>NZ_JPUA01000009.1 GCF_002211105.1 Halomonas campaniensis | reverse complement strand
TGAACTGACCCCATAAACTTGGACAGTGAAAAACTAAGCGGCCAAGGCCTGATTTCGGTACTGCACCGGACTCAGGCCTTTTAATTTGGTCTTAATCCGCTCGTGATTGTAGTAATGGATATAGTGCCGAATGCCCGCCTGTAATTGCCCAATGGTGTCAAAACGGTTCAGGTAAAAATATTCTGACTTCAGCGTACCAAAGAAGCTCTCCATTGCGGCATTATCCAGGCAATTGCCTTTACGTGACATGCTCTGAATCACGCCATGCTCGCTGAGCTTACGCCGGTAAGCTGACATCTGATATTGCCAGCCTTGATCAGAATGCAGTAAAGGCGCGTCTTGGTCGGCCAACTTAGCCAAGGCTTTCTTGAGCATCTCCCCTACCAGCGAGTACTGCGGCTGTTTCTGCATTGAGTAGGACACGATTTCCCCGTTGTAGAGATCCATCACAGGCGACAAGTACAGCTTTTCGCCTCGGATATTAAACTCCGTGACGTCGGTTACCCACTTTTGGTTGGGTCGTTCAGCATGAAACTGGCGGGCAAGAAGATTGGGAACACTGGCCTGTTGTCCACGATAGGAGCGGTATTTCTTCGGGCGTACCAGCGACTTCAAGCCTAGATGCTGCATTAGGCGCTGGACTGTCTTATGGTTGACCTGCTCGCCCGACTGACGCAACGCTGATGTGATTCGGCGATAACCGTAGCGGCCTTTGTGATGCTCGTAGAGGACGTAAATGCGTCGCTTCAGACCAGCATGCCGATCTTCCAACTGCTGAGCCCTTGCCTGATAATAGAACGTACTACGCGACAATTCTGCTACTTTTAGCAGCACCGCCAAAGGGTGGCCTTGCTTCAGCTCAAGGACTATCTGCGCTTTTTCTGCGCGGTTTGTTCTTTTGCCTGACGCAAGGCCCTCAACTTTTTTAGGTAGGCCACCTCAGCACGCAAGTACTCATTCTCTTGGAGCAGTTGCTCCAGCGAGCTCTTATCAGTCAGTGGAAGTGGGGGCTTTGGGGGCTCTGTTGTAGGCATCTTCGTCGGACGTCCTCGGGCTTTAGGCTCCAACGCTTGGAAGCCTCCTTCATGATACTGGCTTTCCCACTGCCGTACGACGCTCGTACCACCTCGAATATCGAACAGAGTCGTCGCTTGTAAGGCTGAGAGCTCCTCTTGCCTCATCTGTTGCAACACCGCTAATTTGAACTCAGCGCTGTAGTGGGTGAACTTTTTCTGCAAGCCACTTAGACCATGCTGTTCAAAGTGTTTAACCCAACGCCTGACGGTTGTAGGGCCAAGACCGTACTGTCTGGCCAGACTCTTGTAACCCTGCTGTCCTTCTGCGTAGCGTTGCACTACTAGTAACTTGAACGCTTCATTATGTTTCGTCATGAAAAACACCCCAATCGTTGGATGAGCGTCCAACTTTTGGGGTGCAGTTCA
>NZ_JPUA01000051.1 GCF_002211105.1 Halomonas campaniensis | reverse complement strand
AGCAGGCCACTAGGCCAGTTAATCTCCAAGGAGCACTCACATGTCTGTAATCAACACTAACATTACTGCCCTGATCGGCCAGAACAATCTTTCCAACTCTCAGTCTATGTTGGCCAAGGCGCAAGAGCGTCTGTCATCGGGTCTGCGTATCAACAGCGCTTCTGATGACGCTGCTGGTCAAGCCATTGCCAACAAAATGACGGCTCAGATCAAAGGCATGGATCAAGCTAGCCGTAACGCTAGCGACGGTATCTCCTTAGTACAAACTATGGAAGGTGGTCTTGATCAAATCAATGACAACCTCCAGCGTATTCGTGAGCTAGCGGTACAAGGTGCCAACGACACCAACGCTACAGAAGACCGTGATGCAATCGTTACCGAGATCAACGAGCGCCTAGCTGAAATTGATCGTGTAGCTGGCAGCAATAACTTTAACGGCACTAACCTGCTGAACGTCAGCGGTGGCGGTACCCTCAATATTCAGGTTGGTTCTAATACTGAAGCTGAAGACGTTATTTCTGTTACTACGCTTGACGCCACCGTAGATGGTCTTGGGCTGTCAGGTGGTGCTGTTACTGGCAGCACATTTGCCATTACTTCCGGTGGTGCTGCGGGTGTCGTTCACCAAGAATTTCAAGACTTGGTTGACTCTGTTGATACTGCAACTGAAACCCTTGATACCAACCGCGCTACCCTGGGTGCAACGCTTAACCGCTTTGACTCGGTAATCGATAACCTGGCGACGACGTCTACCAACCTTTCTGAAGCTCGCTCGCGTATCGAAGATGCCGACTACGCAGTGGAAGTGTCTAACATGACGCGCGCTAACATTCTCCAGCAGGCCGGTACCTCCATGCTGGCACAGGCTAACCAGACGCCTCAGTCTGTACTGTCTCTGTTGGGCTAATATTTAAGCTGGTAGTGATAAGCTAGAAAATAAAGAACGGGGCCAATTGGCCCCGTTTTTTTGCTTGCTGCAATGTCTGAGGGGGACTGATTGCGAGAACATCTACTTAAATACCTCTGCATTCGCGCCTTTGGTCACCGCGCTACCACGGTAAGCTAGGTAAATTGCCATTTTTCTGTGTGAGCTGCTTCATGGTTAAGACTTCTTCATCTACTAATCAAAAACGCAAGCCCCGCATATTATGGGCTAACCCATTCTGCTTACTAGATTCCTCTAGTGGGGCCAGCATGACCGTGCGGCAAATGCTGTTGCAGCTGGTAGCTCATGGGTATGAAGTCCAAATATTGGGCGCGACCGTATTTGATAATCCTAAGGGGATGGGAAAACTCAAAGAGCAATTTCCAGACCTGAACGCTCACTTGCACCAACTAATCGAAGCTGAAGATGGCCCGCTGACTCATCAGCTGGTAGTGAGCTATAGCCATAACCGGAATCACTTTACGACCCACGAAGAAGGGCTGTGGTACAGCCAGTATCTCTACATGCTGGATTCATTTAAGCCGGATATTGTTTGGTTCTACGGTGGTCAAACCTTGGACATGCTTATTGCCGATGAAGCGCGTGATCGCGATATCCCTGTCGCTTTCTACTTGGCCAATGGTAACTATAAGTCACCACGCTGGTGTCGTGATGTCGACTTGATCCTCACTGATAGCCAAGCAACGGCGGATATGTACCGTAAAACGGTTGGTTATTCAGCCAAACCTGTAGGTAAGTTCATTGCCCCGGAAAACTTTATCGCTGAACGCCATGAACGAAATCGGTTGCTGTTTGTTAACCCCAGTTGGCAAAAAGGGGTCAGTGTATTTGTGCAACTGGCAGAAAAGCTAGAAAGAGAAAGGCCCGATATTGAGCTTGAAGTGGTGGAAGCGCGGTCTGACTGGCCCGCTGTGCTGCGAGAAACCACGCGCCGAATGGGTGAGCTGCGTAACTCGTTGAGCAATGTAACCATTACTGCCAATACCAACGATATGCGCGGCCCATACAGGCGTGCTCGTGTGGTGATGGCTCCTAGCCTATGGTGGGAAAGCTCTGGAAGAGTGCTTGCGGAGGCCATGCTTAACGGAATTCCTGCACTGATTACCAACCGGGGAGGCATGCCTGAAATGATAGGCAATGCTGGTATTGCCTTTGATTTTCCGGATGCCTGCTATGAAGAACCCTACCATCACTTACTCAATGATGAAGAGCTGCAACCTCTCGTTGATGCAGTCATCAGCTTTTTCGATGACGAAGACCTTTACCAAGACTACGTAGCTCGTGCCTGGCAAGTAGGCAAAGAGAAGCATCACCTTGACCGCGCTACTGATAGACTGATTGGTGCTCTAACACCCCTGGTGGGGCAGCGAGCGGGCAATAAAGACTTCACTATTGCCCAGAGGAAGCGTCACCGCCAGCGCTTAGCCAGCCGAGCGACCAAGCCTGACTTTAAGGTCGATAGCTCTTTGCAGCAGTTGGTTGGTGCTAAGTCAGGTGAGAAACCGGAAAACAACGAGCAACAAACTAGCCGTTTGTCATTGACAGATAATTTTACCTGGCAAATCAAAGGTAAAATTATGGTGCTTGATAATCGCGCCAGCCTGCTCAAAAGTGGCCTTGCCGACCAGATGGCGGCTACGGAAGCCTTTGGTATTGTCGCCTTTGACCCCGCCAGTGAAATAAAGGAGGTCAAGCAATACGAAGGCAGTGAGTATATACAGCTATTCCAGCACGCACTGCTCGGTAATGGGGAACCAGCAAAGCTGCATGCCTGTGTCGCCCCGGAAATGACCAGTATTCTTGTACCTCTACCGGCCGAACAACTCCCTAAACGCCACCAGCTGGGTGCTAAATCTTTAGCTGAACTGCCTATTAATACCGTGGCATTAGATAGTATTGAAGGCCTGGGTAACCTTGACTGGTTGATTCTAGATGAACTTAGTGATGCCATGAGCGTGCTAGAAAATGGTAAAAAGTCACTCATAAATACACTGCTGGTTCAGGCACGTGTTGTCTTCCAGCCTACGCATCAACACCAACCAAATTTCGCAGAGCTACAGCACTGGGCCAGCCGTAATGGCTTTCGTTTCTACCGCTTCCATAACGTCAGTCAATATAGCCATTTGCCAGAAGAGCTAAACGACCGCACACCTTGCGCCACTGAGCAGGAAAGCGCCGATATGCTATTGCTGCCAAGCCATGAGCGTATGGCTAAGCTGAGCGAGAAAGAAAGAATTAAACTTGCCTTCATTCTAAGTGCAGTTTTTGCAGCGCATGACATGGCTTTTGAGTTGATAGCAGACGTTAGCCAGGATAGAGCGCTGGAGTTTCTGGAAGCTAAGAAGCTACTTCCCGCTGCCGTTGAGCAAAACAACAATGCAATGCCTCCAAAGATTGATTCAGCTAAAACTGCGTTTTTGGGTCAAGATGATAATCTTTTTGAATTGCTTAGTTGATTTATTTAGAGAGGACAAGCTTTATGTTTGCTGATGAAAAGTTTGCTGTTTTTGATGAGATTGTTTCTAGTGTTCCTGATAGTTATGAGTTGACTTATTCTCCACTTATAAGAGAAAGTTTTCTGTTCTGCCTTAAAGAAGTTAATCGAAAGGAAGTGGTTGCTTTTAAGGGTAGTATGACACTCTCAGGAGTGAAGCCTAATAGCTATCCAGAAAAAAAAGTTATCAAAAAAGTTGGTTATTTTTTTGATGAAGAGTTTTTGAAAAATATCATCAAAGGTTTTGAGAGCAAGGGCTTGGAAGTTGAAAAGTTGGAGCTTCTCCCCGCTAAATTTAAAAAAGTGTTAAGTAATAAGCAGAAAGAAGAAATCGATTTTTTTGACTCTATGCTTCAGGAGTGTTTTGGTACCAGTATTCGATCAAGCTTAGAAGAGAGATTTTACTTAATGAATGGGATGGTGGCTGACTACTATAATCTGTTGAAAAATTCAGGCGTCGATGCCTTGATTTTTCGAGTTTATTATGGCCTGTATTATTTTCCTATTATTCTCGCTTGTAAAATGCTGGGTATTACAGTTATTGATGTCCAGCATGGAATTAATGGGTTTAAGCACCCTTGTTATTCAAGGTTTAAAAAAAATGAGGTTGGCAGTCCATTACTTCCAGATGTCTTTTGGACATGGAGTGATATGGCAACAGAAATGCTAATAAAAGATAGTCATATTGCTGCCGGAGCTTCCATTGTTGAGGGGGGGAACCCTATCTTTTCTACTCATCTTCACGGAAAAGGGAAGAAAGTTCTATATACTCATCAGCCACAATCGAAAGGAATTCCTATTCCCATTGAGGAGATTAAACGTGTTGCTGAGATTAAAAAAAGAGAAGTGGTTATCAGACCTCATCCATTGCACGTAAATGAGGCAAAAGAAGTTTTTGATTTACTCAAAAAAGAGGGTGTAAAAGCAAAGATAGAGGATCCAAATAAAATTACTATCAACGACTCTTTGAGTCAATCGAGTGTCCATATAACTTATTCTTCAACATGCGCATTGGATGCATTGAACTTCGGTATTCCTTCAGTTTATTGTCATGACTATATCGGTGATGTTGAAAAAGAATTTGCTACCGGTCTTCTTTTTAAGTTGGATGAAATAAATAAAAAAAATATGTTCCCATCGCCGAGTAAGAGAGTTGATTATAGTTTTGGAAATGCGGAAAAAATAGGTGTTGGTATTAAGTTGCTTCTGAACCAAAAAGAAGAGGTTTTGTCAGGTCATGACGTAAATGCAGGGAGGTGGGGGTATGTATTGAAAAATAAAAAAATTGATATGACCGATATTGTTGAAATTAATAATGAGACGGTCGATTATATTAGGGGGCTCTCTTTTTTGGATATTAAGGAGAGGTGCAGTGAAATTACTTTTGCTAACTTGGATGATGTTGAGAAAGTTAGTGCTTGTTTAGATAAGACAGGTATTGTTATTATACCTGAATTTATAACTAAAGAGGTTTTTAGTGATATAGAAAAAGTGATTAATGATCTGAATGAAAGGATGCAGTGTTTTTTCTCTTCAGGTAAAAACTTGGAAGAGTCTGAAAAGATGCTTATCCAAAAAGATGTTGCTAAGCTTTCAGGTTATGACCAGTTGTCTAGCTATGGGAAAGCAGTTGCGCAGGTGAGGCTGGGTAAAGTTGGGCAAGATAGAGGTATGATTGATATATTTAATGTTGATCTAGCTTATCCTAGCCTTAAAAAATTAAGAAAGATCTATGAAGATTCAAACCTGCTTCGAGTTGTCTCTATTGGAGATACATTCGCTAGTTGTAAAAATTTAAATTTTTATCTAAATGAAGGTGTTACCGAAACCCGAGGTTTTCATGCCGATTCATATCGGCCTCAGTTAAAAGCATTTATATACTTAACTGATTGTATCTCTCTTGAGGATGGGCCTTATACGTATGTGCAAGAAAGTCACAAGGATAGTAAATATCGTCGTTTCAATATAGATGTCTCGAGTGTTCTGCCGAACAGAACCGAAGCTCCCTTTGTTGAAAAAGAAAAAATAACTCCTGTTATGGCTAAAAAAGGTGCACTTGTGATCTCTGACCAAAGCGGATTTCATCGTGGCTTTCCACAGAATAAAGGGCACCGTCGTGCAGTTGCCGTTATGAATATTAGATAAATATGGGGGTTAATTATGTTTAATGGTGCAAGTATTCTTGTTACTGGTGGCACAGGCTCCTTCGGCCACACTTTTATTCCCATGTTGCTGGCACGCTATAACCCTATGAAAGTCATCATTTTCTCACGTGATGAAATGAAGCAGTGGGAAATGGCCAAAAAGTTTGAAGGAGACTCCCGCGTACGTTTTTTTATTGGTGATGTTCGCGATCGCGAACGCCTCTATCGAGCACTAGATGGGGTGGATTATGTTGTTCATGCTGCGGCGACTAAGATTGTACCGACTGCTGAATACAACCCATTTGAGTGCATCAAAACTAATGTTTTGGGTGCAATGAACTTGGTAGATGCTTGTATTGATAAAGGTGTAAAAAAACTCGTGGCGCTCTCAACTGACAAAGCGAGTAGCCCTATTAACCTTTACGGGGCCACGAAGTTGACTTCTGACAAACTATTTGTAGCAGGTAATCATTATGCTGGCCCAAACCCGACACGTTTTTCTGTGGTGCGCTATGGAAATGTGATGGGGTCGCGTGGCTCGGTAATTCCGTTCTTTATGTCGATTATGGACAAAGGAGTGTTACCAATTACCGACGAACGTATGACACGCTTTATGATCTCCTTGGAGGAAGGGGTCGAACTGGTATGGCACGCCTTTGAGGATATGGAAGGAGGCGAGATCTACGTTAAGAAAATTCCTTCGATGAAAGTCACCGACTTGGCACGAGTCATTGCTCCAAAGGCCAAGCTGGAAGTGGTGGGCATTCGCCCTGGTGAAAAGCTACACGAGCAAATGATCAGCGCCGAAGATTCCTACTACACTTACGAATACCCTGAACACTTTAAGATTTTGCCGCAGATCAATAATTGGGATAAAGACGCTAACCGCATCAAAAACGGTAAGCGTGTGCCAGACGGTTTTGTCTATTCAAGTAATAATAACAGCGAATGGATGACAGATTCTGAGCTGCAGGCCTGGATCACTCAGAATCAAAAGAAAATCGGAGCTATATAATGATCCCTTACGGTCGCCAAGAGATTACTCAAGCTGATATAGATGCAGTGGTCTCTGTGCTGAAGTCCGACTTCCTCACCCAGGGGCCGCAAGTACCTCGCTTCGAGCAGGCAGTAGCCGCACATGTAGGAGCAAAGTATGCCTTAGCAGTCAATAGTGCTACCTCTGCATTACATATTGCCTGCTTGTCACTAGGCCTCGGAGAAGGCGATTGGCTGTGGACTTCACCGATCACCTTTGTTGCTTCAGCTAACTGCGGGCTTTATTGCGGTGCACAAGTTGACTTTGTTGATATTGATCCACGCACCTATAACCTCTGCCCCAAAGCGCTAGCGGCTAAGCTAGAGCAAGCAGAAACAGAAAGGCGCTTACCAAAAGTCGTCGTTGCTGTGCATCTATGTGGTCAATCGTGCGACATGCAAGAGATTAGTGTGCTTAGCCAACGCTATGGTTTTCGCCTTATTGAAGATGCTTCGCACGCCATTGGCGGTAAGTACCAAGGCGAGTTCATAGGCAGTGGTCGGTACAGTGATGTTACTGTATTTAGCTTTCATCCTGTAAAAATCATTACTACTGCCGAAGGTGGCATAGCGGTGACCAATAATGACAAATTGGCCAGCCGCATGAACTTATTACGCAGCCACGGCGTTACCCGTGATCTGAACTTAATGACGCATGAGTCGGACGGCCCCTGGTATTACCAGCAGGTGGAGCTGGGCTATAACTATCGCATGACCGAGCTGCAGGCTGCGTTAGGCATCAGCCAGATGGGTCGGCTAGTTGCGTTTGTTGCCCGCAGGCATGAGCTAGCCAAGCGGTATGATGAACTCTTAAAGGATCTGCCGGTAACAACGCCGTGTCAACACCCGGACAGCTATTCCGGGCTACATTTGTATGTGATTCGTTTGAAGCTGGACGCAATCAACAAAAAACATCGCCAAGTGTTTGAGTCTCTGAGAGAGCAGGGCATCATTGTGAATCTGCACTATATTCCCGTTCATATCCAGCCGTATTACCAGGAAATGGGATTTGAACCGGAAGCCTTCCCGCAAGCGATGCAGTACTACCGTGAAGCGATTAGTTTGCCGATGTTCCAGGGGCTGACGGATGAACAGCAGGATGACGTAGTGCAGGCACTGAAAATCGCTTTGGAAGTTGGAAGCTATTTATGAACCGAATTGCGATCATTCCCGCTCGCGGCGGCAGCAAACGTATCCCCCGTAAAAACATTAAAGACTTTTGTGGCAAACCGATGGTGGCCTGGTCGATTGAAGCTGCAAAAGCCAGCGGTTGTTTCGACAGAATTATCGTGTCCACAGACGATCGTGAAATCGCCAAAGTAGCCGAACAATGGGGTGCAGAAGCGCCATTTCTTCGCCCAAACGATTTGGCTGATGACTACACGGGTACGCTCCCGGTGATTCGTCATGCGGTCGAATGGCTAAATGATCATGAAATGATGGTGGGTTATGCCTGTTGCGTCTACGCAACGGCACCTTTTGTCACCCCAGAAGATATTCAGCGTGGTTGGGAATTAATGCAACAAAGCGTAGCCAGCTTTGTCTTTTCGGTAACCAGCTACGCTTTTCCGATTCAGCGGGCTATCCGGATTACTGAGAATGGCCGGGTTGCTATGTTTAACCCAGAGCACTTTCAGACGCGATCCCAGGATCTAGAAGAGGCTTGGCACGATGCAGGTCAATTTTATTGGGGTACAGCGGACTCCTGGTTGGAAGAGAAAATGATCTTTGGCGAAGACTCGGTGCTGGTGAAACTACCCCGCAACCGCGTTCAGGATATCGATACTCCTGAAGACTGGGCTCGTGCTGAGTGGCTATTTAAAGCCATGCAGGCAGAAATGGAGACTCAATGAAAATTGCTTTCCGCGCTGATGCATCCATTCAGATCGGCACCGGCCATGTCATGCGCTGCCTGACCCTGGCTGAAGAGCTGCGTCGACAGGGCCATCAGTGCCTGTTTATTTGCAGAAATCATGAAGGCCATCTGGCCGACTTGATCTCGCAAAAGGGGGTTGATCTTCACCTGCTGCAGTCACCAGAACAATTAGAAACGTTGGAAAAAGATGAACCACCGCTTGCTCATTCCGATTGGCTGGGTGTTCCATGGCAAACCGATGCAATGCAAACGCATGAAGTGCTTGCTGTTTACAATGCTGATTGGCTGATTGTCGATCATTACGCACTCGATGCCCATTGGGAACGCTCTTTGGCCGAGGTCGTTGGACAGATTATGGTGATTGACGACTTGGCAGACCGGGCACATGAGTGTGCGGTGTTGTTGGATCAAAATATGTTGGATAGCAATGCAAAACAACGTTACAAAGTGAAGGTCAATAACGAGTGTGATCTTTTACTGGGTCCACGCTATGCACTGCTGCGACAAGAGTATGAGTTGCTGGCCAATGCCCTGCCTGAACGTGATGGTAACATATCGAGAGTTTTGGTATTTGTCGGTGGAAGCGACCACGGTCATCTTACAGAACGCTATTTGGAAACGCTTCAAGCTGAGCCATTTAAACATCTATTCGTAGATGTTGTGCTTGGCAAGAACCATCCATCCCCAAAAGCTGTGGAACAGCTGGTGGTAAATCGAAGAAAAACACGCATTCACTATGGGTTGCCAAGTCTGGCTGCATTGATGATTAGGGCTGACCTAATGTTGGGTGCTGGTGGGACGACGAACTGGGAGAGAATGTGTGTCGGCTTGAACTCCATTGTTGCGAGTATTGCCAGCAATCAAACTGAAATAAACCGTGAGCTCGAAGTTCAAGGTCTTATACAGTTTCTGGGTGATGCAGAAATCCTGAACACCTGCGGAATTCACAAAGCCATAAAATTTGCATTGGAATATCCAGAATACAATCGGAGCCAGTCAAATTCTATGAGATCTATCGTAGATGGTCGTGGTACACAATATGTATTGCAACACCTAAAGGATATTCAAGATCGTGTCTCTTCGTAAACTTGATGAGCCAGACTTGGAATTAATGTTGAGCTGGCGGAACCACCCAATTGTTCGAGCCGGTATGTTTTCTCAGGGCGTTATCGAGTTGCATCAGCACAAAGCGTGGTTTAGACGTGAATCCCAAAAGAAGGATTCAGCTTGGTTTTTGTTTGTTGACATGAATGAAAAACCTGCTGGAGTGGTTTATTTTACAGAGATGGATCGCATAGCGAATCATGCTTTTTGGGGATTTTATGCAGCTCCTGATGCTCCACAAGGTACAGGTACCCAGATGGGTGTTGAGGCATTGGATTATATTTTTAATGAGGAGCAATTCCATAAAATCAATGCTGAGGTTCTGGAAAGCAACGCACGAAGTTACAAGTTTCATAGGAAGTTAGGTTTTCGGACTGAAGGAACCTTTTGTGACCACTACTTTGGATCTGGTGGTTATGAGAGTGTGACGCGGTTTGCTCTGTTGGCGCGAGAGTGGCCCGCACACCGAAAAGAGCTTTTTAGATTTTTGAAAACTTTTTCAGGCCGCGAGTAGATACCTTGCACACAAATACTTATATTTTGGCTTCATCTAAGCCTTGGCATAAAACGCAACTCGCTGCCAGCAAACTATCGAGCGGCGATCGAGTCTTGTGGGCTGAAAGGCCTTCTGAGCTAGAACAGCTGCTTGAATCTAATCCGGCCGTTCGCTATATCTTTTTCCTCCATTGGAACTGGTTAGTCCCCGAAACTATTTGGAAAAACTACGAATGCGTTTGTTTTCATATGACTGACGTACCATATGGTCGAGGTGGAAGCCCACTTCAAAATTTAATAGTTCGAGGCCATACAGAAACTATGCTTACAGCTCTGCGTATGGTTGAAGAAATGGATGCGGGGCCAGTGTATGCAAAACGTCGTTTCCTGTTGGAAGGAACGGCCCATGAAGTTTATCTACGGGCGGGTGAGCTGAGTTTCGAGTTGATCCGATGGATAATAAAGAATGAGCCTCAACCAGAACCCCAGAAAGGCGAACCGGTGATATTCAAACGCAGGACACCTGAGCAAAGCTTGCTGCCAGTATTTGGCTCTATCAAAAATCTTTATAATCATATCCGTATGTTAGATGCTCCAACTTATCCGAAGGCCTATTTGGAGCATGGTGAATTTATTCTTGAGTTCTCTGGTGCTAATACTTGTGAAGGCGAGCTTACAGCTACCGTAAAGATTCGCAAAAAAAAGCAGGAGACAACATGAAAATAAGTATTGATGGTGTAAAAATTGGTCCGGAACACCCGCCTTACATTATTGCCGAACTCTCGGCTAACCATAATGGTTCCTTAGATAGAGCCCTTGAAACTATCAAGGAAGCAAAACGACGAGGTGCTTCCGCAATAAAACTACAAACTTATACAGCGGATACGATGACTATCGACAGCGACCGCCCTGAGTTCCTGATTAAAGGTGGGCCATGGGGCGGCTATAAGCTTTACGACCTTTACAAGTGGGCACAAACTCCTTTCGAGTGGCATAAAGCCATGTTCGATTATGCTCGTGAGCTTGGAATCACTGTTTTCTCGACACCATTCGACGAGAGTGCTGTAGATCTGTTGGAAGAGCTGAACGCTCCAGCATATAAGATTGCCTCATTTGAGCTTACGGATCTCCCGCTAGTGGAGTATGTTGCTAAAACCGGAAAGCCGATGATTATGTCTACCGGAATGGCTACAGAATATGAAATCGAAGAGGCGGTTACAGCCGCTCGTAACGCAGGCTGTAAGGAACTGGTTTTACTGCATTGTGTTAGCAGCTATCCGGCTCCTATGGAACAGGCAAATGTCGCCCAGCTGGTAGAATTAGGGCGTCGTTTTAATGCCGTACCAGGCTTGTCAGATCATACGTTGGGCACCACAGCCTCGGTTGCTGCCGTATCGCTAGGTGCGTGTCTTATTGAAAAGCATTTTATTTTGGACCGTAATGATGGCGGGCCCGATAGTGGTTTTTCGATTGAACCGCAAGAACTTGAAAGGTTATGCACTGACGCTTATGACGCCTGGGCCGCTGTTGGTAAAGCCGGGTACAATCGCCAGGAGGCTGAGCAGTCTAATAAGATGTTCCGCAGATCGATTTACTTCATGCGAGATATGAAGGCTGGAGAATCAGTCTCTGAAACAGATATTCGCCGAATCAGACCTGGGGTTGGCATAGAGCCAAAGCATTTCAATACCCTAATCGGTAAAACGCTGCAGGTTGATGTAAAACATGGCACGCCTACAAGCTGGGAACAATTCAATGACTAAAATTGTTCTTGTTGTAGCTGCGCATACCGATGACGAAGCCTTGGGCTGTGGCGGTACCATTGCACGTCACGTGGCCGAGGGTGATAGCGTTCATGCCGTCTTTCTTGCTGACGGGGTAACCTCACGGCCGAAAGCTAGCACTAACGATATCGAAGAACGCTATGAAGCTGCAGCTAAAGCGCAGAAAGTGCTTGGCATTCGTCGTACCTATATGCTGGGTTTCCCGGATCAACGCACCGATAGCGTGCCATTTCTTGAGGTTGTTCAGGCGTTAGAAAAAGTTATTCAAGAAATTCGTCCTGAAGTGATATATACGCACCATTACGGTGACTTGAATGTTGATCATCGAATTGCTCATCAGGCCGTGATGACTGTCTGTCGCCCAGTACCTGGAAGTAGTTTTAGAGAAATTTATGCGTTTGAAGTGCTTTCCAGCACAGAATGGAATTCCCCGGGCAGCCTCTCATTTGTTCCTAATGTGTTTGTTGATATTTCAGCGCATCTTGAAACGAAAATTAAAGCTCTTGAAGCATATGGACTTGAAATGCGAGAAGTGCCTCACTCTCGCTCTATTATTAATGCTAAAAGGCAAAGCGAATATAGAGGAGCTTCAGTAGGAGTTAGAGCAGCTGAGGGGTTAATGTTAATAAGAAGAGTTAAGTGAGTATATCGAAGTGGTGGAGGTTTTGACGATAGCTTCTCACTCGAACCCGTGAGCTAGCAGCATTATGCTGTGACATTAAAATGGCTTGACAAGCGCTTGATGATGTGGGTTTGTAGTGATCAACTAATATCGGACAGTAATTTAAGATTTTCCTCAGCTCCAACGTGAGACACGCCACCGTTAAATGAATGAGGTCGCTGCTGGTTGTAGTAACCTATTAGATAGCAGAGATAGAGTCCCAGAGAACATTGAAATCTTAGTGTCTTTCTCCATCAAGCCCTAAAGTAGCTATCCTTTCTGCCGTTACTCAATGTAATAAGCTGTTTACAAGGATGTCCTGAATGACGGTGATTAATACGAATCTGCTCTCTTTAAACGGTCAAAACCAGCTCAAGCGCTCACACTCTGCTATGGAGACTGCAATCGAACGCCTTTCTTCGGGGTTGCGTATTAACGGGGCGAAGGACGACGCTGCCGGGCAGGCTATTGCTAACCGCATGGAGTCCAACCTTCAAGCAGGAAAGACGGTAACCCAAGGCATCAACGATGGCATCTCACTGATGCAAACTGCTGAAGGTGGTCTTGATAGTATTAATGATATTTTGCAAAGAGCGCGGGAGCTGGCTATTCAATCCGCCAATGGCACCCTTTCTGATGCTGATCGCTCCTCGGTCAATGCCGAGTATCAGCAGCTTGCAGAGGAGATCGACCGATTGGCCTTCAGTACAGAGGCGTTTGGTAAGACACCACTCGCTCCTGCTGAACCGCGTCCCTTGCCAGTTAAGCTCGGCGAGGCACCTCATATTACTGAGCTTCTTGAGCCTGGTTTTAAGGGTTTTATCTCCGGTACAGTGTCATTGGCTTACATACCTGAGGGGGCCACTAACGTCACGTTGGAGATCGACTCTTTTGGTTTAGATGATGACATTCAGATCTTCACGCAAGATGGGAAGCATCTAATAGGAACGCCTATTGATGGGGCTCATCCTGACCATGTATGGCAGTCCCGGGACGCTACCGATCTTAATGCTTCACTACTCACGTCTGAAAATGGATTTGAACCTGGGGCAAGTTACGATGCTAGCCTGCTACAAGATGCGGTGGGAAGTTATGACCTTAACTCGCCACCTGTTGCACTTGATTATAACGACATGAAAATTACTTATAGCGGCGACGGTGATCGGCTTGATGAGGCATCGGCTGATGATGACGGTACCGAGTTTAACAACGGCAACCTGTCGGAAAATATGCTGGAGCGAGTAACTTTCGATAAAGTCACCGAAAACCTGATTGTTTTCGTGGTAGGCCAAGGTTCATTTAATGCCAGGGCTACTTGGGATGACATGCCAGTTGAGTATGACGACCCCGAGCCAGTATCAACTCCCGTTAGTACTCCTACCAAGATAGTGGTTAGTGCGGGGGTTGGTCAGGAAATGGATTCCATCACGATCGCTCCCACGCCTTCTGATACGCAATCACTGGGGCTTGAAGGGGTTGCTCTGGATCCTATCGAGAAGGCCTTGGAAGCAATGCAGAAGCTTGAGCAGGCAATGGGGCAAGTTGATGGCTATCGGAGTCAGTACGGGGCGCTCAATAACCGCTTTGAATCTGCCATTGGCACCTTGAGCCAGGAGCAAGTGAGCTTGGGAACGGCCAAGTCGCGAATCGAGGATGCGGATTATGCCGTAGAGACATCTAATATGATGCGCGCACAGATTTTGCAGCAAGCTGGTACCTCGATGCTAGCTCAAGCCAACCAGAATCCGCAAAGCGTTCTTTCTTTGCTGGATTAATTAGTCTATTGGTTTTTTTATTGTGCAAGTCTCGACACCTGCGGGCTCGCTTCTTCTAAAACGTCTACCACTAATGACTTAGCTCACTAAAATTGATCTTCCCGGCGTTTGCTCGATAATGAATAGTTATCTTCGGCACTCGCCACCTTGCGGGTGCTCAAATTTTACGTTCGTCATTGGGCGGGAAGACACCCCATGGATCCGCAAAAACTGGCGGTAACCTTAGCGATTGCTGCAGGCTGGTTGAGTTTCAACAGCCTGATCATTTACATGTATTTTCTATTAGGGGGAAGAGGTGTACTCGAAGGGGGAATGTGGCGTGGCGGAGAGTGGCTAAGGCTTGGGCAGACAGCGCCAGCTGATGAGAGCAGTGAAATCCCCGCTGAGCCCCCTGCTGTTGCTAAACAGATGAATACCTCCTCTACGTTACCCGAGAGTGAAGATAGCGTAGAGGAGGTAGCACCTGTGGCGGTAGAGGAGAGCACTCATGTACTGTTTGTGATGTTTGACCAGCCGGATATTGCACTCAACAAAAAGCTGCTCTCTAGCCTACAAAAGTGGGAAGCGCACTACGATGCCGCATTCCAGGTTTACAGCGTGCCAGGTGTTACACCGCAAAACCCATTGCGGATTGCCAATGCCTACCCGCCTGGCGTAATGCCCTCCCCAGAGACTTTCCTGCAAGATGAGCACTTAATTGGGGGCGTGAGCGTGATCCTCAAAAAGCCCAAGCGCAGGCGTGGGTTTGATAAGGTGCAGTTGGAGAAGCTCGTGACGTTTACACAGGAGTTGGCTGCGTTAGGTGGAAGCGTGCTAGATGCCGAGCGCCAAATGGCTACCCCTAAAACGTTCCTGGCAATCCGGCAGAAGTAGCCCGACACCCCTCTGCAGCTACATATTCAATAAAAGAATAAAAATTAATTTTAATATTCTTTTGTATGCTTTTTTCGTAGGGGTAAAATAGCTGCCATCAATGCCTCATGACTATTCGTGTGGTTATTCGTATCGTCGCACTACCGACCAACGAGGAAACAGACTTATGCCACTACCCCGTAAGCTTAACCTAACCCTGGCCGCCCTTTCGTTGAGCGTTGCTAGTGGACTGTTAGCCGCCTCTGCCCAAGCCGACACGCTTCGAGTCGGTATGTCCGGTGGTTATTTCCCTTTTACGTTTGTGGAGCAAGACGAGCTAAAAGGCTTTGAAGTTGATGTCATGAATGCCGTGGGTGAGATCACCGGTGATGACATTGAGTTTGTCACCGCGAGCTTCTCGGGCTTGGCGGGGATGCTGGAGTCAGGGCGTATCGATACCATTGCTAACCAGATTACGATCACCCCGGAGCGTGAAGCGAAGTATGTGTTCACTTCGCCTTACGTGTACGACGGTGCTCAGGTCGTGGTGCGGGCGGGTAATGATTCTGTTCAGGGTGTGGAGGATTTATCCGGCAAAAGCGTTGCGGTAAACCTGGGCTCCAACTACGAGCAGCTACTGCGTGAACAACCGAACGCAGATGAAATCGACATTCGCACCTACGAGTCCAACATTGAGCAAGATGTGGCGCTAGGCCGTGTTGAGGCATTTGTAATGGATCGCGTCAGCGCTACGCAGGTGATTAAAGAGAAAGGCTTACCATTGGAACTGGCTGGCCAGCCGTTCTCAACCATTGAGAATGCGCTGCCGTTTCGTGATGATGAGGCGGGCCGTGAACAGCGTGACCGCGTTGATGCAGCCCTGGCTGAGCTGCGTGAAAGCGGTGAACTGAGTGAGATATCCGCAAAGTGGTTCGATACTGATATCACTCAGCCGTAACCGTTGGAACTATTCGCTTCAGGCGGCCGTGGCATTGCCATGGCCGTTTGCTTATCTGCAATTTGGCTATGCTTTATGACCATGTTGAATGACCATGCTTAACCTTGAGTATATGTGGGGGCTGTTGCCGGTTTTGCTGCGCTATCTGCCGCTCACAATTCAGATGGCGACAATCGCCATGTTCTTTGCGCTGGTTATCGCCTGCCTGTTGGCTGTGGTGCGGGTATCGCAAGTGCCTGTGATGAATGGCTTAGCGCTGCTGTTTATCTCTTTTTTTCGTGGTACGCCGCTGTTGGTACAGCTGTTTTTGTTTTATTACGGCTTGCCCCAACTGATTAATGCGCTCATTTCCATTAATGGTGTGACTGCTGCGGTGTTAGGGCTAACGTTACACTTCTCTGCCTACATGGCCGAGTCTATCCGCGCTGCCATTGTGGGCATTGACCGTAGCCAGACGGAAGCCGCACTCTCCATCGGCATGACACAGTCGCAACTGATGCGCCGCATCATTCTGCCCCAGGCGACCCGTGTGGCAACGCCGACACTGATGAACTACTTCATCGACATGATCAAGGCGACCTCACTGGCCTTTACGCTGGGGGTGACCGAGTTGATGGGCGCTACCCAAAAAGAGGCTGCGGGGAGCTTCCTCTATTTAGAAGCATTCCTGCTGGTGGCGCTGATTTATTGGGCGATTGTGGAAGTGCTCTCCTGGGGGCAGCGTCGGTTAGAAATTTACCTGAATAAGGCCTATCAACGATGATTTCGCTGCAAGGCATTACCAAGCGTTTTAATGGCCATACGGTGTTTAACGATATCAATTTGAGCCTTTCCCAAGGCGAAATCATTGTCATCATCGGCCCTTCCGGTACAGGTAAGTCGACGCTGCTGCGCTGTATTAACTTCCTTGAACGCCCTGATGCAGGCCGTTTGCAGGTAGGGGATCTGAGTGTCGATACCCAGCATGCCAGCCGGGCGGATATTCTCGCGCTGCGTCGGCGTACTGCGTTTGTGTTTCAGAACTACGGCTTGTTCGCTAACAAAACCGCGCTGGAGAATATCAGCGAGGGTATGATCGTGGTGGACAAAATGCCCAAAGCCAAGGCCCACGCCCGCGCTAGAGAGATTCTCGAACGCATCGGCTTGGCGGATAAAGCGGATGCTTATCCGGCGTCACTCTCCGGCGGCCAGCAGCAGCGGGTGGGAATCGGCCGGGCGATGGCGGCCAACGCCGATGTGATTCTGTTTGATGAGCCGACCTCATCCCTTGATCCTCAGTGGGTCGAGGAGGTGCTGAGCCTGATGAAGCAATTAGCAGTAGAACGCCAAACGATGATCGTGGTCACCCACGAAATGCAGTTCGCTCGGGAAGTAGCCGATCAAGTTGTCTTTATGGATGACGGCGGTATCGTCGAGCAAGCCCCGCCTGAGGAGCTGTTCACCGCACCAAAAGACGAGCGAACGCGACACTTCTTGCGCAAAATTTTAGCGCCCACGGGGCAGGCGGTGCCCTAAGGCAGGCCGAGAGCCATTGAGCACCTTGCACTCATTGACAACTGCTAGCAAGCGGGCCTAGCGCGTGATAGACTACGCCATCCTCTCAGACAAGTCCCGTGGGCGGGCAGCTTATTTAGACTGCCTGCTGCACATTTTGGTAGGATGATACGCCTGCCAAATCAATTGGTTGTTGCGGAAACGTCGTGCTGTGACAGCGCAGCCGACGAATACATATTTAATTTCGTTGCCGTTTTATCGGCAACCTTTATTCTCCAAGGAGATACCCTGTGGCGAACAGCAAGCAAGCTCGCAAGCGCGCCCGCCAGGCCGAGAACCGTCGCGTCCTGAAATCCAGCCAGCGCAGCATGGTTCGCACCTACATCAAGCGTGTAGTGAAAGCGATCAGCACCGGCGACCACGCCAAGGCAATGGAAGAGTTCAAGGCAATGCAACCGGTCGTTGACCGTATTGCAGACAAAGACGTGCTGTCTAAGAAGAAAGCAGCTCGCCTGAAGAGCCGTTTGAACAAGCGTATTAAGGCACTGGCGGCGTAAGCCGGCAGGCGCCATAAAAAAACCGGCTGCGGCCGGTTTTTTTGTGTCTGGATATTCTCTTTGGATGGTTTCTTTGGATGGCCTTTTCTGGATAGCTTATGACGGCGAAGAAAGCACCCAGTACCTCCCCTGATACCGCAATAGCCCGTCGTGGGCTAATGCGCTCGGGCCTTGTGGTGAGTGCCATGACCATGCTGTCGAGGGTGATGGGGCTGGCGCGCGATGTTGTCGTTGCAACCTTGCTGGGGGCAGGGGATGGCGCCGATGCGTTCTTTGTGGCGTTTAAAATTCCCAATTTTCTGCGCCGTCTGTTTGCCGAGGGGGCCTTCAATCAAGCCTTTGTGCCGGTACTTTCAGAGTACTCCACCCAGCGCAGCCGGGAGGAGATACGCGCACTGCTGAATGCCACTGCCGGTAGCCTAACAGCGGTGCTGGCGTTGATGACCGCCGTGGCCATGCTTTGTGCGCCGTGGCTGATTTGGGTGTTTGCCCCCGGTTTTGGCAGTGACCCGGAGAAACTGGCGCTGACCGCAGACATGCTGCGCTTAACGTTTCCCTATTTATTGCTGATCTCGCTCACCGCGTTTTCTGGCAGCGTACTGAATACCTGGAACCGCTTTGCGGTACCCGCGTTTACCCCGGTGCTGCTGAATCTTTCGCTGATTGGTGCGGCGCTGTTTTTAATGCCGCTAATGGAAGAGCCCGCCATGGCGCTGGCTTGGGGTGTTCTGATCGCCGGGGCCGCCCAGTTGGTTTTTCAGGTGCCGTTTTTACTGCGCTTGGGCTTGATGCCCACACCCTGGCCTAATTTTGCCCATGAGGGAGTGCGGCGCATACTAAAGCTTATGGGGCCTGCGCTGTTTGGGGTATCGGTATCGCAAATTAACCTACTGCTGGATACTGTTTTGGCATCACTGCTGGCGGCGGGCAGCGTGTCGTGGCTCTACTACTCGGATCGTTTGGTCGAGCTACCCCTCGGCGTGTTCGGGGTGGCCATTGGGACGGTGATTCTGCCTGCGCTCTCTAAACGCCATGCTGACCAATCCAAAGAGCACTTTGCGGCGATGCTCGATTGGGCTATCCGTATTGTATTGCTGTTAGGCTTACCCGCAGCGCTGGCGCTGGCAGTATTGGCTGAGCCGCTATTGATCACGCTGTTCCATTACGGGGCGATGACCGATAACGACATCCAGATGGCCGCGATGAGCCTGCGCGCTTATGCCTTCGGTTTGGTAGCCTTCATGTTGATCAAAGTATTGGCGCCGGGCTTTTTTGCTCGCCAAGACACCAAAACCCCGGTGAAGGTAGGCATTATCGCCATGGTCGCTAATATGGTGTTTAACCTACTGCTGATTTGGCCACTGGCCCATGCCGGGTTGGCGTTAGCCACAGCGCTTTCTGCGTTCTTAAACGCGGGCTTGCTGGGCTACCTGCTCTATAAGCAGCAAGTATTGGTCTTTCAGCCGGGTTGGAAGCGTTATTCGGTGCAACTGATAGGTGGTAGTGGATTGATGTGTGCGGCACTCTACTTTGTCGCGCCCGACTGGCAGGCGTGGCTTACCTTTGGGCTTTGGCAGCGGATAAGCTGGGTCACTGGGTTAGTCATGCTGGGCGGCTCGCTCTATTTTGCGTGGCTGGCGGCACTGGGTTTGCGTGTTCGTCATTTTAAAATGCAATCGTAACTGCACCCCGTCGGGCGTGTTCGTTATAATCAGAGGCTTTATGTCCTCTAACGGCTGAGGTGCCATGCGCGTCATTCGAGGTCTGCACAATTTGAAAGCGGCTCATCGAGGCTGCGTTGCCACCATCGGTAATTTCGATGGTGTGCATCGCGGTCATCAAGCCATTCTGCAGCAGTGCCGTGAACATGCAGCACGCTGGAGTGTGCCGCTGACAGTGGTCGTTTTTGAGCCCCAGCCGCGGGAGTTTTTTGCCGGTGAGCAAGCGCCACCGCGGTTAACCCGGCTGCGCGAGAAGGTGCGGTTACTGCGCGATTTTGGCGCCGAGCAAGTGCTGGTTCTACCGTTTAACGATGCGCTGCGCAGCCTTACCGGTCGCGAGTTTATCGATCAGGTATTGATTGATGGGTTAGGCGTTAAGCACTTGGTGGTGGGCGATGATTTTCGCTTTGGCTGTGATCGCCGCGGTGATTTTGCGCTGCTGGCGGAGGTCGGGCTAGAGCAGGGCTTCGGCGTCGAGCACACCCGCACCTTTACCGTGGATGACGAGCGGGTTTCCAGTTCGCGGGTGCGTACGTTGCTGGCGAGCGGTAATTTTTCTGCCGCTGCGCGTTTGCTGGGCCGCGCCTATTCGTTACATGGCTGCGTGGTGCGTGACCAGCAGTTGGGGCGCACCATTGGTGTACCGACTGCCAATTTGCCGTTGATGCCTCAGCCGTTAACGTTGCGGGGGGTCTTCGCAGTAGCGGCTGAACTAGAAGATGGCCAGCGTTACCCGGCGGTGGCAAATGTGGGCTTCCGCCCCACGGTAGGGTCGAAACGGCCAACGCTGGAGGTGCACCTGCTGGATTTTTACGCTGACCTCTACGGCCAACGCATGACGGTGTTTCCCTGCGCACGCCTGCGGGGCGAAATGAAGTTTGACGGCCTTGAAGCGCTGAAAGCGCAAATTGAGCGTGACCAGGCCCGCGCTCGCCACTATTTTGCGGCGATGGAGGGTAAGCAAGACTACTCTCTTCCGCTGGCCTCGGCCCCTCTTGGGCGTGATACGATTTCTTATGATTCTTCTTCGGCGGATGACGCCGTCGATACTGACAACGGCTGACAGACCATGGATTACAAGCACACGCTGAATTTGCCTGAAACTGATTTCCCCATGCGCGGCATGCTACCGAAGCAGGAGCCAGGGCGGGTTTCCCAGTGGCAGGATATGAACATTTACCAGCGCCTGCGCGAAGCGCGCGCGGGTGCGCCGCTGTTTGTGCTGCACGATGGCCCTCCCTACGCCAACGGCAGTATTCATATTGGTCACGCCGTTAATAAAATCCTTAAAGATATTATCGTTAAGTCGAAGAATTTAGCCGGTTTTGATGCGCCTTATGTGCCTGGCTGGGACTGCCACGGCTTGCCCATCGAGCACAAAGTAGAAACGACTCACGGCAAGCACCTGGCACCGGAACACGCCCGTGAGCTTTGCCGCGAATACGCTGGTGCGCAAGTAGAAACACAGCTGGCCGACTTTGTTCGTTTGGGCATTATTGGCGACTGGGATCACCCGTACCGCACCATGGATTTCGCCAACGAAGCGGGCGAAATTCGTGCCCTGGCCGAAATGGTCGACGCGGGTTACGTATTTAAAGGCTTGAAGCCGGTCAACTGGTGCTTTGACTGTGGTTCGGCGCTGGCGGAAGCCGAAGTTGAGTACGCTGATAAAAAGTCCGACGCCATCGATGTCGCCTTCCCGGTAGATGATGCCGACAAGCTCGCCGCCGCCTTTGGTTTAAGTGAATTGGCCAAGCCTGCGGCAGTGGTTATCTGGACAACCACACCGTGGACAATTCCGGCCAACCAGGCGCTCAACGTTCACCCTGAGTTCACCTATGCGCTAGTCGATACTGGCGAGCGCTTGCTGCTGCTGGCAGAAGAGTTGGTGGAAAGCTGCTTAGAGCGCTTTGGCCTGCAAGGCGAGGTGATTGCTACCACTCAAGGCAAGAATCTTGACCTGATCAATTTCCGCCACCCGTTTTATGACCGGCTCTCGCCAGTCTATCTGGCAGAGTACGTCGAGTCAGAAGTGGGCAGCACCGGTATCGTTCACTCCGCACCCTCTTACGGCATGGATGACTTTATCACCTGCCGCGAGCATGGCATGGAGTTCGACGACATGCTCAACCCGGTGCAGGGCAACGGTGTTTACGTTGACGACCTGCCGTTCTTCGGCGGTCAGATGATTTGGAAAGCTAATCCCCATATCGTCGAAAAGCTGCGCGAAGTGGGGGCGCTGATGGCGCATATCCCGATCAAACATAGCTACATGCACTGCTGGCGCCACAAAACGCCGGTGATCTACCGTGCCACGGCGCAGTGGTTTGTGGGCATGGATATCAAAGGCAAAGACGGCAAAACCCTGCGTGAACGTGCCCTTGAAGGCATCGAAGCCACGGCGTTTACACCTGCCTGGGGCCAGGCGCGCTTACATAGTATGATCGCCAATCGTCCAGACTGGTGTATCTCCCGTCAGCGTAACTGGGGCGTGCCGATTCCGTTCTTCTTGCACAAGCAAACCGGTGAGCTGCACCCGCGCACCGTTGGGCTGATGGAAGAGGCGGCCAAGCGCGTTGAGCAGGAAGGCATCGACGCCTGGTTCAAACTCGACCCGGCAGAGCTGTTAGGCGCCGAAGCAGCGGATTACGACAAGGTCACCGACACCCTGGATGTCTGGTTCGACTCCGGCACTACCCACCGCCACGTGCTGCGCGGCTCGCACCCCCATGGCCACGAAAACGGCCCGCGGGCTGACCTGTACCTGGAAGGCTCTGATCAGCACCGTGGCTGGTTCCACTCGTCGCTGCTGACGGGGTCGGCGATTGACGGGCATCCGCCGTACCGGCAACTCCTGACCCACGGCTTTACCGTTGATTCTCAGGGCCGCAAGCAGTCCAAGTCGCTGGGCAACGTCGTTGCACCTCAGGAAGTGATGGACAAGCTGGGTGGCGATATTCTGCGCCTATGGGTCGCCTCCACCGATTACTCTGGCGAAATGGCCGTCTCGGACGAGATTTTGAAGCGCACCTCCGATGTGTATCGCCGGATTCGCAATACCGCGCGCTTCCTGCTTTCGAACCTTAACGGCTTTGATCCAGAGAAAAACCAGGTAGCGTTTGGCGATATGCTGGCGCTGGATCAGTGGGTGGTGGATCGCGCTCACCAACTACAGGCGCGGATCGAAAAAGCCTACGAAGAGTACCGCTTCCTGGATGTTTACCAACAGGTGCACGGTTTCTGTGCCCGGGAGCTGGGTGGCTTCTACTTAGATGTCATCAAGGATCGCCAGTACACCACGCAAACCGATTCCCTGGCGCGGCGCAGTGCGCAAACCGCGCTCTACCATGTGGTGGAAGCGCTGAGCCGTTGGATCGCACCGATCCTCTCCTTCACCGCTGAGGAGATTCACGAGAATATCCCCGGTAAGCGCGGCGACAGCGTGCTGCTGGAGACCTACTACACTGGCCTTGGCAGCCTGGACGACAACGCTGAGCTGGGTCGTGCCTTCTGGGAGCAGGTGCTGGAGGTCAAGCACTCAGTCAACAAGTGCCTGGAAGACGCCCGAAATGCCAAAGTCATTAAGGGTAGCCTGGCAGCTGAAGTCACCCTGTATGTCAGCGATGAGTTGCAGGCGACGTTGGCCAAACTGGGCGATGAACTGCGCTTTGTGATGCTGACCAGCGAAGTCACGCTGAAGCCCCTGACTGGTGCAGGCGATGCAGAAGCGACGGAGCTAGAGGGTCTTAAAGTCGCCGTCAAAGCCAGCGACAATACCAAGTGCGAGCGCTGCTGGCACCACCGCCCTGATGTTGGGACTCATGCTGGTCATCCGGATCTGTGTGGTCGCTGTATCAGCAACCTTCCCGAAGGCAGTGGCGAGATTCGTTACTATGCTTGATAACAACACGCCTAGTGATACCGATAAAAGCGTGCGGCCGAAAATGCAGCGGCCGCTGCGCTGGCTATGGCTGGCAGTGGCGGTGATTGCCTTGGATCTTGCCACCAAGTACATCGCCAGTAGCCAACTGGGGTATGCACAGCCGGTAGAGGTGCTGCCGTTCTTTAATTTGACTCTGTTGCACAATACCGGCGCGGCGTTCAGCTTTTTAGCCACGCATCCCGGCTGGCAGCGCTGGTTCTTCGCTTTGATTGCCGTAGGGGCCAGCGTGGCGCTGACGATGTGGCTTTCGCGGATTAAAAACGACGAAAAGCTATTGGCGATAGCGCTGCCGTTAATTATTGGCGGTGCGTTGGGAAATCTTTACGACCGCCTGGTGCATGGTTATGTGGTCGACTTTTTATCGTTTCACGTTGCCGGTTGGTACTACCCAGCGTTTAACGTGGCAGATATTGCGATTACCCTGGGCGCGGTCGCGTTAATCTGGGAATCCATTATGGGTGAGCGGCGGCGCAAAAAAGCAGCCAACGCTTCCCATTAATCGAACGTTGAGAACAACTGACTATTGAGAACTGCGATGAGCGACTACCAGATCGATGAAGGCATGGAAGTGACGCTGCACTTCACCTTAAAGCTGGAAGATGGCACTTTGGTGGACTCCACCAAAGATAAGGCGCCCGCCACCTTCGAGTTTGGTGATGGTAACCTGCCGCCTGGTTTTGAACATCCTATTAAAGGGTTGGCCGCGGGGCAGGAGGGGACGTTCCAGATAACCCCAGAGCATGCGTTCGGACAGCATAACCCGCAAAATATTCAGACCCTGAAGCGCGCCGATTTTGGCGATGAAGCGCCAGAAATTGGTATGGTGATGTCGTTTGCCGACAAAGCGGGAACGGAATTGCCAGGCGTGGTCAAAACCATTGACGGTGATCGCATTGAAGTGGACTTCAATCACCCGTTAGCAGGTCGCACGCTCACCTTTGAGGTGGAAGTGTTGGAGGTTAAGCCGGTGACCACTCACTAAGCTCAGCCTAGCATGCGTGGGCGGCGATCGAATTTACTAAGCAGATGCCTCGGGCATCAAGGCACTACTATGAATTTACCCAGTACTCAGTCAACAAGTACGCAGTCAGCAAACGCGCAGCAAGCACAGCCCATACAAATCAAACTAGCCAATCCGCGTGGTTTTTGTGCCGGCGTAGATCGCGCCATCGATATCGTTAATCGCGCGCTGGATGTATTTGGCCCGCCTATCTATGTGCGCCACGAGGTTGTCCACAACCGCTTTGTGGTCGAAACCCTGCGTGCCCGTGGGGCGGTGTTTGTTGAAGAGCTGGATGAAGTGCCGGACGATGTCATCGTTATCTTCTCCGCCCACGGCGTCTCCCGCGCGGTGCAAGCCGATGCTGAGCGGCGGGGGTTGAAGGTGTTCGATGCTACCTGCCCGCTGGTCACGAAAGTGCACCTGGAAGTATTGCGCTACGCCAAGCGTGGTCAGGAGTGCATTCTCATCGGCCATGAAGGCCACCCGGAAGTCGAAGGTACCATGGGGCGTTATGACACCTCACACGGCGGGCGTATCTACCTGGTAGAGGACGAAAAAGACGTTGCTAAGCTGGAGGTGAATGACCCCTCGAAGCTGGCCTTTGTAACCCAAACCACGCTGTCAATGGATGATACCGCCAAGGTGATCGATGCGCTGCGCGAGAAGTTTTCTGACATCCAGGGGCCGCGCAATGACGACATTTGCTACGCTACGCAGAACCGCCAAGATGCGGTGCGCGAGCTAGCCGCCCAGAGTGATTTATTACTCGTGGTAGGTAGCCCTAATAGCTCAAACTCTAACCGCTTGCGTGAGCTTTCTGAGCGTATGGGAACGCCTGCCTACTTGATCGATAACGCTGATCAAATCGATCCCCAGTGGCTTGAGAACGTAGCGCGTGTCGGGGTAACCGCTGGCGCCAGTGCCCCTGAAGTATTGGTAAAAGGTGTGATTGCCAAGCTGCAGACCATGGGCGCTGCATTACCTGAAGAGCTACAGGGCCGCGAAGAGACCATTACCTTCTCTATGCCGAAAGAGCTGCGTGAAAAGGTAATCGCCAGCAGCTGATCAGAGGTATTCGTAATGCAATGCGTATTGGTTTGCGACATACTGAAACAGTATGAGCCAACTAATACGGGAGCGAAGCCGCGTGTCTTACGTCTCTAATCTTTCCACTGGCCGTTCTTTACTGAATGGTCAGCGCGGCTTCACCCTCATTGAATTGATGATTGTGCTGGTGATCATCGGTATCGTCGCTTCTATTGCCTACCCCAGCTATACCCGCTACGTACAAAAATCAGTTCGAACCGACGCACATACAGGTCTAATGCGGGCTGCTTCAGAGCTTGAGCGCTGCAACACACGCACATACTCCTACGCCAATTGCGATAATGTGCCAACTACTTCGCCAGAAAAGCACTATACCATTGAGGTAGCTACCGGCGATCAAAATGGAGGTTATACGCTGAAGGCCACGACTAAGAGTGGTCAAGACGATGGTTGTGACGAGCCGTTGACTCTGGATGCGCAAGGGACGCAATCACCCGATGAGTGCTGGTAGGCTTATGCCTCAACGTGGCTTTACCTTGATTGAGCTGTTAGTCACGCTGGTTATAGTAACGATCGTTGCGACTATGGCGGTTCCCGCTTTTACGGGCTTTCTTGCCCGTCAGCAGCTAGCCAGCGACGTCAATGAAATGATCTCTGTTTTGAGCTTTGCTCGTAGCGAGGCGATAAAGCAACGCAGCGATATGACGGTCATCTTTTCACCACCTGATGCCTCCAATTCAAACCGCCGCCCTGAATCCTGTAGAAATAATGAAATCGAGGAAGATTTGGGGGAAAACAGTGAAGAGAGTATCCGTTACCGTTACTCGGGAGGCTGCTATTGGGTGGTGGAAAGCGGTGTAGGTAGTCAGATACTAAGAGTCGGGCAGTCCGCTAATATAGCCTCGCCGACCCAGGCGTTCTCGCTTACCTTTCAAAGTTTGGGCGACGCCGATATTGCCAACTGCCCTGGCTCACCCTGCGAAATGACGTTAAATACGACCGGGGAAAGTGCTTCAACTCCTTCTGTAACGCTTATGATTCGTGCAACGGGCAGCATTCGTAGGAAGGAGAGTGAGTCATGAACTCTCAGCGTGGCTTTAGCTTAATAGAAGCGCTAATCGCACTGGTGGTTCTCTCGATTGGCCTGATCGGCGTAGCCGCCATGCAGCTTAAAGCGCTGCAAAGTGCAAATGCTGGCTACCAGCGTTCGTTGGCTAGCGTGACGGCTGTGGATGCACAGGAACGGCTTTGGGCGCAGCTGGTGACACTAAACACTGGCGAAACCTGTGAAGATATCGACAGCTCAGCTGTTGAGGAAGAGTGGAAAGATGATTGGTTCACGGATAGCGACCAAAACCCGCTTCGCAATGCCAAAAAAGGCGAAAGCAGCATCGTCAGAGACAGCGGCGAAGATAAGTGCCGCTTTAATGTGATTCTGGTACTTGGCGATGACGAGAATGATGAGCTCGACTACACCTTCCGCCTCCCAAGGCTTGAGGTGCAATAATGCAACAGCGCCAAGGCGGGTTTACCCTAGTGGAGCTAATGGTCGCAATGGCCATCGGCACGGTGATTATTCTGGGGGCTGGCCAGCTTTTTTTAACGACCTTTCAAACGTTTCAAACCGTTGACAAGGTCAGTCGTAAGCAAGAGACCTTAATTTTTGCGGTAAGCACCCTGACTGAAGCAGGTCGCAAAGGAAAGATTGGCGACTACGCTATCATCTCAGATGAGCGAAGCTCTGAAAGCGGTACGCGTCATTACTGTGTTTTGCAGAATGAGGATAAAAGCCAGCCAATAGTTGATCTTGCCCAAGTTGATGAAGAGACAGCCTGTCCGACGCTTTCTGAAGCCAGTGGTGATGGTGTGTCTCATACAGTCACATTGCCCATTGGTGATTGCCGAGAAGGTGTGGATGCCACGTGCGATCAAATTACTTTTACCATCAGCGAGCGAAATAAAGCGATCTCACCAGAAGAGCCTACGTCATGAAACAGCAGCAAGGCGCAGCGTTAGTAATTGTTATGGCACTGCTCGCTGGCGCGCTAATGTTAGGCATGTCGGGTATGCAGAGTGCGTTGATTGATGAGCGGCTGGCGGGTAATTATCGTGCCTCTGTCCAGGCACAAATGACCGCAGAGAGCACGTCTTCATCGCTGGCTGATTTTCAGAATTCGGAGCGTCGCAATGAATATCTTTCTAGCCTATTCAATGATGATGAATTTGCTTCCATAGGCGACATCAAAAGCTTGCGCGGGCGAGAACTAGAGGAGTTGCTTGATGTGGATGCACTAGATGACTTTTTTAAACAGCTGCTTCCCAGCAACTATGAGGAGTTAAGCCAAGAGGAGCAAACCGAGGTGCGAAATGCGGTGATGAAAAATTTCGTATTGGAGTTTGAACGCTTAGAAAAAGACAAAATTGCCATTAGTGCGAAGGACGATGGCTTGAGACGAAGTGCGCGAGGTCAGTCGAGGCTGATTTATGCCTTCGGTGAGGGTAACAGCGGAAGTCCGGCACCTTTCCAACATCCGATAGTGGGTTGTGAAGGGGTGTCTTCAGGCGGAGGCTCGACTATCAGCAGTTATCGTTCAAGCGAAGGCGATTGGAGTGGGCAGCCAGGCAGTTTTTCTGAGAACGATATCCCTCTTCTTCGCACCACCTCCGATAGCGCGAACGTGGTACTTGGTGGTAATGAAAAGATTCATGGCGGCATAGAAGCCCTTGGCTCCGTTACTCTCAGCGGCTCTTCACAAGTATTTGGTAGCATAATGGCTAACCGTACAATATATCTGAATGCTGGCGGGGGACGCGTACGTGGTGACGCCGAGAGCCTTGGCGATGTCATATTTGGCAGTAGTACACGAGTAGACGGCACCGTAAGGGCCATGGGGGATGTGCGTTTGAGTAACTGGTCAGCCAGCGTAGGTGAGGGCATCTACGCAGGGGGAGAAATCATTTCTCAACGGATCCCTGCCTCTGATCACATAGATGACATTAATAGAGCTAATTTCTCTCAACGTAGCGATGTAACTCTAAATAGAGCTGAAGAACAGCCTTGTGATACAGCCGACTTTGCTGGGAACTCATTGAATGAAGAAATTTCTCGCTATCAAGAAACGCTTACTTCACTTGGAGATATAACGGTGGGCGCTTACCCTAATGTGGAGTGGCGATTTACCCCAGAGAAAATGGAGCGCTATGACCAAACTTGGAACGTTAATCGCTGGATTAACCATGCATCACCCGAGCTAAATACACTTTTTGGCGAGCAAGCTTCTATCTACCGAACAAATAACCTGACGCTAACTAGCTCCCCGTCTTTGAGGGTCAGTGGCGGTGACGTGGTTATTGTAGTGGATGGGAACTTTACGATGGGAGGAGGTGGGCCAGGGTTGGTTATTGATGCCGACAGCAGCTTGACGGTCTTTGTCGCGGGCAAAACGGATTTCGGGAGCGTACTGAATATGCCCGAGGCAAATTCGGTTAACAGCAATGGCAAGGCAACGTTTTCGCTGTTTTCAGGCTACACAGGTTCAGACTCCGGGGTGAGTTTCAGCTCAAGTAATCGGGTGGTTGCAAATGTGTATGCTCCGTACGCAAATGTTTCGGTTAATTCTGGTTCGGGCTTTTTTGGTAGTGTAAAGGGGCGGAGTGTCAGTGTGAGCGGTAGCGGTAGTATCGTTTACGATGAAATACTTGCGGGGGCTTTTGGAGAGCCATCAAATGGCACGCCGGGTAGTGGGGGCGTTAGTGGCTGGCGTCTCGTAGGATGGCAATGATGCCATTCGCTATGCTGCGCGTTATGATAGTCCTACTTGCCTAAGAGCCTGAAAACTAAGAGTCTGAAAAACATGAGTCAAACCGCCAAAACCCGCGTTCTCACCGGTATCAACACCACCGGCACGCCCCATTTGGGCAACTACGTTGGAGCTATCAAGCCCGCCATTGAGGCAAGCCAGGATTCCAACGTGCAGTCGTTCTATTTTCTGGCCGACTATCACTCCCTGATCAAGTGCCAAGATCCCAAGCGTGTGCAGCAGTCTCGCCTGGAGATTGCTGCGACTTGGCTTGCGCTAGGGTTAGATACTGATAATGCGATTTTCTACCGCCAGTCGGATATTCAAGAGATTCCTGAGCTGATGTGGATGCTCTCCTGCGTTTGTGCCAAAGGCCTGATGAATCGAGCCCATGCCTACAAAGCAGCGGTGGCAGAGAACGAAGAGGCGGAAAACCAGGATCCTGATAAAGGTATCACCATGGGGCTGTTTGGTTACCCCGTGCTGATGGCGGCCGACATCCTAATGTTTAACGCCAATAAAGTACCGGTCGGGCGTGACCAGATTCAGCATATCGAAATGGCCCGCGATATCGCCGGGCGTTTTAACCACCTCTACAAAGGCCAGCACTTCACTCTCCCTGAAGCTGTGGTAGACGATAAAGTACAGCTGCTGAATGGCTTGGATGGGCGCAAGATGTCCAAAAGCTACGACAATACCATTCCACTGTTTGTGAGCGAGAAGAAGCTGCAAAAGCTGGTGCGCAAGATTAAGACCAACTCGTTGGAACCCGGTGAGCCCAAGGATCCTGACACCTGCACGCTGTACCAGATCTATTCAGCCTTTGCGACAGCGGAAGAGACCGCCAGCCTGCGTGAGCAGTACGCGAACGGTATTGGTTGGGGTGCAGCTAAGGATCAAGTGTTTGAGTACTTGAACGCCCACTTGAGCGCGCCGCGTGAACACTATAACGCACTAATGGAAGACCCCGCTCATATTGAGGCGGTACTGCAGAAAGGCGCTGAGCGTGCCCGTGAAGAAGCCGCTGTAACGATGGATCGTTTACGTGCGGCTGTTGGCTTGGGACGGTTTGTTTGATATTCCATAAAGACATAAGAACCTTTCAACTAAGAATTTCCCGCACTCTACAGCTATCGTTAGGCTTATAACTATTGTCCATGTCTTCCAAAAGCGCCTGTTTGTTAACAGGCGCTTTTGGTGCTGCTAAAGGTGAATGTATGTCTACAACGACGGTTGCTGCGCCGCAGAGTTATCGCGTGCCGCTGATCGCTACGGCGGCGATTGTGTTAGGCGCGCTGCTTATTGGGGTTGTCTTTGACGCCAATATTGGTCTGCTGATGATTGTCGGTGGGCTGTTTGGCATGGTGCTGTATCACGCGGCGTTTGGTTTTACCTCAGCGTGGCGGGTGTTTATTACTGAGCGGCGGGGGCGTGGCCTGCGCGCGCAGATGGTGATGCTGGCCATCGCCGTGGTGCTGTTTTTCCCTGCCCTGGGGGCGGGCACGCTGTTTGGTAACGAGGTGTCAGGCTTTGTGGCGCCGATTGGTATCTCAGTGCTGGTGGGGGCATTCCTGTTCGGTGTGGGCATGCAGCTGGGCGGCGGCTGTGCCTCTGGCACGCTGTTTACCGCGGGTGGCGGTAACGCGCGTATGTTGATTACGCTGGTGTTCTTTATTGTCGGCTCGGTGATTGGCTCCGCGCACTTTGCCTGGTGGCAGAGCTTGCCTGCCTTTCAGCCGGTATCGCTGGTTAACGTCGCCGGGGTTAGTGGGGGGATCGCCATTAGCCTGGTGCTGTTTGCTGCTATTGCGGCGTTTACCTGGGTGATGGAGAAACGTCGTCACGGTCAATTAGAGCAGGCGCCCATGGTCGATAAGCATGGCTATGAGCGCTGGCTGACGGGGCCTTGGCCGCTAGTGGCGGGCGCGGTGGCGCTGGCGCTGCTCAACTTTGCCACTTTGGCACTGGCAGGTCGCCCGTGGGGAATTACCTCTGCGTTTGCACTGTGGGGCGCTAAAGGCTTTGAGCTGGTGGGAGGCGATGTCAGCCAGTGGGGGTATTGGCAGTCCCCAGGTAACGCAGCGGCTCTTGAGGCCAGCGTATGGAGCGATATCACTACGGTAATGAACGTCGGCATTATGCTGGGCGCGCTGGCTGCCGCCAGCTTGGCGGGGCGCTTTGCACCTAACTTCAAAATCCCTTTGAAATCTATCTTGGCCGCGGTCATCGGCGGCATCTTGCTAGGTTACGGCGCGCGGCTGGCGTATGGCTGCAACATTGGCGCTTACTTCAGCGGTATTGCGTCTGGCAGCCTGCACGGCTGGGTATGGCTGGTAGCGGCATTTGCGGGCAACATGGTTGGCGTTAAGTTGCGGCCATTCTTCTTCGCTGGCGTAGAGGGGCGCAAACCCACCGCTAAAACGTGCTAACACATCATTAATAGCATTGTTTGCAGAGTAGCGAATAGCGTCATTACGCCTCGGTTTAGTCGCCCTAAATCGAGGCGTTTTTATATCTTCATGGTCGCTCTCTTCCACCTTTGTCGCAGGACCATGTTACATTACGCTCAAACGCCGCGAACGCCCGATGTTGCTGCATTGCAGCAGTGATTGACATAAAAAAGAGAGTGCTTATGACTACCCAGAGTAGACGCCCCCTATACCTTCCTTACGCCGGTCCTTCTTTGCTCGAAATGCCGCTATTGAACAAAGGCAGCGCGTTTACTCAGGAGGAACGCTTGGCGTTCAACCTGATTGGTTTGCTACCTCAAAAGGTGGAAACCATTGAGGATCAGCTTGAGCGGGTCTATCGCCAGTACCAGCAGTGCCATAGTGATCTTGAAAAGCATATTCATCTGCGCGCTATTCAAGACGACAACGAAACGCTCTACTTCCGCTTGGTCTCCCAGCATCTTGAAGAGATGCTGCCGATTATTTATACCCCCACGGTGGGGCAGGCGTGTCAGGAGTTCTCCAACATTTACCGTAATCACCGCGGCCTGTTTATTAGCTACCCTGACCGCGAACATATGGATGACATTCTGCGCAGCGCCACCAAAGATAACGTTAAAGTCATCGTGGTGACGGACGGTGAGCGTATTCTTGGCCTTGGCGACCAGGGGATCGGGGGTATGGGCATCCCGATTGGTAAATTGGCGCTATATACCGCTTGTGGCGGTATTAGCCCAGCCTACACGCTGCCGATCATGATTGATGTGGGCACTAATAACAAAGCGCTGCTGGATGACCCCATGTACATGGGCTGGCGCCACGAGCGGGTAGGCCAGGAAGAGTACGATGCCTTCATGGCGGAATTTATTTCTGCTGTGAAGCGTCGCTGGCCGAACGTGCTGTTGCAGTTTGAGGATTTTGCCCAGGCCAATGCGGTACCGCTGTTAGAGCGCTATCGCAACGAGCTTTGCTGCTTCAATGACGATGTGCAGGGCACCGCTTCTGTGGTAGTCGGCACCTTGATGGCCGCTTGTCAGGCCCGGGAAGAGACCATTGCCCAGCAGCGGGTAGTGTTTGTGGGTGGCGGTTCGGCGGGTTGTGGAATCGCCGAACAGGTGGTCGTAGCGATGGAAGCGGAGGGCTTGACCGAAAGCGAAGCGCGGTCGCGTATTTACATTGTCGATCGCGACGGCTTGATGACCAGCGATCAAGCGTGGCAGCGCGACTTCCAGCGCCGGTTAGCCCACGACCCTTCGCTAGTGGTAGGGTGGAATGGCCAGGGCCTGGAAGAGACGATCGCGCAAATCAAACCCACTGTAATGATCGGCGTCTGTGGTCAGCGCGGTATCTTCACCGAGCAGGTGGTTCGCACCATGCACGCGGGCTGTGAGCACCCTGTCATCATGCCGCTCTCTAACCCCACTTCCCAGGCAGAGGCGGTGCCAGAGGATGTTATTCGCTGGACCGATGGCCAGGCGTTAGTGGCTACGGGAAGTCCTTTCGCACCGGTGGTTTACAATGGCCGCACTTATCCGATTGCCCAGTGCAACAATGCTTATATCTTCCCAGGCATTGGGTTGGGCGTGATTGCCGCTAGTGCCAGCCGCGTCACCGACGAGATGCTGATGAGTGCCTCGCGGGCGCTGGCCCGTGAAGCGCCGCTGGTGAAAGAGGGCAAGGGCGCTTTGCTACCGCCGCTATCGCGTATTCGCGATATCAGCAAGTCGATTGCCTTTGAAGTGGCAGCCCAGGCACAGCAGAACGGCGTGGCGTTAAAAACCAGTGGCACAACGCTGAGGGAGCTGATCGAAAAAGCATCCTGGTCGCCGGATTACCGCACCTATCGTCGCCGCGCTTTTTAAGCATTGGGCTAAAAAAAGCCCCCACCGAGGTGGGGGCATGCAAGCATTGGTAGGTTTTACCCTTTAGGCTGCGCCGATCATCTTGCGCAACACGTAGTGAAGGATACCACCGTGACGGTAGTAAGCCAGCTCGTTTACCGTATCAATTCGGCACTTGGCATCAACGCTACGTTCCCCGTCGGCATTTTTGATCACGATTTTGACGTTGCCACCTGGCGTCAGGTCGCTTAAACCGGCAATCGAAATCTCCTCATCGCCGGTTAATCCCAACGTTTGACGGCTTTCGCCTTCGGCAAACTGCAGCGGTACAACGCCCATGCCGATCAGGTTAGAGCGGTGAATACGCTCGAAGGATTCGGCAATCACGGCGCGCACGCCCAGCAAGCGGGTACCTTTGGCCGCCCAATCACGCGAGGAGCCGGTGCCGTACTCTTTACCGGCGATGACTACCAGCGGTTTGCCTTCCTCTTTGTACTTCATGGCCGCATCGTAAATAGCCATCTGCTCGCCGCTGGGTACGTGGCGTGTCTCACCGCCGACCACGCCGTCGAGCATCTCGTTTTTGATCCGCACGTTGGCGAAGGTGCCGCGCATCATGACTTCATGGTTACCCCGGCGTGAGCCGTAGGAGTTGAAGTCCACCGGCTTGACGCCGTGCTCCTGTAGATAACGCCCGGCGGGGCTGTCAGGCTTGATGGCACCGGCAGGGGAGATATGGTCGGTGGTCACCGAATCCCCCAGCATGGCGAGCACGCGGGCACTGTGCACATCTTCGATGGCGTCCGGCTCCCGGCCCATGCCTTCAAAGAAGGGCGGGTGCTGAATGTAGGTGGATTCAGGCCACTGGTACACTTTGCTTTCTGACACGTCGATGGCTTTCCAGACGTCATCACCCTCAAACACTGCGCCGTACTCTTTACGGAACATCGCGGTGTTGACCTGCTCGACGGCGCTGGCAATTTCGGCCTGACTGGGCCAGATATCTTTGAGGTAGACCGGCTCGCCGTTACTGTCTTTGCCCAGTGGTTCCTGGGTAAGGTCAAGCTGGACATTACCGGCCAGGGCGTAAGCCACCACCAGGGGCGGTGAAGCCAGCCAGTTGGTTTTGACCAGGGGGTGTACGCGGCCTTCAAAGTTACGGTTACCGGAGAGCACAGAGGCCACGGCGAGGTCGCCGCTGTTGATCGCTTTTTCGATCTCATCGGGCAGCGGGCCGGAGTTACCGATACAGGTGGTGCAGCCGTAGCCGACCAGGTTGAAGCCCAGTGCATCCAAGTCGTCGTTTAATTCAGCGGCTTCCAGATAATCGGTGACCACTTTGGAACCCGGTGCTAAGGAGGTTTTCACCCAGGGCTTAGTGGTTAACCCCTTTTCACGCGCTTTACGCGCCAGCAACCCGGCGGCCATCATTACGCTGGGGTTAGAGGTGTTGGTGCACGAGGTAATCGCTGCAATCACCACCGCGCCGGGGTCAAGGCTGAAGTCCTGGTCATCAAGCTTCACGGCCTGGCTGGTGTCATGTTCGAAGCTGCGCGCCACGCCCACGGCGGTTTGGCCGCCTTCAGAGGAGAGTTTCCCCTTGGCGCTGGCATCCGCGTTGACGTCTTCCTGCATGAACTTGTCAAAGGCCGCCGCCATGTCTTTCAGCGCCACGCGATCCTGGGGGCGTTTGGGGCCGGCAAGGCTGGCCTCTACCTCGGTCATGTCCAGTTCCAGGGCGTCGGTAAAGATCGGCTCATCACTGGGTTCACGCCACAGCCCTTGGGCTTTGCTATAGGCTTCCACCAGCGCGACTTGCTCGTCCTCACGCCCGGTTAGGCGCATATAGTTCAGCGTTTCTTCATCTACCGGGAAAAAGCCGCAGGTAGCGCCATATTCAGGCGCCATATTGGCGATCGTGGCGCGATCCGCCAGCGGCAGGTCTTTCAAACCGTCGCCGTAGAACTCGACAAACTTACCCACTACGCCTTTTTTACGCAGCATCTCGGTAACGGTAAGTACTAGATCCGTGGCGGTAATACCTTCGCGTAGCTTGCCGGTTAGTTTAAAGCCAATCACTTCGGGGATTAGCATTGAAACCGGCTGGCCGAGCATGGCCGCTTCGGCTTCGATGCCGCCCACGCCCCAGCCCAGTACGCCCAGGCCGTTGATCATGGTGGTGTGTGAGTCAGTGCCAACGAGGGTGTCGGGGTAGGCAAAGGTCTTACCGTCTTCATCCTTCGTCCATACCGTTCTGCCCAGGTACTCCAGGTTGACCTGATGGCAAATACCGGTGCCAGGGGGTACCACGCTAAAGTTATCAAACGCCTGTTGACCCCAGCGCAGAAACTCATAGCGCTCGCGGTTGCGCTGCATTTCGATATCGACGTTCTGTTGGAATGCCGCCGGGTTGCCGAACTTATCGACCATTACCGAGTGGTCAATCACCAGATCAACGGGGGAGAGCGGATTGATCTTCGCCGGGTCTTCGCCGAGGCTTTCGACCGCGGCGCGCATGGAGGCTAAATCCACCACGCCGGGCACGCCGGTAAAGTCCTGCATGAGTACCCGTGCCGGGCGATAGCCGATTTCACGGCTGGATTTGCCCTCGGCCTGCCAGTCGACCAGGGCCTGCAGATCTTCTTGATCTACGCTTTCGTCATCGGCGAAGCGCAGCTGGTTTTCGAGTAGAATCTTGAGCGTCTTGGGAAGGCGGTCAATGCTGCCCAGGGTCTCGGCCGCTTGAGGCAGGCTGTAGTAGTGATAGGTTTTACTGCCAACCTCTAGGGTGCTTTGCGTATCGGGTATCTTGCTCATATGTCTCTCCTCTGGTTGCTGAGCGCTGGTCTCGGCGTGACGGTCACGATCTTCCTTTAGTATGAGTTACCCCCAGTATGGCGTTTATTTAGTAATAACACATGGGTGTTTGATGAGGGTCTTTCAAGGTTTCTTCACCTAATAGCGTAGACGAAACCTTGCAATCGCTTGTACTTGGCGCCATTTCAGGCAGACTCTTTGCCAAATCACGGCTATCGACAAAGCTATCAGTCAGATATTTACAAGGTGGTGTCATGGAAACTCGTCATGAGCGTTTGATTATTCTTGGATCCGGCCCCGCGGGCTATACGGCGGCGGTGTACGCCGCACGGGCCAACCTGAAGCCGCTACTGATTACCGGTATTCAGGCGGGTGGCCAACTGACCACCACAACCGATGTGGATAACTGGCCAGGTGACGCGCAAGGCGTCCAGGGGCCGGAGTTGATGGAGCGCATGAAACAGCACGCCGAGCGTTTCAATACCGAAGTGCTGTTTGACCACATTAACGAGGTTAGCTTAGGCGAAAAACCCTTCACTTTAAAAGGCGATGGCGGCATTTATACCTGCGATGCGCTGATTGTGGCTACCGGCGCCAGTGCGCGTTACCTGGGGCTGCCTACTGAGCAGCAGTTTATGGGCCAAGGGGTATCGGCCTGCGCTACCTGCGACGGGTTTTTCTACCGCAATCAGGAAGTTATTGTGGTGGGCGGCGGTAATACCGCCGTGGAAGAGGCGCTCTATCTCTCTAACATCGCCTCCAAGGTGACCCTGGTACACCGCCGTGACACGCTGCGGGCGGAAAAAATCCTCCAGGATAAGCTATTCGAGAAAGTCGAGGCGGGCAAAATCGCCCTTGAGTGGTTCCAGGAAGTCGAAGAAGTGCTCGGCGATAACTCCGGCGTTACGGGCGTGCGGGTTAAATCCACTAAAGATGGTTCCAGCAAAGAGATCCATGCGCCTGGGCTGTTTATTGCCATTGGTCATAGTCCCAACACGGGAATCTTTGCTGGCCAGTTGGACATGAACGGCGGCTATATCAAAGTGCACTCCGGCCTTGAAGGCAATGCAACCGCCACCAGCGTCCCCGGCGTTTTTGCCTGCGGCGATGTGATGGATCACATCTATCGGCAGGCGATTACCTCGGCGGGCAGCGGCTGCATGGCAGCGCTGGATGCTGAGCGCTATTTAGACGGTATTGCCGGGTAAACATTGGCTAGCATGGAGTGCCTAGCAATCGATAGGCGTTCCATCAATCCGCAAGCGGCCCAATTGGCTGAGTACCAACTTTTTACCTTGGGAGCCTTGAGCGCCGCTGCTTGAACAAACGGAAAAACTGCCATTGTAACCGCTGGTATAGCCTAACGGGCTGTAACGGATGCGCGACCAGCCCCGGCTATAAGTAACCTGTGTGTCCTGTTGCGCGGGGACGATGCGCAGAATATCGTCTTTGGTGATACTGTTGGTTTTATCCCCGCGCACAATCATTAGCTCACTACTCCAGTCGTTGGCGCAGGCCTTGCGGCTCTTGTTGGCAGGGCAAAGGGTAATCTGTTGGCGTTGACTAATCGCTGTATTTCGCGCGAACGCAAAAGCGCTTTGTAAGCGGTTTATTTCGCTGCTCCGTGCGGTTCGCTCCCCAAGCGCTTGAAAATTAGGCAGCCCCAAAACAGCGATAATGCCCACCAATAGCAGCGTGACCAGTAGCTCAAGTAGCGTAAATCCGCTTTCGGGTGTGGTGCGTGCCTGGTTGTGGAAACCGACCATCCGCTTCTCCTCACTTGACCACGTTATTGCCCGCGCTATGCTCACTTTGCTTATAAACCCTGGCAGCGAGCACATCGTTGTTAAGAAGACATCCTAAGCGACGCTACGCTTTTTTTATGTAAGCCAAAACGGACAATGTTGTGAGAGATTTCTTAATTATTGGCGGCGGCGTGATCGGTATGATGACCGCGCTGCAACTGGCCGATGCTGGCCAGCAGGTCACGCTGGTTGATCGTGGTGAGTGCGGTAAAGAGGCCTCCTGGGCGGGGGGTGGAATCGTTTCGCCGCTCTATCCCTGGCGCTACGACACCGCAGTGTCGCAACTCTCCCGCTGGTCGGAAGGCGTTTACCCCTCTTTGGCTCTGCGCTTGCTGGAAGAGACCGGTATCGACCCCGAATATCGCCAAAAGGGGCTGCTCTACCTAAATGTGGACGATGCCGACAAAGCGCTGCAATGGGCGCGCCAGTTGGGTAAACCCCTGGAGCGGGTGGGGGCAGACTTTGTCCATGCTAAAGAGCCTGGTGTGGCCATGGCGGACGACAGCGCACTGTGGATGCCGACACTGGGTAGCGTGCGCAATCCGCGCTTAGCCAAGGCGCTTAAGGCGCGGTTAGCCGCGATGTCCCAGGTCAAGATGAAAGAGCAGTGCGAGGTCAGTGGTTTTATTCAACAGAGTGGACAAGTAAAAGGCGTAGAGACCTCTCAAGGGCCGTTGACGGCTGAACGCATTATTGTTTGCGGCGGTGCCTGGGCGGCACAGCTCTTGTCGCTGTTGAATGTGCAGTTGCCGGTAAGGCCCGTAAAAGGGCAGATGATCGCTTACCAAGCACCCAAAGGGTTGGTGCAGCGCGTGGTATTGAAAGATGGGCGCTATATTATTCCGCGTGCAGATGGCCTGCTATTGGTGGGTTCTACGCTGGAAGAGGTGGGTTTTGACAAGCGCACCGATGAGGTGGCATTGGCGTCACTAAAACAGAGTGCTGAAGCCATCCTGCCCGCATTGGCAACGTGCCCGGTAGCGCACCAATGGGCCGGCCTGCGGCCTGGATCCCCAACGGGCCTCCCCTTTATCGGCGCGCTGCCTGAATGGCCTAATGTATTCGTCAATGCCGGGCACTATCGCAACGGCTTGGTGTTGGCGCCTGCCTCGACCCATTTGCTGGTAGATCAACTATTGGGGCGCGAGCCTCTGATTGACCCCGCGCCATACCAACTTACGCCAGAGCGGCTAATACACGCTTAAGACCAGTACAAGGTTAAGGTGTGCCGCCCTTGTCCTGCTGCTCCTGCAGAAAGCGGTCACGATGGGCGCTAGAGCAGAACCACTGCTCCTGGTCACGCAGTGCTTCGTCTTCAGGAACGTGTACTTCACACCAGCGGCAGCGCACCATTTTGCCACCCTCGTGACGGTTCACTTTGCTATGCTGCGCTTCATGCTCAAGCTTACGTTGCCGGTAGATGCCGTAGAGTTTTAAACCGGCATAGAATACAACGGCGAAGATAATCAGCCGAATGATCAAGAGGTTCATCCTTTTGTGTCTCCCAAAGTGGGAATCTAGGCACAAGGCGTTAGGATAGACCCGCAGCCTTTGCCAGTTGGCGGCCCTTGCGGGACAATACGACTATGACGGTGTAATCCGATTTTAAAGATTCTCAAGAGATTTTGACGCCCATGCAAGACTTAACGCTGGTAATGGCCCAACTCGATCCTCTGGTCGGGGATATTCCCGGCAACGCCGCACGCGCGATTGAAGCCGTGCGCGAAGCCCGGATTGAGCATGGGGCGGATATTGTTGTCTTTCCTGAGCTTTTTTTGTCGGGCTACCCGCCTGAAGATCTGCTGTTGCGCCCCTCAATGGAAACCCGCCTGCGCGAAGCCCGGGGGCTAATGGCATCGAAGGTCGCCAGTGATGTGCTGGTGATCATTGGCTATCCCGGCGTGCGTGAAGGCCGCTGTTACAACTTAGCAGGCCTACTCTACAACGGTCAGTGGGAAGCTGAGTACGCCAAGCAGGCGTTGCCTAACTACCAAGTGTTTGACGAGCAGCGCTACTTTACGCCAGGCACAGAGACACTCGTTTATGAGCATAAGGGCGCCAAGCTGGGCATCGTGATCTGTGAGGATCTATGGGATGGCGCGCCGGTTAGGGCTGCCAAGGAAGCGGGGGCTGAAGTGCTGATCACCTTGAACGCCTCGCCCTATCACCAGGATAAACCCACTGAGCGACTGAGCTTATTGGAGCAGCACGCCCAAGACGTCAATCGTCCGATTGTGTATGTGAACACTATCGGTGGTCAGGATGAGCTGGTGTTTGATGGCGGCTCTTGCTGCGTTAACGCCAGCGGTGAGTTGCAGGTGCTGGCGCCGTATTGGCAGGCGGGCCTGATGCCAGTTCAGCTACTCCAAACCAGCGCCACGGTTTGGGAGCCCCAGCCCGGCGAGATTGACCCCGAGGTAGAACCGGAAGAGAGCCTGTATTGTGCATTAGTCACCGGACTGCGCGATTACGTCAACAAGAGCGGTTTTGAGGGCGTGGTGTTGGGGCTTTCCGGCGGTATCGATTCGGCGCTTTCGCTGGCCATTGCGGTTGACGCACTGGGCCCCCAGCGGGTGCAGGCGGTGATGATGCCTTACCACTACACCGCGGATATTTCCAAACAGGACGCTGCGGAGCAGGCCAAGATGCTCGGTGTGCATTACGAAATCATGCCGATCGAGCCCATGGTAGAAGCCTTTATGGGCACACTGGCTGAGAGTTTCGCGGGCACTGAGCGAGATACTACCGAAGAGAATCTGCAGTCCCGCTGTCGCGGTGTACTGCTAATGGCGATCTCCAATAAAAAAGGCTTAATGGTACTGACGACCGGTAACAAGAGCGAAATGGCGGTGGGCTATGCCACGCTGTATGGCGATATGGTGGGCGGGTTTAATGCCATTAAAGATGTGTATAAAACCTGGGTGTACCGCTTGGCTCGCTGGCGCAATACCCAATCGCCGGCAATACCCGAGCGTGTCATTGAGCGGCCACCCAGCGCGGAGCTGGCGCCTGATCAGCAGGATAGCGACTCGCTGCCTGATTACGACGTGCTCGATGCAATCCTATTAAGCTATATCGAGGGCGATATGAGCGCTGAAGCGATCATTGCCGGTGGCTTTGACGCTGAAGACGTTTACAAAGTAGTGAAGCTGGTCGACCGCTGCGAGTATAAGCGCCGCCAGGCGCCCATTGGTGTGCGGGTGACGCCGCGGGGTTTTGGCCGCGACCGCCGCTACCCCATCGTCAATGGTTGGCAGCCCGGCGAGTAAGCGGAACATCTCTTAACGCTGCTTTGACGGCCAGATAAAAAAACTCCCCTGAAAAGGGGAGTTTTTTTCATTGTGCATCCACGGTAGTCAAACCCTGGCCGTTTTAGTTTAGAAGCTTTCCCACTCGGGAGCTTCCTGCTGACGTTTAACGGCGGGGAGGGCGTGGGTGTTGGCAGAATGACTGCTTGCCGGTGCCAAGGGAGCCTGCGACGGCTGGGCGTTTTTGGCACCGTTGGGTAATTTGAAGACCTCCATGGAGTGCAGCAACGAGTGAGCGTTTTGACGCAGACTGTTAGCTGCGGTAGCGCTTTCATGAACTAGGGCTGCGTTCTGCTGGGTGACCTGATCCATCTCGGTCACTGCTCGACCCACTTCCTGCACACCGGTGCTCTGCTCGGCGCTGGCGTGGCTGATCTCCTGCATAATGCTGGTTACCCGCTCGATAGCCGCGACGATCTGCTCGGTCGACTTGCTGGCTTCTTCGGCGCGCTCGTTGCCATGGGTGACCCGTTCCAGGTTGCTAGAGATAAGGTCGTTGATCTCTTTTGCGGCATCGGCACTGCGCTGGGCAAGTTTACGCACTTCTTCTGCGACTACCGCAAAGCCACGGCCATGCTCCCCAGCCCGGGCAGCTTCGACCGAGGCATTAAGTGCCAGAATGTTGGTTTGAAAGGCAATTGCATCAATAGTAGAGATAATACCGGCAATTTCCTGAGAGCTCTTATTAAGATCGTTCATGGTGGCAACCACCTGATTGACCGCTGCGCCGCCTTGTTTGGCTGTGTTAGAGGCGCTGGAGGCCTCTTTGCTTGCCTGCTCGGAGTTATCGGCGTTGAGCTTGACGGTGCTGTTAAGCTGCTCCATTGCCGAGGCGGTTTCGGCTAGTGCGCTGGCTTGCTGCTCAGTACGCGAGGAGAGGTCGTTATTGCCTTCAGCGATTTGCTCGCTGTTGCTGGCCACCGCTTCTGCCGAGGCGCGCACCTGGGTCACAATGGTTTGTAACTGCTGCGCCATGGCTACCTGTGACGCCATAATGCTGCGGGTATCTCCCTTCTTAAGCTTACCCTGGCTGTTTAATTCGCCGCGACCAATGGCTTCTGCGAAGGCTTTGACTTCGTAGGGCTCGGCACCCAATTCACGTAGCAGCTGGCGGGATAGAAACACCGCGATCAAACCGCCTACCAGCAACGCAAACAGTGTTAGCCCCAGCATTTGCATTTGAAAACCCGAGGCGGTATCGCGGGCTGTCGCTGTAGTAGCGTCGTTCAACTGCTGCTGAAGATTGATAAATTGATTTATGCGGTTAAGCCACTCGGTGTAAGCGGGGCCTGCCTGTTCAAGTAGCAGCGTTTGCGCCTCTGCATACTCGTCTGCTTGACGGGCGGCTATTACTTGCTCTGTTAGTTCCCGTGTCAGTATGGCTTGGTCATTGATACTGTTAATAATAGTTTGCTCTTGAGCAGTGCCAGCGTATTCGTTGGACACTTGCTCCATGCCTGTCGTGGCTGTGCTGTAAGCGCTGCGCAGACGTTCCATTTCACTCTCTAAGGAGCTGAGGTTGCCATTCCCGGCGGTGATCACAATGTCACGAAGCACGATAGCGCGATCATGTACGCTACCTCGCCAGTCCACTGCAAAGCGTTGTTTGGTTCCATTGACGTCGTTGATTGTCGATAAATCGCGGTCAATTTGATTGACCTGATAAATACCGACGGCAGTTAACAGAATCAGCAGCCCAAGCAGGGCAGAAAATCCGAGCGTTAAACGCGTACTAATTTTGGTGTTGCTGGAACGGGCGTTAAGAAGTGACATTGAGTGCTCCCTTAGGTGCCGTTAAGGCACTTTATTATGCTAGACGGACTCATCATATATGTGTGTATAGTTTTTGTATAGGAAATAATGACTACATGTATAGTATTTTCGGTTACTTTTTGTTTCTCTTTTGGAATCATGTGCTTGTTGATTTTTGAATAAAAAAACCACGCCGTGGCGTGGTTTTCTAGGTACATGTTGTACAGCTTTCAGCGAATGATAGCTCGCAGTGGTTTAATCATTTTGGCCTAGATGCTTAGGAACAAAGCGACTACCCTGCAACTGCTCGTGATCAGGCGCGTTTTCTCGCAGTACGGCGAGGACTTCATTGGCGCGATCCTCCATGTCAAGGCCTTGATAACCTTCCACCATGGTGGCCAAGGCATCCCGGGTGGCGCTGGATTCGGGGTAGTTTTCGATCACCCAGCGGCCGCGTTCAACGGCTGCTAAGTAAGCACCACGGCGCAGGTAGTAATCGGCGACATGGAGCTCATGGCGAGCCATTAGCTCACGCAGATAGACGATTCGCTGCTGGGCGTCAGCGGCGTATTCGCTCTGGGGGTAGCGCTGGATTAGTTCGCGGAAGTCGTTGTAAGCATCCCGTGAAGCCCCTAAGTCGCGTTTGGAAATGTCGATCAGGCGCAGTCGCTCTAGACTAAAGCGGCCCGCTTGCCAGGCGGAGAGGCCGCGCAAATAGTAGGCGTAGTCCACTTGCGGGTGGTCAGGATGTAGGCGAATAAAGCGGCTGGCAGCGGCTCGAGCCTCTTCCCAGTCGCTGTTTTCATAGTAGGCATAGATCAGCTCAAGCTGAGCCTGCTCTGCATGGGCACCAAACGGATAGCGGGTGTCGAGTGCTTCCAAACGCTCTATCGCAATCGGGTAACGGTTGCTGTCTAGGGCTGTGCGGGCCAGCTCATAGAGCTCACGCTCCTGCACTCCAGCAAATTCATCGTCTTCTTCTTCGCTAGAGTTATTGCTCGCACAGCCCGCTAGAAGGGCAAGGCTTAGGGCTAGAGCACCAAAGCGGTTGGCAGCTGAAAAAACGCGCATCATCATCCTCGTTGCAAACAAGCCTCGATCACCAAAAAGCGGCGATGGCCATAAGTAGAAATGGTAGAATAGGTCTCAGTCCGCCCACTATAAAACACCTCGGCTCAAAACGCAGGCTTAGCGACGTTTCGTTAGGTGTCGTCAAAGGTGGCCGCTAAGGTTTTTTGCGTCTTAAAGAGGATTTTCATGTCTCGAATAGTTGAAGACACGCAGCGCGTGCCCGCGACGTTAGCCGGTGCACGGTTAGACCAAGCGGCGGCTGAGTTGTTCAGTGATTACTCCCGTGAGCGCTTAAAAGCGTGGATTAACGCTGGAGAATTGACGGTGGATGGCGCGCAAGCCAAGCCTAAAGCCAAGTTACATGGCCATGAAGTGTTGGCGCTTCAGGCGACCATCGAGGACGATACCCGTTTTGAGGCGCAGGATATCGCGCTGGATATCGTTTACGAAGACGACACGGTGATGGTGATCAACAAAGCTGCCGGTATGGTGGTGCATCCCGCTGCCGGTAACCCGGACGGCACGCTATTAAATGCGTTGCTGCATCACCAGCCGACACTTGCCGAAGTGCCTCGGGCAGGCATTGTTCACCGCTTGGATAAAGACACGACAGGCTTGATGATGGTGGCGAAAACGCTGCCTGCCCAAACGGCCCTGGTCGAACAGCTGCAGGCGCGCAGCGTGTCACGCCAGTACGACGCCGTGGTGATTGGTAAGCCGGTGTCGGGGAGCACTATCGATGCGCCCATTGGCCGCCACCCCAAAGACCGTAAACGCCAGGCCGTTACCGCTTCGGGTAAGCCTGCCATTACCCATTTCCGCGTGGTTGAGCGCTTCCGTGCCCACACCCATGTGCGTTGCAAGCTGGAAACCGGGCGCACTCACCAAATTCGTGTGCATATGGCCCATGCCCGCTATCCGCTCATTGGAGACCCCATGTACGGCGGTCGCGCGAAGCTGCCGCCGGGCGCCGCTGAACCGCTGAAAGAGATTCTGCGCGAATTCCCCCGCCAGGCCCTGCATGCGCGTAAGTTGATTTTCAAGCACCCGGTGAGTGGCGAAACATTAACTTTTCAAGCAGACCTCCCCGATGATTTGTTAATGTTGTTGGATTACTTACGGGAAGATAATGAGACCATGCGATGAGCGATGCCATTAATTTACGGCCAACGCTTTTAGTGCCCGACTGGCCTGCGCCATCCAATGTGCGTGCCTTTGTGACAACCCGGGAGTCGGGGCCTAGCCAGGGTGATTTCGCCGCTTTTAACCCCGCTTCCCATGTGGGCGATAATGCTGATCATGTGGCGTTGTGTCGGCGTTTGCTGCAAAAGGAGCTTGGCGATGAGCGCCCTCTGCTATGGCTGAACCAGACCCACGGGGCTCGCGTGCAGCAATTTTATCAGCCTGATGCGGCCGATGCAGATGCATCCATTGCTACTTCCAATGAGTACGCCTGTGTAGTGCTGACGGCAGACTGCCTGCCGGTGATGTTCTGCAATCGCGCGGGTACCCAGGTGGCGGTGGCCCATGCTGGTTGGCGCGGACTGGCGGGCGGCGTGCTGGAGGCAACCATTGCCGCCATGAATACGGATCCCGATGAAATCTTGGTGTGGTTAGGGCCCGCTATTTCCAATGCGCAATTTGAGGTTGGGCCGGAGGTTTACGGCGCCTTTGTAGCCGTTCATCCAGATACCGCTGACGCTTTCGACCACAGTCCCTATCGACTCGGCCATTACATGGCCGATCTCTATCGGCTGGCACGCTTTCGCTTAGAGGCGCTGGGGGTCAACCATATTAGTGGCGGCCACTTCTGTACTGCCTGCGAGTCGCGTTTCTACTCCTTCCGCCGTGATGGCGGTAAAACCGGACGAATGGCCAGCGTGATCTGGATCAATTAATGTGAATTAAAGCTTCCATAAGTCAGCGGTTTGCACCGCCACCTCTTGAAAAGCATGGAACTGACGCCATTTAACTTGTCAAGCTAATAGTGATTTAGCACGTCTAATGACACGTTATCGGGTCACGCGGTGCGTCCAAACGCACGGCTACCCCAGGAGGAACTCCATGCGTTTTGATAAATTTACCGCCAAGCTTCAAAGTGCGATTGCCGAGGCGCAGTCGCTGGCCGTTGGGCGCGGCCATAATCAGCTAGACCCAGCGCACTTGCTGCTGGCCCTGCTTGACACCAAAGATACCGGTATTAAAGCCCTGATTGAAAAAGCCGAGGGCAGCCCTTCACGCCTGCGCGATGGGTTGGTGCAGCAGTTGGATAACTTGCCCAAGGTGGGGCAGTTCGACGGCGAAGTGCAGCCGTCGCGGGATTTCATCAAGCTATTCAACTTAACCGATCGCGAAGCGCAAAAACGCGGCGACCAGTTTATTGCCAGTGAGCTGGTACTACTGGCGGCGCTGGAAATGAATTCGGCGATTACCAAGCTGCTTAAAGACGCGGGGATTAACCGTAAATCTCTCGAAGCCGCCATTAACAGCCTTCGCGGTGGTGCTACCGTGGACGATGCCAACGCCGAAGATCAGCGTGAAGCGCTGAATAAATACACCATGGATCTTACCCAGCGCGCGCTGGACGGCAAGCTCGACCCGGTGATCGGTCGCGACGATGAAATTCGCCGTACCATTCAAGTACTGCAGCGGCGTACTAAAAACAACCCGGTGTTAATCGGCGAGCCGGGGGTGGGTAAAACCGCCATTGTCGAAGGGCTGGCCCAGCGCATTGTTAACGGCGAAGTGCCGGAAGGCTTGAAAGAGAAGCGCGTGCTTTCGCTGGATATGGGCTCGCTATTGGCAGGCGCCAAGTTCCGCGGCGAGTTTGAAGAGCGCTTGAAAGCGGTACTCAAGGAACTCTCCCAGGAAGAGGGCCGGGTAATTCTGTTTATCGATGAGCTGCACACCATGGTCGGCGCAGGCAAAGCCGAAGGCGCCATGGACGCGGGCAATATGCTCAAGCCTGCCCTGGCCCGCGGCGAGCTGCACTGCGTGGGTGCGACCACCCTTGATGAGTACCGCAAGTACATTGAGAAAGACGCCGCCCTGGAGCGCCGCTTCCAGAAAGTGCTGGTTGATGAGCCTTCCGAAGAGGACACCGTGGCCATTCTGCGCGGCCTGAAAGAGCGCTATGAAGTGCACCACGGGGTGGATATTACCGACTCCGCCATTATTGCCGCGGCGAAGCTCTCTACCCGCTATATCACTGATCGTCAGTTGCCTGATAAGGCCATTGATTTAATCGATGAGGCAGCATCAAGGATTCGTATGGAGCTGGACTCCAAGCCGGAAGCGATGGATCGCCTTGATCGCCGTCTGATTCAGCTCAAAATGGAGCGCGAGGCGCTTAAGAAAGAGACTGACGAGGCCACCAAAAAACGCCTGGAGGCGCTCAATACCCAGATTCACGAGCTAGAGCGCGAGTACGCTGATCTTGATGAGATCTGGAAAGCCGAGAAAGCCAGTATCCAGGGGGCCGCGCAGTTTAAGGCGGAGCTTGAGCAGGCGCGCATTGACCTTGAGCAGGCGCGCCGCCAGGGTGATTTGGGTCGGATGTCGGAAATTCAGTACGGCAAAATTCCAGAGCTAGAGAAGAAGATTGCCGAAAGTGGCGAAGGTGAAGCTGATACTTCAAGCCATCAACTGCTGCGCTCCAACGTCACCGAAGAGGAGATCGCCGAGGTGGTCTCTCGCTGGACGGGCATTCCGGTTTCCAAAATGCTCGAAGGCGAGCGCGATAAACTGCTGCGGATGGAAGAAGCGCTGCATCAGCGGGTGATTGGGCAGGATGAAGCCGTCGAGGCGGTCGCCAACGCGGTGCGCCGCTCACGGGCAGGGCTTTCTGATCCCAATCGGCCCAACGGCTCATTCCTATTCCTCGGCCCCACCGGGGTGGGTAAAACCGAGCTGTGTAAGTCGCTGGCTAACTTCCTATTCGATACCGAAGAGGCCATGGTACGTATCGATATGTCGGAGTTTATGGAGAAACACTCCGTGGCCCGCTTGATCGGTGCGCCCCCAGGTTACGTCGGCTATGAAGAGGGCGGCTACTTAACAGAGGCCGTACGGCGTAAGCCTTACTCGGTGCTGCTGTTGGATGAGGTGGAAAAAGCCCACCCGGATGTCTTCAACATTCTGCTGCAGGTGCTGGAGGATGGCCGCTTAACCGACGGCCAGGGGCGCACGGTGGATTTCCGTAATACCGTGATCGTGATGACCTCTAACATGGGTTCGGACATTATCCAGCGTATGGGGGGGGACGATAGCGATTATGAAACGATGAAAAACATGGTCATGGAGGTGGTGGGTAACCACTTCCGGCCTGAGCTCATCAACCGTATTGATGAAGTGGTGGTGTTCCACGCCCTCGGCCAAGAGCAGATTCAGGCGATTGCGGGTATTCAGCTCGAACGCTTGAGAGTGCGCCTTGCCGAACACGACCTGAAACTTGAGGTGAGTCCTGAAGCGATGGCGCAATTGGCAGTCGTTGGCTTCGACCCAGTATATGGTGCGCGGCCACTCAAGCGGGCGATTCAGAGCCGTATCGAAAACCCGTTGGCGCAGGATCTGCTGGGGGGCAAATTCTCCCCAGGTGATACCATTCATATCAACGCGGAAGACGGCAAGCTGGTGTTTAGCTCGTAATTGATGTCGCTACTTCGCGCAATTGAATAAGGAAAAGTCCCCGTTAGCTTTGCTGGCGGGGCTTTTTTTATGACTTCTTGCGACCTTTGTTGCGTTTGGTCTGATCGGAGGTTGACAGGCTGAGGGCGCTAATGGAATCTTGTCGGTTCCTGATTTGCGGGCGCGGACTCAACGGGCAACCCCTTATTCCCGCGCGAAGGGTAGGCGAAAGCCTCTACCCGCCGAAGGACTTCCGGGCTTGGGCTAACCGCCCAACCTGGCCAACGCCCCGACACGGCGAACTGCTGTGATAAGAGTGCAGGCCCTAACCGGGCCTCCTGCCAGGGTTTGGCATCAGGTGTCGGCATGGGCCGACAGCGGCACACCGCCGCACTCGACACCGTGCCCAGGTGGGTACGGATCGCACTCGAGACCTCCAGGGGAGAAATACAGTGGAACTGCTTTCCGGCGCAGATATGATCGCCCGCTTCTTGCAAGATGAGGGCATCGAATACATTTATGGTTATCCCGGTGGGGCAGCGCTGCATATCTATGATGCGCTCTTCCGTCAGGACAAAGTGAAGCACATTCTAGTGCGTCACGAACAAGCGGCTACCCACGCAGCCGACGGCTATGCCCGTGCCTCAGGCAAGCCCGGCTGTGTGCTGGTCACCTCAGGCCCCGGTGCCACCAACGCTGTCACTGGTATTGCCACCGCCTACATGGACTCTATCCCCATGGTAGTGCTGTGCGGCCAAGTGGCGAGCCATCTGATCGGTGAAGACGCCTTCCAGGAAACCGATATCGTCGGTGTGACGCGCCCAATTGTGAAGCACAGCTTCTCGATCCGTCACCCATCGGAAATCCCGGAAGTGCTCAAAAAGGCGTTCTATTTAGCCTCAACCGGTCGCCCGGGCCCGGTGGTGGTGGATATCCCTAAGGATATGACCGCGCCCACCGAGCGTTACGAGTACATCTACCCGAAAAAGGTCAAGCTGCGCTCCTACAACCCGGTAACGCGCGGCCACACGGGGCAGATCAAAAAAGCCGTTGAGATGATGCTAAAGGCCAAACGTCCGGTGTTTTATACCGGCGGTGGCGTGGTCACGGGCAAAGCCAGCGAAGGCCTGACCGATCTGGTCAAGCAGCTGGGCTACCCGATCACCACTACGCTGATGGGGATTGGGGCGTATCCGCAAAGTGATCGGCAGTGCTTGGGCTGGCTGGGTATGCACGGCTCCTATGAATCCAACATGGCCATGCACCACGCCGACCTGATTATTGCCATTGGGGCGCGCTTTGATGACCGGGTGACTAACAGCACGTCGAAATTCTGCCCCACCGCCAAAATCATCCATGTGGATGTAGACCCAAGTTCGATCTCTAAAACGGTGCGTGCCGATGTGCCGATCGTGGGCCCGGCCTCCAGCGTTATCAATGAGATGATCAGCTTGGTGCAGGGGCATAAAATTGCCCATCCTGAAGCACTCACCGAGTGGTGGGAGAAGATTGATGGCTGGCGTGCCGACCGTGAAGGCAAGCTTTATGAGCCTTCCAAGGCGGGTGAAGCGCTTAAACCACAGGAAGTGATCGAAGCGCTTTGTCGGGTAACCCGAGGCGAAGCCTACGTGACCACTGATGTTGGCCAGCATCAGATGTTTGCCGCTCAGTATTACAAGTTTGATAAACCCAACCGACTGATCACCTCAGGTGGTTTGGGCACCATGGGCTTTGGCTTCCCCGCCGCCATGGGTATCAAGCAGAACTACCCGGATGATGACGTGGTGTGTGTCACCGGTGAAGGCAGCTTCCAGATGATGATGCAGGAGCTCTCCACCTGTAAGCAGTACGGGGTGGGCGTTAAGATCGTCAATCTTAACAATGCGTCGCTGGGTATGGTGCGTCAGTGGCAGGACTTGAACTATAAATCGCGTCACGCGCACTCCTATATGGAGTCGCTGCCGGACTTTCATATGCTGATTGAGGCGTATGGATTTACCGCGATTACCGTCAATACCCTTGACGAGTTGGAACCTGCGCTAGAGCGTGCCTTTGCTGATAAGCATGAGCTGGTGTTCCTTGACGTGAAGGTCGACCCTTTTGAGCACGTCTATCCGATGCAGGTGCCGTTAGGCGCTATGCGCGACATGCTGCTGTCTAAAACGGAGCGTACCTGATGCGTCATATCATCTCGATTCTGTTAGAAAATGAACCGGGTGCGCTGTCACGTGTAGTCGGGTTGTTCTCCCAGCGTAACTTCAACATCGAAACGCTTAACGTGGCGCCGACTGAAGACCCGTCGCTCTCGCGCTTAACGGTCACCACCGTGGGCGATGACCGGGTCATCGAGCAGATCACCAAGCACCTCAATAAGCTGATCGATGTGGTCAAGCTGGTGGATCTCACCGAGGGCAATCATATCGAGCGCGAGCTGATGCTGGTGAAAGTGAAGGCATTGGGTGCGGCGCGTGATGAGGTGAAGCGCACGGTGGATATCTTCCGCGCCCAGATCGTCGACGTAACGCCGAGCCTCTATACCGTGCAGATCACCGGCGATGCGGGCAAGCTGGATGCTTTCCTTCAGGCCATGGCGCCAGTCGGTATTCTAGAGGTCGCCCGTACCGGGGTCTCTGGGATTGCTCGGGGCGATAAGGTGTTGTCGCTTTAGGCATTAAAAGCGTTAAGGATTAACTGCTAAATATAGAGCGCTGCTCCCTCCCAGGGGTGGCGCTTTTTCATGACCACTTAATTGTCGCTCGCTGACAGAGGCGCAGGGAGCATCAATACAGCAATTGGCTGGCTGAGTAGCACTCACCGTGTAGAATGAAAGCGACTACTGTTCCCGTGACTTCACTTTTAATGGATGAAACCTATGACGCAGGACGCTCGCGATCAAGAGCACTCAGGCTCAGGTCAGGCAAATTCAGATCAGGCTAAACCAGGCCCGATAGGCACTGAGCAGCCAAACGACACTGATCCGTCAGAGGTAGGTGGCAACGAGGATTTGGCGACCGCCTTCTTGCGTGAAACGGAGGTGGTTGAGGAAACCGTAGAGGATGGTAAAAAGATCCGCCGTCGAGGTATCTACTTACTACCTAACTTATTTACCACCTCGGCGCTGTTTGCAGGTTTCTTTGCGGTCGTTGCTGGTATTAATGGCGAGTTCACCTCGGCCGCCGTCGCGATCTTTATTGCCATGGTGCTGGATGGCTTGGATGGCCGTGTCGCACGTATGACCAATACGCAAAGTGAATTCGGCGCTGAGTACGACAGCTTGTCTGACATGATCTCCTTTGGTATGGCACCTGCTTTAGTTGCCTTTACCTGGATTCTTCAGGACATAGGTAAAACCGGCTGGGTGGTGGCCTTTCTTTACGTGGCCTGCGCGGCACTGCGCCTTGCACGTTTTAATGTACAGATCGGTAGCGTCGACAAAAAGTGGTTTATTGGATTGCCAAGCCCTTCTGCCGCAGCGCTAGTAGCGGCCAGTGTCTGGACCTTCCATAGCTTTGATGCCGATGCCTTTGGCTTCAAGTTACTGATGCTGGTTGTGGTGGCGGCGGCAGGCGTGCTGATGGTGAGTAATATCCGCTACTACAGCTTCAAGGATCTCGACTTTAAAAAGCCAGTACCGTTTGTTGTACTGCTGGCTATCGTTCTGGCTTTCGTTATGATCTCGGTTGAACCTTCGGTAATGCTGTTACTGCTGTTTGGAGCCTATGTGGCTTCAGGGCCTGTTTTAGCCGTTATGCGCAAGGCAAAACCTAGCCGCTAGGACTTTATGCCACTTTTTTGACAGTTCTTTCAAAAAGCCCTTGCCAACCCGGCAGCGAATCCGTAAAGTACGCATCCGCTGCCGGGGACGCCAAGCGTTACCAGCGGTGCATAAGGTGTAAAAGCCTTGGTTTGTCAGGAGGTTAGAGCAAGTTGTATCGCTCGCCTCAGTCGCTAAAAAAACAGCGATTGACAATCACCAGGAAATGCGTAGAATACGCCTTCCTCGCTGAGGCAAGCCAGTTCAACGGTAAGTCAAGTGGCTCAGTAAGTTAGCCACCGCAGCGAAACAGCTCTTTAACAATTTGATCAGGTAATTCATGTGGGCGCTTGCTGATGTTGGTGACAAATCACCAAATATCAAGGCAAGCGACTCAAGCAATAAAGGTTTTTCGGAACCTGTTTTGAATGAATTCGTTTGAACCTTGAGCCAAGTTTGATCCGCTTTTGCTGCTTTCGGCTAGTCCGTAAGTAAGCGAGTAAGGATCACAATGATTTTAAACTGAAGAGTTTGATCATGGCTCAGATTGAACGCTGGCGGCAGGCCTAACACATGCAAGTCG
>NZ_JPUA01000050.1 GCF_002211105.1 Halomonas campaniensis | reverse complement strand
ATCGCCACCGATGGCTTGGGCGGCCGCCACCACGTGGGCAGTGGCGCCGGCCAGTTGGCCTTCGTGTAGATCCGCAAGTACCAGAATGCTCATGGCATCAACTCCTTTCAAAGCTCTTTTCTTAAAGTACGGTTTTCAAAGCACTTATCTTAAAGAGCTTATCTCAAAGAACTTTGGCTTCGTTTTTGAGCTTGTCGATCAGCTCGTCTACCGAGGCGACTTTGACGCCGCCCTTGCGCTCGGCGGGCGACTCGACTTTGAGCAGGCTGACCTTGGAGGCAACCTCAACGCCGTAATCGGCGGGGGTTTTCACATCCAGCGGCTTTTTCTTGGCCTTCATGATGTCGGGGAGCTTGGCGTAGCGCGGCTCATTCAAACGCAGGTCGGTGGTAACAATCGCCGGTAGCGTCAAGGCGATGGTTTGCAGGCCGCCGTCGACTTCACGCGTCACGTTCAGCTTGTCGCCGTCGACTGTGACTTCCGAGGCAAAAGTGCCTTGGGGCAGGCCGGTCAGCGCGGCGAGCATTTGGCCGGTCTGGTTGTTGTCGGTGTCGATGGCCTGTTTACCCAGCACCACCAACCCCGGCTGTTCTTCTTCGACCACTTTGGCCAACAGCTTGGCCACGGCCAGGGATTC
>NZ_JPUA01000049.1:169703-283688 GCF_002211105.1 Halomonas campaniensis | reverse complement strand
AGGCTTTTACACCTTATGTACCGCTGGTAACGCTTGGCGTCCCCGGCAGCGGATGCGTACTTTACGGATTCGCTGCCGGGTTGGCAAGAGCTTTTTGACAGAAAATTCAAATAAGCGTCACACGGGCGTAACGTTTCTTACCCGCTTGGATAACGTAGCTCTTACCTGTCGCCAGCATGGTGTCTTTGGCAACGACGTCGCCGTCGACTTTGACCCGGCCATTACCCAGCATATCTTTGGCCTGGGCGCTGTTGTTCGCAAGCTCAGCTCGATTGAGCACTGCCGCAATGGGCGCTTGCTCGCTGCCTTCGAAATCGACCGTGACTTCGGGCAGGTCTTCCGGAAGTTCGCCATCGGCCAGTTGATTACCCGCAGACTTGTGCGCATTGGCGGCTGCTTCATCGCCGTGGTAGCGGGCAATTAGCTCACGGGCCAGCTCCATTTTGATATCCCGCGGGTTCGCGCCCTGCTCAACGCTCTGCTTGAGCGCGTCAATCTCTTCGTTCGATTTCAAAGAGAGCAGCTCAAAATAGCGCCACATTAAGCTATCCGGCATGGAGACCAACTTGTTGAACATGGAACCCGGCGCTTCATCGACACCAATGTAGTTGCCTAGCGACTTCGACATCTTCTGCACGCCGTCCAACCCTTCCAACAGCGGCATGGTGATGACCACCTGGGGCTCCTGGCCGAAGTGCTTTTGAATCTCCCGCCCCATCAGCAGGTTGAACTTCTGGTCGGTGCCGCCCAGCTCCACATCCGCTTCAAGGGCTACCGAGTCATAGCCTTGTACCAGAGGGTAGAGAAATTCGTGGATCGCAATGGATTGATTGGCTTTATAGCGCTTTTCAAAGTCATCCCGTTCCAGCATACGGGCAACGGTGCTTTGGGCCGCCAGCTCAATCATTTTGGCAGCGGAGAGCTCGCCAAACCATTCGGCGTTAAAGCGCACCTCGGTCTTTTCAGGGTCGAGAATTTTAAACACCTGCTCTTTATAAGTTTCGGCGTTAGCTTTCACGTCCTCTTCGGTGAGCGGTTTGCGCGTCACGTTCTTACCGGTAGGGTCTCCAATACGCCCGGTAAAGTCACCGATCAAAAAGATAACCGTGTGCCCCAAGTCCTGGAACTGGCGCATTTTGGTCAGCAACACGCTGTGCCCCAGGTGCAAGTCTGGGGCCGTAGGATCAAAACCCGCTTTGATACGCAGTTTGCGGCCTGAAGCCAGCTTCTTTTTTAACTCATCCTCTACCAGGATTTCGTGCGTACCCCGCGACAGCAGCGCTAAAGCCTGATCCACATCACTCATTGCCTCTCTCCACTATAAAGAACCGCCCATACCGGGCTCAGGTGATAAATAGCCGACGATGTTACCATGCCCGTTCGCCTTGGTTGAGCCCTGGTTTAGCCTTAGCTTAGCTTTAGCCCCGCTTTGTACGAGTTCGCTTATGAAAACGCCTACCGCTTCGCCGCTTTACTATATTGGCCTGATGTCCGGCACTAGCCTGGATGGTATCGATGCGGCACTTATCGCCATCGACAATGCTTCACCACCTCGCCTGTTGGCGACCCACGCCGAACCGATGCCGGATGAGTTACATCGCCTACTGCTCACGCTGTGTCATGCGGAACAGGTGAGTTTTGCCCAGCTAGCAGCAGCAGAGCACGCGTTCTGCCAATGCCAGGCCCAAGCAGTAAAGCAGCTACTGGCACCGCTCTCAGTAGAACTGGAGCAGATCAGCGCCATCGGCAGCCACGGCCAGACTATCGAGCACGCCCCTAAAGGCCACAACGGCGGCCCGGCCTATACGCTTCAGTTGGATAACCCTAGTTTGCTGGCAGAACTCACCGGCTGTACGGTCGTTGCTGATTTCCGCCGCCGCGACTTAGCCGCTGGTGGTCAAGCCGCACCGCTGGCTCCGGCGTTTCATCAGGCGCTATTTGGACGATCAGACGCGCATCAGCTGGTGCTTAATCTAGGCGGCTTCGCCAATCTGACCTGGCTTTCCAGTCAACCGACCGACCCAGTGATTGGTTTTGATACCGGGCCCGCCAATGTTTTATTGGATGGCTGGTTCTCGCTACATCAAGGCGGTCGCTTTGATCAGGACGGCGACTGGGCCGCTAGCGGCAAGATAGATGAAGCGCTATTAGCTCGATTGTTATCAGAACCTTTTTTCCAGCAACCTCCGCCGAGAAGCACAGGGCGTGAGTTATTCCACCTGGAGTGGCTACAACAACACCTCAGCGGGCAGGAAACCGCGGCCAATGTACAGGCGACGTTGGCCGAACTCACTGCCGTCAGTGTTGCTCAAGGCATTGAACAACTGCAGATCAGTGACGGTTCACTAACGCTGATCACCGCTGGCGGCGGCGCTCACAACGGCTACTTAATGCAGCGCCTTGCCCATCACATCCCTCGCGCCACGCTCACTTCGCCATCGGCGTACGGCTGGCCTGAAGATTGGATTGAAGCCGGCGCCTTTGCCTGGCTGGCTCACCAGCGCCTGCACCACCTACCCGGCAATCTGCCCTCGGTCACCGGCGCGCAGGGGGCGCGGGTGCTTGGCGGCATTTATGCTGCATAGTTTATGTTGAGTAATTTATGCTGAGTAACTAATTAGGCTAAGCCAAGCCAATTTTAGTAATCATCGCCATCGCGCAGCCCCAAATGACTGGGCACTTGCTCGTCTAGTGAAAGATTGCGCTGTTTGGCATCGCTGAAATTGAGCAGCATGCGCAAGTCATTAGCCGAATCTGCGTGGGCCATGGCAACCTCTCGACTAATATGCCCCGCCTGATGCAGGTCATGCAGCGCCTGATCAAAGGTTTGCATCCCGACATCCCGGGACTTGGCCATCGCTGCTTTAATCTCGGCTATCTCCCCTTTGCGAATCAGGTCGGCGATACGCGGCGACTGCAGCATGATCTCAATGGCCGCACGGCGCCCGCCCGCTAGCGTGGGCAGCAACTGCTGGGCGACAACCGCACGCAGATTGAGTGACAGATCCATCCATATCTGTTCATGACGCTCATGGGGGAAGAAGTGAATGATGCGCTCCAGCGCCTGATTGGCGTTATTGGCGTGTAGCGTGGCCAAGCAGAGGTGCCCGGTTTCGGCAAACGTCAGCGCGTGCTCCATGGTCTCCCGGGTGCGGATTTCACCAATCAGAATCACATCCGGCGCCTGACGCAGAGTATTTTTAAGCGCCACCTCAAAGGACTCGGTATCAATCCCTACTTCACGCTGATTCACAATCGCGCGCTTATGGGGATGCAGGTACTCAATCGGGTCTTCGATACTGATAATATGGCCGCCGACGGTTTCGTTGCGCTGCTGAACCATCGCCGCCAGGGTCGTCGACTTACCGGTTCCCGTGCCCCCCACCACCAGAACCAGCCCGCGCTTGGCCTGGGCTAATTCAGCCAACTGCTCCGGCACGCCCAGCGCCTCCAGGCGAGGAATTTCAATCGCGATGCTGCGTACCACCATCGCCATCTGGTTGCGCTGCTGAAACGCGCTGACCCGAAAACGTCCTTTACCCGCGCGGCTTAGCGCGAAATTTGCTTCACGCTCGCGGGCAAACCGCTCACGCAGCCCTTCCGGTAGCGTATGGGTGACCAGTTCGTTGACCTGATGGGGGGTTAAGCACTGCTGACCTAACGGCACCAGCCCATCAGGCATTTTCAGGCTTGGCGGCGCACCCACGGAGATCAGCAAATCGGAAGCGTTTTGCTCAACCATAATATCAAGCAGCTGGTGCAGCCACTGGGTGGGAGAAAGCCGGGCATCTGGCACTCTATGCTCCTTATTCATCCTTTATCGCCAACGTTCCCTTTGCACTCAACTGCGCCTCATCCAGACTTACCGTGCCCTCTTTCACTAAACGCGACAGCGCGGCATCCAGCGTTTGCATGCCCAGGCTGCCGCCGGTTTGAATGGCAGAGTACATCTGCGCCACTTTGTCTTCGCGGATCAAGTTGCGCACTGCAGAAGTGGCAATGAGGATTTCGTGGGCCGCTACGCGCCCGCCGCCCTGACGTTTAAGCAGCGATTGCGATACCACTGCTTGGAGCGATTCCGATAGCATGGAACGCACCATGGCTTTCTCTTCGCCGGGAAAAACATCGATGATCCGGTCGATGGTCTTGGCAGCAGAGGTGGTATGCAGCGTTCCCAGCACCAGGTGACCGGTTTCAGCAGCGGTCAGCGCCAAGCGAATGGTCTCCAGATCGCGCAGTTCCCCGACCAGAATCACATCCGGGTCTTCACGCAGCGCGCTACGCAACGCATCGGCAAAGCTATGGGTGTCGCGGTGCACTTCGCGTTGGTTAATCAAACAGCGCTTGCTGACGTGGACAAACTCGACGGGGTCTTCAATGGTGAGAATATGTTCGTAACGATGATCGTTAATGTAATCGATCATCGCGGCCAGCGTCGTGCTCTTACCCGACCCCGTTGGCCCAGTCACCAGCACTAGGCCCCGCGGCAACATCGCCAGACGCTCGAACACCTCACCGAGCCCCAGGGCTTGCATGGAGAGCACTTGATTGGGAATGGTACGAAATACCGCTCCCGCCCCGCGGGCCTGGGTGAACGCATTAACACGAAAACGCGCTACCCCAGGGATTTCAAAGGAAAAATCAATTTCCAGGTGCTCTTCGTAGTCGCGCCGCTGTCGATCATTCATGATGTCGTAGATCAATTTGCGCACATCGTTATTATCGATAGCGGGCACATTGAGCCGACGAATGTCGCCATCAACACGTATCATGGGTGGCAAACCGGCCGAAAGGTGCAAGTCAGAGGCATTCTGCTTTGCCGAGAATGCTAGCAGTTCGGTAATATCCATCTCTCTTCCCAGCTGCGGTAAGGTGCTTGAGTATGACAGACATCGCGCTTAACGAGTCACTCGACTCTTCATACGCTCAGGCGCTTAAACGCCTGCGTGACGCATTAGAAGACGCGGGGCGTGCCCAGGATGCCGCCAAGCTACTGGCGGTCAGCAAAACCAAGCCAGCGGCGATGATTCGTCAGGCCTGGCAGTTGGGTCAGCGTGAATTTGGTGAAAACTATTTGCAAGAAGCGCTGGAAAAGCAGACGGAGCTTACTGACCTTGACGGCATTGTATGGCATTTCATTGGGCCGCTGCAGTCCAACAAAACCCGCTCGGTTGCCGAACACTTTGACTGGGTGCACAGCGTCGACAGGCTAAAAATTGCCAAGCGCCTGAGCGAACAGCGCCCAGCGCACCTTGCACCGCTCAATATCTGCCTCCAGGTTAATATCAGCCGCGAAGAGAGCAAAGCCGGTGTGCTGCCCGAAGCGTTAGAGGAATTGGCCAAAGAAGTGGCCACGCTGCCGAATTTGCACCTGCGCGGTTTGATGGCGATCCCCGCACCGGCAAAGGATATCAGCGCCCAGCGCCAGCCATTGGCTGCACTTCGCGAGGCGTTCACCGCCTTACAAAGCAGCTTGCCAGACGCGCCCCTTGATACGCTCTCGATGGGCATGAGCGACGATTTAGAAGCGGCGATACTGGAAGGCGCCACGCTGGTGCGTTTAGGTACAGCGATTTTCGGCGCTCGCCCATCGGCTTAGACGAAAAGTAGCCCGCTTTTTTACGTAGAACACTTTTACTTAAGGGACACCTACCATGGCGAATAAGATTACCTTCATTGGGGCCGGCAATATGGCCAGCGCCATTATCGGCGGCCTAATCGACAGCGGCGTCGAGCCCTCTACGATTACTGCCACCGCACCGAATGACAGCGAACTGGCAGCGATTAAACAACGCCTAGGCATCAATACCGACACCGACAACAACGCGGCGGTGGCTGAGGCCGATGTGGTGGTGCTCGCGGTGAAGCCGCAAATCATGCGCAACGTATGCGAAGCGCTGCGCGACAGCATTCAACAACAGCAGCCGTTGGTGATCTCGATTGCGGCAGGCCTTTATGCCGACACCATCGACCAGTGGCTGGGTGGTCATAACGCCATGGTTCGCTGCATGCCTAATACGCCTTCGCTGGTCGGTTATGGCGCCAGCGGCCTCTATGCCAATGCGAAGGTTAGCGATGCCCAGCGCGAGATCGCCACACAGCTTATGGAGGCGGTAGGTATTGTCGAGTGGGTGGAAGAGGAAGCCCTGTTAGACGCAGTGACCGCTGTTTCTGGTAGCGCCCCGGCCTACTTCTTCCTGATGTTTGAAGCCATGGAGGAAGCCGCGGTTAAACTCGGCCTACCGGCCGCCACTGCGCGCCGCCTGGCGATTCAGACCGCGCTGGGTGCCGCCACGATGGCACAGCAGAGCGATAAAGACCCGGCCACGCTGAAACAGAACGTTATGTCGCCGGGCGGCACCACCGAGCGTGCTATCCACCATATGGAAGAGGCACAACTGCGCACCACCATTGCCGACGCCATGCAGGCCTGCGCCGACCGCGCCCAGGCAATGGCCAAGGAATTGAGCGGCAGCTAAACACAGCCATTCGGCGAGCACAGCCGTTAAGCGACGAATCATCAAGGAGACATAATAATGGGCAATGAATTGGGCAGTGCAGGGTTAATGCTGGTAAATACCCTCATCAATATTTACCTCTTTTTACTCATGCTACGCTTTCTGCTGCAGGCGTCGCGGGCGGATTACTACAACCCGTTAAGCCAATCGGTGGTTAAGATCACCCAACCGGTGGTGGGTCTGTTTCAAGGCTTTTTAGGCCCCGTTGCGGGTCGCTTCGACCTCGCTACATTAGCGGCAGGCTTTGTGTTGAAAGTGGTCAGCATCATCGCCATCTTTATGGTAATTGGCGTGGGCATGCCCCCCATTGCCGGGTTGATGATTGCCGGTGTAGCGGCTCTGGCGAATGCAATTTTAAAAATCTACTTCTTCGCCATGATTGTGATGATCATCTTAAGCTGGGTAGCGCCCAACGCCAGCCACCCAGGCGCGCTGCTGGTGATGCAGCTGGTGGAGCCCATTATGGCGCCGGTACGCAAAGTGATCCCCCCGTTGGGCATGATTGATCTCTCGCCTATCGTGGTGTTTATCGCCATTAATCTGGTCGATAGTTTGGTGGTCGGCGCACTGATTCGTGCGGCGGGCATTTCCGGGGCACTGGTCGGGCTCTGATCACGGCTGTCTGCCAGCTCTTTGTGCAGTGGATCGCTTCGGCTTGATTCATTTAGACGTACTTTTTAGCAGGACTCGCGCCTTCAATGCCTGATTCAGATACGCATGCGTTTGCAGACCGACCGGCGGGTTCCGTCGGCCTGGTCACCCCGCACGTGGCACGCTTCGACACGCCGCTCGCCCTCGCCTGCGGCAAAGTGCTGCCCGCCTACGAGCTGATTTACGAAACCTACGGCACACTTAACGCTGATCGCACCAACGCGGTGCTGATTTGCCATGCCCTCTCAGGCCACCACCACGCCGCGGGCTATCACAGCGAAGAAGACCGCAAGCCCGGCTGGTGGGATGCTCATATTGGCCCCGGCAAAGCAATCGACACCAACCGCTTTTTTGTGGTGTCGCTCAATAACCTGGGCGGCTGCCACGGCAGCACTGGACCGGTCAGCCACAACCCCGAGACGGGCCGCCAGTGGGGGCCTGAATTCCCCATGGTGACGGTGAGCGATTGGGTGGCCAGCCAGGCACGGCTTGCCGACCACCTGGGAATTGAGCGCTGGGCCGCCGCGGTGGGCGGCAGCCTGGGCGGCATGCAGGTCATGCAGTGGACAATGACTTACCCGGAGCGGGTAGCCAACGCGGTGGTAATTGCCGCCACGCCGCGGCTCTCGGCGCAAAATATCGCTTTTAACGAGGTGGCTCGCCAGGCAATTCGCTCTGATCCTGAGTTCTTTGACGGCTGGTACGCTGAACACGACACTGTGCCCAAACGTGGGCTAAAGCTGGCGCGTATGGTGGGGCATATCACCTATCTGTCGGAAGACGCCATGGGCAGCAAGTTTGGCCGCGACCTGCGCAGCGACGACCTTAACTTTGGTTTCGACGTCGAGTTTCAGGTGGAGTCCTACCTGCGCTATCAGGGCGACACCTTCTCCACCGCCTTTGACGCCAACACCTACCTGCTAATGACCAAGGCACTGGACTACTTTGACCCTTCCGCCACCCAGGGGGGCGACTTAGCCAAAGCCCTGGCCCCAGCGCAGTGCCCTTTTTTGATTGTCAGCTTTACCACCGACTGGCGCTTTCCGCCCTCGCGCTCCAGGGAACTGGTCGATGCGCTTACCCGGGCAGGCAAGTCAGTCAGCTATGCCAACATCGAATCACCCCATGGGCACGATGCTTTTTTACTTTCAGCGCCGCGCTACGACGCCATCTTCAGCGCCTTTATGAGCCGCGCTGCTCGGGAGCTAAAGCTCGCTGAAGCGGGCGATGATCAAGTGGGCAAAGTGGCAACGAGCTCAGAGGAGACGCCATGATGCGCGCCGATCTAGAATTGATTTACGACTGGGTGCCCGAAGGCGCCCACGTGCTCGACCTCGCCTGTGGCGACGGCGAACTGCTGGAAACCCTGGCGAATAATAAGAACGTAACCGGGTATGGCTTAGAGATCGACCACGACGGCATTAACGCCTGCGTGGCCCGTGGCGTCAGCGTGATTGAGCATAACCTGGATGACGGCTTAAGCAGCTTCTGCGATAACAGCTACGATCAGGTCATTATGACCCAGGCGCTGCAGGCGCTACGCCGCCCGGACAAGATGCTCGATGAAATGCTGCGCGTCGCCGAAGAGGGCATTATCACCTTCCCTAACTTCGCCTACTGGCGCCACCGTGTGCACTTGGGCCTGCGCGGCTATATGCCGGTCTCCAAATCACTGCCTCACGCCTGGTACGACACGCCCAACATCCACCTATCCACGTTCAACGATTTTGAGCATCTATGCCGGGAAAAGGGCTTGGTGATTGTTGATCGCGCGGTGGGCGTGGGAGATCATCAAGGTCACTGGAAATCGCGGCTATGGCCCAATCTATTTGGTGAAATTGCCATTTTCCGCGTTCGCCGCCGCTAGATGTTGATCGCGTTTAAACGTAACCCAAGGAGCCACGCCATGTTACGCAGATTAATGATCGGTGCCGCCCTTGTCGGCACACTGTTCGCCGCCACTGGGGCCCACGCTGAGCAGTTCGTTAGCGTGGGCGATTACGAGATTCACTACAGCGCGGTGAACAGCAGCTTTTTGACCCCAGAGGTGGCCCAGGCGAACAACCTCCAGCGCAGCGCTAACCGCGGCCTGGTCAATGTCAGCGTTCGCGAACGTCAGGACGATGGCACTACCCGTCCCGTTAACGCCAGCGTCCAGGGTCACGTTAGCGGCTTGACGGGTACCCAAGAGTCGCTCAGCTTTCGCACCGTGCACGACGGCGATGCCACCTACCACCTAGCGCCGTTTACCCTGCGCGACGATGAGAACATGCGCTTTGAGCTAAGCGTGCGCTACGACCGCAACGCAGCCCCCGAGCCGGTGAACTTTATTCAGCGTTTTTATATTGATCGCTAGGCACTACTGTATAGCTCTCGACATGCCGTGGGCAGATTGACGCAAGGGCGCTGTAAACCCATCCTTGGGCGCTACTTTCGCCATCTGATCGCCATGGATGGCGTGAATGCCGGAATTGAAGGGAATAGTTTCCGGCCATGGCGAAAGACCCTTGCTTACAACTACCCACGGCCTCTGGTTAAATTCCAACGCAGACAAACTATCTACAGTCGCACAGGCAGGTGGCGGGTTAACCCTACGCCGATGGGGCGCCCCTGCTTCCGCTCCACGTCAATGCCATAGGCCAGCACTTCCACCCCGCTGGCAGCGGCCTCCGCCAGGGCTGCCGCGTAAGTGGCATCAATATGCGCAGCGGCGGCCACGTCAGCAATACCTTCGTGGGCGACACAAAACAGCAGCACTGCCCGTTCACCCTGCTCTGCCAACACACGCAGCGAATGCAGATGCTTGGTGCCACGCACACTGACCGAGTCCGGAAAGTAGCCGTGGCTGTCCTGCTCTTTGAGGGTGACCTGCTTCACCTCGATATACGCCCGTCCTCGCTCTGGATCGTCCAGCATAAAATCTAGCCGGGCATCGGCTACTTTCACCTCTCGGCGCAGCGTGGCGTAGCCTGCCAAGGGCGCTAACTCACCCGCCTCTAACGCCGCCTCCACAATGCGGTTAGCGCGGCCGGTATGCACCGAGGCAAGCGCCAGCTGTCCATCGGCTTGGGGTAGCTCGATAAACTCCCAGGTCCAGGCCAGCTTGCGCTTAGGGTTATCGCTAGGCGACAGCCACACACGGCACCCCGGCACGTTCACCGCCTTCATTGAGCCGGTATTGGGGCAGTGGGCCACCACCTCGCGACCATCATCCAAACGCACATCGGCTAGAAAGCGCTTATAACGCTTGATCAGCGTGCCCGGTACCAACGCCGGATAAGATAGCATCACAGCCTGCCCACAAAGCGTGCAATCCGCGCCACTGCCTCTTCCAGACGGGCCACATCATTGGTAAACGCAATGCGCACATGGTGTTCACCGCCACGTAAGGCAAAATCAATACCCGGGGTAATCGCCACGTTCTCCTCCTGCAGTAAGCGCTCGCAGAAGTCTTGGCTATCGCAGCTGTAGCGGGAGATATCCAGCCACAAATAAAACGCCCCCTGGGGCGGGAGATCCGGCGCCAGCCCCAAGCCTGCCAGCCCCTCCAGCAGAACTTGGCGACGCTCTTTCAGGGTTTCACGGCGCTGTTCAAGGATGGCCCGGCACTCGGGCGTAAACGCCGCCAGGGCGGCATGCTGCGAAGGGGTTGGCGCGGCAAGAAACATATTTTGCGCCAGCCGCGTTAATGGCTCTACCGCATGCTCAGGCGCCACCAACCAACCCAGGCGCCAGCCGGTCATACCAAAATATTTTGAGAAGCTGTTGACCACAAAGGCGTTGGCGGAGAGCGAGGTCGCCGATAGCGGCGCATCGTCGTAGTTGAGGCCCTGATAAATCTCATCGACAATCACCTCACCTTCACGCTCAGCGACCGCTGCCAGCACCGCCGAGAGCTGCTGCGCACTCAATGTATGGCCGGTGGGGTTAGAGGGGGACGCCAGCATGGCAAGGCTGGTCTCTTCACGCCAATACCGCGCTATCAGGGCAGCATCCAACTGCCAGCCGCTATCACGCCCCACGGACACCGCATCAATCTCGGCGCCCGACAGGGCCATAAAGTGCCGGTTACAGGGGTAGTTGGGGTCAGCCATTAACACCCGTGAGCCACTTTCGACGAGTAGTTGGCTGGCCAGCAGCAGTGCGCCCGACGCGCCGGGCGTTACCAAAATGCGTGCGGGGTCTACGTTGGCATTAAAGTGCTCCGCGTAGTGACCGGCAATGGCCTCGCGCAGCGCGGGCAAGCCCGCCGCGGGGGTATAACGGGTAAAGCCACTGGCAAGTGCCGCTTGGCCTGCCGCAATGATTGGCTCAGGGGTAGCAAAATCGGGTTCGCCCACCTCCAGGTGAATTACATCAAAGCCAGCGGCTTCCCGCGCCTGGGCCATTTCCAGCAAATGCATGACCCGAAAAGGGGCAACGTGATCGACACGCGAATTCCAGGCCATAACGGCTCCTTCATCAATTCATTTTTAAAACGTGGTAAATATTGAAAAACTAACTAAAACATGGCGCTAGTCATATTCAAGGCCAAACAATCGTCGAAAGCTCACCATTATGCTTGCAACCCAGCCATTTTTCAGCTAAACAAGCATCCCTTTGGCGTGAGATCGTGACAATCGCTCATGGTCGATCAGTAGTCACATATGTAAGGGGCAGTCCCATGCCAGTAGCAGAAAAGAAACCGGAAGCGTCCAAGTCCTTCACCCCGTATGAGCCAGCGCCGGGTGAAGAGTATATGAACGAGCAGCAGCTAGCGCACTTCCGTCAGCTGCTGCTGGATTGGAAACAGGATCTCATGGAAGAGGTGGATCGTACCGTACGCCACCTGCAGGAAGATGCGAATAACTACGCCGACCCCGCCGACCGCGCCACCCAGGAAGAGGGCTTTAGCCTGGAACTGCGCACGCGGGATCGCGAGCGTAAGCTGCTCAAGAAAATTAACGAAACCATCGATAAAATCGATGATGATGACTACGGCTTCTGCGAAGCCTGCGGCGTTGAAATCGGCATCCGCCGTTTAGAAGCTCGCCCCACCGCCACCCTCTGCGTGGACTGCAAAACCTTGGCAGAACTCAAGGAGAAGCAGCTCGGCGGCTGAGCACTAACACAACGTTCTACTTGAACGCGGGCACCTTAGGGTGCCCGTTTTTGTTGGCAGCGCTTGCCTGAACCACCAAGGACGACGCTACAATGAACGACTCAATTGGCTACCGTGGCCGCTTTGCGCCTACGCCCTCAGGCCCGCTGCACTTTGGCTCTTTGGTCGCCGCTTTAGGCAGCTACCTGGACGCCCGTGCGGCACAGGGGGAGTGGTTGGTACGCATTGAGGATATCGACCCGCCCCGCTGCCCCGATGGCGCGGCGAGCACGATCCTGCGTCAGTTGGAAACCTTTGGCCTGGAGTGGGATGGGAGTGTGATGTGGCAGCACACCCGTGATGCGGCTTATCAAACTGCCTTGGATCAGTTGATCCAACTCGGTATTGCCTACCCCTGCAGCTGCTCCCGTAAGCAGTGGCAGGCGTTTGATATCTACCCCGGCTGGTGCCGCGATGGCGTTTGCGATCCCACCCAACCAGTGGCCTGGCGGCTACGCAGCGACCTTGGCGAGCGCCCTATTCAATGGCAAGACCGGCTATTCGGCGCGCAGCAGTTTGACCCCGCTGAACTGGGCGATGTGGTATTAAAGCGCAAAGATAATCTATGGGCCTACCAGTTGGCCGTGGTCGTCGATGACGCCGAGCAGCAAGTTACCGATGTGGTGCGCGGGCTCGACCTGCTCGATAACACCCCCTGGCAGCGCCAGTTGCAGGGTGCGCTTGGGCTACCGCAACCACGCTACCTGCACTTGCCGCTGATTGTCACCGCTGAAGGTCAGAAGCTCTCGAAGCAAAACCTGGCCCCCGCCCTGGCAGAAGATGAGCGCGGGGTGCGGCGGCAGCTCTTTCAGGCACTGGCAGCACTTGACCAAGCACCGCCTCAGGCGCTTGCTGCTGAGCCCCCGGCGACTCAGCTACACTGGGCGGTAGCCAACTGGTCACTTGAACAACTGCGCCCAGCGAAGCACCGTTCAATACCGCCCTCCGCATCACCAGGAGATTGATATGTACGTCTATCGCATCATGCTGTTTTTGGTGTTTGGTGGCTATCTGCTCTCTCCGCTACTGATGAATGGCTGGAGCGCCCCGGAGGCCGCCTGGTACCGGCCCTTTGCGATTTGGGGTGGTTTAATTGCGTTAACCCTCTGGCTGGAGCAGAAGAGGAAGCTTGATGAACGTTGAGATAGTCGGCGTCCTACTACTGGGGCTAGGCTACCTGGCGCTACTGTTTGGCTGCGGTTTTGCAGTAGAGCGCGGCTGGGTGCCGGTGCGCATTACCCGCCATCCGATTGTTTACACCCTTGCCCTGGGTGTTTACGCCAGTGCCTGGGCGATTTACGGCAGCGTGGAAATGGCTGCCCATGCCGGGTTTGGCTTCCTCGCCTACTACCTGGGCGCAGCGGGTGCCTTCTTGCTCGCCCCCGTGCTACTCGTGCCTATCCAGCGCATCACCCGCACCTATCAACTAACGTCGCTGGCGGATCTATTTGCCTTTCGCTTTCGCTCCCGCTGGGCGGGCACGCTGGTCACCCTGGTCAGTCTACTGGCAGTACTGCCCCTGCTCGGCATTCAGGTACAGACCCTCAGCGAAGCCATCAATATCATCACTGTCAGCCAAGCGGGGGGCAGCGTTGCACTGCTTTTTTGCGCGGTGATTGCCGCTTTCGCGGTGATTTTCGGCGCCCGCCACAGCCAGTCTCATGGCCGCCACGACACCCTGCTCAGCGCCATCGCGTTTGAATCGATTGTTAAGTTGCTGGCAATGCTGGGACTAGGGGCTGTTGCCATGTGGATGGTGTTTGACGGCCCCGGTGACTTACAGCGTTGGCTGGAAGGCCCTGGCGCAATCCTCCAACAACAGACGCCCAAACTTGACCCTGCTCAGTGGCGAACCCTGCTGCTGCTGTTTTTTGCCGCAGCCTTCATGATGCCGCATCTGTTTCATATTAGTTTTTCAGAAAGTCTATCGCGGCACACCCTGCTACAAGCAAGCTGGACGCTGCCGCTGTTTCTGCTGCTCATGGCGCTGCCCGTGCCACTGATTTGGTGGGCGGCACAATCGATCAACCCGGACATTCCCATCGCCGCTTATGCCGCCTACCTAATGACCGAGCACTGGTGGGTGGGCGCACTGGCGTTTATCGGCGGTCTAGCCGCCGCCAGCGGCACCATGATTATGATTGCGCTGGCGCTTTCTGGCATGGTGCTGAATCATATTGTGCTGGTAGCGAGGCCCCCGGAAGCGCGCAGTGATCTCTACGGCTGGTTGCTGTGGCTACGCCGTGGGCTCGTGGTCGCGGTGATTATCGGCGGCTGGGTGTTTTACCAATGGGTGGGGCGCCATCATGGCCTTATCGGCTTGGGGTTAGCCGCCTTTGTCGGCATGGCCCAGTGCCTGCCCGGTATGCTGGCACTGCTCTATTGGCCGGGAGCTAACCGTAAAGGCATGGTAATTGGCCTGATCGCAGGCGTCGGCGTGTGGCTATGGGGGCTATGGCTGCCGCTTATGTTCTCGCTCCCCGTGCCGACGCTCCCCATTACACCACTTACCGACACGGGTGCACCGGTTTGGTACAACGTTACGTTGCTATCGTTAGCGGTCAATATCCTGCTGCTGATTGTGATATCGCTGTTCACACGTATTTCTGAAGGTGAGCAGTCCGCCGCAGAGGCGTGCTCGGTGGATGCCGTTATCCGCTCCAAACGCTTTCCTCTGGAAGCCGCCACGGCCAGCGACTTTTCTACCCACTTAGCCCACGCACTCGGCGATGAGGCGGCTAGCCGCGAAGTGAACAGGGCCCTGCAAGCGCTCAACTTAACGCCCCAGGAGCGCCGCCCCTACGCCCTGCGCCGCTTGCGTGACCGAATTCAGGCAAATTTGTCTGGTTTGATGGGGCCTTCAGTAGCTCGGGATATCGTCGATCGCTACCTGCCCTACCGACATGACGACACCCCAGAAACCGACGATATTCACTTTGTCGAGAGTCGACTGGAAGCTTACCGCTCACGACTAACAGGGCTAGCCCGTGAGCTCGACGGCTTGCGCCGCCACCACCGGCAAACCCTGGCCTATCTGCCTGTAGGGCTATGCGTTCTGGGCGATGACGATGAGCTCTTGATGTGGAATCAGGCGCTCTCGCAGCTCTCAGGGATTAGCGGTGAAAGTGTGATCGGCTCACGCCGCGATAGCCTGCCAGCCCCCTGGCCCAGACTATTGGGCAGCGTGTTAGATGCCACGCCAGGCCCGCTCTACAAGCAAGCGGTGGCGCTGCACGGCCGAGACTACTTCCTGACCCTGCACAAAGCCATTCTCAGCGGCAATGACAGCCGTGGCGGCAGCGTCATCCTGATTGAAGACCACACCGAAATGAAGTGGCTGGAAGATGAGTTGGTGCATGCCGCGCGGCTCGCCTCTATCGGCCAGCTAGCCGCCGGGGTCGCCCATGAAATTGGTAATCCGATTACCGGCATCTCATCTCTGGCGCAAAATCTCCGCTACGACACCAACGATCCTGCCCTGCTGGAGACCGCCGACCAAATCCAGCAGCTCACTCAAAGGGTCACCAAAATCGTTAACTCACTGGTTGGCTTTGCCCATGGGGGGCGCCAGTCGGTGCCGCTGCCCGCCTCGCCGGTGGCGCTTGCATCGATTAGCGAAGACGCACTGCACTTGATCCATCTCGCCCGCTCGGGAGAGGATGTTATCCTAACCAATGAGACGCCCGACGATGTGGTGGTGCGTGGCGATGCCCAGCGATTAACGCAAGTGATGGTCAATCTGCTCAGTAATGCCAGGGATGCCTGTGGTCTGGGAGGAGAAGTTCACATTACCGCAGGATGCCAAGGGCAGCTTGCCTGGTGGCGGATAGTCGATAACGGTCAGGGCATCGACCCACGGGTACGCGACCACTTATTCGAGCCCTTTACCACCACCAAACCCGCCGGCGAGGGCACCGGCCTGGGCCTTTCTCTGGCCTACCAGATTATCAATGAGCACCAGGGTAAAATAGACGTGGCCTCGCCACCCCCGGGACAGCCTCGCGGCACGGCCATTACGCTATGGTTGCCGCTTTACCTACAGGATGATCAGCCAACCCATGCCCAGGATTCTGATTGTTGAAGATGAAGCGATTATTCGCAGCGCATTGAAGCGGCTGCTAGAACGCCACGACTATACGGTTAGCGAAGCCGCCAGTGCTGAAGAGGCCGGCCAGCTTGAGCTCACCGGTTTCGATCTCATTATTAGCGACCTGCGCCTACCGGGCGAACCGGGCACGACGCTGATCGCGGCAGCCGTGCCCGTACCGGTATTGATCATGACCAGTTATGCGAGCATGCGCTCGGCGGTAGAAGCACTCAAACTAGGCGCGGTGGACTATGTCGCTAAGCCCTTTGACCACGCGGAGCTGCTGGAAACCGTTGAGCGGATCCTGCATAAGCAGTCCATGCAACAGAGCCCTCCGCCGGATATCACCGATGCAGGCGGCAGCCGACAAACCATGATCGGCAACTGCGTCGCCATGCAGCAGGTCTACACCCGCATCAGTAAAACCGCCCCCGCCGATGTCACCGTACTGATTCTCGGCGAGTCCGGCACCGGTAAGGAACTGGTGGCACGCGCTATTCACCAGCAGAGCAAGCGCGCCAAGGCACCGCTGATCTGCGTCAACTGTGCGGCGATTCCTGAAACGCTGATCGAATCCGAGCTGTTTGGCCATGAGAAAGGCGCTTTTACCGGCGCCAGCGCTGCGCGCACTGGGTTAGTCGAAGCCGCTGATGGCGGCACGCTGTTTTTGGATGAGATTGGCGAGCTTCCGCTGGATGCCCAGGCACGCCTGCTCCGCGTTCTGCAAGAGGGAGAAATCCGCAAGATTGGCTCGGTAGAAACCCGCCACGTTAACGTCCGCCTAATTGCGGCCACTCACCGTGATCTGCGGGCACTGTCGAAAACCGGCGAGTTTCGTCTCGACCTTTACTACCGCCTGAACGTGATGCAGATTGAGCTGCCGCCTCTACGAGAGCGTGAGGATGACGTGCTTGAGATCGCCGACATCCTGCTCGACAAAGCGTGTAAACGTCACGAGCGCACGGGCCTGCGCCTATCCCGCGCAGCCCGCCAGGATCTGCGCGACTACCCATGGCCGGGCAATGTTCGCGAGCTGGAGAATGCCCTTGAGCGCGGGGTAATTCTTGCCGAAGGACATCTGATCCATCCGGATGATCTGGGACTGGCACCGGCTACCCCTCGTCCCCATACATCGCCCGTTAATGCCTCCGTTAGCAGTAGTAGCGGGGATAAAAACGCCGAAGAGAATGAAGACGACCTCTCTTTAGAAGATTACTTCCAGCACTTTGTGCTTGAGCACCAAGACCAAATGAGTGAGACCGAACTGGCACAAAAACTGGGTATTAGTCGTAAAAACCTCTGGGAGCGGCGCCAACGTTTGGGTATACCGCGCAAAAAAACTGCCCGGCGCCCAGGTTAAGCACCTGGGCATGACTACCCACTCCCCCTGCCATCCGCACTCTACGACCATAGTCTAATACACTGATTTAAATAAGAAATATCTCGCCTCTCACCACGTTTGCACTGTTACCTTCCCACACAACGCCGCGCACAAACGGCCACGAAAGGGGTAACACTTTGCGCATCGCAAAGTTCCTCAGCAACTTTAAAAACGCCAACCTTCTGAAATCTATAATTTATTCAATAGGTGGCACAGCGTCTGCAATATTACTGAGTAAGAAAAACAAACTGGGCATAGCGGTAGGTCACCAATAAAAACAACATGACCTCACCCCCACCTGAGCCACAACAAGAACAACAGGGCCAGGTAGAGATAACGGTACTAATAAAAACAACAGGCTTGAGTCTCATTACTTGCTTGCGCAGGCAACACAGGCGCAGCGAACAACAATAAAAGCAGCAAGTGGCCCGATAAGGACGCGACGTACAACGTGACTCGGCATCCTAACAACAACAATAGCTGTCATTGTGTACACCCCGGCGCCAATAATAATTCCCCGGGGGGAGAAAAGTTCGCGGTTGGATTATTGTTTTGAATACGAGGCGGTCGGAACTACCGTGCTCCTCACGCCTGCCGACTGCGGTGCGTATTCAGGGCGATGTGCCATCATGAAGAAAAATAGCAGCACGGACGCTGATTGATTGCTTAATAGGGGAGGCTCTCTTAGCCTCCCCTTTCCGTGTCTGTCCGTTATAAAACTCGATGCAAAAGGCTGTGAGCATCACGCGCTGGCGTCAAGTGCTTTGCAAGCCGCTCTTTGCAAGCCATAGAGGGTCGGCTACACTCAGCCATTCGTGGTTTATGTGCAGTACTCGTTTGAAGTGTTTTCTAACGACTATGTTTACGACCATTTTTTCGTACCCTGCGAGTTGAAATCGTCGCATGTTTAAAGGATTTACCCGTTTCCTACACAGCCCGGGGGAGCAATTGAAAACCTTGCTTGATCCCCAAGAGAGCAGCACCAGCGCCCTTACTCCGCGCAACATCCCTCGGTCCGAGCACCCTGTTTCTCGCCAGCATATTAGTGATGCCGCGTTAAAAGTGCTTTATCGCCTTAGCGGTGCAGGTTACGACGCCTATCTAGTGGGCGGCTGCATACGCGATGCGCTGCTTGGCAAGATGCCCAAGGATTTTGACGTCGCCACCAACGCCACTCCCGAACAGGTTCGCGATCTATTTCGTAATTCTCGCCTGATTGGCCGTCGTTTTCGGATTGTCCACGTACGCTTTGGCCGCGAGGTCATAGAGGTCACCACCTTCCGCGGCAAACCCCAAGACGAGCATGGCGATCACATTGCCCACCAGTCCGATGAAGGGTTACTGCTACGCGACAATGTATGGGGCAATATTGAAGAGGACGCGCTGCGCCGCGACTTCACCGTTAATGCGCTCTACTACAATATCGCCGATTTTAGCATCACCGACTTTGCCAATGGCGCCGAAGACATCAAGACCCGTACCCTGCGCCTGATTGGCGACCCGGCGACACGTTATCGCGAAGATCCGGTCAGAATGCTGCGGGCGGTGCGCTTTGCGGCTAAGCTCGACTTCACGCTAGACCCCGCCACCGAAGCGCCGATGTACGATCAGGCGCCGCTGCTGCTACAGATTCCCCCAGCGCGTCTATTCGATGAAGTGCTCAAGCTGTTTATGTCGGGCCATGGTTTGGTCACCTTCCGGCTACTCAGCCACTACGGCCTATTTGGTATGCTGTTCCCCGAGGCCGAAGAAGCCATGGCCGATGCCGCTTGGGCCGAAGAGCTGATTGAGCAGGCGCTAACCAACACGGATAAACGTATCGCCGAAGAACGCCCGGTTACCCCGGCCTTTCTATTGGCGGCGTTCTTATGGGCACCGGTCAAACATCGTCAGGAAGCGCTGGAGCAAGAGGGCATGCCCCCTATTCCCGCCCTGCAAGCAGCTGCTCAGCAGGTGGTCTCTCGTCAGTTAGAGTTCACCTCGATCCCCAAGCGCTTTGGCATTCCCATGCGGGAAATTTGGGAGTTACAGCAGCGTCTGCCCCAGCGGCGCGGTAAAAAGGCCTTTCAAACCCGGGAGCACCCGCGCTTCCGGGCCGGCTATGACCTGCTGCTGCTACGCGAACAGGCAGGCGAGATACCCAGTGGTTTAGGCGAGTGGTGGACGGCATTTCAGCGCGGCGATGAGCACGAACAGCGTCGCTTGCTGCAAAAAGTGGGTGGCGACCCCGCCAGCCAGGGTGATCGCCGTCGCAAACGGCGCCGTAAGCCGAGTGCACCAGAGTAGTGGGTGCGTCTTACCAGCTCGCCTATATCGGCTTGGGTAGCAATCTAGAGGCGCCCATCGAGCAGGTTCGCGAGGCCCTTAACGAGCTGGCAATGCTACCGCTAAGTCGATTGGTGGCAGCCTCATCGCTCTACGCTAGCCGCCCGGTGGGGCCGCAGGATCAGCCGGACTTTATCAACGCGGTGGCAGCGCTGGAGACACGCCTCTCGCCACTGGCACTGCTTGATCAGCTTCAGGCATTAGAGCAGCAGCATCGCCGCCGCCGCCAGCGCCACTGGGGGCCACGTACCCTCGACCTGGATCTACTGCTCTACGCCAACGACACTATCGACACGCCTAGGCTACGCGTCCCCCACCCGCAAATGACTGCCCGGGCCTTTGTACTGCTCCCCCTTGCCGAGATCGCCCCCTCTCTAGACCTTCTCAAACAGCCGCTATCCACATGGCTTGAGCAAGTTGAAAACCAAGGCTTGGAACGCTTATCTAACGCCTAGTGTGCGGCTAACGCTACCTTTTGACACAAATCTCGACACCGACACCCCATTCAGGTAACAATCACCGGTTACGCCACTTCGCGCATGCAGGGATGCAGCATCAATAATGGTCGGCTGCCTATGTCGCAGCGGCCTCACGTAAAACATGAGAGCACGCCATGAAAACCGTCACCCTAAGCACGCTGCAGGCCTATAAGCAGGCTGGCGAGACGTTCAGTTGCCTAACCGCTTACGATGCCTCCTTTGCCCACGCGGCAAGCCAGGCGGGCATCGATGTCCTGCTGGTCGGTGATTCGCTGGGCATGGTGCTACAGGGCCATAACAGCACTCTCCCCGTCACCATTGACGACATCGTTTACCACACCCGCTGCGCGGCACGTGGCAAAGGCCACAGCCTGCTGATGGTGGATCTGCCGTTTATGAGCAATGCCACCACCGAGCGCCTGTTGGAAGATGCCGGTGCCGTGATGCGCGCGGGAGCGGAACTGGTCAAGCTGGAAGGCGAAGCGTGGATGGCCGATGGCATTCGTGAACTTACCCGTCGCGGCGTACCGGTGTGTGCCCACCTGGGGTTAACCCCGCAAACCGTGCATCAGCTAGGTGGCTATAAAGTGCAAGGCCGCGATGCCGCTCATGCGGAACGCATCATTAATGACGCAAAAGTACTTGTCGAGGCAGGCGCTTCGGTGATTCTGCTCGAGTGCGTTCCTGCCAGCCTGGGCAAAGCGGTTACCGCTGCGCTGGATGTACCGGTGATCGGCATTGGCGCAGGGCCGGATACCGATGGCCAGATCCTGGTAATGCACGATGTGCTTGGCGTTACCCATGGCCGTACGCCGCGCTTTGTAAAAAACTTCATGGCTGAGGCTGATAGCATTCAAGCGGCTTTCCAGCATTACCACGAAGCCGTCAAAACCCGCGCCTTCCCGGCTCAAGAGCACTGTTTCTAAGCACCGTTTCTAAAAACCGCTTTTAACAGCCGTTTTAAGACAGCTCGACTATCGCCCATTTTTTGTTATTGACACGAAACGACTATGCGCACTTTGCGAGATATTGATCAGCTACGCAGCACGCTGCGAGATTACCGCCAACGGGGCCAGCGTATTGCCCTGGTACCCACCATGGGCAACCTACATGCCGGGCACCTGGCGCTGGTCGCCTGCGCGCGCCAGCACGCCGACATAGTGGTCGCAAGCCTGTTTGTCAATCCGATGCAGTTTGGCCCAGGCGAAGATTTAGACGGCTACCCGCGTACCTTTGATGCCGATCAAGCGCAGCTTATCGAGGCCGGTTGCGACGTGCTGTTCGCCCCGGCAGTCAGCTCGCTCTACCCCAACGGCTTGGACGCACAGACCCGCGTGCATGTGCCCGTGGTGGGTGAAGGGCTGTGCGGCGGCTCACGCCCCGGCCATTTCGACGGTGTCTCCACCGTGGTCAGCATGCTGTTTAATCTGGTACAGCCAGATGTCGCCTGCTTTGGGGAGAAGGATTACCAGCAGCTGGCGGTGATTCGTAAGCTGGTGTGCGACCTGCACATGCCTATCGAGATTATCGGCGTGCCCATCGTGCGCGCAGAAGATGGCTTGGCACTGTCATCACGCAACGGTTATTTAAGTAGCGAGGAGCGTGCAATCGCCCCTGCGCTTTATCGCACGCTGTGTACGCTTCGCGATGCGTTAGCGCGCGGAGAACCTATCGAAAAGGTACTACGCCAGGGCCATGCCGCGCTGTATGATGCGGGCTTTACGCTGGACTATCTGGAACTGCGCGATACCACGCTAGGCCCCATTAACCTAGCGACCCGCCATGCGGTACTGCTGGCCGCCGCCAAGCTGGGGCCGGCGCGATTAATCGACAACCTCACTGTCCAACTCCCGGCCAGCGCTGCCAGAGAATAAACAAACAACGGGTAACAATAGGAACTCACATGCATACCATCATGCTCAAAGCCAAGCTGCACATGGCACGCGTCACTCACGCGGTACTCAACTACGAAGGCTCCTGCGCCATCGACGGCGACCTGCTGGATATGGCGGGCATTCGTGAAAATGAACAGATCCAGATTTACAACGTCGAGAACGGCGAACGCTTCACCACTTACGCCATTCGCGGCGAGGAAGGCTCCAAGCTCATCTCGATCAACGGCGCTGCGGCCCACCTCGCCGCCCCTGGCCACCGGATCATTATCTGCAGCTACGCTCATTACTCCGAAGCCGAACTGGAAAAGCATCAACCCGCGCTGGTGTATCTGCAGGAAGGTAACCACGTCAGCCACACCAGCAATATTATCCCGGTACAGTTGGCCTGATCACAACTGGCCTAATCTTAGCGCCTCTAATGCTTTCTTCTGACGGGCCACATGTTGGCCCGTTTTTATTTGCCCATAAAGGTTTATTGCCGCAACGCATCACCATCCCCTATGCTGAAGAGACGGCTGATAGAGTACGAATAAAAGAGAACGGCTGACAGAGCAGGCCTATCGGGCATCTGGCATCAGACTGTCTGTTAATCACTTCAGGAGTCATTTTATGCAAGAAGTAGTCATTGTTGCGGCACGCCGCACCGCTGTGGGCGCTTTCGGTGGTTCCCTCGCAGGCATTCCCGCGAGCGACCTGGGCGCTCTGGTGATCAAGGATATCCTCGCCTCCACCGGCGTTGCTCCCGATCAAGTTGACGAAGTGCTACTGGGCCAGGTGCTCACCGCAGGCGTTGGCCAAAACCCAGCGCGACAAGCGGCCATCAAAGGCGGTCTGCCAGACTCGGTACCGGCCATGACCATCAACAAAGTGTGTGGCTCAGGGCTGAAAGCGCTGCATCTCGCCACTCAGGCCATTCGCTGCGGCGATGCCGAGCTGATTCTGGCCGGCGGCCAGGAGAATATGTCCGCTTCGCCCCACGTACTGCCCAATTCCCGCAACGGTCAGCGCATGGGCGATTGGAAAGCGATTGATTCCATGGTGCATGACGGCCTGTGGGACGCTTTTAACAACTACCATATGGGCATTACCGCCGAGAACTTAGCCGAAAAGTACGGCATCACCCGCGAAGCGATGGACGAGTTCGCCGCGGCGTCGCAGCAGAAAGCCGCTGCCGCCATCAAAGAAGGTAAGTTCAAAGGCCAGATCGTGCCGGTGGAAATTCCCCAGCGCAAAGGCGATCCGGTGGTATTCGATACCGACGAAAATCCCCGCGAAGTCACCGCGGAAAAACTTGGTGGTATGCGTCCCGCGTTTAAGAAAGACGGCACCGTTACCGCCGGTAACGCCTCGGCGCTTAACGACGGTGCGGCAGTGGTGATGCTTTGCTCCGCCGAAAAAGCCAAGCAGTTGGGGCTAGAGCCACTGGCACGTATAGCGGCGTACTCTAACGCTGGCGTTGACCCTGCCATTATGGGTATCGGCCCCGCACCGGCCACTCGCCGCTGCCTGGAAAAAGCCGGCTGGAGTCTGGATGACCTGGACTTGGTGGAAGCCAACGAAGCGTTTGCAGCCCAGGCGTTATCCGTCAACAAAGAGCTCGGCTGGGATACGTCTAAAGTGAACGTCAACGGTGGCGCGATCGCCCTAGGCCACCCCATTGGTGCCTCAGGCTGCCGCGTACTGGTCACGCTGCTCCACGAAATGATCGCCCGCGACGCCAAGAAAGGTCTCGCGACGCTGTGCATCGGCGGCGGACAGGGTGTAGCCTTGGCTATCGAGCGGCCTTAACAACCGACCCTTCGCTCGCTTAGCTAAGAATTAATATAAGCCCTCGTCACTTGACGAGGGCTTTTTCCGTTCGGGATACACAAATTTCCTGACCTTGTTTTACAAACATCATCATTACCGGGCTAAGTGGCACTAGTCGCCATTGGTCTCTGACGCGACAAGAGAAAATCGTTGTTGAGTCACCCATCGCCCCTCAGTATTCACGATCAACGCAAAACTGTTGCAGTAACACTGAATCGCTCTCTGTTTCGCCATCAACAAACGCACCTCATCTTCTATTCGTTCGAGTGCCTCTGGCTTACTCTCTCTGGCGACGGTGAGGTGAGGTATGCTGCCCGTATGGAGACCACCGTAGGGTGGGTAGTCTGGGAAGGCATCGACGAATGCTTTAATCAGCGAGATAAAAGGAGCGCTAGGGCTTGGCTGAAGATACACCGTGTCCGTGAATCGTCCCACACCCGATAGCCAAAACTCAAAAGCCGTGGTTTGTTTAGCAATCGCTTTAAGCTTGCGAAGATCTTTCTCGACAATCTCGTTAGGTGATACAAAGGGATAAAGTAGCGTTATGTGCGCGGGCACGCCTATAGCCGCTGTGGCATCATAACGCTGACGAAGCTCGCCAACCACGGGTTCGGCTTCGCGAACAGGAACGATCAAGGCCGCTTGCGGTGCCACTCGGGTCATGTGCACAGCGTCCAGTTAGGCCAGCCCGCAGGGCTGTTAGCGTGAATACCCCGCTCGCAGGCAGCAAGCGCCGCGGTGGCGCCAATAGCAAACGAGGATGGGAAAACGGGATCATGGCCAGTCAACGTGATCTTATCCAAAGCCTCCGTCGGCAGACCACCCAGTGACCAGAGCGCGGTCAGTGCATTGCGTGCAGTCATCGTATGGAAACTCATGCTAAAGCCTCCAACAACGCCCACCCCTGAGGCCACTCCCCTAACTGACTTGCGGCGTTGATATGCCCGCAGGCGCCCACGTCAACAAAGTCGGCTTGCCATGCCGCAGCCTGCTGCCGTGCATAGATCGTCGTCGCATAGGGGTCGTCACTGCTGGCGACAACCAGCGCTGGAAATGGCAGCGGTCGAGCAGGAGCATTGCGGAAATCGCTCGCTTCGGGTGGGAAAGCCTTTGCGCCAGGGTCAGGTACTGCCACCAGCAACGCGCCGCTTACCTGCGCCACTCGATGAGCTCTCTCCTCGCTACTGTTGACCTCCTGAACCCAGTGCGCCACCAGCAGGCACGCAAGACTGTGAGCAACGAGCAACACCGGCGCCTCAGCTTCATCAATGGCGGTGTCCAATGCCTGCAGCCAATCGGTGAGATTCGGCTCATCCCAGGAGCCAGGCTGAAAACGGAGGCTATTAGGCCGTTTTAGCGCCCATAGTGACTGCCAGTGGTCAGCATCAGAATTGCCAAGACCGGGCAGAAATAGCAGTTGGGTCGCTGGCTTGTTAGTTGTCATCGCAGGTCTCCTTACGCGGTCGATAGCGCAGCTCGCCAGGAAAAGTCGTGGGCGGATTACCGGTGCGCAGCCACTCCACGGCAAGTGGCCAGAGCACGTCGCGAAAGCGCTTATGGAAAAAAGCGAAATGACCGATGCTTGGCTGGCCCACCGCCGTTGGCGCTAGCCGCAGGTGATAGCGTTCGCTACGACTGTAATACTCGAGAAGGCGATCAAGCGCGGGACGAGTGCCGAAAGGGTCATCGTCAATGCCCAGCGCCAAAATCGGTGCCTGCACACGCGTGAAGCCCCGCACCAGCATCTCAGCTTCGGGCTTGCCCTCAGGTGTTTCACGTTTACGCCGCACGTTGTGCTCAAAGCGCGGCCCCATTCGCGCCCAATCCAGTGCTACGCCTTTGGGTGTATCTTCCATCCACCCCAGACGCTTGGCGGGTACGTAGCCGACCAAAAGTGCCAACAGCGGCATCGCTAGATGCCAACGCAAGAACATAGATCGCCGAGCCTCGGGGGCGTAGTCCCGCCAGTAGGCATACTGTGCGCCCATGGTGAAGATGCGACGCACGTGATGGGCGGACTGGGCAAGGCCAATCACGAAACCGCCCGCAGAGTGACCCACCACATCGATAGGTTGACCAGGAAAACGCCTGGCGACGTAGCGCAGAACGCCTTCAAAATCATGCTGCCCCCAGTCGATCCAGTCGGCCTTGAGCTTGCGCAGCGAATGGTGGCGCGAATCGCCGATTCCCCGGTAGTCGTAGGTCACTACGTCCCACCCTTGCTGATACAAATAATCAGCAAAGGGCATGTAATAGCGACAGCGCACCGAGGTGGCGGTATTTATGATCACCACGGGGCCAGGGTGAGACGACGAATCACACTGTCGGCGCCATACCCACCCACGCAGCGCATAACTATCCGCCGCGCTGATATAGATGGGCTCAGGCATCAATGTTCTGTCGCCTTGCAGCTATACCGTTCGTAGCCTCAGTGACGGTAGCATGAAAGTCCGCAATCAGTTGCTGGGTAACAGGCCCAACGGGCCATTCGGTCTTCGTCTTATCTTCCACCAATGCCACAACCGGCTGAAGCTCGACCGAGGTGCCGGCAGTCAACACTTCGGTTGCAGCACGCAGTTCCTCGAGTGTAACCGCTCGCTCCTCTACCGGAAGGCCTCTCTGGCGTGCCAAATCCAACAAATAGCGCTTGGTGATGCCATCAAGAAAACAGGTCGGTAGTGGGGTTACCAGTACGCCATCACTGACCAAAAGCAGATTAGTGGCTGTCGTTTCAGCGACTAAGCCGTCGCTATCCAGCAGTAACGCATCATCACAGCCCGCTGCCATGGCCGCATGGCGGGCTAGCGTGCCGATCATATACAATCCAGAACACTTAGAGGCAGTAGGCGCCGTATTAGGGGGCGGGCGTCGCCAGTGGGCCAACTGCAGCCGAATACCTGCCTCTGCCCGCCCCTGGGACGCCGCCGTAGGCCAATCCCAAGCGGCAATCGCCACATGGACACGTGCTTGAGGCGCCGCGATAGACACACTATCCGCGCCACGCCAGGCGATAGGGCGGATATACGCATCGGTTAGCTGATTGGCCCATAGCACCGCGTCAATCGCTTGGCTGAGCTCGCGGTGCGACCAGGGCAGCCGATAGTCCAGTAGTGCGGCGGAACGCTCTAAACGCTCCAAGTGCGCGTCACCCAGAAAAACACGCCGCCCGTAGGCACGCATGCCTTCGAATACCGCTCCCCCATGTGTAACGCATGGCTAAGCACGTGCAGGCGCGCCTCACGCCAAGGAAGCAGCTCACCATCGAGCCAGATCAACCCATCTCGGTCATCAAGAGCGTTTAGCATGACACCCACCCAGTAGCAGATTATCGATATCGTCAGTCTGTCCTCAGTATGTTTTAAAAACGAGTGAGTAAATCTCAAACTGGGCTGAGTTTTGCTCAGCGATTTTTACAGCGTGGTCAGCGCGGCTTCTTGTATGATCTGTTTATCAACCTTCGAGGGTGGGGGTAGCGATTATGCGGATTCCTGTGCCATTAAATGCTCTACGCGCTTTTGAGGCGACGGCGCGGCATCTTTCCATCAAGGAAGCGGCCATGGAGCTTTCGGTCACTCCTTCGGCCGTCAGTCACCAACTGCGCATACTGGAGGAGTTGTTTGGCGTCGTGCTTTTGCGCCGAACAGGAACGCGTCTTGAGCTTACCGACGCGGGGCACAAGCTAACACCTTACCTGCAACAAGGCTTTACGCAGATTGCCAAGGGGGTTGACTCACTTCGCCAAAAACGCCGTGACGGGCCGCTACGTCTCAACATGTTACCTACATTTGCAACCAACTGGCTGTCGCCGCGGTTAAGCCTGTATCCCTTCGAGCGGCGTGGATTCTCGCTTGAGATATCCACTACGCAGGATGAGGTAGACCTTGCCGCGGGGGTGGCCGATGTGGGCATCTGGTACGGCAACGGGCATTGGCCGGAATTACAGGCCGATCTCCTCTTTGAAGCAACCATCGATCTTTATGCCCGTCCAGGCTTTGCTACCGGCTCCCATCGCGATCGCCTTGACCGTGTCAGCCAGGCCAATCTGTTTGTCTCCCGCCACTGCCTGACATGGCAACGCTGGATGGAGAGCCTTCCCGGCGGCCCCTTCAAACCCGCCGTGGTCACGCAGGTGGATTCCGGCGGATTAACCCTGCAGGCCGCCGCCGATGGGGTGGGTGTATCGATAGTGGTCTGCGAGCTGGCCGATAGCGCCGTGCGATTGGGGCGACTAACGTCGGTATTCGAACATCCAGTCAACGCAGATGTTGGTTTCTGGTTAGTCTACCCAGATGCACTGCGCGAGGATCGCCGTTTGGATAATTTGCGTAGTTGGCTGCGCGAGCAGCCAACATAGCCAGATACTTGCGCATTATTTATCGCTCACTTAACGACGCTTCTCCCCCACGATGCGTGACGGTGTTCGCCAGACCAACAGCGCCCCCAACAGAAATAACCCTGATGCGGCCCACATAGCAATGGGCAGGCTAGTGCCATCGACCAAGCGTCCCCCTAGCATAGCCCCCAGGCCAATGGACATATTGAAGGTAAACGCCATCAACGCTGTGGCGGCTTCGGTGTTGGGAGCTGTGCGTATAATCCAGGTTTGAATGCTGACCGATACGCTGCCAAACACCGCGCCCCACATCATGAGCAACATGACGCCGCTGCTCGGCTGAACACCCAGCAGCGGGAACACGGCGACGACGATAAGCAACAGGCTGGGAATCGCCAGCACCGCGCGGTAGGGGTGCCGCCCGGCAAACATACCCGCCGCAATATTGCCCGCAATACCTGCCGCCCCGTAAAGCAGCAGCAGGCTGCTCACATGGCGTTGGGAAATACCGCTGATCTCTTGCAGGATGGGGCTAATAAAGGTGTAGGCAGCAAAGTGGCCAACCACCACAAAAGCCGTGGTTAACACCGCCACCCGCACGCCTCGATTTGTAAACTGCTGGGCGAGTACTTTAAGCCGCACCGGCTCTCTTGGCGGTAACGGCGGTAGCCAACACCACAGCGCAACGGCCGTTAACAGGCTTAGCCCTCCCAGCGCCCCAAAGGCCACCCGCCAGTTGCTTAGATCCCCCAGCAGCGTACCCAGTGGCACACCCAGCACCGAGGCCGCCGCAACGCCACCAAAAATCATCGTCATCGCTTTTGGCACCTGAGCCTCCGGCACTAGGCGTGGGGCAATGCTGCCCGCCACCGCCCAAAAGCCACCAATGCTAAGCCCCACCAGCACGCGAGCGGCGAGCAGCAGGATAAAGCTGCTGGCCAATGCCGAGAGCACACTCCCGGCCACCATTACGGCCATCAATGCCGTGAGCATAATGCGCCGATCCAAGCGCCCCACCGCGACCGGCAGCAGCGGGGCTGAAAAGGCAGCGACCACGCCGGGCACGGTGACCATTAAGCCTGCCATGCCGGGGGTAACACCCATGCTTGATGCTACCTGGGAAAGTAACCCAATCGGCAGCTGCTCTGCGGTTACCAGTAAAAAAATGCCGATCATCACGGCGACCACCGCCCACCATCGCGGCGCTTGTTGCTGCTCCATCTGCTGCTCCCTGACTGTCTAAATCCCGGCGAACAAAGCTAATATACCTAACCAAAAAACAGTATCTTTTAAAAAATACCTAGTAAAAACAGTATCTAGAAAAAACAGTACCTAGCAAAAACAAAGCCCCCGCAGCCAGAGGCTACGAGGGCGGTATCAGAAACCTAGCTAGCGATTTAAATCGTCGCTTCGGTTTCCGCTACTTCCGCGGCAAAAGCGGCTTTCTCTTCTTCGGTGATCTCTTTCATCGACAGCTTCACACGGTTGCGGTTATCGATATCAAGCACCTTAACGATCACGTCATCGCCTTCATTCAAGAAGTCGCGCACGTTATTAACACGCTCGGCTACGATCTGTGAGATGTGAACCAGACCATCGGTACCCGGCATGATGTTCACGAAGGCGCCGAAGTCAGCAATCCGCACGACCTTGCCGTGATACAGCTTGCCGATTTCCGCTTCAGCGGTAATCGCCAATACGGTGTCGATGGCGCGCTTGGCGGCGGCTTTATCTTCCGCATAGATACGCACGGTGCCATCATCGTCGAGATCAATAGAGGCGCCGGTGTCTTCGCAGATTTTACGAATGGTTGCGCCACCTTTACCAATGACGTCACGGATCTTGTCCGGATCGATTTTGATCGTCGCCATGGACGGGGCGTTGTCGGAGACATCGCTACGGCTCTGGCTGATAACGACATTCATCTGCTCGAGAATACTCAGCCGCGCAGCCAGTGCTTGCTGCAGCGCGAGCTCCATAATCTCTTCATTGATGCCTTCGATCTTGATATCCATCTGCAGGGCGGTAATGCCCTCTTCAGAACCAGCAACTTTAAAGTCCATATCGCCAAGGTGATCTTCATCACCCAGGATATCAGTCAATACCGCAAAACCGTCATCGTCTTTCACCAGACCCATGGCGATACCGGCGACCGGTGCTTTCAACGGCACGCCTGCATCCATCAAGGCCAGCGAAGAGCCGCACACAGAAGCCATTGAGCTTGAGCCATTGGACTCGGTAATTTCAGACACCACACGAATGGTGTAAGGGAAAGCGTCTTCGGATGGCAGCATCGCCTGGACGCCACGACGCGCCAAGCGACCATGACCGATTTCACGACGTTTCGGGCCACCCATAAAGCCCGCTTCGCCTACCGAGAAGGGAGGGAAGTTGTAGTGCAGCATAAAGCGGTCTTTACGCTCGCCTTCCAGGGATTCGATCAGTTGGGAATCACGCAGGGTACCCAGCGTCGCCACGGCAATCGCCTGGGTCTCCCCACGGGTAAAGATGGCGGAACCGTGGGCTTTTGGCAGCACCCCGACTTCGATCGCCAGCGGGCGAACGGTCTGGTTGTCACGACCGTCAATACGCGGCTCGCCTTTGACAACCCGTGAACGCACCACGCGTTTTTCCAGGCCCGCAAAAGCACCTTTCACTTCGTCGCGACTGAATTTGTCATTCACCGGCTCGCCTTCGTCGGCAGCCAGTAGCTCAATCGCCTGCTCTTTCAACTCAGCCAGCGCATCCTGACGCTGCATTTTGTCGGTAATGCGGTAAGCATCGCCCACTTTCGCTTCAAAGGCATCGGCCATGGCGGCTTTCAGCGCCTGGTTCTCTTCAGCAGCCTGCCACTCCCAACGCGGCTTGCCCGCTTCGGCAACCAGCTCGTTGATCGCCGTAATGGCAACCTGCATCTCTTCGTGCGCGAACAGTACGGCGCCCAGCATTTCGTCTTCGAGCAGCTCTTTGGCCTCGGACTCAACCATCAGCACGGCTTTTTCAGTACCGGCGACAACCATGTCGAGCTCAGAGGTGGCCAGTTCTTCAACCGTTGGGTTGAGGAAGTAACCTTTCTCTTCGTTAAAACCAACCCGGGCAGCGCCAATCGGGCCACTAAACGGTACGCCAGAGATACTCAGCGCCGCCGAGGTGCCAAGCAAAGCGGCGATATCCGGATCGTGGTTGCGGTCGGTGGAGAGAACGGTACAGACGACCTGCACTTCGTTCATAAAGCCTTTGGGAAACAGCGGACGAATCGGGCGGTCAATCAGCCGCGAGGTCAGCGTCTCTTTCTCAGTGGGGCGCCCTTCGCGCTTGAAGAAGCCGCCGGGAATCTTGCCCACTGCGTAGGTTTTCTCTTGGTAGTGTACCGAGAGGGGGAAAAAGGGTTGGCTCGGGTTAGCCTCTTTACGAGCAACCACGGTACACAGTACAACGGTGTCATCCATGGTAACCATGACAGCGCCGGTGGCCTGGCGAGCAATACGCCCGGTTTCGAGCGTGACGGTGCTACGACCGTACTGGAACGTTTTCTTTACCGGATTCACAGCGACTTCCTTCAGCATTATCAATATCTACTTGTCTATTCGTTTAGGTCGTTTTGACTCGTAACCATTCTAGGCGCTGGAGCGCCATAGGGCTACCAGTTCTCTATTTGCTGTCAACAGGAAACATAAAAAAACGGGCAGCCCACAAGGAGCTGCCCGCTTCTAATCGTTGCCGTTAACGCTTAACGACGCAGACCCAGACGCTGAATCAGGGACTGATAGCGTTCGAAATCTTTACGCTTTAGGTAGTCCAGCAGCTTACGACGCTGGTTAACCATGCGGATCAGACCACGACGAGAGTGGTGATCCTGCTTGTTGGTCTTGAAGTGATCCTGCAGGCCATTGATGTTGGCGCTCAGCAGTGCAACCTGCACTTCAGGGGAACCGGTATCGTTATCGCCGCGGCCGTATTCGGTGACGATCTCGGCCTTCTTCTCAGCGGTTAAAGCCATCTGTATCTCCAGTAAGCAATATGCCTAAAAATGAATGGGTGAGACCACGCATATTTGCAGTCTCAAGCTACTATTTTGCGTCTTGCATCTTACTATTTTCACGTAGGCTGCGGCTTCCTTGCAACTAGCCTTACGAGATAGCGACAGTACTTAACAGTCGCTTTGGTGCCACTTCCTGGGCACCTTTCACTACGCCAAGGCCGATAAACGTCTCGGCGTAATAAAGTCGGGCTACTTCGTCCGGGGCTAATGCGCCGGTTTCGAGAGCAGCGGGCTGGCCGTGGGCCAAACGAGAATGGGCGGTGTCGTCTACCGCCAGTAACGGCAAATGATCCACCAGCACATCCACGGGCATAAGCTCAGCTTCCAGTGCCGCTTGGTCGGCCAATGCTTCCAAGGCTTCTAACGTCCACATCGCGTCGGCTAAAAAGGGCCCCGTTTTGAGCCTTCGTAGTTGACTGATGTGGGCGCCACAGCCAAGCGCTTGGCCAATATCTTCGGCTAACGTGCGGATGTAAGTGCCTTTACTGCAGCTTACTTCCAGCTCGAAAGCAGTGCCTTCAAACGCTAGCAGGCGCGCATCATACACGCTTACGCGCCGGGCTGCACGCTCTACCTGCTTGCCTTCACGGGCCAACTCGTAAAGTTTTTTGCCGTTATGCTTTAAGGCCGAGTACATCGGCGGCACTTGGTCAATCTCACCACGAAAACGGCTGAGCACAGCTTCCACGTCATCGACGCTTAGGCTAGGAACCTCATGCTGCTCCATTACCGTACCTTCCGCATCGCCGGTATCGGTGATCACCCCCAGTTCAACCCGGGTGCGGTACACCTTGTCGGCTTCCAGCAAGTGCGACGAGAACTTGGTCGCTTCTCCCAGGCAAATCGGCAATAAGCCGGTTGCCATCGGGTCTAGCGTACCGGTGTGCCCGGCTTTTTGGGCCTGGAACAGCCGACGGACTCGCTGCAGCGCATGGTTGCTGGAAACGCCCTTGGGCTTATCCAGCAGAAGTACGCCATTGACCGGCAAACCGCGACGTTGACGCGCCACTAGCGAGTCTCCTCACTCTGCTCGGCATCGCTGTCACCCTCATCGTCTTGATAGCGTGCACGATCCGTCGTCACCGCCTCATCAATCAATGAAGAGAGTTGCTGACCGCGCACCACGCTCTCATCGAAATGAAAACGCAGCTCCGGTACGTGACGTAGCTTGATGCGCTTGGCAATCTGGCTTCTTAGAAAACCGGCAGCGCGCTTAAGCACCTGCAGATTCTCTTTAATACGCTCGGGCTCTTGCTCACCCAACAAAGTGACATAGACATCGGAGTAGCCAAGGTCACGGCTAACGGTGACACCGCTGACCGTGACCATGCCCAAACGTGGGTCTTTCACTTCACGTTGAATAAGCACCGCCAGCTCCTTTTGGAGCTGGTCGGCTACCCGGTCGGTACGCTTAAATTCGCGCATGTTTAGCTCCTCGCAGCCTTACAGGCTACGCTCGACCTTCACTTGGTCGAAGACTTCGATCTTATCGCCGACTTGGACATCGTTGTAGTTCTTCACGCCGATGCCACACTCCATGCCGTTGCGCACTTCCTGCACATCGTCTTTGAAGCGGCGCAGCGATTCGAGCTCGCCTTCGTAGATCACCACGTCATCACGCAACACGCGGATCTTCTTATTACGGTGCACGCTGCCTTCAACCACCATACAGCCGGCGATGGCACCAATCTTCGGCGCCCGGAACACATCGCGCACTTCGGCAATACCGACGATCTCTTCTTTCCACTCAGGTGCGAGCATACCGCTCATCGCCTGTTTGACCTCGTCGATCAGCTGGTAAATAACGCTGTAGTAACGCAGATCCAGGCCTTCACGCTCAACGATCTCGCGGGCAGCGGCGTCAGCGCGGACGTTAAAGCCGACGACGATGGCTTCCGACGCAAGCGCCAGGTTGGCATCGGTACCGGTGATACCACCCACACCCGAAGAGACCACGGCGACTTCAACTTCACCGGTGGAGAGCTCTTCCAGAGCGCCTTTGATCGCTTCCAGCGAGCCTTGAACGTCGGCTTTGAGGACGATGTTGACCTTGGCCACTTCGTCTTGGCCCATCTGGCTGAACATGTTCTCCAGCTTGGCCTTCTGCTGACGCGCCAGGCGCACTTCGCGGTATTTGCCTTGACGGAAGTTAGCCACTTCGCGGGCTTTCTTCTCGTCGGCAACGACCATGAAGTCATCACCGGCATCCGGCGTACCGCCCAAGCCTTGAATCTCAACCGGCATGGCCGGGCCAACCGCATCGACTTGCTGGGCAAGTTCGTTGGTCAGCGCACGTACACGACCGTAGTGCAGACCAGCCAGGACGATATCGCCCTTTTTCAGCGTACCGTTTTGAACCAGTACGGTAGCGACCGGGCCGCGGCCTTTATCAAGGCGCGATTCAACCACCACGCCTTTACCGGGCGCAGACGGTACGGCTTTAAGCTCAAGCACTTCAGAGACCAGCTGGATCGCTTCCAACAGCTCTTCGATGCCTTCACCGGTCTTGGCGGAAACGTGAACAAACTGAGTATCACCGCCCCACTCTTCGGAGATCACGCCGTGCTGCGAAAGCTCGTTCTTGATGCGATCAAGATCGATACCATCTTTATCGATCTTGTTGACCGCGACCACCATGGGTACTTCAGCGGCTTTAGAGTGCTCAATCGCTTCAATGGTTTGCGGCATCACGCCGTCATCCGCCGCAACGACCAGGATTACCACGTCGGTCGCCTTGGCACCGCGGGCACGCATGGCGGTAAACGCCGCGTGGCCTGGGGTATCCAGGAAGGTGACGCCACCGTGGTTATCTTCCACGTGGTAGGCACCGATATGCTGGGTAATACCACCCGCTTCACCGGTCGCCACTTTCGCTTTACGGATATAATCCAGCAGCGAGGTTTTACCGTGGTCAACGTGACCCATCACCGTAACAACGGGTGAACGGGTAATCTCTTCGCCTTCATAGGAGATGCCTTCGAGCATTTCCGTTTCCAGCGCGTCATCCTTCACCAGCTTCGGCGTATGGCCCATCTCTTCCACCACGATCGCAGCGGTATCCTGATCGATGGTTTGGTTGATGGTCACCGCAGCGCCCATGTTAAACATGGCCTTGATGACTTCGTTGGCCTTGATCGACATTTTGTCGGCCAATTCCGCCACGCTGATCGACTCAGGGATCGACACTTCACGCACGATGGGCTGAGTTGGCTTCTGGAAAGCGTGCTTACCATTGCCGCTCTGGTTGCCACCACGGCGACCACCGCGACGCTGCTCGGCACGTTTCACCTTCTTGCCGCTACCGCGTTTGCGCTCTTCACGATCACCACGATCTTCATCGTCGCGGCGACCTTTGTTCTTCGCTGCCGTCTTCTTGGGCGGAGCGGTACGACGGTCAGTGCGGCCCTCTTTCGGCGGCGCTGGCGGCATATCGTCACCGGAAGGCGTGTCGTCGATCTCAAGATCGGGCACGGGGATATCCGGCGTTGCAGGCGCTTTTTCAGCTTTTGGCTTGGCCTCAGCCGGCTTCTTCGCGGCGGCCTCTTTCTTGATCGCCGCCTCTTCAGCTTCCTTAGCTGCCTGGGCCTTCTGCGCAGCCGCCTTTTCTTCAGCTGCACGCGCATCGCTTACTTTACGCTCAGCTTCGGCTTCCGCCATATCGCCCACTAGCTGGCGCGGGCCGGTGTAGCTAGGCTCCGGCGCTTTCGGCTTTTCCTCTTCAGCGCTTTTGACGTAAGTCTTTTTCTTACGTACCTGCACTTCGATGGTTTTACCGCGCTCGCCGGTATTGATACGGCTACGGGTTTTGCGTGTCAGCGTGATGCGGTTTTTGCCCGCTTCAGCGGTGTCGCTACCACCGTGGCTCTTCTTCAAAAAACTCAGCAGCTTCTGCTTATCTTCTTCAGACACGGCATCACTTTCAGAAGCGTGCTTTAAACCCGCTTCTTTCATTTGTTCTAGTAGGCGGGGCACATCACGGCCCACCTTTCCTGCGAAATCTTTAACTGTCATATCTGACATATTGACCCTCCTCAGCCCGTGACCTGTTTACTGTGTGTTCGAATCCGATGCGTCATCGACTTCAAACCAGGGCGCACGGGCAGTCATGATCAGTGCCGCTGCGCGCGCTTCGTCCAACTCCTCGATATCGACCAGATCGTCGACAGACTGCTCGGCGAGATCTTCCATAGTGACAATGCCGCGGCTGGCGAGAATGAAGGCCAGGTGGCGCTCCATGCCATCCATCTCCAGCAGATCAGCTGCTGGCTGGGCACCGTCTAGCGCTTCTTCCGAGGCAATGGCCATCGTCAGCAGCTCGTCTTTCGCCCGTGCGCGTAGCTGCTCTACCAAATCTTCATCGAACTCTTCGATTTCGAGCATCTCTTCCATCGGCACGTAGGCGACTTCTTCCAGGGTAGTGAACCCCTCTTCCACCAACAGGCGAGCGACATCTTCATCCACATCAAGGTGCTGGATAAAAGAGTCCACCAGGCTATCAATCTCTTGATCGCGCTTAGACTCCGCTTCCTCTTCGGTCATGACATTAATTCGCCAGCCGGTAAGCTCAGAAGCCAAACGCACGTTCTGCCCACTCCGACCAATGGCCTGAGCAAGGTTGTCCTGCGCCACCGCCACATCCATTGCGTGGGCGTCTTCGTCCACAAGGATAGACCCAACATCGGCAGGCGCCATGGCGTTAATCACCAATTGTGCAGGGTTGTCGTCCCACAGCACGATATCGACACGTTCGTTTTGCAGCTCCGAAGAGACCGCCTGAACGCGCGAACCGCGCATACCCACACAGGCACCCACCGGATCGATGCGGCGATCATTGGTTTTCACCGCAATTTTCGCGCGTGAACCGGGGTCACGTGCAGCGCCTTTGATCTCAATCAACTGCTCTGCGATCTCTGGCACTTCAATTTTGAACAGCTCGATGATCAGCTCGGGACACGTCCGCGATAGCTGCAGCTGAGCACCGCGTGCGTCTGGATCCACTTTGACCAACAGGGCACGTACCCGCTCGTTCATGCGGTAACGCTCGCCGTGAATCATTTCATTGCGCGGCAGGAACGCCTCAGCGTTTTCGCCCAAATCAATGATCAGGCCATCACGGGTGGTCTTTTTAACAATGCCAGCCACCAGCTCGCCTTCGCGATCGGCATATTGGCGTACCACCTCGGCCCGCTCGGCTTCGCGCACTTTTTGTACGATGACCTGCTTGGCGGTTTGTGCAGCGATACGGCCAAACGAGGCATTTTCGATGCTTTTTTCCACCACATCGCCCAATTTCAGCGGTGGATCGCGCTGTTCGGCAATGCTCTGTTTAATTTCGTAATCTGGCGTTTCGAATTCGTCATCTTCCACCACCGTCCAGGTGCGGAAGGTTTCGTATTCGCCAGTGCGACGGTCAATATGCACGCGCACATTGGCTTCTTCTCTTTCAAAACGCTTGCGTGACGCGCTCGCAAGAGCGGCTTCTACCGCCTCGAAGATGACATCACGCGGGACGCCCTTCTCATTGGAGATCGCGTCAACGACCATTAAAATTTCTTTACTCATGCGTATGCCTCGCCAGAAAACCTATCCTTATGTGCATCACCCCGGCAGCCTGCCGGCAGCGCCGCCACTCGGTCAATCGTCGAACTGCGGTACAATGTGAGCAGAATCAATACTCTCAATTGGAAAGCAATACTCTTCGCCATCCAGTTGCAGGAGCACTTCATCCCCCTCTACACCGACCAAAAGCCCCTGATACTTGCGCCGCCCGTCAAAGGCAGTGCGCAGTTTCAGCGCGACGTGATGACCTTGAAAGCGGGAAAACTGATCCAGGGAATACAAGGGGCGTGCCATACCGGGCGAGGAGACCTCCAACCGGTACTCACCGGCAATGGGGTCTTCTACATCCATAACGGCACTGACTTGGCGGCTAATATCTGCGCAGTCTTCCACGCTGACGCCACTCTCGCGCTCAATATAGATCACCAGACGCGAATTTTTGCCCTGGGAAAGATGGTCAATGCCCCATAGTTCAAAGCCCATGGCAGCAACAACAGGTTCTATCAGCGCGTGAAGCGCAGCGTGTTTAGTGGCCACAGACAAAGCTCCTATAGCCGTTGCATCAGGCACCTGGCCAGGAGTTATTAGATAAGCTAGGTGGCTGATTGGCGTTACTCGGGAATGTGTCTCCGCTTTTCCGGACGACATCCGCTATTAAGGTATTCGTGCTAACGATATTCTTACTAACAAGGCGGGCGCCAATAGAACAGCGAACAAGCGCACTTGCCAGTCAAAAGCTGCTAACAAAAAGCCCCTTCACTGGAAGGGGCTTTTTGAAAGAAACCTTGTGTACCATTTCTTAAGTACTACTTCCAGTACCGTCTTAGCAACATGTAACAGGCTGTGCCTGAAACGACTGTTATTTTCTATATAACTTCAAAATAACAATCTAGAACACGTTACTAGAAAATGGTAGCGGGGACCGGATTTGAACCGATGACCTTCGGGTTATGAGCCCGACGAGCTACCAGACTGCTCCACCCCGCATCAATCTAGGTCGACGATAATAGACACAAACACTACTTACGTCAAGAACTTCTTGCGTCAAGCTGTCTTTTTCGCCTCAGGTGCCAAAATTGGCATTCTGGTAACAAAAGAAACATTCTGGGAAGCTGGTGAACCAGCAAAACAGATGGTGCCGAAGGCGGGACTTGAACCCGCACGACCATACGGTCACTACCCCCTCAAGATAGCGTGTCTACCAATTCCACCACTTCGGCAACAGGGGAGGCTAAAAAACAGACAGCTACTTACTCGCTGCTTTCCTCTAGCACTGGCGCGGCATTATCCACGTCTGCTGGCCTGTCGTCAAGCGTTGGAACGCTTTGCTGCTGCTCGATCAGACGCGAGTCGGGAATCCCGGCTTCTGGCGCTTGGCCTGCCTGGGTAGCAAAATAAGCCAACGCCATCGAGGTGGCGAAAAAGCCCGCCGCCAACACAGCCGTCGTGCGCGACAGGAAGTTACCGCTGCCCCGCGAGCCAAATACCGTTTGTGAAGCTCCGCCCCCGAAGGCAGCGCCTGCCTCGGCACCTTTACCCTGCTGAAGCAGAATGAGTACCACCAGGGCGACCGCAATCACCACATGGATCATAAGAATTGCAACTTGCATGGCGTTATCCTGCTGACTGACAAATGGCATAAAAATCATCGATCTTGAGTGAGGCTCCGCCCACTAGACCGCCGTCGATATCTGGCTGAGCGAGCAGCTCAGCCGCATTGCTTGCGTTCATGCTGCCACCGTAAAGCAAGCGCAGTTGCTCAGCGAGCCCCTTATCGAAGCCCGCTTGGTAGGCACGGATGCCTGCCATCACTTCCTGGGCCTGCTCAGGGCTCGCGGTACGCCCAGTGCCAATGGCCCAAACGGGCTCGTAGGCAATCACGACCTGCTTGCGCTGATCGGGCTCTAGGCGAGACATTACATAGCCCACTTGACGAAGCACTACATCCATCGTGCGGCCTGCGTCGCGCTCCTCTAGAGACTCACCTACACAAAGGATCGGCTTGAGATCAACACTTAAGGCTGCCAAAAGGCGCGCTAAAATTTGTTCATCGTTCTCTTTGTAGAGCTGGCGTCGCTCGGAGTGCCCCACCAACACATAAGAGACCGCAAACTCTTTTAGCATGCGACCACTGACTTCACCGGTATGCGCCCCAGAGTGAATGGGATTCAATGTTTGTGCGCCCAACGACAGCACCGTCCCTTCAAACGCATGTCTCGCCGCATCCAAATAGGGGAACGGCGGAATAATAACCACATCCACGTTCGTTGGCGATACGGCGGCAGAGAAGGCCTGGCCGAACTCATTGATCAACGCCACGGAACCGTTCATTTTCCAGTTGCCGGCGATTAAAGGCGTACGCATCGACTCTCCTCACTCAAGGTGGAGCGAAATGGTATAGGAGCGGCCTTGTCAAGACAACCGCTGTTATAGTGACAGGTTGGGTTTACCCAACCTGTTTACTAAACCTATTTACTAAACTTATTTACTAAACCTGCTGACGGAACCGGTTTTCTGTGCTGACGGGTGGGGCGAAGCTAGTTAAGCAGTGCCTGTACCTGGTCGGCCAGGGTGCGCGCCAATTGATCGACATCCAAATGGGCACGCCCTTCCACCATCACACGGATGAGCGGCTCAGTACCTGACGGACGCAGCAACACGCGGCCCTCATCGCCTAACTCGTGCTCTAACGCAGCTACCGCCTGTTGAAGTGGCGCAGATGCCATCACTTCGTTGGCGCTGGTGCCCGCGGGCAAACGCACATTAACCAGCGCCTGGGGGACTTTCTCCAGCTCTTTTAACAGTGTCGGCAGACTCTTCTGCTCGCGCATCATTAGCGCCAGCACCTGCAGCGCAGAGACGACACCATCCCCGGTGGTCTGCACATGACCACAGACAATATGCCCCGACGACTCTCCACCCAACTCCCAACCATTGGCAGCCATGCGCTCCATCACAAAGCGGTCACCGACTTTAGCGCGCTCAAAGGGAATCCCCAGCTTATCCAGCGCCATCGCCAAGCCAAAGTTAGACATCAGCGTGCCCACTACCCCGCCTTGAAGCAAGCCACGCTCACGGCGATCACGGGCAATCAGATAGAGAATATCGTCGCCGTCCACTTCACGCCCGTCGCCGTCTACCAGCAGCACGCGGTCGCCATCGCCATCAAAGGCGATCCCCAAATCCGCATTTTGTTGAATAACGGCAGCGCGTAGTGCGGCAGGATGGGTAGAGCCTACCTGCTGGTTAATGTTCAACCCATCAGGCGCCGAGCCAATGGTGGTAACGTCGGCTCCCAGCTCGCGAAACACATTGGGGGCAATATGGTAAGTGGCGCCGTGAGCACAATCCAGAACGATTTTGAGCCCATGAAGGCTGAGCCGATCGGGCAGTGTCGATTTGCAGAACTCGATGTAGCGGCCCGCGGCGTCGTCGATACGGGTTGCCTTACCCAGCTGGGCGGCCTCCGCCGTAGTCAGCGGCGCCTCCAGCATCGCTTCAATGCGATCTTCCGTCTCATCAGGGAGTTTCTTACCCTCGGCGGAGAAGAACTTGATGCCGTTATCATCAAACGGATTATGCGATGCCGAAATAACAATGCCTGCATCGGCACGGAAGGTGCGGGTTAAGTAGGCAATACCCGGCGTGGGCATTGGCCCCAGCAGCGATACATCGACTCCCGCGGCCGAAAGCCCAGCCTCCAGGGCGGACTCGAACATATAGCCGGAGATCCGCGTATCCTTACCGATCAGCACCCGCGTTCGCCCCTTATCACGGCGCAGCACTTGTCCCGCCGCCCAGCCCAATTTGAGCATAAAGTCGGCGGTAATCGGTGATTTCCCCACCGTCCCGCGAATGCCATCCGTTCCAAAATAGCGCCTTGTCATGCGTCAAACTCCTTGTTAAGCGGCGGCTCGCAGCCTTCTTGTAGTACCGCCCACGCCATATTGACTGCGTCGACCGTTGCAGCCACGTCATGCACGCGCAAAATATTTGCCCCACGCTCCACTGCCATGGCAGCGAGCGCTAAACCACCGGAGAGACGCTCCTCTACCGGGCGGCCCAACACTTTGCCAATCATGCTTTTGCGTGACATACCCACCAGCACTGGAAGCTCCAGCGATTGCAGAGACTCCATGTATTTGAGTAAGCGTAGATTGTGTTCGACGGTTTTGCCGAAGCCAAAACCAGGGTCAACCAATAGCCGGCTGCGGCGCAGGCCGGCCGCCTCGCACTCGGCAACCCGACGGGCCAAATACGCTGTCACTTCATCCTCAATCGGACGCTGATAAGCGGGTGCCTGCTGCATATCCTGGGGCTCGCCCTGGCGATGCATCAAGCAGACAGGCAAGCCACTCCCTACTGCGGCCAGCAGGGCACCTTCGCGCTCTAATGCGCGGACATCGTTAATCATACCCGCGCCCAGCTCGCTCGCCTCGCGTATCACCGTCGGGCAACTGGTATCTACCGACACCAACGCATCCAGTTCGCGCACCAGGACTTCCACTACCGGCGCTACCCGATCCAACTCCTCCTGGGCGCTAACCGGGGTAGCCCCAGGACGGGTCGACTCGCCGCCCACGTCTATCATTGCCGCCCCCTCAGCCAGCATCCGCTCAGCGTGGCGCAAAGCGTCATCCAATGCCACGTGCTGGCCACCGTCAGAAAAAGAGTCTGGGGTGACATTAAGAATCCCCATTACCCTGGGAAAGGAGAGATCCAGCAGATGACGCCCGCAACGCAGTTGGCGAGCATTTTCTACGCTTCGTGAAGAGGACGTATCCAGAATTGATTTCATGCTGCAGCCTGATCAAGAAAAGAAACATTGCAGTGATGTGTACACAGCATACCAAAAAAGGCGCCCCATGACGGGGCGCCTTTTGCTCATAGGGGATGACTGGCGGTTATGGGCCAGCAGGGCCGCCTAGTGGGTCTGAGGGGCGGCGACGTGGCTCGTCGTCATCCTCTTCGCCATCACCACCTCCAGAAGCATCGCTTCCTGACGTGCTAGAGGCATCGTCTTCGGCCTTTGTCTTCTGCTTATCATCATTGATAGGCGTGCCACCACCGGATGAGTCACCGTCGTCCCAGCCTTCCGGCGGGCGCGGCTCACGACCTTCCATGATGTCCTTCAACTGCGCGGCATCAATGGTCTCGTACTTCATCAGCGCTTCGGCCATGGCATCCAGCTTATCGCGATTATCGGTCAGGATCTGGCGCGCCTGCTCGTAGCAATCGTCGATGATTTTGCGCACTTCCTTATCAAGACGCGTCGTGGTATCGCCCGACTTCATCTTACCGCCACCCTGGCCCGGGCCACCGAGGAACTGATGTGACTCATCCTCGTCGTACATGATCGGCCCCATTTCCTCCGACAAGCCCCACTTGGCGACCATGTTGTGAGCCAGCTCAGTAGCACGCTTAATGTCGTTAGAGGCCCCCGTTGTCACACCATTCGGGCCCAACGTCATCTCTTCGGCAATACGGCCACCAAACAGCGAACAGATTTGCCCCAGGATTTGCTGACGGGAGAGGCTGTAGCGATCCTCTTCCGGCAGGAACATGGTGACCCCCAGGGCGCGACCGCGGGGAATAATCGTGACTTTATAGACCGGGTCATGGGAAGGCACGACCAGACCGATAATAGCGTGGCCTGACTCATGGTAAGCCGTATTGAGCTTCTCTTTGTCGGTCATGACCATCGATTTGCGCTCAGCGCCCATCATGATCTTGTCCTTGGCGAGCTCCAGCTCTTCCATGCTGACCAGGCGCTTGTTACGGCGTGCGGCAAACAGAGCGGCTTCGTTAACCAGGTTGGCCAAGTCAGCGCCGGAGAACCCCGGCGTACCGCGAGCAATCAGCTGCGGTTTTACATCATCACCCAGCGGCACCTTACGCAGGTGAACGCCCAGAATATGTTCACGACCGCGAATATCCGGCAAGCCGACGGTGACCTGACGGTCAAAACGGCCAGGGCGCATCAAGGCAGGGTCAAGTACGTCCGGACGGTTGGTCGCGGCAATAACAATGACGCCTTCGTTGGCTTCAAAACCATCCATTTCAACCAGCAGCTGGTTCAACGTCTGCTCGCGCTCGTCGTTACCGCCCCCCATGCCAGCGCCGCGTGAGCGGCCTACCGCATCGATTTCGTCGATAAAGATAATGCACGGCGCCTGCTTCTTGGCCTGCTCGAACATGTCGCGCACACGAGATGCACCAACACCGACAAACATTTCAACGAAGTCAGAACCCGAAATAGAGAAAAATGGCACTTTCGCTTCACCGGCAATGGATTTTGCCAGCAGCGTTTTACCAGTACCTGGAGGGCCTACCATCAATACGCCGCGGGGAATCGTGCCGCCAAGACGCTGAAACTTGGTCGGATCACGCAGGAAGTCGACCAACTCTTCGACTTCTTCCTTGGCTTCATCACAGCCCGCCACGTCGGCAAAGGTGGTTTTGATCTGATCTTGTGAGAGCAGCTTGGCCTTCGATTTACCAAAGCTCATCGGACCGCCTTTACCACCACCGGCTCCGCCCTGCATTTGGCGCATAAAGAACATAAAGATGCCCAAAATCAGCAGAATCGGGAAGCTGGCGATCAGTAGCCGCGTCCAGATACTTTGCTGTTCTGGCTCTTTGCCCACTACCGTTACATTGTTGCTCAGCAGGTCGTCCATCAGCTTAGGATCTTCCGCCGCAGGGCGGATGGTCTGAAACTGAGAGCCGTCCGTGCGCTCACCACTGATGGTGTAACCATCGATGGTCACGCTACGTACCTGCTGATTTTGCACCTGCTGCACAAACTGAGAGTAGTTTGTGTTTTGCGGTGCGCTTTCCGTACTGAAATTATTGAACACTGTCAGTAGGACGGCCGCGATGACCAACCACAGAATCAGGTTCTTCGCCATATCGTTCAAGGGGCTACCCTCATTACAAGAATCTGTCAGTTAAACGCTGATGCGTCATAAAGCCTTCTACCCATAAGCTTAGTATTAAGACATTACATCAACATCAAGCGTTCAACCATTGCCAAAGCGTCTTATGCCTCGGGCCATCTGCGTCACGCGCACTTATGGCGACTAATGTGACACACGTTGCGCATGCCTGTCTGGCAATCGCGCTAATAAATCTTGGCTATGAACCACGCGGTCAGCGTCTCATTTTAAGGAGACTCACCCGCGAAACCCTTCGGCCAGAAAATAGACCTCACGGGAACGCGCCCGGGAGGCATCTGGCTTGCGAGTCACCACTTTACTAAAGCTGCCGCGCAGCTCTTTCAAATAGGCGTCAAACCCTTCCCCCTGGAACACTTTAGCTAAAAACCGACCACCAGGTGACAACGTTTCACGAGCGAGTTCTAACGCTAGCTCCACTAGGTACATCGCCTGAGGTTGATCAATCGCTGCCATGCCACTCATATTGGGGGCCATATCCGACATCACAAGGTCTACCCGGCGATTATCCAGGCGTTTTAGTATCGCCTCTAGCACCGCCTCTTCAGTGAAATCACCTTGAATAAAGTCCACACCTGCTAGCGCATCCATCTCCAGGATGTCAGAGGCAATCACCACCCCTTCCGGCCCGACCCTTTCCGCTGCGATTTGGCTCCACCCGCCGGGGGCGGCGCCCAGATCAATCACTGTCATGCCAGGGCGCAGCAGTTTATCCTTTTCATCCAATTCAATCAGCTTATAGCTGGCACGGGAGCGGTAGCCATCTTGCCAGCTCTGCTTCACGTACTGGTCGTCAAAATGCTCCTTCTTCCAGTTATTGCTGGTCTTGCTGACAGAATGTTTTCGGTTCGGGGGCTTTTGCTGCATGTGGGAATCTAACACTGGAATTAGAGATGGGCGCATTCACGCGATCGCTTTCACTCGGTGACGTTTCACCGTAAGATGGAGCGTTAAGCGCTAACCGGGATACCGCAAGATACCATGAGCTTGTCACAGGCACAAAAGAAAGCATTTCGTAGCATTGGCCACCATCTTAACCCAGTGGTCACCGTTTCTGAGAACGGCGTCTCCGAAAATTTGCTCGCAGAACTCAACCGCGCACTCACCGATCACGAACTGATCAAAGTGAAACTCGCCCTTCCTGAGCGGGATGATCGTGCGGCCATGATCGCCGAACTGATCGCCAACAGCCGTGCAGACCTGGTGCAAACCATTGGCAAAATGGCACTGCTCTATCGCAGAAACCCGCAGGTGAACCCGAAGCTCTCTAACGTTACCCGCTTCGAGAACCACCACGGCAGACATTAACCGTTAATCTGCACTCACTTAAGACACGCACTTAAGGTGCGCACTTAAAAAAGAGCGCCGCTGCACTAAAACGCCCCTTCGACCGACCTAATGCAGGCCAATCGAAGGGGCGTTTTGTATCACACGTGTTCGACGCTACCGACTTCGTACTCCACGTCACCGCCGGGTGTTTTAACCACCACGACATCACCCTCCTCTTTGCCGATCAGAGCACGGGCAATCGGTGAGGTGACCGAGATACGGCCAGACTTAATATCCGCCTCGTCTTCGCCGACGATACGATAAGTCACCTCTGCATCAGTATCCAGATTCATCAGGGACACGGTCACACCAAAAATCACTTTGCCGGTTTTCGGCAGTTTGGTGACATCAATCACTTGCGCAACAGAGAGCTTACTTTCGATCTCCTGAATGCGCCCTTCGATGAATCCTTGCTGCTCGCGAGCGGCGTGGTACTCGGCGTTCTCTTTAAGATCGCCGTGTTCACGCGCTTCGGCGATGGCCGCGATCACCTGCGGACGAGCTTCGCTTTTCAGGTGGTCGAGCTCTTCACGAAGGCTTCTTTCTCCCGCAACTGTCATCGGGACCTTGTTCATTGACTTGCTCCTGCATGCAGATCCTGAAGGCGCCGCACCGTAATCTCCCTACCGTACTCAAGCGCCATGCAAACAGCATTAGCGCCCGCCAAGGTGGTCGCATAGGGCACCTTGCGCGAGAGAGCAGTACGGCGAATGACCGAAGAGTCGTTAATAGCCTGACGACCTTCAGTAGTGTTCACAATGTAGGCGATTTCGTCGTTCTTAAGCAGATCGACGATATGGGGACGACCTTCGTAGACTTTATTGACGTGTTCCACGGCAAGCCCGGCAGCTTCCAAAGCAGCCGCTGTTCCCCGTGTTGCACATAGCGTAAAGCCTAATGCTAACAGAGATCGACCCACTTCGATAATCCCCGCCTTGTCCGGTTCGCGCACAGAGAGAAACGCTTTACGCTCGCCAGTTAGCGCAGGAATCGCCTCACCAGCGCCCAGTTGGGCTTTGAAAAAGGCCTCTGCGAAGGTGTCACCGGAGCCCATTACTTCGCCGGTAGACTTCATTTCCGGCGACAGAATCGGATCGACACCGGGGAATTTATTGAACGGGAAGACCGCCTCTTTAACACTATAGAAGTGCGGCACGATCTCCTTCTCAAAGCCCTGCTCAGCCAGGGTCTTACCGGCCATGCAGCGGGCCGCAATCTGCGCCAGCGAGGTGCCTATGCACTTGGACACAAAGGGCACCGTACGCGAGGCACGGGGATTGACTTCGATCACGTAGATCTCGCCATCCTGCCAGGCCAACTGCACGTTCATTAAGCCTTTCACGCCCAGTTCAACCGCCATCTGTTTCACCTGATGGCGCATCTCGTCCTGCACATCGGCAGGCAGGGAGTAAGGCGGCAGTGCGCAGGCGGAGTCACCGGAGTGAACGCCCGCTTGCTCTACGTGCTGCATGATGCCGCCGATCACCACCTGCTGACCGTCCGACACCGCATCGATATCGATCTCGATCGCGGCACTCAGGAAGTGATCCAGTAGCACCGGCGAGTCGTTGGAGACTTTCACCGCGTGGGTCATGTAATTTTCAAGCTCGGAGGCGTCGTAGACGATCTCCATGGCCCGGCCACCCAGCACGTAGCTGGGGCGCACTACTAGCGGGTAGCCAATCGCTTCGGCTTTATCGAAGGCTTCCGCAAAGCTGCGCGCCGTGGCATTGGGCGGCTGCTTCAGACCCAGCTTGTCGATCATCACCTGGAATCGTTCACGGTCTTCGGCGCGGTCGATGGCATCCGGCGTGGTACCAATGATCGGCACACCGGCAGCCTCTAGCTCACGGGCCAGTTTCAGCGGCGTTTGACCACCGAACTGAACGATCACGCCCACCGGCTTCTCTTTGTCGGCGATTTCCAGCACGTCTTCCAGCGTTACCGGCTCAAAGTAGAGACGATCAGAGGTGTCGTAATCGGTAGAGACGGTTTCCGGGTTGCAGTTGACCATGATGGTCTCATAGCCGTCGTCGCGCATGGCGAAGGCGGCGTGAACGCAGCAGTAGTCAAACTCGATACCCTGGCCGATCCGGTTGGGGCCACCACCCAGCACCATGATCTTCTGACGGTCAGAAACATCCGCCTCGCACTCCTCTTCGTAGGTGGAGTACATATAGGCGGTGTCCGAGGCAAACTCCGCGGCACAGGTATCGACACGCTTATAAACCGGACGAATACCGGCGGCCTGGCGGGTTTGACGGAACTCTTTTTCGCTGACATTCAGCAATTTGGCCAGGCGCGCATCGCCGAAGCCCTTGCGCTTGAGCTGATAGAGTTCACGGGCTGAGAAATCGGCCAGCGTGCGTTTGGCGACGGCGTTTTCAGTCAGCACCAGATCTTCCAACTGCACCAGAAACCAGGGGTCGATATTGGTCAGGGCAAAGACGTCGTCGACGCTCATGCCGGAACGCATGGCGTCCGCCACGTAGAAAATACGCTCGGCACCAGCGGCCTGCAGCTCGCCCTGGATAATCGCCATGTTGTCCGGCGTGAAATCGGTAATGATCGGATCAAGACCATCGTTGCCGGTTTCCAGGCCACGCAGCGCTTTCTGCAGCGACTCCTGGAAGGTGCGGCCAATCGCCATCACCTCCCCCACTGACTTCATCTGGGTGGTCAGGCGATCGTTAGCCTGGGGGAATTTCTCGAAGGTGAAGCGCGGAATCTTGGTAACCACGTAGTCGATAGAGGGCTCGAACGATGCCGGCGTCTGACCACCGGTAATATCGTTCTGCAGCTCGTCCAGGGTATAGCCGATCGCCAATTTCGCAGCGATTTTAGCAATCGGGAAACCGGTCGCTTTAGAGGCCAGCGCTGAAGAGCGTGACACCCGCGGGTTCATCTCGATAACCACCAAACGGCCGGTTTTGGGATCCATACCAAATTGGACGTTAGAGCCACCGGTCTCTACACCAATCTCGCGCAGCACCGCGAGGCTGGCGTCACGCATGATCTGATACTCTTTATCCGTCAGCGTTTGCGCCGGTGCCACGGTGATGGAGTCACCGGTGTGCACACCCATGGGGTCGAAGTTCTCAATCGCGCAGACGATGATGCAGTTGTCGTTTTTGTCACGCACAACTTCCATCTCGTACTCTTTCCAACCCAGCAGCGACTCATCGATGAGCAGCTCGTGGTTGTTGGAAAGCTCGAAGCCGCGGGTACAGATCTCTTCGAACTCTTCCTTGTTATACGCCACGCCACCGCCGGAGCCGCCCATGGTATAGGAAGGACGAATAATGGTCGGGAAACCCAGCTCCGCCTGAATCTCCCAGGCTTCATCCATGGTGTGGGCGACTTTTGCTTTCGGGCACTCCAAGCCAATACGCTTCATGGCCTGATCGAACAGATCGCGATCTTCGGCCATGTTAATCGCATCGGCGTTGGCACCGATCATCTCGACGCCGAACTTCTCCAGCACGCCGTGCTTCTCTAGCTCAAGGGCGCAGTTGAGCGCTGTCTGGCCACCCATAGTGGGCAGAATCGCATCCGGGCGCTCAGCTTCGATGATCTTTTCCACCGCCTGCCAAGTAATCGGCTCGATGTAGGTGGCATCGGCCATGGCCGGATCGGTCATGATAGTGGCGGGGTTGGAGTTAACCAAAATAACCCGGTACCCCTCCTCGCGCAGCGCTTTACACGCCTGGGCGCCGGAGTAGTCGAATTCGCAGGCCTGGCCGATCACAATCGGGCCAGCGCCAATGATCAAAATACTGTTAATGTCGGTACGCTTAGGCATAACGGTTCCCGCAAAAAATGGTGACGATGAGCGACAAAAGGGCGATCTGGCAGCGCGATGCGTTAGCTTCGGGCCTGCATCATCGCGACGAAGCGATCAAACAGCGGCGCCACATCACGCGGCCCAGGGCTCGCTTCCGGGTGGCCTTGAAAGCTGAACGCCGGGCGGTCAGTAAGCTCGATTCCCTGCAAGGTGCCGTCGAACAACGAACGGTGCGTTGCGCGCACGTTAGCAGGCAGGGTCGCTTCATCCGCCGCAAAGCCGTGATTCTGGCTGGTGATCATCACAGTGCCACTATCCAAATCCTGCACCGGGTGATTGGCACCGTGGTGGCCGTGGCTCATCTTGACGGTTCTCGCACCGGATGCCAGCGCCAGCAGCTGGTGGCCCAGGCAGATACCAAACACCGGAATATCGGTTTCCAGTACTTCCTGGATGGCTTTAATCGCGTAATCACAAGGTTCCGGGTCACCCGGGCCGTTGGCTAAAAAGATACCATCCGGGTTCATCGCCAGCACCTCAGCGGCGGGCGTTTGCGCGGGCACCACAGTTAAACGGCAGCCGCGTGCGGCCAGCATGCGCAGGATGTTGAATTTCACCCCGTAGTCGTACGCCACCACATGGTAGGGGCGCTCGCTTTTAGTCGCATCGGCGTAGCCTTCACCCAACGTCCACTCACCTTCCGACCACTCGTAAGCCTCTTTACACGACACCTCTTTGGCCAGATCCATTCCTTTCAGACCAGGGAAAGCCTTGGCGGCTTCCAGCGCTCGCGCCACCGCATCATCGCCCTCAGCGTCGGCACCTGCCAGAATCGCCCCGTTCTGAGCGCCCTTATCGCGCAAAATGCGCGTTAGGCGGCGGGTATCAATATCGGCAATGCCCAGCACGTTCTGGCTTTTCAGGTAGTCTGAAAGCGACTGCTCAGAGCGGAAGCTGCTGGCCATCAATGGCAAGTCGCGAATCACCAAGCCAGCGGCGGCAATAGACGCTGACTCAACGTCTTCAGCGTTAATGCCGGTATTGCCGATATGGGGATAGGTGAGGGTAACGATTTGGCGGGTATAGGAGGGGTCGGTGAGGATTTCTTGATAGCCGGTCATGGCCGTATTGAACACCACCTCACCGCTTGTTAATCCGTCCGCGCCAATGGCGATACCGTGGAACACACTGCCATCTTCCAGGGCCAATATTGCGGGTTTGCTCAATGCGGGGTTATTCAAAACAAGATCCTCCCATGCTGGTGGGAGCCTGTGGGGCGCAGGCTCAGCAATTTCTTGATTATCCACGACGTAAAACTATCGCCAATAACAACTATCACTAGTAAAACTGGGGTCGTAAAAAAGCGGGACGAAGCCGATAAAAAGAATCGGTTTCATCCCGCTTGTTGTTCGATGCCTTCAGAGCCGCTCGCTAACCATCAAAACTGCTAGCGGGCTCGGGGCAGGCTTTGGGCTGGCCAACGCAACAAGCGCGCCGTCTAGGATTTCCAGGCCACCCGGCCAAAATTTTTGAAATGTTACAGGAATTCTTGACCCAAAACTACCCCCTTAAGCGCACATTGACACTAACCCGCTAGGCGTCGACCATAGGTACCTGCCTCAGGTTTCGCAAAGGAAACAAGATTGAGTACCCACATCAGCATTGAAGACGCCGCGTTAACGCTTGGGGTAAGCCCTCAGCATGCAAGATCCCTGTGCCGGAAACAGACGCTAAGAGCAGAAAGAATTGGTAGCACCTGGGTAGTCGATGCTGAAAGCGTCCAACGGTATCAGCAGGAAGCCGAGCAGCGCATCGCACAGGATCACCCCGCCTACTTTGACACATCCGCCAACACGGATAAGCCAGTCGCCTTGAGCTTTTTTTCCGGCGCCATGGGGCTGGATCTGGGCATTGAAGCTGCGGGGTTTGATATTCGCCTGGCCTGCGAATTCGACAAGTACTGCCGTCAAACGATTCTGCTCAATCGCCCCAATACAGCCTTGCTCGGCGATATCAATGACTACTCAGCGGCACAAATTTTAGTAGCGGCGCAGCTAGAGGCAGAGAGTGTCGACTTGATGGTCGGCGGCCCGCCCTGCCAAGCGTTTAGCACCGCGGGCAAACGAAAGGCATTCAATGATGATCGCGGCAACGCCTTTCTAAAGTTTATCGATCTGGCGATTGAGATACAGCCACGCTTTCTGGTCATTGAGAACGTACGCGGACTGCTCTCCTGCCCGATGGATCACAGGCCACATAGCCAACGCGGCCCTGGCTTCCCCGATCTATCACTGGACGAGATGAAAGGCGGAGCGCTTAATTTCGTGCTGTGCCTACTGCAGAAAGCCGGCTACTCATGCTCCTTCAATCTATATAACTCGGCGAATTTTGGCACCCCGCAAACCCGGGAAAGAGTCATTATCATCTGCTCACGTGATGGCAGCGCAGCACCCTTTTTGCAGCCTACCCACTCGGAGCACGGTAGCCATGGGCTCCCCAGATGGAAAACCTTTAAAGACGCAGTCGCGGGCCTGGAGAGTCACACCCACCTTAATTTTCCAGAAAAACGCTTGAAGTATTATCGGCAGCTAAAGGCGGGACAGAACTGGCGCGCGCTACCCACCGCCCTGCAGCAAGAAGCATTGGGTAAATCCTATTTTTCCGGCGGCGGCAAAACGGGCTTTTTGAGGCGCCTAAGCTGGGACAAACCCTCTCCCACCCTGGTTACCCACCCCGCCATGCCCGCCACAGACTTGGCTCATCCAGAAGAAGACCGGCCCTTATCCATAGAAGAGTACAAACGAATCCAGGAATTTCCCGATGGCTGGCAGTTGGCGGGGCCGTTAGTGCAGCAATATAAACAGGTGGGCAACGCCGTACCTGCCAGCTTAGGTTACGCGGTCGGCAAGCTGATCAAAGACCTGCTCGACAATAAAGCAACGGCACCGCCGGAAGATTTTAAATTCTCACGCTACCGGGAGACCTCTCACTACGAGTGGAGCCAAGCCTTCGAGCGACAGCAAAAAGTGCCGCAGCCGAGCCTCAGCCTGTTTTAAGGCTCGCTGTTTAGATGCCCAGAAGGGGCTCTCACCCCTTCTCGCCCGCAAACGATAAATGCGCCTTTATCGATCCTAGCTCAGCTCCAACACATCCTGCATATCGTAACGACCGCTCTCTTTGCCAGCGACCCAGCGCGCCGCACGCACAGCGCCTTTGGCAAAGGTCATTCGGCTGGAGGCCTTGTGAGTGATTTCGATGCGCTCGCCTTCGGTGGCAAACATTACCGTGTGCTCACCCACGATATCGCCCGCACGCACGGTGGCAAAGCCAATCTCTTTGTCGGTGCGTGGACCGCACTGCCCGACTCGCTCGAACACGCCGTGCTCTTTAAGGTTACGCCCCAGGCTGTCGGCAATGACTTCGCCCATTTTGATCGCGGTGCCGGAAGGCGCATCAACCTTATGGCGGTGGTGAGACTCGATCACTTCAATATCGTAGCCTTCATCGCCGAGTGCTTTGGCAGCGGTTTCGAGCAGTTTCAGGGTCAAATTAACCCCGACGCTCATATTCGGCGCGAACACCATGGCGACCTTGTCACGGTAGCTATCGAGCTGAGCCAATTCATCATCGCTCATGCCGGTAGTGCCAATCACGATACGCTTGCCGTGCTCTGCGCAGAACGCCAGGTTACCCAGCGTGACCTGGGGAGCCGTGAAGTCGATTAGCACATCAAAGTCATCGACAATCGACGCGAGCGAATCGACCGCAACAACGCCGCGCTTCCCTACGCCAGCAAGCTCGCCAATGTCAGCGCCCGCCAAGGAGCTGCCTGGCTCCACAATTCCACCGGCTAGCGTTGCCTCAGCCTCTTGCTCTACAGCATTTACCAACGTACGGCCCATGCGGCCAGCCACGCCTACAATGGCAATTCGGGTCATGCGAACTCCTGCGCTCTCGGTTTCGGTGCGTAAGACTTATGTTTTCAAAATCAGCGCGATTATAGCAGACCCGTCGTGGTCTAGTTCTCCCATACAATCGCCAGCTCTTCGTCACCGGCCATACGCACCAAGTGGCGCTCGACTACCCCCTCCAGTTCATCCAGATGCTCCTCTTCCAGGGTTTCGAGGGCCACCACCAACTTATCGGCCTCAGCCACCATGACGCAGGTGCCGGTGGCAAACGTAATGGTGGCTTGCTGGTCGCTTTGCTCGACGTCCAACTTATGCGCCCAGTGTTTACAGAGCCGATTGATCAAACGCTCGGCGGAAGGCGTGACAATTTCAACACGAGATAAAGGCATGATGACTCCTCCAGAAAAGCATTCATAAAATACCTACCAGCGTAATGCCCGCAGTGACCAGCACCAAGCAGCGATTAACAATACACTGGAACGGCATGTTTCCGCGCAGCTGCAGCTTATCGGCGAAATAGTCATTTAAGCCGTCGCCCCTCCATCGCCGCAAGTGCTACTCCAGATAGCATCAGCGGCAGCGCGAGCAGGAAGCCACTGGAGACAGGGATTCCAAACAGCACCCAATCGGCGAACACGGGCCACACCAGGGCAATATATTCGAAAGGTGCCAAACGCGACGCCTCGGCGTAGCGTAGCGCTAATGTCATCGCGATATGCGCAGCGCCGCCAAACAGGCCCGATAGCACTAAAAGCGCAAACTCCACCCGACTAAGCGCGGCCCAGCCCAGCGGAAGCGTCGCCAGCCCGGCTAGCGCGGCCACCAAAATAAAGTAGAAGGCGATTGAAGCAGCCGTCTCAGTGCGCGAAATACGCCTGACGGTCAATAAAGCACCTGCCGTTAGCAGCGCGCTCAACGCCCCTAGCGCGTACCCGACCACTTGGCCATTACTGGAACCGGCATTGAGCCCAGGCAAAATCAGCAGGGCCACCCCGGCAAGCGCCAGCACCACGCCACCCGCGCGATTAAGCGAGAAGCGCTCCCCAAGCAGCAGCACACCACCCACCGCCATAAAGACCGGCGTAAGCTGGGCTAACAGGGTTGCCTCAGCGACGGGCAGAAGCGCCACCGCCGCAAAAGAGGCAAACATCGCCGCCGCCCCCAGCCCAGAACGCAGCGCATGCCCCAGCGGGCGGCGCGTAGCCAACCCCTGGGGGAACTCACGCCGCAGCAGAAGGAAAACAACAATAGGCAGCAGCGCAAACAGCGAGCGAAAAAACACCGACTGCCCCACCGGCACTTCATCACTGACTGCCTTAATACACACCAACATCCCGGTAAACAGCAAGCCAGACAGTACCCGCAGCAAAATGCCCATGGTGGGCCTTTCTTCAAGGTGATCCATTGCGCTTATCATTCCTTAAACAGCAAAAACCCCCGGCGAACCGAGGGTTTTTGAACAAAACAACTAACTGCTTACCATTATTACAGTTTTACGGCTTCATATCTTCAAAGAAGCTTTTCACGCTGTCAAAGAAGCCGGTTTTCTTCGGCGAGTGGTTGTGGCTATTGCTGTCGTCGAAGCTCTTTTGCAGCTGGCGCAGTAAATCGCGCTGCTCGTCGTTAAGCTTCACCGGTGTTTCCACTACCACCTTGCACAGCAGGTCGCCGGGCATACCACCGCGCACGGGCTTCACGCCTTTACCACGCAGGCGGAACAGCTTGCCTGTTTGGGTTTCCGGTGGAATCTTCAGCTTCACGCGGCCATCTAGCGTCGGCACTTCAAGCTCGCCACCTAGCGCGGCATCAACAAAGTTGATCGGCACATCGCACTGCAGGTGCTTACCGTCACGCTGGAAGATATGGTGCGGCTTGATCGCCACCTGCACATACAGATCCCCAGGCGGGCCACCGTTCACGCCGCTTTCGCCTTCGCCGTTCAAGCGAATACGGTCGCCGGTATCGACGCCGGGCGGAATCTTAACGGACAGCGTGCGCGTCTCACGAACGCGCCCTTCGCCATTACACTTATGGCAGGGCACTTTGATGTGCTGACCAGAGCCATGACAGGTCGGGCACGTTTGCTGCACGGCAAAGAAGCCTTGCTGCATACGCACTTGACCGTGACCGTGGCAGGTCGGGCAGGTCTCTTTAGAAGAGCCGGGCTCAGCGCCGCCGCCATCACAACGGTCACACTCGATATGCCGCGGCACACGAATATCGACCGTGGTGCCTGAAACGGCATTCTCTAGATCCAGCTCTAGGTTATAGCGCAGGTCGGAACCGCGTGCCGGGGCATTGGGCCCACGGCGGCGGCCACCGCCTCCGCCAAAAATATCGCCAAACACATCGCCGAAAATGTCACTGAAATCGCCGGCACCTGCGCCGCCGAAACCACCGCCGCCACCTTGGCCATCAACACCCGCATGGCCGAACTGGTCGTAGGCAGCGCGTTTTTCGCCGTCGCTAAGCACTTCATACGCTTCGGACACTTCGCGGAATTTTTCCGCAGAGGTTTTATCGTCCGGGTTTCGATCAGGGTGGAATTTTTGCGCCAGACGGCGATAGGCCTTCTTGATCTCTTTCTGATCGGCCCCTTTTTCGACACCCAGGACTTCGTAATAATCGCGTTTGGACATGGGCCCTACGCCTCCTGGTTAGCTACGCACTCAACTGCACTTTAGCGACATACACATTTAGCTACGTACTTAGCTACATACCTAATTTACATACCTAACTACGTGCGTCTTTATCCCGGAAACAGCAACGCGGGAGTAAGCTCCCGCGTCACCGCTTTCCTTGGCAGAAAGAGGATGTTACTGCTTTTTCTGATCGTCGTTGACTTCTTCGTACTCGGCGTCAACTACGTCTTCTTCCGGCTTGGCACCGGCATTCTCGGCACCTTCACCGCCCTCTTGCTGCGCTGCTTCTGCCTGCTCGGCGTACATTTTCTGGGCAAGCTTGCCAGAGGCTTCGGTCAATGCATCCAATTTCTTCTGAATGTCGTCCTGGTCGTCTGTTTTAACCGCCTCTTCCAGCTCGCTGATGGCCGTTTCAATCGCCTGCTTCTCGTCGTCAGTGGCTTTGTCACCGGCCTCTTCCAACGTTTTGCGCGTGGCGTGAATCATGCCGTCAGCTTGATTACGCAGCTGTACCAAGGCTTCGAACTTTTTGTCCTCTTCCGCGTGGGCTTCCGCGTCGCGAACCATCTGTTCGATCTCTTCGTCCGACAGACCGCTGGAGGCCTTGATAACGATGGACTGCTCTTTACCGGTGGCCTTGTCTTTCGCCGATACGTTCAGAATACCGTTGGCATCCAGATCAAAGGCAACCTCGACCTGCGGCACACCGCGCGGTGCAGGCGGAATGTCGGCGAGGTCAAAACGACCCAGCGATTTGTTCTGCGCAACCTGCTTGCGCTCACCCTGGACGACGTGAATGGTCACGGCCGTCTGGTTGTCATCCGCGGTTGAGAAGGTTTGGGTCTTCTTGGTCGGGATGGTGGTGTTCTTGTCGATCAGCGGCGTCATCACACCACCCAGAGTTTCGATACCCAGGGTCAGCGGGGTAACGTCGAGCAGCAGCACGTCTTTAACGTCACCGCCGAGTACGCCACCCTGAATCGCAGCACCCACGGCCACGGCTTCGTCCGGGTTAACGTCTTTGCGTGCTTCTTTACCGAAGAAGTCAGCCGCTTTCTTCTGCACCATCGGCATACGCGTCTGACCACCGACCAGGATCACTTCGTCGATCTCAGAGGCAGACAGGCCTGCGTCTTTCAATGCCATTTTGCACGGCTCAAGCGAGCGCTGAACCAGCTCTTCGACCAGCGACTCCAGCTTGGCACGGGTCACCTTAACGTTAAGGTGTTTCGGGCCAGTGTTGTCAGCGGTGATATACGGCAGGTTCACATCGGTCTGCTGGGCACTTGAGAGCTCAATCTTGGCTTTCTCAGCAGCTTCTTTGAGACGCTGCATGGCCAGATTGTCGCCGGACAGATCGATGCCGCTATCAGACTTGAACTGGTCAACCAGGTAGTTAATCAGCGCCAGGTCGAAGTCTTCGCCGCCCAGGAAGGTGTCACCGTTGGTGGCCAACACTTCAAACTGGGTTTCGCCGTCGACATCGGCAATTTCGATGATCGAGATATCGAAGGTACCGCCACCCAGGTCGTAAACCGCGATGGTTTTGTCACCACGGGTTTTGTCCATACCGTAAGCCAGTGCAGCAGCGGTCGGCTCGTTGATGATGCGCTTAACATCGAGACCGGCAATGCGGCCGGCATCTTTGGTTGCCTGACGCTGGCTGTCATTGAAGTAGGCCGGCACGGTAATGACCGCTTCGGTGACCGCTTCGCCCAGATAGTCTTCGGCGGTCTTCTTCATTTTCTTCAGCACTTCCGCGCTTACCTGCGGCGGTGCCATTTTTTTGCCTTTTACTTCAACCCAGGCATCACCGTTATCAGCTTCGCTGATTTTGTACGGCACCATCTTGATATCTTTCTGGACAACGTCGTCTTTAAAGCGACGGCCAATCAGACGTTTGATGGCGTACAGGGTGTTTTCCGGGTTAGTGACAGCCTGACGCTTGGCGGCCTGACCAACCAGCGTTTCACCATCATCGGTATAGGCGATGATAGAAGGCGTGGTACGGCCGCCTTCAGCGTTTTCGATAACTTTAGCGCTGTCACCATCGAGCACGGCCACACAAGAGTTAGTGGTGCCCAGGTCGATACCAATTATACGTCCCATAGCAATACCTCGAATTCGGTTGTTACAAAACTGAAAATTTAGTCTTTTAAAACGTGTCTGCGGGTTTCCCCGCGGGGTTGCCCTTTATTTGGGGGCCGCCGCTGACATTTCAAGGGCTTTTTTCACACTCTCTTTGCACACTCTGTGTCGCCAGTGGCTTAATCGGCTTTTTTGCTGACGACGACCATCGCCGGACGCACCAGGCGGCCATTGAGTAAATAGCCTTTCTGCATAACGTCCATCACGGTGTTCGGATCAAGATCCGGGTTTGGCACCATGGTCATGGCTTCGTGCACCTGCGGGTCGAAGGGCTCACCATGGGGCTCGATGCTCTCAACGCCGAATTTATTGAGTACATCCAGCTGCATCTTGAGTGTCATGGAGACGCCTTCGCGGTGAACCTCGGAGGCCCCCTCTTCCATGGTTTCAAGAGCCTTTTCCAGGCTATCAACCACGGGCAGCAGTTCTTTAACGAACTTCTCCAGAGCAAACTTGCGCGCTTTTTCCGCTTCCTGCTCGGCACGGCGGCGCACGTTTTGTGCTTCGGCGGCAGCGCGCAGGGCTTGATCCTTGGCCTCGGCCAGACTTTGCTCTAACTCGTCGACCTGGGCAGCCAGCATTTCCGCTTCAGGGTTATCGGAACTACCTTCCAGCGGCTCTTCGTCATTGATCAGCCCTTCCAGCTCACCTTCCATCAAGCGCTCTTCAGCCACTTTCTCAGCCGCTTGTTCAGCGCCCTCGGCTTCATGCTCGTGGCGTGTGAGTTCGTCATCCAACGGAGTTTGCGGTTCTTTCGCCATGTTGTGCTCCTAAAAAGTAGGGCGCGGCCATACGGGCGGCGCACAGAGAAGTAAGCTATAGATCACTCGCTTTAACTAGCTAGCTTTAACCAACGATGCAGGCTATATGGGGGCCATAAATCCCATCTCAAGAGGTGCATTGAAGTGAGTTATTAACTACTGTATAAATCAACAACTATTGGATAAGTATCCAGCTTCTGTGCTGAACCGCCTCGGGAGGCGCCATGCTTACTCAGCTAGCTATTCAAGATTTCGCCATTGTCGATCACCTGGAACTCGACTTGACCGGCGGTATGACCGCAATTACCGGGGAAACCGGGGCGGGCAAATCGATCCTGTTAGGCGCCCTTGGGCTCTGCCTGGGCGAGCGTGCCGACGCCGGTAGCGTACGCCACGGCCGCGAGCGCACCGATCTCTCCGCGCGTTTTGATATTCAGCACCTGCCCGCCGCCGTCGAGTGGCTAACGGCCCGGGAGCTCCCGGCAGAAGAGTGCTTGCTGCGCCGCGTGGTCACCGCCAACGGCCGCTCCAAGGCGTGGATTAACGGCCACCCCGCGACTATCTCTGACTTAAAATCCCTCGGCGAGCAGCTGATTCAAATTCATGGCCAGCATGCCCATCACGCGCTGATGCGCGAAGAGACCCATCTCGCTCTATTAGACGATTATGCAGGCTTAAACGGTGTCACCGCTCAATTAGCCGAAACGTTCCGCGAGTGGCGCAGCGCCCGTCGTCAGTTGAAGAAGCTGAGTGAAGAAGGCAGTGAAGTAGAGGCCAAACGGCAGTTGCTGCGCTACCAGGTAGAGGAGCTGGATCAGCTCGGTTTAGCGGAGGGAGAATTAGCCACGTTAGAGGAAGAGCAGCACACCCTCGCTCATGCGGAGGAGACCCTGCGCGAAACCCAGTTTGCCGCCGACTGCTGCGCCAGCGATGAGGGCGGCGCGCTCTCTTTACTGAATCAGGCGTTTGCCCACTTGAGCGCCCTGCCGGGCAGTGACAAGGGCACCCTAGCCAACACGCTTGCCATGCTGAGCGATGCGCGCATTCAAGTGGAAGAGGCCGCCAGCGAACTTAACCGCCTCGCCAGCACCACCGAGCTAGACCCTGAGCGGCTCGCCTGGGTGGAAGAGCGCATGACCGACGTCCATCGCATCGCCCGCAAGCATCACATTGCCCCTGAAGAGCTATACGCCCTGCATGCGGATCTGCAGCGTGAAGTCGCTCAGCTCGAAGAGGGTGGCAACGACCTGGAGGCACTCAGTGCACGGGTCGTCGAGTTACGCGAAGCGTACCGCCAAGAGGCGAAAAAACTCACCGAGAGCCGTCAGAAAGCCGCGCTTCGCCTGGGCAAAGAGGTGCAGCAGCAACTGGGCTTTTTAGCCATGGGTAAAGCCCGTTTTGAAGTGGAAGTCACCGCCAAAGACGCACCCTCCCCTGAAGGCCTTGACCGCGTGCAGTTTTTGATTAGCGCCAACCCTGGCCAGCCCGCACGCCCATTGACCAAGGTCGCTTCCGGCGGCGAATTGTCGCGCATTAGTCTCGCCATTCAAGTCGTCGCGGCGACGCACTCAACGGTGCCCAGTCTGGTGTTTGACGAAGTGGATGTGGGTATCTCGGGGGCCACTGCAGAGATCGTTGGCCAACTACTGCGCAAACTGGGCGAAAACGGCCAGGTCATGACCGTGACTCACCTGCCGCAAGTGGCAGCCCAGGCCCACCAGCATCTGCATATCGAGAAACAGGCGAAGCGCGACACCACTTTGACGCAAATGGCGCTGCTCGACGAGCAAGGCCGCATCAGCGAGCTGGCACGTATGCTAGGGGGAGTGAAACTTTCTGACCAAACCCTCGCCCACGCGCGGGAGATGCTCCACGCTAGTCAGCGCCCGCCACACTGACGAATGCGCGTGCCTGAAAAAAACAAACGCCCCTGATCCACTGGATGAATTCAATTAACGGTTTCAGTTAACGATGAATTCGACCCAGCAGATTAGGGGCGCTTACATTTCGAACAGCGACTAGCGGTTTTCGACTAACGGCGCCCTATTAGGACGCTATTTCTTGTTAGTCGGCCCACTGTCCTGGCGTGTTACGTCGGAACCGCGCGGACGCACATAAAGTACCAGGGCGTGATCCACTAGTTCGTAGCCGTGCTCTTCAGCAATTTCCTGCTGACGACGCTCGATGATCTCATCAACAAACTCAATGATTTCACCGCTTTCAAGGCACACCATGTGGTCATGGTGATCCTCTTGGGTCATCTCGAATACCGCATGGCCTCCGTCGAAATTATGACGAATTACCAAGCCCGCTGACTCGAACTGAGTCAATACGCGGTATACGGTAGCCAAGCCAACATCTTCGCCCGCATCAATCAGTGTTTTGTACACTTCTTCCGCGCTAAGGTGGTGCTGACCCGAAACATTTTCGAGAATTTGAAGTATCTTGACGCGCGGCAGGGTCACTTTTAGACCGGCTTTGCGCAATTCATGGTTCTGATCGGCCATGGTCGCTCTTCGCAGTAACTGGTTAGGTCGGGTATGATCAACCGAAACCACGATAGTGAAGAATAGGCCCAAATGCAAAAATTGACTCAAATCATCACGCTCTCCGTTGCCCTTACCGTCATTAGCGGCTGCAGCTACGTAGGCGTGTATAAGCGCGATATTCCCCAAGGCAACCTGGTCACTCAAGAGATGGTCAGCCAGCTTCAGCCAGGCATGACCCAAGAGCAGGTGACTTACGTAATGGGCAGGCCATTGCTGGAAGCGCCCTTTGACGCCAGCCAGTGGGACTATGTATTTCGTTTAGATAAAGCGTATGGCGATGTAGAGCAGCGTCGCATCACCCTCACCTTTGACCCTCAAGGGCGCTTAGCGAATATTGAGGAAGAGGGCGATTTCTCCAAACCCCTGCCGCTTGAAGGCAAGAGCAGCATGGGCCCTGCAACGGAAGGCGTTGACCCAATGGATGCGCTCCCTGAAGAGAGCACCCAGACGCGTCCGCCCGAGGGCATACAGCCTGTTCAATAGCTTTAGAGCGGTTACCGCTTCGGATCACTCGCTTGGCGCTTAGCACGCTCCAATCGAGCGGCCTTGGGGTCAATCGCCAACGGCCGGTAGACTTCGACTCGATCCCCGTCGCGTAACAGATGGGTATCGGGCTCGCGTAGCGCTTTACCGAAGATGCCCAGCGGCGCCTGAGCAAAGGTATCGCTGGGCAGATCGGGGAATAACGCTGGCAAATCGGCCAAGGCAACGGCCTGACGTGCGGTAGTGCCCTCAGGGACGCGTAGAGCCACTATGCGCTGCTTGGAAGGCAACGCAAAGGCCACCTCAACTGTTAGCGCTTCAGCGCCCATACAGCTCGTTTGCGCGCTTGGTGAAGGCATCGACTAGCTGGCCAGCGATTTGCTGAAAGAGTTTTCCGAACGCCATGCCGAGCAACCGATTGGCGAATTCGAACTCCATCTCCAGGCTGACTTTGCAGGCGTCTTCCCCCATGGGGATAAATAGCCAGCGACCTTTAAGCCGCTTAAACGGCCCTTTTACCAGCGACAGCTCAATACGCTCGGGCGCAAAAAGTTCGTTGCGCGTGGTAATGGTTTGCTCGACACCGGCGCGGCCTAGGGTCATTTCGCCGATCAGATGCACATCATCATGCTCAAGCAGACGCGCCTGACGGCAACCTGGCAAAAACTCCGGGTAGCGCTCGAAGTCGTTGACCAGGTCGAACATTTTCTGGGGGGTGTGCCGCACTAAGGCGGAACGATTGACGGTTGGCATTGACCTCTCCGCTGACTTCACAGTGCCCAAAGCGTATCATGGGAAACATTTTTCAGACCCTAAATGGTATCACGCCTCCCCAAATAACGAAGGGGAAGCCACTGACAGATTAATTATGAGGTTCCATGGCCACTAAGAAAGGTAACAGTAAGGGCCCCGGTAGCAGCGTTATTGCCCAAAACAAGAAGGCACGGTTTGAGTACCATATCGATGAAACCTTCGAGGCAGGGCTAGCGCTGGCAGGCTGGGAAGTGAAGAGCCTGCGCGCCGGTAAGGCTCAGCTCACCGATACCTATATTCTGGTTCGTAACGGCGAAGCGTTTCTGCTGGGTAGTCATATCATGCCGCTGAATACCGCGAGCACCCACGAGATTGCCGACCCGACGCGCACCCGCAAACTGCTGCTGCATCGCAAAGAGATCGCCAAAATCTTTTCGATCACCCAAGACAAGGGCCACACCTGCGTGCCCCTTAAGCTCTACTGGAAGCGCAATAAGGTGAAGTGTGAGCTGGCGCTCGTGACCGGTAAACAGCTGCATGACAAACGCGCGACCGAAAAAGATCGCGACTGGAGCCGCCAAAAAGGTCGAATTATGCGGGAACATAACAAGGCATAACTGGTCAATCAGGTGTGAGCACGTTAGAATGCTCACCTGAAATAAGGGGGCGACATGGTTTCGACGCCGGTGACAACCCTTGCGGTGCATGCCGAGAGCGTGATGTATCTCGTAAATCCCACATCACGAAAAATAGTCGCAAATGACGAAAACTACGCTCAAGGCGCGCTAGCAGCTTAAACACTGTTAGCTTCTTGTCTGGCCCCAAGGTGATGTGCCTATTCATCGCTAAGGGGATACGAGCTAAAGCTGATAGGATCGCGTTTGGTGGTGTCTTCTCGCCAAGCGCTAAACTTTAGAAGACTCGCGTGGCTGAATCCTGATCGTCGGAGTCAGTTGCGTTAAATCAAATGACGAAATCTAAGCATGTAGAGCCAATAGGCGCGTGCTGGCGGACGCGGGTTCAATTCCCGCCGCCTCCACCAGACACCCCTACAAATCAAGCACCTTTAGGTGCTTTTTTTGTGCCTGTGGCTTGGAAAGGGCTAACCAAGACCTCGTTATCGCCAATCCAAGTTCCATGCACACCGGCGGGCACCCAGGCAGGTAGTTCGATCGCAGCGACAGGGTGAGCGCCGATCTGTGTTGCGTCCAGGATCCAAAGCTCTGCCACGTTGCTACGCAGATCGGTAACATAGGTTAATAGCCACCCATCATCTTCACTGTGACCTTGTGGGTCGGGAACGAAGCAGGGCTCTCCTGCATAGACACCTGCGGGAAGGTCAAGCACCCAGCGCCGTTCGTGCTCCATGTCATATTTGACGATACCGTAACCGGCGCGCGCCGCGTCGGGGAAAACCACCGCATAGGCGAAGCGGTTTTGCCGCCCGGTGAAGCCGAGGTGGATCATGGGGAATTCGATCGTAAGATCATCGAGCAGCCCGACGCGCGCGGTTCCCTGCTGCGGATCTATTGTCCACCGGCTGCGCTTCGCCCCACTGACAGGTGCGGCTCCCTCCGGCGCGGTGCCATTGATAAAGGCTGAGGCTTTCCCCCAAGCGGCTTCGTCAAAGAACGGCCCCTCGACCACAAGGTGACCATCTGCATCTTCCCAGGCATTGGAGAAGTGCAGCATGTAATAGGGATCAACGTCGATCCACTGCACACTACCCTTGCTGCGGTCACGCGACATAACGCCGATCCGGCCGCGATACTCCCTCTGCCACGTATAGGGAAAGGCAAGGTTGGAATGTAGATCAAGCGCTACGTTGGGATCGAACCAAATCACATAGTTTTCAGTGATGGCGAAGTCATGGATGACAGAACCGTTTGGCCCTTCGATCACCTCGCTATGTACCAGCCGCCCCGAGGCATCCGCCACGTGGTAGGTCAAGTACGGCGGGAGAGGCGAATTGCCGAAGAACAGCATCTCGCCTGTGCGGGGGCAGATCTTGGGATGGGCCGTCATCATAGTCTTTAAAGCACCGCCAAAATCGTAGGCGCCAATCGTTTCCAGTTCGGGGGTGATCTCAAAGGGTAAGTTAACCTCTTGAAGGGCCAAAATGCGCCCCGCATGGGCGATCACGCTGGTACCGGCCGCACTCGCATGAAGGTCGATCGTCTCATGATCGATAAACAGCGGCGCCCCTTCCAGCGCCGGGGTTTTGACCCAGCGATTGCGGTACCACTCAGCGCGTCCGCCCGAAATACGTAGCCCGTGGATCATGCCTGAACCATAGAACCAGGCGCCGGGATTGATGCCATCCTTCGGGTTATGGCCATTGCGGAAGTAGTGCCCTGATAAAGCGGACGGGATGGCGCCGCGCACCGACAAGTCAAAGGCCGTCGTCTCCTTGTTAACGGGCCGAAAATGCCCGTCTAGAAAGTTCGGGACGGAACCAGGGCTGCCTACACCACTACTCTTGGCGAACGCTTCGAAGCTCAGGATGGAGGTTGCGAATGTGCTTGCCGCGAGGCCGCTGGCCATACGCAGGATATCGCGTCTGCTGTAATTCATTGGGCTGCTCTCCTGAACTCCAGCTCCTGCACACAGAGCGCTGTACTACCTGCGATCCAGTGCTTGAGTGTGGCGGCATACTCAACAGTAGCGGCATCAAGTGCTTCCGCGGACAGCTTGTCGGCCTGATAAAGAACAAAAGGCTCGGCCCACGGCAGACCACAGCGATGCGCGGTGGCCTGTAACGGGGCGAGCAGTGCATTCATTGTGAACATATTGCGCCCACCGGTTCGGTAGGCGTCTGGTATGTTGCCAGCCGTTGCGGCCACCATGAGCGGCGTGCCTTCCAACATACGCCCTTCAGACTCGTAGGCGATGTAGAACATCCTCGTCAGCACGGCATCCTGCCAGGCTTTCAGCAGCGGAGGCGTGGAATACCACTGGATGGGGAACTGCAGCACGATACGGTCGCATTCAAGCAGCCGCCGGGCCTCGCGCTCGCCGTCTTTGGATAGATCGATGCCATGGGGATAGATGGCTTGCATATCGACGAGCTCCACGGCGGGTAGCTTGGCCGCTGCCGCAGCTAGCGCAGCATTGGCCTTCGAGTGCGCAAGATCGGGGTGGAACAGAAGAATGAGCGTCTTAGTCATGGGGTTTCGCCTCCTTTAGGTAACTGCACGGAAACGATGCACCCACGACCAAAATTACTCCAATCGATTAATAATATGTTCTATTATTTGTTTCATGAATCTTCGCTCTCTCGATCTCAACCTGCTCGTTGTCCTTGATGCGCTTCTGGATGAGGCTCATGTCAGCCATGCTGCCGATAAGCTGGGCATGTCACAGCCTGCCGCCTCCGCCGCACTGCAACGCTGCCGTTATCTCTTCCGTGATGAGTTGCTGGAGCGCGGCCGCGGCACAATGCGCCTAACGCCAAAGGCCGAGGCGCTGCGTGCGCCGCTGAAATCGCTACTTGCGGAGGTGGTGAATCTTGTTGATCCACCCAAGGTGCCGCTGGCTGAAATACGCAAAACAGTGCGGATCGCCATGGCAGACTATCCGGCGGTGTTCGTAACCGCGCCCTTGCAGCAGGAACTGCAGCGCTCAGCTCCTGGCGTCGATATAGTGATCCAGCCCTGGCATGGCGCCGAGGCTGCCCGTCAGGCACTCATCGACGGTTCGACAGACCTTGCTATCTCCGTTTTCTCATCTGTCGAGGAAAAATTGCATCGTGAAGAAGTGTTCGTTGAACACTATGTCGTCGCCATGCGCGCCGGGCACCCTGCCGCCGCCGGTTTCAACATGAATACCTGGCTGAAATACCCGCACATCATCGTCTCCGGGCGCGGTGAAACACGGACGTCGTTGGATGCGGAGCTGACCAAGCTAGGCAGCTCACGCCGGGTTGGTGCGGTGGTACCCAACTTCCAGATGGTGCCAGCGCTGCTGCAGGGATCCGATATGATCGCCATGCTGCCTTCCCGTGTCGTAGCTGACTTCACAGCCCTGATATCTCTACCGCCCCCGGTGCCGGTACCCGGCTTTACCCTGCACTTGGCATGGCATCTGCGCCATGAGAAGGATCCTGTCGTTCGACACGTTGCTGATCTTCTTATCGAACTGCTTCAGTGATGCCTCCAGGCGATACCCAACCCGCAATCTGGGAGAGAATGTTCCAGACCACAGTGGTTATAGCGATTTCTGTAGCTGACATAGGGCTACTACGTCGACCCGAAAGCGCCTAGCGCTGAGCTTAGCGGGAACCTTGTATGGGGGCGAAGCCGCAATAGAGTAGACGTTGCCGTGCCCGTGATTGTTAGGAACTGCCAATTCCTCTTGTAGCGAGATGATGTCCGCTACGCCACCGGCAATGACTCACTGCTACCCCAGTCGGCCCAGGAACCGTCATACAGCGACAGCTGAGTATACCCGGCCAGCTCGGCCGCCAGTAAGATGATGCAGGCGGTGATGCCGGAACCACAGGAAAACACCAGTTGGGGCTCGTTGCTGGGCTGAAGGGAGGGAGCGAGGTGGGCAAACGTTGACGCCAGTTGGCTGGCTGGCTTGAACCGATGACCCTCCAGCACCTCTGTAAACGGCAGGTTGAGGGAATTGGGGATGTGACCACCGCGCACACCAGGCCTGGGTTCTGGCGCTTGCGCCAGGAAACGTGCCTGTGATCGCGCATCGATGACCGTTACTCGCTCGTCCTCCAGATGCTGGAAAACGTAGGCAGAATCTCGAACCAAGGTGTGGTCGAGCTTGCCAACCACGCTGCCATGCTTGGCCGCATCTGCCACCGAAGCAGAATCGATGTCCCGCCCTTCGGCCAACCACTGCGGCAGGCCGCCATCTAGAACAAACACCTGTTTGAGGCCCATAGCCCGCAGAATCCACCAGGCTCGTGGTGCCGAGTAGATACCCTGATCGTCGTACAACACCACCAAGCTCTCGGGCTTGATGCCCAATCTACGGGCCTCCGCCGTGAACTGCTCTTCCGTCGGGAAGGCGTGAGCTTGGGAAGCCCCGGTATCGCAAAGCGCTCCTTCCAGGTCGATCCGGAAACTTCCCGGGATCAACATCGGACGGTCATAAACGATCGGCTCCTTGCCAACGACATTGGCCATACTAGCGTCGATCAGCACCAAATGTTCGTTATCCAGATTCTCCTGCAGCCAGTCGGTGGTCACGAGGGGGGAAGGCATGGCGTTCTCCAGTCTAGGTCGACATGCAACAGTACATGATCGCGGACGGGCGAGACCAGCAAGTTGACGCGGATAGCGTAATCCGCAGTATGCTGATCGACGAGCTGCAGAGCGCCGGGCATGCCGATTGGAAGGGGTGCGGGAGCCGTGTTCATATCGCCTTTTTCTCCAGTGATGGTGGTAGGCTGATTAACGCTTTTTACTCCACTTACGAGGATCAATGCGCCCTTCGTACATGGGTAATTCCAGCACCGGGTCGTCCTCCCGGAATTGAGACCACATTCGGTTCAAGCCCGCAGTCCCGAAGGTACGCACACGCTCGACCTCATCAATGTTGAGTACATCGGTGAGAATGCCCGAAGTCGCTCCGGACATCCGCGCGCGGATGCGGCCTTCGGGATCGACGATCAAACTCTGACCCTCCCCCGCAGGCGCGGCTGAATTAGCGCTGACCATATACACCTGGTTGAAAATAGCATTGGCTTGCACAAGGATTTGCTCTTGAGCGCGGTCGCAGGTAGTGGTGGCCACTTGGTTGATGATCACTTCCGCCCCCAGCCAAGCGAGCTGGCGCACCGTCTCGGGAAACCAGATGTCGTAGCAGATGGCCAGGCCGACCCGGCCTATGCCCGGCACCTCGAACACTTCAAAGCGATCTCCCGGTTGATAGGGCTCGTAAGGTCGCCAGGGGAAACACTTACGGTAGGCAGCCACTCGCTCACCTTCGGGCGAATACACCGGCGCGGTGTTGTACAGATGCCCGCCCTCTCCCCGCTCGCATACTGTGCCGGGCAGCAGCCATACCCCCAGGTTGCGGGCGATACGTGATAAGTGCTGGTGACGGGGGCCATCAATTGGTTCAGCCGCGGCTTCCAGTTGCTCCTTGCGCTGCTGAGGCGTACCCGTGGCGCCGCATAAATAGAGCTCCGGATAAACCACCATCCTTGGCGGCTCAAAATCAGCCCCGAAGTCGCTCAGATGTACCGCCAGCTCGGCCTCGAAGTCCAGCAGTTCGGAGTCAATGCCGTGCGGCCGCGAGGCTTCCTGCACCACAAGGACAGGCAAATTTCTGGACATGGTAGATCTCCGTTTACAGGGTTGCTTTTGCCGAAGCGGGCGCTGACTCGGGCTCTGAGTCATCAAAGGCCACTTCCGGCGGCTCGCGACGGAAGAAACGAGTCAGATAAGCCAGCTGGGCGAGGCCAATGGAAAGCCAGATCAGCCCAAGAATAAAGGCGTTGATATCCAGCTTACTCATCAGCCAAAGGTTGACCAGGGCACCGATGAGCGGCACTAACATCCCTCGAATCACACCATACTGGCGCTTTGCCTCGGCGTCTTTGCTGACCAGAAAGATGACTGACAGATTAACCATCGTGAAGGCGATAAAGGCACCGAAGTTGATAAACGAGGCAGCCGATAACACATCAAGAAACAAAGCGATGATGCCGATAGCGCCCGTTAACACGATGTTGAACACCGGCGTATGGAAGCGCGCGTGCAGCCCACCGAACAGCTTCGGCGGCAATACTGCATCCCGCCCCATGGCAAACAGCAGCCGAGAGGCGCTTGCTTGGGCGGCCAGGCCAGACGTGAACTGAGCGAGCACCATACCGGCCAAAAAGATAGCGCCAAAGAGATCTGCACCGATGGTCGTGGCAATTTCGAAGGCGGCTGAATCGGAATTTACGAAGTTGCTGCCAGGATGCACCAGCTGCGTTGTGTAACCCACTAGCACGTAGATACCGCCGCCGATCAGAGCGGTAAGCATAATGGCCTTGGGGATATTGCGCTTTGGATCGATGGTTTCTTCGGTCAGTGTGGTGACGGCGTCAAAGCCAAGGAAAGAGTAAGCGGCCACCGCTGCGCCCGCGGCAATCGCGGTGAACCCAGCATCCTCACCCAAGAACGGCCCCAGGCTAAAAAGCGCGTCGCTACCGCCGGTCGCAAAGACATGACGAACCGACAACAACACGAAGAAGGCGATCACCAATATCTGGAAGACCATCAGCAACGAGTTCACTTTGGACGCGAGCTTGATGCCGTAAATATTCAGGAAGGTGGTGATGCCAATAAAGCCCAGCAGAAATATCCAGCTCGGTACTTCAGGAAAGCGTGCATTCAAGTAAGCAGCGCCGATCAACCAGATCACCATGGGCAGGAAGAAGTAATCCAGCAGCACGCTCCACCCCACCATAAAGCCAACCCGGGAGTCGATGGCTCTGCGTGCGTAGGTATAGGCAGACCCGGCTACCGGATAAGTACGCGCCATAATGCCGTAACTGTAGGCCGTGAAGAGCATGGCAGCGGTGGTAATAAGATAAGCAGTGGGTACGGCGCCATTGCTCGTGCTGGCAATTACCCCGAAGGTGCCTAGCACGATCAATGGCGTCATATAGGCCAGGCCAAACAGCACCACGGCTTTTAGGGATAGGGTTCTTTCCAGTTTGATATTGTTATCCGTCATGATCCATCTCCAGGAAACGCTGCAACCGACAGCGGGCAATCGCTGAGCCGGCACAAAACGAAGAGGTGGTTGATCAAGCCAGCCGCCGGGGCTAGACCAGCTTGCTACCGTTTATGATCGGCTAATAACCCTCAGTTGCTGGCGTTGCAGCTCTCCAGCTAGACTGAGAGGCTTGGTAGCCAACCTATCTAGAACGGTATTGGCAGCTCATCGGATCGTATATAACCCCAGCGTGGTATGGGCCTGCGGATGTGAAATGGGTGACGCATAGCGAAATTGACGAAGCACTGGCCAATACCCTCCTGGCGTTGGCAACCCCTGCGTTGCCGCAACATTTCTCAAGCTTGGTGAAACGTCTAGCGGCATTCGATAACTTGATCATCATCGCTTATCACGGCGAACACCGGCCAGCGGTGCTCTATCGGGAGTACACCGACCCTGTCGTTTACCTGCCGATGGATAGCCAATATCTAGGGGGAGATTACCTGCTGGATCCATTTTACCGCGAGCACCTCAGAGGCGATGCTCAGGGCATACGCCGATTGAGGGACGTGGCGCCTGACCACTTTCGACGCACGCATTACTATAAGAATTACTACCAGCAGACCACGCTGCTAGACGAGGTGGCAGTGTTCGCCACTATCACTACGGATGTTACGCTAACCGCCTGTCTTGGTAGAGATCGCTCCAGTGGTAAACCCTTTAATAAACGTGAGCTTGAGGTACTGCAACAGTACGCATTCACCCTCAGCAGCTTGCTGAAAAAGCACTGGCAAGATTACCGTTTTGAAGGGGTGATTAAGGCGTCGCCAGCGCCTCTAGAGGAACGCCTAAGAGAGGCCCTGAATCAGCATCACAGCATTCGACTGAGCCCACGCCAAGCGGAAGTGGCCCTGTTTATTCTAAGAGGCCACTCATCCTTATCCATCAGCCTACACCTGGAGGTCAGCCTTCAGACAGTGAAAGTCTTCCGCCGCCAGCTCTACGCCAAGTGCTGCATTTCGTCCCAGGCAGAACTCTTCGCGCTACTGATGCCGCTGTTCGCACAGTTAACAGAACACAAATGAGCTATGGCCGTTGCTGCTATCATCTAGCAGCTCAACTGAGCCACTTTAGATTCTGCTTATCATCCTCAATAACTTTGAAGTGATCGTGCTTTAGGTTCAGCACATAGCTATCTCGGGCATTACCCTGCTTGTCGTTAGTGCGCTGCAAATACGCATGGAGATTTTCAGGCGTACACATGGCCTTTATTTTATTGATAGTGGCCGCCCAAATTCCTTCCATTGCTTTTACTTCCGCTGTTTTCCCATAACCACTTACCATCTTTACCGCTATCCAGTTCACATGGTAAAGAACGATAATGCCGGGATATAACTGATAGTACCTATCCACATCGATTTTATTTAACGTTACTGCGTACTGAGGATCAACGCCGTACTTGTGTGATTGAAAAAACGGTGTCGTTTGGCTTTTGAGGTCAACGTACCTGCCTGTTTCAGTATGAATAAAATCGGGCACTGTTGGGTCACGTAATTTCTCTTCATTGAGCCTCAAACCCAATTTTTTACCATACAGCGCTAGAAAACGCGTTTCCAGACGCTCCCCGTCTTTACACCACTCTTGCTTTTTTTGTAAATCGTTGTGGATAAGTTCGTTGCCATCTTTGTCATAAAGCGTATAGGTGGCCATACCCGCTCCTATATTCCCGTCACTTTATTATTGGGCAGCTTCTTAACCCTCCCTGTTGAGAGCCTCAAGCGCCACCTTAAATTAATTTAGAAATAAAACCATATCTGCCGAAATGAGGCAATAGACGTACCTATATCCGGTGTCGCCAGTAGGCCATGCAGGAGGGTTCCAGCGTTGGAGGTGGAGAAAAAACAAAGCGCCAGCATCTGGCCAGCGCTTTGCTTTTCTTTTAAGAGTGACACGAAAGTATTTGGAGGTGTGTTCGTATCAACCGATGCAGCTTAATGCGCTACCATTTCTTCAACAATCTCCTCACCGCTCAGCATCGATGGGTAATACGTCGGCCAGTGGGTGACTTCTTCTAATAGGGCTTCGCGATTATCACCCCAGTAGAGATGATAGTGATGAGCATCGGTGGGATAAATGCTGTGGTCACTAAACTGGATATACTGGGGCAGATCGTCGGATGCTTCTTCCAGTTCGAAAATAAACCGTACGCCGCGATTCCCCGCTTGATAGGTTAAAATTTCATAGCCATCGTATTGGTATTCGCCTGTTCTCTCTTCGCCGTTCTCAAAGAAGGTGACGCTGCTTCCGTCAATGACGATACGCTCAACATCCGTTTGATACCCGGTGTCGTAGTACGCTTTGTACTCTTCAGCCGTCTTGTCACCATTGTCTGCTTTATGCGCAAACACTTCGTCGAGGGTGCCGTCTTGCAGGTAGGGATAAACGGACTGCCAATCGCCTTCCCAATCAGAAAGCGCACGATCCTTAACCTGATCATCATCAAAATAGCCTGAGTAGATATCGCTATCGTGGTCGTGGTCGTGGTCGTGGTCGTGGTCGTGGTCGTGGTCGTGGTCGTGGTCGTGGTCGTGGTCGTGGTCGTTATGAGTATGGTCGTGATCATGGTCATGATCGCTGGCGTTAACGCTCTGAATGCCTGTCAGTATCAAAGCACTCAGTACCAATACGCTGGCGCCCTTAAGTGGCAATGCTGTCATATCCGATCTCTCCTTTTGCCGATTGCAAAGTAATGCATCTTCGCCATAAAGGTATATTATAACATCACGCCAATCAAACCCATTCTTATCTCAACCTGACTCCAGCACACAGAAGGTACGCCTAAAGGGAAGAAACACTTTTAACAGGCGCAAACGCATCGGGCCCCGCCAAAGCGGGGCCCGATCATCGAATCTAAACGATTCGAGAACTTAAATAATCGCTAGGATTAAGAAAGCAGCTTGATGTTTGAAGCTTGAAGGCCTTTCTGACCTTGGGTAACGTCAAAAGAGACGTTAGCGCCTTCAGGCAGAGTTTTGAAGCCATCAGACTGAATTTCAGAAAAATGAGCAAAAACGTCATCGCTGCCGTCAGAAGGAGCAATGAAACCGAAGCCTTTAGAATCGTTGAACCACTTAACTGTGCCAGTTGCCATGATATTAAATCCTTTTCGCAAGTCGCGAATTGTAGAAATCCTGGTATTACCCAGATAAATAGTGAGTAGAACAAGGAATACAATTACAGACTACCGAAAGAATTCGAATGTTTCTGGAACCATGCTTGCTTGCTAACTTACTAACTGCGCACATCCTGTCACGTCGTCAACAGCAGGTCAAAGCCTTTATGTTTTTTATTTTGGTGTTCTGCTGCCATCATCATTCAAAAAACGCGCAAATTATCAAAAATAGCCTTAATCTTGCCAGTGAGCTAGGCACTACTAATTCGTCCGCCTAGCGCGCTTGGCTTGCCCGGTAAAACCCGCGTCATTCGCGGCCTGGCGAGCACTTTAGAAGAGGTTTTAACATGCTATATGGTCTTAGTTTGTTGGCAGGTATTGCGCTATTGACTCTCGGAGGGGAGTCGCTCATTCGCGGCGCGGTGGCTGGCGCGCGAAGAGTCGGCGTTTCGCCACTGCTAACAGGACTTGTGGTGGTGGGGTTTGGCACTTCGGCCCCTGAACTCGTCGTTTCGATTGATGCCGCGATGAACCAGCAGCCTGACATTGCGGTTGGCAACATTGTGGGTAGTAATATCGGCAATATCTTATTGATTCTGGGTATGTGCGCGATTATTTGCCCGATGGTGGTTCAACCATTAGCGCTGCGCCGGGATGGCTTGGTGATGGTGCTGGCTAGCCTGCTGTTTATTGGACTCTCCTTCGGCGGTGCGCTAGGGCGTATAGATGCGGGAATTTTTATAACAGGGCTCGTCGGCTATCTTATTTGGGCCTATGTCAGTGAAAGCCGCCACCATATTCCTGCCGCGGAGATGCACGCCTCAGAAGCGGAGGAGATGACGAAGCTGCCCACCACAGGCTGGATGATCGCCGTAGCGCTAGTGGTTGGTTTAGGCATGCTGATTGGCGGGTCACAGCTACTCTTGTACGGCGCCATTGGCTTGGCCCAGGCTATGGGTATTTCCGAAGCGGTGATCGGCTTAACCATCGTCGCTGTGGGTACCTCACTGCCGGAGATGGCCGTATCGGTCATTGCTGCGTTGCGCCGTCATGCAGATGTTGCCGTTGGGAATATTCTGGGCAGCAATATTTTCAACCTGTTAGGTATTCTGGGTATCTCCGCGTTTTTACAGCCGCTGCCCCTTGCGCCGCGGGTGGCCCTATTTGACCAGTGGGTAATGCTGGGAGCCGCGGGCATACTGGTGCTGTTTTTGTATACCGGTATGCGCCTGTCGCGCTGGGAGGGCGCCGTGCTGCTCGCAGGCTACGCCGCTTATATAGCGTTAAGCTTTACGATCTTTTGAAGTAAGTTGCTTTGTAGGCCGGTTGACGGGGAGCTAAAAAAGCTAGCGCACAGCGTCAGCTATCTCGCTCCCCGCTTCCTGATAGTAACGCAGCGCCCCTGGATGAAGGGTATCGGCCATGTTTTCCAGCATTTCGGGGCTAATACTGCTCCACCATGGGGCGTCCTCCGCCAGGGTTTCATGATGCTCCCAAAACGTTTTGGTAAGCGTATAGGCCGTATCTTCGTCCATCGCGGTTGTGGTGTAGGCAATCACGGGGAGCGACGTCGTATGGACATCGTTGTTGATACCAGGGTAAGTGCCGCCGGGTATCGTTTGGCGTGACGCCCCGGTTTGCTCAATTTGTTCGTCGGTCAGGCTGACCAACGAGATAGGCAGACTGCTGGCCGCCTCAAGCACACTGGGAGAGGGATAGGCACTTGCGGTAACAAAACCATCAATCTGTTCGTTTTTGATCGCATCAGGCCCGCTATTAATCGCCGCATCCGCGATGCGTACGCGACCTTCCAGGCCAAACAGCGTCAGGTACCGAGTGGCCTCACGGGCACTAAAGGTGCCGCGTCCAATCAATATATGTTTATCTTCCAGCGCAGAAAAATCGATGCTGCCTTTATCGCCTGCAAGCACAAAGTGCATGGTCATCGAGGGCAGCGGAAACAGGCCTCGGATCTCCTGGAAACGAGGGTGCGGATGTTCTGCAAACGCCCCCTCACCGGCCATCGCCTGTTCAATTAAAACGGCCGGGGAGGTAAACACGTAATTGCCTTGGCGAGCCGATACTTCCATCACGTTTTGTATAGAACCCTGGCTCTCTTCGAGGGTGAGGATAATGGCTTCGTCAGTCCCCTCGCGAATGGCATCAGAGAGCTCTACGCCCATTAGGTAGTAGGCCGTACCCGCCGCGGCTGACTTATAGGTCACACGAGTTTCAGCCTGGATATCGAAAGCGACACATAAAAGAGCCAGCGTCGCTATCGATGTACCAAGCGCGCGGCACTGGGAGGAGAAGAGGTTGCGCATCGTGTTATTCCTTAGCGTATCCAATGGCCGTCGCTGACAGGCCTCGTTTTATCGTCACCCGCTGTTTTTGAGCAAACGCTTGGCGAACAAACTTTTCAGTCTGAGTGGGAGCGTGGCGCAACTCAACATAGCACGACTGGCTACAGGCGGGCACTTGCGGCCCTTCCTTCATTGTCTGCCCCGATCCACGCAAATATTTTCAAAAACAAATATTAGCGAGAAAAGATATAAATTATGAATCTTATTCAATAATGCTATGCGGCAATAGTATAATACCAAATCCACTGTTAGCTTTTTTTATAAAACGAATACTAAAAATTTTACCATTACCTAAAAGATTAATTTCCTAAAAAAAGATGCTATTACCTTAAGAAGAACTCCTTTCGTTCGTTTTAATAAGGTATTGCGGCGCAATATAGACTGATAAAATAAGGCCGTTTTTACACCACTCCTGACAACTTGACCATGAGGAAGAACGTCACATGCCTACGTTGTGCCAACCCTCTTGCCAGCCTCGATTATATCGTCGCTGGCTTTTTTTGTTAGCGGCCTTACTATTAGGCGTAAGTCCCAATGCTTTTGCAGTGACCGGTGAGTTGGATCTTACCAGCTCTACCGTGGGCTTTTTCGCTGTAGCGATCTTTGTCCTGGCCTATGCGTTGGTCATGGCGGAAGAAAAGATCCATATGCGCAAGTCTAAACCGGTGTTAGTGGCAGCCGGTATTATCTGGAGCCTCATCGGCTGGGTGTATGTCCAAAACGGCATGTCGGAAGCGTCCGAGTACGCTTTCCGCGTTACGCTTTTGGAGTTCACCGAGCTGATGCTGTTCTTACTTGTGGCCATGACCTATATCAACGCCATGGAAGAGCGCCGTGTCTTTGATGCGCTGCGCTCCTGGATGCTGCGCAAGGGCTTCAACTACCGCACGCTGTTTTGGCTAACCGGCGGCCTCGCCTTTCTACTCTCACCGATTGCCGACAACCTCACTACCGCACTGTTGATGTGTGCGGTGGTAACCAAAGTGGCCGAAGGGGATCAGCGGTATATCAACTTAGCCTGTATCAATATCGTCGTGGCGGCCAACGCCGGGGGCGCGTTTAGCCCTTTTGGCGACATCACCACCCTAATGGTATGGCAAGCGGGCATGGTGGAGTTCCAGGAGTTCTTCATTCTGTTCTTCCCCGCCCTGGTCAATTTCCTGATTCCCGCCTGCATCATGAGCGTGTTTATCAAGGATGAAAAACCCTCCAGCGTTTATGAAGATGTGTGGCTAAAGCGTGGCGCCCGGCGCATTGTGCTGCTGTTTTTACTGACGATTGTCACCGCCGTGTTATGTCACGTTGTGCTCCACCTTCCCCCGGTGCTTGGCATGATGACCGGCCTGGGCTACTTGCAGTTCTTCGGTTACTACCTGCGCCGGAGCTTGCCCCGCTCCTTGGAGCGCAAGCGCGAGCGGTATAGCCGTGAAGGTGATAACCGTAAGCTGGCGCAGTTGGGTAGCGTGGTGCCGTTTGATGTTTTTAACCGCGTCGCCCGGGCCGAGTGGGACACACTGCTGTTCTTCTACGGAGTGGTAATGTGCGTTGGCGGGCTTGGCTTCATGGGCTATCTAGGTTTGCTGTCCGAAGCGCTGTATACCGGTTGGAACGCCACCGCCGCCAACATCGTATTGGGTGTCGTTTCGGCCGTGGTGGATAACATTCCGGTGATGTTTGCGGTGCTGACCATGGAGCCCGATATGTCCCATGGCCAGTGGCTGCTGATTACCTTAACCGCTGGCGTCGGGGGCAGCTTACTATCGATAGGCTCCGCAGCCGGTGTGGCGGTAATGGGTCAGGCAAGGGGATCCTATACGTTTATGGGTCACTTGCGCTGGTCGCCGGTTATTCTGCTCGGCTACATCGCCAGTATTTTGGTTCATATGTGGCTTAACGCCGACAGCTTTGCACTGTTCAGCTAAGCCAGTCGCCCAGTTAAGCCAGACACATTGATAAGCACGACCCTCGCCCCTTTTCAGCATTCTGGAAAGGGGTTTTGCTATAAACCCTTAATAGGTCTCGAACAGATACTCAATCGGGGTCGGGCGGCCAAATAGATAGCCTTGATAGCGATAGCAGCCGTGGCCTCTTAGCCAGTCAAGCTGCTCTTTTTTCTCCACCCCTTCCGCGACCACGGTCAGGCCCAAGCTCACCGCAAGCAGAATCGTGGTATCGACAATTGCGGCGTCTGTCTTATCGGTAAGCAGCTCGTGAATAAACGATTGATCAATTTTTAACTCGTCCAGCGGCAATCGCTTCAGATAACTCAGCGATGAGTAGCCCGTGCCAAAGTCATCCAATGCAAAACGAATCCCCTTGGCCCGCAGTTGCAACATCGTGTTGCGGACTCTCACCGGCTCTTGCATCAACAGGCTCTCGGTGACTTCGAGCACCAGGCGGCTCGGTGGCGCCTGGGTTTCAGCCAACAGTGCTTCAACATCACGCACGAACTCCGGCTGCTGAAACTGCACTGAACTTACATTGACGGAGATACTTAACGGCGCATAGGCGGCTTGGCGCGACCACTTCGCCAGCTGTTCGCAGGCGGAGCGCATTACCCAATAACCGATCGGCACAATCAGCCGATTCTCCTCCGCAAGCGGAATAAACGTCGCGGGCGATACCCAGCCGCGCTGAGGGTGAAACCAGCGCAGTAAGGCTTCTACGCCGATGGTGACGCCCTGATGGTCAACCTGCACCTGGTAATGCAGCGCCAGCTCGTTGCGCTCGAGCGCCTTATGCAGGTCGGCTTCTAAGCTCGCTCTTTCCAGCACGCTGGTTTGCATATCGGTATTAAAAAAGCACAGCCCATTACCGCCCGCGCTTTTCGCCTGCTGCAACGCCATATCAGCCTGCTGCAGCACGCTATCCATACTGTGCTCACCTCCTCCCGTGAACAGTGAAATACCAATACTGGCACTGATCGGCAACGAATGGCTGTTTCTTAATTGCGCAATCGTCTCTAATAGTTGGCGCGCCACACGCTCGGCTTTTAGCGCAGCGTTCGCCTGTTGCTCGCCCAGATTATTGATCAGCACCACAAACTCATCGCTACTAAAGCGAGCCAGCGTTTCCTCTGCGTCAAGCCGCTGGCGCAACTGTTCGGCAACGCTAATCAATAGCTGATCGCCACTGTCATGGCCCTGAATGTCATTCACTAAGCGAAAGTTATCCAGATCAATGACCATTACCGCGCTATAGGATGCCGCCCACTCTTCATGGGCAATAGCGGCCGTTAAGGAATCCATCAGCAGCCGCCGATTGGGTAGCCCGGTTAGCGAGTCATAGAAGGCCAGGTAGTGAGTGCGCGACTGCATTTCCAGGTAGTCAGTCAGTTCGGTCGATATACCGCACAGGCAAGGGGCTGTACCGGGCGACATGGAAAGCGGCATTTTAATTGATAAGAAAGTTCTTACCCGGCTTTCGCCTTGCAAGACATTGCTCTCCTCTACCGTCACTTTTTTACCTGACGCCAATACGTTGCGATCGACTTGCTTGATTTCAGCGGCGCTTCCGGCATCAAAAAAGGCCTCATCGCGCTTACCGATAATTTTGTCGGCGGGCAGGCCAAATAGCTCGCTGATGCGGCGATTAACGTATTGGTACTCTAAGGTAGGAGATTTGATATAAATAAACGCATCGACGCTATCCAGAATGGTCGCCAGCATCTCTTTATTGGTTTGCAGGAGCGCCCGGTTATACTGCATACGCCGCTTGAGCAACAGATTGCCCAGCAGCGCCAAAAGGAGAAAAACAAGCAGCAAGGCGATACCCCATCGCCCCAGGTAGTCGTCAATGCTGCGTAGCAGCTCCACCGGAAGAGCGGCAGACGAGGCGAAATAGTACATAGCGACTGTTCACTGACCAGGCATGGTAAGCGGGCCTGCCCGCTCTACCACCCGTTGCCAAGCGGCGTCTTGCTCAATGCGTGACACAAAAGCGGCTATGGCAGGATACTGTTCCAGTGACTGTACGGCGGCCACTGCCTGGAGCGGAAAGCTCATTTGCATATCGGCGCCGCTGGGCCACGGCCCGGCAAAATTACCCTGCGCCAACAGGTATTGGTTAATAAAGCTCAGGTGCTGTTTAAGCTGCGGCGCGAGGAAGCGCTTACTTACTGTATCGCTGATCCCCTTGGCCAGTGGCTTAATCAGCCAGGGTGACTGTTTGGGTATTTGGCTAAACACCAGTTGCATTACCAGCAGCGGCATGAGTGACCCTTCGGCATAGTGCAACCAGTAGCGGTAATCCACCCACTCAGGCATATCATCCGACGAGGGTTGGCAGCGGCCCTGTCCGTAGCGTTGCAGAAGGTAATCAATGATCGCTCCCGACTCAGCCACGGTGAAATCACCATCGGTAATCACAGGCGATTTACCCAGTGGATGGATTTTTTTCAGCGAGTCTGGCGCTTGCTGTGTTTTGCCATCGCGTTGGTAAACCACCAATTCATAGTCCAGCTCAAGGGCTTCAAGTAGCCATAGGATACGGTGCGAACGAGACTTTTCCAGATGGTGAACGTGAATCATAAACACTCCATGGGCTGAGTTGTACGTCAGCATTGCACTGGCGTCACTTATCCTTTTCTATAGGCATATTTAGCTTAGTACCATAAAGCCCATCATCATAGGATCAATAGTATCAATAGTATCAACGCAGCGTGGATCGCTATGGAGGCGTGAACAAAGCAAGTTTATTAATCAGTTACGTTATGATCGGTGTGCGTGACGCCACCGCGCCAGCAGATCCAGCGGGGACCACTTCCCCTGCAGCCAGGGCGCTAATAAACGCATAGAGAGTGGAATAAACACAAACACCATCACAGGCGTGAGCATTAGAGTGCTCACTACTACCCGCGGCACCAGTGTCCAATCGGCCAAAACGCCGCCGAACACAAATTGAAAGATCAGCGAGATAGGAAAGAACGCCAGCCATACCGCCACGGCCTGCTTCCAGCGCGGCGGTGCGCTGCTACCGGTTTGAAACCACGCATCCAACCCGGTGGCCCGGTGCTCGTGAGGTGCTTCATATAAGCCTTTGCCGCGCGCCAACCAAGCATGGCGTGAGGCGGAGTGTTCCCAAGCGGCTAAGGTTTCGCTGCTGCTAAAGCGGAATATGATCTGGTATTCATCGTCGTCAGCCGGTGGCGCCAATACGCCGGAGCCGAGGTAGCCTGCAAAATCGGCCGCCAATTCGCGCCCTTCATTAAGCCAACGATTAAAATCAGCGTAGCGGCCGTGCTCAACGCGACGAGCCACCATCAATGTGACAGGTGAGGCAGACATGGTATATCTCCTAATGTGTCCACAGCCAGCGCCGGGTAGGCAGGCTGTTTGCTTTCAAGGGGGTAACCCTGAAAGCCAGAATGGCCACATTATACAAGCAATGTTGATGCCATGCTGCGAATGTTACTCTTATGACAGTTTGCGCAGCGTAGATTCACGCCCTGGTATTGGGTTGGGACGCTCGCCGCGTTGAAAAGCACATACATGAATATAGATATCCACAGCACTACGAATAGCATCGGCTTCTTGAGGGTCGGGGTCGACGACCGGGCCGGTATACTCACCTTCGCTGCGTAGTACGGCTTCTAGCTCTGTTCGGTAACGGTCGAGCAGGTGTTCCAGGTTGATGCGTATACGATGAACTTCCAGACCAAACGCCTGACGTTGATCGGTGCGTTTAAGGATGTCCAGAGGGTTTGAAGCAGTTTCAATCAGGCTCTCTAGCGTAGCGAAAACTAACTTCTCAGCACTGTTTAAATTGGGAATAATGGAATAAATGAGGTCATTTAAGGTGATCGGTGTTCCATGGCGGTGCATAGGCAAGTCAACGTCTAGTTAAGGGGCTTAATGCTGATAAATCGGCCCTGCTCAGTAAAACTTAATCGGTAGATACCGCGCACGCCGTCACGACTCACTATTCGACGAATCGCTTCGGCAGGAAATATCACCCAGCGGCCATCAATGCTGCGGGCACGCACATTGGCAATACGCCCCTCGTAATGGGCCAAACACTCATCATAATTAAGATTAATAACCACATCAATGGTTTGCATAGGGCTTACATAAGATAAGACTGGCATCATGTCGGAAAAGTGTTGGCATAGCACTGCGAAAACGTACTGCAAAACTTGCACTGTCGGTATCGCTCGCTAATACTTCATGGTATCCCAACTCGTACTTAGTCGGTAATGACCTATGGCCGTTTCTTCCATTAGCACCGTTTCCCACGCTGCCTGGACATATCCTTCAGCGAATACAATGTCCCCGCGCGTTGAGCAAACCGCCAAAGGCCGTGCACTTGAAGAAGATACGGCGTCTACCGACGACCCTAAAACGACTAGCACTAGCGAAGAGAGCGTCAGCGCCGAGGCTGGCCCCAAACGGGCAGACGGCACGCCCATGGCGCCGGAAGAGATTCAGCTACTCGAACAGCTCAAACAGACTGATCGCGAAGTACGCCAGCATGAGATGGCCCACCAAACAGTGGGCGGTGCCTATGCGGGCGGCGCCAGCTATGAATATGAAGTTGGCCCCGATGGCAAACGCTACGCGGTAGCAGGCGAAGTGCCGATCGATTATGGCCCGGTACCCAATGACCCCCAAGCGACGATCGAAAAAATGCAGACCGTGATCGCCGCGGCCATGGCACCTGCCGACCCGTCCCCTACCGATTACCAAGTGGCTGCCCAAGCGCGTCAATATCTGTTGGAAGCCAAGCTTGAAGCTTCCATGCAGCGCAGTGAAATGAACCAAGCCCGCAGCGACGGCGCCGCAGCGACATCCTCCACTGCGACGCCCTCCGACACACCCTCCGCGGATGAATCAGCCGCTGACGAGCTAGCCGCTTAAGGGTTCGCCTCTGCGAGAGAGTTCCACTCTTCACGGCTGGGCCAATTCGCCAACCAGGTAGGCAGCGACTCGGCGGGCATTGGCCGAGCAATCCCGTAGCCTTGGGCTAATTCACAGCCTAGCGCCATCAAGGCTTTGGCATGCTCTAAGGTTTCTACACCCTCCGCCAGCATGGGCCGCTTAAAGCGATTCGCCATGTAAATGACGCTCTCCACAATCGCCATATCGTCTTGATCACTGAGCATATCGCGGACAAAACTCTGGTCTATTTTGATCAGGCTGACCGGCAGCTGCCGCAGGTGGGTTAACGACGAAAACCCGGTGCCAAAGTCATCAATAGCAAAGCTCACTCCCAGTGCCTGGCAGCGCGACATATTTTGCAGTGCGGCCTGGATATCATGCATCGCCGCACTCTCCAGTACTTCGAGTTTGAGCATCGCTGGCGGTACATTGGGATGACGTGCCAAGAGTTCGTCCAGCCGCTGACTAAAATTGCTCACTAACAGATGCGTAGGGCTTATATTCACATTGATGGGTAGCGCGATGCCTTGAGCCTGCCATATGGTCAACTGACGCAGCGCCTGCTCAATGACCCACTCGCCAAGCTCCACTTCCAACGGCGTGGTATCGATGGTAGGTAAAAACTGCCCCGGCGCAAGCAGCCCCTCTTCCGGGTGCTGCCAACGAATCAGCGCCTCTAGGCCGACCACTTGCCCGCTGCGCATATCGACCTGGGGCTGATAATAGAGGCGCAGTTCATGGTTATTGAGGGCATCAATAAAACGCTGCCGCTGCTCATGGCGCACCTGCAGCAAGCGGTCATGGTTTGGATCAAACAAGTGAAAGGTATCGCGGCCACGCTGCTTGGCGCGGTACATCGCCTGATTGGCATGCCGTAAGAGCACATCGCCCTGAACGTGGTCATTGGGGTAGAACGTCACTCCCAAGCTTGCCGTCAGGTGGATGCTCTGCCCCTCTATCATCAGCGGCTGGCGGATAGAGGCTAGCAGCTTCTCAAAAAAATCGTCGTCTACGACATGATGGAGTAACAGCAAAAACTCGTCCCCCCCCACCCGCGCCAGCACATCATCGCCAAACAGCAGATGACTTATACGCTGGGAAAAAGATGAGAGCAGCGCATCGCCCACGGTGGCGCCAAGACGGTCATTGATATTTTTGAAGAAATCGATATCCAGCGAGCACACCGCTAAGGAGAGCTGCTTTGCTTCTGCATGCTGCATGGACTCTTGAATCAATTGCGTCAGCAGTTGCAGATTGGGCAACCCCGTTAGGGCATCAAAATAGACTTCCCGATTAAGGTGACGGGCATGAGCAGGAATGGCCGAAAGATCCGCCAGCACAATCACATGGTGATCGATCTCCCCATGCTCATTGCGCACGCGATTAATCGACATCATCCCGGGATAAAACTGGCCATCGTGGCTGCGGTAACTCACCTGGCTTTTACTGCGGTCACGCAATTGCAGCTCTTCACGCATCAAGCGCGTGGTGCGGCTATCATCCAGCGGTAAAATGCTGAATGCTTCCGGCGTTTTGCCCTGTACATCGTCCTGCGTAATCCCCGTTAACTCACAAAAAGCAGGATTCACCTCCACTACCCGGTTTTCTGCATCGGTAATAATGATCGCTTCGTTGGCATAGCAAAATACCGATTCAGCGGGTGACGCTGCCTGGCTGCCGGATGCTGCCGACATTGCGTTCGAGCGGGGTAGAGAAGGTGTTGGCTGGGAGTACTGTTGAGACAAAGACTGTTCCTTCGATAAATTCAAGGATTCATACATACGTCTTTGCTCTCCTCGTCGTTTTTATAAAGCTATCGCATAGAGCCAATGCTATTGCTATATCGTTGCATTGTTATATAAGGCCGTTATTCACAAACGCCGTTATTATGAGGTCAGTAGTGCTGCTGGTCATAATAACACCCTATAGCGGCGAAGGTACTTTGCGCTGCAAAGTACCTTATCGGCTGACGAGGAAATAAGTTAAGGAGCGGGGCTGGCGGCACCCAAAAAGCGCGCCTGCCAGTAATCGATCTCTAACGGCACGCTGACGACTGCACGGCCCTTACCAGGTGCATGAATCATTTGGCCGTTGCCACGATAAATTCCTACGTGGGTCGCTTTGCGACGGTCACCAAAGAAAAGCAGATCGCCAGGGCGTGGGGTTTTCACCTGGGGCAAGACGCGAAACTGTTCATCGGCGGAACGCGGAACGCGAATACCCGCCGCCCGGTAGGTCATTTCCACCAAGCCAGAGCAGTCCAGGCCATCGGGCGTATTCCCCCCAAAACGATACGGTGTGCCAATAGCCTGCTGGGCATGGGAGAGAATCAACGCACGCTCCATTGAGAGGCCTGCACGGTTAGGCGGCGCCTCAATGGGGGTCAGGTCGCGACTGGCGCAGCCCGCCAGCATCAGTATGAACAGGCAGGTAAGCAGCCCCCTTCCCGATGGCGCCAACCCGCAAGGTAGAGGCCACAGACGAACCGATATCATGGACAACCACTCCGATAAACCCGCTTGCCTTCATGATGGCGCAAAGCCTGCCTAGCCGCCAATGATTAACGGCCGATCCACTCCACAAAGCTGGTTGCGCCCAGCGCGTGGCGCTCATGACGCACCCGGCTCATTGCCGCGTAGGGTAAATCCATTGTTAATACCCGCGAAAGCGGCTGCTCGATCACCTGACGCAGCAGCCCGTTGCAGACAAACAGGTGCGCCACCACCAGCACATGCTTGCCAGGCGGGTGGCTTAATAGCGGCTGCCAGGCCTCGGCCAATCGCGTATCAAAGGCTTGCAGGGTTTCACCACCGGGGGGAGACACCGCGGCAGGATCGAACCAAAAGGCGCTCATTCGCTCGGTACCCTCTTCGGCAAACACCTGGGCGTGGGTTTTGCCTTCCCACCGCCCCAAGTGCAGCTCGGCAAAAGCCTCCTCCACCTGAACGGGCAGATCAAACTCTTCGCCCAGCCACAAGGCAAACTCGCGGCAGCGCGTTAACGGCGAGGTCACAATCGCATCGTAGGGCAAATGCCCGTCGATCGTCTGCCGCATCACGGCATCGGTCACCTGCTGCCAGCCGGTTTCACTCAACGGGTGATCGGTGGAGCCGCGCAGCATACGGCCACCTACCGGTTCACCGTGGCGCAGTAAATCAATCGTCGTGATCTCCGCGTCGGGAAAACGCATACTCGCCTCCTGAGTGGCTAAACTCAGTTAAATAATTCAGTTAAATAATTGCGTGACGAACCCGCGCAGAGATCCACTCGGATACCAACACAGTAGCGAAAATCATAATAAAAATGACGCTAACCTGATTCCAGGCGAGGCTGTTGATCGAGGCATTCAACTGCAGACCGATACCGCCTGCCCCCACTAAGCCCAATACCGTCGACTCGCGAATATTAATGTCCCAGCGGTAAACACTAATCCCGGCAAATGCAGGCATCACCTGGGGCAGCACGCCATAGTTCATTACCTGCAGTCGGCTTGCACCGGTCGCACTAATCGCCTCAACGGGGGTGGGGTGTATCTCTTCAATCGCTTCGTAAAGCAGCTTGCCCACAAAACCGATGGAGCGCAGGGCAATGGCGATAATCCCCGCCAGCACGCCTGGGCCGAGAATGGTCACCAGCAGCATCGCCCAAATCAGCGAATTAATGGAGCGCGATGAAACAATCACCATCAAAGCAACACTGCGTACCAGCGGATGCGGCGTGGTGTTGCGCGCAGCCAAAAACGCCACTGGGAAGGCCATGATAATGCCTAGCACGGTGCCCAAAATAGCGATATTGATGGTGTCCCACATGGGCTTCCAGAGCACATTGGCGTAGCCCCATTTGGGTGGGGTCATGCGGCTGATTAGGTCGGCGCCCTGGCGGCCGGCATCTTCCACAAACACCCACATGGTGTTGTCGGAAATCATCTTCCAGCAGAGCAGAAATAGGCTGACACCCGCCAGCCAAGCCAGGTACTGCAGCCATTGAGCGCGGGTAGTACGCCGCTGCCAAACTGGCTGACCCTGGGGTGTAGTGGAAACAGGCATTTAAACTCTCGACAAATTAGTGGGCCAGAAGTGACTAAATCAGCATTTACTGAGTCCAGCGGCGAACATGGCTTGAGCTATATTCACATAGCAGTACGATAGCGATGATGATCAGCAGAATCGCCGCGGAGGTGTCGTACTCATAGCGGCTCAGCGAGGTGTTCAGCGTGGCGCCAATGCCGCCCGCGCCGACAATGCCAATCACCGAGGACTCACGGAAGTTGATATCCAGGCGGTACATGGAGAGCCCGATCAAGCGCGGCATCACCTGGGGCTGCACGGCGTGATTCATGGTTTGCCACCAACTGGCGCCCGTGGCGCGCACCGCTTCTACCTGCCGCCAATCCAAGTCTTCGATATCTTCCGCCAGCAGCTTGGCCATAAAGCCAATCGTCGCAAATGCCAGGGTGATCATGCCCGCAAACGGCCCAAAGCCGAACATCACCACAAACAGAATGGCGATGATGATCTCCTGGAACGTACGTGAAAAGGCGATAATCCCGCGACACACAAAGTAGATCGGCAGTGGTGAAATATTTCGCGCTGCCCCTAAGCCCACGGGTATCGCCAGTAGTACACCCAGTACCGTGGAGGTGAGCGTCATGGTCAAGCTTTCCAGCAAGCCCGCGACGATATCGTCGTAGCGGCTGACAAAGTCGGGCTGCATAAAGGCGCCTAAAAAATTAACCGCTCGGCCTGCGCCTTCCGCCACCCGCGCCCAGTTCACCTCTACCGAGGCAAGCGCTAAAAACAGATAAATCACTGCGCCAATGGCGAGCCCCCAGCGCAAGCGGGGGCTTTCAACTAGCGGTAGACGCCGCCACTGACCGCGCTGCGCCGCCTGCTGGCGTGCCTGCTCGTTCATCGTGCCGCTCCCACTTCAATGGTCGACATCACCCGCGCGTAGGGAGGGTTAATCGGGGCAGTGTTAGTCGCCTCATCACCGCTGACTTCATCGTCCATGGGTTCAGGCGTGGTGTCCCAATCCTCTTCACCGTAAATCGTGGTGAGGATCTCGCTGGTAAGTTCGCTGGGAAGGCCATCAAAGACGATTTCACCCGCCCGCAGGCCAACAATGCGGTCAGCAAACTGCTGGGCCAGCGCTACGTCGTGAATATTGATGATCGCCGCCAATTCGCGCTCTGCGCATAGCTCACGAATCAAACGCATAATTTGGCGGGAAGTTTTTGGGTCAAGGCTGGCGGTAGGTTCATCCACCAGCAACAGCTTGGGACTTTGCAGGAGCGCCCTGGCGATACCCACCCGTTGGCGTTGGCCACCGGACAGGGCATCGGCGCGTTTATCAATGGCATGCGGCAGCCCCACTCGCTCCAATAGACGGAAGGCTTCAATCACGGCCTCCTGCGGGTAGCGGCGCAGGAAGCTGCGCCAAAAGCCCACATAACCGAGCTGACCCGAGAGTACGTTCTCCATCACGGTTAAGCGGTCTACCAGCGCATACTCTTGGAAAATCATGCCCATGGAGCGGCGGGCGTGACGCAGCTTATGCCCCGAAAGCTTCGTCAGCTCCGTGCCGTCCAGACGAATGCTGCCCTGGGTAGGCTCAACCAGCCGGTTAACACAGCGAATTAGCGTGCTTTTACCCGCGCCAGAGGGGCCAATCAGCGCCATCACTTGGCCTTTGGGCAGCGTGAGTTCAATATCCGTCAGCGCTCGATCTCCGGTAGGGTAACGTTTGCCAACGCCGGTGAGTGTCAACATGGAAGTGCCTCATCTACATAGCGGTTCGGCCAGAAGGTTGCCCTCCTGGCCGATCGTATTGGGGTGCTGCTTAGAGATTAATCGCAGTCGTAGGTCACGCCGTTGGCGTCAGCGATGGTGCGAATAACTTCCCAGTTTTCCTGATAAGTAATCGGAATAAACTGTGCTTCGCCGGAGTTGGCGAATTCTGACTCGAGGGCAGTGCCTTCCCAGTCGTAGCTGAAGAACGCATCCTGAATTTTCTCGGCAAGTTCCGGATTCAGGTTATTCGCCAGCCCGTAAGCGGTGGTGGGGAAGGTTTGTGAGGTGTAGATGATGTCGTAATCACCTTCGTTCACCACACCGCGGGAAATCATTCGCTTGCCCACGGAGTTAGCAATCGCCGCCGCGTCGTAGTCTTCGTTGACCACGCCGAGAATTGAGTTGTCGTGGGAGCCCGAAAAAGCGGTCTCGAAATCTTCGCCCGCTTCCATGCCGTACTCAGAGCGCAGCAACGCCGATGGGGCGCGGAAGCCAGAGTTGGAAGTCTCGGAGGTAAACGCTAGCTGGCGGCCCTGCAAGTCTTCAACGTCTTCAATGCCACTTCCTGGGTAGGTGATGATCTCCATCTCGTAGCCAAAGCTGCCATCTTCCGCGGCCATCATGGCGAAGGGACGGAAGCCACCGCAGTTAACCGCCACCGGTACGCCGCCGGTATTAAAGCCAGCGACGTGCAGGCGGCCAGCACGCAGTGCTTCCTGCTGGGCAGCGTTGGACTGTACCGGGAAGAACTGGACTTTTTTGCCGGTGGCTTCGCTCAGGTGATCCAGAAAGTCAGACCAGACATCCGCGTAAACCGCGGGATCTTCAACCGGGGTATAGGCAAACACCAGGGTATCCGGGTCAACCCACTGTGACTCGTCGCTGGGAACATCGGCGATCATATCGCCATCATTATCCACATAGCGTGATGAAAGATCCGCAGAGGCGTTTACAGCGGCCAAGGCGAAGGCACTGGCAACGGCAGCACTGATTAACGTGCGGGAGAGGGATAATGTTTGCATGGGTCACCTGTAGCGTTCTGTAGAGTTGTTAAAAGATGACAACATCCTGACGAGTCCAGATGACAAAAATGGGGCACTTATATGACCACTTCGTGACGTTTTTAAGCAGGCATCTTTAATGTGTGGCTTGAGCAGCATCGCGGCCGCGACGCTCCACGAACAGACTATTGCCAGGGATTTTTTTGGCTTGATGCTTCAGCTCGGAAAGTTCACCCGCTATATCCAGCGATTGGCAGTTGGTCGCATCGGGGATGGGCTTCACCGCAATCGAGACACTGACAAAAGGGTAAAACGTCAGTCTATTTTGTCGGTTTTCGATATGAATCCCGCCCTGAAGGCGGTCAGCCTCTTCGTAGAAACCCGGGGCCATCACCTCGAATGAGTGCAGAATTTGCTTACAAACACTTTCCCAGTGCTCAAGCGGCAGCAGCATCATGAAATCGTCACCGCCAATATGGCCGATAAATCCCCCGGCGTTCTCTACCTGGGCTTGCAGCAGCCGCGATAGCGAAATAATGATGTGGTCACCGCGGGCGTAGCCATAGGCGTCGTTAAAGGCTTTAAAGTTATCCAAATCAACGTAGGCCGCGGCAAACCCGCGTTCGGCGGCTAAATAGGCGGCCAGGGTTTCATTAATCAGAATATTGCCCGGCAAGCCCGTCAGCGGATTGGCGTGGCGGGCTTGACGCACCTGAATGGCAGTAATTTCACGTAGTAGGTCAACGATATTGCCCATGCCCAGGTAGTCACCGTTAGCCTTAACGATAACAAAGTCCTCCTGCTCGATATCCCGGCTATCGGTCAGCTTCTGGCTCAAAATCTCCAGCGGTGTATCTGCTTCAGCCACCAGCATGCGTGCATCAGCAACGTCCAGCACACGGCGCTTGGCATAAAGTGAATGGCTGTAGGGGTTGGTAAACAGGGTTAAAAATGCATTGCGGCGCACCACCGCTACGGGCTTGCCATTCTCCAGCACGGCCACACAGCGCAAGCTGGGCTGTTGACGAAATCGTTCGGAGATATACGGCACTGCGCAATCTGTCGTGATGGGATCGATCGCCCGCAAAATCGAGCGGGCGGTGCGGCCAGCGGGACTTTTTAAATGGGTGGTCGCCGGCAGCAGCATATTGAGTTCCAACGGCGGCTGCTGGGTGGGTCGAGCAAAATAGAAACCTTGCAGCAGCGCGAGGCCGCGGTCGAGTTCCCACAAGCAGAGATGCTCGGCGGCGGTCTCCACGCCTTCGGCAATGACCTGGCAATCCAGACTACGGGCCACATCGAGGATCGAGCGTAGGAATTCTCGCTTGGCAGGATCCTGGTCGATGCCGGAGATAAAGTGGCGATCGAGCTTAACGAAATCGGGGCGCAGCTCAGACCAGTGGCGCAGGCTTGAGTGCCCGGCACCGAGATCATCCAGCGCCACCTGGAAGCCCATGGTGCGGTAGTGATCCACCGCCTGGCGCATTAGTTCATAGTCATGGATAGGCACATGTTCAGTGAGTTCGATCACCACCCGCTCTGGGGGCAAACCGCTGTCACGAATAAAGCCAAGGGTTAAGCCTTCGCGAAAGTCGCGCTCCACAATCGTCAGCGGCATCACGTTAAGAAACAGCAGACCGGGCAGGTCGAGCTCTGCAAAACGCTGTATGGCGAGGCGCCGACAAAGCAAATCTAACTCGACTAACTTCCCGGCCTGGGTAGCCACCTCAAACAAACGTAACGGGGAGTACAGCGGCGAGGTTTTAGGCCCTCGGATCAGTGCTTCGTAGCCATAAATCGCCTGCTGGCTGGCATCCACAATGGGCTGAAAAAGCACATGCAACTCTTCTTGTGCAATGATCTTTTTTAGCCACTGCGATTCTTGTGCGGTCATTTGCCTGCTGCCCTCTGCTGCCACCCTAATCACCAGCGGTGGTGTCGATGATGTGTCACCGTCCCTGGAGGCTGTTGATAAGCTGCAAGCGTGCGTCATTTTTGTGAAGCTATCATGACAAACATCAAGGGCGTCAGGCAGTTGGCGCTAAACAGAGGTCATGAAAGGATCCTCTCGGGAGCAGGAAAGAGAACCTCGCTGCCGTCAGCGTCGAGCTGACGGATGTTGATCGGGCGGCCTTTCTCGTCAAGGGTCACTAAGCCAATGCCGCTGGCATTCCACAGCCGTTCACCGGCGCTGGCGCGATCGGGATCACGGGGGTGAACGCTTAGCTTACGGCGCTTGGTGAGCCAGTTAAGCGGTGACCACGGCGCGTAGAGCCAACGGTTGAGCCGATCAAAGGTATTGAGTAGCTGCTTGGGAAACGTATTCTTGATACCGCTGGAGGTAATCTGCCACAGGTGAGGAGCACTTTTTCGCCGACGTACCAAAATGTCGTAGACAAACGAGTAGTGCACATCTCCGGATAAAATCACATAGTTGCCTGGGGTCTTGGAGTGCTGCCAAATCTGCAGCAGCGTATTGGCTGCCCCGCGGTGGGCCATCCAGTTTTCAGCATCCACCACCAGCGGCTTACCCACCAGGGTGAACAGCTTTTGAATTCCCTCTATCAACTTGACACCAAACATCGGCGCGGGAGAGACAATCACCGCGCTCTTGAACCCCATTAGCGCCTGTTGCATCTCCATTAGCGCCTCCCAGTCCATCAAGCCCGAGGGCCGGTGGGGACTGCGCTCGCTGCGCCAGCGGCGGGTGCGGGTATCCAGCACAATCAGCGCGGGGGTGCCCGGCACCTGAAACTCCCAGCCCTGAAAACGCAGCAGTCGTTCAATCAGCCCATCCTGCTCGGCACAGACTAGCGGCTGGTCGCCATCGCCCATCAGCGTCGAGGCGTGGTGGACTAACGGGTTCATTTTATCCGGGTCGTTACCCCAGGCTTGGCAGAGCAGATAGGCCACCAGGGCATTACCGATAATGCGTTTAGAGAACGGATTGCCGTAGGCGGCACGCTCCCAATCGGCGGTCAGGTTCCAGTCGTCGGTGACGTCGTGATCGTCAAAGATCATCAGGCTGGGCAGGTGCGCCATCAGCCGTGCGCACTGGGGCAACCCCGCAACAAAGTCATCGATCACCGCCTGCTCCTGACGATACAGCTCGGCATCTTTGTCATTTAAGTCAGGCGGCGTTGGCGCAATCACTTGCCAGGGCGTTGGCGACCACACCAGGCAGTACATGGCGAGCATTTCGGCCAGTGTCATCAAGTGGTTATGGGCATTCGCCGAGGTAAACACGGGCTTTTTGACACCGCCGAAGAAGCGCTCGCGCAGCGCCACGTTGCTGGTCACATCCGGCAGTAGCTCTGCACGACGATAGTAGCTATCCGGCGAGCGGTAGAGCGCTTGGCTATCGTCGACCGTCGCGCCTTCCAACCACTCATCCACCAGCCCTAACCGTTCAATCAACGCATGCACTGCCCGCAGCATCGGCCCGGCTACGTCGTCGGCGTACACCTGATCACCGGTCATCAGCAGCCAAGCGGGCCACTCGGTGGGCGCTGCCTGCTGCTCAGCCAGCCAGCTGTCGGCGCGCACCAGGCCATCGGCACTGGCGTGATGAGGCTTACGGCAGGAGCCGTGCAGTAGGCGGTGATGGCGCGAGGCAACCACAAAGGCGGGATAGGCGGCACCGTCATAACAGAGCCACGGCGCCCACTCGGGCAAAGAGCGCCACTCGCCCTGCAGAGTTTCCACCTGCAGGTCATACTCGATGCGCTCGTCGCAGGGCAGCGGCGATTCAAGCCCACAATCGATTAGGTAGATAAAGGCCCGCTGGCCGATGGGGATGCACTGCTGGTGATGCGCCAAGCCGACCGACTGGCTATCGGCATGCCCTGGGCGCAGCACAAGTGTCATGTTCAGTGGCCGAGTGGCGACGAGCCAAAGTACCAGCCGTGCAGCGCTGATGCGTCTTAATAGGGGGCCGGCGACTATATCGGGCAGTGTATCGATGCGATTCATTCGGTGCGGTCTCCATTATTTACACGCGACGATTACGCGCGACGACGGGCAGTGCCACCGCCACGTTTAAACCGCCAGTGCTGGCGCGGCTAAGGTGCATATGGCCGCTGTACAGGGCGACAAGGTCAGTCACAATGGCCAAACCCAAGCCACTGCCCGAGCGCTGTTCATCCAACCGTTTGCCGCGCTGCACCGCCTGCTGGCACTCTGCTTCCGACATACCAGGGCCATCGTCGCTAACGGTCAAGGTTAACTGCTGCCCCTCACTCTCTACCTGTAGCTGCACATCGCTATGCGCCCAGCGCAGCGCGTTATCCATTAGGTTACCCACCAGCTCTTGGATATCCTGCCCATCCATATGCACATTAATCTCACCCGTCCAGGTTTGGCGCAGCGCAATGCCACGCCGCTGGGCAAGCCTGGCCAACCCATTGAGCAGCGGCGCCAGGGTGGCATGTAAATCAATCGGCGCAAAGCGTATCCCCTCACCCGCTGCCGATGCCCGCGCCAGATGATGGCGTACCGCGCTATCCACGCGTTCTAGCTCAACCTCCCAGGCGGCGCGGTTCGCTTCCGGCAGTTGGCGTAGCTGCAGCCGCATCACGCTCAGCGGGGTTTTCAGCGCATGGGCTAGGTTGCCAGCGGTATGGCGGCCGCGCTCGATCAAGCGCTGATCGCGTGCCAGCACCGCGTTCATTGAGGCGGCAAGCGTCGCCAACTCGTCAGGTAAGCGGGTGTCTAACTGCTCGGCCCGCCCCTGCTCTACCTCATGCAGGTTGGCGTGCATGCGGCGCAGTGGCGCTAACCCCCAGCGTACCTGGAGCGCCAATACGCCAAGTAACAGCACGCCCAGACCGACTAAACCGCCCCACAGCAGGCGTTGAAATTCGCCAATATCGCGGGTCAACACATCGTCCCGGGCGGCGACGCTAATATGGAGCGGCGCTTCTAACGGCGCCAAATGGATATCGCGCTCCACCACGCGCAGCGATTGCCCCCTGGGGCCAGGTATCGAGCGAGCGCTAAGGGTGTCGCTATCAATCACCGGCAGGCGCTGATCCCACAGCGAGCGCGAGGCCAGGGTGTTCTCCTCGCCATCGGTGATTTGCCAGTACCAACCGGAGTAGACGTTGTCAAAACGCGGGTCGCCCAGAGCCCGGTCGTGAACAAGCTGTTGTTCTACACGGTCATAGGTAACGCCCGCCATAATGACGTTGAGAGTAGCCTCCAGACGCTCGTCGAACGCCTGGGTGGCTGAGGCGCGGTAATGGTGGGAGAGCAGCGTGCCCGCAACAGGCAGCGCCAGCCCCACCATCACTAGTACGGCCAGCAGTAGCCGCACACTGATAGAACGTTTTGCCCAGCGATCTTTCCATGCGGTGGTATCTTGACTCATTCGCTAGCAGGCTCTTCTGCTAATAGCCGGTATCCCTGGCCACGCAGGGTGGCAATGCGCCAACTGCCCAGCTTGCGGCGCAGGCGGCTGACCTGAACATCGATCACGTTGGAGTCCGGCTCGTGGTCGCGGTCGTAAACGTGCTCCGAGAGTTCGGTGCGGCTCACCACCCGCGGTGCGGCGTGCATTAAATAGCCGAGCAGGCGGGCCTCCTGGGCGGTTAACCCCACCGGTCGACCTGCCAAGGTAACGTGTTGAGTGTGGGTATCCAAACTCAGTTCGCCCACTTTCAGTACCGGATGGGCATGGCCGTGGCTGCGGCGCACCAGGGCGCGCAGACGAAATAGGACTTCCGCTGGTTCAAACGGCTTGGTGACATAGTCATCGGCTCCGGCAGTAAACCCCGCGGCTTTATCGGCCCAGCGCTCCCGGGCGGTAAGGATCAGCACCGGCAGGTCGATACCATCCTCCCGCCAGGCGGAAAGCCAGCGGGTGCCATCGCCATCGGGCAATCCAACGTCCAGAATTAGCGTGTCGTAGGCTTCCGTGCGCACCAGAAAATCGGCTTCCTGGCCAGTCGCCGCATGCTCTACCAGCCAATCTCCGTCGCGCAACGCTTGGCTAAGTTCACGGGCAAGCGCTTGGTCATCCTCTACCAGCAAACACTTCATCGGCTAACGACCCTTTTCTCATCGACTAATTTGTTTGGTAATGCTGTAACGATGTCATTAAGCGCTTCAAGCCGACACATTAACGGCGCATATCATTGATACGTACGCCTTCTATCGACATCAACTGGCCGTTATGGCCATCGAACTCAAACTCAACGACTTGGCCCTGGGGACCGAGCAGTTTGATCTCATACTCGACGTAACCCCCTTCGCGCTCCACCTCAACCTCCAACACTTCACCGATGTAGTTAGCTTCCAGCCAATCCAAAATAGTGTCGAGGGGCACGACCTCGCCGCGGTGCACTTCGCCGTGTAGCGACTCCCAAGGCTGGTCGCCCACCGCGCTACCCGCCAGCAACAGCATCAAGGTTAACCCAGTGACGTTGCGGCGAGGGCCACGCGGGACGCTGCGCAGTAGTTTTTTGAAGTGACGTAGGATTTTACTCATTGCGTCAGCATGCCAAAGGCAACATGAACGTTAGATGAACAGCTTTGTCAGCTTAAGGAAAGTATCGTGGTGATATAAATCCACTGTCGCATTCGCTGAATGCCGTTTATTCATTCTCGTACAGATACGTAAAGAAGGAATTTGCTATGAACACCATGAAAAAAATGCTGCTGATCCCGACCTCTGCTCTGCTGCTTGCTGCGGCTGCCGGTAGTGCCCAGGCCGATTCACTGCCGATGGATCGCATTGATGACGTATTGAGCCACGCCAATGAGTACGGTTTCAGCCACTATGAAGAAATTAGCATTGAAAGCCGGGGCCGCGTAGAAGTGGAAGGTTGGCTGGACGATGAGTGGTACGCCGACGTGGAATTCTCACTCGATAACGGTGAGACCCTACAAGAGAAACGTGAGCGCCTGATTAGCGGTTCCTGGGGTATGAGCGAAGACGATATCCGTCAAGCACTGGACGTGGCTAGCCAGGAGGGTATGGTTGAATTTGAAGATCTCGATATCGATAAGAGCGGCATCATCGATATTGAAGGCCGCGGTGAAGATGGCCGTGAGCTAGAGATCAGCGTGCGTCAGGGCTCTGCCGAAGTGACGCAAATTGACCGCGATTAATTTTTCCAGCTAATTGCTTTGCGGGCTCCCTACGGGGAGCCCGCTGCGTTTATGGTAGGCTGCTAAAACATGTCGCTAAATTGATAGTGCCGACCTTATCGGGGTGCTGAGGAGAGATCTGTGCTGCACGAAGGCGTTAACGGTGCGCTGGAGAGTGAAGAGCTCGGCTCGTCGGCGCTAGCTTCAGGCGTCGGCAAATCAGTGCCGTGCAATCCAGCGCTGGGCGATTCAACGCTATTCAGTTCAGCACTATTGAGTTCAGTGCTACGCGACTTAGCCTGGCTGGTCGCCACACCTGACCTTGTGGAGCTGCCGCCACCGATTCCCTGTGGAGGGCGGCCAACGCTTAAAGAGCTGGGATTAGAGGGTGCGCTACTGCCCTGGCTGGGTCAGCTTGGCCGACCACCGCTAACGGCCCTGAATGGCAGCCGCGCAACGCGTATGGGGCACTACCACGAACGCCTGTGGCATACGCTGTTGGATCACGCACCCAATACGCGATTGCTCGCCCGAAATGTCCGCATCACCCGACAGCGCAACACCCTGGGCGAGCTGGATATGCTGTACAGAACCCGCGACAATCCGGCGCCGATCCATTTAGAAGTCGCCATTAAGTTCTACCTGGGGCTTCCCGAAGGGCCTGGGGCCGCCAATAGCCAAACACGCTGGATTGGCCCTGGCGGGTTAGACAGCCTGGCGCTTAAGTGCACTCATCTGCAACGTCACCAACTCCCCCTTTCCACCACGGCGCCCGCGCTGGAAACCCTCGCACATTGGCTTACGCCACGGGATTTGGGTGGTTCTGATCTGCGTTTAGGCGAACAGTTAACTCAGCGGCTGGCGATGCCCGGCGTGCTTTACTACCCTTGGCATGCCGCTATGCCAGCGCCGGAAGGCGCGACGGCAGATCATCGCCGTGGTATCTGGTGTTACTTGCGTGACTGGCCGGCCTTGTCAGCCAGCTTTTCCGCCACGCCGAGTATGATAGAGCTGGAAAAGCCCCACTGGCTGGCACCGCCGCCAGCCAGCGTTTTTCGCCCTGCGGCAGAGGTACTGCCAACCGTGATTGATCGGGTCAATACCTGGCGCTCCCCCCAGCAAGTGATGCTGTGTTACCCAACGAGAGAGCACAGTGAACAACGCTACCAGCGGCTATTTATAGTGCCCGATGACTGGCCTCGACAAGTGCCTCTGCCGCCCCGCGTTCGCGACTAAATAACAGCCAGAGCCCCCTAGATAACCACTAGGTTATCGCGATGGATCAGCTCATGGGCTTCTACGTAGCCAAGGATTGCCTCAATCTGGTGACTGGGCTGACCCGCCAGTTGGCGCGCTTCATCAGCACCATAATTCACCAACCCTTTGGCCACAGACGCGCCCTGCTCATCCACACACACCACCATATCGCCGCGTTTAAAGCTGCCCTGCACACTGCGCACACCTACTGCCAGCAGGCTAGAGCCTTTATCCCGCAGCACTTTGACCGCCCCCGCATCCAGCACCAGCGTGCCGCGCACCTGCAGTTGTCCCGCCAGCCAGCGCTTGCGCGCCGCCATGGGCGCTTGGTCAGGACTCAGCAGCGTGCCCAGCGCTTCGCCCGCCATTATCCGGTTGATAACGTCAGGCTGGCGGCCACTGGCAATCACCGTGACCGCCCCGGAACGCGCCGCCAACTGCGCCGCGCGCACCTTGGTGGTCATACCACCACGACCCAGCGCGCCACCGCTGCCTGCCACGGCGGCTAAGCGCGGGTCGTCGGCGCGCCCTTCAGCAATCATCTGGGCATTGGGGTTGTGGCGGGGGTCGGCGTCAAACAAGCCTTCCTGGTCGGTCAGCAGCAGCAGCGCATCCGCTTCCAGTAGGTTAGCCACCAGTGCGCCAAGCGTATCGTTATCGCCAAAGCGAATCTCATCGGTGACCACGGTATCGTTTTCATTGATCACCGGCACTACGCGCATCTCTACCAGCGTACGCAGCGCAGAGAGCGCATTCAGGTAGCGCTTGCGATTGGAGAGGTCGTCATGGGTAAGCAGAATCTGCGCGGTGAGCATGCCGTGACGGGCAAAGTGCTGCTCGTAGCACTGGGTCAGGCCATTTTGACCTACCGCGGCGGCGGCCTGCAGTTCGTGCACGGCGCTGGGGCGCACCTGCCAGCCAAGACGCACCATGCCCGCCGCCACGGCGCCGGAAGAGACCAGTACCACTTCTACCCCCTGCTGGTGCAAGGCGGCAATTTGATCTACCCAACCACCGATAGCGGGTTCGTCCAGGCCGCGGCCATCGTTAGTCAGCAGCGCACTACCAATCTTTACCACGACCCGCCGTGCACGGCTTAGCGCGCTGCGGCCCAGGATTTGCTCGTTACTTTCCATGCGACCCCCCTCAATCAGGCGCTGACAGCTTAATCAGATACTCACCGCCACATCAGACACTGGCAACTTAATCATATACTTACCACTTGATCAGACACCCATAAAAGAGGCCGCGCGAACGCAGCCTCTTTTAAGCTTACTACTTTACTGACTACCGAGTGCACCCGCTCAATATCACTAAGGGGCGTACTCGACTTCAACATCATAATCATCATCGTCGAAGTCTTCGTCATCTTCATCGTCACGCTTACGCCGACGACCCAGACGCGCTTCCGTACGTGCGACCGACTCCTCTTCCATGCGGCGGCGCATCTCTTCCTCACGGGCCAGCGCTTCTTCATCTTCGTTCTCAAGACGGCGCTGTTCGGTCAACCAGCGGTAGGCCGCCTGCACCAATTTATCGGTGCCGTCGCTGCTGATCGCCGAAATGCGGAATACCGGGCCTTCCCAGTTGAGCGCCTGAATAATCTTCTGGGCGCGCTCTTCACGCTCATCTTCCGGCAGCAGGTCAAACTTGTTCAGCACCAGCCAGCGTGGCCGCTCAGAAAGCGCTGGAGAGAACTGCCCCAGTTCATGGACAATCGCCTTGGCTGCTTCAACCGGGTCAGACTCGTCAAACGGCGCGACGTCGACCACGTGGAATAGCAGTCGCGTACGGGTAAGGTGCTTCAAGAAGCGCAACCCCAAACCGGCACCGTCTGACGCCCCTTCGATCAAGCCCGGTACATCGGCCATCACGAAGTGCTCGTGCATCCCCAGTTTTACCACGCCCAAGTTGGGCACTAAGGTGGTGAACGGGTAGTTGGCGACCTTGGGCTTGGCGGCAGACACCGAGCGAATCAGCGTCGATTTACCCGCGTTGGGCATGCCCAGAAGGCCCACATCGGCCATTACCTTCATTTCCAGGCGCAGGTTACGGCGGTCACCTTCGGTGCCTGGTGTCGTGCGACGCGGTGCACGGTTGGTCGAGGATTTAAAGTGGATATTACCCAACCCACGCCGACCACCTTCGCCTACCAGCACCACCTGACCGATTTCGGTGACATCGGCAATGACTTCCAGGGTATCTTCATCGATCACCGTGGTGCCCACCGGCACTTTGACGTGCAGGTCTTCGCCGGCCTTACCGCTCATTTGACGACCCATGCCGCCCTGCCCATTCTGGGCTTTATAGAAGCGCTGGAATTTAAAATCGATCAGGGTATTAAGGGCATCGTCACCAATCAGGTAAACGCTGCCACCGTGACCGCCATCGCCCCCGTCGGGGCCGCCCCTGGGCACATATTTTTCGCGGCGAAAGCTCAGACAGCCATTGCCGCCTTTGCCCGCCTCAACAATAATCGAGGCTTCATCGACGAACTGCATTGGATTCTCCCGGCCGCTTCCGCCGCCCTAATATGCACTGCTTTTTTTCCAACCCTGTTTCCACCTGCATGATGGAAAAGCATATTTGGAAAAGAGATTTGACCGACAAAAAAGCCCCGCCATAGCGGGGCTTTTTCTCTCGCAACCGCGAGCATAGCTCTAGCCGCTTAGGCAGAAACGATGCTAACGAACTTGCGGTTTTTCGGGCCTTTGGTCTCAAACTTCACAAAACCGTCGCTCAGTGCGAACAGCGTGTGGTCACGACCAAGGCCAACGCCTGTGCCCGCGTGAAAACGCGTGCCGCGCTGACGCACGATGATGTTACCCGCAGTCGCCGCTTGGCCACCGAAGAGTTTTACACCTAAGCGTTTGGACTCGGAATCGCGACCGTTACGCGTGGAGCCTGCTGCCTTTTTATGTGCCATTGCAAAATCCTCCTAAGGGAATTGACCGCTTACGCAGAAATTCCGGTAATTTTGACTTCAGTGAACCACTGGCGGTGGCCCTGACGCTTCATGTGGTGCTTACGACGACGGAACTTGATGATGGTGACTTTATCGCCACGGCCGTGGGAAACCACTTCGGCAGAGACTTTAGCACCACTAATCGTCGGCGCACCGATGTTGAAATCATCGCCGTCAGCGACCATCAGCACTTCGTCAAACTCAATCGTTTCGCCGGTTGCGACTTCGATTTTCTCAAGCTTGAGGGTTTGACCTTCTTGAACGCGGTACTGCTTACCACCGCTTTTGATAACTGCGTACATGTCGCTCTCCGGACTGTCGTTAATGCCGTTCTAACGTTTAAACGGCACTCATCTCCTACGCTCTTTCGAGTCGTGCTCTTATCGACCTGCTGCGAGTGGCGCCCCTTTTGGAGCCATCTGACAGGGAGCAAGATGAGTGGGTCGCGGATTATAACGACTATCTTCTCTTACCACAAGACCACAGGCCGTTGTCAATTGTCACTACCCTCCGTTTATAAAGACATATAATAGTGCGGCCACAGTGCGTGTCTTGACGCCTAACAGGCAGCCCCATAGCATGACCCCCATTATGGGCGGGACTTACCGCCTCAATCTGCCGCGATGAACGTATCCCATGACCGCTAACGTCTCCTCAGCACAGCCTGACAGCCCAACGCCTTCACCGCTGCACGCCGTGGTGGCCGATGATTTTGCAGCCGTCAACCGGACAATTGTCGAGCAGCTCAACTCTAAAGTGCCCTTGGTTGAAACGATCGGCCAATACATTACCGAAAGCGGTGGCAAGCGCCTGCGCCCTTTGTTGGCACTCCTGGCCGCCCGCTCACTCGGCTATACCGGCGACAAGCATATCCCGCTGGCTACATTGATTGAGTTTATGCACACCTCCACGCTGCTCCACGACGACGTGGTGGATGAGTCGCATATGCGCCGGGGCAAGAAAACCGCCAACGACGCCTGGGGCAATGCGCCGTCGGTACTGGTCGGCGACTTTCTCTACGCGCGCTCGTTTCAGATGATGGTCGATGTGGGCTCGATGCGCATCATGGCGATCCTGTCCGGCGCTACCTGCATCATTGCGGAAGGCGAAGTGCTGCAGTTAACCAACATCGGCAATCCCAGCATCTCAGAGGAAGATTACTTCGAGACCATTTTGGGCAAAACCGCCATGCTGTTTGAAGCGGCTTCCCACAGCGGTGCCGTGCTGGCAGAGGCAACGCCGGAACAGGAGCGCGCACTCCAGTATTATGGCCGCTACTTAGGTCTCGCCTTTCAGTTGATCGATGACCTGCTGGATTATCAGGGCGACGCCGATGCCATGGGCAAAAACGTGGGCGACGACCTAGCCGAAGGCAAGCCGACACTGCCGCTGATCCACGCCATGGAGCAAGGCACGCCGGAACAGGCCAAGCTGATTCGCCAGGTGATTCGCGATGGCGGGCTTGAGCAGCTCGACGCCGTACTGGACATTATTCACGCCACCGGCGCACTCGACTATACCCGCCAGCGCGCCGAAGAGATGGCCGATAAAGCCCTGCAGCAACTGGACGCTCTGCCGCCCAGCGCCTACCGCGACAGCATGGCCCAGTTGGCCCGCTTAGCGGTTGATCGCCAAGCATAAAAATTGCTAGATCACACCCTCGAGGACTTGAAAAAACACCTCTGGCTAAGTATGATCCACCTCCGTTGTTGAGCACAGATAAGCATTGCTCGGCAACTTTCGGAATATAGCTCAGCTTGGTAGAGCGCTGCCTTCGGGAGGCAGAGGTCGTAGGTTCGAATCCTGCTATTCCGACCAAAAATTCCAGAAAAAACGGCCACTTAGCTAATATAGCAAGTGGCCGTTTTTTGTTGGTTGGGTGATAGGTGACATATAGGTTCCACTCACCGCTGCTTACCCATAAAAGCACTGCGAAAAACAAACTAGCCTGCTAACAACTATGCTACGATTGGCATTTCTGCTTTAAATCCTTTCCCTTCTTTTGATATGGAAAAAGACCATTAGCCAGTTAACGCATATTAAGGCCGTACTGCTGTTTGCCAGCACCATGACCGTGATGTCGGGGGCGATTATCGCGCCTGCGCTGCCGGGTATTAGCCGTCACTTTCCTGATCAGCCTCAAGTACTGATCCAGCTAATTCTGACCATTCCCGCGCTGATGATTACGCTGTTTAGCCCGCTGATGGGATATTTGGCTGACCGGTTTGGGCGCAAGAAATTGCTGCTGATGATGCTGGGTATCTACGGTTTTGCGGGAGTCGCGGGCTTTTTCATCGATCGCGTGGATCTGCTATTAAGCTCCCGCGCACTGATGGGGATTGCGGTGGCCGGTATCCTCAGTATCAGTACGACCCTGGTAGGTGATTATTTTGAAAGCGCCGAACGCGCCCGTTTTTTGGGGCTACAAAGCAGTTGCATGGCTTTGGGCGGGGTTATTTTTATTAACCTTGGTGGAATACTTTCCGACTGGAGTTGGCGCGGCCCGTTTCTCCTCTATCTAACCGGCGTACTTTTACTCCCCTATGCCTGGGCGATTCTTCAAGAACCCAAATCCAGCGGTAGCGTAAACGCAGGTGTCATCGATGCACCAGTGAAGGTGGATTATGGGCGCACCGGTCTTGCCTACCTCATCGCTATGATCAGCATGGCGATGTTTTATATGTTTCCCGCCCAACTCCCCTTTTTGCTCTCTCAGCAGGGCCAGATCAGTGGCATGGCGATCGGTATCGCGCTTTCAATGGCGGCCCTAACGGCCAGCATCGTGGCGTTTTGCTACGGCTACTACAAACCGTTTCTTTCGGTGATGACGATCTATGTTTTGGGATTCTTTCTGGCGGCCACTGGCTTTTTGATCGTTGGTTTTACCCAAAGTTACGCCATGGCCATCGTCGGCGCGGCGATTTCCGGTTTGGGCCTGGGCGCCTTTATGCCCAACACCACCACCTGGCTAATGCGAATCACGCCTCAGCGTGTAAGGGGCCGGGTATTTGGTGGTTTTACCTCAACCTTCTTTTTTGGCCAGTTTATCTCCCCTGTGGTGGTCGCTCCGGCAGTGATCTGGCTGGACTCGCTGCGTAATGTGTTTACCGGCATGGCAGTCGCGTGTGGCCTACTGGCCATTGCTCTGATTATTCTAGGCAAAACAGCCCTACAGGCAGATAGCAAGCTGTAGGTCGACCTCACTTTGCCATTCCCAGCCGCTGCTAGGTAAAGTGCGGCCAGCCGCATCGTGTCAGTACGCTTGGCGAACATGGGTCTGGCAACCATTGATTGCAATAGTCAGCCGCACCATCGGCGCTACTAAAAAAGCATGGCACTTCTAGTACATCGCTCATACAGTGATAGCTTGTGATAAATCCTTTAAAAACCTTGAAGGAGACTCGGCTTGGATACACTTGAAAGAGTCATGTACGTTGAAGACGATGACGATATACGTTTAGTCGCATGCATGGCGCTGGAGGATGTCGGCGGCTTAACAATCAAAGCCTGCAGCTCCGGCGAACAAGCATTAAAGGAAGTTGAAGCGTTTGCTCCCCAAATGTTTTTACTTGATGTGATGATGCCGGGCATGGATGGGCCTAGCACGCTGTTGGAATTGAGCCGCCAAGGCTATATCACCGAAGCAACAGCGGTGGCCTTCATGACGGCTAAAGTTCATCCTGAAGAAGTGGCGCGTTATAAGAAGATCGGGGCCACAGACGTTATAGCAAAGCCATTTGACCCCATGACGCTCGCTGATGACGTCCGCTCAATCTGGAAGGCATTTAATGGCCGAATCAACTAATCACCAAACTTTCGTTGCACGGCTGGAAAAGCTAGCTGCAGCCTACTCAAAACGCCTTGCTGATGATTTTAACCATCTCACGATACTCGCTGGTCAGCTCGAAGAAGACCCGACGTGTACACAATCCCTTCAGCAATTGCATGCCGCCTTGCACTCGCTGGCAGGGTCAGCAGGTACCTTCGGCTTTGTACAGCTTGGGCGTCAAGCCAGAGAGCAGGAGCTGCAGGTAGCAACAACCCTGGAGCAACCTTGCAATGACAAACAGCCACTGCCTGTTTTTGAATGGATTATAGCGTTACAAAAAGCGCTTAAAACGGATGAAAGCAAAAAATCGGCTGTACGCATCGAGACTTCCAGGATAGAAAGCGTTGGCGGAGAGCCGGTCATCTGGCTGGTAGAGCGCGATTCCATGTTGGCAGAATATATGGTTCAACAACTACACAGCTTCGGTTTTCATATCCGCCATTTACGTGATGCAGAGGCACTCGCTCACGAAAAAGGCTCATTGCCTGATTTGCTCTTAATCGACCATCGCGCCTCCCATTTAGAGGCCCTCAGGGCTAATCCTGTCGCCTTCTGGCAACAGCATTTAAAAGACTTTACCTGCCCGGTTCTGTTTACCGGGAGCGAGGAAAGCTTCACCGCGCGCCTCAACGCTTTACGTAGCGGAGGACAGAGCTATTTCGTCAAACCCTTGGATATGATCAATTTGGCCTCCCATATGGCGCAATTGATTAAAACCAAAGATACCGTGCCCGAGCGAGTGATGATTGTCGAAGACGACAAGGAATTGGCTCAGCAACTTCAACGGGTGTTGGAGGAGGCCAGCATGCACGTGGCAGTGCTTGATCGAGCCGATACGTTATTCGAGGCGATGCATGATGTGAACCCTGAACTGATTTTGATGGATCTCTGGCTGCCCGACGTTACCGGCACAGAGATGGCGGCCCTATTAAGACAAGTGGAACAATGGTCTCAGGTGCCCATTGTGTATCTTTCGAGCCAATCCAATTCAGAGCTACGCGACCAGGCCTTATTAAAGGGGGGCGATGCGTTTCTGGAAAAGCCCATTGATCCCGACCTTCTCATCAACCTATGCCGCTCACGGGTAAAGCAACGACGCAAGCTGGAAGATACCCAAAACCGAGACAGCCTTACCGGTCTATTGAAACACGCCAGCATCAAGGAAGCGCTGGACTACCAATGGCAGTTAACTCAACGAAAACCGCAACCATTCAGCGTGGTCATGCTCGATATCGACCACTTCAAAGCGGTTAACGATACCTATGGGCATGCTTTGGGGGACGTCGTCATTGCAGCGGTAGGCACCCTACTGCGCCAACGTTTCCGAAGCACCGATAGACTGGGTAGATACGGTGGCGAAGAGTTTACCCTGGTGCTTATTGATTGCACCGCTGAACACGCCGAGCGCATGGTGAATAACCTGCGCGAAGATTTTGCCGCTATTCAATTTACCGGCGGCGGCAACCCGTTTTCCTGCACCCTGTCGGCGGGTGTGGTAGACAATCAGCATTTTCCTGATGACATCGCCGAGTCTCTGCTTAACCGAGCTGATCAAGCGCTTTACCAAGCCAAGAAAAGTGGCCGCAACCGTGTCTGTTTGGCAACAGATTAGCATCAACAGCGATGTTACCGTTGAGGTAGAACAATGATAACGCCACCGACCCCGGATAACGAAAATGAGCGTCAGCGTGCCCTTGATGCAACCGGATTACTGAATAGGGACTCGGAGAAGCGCTTTGATCGTTTAACGCGCCTTGCCTGTCAGCTTTTCTCAGTGCCTATTGCACTCGTCTCATTAATTGACCACGACCGACAGTGGTTCAAGTCGCGACAAGGGCTTGATGCTGAGGAAACGCCACGCAACCTATCCTTTTGCGGCCACGCCATTCTTTGCAGCTCGCCATTGATCGTCGAAAATGCGCTTGAAGACCCACGCTTTGCCTCCAACCCTCTTGTCACCGAGGCGCCTAAGATACGCTTTTACGCGGGTGCGCCGTTGCATACCGTCGACGGCTATCGTATTGGCACACTGTGCCTGATTGATACGCGACCGAGACACTTTTCAACTGAACAGATCGATATGCTGGTCGATCTAGCAGCGACGGCGGAAGAACTGATACAAGTCGACGAAATCAGTCAACAAACATACTTAAGCCTTGAATCTGAATTAAGAGCCAGCCGTGAACGGCTGACAAAGCTCGTGGCCCAACTGCCAGGTACGATCTATCAGTTTCGCCGTTTTCCTGACGGCCACATGACGTTTCCGTTCAGCTCACCGCAAATTCAACAACTGTATGGCATCACCCCCGCGCAGGCCGCAGAAGATGCTACCCCGGCTTTTGAGCGGATTCATCCCGATGATCTCGACGCCATCAGTGCGTCTATCGAGCACTCAGCCAACACACTGGAAGATTGGAATGCAACGTTTCGTGTTGCGCGCCAGGAAAACGACTATCGCTGGATTACGGGCCAAGCCAAACCAGAACGCCTTATTGATGGCAGTACTTTATGGCATGGTTACCTGCAAGATATTCATGAACAGGAACTGGTACGCCTTGCCATGACACACAGCGAAACCCGTTTACGGGGGCTGTTCGACTTTTCTCCCATCGGTATTGCCTTGAATGATATGGCCACCGGGCAGTTTATCGATTTAAACGACGCCTTGATCTTACCCACGGGTTATACCCGCGATGAGTTTGTGTCATTGAGCTATTGGGACGTCACCCCGATAGAGTATCAACCCGAAGAAGAGAAAGCGCTTTTAAGCCTAAAGTCGACAGGACGCTACGGCCCTTTCGAAAAAGAGTATATCCGCAAGGATGGCAGCCGTTACCCCGTCCGTTTGCAAGGCATGCTCAGCCAGGAACAGGATGGTCGACAGGTGATTTGGTCTTTGATTGAAGATATCACTGAACGCCGCAAACTGGATAAAATGAAAGATCAGTTTATCGCCACCGTCAGCCACGAATTACGAACCCCGCTTACGTCGATTAAAGGCTCACTGGGGTTACTGAACGGTGGTGCCGCAGGGCCCCTACCCAGCAAAGCTCAGGCGTTGTTAAGCACCGCCGAACGCAACGCTCAACGCTTGTTCGTATTGATTAATGATTTATTAGATATGGAAAAACTGGTGGCTGGCAAAATGCCCATGAACCTGAGGGTGCAACCAGTGGCCCCGTTACTCGACGAGGTCATTGAGTCCATGTGGGGCTATAGCGCGCAGCATCAGGTGTCTATCCTAACGCCTGCCGAATGGCCTCGCGTTCAAGTTAATATTGACGCTCCTCGCTTGGCACAAGCACTCACCAACTTATTATCCAATGCGATTAAATTCTCCCCCCAAGGCGAAGCCGTTGAAGTTAGCGTTACGCCTTATGCAGACACTATCGAAATTTCCGTTTGCGACCACGGCCCGGGGATTGATCCGATATTTCGCGCTCAGTTGTTTCAGCGTTTTTCTCAAGCTGACGGCAGTGATACCCGAAAGCTACCCGGAACAGGGCTTGGGCTGGCGATTAGTCAAGAAATCTGCCAGCAAATGGGTGGCGAAGTCGGCTATCGCGACGCTGTCGGCGGCGGGGCCGACTTTTTATTGTATTGCCAAGGGAAATGTCATGATGAAAGCCCCGCTAAGCGTGCGAATTGTGCTACTCGTGCTAGTCACGAGTGGCATCCTGGTCGGCGGCATGCTAGCAACGGTTTACCAGTTAATGGTCTCCGATTACGAAGCATTGGTCGCTGAGCGAGAAACAGCGGTCATAAAGCGCGTAGCCTCCGAGCTGGAATTATCAAATCAAAAACGATTGCTGGGATTGGAGGCCTTCGCCACCCGCTTAGTCAATGATGACGGCCAGCTACTTGATGACGACGCGCTGCAATCGCTGCTGCAGAGGTCTTCTGTTGCCAGCGAGCTGTTTCCGGATGGCTTGCTGGTGCTTGATGCGGATGCTACCGCTATTGCAGAAAGCCAATATGCGCCGGGGCGTTTGGGCGCCAATTACGCCGACCGCCCTCACTTTCAGCGCGCCAGGCAAACCCAGCAGGCAGTGATTTCTGAGCCGATTTTGGGGCGAACCACCGGACTGCCGTTGCTCTCATACTTGCAACCGATTGTGGCTGAAAGTGGCGATCTTATCGGCTATGCGGGCGGTCTACTGAATCTCGCCAATACGCCCCTCGTCGACACAGGGAGCGTCATCGAGAGCGACTCAAGCACAGTCACTCTGATTATTGACCCTCAACATCGCCTGTTTGTCTCAATGCAAGAGCGCTTCGACAGGCCCGAACCTCTGCCTGATGAAGGCGCTGATGCCTTAGTCGACGCGGCACTATCGCTCAGCCCTGCGGGCAGCATCGTTGAGTATCAGCAAGAGTCCTACCTAGTGGCTAGCCGGCAGTTGGACTCTCCCGGCTGGATCATCCTGCGGGCGCTACCTTACAGTGAGGCCATAGCCCCAGCGCAGGCATCTTTTCGCCATTTTCTGCTTATCGCGCTGATTGCTATGACCATCGTGGGCTTAGCGGGCGCATGGATTGCACGCAGCCTAACGCAGCCCATAGAAAGAATAACCCGCCGTATTGAGCATATGGCTGATAATGCACGCTTTGATAGTGGTTTCCAGGAAAAGGGCGGCCCGGAGGTAACTGCATTAGCCCACGCGATGAACCGCTTAGCCAATGAGCGCAAAGCGGCGGATATGGCCATTTATAAAGCCGAGCGATTTTTATCCAGTGTGCTTGAGTCCGCGTCGGAAGTATCAATTATTGCGACCGATACTACCGGGATAATCACTGCTTTTAATAAAGGTGCCGAGAATATGCTCGGTTATAGCCACCAAGAGATGGTCGGCAAACAGACCCCCGCCATATTGCACCTGAAAGAGGAGGTGGATGCTCGGTCGGCACAACTAACCACTGAGCTAGGCTATTGCGTTGAGGGTTTTAGAGTATTTGTGGAGAAAGCCGAACAACGTGGATCAGAAAAACGCGAGTGGATCTACGTTCACAAAGATGGCCACCAGATCCCCGTATCAATGGTAGTCACGGTCATGCGCGACAGTGCTGGAGAGATTAATGGTTACGTGGGTATTGCTGAAAACATTACCGAGCGGAAACGCGCCGACAAGATTAAAAATGAGTTTATATCGACGGTTAACCATGAACTGCGTACGCCGTTAACATCCATCTCCGGTGCGCTGGGCTTGATGGTCGGTGGTAATGTTGGCGAGTTGCCGGAAAAAGCCCAGACACTACTGACGACCGCCCATAGAAACAGCAAGCGCTTGACTCACTTGATTAACGATTTGCTGGATATCGAAAAAATCGCCGAGGGTAAACTGCATTTCGATATGCAGGTTCATGCAGTGATGCCCTTGCTCGAACAAGCACTGGAGGCGAATCAACACTACGGAAGCAATAGGGGTATTACGCTGTCATTGGCGGGCAATGGGTCAAATGCGCTTATCAATGTTGATAACCAGCGCTTCATGCAAATAATGGCCAATTTATTATCCAATGCGATCAAGTTTTCCCCCCAGGGGGGCGAGGTTACCCTTGCGGTGGAAACCACATCAAACAAGGTAAGTATCAGCGTTATTGACAGCGGGCCTGGCATTGCCAACGCTTTTCGTAAACAAATATTCCAGCGTTTTGCCCAAGCGGATGCCTCGGATTCCCGTGCTAAAGAAGGCACTGGCCTTGGCTTAGCCATCACGCGTGAACTGGTGGAACACATGGGGGGGCGGATTGATTTTGAGTCCACCGAAGGCAACGGATCACGCTTTTTCTTTGAACTACCGTTAGTACAAGCGGCAGAGCAAGACACTTGGCAACTGGAAGGTATCACTGACCATCAGGAAGCTCCCCGTATTTTAGTGGTCGAAGATGATAAAGACGTCGCCAAACTGCTGAGTATCATGCTCAACGATGCCGGGTACCAAGTCGATACTGCATCGACTGGCGCAGAGGCACTGAACCGCCTGAAGCAAACGCATTACGACCTCATCAGCCTGGATTTGATGCTACCCGATACCGATGGACTCGATATTATCCGTCTGCTGCGCCAACAGCCAGACACCGCTGACATACCGATAGTCGTGGTCTCGGCAAAAATGGAACAGGGTCGTTTAGCTATCAACGGCGATGCAACAAACATTGACTGGCTGGCTAAACCGATCGACCAGCAACGACTCATCGGCATAGTCCAGCAACAATTATCAGACAAGTACGAGCATCGTCCACGCGTGCTTCACATCGAAGATGACAGCGACTTACATGAAGTGGTTTGTGCCATGGCCGGTGATCACTTTTCTTTTGAAGCTGCCTATACGGTGCAAGAGGCGCGCACACGCCTGAAGCAGGGGGCATTTGACGTCGTGCTTCTTGATATCGGGCTGCCGGATGGATCGGGGTGGGATTTAGTTGCTGACATTCGCGCTTGCCAGCCTGGCGCTAAATTGGTCATCCTTTCCGGGGCCGATATGACACAGCAACAACATGGCCAAGTCGAGGCTGTTTTGCTTAAATCACGGCTATCCAAAGAGACATTGATTAATGGAATCAATGCGCGTATTCAATCGTTCCGCTCGACCAAGCAGCCACCCACAAACCCTGCTAGTTAAGTGCTTACATGGTTTAGTTACCCAGGCGGGTTGATCAACCCCACCACGCTAACCAAAATCAGTACCGCGCCCAGCACACGGAAGAACAGCCCGGTATCCGCATTGAGCATATAGCGGTGGGCTTTCTCGCCTGCCAGATGGCCAATAAAAGCGCAGGGCAGCAGCCACAACTGGTGGATCAACTGAAGATCCACGCCTGCAATCAAGAACGAGACCATCTTGATCACCACCAGGATAAACCACAGCACAAACATGGTATCCCGTAGCTGCTCTTTGGCCACGTGAGTGGCGAACACCGCCACAATCAACGGCGCGCCAATCAGCGAGGTACCGCTGACATACCCCCCAAGCGCCAGCAGCACGTAGTCCACGTACTTGTTCTTGCTCTTGAAAGGCTTATTCAATACATAGCCAATGGCATAGATGATCACAATGCCGAAAATGATACTGGTCATGACCTGTGCGGGTAGCGTTAATAGCCCCACCACCCCGATCAGCTTGGGGATGATCATGATTTTCAGGGCTTTGAACAGGTAGCTCCAATCGATATTGCTCTCAGGTGTACCGCTTCCCACGCCCTCTTTCTGTAGCTGGCGATGCCCGCTCCAAGCGATCCAACTGGAGAAAATCAGCAGTTGAATGGCAATGATCGGCAAAAACACCAGGGGCTCGTTGACCACCAAAAGCAGGAATGGCAGCGCCAGCACAGCGCCGCCAAAGCCCAGGCTAGTTCGCACAAAACCGCTCCAGGCAAAAATTAGCCCAATCAGCGCATACTGGTACCAGAGTAGATCTGTCATGGCTCGCGTTAAGGTTCTCAATTAGGGAATGGGGTTGCCCAGCGACCACCAGCTTGGCAATAGCGCGCGCACACTGGCCTGGGCAAAACGATCATCCATTAATACCACAACGCCTTCATCGTCTGGACTGCGAATCACCCGTCCTGCGGCCTGCACCACTTTGATCATGCCGGGAATGCGGTAGGTGTAGTCGTCACCCTGGCCAAAGCGTGCGGTCAAACGCGCTTTAAGCGCCTCGTTGAAGTCGTTAAACGGCGGCAGGCCCAGGGTGGCGACAAAGGCGCCGATCAGCCGGTCGCCGGGCAGGTCGATGCCTTCTGCGAAGGCACCGCCGAGCACTGCGAAACCGATGCCTTCTCCACCAGGGGTAAAGCGCGCCAGAAATGCCTCGCGCTGGGCTTCCGGCATCCCGCGGGTCTGGCTGAAAACGGCTATCTCAGGGTGCGCCTCGCGAAACCTCGCCAGCACTGCCTCCAAGTAGGCAAAGCTGCTGAAGAAGGCTAAATAGTGGCCGGGCTTACGCTGATACTGCTGCGCCATGGCCGCCACCATCGGCTCAACAGACGCTTCCCGATCACGAAAACGCGTGGAAATATCGCTGCGTATGCGTACTTCAAGCTGGTGCGCAGCAAAGGGCGACGCTACTTCCTGCCACACCGTATTATCCGGCAACCCCAGCAGATCTCGATAGTAGTGAGCGGGTGAGAGCGTGGCGGAAAACAGCACCACTGAGTGGGCAGTGTTAAACCGCGCCGCCAGGAAATCGCCAGGTATCAGATTGCGAAGCCCCAGCACCGCTCGCCCGCGGCCATGGCGGGTAAGGTCACATAGCGAGTGATCCCCAAAGCGCTCCGCTAGGCGGCAGAACGCCAGCGACTCGAACAGCAGCTCCTGGAGCTCAAGCGTCGCATCCTCGGGGTGCTCACCCAGGTGGTCGGTAATCGCAGCGCCCACTTGCTGAGCGGCAGCTACCAGCTTATCGGGTAACGTCCTCAGCAGCCGATAGACGGGTTTAC
>NZ_JPUA01000049.1:169295-169622 GCF_002211105.1 Halomonas campaniensis | reverse complement strand
CCCCCCCCGGCGTCTTTGACCCCCCCCTGCCACTGGCGGGCCAAGCGCTCCAGTGGCCGGGAGAGTGCTTTAGGAGCAGCACGTCGCAATCGGCTCAAGCGCCGCTGGTCGAGTTCGGCGCTGTACATGCCCCGGGCTCGCTCTACCAAGTTATGTGCTTCGTCGACCAGCACGCCCGTCCGCCAGTCGTTGGCCTGTGCCAGACCATGCAACAGCGCGTGACTGTCGAACCAGTGATTAACGTCGCCGACGATCACGTCCGCCCAGCGCGCCAGCTCTTGGCCCAGATAATACGGGCACACGTCGTGAGCCAGCGCCACGTCGCGC
>NZ_JPUA01000049.1:29862-169206 GCF_002211105.1 Halomonas campaniensis | reverse complement strand
GGCTTGGCGGGCGGCAGGCAGGCGGTCATAGAAGCCCGCCGCTAACGGGCATGACTCGCCATGACAGGCGCGATCAGGGTATTCGCAGGCCTTCTCTCGCGCGACCAGTTCCAACACGCGAAGCGGCAATGCCTCCTCACCGCCATAAGGGGTACGCAACGTCGCCAGGGCATCCAGCGCCAGCCGGCGACCGGGGGTTTTCATGGTCAGAAAAGCGATCCGATCAAGCCGTTGCCGCGGCATGGCCGAGAGCATGGGAAACAGCGTACCCAGCGTTTTGCCAATCCCGGTGGGCGCCTGAGCGAGCAGGCAGCGTCCTGTGCTGGTGGCTTTATAAACGTCTTCGGCAAGTTCGCGCTGACCGCTGCGAAACGCAGTGTGGGGAAAACGCAGAGAGTGTAGGGCGCTGTCGCGGTGCAGGCGATGCCCGGCCTCCTGCTCCGCCCAGGCGAGAAAGCGCTGGCACTGGTCGGCAAAAAAAACCTCCAGTTCCTCGGCGCTGGCTTCCTGGCTGAGCAAGGTCTCCTTACCGCTGGCGATCTCCAGGTACACCAGCGTCAAGGTGATGTGCTCCAGGCCGCGCTCTTTGCAGAGCAGCGCGCCGTAGACTTTTACCTGTGCCCAGTGGAGCGCGCGCTGGTTATCGGCCATGCGCTCAAGACTGCCGCGGTGGGTTTTGACTTCTTCCAGGCGGTTGGCCGTGGGGTCAAAGCCATCGGCACGCCCCGTCACGGTAAGCCCTGCAAAGCTGCCCGACAACGGTAGTTCTGCAAGATAATCCGCACCGCGTCGGCTAGCCACCAGCGTATGTCCTTGTATACCTTCCTGGGCACTGGGCGCCGGGGTAAAGCGGTGATCGAGGTCACCTTCACGGGCGGTGAATTCGCACAGCGTCCGCACGGCTACGCGATAGGTCGCGCTCATGGCGCTGGCTCGCCGCTATCCGCCCAGCGTACGTAACACACCGCGACGGGCATCTCATGATGATGAAAGAACGCGAGCCAGCGGCGCTGGTTATCCTGCAGTCGGTCACCGGGGCCTTTGACTTCGATCATCCGGTAGCGAGGCTGCCCTTCGGGAGCGTCGGGCATAAACTGAATCAAATCCGGCAGCCCTGCCCGGTTGGCTTTCAAGTCACCCAGCAAGCGTTCGAAACAGGCCCGTAAATGCTCAGCGGGGATACACTCGAGCGCCAGCTCAACCAGCGGCTCATCGACAATTGGCCAGTGTACAAAGGGGGAGGCCAACCCCTGTTTCTCCCGCCAGGTCGTCCGAATCGCTTCATGATAGCTGCCGTCTTCCAAGCACCCCAGACAAGCATCAAAGGCATGACGCCGCCGCGCCACGAAATCGTCGCGATACAAGTCCGCTGGGCCGTTGTGAAAAGGGTGAAAGAAGGCACCTGGCAGCGGGGCGAAAATAGCCGACCAGCAGAGCAATCCAAACAGCCCGGTTAGCAGGCTGTTTTCCACGTAGTAGACCGGTGCCTGGGGCTCGCTAAGTGCTTGAACCACAGCGCGCTCCACGCCTTGTGGCCCGGGCAATACTAAATCCCAACGCTCATGGGCGGGCTCTGACTCACTCGGTACAACCGGCATTTTAAGCCGTCGCTGCAAACGGGGCAGCAGCCTCGCCAGAGCTTGGTGTTCGGTCTCGTTAGGGCGGCTATCCAGCGCCTGGGTCGCCCGTTCCAAAGCCGCTTGATGTTCGCCCAATCGCTCCAACACACGTAGCTGTCGAATGCGCGCTTCGCTACTCTCTGCATCGCCATAGAGTGTCAGCGCAAGCGCCGAGTCACCGCTGCGCTCCGCCTCGCGACCCAGTTGCAGCAGTAACCGAGCGCGCCGCGTGGCCAGCCAGCGGTTGTCCGACGCTGGCGGCAATTCAAGGTAAAGGTCGGCGGGCAGTTCCCCTGTATCAAGGCGTTGGCGCAGGCGGTGGAGTGCTAAATAGGTATCGACCTCCTGGCGCGACTGGAAAGCACGGGAGTGTGGCGTGAATGGCACCACCTCAAAACGCTGCAGACCCAGCTCGGTCAGCACGAACTCGGCCCAGTCCTGGCGCAGGTTGCCAAAGAACATCAGTCGCAGCCGGTCGCAGGTCTCCATGACGGTGAGGCGCACCACGCCATCAGGCGCATTGGGCCACCAGGTCTGCAGCGGTGCAGTGTGTGTCAGTTGGCTTGCCAGGGTGTCGTAGAGCACGGTTTTGGCGCTGGAGGCACTCAGCCCGGCGGCGCGTATATCCGCCGCCAACGCTTGGCGCAGCTCGGCCAGGCGTAGCTGGTTAAACAGCTCATCGACGCTAAGCGCCGGGTCGCTATCGACCCAGCCTAGCGCCATCAAGGGCGCCATCGCAGCGGCGCTGTCACCGACCTCGGCATAACTGAGCTTGCTGAGCCGAAACAGTTCGCCTTTGCGCATCACCATGCGCACCAGCAGTGCTTGGGAGGGCTGCGGCAAGCTTTCAAACTGCTCAAGAAAAGCGAGCTCGTCTGCCGAGAGCAAATCAGCGTGGCGCTCCCCCACCCAGGCCAAAACGAAGCGGAAGTTCGTCAGGTAGTAGAAGGGGTCGTCGAGGGAGGCAGTAGGTGTTGCGAAAGCACTGTTCATTTATCCATTGTAACAGCGTGATCGTTTCGCCGTCATGGAGATTAAGCAGAACTATTTCAGTTGCCAGTCTGCAAGACTTGACTACTCAGACTTAATAACTCGTTACTGTAATTCTTTCGGCACAAGGTCAGCCGTGTTCTGCTGGTACTGCCGTGGCGTCATGCCCTTTAGCTCACGAAAGTGGCGGTTGAAATTGGAGAGGTTGTTATAACCAACCTCGAAACATATATCGGCGATGGACTGCTTACCTTCAAGCAACAGCCGGCAGGCATGACCAATGCGGATCCTCCTGAGAAAAGCAACGAAGGTGTCGCCGGTGGCGTGCTTAAAAAAACGCGAAAAGGTGGAAGGCGTCATGCCGTTATTCTCAGCCAACGTCGCCATGCGCAGCTCTTCGTGAAAGTGGTCGTGAATATAGCGCAGTACGGCATCGACCTGTTCGGTGGAGGCGCCCTTGGCATCCAGGCCGTACCCACGACCGGCCAGGGTATGGTACTCGCTCTGCGAGAGGCAGCGCAGAATGGTCAACATGGTCAGTAGCCTACCGGCATTGTCCTGCTCGCCCATCCTGACCAGCAGCTCGGCACAGCGTGCCGCTTCTTCGCCCTTGAACTCCACTCCCAAGGCCGAGTCCTCGATGAGCGTCGACAGGCAGTTGAGCTCCGGGCAGAGCGCCATCATGTGTTCCAGCCACTCGCCCTTGAACTGGAGGACGACGTCACGCCCCTTGATCACCGGTTGCGAGTCATCGAGCTCGCTAAACCAGGCGTGCGGAATATTCGGCCCCACCAGCACTAAATTACCGGGTTCGAAGCGGCCAATATAATCCCCTACAAAATAATGCCCTGCCGAATAACGGATGAGATGTAACTCGTATTCGGGATGGTAATTCCAGCGGGCAATAGGGGCGGGGAAATCATGGCAATGCCAGTAGAAACTGAATTTCGGATCCTGACTGATGCACTCGAAAACAGGCGCACCAAGAGGCGTATCGTTGAGATGCGAAGTAATCATAGTTTATCAGTGCCTCTTTCAGCTATCAGCGATGCTTGGATAAGACGCTCATGCCTGATCTCTTACTATCCTGAATTAAAGTGAGCCGTTGGCCTTTTATACTTTGGTCACAAAAAGTCTTGCGTCTTTCCCAAAGCACCTCCCAAGCATTATGGAAAGTGCCATTTAAAACAGACCATTACCTACCACGCTGAGAAATTCTGCAAAAAAGTATCATTGCCAAGCAAATTATAGCCTAGCGGTTTTTTCCACATGGCGCGTAGATTTGTTTTAAGCCTGAAGCGAGGTTAACTAGACCAAAAAAGGCCAGTTCTCGCCCCTTTAAATACAATCCGAGAATAGCGTCATGAAAGCAAAAGCTCTGGTGCTGGAGAAGAAGCGCGAACTGTCGTTACGAGAGATCGAGCTCCCCGATCAACTCGGCCCAAATGACGTTCGCGTGCGCATCCATACCGTCGGCATCTGCGGTAGCGACGTGCATTACTATACTCACGGCCAGATCGGCCCCTTTGTTGTCCGTGAGCCAATGGTACTCGGCCATGAAGCATCCGGTGTAGTGACTGACGTCGGCCGAAACGTAAGCCATCTTCAGGTGGGCGATCGGGTGTGCATGGAGCCTGGTATACCCAACCCCAGCTCACGCGCCGCCAAACTGGGCGTCTACAACGTTGACCCGAGCGTAAGATTTTGGGCCACGCCCCCCGTGCACGGTTGTCTGACGCCCGAAGTCATTCACCCTGCAGCATTCACCTTCGCACTCCCCGATTCGGTGTCCTTTGCCGAAGGCGCCATGATTGAGCCGTTCGCGATCGGCATGCAAGCGGTCGTTAAGGCGCACATGCAACCGGGCGACGTCTGCGTCGTGACCGGTGCCGGGCCGATTGGCCTGATGGTCGCCCTAGCCGCGCTTGCGGGCGGCGCCAGCGAGGTGCTGGTCTCCGATTTGGTTGAGGAAAAGCTGGCGATCGCGGCCCGCTACAATGGCATCACACCGGTCAACGTTTCACGGGAATCCCTGCGAGAAGCCGTCGACAGGCGTTGTGGCCACGACTGGGGCGCCGATGTGGTGTTTGAGGCCAGCGGCAGCCCTCGCGTTTACGACGACGTTCTGGCCTGCGCCCGCCCTGCCGGCACGATCGTGCTGGTTGGTATGCCTGTCGAACCGGTCACCTTCGATATCGTGTCGGCGCAAGCCAAGGAACTGCACATTGAGACCGTGTTCCGCTACGCCAACGTTTACGACCGGGCGATCGACCTGATCGCTTCGGGGAAGGTAGACCTCAAGCCACTGATTACCGAGACCTTTGATTTCGAACACAGTATCGATGCGTTTGAGCGCGCCGCAAGCGCACGACCCAATGATGTCAAGCTGCAGATCACGCTTGATACCTGACCCCCGCTAGACCTGAACCCAAGAGAGGAAAACAAAAATGACCCAGTTCAAGCGCCGCGACATATTAAAGGGAATGGGTGGGCTCGCCGGCTTATCGTTGATGGGCGCAGGCCCACTGCGCACGGCCCTGGCCCAAGGTATGGCCAGCGATGAGGCCTGGAAGCAAGCCAGTGGCACCACCATTCAATTCATCTCCGAGAACACTCCACCGACCACCGCCATCGCCGCCAACCTAGCGTCTTTCCAGGAACTCACCGGCATCACTGTCAACATCACCGAAATGCAGTTGGGAGCCTTGGTACAGAAAGTTGCGTTGGACTTCGGCGCTGGGCGCAGCGCCTTCGATGTGATCTATGCTGATCCTTACCAAGTACTCGCGCCCTATCATCGAGGCCTAGTGGATCTCAATACCTTCATCAACGACGATCAGCAGCTGGTCGTGCCCCAGGGCATCGAGGACTTCATCCCTTCGCAACTGGCCGCCGCGGGCCGTTTCAAAGACAGTGAAAGCCTGTACACCCTGCCCTACGACTGCCCGACGATGATCTGGATCTACCGGCGTGACCTGTTCGAAAAATACCACGACCAGATGCAACAGGATCTCGGCTTCGATCCGACTCCGTCGGACAATACCACCTGGGAGCAGTACTACCAGATCGCCGCATGGTTTAGCCAAGGCAACGCCAGCGAGGTTCAATATGGCACCGGTCATCAGGCTCAGCAGTACGATTCGCTGATGTGCGACTTCTCCAATGTACTGTTCGCCTACGGCGGCGACTACTTCGCCAACGGCCAGCAAATCGGTCTCCTCGGCATCGATTCCCCTGGCGCCTGCCAACTGACCAGCGAAGCCTCGCTAGAAGCTGCGCGCTTCTATCAGAAGCTGCTCAAGGTCGCCCACCCCGGCAGTACCAGTTGGGATTGGACTGGTGTTGCAAACGCCTTCCAGAATGGCGAATTCGCGATGATGCCAGAGTGGCACGAGTTTGCCGGCTCGCTGGAAAGCTCTCAGCTACAAGGCAAAATCGGCTACGCCCCGCTGCCCAAGGGGCCAGCACGAAGCGCCAATTTGTGGGGAGGCACCGGAATCGGCATTAACGCCAACGCCTCGGCCGAAAAGCAGAAGGCGGCCTGGCTATTCCTGGTCTGGGCAACCTCACCACAAACACAACTAATGGGGCTGAGAAGCGAGGTCGGTGGCGGCACACCGACACGCCAATCGGTTTACGACATGCCTGAGGTCAGGGCCGCCAGCACCCCACCCACCGACATGCCCAACATGCTCACGGCGGACACCATGCTGACCGCCTGGCAGGACGATCATATTGGTCTGAGACCCAAGATCGCCCAATGGAACGAGGTCGACACGGTCATCTTCACCGAGCTTTCCAAGATGCTGGCGGGGCAGATGTCCCCCGAAGAAACCATGCAGAGCGCCAAGCAGCGCATTGATCGTATCGTGGGGGCATAACCCATGGCGCTGATGACCGGAAAAACTTCGGCGCAGCGACAGGGATTTGAGCTGGCGATGATGTCGCCAGCACTCTTTCTACTCGCCCTGATTACGCTGGTTCCGTTCTTCTCAATTATCTGGATGAGCTTCAATGATGTCAGCCTGATGGGCGGTCTGGCCTTCGAGTTCTCGGGCCTCGACAACTGGCAGCGGGTGTTCACGGATCCGGACATCCGCTCCAGTTGGCTGATCAGCCTGGTCTATTTCCTGGCCACGGTGGGCCTGGAAATGGTCATCGGCACCGTGATGGCGCTGCTGGTTTACAGCCTAACGCGGGGCAGCAACATCATCATCTCGCTGTTACTGATCCCCATGTTCATCGCCCCAGTAATCGTCGGGCTGCTCGGGCGTTTCATGCTCGACCCCAGCCATGGCCTGTATGCCTGGCTGCTCAATGAAAGCGGTCTATTCGACGGCAACATCCTGGGCAGTGTCGGCTCTGCGATGGTTGCAGTCATCCTCATGGATGTCTGGGAATGGACGCCGCTGGTCGCGCTGATCGTCCTGGCGGGGCTTGCTTCAGTACCCGAAGACACCCTGGAAGCGGCCGAGATGGACGGCGCCAAGTACGGGCAGAAACTGCTCTATATTATCCTGCCGTCGATCTCCAATATCCTGCTGGTGGCACTGCTCATCCGCGCCATGGACGCGATTCGCTTCTTCGCGATCATCTTCATCACCACCAACGGCGGGCCCGCGGATTCCACCAAGATCATCCCCATTAGGCTCTACGACATCGCCTTTCGTTTTTTTGATCTGGGCTATGCCGCCGCCGTGGGCATCACCATGCTGGTGTTCTCGATCATGGTGGCTACAGCGTTTACGAAACTGCTCAAACGCCAGGAGACGAGTTCATGAATACCTCCAAACGCTGGCTGCCCCACACGTTCAAAATCGCTCTGTTAACGCTCCTGCTGTTATGGACGCTGATACCGATTATCTGGATGGTGCTGTCCTCTTTCAAGTCGAACGACATCATCACCGCCGGTACGCCGCGAGTCTTCTTTACCCCTATCCTAGAGCATTACACCTCGTTGTTCAGCAGCGGCAACAGCCTCTGGCCTTACCTGCTCAACAGCCTGTTCATCGCCGGGGTCTCGACGCTGATCGCCGTAGTGCTCGGCTGTATGGCCGGCTTCGGGCTGTCGCGGATTAGAATCAAGGGCAAGCAGCACCTGGCCTTCTGGATCATCAGCACCCGTATGGCGCCGATCGCCGCAGTTATCGTGCCGCTATACCTCCTGTTCCGTTACCTCTACCTGCTCGACACTCACGCCGGCCTGATCGTCGCCTACCTGAGTTTCAACCTGCCGTTCGCCATCTGGCTGATGACCGCATTCTTCGACGACCTGCCACCTGACCTGGAGGAAGCGGCGATGATCGACGGTGCCACCAAGCTCCAGGCATTCCGCTACGTCGTACTGCCGCTGATGACCCCTGGGCTGGTGACCACCGCCATCCTGTGCTTCATTTTCGCCTGGAACGATTACGCCTTCGCCCAGACCTTTTCCGGGCCCAACACGCAGACCATTCCCATTGCCGCGGCGCAGTTGCTGACCCAGACCGGCATCGACTGGGGCAAGCTACTGGCAATCGGAACGATCGTAGTCTGCCCAATGGCGATCGCCGGGCTGCTGGTCAAGCGCTGGCTGGTCAAGGGGCTGACCCTGGGCGCCGTGAAATGACCCCTACCCTACAACAGCGACCATGGAGCCACGGCCTTAGAACCCTGGATTCAGGAACAACGGCTCTATAATAAACAGGGAGATAACTATGAATGTGATGTCACAGTTCGATCTGAGTGGCAAGGTCGCCATTGTCACCGGCGGCAACGGAGGGCTCGGAGAGGCATTCGCCCATGCGCTGGCCGAGGCCGGCGCCCAGGTCGCTATCGCCGCCCGGGGGCACGCGCGAAGCCTGGAAGTGGTCAAGGCGCTGCAGGACGCTGGACATTGCGCCATAGCGGTGGAAGTCGACATTACCCAGCCCGAAGCGGCAGACACCCTGCTCGACGAGGTCGAGGCCGCCCTCGGCCCGGTCGATATTTTCCTCAACAACGCCGGCGCCTGCCATCACGCGCCGGCGCTGGATGTCACTCCGGAGCAATGGCGAGACATCTTCGACATCAACGTCCACGGACTCTGGTACTGCGCCCAGGCCGCCGGACGGCGGATGCAGTCACGCGGCGGCGTGATCATCAATATTGGTTCGATCTCGGCGATGATCGTCAACCGCCCGCAGATGCAGCCCGCCTACAACGCCTCCAAGGCCGCGGTGCATCAATTGACCAAGTCGCTAGCCGCGGAATGGGCCCCCTACGGCATTCGCGTCAACGCGCTGGCTCCCGGCTACGTCAAGACCAGCATGGCGCCAGTCGACGACCCCAGGTTCAAGCCACGCTGGATCGACGACGCGCCCATGCAACGCGCCGCCACTCCCAAAGAACTCGGCCCCACCATCGTCTACATGGCCAGTAATGCATCGAGTTTCATGACCGGCTCCATCGTCGTGGTGGATGGCGGCTACACCCTCTGGTAACCACAATTCGAGTCACCGCCCGACCCGCAAGGAACCGACATGGCAACGCTACAACTCAACAATATCGTCAAGGACTTCGGCGGCACCCAAGTCATCAAGGGGGTCGATCTAGAGGTCAAAGACCGCGAATTCGTGGTTTTCGTCGGGCCTTCAGGCTGCGGCAAGTCGACCCTGATGCGCATGATCGCCGGGCTCGAGAGTGCCACCAGCGGCGACATCTTGATCGACGGTGAGCGCATCAACGACGTTGGCCCGGCCGACCGCGGCCTGGCGATGGTCTTCCAGAGCTACGCGCTTTATCCGCATATGAGCGTCGAGGACAACATGGGCTTTAGCATGCGTCTTGCTAAGGTGCCTACGGCCGAGCGCCGCGAGAAGGTTCTCGCTGCCGCGCGCATCCTGCAGCTCGAAGAGCTTCTCGACCGCAAGCCCCGTGCGCTGTCTGGCGGCCAGCGCCAGCGAGTGGCGATCGGCCGGGCAATCGTGCGGAATCCAAGTATCTTCCTATTCGACGAGCCGCTATCGAATCTCGACGCAGCGTTGCGCGTACAGATGCGCATCGAGCTGGCGCGGCTGCACGAGGAACTCGACGCGACAATGATCTACGTCACCCACGACCAGATTGAGGCCATGACCATGGCCGACAAGATCGTCGTGCTGCAGGGCGGCGTGGTAGAGCAGATCGGTTCGCCAATGGCGCTCTACCACCACCCTGCCAACCTCTTCGTGGCAGGTTTCATTGGTTCGCCAAAGATGAACTTTCTGGATGTCGAGATCCGCAGGGCTGACGCTGAGGGAGTCGACGTGGTGCTGCCCGGCGGCGATTGTCGGGTTCCTGTCGAAGGCGATGGTGTCAGTATCGGTGACAAGCTGACACTGGGCATCCGCCCAGAGCACCTCAAGCTAGATGATCAAGGGGCGTTGACAGGTAAAATTTTGGTCATTGAGCGCCTTGGCGGAACCACCTCGCTGTATCTAGAGAAAGGCGACAGCCAATGGATATTGGTAGCCGACGGCGATGTCACCAGTCGGGTGCACGATCAAATACGCTTTTCCTTCGATCCGGCGTGTGCGCACCTTCTCAAAGGGAACGGCGATGCGTTGCCCCACCGACACCGCCACCCATTGGCCGACATTGACCGTAAGGAAAACGGTGGATTGTCCGTCTGAAGATTTCTGCTGGCCCTAACCCACCCGATGCTGCTTAAGCACGGCAAGACTTCGCTCCTCTTCGCTTTGCGGCTGGGAAGGTGCTTGACGGGTGCCGACCAGCACGTACCACTCGGCCTCTGAAAGGTAGGTTTGGCACCAGCGGCCCAGGTCGGCGGCGCTCTCTTCGCGACTAGAGTCGCCGCAGCGATAGTCGTTCGCCAAATGAAGGAGATCTTGACGGGCGGTACGCGCACGGGCGTTGCCACCGTGTACTTTTACCAGCGGGCAGCGTCGGTCATAGGCGGCGTTGGTTAACGCATTAAGCCAACGCTCCAATTCATGTGCCTGAATTCCACCATACACTGCCACGCTTGAGCTCCCTGCCCCGTTGAAAGGGCAATAGCCTGCCCGATTTAGGGGCCGCTGTCACTGTTAACCTTTACCCTTGTTTAGATGCAGTTCAAGACCTTTTTATAGCGCTTGTTCAAAACCTTGTAACACGTTGACTACATTGACACCTATTTCATCTACAGCATAGCCCCCTTCCATCAGAAATACGCTGGGTAGGCCTGCTTGAGCCAGACGCTCACCTAACGCTGTGAAATCTGCGCTGGTAAAGGTGAAGGCACTTATCGGGTCACCTTCGAAGATATCGACCCCTAGCGATACGATCAGGCATTCACACTCCGCGGCTTTAATTTGCGCCAAGGCTTGTTCAAGTGTGGCCATCCACGTGGTAACGCTGGTGCCCGGCGGCAACGGGTAATTGACGTTAAAGCCCTCGCCTTGCCCTTCGCCGTTTTCATCAGCGTAGCCCAAATAGTAAGGAAAGGTAACTTCGGGGTCGCCGTGCAGCGAGATAAACAGCACGTCGTCACGCTGGTAGAAAATCTGCTGGGTGCCATTGCCGTGGTGAAAATCGACGTCAAGAATGGCGACCCGGCGTTTGCCTGCATCCAGCGCTCGCTGGGCGGCAATGGCGGCATTGTTAAAGAAGCAGTAACCGCCAAACTGATCAAACGCGGCGTGGTGGCCTGGCGGCCGGCATAAACCAAAACTGGGTTCGCCGGTTTGTAACGTATGCTCTACCGCGCCTAACGCCACGTCTTTGCTCGCCATGGCGGCTTCAAAGGTACCTTCTGAGATCGACGTTTCCGCCGCCAAGGCGTAGTAGCCTAGCTGACCGCTAACGGATCGCGGAATGCGGTCACCACGCATGGTTCGTGCGGGCCAAATATTGGGAATGGCCTCACCTTTATGCCCAGACGCCTGCCACTCTTGCCAACAGTTGGCTAGAAACGTCACGTACTCTTTGTCGTGCACCGCCAACACCGGTGCTAACCCATAAGCGCTGGGGGTACGAATATCGCCAAGCCCGGACTGGCGAAGATGCTTAAGCACTAGATCCAGCCGCTCAGGACACTCAAACGGGGTTACCAACGCGCCGTCATGCAACTCCGTGCGCGCTTGGCGTAAACGGCTATCCTCTGAATAAAACGTCAGCATGTGGGCTCCTTAATCGGCATCGAACTGAACAGGCCACTGCTTGGCCCAGCGGCGCTTTTGACTTGGCGTTTGTTGCTTTAACTGATATTCAGCCCGGCTTGCGGCCGCGCGGTCATTAAACGGTTCGGCCCCCAACAGCGCAACGGGAGGGTTGGCACGGGTGTAGCGCGCTCCTTTACCCGTGCAGTGCGCCTGGTAGCGCTTCATCAGGTTGTTGGTAATCCCCGTATAGGTGCCGCGCTGGCACTCCAACAAATAGAGATACCATTGCGGTTCGGCTTTGTGAGGCTGAACGATGCCACTATTCACCGCAACATACCTTTAATTTGCGCCCGCTACCACATAAGCACGGGTCGTTTCGGCGTGGCTTTAAGCGGGTAAGCGTGGGTGTTCCGTCTATATACCACCAGCGCTGCTGCTCGTTAACGAAGCGGGAGACCTCTTCTAATACATGCCACCCTTTTTGCACTCGCCCCCTTTCATAAAAACAGGCACGAAAATGCACGTAACCGATATTCTCGATCGGCGGTTCTGCCGAGATGATGGATAGCGACTTCCACTCAGCGTCAGGATCCGGCGCAAGCTCTGCAGGGCGGGTAGAGGGATGCCATGTCGCCAACAGGTAGTCGCTAAGCCCTAGCACAAAAGCCGCATAACGAGAGCGCATCAATGCTTCAGGCGTGGGAGCAGGCTCGCCTTGATGATAACGGCCACAGCACTTATCAAGCGTTAAAGAGCTACCACAGGGGCAACTTGGATCAGTTGTGGAGGTCATAGAAAAGCTCGTTAGTCACATCATTTATAGCCTAACCGATACGCCCTATGCGCGTCGCCCGACGTGTATGACTATTGTTCGATATTTATGCTGCGTTAGGTATATAGTGGTGGGGCAATACATTCAGACGATGGGGTACGAAACACGATCGATCATTCTTTCCAAAATTTTTGGAGGTTCTCCTATGAAGGTCTTTAAACCGGAATGGCAGTGCACGTTTAGCGTAAACGAAGGCGCGGAAGAATCAGCAACTTGGAAAGAGAAAATCGCGTGGCGACTCAGGGGAGTTGCGGATCGGTTGGAAGGTGGCGGGCGCACGGTAAAAATCGATTACCGCGTGACGCCAGCAGTTAGCCAACAGGAAGTCGATACTTGCTTAGGCAAGGGCTTCGAAGTAACTCAACGCCTGCTAACGCAGTTAGCCCAACAGCAGGCGTGCGAAGATGTGATGCGCCATGCCAAAGCTGAGCTGTTCGAACAACATCCTCAGCACTGAAAAAGCGACATGGTATGAAAGCACTACAAAAAATCCCACCCCATTAACCGGGTGGGATTTTTTTGGGCGGTTATTAGCTAGTTAGGCAGTCTTCTCTAACGCTTTGCCCATCTTCATTAGAAACTCTTCGCACGCTTCAAGCTGCTCACTATCGATATATTCATCGGGCTGATGCGCCTGGGCGATGCTGCCAGGACCAAGAATTATTGTTTGCAAGCCCTGGCCCTGGAACTGCCCCGCTTCCGTGGCGTAAGCCACCGCGTGGTCGCAGCAGCCTGCGGGCAAATGATCTTTGGCTAAGCGAAGCACCTGGTCGTTTTCACGATCGGCCAAGCCCGGTACTGTCACGTTTAGCGGCTCTGTGGTGATTTCAACGTGCTTGCCTTTGTCCTGCAGCTCAGCGCTTAGCTGGGCGCAATAGGCCTCAAAGCGCGCATATATTTCGTCGAAGGTGTCCGTGGGCAGATGGCGAATCTCCCACTCAAACTGACACTCCCGCGCCATGATATTGATCGCCGTACCGCCTTTTATTTTGCCAACGTGCAGGCTGGTATGCGGCACGTTAAAGGCCTCATCGACGCGCCCCTCTTCCACCAACGCCGCCATGGTGTCCTCAATAAAAGTGACTAGCCTTGCCGCTACGTGGATGGCTGAGGTGCCTTGATTGACCTGGCTGCTGTGAGCTTCCTGACCAATCACCGTGGTGCGTAGATTGGTCGCCCCTTTTTGTGCCACCACAGGCTGCATGCTGGTGGGCTCGCCGACAATCACATGGGCGGTGGTGGAGTAGTGCTCGTAAAAGCGCTTAATGAGGCTTGGCGCGCCCACGCAGCCGATCTCTTCGTCATAAGAGAAACCCAGATAAACAGGCTGCTGCAAAGGCGCTTCAACCCACTTGGGCACCATGGCCAATACGCAGGCAATAAAGCCTTTCATATCGCAGGTACCGCGCCCGTATAAGCGGCCATCGCCACCATCGCGCAGGGCAAAAGGATCGCTCGACCAGGGCTGGCCCGCCACCGGCACCACATCGGTATGCCCGGAAAGCATCACCCCGCCCGGCGCCGCTGGGCCAACTCTTGCGATCAGGTTGGCTTTGGTACCGCAGGGGCTCATCACCCGCTCGGCGCTGACGCCGTATTCGGCCAAGTAGCCTTCCACATACTCAATCAGCGCTAGATTGGATTCACTGGAAGTAGTATCGAATGACACCAGCTTCGTCAGTAACGTGATCACGTCAGTCATGCGGCTCTCGTTAGTTGAACTCTTCATATCACCCTACTTTATACCACCCTATCATCGCCCTCCTCCTTTTCCTACTCAGTGGGCCTGCTGGCGGAGAAATGCTGACTGTCACGGCAGGTTCATCGTGCATTCACTAAAACGTCATCTACACTTCTTAATGTTCAATGCATCCAAAAATCTCAACAAACGCATTGCACGCCTGACTAAGCTCAGGCCCACAAGGAGCTTCTTTATGTCTCGTTTTACACTGCACGCGCTTGCCGTAGGGGTGGCGACGGCCAGCCTAAGCCTGTCTGCTCAGGCGGCAACAGAGATTAGCTGGTGGCACGCCATGGGCGGCCAACTGGGCGAAATTCTCGAAGAGATGACCGAAGAGTTTAACGCTTCACAGGACGACTACCACGTCACACCCAGCTACCGCGGCACTTATACCGAAACGATGACAGGCGCAATCGCTGCCTTCCGCGCCAATGAGCAGCCGCATATTCTGCAGGTGTTTGAAGTCGGCACCGGTACCATGATGAACGCCAAAGGCGCCATCTACCCAGTGTACGAGTTGATGGAAGCGCATGGTCGCGCTTTCGATAACGAAGCTTTTCTGCCCGCCGTCGTGGGTTATTACACTGATACCAACGGCAATATGCTGTCGTTCCCGTTCAACTCCTCTACGCCCATCATGTATTACAACCGCGACATGTTTGAGGAAGCGGGCCTGGATCCCGAGCAGCCCCCCGAAACATGGGAAGAAGTGGCCGATTTTTCACGCCAAATCGTCGAATCAGGTGCGGCCCGCTGTGGCTTTACCACCTCTTGGCCTAGCTGGGTGATGCTGGAAAACTTCTCCGCTTGGCATAACGTGCCGCTAGGTACGCTGGAAAACGGCTTTGGCGGTATGGAAACCGAGTTTACCTTCAACAATGAGCTAGTCGCTCGCCACTGGGACAACCTCCACGACTGGCAGGAAGAGGGTGTCTTCAAATGGGGTGGCCCCGGTTCTGGCCCCGACTCTGAGCCGATGTTCTACTCCCAGGACTGCGCGATTTTCTTCGGCTCTTCTGCTTCACGTGCGGATGTCGCCGCCAATTCAGAATTTGAAGTGGGCTTTGGCATGCAGCCCTACTACGACGACGTAGACGGCGCACCGCAAAACTCGATTATCGGTGGCGCCACCCTGTGGGCACTGCAGGGCCATAGCGACGAAGAGTACGAAGCCGTTGCAGCGTTCTTTGAGTACCTCTCTCAGCCCGAAGTACAGGCACAGTGGCACCAGCAAACCGGCTACCTGCCCATCACTCAGGCCGCTTGGGATCTGAGCAAAGAGCAGGGCTACTACGATGAGAACCCCGGTGCGGATATTTCGTTGAAGCAGATGACCCTCAACGAGCCGACCGAGAACTCCAAAGGCCTACGCTTTGGTAACTTCGTGCAGATTCGCGACATCATCTCCGAAGAGATGGAAGCGGTGATGACCGGCGATAAATCGGGTCAAGAAGCAGCAGATGACGCAGTGGAACGCGGCAATGATCTGCTCCGTGACTTTGAAGCTGCCAACCAGTAAATAAGCACTTACTTCGCCGCTCACCCTAAGGTGGGCGGCGATTTTGTTTATTGATGCTTATATTTACTAACCATTTGCAGAGCTGCCCATGCAAACCAAACGCATGACCTACCCTGGTCGCTTTTTGCCCTACGCGCTGCTGGCGCCCCAGGTGATTGTGACACTGATTTTCTTTATCTGGCCTGCAGGCCAGGCGCTGTATCAGTCGCTGTTGCGCGAAGATGCCTTTGGCCTTAAAACGACGTTTGTAGGCCTCGAGAACTTTGCTCGCCTGTTCCGCGACGGTAGCTATCTCAACTCTCTGTCGGTCACCGCGGTATTCGCCATCGGTACCACACTGCTGTCAATGACGGTGGCACTTTTAATGGCCAGCACCGTCAATCGAATGATTCGCTCACGCAGTACCTATACCACGCTGCTGGTGTGGCCCTACGCCATTGCCCCCGCGCTTGCGGGCGTGTTGTGGTGGTTTATCTTCAACCCCTCCATCGGCATTGTGCCCTATATGCTGGAAATGGTGGGTTACCGGTGGAACCACCGTAACTCCGGCAGTGATGCCATGCTGCTGGTGATTTTTGCCGCCGCCTGGAAGCAAATCTCCTATAACTTTTTGTTTTTCCTGGCGGGCTTACAGTCCATTCCGCAATCGCTGATTGAAGCCGCCTCTATCGATGGCGCCAGCCCGACGAAGCGCTTTTGGACGATTATTTTCCCGCTGCTCACGCCGACCACTTTCTTCTTGCTAGTGGTTAACGTGGTGTATGCCATGTTCGACACCTTCGCGATCATCCACGCCACCACCGCAGGAGGCCCGGCCCAGGCCACTAACATACTGGTTTACAAAGTTTATGCCGACGGTTTTGTCGGGCTAAACCTTGGCTCGTCTGCGGCTCAGTCGGTGATTCTGATGGTGATTGTGGTGGCCTTAACGATGATTCAATTCCGCTTTATTGAGCGCCGAGTCAATTACTAAGCCTTAGGGAGAACGTTAATGGTTGAAAACCGCCCTTGGGCAAACCTCATAGCCCATATTGTTTTGATCTCTGGTGTCGCGCTGGTGGCTTTTCCGGTGTATGTCGCGATTGTCGCCTCTACCCACTCTCTGTCGGGTTTACTGCAGGGCACGCTGCCACTGCTGCCCGGCGGTCATGGGATCGAAAACTACACACGCATGTGGCAGTCCGGCGTCTCTAATGCCGGCGCACCGCCCGCCGCCCAAATGCTCTGGAACAGCTTTATCATGGCCATGGCGATCACCGTGGGTAAGCTGTCTATCTCCCTGCTTTCCGCCTTTGCCATCGTCTACTTCCGTTTCCGCTTTCGGATGTTCTTTTTCTGGATCATTTTCGTCACGTTGATGCTGCCGGTAGAAGTGCGCATCATTCCGACGTTTCAGGTGGCTGCGGATCTTAAAATGCTCAATAGCTTTGCCGGGCTGTCGATTCCGCTGATCGCCTCGGCCACCGCGACCTTTCTGTTTCGCCAGTTTTTCATGACCATTCCCGAAGAGATGCTCGAAGCCGCCCGGGTCGATGGCGCCGGGCCGCTGAAGTTTTTTAAAGACATACTGATGCCGCTGTCGGTAACCAATATCGCCGCGCTGTTTGTGATCATGTTTATCTACGGCTGGAACCAGTATCTCTGGCCGTTAATTATTACTACCGACCCTGATTACTACACCATCGTGATGGGCATTCAGCGCATGACTTCGGAAGAGAACCCCCAGTGGCAACTCGTCATGGCGGCAGTGGTGATGGCAGCGCTGCCGCCGGTTTTAGTGATTCTGTTTATGCAACGCCTATTTGTGAAAGGCCTGACCGAGACGGAGAAATAAGATGGCCAGCATTACCTTGGAAGGGCTAAAGAAAACCTACAGCGGCGATGTTCACGCCGTCAAAGGCATCGACTTACAGATTGAAGACGGCGAGTTTGTGGTGCTGGTCGGTCCTTCCGGCTGCGGCAAATCCACCCTGCTGCGCATGGTGGCGGGGCTTGAAACCATTACCGAGGGCACGCTCAAGATTGGCGACCGGGTGGTCAATAAGCTGGAGCCCGCCGAGCGCGATATCGCCATGGTGTTCCAGAACTACGCGCTCTACCCGCATATGACGGTGTACAACAACCTGGCCTATGGCCTAAAGAACCGCGGCTTCAAAAAAGACGACATCGAAAAGCGCGTACGTATTGCCGCCAAAATGCTCGAGATCGAAGAGTTTCTGGAGCGCAAACCACGCAAACTCTCCGGCGGCCAGCGCCAGCGGGTGGCCATGGGCCGTGCCCTGGTGCGCGAACCGGCGGCGTTTCTGTTCGACGAGCCGCTCTCCAACCTGGATGCCAAGCTGCGGGTGCAGATGCGGGTGGAGATCAAGCAGCTACAGCGGCGGCTGAAAACCACCAGCCTGTATGTGACCCACGACCAGCTGGAAGCCATGACACTGGGCGACCGCTTGGTGGTACTGAACGCCGGACAGATCGAGCAGGTGGGCACCCCGATGGAGATCTACGCCCGCCCCGCGTCCATGTTTGTGGCTGGGTTTATTGGCTCCCCCGCCATGAACATGCTGCCTGTGGATTACTTGAACGAACAAGGCGCCAACGGTCTACTGGATAACCTGCCTGACGGCACCGATACCGTCGGCATTCGACCGGATGATATGCATCTAGCGACACCCGCAGCCCCCCATCTAATTGTTGACTCTACGCTGGCGCTGTTTGAGGCCGCCGGAGCCGAAAGCCACCTGTACGTGACCCTCGCCGATAGCGACCAGCCCACGGTGATTCGCGTTTCGGGGCAGCCGCCGGTTGCCGAAGGCGAAACCCTGCGGTTTTTTGTGACCCGCGACGCTCTGCATCCTTTCAATAGCACCACGGGTAAACGCACAGGGGATTGAGCGCCTGCTCCAAAAAAACAAGACAATAAAATCAAGTCAACGGAGAAACCATGCGCTACGTTTGAGATAGCGAGCATGACGCATTTCTGCGCCTTCAGCCCTTTCTCCGAGTCGCGTACGGATCTCCCTTGATGAGTACTGAATCTTTATACGTTGATGGCCTGTATCGTGATCACTCCCGGCGCGTTCAGGCGACGCTGATCCGCCTGCTGGGGAATTTTGAGCTAGCCGAAGAAGCCATGCAGGATGCCTTTGTGGCAGCTGTTCAGCAGTGGCCGGTTAGCGGCCAACCTGACAACCCCACCGCATGGCTGATTCGCACCGGCTACCACTGCGGAATAGACCAAATTCGCCAGCGCAGTACGGCACGCCGCAGGGCTCACTTACTGTTACCCACAGAGCTGCCTTCAGAAGAGACGTTGGATCTTGAGCCAACGACTATCGAAGACGACGCCTTGCGGCTGCTATTCACCTGCTGCCACCCAAGCTTGAGCATGGAAGCACGGACTGCCCTGACGCTTCGCGAGATGTGCGGTTTGACCACCGAGCAGGTTGCCAGTGCGCTACTGATGAAGCCTACGACGCTGGCACAACGTATCGTGCGCGCCAAACGCAAAATTCGCGATGCGCATATCCCTTATGCCGTGCCAACCCAAAAGGAACTGCCCGAACGCTTGCCGGATGTACTCCAGGTGATCTATCTGGTCTTCAATGAAGGCTACTCACGTAGCACGGGCGCCAGCGTGGTCGATATCAGCCTGACCCAAGAAGCCATGCGGCTGGGCAATGAGCTGGCACGGTTACTACCCCAGGGTGAGGTATTTGGGCTGATGGCCTTGATGCTGCTTAACGATGCCCGACGGGATGCGCGCCAGGATAACGACGGAGAACTGGTAACCCTGGATGCTCAAGACAGACGCCTATGGCGCCAAAAGGATATCCAAACCGGCATTGCATGGCTGGAACAGGCGCTGGCGCTCACCCCCGCCGGGTACTACACCCTTCAAGCCTCGATTGCCGCCGTACACGCCCAGGCTAGCCGTGCCGAGCTGACTGATTGGGGGCGCATCGTCAGGCTCTACGATGCGCTCTGCCGACGCTTTCCATCCCCCATCCTGACGCTGAATCGTGCAGTCGCCATTGCCATGAACGGTGCCCCCGACACCGGCCTGACGTTACTCGACGACATCGCCCATCACCCGCAAATCAGCAACTATCATCTGTTTTATGCCGCTAAAGCGGATTTACTGCGCCGCCAAGGCCAGCATGAGGCCGCGCGCAATGCCTATCACCAGGCGCTGCAATTGGCCACCCTGACGCCCGAAAAACGCTTTTTGAGCAGGCGACTGGCAGAACTCGAAAATTTCCCATAAAAAAATGCTTAGGCTATGTCGATTCAAGACGATGCCAAACGACTAGAGAGAGTCACTATCCTGACTACCCAGCCTGACTACCCAGGAGGCTCTCAATGAAATTTATGCTGATACGCCGCGCCGACGCCAGCACTGAAAATGGCGCCATGCCATCTCAGGAAATGCTTGCCGACATGGCCGCTTATAACCAGCGAATGATCGAGGCAGGCGTGTTTTTGAGCGGCGATGGCTTACATCCGACCAGCGAGGGGTGCCTGATCCGTTTCGAAAAGGGTGAGCCCACCATCATCCCCGGGCCGCTCTCTCCAGCCAGTGAGCGTATTGCCGGTTACAGCGTGTTGGAGGCATCTTCCCTGCAGGCGGCCATTGAGTGGGCCCAGCAGTGGCCCACCCAGGATGCCGATGGCAACGTGACCCTAGAGCTACGGCGTTACTTCTCACTGGAGGATTTCGAGCCCGGCGCTGGAATTGAGCAGCACCGTAATCTTGCTCGTGTCCCTGATGCCATGAACGTGCACGTTGCCTTTCCCGGCACCTGCCGGGAGGCCATGCAGTTCTATGCCGACGTGACCGGCGGGCAGTTGGAGTGCCTGTTGACCTACGCTGAAACACCCGCCGCTGAACACTCACCGACGGCACTCCATGATCGCATTATTCATGCCTCGTTAAACCTGCGCGGACGCCGCTTGATGGGCGCCGATATGGCCGCTGACTGCTATACACCACCCCAAGGGGTAGAGGTTCAATTGGAGTATCAGGATACCGAGCAGGCCGCACGAACCTTTGCTCAACTAGCAGAGGGTGGAAGGATCATCATGCCGTTCGAAGCGACCTTCTGGTCACCAGGATTCGGCATGACGGTAGATCGTTTTGGCGTCGGCTGGATGGTCAACGTTGCGTCAGGCAACTGCCCCTTGGCCACAGAAGGAGACTCCCCATGAAGTACGTTGCGCTGGTGTATTACCAGGAACAGATTATCAACGCCATGAGCGAACAGGCGTGGCACGACCTCAACCAGGAATGCATTGCTGGGGTTGAGCGCCTGAGCGCCAGCGGCCACTACCTGGGTGGCCAGCCATTACAACCGACGGAGACCGCCACCACCGTACGCGTACGCGATGGTGAGACGTTAATCTCCGATGGCCCCTTCGCAGAAACCAAAGAGCAACTGGCGGGCTTCTATCTGCTTGAAGCCCACGACTTGAATGAGGCGCTGCAGCTGGCTAGCCGTATCCCACCCGCCCGGCTGGGTAGCATTGAAGTTCGCCCCGTTCGAGAACTCCCTCCTAAAGCAGAACCCCAAACAGAATCTGGAGAACAGCCATGAGCAAGCTTACCCACCCTTATGTCGATGGGTTCGTCGCTGCCGTGCCCACCGCTAATAAAGCGGAATTTATTGAGCATGCCCGCGCCGCAGCCGTTGTTTTCAAGGAGCACGGCGCACTGCGCATCGTGGAGTGCTGGGGAGACGACGTCCCCGAAGGAGAAGTGACCTCCTTCACCATGGCGGTCAAGCGCAGGGATGACGAAAGCATCATCTTTTCCTGGATAGAGTGGCCATCCCGCGCCGTGCGCGACGAGGGGATGTCCAAAGTCATGGAGGATCCGCGTTTGCAGATGGACGTTAACCCGATGCCGTTTGATGGCAAGCGGCTCATCTTTGGGGGCTTTGAAAGCATCATTGATGAGTAAGCGCTATTTGTGGCCCGGAACTCACTGCGACGCTTCCTGGGCCACACCCTCTTGCGCCACACTCTCTTCAGCGACATCCTCTTCAGCTCCATCCTCGTGAGCTATATCACTCATCCGCCCTTCAACCTGGTAGAACACTTCTTTGCGTTCCACCATATAGTCGCGCAGCATCTCCCAATCTGTATTGCCAACGATGGTGTTACGACCATCTTCATAGGCCGCGCCAAGTACCGTATGCCCGTCGCCGCCAGCAGCGGTAAAGTTATTGGTAGCGATGGTGTAAGTCCGCTCGGGGTCAATCGCCTGCATCGCACCCTCCTGGGCAACGCTTAGGCTAACCACCCGTTCCCCTGTTGGCTTGCTGCTGTCGTATACCAGCTCAACACCGGCTGATACCTGCAGAAAACCGCCATCCTCGCTGGGTGCATTGGCCAGGGCGATTTCGAAGGTTTCCAACAGCTCGGCGCCGGTGACGTCAAGCAGCGTCAGGCGATTGCCAAATGGCTGTACGGCGATTAGATCGCCTACGGACACATCCCCCCTTTCAATCGCTTCACGGATACCGCCGCTATTCTGAATCGCCATGATCGTATCGGGGGCTACCTGCTGCGCGGCATGCAGCTGGGCATCGGCGATTAAATTGCCCAGCGCTGTTTCATTGGCACGCACGCTCCGTTCATCGCCGCTGCCGTGGCGGGGATTGGGCAGCTCGGAGATCGCCTTAGCGCCGATCAAGGTATCCCGCAGTGTTTCAATTTTCGCGGTGTAGGGTTCAAGCCGCTTGGCGGCATCAGCGTCTGCTTCGCGATCATCGGCAGCGAGGAGCTCACCACTGGCATCCACCACCACGCCGTTCTCGTCGAAGGTGACCTGCATAACGCCCAGGTGCTGGCCATACTCGCCTGCCTGGCCAATCACCGTCGGTGATGGGAGCTCCTCACCAGTACGGGCCTCACTTAACAGCCTGGGGGGCGACACTTGGGTATGACTGTGACCACCAATAATAATATCGATGCCTTCGACGTGTTCAGCCAGCAGCAGGTCGTTACCCACGCTGGGGTCGCTGTCGTAGCCCAGGTGGGTAAGGGCAATAACCTTGTTAACGCCCTGCTCTTCAAACGCCGCCACCATGGCTTCAGCCGCTTCACGATAATCGCTAATGGTGACGTGTCCAGGGCTGGAGATCGTTTCGCTATCCTGAGTGCTTAACCCAAAGATGCCGATAGGTTCGCCGTTATGCTCAACGATAATACCGTCATAAAGCATCCCCGCCTGGGGGTCAGCGCTGATTGACTCGCCCAGCATATCTGCAAACTCCGGGCCCACTGAGAAGTCCAGGTTAGCGCCTACAACAGGAAATTCAGCACCCGCAAAAAACGCCGCTAACGCTTGATGCCCCTCTTCCGGATCACCCAAATCGAACTCATGGTTGCCCGGCACAAAGGCGTCGTAACCCATCAGATTCATAAACTCCAACGCATCCTGGCCTTGAAACTCAGTGAAGTAGAGCGTGCCTGAGAAGATGTCACCCGCATCCAGCAGCAACCCTTCGCCAAAGCGCTCCTGTGCCTCTTTCAGCGTGGTAACTAAATGGGGGTACTGATCGGTGCGCCCATGTAGATCGTTGGTGTGAAATAGCGTCAGGGTATAGTTATCAGCCAAGGCGGGAGGAACGGTGGCGAATAACGCTGTCCCTAGCGCCAAGCCATAGCGGTGAGAACGCATCTAAATGACTCCTTTCATAACGGTGTTCGGACACCTTAGCAGTAAAGATAGACTCCCAGCGACATTTCGTCTCCATGGCAAAATTATTACCTTCTCTCCTCTCTTAATTTTACGGTTAGATAAATAACTCGCCAAGAACAAAGACCGCCTCTTTGAAGACAGCCAAATAAAGCATAAAAAAACGCCAAAAACCGGTGTGGAATTAACCACACCGGTAAAGATCGAAACATGCGAGCTAACTAAAAGCTAAAGAACTAACGCAAAAAACTAATGCAACACTACCGCCAATATCACTCTACGCATTAGAAGTGATAGCGGGCACCCAGTGCATAGTACACATCTTCCTCATAGTCATTAACAGCATCAAGATTACGATCGTTAAACTCGAGGAACATATCGAAGTTGCTAGACAGCTTGTACATAGAGCCCAGCGCCCAAGCGTTACGCTCATCGCTAGCACCATCTACATCGATGTTGTAGTAGTCGGCGAAGAACTTCCAGGAATCGATAGCGTACGTAGCACCAACACCGATTTTATCGAAGCCACCACCGTTGACATCGTCATCACCGCGGGTTTCATAACCTACACGAGCAGCGAAAGCATCCGTAATAGCAAACTCGCCCGTAGCGCCATAACGCACTTCACCGTTACCGCCACCGCGTACCGTATCTTCCACATAACCAAGCGCTAAACGAGCGGGGCCTGTTTCGTAGACAACACCACCCTGAGTGGCAATAACGGATCCTTCGGAAGTCTGCTCGGCTTCAGTCAAACCACGCTCAGAGAAGTGCTTGGCCGAAATAACCGCCTGGAAGCCACTCATTTTAGGCGTTTTATAGCCGATCGAATCGCCGCGTGCCTGTAGGCCGCCACCAGCGAACTCGTAGCCTCGCTCTACGTAGACATCGAACGGCGTCATAACGTAGTCATCATAGAAGCTGTTGTAATTGCCGGCCATAAAAGTACCGAACTGCTGGCTTTCCAGACCCAGGTAGCTGTTACGTACCTCATCGAAGCCAGAGGAGGTATTACGCTCATCACCTGTAAATCGCCACTCTACACGGGCGAATGCACGCAGGTCAGAAGAGATCTGATGGCCAGCGGTAATCCGTAAGCGCGAGCCGAAATTACGGAACTCTTCGCCATTATCAACACCGTTATCAATACCGCCACCTTCAAGACCCATAGCGATACGACCATAAATTTCAAGATCGGTACCGTCTTGATCATAAACAGTGGCAGCTTGTGCTGCGGAGGCGGCCAATAAACCGCTAACGGCTAATGCCAGAGTCGTTTTTTTAAACATGATCGTTCCCATTGAAGTAGTTAATGCTTGCGCTTTGCGAAGGCACAATGAAGGACGAATAACGCCTCAACGCAGGGAACCTTAAAGGAGTTATATTTCATTTACTTTAAAGTTTTATTTTTTTGGAACTTATTTTTTTATGCTTTATTAAACAAAACTGCCATCCAAATTTAACATTGAACTGATAAAGAGGTAGACAACTCCAGTACTTTATCGCCTAGCCTATTTATTAAGGCATGTCATCACTTATTCACCTATTTGTCTCGGCAGTGTCATTCGCCCCGCCCACACTGTACGAAAACGTGATAAAGGGATGAATCGCTCATGCGGCTCTGCATCGTTAGTGAAACATGGTCACCGGACATCAATGGCGTAGCCCATACATTGAGCCGGTTAAGCTATGAACTTAACCGGCAAGGAGTGCCGGTTGATGTGATCCGTCCGCGCCCTCGGAGCGCAGGTAACGCAATCGGTATTAACCGGGAGTTACAGGTGCAACGCTTTGCCTTACCCGGTTACACCGATGTCCAGGTAGGGCTGGTCAGGCCCGCTACGCTGCGCCGCTTTTGGCGTAAGCACCGACCAAACATCATCTACGTAGCGACCCAAGGCCCTCTCGGCTGGGCAGCACGCCAAGCAGCGCGGCAACTCAATATTCCCCTGGTAGCAGGCTGGCACACCAACTTCGACCACTACTGTGAAGATTATGGCGTCAATTGGCTGGCTTCGACCACACGGCGCTACCTGCGCTACTTCCATAACGGCTGCGACCTCACGTTAGTGCCTACCCATCAGCAGGCAAAAGCACTGCAGGATCAGGGCATTCGGGACGTCCACGTTCTTTCACGCGGGCTGGATGGTGAGCACTTTTCACCTGCCCATCGTGATCCTTCATTGCGCCAACGCTGGGGGGTAAGCGAGCATCAGCCGGTGGCGCTTTACGTAGGCCGATTAGCCGCGGAAAAAAACCTCACCTTGCTACATGAAAGCCTTCAAGCCATGCGCGAGGTACGCCCCGATATCGCCCAGATCATCGTCGGCGATGGCCCCGCACGGGCACAGCTGGAAAAGGCACTGCCGGATGCACACTTCACCGGTTTCGTGGGGCAGGAATCGCTCGCTCGCCACTACGCCAGTGCCGACCTGTTCATCTTTCCCTCGCTTTCAGAAACCTGGGGGAATGTGGTGGCGGAAGCCATGGCCAGCGGCTTGGCCGTAGTGGCCTACGAGCACGCAGCCAGCGCCGAACTGATTAGCAGCGGCCACAACGGCGTCACCGTACCCGCTGGCAACAGCGCCGCTTTTCAACAGGCCGCGGTGGAGCTGTGCCAACACCCCGCTGACTACGCTCGTTTAGGTCGCGTAGCGCGCTTACGCGCACTTGAGCAAAGTTGGACGAGCATCGCAGAGCAGTTTTTGAATTACTTACACCAAGCCCAGGAGGCCCATCATGCGCCCGCGTCCGCTTGTCGTATTCGATCGTCTTGACCTGCTGGAGTGGCAATTCTGCCAGCGTATCTCTCGGCTATCGATCTACCGCCCCTGGCGCGTCACGCTTCAGGCTGCCAGCCGCTTAGGCGACTGGCCTGTCTGGGTGTTACTCATTCTCGCCCAGCCCTGGCTGCAGCCAAACGGCGCCTGGCGTGTCTTGCAGTACAGCGTGATAGCGCTGTTTGCCGTGGCCATTTATCGGTTGGTGAAGACCCGCTTGTGCCGCGAGCGGCCGTTTATTACTTACGGGGGAGGCATCGAGTGCTGTGAGCCGGCCCGCGACCGTTATAGCTTCCCCAGCGGCCACACCATGCATGCGGTAATGTTTAGCGTGTTAGTCGCCGCCCACACACCCTGGCTACTGCCGGTGGTATTGCCATTAACGCTGCTGATAGCGATCTCACGGGTGGGCTTAGGGCTCCACTATGTAAGCGATGTACTCGCCGGGGCAGCGATGGGCTATGCGTTTGCCTTGGCCAGCCTCTATTGGATGGGATAACCCCCTGTTTTTCTGTAACTGATTTCCCATAACAGGTTTCGCGTAATCGATGACTAAGCGCTATGGTTAATCTAACCTTGTCTTTTTTGAACGCACCTGCTTAGCGGCAGTAGCGGTGCGTCAGCATCAAGGAGTGATGTGATGACCATGACGGTTGGTGAATTATTTATAGCGCTAGTTCTCATTGGGTTAGTTCTGTTAGCCAGCAATGCCCTACGTCTATGGCTTCCCTGGTTAAGACGCCTCTTCCTACCCAGCTCGGTCATCGGTGGTTTGTTACTCTTACTGATGGGCCCTGATGTATTAGGTAAAGCCCTGCCTACCTTTTTTGAAGAAAGCCCCGGCCTGTTTCCTGCTTATGTTCAGGAGAGTTGGGCAGCACTACCGGGGCTGTTGATTAATGTTGTCTTCGCGGCGTTATTTATTGGTAAAGCGATCCCCGGGCTGCGCACTATTTGGCTGCGTGCAGGGCCGCAAGTTGTCGTCGGGCAAACCATGGCATGGGGCCAATATGTGGTTGGGTTGAGCCTGGCCCTGCTGGTGTTAGTGCCGGTGTTTAATATGAACCCCATGGTAGGGGCATTAATCGAAATCGGCTTTGAAGGCGGCCATGGCACCGCCGCCGGCATGGCCGACACCTTTGAAGAGCTAGGTTTCGAAGAAGGCGCCGACCTGGCTTTAGGGCTGGCGACAGTAGGCATCGTAGCAGGGGTGCTGATAGGTACGGTACTGATCAATATTGCTGCGCGTCGTGGGATTATTAAACTCCAGGATGGGGACAACCAACCAGAGGGTCCCGATGAATTGATGCGTGAAGACGAGCGCCCTTCTACCGCAGAATTCAGCGAATTTAAAAAAGATCTGGAGCAAGAGGCAGGCACCACCGATCCGCTAAGCCTGCATATCGGTTTAGTCGGTATCGCCATTGTGATCGGCTGGTTAATCCTGTCAGGCTTGCAATGGATAGAGCAAGTCACCTGGGCACGCGACGGCGGCCTGGAAATCCTCGCCCATGTACCGCTTTTCCCAATCGCCATGATTGGTGGGGTAATTGTGCAGCTGATTGTGATGCGATTTGGGTTAGAGCGTCACGTATCCAGCCGCACCATGTCACGTATTGCCGGCACCGCGCTGGATTTTACTATCGTGGCTGCGCTCGCCACCCTTTCGCTGACCACCTTAGGCGAGCACTTCCTGCCCTTCTTGCTGCTCGCTGTGGTGGGGATTGCCTGGGGGCTGTTTGTGCTGATCGTTATCGCGCCCCGAGTGATACCGGAAAACTGGTTTGAACGCGGGGTGGGCGATTTCGGCCAATCCATGGGGGTCACTGTGACCGGCCTGCTGCTGATGCGCATGGCAGACCCCAAAAATGAGTCTGGCGCACTAGAGAGCTTTGGTTATAAACAGTTGATGTTTGAACCGATTGTGGGGGGCGGACTGTTTACCGCCGCCGCCTTACCACTGATTGCCGAATTTGGCGCCTTGGCCGTACTGATTTTTGCCGCTCTACTAACCGTAGGATGGCTAGCGTTTGGCTTGCTCTACTTCGGGCGCATGGTGCCAGAACGCGGTAAAGGCCGCTGGAAGAAGAGCTAACGCAACCCAGTTGCTCTACCCAAAAACCGCTACGCCCGCATCAGCGGGCGTAGCGGTTTTTTTCTTTAAAAGCAGAAAGTTAAGCGTCAGGCGGCGTATCATCACGCTCATCTATTCTAGCCATAAATGATGTCTTAAACATCATATAGACTCCCACGCCTGAAAATCCTAAGAACAAAACAAACATGCATAACATCAATGCCATCGCCATAATCTTGTCCCTGATAGTACGCGGTTGTTACGTTTGCGTTTTCTAACCGCTACATTTTGATTTCATCGAAGGATAGACCAAAACAATGCATTAATCTGTGCGGTAACGGTGTATGCAAGTGCCGCACAATCAGATAAGAATAAAAATATTATTAAAATCAATTATTTAACAAAAATTTAGCACGCAAAAAAACCACCTCATTTTCATGAGATGGCTGTTTCGCATCGCTCCACTCCCTAGTTTGATGAACAACGCCTCCTTGCGCTGCAACCAGTGAGTGGGCTGATTGTCCTTTCACGTCCTGTTAACTTACTTATTGGCTCCCTGCCTTCCTTCTGCCCGTCAGCCCACTCACTTAGTTTTGCTGACCCCCAACCTGTCGTTTACCTTTAATCAACTGAAACTTTAAACTACTGAATAATGAATAAATATCTATGTTTCTACTTAGTACCTGCAGGCTCTGAGCCAAACCATGCCAAAACAAAATAATTTTGTTTAATAACAATGGCTTAAAAAATTACCAGGATGCCAAAATTCCCTCCACGGCGCTCATTTCCATGTATCGAACTGGCACATGCGACATAAGCATCCCCGTCTGAGACACACTGCAACGCTCCTTGAAACGAAACACATTGAAAAGCGTAGCGAATCGTCACCGTTGGGGGTATTTTGCTTCTATCTACTCACTTGCCTTCAAGGAGACCACTATGAATCGCACTATCGCTCTTGGCATCGTAATAATGGTGACACTGCTGCTGGTCAGTGGCTGTAATACCATTCGTGGTGCGGGTGAAGACCTTCAGCAGGGTGGCGAAGCTATCCAGCGCGCAGCGAGCTAAACATCATGATGACTGTGTATCTATCCCATGGCCTTGAGAGCGGGCCGGGAGCGCTAAAAACCCAGGCGCTTAAAGGCGTTGCGGAAAAGCTGGATGACTGTGAACCGGTAGTTATGGACTATCGAGACATAGCTGAGCCTAAGCTGCGCCTGGAGCATCTGCTGGGGGTATTAGCCAAGCGCGGAGACGACCCTGCCCAGTGTGTGCTGGCAGGCTCGAGCTTAGGAGGCTGGCTAAGTGCGGCGGTTAGCGCTCGACAGCCGGTGTTGGGCTGCTTTCTGCTGGCTCCCGCACTGGGACTAGCCGACTACCCGGAAACGTCACCGATTATTCAGGCGCAGCACACCCATATCATTCATGGCTGGCGGGATGACGTCGTTGCCCCTGAGCCAGTGATCGAACGAGCCCGTCTGCAGCGCTTATCGCTACGCATGGTGGATGACGACCACCGGCTGCACGCCAGCCTGGAGACTATTTTGTGGGATTTTGAGCGCTTTTTACGCCAATGCAGCGCGCCCGCACAGAACCATTAGCAAGCCTAGCTAAAACAAACATTCGACACGCGCCCTCAAAATCTATACAAATGGTGTACACCATAGCGTAGATAGCGAGGAGATTACTCATGTTAGGCATGTTTAAGCGCGACCCCAAAAAGAAGCTGCAGCAAGAGTATGAGCGCAAACTTCAAGCCGCCATGGAGGCTTCACGTAATGGCGATATGCGCGCCAATGCCACGCTTACTGAAGAAGCGGAAGCATTGCTTGCCGAGATCAGACGCATTGAGGCGGCAGAATAGCCTTTTCGCCAATAGGCACACATGGCTCACTAGTGGCTTTAGCGCTTTTAACCTGCTGCACTGGCCAAGGAGCTGGCGTACCCTGCCCTCGCCGATACGGTATATATACTCGCTGGCGAGTAGCGATTACTCGTCAGCAAGTGCCGGTAGCAATGTTTTCAATTTACGCGTGAGCGTATTGCGCCCCCAGCCCAGCAGCTCGGCGGCTTCCCCTTTGCGCCCGCCGGTATGTTTTAGCGCTGTCTCGATCAGAATCCGCTCAAAATCGGGCACCGCTTCTTCCAACAAGTGGGTATGGCCTTCGGCTAGGGCATGATCCGCCCAATCGCGAAACGCCGTGCGCCAATCGCCGAGGGCGCTGCTTTCCGAAGCGCTGGGTGAACGCAACTCCGGCGGCAGATCTTCCACCAGAATTTCTCGCCCCGACGCCATTACGGTGAGCCAGCGGCAGATATTCTCTAACTGGCGCACGTTGCCGGGCCACGGCAAACGCGTTAGGTGAGCCTCGGCTTCGCTGGTCAATACTTTGATATCGGTGGTCAGCTCTTTCGCCGCTTCGGCTAAAAAGTGCCGAGTTAAGCGCGGGATGTCTTCACGCCGCTCGGCAAGCTTGGGCAGGTGGATACGGATCACGTTCAAACGGTGGAACAGATCCTCCCGGAAGCGGCCATCATCCACCAACACTTCCAGATTTTGGTGGGTGGCAGCGATGATACGCACATCCACTTTGACTGGCGTATGGCCGCCAACGCGATAAAACTCGCCATCCGCCAGCACACGCAGTAGCCGTGTTTGCGTTTCAGCGGGCATATCGCCTATTTCATCTAAAAACAGCGTACCGCCATTAGCTTGCTCAAAACGCCCCTGGCGCTGCTGGGCCGCCCCGGTAAAAGCGCCCTTCTCATGGCCAAACAGCTCTGACTCAATCAAATCACGGGGGATCGCCGCCATATTGAGGGCAATAAATGGCTTGCCCGCCCGCGGGCTATGCTGATGAAGCGCCTGGGCAACACGCTCTTTACCGGTACCCGATTCACCGTTAATCAGCACTGTGATATGGGAGTGGGAAAGGCGGCCAATGGCGCGGAACACCTCCTGCATGGCGGGCGCTTCACCAATGATCTCGGCATTCAACCCTTCCGGCACGGTGACCGGACGCTGGCGTTCACGGGCGTGGGCCACGGCGCGACGCACCAGCGCCAGGGCCTCATCAACGTCAAACGGCTTGGGCAGGTACTCAAACGCCCCGCCCTGATAAGAGGCCACTGCGCTGTCCAGGTCAGAGTGCGCAGTCATCACAATCACCGGCAGGTCGGGATGCGCCTCACGTACCCGGGACATAAGATCCAACCCATCGATACCCGGCATACGAATATCGGTGACCAGCACGTCGGGTGGGTTTTCCAACAAACGGGGCAGGGCAACGTCGGCGCGCTCGATACACTCAACGTCCAGATCGGGTTGCGCTAAGGCGCGCTCCAGTACCCAGCGGATAGCGCGGTCATCATCGACAATGACCACCCGCGCAACATCATTACGTGCAGCCTCAGTCATGACGCTTCTCCGGTGAAATTAACAACCATGGGAATCAGTAAACGAAATTCGGTGTGTCCAGGGCGTGAGTCGCACTCGATCAACCCTTGATGCTGGTGCAAAATCGACTGGGCGATAGAGAGCCCTAGACCACTGCCCTCCGCGCGCCCCGACACCATGGGGTAAAACAGCGTTTCCTGCAGCGCAGGAGGAATACCTGGGCCGTTATCGACCACGGCGACTTCGCTGACCAGCCGGTGGCGTTCAGCCCCCAGGGTGAATTGGCGGCGAGCGCGGGTACGCAGTATTAAAGAAGGTTCCGGTGTTTGCGCGTCGCTCATGGCCTGCACCGCATTACGGGCCACGTTGAGCACCGCCTGAATCATTTGCGACTCATCGCCGGAAAGGTCGGGCAAGCTGGGATCGTAATCACGACTAATCGTCACGCACGGGTGCTCGGCAATCAGCAGCGCCCGCACTCGCTCGAGCACTTTGTGAATATTGACCGGCTCATGCTTAAGAATGCGGTTAGGGCCGAGCATGGAGTCGACCAGGTCGCGCAGCCGATCTACCTCCTCCACAATGATATGGGTATATTCGCGCAGCGCCGGGTCGACTAGATCCCGCTCCAATAGCTGTGCCGCCCCGCGGATGCCACCCAGGGGGTTTTTGACTTCGTGGGCGAGCCCCCGGGCGAGCACCTTGATGGTCTCCTGGCGGGTGGTGAGCGCCTCTTCCCGGGAGATCTGCATCAACCGATCCCGCGGCTCTACTTCCAGCAGCAGCTCATCGTCAGATAACGGCGTCACCGTGTAGTCAACCGTCAACGGTTCGCTGTTCAGCGGGGTAATGCGCGCTTCGCGCTGGGTATAGGGGTGAAACGCATCTCGCGCCTTGGCTAACACATCGTCAATGCTCTCATCCCCGCCGAGTAGCGTATCCAGGCTGATGCCGTGAACACGGCTAAGGCTGACCGCTAGCAACGCTTCAGCGGCAGGGTTCATCCAGCGCACTCGCAGTTCGCCGTCTAGCAGCAGTACCGCCGTGGTGAGATGTTCAAGCAAACGCTGATGCATGGTGGTGTCCTGAAAAATCGCGTCTTCCATCGCCGATACAGACCTACAGGTGGATGATCAATGAGGAAGCTGCAAAAAGCGCGCCAACTATGCATTGATGCCCATTTGCACGGCTTGCGGGCATCGCAACGGCAGCGGGTGGATCGTTTTAGCGCACTAGTCGTGCCAAACGCCCCTACCAATGCACCACTTTAGTGCATTCAGGTTTTGGAAGGGAGTATATCGAGCTGTTTTTTCTGGTAGCGCTTTGCTCATCGTGTCTATGAAAGTGCTTTCAAGGAACCGTAATCGTCACTGTTGCAGTGCGGTGCTGCAAACGCTGACTGCTATCCAGCAGCTCTGCCTGGAGCTCGTATCGCCCCGTGGGTAGGCCCGTTAACCAGAAGACATCACTGTGCAGCGCTGTCTGGCTAATCTCGCCATTCACCAACAGCCGCACCTGATGGTCGTCGCGCAACGGTGGCGCAATAGCCACCTCCACCGCGGTCATTCCCTCTTCCACCTGTGCGCCTTGCTGGGGCAGAGCGATCGAAAAATGGTCGTAGGGCATAAAGGGCTGCCCCGGTTTACCGCGTGGCCGTACAGCGGCGGGCGAGGCTGCACTTGAATGGGGGCTAGTAAGAGCAGCGCTTAACGCAGGCGGCAGGCTGGGCAACGGCGCCAATTCCAACGCCTCACCACCGCTGCCTGGGTTATCGGTAAAGGTAACGTTGCCGTGCTGATCGGTTACCCGGTAAACCGTCTGCCCCCATGCTAGGCCAGCGGCTCCCCCCAAACCTAGGGCAGCAACCAGTACGCTACTCATGGCCACTGTATTAACCTTGCTCATCGCCACGCTCCTCAGCCCCAACAAAAAACCCCGCCGTAGCGGGGTTCTCTTAGCAATCATTGTTACCACCGCCTGGCTGATAGTAACAGCCAGGGGCGCGTAGCGCTGATTAGCAGCTGTACTTAACAGCTGTACTTAACAACTGTAGTACATATCAAACTCGATGGGGTGAGTGGTCATACGAATACGCTCTACTTCTTCCATCTTGAGTTCGATGTAGGCATCGATCATTTCGTCGGTGAACACACCGCCTTCGGTCAGGAACGCACGGTCAGCGTCGAGGGCTTCCAGGGCTTGATCCAGGCTGTGCGCCACGGTCGGTACTGACTTGCCTTCTTCTGGCGGCAGGTCGTACAGGTTTTTGTCCATGGCATCGCCAGGATGGATCTTGTTCTTGATACCGTCGATACCCGCCATCAACATGGCCGAGAACGCCAGGTAGGGGTTGGCAGTCGGATCAGGGAAGCGCGCTTCAACACGCTTGCCTTTCGGGCTAGCGGTGTAAGGAATACGGATCGAAGCCGAGCGGTTGCGGGCGCTGTAAGCCAGCATAACCGGCGCTTCAAAGCCAGGCACCAGACGCTTGTACGAGTTGGTAGAAGCGTTAGTAAAGGCGTTTAGGGCACGGGCGTGCTTGATGATGCCGCCAATGTAGAAAAGCGCCATTTCAGACAGGCCAGCATACTCATCACCGGCGAACTGGTTGTTACCATCTTTCCAGAACGACTGGTGCACGTGCATACCCGAACCGTTATCACCGACCAGCGGCTTCGGCATAAAGGTGGCCGTTTTGCCATACGCGTGGGCCACGTTGTGGATCACGTATTTCATTTCTTGCACTTCGTCAGCTTTCTTCACCAGCGTGTTGAATTTAACGCCGATTTCGTTCTGACCTGCGTTGGAAACCTCGTGGTGATGAACCTCGACGGTCTGACCAATCGCTTCCAGGGTATTACACATTGCGCCACGAATATCGTGGAAGCTATCGACCGGAGGAACCGGGAAATAGCCGCCTTTAACGCGCGGGCGGTGGCCCAGGTTGCCGCCTTCAACGACACTGTCGGTTGCCCAAGCGCCTTCGTCGGAAGTGATTTTGTACATGGAGCCCTGGATATCAGACTTCCAATGCACTTCGTCAAAGATAAAGAATTCAGGCTCGGGGCCGAAGAACGCGGTGTCGCCCAGACCGGTTGACTGCAGGTAAGCCTCTGCACGCTTAGCAATAGAGCGCGGGTCACGATCGTAGCCCTGCATAGTGGCCGGCTCGATGATGTCGCAGCGCAGCACCAGTGTCGCATCTTCGGTGAAGGGGTCGAGGTAACCCGTACCGTCTTCCGGGCGCAGAATCATGTCGGATTCGTTAATGCCCTTCCAGCCTTCAATCGAAGAGCCATCGAACATTTGGCCATTCTCGAAGAATTCTTCGTCAACATCGCGGGCAGGCACGGTCACGTGCTGCTCTTTACCGCGAGTATCGGTAAAACGCAGATCTACCCATTTAACATCGTGTTCTTCAATTAGCGCGAGAGTCTTGGCTGACATAGTGTCCTCCGGTATGAGCGTGGCTTAAAGCTAACGACAGTAAGCTACCGATAAAAGTGTTGTTCGACAAAATACGTGCTAAACCGCACGTTTGTCATTCTTGTTCGCTCAACGTTTGCCTGACTTTTTTAACAAATCGCTCAGCGAGCATTTCAGACCGGCTATCGTTTTAGCACGCCGCAAGGCTTATGCCTACGACCCGCTAGCCGCTACCAAATACAATGCAGAGAGCATGCCAACACTGCACCAATATGGCATCAAAAAACAACAACTGCTTGTTTTATAAATAATAAAAAATGGATTTCAATGCCTCTTGATGACGCATAACGGCTAAACACGGCCTTAAAGGTCACCTAAAACCCTTATAACGCACCAAAATAGAACAAAAATAACGACTAATGCTCTTTTATAGTGCATTCAATGTGCTGAGCACTCTTTTTTGGCCCGCAAGTTTTTTTACTTGCTACTCAAATAAACCCGCTACTACAATAAATTACAAATTGATAGATTTGCTCACAAACGGAGTCGGCAAATGGGATCGGTCTGCTTTATCGTTGATGCCATGGTGACGGGTGAGATGTTGCCACGCCACTTAAAATCCATACGTGAGTCTGGTGTGGCCGATCACTTACTGCCTATTTTGGTAACGGCCACTAAAGCACAGGAGCGCCTCAGTGCTATTGAAAAGCGCTACCACGCGCACTCGCTGATTACGCCAGCGCGGCCCCTGGGCGCCCGCCTCAATAAAGCTGCGTCTGCCAGTCAAGCGGAGTGGCTCATCATTGCGCTGCAGAAAAAGCCGCTATCTGCCGACCTCTGGGGCGCACTCTACCCACAGCTCAACACGTATACCCTTGATGCCTTAATCATCGGCTTCACCCGGCCAACGCTGTCGGAACGCATCCTACGGCGCTTATTAGCAAGTGCTTTGATCTTTCCGCCCTATATTGCCGTTAGACGCGCCTGGCTAGAGCGCTTGGGTGGGTTTGACCCAGAGCTTGACGATAACAGCGCGATAGACGATTTTCTGCAGCGTTTACACGCCTGCCCCACCCGCTTGAAAACCTACAGCGGACACTTGCTTAGCCAAGTGGATGAACCAGACGACGACCCTATGCTGCCTAATCCCGAAGCGGCGGTCACGCCACGTCCCTGATTACCCTTTACGCCGGTTCCTACTAGCGCTTGCCTTATTGCTGTCGTCAATTTACTTACCTTTAATGGCTTACCTTCAACTGCTTGCCGAATAGCATCGCGCCTGCTGTAGTAGTATTCGCCAGTTTATTAAGCCCCACTGACCCCACCACCCCAACCACCATAAGCAACAGCGCGTAGAGGCCAATGGGCAACGATAACGGCTCGACAGCCAGATCGGTGAGCACAAAGAACATGGGGTGAGCCAAGTAAATGCCGAACGAATATGCATTGACGTGGCGCACCCACAAAGGCGCAGGACGCCCCGCCAAGTAGCGCATGGCGCAGAGCGTAAACAGGACGAAGAACGGAATGACCCACACCTCTTTGGAAGAGAATGCCAGCCAACCAGCGAAGGTCGCCGCAATAATCAGCGCCACCAGCAGCCCCAACCACAGTGGGCGAGCCATCTGCTGCATCCAGGCGGGGTGTGCCAGCAGCACGCTCTCAGAGGTTAGCGGGTAGTAGCGCACCAGAACCAGCGCCAGGAAAAACACATAGATCCACCCCAGCGGCGCGATCCACAGCAGGTAGCCGGGCAGGTCAACGTCAAACCAGTCGGCCAATCCCCAATACCCCATGCTGATGATACAAGCGCCCCACAGCCACGGCACTGGGTTCAAGCGCCACAGCTGCCAGCGGGTAAATAACCAGTAGGCCACATAAAACTGCATCGCGATAATCAAAAAATAGCCATGCCAGCCCGCGTACACATAATACTCAATGGCATTGGCCACCAATCCCACCGGCTCATCGGAGGCCTCTAACCTTACCCATTCAGCCGTCGAATAAATAAAGCCATACACAAAATACGGCACCATCACATACTTCACGCGCTGGGCAAGAAATCCTTCCGGCACAGATTTATCGTAGCGAACGGCGAACACAAAAACGGCAATAAACAGGAAAATCGGCGTACCCAACACCAGCGGTATGCGCATCAAATCGGTAGCGACGTTATCGAGGCGTTGATTGACGTGATCTAGTAAGTGAAACAAAAAAACGGCTATACAGCCGTAAGCACGCAACCAATAGATCTCTTCAATTTTCCGCATTGGGCCTCCCGCCGCTACCTTCCCCTACCTTGGCATTTTGTATGGCGATAATGAGTGACGTTGCTAACTGCCTGTCGTATTCGTCTATACCTATGATGAACAATAAAAGCCTTCGCGCTGTCCGACCCCATTGAACAGCTTTAATTCCCGGAGGAAACGTGTTCATCCCCAAGCCACCAGTATTCTCGTACCGATTTCACGCCCTACTCACCGCGTTTATTGGCTGGCTGACGTTCAGTGGACATTCATTCGCCAGCGAGGTCGAGCACCATCAGTTTTACTCGCCCACGCTAGGTTACGACTACCCCTACAGTGTCTATTTACCCGATCATTATGACGACCAAGCGACAGACGTTTATCCGGTCGTTTATATGTTGCACGGCTCTTTTGGCACTGACCGCGACTGGGTTTCTCGCGGCAATTTACAGCAGGTGGCGGATAGGTTAATCGCCGCCGGGCATATTCCTCCGGCCGTGTTCATTATGCCCGGCAGCCGCAGTTGGTGGGTGGATGGCCACAACGAACCCGCCCGTAGCGCGTTTTTTAACGACCTAATGCCCCATGTGGAAACGACCTACCGAGTGGGCCAAGAGCGCCATCTGCGTGGCATAGCAGGCCTCTCCGCCGGTGGTTACGGCGCGCTCAATTTTGCCCTGGAGCGGCCTGAACTGTTTGCCGCGGTGGCCGCGTTAAGCCCCGCCAGCTACGCCCCCCTGCCACCAAGCAACTCCTCCGCTTGGCGCCACCCGGCCTTTCGCAATGAGCAGGGCCAGTTTGACCGCGAGCTATGGCAAAACCTTAACTACACCGCCTATTTGGAAGAGTATCGCCTGCGCGTAACCCCCCGCGGCACTGAAGAAGAGGGCGACCTCTCCCCCGTACCGCTGTATATCAGCGCCGGGCGTAGCGACGTTTACGACGCGGAATTCCACGCCCGCATCCTGCGCCAAGCCATGGAGCGCATTCAGCCCAATAACGTGCGCCTCGACCTCTACCCCGGCGGCCACACATGGCAGGTATGGCGGGCTAGCCTACCGGCAGCGCTCAACTTCCTGTTTCAGTACGTGGGGCAGCCGGTAGTTGAAGCACAAACTGAAGAAGACTCGGAGGAAGTAAGCGGTTGAGCGCACTACACTAAAGCAACACCCTACAAAGCACTCTTATCTAAACAAGGAAGAAAGCGATGCATCAGCATATTGAATGGGACGAACCCGGCAGCGCCAGCGTAGCGGAGTACTTTAAAAACGACCCGGATCACCACGCTCCCGATCCAGGCGACATTATTTCCGCCCGTTACCAAGGCGCCATGGTGCGCGTCAAAGTTGAAGCCTACCGAGAAGAGGACGCCGTCAGCATCGGCGAAGTCGCCGCCATCATCGACACCAAAGGCGGCCGCCACCAAAGCCACCACAAGCTGGAAGTCGGCCACATCGTCCGTGTACCTGACGACAAACGCGCCATGGAAACAGCGCCGAAAGAAGATTAAAGCTTCGCGTTTTTTAAACTCACCGGACAAGCCACCAACACGGTGGCTTTTTCGCGCAAAGTTAAACAACCAAGCAACACATCAAGTAGCGTCAGCGCAGCGGTGCCACGGACACACACCTTAAAGCCAGCTTTATTTAAAACGGCCTCGGCTGAAACGCACTGCGGATGGGAAGACTCGCACTCCCACACCTTTCCTAAGCTACCTGGGCGATAACACACACTTCCCACTTGTTAAACATCATGCACATTCCGAGTAGCGCGGCGTAAGCGTCAGCGCACCCGCGAAAGCACCGCGCGGCGGTGCCAAGGGCACATATCTTAAATCTAACCACAACTTCCTGGGCGGCAGCGCACACTTCGTCACCCTGCCCCCTAGTCTCATTTGATTTGCGTGCTACGCTTAGCGCTACCGCTCCCCGATATAGGCACTTCTTCATGCATGCTTTTCGTCTTTTTGCTGCGCTGGTCACCACCCTGGTGGTCGTTCTGCCTGCCTCTCTACAGGCACAAGCCCAGGCACCAACCGATGGGCAGTGGAGTGAGTACGATGAGGTATTTGAGAACGGCGCCAGCCACGCCACTGTTTGGCAGTGGGGCTGGACGGGCATTTACGGCACCAGCTTGGCGGTGAACGCTTACCAATCCAGCGAAGCGAGCGACCCGGATGACCGCTTTGATGCCCGGGTGGGCGTGGTGAAATCCGCCCTGGCCGTGGCCGGTATGCTGACCGACCGCCAGCCGCACCCAGCGGCATTGGCGGAGTATGAGCGCTTAAAAGCCAGCGGCGATTTAAGCGGCGTGCAGGCGCTGGGCTTGCAGCTCGCCCAAGCCGAACGCGAACGGCGCGGCTGGGGTGCCCGGGTGAGCTCGTTGGTGGTCAATGGCGTGGCGGGCGCGGTGATTGCCGCCGATGGCCGGGAAAGCGACGGCGCTATTAACTTTGCCACCGGCATGCTGGTTAACGAGCTACAAATTTGGTCGCAGCCAAATCAGGCGTCTTCGGCGATTAACCGCTTCCAGCCCGCCAATCTATCGCTGGGGCCGATTACCATCCCTGGTGAATATGCACTAAACGTAGGGCCACAGCAGCTAGGCGCTACCTGGCGCTACTGATCTCCCCTGCTGTTACGCCTATAAAGCGCTGGCAACGGTATACCGCCAGCGCTTTACCGTTGCCAGCGCGGCGTGAACGCGTAAAATAATCAGCAATTTTTTAGCCTTGCTAAACGTTATGTTATAACCTATTTGATATTATACGAGGCCGCTTGATGAGTGAGCATACGCACCGCCACAACAAGGAGGGCCCCTGCCACTTCTCCTTAATGTCGCTATCGGCTGTTAAACGGCTGCTGTTTGTTGCCGTGCCGCTGTTGGCGCTTTGGGTTCTAGTGGTGTGGGCTGGTGGGTGGCTGGGATGAGTCAGCGCTCTTTATCACGTTTACAGCTGCACAACCTGCACTTGGCCCAAGCGCGCCGCACGGTTCTTGAACATATCGAGGGCGACTTTAAACCGGGCGCCATTACCGCGCTGATCGGCGCTAACGGCGCCGGTAAAAGCACACTGATTCAGGCCATTATGGGTGAGCTTCGGCCGATTAGCGGTGAAGTGGTCTGCACCGTCGCGAAAGAGCGCCGGGCGTGGTTGCCCCAACAGTTGGCGTTAGACCTGACCTTCCCCATGAGCGTGGAAGAGCTGGTGATGACCGGCAGTTGGCCCAGCCACGGCGCGTTAACCGGCTACTGCGCGGCGCACTACCGCAAGGGGCGCGAGATCATGGCGCGGCTGGGTATTTCCCACCTGGCCCACCGCCCGCTGGGTGAGCTTTCCGGTGGCCAGCGCCAGCGCGCGCTGATTGGCCGCACGCTGATGCAGGAAGCCGAGCTGCTGCTGCTGGATGAGCCGTTTGCCAACGTGGATAGCGAAACCGTGGATATTTTGATCCGCATTCTGCGCCAGATGGCCGATGACGGCGCGACGATCATTGTCGTGCTCCACGATATGGATCACCTGCGCCGCTTGGCCGACGAAGTGCTGATGCTCAACGGTGGCCACGGCCGCTGGGTGGCGCCCAGTGCGCTTAATCATCAGCAGGCGCCTGCCCAAGTCGTGCCGCTTACCCTGCTGGGAGGGCGCCATGCTGGATCTGCTTAATGCTTGGTTTATTAGCCCGTTCGATTACGGTTTTATGCGCCGCGCGGTGGTGGGTGGTTTAGCGCTTTCATTGGCGGCCCCACCGCTGGGGGTGTTTTTGGTGCTGCGCGGCATGAGCCTCATTGGCGACGCCATGGCCCATGCGATTCTGCCTGGCGTTGCGCTGGGCTTTTTGCTGGCGGGGTTTTCGCTGCCGATTATGAGTATTGGCGGGGTGTTGTTTGGGTTAATGGTGGCGCTGCTGGCAGGGGCGGTCTCAAAAATGGGCGGCCAGCGGGAAGATGCCGCTATGGCGAGCTTTTTTATTATTTCGCTAGCCGCCGGTGTGATGCTGATTTCACTGGGTGGCAGTAGCGTTGATCTTACCCACGTGCTGTTTGGCTCGATTCTGGCGATCAACTCCACCGCGCTGCTGTTGATCGCGGGCATCAGTACGCTAATTGTATTGACCCTGGCGGTGGTGTTCCGCGCCTTGGTGGTGGAGTGTTTGGATCCGCTGTTTTTGCGCGGTCAGAGCCGCCGCAGCGGCTGGGTGCACAGTGTGTTTTTGGGGCTGCTGGTGCTGAACTTAACCGCTGGCTTTCAAACCCTGGGTACGCTGATGGCGGTGGGCTTAATGATGCTGCCCGCCACCTCAGCACGCTTTTGGAGCAAACGCTTAGAGGGCTTGATCGGCATTGCGATTGTGCTGGCCATGGTGGCGAGTACCGGCGGTCTGCTGCTCTCATTTCATCTGGATATTCCCTCGGGGCCGAGCATTATTCTGTTGGCGGGGATTGGTTATCTGTTTTCGGCCCTGTTTGGCCGCTACCACAGCTTGGCAGCCAAACTGCGGCGAAAAACCACGCCGCTAACTGTTGAGCACGGAACCTAATTTTTTAGCCTGCATGTTCCCACGCGAGGCTTAACTGTAAGGAGTGTTGTATGTCGCTTGGCTATTTATCATCCCGGTCGTCGCGTTGGTTGATGGGCGTTTCCGCTCTGCTGGCGCTGCCTGCTGCCATGGCTAATGAGCGCGTTCAGGTGGTGACCAGTTTCTCTATCCTGGCGGATATGGTGGAAAACGTAGGCGGCGAGCATGTCGACGTAACCTCCCTGGTGGCTGCCGATGGCGACGCCCACGTTTACTCCCCCAGCCCCGGCGATGCGCGCTCCCTGGCCAATGCTGATTTAGTGGTCTTCAACGGCCTGCTGTTTGAGGGCTGGATGGAGCGCTTGATTAGCGCCAGCGACTATTCCGGGGCGGTGGTTACCGCCACCGATGGTATTCAGCCGCTCTCTTTTGCTGAACACGACGACCATGAGGGCCACGGGCATGACGAGCATGGACATGAGGAGCATGGCCACGACGACCACGATCATGAAGAGCACGATCACGCAGCGCATGCGGATGAGCACGCGGGGCATGAGCATGGTGATGAGGATCCACACGCCTGGCAGGATATGCAGCAAGCCAAGGTGTATGTGGCCAATATTCGCGATGGTTTGATCGCCGCCGATGCCGATAATGCCGACACCTACCGCGCCAATGCGGAGCAGTACTTACAGGAAATGGCCCAGGTAGACGCCGAGATTCGTGCGCTGATTGACGAAATTCCGGCCTCCACCAGCGTGATTACCGGCCACGACTCCTTTGGCTACTTCTCGAACGCCTATGGGGTGACCTTCCTCTCCCCAGTTGGGCTTTCCACGGAAGCGGATCCCAGCGGCGCCAGCATGGCGGCATTAGTGGATGTGATTGAGCAGGAGAACGTGAAGGCGCTGTTCCATGAGAACATGACCAATCAATCGATCATCACCCAGCTCGCCGAAGAGACTGGCCTGCCGATTGCTGGCACCCTCTACGCCGATGCGCTGGCGTCAGAGGGCGAAGCGAGCACTTACCTTGGCATGATGCGCCACAATGCTCAGGTGCTGCACGATGCTCTGGCCCAGCCTGGTCATAACGAGTCCGGACATGACGATCATGAGCACAGTCACGATGACCATGACCATGACCATGACCACAGTGAGCATAGCCACTAAGCCGTTGGTACTTAATTGTTGATCGCCGTGAGCAGCCACTCCCGGAAAGAGGCCATGGCGCGGGTTTCCGGGCGTGTCTGCAGGCGCGTCAGCCAGTAACCGCCTAGACTGACCGCGGTGTCGAAAGGCTGTACCAGCGCGCCGCTGTTCAGTTGGCGGGGGAACATTAGCGGGGGTGCCAGCGCCAAGCCTGCCCCTTGTAACGCGGCTTCCACCATGGCGATGGAAGAGTCAAACACAATGCTATTGGTCATCGGAAAGCTGCCTGGCAACCCCGCCGCCAATAGCCACTCTGTCCATTCGTCGGCGCGATATGAGCGCAGCCAGGTCTCGCCTAGTACATCCGCGGGGGTGTTAAGCCGGGTGGCGATCTCAGGGGTGCACATTACCGAGAGCGATGCCGGTAGCAGCGGCTGTGCCGCGGTAGCGTGCCAGGCACCGGTACCAAAGCGGATCGCAAAATCGAGGCCCTCGCCAGCCAGGTCTGCCCGGTTGTTATGGGTGGAGAGGCGCAAATCGACATAAGGGTATTTGGCCTGAAAATCCGCCAGCCTTGGCAGCAGCCAACCCACGGCAAAGGTGCCCACCACCCCGACGTGCAATACTTCCCGATAGCTGCTCTCGCCCACCCGATCCAGTGTGTGGGAGATCTGGTCGAATGAGCTCTTCAGCACCGGCAGCAGCAGCTCGCCCTCCTGGGTAAGCATTAGCCCCCTGGGCAAACGTTTGAAAAGCGGCACCTTCAACTGTGATTCGAGCAGTTTGACCTGGTGGCTAACCGCCGCCTGGGTAACGTGCAACTCTTCTGCCGCGCGGGTAAAGCTTAAATGCCTGGCCGACGCTTCAAAGGCGCGCAGCGCCTTCAACGGCAGGTAGGGACGCACCACCTTGACCCCCAAATTTTTCTAATGGCTTATGCAAAATTTCACTGTTTGTGGATTGCCGCAGCGCCCCGTAAGTTAACCACTGTCATGCTCTTTGCGGCTGGACGTAACGCCCAGCTTTTTCCCAGCAATCATCACAACAGGATTTTGGTATGCGTAAGATGTTAGCAGCAAACTGCGGCCTTATCATGACAGGTTCGCTTCTATTCAATGGTTCTGCCTGGGCATCCGACACGCCTGAAAGCGCCGACCTTGAGGCGCTGGTGAACGATACTATCGCGCCGCTGATGGCCGAGCACCGTATTCCAGGGATGGCGATTGCGCTGAGCATCAACGGCCAGCAGCACTATTTTAATTATGGGGAAGCCGATCAGGAAGCGGGTACTCCAGTCACGGGGGAGACGCTGTTCGAACTCGGCTCGATCAGTAAGATATTCACGGCAGCGCTAACAGGCTATGCCCAGTCCAGCGGTGCGCTCTCGCTTTCCGACCCGGCCAGCCAGTACCTGCCGGAACTGGCTGGCAGCGCCTTCGATGAGATTAGCCTGTTGGAGCTGGGCACCTACACGGCGGGTGAGCTTCCACTGCAGTTCCCAGAGGCGGTACAAAACGAAGAGCAGATGATCGACTACTATCGCCAGTGGCAGCCTGAGTCCCCCCCTGGCAGCCACCGGCTCTACTCCAACCCGAGCATCGGGCTGATGGGCTATTTAACCGCCCAACGCCTTGGCCAGCCCTACGACACCTTGATGGAAGAAGCGCTGTTCGCGCCGTTGGGGCTTGAGCATAGTTTTTTCCAGGTGCCTGACGCACAACAGGCGAACTACGCCTACGGCTACTCGAAAGAGGACGAGCCCATTCGAGTCAATCCAGGCGTGCTGGATGCCCAAGCCTACGGCCTGAAATCCACCGCCGCCGATGTGCTGACGTTTGTGGAAGCCAATATAGGTGCAACGGCGCTTGATGAGCCATTAAGCCAAGCCTTGGCGACCACGCGCACAGGCTACTTTGAGGTTGGCAATATGACGCAGGGCCTGGGCTGGGAAAGTTACGCCTACCCGGTGACGCTTGAGCAACTGCTGGAGGGCAACTCCCTTGAGATGATTTTAGAGCCCAATGCCGCCAGCCGCTTAACCCCGCCGCTCGCCCCCAGGCAGCAGGCACTCTACAACAAGACCGGCTCGACCAACGGTTTTGGCGGCTATGTGGCATTTGTGCCCAGCGAGCAGGTCGGTATTGTCATGCTGGCCAACCGTAACTACCCCAATCAGGCGCGTATCGAGGCGGCCCACCACATTCTTTCCGAGCTGACTGAAGCGCCCTAAGTAAGCCACCCGACCACCCGACGCCGCCTGCGGGCGGCTTTTTATGGTCATATGGCGAAGATCAAACAACCGAAAGTTGCATTTTTTGCTATCAATAAGGAGACTAGTCCCCCTCCTCCCCGTCACTTACCTTCACTGCGAAGAGCCATTCCCATGCGTCTAAACGCCGATTTTAGCCACTTTGCCTGTGTTACCCCGGAAGAGTACCAGTGGGTCGACTCCCCCAGCGCGGGGGTAGAGCGCATGATGTTTGACCGAATTGGTGACGAAGTTGCCCGCGCGACCAGCCTCGTTCGCTACGCCCCTAACACCCAGTTTGAGCGGCATACCCATGGTGGCGGCGAAGAAATTCTGGTGCTGGAAGGTGTGTTCGCCGATGAACATGGGCGCTACGCCGCCGGCAGCTACTTGCGCAACCCCATCGGCACCGGCCATACCCCGCAGATTGGCGAAGAGGGCGCGCTGATTTTTGTCAAACTGCATCAGTTCGATCCCAACGACACGCTCCAGCTGGCGGTGCCCGCCCACCGGCTGCCCTGGCAGCCAGACCGGCGGCCGCGCATCGCCTACAAGATGCTGCATACCTACAAACAGGAGCGCACCAGCCTGGAATGCTGGTCGGCGGGCACTTCCATTACCTACCCCACGCTGCTGGGCGGTCTCGAGTTTTTGATTCTGGAAGGCACGCTAAGCGATAGCGAGCAGAGCTACACGGCGGGCACCTGGTGCCGCTACCCGAGTGGCGCAGCGCCAGCGCTAACGGCCGGTGAAGATGGGGTCATGATGTACCTTAAACGGGGGCACCTGCCACCCGCTTAGGCTGATCGGCTCCCAGTCAGGTGCGGGACAAGCCTAAAAACGGCAGTAGCGTCAGGGCGGCAATAAGCCCCACGGCCAGTAGCACTAGCACGACCTGCAACGGATGAGCGGCCAAGCGACGCCACAGCGTCTCGGCGTCACCCCGCTCAACCGCCGCCTGGTGCTCGCGCTGGGCACGCTCAAGACGCTCCGCCTGATAGGCCTCTAACGCCGCGATGGCAGCGTCGTGTTGATGCGGGTTGCGCAGCCAGATAGCATCGACCCCCAGGCGGAAAAAGCCCGCCTGGGTTTCGTAGGTATCAAAGCCATGGGCGGCCAGCAGGTCACGCACCTCCATGGCTTCTTCGTCGGTCACATGGCGCAGCCGGAACAGTAGTTCAGCCATTGGCGTGCCTCAAGAGTCGCTCTTCCCCACCATCAGGTCTGCCTGAATCACTTCGATCCAGTAACCGTCCGGGTCTTTAACGAAGATCACATCTTTCATCTTGCCCTGATCCGCGCGTTTGACGAAGGTGACATCGTGCTCGTCGAACCACGCCTGGGCCGCTGCCAAGTCCGGTACGTTGAAGCAGATATGCCCAAAGCCCTGGGGTTCGGCGTTGCCATCGTGATAGGCGAAATCTGCCTGGACTTCAGTCCCCCAGTTATGGGTCAGCTCCAGCAGCCCTTTCTGGCTAAACGTCCAGGCGGTACGCGCTTGGGCCTCTTCCGGCACGTTGTCGTTGGCCTCCAGGTTGGCCAGGAAGTAGAGCGAGAACTGCATCTCTTCGAAATCCAGCCGCCGCATTACCTGCATACCAAACACTTTTGAGTAGAACGCCAGTGCCTGCTCAGGGTCTTTCACCCGCAGCATGGTGTGGTTTAAGCGAAACCCTTGGGTTTGGGGTGGTGTGGCCACGACGCCGGGGTGCTGCTCGCCTTGAAAACTCATTTTGCTCTCCTGTCGCTGATGCTGATCATTGAATCCATTGAGCCTCACTTACCGCTTACCATGGGGGCTTTAAGGCCATAATACCAGCCCTTACAAGCATGTAGGATTCGCCAACGCAGTGTCACATTAAGCGCACTGGCAATACTAAACAAAAACCCTACACTTATTATTCATAAGCTTTACAAAAAGCAGTTCCCGCAACATGAGCGATGCCCTACCTTTGAGGCGTCCACAGGAGTTTTCCATGAGTGCGATCGATATGACGCTGGGTGACCACCTGACGCTGAAACAGCTCTCCAATGCGCTCCAAAACGGTTTTTCGCCCATTGTGGAAGTTGAATCCATGGATGGCATTTACAAGGTACGTTTTCATCACGCCAACGGCGTGTCTGACCTGAGTGACAACAAGGGCCACGTCAGTACTTTTCTGGGCACCGGTGAAATCCGCGACACCCTGGGCCAACTGGGCCTGACCCACGGCGTGCTGACTTTCGCCGACCAGTGCGGTGACGAGATGATTGGGATAGAGGGTAAAGCGATGACACCTGATGAAATGCTTACCTACGGGACACGCATTTCGTTTCGTTAGATGGCCAGCCTCCATCTCCGGGGCTTTACAGGGTGACTTCAGGCAAGGATAGTAATCCCTCGACAGGGGCGCCCTTCGTTACGGTTGGGCTGAGAAGCACCCTTTGAACCTGAACCGGATAACACCGGCGTAGGGAGTCGTGGTAACGCTTACCACCTCCCTGCCGGGAGGATGTTATGACTCTACGCCCGCTTGGGGATTACCTTGCGACGCTGCGCGCAGCCACACCGCTGGTTCACTGCATGACCAACTATGTGGCCATGAACAGCACGGCCAACCTGCTGTTGGCCACTGGTGCGTCGCCCGCTATGCTGCATGCGCCGGAAGAAGTCGCGGAGTTCACGGCTATTTCCGCGGGGCTTTCGATTAATATCGGTACCATCTCTGCCCACTGGGCTGACGCCATGTTGACCGCCACTGCGACCGCCCATGAACATGGCGTGCCCTGGGTGTTAGACCCCGTCGCCGTGGGCGCCACCCGCTACCGCCAAGCGCTGTGCGCTAAACTGCTGGCCGCTAAACCCAGCGTGATTCGTGGCAATGCGTCGGAGATTCTTGCCCTTAACGGCTTAGCCAGCCGGGGTCGCGGGGTAGACTCGACGGCCGCTACAGAGCAAGCCGTGGATGCAGCCATCGCCCTGGCGAAAAAAAATGGCTGTATCGTCGCAATGACAGGGGAAAGCGACTGGGTGACAGACGGCACACAGCACTACCGTATTAACGGTGGCCACCCCTTAATGCCCCGGGTGACAACGCTAGGCTGCGGGCTAAGCGCCCTGGTGGCAGGCTTTGTGGCCGCCAACCGTGAAGCGCCGCTGGGCGCAACAGCCGCCACCCTGGCCTGCTTTGCGGTCGCCGGTGAGCGCGCGGGCAGCAACGCCCAGGGGCCTGGTAGCTTTCAAGTGGCGCTGCTGGATGCACTGTACCAACTCACCCCCGACGACCTCACCACCTTTTCTCAACTGGAGGCCATCCATGGCGCTTAATCTATCGCTCTATTTAGTGACTGACGCGGGGTTGTGCAGAGAGGCAGGCTTGGAGCAGACGGTTGAGGCAGCGGTACAAGGCGGTGCCACCATCGTGCAGTTGCGTGACAAGCACGCCAGCGACGAACAGATGTTGGCCCAAGCCAAGCGACTCAAAGCGGTGCTGGCGGGTAGCGGTGTGCCGCTGATCATTAACGACCGCTTACAGGTAGCGCTAGAGAGTCAGGCCGATGGCCTGCACGTCGGCCAGAGCGATGCCGCCGTTCAGGAAGCCCGCCGAGTGTTAGGTGAACAAGCGATCATTGGCCTGTCGATCAACACCCTCGCCCAGCTGCAAGCCGCACCGGTTGAGCTACTCGATTATGTGGGGATTGGCCCCGTGTTCGCCACCGTGAGCAAACAGGATCACGCCCAGCCGATCGGCTTTGGCGGCCTGGCGTCGTTGGCCAAGGCTTGCCCGCTGCCCAGCGTGGCCATTGGTGGGCTAAAGGCTGAACACGCCATTAGCGTTCAGCGGGCAGGGGCGAACGGTTTAGCAGTGATCTCGGCCATTTGTGGCCAGCCCGACCCCTACCAGGCAGCGCGCGCTTTTCAGGTTTTCCAGGCCGCTTCGGCGTCATGAATCAGTTGGAGCATATCGTCGCTTTTGTGCGGGTAGCTGAACTGGGTAGCTACACCCGAGCCGCCGAAGCGCTGGATCTTTCCCGCACGCGGGTATCCCGTCAGGTCATGGCACTGGAAGAGACGCTGGGGGCGCGCCTGATACAGCGCACCACGCGGCGGCTTCACCTCACCGAGGCCGGAGAGCGCTATCTGGTTCGCGCCCAAGGCGTGCTGCAAGCGCTCAATGAAGCCGCCGCCGAGGTGGGCCAAGGTACCAGCGATGTGCGCGGGCGGCTGCGGGTGAATGGGCCGATGAGCTTTGGCACCCGCTATCTGGCGCCACTCGTCGCTCAATTTATGCAGGCCCATCCAGCGCTTGAAGTGCGTCTGGATCTGAACGACCGCCGCGTCGACCTGCTGGAAGAGGGGTATGACTTGGCCATTCGTATCGGCAGCCTGCCTGATTCCAGCCTGGTGGCACGTCGTCTGACCCGCTGCCGACTGCTGTTTTGTGCCTCGCCGGAGTACCTTTCCACCCACGGTGAACCCCGCCGCGTTCAAGACCTAGCCGAGCACCGCTGCCTGCGCTATCGCAGCGGCCAGCAGAGCGCGGACTGGCAGATTGCCACACAGTCGTTGACGGTCAATGGCCCGCTGGAAAGCAATAACGGCGATGTTATCACCCACGTCGCGGAAGCGGGCCTGGGCATCGCTCAGCAGCCCAGCTTTCTGGTTACAGAGAGTATCGCCAGCGGGCGTTTAGTGCCCATTTTGACCAATGAGCCACCGGTGCGGCTTGATGTGCACGCGCTCTACCCGGCCCGGCGCTACCTGCCCGCCAAGGTGGAGCGCTTTATCGACCTGCTTACCGAAGCATGGGGCGATCCGCCGGTTTGGGAGCAAAACATTGGATTGTCGCCAATTTCGCAACAGTGATGTGCAAAATAAGCTGATTATCTCGATCTTATCCGACTGTAAAGTAGCGTCATCAACCACTCGATGGAAGCTACTCCTATGACAACGCATACTCACTCCACTCCCGCTTTACAGCCCTTTCTACAGCCCCATGCCATCTCGCTACTGCGTGTTGCGCTGGGTGTGATGGCGCTGGCCCACGGTTTGCTCAAGGTGTTTGTGTTTACCCTGCCCGGCACCGTCGGCTATTTTGAATCACTGGGTCTACCCGGATTTCTGGCCTACTTGACCATTGCAGCCGAAATCGGCGGTGGAGCCGCCCTGATTCTGGGTGTGTACACGCGCTGGGTAAGCCTGGCCCTGGTGCCGGTACTGCTTGGCGCTGCCTGGGTGCACCTTGGCAACGGCTGGATGTTCTCAAATGCCGGCGGCGGTTGGGAATTTCCGGTGTTCTGGACGCTGGCGTTAATCGTGCAAGCGGGCCTGGGCAGCGGCCGCTGGGTGTTAAGCCCCCGCTTCGCCTAACACCTAACCCTATTGTCAGCGCTTGTTTACCGCCAGCGCTGGCAATGCTTCTGTGGAGACTCACTCATGTTACCTAGCCTATTTATCTCCCATGGTTCACCCATGCTGGCGCTTACTAAAACCCCGGCTCACGATTTCCTCCGCGAACTGGGCACACAGCTGTCACCCAAGGCGGTGGTCGTGGTGTCGGCACACTGGGAGAGCCTGGCGCTCAAGGTGAGTACCAGCGCCAATCCGGAGACCATCCACGACTTTGGTGGCTTCCCACGGGCGCTTTTCGAGTGCCAGTATCCCGCCCCTGGCGAACCTGAACTGGCTGAACGGCTGGCCCTGTTACTGGGCGCCGAGCGGGTAGAGCGTGGCCTTGATCACGGCGCCTGGGTGCCCCTTTCATTGATGTTTCCTGACGCCCATGTGCCGGTTGTTTCGCTATCGCTTCCAGTGCGCTGGAGCAATGTGGAGTTGGTGGCACTGGGCGAGCGCCTGTCGGTACTGCGGGAAGAAGGAGTTTTGGTTATCGGTTCGGGCAGCCTGACCCATAATCTTTATGAAATCATGCCTCTGGAGAGCCCCATGCCTGCCTGGGTCGATGAGTTCGCCTCCTGGGTGAGCGAGCGCCTGATCGCCAATGATCGCGACGCTCTGCTTAGCTGGGAGCGCGCACCCAACGCCAAGAAGAACCATCCAACCCCTGAGCATTTTCAACCGTTGCTGTTGGCCATGGGAGCCGGAGGCGAGGCGACCCAGCTGCACCATAGCGTGGAGCACGGGGTGCTTGCCATGGACGTTTATGCCTTTAGCTGATCGCTACCCCTAACGATTCAGGCTGTGCTGCGTTGGAAGGCGCGAGATCCCGCATTAACAGCGCAAACTCAAGCTGTTCAGGGGTGATGCTGACCTTGGGGAGGGGGATTCGCACGCGATGCCCCGAGCCAAGGGCTGCACGCTGCGCTTCGCCTCTTAAGTTCTCGATATGGTCGAGCACGAAGCGGTGATTGCCTCCTGGCAGCATAAGCTCCATACCATCCCCCACTTCAAAGCGATTTTTAACCTCGACCTCCAAACTGCCCCGAGCCGGATCAAAACCCAGCACTTCACCGACGAACTGCTGGTGAACGCCGATGGAATTACCCTGCTCATAGCTTTGGAACTCGCCGTGCACATGGCGTTGATAGAAGCCCTCGGTGTAGCCTCTATTCGCCAGGTTCTCAAGTTCATCCATTAGCCGTTTATTAAAGGGACGCCCAGCGACAGCGTCATCAATGGCTTGCCGATAGACTTGTGCGGTACGCGCGACGTAATAATGGGACTTGGTGCGCCCCTCGATTTTTAGCGATGCCACGCCCATTTGCGTCAGCCGAGCAACATGCTGCACCGCGCGCAGATCCTTGGAGTTCATGATGTAGGTGCCGTGTTCATCTTCGTACACAGGCATCAGCTTGCCGGGGCGGGAAACGTCCTCAATCAGCGCCGAGAGCTCGTCTTGGCTGCCGGCCGCCGCGCCACCGCTGCCTTGGGCGGCGATTAAGTCGCCCGTGTCATCGTGGGTTGCCGCAATAGTGTTGTATTTCCAACGACACGCGTTAGTGCAGGTGCCTTGGTTAGGGTCACGATGATTAAAGTAACCCGACAGCAGGCAACGCCCTGAATAGGCGATACACAGTGCACCATGGACAAAGGTTTCGATCTCTAAACCTGGGCACTGCTCACGTATTTCACCGATCTCTTCCAGAGACAGCTCCCGGGACAAAATGATGCGGCTGATACCTTGCCGTTGCCAGAATTGGGCGGCAGCCCAGTTGACGACATTCGATTGCACCGAGAGGTGGATAGCTTGTTCCGGCCAGCGATCACGAACCATCATAATCAGGCCGGGATCCGACATAATCAGCGCATCGGGCCTTGCCTCAATCACCGGCGCCATATCCTGGAGGTAGGTTTTCAGCTTGCTGTTATGGGGGGCAATGTTGGATGCCACGTAAAACTGCTTGCCTCGGGCATGGGCGTACTCGATACCACGATGTAAGTTATCAATTTTAAAATCGTTGTTGCGCACCCGCAGAGAGTAGCGCGGCTGCCCCGCGTAAACCGCATCGGCCCCATAGGCAAAGGCGTAACGCATGTTCTTGAAGGTACCGGCGGGGGAAAGGAGTTCTGGAGCTTGCTTCAGTCGTTCGGGGGCTTGCATAGAGGGTCACCGTGATCAGGACGATGGCACGCAGCGGGCTGCGCCGAAAGGGCTGGATTATAACCAGCCCAAACCTGCCGTTTTGGCAAGCTCACGGCTTCCGTGACCTGGATCAAAAAGTAACCTGTGTTTACGCCGTTGGACGACGTTTCAGGGTCGTGCGCCGGTCGTGATACGCCACCGCTAACCCGCTGCCCATTATCAAGGCGCTGCCAACCCAGACCCATAGATCCGGCATTTCGCCCCAGAACCACCAGCCCAACAGTACCGCCCAGAGCATGGCGGTGTAATCAAACGGCGCGGCGATAGCCGCAGGGGCAAAGCGAAAGGCCAAAGTGATAAAAGCGGTGGCCGCAACGCCCAAGATGCCGGAGGCGAAAAAGCCTACCCAGTGCCACGGCTGAGGTGTTTGCCACACCCAGGGGAGTGTTAACGCGGTTACCACCAGCGGCACACCGGTCATGTAAAACAGCATGGCCCAAAGGTGTTCCCGGGCGCCGTAGCGTCGGGCGGTAATCATCATTAAGGCATAAAATAGCGCCGCGCCTACCAATACCAGCGCGCCCACCTGAAACGCCTCGCCGTTGGGCCGCACCACGATCAGTACCCCCGCAAACCCCACCAAGGATGCGATCAGCACCGGTGGGTCAATCCGTTCACCCAACAATGGCACCGAAAGCAGGGTCACAAACAGCGGTGCCACAAAGGCAATCGCCGTGGCTTCTGCCAGGGGTAGCAGCGTCAACCCCCATACGAAACAAACCATGGTGGCGGTATAGATCAACCCGCGTAGCAAATGGACGCCCGGCCGTTTTGTGCGCAGCTTGCGTAAGCCACCGGCAAAATTCGCCAGCAGCGCAATCAGCGGTAGCGATACCAAGGCACGGAAGAAAATAATCTGCAGTGGTGAGTGCACTTCGCCTAACCACTTGGAAACGGCGTCGCCTAGGGCGAGAAAAAGAACGCCCAAACACATGCAGAGTATGCCTTTCAGCGAGGTTGTCACCGCGATCTCCCTGTTAGCTGGGCACGATAGCGTGGCCCAAAAAGCAAAAAACCCCGCCAATTAGCCATCGGCGGGGCGATAACAGCTCACCCCTTATAAGCTGGCGTTGACTACCATGCAGTCCATTCCCTGGGAGTGCAGCTCGCGGCAGGCTTGGCGAGCGCGCTGCTCGTCCAACGCCATTAGCCGGGCGCGATAAACCGGGTTTTGGCCCTCTACCGTGTCCACAGCAACGCGCCCGCCTAAACTCTGGGCGATGCGTTGAGCCGCCTGCTGCGCCAATTGCCGCGCTTGGGCTTCGCGACTAAAAGCGCCAACTTGCACCCCCCAGCCCCCGCCCACTTCATTATTGGCGGCGGCCATCTGACGCTCCCGCTCAATAAACGCTTGTAGAGGGTCGGGCTGCGGCTCTTCGCTGGCGGCTGGGGGGCGCTGAATGGTGACTATATCGGCTAGCTGCTCTTCAAGGTCAACCACTGGCGTCGAGGGGGTGGTGTTGGCCGATGGCGACAAGGTAGTGGTTTCGACCACTGCCAGAAGGGGTTGCTGGGGTGCAGGCTGAGGGGGGGCAACCGGCTGGGCTGGAGGCGCAAAGGCCATAAATTCCCGCGAGAAGCTGGTGTCGCCCATCCAGCTTTGCTGGTCACGCAGCGATGCACGCAGAAAGCTGCGGTCGAGTAGGTTGGCCATGTGGGTATCCCGGGACTGGGATGAAAAACCGCCCATCACAACACCCACCAATCGCCGGTTACCGCGCATTGCGGTGGTCGCCACGTTAAAGCCGGAGGCACGAATAAAACCGGTCTTTAGGCCATCGGCGCCCGGGTAGTCACGTACCAAGCGATTGTGACTGGTATGCCGGGTGCCGCGGTAGGTGAACTCTTGCAAGCCGAAGTAATGGTAGTACTGGGGAAAATCCTGCATCACGCGTACCGAGAGCGTTAGCATGTCACGGGCCGTGGTGATTTGGCCATCATCCGGCAAGCCGGAAGCATTGCGAAAGGTGGTAGCGTGCATGCCTAGCTCACGCGCCTTAGTGGTCATCATTTGTGCAAAATTCGCTTCGCTGCCGCCCAGGGCTTCGGCGACCACGGCGGCAACGTCATTCGCTGAGCGAACTGCGAGTGCACGAATGGCGGTGTCCACAGGAATCGAGCTGCCGGCAGACAGCCACAGTTTCACAGCGGGCTTGGCGGCCGCATAAGCGGAGACAGGCAAGGGTTGATCCAGGCGCAGCGTACCCTCTTCTAACGCTTCAAAAGTGAGATAGAGCGTCATCATTTTGGTGAGCGACGCAGGGTAACGCTGATCGTCAATATTTTCGGCGTAAAGCACTTCGCCATTGTCCAGATCCACGACGATACCCGCGTAACGCGGGTTGTCGGCATGCGCAGTGGTGACCATCGCGAGTATGAGCAGCATTAGCATACTCAAAAACCCAATCGCCGACGCTCCCCCGACAGCGCTTTTTATCCTCGCATACATACCTGCCCCTTGCTTGTTATCAATGCGCTAGTTCTAACTACTGTTTGAACACCCTGCCACAGCTTCACTACCATGCCACACTTTTGGGACAACGCAAGGCTTGGGCAGGCGGAATGGCACCGCTCACTACGTTTAATAATATGCCGAGTATAGGTGATTAACAGGCAGTTAAGCGTAGAAAAAGAGAAGATTAATGCGTCCATAAAAAAACCGACCCTCTAGGGGTCGGTTTTCATTCGCTACCAAAGAGGCTCTGGCGCAGGAGGATTACTCTTCTGCAGCGGCTTCTTCAACAACCGGACGGTCAACTAGCTCAACGAACGCCATAGGCGCGTTGTCGCCGGTGCGGAAACCGCACTTGAGAATACGGACGTAACCGCCCGGACGCTCGGCATAACGCGGACCTAGTTCGTTGAACAGTTTGCCGACGGCTTCTTTAGAGCGCGTGCGGGCAAACGCCAAACGACGGTTTGCAACGCTATCCTGCTTAGACAAGGTGATCAGCGGCTCGATAACGCGACGCAGCTCCTTGGCTTTCGGCAGGGTTGTCTTAATGACTTCATGTTCGACCAGCGAGACAGACATGTTCTTGAACATGGCCTGACGATGCGAGCTGGTGCGATTCAGATGACGACCACTCTTACGATGACGCATGGTTGTAATTCCTTACCAAACTGGGACTCAAGTCGACGCTCACGCGGAGGCCTTGTCGTCCTTCAGGCTAGCGGGTGGCCAATTTTCCAGCCGCATACCGAGGGACAAGCCACGCGCCGCCAATACGTCTTTGATTTCATTCAAAGACTTTTTACCGAGGTTCGGTGTCTTCAACAGCTCCACTTCTGTGCGCTGAATGAGATCACCGATATAGTAAATATTCTCGGCTTTTAGGCAGTTCGCGCTGCGAACGGTCAACTCAAGATCGTCTACGGGGCGCAATAGAATTGGATCGACATGATCCTCTTCCTCTTCGACTTCCTGCTCTTTATCAGCTTCCAGGTCGACGAAGGCGGCCAGCTGCTCTTGCAGGATGGTCGCACTGCGACGGATAGCCTCTTCCGGATCCAGGGTACCGTCGGTTTCCAGATCGATAATCAACTTATCGAGATCGGTGCGCTGCTCTACACGAGCGGCCTCAACCGAGTAGGAAACACGGCGGACAGGGCTGAAGGTGGCATCCAGCTGCAGGCGGCCAATAGCACGTGTCTCTTCATCAGAGCCGCGCGCGTCAGCCGGCTCGTAGCCACGACCCAGCGCTACCTTAAGCTGAATTTTCAGCTCGGCACCTTCATTGACATGAGCAATGACGTGGTCCGGGTTGACGATTTCGACGCTATGATCAAGCGCAATGTCGCCAGCAGTGACGACGGCTGGGCCCTGCTTGTTCAGCGTGAGCACCGCCTCATCGCGGCTGTGCATCTTGATCGCAACATCTTTCAAGTTCAGGAGGATCTCAATGACATCTTCCTGCACCCCTTCGAGCGCACTGTATTCATGCTCGACGCCGGCGATTTCAGCCTCTACCACGGCACAGCCGGGCATAGAAGAAAGCAGAATGCGACGTAGTGCATTCCCCAGGGTGTGACCAAAGCCACGCTCGAACGGTTCGAGCACGATTTTGGCGTGATGTGCGCTGATTTCTTCGACCTTGATGTCGCGAGGACGGAGAAACTCTGTCACTGAACGCTGCATATGAACACCTTTCAGGCTGCCAAACGGATACTTGGTACTCGGTACGATCTGGCGCGGGGGTTAAGCCGCCACCAGATCGACAAGAAACAGAAATGCTGCTTACTTGGAGTACAGCTCGACGATCAGGTTTTCGTTGATGTCGGCAGACAGGTCACCGCGTTCAGGCAGAGCCTTGAAAGTGCCTTCCATCTTCTTGGCGTCGATTTCGATCCAAGCGATATCGCCACGGTTGGCCGCAATGGACAACGCGCTTTGAATACGAGCTTGGTTTTTCGCCTTTTCGCGAATGGAAACAACGTCACCCGGCTTCACTTGATAGGAAGCTACGTTAACGGTGCGGCCGTTCACGGAAATCGCCTTGTGGCTGACCAGCTGACGCGCTTCAGAGCGAGTCGAGCCGAAGCCCATGCGGTAGACGACGTTATCCAGTCGGGATTCGAGCAACTGCAACAATACTTCACCGGTCGCGCCTTTCAGGCGAGCGGCTTCTTTGTAGTAGTTACGGAACTGTTTTTCGAGTACGCCATACATGCGACGTACTTTTTGCTTCTCGCGAAGCTGCAAGCCGTAGTCTGAAAGACGCTGACGACGCTGGCCGTGTACACCCGGAATCTGCTCGGATTTACACTTTTTCTCGAAGGGAGTCACACCACTCTTTAAAAAGAGGTCGGTGCCTTCACGACGAGACAGTTTGCACTTCGGTCCAATATAACGAGCCATGAATCTGTCTCCTTAAACGCGGCGTTTCTTAGGCGGACGGCAGCCATTATGGGGAATGGGCGTCGCGTCTACGATGCTTTGCACGCGGAAGCCGGCGGCATTCAGTGCGCGCACGGCGGATTCACGACCGGGACCTGGGCCTTTAACCAGTACATCTACGTTTTTCACACCATACTCGGCTGCAGCAGTTGCTGCACGTTCGCTTGCCACTTGAGCAGCGAACGGGGTGCTCTTGCGAGAACCACGAAAACCCGAACCACCGGCAGTCGCCCAAGAAAGAGCGTTGCCCTGGCGGTCTGTGATCGTCACGATCGTGTTGTTAAAAGAGGCATGGATATGCGCAATCGCATCCACTACCTGCTTTTTAACCTTTTTACGGTTACTACGCGGGTTAGCCATGTTGATGTCTATTCCTGTCTTTACGCCAGAACGTGCGTGTTATTTGCGGATCGGCTTACGCGGGCCCTTACGGGTGCGCGCGTTAGTCTTAGTCCGCTGACCACGCAGCGGAAGACTACGACGATGACGCAGACCACGGTAGCAACCTAAGTCCATGAGACGCTTAATGTTAAGCGTAACATCACGACGAAGGTCACCTTCTACGGTGTACTTGCCAACTTCAGAACGCAGGGTGTCGACTTCTTCAGAAGACAGATCCTGGATCTTGGCAGTAGGCGCGATACCGGCTGCTGCACAGATGTGCTCAGCACGGGTACGGCCAATCCCGAAGATATAGGTCAGCGAGATCGCCGCATGCTTGTTGTCCGGGATATTGACGCCTGCAATACGGGCCATCAGCTTACTCCGAAATTTGAGCGGCTTGCTCGTTTATTCATCTACAAAAGGCGCAACAGCATACCCCATCAATTGCCCTAAGGCAAGGGGTATGCTGGCACCCGCTTAATACAACCCAGGCTATTAACCCTGGCGCTGTTTGTGCCGTGGTTCGCTGCAGATGACGCGGACAGCGCCATTGCGACGAATGATCTTGCAGTTACGGCACATTTTCTTTACGGAAGCTCGAACTTTCATCGATCTTTCTCCAAAAACCGGCTCGCGGCGCGCCCTTTCTAACTTAATAGGGTTGGACGGCGCCTCAGCGCATGATACCGCCGCTACCGTAGCCTTTCAGGTTGGACTTCTTCATCACTGAGTCATACTGATGCGACATGAGATGCGACTGCACCTGGGCCATGAAGTCCATGATGACCACGACTACGATTAACAACGAGGTACCGCCGAAGAAAAACGGCACGTTCCACGCCACAATCAAGAACTGGGGCATCAAGGAAACCGCAGTGATATACAAGGCACCGAACAGGGTCAAACGTGTCATGACCTTGTCGATATAGCGAGCGGTCTGCTCGCCGGGGCGAATGCCCGGCAGGAAAGCGCCTGACTTTTTAAGATTGTCAGCCACATCCTTGGGGTTGAAGACCAGCGCTGTGTAAAAGAAGCAGAAGAATACCACTGCCGCCGCGAAAAGCAAGATGTAAAGCGGTTGACCTGGGCCTAATGCCTGGGATGCACGCTGCAACCACTCCATACCTTCACCGGCACCTACCCACTGACCAATAGAGGCCGGGAAGAGCAGGATACTGGAGGCAAAAATCGCCGGGATAACACCGGCCATGTTGACCTTCAAAGGCAGGTAGCTACTTTGCCCTGCATACATCTTATTGCCCACTTGTCGCCGGGGATAGTTGACTTTGAGGCGGCGTTGGCCACGCTCAATGAAAACCACGAAGGCGACTGTCGCAATACCTAACACTGACAGCGCTAACAGCGGCAGAACATTCCAGGCCCCTTCATTACGGGCAAGCTCGAAAGCTTGGCCCACGGCACTGGGCAGTCCCGCGACAATACCGGCGAAGATCAGCAGCGAAATACCGTTGCCGATGCCCTTCTCGGTAATCTGTTCACCCAGCCACATCATAAACACCGCGCCCGATACAAAGGTAATCACGGCGGTGAAATAGAAGCTGAAGTCAGCAGTGTACGCGATGCCTTGGCTAGCCAGACCGACAGACATGCCGGTAGCCTGGACAAGCGCCAGTATCACCGTGCCGTAGCGGGTGTACTGGCTAATCTTGCGGCGGCCAGCCTCACCCTCTTTCTTGAGCTGTTCAAGATGAGGGGAGACCGCAGTCATGAGCTGCATGATAATCGACGCCGATATATAGGGCATTATGCCCAGGGCGAGAACACTCATGCGCTCCAGGGCGCCACCCGAGAACATGTTAAACATGCCCAGGATGGTGCCCTGTTGCTCCCTAAACAAGGCAGCAAGCTGGTCAGGATTGATACCGGGAACGGGAATGTGGGCACCAATACGGTACACCACGATGGCGAGGAGCACGAAGCGCAAACGCGCCCACAGTTCACTCAGACCGCTGCCCATCGCCGGCATGTTTCCTGACTTGGCCATTTAGTCCTCTACCTTGCCGCCAGCGGCTTCGATCGCTTCACGGGCACCTTTGGTGACCTTGATTCCGCGAACGGTAACCGCTGTTTTCAGTTCGCCAGAAAGGATGATCTTCGCGTGTAGCGTAGAATCCTTCAGCACGTTGGCTTCTTTCAAAGATGCCATGGTGACTTCGCCACCGGCAACTTTAGCAAGCTCAGCCAGGCGCACTTCTTCAGAGACCAGAGATTTTGCAGACGTAAAGCCGAATTTCGGCAAACGACGCTGCAAAGGCATCTGACCGCCTTCGAAACCGGGCTTAACACTGCCGCCACTACGTGATTTCTGACCTTTGTGGCCACGGCCACCGGTCTTACCAAGACCGGAACCGATACCACGACCCACACGCTTTGCAGCGTGTTTGGAGCCCGGAGCCGGGCTTAGGTTATTGAGTTTCATGGATTACTCTCCCTCAACGCGCACAAGGTAAGTTACCTTGTGGATCATGCCGCGTACGGCAGGGGTGTCTTCCAGTTCAACCGTATGACCGATGCGACGCAGGCCCAAGCCCTTCATAGTAGCCTTGTGCTTGGGCATAATGCCGATGGTGCTGCGGATCTGGGTAACCTTGATCGTTGCTGCCATGGTGCCTTACCCCGTGATCGCTTCGACAGACAGACCGCGCTTAGCGGCAATGTCTTCCGGTGCTTGCATGGAAGAGAGACCTTTAACAGTCGCTCGAACCACGTTAACCGGGTTGGTGGAACCGTAGCACTTGGCCAGTACGTCGTGGACACCGGCAAGCTCTAGTACAGAGCGCATGGCGCCACCGGCGATGATGCCGGTACCTTCGGAAGCCGGCTGCATGTACACCTTGGAAGCACCGTGACGGGCTTTTACCGGGTACTGCAGCGTTTGGCCAGCGAGGTTCACCTTGACCATGTTGCGACGAGCTTGATCCATCGCTTTCTGGATTGCGACAGGCACTTCACGCGCCTTGCCACGACCGAAACCGACACGACCTTTACCATCACCAACGACGGTCAGTGCGGTGAAGCCGAAAATACGACCACCCTTGACCACCTTGGCGACGCGGTTGACCTGCACTAACTTCTCTTGCAGATCACCGCTTTGCTGTTCGTTCTTCGCCATCGTAAAACCCTTTAGAATTCCAGGCCGCCTTCACGTGCGGCGTCGGCAAGCGCCTTGACGCGGCCGTGATACTTAAAGCCAGCACGGTCGAAGGCCACCTGGGTGATGCCTGCTTCTTTAGCGCGTTCAGCAATCAGAGCACCTACTTTAGAGGCCGCATCTGAGTTGCCGGTCGCACCCTCGCGCAGTGCTTTGTCCAGCGTAGAAGCACTGGCTAGCACTTTGCCACCATCCGGCGAGATAATCTGCGCATAGATGTGACGCGGGGTACGGTTGACGCACAGGCGATACACGCCCAGCTCGCGGATCTTTGCGCGAGCGCGGCGGGCACGACGGAGACGAGATTCTTTCTTCGCGTTCATAACCCTGCCTTACTTCTTCTTGGCTTCTTTGCGACGCACCTGCTCGTCGGCGTACCGAACACCCTTGCCTTTATACGGCTCAGGGGGACGGAAGGCGCGGATTTCCGCGGCGCACTGGCCGAGCTGCTGCTTATCAGCGCTTTTCAGCACGATAACGGTGTTCTTCGGCGTTTCCGCTGTAACACCTTTAGGCAGTTCGTAGTCGACCGGGTGCGAGAAGCCCAGTGAAAGATTGAGCGTCTGGCCCTTAGCTTGGGCACGATAACCGACGCCAACAATTTCGAGAGTTCTTGTGAAACCCTCGGATACGCCCGTTACCAGGTTCTGAACTAAGGCGCGGGTAGTACCGGCCATGGCCCAGCTCTTGGCAGACTCACTCGGGGCGAAGGTCAGCTGGCCATCTTCTTGACCGACCACTACATCAGAGTGGATGGTCATAGATAGCGTGCCCTGGCCGCCTTTGGCGGTCAGCTGGTCAGCATTGATTTTAATATCAACGCCGGCAGGCACTTTAACCGGATATTTCGCTATGCGGGACATTCCAGCCTCCTAGAATACGGTGCAGATGACTTCGCCACCGACACCCGCTTGGCGCGCGGCACGATCGGTCATGACACCATTGGATGTGGTGACAATCGCGATACCCAGGCCATCGGCAACCTTAGGCAAGTTATCCTTGCCCATGTAGCGGCGCAGGGACGGCTTGGAAACCCGCTGAATGTGCTCAATGACCGGCTTACCCTCAAAGTACTTGAGAGTTACGGTTAGCTCGGGCTTAGTGCCCTCCGCTACCGCAAAGTCGGCAATGTAGCCTTCTTCCTTTAGCACTCGGGCCACTTGCACTTTCAACTTGGAGGACGGCATGGTTGCCGTCTCCTTGGTGGCCATCTGCGCATTGCGGATACGGGTAAACATATCCGCCAGAGTGTCTTGCATGCTCATTTAATGTGCGCTCCTGATAATTCTACGTGGCGTTACCAACTGGACTTTTTCAGTCCTGGAACGTCGCCACGCATGGCGGCTTCACGCAGCTTGTTACGGCCAAGGCCGAACTTGTTGTAAAAACCGTGCGGACGACCGGTAATACGGCAGCGGTTACGCTGACGCACCGGGCTTGAGTCGCGCGGCAGTTGCTGCAGCTTCAGCGTCGCCTCGAAGCGGTCTTCCTCAGTCGTGTTCACGTCTGAGATGATCTTCTTGAGTTCAGCGCGCTTGGTCGCGTACTTCGCAACCAGCTGAGTACGCTTAAGCTCACGCTCTACCATACTTTTCTTAGCCATGATCTCGCCCCTATTTCTTAAACGGGAAGTTCAGCGCGGTTAGCAGCGCACGACCTTCCTCGTCGGTGTTGGCGGTCGTAGTGATAGTGACGTCCAACCCCCGGATGCGATCGATTTTATCATACTCGATCTCCGGGAAGATGATCTGCTCACGCACACCCATGGAGTAATTGCCACGACCGTCGAAAGACTTCGGGTTGAGACCACGAAAGTCACGCACGCGGGGAATAGCGATGTAAACCAAACGGTCCAAGAAGTCCCACATACGCTCAGCGCGCAGTGTTACCTTGATGCCGATGGGCCAACCTTCGCGCACCTTGAAGCCCGCGATGGACTTACGTGCTTTGGTCACCAACGGTTTTTGACCAGAGAGTTTCTCTAGGTCACCGATGGCATTGTCAATCAACTTTTTATCGTTGACTGCTTCGCCGATACCCATGTTCAGAGTCACTTTCGTGATCCGGGGTACCTGCATAACGTTGGCATAGCTGAACTCTTCTTTGAGTTGAGCTGCTACCTCGTTTTGATAACGTTCTTTCAAGTTCGCCATTTTGCTACCCGACTCGCGTTAGGCGTCGATCTGCGTCTGCGTCGACTTGTAGATACGTACCTTGGTACCGTCTTCCTTCACTTGGAAGCCGACGCGATCCGCCTTACCGGTCTCCGAATTGAAGATGGCTACGTTGGACGCGTGAATCGGAGCCTCACGCTCGACGATACCGCCCTGATTACCCGCCATGGGATTTGGCTTGGTGTGACGTTTAATCATGTTCACACCGGACACCAAAAAGCGGTTATCTAATACCCGCTTAACGGTGCCACGCTTGCCTTTATCCTTCCCGGCGATGACGATGACTTCATCGTCACGTTTGATCTTTTGCATATCCGCCTCGCTCCTTACAGCACTTCAGGCGCTAAGGAAATGATCTTCATGAACTTTTCATTACGAAGTTCACGAGTCACCGGCCCAAAAATACGGGTACCGATGGGCTGTTCGTTGGTGTTATTCAACAAAACTGCCGCATTTCCATCGAAACGGATGAGCGAACCGTCGGGACGACGGACGCCACTACGGGTCCGGACCACGACCGCTTTTAGCACCTGGCCTTTTTTGACCTTGCCACGCGGAATCGCTTCCTTAACCGTGACCTTGATGATATCACCAACGCGAGCGTAACGACGATGTGAACCGCCTAACACCTTGATGCACTGCACCCGGCGCGCTCCGCTGTTGTCGGCGACATCCAGCATTGTCTGAGTCTGAATCATCGGTTTTCTCCAAACCTAATCTGACTGCACTGATTGACAAGCCAGGGGGTTAACCCTTGGCGTGTTCAACCACCTCGACCAGCGTCCAAGCTTTTTTCTTGGAAAGCGGACGGCACTCTTGAATAGAGACCGTATCGCCTGCCTTAGCCTGGTTCGCCTCATCATGGGCGTGCAGCTTGGTGGAGCGCTTAACGTATTTTCCGTAGATCGGGTGACGCTCGCGCCGCTCGATCATGACGACGATGGACTTGTCCATCTTATCGCTCACCACTTTACCGGTGAGCGTACGCTTTGTGTTTTCTTCGGCCATCTCAATCACCTGCCTTCTCGTTGAGCAAAGTCTTAACGCGGGCGATATCCCGGCGGACCTGCTTGAGCAGATGAGTCTGGCTCAGTTGGCCAGTGGCCTTCTGCATGCGCAGGTTAAACTGCTCGCGGAGGAGTTCGAGGAGTTGCTCCTGGAGCTCTCCTGCGGACTTTTCACGAATTTCCTGGGCTTTCATCACATCACCGTCCGTTTCGCAAAGGTGGTGGATAAGGGCATTTTCTGTGCGGCAAGCTCAAACGCTTCACGTGCGAGCTCTTCCGACACGCCTTCAATTTCATACAGGACCCGACCCGGTTGGATCTGGGCAACCCAGTACTCAACAGAACCTTTACCTTTACCCATACGAACTTCGAGCGGCTTCTTGGAGATCGGCTTATCAGGGAAGACGCGGATCCAGATTTTACCGCCACGCTTTACGTGACGTGTGATCGCACGACGGCCTGCTTCGATCTGACGCGCAGTGATGCGGCCGCGACCGGTAGCTTTAAGGCCGTATTCCCCGAAGCTGATCTTGCTTCCGCGATGCGCCAGGCCACGGTTGCGGCCTTTCATCATCTTGCGGAATTTCATACGCTTGGGCTGTAACATCGACTCGCTCTCCCCTTACCTGGAACCTTTCTTCTTGGGCGCGTTGCCGGCAGGCTGCTGTTGCTTAGCCTTGGCACGTACTTCCTCGATACCGCCGAGGATTTCACCCTTGAAGATCCACACTTTGACGCCGATAACGCCATAGGTGGTGTGAGCTTCGTAAGTGGCGTAGTCGATATCCGCACGCAACGTGTGCAGCGGAACGCGACCTTCGCGGTACCATTCGGTACGTGCGATTTCAGCGCCACCAAGACGACCTGACAGCTGAATCTTGATGCCACCAGCGCCAAGACGCATTGCGTTCTGTACCGCGCGCTTCATAGCACGGCGGAACATGACGCGACGCTCAAGCTGACCCGCTACGTTAGCAGCGACTAGCTTGGCATCCAGCTCCGGCTTGCGAACTTCTTCGATGTTCACATGCACGGGAACGCCCATCATCTGGGTGAGATCGCGACGCAGACGGTCGACATCTTCACCTTTCTTACCAATCACGATACCCGGACGGGCAGTGTGAATGGTGATGCGGGCATTGTTCGCCGGACGCTCGATGTGGATGCGGCTAACAGAGGCGCTTTTAAGACGCTCTTCCAGGAAGCTACGCACTTCGAGATCGTTATTGAGCTTATCGGCGTAAGCGCCGCGCTCAGCATACCAGACAGAAGCATGGTCTTTGACGATGCCCAGTCGAATGCCTGTTGGATTGACTTTCTGACCCATCGGTCGACTCCTACTTCTCGGCTACCTTGACGGTGATGTGGCACGTGCGCTTCAAGATACGATCCGCACGCCCCTTGGCACGCGGCTTGATACGCTTGAGCGTCATGCCCTCATCGACGCAGATGGTCGAGACACGCAGCTCGTCAATATCCATGCCGTTATTTTCTTCCGCATTCGCAATCGCGGATTGCAGCACCTTCTTAACCAGCTTGGCAGCCTTCTTCGGTGAGAAGGTCAGCAGGTCGAGTGCCTCGGCGACAGGTTTACCGCGCACCTGGTCAGCCACCAAACGGGCCTTCTGGGCGGATAAACGAGCGCCAAGCAGCTTTGCTGTGACTTCCATCTCTCAATCCTCTCTGGCTTACCGTTTGGCTTTCTTATCCGCCGCATGCCCGCGATAAGTGCGAGTAGCAGCGAATTCGCCCAATTTGTGGCCAACCATTTCCTCGGATACGTGCACCGGGACGTGTTGGCGACCGTTATGGACCGCGATAGTGAGGCCTACCATATTGGGCAGGATCATAGAACGACGCGACCAAGTCTTGATCGGTTTGCGATCGTTCTTCTCCACTGCAGCCTCTACCTTCTTCAAAAGATGAAGGTCAATGAAGGGACCTTTCTTTAGTGAACGTGGCACAGCCGTTACCTCTTAATGTCTTGGCAATTTAGATCAACGCGTCTTATTACGACGACGAATGATCAGCTTGTCGGTGCGCTTGTTCTTACGCGTCTTATGACCCTTAGTCGGCACACCCCATGGGGATACCGGGTGACGACCACCACTGGTGCGGCCTTCGCCACCACCGTGCGGGTGATCGACTGGGTTCATCGCGACACCGCGAACAGTCGGACGCACGCCTCTCCAGCGCTTCGCACCGGCCTTGCCAAGTTGACGCAGGCTGTGCTCAGAGTTGCTCACTTCACCCAAGGTCGCGCGGCACTCGGCCAACACTTTACGCATTTCGCCAGAGCGAAGACGCAGGGTGGCATAGTTACCTTCACGAGCAACCAACTGGGCGCTTGTACCGGCACTGCGAGCAATCTGCGCACCTTTACCCGGCTTGAGTTCGATGCAGTGCACCGTAGAACCCAACGGGACGTTACGCAGCGGCAAGGCATTGCCTTTCTTGATTGACGCGTTAACACCCGATTCCAGCACGTCACCCGCGCTGACACCTTTCGGTGCAATGATGTAACGACGTTCACCATCGGCATACTTCAGCAGCGCAATGTGCGCACTGCGGTTGGGATCGTGCTCAAGACGCTCAACGGTGGCAGGAATGCCATCCTTGGTGCGTTTGAAATCGATCAACCGATAGTGGTGACGATGACCACCGCCCACGTGGCGGGTGGTGATACGACCGTAGTTGTTACGGCCGCCGGACTTGGACTGTTTTTCTAACAGCGGTGCATAGGCACGGCCTTTAAACAGTTCCTCGCCAACGATCTTGACGACGTGGCGACGACCGGCGGAAGTGGGTTTGGTCTTGACGATTGCCATTATCCGTACTCCTGCCCTTATTCGGCGCCAGAGAAGTCTTCGAGCGTTTCACCCGCAGCCAGGGTCACATACGCTTTGCGGTAACCCTTACGCAGGCCAACGCCGTTCGCAGTACGTTTTGTTTTACCCTTCATGTTCAGTACCTGAACACTGCCGACCTTCTTGCCGAAAAGTGCTTCAACGGCTTTCTTGATCTCGGGCTTGGTAGCATCAGATGCCACCTTGAAAACGTACTGGTTGCGCTCGGCTGCCATTGCGGCCTTTTCGGTCACGTGTGGCCCAAGCAGAACCTTAAATACGCGTTCCTGGTTCATGCCAGCTTCTCCTCGAATTTACGCAGGGCGGAGACGGTAATCAGCACCTTATCAAAGGCGACCAGACTTACCGGGTCAGCTGCCGCGACATCCACCACGTCAACGTGGGGAAGGTTGCGTGCGGCCAAATAGAGCTTTTCGTCGACTTCTTCAGTGACGATCAACACTTTTTCAAGGTTGAGCTCTTTCAGCTTGGCAGCTACCTGCTTGGTCTTAGGCGCATCGACGACGAACTCTTCAATCGCGACTAAACGCTCTTGACGTACCAGCTCTGACAAGATGGAGCGCATCGCTGCACGGTACATCTTGCGGTTAACCTTCTGGGTGTAGTCTTGCGGACGCGCCGCGAAGGTTACGCCGCCGCTACGCCATAGCGGAGAGCGGATGGTACCGGCACGTGCACGACCGGTGCCTTTCTGACGCCACGGCTTTTTACCACCGCCACGAACGTCGGAACGACTCTTTTGTGCGCGGGTTCCCTGACGACCAGCCGCCAAATAGGCAGTGACAACCTGGTGAACGAGCGCTTCGTTGAATTCTTTGCCAAAAGTGGCGTCGGCTACTTCAACGGTACCCGCGCCTGCAGCAAGATTCAGATTCATTGGTAATTATCCCCTTCAGCCTGCTTTCACGGCGCTGCGAACGATAACGTCACTACCGGGAGCACCCGGTACGGCGCCTTTAATCAGCAGCAGGTTACGCTCGGCGTCGACACGGACGATCTCAAGGCTCTGCACGGTGCAACGGGCGTTACCCATTTGACCGGCCATCTTTTTGCCTTTGAAAACGCGACCCGGTGTTTGACACATGCCGATAGAACCCGGCGCGCGATGCGACAGAGAGTTACCGTGAGTCATATCTTGGGTACGGAAGTTCCAGCGCTTAACAGCACCCTGGAAGCCTTTACCCTTAGAGGTGCCAGTCACGTCAACCATTTGACCAGCTTCGAAGAGGGATACGGTGATTTCGCCGCCCACTTCAGGAATCTCTTCGCCTTCTGCAAGACGAAACTCCATCAGTGCACGACCAGCTTCAACACCCGCCTTGGCAAACTGACCAGCCTGCGCTTTGGTGAGGTGCTTAGCTTTACGAGAGCCAGATGTGACCTGAATCGCTGCGTAACCGTCAGACTCGACAGATTTAACGCGTGTAACACGATTAGGATCAACTTCAATAACGGTTACGGGCACAGACGCGCCGTCTTCGGTAAAGACACGGGTCATCCCGGCCTTTTTACCGACTAAACCGATAGTCATACTCAGTCTCCTATAGTGTACGGGGCTATCACCCGCTATGGCTGCCCTTTCCAGAGCATTCCACTAGCACATTGTATGGCGCCTCACGGCGCGGCGGCTGCTGCTCATGCTAGCTTGTTAGCACAAGCGATGAGCGCTGGGCCGCAAAGTGACTAGTGTAATTAGTTGAGTTTGATTTGCACGTCAACGCCTGCGGCGAGATCGAGTTTCATCAAAGCATCAACAGTTTTTTCGGTCGGCTCAACAATGTCGAGCACACGCTTGTGCGTACGAATCTCATACTGGTCACGCGCATCTTTGTTGACGTGCGGTGAGATCAGAATGGTGTAACGCTCGCGGTTGGTCGGCAGCGGAATCGGACCACGAACCTGAGCACCAGTACGTTTAGCGGTTTCAACAATCTCCGCTGTAGACTGGTCGATCAGGCGATGGTCGAAAGCTTTCAACCGAATGCGAATCTTTTGGTTCTGCATTTGCCCTAAACTCCAATGGATGTCGACGGCGCGAGCCGTCTACCCACGCATTCAAAGGATGCGCATTATAGGCACGCCAAAAGCCCATGTCAAACATTTGCTGTTGGTGCGCAGAAAAGGGGGCTCATCAGAGCCCCCTTCATCATTCAAGCATGCTGCTTACTTGACGATCTTGGCCACAACGCCAGCACCGACAGTACGGCCGCCTTCACGAATAGCGAAGCGCAAGCCTTCGTCCATTGCGATCGGAGCGATCAAGGTAACAACCATCTGAACGTTGTCACCCGGCATGACCATTTCAACGCCTTCCGGCAGTTCACAAGTACCGGTTACGTCGGTGGTACGGAAGTAGAACTGCGGACGATAGCCCTTGAAGAAAGGCGTGTGACGACCACCCTCTTCCTTGGACAGTACGTAAACTTCTGCTTCGAAGGTAGTGTGCGGGTTGATGGTGCCCGGCTTGGCCAGTACCTGGCCACGCTCGACGTCATCACGCTTAGTACCACGCAGCAGGGCGCCAACGTTCTCACCAGCACGACCTTCGTCGAGCAGTTTGCGGAACATTTCAACACCGGTAACGATCGTTTTGGTGGTGTCGCGGATACCCACGATTTCCACTTCTTCGCCCGCTTTCACGATGCCGCGCTCTACACGACCGGTAACAACAGTACCGCGGCCAGAGATAGAGAACACGTCTTCGATCGGCATCAGGAACGGCTGGTCGATAGCACGCTCCGGCTCAGGGATGTACTCATCCAGCGCCTTGATCAGATTAGCAACGGCAGTGGTACCCATGCCCTTGTCATCTTCACCGTTCAGCGCCATCAGCGCAGAACCAGTGATGATCGGCGTGTCGTCGCCCGGGAAGTCGTACTGGTCTAGAAGTTCGCGAACTTCCATTTCTACCAGCTCGAGCAGCTCTTCGTCATCGACCATGTCCGCTTTGTTCAGGAACACAACGATGAACGGTACGCCAACCTGACGAGACAGCAGGATGTGCTCGCGGGTTTGCGGCATCGGGCCATCTGCGGCAGAACATACCAGGATCGCGCCGTCCATCTGCGCAGCACCGGTGATCATGTTCTTGACGTAGTCAGCGTGTCCTGGGCAGTCAACGTGAGCGTAGTGACGCTCTTCAGACTGATATTCCACGTGAGAAGTGGCGATCGTGATACCGCGCTCGCGCTCTTCAGGAGCGTTATCGATGGTATCAAACTCACGCCAGTCGCCGCCGAAAACCTCAGCAGACACGCGGGTCAGGGCCGCCGTCAGAGTCGTTTTACCGTGGTCGACGTGACCAATGGTGCCGACGTTGACGTGCGGTTTGGAACGTTCAAATTTTTCCTTAGCCACTGCTATAACCTCTTTACGTTAGCTAACGGTTAACCGTTTTGATTGATGACGGCTTCAACGACGCTGGAGGGCGCCTCGTCGTACTTCGAGAACTCCATAGAGTAGCTCGCACGGCCCTGGGTTTGTGAGCGCAGATCGGTTGCATAACCGAACATCTCACCCAATGGCACCGTCGCACGGATGACTTTACCAGAAGAGGAGTCATCCATACCCTGCACCAGGCCGCGACGACGGCTCAGGTCACCCATGACGTCACCCATAAATTCTTCGGGGGTCACGATTTCGACCTTCATCACCGGCTCCAGCAGCACGGCCTTGGCCTTCCTGGCACCTTCTTTTACTGCCATAGAAGAAGCAATCTTAAACGCAGTCTCGTTAGAGTCCACGTCGTGGAAGGAGCCATCAAACAGCGTTACTTTAACGTCGATCATCGGGTAACCCGCGATGACGCCGTTTTTGAGCTGCTCAAAAGCACCCTTCTCAACCGCAGGTACGTATTCCTTGGGAACCGTGCCACCCACGATTTCAGAGTTGAACTTGAAGAACAGTTCGTCTTCGCCTTCACCCTTCTCTTCTGCTGTCAGCGGCTCGATACGCAGCCAAACGTGACCATACTGACCACGACCACCGGACTGACGTACGAACTTGCCTTCTTGCTCAATGCTGCCGCGGATCGTTTCGCGGTAGGCAACCTGCGGCTTACCGATATTGGCTTCAACCTTGAACTCGCGACGCATACGGTCAACGAGGATATCCAGGTGAAGCTCACCCATACCAGAAATAATCGTCTGGCCGGTTTCTTCGTCGGTTTTGACCTGGAAAGAGGGGTCTTCTTGAGCAAGCTTGCCCAGGGCAACACCCATTTTCTCTTGGTCAGCCTTAGATTTAGGCTCTACGGCAACCGAGATAACCGGATCCGGGAACTCCATACGCTCGAGAACAATCTTGTTATCGATGTCGCACAGGGTATCACCGGTAGTCACGTCTTTCAGACCGATACAAGCGGCGATGTCGCCCGCCAGCACTTCCTTGATCTCTTCACGGGAGTTGGCGTGCATCTGAACGATACGACCAACACGCTCTTTCTTCTGTTTAACGGAGTTATAAACGCCGTCACCAGATTTCAGAACGCCCGAGTAGACGCGAATAAAGGTCAACGTACCAACGAAGGGGTCAGTGGCGATTTTAAACGCCAATGCCGCAAAGGGTGCGCTGTCGTCAGCTTCACGAGTATCAACGGTACCGTCTTTATCGTCGAGCTCACCTTCAATCGCTTTAACTTCCGTCGGCGAAGGCATGTATTCGATAACGCCATCCAGCACTGCCTGAACGCCTTTGTTTTTAAAGGCAGAACCACAGGTCACCAGAACGATATCGTTAGCCAGGGTGCGCGCGCGCAAGCCAGCTTTGATCTCTTCAATCGAGAGCTCACCGCCTTCGAGGTACTTCTCCATCAGCTCGTCAGAGCCTTCGGCAGCGGCTTCGACCATCTCTTCGCGATACTTCTCAGCCGTATCTTGCAGCTCAGCAGGAATATCCACGAGTTCATAATTCATACCCAGGCTTTCCTCATCCCACAGGATAGCCTTCATCTGAATCAGGTCGATAACGCCCTTGAAGTCCTCTTCCGTGCCCCAGTTAATCTGGATCGGCACAGCGTTGGCACCCAAACGCTCTTTCAACTGGTTGACAACCATAAAGAAGTCAGCGCCGGTACGGTCCATCTTATTGACGAAAACCATGCGCGGAACTTCGTACTTGTTGGCCTGGCGCCATACTGTTTCAGTCTGCGGCTGTACGCCGGAAGAGCCACACAGCACAACGACCGCACCATCGAGTACACGCAGCGAACGCTCAACTTCGATAGTGAAGTCAACGTGCCCTGGGGTGTCGATAATGTTGATACGGTGCTCAGGGAACTGCTTGCTCATGCCCTGCCAGAAACAGGTAGTCGCAGCTGAGGTGATAGTAATACCACGCTCCTGCTCCTGCTCCATCCAGTCCATGGTCGCAGCACCGTCGTGAACTTCGCCCACTTTGTGGGAGAGGCCGGTGTAGAACAGTACACGCTCAGTCGTCGTGGTTTTACCCGCGTCAACGTGAGCGACGATACCGATATTACGGTAGCGATTTAGTGGAGTCTTGCGTGCCACGGTGAAACTCCCGTTTGTTGGCGATGCTCGTTAATTTAGCGGCGTATGCAAGCGAGGTTTATGCGACCGCCGCCACCGGTGCATGGTAGCGGCTGAGTGTTGCAATTATTGAATTGCAACAACGCGACTCAGCAAACACTTCACCATGCTGAACAACGCGCATATATAAACCATAAAGCCGTACTTAAAAACGCCGTGCCTAGAAACGCAGGTTCTAGAAACGCCGAATTAGAAACGGTAGTGCGAGAAGGCCTTGTTGGCTTCTGCCATACGATGCACGTCTTCGCGCTTCTTAACGGCAGAACCTTTACCTTCAGCGGCATCCAGCATTTCACCTGCCAGACGCTGCACCATGGTTTTCTCACCGCGGCGACGGGCCGCGTCTACCAGCCAGCGCATTGCTAGCGCTTGACGGCGAGACGGACGTACTTCAACCGGCACCTGATAGGTCGCACCACCCACGCGGCGCGACTTCACTTCGACCATCGGCTGGATGGCTTCCAGCGCCTTGTCGAAGATCTCCAGCGGGTCTTCTTTACTACGCTCGGCAACCTTGTCCAACGCACCGTAGACGATACGCTCAGCTATGGACTTCTTGCCGCTGACCATCAGGTGGTTCATGAACTTCGCCAGACGCTCACTTCCGAACTTAGGATCCGGCAGAATCTCGCGTTTAGCTACTACTCTTCTTCTAGGCATGATAAGCCCTCAATTAAGGATCTTTCAGGTAAACCCGGAACTCCTGCAGCCTGTGTACGCTATTCAAATACGCCAGACGCCGCCCGACCTTACTCTTATCAGACCGTCAAATTCGTGAAAATCGTTACTCAGCATGCCCTATTGACGGGGCGACGCTGTACAGCCGACCTAGCCCTAGGATTTAAAACTTAGGACTTAGGACGCTTAGTACCGTATTTAGAACGACCCTGACGACGATTTTGAACGCCAGAGGTGTCAAGGGCGCCACGGACGGTGTGATAACGCACACCCGGCAAATCCTTTACACGACCGCCGCGAATCAAAACGACAGAGTGTTCTTGAAGGTTGTGACCTTCACCACCGATATAGGAAGAGACTTCAAAGCCGTTGGTAAGGCGCACACGGCAAACCTTACGCAGAGCTGAGTTAGGCTTCTTCGGGGTGGTGGTGTAAACGCGCGTACAAACGCCACGTTTTTGCGGACAGGCCTGCAGCGCTGGCACGTCACTTTTGGTGACGGGGCGCTTGCGCGGCTTGCGCACTAGCTGATTAATCGTTGCCATGGTGTTTAGCTGACTCCAATGGTTGCCTTAGCCTTTTAACAAATACATGCAGCGGATGCGGGCGCACCCACCCCACTGTTAAAGGCTGCGCATTCTAAAGGCTGACCCTAGGTCGCGTCAAGCCTTGCCGGCGGTTTTACCGGCAAGGTGTCGCTTTTTCAGGTCAGCTACTCGTTTTACTTACTCATATTACCTACTGCTTTAGGCGCCAGACCTACAGCTCATCGTCAGAGTCGAGAGCGGTCAACTGAGCACCCAGCTCCTGTTCGACTTCGGTAGCCGAAGGATTGAACAGTTGCTCTACGTCTTCGCGCTTGCGACGACGCTCTGCGTGGTGAGTCAAGCCCGTACCCGCGGGTATCAGGCGACCAACCACCACGTTTTCTTTCAGGCCGCGCAGGTAATCGCGCTTGCCTGTCACCGCTGCTTCGGTCAATACGCGGGTTGTCTCCTGGAAGGAGGCCGCGGAAATGAACGACTCGGTGGCCAGGCTGGCCTTAGTGATACCCAGCAGCATACGCGAATACTTGGCCGGGAATTTCTTCTCTTTTTCAAGCCGCTCGTTCTGCTCCAGTACGCGAACCAGTTCTGCCTGGTCGCCCGTAATGAAGTCAGAGTCACCCGAATCGGTGATCTCTACTTTGCGCAGCATCTGACGCACAATCACTTCGATGTGCTTGTCGTTGATGCCTACGCCCTGCAGACGGTAAACGTCCTGCACTTCGGCAGTGATGTACTTGGCGAGCTCCTCAACACCCAGCAAGCGCAGGATATCGTGCGGGTTGCTCGGGCCATCGGAAATTACCTCGCCCTTCTCGACGGTTTCGCCTTCGAAGACCGCGATTTGACGCCACTTCGGAATCAGCGCCTCAAACGGATCGCCAGACTCCGGCGTAATGGTCAGGCGACGCTTGCCTTTGGTCTCTTTACCGAAGCTGACCACACCGCTGATCTCGGCCAGGATCGAGGACTCTTTCGGCTTACGCGCTTCGAACAAGTCAGCTACCCGCGGCAGACCACCCGTGATGTCTTTGTTCGCCGAGGCTTCTACCGGGATACGCGCAACCACCTCACCCACACCGATAGTGACGCCATCATCGACGGAGATAATGGAGTTACCCGGCAGCAGGTACTGAACCGGGGTGTTAGAGCCCGATACAGAGACGTACTCACCCGCGCTATCCTGCAGCATCACCATCGGGCGCTTGTCGCGACCCGCCATGGGGCGGGCTGCAGACTCGATCACCTCGATAGAGGAGAGGCCGGTCATTTCATCGACGCTGCGGTGCATGGTGACACCCTCGTCGAGATCGATGAACTGTGCCTTACCTTCTACTTCAGCAACGATCGGGTGAGTGTGCGGATCCCATTTGGCAACGGTCGCACCTGCGTCGACCACGTCGCCGTCACGCACGGAGAGCTCTGCACCATAGGGCAGCTTATAGTACTCACGCTCACGACCGTGGTCGTCGGCAACGGCCAGGGCGCTAGAGCGCGAGACCACCACCAGCTTGCCGTCGGCACGCTCAACGTGCTTGATGTTGTGCAGGCGTACTTTACCGCCGTGCTTAACCTGTACGCTATCGGTCGCAGAGGAGCGCGATGCTGCACCACCGATGTGGAAGGTACGCATGGTCAGCTGGGTACCCGGCTCACCAATCGACTGTGCGGCGATAACACCAACGGCTTCACCGATGTTGACCTGATGACCACGGGCCAAGTCACGGCCGTAACAGGAGGCACACACGCCGTGTGCGGTCTCACAGGTGATCGTGGAGCGCACGACAATTTCGTCGACCCCCATGGTATCGAGCTCGGCACACCACTTCTCGTCGAGCAGAGTGCCTTTAGCGATCAATACTTCACCGCTGCCAGGGTGAACTACATCCTGAGCGACGACGCGACCAAGCACGCGCTGGGAAAGCGGTACAATGATGTCGCCGCCTTCGATGATCGGATGCAGAGTCAAACCATTTTCAGTGCCACAGTCGACTTCAGTGATGACCAAATCTTGCGCCACGTCGACCAGACGACGGGTCAGGTAACCGGAGTTGGCGGTTTTCAACGCCGTATCCGCAAGACCTTTACGCGCACCGTGGGTCGAGATGAAGTACTGCAGTACGTTCAGACCTTCACGGAAGTTGGCGACGATCGGCGTTTCGATGATCGAACCGTCCGGCTTGGCCATCAGGCCACGCATACCCGCCAACTGACGGATCTGGGCGGCACTACCACGAGCACCGGAGTCGGCCATGATGAAGACGCTGTTGAACGAGTCCTGCTCAACTTCGTTACCATCACGATCGATGACGGTCTCTTTAGAGATACCCACCATCATCGCCTTGGCGACTTTATCGTTGGCCTTGGACCAGATATCGATAACCTTGTTGTACTTCTCACCCGCTGTTACCAGGCCAGAAGAGAACTGGTCTTCGATCTCTTTAACTTCGGCTTCCGCTGCATCAACGATTTCAGTTTTTGCTTCAGGAATAACGAAGTCGTTAACACCGATTGAGGCGCCGGACCAGGTCGCCAGACGGAAACCGGTATACATCAGCTGGTCAGCGAAAATGACGGTCGGCTTGAGGCCAGCACGACGATAAACTTCGTTGATCAGGCTGGAAATCGCCTTCTTCTTCATCGGCTGGTCGATCAGCTCGAAGGGCACACCTTCGGGCAGAATGCGGAACAGCAGTGCACGGCCTACCGTCGTATCGTAAATACGGCGGTGGAAGCTACGCTCGCCGCTCTCTTCTTCGATATCGATTTCGTCCAGACGCACTTTGACCCGGGCGTGCAGCGATACTGATTGCGTACCGAAGGCGCGTTCGACCTCATTGAGATCAGAGAACACCATGCCTTCGCCTTTGGCGTTGATCTTTTCCCGGGTCATGTAGTAAAGACCCAGAACAACGTCTTGCGACGGTACGATGATCGGTTCGCCGTTAGCGGGCGACAGTACGTTGTTGGTGGCCATCATCAGCGCACGGGCTTCAAGCTGCGCTTCCAGCGTCAGCGGTACGTGTACCGCCATCTGGTCACCGTCAAAGTCGGCGTTATAAGCAGCACATACCAGCGGGTGCAGCTGAATGGCTTTACCTTCGATCAGCAGCGGCTCAAACGCTTGGATACCCAGACGGTGAAGCGTGGGGGCGCGGTTGAGCAGTACCGGGTGCTCGCGGATAACATCGGCGAGGATATCCCACACTTCCGGCAGCTCGCGCTCGACCATCTTCTTGGCGGCTTTGATCGTTGAGGCGTAGCCCAGCGACTGCAGCTTGGAGTAGATAAACGGCTTGAACAGCTCAAGGGCCATTTTCTTGGGCAGACCACACTGGTGCAGACGCAGGGTCGGACCTACGGTAATTACCGAACGGCCCGAGTAGTCGACGCGCTTACCCAGCAGGTTCTGACGGAAACGACCCTGCTTACCTTTGATCATGTCGGCGAGCGATTTCAGCGGGCGCTTGTTGGAGCCCGTGATCGCGCGGCCACGACGACCGTTGTCGAGTAGCGCATCGACCGCTTCCTGGAGCATACGCTTCTCGTTGCGCACGATAATATCCGGCGCATTAAGATCAAGCAGACGCTTCAGGCGGTTGTTACGGTTGATCACACGACGGTAAAGGTCGTTAAGATCAGAGGTCGCGAAGCGGCCACCGTCCAGCGGTACCAGCGGACGCAGATCCGGCGGTAGCACGGGCAGGACTTCCATGACCATCCACGCCGGCGCGTTACCGGAGTGGTAGAAGGCTTCAAGCAGCTTCAAGCGCTTGGAGAGCTTCTTGATCTTGGTTTCGGAGTTAGTCTGCGGAATCTCTTCGCGCAGGTGGTTAATCTCTTCTTCCAGATCGATATCTTTAAGCAGTTCTTGAACGGCTTCGGCACCCATGCGGGCGTCGAAGTCATCACCGAACTCTTCCAGTGCTTCAAAGTACTGCTCGTCGTTCATCAGCTGACCACGCTCCAGCGTGGTCATGCCTGGATCGATAACGACAAAGCTTTCGAAATAGAGCACGCGCTCGATATCACGCAGGGTCATATCGAGGAACATGCCGATACGCGACGGCAGTGACTTCAAGAACCAAATGTGCGCCACCGGAGAGGCGAGCTCAATGTGCCCCATGCGCTCACGGCGCACGGCGGCTTTGGTTACTTCTACGCCACACTTTTCGCAGATGATACCGCGGTGCTTCATGCGCTTGTACTTGCCGCATAGGCACTCGTAGTCTTTTACCGGACCAAAGATCTTGGCGCAGAACAGGCCATCCCGCTCCGGTTTAAAGGTACGGTAGTTGATGGTCTCAGGCTTCTTCACCTCGCCAAACGACCAGGAGCGAATCATGTCCGGCGACGCCAGGGTAATCTTGATCGCGTCAAACTCTTCGGACTGAGACTGCGATTTGAGTACTTTCACCAAATCTTTCATGGGACGGCTCCTAGCTCTCTAACTCGATATCGATGCCCAGCGAGCGGATTTCCTTCACGAGTACGTTGAAGGATTCCGGCATGCCTGCCTGCATGGTGTGGTCGCCATCCACGATGTTTTTATACATCTTGGTGCGGCCTTCGACGTCGTCCGACTTGACGGTGAGCATCTCTTGTAGCGTGTATGCAGCGCCGTAAGCTTCCAGCGCCCACACTTCCATCTCACCGAAGCGCTGACCACCGAATTGCGCCTTACCACCCAAGGGCTGCTGGGTAACCAGCGAGTAAGAACCGGTAGAACGCGCATGCATCTTGTCGTCTACCAAGTGGTTAAGCTTCAGCATGTACATGTAGCCAACGGTGACCGGACGGTCAAAAGCGTCACCGGTACGGCCATCGAACAGGGCCATCTGACCCGACTCGGGAATGTCCGCCAGCTTCAACAGGTGCTTGATTTCATGCTCTTTGGCACCATCAAACACCGGTGTTGCCATCGGCACACCGCCTTTCAGGTTCTTCGCCAGGGCGATGATTTCGTCGTCGGTCAGGGAGTCAAGGTCTTCAACACGCGTACCTTGCGTATTGTAGATCTGCCCCAGGAAGTCACGAATCTCGGCTACTTGCTGACCGCGTGCATCGCGCAGCATGGCTTCGATCTTGACGCCCAAGCCACGTGCCGCCATACCCAAGTGCGTCTCAAGGATCTGACCGACGTTCATACGTGACGGTACGCCCAGCGGGTTAAGCACCACGTCAACCGGCTCGCCCTTCTCGTCAAACGGCATGTCTTCGATGGGCATAATCGCCGAGATAACACCTTTGTTACCGTGACGACCGGCCATCTTGTCACCCGGCTGGATGCGACGCTTGACGGCCATGTAGACCTTGACGATCTTCAGCACGCCCGGCGCGAGGTCATCGCCCTGGGTCAGCTTGCGCTTCTTGTCTTCAAAGCGCTCGTCCATCTCTTTGCGACGGGTTTCCAGCTGTTCGTCAGCCTGAGCCAGCAGTTCGTTAAACGACTCGTCCTGCAAGCGCAGCTTGAACCACTGCTGTCGCGGCAACTCATCCAGGTACGCTTCGTCGAGCACATCACCTTTCTTGAGGTTCGGACCGCCGTTAACGGCCTGACCTTCAAGGGTACGCTTTAGACGCTCAAAGGTGGCGTCTTCGGCAATACGGTAGGTCTCTTGGAGATCCTTACGAACTTCGTCCAACTGAGTGCGCTCGATTGACAGGGCGCGTGAGTCTTTCTCCACGCCGTCGCGAGTAAACACCTGAACGTCGATGACCGTACCTTTCATGCCGGTGGGGGCACGCAGCGAGGTGTCTTTAACGTCAGACGCTTTCTCGCCGAAGATGGCACGTAGCAGCTTCTCTTCGGGCGTCAGCTGGGTTTCACCCTTCGGCGTTACCTTACCGACCAGGATATCGCCCGGGCCAACTTCGGCACCGATATAAACGACGCCCGCTTCGTCCAACTTGGAGAGTGCAGACTCACCCACATTGGGAATATCGGAAGTAATCTCTTCTGAGCCCAACTTGGTGTCGCGAGACACACAGGTCAGTTCCTGAATGTGAATCGTGGTGAAACGGTCTTCTTGAACGACCCGCTCTGAAAGCAGAATCGAGTCCTCGAAGTTGTAGCCGTTCCAGGGCATGAACGCGATGCGCATATTCTGACCTAGCGCCAAGTCGCCCATATCCACCGACGGGCCGTCGGCGAGAATGTCGCCACGTGCCACGCTGTCGCCAGGCCGTACGATGGGGCGCTGGTTCATACAGGTATTCTGGTTCGAGCGGGTGTACTTGGTCAGGTTGTAGATATCAACGCCGGCTTCACCGCCGATGATTTCATCCTCATTGACCCGCACCACCACACGACGCGCATCAACGGAATCAATCACGCCGCCGCGATTGGCCACCGCACAGACACCGGAGTCACGGGCAACAAAGCGCTCCATGCCGGTACCTACCAACGGCTTATCAGCACGCAGGGTCGGCACCGCCTGACGCTGCATGTTAGAACCCATCAAGGCGCGGTTGGCGTCATCATGCTCCAGGAACGGAATCAATGCCGCTGCGACGGAGACCACCTGACGTGGCGATACGTCCATTAGCGTCACTTGTTCAGGACGCATAAAGGTCGTTTCACCGCGGTGACGAACCTGAACAAGGTCATCACTCAGCTTGTTGGACTCATCTACCGCTGCTGACGCCTGGGCGATAACAAAGTCGCCCTCTTCGATCGCCGAGAGGTGAACGATGTCGTCGGTCAACTGACGATCAACCACTTTACGGTACGGTGTTTCAAGGAAACCGTAGCTGTTGGTGTGGCTGTAAGTGGCCAGCGAGTTGATCAGACCGATGTTCGGGCCTTCTGGCGTTTCGATGGGGCATAGACGCCCGTAGTGCGTGGCGTGAACGTCACGTACTTCGAAACCAGCACGCTCACGGGTCAAACCACCGGGGCCGAGTGCCGACACACGACGCTTATGGGTAACCTCAGAGAGCGGGTTGTTCTGATCCATAAACTGGGAAAGCTGACTGGAACCGAAGAACTCCTTCACCGCCGCCGCGACGGGCTTGGCGTTGATCAAGTCTTGGGGCATCAGGCCTTCGCTTTCCGCCATGGAAAGGCGCTCTTTCACGGCACGCTCAACGCGTACCAGACCAACGCGGAACTGGTTCTCTGCCATCTCGCCAACGCAGCGAATACGGCGGTTACCCAGGTGATCGATATCGTCAACGTCACCGAAGCCGTTACGGATATTGATCAGCTCACGCAGCACATCAAGGATGTCTTTGCGATCCAGCACACCGGAGCCCGTGTCGGTATCACGACGCAGGCGACGGTTGAACTTCATGCGGCCAACGCCAGAGAGGTCGTAGCGGTCCTCAGAGAAGAACAGATTGTTAAACAGCGTCTCGGCAGACTCTTTGGTGGGCGGCTCGCCGGGGCGCATCATGCGGTAGATTTCCACCAGGGCTTCAAGCGCGGAGTTCGTCGCGTCCAGCTTCAAGGTATCGGAAATGAAGGAACCGCAGTCAAGATCGTTGGTGTAGAGCGTTTCCACCAGGGTAATGCCACCCTGAGCCATACGCTCAAGCACTTCAGGAGTGATCTCGGTATTGCAGGGGCAGATCAGCTCGCCGGTCTTGGAATCAATCTGATCTTTGGCCAGGGTTTTGCCGAACAGATACTCCATCGGCACATCCAGACGCTCAAGGCCGGCTTTTTCAAGCTGACGAATGTGCTTCTGGGTAATCCGGCGCCCCTCTTCAACGATCACATTACCTTCGCCATCCTTGATGTCGAACGTCGCGGTCTCACCGCGCAGGCGCGACGGCACCAGCTCCACAGAGAAACCGGATTTCTCGATGTGGAAGACGCTGGTTTCAAAGAACTCGGCGAGGATCTCTTCGGTGTTCATCCCCAGGGCACGCATCAGTACCGAGGCCGGCAGCTTGCGGCGACGGTCAATACGTACGAAGACGTTGTCTTTGGGATCAAACTCGAAGTCTAACCAGGAGCCACGGTAAGGAATCACGCGCGCTGAGTAGAGCAGCTTGCCGGAAGAGTGGCTCTTGCCTTTATCGTGATCGAAGAACACACCGGGCGAGCGGTGGAGCTGGGAGACGATTACCCGCTCAGTACCGTTGATCACAAAGGTACCGTTCTCAGTCATCAGGGGGATTTCCCCCATGTAGACTTCTTGCTCTTTAATATCTTTGATTGCTTTGTTCGAGGAGTCGCGATCATAGATGATCAAACGAACCTTGACGCGCAGCGGGGCTGAGTAAGTCACGCCGCGCAGCTGGCACTCCTTAACATCGAACGCCGGCGTACCAAAGCGGTAGCTGACATACTCAAGCGCTGCATTGCCGGAGAAGCTCTCAATCGGAAACACGGACTTGAATGCCGCGTGCAGACCGACCTCGTGACGCTCGTCGGGCGAACGATCTTGCTGGAGGAAGTCGTAATAGGAATCAAGCTGGATCGCCAGCAAGTAAGGCACATCCATCACTTGGGGCAGTTTGCCGAAATCCTTGCGGATGCGTTTTTTCTCAGTATATGAGTAAGCCATCTGTATTCCCCAGCTTGTTCACCATGGGTGACCGATGCGTGGTCATCGCTGCCCGGCGGGCTTCGTCAGACACAGACAGCAAGCTCCTAAATCGGTAGCTCGCCGTCGAAAATCTAGTTCGATAACTCAGTCGTCGATAACACTGTAGTCGATAACACTATCTTCAATAACGCCATCTTCAATAACGCTTTTACGTTTCTGTCGTGGCCACTCTCAATGAGCGGTACTGCTGTCGTTCATTCTCACCGACTGATCAACACCAGCTACAACAGAAAAAGGCCGGCAGCGGGATATCCCGCCGCCAGCCGTGGAAGCTTACGCAGCGCGTAAAGCCGTCCGCACAAGAATTACTTGAGCTCGACGGTTGCGCCCGCTTCTTCCAGCTTGGCTTTAGCTGCTTCAGCGTCGTCTTTAGACATGCCTTCTTTGATGGTCGCCGGAGCGCCGTCAACAGCGCCTTTAGCTTCTTTCAAGCCAAGGCCGGTGATCTCACGAACCGCTTTGATCACGTTAACTTTCTTGTCGCCAGCAGACGTCAGAACGACGTCAAACTCAGTCTGCTCTTCAGCAGCTTCGCCAGCAGCAGCCGGACCAGCCATCACAGCAGCAGCGGCAGAAACGCCGAATTTCTCTTCCATTGCTTCGATCAGCTCGACAACTTCCATTACGGTCATGTCGGCTACAGCATTGATGATATCGTCTTTAGACAGTGCCATTGTTTCATTCCTAACTTTGCGGGAGTCTCGGTCAGCCGAGGACTCAGGATTCATTGCTCGGTTCAGGCAGCGCACTGGTTAAACCATTGCCGCCACCTGCAAGAAAACCTGCTTAGGCGGCTTCTTGCTTCTGGTCGCGCAGTGCGGCCAGAGTACGAACCAGCTTGCCAGCGGAGGCTTCTTTCATTACCGACATCAACTTGGCAATTGCTTCGTCGTGAGTCGGTAGGGTTGCCAGACGGTCGATGTCAGCAGCCGGAATCAGCTCACCTTCGTAGGCCAACGCTTTTACTTCGAAGTTCTTGTCCGTTTTAGCAAACTCTTTGAACAGACGAGCGGCAGCGCCCGGATGATCAGTAGAGAAGGCCAACAACGTAGGACCAACGAAGCTATCGTTCAAGCACTCCCACTGAGTGCCCTCGAGAGCGCGGCGAGCCAGCGTGTTACGTACGACACGCAGCTCTACACCATTCTCGCGCGCCTGCTTGCGCAGATCGGTCATTTTACCAACCGTAACGCCGCGAGAATCAGCAACTACGACGGAGAGTGCGCCCTTGGCCGCTTCACTGACCTCGGCAACAATCGCTTTCTTGCCTTCAAGTGCTAGTGGCACAGTGATCACTCCTTCGTGCCGGAACCCAAGAAGGTTCCGGTGGTTACCATCTCTCCCCGCCGTGCTTTACAAAATGCGCTGCAAAGCGGGAAGCCTTGGGGATGGTGCTCACCAGAAAGCCGTTTAAAGCTTAACCAACTGGCGGCCACACCATCTGCGCAGGCGCTTCTGAGGCAATTAAGCCGCGCTGCTGAGTACGAACAAACGTACTGATCAAGCGCGGCACCTGCGGTCTTTGACGATGCCCAGTCCAGTGATAGCCACCAAACGGGGGACCGCAAAGTTCTTGCTCGGTTCCTACAAAAAAATCAACGATGACTCGCTTACGCGAAAGCAGAGTGATCGATTGTCAAACCCGGGCCCATGGTAGTAGACAGGGTCATTTTTTTGAAGTAAATGCCTTTAGACGAGCTCGGCTTGAGGCGCTTCAGGTCAGCAACCAGTGCTTCCAGGTTGCCGTTAATCGCTGAGGCGTCAAAATCCACTTTACCCAGGGTAGTGTGGATGATGCCGTTCTTGTCGGTACGGAAACGCACCTGACCCGCTTTGGCATTTTTAACCGCGGTCGCCACATCGGGCGTTACGGTGCCAACTTTCGGGTTAGGCATTAGGCCACGCGGACCTAGAATTTGACCTAGCTGACCTACAACGCGCATAGCATCGGGCGAAGCGATAACGACGTCAAAATCCATTACGCCTTTTTTCACTTGCTCAGCCAAGTCGTCCATACCCACGATGTCGGCGCCAGCTTCTTTAGCGGCATCGGCATTAGCACCTTGAGTAAAGACAGCAACGCGTACATCTTTACCGGTACCGTTAGGCATGACAGTAGCGCCACGCACCACCTGGTCAGATTTACGCGGGTCAACGCCCAGGTTGATGGCGACATCAACGGACTCTTTGAATTTAACAGTGGACAGCTCGGCGAGCAGCGCTACCGCCTCTTCAATAGAGTAGGCTTTAGTAGTGTCTACTTTTTCGCGAATAATTTTCGCACGCTTAGACAGTTTAGCCATGATCAGAGACCCTCCACGTTTAGGCCCATGCTGCGAGCACTGCCAGCAATGGTGCGTACAGCGGCATCGAGATTCGCAGCCGTCAAATCAGGCTCTTTGGTCTTGGCGATCTCTTCAAGCTGTTCACGCGTCACGGTGCCGACCTTCTTCTTGTTCGGCTCACCAGAACCCGACTTGATACCAGCGGCTTTTTTCAGCAGCACGGCAGCAGGCGGTGTCTTGGTGACGAACGTGAAGCTACGGTCTGAGTAAACAGTGATCACGACTGGCGTTGGCAGGCCTGGCTCAATTTCTTGAGTCGCGGCATTGAACGCCTTACAGAATTCCATGATGTTCACGCCGTGCTGACCCAGTGCAGGGCCTACCGGCGGACTTGGGTTGGCTTTACCTGCAGCAACCTGCAGTTTGATATAAGCCTGTACTTTCTTGGCCATCTTTAATACTCCAGTTGGGTAATAGCGCCCGAAGGCTCCCCGGTACCAGTGAAACGGCTGACCAGCCATCCCACACGAATTAAAACCTACTGCTTACTGACTATTCGCTACTAACTATTTACCACTCACCTGTTACTCTTTCTCAACCTGAGAAAACTCTAACTCAACAGGTGTAGAGCGCCCGAAGATCAGCACGCTGACATGCAGGCGGCTCTTTTCGTAGTTCACTTCTTCGACAACACCGTTGAAATCGGCAAACGGCCCATCAACAACACGCACTGACTGACCCGGCTCAAACATCGTTTTAGGCCGCGGCTTATCAGTACCGTCTTTTACGCGCATCAGAATCGCATCTGCTTCACGCGCCGTAATGGGCGCAGGCTTCTCTTTGGTGCCGCCGATAAAGCCCATCACGCGGGGCGTTTCATTGACGAGGTGCCATGTCTCATCGGCCATTTCCATCTCGACCAGCACATAGCCAGGATAGAACTTACGCTCACTCTTGCGACGCTTGCCGTCACGCATTTCGACGACTTCTTCTGTCGGCACCAGAATTTCGCCGAAGCGATCTTCCATACCGTACATTTTCACACGCTCAATAAGTGAGCGCATGACATGCTTTTCAAAGCCAGAATAAGCGTGAACGACGTACCAACGTTTGGACATGAAAGCTCCTAACCAATGACGCCGGACATCGCCCAGCCAAGAAGAGTGTCGATCAACCACAGCATTAGCCCGACCACCAGAACGGCCACCAACACAATGGCGGTGGTCTGAATGGTTTCGGGACGGGTCGGCCATACAACGCGCTGAATCTCTTTCTTGGCGCTTCTGGCAAGCTCTACTAAATCACGACCCTTGGTAGTGGTTAGCGCAATCAAACCCGCAATCACACACAACACCACTACGCCAAGCACGCGGTAGAGCAGGCCAATATCGGCGAAATAGGTATTACCAACAACAGCAACGACAAGCAGCGCTACGACCGCCGCCCACTTGAGCCCGTCATGGCGCGTCTGTTGCACCTCGGCGCCATGTTTTACAGAACCAGGCTTCATAAAAACGAGACTCCTCAGGGTACGGCGAACGATAAAAGAATTTTGGAAAAAGACATACCAACCTGGGGAAGGTTGGCAGGCCAGGAGGGAATCGAACCCCCAACCTGCGGTTTTGGAGACCGCTGCTCTGCCAATTGAGCTACTGGCCTGTATCGTCGTACTGACTTTCTACATTTGCTTCTTAACTTCTGCCGACAAGCGTCTTTCCAATCGCCTATACAACAGCGGGCGCCATGGTAGCGGAGAAACCCGCCCCTGACAACCCCTTCTTTACGCTCAAGCGTCGTATAAACCACCTAAACGCAGAGACAAAAAAAGCGAGCTTCGCTCGCTTTATCTGCAATATGGAGCTCATGGACGGAATTGAACCGTCGACCTCACCCTTACCAAGGGTGTGCTCTACCCCTGAGCTACATGAGCCAAACACATCAACTGGAGCGGGCGGCGGGAATCGAACCCGCACCATCAGCTTGGAAGGCTGAGGTTCTACCATTGAACTACGCCCGCAGAACTTGCCTATAGAATGACAATCCGCTGCACGAGAAACAGTAGCTAACGCCCGCTTACCGGCTTTTCATTCCCAAACACCGAGAAGCTCAGCGCTTGATAAATCTGGTGGAGAGGGAAGGATTCGAACCTTCGAAGCTTTCGCGGCAGATTTACAGTCTGCTCCCTTTGGCCACTCGGGAACCTCTCCAACTGTGGCGGCACATTATGCCAGCCTTCAAAACAGTGTCAAGCTAGATATTTACTTAATTTATCGTAGCTTGGATGCCAGGGCACCTTCTGCCTGTCTTGGAACGCGCTGCATTCTGTCAAAGCAGCATGGAGAATGCAAGTGCCGCGCGAATCTTTTCTAGCGCCACGGGCTCAGGCACCCGCGGTGCGCCCGACATTTTACCCGCTCGCTCGGCGAAGGTCATCGGAAAGCACGCCTCCAAGCCGCCGTAAACCATATCCGGCCACACCGCATGGGGCACCTGCACGCCTCGCGAAACAACTCGCGCATCGCCCCCTGTCAACAGCATTGGCAGCGCCACACCCTCTTGATCACACACTTCGCTATAAATGCGATTAATGGCACTGACGGCGGCCATATAAATACCATGGTTAACCGCATCAACGGTTCGCCGACCTGGCTCTAACAACTCATCGGCCTCGCTTTCAGGGTCAATGGCCACATTGCGGGTGCCAAGCTTCAGACTCTCTTTCATCAGCCGCAGACCAGGGATAATAAAGCCACCCAGGTGCTGGCCACCTGGCAGCACAAAGTCGATCGTTATCGCGCTGCCGCAATCCACCGCACAGCAACCGCCCGCTAACTGATACCCCGCCAGCGCCCCCATCCAGCGATCAACACCCAGACGGCCCGGCTCTTCGTAGCCGTTAACTACGCCTAGCGCTTCTTGGGTAGAGTGGGCCACATGGACATGACGCACCCGGCGGCGCAGCAAAGCGACCGTTTCTTCCAGTACGGCCGCCCTGGCAACGCTGGATATCCGCACCGCCTCGACCACGTCAAGATCGGGAATATCGGCCCCTGGACGCCACTCTTCCCGGGTCCACACTGCCCCCCGGGAGCGTATCTCGCTACTCTCGGCATCCTTGAGCCGCCACTTGGACAGCGTGTTGCCGATATCAAGATCCAGAATCATAAACGCCTGCGCACGCTGATCTCACCGCCGGCTAGGCGTCGCGAGTGACCATTTTCGGTAACCCAGAGGTTACCACTCTCATCCACTTCTCCGGCGACGGCATCGCTGACCTGCTCTCCCTGAATCACCCGAATCGGCAGCCCGGCATAGGCGTGGCGTTCATTCCAGGCATCACGCCAGGCACCAAAACCATCCTGCTCAAAGGTAGCCAGCATGGCCAACAGACCTGCCACCTCCTCTGAAGCCAACTGATTGCGCGAGATATCCGGCAGTCGCTCGAAAAGCGCCGCCACGGGCTGGTCGATAGCGGCTCGTTGCGCTTCGGGCAACCAGAGATTCATACCAATACCGATAACCACCTCGCAGGGGCCTGCCGCATCCCCGGTCACTTCGATAAGAATACCAGCCAGTTTGCCTAACTCGTCGCCTGGGCCATCCCCCTGTTCGGAGAGCAGAATATCGTTAGGCCACTTAAGCTTCGGCGCCACTCCGTGCCGCTCAAGCACTTGGGCAACGACGACGCCTACCGCCAAGCTCAATCCCTCCAGCACCGCAATACCCGACTCAAAGCGCCAGCCCAGCGAGAGCATGAGGCTCTGCCCCCAGGGCGTCGACCAAACGCGCCCCCGGCGTCCACGCCCCGCTGTCTGCAGCTCAACCAAGCACACTTCGCCATGCCCTGCGCCCTGCTCAAAGCGTTGGCGCAGATACTCATTGCTGGAGGGTAACTGATCTTCAACAAACAGGCGCGCAAGGTGGTGGCGCGCCTGAGCGGGCAACTGTGCAACGATTTTGGCGCCCTCCAAGGGCTCCAGTCGTTGCGCCAGCTGATAGCCACGGCCTTTCACCGCAACTATCTCCACCCCCAGTGCTTCCAGTTTTTTTAACTGTTTCCACACCGCCGCACGAGAAATACTCAGCGTTTCACCCAGTTGCTCGCCAGAGTGAACCTCGCCATCGCTTAACAAACGCATCAGGTTGCCGATGGTCATGCTCCTGCCCCAGTGGGAAAAGCGCTAGTCTAGCGGATGCTGGATCATGGCGAAAACATTCCTAGACCAAGGTTGATATGGGAGGCAGTAATATCAGCGAAGCCTTTGGCATGGTAGAATGGCTATTGGACGCAAGCCCTGAGCCAAGATGGTCGGCAAATTGCCAGCCCTTGCGACCCGCATTTTCCGACCCGTGGACAAACGGGTGTTCACAAGAGTTCTCTCTCAGCATGCAAAACCAGCAAAACTCCAGCGCGGTTAATAACCTGCGCAACGTCGCGATCATAGCCCACGTTGACCATGGTAAAACCACACTGGTCGACAAACTCCTGAGCCAGTCCGGCACCCTTGACCGTAAAGCAGAAGGTCAAGAGCGCATCATGGACTCAAACGATCAGGAAAAAGAGCGTGGCATTACCATTTTGGCCAAGAACACGGCCATTCAGTGGCAAGACAGCCAGGGTAACGGTTACCACATCAACATTGTGGATACACCTGGGCACGCCGATTTCGGTGGCGAGGTTGAGCGCGTTATGTCGATGGTCGATTCGGTGCTACTGCTAGTAGACGCCGTTGATGGCCCGATGCCGCAAACCCGCTTTGTGACCCAGAAAGCCTTCGCCCAAGGCCTGCGGCCGATCGTGGTAGTCAACAAAATTGACCGCCCCGGCGCACGTCCTGACTGGGTGATCGACCAGATTTTCGATCTGTTCGACAATCTTGGCGCGTCTGATGAACAGCTCGATTTCCCGATCATCTACTGCTCTGCCCTAAACGGCATTGCCGGTATGGATCCTGAAGAGCTGGCGGACAACATGGATCCCATGTTCCAGGCCATCGTCGATATCGTTGAGCCGCCCCAGGTTGAGCTCAACGGCCCCTTCCAGATGCAGATCTCTGCACTGGATTACAACAGCTACGTAGGCGTTATCGGTCTTGGCCGCATCAAGCGCGGCGCAGTGAAACCGAACCAGCAGGTGTCGGTAATCGGCGTTGATGGCAATGTGCGTAAGGGCAAAATCGGTCAGGTCATGACCCATATGGGCCTTGAGCGCGTGCAGACCAACGAAGCCACCGCCGGCGACATCGTCTGTGTTACCGGCATCGACGATCTGTCTATTTCCGATACGCTATGCGATCCGGCCAAGGTCGAGGCGCTGCCGCCGCTATCCGTCGACGAACCGACCGTTTCAATGACCTTCCAGGTCAACGATTCACCGTTCGCCGGTAAAGATGGCAAGTTTGTGACCAGCCGCAATATCAAAGATCGCCTTGATCAAGAGCTGATTCACAACGTGGCACTGCGCGTTGAGCAGGGCGAAACCCCTGAGAAGTTCAAGGTTTCTGGGCGTGGCGAACTGCACCTGTCGGTGCTGATCGAAACCATGCGCCGTGAAGGCTTTGAGCTGGCCGTAGGCCGTCCTGAAGTCATCATCAAAGAGATCGACGGTGAGAAGCAGGAGCCCTACGAAGAGGTCATCATCGACTGTGAAGAGCAGCACCAAGGCTCAATCATGGAAGAGCTGGGCTACCGTAAAGGTGAGATGACCAACATGCTGCCGGACGGTAAAGGACGGGTACGCCTGGACTTCATCATTCCTGCTCGTGGCTTGATCGGTTTCCGCGGCCAGTTCCTGACCCTGACCTCAGGCACCGGTATTCTGACAAGCCGCTTTGATCACTACGGCCCGCTGAAGCCTGAAGCCTCTATCGAGCGTCGTAACGGCGTGCTGGTTTCGATGGTGGACGGAAAAGCCCTTGCCTATGCGCTGTATGCGCTGCAAGAGCGCGGCAAGCTGATTATCGATCACGCCACGGAAGTCTACGAAGGCATGCTGATCGGTATCAACAACCGCGCTAACGACATGGTGGTTAACCCCACCAAAGGCAAGAAGCTCGACAACATGCGCTCCACCGGTAACGATGAGAACATCGTATTGACCCCGCCGGTTAAGTTCTCCCTGGAGCAGGCCATCGAGTTCCTCGACTCTGACGAGCTCGTCGAAGTCACGCCGGCACACATCCGCCTGCGTAAAAAGCTGCTGAAAGAGACAGAGCGTAAGCGTTACAGCAAGAAGTAACCCGGTCTCAGCAGTGAGTAACCAAAAACCCGCGAAAGCGGGTTTTTTTTATGTCTCATTGCCATGCTTCATGACCACTTCACAGCTGCCAAGATACTCCCCTAAACGCAGCCTAAACGCTAATACGCTGGAAAGGCGGCGCGTTCTATCGCACAGTAACGCTAAATTCGGCGCTTCCAAGGCACGCTGACATCGCTATATTCATACAGGCGTTTGGATACCACCCCATTCTGACGCCCAACTACGGACACTCTTACCCATGAGCGGTCATAACGTCTGGACGCATAAAGGCACTTTTCTTCTCGCCGCGGTTGGCTCCGCCGTCGGCTTGGGTAATCTTTGGCGCTTCCCCTACCTCACCGGTGAAAACGGTGGCGGTGCCTTTATACTGGTCTACGCGCTGACGATCTTCGCCGTCGGCATCCCGATTCTGATTGCCGAGATCATGTTGGGTCGCACCAGCCGCCAGAGCCCGATTATGGGCATGCGGCATCTGACCAAAACCCATGGCACCTCACGGGCCTGGGAAACCATCGGCTGGCTGGGCGCTGCCTCGGCGTTTTTGATTTTAAGCTTCTATTCGGTGATTGCCGGCTGGGCGATTCACTACACTTGGCTAATGCTGACCGGCTCACTGGTCGGCGCCGACGCACAGACCATTAGTACTGGCTTTGACGCTCTGCTGGCCGCTCCTGGCCTAATGACGCTCTATCACACCCTTTTCATTGCCGCGTCCGCGCTGATTGTCGGTATGGGTATTCATAAAGGTATCGAATCAGGCCTGCGCATTATGATGCCCGCGCTGTTTGTAATTCTGTTGGTGGTGCTGGCCTACGGCGTGATCAATGGCGATATAGGCGCCGCCGCCAGCTTCCTGTTCACTTTTAATATCGCCGACCTCAGCCTCGAGGGCTGGCTGCAGGCCATGGGCCAATCATTCTTCACTCTTAGCTTGGGGATGGGGGCCATCATGGCTTACGGCGCCTATATGCCCAGCAATGTCTCACTGACCCGCACCGCCTTTGCTGTCGCCATCGTCGATACCGCCGTCGCTATGGTGGCAGGCCTGGCCATTTTTGCCCTGGTGTTTGGCGCCGGGCTGGAAACCGGGCAAGGCCCTGGCCTGATGTTTGTTACCCTGCCGCTGGCATTTGCCGAGATGCCGTTTGGCGCGCTGGTCGGCGGTGTGTTCTTTATTCTGGTGCTCGGCGCCGCTATCAGTTCCTCTATTTCGCTGATCGAGCCGGTTGCCGCTTTCCTGGTGGAGCGCTTTGATATGACCCGGCCGCAGGCGGTCACGATTATGGTAATCGCCGCCTGGGCGATGGGCTTACTGACAGTGGTTAGCTTTAACCTCTGGGCCGAAGGAACGATCTTCCACACCCTCTTTGGGCGCACGGCTTTCGACTTTATCGAGCTACTGACCAATATCTTTATGCCGGTAGGCGGTCTGCTCATAGCGCTATTTGCAGGCTGGGCGCTAACCCAGAGCGAAGTGATGAAGGAGTTGGGCAGCAGTGTTGCCTGGTTTAAGCTATGGCGTTTTCTAGTGCGCTTTGTGGCACCTGCTGCCGTAGCCTTTGTGTTTTTACGCACCCTTCCTCAAGTGGAGGGCTACCTTATTCCCACTCTTGGCGCACTGCTCATTATCGGTGCCTTTGCAGCCAGCCAGCGGTGGCTAAAAAAACCACGACAAACAACTTAATAACAGTGCGCAGGCGGCTTTTTAGCCGCCTGCATCGCGTGGAGACACCATGACCCCTCTTATTGATGTACAGCGCGTCAACAAAGCGTTCGGCGGCCTGCAGGTAATTAACGACTGCTCCATTCAGGTGGAGACGGGCTCCATTACCGGTATGATCGGCCCTAATGGCGCGGGCAAATCCACCCTGTTTAACCTAATTGCCGGCGCTTTAGCCCCGGATAGCGGCCGCGTCCTTCTCAATGGTGAAGACATTACCGCGCTTAGCGCCGACCAGCGTTTTCACAAAGGCCTGCTGCGTACCTTCCAAATTGCCCACGAGTTCAGTCAGATGAGCGCGCTGGAGAACCTCATGATGGTGCCACCCCATCAATCGGGAGAAAGCCTTTTCAGCGCTTGGTTAAAGCCGGGCATAGTGCGCCAAGAAGAAGCCGAGGTGCGCCGCCGCGCTCTGGAGGTGATTGATTTCGTCGGCCTGTACCACGTGCGTAATGAGCTAGCGGGCAACTTGTCCGGCGGCCAGAAGAAACTCCTCGAACTTGGCCGCACCATGATGACCGACGCCAAAGTGGTTCTTCTTGATGAGATCGCCGCCGGGGTAAACCGTACGCTGTTAGGTGATTTGATCAGCAATATTGAGCGCCTGAACCGAGAGATGGGCTACACCTTTCTGGTCATTGAACACGATATGGAGATGATTGCTCGCCTCTGCGATCCAGTCATTGTGCTGGCCCAGGGCAGCGTGATGGTGGAGGGGCATATCAACGATATCCAGAACAATCCTGAAGTCATCGAGGCCTACTTCGGTACCGATGCCGCTTGAGTGTGACGTTTTCTTTATTTCCCAACTAATACAATGACGTCGCTGCCAAGCGACCTTGCTGGAATACTTTGCTTATGTCATCAACGACCAGGCCATTAATCGACGCACGGGATGTGCACGGCGGCTATGGCGGCATGAATATCCTTAATGGGGTCAACATGACGCTGGAAGCCGATGAGGTCGGTGTTATCGTCGGCCCTAACGGGGCAGGTAAATCCACCATGCTGAAAGCGGTCTTTGGCCTGCTGCATGTTAATCAGGGCGAGATACTGCTTAACGGCCAGCCAATCCAAAACCTGCCGCCTAACCAGCTAGTGCAGCGCGGCATGGGGTTTGTGCCCCAGGAGAAGAACGTTTTCCCCAGCCTTTCGGTGCAGGAAAACCTCGAGATGGGCGCCTTTTTAAAGCCGCAAAACGTCAAGCGTATGCTCGCTCAGGTGTATGAGTTTTTCCCACCGCTGTATGAAAAGCGCCGCCAGCCCGCCGGTGAGCTCTCCGGGGGGCAGCGCCAGATGGTCGCCATGGGGCGCGCCTTGATGGCCGAGCCCAGCTTGCTATTGCTCGATGAGCCCACCGCGGGGCTGTCGCCGCTTTACATGAATGAAATCTTCGACCGCGTCAAACAGATCAACGCCGCTGGCGTGGGTATTTTGATGGTGGAACAGAACGCCAAACAGGCCCTCGCGATCGCCGATAAAGGCTTTGTGCTGGCCGCTGGCCAAAACCGCTTTACCGACACTGGGGCAGCACTTCTTGCTGACCCGGATGTCGCCAAAAGCTTTTTGGGCGGCTAGCCCCAGGGAGATAGACGTGAACGAATTGGTTTTTTTTATTAACAATGTGGTGATCTCGGGCAGCGTAAGCGGCTCTATTTATGCCATCGGGGCCATTGGCGTAACGCTGATTTTCAGCATTATGCGCTTTGCCCACTTCGCCCACGCCGACATGATGACCTTCGGCGCCTTTATGGTGCTGCTGCTCACCACACTTTTCCCGGCAGCGGGCGCCAGCATTGGTGTGCCGACCGCGGTTCTAATGCTGCCGCTGGCGATGCTGCTGACTGCCGCCTTGGCAGTGGGGATCGACAAAACCTTTTACAAGCCGCTACGCGCCCATGGGGTCAAGCCGATCGTGTTAGTGATTGGATCACTGGGGGTCACGTTAATTTTGCAGGGTTTGATTCGCCTGTTTTCCGGTACCGGCGGGCAGAGCCTCTATGTGGATGATCGCAAAGAGATCTTTCGTCTGACGCTGCCCTTTGAGGGCGCTCGGGCGCCTATCGTGGTGACCGAACCGCAAATTTATCTGTTTGTGATTACCGTCGTCGCCGTGGTGGCGCTGCACCTTTTCCTTAACCGTTCACGATTAGGCAAGGCAATGCGCGCCATGTCGGATAATCCTGAGCTTGCCCAGGCATCGGGGATCAATACCAATACCATTGTGGCAGTCACCTGGATCATTGCGGGTGGCCTGGCTGCCATTGCAGGAACACTGCTCTCCCTGGATGTCACTTTCAAACCCGACTTAAGCTTCTTCCTGCTACTGCCTATCTTCGCTGCGGCCATTGTGGGCGGCGTTGGCCACCCTTACGGCGCCATTGTCGGTGGCTTTGTGGTCGGTTTTGCCGAAACCTTGGCGGTATTCAACTGGAACGTGCTATTGCGCCCCTTCCGCGACAGCCTGCCCACCTGGCTTGAACTACCTTCAAACCTAGCCTTCGTGGGAACCGAGTACAAAATTGTGGTGCCGTTTTTCATTCTGGTAGCCATTTTGGTGTGGCGTCCCACCGGACTCTTTAAGGGCAAGGTGATCTAATGAGCAATTCAGAAAAAACCCGCAACCCTGCCTACACTCCCCAAGACGCCACGCCTGCCCGTCGCTTCCCGCTGCGTGAACTGATCCTGTTTGGTGTGCTGCTCGTAGCGATTTTGGCGGTGTACGCCATCATGGGCGCCGCCTACAGCACACGCATGCTGGTAGAGGCCGCCTGCTACGCCATCCTTGCACTGGGCTTAACCATACAGTGGGGCTACGCGGGGCAGTTTAATGCCGGGGTAATGGGCTTTGTCGCCCTGGGCGGCTTCTGTGCGATGTTCTTCAGCGTACCGGTCAACGATGCCTTCTGGGGCACGGCGCTACCCGGTGAATTTGGCCGCGTATTGCTGTATGGCGCTGCCGCCATCCTGCTGATCGTTGGCGCCAGCAAGCTGGATCGACTGGGCGTACCCAAGCCCCTGCGTACGTTTATCGCGGTGGTGTTGGCTGTCGTGCTTTACCTTGTGGTGATTAGCCAGCTGCGCGAAGTCACTGATGCGATTGAAAACCAGGCAGGCTTTGTCGGTGGGCTTGGCTTACCGCCTTGGATCGGCTGGATTGTTGGTGGCGCCTTGGCGGGTGGCGTTGGCTACTTTATTGGCCATATCTGTCTGGGTTTACGCAGCGACTATCTGGCCATTGCCACCCTGGGCATAGCCGAAATCATCAAAGCATTTTTGAAAAACTCTGACTGGCTTACCCGCGGCACCGCCACGGTTTCCCCGCTACCCTGGCCCACCCCGGGGCCTGCTGAATTGGGCTTTACGCTCTCCAGAGCGATCTACCTTTCGTTTACCGCGGTGATCATTGCGGTGATCTTCTTTCTGCTCAATCGCGCCTATAACGCACCTTGGGGACGTATGATCCGAGCGATTCGCGATAACGAAGTCTCCGCTGCGGCGATGGGCAAAGACATCAATAAACGGCGTCTGGAGATCTTCGTGCTGGGCTGCATTCTGATGGGCTTAGGCGGCGGCATACTGGGCACCTTCAACAGCCTCTTCGACCCTCAAGGCTACCTGCCGCTTAACCATACCTTCCTGGTGTTGGTGATGGTGATACTTGGCGGGCCGGGCAATAACCTGGGCACCATTTTTGGCGCTGTGGCGGTGTATATCATCTGGATTATGTCTGAGCCCCTGGCGCTGTTCTTAATGCAGTTAGCGGTGGCCTTTGGCGAAGGCGCGTTCGGTTGGGATGCACCGGGCAATATGGATAGCCGCGCCCTACAGGCACGGGTGCTGGTGATTGGCCTGTTGATCACAATGGTGCTGCGCTTTGCGCCCAAAGGCCTGCTACCCGAGAAGATCAAAAGCCACAGTTGATGGGACACTTGGTATGACTGGCGTGCAGTGCCCCCAGGTAGCAGCGTTTGCGGGGCACTGCACGCAGTGATGGTCGCCCAACTCTGGCGCGATACTGGTGCTAACGATCACGCTACTCCGCTGATTGCGCTTCCAGCTCTTCGAACAATCGCGCCACTGCTTCAGCGCCGGGATCAATATGCCCCCGGAGCTGTTCGGCGTTGATATAGGCGGCACGCCCCGCGTTTGCTTTTATAATGGTAGCGGTATGAGTTGCCCCTTTTCTCGCCGCTCTGGCGGCGGAGGCGGTGCTATCGTCGAGGGCATCCAGGGCGGGTTTGAGAGCATCCACCATGGTTCTGTCGCCTAACTTCGCGCCCCCAATTTGCTGCATCCGATTGAGCCCCTCCTTCAGCGCAGCGACCCTGGGTAGTCCGCTGGACGCAGCATCTCCTGCCGCGGAGAAGAAGATAGCCAGCAGCACACCAGAGGAGCCGCCCATGGTCTGGCTAAGCGCCTGCCCTATGGCGCGGTAAAGCTGGGGATGATCGGCCAGGGGCATTCTATCCAGCGCGTTTAACAGGGCTCTTGCAGCTCCAGCGAGGGTTGATCCGGTATCACCGTCACCGGACTTGGCATCCAGTGAATTCAGATCCGCTTCGGAGTCGATCAGCACCTGACACCACCTCGTCAGCAAGTTGGCTGTCTGATCATGCCAGGAAGGAGTAGGTTGAATAGGCAGTAAGCCGTCAGGAAGCTCTCGTAGAATGATTGGCCTGATGCGCTTGCAGCCAGGCCAGGCGCTGGGGCCACAGGTCGCAGCGAGTAAGGCTTCATCATCCTGGGCGAGCGGATAAACCGATACGGAAAACCCCTGCATGGCCAGTGACGTCATCATGGGCGCTGGCCCGACGATGAGTTTCAGGCGGCTGGCAATGGAAGACGTCAGAAGCTCGTTGGCGAGTACCGACATTTCCAGTGCCGACGCGCCGCCGAGGTTGTTAAGCAGAACCGCATGGGGCTGTTTATCCATGACGGTGGCCAGCTTTTCGGCTACGGCGGCAATGGCGTTTTTCGCGCCGTCGCAAGTAATCTGCTCAACCCCTGCCTCGCCATGGATGCCAAGCCCGAGCTCCGCCATCCCAGGGGGAATGCGTTGCTCTTTGGGCGAGCCGGGCACGCGACAGGTATCCAATGACATGCCGATGCTGTGGGTGTTGGCGATCACCCGCTCAGCGGCTTTGGTCAGGGTTTCAAGATCGGCATCCTGTTCGGCCAATGCCCCGGCTATCTTATGAACAAAGAGTGTGCCCGCCACACCTCGTGCCTGCGGGAGGTCGGGCAAGGCAATGTCATCGTCGACCACCACCATGCCCACCTTGTGTCCTAAGGCACGGGCACGCTCGGCTGCCAGCCCGAAATTCAGGCGGTCGCCCGTATAATTCTTGACGATCAGCAAGCAGCCCGCCGATCCGGTAACCGCCAGTATTGCGGCTAGAACCGCATCGACCGATGGTGAGGCGAAGACGTCACCGCAGACAGCCGCGGTTAGCATGCCCTTGCCGACGAAGCCGGCATGGGCCGGTTCGTGACCAGAGCCACCGCCAGAAACCAACGCCACTCGGGACTTATCCCAGTCGGCCCGCACCACCACTCGAATATGAGGATAGCCATCCAGGCGTGCCAACTGGCCATCGGATGTCCTGATAAGTCCGTCGATCGCGTCGGTGACGGCGTCTTCTTTGCTGTTGATAAAGTGCGTCATGATCTCGCCACCTCTCCTTGTTCTACAGCCTCCCCACTGCCCCTACCCAATATAATCGGATACCGCACGGTTGGCGCTCTGGGGACTTGAAATTTTGTCGTTTGCCACCAGCTATTTTTTTGTCAAGGGGCAACCCGAGACGTTGAGTATTTCGATTTACGTCATAGGTAGCAAGATCAGATAGGAGGTGACGTATGAATTTGCAAAAACTCTCTCCCTGGAACTGGTTCAAGAGCGAAAATGCCGATACACCGACTCCGCCGTCCAGCGTGGAGCCGCGCCGCAGTGAGCTCTCCCCCTTCATGGGTATGCATCAGGAGTTGGATCGCTGGATGGACAGTGTCATGCGGCAGTTCGGCATGCCCTCACTGGAAAGTCGCGTTGGCGACCTGCCGGGCCTTCTGCAGCCGCGGCTCGATATTGCCGAACACGACAGCGAGTATGTGATCAGCGTCGAGGTGCCGGGGGTCGAGGAGAAAGACCTCGCTATCTCCCTGGATGATCATCGCCTGGTCATTGAAGGTGAAAAGCGTCAGGAGAGCCATAGTAAAGATAATAAGCTCCATCGTACCGAGCGCTCCTATGGTCGGTTCCAGCGCGTGCTGGATCTGCCTGGGGATGCCAAGGCCGAGGATATCAAAGCCTCTTTCAAAAATGGCATTCTGACGATACGGGTGCCGCGCAGCGAGCAGGCTAAGGCGGCTCGCCGTGAAATCCCCATTCAGTAAACGTGGTTGCTGACGTCATGGGGCTCGCCGACTGGCGAGCTTTTTTTTGCTGCGCCAGGCATGGCGCTGGCTGGGTTACCTGTAGTGTCGGCAATTTAAGCGATAAACGACCACAAGGTGGGCCTGGCCAAATGAAAAATGCCCAACTTTAATAAGTCGGGCATTTTTAACACTAATGCTGAGAATTAAAGATCAACCTGACCTTTGCTGGTAAAGGTGCCGTCTTCTACAGCCATCTCGACCACTACACCAGGTACGTCACCGTTTTCATCAAACTCATGAGAGCCAGAGGCGCCTTCGTAGTTAATCTCGGTGCCTGCGGCAATCAACTCAACCGCTTGTTCCCACTCGCCAGGCAGAATCACTTCGCCAGGGGCGCTGGAAACGCTGCGCAGGGCTTCGGAAAGGCCTTCACGCTCGGCGCTGCCGTTCTGCTCAATCGCCAACGCGATCAGGAAAGCGGCATCGTAAGCTTGGGCAGCAAATACCGCACTTGGATCTAAATCAGCGGCTTCGGCAGCTTCGATAAAGATATCAGTACCGGGCAGATCAGGGCTGCCGGGGCGCGTAGCGATCATGCCATCCAGCACGTCTGCACCGATGGCTTCAATAAGGCTATCGCCGACCATGCCGTCAGCACCTACGTACTGGGTAAACATACCGCTTTCATAGGCTTGGCGCAGCACGGTCTGACCCGAGGTGTCGGCGTAGGCCAGCACAACGAGCGTATCCACGCCACTGACTGACAGTGAGCCTAGCTCAGAGCGATAATCCGCGCGGTTATCTTCGTGGGCAAGGTTTTCGGTAATCTCACCTCCGCCGGCTTCAAAAGCGGCGCTGAAGGCGTCTGAAAGCCCCTGACCATAATCGTTGTTGACGTAAGTGACCGCCACAGCGTCGATACCTTTTTCAAGCAGCAGCTTGGCAAGGATCTCCCCCTGAAAAGCATCCGACGGCACGGTACGGAAGACGAGATCATTATCGTCCAGCTCGGATACCGCAGGGGCAGTAGAGGCAGGCGATACCATCAGCACACCACCGGGGATGGCAGCATTATTAGCTGCGGCAATGGTCGCACCAGTACACAGCGCACCGACAATCGCGGTGACATTTTCCGAGTTCACCATGCGGTCAGCGGCGTTAGAAGCAGCCGATGCATCGGAACAGGTGGTATCACCAGACGGCATCACCAACGTTTGGCCATCTAGAATGCCGCCCTGCTCATTGATCTGCTCTACGGCTAGCTGAGCACCTTCAAAAATTGGGGGCGTTAAACTTTCAATTCCCCCAGTAAAGCCGCCCAAGAAGCCAACTTTGACCTCCGCCTGAGCGAATCCGGTCATTGCCAAGGTCGAGGCCGCCACAGCGGTGACTAATGCGCGCTTATTGATCATGTTATTTGTCGCTCCCAGTATTTTAAGAGATTGTTTAATTTTTTAGTGTGCCTCAGCGGTCAATCGTTAAGGCTGCTATTAATCTGGAACTGGAATGGCAAAAACACAAGCACCTGTTTCTAACGCTAGTTTGCACAATGCACTATAGCCAGCGCTCAAGCTTAAGCGTATGGCTTAACCAGGCGTTGAAATGGCGCCAAAAACCCCCTGGTTCAGTGGTTAAAACGTCCATTGCGCCATCGCGCTCCAGATGCCAATTAAGCTCACCTTCTGGGGTAAGTTCGATACGGTAGCTCAGCGCAGGCTCCTGCCCAACGGCCACCAGGTCGTTAAACGCCTTTATAAGGGTGTCACTTCGGGCCAGCACGCCAATTTCAGTATTCCAGTAGATCGACCGGGGATCAGCGTTAAACGAGCCCACGAACAGTTGATCGTCAAAGCTCAATGCCTTGATATGGAGCGCGGAAGCCGAAGCGCCGGGCACACGCATGTCTTCATCCGGGCCCGCTTCCTGTTCGGGGCGCAGCTCATAAAGGGCGATACCGTGGGCGAGCAGCGTTTCACGCCAGGGAGCATAGGCGCCATGCACCACGGCCGCGTCTGTCGACTCCAGTGAATTGGTAATGATCTCGACCATGACCCCCTGGTCGGCAAGCTGCGTTAGTTTTTTCACCCCTTGCTCGGTGGGCACAAAGTAGGCAGAAATAATCACCAGACGCTGGTTAAGCTCGGTGGCATCGGTTAAATCACCTAGCAGGGTATCCCGCCACTCAGGCGTTCCAGCCGTCAGCTTGCCGGGGGCATCCCACATCGCCAGCCCTTCCCCCCAATGCAGGGTCTCCCATGGCGGCGCGCTGCGTGGCTGGCTGCGCAACTGGGTAAAGTATGCCGAGTCGGCATTATCGTCCAGCCACTCTTCCAGCTCCGTGGCAAGGGTTTGCCAGGCGTTATCGGCGACTTGATGATAGCGTTCAATGGGCTGCGCCAAGCCATGGTTCCAATACAGATCAAAACTGTGCGAAAGCTCCGGCACTACTTCGCCGATGGTCATAAAGTCCAAATCGGCAAAGTTGCGCGAGTCGTTGGCATCAAAATACTCATCGCCCAGATTGCGCCCGCCTATAATGGCGACGCTGTTATCGGCTATCCATAGTTTGTTATGCATACGACGGTGCTGCTGAGCAGGGTTGACCACCGAGGCCAAGACGCGTGTGAACATATGCCCACGGCCCACCGGTAGCGGGTTATAAACCCGCACATGGATACTCGGGTGGCTCGCCAGTGCTGCCAAGCGATCACCTTGGCCAACAGCACCGAAGTCATCGACCAGCAGGCGCACCCGAACGCCCTCCTCGGCGGCATTCAGCAGCTGAGACAGGATGAGCCGCGTCGTTTGTCCCTCACCCAGTAAGTAGGTTTGGATATTCAGTTCTCGCTGGGCTTGGCGAATCAATCCCACCCGAGCAGCAAAAGCTTCCTGCCCATTAGCCAGCAGCGCAAAACCATCGGGTTCTGTCTGTTCCGCTAACGCCTGATAAGCCTGTTCACCCAGCCAAGTATTGCGCCCCTCCTCCAAGGCAAGGGTGGTATGGTGTTCACGCGTCACCGCATGAGTACACCCCACCAGTAGGCTACACAGTACCAGTACGCTCAGCCATTGAGTCCAACGGCACGCCTTAGTCATTGTCATCAAGACGTTCGGCCCAGCGCTTGCGTGCTAAGTTGCGTCGATAAAGACGCACGAGGGCGATGGTTAATGCAGTCGCGACCATCGCCGCAAGCACCACGCCCTGCCAGGGGCGTGCACTGTCCCCCATGACCGTTTCCAGGGTAATAATCAGTATCAAGCCAATCGCTTGGGAGCCGATCGCTAGTGCGCGCAGCTTATCGAAAGCGGGTGGGGGCATAACGTCTCCGTAATTTTCAGCTCGCGTGATATGGTCTCCCAGTGTACCTGCTTCACGGCTTGCTTAAGTGTAAACTTGAATTAAAAACTGAACTGGAAATCCATGAATGCCATCGCCCTCGGCCCGCTACTGATTTCGCTACCACGCCTGTACGCAGTTGGCTGCGCGCTGCTACTGCTGCTCTGCGCGCGGCTTTTATTAGGTCTGCCCCGCCCGGCTCAACAGCGTTGGTTTACCGGACTTATCATTGTTTGGCTAGCCGGCGCGCGGGCCGGCCATATTCTGCTCAATCTGGAGAGCTATAGCGCCGACCCACTTGAAGCGCTCAAAGTGTGGCAACCCGGCTACCAGGGCCTATGGGGAATGGCGGCAGGCTTGGTATGGACGGCTTGGACGCTACGGGCGCGGTTACTGGCTATGGGCGGTGCGATGGCCATGCTAATCGCCGCCTCCAGCCTATGGCTGGTGCTGGTCACCCTGGCGCCCCTGGGCAATGACTTTGCGGTTGACGCCCTACCGGAGATCACCCTTGAGGATGTGGAAGGCAATGAGGTGCATCTGCCCTCACTGACCGACAACGCTGACCTGATTATCGTCAACCTGTGGGCGACCTGGTGCCCCCCCTGCCTGCGTGAAATGCCGCTGCTTGAGGAGGCCGCCCAGCGCGAAGGGGTTAGCGTGGTGGTCGCCAACCAGGGAGAAGACCTGCTACCCATGGTGCGCTACCTGGATGAGCAGCAGCTTGAGTTTCGCTACGCTCTGCGTGACCCCAGCCAGCAGCTGATGGCGCTTTTTCAAGCACCGGGATTGCCCACCACCGTACTGTTCGACGGCCAGGGGAATACCCTGGATGTCCACGTTGGCGAGCTTACCCGCGCCCAGCTGGATCGCTGGTTAAAAGATTGATGCCGATACACCTTAATCCCCCCGCTGCTTTGCGTTAGAATCCCCCGCCCTGTTGCCGCCGGTGCTCACGACCGGCGGCATACGACCCGTTTTGCAGACTCCCCCGAGGCATCATGAGCGATTTTTCTCCCGGCCAACGCTGGATTAGCGACGGCGAAGCTGAGCTTGGGCTCGGCACCGTGCTTAACTGCGACGCCCGTAGCGTTACCATTTTGTTCAGTGCCAGTCAGGAAACCCGTACCTACAACACCCGCCAGGCCCCGCTCACCCGCGTTATGTTCGGCAGCGGCGACCGCGTACTCTCCGCTGACGGCTGGCAGATCGTTGTCGATGACAGCAAAGAGTCCAACGGCCTGATCACCTATATCGGTGAAGATAAAGAAGGCAATCTGCGCGAGCTGCCCGAGGCCAAACTCGCCGATACCATGCAGTTCGACCAGGCCCGCGACCGCCTGCTGACCGGCCAGGTGGATCGCAACGACTGGTTTGATTTACGTTTTCGCACCCTGCACCACTATCAGCGTATCGAGCAACACAGCGCGCTGGGCTTTTCCGGGCCGCGCATAGACCTGATTCCTCACCAGCTCTACATTGCCAATGAAGTCGCCAACCGCCATGCGCCCCGGGTTCTGCTGGCGGATGAAGTGGGCCTGGGTAAAACCATTGAGGCTGGCCTGATTCTGCACCGCCTGCTGCTCAATGGCCGCGTTGAGCGGGCGCTGATTTTGGTGCCCGACAGCCTCACCCACCAGTGGCTGGTTGAGCTGCTGCGGCGCTTTTCGCTCAACGTCTCGCTACTGGATGAAACCCAGAGCCAGGCTCACGGCAGCGCCAACCCCTTTGAGAGCGCCCAGCTGGTGCTAGCGAGCCAAGGCTGGCTATTTGCCAACCCCCAGCGTCAAGAGCAGGCGCTGGCCAGCCAGTTCGACCTGCTGATCGTTGACGAAGCGCATCACCTTGACTGGAGTGAAGAGGGTAGCGGCCCCGGCTACCGGTGCGTTGAACAGCTTTCGGCGGTGATTCCCGGCCTGCTGCTGCTCACCGCCACCCCCGAGCAGATGGGCATCAAGAGCCACTTTGCCCGCCTGCGGTTGCTGGACAGCGAGCGCTACCACGATCTTGAGCGCTTCAAAGCCGAAGAGAGCCACTACACCGAAGTGGCCCGCGCCATCGATGCCTTGGAGGCACTGCCTGACGACCCTAGCGCCCGTACCGACGTCTCTGCAGTAGCCGATGACCGCGACAGCCAGGCGCTGCTGGCCATCCTATGCAACCCTGAGGCCAGCCAAGAACAGCAGGACGCCGCTCGCGCCCAACTGAGCGAAGCGCTGCTGGATCGCCACGGCACAGGCCGGGTAATGTTCCGCAACAGCCGCCGTCACGTAGGGGGCTTCCCGGAGCGACGCCTCAATCTAGTGCCCTTAGCGCTGCCTTCGGCCTACCGTCGCGTCGTGCGCCGCTTAGAGCGCGATGATGATTACCTCGACGAACTGCTGATCGAGACCGGCATGGATCACCCCGACGTGCTGATCTATCCTGACGCGGCCTACCGCGAACTCAGCAATGACCCGCTCAACGGCGAAGACTGGTGGCACATCGATCCGCGGGTTAACTGGCTACTGGAAAAGCTTAGCGACGACAGTGAGAACGGCTTCGCCAACGAGAAAGTCCTGGTCATTGCCCACCACCGGGAAACCGCCGAAGGGCTTGCTGAAGGGCTACGGGTGCTGGGCGGCTACCACGCACCGGTGTTCCACGAAGACCTCTCCCTGATAGAGCGTGACCGCGCAGCGGCGGCGTTTGCCGATGAGGATGAAGGCGTTCAGGTATTGGTCTGCTCAGAAATTGGCTCGGAGGGGCGCAACTTCCAATTCTGCCGTCACCTGGTGATGTTCGATATGCCACAGCATCCGGATCAGCTCGAACAGCGCATCGGCCGCCTGGATCGCATCGGTCAGCGCCACGCCATTGAGCTGCACATTCCGACTTTTGAGGGCAGCCCCGGCGAGCGCCTACTGCGCTGGTACCACGAAGGGATGGATGCGTTCAGTGCCCCCCATGGGGTCGGCAACGAGCTATTTGATGCCTTTGGTGACGCCTTGGCTGACGCCCTGCTGGATGATGAGGCGCTTGACGAGATCATCGCCGAAACCCGTGCGATGTTTAGCGCCAAGCTGGCGGAGCACGATGCAGGCCGTAACCGTCTGCTTGAGCTCAACGCCTGCCGCCCCGCCCGTGCACAAACTGTGATCGACGCGGTGCAAGAGCTGGATGATGACGCAGCCCTACCGCGCTACCTTGAGCGGGCGCTGGATATTTTCGGCGTGGATAGCCAGGAGATCGGCAAGGGCTTAATGCACCTGCAGCCCAGCCAACATATGCTCGACGGCCTGCCCGGGCTGGTCAAAGGCGAAGAGGGCCTTACCGCCACCTACAGCCGCGCCCAGGCGCTGGCCCGTGACGATGTCCAGCGACTCTCCTGGGAGCACCCGCTGCTGCGGGAAATGATGGGCCGCGTGCTGGATGGCACCATGGGTAATTCGGCGCTCGCCCTGCTGCGCCACGACGCCATTCCCAGCGGCCGATTGATGGCCGAGCTGGTGTTCCGCACCCACTGCCCGGCACCCAAAAAGCTGCACCTTAACCGCTTTTTGCCGCCCACCGCAGTGCGACTGCTGCTGGATGAATCGGGCGCTAACCTGACCAGTAAGATCTCCTTCACCGGCTTGGGCAAAAACCTCCAGAAGGTTAACAAGTCGCTGGCAAGGGACTTAATCAAAAGCCGCCACGACCAGTTGCGTGAACTGCTTACCCAGGGTGAAGGCGAAGCCGAGCGCCAATTGCCCAGCATTGTCGAAAATGCCGAAGCGCGCATGCGCGCTCAACTGGATGCCGAGATTGCCCGCTTAACGGCACTTGCCGAGCACAACCCAGCGGTACGCAGCGCCGAAATCGACGCGTTGAAAAGCGAACGCCAGGCGCTTAGCGAAGCGATTGAGAACACCCGCCTGCGGCTTGACTCAGTACGGGTGATTATCACCGTTGATGCTGACCGCTAAGCTATTGTTGCTTAAAGTATGGCCTCAAGCGCCTTGTCGAGAGTGGGGTATTGAAAGGTAAACCCTGCCTCTTCAAGGCGTGCGGGGCGCATATCGGCGCCGGTCAGCAGTAGCCGCGACATTTCTCCAAAGCCCGCTTTCAGTACAAAGGCGGGCACTGGGAAAATGGCCGGGCGGTTGAGATGACTGGCCAGGGTTTTGGTAAAGGTGGCGTTGGTCACCGGGTGCGGAGCGCTGCCGTTGAAAGCGCCGCTCAACCCCTCTTGATCGATAAGAAACAGGATCGCCGCGACTAAATCATCGCGGTGAATCCACGGCATAAACTGCTCACCGCTACCAAAACGGCCACCTAACCCCAGCTTAAATGGCGGCAGCATCTTCTCCAGGCTGCCGCCACCCGCTTCCAGCACCAACCCAATGCGCACGATTGCCAGCCGCACGCCCATGGCCTCAATAGGTTTGGCAGCGGCCTCCCACTGCTTGCACAGCCGATGAGCAAACTCATCGTTGGGCATGGTCTCCTCCGTCACCACGCGCTTGCCTTGGGCCCCGTAGTAACCCATCGCTGAACCCGACACCATCACATTCGGCAGCGGTTGGCCGTTAGCTTTCAACTGCTCGCAAAGCGCCACCAGCTGTTCAGTTGCCGCTACCCGGGAGTTAATCAGCTTGGCTTTCTGCTTATCGCTCCAGCGCTTGGCAGCAATCGGCTCACCGGCCAGGTTAACCAAGACGTCCGGCGGCGATTCAATAAACGCCTGGGCGCTATCGCGAATATCGCAATTGCTCGGCAAACGATCCCGCACCTGATGAGGCGAGCGGGAGACCACCTGCACCTCATGGCCCTGTTCGACTAACTGTCGGAATAGTCGCTGGCCGACAAAGCCGCTGCCTCCGGTGATTAATACGCGCATGGGGTTGCTCCTGTTGGGTGACATCGTGGCATGCCTTCATGGCGGCACTGTTGATAACGGCTTTAATCACTGCGCTTTATAACTGCTCTCTTATAACTGCTCTATTTATAACGGTTTATAGTTGCATGCTTGAAAAAGAGGGAGATTAGATAAGAAAACAGTGACTAAATTTTACGATATTTATACACAACTGCTACAATGCACCTCAATAAAGATTAATTCGACCTTTTTTTACACGTTACGAGTACTCATGACCAAACTGCTACCGCCGCTTGCTGCCCACCACTCGGTTGCTATCATCGGTGCGGGCATTGCGGGGCTTGCCTGCGGGCAGGTACTGGCCAGTAGTGGCGCCAGCGTCACGCTCTTTGATAAAGCCCGCGGCCCCGGTGGTCGTTTGTCGAGTAAACGCAGACCTGGCGCGGCACTTGATTTAGGCGCTCAGGCGTTTAGCGTGCGCGACGCGGATTTTCAACACGCCGTCGATGAGTGGCTTGCGGCTGACTGCATAGCCGCCTGGCCGACCCGTACCTATCAGGCTAGCTCACGGGGCTGGCAGGCGCACGATGATGGCCAAAAGCGCTACACCGGGGCGCCCAGAATGAGCGCATTGACGCGACATATGGCTGATTCGCTAACGGCCATGCCCAATGCCGCGCTGCATACCGGCACACCCATCGTAGCGCTTGAGCACTCGCCCGCCGGGTGGCGACTGATAGATGCTGACGGAGCTCACTATGGGCCTTATGGCCAGATCGTGATTAGCGCCCCGCCTCCCCAAGCCCATGCGCTGATCCAACCCTGGGACGACGCTTTGGCAGCAGTGTGTGTCACCCGAGAACAGCGAACCTGTTGGGCGGGATGGGCGATATTTGACGGGCCGCTCCCCCTCATACCCGGTGTTACGCCAAGCTGGCAGATGGCGCGGCTAGACCACCCAATGCTTAATATAGTATCCCGCAATCAAACGAAACCGGGCCGAGAAACACAGCCGGAGAGTGTCAGCCTGCTAGCGCAACTCGATTGGAGCGAAGCCCAATTAGAACAGCCCGCCGAGTGGGTGGCAGAACAACTACTCACCGCTTTCAAGCGTACTTCCCCCACTGCCGCCACGTTCCCCAAACTAATAGAGACGGGCGCGCATCGTTGGCGCTATGCGCAGCCAGCGACCCCTTGCAAGTATGATTACTTATACAGTGCGAATGGTTTGGCCCTGTGCGGCGACAGTTTTCGCGGTGGCCGTGTCGAGGATGCCTGGTTATCCGGCCATCGCTTGGGAGAAGCACTAATAGGCCGGTCGGTTCGATAAGCACGAAACTTAAATGATTAAGAAGGATTCTTATAAAGGTTGTACCGGGTAGCGACAAGTTGTACAAATGGGCATACAGTATCGTGCTAATGTTTAGTTTTTAAATCAGGCAACCTTTAAATGGAACATGAATCACCTTCGCCGCGGCGAACAATGACATACCCCTGCAGCGCCGTGCTGCAGATAACGAAGAGGTACTGGCGCCCATGAGTCTCAAGGCGACCCACCCACCCGATACGCCACTCTATCCAATACGCGAGGTTTCTCGCTTAACAGGGGTGAATTCGGTCACGCTACGCGCCTGGGAGCGACGCTACGGACTCATTCGACCCCAGCGCACGCCGAAAGGCCATCGCCTTTACGCCCAGGACGACATCACCCGCATCGAACGCATTCTACAGTGGCTCAATCGTGGTGTGCCGGTCAGTCAAGTCGCCGACTTGCTTGACCAGCCAGAAACAATTGAGACGCCGACACCTGATGCCGGTGACTGGGCCAGCCAGCGCCTCCAGTTGCAAGCGATCATCGAAGCATTGGATCTTGCCAAGCTGGAGGCGTTTTACCATCAGAGTTTGGCACTCTATCCGTTAAGCGTGGCCATTAATGAACTCTGGCAACCGGTGATCTTAACGTTAGAGGCCAAGTGGGCCGTTCAAGCGGATCAGTTAGTACGCCGTACCTTGGAAGCGTTTCTGCGCAGCCAGGTAGGCATCCGCTTGCACTATGCCAATCAGGCCACCCGTGGCCCGCTAATTCTGCTCAACGCCATGCCCGACGACCCCGGCCCGCTGTGGGTGCTAATGTCGGCGCTAATGGCCAGCGAACAGGGCTACCGGGTGCAGATGCTTGACCACTCACTGCCGCTGGAGGATCTCCCACAGGCAGTGGCGCGGTTGCATTCGTCCATGGTGCTGCTCTCTAGCGGCCAGCGGGAGAGCGATAGCTACATAAATCAGGCGCTACCTAAAGCGGCTGAAGCGCTTAACGTACCTATCGGTGTATGCGGCGAAGTGGCCCGTCTGCGTGAAAACGATTTGCGCGATGGGCCGGTTCACATGCTGGGTGATGACCTGCCCCAGGCGATTGCCCGCTTGCGCCCTCTACTGCGTGAGTCTGGCGTACTCTAACCAGCGCGCTTTTATCCTGGCCGTTCGCCCTCCGGCGACCGGCCATTTTTTTGTGCTGCAGGAGCCCCTAGGAGAGGAAGCCTATGAAACGTCAGTTGGTTTGGTTGCGCAGCGATCTGCGTATTGACGACAACAGCGCCCTTGCTGCCGCCGCCGCAAAGGGGCCTGTGATAGCGGTATTTTTGCGCAGCATTCCCCAGTGGCAGGATCACGGGCATGGCGCCAATAAGCTGGATTTTTGGGCGCGGGGTGTTACCGCCGTCCAAACAGCCCTCAGCGGTTTGAATATCCCGCTGCTGCATCGCGATATTGAACGCTATGACCAGGCGCCAGAGACACTGCTTGAGGTCGCTCGCGAATATAGCGTTGAGCAGTTGCACTTCAATTATGAATACGCGCTCAATGAGCGCCACCGCGATCAGGCTGTGCAGGCCGCCTTTAAGCAGGCCGGGATTGCCGCCCACGGCTACCATGATGGCGTGGCTTTTGCCCCCGGCAGCCTGCTAACCGGCAAAGGCGACTACTACGGGGTATTTACGCCGTTCGCCAAGGCGTGGCACAAGCAGGTCAGCGCCGACCAGTTAGCGCTGCGCGCGACGCCACAGGTACAAGCAGCGCTGAATATTAAAAGCGACCCGCTGCCTGCCCTGCCCGAACTTGCAAGCGCCCCTGTCGATGGGCGGCTATGGCCTGCCGGAGAGAACGCCGCGGCAGATAACCTGGCACGCTTTTTACGCTTTCGTGGCCGTCACTATAACGCCCAGCGCGACCTGCCGAAGGTACGTGGCACCAGCGAACTATCGCCCTATCTGGCGTTAGGCATGATCTCCTATCGCCAATGTCTACAAGCGGTGATGAGCGAAAACGGCGGTCACCTGGCCGATGGCGATATCGGCCTTACCACCTGGGTCAACGAACTGATCTGGCGGGAGTTTTATCAGCACGTTGCGGTAGGCTTTCCCCAGGTGTGTCGCTACCAACCCTTCCAGGAACACACCAAGCAGTTAGCCTGGCGCGACGATGATAAAGGCTTTCAAGCCTGGTGTGAGGGGCGAACGGGCTACCCTATCGTGGATGCTGCCATGCGCCAGTTAGTCACTACCGGCTGGATGCACAACCGGCTGCGTATGATCACGGCAATGTTTTTAAGTAAGCACCTGCTGATTGACTGGCGGCGCGGCGAAGCCTTTTTTATGCACCACTTGGTTGACGGTGAATTCTGCGCCAACAACGGCGGCTGGCAGTGGGCAGCCTCAACGGGCACCGATGCCGCCCCTTACTTCCGCATTTTTAATCCCACCACCCAATCCACTCGCTTTGATGCTGAAGGTGAGTTTATTGCCCACTGGCTGCCTGAACTGGCCCACCTGCCCGCAAAAGCACGCCATGCACCGCCCCAGGATCTGCTTAGCGACGTCGCTTACCCAGCGCCGATTGTGGATCATAAAGCGGCTCGCCAGCGCGCCTTAGAAGCGTTTAAGTCGCTGTCTAAATAAATCTATTGTTAGCCACTGCTAAAGGAGACCGTGATGGCTGAGCCTGCGGCGTTAGAGGCGTTCTGCGCCTTTTTCAATAAACTAGACAATACCTGTACAGAAAAGCTATACGAGGTATATACTGAAGATATTGTTTTTAGCGACCCGTTGCATAAGATCGCAGGCCGCGAAGCGTTAGCGCGCTACTTTTCAACCCTGTATGAAAATGTTGAGCAGTGCCAATTCCGTTATCACGCTAAGCAGTTGCAGGGCCAGCAAGCGTTCGTTACCTGGACCATGACGTTTATCCACCCGCGTTTGGCAGGGGGTAAACCGGTAGAGGTTGAGGGCTGTAGTGCGCTGATGTTTGCTGAAGACGGACGCGTTCAGCGCCATCGCGACTACTTCGATGCGGGCGCCATGCTCTACGAACAGTTACCACTGATGGGCAGCGCCATTCGCTGGTTAAAAAAACGCTTGGCTTAGGATGAGGAGAGGTTTGATGAGCACCTGGAAAACGCCCCAACGTATCTGGTTAACCGGTGCCACCTCGGGGATTGGCGAGGCCCTGGCGCGTAAGCTCATCGCCCAGGGCCACCAGGTGGTGCTTAGCGCACGCAGCGCTGAATCACTCGAAGCGCTGTGCCAGGGGCACCCTAATGCTCATCCTCTACCGCTGGACATCAGCGATCGTCAAGCAGTGCTCAAAGCGGGTAACGACATCCGTGAGCAGCTCGGCGCGTTAAATTTGGCCCTCTTTAACGCCGGCACCTGCGAGTACCTGAACGCTCAGCAGTTCGATATGGATTTAGTTGAGCGGGTGTTTAGACCCAATCTATTTGGCACTTTGTACGGTGTCGAAGCCGCACTGCCGCTGCTGCGCGTGGCGCGCCAAGAGGGCCTGCCTGCCCGACTAGCAGCCACTTCCAGTGCTTCGGCCTATTTGCCCCTCCCCCGCGCTGAAGCCTACGGGGCATCCAAGGCTGCGGTAAGTTACTTTTTGGAGTCACTGCGCTTAGACCTTGATCAGGAAGGGATAGATGTCAGCCTGATTCATCCCGGCTTTGTGAAAACGCCGCTCACCGATCGCAACGATTTTCCCATGCCATTGCAGGTGACGGCAGAGCAAGCAGCCAATGCCATTATCGCAGGGCTGGTGAAGGGTCGGCTGGATATCCACTTCCCACGCCGTTTTACCTATCTGGTCAAATTGTTGGGCATTTTACCCCCCGCTCTGCGCCGTCAGATTGGCCTGCGCATGACCCGCACCCAGCAGGAGTCATCATGAGCGCTCCGGTATCATCAAACGTTGGGCCATCACAGCGTATTGCCATTATCGGTAGCGGCATCAGCGGCATGGCCGCCGGCTGGTACCTCTCCGCCCAGCATGAAGTCACCCTGTTTGAGGCGGCTTCACGCTTGGGTGGACACACTGCCACCATGGACGTGAACGTTGCGGGGCACTCCTACGCTATCGATACCGGCTTTATTGTCTTTAACGACTGGACCTATCCGCACTTTCAGCGCTTGATGGCCACTCTGGGCGTCGCCTCACAAGCCACCGAAATGAGCTTCTCGGTACACGAGACAGCGCGGGACTTTGAGTACAACGGACATACCTTGGGCTCGCTGTTTGCCCAGCGACGCAATTTATTTAATCCCTCTTTTTACAGCCTGCTGGGCGACATTCTGCGCTTTAACAAGCAGGCCACCAAAGCCCTTGAAAGCCAACAGCTGCCCGACAATATGACGCTGGGAGAGTACCTGGATCGCCACCACTACAATCGCGATTTTCAGCAGCGCTACTTACTGCCTATGGGAGCTGCCATTTGGTCGGCCAGCATTAGCGATTTACGCGCCTTCCCGCTGGCGTTTTTTGTGCGTTTTTTTCGCAATCACGGCCTGTTATCGGTCAACCACAGGCCCCAGTGGTACACCCTGGTGGGCGGCTCCAAAAGCTATATTCCTAGCCTAACGGCGCCTTATGCGTCGCGCATTCATCTCAATACACCGGTCACCCGGATTACCCGCGACAGCACGGGCGTTGTTATCACCACACCTTCCGGCACCCAGCGCTTTGACCAGGTGGTGCTCGCCTGCCACGCCGACCAGGCACTCGCCATGCTGGGCGACGCCAGTAGCGCCGAGCAGGAGATTCTTGGCGCCATGCCGTACCAGGATAACGAGGTGGTGCTACACACCGATACCGCCCTGTTGCCGCGCCGCCAGCGCGCCTGGGCGAGTTGGAACTACCGCCTGGATCAGCGCGATAGTGAAGCACGGGTCTCGGTCACTTACGACATGAACATTCTCCAGCGGATAGAGAGCGACACGACGTTTTGCGTGACCCTGAACGACAGCGCCAGCATTGATCCAAACAAGGTGCTTGGTCGCTATACCTACGCGCACCCCCAATTCACTTTGGCAGGTCAGGCGGCCCAGGGGCGACACGCAGAAATATCCTCAACGGCTTATCGCACCCACTTTTGCGGCGCCTATTGGCGTAACGGTTTCCACGAAGATGGCGTGTGGAGCGCGCTGCGGGTGGCGCAGGCACTGGGCTGTGATGAGGCGGCCTCACCGCCCAGCCAGCCATCGGCGTTGCCTGCCCATGAATTGCTAACGCCCCAGGGCGTTGAGGGGCTAGGGTAATGACGAGCATGATGAGTGAGATAGCCGCTGGAATCACAACTCAGCCGCGCTCGCGTATTTATCGTGGCACCCTGCGCCACCGACGTTTTACGCCCAAATCCCACACCTTTAGTTACCAGCTGTGGATGGCGTGGCTGGATCTGGATGAGTTACCAGAGCTGTTTGATAAGGTGCCCGGCTTTAGTGCCCGTCGCCCTGCGCTGGCGCGCTTTCGCCGCGAAGACTATCTGGGCCCGGTTGATCGCCCGCTAAAAACCGCCGTGCGCGAAGAGCTTATTCGGCAATTGGGCAGTGCACCTAATGGCCGTATCTGCGTGCTTACCCAGCTGCGCACGCTGGGCTGCATGTTTAACCCGATTTCCGTCTACTACGCCTACGACCATCTGGGGCGACTGACAGCCGTATTAAGTGAGGTCACCAACATGCCCTGGCGTGAGCGTACCTGCTACGCCAGCGCGGTGGATCCCTCACGCCATAGCCACCAGGCGCATTTCGATAAAGACCTCCACGTCTCGCCGTTCAACCCCATGGAGATGAGCTACCGCTGGAAATTTAACGCCCCCGGCGAAAAGCTCTTCCTGCATATGGAAAACTGGCAGGATCAGCAGTGCCACTTTGATGCCACCTTAACCCTTGACGCCTCTCCCGCTACCCGCGGTGCGATGCTGAAAGCCTTGGTTCGCCAGCCATGGATGAGCCTGAAAACCATTGCGGGCATTCATTTTGAGGCGCTTCGTTTGTGGCTTAAGCGCGTCCCCGTTTATAACCACCCCAAGCGCAAGGAGACCTCAGAGTGACGACCCTGCGTTCCAAGCCCCCCAACCTTCAACCGGTTGCCCAAGACCGCTTAACCAAGTGGCTAAAACCACGTCTGATGGCCCAGTTGGACGCCTTCCAGGGTGGTCGCATCACCCTGATTGAGGGCAATCAGTGCCATCACTTAGGACAACAAGGCCCGCTGCAAGTGACCGTGGTGATCCGCCACTCCCGCGCCTGGAAGCGCCTCGCCTTTGGCGGCACCGTGGGGGCTGCCGAATCGTACATGGAGGGCGATTGGGACGCTGACGATCTGGTCGCCCTGGTGCGCCTGTTCGCCGCTAACCTAGAGCAGGTGAATACGAAAATGGAGAACGGCAGTGCACGTTTTGCCCGCTGGTTACTGGGCGCCGCCTACCGCTTTCAGCGCAACAGTCTAAGCGGCTCGAAACGCAATATTGCCGCCCACTACGATATCGGCAACGACCTGTTTTCGACGTTTTTAGATCGCCACCACTGGATGTATTCAAGCGCCGTGTTTCCCTACCCGGAAGCCAGTCTGGAAGAGGCCTCTACCTATAAGCTCGATTTGATGCTGGAAAAGCTCGACGTACAGCCAGCACATCACCTGCTAGAGATTGGCACCGGCTGGGGTGGGCTGGCGATTCATGCGGCGAAAACTCGTGGTTGTCGTGTCACTACCACGACCATTTCTGATGAGCAGCACGCACATACCGCTAAGCGCATCAAGGAAGAGGGGCTGGAGGACAGAATCACTCTGCTCAAGCAGGATTATCGTCAATTGACAGGCCACTATGACCGGCTTATTTCGGTGGAGATGATTGAGGCGGTGGGGCATCAGTATCTCGATACCTACCTCAACAAACTGGATAGCCTGCTGACCGACGATGGGCAGGCCATGCTGCAAGCCATCACCATTCGTGATCAGCGCTTTGAAGAGGCTAAGCGCGATATGGATTTTATCAAGCGCTACATTTTTCCAGGCGGCTTTCTGCCCTCGCACCACGCCATGTTAACCAGCGTTATGCGTAAAACGTCGCTAAACATCGTCGCGCTGGATGAAATTGGCCCGCATTACGCACGCACCCTGCGCGAGTGGCGCCACCGCTTTGAAGCCAGTCTGGAACAGGTGAGAGCACTGGGCTACGACGAGCGCTTTATCCGCATGTGGCGTTACTACCTGTGCTACTGCGAGGGCGGCTTTATCGAGCGCTCCATTGGCACCTGCCACCTACTGCTGGCCAAGCCCGCGGCAAAACCCATTCCGCTTACCGGCGCGCTCTAAATGGCAACCCCCAAGTGGCAGGCACTGGTGTTGAATGCACTACGTTTCGAAGCCGGATGGTTATTGTGCGTCTTAGGCGGTTCGTGGGTTGCTGCGGTGGCTGGCAGCAGCCTGCTCGCTTGGCACCTGTGGCGCTGCGCACGGCCCGGCGAGTGGCGTTTTATCGCTGGATTTGCGCTACTGGGACTGGCCATTGACGGTGGTTTGCAGCTGCTGGGGGGCTTCAATTTTAACGATCAAACGCTGGTGTTGGGGCTGCTACCACTGTGGCTGTGGATGCTTTGGCCGCTGTTTGCAACCCTGGTCTATCACTCGCTTGCCTGGCTGTGGCGTTACCCGCTGCTAGCCGCGCTGTGCGGCGCCATTAGCGGCCCTCTCTCTTATTACGGTGGTGCGCTCCTGGCAGAGGTGACCCTTGCTGCCTGGTTACTCCCCGTCCAGGCGCTTGTGTGGGCAATGCTCTGTGTGGGCATTAGCCGTTTTTACCGCACCTGATTTTCTGCTAAGAAGCAGAGGGAACAATGGCTGGCGCGGGCACCAGGCGTTTTTCCAACTCAGCAGCGGCAAGCGGCCGGGCAAAGTAGAACCCCTGGACGGACGTGCAGCCGGCCTTGACCAAGAACTGACACTGCTCTTTGGTTTCAACACCTTCAGCAATTACCCCTAGCCCCATGCCTTCTGCCATCGCCAATACCGCCTTAACGATAGAGGCGTCCGCCTGATCGTGTGGCAACTCTTTAATGAACGCCCGGTCGAGTTTTATTTTGTCCACCGGTAAGCGCTTCAAATAGCCAAGGGACGAATAGCCGGTACCGAAATCGTCGATGGCAATCGCAAAGCCTTGGTCACGCAGCGCCTGCAGCCGTGGCCCCATATCGCCCGCACGCTCGTCAAGTAACACCGACTCCGTCAGCTCTAAACCAATTTGCGAAGGCTTCAACTGGTAGCGCTTTAGGCAAGTGGTCAGTTGGCTCTCCAGATCGCCTTGAAACAGCTGTAGCGCCGAAATATTGACCCAAATCGTCAGCTTGGGCATAGCGCTATTACGCCAGTGCGCCTGCTGGGCACACGCTTTTTCGATCACCCAGGCCCCCAGTTGGCTCATTAGCCCGTGCCGCTCGGCTAGCGGAATAAAGTCGCCTGGGGAAATCATCCCATCCTTGGGATGGCGCCAACGCAGCAGCGCCTCCATACCGACCAGCTCGCCGCTGCCAGGCTCATGCTGAGTTTGATAATGCAGCTCCAACTGGTCACCGGAAATAAGCGCGGCGCGTAGATCACTGACCAGCGCCAGTTGAGGGTTATCCTGCTTATCCAACGCCGGGCGGAAACGCTGGCTTAAGTTACGCCCCAGCCGTTTGGCGCTGTATAGCGCCGACTCCAAACGCTGGAACAGCACGCCGGAGTCGTTACCATCTTCGGGCACGCGACAGCTGCCAATCGTCAACCCTAAGCGCAGCGAGTGGTCGTTGATTTCAAAGGGCCGGCTCATATGCTCACGCAGGGTGGCCACCCACTGGTCGTGATCGTCAAAGGTGGTGGTGCGGATGACCATAAACTCATCGCCACCCAGGCGCCCTACCACGCTCCCCGCCACATAACTGGTTAACCGCTGGGCAAAGCGGGCCAGCAGACGGTCGCCCTGTTCTACGCCCAGACTATCGTTCACCGACTTCAACCCATCGATATCCACCAGCGCCATATCCAGACTCTCACCGGCGCGTAAATGGCGCAGCCGAGAGGCAAGCAGATCATGCAGGCGCCGGCGGTTGGGCAACCCAGTGAGAGGGTCTTCATAGCCGATACGGCGAAGATCACGCTCGCGGGCCTTTTGTGCCGAAATGTCGGTAAACAGATTAATAAAATGGGTAATGTTGCCGCGCTTATCAGTCACGGCACGGACTTTCAGCCACTCGGGGTACTCATCGCCGTGTTTGCGGCGGCTCCACATTTCGCCTTCCCAGCGGCCGGTACTTTTCAGCGTGTTCCAAAACGATTGGTAAAAGGTTTTGTCGTGGCGCGGGGCTGCCAGCGTCTCCAGCTTTAACCCCTGAACTTCGTGGCTGGTGTAGCCGGTAATTTCGGTAAATGCTGGGTTAACCACTATCACGCGATTTTGCGCATCGGTAATCACCATGGCATCACTGGCGAGCCTCAACGTATCTTGCGACAGGCGCAAACGGAGCCGCTGCTGACGCATTTGTTTCCAGGCGTCCCAAAGCCCTAGCGCAACTAGCGTGGCAGCCACCAGGCGTAGCATCGCATCAGGTATCCAGACACAGGCTGGAAGCGCCGTCAGTGCGACCCAAACTAACGGACGATTGAGAGAAACAGGAAGCCACATGGCGATTCGCTATACCCTATACAAATTGACCTAGATAAAAATTAGCGTTAGGTGCCATGCTGATCATGCCGCCTAATAAGACACTTGGATACTCTATATTACGGCACTGGAAAATTTATTGTGCATAATCGGCGGTGAACAGAGCCAAGCTGCCCACTATAGTCCTATCGGCCAATCCGCTAAAATCTCCAGTAATGGGCGATAAATAGCCAGTTACGTGCATTCAGCGGTTTCGGGAAGTAGACTAGCCTCACAACCAATTTGATATTCGGAACGATTCAGTGACCAAGCAACACTCCTTTGATCGCGAAGAACTGCTGGCCTGCTCCCGCGGCGAGCTATTCGGCCCCGGCAATGCACAGCTCCCGGCGCCTAACATGCTGATGCTTGATCGCATCAAGCACATCCACGAAGAAGGTGGTGATCATGGCAAGGGCGAACTGATCGCCGAGCTGGATATCACGCCTGACTTGTGGTTCTTTGATTGCCACTTTCCTGGCGACCCGGTCATGCCTGGCTGTTTAGGGTTAGACGCTATGTGGCAACTCGTCGGGTTCTATTTAGGCTGGTTAGGCCACCCTGGCCGCGGACGGGCGCTTGGCTGCGGCGAGGTGAAATTCAGCGGACAGATTCTGCCGGATGCACAAAAAGTGACCTATAGCATTAATATTAAGCGTATTATTACCCGACGTCTTATCTTGGGTATCGCCGACGGCACAGTATCCGTTGACGGACGCGACATTTATCAGGCTAATGATCTGCGCGTTGGCCTATTTACCTCCACTGCGAATTTCTAATCAGGAGGCTCCCATGCGACGAGTGGTAGTCACCGGCCTTGGCATTGTATCGTGCCTCGGCAACGACCAACGACAGGTTCTCGATGCGCTCAAAGCGGGGCGTAGCGGTATTCGTTTTAAGGAAGAGTATGCCGAGCGCGGCTTCCGTAGCCATGTCGCGGGCAGCGTCGACATTGATCTTGACGCACTCATCGACCGCAAACTGCGCCGCTTTATGGGCGATGCGGCCGCCTACGCCTATGTCTCTATGGCCCAGGCCATCGAAGATGCTGGGCTGAGCGAAGAACAGGTGTCCAACGAGCGAACTGGCCTTATTGCCGGCTCAGGGGGTGCTTCAAGCGCTAATCAGGTTGAAGCCGCCGACGTACTGCGTGAAAAAGGCCTGCGTCGCGTTGGCCCGTATCGCGTTACTCGGACAATGGGCAGCACCGTTTCAGCGTGCTTGGCAACGCCGTTTAAAATCAAAGGCATCAACTACTCTATCTCTTCTGCCTGTGCGACCTCTGCACACTGTATTGGCAGTGCGATGGAGCAAATTCAGCTTAACAAGCAGGATGTGGTGTTTGCCGGTGGCGGTGAAGAGGAGCACTGGACACTCTCTTGCCTGTTTGATGCCATGGGCGCGCTCTCTACCCATTATAACGACACCCCTGAAAAGGCCTCGCGTCCTTACGATCAAGCCCGTGACGGCTTTGTTATCGCTGGCGGTGGCGGCATGCTGGTATTGGAAGAGCTGGAGCATGCCAAGGCCCGCGGCGCCAAGATCTACGGCGAACTGGTGGGTTACGGCGCCACTTCTGACGGCCATGACATGGTCGCTCCTTCGGGCGAAGGGGCTATGCGCTGCATGCGTCAAGCAATGGCAACGGTCGATGGCGCCATTGACTATATCAATACGCATGGCACCTCGACGCCCGTAGGCGATGTTGCCGAGCTTAAAGCAATACGCGAAGTGTTTGGCAATACAACACCCGCCATGAGCTCGACCAAATCCCTCACCGGCCACTCCCTGGGGGCTACCGGTGTGCAGGAAGCGATCTACTCGCTGCTAATGATGCAACACGGCTTTGTTGCCGCTTCGGCGAATATCACCGATTTGGATGAGCAGGCCGACGGCTTCGATATTGTCACCGAACGTCGCGATGACGTGACGATAGAGCGCGCGTTGTCCAATAGCTTCGGCTTCGGCGGTACCAATGCGTGTCTCGTGTTCCAGCGCTTTAACGATTAACGCTGTTGCAGTGACAAGCATATGAAAAAGCAGAATGAAAATGGCGCCCTTGGGCGCCATTTTCGTATTGTAAGAAGTCAATTTAACGCTACTAGCGAGAGGTAGGCCGCGGCACGTCTGAAATTTCTTGTAGCTGGGCTTCAATCCACGCCTCAACGTCTGCGAGTACTTCATCGGGCATACGCCCCTCTGTCTCAATCGGCTTACCAATGCGCACGCGCAGTACGCCTGGCTGCTTAACCCAGTGACGTCCTGGCCAGCGTTCGCCAGCATTATGTGCCACCGGCAAGACCGGCACCCCTGCCCGACACGCCACGACGCTGCCACTTTTGTTATAGCGCTTGCGGATGCCTGGATCTACCCGCGTCCCTTCAGGAAAAATCAGTACCGATAGCCCTGTACCCAAACGCTCGACACCTTGAGTGAGCACTTGCTTCATCGCCCGCGCAGGTTTTGAGCGATCCAAACTAATCGGGCGTAGCAAGCGCAACCCCCAGCCAAAGATCGGCAAGCGCAGCAATTCACGCTTCAGGACAGTACACACCGGTGGCTTCATTACCTGCAGAAATACGGTTTCCCACTCACACTGGTGGTTAGCTTGAATTACACAGGGGCCAGTGGGCAGATTTTCCCGCCCTTGAATGTCGTAACGCACCCCACAGGCGATACGAAACCACACCATTAAAAAGTAGTTATACAAATTGAGTAATCGGTAGCGGCCTGACAGCGGCAGAAACGGGGCTATGGGCAGAAACAGAACGCCGATCATTAGCATGGCCAAAAAGTAGCCAGCATAAAAAATCAAGCTGCGAACCACATTTATCAAGCCGACGCTCCTGTATCGCTGAGACGATTACTCTCACGGGTTAAACACCATGCATCCAACATACGTCCAGCCTCTAATCGCCACGGTTTCTGATGAACGCCAAACACATCCAGCACACGGCGACAGTTTAAGACGCGCCGCAGCTTAGCATCATGGTGGTGTTTAAGCGGCTGAACCTCGCCGAGAGTAATCTGCTCGCCGCGCCCCTCCAGGTGTGTTAACAGTTGGGTGCGCACCATGGAGGTAAAGGTAAAAGCACTGACCGGTTCGGTGCCAGCAAGATGATAAGCCCCCCAGGCATTGGCACCACTGACCTGCTGCTGCAGCATGCCAACTAGGGCCATGGCGACGGCATCGGCAGAGGTCGGGCAAAATATCACATCCTCTGCGGCGCGTACCGCCTTACCGGCCACCAAGTGGCCAATGATGTCATTAAGCCACGCATGACTGCCTTCCAGCGCAAACAGTGGGCCCAAGCGCACAATCAAATGACGCTGAAACTCCGCGCGGATGCGATCACCGGTCTGCACCAGGCGGCGCAAGCTGTCATCCCGCGGCGCAGGCACCACATGCTCATCAATGGGCACCTCCAAACCGTCTTCGTAAAGCTGGTCAGAGACACACCATATCAACGCCACGTCTTGTGATTGGCAGGCACCCAAGCAGGTATCTACCGCATCGGCATGTGCCGTCACATCCGCTGGCGCCATGTTCAGTGGGTGGGCCAACGGTGGAATAATCACGGCGTCAGGGGCTATCGCCTCAAGGCGCGACGCCGTGATGGTCGTCCCTTGCTCTATGACTAACTCTGTATCGGCGCGACGGCTTGCTTCCCGGGCCAGTGCCAAGCTTAAGCAGTGTCCGGCATCCAGTATTAGCAGCTTCAAGACCCCTCTCCCTTATCACGCTCACTTCCGCGCTGCGAGACAGCTAGCACGCTCAGAACGGAATCTCATCGTCGAAGTCGTCGAAATTGCCCGGATCCGGGGCGCCGTAGCTGCTGTTCTGCTGGTTGGGCGGGGGCGGTTGATTGCCCTGCTGCGGCGCTGGCTGAGCGGGGCGAGGCGGTTGCGGACTCTGCCCGCCGGGGTAATGATTACCGCCTTGGGGCGCGCCACCCTGCGGGGGATAACCGCCTTGGTGAGGAGCGGCAGGACTATTTTGAGCCGGTGCATTCTGGGGGGCGTTCTGAGAATAGTTATTCTGCGGAGCGCCGCCGCCCTGGAAGTCACCGCTGCGACCATCGAGCATCTGCATATCGTTGGCGACGATTTCCGTCGAGTAGCGATCCTGGCCGTTCTGGTCTTGCCACTTACGGGTTTGCAGACGCCCTTCAATATAGACTTTGGAGCCTTTTTTCAGGTACTGCTGGGCGATTTCGGCAGTTTTATTGAACATCACCACCCGGTGCCACTCGGTACGCTCTTGGCGCTGACCGCTCTGACGATCCATCCAGGTATCGGTGGTGGCCAGGTTTAGGTTGGCCACGGCGGTGCCGCTGGGGGTAAAACGCACCTCTGGATCCTGCCCGAGGTTACCAATCAAAATGACCTTGTTAATGCCGCGAGCCATAAGGCGCTCCTTTAATAGCTGTCATATAGCGTTTATTGCCAGCCGCCGTTGCACATTCATCGGGACGGCTGGATTAAGATTTAGGCGGTGCCATAAGCTTGTTCAACGCCGCCTCATCGAGCTGCTGGCGGTTCACTTTTAAATAGACCAGACGCTCTTCTGGCACCACCATGACGTCTTCGACGCCGACCACATCGGCTAAATGTTCCATCAACAGGTCGAGCGCATCTGCCTGAGTCTCGTGCAGTGCTACCACTTCGCTGGAGAGCGGCGGCGGAGAGGGCATCCGCCACATGGCACCCCACCAGCATAGCGCAAGCCCGGCACAGCCAATAAAGACCGCGTTGAGGCCGCCATAGTGCGCCAGTAAACCACCTAGCGTACCGCCTAAAAAAGCGCCTAAAAACTGGCTGGTGGAGTAGACCCCCATGGCGGTACCTTTGGCCCCTGCCGGGGCCAGCTTGCTGAGCATGGAAGGTAGCGTCGCTTCCAGCAGGTTAAAGCCGGTGAAGAACACAAACAGCCATACAAACAGCCAGTAGCTTGGCGAAAGTGGCAGCCCTAAACCGGCTAAGCTAATCACAATAGCGCCGATCGCCATCAGGCACATCAAGCGCATCCGCTGCCGCTTCTCGGCAACAATGATCAGCGGCACCATGGCCACAAACGATAGCGCCATAATGCCAAGATATGCCAACCCATGATACTCAATCGCCACACCGGCGTTTAGCAGGCGAAAAGGTACCGCGACAAATATCGCCATCAGCACTAAGTGCAAGGCAAAAATCGACATATCCAGCCGCCATAAATCGGGGCGGGTGATCACGCTTTTAAACTGCTGGCGATCCATGCCCACATCGCGGTGGCGCCGCCGCCGAGGTGCAGCAGGCACCCAACGCCATAGCACCAGCAGCCCCACCAGGGTCAGCAGCGCGGTAAACCAGAAGACTCCCGCAAGCCCCGCCCAAGCGGCAAGCCAGGGGCCCAGCACCATGGCAATGGCAAACGACACGCCAATGGAGAGCCCTATCGTGGCCATGGCGGCCGTACGAATCTCCTCGCGGGTTTGATCTGCCAGCAGCGCCATAATCGCCGCGGCTACGGCCCCCCCGCCCTGCAGTGCTCGCCCCATAATAACGCCAATAATGGTATCGGATAACGCGGCGACCACGCTACCGAGTGCAAATATCACCAGCCCCATGGCAATTACCCGCTTACGACCAATGCGGTCAGAGAGTAACCCAAACGGGATTTGCAGCGTTGCCTGGGTTAAACCATAAATGCCCAGCGCCACGCCCACCAATAGCGGGGTTGAACCCTCAAGAGCGTCGGCATACAGCGCCAACACCGGCAGCACCATAAACAGGCCCAGCATGCGCGATGCATAAAGTCCGGCCAGACCACTGATCGCACGACGTTCAGAGACCAGCAATAGTGCGGAAACCTTGCGCATAATGCCCTTTTATATGGTGGTTAAGCATGGGGTGAGTCAGTGTGGATGGTGACAATCCTCTATTCTAGCGGTTTGGGCTGGCGCTGGAAACGTCGCAAGTTGCCGGAGGTTATCTTGGGTTATGAAAGCTGTTTTGCCGGGAGGGTGCAGACAAACGTATAATCACGCTTTTGCCGCGCGATTCGAGGTGTTGATGGACAGCATTCTGGTCAGGGGTGCCCGCACCCACAACCTCAAGCAGATCGATGTGGAACTGCCCCGTAACAAGCTGATTGTGATTACCGGCCTCTCCGGCTCGGGCAAATCGTCGTTAGCGTTCGACACCCTGTATGCCGAGGGGCAACGCCGCTATGTGGAATCGCTCTCCACCTATGCGCGCCAGTTCCTGTCGATGATGGAAAAGCCCGATGTGGATCACATCGAAGGGCTGTCACCTGCGATCTCCATTGAGCAGAAGTCCACCTCCCACAACCCACGCTCAACCGTGGGCACCATCACCGAAATCTACGACTACCTGCGCCTGCTGTTTGCCCGTGCTGGTACGCCCCGCTGCCCAGAACACGGCGAAGATTTGGAAGCGCAGACCATCTCGCAGATGGTCGACCAGGTCATGAACCTTGCCGAAGGCACCAAGCTGATGCTGCTGGCACCGGTAGTCAAAGGCCGCAAAGGCGAACATTTACAGTTACTGGCCGAGCTGCGTGCCCAGGGCTTCGTGCGCGCCCTGGTCGATGGTCAGGTGCTGGAACTGGACGACATCGCCCCGCTGGATAAGCGCAAAAAGCACGACATCAGCGTCGTCGTTGACCGCTTTAAAGTGCGCGACGACCTTGCCCAACGCCTGGCGGAGTCTTTTGAAACCGCGCTGAACCTCGCCGACGGCACCGCCATGATTCACTTTATGGACGGTGAGCGCGACGATATTGCTTTCTCGTCACGCTTTGCCTGCCCGGTGTGCGGCTACTCGCTGGCTGAACTCGAGCCGCGCATGTTTTCGTTCAACAACCCGGCGGGCGCTTGCCCCACCTGTGATGGCTTGGGCGTACAACAGTACTTCGACCCCGATAAGCTGATCAGCCACCCGGAGCTATCGCTGGCGGAAGGTGTCATCAAAGGCTGGGATCGGCGCAATATTTATTACTTTACCCAGCTCCAGGCGCTGGCCAAGCACTACGACTTTGAGCTGGAAACGCCCTGGCAAGAGCTCGCCCACCACCAGCAGGAGGTTATCCTCAACGGTAGCGGCAATGAGCAGATTCCGTTTGTCTATGTGGGCGACCGGGGCCGTAAAGTAACTCGCGAGCACGCTTTCGAAGGCGTTTTGCCCAATATGCAGCGCCGCTATCGGGAAACCGAATCCAACATGGTGCGCGATGACCTGGTCAAATACATCGCCGTGCAGCCCTGCGCGACCTGTAACGGCTCGCGACTGCGTAAAGAGTCGCGCCATGTCTACGTGGACGATCACAATATCGCCGAAATAGTGCGCTTCCCGATTGGTGAAGCGTGGCGCTACTTTGCCGATCTAAGCTTGCCGGGCCGCAAAGGTGAGATCGCCGATAAAATCGTCCACGAGATTCATGCCCGGCTGGAGTTTCTGGTCAATGTGGGGCTCGATTATCTCAATCTTGAGCGCAGTGCCGATACCCTTTCCGGCGGTGAAGCCCAGCGTATTCGTTTAGCCAGTCAGATTGGCGCAGGTCTGGTCGGGGTCATGTATATTCTCGATGAGCCGTCGATTGGCTTGCACCAGAGGGATAACGACCGATTGTTGAAAACCCTTGAGCGGCTGCGCGATTTGGGCAATACCGTGATTGTGGTCGAGCACGATGAGGACGCCATTCGCGCCGCTGATCACGTGCTGGATATCGGCCCAGGTGCGGGTGTGCACGGCGGTGAGATTGTCGCCCAGGGCACACCTAAAGATGTCATGGACAACCCCAACTCGCTGACCGGCCAGTATTTATCGGGTACCCGGGAAATCGCCGTGCCGCCCTACCGCATCCCTGGCAACCCGGAAAAGCAGCTAATTGTGCGCGGCGCGACCGGCAACAACCTTCAGAACGTCACGCTTAGCCTGCCGCTGGGATTGTTTATCGCCATTACCGGGGTGTCCGGCTCGGGTAAATCGACGCTGATCAACGGCACCTTGATGCCCATTGCCGCGCGCGAATTAAATCGCGCGACGACATTGACCGCCGCGCCCTATGAGAAGATCGAAGGGCTCGACCAGCTCGATAAAGTGATCGATATTGATCAGAGTCCAATTGGCCGCACGCCGCGCTCCAACCCGGCCACCTACACGGGTATATTTACCCCCATTCGCGAGCTGTTTGCGGGCACCCAGGAAGCGCGCTCCCGGGGCTATAAGCCTGGCCGTTTTAGCTTTAACGTTAAGGGTGGGCGCTGCGAGGCGTGCCAGGGCGAAGGCATGATCAAGGTAGAGATGCACTTCCTGCCGGATATCTATGTGCCCTGCGATGTATGTAAGGGCAAACGCTACAACCGCGAAACCCTGGATATCCACTATAAAGGTAAAACCATCCACGAAGTGTTGGCAATGACGGTGGAAGACGCGCTGGAATTCTTCAGCCCGGTACCGGCCATTGCCCGTCGCCTGCAAACCCTGCTGGATGTGGGCCTCTCCTATATCCGCCTGGGGCAGAGCGCAACGACCCTTTCCGGCGGCGAAGCGCAGCGGGTTAAACTCGCCCGTGAACTGGCCAAGCGTGATACCGGTAAGACGCTATATATCCTGGATGAGCCGACCACCGGGTTACACTTTGAAGATATTCGCCAACTGCTGACGGTACTCCATCGCCTGCGTGATCATGGCAACACCATTGTGGTCATTGAACACAATTTGGATGTAATTAAAACCGCCGACTGGATTGTCGATCTTGGCCCCGAAGGGGGGTCAGGTGGTGGGCAGATCATCGCCGAGGGCACGCCGGAGCAGATCGCCAAACAGGACGTCTCGCATACTGGCCGCTTCTTGGCGCCTCTGCTGGCGCGAGGCAATCGCTCGACGAAGCGCGAACCTGCCCACCCTCAGACTAACTAGCATGGCTATTTAGTAACGCTGGGCAACGCAGTAGATGGTCACATTGTTTATAGTGGCGAGCAGAGAATCGTTAGCAGTATTATGCAACCTTCTGCTGGAGGAATATGTCGTGGGTCAGGAAAACAGCTGCATTATTAAGCACTTTAGTCACTACTGTTCGCTAAGCGAAGATGAGAAAAAACTGCTCATAACACTAGAGGAGAGCCCAACCGATATTAAGTCGGGCACCATCCTATGGGAAATGGGTGCGCCAGCTAATGAATTCTGCACGCTAAAAAGTGGCTGGGCCTACTCCTACCGTCATCTGGAAAACGGTGATCGTCAGATTTTGGAGGTGTTCCTGCCGGGAGATATTATCGGCCTGCGCGAGTTTGCCTTTTCGCAGCGGCTTGAGAACGTGCGCATGATTGATGACGGCGTGATTTGCCACTTCCCGCACAAACGTATGCTGGAAATATTCCGCCAATCGCTCCCGCTCACCTCGGTCATGTTTGCTATTGGCAGCCGCCAACAGGCGTTAATGACCGAACGACTGGTCACTTTGGCCAGGCGCAGTGCCCGGCAAAAAATGGCGCATTTCCTTTATGAGATGTATTTAAGGCTGCGCCAAACCAACCCGGATATTAGCAACCAGTTCCGCTTGCCGCTCTCTCAGGAGCAGTTGGCCGATGTACTGGGGCTTAGCCCGGTTCACGTTAGCCGCACTTTTACCGCGCTCAGCGAGGATGGGTTGGTGTTTCGTGATCGCCACCACTTAACGATTCCTGACTTATCAGCGCTATGTGCCGAAGGACAGTTTGATGACTGCTATCTCACCGATAACGTTCGCCCCTTATTAGGCGACAGTGAACAAAAAGCCGCGTGCTGACAAGGCACGCGGTGAAGTTGGCATAAAACGATGACTAGCCACACTTAGACCAGCCACAGCCGGCGTAGCAGGTGGGGCAACCGTCCATCATGATGAGTTCGCCGCGGCACTCGGGGCAGTTACCCACGGTGGCTGGGCCACTGCCTTCAGACTTTTTTCCGGTCTGTGCCTTCTCGCCGATAGGCTCCGCCGCCCCCCTCTCAACGGGAGCATCGGTAGCCTCCTCCTCTTCTGGTTGCCAAGCATGACCATGGGTCATACGGTGAGCATAGCGCTCAACCAGCTGTTCAACCGGCACCTGGTTGCCCTCCCGATCCAGAAAACCGCGGCGATAAAGAATCTGCTGAATCGACCAGGCGATTGCCGCGACTTCCGAGTCGTGGAACATTGGCTTGTTCCAACGGTTCATACCGCAGCGCACCAGACCTTTGTCCCAGGCTACTTTGCGCAGATCTGCCACCGCCTGGGTGACGTAACCACCACGGGCCGCCAGTGACAGACTGCGCATGGTGGCGGTGATCCACTGGTGCTCACTGGAGAGCTGGCCCGATGGGAAGAAAAACTCCACCGGACGCTCGATCACCACGCGCTTACCGCCAATCACGCCCTCCACCGGCATAAAGGACACCAGCAGATAAACTTTCTTGCGCCCTTCCGCCCCTACATACGAGATTTTTTCTGATACGGCTTCCAGAGTACCTTCTGGGCGGGAAGGAATCCGCACCGTCAGCGGGTTTTCGTCCTGAAGCTCAGGAACCGGTACGGCGGGCTCCTGCTGCTTAATCCGGTAACCGACAATTTTGGAGGTAATTTCAACAGCCATGGGGATATCTCTCCGTTTCGCATCCGTTTAGCAAAGGTGTGCGTTAATGAATAGGTGGCGCTAAGCGCGGCATCACCATTTGCCGTAGGTGCCTTCTTTCAAACCATCGAACAGATTGGCCGCATTATGCTCTTCGCCGTCGTAAACCACCTTCTCATCCCCAGCCAGCTCCAGGGTTTCACCATTTTCTAGCTCAAATACGTAGGTGGTGTTTTTAAGATCGTCTTCGCGCACCAGAACGCCCTGGAAGGCTTCCGGGTTAAAGCGGAAGGTCGTGCAGCCCTTCAAGCGGCTTTCATAGGCCTGCAAGTAGAGATCCTGGAACTGTTCAAAGGGGAACTCGGTGGGCACATTAACCGTTTTCGAGATCGCCGAATCGACCCAGTGCTGGGCGGCAGCCTGAACGGCAACGTGCTGCTCGGGCGAGATGGCATCGGCGGTGACAAAGTAGTCCGGCAGGTCGCTGTCCACCGCGTCAGATGCGATAAAGTGACGGTAAGCGGCCAGCTCAAAGGAGACCACTTCGACCTGCTCCTTGGTCTTCTTGCCCGACTGAATAATATTGCGGAAATAGCGGTGTGAGAACGAGGGCTCGATACCGTTGGAGGCGTTGTTACCCATGGAAAGGCTGATCGTACCGGTCGGCGCGATTGAGCTGTGATGGGTAAACCGCGCACCGTGCTCGGCAAGCTGGGCCACCAGCTCCGGCTCAAGCTCGGCCACTTGAGCCATGTACTGACTATAACGGGCGTGCAGGATACGTCCCGGCACCTGATCGCCTACTTCATAGCCATCTTTGGCCAGCTGAGGTCGCTCGCGCAACATTTTGGGAGTAATCGTGTGCTCCTGCTCAAGCACCGGCGCCATGCCTTTCTCTAACGACAGTTCCAGCGCCTGCTTCCAGCCCTCTATGGCTAAATGACGACTCACCTCATCGGTGAATACCAGCGACTGCTTGGAACCGTAAGGGATTTTGAGCATGGTGAGCGTTGAACCCAAGCCCAAAAAGCCCATACCGTGGCGGCGCTTGGCTTCGATTTCACGTTGCTGCTGGGGCAACGGCAGGCCAGCAATCTCGACCACGTTGTCGAGCATACGGGTAAAGATCGCCACCACTTTGCAGTAGCGCTCCCAGTCGAAGCGCGGCTCGGCACCAAAGGGATCGATCACAAACTTGGTCAGATTGACCGAGCCCAGCAGGCAGGCGCCTTCCGGCGGCAAGGGTTGTTCACCGCAGGGATTAGTGGCACGGATATCTTCGCAGAACCAGTTGTTGTTCATGCGGTTAACCTGGTCGATCAGGATAAAGCCGGGCTCGGCGTAGTCGTATGTGGAGGACATAATGGTGTCCCACAACTCACGCGCCTTGATCACTTCGACAATGCGACAGGCGACGCGGCCTTCGGCATCTACCGTGTAGCCCTCTTCAACCACGGGCCAGTCTCGGTAGATCAGGTCTTCCGCTTTAACGTCCTCTTTCTCACCGGGGTGCAGCGGAAAGGCCAGCGGCCAGTCGGTATTGTTCTTGACCGCTTCCATAAACTCATCGGTGATCAGCAGGCTAAGGTTGAACTGGCGTAGGCGCCCCGCCTCGCGCTTAGCCTGTATAAACTCGCGCACATCCGGGTGGCCCACATCAAAAGTGCCCATCTGGGCGCCACGGCGGCCACCGGCAGAGGCGACGGTGAAACACATTTTGTCGTAGATATCCATAAACGCCAGTGGGCCGTTAGTGCCCGCGCCAGCGCCGAAGACGAACGCGCCTTTGTGGCGCAGCGTCGAGAAGTCGTAGCCGATGCCTGCGCCGGATTTCAGCGTCATCCCCGCATCAACCACCGAGTCGAGAATATCGCGCATGGAGTCACGAATGGTGCGGGAGACGGTGCAGTTAATCAGGCTCACCGCAGGCTTATAGGACTCAGCCCCCGCATTGGAAAGAATACGACCGGCAGGGATGGCACCATTTTCCAGCGCCCAACGAAATTTGGGCAACCACTCTTCCGCTTTATCGCCTTCAACCGCTGCCAGGGCACGCGCAACCCGTTCAAACGTAGCACCGACGTCCTGGTCGACGGGTTGGCTATGACGATCCTTAAGACGGTATTTGGCGTCCCAGATCTCCCGCGAGGGGGCCTGCATGGGAACATCGTTAGAGGTCTTCATAGCCTTGGCAGCGGTGCTCATATCGCGAAACTCCTTCACAGCGGGGTGACTATTGGGCTCAAATAAAACCCACTATACGTGGCATCGGAGTGAAGTATAGACCCGACTTCCAACCACATACGGCACTTTTTTCAAAATCTCCTACCATATATAGAAAAATCAGCGCCTTACACTTTTGTCATCGAGTAACTCGCTATAGACTGTTTTTTTCGAATATTCGCCCAAGGATTTTGGTTAGATGGCTCAGATCATAACGACGACTCGCGCTCTGCATTTCCACTCGCCTTGGTTAGTCGCTATAGCCATCGCCGTCCCCATGATGGTCGCAGCATCCATGGCGAACGCGGCCTCGTTTAATACCGACGACGTGGTCAACCACGACCATTGGCAGTCAATGACGCTTTCACTGGGGGATGAGCGCCACTACCGCGCCGTGGAAACCCACAGCTACTCGGATGCAACGCTAAGCCTGAATGCCACTTCGGGCGTTTGCGATTTACCTTGGCTGGAGATGCGCGTCACCCTTGAACAGCAGCAGGGGGAAAGCCGCGCAGTCAACTTAGTCCCCGCCAGGCTGCGCATTGATGAGCAACCTGTGATTGATACCATGGCGGAGTTTATTACTGAGCGGGGGGATGACGGCTTTTATGCCCACTTTTACCTCAGCGATATGCAGCCCCTGATAGCGGATATGCGCCAGGGTGAGCAACTGTTTCTTGGCTTTGACCAGGAAGAGCGTGACCCCTGGTATATGACGTTTAGTCTACAGGGCGCCGACGCGGCGATTAACCGGATGCTCACTCAGTGTGAAGGTAGCGGGGCTCACTAAGGTGCGAGTTTTAAAGCGCCGTAGCAGGCTCTAGCGCCACCTCAACGCGATTGCGCCCACCATGCTTAGCGCGATACATGGCATTGTCGGCCCGGGAAATAAGGGTTTTACAGCTGTCACCCGGCTGCCAAACGGCGACACCGATACTCACCGTAATCGTTTGATCAAGCCCCTCTATACGCAGCTCTGCTACCAGCGAGCGCAGCCGCTCGGCCAGGCCAATGGCGGCGTCAACCTCGGAGTGGGTCGCCAGCACAATAAACTCTTCGCCTCCCCAGCGCCCCAGATGGTCGCAACCCCGCAGCGAGGTTTCCACTAAGCGCGCCAGAGCCACCAGCACATCGTCCCCCACGCTATGGCCGTGAGCATCGTTGATCTGCTTAAAGTTATCCACATCAAACAAGAGCAGGGCAAAGGCGGCGGCGTAACGCTTGGCAGCTACCAGCTCGGCATTGATCGCCTCTTCAATGCGGTAACGGTTCCACACCTTGGTGAGCGGATCAAAGTGGGCTAATTGCTCAAGGCGCTGGTTGGCCTCGGCAAGGGCTTTGCGCTCGTGTTCCAGGTGCATATTCAGTGAGCTAATTTCATAGGCCGAAATCGCCAGCGTCAGGTCTTCACCCAAGTCTACCGCCGCTAAGCGCTCTACCCGCAGCCACGCTTCACTTTTGCCGACGACCTCTTCCGACCAAGCAACCGACGGAGCCAATATCACGTCTGGTTTAGGGCTGATAGTCGGCTGCATCGCCCAATAGAGTGTTTCCACCTGCTCAGGGCGGAAAAAAATAAGCCAGGCACGCTGGGTTGAACTCAACGGAAGCGGCACCGCTAGCGCCCCACACTGCTCGGGCATGGCCAGCGAAGCGGTTAACGTCTCTTTGGCAATTTCGCGCGTACACCAAGGGCCGCTATGCACGTGGGCTCTTTCCAAACGCAGTACAAACTGACTCATCGCTTCTGGGGACGGCGTTACACCCGCTTGATAAGCGCCCCCATTCACCCATAGCACTACGCCATGGGCGCGAAACAGCTTCATCCAGATAGCCGCCTGCTCATGGAGTAACTGCTGAGGACTTTTTGGCTCGCTGCGCGCTCGTGCACTAAGCACCAGACTATCCTGAACCCGCTGCAGGTAGCGGGCTTCTTGACGCGCCCGTAGCAGCAGCATGCGCTGGGTGGCCATTTGTACGAGGGTGCGAACAGCATCACGCACGGGGGGCTCAACCGAATGCGGCGCAGGTGAGTGACAAAACACTAGCCCCCATAAGCCGGTATCCCCCTGAATGGCTAAACTGAATGAGCCCCGCACGCCCAGACGGTTTAAATAGCGCTGCCGCTCTGGGGCAGGTGCGCGTAAAAAACTACCGTTAAGGCTTGATCCTGGGACGGCGGGGATCAGCGTTTCAGGGGGAGCATTAACGTCTTCGATTAACCGTACAGGGTAATGTTGATAACTTTTGCGTAAGGCAACAGGGAAGTCGCTGGCAGGAAAGCGTTGACCCAACAGCGAGGGTAGCCGTTTTCCCAGCGCTTCTGCGACCATCAAACCATGCCAATCGCTATCGAAATGGCACACGGTGACACGATCATGGCCGGTGAGCTGTTGAATAGCGTTAACCAGGCAGTCGAGGAGTTCTTGCTGATGCGTCGCTTCAACCAAATGCATCAGCCGCTCATTCACCGTACCCAGCAGACGACGCTTACTACGGGGGTTGAGTGGCTCAATCTCGACAATGACCTGCTCACCCGCTCGATAAGCGTGGATTTGAAAACATACGTGGCTGTGCTTGGAACGCATAAACACTAAAGGGCCAGGGAGCCGTTGCTGCCCCTGCAATTCACGACGCACCCGCTGACTTAGCCGCTTTCCCAATACGCAGGCAAGCATAAGCTGCCCATTTTCAGGGCGCTCAAAATCAATTAAGCGGGTTAAGTTAGTGCTAGTCGCTTGGATGCGGCGACAATCGGCATCGACTACCAGCAGGGCTCCAAACGACTGCAATCGCGGGTGGTACATGGACACAAACGTGGCCTCAAAATCTATTCACCCTCGACCTGCTCCCTTAGCAACAGCTCTACGCGACGGTTGGCAGCTCGCCCAGCCGCGGTTGCGTTCGGTTCCATGGGTTGGGTGTCGGCATAGCCGACGGCCCGCATACGAGAAATATTGAACCCTTGGCGCTCTAAATGCCTTACCACAGCGATAGCCCGCGCCGATGAAAGCTCCCAATTAGAGGGAAAGCGGACAGTAGAAATAGGCACGCTGTCAGTATGGCCCTCTACCGATATTTGGCCGTCAAAACTGCTCAGAACACCGATAAGGCTTTCTACCACCCCACGCCCCTGCGGGGTTAACACCGCTTGGCCGCTGGGGAATAGTAGACTGGTATCAATGCGTAGCGTGACCCCTTCGCGCCCTTGGGAAACGCTGACACCAGGGATATCGAGACCGTCAAACTTAGGTTGAACCCCTGAATGGCGGGGCTGAATGCCGGTAGCCAGAGATGCCAGAGGCAGTGATGATACAGCGCTGGCTGAACGCATGAAAGCAGTATCAGCCGCTTCACCGCCGCCCGGCGGCGTCAGGGAAAGCAGCAACACAAAAAGCGTGATGAGCAGCGTCAGCACATCCAAATAGCTGGTTAGCCAACCTTCATCGCCATCGCCTGGCGACGGGGTCATTTCCAGCGCGTGCCGCGTATCACGGTCGAGCATCTGGCCTACCCCTTCGCCGCTGCACTAACCGACGAATCAGGCCTTGGTTTGACGCTGTTATCACGAATCTCATCGTGGTAATTAGCCACAAAGGAGTTGAGGGTTTCTTCAATAAACGACGGTAGGCGGCGCTTGGTAATCAGCGAAATCCCCTCCAGTACCATGTTCATGGTAATCAGCCGCTCTTCAGTGCGGCGCTCTAGCTTCACCGCAATCGGCTTAAACACTAAGTTGGCGAGTAAAATGCCGTAGAAGGTCGTAAGCAGCGCCACCGCCATGCGCGGGCCAATGACCTGCAAGTCGCCAGCGTCCATGACCTCCAGCATGTTGACCAGCCCCACCAGGGTGCCGATCATGCCAAAGGCAGGCGCATAGGTAGCCATGGTACGGAATATTTGTGCCTCGGCATGCTCACGGGCTTTAAGGCGGGCAATGCGCCAGCGCAGCATGTCAAAAATTTCATCCTCTTTGGTATTGGCAATGACCAGTTGGATCCCGGTACGTAAAAACGGATTGCGGGTGTGTTCCAACTCGCGCTCGACCGCGCGTACATCGCCTTTAAACCACAGCCGGGACATATCGACCAATTCGCGGATATCATCACGCATGTAGGTATTTTCACGCCGGAAGACCAAGCCTACCAAGCGTACAACCCGGAGCACCTCTTTCAGCGGATAGCTAATAAAGGTAGCCGCCAGGGTTCCTGTCACCACGATGGCAAGCCCCGGAAAATTGATAAAGCTTTCCGGGGACTCTGCTGTGAAAAACAGCACGCTCACCAACAGCAGTATGCTGGCAAATATGCCTATCAACGTCGAAGGATTCATCCACGGCTCCTTGCCGGTCACAAGTGAGTAAAAAAACGTTGGCGTTATGCCGAGTCGTGTAAACGCGCGCGTAAACGACTCACGGCTTGGCTGTGCAGTTGTGAAACACGTGATTCCGTCACGCCCAGCACAGCGCCTACTTCCTTGAGGTTGAGTTCTTCTTGGTAGTACAGCGCCATGAGCAGCTTTTCACGCTCGGGAAGCGCTTCAATTGCGTCAATCAGCGTTTGCCGCTGCTGACCGTCAAGCAACTGCTCGAACGGTGAATTGCCCTGTTCATTACTGACAGGCTCTCCGCCATCGGCCACTAGCTCTTCAAACGGCAGCAGTTGTCCGCTGTTAGTGTCATTGAGAAGCTGCTGATACTCACTCAGCGGCATCTCAAGGTGTTGAGCAATTTCGTTCTCTTCCGGGGGGCGCCCTAACAATTGCTCTAATTGGCGAACGGCGCTGTCCACCGCGCGCGCTGAACGGCGCACGCTGCGGGGCAGCCAGTCGCGGGTACGTAACTCATCCATCATGGCGCCGCGAATACGCTGACTGGCAAAGGTCGCGAACGTCGCGCCCTGGGTAGCATCGAAACGGCCCAGCGCTTCGAGCAGCCCCACCATCCCGGCCTGAATAAGGTCATCGAGCTCAATACTCGCCGGCAATCGAACCTGTAATGTTAAGGCCTGACGTCGCACCAGTGGCATGTATTGCGTCAACAGCTCATTCTGTTTAATCCTGCCCTGTGCTGTGTACATATTCTCGCCTCGCGGCTAATCAGCCTTCACTGATAGTTCACAATCAATTGCAACCCCTGCACACGTACAGGCCGCTGGCCTGGGCGCAAGGCGAAGCGAAAATGCAGTGGCGCATCGGCAGCCCGCCCCTCAAGCGCAGTGGTAGAACCCCGCATACCGGTTAATGCAACACACTGCTCAGGATGGCAGAGCCAAGCGTTTAATAGTGCACCGGGTGGATGCTGAAATTGCCACTGTATACGCCCAAGCTGGCCTGACTGAAGGCTTCCGACAGCGGGCGGGGAAGCTGTTTTACTACTGCTTGCCCGATCACTCATTGCCACCATCAGCCCCGGTACCTGGCTGCTCCAGCTACCGGGTGCCGCCTGGGCACTCCCTGTTAATCCTGCGATTAGACACCCTGCCATCAGTACTAAGACCCGTGGCAGCCTCACTCTTAATAGCCAGCTTAGCATGCTTAGTCTCCTCGGCAGAGTATGCTCATCGTGCAAGTACCAGTAACTCCATATTTAAGTAGTAATCAGCAGCTTCGCGCAAGTTATTGAGCAGTCCTTGGCGCGGCAAGTGCGGCTCATGGAGCGCTAGTAAACGACGCGGCCCGCCACGTTCATGGAGCTGTCGCAAGGTACGGAACATGACAGCGAAGGTATCGGCATCGCTACTGATCCATAGCGCCCAACGGCTGTATTGCTCGCGAAGCTGAGCAAGGTCGGAGGTTTCCGCCATGACGATTCGAATGTCCCAATCATCAGGGTTACCGGCCCAGTTGCGACCTAGCGCTGACCACTGACCGAGGCGTGCTTTAACCTTATTAACGTGCACGGCACCACTACCGGGCAGCCCAACCACCACAAGTGGGATTTTAGGTTTGGGCGGCGCCAACATTGTTGGCGCTTCCACCGCGGTGGTCTTCGGCGTTAAGAAGGGTGAGGCCTGCTCAGGCTCGGGGACTGGCTCTGCTGCCGCCACGTCAACAGCACCCTCCGCCTGCTGCTGTTGGCGCTGCAAGTTTGCCCACTTGCGCAGTCCCGCGGCTTGATCCTGTTCGCTCACGCCACACCCTCTCGACTCACACTGCCCATTTGACGAATCGCATCCCGCGCCATAAAGGCATAGATCAGCGCATCGAGCATGCCGGTATCGCGGCGACGGCGACTTGCCCCTAGTAGATTGAGGAGATCGCCACGCAGCGTCTGCGCCTCCTCATCATCGGCAATATCGAGATGGCCGGCGACTGACGCCACACCGCTGGCCATTAACAGGCGAACTTCCGCATTTAGATCACCGCTATCCGCCTCTTTTAGCTGCTGCCACGCGCGCCGGGTCAAGGCGGCCAAGCCTTCGCTTTGCAGCTGGGTTAACAGCAGTGAAAGCACCTCGGCCCCTAATCGAGCCGGGGTAAGCCAGTAGCGGCGCACCACCACTTTGGCGCTTTCCGGATCGCGTACCTCCCCGTACCAGGCGAGCAGCGCAGTGCCGCTGGCGTCCTCGACTTCGGCGTAGGCGGTCCATAGTTGCACCGATTGGCCGCGAAAACGTACTCCCACATGGTGCGTAAGCACACTGTCATCAAACAGCTGACGGATCGTCTGGCGCTCGTGGTGAAAGAGTACCCGATGACTGGGGGGTACTTGGCTGACCCAGGTCAAATGCTCGGCTTCTAGCCACGCTAGCGCATCCGATTCGGGAAAACGCGGTAGCAAGTGCACCGCTACACCGCTTGATGAAGACAACGCGGCCATGCGCGGCTGCCACCCTGCAGGATGGCGATGCTGCAGCCAGGGTAGCGCTAACCAGGCACCGTTTGTGTCCAGCCCAATGTCGGGCATTGCCCAATCGCAGCCGCGCTCATTACGCCGCGGAGACCATGCCATGCCTAAGGTGGTATCCGCCGCTGGGTAACCGGCGAGCAGCGCGTCCAGGCGCGCTTCCTGCACACGGCTAGGTAGCGAGGCTAAGTCCCAGATCTCTTCTAATGCCGCAAACCCTGTGACGCGTTGGCGCAATCTCGCCAGTAACGATGACAAACGACGCCCCTGTCCCAGCACATCCCGCGACCAGCGCGGCATTCCCATTGGGGCATCCGCACGTTGTGCCCCCTCACGCTGTGGTGTTGCCGTACTCAGTGCTTGATCCACTAGCGCGCCAGGGGCGGCAACCGCCATATCTTCGGGCACCTGCTGACCATTGGAACCAAACAGCACGCGCATCCCGTGGCGCATAATAATGTCTAACACTGGTGCCAGACGCCCCGCCTCGTCCTGCTTGGTAATAATGCAGTCATCTAACTCTGCGCCCGCCGCTCGCGCGGCTTGACGATAGCGCAGCACAACTTCCTCAAGGGTTTCCGGCTGGCTGGCGGCATTAAGCAGCAGCACCAAACGCACCCGCGAACGTCCGCCCTGGAGGTGGGCAATCTGTTCGATCACTCGCTGGTCACGCTGACTCATACCCACGGTATCGATAATTACCCACTGCTTACCCTGCAGGCGGCCCAGCAAATCGTCGATGGGTTGCTCTGCATCCAGCGCGTACATCGGGGTGTCTAACAGGCGCGCGTAGATGCGTAGCTGCTCGTGGGCACCAATCCGGAAGCTGTCAGTGGTGACCAGCGCCACCGGGCGGGTACCGTGACGCATCACAAAACGGGCGGCAAGCTTGGCAGTGGTAGTGGTTTTGCCCACCCCCGTGGGCCCCACCAGGGCGACAATACCGGTTTGATCAAAAAAGCTTGGCTCATCGCTCAACACGCAGAGACGATCCATTAATTGCTGGCGCAACCACTGCAGCGGCGCTTCACTGTTGCCGTCTAATCTGGCGAGCGGTTCGGGCATCCCCGCCAGCAGCTCATCGGCGAGCTCACTGCT
>NZ_JPUA01000049.1:0-29779 GCF_002211105.1 Halomonas campaniensis | reverse complement strand
GGCGCAGCCGCGCCGCCGTACCGGTGGGCGCCGCTGGCGTTGGTGAAGCAGCATGGGTTGACTGGCTGTTTGCCAGCAGCGCGCGCATATCCTGCATTTCCCGTAGTAAGCGCTCACTCATCGCCTGCATGGGGTCTTGTGTCGGAGGTGGCGGCGTTTCGGTGGGTGCGGGTTCCGGTGAAGGCTCAAAGTGGTCAATGGCTTCATCCGCCATGGCCAAAATTTCAACGCCCCCTTCGGTACGCCGATTAGCCACAATCAAGGCGTCTTCACCGAGCGTTTCACGCACTTGGCGCATCACATCACGACTATTGGCTCCCACGAAACGTCTAACGCTCATGATTTACCTTTTGCCTATTCTGGAAATGGTCAACGCTAGCCTACCACGGCGTGTCATCATTAACGTCCGCCGACTATGGTGGTCACTCTTAATGTGCGGTCATCAGGGATTTCAGCCTGGGACAATACTGACATATGACGTAGACGGCGGCGTAAGAAACGCGACAGCACCGCCCGCAGCGAGTGCTGCACAACCAGCACCGGCGGCTCGCCTGAGCTTTCGTGACGCTCCAGCGCCTGCTGCGCCTGGGTCATCAGCGTTTCTGCCAAGCCGGGCTCCATGGCGCCGTTACCGTTCATGGCCTGAACCAGCACCTGCTCCAGCTGGGCATCCAGGCCCATGACATTCAGCGTCTCCTGCCCTGCAAACCACTGCTGGACAATGGCCCGCCCCAGCGAAACACGCACCAGCGCCGTCAGCTCGTTAGGATCTTTTTGCTGGGTGGCGTACTCCGCCAGGGTATCGAGAATAGTGCGCATATCGCGGATAGAGACATCTTCATCAAGCAGATTTTGCAGGATACGCTGCAATACCGTCAGCGAAATAGCTTTCGGGATCACCTCTTCGACCAGGGCCTTCTGATCATCACCCATTTTATCCAGCAGCTTCTGAACTTCCTGACGGCCCAGCATCTCGGGCGAATGGCGGTGTAGCAGATGGTTCAAGTGGGTCGCTATGACGGTACTGGCGTCCACCACGGTGTAGCCATACACCTGAGCGTGTTCACGCTGGTTGCTATCAATCCAAACAGCGGGCAAACCAAAGGCAGGATCCTGGGTATGGGTGCCCTGCAGCTCACCGGAAACCTGCCCCGGGTTGATCGCCAGCCATTTACCCGGCTGCGCCTCGGCGCGGCCAATCTCGGCGCCTTTCATGGAGAGCACATAGGCGTTAGGCGGCAGCTCCAAATTATCGCGGATATGCACCACCGGCGGCAGGAAGCCCACTTCCTGGGCAAACTTTTTACGTACACTTTTAATCCGTCCAAGCAGCTCGCCCTTTTGACGCGAGTCAACTAGCGGGATTAAGCGATGTCCCACTTCCAGGCCCAGAGTATCGACCAACTGCACGTCTTCCCAACTCGCTTCGGGGGTCTCTTGCAGAGGCACAGGAGCCGCGGCGATCTCCTCTTTGACCAACGCCTTTTCCTTGTGACGCATAAGAAACCATGCCAAGCCCGCCAAGAGCGCAGTAAAAAATAGAAATACTAGATTGGGCATACCAGGCACCATGCCCAACAGACCCATCACCACAGCGGCCAAGATTAGTACCTGTGGGTTAACGAACAGTTGGCTGAGCATTTGCTGGCCAATATCTTCGTTTGTGTCGGTACTTACCCGGGAAACCGTGACGCCCGCTGCGGTCGAGATCACCAGGGCAGGAATTTGCGCCACCAAGCCGTCGCCGATGGCCAGCAGCATATACGTCTGACCAGCAGCGCCAAAACTCATATCGTGCTGCAGCATGCCAATCATCAGCCCGCCGATGATGTTGACCACCATAATTACCAAACCGGCAATGGCATCACCACGGACAAACTTACTGGCACCGTCCATCGAACCAAAGAAATCAGCCTCTTGAGCAACCTCGGCACGGCGCTTTTTGGCATCTTCTTCGCCGATTAAGCCGGCATTCAGATCGGCATCGATGGCCATCTGCTTACCCGGCATTGCATCCAGGGTAAAACGTGCACCCACTTCAGCAATACGGCCAGCACCTTTGGTGATAACCATAAAGTTGATGATGACGAGAATCAGGAAGACCACCAGACCCACAGCAAAATTACCGCCGACCAGAAATGCACCGAACGCTTCAATAACCTTACCCGCCGACGCTCCACCTTGGTGGCCCTCCATGAGCACCACCCGGGTAGAAGCCACATTGAGAGACAGGCGCAGCAGCGTGGTGAATAGCAACACGGCAGGGAAGGCCGCAAAGTCCAGCGGCTTCTGGGTAAACATGCTGACCATTAACACCATAATGGCCAGCGCGATATTGAAGGTGAAGAGTAAATCCAGAGCAAAGGGGGGCAAGGGCACAATCATCATGCCCAAAATCATTAGGATGAGCAGCGGGCCGACCAGCAGCTTCATGCGCACATCGCTCATCCAGTCACGCCGACCTACTAGCTGACTCAAGCCTTTCATGGTTGCGCCTCATTACCACCGGCGCCTTGCCCGGGGCTTTCCATCTCCGGTGGTACCGGCAGGTTATCGGGGGTTGGGGGCACCTCGCCTCCTTGTTTTGCGACTTGCTTGAGGCGATAGGCCCAGGCCATTACTTCCGCCACTGCGGTATACAGTTCAGCCGGCACCTCCGCCTCTAGATCCACGTGATGATACAGGGCACGTGCCAATGGCGCCGCCTCCAATCGCGGTACACCGGCCTCTTCACCAATTTCACGAATACGCGCGGCCACCGCATCGGCGCCTTTTGCCACCAGCCGCGGGGCGCCCATGCTGCCTTCCTGATAAGTCAGTGCTATCGCGTAGTGCGTGGGGTTGGTAATGATGACGTCCGCATCGGGTACCTTGCTCATCATCCTGCCCCGCGCCATGGCCTGTTGCTGCTGGCGTATGCGCGCTTTCACATGCGGGTCGCCTTCAGACTCCTTGTGCTCACGCTTGATCTCTTCCTGACTCATGCGCAGCTTCTTGGCATTGTCCCAAAGCTGGAAAGGGACATCGATCAAAATGACCACTATCAATACCATCACCATGAGCCCAGCTGCCTGCGCCGCCATGGTTAAAGCGTTGGTCAGCGCTTGCTGGATAGGCTGATCCATTAGCGCCATAAATTTGCCGATGTTGAAATACAAAAAGGTCGCAGCGACGCCCCCGACCAGAGCCGACTTGGCGATCGCTTTGGCCAATTCGATCAATGCCTGGGTGGAGAAGATGCGCTTTACGCCCTTAATAGGGTCTAGCTTGGAAAACTTGGGCTGCATCGATTTAGCCGATATCAGCCACCCCCCCATCAGCCCGGGGGCTACCAATGCAATCACCGCTAACAGTAAAAACAGCGGCATCATGGTAAATAGCGTGCGCTGACCAAGATCCAGGGCATTGACCAGCATCGGGGTACTTTCCATTGCTTGGCGACGCTCAAACAAGAAAGCCTGCTCCATCACCGCGCCCAACTGGTCGTAGAGCATCTTGCCCATGCTGTAGAGGCCAACCACTCCACCCAGCAGTAGCAGAAACGTGTTTAACTCGCGGGAACGGGCAACCTGGCCCTCTTCACGGGCTTTCTCTTTGCGCCTGGGCGTGGCCTCTTCAGTCTTTTCCTGGTCGCTATCGTTATCTGCCATACGGGTATCCGGCCAGGTGAAGCAAAGCTTATCACGTATTCAGCCGTCCATAGGGACGGCTGAATAGCGTGCTTGCACGCCCAGAGGGCGTTTAATAACGCGCGTTAAAAGCCTAATTCGTCCAACAAGTCGTCTACCTGGTCTTGTCCAGAGACGGTATCCGGAACATTATCCTTCACTTGCGGCCCATTCAAAAGGTCTTCGTTACGCCGTGCATTGTCGCTTTTCCACTGATCCTCGGCCTTGCGCTGCAGCGTTTCTCGTGCATGGGCGCCCGGCGCGTTATCGATGAGCACCTGAACCAGCTGATGCTCGATCTCATGGATTACGTCCATCATCTTCTTAATCACTTGGCCGGTCAGGTCTTGGAAGTCCTGCGCCATCATGATTTCCATCAGTTCTTTGTTAGTGGCTGACACCACATCGGGCACATCGCTGAGATAAGTGCGGGTCTCGACGACGAGTGCTTTCGCCTCATCCAGCTCTTTCGGCGCTTCAAACCACTCGGCCCAGCGCTTATCCAGCGCCTCCGCCCGGTCTGACAATTGATCCTGCAGCGGCTGCGCACGGTCAACGGCATTGAGCGCTCGATCTGCTGCCTGCTCCGTCATGGTGGCGACATAGTGCAGGCGGTCGCGTGCATCGGGGATGGCTTCAGCCGCTTTCTCAATCTCTTTATCAAGCCCTAATTCACGCATGTTCTCGCGCAGCATACGCGTCAACTTGCCGATGCGATGAATTAGATCTTCAGCGGCTTGTTCGGACGATTGGGCAGAATCGGACTGCTCATTCTGGCTCATAATGTTGTCTCCTCGTTAACCAAGCACATAGGCCCAGTCACTCACATACCCAGTTTGTCGAAGATCTTGTTGAGCTTCTCTTCAAGGGTAGCGGCAGTGAACGGCTTGACGACATAGCCGTTAGCGCCCGCCTGAGCGGCCGCTATGATGTTCTCTTTCTTCGCTTCTGCGGTCACCATCAACACGGGCAGGTCTTTCAACGCCTCATCCTGGCGGATCTCCTTGAGCATTTCCAAGCCGTCCAGATTCGGCATATTCCAATCGGAAACGACGAATTCAAAATTGCCAGAACGCAGTTTATTAAGCGCATCTTGGCCATCTTCGGCTTCATCTACGTTGGTAAAGCCCAGTTCCTTAAGCAGACTACGCACGATCCGACGCATAGTGGGAAAGTCGTCTACAACCAGGAAACTCATATTCTTATCTGCCATGGGTCATCCTCTAATCAATCAGTATATGGCACGGGGGCGACTGAAAAGTACAGTCAGGGGTTTAAAACGGTCTCTTAGAACTGTTTCTAAAGCTGTTCTTCAAAATTCTTCCCACTCTTCATGTTCGTTACGCTTGGCGGCCGGCCGGCTCGTCTGCTGCTCAACCCGGGGAGCAGGCATTGCGTTCGTTGTGGGTGACGAAGCGGGTAGCGCCTGATGTGATCCACCTTGCACACCTAATAGCTTAAAGACAGCTACCGCTTGTTCCAACCGGTTGGCCTGCTCCTCAAGCGAGGCCGCCGCCGCAGAGGCTTGCTGTACCAGTGCAGCGTTTTGCTGGGTGACTTGATCCATCTGCCCCACGGCCTGACTCACCTGCTCGATGCCGTCACTCTGCTCCTGGGAAGCAGCAGAAATTTCATCCATGATATCGGTGACGCGGCGTACCGCGGTCACCACATCCGACATCGTGGTGCCCGCCTGCTCGACCAGCGTGGAGCCTTGATGAATCTGGGTCACCGAGGCATCGATCAGGGTTTTAATCTCTTTGGCCGCATCCGCACTACGGCTGGCCAAATTGCGCACTTCCCCCGCCACCACCGCAAAGCCCCGGCCCTGCTCGCCGGCACGCGCGGCCTCTACTGAGGCGTTGAGCGCCAAAATATTGGTTTGAAAGGCAATCGAATCAATAACGCTGGTAATATCAGCGACTTTTTTCGAGCTGGTGGAAATGCCGTGCATGGTCTGCACCACCTGTTCCACCACTTGACCACCGCGTTCAGCCGTCGTGGAGGCGTCAGCTGCCAGGGTGCTGGCCTGGCGAGCATTATCAGCGTTCTGCTTTACCGTCGCGGTCATCTCTTCCATGCTGGCCGCGGTTTGTTGAATCGACGCCGCCTGCTGTTCAGTGCGCGATGAGAGATCAGCGTTGCCGCTGGCAATCTCACGGGTGCCGTGGTGAATTTCATTACTGCCTTCACGCACCCGACCAACGATATTGGTGAGGTTTTGCTGCATGGTTCCCATGGCGCCAAACAGACGACCAATTTCGTTTTTACCCGCTTCAGGCACAGGATTGGTTAGATCGGCCTCGGCTATCGCATCCAGGCGTTGAACCGCTCCTCTTAACGGGGCAATCACAGTGCGGCGTAAACCGAAGTAAATGACCAGGGTCATCACCAGGGCAAATAGCGCCGCTACCGCTTTGATAATATTAAACAGATGGCTCTGGGCTTGCGCATCGGCTCGAATGGTATCAACACGCTCGAAACCGTGTCGTACAAATGCCGTCATGCTAGCCGTTAAACTGCTCAATGGTTCAACCAGCTCATCGCGTAGATTGTTGTAGCTGGTCAAATCCATATACTCGAAGGTTTCATGCTGCTGCTTAATTAACGCCATGACAGCATTAAAATCTTCAATCAAGGCGTTAGCTAATACTGCGTCCTGCGGAGAGAATGAATTCGCCGCAAAGCGCGCAAAACGCTGCTCTGAACGCTCGATGCGATCGCCCGCAATATCAACCTGCTCATTGGATTGTCGGGTCTGGCCCACCATGAGAAAGTTTGAAGCAGTTTCCATCGCCAACATGGCTTGATTGAGCAGCGAGTCAGCGCGATTAATCTCATTCAACTGTGCAACGCTAATATTATTCAGTGTATCAAGATTATTTTGTGCATCGCGGTCTGCCACAACACCCAAGCCCGCAATCACTAAAATAAGCAAGACAAAGCAGCTAAGTGCCGCAACCACAGCGGCGTGAATACTCAAGTTGCGCAGTAAACGATTCATTGTGAGTTCCCTTGCGAGCTTATTAAGTTTTTATGATTAGTTCTTTATACAAACGGGTTATGAACCGCACTACACACGCTGAGCGCGGCCAGAGGCGGCGATCAGTGCCATCATCCGCGAGGGAATCTCATCCAAAGCCACTACTTCCACTGCGCCTCCCATGGCGATGGCTTCTCGCGGCATACCGAAAACCACGCAGGACTGCTCATTCTGGGCGATGGTGGGCGCACCCGCTTGGCGCATCTCAAGCAGGCCTGCCGCGCCATCCTTGCCCATCCCCGTCAGAATCACGCCAATGGAGTTCTTGCCCGCGTGCTGAGCCGCTGAGTGGAACAGCACGTCAACGGATGGACGGTGGCGGTTAACGGGTGGGCCGTCGTCTAAGCGTGCCACGTAGTTAGCACCACTGCGCGCCAACTTGAGGTGCTGATCGCCCGGTGCGATATAAGCATGCCCAGGTAGGATCCGCTCGCCATCGGTAGCTTCTTTAACGGTAATCCGGCATAGCCGATCTAGTCGCTCGGCAAACGAGCGAGTGAAGCCACCGGGCATATGCTGGGTAATCAAGATCGCCGGGGCATTCGCCGGTAGCGGCTCAAGCACCGCTCGAATGGCTTCAGTGCCGCCAGTGGACGCGCCGATAATAATCAACTTTTCACTCGATACCAGCGGGGCCTTCAAGGCTGCTGGCGGCGGTGTATTTTTATGCCGCGCCTGACGGGGGCGCGAGCGCGCCGCAGCACGCAGCTTTTCGGCAATTTCGTCGGCGTACTCCATCATCCCGTTGCGGATGCCCAGACTCGGCTTGGCAACAAAATCCAGCGCTCCCAGCTCAAGTGCACGCAGAGTGATTTCTGAGCCGCTTTGGGTGAGTGACGACACCATTAACACCGGCATAGGCCGCAGACGCATTAAACGCTCGAGAAAATCCAGGCCGTCCATACGCGGCATTTCCACGTCGAGCGTTAACACATCAGGATTGTGTTGCTTGATCAAATCCCTAGCGGCAATAGGGTCGGGGGCTACCGCAACGACTTCCATATCGGGCTGAGAATTAATAATTTCTGTTAACAAATCGCGAATTAGCGCCGAATCATCGACACACAATACTTTGATCTTGGCTGCGCTCAAAGCACGCCTCCTCTTGCTGTAGACGCCTGATGTGTGATTGCAACCGCCGGAGCCACAGCGCCTAAAGCGATCTTAAAGACACGATATTTATTCATTTTTTGGCCACGGTATAAACCGTCTGGCCGCGCAGTTTGAACGCATCACTGATATACGAGAAGTTTTCTGAGTGACCTGCAAACAGCAAGCCATCAGGCTTCATCAGCGGCGCAAACCGTTTAAGAATTTTTGATTGAGTATCTTTATCAAAATAAATCATGATGTTTCGGCAGAACACCGCATCAAAAGGGCCTTTAATCGGCCATTGCGGTGCTAGCAAATTAAGTGGCAGAAACTCGACTAAGGCGGAGACTTCCGGGCGAATCCGGGCAAAGCCTGCATGATTGCCCGTGCCTTTCTGAAAGAACCGCTTGACTCGCGCCTCATCAATCTTGCGTACCTGTTCCAGGGGGTAAACGCCTGCACGCGCCCTGGCCAATGCATCCGTATCAATATCAGTGGCGATCACTTTGGCTTGTGACGCCTTCGGGCCCAGCGTTTCCAACAACGTCATTGCCAGCGAGTAGGGCTCTTCCCCAGTGGAGGCGGCCGAACACCAAATAGCCACCGGGTCTTGCTTGTTCTTTATATGCTCAGCCAGCAGCGGAAAATGGTGCGCTTCACGAAAAAAGGCCGTGAGGTTAGTGGTTAGCGCGTTGGTAAACGCTTCCCACTCTTTAGCTTCCGGCTGGCGCTCCAGGCGTACCAGATAATCGGTAAAGCGCGTCATGCCATGGTGGCGCAGCCGCTTTGCCAAGCGGCTATACACCATTTCACGCTTATGCTCTGCCAACACAATACCTGCGCGCTGATAAATCAGCTCACGAATACGCGTAAAATCCGCATCAGTCAGTACCAGATCGCGCTCAATCTGGCTGCTTGATGTCCATTGGCCAGCGTCTACAACCCGTTCACGTTGTTCGGTCAAAACTCTTCCCACTCCTCTATTGAGGCTGTTTGCCGTTTAACGGGCGACTTATTCGACGGCGCGGTGCTAGGCAGTTGAGCAGCGTGCTTGGTTGCTGTATCTGCTGGCGGACGTAGCGCCCCTTGACTGTTTAATCGAAATGCTTCCACTGACAGCGCTAGTAACCCTGCCTGCTTCTCCAGGGAAACCGCCGCACGTGCGGTTTCCTGAACCCGCACAGCATTGCGCTGGGTGCCCTGATCCATCTCTGCTACTGCCTGGTTAACCTGGGCAATGCCATGGCTTTGCTCTTCAGAGGCAGCCGATATCTCGTGCATAATTTGAGTCACACTACGCGCGGCTTCTGCGACTTCGCTAATGGCGGCTTCAGCCTTGGTCACTAAACTAGCCCCCGCGCTCACTTCATGGTTAGAACCATCGATCAAACCACGGATTTCTTGAGCAGCGCCAGCGCTGCGGCCCGCCAAATTACGCACTTCTTCGGCTACCACGGCGAAACCCCGCCCATGCTCGCCTGCACGTGCCGCTTCAACCGAGGCATTCAGCGCCAGAATATTGGTCTGAAACGCAATTGAATCGATCACATTGATAATATCGGCCATCTGCTGGGAGCTTTGAGTAATCCGCTGCATACTATCGACCAACTGCGTCATCAATTCGCCAGTATTCGTCACCTGAATAGCATTATTATCGGCTAGACGACGGGCTTCTTGAGCGTTTTCGCTGTTCTGCCGCACGGTAGCGGTCATCTCTTCCATGCTGGAAGCAGTCTGCTGCAAAGAGGCTGCCTGCTGCTCGGTACGCGACGAGAGTTCTTCGTTACCACTAGCGATGTCCTGAGCAGCCGGTGTTACCACGTCAATGCCGCTTTTAACATCGGCGATGATGCTGCTAAGGCTTTTGCGCATGGTGTTCAGGGAGTCCATTAACTGGCCCACCTCATCGCGGCGCATGGCAGGCACTTTAGCGGCCAAATTACCGCCAGCAATTTGCAGCGTAAAACCTGCAGCACTTTTTAGTGGTCGGGTAATCGCCCGCAAGGTAACCACGCCGATCAGAATAAGTAGCAGCAAGCCAATTCCAAGGACGATGGCCTGCGCGCCCAGCATCGTGGTTTGACCTTGCTGTGCTTCATCGGCCATGGCTTCAGCTGCTTGCTGTTTCTGGGCAATCAGTTGGTTCACCATGCCTGAGAGGACGCGGCCCTCGTTGGTCATCACAGCGATTACCGCATCCAGACCGGTAAAGGCTTGGTAGGTCTCTTCCGCCTGTAGGACGCTAGCGGCTTGACCCATACCATTTTGCAAAAATGCCTGTAGCTGTTGATCGAACTCAGCAGCCAGCTCCGTCGCATTGACCTCACGTGAGTAGTACTCCTGCCAAGCCGCAGCGACCGTCGCAGCATTCTCCTGAACACTTTCGCCCATCTCAAAACGTTGATTGATCAGTTCCATACGCTCCGGCTCAATCATCGCTTGGCGGGTCTGAGCAATGGTCTGGTCGATTTGTTGAAGGCGAATAACGTCACGCAGACCGTCATTATTCAGTTGCCCCAAGCGTTCGCCCGATACATTCAAGCCATACAAGCCCAGGCCTCCGCTGATTAACAGCAGAAGTCCAGCCACAACAATCATGCCGACCAACTTGGCACGAATGGTATCCAGGCGAACCCGGGCCAAACGCTTAATCACCCCTTTCTGGCGCAAGCGGCCTTTATCTAAGTAGAACCGCTTGTTGCGGCCTTCGCGTATGTCAGCGTACGCCTGCTCCGCCTGGGCAATCGCTTCACGACTTGCCTGCACGCGCACCGAGGTGTAGCCCACGACTTGTCCATCTTCGACAATCGGCGTCACACTGGCATTTACCCAGTAGTGGTCGCCATTTTTACAGCGATTTTTGACCAGCCCACGCCACGTTTCACCCGTCTTGACCGTTTGCCAGAGATTTTCAAAAGCCGCTGGCGGCATATCCGGGTGGCGTATGAGGTTATGCGGCGCACCTATCAGCTCTTCATGTTCAAAGCCGCTAATGTCGATAAACGCAGGGTTGGCATAGGTGATGCGCCCCTTGGTATCGGTACGGGAGACTAAGAAGTCATCCTCTTTTAGCTCAATTTCACGCTGAGAGACTGGCTGGTTATTACGCATGGTGTTCCCTTATTAGTGTTTTATTGTTAACAAAGAGTTTGTTTGCCCTACCAAACAACTCAAAATGATGCCCACTCCTCAGCCGCTTCTGCTGGCTGTTTGTGTCGCGTGGGAAGGCTTGGCGCTGCCGAAGGCATAAGAACCGGGGTTGCTGGAGCGCGCTGGACGGACGCCTCAGTGACCCGAAAGCGCTCCACAGCCTCGCGTAACCGTGCCGCTTCACTTTCGAGCTCATTGGCGCTTCGCGCAGCCTGTTGAACCAACTGGGCATTCTGTTGCACGACCTGATCCATTTGTGCCACGGCCTGATTCACTTGCCCTATACCACTGCTTTGCTGCTCAGAAGCGGCGGCGATTTCATCCATAATATCGCTGACGCGCTGCACAGCGCCCACCAGATCTTGCATGGTTTGACCGGCTTGATTGACACGCTGGGTGCCGGCATCCACCTTGCTGAGCGAGGCATCAATCAGTGTGCGAATCTCTTTGGCGGCAGCGGCACTGCGACTGGCTAAGCTGCGTACTTCCTGTGCCACCACGGCGAATCCCCTGCCATGCTCGCCAGCACGCGCCGCTTCCACCGAGGCATTTAACGCCAGGATATTGGTCTGAAACGCAATGTTATCGATAACGGTAATAATGTCAGCGACTTGATGCGAACTCGCGCTGATATCCTGCATGGTACTGACGATTTCACCGACTTCTTCCCCACTGCGGCGGGCCGTCAGAGTGGCGCTTCCAGCCAGTTGGCTGGCCTGGCGCGCATTTTCAGCGTTATGGCCCACCGTGGAGGCGAGCTGCTCCATACTGGAAGCCGTCTCTTCTAACGAGGTCGCCTGCTGTTCCGTGCGCGAAGAGAGGTCGTTATTACCACTGGCAATTTGCTGTGACCGCTCATAGATTGAGGTACCGCTGGTACGCACGGTGCCTACCGTTTGCGACAACGAGCCCTGCATATGGGCCATGGCGCTATAAAGCCGCCCTATCTCATTATTACCCGGTGAGGTGATAGCCTGGCTTAAATCCCCTTGCGCCATGCGCTCAAAATGGCCCACCAAACGGTCTAACGGGCGCAGCACATTGGCCGTTACTCCCCAGATGACCACGATAACCGTGGCAATAGTCATTACCACAACGCCGAGTAGCGCCCAGCGAACCGATGCGGCAAAAGCGCCAAAAGCAGCCTGTTGCGCCTGAATATCGTTAGATGCTTGCACGATTGATGCACCATGGTGCAGGGCATAAAGGCCGATACCACTGGCAATTAAGACAAGTACCGAAAGGGTCGCTAATACTAAGCCCCAACTTAAACGTACCGTCATATTGTTCATTAACTGCCGCATTTGCTGTGTCACGCCCTTTTCTCCACGCACAAATGGCACTCGCAAGCACCTTCCGTAGCGCGAGAATGCATCATTAGGTAAAACGGATCAGGCACACTCCCTGTGCCATGCTTGGGCAGTCTTACTGGTTGCTGGTGCTTTCCACCAGCGCCATCTCGTCGCTGGTGAGCAGTTTATCGATATCCACAAGTACCAGCATGCGGTCATCCAGACTGCCCAGCCCGCTGAGAAAATCAGACGAGAGGGTAACGCCAAATTCCGGTGCTGGCTTAATCTGATCGGGGGTCAGTGTCATCACGTCAGAAACCCCATCTACGACGATGCCAACCACCCGGTCTGCAACATTGACCACGATGACCACCGTCTGGCCGCCATATTCGACCTTATCGAAGTGAAACTTAATGCGCAGATCCACGATCGGTACGATAACGCCACGTAGATTGGTAACGCCTTTGATAAAATCTGGCGCATTGGCAATTCGCGTTACGTTTTCGTAGCCACGGATCTCCTGCACTTTCAAAATATCAATGGCGTACTCTTCATCACCCAGTGAGAACACCAGGAATTCACGATTTTCGGCTTCTGCGGCTAGCACCGCACCATTTTTGGCTTGACTCATGACGGCTCAGCCTCCTTAAAAGATGAAAGGTTTTGATTGTTTACTACTTTTTTGCCTGCCTCTTTTTTATATCGGCTCAGGCGGTGTAAACCTGTAATATCCAGAATCAACGCAACACTGCCGTCGCCTAAAATGGTCGCGGCCGAGATTCCGGGTACTTTGCGGTAATTGTCTTCCAGGTTTTTGACTACAACCTGCTGCTGTCCAATCAGCTCATCAACCAGCATGGCGTAACGGCGCCCCTCGCCCTGTACGATAACAGCGATGCTTTTGGTGGGATCGGTAATCGCATTCTCGACATTCAGCACTTCGTGAATGGCGATCACGGGCAGATATTCGTCGCGTACTTTGATCACCACGTCGTCACCGGCCATGGCATACATATCGTCTTTAGAGGGCTGAAGCGACTCAAGCACAGTGGAAAGCGGGAGGATAAACGTCTCGCCGCCGACCTTAATTGACATACCGTCCAAAATCGCCAGCGTCAGCGGCAAGACGATACGGGTATTGGTGCCCTCACCCAGCTTCGACTGAATTTCAACGCGACCGCCCATGCTCTGGATATTTCGCTTCACCACATCCATGCCCACGCCACGTCCAGATACGTCGGTCACTTCTTTCGCGGTTGAGAAACCAGGCGCAAAAATGAGCTGGAACACCTCTTCATCGGTCATGGTGTCCGATACGCTAATGCCGTTCTCACGGGCTTTGGCAAGCAACCGATCACGATCCATACCGGCCCCATCATCGCGCACCTCAATCAGGATATTGCCGCCCTGATGCCGTGCTGAGAGGGTCAGTTTACCGATCCGCGGCTTACCAATAGCTTCGCGCACATCAGGCATTTCCACGCCGTGATCAAGGCTGTTACGCACCAAATGCGTTAACGGATCAGTGATTCGTTCCACCAAGCTCTTATCCAGCTCGGTCGACTTGCCTTCGGTAATTAACTCAATCTCTTTACCCAACTTACCCGCGGTGTCACGCACCACGCGCGGGAAGCGGCTGAAGACAAACTCCATGGGAATCATTCGGATCGACATGACCGCTTCCTGGAGATCGCGCGCGTTACGCTGCAGCAAGCTCATGCCATTTTGCAATGAGGCATTGCCAACTGACTGATCTTCTAAATCGCTAACCGTCTGATCAAGCATCGACTGAGTGATGATCAGTTCACCCACCAAGTTAATGATTTGGTCGACTTTATCTACCGAGACGCGGATTGACGAAGACTCAGCGGCGGCTTTTTTGGGTTTTTCTTTAGCCGCTTCTTTCGCTGGTGCTGCTTTCGCAGCGGGTTTATCCAGTTTCATTTCTGGTGCTGGTGCAGAAGGCGCTGGGGCTGCAGGCTCGGTCGAGGCCGTCGTGTCGGCAGCGCCCTCAATGGACGTAATCTCAATCTGATCTGCCTCGATAATAAAGCACATGACGGCTTCAATATCGTCAGCGCTGTCGCTGCTTTTGAGGATAACCTCATAGCGCTTTTCGTCGCCGGATTGAGATTGCACTTCGCCCAGTTGCTCTAGCTCTTCAACCAGTAAGATACGGTCTTTCTCTGCGACATTAAGCAGCGCCACTAACAGATGGCTATTCGCAACCTTCTCTTGATTGCTTTTTGCTTCTGCACTGTTTTCGCTTGGGGGCGGAGCCTTGGGTTCAGCAGCTGGAGTAGCCGGCCCATCTAACTGCTGACCGATTTCATCCAGGGCAATTTGTTGCAGCGTTTGGCAAATGCGCTCAAATGCTTCTTGATTTGGCTCCTCTTCGCTGCGATAGGCATCGAGTTGCTCATGCATGATGTCTTTAGCCTCTAAAAAGGTATCCACGAGATCGGCTCGCAGCGTCAGTTCGCCCTTACGTGCGTAATCGAGGAGATTTTCCAAAATATGCGTGGTTTTCTGTAGCACGGTAAAACCAAAGGTTCCCGCTCCCCCCTTGATCGAGTGGGCGGCACGGAAAATAGCATTGAGCTGCTCACTGTCTGGATCGTCAACATCCAGCTCCAGTAAGTGCTGTTCCATATCCGACAGCAGCTCTTCAGCCTCTTCAAAAAAGGTGTCAAAAAAATCCGCTATATCCATGCACCGCTCCACCTTAACGTCGCTTTTATGTGAAAGGCTATGACAGGCTCAGGTTACTCTTGCGCTTGCGCCTGAGGCTCGTCTTGTTGTGTTGATTCAATTGGCACTTCGGTTGCAGCTTCTAACGCTTCGATTGAAGCCTCCGGCGATGCAGTTCCGGGTTCCATTACCGAGGGATTGCGAATCGCCTCAGCAATCTCAGGGAAGAGCACCACCAGCTCTATGCGTCGGTTAATCGGGTCGGTTGGCTCAGTCTCGGGCAACAACGCGCGATCCGCAAAGCCCGATACACGCAGTAATTGATCTGGATCAAAGCCACCCGCAATAAGCTCACGGCGCGATGCGTTAGCGCGGTCATTGGAAAGCTCCCAGTTACTGTAGCCGCGATAGCCACCCGCATAGGGAACGCTATCGGTATGGCCACTGATACTTAGCTCATTGGGAAGCTCGTTTAACAGCGGCGCAATAGTGCGTAACAGGCTGCGCATATAAGGGGCGACCTGATCGCTACCTAACTCAAACATGGGGCGCTGATCAGTATCCAGCAGCTGTATACGTAGCCCTTCGCGGGTTAAATCAAAACGCATTTGATTGCGCAACTGGCGCAGCTCTGGATCTCGCTCAATAGCTCGCTCGATACGCTGTTGCAAATTCCTGAAGAAGTTGCGCTCCTGCATGCTTGGGCGAGTGCGCTGAGCGCTATCAATGCGTGCCCGCTCCCCATCGCTATGGGTCGGATCCGGCCCGCCGCCAGGAATTGCACTGGTACTACCAGAGCGATCCCCACCGGTGACGGCATTGACGAGGGGGGTGCTAAAGTACTCCGCTACACCCCGCCGCTCTTCTTCACTGGCGATACTTAAAATCCACAACACTAAAAAGAAAGCCATGAGAGCGGTCATAAAATCCGCTAGGGCTATTTTCCAAGCGCCACCGTGGTGGGCATGAACGACTTTTTTGCGCCGAATGACGATCGGACGCTTGTCACCACCCTTACTCATGCGCTACCGGCCTTTTTTGCATCCCTCACGTACTCTTCAAGCTCGATAAAGCTTGGGCGCTCGGCAGTAAATAGTGCCTTGCGGCCAAACTCAACCGCCAACTGCGGCGCGTAACCATGCAAACTGGCCAGCAGCGTGATACGAATACACTGGAGCATTTTTTCAGCTTCTTTAGCCTGCCGGTCAATGTAGCTTGCAAGGGGGCTGACAAAACCATAGCCCAACAAAATACCCAGGAAGGTGCCTACCAGCGCATGAGCAATCATCTCGCCCATCTGGCTCGGTGAGGCGTCGGCATAGGTAAGTGTTTTAACAACCCCCATCACCGCCGCCACAATGCCGAAAGCCGGCATTGCATCGCCCACTTTGGCAATCGCGTCAATGGGCACATGGGCCTCCTGCTCAAAGACTTCAATCTCATGCAGCATCAGCTCATCGATTTCCATGGGCTCCATACCACCACTAACCATTAAGCGCAGGTAATCCGTTAGGAAATTCATGATATGAGGATCAGCCAGTACTGTAGGGTGCTCCTGAAATAGAGGGCTCTCTTGCGGATTATCAATATCCCGCTCAATGCCTAACATCCCCTCACGACGAATCTTGGATAATAATTTGAACTGCAGAGCCATTAGCTCCATATAAAGTGTTTTGTTATATTTTTTTGCGCGCTTGAGCCGGGGCAGAATTTTAAATGTGGCTTTAATCGCCTTGCCATTGTTCGCTGCGATGAATGCACCAACACCAGCCCCGCCAATGATAAGGAGTTCAAGGGGTTGGTACAGGGGGCCTAAGCTGCCACCTGCCAGCACATAGCCACCAAAGACGGACAGCAATACGATTACATAGCCTAGAGGTATCAGCACAAGCAGAGTCCTTGCGGTATTCAGTATTAATGTAAGGGAACCAAAACTTAGCCACCTGTTCTGATGTTTAAGCGTTGTTCCATCCCAAGCATCACTTACACCCGATCATACTAGGGCTAAGCTATTGTCTAATTAAAAAGTATCGCTAACTTTTGTAGCTATCTACGCCGATACGCTCATACTTTACGACCAAGCACTCATCACTACGTCTTATACCCTAATTTTTGCTATTGGTGGCGAGGTCGATGAGGTTGTTACATTTTTTCACTATTCTCTTGCTGTGCTTTGCGTGTTTTTCCCGCCCGTGAAGGTGGCTGACATATGCCGCAGACGTAATGCTGAGCAGGGCTGTGGGCATGCGCCACAAACCGCCCGCCACAGCGTGTGCATAGATTCAGCTGGAGTAAATCACTCTCGAAAAAACGTATTAACGTCCAAGCTCGGGTCAGCCCAAGTACCGGCTCTACCTTTTCCAACGACATTTGTTCGTCATAGAGCCGATACGCTTTGACGAAGGCATCGATTCGATCGCAACCTGCCGCGTCCTTGAGGCTTAAATAAATATTGTAAAATAAGGACGAATGAACATTGGGAAGCCAGGTAATAAACCAGTCAGTGGAAAAAGGCAGCATCCCCTTGGGAGGAGACATACCCCGCACTTCCTTATACAGCTTGATCAAACGCGTACGGCTCAATTCTGTTTCTGTTTCCAGCACTTGCAACCGTGCCCCCAGCTCAATCAATTCGATTGCCAACTGCACTTGGTGCATTTCATCGATCAAGCTTTTCTGGCTCATTTTGTCTCCTCCGAAGGCATTGGCTCAAATGTTTCTCCAGCCAATAACAACGAGGCATGTAAGCCAGCCAGGCCCTGGTCGCGTGGATTATCAGTAAGCTGGCGAAGCCGCTCGGCACTCATTTGACTAAACCGGCACAGCAGCTGACTGGTTCGCGCCAGCTTGGTCAGTTGGCGCGCGCTCAGCGACACAATCAGATCAGCGACATCGCTATCTATTTTTAATCGAAACATAGCAGCCTCACGATCTTCATCAAGCAAGCGCTGCGCCAGAAGCAAATAAGCTAAATTAATTTCCTGAATTTCATCGAGAAAGTTGGTTTGACTCATGATGTCCCATTGAACGACTCAGGCGCGATGTTGTGACCATTATACTGGCGCCGTTAATGACTTTTTATTACCGAACCTCATGGTTACACACAATGTCTGTAATTGGCTACTCAGGCATTTCACGATGACTTAGCCCCTCTTCTGATAACTCGAACACCCATACCAGGAGTTCTGCGACGATTTGATAAAGGCCTGGGGGAATTTCTGCGTCCAAATCCAGTTGCATTAAAAGCGCTACCAGCTCGGGGGCATCATGCACATAGATCCCCTGGCGATGTGCTTCTGCCATAATACGCTCTGCCAAGTCCCCATAGCCTTTCGCCACCACCCGAGGCGCACGATCATTCTCCTGATAGGCCAAGGCAACAGCTTGGCGGCGGCGTTCACCCGGCGTTGTCATAGGCAGCCTCTGCTTCGATATAACGTGCGCGAAGCTGCACTTTTTGCAAATCCAAGGCGCTTAGCCGCTTCTCAAGTGCGGGCAACCCGGCATCGATACGCTGATAAACCTCTGTGCTGTCAGTGGTGAAATCGATACTCAGCACATGTCGATAGAGCCAAAGGGATGCATTGAAAGCTCCCAAGTTGGGAACCTCTAGCTGCATATCAGAGCGCCACCCTCCATCCGGCTCGCCCTCTTGCGGCTTGCCCTCCGCCCCCTCCTCGCGGGCAGGCAGATTGATGACCAAGGCCATAAAAATGCCTGCCCAGACATCGCCTTCCCAGCGAATCGTCGGCATCACCAGCATTTCAAGCTGCTGGCGTACGAGACTCTGCAAGCTTTCGTGGACGACCTCGCGAGCTGGGCGATGGGCCATCAACTCTGCGGCCTCCCGAGCCTGGCTTATCTCTACCCTAGCCTGATGCCCGTCGCGCACCTCGGCAGGCGTTGCAACAGAACCAGCCTGGGCGGGGCTAGGCGACACCTGCGAAGCCACAGCGGGAGCCTGAGTCGTAGTAGCCGACGCAGCCGTCGAACCAGTTGCTACAGAAAGCCCCCCCCCTCCCGGCAAGCGAGCTGCTAATCCCTGCTCATGGGCTACAGGTATTAGCGGCACATTAGGCAAAATCGTCATCCCACCCTGCACCACTGGCGTAGCTGCCAACGGCGCCAGCGGCGCTGAAGCCAACGCTGCTGTGGAGCCAGCAGATGGGGCAGTTGTAGACACAGCAGCCGAGGGTGCTGTAGATGGAGGTGCAGAAGCTGGAGGCGCCGCAGTGGAAGACGCCGGCGCAGTGAGAACCCCACTCAAGCTTGTCGGCAAAAGCGAAGCAAGTGAACGAGGGCCAGGCTGCATCTGCGGTTGGTTCATTAGCTGCTGGCGGGTTCCTTCCCCCTGAAACCAGCGCTTTAGGTGCGACTCATAAAACAGACCACTATCGCGAATACTGGCCTCTAAGCGCGTTGCTAATGTACTCGCCGTTGGAGTTTCCTGACTGGTAATAAGAGGCGCTTCTGCTCGCATCACTGAAGGAGGCGCAGGGAAACGCAGCAAAACATCAGCGATCGTCCTCGCAGCAGGGCTAAAATGTGTCTGCGTAGACCCCGGCGGAGAGGACGGCGCTTCCCCACGGGGTAGTGCTCGCCCCCCATCGGCGGGAAGTGGCAACCGTTTTAAATCGCTTAACGGTGACGCTCGCCCATCCAAATTCGCATCGCCCATCACTGCCCGCGGCCCCTGGCCTGGGTGAACAGGCTTTACGGGCTGATCCAGCGCCCGCTGCAACGACAACTCCCCTTGCCGGCCCAGCACCTGGTGCAAGAGCGTATCAATAAGGGGAGTGATACCGCTCACGATGACCTCGTAGCGTCAGGATCATCCGCCTCGTAGGCTACCGCAGTGCCTTGCTGGGGTGCATAAGCACGGTGCAAGTCTCGCTGACGCTGAGAAACTTCAATTAGCTTGCCCAACTCATCACGACGAGACACCAAGCGACGCCGAATCTCCACATCATGCTCAAGAATACGCTCAAGTAGCTCTACTTTCCGCTGCTGGGCAGCCGCATCAAGCGCAACGTTAGTATCCAGCTCACGCAGCTGCTCCACTAGCACCACATAGCTTGTACGCTGATCGATCAGCTCTGCCCACTGCTCGGCATTCGCAAGTTCATGCATATATTCAACGCGGCTCAATAGCGTTTCATAGCTAGCGAGCAACGTCTGTTGAGCATTTTTATCATGAGCAGGTGTAGATGCTGACATTATTGCCTCACGCGCTCTGCTGTTGACCGATATCACGCCAGGCTGAAGCGATATCTTCGAGAAGGCGCTCGGCCTGGTTTAAGCTCTCTTCATCATTACGCAGATTCGCCGCCAACAGCAGGCGAGCGATATAGTCATAAAGGGAGGCTAAGCGCTCGGCAATTTCGCCACCTTTCTCTTGATCAAGGGCGGCGGCAAGACCGTTATTAACGATATCCAGCGCTTTCGAGATCGACTTCCCTTTTTCGACGGTATTGCCCGCCTGAATATGAATACGCGCAGCACGAATAGCAGCCTGGGCACCGTCAAACAACATAACGATAAGCTGATGTGGGTCTGCCGACATCACTCCGCTTTCTACGCCGACACGCGCATAAGCGTTAGCTCCCCGCCCATAGGCGGCGCCACCGCGAGAGTAAGTCATAAGCGGAACTCCTGTGCGTGGTTTTATGCCCACTTTAGATAATGGGAAACCACGGATAGTAAAAGACAAAAATAGACTACGTACTGCACTATGAGTAACTATCGGCGCGGATCTGGGTGACTTTAATGACTCATAACGCTTTTTTTCAGCGTTGTTATGACAACTACCAACGCTTAACGCCCACCAACACCGCGCTACCTCCCTCAGGTAGACACGGCGATCTCACCTACCGTTCGACCAAGTCGCTCAGTAATATTATTGCGCACAACCGCCCCCACATTGTCACGCATGGGCGGCTCAACCTGTGGCGCGAGCAGTACCTCTGTGGGGTTGCCCTTAGCATCAATGCGCAATATCCAACCCTGCTGTTGACTGGAAAAACGCGCCAACGAGCCCACGGGCAGCCCTTTAAAATGATCGATGTAGCGCTTAATCCAGCGCATATCGAAGTGGTGTGGGTGCTGCAATAAATGGCGATAAATTTGCTGCGCTGTTTTAGCAGACCGATCTGTACGGTCGCGACGCATTGCCTCTACGACGTCGACAACAGCACTCGCTTTAGCCAACTCACTGAGGTCAGCCCCACTCAACCCACCGGGATACCCGCTACCATCCATGCGCTCATTAATCCCGCCAATCACCGCCTGAGCCACGCCTGCCGATAGCCACTGACAGCCATGCAACCGATCAAGCAGCAATTGAACATGCTCACTGATCGCTTTTCGATGACTCGCTTCAAAGTGCGGCGCTTTAAACAAAACCTGAGGAACCAGCGCTTTGCCAAGATCATGTATAAGACCGCTAGCCACTATCGCCTTGCGCAGCTCGCGGGGCATGCTGGCACCCACAAAATCGAGCAAATGAATGGCCACGGCAATACCGTGGCGCACTATTAAAGGCTCTGGAGATAAACAGCGTGATGCGAATAGCAGCGCTTCGCGATCCTCTTCGTGAAGATCCAATATGCGATCAGCATAGCGAGAGAGTTGGCGCCCATCGATATCACTACCTTGCTGCAATGCCAGTAATTGCGCATCCAAGTAGGCAGCGACTTTTACCAGCCGGCGCGCCATAGGGGTAGCGTAGCGCTGGACGTCACGGCGCCCAAGCAGCTCTCCAGCACCTGATCGCTTGCTTGGCAGGGCGAACAGTGGAGAGGGCTGACGCTCGCTCTGCTGCTCTTTTTTATAGCGAGCGGCCTCGCGCTCTATTTCACATACGAAATACCAAATTTGCCGCTCTTGCTCCGCGCTACACTCAACGAAGTTGAAACCGACACGGAGCAAGTGTCGCTCAGCATCCGTCTTTTGGTGGCGAGCTTCTCCAAGCACTTCAAAATACGTCCCATCGGGGAAGGTAAACGCCAACTTCAGGGGATTAGCGGCCTCGGCCAACAGGCCGCTGGCCGCCAATGGCAACTCAAGCTGGCAGCCGTCTTGGGATAAATCCCGCAGCTCACCTTCTATCTCAGCATCACCACCACCATATAAACCTGCCGACACCACCATCCCCATGCGCAGCTCAGCGCGAAAGGACTCACGACGCTGCAACACTTCCAACGATGCAGGATAATCACTGCAACACAAAAAGCGCCCTCCCGCCTGGCGCGTTTCTGTCAGGTGCAGCAGCGGCGTCTGGATCACTTTACCCTGCGCCTGCCCGCGTAAATAAAAAGCAGCCCCGCCCTGAAGGTGGTGAAGCAAATAATCAATTGAGGAGAGATCCATCACCAGGGCTTGCCCCAGGTGCTGCTCCATCAACACAATAGGTTCCGGGCGAGCCCCCGTTGCGGCAAGGCAGAGTGACACACCGCCCGTCTCTATCAAGGTATTCAGCAGAGACTCGATCACTATTGTGCTTGCTATTGTTTCAAACTCATCCTGCTGCGCCACCATTCTCGCCTCACTTACTCTTATGCGTTAATCAATTCACCGCAAAGCGGAGAAGCATATCAGATGCCAACAGCGCGGCGTATGCACAAAAAGGCACCACTCCCATACTTATTAAGTAGGCTATAGCAAGCAGGCACAGGAGGTTATATAGTCTTTGCTATTAATAACAAGTAAACACAACGTCATGCTGGAAAGTGTAAAGTTTTTCTGCCTTCTGCCGATAGCAGTGTAGAAACGCTTATTAATCAGTAAAAAAACCGGGCTATGGCTGCCGTTTCACGCTATTGCACCACTAACTGGCTGCCAAAGCTGACTTTAAAAAGGAACGTGCCCCATGAGCTCACTACCCACCGAAGCAATACCAACGCTGCCATCGGCCCTAAGTCATTTAAACCCACGTCAGCGGCTAGAAAACACACTGGCTCAGCTAGCCCCAACGAACACTCAGCTTAAAAGCACAGAAACCATCAAGCGGGAAACCTCTGCTGACGAACTCGTTCAACCCATTCAGCGCATTAACGAGATAATGCGTCCACATGGTTTAGAGTTCGAATTAAGCGAAGAAACCTCACGCGTGATTACGCGCGTTATAGACAGAGAGTCTGGGGAGGTCATACGCCAGATACCAGCAGAAGAAGTACTCGACATTGCCGAGCGATTAGAAGAAATGAACGGGCGAATCATTTCCATCGAGGCTTGAGTCCGAAAAGTCTAGACCTGCATGTTCATAACATCACGATATGCAGAAACCAAGCGGTTGCGAACCTGAAGTCCCATTTGAAAAGCAACGCTAGCCTTCTGCATATCGACCATTACGTCATTGAGCTGCAAATTGGGATCACCTGCCTGAAAGGCCATCGCCTGACTATTCGCCGTTTGCTGAAGCCGGTTAATACGCTGGATCGAGGCCTGCAGCTCGCCGCCAAATCCTCCTTGACCAACAGCGGCTGACGCCTGAGCACCACTAAGAGGCTGCGTGGATGCCGCCTGGGTCGCCATGCCTTGCATCTGTTGTAGCGCAGCCTGTATTGCGGGAGTACTCATACGCTCACCTCAATTCGCAAAAAAGATCTAATGCAAAAAGCCTAACACCAAAGCAACCCACCTCATACGGACAAATGCGCATAAAAAGCGGATCTTATCTTTCCTTTAGGCTCGACTAGCCACCGGATAATGGCCGTCATCACAATTCCGCCTCATCTTTTAGGCGGATAACCGCGATTGACGGATATAGCCTATGCCTTCTTTGGTGATGCGCCTGGGCCGACGCCAGTTTTGCTTGCCCCTTTGTTGGAGGGACGCATGAGCGAAACTGGTGCAACGGCAGGCCGTCAAAACAGTAAGAATCAAGCCGCTCCCCGCAGTGGAAGCACAGGTAGTGGAAATAGCGAACGCGATACCGCCAGCGGCTCGGCTTTTGAGCGAACGTTGAGTCAGTTGCGTGGCAATCCACTCGTCGCACTGCTTATTGCTGGTGCCGCCTCAATTGCTATTGTGGCGGCTCTCTTTATGTGGGCCAGCAGCCCTGAGTACCGCGTGCTTTACAGCAACCTGAGCGAAGCTGATGGTGGCAGCATCATCAATGAACTCGACACGCGTGGTATTCCTTACCGGTTCAGTGAAGGTGGCCAGGCGTTAATGGTGCCCAGCGACCAGGTTCATACGCTACGCCTACAGCTTGCAGAGCAGGGTCTTCCACGCGGCGGCAATCTTGGTCTGGAGTTAATGGATAGCCAGGCGTTTGGGATTAGTCAATTTGCTGAGCAGATTAACTATCAGCGGGGCTTGGAAGGCGAGCTGGCCCGTTCAATTGAATCTCTAGGGCCGGTAGAAGGCGTGAGAGTTCATCTCTCCATGGCTAAACCATCGGTGTTTATCCGTGATCGAGAGCCAGCGAAAGCCTCCGTTGTTCTGACCCTTTTACCTGGCCGCGTTTTGGGTGAAGGCCAAGTCAGCGCCATCGTCCACATGGTCTCAGGTAGCGTGCCAGAGCTTGCCGCGGAAGATGTCACCGTGGTGAATCAGGATGGCCGACTGCTGTCTGCCGAGACAAGTAATGGGAACGACCTGGATGGATCACAGCTTGAGTATATTACCGAGGTTGAGCGCTCTTACCAGCAGCGTATCGAGCATATTTTAACGCCCATTCTGGGGCGCGATAACGTGCGCGCCCAGGTTGCAGCGCAAATAGATTTCTCGCGGCGCGAGCAAACCTCTGAGCGTTACGGGCCAAATCAACCGCCTAATGAAGCAGCCGTACGTAGCCGCCAGCTAAGCCTTGCTTTTGATGGTGAAGACCCACTCTCCACAGGCATCCCAGGCGCACTCAGCAATACACCGCCGGGCGCCATGCCCTCCCCTATCAACCAACAGGAAGGCGAACAAGAAGGCGATCAACAGGAAGATGCCCCCCCAGAAGCGTTGCGCAACTTACGTCAAGACGACGTTATCAACTACGAAGTTGATCGCAGTATTGAGCACGTCCAGCACCGGCTCGGCCAAATAGAGCGACTCTCTGCGGCGGTCGTCGTGAACTATCGCACAGAGATGAACGATGAGGGCGAACCCGTGGAGGTTGCCCTAACAGACAACGAAGTGGCTCAAATTGAGCGTCTGGTTCGTCAAGCAATGGGCTTCTCGACCGTGCGCGGCGATGAAGTTGAAGTCGTCAACTCTCCCTTTGCGCGCAGTGCTGAGGAGAGCGTAGAGGTCGATTGGTGGAAAGACCCCAGCGTGCTTTCTCTTGCTGGCAAGGTGGGTCGCTACCTACTGGTTGCGCTAGCGATTTTATTGCTTTACCTGCTGATTTTGCGCCCTTTAATCAAGCGTTATACCCAGCCACCGGTGATGGCGACCGCAACGCCTGGGGGTACGCTGTCTGCTAGCGTAGGCGAGGAAGACGACGACGAAGACTTAGAGTCGTCAGACGAGACTGATGAGACCTACGCCAAGCCCAAGCGTCGGCGCAAAACCTCACTCTACGAGCATAACCTCAACGACCTGCGTGAAATGGCGCAGGAAGATCCCCGCATGGTCGCGATGATCATTCGTAGCTGGATGAATGCCAATGAGTAGTTCAATTGCTGAAATGAGCGGAGCCCGCAAGAGCGCTGTGTTGTTACTGGCACTCGATGAAGACAGCGCCGCCGAGGTGTTTAAGTATCTCGGCGCTGCTGAGGTGCAAGAAATTAGCATGGAGATGGCCAAGCTCAATCAGGTCTCACACGAAGAAATGAAAGCGGTGCTGGAAGCTTTCCATAAAGAGACCGAAGAGTTTGTTGCGCTGAACCTCAACTCCAGCGATCACATCCGCTCGGTGCTGACCAAAGCACTGGGTAGCGAGCGCGCAACCAGCTTAATTGAAGATATTCTGGAGACCACAGGCAGCAACTCGGGTATCGACGCACTCAACCTCATGGAAGCGTCCATGGTCTCCGAGCTAATCCGCGACGAGCATCCGCAGATTATTGCGACAATCCTGGTTCACCTGGATCGTCATCAAGCCTCAGATATTCTGGAGCTGTTTGAAGAGAAATTGCGTAATGACGTGGTACTACGTATCGCCACCTTTAGCGGCGTTCAGCCTGCAGCGTTACAAGAACTGACCGAAGTACTCACCAGCATGCTGGATGGCCAGAACCTCAAGCGCAGCAAAATGGGCGGCGTAAGAACGGCTGCAGAGATCCTCAACTTGATGAACTCCTCTCAGGAGGAGACTGCTATCGAAACCGTGCGTGCGCACAGCGAAGATCTGGCTCAGAAGATTATCGACGAAATGTTCCTGTTCGAGAACCTGCTGGATCTCGACAACCGCGCTATTCAAATGGTGCTGCAGGAAGTCGATACCAACTCACTGGTCGTGGCACTCAAAGGGGCTCAGGACGCTTTGGTCGACAAATTCCTGCGCAACATGTCACAGCGCGCCGCCGATTTAGTGCGCGAAGATATGGAAGCCCGCGGCCCCATCCGCGTCTCTCAAGTTGAAACCGAGCAGAAAACGATCTTGCAGGTCGTGCGGCGTTTAGCCGATTCAGGGGAAATCGTTCTGGCTGGCGGAGACGACGAGTATGTCTAATACTCACTCGCCTAAATTCGATCGCCATGGGGATTGGCGCCGCTGGCAAATGGATGAGCTGGCAACCACAAAGAGCAGCCATACCCCTGACGGCGAAGTGCCAACAGCTCACCAGCGCAAAGTACAGGCGGCACAGAAAGCGGCCGAGCTGGCACGCCAGCGTGAAGAGAGTGAACGCCAGGCGCTTCACGAGCGTATTCGCCAGCAAGCACAAAAAGAGGGGTATGACGCTGGCTTTGAACAGGGCCACAAAGAGGGACTTGAAAAGGGTTTAGAGGAAGCTGCCGAACAGGCAAAAACGGAGTTGGAAGCACAGATTCGCAAAACCGTTGCACCGTTGGAAACGCTGGGCAAGCAGTTTGCGGACGCCCTTGAACGTCTTGATGACACGATCGCCTACGACCTGGTCGAGTTAGCACTCGCCACCGGCAAACAGCTTGCAAGCGATGCCTTACGGGATACACCTGAGCAAATTTTGACCATTGTCCGCGAGCTACTGCACACCGAACCCCCTCTGGTAGGCCAGCAGAGGCTTTGGCTCAACCCCGATGATCACGCGCTAGTAGAGGAGCACCTAGGCAATGAACTCAGGGCTGCCAATTGGAAGCTGCAGCCCGATGACCAGCTTGCCCGTGGCGGCTGTCGGGTCACCAGTGCCCAGGGTGAAATTGACGCGACCTTCGAAAGCCGTTGGCTTGCTATCCAAGCCCAATCGCGCAAACGCGGCCTCAATTCGCCTCCCTCTTCTAACATTCCTTCATCCTAGGCGGATACGCTATGGCAGATACCACCTGTCCCCATCAACATCGCTGGAATAAGGCATTGCGACGCACACAGCAGCGTGTCAGCCATCTGCCTCGCTACCGCAATAGTGGCCGCGTGATTCGCGCGACGGGGATGGTGATTGAGGTGGTAGGGCTGCGTGTGGCGGTGGGCAGCGCCTGCCGGATTGAATTGCCTGGCAGCGATGGCCGGCTGACAGACAGCGATAGGCATGCAGAGGCAGAGGTCGTCGGCTTTTCTGGTGACAAGCTATTCCTGATGCCTCTCGAAGAGGTTGTAGGATTAATGCCTGGGGCTCGCGTTGCACCTCTTGATGAAAGCGGCAACAACAGTGCCCGTCGCTTCCCGATGGGCGATAGCCTGCTTGGGCGAGTACTGGATGGTAACGGCAACCCGCTGGATGATCGGGAGAATATAGATGAAACACCCCGAGCAACACTCAGCTCTCCGCCGCTCAACCCGCTTTCGCGCGCCCCCATTGATGCGCAAATTGACGTCGGCATTCGCGCTATTAATGCTCTGCTTTGCGTCGGTCGAGGTCAGCGTATGGGGCTCTTTGCAGGCTCAGGTGTGGGTAAGTCAGTACTGCTAGGCATGATGGCACGCTACACCAAGGCCGATGTGATCGTGGTGGGCTTGATTGGTGAGCGGGGCCGTGAAGTACAAGACTTCATCGATAACATTTTGGGCCCTGAGGGACGTCGGCGTGCTGTTGTCGTCGCCGCTCCCGCTGACACATCACCGCTGCAGCGCCTGCAGGGCGCCGCTTATGCGACACGCCTGGCAGAAGGCTTCCGTGACGAAGGTCGCGATGTTCTGCTGATCATGGATTCGCTAACACGCTATGCCATGGCCCAGCGGGAAATTGCTTTGGCGATTGGTGAGCCACCCGCTACTAAAGGTTATCCACCATCGGTTTTTGCCAAGCTACCGGGGTTAGTGGAGCGAGCAGGCAATGCTGAACGTGGCGGCGGCTCGATTACAGCGTTTTATACCGTGCTAACGGAGGGCGACGACCAACAGGATCCTATTGCTGATTCTGCTCGCGCCATTCTAGATGGGCACATAGTACTGTCGAGAACATTAGCGGAAGCAGGTCACTATCCGGCCATCGATATTGAAGCTTCAATTAGCCGTGCCATGACCGCTATTGCCTCAGCCGAGCAGCTTCAGGAAGCACGAGTGTTCAAACAACTGTTCTCGCGCTACCAGCGTAATCGAGATCTTATCAGCGTGGGGGCCTACAGTCCTGGTCATGATCCCCAACTCGACGAGGCAGTGAAACGCTTTCCATCGTTAGAAAGCTTCCTTCAACAAAATATTGATGAGTGTGCAACGCTTGCGGATGCTCGCCAAGCGCTGCACGCACTGGTAGGAGGGCGCGTATGAGCACTTCACAGCTTGAAATGTTGACTGACTTGGCCAGAGGCGCACGCGATCAAGCGGGCAAGATACTGGCTCAGGAGCGACAAACAGAACAGCAAACGACCGCTCAGCTACAGTCGCTGCTGAGCTATCGGGCGGAGTACGCCGAGCGCTTGCAAAAAGCGATGCGTGAAGGCATTGACCCTGCCACCATGTACAACTATCAACAGTTCCTGGCTTCTTTGGATGCGGCACTAAGCCGCGCTCGACAAGCCTTAGCTTCCCAACAGGCAAGTGTTGAGCAGAGTAAAAAGAACTGGCAACAAGAGCAGCGAAAGCTCTCTTCCTACGATACACTGGCGTCGCGTCGACTATTAGAAGAGCACCGCCGCAGTGAGCGTCAGGAACAAAAAACGAATGATGATCTGGTGACAAGCCGTGCGGCTCGTCAACATAACGACACTCCGCATTAGCGGTGCCAGGGAACTGAATATGAACATTCACCAGTTGCTTTCGGTCAGTCAAAGTTCACCTCAGACACAGTCTCCAGGTGCTTTTAACCGTCAAGACCCAGCCAACGGCTTATTCCAACAGGCGCTGTTACAAGCGTCTGGTACTCAGCGAAACTCGTCGTCATCTGGGCTTGGTGACGTTAGCGCTTCTCAGGCGCCCTTACAGCAAAAACAGCTCGATGCACTCGACAATCTAGTTTCCGATACATTAGAAGTCGACGCTGAAAGTTTGAGCACGGCACTTGAAGCCCTGGGGCTGGATGTCAGTGAGAGCGGCTTTTCTCAACTTCTCGCCCAGCTACAGCTGCCGAACTCAGACATCAGCGCGAACCCGCTAGGTTTAGAGAGTCAGCAATTCTCGACACCTCTTGACGAGATTGCTGGCCGTCTCGCACTCATGGCTTCGTTTACTGAAAGTAGCCCTGTAGCGCAGTTGGTCGATACACCAGCGCTCAAAGCAATTATCCAGTCTCTCAGTATGGATAACAGTGGGTCTGTGCAGACTATCGACCCAGCAGCACTGGAAGCCATTGCTGGTCAGTTAAATATTAGTCAGACAGAAGCTGCGCAGTTGG
>NZ_JPUA01000048.1:33229-39021 GCF_002211105.1 Halomonas campaniensis | reverse complement strand
TCCGAACCTTTGCCACCTTTGAGCACATCGTCGCCGGCACCACCGATCAGGGTGTCATTGCCATCGCCCCCTTCGAGCCTATCGTTACCCGCACCACCGACTAAGGTGTCATCGCTGATGTACCCTATAAGGTGGTCATCGCCCGGCGTTCCCATCAGCAGTTGGGCCTTGACGTCTTCAATCGACCAAGCAGTACCATCAGCGAAACGAAGCGTTTCCACCGCGTAGGAGGCTGCGGCATCGTTGTAAAAGTAACTCCTCACTTCGATGCGATCCTCACCGTTGGTAAGGCGTAGGATCAGGTCGCTACCGTTACGGCTCAGCGTGATATCGCTCGGGGCGATGTCCGCCGCAAAGTCAATGACGTCAACCGCTTCTTCATCACGGGAGGCATAATTATCGATGCGATCAAAACCCCAGCCACGGGCGAAGTGATACACGTCCGAGCCTTTGCCCCCTTCGAGGACATCGTCGCCAAGACCACCCTCCAACACGTCATCACCGTCTCCTCCTTCGAGCCTATCGTTACCCGCACCGCCGACTAAGAGGTCATTGCTGTCGTAGCCTGCTAGGTAATCGTCACTAGGAGTCCCGATCAGTATCTGAGCTTTAACGTCTTCTACTGACCAACTGGTGCCGTCAGCGAAACGAATCGTTTCCACCGCGTAGGAGGCTGCGGCATCGTTGTAAAAGTAACTCCGCACTTCGATGCGATCCTCACTGCCGGTAAGGCGCAGAATCAGGTCGCTACCGTCACGGCTCAGCGTGATATCCTCCGGGGCAATACCGGCCTCAAACGCAATGACATCGACCGAGTCGGGGTTGGGGTCGTAGTTGTCGATATAGTCCGAGCCCCAGCCGGTGGCGAAGCGATACGTATCCGATCCCTTGCCCCCTTCAAGATGGTCATTGCCGCCACCGCCGGTCAGAATGTCATCACCATCACCACCATCAAGCCTATCCTTACCAGCACCGCCTATAAGGATGTCATCCCCCGCAAGGCCGAATAGCTCATCGTCGCCAACACTCCCTTGGAGCTGGTCGTTTTGGTCGTCAAACCCAACCAGTTTGAGTGCGCCATTCGCGCTAACGGCGTTGCCGTGTGCATCTTCGAATCGGTTTACCTGCCCAAGTCCCGCCAGCAGCCGTTCGAAGTCTGAGCCATCGGCCGCGCCTTGGGCGTTCAGCTGCTGGAGTAGCGCATCAGTCAGCGGCACATCGGCCCGTTTTAGGGTGTCAGCGAACTCCAGTATCCGAGCAATTCCCGACCATCCATCATTTTGAAACGCCTCAGAGAAACGATCCACTAGGGCTTGTGTTTCGAAGTGCCATGCCGAGCCATTCGTATCGATGCCGACCTCCCCAAACCATTCGGCATGATGGGACTCAATCGCCAAGCTGGCGTATACCTGAGCGGCTAAGGCTTGATAGGTTTCCGTAAGCGACCGGGCCGCATTAGGGCCCGGATCATTCAGCCCAGCGTTGGTGCCCGCCCCTTGCACGAACTTTTCACCCATGAAAGCCTCCACCGCATACAGCTTTCTGGCATCCTCGATATACTGCCCTCGACTATCGGGCGCGTGCGCATTGGCGCCCGTCCAAGCGAATAGCAGCTCATCGATGAGGGCGTGGCGGCGGGCAATATCCTGTTCTGCGCCAAACTGTTCGATCAAGCTGCCTAACAGACCGCTTTCGTCTAGCGCTACCGCGGTGTGCAAATCATGCACGTTGCCGTAACCCACCAGGCCGGGGCCGACTGAGACCGCATCGTCGTTCGGTGGGGGCGTGCCATCGCGGGTATCCATCAAATCGTGCTGAAACCAGACATCGGTCAGCGCAGCTTCGCTGCCGTCGGTACGGGTGAAGTAGCCAAGCTGCAAATGCAGATTGCCGGCCTCGTCCGTTTCTGACGCGGAATCAAACGCAATACTGAGCGAGGCCACCCCGGCGTCTGCCAGGGAGAGCAGTTCGCCCGCCTGCACACGACCATCGCCATTTTTGTCCTGCCATACCTGCAGGCTAGCGAAATCTGCATCTTGCGCATCGACAACACCATCGTCGTTGGTGTCCAGTACAGCCAGGGAGGCAAAGCCATGTTCTGCCTTCTCGCCATCTTTGCCTAACGAGTGGTTGCCGAATAGTTCGCTGCCGTCGCTGATCTTGCCATCGCCATTTTTGTCCCACACCAGCAGGCCATCATCCGGGCTGACCCAGCCGCTCTTCTCAGCGAAACCATTGCCGTCGTGGTCAAAATAGGCCCCATCGGTGAGGGCAATGGTTTCCACGCCATCGCCATCCAAATCCAATACCAGCGGCGAGACGACCTTGCTGGCATAACCAAACTCGCCCTTAAGCCAGGACATAAAGCCGCCGGAGAGCATATCCACCCAGTAAGGCGCATCATGAACAACCTTACCGATCAGCTCGCTGATATTATTCAGGCCATCGGCGATCCCATAAATAGCCCATCCATTCGCCACCAAGGCGGCAGCGCCCGGTCCACCCACAACACCGGCCAATACCGTCGTACCAACAACCACAAACGCACTCAGCACAATAGCGGCCCCGAACGTCTCGACATCCTGGCGCATCGGCTGCCAATCGCCGGTATCCAGGCCGTGTTTGAGGCTATCGTAGGAGTGATTGAGGAACTCACCGGCATCACCGATGATTCCGCCGCCGACGCCCACCAGTGATTTTTCAAGGCTGAGGCGGATTTCCTGATCCAGCGCGGTAAAGGCCTCTGGCAACTGCAGGTGCCGCTGTTCGAGTTCCACCGCCAGCCCCGGGGCGGCCTCCATCGATACCTGGGTAGGGCCACTCTCCTTGTGCAGTGTTTGGGCGAGCGGCTGGCCGTCGTTATTGATGCCTGACTCACGCCTGACTGTCTCTTCTGCCGACAAAGGTTGGCCGTCAGCTTTTGCCTTATCGTAGCTGTTCTTATAGAAGATATTGGAAATGTCACCTCCCTTACCCTTCCCAGGGCCTGAGGACTCGATGCTCTTTCGGATATCCGCCAGCTTGTTAAGATACGCGTGATAAGTTTCTTCACTGATCACACCCAACTCGTAAAATGCTTTGGTTTGTTTCTCAGTGACTATCAGGCGGTGCTCGGTGTTGACCTGGCCATCAGTGCCTTTATCGGTAATATCCGCCTGATTAAAATGCTCGATAAAGTCACCCAGGCCATCCTGGGTCAGCACATCGGGGGCGGTGTAGTCGAGCTGCTTGGCTTTCCAAGCCTCATTCAGAATTTTTGTATTAGCGTCGCCCCCGGCCAGGGACAAGGGCTTGCCATCAAAGGTGGCCGTGCCCTCGGAGACTTCGCTGGCAAAACGCGCTAGGTCAAAAAAAGCGACTTTTTTCTGCTCACTGCTCAGCACTTCGTCTGGCGCGTTGAGAATAAGCCCCACCTGATCCAAAAGAAACTGGTTGTACCCTGGATGCCCGCCCTCATGATAACTACCGCCGATGCCGATATCACGATAGAAATTATCGCCGCTTAGCAGCGATTGCTTGATCGTCTCGGCCTGCGCCGCATCTCGATATAGAGCGGTCTTATTCTCCATGCTGTCGCGGAGATTAAGATAGTCGTCGCCAAACAGTTTTTGTAATCCCGAGCGAGTCTCGGGGTTATTAAAAAGCTGATTCGGTAGAATATGATGAATCTGAAAAAGATGCTTTATACCCTTGGCCATACCCCTACCCCCTTTTAAAAATGAAATTAGTCTTGGTTGGAAACGACGCGACAGCGATAAGGCTTCAATGGCTTAGTCAGTTTTTCGGCTTTTAGCGCTTCTACCAAGCGGTCACTTAGGAAAAACACATGCACCATTTTCTTTTCCATCCATAAATCAACACCCTGAAGAGCTTCACTGTTCAATGCCAGACCATCATTCTCGCGTCCCAAACTTGGCGCCCACATATCCTTACGCATAAAGGGAGATTGACCAGCCTCTGGCGACTCCTCCGGCACAAAGGTATCTTTGGTCTCGCCGAAGGCCAGCGTAAAGTACTCGCCCTCGAACGGTGTCGTGCGGTCGTGATGAAAGAGTTTTACCGGGTGCAATCCAGTCTTTCCCAGATCAAATCGACGCAGCACATCGGCGAAACGAGACGAGACGACCCAGAACCCAGCACAGAAGATGTCTGGCACCTTTTTGAACCGCTGATAGCTACTAGTCACATACATCTCTTTCGGAAAGCGATCCTTCGGTAACGGCTCGCCAAGTTTGGCTCGCTTCATGGCATCGACCGCGCTGTCTTCGTCCGTTAAATAATTATCTGGATCAAAAGCATAAATCAGTTCGCCATCGGTCAAGCAGTTGGTGGCCCAGACGCGGGCATCTAGGGTTCTGTAGCTCATGGTGTTTCTCCTGTGTTGGTGTTGCGTTTATTTAGCCCAAAACGTAGGCGTCAGTGTTTGGCCATTGCATCGACGCTGACGGTTACGCTCTCGGCGGCGTGTTCACAAGCTGATTGGGCAGCTCTTTCATCAACCAGTGATGAATCTGAAAAAGATGCTTTATACCCCCGGCCATACCCCTGCTCCCCTTTAAAAGATTGAATTAGTGCAGATTGGAAACGATGCGACAGCGATACGGTTTCAATGGCTTAGTCAGTTTTTCGGCTTTAAGCGCCTCTACCAAGCGGTCACTCATAAAAAAAGCTTCGACTAGCTTTTTCTCCATCCAAAGATCAACGCCTTCCAAGGCATTTTTATTTAACGCAAGACCATCATCCTCCCCCCCAAACTTGGCGCCCACATATCCTTACGCATAAAGGGAGATTGACCAGCCTCTGGCGACTCCTCCGGCACAAAGGTATCTTTGGTCTCGCCGAAGGCCAGCGTAAAGTACTCGCCCTCGAACGGTGTCGTGCGGTCGTGATGAAAGAGTTTTACCGGGTGCAATCCAGTCTTTCCCAGATCGAATCGACGCAGCACATCGGCGAAACGGGCTGATACCACCCAGAATCCACTGGTAAATATATCCGGCACTGTTTTTATTTTTTCGTATTCACTGGCAACATACATCTCCTTCGGAAAGCAATCGGCCGGTTGCGGTTCTCCACGCTCTGCACGGTTCATGGTATCCGCCGCGCGCTCTTCGTCCTCCAGACTTTTATCGGATCTAAAACCATAAATCAGTTCGCCATCGGTCAGGCAGTTAGTGGCCCAGACGCAGGCATCAAGGGTTCGGTAGCTCATGGTGTTTCTCCTGTGTTGGTTGTTGGTGTTGCGTTTATTTAGCCCAAAGCGTAGGCGTCAGCATCTGGCCATCGACGCTGACGGTTACGCTTTCGGCGATGCGTTCACAAGCTGATTGGGCAGCTCTCTCATCAAACAGTGATGAACCTGAAAAAGATGCTTTATACCCCCGGCCATACCCCTCCCCCCTTTTAAAAAATTGAATTAGTTCAGATTGGAAACAACGCGACAGCGATAGGGCTTCAATGGCTTGGTCAGTTTTTCGGCGTTTAGTGCCTCTACCAAGCGATCACTTAAAAAGAAAACATGCCGCAATTTTTTCTCCATCCACAAATCAGCCCCTTGCATAACCCTTTCTTCAAAAGCCAAGCCATATTCATTATCCGAATGTTTTGGCCCCCAGAGATCTTTTTTAGTAAAAGGAATTTTCCTGACCTTAGGCGACTCCTCCGGCACAAAAGTATCCTTGGCCTCACCAAAAGCCAGGACGAAGTACTCGCCTTCGAACGGTGTCTTACGGTCATGATGAAACAGCTTGACTGGATGTAACCCCGTTTGGCCCAGCTCAAAACGACGCAGCACC
>NZ_JPUA01000048.1:0-33137 GCF_002211105.1 Halomonas campaniensis | reverse complement strand
ATGTCTGGCACCTTTTTGAACCGCTGATAGCTACTAGTCACATACATCTCTTTCGGAAAGCGATCCGCCGGTAACGGCTCGCCAAGTTTGGCTCGCTTCATGGCATCGACCGCGCTGTCTTCGTCCGTTAAATAATTATCTGGATCAAAAGCATAAATCAGTTCGCCATCGGTCAAGCAGTTGGTGGCCCAGACGCGGGCATCAAGGGTTCTGTAGCTCATGGTGTTTCTCCTGTGGTGGTGGTTGCGTTCGTTTAGCCCAAAGCGTAGGCGTCAGCGTCTGGCCATCGACGCTGACGGTTACGCTTTCGGTGGAGCGTTCAGAAGCTGATTGGGCAGCTCTATCATCAACCAGTGATGAACCTGAAAAAGATGCTTTATACCCCCGGCCATACCCCTACTCCCCTTTAAAAGATTGAATTAGTGCAGATTGGAAACAACACGACAGCGATAAGGCCTCAGTTTTTGTGATAGTTTTTCGGCTTTAAGCGCCTCTACCAAGCGATCACTCATAAAAAATGAATACATGATTTTTTTTCCATCCACAAATCAACGCCGTTTAAAACAGATTTATCAAAGGCTAGGCTGTCTTTATTGTTCGCACGCTTTGCTTGCCATACATCCTTCCTCATAAAGACGGTATCTGCCTCCGGCGACTCCTCCGGCACAAAGGTATCCTTGGTCTCACCAAAAGCCAGGACGAAGTACTCGCCTTCGAACGGCGTTTTGCGGTCGTGTTGGAATAGCTTGACTGGATGAAGCTCCGTTTGGCCCAGCTCAAAACGACTTAGCACCTCTGCAAAACGGGCAGAAACCACCCAGAATCCACTGGTAAAGATATCCGGCACTGATTTTATTTTTTCGTATTCACTGGCAACATACATTTCTTTAGGAAAGCAATCGGCCGGTTGCGGTTCTCCACGCTCTGCACGGTTCATGGTATTCGCCGCGCTCTCCTCGTCCTCCAGACTTTTATCGGATCTAAAACCATAAATCAGTTCGCCATCGGTCAGGCAGTTGGTGGCCCAGACGCGGGCATCAAGGGTTCTGTAGCTCATGGTGTTTCTCCTGTGGTTAGCCGTTCGTTCGTTAGGCACAGAGTCGCCTCTTTAGCATTTATTCACTGATCACCTACTCCATCTCTGCTATACAGCACGTCATCGCGTGAACTCTCTCTTTAGCAGAAGGGCTTAGCCATCATTCAATAAAGCTGAAAAAAAAGAGGCCCAGGCAATCGCCCGAACCTCTTTCTAATGCTAGTTGAGCCTATTCGTTCAAATTAATCACACTCAAAAGTGATATTGACGGCTTCCCATTTACGTTGTTTAAGTTCCTTGGGTGAAATCCAGAACTGATAATTGCCACAACCGTTAAAATCAAAGAAGTTGGCGTCGTCAGCCGTCAGTTGCAGTAGTAGGTGGCGGTCGTAATTCAGCAATCTTGCGTTCGCCTGCATCTCAAGCGGAATGCCAAACATTTGATGATTGCTTCCTCCTGTTGGCAGCAAGCAATAGCGATTGACCCGGGCTCTCGCCGCCTCGGGAAGACCCGCATATACGCTTTCGTCACCCGCAAGCGCCAGCCGCACCGTAATGGTTTCCAGCTCATCAAGACTATAAGGAACACGGTAGCTTACAATTTCCCTGAACTCGTCACGACAGCGCCGGTGAATCATGGCCAGCCGCTCAGCATCGTCCTCATCCATTTGCTGCCATGGGTCGTGGTCGGCCACCCAAAGGGAGACTTCCGCACGAAAAGCCTCAAACGCTGGAGGCAAAGGCTCATCTTCTTCGTCAATGTGCTTGATCGCATCCTCAATCAAATAAGCGCTGTACCACCACTGTGGACGCGGCCTCTGGCGATGTTCAATAAAATCGCGCACTTCTGCAGGTAACTCTCGATAGGATGGATCATCCGCCTTAGGCAGCTCTCGGAGCATATCCTCCGACAGAGATAGATCGGCGCTCACCTTACTATCACTTGGTGCCGTTATCGGATAAAACTCGGACGTTTTGCGCCACAGCACCTCAAGGTGCCGCCACTCGTCTTCTGGCATCAACGACCAGGGTGCCCGCCCTTCACAAAGGGCATCTACCTCGGCAAGATGGCGGTCAAACGCTGGCTGTAACCGCTGGATAGCTTCGATACACTTTATTTGATAGTTAACGTCCACTCCAAAGAGGAGCTTGAGGGGATCAGGCTTTTGCTTTTGCTCTTCCTCTTGAGTGTCTGCTATCTGCTGTTGGATTTCTGCAATTCGTGCTGGGATCCCCATCTTACGCTTGAGCAGAGAATCGCGGTAATAAAAAGCGATCCGGTACCAGTGAGGAACGCCTGGGCCCTTTAAAATCGCCGCAGCCGAAAGGGTGAACGACCGGTGCTCAAACTGCGGCGTACCATGCTTGGCCAATGCTTCGCGGCAGTCGCTATCTATCTTGCTCGGATCCGTTTCATAAGGCATGAAACCTACTGGCCAGAATGGAAGCAGGTCGTTCATCCCCGGTTTTTCCAAGCCAACCTCATCGAAAGGTAACCGCCCTTCGGGTACTTCGCTGAAATCCTCTGCCACCCCAGGCGGTATCTCGATAACCGCACATTCTTCATCGCTTGCCCGGCCAGTAAAGAAGGCCAGCGAGCCCTCGCTGGGCAACTCGGTTTGGCCGCACTCAGCGGCTATTTCGGCAAGATCAAACTGGGCAACGAAATGAAGCGGGTACCCCTCAGCGCTTCTCGGCCATGTTAGATCCCCCAGCCGAGGAGCACCCCCGAACCAGCTTCGAGCGCCAAACCAATCATCGCCGACCTGGCGTGGGCACCGGTAAACAAGAATACCTTTACTATCCACTTGAACCTCGCTCATAGCGACAGGAATGCCTTCTTTTTGAATTTCGCTAACGAGATTGGAAGCGTGGTAAACGGTGTGAGAAACCCTATCCTAAGACTCTTGGGTCAGCTTTCTATGTAAAAAGGAACGTTCAAGTGGAGAGGCGAGCAGTTTCTTGGCTTCGTACTCAAAGTCACAAATCTGCAGCCACAAGCGTGGATAATCACCCATAATATCGTGCGATGCGAGTATGCGGTGAATCATCCCTGCTGCAAATTTCTCTTCATCAGTCAGCTCGTTGAAGGCAGGCCATTGATCTACCGTTAGCTGCCTGGCATAACCGATGGCAAAAGGCATTACAAAGCGGCAGCCAGCGAACGAACCACCTAGTGTGTGGCACTTTTTAAAGCTTTCGATGCCTTCGGCATAGTCTCTAGCAAGTTCTGTTTCATTAATCATCGCAGTTAATAATACTTAAGTAGATTTTTGAAATTCAAAAATACCACCATTTCTACAGATAATGCTAACTGCTTTTGTAACAAAAGGTAACTTTCAATAATATTTAATCGTCAAGAGCGATTGAATACACTTTTCCTTACTAGCCAAGGATTGAGTGATGCGTATAAATATTTTGGGAACCACTAAAATTCTTTTGCACTTCCCCTCATTTAGCGGTCTTCTGTTAGCGACCCTAAACACCTATAGTCCCCAAACACCTGCTGCAGAGCCCGCAATTCCTCTTCCTTTTAGACCATGGAGAGCGACACTTGGTGACTTCTCGATGGTGCCTCCTTATTGCTTTAGAACGCTCACCGTTGCTTACTTCGCGGCCGCTAAAAGCGTGAAGGAGTTAGACGACCTTTACCGCTCACTAGTGATTCTTCTCCAGCGACAAATGATTGTCTATTTCTTTTATTTTGTCTTCCGTGTGGTGATTCACGTAGAGCACCGTGGTTTCTTTCCCTGCACAAATTTTCTCAATAAGGGCGAGAACCAACTGGCGGTTCATATCGTCTAGACCGAGGCAGGGCTCGTCCAGGATCAATAGCGGCGGGTGCTTCACCATGGCGCGGGCGATAAGCAGCAGACGCTGGTCGCCGTAGGAGAGTTTGTTGAAGGGCTGATCGGCGCGCTCTTGCATGCCGAGTAGTACCAGCCACTGGTCGGCGATTTTTTTCTGATGATCGGTGGCTTTTGTGTACACGCCGATGCTGTCGTAGAAGCCTGAAATAATCACGTTTTTGCAGCTGGTGCTGACGCGATACTCCCACTGCAGGGCAGTGGAGACATAGCCGATAAACTGCTTGATCTGCCAGATGCTTTCGCCGTTGCCGCGCTGGAAGCCAAACACAAAAATATCGTTGGTATAGCACTGCGGATGATCCCCCGTGATCAGGGACAAAACACAGGTTTTGCCGCTACCGTTGGGGCCACTGAGCTGCCAGTGCTGGCCCTGCTCTATCGTCCAATCGAGCTTATCGACAATCACGGTGTCGCCGTATTGGATAGTTGCTTGTTTGAGCTTCACTAACGGCTGACTGGGGTCAAGAGCAGGTAATTTGCTGGCTGGATCCGCTTCTGGCAGGCTTAGGTCAGTGGTTTTCAGATGCAGCAACTGATAAAGCTCATTGAAGGCAGCTTCATCCTGACGCTCTACCGTGAACGCTAAACGTCCACTATCTCCTCGTTTCTTATCCCCTCTCTTTTTCTCTAAACGCTCTTTATCCAGATAAGCCACGTGAGTGATAAAGTCTGGCATCTCATCAAAGCGATTCAGCACCATCACCATGGGAACGGTGTCGATGATGGAGGCGAGATGGGCTTGCAGCATGGCGAGGGTGTCGACGTCCAAACCATCAAAAGGCTCGTCTAAAATCAGCAAATCCGGCTTGCTCGACAGAGCGCGAATCAGCATGACCTTGCGGGTTTCGCCCGTGGAGAGCTTACGAAAGGCACGGTCGAGGAGTTTCGTCAGCCCGAACTTTTCGACCAGCTCGCTGGCAAGTTCAGGGTCTTGGCACTGCTCGAAAATCATTTCACTAACGGGGGTGCCGAGTGAAATGACATCCATGATATCGGCATCGTCTTTTTTCAGCTCTTTGGCGATAAGCTCGGCCTGCGCTTCGAAAGAGACCAACCCAACGTTGTTGGGAAGACCTTGAATAGTGCCCGCTTCAATCTTACCAACGCCCGCCAGCGCCGCCGCCAGGGCCGATTTTCCTGAGCCATTGGTGCCCGTGATGACCCAATGTTGGTGGGGTTCGATGATCCAATCAATCTCGCTTAGGGTGAAGCGATCATCAAAACTGATCGTCGCTTTGTTTAGCTGAATACGCGCTAAGCGGCTTGAAGGCTCCATCAATGTGTTCCTTATTGTTTGGAAAAAGTCAGTGTTCGCATGCAATGAGACAAAAAAGCCGAGCATATCGTGGCGATATCTCGGCTTTTTAGATGACTTAGCGGTCTACCGTTTAATCAGCCGATTAAACGATCTTCTTCATGTCCGCCATATGGCCACGCAGCACTGCGCCAACGGCTTCTACCGGGTGAGCGCGAAGCGCATCATTAACTTCGATCAAGCGGGCGTTATCAACGCCGTTGTCGTCCAGATCTAGACCTTTACCGATAACATCGGACTTGATGCCTTTCATAAAGTCAGCCAAGAGCGGTACGCACGCGTGGTTGTAAAGGTAGCAACCGTACTCCGCTGTATCGGAGATAGTCGCGTTCATCTCGTACAGCTTCTTACGCGCGATGGTGTTGGCGATCAGTGGCGTTTCGTGGAGCGACTCGTAGTAAGCAGACTCGGCGATAATGCCCGCCGCCGTCATAGTCTCAAAAGCCAGCTCAACGCCCGCTTTAACCATCGCTACCATCAAGATGCCGTTATCGAAGTACTCCTGCTCGGTAATCTCTACGTCACCTGCAGGGGTTTTCTCGAAGTTGGTTTCTGCGGTTTCGGCACGCCATTTGTGCAGGTTAGCGTCATCGTTCGCCCAGTCTTCCATCATCGTGTGCGAGAAGTGGCCGCTCATGATGTCGTCCTGGTGCTTGTTGTAAAGCGGACGCATGATCTCTTTCAGCTCTTCAGCAAGATCAAAGGCTTTGATCTTGGCTGGGTTAGAGAGACGATCCAGCATGTTGGTCACGCCGCCGTACTTCAATGCTTCTGTGATGTTTTCCCAGCCGTACTGAATCAGCTTAGCGGCGTAGCCAGGCTCAATGCCCTCTTCGATCATTTTGTCGAAGCAGAGGAGAGAACCGGTTTGCAACATGCCGCAAAGGATCGTCTGTTCACCCATCAGGTCGGATTTAACTTCGGCGATGAAAGAGGACATCAACACGCCCGCTTTGTGACCGCCAGTACCCACCGCGTAGGCTTTTGCCAGGGCAAGGCCTTCGCCTTTGGGATCGTTGGCTTCGTGAACAGCGATCAAGGTGGGAACGCCGAAACCACGCACGTATTCAGCGCGAACTTCAGAACCCGGGCACTTAGGTGCCACCATGATGACAGTTAAGTCATCACGGATTTTCATGCCCTCTTCTACGATGTTGAAACCGTGGGAGTAAGATAGGCAGGCGCCCTCTTTCATCAGCGGCATTACCGCCGTCACAACAGCGGTGTGCTGCTTATCGGGCGTCAGGTTCAAAACCACGTCGGCCGTGGGGATCAACTCTTCGTAGGTACCGACAGTAAAACCGTTTTCGGTGGCGTTTTTCCAGGACTGACGTTTTTGTTCAATGGCTTCAGGGCGCAGTGCGTAAGAGACGTCTAAGCCGCTGTCGCGTAGGTTCAAGCCTTGGTTAAGGCCCTGGGCGCCACAGCCGATCACGACCATTTTTTTGCCTTTAAGCGCTTCTACGCCATCAGCAAATTCAGAGCTGTACATGAAACGGCATTTGGCGAGTTGCGCCAGTTGCTCGCGGAGCGGCAGCGTATTGAAGTAGTTAGCCATCGTTAGCATCCTGATATGTTATGAGCACAACATCGATGTAAGGCACATCGATGCTAAAACCGGTACTTAAAAGAGTGACACAATCGCCAGATGCGAGATCCAGCGTTATGTGAGTAAGGTTAATCTACCCAAAAATGACCATTTCTTAAATTGATATATTTGCAACAGCATGTCCCTTTTTTTGCAAAACTCAATTATCATGGCGTTTATGAATTTTAAAATTTTAAAACAGTTCCTGGCTTTGGCAGAGACCCTGCATTTTGGTCGCGCCAGCGATGAGTGCTACGTCAGCATTTCTGCCCTGTCGCGCAACATCCGGCATTTAGAAGAGGAGCTGGGGGTGTCGCTGTTTAACCGCGACAACCGTACCGTGGTGTTGACCCAGGAGGGGCAGAAGTTTCTCAAGTACGCCCGCGATGCCAGCAGCCAATGGAATTTGATTCGTCATGAATTGACGGACAATCCTGATCAATTAAGCGGTGAAATCAGCCTGTATGGCTCCGTCACCGCCAGCTACAGCTTTTTGCATGAGCTGCTGCGCCGCTTTCGTATTGCCTACCCGATCATTGAAATCAAGCTGCGCACGGGGGATCCAGAGCACGCTATTGCCCATGTCCTGGACGGTAAAGAAGACCTTAGCATCGCGGCCCAGCCTGCCAACTTGCCCCGTGGCCTGGCGTTTAAATCCATTGCCACGTCGCCTTTGCTGTTTATTGCGCCCCTTGAGCAGCAGGTGCCGAATGTGCCAACGAGCACGCCAACCACACCGGAAGAGTGGGCGAGCATCCCTATGATTCTATCAGAGAGCGGTGTCTCAAGAGCCCGTGTGGATGAGTGGTTTCGTCAGTTGGATGTCTCTCCGCGCATTTATGCACAGGTCACCGGTAATGAAGCCATTGTGAGTATGGTGAGCTTGGGCTTTGGCATTGGCGTGGTGCCAAAAATCGTTCTCGACAACAGTCCCTTGGTGGATCGCATCCGCGTGCTCGACGTGACGCCGGAACTGGAGCCCTACGATATTGGTTTATTTACCCTCAAGAAAAACCTAAAGAACCCGCTGGTCGACGCCTTTTGGCGCTTGATGTAAGCCCTCTTTACTAAGCCCCAGGCGCTGTTTTTTAGCGATCCGACACAACCGTGCTTAACCCCCAAATATCTGCTGCAAATCCGGCACGTTTTCTTCCTCTTCCACCATGGAGAGTGACGCTTCGATGGCTTTTAGGTGGCGGCTCATAAAGGCTTTGGCGCGCTCGCCGTTGCCTGCTTCCAGATAGCCGATCAGATCGTCGTGGTCGTGGGATTCACAGCCTAAGTGGCCACGATGGCCGTAGACGGCGAGTATCAGCGATGAGCGGGAGCAGAGCCGCTCGACAAACTCTGCCAGGGTGGCATTACCTGATAGCTGCGCTAAGCGCACATGGAAGTCTGCCGATAGCCGAATAGCCACGCTCTGCTGGCCACTGCGCAGCGCCTGGCGCTCTTCGCGAGCCATTTCGCGCAGCTCCGCGGCCTCTTTTTCGCCCATGCGCCGGGCTACGTCGGGCATTAACCCGCACTCGATTAACTGGCGGGCATCGAATACGTCTTTGGCTTCGTCGGCGGTGGGCCGGGTAACGCTGGCGCCTCGGCGCGGGGTTAGCGTAACGAGTTGCTCTAGCGCCAGACGCTGGAGGATTTTACGAATACCGGTGCGGCTAATGCCAAACACATCCGCCAGCGCATCTTCACGCAGCCGTGCGCCGGGCTTCAGCCGCTGCTCGACGATTGCATCGCTCACCGCCCGGTAGATTGCCTCGTGGCGCTCATCGCCCTCTTTGCTCTCTTTTTTACTCTCTTTGCCTTCTTTAACAGGAGCACGCCGCTTTTCCGGCGCCTGCGCATCACTCATAGTTAGCCTCTCTGATTACTCCTCCCAAGCGGCAATGATATCGCGCTCTTCATCACTCATGTTGGTCATATTGCCTAACGGCATATAGCGGCTGGCCACCACCTGCTGAATTTGTGCTTTATGGCCCAGAATCTCATCCCAATTCTCAAACGCAAACCCAGCGGGCGGCGCTGAGAAACCGGCATGTTCCGGGTTGCGTGCGTGGCACTGCACGCAGTGCTGCTCAATCAAACCGGTGATTTGTGCCTGATCGGGACCTTGGGCGCTGGCATCACTACCCGTTGACGATACACTCGGTGCGGCCACCCAAAACGCTAGCAGAATAAGCCCTACCCCAAAGGCTGGGTAGGCGGGCTGGGTTTTGCCTGCGTGCATTAAAACAAAGAATTGCCGTATCAAGGCACCGGCAAAGATAAACAGCACCATCACCACCCAGGCAAGCTCGTGGGAGTAGATAAACGAGTAGTGATTACTCACCATCAGCAAAACGACCGGCAGCGTGAAGTAGGTGTTATGCACCGAGCGCTGTTTGCCGCGTTTGCCATCCAGCGGATTGGGCGCATCGCCCGCTTTCATGGCTTTTACCATGCGGCGCTGACCGGGAATAATCCAGAAGAAGACGTTAGCCGACATCGCCGTCGCCATCACAGCACCAGTGAGCAAAAAGGCAGCGCGCCCGGTAAACATCTGCGTGCTTAGGTAGGCCACCACGACCATCATGACGGCAACTGCGATGCTGAGTAGGCCGTCGCGATCCATATTGGGGCTAATGCGCTTGCACAGCTCGTTGTAAACCACCCAGCCGCCCAGCAGAAACGCCAGCGCCAGCAGGTTGGCCTGCCAGCCGGTCAGATGAGCGGCCCACTCCCAGGGGCTATTGGGGTTTACCAAATAGAAGCCCGGATTAACCATGTAGAGAATCACAAACAGCGCAAAGCCGGAAAGCCAGGTGGTGTAGGCTTTCCAGAATGACCAGTGCAGATCATTAGGCAGCTTGGCAGGCGCCGTGGCGTACTTCTGGTTGTGGTAGAAGCCGCCGCCATGCACCGACCACATTTCGCCAAACACGCCCTTTTCGCGGTCTTCCGCTGCCTTCGGCGAGCGCAGGCTGTTGTCCAGCATCACGAAATAGATCGACTCGCCGATCCAGGCGATGGCCGCAATGACATGCAGCCAGCGCAGCAGCAAATTAACAAAATCGATTAGATACGCTTGCATAACGAAAGTCCCCTATCAGCTACCGCGGTAAGTTGAGTAGCCATAGGGCGAGAGGAGTAGCGGCACATGATAGTGCTGGCTGGCATCAGCGACGCCAAAACGCAGCGGGATAACGTCTAAAAAGCGCGGCTCATTAGCCTCACTACCTTGGGCACGCAGGTAGTCGCCGGCATGGAACACCAGCTCATACTCCCCCGCCGTTAGCGCATCGCCCTCTAGAATAGGTGCATCGCAGCGGCCGTCGCTGTTAGTGACTACGGTACTGAGATGTTGGCGCTCATTACCGGTAAGGCGGAATACTTCGATAGTAATCCCCTGGCCTGGCTGACCTTTGGCGGTATCCAGTACGTGGGTGGTTAAGCGTCCCATAGCCACTCCTTATTGATAGCGTTGCTTGACCAATTGGTCAAAGAGTACCTTTGATGCTATTTGTTGTATACAGTAATTCCATCCCCGCACATTGTGAATCAACGACGCTTTAACATTGCCCGCTTTGGAGAGTGCCAGTGCCAACATCACAGCCGTTACTGCTTTCACCCGCGCCCAGTAAGTGCAGCCTTGAAATGCTTACCCACCACTATGGGGATGTGTATGAGCATTCCCCCTGGGTGGCCGAAGCCGCCTGGCAGCACGGTCTTACTGATACTCACGATAGCCCCGAGGCACTGGCTGAGCTCATGGGGCTTATGTTGCAGCAGGCGAGCAGCGAACAGCAAATCAGAGTGATTCAAGCGCACCCTGACCTGGCGGGAAAAGCGGCTATGGCGGGTGAACTTACTCAAGACTCAACCAGCGAACAGGCAGGCGCCGGGCTCGATCAGTGCAGCCCCGAGGAGTTCGCGCGCTTTGAGTCGCTTAATACGGCGTATAAGGAAAAATTTGGCTTCCCCTTTGTCATTGCCGTTAAAGGATTGGATCGGCATGCCATATTAGCTGCTTTCGAGGAGCGCCTGAACAACGATAGGGCCACCGAACGGCAAACGGCCATTGAGCAGATCATCCGTATTGCACGTTTTCGCTTAATTGACCGGGCGACAAAATCTTAGTTTTTAAAAAACGCTTACAACAACGCTTTTAACAACACTTTTAACAACGCTTTTAACAACAAAGGATAAACACTCATTATTGTATACAAAAACGCCGCGTCCCTTGGGGCGCGGCGCCGTTAAGCGGTATTACTTCGTCGACTGCCTATGCAATTACTGCTTGGCCGTCTCTACCGCTTTCTTAGTAGTTTCTTCTACTTGCTTCTGGCTATCTTCAGCAAAGCTTTTGCTGATAGAGGTGACTTTTTCCGTGTCGCCCTTTACTCGCTCCATGAAATCGCTCGCCGTTTTCTGCTGGCTTTCCAGAGCCTTTTTGAAGCTGTCGGGGTCTTTGACGTCAAGCCAGGTGCGCGCTTGCGCAATCGCCATATCCGAGTAGGCACGGGCGGCATCCATCTGGGCACTGAACAACTGGTCATAATAATCCAGCGCGGTCAGTGTGTAAGAGCGCATCGGTGAAACAAAAACGGACTCGAACTGCTGCGTGGTTTTATCAGTTGCTTTATTCATCATAATACCTCCAAGAGTGAGCTAGCACATAAACGCGCCTGATTAGGCGGGTCTTACTCAGGGTTTTGCCTTTGCTGTCTTTAAAGCTAGCAGTGCTTTTTGTGCAGCGCAACATGATTTTTCCTCATGCTGCGCATGCTCACTCGCAGATCAAGAATAAGGCTGACAGTAGCCGGCTACTAGCGGTTACCGAACAAGTGCTTACGCGCCTGCTCGTCCATTTCCACCCCTGCCTGGGGGTTAACGTCTTCGACCAATGCGTAAGCCCGGCGCACCGCTGGGCGTGCTTTGATCATCTCAAACCAGCGCTCTAGGTCGGGGAATTCCTCTATCGTTTGACGCTGCTTTTCCCAAGGCACAATCCAGGGGTAGATCGCCATATCGGCAATCGAGTAGTCATCGCCCCCCACATAGGTGTGGTGCGCCAGCCGTTGGTCTAACACGCTGTAAAGCCGATTGGTTTCACGCACGTAGCGCTCAATGGCGTACTCGATCTTTTGCGGTGCATAGTGACAAAAATGGTGGTTTTGGCCTGCCATCGGCCCTAAGCCGCCCATTTGCCAATGCAGCCACTGCAATACGATATAGCGCTCGCGGCCTGCAGCGGGTAAGAAGAGGCCGCTCTTGTCGGCCAAATACTCAAGGATGGCGCCCGACTCAAACATCGACAGCGGCTGGCCGCCATCCTGCGGGGCGTGGTCGACAATGGCGGGAATGCGGTTATTGGGGGCGATAGTGAGAAACTCAGGATCGAACTGCTCGCCTCGGCCAATGTTAATCGGCTTTACTCGGTACGCCAGCTTGGCTTCTTCGAGCATAATGGAGATTTTATGGCCGTTAGGTGTTGTCCAGTAATACAGGTCAATCATTGCCATCTCCTTGACGAAAGCGTTGATACTCTCACGATGAGACTATCACGCTTTCAAATTTATCAGGCGGTACGTTAGCGTACCGCCGCTGTTAGCTATACCACGTCGTTGACGCTATATATCGCGCACGGTCAGGGCATTCGCGGCCGCGCCGTCATGAACGCTGAGCATGCGCTTAAACCACTCGTCCACTGGGTCGCCAGGTTCGACAAGTTGCTGTGTCGACACGACATACGCCCACATCATACTGCCAAACAGCAGGTAATCTGAGCCACTCGGGGCATCACCGTCTAAAAAGGCGCTCTCCCGCAGCATGTCACGCACCGGTGCCAACACCTGCTTAAGCTGCTGCTTACCCTGCTCAGGCTGATGGAACTCTTCCAGCGTACAGCCAAACCGCGCTTCGCGGGTTTCACGGAAATAGGCGCGGTCATCGGGATGGACGGCGGAGAATAAGTCCATGGCAATAGTGCGGAATAGCGCAGGATTGACGCTGCGTTCTACAAAGTATTTGAACAGTAATACCCGCTGATAGCTGACGCCCTCCCCCAGCACGGGCGCCTCGGGATACGCCTTATCCAGGTAGCGCATGATCTCAAAACTGTCGGTCACCACCTGATCGCCGTCGCAAAGTACCGGCACTTTGTCGTAGTCAGCGAATTCCAGCGCTTGTTTATCGAGAAAGCGCCACGCCACAGTGGTGTAGTCCAGCCCTTTATGGGCAAGCGCCATGCGCACACGCCAGCAGTAAGGTGAGAAACGTAGCCGTTCGTCCCGGCCACAAAGATCATAAAGAGTCATTGCCACTGTCATAACCTCCGTGTGGTTGATCATAATGCGTAAAAAACACTTCAGTTGGTAACAATGAGCGTAAGCCTGCTATGACGCAACTGGCGAGTTCTGTACTTATCCTTTTGCTGGCAACTGTACTGTCTATTAGTCTAATGACTCAGCGCGTTCAGACTTCCAACCATTCATCAAAAAACCATTTAAGAACATACACATAAGAAAACAACAGCCGTGTAAAACCAGCTATCAAACAAGCACTTCAGTGGTAAGACCAATTTTCCAATGTAGTCATACTGTTAGCCTAAACGTATCTTTCACCTACATCCGACTGGTGGCACAACTGCCAGACGGTTATTGCGGAGCATACCAAATCAACAACAAGGGGCAGTTCCTTCCATGAACGAGACGATACTTGCACTTCTGGCCTTCCTTCCGCTGTTGCTGGCCGGTATTTTGCTCATCGGGTTTAAAATACCTGCCAAGATAGCGATGCCAATTGTTTTCCTGGCCGCAGCCATTATTGGCTTAACCGCTTGGGATATGTCGTTTAGCCGCGTGGCGGCGTCGACTATTCAAGGTTTGATTCAGACCGCTGGTCTTTTGTGGATCATCTTTGGCGCCATCCTGCTGCTTAACACCCTTAAGCACTCCGGCGGTATTACCGCTATTCGCAACGGCTTTTCAGGCATTAGCCCTGACCGTCGCGTTCAGGCGTTGATTGTTGCCTGGCTCTTTGGCTGCTTTATCGAAGGCGCTTCAGGCTTCGGTACGCCAGCCGCCGTTGCCGCACCGCTGATGGTCGCTCTCGGCTTCCCGGCGCTGGCAGCGGTGGTCGTGGGTATGATGATTCAATCAACGCCGGTTTCCTTCGGTGCAGTAGGCACGCCTATTGTGGTCGGTGTAGGCAGTGGTCTGGATCGTGCTGGTATTAGCGCCGAACTCGACTCGGTAGGCTCTAGCTGGGATGTCTTCTTCCAGCTTGTGACCAGCGAAGTGGCGATTACGCACGGTATCGTGGGTATTTTAATGCCGCTGATTTTGGTCACGGTGATGGTGCGCTTCTTTGGTGCTAACAAATCGTGGAAAGAGGGACTGTCGATTACCCCTTTCGCCATCTTTACCGGTATTTGCTTCGTAGTGCCTTACATGCTGGTAGGCGTGCTATTGGGCCCTGAATTCCCTTCAATGATCGGCGCTATGGTGGGCCTGGCCATTGTGGTTCCCGCTGCCAAACGCGGCTTTTTGATGCCAAAAGATACCTGGGATTTCCCCGAGTCCTCCTCTTGGCCAGACGAGTGGATCGGTAACCTGCAGATCAAGCTTGAAGACGTTGTTGGTAGAGCGCCTATGTCTACTTTCAAAGGCTGGGTACCCTACGTACTGCTGGCACTGTTCTTGGTGGCCTCACGCACCATCGAGCCATTGCGTAACGCGCTGACCTCGATCAACCTCAGTTGGAATAATATCCTTGGCGAAGCGGGCGTAAGCGGTGGCGTTCAGCCGCTCTATCTGCCGGGCGGTATTATTATTGCCGTGGTCATCGTCACCTACTTCCTGCACCGTATGAACCCGCAAAAAATCAGCGCCGCGGTGTCTGAATCGACCAAAACGATTTTTGGTGCCGGCTTCGTGTTGATCTTTACCGTGCCGATGGTGCGTATCTTGATCAACTCCGGTGTTAACGGTGCAGACCTTGTCTCGATGCCGGTGATGATGGCCCAGGCAGTGGCCGATAGCGTGGGCGGCATATATCCCTTCTTTGCCCCAGCAGTCGGCGCGATGGGCGCCTTCATTGCAGGCTCCAACACGGTATCCAACCTAATGCTGGCGGAATTCCAGTTCAGCGTTGCTGAAACCCTCGGGCTTTCCACGGCCATGATGGTAGCGCTGCAGGCAGTAGGTGCGGCGGCGGGTAATATGATCGCCATCCATAACGTGGTCGCCGCATCGGCAACGGTCGGGTTGTTAGGCCGCGAAGGGGCTACGATCCGTAAGACGATTCTGCCCACCCTCTACTACCTCATCTTTACCGGCATCATCGCGCTGGTGGCGTTCTACGTGATTGGCGTAACGGATCCGTTGATGTGATGTGATGTGATGTGAAGTAGTTGTCGTAAACGCTACGCTAGAAACGCAAACCCCCAGGCCAAGGTCTGGGGGTTTGCTATTTAGTACATCGAGTTTTACGTCAATCGATACGTTTTAGCTGCTGGCTATGGAGTTTGCCGCGTTCAACATAGCTTTGAGCGTTCTGCTTCAGTCCCGCCACGACTTCTTCGGAAAGCTCCCGCACGATCTTGGCCGGCGAGCCGACGATTAGCGAGTTGGGCGGAAACACTGCGCCCTCCTTAATAAAGGCACCGGCACCCACCAAGCTATTCTCACCAATCACCGCGCCATTGAGCACGACCGCCTGGATACCGATCAGGCAGCCGTCACCGATGGTGCAGCCATGCAGCATCGCCTGGTGTCCCACCGTTACGCCTTTACCTACCTTAAGCGGAAAGCCTGGGTCAGCGTGGAGCACGGCGCCGTCCTGAATATTGCTCTCTTCGCCGATTTCAAGATGGTCGGTATCACCGCGCAACACGGCTTGATACCACACGCTTGAGCGCGCCTTTAAGGTCACCTGGCCGATAACATCCGCCGTATCGGCAATATATACGTCGTCGTGAACCTCTGGGCAATGCTCGCCGTATTGATAAAGTGCCACGTTAACCTCCTGGGTTGTTCTTAGTTTTCCGCCTTCAGGCTAGCGCTTGTTCCAGCAATCGAGCAACGTGAATCGCTTCGCGCCCGCTGCCATCGTGAATCTGGTGTCGACAGCTAGTGCCATCGGCCACCACTACGGCGTCTGCATCCGCCTTACGGATAGCAGGCAATAGTGTTAGCTCCGCCATTTTTAGCGAGGCGTCGTAGTGCTCCGCTTCATAGCCGAAGCTTCCGGCCATACCGCAGCAAGAGGACTCAATCGTTTCGACTTTGAGGTCAGGAATCCAGCCCAGCACCTGCTCAACGGGGCGCAGCGCATCGAAAGCTTTTTGATGACAGTGACCGTGCAGCATCGCCCGCTCGTAGTTCAGCGGCTTAAGTTCGAGGGGAAGCTGATCCGCCGCACGCGCTTTGACCAAAAACTCTTCAAACAGATAGGCGGATTCCGACAGCGCCTTCGCTTCTTCGCCAAAGCCGTACTGCAGAAACTCATCACGCATACTGAGTAAGCAAGAGGGTTCCAGGCCTACAATCGCCACGCCGCGCTCTACAAACGGCATCAGGTGCTCAAGGGTACGCTTGGCTTCAGCCTTGGCTTTATCAAACTGCCCGGACGATAAGTAAGTACGCCCACAGCAGAGTGGCCGCTGCCCCTTGGTCACGTTGAGATATACACGGTAGCCCGCCGCTTCCAGCACCCGCTTGGCCGCTTTGGCGTTATCACCTTCCATATAGTTATTGAAGGTATCCACAAACAGCAGCACTTCCCGCTCAGAGGTGACTGGCTGCCGAGACGCTTCGGCACTGGCGAGGAAATTACCGTTAAACACCGGCAGCGAGCGCTGGGGCGCCAGCTTTAACGCCTGCTTGATCTGCTTAGCCAGAAACGGCAGGCGCTCAACGCCGTTGACCAGTGCTGAAAACTTGCTTGCCCAGGACGCGTAGCGCGGCATTTCACCGACCATACGATCACGCAGCGATAAGCCTTTAACACGGGCACGGGCGGTGCGCGCCTCTATCTTAAACTTGGCCATATCCACGCCCGTGGGGCAGTCACGCTTGCAGCCCTTGCACGACACACAGAGATCCAGCGCCTCTTTAACATCGTCGCTGGCCAAACCTTCATCACCTAGCTGCCCCGAGAGCACCAAGCGCAGCGTATTGGCTCGGCCGCGAGTCAGGTGCTGCTCATCTTTTGTCACGCGGAAGCTGGGGCACATGGTGCCCGCATCAAACTTGCGGCAGTGGCCGTTGTTGTTGCACATCTCCACCGCCATGGCCAAGCCATGGGTGGCATCGCCGCCGGAACCTGGCGCGGTTTGCTCGCCCGTTAACGGGTCGCGCTTAACGTTCCAGGCGGACCAATCAAACACCGGGGTAAGCGGAATGGTGGTGTAACTCTTCGGAAAGCGAAAATAGCGCTGGTCGTCCATTTTGGGCGTATCGACAATTTTGCCCGGATTAAACAGGTTCTCAGGGTCAAACAGCTGCTTTATTTCGCGGAAGGCATTGTTGACCGTTTCGCCAAACTGCCACGCCACCCACTCGCCACGGCAGATACCGTCGCCATGTTCGCCGGAGTAGGCGCCTTTGTATTCGCGCACTAACGCGGAGGCCTGCTCGGCGATTTCACGCATTTTCTCTGCGCCATCCCGGCGCATATCGAGAATTGGCCGCACGTGCAGCGTGCCAACGCCTGCGTGGGCATACCAGGTACCCTCCGTGCCGTAGCGGTTGAATACCTCGGTGAGCTTATCGGTGTATTCGGCCAAGTGCTCAAGCGGCACCGCGCAGTCTTCGATAAAGGAGACCGGCTTACCGTCACCCTTCATGCTCATCATAATGTTGAGCCCTGCCTTGCGCACGTTCCACAGCGCTTTCTGCTCGGCGGCCTCGGGCATATCCACTACGCTGCCCGGCAGGCCTAAGTCGCCCATTAGCTCATTAAGCCCGCGCAGTGCCTCAAGCTGCGCTGCGTGGTCGTGACCGGCAAACTCCACTAGAAGAATGGCTTCCGGCTTGCCGATTAGCGCTTTTTCAATGACCGGGCGGAACGCAGGGTTCTCCAGCGACAGTTCGATCATGGTGCGGTCAACCAGCTCCACCGCCGTGGGGCCAAGTTTGACGATATGCTGGGTAAAATCCATCGCCTGGTAGAAGGTCGGGAAGTTCACCACCCCCAGCACCTTCTGCTCGGGCAGTGGTGAAAGTCTGAGTTTGATGCGTTGGCTTACCCCTAGCGTACCTTCCGACCCCACCAGCAAGTGGGCCAGGTTGGCGCGGTGGTCTGGGTCGTAAGGCATCGGGTTCTGGCAATCGAACAGATCCAGGTTGTAGCCACCGACACGACGCAACACCTTGGGAAAGTGATCACGAATTTCCGAGCCCACACGCTCCGCAATCACCCTCACCTGCTGGGCGAGGTGCTGCTCCCGCGAGCCTTGTGCGAAGCTGTCAACGAAACCAAAACTCGCCGCGCTGCCATCCGCCAATAGCGCGTCAACACCCAGCACGTTGTGCACCATATTGCCGTAGAAAATCGACCGCGACCCGCATGAGTTATTACCCGCCATACCGCCGATGGTGCACTGGGCGCTGGTGGAAACGTCGACTGGATACCAGAGCCCGTGGGGTTTAAGCCAGGCGTTGAGATGATCCAGAACCATGCCGGGCTCGACCACCACGGTGCGCGCCTCGACGTCGAACTCAACCACTTGATTAAGCCAGCGGGTGGTGTCGATCACCAGCGCTTCACCGACGGTTTGGCCACACTGGCTGGTACCCGCGCCCCGGGCCAAGATCGGCACCTTGGCATCACGAGCGATATCCAATGCTATTTTCAGATCTTGCTGATGGCGTGGAATCACCACACCCATCGGCGTCACCTGATAAATGGAGGCGTCGGTTGCGTAGCGCCCACGGGTTGCCCGATCAAACAACACTTCTCCCGCCATTTCTCGGGATAATCGCTTGGCGAATTCGCCGAGCGGTTTAATCTTGGCATCACGGGACGGGTGTTGGTTCGTCAGAGACGTCATATGGCTCTCCCCCGTCGTTTAGCGCTTGCCTGCGTTTAGCGGGTTAGCCGCAAAATAGTCCAGCGCTGCCGTCACGCCGCTACCTTTGAGATTAACGCCGGACAGCTTCATGCCCGCTTCACAACCCCCCAGGGTGGCAATGAGCGTAAGGTCGTTGCAATCGCCCAAGTGGCCAATGCGGAACATTTTTCCTTTGGCCTTGCCCAGCCCCATGCCTAATGAGAGGTCAAAACGCTCATAGATAATCTTGCGCACCGCATCTGCATCGACACCTTCAGGCATCACCACGCCGGTCAGCACCGGCGAGTAAACCGAAGGATCCTGGCATTGGATTTCCAGCCCCCACGCCTCTACCGCCGCGCGCACACCGGCTGCCCAGCGCTGATGGCGGGCCAGCACTTGATCCATGCCTTCATCCAGCAGCATATCCAGCGCCTCATTCAGGCCGTACAACAGGTTGGTGCTGGGTGTGTAGGGCCAGTAGCCATTCTTGTTAGCCTCTAGAATTTCATCCCAAGCCCAGAAGCTTTTAGGCAGTTTTGCCTGCTGGCTGGCTTCAATCGCTTTTGGCGAGAGCGCGTTAAAGCTAATGCCCGGTGGCAGCATCAGGCCCTTCTGCGAGCCAGAAACCGTGACATCGACGCCCCACTCGTCGTGGCGATAGTCGGCGCTGGCCAGGCCGGAAATGGTATCGACAATCAGCAGCGCGGGATGACCCGCCGCGTCGATGGCTTGTCGTACCGCGGCAATATCACTGGTCACGCCGGTCGAGGTTTCGTTATGCACCACACAGACCGCTTTGAGCTCGTGGTGGGTATCCTCTTTCAGACGCGCTTCGATCATGCCGGCCTGCACACCATGGCGCCAACCTTCGTAGCCTGGCAGGCCCAAGAACTCAGGCTGTACATCTAAACGCAGAGCCATTTTGTGCCACAGCGTGGCGAAGTGGCCGGTCTCGAACATTAGCACCTTATCGCCCGGTGACATGGTATTGGCCAAGGCAGCTTCCCAGGCACCGGTACCGGACGCCGGGTAGATAATGACCGGGTTCTCGGTTTTGAAGATTTTTTGAATCTTGCTCAGCAGCTCAAGGCCGAGCGCACCAAACTCAGGCCCGCGATGATCGATCGTGGGCAGGCTCATGGCCCGTAAAATGCGGTCAGGCACCGGCGAAGGGCCAGGAATTTGCAAAAAGTGACGGCCGGATGGGTGAAAATTAAGTTTTAACATGATGACGTTCCTCTTTGTTGTTGTAGTGCTCACGGCTGGATCGGCCGATTAGCGTTATTCAAATTGGATAATGAATGCAATTACTCACATCAAAAAAGCGCTATTTGATGCATCCTTCAGCACGTAACGCATCAAGCTCAGCGCCAGAGAACCCTAAGCTGTCGAGCACTTCATCGGTGTGCTGGGCAAAAAGCGGCGCGGGGCTGCGAATTTGCGACGGTGTCGCTGAGAATTTGCTGGGGAATCCGATGGTTTTCATTTTCCCGATGACCGGATGCTCCATCTCCTGCACCATGCCCCGTGCTAAGTAGTGTTCATCCTGCATCGCTTGGGCGAAGTCATTGATTGGCCCGGCGGGCACACCCGCGCTGTCACACAGTGCTAACCACTCATCGACGCTTTTATCCGCCATCAGCTCTTCCAGCAGCGTTTCCAGCGCTTCAACGTGTTGACCTCGATCCTGGTTGGTAATAAAGCGTGGATCTTGCATGAGCTCTTCGCGTTTTAAGACATCCTGACAGAAGCGCTCCCAAGTGCGCTGGTTGGCGCAGCCGAGCATCAAAAAGCCATCGTTTGCTTTGACTGCTTGATAAGGGGCGGAGACACGGTGGCGCCAGCCCGTTGGCCCTGGCACGGCGCCTTCCGAGAAGTAAGCCGCCGCTTCCCAGGTAAACCAGGGCAAACCACACTCGGTGATGGCAATATCGATATGCTGCCCGGCGCCGGTTTTCATCTTGTGGATACAGGCGGCAAGAATCGAATACACCGCGGTTAAGCCACCGCCAATATCGTAAACCGCGATACCGGTTTTCAGTGGGCGCTTGCCCTCCTCCCCGGTCATCGACATCAAACCTGTCATGCCCTGCGCGACCAGATCAAAGCCCCCTTTGTGGCTATAGGGCCCGGTTTGGCCATAGCCTGAAATGGAGCAGTAGACGATGCCAGGGTTGATGGCTTTGATCGTGTCGTAGTCGATCTCAAGCGACTTGGTCACCCCAGGCCGGTAGTTCTCGACAATGACATCGGCATCAGCGGCCAAGCGGTAGAAGATTTGCCGCGCCCGCTCGTCTTTAAGATTGAGCGATATGCTCTTTTTGTTGCGGTTAATCTGCGAAAAACAGGTCGACTCGCCGTTGACGTAAGGGCCCATTTGGCGGCTATCGTCCCCGCCGTTGAGCTTCTCGACTTTGATGACTTCGGCGCCCATATCGGCCAGCACCATGGTGCAGTAGGGGCCTGCCATAATCTGTGATACATCGAGCACTTTTATATCTTGTAGGGGAAGCATACGCTCTCCTCCTAATGTGAAGTTTTAAACGCTAACGCTAGTGGCCAGACCACTCAAAGGGCGTTTTATTGACAAACTTATTCACCGCCGCGGCGAAATCCCGGCTCATGTAGCAGGTGGTTACCCAGTCGTCGCTAGCCTCTGCTGGGAGTCTTCGCTGCTCTATCGCCCGGCCAATCAGTGCCTTACTGGCCTGAAGCGTCAATGGCGCGCGCTTGGCAAAGGCTTCCGCCAGCGCAGCCACTTCGGCGTAAATCGCATCAGCGTCAAACAGCTGATTTATCAGGCCCGCCGCATGGGCTTCGTCAGCACCAAACAACCTCGCCATCATCAGCGCTTCTTTAGTGCGTGCAACGCCAAGCATGTCGATCATGCGAGTAACATTGTTAATCGAGAGCGTATTGCCCAGCGTTTTGGCAATCGGCACGCCAAATTTCAGCGCTGGTGTGGCGTAGCGGAAGTCACACACCAGCGCAATCGCCGCACCGCCACCGACACAAGCGCCTTCAAGCAGCGCCAGGGTTGGCTTGGGAAAGGTTTCGAGTTTGCCCACCACACGGTCAATGCGCCGCTCATAGCCAATCGCATCTTCAGGCTTACTAAAGCCCGAAAACTGGCTGATGTCGGTACCGGCCACAAAGGCTTCACCACCCACACCGTGAAGAACCACGGCATACACAGTGTCATCCTCGGCCAACTGGTCGCAGTGCTTTTCCAGGGCGTCGTACATCTCCCAGGTCATGGCATTGCGGCTCTGGGGACGATTGAAGCCTATCCAGGCCACGCCACTGCGAACGGCGAATGTAACGCTGTCGACGAGTTGTCGTTCGTTTGTGCTGTTCATCAGCTTCTCCTTTCTGCCGCGCGCTGCCGGACGTTAGCGCCCGACATAGCACGCCCACATGTCGCCTGCTTAGCCATAAACAAAATTCACTAATGCCAGCGCAAACGCGGGGATATAGGTGTTGATCATTAACACGGCGAACAGGACGGCGATAAACCACAGGTTGGTTTTAGACGTAGCCCATACATCTGACTTGGCGATTGAGCAAGACGCAATGAGTACGCTGGCCACCGGTGGCGTTTGCTGGCCGATGGCCAGGTTCAGGGTCACGATCAAACCGAAATGGAGAGGGTCGATACCGACCTCTATAACCAGCGGCAATACAATGGGCACGACCAAGATAATCGCCGCTGCTGAATGCAGAAAAATACCCAAAATCAGAAAGATGACATTGAGCAGCGCCAAAATAAGATATTTATTATTGGTTAACTCGCTGATCTGCATGGCGATTTCTTGAGGTACTCGGGTTTCGGTAAGGTAGCCACCTACCACTGCGGACGCAGCCACCAACAGCATAACCACGGCGGTTTGCACACCAGCACTTTTACAAGAATCAATAAAATTCCTGATAGTGAATTCCCGATAAACCACTGCACTGATAAAGATAGCCACACACACTGCCAGCGCCGCACCTTCGGTCGCGGTAACGAAGCCACCAAAGATACCGCCCAGGATGATAACGGGGATCAGCAGCGCCCAGATTGCATCTTTAAAGGCAATCCAAAGCTGTGAAACCCGGAAACGCCCCTCAGAAGGGAAGTTGTTCTTGCGTGCCAGGTAGTAGCACATTGCGGCTAAACCCATCGCGCCCAGCAAGCCTGGCAAAATACCGGCCACAAACATCTGCACCACTGACTCACCCGACATCACCGCGTAAAGAATCATCGGGATAGAGGGCGGCAGGATAATCGCCAGACTTGCAGCGGATGAAGATATAGAAGCAGCAAACTCTTTTGAGTAGCCTTTCTTGCGCATTGCAGGAATCAGAATACTGCCGATCGCCGATACACCCGCCACTGCCGACCCGGAGATTTCGGCAAAGAAAACCGAAGCGCCAATGGTCACCATCGCCAAGCCCCCCTTGATGAACCCCACCATTGCCATAGCCAGGTCGATCAGGCGCCGCGAAATACTCGAGGCGTTCATAATGGCACCGGCTAAAATAAACAGCGGTATTGCGATAAGCGGAAAGTTGGTCGCCCCCTCAAACATCGTCATGCCAACGGTGGGCATCGCCATGTTGCCGTATGTCATAAAGGTGGCAATGGTGCCGACCAGTGCCAAGGCAACGGCGACCGGCACGTTAATCAGAATAAGCAGTATCAGCGCTATAAATATGTACAGTATCACCATGGTAGCTACTTACCCTCGCTGATGTGTGCTGACGGAGGCGACTTCTTCCGCGTCGATACCGGCTTCTTCAAGTTCATGATCAATAAAGCCTCTGCCTCGAGCGCTTTTAATCACGTCAGGCAGCCGCAGCAGTTCGGCAATAATGAACAGCACAGCAGCGACGGGAATTGCTGAGTGAACCAGTTGCATAGAGACCCCAGGGAGGCTGACCATGCCCACGCCTTCGAGAATCAGCATGACTTGGTAGCTGGCGAGGCCCAGGAAAACAAAGAACCCAATCGTAATGGCTTCAGCTAACAGGGCGATAGGCACCCGAATAGCGGGCGGACACATGTTCAACACGCTGGGGCAGGTTATATGCGCACCTTTTGCGGCTGCTAATGCGGTACCGTAGTAGGTCACCCAGGCCAGCAACGCGGCAGCTAGCTCGTCGTACCAACTGAGTGGCGAGCCCAGATAGCGGGTCACAAAACCAAGTGTCACGACGATGGCAAGCGCAATGACCAGAAAGACCACGATGGCTTCAAGAAACGCAAAATAGGCGTTCTTGAACTTTGTAAAAGTACTCATTGAGACCTCCGAAAGGCGAGGTGCCTCGCCAAGTTGCGACGCACCCCTAATAGAGTGGCGCTTGCTTACTCGCGAAGAGCAGCCACGGCGTCAATCATTTCCTGGCCACCATCCACTTCGTCAGCGAACTTGCTGTAGATGGTCTCAGAGGCCTCAACAAAAGCTTCGAAGTCGACTTCATTCACTTCCATGCCTTCATCGCGCATTTTTATGAGGGTTTCATCATCCAGGCGTTGACCCTCTTCGAGTACGAAGTCCTCCATCTCAACGGCCACTTCTTCGAGTACTGTCCGCACTTCTTCCGGTAAACGATTCCAGCTAGCCCCAGCGGTCAGATAGGCAGGTGTGTATACGTGATTAGAGATAGAGAGGTAGTCTTGAACTTCGTGGAAGCGTGATGAGTAGGTTTGGATGAAGGGGTTTTCCTGGCCGTCCATTGCGCCTGTCTGCAGGGCAACAAACACTTCCGACAGCGACATTGGCGAGGGTGCCGCGCCGTAGCTACGGAACATATCGATACGCCATGTGCCGCCTGGAACCCGCAGCTTTATACCTTCGAGATCTTCTGGGGTAACGATCGGCCGCTTGTTGTTAGTAATCTGGCGAAAGCCGTTTTCCCACACACCAATAATTTTAAATCCGCGCGCTTCAGCAGCGTCATAAAGTGGGCCACGAACGATCTCTTCACGCACGCGCTTCATATGCTCGCGGTCTTCGATCAAGTATGGCATTTCGAACAGCGCAAACTGAGCGGATTCCGAGCTCATCACCGTCGAAGGCAGCGAGAGATCCAAAGAGCCTAAACGTAGGCGACGCATCATCGACTCGTCGCCACCCAGCTGGCTGTTGCCATAGACGTTCACTTCGGCAACGCCCTCAAGACGTTCGTTGGCGAGTTCGGCAAAGCGGTTTGCACTAATTTCAAATAGTGAGCCAGGGCCGCCCACATGGCCAAGTCGAATTTCAGTGTTTGCGTTGGCCGCAGCGGCCTGCAAACCAAAGGTCACAACGACCGTTACGAGTGCTGTTTTGAGCAATTTCATAGTGAACTCCAGGTAACGCATTTGTTGTTGTTAGCAATGTCGCCACCGTGGCTTTGCCACCCGATGGCACCTGCAAAAGGAGACGCCTGAGCAGGCCTACTTGTTATTGATGGGCACTTACTCCGGGGATCCTCTTCCACTTCAATTTGAATTCAAAATTCAAAATTAGGTATTAAACTTTCGTCTCGTCGCACAAATTGCTTTTCAAGCAGCTGATTCTTAAAGAAGTTATTAAAACGTTGCGGTAAATAAAAAAACGGGCAGTGGCTGAATAAGCCATCTGCCCGCTTTTAATCGGCACTTCCCACTCATTTCCTAGTTCGGTTCAAGCCCCCAGTGCAAACCGGCCAACTCAATACCCGCGATGGCTGACTGCTGATCCTCCTCTGACGAAGCACCACTAACCCCCACTGCACCAATCAAGCAGTTTTGTTCATTAAGAATGGGCACCCCACCGGCCACTGCCACAAAATGTCCTTGAGAGGCTGCTGCAACACTGGCAACAAACGCTGTGCGCTCAGCGTTACGTGCGCCAATCACCCCACTGGCAATCCCTATGCCCAGTGCGGCGTAGGCTTTACTCTGGGCAACGGGGAAACGCAACGGAGCACAGCCATCTTCGCGCTCAGCGGCAACCAAGTTCCCGCCGCCATCCAACACGACGATCGTCAGCGGCGGCAACCCCAAATCGCGTGCTTGTTGCATGGCGCCATCGACTATCTTCCTACTCTGCTCTCTGGCGAGCTGCACGCTGCAATGAAATACTTGTCCGGCCATCGGTTTCTCCTTTGTTATTGTCGTAGGCAGTGGTTGGCAAAATGCCACCAAAGGAATATTGAATTCATAATTACTTTTGCAGATCATATAAACAATAGCCACTATACGAATATGGCATCGTGCTCAAATCGATCCAGGTGGTCTGGTTAGCTTGGCAGTAAACCGAGCGCACCACTGACAAGGAACTGACTCATGACAAAAATACTGCAACGTAATTTATATCGTGAAGTGGCCGATAGAATTGGCGACCTGATTGAGCACGGCGAGCTTGCCCCCGGTGAGCGCATCTCTGAAAAGCAGCTGTGTGACCGCTTTGGCGTATCGCGCACCCCGCTACGCGAAGCACTAAAAGTGCTTGCCACCGAAGGACTAATCGAGCTGCTTCCCAATCGAGGTGCACGGGTGGTGCGGCTGACTCTCAAGAACGTTAAAGACACTTATGACCTGATGGCCGCGCTGGAAGGCCTGTCGGGTGAACTTGCCTGTCAACATATTAGCGACGCAGAAATTGCTGCCATTCGGCAACTGCACAATACGATGCTAGTACACTATCGCAACCGCGATTTGATGCCTTATTTCCAGGTTAATAGGCAAATTCACGAAAGCATCTTGGCCGCGTCTAATAACGATGTACTGCAAGAAATGTATAGTAATTTAAGCCAGCGTGTTAAACGCGTCCGTTACTCCAAACAGATGACCGAACGCTACTGGAGCCAAGCGGTAAAAGACCACGAAAATATGATGGCGGCACTTGAGAAACGCGATAGCCAATTGCTGGGCCAAATTCTTCGTGACCATCTATGCAACAAGATTGAAGTGGCCACCTTGGCGGGCGTGATCGATACGGAAGACGATAAGAGTGTGGCCAATAGCTAATCAGCTACTGCCACTCTTCAAGACGCATGGAGGAGCGCTCTAGCCGTTCGTGCTCCTCCTCCAAATCCCGCAGCAGTTGGGTAATGCTGGTGAGGTGCTCCAGCGCCACCTGTTCGGCCTGCTCCGGCTCGCCGTTGACGACTGCCTCATGCAACTGCGCATGCTGCTGATTGATCATCGCTCTGGGCGCTGGCAAGTGATAAAGATGTTTGACCGAGGCAAATACCGAGCTAAGCAGTAAATCCGTCAGGCTCTGCAGCGTATGCACTAACACCGGGTTGTGGGATGCCTGGGAAACCGCCAGATGAAAGGCGTGATCCAGCCTCGCCAATCGCTCGACATCAATGGTCTCTGCGCTTTCCGCGTAGTCAGCCATTTCACGATAGCGCCGGGTGATCAGCACCCGGTCGGCGGAAGTGCCACGGCTCGCGGCTAACCGCGCCGACTCCCCTTCCAGCAGCGCGCGTACCTCTAACAGATCAAACAGCGTACGTGGGTGGTCTTTAAACAGGTGCATCAACGGGCTCTGGTTGCCCACCGGCAAAAGTGTGGCGACCGTCGAGCCATGGCCCTGGCGGGTATCGATAATTCCTTTACTGCGCAGAATTCTCAACCCCTCGCGCAACGAAGCCCGTGAGACGCCGAGCCGATCACACAGCCGCCGCTCAGAAGGAAGTAGCTGGCCGGGGCGAAAAACACCATCAAGAATCAGCCGCTCCAGCCGGGTGGCCACGTGTTCAGGCATTCGCTGTCCGGGTGTCAATACTTGATTCTCCGCAGGCATGACGGTCACTCTCGCTAAACTGTTTTGCCAGCTTGCCACTACTCGCAGTAGAAGACATCTCTGTTTCGCTTCTATATGACAGGGTCGACTAATTACTGGTCTGACCAATGCACCACGACCTAGACAGACGCATAAAAAAAGCCCAAATTGAGCCAACGTTACGAAAAGATAAACACGCGGAAAGAAATGACGCGTGAAGAACAGGCACAGACCGTTTCAGCATTTACCTTTAATGATAATAAGCATGGGATGTCGTAATGAATATCCTCTTTGATGAGCGCCTGGATGGCAAACTTGTTCAGCGCGATAAAGGCGAGGTCTTAACCGACCTGCAGCAAGCCGTTCCCGAAATGACGCTGCTGCATCGCGAAGAAGACCTGCGTCCCTTTGAGTGCGATGGGCTGGCGGCCTACCGCGTGCTGCCGATGCTGGTGGCGCTGCCTGAAACCCTTGACCAAGTGCAAGCACTGCTCAAGCGCTGCCATGCGCTAAGCGTACCCGTGGTCACTCGCGGCGCGGGCACCGGGCTTTCCGGCGGTGCGCTGCCGCTGGAACAGGGCGTGCTACTGGTGATGTCGCGCTTTAATAAAATTCTCAACGTCGACCCGGATGCCCGACTGGCGCGGGTGCAGCCCGGCGTGCGCAACCTGGCCATTTCCGAAGCTGCGGCACCTTACGGCCTCTACTACGCGCCGGACCCCTCCTCGCAAATTGCCTGCTCCATCGGTGGAAACGTGGCAGAAAATGCTGGTGGCGTGCACTGCTTAAAATATGGCCTGACGGTGCATAACGTGTTGCGTGTCGATGTGCTCACCATTGAGGGCGAACACATGACGCTGGGCGCTGAGTCTTTTGATGCACCAGGCTTTGACCTGCTGGCATTGATGAACGGCTCTGAAGGAATGCTAGGCGTGGTCACTGTGATCACCGTCAAGCTGCTGCCCAAGCCGGAAACCGCCAAAGTACTGATGGCAAGCTTCGACGATGTCGAAAAAGCCGGACGCGCAGTCGGCGATATCATCGCCGCAGGCATTATTCCCGGCGGCCTGGAGATGATGGATAAACTCGCCATCAAAGCTGCCGAGGATTTTGTCAAAGCGGGCTATCCCCTTGATGCCGAGGCGATTCTGCTTTGCGAGCTGGATGGCGTTGAAGCCGACGTGGACGACGACTGCGATACCGTGCGCCGTGTACTGGAAGCCGCCGGGGCGACCAATATCCAACAGGCCCGCGATGAAACCGAACGTGCCAAGTTTTGGGCCGGGCGCAAGAACGCCTTCCCAGCGGTGGGCCGCATGTCGCCGGATTACTACTGCATGGATGGCACTATCCCCCGCCGCGAGCTTCCTCGCGTGCTTAAAGGCATTGCCGAGCTTTCCGCAGAGAGCGGCCTGGCGGTGGCCAACGTGTTCCACGCTGGCGATGGCAATATGCATCCGCTGATCCTGTTTGATGCCAATAAAGAGGGCCAGTTAGCCCTTGCCGAAGAGGTGGGTGGCAAAATTCTGGAACTCTGCGTGGCCGCGGGCGGCTCGATCACCGGCGAACACGGCGTTGGGCGTGAAAAAATCAATCAGATGTGCAGCCAGTTCCAGGCGGATGAAATCAGCGTTTTTCATGCCTTGAAAGCCGCTTTTGATCCCCAGCGGCTGCTCAACCCCGGCAAGAACATTCCGACGCTGGCGCGCTGCGCTGAGTTTGGTGCTATGCATGTGCATAACAACGAGCTACCACACCCTGAGCTGCCGCGCTTTTAGCAGCGAGCCAAGCCGAAGCTAAGACAATAATTAGCCAAAACGAATAATGGAAAAGACCAATAGTGGGAAAGACCATGACCGAACGAGCGATTGCCGACCGCGATATCGCTGACGCCCTATGTGAACAGGTGCGCAGCGCCTATGATGCGCGCACGCCGCTACGCATTGTAGGCGGAGATACCCGCGCCTTTTATGGCCGACCGGTGGAGGGCCAGGCGCTACAAATCGCTGAACACAGCGGCATTGTGAGCTACGACCCGGTGGAACTGGTAGTGACTGTGCGCGCTGGCACTCGGCTTAGCGACCTGCAGGAAGTACTGGCAGAGAAGCACCAAATGCTGGGCTTTGAGCCGCCCATGTTTGGTGAAGCGTCGACCATTGGTGGCGCTGTTGCCACCGGCCTCTCCGGCCCACGCCGTCCCTGGGCAGGTGCTGCACGAGACTTTGTGCTGGGCACGCGAATCATCACCCAACAGGGCAAGCTGCTTCGCTTTGGTGGCGAAGTGATGAAAAATGTTGCCGGTTACGACTTGTCGCGCCTGATGGCAGGCGCCCAGGGCACTCTTGGCGTACTTACGGATATCTCCTTTAAAGTGCTGCCTATTCCCACTGCGACGCACAGCCTACGCTTAACGCTTGGGCTGGATGAGGCGCTTAAAAAGCTCGCCGAGCTGGGTCGCAAGCCGCTACCGATTACCGCCGCAGCCTGGCATCACGGCGAACTTTTTTTGCGCTTGGAAGGCGGTAAAAGCTCGGTTAGCGCGACTCAGGCAAGCCTGGGCGGCGAGCCACTTGATGCCAGCTTCTGGCACCAGTTGCGCGACCATACCCACGCTTTCTTTGCCTATGGCGATGGCCAAGCCCTGTGGCGACTGTCACTGCCCCCCAACAGCGCACCGCTAGCGCTGGATATTCCCGAAAGCGATATCTTTTACGACTGGGCCGGCAGCCAGCGCTGGGTGAAAACCACTCTGGATGCAGACACTCTCCGCGCCGCCTGTGCTGCGGTGGGGGGGCATGCCACCTGCTATACCCCCCACGCCCAAGGAGGCGCCGCCGAGCCGTTTACACCGCTCAATACTGTAGTGGAAAAATATCACCGTAACCTAAAGGCGGAGCTGGATGCCCATGGCATTTTTAATCCCGGTCGCCTTTATGCGGCGTTTTAAGGAGAGCTGACATGCAGACGCAATTTACCGATGCCGACCTTCAGAAGCCGCATATTCAAGAAGCGGAGCGTATTCTGCGCACCTGCGTTCACTGCGGTTTTTGTAACGCCACCTGCCCGACGTACCAGCTGTTAGGCGATGAGCGCGACGGCCCCCGCGGGCGTATCTATTTGATGAAGGAGCTGCTTGAGAGCCGCGACGATGACGACCAGGTCACCGACGAGACGCGTCTGCATCTTGATCGCTGCCTGACCTGCCTTAACTGCGAAACCACCTGCCCTTCCGGCGTGGAGTACCACAAGCTGCTCAACATTGGCCGTGCCGAAATTGAGCGACGCGTTCCTCGCCCGGCAGGTGAGCGGGCCCAGCGCTATGCGCTGCGAAAAATGATGGTCGAGCCCAAACGTTTCCAAGCGCTGCTAAAGCTGGGGCAAACCTTTAAGCCACTGGTGCCTAGCAAGCTGCGTAATAAAATGCCCGCAGCGCCGATAGATGCAGGCGCACGCCCGGATGCCAACCGCCATACCCGGCGGGTATTGATACTGGAAGGCTGCGTTCAGCCCGGGCTGTCACCCAATACCAATGCTGCCACTGCGCGGATTTTGGATCGGCTCGGCATTAGCGTCACGCCAGTGGCTGAAGCAGGCTGCTGTGGCGCCGTGGATTTTCACCTCAACGCCCAAGAAGATGGACGAGCCCGCATGCGCGCCAATATTGATGCCTGGTGGCCGTACATTGAGCAAGGCACCGAAGCCATTGTGCAAACCGCCAGTGGCTGCGGCGCTTTCGTCAAAGAGTATGGCTACATGCTCAAGGATGACCCTGACTACGCCGTTAAAGCGCAAAAGGTGAGCACTCTGGCCAAGGATATTGTCGAAATCCTGCGCGATGAGCCGCTGGACGAATTGAGCGTTAACGCGTCACAACGACTGGCGTTCCACTGCCCCTGCACGCTACAGCACGCCCAAAAGCTTAACGGTGCGGTCGAAGGCGTGCTGAGCAAGCTGGGTTTTTCATTGACCCCGGTACAGGATGCGCATCTCTGCTGCGGCTCAGCGGGCACCTATTCGATCACCCAGCCTGAACTGGCCACTCAACTGCGTGACAATAAGCTCAACGCACTGGAAGCTGGAGATCCTGAGGTGATCGTAACGGCGAATATCGGCTGCCAAACCCACTTGGCAGGCGCCAATCGCACGCCGGTACGCCACTGGGTTGAAATCGTCGATGCCGCGCTCAGCTAGCGTTTTACCAATAACGTTTAACCCCAGGCCGCGCAGACTTTAACCGCGCGGCCACTTCACTTTCTCCCTTAACAAGGATTTAAATATGCAAACAAAAGCCATTCTCGCCCAGGCCGACGTAACGAATGTTCTTGATGCCGCGCAGAAAGAGGCTGACAGCAATAGCTGGCCGGTGACCATCGCGGTAACTGACGACGGCGGCCATCTATTGGCGCTGCGGCGCTTGGATGGCGCAGCCCCTTTCAGTGCCGAAGTGGCTACGCACAAAGCGCGCAGTGCGGCGCTAGGTCGTAAAGAGACCCAGGTATTTGAAGAGATGATTAATGGTGGCCGCACGGCGTTTGTCACCGCACCGCTGCAAGGCCTGCTGTCAGGCGGCGTGCCGATTACGGTTGACGGCCATGTGGTGGGCGCTGTGGGCATTTCCGGCGTAAAACCCGACCAGGATGTACAGGTGGCTAAAGCAGGTGTTGCCGCGATTACCGGCTAAAAGCGGTAAATTAAGGCACAGACATACGAAAAAGCCCGGATCGATGATCCGGGCTTTTTTGGAATTCGTTCGGCAAGTGCCGATCTAAATGCTTAATGGCGGACCGGACGAGACTCGAACTCGCGACCTCCGGCGTGACAGGCCGGCATTCTAACCGACTGAACTACCGGTCCACTTAAAAGCACTTCTACAACAAACCATCAGGACTAACAATTATAAGCGGTTCAGAGGCGCTTCTAAAAGGTAGGTGATGGTGGGTGGTACTGGGTTCGAACCAGTGACCCCCAGCTTGTAAGGCTGGTGCTCTCCCAACTGAGCTAACCACCCATCTCTTAACAAACGCTTATTGCGCTTGCTAATTCAGCTTAGCAGTTATCATGGCGGACCGGACGAGACTCGAACTCGCGACCTCCGGCGTGACAGGCCGGCATTCTAACCGACTGAACTACCGGTCCGTTATGCGCATCAAAACTTAATCATACTTTTTACTACACGTTTCCAACCCATTTTAGTTACTACTAAATATGGTGGGTGGTACTGGGTTCGAACCAGTGACCCCCAGCTTGTAAGGCTGGTGCTCTCCCAACTGAGCTAACCACCCATCTCTTAACAAACGCTTATTGCGCTTGCTAATTCAGCTTAGCAGTTATCATGGCGGACCGGACGAGACTCGAACTCGCGACCTCCGGCGTGACAGGCCGGCATTCTAACCGACTGAACTACCGGTCCGAATCGATAACAGCTATTTCAAACAACTAGTTTCAAGTAACTAGCTTAAGCAGATAAGGAGTTGATGCTGGCGGACCGGACGAGACTCGAACTCGCGACCTCCGGCGTGACAGGCCGGCATTCTAACCGACTGA
>NZ_JPUA01000008.1 GCF_002211105.1 Halomonas campaniensis | reverse complement strand
CCTGCCAGCAGCGTCGCACCTTCGTAGATTTGATAAAACGGATTGGGCACCGCCACTTTCGCCGGGCGGCTGCGATCCAGCGCTGCCTGCACAAAGGCAAAAATGGCTTCCCGAGTGCCGTTAACGGGCACCACGTGCCGTTCGCTGTCGAGTTCGCGCAGTTGAAAGCGTTGGCTTGCCCAGTTGGCGATGGTTTGGCGGAGCGCTGGCAGGCCATTGGTCGCGGGATAGCGGGCCATTTCCAGTTGGTGCGCCACCATCGCTTCAAGCGCCGCGGGGTAGGGCGCGTGCTGGGGTTCACCAATGGTCAGTGGGATATGCGTCAAGTCAGCCGGGGGCGTTAGGTCGGCTTTCAGCGCAGCCAGCTTTTCAAACGGGTAGGGATGCAGGGCGTCGAGGTCGGCGTTCATGATGTGTCCGTTGATGGCTGGCGGCGTAAACCGTCGATTATAGGCAAGGCCCGGTGCAGGCTCAAACCTAACGAGGGTGTGATTTTGCAATGAATGCTTATACAGACACCCGATAGACGGGAGCGAGGGTAGGTTGGAGCGAGGGTCTTTCGCCATGGATGGCGAAAGTAGCGCCCATGGAGGGGTTCACAGCGCCCTCGCGGAAACCTACCCTCGCCCCCAGGCTTGGCACAACAATCTCTGCATCAGCCTCGGGGTTCGGTGAATTACCTTAAACTCCCAGCACCTCAATTAGACGTTCGCGCAGCTGCTGCTGGCGCTCGGGGTCGGTCAGCGGTTCGCCTGCCTTAGTGGTGATGAAAAAGACGTCTTCTACCCGTTCACCGAGAGTGGCGATTTTTGCCGCGGACAGCGAGATGTCCTGCTCCATAAAGATACGTCCCACCCGGGCCAGCAGGCCGGGACGGTCGGGAGCCGTTAGCTCTAGCAGCGTGCGCTCATTGGCCGGATCCTGTTCAATTAGCACCTCCGTGGGCACCTTGAAGTGCTTGAGCTGGCGCGGCGTATGGCGGGTGACGATGTCCGGGTAGTCGTCCGGGTCATCGAGTTCTTCCACCAGGTGCTGGCGCATCTCTTCGATATGAACCGGGTCACGTATGGGCTGGCCGTGATTGTCGAGCACAATAAAGGTGTTAAGCGTCCAGTCGTTGTGGGAGGTCGCAATGCGCGCATCGTGAATCGAGAGGCCCAGCTGCTCCATGGCCGCGGCGGTGGCGGCGAACAGATCATCCACCGAGCGGGTGTGAATAAATACCTTGGTGCCGCCTTCGGACATGTCCGCAGTCGGCGCGCTGATCAGTACCAACGGCAGCGGCGACTGGTTGTGATTGAGGATGCCCTGGGTCTGCCAAACGATTTCGCTGGGCGCATACTGCAGGAAGTAGTCCTCCCCTAGCGATTCCCAAAGATGATCGATTTGCTCCCGATTAACGCCGATGGTTAGCAGCAAAGAGCGCGCTTCGGTGCGCGTTTCCCGCACCCAGTCGTCACGGTCGGGCGGATTGTTCAGGCCGCGGCGCAGGGCGCGTTTGGTTTCGGCGTGCAGTTGGCGCAGTAGCGACGCTCGCCAGCCGTTCCACAGCGTGGGGTTGGTGGCATTGATATCGGCGACGGTGAGTACATACAGGTAGTCCAACCGGGTTTCGTTACGCACGATCAGAGCGAAATCACGAATAACGTCGGGGTCGCTGATGTCGCGCTTTTGCGCGGTCATCGACATCAACAGATGGTGCTCCACCAGCCAACTGACCAAGTTGGTATCGTGAACCGATATGTTATGGCGCTGGCAGAACTGCTCAACGTCCCTGGCGCCAATCTCCGAGTGATCGCCGCCGCGCCCCTTGCCGATATCGTGAAACAGGCCGGCAATCCACAGCAGATCCAGCTTGGGCAGTTGCTGCATTAGCGCTGCCGCTACCGGGAAGTCGCCTTTCGCTTCCGGTTTGCGGAAATTGTGTAGAAATTTGAGCAGTAGCAGGGTGTGGGCGTCGACCGTATAAATGTGAAACAAATCGTGCTGCATTAGGCCTACCGCGCGGCCAAACTCAGGCAGGTATTTGCCCAGAATGCCGTAGCGGTTCATGCGCCGTAGCTGGCGGGGCACGTTGCCGGGAGCGCGCATAATGGCCATAAAGAGCCGCTGGTGGCGCGGGTCTTCCCGGTAGTGATCGTCGATCTGGTGGCGGTGGTCGCGAATCAGCCGGATAGTGTCGGCGCGCACCCCTTCGATTTCGGGGTGCTTGGCCATCAGCAGAAACAGCTCCAGCATCGCCGCAGGGCGCTCGCGGAACAGGGTTCGCGAACGCACTTGGATATAGCCGCCCTTGGTCTCGAAGCGCTCGTTGAGTTTGACGGTTTCCAGTGTCTCCTTGCCGCGCAGGATCACTTCGTCAAAGTGTTGCAGCAGCATATCGTTGAGCCCGGCGAGCGCAGTGACATGGCGGTAGTAGCGCTTCATAAACTGCTCAACTGCCAGACGTTCCGGGGTATCGCGAAAGCCAAACATCTCGGCGATGGTACGCTGGTGGTCAAACAGCAGGCGGTCTTCGGCGCGGTCGGTGAGCATGTGCAGGGCGTAACGCACCTGCCACAGGAATGCCTGGCCCTGGCTTAGAATGCGCAGCTCGGCGTCGTTCATAAAGCCGTTGGCAACAATGTCGGTGTACTGCTCGGTGCCGAAGTGGCGCTTGGCCACCCAGCCGATCATCTGGATATCGCGCAGCCCGCCGGGGGAGCTTTTAAGGTTCGGCTCCAAGTGGTACTCAGAGTTGTTGTAGCGGTAGTGGCGGGAGATCTGCTCCTGCCACTTGGCTTCAAAGAAACGGTCGGCGGGCCAAATGTGCTCGGCGCTGAGGCGTTCGCGCATTGCTTCACGCAGGCTCTCGGGCCCCGCGATCAGGCGTGATTCGAGCAGGTTGGTGATCACCGTCACGTCCGCTTCGGCCTCGCGCTCGCAGTCGTTGAGCGAGCGCACGCTATGGCCAATCTCCAGGCCAATATCCCACAAGAAGGTGATAAAAGCGGTGAGTGGTTCCCGGTAGGCGGTGTCGTCATCCTGCTCCAGCAGTAGCAGTAGGTCGATATCCGAGTGGGGATGCAGCTCGCCGCGGCCATAGCCACCTACCGCTACCAGCGCGATACCCTCATCGGGCCACTCATGCTGTGCCCAGGCAATCGCCAACAGTTGATCTAGATACCAGGCGCGGCCGCGAACAAGGTCGCGAATATCTGCACCGGCGCGAAACTGGTCGTCCAGGCGCGCCTGTAGCTCGCGCAGTGCGGCCTTGAAGGGCGCCACCGGCGAGCGAGATCCGGCAAGTTCAGTGCGGAAAAGATCTAGGTCGTAAAGCGTGGTGTCCGGCTCAAACCGGTGGTGGTGAAGGAGCATCAGTTGGTCAGAAAACTAAAGTCTTCATCGCCGCGCGCGGTCAGCACTTCAACACCTTCTTCGGTCACCAGCAGCGTGTGCTCCCATTGGGCCGAGAGGCTGCGATCCTTGGTGACGGCGGTCCAGCCATCGCGCAGCACCTTGGTTTTATAGCCGCCGACGTTAATCATCGGTTCAATGGTAAAGCACATGCCTGCGGCGAGCTTGATGTCGGCGTCGGGGGCGTAGCCGTCGTAGTGCAAAAACTGCGGCTCTTCGTGGAACTCGGCGCCGATGCCGTGGCCGCAGAAGTCGCGCACCACGGAGTAGCCGTGCTCTTCAGCGTGTTTTTGAATCACCCGGGCGAGTTCAGAGAGGCGCACACCGGGTTTGACCCGCTCAATGCTTTTATACAGGCACTCTTGGGTCACGCGGCACAGCCGTTCGCCCTGAATCGTCTCCCCAACCACGAACATCACGCTGGAGTCGCCGTGATAGCCGTCGCTGGTTTTGACGGTGATATCCAGATTCATGATATCGCCATTTTTAAGCTTCTTGGCGTCGTCGGGGATGCCGTGGCACACCACGTGGTTGATCGACGTACAGGTCGCTTTGGGAAAGCCGTGGTAGTTCAGCGGTGCCGGGGCTGAACCCAGCTCGTTAACAATATACTCATGACAGAGACGGTCGATTTCACCCGTGCTGATACCCGCTTGGATATGGGGGGTGATCATTTCGATCACGCTAGCCGCTTGGCGCCCGGCTTCGCGCATGTGTTCGATTTCAGAAGGCGTCTTGATAGGAACGTTCATGAATGCTCTATATGAATGCAGAGTGGAAAATTGAATGGCGCAATTTAAGACCGTCAAACGGGGTGCGACTTCATCTTGGCAATGATCTATGGTATAAAGCCGCGCGCTTTCCTGCAATCGTGATTCCGAGCTTCTTGGCTGGGAAGGACGCAGTAGGGCAGGGCGATGAATCCGCATTATGCCTCTCAAGAGACACAATGCTCACTATCAAGCCTTAAAAACACACATGCACCGGCACATGGTCCCGGGTGCCGCTGGCAACGTCTAACGTGGTCAACGGTCGGATCCATGGGGTGCGTGGAGGCCTAACCCGAGTTTTAGGAGTTCTACCATGTCTCACGTTAATATGCGTGACCTGCTTAAAGCAGGTGCTCACTTCGGCCACCAGACCAAGTACTGGAACCCGAAGATGAGCAAATTTATCTTCGGCGCGCGCAACAAGATTCACATCATCAACCTTGAGCACACCCTTCCGGCGCTGAACGAAGCGATCGATGTGGTCGAGAAGATGGCGGCATCCAACAACAAAATTTTGTTTGTTGGCACCAAGCGCAGCGCTAGCAAGGTAATTAAAGAAGAAGCTAACCGTGCTGGTCAGCCCTTCGTCAACCATCGCTGGTTGGGCGGCATGTTGACTAACTTCAAGACCATCCGTCAGTCCATTAAGCGTCTGCGTGATCTTGAAACCATGCGCGAAGACGGCACGTTCGAGAAGCTGACCAAGAAAGAAGTCTTGATGGCGACTCGCGAGCAGGACAAGCTTGAGCGTTCTATCGGTGGTATCAAGAACATGGGCGGCCTGCCGGACGCACTGTTCGTGATCGACGTTGACCACGAGCGCATCGCGATCAACGAAGCCAACAAGCTGGGCATCCCGGTTATCGGCGTGGTGGATACTAACTCCAACCCCGATGGCGTTGACTACGTAATCCCCGGCAACGATGACTCTATCCGCGCTATCCAGATCTACGTGAAAGCGATTGCGGATGCGTGTGGTCGTGCTAAAGAAGCCAACGCTGAAGAGTTCGTTGAAGTGACCGAAGAGGCCGCTGCAGCTGAAGACAACACTGCCGCTGAGTAAGTGCAGCAGTGGGTGCGGTGAGCAGGTGTTCCGCATCAAGATAAAGGGGGCTCTGCCCCCTTTTTCCCGCTACAGATGAACTGTCTGAGCGGACGAATTTGCCGGCACTCAATACCGGCCCCGCAATACAGAGAGACATAGGGCGTGTGATACATGATGGTCATTTATCATGCCTATACTCTGTGTTGCGTCTAACTCTCATAGAACCATTTCAGAGGTGAATTCTCATGGCAGCTATCAGCGCCTCTCAGGTCAAGGAACTTCGCGAACGTACCGGTCTCGGCATGATGGAGTGTAAAAAAGCACTCACCGAAGCCGACGGTGATATCGAAGTTGCGATTGAAAACCTGCGCAAAAGCTCCGGCCTAAAAGCAGCGAAGAAAGCCGACCGTATCGCCGCAGAAGGTGTAGTGGTTACACGTGTAGCGGAAGATGGCAGCTACGGCGTAATGGTTGAAATCAACTCCGAGACTGACTTTGTTGCTCGTGATGACAACTTCATCGCGTTTGCCGACAAAATCGCCGCGGCTTTCTTTGCGGCCAAAAGTGAAGATGTCGCTGCCGTTATGGCTGGCGAACTGGAAGCAGCCCGCGAGCAGCTGGTTCAGAAAATCGGTGAGAACATCGGTGTGCGTCGTGCCATCGTTGTGAACGCTGCTGACGGTGGTCTGGTAGGCGAATACGTCCACGGTGGCCGCATTGGCGTTCTGACCGTGCTAACTGGCGGTACTTCGGAAGTCGCAAAAGACGTTGCGATGCACGTCGCTGCAATTAATCCTGCGGTTGCGCATCCTGCCGATATGCCCCAAGAGCAGCTGGATCAGGAAAAGGCGATTATTCTGGCGCAGCCGGATATGGCCGGTAAGCCGGAGCAGATCGCTGAGAAAATGGTTCAGGGCCGCTTGAAAAAGTACTTGGCAGAAAACAGCCTGACCGAGCAGCCGTTTGTTAAAGATCCCAACCAAACGGTCGCTGAGTTCGTCAAAGCGGCGGGCGGCGAAGTGGTTGGCTTTACGCGCTTTGAAGTTGGCGAAGGTATCGAGAAAGAAGAAGTCGACTTCGCTAAAGAAGTAATGGAACAGGCTGGCCGTCGCTGAGGTCAGAGGTTTCAGAAAGAAGATGGCGTGCGCGCGAGCGCACGCCTTCGCGTATCCGGCCCCTGTATAATGAATGCTAGTATAATCAGCCCTGATATAGCTGGTTTTATTCACTGGTTTTATACCAAGGGGCTGCCCCGCCTGCCTGTTTATAGGTCTGCCTCAGGAGAGATGCCATGTCGAGTGATGTTCAAGAGCCTACCCCCCATGTAGCACCCAGCAAAGCCGCGGGCACCAAGTCAAAATACAAACGTATTTTGCTCAAACTGTCTGGCGAAGCGTTAATGGGGGAGCACGATTTTGGTATTGACCCTAAGGTGCTTGACCGCATGGCGCTGGAGATTGGCCAGCTCGTCGGCATTGGGGTGCAGGTGGGCATCGTGATTGGCGGTGGTAACTTGTTCCGTGGCGCGGCGCTCAATGAAGCGGGTATGGATCGCGTCACCGGTGACCATATGGGTATGCTGGCGACCGTGATGAATGCGCTGGCGATGCGCGATGCCTTAGAGCGCTCCAACATCCGCTCGCGCGTGATGTCCGCCATCCCCATGAGCGGTGTAGTAGAGCACTATGACCGGCGTACCGCCATTCGCTATTTAACCTCCGGGGATGTCGTGCTGTTCTCTGCAGGGACAGGTAACCCCTTCTTCACTACCGACTCTGCTGCCTGTTTACGCGGTATTGAGGTTGACGCCGATGTCGTGATCAAAGCGACCAAAGTCGATGGCGTCTACAATAAAGACCCGGTAAAACATCCAGATGCGGTGAAGTACGACCAGCTCTCTTACGACGACGCCCTGGATCAAAAATTGGGCGTTATGGATTTGACCGCTATCTGCCTGGTACGTGACCATAATATGCCGGTGCGGGTATTTGACATGAATAAGCCTGGTGCCCTACTGAACATGGTGGTAGGGGGCAAGGAAGGCACGCTGATATACAGAGGGTAATGACGTGATCAACGATATTAAGAAAGATGCCGAATCGCGCATGAAGAAAAGCGTTGAGGCGCTGCATAGCAACTTCAATAAAATTCGTACCGGTCGTGCTCACCCGAGCATTTTAGACGCGGTGACTGTGGATTATTACGGCAGCCAGGTACCGCTTAGCCAAGTGGCTTCAGTCAACGTTGAAGACGCCCGCACGCTGACGATTGCGCCGTGGGAGCAGGGCATGGTGCAGAAGATCGAAAAGGCCATCATGACTTCTGATCTGGGTTTGAACCCGGCCAGTGCTGGCAACGTGATCCGTGTGCCGATGCCCATGCTCACCGAAGAGACCCGCAAAGGCTACATCAAGCAGGCCCGCAGCGAAGCTGAAAACGCCCGCGTTGCCGTGCGTAACGTACGCCGCGATGCCAACGGTGATTTCAAATCGTTGCTAAAAGATAAAGAGATCACCGAAGACGATCAGCGTGAAGGCGAAGACGCGATTCAAAAGCTGACCGACAAATATATTGCTGAAATCGATAAGGCGCTAACTGCAAAAGAGCAGGATCTCATGCAGGTATAAACCTGTGCTTTATTCAGCCGCGGGCAGCTTAGGCTGCCCGTTTTGCCACACTCTGGCTGGTTTTTTTATGACTGATCTTTGGTGCGAGAATCCATGACGTCACCGCAGCTTCCTGAAAAACAGCCGGACGATGCCAGTGCGTCTTCTCTGGCCGGGGAAGCCCCGCCGTCTCATGTTGCCATCATTATGGATGGCAATAACCGCTGGGCGCGTGCGCGCGGACTTTCGGGGGTGCGCGGGCACCGGGCCGGAGTGGAAACCGTGCGTGCGGTGATTCAGCGGGCCGCCGAACGCGAAGTGCAAACGCTCAGCCTGTTTGCGTTTTCCAGTGAAAATTGGAAGCGCCCAGCCGCAGAGGTCAACGCCTTGATGGAGCTTTTTTTGATGGCGCTAAAGCGCGAAGTCAAAAAGCTCAACGAGCGTAATGTGCGCCTCTCGATCATTGGTGAACAGCGGGGCTTTTCCCACGCCATCCAGAAGCATATTCAGCGTGCTGAAGCGTTAACCGCGGGCAACACGGGTATGCATTTGGTGATTGCTGCTAACTATGGGGGGCAGTGGGATATAGCGCGTGCGGCACGCACACTCGCCGAACAAGTGGCGGCAGGCGAGTTATCACCTGCGGAGATCGACGAGGCGTGTTTTGACACCGCAATGGGGATTGAAGACGTGCCGCCGGTGGATCTGTGCATACGCACCAGCGGTGAGCAGCGGCTATCCAACTTTATGCTTTGGCAGTTGGCCTATGCTGAACTGCACTTTTCCCCGCTGCTATGGCCCGACTTCGGTGCGGAGGCGTTTGACGCGGCATTAAACGACTTCTGTCAGCGCCGTCGTCGCTTTGGCATGACGGACGAACAAATAGAGGCGCAGGGTGCTTAAACAGCGGATTATCACCGCAGCCTGGCTGGCACCCCTGGTGCTGGCTGGCCTGTTTGGATTAGACGGCGGCGCATTCGCGCTATTTACGGCGTTGATGGTGCTACTTGCCACCTGGGAGTGGGCCAATCTGGCGGGTGTTACCCGCACGGTGCAGCGTGCCCAGCTAGTGGCCGTGATGGCCGTATTGATGCTAGCGATGTGGCTGACCGGCGCTGCCACGGCGATATGGCCGCTTTGGCTCTCCGCCGCTGGCTGGCTGGTGAATCTCTATTGGGTTACCCGCTACCCTGCTTCAGGTGGCCAGTGGCAGGCCACTGGGCGGCGGTTGGCGATGGGCCTATGGGTGCTGTTGCCCTGCTGGGTGGGGTTTAACGTTCTGCGCGACATTGGTATGGCTTGGCTGCTGTTTGTGCTGTTGCTGGTGTGGTGCGCGGATATTGGCGCCTACTTTGTCGGACGGAACTGGGGTAAGCGCAAATTGGCGCCCCACGTCAGTCCTGGCAAATCATGGGAGGGCGTATTCGGTGGCTTGGCGGCGACCGCGATGCTGGCCATCCTGTTTGCGCTGTGGTTGCCGCTGAACCTGGTCGGCGGGATTACCCTGGTACTCGTCACCGCCGTGGTCACCCTGGCTTCTGTGCTAGGGGATCTATTGGAAAGTATGCTCAAGCGCCATCGCAATATCAAAGATTCGAGCCAGTTGCTCCCCGGCCACGGCGGGGTGCTGGATCGCATTGATAGCCTCACTGCGGCGATACCGCTGTTTGCGCTGTTCTATGTGGAAGTGCTGGTTCAAGTGTTTGCTCAGGTGCCGCCGCTATGAGTCAATACGCTAATCAGCCCACGGCTATGCAGCGCGTGACGGTACTTGGGTCGACAGGCTCTGTGGGAACCAGCACGCTGGATGTGATTGGTCGCCACCCTGACCGTTATAGCGTCCATGCCCTCACTGCACACACCTCCAAAGAGGCCCTGCTAGCGCAGTGTTTAACGCACCGCCCCGCGGTAGCTGTATTGGATGATGAAGCCGATGCCGCTTGGCTGCGCGAGGAGCTTAAGCGAGCGGGCCAAACCACCGAAGTGAGTGCAGGGCCGCAGGCGCTGTGTGATGTTGCCAGAGACGCGAGCGTCGACTGCGTGATGGCAGCCATTGTAGGGGCTGCAGGCCTGCTACCTGCACTAGCCGCGGCTGAAGCAGGCAAGCGCGTGCTATTGGCCAATAAAGAAGCGCTGGTGATGAGCGGCGCGCTATTTATGGATGCGGTTTCGCGCTCCGGCGCGACATTACTGCCGATTGATTCCGAACATAATGCCATTTACCAGTGTCTACCTGCGGAGCATCGCGGCGGACTTGCCAAGCACGGCGTTCGTCAGCTACTGCTAACGGCCTCTGGGGGGCCGTTTCGTACCTGGAGCCAGATCGATATCAACAATGTCACTCCCGAGCAGGCCTGCGCTCACCCGAACTGGTCGATGGGGCGTAAAATATCGGTGGATAGCGCCACGCTGATGAACAAAGGGTTGGAGTTGATAGAAGCTTGTTGGTTATTTGACGCTACCCCTGAGCAGATCCAAGTGGTAGTCCACCCCCAAAGCGTGATTCACTCCATGGCGGCGTATCACGATGGTTCTGTGATTGCCCAGCTGGGTAATCCAGATATGCGTACACCGATTGCCTATGGGCTTGCTTGGCCGGAGCGCATTGACGCTGGCGTTGAAACCCTTGACCTTTTTCAGGTGGCACGGCTCGATTTTGAAGCCCCCGATGAAGGCCGTTTCCCCTGCCTGGGGCTTGCCCGCGACGCGATGCAACAGGGCGGTATGGCACCTGTTGTGCTCAACGCCGCTAATGAAGTCGCTGTAGACGCCTTTCTGCAGCGCCGGATCGGCTTTACGGCGATTGGACAACTGGTGGCCGACGTCCTATCGCGCCCCTGTCAAGGCCGGGTCGACAGCCTGGACAGCGTATTGGCAACCGATCAATGGGCGCGGCAGCAGGCGCTGGAACTGGTAACAAGGTGGTCCGCTTAAGCATTCGATGAGTTGGTCGTTAGTGCAGGGCGTTAAGGAGTGAATGTGGGCCTAATACAGAATATTTTAGCGGTCATCGTGGTGTTGGGTCTGTTAGTGACCTTCCACGAGTTTGGCCACTTTTGGGTGGCCAGGCGCTGCGGGGTCAAAGTGCTGCGTTTTTCGGTAGGCTTTGGCAAGCCGCTATGGTCGCGTGTTGACCGCCACGGCACCGAGTTCGCGATAGCCGCCATTCCGCTGGGTGGCTATGTCAAAATGCTCGATGAGCGTGAGGCGCCAGTTCCGGAAGAGCAGCTTGACCAAGCGTTTAACCGCAAAACCGTGTGGCAGCGCATTGCGATTGTGGCGGCAGGGCCTATTGCTAACTTTTTACTGGCGATCGTGGCTTATTGGGTGCTGTTCGTGGCAGGTACCACGGTGGTATCGCCAATGGTAGGCAGCGTTGCGCCTGACTCCCCAGCCGCCGAGGCTGGGCTTTCCAATGGCGATGAAATTGTCGCCATTCAGGGCGATGAGATGCGCTCTTGGGAGGATGTTAACCTCAAGCTGGTGTCGATTATTGGCTTCAGCGGAGAGCTGGATATCGACGCCCGCCCTGAAGGCGCGAGCGACCCACAGCGCTTTGGGTTGTCTGTGACTGATTATTTAGTGCGCCAGGATCCGCCTCAGCCGTTGCAAACACTGGGTATTACCCCATGGCAGCCGGAATTCCCGGCTGTTTTAGGCCAGGTAGTCAGTGGGGAAGCCGCAGACCAAGCAGGGCTGGAAGCTGGTGATCGGATGGTGGCGGTTAATGGCGAAACAGTCGATGATTGGATGCACTTCGTTAACATGGTGCGAAGTAGTCCCGGCGAAACGCTGCAGCTCACCTATGAGCGAAATGGGGAGCAGTCGAGTGTTGACTTAACCCCCGGGCGTAACCGTTTGGAAACCGGGGTTGAGATTGGTTATATCGGCGCAGGCGCTGAACAGGTCGAGTGGCCAGCAGAGTTCCAGCGTGAAATCCGTTACGGCCCTATCGAAGCGGTAGGCCAGGCTGTTTCGCGCACTGGAGCGATGACGCTTCTAACCTTAGATGCCATACGCAAAATGTTTGTGGGGCTGATCTCGCCTTCCAATTTGTCCGGACCAATCACCATTGCGCAGGTCTCAGGTGATTCCGCCCGTGCGGGGATGGAAGCGTTTATTGGCTTTCTAGCGTATCTTTCTATCAGCCTGGGGGTGCTTAACTTACTACCTATCCCGGTGCTCGATGGTGGCCACTTGCTTTATTATTTTATGGAGGTCGTGCGTGGACGGCCAGTATCGGAAAAAACCCAAGCTGTAGGATTGCGCATTGGGCTTGCCATGGTAGGCACCCTAATGTTGATGGCTCTCTATTTTGATCTGATGCGCCTGTGGTAATGACGCGTGTAGCGCGCAGGATGCCTTGTCATCTGCCTGCACAAATGTATATGGTGCCTTTCTGGAATGAACGGCAGACCAACGCGAGCGAATTGACTGCATGAAAATCAAGACCCTTGGAATGGCGGCACTCTTGCTGGCAGGCGCCAGCGGCGCCCAAGCACAATCCTTTGATGTTTCAGACATTCGAGTGGAAGGACTGCAGCGGGTATCCGCCGCCTCGGTCTTCAATGCATTTCCGGTGAGTGCCAATGAGCGCGTCAGCGAAGAGCAGTTAGCTGCCGCTGCCCGTGACTTGTTCGCCACAGGGCTATTTGACGATGTCTCCCTGGCACGCGAAGGCGATGTGCTGGTTATTCAGGTCGTCGAGCGTCCAACCATTGCGCGGCTTCAGATCAGCGGCAACGACCAGATCTCCGAAGAGGACTTGCGCAATGGTTTGCGTGAATCAGGGCTCTCGGAGGGCCAGGTGCTGGAGCTCTCAACGCTGGAAGAGATACAGCGTGAGCTGGAAGGTGTCTATCAGTCTCAAGGCCGCTACAGCGCCAGCATCGATACCGAAGTGGAAGAGGTTGATGAGGGCCGGGTGCAGGTCAATATCAATATCAACGAAGGTGAAGTGGCCAAGATTCGCCAAATCAATATCGTTGGTAACGAAGCCTTTGATGATGAAACGCTGCGGGGTGTGTTTGAGTTAAATGATCGGCCAGGACGCTTTTTCGGCTGGTTCTCTAGCGACGAGTACTCCCGTGAAGCGCTTTCGGGTGATATCGAGCGGCTGCGATCATTTTATCTGGATCGCGGCTACGTCAACTTCGATGTTACCTCGACTCAGGTATCGATTGGCCCTGAAAAATCAGAAATCTTTATTACTCTCAACGTTGATGAGGGTGCCCAGTACCGGGTTGGCAACATCCGTTTCGCAGGTGATCTACAGATCAGCGAAAATGAAGCCCGCCAACTACTCACCGTCAAAGAGGGAGAGATTTTTTCCCGTGGTGATGTAAATGCCTCTACGGAAGCCCTTCGCCAACGTTTAGGCGCCGAGGGCTTTGCCTTTGCTGATATTCAGGGCGTGCCTGAAATGGCTGAGGACGGTGAAACGGTCGACCTGGTGATTGCCGTCAATCCCGGTGAGCGCGCCTACGTGCGCCGCATCGAGTTTTACGGAAATACCACCACTCAGGATGAAGTACTGCGGCGAGAGATGATTCAGTTGGAGGGCGCGCCCGCTTCCACCGAAGCCATTACCCAATCGCGTCAGCGTCTTGAACGGCTGGGCTTCTTTAGTCAAGTAGAAGTGGATACTGAGTCAGTGCCTGGCGAACCGGATTTGCTCGATGTGACTTATAATGTCGAAGAGCAGCCCTCGGGCTCAGTCTCGGCAAGCGTTGGCTTCTCCCAGAGCGCCGGGGTTATTTACGGTGTTGGACTATCCCAGAACAACTTCCTGGGTACCGGTAATCGCGTCAACGTAGGCGCTCAGCGCAGTGATACGTTTACCAGCGTTAACTTTGGGTTCACCGACCCCTACTGGACGCTGGATGGCATTTCTCGCGGTTACAATGTGTTCTACCGTGAAACCGATTACGCCGATTCGGATATTTCAACCTTCTCGACGGATGCCTACGGTGCCGGCATCAACTTTGGTTATCCCATTAGCGAACTGTCGCGTCTTAACTTCGGTGCCAGCGTTGAAGACCTAACGGTGAAAACCTACTTCGACACCGCCTCAGAAATTCGTCGCTATGTGGAAGATCAGGGCGAAGATGCGCAAAGCCTGAAGCTGACCGCTAGCTGGACACGCAACAACCTCAACCGCGGTATTATGCCGACCGATGGTAACTATCAGCGTTTATCGCTTGAAACCGGCGTGCCGGGCAGCGATTCAGAGTACTACAAGCTGCGCGCGCGGGCGCAACAGCTCTTCCCGATTAACGATGATGAGACCTGGGCGTTCAAATTTACCGGCAACGCTGGTTATGCCGATACGCTGGGCGGCAACGATCCGTTCCCTTTCTATGAGAACTTCTACGCGGGCGGTCTTGGCTCGGTGCGTGGCTTTACGTCGAATACGCTGGGGCAGCGCACCACGCCAGCAACCGAAGGTGGCCGTGACCGTACTCTGGGCGGTAACGTCTCAATAGAAGGTAGCGCCGAGATCATTTTCCCGCTGCCCTTTGTTGAAAACCAGCGCGCGCTGCAAACATCGCTGTTCCTGGATGGCGGTAATACCTTCCTGACCTCTTGCTACGATGTGCTTGCAGAAGACGCAGGGCGCCAGCAGTGTAACTCCGGCGTTGATCTAGGCGATTTGCGCTACAGTGCCGGTATCGGCCTTTCGTGGCTAACGCCGGTGGGCCCGCTAACCTTCAGCGTTGCCGAGCCATTGAACGATAAGAGCGGCGATGATACCCAGTTCTTCCAGTTCTCACTTGGCCAATCGTTCTAATTTTGCTAGACCGCGTGCCATGGTGGCGCGCGGCTGGCGTGACATTAAGGAGATAATAGGATGCGTAGACTAACAGCGGTGGTATGCCTGTTGGGCGCGATGATTTTGCCCGCTCACGCCGCAGAAGTCGCGGTGTTGGACTGGCGAGCAGCATTGATGAATACCCAGTCCGCACAGGCCTCAATGAGCAGCCTGGAAGGCCAGATCGGTAACCAGCAGCGTGAAGCGCAGAACCTGGGTAATGAGCTACAGCAATTACAGCAGCGTTTGCAGAACGAAGGCGAAACCATGGCCCAGTCTCAACGTGAGTCGCTAATTAGCGAACTACAAGAGAAGGGTGGCCGTTTTGAGCAGCTTCGCCGCGAAGTCATGCAGGCCCAGCAGCGCTCCGAACAGCAGTTTTTGGAAAGCGCTGAACCAAAGTTGGAGCAAGCCGTCGCACAGGTATTGGAACGCCACGGTATTGATGTACTGGTTGAGCCTCAGGGCGTCCTGCACTCAGGTGTGGATCTGCCCAATGTGACCGACGAAGTCACGCAGATTTTTGATACCTTGAACTAAATTTAAACGATGAATGCTGTGGCCAAGCCACACTAAAGCTTCCCTGGGCTCCCATGACGCACGCTTCTCATCACCTAACCCTCGCAGACATTGCGCGCCAACTGGGCGTTACCGTTAGCGGCAACGCCCAGCAGCCGATACGTGGTTTGGCGACGCTAAAAGAAGCGCAGCCGGATCAAGTCGCTTTCCTGGCCAACCGTGCCTATCTGAAAGATTTGGCGACCACCAAGGCAGCAGCGGTATTGCTGCACCCGGAGCATGGCAAACACTGCCCGGTAGCGCGTCTGGAAATCGATAACCCGTACTTGGGCTATGCCAAGCTATCGCAGCTGTTTGACCCGCTGCCTGCCCGCGACGTCGTCGGTATCCACCCCACGGCGGTAGTGGCAGAGGACGCTCAAATAGGCGCCGATGTCTGCATTCAAGCGCACGCCGTGATTGAAGCGGGTGCGGTGTTGGGCGACCGTGTAGTAATTGGGGCAGGGAGCGTGGTGGGGGCCGACAGCATTATCGGTGAAGCAACGCGCCTGCACGCCAATGTCACTGTCTGCCATGGGGTGGTGGTGGGTAAGCGAGTCATCCTGCAAAGCGGCTGTGTCATCGGTGGTGACGGGTTTGGTTTCGCCCATGACGGTTCTGGATGGCATAAAATCGCCCAGTTGGGAGGCGTGGTGCTAGGCGATGATGTCGAGGTGGGAAGCTGCTCCAGCATTGATCGTGGCGCGCTGGGTGATACGGTGATTGGCAATGACGTCAAAATTGATAGTCAGGTGCAAATCGCCCATAACGTCATCATTGGTGATCACAGCGCCTTAGCGGGTTGTGTCGGTATTGCTGGCTCTACCAAGGTTGGTAAGCACTGTATGCTGGGTGGTGGCGTTGGTTTGTCAGGCCATTTGACGATTTGCGATAGCGTTCAGGTAACAGGAATGAGTTTAGTAACGAACTCAATCCATGAGCCAGGGGTCTACTCCTCCGGAACCGGCGCCATGGCCAATAGCCAGTGGCGTAAGAACGCGGTGCGTTTTAAACAGCTTGATGACATCGCTAAGCGCCTAGCCAGATTGGAAAAAAAACAGCGTGATTAATGAGTGCTGATTGAATTTTGCCGGCTGCTGTTTTGAGGCTAGATGGCGGCAGGGTATAATCTCAGCCTTTTAATCAGCGGACGTGCTGGTATTTGCCTGGCTCTCTTTAGGAGTACATCAGGCGTTTTTATTTTAGAGGTCGCTACGATGGTTATGGATATCAATGAAATTCGCGAGTACTTGCCCCACCGCTACCCGTTTTTGCTGGTGGATCGAGTAACGCAACTCACCATCGGTGAATCCATCGTTGCGTACAAGAATGTCAGCATCAATGAGCCGTTCTTCAACGGCCATTTTCCGCATCACCCGATCATGCCTGGTGTGCTGGTGATTGAAGCGCTGGCTCAGGTATGCGGCATTCTTGGCTTTAAAACGGTCAATAAACTGCCTGCCGATGGCTATGTATATTACCTCGTAGGCAGTGACAAAGTGCGCTTTAAGCGCCCGGTAATGCCGGGTGACAAGCTCACTCTAGAGGCCGATGTGATTAAAGGTAAACGCGGTATTTGGAAATTCGCCTGCCGTGCCACGGTTGACGGTGAGCTGGCCTGCGAAGCGGAAATTATTTGTGCCGAGAGGAAGGTGGCTTGATACATCCTACTGCCCTGGTCGACCCGACGGCGCGCCTTGCCGACGATGTTGAGGTAGGCCCTTTTAGCATTATCGGCCCTGACGTCACCATCGGTGCGGGTTCGGTGATTGGCCCTCATGTGGTGGTTAAAGGCCCCACCACCCTGGGTGAGCGCACGCGAATCTTTCAGTTTGCCTCGGTAGGCGAAGACTGTCAGGACAAAAAATATGCAGGTGAACCCACGCGGTTAGTGATGGGGGACGATAACGTGATTCGCGAAGGCGCCACCCTTCACCGTGGCACCGTTCAGGATCGCAGTGAAACCACCATTGGTTCGCGCAACCTGTTTATGGCCTACGTGCATGTCGGCCATGACTGTGTGATTGGTAACGACTGCATTTTAGCCAATCAGGTCACCCTGGCGGGCCATGTCACCGTCGGCGATCATGCCATTCTGGGTGGCTTGGCGGCAGTGCATCAGTTCTGCCACTTTGGTGATCACGCCATGGCCGGTGGTGGCTCGATCATTACCAAAGACACTCCCGCCTATATCATGATTAATGGCAACCCAGCAGAAGCGCGTGGCCTTAACCTGGTGGGTTTAAAGCGCCGAGGCTTTAGCCGCGAGGCGATTAGTGCCTTAACCGCTGCTTATAAAATGGTCTACCGCCAAGGGCTAACCACTGAGCAGGCACTAGTCGAAATGCGTAGCCGTTTTGACCTGCCCGAAATCGAGCATTTTGCCGCCTCTATTGAGCGTTCGACCCGCGGCATCACCCGCTAACCCATGCTGATCTGCCTATGACCCTGCAACGCGTCTATCTCGTGGCCGGAGAGCTATCCGGCGATATTCTTGGCGCTGGTCTGATGCGCGAACTCAAGGCACACCATCCCAACGTCGAGTTCCGCGGCATTGGCGGCCCGCGCATGCAGGCAGAGGGCATGGAGAGCCGCTTTCCTTTAGAGACACTGGCGGTGATGGGGTTGGTTGAGGTGCTGAAGCATCTCCCCGAACTGATCCGGGTACGGCGTACGTTGAAAGCCGAAGCGCTCGCCTGGCAGCCGGATATCATGCTGGGCATTGATGCACCTGACTTCAATTTAGGTCTGGAGCGCCAACTGCGCAAAGCAGGCATTACCACCGCTCACTACGTGAGTCCTTCCGTATGGGCATGGCGCCAGGGGCGGGTAAAAGGTATCGCCAAGTCGGTAGACGGCATGCTGACACTGCTACCCTTTGAGGCCGCCTTCTATCGCGATCATCGGGTGCCCGTCGCCTTTGTGGGCCACCCGCTGGCCGATGAAATGCCGCTGGAGAATGACCGTATTGCCACCCGGCAGGCGCTGGAAATGTCGCTAGACAGTCAGGTGTTGGCGTTGCTGCCGGGTTCCCGGGCCAATGAAATTCGTTTTCTGGGCGACACCTTTCTTGCCGCTGCCAACCAGCTATGTCAGCGCCACCCTGCGCTGCAGGTGGTAATTCCTGCGGCCACCGCTGATCGCCACCAGGAAATCAGCGCACTGCTGGCTAATTACCCCCTGCTGGCGGAGCGTACTCGACTGCTGGACGGCCAAGCCCGCGAAGCCATGGTGGCGAGCGATGTGGTACTGCTGGCCTCTGGCACGGCTGCGCTTGAAGCCATGCTGTGCCACCGCACCATGCTAGTGGCCTATAAAATGGCGCCGATGACCCACTGGCTGGCCAAGCGAATGGTCAAAACCCAGTGGGTTTCGCTGCCCAATTTGATTGCCCAGGAGACGCTGGTGCCTGAACTTATTCAGGACGCGGCCTCGCCTGAAGCCATTGCCGAGCAGCTCAGTGCCATGCTGGCGGACGAGACAAGCCGACACGCCCTGGAAGCACGCTTTGCCGAGATGCATGCCACGCTCCAGCGCAATGCCAGCCGTCGCGCCGCCGAGGCAGTAAGCCTGTTGGTCGCGGGGCAGCCGCTGGAGAGTGTTGATGGCCATTAAAGATAGGGTGACAGAGCACTGGTTGATCGAACACAAGTATTTTCCAACGCTAGAAATTGCCTACAGCGGCGAGCGGCTGGCGGGGGTCGATGAAGTAGGCCGCGGGCCGTTGATAGGTAGCGTGGTGGCCGCCGCGGTGATTCTTGACCCCGCTCAGCCCATCGACGGTCTTACCGACTCTAAAAAATTGACGGCGCGCAAACGTGAAGCGCTGGATAGTCAGATTCGTGAGCGGGCGTTAGCCTTTGCCGTAGCAGAAGCCAGCGCCGCCGAAGTGGATGCGCTAAATATTTACCATGCCACCCACTTGGCCATGCGCCGCGCCATTGATGCGCTGGCGCCGGCGGCGGAATATCTACTCGTGGATGGCAATAAATTACCTGGCCATCTGCTGCCTGGGCAGGCTGTGGTAAAGGGCGATTCACGCCACTGTGCCATTGCCGCAGCATCGATTTTGGCCAAGGTCGCTCGCGATGCGCAGATGGTCGCCTTGGATGAGTGCTATCCTGAGTATGGTTTTGCGCGCCATAAAGGCTACCCGACCAAAGAGCACCTGACGGCGCTTGCAGCACACGGGCCACTGGCCGAACATCGCCGTAGCTTCGCGCCGGTGCAGCGTCAGCTAGCGCTGCTTTAAGCCTGTTTATTTATTTAGCGAGAGTGTTATGACGGTACCGTTTGTTCATCTGCGTTTGCACAGTGAATACTCCCTGGTCGATGGCTTGGTGAAGCTTAAATCGCTGGTGAGTACCACGGCTGAACGGGCGATGCCAGCGCTGGCTTTGACCGATGAAACCAACCTGTTCGGCCTGGTGAAGTTCTACAAAGCCGCCCAGGGGGCGGGGTTGAAGCCGATTATTGGCAGCGACTTATGGCTCCAGAATCCCCATGACGAGTCCCATCCTTACCGGCTAACGCTGCTGGCGATGAACGATGTGGGCTATCGCAACCTGACCGAATTGATCTCGAAAGGTTGGACGCATGGTCAACGCCAGGGGCGCGCCATTCTCGATAAACAGTGGGTGCTGGAACAGAGCGAAGGCCTGATTGCACTTTCCGGCGCCCGGGAGGGGGAAATTGGCCGCCACCTGCTGTCTGATCATGAACAGGATGCGCGGGTACTACTCGAAGAGTGGCAGGCGGCATTTCCAGATCGGTTTTATCTGGAGCTGGTTCGCACCGGGCGCGCGCTGGAAGAGGCCTGCGTTCACGCCAGCGTCAAGCTGGCCATTGAAACAGGCACGCCAGTGGTGGCGACCAATGACGTGCGCTTTCTTGAGCGTGACGATTATTGGGCGCACGAAACCCGCGTCGCCATCGGCGAAGGTAAAGCGCTGGACGACCCGCGCCGGGAGCGTCGCTATAGCGAAGAGCAGTATCTAAAAAGCCCCGATGAGATGGCGGCGCTGTTTGCCGATATTCCCGAAGCGCTGGAAAACAGCGTGATGATTGCCGAGCGCTGCAGTGTGGACGTACGCCTGGGCGAGATTTTCCTGCCCGAGTTCGGCATTCCCGAAGGCATGACCCAGGATGAGTTCTTCCGCAAAGTCTCCCATGACGGCTTAACCGAGCGGTTGGATTTTCTGTTTCCCGCGCAGCGCTACCCCCGCGACAGCGAAGAGTACCAGGCGATCGACCAGCGCTACCGCGACCGGCTGGAGTTTGAACTCAACGTTATTATCCAGATGGGGTTCCCCGGCTACTTCCTGATCGTAATGGACTTTATCCAGTGGGCGAAAGATAACCGGGTGCCGGTTGGGCCTGGGCGGGGCTCTGGTGCCGGTTCGCTGGTGGCTTATGCGCAGAAGATCACTGACTTAGACCCGATTGGTTATGACCTGCTGTTCGAGCGCTTTTTGAACCCGGAACGTGTCTCGATGCCCGACTTTGACGTCGACTTCTGCATGGAGAAGCGCGACAAGGTGATCGAGTACGTAGCCGAGCGCTACGGGCGTAATGCGGTCTCCCAGATTGTCACCTTCGGCACCATGGCGGCCAAGGCCGTGGTACGCGACGTGGCCCGTGCTCAAGGTCGTCCCTACTCGCTGGGGGATAAGCTCTCCAAGCTGATTCCCTTTGAAGTGGGCATGACCCTGTCCAAGGCGATTGAGCAGGAGCCCGCGCTCAAAGAATTTATCGGCAACGACGACGAAGCCGAAGAAATCTGGGAGATGGCGCTCAAGCTAGAGGGCACCACCCGCGGTACCGGCAAGCACGCCGGGGGTGTGGTTATCGCCCCCACCAAACTGACTGATTTTTCACCGCTGCTCTGCGATGAAGATGGCTCTGGTTTAGTTGTACAGTTCGATAAAAACGACATTGAAGAGGCCGGGCTGGTCAAATTCGACTTTCTAGGCCTGCGGACGCTGACGATTATCGACTGGGCGCTGGAGATGGTCGACAAGGTGCGCAGCGTTAACGGCCAGGATCCGCTCAACATCGACAGCATCCCGCTGGATGACGCCCCCACTTTCGAGATGCTCAAGCGCGCCGAAACCACGGCGGTGTTCCAGCTTGAGTCCCGCGGCATGAAGGAACTGATCAAGCGCCTGCTGCCCGACTCCCTGGACGACATGATTGCCCTGGTGGCGCTGTTCCGCCCAGGCCCCTTGCAGTCGGGCATGGTCGACGACTTTATCAACCGTAAGCACGGCCGGGCCGAAGTCTCTTATCCACACCCAGATTACCAGCACGAGCTGTTGAAACCGGTCTTGGCACCCACCTACGGCATCATTCTCTACCAAGAGCAGGTCATGCAGATCGCCCAGGTAATGGCAGGCTACAGCCTCGGCCAGGCCGATATGCTGCGCCGTGCCATGGGTAAGAAAAAGCCTGAAGAGATGGCCAAGCAGCGTGACGGCTTTATGGAAGGCTGTGCTGCCAACGGTATCGATAAAGACCTGGCCGGTAACATCTTTGACCTGGTAGAGAAATTCGCCGGCTACGGCTTTAACAAATCCCACTCGGCCGCCTATGCGTTAGTGTCTTACCAGACCGCGTGGCTGAAAGCCCACTATCCGGGGCCCTTTATGGCCGCGGTAATGTCCACGGAAATGGACAACCTGGATAAAGTGGTGCCGCTGATTGAGGAGTGTCGCAATCTTCGCCTCACCGTGACGCCGCCGAACGTCAACGTCGGTGGCTACAAGTTCACCGTCGATACCGACGCCCGGGTGGTCTATGGGCTAGGTGCCATTCGCGGCGTGGGCGAAGGCCCCATTGGCGCCATTGTCGAAGCCCGTGAAGCAGATGGCCCTTTCAAAGATATCTTTGATTTCTGCCGCCGCATTGATCCCAAGCGGATGAATAAACGCACCCTGGAGGCGCTGATTCGCTCCGGTGCGCTGGATACTTTAGGCCCCAATCGTGCGGTACTGTTCGCAGCGATGGAGGATGCACTAAAAGCCGCTGCCCAAAACCACGCCAATCAGAACCTGGGCATGCTGGATATGTTTGGTGATGCGTTCGCCGCTGACGATGAAGACGACGGTGACAGCAACGTTTACGCCGAGTATATCAACGCCCGTGAGTGGACGGATCGCGAACGGCTCTCGGGAGAGAAAGATACCCTGGGACTCTACCTCACCGGCCACCCGATTGATGAGTACGAGCGTGAGTTAAAGCGCTTTGTGTCGACCCGGATCAGCGATCTGAAACCCTCCCGCGATCCCCAGCGCGTGGCTGGGCTCGTGGTCGGCGTGCGCACCATGAAGTCCAAGCGTGGTGATACCATGGCGTTTATCACCCTGGATGACCGCACCGGACGTATTGAAGCTTCGCTGTTTGGGGAGCTATTCGAGCAACTGCGCGGTCAGATTGAGGCCGATCAGGTACTCATCGTTGAGGGCGAAGTCTCTAGCGATGAATTCTCTGGCGGCCTGCGCCTGCGCGGTAAAGACGTCACGCCGATGGTGACGGCGCGCATTCGCTACGGCCAGGCGGTGGAGCTGGCGCTGGATGCGGGGCAGATCAATGGTCGCTTAATTGAAACCCTGCGCGACAGCCTGACGCCCTATCGCGATCAAGAGGGCTTGCCCGTGCGGCTGCAGTACCGCCACCCAGCGGCGGTGGCATGGCTGGAACTGGATGATGAGTGGAAGGTCGCCCCTAGCGACGATTTACTGCTGGCGCTGCGGGATGTCCAGGGCCAGACGGGTGTGCAACTCCGTTATCGTTAAATAGAGGGGCGGCAGGCACTCAACTTGCGTGGCTGGGTCAGGGTGCGATAATGCGCTTACTCTTTTATTACTTATCAATGCTTATTTTGATCAGGCTACTTTTTTATAGGCAGCGCCGATGAATCCTAATTATCTCGATTTTGAACAGCCGATTGCCGAACTACAGGCAAAAATTGAGGAGCTGCGGTTAGTCAGCTCCGATAGCCAAGTCAACCTTTCCGACGAGATTTCTCGGCTGGAAGAGAAGAGTCGTAAGCTGACGGAATCGATCTTCAAGGATTTGACTCCCTGGCAGGTTTCTCAGCTTTCCCGGCACCCCCAGCGACCCTACACGCTGGACTATCTCGAACACATCTTCACCGACTTCGACGAGCTGCACGGCGACCGCAACTTCGCCGATGATGCGGCGTTGGTCGGCGGCATCGCACGCTTGAACGATGCCCCGGTGATGGTGATTGGTCATCAAAAAGGCCGTGATGTAAAAGAGAAAGTGCGCCGTAACTTCGGCATGCCCCGCCCGGAAGGCTACCGCAAAGCGTGCCGCCTGATGGAGATGGCGGAGCGCTTTAAGATGCCGGTGCTGACCTTTATTGACACCCCTGGCGCCTATCCCGGCATCGATGCGGAAGAGCGCGGTCAGTCCGAAGCCATCGCCTATAACCTGGCCGTTATGTCGCGACTGAAAACGCCGATTATTTCCACCGTGGTGGGCGAAGGTGGCTCCGGCGGCGCGCTGGCTATTGGCGTCTGCGATGAGCTGCAGATGCTGCAGTACTCTACTTACTCGGTTATTTCACCGGAAGGCTGCGCCTCAATCTTATGGAAAAGCGCTGAAAAAGCCTCTGAAGCGGCCCAAGCCATGGGGATCACCGCCGAGCGCTTAAAAGAGCTGGGCTTTGTCGATTCACTGATCAAAGAGCCCCTCGGTGGCTCCCACCGCCACCCGCTGACTACCGCGGAGCGGGTCAAAGAGGCGCTGACCGCCAGCCTGGAACGCCTGCAGGCGATGGACACCGACGCGCTGCTAGAGCGTCGTTACAAGCGCTTAATGAGCTATGGCGCCCCAGCCGCTTAATACGCTGCAAGGCCTGCTCAACGACGCCCTGGCGGAAACCCCGCCGGGGCGCTCTGTTTGGGTGGCACTCTCCGGCGGCTTGGACTCCTGCCTGCTGCTCACTTTAGCCGCACAGGTCTGCGAACAAGCAGGCCGCCACTTGCAAGCCATTCACGTTAACCATGGTCTCCAGGCTGCGGCAGAGACCTTCCAAGCGCACGCTCAAACACTCTGCGAGCGTTTGAGCGTGCCGCTGGCGGTGGTCAATGTGTCGGTAGATGTACAAGGTGAAGGCATCGAAGGCGCCGCCCGCACTGCCCGCTATAAGGCGTTTTCTGCCACCCTTGCCGCGGGCGATACTCTCTGGCTGGCCCAGCACCAGGATGATCAGGCGGAAACCTTTCTGCTTGCCGCTCTGCGCGGCAGCGGACTGCCTGGCCTGGCGAGCATGCCCTTTCGGCGTGAGGCCCAGGGCATTACCCTGGTGCGCCCATGGCTCAGCGTGCGCCGGGCTGAACTGGAAGCTGCAGCCGAGTTGCTCGATTTGAGCTGGTGCGAAGATCCCACCAATCAGGATGTTCGCTTTGATCGCAACCGTCTGCGTCACCGGCTAATGCCCGTATTACGTGAGCGCTGGCCAACGGCCGATACAGCCCTGGCGAGCAGTGCTGCCCATGTCGGCGAAGCGGATTTGTTGCTGCGCGAATACGCCCAAGAAGAGCTGCACCGCTTACGGCTCGATAGTCCGTACCTTGGTTCATGCATCGACGCGACGGCACTGGGCGAGCGCCCCCGGGCACGCCAGCGGCTACTGGTACGGACTCTATGCCAGCGCCAAGGCTTGCCGACACCGCCCCAGAAGCGCCTAGCGAGCCTTCTTGAGCAGCTATCAGCCAAAGCGGATGCCGCGGTATGCATCGAGTGGCCGGGCGCTCAGGCGCGCTTGTGGCGCAAGCGGCTCTATCTGCTGGCGCCGTTTGAACCGCTCCCGGCTTGGGAAGTTCACTGGGATGGTCAAACGCCACTGGAAACGCCCATCGGGCCGTTAGGCTGGCAGGTGGTCGTGCTAAAACAGCCGTCTCAGCCCCAGGTCTTGAAAGCGACCTGGCGGCAGGGTGGGGAGGTGATTCAACTGCCCAAGCGAGGACGGCGGGATGTGAAGCGGTTACTGCAAGAGGCGGACATCCCCCCTTGGGAGCGCGAGCGGCTGGTGGTCATTATGCAAGCAGGGGCATGTGTCGGCATCATACGCCCCCCTGCTCAGCTGTTATGGCAAGCAGAGGGCACTCGCTTTGCGCGTCTTAATTTGCCTGCTTAATTACCAGTTTAAAACCGGCAGCTTCCATAAAGGCCTGCTCCTGCTCCAAATCAGTGCTCAGCAGGGTGGGTTCATCATTGGCGGGCAGAGTGATGGTCAGGCTATCGCTGTCGACGTTTATTTCTGGCAGCGAGGGAGCGGTTTCCGGGCGTGAATGGTTGAGCAGCACGGCTAAACGCAGCAGTCGGGCAAGTTTTTGAGTGGTCGCCTGCTGCGCCTCGGGCAGGGCCTGCCACTCCTTGAGCGGAAATTTGCGCCGGTGGGCGCGCACCAGAAACGCCAGTTGGCGCTGTTCAGGGCGTGAAAAACCAGCGAGATCCGAATGCTCTAACAGGTAGGCACCGTGGCGATGAAACTGGCTATGTGAGATCGCCAGACCGATTTCATGTAGATGGCAGGCCCACTGCAGGTAGCGCCCCTGCTCGGGGCTGAGTGACCAGGCGTGGCGCACCTGGTTAAACAGACGCATGGCGGTATCAGCAACGTTCAGCCCTTGGCGGCTATCCACGTCGTAGGTACGCTTCAGCGATTCGAGGCTCTTGGAGCGTGAATCCTCTGCCGTGTTGCGTCCGGCCATATCGTAGAGGACGCCTTCGCGCAGTGCGCCATCCGCATAGCGCATCTGGGTTAAATCAAAGGCCTCGAAAATCGCTCCAAGAATGGCAATACCTGCCGGGAAGACTTTGGCGCGGTCGGCTTTAAGTCCATCCAGCACGACTTTATCCAGCTGTTTACACTTCAGCAGCCGTTCGCGCAGCTTCTGCAAACCGTCGCGGGTGATAACGCCTTCATGGGGAGTGTCGCCGTAGGCATGCAGTACGCTGGCGGCAGCCTTGATGGTGCCACTGGAGCCGACCGGGTCGTCCCAGCCCAGGCGTTGGTAGGGGCGCTGAATATTAGCAAGCTCGGAAAGTGCGGCGAGTTCGGCGCGGCGCATGCGTTTTTCATTTAATTCGCCGTCGGGGAAGAAGCGCCGGGAAAAGGTCACGCAGCCCATGCGTAGGCTTTCCAGCGCTTTGGGCTCAAAGGCTTCGCCAATGATAAATTCGGTTGAACCGCCGCCAATATCGACGATTAATCGGCGGCCATTTTCGGCCAGCGCGTGGGCAGCACCTAAATAGATCAGACGCGCCTCTTCACGGCCGGCAATAATTTCGATGGCATGACCTAGCTGGGTCTCGGCGCGCTCGATAAATGCCTGGCTATTATCGGCATCGCGCAGAGCGTTAGTGCCGACAATACGCAAATTGGCGTTGGTAATATCGCTTAAAAACGGCGCAAAGCGCCCCAGGCAGTCCAGCGCGCGCTGCATCGCCTCTTCGCTGAGCAGGCCGTCATCGTCCAAGCCTGCAGCGAGCTGTACCTTTTCACCCAAGCGGGCCACCACCTGGAGGCGCTCGTGCTGGTAGTTAGCCACCAGTAGGTGAAAGCTGTTGGAGCCCAGATCTATAGCGGCGAAGCGCTGCGGCGCACCGCTGTCTACCTCAGCGGCAGAGGGGGCAATGGGGAGCGTAATGTCCTTGGGCATGAGCTTTCCTTCGTGTTGGCTGTGCCAAGGTTGCGGCGACCTTTATCTATTGTCAATTGCCAGGCGCCTAAAGGCTTGCGTTTGTCGCGGCGCTTGACTACCATCGACCTACTGGCTTGATCTGACCTGGTTAGTTAGTGTGTCCACAAGCACGCCGCGGTTGAGATTACGCAACGTCTTAAGAATAGTTTATTAGAGCTAGCTCAGAGATAAAGAGCGTCTTAGATACGTTGTTTAGGTAAAACATCTTGCATGCGTCGTTCAAGTACGGCACCTTAGTCGCCCCAGACGTTACTCTCAGTGTATCCCGTTAGCGTCAGCCAGAATTCCAAGTCGTCAGATAACCCACTGGTTCAACCACTCTCCTGTGAGAACCAGAGTTGGCAAGTGTTAGCACCCTCGAGTTGAGTCTTAATAACAACCAGCAGCAGCGTTGTTAGTTAAGTCCAGCGACGTTCCTTTCATCTTCGAGCGCGTGCCTTTACCGGGGTCTGAACGCATCACACGGCGTCACTTTCACGCCTCCTGTCTTACTCCCGGCGCCTGGCGCCCAGCTTCCATGAGCAACTTTCTAACACACCGATGAATCTCACTGAACTCAAGCAAAAAAACGTTCCCGAGCTCCTCGATATCGCCCGTGAAATGGGTATTGATAACTTGGCCCGTTCGCGCAAGCAGGACATCATTTTCGCCATCCTCAAGAAACACGCCAAAAGTGGCGAGGATATCTATGGCGACGGTGTGCTGGAAATTCTTCAGGATGGCTTCGGCTTCCTGCGTAGCGCTGACAGCTCGTATCTCGCCGGTCCCGACGATATCTATATATCGCCTTCGCAGATCCGCCGTTTCAATCTGCGCAAGGGTGACTCCATTTCCGGCAAAATCCGCCCGCCGAAGGAGGGGGAACGCTATTTCGCCCTGCTGAAGGTCAGTCAAATCAACTTTGACCGTCCGGAAAATGCCAAGCACAAGATCCTGTTTGAGAACTTAACGCCACTGTTCCCAGACGATCGTATGCGTATGGAGATCGGTAACGGCTCCACGGAAGACCTTACCGCGCGGATCATCGATCTAACCGCGCCAATCGGTAAAGGCCAACGTGGTCTGCTGGTATCGCCGCCCAAGGCGGGTAAAACGCTGATGTTGCAGAACATCGCGACCTCCATCACACGCAACAACCCAGAGTGTCATCTGATCGTACTGCTGATCGATGAGCGCCCTGAGGAAGTGACCGAAATGTCGCGCACCGTGCGTGGCGAAGTAGTGGCGTCGACCTTCGATGAGCCACCGGCGCGACACGTGCAAGTGGCCGAGATGGTTATCGAGAAAGCCAAACGCCTGGTCGAGCACAAGAAAGACGTGGTCATTCTGCTCGACTCGATTACTCGCTTAGCGCGTGCCTACAACACCGTGGTACCGAGCTCAGGCAAAGTACTTACCGGTGGTGTCGATGCCCACGCCCTGGAAAAGCCGAAACGCTTCTTTGGTGCGGCGCGTAACATCGAAGAGGGCGGCAGCCTGACGATTATCGCCACGGCGTTGGTCGATACCGGCTCCAAAATGGACGAAGTCATCTTCGAAGAGTTCAAGGGTACCGGCAACATGGAAGCCCACCTGGATCGCAAGCTGGCTGAGCGTCGCGTATTCCCGGCGATCAATATCCGTCGTAGTGGCACCCGTCGTGAAGACCTGCTGGCCTCTGAAGATGAAATGCAGCGTATGTGGATTCTGCGCAAGCTACTCAATCCGATGGAAGATACCGCCGCCACTGAATTCCTGATTGACCGTCTGAAAGATACCAAGACCAATCTCGAGTTCTTTGAAGCGATGAAACGTCGCTAAGTGGCAGCGCAAGTGCGACGCTAGCGTGTAGTGCAGAACCGCCGCTATGATCAACGCCGCTAATGTCATCTAGCGGCGCATTCGCCAGCCAGGGAGCGTGCCTTGAAGTACAAAGACCTGCGTGAGTTCATCGCGGCGCTTGAAGCCCAGGGGGAACTCAAACGTATCCATGTCGAAGTCGATCCTTACCTGGAAATCACCGAAATTTGTGACCGCACACTGCGTGCCGGTGGCCCGGCGTTGCTGTTTGAAAACGTCAAAGGCCACGACATGCCGCTGCTGGGTAACCTGTTTGGCACCCCCAAACGGGTGGCGCTGGGCATGGGGCAGGAGTCGGTAGAAGCACTCAGAGAAGTGGGCAAGCTGTTAGCATTTCTCAAAGAGCCTGATCCGCCCAAAGGCTTGAAAGACGCCTGGGACAAGCTGCCGATCTTCAAGCAAGTGCTCAGCATGGGTCCCAAAAACGTCAAGCATGCGCCGGTGCAAGAGGTGGTGTATGAAGATGACGAGGTCGATCTTGACCTACTGCCGATTCAGCACTGCTGGCCTGGCGATGCAGCGCCGCTGGTCACCTGGCCACTGGTGATTACCAAAGGGCCGCATAAGAAGCGCCAGAATCTGGGGATCTATCGCCAGCAGAAAATTGGCAAAAACCGCCTGATCATGCGTTGGCTCTCCCACCGCGGCGGCGCGTTGGATTTTCTGGAGTTCCAGAAAGCCCACCCAGGTGAGCCTTTCCCTGTCGCAGTGGCGCTTGGCGCCGACCCGGCGACGATTTTGGGCGCCGTAACCCCGGTGCCGGATTCGCTCTCGGAGTACGCTTTTGCGGGCCTGCTGCGCGGTTCGCGTACTGAGCTGGTAAAGTGCGGCCATGCTGATCTGGATGTACCCGCGTCCAGCGAGATTATCCTCGAAGGCTTTATCTATCCTGACGACATGGCGGCGGAAGGCCCCTTTGGTGACCACACCGGTTACTACAACGAGGTCGATCACTTTCCGGTGTTTACCATCACGCGGATGACCATGCGCCGTGATGCGATTTATCACTCGACCTACACCGGGCGTCCGCCGGACGAGCCAGCGATTCTGGGCGTGGCGCTCAACGAAGTCTTTGTGCCCATTCTGTGTAAGCAGTTTCCCGAAATTGTCGACTTCTACCTGCCGCCGGAAGGCTGTTCTTACCGCATGGCGGTGGTCACCATGAAGAAGCAGTACCCCGGCCACGCCAAGCGCGTAATGATGGGGGTATGGAGCTTCCTGCGCCAGTTTATGTACACCAAGTTTGTGATTGTGCTGGATGACGACGTGGACGCGCGCAATTGGGAAGACGTAATCTGGGCGATCACCACCCGGATGGATCCCGCCCGGGACACCGTGATGGTCGAAAATACCCCGATTGATTATCTCGATTTCGCCTCGCCAGTCTCGGGGCTCGGCTCAAAAATGGGCCTAGATGCCACCAATAAGTGGCCAGGCGAAACGGATCGTGAATGGGGCACCCCGATTGTGATGGACGATGCTGTTAAAGCGCGGGTGGATGAACGTTGGGAAGCGCTGGGGATTGACCTTGAATTGCCGCCCGCTCGCCGCTGAATGCGATGTATCGCTGAACAAATTTGTTAAAAGAGGCTTTCATGAGTGCAAGGACGTTGACGTGCCAGGTCACCGAGGTTGAGAACTTAAGCCCGGATGTGTTTGGTGTGACGCTCGCCGGGCGCGCCGAAGCCATGCAGCACGCGCCGGGGCAATATTTAGAGCTTAAACTGGACGATGCCACCTGGGTGCCGTTTTCGATCGCCAGTGCCGACCGCAGTGATGGTGTTATCGAGCTACATATACAGCACTGGCCGGAGCGGGATAACTCAGCGCGGCTGCGTGAACTGCTGCAGGTAGCCAACCAGCTCACGCTGCGTTTACCTAGCGGCGAGTGCGTGCTTGATCGTCAAAGCCAACGTCCGTTAATGCTGATTGCCGCAGGCACTGGTTTTTCCCAGATGAAAGCGATCATCGAAGCGGTGCTGCACGAACAGCCTGAGCGGGAAATTTCGTTGTGGTGGGCAGCCCGCGAACACCGCGATCTCTATTTGGAGCAACTGGCGAGCCACTGGGCACAAACCCACGCCAATGTCTGCTTCCATGCGGTAACCGAATCGCCTTTAGAAGAGCCGTTAGCAGCGGGCAAGCGGATCTTCCATCACTTGGGCCGTATTGATCAGGTGTTGAAAAGCGCCGATGTCACCCCAGACACCCACGATGTCTATATCTCGGGTTCGCCCAACATGGTCTACGCCTGCCTGGATGTGCTCGACACAAAAGGCATAAAGCTTGAACGGGTGTTTTCGGATGTGTTTGCCTACGCCCCCCGTTCTACTTAATATGACCGCAGCGTTGTAACGCTCCCCCTGATATAGCGTTGTTAAAAAAGGAGGCTAACATGGCCCATCACGACGAAAACTTTAAAGACGACTCTGGTTTCCTGTCCATTTTTCTAGGCGTGGTTGTGCTGGTAAGTATGAGCGCGCTGCCCGCTACCATTGGTTGGGTACAAGCTTTTAGCGGTTGAGTGTTGCCATTTGCAGCGCTTGCAGGCAGGATAAAGCACAATGCCATGGAGCAGCCCTGTCAGACGATTTACCCGGGCTAGCGACTGCCAGCGGCACTAACAGAATCTAACGGAAGATGAGCATGCAGCGACTAACCAACCCACCTACAGTGAACCCGCAGCCAGAATTGGCTGGCGGCTTTGCGTTTTATGGGTATTGGTTTAGCCACGGTGTGCCCCTGGCCGACGCCTAACGTCGCGCCAACAGGCACACCACCCGGTTGCCTGCCGCAAGCACAGAAGCCCCGGTCGGTAACCCCGCCGGGGCTTCTGGCGTTTTTGGGCCCCCGCGATTTATAGACTGAGTGATTTTCAGCAACCGTTATTCATCATTTTTTCATTAAGGAGCAGCATCATGATCTATCGCGCACTGACTAACGCTTTCGCTACCGGCTTTGTAGGTTATGGCTATAGCTGGCGATTTAGCGACGCGCGGTCGGTGCTAGCTGCCACCTCCGACCGTGTTCACTTGGGTGGTCACACAGCCATACGATGTCACACGATTGCGGAGAATTAATCATGAATGCGCCTATCAGCCCTGCTGCCCAAGTTACTGCTCGACTAACGCCTTCAGCGCCTGCGCTCACTGCAAACCGATTGCCAACCCCCGCCGAGCTACGCCAACGTATTGCGTTAAGCGACTCGCTAAGCGAACAAATTGCCCGCCAGCGTCATGCCGTGCAGCAAATTTTGAGTGGTCAGGATAACCGTCTCCTTGTGGTGGTCGGCCCCTGTTCCGTGCATGACCCCGATGCCGCGCTGGAGTACGCCGACCGCCTGGCTGCGCTAAGCGAAGAGGTCAGTGAACGTATTTTACCGGTCATGCGCGTCTACGTTGAAAAGCCGCGCACCACTGTGGGCTGGAAAGGGCTGGCCTACGACCCAGGCTTGGATGGCAGCGGCGATATGCCCCGTGGGTTGGCGCTCTCTCGTGAGCTGATGCATGCGGTAGCCGCACGCGGCCTGCCGGTGGCTACCGAGCTTTTACAACCGATGCTGGCGCCCTACGTAGACGACTTACTAAGCTGGGTGGCGATTGGCGCACGCACCACCGAATCTCAGCTGCACCGTGAGCTGGCCAGTGATTTGTCAGCGGCGGTGGGGTTCAAAAATGCCACCAGTGGCGATGTACAAGTGGCGATTGATGCCATGAGTGCGGCGGCCCACCCGCACCAGCGTTTTGCAGTGGATGCTCACGGTCATCCGGTCGTCCAGCAAACCGTGGGCAACCCGCATACCCACGTGGTGCTACGCGGTGGTCACGGAGAGCCTAACTATCAGGCCCAACACGTACGTGCGGCGACCACCGCACTGCGTAATGCCGGGCAAAACCCACGGCTAATGGTGGATTGCAGCCATGCCAATGCCCGCAAAGATCATCGCCGCCAGAGTGAAGTCATGCTGGATGTATTGGCGCAGCGTCAGGCGGGCGAAGCCAATCTGGTCGCGCTGATGCTGGAGAGTCACCTGTTTGAAGGCAAGCAGCCGCTCAAGCCTGGTGCTATGCGCTATGGCGTATCGGTGACCGACGCCTGCGTGGGCTGGGAAACCACCGAACACTTACTCAAAACGGCCGCGGAGCGTTTGGCGTAATTGCATTTGTAAACGCTATTACTTGTTTGCCCTGGCCAGCCCCGTATCATAGGGCGTTTGCAGCGATAATGAGGCTGGCCATGGTATTTACCCTAGAACATCACGACCCCGAAACCTACCGCCGCAAAGCCCGCATGATCAGCTTTGCCATGGCGGGGCAACTGATTATTTTCGGCCTCCTGTTCTCAATGCTCCTTACCTCCACCTTTGGCAGCAGCCTATGGCTCAATGCCCTAGGTGTGCTGCTTGGGCTATTGGCCACCAGTGCGCTCTTTGCCGTGCTGCGTGAGCGCCCATGGATGACGGAGGTGCGCTACGTCTGGCAGCTCAAACATCACCTGTCGCAAGTCAGTGGCTATCTTTCGCAACTGCGTAAAGCGGTGGAAGAGAACAACCGCACGGCGCTGGATCTGCTCACTTTCTATCACCAGGGCATGGCGCAGTTGGCAGAGCTTAATGGGCGCACCACCGACGACGACGCCGAACGGCTAGCGGAAAAAATGCAGGTTAAAATCAAACGCGAAGAGTTGGGATTGCCCCCGCAGGTAGAAAGTATCGATACACACGATCTACAGGCGTTCAAACGCGGGTAAGACGTTCAGCAAGCAATAGCGTGAGTTCTACAGGGAGCAGGCGTATGAATACGTTAAAAGCATGGGGCGGGGCCATCGCCGCAGCCAGTATGATGGTGGTACTCGGAGGGTGTGCAGCCACCCCCTCAACAGAAACGACAGCTGCTAACCAAGCAACGTTGGATAACCGGGCGCCCTTTCTGCCCTCGGCGCTTTTCCCTGGCTCCGCCCAGCGTTTTGATGCGTGGCACTGCGAGCCTGCGCAGCAGCACTTAGTGACTGCCACCAATGCCAACGATTTGCGTCTATGGTCGCTGCACGGCGCATGGCGGCTGCCCCAAGCCGTCGTGGCTAGCGGCGCCCGCTATCAAGATGGTGAGATCAGTTTCTGGAACCGAGGAGAAAAGGCGCTTGTGGAAACACCGCGAGGCCAACTGCAGTGCTCGCTGGCCGAGCAGCGTGATGCCTTAACCCGTGCGGAGAAGCCCGGTGTGATGCTCTTTGGGCAGGGTAACGAGCCTGGCTGGACGGTTGCGCTCGCTAATGACACGCCCACGCTGACACTGGAGATGAACTATGGGGAAGAGCGTCTTCAGTTACCCTATATGGTCAGCGTGATGGACAATGAGGCTGGCCGAGTCGTGATTGAAAATGCTGACGTGGAACCCTTTTTCCGCGTGCGTATCGACGCTGGAGCCTGTTTCGATAACATGAGCGGCAAGCCTTTTCCCGCTCGCGTTACGCTGACCTATGGCGGGGAGCAATATAGTGGCTGTGGACAGGGTATCGCCCCCTAGGCGTTAGATCAGCAACGGTAGACAAAGCGTTCGGCCCGCCACTCATGCGCAACAAAATCGCTGGCGCACAGGGCCGAGGTGTTGCCAGCGGCACGTGCGGCGAGGCGCGAAAGTGTTTCCAGTTGAATGCCGCGGGTACTCGACAGCTGTTCGCTTACCGCAAGTGGTTCCCAGCGTTCACCTTCGAGGGTCGCCAGGGTAAAGCTAAACGGATGGAAGCCTGGAAAGCCAAGCCGAATATCGGTGGCGATCAGCGTCTCTTTGCCGTCCAACAGGCGTGTTTCGTAGCGTAGAAAGGGGCCTGCAAACCAGTTCAGGCGTCGCCCTTGATGGCTGGCCAGTGCGACGTCCTCAAGGGCAGCATTACGAATAAGCGGCTCAAAACGCGGCTGACGGTCACCATCAAGCACACTGATCAGGCTTTCATAATAGCGATCCCCGTCAACCACCGTGGCCCGCCATAGCACAATGTTAAACGGCGTTGGTTGTATCAATAGCGGCGCCTCTTCCAATCCCTGCTCTGCCAGGGCCGGTGACAGACGTTGCTCGACCACTAACTTTGCACCCGCCGCCATTACGAGGTAAATACTGGTGATGGCCAACCCCCATGTGTAGGCTTTACACACCCGCTGAGAGATCAAGGCGATCCCCAAAGCGAATAACAGCGGCAGTGTATAGAGGGGGTCGATAATGAAAACAATCGGCCAAGCGGCGGGCGTGAGGTCAAGCGGCCAAAATAGCTGGGTGCCGTAAGTGGTTAGCGCATCAAGCAGAGGGTGGGTAATCAGAATCAGCGCAAAAAAGCACCACCAGTGGGGCAGGCTAATAGCTTTTGCGGGAGCCAACCGCGCGCATAGTAACGCCAACAGAGTCGCCAATCCTGTCAGTACAAAAAGCGAGTGACTAAAACCTCGATGCTCCGTGACATTGGCCACGGCGTCACCATAATCCAACGCTACATCAAGGTCGGGCAGGGTGCCCAGTACGGCGCCGATGAGAATGGCCTTACGGCCTAAACGTCGGCCCAGCACGACACCGCCAATGGCTGCGCCCAGCGCGGCTTGAGTCATTGAGTCCACAGGTTTCTCCGACGGGTAAACCCAGCTAAGATAAACGTTATGATTAAATTATACAGCGTCGCGGCGATTTATTTTCGCTGTCACGTTTTTGTAAAGCATGACTAAGAGCGTTTTTTACCAGGAGTCGATATGCAATATCTACATACTATGGTGCGTGTCAGTGACCTAGATGCTTCGCTGCGTTTTTACTGCGATCTGCTGGGGCTTAAAGAAGTGCGCCGTAAAGAGAATGAGAAAGGGCGCTTCACGCTGGTGTTTCTGGCTGCGCCAGAAGATGAGCCACGCTCAGAGCGGCTGACGGCTCCGGAGCTTGAACTTACTTATAACTGGGATCCCGAAGAGTACACTGGCGGGCGTAATTTCGGCCACCTAGCCTATCGGGTGGATGACATTTATGCGCTCTGCCAACACCTTCAGGACAACGGCGTGACCATTAACCGCCCACCCCGTGATGGTCATATGGCGTTTGTTAAATCACCGGACGGCATCTCTGTAGAGCTGTTGCAAAAAGGCGATGCCCTGGCACCACAAGAGCCCTGGGCCTCAATGGAAAACACCGGCAGTTGGTAACTATTACACAAAGAGCTATTCCACACAGACTATTCCACACAGACTATTCCACAAAGGCTATTCCACAAAGGCTATTCCACAAAGGCTATGACACAAGGAAAGTTCATCATGACCATGAAAGGTTGGCATTTACTGCCACTGTTGGCTTCCGCTGCGCTACTGTTAAGTGCTTGTAGCAGTTCGCCAGGGCCAAGTTCTACACCGCAACCGGGCGCCAGCGATGCCTCGCTTGAGGGGGCTATTGTTGAGCAGCGTTGGAATCTACTGTTGGTGGGAACTGATGAGCGGCTCTCCATGCCGGAAACGCCATTTTTCCAGATTTCAAAAGAGGGCAAGGTTAGCGGCCACGACGGCTGTAACCGCTTTACTGGTGAAGTCACACTCGGTGAAAACCAGCGCATAGGATTTAGCCAACTGGCCACCACCCGTATGGCATGCCCGCAAATGGCCGATGCCAAACGGGTCACGGGTATGTTGGAAACCGCCTATCGGTATTTGATTGACCATGATCGGTTGGTCTTCTTTGGCCCTGATAGTCGGGTGCTAGGCGGCTGGCGCGAAGGCAACTAATACAGTCGGTTAGCTCTCAAAAGGCGGGTTGAAGCGGGCGATAAAGCGCGCATCAATCCGCTTTTTCCATTGCCATACCCACCTGCCGGATACCCCGAAGCCACCGCGGCTGGCAATGGCGCGGCCATCACCGGTGCCAATCAGTGCCAACACCCTCTCGGGTGGCTGCCAGGGGAGTAACGGTTCGCTGTGGCAGGCACGGCGGAGGTTGTCTGCCAAGTGGGGGCCCATACGCACTGCATATACACCCGCATTGGGTAGCGCTGGGGTCAATGCTGCACAGTCGCCCGCGGCGAAAATAGTTGGCTGGCTGGCGACTGCCAACGTATTTTCTACCTGAATAAAGTGGTGTTTATCCAATGGTAGTTCGGTGCTTGCAAGCCAAGAGTGGCCGATAGCCCCGGTTGCCCAGAGCACAATGTCCGCATCAATACGAGTACCGTCCTGGGTGGTTACCCCACCTTCCACCAAGGTCTCGCCGCGTTGCTCAACGTGCACGGTAATGCCTGCCTTTGAGAGCGCGCGTCGGGTAAGCCAGCGTGGCAAGTACCCGGCCCCAGGCAAGAGTGCATTAGCGGCAGTGAGTAAGTGCCCCTGCCAATCAATATCCGGGCGCTGCTTGCGCAGTTGGGTCAGTACGCTCATCAGTGTTTCGCAGCCTGCTGCACCGCCCCCAACGCCTAGAACTCGTTGGGCACCGCCGCTGGGCAAGCGGCTAATCTCATTTTTCACTACTTGCCAGCGCTGGTGCAGGCTGCTTAGTGGTCGCATGGCGAGTAGCTTGGGGAGGTTCTCCCCCAGCTGCTGAGGGGGCGCCAGGGTCGATCCGATATTGAAGGAAACCACATCAAAATTAACGCGCTCGCCATTCGCCAGCGCTACGTAACGTGCCTGGTTATTGATGCTACTCGCTGGGGAAAGAATCAGTCGAGCGTTGGCCCGTTGGCATAACGCCGCCACGTCGATTTGTGTCTCGCGCAGCGTGCACTCTCCCGCTAGCCATGCGGGTACACTGCCGGAGTAAGCGGCGAAGGGGCTATCACTCACGACAGTAATGGCAATATCTGAAGCAGGCTGTTGGGCAAAGGCTTCGAGGACAAAGGCGTGGGCATGGCCCGCACCAATCAGTAATAATTGCTGCATGGGCATCGCCTATAGAGAAGCAAGGTGATATTGAATGTTTAGCAGACAAAGACTTGGTTTTTACCCGCCATTTTGGCCAGATACATGCCTTGATCCGCCCGCTCAAATAGCTGTCGAGGCTGGTCGCCGGGCTTTAATAGGGTCAGGCCGATACTCACCGTTAACTGGTCGGCGATGGAGAAGGTGTGTTGTTCCACACAGCGGCAGAGCCGGTTAGCCAGCTTCAAGCTGGCGTCTTGGTCAAGCTGCTTGGATATGACGACGAACTCTTCGCCTCCCCAGCGACCAAGGTGATCATCAGCTCTCAGCGTTTCCTGCACTAACTGCGCTATATCACACAAGATATCATCCCCGATGGCGTGGCCATAGGTATCGTTAACCTTTTTAAAGTCATCAATATCAAACATCAACATGGAGAAACTGATAGAGGAGTGGATCAAATCCTCCATCACCAACTCGGTGTAGTAGCGGTTCCAGCATTTCGTTAAGGGATCGGTATGGGCCAGGCCCTCAAGGCGTTGATTGGTCTTGGTTAACTGGCGATTGAGGTGAACGACCTCCTGGGCTGTTATGGCCACTGCTAAATCGTCGGCCAGCTCGATGATCATGGAGGCTTCCAGAGGCAGCCAATAGCTCAAGACGTCTTGAAACGTTGTATTAGCTATCAACGCAGGGAGGAGCGGCTGCTGGCGAAACAGCAGCAACCAGCCTAGAGGGGCATGCGCGACACTAAGAGGGGCAGCCAAGCCGCCTTGGCAACTGCCATTCAGCTCGATAATTTCGTCATGGGTGTTTTGCTGATTCAACTGCTGTAATTGATGAAACAGCTGGTGCTTCGAGGGGCACTTGCCAAAGCAGTGAAGATCGCCCTGATAAGCCAGCGCAATGCCTTCGGCCTGAAATATATCGCACCAGCTGGCGCCATGATGTTGCAAAATATCATCGATGGAGGTGAGTCGTTTAATATCCCGGGAGAGCAGCCTGCGGAGAGACTTTAAACCTGAGTGGCGAGCAGCTATACGCTCTGCTTTTAACAAGCGTAAGCGCTGGGATGCAATGTCGACAAGTAGCTGGATCCACTTGTCAGGCCCAGCGTGAACCGCAGGAGGATGCCCAATATACCCCCATACCTCATGTTCGCCTTTTAGCTCATAAAGTTGCAGGTCTGAGGTCGCCAGATCCTCATAACAACGAATAGCGAGCAGCGCGTGATGGGAGACCAGCGTACTTTCCAGCGGATAGCAGTATGCCAATCGAAGGTTGCCTGTGCTTAAGCGGCGATAAAGTACCACGGGTTGACCCTGGGTAAGTGCGTGGAGCGTTTTAGCCAGCAGTTCAAAAAGCTCCAGAGGCGTTGCTGAGCCGCATAGTAGCGCCAGCTTTTGGCACAGGTTGTCGAGATTTTGCACTGATGGAGATAGTGTGCCACTCATCATGAATGACTCCTCAAGCGCCGTGTTTCAGCGCTTAGCATAGCCACTCGCCTAATACTGCTAAGCGAAAACTCGAAATTGAATTAATGGTTCAATCAAAAGGTGAACCGTTATTCAACTATTATTGAACAATCGCTTCACATTGGCGGCATGAATGAAAAAATCATGTTCGCTGAGCGTCTGAAATCAGCACTCGAAGCAGCCGGTTACGAAGCGCGGCCATCGGTGCTTGAGCGGGAATTTAACCTGCGCTACTGGGGAAAGCCGATTACATTTCAGGCCGTAAGGCGGTGGCTGCGAGGTGACTCAATCCCCAGTCAGGACAAGCTTCAGGTATTAGCACGCTGGCTACTAGTGGATCCGCACCAATTGCGTTATGGCGACAGCGCTTATAATAGTGTGAGTGAGCCAACGCCAAACTGGGAGGTTTCATCCTCAAGTGACGAGTGGCAGGTTCTTTTACTCTATCGGGGGCTGCCTGCCGCGCAGAAAAAGGTCGTGCGCGACATCATCGAAACATTTGCTAAGGCACATCCACCGAAAGACGGCCGTTAATCTTTATCACCGCGCCGCCAATTGAAGTAACGCTTCAATAGTGCCAGTACCCGCTCGGGCTTATGAGCGTTTTTCCATACGCCCGCCGTGGCCTTGGCCGCTTCGCCCAGCGTTGGGTAGGGGTGAATGGTGCCCAACAGCTTGTTGAGGCCCAGGCCGTGCTTCATGGCGATGGTAAATTCGCCTAGCCACTCGCCAGCGTTTTCGGCAACGATGGTGGCGCCCAGGATTTTGTCTTTGCCAGGCATGGTAAGCACCTTAATAAAGCCCTGGGTCGCGCCTTCGGCAATAGCGCGGTCACTTTCGCTCATGGCATAGCGGGTAATCTCAAAGGCAATACCTTGTGCTTTGGCCTCCTTTTCATTCAGCCCAACTCTGGCGACTTCTGGCTGCGTATAGGTGACTGCAGGCATATAGCGGTAGTCCACCGTGAAGCTTTTCAGTTCGCCGAACAAGGCATTGACTGCCGCGTGCCACGCCTGGTGCGCGGCGGCGTGGGTAAGCTGATAAGGCCCGACTAAATCACCACAGGCCCAGATATTGGGTAGGCGGGTTTGCAGCCGCTCGTTAAGTTCAAGAGTGCCTGCTTGGGTAGTTGTGATCCCCAGCGCTTCCAGCCCTAAGCCCTCAACATTGGCCTGGCGACCCACGCTCACCAACAAATAGTCAAAAGGGAGCAATTTGCGCTCGTCATGATGCTCCACCGCTAGCTGATAGCCGCCATCCTCGTTAAAAACTTCCAGCGCTTTGGCGCCGGTCATCACCATCACACCTTCGTCAGCCAAAGTGCTTTCAGCCAGCTCACCAACCTCTTGATCCTCACGACTCAGTAGTTGGGACAGCCCTTCCACCAGCGTAACCTGACTGCCCAAGCGGGCGAAGCTCTGACTGAGCTCGCAGCCAATGGCGCCGCCACCCAGTACCACTAAGCGTTTGGGCAGTTCGGTCAGCGACCAGAGGTTTTCGGACGTTAAAACAGGGGCGCTCTCAATACCTGGCAGTGAGGGCACCCGGGGCCGTGCGCCGGTGGCCAGCACAATATGGCGGGCGGTGAGGGTCTTATCGCCGACCTGAACTTCCCATGGTGAAGTGAGTTTAGCGTGCTTCTGGTAGACCTCAACGCCCAAGCCACGATAGCGCTCCACGCTGTCGTGGGGTTCGATATCGCTAATCGCCTGTTTGACGTGGCCCATTACCTTGGCAAAGTCGATCTCTGGCTCGCTGGCGGTCACCCCGAAGCGGTGGGCGCTACGTATCTCATGGGCGGCGCGGGCGGCGCGGATGAGTGCTTTGGAGGGCACGCAGCCAGTGTTCAGGCAGTCGCCACCCATTTTATGTTTCTCCACCAGCGCCACCTTGGCTTGTACGGCACTAGCGATATAGCTGGTGACCAGCCCCGCCGAGCCGCCGCCGATCACCACAATGTCGTAGTCAAAGTATGCGGGTCGGGTAAAACCTTTATATGTCTTGCGCTGCTGCACCAGCAGCACAATGCGTCGGGCGATCCAGGGAAAGATGGCCAGCAGCAAGAACGAAGTGATAAGGGTTGGCGACAGAACGCCCCCCAGACTCTCCAAGTCTCCCAACTGCCCACCCGCATTTACATAAATAGCGGTGCCGGGCAGCATGGCGACTTGGCTGACCCAGTAAAAGGTGACGGTCTTGATCCGCGTCAGGCCCATGATCAGGTTGATCATGAAAAATGGAAACACCGGCACCAAACGCAGGGTGAAGAGATAAAGGGCGCCGTCTCGCTCGACACCGCGGTTCACGGCGGCGAACTGGCGGGGAAATCGCTTTTCGATAGGGTTACGGAATAGAAAGCGCGAGAGTAAAAAGGCCAGGGTGGCACCCATGGTGCTGGCGAAGGAGATAATCAGCAGCCCCCAGCCAAGCCCAAACAGCGCGCCACCCAGCAGGGTCAATAGCGTGGCGCCAGGCAGTGAAAGGGCCGTCATCACGACATAAACGGCAAAGAAGGCACCCGCCACTTGCCACGGGTATTGGTTAAACGCTGTTTGAAAGTCGCTCTGGTACGCCTTGAGGGTTTCCAGGGTGAACCAGTGGTGGGCGCCGCTGAGGAAAAACACGCCAATGGCAGTGATCAGTAGCGCTGCAATCATCAAACGTTGTCGGGTCACAATAAAAACTCCAGCGCTAATAATAAGGACAGTATCGGTGGTTAATCTGTGAGAGGGTCGCCCGTTTCCTTACACTGACACGGGAGCACTTTTCCAGCGCTGCCAATCTTCCGGGCGATCCACATCCCAAATTGTTGCCGGGTAGGCGGCGCTCAACCCCAGTTGCCCAATGCGCTGCTTAGTGGTGGTCAGTACGCTTTTAGTACCCCAAGGAATATCTTCAAACAGTGCGGGGTAGTCTTGCCGGGTACCCACAAAGCCGTAGCCGCCATCTTCTGCGGGTAACAGCACCACATCAAAACTAGCCAGTTGCTGCGCGCAGGCCGTGATCAGTTCGCTGGTGATGCTCGGGCAGTCGCTGCCCATCAGCATGGCAGGCCCTGGCGTACTGTTCAGGGCATAGCGAACCCGTGCGCCTAAATCACCCTCTGGTTGAGCGCACAGCGCCACACCAAAGGCTTCGCGAAGCTCGGTAAACAGCGGGTGTACGTGATCAAGCGCCGTCCATAGCGTGACGTTTTCAGCAGGCAGCGCTTTGCAGGCGCTGGCGACGCAGTGGCGTACCAGCTCCGCGTGGGCGTTGGCAGCCCCTTCTAAACCTAGCAGGGGCGCCAAGCGCGTTTTGGCCTGCCCCGCCAGCGGCGCTTTGGCGAGCAGGTGCAGGTGGGGTGTTTCAGCGGGCATCGCGATACTCCTTGGCGAGTTGGGTTGCGCTCACGCCGCGCCAATAGCGATAGCGCAGTCGCCACATCAAGCGGATGGTTTTCCAAGCGCCGAACTGATCCCAGCGCCTGCCCGAGCTTATCACTTTCGCCGTTAGGCAGGCGGGGCGCGATACCTGTTTGAGCCGTTCAGCGAGCGCAATATCTTCCATCAGCGGCTGTTCGGGAAAGCCCTCGACTGCCTTGAAGCTAGCGGTGCTTACAAACATGCCCTGGTCGCCGGTGGCAATGCCGGTTAACCGCGAGCGCTGATTCATCATCCAACTCACTACGGGTAGCCAGCGGCTACGACCTGAAAGCGCAATATCAAAGCGCCCCCAAGCGTGGTGGATGAGTGCGTGGGTTATCTGCTCAACGGCGCCTTCAGGCAGTAGGCTATCCGCGTGCAGGAACAGCAGCGCTGGCGCACTGGCGTGCTGTGCGCCCAGGTTCATTTGCCGTGCTCGCCCCGGTGGGCTGCTGAGCACCCGGTCGGCCAGCGGTTTGGCGATGCGAACGCTGTCATCGCCACTGCCGCCATCGACTACGATCACTTCGACCTGTGCCGAGAGGTGCTGGGCGCGCAGAGATTGCAGCGGCACCAGGGCCGTTTCAATACTGTCGGCCTCGTTGAGCATGGGCATAATGATGCTTAATCGAGGCGCTGGGTCAGCCGAGCTCAATGACCGGCCCTCCCGCCGCCTTGGCATCCGCGTGGTCGTGGGTGACCAGCAGTGCAGGCAGACCTGCTTCACGCAGTTGGCTAAACACCAGCGCACGCATCTCCTGGCGCAGCGCCGTATCCAGCTTGGAAAACGGTTCGTCCAGCAGCACCGCTTTGGGCTTGGAGAGCAGCAGGCGCATTAGCGCCACGCGTGATTGCTGGCCACCGGAAAGGGTGGCTGGATCGCGGGACTCTAGCCCCGCAAGACCAACCTGCTCCAGGGCCTGGCTAACCTGCTGGTGCTTCTCTTTGCTGCTGCGAGGCAGCCCGAAACGCAAGTTGCCGCCCACGCTGAGGTGAGGAAATAGTAGTGGATCCTGAAACAGCAGCCCAATACCACGCTTCTCGGCGGGCAGTCCGAGTAAATCGCGCTCGCCCAACCATACGCCGCCGCTGGCGGTAAACTCGCGGTCAAGAAAACCTGCAATATAGGCCAACAAGGTGGATTTGCCCGACCCCGAAGGCCCCATTACCGTGAGCACCTCACCCGCGGCAATAGCGGCATCCACGGCCAGTAACTCTCGGCCTGCCAGGGCGATGCTAATGTGCTCAAGGCGTAGTGTTTGCCCAAGGCTGAGCGGCGCACATAAAGAAGTCGTCACAATGCCTCTCTTAGGTAGCTAGATCACGGCGGTGGGTAGCCAATAAACGGGGCACCCCTAACGCAAGTATAAAGCCAATCAACGGCAGGCCCGCCTGCACTAATGCCCAAACACCGATTAAGCGCCGATTGCTGCCAGAGGCAAGCGCGACGGCCTCTGTGGTCACGGTGGTCACACGGCCCGCACCGAGTAACTGAGTGGGTAAGTATTGGCCAATGCTCACCGCCAGGCCCACCGCAAAGGCCGTTAACAGCGGCGCGATTAACAGCGGCAGACGAACCCGCCAAAAAGCGGCGCTACGTGACACCCCCAGTGAACGCGCTACCTTAAGCCAGCGGGGATCCAGGCGGCGGTAGGTTTCAGCCAGGGAGAGGTACACATAGGGCAGCACAAAGAGCAGGTGGCCCGCGATTACCAAGCCAAGCGGAGGGCGAATGCCCAGGCTTTCCGCCGCCACGATTAGCCCAAAGAGAAACGCAATTTGCGGCACTAGCAGGGGTAAATAGAGTAGCCATAACGCGCGCTTGGGTTGAATGTGCTGACGGTGCTCATTTTCCAGCGTTGCTAGCACTAGCGCCGTGGCCAAGGCGGTAGAAATCAGGCCAATCAATGCGGTATTGATGAGCGGCGTGACCAGCATCGGGCCGCTGCGTTGCCAGTGATCCAGCGTTAGCATCTGCGGTAACACTTCTGGAAAGCGCCAGAAACCAGCCAGTGAAAATAGCCCCAACCCGGCCAGGGCCGCCAGCGCCGTGATACTTGAAAACAGTAACGCCGAGCGGCCAACCACACGCAGGGCGATTTCACCGCCCTGGCGGCTGCCATTGGTCAGCCAGCGTCGTGTCAGTATGCGGGTCAGTTGTTCCAGCAGCCACCAAAAGAGCAGCGCAGCGATGGTGACCCCGAGTTGTAATACTGCCGCCGCCGAAGCCATAAAGCGGTGGCTAATATCGGGATCGTTGAACCAGCTTAAGATTGATACGCTCAGCGTGGGAGGCAGCGTTGGCCCCAGAATCAGCGCCATATCGACTACCGAGGTGGCGTAAGCGATGACCGCATACACTGGCAGGCGAATCAGGGGGTAGAGCGACGGCAGTACCGTCTTTAACCAGCCAATGGTGGGTGAATAGCCTAGCGAGCGCGCCAGCATCAAACGCTTCTCCGGCGCTAACTGCGGGAGTGCTGCCAAGCTCATCAGTAGCAGAAATGGCACTTCTTTTAGCACCAGGCCCGCCATTAGGGAAAGCCCCCACGGATCGTTGATTATCAACGCGTCCGGGGGGCGCTCCCAGCCCGTCAGCGACGGCGATATTAGCCGTGCCATCAGGCCTGAAGGGGCAATCAAAAAAGCAAACCCAAAGGCGATAGCGGCGTGAGGGATGGCGAGCAGCGGCGATACCAACCGTCGTATGCTGCGATCTAACCAAGTGCCCCGACTGGCGGCTAAAAACAGCACGACAATAGCCAGCGCTAAGGCTGCGCTTACTAACCCGCTGGCAAAGCTAACCGCCACCGAACGTCCTAGCCCCGGCTGGGCAAAGAGCATTTGCCAGGGAGCTAAACTAAAGCCATAGCCGCCTAGCGCTGGCAAGTAGCCAAACGCAGGCAGTAGTACCATGAGTAGCCCCGATCCCACGGGTAGTACCAGCAAGCCAATGATGAGTACTGGGGCCAGTCGCAGCATGACCTAGTTAACGCCGTAACGCTCAAGCCAGGCGTCTTGAAGGGCGGTCATCCAGCTGGGGTGCGGCTCGGGTAGGGTGTTAGACAGCGCGTCCGCTGGCAGCTCTGAGGGGTGGCGATCTCCCTGCTCAAACAGCGCTTGGGTCTCAGCATCTAGCTGATCGATATCCAGCACGCTGCGGTCGCCCCACATCGCCAGCGACTGCTTTTGCGCCTGTGCTTCCGGCGAGAGCAGAAAATTAGCAAGCACCATAGCCCCGGCTTTATGCGGCGAGTTATAGGGAATCGCCACAAAGTGAACATTGCCGAGGGTGCCACCTTCCAGCACGTAGCTGCGCACGCTATCGGGCAGTTCATACTCCATCACCGCGACGGCAGCATCGGTGGGGTAGAAAGAGAACGCCAGACTTAACTCGCCGTCGCTCATCAAGGTGCGCAGGTTGGGGCCCGAGTCGGGAAAGGCGCGCCCGCTGCGCCAGAGGTGCGGGTGCAACGCATCCAAATAGGCCCACAGTGGCTCAGTCACAGCCTCGAAATCGCTCTCTGAAACCGGCTGGTAAAGTGCCTCGTCCTGCTCGGTAAGCTCAATCAGCGCCTGCTTTAAAAAGGTGCTGCCGGTGAAGTCGGGGATACGCGGATAGCTAAACTGGCCGGGGTTGGCTTGGGCCCACTCAAGTAGTGCCTGGATATCCTGTGGCGGTGTCTCGGTTTGAGCGCTGTCGTAATAAAAGGTGATCTGTGCCTTACCCCAGGGAGATTCATAGCCCTCAGTGGGAAGCGTAAAGTCAGTCACCACCTCGGGGTTCTCGTCGGGGTTGGTGAGTGCGAAATTGGGTAGCGCTTCTGCGAAAGGGCCGAACAGTAGATCATTTTCGCGCATGGCAGCAAAGTTCTCGCCATTGATCCAGATTAGATCGATGCTGCCCTCGTCGTGATTACCCGCCTGCTTTTCGGCCAACACCCGCGCCACTGCACTGCCGGTATCGTCCAGTTTGACATGCTCCACTTCGACGCCGTACTGCGCCTGCAGTTGCTCTGCCACCCAGTCGATATAGCGATTGGTGCGTGTATCGCCTCCCCAGGCATTCCAGTAAACGGTTTGGCCTTCAGCTTCTGCTAAAACGCCTTGCCAATCATCAGGGGCAGGGTTAGCCATAGTAGGAAGCGCAAGCGCTAACATCGCTGTGGCGAGCGTTAGGCGTAAAGGGAGATGTTGAATGGGCATCGCATTTCTCTTTTAGGAATTCAAAGCGTTATAGAGAGGCTTGCAAGCACTGAAGCTCGCTATGAACGTGATCTATAATCGGCAGCGAGAGGTAGTGCTCCACTCGGTCTCGCACGTGGTCAATCACGTTGGGATCGGTAAGCTCTGCCGACCAGTCTTCACCGAGCTGCTGGCCATCTTTGGCGTTCAAGTGCTGGGCGCGCCACTTGGCACACCAGGTTAATGACCAGAGCCAGGTGGCACGACGGCAGGCGACCAGGGTGTCAGTATCGGGTGACTCACCCATGGCCGTTTGCCAGCGGCGATAGAAATCAATTACGTCACTTAGCGTTAGCTCCGCCTGGCTGCTGACGTCCCAGGTGGTGGAGGTATAAAGCGAGGTGTGGGCGAGATCGATACCCGGCAGGCCGTAGCGGCACTTCTCTAAATCCACCAGCACCGCGCGACCATCGTCACGGATTAAAAAGTTGCCAGGGTGGGTGTCGAAGCTAATCAGTCTCGGTGTGGCATCGCTTAAACGGGGGGGAAGAAGATCCAGCTCCTGTTTAATGCGCTGAGTGACTTTGCACGAAAGCTGCGCATCGGCTAACCAGTTCGCCTGCTGGCGCACTTCTTCTATCATCGCCTGCCAGGGGTCTTCAGGGGCAAGCAGTGGCGCCTGCTTCGCGGCGTTAGGCAGGGGTTGGCTATGCAGGCTGGCTAGAGCATCCGCGATGGCGGGAAGATCTTCTGGCAGTTGCGCCAAGCGGCCGCGGATCGCTTCGACCAGCAGCCCGCCCCGTGGCAGTGCCTCGTTCGGCGGAAGTGTGCTATACAGTTTTGGCGTATGCCCGCCAGGGCTAGAGCGCTGGTAACAGGCGGTTTGGTAAGCCAGATTCTCTTCAGGCGGCAGGTTCATCTGGCTCTGCTTGGGCAGTCTCGCCACCCAGTCATCGCCCTCAATGCGGTGAATCCACACATGATCATGGGCCAGCCCGGTATCCGCCATCGGCGTAAGCTCGTGGTAGGTAATTCCGGCCCGCTTTAATTCACTTGCCAGCGCCTGTAAACGCGCTTCAGTCGGTATCGGCATAGAGCAGTCCGTGTCGTTGCTGAATCAGCGATGCCACTTAGTGGCCGTTGTTGTACCAACCTTACACGTTTTGTAAGAAAAAGTGATTAGAGCGACGGTAATGGGTGAGTGTGGGGCGCTGGCTGGGGAGTTACGGGCTTCATTTCGCATGGGAATGACATCTTTCCAGCGCAACCCCCCACCCGTTATACCGGCAGCCGCTCGATAACCGGGTCGGGTATTCTCAGGTACACCGCAGTGGTGGTCTTTTGTTCTCCCGGCGCTCGACTACAGATGATATGACCATTATTTATAAACTGAAGGCTAGCCTAAAAGTTGCTTACTCAGCATGCCAATGATAAAGCCAAGTACAGCACCCAGTGAGGGTGTCCAATGGCGCCGCATTCGCGCTTGCGGCGCAATATCCTGAAATACCAGATACAGAATACCGCCTGCTGCGAAGCTCATGATCATAGCCGTAATTTGTGGCGCCTCACTTAACCACCAATACCCCATTATTGCAGATAGCGGGCCGAAAAATGACACGCCCAACAGTCCCCATAATGCTGTTTTGGTGGTTAATTTCGCGGCTCTTAATTCACGATAGGCGTTAAAACCTTCGGGAAAATTTTGCGCAGCTATAAAAAGAGCCAGTAAGACACCCATTTGCGGGTTAGCAGCAAACACCGCGCCAAGTGAAACCGCTTCCGGCACAAAATCTAATAACATCGCCATAAACTGTGCGACATTGCCTTCATTGTTTTGTAGCCAGGCATCCAAAACACAAAAAATGACTCCACCTGCGGCAAACAATCCCGTTAATTGCCAAGCGTTTAACTCACGCATTCCCTCTGGCACTAGCGCAAAGGCAACAGCAGCCATTAAAATTCCGCCGCCAAACGCTGTGATTCCATGCACAAGCTCTTGCTTGGCAATCGTGTTTGCGGTTCCCTCAACATGTGCTAGAAAGCCCCCGAAAAGTGCCATAAGACCGGCGCCCCAGGCGATGAAAAGCATTCCATAAACGCTCATTTATCCACCGTTTCTCCCATCTGATATGAACCAGGTTCGCACTTTGTTGAATCTCGAGCCAGGGCCTTGTCAGGCTGATGAGGTGCAAACCTTAACGCCAGAGTAAGCTCCCATGTCGGTTGCCGAAAACAAAAACGACACCTCATTGAACTGACCCCATAAACTTGGACAGTGAAAAACTAAGCGGCCAAGGCCTGATTTCGGTACTGCA
>NZ_JPUA01000047.1 GCF_002211105.1 Halomonas campaniensis | reverse complement strand
GAGTGCGCCCAATTTTGAAGCCCCGGCGGATAGCAACAGTGACAACACCTACACGGTGGAAGTGACTGCCAGTGACGGCCAAGGCGGCAGCGCACCGCTAACGCTGGAAGTGACCGTCACCGACGTCAATGAGGCGCCGATGCTGACGGGCGCGACCAAGGTCAGCGTGGCCGAAAATACCGCCGGTACGCTCTATACCGCGACGGCCAGTGATCCAGAAAACGATGCCTTGACCTATACGCTGAGTGGTACCGACGCGGCGTTGTTTAATCTCGATGCCAACAGCGGCGCGCTAAGCTTCAAGAGCGCACCGGACTTTGAAGCCCCTGCCGATGCAGGCGGTAACAATGTGTATGACGTCATCCTGACCGCCAGCGATGGAAGCTTGAGCAGCGCCCCCCAGGCGCTGTCGATTACCGTGACGGATGTTAACGAAGCCCCCGTCTTCTCCACTGCCAACAAAGTCAGTGTCACGGAAAACACCATCGCGGTAACGACGCTGGTAGCCACGGACGCTGACGGCGATCTGCTCACCTACAGCCTTACCGGTGGCGCCGACCAGGCCCTGTTCACCCTGGATGCCAACAGCGGTGCGCTGAGCTTTAAGAGTGCGCCCAATTTTGAAGCCCCGGCGGATAGC
>NZ_JPUA01000046.1 GCF_002211105.1 Halomonas campaniensis | reverse complement strand
GCCCCCGTCTTCTCCACTGCCAACAAAGTCAGTGTCGCGGAAAACACCACCGCGGTAACGACGCTGCTAGCCACGGATGCTGATAGTGATACGCTGACCTACAGCATTACCGGTGGTGCTGATCAGGCGTTGTTTAATCTCGATACCAAGAGTGGGGCGCTGACATTCATTAGCGCGCCGGACTTCGAAGCACCCGCCGATAGTAATGGTAAGAATGCTTACAGCGTCGAAGTTACCGCAAATGACGGCCATGGTGGAAACACGCCACTAACGCTGACCGTAACTGTCACGGACGTTAACGAAGCACCGGTACTGAGTGGGTCTACCAAGGTGAGCGTGCCCGAAAATAGCACTGGTACGATTTATACTGTGCTAGCCAGCGATCCTGAAAATAATACGCTGTTCTATTCATTAAGCGGTACAGACGCGGCGCTGTTTAATCTCGATGCCAACAGCGGGGCGTTAAGTTTTAAGCATGCGCCGGACTTTGATGCACCTGCTGATGCAGGCGGCAACAATGTCTATGACGTTATTCTGACGGCGAACGATGGCAGTCTGAGCAGTAATCCTCAGGCGCTATCGATTACGGTGACGGACGTTGACGATGGCAACGAAGCTCCCGTGTTTACCACCTCCAATAAAGCAAGTGTGGCCGAAAATACCACCGCGGTAACGACGCTGGTGGCCACGGACGCTGACGGCGATGTGCTTACCTACAGCCTTACCGGGGGCGCCGATCAGGCGCTGTTCACGCTGGATGCCAACAGCGGTGCGCTAAGCTTTAAGAGTGCGCCCAATTTTGAAGCCCCGGCGGATAGCAACAGCGACAACACCTACACGGTGGAAGTGACTGCCAGTGACGGCCAAGGCGGCAGCACACCGCTAACGCTGGAAGTGACCGTCACCGACGTCAACGAGGCGCCGATGCTGACGGGCGCGACCAAGGTCAGCGTGGCCGAAAATACCGCCGGTACGCTCTAT
>NZ_JPUA01000007.1 GCF_002211105.1 Halomonas campaniensis | reverse complement strand
TGTTCTTAGGTGAATACTCAAGAGCACTAGAAACCGCAGGTGCTGCACTTATTAGTTGAATTCAGGACCTTTCCTCTTGGTCAGTACCACTGGCCCAATGAGATTATCCACGTAATGCCACCCTTTGAGCATATTCCACGGGCAGCAGATAATTGAGTGAGCTGTAAGGACGAACGTGATTGCAATGATCTCGCCACGCCTCTATTTCTACTCTTGCTTCATCCTACGTCCTATACCAGTGGCGGTTTAGGCATTCGCTTCGGAATTTACCGTTTAAGCTATCAACAAAGGGCATTCTGATTAGGCTACCAGGCTGAATAAAGCCCAACGACTGAGTTGCCCTGGGTTTCGTAAACACCTTCATATTTTCTACTAAAGTTGATCCAGAGGGTCTCAAAATTCTCATCAGCATCTATTTAAAAGCTTTTAAAATCATCACCTAATAATAATTTAGCCAAGGGTAATCCCCCCGAAAAACCAGGGTGCTCAAAAGTAGAATTTTCCGTAAGCTAAACGCAGGAAGATTCTGCATGAAAAAATCACGTTTTTCAGACAGCCAAATACTGTCGATCCTTAAGCAAGCCGAAGGCGGAGCACCGGTTCCAGAGCTATGCCGTGAACATGGCATGAGCAGTGCGACTTTCTACAAGTGGCGAGCTAAATTCGGCGGCATGGATGCGTCCATGATGGCCCGGCTGAAAGAGCTAGAGGATGAAAACCGACGGCTCAAGAAGATGTACGCTGAGGAACGATTGAAAGCGGACATCCTCAAGGAAGCCATCGAAAAAAAGTGGTGAAGCCGTCTCGACGCCGTGAGATGGCGCAGAAAGCCGTCAATGAGAAGCGCATCAGTATTCGACTGGCTTGCTGGATGTTCAGCATCAGCGAGACCTGCTATCGCTACCGGGCCAAGCTCAGCAGCGAGAATACCGAGATCGCCGACTGGCTGATCCGGCTGACCCATAACCAGCGAAATTGGGGTTTCGGCCTGTGCTTTTTGCACCTGAGAAACGTCAAAAGGTTTGGCTGGAATCACAAACGGGTTTACCGAATTTATCGGGAGCTGGAACTGAACCTGCGGATAAAACCCAAGAAACGACTGGTTCGTGAAAAGCCGGAGCCATTGGCCGTGCCGGAAATGATCAATGACAGTTGGTCGATGGACTTCATGCACGATCAGCTCAACGATGGTCGCAGCTACCGGCTGCTGAATGTGATTGATGACTTCAACCGCGAAGGCCTTGGCATCGAAGTAGACTTTTCGCTTCCGGCAGAGCGTGTTATCCGATCACTGGAGCAGATCATTGAGTGGCGGGGCAAACCGCGCTCTATTCGCTGTGACAACGGCCCTGAATACATCAGCGGCAAGCTGGCGAACTGGGCGGAAAACCAAGGCATTGTGTTGGCATTTATCCAGCCCGGCAAACCCCAGCAGAATGCCTATATCGAACGCTACAACCGCACGGTGCGTTACGATTGGCTGGCACAGTATTTGTTCGACAGCACCGAAGAAGTCCAGGATTATGCTACTCGCTGGCTCTGGCACTACAATCACGAACGACCCAATATGGGACTCGGAGGAATCACTCCTCAACAGAAGTTGGCCATGATGGCCTGAGGCCTACTTTTGAAGCCCTCTAAAAATGGGGGGATTACCCAAGGAAATACCATCGTAAACAGCACATGTTCTTATATTTAAGCAGCCCAAGGGCTTGATAATTTAAACAACTGTATGCATAACCAAGCTCAAAGGAGACGACGTGTCGCAGTTAAAAGAAAATCAGGTAATTATCCTTGCTGCGAACTCCGCCGCCATTAAAAGCGTGCATGAGAATTACTTTGAGTACGATGAGGTCAAAATTAGCAATCCTGCGATAAAGAAAATTGTCAGCTATGTCGCCTCAACCATCAATAACGAAATCGAAGCCACCTATGGCGTTATCATTGATTACGAATATGTCATCTTTGGCACAGGCCACACGCCAGAAAAAGCAGGCGTAGTATTTTTCCTTGCATCGTCTCAAGATAGCGAAAAGACGTTAGAAATAGTTCACAAGGCCCGCTCGCTAGCCATCCACATTGTACAAAAGCTGCTTCCAGCCGGTGATCTCTTTCAGGCGCAGCAACCTGTGACTTGGCTAGATAAGCAAAAAACTGAGGCATTAGATGAGCGACAAGAGCTATTTTTAACTAAGTGGGGAAGTTCGAAGATCCCAGATGGATTTAGCCTACTCGACACCCCCGAGAGTGAACCTCTACTATGCGTTGACAGTGAATTTATAACCCCTGAAAAACGAGCTACAACATCCAGCCCTATTCTCGGAGCCGGACTAGCCGATGGGTTTTCATACAGCAGAAATGAAATATACATTTTGACAATTCAGGAGAGTCTCCAAAAAACGGGGGACATCCGGAAATTTAAAGCTGCCCACCCTGACCTTCTTAAAACCATTAGCCAGGCTTCTTTTGAAAATTTGCCCGTGCGATTCACAGCAACGAGAACGACGGATACCACGAGTCAAAAATCGACGTATACGCTCGATTCTTTGGTGATAGATAAGGCACTCTTAGACACCGAAGGATTTGAGCTTACCTAGTAACCAAGCGATGCGGACATACAAATGCACAACGTTGTCTAAGAGCCAAAATAAGAATGGCCACTCCAGTGTATGCTGGCCTAAATGGCTGTAGCTCTGTTAAGAACATTAGGAAAAGGCAAACCTCTCTGCAGGATATCATCATTACGGTATTCCTAAAACGAACTCGCGGGTGTGACCAGAACGTGACAATGCAGCCCTAGCGTCCTACTGCGCTAAATAACCCTCCACGCTAGAACAGGTTAGAAACCTTGAAATTTGATCATCTCCCCCCAGCCCCTGTTGGTGAAACTCATTGCTACTGAGGCAAAATGATGTGCGCGCAGACCGCCAAATAAGAACATCCGATAGGCAGTGGCGGCGTAAATCATTCCTGGGGGCGGTGGCAACTGAACCCGATATAGTGATCAAAGGCCTTACTCATTCCCCTATACCCAGGGTTAATTAGGCCAAGAATACTAGAGTTACCCCTGGTCTAATCCAAACTGGGTGCTAACTGGAGGCTGTCAATTTGCATTTTCTCAAGCTCTTCCGCATTCTTTAAGTGAAGCAGAATATGACGTCCTTTTAAGTCAGCCCCTGCTGTCGAATCAATATTCCAGCTATTGAGAAGATAGCCTACTTGAGCTTTTCGTACCTTTTTAATAAGAACAGCACCTTTCATGCCAAACTCTTTTTCCACTGCCGCTTGGCTATTCTCTGTTAGGCGTGGGTGAGGTTGAATAACTAGCTCTACCTCTTCAACCCAATCAGCATCCTCATTAATAGCCTCATGATCCTTGAACACTTCTTTATAGAGCAGATCAGTAGAAAGCACTCGGTTAAGCACGAAATCCGAGAATTTTTGTCTTTTCCTATCATAAGCTCGGACGTGCCATCTCAATCCATTATTCATTAACGAATGTGGGCAGATGATGCGGATTGAGGATCCGCTCGATGTCGAAACATACGTGATCTCAACTGGCTTAGCCAACGAAATGGCCCGTGAGAACGTGGCCGTAATATCCAGCTCGGGCTCTTCAAGGGCGATATAGTGAGCATAACGGAAGTCCTCACGACCATCCATAACATCACCGAAACCACTCGTGAGTGTAGATAAACACTTCTCCGCAGATAGAGGTAGCAAGCACCGAAATTTACTTGACGCTACGTAATGCTTCTGTCTTGGGTCATACACTATGTTATCTGGAGCTTCCTCGATGTAGGCGCTCAAGTCGCGGGTGGCTGCCGCTGAGCTCACACCAAACCTGGACATGATGTCTTTGCGAGTGACCTTTCCAGTGAAGTAAATAAGAAACTCAATATGAGCTAACCTTTCCAGCTGTTGGTGAGAGACCCCTTCGAATGGCGCTCCTCTCATATCTCCTCTCCCTAGTGTGCGTATACCCGAGCGGACGACCTTCCTTGTGACCTAGCCAAATATAGAATGAGGGGAGTCAATGCGCAAACCAAATTGAAACTCACAATCATATTGACGATAGACATCATTTTGATTACCATTAGCATCGTGCACTAAAAAACCCGAACAACGATGTGCTGATCGGGTTAATTAGCGCACCTAGCCTGCCATTGGCAGTAGATAGCGGCTTTGATCGGCGAGCATTCTACTGCTTCATGGCGAATTTGTAAACGAGTGGTAAAAAGAGGTAAGTAGTCATGGCAGTCAATCGTCCATATGGCGACAACAAGCGAGTAGGTGCAGTGCGCCAACGATCTCAAACGCAAATGAGCAATGGCAAATGGGTGAAGCGCGATGCAGAGACAGGACGCTTCATGGATGTGAAAGCTGATGCCCGTCCGTTTAAAGGCGTTCGAAAGGAGGCCCGTTAATATGTCTGCTAAGTACGAAATTTTCCGTAGCGGTCATAACTCACAGTACTATTTCCGACTGAAAGCGGGAAACGGCGAGATTATTCTGCAAAGTGAAGGCTACCAAAGCAAAGCTGGTGCCCAAAACGGTGTTGGGTCAGTTCGGCAGAATAGCCCGTATGATCACCTTTATGACCGAAAAACATCGTCTAACGGGACCCCTTACTTTGTTCTCAATGCTACTAATGGGCAAATTATCGGGGCAAGCCAGATGTACTCTTCGACGAGTGCAAGAGATACAGGGATATCGTCAGTTAAAGCAAACGGGCCTACAGCGCCAACAGTAGACCTTACCTAGAACGTCCCGACCGATAAGAAGTGCTTGTTAATACCGCCTTGCTCATCAGGCGGTATTTTTGTATGTGCTTCACGAGCACCATTAATGCGGGTTAGCTTAAACCGGTAACATCTCGTTCCACTATCAGGCTAAAACCAGTGTGCTCATCATCATTGATGCTTAGTAGTATTTGATGAAATGGCGGAAGTACGCGCAGGATGAGGAACGGCGGTCTCAATGAGCAAGTGCAACACCTAACCTATCATGTAGTGTATTGCACTTGCTCATTGAGACCGCCCAGGTGGTGATTCACCTCAAGCTCTTCGTATGTTCGTACCCAATGGGCTATATATCAACGGCGCGTCAATAGTAACTTTATCGGTGGGTATCAGCCGCAGGATTAGAAGCAACCAAAACAAAGAACCAGCGCCGACTAGCTTAGATAGAAGGGGTCAGCGAATCACTGACAACTATCTAGTACTGGAGAAGATAGTGCACCGAAAAGGCCGCATGCCAGGACTGCAACAGCGAGTTCGTTACTATTTCTTACTGCACCATCCGCTAACCTTTTGAGCCGAAGAGCCGCGTATTGCTGACGTCGATCCAGCACACCTGCCGCCACAATGGGAAACGGATCAATCTGAAAGTAGCTTGCATCGCCTTTTGGGCATAAACCATTGTCATTCAATGCATTACCCAACCCTATTGGCATATTCCTAGCAGCGATGTGTATGTCCTGCATCGATACACCAAAAAGTGACAACACTTTCATAAAGAACCGTAGGTGAGTTTCGTGGCTCATTAACAACTGACGGTTTTTGCTAATTAAAAATGGCAATTCACACAAGCTAACAGAATCGCTGATATCAACTAAGTCGTTTTCCTTCACCGTCTCAATATGTTCAAAAAAACGGCGCCACGCTTTTTCGCCTAAACTTCTTAGGAGAATATGAGGATGGCTTTCCCCATTGATCCACTTATCTTGATCCTTTTTAAGCTTGAAGCGCATCTGTGACTCGGCTTGACGGATCACTTGTGCAATCGACTCAATGTCTTCTGGACGAATATTTACTTGCCGTCCGGCACGCTCATAGCTCATGCCCAGCCCAACAAACCGAAGCACTTTCCACAATGCCATAAAGTTTAACTCTGCATAACCCACAGCGATATCGACGTGTTCAAGCACCGGGGTTTTGAGGCTCAACAAAGAGTCAGTATTAAGGACTCCATCAATTTTTCTTACCCTTTGATGGTGAACAGGCGTCAGTTGATCGGCCCAATCAAATAAACAATGACTATAGTTCAGCGATCCAATCCGCGGATGCCGATGTCCCATCAGCCGCGCCAATGCCATGCCACTCCGACGAGATACAGAGTGATTGACGCCCAATACTTGTTGGCGTAGTGCGCGTGCATCGGCGTCACCAGTGACTGTCTGAGTTAGCGCTGACTGCATACCGAATAAAGACGGGGCAAGGGTATTATAAAAAGCATGCCGACAATGGTGCAGCGTTAATCCAACACTTGATGTCCCTTGACGTAGCAACTGAATTAAAATTGGACTGATCTGCAATGCCCAGGAGATTAACCGTGCCTGACTTTCGTAAACCTCACACAAGATAGGCCGCTTTGTGTCCTTACCGGCCAATGACGTAAAACGGCTAAACACCTGCTGGATGATGATTTCCTCCGTTTCTTCCAGTTCAAAAAGTAAAGGCACTGCGCGTCGGCTCGCCAGGCTTTTAAGCTTACGCTGGGCATTGTCGCGAACCAGCACCCATCGGGAGCCTTGATACTCACACCAATCGCTGCGCTGGAGTCCTATCGCTTCCTGCGCTCGTAAACCAAAGCGAAAGGTGAGCAGCAGGACGAAGCCTAGTAACAAGAATTTTTCATCGCTATGGTGTTTCCATTTAGCGAGTAGCGCGGACTGACACACAAGATACTCGCTTTGTATCAGCATGCCTGGGCGCACGCTGCGCCGATCATCCTCAACAAACAACTCCTGCCAGTCGGGGCTTGCCACCCCTAAGGTTTCGGCCCAAGAATGAAAATCGCGCAGCCGGTGGCTAAAATACGTCGCATCCTGCGATGCTAACTCAGCAAAAGCCAGCATTTCCGCATAAAGCGCCGTCACCCCCTCTTCGTCGTGATCGAGTAGATTTGTTTGGTAGCCAAACTCAGCAAACGCTGTCTTCAATGACGAGAAATAGCGCGTTAAAGAGCTTTGCGCATAGTCATTTTGCTTTCCGATTTTGCCCCGCCGCATAAGGAAGCTTATCCACCGAACTAACAGTATGACGCAAGCACTCACCTGCCCTCCGTATAAGTTCGTTAACTTGTCGAGCTGTGACGCCGCCCGTCGCGATTGCCGTTTTGTGTACCCTTTTAGAACGTCTTGCACCAAGGCATAAAGTCGTTTTGCATTTTCTTGCTGCTCGACTTTACTGATATCCCGCCAGCCAGGCGTCACAGTAGTCGACACATTCAACTCGGTGTCGTGCGTGCTATGGTTAGAAGGAAACACCAACCTAACGCCATCAAGAATGCGCAATTCATCGACTAATGGCAGGCTTGTTGAGGGGACACGTCCCGCTAATGCACCCGCGACCAAACCGGGCAGCGTTAGTAAATTGGCTTGGCTAATCAGCTCACCCAGTGTGGCCAATACGGTTTGAACACTTGCCCCCTGTGTATTCGGCAAGTGCACGCTCAGCGCCTCTGGAGGATCGACCATGTTATTAGGTAGCTGGACTCGACTGAGATCGACCTCTTTTTGAATGCCTTGCCCCGCTGCTAACAAGGAAGCGGTTTTATAACTAATCCGGTGCCGCTGAACCGGGGCAAGGTAGTTTGTCACGTCTAGGCTTTCACTATACTCAAGCAAATAATCCTGCCGATGCTGAATGAGGCGGTAGTTACGCCCTCTTGCCACATCGAGCAGCATGCGTTGATAGCTAATGCGTTTTTCCAAACATAGCAACAACGCACCGACGCTCAGGGCGCCGAGTTTGGAAAACTGTGCTTTTAGTCCTTTTCTGCGAAGGCTATCTGCCCACTGCGCAAAACTCGTTATTAATAAAACGGCCTTAACGGCTTGTGTAGTTACGAGTGATTTCTCTGCTGAGGCTTCAGCGACGCGCTTGTTAATCGCATATTGATACCGACTACCTTCATCTTCCAAGCGCCGCAACAAAACTGACAAGCGGAGCGACGCATATGGGTGTATGACGGAGTTATTTCGATGCAGCATCCGCTGAACCAACGTATCAACGTCTGCTTGTTGAATATCCGATATCGCCCTCCGCCCTAAGTAGCTGCTAATGTCCGCATCGGCCTTTTCGTGCTCCCGCTGAATAGCTTGGCGGCGCTCTTTTTCGCGTAGGCGTTGCCCAAAGAGCTGTGCCTGTGGTGCCTTTTGTTTTTCATCGACACTATTACCCCTCATGTTTGCCAATGACGGGCATATCGAAGACGCAGATGGAGTTGAGAATCCCAGATCATCAAAGGCAGCATCGACGGCGCTAGCATAGTCGTTAACATCATCACGCCAGCAGCGCGGCGAGAAATCCCCATAAGTCGCCACGCTTCGCTCCGCGTGCCCCATCCAGCCGTCGACTATCTCTGCGGGTACGCCTAAATAGCGTAATTGTTGAGCATATCGATGGCGGAATACATTGCTGGGCAAGGGCCATTGAAATAAGGGCACACTGGGTAAATCCACGGTCGACATGGAATGCCACATCAGGCTCTCATCTAGTAAGAAGAAAAACGGAAGGGCTGATGCGCTCGCAGTTGCTAGTGCTTTTTGTACTTCATCCGCTAGCGCAGTATTGACATTTATTAGCGCCGTAGCCAGTGACTGCAAATGGTTGATATAGCACTGCACGAGTTCGACGGCCCGAGTGGGCAATGGCACCACGCGACTACTTCGACGCCCCTGATCCATTTTATCGTTCAGATATAAACAGCGTGCTGAGATATTAAAGTGCTGCAGTGACTCAAATGGATCTTTGAGATATCGACCACCCGAAGCAGCATAGAGTCCCATCACACAGTATTGTGCCAGAGCATTATGGTAGTGAATGAGCCCTGCTTCTGCGCTCGCTTCGACGGTAGCCCTCGCCCTTACTATGTCTTGACGCAACAAGGACGTTATCGGCGAAAGGCGACTACCAATGAGATTGACGCTTGGTGGAAAAGGTCTATATGCGGCTAGAGGCAGAGCCAGCCCTTTTTCGATCGCGGTGATGTCCCATGTTGCATAGCTAGATGCACCGGGCAGTCCCGCATTGGGGTGAGCAGTTAATAGTCGAGCCAAATGTGGATCTTGAGTGCTATCAAACACAACCTGCCCCCAAACATGCGCCAGCTTAGCACTCGTTACGCGGGGAAAATGTAATTGTGCCTGCTGATAAAACCAACTCTCTAGCGGTAGAGTGTCTTCCCATAGGTCGCCTAGCGTGGTCAGAGAGGTTTTTAACTGACTAGCTCTCAGCTGGAGAACCTTGGTTATTTGGACAGGTAGCTCAATGGCAAGCACTTCTTTTAACGGTCGGATATACTCAAGTGCCTTAACACTGCCTTGCCAAGCATTCGCCCGCCGCGGAGATTTCCTCGCAATAGAGCAAAAATCTTGTGCCAACGTCCACTCATCTCCGTAGGCATCATCAATCCGAAATAACGCAGTAAAGTGAAGGGAGCGCGAAAATCGGACTGACAGCCAAACCATCACCGCACCGAGCTGATCGGTTGGATCAGAGGATAAAAGTTCCTGGTCTATCCAGCTCAGTAAAATCGCTTTCTCTGGCGGTAAAAGCTTTTCCCAACTCCATGGCAAAAAATGAGATTCTTCTGCTGTTTGCACAAAATAGCTGCGGCTCGCCAATCGCTGCTCAGCGTTACTATCTGAAGGATCTACCGTCGCAACATAAGTACCTTCGTCCTCCTCTGGATCAAGATCTGCTCCCATCTCTTGTCGATAGGCATAAAACTGATACTCGGTACCTTCGCTCTCTTCCCCAACGTACTGGATTACGGCAACGGCAGGCTGCACGAATCGATCAATGAGTAATAGCGGGGCCGCAACCTCATTATTTATGGGAGCAACTTCATCACGCGCAATATGAGAAATCGAGTTAAAAAATCGACTGGCCGCTCTGTCGCCTGAGTAATCTAAACGTATCTCTTCGGCAGCAAAATTGAGCGCGTCGTTAACACGCTCCAAGGTAGGCGAGTGATCTCCTACATAAGTACGGCACCGACGCAATAGCGTGTCGAGCATTTGCCATTTTTCGTCGTAAGGCCCGAGGGTAATAAACCGAGCAGCATTACTAATGTTGCGATCCGCAATACATTTTTGATGAGCAACCCGGTGTGAAGCATGTACTACGAGCCATAAGCGCAGTAGGCGACGCCAAAACAAAAGCTCTTCGTTACTTGCTGGAGCCTGCGGATTGGTGATCATGGTGATTAGGAAGGTTTTATTTTTAACGCCTCCTTCTTGAAACTGACGCTTATTTTGTTCTACATCACCAGCATGTGCCTCTACTGGGTACTCTCGGAAGATGAGGTGGGAATCCTTAAAACTACCGACAAACCGTTGCAGCTCATCGACGACCGGATCACCTGCCCAAGCAGAAAGAATCTCAACAGATTCAGGGTGTGAGCATTCTCTTACAAGATTGGCAATCGCATCATTGCGAGGGCTTAGTCCCTGAGCATAATAAATGACCTGTAGAATATCGAGCAAACCTTCATCATGCGCCCACGTAACTAGCTTGCGATACCGCTTCCCGAGACTTACGGTCACTGCTTCCAACTGGTGGCTGTGACAATCCCCTACGTCTTCTTGTGTCATTAATATCCCTTACGTCCAGAAGCGGCACGTGCCAAAAACCGTTCTATCATAAGGTTTAACATCACTTTTAACTATTTAAGGACAATATAAATGTCTTTATATTATCAGTCTCATAACCGTCATCGGTTCAAATCCGGTCCCCGCTACCAATATTTTGAAAGGCAGATCAGTAACTTACTGGTCTGCCTTTTTTTGTTTGCCGACTAATTTCCTCTTATATATTAGCTTTCGCTATTATCTCAGCAATTTCTTCTAACGGCCCTTCAGTCGACGGTACTACCCCAATTTCGAAAATCATGCGTTTGAGCAGTGCATACTGGCATGGATCAGGGCGATGGCCACATACTTATTTGGCTCCTTTGCGCCACAACCTGATTGAATTTGCCTAGACACAATCCATCCGTTGCTGTCACTTAGAGAACTTCTTGCGCAGCCCATAGAGAAAAAGGGGGGATCACCCCGCCGGCAGTGGCAAACCATATTCACTGCGCGCATCAAGCCTGCGATTTCTCGCAGGCTTGATTAACACTTTTTATCTCATCAGCACCGCCTCGCTAACTCTAGCAAGTGCTATATGATTCGAACATTACATCAAGGCGCCTTGGTCATTTTCCTGCACGCCGCTGATGCTCACATCATTACTCATCGCAACGAGTTCTTCCCCGATGGACGAACCATCATTCATATCGCTGGCCATATTCATCATATCCATGTTCAACACACTGGCCGCATTCACATCAGAATCTCGACTGATCTGAAACGAAGCCAGATCCTGAGAGCCACCGTTGAAGGTAAGACGCAACACCTGAACCCCCTCTTCAAGATCCAGCGTCAGCGAAGGTCCGTCCACATAGGTTCCCCAGGCGCCAGAGTTCGGCACCGACGCCGGGGCGGACTGTTCGTAAAAGACGCCATTCTGTTCAACCGCAGCAGAGATGGTACGGCCATCATTGGGTGACGAAGTCACGAACGACAGGGTGTGGCTGCCAGCTTGTTCGACGTTGATGGTGTATTCCACCCATTCACCTTCATCGACCCAGCCTATCGCCTCGCCCTGCCCAACGATATCTACCCCTTCATCCGGGCGGAAGTCCGATCCAATCTGAACAGCATCGGCGTCGTTGTAGGCAACGTCCTGGCCACCTTCGTCGAATAGAGCCGCATTAAGCGTCAAGCCTTCATCAGCATCCACCAACCATGGAGTGCCGCCTGCATTGAAAGCCTGCTGACCATCACGCGCCAAGCTGAACGAAGCCAGATCCTGCGACCCGCCATTGAAGGTCAATCTCAGCACCTGCTCACCGGTCTCTAACGCTACCTGGGTGGCATCAGTGGGCTGGAAATTGCCCCAGCCACCTGTCGGCGATATCACCACCGGGTCAATCGACGCGTAGGGCGTGCCGTCGCCTTTAGTAAAGGTCGCCGTGATGCTGCGCTGTGCACCGCTGCTATCGCCAAGGGCAGACAAGAACGAAAGGTCGTAGACCCCAGCCTGCTGGATGTTAAGGGTGTATTCCACCCATTCACCCTCGTCCACCCAGCCAATGGCGTCACCGTCACCGACGATATCCACGCCGTCTCCCGGGCGGAAGTCCGTGCCAATCTGCTCGGCATCGGCATCGTTGTAGGCAACCCCCTGACCACCTTCATCGTAGTTGACAGCGTCCAGTGTGAAGTCACTACCCACCTGCCAGGGGTCACCGTTATCAGTGAACGCCTGCTGAGCGTCGTCGACCGGCGGCGGCTCAACGGGTGCCAGGTTGAACGAGGCCAGATCCATGGGCCCGCCATTGAAGGTTAGCCGTAGCACCTGCTCACCGGCTTCGAGCGTTACCTGAGTGGTATCGGTCTGGGTGAAGGTGGTCCAGCTTCCCGTTGGCGATACCCCGACCGATGAAGCCGTCACGTAGGGCGTATCGCCCTTGGCGAAGCTTGCGGTAATCGAGCGTGCGGCCGGATTGGAGGAAGCCATAGAGGTCAGGAAGTCGAGGTCGTAAACGCCGTCTTCCGCCACATTAATGGTGTATTCCACCCACTCGCCATCCTCGATGAAGCCGATTGCCTGCGAGGGCGTGGAGATATCCACTGCCTCGTCGGATCGGAAGGCATCGCCTTGATGGGCGGCGGTGGTATCATTATAGGCGACGCCCTGGCCACCGTTGTCATAGAAGCGCGCTTCCAGATTCAAGCCCTCCGCGCCAACCTCCCAGGCAGTCTGGGTGTCATTAAAGGCGCTCTGTCCATCGTTCACCGGTGCTTCAAAGTCCAGGGTGAACGACGCCAGATCCAACTGGCCACCGTTAAAGGTCAGCCTTAGCACCTGCTCGCCCTCCTCCAGTTCAAAGGTCAGCGGACCAACGGTCTGGAAGCTGGTGAAGCTACCGGTGTTAGGCAGACTCTGTACCTGGGCCGGGGTATAGAAGCCACCACCCTGTTCGAAGGCCGCGGTGATGGTCTTGCCATCAGTGACCGCAGACGTTGAGAAGCTAAGCGTATAGGTGCCCGCCGTTTCCACGTTGAGGGTGTACTCGACCCACTCGCCATCGGCAATGTAGCCAAGCGCCTCGGTGCCGTTGGAGATATCCACCGCTTCGTCGGCTCGGAAGGCCGCCCCCTGGTGCGCAGCGGTGGTGTCGTTATACGCCACCCCCTGACCGCCGTTATCATAAAGCTTGGCTTCGAGGGTCAAGCCATCGTTTCCTACTACCCAGGCTGTCTCACCGGCATTGAAGGCGGTCTGGCCCACCGGCTCGGGGTTGTCGAGGAAGTTTGGTACGCCGTCGTTGTCATCGTCGTCGTACAGATCCACCCGGCCATTGCCGTCTGCATCCTCCGCCCCGGTGGGATCATAGGTCTGGACGTTCTCGACCAGGAAGATATTGTCGTTGTAGTCGTAGTTCACCCCCGCGTAATCCTGAATCACGATATAGGTATCTGGAATCACGTTACCGGCAGCATCCTTGGCGATATAGACGCGAATCAGGTGACCATCGTTCTCGTCCCAGTTGAGATTGGTGCCCGGATTGCCGATAGCATCTATAGTGTCCTCATAAAGGTTGGCATCCGGATCCGACCAGGAAATATAGCCCTGGCGACCCGAAATCTCAGCGAAGAACCCAAAGGGTGCATCGCGATCCAACGTCGTTGTGGTCAAGAGATCGCCATTGTTGAGCGTGCGCGGCAATAGCGTCTGACCATCAGCCTCATCATGGGCCAGAATCTCGTCGAGATCCCGGCTATCCACGTCGTGGATGAACAGGCGGGCCACGTCGCCCTGGGTGTGGTAGGCCGCCAGTTGGGTGATCTTGATCGGCGAGCTACCGTCAGCACGCTGGAAGTAAGGCGACAGGATCTCGTCGCCATTGGCTTCCACCAGCCCCCCCTGATTCATCTGCCCCTCGGCCACATTGGTGGTGTATCCGAAGGCGTTGATGATTTCCTGTACGAGCGGCTCCTGCCCGCTCTCGGACTGGTTCTGGGCCAAACCGGCCAGTTGGATAACCTTCTCGCCTTCATCAGCATCGCTTGAGTTGATGACCAGGCTTGCCTCGTACAGGCTGGCATCATTGGGGTCATCGGCGATGAAGCGCACCGTTACGTCGATGGACTCGCCCGGCTCCAGGCTAATCGCCGCGAACGCCTCCGTCAGCTCGAACAGGGTGGTATCACTGACCTCAATGCTGTTGACATCAAGGGTTTCGAAGCCATCGTTTCTGATCGTGATGGTGACTTCGTCGTGCACTTCCTGCGCGGCGTTGGCCGGATTCTCGATGCGCGACATCACTAGGCGATCATTGGACGGTACGCCGTCATTATTGATTACCGTCAGCTCACCCCCGGCTACCGGCGTCACACCCTCAATGAGGAACATGTTGTCGTTGTAGTCGTAGTTGATGCCGGTGTAATCCATGACGCCCAGGTAGGTATTGGGAATCACGTTGCCCTCGGCATCCAGCGCCCGGAACATGCGCACCGTGTAGCCACGCTCAATACCCTCGGCATCCGCCGGCGGCGTGCCGCCCCCCTCGGGGTTCAGCGATGGGTCGGTGGAGAGGTTCGCCACCTCGATGCCAAACACACCCTGGCCGGCCCAACCGCTAGGAATATCGGCAAGCGAGAAACTCGCGGTAGCGAAATCACCATTTCCTTTAATCGGCAGAAGGCTTTGGTTGTTGTCGCCGGCATGGTTACTGAAGATGATGTCCTGGTTTTTATTCCCAGGATTGTGAATGCCCAACGTCGCGCCACCATCCCCATGATAAGCCGCCAATTGGGTGATCTTCGCCTCGCCAGCACCATCAGCCAGCGTCCAGTAGCGCGACAGCACTTCGTCGTCATTAACGGGACGATAGAGGTCGAAATCATTCAATACTGAATTCTCCCCGCCTCCCACGGTGGTCAGGCCGTCGATACGGTTTCCGAAGCCGAACACCTCCCAGACTTCATTGACGTTGGGTTCCCAGCCGCCCTCGTCCCGTGCCTGCCAGAAGCCTGCCATGTGAATCTCGGCAATCGGCGAGTCGGCATCGTTGGTCGTCAGACGAATGCGCCCTTCAAACACTCCGTCGCCAGCGTCGTTGGTTGGCGGGGTGTAACTGTCACGGTCAAACAGCACCGTCACCTCCAGCGACTCTCCGGCGGCGAGCGTCAAGCCTTCGAAGATACTCGGGTCTTGAAGCACGAACGGGCCATCAATATCGGCATCGAGAATCTCCAATGTCTCGCTTCCGGTGTTAGAAATCGTTACCGTTGCGCTCTCTTTGAAGTCCCGATCAGGGTTCGAGGCGCTATTGTTCTCCAGATAGCTGAAGTGCAGCCGGTCAGAGTAGTAGGCAGCATCGCCGCTTTGGATGGCAATGTCGGCGTTGTCATTACCGGAGACCGGTGTCACATCAAGATAGTCCAGCTCATCGGCACCATCGGCACTGGAAACCACTCGCAGGTTGTACTCCACGCCCGCCTCAAGCTCGACATAGGTGCCTTCTTCCCCGGCATCCCCCTGGCCCGGATAGGCCAGTACATCTACTGGCTGACCGTTAAGCGTCAGGATCAGGCCCTGGCCATCGTTGGCACCGGCGTTAGCCGCAAGATCCAGGCGATAAAGGCCATCGGCATCCACGGTAAAGTAGAAATCGGCCGTCAGGTCGTTGATCGTGCGTGCATTGTCGCCGCTCTCCAGCTCAATGCGCGCACCGTCGGAGACATCGGCGTACACCGGCATAAAGGTGTCGGTAGGTGCATCTGGAACCCGCAGCAGATCCACATTGGGGCCGTTGGCCTCAGGTGCCGTCACGCTGATGGTGTTGCTGCCCGCTTGCAGGTTGACCAATAGCTCCTGGAAGAACCAGTCGTTTTCCGCCTCATTGCTCTGGCCGACGAAGTTGACCAGCCCGAAGTTAACGCCGTTGATGGTCACTTCCATCGGGCGGTCGGCTTTGCTCGCCGCCAGGGCGTAGCGGAAGCCGATTTCGTAGTTGCCGGTCTCATTGACATCGACGGTCCAGGTAATGGTCTGATCGCCAGTGCCATTGAAGTCGACGAAACCTTCCCCAGAGGCGTTGCGGTCATCAGCGCTTTCCGGCACCACTACAGGGCCATCAAGCAAGGCGTCCTCAGCCTCATACTCGGTGAAGCCTGGTGTGGTATCCGGCGGCGACTGCAGCACTTCAAGCTGGTCAATATTGGGGCCGGTATTATCCGTAGACTGCAGCCTGACGGTGTTTTCTCCCACCACCAGCAACGCCGCCACGTCTTCGGTTAGCCACTCGGCCCAGGCCGCATCGCCAGTCAGCCCTGGAGGAGGACTAAAGTCGAACACCCCAACACTAACGTTATTGACGAATACCTCAAGCGGACGATCGGCGGCACCACCATTGGCATAGCGCAGCCTCAACACCGACTCCCCGGCCTGATCGGCATCAAGATTGAAGCTGAAAGTGAGGAAATCGGCATTGGTGGCACCGAAATCTGCATAGCCGCCGGGCACACCGTCATCACCGTTGGTATTGCCATCCAGACCAAAGGCGCCGGGACGCAGGCCGTTAGGTAAACCAGCTGTGGATTCTGGATTGTCAATGTCACGAATCTGGATTTCCGCGCCACCACCCTCGGCGATCGTCACCGCAGTGCCGTCATTGGGGGTGTTATCTTCAGCCTGGATGACCAAAAGCGATACCAGATCGTCGCCCGGATCGGGATCGACCGGATCAACGACACCGCCCGGTGCTGGGTCGAGGCGAATGATCTGGCTTTGACCGTTACCCCGATTCAAGGTCAACAGATATAGCTGGCCGGTCACCGGATTTTCGATAATATCCAGCGGATCGACGTAGCTGATAACGTTACCTTCAGGATCGCGTAGCACGTCATCGCCGATCACATTACCGTTGGCATCAAGGGTAATGCTGCGCACGTCATCACCGCCTGAGTATTCAGTGAACAGCAGATTGCCCTGAAGGTTGCCACCGAAAATACCGCTGGTATATTCCACCGCGCCGTTGGGTGATCGGTTCTCGCCCAGCGAATAGACGCCGGAGATATCGTAGTTCCCCTCGGGATTAGTCCCGACTGGGTACCGGTCAACCTGGTTGGGGTCGCTGCCGCCGGTGGGGTTGCCACCGTTCATGATGTACTCGTCGCGCAGCGGGTTGGGATGTCCGTAGTACCCCCCCTCGACGATCTTGAACAGATAGTCGTCCTGCTTCTCGACGTTGGTGTAACGCTCGTTCTCTGGCGTCGAGGGGTCGTCCGGCACGTTGCCGCCCGCAGCCGAGCCGTTAGTCGGCACGTACAGGAAGCCATTGGAGTGCCATACCAAATCGTAGGCGTTGCGCGCCCCGGTGGCGAAGATCGTTAGCACCGCACCTTCGGCGTAGGGGTCGTAGTAGCTCTGGAGCACGTTGCCGTCGACATCCTGCACCGTGGCCACACCGCGTTCGTCAAACACTAGAAACTCGCCGTTACCCATGGGGATAGGATCATCCTTAGGATGGCCGTCCGGGTCATTGAAACGGGTGTTCTGGCCATTGTCGGGCACCGGTTCGGTGGAGACATCAAAGCCCCCAGGAGGCGCATCGCGGGTTGGATCGATCTCCATCACCGCAGCATTGAGAAGACGCTCGGGACGATTACCCCAGGCGCTATCCGGCTCACCCATGGCCGAGTTGGAGCCCTGAATCAGATACAGCAGGTGCGTCGGCACGTCAGGGTTGGTATCGGCGTCATAGTCTGGATTGGCGCGGAACTCGAGACTATTGGTCACATGGTCGCCATTGGAGCGTGGCAGCCCGCTAATGTAGGGCTCTGCAGTACCCGAGAACTCATTGCCACCATCCAGCGTAATCTTGGTAATGCGTCCGCTGAATTCCGGCACGCCGTTATCGCGCCCGTTGAGCGGTATGGGATAGTTGTCGGTGATCCACAGCACGTTCGGGTCGGTGGGGTCGACCGTCAAGCCGATAATACCCCGCCGGTCGTTGCCACTTTCAGCACCGGGTTCGAAGAAGTAATCGCTGGGCAGCGAAAGCTCCTGGCGATTGATCAGGGATCCGTCGCTTGGGTCGATGTCGAAGCGCAAAATCTGTCCACCGATAGTCGCCACATACATGGTCGAGCCGTCGGAGGTAATCTCCAGCGACGTGAAGCCGAAGGCGTTATCCGCTGCGCCGTTGAGTTCGACCACATCGTTGAAGGCCACATCGCGGGCAACGACTTCCGGCTCCTCTCCGGTGACGAAGGTGTTAGTGTACTTCTGGAATTCCCGGGTGGGCGCATCAGTATCGTCGTTGGGCCCGCGATCCTGGAAGCCATCGATCACCAGGGTATAGCTGGTAAACGGCTTGAGCATCTGGCTGGGTGAGATGGTCAGTGAATCAAAGCCGCCGGTCGTATTAACGTTGAACGAGACCTCTTCACCGGTAACCGTTTCGAACAGCTTCACCGAGCCGTCGTTTAGGCTTTCCAGCAAGGCACCACCACGCCCGTCGACCACTGAAATACCCACGAAGATATCCGAGGTCGGATCAACACCGGTGGGGACAGCACCATCTTCTCCGTCGAGGTCAACCTCCACTTCATTCTCCCCAACGCCAGCAATAGCACGGGCATCGGTGAAGAAGGCATAGTCCTGCGGCGCTTCACGATCATCATCCGGGGTCAGGTCGGGAAGCGACTGGATCTCAATGTACTGAATCTCAGTATTCTCGTTATCGAGACCCAGCGAATCCAGCGTCAGACGACCGTCGCTCACCTGTACGATGCGAGTGACCAAGTCAGAGCGCACGCCCTCGGTGTCGTCGCTCGGATTACTGTCCACCGGGAAGTCGTCAGGGCGGAACGGAGTGAAGGGATCGTTGAACAGCTCGCCTTCTGCATTCAGCACATTGCGACTGTCGTACGGCCCAGAGGTATCGCCAATCGAAATGGTGACCTCGTAGTAGCCATCTTCCAGCTCTATTTCCCAGCCAGCGCGCACATACTGGCTTCCAGGCTGGTCAAAATGGGCATAGGTGCCCTGACGTGGATCAAGCCCCGCAATATCATCGGTGCGGTCGTTGACCGCCACGTTGGTAAGGCTCGAAATATCTAATGGAATGGTACCGGGCTCGTCATCGTAGATCGACGCCTCGGTGACCCAGCCATATTGGTAGGTCTGGCCGTCGATGGTTACCGACTGAGTGCCGAAGGCTTTGCCGTTGTCGGCAATGTAGCCTTCCGGTATCGCTACATCGTCGGGTTGGAAGTTGATCTTGACCGAGAAGCGGTCAACCGGTTCCACCACATCCGGCGGCTCGACACCGTCCCGCGTGACGCTCAGGCTATCGATGTTGGGGCCTGCATTGCCCATGTTCTCAAGCCGGATCGTATTGCTGCCCGCCTCAAGCTCAACTTCGATAGTGGCTTCTTGCCAGTTCAACCAGCCAGCGTTGCCTTCACCCGTGATGGGGAAGGCCATTTCACCCTGGGACTCGCCGCCCACCAGAATATTCATGGGCCGGTCAGCACCGTCTCCACCGCCATTGGTGTAACGCACGCTCAGGGTATAGGTGCCCGCTTCTTCGACATTCACGTCAAAGAAGGCCGCATCACCGGCTTCGCCACCCATGTCCAGATAGCCAGTGCCGGTATAGCCATCCCATAGCCCATCGGGGCCCGCCGCTTCGTTTGTTTCAGGATTGCTGGCGTCACGCACTACTGTATCGGGAGTAGGCTCATCATCGTCGATCGACAACGCCTCGCCCTGAATCTCGAAGGTGAACGGCGCTGGGGTCGTATCACCATCATCGAAGCTGAACACGACCTGATCGATGTTGGGGCCGTTGTTCGTACCACCGTTAGCCACCGTGGGGATGGTCAGCGTGAAGGTATTGGCCCCCTCTCCAAAGGTGACCTGCACCTCCTGCTCCAACCATTCATCCCAGGGGTCGTTGACGCCATCGTCCGGCGCGTTGGCAAAAGGCACCTGCGGTTGCGCACTGCCATTGACCGTCAGGTCGAGCGGCCGAGGTGTGGCGGCGCCGTTAGCATAACGAATCGTCGCCGTGTAGGTACCCGCTGCGGGTGCGTCGATATTGAACGTGATCTGATCGCCCGCGTCGGTGCCGAAGTCCAGGTAGGCGTCGCCGACCGCGCCCTCCCGGAAGTTGCCGAAGTCATCGGGATTGTCGGCATCCACCACACGCGTGACGGCCCCCTGGCCGGTGCCACCGACATCGGTGACGCTCGCCTCCTCGCCTTGCAGGGTGATCGGCGCCAAGGGGTCTTCGTCGACGTCATTCACGGTCACTTCCAGCGTCTGGACGTCGGTCAGGTCGCCGTCGGTAACGGTGACCTCTACTTCATAAACGCCATCTTCATCGTCATCCACCGGAAGCTCGAAGTCACGAGCACTGGTGAAACTCAGTACCCCGGTCGCCTCATCGATGGTGAACAGCGGTGCATCAATGCCGCCGGTAATAGCAAATACCGGCGCGTTGAGCCCGGTGGTAGCACCATCTTCGTCGACCACCGGAATCGCGCCGATCTCGGTCAGGTTCTCATCAATCGAATAAGCCGTCTGATCGATAACGATACTCTCGTTGAGGTCTGCCACCGTAATCAGGGTGTCCTGCGAGACGCTGTCTTCACCGTCGGAGACGGTTACGGTCAACTCGTATACGCCGTCTTCATTGCTGTCGGCGGCCAGCTCGGCGTCCGGCGGGTTGACGAACGCAAGCTCCCCGCTCACCTCATCGTAAGTAAATAGCGCTGCGTCGGCACCGGATAGCGTGACGGTCAGGCTGTCACCATCGGCATCGTCGATCACCAGGTTAGCCACGGCTGAGCTGTTTTCGTCGATGCTAACGTCGGTAGAGAGGCCTGCAAGCGTCGGTGCCGAGTTAACCGGCTCATCGATTCGCTCGAACGTCAGCGAATCGATGCGCATTTGTTCGCCACCGGCGCCGCGAAGCTCAAGGCTTGCCAGATCACCGGCGGTCACCTCAAAGGGCGTTTCGAAGACGATCTCCTTGCGGTTACCGCTCTGCCCCGCATTCCCCCTTGGCCCGCTGCCTACGATGGTGCCAAAGTTGTCGTTGAGCACCACATCGGAACTTAGGCTATCACTTGCACTATTGCGCGCCTGCAGCACGGTATCGCCAATGGTGAGCGTCAATGCACCTTCACCATCGTTTTCATCAAACACATACAGCCGCGCCACGTACCAGCCAGGCTCGACACCACCGGCGGCCAAGTCGGTGCCGATGGTGGCGGGCTCGTTACTGGTCAGCCGGATCAGCTGTTCATTGGACGCGCTCGCACTGCCGGTCACGATCAAGTTGGCGGCATCCAAATCGGTGAAATTTTCCGCCTCAATGGTGATGGCATCCCCTACTTGTGTGCCCTCAATTACAAAGCTCAGCGTTTGGGTAGCTGAAAGGCCAGACGGATCGGTGGCGCGAATCACTACGTCGAAGGTGCCCCCTTGGCTGGGAATACCCTGGATAATGCCGTCTACCACCTCAAGGCCGACGGGCAAATCCTCGGCGGAGAGCGTTAGGGTGTCGCCGTCAGGGTCAGAGAACAGCGTGGCGAAGTCCGCAAGCGGAATCTGGATGAAGCTCTCACCCACTTCGCCGAAGTAAGGTTCAAGCGCAACAGGCTCGGCGACTGGCGCATCGTTGACGTTCTCGACCGTCAGCGTGAAGTCGGTCGAGGTGCTGGCGGTACCGTCATCAGCGGTCACCGAAACGGTGTAGTCGCCGGGTGCTAGTCCTTCGAGACTGCCGCTCAACACTTGATCTGAGACACTCAGGCCGTCCACGATGACTTCTTGACCATCGCCGTCGGTCACCACGAAGCTGTAGCTCAGGGCATCGCCATCATCATCGACGAAGGGCAAATCGATCTCGATGTTGGCGCCTTCATCAAGGCTGATATCGGCGATGCCGCCGCCGACAACGCGCGGTGCGCTGTTGGTATCCACATCCTCGCCTTCGGAAAGGCTCACGGTGCTGAAGCTCGTGCTGCCCTTGACCCCCACATCATCGTCGTTCACAAACACTAACGAATCGATAGTAGTGCCAGCGTGCGCTGACAGATCAATGGTGAAACGGAAAGTGCCATCGCCATTATCGACCCCCTGGCCGCGCAGATCGACAAAACCGCCCTGAGTCTGGGTACCACCGAGCTGATAGACGCTATTACCGCCGTTGAAGGGGTTATCGTCGTTATCAAAGCCAATCGCGACGATTTCGGGAACTGGCGACTCTGAAATCGCCACATCCAGCGTCAGCAGCGTCTGATTGGTAATGGTATAGCTGCTCGGCAACTCGGCCCGCTTCCAAACGTTATCGGTCAGCGAAAGTGTGGCGCCGCCGTCTTCCACTGCCGCGCCGGTACCGCTTGCCGGGTTGTCCTGAGTCTCGTTATAGGAAGTAATAGAAGCTTCATCAAAGACCACATCGAGAGTAACCGGCCCAGAGGCTGCGGCGAGCGTCACCGTATCCTGCACACTGGTTTCATTACCGGCCGCATCGGTGACAATCAGCGTTACCGTTACGTCGCCTGAGCCCTGGCCGCTAAGGTCAACCGTCAGGCTATCGCCATCGCTGGTGGCAGGTTGACGCGTCGCGCCGCCATCAAAGCTGACTTCGAGGGTCGAGTCGGCGTCGATCCCCGCCACACCGAACACGACCGTAGCACTGTCGTCAGCCGGGATCTCGGCAGCGGGGCCCTCCAGGGCGAGATCATCGCCTTCATCAGCCGTGGTATCCAGGGTAAGGTCAATTGACCGCTCGACACGGTTACCAAAGGTATCCATGGCGATCAGGGTGGCTGTAAGGTCACCGTCGTCGCGACTGGAAAGATCGAGAGTGAAACTGCCATCCGTATTAGGCGCCACATTCTCGACGGTGACGCCGCCATCAAAGCTTATCCCCACAGAGGCAATGTCTTCATCAAGCCCGGTCACACTGAAACCAGCCTCGCCCACGTTAGCGCCGTTGATCACGCTGTTGTCAGCGCTGAACACCAGCGGCGTTTCATCGGTATCTGCCTGAACATCGCCGACCGGGCCGGTGCCCGCGGTCGTGACTTCAAGGCGGTCAAGGTTCGGGCCACTCCCAGCACCTTCGGGAATGCTTAGGACGATCGTATTATCGCCTGCAACGAGTTCGGTAGTCAGGCTTTGATAGGCCCACACATCGAAGCCTTCCGGCGCTTCGTTAGTCGCATTGGGATCCGTGGACGCAAAGGCCTGCTGCGCCAGCGGCGAACCGTTGACGGCAAGGCTCATCGGACGGTCGCCGCTGCTGGCATAGCGGAAGTTCAGATCATAGCTGCCGGCTTCGGCGACATTGACCGTGAAGGTTAGGCTATCGCCCGGCGCGCTGCCGTAGTCGACATAGCCGGTGCCGGAATAATCAGGACGAAGTCCTTGAAAACTTGTCCCGCTTTCGGGGTTCTCGGCATCGCGCACCAAGGTGCCTGCGTCATTACCAGCCCCGAGTTCGGCGTCTTCAGCCTGCACCACGATGGCATCGATCACTGGCGTCGTGGGGTCGACTGGGTCTGCCGCCACTAGCGCCACCTCAAACTTATCGATATTAGGGCCGTTGGCGGCGCCGCCAAGGCGTAGGGTGTTGCTGCCCGCGGCGAGGGAGATTTCAATGGTTTCGGTGGACCAGCCTTCCCACTCGGTTTGTCGAGTTGGATTGCCACCCGTTGGGCCCGCTGGCTGATTGGCCGTGGGCACATCACTGACATCGTCGGGGTAGTAGTTCGGCTCCGCCGTCGGGGTGAAATTGAACGTACCTAGCTGGGTCAAAACACCCTCGTCCACCAAGGAGAGACCCAACGGCCGCGCGGTACTGGTCGCATAAGTCACCGTCACGCTGTAGGTGCCCGAAGTGGCGATATCCAGGCTGAACTCACCGTAGGCATTGGCATTGTTGAATGCCCAGTCGAGATAGCTTGCGCCCTCGGCGCCCACACGGAAAGTTTCGTTACCAGTGGTAAAATCGGCGATGTTGTCGACGGTGACAACGCGGTTGGTCGCACCGTTTCCGTTGTCGGCCACCGGCGAAAGCACGAGATCTTCCGCCTGAATAACGTACACATCCGGATCCGGTGCGCGAACTTCCAGGTAGTCGACATTAGGGCCGCTAGCGCCGTTAGAGGTAAAGGTTACCATGTTCTCGCCCGCCTCGAGCTGTACGCGAATGGTACGTTCACCGTAGTCGCTGAAGTCGGTTGAAGTACTCGTCAGAGTGGTACTGGGGAGATCGAACATGCGATCCACTAACTCGCCATTGACATCCAACCGTAGGGGACGGTTTCGATCGGTGCCATCGTCGTTCTGACTAAGCGCATAGCCCAGCGCCAGTTCGTACTCACCCGCCTCTTCAACGCTGAACATGAACGTCAGTGTTTCACCACCATTAACACCGTCGCCATAGTCCACATAAGCTTGCCCGTCGGCATTGACCGCATTCGGCTGGCTGACGGGGTCATCGACCACGTTAATACCGGTGCCCGCAATAACCGCCGAGACGCCATCGCTGTCGTCAGCATCTTCTGCCTGAATCCGGATCGGAGTGAAGGTATCTGCTATCACCGCCTGAACCGCAAAACCACCGTCAGCTTGTGGAAGCATCGGATCATCGACGAGCGCAGCACTCTTAGTCTCAAGAGACGCTTCCTCTCTTGGCTCTGGAAGCGTCTCTTGAGACGTATCACTCTCTGGTACCACATCTAAATCAATCATCATGCCTGCATTGGGCAGCACACTACCGGACTCATCCATTGCTTCAATGCGCATCTTTAGCCTCCCCAACGCAGGCATAGGCAAGTTTTCGAAAACGAAGGGGCGTTCGAAACTCTCAAATACCGAGATTTCATTTCGCGCATCTTCCCACGCCAAGCGTATGGCCTTGATAGAGGACTCCCACGGGCTGGGATGGGGAACCACGTGCAACTGATGGTCATGAAACGCATCTCTACCCCAGCGGCCGCCTTCATGAACGGTTCCCAGTAAAGATTTCGCCTGACCGGAAATAAATGACATTGAAAACATGGTCCACCTCACGGTTTTCATTAGAATTCTGCAAGCGCACCAGCGCGTGCGCCTGGGAGTAACCACCCAACCTTTGTTACAGCGCTTGTTACAATGCTCTCTTCAATCTCCTTCCAACACAGCTTTGCAGACAGCCTTAAACCGCTGACAAATCGGAGCGACACTTCGTGAGTCTAATCGAGCTTTTGGGGGTAGCAAGCGGCGGCGAGAAGCGCCAATTTGTATCCAATTGTTACAATAAGTCACTAAGATAATGTGAAAAAAATCAATTTAATCAACGCAGTATTAATAAACACATAGAACTACTGAGCATTAAGCGGGGATATGGTGACAAAAAAAACAAGCGGTTTTCAGTAGAAAAATAACGCCGTTGCCTGACGGTGAATCTCACTGATTAGAAAAAACACACACTACTTATCACCTCAAACAAAACTAAAAAATTAACAGCTGCCTTTAAAAATAACCTGATACGCTAAATAACAAACTAACTACAAATCGATTACATAATAGTGGCATTGCTTTCAAGGTAGGTAGATGGCCAACAGGCAATGCCCCCCCCTCTCCTGGTGACCCACTGTACTGACTGACAAAGGTGCGGTTGTTAGTCATAGCTGGGCCTAAAGAACCATCCAACAATGCTCTGGAGCTCAGCCATGTTGAATTCACGCGAGGGAACAGATCTGCAGAAAGTGCTTACCACCTGCCGAAGCAGTTTCCTTTACGTTGGCCTATTCAGTTTGTTTATTAACTTGCTGATGCTCGTGCCGCCCCTCTACATGCTGCAGGTTTACGACCGGGTCATCACCACACGAAGCCAGGAAACACTACTGATGCTGACCCTGGTTGTGGTCTTTCTTTTTATGGTCATGGGTGGGCTAGAGTTAATGCGTTCGCGCATACTCGTAAGGATCGGTAACAAACTCGATGTCCAGATCAGTCAGCGCTTGTATTCGGCTATGTTTAAACGCTCACTGATGATGCCCGGTAAGCCCTCGGCGCAACCGTTGAATGACCTGACGACACTCCGTCAATTTCTTTCCGGCAATGGCCTTTTTGCTTTCTTCGATGCCCCTTGGGTACCGATCTATATCGGTGTGCTTGCGCTGTTCCATCCCTGGTTTGGGCTATTCGCCTTGGGGGCAGGCATCATCCTGGCGACACTTGCCATCATTAACGAAGTCACCACCAAATCGCTTCTGAACGATGCCAACAGTCAGCATGTAATGTCCCAGGACTTAGCCAACAGCAATCTGAGAAACGCAGAGGTGCTCCACGCCATGGGGATGCTGCCCGGCATCATGGGGCGGTGGAGCGCTCGCCATCGCGAATACCTGGTTCTGCAATCCAAAGCCAGCGACAGAGCCGGGCTGATCACCAACACCTCCAAGGTGCTAAGGCTGATGTTCCAGTCGTTGATTCTTGGCTTAGGGGCTTATCTGGTACTTGGGGGCGACCTGACGCCCGGCATGATGATTGCCGGATCCATTCTGATGGGGCGGGCGCTGGCGCCTATCGATCAAATGATTAACGGCTGGAAGGGATTTGCTGGCGCTCGTACCGCCAAGGCGCGCCTCGAGGAGCTACTGACGGCGATTCCTGCTGAAGAGCCGCGCATGCCACTTCCCAAACCTAAGGGGCGTCTCGCGCTTGATGGTGTCACGGCAGCGCCGCCCGGACAGAAGCTGGCCACCCTGCGCGATATCAACCTAACCATCGCTAAGGGCGAGCACATCGCCATCGTGGGGCCCAGCGCCTCCGGCAAGTCGACGCTTGCGCGTGTGGCGCTGGGGATTTGGCCGAGTCAGTTCGGCTGTGTTCGCCTGGATGGCGCCGATATCACTCAATGGAACCGCATGGCGCTGGGGCCCCACATCGGCTACCTACCCCAGGATATTGAACTTTTCGATGGCACGATCTCGGAGAATATTGCCCGCTTTGACGAAGTCGATCCTCAAGCAGTGGTACTGGCGGCGCAGAGAGCCGGTGTGCATGACATGATTCTCGAACAGCCGAACGGCTATGACACTTGGCTCTCCCATGGCGGTAATGCCCTCTCCGCAGGCCAGCGCCAGCGTATCGGCTTGGCACGGGCGCTGTATGGCCAACCCGTACTGATAGTTCTGGACGAGCCCGATGCCAATCTGGACGATGCGGGTGAGCACTCCCTTGCTCACTGTCTCGTTCGGCTACGCCAGGAAGGCACCACGGCACTGATCATTACTCACCGTTCGCTCCTGCTGAGAAATGTTGATCGAGTATTAGTGTTGAAAGAGGGCCAAATCGCCTCGCTCAAGCCACCCACCAGAATAGCGCCAGTTACTCGCATGACCGCAGATGGAGGTCGCCCCGTGCCACCTCAGCGCGTGGCGTCGCTAAAACCCAGTGCACGCGGTCGCCATGGCGGCGAGGAGACTCAGTAATGAACATGCAAAAGTCACAAGGCAACAATACCGCAGCTGAAAAGCCCGATGCACTGCCGGTTGAGGATACACGCTACCGCCGGCTGGGCATCGCCATCCTAATTATCGCCCTAGGAGGCTTTGGCAGTTGGTCGGTGTTCGCTAACCTTGCGGTCTCCGTTGTGGCGCCAGGATCCGTATCAGTAGAGAGCTTCACCAAGACTGTGCAGCACTTGGAAGGCGGTATTGTCAAAAGCATCGAGGTTGAAGATGGTGATCATGTTGAAACGGGCGATATCCTGATGGTGTTGGACGATACCCAGGTACGCTCACAACTGCGGGTCACCCGCTCTGACTATCTCATCAGCCGAGCGACCGAGATCCGACTACTGGCTGAACTCAGCGACGCCGAAACGCTCAACTTTCCCGAGGAGTTGACCACCTCGGACTATCCCCGTGTGAGGGAGGTGCTTGAAGTACAGCGCCGTTTATTCGATTCCCGACGGGAGTCGCTCACAAGCACGCTTGCTTCTCTTGATGAGCAGATGGTGCAAATGAATGAGCAGATTGAAGGATTGATCAATACCCAGACCATCAATCAGCGCCGTATCAGCTCGCTTGAGGGCGACGTCGCCAACCACCGAAAACTGTTTCAAAACGGCATGATCAGCAGTCAGAGGATGCACGAACTGGAGCGCGAGAGCCTCGAATATCAAAGCATCAATGCCCAGCACGCCTCAGAAGTCGCCCGCCTGCATTCGCAAATCAGTGAAAATGCGCTGCAAAAACAGGTACGCCTGCAGGAGTTTCAGCAGCAGGTAGGCGAAGCCCTACGCCAGACCCAAGCCGAAGTGGCCGACGCCGAAGAACGCCTCACCGCCCTAATGGATAAGGTGAACCGCACGGAGGTGCTGGCACCGGTGTCGGGGACGGTGGTAGGGCTGAAAGTGCATACGCTGGGCGGCGTTATCCGTTCCGGTGATCCGCTGCTCGATATTGTGCCAACCGATGTGGGCTTTATTGTAGAAGCCAAGGTGCCAGACCATGATATCGACCACCTTTATATGGGCCAGCCTGCCGAGATACGTTTCAGCGCTTTCAACCAGCGTCTTTCAAATGTCATCGACGGCGAGGTTATCCACGTCAGTGCCAACAGTTTTGAGGATGAAGCGACCCGGGCCCGCTATTATAAGGTGCGCCTTCGCGTCACCACTGTAGGGCAAGAAAACATGACCGAAACCATGAAATTGCTTGCTGGTATGCCAGCTGAAGTGATGCTGCGTACAGGCGAAAGAAGTTTTTCAAGCTACTTGGCCAAACCCATCAACGACATGTTGGCCCGAGCCATGCGTGAAGATTGACGGTTGTTGCATGTGCGGTTGCAGGTTAAATATTCTCAGACATCTTTTCTGTGTTATCGGCGCTAATCCTGCTGTTCACGCCAGCGATCCCAGTGTGGTGTAGGCCCAACCATCTCAAACAGATGATCTAGAAATGCACTCACCTTGTGTGTGTGTAGGCGACGCTGAGCAAAGAGCACGTGGATATCGCGCCTGCCCGGCATAACTTCGCACTCCCATGCTTCGAGTATCGGCACCAGTGCGCCGGATGCCAATTCGTCAGCGATCAGCCAGGTGGGAAACATCACCAGCCCCTGCCCCATTAATGCTGCGCGCACCAAACTCCCGGCATCGTTGCTGTAGAGGCTGCCGTCGACTTTATAAGTGCAGGCTTGTGACTGATTAGCAGTATTGAAATACCAGCGCTGGCGGCCCATTTCGCCCTGGTAGAGTAAGCAGTCATGCTGGCTCAGATCATCCGGGCGGGTGGGCGTACCACAACGTTGCAAATAGTCGGGCGCCGCGGCCACCACATAATTCATTGGCGCTAGGCGGCGCGCCACCAAGGTGGAATCCGCCAATGCCCCAACGCGAAAGGTGATATCGATGCCCTCGCGCACCGGGTCGGTCAGTTGATCGGTCAACATCAGTTCGGCTTTGATCGCCGGGTAGCGGCGCTGGAAGTGATGCAGGATCGGCACGATTTGGCGCTGGCCGAAAGCCACCGGGGCGTTGAGACGTAGCACGCCGCTAGGCTCGGTATTGGGCGCCATTAGCGCTTCGGTCGCCAGGTCGAGCCGCTCCAGTATCTCGCGAACTTCCTGATAGTAGCGCCACCCCGCTTCAGTCAGCGTCACCGCCCGGGTATGGCGGTAGAACAGCTGCTGGCCAAGCGCCTCCTCTAAAGAGGCAATCTGACGTGAGACCGACGACACCGCCCGATGAAAATGACGTGCAGTGACGGTAAAGCTGCCGGTCGCGGCGACGCGCTCAAAGATACGTAGCGCATTGAGATCCATCAAGTTGCTCCTCGCGCAATAAAGATTTGCGATTTTTCCAATTGTAGCAATGATCATCGGCGACCAGACTGCTTTTCATCGGACACAAAGCAAATTTCCGTTGCCCGTTCCGAAAAACTTGTCTGCAAAAGGAGTTAATCATGCGCAAAGGCACCGCATTAGTCGTCGGCGCTACCGGTATTACCGGCGGCAACCTAGCCAGCTACCTCACCGCTAGCGGGTGGAGTGTCTACGGATTATCTCGTCACCCCTCTGATCAAGCAGGAGTCATTCCCGTCGCTGCCGATCTGCTAGATCGCGAGGCCACCGCTGAAGCATTGGCGGGGCTACCCATCACCCACGTGTTTTATTGCACTTGGGTGCGGCGCGAAAATGAAAAGGCTAACGTCGAGGCCAACGGCGCAATGATGCACAACCTGCTCGACGCTCTGCAGGGCGCAAGCTTGGCGCATGTATCATTGGTGACCGGCACTAAGCAGTACCTGGGTGCCTTCGAGAACTACGGTAGCGGTAAAACCGAGACGCCGTTTCGTGAATCAGCCCCCCGCGTCCCTGGCGAGAACTTCTACTACACCCTCGAAGACATCATGTTCGCGACGGCGGAGCGTGACGGCTTTAGCTGGAACGTGCACCGTCCGCACACGGTGATCGGCTATGCCCGGGGTAACGCCATGAACATGGGCGTGACGCTGGCGGTTTACGCCTCTATCTGCAAGGCAACGGGTAAACCGTTCACCTTCCCTGGCTCGCAGGTGCAGTGGAACGCCTTGACCGACCTAACCGATTCTCTCGTATTAGCGCGGCAGATGGAGTGGGCGGCGACCACGCCCGGCGCCCACAATGAAGCCTTTAACACGGTCAATGGCGATGTATTCCGCTGGCGTCGGCTGTGGCATGAAATTGGCGAATTCTTCGAGCTCGAAGTCGCCGACTGCCCGGAAACGCCGCAGCCGCTCGAAACCCAGATGGCCGACATTGCGCCTACCTGGGCCGAGATTGCCGAAAAGAACGAGCTAGTCGAAGCCGATGTCACCCAACTGGCTTCCTGGTGGCACACCGATGCCGACCTGGGGCGCGAGCTTGAGTGCGTTAACGATGTCACCAAGTCCCGTGACTTCGGCTTTGACCACTTCCGCGAAACACGCGCAGCGTTTTTCGATCTGTTCGCCTGTCTACGCGCAGAACGCATCATTCCTTAAGCAATTTCAGAAACAGTGCCAGAAACAGTAGCTCCACCAGGGCGCCTAAGCGTGCCCTGTTGCTGCTTTATCAGGTTCACTTAGCTTGAAACCCACTAGCAGTGAGTTTTATTTCCCTCCTTTTCCTTGAATCCACCGGGACATGCCTGCATATCATGGGGAACTATTGTTCATTTTTTGATGCCGAGTCTACCCATGCAGATTATTGATCCCCGCTCAGGTAAGCCGCTTACCGCGGATACCGGAAATACCGACGCTGCTGCGCAGACCAATGAGCAAGCAGCGGTGCGCCCTGAAGATGTCATTATCGAGCTCAATGCTGGCAATATTCAGCAGGTGCTGGAAGCGTCCATGCAGGTGCCGGTGCTATTGGGCTGCTACTCGCCTTCCAACGCAAGCAGCAGCACCCTGCTCGCGGTGCTGGAGAAGCTGGTGGTTGAGTACGCGGGCGCTTTCCTGCTCGGCAAGCTCGATATTGAAGCAAACCCCGAAATCGGCGGCCAGCTGGGCGTGCGTTCAGTGCCCGATGTGAAGCTGATTAGCCAGGGTGGCTTGGTGGATGGCTTCCAGGGTGCGCTGCCGGAGAAAGAGGTGCGCGAGTGGCTCAATCGCTACTTCCCCGCCCCTGGCGAAGCGCCGCCCACCCCGGAAGAGCAAGCGGAAGAAGCGCTTAAAGCCGGTGACACCGCCGCTGCCCGCGAGATATATCAAACCCTGATGGTCCAGTACCCAGAGCACTACGCTTACCAGGTAGCCTTCGCTCGCGTACTAGTCGCCGAAGGGCGCGGTAGCGAGGCCCGTGAAGTGCTCGACAACCTGCCCCCGGAAGAGCGCGATGCGGCGCCTGCACGGGGCGTGCGCGCCAGCATTGAGTTTAGCGAGCAGGCACTCTCAGCCGAGGAGATTGCGGCCCTGGGCGATCGCACCGATAGCGAAGCGCAGTACCAGCGCGCCCTGCGCCAAGTGGCTGACGGTCATTATGATGAAGGGTTGGAGGCACTGCTGGCGCTGATGAAGCAGGATCGCGCCTATAACGATGACGCCGCGCGTAAAACGCTGCTGCAGGTGTTCGACGCACTAGGCGCCGACCACCCGCTGACCGTTGCTTACCGCCGCAAACTCTTTGCGATGCTGTACTAGGGGCTTTCAATCCCGCTTCAGCAGGGAATCCATACGAGACAGCGCCGCTTCCAGCTGGGAAGCGGTGGTACCAAAGTTAAGCCGTACAAAGCCGGGGCGGCCAAAGGCCGCTCCGTCCGAAAGCGCTACCCCCGCCTCTTTCAGCAGCGTCTTATGCGGCGCATCGCCTAGCCCTGCCTCGCGCATATCTAGCCAAGCCAGATAGGTCGACTCCGGCGCACTCCAGCGCACGCCCGGCCAAGCCGCTACGCGCGCCTGCAGCGTCTCACGATGCTCACGTAATACGCTTAACAGCTCCTGGCGCCACGGCTCGCCATGTCGATACGCTGCTTCCGCCGCGACAAGGCCGAGTACATTGCCATCGGGAAGTAGCCCTTTGGTAGCCGCTGCAAAGCGCTCACGCAGTGCGGGGTCGGGAATCACCGCGCAGGCGCTGGTTAAGCCCGCCAGATTAAAGGTTTTCGACGGTGCCCAGAGGGTAATAGTGCGCTTCGCTAATTGAGGAAATGCCGCGGCTAACGGGCGGTGCTGGGCGCCTCCATCTAATAACAGGTCGCAGTGCAGCTCATCGGAGACAACCCAAAGGTCGTGGCGCTCCACGAGCTCAGCCAGCGCTGCAAGCTCTTCATAGCGCCACACACGCCCCGTTGGGTTGTGGGGCTGACACCACAGCAGCAAGCGCGTACGTGGCGTAATAGCGGCCTCCAAGGCTGCAATATCGAGCTGCCAAGGCTCATTGGGTGTTGAGGGCGCTGCCAGCATCGCCTGCTGGGGTAGTCGCCCGGTGCGCTTTGCAACCTCTAAAAATGGCGGGTAGATCGGCGCTACCGTCAACACACCGTCGCCTCGCTCGGTCAGCGCTAACGCGGCCAGGTGCAAAGCTGGCACGACGCCCGGCAGCCACTGCTGCCACTCCGGCTGAATGGGCCAGTCGTAGTGGTGGGCGCTCCACTGGCACAGGGTTTCTGTTAACGTAGCGGGCACTTCGCCATAGCCATAGACACCGTGGGCCACCCGCGCCTGCAGTGCATCAATCACCGCAGGTGGGGAGCGAAAATCCATATCGGCGACCCAAAGGGGCAGTACGTCGTCGCCGTAGCGATGCCATTTTTGCGATGCCCAGCCACCTTCTGGGTGGCGTCGCTCCACAGGCGTGGCAAAATCGTAGGCCATGAAACATCTCACTCATTCAATAGGGGTTGTGCCAAGCATGCCGCAAGATGACTTTTATACCAAGATGCGGGCGGGGCTATCGGCGCTGTTGCGGCAATGGCGCTCGCTTGGCCAAGCGAATACGGATCAGCTAGCGCTCATTTTGGCCGAAACAGCCCGGGTAGCTAAATTAGGCACACCCGACGCCACGCCCAGCGGCGCTACCCTGGAGCAGTGGAGCCAGGATGAGCTAGGGGAAATGCCGCTATGGGCGCCGCGCACGGCGGTTTTTCTGCTTAATCAAATGCCCGCTCGCCCAACCCCCGATAGCGACGCCGAAGCCTGCGCCTGGGCGTACTGCTGGCTGCGCAACCGCTCGTTTGATTCACTGCAAGCAGCACATGAAGCGCTCCCTGCGCACTTAAAAGCGCCTCTGCAAGAGGCGCTAGAGGCCGCCTGGCGTGACCAACAGGGGCTGCGTTTAGTATAAGCAAGCACTTGACCAAGCGCTTGCTTGGGGTAATCCTGAATAACCCTGTGATACCAATAACCACTCCTAACCCCGCATAACAATAAGGATACGTCATGTTTACCCGCACCATTGAGCCTGCGTTTTACGATACCGACGCTTTAGGGCATATCAATAACACCCGCCTGCCCGCATGGTTTGAGCTTGCCCGCAATGACCTGTTCAAACTCTTCACCCCTGACTTAAACCCTAAACAGTGGCGCTTGATTATGGCGCGCATGGAAGTCGACTACCGGGCTGAACTGTTTTACGGTCAAGATATCGAAATACGTACTTACTTAACGCGGTTAGGCAATAGCTCGTTTACAGTGACCCAAGAGGCGCGTCAGCACGGCAAGCTCACTAACCTGGGACATACCGTTATGGTTCAGTATGACCATCAGGCCAAGTGCGCCATGCCCATTGAGGGTGACCTGCGCGAGGCGCTAACGTCGCACCTTCAAGACGCGCCTGAGCCCGCCTGATTGACGGCTGCCCCGCGCTGCCGGGGCAACAGGAGCCTTATAATGGCAATCCGCTACAACCTCTGGATAGACCCTGACAACGTCGCCCAGCATCGCGCCGTGGAGGCAGACCTTGAGCGCTATTTCATTGAGCGCTTTGCCGACTATCCGCATATCCGCTTGTTTGGTGCCGACCCCTACGATTATGATGCCCCCTTCAATCGCCTTTACGACGTGCTAATGGCACGAGCCGCTGAATACTGTGAGCGGACGTGGTGCTATGTCGCGTCGCCTGAACAGCTCAATCGCTGCTTTTTCCGTGCCGTTGGCCGCTCGACTAAATTTGTTCAAGACGACCGTTCGTGAGAGACCAACCCAATGGTGATACGCACCAACCAAGCGCCTGACGAACGTCAGCTCGCCATTATTGCCCAGCAGCTTGGCCGCGCGCCGCGTGGTATCGAAGCAGTAGCCGCCACCGACGGTGAAGGTACACCGCTGGTACTGCGCATGGCGCCGATTGTCGATGGCAAACCCTTCCCCACCCTGTATTGGCTCTGTTCCGATGTGCTGAAAGTTGAGATTTCCCGCATCGAAGCCGTTGGGGTGATCAAAGCGCTCGAGCAGCGCCTTCAGGAAGAGCCTGAATTTCTTGAGGCTTACCAACAGAGCCATCGCGACTATGTGACCGCCCGCTGGGACGCTATGAGCGTTGCTCAGCGTGAAGAAGTCGCTACATTGGGTTATACCGACGTGATGACCAAACGCGGGATTGGCGGCATTAGCAACTGGCACCAGATACGCTGCCTGCATACCCAGTACGCCCACCACCTTTGCGGCGACAATGTGATTGGACAGTGGATGGATGAGCACTATCAGGTAGACCGCTGTTTACCCTAAGCCCCTTTTAACCTAAGCCCTCGTAGTAATCTCGCGTTCTTTTTGGCTTTGGTTTTAGTTACGCTCATTTTTTAACGACAGGGAATAAACGAATGGCTCGAATTTGCGTTTATCTTGGCTCTCGTGAAGGTAACAGCCCTGCCTTCCGCCAAGCGACCAATCAACTGGGCCGCACGCTCGCTGAACGTGGCCACACGCTGGTGTACGGCGGGGCACGGGTTGGCCTGATGGGCGAGCTGGCTAACGCGGCACTTGAGGCCGGTGGTGAAGTCATTGGTGTCATGCCCGACCACCTGGTGGAGCGCGAACAGGCCCACTTTGGCTTAAGTGAGCTGATACGGGTGCGCAATATGCACGAACGCAAAGCCACCATGGCGGCCAACGCCGACGCTTTTATTGCCTTACCCGGCGGGATTGGCACCTTGGAAGAGCTGTTTGAAATATGGACATGGGGCTATCTAGGCCTGCATGAAAAACCGATGGGGTTGTTGAACATCGACGAGTTCTATTCGCCGCTGCTGACATTTTTAGACAGCACGGTCAGCCATGGCTTTTTGGCGTCTCCCACCCGCGAGATGCTGTTCGACGCACCGTCACCCAATGAGTTGCTCGAGGTGCTGGAAGCCCAGCTATAAAACTGGAGAGGGAAGAGTGACTAACGACCCGAGTGCTTGATGAGCTTGCGGGTATGCTGATAGGTCAGCTGCAGTAAGCGGGCATCTTCACCTGCCCGATGGCGGTGAATCCCCTGTTCGGCGATCAGCGCTTCTTTGGTGTCGCTCCACACTGCCTGCTGCTCTTCACTAAGCAGGATCCTTAGCGCCTCGAGGCGAAAACGCGGCAGCATGCCCGCGTGATGGAAGAGCAGCGATAGCCAGGTGTTATCATATCCCCAGCTATCGCTGTATGCCTTACCCAGCTCGCGCAGTTCATCGTTCAGCCAGTGGGCGACCTGGCGTACCGGGTAGCCCTCCTGAATGAGGCGATCACGGGAGATACCATGCAGCAGTTCGGCCTTGGGATCCCAGTGCGTCCACTCCTCCAGCGGTTGAATGAGAAAAGCGCAGCAGCTCCCATCGGCGCGGGCGATGCCTACTTCGATGGGGTAACTGCCACGCCCAAATCCGGACGCTTCAATATCTAGCACTGTGGGTAGCGTCTCGGACACAACCTTCCTCACTCAATCAAAACGCGGTAACGCTTCATGCAGCGGCCACGTTATCTAGTGTCGGCTGTTCCGCCTGTCGCTGCCAGTAAGCCGCTCGCTCGCCATCCACCGCCAAACCTAACTCGCCCAGGCGATAAGCGCGGGCAAGCCGCTCCGCCGCCAGATAGTGCCCAGACTGGGCGGCACGGGCGTACCAGGTTACCGCATAATCTTCGCGTCGCGGGTATTGAGCACAGCCGTGCTCGTGGATTTGCGCCACCTGGTACTGTGACTTCACATCCCCGGCATGCGCCGCTTCCAGAACGTATCGCGCTCCGCGAGCCTTGTCTTGGGGCGTCTGACTGCGATGAAACAGCATATGACCGTAAACGGAGAGCGCGTCAGGGTGACCCGCTTCCGCACAGCGCTTAAACAAGCGCATCGTTAAACGCTGGGTGCGCGGTGAACGCGGCAACAACCAGTGATTATGAAACAGCCGTTCAGCTAGACGAAACTCTAGCCGAGTAAACAACGTTGATGCCTGCAGCATGGCAAACCACCCTGCCTGTCTGTTGGAACCTTGGGCCGACGTTACACTAATAATAGTCGTCAACCACACGAGAAACCGGCCTTTAGCCGGTCGATGGGCTGGCAAGCATACGCCTGCCTTTGCGACGACTCAACCCCATTAATTTGCTGCTTGCAAAGAGCCTCGCTAACATGCCATGCAGACGCCGTTTACCAGCCTGGTAATGGTGGCTTATCTTATGGCAATTCCGCCTTAGTAAGGAGATGAAAATGCAAACGCGCCCACTTGGCAGAACCGGCCTGGAGGTGAGTCGACTCTGCTTAGGCACGATGACGTTTGGCGAGCAAAATAGCGAAGCTGAAGCCCACGAACAGCTTGATAGAGCCGTGGCGTTTGGCATCAATTTTATTGATACCGCAGAAATGTACCCCGTTCCCCCCATGGCCGAGACCCAGGGCTTAACGGAACGCTATATCGGCAGTTGGCTAAAGCAGCGTGGCGCCAGAGACGATCTCATCATAGCCACCAAAGCCGCAGGCCCAGGGCTCGACCATATACGGGGTGGCCCGCGTTTAACCCGTGAGCATATTCATCAGGCCATCGACACAAGCCTGGAGCGCCTGAATACCGATTATGTCGACCTTTACCAGTTGCACTGGCCCGACCGGCAAACTAACTTCTTTGGCAAGCTAGGCTACGTACATAGTGAAGACGAAGACGCGACCCCCTTAGAAGAGACCCTTTCGGCACTGAAAGAGCTGGTCGATGCAGGCAAGGTTCGGGCTATTGGGCTCTCTAATGACACGCCCTGGGGTGTGATGCGCTCACTTCAGCTTGCCGATAAGCTGGACTTACCCCGTGTCGCGTCTATACAAAATCCCTATAACCTTCTTAACCGCTCTTTCGAGGTCGGTTTAGCTGAAATTGCCCACCGTGAAGACGTCGGTCTGCTTGCTTATTCACCTTTAGGGTTTGGGGTGCTCTCGGGAAAATATCTGAACGGTACGCAACCTCCTAAAGGCCGCCTGACGCTGTATGAGCGCTTTAAGCGCTACACATCACCTGAAGCCGAAGCCGCCACCCAGGCTTACGTTGCGCTCGCTGAAAAGCACGAGCTAGATCCTGCGCAAATGGCGCTGGCGTTTGTAAACTCACGCAGCTTTTTAACCAGCAATATCATTGGTGCAACCACCATGGAGCAGTTGGAAAGCAACCTTGCCAGCGAGAGCCTCAAGCTGGATAACGAAGTGCTAGAGGCCATTGAAGATATTCACCGCCGCATGCCCAATCCCTGCCCTTAAAGCTACTGCTGAGCCCCGCCTATAGGCAGTAAGCGGCTCTGCCAGAACTATCGGAGCTATAGCCTCGGCCTTGGCCGAGGCTTGGTATACTACGTTCACTTATGATGGCCTTAGGAGCATGCGATGCTGAGCATTATCTCTCCCGCTAAAACGCTGGATTTTGAAACCCCACCGACCACAGATCAGGTAACACAGCCTGATTTTCTCAAACACAGCCAAGCACTGATCACTATTTTGCGCGACTACTCGCCCCAGCAAATCAGTGAACTCATGGGTATCAGCGATAAACTGGCGGGGCTGAATGCGGCGCGTTTTGAGGAGTGGCGCCCTCCTTTCACTCTTAGCAATGCCAAACCCGCCGCACAGGCTTTTCAGGGCGACGTTTATACCGGACTGCAAGCAGAAAACTTCAGCGAAGCGGAGAACCGTTACGCACAGTCGCATTTGCGCATACTTTCTGGCCTATATGGCCTGCTACGGCCCCTGGATTTGATTCAGGCCTACCGGCTGGAGATGGGCACCAAGCTACCCAACAGTGCCGGTAAAGATCTGTATGCCTATTGGAAGCCCATCCTGACACCTGCACTTAATGAAGCCATTGCTGAAAGCGGCTCCAACGTGTTGGTTAATCTCGCCTCCAATGAGTACTTCAAAGCGGTAGATACCAAACAGCTTAATGGCCGGATCATTACGCCGGTGTTTAAAGATGAGAAAAACGGCACCTTTAAAATCATCAGCTTCTACGCCAAAAAGGCGCGCGGGCTGATGAGCGCTTGGATGATTCAACAGCAGGTTAACGATCCAGATGAACTCAAGGCGTTCGATGTGGCAGGCTATCGTTTCGATGCATCGGCATCCCAGGGTGATACCTTCGTTTTCACTCGTAAAGAAGCCGATCGCTAAAGGGAATGGCCTAATAGAAACGTACGGGGCGTGACGCGCGTGGCTTCAAAAAGCGTTGGTGCGCCTCTTTAAACAGCGCTGTATCGCAGCGGTGAAGCCACTCATAAGCCACCATATCTGCCGTCACCGCCACAGCACCGCTTGCGCAGGCGCGCTCGCGGGCAAGCGCAGCCTCTTGCGGTCGGCGACTGGCAGAGGCATCACTCAGCCAATACAGCTCGTAACCTGCCGCTAATAGACCTAATCCCGTTTGCAGCACGCAGATATGCGCTTCTGTTCCACACAGTACGATCTGCGTTTTTCCCGTTGCGTTTAGTGCTTCACGAAAGTCAGTTTCCGCCATGGCGCCAAAGTGCTGTTTTTGCCAGCGCTGATAGTCATTCAAACAGGCGAGCAGTGGTACGGAGGTTTCCCCCAGCTTTTCTGGAGACTGCTCGGTTAACCATACCGGCACCTCAAACAAGCACGCCATTTCGCCTAGCCAAGCCGCTTCGTTAACAGCTTCTTGTCCACCATCGATCACAGGCAGCAAACCGGCCTGGAAATCGACCATTAACAGCAAGCTTTTATCGCGTTGTAGTAGCACGTTGCCACCTCATTTTTATGGTTATTTAGGCTAACCATAATAGACGCGATACAAACAATAAAGCAGCCGCTTGTCAGCGACTGCTTCGGTTAACTCATCAAACAAATGCTCGGCCTAGTTCTCGGCCGCCTCTTCCATATCTTCGCCGAGCTCTTCCATGCTCTCACCGGCATCTTCTGCGGCGTCATCAATGTTTTCACCCGCTTCTTCAGCAGGGCCTTGATCGTCACAAGCGATCAGTCCGCCCGCCATCAAAGCCATAAATAGAGCAATTGCTAACTTCTTGGCTACTTGCGTCGTCATACCGTTTCTCCTCCTGAGATTTTACTTCTGGGCACGTGCAGCATAATACTAGATGCTGCGTGGCAACAATACCATGATAAATACGCAACCAATTGTTATATATGGAATAAAATGCCTTAAAATTGTACTTTCGTGTGAGGTGTGAGGCAAAAAAAATCCCCCAAGGCATCAGCCCTGGGGGATTTTTGGTATAAGTGCCTGACGATGACCTACTCTCGCATGGGGAGACCCCACACTACCATCGGCGCTAAGCGGT
>NZ_JPUA01000045.1 GCF_002211105.1 Halomonas campaniensis | reverse complement strand
GGATCACCTCCTTAAACGATGCGTCACGCGTCGGTAAGCGTTCACAATGAATTACCTGATCAGATATAGAGCAAACGGTTTAAGCACGATCCCCTCTTGGGTCTGTAGCTCAGTTGGTTAGAGCGCACCCCTGATAAGGGTGAGGTCGGCAGTTCAAGTCTGCCCAGACCCACCAAATTTTATCTATCGCTGCGTTATTTTATGACTCGCATAGCAGGCTATGCGTCGCCATAAAATGCCTTGCGCTAAATAAAATTGGCCAGAGGTGAGTGTGACTAAGAGTGACTCGATGGGGCCATAGCTCAGCTGGGAGAGCGCCTGCCTTGCACGCAGGAGGTCAGCGGTTCGATCCCGCTTGGCTCCACCATTATGTATGACTTCTTTTACCTTAAATACCGTTTGTGAATGTTTCGTGACCACTGATAAGTCGCTGTGCTTTTGGCAACGCTTTATCACTGTTCATTGAACAGCTGCTCTTTAACAATGTATATCATGCTGACAAGAACACGCCGTAAGGTGTGCTTCTTAAATTGTGATA
>NZ_JPUA01000006.1 GCF_002211105.1 Halomonas campaniensis | reverse complement strand
ACGACCAGACCCCTTGGGTGTTATAGGGTCAAGCCTCACGGGCCATTAGTACACGTTAGCTCAACGCCTTGCAGCGCTTCCACACCGTGCCTATCAACCAGCTGGTCTCGCTGGGCCCTTCAGGAGGCTCTAGGCCTCAGGGATGTCTCATCTTGAAGGGGGCTTCCCGCTTAGATGCTTTCAGCGGTTATCCCGTCCGACCATAGCTACCCGGCAATGCCACTGGCGTGACAACCGGAACACCAGAGGGTCGTCCACTCCGGTCCTCTCGTACTAGGAGCAGCCCTTCTCAAACATCCAACGCCCACGGCAGATAGGGACCGAACTGTCTCACGACGTTCTAAACCCAGCTCGCGTACCACTTTAAATGGCGAACAGCCATACCCTTGGGACCGACTTCAGCCCCAGGATGTGATGAGCCGACATCGAGGTGCCAAACACCGCCGTCGATGTGAACTCTTGGGCGGTATCAGCCTGTTATCCCCGGAGTACCTTTTATCCGTTGAGCGATGGCCCTTCCATACAGAACCACCGGATCACTAGAACCTGCTTTCGCACCTGCTCGACGTGTCTGTCTCGCAGTCAAGCACCCTTATGCTCTTGCACTCATTGCACGATGTCCGACCGTGCTGAGGGTACCTTCGTGCTCCTCCGTTACTCTTTAGGAGGAGACCGCCCCAGTCAAACTACCCACCACACACTGTCCTCGATCCGGATAACGGACCTGAGTGAGAACGCCAATGATGCCAGGCTGGTATTTCAAGGTTGGCTCCGCCCGAACTGGCGTCCGAGTTTCTAAGCCTCCCAGCTATCCTACACAGGCAACATCAGCGTCCAGTGTGAAGCTATAGTAAAGGTTCACGGGGTCTTTCCGTCTAGCCGCGGGTACACCGCATCTTCACGGCGATTTCAATTTCACTGAGTCTCGGGTGGAGACAGCGTGGCCATCATTACGCCATTCGTGCAGGTCGGAACTTACCCGACAAGGAATTTCGCTACCTTAGGACCGTTATAGTTACGGCCGCCGTTTACCGGGGCTTCAATCAAGAGCTTCGCCTTGCGGCTAACACCATCATTTAACCTTCCGGCACCGGGCAGGCGTCACACCCTATACGTCCGCTTGCGCGTTAGCAGAGTGCTGTGTTTTTAATAAACAGTTGCAGCCACCTGGTATCTTCGACCGGTTCGGGCTAGGAGAGCAAGTCTCTTCACCCTACGCCGGCGTGCCTTCTCCCGAAGTTACGGCACCATTTTGCCTAGTTCCTTCACCCGAGTTCTCTCAAGCGCCTTGGGATTCTCACCCTGACCACCTGTGTCGGTTTGGGGTACGGTCGCACATGATCTGAAGCTTAGAGGCTTTTCCTGGAAGCGTGGCATCAGTGACTTCCTGACCGTGGTCAGTTCATCTCGTGTCTCGGCCTTAAAAGAGTCCGGATTTACCTAAACTCTCAGCCTACTCACTTTCACCAGGACAACCAACGCCTGGCTCACCTAGCCTTCTTCGTCCCCCCATCGCAACCATGTCCGGTACGGGAATATTGACCCGTTTCCCATCGACTACGCCTTTCGGCCTCGCCTTAGGGGCCGACTCACTCTGCTCCGATTAGCGTCGAACAGAAACCCTTGGTCTTCCGGCGAGGGAGTTTTTCACTCCCTTTATCGTTACTCATGTCAGCATTCGCACTCGTGATACCTCCAGCAGACTTCTCAATCCACCTTCATCGGCTTACACGACGCTCCTCTACCGCTCATTCAAAGAATGAACCCGTAGCTTCGGTACCTGGTTTAGCCCCGTTACATCTTCCGCGCAGGCCGACTCGACTAGTGAGCTATTACGCTTTCTTTAAAGGATGGCTGCTTCTAAGCCAACCTCCTAGCTGTCTGAGCCTTCCCACATCGTTTCCCACTTAACCAGGATTTCGGGACCTTAGCTGACGGTCTGGGTTGTTTCCCTTTTCACGACGGACGTTAGCACCCGCCGTGTGTCTCCCACGCGTTACTCACCGGTATTCGGAGTTTGCCTCGGGTTGGTAAGTCGGGATGACCCCCTAGCCGAAACAGTGCTCTACCCCCGGCGGTACTACGTGAGGCGCTACCTAAATAGCTTTCGAGGAGAACCAGCTATCTCCGAGCTTGATTAGCCTTTCACTCCGATCCACAAGTCATCCAAATCTTTTTCAACAGATCCTGGTTCGGGCCTCCAGTTGATGTTACTCAACCTTCACCCTGCTCATGGATAGATCGCTCGGTTTCGGGTCTATATCCAGCGACTGCGTCGCCCAGTTAAGACTCGGTTTCCCTACGGCTCCCCTATACGGTTAACCTCGCCACTGAATATAAGTCGCTGACCCATTATACAAAAGGTACGCCGTCACCCAACAAGTGGGCTCCGACTGCTTGTACGCACACGGTTTCAGGATCTATTTCACTCCCCTCTCCGGGGTTCTTTTCGCCTTTCCCTCACGGTACTGGTTCACTATCGGTCAGCCAGGAGTATTTAGCCTTGGAGGATGGTCCCCCCGTCTTCAGTCAAGGTTTCTCGTGCCCCGACCTACTCGATTTCACATGATCAGATTTTCGACTACGGGGCTATCACCCGCTACGGCCAGACTTCCCAATCTGTTCGCCTAATCAGTCTCATGCTTAAGGGCTGGTCCCCGTTCGCTCGCCGCTACTAGGGGAATCTCGGTTGATTTCTTTTCCTCAGGGTACTTAGATGTTTCAGTTCCCCTGGTTCGCCTCGTACCCCTATGTATTCAGGGCACGATACTCATCTTATGATGAGTGGGTTTCCCCATTCAGAGATGTCCGGGTCACAGGTTGTTGCCACCTCACCGAACCTTATCGCAGGCTACCACGTCTTTCATCGCCTCTGGCTGCCTAGGCATCCACCGTGTGCGCTTCATTGCTTGACCCTATAACCCGAAGGAGTCTGGATGTCGCAATGATCACGTTTCATTTTGCCGGATACGCTGACGCGTATCACAATTTAAGAAGCACACCTTACGGCGTGTTCTTGTCAGCATGATATACATTGTTAAAGAGC
>NZ_JPUA01000044.1 GCF_002211105.1 Halomonas campaniensis | reverse complement strand
ACCGGCGCTGGCCCTCCTTCCTCTACTGTGTGATCCAAAGTGCTGCGGTTATTCTATGAATCCAGGGTATTAAGTGACGGCATAACTTATAGGAAAAATGAATGACAATGGGGCTAACGTCATGAAATCTGCTTTTATCATTGTTCGGATTTATAAATAAACTGAAGGAAATATCACTGATGACAGCAAAAGACTTTGAGCACGCGCCCGGCACAGCATCTCGTCCTCTACGCATCACCACTCCTTCCGGGGAAACGTTTGTACTGGGCAAAACGTCAAATCCTGAGAAAGAACAAGATATGAAGCTTTGCTACAAGCACGGCGTAAAGCACATCAGCGTGCACGCGAGGTTATTTTCAAGCATAGAAGAGAGCTTCTAAACAAATTTTAATGAATATTTGGCCATTTCAAGAATTTAGGGGTCGCCTTAGCCCATAAGTTTAATAGCGCCTGACCGTCGCTGATACCAATAGTCGCAAATGCCTGGATCATTTAAGCTGTATGCTGCCTTTTTTATCATTCATTCCCATTCCTCTTTGTCTACACCAATAATTCAGAAGCGCCCTATAGATATTCCACTACCCATTACTCAGCTTTATTTTTCTGAATGAGCACAGGGCTTTGCTTTGACCCTGGATTCATAGAATAAGCGCAGCACTTTGGACTACAAGGTAGAGGCAGGTGGGCCAGCGCCGG
>NZ_JPUA01000043.1:202911-236204 GCF_002211105.1 Halomonas campaniensis | reverse complement strand
ATCAAACAGGCGTGCACCGAGACTTCAAAGGTGTGGTAGCCAGTGAGGTAGTTAATATCGGCGGGGTCGGTCAGCAGCAGCGCATCCAGTTCGCCCCGTGCCATGGCATGGCGCACCTTATCCAGGCGCGCTTGGTATTCGGCAGCGGGAAAAGGCAGCTCACTTTGGGCGAGCGTTTCCGCAAGGGTTTTGCGGTAGTGGTGGTAATCCATAGCGACCTCCATAATCGATAAAGTCAGTATAGGTGCCTGCATGAAGCTCGCTTTTATTCCCCTCAACGTTAGGGGGCATGAAAGTTTGCCTCCAGAGGGACGGTATATAAGTGAAAGGTCACTCTTTCCAGTTGTGTGACCGTGACTTGTTATGAGTGAGTGTTGCTTTTTTAGTAACATTTTTTGAAGGGAATAAAGTGTTACTCCTCTATAAGGCCGGTATTTGCTGAGGCTTGCGTATTTTTGCAGCGGTCTATATGATTATTTTGGTTAAAATAATCAACAAAAGGGTGATGGCAAATGCAACCTCAAGCTTCTTCCGGTCATGTGGCTTCTTACTACGCAGCATCGTCACACTCCACATCAAAAAGGCCCACGCTGGAGGGGGACGTGGAGTGTGATGTCTGTGTCGTGGGGGCTGGGTTTACAGGTATCTCTTCAGCGTTGCATTTGGCGGAACGCGGTCACCGAGTGGTGGTGCTGGAAAGTGTGGCGATAGGCTTCGGAGCTTCCGGTCGCAATGGTGGGCAGATCGTTAATAGCTATAGCCGTGATATGGATGTTATCGAAAAACAAAACGGCGCTGAAACCGCCCGAGCGCTGGGGGCTATGGCATTCGAGGGTAACCAAATTATCCGTCAGCGCATTGAAAAGTATCAGATCAACTGCGACCTAAAAGAGGGCAACCTTTTTGCCGCCTGTAATAAGAAACAGTGGGAAGGCTTAAAGGATCAAAAAAGCTTATGGGAACGCTATGGTCATCAGCAGCTTGAGCTACTGGAAGGCGAAGAGGTCAAGCGAGAGGTAGGCAGCACACGCTATGTGGGTGCCTTGGTGGATCACTCTGGTGGGCATTTGCACCCTCTCAATCTGGTGCTGGGGCAGGCGGTGGCGCTGGAGTCGTTGGGTGGAAAGATTTTTGAACACTCTCCCGTAACAAGAGTGGAGCACGGCGAGCCGGTAACGCTTTATACCCCGGAGGGGCGAGTGACTGCTCAGCGGGTGGTCATGGCTGGCAATGCCTATTTGCAAGGGTTGCTACCCAAGCTGGAGAGCAAAGCGATGCCTTGCGGCACCCAGATCATTACCACTGAACCGCTGTCTGCAGAGTTGGCCGCGCGATTACTGCCTAATGATAAAGCGGTCGAGGATTGTAATTACCTCTTGGATTACTATCGCCTCACCGCCGATAACCGTCTGCTGTATGGCGGAGGCGTGAATTATGGCGGGCAAGAACCCACCAGTATCGAGGCGGCTATTCGGCCAAAAATGCTGACGACCTTCCCAGAGCTTGGCGATGTTCGCGTCGATTACGCCTGGAGCGGTAATTTCTTGCTAACACTCAATCGCCTGCCGCAATTTGGCCGCATTAATAGCAACGTTTACTACGCCCAGGGGTACTCTGGCCATGGGGTAACGTGCTCCCATCTGGCCGGCAAGTTGGTGGCAGAAACGATTAGCGGTGAAGAAGCGCGTTTTGAAGCCTTTGCGCAGATTTCCCACCTACCCATGCCCGGTGGGCGGTTGCTACGTGTGCCGCTTTCCGCAATGGGCGCGTGGTTCTACGCCATGCGTGACCGACTGGCGGTTTAGCGGCATATTGCTTGACGGTTTCATAGCAACGGGCTGATGGAGAGATTCATCAGTCCGTTTTTATTTGCCACAGATGCCCACGGATAACACGGAATAAAAAACGATATGGAATAAAAAACGAATAGCAGGGCGGGATAGCAGGAAAGGCAAACATAACACTAGGGGCGGCGTGCACCGACCCTAGTGCTATCAACGGTTTAACAGCTCATACGTGGCGCAGGTACCAATCGTACTCCATGGCGCTAACTTCACGCATGGTGTCGGCGCGCTCTGCTTGGCGGTTGGCAATGAACACTTCAATAAAGTCTTCACCAAGTTGTTCGCCGAGTACGTGGTTGTTACCCAGCAAGTGCAGTGCGTGTGCCCAGCTGTTAGTCAGTTGAGGTGCAATTTGCTCATAGGCGTTGCCGATAATGGGTTCGGCAGGTGCAACCTGTTGGGTTAGGCCATGGTGGATAGATGCCAGCACGGTCGCCAGTAAAAGGTAGGGGTTTACGTCGGCACCCGCTACGCGATGCTCTATTCGTCGTGCTTCTTTCGGGCCAGCGGGTACGCGTATTGCCACGGAGCGGTTGTCGTAACCCCAGGTAGGTGCCATGGGTACATAGAGTCCTTCCTGAAAACGGCGAAACGAATTGAGGTTAGGGGCCAGCAGTGCCATGGAGTCTGGCATCAGTTCCAGTAGCCCTCCTACAGCGTGTTGTAGTTCTGCGCTCTCCAACGGGTCATCGCCGCTTTCGGCAAAGATGTTATGTCCGTTGCTATCTATCAGACTGACGTGAACATGGGTACCGCTACCGGCTTCTGAACCGTATGGCTTGGCCATAAAGGTCGCTTCAAAGCCATGCTTTAAGGCAACGCCCTTGATGAGGCGCTTGAGCAGTACCGAGTGGTCGCAGGCGCTTAACGCATCATCTGTATGAATCAGGTTGGCTTCAAATTGGCCTGGTGCGCACTCTTTCAATACCGTATCCAGCGGCAAACCTTGTGCCTGGGCGGCACACTGCAAGTCATTGATAAATTCTGCGTACTCATCTAATTCCAGCACCGAATAGAGCTGGCTTTGAGTAGCCCGCTCGCCGCTGGAAGGGGATTGAGGTGGCTGGATTAAATTTTCTTCGTCACGTACGCGGTCGACCAGATAAAACTCCAGCTCAAGGGCGACGACGGGGGTTAAGCCACGGGCGGAGAACTGCTCAAGAATGCGCCGCAGTATTTGGCGAGGGTCGGCAAAAAACGGCGAGCCATCCATCTCCTCCATGGTCATTAACAGCTGGCCATACTGGTTGTTATCCATCCAGGTGACCGGGTTGAGTGTGCCGGGAATGGCGCGGCATACGCGATCACCGTCACCGCTGGAAAGCCCAAGTCCTGTCTCTTCCACCGTGTTGCCATTGATGTCCAACGCAAAGACCGAAGCCGGCAAATAAATGCCTTTTTCAAACACTTTGGCGAGGTTGTCACAAGGAATGCGCTTTCCTCGGATGACACCGTTAAGGTCACTGATCAGCAGGTCAATGGTGGTGATGTCAGGGTGCTGGTCGAGAAAGTCCGAGGCTACGTTTTGAGCGTCTGTGTCATTGGCAGAGGACATACGTTGACCCTTATTTTTATGCCGTGTTAGTTGTGTTTCTGCTAACAGTATCCTTGCGGTGTCGATCGTTTCTGTCAATTATTTAATAACAAAAAGCGTGTAAAAATTTATTCTTCATGATGGATTTGTTTTTTAATTCTTTGTTATTCAATAGCTTGGTGTGTATTTTGGCAAAAAAGTCAATTTGCACTTGGAAAATAAAACGAGTCACGCTATGTTGAATTGAGTGTTGAATAAAACATAACAACCGACAAAGTGGTTTGACTATGCAAGCAACGCATTCTTCGCGCCCCCTGGTGGGGGTTATCGCCTGCTGCCGAGAGGTGGAAGGTCATCCTGCCCAAATGGTGACTGATAAATTTCTTCAGGCGCTCTACCACTACGGCGTTACGCCGGTGATTCTCCCAGTGCTGGTGGCTGATATGGCGACGCCTGAGCAGCGCGCAGAGCAGGCTGTCGATCTGTTGGGTAGCCTTGATGGCTTGATGCTAACCGGCAGTTACTCCAACGTCGCTCCTGATCGCTATGGTGCCGAGCGCGCCCCGGAGAATACCCGTGATGACGCACGGCGCGATGAAGCGGCGCTTTGCTGGGTGCATGAGGCGTTACGCCAGGCGTTACCTTTATTTGGCATTTGTCGTGGCTTTCAGGAAATGAACGTTGCCCTTGGGGGCACGCTTCACCAAGCAGTTCAAACACTCCCTGGCATGCTGGATCATCGAGAGCCGCCCGCCGATGACATGGCCGGCCATTATGCACCCTCCCATACGGTAAAAATTCGCGCTGGTGGAGCCCTGGCTGCGCTTTATAGCGGCGAACATGCTGAAGTGAATTCACTGCACCAACAGGGGATTGATCAGCTTGCGCCAGGGCTGGAAGCGGAAGCCTGGGCACCTGATGGGTTAGTTGAAGCGGTCTCCGTGCGCGCCGCCGCCGCGTTTGCACTGGCTGTTCAGTGGCATCCGGAGTGGCGCCCTAAAGAACATCCTTTCTATGACGCCCTGTTCCAGGGGTTTGCGGCGGCCTGCCGTCAGCATCGTACCCAGCGGGCTGCTGGCTGAACGCTTATTGCAAACACTGAACAGGAACTGATCTATGCAGACCCAGGATTACCAGGCGTTGGATCGCCAGCACCACCTTCATCCCTTCACCGACTTTAAATCCCTTGGCGAAGAGGGGAGCCGCATCATCACTCATGCTGATGGGGTATACATTCACGATAGCCAGGGCAATCGTATTCTTGATGGTATGGCAGGACTTTGGTGCGTCAATCTCGGTTACGGGCGTCAGGAGTTGGTTGAGGCTGCTACCGAGCAGATGCAGCAACTGCCGTACTACAACAACTTCTTTAAAACCACCCACCCCCCGGCAGTGAAGCTGGCCGCTAAGCTAAGCGAACTGGCACCCGAGCATATCAACCGTGTGTTCTTCACCGGATCCGGCTCCGAATCCAACGATACCGTGCTACGCATGGTGCGACGCTATTGGGCGATCAAAGGCAAGCCGGAAAAGCAGTGGATCATCTCGCGTGAAAATGGTTATCACGGCTCTACCGTGGCGGGCATGAGCCTTGGCGGCATGGCGCCGATGCACGATCAAGGCGGCCCTTGTGTGCCGGGCATTTCCCATATTGGCCAGCCTTACTGGTTTGGCGAGGGGCGCGAGATGAGTCAGGAGGCCTTTGGCAAGCAGTGTGCTCAAGCGCTAGAAGAGCAGATCCTGGCATTGGGTGAAGACAGAGTAGCCGCCTTTATTGCCGAGCCGGTGCAGGGCGCAGGCGGTGCGATCATTCCGCCAGACAGCTATTGGCCGACGGTGAAAGAGGTACTGGCTAAGTACGATATTTTGCTGATTGCCGACGAAGTCATTTGCGGCTTCGGGCGTTTAGGCGAGTGGTTTGGCAGTACTCACTATGGGTTAACGCCTGACCTGATGCCGATTGCCAAGGGCTTGTCGTCGGGCTATCTGCCCATTGGCGCGGTGCTGGTGGGAGACCGTGTGGCCGATACATTGATAGAAGAGGGCGGTGAGTTCTTCCACGGCTTTACTTACTCCGGCCACCCGGTCTGTGCGGCTGTGGCGCTTAAAAACCTCGAGCTGATGGAAAGTGAGCAGGTGGTCGACAACGTTCGCAATGACCTGGGCCCTTATCTGGCGAAACGTTGGCAGGCGTTGGCGGAACACCCGTTAGTTGGTGAAGCTCGCTCGCTAGGCCTGATCGGGGCACTCGAGCTTGTTGCTGACAAGACGACTGGCGAGCGCTTCGATAAATCCCTTTCCGTAGGCAATCTGTGCCGTGATTTGTGTTTCGAAAGCGGGCTAGTGATGCGCTCAGTGGGCGACACCATGGTGATATCCCCGCCGCTCATCATCACGCACAGTGAAATTGATGAACTGGTGAGCAAAGCGCGTTTGGCTCTGGACAAAACAGCCGAAAAGCTGGCGATAACACACCCCATGGAGAGTGCATAATGGCGGCAGATAACACGAAAACCCTAGCCGACTGGCAAGCAAAAGCGGCGTCACTGAGCTTTGAAACACGCGCTTTTATCAATGGCGAGTTTGTGGCCGCCGTCGCAGGCAGCACACTAACCAGTATCAATCCTGCTACCGGAAGCGTGCTTGCGGAAGTGGCCAGCTGCGATGCGCTAGATGCTGAGCGTGCAACGCAAGCGGCCCGTGCAACCTTTGATAGCGGTGTCTGGTCACGTTGCCATCCGAGTAAACGCAAGCGCGTGTTGCTGCGCCTCGCGGATTTGGTAGAGACGCACCGCGATGAGTTGGCGTTACTCGATACGCTCGATATGGGTAAGCCGATTTCCAGCTCGCTCGGGGATTTGGCAGGCACCGTTGCCTGCTTGCGCTATCAGGCGGAGTGTATCGATAAGCTTTATGGCGAAGTGGCTCCCACGGGCGAGAATGCGCTTGGATTGGTGTTACGCGAGCCCATGGGTGTTGTGGCGGCGATCGTGCCATGGAATTTTCCGCTGATGATGACATCCTGGAAAATTGCCCCGGCACTGGCCGCGGGCAACAGCGTGATTCTCAAACCGTCGGAAAAATCCCCTTTGTCGGCGCTGCGCTTGGCGCATCTTGCCCAGGAAGCCGGTATTCCTGACGGCGTATTTCAGGTTTTACCCGGTTACGGCCATACGGTGGGCAAAGCCCTGGCGCTCTCCATGCAGGTAGATTGTCTGGCGTTTACCGGCTCCACGGCTGTGGGTAAACAGCTCATGCAGTACGCCGGACAATCCAACCTGAAACGCGTGTTTCTAGAGTGCGGTGGCAAAAGCCCAAATATCGTTTTCGCCGACTGCCAATACCTTGATGCCGTCGCCCAAAGCGCTGCAGAAGCTATTTTCCACAACCAAGGGGAGGTGTGTATTGCCGGTTCGCGCCTGCTGGTGGAAAACAGTATTCGCAAGGAGTTTGTGGCCCGTGTGGTGAAAGCTGCTGAGCACATGCAGCCAGGAGACCCGCTCGACCCGAATAGCTTCATGGGCGCCATGGTCGATGAAGCGCAGTACCAACGGGTACTTGAGTATATTCGCCAGGGCGAAAACGAAGGTGCCACTTTGAAGTTGGGGGGCGAAGCCAGCGATTCCAAGGGATATTTCCTCACGCCGACGATTTTCGATGATGTGACTCCCGATATGCGCATTGGCCGCGAAGAAATCTTTGGCCCCGTGCTGAGCGTGTTCGGTTTCGACAGCGAAGAGCAAGCGATTGCACTGGCCAATGATAGTGACTTTGGTCTCGCTGCCGGCGTTTGGAGCCAGGACATTGACCGTATTATGCGGGTCTCGCGGCGCCTGCAATCCGGCCAGGTATATGTGAATAACTGGGCGGGTATCGATCAGACAGTGCCTTTCGGCGGCGTGAAGCAGTCGGGCAATGGGCGCGATAAATCGCTTCATGCGCAGGAGAAATACTGCGAAGTGAAGACCGTGTGGATGTCGCTGAGCGTTTGAACCGTCGACGTTCGTAACAAGCTTCGCCTAGGCACTTCACCCTTTATTGATTCGATTCAACAGCGCTAGGTGTCACGGCAAATGCCGTGCCCCTCGCCGAGGGGATCTTGTGCCTGAAAAACCAATAAAAACAAGCATAACAATGATCGGAGTCGCCATCACTGCAATGATTTCCTAACGGAAATACGACGACCAATAATCAAACATTAAGTGAGAACATTATGTCGACTGACCACACTGCTAAGGAAGACCAGGAAACTCCCCGCCCAAGTTTGAAAGCGACCATGATACCCGTTGTGTTTATGGCGGCGTCATTGGGCGTCTTTATCGGCTATTTCGAAACTGACCCGCACTTGCCACTTTTTTTGAGTGCGATTGTAGCGACGATAGTGGCTATTGCGACGGGTAGTCGCTGGAAGCATCTCGAAGCGGGAATCATGCGCTCTATTGGCCTGACCACTCAGGCGATTGTGATTCTCATCATTATCGGCACCATTATTGGCTACTGGATTGCCGGTGGGATTGTGCCCACTATGATCTATTACGGCCTGAGCATTCTGGCACCAGACTACTTTTTGGTTGCGGCGTGCCTGATCTGCTGCTTGGTATCGTTGGCTGGCGGTAACGCCTGGACGGCGGCCGGCACTATTGGTATTGCCTTGATGGGCGTCGGTGAAGGGCTCGGCCTTAACCCTGCGATGGTAGCCGGCGCCGTGATCTCTGGGGTTTATTTTGGCGACAAGATTTCTCCGCTTTCCGAAACTACCAACATGGCGCCAGGTGTCGTCGGTGTCGATCTGTTTGAACACATTCGCTATATGCTCTACACCACGGTTCCTGCGCTCGCGGTGGCACTGGTGCTTTACACCATTATTGGCCTGAACATGACGCCTTCCGGCGATGGCGCGACACAAGTTGCGGAGTTACAGCAGAGCTTAAATGAACTATTTATCATTAGCCCCTGGCTGCTGCTGGTGCCTGCGGCAGTAATCGTGATGATGATCAAGAAGGTTCCGGCCATTCCTGCGCTTGCTGTTGGCTCGCTAATGGGAATCATCTGCGCGATTGTGATTCAGGGTGTACCTCTAGGTGATAGCTTCACTATTTTTGTGGAAGGCTATACGGTAAATACGGGTAATGTCACTGTGGACGACCTGCTGACCAACGGCGGTACTGACGCCATGATGTGGACGGTCTCATTGATCATCATTGCAATGAGCTTTGGCGGGATTCTTGAGTCGGCTGGTTTTTTCCGCACCATCGTGGAAAGCCTGCTCAAACTGGCCAAGACCACGGGTAGCCTGATTGCTACTACGGTTGCGACAGCGATGGCTGCTAATGTCGTGGGGTGCGATCAGTATCTCAGCATTATCTTGCCCGCCCGCATGTATGCCAAAGAGTACCAACGTCGCTCGCTTAAACTGAAAAACCTGTCTCGCACAGTAGAAGATGCTGGCACCATGACGTCGCCCCTAGTGCCTTGGAATACCTGTGGCGCCTTTATGTTTGCCACGCTAGGCGTCAGTGCTTTCAGTTACGCACCCTATGCTTTTTTAGCGCTGCTTAGCCCGCTATTTGCGATTCTTTACGGCTTTACCGGTTTCCGGATTGCTTACGAAAACGAGCCGCAAGAGTCTGACGTGGCCTCCGAGTTGGCTGATGCTCGAAGTGCTTGAGCTGAGCACGACGATGAACACCGGCTAAGCGAGTTATCTTTTGTAGCAGGCGCCCTTTTAATTAAGTTTTTGCCCCACAGCCGTGGGGTTTTTTTTGCGCTATTATGTGCCCGTCAATAGACCAATAACGTAATTTTACTTATTGATAGGGAGTGAAAAAAGCATGTCGGATGACGTGGGTGCGAGCTTGCGCTCCCTGCGCAAGCAGCGAGGGATTTCGCAGCGTGAACTAGCCAAGTTGTGTGGGGTGACCCATTCAAGTCTTTCGCTAATAGAGCAAGGAAAGGTTAGCCCATCCGTCAGTTCCCTGAAGAAAATCCTAAACGCCTTCTCTATGAGCGTCGGTGATTTTTTTACCATGGATCTGGATAGTCAGGAGCAGGTGTTCTATTCGGCGGATGATTTGGTTGATATTGCCTCTGGTGATATTTCCTTCAAACTTGTCGGGGCAAATCGTCCTAATCGTGCCTTGGCGTTTATGGTTGAGCGGTATTTACCGGGTGCTGATACCGGGCAAGCTATGATTACCCACTATGGTGAAGAGGCGGGTTTTGTCGTAGAAGGTGAGATTGAAATCATCGTTGGAAGCAATACGAGGCGCCTAGGGCCAGGGGAGTCCTACTATTTCAAGACCAGCACTCCGCACCGTTTCAGAAATATTGGTGATGTTCCCTGCAAGATCATCAGCTGCGCTACGCCAGGTAAGGCGTTCTGACATTACTGGCTTATATTGTGCCGCAACTGTCGCAGCCGTAATGGCGCGCAAATCGCCTGGACTCCGCTGCAACGCTAGCGGGTGAGTAGAAAGACCCCTTGCAAAAAGTAGAAGACCCCAATGCCGGTGACGATCCAGCGTGTCCAGGTGCGGAAGTTGGCATCAGTGAGTCGGTGTAAAATGCGGTTGCCGGTGTGGGTACCAAAAATCGCAAACGGCGCCGCTAGCAGCACAATGCCCCACTCTCCGGCACTAAGCGCCATGGCGGCACCCAGGTAGAAGATGATCTTAATGCTGTGCGCCACCACCTGTATCATTGCCTTGGTCGCCACGACTTGGCGGCGATCCATCTGGGAGCGCACGAAGAAGATATCGATCAGTGGCCCGGACACCCCCGCCGCTATTGTCAAACCGCCGGAGGCGATCCCACAGCACAGCGCGTGGCTGGCGCGGTTGGCATCCAGATGAAACCAGCGCTTGGGTATCCATACCAGAATCGGCATTAGGCCAATCAACAGCGATACGCTGGCGGCATTAGGGCTGTAGTTGAACAGCAGCAGTAAGCCCGCGGCACTCAGTACGCCAAGCGTCATAAAGGCGACAATACGCCAGACAATAAAGCGCCGCGATAGCCACGCTCGTGATCCATTCGCGGTGAGTTGGATAACGCCGTGCACCGCCATGGCCGTGCCTGCGGGAAAGATCAGCAGCAGAAACCACAGCAGTACCAAACCGCCCGCCATGCCAAACACACCCGACAGCATCGAGGTGAAAAACACCACGCTCACAAAAGCAATGCCTATCCATAGGCTCATACTGTTCTTCCTTGCTCTTTTTTACTCTTTCTTAACGACGGCAAAACGGCCAGACCTGATAAAACTTGCGGCACTGAAACTCCGCTTCGCAGCTGTTGAGCTGGGCTTGGTAGCGATTAGCGCGAGCAGCTACTTGTCTCCCTGCGCTTAATACGTGGGACTTACCGCGATAAGTGCCTCGTTGATAACCGCCTGCGCCTTCATGATAGGCGTAGTAGAGATGCTCAGGATTGGTTAGCGATATGCCCGCCTGCTGCTGGGAGCGGCGGTTGTACCAACCAATAAAATCCGTGGCGTGCTTCATATGGGTACGCCGAGCAAACAGGCTGCCCGCTTGATCCTCATACTCTTCCCACACTGGGTCTTGGGCCTGGGCGTAGCCTTTAGCAGAAGAGGGGCGGGGGCCGGGGATAAAGCCTAGGTAATATTTGCGATCTGGGCGGATATGGCTACGAAACGAAGACTCCTGTTGAATAAACGCCATCTGGGTGGCGATGGGTGTGCCCCACTTTTCCTGAGACTCCCGGGCGTAATCGTACCAACTGGGCTGCTCGCGGAAGATCTCGCAGATATTGCTTTGATCCTGGGGCGGATTGGGGGCAAAAGTGGCGCAGCCAGAGAGGAACAGAGCCAGGCCTATCGCCATCCAAAGACGAAGTGAGGCGAAAGCAGACGAAGAAGTAAAGATACGGTTATCAACAGGGCAGCGCATAAAAGTCCTTGTGAATAAGCTATTCAAAGATTGTGGATAAGATGTTGAGAAGCACTGCCTTATCACCAAGGCGCTATTAGTAATCATTAGCGCAGCAACGCTTCCAGGCTGCGACGCAGGCGCTGTGCTTCACGCACCAGCGTTTCCCCTGATAGCATGCCGACGCCCATTACTAAGCCGACGCGCGGATCGGTTGGTGCACACACAGGGCTTAATGGACGCACAATTAAATGCTCTTTCAGCAGTGACTGAGCGATTCCCACATCGTTAACGCCCGGCGCAAACTCGACGCAAAGGCTGATGGCGCTGCTGGGCGGTGAAACGCTGCGCACCTGCGGCAGGGAACGTAGTTGATCATGCAGCACCTGTTGGCGCCCTAGATAGTCGCGCTGAATACGCCGACACCAGACATCCAAATCACCATCAAAAATAAACTGAGCCAGCACCGCCTGATCCAGCATGCGCCCTTCGCGGAAAAGCTCGCTGCGCAGGCGATTCATGGGCCCCGCTAAATGTCGCGGCACAACTAAATAGCCTAAGCGCAGGCCTGGAAACATCATCTTGGAAAACGAGCCCACCAGCAAGTGGCGCTCCGAGTGCGGATAGAAGAGCAGGTTAGAATGGTCGTCGCGGTTAAACTCGTAATCATCTTCGACAATATACGCGGGCGCTAAGGCATCGCATAAGCGCTGTTTATCCACTGCACGGGTGGGCACGCTGAGCGGGTAGTGGTGCGAGCCGGTCAGGTAGGCCAGCTTGATCGGGCCAGGAGCAGGCGGAAGGCTGTGCCCTTGACCTGGCAGCCACGCCACCGGTTCGATTTCCAAACCTGCGGCGGTAAAGACATTGCGTGCCCCCCAGTAGCAGGGTGACTCCATGGCAACGGTGTCGCCCACATCAGCCAGCGCCACGGCGCATAGCTCAATGCCGTTATGGGTTCCGTCGGTAATGATGATCTGCTCCGTGTCGCAGCTAATATTGCGCCAGCGCGCTAAAAAATCGCGGATGGCGCGCTTTAACGGCCCGTAGCCACCGGTGGAGTAGGAGAGCAGTAGGGCGTTTTGCGGCACCGTCACGCTGGCATAGAGCTGCCGCCATTTTCGCATTGGGAACTGGGCGATATCAGGAATACCGGGCACGAAGGCGCCGCTTTGAACTGCGCTAGCGCCAGGGCCATCCAGCACCCGCTGGGCACGTTGAGAGAGCTGCGCATTGCCACGCAGGGGAGAGTTTGGCGTCATGGGGCGGCATGTCCAGGTGCCTTGGCCGTGGGCGGTTTTAAGCAGTGCCTCTTCGAGTAGCGTATGAATTGCCAGCGCCAGGGTTTGACGGGCGACGCCCAAGGCATCCGCCAACTGCCGGTGAGAGGGCAGCCGCAGTCCGGAAGGCCACTGCTGGGTAATGGCCTGACGCAATGCTTGCTCTATACGCACCTGCTTACTCAACCGCTCCGGTTGGAGTGCATAAAGTTGTACAAGTTGGTGCACCACCTCCTTGCGATCCATTTGGACTCCCCTTACTCCCGCTTAACCCCCTAACGACGGGCACTTAGACGAAAGCCGTATAAAAAAGGCGCACCCTTTTGGTGCGTATAAAAAGTGGTCTAGTCGAACGCCAAAGTGGTGCATTCGTGTTTTCTCTCCCGCCTGCTAGCGTGTTGCTATCCTGTTTAACAGAACCGTTTAAAACATGCCCGTTCAAAGAGAGGCTGTTAAAACAGGATCAGGATACTGCGCCCCTGAGCGCCTACGACAACATCCAATAACTCGCAGGACATTTCAAATGACCACACCCTCATCAGAACAGGAAGGGCTCGTCCGGGTATTGGCCCGTGGCGATGTACTAGCGCTGGCTTTCGGCGCGATGATCGGCTGGGGCTGGATTGTACTCACCGGTACCGCCATTCAATCCGCAGGCAGTCTAGGCGCCATTATAGCCTTTATTATCGGCGGCTTAGCGATTGTCTTGGTCGGGCTCACCTATGCAGAGCTTGCCGCTGCAATGCCCAAAGTGGGTGGCGAGCACGTATACAGCTACCGCGCTTTAGGTCACTTGCCCTCTTTTTTGTGCACTTGGGCGATTATTTTGGGCTACTTAAGCGTAGTGGCCTTTGAAGCCGTCGCCCTGCCCACGGTGATCGAACACCTGGCACCCAACTACGCCGTTGGTCACCTCTGGACGATTGCCGGGTGGGAAGTGAAAGCCACCTGGGTCGCGGTAGGCGTCGGCGGTTCGCTGGTCATGATGATCATCAACTACTTCGGCGTGACCACCGCGGCGTTGCTGCAAAAAGTGGTTACCGGGTTAATTCTGCTGGTGGGGGTGATGTTTGTCACCGGTTCGCTGTTTGAAGGCGAAACCATCAATATGATGCCGCTGTTCACTCAAGCCGATAGCGGCGTGTTCGCAGGCATAGTGGCGGTACTGGTGATGGTGCCGTTCCTGTTCGTGGGCTTTGACGTTATTCCCCAGGCGGCGGAAGAGATTAACCTGCCCTACAAAGCCATCGGCAAGGTACTGATGATGTCGGTGATCCTGGCGGTGGTGTGGTACGCGCTGATCATTCTGGCCACCAGCCTGGCACTGAATAGTGATGAGTTGGCGGCAAGCTCGCTTAGCGTGCCGGATGCCATGGGCAGCCTGTTTAATGCCGAGTGGGCCAGCAACTTAATGGTCATGGCGGGTATTGCGGGGATCATTACTAGTTGGAACGCCTTCTATATTGGCGGCTCGCGGGCAATCTATGCCCTGGCCAAAGCAGGCATGCTGCCTGCGCCGTTCGCCAAGCTGCACCCTCGTTACAGAACCCCGACCAATGCCATCTTTATGATGGGCTTTCTCTCCTGCTTGGCACCCTTCTTTGGCCGCCCGGCGCTGGTATGGATCGTTAATGCGGGTGGCTTGGGCATCGTGTTGGCCTACCTGTTCGTCGCCATCTCCTTTGTCGTGCTGCGGGTGCGTGAGCCGGATATGCCCCGTCCATTCAAGGTAAATAACGGCAAGCTGTGCGGCATCCTCGCGATCATCCTCTCTTTCGGTATGGCGTGCCTCTACCTGCCCGGTAGCCCGGCAGCGCTGAGCGGTGCGGAGTGGACTATTTTTGCTGGTTGGGCGGCGCTGGGCATCGTGCTGTATGTGCATGCGCTGCGTACCTACGGGCGTGACTATAGCGATCGCCATATGAAAGCGGATCTGTAAGCCGTCCTACGAGATTTCTGAGGAGCAACATATGAGCTTTATCGAACAGTGGTTGCACGATGCGGTTCCAGCCTTGGTGGGTGGCGAGTGGCGTACAGGCCAACAAACCTTTGCGGTGGATAACCCCGCCACCGATGAAACGATTGCCCGGGTGGCGGATATGGGGGCCGACGATACCCGTGACGCGGTCGCCGCCGCCTACAACGCCGGTGCCGCCTGGCGCGCCACGCCGGTGAAACAGCGTTCTGCGTTGCTGCGTCGCTGGTTTGAGCTGATCAATGAGCACGCCGACGACCTGGCTCGCCTGATGACCTTGGAGCAGGGCAAACCCCTGGCGGAAGCCAAAGGCGAAGTGATCTACGGTGCCTCGTTTATCGAGTTCTTCGCCGAAGAAGCCAAACGCATGGCAGGGGAAACCCTGCCTAGTCACGGCGCGGACAAACGCTTATTGGTTCTGCGCGAGCCGGTAGGCGTGGTCGCGGCGATCACCCCATGGAACTTCCCGCTGGCGATGATTACTCGCAAGTGTGCCCCAGCCCTGGCCGCGGGCTGCACCGTGGTGATCAAACCTGCCGAAGCCACGCCGTTAACGGCGCTTGCCGCTGCTTACCTGGCACTGGAAGCGGGCCTGCCTGCAGGCACCATTAACGTGATTACCGCCTCAAAACCGGCAGCGGTGGGTGAAGTGCTCACTACCGATCCACGGGTGCGCAAAGTCTCATTTACCGGCTCGACCCCGGTGGGCAAACACCTGCTGGCCCAGTGTGCCAGCACGGTGAAGAAAACCGCCATGGAGCTGGGCGGCAACGCACCCTTTATCGTCTTTGACGACGCCGATGTAGATGCCGCTGTTGATGGCGCAATCGCCTCCAAATTCCGCAACGCCGGACAAACCTGCGTATGCACCAACCGCTTCCTGGTGCAGGACGGTATTTACGACACCTTTGTCGCCAAGCTGACCGAGCGTGTGAATGCGCTGAAGGTGGGCGATGGCCTGGCGGAAGGCAGCGTTATCGGCCCGCTGATCAACCAAGCGGCGATAGACAAGGTTCAGCGACACGTGGACGACGCCCAAGGCAAAGGCGCACGTCTTATGTGTGGCGGCAAACTCCACACTGCCGGTGAGCACTTCTATACGCCCACGGTGCTGGCCGACGTCACCACCGAGATGGCCGTGGCTGATGAAGAGACGTTTGGCCCCGTGGCGCCGGTGTTCCGCTTTAAGCAGGACTCAGAGGCCATCCAGATGGCCAACGACACGCCGTTCGGTCTGGCCGCCTACTTCTACGCCACGGACTATCGCCGCATCTGGCGAACCATGGAAGCGCTTGAGTACGGCATGGTGGGCGTCAACGAAGGGCTGATCTCCACCGAGCTTGCGCCCTTTGGCGGCGTAAAAGAGTCCGGGCTGGGCCGTGAAGGCTCCCACCACGGTCTCGATGAATTTACTGAACTCAAATACGTCTGCGTTGGCGGCCTATAAAGAGAACCATGATGACTAACCAAGAATTGAACGACCTGAAAAACCGTTACGTGGCCAACGGTGCCGCGACGCCCACCACCCAGTTTGCCGAGCGCGCCGAAAACGCCGAGCTGTGGGACGCCGACGGCAACCGCTGGATCGACTTTGCGGGCGGCATTGGCGTGCTCAACCTGGGCCACCGCCACCCGAAAATCGTTGCCGCTGTGGAAGCGCAGCTCAAGAAAGTCATGCACACCAGCGCGGCGGTGATCTCTTACGCGCCCTACGTGCAGCTGTGCCAAAAGCTCTGCGAACTCACCCCGGTACGCGGCCCCGAGCGTAAGGCGATGCTGGTCAACACCGGTGCCGAAGCGCTGGAAAACGCCGTGAAAATTGCCCGCGCCGCCACTGGCCGCACCGGCATCATCACCTTCGACGGCGCCTTCCACGGCCGCACCATGATGACCCTGGCGATGACCGGCAAGGTGCTGCCCTACAAGAACGACTTTGGCCCGATGCCGGGCGACGTGTTCCGCGCACCGTTCCCCAATCCGCTGCACGGCATCAGCGAAGAAGCCTCACTGAACGCCATTCGCACGCTGTTCAAAACTGATATCGCCCCGCACCGCACGGCGGCCATTGTAATTGAGCCGGTACAGGGCGAAGGTGGGTTCTACATTGCTTCACCGGACTACCTGAAAGCGCTACGCGCACTGTGTGACGAGCACGGCATTCTGCTGATCGCCGACGAAGTGCAGTCTGGCTTTGCCCGCACCGGCAAGCTGTTTGCCCTCGAACATAGCGGTATCGAGGCGGATATTCTGACCACCGCCAAGAGCTTGGCGAACGGCATGCCGCTCTCGGCTGTGGTGGGTAGCGCCAAGGTAATGGACGCCTCCGGCCCCAACTCCCTGGGCGGCACCTACAGCGGCAACCCACTCTCCTGCGCAGCGGCGCTGGCGGTCATCGAGGTCATCGAAGAGGAAGATATCCTGGCCCGCAGCGAGCAAATGGGCAAGATGCTGGCCGAGCGCTTCGCGGTATGGGAAGAGCGCTTTCCCGCCGTGGCCCATGGCCGCCAGCTAGGCGCCATGGCAGCGTTTGAACTGCTTGATAGCGACGGCAAGCCAGATACTCAGATGACCGGTGCGCTCTGTGCCAAAGCCCGTGAGAAAGGGTTGATCCTGCTTTCCTGTGGCTTCTACGGCAATAGCATACGCATTCTGGTGCCGTTAACCGTCTCTTCTACGGTGTTGGAAGAGGGCTTGAGTATTATTGAGCAGTCGCTGGAAGCGCTTAGCTAAAATCGTCTAAGCATCACAAAGCCCACCCTCGTCAAACCGCGAAAGCTGTTGGCGTTGGGCGGGTTTTTTGTGGGTGTTGAAATCTCATACCTAAGATAAACAGCCGTGCTAAGAACTTATGCTAAGCTGGGTTTGGTAGAGTGATAGCCCAAGGCTTAGGCGTTGGGAAATCCAGTAAGAGTGCGAAATTTTGATATGTAACCTTAACCTGATGAAAAAATAATAAATATAAGAATCAAAGGGTTAAAGGGGTATAGAAGTGCGCCATTATTCGGATAATCATATTGGCGTGTTCGTATAATCATAAGACGTGTTGTCAAATTTCTGTTAAATTTCAAAATCTTATCATTATAAGGGGGTCATTATGTCGGATCACGTATTAATTACACTAGCAAAGAGAAAACCATACGAAGTCGTACCAAATATGCCTGAGGGATGTAGCTACGACTATGATAGAGGCCTTTGGACGAAATCAAATGAAGTTTTAGTGTCGCATAGCTCTGAATTTGGTGTGCAGGTTACCAAGAAGTGTGATGTTGAAACCGGTGAGGATCAAAAAGGAGAATGAATAAGCTTTGTTTGATTCTTTGCAGCAAGTATGACTTTTCTGTTGATCTTGTCATTCAGGAGCTAGAGAAGACAGGGATTGATTATATCCGCCTGAATAAGGAAGATCTGTCTAACTATTTGATAAATATTGATCCCGTAAAAAAAGTATTGACGGTAAAAGGTCATGGAAAGAATAGAACTGTGTCTAATATTACCTCAGTTTGGTTTAGGCAGCCGGTTTTCATTAGGAATGCCCCTGCATATCCACTTTCTCTGGAAGAACAGCTTGTTAGATCTCAATGGGCTGCATTTCTAAGAGGTCTTATTGTGTTCGAAGATGCTATTTGGATGAATTGGCCATCTAGCACTTATTCTGCTGAATCAAAACCATATCAGTTGATGCTAGCCTCTAAAGTAGGTTTTATGGTTCCTAAGACGATGATTGGCAATGATTCTAGCTATTTTGAAAAATTTGATGAAGAGATAATTGTAAAATCTTTGGACACTGTTCTTCTTCGTGAAGGTGAAGATTGTTTATTTACATATACGTCAAACATAACTGCCAAAGAGTTGAACGAAGAAAATACAAAGATAGCTCCATTAACAGTGCAGGAATACGTTTACCCTAAAACTGATATCAGAGTCACTGTTGTTGGAGAAAAGCTGCATGCAGTCAAAATCACATCGGCTGGTCGCGGTATCGATAACGACTGGAGGCTGCTTAAAAAAGAGGAAATTGAGTATATCGATATTGGTTTGCCGAAACTTATAAGTAGGTACTGTAAGGATATCGTTAGCGAAATGGGGTTGAAGTTTGGTGCAATCGATCTAATCGAAAGCAATGGAAATTACTATTTCATCGAAATTAACCCTACAGGCGAATGGGGGTGGCTTTCGACAGAAAAGCGGCCAATTGAGAAAGATATAGCTAATGTTTTGGCCGGGTGAGTCTAATGCGCTTCATTCATATAACCCAAGAAGTATTGCCATTCCTTCATCTGAAAGGAATATATGATAAAAAGCTACAGGACGCAGACAAGGTGCTTAACGATAAGTACTCCTATTATTTTAAGCTTGAAGAGGAAGTCATATCTAATCGCCTTAAAGAAGAACACCAACGTTCACAAAAAATTGATGATAAAACTTCGAAGTTTACACTAGGTTTGAGCATCTGTTTAACAGTTCTAGGCGTTTCGGCAACAGTCGTAGCAAAATTGCTCCCAGCTCATGAGTTGAAATATTTGGTTGTTGTGTTTCTCAGTATATGTTCTCTCTATATGCTTCTAGGCGGTATTATTTCGCTGGGAGCGTTTAAGCTAATGCCAACCTATGGATATGGAACGTTATATGAGTACCGTAAGTCAAAAAATGGCACATCTGAGATAGTTAAAGCACTAATTGGTCAAGAAAACATAAATTTAGTGAAGCAAGTGCGGAATCAAGTTGCCTATCTGTGTATTAGGAATGGGTTCGTAATGCTTTTGACGTCATTATTAATTTTGTCGTCGATACTGACTCATAGCGCATACTCAAACATTTCTCAGAAAGAAGAATCAACTAAAACCGTTTCAAACAACGAAAGTGTTAGCATGGTAATCAAATGTGAAAAGCCGATGCAGGTCGCTCCGTCCCTTCGAGGCTACATCGGGCTGTCGCTGCGTTGCAGCGTCAACCGATGATCGACCCATTAGGCACTTTCCTGCCAACTTTGTACGAACATGATGGTCGCTCTTCAAACAAGACGCAGGGTGGGTAAAGTCCGGGGCATTATTGAAGCAGTTCACTAAAAATATCTGCAGTCTGGCGAACTAAAAGGGGCCTTTTCGTAGCGCAAATACATAGCCAGATTTTCCAATACAGCTATTCCTTCTGTCGAAGAAACTAGTGATGTCTAGCCAAGCATAACCACTACCCATCCCCCACCCCGCCCTCGTCAAACAGCGAAAGCTGTTGGCGATTGGCGGGTTTTGCTTTTTTAGCGCGCTGAGCGGGCGGCCGGCGCTGGCTAGCAAGCTTATTCACAATGGCCTGGCTGGCGTCTCTGGCGTCCGGGGTGCGGCGAAGCTCATACAGCATCTTCTTCCAGTGGCGCGCCTCACACTCAAAGTCGTTGGGTAGTGGGTAGTGCTCGCCAGGCTGAAAACCGAATCGTTGTCGCAGACTTTCCGGCAGCGCCCAGGGCTTAGCGCGCCACTCCTGGGGCAGTGGCGTTAGTTCTGGCACCCATCGGGCGACAAACTCGCCGCTAGGGTCATTATCCTCCGCCTGTTTGATGGGGTTATACACCCGCAGCGCGTTGGTGCCCGTAGCACCTGCCTGCATCTGCACCTGGGGGTAGTGAATGCCGGGCTCGAAGTCGGTAAAAAGCCGCGCCAAGTGCAGGGCAGGTTCGTACCAGTGCAGCCCAAGGCCAAAGGTGGCGTGAGAGAGCAGCATCGCGCGCATACGAAAGTTGATCCAGCCGGTGGCGATCAGGCTGCGCATACAGGCATCCACTAACGGCACGCCGGTTTGGCCACGCTTCCAGGCGATCAGATTGGGGTGTTCAGGGTCGCGCTCCCGCAGGCCGCGCAACGCTGGGTGCAGCGTTTGATACTCGATGCTTGGTTCACTTTCGAGCTTCTGAATAAAGTGGCAGTGCCAGTGAAGCCGGGAGGCGAAGGCGCGCAGCGAGCGCGACCAAGCGGTGTCTTCCGAATGCTTTTTCCGTTGGCGGCGCAGTGACTGCACTACTTCGCGCATGGAGAGGGTGCCCCAGGCCAAATGGGGCGAAAGCCGCGAGCCAAACTCCCAGGCCAGCAGCGGTTTAGATAGCGAGCCGCGATAGCGCCGCCCGCGCTGGGCAATAAAGCTACGCCACAGGGCGCGGCCTTCGCTACGCCCGCCTGGCTGCCGCTCGGGGCAAGGCGTGGTATCAAACCCTAGCGTCAGGCTGTGAAGCTGTTCAACGTCAATGTGATGAAAGTCTTGCCACCCCTCGGCCGCTTGAGCGTTTTGTGGGGCTGAGAAGGTAGGAGCGGTCATTAACGCTTCCCACTGTTTTTCCCATGCATCGCGCTCTGCCACCCGGGATTTCAGGCCGCGTATTACGCCGTGCTGGCGTGTTTCATGCCATGGCGCGCCTTGCTGTTGGCACCATGCCTTGACGCTAAGATCGCGGGCAAAGCTCCAGGCGTTGCCGGTCTCTTCATGCGAGTGAAGGGCAAACTCCCCATAGCGTGCTTTCAAAGCGGTTAATAAATCGACAATATCGCCTTGCCAAATGCACAGTGGCAGGCCCAATGTTTCCAATGCGTTTGAAAGGTCTATCAGTGAGTCCGCGGCAAACTGCCAGTGGCGCAGGGCACTATCCGGCGCTTGCCACTGGCCGGGTTCAATGGCAAATACGGGCAGTACTGGGCCTGCCATGGCGGCGTTGGCAAGCGGCGCATGATCATGAATACGTAAATCGCGTTTGAACCAAACAATCTGGATAGGTGCCTTAGCCATGCCGTACCTTGCGGTTGAGGGCTATTCGCCGCTAAGTCTATTCGCCACTGAAATGTGACGTTACCATCAAGCTACCGTTTGCCAAATCAACCCAACAGAGCCAACCCAGCAGGATCAACTCTGCAGGAACAAACCCGTAGGAGAGTAATGATGTATATCGCCATGAACCGTTTTCGAATTGCCCCAGGCCGCGAAGAGGATTTTTTAGAGGTGTGGCGTAACCGCGACTCTCACCTGGATGAAGTGCCGGGCTTCAAACAGTTCAAGATGCTGCAGGGCGAAAGCCAGGAAGATCACACCGTGTTTATCTCCCACAGCGTATGGGAATCGGAAGAGGCCTTCCGTGACTGGACTAAGTCAGACGCATTCCGGAAGGCCCATGCCAATGCCAAGTCACCCGAAGGTATTTATCTTGGCCCGCCTAAGTTTGAAGGTTATGAGGTGGTGCTGTAAGGCGGCACGGCTAAACGAAGCTGGCTGGCAGCGGGGCGCCTGCCCCGCTTTGGGCGCTTTAAAACAGTGCCAAGCCAATAGAGAGCAGCACGCTATAAAGCAGCGTTGAAATGGCTGTCTTCTTCAGCATATTGGTGAGCACTGTGCCATCCCGGGTATGGCTTAACGTTCTGGCTGCGTCAGTCAGTGGTTTGGCCACCAGCAAGCAACTCCATCCCACCCACGGCACCGGCAGCGCAACTAAATAGATCAAGGTAAGCAGCAGCGCTAACCCCAGCAGCGCCCAGTGGTAGCTAATCGCCTTAGTGCGGCCAAGCCGCACCGCCAGGGTGATCTTGCCGTTACGAGCATCGCTTTCGATATCGCGCACGTTATTCACATTGAGCACGGCAGTGGCCAGCAGGCCGCAGGCGGCAGCAGGTAAAAACGGCAGCCAGCTTAGCTGCTGTACATGTAAATAGTAGGTGCCCAGTACGCCAAGGAGACCAAAAAATATAAAGACCGCAATGTCCCCAAACCCTCGGTAGCCATAAGGGGTTCCCCCTAGCCCAACGGTATAGGTTACCGCTGCCAGCAGGGCAGCAGCCCCTAAAAGAATGAATATGAGAATTTGCCCCCACTGATTCCCAAACGCGGCGACCAGCAGTAACAGCCCCAATAACGCGGCGGTGAGGGCCGCAACCACCATTCCTTTGCGCATCGTTTCGGCGCTAAGCAAACCGGACGAGACCGCCCGCGTAGGGCCTATACGCTGATCATCATCAGCGCCGGATGCGGCATCACCGTAGTCGTTGGCTAGATTAGACAACACTTGGAGCGCAATGGCGGTCAGCAGGGCGAGCACAAGCACCGCACCATTAAAGGCATCCACGCTTGCTGCTAGCCCAGTACCCAAAAGAATGGAAGCGCACGCCAGCGGTAGCGTGCGAGGGCGTGCGGCTAACAGCCATGCTTGGTAGTGGCGGCGCTTACTGTTTTGTTGCATTACGTCGATATTCCTGTTGACCGTTGTCATTTAATAAACATTCGGAAATGTATGATTAACTGCTAAAAAGTAGATCTACGTCAAAATATGCCGCGTCATCTTGTCCCACACTGCAAGTACCCCTTGAGTAGGAGTTTACGCGATGATTGGCGACTTATTTAGACATAACAAATATATGGCGGTAGTTTGGTTGCTGCTACGGCTCTATTTAGGTATCACTTGGCTGACGCTTGGCATCGGAAAGATAACCGGTGGTTTTAATGCCGAAGGCTTTCTAAGCAATGCCGTGGCCAACCCCGTGATGCGAGAAGGAAGTGCGGTTTACCCTAATTATGTCGCCTTCCTTGAGAATTTCGTGCTGCCCTATGCGGATGTTATTAACGTCATTATACCGCTAGGGGAAGTGTTGGTTGGCCTGGGTTTAATCGTTGGTGTGTTGACCTCGTTTGCTGCGTTTTTCGCCATTGTGATGAACATGTCCTTTTTGATGGCGGGCACGGTGTCTACTAATCCATGGATGATTGCACTGACGTTCTTTTTGCTGGTAGCAGGCGCCAATGCCGGTCGGCTTGGCGGCGATCGCTGGGTGCTACCCTATATTAAAGAGAAGCTAGGCTTAAGGTACCCAGCGGTCGTCAGCAGGTAATTGAAAACGCTGGCCTAACAGGCGAACTATGCACTCTAACCCTATTGAAGCCCTCAGGCATCAGCTTGCTACGCTTTGTCATGCCGCTCAAAAAGGGGTTATCCGCTTAAGTACCCCGTGTCAGGTGAACGACATGATGGGGTGGCTAAACATGCAGAGCGTTTATCCCCGTCTCTACTGGCAATCACGTGATGTGGGTGCCGTTGAGTATGCGACGCTGGGGGCTGTTAACGCCTTTGAATCTCTGGCGGCATTGAAAGCTGATCTTGTTGCGCTGAACGATATTGGCGGCCAGCAGCCCGACTTTTTTGGCGGCATGGCCTTCGACCCTCACACACCAGGATGGGCTCACTTTCCTGCCTGCTACTTTTTGCTGCCGCGTATCGAGCTGAAACGTCACCAAGGAGGCGCGACGCTGTCACTGAATCTACGTTTCGATGACCGCTGCCCCAGTGCCGAAATCGCCCAGGCTCATGCCTGTTTAGACGCCTTGGCAGCAGAGCAGCCGCTGCCTCGCCTGCAGCCTCTGGTTTACCAGCGTGAAGACCGCCCCAGCCAACAGGAGTGGGCGGCTTGGGTGGGGCTGGTGACGAACCTCGACCACCTAATGCGTACGCCCAAGGTGGTGCTTTCTCGTGAAACACGGCTGACCACACCGCAACCCCCAAATCCCTGGGCGCTGTTGTCACGCTGGCAGTCGGGAGCTGCCGACTGTTTTCACTTTGGCGTCCAATTGACACCGAGCGAGGCATTCATTGGCTGCCCTCCCGAGCAGCTATATAAGCGTGAAGGCAGGCACTTAACCACCGAGGCGCTAGCCGGTACAACACACCGCGGTCGTGATGCCACACAAGACCAAGCGCTTGCCGCTGAGCTACTGGGGGATAAGAAAAACACGCTGGAAAACCAGTGCGTTTATCAGCAACTCCTGACCCAGCTGGAGCCGCTTTCTTCACAAGTCCAAATGGGCGAGGCGCATATTGTTAAGCTGCGCTCGGTGCAGCATATTCGCCGACTGATCCACGCCGAGTTACACCATAGCGTCACCGACCACTCTTTGCTCTCCTCACTGCCACCGACTCCGGCGGTGGGCGGCGTTCCCCGCGAATCAGCGATGACATTTATTCGGCAGCATGAGCGCCATCAACGCGGCTGGTACTCCGGGGTGTTCGGGAGAATCAGCCACACCAGTAGCGACCTCGCCGTGACCATTCGCTGCGCCCATATCGATTCAGAAATGATCCGGCTCTATGCCGGCGCGGGCATCGTGGCAGGCTCCCAGCCGGACGAAGAGTGGCGGGAGCTGGACAGTAAAATCGCCGATATTATGTCGCTGCTAGGGATGGGATAACACATATGACAGCTTCTGTATTGAGCGGTTTTGCGCAAGTGCACGCCACCTTTAATCATGTTTGGTCGGCGCTAATGCTGGAAGAGCTTTATCGCTTAGGGGTGCGCGATGTGGTGCTGGCGCCCGGCTCGCGCTCATCGCCGCTGACCATGGCCGCCAGCGAGCATGTGGGGCTTTGCTGCCACTGCCATTTTGACGAGCGCGGGCTGGGATTTATGGCGCTGGGTATTGCCCGGGGCAGTCATCGCCCCGTGGTGGTGATTACGACTTCCGGCACCGCCGTGGCCAACCTCTATCCAGCAGTGGTGGAAGCTAATTTGCTTGGCGTACCGCTGATTGTGCTCTCCGCTGACCGACCCATTGAGCTGCTGGATAACGGCAGCAATCAGGCCATTGATCAACGGGATATCTTCTCCCGCCACACGACTGTCCACCACGACTTGCCAGCGCCCGATGCTGAGATAAAAGCAGCGTTTCTCCTCAGTACGATTGATCAAGCGGTTGATCAGCAGCGCCGCACCCCTGGCCCCATCCATATCAACTGCCGTTACCGCGAGCCCCTTTACCCCGGCGAATGTTTGGTGGATGCCAGTGACTATCTCGCCCCGCTGGGGCGCTGGCTGACGAACTCCACGCCGTGGAGTGACTGGTCATGGGGGGATATACAGACCCGCGCCACCATTCCAGCGCTTAGTGACGTATGGGAAGCGTTTGCCCAGCAGCGCGGAATTATCATTGCGGGTAGCATCCATGACCCGCAGCAGGCACAGCAAGTGGTGGCGCTCGCCAAGCAGCTGGGCTGGCCGCTACTGGCGGATGTGCAGAGCCAGCTCCGTTTTGATCCTTATAACCTGATCCATTTTGATCTGGCGCTTCATGACGAACACTTTAGCGCGGAACTGACTAAGGCAGAGGTATTGCTGCAGTTTGGCAGTCGGCTAATTTCCAAGCGGCTAACGCAGTTTATTGCCCAACAGCCCTGGCAGGATGTCTGGCTGGTTGAGCCGCTGCCCCAACGGCTGGATCCTGATTACTGCGTTAAGCGCCGGTTGATAAGCTCGCCCGCGGATTTTATAGCTGGCTTGCCGAAAATCCCCGAACAAGCGCCTTGGCATCAGTTGGGTAGTCTTCAGCGCCGCACCAGCCAATTTGTAGAGGAGCAGTGCGCGGCCTTCTCAGAGCTGGGTGTTTGCCACCAGCTAGCGCAACGGGTGGAAGGGCAGCTGTTTATCGGTAACAGCCTGCCTGCAAGGCTGATGAATATGCTGGGAGCACACCGCCAAATGCCGCTGCGGGTATTGGCCAATCGCGGCGCGTCTGGCATTGATGGCTTAATCGCCACGGCCTATGGCCTCAGTTGCACATGCTCAGAACCCACTACCATTGTGCTGGGAGATACCAGCGCACTGCATGATCTCAATAGCCTCGCACTGTTAAAGCAGGCGGCTCAGCCGCTGGTGGTGGTTATTCTCAATAATGATGGCGGCAGTATTTTTCATATGCTGCCGGTGCCCAAAGAGGGGGAACTGCTGGAGCGCTATTATCGCCAGCCACATGGGCTTAACTTCGAGTATGCGGCCAAGATGTTTGGGCTTGGCTACTCGGCGCCCAGCTCATTGGAAGCCTTCGCGGCGGCTTATGCCCAGGCGTTAGAGTCGGGCGTTACGTTGATTGAGGTTAACGTACCCCATCAGCAGGTCGCCGATGATCTTAAGGCCTTAGGCGCAGCGATTCGAGGGGCGTCGCGTGAGCTGTAAACCTCACAAGCAGACGCCGACCCTGGTACTGCTCCATGGCCTGCTGGGCGATGGTCAGGACTGGGTTGAGGTCATCGCTGGCTTGGAAGGCATCAGTTGCCTCGCGCTGGATTTGCCCGGGCACGGCCAGCATCACCAGGAGCAGGTAGCCTCTTTTGAAGCGTTTCACCACTGGCTTGGCGATACGCTGATAAGCCACGGTGTAAGCCGTTACTGCCTGCTGGGCTACTCCCTGGGCGGGCGTTTGGCGTTGTACCATGCCAGCCGCCAACCGCCGGGGTTGGAAGCGCTTTGGCTGGAGAGCGCTCACCCTGGTTTATCCGCCAGTGAGCGTCCTGGCCGTATTGCTCATGATGAACGCTGGGCGCGACGCTTTGAGCAAGAGCCGTTGGAAGACGTGCTAATCGATTGGTATCAGCAGCCGGTGTTTGTCGATCTCACGGAGGCCCAGCGGCGTCGGCAGATTCAGCGCCGCCTGGCGAACCGTGGGCCAGCCGTCGCCCAAATGCTGCGGTCAACGTCCTTGGGGCAACAGCCTTCACTTTGGCAGTGGCTGGAAAGTGCTTCGCTACCGGTCAGCTACTTTTCAGGTCGGCGGGACACCAAGTTCCACACTCTGGCGACGCAACTAACAAGGATGGCCCCGCGCCTGCGCCATATCACGCTGGAGGGGGGCCACAATCTTCACGCTGAGCAACCGGGGATGATTGCTCAGCAGCTCAATGCCTGGTATCGGTGAGGCTAATGCTTATCAACTGATCACCATTAACCAGGGTAGGCCGATCACCAGCCAAACCACCAGGAACAGCAGCCCGAAGATGGCTCCTAGCCGCCAGAACAATGCGCTGGGTAGGTAGCCGCTGCCGTAGTAAACCGGGCTTGGGCCCGTGCCGTAGGGAGTAAGAATGCCCATAAAGCCGAGTGTGGGCAGTAGCAGCAGGATAAACATCTGCATATCCAGCCCGGCAATGCCCGATGCCGCCGCCAGGATCACCGGCAGCAGGGCAGTCACGTGGGCCGTTACGCTGGCAAAGAAGTAGTGCAGTAGGTAGAAGATAACCACCAGTGCCACCATGGCCATCAGCGGATTGAAGTGGCTTATCTGCCCGCCGACCACACCGCCAAACCAATTAACGAATCCCACCTGGCTGAGACCACCCGCGAGCGCCACCAGCGTGGCAAACCATACGAAGGTATTCCAGGCGGCTCGGTTATCGAGAATATCGCTCCAGGTCACAATGCCGGTTAACAGCATGCCGCAGATCACCAGTAGACCTACCAGTGATCCAGAGATAATGTCGCCTGCGAAAATCCATAGCAGCAGGGCGGTGACCACCATCATGACCAGTATGATTTCATGGCGGGTCAGTGCCCCCAGTTTGGTTAGCTCCTGGCCCGCCCAGTCGGAAATTTCACTGCCCGCTTTCACTTCGGGCGCGCATAGCCAGTAGCTCAACAGCGGCACCAGCAGTAGCAGCAGAATGCCCGCCGGTGCTACCGCCATGAACCACTGTCCCCAGTTGATATGGATACCAGTGGCGCTTTCGGTTAGCGCGATGGCCAGTAAGTTAGGGGCCAGGGCGGTCAAAAACAGCGAGCTAGTGACGCAGGTAGACGCAAGTGCTGTCCACATCAAAAAGCTACCCATGCGCTTCATACTGGGGTCATTGGGGTGCGAATCGTAAAGCGGTGGCAGGTTGCGAATCACTGGGAAGATCGTGCCCGCACTGCGCGCCGTATTGGAGGGCGTAAAGGGGGCCAGAATGCCATCAGCAATCATCACCGCGTAGCCAAGGGTCAAGGTACGCTTCCCCATTGCCTTGACCAACCAGAGAGATATTCGCCTGCCCAGGCCGGTCTTTTCATACCCCAAGGCAAACATAAAGGCGCCAAAAATCAACCATACCGTCGAGTTGGTAAAGCCCGACACCGCCCACGAAAAGGCCTGGTTAGCGGCATTAAACCCATCAGCGGCCAGTTGTTCCGGAGAGAACAGCACCCACCTTGAAAGCAGCGCCACAAGGGTGACGCCAATTAGGCCTACCACTGCGCCCGGTAGCGGTTCAAGAATCAAGCCCACTACGCAGCCGAGGAAAACGGCGAAAAAATACCATGCATGAGGGGCAAGCCCCGGGGGCGTGGGTATCAGCGCGACGATGATAGCGACTGCAAGCGGCGCTAACAGTTTCCATCGCGGTGAGGGTTGAGCATTCGTCATCATGCGGCACCTCTCTTTAGTTTTCTTGAGTCTGTCTGGGCTTTTTTATTGCCTGGCAGATAGCTATCCGCCCTGCAGTGAGTGGTTTGAAGAGTAGGTGCTGCGGCGCGGGGGGAACAGCAATACCGGCTCGATTTTCCACTTGCTTGACGCACGTCAATAGTTCTTTCGACTAATGAGCAGGGCCTGTTATAGGCGTGGTAAGTTGGAGCGATGAAAGGGCACCGAAGAGTGTCGCCGGTACCACCTTTGACTTGGCTAATGGAAGGGGTTGTCATGCAGCAGCGAGATTTCGATATCGTCATTGTCGGTGGGGGCGGCGCAGGCTTACGTGCTGCTATTGGAGCTGCCGAGCAGGCTAACACCCAGGGCACCCCTCAGCGTATTGCGCTGCTCTCCAAGGTGTATCCCATGCGCTCCCATACCGTTGCCGCGGAAGGCGGAGCGGCCGCCGTCACCAGTGCTGAGGATTCCCACCAGGCCCACTTCGACGACACGGTGTCCGGCGGTGACTGGCTGGTTGAGCAGGGCGTCGTCGACTATTTCGTTCATCACGCTTACCAAGAACTGGTGCAGATGGAGCGCTGGGGCTGCCCCTGGAGCCGTAAAGACGATGGACAGGTGCAGGTGCGCCGCTTTGGGGGCATGAAAACCGCCCGTACTTGGTTCGCCGCCGACAAAACCGGCTTCCATATGCTTCACACCCTGTTTCAGACCTCGCTGAAATATCCTGAGATCGAGCGTTTCGACGAATACTTTGTGCTCGACCTGGCGGTACACGAAGGCGCGGTGATCGGCGTGATTGCGCTGCAGATCGCCACCGGCGAATTGACCCTGCTGCGTGCCAAAGCAGTAGTGCTTGCCACCGGCGGCGCGGGACGCTTGTTCCGTTTCAACACCAATGCGGGCATTGTCACCGGCGATGGGATGGCGATGGCTTATCGCCACGGTGTGGCGCTGCGCGATATGGAGTTTGTTCAGTACCACCCCACCGGCCTGCCCGGCTCCGGCATTTTGATTACCGAAGCGTGCCGGGGTGAAGGTGGCATTCTGCTTAATAAAGATGGCTACCGCTATCTACAGGATTACGGCCTTGGCCCGGAAACGCCACTTGGCAAGCCGGAGAACAAGTACATGGAGCTGGGGCCGCGGGACAAACTCTCCCAGGCTTTCTGGCAGGAGCAGCAGGCGGGCCGCACCGGCAAGTTTGGCGACAGCGACGTGGTCTATCTTGATCTGCGCCACTTGGGTGAAAAGACCATTCTGGAGCGCCTGCCCTTTATCTGCGAACTGGCCAAATCCTATATCAACGTCGACCCCGTCAAAGAGCCAGTGCCCATTCGCCCGGCGGTGCATTACACCATGGGCGGTATTGAAACCAACCCTCAGTGCGAAACCTCCATTGCCGGGCTCTACGCCGCCGGAGAGTGCGCTTCGGTGGGCCTGCACGGTGCTAACCGTCTAGGGTCTAACTCGCTGACTGAGCTATTGGTGTTTGGCCGCCTGGCCGGTGAGCAGGCAAGTAAGCGTGCGGCGCAAACAGAGTGGGCCGATGAGCGCCTGCTGGAAGCCCAGGGTGACCGCCAGCAAGCCAAACTGTTGCGTCTATGTGATGGCACCGGCAGTGCGGAGAGTTGGGTAGAACTCAAGCACGCCATGGTGCAGGCCATGGAGAGCGGCTGTGGCATTTATCGCACCGAAGAGGGCATGCGCCACTCGCTGGATACCATGCGCCAACTGCGTGCGCGCTTTAACAAGGTTCGCATTAACGATACCAGCAAGATTTTTAATACCGAGCTACTGGAGTGCCTGGAACTGGAGTGCGGCCTGGATATTGCCGAAGCCTCTTGCTTGAGTGCACTGGAGCGCCGTGAATCCCGCGGTGCTCATCAGCGTCTGGATGATGGCATGCAGAAACGCGACGACGTTAACTACCTCAAGCATAGCCAGGTGTTCTACCAAGGCGATGGCCATGCCGAGCTGCGCTGGCAGGACGTCGATGTGCAGTTTTCCGCCCCGGCGGAGAGGGCCTATGGTGATGCGGGCAAGGGGGAAAAGGCATGAATACCGATCAGATTACTGCCAAGCGTGTTAGCGCTGATAGCGCCAGTACTAATAGCATCAATACTAATAACACCAGCACCAAGCACATCAGCGTCAAACGCTACCTGCCGGATAACTCAGCTGAGACGTTCTGGCAGGAGTACGACCTGCCGGTGGACGACAGCACCTCGCTGCTGGATGCCCTCAACCACATTAAAGAGCAGCTCGATAGTACCTTGAGCTACCGCTGGTCGTGCCGCATGGCGATTTGCGGCTCCTGCGGGGTTATGGTGAACGGCATTCCCAAGTTGGGTTGCAAAACCTTCCTGCGCGATTACGAGGGCGATATTCGTATTGAGCCGTTGGCCCACTTTCCTGTGCAACGGGATCTGGTGGTGGATATGGAGATCTTTCTGGAACACTTGGCGGCGGTGAAGCCCTACCTGATCGATGACAACCCGGTAAAACCCTACGACCCCCAGGCGCCGGAAACCTACCAGCAGTCACCTGAACAGCTCGCCCGCTATAAGCAGTTCGCCAACTGCATTAATTGTGGTCTCTGCTACTCCGCCTGCCCCCAGTTTGGGCTTAATCCGGAGTTTCTTGGCCCGGCGGCGTTAACGCTGGCTCACCGTTACAACCTGGACAGCCGAGACCACGGCAAAAAACAGCGCATGGCCGAGCTTAACCGCCACGACGGGGTATGGAGCTGCACCTTTGTGGGCTTCTGCTCAAAGGTGTGCCCTAAACACGTTGACCCCGCCGCGGCGGTTAATCAGGGCAAGGTTGAAGCGGCCAAACACACGCTTATTGCGCTGTTTAAAGGGTAGGGGAGGAACATCATGGATAAATCATCATCGCAACGCCTGCCGCCGCTGAAACGCAACTGGTGGCTAAAACACCGCTTTTTTAAACTCTATATGCTGCGCGAAGCCACGGTGCTACCGCTGGTGTTTTTCACGCTCTGTTTACTCGCCGGTATGGTTGCTCTGTTGCAAGGGGCGGAAAGTTGGCAGGGGTGGATCGCCTTTATGGGTTCGCCCATTGTGCTACTGCTGAATCTTCTAGCCCTGGCCGCCAGCCTGTTTCATGCCGCCACCTTCTTTGTGCTGTTCCCACGGGTAATGCCGCTGCGTATCGCCGGGCATAGCCTGCCTGATCAGGCCATTGTTGCCGGGCAGTGGGCAGGTGTCGTCATGGTCGCGCTGCTATTTTTCTGGCTATTGGGGAGGAGTGGAGCATGAACATGCACAAAGATGATGTTCAGCATAAACAAGCCTTTGATGAACCGCTTTGGTGGGGACTGTTTAGCGCAGGCGGCGTCTGTTTCGCCGTCTTGCTACCTGCCGTGATTCTGTTTATCGCCGTTCTACTGCCCCTGGGCCTGCTGCCCGCCGAGGCGCTGAGCTATGAGCGGGCATCTTCGCTGCTGTTTAGCGTGCCGGGCTTTTTGTTTATTGGCGCTGTGGTCTGCTTGCCGCTATTTCATGCTGCCCACCGCCTGCGCCATGGGCTGTTTGATATCAGCGTGGGCAGCGACGCACTCAATAAGAAGCTGATGTACGGTGGGGCGGCGCTGTTGAGTGTTTTGGCGTTGGGCATCGTTGTGGCGGGTTTCCTTCGCTAAACGGCCCTTGTTATCAGCTTACCCCTGACAGATAAAAAAAGAGACTGGCATGATTAAAGGACTCACTGAAGCAGAACTCTACGCAGCGATTGAGTGGCAGGATCACTCAAACGACTACCAGGATATTCTGTATCACACATCAAAAGAGGGCATCGCCCGCATCACCATCAACCGCCCTGAAGTGCGCAACGCCTTTCGCCCGCTCACGGTGAGCGAGATGATCCAGGCGCTAAGCCGGGCGCGTTACGACAGCGCCATTGGTGCGATTATTCTCACCGGAGCCGGCGACAAAGCGTTCTGTTCCGGTGGTGATCAGCGTATTCGTGGCGACTACGGTGGTTACCAGGACGAAGAGGGTGCCCACCACCTTAACGTGCTGGACTTCCAGCGCGATATTCGTACCTGTCCTAAGCCAATTATCGCCATGGTGGCGGGTTACGCCATTGGCGGTGGCCATGTGCTGCATATGATGTGCGATCTGACCATTGCCGCCGATAACGCCATTTTTGGCCAGACCGGCCCCAAAGTCGGCTCTTTTGATGGTGGCTACGGCGCCTCTTATATGGCGCGCATTGTGGGCCAGAAAAAGGCCCGGGAAATCTGGTTCCTATGCCGCCAGTACGATGCCGCCCAAGCGCTTGAAATGGGGCTGGTCAACCATGTGGTGCCCCTGGCAGAGTTGGAAAAAGAGAGCGTACGCTGGTGCCGCGAGATGCTGCAGAATAGCCCCATGGCACTGCGCTGCCTAAAAGCCGCCCTCAATGCCGACTGCGATGGGCAAGCCGGGCTGCAGGAGCTGGCGGGTAACGCCACCATGCTCTACTACATGACCGAAGAGGGGCAGGAGGGGCGCAACGCCTTTAATGAAAAGCGCCGCCCGGATTTCTCCCGCTACCCGCGCAACCCATAATGCAGCTGGCGCT
>NZ_JPUA01000043.1:98878-202837 GCF_002211105.1 Halomonas campaniensis | reverse complement strand
TTCCGCCAGCCGCTGATGTTTAAAGGCCAGCGGCTGGCCAGCAGAGAAGGGTTACTCGTTGCCATCAATGGCCAGTGGGGCGAGATAGCCCCACTGCCTGGCTTCTCCACAGAAACCCTCGCCGAAGCACAAGCTGAAAGCCTGGCCTGTCTTGCAGCTATACAGCGAGGTGAGAAAGCCACGCCCACGTTACCTTCAGTGCAGTTTGGTTTCGACTGTGCCCAGCGTCTTTGGTCTGCAAATCTTCCCACGCCTTTGCCGCCCTATCCGCTGCTCCAAGGCGCGCCCGCGGAATTGATGCTTTCGCTGGATACTATCTTGACCGGCTGGGGGGCTTTGCCGCCGCCTAGACTCAAACTCAAGGTGGTACGCTACGCCATGGAAGAGGAGCTGGCGCTGATCGAACAGCTCGCAGCCCAGCTACCCACTACCAAGCTGATTCTGGATGCCAACGGCGGCTGGACGCGGGAAAATGCCCTGCGTTTCTGCGAATGTCTTCCCCTTGAACATATCGATTACCTGGAAGAGCCCTGCGCTGCCTTTGCTGACACCATTGCCGTGGCTGAGGCAACGGGGGTATCTATCGCCCTGGATGAAACGCTATCCCGCAGGGAAGAGTGGTATGGCCACCCCCAGATTAAAGCCCTGGTGATCAAACCCACCTTGATTGGCTCGCTAAATGCCTGCGAAGCGCTCGTTAAAAGGGCGCGAGCGGATAATCTGCGTGTAGTGATCTCTTCCAGCTTTGAGTCTGATCTAGGCCTTGGGCAGCTTGCTCGGTTGGCCGGCGAGTGGGCGCCGAATGAGCCGCCGGGGCTGGATACCGGCCATTGGCTCACCGAGCGAGTGACCACTGCCGGTGGCGAGATGATGATAGAAAACGTGCACTGTCTCTTTAAAATGGAAAAATCAGCATGCTAGACACCTGCCCCATCCACTACTGGGCCAAAGAGACCCCTGAACATATTGCGGTAGAGGCTGGCTCGGTGCGTCTTAGCTACCGAACGCTTAATCGCCGGGTGGCGTCTTTAGCGCAGCAGCTTGCGCGCGCAGGCTTTGTGGCGGGTGATCGCTTAGTGGCGCCCGCCAAAGGCTCGCTTGAATCCTTGCTGCTGGCATGGGCCTGCCTGCGGGCCGAGGTTGTTTTCTGCCCGCTGAATCCTGCGTTCCCTATTTCCCAGCAGCTCACTCTAGCCAAACGCTTGCAGGCTGGGCGGGTTTGCCAAACGGAAAGCGACCATCATTACCCTGCCGAGCTTACACCGGTTAGCTTCGATTTTTTGACGGAAGCCGATGTGAGAGAGCCACCGGCGCTGGATAGCAACCAGCTGTGCAACACGATTTTTACCTCCGGCTCCAGCGGTACGCCCAAGGCGGTGCTGCATCGTGTGGCCAATCACTTGGCCTCCGCGCGAGGCTCGGCGTTGTTTATTCCGGTTGATCAAAACAGTGGCTGGCTGCTTTCGCTGCCGCTGTTTCATATCGGTGGCTATACTATTCCGTTTCGCGTTTTTCTTGCCGGTGGGCGGGTGATTCTTGATGACGACCCATACACGCTTCCTGCGCGTCTTGAGCAGCAGTCAATCACGCACCTTTCTCTGGTACCCACCCAGCTTTGGCGGCTGCTGAAGTCGGGCTTTTCGCCCCAGCGCACGCAGTTGCGCGAGCTGCTACTGGGCGGCGCAGCGATTCCCGCACCGTTGGTGGCGAAGATGACATCACTGGGGCTGACGCCGAAGGTTAGCTATGGGCTATCCGAGATGGCCAGCCAGGTCTGCACCGGTATTCCCACCGCGCCGGGCGTTGTCGGCAGGCCACTGCCGGGTCGTGAAGTGAGGGTTGTTGAGGGTGAGATACAGGTGCGTGGCGAGACCCTGTTCTGCGGTTATTTGAATAATGGCGAGGTTGATCCAGCCCTCAATGACGAAGGCTGGTTTGCTACCCGCGACAAGGGCCACTTCAATGCGGACGGGGCGCTGGTGGTGGAAGGGCGGCTCGATAATGGCTTTATCTCGGGTGGCGAGAATATCCAGCCGGAAAGTATAGAACAGCGCTTGGTTGACCACCCCGGCATTGCTCAGGCGCTTGTGGTAGCAGTACCCCACCCCGAGTGGGGCGAGCGCCCGGTGGCATTTATCGACTGGCACGGCGAGGCCGTATCGAAACAAGCGCTAAATGTCTGGGTGCGCGAAGCCTTACCCGGCTTTATGGTGCCCGATGCCTGGCTGGCCTGGCCGCCAGGGGTAGGCTTTAAGCCCTCCCGCAAGCAGTTTGCTGAGCTGGCGCGGGCGCAGTTGGCCAACAAGTAGCCAACCCGCGTAGTTATGCCATTCCCGGTGGTGTGAGTGTTGGCAAATAGCGCTCAAGCAGCTGAGCGGCATGCAGTACTTTTAGATCTTGGTATTTGCCTGCTACAAGGTGCAAGCCTACCGGCAACCCTTGGCTGTCCAGCCCGCAAGGCATGGAGGCGGCGGGCTGTTGGGTGAGATTGAAGGGGTAGCTAAACGGCGTCCAATCCATCCAGTCGCGATAGCGGTCACCCGGTGGTACGTTGTGGCCCGCAGCGAAGGGGGCAATTGGCATTGTGGGCGTGACCAGCAAGTCATACCGCTCATGAAATGCCGCCATATGGGCGGTTAACTCGCTACGCTCGCGCCGCGCGGCGAGGTAGGTGGAAAGCGAGACATCCTGCCCGCGCCTTGCGATATCCAGAAACCCTTGGTCGAGGGCCGCCTGCTGCTGTTCGTCCAGTTTTTCGAGCGCTTGAGTGGCTCCCGCAAACCAGAGCGTATTAAACGTCTTGAGCGGATCACTAAAGCCAGGGTCAATTCGCTCTACCGTCGCGCCCAATACTTCTAAATGGGCAACGGCTTCCTCAACGCGTTGGGCAATATCCGGCGCTACCTCTACATAGCCAAGGTCAGCGCTAAAGGCGATTCGCCAGCCGCTTAGATCCGCAGGAGGAGGCGTTAGCCAGTCTGGCCCAAGCGGGTTGCCGGAGTAGCCATCCCGAACATCAGGCTGCGCCATTACGCTAAGCATTAGTGCGCTATCAGCAGCGGTACGGGTCATTGGCCCCAAGTGGGAGAGCGTACTCATGGTGCTGGCGGGCCACTGGGGCACCCAGCCAAAGGTCGGTTTAATACCAAAAGTGCCGGTAAAACTGCACGGTATGCGGATAGAGCCCCCGGCGTCGCTACCTTGGTGCAGCAGGCCCAGGTTAAGCGCAGCGGCAGCCCCCGCGCCACCCGATGAGCCCCCCGGCGTGAGTTGCGTATTCCACGGGTTTCGAGTGATACCGTGGAGTGGGTTATCGGTGACGCCTTTCCAGCCAAACTCCGGAGAGGTGGTCTTGCCGATTATGATAGCCCCGGCGTTGCGTAGATGTCGGCTGATCGGTGCATCCACCTCCCAAGGGCCATCCGGTGACGTGGTCGTCGAGCCCAGCCGTGTCGGCAGGCCTTTGGTTAAGGTTAAATCCTTGATGGTGACAGGTATTCCGTCCAGGGGGCCAAGCGGCGTACCTGCCTGCCAGCGCTGTGCAGATGCTGCAGCCAAACGCTGGGCTTCTACCTCGTTCACACAGGTAAACGCATTTACCTTGGGATTATCGCGGGCAATCCGTGCCAAGCAGTCATCAACCAGCGTTTCTGGCGAGAGCGAACCCTCGCCGAATCGCGCCAATGCGTCGACTGCCGTAAGTGTTTCAAACGTTTCCGCCATCGTTACTCCCCTGTTCCGCCAACGCTGCTGACGAAGCCAGCGGCATTCAGCATGGCGTGGAGCAACACATTGCAGCCTGCGTGGACATGCTCTGGCGTCGCACTTTCAATCTCGTTGTGACTGATGCCATCCTTGCAGGGAATAAAGATCATCGCAGCAGGGGCAACGCGGCCAACAAACATGGCATCGTGGCCTGCACCGCTGATGATATCCATATGGGAAAGCTCGAGCTGCTCTGCACTTTGGCGTACTGCATCCACGCACGCTTTGTCGAAGTATTCAGGGGCGAAATTGGCAGTGGGTTCCAGGTGGTAGTCAAGGCCATGGCGCTGGCAAATCTCTTCAACAGCGGCGGTGACGGCCTGCCCCATTGTCTCAAGCGCTTCAGGCTCCCAGTGGCGCATATCCAGGGTCATTTTGACCTGGCCGGGAATCACGTTACGCGAACCGGGGTGCAGCGTCATACAGCCCACCGTGCCGCGGCCGTGGGGCTGATGATCAAAGGCAATCCGGTTGAGCGCTTGGGTGACTTCGGCCGCGCCCATCATGGCATCCCGACGTAGGTTCATCGGCGTAGGGCCTGCGTGGGCTTCAAGTCCGGTCAGCGTTAAGTCGAACCACTTCTGCCCAAGCCCACCGATAACCACACCAATGGTGGTGTCGGTATCTTCTAAAATCGGGCCCTGCTCAATGTGCGGCTCAAAGTAGGCCTTGATCTCGCTTGGCGAGACATTATCGCTGCCGCGGTAGTGAATGGCGTCCAGGGCATCGCTTACCGTCACGCCATCGGCGTCGGTGCGCGCCATCATGGCGTCAAATTCCAGCTCGCCGGTGAATACGCCGGAGCCCATCATGCAGGGCGGAAAACGGCAACCCTCTTCGTTCGTCCAGGCGACGACTTCGATAGGGGATTGCGTGGTGATGTTGTGCTGGTTAAGGGTGCGAATTACTTCCAAACCGGAGAGTACGCCAAAGCAGCCATCATACTTACCGCCGGTGGGTTGGCTATCCAGGTGGCTGCCCGCCATCACCGTTTTGGCGTTGGGGTCGCTGCCTTCACGGCGAGCAAAGATATTGCCGATATTATCAATGCGAACTGTGCAGCCTTCGGCGCGACACCACTGGATAAACAGGTCGCGCCCCTGGCGTTCTAAATCGGTAAGCGCTTGACGGTTCACCCCGCCTTTAGGAGTGGCGCCTAGTCTGGCCATCTCCATTAACGACTCCCATAGGCGGTCGCTGTCAGTACGTAGGTCGGTGCTATCTTTGCTTGGCGTAACGTAGGTGTTCATTTCACTCTCCTCGCAAGATTAAACGGATGCATTTCCCGTCGCTAGGTCGTGTAGCTTGGAACGGTGATTCTGAAGGTTGGGAGAATCGTTGCTGATCAGCATTTGCGCGGCCATTTCCGCTTCCAGCGCGCTCATGTGGTGCTCGGCATCGGCCATATGCTCAGCCATTACCTGACGCACACGCTGGGTATCTTCGGCCCGGTAGGCGTCCACCAGCTGGCGGTGGTAGTCCTGATTAGCGTGATCGAACTGCTTGCGTTCGGGCACGTAAGCTTTCTTTATCACTACCAAATCGCGCAGCATGTCGTTTAAAAACTGGCACATAAAGGCGAGCAGAGGATTAGGGCAGACACGCGCCAGCAGTTGGTGAAACTCCAGCTCCAAAAAGCGCTGGTGTCGGTGATCCTCCGCATCGCTCGCGCAGCAAGCGCAGGCCGACATATTGGCTTCCAACTGCTGGAAGTCGTGCTCGGTGAGTCTTCCCACCACTGATGCCGCCAGCTCTACTTCCAGCAGTTTGCGCAACTGGTAAACTTGCTTGCCATCCAGTTGCTGGAAATGCAGAAAGTTACGCAGCATTCGACTGGCGGGCTCCATCCCCGGCTGGTTGATCACCGCGCCCCCTTTAGGCCCGGTTTTTAAGGTAATCAGCCCCTCAACCTCAAGGATCTTGAGCGCTTCTCGCACCGTGGCCTTGGCGCTACCGTAAAGCTCCATCAGCGCTTTTTCGTTCGGCAACCGATCACCTTCCCCTAATGACTCGGCGGCGATCCAGCGCTTGATATCATCGCTAATCAGCTCGGCAAGTTTGGGTCGGCGCTGAGAGGCTGAACCAGGGGCCTGAGTCATCAACTCACTCCTTATTTGTAGTTAGCGGCGTTGGTCGTTTCTTGGGTGTAAGCAGGCAAGCGTTCGGGGTGGTACTCGGCATCATAGTCGTAGCGTGCCTGGGTAAAGCGCTCTACTACCGCCGTATCGCGACGATGCAGCCCATGGCTTAGGCCCACAAACAGCACAGTGTTCAGCAACAGTCCCCAAATACCTGCGTGGTAACCAAAGGGGGCGCTTAGCGGGCCAAAGGTCATCAGTAGTACACAGGCGACACCGGCCCAAAGCCCAGCAAGCGCCGCAGTGGGGTGGGCTTTTTTCCAGGTGATAGCGCCAATGGTAGGAATAACCAGTTGTGCGGTACCTGCTAGCGCAGCAATGCCGATAGTCACCAATACGCCGGGAACGGTTAGCGCCATGATATAAGCGGCCAGAGAGAAGCCTACTAACGATAAACGGCCGATATAAACGATCCGCGCTTGGCTTGCTTCACGGTTTACATAGCGCTTATAGATATCCATCGTTACCACTGTGGACACCGCGTGAATCTGCGAGTTAGCGGTGGACATCGCTGCTGAAGCGCCTGCTGCCATAATCAGCGAGGCAAGCAGGTAAGGGGCGTAATCCATCAACATGATGGGCAGGATTTGATCGGGGTTTTCCACATCGGGCTCAAGCAGCACCCCGGAGTAGCCAGACAGCACCGAACCTACATAGGCAAAGGCGGCCAAGCCCAGTAAAAAGGGCATTAAGTTAAACAGCTTGCCGTGTTTGACCGAGTACATACGCAGCCAGATTTGGGGGCCCATAAAGGCACCAATCGCGGTAATGGCAAACAGCGAGAACCACATGGGGTAGCCCATTGTACCGTTAGGCCCAGGCATAGTGAGGTGCTCGGGTGAGCTTTGCTGCAACTGACTAAACAGAGCGGTTGGCCCTCCTACCTGGGTGGAAATGTAGTAACCCGCGTACAGCATGCCGAAGAACAGCAGAGCGCCATAAATAACGTCGGTCCAGGCAATGGCGCGGATACCGCCAATCCATACGTAGATAATAATGATGAAGTAAAACAGCAACGCGGCGAGCCAGAACGGAATCAACCCCCCGGAGGCGACTTCGATTAAGTAGGCGCCGCCAGTGAGCTGGATCTGCAAATAAGGCACGGTGAAAATCAGCGTAATAGCGGCAACGGTAATGCGTAGTGCCTCGCTGTTATAGAAGTCACCAATTAAATCCGACGGTGTTAAATAATTGAATCGCTTGCCTAAAAACCAAACCCGTTTACCGATCCAGTAATACATAAAACCAAACAGCAGGTTCCAGGCGAGCGCGGTAAGAAACACTGGCCCATTGGTATAAAAGGTGGCGTTAGAGCCAAGGAAGGCAAAGGCACTCCACCAGGTTGCTGCCACGGTGAAAAACACCGCGATACTGCCCATGGCGCGACCCTGAACGAAAAAATCTTCACTGGTTTCTTGCGATTGGCGTGCTGATAAAACCCCCACCATCAAGGGGATAATCATAAACGCCGCAATAATTAATAGACTGCCGGTCATGTTTAATCCCCCGTCTTAGTGTTGTTTAGTGGCGCCTTCATGATCTGATGTTGGGCTGCCCCAGTTGGTGAAATAAGCCACCAAAAAAAGCGCCGTTAGTACAAACCACCAAAACAAGTTCCACACCAATAGAAAGGGGATACCCATCAACATGGGCTCTATTCGGTTAGCCAACATAATGACGGGGCTTTCCAGCATAAAGAAACTGAAAAGCATCAAACCGTAAATCGACAGCTTGAGGGGAGTTAAATACTTCATAGCAAGTTTGCCCTATGTTCATAGTGAATTGTTTATGTTGAGTTTATGAGCGGTATTTTCAGTACGCAGCTACCAACAGCGAGCTTCTTGGAAGCAACGTTATCGGTGCCAAGTACTGAGTGGGCGTGCTCCATCGATTTGTTGTATTTATTCGTATAAATATAATGATTAGGTGCTTTTTTAACCGGCGTCAAGGTCGATAGGCATGTCAAGATGCCTTGTTACGTATAGATTCTCTAACGTGAACAAAAGAAGAGCGTAATTTTATAAACGTGTCTGGTGGCGCATGCTGAGGTAATGCCCTATAACGATGGAGCTGGACACCATGTTTGGAATAAAAAGCAAAATCCCCGCTGAAACCTCGAGTGCCCCGTCAGTAGATACGTCTTCAAAAACGGCGCTTAACCAGCACTATTGGATGCCGTTTAGCGCCAACCGCGATTTTCGTGCTAACCCGCGAGTTATCGCCGGGGCGGAAGGGCGTTACTACATTGATGACCAGGGTCGTAAGTTGTTTGATTCCCTTTCCGGGCTTTGGACCTGCGGCGCTGGCCATAACCGTGAAGAGATACAGAAAGCCGTGGCGGCGCAGCTCGGCAGCCTCGATTTTGCCCCCGGTTTTCAAATTGGCCATCCGCTGGCGTTCAAGCTGGCGGAAAAGGTGGCTAGCCTCACGCCTGCAGGTCTTGATCATGTATTTTTCACCAACTCAGGCTCTGAAGCCGCCGATACCTCAGTCAAGATGGCCAAAGCCTACTGGCGTTTAAAAGGCAAACCGGAGAAGACCCGCATGATCGGCCGCGCCAAGGGCTATCACGGGGTGAATATTGGCGGCACCAGCCTGGGCGGTATCGGTGGTAATCGTAAACACTACGGCCAGTTGATGGATGTAACGCACTTGCCGCACACCCTGCAGGCGGGCCATGCCTATACCCGTGGTCAAGCGGAAACTGGTGCTGAGCTTGCCGATGCGCTGTTGGATCAAATCGCCCTGCACGACGCTTCAACCATTGCAGCGGTGATTGTCGAGCCCATGTCCGGCTCGGCGGGGGTGATCGTGCCACCTAAAGGCTATCTGGATCGGCTGCGCGAGATCTGTATTGCCCACGATATTCTGCTGATTTTTGATGAAGTCATCACTGCCTTTGGGCGCAGTGGTGCGACTACCGGCGCCGAAGCCTTTGGCGTAACGCCGGATATCATGAACGTGGCGAAGCAGATCACTAACGGCGCAATTCCCATGGGCGCGGTGATCGCTTCCAGCGAGATTTTCGATACCTTTATGCACGCCGGTGGCCCCCAGCACGCCGTTGAATTCCCCCATGGCTACACCTACAGCGCCCACCCAGTGGCCTGCGCGGCGGGTCTGGCGGCGCTTGAGATGATGGAGCGTGAAAACTTCCCCGCCCAGGTTAGCGCCATTGCGCCCGCCTTTGAGCAGAAGCTGCACGCTCTGAAAGGTCGCAATCATATTGTCGATATTCGTAACTACGGCTTGGCCGGGGCGATTCAGCTAACACCCCGCGATGGCGACCCAACGATTCGCCCCCGCGATGCGCATATGGCGCTTTGGGAGGCTGGCTTCTACGTGCGCTACGGCGGTGACACGCTGCAGTTTGGCCCTCCCTTTGGCACCACTGAGGCCGAGCTAGAGCGGCTGTTCGATGCGGTGGCAACCACCCTGGATTCGTTGGCATAAGTGACTGATCTAAACTTCAGAGAGTTTGAATATGAGTAATGTTTCACACCTGATTAACGGTGAATTAGTGCAAAGCCAGCGCACGCTGGACGTGACCAATCCCTCAACGGGCAAAGTGATTCGCCAAGTAGCGGATGCCAATGCAGCCGATGTGGAGCGTGCCATTGCTGCTGCCCAGGCGGCATTTCCCGCTTGGCGCGATACCCCGCCCGCCAAGCGCGCCCAGGTAATGTACCGCTTTAAGCAGTTGCTCGAAGATAATGCTAACCGCCTGGTGCAACTGGTCAGCGAAGAGCATGGCAAAACCCCGGAAGACGCCATGGGTGAGCTCAAGCGCGGCATTGAGAACGTCGAGTACGCCTGTGGTGTCCCGGAACTATTAAAAGGTGAGTACTCCCATAATGTCGGGCCGGGTATTGATGCCTGGTCTAACTTTCAGCCGTTAGGCGTGGTGGCGGGCATTACCCCGTTTAACTTCCCTGCCATGGTGCCACTGTGGATGTACCCCATGGCAATCGCCTGCGGCAACACCTTTATCCTCAAGCCTTCAGAGAAAGACCCCTCAGCGGCGATGGCGGTAGCTGAACTGCTGCAAGAAGCGGAGCTGCCCAAAGGCGTCATGAATGTGATTCACGGTGGTCGCGAAGCGGTGGAAACGCTGCTGGACGCCAAGGCCGTAAAAGCCATTTCCTTTGTTGGCTCAACGCCGGTCGCGGAAGCGATCTATAGCCGGGGCTCTGCTGCAGGCAAACGCGTTCAGGCTTTGGGTGGGGCGAAGAATCACGCCGTGGTGCTGCCTGATGCCGATTTAGAGAACGCCGCCAATACGCTAATGGGGGCAGCGTTTGGTAGCTGCGGCGAGCGCTGCATGGCGATCTCAGTGGCGGTGTGCGTCGGTGATGAAACGGCCAATCGCTTAGTCGAAACCATGCTGCCTAAAATCGCCCAACTGAAAGTTGGCCCCGGCACCAAAAAAGATCTGGATATGGGCCCGCTGGTGACCGCCGAGCACCGCGCTAAAGTACTCAGTTTTATCGAAGATGGTGTAAGCGCTGGTGCAACGCTCGTCGCTGATGGTCGTGATCTGCAAGTCGCAGGCTACGAGGATGGCTACTTCGTGGGCGGCTGCTTGTTCGACAACGTCACCGCCGAGATGCGCATTTACCAGGAAGAGATTTTTGGGCCGGTGCTCTGTGTCATGCGGGTCGCTAGCCTGGACGATGCCATGCAACTGATCAACGACCACGAATACGGCAATGGCACCTGCCTGTTCACCCGCGACGGCGAAGCCGCCCGCCGCTTTACCGACGGCGTTGAAGTGGGCATGGTGGGGGTTAATGTGCCGCTGCCAGTGCCGGTGGCCTACCACAGCTTTGGCGGTTGGAAGCGCTCACTGTTTGGTGATCTTCACGCCTACGGCCCGGATTCAGTGCGCTTCTACACCCGCCGCAAAGCGGTTTCCCAGCGCTGGCCATCGGTTAGTGAAGCGACGCGAGCGGAGTTCTCGTTCCCCGCCAATCAAAGTTGACGTCCTAGGGTAAATAGGAGATCTTCTCAGCACCGTCGCTCTGCGACGGTGCTTTCGTTAGTGCCTATCTTCGACGTAAGGAACGAGTGCAGCGTGGCAAGAACCCAGGATGAAATTCGCCAGACCAACGTTAAGAAGATTCTCTTAGCCGCGGAGCAGCTATTTGCCGAAAAAGGCTACGCCGGTGCCTCTATGGGGGAAATCGCCCAGATGGCCGAACTTCCCAAGTCCAACGTGCACTACTACTTCTCCACCAAAAAAGCCTTGTACCAGGATGTGTTGCTGGAGCTTTTAGAGGTCTGGAAGCAGGACGCGCTCTGCTTCGAGCTTTACGATGACCCCCGGGTCGTGCTTTCCACCTACATTCGCGCCAAGATGAACCACTCCCGCAATCGCGCCCACGGCTCAAAAGTTTGGGCGGCCGAGGTCATGCAGGGCGCACCGATCCTCAAAGAGAGCCTGCGCGACAACCTCTACGAGTGGGCCAAGCTTAAAGAGTCGAAAATCCGCGAGTGGGTGGAGTCAGGTCAGATCAATCCCGTCGAGCCTTCCTACCTGCTCTATATGATCTGGGCCTCCACCCAGCACTACGCCGACTTCGACTACCAGATCTATCTGCTCAACGACGACCAACCGCTAGACGACTTACAGTTTGAGAAAGCCGTGCAATCGGTTACCTCGGTGATTTTGCGCGGGATTGGGCTGACGGCTTAAGTGAACTAAGTGCTCTAACTGATCTGGAAAGGGGGTAACGGTGGACAATATCAGACAGCCTGTAATTGGTGTTGGCGCTATTCTTGTCCGGCCTGACGGAGCAGTGCTGCTTGGCTACCGCGATAAGCCCGGTGAATCGCCATGCTGGTGTTTACCGGGCGGCCATGTTGACGCGGGAGAGTCATTTAAGGCGGCGGCTGCTCGCGAAGTTGCAGAAGAAACGGGCATTTCCGAGCTGCAGCGTCTTAAGTTGCTGGCAATAACCCAGAACTTGAATAGCCCCGTCTCTATAGTGACAGGGGCAGTACTCGCCAATGTGAAGCAAGATGCGGAGGCATTTGTGCTTGAGCCGGAAGTATTTACTGAATGGCGCTGGTTTACCCCCAGCGCTCTGCCCGCTCCGTTATTCCCGGCAAGCCAGGCGGTACTTGCACACTGGCAGGGCCATGAGCCGCCCGCCGGCTGGTTGACGTACCCCATCGTTCCAGTAGAGTAAATCTCGCTATGTAGAGAGCAAGCTTTCCATCGGTACCGACGTCTCAAACTTATGCCGCTTACGCGACAGTAGTGTGCGGTACTTGCGCATATTGTCGTCGCCATAAAGTACGCGATCGCAGAAACGGTCATACTCATCTAAATCCGCGACTGTCACTATCAATACAAAATCACACTCTCCGGTTACCTGGTAGCACTGCTTCACTTCAGGGGCGCTTAGCGCGGATGTTAAAAACCGCTGGTAGAGTGATTTGTTATCCCGCTCCATCGTCACCTCCACCACCATATGCAGGCACTGCCCAAGGGTGTCAGGATTGAGTAGTGCTACCTCCCGCTCAATGATTCCTTCTTCGCGCAATCGCTTAACTCGTTTTAAACAAGCTGAGGGAGAGAGACCCACTTCATCCGCTAATGCTTGATTGGTCAGGCTGGAGTCACGTTGAAGCTGGTTAAGAATGCGTCGATCAATGGTGTCCACGAAATAAAATGTCCTTTCGGTGCTCATAAAGAACGAATAGTGATTGTTAGAGCGGTATTGAAAAGAAGATTCTGCGCTGCCTCCTTTACCATAACGATTATTCAGGCGATGGCAATGGAGAACTAAATGCGTAAGAGCATTTATCACCTATCGGATGGTTTATATAGCGTTCTTAAAGACGCACTGCGGGTATACATGACGCTACTCAAAATCCTGATCCCGGCGCTGCTCATCGTTAAAGGGTTAGAGTGGTTGGGGATTGTCGGTGGGTTGGGAGCAGTGCTGGCTCCCTTAATGAGCTTACTCGGCCTGCCCGAGCAGTTGGGCGTCGTATGGGCGGCGGCGCTCTTCACCAACTTGTACACCGCCATTGCAGTGTTTTTTCAAGTAGCTGGTGATATGCCTTTGAGTGTCGAGCAAGTAACGGTGCTTGGGGCGCTAATGCTGGTAGGGCACTCAATTCCTGTTGAAGGGGCCGTCGCCAAGCGGGCGGGGGCGCCCTGGTGGGCCACCATAGTCCTGCGTGTCGGTGGGGCTTTGCTGTTTGCTTGGTTGTTACACTGTTTTTACTCAACGTTTGGTTTGCTGCAAGCACCGGTAGAGCTGATATGGCAGCCAAGCTTTTCATCAGAGCCAACGCTAAGCGGTTGGGCCGTTGCTCAGCTTGAAACCTTAGCGCTTATTTTTGTGATTATCTTCGCGCTGATTGTACTCCTCAAACTTTTACAAAAGCTTGGACTTGAGCGTTGGATTCATCTTGTGTTGCGACCGCTGCTCAAGCTATTGGGCATTGGCCGTTCGGCCGCTAATGTAACCGTGATTGGGTTCACGTTGGGGCTAAGCTATGGCGCCGGGCTGCTGATCCGTGACGTGCAAAACGGTGTGCTTAGTAAGCGGGATAGCACGCTTGCACTATGCTTTCTCGGCCTATGCCATAGCGTTATAGAAGACACGCTGCTGATCTTGATGCTGGGGGCCGATATAGCAGGCATTTTATGGGCACGGCTGCTATTTGCCGTTATCGTTACCGCAATAATTGCTCGTTGGCCAAAAGCCGTAGTGAATAATAATTAGGTGGTTACACCGGCTGCCGTAAACGCAAAATAGAGACACCCAATCCGATAAAAGCACTACCCATCATACGATTAACCCATTTCACCCGTGAGGCACTGCTCAACCAACGGGAGAGGTGTTTCGCGAGCCCGCCATAGAGCATTAAAACAGCGAAGGAGAGCGCCATAAAGGTGCCCACCATAATCGAAAACTGGGGAAGCAAGGCACGCTGTGTATCCAAAAATTGCGGAAACAGTGCGGTAAAAAACAGGATTGCTTTTGGGTTGCTCACGGCTACCAATGCGCCTTCACTAATGGTACGCCACCTAGGGGTTGGTTTAGTCGCTATGGTAGTGACCGAAAGCGAGGTATTGCTACGCCATTGACGAATGCCCAGATAGATCAAGTAAGCCGCGCCGCCCAGTTTAAGTAAGCTAAACAACATCTCTGAGGCATTGAGTACCACGCCTAACCCCAATACAGCCGCGCTCGCCAGGATGAGCAGCCCAGTAATATTGCCCAGCGATGACAGCGCCACGCGCTTCGCACCTCCTGCCATGCCATTGCGCACCGCGACCAGAAACGCGGGGCCAGGGCTAGCAATACTGACCATGGCCACGGCAACAAAAAGCAACCAAGTGGAAAGCAGCATGGGCATATCTCCCTATGAGGTTGAAATGACTCATTGTTGTTAATCTTAATGGATAACACCCGTATCGACGACCCAACGTTGTATTTTAGAGATGCTGTGAATGGGCAAGCTCTCTGCTCGCCTCTGCTATCTCTTTTGGCAGTGGCTTATCGTTCGCTTGCGAGTACATCACCCCTCTGGTTCTACAATGTCGGCATCCCCTCCAGTCTGCTTCGATTTGCTCGAAATTGTCAGCATTTCAGTAGAAAGCCCCCAATTTTGTAAGACATTCGCTATTGGTTTTGTAAGAGATCTCTTAAAAGTCGATGACCTAATTGATTTTATGAGTGGATGCTGTAGTTTTTCTTCGCACTTAGGGGGTGGTGCCAGAAGTGCAATACCCAACCTAATCCGGGCTCAAGGCCTAAGCGGTAATTGGCGTCAGCTTAATACGATTGTTCATAGAAGAACCCTTTCTCAGCAAAAATGAAAAAGGCGATCACTCATGGCGGCATCCGGTATCGATGACGCTTGTGTTTAGCTTCACTGGGTTACAGGTGTATGCCTCTCTTTATTTCGATTATCTCTACCTTTCCCACCGTGATTTTTACGGTTCTGCTCTGTGTGGCTGTTGTTTACTGGTTACTTTCGTTATCGGGGCTGGCCGATAGTGATGTCATAGAGGGTGATGTGGGCGAAGGCGGTTCGTTGGCGTTGGGCGGTTTACTGGCAACGCTGGGCTTACACGGCGTTCCCCTGCCGCTAGTGATTACGCTGCTGGCATTAACCGGCTGGTTGTGTAGCTATTTTGCAATGCTGTTGTTAGGAACCCACCTAAGCCCAGGCCTGTTGCTGTGGGTGTTTAATGGCGTCGTGCTGATATTAGGGTTTGTTGTCGCCACTATCATAACGTCCTTTCTGATTCGCCCTTTACGGCCTCTTTTTCGGCCCGCTCAACACCTGCCAATTGAGCAGCGCCTGACAGGTAAGCAATGCACCGTTCGTTCGGCAGTGGTGGACAAAGAGAAAGGCCGCGCTGATGCACATATCGATGGTGACCATCTTATTTTACAAGTGCGAAGCGACTCAGCGTTGGTGCGGGGTGAGCGAGCCATCATCATTCAGTACTTGATTAATGAAGATGCGTACTGGGTGATATCTGAGAAAGATTTTGAAGCCGGCTTAGCCGATTAATTGCCTTGGTGCAGGAGATAAAGATGGATTTGTCGTGGATCATGCCACTATTGGTTAGCATCAGTGTGATTGTTATTGCACTGCTTGCGATACTGGCACTGTTTAAAGCCTTTTATCGAAAAATAGATCAAGGCCAAGCATTAATCGTCAATGACCTTTCCGCAACGCCCAAGGTTTACTTTACCGGGGCTATGGTGCTGCCCGTTGTTCACCGTTCCGAAACCATGAAGGTATCGGTGATCACCCTGGAACTCAATCGTACCGGGAAAGAGGGGCTGATCTGCCGTGACAACTTGCGTGCTGATATCAGCGTAGCCTTTTACTTACGGGTTAATGCCACCGCAGAGGATGTCTTACGCGTTGCTAAATCCGTTGGCGTAGGCCGTGCTTCCGATCGCGATGCCGTTAATGAGTTGTTTAACGCCAAGTTCAGTGAAGCCTTGAAGACCGTCGGTAAAAAGATGGACTTCATGCAGCTCTTCGAAGAGCGTCAGCAGTTCCGCGACGCCATCGTTGAGACCATTGGTCAGGATCTTAATGGCTATATTCTCGAAGACGTTGCGATTGACTATTTAGAGCAGACGCCGAAAAGCTCGCTGGATCCGAACAATATTCTGGATTCAGAAGGTATCAAATGCATCACCGAGATTACCGCCCGCCACAATGTTGAAACCAACCGCTTGGAACGCGACCAAGAGCTGGAAATTCAGCGCAAGAATGTCTCCGCTCGTGAAGCGGCATTAGAGCTTGAGCGAACTCAGGCCGATGCCGAGGCGCGTCAGCGTCGTGAAATCGAAAGCCTGCAGTCTCGTGAGCAGTCCGAAGCCGAGCAGGTGCTCCAGCAAGAGCGTGCGAAAAGCGAAGCCGCCCGGATTAAAACCGACGAAGAGCTGGCGATTGCCGAAGAGAACAAGCAGCGCCAGATCGAAATGGCCACCAAAGCCCGCGAGCGTGCGGTACAAATCGAAGAGGTGCGGATTCGTCAGGCCAAAGAGCTTGAGGATGTGACCCGCGAGCGCGCAGTCGAAATTGAACGAATCGGTATGGAGAAAGCGCTGGAAGAGGAGCGCAAAGAGATTGCCGACATTACCAGCCAGCGTATTGCGGTTGAGCGCAGCGTGGCGGAAGAAGAAGAGAATATTAACGATGTGCGCAACCGCGCCGAGGCGGAGCGTCAGAAGGTCACACGCCTGACCGCCGCTCAAGCCGAAGCGGAAGAGCGCAAGCTCAAAGAGGTGCGCGCCGCGGAAGCTGTCTTTGAGCGCTCCAAGTTGGAAGCTGAAGAAGCGGTTATTCGTGCTCAAGCCGATCTGGATGCCGCCGAGAAGAAATCCGCCGCAGAAGAGAAGCAGGCGCGCGGCCAACAAGCACTTGCCGCGGCAGACGGGCTGGCAGAAGCGCAAGTGCTCGAAGCGCGTGCTCACGCCCAGCGCAGCGAAGGCTTTGCCCAGGCCGAGGTTAAAACGGCCAATGCGAAAGCCGATGAAGATGCTGGACTGGCGGAAGTGCGTATTCTTGAACAGCGCCTTGAAGCCGAGGCGATGGGCGAGGAAAAACTGGGCACCGCGAAAGCGCAGGCCCGGGAAGCAATGGCCAAAGCCGAAGCCAATGGCTTGGTCGAGAAGCTGCGCGCTTACGACAATATGTCCGAAGAGGCTCGCCACTTCGAAGAGTTCCGTATGAACCTGGAAGTGCACGAAAAAGAAGTCATGGCGCAAATCGAAGCCCAGCGCATCGGTATGCTCGAAAATGGCAAGGTCATGGCTGCCGCGATGCACAATGCCAAATTTGAGCTGATTGGTGGCGACAGCGATGTGTTTGAAAAACTCACCGCCGGCCTGGGCTACGGTAAGGCAGTACAAGGTGTGCTCGATAAGTCACCAGCGCTGCAAGCTACCCTGGCGGGCTTGGCGAATCGTGCCCTGAACGCTGACGCTGGCAAAGCCTCCGAATCTGCCTAAAGGGCAGGGCGACTCTCCATGCGGAGAGTTGCTTTCCCTCCTATGCAGAGAGTCTCGGCCTATGTCGTTCCAAGCGGCCGGTGACACCTTTCCAAGACCGCAATCGTCACCCCATTGCGGTCTTTGCTATTTCTAGTGAGCACTTTTTCAGGATGACTACTATGTCGAAGGAGCACTCTTCGGTTGAAAACATCGTCAGAGAAAGCACCGCATTCGAGACGATTCAGCGGCGCTTGAGAACCCAGGGCGGCGAACTGGGTGCTTCGATCGGTAAGCTGAACGAAGCTCGTGCTGATGTTTTTGGTAGCAGTAGTATGGCGCTGTTGGGCAGGGCCCGGGTACGTACCGAAAATAACGCCATTGCGCGGGATATGGTGCGCATTGGTGAGCAAATCCTGTTTGGTTTCAATGTTCAGCTGGGGTTGCGTAAGGCATTGGAAGCGAGCGATATCTTTGCGCTCTATTACCTTAAAGACGATGAAGAGGGGCTTGAGTTAAGTGAAGCGCCGATGGCGGGTAGCTTCCTCACCGAGAGCCGCTTTGTTCAGGATTTCAAAGAACTCCAGAAATACTACAGTCACGCTACGCTGGTTCAACTGATCACCCTGAACAACAAACTGCTGATCGCTTTTCAAATAGGTGAAAAACTTAGCGACCTGCGCGTTTTCCGCTGGGAATTAGCCGCGAGCGGCGAGGTGAGCCGCTATATCGATAACCGCGGCGAGCGCGACCTAGTGTTCCCCGACCGCTTCGCCTTCCCCTGGCAGACAGCAGGTCGGGATATGCAGGAGCAAGGCCGCGCTCCCCATCTGAATATCCTTGATACCGTCTTCGTGGATAACCTGCGCGGTAACATTACCTTCAAGATCGAGAACAACACCAGCAGCGGCGAGGGGGTATTTGCCGACCCGGTGGAGTCTGACTCCCAGTCGCTGGACGATGCCAGCTTTGAATATGCTGATCTCGGCGCGGTGGTGCTGATCCGCATTTTGCCCTTCAATGAGAAACAGTGGCGCTACTACCTTTTTAATCGTGGCGAGCAGCACGTTAAACGTGTCGATGCCATGGCGGGTTCGGTGGTTGAGCTACCGGAAAACCACGGCCTGATTTTCCCTTCAGGCTACTACTTAAATACCGGTGAGTTGACCACCTACGAAGTCCCCGAAGAAGACCTGCGTTTCAAGCGCATGGTGCGCTCGCCAAACGGCGAAGATGTTCTCTACATTTTCTACGCGCCGCAAACCGGACAGGTGGTGCTTTATCGCTACAACTTGATCCGCAAGCAGGTCGATACTCCCATGGTGGGGCATGGGGCGGCGATACTTGAAAACGGCCATCTGGCGATTTTTTATGCCGAAGACGAGCCTACGCTGGTTCACCCCATCCAGGTATGGGCGACGCCCTTTATGTCGGAGCGCTTTCATGCCCAGGATGCGGTTCGTAACGACACGCCTCTAGGCCGAATTGGCAATCCTGATCTGGTTCGCGGCATTGCTGAGCTCAATAGTATTGTGCAGCTCGCTAACGAGCAGCAGGCAGCAGAGCGCCACTTTAACGCCATCATCCGGCGGGTCGACCGCACGCTGAACCAGTTTCACTGGATTGGTGAAGCTGACTTTAAAACCATTCACGCCGCGCTTGAACAGCTAAAGCACACCGCTGAACTGATGCTCGATGAGTATGAGAAAGTCCAGGCGATTCGTGCCCAGACTGCTCAGGCGCTAGACGAGGTTGAGAAACAGCAGGCGGCGCTGCTGCGGGAGCTCAAGCCCAGTAGTTGGAAAACCCCCGATTTATTTGTTACCTACCTAAAGCACTTACGCGACCATCGTGGTCGGCTGATGGCGCTGCGCGAGCGCCGCTATCTGGATGAGGAACGCCTGCAAACGTTAGAGCAAGCGCTGGATAAAGCGGAACAGTCGCTAACCCAGCAGACTTTTAGCTTTCTTGCTCAGCCAGAAGCCTTGGACGGCTACCGGGAAACCCTGGCGACATTGAAAGAGCAGGTGGGTGAGGCAGAGAATCGCCAGCAACTGGCGGAGTGCGTGGAGCGCTATCGCGAATTAACCGCGGGCCTAGATATGATTCAAGGGCTGCTGTCGTCGATGTCCGGCGGCGATGCTATTGAACAAACGCGGATTACCGAGAATATCTCCAGCATCTACGCCTCGATTAATCAGCAGCGCTCCGAAGCGGAGATCCGTTTAAGAGAGCAGGGGAGCGCAGAGGCTCAGGCGCAGTTTGCGGCGCAGATCCGCCTGTTTGAGCAGAGCCTGGCCAACGGAGTCGGCGCGCTGTGCGAGCCCGACGACTGCGATCAGCTAATGACCCGTATGCTCGATCAGCTCCAGGAGCTGGAGAGTCAGTTCGGTGAATTTGATGAATTTTTAACCACCATTCTTGAACAGCGTGAAAGCGCCCACGAAAGCATCGAAGCCCGTCGCCAGCAGTTGCAGGATGAGCGTCAACGCCGTGTCTCTACCCTAACGGACGCCAGCCAGCGGATTCTGGCCAATGTGGAGCGCCGCACAGAGCGCTTTGAAACCCTGGAAGAGCTGCATAGCTTCTTCGCAGCGGATGCCATGGTGGGCAAAGTGCGTAGCATGATCGATGAGCTACGCGAGATGGGCGGTAACCTTGAGGCGGACGATATCGCCGGGCGGCTACGCTCCTCTCAAGACGCCGCCATGCGTAGCGTGCGCGACCGTTCCGATATCTATGAATCCGGTGGCGATGTTATTCGCTTGGGGCCGCGTCACCGCTTCAGCGTCAACCAACAGCATCTCGACTTAACCCTGGTGCCGCGCCAAGAGCGCATCATGCTGCACCTGACGGGCACCCAGTATTACGAGCCACTGGAAGACGAGCGGTTGACCGAGCTGAAAGACTACTGGGGGATGCTGCTGCCTTCCGAAAGCCCCGCTGTTTATCGCGCCGAGTACCTTGCCTATCGCTTTATGGGTGAACTGGCGCAGCCTGGTGCCAAGCCCATTAATGTGGAAGATTTCAGCGAGCTGCAGCGTCAGATTGCCAATTTTGCCTCGCCGCGCTACCGCGAAAGCTACGAAAAAGGTATCCACGACCACGACGCCGCGTTAATCGTACGCACCCTGTGGCCGGCTCGCCAAAGTGCTGGTCTGCTAGGCTTTGGGCCGCTGCCCCGAGCGCTGGCGATGCTGTTCTGGGCCGACCGTATTCATGATGAAGACGCGACCCGTAATCTGCGCGCTCGCTGTCTATCGGCGGGCATTCTTTGCCGCATTATGAATAACGAGGATCTGCTAAACGCTTTGATCCAGGAAGTACAACCGCAGCTTGATGCTTTTGTATCGGCCCAACAGATCAAGTGCTCGGTGAGTCAGATAAGCAGTGCCACTGACTTTTTGGTGCGCCAGTTGGCTGAAGAGGGCGAACGTTTTCCGGTCACCCAGTACGCTGCCAGCTTAGTGGAGAGCTTTACCACCTCCATGCAGCAGCAGGGGCATTACGCACACTTCCAAGAGGCCTTGGCGGTGGTGGCGGGTAACCCCGGCGCCCGCTGGGTGATCACTTCCCACTGGCTGCAGGCTCACGCGGGGCAAGCCAAGCAAGAGGCGTTGCTACACTACCTGCCTGAAGCGATTGCTATGCTCAATACGGCTGACCGGTTAAGTACCGCGACCCATAATGTCGAGCTAGCCTTCACCGTCACCGGGTTGCTGGGGCAGCACGGGCGCTTAGAACAGCAGGAGTTGTCGCTTCAGCTCGATGACTTTCAGGAGCGGCTGCGCCACCACGAGCAGGTCGTGATACGCGACTGGACGGCACTGCAGGAGCGTCGTCAGCTGATTTTACGCGAGCAGCGGGAACGGTTGCGGCTCGAAGAGTACCTACCTAAACCGCTAAACTCCTTTGTGCGCAACAAGCTGATTACCGAAAGCTACCTACCCATTATTGGCGATAACCTGGCTAAGCAGATGGGCACGGTGGGAGATACGCGGCGAACGGATAATAGTGGTTTGCTGATGATGATCTCGCCCCCCGGCTACGGTAAAACCACCCTGATGGAGTATGTGGCGAACCGCCTGGGGCTGATCTTTATGAAGATTAATTGCCCCAGCCTTGGCCATGATGTGACCTCGCTGGATCCTGACGCGGCTACCCACTCCACCGCCAGGGCCGAGCTGATCAAGCTCAACTTGGCGTTTGAAATGGGCAACAACGTCATGCTCTATCTGGATGATATTCAGCATACTCACCCGGAGTTTTTGCAGAAGTTTATCTCGCTATGTGACGGCAGCCGGCGGGTAGACGGTATCTGGAACGGGCGCACCAAGACCTACGATATGCGCGGTAAGCGCTTCTGCATCGCCATGGCGGGTAACCCCTACACCGAAAGCGGCGACGTGTTCAAAGTGCCCGACATGCTGGCCAACCGCGCCGATGTTTATAACCTGGGCGATGTATTAAGCGGCATGGAGGAGGTGTTTGCGCTCTCCTACATCGAGAACGCCATGAGTGCCAACACGGTGCTCGCCTCTTTGGCCACGCGGGGCATGGACGATTTCTACCGCTTTGTTGATATCGCCATGGGTCGCGAGGTGCCAAGCACCGACTTTGAACACGACTATAGCGCCGCAGAGCGTGAAGAGATCGTGGCGGTGCTGAAGAATATGTTTAAAGCACGTGAAGTGGTGCTGCGCGTCAATCAGCAGTATATCGCCTCCAGCGCCCAGGCTGACGAGTACCGCACCGAGCCGCCGTTCCGCCTACAGGGCAGCTACCGCAATATGAATCGGTTGGCGGAGAAGATGTCGCCAATCCTCAGCGACGGCGAGCTTGAAGCGATCATTGATGATCACTACGTCGGCGAAGCGCAGCTGTTAACCCAGGGGGCCGAAGAGAATCTGCTCAAGCTGAAAGAGCTTAGAGGCACCTTGAGCGAGGAAGAAAAACAGCGCTGGGCAGATATCAAGCGTGAGTTCCAACGTCGGCAGTTAACCGGTGGCAATGAAGAGACCGGTGCCTTGGTGGTTCGCCAGTTAAGCTTAATTGCGGAAGGGGTTGGCCAATGGGGGAAGGTAAGAACGGAGGATGGGTAATGTTGCTGGAGGAACTACCCGAACACTAATCATGAGTTATTGATTGGAGATACTTAATCGTTAAAAGTCAGCCGCTGATTATCAGCGGCTGATTAATCATTTATCTAAAAGCACTCACTCAATAGCCGAGTAAGGATTTTCTGCCATTAAGAAAGCACGTAAATCTGCTTTTTGAGAATGGCTATGCAGCCACTCGCGCACGTCACAAGCTTTTTGGTAGTCAGCATCACCAAACTTGCTGCGATACAGCTGCTCAAAGGTTTCACTGGTTTTTTCCTGACGTATCCGCTTTTGCCAGGAATCTGTCAGTATGCTGTTCAGATTGCCTGCGAGCCCTTCCGCAACCAGCATTTCCCACTCACCCTTATTCAACCAAACGCCCCCGACGCGGGCGCTATAGTCGATTCGGTGAGCATTATCTTTAGTAATGCGAAACTTGCTCATAATGCCGCCGGTCACCGGGCAAATCAGTGCGCCTACGGTGTCTTCCGCTTCAATGCTTTCAACGCAAATGTCATCAAATACATGTTCGGGGTGACGTTCTTTCCAGCTAATGTAGTCTTCAATCAAGATCCAGTTGCCGCCGCAGTTATTGCAAGTATGACTACGGAAAAGGGCATCAAGAAAGCTGGGGACTAAGTCCCCTTGCTGGCATGCGGTACATTTCATTGGCGCGTTCCTGCTGTTAAGTCCATGATATCTTTCTCATATATGAAAGTTGTCACAAAGATTAATTAAGAGCAAGTTGCTGCGCCGAAAAATAGGTACTTAGAATAAAGTGATTCCAAGTGTGAAGCGAAGGAAACAAAAGGAGTCTTATTTGCGACTAAAACTCATTTGTGATTGTATTTTCATCCTTTAGTCGTAGTCTTGTCAACTGTCGGGAAACCTAGAGCCACCTGATTGCGGCGGTGCTTCCCCTATGGTCTATTGAAGCGCTAGGCTTTATTAAATCGATACGCTTCATTTAAGCAGTTTTTGGCATACACTTACTTTTTGTTACATATAAATATAAAGGAGCTCATCATGACTGATATAGCTGCGTTGCTTGGCAGTGACGCCGATAGTTTACTTAATCACACCTGCCAGGGCGTACCCCGGGATAGCTTGCACCTGCCGGGCCCAGATTTTATTGACCGTGTTATGGCGGATAGCGACCGCAGCCCAGCGGTGCTGCGCAATATGCAGAGCTTTTTTAATCACGGGCGCTTGGCGGGTACCGGTTACCTCAGCCTGCTGCCGGTAGATCAGGGCATTGAACATTCGGCAGGCGCCTCTTTTGCCCCTAACCCACGCTATTTCGACCCGGCCAATATCGTTGAACTGGCACTCGAAGGTGGTTGTAACGGCGTGGCATCGACACTGGGTGTTTTGTCGTCGGTGGCGCGGCGCTATGCCCACAAGATCCCAATGATGCTCAAGCTCAACCATAACGAAACCCTGAGCTACCCGGCGATATACGACCAAACGCTATTTGCCGATGTGGAGCAGGCCCACGATATGGGCTGCGTGGCGGTGGGGGCGACGATTTACTTTGGCTCCCATGAGAGCCGTCGGCAAATCATGGAGATTAGCGAGGCCTTTGAGCGCGCGCATCAATTGGGAATGGTAACGGTCTTGTGGGCTTATCTGCGCAATCCAGCCTTCAAGCAGGACGGCACCGATTATCATGTCGCAGCCGACCTCACCAGCCAGGCGAACCATATGGCTGCAACCCTTAAAGCAGATATCGTCAAACAGAAACTGCCTGAGAACAATGGTGGCTACCGTGCGGTAGGCTTTGGTCATACCCACGATAAGGTTTATAACGAGCTGACCACGGATCACCCCATTGATCTAGCCCGTTACCAGGTCGCCAACTGCTTTATGGGCCGCGCAGGTTTGATTAATTCCGGCGGTGGTTCCAAGGGGCACTCCGATCTCGGCGAAGCGGTGCGCACGGCGGTGATCAACAAGCGTGCGGGTGGGATGGGGCTGATTTCTGGACGTAAGGCCTTCCAGAAACCAATGCAGGAAGGCGTTGAGCTGCTGCATGCGATCCAGGATGTCTATCTCTCTACCGACGTGACGGTGGCTTGACCGTTGTGAGCATCGACCTTCAAAGGGGCCTTAATGTGCTGTCTTTGGCCGGTTAAATAGCCCAAAAAAATTGCCATCCAGACCCTTGAAAATTGATTGACCGCTCCTATGTTGCAAACTGTAGAGGCTGCTTCGGTGGAGTGGATAAGAGGCTGCCTCTTATCGCAATTCTCACAGTCTGCTTAACGTAGGAGGTGTTCGATATGTTCGATGATCTCAAGCGTTTTGAAACCGGCTCGCCACGCCAGCTTGACTGGTTTAGTCAACTGCTGGATGGCTTCTTCCCCGACGGCAACGCGATGGATATTCGTGCAGTGCCGCGTGGTAGTTTTCCGATGATCAATGTCGCCAGGAGCGACGATGCCGTGAGGGTCTATGTGTTTGCGGCGGGTTTGGCACCCTCGGATTTGACCATCGATGTTCAGGATAATGTGCTGACACTGCGTGGCAAACGCGATGCTGTGACGGGTAGTAATGAAGATGGCAGCTCGCGCCCGGTATTTCGTCGTGAGCGCGCCAGCGGTGAGTTTGTTAGAGCGATTGCGCTCCCCGACGGTCTCGATGCCGAACGGGCAGAGGCACGCCATGCCCATGGAGTGTTTGAGATCGTGCTGCCTAAGCGCGAAGAGCTCAAGCCGCGACGTATTGATGTTCAGGCGGCGTAAATCATGTTTGTTAACCTTGAATAAGGAGGGATAAATCATGAATAACGTTGTTCGTTCATCCAACCACTCCCCGCTTTTACAGCGTGGCGAAGAGCAACGCTCTCAAGAAACCCTGCTGCCAGCGGTGGATATCATTGAGGAGTCTAACGCGCTCAAACTGGTGGCGGATATGCCCGGCGTGACTAATGAAACGCTGAAAATAGAGCTCGACAACAACGTGCTGAGCTTGGAGGGTGAGATAGCGCTAAATATGCCCGAAGGGCTGAGCGCGCTGCACGCCGAGGTTCGCGGCCAGCGTTTTGCGCGGCGTTTTAACCTCAGTCATGAAGTGGATAGTGATGCCATTAGCGCCACTCTCGCCAACGGCGTACTGACGCTAACGCTGCCCAAGAAAGATAGCCACCGTACCCGCCGTATTGAGGTACAGGCAGCATAACGTTAGCCAACTGAGAACAGATGCTGAGTGTCCGCGATAACGTGGGCACTCTTTTTTTGTTTCAGCTTTTGGTTACTGTTCTAGGTAAAACTCTCCCTTACCCACGACCACTGCGTTACCGCCAACCTGCACAAAACCGGGTTTGATACCGTCATTTGCTGCTGTGTAGATAACGCTGGGACGCCCCATCTCAACACCCTGATGAATCTTGCACTGCAAAGCACCGGGTTGAAGTGAGGCCAAATAGCCGGTTAAAGCAGCTGCGGCGCTACCGGTAGCGGGGTCTTCGCAAATGCTCGCATGCATACAAAACATGCGGCTGTGAACAATCGTTTCTGCCCCGCCTTGTTGTTCAATCACATACAGGTAAATCTGGACGGCGCTGCTAGCCATAACAGCACTTGCCCAAGCCGTCGTAGCAATACGCACGCTCTCTAACGCTGCCACGTCAGTGAGTTCGATCAAATGAAAGGGTAGCCCAAAGGAGGCAATCACCGGATCACCAATAACCTGATGGATGTCCAATCCCAGCAGCTCAACGGCAGTGATGCGATCAATAGTGCTGCCGGTGACCATGGCGGGCTGGGCGGTCTTAAACGTTGCCCTATCATGTTCATACTTAACCACTAGCTCGCCGATAGGAGGCTGGAGCACAACGCCTTGCCCGTGGTTCACTAAATCCAGTTCCCTTAGCAAATGCGCGGTGCCTACCGTGGGGTGGCCTGCAAAAGGTAGTTCACGAGTCGGCGTAAAAATCCGCATCGGGTAGTGATTCGGTTCAGTGGCTGAACTTAAAAACACCGTTTCAGCCAGGTTGAGCTCATTAGCCAGCGCCTGCATGGTACTGTCTGCCAACCCATCAGCCTCTAGAAAGACGGCCAATGGGTTGCCGGTAAACGGCTGGTCGGTAAAGACGTCGAGTAGGTAATACTCAGCGGTTTTCATAAGGCCCCTCATCGAGTGGTGTATGCTTCCAAAACGCTTTATGTCCCTCTTTGAGCGCCTGTGTGCGGTCAATGCCAATATCGTCAAGTAGTCTGTCATCAAGCGCCAGTAACTGTCGGCGACTACGATGATAGTGACGGTACTGACGCAGTTGAGATCTTAGCTGATAGCGAAGCTGGGTGAGGCTGAAGCGTGGCATGGCTAATCCTCCGTGTTATATGCTCAACCAGATTACTCAGTGCTATCATTTGAATACAGATATAGAGTTTAATGTTTTTAGGATACAGAAGGGCGTGTTATGCCTCTGTATGGCCGATGTTGAGGTCATCTGTATCGTTATCAGGCTGCATTAGGGGGAGTGTCATGACGCGCTATGAAGAAGTCGCCAGCATTTTGCGCGAGCGTATCGAACACGGGATTTACCGTGTGGGTGATCGCCTGCCGTCTATCCGTGCAGTGTGCCAGGAGCTTGACGTTAGCATCTCGACGGCCCAGGAGGCTTGCCGCCAACTGATGGACGTGGGGTTGATTGAGTCTCGACCAAAATCGGGCTACTTCGTACTGCCTAGCCGCGTGCCGTCGGTGCTACCGTCAGTCTCTCGGCCTGCCCAACGACCGTTGGATGTTTCCCAATGGGATCAGGTGCTGGAGCTTGTCGCCACTCAGCGTGATGACGTTCGGCTGCTTTTGGGGCGCGGCATACCGAATTTTGATTATGAGACGCTGCGACCGCTGTCGAAGATACTCGCTGGACTTCATCGTAGTAACGACCTGCATGGGTTCAACTACGACAAGTTGAACGGTAGCCCTGAGCTTCGCCAACAGGTGGCACGGTTGGCCATCGCCTCCGGCTGCCTGCTGCACCCGGATGACATTATGGTAACCACCGGCTGTCAGGAGGCGCTGGCCATCGCGCTGCGCACCCTTACCCAGCCCGGCGATGTGGTGGCCGTGGACTCACCCAGCTTTTACGGCACCATGCAGATACTCAAGGCCAACGGCTTAAAAGCGCTGGAGATACCCACCGACCCACAAACCGGCATCAGTCTGGAAGCCCTGGAGCTAGCGTTAGAGCAATGGCCAATCCGCGCGATACAGGTCACGCCCACTTACAACAACCCGCTGGGTTACACCATGCCTGAAGCACGCAAGCGGGCGCTGTTTCAGCTTGCTCAACGCTTCGATGTAGCCATTATCGAAGACGATATCTACGGCGACTTGTCATTTAGTCTGCCAAGACCGCGCACCGTGAAATCTTTCGATGACGACGGGCGCGTGATGCTGTGCAGCGGCTTTTCCAAAACCGTGGGGCCGGGGTTAAGAGTGGGTTGGCTGGCGCCAGGGCGCTACCGTGATCAGGCACTGCATATGAAGTATGTCTCCACCGGTGCTTCAGCCACGCTGCCGCAGCTGGCAGTGGCAGAATTCGTCGCCAAAGGGCACTACGAGCGCCATGTCCGTTACGCCACCCGCCAATATCAGCGCCAGCGCGATATCATGATCAGTTGGGTTCAGCGCTACTTCCCCAAGGACGCGGGTATTAGCTACCCCCAAGGCAGTTTTTTGCTATGGGTAGAGCTACCCGCCGCGGTGGACTGTGTGAAGCTCAATCAGCGCTTAGCGCAACATGCTATCCATGTTGCGCCGGGATCGCTGTTTTCAGCTTCGGGCAAGTTTCGCCAATGCCTGCGTCTTAACTATGCGTTCACGTTAACACCCGGCATCGAAAACGCCGTGCGTACCGTGGGTGAGCTAGCCACCGAGATGGTGGAGGAAGCTCAGACGCATGCGACAAGCGTTATCTAAGTTCACGTCTAAACCGCAACCTTGAGCATTTATCCTTATCCATATTAGGTCATGGAAATTTATCCGCTATGTTCGAGGTAACCATGCGTCGTCATGCTCTCACCTATCGCGCGTTCGGACGGCCGCTTGAAACATTGAACATGGAAACCGCGGACGTTCCTCGTTTGGGTGAGGGTAAGCTCAGGGTGAGGATGTTATGTGCTCCCGTTAACCCATCTGACTTGATTCCCATCTCCGGTGCTTATTCTCACCGTATAAAGCTCCCTGCTGTCGCCGGTTACGAAGGAGTGGGGCGCGTTATTGAGGCACCTAGACAGTATGCCTCTCTTATCGGAAAGCGAGTGCTCCCATTACGAGGCGAAGGCACTTGGCAGACGGTTCTAGATTGTGATGCGGCACTCGCAGTACCCGTTCCCGATACCATTTCTGATGCCGTTGCCGCGCGTGCCTACATTAATCCCTTGGCTGCTCTGACCATGCTTAAGACTTGGCCTGTCGAGGGAAAGCGTGTTCTTCTCAGTGGAGCGGGTTCCAATTGCGCTGACTATCTTGGGGCATGGGCCTATCAGCACGGCGCCAGGGAGGTTGTCGGCATATACCGCTCCGAGAGTAGAGTTGCCCGCCTGGAACAGCTCGGTATCAAACCGATATCGATTCACAATATGCCCAAGATCTCGCGTATGGCCCGTGAATCTGATGTGGTGTTTGACGCTTTAGGTGGCCGCGTCGCGGCAAATATATTGCAATTAATGGCACCGGGGGCGACGTTTATCGCCTACGGATTATTGACAGGGCAGGCGATTCAATTGGATTCCAAGCCTTGCGCTCGCTACAGAAGGTTTCACCTGCGCGATAGTTTGGCCAGCATGTCTGGAGAAACTTGGCAGCACAAATTCTCGGCTATCTGGAGACTTTTAGATCAGTCAGCGATGCCTGATTATCAAGTGTTTTCACGCCAAGAGTGGCGACAAGCTGTTGAGATGGCACTTAGCCCAAGCGGCCCGAAGGTGCTTCTGGACTTTACTCTACCCTTGCATGATTAGCGTCCAACCAGCTGTCGCCTTAAATGAGGGCGGTTACGTCTTTACAGCGTGAGGTTGTCTGGACGTACATCCAACTGCTCTAGGCGCTGCTTCAATAGACCTGGGAAGCGTGCATACCAGGTCTGATTGAGGGGAGAGGGGTGAGGAAGTGGGTAGAGTGTAAAGGCCTGTGCCTTGCCCCGATCATCCTCCAGCGTCACTTCGATATGGCTCTCAAAGCGATTCTCACTCTTCCAGAAGGCCTCCAAACGCGCACGCTCCTCCTTTGAACGACCAATGCCAAACCACAGGAAGGCTTCGCGTCCTAACGTAATGAGGGTTCGTCCTTCCCAGCGGGAGATCAGAACCTCGTTCATCAGGCCGTGGAAGTGGCGTTTGACCTTCATCGACCACGCCTTGTTGCCGAAGGGCTTGTAGGGCACGGTATTGATCCAGAAAAAGTGCTCGCCCACGGCTTTTGATGCTTCGAAATCCGGCATTTTCTCATCATAAAGGTGCTCATACAGCGCCTTTCTGACCAATTGCCCCCCAGCGCCGATAAAGGGTTCGCCATGGCGTACCTCATCGCGCCCTGGGTCGCGCCCGAAAAAGCCAATGCGCAGATTGCGTTGCCCAAGACCGATGATCGGCTCCAGAGGATCGCGCTCAAAGCGCTTGTAGACCTCGACATCGATTCCTTCGATCTCTGCCGCCAGCGCTCTGAACTTCTCCTGTTGCCGCGGGGTCAGTGACATCTTCCGTGCTCCTTGTGCAGTTAGGCAGCAAGTTCAATAAAAGCACTCTTGCGCCGTACGCCATAGGCACATACCGGCAAAGTAAACAGACGCAATGCCCCACCCCCATAAAGCCCAGGTGGCGTGCTCAGGGCTTGAGAGTACCAACGACGTTGTACATGCACACCACACCAGCGTGATGGCAATATTGAACGGCATGAACTGGCGCACACGAAAGGGGTGGAGAAACTTCATCTTAGTGACGGTAAGGATGGCCAGAAAGACGATAGCGGCAAAGGTGATGAAAGGCGGGAAGTCGAGAATATAGAAATAGGCCGCGGCGATGTTCCAGGCGGCAGGAAAGCCAACAAAGTAATTGTCCTGGCTTTTCATATCGACGTTGCAGAAGCAGAACATCGATGACAGCAGAATGATAAATACGGATAGCAGCCCTAAATAGGGCGGCAGTTCAATGAAGTAGTAGATGAATAGGGCAGGAATAAAGGCCCAGGTCAGATAATCAATGACCATATCGAGCGTTGAACCATCAAAATGGGGCAGTATGGCCTTCACTTCATACTTACGTGCTAACGTGCCATCAATACCATCTATCATCATTGCGGCACCCAGCCAGAGCAGGCAAGCAACGGGATTATCATCAACCAGTGCGAGCAGCGCCATTGTGCCGAGCAGTACACCGCTGGCGGTGAATATATGCACACTCCAAGCTTTACATCGTGAGGCGCGGGATTCTGTAGGTGAAGAGAACGATTGAACCACGTTGACCCCATTGGGAACGTGTTGTCCCCTTGCTGTTCGGTTTATTGATAAGTGCTTAAAGAACCATACCTTACTACAGGAAGATGCCCAGATAATACGCAGGTAGGCTATCTGTCTATGGCGTCTTCGTTTGCCAAGCATGCAAGAAGTATAGTGCCTTACGCCTTTTTTGTTACACCGGTCGCTGAAACCGCTGTCTTGCCTGTTCGACCCGATCGCGGGTGATGCAACTTAGCGAGTGATCATTAAGTAGCCCCATTGCCTGCATAAAGGCAAAAGCGGTCGTTGGGCCAACGAATTTCCAGCCGCGCTTTTTCAACTCTTTGGAAAGTGCGATGGATTCAGGCGAGGTGGTCTGGGTTTGCGGCGCGGCGATTGAATCGGCGTCTGGCTCGTAACGCCAGAAGAAGGCGGCCAGCGAACCTTCCTGTTCCACCATTACTTGTGCCCGCTGGGCATTATTAATGACGGCTTCGATTTTACCCCGGTGGCGAATAATACCCGCGTCTTGCAGCAAGCGTTGCACATCATCTTCGCTAAAGTGGGCAACCTGATGAAAATCGAAGTGGTGAAATGCAGTGCGGAAGTTCTCGCGTTTATTGAGAATAGTGCGCCAGCTCAAGCCCGACTGAAAACTCTCTAAGCAAAGCTTCTCAAATAGCCGCTGATCATTGTCTACCGGGAAGCCCCACTCGTTATCGTGGTAGGGTAGAAACTCCGGCGCGCCGCCACACCATTGGCAGCGAGGGTTTCCATCGGGGGCGATAAAATCGGGCATTGGGCGCTCCTAATTGTTTAGTCCAAGATGTGAGTGGTTTAAGCTTAACCATGTATCGCTAAGCCATGCGCCTGCCGCTAGAAGCTCGCTTTCAGTCGAGCCCGCATAGCCGAGCACTAATCCAGGGCGCTTATTCTCGGAAAGGTAGTAGCGTGAAAGTGGAGAGAGCGTAATGCCCGCTTCACTGGCGTGCTTAACGAGCATCCCCTCTTCCTCAATAGTATCGAGTTCAGCTAATAGATGCATACCTGCATGGCCGTCAGAAAGCCGAAGCCCAGCGGCCACAGCAGGCGCTAATGCCGTGCGTAAACAGGCTTGGCGCTGGCGATAAGCCGCCCGCATCCGGGCGATGTGACGAGTAAAGTGCCCGCTGGTAATAAATTCAGCAAGCGCCGATTGCACGGGATAGTTACCTTCACGGTGCAGTCGTGCATGGGCACGTCTGAAGTCGTTGGCAAGTGTATCAGGCAGCACCAAATAGCCTAAGCGTAAGCCGGGATAAAGCACTTTACTGAAGGTGCCTACATAAATAACCGATGACTGCTCGGCAAGACCCTGTAGAGAGGGCGTCGGTGGCGTGTCGTACCGAAATTCGCTGTCGTAATCGTCTTCAATGACCCAACTACCAGTGCGAGAAGCATGCTCAAGTAACGCCAGCCGCCTGGGCACTGGCATGGTCACGCCACTGGGATACTGGTGAGAGGGTGTCACGTAAATTAGCCGAGGTGTTGGCGCATTCTCGGGAGCAAGTAATGGGTTTAAGCCTTCTTTATCGACGGGTATGGGCGTTACCGTCAATCCCGACGCTAGAAAGCAGGCCTGGGCGCCACCGTACCCTGGCTCTTCCATCCAAACCGAATCACCAGGGTCAGTGAGCAGTTGAGCAATCAGTTCAAACGCCTGCTGGGCGCCTTGGGTAATCACAATCTGCTCTGGCTGGCAGCGCACCGCGCGGGAGAGTCTTAGATAGTCACTAAGAGCCGCTTTGAGTGCAGGTAAACCACCGCTGGTTTGATAATCCATCCATGCCATTTCTGCGTGATAATAGTGACGCCTTAAAAGGCGCTGCCACTGCTCGCGGGGAAATAGATCGAGCGCCGGGACGCCTGGGGCAAAGGCGCGATGGCCGTGGCTCAAGGTTCCGCTGAGTGTTAATAGCTTGTTACCCCGGCTTGAGTAGCGGACAGGCAAAGGGGGTGGAAACTCCGCTCGGGTTAACAGCGCGGGGAGGTTCGCCACATAGAGTCCTGCACCCTGGCGGGAAATCAGCAACCCTTCCGCCAGAAGCCGATCCATGGTGGCCAGCACCGTATTACGGCTAACACCCAAAGCCCAAGCCAAATAGCGGGAAGAAGGAAGCGCATCGCCAGCCGTCAGCTCACCATGTTGAATCCACTCCTTAAGCGAGCAGTAAAGTTGCTGCACAAGCGTGGTGGCTTCATTCGTGGTTAGCCTTAGCGCTAGCGCTTCCACAATCCAGTCACTGGCAGCGTCACGTCTTTTCACTGGTACCCTTAATTTGGCGATAAGTGGCTCTTTATTATAGACCACTATGACGGCAAGCTTTGTTAAATCACCTCTCACACGGAGCAGTCGTTATGGTTAACGTTCGTTCGGCGGTACTCAATGACTTAGAACCTCTTAGCATATTACTTGATGGCTATCGTCAGTTTTATAAGCAGCCGAGTGATATTCAATCAGCGCGCGATTTTTTAGATCAGCGCATGGGGCTAGGAGATTCATTCATTCTGGTTAGCGAGAACAGCGAAGGCGTGCTCACGGGTTTTGTGCAGCTCTACCCTGGGGTTTCCACAGTGGGCTTAAATGCCCGCTGGACGTTAAATGATCTGTTTGTGCTGCCAGAATGTCGTGATAAAGGCACCGGTAGGGTGTTAATGGAAGCTGCCACCCAGCTAGCCCATGATCACGGCGTGGCACGATTGATGCTAATGACCCAGGTTGAGAACGAGCGCGCCCAGCACCTTTATGAATCATTAGGCTGGCAGCGTAATACGGCGTTCTACGGTTATTTACTCGATATTAAATAACACGGCGTTATAGGTGCGTGTTTAAGTGGCGTTTTCCGGCAGCTTGCACACATCCACCCACGTGGCATTGACCAGCTCGGCCAAACGCTTTGGGCTTAGGCGCACGGCGCTGGTGGGCGAACCAGCGGCAGGTAGCACTTCGTCATAGGCGTGGAGCGATTCATCGCAGTAAACCGGCAGGTCAGTGGCAAGCCCAAAGGGGCAAACGCCGCCCACCGGGTGGCTGGTCAGTTCCATGACCGTCTCGGCGTCGAGCATTTTGGCCTTGCCGCCGAAGGTATCGCGGATTTTGCGGTTGTCGATACGCGCATCGCCACTGGCCACAATCAATAGCGGCTTTTCACCGACTTTGAATGCCAGAGTTTTGGCAATTTGCCCTGGCACTACGCCGTGGGCGTCAGCGGCGAGCTGAACGGTAGCTGTGCTGGTTTCAAGTACTTCGATGTTTACATCCGGTGCATGCTCGGCAAAGAATTGACGAACGGTTTCTATTCCCATTGTGGATACCCCCGGTCATGAACATTCGGCATTAACGTTCTCGGTCAAATAACTAATTTAACGTGCCTTTGCTACATTAGCCAAGCCAGGGGGGCGTCGTAATTTTGGCTGGCTCGCGCTGCATAATGATCTCGCCGTGGCGTACAGAAAGCAGCACTTCGCCTTGAGTGCGCAGCACGCTGTAGTCATCCTCGCCCTCCAATAGGTTGAAGCTGGCGGGCTTGCCGACCTCGATGCCGTAACGCGCTTCAATATTGAGCGTGCGGGCGCTGTTGTCGGTAATCAGCGAAAGCGCCTGGCTGAAGTCCTGATAGCCCATCATTTGGCAGATATGCAGGCCAAAATCCAGCGTTCGCAACAGCTTGCCATTCCCCAGTGAGTACCAGGGATCGAAGATGGAGTCCTCGGCAAAGCAGACGTTAATGCCCGCTGCGTTGAGCTCCTTAACACGCGTCACGCCGCGCCGTTTCGGGTAGGTGTCAAAGCGCCCCTGCAGGTGGATGCTCTCGGTGGGGCAGGAGACAAAGTTGATGCCCGAACGCTTGAGCAGCAGAAACAGTTTGGAGCAGTAAGCGTTGTCGTAGGAGTGCATCGCCGTGGTGTGACTGGCGGTCACACGGCTGCCTAAGTCGTTAAACAGTGCTTCGTAGGCCAGAACTTCGAGAAAGCGCGAGTTGGGATCGTCAATCTCGTCACAGTGCACATCCACCAAGCGGTCGTATTTGATCGCTAGCTCAATCACCCGTTTCATGGAAGCCACTCCCAGCTCACGGGTGTACTCGAAGTGGGGAATACCGCCCACCACATCGGCGCCGACCTCCAGCGCCTCTTCCATCAGCTTGTCACCGCCGGGATAAGAGAGCAGGCCGTCTTGCGGGAAGGCGACCACCTGAATATCAATTTTATCTTTTAACTCGTCGCGCAAAGCGCACAGCGTTTTAAGGCCAATCAGGCTAGGGTCGCTGGTATCGGCGTGGGTGCGCACAAACTGCACGCCATTGCCGATCAACAAATTCAGGGTCTTCAGAGCCCGCTCGCGAATATCCGTTTCGGTAAGCATGGGTTTACGCTCGCCCCAGCGCTCAATACCTTCAAACAGTGTGCCGCTCTGGTTCCAGCTAGGCTCGCCCGCCGTAAGGGCAGCGTCTAAATGAATATGGGGCTCAATAAAGGGCGCGCAAACGAGCTTGGCGCCCGCATCAATCTGCCCCTCAATGGCTGTTTGCGGTGCGTCTTGCACGGTAATCGACGTGAACGTGCCGTTCTCAATCTCAAGTCGGTAAAGCTCAGGGCGCTGGCGTAGTCGGGCGTTGATAATTTGCATGCTCATATAAAACAGGGGCTCACTTATTGTTCAGCAGTAGAGGGAAGCGTATCGCTTAGCGTAGCGTGGTTTAAACGAAGCAGCACGGCGTAGCTGCCTGCTGCCACTACCACACCCACCAACGGAGGTAGTAACGGGGAGAAGTAAGCCGCCCCGGCGCCCAGCGCATAGGCAGCTAACCCTCGCCTGTTGAAGTCGGGTAGTCGTGCTTTATCCAATGCAGGATAGCGGCCTTTATGCTTGAGCCAGAAGTCCGCCATAATCACCCCGCCCATAGGCGGTATAAAGGTGCCGAGTAGCACTAGGAAGGGAATTAGCAGGTTATACATGCCGCCCACCGCCAGCACGGTGCCAATCGCTGCACCGCCCACAGTGACCAAGCGACGCTTTTCGGTGCGCATTAAATTGCAGCCCGCCACGGCGAAGTTGTAGATGGTATTGTCCTGGGTCGTCCATATATTCAGAAGCAGCATCAGTACGGCGATGGAGACAAAGCCCTGAGCGATCAATACATCCACGATATCCGCCTGCTGGTAAATCATGGTGCCGAGTGCGCCGGTCAGTACCATTAAGCCGTTACCGACAAAAAAAGTCGCCAGGGTGGCGATGACGGCAATTTTCGGGGTCTTGGCAAAGCGGCTCCAGTTGGTGGCTTGGGTGCCGCCGCTAATAAAGGTGCCAATGATGACGGTAATCGCCGCTGCTACGCTCATGCTGTCCGTGGGCGTTTGTTGGCTCAGTCCCGCAAAGCCGCGCACATCCACCAGCCCGGTGAAAAGGCTGATTAAGATAAACAGCATCATCGCGGGGACGGCAAAGCGTGAAAGCCAGTCCATGCCCTTGTAGCCGATCATTGCGGTGATGCAGAAACCAAAGCCAAAGAGCACCATTAAGGGGATTTCCAGCCATTCAGGCATCCCTGTGGTGCGTACTAACACTAGGGCAATCGTGGCGGTGCCCCAGGCATACCAGCCGATTTGGGTAAAACCGAGGATAAAATCGGAGAGCTTGCTGCCTTTTTCACCGAAGCAGAAGCGCCCCATCAGCACCGAATTGAGCCCGCTTTTACAAGCAATATAGGCGAGGGCTGCCGCATACATCCCCAGCAGCAAATTACCAATCACTATGATCCATAGCAGTTGGCCAATCGGAAAGGCTTGGCCTAAGGTGCCGCCTGCCCACATGGTGGCGGTGAAAAACGTAAACCCAAGCAGTACTGCCGAGGTAGAAAGGAGGCCCTTGCGGGCACTGGTAGGGACTTCACTGAGGGGATAGTCAGAATTATGCATCAAGTTCTCCTAATGTAAATCAGCGAGTCTGTCAGCTATTTATAAAGCAAGAGATATGCCAAAAGAGTAGGGCAACAAGAATGATTAAGTTTGTTATTTTTTAAGACATACCAGCCCATTTTAATGATACTTTAGTTAGTAAAACCTAATTGTTTGTGTATGTTTGCCGAATAATATAGTGGTCATAAAAGTTTGTTGGTTAAAGAAATGGTGCTTATTGCGCTTGCGCCCAGGTACGCCCGCTGCAGCTATAACCATGAAGGAACCGGAGTAGATGCCAGAACCCCAGCATAGGAGTGCTTCACGGTCTGCGGCTAGACTTCCTTGGCATCATACCCTGGTGGGTAAGGTGGTGATGTTTATGCTAATGGGTGTGCTGTTTGCGTATTTAATGGGGGCGCTGTCGGGTTTTTTGATAGTGGAGCGTGGGGCTCGGGAGCAGTGGTTGCGCGAAGCGCAGGTGAATGCCCAGATAGTGAGCGCGACTATTAGGCGTATTTATACATCCGTGGCGGTTAAGACAGATGACACCGGTCAAGTCACGCATATCATTTCCCAGCGCCCGATTGGCGATGAAGAGTCAGTCCTGGAAACTGGGTTTAGTCCAATTGATGTATTGGCGCTGGCAAGTGCACAAACACGTAACAATGTATGGCTGTTCGCGAAGTCCTCAGAGGGCTTCACTGTCGTGGCTGATGCACTTAATACATCATCAGACTTACCCGCCAATCTGGAGATCGATACGTGGCATACAACATCGAATGCCGCTGATTTTTATGTTGGATTTGCCAACATTGGCAATGAAGAGTATTTCATTAGTTCGCTGCCCATTGTTACTCCTGATGGTCAGCTTTTAGGAGTGCTGGTAGCCACTATAGGCCAGAAAGAAGGGCTGTATCAGATGCGTAATGATCTGATCAGCAAAGCGTTTGTGGTGCTGCTGGCGGTGTTGATCGCTACAGCCCTGTTAGTCACTATTTTAATGCGTCAGTTATTTACACCTGTGCCGGTATTAATTAGGTCGCTCACCGACATCGCCAAAAACCAGACTGCTGAAAGCACGCCTTATACCGACCGAAACGATGAAATTGGCCGGATGGCAAAGGCCATAGATGCGCTTCGTAAAAAAGTCATTGAGCGTGAACACTTACTTGAAGTTAAAGACGAAGCTCTGCGCTTTCAGCATCTTGCTCATCATGATGAACTGACCAAGTTGCCCAATCGTGTACAACTCAATAATGCGTTGAAAACAGCGGTGAATTCACTGCATCAAGGCGACGTATTTAATATCATGCTGTTTGATCTTGACCATTTTAAAGCAGTAAACGATAGCCTGGGGCACGCGGCGGGTGATGCTCTGCTCGTTGAAGTTAGTCAGCGGGTGCAGGGGCTGCTGACCCACAATGATTTGGTGGCGCGCCTTGGTGGCGATGAGTTTGCCATCATCCAACGCGTTGTGCGCAGTGCCACCAGTGAGGCAAAAGTACTGGCGGAAGCGATTGTGTCTACTCTACGTGAACCGTATCAGTTTAATAACCAGGAAATTAACATTGGAGTGAGTGTTGGCATTGCTACCGCGCCCGCGAATGGGCGCAATAGCCATGACCTGCTACGTCACGCAGATCTGGCGCTCTATGCGGCCAAGGCGAAAGGGCGCGACCGCTATATGCTCTATGCCGCAGGGATGACAATGGATTCCAGGATCATCGAATAAAGGTAAGCCTATGAAGTGGCTAGTAGCGTTATTAATGATTAGTGCGATGTGGCAAGGTGCCGCTGCTAGTGAGGAGATCGCCTCCTCGCCGACGTTGTCGCGTATTGCGTCGGCTGGTGAGATTGCTATTGGCCATCGTACCAGCGAAGTTCCCTTCTCCTACCTGGTCAACGACCAACCAACAGGCTATGCGATTGAGCTATGCCGAAATGTCATTGAAGGTTTGGAGGCAACATTGGGGTTAAGTGATCTCAAGATAACTTATGTGCCGGTCACGCCTGCCAATCGATTTATATTAGTGCGTAATGGCGACGTGGATATCGAGTGCGGGGTGACCACCAACACCCCTGAACGCCGGCGCCAAGCCGCTTTTTCATACCCTCATTTTCTAACTGCAACGCGTTATGTATCCCTCGCTAACCAGCATATGGACAGTTTGCAGGATTTGGCGGGCCGCAGCGTGGTATCAACCACGGGCACTATCAATATCGCCCAGCTCAACGAGCTGAATCGCACCGAGGGGCTCAATATATCGGTAATGCTCAGCCGTGACCATGAAGAAGCCTTTGCGATGGTCGCCTCAGGGCAGGCTTCCGCGTTTGTGATGGATGAGATTTTGTTAGCGGGTTTGGTTTCGTCTGCTGCCGACCCTGACGCTTTTCATATTTCTCAAGCAACACTGAGCAGTGCCGAGCCCTATGGCTTAATGATGCCGCCTGATGACCCTGTTTTTGTTGATCTGGTCAATAAGGAGCTACGCAATATTTATCAGAGTGACACTATCCGCACGCTTTATGAAAAATGGTTTTTGCAGCCGCTCCCTCCCGATAACCGAGTATTGAACTTGCCGCTAGCGCCGGCGCTTGCTGCTATTTTCGCCAATCCTGAGCAGTACATAGAGTAGAGGAGGTGTGTTATGCGCCGGAGTTTATTGCTTGGGTGGTGTAGTTTGTTGGTAATGATGTCTGGTGGAGAGGCAGCCTATGCAGAGACGTCTATCGATTCGCTTGAACGCATAGAAGCAACCGGCGTATTAAGGGTTGGCTATGGTGAGACAGCGCCATTCTCTTATTTAGATAATCACGGTAACGTCGTCGGTTACTCTATTGATATTTGCCAACGTTTAGCGAAACAGTTGCAAGTGCAGTTAGGTCTGCCTTCCCTGGATATAGAGTATGTGTATCGTACGCCTAGTAATCGGGTACAACTGCTCAATAGCGGTGATATCGATATTGAGTGTAATGCCAGTACTAATACCCCAGAGCGACGGCAGAGTGCGCAGTTTGCACTGAGCCATTTCTTTGTCTCGGTGCATTATGTGGCCCTGAAAGAGAATGGGTTTAACACCTTGGAGGACTTGGCCGGACGAAGCGTGAGCGTTGCTAGGGGCACCGTCAATGTCAGTCAGATCAATCAGGTCAATCGAGAACGGCAACTGAACTTGTCGGTCGTGCCTGTCGAGACATTGCAGGAAGCGTTTGATTTAGTTACTGATGGGCGCGTAGCGGCCTTCGCGATGGATGATATATTACTGAGCACAATGATGGCTGAATCCGAGCACCCTGACGCGTACGCGCTTTCCGAAGAAGCCATTACGTCGACAGAGCCACTCGGTTTTCTAATGCGATTGGGCGACGATGCCTTTGCAGCTGAGGTGAACAAGGCTCTTGAGCATATTTATACCAGTCCTGAAATGCCGCTGCTTTACGAACGCTGGTTTCAGCAACCTATTCCTGGCAAAGACATTACGCTTAATGTACCGATGAGCACCGTATTGGCTGAACACTTTATCGCCCTTCGCGAGTCGAAGGTGGATTAAATGTATTAAGCGTAAGTTTTGGAGAAAATACCTGCTCTCAACTGCCCCGAAATAGTGTTTAAAATGCCTATAGTGCTCAGCGCTTTATTATTGGATTCAGACTCATATGCTTTGAGTGTTAAATAAGCCACGCATTAATGTTTCGACGATACCCTCGCTGTCATCGGACAGGGAGTACTCCTCAGGGTCTTGTAGCCAGTCAAAGCAGACCCCAATCAAAAATCCATGAAGCTGGCGTCGGGCGCTAGCCGGTGAGATGCCTTTGCGTAGGGCGCCGGCTATTCGGGCTTCTTCAAACAACTGCTCTATCTGCATTTCGACATGATCAGAAAGGCGCGTGATCATGCAGATTCGAGGGTGTTCCTCTTCGAGCTTCTCACAGCGGTGCAGCACAATCGTCGCCGCCCGCTGCAGCGGGATGTTATAGCAAATGGTTGCCAGCAGGCCTTGGGCAATAGCGCGAAGGCACTCTACTGGCGAATCGCCTAACCGTTGAACGGCCTCACCCACTATTTCGTCAAGTGGAACGCGCACTCGCTCCAGCAGCGCATCAAAAAGCGCTGCTTTGTCTTCAAAGTGCCAATAAATGGCCCCTCGTGTCACGCCTGCTGCCTGGGCGATGTGCGCCAAGGTGGTACGTGAAACGCCTTGGGCTAGAAAGGTGGTCTCTGCCGCGTCCAGAATGGTTTCTCGGGTACGTTCAGCGTCGGCCTTACGACGGGACATAGCGGCTCCTATTAATAAACGTAGCGGTATTTTGGCAGTGATGGATAGCAAAGTCGCCGGTTGATGATTATTATACATCTCACTGACATTCGTGAATGTCAGTGAGATGTATAATACCTCACTTCGGTTTTTCTACGTCAGTTTTGGAAAGCGGTATAGACCCCCAAGGAGCATCCCGTGGCCGTTACTCTTCTCCGTTCATTGCCCATCCTGCTGGCTCTGCTCGTGCTAACGGGCTGTGAGCAACCCCAGGCGCAGTCATCTGATGCAACGCGACCAGTCAAGTTGATCACATTGCAGTCAGCCAATGCCGCCGCCTTGCGACAGTTTCCGGCGCGGGTGGAAGCCTCGACGCGCAGCAATTTGTCTTTTCAGATGGCCGGGGAACTGTTGGAGCTCAATGTCAGCTCTGGCCAGCGTGTAAGCGAGGGCGAAGTGATTGCGCGGATTGATGATCGTAATGTGCAAAGCGAGCTGGACAGCGCCCGCTCGCGATTGGAGCTAGCCGAGGCAACGCTGGAACGCATGCGTTATACCCTGCAGCGTGGGGCGGTCAGTCAGTCCCAATTTGATGAGTCGGAAAGTGAGTGGCGGGCCGCCCGAGCCACCTTTGAACAGGCCCAAGAGCAGGTCGAGCATACAAAGCTTCGCGCCCCTTACGATGGCGTGATTGCCCAAGTGCCGGTGGATAACCGGCAGATTGTTCAGGTACAGGAAACGGTTGCGGTGATTCAGCAGCCAGGGCAGCTAGACGTGGTGTTTCATCTGCCCGAGCAGATCGTGCAGCGCATACCGCGAAGCAATGGAACGCCCTTCGGTGATGCGCTGGCGTTCGAAGTGCGCTTTGGCAATAGCGACAAGCCCTATCTCGCCCAGCTTGCCTCTTACACCACCCAAGCCAGCGCACAGAGTTTGGCGTATGAAGTCACCCTAACGCTTCCCCAGCCGGACGATATCACCCTTTTAGACGGCATGAGCGCCAACGTGCGCTTAGATTTGAGCTCGCTACAAACCGACAATAGCACCCCGCTGTGGCACCTGCCTGCGGATGCAGTGAGCTATGCCGGTGATGATCCCGACCAGGCCCAGGTATGGCGGTTCGTCGAGCCGGAAAACGTTGAAGCAGTGCCGGTGGAGGTTGGTCAATTAACCTCAAACGGCCTTGAAGTCAGCGGAGAGTTGGCAGCGGGGGATCGCATCGTGGCCGCTGGCGCCCACCGTTTAACCGCGGACACCCAGGTGACGCCGTGGGAAAAGGAGCAGGGGCTATAATATGGTCGACTACTTCCTACGCCACCGCGCGGCCAGCTATTTAATGACGGTGGTGCTGCTGGCGGGCGGCGCGCTATCGTTTTTAGGCATGGGCCAGTTGGAGTTCCCTGAATTTACCATTCGCAATGCGTTGATCACCACGCAGTATCCCGGAGCGACGCCTGAAGAGGTCGAACAGGAAGTCACCTCGACCCTGGAAGAGTCGATCCAGGAGATGTCATCGATTAAGCGTGTTAGTTCGGTAAGCTCTGATGGCCTCTCGCAGATTACCGTCGAGCTTGAAAGCACGGTACAAAACGAAGAGTTGCAGCAACTGTGGGACTCGCTGCGCCGTAAAGTACAGGACGCTCAGGCCGCGCTTCCGCCAGGAGCAAGCCAATCCCTCGTTAACGACGACTTTGGCGATGTGTTTGGCTTTATGGTTAACCTGACCGGCGAGGGCTATAGCATGCCGGATCTGGCTGATCATGCTGATTTTCTTAAGCGCGAGCTCGCGCTGGTGAAGGGCGTTGCAAAGGTATCATTAAGCGGTGAGCACGAAGAGCGCATCTATATCGAAGTTGATCGCGAACGCCTGCGTGCGCTCAATATTCCGCTTTCTCGCCTACAGCAGCTGCTTGAGACTCAAAATGCCGTGGCAGACTCAGGGCATCTTAAACAGGATGGCCGTCGTTTTCGCATCACGCCCACGGGCAGTGCGGCGAATATTGACGATCTGCGCGCCCTGATTGTCAGCGAGGGCGATGGCGAGTTGGTACGGCTGAGCGATATTGCCGATGTAAGCCGTGAGCTGGCGGAGCAGCCCCAGCAGCTTTACCGCGATATGGGTCGACCGGCGATCTCGCTGGGCGTCTCGTTTGAAAGCGGCGTCAATGTGGTCGAGGTGGGGGAGCGGCTAGAGCAGCGTCTGGATGAATTGCAAAACCGCACGCCGCTGGGCATGGAGCTAAACGTCGTTTACAACCAGCCCCAGGTGGTCGATGACGCGGTATCCGGTTTCCTGGTCAGCTTGATCCAGGCGGTGGCCATCGTCATCGTGGTGTTGATGCTGTTTATGGGGTGGCGCAGCGGGCTATTAATGGGCTTTATTCTGCTGATCACCATTATCGGCACCTTTATGTTGATGCGCTTTCACGGGCTGCAGCTGGAGAAAATCTCGCTGGGGGCGCTGATTATCGCCCTGGGAATGCTGGTGGATAACGCCATTGTGGTCACCGAAGGCATGTTGGTGGGGTTAAAGCGCGGTAACACTATTCGTGATTCAGCCCACCAAGTGATTCGCCAAAACGCTTGGCCCCTGTTGGCGGCCACGCTAATCGCGATTGCCGCCTTTGCGCCCATCGGTTTATCGCCCGACACCACCGGTGAGTTTATCGGCTCGCTGTTCTTCGTGCTGCTCTACTCGTTGCTGCTGAGCTGGATCACGGCGCTGACGTTAACGCCCTTCTACTTCAAGCTATTTTTCCGCAACGTTGCCCCCGGCGATGGTCAGGAGGATCCCTACAAAGGCGTGGTTTACCGTTTTGTAGGCCGCGTGATTATCGCCGGTATTCGCTGGCGCTGGCTAACCTTGGTACTGATGATGGCCGTATTGGTGGGTGCCGTGATTGGCTTTGGTTCGGTTAAAAATGCCTTTTTCCCAGCCTCCAATACGCCGATCTTTTTTGTCGATTACCGCACGCCGGAAGGCACTGATATTCTCGAAACCCAGCGCCGCGTTAGCGAGTTGGAAGAGAGCGTGATGGAGATGTCCGGGGTTCGCCACCTGACCACCACCGTGGGCGGTGGGGCGCAGCGCTTTACCCTCACCTATTCGCCGGAAGACCGCTACGCAAGCTATGCGCAGCTAATAGTCGAAACCGACGATAAAGCGACTCAACATGACCGCATGGCAGATGTTGAGCAAGTGCTTAAGCGCGACCATAGCGATATCGACTATAAAATCGCCCCGTTGGAAGTCGGCCCCGCACCGAAAGCCAAACTTGAGGCACGCTTCTACGGCAGTGACCCGGCAGTGCTGCGTCAGTTGGGTGATCAGGTTGAAGCCATGTTCCGTGATACGCCCAATATGACCAGCGTGCGCACCAGCTGGCGTAACCGCGTTCAGGCGATTGAGCCCGTTTTTCTTGAAGATACAGCACGTAGGCTGGGCGTGACCCGTGAAGACCTGGCCAGCACCCTGGCCCTGAGTACCAGTGGCAGCCAAGTGGGCATTTACCGCGACGGCAGCGACCTGATTCCGATAGTGGCACGGGCTATCCCTAAGCAGCGCCACGATGTGGATAATCTCGGTTCACTTAACGTCTGGAGCGCAGAGCAAAACCGCTATATCACCGCCGATCAAGTGATCAGCGATATCACCACCCAGGCGGCTGACCCGCTAATTATGCGCCGCAATCGCGAGCGCATGCTGGCGGTGTACGGTGAGTCTGACCCGTTAAGCGGGATGACCGCCGCCAGCGTATTGGCCGAGATTCGCCCAAGGGTGGAAGCGTTAGATCTGCCCTCGGGTTATCGGCTTGAGTGGGGTGGTGAGTTTGAGACCGCGGGGGAAGCGCAAAGTGGGCTGTTTGCTTCGCTGCCGCTGGGGATAGTGATGATGTTTATTCTCACTGTGGTGCTGTTCAATAACTTCCGTCAGCCGTTGGCTATTTGGTCGCTGGTGCCATTAACCATTATTGGCGTAGTCGGCGCGCTGTTGCTCACCGGTATGCCTTTCTCGTTTATGGCGCTGCTGGGCACGCTAAGTTTGATCGGTATGGTGATTAAAAATGCCATCGTGCTGGTGGAGGAGATCAACGTGCAGTTGCCGCTACACCGAGATCGCTACCACGCGGTGGTGCGAGCAGCCGTCAGCCGGGTTCGCCCGGTCGCCATGGCCGCCCTGACCACCATGCTGGGGATGATCCCGCTGATTAGCGATGCTTTCTTCGCCAGTATGGCGGTTGCGCTGATCGGTGGTCTTGGCGTCGCTACGCTGTTAACCCTCATTGTACTACCGGTGGTTTACTGTGTGCTCTACCGGATACGCATACACCCCGATAAATAACACCCTACACTGGATTGCTTTTCCCCTACCTAACCGCCGTGGCTTAGCGAAGTCACGGCGGTGAAATGGTTGAGTTTTAATTAGACTAAAGTTGAAGATCTATTAGCCGATAAAGATAAAGTTTTGAATAGCAATCAAACGGTTAATTTAATTTAGTCTAAAATCGCTGGAACGTCTCTAGCTAGATTATATGAATTACCAAAAACTAATCTAACCCCTGGAGCAGTTCTGTAAATGAATCGCATTCTTAAAGATATCTCGATTAAAATGAGCTTAACGCTTGTTTTGGTCATTTTTTCACTGCTAATAATCATCATTGCTTTTCTTGGCTATCAAGCAGGTGTAGAGGGTAGCTCGTCGCTTAAAGAGGTTGACCGTGCAGCAGACCAAATGCGGTCAGTTAATCGGGGGCAGCTGTCCATTGCGAACGCACAGCTGTTTTACGTGAATAGCTATGTTGCGGCTTATGAAGGGGATACGCGCGCAGCGCGTGATTACCTGACTGAGGCACAGAGCGCGCAGCAGGCAGCTCAGGCATACTTTTCCAGATTTGAGTCGATCGCTATTCAGACGCCCCTTGTGGAAACCTTACTGGCCAGTTTCCAGGACTTGACGGAGCAGGGTTTGATGCCCCAAGAAGTAGCGTTGGCAGCGGGTGACGGTGAACAGTTTCGCAATGCAAGGCAGACGGCCAGTGATTTAAATCAGCAGTTCATAGAGGCGGGAACGGCCTACAACGATTACATGGCGGCGCAAAATAGGATAATGGTTGATGCTTATGACAGTAACATGCAGTTCCTCACCTATATCGATATTGCGGTACTTTTAATTGCCGCGTTAATCGTGCTGTTTGTGCGCATCGCCATGGTGGGGGCGATTGTCAAACCACTAAACGAAGCGGTCGCGCATTTTGAGCGTATTGCGCAAAACGACTTGTCGCACAAGATTAAAGACCGCGGGCGTAACGAGATCGGCAAACTGTTCAGCGCCATGCAGTATATGCAGGGTAATTTGGTTAAAACCGTTTCTGAGGTGCGCGATAGCAGCGGCTCTATCCATATCGGGGCGCGTGAAATTGCCAGTGGCAACGCGGATCTATCATCGCGCACTGAACAGCAGGCGTCTTCTCTGCAGGAGACGGCCGCCAGTATGGAGCAGTTAACCGCCACCGTTAAGCAGAATGCCGATAACGCCCGTCAGGCCAGCCAGTTGGCAAACGATGCCTCAAGCACGGCCAGCAACGGTGGTGAAGTGGTTGAAAAAGTCATTACCACTATGCACGGTATTAATGATAGTTCGCAAAAAGTGGCAGATATTATTACCGTTATCGACTCTATCGCTTTCCAAACCAATATTCTGGCGCTGAATGCCTCGGTGGAAGCAGCGCGGGCAGGTGAACAAGGGCGTGGCTTCGCGGTGGTGGCCAGCGAAGTACGTAACCTGGCGAGCCGTAGTGCGGACGCAGCGAAAGAGATCAAAGCGTTGATCGAAGCATCGTCCGCCCAGGTGAAAGAGGGTTCAGTATTAGTTGAAAGCGCAGGGGAAACCATGCGAGAAGTGGTTGACTCTGTGCGCCGCGTAACCGATATCATGGATGAAATCTCCGCAGCATCTCAGGAACAGAGCTCGGGCATTGAGCAGGTCAATCAGGCGGTTGCCCAGATGGATGAGGTGACTCAGCAGAACGCGGCCCTGGTTCAAGAGGCTTCTTCTGCGGCAAGCTCGTTGGAAGAGCAGGCAGCGCGGCTTGAAAGTGTTGTCTCGGCTTTTCGTTTAGCGGAAGGAGAGAGCCGCACGCAGCATGCACCGTTAACCTCGCCACAACGCTCTTTACAGGGTTCTGCGCAGCGCTCGTCACAACACTCGTCACAACCACAGCCCGCCTTACTGCGGCCAGCGCCGCGCAGCCAGCAAACGAGTAGCGTCGACCAGGAGTGGGAATCCTTTTAAGCCTGAGTCTCGATTTAGGTTTTAATAGCTCAATTATTTAGCAACGCAACTACCGTTGCTGCGCAACAAACGCTGAATAGACGTAAAGTAAAACCTAGCGCGCGGATGAGAAATCATCCGCGCGAATTTTTATAAGCCATTAATTTTTATAGAAAGTAGTTGGCGTGAAAACAGGCCAATTGTTAACAAGTATGAACTCGATGTTTTAGGTTGAGTGAGGGTTGTAATATCAAGTAACCCAAAGGGGGCTGATTACTCCTAATGATACAGGGGGCATGAGTTGCCTCTCTTAACTTTAAGCACAGCCGGAGCGAAAAGCTCAGGAAGCGAGGCTCTTACCCATGAACCGACTACTTAGTAATATCTCAGTGAAGATGAGTTTGACTCTCATGCTCGCTATTTTTTCAGTGTTAATTGTAATAATTGCTTTTCTCAGTCATCAGTCTGGGAAAAAGGGGGGAGAGTCCCTTGATGAGCTAGATAACATCACAATGCATCAAATGCTGCCTCTTAATCGTAGCCAACGATCAGTCTCCTATACGCAGCTATTTTATTTGAATAGTTTAGACGCGGAACACGAAGGTAATACCGGCGCAGCGAGTGATTACCTCGCTCAAGCGGCAACTTTTCAAACGGCTGCCCAGGAGTTCTTTGCAACTTTTGAGTCATACGATCCTCGTGCTACTCAGGCCGAGCTAGCTGAAGCGGTGATCACTTCCTTTAATAACCTTATGCAGCAAGGACTGATCCCTCAAGGCGAAGCGTTAGAAGCAGGTGATGAGGCTGGTTTTCGCACTGCAAAAGAACGAACTAGTGCTTTGAATCAGCAGTTTATGGACGCGAGTATAGCTTTCAATGAATTCTTGGTTGAGCGCGGTGACCAATTGGTTACCGGTTATGAAAACGATATGCAGCTCATCACCTACATTGATATCGCTGTACTCTTAATTGCAGCGTTAACGGTTCTATTTGTTCGCATTGCCATGGTCAGCTCAATTGTAAAACCGTTAAATGAGGCGGTAACGCACTTTGAACGTATTGCCCAAAATGATCTTTCAGGGAAAGTCAGTGATCGTGGCCGTAATGAGATTGGTAAGCTGTTTATCGCCATGCAGCATATGCAGAGCGGCTTAGCCAAAACGGTATCAGAAGTGCGCGATAGCAGCGGCTCTATCCATATCGGCGCGCGTGAAATTGCCAGTGGTAACGCGGATCTATCGTCGCGTACCGAGCAGCAGGCCGCTTCTCTGCAGGAAACCGCCGCCAGCATGGAGCAGTTAACCGCTACCGTTAAACAGAATGCTGATAACGCCCGTCAGGCGAGCCAGTTGGCAAATGATGCATCGAGCACGGCAAGCAACGGTGGCGAAGTGGTTGAGCAGGTGATTACCACCATGCACGGCATTTCCAGCAGTTCACAAAAAGTGGCGGATATCATAAGCGTTATCGACTCTATCGCCTTTCAAACCAATATTTTGGCGCTTAATGCCTCGGTGGAAGCCGCTCGGGCAGGTGAACAAGGGCGTGGTTTTGCCGTGGTGGCCAGCGAAGTGCGAAACCTGGCGAGCCGCAGTGCGGATGCCGCTAAAGAGATCAAAGCGCTGATTGAGGCGTCATCAACCCAGGTAAAAGAGGGCTCAACATTAGTCGAAAGCGCAGGGGAAACCATGCGTGAAGTGGTTGCCTCTGTGCGCCGGGTGACCGATATCATGGATGAAATATCCGCGGCATCCCAGGAGCAGAGCTCGGGTATTGAGCAGGTCAACCAGGCGGTTGCCCAGATGGATGAGGTGACCCAGCAGAACGCGGCGCTGGTTCAGCAAGCTTCCTCAGCGGCAAGCTCGTTGGAAGAGCAGGCGGCGCGGCTTGAAAGCGTTGCTTCAGCCTTTCGCTTAGCGGAAGGGGAGAGCCATACGCAACGCGCCCCGTTAGCTGCCCCCCAACAAAAGTCGCCTGCGCTTATGCGGCCAGCGACTCGCAGTCAAGCCAGTAGCAAAACCACGGCGAGTGCTGAAGATGATTGGGAAGCTTTCTAAGCTCACGTGTTCCGCCGCTTAGATTTCTCGATACTTGTATTTCCCGATACTTGTATTTCCCAATACTTAGGCAGTATTACCCCCTCTTCAAGAGGGGGTAATAGTCTAGCGAGCACCTACTCCCTTGGCGAGTTCAGTGCCGCAGCCACTTCTTCAACCTGAAGCGCCAGGCTCTGCAGTCCACCGCCTGAGAGGTACCATAGCGCGGGCGTTAACATAACGACCCGCGCTTTCTCAGCTCCCGCATCTAAGAACGTTTGCGCTAAAGCATCAGCGTTGGCGGGTTCATCGCCAATCGCGGCGCTGCGATCAATTACCAGCACGACTTGCGGATCAATTTCACTAATTGCCTCAGGTGAAAGCGGGGTAAAGGTACGGTTACCGCGGGTTTCAGAAGTGACATTTGCGGGCATCTCTAATGCTGCAATGCCCAGTACGTCGTGAACGACCGGGTGTTGATTCAGCATCAGATTGCCGCCGTTGTGGGTTACTACCAGCGTGCGGGGGGCGTTGCTTAACGCTTCGCGCTGGGTCTCAATCTCTGCGTGCAGTGTACCAAGCGCCTCTTCGGCTTTTCTTTCCACTGCTAAACGACTCGCTAGTTCGCGTACATTGGCGTCAAAAGCAGCCAGATAGTCGTCACCCTGCAAGCTGGTGTTGAGCAGCGGGGCGATTTCGCCAAGCTCTTCTTCCCACTCACCCTGGCGGCCAGTGTAGAGAATCAGGCTGGGCTCGCTTTCGCCAAGAGTATCCATATCCGGTGAGCGCAGGCCGCCAATATCGGTGACGTTATCGGCTGCATATTGCTCAAGATAGTCAGGCAGGCTGGCTTTCGGCACACCCACTACCTGCGCATTTAAACCTAGCGCATCCAGCGTATCCAGGCTGCCTAAATCGAAGGTGGCGATTCGCTGGTCAGCGCTCACGGTGGCGCTGGCAGTTGCTAAGAGTATGGCGGTGGTAGTGATAGCGAACTTCATCGATCTTCCTTTTATGAGAAAATATTCTATATGCGACAGCTTCTCATATTCTCAAGGATACTGTGTCTTGTCGCTACTTGGTGATGGAACAGCACGTTGCGCGAAACGCGACCGCCCTCACAGACTGAGGGCGGCGGGAAGTGTAAAAGAGAGGGTTAAGAGCTTAAGAGGCAACCCGGAAGGGATTACGCGGGTCGTTATCCCAGGCTAGGAAGGGTTGACCGGTTTCCTGGGGCACCATGGTGATGCAGTTTTCCACCGGGCAGGTGATCTGGCAGAGATTGCAGCCTACGCACTCCTCTTCAATCACTTCATAACGCCGCGCGCCGTCCTGCTCGGTAAGCTTGGCAATCGACTGGTGCGAAGTATCCTCGCAAGCGATATAGCAGCGGCCACACTCGATGCACAGATCCTGATCGATCTTGGCGATGGTCTTGAAGTTGATATCCAGATGTTTCCAGTCAGTGGTTTGCGGTATCGCCTTACGGGAGAACGCCTCGATGGAATCGTAGTCTTTTTCCGCCATCCAGCGAGAGAGGCCGTCCTTCATCTCCTCTACAATGCGGAAACCGTTGAGCATTGCCGCGGTGCACACCTGCACGCTGCCCGCACCTAGAGCGATAAATTCCGCCGCATCCCGCCAGGTGGAAATGCCGCCAATGCCTGAAATGGGCAGCGTCGGCGTTGCCGGGTCGCGAGCAATTTCCGCCACCATATTCATGGCAATGGGTTTTACGGCGCTGCCGCAGTAGCCGCCATGAGTGCTTTGGTGGCCCACAGTGGGTTTGGCGACCATATTGTCCAGGTCAATACTGGTGATTGAATTGATGGTGTTGATCAACGACACCGCATCGGCACCACCCCTAAGCGCTGCCTGGGCGCCCACGCGAATATCGGTGATATTGGGGGTGAGCTTTACAATCACCGGTTTGGAGTAGTGCTTTTTACACCAGTAGGTGACTTTTTCGATCAGATCGGGGTTTTGGCCTACTGCCGCGCCCATGCCGCGCTCCGGCATGCCGTGGGGGCAGCCCAGGTTGAGCTCAATGCCGTCCGCGCCGGTGGCTTCCACCCGCGGCAGAATATACGCCCAGGCCCCTTCATTGCAGGGCACCATAATGGAGACGATCAGCGCACGGTCGGGCCAATCCTTCTTCACTTGGGTGATCTCTTTAAGGTTGATCTCAAGCGAACGGTCAGTAATCAGCTCGATATTATTAAAGCCGATGACCTCGCGGTTCTTGCCGTAATGGGCCGAGTAGCGCGAGGAGACATTCACCGCGGGTGGCTCTTCGCCAAGGGTTTTCCACACCACGCCGCCCCAGCCCGCCTCATAGGCGCGTACCACGTTGTAGGCCTTGTCGGTGGGCGGTGCAGAGGCCAGCCAGAACGGATTGGGGGCTTTGATGCCAGCAAAATTAACCGATAGATCAACGCCGTTGACGACGCTGTCGCCACTGTTTTTCTTACCTGGGAAAGAGAGCGGGGTGGTATTCATGCGGCCTCCTGCTTGGCGGCGAGCGCTTGATGAATGGCGTGAGCGGCCAGTTTGCCGTGCTGCACGGCCTGAACGGTAAGGTCTTGGCCGGGCTTCACACAGTCGCCACCGGCGTACACATTGGGCAACGAGGTGCGGAACATCTCATCCACATGAATACGTTCGCCGTCGCGGGCGAGTTCAGCGGCGGTGGCGTCGCGTAGACTTTCGCCCTCGAAGTCCTGACCGATGGCTTTAAAGATGGCGTCAGCGACAACCTCGAAGGTTTCTCCGGTAGTGGTTAAGCCGCCTGCTTGGTCGTAAGTCTTGGCAAAGCGCATGCCCGCTACACGGCCCTGATCATCTAGCAGAATCTCGTCGGGCTGCGCCCAGGTCACCATGCGCACACCGTTGGCTTTGGCGATCTCCTGCTCGTGGTCGGTGGCGGACATGGCTTCAATACCGCGACGGTAAACCAGCGTTACCTCCGTAGCGCCTAAGCGGGCCATTTGGGTGGCCATATCAATGGCGGTATTGCCTGCGCCAATCACGATACAGCGCTGGGCTACCGCAAGAGTGCCCAGGTCGTCGGCCTGGCGGAGAACGTTGATGTAGTCCACCGCAGGCATCAGGCCGGGTGCTTGCTCCCCGGTTAAACCCAGGGCACGGCTGGCGCCCAGGCCCAAGCCAAGAAACACGCTATCGTACTGCTTATGGAGCGTGGCAAGCTCCAGGCTTTCGCCCAGCCGTTGGCCGTACTGAATCTCGATGCCGCCAATTTCCAGCAAAAACTCGACTTCCTTGTGGGCGAAGTCGTCGGTCATTTTGTAGCGGGCAATCCCGTATTCATTTAGCCCGCCGGGCTTCTGTTTGGCTTCAAAAATCGTTACTTGGTGGCCCAGCATGGCTAGGCGGTGAGCGCAGGAGAGCCCCGCCGGACCGGCGCCTACCACGGCAATATGGCGGCCTGTGCTGGCGGCGCGCTTAAAGGGGTGGCTATCGAACTGCATGTTATCGGTAGCGTGGCGCTGTAACAGGCCGATTAGCACCGGCTGGCACTCGGCGTCGTGATTGCGTACGCAGCTGCGTTCACAGAGAATTTCGGTGGGGCACACCCGGGCGCAGCTGCCGCCAAGAATGTTGGCTTCCAGAATGGTTTCTGCCGCGCCGTTGATATTGTTCTCGCTGATCTGGCGAATAAAGCTCGGGATATCGATATCCGATGGGCAAGCCTCTACGCAAGGTGCGTCATAGCAGTAGAGGCAGCGCTGGCTTTCAATCATCGCCTGGCGCGGAGTAAGCGGTGGGTGTAGGTCGCTAAAGTTGCTTGCCAGCGTATCCGGGTCATAGGTGCCGACCTCTTTTGCGCTGGGTAGGTGGTTCAGTGGGCTAGTCACAGTAGAGCCTCCGCTGTTGTTATGGGCACAGCTGTTGGTCTTGGTCGTTCTTTCTTATTCAGCGCTTGACCGCCATCGGCGCATTCAGCTCGGCGCGTTTGGCCAACAGCTCAAAGACACCGGGATAGGCGGGGCGCTCCAGATAGCGGCCCGCACCGCGCTCGGCGCGTAGATCACCGTCACGCCATACCCACTTACCGTGGCTGATGGTGTGGCGAGCGATACCGCGCACTGTTTTGCCCTCGAAAATATTGAAGTCAACGTTCTGGTGATGGGTTTCGGCAGAAATCGTCCGGGTGCCGTTGGGATCCCACACCACGATATCCGCATCAGATCCCACCTGAATCGCCCCCTTGCGGGGGTAGAGGTTGAAAATCTTGGCGGTGTTGGTGGACGTCAGTGCGACAAACTCCTGGGGCGAGAGCTTGCCGGTGTTAATGCCTTCATCCCACAGCACGGCCAGGCGATCCTCCACCCCGGCGGTACCGTTGGGAATCTTGGTGAAGTCGTCTTTGCCCGCGGCTTTCTGATCGGCGCAGAAACAGCAGTGGTCGGTGGCGGTGGTTTGCAGGTTGCCTGATTGCAGACCGTGCCAGAGGGCCTCTTGATGCCCTTTGGGGCGGAAGGGAGGGCTCATCACGTGGGCGGCGGCACGGCCCCAATCAGTATCCTGGTAAACGCTGTCATCGATGAGCAGGTGCCCGGCTAAACATTCGCCGTAAACCGGATGACCCTGCTGGCGGGCATAGGCGATTTCGTCCACTGCGTCTTTGGTGGAGACGTGCACCAGGTAGATCGGCGCGCCTAAGGTGCTGGCAATGCGAATCGCGCGGCTGGCGGCCTCGCCTTCGACCTGGGGTGGTCGGGAGAGCGGGTGCGCTTCCGGCCCCGTCATGCCCTGGGCGAGCAGTTTCTGCTGCATGTGGTACACAAGCTCGCCATTTTCCGCATGAACGGTGGGGATCGCACCCAGCTCCAGGCAGCGCGAAAAGCTCTCCACCAGAATGTCATCGGTGGCCATAATCGCGCCTTTGTAGGCCATAAAGTGCTTGAAACTGTTAACACCGTGCTCCCGCACCAGGGTGCCCATCTCTTCCTTTACGCTCTCATCCCACCAGGTGATCGCCACATGGAAGGCAAAGTCGGTGGCGGCTTTTTCCGCCCAGCCCTGCCAGGTTTCAAACGCTTCCAGCAGCGACTGACCCGGCTGGGGAATCACGAAATCGATGATTGACGTGGTGCCCCCGGCCAGGGCCGCGGCGGTGCCGGTGTAGAAATCCTCGCTGGCCACGGTGCCCATGAACGGCAACTGCATATGGGTGTGGGGGTCGATGCCACCGGGCATCACCAACTGCTCGCTGGCATCGACAATCTCGCAATCGGCGGGTATCTCTAAATCGGTGCCGATGGCGTGGATTTTACCGTCAACGCACAGTATGTCGGCACGATAGGTGTCAGCGTGGGTGACGACGGTGCCGCCCTTGATTAGTAAACTCATTGTTAGCTCCTGTATTGTGCCAGCAGAATCATTCGCCGTCGGTTAAGCGGGTATAGGTTTCCGGGCGCCGGTCGCGGAAGAATTGCCAGTTGTTGCGCACCTCGCGAACCATGTCCAAATCGATCTCGTGAACCAGTAGCTCGTCTTGGGTTTCGCTGGCCTGGGCTTCGATTTTTCCGCGGGGGTTGACGATGTAGCTGGAGCCATAAAAGTCGCCGATATTCCACGGTGCCTCAGTGCCGACACGGTTGATGGCGGCGATAAAGCAGCCGTTTGCGGCGGCGGAGGCGGGTTGCTCCAGCTCCCACAGGTATTGGGAAAGACCGGCCACGGTGGCGGAGGGGTTGAAGATTACCTCGGCGCCGTTAAGCGCCAAGGCCCGCCAGCCTTCGGGAAAGTGGCGGTCGTAGCAGATATACACGCCGATTTTGCCGTAGGCGGTATCGAATACCGGCCAGTTGGATTGGCCGGGCTTGAAGAAAAATTTCTCCCAAAACCCCGCTACTTGGGGAATATGGGTTTTGTGGTACTTGCCCAGGTAGCTGCCGTCTGCATCGAACACCGCGGCGGTATTGTAGTAAACGCCTGTCTCTGTCTCTTCATACACCGGCACGATGATCACCATGCGGTGCTCGGCGGCGAGCTTCTGCATCATCCGGCAGGTAGGGCCTTCCGGCACCCGCTCGGCGGCGGCGTACCACTTGCCGTCTTGGCTGGGGCAGAAGTAGGGCTGGTTAAACACTTCCTGAAAGCACAGTACCTGTACGCCTTGATCAGCCGCTTGCTGAATCATCGGCAGATGCGCTTCGTTCATCGCATCACGGATGGCTTCGGGCTCCAAATCAGTGCTGGTTTTTAGACCCATTTGAATCAAGCCGATTTTCATTTTCTGCATGAGGCACTCCCCTCTGATTGTTGATTTAAAGCGTGTTTAGGAGTTGAGAATTAATATTATAAAGCTGACTGGTCTGGCAGCTTTTGTTGAAAGTATCGCTGGCTTGGTGGTTTTAGCAAGTCTTAAAATTCAATTTCTACAATCGCATTTAACTCTTTGAGTTCGTTTGTTTTTATTATTTTATGCAGCTGAATTCACTTTTTTGGTGAACCCTTGCACCGTTATAGATTGCCTGTTTTTTGTTTTGTAATCATTGTGTTAGTTGATTTTTTATGGATATTCGTCGTATTTTTGTGCTTAGTGTTGGTGCAAATATTTTTTTTGATCTAGCTTTGTTTAATTGGTTTTTGTTTGAGTTGGGAAAGAGGGTAAGGTAACAAGCTAACAATAATATTGTTGTCCCTTAAGACAGTTTTTAATCAAGGAGTTAGTTGTCCTGCTTTTGTGGATAGGCACACTTATTGCTTGTTTTCTAAAAGCTATGGTTTCTAACAGCCATGATTTCTAAGCGTCTTTTTGAACAGCTCCACTGACCGTGGGAGTGGTGGACAACGCAATGCTGAGGAGATAAAAAATGACCGAAATAACCTCTCAGATGGTGGATCGAGGCGGATTGATTGAGCTTGATGTGGGGGACGATGTACGCAACAGCGCGCGTTTTAATGTGGATATTGCGCCTACCCAGGCCAGCGAGCGTACTTGGAGCAAGTGGAATATTGCGGCGCTGTGGGTAGGCATGTCGATCTGCGTACCCACCTACACGCTAGGCGGGGTATTAACCGCCTATTTTGGGTTGAGCGTAGGGGAAGCGCTGTTCGCCATTCTCTTAGCCAACGTGATCGTATTGATTCCTCTCACTTTAAATGCATTTCCTGGAACCAAGTTTGGTATTCCCTTTCCGGTCGTGCTGCGCTCATCGTTCGGTATTTTAGGCTCCAACGTACCCTGCCTGGTGCGCGCGTTGGTTGGCTGTGGCTGGTTTGGTATCCAAACCATGTTTGGCGGGCTGGCTATTCACTTGCTGCTGTCTGAGTTGATTCCCGCATGGGCTGCGCTTGGCGGTGTAGGTGAAGTGATCGGATTTTTTGTCTTCGGCGCAATGAACCTCTATGTGGTGGTTCGTGGGGCAGAGTCGATTAAATGGCTGGAGACGCTGGCGGCACCATTGCTGTTGGCAGTCGGGGTTGGCCTGATGGTGTGGGCGTGGCCGCATATGTCGATGACCGAATTACTGGCGCAGCCGCCGTCGCGGCCTGAAGGGGCATCGGTATACGGCTACTTCTTCGCGGGCTTAACCGCCATGGTGGGTTTTTGGGCCACGCTATCGCTGAATATTCCTGATTTCAGCCGCTTTGCCAAAAGCCAAAAAGACCAAATCGTCGGCCAGGTGATAGGGCTGCCGCTGACGATGTTTTTCTTTGCCGCCCTCGGCGTGGTGTTAACCGCTGCTTCCGAGACGCTGGTGGGCCAAACCGTTGCCGACCCGGTCAATCTGATCGGAATGATCGATAGCCCATTTTGGGTCGTGCTGGCGATGCTGTTAATTATCATCGCAACCCTTTCTACCAATACCGCCGCTAATATTGTCTCACCCACCAACGATTTCCAGAATATTGCGCCTAAATTGATTAATCAGACGCGCGGCGTACTTTTAACGGGTGCCGTGGGCGTGCTGCTGATGGGCTATGATCTGCTGCAAAAAGCGGGGATCATTCCACCTGGCGTGTCTCTGGAGCAGATGTACTCCAACTGGCTGTTGGGCTACTCAAGCCTGCTAGGCCCTATCGCGGGCATTATGGCGGTGGACTACTTCCTGATTAAAAAGCAGCGTTTGGATGTGCCGAGCCTGTACATGGATAGCCATGCCTATCCTGCGGTGAATGTCGCTGGTTTCATCGCCTTCGGTGTGCCCGTGGCGCTTACTTTACTATCGCTGTTAACCGGCACCATGAACTGGTTCTACGACTACGGCTGGTTCACCGGCTCGGCGCTGGGGGCCATCGTATATTTTGTTGCCAGCCAAGTGCTGTCTTCTTCGCCACAGGCGGGGCCTGCACCGATAATGGCCAAGGAGGCCGCCGAGCAGCGCTAAACAGTTGAACCCCGGCTTCGTGCCGGGGTTTCTATTTTAGCTGCTCTTGATGAAACGCAAGAACGCATCAACAACCCGGTTAGGGCGGCGATCATGGCGGGTAATCAGTACAAAGGGGATGCGGTAGTGCTGCGTGTTGGTATGCAGCGCCCGCATTTTGCCTGCAGCCACCCACTGTGCGGCGACATGCTCAGGTAGAAAGCCGATAAAGCGCCCGGTCAGAATCAAAAAGGCGGCGCCTTCGCGATCAGATGCCGAAGCACGCAGGCTGAGCACATCATGTGCCTGGCGCGCCTCAACCGGTAACGGATAGCGGGGCGAAATAGCGGCATGCTGGGCGATATCCTCACCACTGAGCACGTCATCATCCTCAGTAAACAGCGGATGGCCCGCCGCGCAGTAAAGATAGGATGGCTCATCATACAGGTGGCGCGCTTCTAAGCTGGTGGGCAGGTTCACCGCAGGCACAACGCCGACGTGCAGGTGGCCATCCATCACGCCTCGGATGACCGCGTCAGACGGCTCCATATGAATATGCAGCGTTACCTCATGCTCCGGTGCGCTAAGCTCCGTCAATGCATTAGTGACATGCATGGCGGGTAGTGTCACCAGATTATCGGTGATGCCGATATTCAGCTCGCCTTTAATCGTTTGATGTAGCGCGTTAACATCGCTTTTAAACGTTTCAAGCGCGGTAAGTAGCGTTAACCCTGCCTGATAAATCTCTTTGCCCTCTTCGGTTAAACTAAACCCGCCGCGCCCACGTTGGCAGAGCGAAAAGCCCAGCCGCCCCTCCAGATCATTCATATGCTGGCTAATCGCCGAACGGCTAATCCCCAGCGTGGTTTCCGCCGCGGTAAAGCCGCCGCACTCAACGACGGTCTTAAAAATACGGATGAGACGTATCTCGTAGTCACTCATCTGGCCCAGCGATGCCATAACAATTCCCTGGTAGGTAGGCTATCAATACATAAGGTCACGCTTTTCAACGTATTAACGGTGATAAAAACTGATATACATCCTAAAAGCGCCACGGCACTATTCAGCTAAAGCCGCGTGTCAGCGCGTGCTTTAATAGTATTTCTGGTTACTTTTTACACTCTATCAGGTGTCTCCAAGGGTTACCTGCATAAGGCTTCTGCGCGATGTCCGCTACCTCCACTAATGTAAATGATGATGTGTTGAAAGCTACCAAGACTTACCGGCAACAGCGTCGCCATGTGATTGCGCTATATCTGCTAGCACTGCTTGTCATGATGGTACTTTTCGGTTGGCTGCTGAGCGAACAGTATAGGCAAGAAATTACGGCTGCCGAGTCTCGTATTACCGCCCGTGCCAACGTGGTCAATGAGTGGGCAAAAGGCGTGTTTGCACAAAGTGGTCAAGCATTATTTGGGCTAACAGAACTATTAGCGCTGCAAGGAATGACTGATAGCGAACACATGGAAGAGCTTCAACGTTCGTTGGAAAACCTTACCCAGTATATGCCTATGATTGACGAAATAGTCATTATAGATGCCGAGGGACGTTTGCTGGCGAGTGGCAGCGGTAAATGGAATACCAACTTCAATATCCGGGCAACGACTTTTTTTAGCGATTTTGAAGAGGGTAGAGAGCAGGAGAAAATTACCCCACTCAACTTATCCACAAGTGATCAGCGCTTCTATTTGTACCACGGTCGGCGCTTTGAAAGCTCGCACGGTGATTTTGCCGGGGTAGTGATTTCTCGCGTTCTACCGCAAGTATTTGCCGACTCGCTTGAGCAGATGAGTGTCTACGATGGTGAGAGCATTGCCCTGGTTGATTCCGATTTAAAGTTTATTGCCCGGTACCCTATACCGGAAGCGTCATTTTCGATCGGTACGACTATAGATAGCCCTGAAACGGTTGAGTGGCTTACCCGTGGCGAGTCTACTTGGTCAATCAACTTTAACTCGCCTATTGATGGCCGTAAGCGTCTGTTTCGGGTACTGAGGGTGGGCGAGTATCCCATGCTGGCCGTGGTCGGCGTAGACCTTCACGAGCTGCTTTCCGCCTGGCGGCAGCGCGCTTTGATTTTAATGCTGGTGACGGCAGTCATTGCCCTGTTGGGCGCTTGGGGGGTACGCCACTACCTGAACCGTTTAGCGTTGGCGCATCAACTGCGCCAGCGCATTGAAGAGCGTGAGCAGGCCCGTGCCGAGGCGCAAATCGCCGCTGCCGCCTTTCAAACACATTTAGGCATTCTAATCACCGATCCTCGGGGCACCATACTCAAGGTTAATGAGACCTTCAGCCGTATCACTGGCTATAGCGAAGCCGAGATAGTCGGTAACAACCCTCGCATGTTCAGCTCTGGTCTACAAAATGCCACCTTTTACCGGCGTTTATGGAAGCGTGTTATCAAAACCGGTAACTGGGAAGGCGAGATATGGAACCAGCGTAAGAATGGTGAACTGTTTCCCGAGTGGCTAACCATAAGTGCTGTCTACAGTGATGAGGGCACCTTAACTCACTACGTGGCCACTATGAGCGATATCAGCGAGCGTAAAGCCGCTGAGCAGGAGATTCATCAGCTGGCGTTTTATGACACCCTAACCGGGTTGGCGAACCGGCGACTGTTTATGGATCGCATGGGCACTGCCCTTAAGGAGCTTCAGCGCCATCAGCGTTGCGGAGCGCTACTGTTTATCGATATCGACAACTTTAAGCAAATCAATGACACCTTGGGTCACTATGCGGGAGATCAGGTACTACAGAGCGTGGCACGACGGATGGGCCAGATGTTGCGGGATACCGACACTTTGGCGCGGCTGGGGAGCGATGAATTTGCGGTCTTAATTGAGGGCGTGGATAGCAATGATGCTCAGACCACGCGGCTGGTGGAGCGTATCGCCTATAAATTGCTAGCGACCCTTAACGAGCCAATCACGCTCGCCGAAGAGAGCATCATGGTGACGGGGAGCATTGGTATTACGATTATGGCGAGCAATGAGTACGGCGTTGATGACTATCTGCAGCAGGTGGATATGGCGCTCTTTCAGGCTAAGAGCAATGGTCGCCACGGGCTCTGCTTTTTTGATCCTTCAATGCAGGCAGCGCTATTGGCCCATGTAAAGTTAGAGTCGGATCTGCGCCAAGCCCAGGCCAGTCAGCAGTGGCAGCTCTATTACCAGCCACAGGTTGATCACTACGGAACGATCACTGGCGTTGAAGCGCTGCTGCGCTGGCATCATCCTGAGCGTGGCATGGTCTCTCCAGGCGACTTTATACCGCTGCTGGAAAGCAATGAATTGATAAACGATGTGGGCGAATGGGTCTTGGAGGACGCCTGCTATCAATTAGCGCGTTGGGCGCAGCACCCCCGACTAAGCCAATTGACCATATCGGTGAATATCAGTCCGCTCCAGTTTCGCGATGAGCAATTTCTGGCCCGAGTAGAAGGGGTTTTTGCGCGTACCCAGGCGCCGCTTCAACAGCTAAAGCTGGAAGTGACGGAGTCACTGTTTGTGGAAGCGCGGGATGACGCCCGGGATAAAATGCTCGCCCTGAAAGCGCGTGGCGTGCGTTTCTCTCTGGATGATTTCGGCACCGGTTACTCATCGCTGGCGTATTTGGCCCAACTGCCGCTGGATCAGCTTAAAATCGATCAATCCTTTGTGCAGCAGGTGCTGGAAAGTCAGGCCAATGCGGCGATTGTGGAGAGTACCATTGTTCTGGCAGAGAGCCTCAATCTAGAGGTTATTGCCGAGGGGGTGGAAACCAAAGCGCAGCAGGCGTGGCTACTGGCCCACGACTGCCACGCTTATCAAGGCTATCTGTTTGGGCGTCCGGTCACGGCTGCGGCCATTGAGAGATTGATTATTGGTGATTAAGCCAGCGTTAGCGAGCAGAGCCGAGCTTCTATATCGATAGTGGGGGCGGTAGCGGGAAGGATGACTTCCAGTCGGGAGTCTTGCCGCCACGCGCTGGTTTCGATACTCAAGGCGCCGTTAGCGCGATTAAGGCGTTTCCAGCCGCTATCAGTATGGAACACTCCTTTGATGCGCGCTTGCTGGGGCAGTTCTCCCAAACAATTGGCCAGGCTATCCAGGTCGAAGCGCTCGCTTGGGTGCCAGCGCAACCCCGTACTGGTGTAACCCAGGGAGGTGCCGGTTTCTCGCTGGGGCTTGCCGGGAGGGGGAGGGGCGTCAAAAAACGAGCCTTCCAGGCTGGGCGTTGCCGCCAACTGTTGATGGCTGGCGGGCACGCTAATATCACTTGCTTCGGCGTTGCCGCTCTGCACTAACAGTGACATTGGCAGCTCGCCTTGGGTGGCTTCCTGCACCCACTTGCGCGGCGGCCAGCGCTCAGCCACAAAAGCGTGGGCAGCGCTGAGCTGTTCGGGCGTGCTCTGGTCGAGCATAGTGAGCGCCACGGCGTCGGCCATATCGAGCTGGTCACGAAAGGTATCGTGCTGCCGAGCGCGGGCGTCATCTAACCGGCGTGGGTCGAGGGTGGCAATAATGTCGCGCACCTCAACCACCTCATGAAAAGCCTCACCACGCAGAAGATCCAGCAGACCAGCCGGGTGGCCAAGGCCAGAGGGCTCGATGATGACCCGGTCGGGTTTACTGCGTGCCAGCAGATTAACGAGCGCCGCTTGTAGAACAAAGGCGAGCTGGCAGCAGAGGCAGCCGCCGGGCAGGCCCTTGATGACCACATCATCGCGGGCGTCGAACATGGCTTGGTCGATGCCTATCTGGCCAAACTCGTTAACCAGGATGGCCCACTTTTCATCCACAGGCTTCTGCTCAATCAAGCTGTGGATAAGCGTGGTTTTGCCACTGCCGAGAAAGCCGGTGATGATATGTACCGGCACTTTTCTGCTAGCCACTCCTGCTGACACTGCCAACGACTACCCCCCCGTCATATTCATAAAACGCACCACCTGCACATCACCATCGGTGGTGAAGTGGTGGCGCTCCGGCTTGAGCGGCAGGGCATTGATGATGGCCTCTTTCAGCGCCTGCATATTGCCGGGGTGGCGGCGCAGCACGGCGCGCAGATCTACCGAGTGCTCGTTGCCTAGACAGAGCAGCAAACGACCCTCAACCGTCACGCGTACCCGGTTGCAGGTGTCGCAAAAATTGTGACTATGGGGCGAAATAAACCCTACCCGGCTATCGCTATCCGCCATTTTGAAGTAGCGGGATGGCCCAGGAGTCGTTTCGGTCGTGGGAATTAACGGATAGCGGGACTCAATCAGTGCCTGGACATCATCGCTGGAGTAAAAGGTTTCCGCCCGTGAGTGGTCGGAGACATCGCCCAGCGGCATCTCTTCGATAAAGCTAATATCGAGATTTTCCTGACGGGCAAAGGTGACCAGGTCGATGACTTCGTCGTCGTTACGGCCTTTCAAGATCACTGCATTGAGCTTGATACGCTTAAAACCCGCTTCCTGGGCGGCGTGGATGCCGTCGATCACTTTGGCCAAATCTCCGGTGCGGGTGAGCTGCTTAAAGCGCTCCGCATCCAGGGAATCCAGGCTGATATTCAGCCGCCGCAGGCCGCTGGCGTAAAGCTGCTTGGCGTGCTTGCGCAGGCTGGCGCCGTTGGTGGTCATGGTGAAGTCGTTAAGGCCTGGCATGGCGCCGATCTCATCGACCAGTTGCTCAATGCCGCGACGAACCAGTGGCTCGCCCCCAGTCAGGCGAATCTTCTCCACCCCTAGCTCGGTAAAGGCACGGGCGACCATGGCGATCTCTTCCAGCGTCAGTACCTGGGCGCGGGGCAGAAAGGTCATCTCCTCGCTCATACAGTACACGCAGCGGAAATCGCAGCGATCGGTGACCGAGATACGCACGTAGCTAACGCGCCGACCAAAGTCATCGATCAGTTGCTGGCCAGCTTGCACTTGGGTGGATTGCTGTTGGCCAGATTGCTGTTGTGCGGTTCGTTGCTCGCTCATAGCCATCCCGTTAGCGGTTGTATGCTGACTACCTCGCCTGGTTGGGCGCTGTCTTGGTCATCGGTAAGCTCAATCAAACAGTTAGCAGCCACCATCGAGGTTAAAATCCCCGAGCCCTGGGCGCCGGTACTGCGCACGTGTAACTGCCCATGCTCATCAGTATGGTAGACGCCGCGAATAAAATCAGTGCGTTTGTAGCGGCTTTTTAACGCGTTATCGGCAATCGCAGTAAGACGATTGGGTGGCGACAGTGGTTGCCCATCAAGCCGATCCAGGAGAGGCTTTACAAACTGCAGAAAGGTTACCATGACCGCCACCGGATTGCCGGGTAAGCCAACAAACGGAGTGTGCCTTTCGCCTAGCCAGCCACAAACCATAGGGCGCCCAGGGCGCAGCGCTACCCGCCAGAAGGCTAAACGGCCCAGTTGCTCTAATGCTTCGCGGGTAAAATCCGCCTGGCCCACCGATACGCCGCCGCTGGTGAGCACCAGATCGCTCTGCTGGGCGGCGTTCTCCAGGGCCGCTTTCGTCGCGCTTAAGTCGTCCGGCAGAATGCCCAGGTCAATCACCTCGGCTCCCTGTTCGGTTAGCAGACCCATTAGCGTAAAGCGGTTGGCGTCATAAATGCCTGCCTTGGGTAGCGGCTCGCCAGGCGCAGTGACTTCGTTGCCGGTGGAGAAGATCGCTACTTTCGGGCGACGGCAAACGCTGATTTCGGCATAACCCAAGGAGGCTAAAAGCCCCAGAGACGCCGCATCAAGCCGTGCCCCCTCAGGCAGAGCCGTGTCACCAATGGCTATATCTTCACCGGCCTGGCGAACGTGTTGGCCGTGTTTGAGAAGTTCGGGCGACTTAATGATCACATGCGCTGGCTGCTCATCTAGCGATTCGCGCAACTGTTCACTCATCACCACTGTATCGGTGCCCGGCGGTAAGGGGGCGCCAGTGGTGATGCGTACACAGTGTCCGGCAGGCACTAGCTCGCGGCGGTACTGCCCGGCCAACACTTCACCGGCCAGCGGCCAATGGGCTTGCTTGGCGCCAACGCCTCTCTTAGGCAAGGCTAGCGCCACGCCATCCATGGCCGCATTGGTGTTTTGCGGCACGTTAATGGGGGCTTGAACGGTTGCTGCCAAGCGGCGGCCGTGGGCCTGCGCCAAAGGGATACTTTCGCTGCCCAGCGGGCGTTCAATCAGGGTGGCGAGCGCTTGGCGCGCTTCGTCCACGCTAATCATTTGTTCGCCCAGGTCAAAGCAGGAGAGGGTCATTTCACCTCCTTACTCGGAGAGCCCATGAGTACCTTCTCCAGGCGCAGCTTCTCCTCTTCGGTATTGAGATTGGCAAAGGCGTCGGGGCAGTCCGACATATCGACCTTGCACCAGTCGTGGCGGGCGTACCAGCGGTCAATTTTGCGCTCGCCCCCGGCAAGGGTCTCGGCCAAGTCATCGGCCAGTGAAGTGTGCAGCAGGGCAACCACCGGGTGCAGCCGTTCACCATCAAAGGCCACGGCGATGTCATGCTGGCCGTTCTCTGAGGCGATGCCTGCCACCATGCGGGCGACTAAATCATCGGGCAGGGCGGGGGAGTCGCAGGGAGCCACTAACAGCCAGGGGGTTTTTGCCGCGCGCAGGCCGCTATAAATGCCCATCAGCGGGCCTTTAAAGCCATCTTCAGCATCAGCAATGACTCGATCAGCGAAAAAGCGGTAAGCGTCGGCATTGCGATTGGCGTTAATCACCAGCTCGGCCACCTGGCCTTCAAGGCGCTTGACCACATGGCCGACTAGCGGCAGGCCTGCAAAAGGTTCAAGCCCCTTGTCGCGGCCGCCCATTCGGCGCCCTTCGCCGCCAGCGAGAATCATGCCAGTGAGGTCGTGAGTGGGGATCATGAGCTTGCCTTTTTTGATGAGCGATATTCTTGAGATGAGCGGGCATGGGATGGGCGAGGTGGAATAGCGTCCAGGGCTAAACGGTTTTGGGTGTTGATTGCTTGGAAATGGCGCCCTTTGGCGCGGGCGATTAGCATCACGCCAAAGCGTTCGGCCAGTTCGACGCCTTTCTGGGTGACGCCTGAGCGAGAGACCAGCACGCTAATACCCATTTGCGCTACCTTCAATACCATCTCCGACGTTAGCCGTCCGGTGGTGTAAAAAATGTCCGCATTTGCGCTATCGGCCTGTTGTAGCCATTGACGCCCGGCCAGGGTATCCACCGCGTTATGGCGTCCTACGTCCTCAACAAAGTCGAGTACGTCGGTTTGCTGGCACAGCGCGCAGCCATGAACGGCGCCAGCGCTGCGGTAGGTCTCGTTGTAGGCGTTAAGGTTTTGCAGCAACTGATAAAGCGTGGATTGTGCCAATTGAGTATCGGGCAGCGCCGTGAGAGCGGTTTGATCGAGCAGCTTACCAAATACCGTGCCCTGGCCGCAGCCGGTGGTGACCGTACGGGTGCTTAAGCGTACTTCCAAATCCTCGGGCAGATGGCGAGTAATCACTACCGCCGCTTCTACCTCCCAGTCGACTTGTACGGCTTCTAAGTCTTCCGCGGCGTTCAGCAGCCCCTGATTACGCAAATAGCCGACCACCAGAGCCTCCGGGTCGTCACCCAAGGTCATCAAAGTGACAATTTCACGCTTGTTGAGGTAGACGGTCAACGCTCTTTCAGCGGCAATCGCCTGCTGGCGCGAATCGCCATACTCATCCACGATGCTGATCTCGGTGGTGGCCGGTAAGCGGGCTCGGCTTAACTGAAGGGCGTGCATCCGCAATCCTCGCTGCTGAATATGAAAGCATCTGACCCTGATAAAATACCTGAGTAAAAAGGTCAGAGTTGACGATGATGGCGCTGGAGAGGCTTACTTGTCTACCTGTTCAACTGCTATCCGTTCAAAGTCTAGGTGCTTCGCTTAAGTACTGTGCTTAAGTACTGTGCTTAAGTTCTGTACTCAAGTACTTTGCTTAGATACTTCGCTAAGGGGTTTTACGCGATGTCTGATAATTTACGTTCACTGAGTATCACCCTGGTCGCCGAGCCTAAGCAGGTGAAAAGCTTTACGCTAACCCAGTGGCGTATTGCAGAGCTTACCCTGAGTGATCAGGGCCCCAATGTGCTTAACCTGCAACTGTCGATGACCGAGCGTGCTGCCTACCGTTTCAACCTGACGTCTGCCACCCCACGACTATTTGTGCGGGCGGGTTTTACCGGGCAAACACCCAAGCCTGATGCGATTACCGCTAGCCAGGATGTGGCGGCCGGCTGGATGGACGGCGAGCAGCAGGTGCTTGAAGCGCCGATGCCGATGGCCATTGAGGTCTGGATCGAGAGCTATCTCGCGCGCCACGGCGAAGCACCGCTGGAAATGCGTAAGAAGAAACGCAAAGGGGCAGGGCGTGGCAAAGAGACGCCCACCAAGGAGCAGCCAGAATGAGTCGTTTAGAGCGCTGGTCGCGGCTTAAGCGTAATGTGCCAACGCAAGAAGACGTATCTCCCGCGGACGCACCAACAAGCGATGAAACGGCTGCGGAGTCGAATGCAGCGGCTTATAATGAGACCGAGCAGCCGCAACAGCCAACTGACACACCGCAAGTGCCAGAACGGGAACCAGAACCCGGCAGTCTCGACCATACCTTGCCTGATCCAAATACATTGGAAGCAGGCAGCGACTTTAGCGCTTTTATGGCACCAGGGGTAAGCGGCCCTTTACGCAGACAAGCCTTGAAGCGACTGTGGGCCACGGGTAACTACAACGTTCGGGATGGTCTGGACGACTACGATGCTGACTACAACAAGCTATTGAAGCCCATGAGCTCTGGGCTCGCCAGCACGCTCCGCCGCTGGACACATAAAGTGGAAGAAGTCGTTGATAAGTCGCTAGAGGACACCGAGCCCGAGTCTCCAAAAGAGCGGACAGCCGACGAGCCGACCAATGAGCAAGCGGTTACGTTAGAGGATACGTCCTCAATATCTTGCGTTGACAGTGGCAACACTGTAAAAAATGCGCCGCTAGACGACCAGTCTGATTATTTATCTGATACTAAGACGAAAACATGAGATCAACGTTAAGTCTATATAAGTCAACGGTTTAGGAGCGAAAGAGCTCCCCAGCGTTGGCAGCGTTGACGGTAATCAGGTTGGCAATTTATGGATTTCGCCATAGGCTGAACTTAGCGTCAACGCATTGTTATGCCACAATAGTTAAATAATATAACTCAAAATTATAATAAGAATTATTCACCTGACCGTGAGAGCGCATGAACCAACGAATCCAACTGGCGTCCCTAGACGACCAGCGCAATGCCGAGGCTCGGGAGACGGTACGCCAGCGTATCTCTTGGCCCGCTAACCTGACGCCTGCCAATGTGACCTATCACAGTCGCGGTCATGCGCTGCTGCTCGGCAGTGAGCGCGATACCCGGCAGGCTGCACGCATTCTGCAAGGGCGTGGTTTGGCTTCATTGACCCTGCTCTTTACCGCGCCCAACGCCGCAGATGTTGACCAAGAAGTGACGGATAGCGATTTGCTTGCTGCCACCGAGATCCTCACGACCCAGGCGCTAACCCGTGGCCAGGCCGAAAAGCTGCACATTAGCGGCCATTTGGGCATGTTCAAAGCGATGCTTGATGGTGATGAGCCGCTTGATCTTGCCCGTGCGTTGATCCAGCGAGAGGCGTTTGACCTCATCCTGGATTTAAATACCACTCCTCGCCTACCCGTTGAGTTACCCCCGCCGGGCTATGTGGTGATGCAGTGGCAAAACGTTGAGCAACGCAGCGATATCCTTGACGATTTTGTGGGGCTGGTGGGCGAATTCGATAAGCCGCGTTATTTTCAGGTCAATAGCGACTTATGTGCCCACTCCACCAGCGGCAATATTGGCTGCACCCGCTGTTTGGACGTCTGTCCGGCGGATGCCATCTCCAGCATTAAAGGGCGCATTGAGTCGCATATCGAGATTGATCCGTTTCTCTGCCAAGGTGTCGGCAGTTGCACCAGCGCTTGTCCCACTGGCGCTATCGAATTCCGCCTGCCTGAAACCCGCCGCCAACAGGATACCCTCTCCGCGTGGCTTAGCGCCTACCGCGAAGCGGGCGGCCAAGCACCGGTGCTGCGCTTTATTACCCATGATTCCCAGGACGCTGAGCGCGCCGCGGGTGTCGTGCCCGCAGGCCATGTCATTGACGCGCCGCTAGAAGAGCTGGGCGCCGCCGGTCACGATCAGTGGCTAACCGCCCTGGCCTCCGGCGCCGCCGAAGTGCGTATCCAGCTTCACCCCAATATGCCTGCCCGCTTAAGTGCTTTTTTGACCGACCAGGTTGCTCAAGCGCACGCGTTGCTGAGCGCCTTGGGCCATGATTGCGCTCGCGTAAAGCTGATTGATATTGCCGATTCAGCAGGGCGGGATGCGCTACCGTCGCTTACGCCATTGACAGAGACTCCCCTGAGCCTGCCCGAGCCAGAAAAGCGTGCACGTTTGAACCGTGTCCTGGCGCGCCTGGCCGAGCTGGGCAATCCTAGCGGCGAGCGTGTTGCCGTACCGGCAGGCGCTGCCTACGGTGCCATTCAGGTCGATAGTGATGCCTGCACACTGTGCCACGCCTGCGTCAGCAACTGCCCGACCCCGGCACTGAAGTCGGGTGGCAAAACACCCGCGCTGAGCTTCCTTGAAGCGGACTGCGTGCAGTGTGGTTTGTGCGAGCAGGCCTGCCCGGAAAATGCGATTACCCTGATGCCCGGCTTCCTGGCCTCCAATGCCCGTGAAACGCGCTATATCTGTCATGAAGAGGCGGCGTTTGAGTGTATTAGCTGTGGTAAGCCGTTTGCCACCGTCAGCACGGTAGCGACCATTAAACAGAAACTGGCTAACCACCCTTACTTCGCCGGTGATGCGATGATCCGGCTGGAAATGTGCGAAGACTGCCGGGTTAAAGATGTTTGGAAAACCATGATTCGCGATCCTGACGCGCAACTGAAGGTATAAGCCGATGACGGATGCACTGCCCACGCTCAAAGAAGCCGATGCGCTACGCGCCGATATCTACCGGCTGTTAGCCACGCTGCTGCGCCAACCGCCGGATACTGAGTTACTTGACTGGTTGGCTGAACTAGCTATCGAGCAAGATGGCAGCCGCTTGGCAGAGTGCTGGCAGGCGTTGGCTGTCGCCGCCAACGGTGCGAGTACTGAGGGACTGCAGCGAGCGCACTTTCGCCACCTGGTTGGTGTAATTCAAGGTGAGGTAGTGCCCTATGCCTCCTGGTACCGCAACGGCGAATTGATGGAAGCGGCGCTGGTGGCGCTGCGCCAAGACCTAAAAGTGCTCGGTTTTGAACGCAGTGAGCATACTCGGGATCCTGAAGATCATTTGGCGGCCCTGTGTGAAGTGATGGCGATGCTGATTGACGCCGAAAGCGCCGAGCAGCGCTATTTCTTTGACCAACATTTAGCCCCTTGGGCGGTCAGTTGTTTTGCCGACCTTGGGCAGGTAGACACCGCTTTCTATGCAGCGCTGGGGGAGTTGGGTGGCGCTTTTATGGAGAGTGAACAGGCTCGCTTGAGGGTTGATGCGGGCCATACGCCAGTGCGTATTCTTGAGCCGTAACGCAGGCTTCATAAAAGAAACAGCAAAAGCAAAAACAGCATAAAAAGACCCGCATAAAAAGCATGCAAGAGGAGAAACCCATGCAACCGTCACACAACGCTGAGCGCCGCCGGTTTATGAAAACCGTTGGATTGGGAACCGCTGCTGCTGGCGCTGCAGCGGCTGTCGGCCATGTCACTCTGGCCCAGGCCGAAACGGCCCCGGTGAAAAACGAAAAACAGTCGGTTAACTACCGTGAGACTGATCACGTCCGTGCTTATTACGCCTCGCTGCGTGACTGACGGCGGAATGCCAGGAGATTTGCCATGCGCTTAACTCGCAAAACAGACACCCCCAAGGCCTCCGGGCTGGGTATTTCCCGCCGCCAGTTCCTTAAACGCAGTGGTGCAGCCACCGGCGGAGTGGCCGCCGTTGGCTTCATGGGCGCGCCGATGATGCAGCGCTCAGAAGCCGCCGATAAGACACCCGTGCTGGATTCCCCGGTCGAGACCAAACGCACCATCTGCTCCCACTGTTCAGTGGGTTGTGGCGTGTATGCCGAAGTTCAAGAGGGCATTTGGACCAAGCAAGAACCCGCTTTTGATCACCCCATCAACCGTGGTGCGCACTGCGCGAAAGGCGCTTCGCTGCGCCAGCACGGCCACTCCACGCGGCGCCTCAAGTACCCAATGAAGTTGGTAGCGGGTGAGTGGGAGCGTATGAGCTGGGATGACGCCATTAACGAGATTGGCGACAAACTGCTTGAGCTGCGCGAAGAGCACGGCCCGGACAGCGTTTACTGGCTGGGCTCGGCGAAGTTCAGCAACGAGCAGGCGTATTTAATGCGCAAGCTTGCCTCGCTGTGGGGCACCAACAACACCGACCACCAGGCGCGTATCTGCCACTCCACTACCGTGGCGGGCGTGGCAAATACCTGGGGTTATGGAGCGATGACCAACTCGCTCAACGATATGCATAACAGCAAGGCGATTCTGTTCATTGGCTCTAACCCCAGTGAAGCGCACCCGGTGGCGATGCAGCATATTCTGATCGCCAAAGAGCGCAACAATTGCGACATCATCGTCGCTGACCCGCGCTTTACCCGGACTGCCGCCAAGGCCAACAAGTACGTGCGTCTACGCCCCGGTTCTGACGTCGCCTATATCTGGGGCCTGCTGTGGCACATCTTTGAAAACGGCTGGGAAGATAACGAGTACATCAATCAGCGCGTTTACGGTATGGATGAAGTGCGCGCTGAAGTCGCCAACTTCCCGCCCAGCGTTGTAGAAGAAGTCACCGGCGTTCCCGAAGCCGAGATGTACGATGTTGCCAAACGCCTCTCCGACAACCGGCCTGGCTGTGTGGTCTGGTGTATGGGCGGCACCCAGCACACCACCGGTAACAACAATACCCGCGCTTATTGCATTCTTGAGCTGGCGCTGGGGAATATCGGTGTGGCGGGCGGCGGCGCTAATATCCTGCGCGGCCACGATAACGTCCAGGGCGCAACTGACCTTGGCCTTGGCTGTGACTCTTTGCCGGGTTACTACGGCTTGGCGGAAGGCGCCTGGCAGCACTGGGCGCAGGTATGGGATCTCGACTACGAGTGGCTAAAAGGCCGCTATGACGATACCGAATATGCCGACGGCAAGCCGATGTACACCGCCGGTATTACGGTCTCCCGCTGGGTCGACGGCGTGCTCGAAGAGGACGAGAACATCTCTCAGCGTACCGCGCTGAAAGCGATGTTCTACTGGGGCCACGCGGTTAACTCCCAGACCCGCGGCGTCGAAATGCAAAAAGCCATGCAGAAGCTTGAGATGATGGTCATCGTTGACCCTTATCCCACCGTTGCTGCCGTTATGCACGACCGCAGCGACGGCGTCTATCTGCTGCCAGCGGCCACCCAGTTCGAAACCACTGGCAGCGTCACCGCGACTAACCGTTCGATTCAGTGGCGTGACCGCGTGATTGAGCCGCTCTTCGAGTCCAAGCCCGACCACGAAATCATGTACCTGTTTGCTCGTAAGCTGGGCTTCGGTAATGAGCTGGTCAAGAACTATCAGATGAACGGTGACGAGCCGCTCATCGACGATATTCTACGCGAAATCAACAGCGGTATGTGGACGGTCGGCTACACCGGGCAAAGCCCCGAGCGACTCAAAGAGCACCAGAAAAACTGGCACACCTTCAGCTTCGAGAACCTGCGTGCAGAGGGTGGCCCGGCGGATGGTGACTACTACGGCTTGCCGTGGCCCTGCTGGGGCACGCCTGAGTTCGGCCACCCAGGCTCGCCTAATCTTTACGACACCAGCGTGCCGGTGATGGAAGGCGGCATGGGTTTCCGCGCTCGTTTTGGTATCGAGCGTGATGGCGTCAACCTTCTGGCGGAAGGGTCAGCGCCGGTTGGCGGCGATATCGACGACGGCTATCCAGAGTTCAATGACCAACTGCTCAAAGACCTAGGCTGGTGGGACGACCTGACTGCCGAAGAGAAGCAGGCGGCGGAAGGCAAAAACTGGAAAACCGACCTCTCTGGCGGTATCCAGCGTGTCACCATTGAGCATGGCTGTGCGCCCTACGGCAACGCCAAGGCACGCGCCGTGGTCTGGACTTTCCCCGACCAGGTGCCGAAGCACCGTGAGCCGCTCTACACCACGCGGCGCGATTTGGTTGAACGCTTCCCTACTTGGGACGACTTCGACTCCATCATGCGTCTGCCGACCATGTACAAAACCATTCAGGATCGCGACAACACCGGTGAGTATCCAATGATTCTCACCTCTGGGCGACTGGTTGAGTATGAAGGCGGCGGTGAAGAGACGCGCTCCATGTCGTGGCTTGCTGAGCTTCAGCAGGAGATGTTCGTCGAGATCAACCCGGCGGACGCCAACGACCTCAGCATCAAAGATGGCGACGATGTCTGGGTGGAAGGCGCTGAAGGTGGCCGTGTCAAAGTCAAAGCGCTGGTCACGCCTCGCGTCGATCGTAACGTGGCGTTTATGCCGTTCCACTTTGGCGGCATGTTCCAGGGCGAAAGCCTGCGTGACCGTTACCCGGATGGGTCTGATCCGTACATCATCGGTGAGGCGGCCAATACCGCGACCACCTACGGCTACGATCCGGTGACACTGATGCAAGAGACCAAGTGCACCATTTGCCGCATTGAGCGGGCGTAAGCTTAGAAAAAAGTCGCGACCGACCTGACAGCACGACGGTGCGGGAGCCATCCCGCACCGGCATGAGGAGAACACCATGGCTCAAATGAAATTTATGTGTGACGCCGAGCGCTGCATCGAATGCAACGGCTGCGTCACCGCGTGTAAAAATGCCAACGATGTTGAGTGGGGCATTCAGCGCCGCCGCGTGGTCACGCTCAACGACGGTGAAGCCAGTGAAATGTCTATCTCAGTGGCCTGTATGCACTGTGACGACGCACCCTGTATGGCGGTGTGCCCCACCGACTGCTTCTACAAAACCGATGACGGCATCGTGCTGCACGACAAAGACCTCTGCATCGGCTGTGGCTACTGCCTCTACGCCTGCCCGTTTGGCGCCCCGCAGTTTCCCCAGCAGGATGCCTTTGGTGAGCGCGGCAAGATGGACAAATGCACCTTCTGCGCGGGCGGCCCTGCCGAAAGCAAAGAAGAGGAGTATCAGAAGTACGGCTCCAACCGCATTGCCGAAGGTAAGCTGCCGCTGTGTGCTGAGATGTGCTCCACCAAAGCGCTGCTTGCCGGTGATGCCCAAGACGTGGCCGATATCTTCCGTCAGCGCGTGGTTCATCGCGGGCACAAAGATGGCGCCTGGTCTAATAACCCTCAGGCCAGTGCCGACAACCTAGCCTATGATGCTGCCCATAAAGGGTAAGGAGGCGTGTCATGAACCTGTTGACTGCACAGGCACCCGGTGGGGTGCCGCGCTCAGGTAAAGGGCTCGCCCTGGGTATTTGGCGCTTTATGTTGGTGGCGCTTGCTCTGGTGCTAAGCCTCGGTTTCACGCAAGTGGCCGTTGCCCAAGCGGATCCTGATCGCGAGATGACCACTGCAGCCCCCGGCATTACCGCCGACCAGTGGCGCCAGGTACGTAGTGGAGAAACTGGGCCCAATTACCGTGATTCACGCGCTGACAGTAACTACAGCCTGATCAATTCAAGCGGTGAAACCTGGCGGCAGATTCGTAACCGCTGGGTATCGCCGTTTGGTTTGATCGCGGTATTTGGCATGGCGGCGCTGATCGCGCTGTTCTACTTCATTGTCGGGCGTAAAGAGCTTGAGGCGCCGCGCACGGGGCGTCTGCTCTTGCGTTGGACGCTGATGAAACGCGCGCTGCACTGGACGGTAGCAACGCTATTTATCATTTTGGCGCTGACCGGGATGACGCTGCTGTTCGGTAAATTCGTGTTCCGTCCACTGTTTGGCGATGGGATTTGGGCCTGGATGATTGCGGCGACAAAAGTGCTGCATAACTACCTGGGGCCGATCTTTGGCATTCTGCTGGTGATCCTGCTGGTCAGCTTGATCAAAGACAATATTCCCAAAAAGCACGACTGGGTATGGTTCAAGAAAGGCGGCGGTATGATTGGCAAAAAGCATGTGGATGCTGGTTTTGCCAACGGTGGTGAAAAAGCCTGGTACTGGCTGTTAGCGACGGTGGGCATCTTAGTGGTTGCCAGCGGTTTTGTGCTCGACTTCCCCAATTTTGACCAGAGCCGTGACACCATGCAGTGGGCCAATATTATTCACGCTGTGGGGGCCTTGGGGCTTACGGCGGTTTCCCTCGGGCATATCTATATCGGCACACTGGGTACCGAAGGCGCGCTAGAAGGTATGACCACGGGCTATGTGGATGAGACCTGGGCCAAAGAGCACCATAATCTTTGGTACGAAGAAGTCAAAGACCAAACGCTATCGGAACAAGAGGTGGCGGCACGCAAGTCATCTGGCGGCAGCAGTGAGCCGACGGCAACGCGAACCAGTTAATAAGCATTTAATGGTCGCTAAGACACCGCCTTTCGGCGGTGTCTTTTGTTATGCTTCACCTTAAATTATTAAATAACCCAAGCCATGTATGAGAGGAACGGTTATGTCAGCGTTTGATGAGTTAGACCCAACCACGCGCACCGAGCTTGAAGCCGCCGCGTTTCGGCGTTTGCTACAGCATCTGGACGATAACAAAGACGTCCAGAATATCGATCTGATGATTCTGGCGGACTTTTGCCGTAACTGTTTATCTAAATGGCTGGTGAGTGCCGCTGAAGCGCGAGATGAAAGCCTCAACTACGAAGAGGCACGTGAGTACGTTTACGGTATGCCTTACAGCGAGTGGAAGGAGCTTTATCAGCCGCCCGCTACGCCTGAGCAAATGGCGGCCTGGGAAGCACACCACGCCAAAAAGAAAGCAGCCAAACAAGGGTGACGTCAATGAGTGAGCCAATGGTGCCCCTCAACATAGCGGTACTCACGGTCTCGGATACCCGCACGGAAGAGACGGATCGCAGTGGTCAAGCCCTGGTCGAGCGGCTAACCAACGCCGGTCACACGCTCGCTGAAAAGCGTATCGTGCCTGACGATGTCTATCGTATTCGCGCGGTGGTCGCGAACTGGATCGCCGCGGCGGATGTGCAGGTAGTGATCACTACCGGCGGCACCGGCTTTACTGGCCGCGACTCCACGCCGGAAGCCATCTCGGTGCTGCTCGATAAGCGCATCGAAGGCTTTGGCGAACGCTTTCGTCAGCTAAGCGGTGAGGAAATCGGCAGCTCCACTATTCAAAGCCGCTGCCTCGGCGGCTTAGCCAACGGCACGGTAGTGTTCTGCCTGCCCGGCTCAACCGGTGCCTGCCGCACCGGATGGGACGGTATTCTGGCCGAGCAGTTGGATAGCCGCCACAAACCCTGCAACTTCGCCAACCTGGTCATCCCAGGCCGGGGGCAGCATGGCTGATTTGCAGCCGATATCCGCCGCGCTTGAGGCGCTGTTAGCAGATGTAAGTGAACTAGGTGCAGAGAGCGTTCCGCTGGAAGCCGCCGGAGGGCGTGTGTTGGCCGAGGCCGTCACCGCACAGCTGGATGTGCCACCCTTCGATAACAGCGCGATGGATGGCTACGCGCTGCGTTCATCCGATGCTGGGCGGTGGCTGCCGGTGAGTCAACGTATTGCGGCGGGCACCCAGGCTAAAGCGCTTGCCCCCGGCAGCTGTGCGCGTATTTTTACCGGTGGTGAGATTCCTCCCGGCGCCGACTGTGTGGTAATGCAGGAGCGGGTAGAGGTCGATGGTGAACGTGCTCTGATGCCTGAAGATGTACCAGCAGGCGATAACATTCGCCGTAAAGGACGCGACGTGAAGAGCGGTTCCGTGCTGCTCAACGCCGGTGAGCGGCTCGAAGCGGCGGCACTGGGCCATTTGGCGGGCCAGGGTATTACCCAGGTCAGCGTGCGCCGACGCCCCCGTGTGGCGCTGCTTTCGACGGGTGATGAGATTATCGATCCGGGCACCCCGCTCAAGCCTGGGCAGCTGTACAACTCAAACCGACCGATGCTTAGGCGTCTGTTAGAGAACTTTGGCGCCGAGGTGGTGAGTACCGTTAGCGTGCCGGATGACTACACACGCACCGTGGCGCTGTTAACGGCCGCCGCTGCTGAGGCAGACCTGGTAGTTACCACTGGCGGCGTGAGCGTCGGTGAAGAGGATCATGTCAAAGCTGCGCTGGAAGCGATTGGTCAGCTCGATATGTGGAAGCTGGCGATTCGCCCCGGTAAGCCGCTAGCACTGGGTCGTTTGCCTCGCAATGACGGCAGCCTGGCGCGGTTTGTTGGTTTACCAGGCAATCCGGTATCGGGATTTGTCGGCGCCTGGCTGTTTTTACGCCCTTTACTGGGCGCAATGCTGGGCTGTCCGGCGCTAACATCGCTGCCAGCGGTAACCGCGAAAGCGGGATTTGCTACCTCCACCGGCCCACGTGAGCACTATATGCGTGTGACGCTTGAGTTCACGCCAAGCGGGGTGACGGCGACCGCCTTTAATGACCAGAATTCCGGCGTGCTCTCATCCTGTATTAGCGCCGATGCCTTTGCGGTCATTCCGGCCAATAGCAACATAGCCGAGGGTGATGCCATTAGCTGCTTGTGGTTGGCTGGCTAAGAGCAGGGGGCTGAGAAAGCTAGGGGTTAAGCTTGTGGGCATCCAGTAGCAGTACTAGCTGCTGCTGGTCGAAGGTTAACCCGCATAGCGCCGTTGAGAATCGGCGGGAAAGCAGCAGTTTAGGCAGCGGGTAGAGCGTATTGGCCGGCAGTTGCTGAAGCGTTACGTCACCGCTCACGCCCAGTTGCCAAATGCTGTTGTTGTCGCTGGCTGCTTGAGCGTCGCGCAGGGTGAGCCAGCGGTTAGATGAGGTGTCATGGTCTCCACCTTCATAGAGCAGCGTTTGAGCATTGGCGGTGCGCAGTGCCGTAGGGTGATCGGTCATGGCCAGCACATGGCATGCTTCCAGAGCAGCACGGTAAGGCCCTACGCAAAACAGCACCAAGGCAACCTGGGCTTGTGCGTGATGGCCGCGATGTAAGGGCACTTTAGCCAAGCCCCTGCTGGTAAGCGTCGAATAGCGCCTCTGGGTCAAGCAGGGCAAGCGCTTCTCGCTCAGCTCTCTGCCACAGGGCACTGACATAGGGGCGCAACGTACCAGAAAGCGTCTCTGGCGGCGCTTGCAGTATACTCTGGCTGACCTCGGATACATCATCAAGCTGTTCAATACGTACGCCGCTAGTAATCCCCGCCGCGCTCACTAATAGAATCATCCCCTTACTGTCGCCTTCCGGTGCAGGTAAACCGAGTAGTCGATGCAGGCTAATGACGGACTCGATTTTGCCTCGCAGGTGCAGCACACCTTCGGTAGAGGCGGGCAGTCCCGGTACGTAATAGACGGGTTGGTCGCTGGATAGAATTTCACTCACCGCGCTGCCGGGTAGTGCAAAAGGCTGGCCGTTGAGCCGAAAGAGCACCAGCTGTTGGGTGGGCTCATCAACATCCACCACAGCCTCAGCATCGCCGTGTGCTGACAATGCCTCGTCCAGGGTTTGGGTCGCGGGCGGCTGATCATTCGCCTCGCCGTCGCGGGAAAATTCAGCGGTCATCGGTCAGCTCCGTCGATATCACTACCTGATTGCGACCATGGTGTTTGGCGCGATAGAGCGCTTGGTCGGCGCTTAAACGCAGCGACTCGGTAGAAGGTTGTGCGGGGAAACTGCTAATGCCTGCGCTAAAGGTGCAGCGAAAGCGAACCTCACCGGCGTGAAAATCGACCAGTGCAAAATCCTCGCGCAGGCTATCGATTAATGGGGCGGCTTTCTCAGCATTAATGCCCTTTAGCAGTACAACAAACTCTTCTCCGCCGTAGCGGCCGATAATATCGGAGAGGCGCAGGCGGCTCTTTAATAGTCTTGCCAGGGTGATAATTACCTGGTCACCCGCCAAATGACCGTGGGTGTCGTTGACCTGCTTGAAGTGATCGATATCGATCATCGCCATGGCGTGCTGGCTATTATCACGGTGAGCCTGAGCGAGGTTTTTATTGATCAGTTCGGTGGTAGTGCTGTGGTTATACAGCCCGGTCATGCTGTCGCGGGTCATTAACGAGCGCAGTAGGCGCAGGCGTTCGGCGCGTAGCCGCACGGCAGAAACCAGCTCTTCGGGCTGAACGGGTTTGGTAAGAAAGGCTTCAACCCCCGCAGACATTGCGGATATTTGCTTTTGGCTGTCGGTTTCACTGGAGAGATAGATAATCGGTAGCCCCAGGTGTTCCGGCTGCTGGCGAATAATCGATGCCAGCTCTTCCCCTGAACACACCGGCATATACACATCGACCAGCACTAAGTCGGGGCTAAAGCGCTCCATAGCATTAAGTGCATCGGCGGGATGATGCACCTGATGAACGCTCATGCCGCCCTCTTCAAGCAACAGAGCGTGGTAAGCGGCTGCTTCTGGCTCATCATCCACTACCAGCACCTTCAGCGGCTCTTCCGCTGCCGGAGCGGTCAGTTCATCCACTGCCAGCATCAGATCCAGCGGTTTTACCGGTTTAGTAAAGTAGCCGCCGCAGCCTGCACGAACGGCACTCAGGCGTGAATGAAAGTCGCTATGGGCCGACAAAACGATGGCGGGAAGCGGTTGACCTGTCAGTTTGTTCAAGCTTGTCAGGGTTTCAGTGCCTGCCGTCTGGCCTTGGGGGAACTGCACATCCATGATCACCGCGTCAGGGCGACGAGTGAGCACCGCGTTAAAGAATGTGTCTGTATCGATAAACTGAACGACTTCGTGACCAAAGCAGCGTAGGTGATGGATTAATTGATCAACCTGCTCGGGCTCATCGTCGCACAGATAAATTAACCGCTGACGCTTATTGCGCAGTGGTTCAACCTGGCTGGAAAGCTCGAAGCTGTTTACGGCCGCCAGCGCTTGCTGTTGACCGTGGTGGGAGCGTAGATGCTGCTGTTCGTGACCCATCTGGAGAAGCAGTTGACTGATAAACGCATCGATATCGGCGCGGGCGGGGGAGGTAGTGAGTGCCTCTTCCGCCTGATCCGCCAGCAGGGCAAGCCGCTCAAAGCCCAGCGACCTTCCGGTTCCTTTCAAACTATGAAAGAAACGATGCAACTCTGGCGCGAGTCGCGACTGTTCTTCGCTCGTCGTGCGACTCTGCTGCCACAGCTCGGCGGTTTGCGCTAAGCGGGACGGAAGCTGCTCAATAAAACGCTCACGTAGCTGGTTTAGCTTATCGTGTAGCGTAGGGGCGGGCTTAGACATCAAACTACCTGCGTAAGTGATCGAAAGCGGCGATCCATTCCATGATTAATCCTTTTCATCGCATCAAGCGTTGCTTAGCCGTTGAGTGCCAGTGTCTGTTTCACCGCAGCGTCAAGGTTCCAAGCAAGTTCGGCATCTTTACGTAAACAGGCGTTCAGGCCAGGGGTCTGCTGTAGCGTTGTATCTGGGGTGTCGCCGGTGAGTAAAATAAACGGCAGGTGATTATCTTGTTCGCGCAACATCTCTAACAGCGCTAATCCGCTGACAAGGGGCATGTGCATATCGCTGACGATCAGTTTGATATCGCTATGAGCGTCTAACTGCTCGACGGCCTCCATCGCGTCACTGGCCAGCAAGGTGTTATGGCCCTGAGACTCAAGCAGTGCCGCCGTCATTTCTCCGGCAAGCGGATCGTCGTCTACGACCAGGATAAGCATTCCATGACCTCATGGTTGTTGTGGCATTTATGGTGTATCAGTAACGCTCACCGTTAGCCCAGTAGGGCCTGGAGCGTCTCTACTAAATTGTTTTGGTCAAAACTACCTTTGACGATATAGGCGTCGGCACCGACTTCAATACCGCGACGCCGATCAGCCTCTTTTTCCCGCGAGGTGATAATGATGATCGGCCGATAACGATAAACCTCATTTTCGCGCAGTCGGGCAGTCAGCGCAAAGCCATCCATTACCGGCATTTCAACGTCGGTAAGTACGGCATCAAAAGGCTCTGCCAATGCTTTGGCTAATCCATCGCGACCATTTTCGGCCAGCGTGACGTGGTAACCCCACGCTTCGAGCACATCTTTTTCTATTTCGCGGGTATTCAGTGAGTCGTCGACCACCAAAATGCGTTTCGCGAGAGCGGCGGAGGCACGCTCTTCGTTAGCACGCTGGGTGCCGTGTCGGGTGGCTTCCAGTAAAGCGGGTACGTGGAGTAGGCTTACCAGCGCATTGCGGCCCATGGAAACCATGCCCGAGACCAACGGTAAATAACGAAGATGCGCAGGCAGCGGCTTGATGATCATATCGCGTTCATCAATCAGTGAGTCAATAATCAGAGCAAGCTTTTGGTGCCGCTGGTGGACGACCAGCAGTAGGGTGGTATCAGTACCTGACGCCGTCTCAGGTAGCTCAAGCAGCTGGGCTAGCGATACCACCGGCACAAATTCATTGCGTAAAATCAGCGTGCGCTGACCCGCAGCATCAATAAATGCTTGTGATGAGCACTCTACCAACTCTGATACGTAGGGCGCCGTTACCCCTAGGTTGACGCCGCCGACGCTGACCAGCAGTACCCGCATCATCGCCAACGAGAGTGGCAGGCGCAGAGTAAAGCGCGTGCCGCTACCGCGTTCGCTGGCAAGCTGCAGATCGCCGTTAAGCTCATCTACCACGGTGCGCTTGACCACATCCATGCCCACACCGCGGCCAGAAAAATCGGTGATCATGCTCTTGGTAGAGAAACCCGGCAGGAATATAAGCTCTAGCGTTTCCTGTTCGCTCAGCGCAAGGAGTTGCTCTTCGCTGACCAGCTGTTTAGCGAGCGCTTTCTGGCGCACTGCTTCAAGCGAAATACCCGCGCCGTCATCACGCATCTCTACCACTACCCAGTCCGCATCCTGCCAGGCTTCGATAATCAACTGCCCACGGGGAGGCTTACCCGCTGCCTGGCGCTCGGCAGGCAGCTCTAAACCGTGATCCAAGGCGTTGCGCAGCAGGTGAATAAGCGGATCCGACAGCCGGTCAATCATCTGGCGATCCAGTTCGATTTCGCTGCCTCTCACTCGGCAGTCGACCTGTTTGCCGAGTGACTGGGCCAATTCTCGGGACATATGCGCGAGTGGATCAAACGCCACGCTTAGCGGCAGCATGCGCATTTGCAGTGCCCGGTCGTGTAGGTCGCTCATCAGTGAATCGTGGCTTAACACGCTATCTTTCAGCTCTCGGTGAAAGGCGTGAAAAGGCCCTTGCTGTTCGGCAGGAAGGGTGGTGCTTAGCTCACGGGCTTGGTCAACTAGGGTATGTAAATGATGGTGGCCGGAAAGTACTTCGCCCATCAAACGAATAACATCGTCCAGTCGATCCAGGCGAACCCGCACCGTATCGCTAAGGCGCAGTTCGCTCTCCGTCACCAGCGCAGCGGAGGAAGGCGGTGTTGAGGAGGACAGTAGCGCTGGTGCAGAGGACGGCATCGCCTCAGCGGAAGTAATGGGCAGGGGGGGAAGCTGGCCGAGGGCAGCCGCTTCCAGGGCGCTACATAGCGCTTCATCCGCCGCTGGTAGGTCGTCACCTGTTGCGCCTTCGGCGAGTCGACTGACTAAGTCAGAAAGACCATCCACCGCCTGGCTGAGCAGGCTGGTCACCGTCGGGGTCGCGGTGAGGGTGCTGTCGCGCAGAGCGCTGAGCAGCTCTTCAGTGCTATGTGCCAGCGCCGTAATCGGCTCCAGTTTAAGCATTCGCGACGAGCCTTTCAGTGTATGTGCTGCGCGGAACAGCTCGTTGATCTGTTCGCGATCAGCATGGCCCTGCTCCAGTGCGCTAACGCCTTCGCGCAGGCGGGGCAGGTGGTCGGCTGCCTCTTCCACAAAGCGCTGTATAAAGCGGCGAATATCCAGCGCCATAATTAACCCACTCCCTGTGTGGTACTGGTTGATGCCAGTGTTAGGTTAACCGCGTCTAAATAACGTTCGGCTAGAAAGCGCGCATCACCTGGCGGTAGCGGTGGAGTGATAGTGTCTAGGCCACCATTAGAGGTGGGCGCGGTGGTCAGCAAACGAACCACCGCGGCATAGCTACGCTGGCATTGAGCAGGCTTGCCGGTCAGTTCGCCTTGGCGATAAAGTTCAGCTAAGTAAAAATGGGCCGGCCAACACTCCGGGGCGACGTAAATAGCCCGCTTAAAATGGTCGTAGGCGAGCTGGGGCTGCTGCTGCCAGCGGGCGACCAACCCGGCCAGCACTAGCGCATCGATCGACCACGGCTGTTGCTTAAGCAGTTCCTCAAGTAGCGTCGCGGCGTCGTCAAAAGCATTTTGGTTGAGCAACCGATGAGCGGTGTGCAGTTGGTGGCTAATGCTATCCGTTGGCTCATTTTCCGTCGCATGCTGATGTGGCGCTTGGGGGGCCACATCAGTGCAGCTGTCTGACGCTATCTGTTTATTCGTGCTCTCAGCAACGCTAATGCTCTCTTCAGCCATGTTGTCCATTGCAAGTAATGAGGGCTGAAGGGGAGTCGCTGGCACTATTGCGGGATGCTCTGCATGGCGAAAGTAAAATATGCCCTGAGCTTCGGTCAATTCAAACACGCCGAGATCGTTACCCAGGGTTTCGGTGACGCCGCAGAGTAAAATGCCATTGGGGGCCAGCAATTGGCTAAGCTGCTGATGAATATGGCGCCGTGTCTGCTGATCAAAGTAGATCGAGACATTGCGAAACAGAATGACATCAAAGGGGCCTCCGGGGCTGTCTTCGTTGGCGTTTAACAGGTTAAACGGGCGAAAGGTGACCCATTGGCGCAGCGATTCGTGAAGCTTGTAGCGGCCCTGGTGGGGGCTGAAGTAACGCTTTTTGAAGGCGGGGGAGAGGGCGCGAAACGCCATGCCGCCATAAACCGCTTGGCGTGCCTTGGCGAGGACTTGGTGATCCAAGTCGCCGCCGGTAAGGGTAAACAGCGCTTTGGCTCGCTCGCCAAAGCGCTCAGACAGCATCATCGCTACGCTATAGGGCTCTTCACCGGAAGAGCAGCCCGCGCTGAAGATGGAGAGCGGCGGCTGCTCTGTCGTTAGGCGTTCCGGTAAATAGGTGTTGACCAGCCAGTCCAGGGCGTCAGGTTCGCGAAAAAAATAGGTTTCGTTGACCGTTAACTGGCTGACAAATTGATCGAATAGCGCCGGGTCGCGGCTTATTTTCCTGAGGAGCTGGGTGGTGTCGGTTAGCCCAGTGGAGGCCTGCAAGCTGGCGACTGCTCGGAAAAGCCGGGCTTCGGCCAAGCCCTCTAGGTGTAACCCGCAGCGCTGATGTACCAGGGCTTTGAAGGGAGCAAACTCACTCATGCCAGAGGCTCCGGTCGGCTATCCATGTAGCCGCGGACATCGCGAAGCAGCCGATCCGGAAGGCTATCGAGCGGTAATTCATACTGTATGACGCCCGCTTTAACGGCCTCCTGATTCATGCCATAAATCACCGAGCTGGCTTCATCTTGTGCGAACGTGGTTCCACCTGCGCGATGTATCGCCCGCATACCATTCACTCCATCGCGGCCCATGCCGGTTAAAATAATGCCAATCGCATCACTGCCATAGACCTCTGCGACACTTTGCAGCAGCACATCGCAACAGGGGTGGTACAGGGAGCATTCAGGACTGGGTTGAAGCTGGAAACGGTGGCGGGAGGATACGCATAGATCACGCTCGGAAGGTGATAAGTAAATATGCCCAGGGCGTAGTAGTTCGCCCTCTTGGCCCACGCTAACCGGCATAGTGCAAAGGGATGCCAGCCATTGCGCCATGCCATCAATAAAACCATGGCTGATGTGTTGGGCGATCACAATGGGGGCTGGAAACCCGCTGGGTAGCCTCCGCAGCACCCGCACTAAGGCTTGCGGGCCACCGGTTGAGCAGGCGATAGCGACCACGTGCTGGAAGTTACGCGGCACCCCCCGTGGCGTTACCGTAAACGCTGGTTTCGGGGGAGTAGGGGGAGGTGCTGAGCCGCGTCGACGTAGACGAGTGATGACCGCCACGCCGGAAAGCAAGCGTACACGCTCCAGCAAGCGTTCGGCATCGGCGCCTTCCAGAGTGGGTTTAGGCATCACCTCCAACGCGCCTACCTCAAGGGCTTGATAGGCCGTTTGCGCATCGGAGCGGTCGCTGACCACCAGAATGGGTACCCCTTTGCTGTACATGATCTCTTCGATAGCGGACAAGCCGTCCATCACCGGCATATTGAGATCCATGGTGATCAGCTGCGGCGCAAGGCGCTTGGCCAGCTCCACCGCTTCGCGGCCATTAGTGGCTTCCCCCACGATCTCAATATCATCGTCCCGGCTGAGGATATCGCGTAGCACGTCGCGGGCTACTTGGCTGTCGTCGGCAATGACTACCCGAATTACACTCATCCGGTATCCTTATCAGCGATCTTTATTTGTTAGGGTGAACTCCTGCACCAGCGCGTTAAGCTCAGCCGACATATGGATCATGTCCTGGCTAATATCGGTAATACTGCGCACTGAGTGCGCGTTGCGAGAACTGGCCGTATCGATATCGCGTAGGGCCATCACCACCTGGCTGCTGGCGGTTTTTTGCTGCTGCGTGGAGAGCGATATCTGCTGGGCCGCGCTGCTGGTTTGGCTCGCCGCCTTGAGCAGCGCCTCCAGATCCTGGGCGGTACTCATGCTTGCCTCAACGCCCTGCTCGATTGAGGAGGCGCCTTTTTCAGAGGCCACCACTAAGCGATTAATCGCTGTCTGAATATCATCGGTATGCGCTTCAATCTCTTGAGTTGAGTCGGTCACGCTGTCAGCCAAGCGGCGTATCTCGCTGGCGACAACCGAAAAGCGGCGGCCCGATTCGCCTGCGCTTGAGGCTTCCAAGGCGGCATTAAATGCGATCAGCTTGGTCTGAGCGGCCAGGGTGTTGATCAGCTCCATCACCTTGTTGATCTGTTTGGATTTCGCCCCCAGGGTCATGATCTCTGTCAGGCTCTGCTCGCTGTCGCTACGGATATCCTGCATTTTTGACTGTAGCAGTTGCATGGCCGAACTGCCTTTTCGGCTGCGCTCTAGTGTCTGATTGGCAACGTCGACCACCGATTGGGAGTGGTCGGCGATTTGGGTGGATGAGGTAGAGAGCTCCTCCATGGTGGAAGTGATTTCCGCTACCGAAGAGGCCATCTCCTCCACCGCTGCGGCCATGGTTTGGCTCGCTTCATGATCGATATCGCTACCGTGCACACCGGAAAGCCCGGCAGTTTTTGCCAGCCGGTCTGCCACTTGGGTTAGCGCCTGAGCGTTTTTGGCCACCGCCGCAATAGCGCGGGAGAGGCGCTCAAGGAGCTCGTTGGTTTGATTGGCTAAGTCGCCAAGCTCGGCTTTGTCATCAGTGCTGACCCTACGCGAAAGATCCAGGCTGTGGGTGATGTCTTTCAACTGGCGCTGGAAATTAATCAGCGGGCGGATGAGGCTGCCAGTCAGCGGGTAGAGTACCAGCAACCCAACGAGCAGAATGAGCAGCCCTATACCGCTGGACTCCAGGAAGCGCTCTCGGGTGGACGCCAGATACGCCTCTTTATCCACTTCCACCATCAGGTAGCGCTGCAGCTCGGGGAGCCAGATAGTGCTGACCAACGTTTCTTGGCCGTCACGCATCGCTTCCTGCACCTGTAGCTGCTCGTTTTGCAGTAAACGCTGCGACGCTTGCTCTGGTAAGGCCTCGGTGGCTGTTGCGTCATCACTACGATTGGCTTGGTCGCTGCGAATAAGCAGCTCCCCCTCGGCGCTGAGCAACGAGGCGTGTCCGCTACCGCCTAAGCGAAAGTCATCAATCAAACTGGCCATTTGGGAGAGATCGAGTCCAGCACCAGCCACGACCAGCGGTCGACCATTGGCGGCATTGACCGCGCTGCGGTAATTGACGTACACAAAGGCATCGTCGGGTGAGAAGGTGTCGCTATCTAAATTCAGTTCGTAGGTGTTATCGCTGTCGGTAAAATCGTAGTACCAGTCATCTTCGCTGCCGGGGGGCTGGATAGTGCGCTGCAGAAATTCACCGTTGCGCAGTTGGAAATAGTAACCCCGGCCCTGGTGTTGAGCGGCGATAAAAAGCAGCTCGGTGTCTAACTGCTCCATAAGGCGCGCTAAATAAGCCGTAATGTCGTTCTGTCGCTCTTCCGGTAAGCCGTCGCGAACCCACTGCTCAATAAAGTAGCTATTGGCCAAGCTTTCGGAAATGGCAAGATCCTGGCTAAGGCTGAGATTTATATGCGCTGCCAGGCCTTTGACCTGTGCCGGTAGTTCTTGATTAAGCAGGTTATCCAACCGCGCTTGGCTGTGTGAACGCGCTTGAAGATAGAGCGCCAAAAGCATCGCGAGTGCTAAGACTGTCCCAAAGGAGAGAAATAGCCGAAGCCGTAGAGGTAGGGATTTCCAGCGCGCCATCATGTTCGCCGTTGCTCCAAAGTAAACGGTGGCCCTAACGGCGCTGCTCAATAGCGCTCAGGGTGAGAAGTAGAGTGATACTTACCACTCTACTTAGGGTAGTAGCAACGATTTCAGCTTTTTTTGTGAGGGCTGTCCAGCCTGGATAAGCGTGTTTTGGTACTTGCGTTTACACGATCGCGTGGGGTACGAAGCAGGAGGAGTCTTTGGTAATGCGGCCTACGTCTTCGCGAATGCCCATGCCACAGGCGCGGTCGCCCACCACCCAACTGCCAATTAAGGCGTGATTGTTACCAAAGCGGGGCATCGGGTGATAGGCCTGGCGAATCCATGGGCTGTCGGTGTAGGGACCGTCCACGGCCTCGCGCTGACCTGCGGGGGTGATCAGCTCTACGTTGCTGCCTTCCCGGGAGAAGAATGGTTTACGCACCCAGCCTGCCGGTAGTGGCGGGCTGTTGGCATCCTCGAAGAACGCCGGTAGCAGATTGGGATGGCCCTCAAAGTGCTCCCATAGCAGGGGCAGAATACCCTTATTAGACAGAATCGCTTTCCAGGGTGGTTCAAACCAGTGGGTGTTTAGCTGGGGGATAACCTCGCCGAAGGCATCGTCGGCCATCTCTTCCCACGGATAGAGTTTGAACAGGGCGTGGATGGGCTGGTTATCCAGGTCAACAAAGTGTTCAGCGCCAGGATTGATGCCAATATCTTCCATATAGATAAACGGTGCCTTGAGGCCTGCCTGCACCGCCACATCCTGTAAGTAGTGCACGGTGGCGCGCTCTTCTGTGTTCTCTTTGATGCAGGAGAAATACAGCGTGCGCGCTTCAATGCGATCACCAAGGTGCGCCATGGCATTGAGAAGGTGCTCCTGAATCGAGTTGTACTGATCCGCATGTCGCGGCAGGATACCTTGCGCGATGGCCTGCTCAAGCCACACCCACTGAAAAAAGCCCGCTTCGTAAAGCGACGTGGGCGTATCGTAGTTGAGTTCTAGCAGTTTCGCCGGGCCATCGCCTGAATAGGCAAAGTCCATTCGCCCGTAGAGATGCGGCTGCCCTGATTTCCACGAGTTATGGATGCTATCCCACATATGCTCGGGCAGTGCCAAACGCTGCATAAGCGCATTGGAGTGGCAGACCTTGTCCACCAGTTCCATGCACATCTCATGCACTTCCTCGGTAGGCGTTTCGATATCCCGCTCTACCTGTTCTAGGGTGAACTGGTAGTAGGCGTCCTCTTTCCAGTAGGGCTCCCCGTCGATGGTATGAAAATGAAAGCCCAGCTCGTGGGCCAGGGCTTTCCAATTGCTTCTTTCAGGGATATCGATTCGCAGCATAGTAACCTTTGCTGGCGGCTTAAGAGCCCCAGCCACCCCGCGCCGAGGAGCGTGAACCAAAACCGCTGCGCTGCGACGCTGCTTTGCGGTTCTGAACCACTGAGCTACGCATGGCATCGTTACGCTGGGTGACGCGCTGAGTCGCCTGGCTAGAGGCCGTGTTCCAGTTGCCTTGGTTCTGACGATTGCGGTAGACCGGTTCCTGATACACCCGCTCGAAGGAGCGTCCACGGTTGGTGTTGGACATCATGCTGCCCACCATATAACCCATCATGGCGGGCATAAACCAACTGCCCCCGGTGCTTCCGGTTGCGGCCTGGGACTGTTCGTCGGTTGGAGCAGTACAAGCGCCTTCACCATTTTCAGCTTCGCACTCTTCAAGCGTGCTATAGCGCGGCACCTCTTTCAGAGAGGCTTCGTAGGCGTCTTCGCAGGCGCTGCGGGTGTAGACATTCTCCGCCACGCAATCCTCGACGCTTTGAAAGCTGCGCGGCTGATCGAACTCTATATCGGTGATCTGCTCTTCCTGGGGCGGTTGACCACAGGCGGTAAGACCAAAGGCGCTGGCGCCCATCATCGCCAGTGACAAGCGCCCGCTGCGCTTGCGGCGCGGCAAATGAGGGGTACTATCGTGTTTAGACATGCAGGCTCTCCTTTACCACGTCGTCGTTACCAAGTCATCGAAGCGGCGTTGAGCAAGCCGACTGCCACGGCCACGCTGGCCATCAAAATGCCGTAGGCCTGGTGGCCTTCGGTGATGTGCTGAGACAAGCTTTCGCCCTGTTTACGCAGAAACAGCTTAACTGCGAAGAAGGTAGCCAACTGAACAATAAAGGCCACGATGCCCCAGAGTACAAAATCGATAAAGTTGATCGAGTGGGCCATCGCGCTGTATAGCGGAATGGTAAAGCCTAAAATGGAGCCGCCGTATGCGGAAGCAGCGGCCGCATTACCTTCGCGAATCAGCGTCCACTCGTGGTGCGGGGTAATCCGGCTGTAGCAGTACATAAAGGCGGCGAGCAGTACAATCGCCGTGACTAGATAGGCGATAAATGATGGCAGGCCGTAGAGGTAATTCACCATGGTGGTTGCTTCCTTTTCAGTAGCTTAAAAATAGACTTGCGGGTCAAACAGCGTCGATATCGACGGAGGCCACATCTACCCCCACATTGTGCACCACCATAAAGCTGCCTTCGCCATCGCTTTCTGCGCTCAGCAGTAAGTACTCCATACGTTCAGCGCCTTCGATGGGGCGCTCATAGAGCATGGCATGGTGGGTCACATGGCGCGCCGACACGCTCTCGGTGGTCATTACCTGCTCTTCGAAAACCACCGGCGGCGACCACAGGCTGTCACCATTCCCCCACACTCGCTGATAGGTGCAACTGCGCGCCTCCTCAGTGGTTGAGGTGAGCGCGATGGTTTGGGCGCCGATGCTATCGGGCTGTTTATCTTTTCCGTTGATGGCGTCATCAAACTCAGTGTCCGAAAGATGGGCAACACGGTAAAAGTCGAACAGCTTATATTCAAGCACCTGACCGTTCTCAATATTGGCCTGCAGCCAAGTGTCGTTATCCAGATAGAAGCGCACCAGATGCGCTCCTTGACCAAGATCGACGTGCCCCACGGCGGCAATATGGTGGTAGGCGTCGTCATCCCAGCGAAACAGCGCATCGGGGTGGGCGCGCAGGCCGATCAGCTTAATATTGACGCGCCCATCCAGACGAAGGCCCTCAAGGTCTTCCTGGCTGATACCCATAGGCAGGCCAGCGGCCACCGGGCGGCCTTCGTTAGGCTCGGGCGGCTTCTCCGTAGTAGCGCGAAAAAGTGCCTTGAGGGTGTTAAACATGGCCTGGCTCCCTAATAAATTTAAATGCTGGCTTGCTCTTAACGCTTATTCCTGTGCGGCGTTTTTCTTCGCTTTCAGGCGCGCTAGCACGTCGTCTGCTTTACGATTCTGGCCACCCACACCGGCCGCTTTCAAACGGGCTTCCAGCGAGCTGCCGCTCTCTTCTGCGGCCATATCGTCAGCCGCCTGCATTTGCGCTGAGTTAAGCTGTTGGCGCTCTTTAATGCGCTCCAGGGATTCCATGGCGCTGCTCATGGCGCTGTTCTGGCCCGAGTGGCGAGCGGCCACGGCGGATTGGGCTTTCTGCGCTGACTCAGTGGCTTTGACCACGCTCACTTGTTGCTTGAGCTGGCGGAGCTGGTTGTCGGTGCCACGAATGGCGCCGCGCAGTTTTTCGATGCTGGCGTCGTACTCACTAATAATGGCACGCTCCGCTTCCAGGTCATCCTGTAGCGCCACCATGCGCTCGGCGACTTCCACCGCCAGCGCTTCCTCGCCTTTATCCAGCGCGGCCTCAGCGCTTTTCTCCAGCTCGGCAATTTTGCTTTCCAGGGTGTCGGCTTTATTGCTGTTTAGCTGGCGCTGGCCCATCAGTCGGGTGAGTTCGGTTTTAGATTGGCTCAGGTGATTTTCCGAGTCGCGGATTTCCTGGTCTAAAATGCGCAGCGCCTGGGAGTCCACCACCGCTTGACCGGTTTCATTTGCTTTGCCACGCAGGGCGGTCATGATTTTGCTTAACATAAGAAATTTCTCTTAAAAAAGGAGTGTAAAGTGCCACCTAGCAGGTGACATTGACCAATTAACGAACGTTAGGCGAAATGGGTTTGGATCAGTTCGGCGACATCCATGGCGGCACTGGCCGTGGCGTGCAGCTCGGCGCAAATTGATTCAAGTTTCGAGTCGCCAAACAGTTGTCCGTAAGCCACATAAAAGTCGTGACCGTCGATTTCGACAATGCCCACGGAAGCCAGCGGTAACGCAATGCCCTGGCGCAGCAGTACTTCGTTGAGCTCTGTGGTGTTTTTAACGCTCTCCACGGCAACGATAGGCGCCATGGCGACCCACTCATTTTCGCTGCGCGACAGGGTAATCGGCAAGTTGCCGTAATCGTTAAGCTCCCAGATCAGGGTCTGATTTGTCTCATCCAGGCTGATAGTGCCCTCAGGCCACTCAAGGGATCCATCTCCAGCGCTGTTGTGCGCTGGTTGACTGACTAACTTATATAGCTCGGTGGCGGTGATGCCATTGGTAACGGTAGGCGTAGTCAAGGCAGTCTGCTCCATCGTTTGTTAAGTGACCTTACCTTAACATTTCGTAGAGCAAATGGTTCCTTTTCGCAAAAAAATGCCCCGCATGCTGCGGGGCAAAATCTTGGGAGAATTGTGCTTTCAAGACGGATAGTTAGGAGGTTCGGTAAGTGTCGTTGAACCGCTTGCGCAGTTCATTTTTCTGTACTTTGCCCATCGTATTGCGCGGCAGTTCATCGACAAAGAAGACCCGCTTGGGCTGCTTATACTTAGCTAACCGGCCATCTAAATGGGCGATGACTTTCTCCTCTTCAAGCTGGTTTTCTCCAAGCTCAGCGCCTTGCTGTCGTACAACGACGGCGGTAACGCCCTCGCCCAAGTCAGGGTGCGGTAGACCGATGACCGCGGATTCGGCAACTTGATCGAGCTCGTCGATCACCTGCTCCACCTCTTTGGGGTAGACGTTGTAGCCGCCGGAAATCACCAGGTCTTTGTCACGACCGACGATATGCACATAGCCTTGCTCGTCGACCATGGCGAGATCGCCGGTAATGAAAAAGCCGTCGTCTAATAGCTCCTCACGGGTTTTTTCAGGCATCCGCCAGTAGCCGATAAACACATTTGGGCCACGAATTTGCAGCATGCCAATCTCACCCAAAGGCACCTCGTCGCCGGTTTCCCTGTCGGTAATGCGCATCTCCACGCCGGGTAGCGGCATACCTACGGTGCCCGCCCGCCGTGCCCCCTCATAGGGATTGGAGAGGTTCATATTGGTTTCGGTCATGCCGTAGCGCTCAAGAATCGCATGCCCCGTTTTGGCTTCAAACGCCTCGTGGGTCTCGGCGGTGAGCGGGGCAGAACCAGAAACGAACAGCCGCATGTTGGCGGTCGCTTCTGGGGTCAGTCGTTCGTCCTGCACCAGACGGGTATAGAAAGTGGGTACGCCCATCATTACGCTGCCACGGGGCAGCTCGTCAAAAATCACATCGGCATCGAACTTGGGAAGGAAGAGCATGCTGGCGCCCGCCATCAGGGTGACGTTGCAGGCGACGAACAGACCGTGGGTATGGAAGATTGGCAGCGCATGGATCAGCCGGTCATCAGCGCTGAAGTGCCAGGCTTTGGCCAGGGTCTCGGCGTTAGAGGCGAGGTTTTTGTGCGTCAGCATGGCGCCTTTGGAGCGCCCGGTGGTGCCCGAGGTGTAGAGAATCGCGGCCAGGTCGCGCTCGCCAAGCGCTACGACCTCCTCTCGTGGCGTTGCCGCTTGGGCGGTTTCCATCAGGCTGCCATCGGCGGCGCTGCCCAGGGTGGCCACCGCCGGGCAGCCGGTTTCAGCAGCGAGCGCCCTCGCTTGCTCTGCTAGTTGGGGGCGACAAACAAACAGCGCCGGCTCTGCGTCGTTTAAGAAGTAGCGTATCTCATCGCCGGTATAGCCGGTATTTAAAGGCAGATAGACGCCGCCGATGCGCAGGCAGGCCAGGTAAAGCAAAATGGCTTCAGGGCTTTTGTCCACCTGCACGGCAACGCGGTCGCCTTGCTTAACGCCTAACTCGGTTAGTGCGCCGGCAAGTTGCGCACTGATGGTCAGCGCATCGGCGTAGCGATAGCGGCGGCCGTCGCGGGTGGTAATAAAATCGGCCTCTGCGCACTCGCGCATTTTGGCCGCAAAGGTTTCAAATAGGTTGTGGCTCATTTGGTGGTCTCTCCCTTGGCCAGCTTGCGGGCGCGTTTGGCGAGGTCACGCACCTCATTGGAGCAAGCAACGGTCGCCTTGGCGGTATAGTTTTCGTGATTGCGTTCGATATCGTCCAGCACATAGAGGTAGTTAACCATCAGTCCGGCGGCTTGTTTAAAGCCCTTCTCGGAGATATCGCCCAACCAGTTAATGCGGTGGAGTTCAGCGCCGTTGCCGAGGTGAAAGCGGGCCACCGGGTTGAGTGGCAGGCCGTGGCGGTTCTTCTCTTCGACCAGATAGCGGGCGGCTAGCGGGCGAATAATGGCTTTGAGCTCCTCTTCGCGGGCTTTGTCCTGATGCCATCCCGGTGTTTCAAGCCCTTTGAGTGATTTACGCAGCGACGCGGGAAGCTGCTCATCCTCACGCTGCTCCTGCAGCCACTGGGCGAAGCCAGGCACCGGCGAGAGCGTAACGAAGTATTTAAGCTGCGGTAGCTCCTGGGAGAGCTCCTGGACTACCTGCTTGATCAAAAAGTTACCGAAGGAGATGCCGCGCAGCCCGGTCTGGCAGTTGCTGATACCAAAGAACGCCGCTGTATCGGCATCTTCGGGGTCGTCGATACCTTTTTTGCTATAGCTGCTTTCGCCAGAGAGGATGGGCTGAATACGGCTTGGCAGACCCTTATGCAGGGCCACCTCCACAAAGATCAGCGGCTCGTCACCAATCGCCGGGTGGAAAAAGGCGAAGCAGCGCCGGTCACGGGCATCCAGCCGCCGACGCAGATCGTCCCAGTCCTGAATTTCGTGTACCGCTTCGTAGCGGATGATCTTCTCGAGAATCGACGCGGGGGTGTTCCAATCAATACGCTTGAGCATCAAAAAGCCGCGGTTGAACCAGGAGCCGAACAGATGGGCGAAATCGTCGTCAATAGCCGCCAGCTCGGGCTGCTCACGTAGCAATGCCAGCAGGTCTTCACGCATTTTAACCAGCTCATAGGTGCCGTCGCTGGCCAGGTTTAAACGCCGGAAAAGCTCTTGGCGTCGTGGCTCGCAGGCTTCAAACAGGCGCTGTAGCGATTGGTTGTCGCGAACCTCTTGATAGGCCAGATAGGCCGCGTCAATGGGGCCGGGCTCGGCCGCAAAGTCAGCCGTCAGGCGGGCAAAGAAGCGGCTCTTCTCAGCCGCCGAAAGGCGCTGGTAAATCGCCAGGGCGCGGCTTGCCAGTGCAATGCTGGAGGCTTCGCCATCGCTTTCCAACAGCTTGTGGCAGGCGTTAACCAACTGCCCATGGTCGGGCGTTAAGGTCTCGGGATGGCGGCGGCGCAACAGTGCGTCACGCTGGGTGATGTTGTTGAACAGCTCCTGCAAAAACAGCATGTTCATGGTCGAACTCCTTAACCCATGATCAAGTTAGGTAGCCAAAGCGCGATGCCTGGGAAGAGACACAGCAGCAAGATACCCAGCACCATGCACAGCGCGTAGGGCAAGCTTCCCATCAGAATGTCGCGCAGCGAAATATCCGGCGCGATGCCTTTAATAATGAACAGGTTGAGGCCCACCGGCGGCGTAATCAGGCCAATCTCAAGGTTGATCGTCAAAATCACCGCAAACCAGTAAGGGTCGAAGTTAGCCGCCAGAATAATGGGTAACAGAATCGGCGCGGTCATTACGATCACGGCCACGGGGGGCAGGAAGAAACCGGCCACCAGCAGGAAGAGGTTAATCACCCCCATCAATGCCCAGCGGTTGATCTCCAGGTCGGCAATCGCGGCGGCCACGGTTTGGGTAATAAACATGGAGGAGAGTGCATAGGCGAACACTTCTGCGGTGGCGATCACCAGCATGATCATTACGCTTTCCCGCAGCGAGTCGCGCATGATCAGTTTGATCGGGCCCAACTGCCACATGCGGTAGATCAGAATCGCCAGCGCCAGACAGAGGAATGCACCCACGCCCGCCGCCTCTGAAGGTGTTGCCACCCCGCCATACAGGGCAAACAGGATGCCCGCGACCACGCCTAGGAAAGGCAGAACACGGACGAGCGCTTTCAGGTTGGTATCTACATTCTGTTTAACGTTCTGTTTGAGTCGTTCGACCGACTCCGCCATCGGGTTGTTATAGCCACCGGCCAACTTGCAGGCGATCATCGTCCAGATCATGAACAGGCCCGCGAGCATAAAGCCTGGCACTACCCCGGCAATAAACAGTCGACCAATAGAGGTTTCGGTGGAGATGCCGTAGATAATCATGGTGACCGACGGCGGAATTAGAATGCCCAGAGTGCCACCTGCGGCAATACAGCCCGCGGCGACGCCATCGGGATAGCCGCGCATGCGCATTTCGGGAATGCCCATTTTGCCAATCGCTGCACAGGTGGCGGGGGATGAACCCGAGAGCGCAGCAAAGATAGAGCAGGCGCCGATATTGGAAACCGCCAAGCCCCCCGGCAGCTTGCCCATCCAAAGATCCAGCGAGCGATACAGGTCGCGCCCGGTGGGGGAAGAGGCCACCGCGGCGCCCATCAGAATAAACATCGGAATGGCGACAAAACCAAACTCGGCGATGCGGTCAAAAAAGGTTTCCCCGAAGTAGGTGAGCTCGGACAGGCCACGGTCGTAAATCAGTGCCAGCAGCGATACACCGCCCAGGGCAAAAGCGATAGGGGTGCCAATAGCCATCAGCGCAATTAGCGCGATGGCGACAATAATACCTAAGGTAATGGGATCCATGCTTAGCTCTCCCCACGCAGAATTTCAGCCACATACTGCAGCGACAGCAGGGTGGCGCCGATGGCCATGGGCAGCAGGGCGGGCCACAGCGGTGGATTCCAGACGGAACCCGTGGTCCATCCGCCGTGGAGTGCCTCAAATACATACACCCAACTGGCATATGCCAGGGCGGCACAGAAACCCAACCCAAACAGCGAAGCGATCAAACGCATGATGGTGCGGGAAATGCCGCCCAGCGCATCGGGAACAATAGTGATGGCGACATGGCCACCGGTCATCAGCACATAGGGGCTGCCCATCAGCATCGCTGCCGTTACCGAGAAGATAGTGAATTCGGTCTGCCAACTGGTGCTCATTCCGAGTAAGTAGCGAATAAATACCATCTGGCAAATCACTAATACGCCAGCGATAAACATGGCGCAGGCTAAATAGGCGGAAAGCCGCGAGAGCCTATCCATGACGCGAATGTAGCCGCCAATGATGCCCCTGCGTGCAAGGGCATTGTGAGTCGTTACAGGTGCCATATTTCCCTCTTCAAGCCGGTTATCTCGCCAAGCTAAGCAAGCATCAGTAGAAGGCGGCCACTCCGGTTGGAATGGCCGAGCCGTTAGGCAATTAGCGGTTGCTTACTCGACGGCCAGCGCTGCATCGATAATGGCTTGACCGTTGGGAACGTTCTCTGCAAAGTTTTTGTAAGAGGTCTCCTGGGCTATCTCCAGCCAAGCGTTGTAGTCCTCTTCGCTCATGCTAACGACCTCGACGCCGTTCTCCTCGTAAAGCTCGACCATCTCCTGATCGATGGCGGCAGCCTCTTCAGCAAAGAAGGCTTCTGCGGCTTCACCGGCTTCCATCAGTGCCGCCTGCTGCTCTTCGTTAAGCCCTTGCCACACCTGCTCGGAGATCAGAATTGGCTCGTACATAAACCACAGCGCGAAGTCGCCTGGCTCGGTCAAACACTCGACCTGTTCGTAGAGGCGGAAAGAGATAAACGACATCGACGAGGTGTTTGCGGCGTCCAGAACGCCGGTTTGCATGGCGGTGTAGACCTCGGAAGAGGGCATAGAAGCGATGGAGGCGCCGGCGGCTTCTAGCATCTCTTCAAAGGCGGGGCCAGCGGCACGCAGGTTCTGGCCCTCGACGGTATCGGGTGAGGTTATGCAGCGCTCGCTAGAGGCAAAGCCGCCTGATAGCCATGCGTCTGAGAGCACTCGAGCACCGCCATCGAGGATCACCGCTTTGATCATCTCCATGTATTCGGAGTCATTCAGACGCTGCGCGTGTGCCTGGTTGCGCACTAAGCCAGGCATTAGCGTGGCAGAAAACTCTGGGTGCCGACCGCTGGCATAATCCAGCGGCAGCGAGGTGATATCCAGGCGGCCCCGGGCCAGGGCGCCCCACTGTTCGCGCGCTTTGAACAGCGATTGGCCGGGGTAGACTTCTATGGTCAGACCCACATCCGCTTCGGCCACGTGGCGGGCCATCATTTGTACCATTTCATCGCGGACATCCCCCTGGCCTCCAGGAAATTGGTGGGACGCGCGCAGCACGGTATCGGCGGAGGCTTGGGAAGCCGCAATGGCGAGACCAAGGGCGGCGGCAGTAGAGATCAAATAGCGTTGCATGTGCGTCTCCAACAGTTGTTGTTGTGTGTTTGGATGAGCTTAATATGTTTATCAGCTAGGCTGATATATATATCAATAGGCGCTACGTATGCTAATGTCAACTATATGGCAGCATTAAACGGCTAAGATGGGCCGCGATCCAAGGAGGTAAAACATGACGGGCACCAAGCGATCCAATGCTCAGCGCTTAAGAGATTCTCTTGAGGATGACATCATCAATGGCCGCCGTTTACCGGGAGAGCGCCTGGATCCAGAAGCCTTGGGTCGTGAGTTTGAGGTCTCGCGTACCCCAGTGCGCGAAGCCTTTCAGCAACTGGTCGCCAGCGGCTTGGTGACCGTTTCGCCTAAGAAGGGCACCTTCGTTGCGAAAGTGGGCATTGATCAACTGATCGAGATGTTCGAAGTGATGGCGGAACTTGAAGGCATGTGCGGACGCCTAGCGGCACGGCGGATCACCGAGCAGGAACTGGCCGCATTAAAAGAAGCCCACCAGCGCTGCGAAGCAGCGGCGCTAGCCGGTGATAGCGACGAGTACTACTACGAAAACGAAGGCTTTCACGACTGCATTTACACCGCTAGCCACAACGCCTTTCTGGCCAGCGAAGCGCGTCAGCTGAAGCAGCGTTTAAAGCCTTACCGGCGCCTGCAGCTCCAGGTGCGCCAGCGGGTAAATAATTCCCTCAGCGAGCACCAAACCATTGTGGAAGCCATTGAACAGGGCGATCCCGTGGCGGCGCAGCAAGCCCTGAGCGACCATGTGTTGATTCAGGGTGAGCGCTTTAGCGACTTCGTTTCCAGTGTACGCCGCATGGAGGCGCCGCTTGAGAGGACGGGCTGACTCCAGCCCTTAATTCCAGCCCCTGATTCCAGCCCTAGGCCTAGTGAATTTATCGCTATGTCCCTATCGGTGGGGTAATCGTCCTTGCCGACATAAGCCGCAGCGCTGACACTCTCTCTAATGCTTCGATTCCCCCTTAGCGGAGAGAGACTGTGACTCGCCATGTTGCTCTATTTGCCTACCCCGACTGCCAACTGCTGGATGTCAGCGGCCCCTGGCAGGTGTTTGCCAGCGCCAATGCGCTAAGCTCCCAGCCGCTCTACCAACTGACCCTGGTCGCCGATGCCGTTGGCCCGGTTGCCACCAACGGCGGCCTAGCCGTGCACGCTACGCACACCTACCATCAACTGGCTAATTTACTGCCCCTGGATACGCTGTTGGTGGCGGGGGGCAGTGGTGTGATGCAGCAGCGTGATATAGCCGCTGTGAAACAGGCGCTTTGTGACGTCGCCCCAGCGGTTCGGCGGCTTGGGTCGATCTGCTCAGGTGCATTTTTGTTAGCCGCTACAGGGTTGCTGGATGGCTGCCGTGTTACCACCCACTGGCGCCATGCGCCTCAACTGGCGGATGAGTACCCCGCACTAAGCGTTGAGCCCGATGCGCTCTATATCAAAAGCAACGGCCGCTACAGCAGCGCCGGTGTTACGGCGGGGATTGATTTGGCGCTTTCGCTGGTAGAGGCAGATCACGGTGCTGATCTGGCTGGCCGAGTGGCCCGTGAGTTAGTGGTATTTTTACAGCGCCCAGGTGGACAGTCCCAGTTCAGCGAGATACTGCGGCACCAACAAGAAGCGGGGCCGCTGCGCCGCTTGCTGGATCAGCTCCACGCCGATCCCAGCGTGGACCATGGGATTGAGAGCATGGCGGATATGATGGCGGTCTCTCCACGCCATTTAACCCGGCTATTTAGACGCTACTTAAATACCACCCCCGGCGCTTACCTCACCCAACTACGCCTTGAGCAAGCGCGTCTGGCGCTGCTCAACGGTCGCGAACAGCTCTCCCTTGAGCGCCTGGCACAACGCTGGCGGCTGGGTGGGGCGGAGCAGCTGCGCCGCCAGTTTCAGCGCTATTACGGCGTATCGCCCTCGGTCTATCGCCAGCGCTTTGCGTCTTCCCATACAGATGATTCTATTCAGGAGAGCGTTTCATGCCTTTAACCGTCACCCTATTGTCGCTCTGCCAGGCGCTACTGGTTACCGGTAATGTTTTGCTGATTGCCGTCTCGCCGCTGATTGGGGCCTCTTTGGCGCCAAGTGCGTCCTGGTCGACTGCGCCGGTCGCCACCCAGTGGCTGGGGTTGATGTGTGCCACCATACCTGCCTCGTTAATCATGGCCAGGCTAGGGCGTAAACGCGGCTTTGTGCTGGGCAATATCATCGGATTGGTGGGCGCGCTGACGGCCGTACAGGCGCTGATCGGTGAGCATTTTGGGCTATTCCTGCTGGCCACCTGGTTGATTGGTATCGGCATTGGGTTTGGCCAGCTCTATCGCTTTGCCGCGGTGGAGGCCGCTCCCGCGCAGCTGCGCGACCGGGCGATTGGCCTGGTGATGGGGGGCGGTGTGCTGGCGGCGTTCGCTGGGCCGTGGTTGTCTAGGGTGAGTCGTGAGCTGGGAGAGGTGCCATTTCTGGGCAGCTTTATGGGGTTAGCCGCGATCTACGCACTGGCGCTAGTGGTGCTGATGCTGACACGGCTACCGCCTGCATCCCGTACCCACGGCGAAGGCAGCGCACTACCGTTGGGCAAGATACTCCGCCAGCCTGGATTTATTGTGGCGGTGAGCGCGGCGATGGTCGGGTATGGCGTGATGAATCTGGCCATGACCGCCACGCCGCTCGCCATGGCGGGGGCAGGGCACCACTTTAACCACGTTTCCATGACCATTCAGTGGCATGTGGTGGCGATGTTTTTACCCTCGTTCTTTACCGGCCATTTGGCCACCCGCTTCGGCGCCAAGCAGGTCATTGTGGTGGGCTGCCTGCTGCTGGTAGCAAGTGCCTTGGTCGCCCAGTGGGGTATCGGCTTAGCCGGCTTCAACGTGGCGTTGATTCTGTTGGGCCTGGGTTGGAACTTCACCTTTTTGCCCGCCACCGGTCTGCTTACTGAGAGCTACCGCCCGGTAGATAAAGCGCGCACCCAGGCCGCCAACGAGTTTTTAGTCTTTGGCACCGCCGCTATCACTGCGTTGCTCGCTGGGCCCATGGTCAGCGGCTTAGGCTGGGCGACGCTTAACCTACTGCTAATCCCCGTCGCACTGGTGCCCTTGGCAGTGCTGGTGTGGCAACAGCGAGCGAGGCTGGCAAGCGCTTAAAAATCCCCCGGCGCGCACTGCAGGCAAGTAAGCCCGAGCGCGCGCCACTGGGCGACCACGGCGTCACGGTCATCCAGCACCAGCCAAGGTGCAAAGCCGTCGCTGCGCATTTGCTCGAGCAGGGCAGCTTTTACCTCTTCATCATCCACATGATCATCGCCTTCAGGGCGCAGGTACATGGCATCAAAGGGGATGGTGTGGCGCTCTAACCAGCGCTGGGTATGCGCCCGGTGGCTATCCGGGCGGCCGCTGCAAATCACGATCTGCTGACCTTGAGCCTTCAGGATCTTAACCAGTTTGGCCACCGCTTCGATCACCGGCGCTTCGGCCATATGGGCAAAGAAGGGTTCCCACTGTTTTTGGCTGCCCAGCACCCAGTCGCTGACCTGGTGGGGATGAAACTCGGCTAAGGTACCGTCAACATCGACAATGACTGCGGACATGAAAACTCCCTAAACAGAAAAGGTGACTAAACGTGAATGAGTAGAGAAACGCTGGGCAGTGCAGAGGCGATCGCCTAGTAGCCCCTGCCAGGCGTTTAATTCGCTATCACTAAATTGGGTAAATAGCGGCATTACTTGTAATGCGCCCAGTTGGTTGGCGAGCGCTACCAGATGCGAGGCACGCAGGTGAACATTCCAGCGCTGCCAGCTTATTTCAGCCGCGGCTAACTGGGCGCGGCGATCAGGGGTTAGATAACCAGTGTGAAGCAGGTGGTGTTCGGGCCACTGTGCCGGCACATCGTTGCGGTCACACATCAACTGAAGGGTTGGCGAGCAAGCGTTTTGCCGTGCTAACAGCGAGCGAATCGAGTGGTCGAGCCCTGGCCGACGCAGTGTTACAGGCAGTGCCAAGAGCGCGGCCAGGTTGTCGCGAATCACGGGGTCGATAGCAAGCGTTAACTGTCGCCGATCCGCCTCTTCCGCCAGCCATAGTGCCATTTCCAGGGCGCGACCGGTCTCCGGCACCGGAAACGCCAGTGGCTGATCAAGGCGTTCACTAATAGCCTGAACACAATACGCTTGGGGCTGGTCGTAGCTGCCGTAGGAGGCATCCAGTAGCGCAATACGCGCCGGTGGTGGTGTATCAAACGGAAAAAGGCGTGATTCAAAACAGGCGTCGCCGCTATAGAAAATGCCGCCTCCCACCGCTAAATGCAGCCACACTCCGCCTAGGGAGTGCCCCGCCTGACCGGTGGTAACGGTGATGCCTTCCACCTCTAACGTGCCGCGTTCGGGCAAGGAGCGCCACGCGCGGTTGTGAGGCAAGGCCTTGGCTACCAGCGGCGTGCAGTAAAGTGGCACGTCCTCTGCTAGTTCGGCCACGCCGCCGATATGGTCAATATGGTCGTGGCTAATCAGTACGGCATCCACATCCAGGTTGTTCGCCCAAGTCATGGTGTCATCCGGGTGGAGTGCTCCGCCTGCATCCAGCAGTAGGCGTTTTCCCTGGGCTTCTACCACTATCGCAGCAGGCCCTTTGGCGCCTAAACCACTGAGAATCTCGATAGTGACACTCATTGGTCGGGCTCCAGGCACCAGCCCTGATGAAGGTCGACGGCAACCTGGCTACCCAGGTCAGGCGCGCTGGGATGGTAGGCCAGCAGCGTTTCCCCGCTGGGCAGGCGCAGTGTGAGCTCATAGCGCTCGCCGCGGAAAATCACGCTCTCCACCTGGGCGGCAAGCTGTTTATCTGTGTGAGCTGCGGAGGATGCGGGTGCTGCGCTGATCTGGATATGCTCAGGGCGCACCAGCACGCTTTGGGTTCGCTCGGACGCGATGGCATTCAGTCCGCGCATCAGGGCAGCGCCCTCAAGACGCTTTCCGGGGTGGCCAGCGGCGACCTTTAATTGGCTGCCCTGGCCGATAAAGCCCGCTACCCAGGTAGTTCGCGGCTGCCGATAAAGCGTTTCGGGGGCGCCCCACTGAATCAGCTTACCCGCTTTCATCACGGCGATTTTATCCGCTAGCGCCATGGCTTCGGTTTGGTCGTGGGTGACGTAAACCAAGGTGGCGCCGGTACGCCGATGAAAATCGCGGAAGCTGTGCTCCATGGTGGCGCGCAGGTGCCGGTCAAGGTTGGCCAGCGGTTCATCCAGCAGCACCACCGAAGGGTCGCTCACCAAACAGCGCGCCAGGGCGACGCGCTGGCGCTGGCCGCCACTGAGGGCCTGGGGCATGCGGTCGGCATAAGCATCGAGCTCCACCAGGGCCAGGGCCTGCTGCACCTTTTGGTGATACGCCGCCCCGCGCAGGCCACGCAGTTTGACCGGGTAGCCGACGTTGTCCGCCACGCTCATATGCGGCCATAGCGCATAGGACTGGAACACCATGGCCATATTGCGCTGTTCAGGCGGCATATGGGTATCAGCGCTTGCCAGGGTACGATTGGCTAATTGAATCGTACCGTCGTTGATTGTCTCAAACCCCGCCAACATGCGCAGCATGGTGGTTTTGCCGCAGCCACTGGGGCCGAGCAGGGCGACAAACTCGCCGGGATTGATCGTCAGCGACAAGGCATCCACGGCCGTCTGTTCGCCAAAGCGCTTAGTCACGCGATCGATCATTAGCCCTGATGTGCCTAGCTCTGCCATGGGATCACTCCTTTGGGTAACCGCGGCGCCAGTAAACTGAGCGTCAGCATCAGTGAGGCGACCATGACCACCACCAGCACTGACACCGCAGAGGCCAGCACGCTTTCGCCGCCCTCGTCGAGGTTGAAAATCAGTACGCCGAGGGTTTCGTTACCGGCGCTCCAGAGTAGCGCTGAGACGGTCAGTTCGTTGACTGCCAGCAGAAACACCAGCAGGCCGCCTGCGAACAGCGCGGGCGCCACCAGCGGTAATATGATGCTGCCCAGGCGCCGCCAGGGGCCTGCCCCCGCGAGCTGCGCCGCCTCTTCAAGAGAGGGATCGAGCTGCGCCAGGCTGGCGGCGACAGGCTTGACGCAGACCACCAGAAAGCGCGCCAGGTAAGCGATGAAAATGAGCCCCAGGGTGCCGTAGAGCGCCACATTGATAATCGGCAGTGGGCGGACAAAGAGCAGAATGCAGGCAATCGCCAACACCACGCCGGGAAGCGCATAGGGGATCTCG
>NZ_JPUA01000043.1:97791-98764 GCF_002211105.1 Halomonas campaniensis | reverse complement strand
GGCAGGCTCAGCAGCATCAGCCCCCCGGCCGCGCTCCCCGCCAGCCACAGGCTGTTGTTCACCGCTCGCCATGTGGCGCCTTGACGACCCACCACTTCGGCATAAGCGTTCAGGGTGGCGGTCTCGGCGTTTAGCGGCACGCCCATGGCGGGCACCAGCGAACTGATCACCAGCGCGAGCAGCGGTGCGACCAGAATAATCAGTAAGATACCTATCAGCGCGGCGGTGACTGGGGCTCGCCAGCGACCCAGGGTAAAGTCGTGGGAGCGGCCACTATGGCCGCCCAGCCCAAAGCGGCTGCGGTTCATCAATTGCTGCTGCAACGCCACCCCGGCCAGTGCCAGTAAACCAATCAGCAAGGAGAGCGCCGCCATCTCTGCTAACACCCCGGTGCCAAAGTTGGCCATACGCTGGTAGATCAGCGTGGGCAGCACGTAATAGCCGGCGGGAATACCCAGCATGGCGGGAATGCCAAAGTTACCGAGACTTGAGATAAACGCCATCGCGCCCCCAGCGATCAAACCGCTACGGGTCACGGGTAGAATAATATGGCCCCATACCTGGGTCTGTTTGGCGCCGCTAATGCGGGCCGCTTCGATCAGTTCCCGAGGCAGCGAAAGTAGGCTGGTGCGCAGCGCCAGAAACACCAGCGGTGCGCTCTGGATACCCAGCAGTAAAGCGATCCCTTCAGCGGAGTAGAGCGGCTGTGGACTGCCCAGTGGTGGCGCCAAGCCAATGCTTTTCAGTAGTGGGCTGGCCGGGCCAAAGAGCTGCAGCCAGCTTAACGCGGTGACCTGGGGAGGAATCATCATCGGCAGCATAAAGCAGAACACCAGCCACGCTTTGCCACGGATATTGGTGAGCGTGATCGCAAAGGCGAACAGGCTGCCCAGTACCAGGGAGATCAGCATGCCAAGCCCTGAGGTGTAGAGGCTATGCCAGAGTGCTCGCCACGTGCTGGCGCTGTTGAGTA
>NZ_JPUA01000043.1:90268-97631 GCF_002211105.1 Halomonas campaniensis | reverse complement strand
CTGCCGTACTTGTTGCCGCTGCCGGTCTTGTTGTCAAAGATGAGAGCGGGCGTCATGGTTACCCGCCGAATAGATCGCTAAAGCGCTGTTTGAACTCGGCTTCCTGCGCCAATGCCTGTTCGGTATCAACCGGCATCAGGGTAATGCTATCGCGCTCGGGGAAGCCTTCAGGTGGGGTCACATCGTTGTGGGCAGGCAGGTAGCCCTGCTGGCTGACCAGCTCCTGGCCCTGCTGGGAGAGCACAAAATCAACAAACTTTTGCGCGGCCTCGACGTTCTCTGCACCCTGCATAATAGCGACCGGCTCGGTCACCGCGCTCACGCCCTCTTCCGGGAACACGAATTCGACCGGCGAGCCTTTGGCAGCTTCACGAATTGGCAGGAAGTCCACCACAATGCCGTAGGGCTTGGTGCCCGCGGCCACGGCGTTAAATACGCCACCATTGCCACCTTGTGCTTCGGTGCGATTGGCGTGCAGGGCGTCGTAGTATTCGGCGCCTAACTCTGGGTTGGCACTAATCGCCGCCATATGGATCAGCGCAGCGCCGGAGTAGAGCGGGCTGGGCATAGTGACCAATCCTTCGTAGTCAGGCCCCAGCAGGTCTTGCCAACTTTGCGGCTGATGCTCGGCGCCGGTGTTATAGACAATTCCGGTGGTGATCAGCTTGGTGCCGTAGTAGTAGCCTTCCGGGTCATATAGGTCGGCGTCATAGGCCTGGCGCTCATCGCTCAGGTACGGCTGTAAATGCCCCTCCTGCTTGAGTGACTCCATGGTCATGCTGTCGGCAATTAGCAGCACGTCAGGGTTGCTCACCCCGGCTGAAAGCTCCGAGCGCAGCCGGGTCATCAAGCGCGTGGTACCGTCGCGTACCCACTCCACTTCGATATCGGGATGGGCCGCTTCAAAGGCGTCAACGGTCTGCTGTGCGTCGCTATTGGGCTGGCTGGTGTAGAGCGTCAGCGTTTCGTTCGCCGCTACTTGAGCGGACAGGGAAAAACTGGCTACCGCAATGGCCGCAGTAAGGACAGATACCGGGATAGATGACAGGGAGCGCTTCAACATGGGTAAACCTCCAGTGAGTGAACCCCACCTAAGCTACTGTCATCTGCTTACAACAAAGTGACACTATGCTTTCGTTCAACATTTTTTGGCTTTCGTTTGCCGTACTTTTTGCTTTCGTTGTGCTGAGAGGAGCTATGCGCCAGTTCGAACGACGACAACAGCTGTTACAGCGAGTCCACTCACAGGGGCGCCAATCGGTAGACAGCTTGGCAACTGATTTTGGGGTGTCTGTGCAGACCCTGCGTGGGGATATTCGCTACCTAGCTGATAAGGGCTTGGTGCTGCGCCGCCAAGGTGAAGTGCTGCCCTTTCCCGAGCAGGAGAATATCGGCTACGACCAGCGTCAGATTGTAAACGTGGCGGGTAAACGGCAGATTGCGGCGCGGGCAGCAAGCCTAGTGCAAGACCATCAAGCGCTATTTCTAGGTACGGGCACCACGGTTGAGCAGCTGGCCGATGCGCTGAGTGATAAGCAAGGTCTGCATATCATGACCAATAATCTGCATGCGCTAATTAAGCTGTGTCAGCTTAAGTGTGAGTTAGTGGTGGCGGGCGGGCGCGTACGTCGGCGCGACCAGGACGTGATCGGTGGCGATGCCTGGCGTTTTTTCCAACGCTACCGTGCCGATGTGGGAATCGTGTCGGTGGGGGGAATGGATAGCCATGGCCAGCTTTATGACTACAACGACGATGAAGTGATGGCCCGTGAGGCGCTGTTGGCTCATGCCGGTTATCGCGTGTTAGTACTGGATAAAACCAAGTTCGACCTGCCGCTACGCTGCGCCGCGGGCCAGCTGGGGGATTATGATGCTGTCGTCACCGATGTGCCGCTGCCAGACAGACTACGCAGCCCACTGGCTGCCCAAGGCGTACGGTTTTTGGGGTAAAGGTTCGCTTGACTGGTTGCTGCTATGCTTAGAGATTATGACTGGTGTAGCGAGGGAAACAACCATGGCAGGCGGATGGGCAAAAGATGGCGCCGAACAAGAGCAGATGGAGAGCACGTTAGAAGATGCGGTACAGCGGGCTCGTAGTCAGTTGCCCCGTGGTGAGAGTCTTGACGTTTGTGAAGAGTGTGGCGACCCGATTCCCGAAGCGCGCCGCAAGGCCATTCCGGGAGTACGGCTCTGTGTGGCCTGTCAAAGTGAACGGGACAAGCAGCAGTCGGCCTTTAGTGGCTACAACCGCCGCGGTAGCAAAGACAGCCAGCTGCGTTGAACGCAGCTTTCTAAGCGTCTTGGTCGGTGTCCGGTAACTGCTTAAAATAGACGTAGCGGTGAAGACGAATCGCCGGACGAATTAATAGCTGTAAGCTACCAACCACAAATAACCACACGCCAACGGTTTGTACGGCACCTTGGTAAAAAAAACAGACACTGCCGATCGTAAACCAGATGCCCAGCATGAAATCGTTGATCATGCTAAGCACCTCATATCGCTGGTGCACAACGAGCTCGCGATGGCCAATGGTAAACGTCCAGTCGTTCGTCATCGGATTCTGTTGGCGCTCCATCATTAGCCTCCTGATTGAATGTTCATTGAATAAAAATTCGGATGAGTTTCGTTTAATATATTGTACCAACATTCACTTTAACTAAACGTTATTGTGGCACACTATTCAAGTACTCCAAGGTAATGGTTGGCTTCGGGTGTTTATTAATGATGCATGAAAGCCGTAAGTTAGTGTATGGGGCATTGAGGGCGAGTAATGGTCAATGACACGCTGCTAGCAGCGGTGGAAAACGAGTTGCGCAGAGGGCCTTGGCGGTTACGTTTTAGTGAGCAAGTGGAAGCGCGTTTTGAAGCTGATACTCAGCGCCGCCGTAGTCGTCAAATGGTGGTGTCAGGGCTGATATCAGCGTTCATCTACTGCCTGTTTCTGATCAATGACTACAGCTTTCGCCCTGACTCTTTTACCACAGCCTTGATATTACGCATTGGAGTGATGCTACCCATTGGCTTGCCCATTTTATGGTGGGTCTACCGAGGCGTAGCGCCGTTCCTTCGTGAGACCTTAATGGCAAGCACGGTTGTTGTGGCAACGGTGGTTTCATGTTTGATAGTGGCGGAATCTACGGTTCCCTACTCTTACCTGGATATTTTCTCTTTCGGGCTTATCTTACTGGTCGGTAATATTGTTTACTCATTACGGTTTAGTTATGCCTGTGTGTCATCCGCCATTAGTATATTTATAATATTAGGCTTTGTTTTGCCCTATGAACCAATGCCGCCAGAGGTTAAAAGGCTCGCGATATTTACTATCATCGCTCAAGCACTGTTTACCCTGGTGGCAAACTATCGTTTCGAGCAGAGTGAACGAACCTCCTACTTGCATGTGTTGAAAGAACAGCTTCGCGCTGGATATTACCTCCAAGACAATCAAAAGCTGACGCGGATGTCGGTTACCGACCCCCTGACGAACCTGGCCAATCGACGTCAGTTCGATGCAGTGTTGCCTTTGCGCTGGCAGGAGGCGGCCGATAAAGGTCTCTGTTTAGGCATGATGGTTATCGATATTGATCATTTCAAAGCCTACAACGACTACTATGGGCATCCTCAGGGTGACGCATGTTTGCGTCAAGTGGCTGCTGCCATGCAGGCCAATAGCCGCGATTCCGATTTGGTCGTACGTTTTGGTGGCGAAGAATTTTTAGTGCTGATGACCAATGCAACACCTGAGGCGGCAAAAACCGCGGCAGAGCGAATACGGCGCGGCGTGGAAGCCTTGGATATTCCTAATCACGGTGTCTCGGCGCATAGCGTTGTTACCGTGAGTGTTGGTGTTGCAGTGCTACGTCCCGCGGCAGGCTTTACACCAGCTGACTTGTTATTAAAAGCGGATGTGGCGCTTTATGAAGCTAAACGGCAGGGCCGTAACCGCATCAGAGAGGCGAGTTTGGTTGAGGTACCAACCTCCGATGACGCTGTTGATGGCTTAGGGATTTCTGCCCAGTAGCGGCCAAGCATACCTTAAACGTTCTGTGAGGAGTGACCTTTGGAGATAGATCAACAATACTGCGCGCTCAACGTCGATACCCTTTCCCAGCGGCTTGGGAGTGTTGAGGCTGTGGCTAATCGAGTGGGTGGTGAGCCCGCCAATTGGGATATTCGCGAGGTGGGTGACGGCAATCTCAACCTGGTGTTTATTGTCTCCGGCAGCCACGGCAGCGTAGTGGTAAAACAGGCGCTTCCCTACGTGAGAATGGTGGGAGAGGGTTGGCCGCTGCCGATCTATCGCGCCCATTATGAGTATTACGCCTTGGTTCGCCAGGCCAAGCGGGCGCCAGGCATTGCCCCCGAGGTCTACTACTTCGATAAGCCCCAAGCGCTTATCGTCATGGAGTATCTGCACCCACACACTATCTTGCGCCGCAAGTTAATCAACGGTGAGCGGGTCGTTCGGCTGGGTGAGATCATCGGCCAATTTTGTGCGCGCACTGCGTTCCGTGGCTCAGAGCTTTCGCTGAGCAGCCCTGAGAAAAAGGCGGATGTAGGGCTGTTTTCCGGCAATGTGGCGATTCCTGCCATCACCGAGTCACTGGTATTTACCGATCCTTATTACGGCGCTGAAATGAATCACCACACGCCGGAGCTTTCACCAGTGGTGGACGAGCTGCGTCGCAATGCGCGGTTAAAAGCCAAAGTGCAGCGGCTGTTGATGAAGTTCACCGCTAACACCGAAACAATGCTGCACGGTGATCTGCACTCCGGTTCTATTATGGCCACCGATACTGACGTCCGGGTGATCGACCCTGAGTTCTCTCAGTACGGCCCTATGGCTTTTGACCTGGGCATGGCAGTGGCCAACTTCCTGATGGCCTACTTCAGCCAGCCTGCGCACCGCCAGGAAGGTGAGCTTGAGGCGTATCAAGCCTGGATCCTTGAAGTGATTGAAGCGTGCTTTAGCAGCTTTGACGCTGAGTTCCACCACCTATGGCAAACCGAGCGGACGGGTATTCTGTTCCCGAAAGCCTTGTTTGAAGAACAGGGCAATAGCGCCGACGACGCCTGCGATGCGCTGCTGGAAGAGATCCGCCTGGATGCCCTGGCCTACTGCGGTATTGAAATGCACCGTCGTGTTTTATCGCTAGCCCACAACGCCGACTTTGAAGAGATCGAAGACACCGACCTGCGCGCCAAACTTGAAGCGCGCAACGTACTGATGGGTCAAACGTTGATTATGGAGCCGGAAGCCTACAGTGACCTTACCGCGCTGGTGGATTTAGCCAGGGCATATAACCAGCAAGAAGTGTTGTAAGCGCGTTACTCGCGCAGCGGTGCCACCTTTGGCACCGCTGCGCGCTGCTTTCGCGGGTGCGCTGACGCTTAAGCCGCGCTACGAAAATCCACTGAGTCAACTAGGTGCACTCGTAGCGCGTGGTAACGAATCTCGCGAGGGACGAGCGAATGAGGCACCCACGAGGGCAGCGCCAGCCGCCTGGATAATGCCTCCGTGCCTAATCCGGCCTTGGTGCCATCTTCGGCAACGCTCGCGCGTTGCTTCGCGGGTGCGCTGGCGCTTACGCCACGCTACAGCTGCTTCCCACCTTTCATCTTACGATTTACCCCTCACTCCTCACAACTGATCCAAACGGTCAAACTTCCCGGCGATATCGCTCTCTGTCCAGTGGGGCACCCAACCTTCCACATTGTCGAAGAAGCGTAGCGCAGTGAATTCCGGCGCTGGGCCCATATCGAACCAGTGGGGTGTATTGGCGGGTACGCTGATCAGGTCATTGCGGGTACACAGTACCTGATACACCTTGTCATCGATGTGCAGACAAAATAGCCCTTGCCCTTTGACGAAGAAACGTACTTCATCTTCATGGTGGCGATGTTCGTTCAAGAACTTTTGGCGCATGGCATCTTTGTCTGGGTGCGTGGGCACCATATGCAGCACATCCACAGTTTGATAGCCGCCCATGGCTTTGACGCGGTCGATGTCGTCTTGATAAAGCGCCAAAATATCTTCCTGGGTGGCGTCGTCGGCAATCTCGCCCGGCGCTGCCCAACGCTCAAACAACACACCCACTTTGTTTAGCTCAGTGGTAATCTGCTCGCCGTCGGTGGTGTCGATCAGGGCATCGTTAGGGTTCTGATCAGCAAATACTTTCAGTTGCGACATCGTCGGTTCTCCTAAAGCGCAATTTCATCAAAGCGAGTAACGCAAGCATGGGTGTTGCCAGGCTGGGTGCCTTCGCGCACCAACTGCAGGGTTTGCATGCCCGCCTGTTTGGCGGCGTCCAATTCTTCGATCACGTCCGACAAGAACAGCACCGCTGCCGGTGGCAGGTCAAGCTCGGCGACAATACGCTGATAGGCAGTAGCCTCACGCTTATGGCCAATATGGGTGTCAAAGTAGCCGCTAAATAGCGGGGTTAGGTCGCCCGCATCGCTATAGCCAAACAGCAGCTTCTGCGCCTGAACAGAACCAGATGAATAGACGTATAGCGCCTTGCCCGAGTCCTTCCACTGATGCAGGGCAGGAGCTACATCGCTATAGAGATGGCCTTTAAAGTCGCCGCGCTGGTAGCCATCGGCCCACACCATACCTTGCAGTGCTTTCAGCGGAGTTACTTTTTGGTCGGTCTCGATCCAGTGCAGCAGCTTGTCGATCACTGCCTCAAGTGGGGCGCTAGGATCAACCATCTCGCTACGTACGGCAGTAATCTGTTCTGCAATTGCAGGTGCGTCTGCATTCGCACGTAGAAAGTCAGGCAACTTGCTGTGGGCGTAGGGAAACAGCACCTTATGGACGAAGTTAATGTCCGTGGTAGTGCCTTCAATATCGGTCACAATAGCGCGAACAGTTGAATTACTCATTTAAGACTACTCATTTAAGACCAGCGACTCTCTTCAAGCACACAGGCAAGTAAAAACTCAATCGCTTCCAGGTGGCGGCAACAGCTGGCAATGCTATCGCCCACGGCATATATGCCATGCCCCGCGACCAAAAAGCCCCAGGGCATCGGCCAGCCGCTGCGTACGTGTTCGGCCAGTTCTTCCATATCCTGGGAGTTGGGCACCACCGGTAACCGGATGCTAGCCTCGTGGGTCACGTTACCCGCTAAGGCTTTTTGCATTTCAAAGCCGTTGAGCTCTATGCCCTTAGGAAATCGCCGCGACAGCACCGTGCTGGCCACGGTGTGAGTGTGCAGCACGCAGTTAATTGATGCGTCTAAGCGATAGAGTGCGGCATGCAGATCGCTTTCCGCGCTAGGTTTCCCATCGCCGGATAGCACCTTGCCATCCAGGTTGCAGAGCAAGAGGTCATCGGCTTGAATGCGGGTTTTATCCCGG
>NZ_JPUA01000043.1:0-90167 GCF_002211105.1 Halomonas campaniensis | reverse complement strand
GGAAAAGTTCCCGCCAGTGGCGGGTGTCCAGCCTTGCTGCGCCGCCCATGAAATGGCGGCCAGCAGTTCAGTTTGTAGCGTCATCATAGTATCTGCGTCGCCTCTTCTAGTGGCAGCCATTCTATATGATAAGCTTCGCGCCTGATAAGCCGCGCTGTGGTTCTGCTAGTCAAGTTCAAGTGCTCAAGGAGTCCATCAAATGCCTCATCTTCAATCACGCAGTTTGCGGATCTATGCCAACCACCTTGAGTATTTGGATCAAACCCAACTGCCCCAGGCGGAGCGGTGGGTGCGTTGTGACTCGCCAGAAGAGTGGCAGGTAGCGGTCAAAAGCTTAGCGATTCGCGGTGCGCCGCTGATTGGTTTAAGCGCCGCTTTCGTGCTGGCCCAATACGCCGCTCGCCACCCACAAAGTGATTGGCAGTTGGTGAGCGATCACTTACGCGCCACGCGTCCCACGGCCGTTAACTTAATGTACTGCCTGGATGCCATGGAAGCCTGCTTTGAGCAAGGCGTCAACGCCCTGGCCGAACGCGCCGACGCGCTGTTTGCCGAAGACCGGACGCTGTGCCAACAAATGGCTGAGCGGGGCGCAGACTTGTTGCAAACGGGCGACCGCGTGCTCACTCACTGCAACACCGGGGCACTGGCCACCGCAGGCGTGGGCACAGCTATTGGTGCGCTGGCAGTGGCCAAGCAGCGTGGCGTTGAACTGCACGTGTACGTAGATGAAACTCGCCCGCTGCTCCAAGGCGGTCGTTTAACCGCCTGGGAAATGGCTGATCTAGACATTCCCTACCAATTGATTGCCGACAGCATGGCGGCCAGCCTGATGGCGGCGGGCAAAGTGGATAAAGTAATGGTGGGCGCCGACCGTATCTGCGCCAACGGCGACTTCGCCAATAAAGTGGGTACTTACATGCTGGCGGTGATCGCTCACTACCACCAGGTGCCGTTCTATGTGGTGGCTCCCTACACTACGGTTGACCCCGCCTGTGCCACGGGTGCCGAGATTCCTATTGAACAGCGGGATCCCGCAGAGATCCGCGGCGTCGCTGGCGCCTTTGGTGAGGTTATCTGGGCACCCGATAATGCACCGGTGTGGAACCCGGCCTTTGACGTCACTCCCGCCAAGCTCGTGACGGCTTGGGTGTTGGATACCGGCGTGTTTGATGCCGCCGCCATTGAGCGAGGCGAGCATTTTCTGGGGCGAAGTTAACCCTTTGCGGCCCTGGATGCCCGCACACAGTGCAGAATAGGGTAATCAATGCGCCCCTCCAGCGCTTCGAACACCACTTTCAGCCCTTGATCTGGGTATTGCGCAAAGGCTGCGCGGATTTGTTCTAAGGTCGGGGGATCCAGGTTGACCACCTCTTCAAGCGCCAGGTCGCCACTTTGAATTACATCGCCCAGATGGCGGTAAACAGTGTTGGCAGCAAGGCCGCGCTGCTGAGCGACTTCCTCTGGCGTTAGTCCCTGGCGCAGCAGTGCTGCGGACTCGAAGGCGCTACTGCCCGCGGGTGGGGTGTCGTGATGGGGTTCCTGATGCGCCAGGATGACGTCCAGAAAGCCCTCGCCGTAATCCGCCAGCTTGCGCGCGCCGATACCGGAGATCGCGCCCAGTGCGTCCAGGCTTTGGGGTTTCTGCTCGGCCATCTCGGCCAGGGTGGCGTCGTGAAAGATCACATAGGCAGGTACGCCCTGGGCTTCGGCCAGTTCCTTGCGGTGCTGGCGCAGGGCTTCCCACAGCGGGCCGTGGCCCTGCGGCGCAGAGGTGCTTTTGCTTCCTCGTCGAGCGGTTTTGGCTTTGCTGGGTTTGTTGCTTGGCTTGCGCAGAGTGAGGGTCTGCTCGCCGCGCAGCACCGGCTTGGCATTGGCGGTGAGCTTAATGCCGCCGTGCCCCTCCATATCCACACTTAAATAGCCGCTGGCAATCAGCTGGCGAAAGAGCGCCTTCCATTCGCTGACGGTGAGCTCTTTACCAATGCCGAAGGTGCTGAGGTGATCGTGGCCAAAGCGGGCGATACGCTCGTTGCTTTTGCCCAGCAGCACGTCCACGAGATAGGTCACGCCGAAACGCTGCTCGGTGCGGTAGACACAGGAGAGTGCCTTTTGCGCCGCCACGGTGGCCTCCCAAGTCTCGGGCGGGGTCAGGCAGTTGTCGCAGTTGCCGCAGGGGGCGTCCAGGTGATCGCCAAAATAGTGCAACAGCGCCTGGCCGCGGCAACTGATGATCTCGCAGAGCCCCAGCATGGCGTCGAGCTTCTGCTGTTCGATGCGCTTTTGATGGTCGGCGGCGCTGGAGTCCTGCTGCATCTGGCGCAGGGTGATCACGTCCTGAAGGCCGTAGGCCATCCAGGCATCGGCGGGCAGGCCGTCACGTCCGGCGCGGCCGGTCTCCTGGTAGTAGGCTTCGATGCTCTTGGGCAGATTGAGGTGGGCGACAAAGCGCACGTCGGGCTTGTCGATGCCCATGCCAAAGGCGATGGTGGCCACGACGACCACGCCATCTTCACGCAGAAAGCGGGTCTGGTGCTGCTGGCGCTGCTCGGGGGGAAGCCCCGCGTGGTAGGGCAGTGCCGTCAGCCCCTGGCGCTCCAGCCAGGCGGCGGTCTCCTCCACCTTGCGCCGGGAAAGGCAGTAGACGATACCCGCCTCGCCGTCGTGGTGCTCGCGAATAAAGCGCAGCAGCTGTTCCTTGGCGTTACCCTGATTCTCGGCGATATGGTAGCGAATGTTGGGCCGGTCAAAGCCGCTGTTGTAAAGCGCTGCCTCCTGGAGCTGCAGATGCTCCATGATATCGCCCCGGGTGGGCACATCGGCAGTGGCGGTCAGGGCTATGCGCGGCACCTGGGGAAAGCGCTGATGAAGCTGGGAGAGCTGGCGATACTCGGGGCGAAAGTCGTGGCCCCACTGGGAGACGCAATGGGCTTCATCAATGGCGAACAGCGCAATCCGGGTCTGCTCCAGCAGCATCTGCATACGGGGCGTGGCCAGCCGCTCGGGCGCGACGTACAAAAGATCCAGTTCTCCCGAGCGCAGGCGGTTCTCCACCTCGACCGCCTCGTGATAATCGAGGCTGGAGTTCAGGTAGGCCGCCTTGACCCCGTTCTGCTGAAGTGCCGCTACCTGATCCTGCATCAGCGCAATCAGCGGTGAGATCACAATCGCGGTGCCTTCGCGGAGCAGCGCTGGGATCTGATAGCACAGCGACTTGCCGCCGCCGGTGGGCATCAATACCAGCGCATCGCCACCGGCCATTACATGTTCGATGATGGCCTGCTGCGGGCCTCGAAAGCTGTCGTAGCCAAATACCTCCTGCAGTACCTTGAGGGCTGCCGGGTGAGGGTCGCCGTGCATCGATGCTCTCCTTATCGCGTGCTTGAGGGAGAATTGTCGCACGAAAGCTCAAAGGATTTTGCCTAGCGAATCCCCGCCCGTAAAAACGACTGCACAAACTGGCGCTGGAACAGCAGGAAGGCGATCAGCAGTGGGGCGATACTTAACAGCGTGGCGGCGCTAACGGTGGCCCAGTTAACGCCGGTTTCGGGCGCGGAAAAAACGCCTAAGCCCACCGTGAGCGGGCGGCTCTCTACTGAGTTGGTGACCACTAACGGCCAGATAAAGTTGTTCCAGTGGTGGCTAATCGAGACCAGCCCGTAAGCCAGATAAGTGGGCTTGGCTAGCGGTACGTACACCTTCCACAGAATTTCCAGCCAGTTGCAGCCTTCGATGCGGGCGGCGTCTTCCAGCTCCCTTGGGATGGTTTTAAAGGTTTGGCGCAGCAGAAAAATACCCAGGGCGCTGGCTACATAGGGCAGGCCAATCCCGGTGATGGTGTTGATCAGCCCCAGCTCACTGGCGATGCGGTAGTTCTCGACAATCAGCACTTCGGGGAACACAAAGAGCTGAATTAGCACCAGCATAAACAGCACGTTCTTGCCGGGAATCGGAAAGCGCGCAAAGGCAAATGCCGCCAGGGTACAGACCACAAACTGACCGATCACCACCCCTGTCACCAGCGCAAAGGTATTCAGGTAGTAGCGGGCAAAGGGCGCTTGAGACCAGGCGTTAGTGAAGTTCTCCAGCGTCAGCGGGGCGAAGAGCTCAAAGTTCACCATAAATTCGCTGGGGTGGAAGGCAGCCCAAAAGGCATACAGCAGCGGAAAAATCCAAATAATCGCCAGTAGCCACGCGGCCACGGTTTCCAGCGCTGGAATTGGGAAGAAACGGGCGCGGGGCGCATAGGTCGTGGTTGTATTCATTGATAGTGCGTCCTGCGATCTAAAATCGTGAACTTCAGCGTGGCCACTACCGCCAGTACCACCAGAATCACTACCGTAATGGTGGCTGCCGTGGTGCGGTCAAAGAATGAGAACGCATTCTCGTAGACGTAGTAGAGCAGCAGGTTGGTGGCGTTATTGGGCCCGCCCTTGGTCAGAATAAACAGGTGATCGACTACCCGTACCGAGTTAATCAGCGCATTGATCAGCACGAATAGTGTGGTGGGCATCAGTAGTGGAAAGGTGACCCGCCAAAAGAAGCTCCAGCGGCTAGTGCCTTCTAAGTCAGCTGCCTCTTTTAACTCGGGTGGCATGCTCTGTAGCGCCGCCAGGTAGAAGATCATAAAAAAACCGGCTTCTTTCCACACCGACATCACGATCACCGAGCTTAACGCAACGCTTGGATCGCCCAGCCAGTTCACCCCGGAAAAGCCCAGCATGCCGAGCAGTTTATTGAATAGGCCAATCTGCGGCGCGTAGAAAAACATCCAGATATTGGCCGCGGCGATCATGGGTAGAATCGTCGGCGTAAAGTAGGCCATGCGCACAAAGCCCCGCCCGCGAAGCTTGCCATTGACGAACAACGCCATACCCAAGGCCAGCGCGATGGACGTAGGAATCGTACCGACGGCGTAGATTAAGTTGTTACGGGCTACTTTCCAAAACGTCGGGTCATCGAACAATACCTGATAATTTTCAAGGCCTACGAATTCAGTGGGCGCACCGCGAAAACCGGGTAAAAACAGGCTGTTAATGACCGTTGTCACGGTTGGTAAATAAGCAAACGTCGTCAGCAGTAGCGCAGCGGGCAGCAGCAGAAGCGCGCCGTAGAGCTGCATTTTGCGGTGGTTGGTGAATGACATAGAGACGTACCGCACGTTGGAAAAGCCGGGGCATGCCCCGGCAAACAGTGAAATGCCTAACGATTAGCGGGCGTAGCGGCGCAACACGCTGTCGGCCTCTTGCTGCGCCTGACTAAGCGCTTCTTGCGGTGTCATTTGTCCGGTGAGTGCCGCCTGTACGGCGTTATCCAAGGCGCGGCGAATGCGGCCACCCTGGTAGGTAGAAAGCTCTGCCGTGCCGTGTTCAAGCTGGTCGCGGGCGACCGCGGCGGGTGGGAACTCTTCCACGTAGCCTTGTAGCGCGTCGGTCTCATAAGCGGCGGGGCTAACCCCCATGTAGCCAGTCTCAATCGACCAGGCAGCGGCACGCTCTGGGGCGGTCATCCAGCGAATGAAGGTCATCGCCGCGCGCTGTTCTTCTTCAGTGGCGTCTTCAAAAATGTAGAAGTTGCCGCCGCCGGTGGGGCTACCGCGCTGGGTTTTCATCGGCAGCATGGCGACGCCAAAATCAAAATTGGCTTCGCTGCGTACGGCGGTCAGGTTGCCTGTGGTGTGCCACATCATTGCCGTGGACTCTTCCAGGAAGTTCTGGCGCAGGGTGCCCCACTCGATGGTGCCGTCGGGCATGGCGTTATGCTCGGTGGCCAGTGACACCCAGTACTCCAGCGCTTCAACCGCTGCAGGGTCGTCAAAGTAGACCTCGGTGCCATCTTCGCTCATTAGCCGGTGGCCGTTCTGAAAGGCGAAGGCCTGGAACATCCAGTAGGGGTAGCCAGTCGACGGCACCATCACGCCCCACTGCTCGCCGTTGGAGGCTTCGCGCACGGTCGCCGCCATCTCGGCCATCTCTTCCCAGTTCTCTGGGGGTGTTTCGGGGTCTAGGCCGGCGGCTTCAAAGGCGTCTTTGTTCCAGAACAGTACGATGGTGGAGCGCTGAAAGGGGATGCCGTAGGTTTTGCCATCCAGCTGGCCATTTTCCATCAGCCCAGGGTAGAAGCCATCGAGCCATTCGCGCTCTTCATCGGTTTCGACCAGGTCGTCAAAGGCGACGATGGCGTTCTGCTCAATCAGCTCGTACAGATCGATGGAGAACATGACCGACAGCTGCGGCGTATCGCCCGCTTCCATCGCCGACATGGCGCGCACGCGGGTGTCGTCGTAGTTACCGGCGTAGATCGCTTCCACGTTGATATCGGGGTATTCGCGCTCAAACTCTTCCACCAGATTATCAACGACGTCGGTGAGTGCACCGCCCACCGCGACAGGGTAGTACATGGTCAGATCGACGCTATCCGCGTTTACCTGGGCGGCGCTTAACAAGCCCGCTGCCAGGGCGGTCATTGCAAAAGGGGTACGCAAACGCATAAGAAACTCCGCAAGTGTCAATACTGCTGTCAGTGTTGGAAAGAGCCCACCGCCGGTGGACGAGGAATGCTTCGAGATGAGCTGGGTAATGGGGTCGGCGTCAGGTCATCCCGCCGCAGGCCTTCGGCATCGAAAAGGTGTGTGTTCTCTGACATCCAATAGAGGCTGCATGGCTGGCCTGTCAGTGCCTGCTTGCCGCTAAGCCGCACGCGTAGGGTGTGCGATCCCACCGCGACATACGCAATGGTGTCCGCTCCCAGATACTCTTCACTTAATACGTTAGCGGGTACGCCGGAACCGGGTGCGATTCGCAGTTCGATATCTTCAGGCCGGATTCCCAAGTGGCCACCAGCGGCTTCCATGGGCGCAACTGGCGTACTCGGTTCGCCTTCGATAACGGCACCCTGTTCACCTTTAACGAGTGGTAACAAGTTCATCGCGGGGCTTCCAATAAAGCTGGCGGCAAAAGCGCTAGCAGGGCGGTTATAGAGCTCGTCAGGCGAGCCATCCTGCACGATTTTGCCGTGCTGCATCAGAATCACACGATCACCCATGCTCATGGCTTCCACCTGATCGTGGGTAACGTAAATCACCGTCATATTCAGGCGGCTCTGTAGTGCTTTGATTTCCCGGCGCATGTCGCTGCGTAGCCGGGCGTCCAGGTTGGATAGCGGCTCATCCATTAGGCAGATCGGGTGTTCGGAAATAACCGAGCGCGCCAAAGCAACCCGCTGGCGTTGGCCGCCGGAAAGCTGGGCAGGTTTGCGGTTTAGGTAATCGGTTAAATCAACCAGCTCGGCCACTTTGGCTAGCCGCTCGCGCTGCTCGGCTTTGGGTACCTTGCGGCTGCGCAGGCCAAAGACGATATTGTCGGCCACGCTCAAATGTGGAAACAGCGCGTAGGACTGAAACACCATGCTTAGCCCGCGGTCACCGGGCGGCAGGCGCGTGACGTCGCGGTCGCCAATATGGATACGCCCGTCGCTGGCTTCTTCCAAGCCTGCAATCATCCGCAGCGTGGTGGACTTACCGCAGCCTGACGGCCCCAGCAGAATGACAAATTGCCCAGGTGTGACGTCGAAGGAGATGTCATCGACAGCAGTGGTCGCGTCCCAACGTTTGGTGACGCGTTCCAGGCGGATACGCGATTGGTTTGACATAGCACACACATCACCGGCTGTTGGTTGTTATTGGTTCAGCTTGTGTTGAAGGTGTTGCCGTTTTATGACACTTACATGGATGGTTTATTACGCTAGCGGTGTCAAGCAGAAAATCACTTGGTAACTTTAATGCCATAGCGCTGCAACCGACGCACCACGCTGGATTGGCTGATGCCCAGCCGCTCGGCAATGGCGTAGGTGCTGGGGAGTGTGGTGCACAATTCTTCAAGCGTCTCCCGCTCCAGTCGCGCTAGGTACTGCTTGAGGGTTTCCTGGGGCTCGAGTGCTACTGCCGACGTTGCTGGCGAGGCGCTCGGCAAGTTAGCCGGGGGCTGTTCGGCGTGAGGGAGTGCGGCGGGCTCCTCGATTTGATCGGTGGGGCTGGAAAGCCAGGCTCTCTCTAGCCAGTTCTCCAGCTCGCGGACGTTACCCGGCCATTCGCCGCCCATCAGGGTCGACCAAACGCGGGTATCAAGGATTTTTTGCCGGCCATAGCGCTGGTTGAGCCGGTTTAAACACGCTTCAACCAGGTCGGGGATATCCTCCCGGCGGTCACGCAGCGGCGGCAGGGTGACCGGGATCACATTGAGGCGGTAGTAAAGGTCTAACCGAAACAGCCCAGACTCTACCTTTTTTGCCAAGTCCTGGTTGGTCGCCACGACCAAGCGGAAATTGACCTTGCGTGATCGGGTGTCACCCAGTCGGGTCAAACTTCCGTCCTGGATCACCTTGAGCAGTTTGGTTTGCATTAGCAGCGGCAGCTCGCCTATTTCATCCAAAAACAGCGTGCCGCCTTCGGCCTGCTCTAACAGCCCGGCTTTGCCCTGGCGAGCGGCACCGCTGAAAGCGCCGGGCTGGTAGCCAAACATTTCGGACTCAAACAGATTCTCTGGAATCGCCGCGCAGTTAACGTCGATAAAGGGGCCGTCACAGCGCTGGCTCCAGCGGTGTAGCTGTTTGGCAAAGGCGGTTTTACCCACACCTGATTCCCCCAGCATCAGCACATTGGCATCGGAAGGGGCGACCCGCTTAAGCAGCAGCGCAATTTCACGCATCACGCTGCTGCGCACCTGCAAATTGTCCAGGGCGTCATCCAGCGCCTGCTCTTCCGCGTCTGGAGCTGCCTGACTGCGCTTTAAGTGTTCGCTAAAGCGTTTTTGCAGCAGCGCATACTCGTCCTGCAGTAACTGCAAATCGGTTAAATCCCGCGAGCGGCTAATAATGCGCTCCAGCTTGCCGTCGACGAATACAGGGTAGGCTTCGGCAATCACCCGGCGGCCTGTGCCGGTGACCTGCATAAGCTGCGCAGGCCGGCGGGTACGCATCACTTCCATGGTGATGGAAGGTTTGAGCACTCCGGCCGCTTGCAGTTGCTGCACACTGCTGGAGAGCAGCTCTTCTCTGGATACCCCGTAAACCGCTTCGGCTCCTGGGCTGATGTCCACTATTTGCCCATCGCCACTGACGATAAAGAAGTGGTCGTTTGCGGTCTCCACAATGGTTCGCAGCACACGCCTGTCTATTTCACTCATCGCAGCCGACTCCTCTGAGTGATTCATTTTTGAATTTTTGATTCAAAAATGAATTGAAAAAGCTTCTAGTTGATTCATTTTTGCATCGTTTGGTCGCTAATCCCACCACTTTATGGGCATCTTCGACTTGGCACGGTCTGTGCAGTGTCTTTAGAAGATGAGTGAAAAGAGCTAGGCCAATACCTACACCGTGCTCACCGCCAAAAAATATAAGGAGATGTGTATGTCGAAGTTTAATCAGCCCCTGGGCGGCAACACCATGCCGCGCTTTGCAGGCCCTGCCACCATGATGCGCCTGCCTACCCAAGAAACCGCCGAGGGATTAGACGCTGCGTTCATTGGCATTCCCATGGATATCGGCACTTCAAACCGCCCCGGCACGAGGCTTGGGCCGCGCCAGATTCGCGACGAGTCGCGCATGCTGCGCCCGTACAATATGGCGACCCGCGCCGCGCCCTTTGAAAGCCTGCAGGTCGCCGATATCGGCGACGTACCCATCAATACCTTCCACCTGCCAAAAAGCGTCGACATCATCACCGCCTTCTATGACGACGTGCTCAAGCACGATTGCATTCCGCTGACCCTGGGTGGTGAACATACGCTCACGCTGCCAATTCTTCGCGCCATGGCCAAAAAGCACGGCCCGGTGGGGCTGATTCATATCGATGCCCATGCCGATGTCAACGAGCATATGTTCGGCGAGCCAATTGCCCACGGCACGCCGTTTCGTCGCGCCCAGGAGGAGGGCTTATTGGCCCATGGCAAGGTAGTGCAAATTGGTCTGCGCGGTACCGGCTATGCCGCTGAAGATTTTGACTGGTGTCGTGATCAGGGTTTTCGCGTCGTTCCCGCCGAAGAGTGCTGGTATCGCTCGCTAGCACCCTTGATGGAGGAAGTGCGCGAGCAGATGGGCGATATCCCGGTGTACATCAGTTTCGACATCGACGGCCTGGATCCTTCTGTTGCCCCCGGCACTGGCACGGTGGAAATGGGGGGGCTGACCTCTAGCCAAGGGTTGGAGCTGGTTCGCGGTGCCGCTGGGCTCAATATTGTCGGCTGCGACCTGGTGGAAGTGTCACCACCCTACGATCCCAGCGGTAACACCGCACTGATGGGCGCCACGCTGCTGTATGAAATGCTCTGCGTACTGCCGGGCGTTAAACACAGCGAGTGATGCTGACCACATAGCTAACAAATAGATAGCTATCAAAGAAATAGCGACTAAATAAAAAAGTACTAACACTACGCCGCCAGCCCACCTCCAATAATCACTTCCAATGGGTGACTCCTATGTCGTATAGCAACGTTAAATCGGAACAGCCGACCTCGTCGGCACCGATACCCCGCGCGCACTTACTGAAATTTATCATTCCCTCGCTAATTGGGGTGCTGCTGTTTCTCGTCCCTTTTCAGGTGGGCGATACCATTAACATCGGCATGGGGCTCATGGCCGATAGTTTGCAGGCCTTGCTGGGCTCGGCGCTGCCAGCTATTGCGGTAGTGGTACTCTGCCTATCGGTGGTAGCGACGATTTACGCCAAGCTAGCTAACCCAGCCTGGGCCAAAAAGGGCATGCTGCACGAAATGTTTCATGTTGGCCCGGTGTGGCTTGCGATGCGCGTATTAGGCGCGCTTTTTGCTGTGATGACCTATTTTCAGTTCGGGCCTGAGTTCGTGACCGCTTCCTTTACCGGTGGCGTGATGCTCAATGACCTGGCGCCGGTACTGCTCACCTTCTTTTTCTTTGCCGCGCTGCTGCTGCCGTTTCTGGTCGAGTTTGGCTTTATGGAGTTCATCGGCAGTATGGTACGTAAGCCGTTTCGGGTGATTTTTAACCTGCCGGGGCGCAGCGCCATCGATGCCACTGCCTCCTGGATGGGCTCGGGCACCGTCGGCGTGCTGATCACCACGCAGCAGTACGAACAGGGCTTCTACAATCGCCGTGAAGCTTCGGTCATTGCCACCAACTTCTCCGTGGTGTCGATTGCGTTTGCGCTGCTCGTGACCAGCTTCGTGGATATCAACCACCTGTTTGTGCAGTTCTACTTCACGGTGGTGGTCTCCGGATTGATCGCGGCGGTCATCGTGCCGCGCCTGCCGCCGCTGTCGCGCAAGTCCAATGACTATTACGAGCCGGTGGGCTGCCAGTTAAGCGAAGAGCGCACTGAAAAAGTGGGTCTGTTTCGTTACAGCTTGATTCAGGCTACCAATCGCGCCGCCGGAGCTCCTGGGCCCCGAGAGCTGGCACGTTTGGCGCTCCTCAACGTGATGGATATTTTCCTCGGCTTACTTCCCTTGGTGTTCGCCATTGGCACGGTGGCGTTGATTCTGGCGGAATTTACCCCGCTGTTCACCTGGCTTTCCTACCCCATGGTGCCGGTGCTTGAGCTGCTGCGGATTCCCGAGGCAGAAGCGGCGGCACCTGCCACCCTGGTGGGCTTTGCCGATATGTTCCTGCCCGCGGTGCTGGCGACCAATATCGAAAGCGAACTCACCCGCTTTGTGATTGCCTGCCTGTCGCTCACCCAATTGATCTACATGTCGGAAATCGGCGCGCTGCTGCTCAAGTCGAAAATCCCCATCAAGCTCTGGGAACTGGTCGCCATCTTCCTGCTGCGTACCGCCATTACGCTGCCGATCATTGCCTTTATGGCCCACACGTTTTTCTTCTAAGGGGCCTGCAATGAACGCTGATGCAACGAATACTGATGCAACGACCAGTCAAGCGACCATGACCTGTGCCGAACTGCTGATCCGGCTGCTACATGAGACTTACGGCGTGCGCGCCCTGTTCGGCATCCCGGGTGTGCATACGGTGGAGCTTTATCGCGGTCTGGAAGGCAGCGATGTGCAGCATGTCACGCCACGTCATGAGCAGGGCGCGGGGTTTATGGCCGATGGCTATGCCCGCGCCAGCGGACAGCCGGGGGTGTGCCTGATTATCACCGGGCCTGGGATGACCAATATGGCGACCGCCATGGGCCAGGCCCTGGCGGATTCGATCCCTATGCTGGTGATCTCCAGCGTTAACCGCCGCGATACCTTGGGCTTAGGGCAGGGGCGTTTGCATGAACTGCCTAGCCAGCAGCAGATGATCAGCGGCGTGGCGAGGTTCAGCCACACGCTGTTGGACGCCAATACGCTACCTGAGGTGCTGGCCCGGGCTTTTGCCGTGTTCAACGGCGCGCGGCCGGGCCCGGTGCATATCGAAATCCCCATCGATCTGTTCAATGCGCCGGTGAACGTGCCGGTGAGTTGGCCGGCGCCGAGGCTTTACCGCGCCGCGCCTGATCCGGAAGGGCTTGCCGAAGCCGCTCGCCTGCTGAAGGCGGCGAAGCAGCCTTTGGTGCTGCTGGGTGGTGGTTGCGTGGCGTCACCAGAGGTGGCACGAGCATTGGTAGAAAAGCTCGATGCGCCTACGGTGACCACGATCAACGCCAAAGGCCTGCTGGGACGTGACCACCCGCTGGATTTGGGTGCCAATGCAGCGTTGCCCGCGGTGCGCGAACTGGCGGCCAACGCCGATGTGATTATGGCGGTGGGCACCGAACTTGGGGAGACCGATTACGACGTGGTGTTTGATGGCGGCTTTCACCTCAACGGCACGCTGATTCGTATTGACCTCGACCCAGAGCAACTGGTGCGCAACCAGCGCGTAACGTTGGGGCTAGTCGGCGATGCCGGGCTTAGCCTTGAGCTTCTGCTGGGTCATTTCTCCGAGCCATTGCAGCGCGACGGCAAGGTGCGAACCGCTGCTGTATTGAGCGCGCTGAATCTACCCAACGACCCGGCTTTCAGTGACTTTGTGCCGTTGTATGCAATGCTTGCCGAGCATCTTCCCGAGGCCATTCTGGTGGGCGATTCCACCGCGCCGGTGTACGCCGGTAACCACCTGGTCAGCCAGCCCGCGCCCAGGCGCTACTTCAATGCCTCAACCGGTTACGGCACCTTGGGCTATGGACTACCGGCAGCGCTGGGCGCACAGCTTGCGCGAGCGGATCTGCCGGTGGTGGCACTGGTGGGAGATGGCGGGGTGATGTTTACGCTCTCGGAAATCGCCACCGCCGTAGAAGAGCGCCTGCCGGTGGTGATTGTGCTGTGGCACAACGCCGGTTACGAAGAGATCCGTCGCTATATGGATGCCAACGGTGTGGCGCGTTTGGGCGTGGATATTCAGGCGCCCAACTTCCTCACCCTGGCCGAGGGCTTTGGTTGTCCCGGCGTTCTGGTAGAGAGCCCCGCCGAACTTGCCAGAGCACTCGCCAACCGTGAAGCGACCGGGCCTCTACTGATCGAAATTGACGCCGCTGCCTGGCAGAAAAACCTGATGTCACCAGGAGATAACAATGAAGAATAATCATGTGCTCGGCCAGGACACCCTATCTGCCGACGACGTTGAACACAGCCTTGGGCTGCCGGGAACCTTTGCTCTGTGGCTAGGCGCCAACGTGGTAGTGACCACGATTCTAACCGGCATGTTTTTAGTCCCCGACCTGACCTTTCAGCATGCGATGCTGCTGATATTAATCGGTTCGGCGGTAGGGATTATCCCGCTGGTATTGATCGGGGTGATGGGTCAGCAAACCGGCATGACCACCATGGTGCTGGCGCGAGGCACCTTCGGCAGAAAAGGCGCTAATCTCCCCGCCTGGGTGAATCTATTGGCGCTGATTGCCTGGAGCTGGATCCAGGCGCTGCTCGCCGGCATGAGTCTGGACTACGCCGTGGAAAGCCTGACCGGTTACTCCAATGTCGCGCTCTTCACAGTCATCTGTGAATCACTAGTCGTGCTGATTGCCCTGCGTGGTCACCTGGGAATCGAGAAAGTCGAGAAAATAGCGGCACTACTGATGCTGGGGCTCTCGGCGGTGGTGCTGTTCGCGCTCAATCGCCATTATGATCTGCCGAGCATCACCCAGTTGGAGCCCGAAGGCGTGTTGGGCGGCGGCGTGGTGTTCGATATCGTGGTCGCGACGGCTTTCTCCTGGATTCCATTGGCGGCGGACTACAACCGCCACTGCCGCTCGCTAAAAGCTGCCGTTGTGGGCACCTGGGGCGGCTACGTGGTGGCAACGCTGGTGGCGATGGGCTTAGGTGCCACGGTATCAGCGCTGTCGATCAGCGTGGGTATGGAGCCCACCTACGACCCGACGACCCTGCTCAGCGGCTTCGGTTTCGGCATGCCCGCCGCCCTGGTGATTTTCTTTTCAGTACTGACCACCAACGTGATGTGCGTCTACAGCGCGACGCTTTCATTCATGAGCGTGCGTCCCAAGGTGCCGTTCTGGAAACCGGCGTTGATCATTGGCGTGGTGTCAGTGGTAGGCGCGCTGATCCCCGGCATTCTCGATCAGTTCCAGACCTTCCTGTTGATTATCGGTAGCGTCTTTATTCCGGCCTTTTCGCTGATGATCGTGGATTACTACCTGCTGGGTCGCCAGCGCTATACCTCGGCACAGCTGATCCAAGCTGAGCATAGCCTTCCCGCCTTCAACTGGCTGGCGCTGGGCAGCTATGCGGTCGGGGCGTTACTGGCTTACTACTGGAACTGGGTCGCGCCGCTTGATTTTGGCGCGTCGCTGCCGGTTTTCGTGATCACCGGCGCGCTCTATTTCGTGGTCAGCAAGGTTGCGGTCGCCAAGCGGGTGCCCGCATGAGCCTTGAGCGCATCAATGCCCAGCAGTGGTACCGTACTGCCGCCAAGGCGGACGGTATCACCCTGATCGACGAGCCGTGGATCAAGCCGTTTTATCGCTGCAATATCTGGCATGTCCAGGGCAGCAAACGGGGCATGGTCGTGGACTTTGGCCTGGGCGCGGTGTCGCTACGCCAGCACGTGGCGCAGCTTGCCGAGCGTGACCTGCTGGCGGTAGCCAGCCACACGCACTTTGACCATATCGGCGCCGCCCACGAGTTTGGCTGTTGCCATGTGCATGCCGCTGAGGCGGACATCCTGGCCTCACCCGACAACAGGCGCACCCTGGCCAACCAGTTTCTCAGCGATGTCATGTTTGAGGCGCTCCCTGCCAAGCCTTATTCACACAGCCGCTACCGCATCACGGCACCGCAGCAGGTGTGCCCGCTGGCGGATGGCGAAATACTGGACTTAGGGAACCGCCAATGGGAAGTGATCCATACCCCGGGCCACTCCCCCGGCGGTATCGCACTTTGGGAGGCGGCCACCCAGACGTTGATCTCGGGCGATCTGATTTACGATGGCCCGCTCATTGAAGACCTCTGGCACAGCGATCTTAGCGACTACGCTGCCAGCATGCGGCGGCTGCGCAAGCTGCCCGTTCGCACCGTCCACGGCGGCCATTTTCCCAGCTTTAGCGGCCAGCATCTTACAACGCTCATCGATGATTGGCTTCGCCAACACGACCTCTAAAGGAGCCTCGACAATGCCCATGACCTCCCAGACCGATTACCCTTCGGTTGTTGACCACCAATTCATCAACAATCAGTGGGTGCCCTCGGCGGGCACCCGCCTGCTCGATGTGATGAATCCTTACCGCGAAGTGCGGATTGCCCAGGTAACCGCCGGAGATGCGGCGGATGTCGATGCTGCCGTCAAAGCCGCCAAGCAGGCGCAGCCCGCCTGGCAGGCGCTGGGCGGAGCTGCACGGGCAAAATACCTTGAAGGATTAGCCGATGCACTGACAACGCGCCGAGACTCGATTATCAAGCTTTCAGCTACCAACAACGGCAAGCCGCTCGCAGAAGCGGAGATCGATCTAGACGATGCGATTGCCTGCTATCGCTACTACGCCGGGCAGGCCAAGGCACTGGATGCCCGCCAGGGCGAGTTGGTCAGCGTGGAAATGGAGGGCGTTGAGGCGCGCACTTATCACGACCCCGTGGGCGTCGTGGGGCTGATTGCGCCGTGGAATTTCCCGTTGGTGACCAGCGCCTGGAAGCTGGCGCCCGCCTTGGCGGCCGGTTGTGCCGCGGTGCTCAAACCGTCCGAAGTCACTCCGCTCCCCGAGCGGGTGCTGGCAGAAATAGCCCTGGAGATTGGCCTACCTGCTGGGGTGCTCAACCTTTTAAACGGCGACGGTGAGGGCATCGGTGCACCGCTGACCAACCATCCAGATGTGGATAAAATTTCCTTTACCGGCAGTAACCGCGTCGGTGAAGCGGTGATGCAAGCGGCAAGTACCCGTACCGCCAGCGTCTCCCTGGAGTTGGGTGGAAAGTCTCCGATCCTGGTGATGGAAGACGCCGACCCGGAACAGGCCGCCGACTGGGTAATGGCTGGTATCTACTTCAATGCAGGGCAAATCTGTTCGGCGACCTCGCGTTTACTGGTGCACGAAAATGTGGCCGAAGCCCTTTATGCCGCGCTTGCTGAACGTATGGATGCGCTGACGCTGGGCGACCCGCTTGCTGAAGGTACCGATCTGGGGCCCTTGACCAGCGCCAAGCAGCGCGACGCCGTGCAGCGCTATCTGGATCTGGCCGAACACGAAGGGTTGACGGTCGTGCGCGACGGCCAACACCGCACGTTGCCCGCTCAAGGCTACTTCCTGGCCCCAACGCTTTACCGCGATGTGCCGCTAGAGAGCCGCTTGTGGCAGGAGGAGATTTTCGGCCCAGTGCTCTGCGGCCGCAGCGTGGCAAGTGAAGCCGAAGCCATCCAGCTTGCCAACGACAGCGTCTTTGGTCTGGCAGCCACGGTGATTAGCGGCGATCCCGAGCGGGCAAAGCGCATTGGCCGTCAGCTTAAAGCCGGTAGCATCTGGTACAACAGCGAGCAGCTAGTACTACCTGAAACCGCCTGGGGTGGCTTCAAGCGCAGTGGCATTGGCCGGGAATTAGGCCCCTGGGGGTTAAGTGCGTATCTTGAAGTGAAGCACGTGATTGGGCCTGCGGATTGACGTTTAGGCATGTGCTTTTACCACCTGCCCCAATGTTGTGGGTGATGGCTTCCAGTTGCCTACTCGCTGCCTGAACACGGTGTCACCATCGTGAACGCTTTTAGATGGCTCAGCCATTCCCCCCCGAATCCTAAGGCGCGCTCCTCTGGAGATAGCCGCTCCATGCAAGGCGTGCCATTCCCCCCTGCCTCATAAGGTGTGTTGCTGATAAAGATGTTGCGCCAGCTCGAATTCCATTCGGGGGTACCCAGGGTGAAGCGCTGCTCGTGCTTGTCGAATCTTACCCACATTACGCTCAGGTACTCGCTACTCTCTGTGGCACCTCGCCAGAGATCCAGAGATCCAGCGGCATAAAGCGGGGTGCGAAACACCTTCGACGGATCTTGACGGTCGATGATACGCAGGTACGACAGCCCCCCGAAAGGGTTGAGCAGGCCCGTAACCGTTACGGACTCGATTATGTAAGCGCCTTCTGGGCTGACAAAGGAAAACGAGGCAGGGGCATTGATCGTTTTGTTCAGGCTCAAGCCAAGAGCCAGAGCAAGTAGCGAGACGATAAAAAGCGCGGAGAGGGCGGCTTTCTTCATATTAGGGTTTCGGTATAGTGATGGGGGCGTGCTCGTCGACAGGAGGTTTTACTACCGTGAATAGCTGCAGCGGCGCCTTCAATGGTGGGGCCAATTGAGGCCTGTGACGATACTGGCACCACAGAAGTTGCGGTCGCCTACGCGAGCGATGGTTATGCCGTCAACTAACGGTGGTGGAGGCCACTAACTATTCGGCGAGGGCCTTCGTATCGCCCAGCTTGGCTTGTTCCATGGCGGTATAATCGTCCTAATTAAACCGATAGAAAGAAGCTGGCTTAACTGCTTGCCAGTTTCAACAAACTCAATTCATCTAAATTGAACTGATTGTCATTCAATATATCAGGATGGCCTTGTGCAGTAAATAATGATGTTAATAAAACTGAGGCTGCGCAAATGTGGGTGAGTTTGAAGAAACCGAGATATAAGTTACGTCGTTCGCTGGGCCGGCATCGCATAACGCCGGGTCGATTTCCCGGCTTTTACCACCTGCCCCGGTACATCGTGGCCGATAAGGTCGGGAAGAGTGGCGGCGACTTCAAGCAGTGCGTCCAGATCGACACCGGTATCGACGCCCATGGCTTCAAACATATGCACCAGGTCTTCGGTGCATACATTACCGCTAGCGCCGGGAGCGAAGGGGCAGCCGCCCAGCCCACCTAGTGAGGCATCAAAGCGGCTAATACCTGCTTCCCACGCCGCCAGCGCATTAGCCAAGCCCATGCCGCGAGTGTTGTGGAAGTGCAGCGTGAACGGCGTTTCCGGCCAGCGCTCCAGTGCTGCTTTGCATAGGCGTTTGACCTGGGCAGGGTTGGCCATACCGGTGGTATCGCAGAGCGTGACGCCCTGAATGCCAAGAGCCACGAGCTTTTCAACAAGCTCTAATACTCGCACTTCGGGTACCTCGCCTTCAAAGGGGCAACCAAAGGTCGTCGATAGCGAGGCGTTGATAAACACGCCGCTTCCCTGGGTCACTTCCAATATCGCCGCGAACTGTTCAAGGGATTGTTCTGGCGTCATGCGTAGATTGGCCAGCCCGTGACTATTGCTGGCGGACATCACCAGATTGATTTCATCCACTTGGCAGGCAAGTGCCCGCTCGGTGCCTTTTACGTTGGGTACCAGCACCGTGATATCCATGCCTCCCCGACGCTGAATGCCGGTGACTACGTCGGCGGCATCACGCAGGTTGGGAATCGCTTTAGGCGATGTAAACGATGTTGCTTCGATTCGCCGCAGACCAGTGGTGGAGAGCGCATCGATCCAGCGGATTTTCTCTTCCGTAGGCACAAAGCGCGCTTCAATCTGCAGGCCGTCCCGGGGAGCGACTTCGTTGATCTCGATCTTAGTGGGGCATGGGATTGGCTGGTTCATGATGCGTTCCTTAAATAATGCCCGCTTGGCGAAGCTTGGCGCGGGTTTCGTGGTCAATGCCCAGTTCATCCAATACGTCGTCGGTATGCTGGCCAAGCGTGGGTCCACCGTCGCCGATTCGCCCAGGGGTAGCGCTAAGCTTGGGCAGTACGCCGGGTACTTTTAGCGGTTTACCGTTGGGGCGAGTGAAGGTTTGAATCATCTCACGCGCCAAATAGTGGGGATCAAAGGCGATATCTTCCGCCGTGTAGGGGTAGCCTGCAGGCACACGTGCGTCATCCAGCGCCTGTAAAATGGCATCCCGTGGGCGCTCTGCCGTCCAGGACTGAATGGCGGTATCAATCATCTCGGCTTGCTGGCTGCGCCCATCGTTGTGGGCCAGTGCCGGGTCGTTGGCGAGGTCATCGCGACCAATCACGCCCATTAAGCGTTTGAAGATGCTGTCGCCGTTACCGGCAATCAACACGTAATCGCCGCCCTGGCAGCGGTAGGCGTTTGAGGGGGTAATGCCGGGCAGGGCGCTGCCGCTGGGTTCGCGAATCTGGCCGCTGGCATCGAACTCTGGCAGCAGGCTCTCCATCATGGCAAATACCGACTCATACAGCGCGACGTCGATCTCTTGGCCCAGGCCGCTGCGGTTGCGCTCCTGAAGCGCCAGTAGCGTGCCAATTACGGCATAGAGCGCGGAAAGCGAGTCGCCGATGCTCACCCCCACGCGTACCGAAGGCTCTCCCGGCTGGCCGGTGAGGTAACGAAGCCCGCCCATGGCTTCGCCAATGACGCCAAAACCGGGTTTGTCGCGGTAAGGCCCTGTTTGCCCGTAGCCTGAAATATGCACCATGATCAGCCGTGGATTGAGTTGGGAGAGCGCTTCCCAGCCTAGTCCCCAGTTGTCTAACGTGCCGGGGCGGAAGTTCTCCACCACCACGTCGGCTTCGGCGGCGAGCTTGCGCACCAGGTCTTGGCCCTCTTCGCTGCGTAAATCTAACGCGACCGAGCGCTTGTTGCGGGTTTGGACGTGCCACCACAGCGAGGTGCCGTCTTCAATCATTCGCCATTTGCGAAGTGGGTCACCGGTGCCCGGTGGCTCGATTTTAATGACATCGGCGCCGAATTCGCCCAGCAGTTTGGTGGCGAAAGGCCCCGCAATCAGTTGGCCGAGCTCCAGCACTTTCAGGCCCTGTAACGGAAGCTGGCGCGCTTCGGAAGTATTCATTAAGGCTCTCTTATATCATTGGCGTATCACTACTTGTCAGCATGCGTGAGCTAACCCGGAGCGACAATTAGGCAATGGGTAACAAAGGGTTCGTGGCTTACGAAGGTTGGTGCTAGCATCAGTCAGCCGTCTTTGTGGAGTTTTTCATGCGTCGCTTCGATTTTGTCACCCTTAAACTGTTTATCTCCGTAGCGGAGGAGGGCCGTCTGACGGCGGCGGCGGCGCGTGAACACCTAGCTCTCGCCGCGGTGAGTAAGCGGATAAGTGATCTGGAAACGCTGGTGGGCACAACGCTGCTCTATCGTCGCCCTAGGGGTGTAGAACTGACCCCCGCAGGTCAGGCGTTTTTGCATCATGCCCGGCGTATTATGGATAACATTGAGCGCCTGCAGGCCGAGCTCAGCGAGTATGGCGAAGGCGTACGCGGCCATGTGCGTATCCACTCCAATACTTCGGCGATCATTGCCTTTCTTCCCCAGGATCTCAGCGCCTTCTCACGCCTCTACCCTGAAATCAAAATTGATCTGCAAGAGCGCGTTAGCAGCGAAATCATTGCCGCCGTGCGTGATGGGTTAACCGATATTGGCATTTTCGCCGGCCATGTGGCAGCGCCTGACCTTCAGCAACTCTCCTATCGCCATGATCGGTTAGTCCTCATGACGCCCGTTGATCATCCCTTGGCTGAGCGTGAAAGCATCGCCTTTAGTGAAGCGCTGGCCTTCGATTTTATTGGCTTACAGCAGGATACTTCGCTGCAGTCGCTATTGAACGAGCAGGCCAACCTGGCAGGTAAAGCGCTGCGGATGCGTATTCAGGTGCGTAGTTTCGACGCCATCTGCCGCATGATTCACCACGGCATGGGGGTTGGCGTTCTGCCTGAGCAAACCATTTATCGTGACTTGGGCGACCTGCAGCTGAAAAGCATCCCGCTGAGCGACTCCTGGGCGCAGCGCGAGCTGGTGATTGGTATGCGGCGCTACGCCTCGCTACACGTGACTGCCAGGCACTTGGTGGATCATCTTACCCAGAGTGAGGATGACTCATAGCCTCTTTAATGGCTTCGTGCTTTGAGAAAGCTAAGCATCACTACTTAACTTTTCACTGGCCTAAAACGTGCGAAACAGTGGGTTGATTAGTGCAGTCAGATGTTCATCTTTGGTCGTATAGCGGAGAGAGGGTAGGTTAAAAAGCCTGCTATAGCGGCTTTTCTAGCCATCGTATTTGACGAAGTCAGCCTTCTTAAACGTCGATTTGAGCCCATGGGCAGCTTGTTTCAATATCAGTTAAGCGTTACGAAAATGCAGCAAAGCACCACATCCAATAACGACAACCGTAGAGAGACAATCCCATGCGGAAACAACTGCTTGCCACGCTGGCGACCCTAGGCATGCTAACGACGGCGCCGTTTGTCTTGGCTAACCCCATCGAAATTCAAGTTAACAACACCATGAGTGAGGGCGGTTCGGAAAGCGCCGCGGTGGAGCGCTTTGCTGAATATTTAGAGGAGCAGGCCCCCGGCCGCTTTGAAGTGCGTCCTTTTTTAGCCGGTTCTCTTGGCGGTGAGAACGCCGTGTTGGAACTGTTGAACCTGGGCCAAACCCAGCTCTCCATTACCGGTGGTAACTGGCGCCAGCAGTATGCGCCTGAATACGACGCCATTACGGTTCCCTTTGTGTTCACCACCTGGGATGAAGTAGACGCCTATATGGAAAGTCCTTCCGGCCAAGCGCTGGTGGAGAAAGCAGAAAGCCAGGGCGGCCTGAAGTATTTTGGTTTGCAGCACCGCGGGCCCCGCCATATGACGGCGAATAAGGAGATACACACTCCGGCTGATCTGGATGGTTTCCGCCTGCGCCTGCCTTCGCTGCCGGTATGGCTGGAAGTGTGGGAAGAGATCGGTGCGCAGGTAGTGAACGTGCCTGCACCCGAGATTTATCTCGCCATGCAGACCGGCCAGGTAGATGGCCACGAGAACTCGCTCTCCTCACCCTATACCCGTCGTTTATGGGAAGTGCAGGACTACCTGATTATGACCAGCCACGTGCAGTTTCCGTGGAGCTGGGTGGCTAGTTCACGCTGGTGGGATGGCTTAGAAGCCGATGATCAGGCGCTGATTGAAGAGGCGATCGACGTTGCTCGTCAATACGGATCAGAGCAAGAGCGTGAGCTCGACGAGTTCTATCTAGAAGCGCTTCAGGATGAAGGTATGACCGTCATTGAGCCGGATGTTACGCCTTTCCGCGAAGCGGCGTTACCGGCCATCGATCGTGTCATGGCTGATATGGCCGACGGTGTACGTGAAGACGCGCTGGGTAACGACAGCGAGTAACACGCGCTGGACAGAAATCACGGCGGCCCATTGGGCCGTCGTTGTTTTACAAGTCAAATAAGTCCTCATAGACGACCAAAAAGACGTTAGCTAAGGAGTTTTCCTGTGGAAGACGCGGTAGCGCCCGATAAGGGTCTGGATCGAATTGCTTTCTATACGCTGCGCGGCGTTACTCGTCTTTGCGACGGGGTGGGTGTGGCGCTTATGGCGGCTATTCTGCTGTTGATCGTGGCGGCTGTGATTGCCCGTGACCTGCTGGGGCTAGGTATGCCCTGGACTGAAGAAGTGGCGTCAATGCTGGCGATTTACGCAATTGGTTTTGGCTCATTATCGGCGTGGGTGCGCAGCGAGCACCTGGTGGTAGACCTATTTAGCCACAAGCTCTCAGGGCTGGGTAAAAATATTCAATATCGGCTCACTGCGCTGATTTCTTGTGGTTTTCTTCTGCTCGCTGCCTGGGGCTCGTGGATCATGTCCGATATGAGTGCCAACAATAGAACCGTCTCGTTAAGCATCAGCTTTAGCTACCTCTACTACGGCGTTTTCTTCAGCTTTGCGGGCATGGCGCTGATTGCTCTGTGGCAATGCTTGCGTGGCCCAGTAGCGTGGTTGGACGCCTCCCATGAAGAGGGGCGTACCGAGGAGATAGCTCAGCCATGACCGAACTTCTGATTTTTGTCGGCGGCTTGTTAGTGCTAATGGCGATTGGTTTGCCGGTGGTCGTCGCTATTGGCGTCACCTCGTTTATCGCCTTGGTATTTACAGGGACGGGCGGTTTGCCTGTCGAGCTTTTGCCGCTACGTATGGTGCAAACGCTCAATAATTTTACGCTGCTGGCGATTCCGCTGTTTATTCTGGCCGCCAATATTATGAATATCGGCTCCACCACTACGCGGATCTTTGATTTTGCCACCGCCTTGGTGGGCTTTACCAAGGGCGGCCTGGGCCACGCTAACGTGGTCGCCAGCTCTATCTTTGCCACTATGTCAGGCACTGCCGTGGCCGACGCTGCCGGGCTGGGTAGCATTGAAATCAAGGCCATGAAAGAGCGTGGCTATGCACTGGATTACTCTACCGGCATTACCGCCGCCTCCAGCGTTATCGGGCCGATTCTGCCGCCGAGCATTGCGCTGGTGGTATATGGCTGGCTGGCCAATGTGAGCATCGGCGGGCTGTTTATGGCGGGGCTGCTGCCGGGTATTTTAATGGCGCTGCTACTGATGGGGATGACCTTGCTACTGGCTGCCAGTGGCAAGGTAGTGATGCCTAAACCCACGCCGTTTGATGCTTGCGAAGTCGCCCGTACCGGTAAGCGAGCTATTTTACCGCTGTTGATGCCAGCGATTATCGTCGGCGGTATTTGGGGTGGTTTCTTCACACCCACCGAGGCGGGTGCCATTGCCTCGCTCTATGCGGTCATTCTAGGCGGACTGATCTACCGCGACTTGAACTGGTGGGATCTCTATAATGCCTTCCGCCGTACCCTGATGTTCAGTGCCGTGATCCTGCTGATTATCGCCGTCTCCAGTTTTTACGGCTGGATTCTGGTGCGTATGGGCATTCCTCAGGCGTTGGCGGGCCAGGTCGCCAGCATCGATATGCCTATGTTTGCACTACTACTCTGCTTTGCGCTGTTCTTTCTGCTGATTGGCTGCTTTATGTCGGTGATTGAAAGCATCCTGATTTTCACCCCGATTGTGGTGCCCGCGGCACTAAGTGCAGGGTTAGACCCCGTTCACTTTGGTATCGTGATGGTGATTACACTCTCGGTGGGGGTAATTACCCCGCCCTTCGGCACCGTACTGTTTTTAATGGTGGGCATTACCCGGCTGCGCTACGGTCAGGTCGTTACGGCGATCATGCCGTTCTTGCTGCCGATTATCGCCACTATTTTGCTGCTGATCGCCGTGCCTGGGCTGGCGACCTGGCTGCCAGATGCTATGGGGTATTGATCAAGGCGTTCCTGGTAGAAAGCCCCGTGGCGTTGTTCCGTGGGGCAGGTAGGCGTTGTTAGTACTCCTTTGCAGGCAGGATCCTCCCTGGATTCATCAGACCCTTAGGGTCAAACAGCGCTTTAACGCCGCTGACCAGTTCCCGCTCAACAGGCGATAGCCGAGCCAGGTAAGGCGCTTGCTTGGTGCGGCCAATGCCGTGCTCGGCGCTGATGCTGCCGTGGAAGTCGTCAAGCACATCAAATAGCCGCTCCTCCAGGTCATGCAAATGGGCTCTCTTGTCGCTGTCCGCCAGTGATACGGGCGGCAGGATATTTAAGTGCAGATTGCCATCGCCCACATGGCCGTAGGCAATGATCTCGCAATCGGGGGAGGAGGCCATGACGACCTCGCTCGCACGGGTAACGAAGTCGGGAATTGCTGAGATAGGCACCGAGATATCGGTGCGCAGGTGCTCACCGCGCCGCCGCTGGCCTTCCAACATGCTTTCGCGGAACTGCCAAAGCTGGGCGGATTGGGTGTCGCTGGAGGCCAGCGCGCCATCCAGTACCAGTTCGCGTTCCATGCCGTTTTCCAGCAGCGCTTCCAGCATCGAGCCGAGATCCACCGATCCCGTTGCCGCGACTTCCATCAGCACGTACCAGGGGTAGGCGCTCTCCATTGGGTCGCTTAGTTCCGGAGTGGCTTCGATGGCGAGCTCGATACAGCGGCGGGGGATTAGCTCGAAGGCAGTCAGTAAATCGCTGCACTCCCGGCGTGCCAAACCGTAGAGATCAATCACCGCCTGAACGGAGGGCAGGCCGAGCAGCGCGGTGCGGTTTTGGGTCGGGCGTGGTGAGAGCTTGAGCACCGCGCCAGTGACGATGCCCAGGGTGCCTTCACTACCCAGAAACAATTGTTGAAGATCGTAACCGCGGTTGTCCTTATGCAACGCGTTCAGGCTCTCCCAGACGCGCCCATCGGGCAGCACCACTTCAAGCCCCAGCACCAGCTCGCGCATCATACCGTAGCGCAGTACGTTAAGCCCTCCCGCGTTGGTGGCAATATTGCCGCCGATCTGACAGCTGCCTTGTGCACCTAGCGAGAGCGGGAAGTCACAGTCATGCTCAAAAGCCGCCAGCTTAACGTTCTCAAGAATACAGCCCGCGTCTACCGTGATGGTGAAGTTAACCGGATCAATGGCGCGCACGCTGTTTAAGCGCTCCAGGCTGATCACCAGTTCTTGACCGTTTGCGGCGGGCAAGGCGCCTGCCACCAAACCGCTATGGCCACCCTGGGGCGTCATGGCGATGCCTTGCTCGTAGCAGCGCTTAACGACTTCGGCGACGTCCAAGGTACTGGCCGGGCGGGCCACCGCCAGCGGCATGCCCAAAGTGTCGCCTGCCCAGTCGCTCACATAGCGGGCCATGGCCTCCGGCTCGCGCAGTAAACCGCGCTCGCCGAGCAGGCTGGATAACTCATTTAGAAAGGTGGTGGTGTCGGTCATTAACTCTCTTCCTGCCAAGCAGCACCCTCGGGGAAGCGGTGCTGCGCTTGGGACTCCGTGTGCATGGCGATACTGTAACCCGGCGCCTCCGGTACTTGATAGCGGCCACGGTTGATGACTACCGGGTCGATAAAGTGCTCGTGAAGGTGATCAACATACTCAAGTACGCGACCTTCAAGGCTGCCGGATACCGCAATATAGTCGAATAGGGAAATATGCTGGGTGTACTCACACAGCCCGACCCCACCGCCGTGGGGGCAAATCGGTACGCCGAACTTGGCGGCCATCAACGTTACTAAAATAACTTCGTTGAGCCCGCCCAAACGTGCCGCATCGAGCTGGCAGTAGTCGATGGCGTCGGCCTGGAAGAACTGCTTGAACATCACTTTGTTGTGACAGTGCTCGCCAGTGGCAACGCCGATAGGCGCGACGCGATGGCGGATTTCTGCGTGGCCAAGAATGTCGTCAGGGCTGGTGGGTTCTTCGATCCATAGCGGGTCGAATTCAGCCAGGCGGCGCATTTTGGTGATCGTCTCGTCGACTTCCCACACCTGGTTGGCGTCCATCATCAGCACGTTGTCCCAGCCGATCTCCTCGCGTAGTAGCGCCGCGCGGCGGGCGTCCTCTTCGATGTCGCCGCCAATCTTCTGTTTAAAGTGCGTCCAGCCTTCCGCCAGCGCTTCCCGAGCAAGTCCACGCACCTTCTCATCGCTGTAGCCCAGCCAGCCTGCGGAGGTGGTGTAGGCGGGGTAGCCATCGCTGCGCATTTCGGCTTCGCGGGCTTCTTTTCCTGGGGCCTGACGGCGTAGCAAGCAGATCGCTTCTTCGGGTGTTAGTGCATCAGTGACAAAACGGAAATCGAGGCAGCGCACCAGCTGTTCCGGCGTCATATCCACCAGCAGTTTCCACACCGGCTTGCCTTCACGCTTGGCCCACATATCCCACACGGCGTTAACGATGGCGGCGGTGGCTAGGTGAATCGCGCCTTTATCGGGGCCAATCCAACGCAGCTGGCTGTCGCCAGTAATTTCCCGCCAGAAGGTACCCATATTGTCGGTCATTGAGGCAAGCGTTCGCCCTTCAATCAGCGGTGACAGCGACTGCAAGGCGGTGACGACAATCTCGTTGCCGCGACCAATGGTAAAGGTCAGGCCGTGCCCCTCAGGGCTACCGTCTTCGGTGTGCAGGATAACGTAGGCGGCGGAGTAGTCCGGCGCGGCGTTCATGGCATCTGAGCCATCCAGCGAGCGCGAAGTAGGGAAACGAATATCCTGGATCTCGACGCGAGTAATGGTTGTCATTGTGCTCTCCTTGGCGTTGAGGCGGGTGGCGTATTGATTGATAAGAGTAGTATTAACGGCGTGCCAAGTGGCGCATCAGCTCGCGAATACCGTAGGTCCAGGGCGGTAGTTGATCGCTCCTGCCTACCTTATTGACCAGGGCGCCCAGGGCTGGGGTGGCGATGGTGACGCGGTCATTCATATGATGAGTGAAACCTTGGCCCTTACCGTCGCGATCCTGAATGGGCGAGAACATAGTGCCGAGGAACAGCATAAAACCATCCGGGTATTGGTGGTGGTCGCCGATGGTTTGACTGACGAGATCCAGCGGGTCGCGGCTGATTTCGCGCATATCGCTCTCGCCCTGGAGCAGAAAGTCATCGTCTTCACCCTCAATACGCAGCGATACCTGACAGTTGCGAACGCTGTCGATATCGAAGTGGTCATCAAATAGGCGAATGAAGGGGCCAATAGAGCAGGAGGCGTTGTTATCTTTTGCCTTGCCGAGCAGCAGCGCGCTGCGCCCCTCAACGTCGCGTAGGTTGACGTCGTTACCTAGGGTCGCGCCACGCACCTGACCACGGCTATCGACTGCCAGGACAATTTCCGGCTCGGGGTTATTCCACTGCGAAGATGGGTGTAAGCCCACCGGGGTTCCAAAACCTACCGAGGAGAGCGGCTGGGCTTTGGTAAATACCTCCGCGTCGGGGCCGATACCAACTTCCATATATTGCGACCAGCCACCGCGGGCCTGTAGTGCTTTTTTAAGCGCCATCGCTTCTTCAGAACCCGGTGCAATCTTGGAAAGATCGCTGCCAATCAGTGCCTGCAAGTCGTCACGCAGCTCGTCAGCACGCGCGGGGTCGCCACCCGCTTGCTCCTCAATCACGCGCTCCATCAGGCTGACCGCAAAAGTGACGCCGCACGCTTTAACCGCCTGCACATCGCAAGGGGCGAGCAGGTAGGGCGCTTGTGCTGGCGACGCCTGGGAATTAGCCACCAGTATTTCCAAACTGCCCAGCGGCTTACCTTCTGCGCGTTTGACTACTTCCAGCAGGTCGGCGCGTTCAAGCAGGTCGGCCATGGTCGGGCCAAACTCGGTGATGTCGATGACTTGGCCGTTGTGCACGGACACCAATGCAGGTCCAGGATGCGGGCCATCCAGCCATACGCGGCCAACCAGCAGCGCGTTATCCAGGTCATTGGGAACGGCGTCAGTAACGGAAAGTGGGTTCATGCGTACCTCCTGTAGTAATCATGGAACAGTGATAATGGAACAGCCATAAGTGGGTCTTTAAAAATGGTGCGCGACTGGCGATTGGTGCGCCATCGCCTATCCTGTTATGGATATCGTGTTGTATGACAGGTATGCCAGTTCATGCCTACTCTAGCGCACCGCTCTATTTCGGGTCGATAGGTAAATCTGTCTAGATGACGGCGACTTCACCGAGCACGGCGTTCAACAATAAAAGCAATAAGCATTAAGGAGAAACTTCATGTTAGACGAGTGGAAAGGCAAGCGAGTATTGATTACCGGGGCTAGCCGCGGCATCGGCGCCGCCGTGGCTAAGCAGTTGGGCGCGCTAGGGGCCCACGTGGCGGTGCACTATCACAGCAGTGAAGCGCCCGCCGAAGCTGTGGCACAAGCTATTCGTGATGCAGGCGGCAACGCCTTTACCCTTAAAGCGGATGTCAGTCACACCAGTGAAACCCAACAGCTTGTTGACGATGCTGCCGAGCGGTTAGGCGGTTTGGATTTGTTGATCAATAACGCGGGGGACATGATGGGCCGTGTTGGCTTGGATGAGATGGACGATGACCAATATGACCGGGTCATGGATCTCAATGTCCGCTCGGTGATCATGGCCAGCCGCGCAGCGCTGCCGCATTTTCGCCGCGCTGGGGGAGGGAATATTATTCACACCACTTCGATTGCCGCGCGCAATGGCGGCGGGGGGGGCGCTGGCCTATACGCCTCAGCAAAAGGCTTTGTGAGCACGGTAACGCGCAATATGGCCAAAGAGCTTGCCGAGGATAATATCCGCGTGAATGCCGTGGCCCCCGGTACGATTGCAACCGATTTTCATGAACGCCACTCAAGTGATGCTCATCTAAACGCAGCTCGGGCATCGATTCCCATGGGACGTTTGGGCACGGCGGAAGAGTGCGTGGGTGCGTATGTTTTTCTGGCCACCGATACGCTCAGTGGCTACGTCACTGGCCAAATCATCGAGGTCAACGGCGGGCAGTTAATGCCATGAATACTTCATCGTCCGATTTTGCGCCTAAGCAGTGTTATGAAATCGCCATCACCATGAACGACCCGCAGCAGCTCGTGCGTTGACACCATCAGCTCAGTTCGCAGCTGGCATTATCATAAGCACTACTAAAATCCTTAGCTGGAGAGTTGCGCGATTGCAGGCGACCAACTAGGTTTGAAGCTGGTGGTATGATACGTATACAGCACTATGATCGGTTACGTTGGCGGCCACCGCTTAAATAATAACCAATAAATCACAATAAACAGCAGCACATCACAGTAACCAACAACAAATCTAATGGTTATGAGGAGTACACGATGAGCCATAAAAGCCCGCAACATCTCCGTATGTCCCACTTGCTAACCGCCACGCTTATCGCTGCAGGCATCGGTTTTGCAGGTGCCGTTCATGCTGCCGAAAACCTCCGCTTTGCCCATGTTTATGAAACCTCTGAGCCGTTCCACAAATGGGCGCTGTGGGCCGCCGATGAGATCGAAGAGCGTACCGACGGTCGCTATACCATGCAGGTGCACCCCGCCTCTTCGTTAGGTAAAGAGGAGGACATTAACGAAGGGCTTGAGCTAGGCACGGTGGACGTTATTTATACCGGCACGCAGTTTGCTGGCCGCGCCTATGGCCCCATTGGTATCGCGGGTGCTGCCTATATGTTCCGTGATTTCGATCACTGGCAGGCCTTTGCTGACAGCGACCTGTTCCAAGAGATTGCCCAGGGCTACCAGGATCAAACCGGCAACGTCCCTCTTGCGCTTAACTACTACGGCGAGCGGCATGTGACTTCCAATGAGGCGGTCAACGAGCCTGCTGATATGGAAGGCCTGAAAATACGCGTGCCCAACGCGCCGATGTACATGATGATGCCGGAAGCCGTCGGCGCCAATCCCACCCCCATCGCCTTTGATGAGGTCTACCTAGCCTTGCAGCAGGGCGTGGTGGATGCCCAGGAAAACCCACTGCCGACCATTCGCGCCAAGGCCTTTCATGAGGTTCAGGACTACATCAACCTAACCGGTCATATTACCGACTCGTTAATCACTATTGTGGGCGGGCCACGCTGGAACCAGCTCTCAGAAGAGGATCGTGAGATATTCCGCGAGGTTTTCCAGGAAGCCGCCGAGAACAACACTCAGGATATTCTCAAATCCGAGGAAGAACTGGTGGCGTGGTTCGAGGAGCAGGGTAACACGGTCAATGAAGTGGATCGTGAGCTCTTCCGTGAGGCGGTTATGCCTGCTCATAACGGCGATGCTGCCACCTGGGATGAGGAAACCTACGAACGTCTCCAGGCTATCGGCCAATAATCCAACCCTTTGATAACACTCCGCTCCTTTGAGCGGAGTGTTTGGAGTGTTGTGCCATGAGTGACACACGAGAAGACGTTCCGCCTGGCGTCGATCCAATGGTCGATTTTGAATCCGCCTTTGATGACACCCCGTTCAGGCTGAGCGATTACCGGATTGAGGATTTGGCGACCCTAATCCTGTTCTGGGCGCTGATTTTAGTGGTATTCGCCCAGTTCTTTAGCCGCTATGTAATGGGTGACTCAATCGGCTGGACGGAAGAGATCGCCCGCTACCTGCTGATTGGGGTGGGCTTTTTGGGCAGTGTCATGGCCGCCCGAAATGGCAGCCATATTATGGTGGAGTTCTTCTACCACTATATGCCTGCGTGGCAAGCGCTTTTGCTGGAACGTCTAGTAAACCTTCTAAGCCTTACTTTCTATATAGCGATGGCGTGGGTGACCTATCAGTTGGCATCGCGCACCAATAGTTTGATGGTGTCTATCGATCTGCCCAAAAGCATCATTTATTTCACTGTCTGTGGGGCATTTGTATTGATGGCGATGCGTACCGTTCAACGGCTCTATCTCAAGTATCAACACCGCAGCGATGATGTTTAAAGAGTGCTTTTCACCCCGCCATTTTGATTAAGAGGCCTGCTATGTCTCGATTAACTGTGATGCGCTGGCAAAAGCCGCTCGTGTCGCCGCTGCTGGCGGCCCTTGCGGTGCTTGGTTGCGTGATCCTGCCGCTGATGGGCTACCATCTTGCGTTTCTGTTTTTCGCGCTGTTTACCATGCTGGTACTCGGCGTGCCCATCGCTATTAGTCTGGCGGGCGCCTGCTTGATGTTTGTGCTGATCACCGGACAAGTACCCAATATTGTGGTGGCCCACCGCATGATTAATGGCATTGACAGCTTTCCACTGCTGGCGATTCCCTTTTTTATCTTTGCCGGTAGTTTGATGAACAACGGCGGGATTACCGAGCGCATTTTCAATTTTGCCAAGGCGTTAATGGGATGGATGCGTGGCGGGCTTGGACACGTCAATGTTGGTGCCAGCATCGTATTCTCCGGGATGTCCGGAGCGGCGGTGGCGGATGCCGGTGGCCTTGGCATGATCGAAGTAAAAGCCATGAAAGACGCCGGTTACGATGAAGAGTTTGCGGTAGGCATTACCGCCGCGTCATCAACTATCGGGCCAATCATTCCGCCTAGTCTGCCGATGGTGATTTACGGCGTGATGGCCTCCGCCTCGGTAGGCCAACTGTTCGCAGCGGGGCTGGTTCCTGGGCTGCTCATGGGCGCCATGCTGATGCTGATGATCTTTATTATCTCGCGTCGGCGCGGCTATCAGCGCGATGCGGTGTTCTCGATGCGGGTGCTAGGCCATACCTTTAAGCGGGCTTTCTTATCGCTAATGACGCCGGTCATTATCGTTGGCGGTATTATCAGTGGTGCTTTTACGCCCACCGAGGCGGCGGTGGCCGCGGTGTTCTACGCGCTGCTACTGGGCGTGGTGGTTTATCGCACGCTGACTTGGCGCAAGCTTTTGAAAGTCAGCATGGAAACCATCGAGACCACCGCGGTTATCCTGTTTATTGTCTCTTCGGCGTCGATCTTTGCCTGGATTCTCACCAGTAATCAGGTCACTCAGAACGTAATTGCCCTCATGGGCCCCTTTGCCGACAGCAAGCTGGCGGTGCTGATGATGGCAAACATTGTGCTGATTATCGTTGGCTGCTTTATGGAAACCATTGCGGCAATCACCATTTTGGTTCCGGTGCTGCTGCCCATGGCGGTTGCCGTAGGCGTAGACCCGGTGCATTTTGGGGTGATTATGGTACTCAACCTGATGATCGGGTTGCTGACCCCACCGGTGGGCATGGTGCTCTACGTGCTCTCTCGGGTCTCCAATGTCAGCTTTGAGCGTTGCATGCGCGGCACCATGCCCTTCCTTATTCCCTTGGTGGTCTGCCTGCTATTGGTGACCTTTATTCCAGCGATCTCTATGTGGCTACCCACACTGATTTATCGTTAAGCACTGTCGAGAACAGTTTAATATTAAGACCAGGAGTACGTGGCCCATGACTGATCCGTCGCCAGAGTTTCGCGTCGCACGCGAAGACCTTCATCGCTTTATGCAAGCAGCACTTGGGGCTGCGGGAGCTGATCAGGCATCGGCAGAGGCCGTAACCCGCGCCCTGGTCACGGCCTCGCGGATGGGTACCGACAGCCACGGCTTGCGCCTGCTGCCCCACTATTTGCAGGCGCTCAAAGGCGGGCGTATTAATGGCTCGCCTAACATGCGATTTCAACAGCGTTTGGCCGCAACGGGGTTTTTAGACGCGGACGATGGGCTAGGCCACCTGGCGGGTTATACCGCGATGGAACACGCTATGGAAATGGCGGCAGAGGTGGGCATGGGGGCTGTCGCTGTAGGTAACTCTTCTCACTTTGGTGCAGCGGGCTGCTATGCCTTAGCGGCGGCTGAACGCGGTTATCTGGGAATGGCGTTTTGTAACTCCGACCCTTTTGTGCTGCTGCATGACGGCGCCAAGCCTTTTCATGGCACCAACCCCATCGCCTTTGCAGCACCCGTGGCGGGTGAGGCGCCGTATCTGCTGGATATGGCCACCAGTTCGGTACCCTGGAACCGTGTACAGCAGTACGGCGCCATTGGTCGTGAACTGCCGGATCAGGTAGCCGCCGATGCCACCGGGCAGGTAAGCCGCATTCCCAGCGAGGTGGCAGCTCTGCTGCCGTTAGGCGGCAGCGCCTTTGGTTTTAAAGGCGCCGGGCTGGGCGGCATGGTGGAGATCCTAAGCTCAATGCTATCGGGTATGCAGCACGGCTTTAAACTGCTCCCCATGGGCGGGCCAGATATGGCCACGCCGCGTGGAGTAGGGCATTTTTTCCTGGCCATGAACCCCGATGCGTTTGTAGACGAAGGTACTTTCGCGCGCGGGTTAGCTGAGTACTTGGCCGACCTGCGTGTCCAGCCTGCCGCCGAGGGGGCAGAGGTGCTAGCACCGGGGGATCGCGAATGGCGCTGCCAGAGCAAACGAGATACCGAAGGCATCCCGCTTGATGCCGCCAATCAGTTAGCCTATGCCGAAATTGCTAAACAGTACCCAATAGCGCCGCTTACTCAACTCTGTTGAAAGCCGGTTTGAAGGATAATGACTAAAAATGCAGTAAAATGGCGGAAAATTCCAGGTTAACCAGGGGTGACTGCCTATGAGCAGATACCGGATCGAGCGAAAAACGCTGTCCGAACAGGTCGCTGAGCAGCTCGAGGCGGAGATCCTCGAAGGGCGGCTAAGTGAAAATGATCAACTGCCTTCAGAGAGAGAGTTGATGGAGCAGTTTGGTGTTGGCAGACCAGCGGTGCGCGAAGCGCTGTTCCATCTTCAGCAACTTGGGCTAATTGCCATCAATAGCGGCACCCGGGCCAGGGTGATTCGCCCCACTGCCGAAGCGGTGATGGCGAGGCTCTCCGGGGTGACCCGGCAGCTGCTTTCCAAGCCCGATGGCCAGCAATACTTTCAAGAAGCGCGGGCCATGTTTGAAATTTCATTGGCGCGCTATGCCGCGCGTAATGCCAGCGAGGAAGATTTGGCCAGATTGCGCGATGCGTTGGCCGATAATCGCGATGCGATTGGGGACGAAGCGCGCTTTAAACGCTCTGACAATGATTTCCATGGGGTGCTGGCAAGCATTGGCCGCAACCCCATTTTTGATGCCATGCATTTGGCGCTATCGGAATGGCTGGATGACCGACGTGCCCAGGTGTTGCAACAAAAGGACGAGGATAAAGCTGCCACCGCCGCGCATACCGAAATCATCGAGGCCATTGAGTCCCGTGACCCAGACGCAGCCGAAGCGGCGATGCGACGCCACCTCGACCGCCACTATGGCACCTACATGCAGCTCAAGAAGCGCCTTGCACCTGATTGACACGAGTGTTCTGCTGCTAGAGAGACACGCCTCGCTTCCAGGGAATAAAGTCGTACTGAGCAAGCGACACCGCACGCGGCCGGTAGCGTCCAGATGCTGTCTCAATGCACAGCTCAAGCAAACGATCGGCTAATTCGCCGATCGCCACCTCGCCGCGAATGATCGGCCCAGCATCAAAGTCGATGACGTCGCTCATACGGGTGGCCAGTGCTGTGTTACTGGCGATTTTGAGCACCGGCGTGACCGGGTTACCGGTTGGCGTGCCAAGTCCCGTGGTGAACATGATCAGGTTGGCGCCGGAACCGGCCAACGCAGTGGTCGATTCCACGTCATTGCCCGGCGTACACAGCAGGCTAAGGCCCGCGCGTGTTTGTGGTTCGATGTAGTCGAGCACGTCGACCACCGGGCTGTCACCGCCTTTCTTGGCCGCGCCAGCGGATTTCATGGCATCGGTGATCAGTCCGTCACGGATATTGCCCGGTGATGGATTCATGGAAAAATCGGCGCCGACCAAGGCCGCATGACGCTGATAAGCCGCCATCAGTTCGCTAAACCGCTCTGCCACTGAATCATCACTGCAGCGGGCGATTAGTTCGTGCTCTACGCCACACAGTTCAGGGAACTCACTGAGAATACCGCTGCCGCCTAGCGCCACTAAACGGTCGATGACCGCACCGACCAGTGGGTTGGCGGACAGCCCGGAAAAACCATCCGAGCCGCCGCACTCCACGCCGATGCTGAGCTTTGACAGCGGCGCCGGGGTGCGTTCTACCTGGTTGGCGGTGGCTAAGCCATCAAAAATGGTGGTCAGCGATTCGCGTATCAGTGCGGTTTCACTCTGACTGGCTTGCTGTTCAAGGTAGTGTACCGGCCGCAGGCCTTGGGGATCGCGAGCCTGAACCGCCGCTTTGATCATATCGATCTGCGCCTTCTGGCAACCAAGGCTGAGCACCGTAGCGCCGGCCACGTTGGGGTGGCAGATATAACCGGCAAGTAACTGGCAAAGTGCCTGGGCGTCGCTATCCGTGCCGCCGCAGCCGAGTGTGTGGGTCAGAAAGCGTACCCCGTCGACATTGGGAAACAGTCGTTCGCGGGGCGGTGGAGTGGGTTCTCCCGAACTGCCATGCAGCAACTCCCGGGCCAACTGCTTGTACTCACGGAAAGGATCTTCACCCAGCGCATCGGCGACGCACTGGCGTAACACCTCAATATTGCGGTTCTCGCAGAATACCAACGGAACGACCAGCCATACGTTGGCGGTACCGACCTTCCCATCCGGGCGGTGGTAGCCATCGAAGGTGGCACCCTGAAAATGTGCGACGTCAGGCGCCTGCCAGCTACCGCGCTTGGCCTGAGGAGTCGAACTGGCGGTGCTGTGTTCGACGTTCTCGGTGGTAACGGCCGCCCCCTGGGCGATGGGGCGGGTGGCGCGTCCCACGGTGACACCATACATGATCACCGTGTCGCCAGGCTCAAGGGCCGTCAGTGTGAACTTGTGCTTATGGCGGATCGCCTCGGTGAGCGTGATGCGCTGCCCGCTGTCGGTGACGTCAGTGCCAGCGGGCAAATCCTTCAGAGCAACGCAAACATTGTCGGCGGCATGCACACGTAGGGTGTCCAGCTGGCCGCTGTCACTGGCAATGGTTTGGTTCATGGCAAGGCTCCAGTGGTGGGTTAGCGAGGTTTCTCCGCCTTTTGAATCAGCGCTGCTGGTCGGCTACGACGGTCTGGTGCTGCTCACCGAGCCCTTGGATACCCAGGCGCATGCGCTGGCCGGGTTTTAGGTAAACCGGCGGCTGTTGGCCCATACCGACACCCGGCGGCGTGCCGGTGGAGATCACATCGCCCGGCTGGAGGCTCATAAAACGGCTTAAGTAGCTGATCAGAAAAGGAATCTGGTAGACCATGGTGCGGGTGTTGCCATCCTGGTAGCGCTTACCATCCACCTCAAGCCACATACCGAGCTGGTGGGGGTCTGCCACCTCGTCTGGCGTGACAAGCCACGGGCCCAGGGGGCCGAAGGTATCGCAGCCCTTGCCTTTGTCCCAGGTGCCGCTGCGTTCGAGCTGAAAGGCGCGCTCGGAGACATCGTTAACCACACAGAAGCCAGCAACGTGCTGCATGGCATCGGCTTCGTCGATGTAGCGTCCGGCTTTACCGATCACCACGCCAAGCTCGACTTCCCAATCGGTTTTCTCGGAATCGCGAGGAATGATGACCTCGTCATTCGGGCCGCAGATGGCGCTGGTCCATTTATTGAAGATCACCGGCTCTGGGGGAACCTGAGCACCGGTTTCGGCGGCATGATCCGAGTAATTCAAGCCAATGCAGATGAACTTGCCTACACCCGCAACGCAGGGGCCAATGCGCGTCTCGGCGGTTATCTCAGGCAGGCTGGTGGCATCCAGTGCAGCAAGGCCTTCGAGGGTGCGGCGGTCGAGAGACTCGCCAGACAGATCGGTGATATGGGCCGACAGGTCGCGGATTACCCCATGGTCATCCAGCAGGCCGGGCTTTTCATGGCCGCGAGGGCCGAAGCGTAATAGTTTCATCGGTCGGTTCCTTGGTTTACATGATCAGATCAGCCAGCCACCGTCGATAATCTGGGCGGTGCCGGTGGTATAGGCGGACTCATCGGCGGCCAGGTAGGTGGCCAGGGCGGCAATTTCTTCCGGGCTGCCCAGACGCCCCTGAGGCTGCCTGGCGATAAATTCGGCGTAGACATCCTCTTCTTTTCGTCCCTGCCGCTTGGCTTGCTCGCCAATGCGCTGGCGCAGCGAAGGTGAGTCCACTGTACCGGGGCAGATGGCGTTGCAGCGAATACCCTGGCCAATATAGTCGGCGGCCACCGACTTGGTCAGACCGAGTACTGCGGCCTTGGTGGTGCCGTAGGCGCAGCGGTTGGGCACCCCTTTAAGGCTAGAGGCCACCGAGGCCATGTTGATAATACTGCCGCCGCCACTATCGAGCATGGCAGGCAGAAAGGCGCGAATCATGCGCATCATCGCCATCACATTGAGTGATAGCGAGAGTTCCCAGTCATCGTCGCTGCCATCCAGCAGCGAGCCATTAGCCACGTAGCCGGCGCAGTTGAAGAGGATATCGATGGCGCCTAGCTCGGCGGCTAGACCCTGAATAGCGGCCTCATCCAGCACGTCGAGTCGGCGCGTGGTGATGCCTTTGATGTTGGCTAGTTCAGCGAGGCTTTGGATATTGATGTCGGTGGCAATGACCCGCGCGCCCTCGGCGGCGAAATGCAGCGCTGTGGCCCGGCCAATGCCTTGACCTGCAGCAGTGATCAGTGCCGTCTTGTCTTTAAGTCGCATGGCGGTTCCCGGTGCTATTGTTATTGATTCAGTACGGTTGTTAACCCGGTACTGCTGTTGATCCGGTGATGATCGCTTGTTGGTTGCTAGGTTGATAATGAACAGTCATGTGGTATGACAGGATGCTAGCATGACGTTTAGCTGAGTATGGCCTAGTTACTGACAGTTGCCAATATTCTGAGGGGCATAATGAAACGCAAAAGGGACAGCCGAGGCTGTCCCTGTCAGTACTTTTGAGTATTTTCTGTTAAGCGGTGAATGAAGGGAAAGCCCCCCCAACGCTGAAGATGATTACTCCGTCATTGATGATTCAGCAATACGCTGAAACTCAGCCACTAGGTCTTCACCAATGCGCGGCGCCCACTCATCGTAAACCGGCTGTACGGCTTCCTGGAAAGCGGCAATCTGCTCGTCATCAAGACGGGTGATTTGCATGCCGCGCTCTTCAAGCTGATCCCGCGCCCAGTCGTCGTACTCGCTGGAAAGCTGGATTTCGTAATCCGCGGCTTGCAGCGCCGCTTCCTGGACAAGCTCTTGATACTCGGGGTCGAGGCGATCCCAGGTACGCTGCGAGATCATCTTGATAAAGGGGGTGTAGACGTGGCGGGTTTCGGAGCCGTAGTCCTGCACCTCATAGAAATTGGAGGTCAGGATGGTGCTCCAAGGGTTCTCCTGGCCATCGACCACGCCCTGCTCCATGGCGGAGAAGAGTTCACCAAACGCCATTGGGGTTGGGTTGGCGCCCAGGGCTTCCCAAATTGCCAGGTGCACCGGGTTCTCCATGGTGCGAATCGACAGGCCACGAACATCCAGGCCTGCCACATCCTCAGGAGAGGAGACTTCCCGAGCGCTATTGGAGAGCTGGCGGAAGCCATTTTCAGAGAACGCCAGCGCCTTCAGGCCGGTACCATCGAAGGCGTCGAGCATCTCCTGGGCGGCATCGCTACGCATGGCCTCGACAGCCGCTTCCCGGGTAGGTAGCAAGAAAGGGAGGTCGAAAACCGCCAGTTCCTCAACATACCCGGTAGCGGGAGAAGACGAGGGGTAAGTCATATCCAGCGTACCGGTCTGCAGCATCTCCATCATCTGCACATCGTCGCCAAGCTGGCTGTTGGGGAAGATGTTGACGGTGATACGACCTTCACTGCGCTGGTCAAGAATATCCGCGAAGTACTGGCTGGAGATGTACTGAGGCGAGCTTTCCGCTAAGCCAAGCCCCATACGCAGTGTAACGCTGCCATGATCGCCCACCGTCTCGCCTTCGATTTCAGGCGGGTCGGAAAGGTCGGGCGTTTGCGCGTAAGCGATGCCTGAGCTGAGCAGCGTGGCGCCGGTCAATAGTAGGGTGCGTTTCCAAAGATGGTGCATAGTCATCACTCTCCTGGGATGCAGCAGGTCGCTATGCTAAGGGGATATTCCTAGCGAGCTGCAGCGTGGTTACGGTTGTTGTTGTGGGTAAGCTATTGTTGTATGAAGCAGCACTCACTCTTAGAGGATGCCGTGCCGCAAACCGCCAAGGTGAATGTCTAACGTTTTCCTTATATGTTCAACATATACTTTTGTATGTATCGACGTTAGAGCGAAGAAAGCGTACCGTCGTGACCAATCTCTCTTTGACTCTTACAACCTTACTCTAGGCGTGGAGTGGCACCATGGCCAATTTTCAGCGAATAACTCCTGAGCAGTTGCGTTCACGCTACTGGTTCGATAACCCCGATCACCCCGGCACCACGGCGCTGTGCATCGAGCGCTACCTTAATTACGGTATTACCCTGGATGAGCTGACCAGCGGCAAGCCGATTATTGGTATCTGTCAGTCTGGTTCTGATCTAACGCCGTGCAACCGCCACCACATTGACCTGGTTAAGCGGGTGAAAGACGGCATTCGCGCCGCAGGTGGCGTGCCGTTTGAATTTCCCATGCACCCTATTCATGAAAATGTGCGCCGACCTACTGCTGCGCTGGATCGGAACCTCGCTTACTTGGGGATCGTGGAAGTGCTGCACGGCTACCCATTAGACGGCGTGGTATTGACCACTGGCTGTGATAAAACCACCCCTGCGGCGCTGATGGCGGCGGCAACCGTGAATATTCCGGCTATCGTGCTCTCCGGCGGGCCAATGCTCAACGGCTGGCGGGGCGCTGAGCGGGTCGGCTCGGGGACTATTATCTGGGAGCTTCGCAAGCGGCTGGCAGCAGGGGATATCGACTACGCAGAGTTCCTTTCCCGTGCCAGCGACTCGGCACCCTCAATCGGCCACTGTAATACCATGGGCACTGCTTCCACCATGAACTCCATGGCGGAAGTGCTGGGCATGAGCCTGCCGGGTTCGGCGGTGATACCCGCCCCCTATAAAGAGCGCGCCATGGTGGCTTTTGATACCGGCACGCGGATTGTCGATATGGTTTGGGAAGACCTGCGTCCGCTGGATATCCTGACCCGTGATGCCTTTGAAAATGCCATCGTGGCATGTTCGGCCCTGGGCGGTTCCTCTAACGCGCCGGTGCATATCAATGCCATCGCCCGCCATGCGGGCATCGAGCTGGATAACGACGACTGGCAGCGCCTGGGCCATGAAATCCCTTTGCTGGCCAACGTGATGCCTGCGGGTGCTTTCCTGTGCGAGGAGTTCTACCGTGCTGGCGGCGTTCCCGCCATTCTCCACGAGCTACACACCGCCGGTAAGCTGCACAGCGATGCGCTTACAGTGAATGGCCGCTCCATCGGCGATAATCTGCAGGGCCGTGAAACCCAAGACTCTGATGTGATCTGCCGCTATGGCGACCCACTGGTGGAGCACGCGGGCTTCCTCAACCTCAAGGGTAATCTATTCGACTCGGCGCTGATGAAAACCAGCGTGATCTCCCGGGATTTCCGCGAGCGCTTCCTGAATGACCCCAACGACCCGGAAGCCTTTGAAGGCAAGGTGGTGGTGTTTGATGGCTCAGAAGATTACCACGCCCGCATTGATGACCCGGCGCTCAACATCGACGCCCGTACCATTCTGGTAATGCGCGGCGCTGGCCCGGTAGGCCACCCTGGCGGTGCCGAAGTGGTCAATATGCAGCCGCCGGAGGCGTTGATCAAACAGGGCATCGAATCGCTGCCGTGCCTGGGCGATGGTCGCCAGTCGGGTACTTCCGGCTCACCGTCGATTCTCAATGCCTCCCCGGAAGCCGCCACCGGTGGCGGCTTGGCACTGCTGGAAAGCGGCGACCGACTGCGGGTCGATCTTAAACGTGGTGAGGTACAGCTGCTGATTGAAGCCAGCGAACTGGAAGCGCGCCGCGAACGTTTAGTCCAGCAGGGCGGTTACCGTTACCCTGGCCACCAGACCCCTTGGCAGGAGATCCAGCGCAGTATGGTCGAGCCGCTGGATCGCGGCATGACATTGGAACCCGCCACCAAGTACCGCGATGTGGCTCGCCAGCATCCGCCCCGGGATAATCACTGAAGGGGCGAGCACTAAGATGAGTCGTTTAAGTACCTTGTCCCATCGCCAGCAGGGCCTGCTGCTCACCGCGGGTGGCGCGATTATTATGGCGCCGGATGCCCTTTTGATTAAGGTCGCCAACCTGCCCGATGCAGAGATCCTGATGTGGCGTGGCTTTCTTTCTGGGTTAGGTTTTCTACTGATCGCCTTGATGCGCTATGGCCGTGGCACGCTGGCGGCTTATCGTCGCTGCGGCTGGACAGGTATCGCCGTGGCGCTGCTGTTCAGCCTGACCACCTGTGGCTTCGTGCTGGGCAACCAGTACACCAAGGCGGGCAACGTACTGATGATACTGGCTAGCTCGCCACTTATCGCTGCAGTGCTCTCCTGGATTATCCTCAAGGAGCAACTGCCCAGGCGTACCTGGTTAGCGATATTGCTATGTATGGCAGGTGTTGCGCTAATCGCCCTCGATGACGCGGGCGCCGGCTCTTGGTTGGGCAATGCTTTTGCCTTGATGGCGGCAACCACCCTGGCGATTAACTTTACCCTCTGCCGTACCCGGCCGGGGGTAGATATGAGCCCCATGCTGGTATTCAACGGCCTTATCGTGGGTAGCACTGCGGGGCTGTTTTGGCTGGCAGGGAGCGAACCGAGCCTGCCTGCAGCCAGCCAGCTTGCCGTCGTTATTCTGCTCTGCCTGATTATTGTGCCCTGTGGTGTGACGCTGCTGCAGCGCGGGCCGCTCTACCTGCCCTCCGCGGAAGTAGGTTTGCTGATACTGCTCGAAGTGGTGCTGGGTACGCTGTTGGCCTGGTGGATACTGGCTGAGCAACCCGCGCCAATGGCCATGGTCGGCGGCGCACTGGTGCTGGGCACGCTGAGTGCTAAGGGCCTCTATGAACGGCGGCTTGAAATGAGGATGCGCGCCAGGCTCGAAGCTACCCCGTCGGTAACAGTCGACCGGTCAAGTACGGTATGATTGACAGGAATTGAAATAGGGCCTTATCGCAGTGACGTCATCTCCCAGTAAGCCAGCCGCTCGCCCCAGTATCGCTGAACATCTCGCCGAGGAGATCTTCGGTGGCCGTTATCACCCCGGTGATCTTGTGCCCCGGGAAATGGATCTATGTGAACGTTTCGCCATTAACCGTTCGGCGGTGCGTAGCGACCTGCGCCAACTGGTCGATGCCGGTATTATCGAACGTATCTCCGGGCACGGCTCCAAGGTGCGCGAGTACTCAGAGTGGCATATTCTTGATGCTCAGGTAACCGACTGGTTGACCCGCTACGCGGCGCCCAATCCGGATATTCAGCGTGAAATCCTCGCCTTCCGCCTAGACGTTGAGCCCTATGTGGCGATGACCGCCGCCAAGCGGGCCAAGGCGCGGGATCTGGTTGCTATCGAAGAAGCTTTTGAAGGGTTGGGGCAGAACCTGCGCAATGCCACCTGCGAAGAGGAGCGGCGGCTACACAGCGAGTGCGATGTCGCTTTCCACGAGGCGATCTTCAAGGCGACCCATAATATTGTCTGGGCGCAGCTATCACATATCCTACGCCCTTCCATCTACATGCTGATCTCCATGTCCAACGAGAACGCCCCGGATCCTGAAGAGAGCCTGGAGCGCCACCGCCAACTGATGGAGAGCATCCGCCTACGCCGCCCCCGGGAGGCGTTTTTAGCCTCCCAAGCGGTGCTCGCAGGTACCGCCGCAGCGCTAGGGCTTGAGCACAGCGTTAGTTCATTAGGGCGCAGCGTTGAGTTGCCCCATACCGCCCCCTAACTCCTATTTTCAATGGCAAATACAAAGGCAAGCGTATGTCTGACTTCAGCTCTGGCTTTAAGCTCGGTTTGGTAGGCGTAGGTAAAATCGTCCGCGACCAACACCTTCCGGCGATAGCCGCCACCCCGAACTGCCAACTTGTCGCCACGGCGGATCCCTACGCGGAACTACCCGATGTGCCGGCCTATCAGAATCTTGATGCGATGCTAGACGCTCACCCGGAAATTACCGCCGTCTCTATTTGCACGCCAACGCACCTGCGCTACTCCCAGGCGCGGGCCGCACTGATGCGCGGCAAGCACGTGTTGCTTGAAAAGCCGCCGGGGGCGACGCTTAGCGAAGTGGAGGACTTGATTGCCACCGCGGCCAAGCAGGGCGTTAGCCTATTTGCCGCCTGGCATTCGCGGTTTGCTCCCGGTGTGGCAGAGGCTCAGCAGTGGTTGAGTGAGCGTCAGGTGCAGCGGGTGGAGATCGAGTGGAAAGAGGATGTGCGGGTATGGCATCCCGGCCAGGCGTGGATCTGGCAGCCCGGTGGCATGGGGGTTTTTGACCCCGGTATTAATGCGCTGTCGATTGCGACTGAAATCCTTCCCCAACCGTTCTTTCTGCAACAGGCGCGGCTGTTGGTGCCGAGCAACGCGCAAACCCCGATTGCCGCGGATCTTACCTTTACCGACCCAGAAGGCGCCTCCATTGAGGCCGCGTTTGACTTTCGCCAGAGCGGCCCTCCCACCTGGGATATGCATATCGACACCGATAAAGGCCGTTTAAGTCTTACCCAAGGTGGCTGCCGATTGGTCATCGACGATGAACTGATCATTGAAGACGAAGAGCGGGAGTACCAAGGCCTCTACGCGCGCTTTGGCGAACTGATCGCAAAAAAACGCAGCGAGGTGGATGTTGCCCCGCTGCGCCAGGTCGCCGATGCGTTTCTATACGGTCATCGTGAAACCACCGACGCCTTTATTGAGTAACGTACTCAGTAAAGTTCGTTTATTCACGCTTACCATCGACCAAGCGGGATACTCCGCAAGGGTTACCGTCACGAATGGCTTCGGGCAGTAACCCCTCAGGCAGCGCCTGGTAGCACACCGGGCGCAGGAAGCGGAAAATCGCCGCGCTGCCCACCGAGGTCGTGCGGGAGTCCGACGTTGCCGGATAGGGGCCGCCGTGCACCATGGCGTGGCACACTTCCACGCCCGTCGGCCAGCCGTTGGCCAGAATCCGCCCCGCCTTGCGCTCCAGGGTGGGCAGCAGTTGCTTGGCAGTCGCCAAGTCGCCGTCATCCATCTGTAGCGTAATGGTGAGCTGGCCTTCGAGCTGGGCAGCGACCTTCGCCACTTCCTGGGCGTCAGCACAGGCGATGACCAGCGAGGTGGAACCAAACACCTCTTCCTGGAGGGCGGACTCATTGAGGAACGCTTCGGCCTGGGTAACGAATAGCCCTGCTTGGCAGGGGTTGGCTGTTTCACCTGCCTGACCGCGCGCCACTTCGGTGACCTTGGCGTGGTGGGCGAGTCGGTCAACGCCCTGCCGGTAAGCGTCGTGAATGCCCGGTGTCAGCATGGTTTGGGCCGCACTGCCTTTAACCGCTTCCCCGGCCGCTTCAACAAAGGTGTCCAGCTCTGGGCCCTGAACCGCAATCACCAGCCCGGGGTTGGTGCAGAATTGCCCGGCACCCATGTTCAGTGAGCCAACAAAGCCTTCGGCGATGGCTTTGCCACGAGCCTTGAGCGCTTCCGGCAGCAGGAACACCGGGTTGATGGAGCTCATCTCGGCGTAAACCGGGATCGGCTGCGCCCGCGCCTGGGCGGTGGCCATGAGTGCCGTGCCGCCACTGCGCGAACCGGTGAAGCCCACCGCCTGAATACGCGGATCAGCCACCAGCGCCTGGCCGATTTCGCGGCCCGAGCCAAACAGCAGCGAGAAAACGCCTTCGTGCAGTTGGCACTTGGCCACGGCGCGCTGAATCGCACGGCCCACCAGCTCAGAAGTGCCGGGGTGGGCAGAGTGGCCCTTGACGACCACCGGGCAGCCTGCGGCCAGTGCCGATGCGGTATCACCCCCGGCCACGCTAAAGGCGAGCGGGAAGTTGCTGGCGCCAAACACCGCCACCGGGCCCAGGGCAATATGCCGCTGGCGCAGGTCGGCGCGGGGCAGGGGTTCACGATCAGGCAGGGCGGGATCGATACGCACATCGAGCCACTCGCCAGCCCGTACCACGTTGGCGAACAAGCGTAGCTGGCCGCAGGTACGTCCACGTTCGCCCTCTAAGCGCGGGCGCGGTAGGCCTGTTTCGGCCATGGCGCGCTCAATCAACTCATCACCGATCCCTTCGATCTCGGCGGCGATGGTTTCGAGGAATACAGCGCGCTCTTCAAGCGACGTTTCGCGGTAAGTGGCGTACGCCGCTTCGGCAAGTTCACAGGCTTGCTCGACTTCGGCCTTGCTGCCGCCGGGGTAGGCGGGTGCCAGTGTTTCGCCGGTGGCGGGATTTACCGCATGAATGTCAGCCTGTTGGCCGCTGATGGCCTGCTGACCGATGAGTAGTTTACCTTCCAGAGTCATACTTCCTCCTGCTGGGGGATGAGGTTGTTAAAGCGGCTTTACGCTGATGGCCGGTGCGTCTGCTTCCACCCGAAGCGGGTTGCGCAGGGCGCGGCCAAACTCATTGATTTTGATCTCAAAGCGATCGCCTTCGCGCACCTTAATGCCGTCGGCAAAGCTCAACGTGGCGGTGCCGAAAAAGTGCACATGCACATCGCCGGGGCGGCGGAAGCCCGGGTATTTGAAGTGGTGATACTCCAGGTTAGCCAGGCTGTGGGCCATATTGGCCTCGCCGGTGAGAAAGGGCTTCTCCCAAACCGTTTCGCCACTGCGCTGGATACGGCTGGTGCCCTCTAAGTGCGCGGGCAGCTCGCCAATCAATAGCTCAGGCCCAAAGCTGCAGGCGCGTAGCTTGGAGTGAGCCAGCCATAGGTAGTTGAAACGCTCGGTGACGTGGTCAGAGAACTCGTTACCCAAAGCATAGCCGACACGCCAGGGTTGGCCATTGTTGCCAATCACGTAAAGCCCTGCCAGCTCGGGCTCCTCGCCTGCATCTTCAGCAAAGGCGGGGGAGGGGATCTCGGCTTCCGGCGCCATTACGCACTGGCCGTCGCCCTTGTAGAACCACTCCGGCTGAGCGCCTGGCTGGCCTGCGTCGGGTTTGCCGCCCTCCACGCCGAGCTTGAACATACGCATGGAGTCGGTCATATCTTCTTCCGCGGCCTGAGTTTTAGCGTGCATTGCCGAGCGGGTATCGGCACTGCCCAGGTGGGTAAGGCCGGTGCCGGTCACCAGGCAGTGGGCCGGGTCGGTATGCGTTAGCGGGGGCAGCAGCTGTTTGGCATCGACCAGCGCTTGGTAATCCAGACGGGTGTCAGTTAGCGCTTCTGGCACTATCTCGCTAAGCGACTTGCCGGCGCTAATGGCCCGATTGGCCAGGGTGTAGGTATCGCAGTCGAGCAGTCTGACCTGCTCTTCGCTCTCGACCAGGGCGGCGCGAACCTGGCCCTGGTGGTCACACTGAATCAGTCGCATGGCGTTCTCCTTATGCTGGTGGCGATTATCATAGTGGCCAAATGGCCAGTTGCGGCCACATCAACAGCGCCGCGAGTACACACAGCTGAATGGCCATAAAGGGCAGTACGGAAAGGTAGATATCCTTCAGGCTGATATCCGGCGGTGCCACGCTCTTAAGATAGAAGGCGGCGGGCCCGAAGGGCGGTGACAGGAATGAGACCTGCATATTCACGGCGAACAGGATGCCGAACCAGATGGGGTCGAAGCCGAGCTGGATAACGATGGGTAGGAAGATCGGCAGGGCCAGCATGGCGATCCCGATCCAGTCGAGGAAAAGCCCCAGCACCAGCATAATCGCCATCATCACCAGAATGATCACAATCGGCGCGACGTCGAGTCCGAGAATCAAGCTCGATACAAAGCGGTTGCCCCCCATCAGGTTATAAACGCCCACCAGGGCGGCCGCGCCGATGCCGATCCAAATAATCATCCCGCAGGTGTTTAGGGTCTGCCCCAGGCTATGGTGCAGCATGCCCGGGGTGAACTCGCCGCGGACAATGGTGGCGAGCAGTACACCGAAGACGCCCATGGCCGCAGCTTCGGTGACCGAGGCAATACCGCCATAAATAGTGCCCAGCACTAAAAAGGCGATCAGCCCTGGCAGCAGAATGGCTTTGACCGCGTCCAGCTTGGTAGCGAAGGGGTTATCCTGGGTGTCTTTATCCAGCGGCGGTCCCAGCGCGGGATTCTTCAGGCAGCGTACCAGCACATAGGCAATATAGGAGCCCATTAGAATCACCGCTGGAGTAACGGCCGCGGCGAACAGGTCGGCTATCGATACGCTGGCGATTAGGCCATAGATAATCAGCACGATAGAGGGCGGCATCATGGTACCCAGGGCTCCCCCGGCACACACCACCCCAATAGAGAGGTGTTTGTCGTAGCCCAGGCGGAGCATTTGTGGCAGCGCCAGAATCCCCAGTAGCACGATCTCGCCGCCGATAATGCCCGAAAGGGCGGCCAGGAAGAACGCTACCACGATGGTCTGCACCGCCACGCCACCCGGCAGGCGGCCAGCGAAAACGCGCATGGCGTTGAACAGATCCTTGGCAATGCCAGAGCGATCCAGCAGCGATGCCATCAACACAAACATGGGCACTGCTACCAGCGAATACTCGGTGATAAACCCATAGACGCGGCTGGTGACCAAGGGCAGAGCCGCTTCGCCGAACCAGCCGAAGGTGAATGCCATGGCCACTAAACCGGTGATAAACGCCAGCGGCAGACCGGTGACCAGCAGCGCGAAAATGGCCCCTACCATGAGGATTGTTGCGGTTGAAATATCCATCAGCTCGCCTCCTCGGTGCGGGGCTTCGCCTTAAGCGACTGCCATAAATGCAGTGAGGCTTGCAGGGTCATCAACACCAGAGCAAACAGAATCATGCCCTTGACCATGGCGGGAAAGGGCGGATTCCAGGAGGTGCCGGAGCGCTCCAGCGACCACTCGCCGAGCGGGTTATGCGACGCTCCCCAGAACATATGAAAGGCGGCATAGCTCATCGTCAGGCAGAAAACCAGGGTGAGCAGGTCGTTGAAACGATCCATCCAGCACTTCAGCCTGGGCCCGGCGCTGTCGTAGAGCACCTTGACGCGGATATGGCTATTGCGCGCCATGGCCGCTGGGCCACCCAGCACAAAGATAATTGCAATCAGAAACACCACGGTTTCGTGTACCCAGGAGGTGGGGTTATTGAAGCCGTAGCGCATAAAGACCTCGACGACGCTGATACCCATCGCCACCAGCACCAGCCAGGAAATAGCACGGCCACCTCGTGCAATCAGGCGGTCTAAGGCATTACGTTCGGGGGCGATCTCCTCTACCGTTTCGAGAATCTCAGGAAGATCATGGGTAGGAGGCGAGCGGTATTGATTGTCAGGCGTTTTTTGAGACATGGCGCGACTCTACGCGCATCGCCCGGGGGACTCCCGAGCGCTGCGTTGGTTAGGTTAATGAAGCCGAGTTGAGAGCAGAGAACAGAGAGTTAGAGCAGATTGCGCGAGCGCAAAAAGGCGGTCGCCGAGTCATAAATCTTCTGGGTCATCTCATTTTCACCGGCCCACTCTTGCCACTCCTGCTCAGCCGCGGTACGGAATTTCTGGCGCTCTTCAGCGGGAAGATCAAACGGATGAACATCAGGGTCTTCCTGAAGCCGCTGCAGGGTCTCGATATCCTGCTCCTTGAGGCGGGCAATCAGGTCGTAGGCCATGCCGTCAAAGGCGGTATTTAGGGTCGTCTGTAGCTCCTCGGGCAAGCCATCCCAGATGTCTTTATTGATCGATACGGCGATCATCGGCATGGAGTGAAAGCCAGGGTAGAGCGGGTAGGGGGCGAAAGCGTGTAGACCCATGGCGTCATTATTCGAGAGCACCGTAGAGTCCGCGGCGTCGATCACGCCTTTTTCCAGACCGGTATACACCTCAGAGCCCGGCAGGTTAACCGGCGTGGCACCAATGCGCTCGAAGATGTTGTACACCATGCCTTGGGGGGCGCGAATCTTTAGCCCTTCGAAATCGGCGATGGATTCGATGGGCACCGTGGAGGGTACCGATTCCAGCGGGAAGGTCGCTGCGCTGATCAAATGCGCGCCGTAGGGCTCGACCAGTTCGTTGTAGAGCTCTTCACCGCCGCCGTACTTCATATATTCCAGGAAGTCGTAGGGGTTCTGCCAAGCGCCGACGAGGTTGCCGAGCATCCCGAAAGCGGGATCCTGGCCGGAGAAGTAGCTAGGGTCGGTCATATGGCCCTGCAGAATCCCGGAGCTCACGGCGGTCAGCGTTTCGGTGGGGCCCACCACGGAGTTAATCGGCATGACCTCGATCTCGACGCGACCATCGGTCATCGCCGTGATGCGCTCGGCCCACTCCTGCTTGATCTTGAAGCTGGGTTCGCCCGAGGTTTCTGACGCCTGAAATTTCCATTCATACTCGGCCGCCTGAGCCGTTGAAAGGCCTAGCAGCAGTGCTGAGCCAGTGAGTAGCAAGCTGTATTTGGGTTTGAGCATGGCACTATTCCTCAAGATTATTGTTGTGAAAAGCGTTGTGATAAATGTTGTGAAAAGGGTTGTGTAGGACGTTGTTATGAACATGGTGATGCAACGGGGCAACTAACCATGCGGAAGGTAATGTTGAACATTAAAGTCAATTGTTCAACATATACTTTTGTATGGTCATTAGTTTTGCGCGGGAGTTTAGTGTCTTACACATTAGGTGAAGACATCACACCTTCGGTCAGATCGTTAGCCCTCATTGACCTAAAACAATGTCTTAATAACAGTGCGTTAATTGGACTGGGCGATGATGTCGCGCAGGGTGCTCATTAACGCGGCGGCACCGGGAGAAAGGCGTTGGTGGCGCAAACTCACCAGTCCGTAAGGTTGAACACTTAGCGTCTCGCTGAAGGGCAGGAGATGAAAACGTTGCGGCGGGCAGAGTAGATCGGCGGCTTCCCGTGTGGTCACCGTAATGGTGTCGGATTTATCCACCAGTGCCAGCGAGAGCAGCAGATCGGCGGTATCAATGATCTGGCGGGGCGGCGCGACCTGATGGTGTAGAAACAGGCTATCCACCCGCTGGCGCATCAGCGCACCGGCAGGCTGTAGCGACCAGGGGTAGCTCGTCATATCCGCAAGGTTGAGCGTTTGCTGAAAAGATAAGGGGTGCCCTTGGCGGCACACGAAGCAGAGCTCCTCCTCACCGATTTCTTCAAAAACAAAGCGCTCGGCATCGACACCTGCGGGAATGCGGGTAATCGCGAAATCCAGCTCGCCTTCGAGCAGGCGCGGCACCAGCACCTTGCTGACATCCACATCCACGCTGATTTTTAACCCCGGCCGGTCGCGGTGCACCCGCTCAATCGCGCTGGTAAGCAGTGTGACCGCCGGAGCCATTACCGTACCGACCGCTACCGTGCCCGCATTGCCTTCGCCGAGAGCGTTCAACTCCTCACCGGTATGACGTAGCGCTGAAAGCATGCTGTGGGCGTGACGAATCATAATCTCGCCGTACCAGTTAGGCGTTAGCCCGCGGGGGTGGCGATCAAACAGCCGAATACCCAGATTGGCTTCCAGGTCGCTGAGTAGTTTTGATGCGGCGGGCTGGCTCATATTGAGCTGGGCCGCAGCGCGATGCAGGTTGCGCTGCTCATCCAGCGCTAAAAATAGCTGAAAATGGCGCAACTTTAGTCGCACGTCTAAAAACCAGTTCTCACCAAGAACGCCCATAGAATAAGCCTTGAGTTGTTATTGATACTAAGAAGTATATCGATAGTGAGGTATTTGTATATTGGTTGGTTATGCCAGACATGGCTACTGTAGTCTCTGTATCGGTGATAACGTCCTAAGTTAACTGCACCGACCTAACAACAATAAGCTAGCAACATAAAGTACGCCTCCAGGAGGAAGCTCATGCCTCTCATGTATAGCCAACGATTACAAAAGGGTTCGCCACTGATGTTCGGTGCAATTGTCGCAGCGCTGTTGGCAAACGCGGCGCAAGCTCAGAGTAGTTCTGACACCGATGCGGGCAGTGGTGCCGATAGCGGAATACAGACATCGGTATTTGGTCACTTGCCCGATGGCCGTCAGGTCGATGTTTATCAATTTACCAATGCCAATGGTATCGAGCTGCGGGTGACTAACTACGGCGGCATCATCCTGTCGTTGAAGACCCCCAATGTGGATGGCGAATTTGAAGACATTGCGTTGGGTTTCGACTCCCTGGAAGCGTACCTTTCCGATGAGTATCGCCAGGCAAATCCCTATTTCGGTGCCATCATCGGGCGTTACGGCAATCGTATTGCGAATGGCCAGTTCTCCCTTGATGGCGAAAGCTATTCACTGGCCACCAATGATGGCAGCAATCATCTTCACGGAGGCGATCAAGGGTTTGATAAAGTGCTGTGGCAAGCCGAACCCTTTGAAAACGAAGCAGGCTCTGGTTTGGTATTGCGCTATACCAGCGAGGATGGCGAAGAGGGCTATCCCGGTAGATTAGAGACCGAGGTGACCTATACGTTGACCGATAACGACGAGCTTGTGGTCGATTACCAGGCCGTGACCGATAAGGCCACACCCATCAACCTCACCCAACATAGCTATTTCAATCTAAAGGGCGAAGGTAGTGACACCATTCTCGATCATCAGCTAATGATCAACGCCCCTGAATTTACCCCGGTTAACGACAGCCTCATTCCCACTGGCGAGATTCGCTCGGTAGACGGCACACCGTTCGACTTTACCCAGGCGACAACGATTGGCGAGCGGATTGATCAGGAGAACGAGCAGCTCGGTTTTGGCGGCGGTTACGACCACAACTTTGTGCTGGCCCGGGATAACGCGTCAGCGGATGAACTGGTGCTGGCTGCCAAGGTGTGGGAGCCCGAGAGCGGCCGCATGGTGGAGATCACCACCACTGAGCCCGCGATACAGTTCTATTCCGGCAACTTCCTTAACGGTGATCTGACCGGCAAACAGGGCCAAGCCTACGGACACCGCTCTGGCTTTGCGCTGGAAACCCAGCACTATCCCGATTCCCCCAACCAAGAGGCATTTCCCAGCACCATTTTAGAACCTGGTGACACCTATCGTTCTCGCACGGTTTACCGTTTCTCAGCGCAACAAAATATGGGTTCGTAAGCCTGGTTCTTAACGGTGGTTCTTAACGATGGTTCTTAACACCGGTTCTTAACTCCCTGTGGTTTGGGAATAAAATCTGAAATAGCAATAAGAACAACGCTAAAAATCGTAGGAGTATAACAATGAGATTGACGAAGACATTTGCCCGTTTAGCTCTCGGCAGCGCGATTATGCTGGCCTCACTGGGATCCGTACAGGCCCAGGAAGACGAAGTGAAGATCGGCTTTATCGTTAAAAAGCCCGAGCAGGCATGGTTCATTAACGAACAGCAGGCTGCTACCGAGGTAGGCGAAGAGCTCGGCTTCGATGTGGTGCGTCTGGGCGGGGAGGATGGTCAGGAGGTACTCAGCGCAATTGACAACCTCTACTCTCAAGGGGCTCAGGGGTTTGTGATTTGCCCGCCGGATGTGCGTTTGGGGCCCGCAATCATGAACCGTGCCAACCAGTACGGTATGAAAGTAGTCACTGTGGACGACCAGTTTGTTAACTCCAGCGGTGAGCCCATGGAGGGCGTTCCGCACCTGGGGATGTCGGGCACCAAGATTGGCCGGCAAGTTGGCGAAGCCATTGCCGCCGAAATGGAAGCCCGCGGCTGGAACCCGGAAGAGGTTGCCGCATTGCGCATCACCAACAACGAACTACCTACCGCCGTTGAGCGTACCGATGGCGCCACCGAGGCGCTGTTAGCGGCAGGCTTCCCGGAAGACAATATTTTTGATGCGCCCCAGCAGAGCACCGATACCAGCGGGGCTTTCTCCGCCGCATCGCCGGTGCTTTCCCAGCGTGGCGATTATGAGCACTGGGTGATCTATGCCCTTAACGAAGAGAGCGTGCTCGGGGGGGTTAGGGCTACCGAGCAGTATGGCTTAGCGCCGGAAGATGTGATCGGCGTGGGTATCAATGGCTCTGGCGCCGCCTTTGCCGAGTTTTCTCGGGATAACCCCACTGGCTTTCACGGTACGGTAGCGGTTAGTTCCACCATGCACGGCCGTCAGACCGCCGAAGACCTCTACCGCTGGATTAGCGAGGATCAAGAGCCGCCTGCCAATACCGAAACCTCCGGCACGTTAATGACGCGCGACAACTGGGAAGAAGTGCGCGCTGCGCTCGGTCTATAAAGCGCTTGGTTGGCAATAAAAGAGGCCTGTAACGGGCTCGCTGTTACAGGCCATCTGCGGAGTATTCATGCATGTCTGATGCTTATTTACGGTTCGACGGAATTAGCGTCGTATTCCCCGGGGTGCGCGCGCTGGATGGGGTGAGCTTTGCCGCCCACGCCGGTGAAGTGCATGCGCTAATGGGCGAGAACGGCGCGGGTAAGTCCACCCTGCTCAAGGTGCTCAGTGGCGTTAACCGTGTCGCCGAAGGCGCACTGTGGATTGATGGCCAGCGCCACGTCTTCAGCAACGCCCGGGAGGCGCTGCGGGAAGGCATCGCGATTATCTACCAGGAGTTGACGCTCTCGCCCAATATGTCGGTGGCTGAAAACCTGCTGTTGGGCCAACTGCCTACGCGGCAGGGGTTTGTTAATCGCCGCGAATTAAAGCAAAAGGCTTTGGCGATTCTGGCTGATCTTGGCGAGGGGGAGATCCACCCCTCAACCAAGGTTCGCGAGCTCTCCATCGGCCAGCAGCAGATGATCGAAATCGGCCGTGCCTTGCTGCGCGATGCCAAAGTCATCGCCTTCGATGAGCCGACCAGCAGTCTCTCCATTCAGGAGATTCGTCAGCTAAAGCGTATCGTCCAACGGCTGCGCGACGAGGGGCGCGTGGTGCTGTACGTGACCCACCGTATGGAGGAAGTATTCGAGATGTGCGACGCGGTCACCATCTTCCGCGATGGGCAGCACATCCGTACCCATGAGGACATGTCTGAGCTGAACCATGACCTGTTAGTCAGTGAAATGGTCGGCCGCGATATCGACGATGTTTACGGCTACCGGGCGCGTGAGCAGGGTGACACTGTCTTGAACGTAGAGGGAATTCAGGGGCGCGGCTTAAAAGCCCCGGTGAGTTTTTCAGTGAAACGCGGTGAGGTTTTTGGGCTGTTTGGTTTGGTGGGCGCCGGGCGTAGTGAGTTGCTGCGTTTGGTCTGCGGCGTCGAATCACCCAAAGCCGGCAGCGTGACCTTTAACGGCAAATCTCGGCACTTTAAAAGCCCCGGTGAGGCAATTCGTGCCGGTATTGCCATGTGCCCGGAGGACCGTAAGTCTCAGGGGATCTTTCCGGTGGCCAGCGTGGCCGACAACCTCAATATCAGCTGTCGGCGCTTTTTTAAACGTTGGGGCGTTTTCCGCCACCCCGGTCGCGAACGGCGCAATGCCGAAGCCTATATCCAGCAACTCAGCGTTAAAACTCCCGGCCCGCGAACGCCGATTGGTAAGCTCTCTGGGGGCAATCAGCAGAAGGTGATTCTGGCCCGCTGGCTCGCCGAAGAGATTGATCTGTTCGTGATGGACGAGCCGACCCGGGGGATCGATGTAGGCGCACGGCGAGATATTTACTCGCTGCTCTACGACCTGGCGGAACAGGGCAAAAGCGTGGTGGTGATCTCCAGTGATCTGGCGGAAGTCAGCTCCATCTGTGACCGCATCGCCGTGATGCGCGACGGGGAACTGGTGGAAGTAGTGTCGCGGGAGTCGGCTACGCCGGAACGTCTACTGGGGCTGGCACTACCCGCCTAAGTCATTTTTTTTACACGCTATTGGCTCTTAAAAGAAGAAGCTCAGGAAAAACACCATGACAACGAACAACGCAACCCAAGGTGAGACGACACCTGCCCGCCCAGCGGGACGCCAGGGGCTGATCAAACCGCTGCGCACGCTGCTGGATACCTCGGGACTGATCGCGATTTTTCTGCTCCTGTTTATCGCTCTAGCGGTACTCATCCCTGATTTTCTGACCGGCCGCAATATGGTCGGGCTGTTGCTCTCGATCACCCTGATCGGCAGTTTGGCCACTACCATGATGCTGGTGCTGGCCCTGGGGGAGGTGGATCTATCGGTGGCCTCCACGGTGGCCTTCGCAGGGGTGGTTGCAGCGGTGGTGACCTCCAGTACCGGTAGCGTGTTTATCGGCGTGATCGGGGGCATTGTCGCCGGGGGCGCGGTGGGTGCCTTTAATGGCCTGGTGATTGCCAAGTTTGGCATTAACTCTTTAATAGCCACTCTCGCGGCAATGGAGTTTGTGCGCGGTTTGGCCTACATCACCTCCGGCGGCGACGCGGTGATGATTACCGTGCCGGGCTTCTTTGACCTGGGCAGCGCTTCCTTTCTCGGCCTGACTCTGCCGGTATGGACGATGCTGGCCTGTTTCGTGATCTTTGGCGTGGTGCTCAATATGACCGCCTTTGGGCGCAACGTTTTGGCTACCGGCGGTAACTCGGAAGCCGCCGCTCTGGCCGGGGTTAATGTCCGCCGCCTCAAGATTATTGTTTTTGGCCTCCAGGGCGTAGTGGCGGGGGTCGTAGGTGTACTGCTGGCTTCGCGGATGGGTCTGGGTGACCCCAATACCTCCATGGGCCTGGAGCTGGCGGTCATTTCTGCCTGTGTCCTGGGCGGCGTGGCGCTATCCGGCGGCGTGGCCACCATTACCGGCGTGGTGGTCGGGGTGCTGATTATGGGCTGCGTGCAGAATGCTATGGGACTGCTTAACGTCCCCACTTTTTACCAATACCTGGTGCGTGGCGCGATTCTGCTGCTGGCGGTGATGTTTGACCGCTGGAAACAGACCCGTCGTCAACGAGCCTAACGCTTAAAGCGTCACTCCTTTATTTGTTTGCTACTTTTTTCCGGTTTGTACGGAGGCTTTGTTATGTCTGATCGCCAGCGCCCATTACGCTCTGCCCAGTGGTTCGGTACCGCCGATAAAAACGGCTTTATGTACCGCAGTTGGATGAAAAATCAGGGTATTCCTGATCATGAATTTCAGGGCAAGCCGATCATCGGTATCTGTAATACCTGGTCGGAGCTGACGCCTTGTAACGCACATTTTCGCAAGTTGGCGGAGCACGTGAAGCAGGGCGTGCTGGAGGCGGGGGGCTACCCGGTGGAGTTCCCGGTATTCTCCAACGGCGAATCCAACCTGCGCCCAACGGCAATGTTTACCCGCAACCTGGCGAGCATGGACGTGGAAGAGGCCATTCGTGGCAATCCCATCGATGCCGTAGTGCTGCTGGTGGGCTGCGACAAAACCACTCCGGCGCTGCTAATGGGCGCGGCAAGCTGTGATATTCCCACCATCGTGGTCACCGGCGGGCCGATGCTCAACGGCAAGCACAAGGGCAAGGACATCGGCTCGGGCACCGTGGTGTGGAAGCTCTCCGAGCAGGTCAAAGCCGGTGAGATTTCACTCCACGACTTTATGGCCGCCGAAGCGGGCATGTCCCGCTCGGCGGGCACCTGCAACACCATGGGCACCGCCTCCACCATGGCCTGCATGGCCGAGTCGCTGGGCACCTCGCTACCTCACAACGCGGCGATTCCGGCAGTCGATTCTCGCCGATACGTGCTCGCCCATTTGTCGGGTAACCGCATTGTCGAGATGGTCAACGAAGACCTGCGGCTCTCCAAAATCCTCACCAAGGAAGCGTTCGATAATGCCATCCGCACCAACGCCGCCATCGGCGGTTCCACCAACGCTGTGATCCACCTCAAGGCGATTGCCGGGCGTATCGGCGTCGATCTCACTCTGGACGACTGGAGCCGGGTAGGCCGTGGCACACCGACGGTAGTGGATCTGCAGCCCTCGGGGCGTTTTCTGATGGAGGAGTTCTACTACGCCGGTGGCCTACCCGCGGTGCTCAGGCGCCTGGGTGAGGCCGACCGGCTGCCCTTCAAGGACGCCTTGACCGTCAACGGCAAAACCTTGTGGGAGAACGTCAAGGACGCCCCGCTGTACAACGATGAAGTGATCCGGCCGCTGGATAATCCCCTCACAGCAGATGGCGGCATCTGCGTGGTGCGTGGCAACCTGGCCCCCAACGGTGCGGTGCTCAAGCCCTCAGCCGCGACCGCCGAGCTCATGCAGCACCGCGGCCGCGCGGTGGTATTCGAGGACTTTGACGACTACAAGGCACGCATCAACGACCCAGACCTGGACGTTGAAGCCAACGATATTCTGGTGATGAAGCACTGCGGCCCCCGCGGCTATCACGGCATGGCAGAGGTAGGCAACATGGGCCTACCGCCCAAAATCCTCGCCCAGGGGATTACCGATATGGTGCGTATCTCCGATGCCCGCATGAGCGGCACCGCCTACGGCACCGTGGTGCTGCACGTCGCCCCGGAAGCCGCCGCGGGTGGCCCGTTGGCGGCGGTACGCAACGGCGACTGGATCGAACTCGACTGCGACAGCGGGCGGCTGCATCTGGAGATCAGCGATGAAGAGCTGGCAGCGCGCCTAGCCGAGAACGACCCCACCGCCGCCTCGACGCTCATCGCTAGCCAGGGCGGCTACCGCCAGCTGTATATCGAGCGGGTGCTGCAAGCGGACGAAGGCTGTGACTTCGATTTTCTGGTCGGCTGCCGCGGCTCTGACGTGCCGCGGCATTCGCATTGAGGTCACCCAGTCGCTTAGTGTATATGGGAGGCCTCTGATGCGTGCCTCCTTAAGCCATTTGATGCTTTAATTCGTGAAGGTGAAACTTTCCGGCGGTTTTAACTTTTGTGTCAGGATATAAAAACACTCCTGCATAGTGGGGTTCTCAGCTTGTTTGTCACATAGCAAGGTGCTTGTTGTTTCACCCGTTTTTAGGGCTGCTCGACAGAGGTGCCTGGTATCGTCTTTACTCCGCGCTATTTGGGCACTCTTCGGCTACCCAATGAGCCTCGTGGTTAGTCGTCAACGTGGCGTCGTTGGTCGTTATCATTTTGCTGGAGTAGTGTTCTTCGTCGTGAATGGTGACCTCGCCATCCACGCTGGTAGTACGCCCGCTCATACTACATTCAGCGATGATGGAAATGGTGTTGCCTTCACGTTCAATGTTCATATCGGCACAGTTCATCTGCTGCCAGCGTTGGCGCATTGCTGCGGCCATATCTGCGGCGTCATCGGTACTCACACACTGCGTCTGCACTTGCTCACGCGTCATTTGCTCGGGCAGGTGTTCGCTCTCCATAGACTGCTTGATTTCCCATAAACCTGGCCTGATATCGTTCGCCAGCGCAGATGCTGCTGGCAGCAGAAGGGTCGATACCAGCGCCGCACCCAGCATTAGGCTGTCAATCCGTCGTGCTACGCCATATTGAGATTTAAGGCTCTCCATAAAAACATCCTTAATCGCTAACAATACGAAATATCTTAAAGCGCTCGCTACACAACATAAATCATAACAACGCTGTTTTCGATAGTAGCGTGTCAGAGGGGGGCCTAGGCTTCACGGGTGGTTTGGCTATCTAACAGCGTGTCGCCATCGGTGGCGTGCAGCGCTATGGCGATACCTCCCATGCAAGTCATGTCGCGATCCCAGGCGCAGCTTTCGATGCGGGTGGAGCCCATTAGTTCGGCCACTAAGGCTTCGTCGATGGCGCGATGCATGGCCGCTTGCATGGCGTCAAAGCCGCGTACGCCGGAACCGGTAATCAGCACTAGATCGGGGTTGAACAGCGCCAGCACATTGGCGATACCGTACCCCAGTGCACGGCCCGCCTCTGCATAGATGCGCTGAGCCAAGGGATCGCCTTGCAGCGCCAGTTGGGTTAGCGCCTGCATCTGCTGCTCGGAAGGGTGTGCGCTGTCGCCGGAGGGGAGTTCTAGATGCTCAGCAGCGGCGCGATAGAGCGCGTAGTCACTAGTGTAAGCTTCAATGCACCCCCGTCGCCCGCAGGCGCAAAGGGCGCCGTCGGGCTGATATTTGCTGTGCCCAAACTCGGCCGCCGAGCCATTGGCGCCGAGATAGGGCACGCCGTTAATCAACACCGACATGCCGATACCGTAGCCCAGCATAATTACCACCAGGTTGGGGCAGTCCGCATAGGCGGGCTGGGCCGCCAGCACGCTGGCGATACAGTTGGCATCATTCTCGAGCAGCACGCTGCAGTGAAAACGTTCCGCCAATCGCGCCGATATCGGTGCATTGCGAAAGCTTAAAGCGGGTGACCAGATGATCGTACCGCTTTGCGACGACACCACCCCCTGTACCGCCAAACAGATCCCTGCCAAGCGTTGAAACCCCGTCAACTGTTGGGTGCAAACAGCGCTGATCTTCTCTTCCAGCAGTGCTTCCAGGTCGTCGGCGCTCAACGTCAAAGTGGTCACTGCATGGTGCTCGCTATGGTGTATCTGGCCCGCAAAATCACCCACTACCAACTGAACCTCATTGATCGACAGCTTGATACACACCACACAGGCGGCACTGGGGTCGAGTCCAATCAAGGTTTTTGGTCGACCGCGACCGTTGGGGCGGGGGGCTTCAGGCGGGCGTTCAGTGATCAATCCCTGCTGGAGTAACACGGCGCTGATCGAGGTGACGGTGGCAGAGCTAATGCCGTTGATTGCCCCCAGGTCGATGCGTGCCACCGGTCCTTGGTCACGCAGAGTGCGGATCACCGCGAGGGTGTTGTCGAGGCGGCTGGTATCAGTCGACGGAAGGGCCATAGGGTCGCCGTTATAGTTCGTGTTGAGAAAAGGCTGTCATGCCAATAGTCTTGCGCACTCATCCTGGGGCGTTTACGCGATTGTCAAAATACGACCTAAGTTGCATATGCAAGTATTTATTTTAGCGCCTAAAGTAAATCAAGCATCATCCTAACGCAATCGATGCTGATAAGCCCCAACACAATAACAACAGACATTATCAGGTGGCCCCATGCTGTTATCAGCGCGCAAACTCTGCCGCTCCTTTGGTGATAACCAAGTGTTATTCGACGTTGATCTCGATCTGAAGGCGGGGGAAGTACACGCCCTGCTGGGTGAGAACGGCGCCGGTAAATCGACCTTAGTAAAAATCCTAGCTGGGTATCTTCGTCCTACTTCGGGCGAAGTGTTAGTAGACGGCCAAAATAAGCAATACCGCTCCAGCGGAGAAGCAGAGGCCGACGGGGTGGTCATGATCCACCAGGAGCTAGCGCTGGCGGAGCAGCTCAGCGTGGAGGAGAACATTTTTCTGGGCCGCGAGCTGCGGCGGGGGCTGTTTCTGGATCGGCGTGCCATGCGGGAACGCAGCCGGGCAGCGCTGGCGGAGCTTGAAACCCACGTGGATCCTCGCGCTCGGGTGAAGGATTTGAGCACCTCTGACCAGCAGATGGTAGAAATCGCCAAGGCCATCACACGCGACGTGCGCGTGCTGATTATGGATGAACCTACTGCCACCCTGACCGAAAACGAAGTGAAGGTGCTGTTCTCACTCATTGACCGTTTGCGCCAGCGGGGCGTGGCAGTTCTGTATATCTCCCACAAACTGCGTGAAATTGAGCAGATTGCCGACCGCGTGACGGTATTGCGAGACGGCTATCTGGTCGATAGCGGCCCCATGACCGGGCGCAGCAAAGAGGAGCTGGCGCGGCTGATGGTGGGGCGTGAGATTACTGAGATGTACCCATCGCGTACCCAGCTGGCTGAGAATGCGCCGGCGGTACTGGAAGCGCGGGACTTCGTGGTACCCGGTGCCGTGAAGCAGGCCAGCTTTACCTTACGGCGGGGAGAAGTGTTGGGATTTGGCGGCATTGTGGGCGCCGGACGCACCGCGCTGATCGAAGCGGTGCTGGGCCTACGCGGTAAAAGCGCAGGCCAAGTACTGCGCAACGGCCAGCCGGTGGAGCTGCGCCACCTGCGTGATGCGGTGCATCAGCAGATTGCCTATTTGACGGAGGATCGTAAAGGCAAAGGCCTGGTGCTCAATATGGATCTGCGCTCTAACGTTACCCTGCTCAATTTACGCGCTCACTGTCACCCGCTGATTGACCGCCGCCGTGAAGAGCAGGCCTTTCAACAGGCCATCCAGCGCTTTGATATCCGCCTGCGAACGGCGGCGCGCACAGCGGCGGAGCTCTCCGGCGGTAACCAGCAGAAGCTGCTGCTCGCCAAGGTAATGTCCATCGACCCCGAAATCGTGATTATCAACGAGCCAACCCGGGGCATTGATGTGGGCACCAAGCACCAGATCTATCACTTTATCCATGAACTGACCGAAGCAGGCTGCTCGGTGATCTTGATCTCTTCAGAGATGGGCGAGCTGATTGGGCTTTCCCACCGGGTAGCGGTGATGTGCGCAGGTGTACTCACCGGGGTACTTGAAGGCGAGCAGATTAATGAGCACGAAATCATGCAGTACGCATCCGGTATTAAGGGAGTAGGGGTCGATGAGCAGCGTTATGGCTAATAACAAAACAACGAATAAAGCAGCTAACCCAAACACTCAGAAAAAGGGCTTCTCCATAGACCTTAAAACCTGGGGGCCTTTCGTCGCGCTGCTTGCCCTGGCTCTGCTGGGTGTGTTGATCAACCCTGCTTTTCTGGGACTGGATAATCTCTCGAACATGCTCACCCGCAGTGCCTTTATCGGCATTATCGCCATCGGCGCCACCTTTGTGATTACCGCGGGTGGGTTGGATCTCTCGGTCGGGGCGATGGCCGCTTTTATTGCCGGGGTGATGATCATTCTGATGAACAGCCTCGTCGAGCAGTTTGGCGCGGGGCTGACAACCGTGCTGTTGGGCGTGGGCGCCTCGCTGCTGCTGGGGCTGTGCGCGGGCTTTATCAACGGCATGGTGACGACCAAAGGCAAGATTGAGGCGTTTATCGTCACCCTCGGCACCATGGGGATCTACCGCTCACTGGTGACGTACCTCGCCGATGGCGGCACCCTCACCCTGGACTGGGCAGTGCGTGATATCTACCGCCCGGTCTATTACGGCAGCTTTCTAGGCATCACCATTCCGGTATGGGTGTTTCTGTTTGTCGCCATTGTTGGCTACATCCTGCTCAACTACACCCGCTTCGGGCGCTACTGCTTTGCCATCGGCTCCAATGAAAAAGTTGCCGAATATAGCGCCATTCACGTGGACCGTATCAAGACCATGACCTACATGCTGCAGGGCGTGTGCGTGGCGTTGGCGACGATTATCTATGTGCCTCGGCTGGGCTCTGCTTCAGGGGCTACCGGGGTGCTCTGGGAGTTAGAGGCAATTGCCGCGGTAATCATCGGCGGCACCATGCTCAAGGGCGGCCATGGTCGCATCTGGGGCACGGTGGTAGGCGCCATCATGCTCACCATGATCGGCAATATTCTCAACTTGACCGATGCCATTTCCAACTATCTCAACGGTACGGTGCAGGGGATCATCATCATTGTGGCGGTCTATCTGCAGCGTGCGTCGTGGAGAAAAGCAGCACCTTAAAGCATTGAAAAACATAAAAAACAGAGAAACGTCCGCAGCATCAATCCTTAGCAGCTCGCAACATAACAAGTACAAACACGAAAGGAGCAACACTATGCGAACCATCAAAACAGCCGTGGCGGCCTGCGTCACTACCGCAGCACTCACTTCAACCATCGGGCTTTCCGGTGCAGCCGTTGCCCAGGAAGTCACCATCGGTGTATCCATTCCTGCCGCCACCCACGGCTGGACGGGCGGGGTCAATTACCACGCTGAAGAGGCCAAAAAACGCCTTGAGGCACTCTATCCCGATATTGAGATCACCATCTCCACCGCGGGCACGGCAGGCGAGCAGGCCAATGATCTGGAAGACCTGGTATCGCTACGCAATATCGACGCGCTGGTGGTGCTGCCGTTTGAATCTGGCCCGTTAACTGACCCGGTGCGGCGCGTTAAAGAGTCGGGGGTCTTTGTGACGGTGGTGGATCGTGGCCTGACCGAAGAGGGTATCGAAGATCTCTACGTGGCAGGCAACAACCATGAGTTAGGCCGCGTGTCCGGCGAGTACATCCGTGAGCGTCTGGATGGCGAAGGCGATATTGTGGTGCTGCGCGGCATCCCTACCGTGATCGACGATGAGCGGGTGCAAGGCTTCCAAGAGGCCATCGAAGGCTCCGAGGTCAACATCCTCGATATGCAGCACGCTAACTGGAACCGCGACGATGGCTTTGAAGTGATGCAGGACTACCTGTCGCGCTTCGACAACATCGACGCTGTATGGGCCCAGGATGACGACATCGCCCTCGGCGTCATCGAGGCCGTGCGCCAAGCGGATCGTGAAGATGAGCTGTTTATCGTCGGCGGCGCGGGCATGAAGGACATCATCAAGCGGGTCATGGACGGTGATGAGCTGGTGCCCGTAGACGTGCTCTATCCGCCCGCCATGATCGCCACCGCCATGGATCTGACCGTGCAGCACTTTGTCTCTAATGGCCCGGTGCTGGGCGAGTACATTCTGGGCTCCCCGCTGATCACCCAAGAGAACGCCGAACAGTACTACTTCCCCGATTCTCCGTTCTGATCGCGTATTGATTGCGTAGTGATTAATAGGCGCGGGTAAAAGCATCACTCCTTCCCGCGCCGACCCAAGCACTTCATCCAAACGATATTGAGAGAGTCCTATGAACACAATCAAAGGGCCAGCGCTCTTTCTCGCCCAATTTGCCGGTGACGAAGCACCGTTTAACACTCTTGATAGCATCGCTGCCTGGGCGGCGGGGCTGGGGTATCAGGGTGTGCAGATTCCCAGTTGGGATGCGCGCATGATCGATCTAAAACGCGCCGCCGAGAGCCGTACTTACTGTGATGAGATCAAAGGCACCCTGGCCGAGCACGGCTTATCGCTCACCGAGCTTTCTACCCACTTGCAGGGCCAACTGGTTGCTGTGCACCCCGCTTATGATGAGATGTTCGATGGCTTTGCAGCACCGGAAGTGCGCGGTAACCCCAAAGCACGCCAAGCGTGGGCCGTTGAGCAGCTAATGTTGGCTGCCAAGGCATCGCAAAACCTGGGACTCACCGACCACGGCACCTTCTCCGGATCCCTGGCGTGGCCCTTTATCTACCCTTGGCCCCAGCGCCCTGCGGGCTTGATCGACACTGCCTTTGACGAGCTGGCCAAACGCTGGCGCCCCATTCTGGACGCCTTTGACGAGGCGGGGGTAAACCTCTGCTACGAAATCCATCCCGGCGAGGATCTCCACGACGGCATCACCTTCGAGATGTTCCTTGAGCGGGTCGGCAATCACCCCCGCTGCCACATTCTTTATGACCCCAGCCACCTGATTCTGCAGCAGCTCGACTACCGCGGCTTTCTGGATGTGTACCGCGACCACATCCAGATGTTCCACGTTAAGGACGCCGAGTTTAACCCCAGCCCCAAACAGGGCGTTTATTCGGGCTATCAGTCGTGGACGGAGCGTGCTGGCCGCTTCCGCTCGCTTGGCGATGGCCAAATCGACTTTAAGTCGATCTTCTCCTGGATGGCGGCCAACGACTACCACGGCTGGGCGGTACTGGAGTGGGAGTGCTGCCTGAAACACCCGGAAGTCGGTGCCCGTGAAGGCGCGACCTTTATCCGCGACCACATTATTGAAGTCACCGAGCGGGCATTTGATGACTTCGCCGACGGTGGCTCTGATGAGGCCGCCAATCGACGCATTCTGGGTCTTTAACGATTTAAGGCTCAACTAATTTCACGCAAGGGGAGGGCATTACGATATGAGCACTCAACACGACACCCCGCGTCGGCTCCGCCTGGGTATGGTCGGCGGCGGCCAGGGCGCGTTTATTGGCGGGGTGCACCGCATCGCCGCCCGGCTGGATGACCATTTTGAGCTGGTGGCCGGTGCCTTTGCCTCTGACCCAGAGCGGAGCCGAGCCGCTGCAGCGGAGCTACACGTCGCCGAAGATCGCGCCTACCCCGACTACCAAACCATGGCTGAGGCGGAGTGCAAGCGCCCGGATGCCATCGACGTGGTCGCCATCGTGACCCCCAATCATGTGCACTTCGACGTGGCGCGCACCTTTCTTGAGGCGGGCTTTCATGTCATCTGCGATAAGCCAATGACGATCACCCTGGAAGAGGCGCAAACCCTCGCTGAGCTGGTGGAACGGACGGGACTATTCTTCGGCTTAACCCATAACTACTCGGGCTACTCGCTGGTTCGCCAGGCGCGGGAAATGGTCGCCAGCGGCGAGCTTGGCGAGCTGCGCGTGGTGCAGGTGGAGTACCCGCAGGATTGGCTCTCCACCCGCCTGGAAGAGAGTGGTGTGAAACAGGCCGAGTGGCGCACCGACCCCAAACGCAGCGGCCCGGCGGGTTGCTTGGGCGATATTGGCACCCACGCCTACCACCTGGCGCGCTATGTCACTGGTCTGGAGCTGAAATCCCTCGCCGCCGATATGCACACCTTTGTGGAGGGCCGCGCGCTGGATGACAACGTGCATATGCTACTGCGCTTTAAGGGCGGTGCCCGGGGCATGCTGTGGTCGAGCCAGGTCGCGCCGGGAAACGAAAACGGTCTACAGCTTCGCGTTTATGGAAGCAAAGGTGGCCTTACTTGGCGCCAGGAAACCCCTAACCAGTTACTGCACTCACCGCTAGGAGAGCCCACGCGCATCTTAACTCGCAATGGCCCAGGTTTAGGTGAAGCTGCGATGGCAGCAGCGCGCATCCCCGCGGGACATCCAGAAGGCTATCTCGAAGCCTTTGCCCAGCTCTATCGTGATTTCGCAGTGCAAATTCGTTCCCACCAGAAGGGCGGAAACGTTGATGCGCTGGCCGCGCTCACGCCGGGTGTGGCTGACGGCGTTGACGGCCTGAGGTTTATCACCCGCGCGCTGGCCTCGTCCGCCGCCGGTGGGCAGTGGGTGGATGTCTAGAACACGCTAAAACACGCAAAAGAGAGAGGTGGTAAATCCTATGAATCAGCACTCAGCGCGCTATACCAGCCTAGAGCAGCGTGTGGTCTTTATTACCGGCGGTGGCAGCGGCATTGGTGCCGCGCTTACCCGTGCCTTTCATCATCAGGGCGCGCGGGTGGTGTTTGTCGACATCAACGATGCTGCCAGCCAAGCGCTGGTCGATGAGCTTCGCGCCGAGACTGGCGAGGCACCTTGTTATCACCACTGCGACATTCGTGATGTGGCCAGCCTACAGCAGGTCATCGCCGAGACCGGCCGGGAGTTCGGGCCGATTCATACCCTGGTCAACAATGCCGCCAACGACGACCGCCACGACTGGCGGGAGGTGGATGTGGCCTATTGGGATGAACGTATGTCGCTCAACCTGCGGCCGATGTTTTTTGCCGCCCAGGCGGCGGCTGAACAGATGATTGAAGCGGGCGGGGGATCGATTATCAATTTTGGCTCGGTCAGCGTGCAGATGGCGCTGGGTGGACTACCCGCTTATGTCACCGCCAAAGCGGCGGCCCACGGCCTGACGCGCAGCCTGGCCCGGGAGCTGGGCGAGCACAACATCCGCGTTAATACCTTGGTGCCCGGTTCGGTGATAACCGAACGCCAGCTCGAAAAGTGGATTAGTCCCGAGGATGAAGTCGCTATTCAACAGCGCCAGTGCCTCAAGATGCGCCTGGAAGCCGAACATATAGCCCCCGCCGTGCTTTTTTTAGCCAGTTCTGAAAGCCAGGCGATTACCGGCCAGGAGCTGGCGGTAGATGCCGGCTGGGCCTGAGTTCAATAACGTTAAAACATTATTAGGAGAGTTTTATGCAGGTATCTAACAACTACAACGTGCCCTGTTCACGCCCTCGTCACTTAGCGCTAGCCGTTGCCGTTGTTGCTGCTTTGGGATCCGTCGCTGCGGCAGCCGATACCACGGTGACGGTGTTAAGGGTTGAGAGCAGCAGCGCTGAAAAACGCTACTACGATGAGGTGGTCGCCGAGTTTGAGGCGCAACACCCCGATATTAACGTTGAGTTCGAGTACCTTGCCAACGAGGCCTACAAAACGCGCCTGCCCACCATGCTGCAGTCCAGCCAGCGCCCGGATATCTATTACACCTGGGGCGGCGAAGGGCTGCGCGATCAGGTGGACGCGGGGTTTGTCCGCGACTTGACCGAGCCGATGCGCGATGGCTGGCAGGATATCTACCCCGCGTCAGCGGTGCGCGCCTTTACCCTTGATGATCGTGTCTATGGCGCGCCGCTCTACGCCACAGTGGTGGGTATCTGGGCGAACACCGCGCTAACGGAGCAGGCAGGGGTCGATGTAGATGCGATCAAGACCTGGGAGGATTTTGAAAACGCCGTGGTGGCACTGCGGGAAGAGAGCATAACGCCGCTGGTGGTCGGTGGGCAGGATGGCTGGCCGCTGCACTTCTATTGGGGCTCCTTAGTCACTCGCCTAGCCGGTGGTGAGGGCATCGAAGCGGCCAAAAGTGGTGACAACGGCGGCTTTAACGGCGAGCCCTTTGTACGCGCCGGTGAAATGCTGCAGGCGCTGGTCGAGCTTGACCCTTTTCAGTCCGGCTTTATGGCCACTTCCTACGAGCGTGCCAGCGGCATGTTTGGCGATGGCGAGGCTGCCTTTCACGTGATGGGTGACTGGGACTACCTCCCTTCCAAACAGCGCTCGGTGAGCGGAGAGGGTGTTCCGGATGACGACTTGCGGTTTATTCCTTTCCCAGAGGTCGATGGTGGTGAGGGCAACGCGCAAAGTTTTGGCGGCATGAACGGTTTTGCGGTCACCCGCGACGCCCCCGACGAAGCGGTAGAGTTCCTGCGCTTTCTACTCAATGCAGAGAATCAGCGTAAAGCGGCGGCGACGGGGATCTTTGTGCCGGTCGCTGAGGGCTCCGCCGAAGCGCTTGAAACACCCTATGCCCGCCGCGTCGCAGAGATTCTTGATGAGTCCGAGTTCCATCAGGTGTTCCTGGATCAAGCGCTGGGCACCTCTGTCGGCGCGACGATTAACGATATCAGCAGTGACTTGGCCCAAGGCGTAATCACGCCGGAAGAGGCCGCCGCTCAAGTCGAAGAAGCCTGGCAGTTTAGATGATCTCCCCGCTAAAAGAGCACGCGCGTTTTCGCTCGTGCTCCCCCATGTCCTGTCTCGGAGTTTGCCATGACCACGCTTGACCGAACCGCCGTGCCGCGGAGAGGGAATGCCGACCGGGTGAAGAAAGGCTTGGTGAGCGGTAAGTTCACCGCGCTGCTGATTCTGCTACCACCGGCGTTAATTCTGTTTTCGCTCTTCGTCATTCTGCCGCTCGCGGATGCTGTTTATTACAGCGGCTTTTCCTGGAATGGCTATGGCGCGCCCAGTGACTTTGTCGGCGCGCAAAATTATCAGCGTCTGCTGGATCACTCGGTGTTTCATACTGCGCTGTGGAATACCGCCAAATTGATCCTGGTCTCGCTACTGATCCAGATGCCCCTGGCGCTGGGGCTGGCGCTGTTGGTGTACCGTAAAACACCTACCAACACCCTGTTTAGGCTGGTGTTTTTCCTGCCCTATATCCTGGCGGAAGTGGCTGCCGGGCTTATCTGGAGCTTTGTTTTTGACGGTGACTACGGCATTACCAGCTCGCTGCTGCATGCCATGGGGCAGGAGTCGGTGTATGTGTTGGCCGATCACCAATGGGCGTTCCCCGCGATTATGACCGTGATCGTTTGGAAGTACTTTGGCTTCCATATGATGATCTATATTGCCGCTCTGCAGAGCGTGCCCAAGGATCTTGTCGAGGCCGCCAAGCTGGAAGGGGCGAAACCCAGGCAGGTTGCTCTCTTTGTGCAAATCCCGCTGATTAAGCACGCCCTCGTCGTCAGTGGTTTCTTTGCCATTATCGGCTCGCTGCAGATTTTCGACATTATTATCCCGATGACCAACGGTGGTCCCTCCAACTCGACCCACACCATCGTTACCTACCTCTACAGCTTCGGCCTCTCACGGCTCAATATTGGCTTCGGTAGCGCCGCTGCGGTGGTGCTGTTTGTGCTCGCTATCGGGATCGCCTTCTTCTACCAACGCACCACGGCTAAGGGGAGTAAGGCATGAAAAGTATCACTACCCGAAACACCCTGCGCGTGATCATCCTGATTGTGGTGGCAAGTGTTGTTATTGGCCCGCTACTGGCGGCGTTCTTCGGTGGCTTTAAGGGTAATTCTGAGCTGCGCACCAATCCGCTGTGGCTGCCCGACAGTTGGGATGCAGGCAATTACATCGGCATTCTGCTGGATGGCAACTTCTGGCGCTATTTGGGTAACTCTTTTTTCATCTCGTTAATGACGGTGTTCTTAACCCTGGTGGTGGGGGCCGCAGCGGCTTATGTGTTTTCACAGATCCGCTTCTTCGGCGCCAAGATGATCCTTTCCTACCTGCTGCTGGGGCTGATGTTTCCCTTCGCGGCGGCCATTTTGCCGCTGTTTATCAAGGTGCGCGATTTGGGCCTGCTGGATACCTACTGGGCGGTGATTCTGCCCCAGACGGCGTTTGGTTTGTCGCTGGCGATTCTGCTGTTTAAGGCCTTCTTCGACCAACTGCCCAAAGAGCTGTTTGAAGCAGCCTATGTGGATGGGTGCAGCTATTTGCGCTTCTTCTGGTCGTTCACGCTGCCGCTCTCGACCCCCATTCTGGCCACCGTGGGCGTGTTTGTGTTTGTGCAGAGCTGGAATAACTTTCTGCTGCCGCTGGTGGTGTTAAACGACCGCTCTATCTACACCTGGCCGCTGGGCATGATGCAGTTCCAAGGGGAGTACCTGACCCAATGGAACATGATTCTGGCCTTCGTGACCTTGACCATCATTCCGGCGGTTATCTTCTTTCTCGCCGCCCAGAAATACATCGTGGCTGGCCTGACCGGCGGCTCCGTTAAAGGATAAAGGAGGATCCCTAATGGACGATGTTATTTACAATCCGATTCTGGCCGGGTTCAACCCCGACCCCTCAATTTGCCGGGTAGGCGACGACTACTATCTGGCCACTTCAACCTTTGAGTGGTATCCCGGCGTTCAGATTCACCACTCCCGCGACCTGGCTAACTGGGAGCTGATCACACGGCCATTGAGCCGGGCCAGCCAGTTGGATATGCGCGGCAACCCAGACTCCTGCGGCATCTGGGCGCCCTGTTTGAGCTACGCCGACGGCCTGTTTTGGCTGGTCTACACCGATATGAAGCGTTACGAGGGTAACTTTAAGGATGGCCATAACTACCTGGTCACTGCCCCGCATATTGAGGGTCCCTGGAGCGATCCGGTCTATCTCAATTCGAGCGGCTTTGACCCTTCGCTGTTTCATGACAGCGATGGCCGCAAGTGGCTGATCAACCTGCAGTGGGATTACCGCCAGCGGGAAGGGCGGGATCGTTTCGGCGGCATTGTGCTGCAAGAGTATGATGTGGAACAGCGCCGCTTAGTCGGTGACATCTCCACTATTTTCACCGGTACCGAACTGAAACTGACCGAAGGGCCGCATCTCTATCGGCGTAATGGCTGGTACTACCTGATCGTCGCCGAGGGTGGCACGGGTTACCAGCATGCGGTGACCATGGCGCGCGCTAAAACGCTAACGGGCCCTTACGAGGTACACCCTCAAAATCCTCTCCTAACGACTAGCCATGACCCCGATAACCCACTCCAGCGGGCGGGCCATGGGGATCTGGTCGATAGCCCTGAAGGTGACACTTACTTGGTACATTTATGTGGCCGCCCCTTGCCGGGAACCCGGCTTTCACCGCTGGGGCGCGAGACCGCTATTCAGCGCGTGGAGTGGGGGGCTGATGGTTGGCTACGGCTCGCCGATGGGGGCAATATCCCGGCGTTAACGGTTGCCGTCAGCGGGGTAACGCAAAAGCCCCCTGTGCTGGAGGAGCACTATGATTTTGCAATAGACTCGCTGCCCGCTGCGTTTCAGTGGCTGCGCACCCCCTACCCTGAACGACTCTTTTCGCTCACCGAGCGGCCCGGCTACTTGCGCCTATTTGGCCGTGAGTCGGTAGGCTCCTGGTTTGAGCAGGCCTTAGTCGCGCGCCGTCAGGACAGCCTCTACTGCAGTGCCGAAACGACGCTTGCCTTTGAGCCTGAGGATATTCAGCAGTTCGCCGGTCTGATTGCCTACTACAACCGCTTCAAATTCCACTACCTGGCGGTGACCCTGAATGACGCTGGCGACAAGGTGCTTAGCGTTATCAGTTGCCTGGATGCTTGGCCTAACGGGAATCTGGATATCGCTGAGGTGAGTGTGCGGCTTGTCCCAGGCGCCACGCTTCGCCTAGGGCTGGATATTCACGCCAGGGAGCTGCGCTTCCGCTATGCCCAGGGTAGCGATGAGTGGCAGCCGGTCGGCCCCACGCTAGACGCAGGCCTGCTCTCCGACGAAGGCAGCGGCCGCGCCCACGGCTACTTTACCGGCACCTTTTTAGGCATGGCCGCCCACGACATCAGTGGACGTGGCACCCCTGCCGATTTCCAGGCGTTTTACTATCGCCGCGCCCCGGTTTCAGAGACGAGATAAGCTCATGGCTGAAGTAACACTACGCGACATCGAAAAGACGTTTCATGGCAAAAGCACGGTCATACCCGATTTAAATCTGCATATTGAAGATGGCTCTTTTACCGTACTGGTTGGGCCTTCTGGCTGTGGAAAATCCACCTTGCTGCGCATGATTGCGGGCCTGGAAACCGTGACCCAGGGCACTATCACTATCGGCGGGCAAGATGTTACCACCGCCGAACCGAGTGACCGGGACATTGCCATGGTTTTTCAGTCCTACGCGCTTTATCCGCACATGACCGTTGCTCGTAATATCGACTTTGGTATGCGGCTGGCCAAGGTACCCACAAAAGAGCGCGAAGCCAAAGTGGCTGAGGCCGCCCGGTTGCTGAATCTTGAGGAGCTGCTGGAGCGTAAACCTGCGGAGCTCTCAGGCGGGCAGCGACAGCGCGTGGCAATAGGGCGCGCCATTGTGCGTAGCCCCGGCGTGTTTTTGTTTGATGAGCCACTCTCCAACCTGGATGCCTCACTGCGTAACCGTATGCGGGTCGAGCTGGCCGAACTGCATCAGCGGCTCGAAACCACCATGGTGTATGTCACGCACGATCAGGTCGAGGCGATGACGCTGGCTGACTGCATTGTGGTGATGAATGCCGGGCAGATTGAGCAAATGGGTAAGCCCATGGCGCTCTACCAACGCCCGGAAACGCTGTTTGTCGCTGGCTTTATTGGCTCACCGAAAATGAACTTGATCGAGGGGCCCTTAGCGGCGGCCTATGGTGCCACCACTCTAGGCATCCGGCCCGAGCATCTAGAGGTAAGTCGTGAACAGGGCGAGTGGAAAGGCCGTGTGCGGTTCATCGAGAAGCTTGGCGCTGACGCCTTCGCCTATGTGGACAGCGAGCAGTCCGGCCCGCTCACCGTGCGTCTCTCCGGCGATGTCGAACTGAGTCATGGTGACACGCTGTTTATTACTCCCCAACAGGCTCAGCTCCATGCTTTCGATGCCGATGGACAGCGGCTGCCTGATGACGTGGTACGGCAACGTTCACACAGTCGCGAGAGCACCCTATTCAACTAATAAGCCTTAATTTTTCCCACCATCAATAGGCACAAAAACGCTCAATAACAAAGCCAAGGAGCTCGACAATGACACAACAACGAACGCTAAGCCGCTCATCCTATATTCTGGTGATTTGCTGTATTGCCGCCATCGGCGGTTTCCTGTTCGGCTTCGACAGTGGTGTGATCAACGGCACGGTGGATGGCCTGCAGACCACTTTTAACTCTGATAGCGCGGGCACGGGATTCAATGTCGCCTCCATGCTGCTGGGCTGCGCGATTGGGGCCTTCTTTGCCGGTCGCCTGGCGGATCGCTTTGGCCGCCGCACGCTGTTGATCGTGGCCGCGGTGTTCTTCCTGATTAGTGCCTGGGGGTCAGGCGTTGCCGGTAGTTCGATGGAGTTTGTGCTGTACCGCATTCTCGGTGGCCTTGCCGTCGGCGCCGCCAGCGTGATGACCCCGGCTTATATCAGTGAAGTCGCGCCATCGGCCTATCGTGGGCGTTTGGCTACGATCCAGCAGGTAGCGATCATTTCTGGTTTGTTCTTTGCCTTTCTGAGCAACTATGTTTTGGCTTATGTCGCGGGTTCGGCAACTACCGAGCTGTGGTTTGGCTTCGCAACCTGGCGCTGGATGTTCTGGATTGAGCTGATACCGGCTGCCGTTTTTCTGGTGGCACTGCTGTTTATTCCGGAAAGCCCGCGCTTCTTGATCAGCACCGGTAAGCAGGGCGAAGCCCGACGGGTGCTGGGGTTGGTGATGCCGGAACGGGATGTCAGCACTAAAATCGATGAAATTAACACCACTCTGGATCAGGATCACAAGCCACGGTTAAGCGATGTGATGAATCGCACCACTGGCAAGCTGCACGGAATCGTTTGGGTGGGGATTGGCTTGGCGGTTTTTCAGCAGTTGGTGGGCATTAACGTCGTTTTTTACTACGGCGCGGTGCTGTGGCAGTCGGTGGGTTTCTCCGAAGGCGATGCGCTACTCATCAATGTGATCTCTGGCGCCGTGAGTATTGGCGCTTGCCTACTGGCGATTGCGCTGATCGACAAAATTGGCCGCAAGCCGCTGCTTTGGGGTGGTTCGGTGGGCATGGCGGCGACACTGGCGTGCCTCTCCTATGCGTTCTCTACAGCGACCATGGTGGATGGCAGCCTACAGTTATCAAGTGATATGGGCGTATTTGCGCTGCTGTGCGCCAACCTCTATGTGCTGTTCTTCAACGCCTCTTGGGGGCCGGTGATGTGGGTTATGCTGGGCGAGATGTTCCCCAATCAGATGCGCGGCTCGGGGCTGGCGATTGCCGGTCTTTTCCAGTGGCTGGCCAACTTCGGTATTACCATGACCTTCCCCATCATGCTGGCGTCTATCGGGCTGTTCGGGGCTTACGGCTTCTACGCCATCAGTGCCGTTGCCTCGGTCTTCTTCGTTATTTACTTCGTCAAAGAGACGCGCGGTAAAGAACTGGAGGCGATGGCCTACGAATAACTCACCATGTTGCCCCGATGGCCTGATTAATCGGGGATCATGTGCCTATTTTAAACAGGTTAGTCCTATTTTTTATTAATAAAATCAAAGGGTTGGTGTCCGTTTGAAACATATAAGCAATTGTTTAATAATGACTTTTATTTACAACTGGCACAGGCTGGCACGGGCACTGCAATGGAAAGGTCAAGAGCGTAATAGGTAGGACGACCTGACGCTCTTACACGTTAAACCCAGTGCGATGCTCGCACAGATGTTTAAGTAGCAACGTTTGATAGGAGCAGTATCATGATGAAGACGGAATCTCTCAAGAAACTTGGCATCCTAGGTGTTTCATTTGGCCTGATGGCCAGCCCACTTGCTTTTGCTCAAGTGGATAGCAGCGACGAGTACGAACCGGCCCCGCAAGAAGAAACGCAGCAGGATGATCAAGGCACCTACAACAGCTACGACACTGAGCAAGACAAAGGTGCGGATGTAGGTACTGAGTACGAAGAGGAAGAGCAAGAATTCACTTACGAAGAAGAGGAAGAGGAGCAAGAAGTCCCCACCACTGATGAAGAGGAGGATGATTCTGGGTGGTAATTGCAACTTTTTAAGGAATAACTTTTCTCGGGCTCAAGGATGAGCCAACGGATGCCCTGCCAACTGCGGGGCATCTTTGTGTGTGGCCGTTAACACTATCAACCAAAGCGGACGATATAATTTCACGCTAAAGTGTTAAGCACCTTTATGCTTAACCAATGCCTACGGTGCCCACAAGGATGTCTCGATGCCTCTGAACTGGAAGGAAGTTCCCCAGCTGCCCAAGGCGGAAGGCCGCATAGAGGCGATAGATTTAGCCCGAGGTCTCGCTATTGGCTTAATGATTATAAGCCACGCGGTCAGTGGTTTAGTGGGTATTCGCAATGTGCCCGACTGGGGCATGGTGCCTGTCCATTTTCTGACAAAATTCTCTTCCTCGCTGTTTATCCTGGTGTTTGGCATTGCACTGGCCGTGGCATTTCTTTCTCATACCCAAAGCGACGATTGGCCTAAACGCCGTTTAAAGCTGTGGCTACGCGCTGTAGAAGTGTGGTTCTGGTACAAAGCGCTGCTCGTTATTGAAATGCTGCCGTTCTATCCGCCTAGCGATATCGTTGATGCCCTGCTCTACGGGCGTTTTGCGATTTGGGTTGAAATCTTAGGCTTTTACGCCATCGCGCTGCTTTGGGTGCCGCTGGTTTTGCCGCTATGGGCGCGGGCGCCGCTGTGGAGCCGACTCGCCACGATTGGCGTGTTAATCGCGTTGACCGTTTGGCTGCAGAGCCTTACCTTCGGCGGCAACGATATTTTGAAGGCGCTACTAGTCGATCACGAAGACCACTACACCTGGGGGCAAATCAGCCGCGCACCGATGATTCTCGTCGGGTTGCTGATCGGTGAGGCACTGCTGCGCTGCTATTTTGAACCGGCCACGCGGCGGCGATTGGTGCTTATTCTGCTAGGTTTAGGTGCACTGATGGTTGCGGGATTTTATGGGTTGGCATTTGCCAGTGGCGATGTGCACGCGGCCATGCTGGCGGTGGCGAACAATGTAGGCAAACATCCGCCTGGGCTAGCATTTATGCTGTTTAGCCTGGGTGGGGCGCTGGTGCTATTGGCTTTTGCACTTGCTGGCGGCGCCAAGGCGGCAAAGGCGTTAATGCCGCTGACGATTGTCGGCTCAAATGCGCTTATGGCGTTTATTTTCCATATTGTGATGATCTTCTTAGTGCTGCGCTTTCTATGGGAAGGTGAGGGAATGTATACCTATCCACAGGCACTGGGCGTGGGCGGGTTGTTGATACTTGGCGCCGCGGGGTGGATCTGGGTGACCCGCTGGATGGCTAGACACCGCTAATTACTACTTATATTTCTGGAGCCTACGATTTGCGACACTGGATTCAACGCGGAGTGATTGCCTTGGGGCTGTTGATAGCGCTGCCTGTCCACCCTGAGAGTTACGAGACCAGCGACTACGCTACACATTGGTACTATGAGGTAGATAAACAGAGCACCTGGCAGGGCGATTTAACCGCGCGTCTACAGGCTATCGAAAGTGTCTTTGAGGGCGAGTTGGGCGTTTATGTGCAAAACCTTGCCAGTGGCGAGGCCTACTCCTGGCGCGCCGACGACCCTTGGTACTTAGCCTCACTGATTAAAATACCGGTGGCAGCCCAGGTACTCGCTGAACGCCAAGCGGGCACCTTAACACTGGATGAGCGGCTAACGCTTGCTCAAAGCGATTTTGTTGATGGCGCAGGCCCCACCAACTGGCACGATCCCGGTACGCCGATCTCCATTCGTTACCTAATGGAGCAGATGATTACCGTCAGTGATAACACCGCTTCCGATATGTTGATTGATCGTGTGGGACTGGAAGCAGTGAATCAACGCGCCCGAACCATGATCGCGGCAAGTGGGGGCAACCCCGATGACATTGGCCCCATCTCTAAATTAGTGGGAGTACGCCAGGGGGTTTATGGTGAGCTGCATCCAGATGCACGCGCGCTGGGCGGAATGGATTTTATCGCCCTGCGCCAGCACCCGGTCAGCCAGCGCGGGCAGGCGCTAGCCCGCGCCCTGGGTGTCAACGCGGATACCTTTACTCAGCCGGACTATGACCACGCTTTCGATGCTTACGAAGCAACAGGTGAGAATGTAGGTACGCTAAGAGCTTACGGTGATCTGCTGGCTAGCTTACGCCCTGTCCAACAAGGACGTGCCATGGAGGATTTAGATGCCGAGCAGCGACAGGCACTTTTGGAAATTATGCAGCGAACCAGTTCCGGCAAACAGCGTCTTAAAGCTGGCCTCGGAAGCGGCATAAGCTTTGCCCACAAAACCGGTACTCAGCAGCGGCGGAGCTGCGATGCAGGGATTGCCGAACGTGGCAATGCCGATAGTGCAACACAAGGGCCGTGGGTGATTGTCAGCTGTACTCGCGGCCCTGTGGCGGTGAGTGCCCACGAACGAGCCTTGACCAGCGTAGGTGAAGCGTTGCGCTATAGCGGTGCTCTCGGCAAGCCGTGATAAACTATTGCCCTTTTAAAAGTGACACCCCAGAAAGAATATTACAGAAAGAACATCAAACTCAGTCAGGAGAAATTTATGACACGCGCCAGCGCCCGCCACATTTTGGTCAGCAGTGAAGAGCAGTGCCTTGCACTGAAAGAAGAGATCCAAAACGGCCGCGACTTTGCCGAAGTCGCGAAAGAGCACTCCAGTTGCCCCTCCAGCCGTCAAGGTGGCGACCTGGGCAGCTTTGGCCCAGGTCAAATGGTGCCCGAGTTCGATAAAGTCGTCTTCAACGATGAAGTAGGCCAGGTACACGGCCCGGTGAAAACCCAGTTTGGTTACCACCTACTGGAAATTACCGAACGCTCTTAACTTTCCACCAAACGCTCTTAATTCTGCCTAAAAGGCCGTCAAGCGCCGCGACCATGGTGTTTAAACTATCGAGTCGCGGCGTGAGGAGTACGCCTTGAACGACCCAATTATTGCCATTAACGGCCTGAATAAAACCTACGAAGGTGGCTTTCAGGCGTTAACGCACATTGATTTAACCATTCAGCGTGGCGAGATCTTTGCTCTGCTTGGCCCCAATGGGGCAGGTAAGACCACGTTGATCAGCGTGGTGTGCGGTTTGGTCAATCCAACCGCTGGCCATGTGGTGGTAGATGGTTTCGACAATATTACCCACTACCGCCAGGCCAGGGAGCGAATTGGGCTAGTGCCCCAAGAGCTAACCAACGAAGCGTTTGAAACCGTCTGGAATACCGTCAGTTTCAGCCGCGGCTTGTTTGGCAAGGCGCCCAACCCTGCCCATATCGAAAAAGTGCTCAAGTCGCTGGCGCTTTGGGATAAGCGCAACAACCGCTTGATGACACTCTCGGGTGGCATGAAGCGTCGCGTGCTGATCGCCAAAGCGCTCTCCCATGAGCCACGCATACTGTTTCTCGATGAACCCACTGCCGGGGTGGATGTAGAGCTGCGCCGCGAGATGTGGGAGGTCGTGCGCCAACTGCGTGATAACGGCGTGACCATTATTCTAACTACCCACTACATCGAAGAAGCCGAAGAGATGGCCGACCGTATCGGCGTTATCAATCGCGGTGAGCTGGTGTTGGTGGAAGAGAAGGCTGCGTTGATGAGCAAGTTGGGCAGCAAGCAGCTAACGCTCAACCTGCACAGTCCGCTAACCGATTTGCCCGCCACGCTGCAGCGCTTTGAGCTGAGCCTTGCGGCGGAAGGGTATGAATTGATTTATACCTACGACGGTAGCCAGGAAGAGGACGGCCACGCGATTTCAGAACTATTAACGGCCTTGGAGCGGGAAGGCATTACGTTTAAAGATCTGAATACCCGACAGAGTTCGCTTGAAGATATTTTTGTCGATCTGGTTAATCCTAAGGAGCGTGCATGAACCTTCACCCTGTTCGCGCTATCTATATGGCGGAAATGGCCCGCACGCGACGCACGCTACTGCAAAGCATTGTCTCGCCGGTGATCTCGACATCGCTCTACTTTGTGGTGTTTGGTGCAGCGATTGGTTCACGCATCAGTGAGGTCAACGGCGTCAGCTATGGCGCCTTTATTGTACCTGGACTGATTATGCTGATGCTGTTGACCCAGAGCGTCTCAAACGCCTCTTTCGGCATCTTCTTTCCCAAGTTTTCCGGCAGTATTTACGAGCTGCTTTCGGCGCCTATCTCGCATTTAGAGATCGTGATTGGCTACGTGGGGGCGGCGGCTTCGAAATCGATTCTGCTAGGACTGATTATTCTGGCGACCTCGGGCTTGTTTGTACCGCTAGAGATCGCTCATCCGTTCTGGATGCTAACCTTTCTGGTGCTAACGGCCGTCACCTTTAGCCTACTGGGCTTTATTATCGGGATTTGGGCCGATGGCTTCGACCGGCTACAACTGGTGCCGCTGCTGGTGATTACCCCGCTGACCTTTCTGGGGGGCAGCTTCTACTCTATCGATATGCTGCCGCCGTTCTGGCAAACCATTACCCTGGCTAACCCGGTGGTGTATCTGGTAAGCGGCTTTCGCTGGAGCTTTTACGGCATCAGCGACGTTAGCCTAGCGGCGAGTGTCGGCATGATTGCGCTATTTCTCGTAGCTTGCCTGGGTACGATTGGCTGGATTTTCCGTACCGGCTATCGCCTGAAGCCATAATCGCCCTTTAACTCACCATTCACCCTTCACCACTGGACGTTAGTAAATCCTTATGCCGCTACTGCAAAGTATTGTGCACCGCCTAGACCCGACCCTTGACGGTGAGCGATTGACGCTGACCGCCGCACCTGCCCCTTCGCCCAGTGACGACACGGTAATGGCGAGCCTGGTGGGTGCGCTCAACGATACCTACAACACCAAGCCCAAAGGCTGGGGGCGCTTCGCTGAAGAGGGTGAGCAGGCCGGGCCGCTGGCTATGTGGCTGCGTGATTATCTGGCGGACAATAAGAGCTTTGCTGAGTTGTCAGTAGACTTAGCTGAGCGGCTTGCCAAGCAGCTTCAAGAGCAGCTGTCAGTAAGTGGTTACTTAGTGATCAGCCACCAACGCCAGGGTGATACCGAAACGCTGCTAATGGCCTTGGTGCATCAGCGTGAAGGGATCGGTATTAACCCTGATCACCATGCGGTGCCCGCCGCCCAGCTCAATACCAGCCAGCTCACTCTGGCGGCGCGCATCAACCTCACCCAGTGGCAGAGCGATGCGCCGAATGCGCAGTACGTTTCGTTTCTCAAAGATCGCGGCGGTAAGAAACTCGCCGAGGGCTTGGTCGCGCTGCTGGGGATGGAGGAGGGCGTCGATGCCCCGGCGGAAACCCGTACGCTGCTCAAAGCGTTTAGCGACTACGTCGAGAAAGAGGATTATGACGACGAAGTCAGCCGTGAAAAAACCGATACGCTGGTGGATTACGCCAACGAACAGCTGCGCCGCGGCGAGCCGATGACCCTGGAAGAGCTGTCCGGGTTGGTAGACGAACAGCAGCCGAAAGCCTTTTACGAGCATATACGTAACGCCGATTACGGGCTCTCGCCGGAAATTCCCCCCGATAAGCGCACCTTAAGTCAGTTCCGCCGTTTCACCGGGCGTGCCGGAGGCGTCTCCATCAGCTTTGACTCCCACCTGCTGGGCTCAAGCATCGAGTACGACGCCGCCCAGGATCGCCTGATTATCAAGCAAGTGCCCAAGCAGTTGAGAGAGCAGCTTACCAAGAAGGATTGAGGTAAGGACGACGCTGTAGCTACCTAGGAGCCCCCTATGCTGAATGCTATTACTGATTTCTTCCAGCGCACGCTGGCGCAGCCTGAACAGCGTGAAAACCAAGCGCTGACCCTGGAACTCGCTACCGCCGCACTGCTGTGTGAAATCATCCGCGCTGATTACGACACCACCGATGAAGAGCTTGCCGCGTTGCGCCTTATGCTTACCGAGCGCTACCAGCTCAGTGCGAGCGATGTGGAAGAGCTAATGACGTTGGCACAAGCAGAAGCGGATGAGGCCGTCGATCATTACCAGTTTGTTAGCCTGATCAAAGAGCACTATAGCTACGACCAGCGCTGTGAGCTGGTCGCGCAGATGTGGCAGCTGGCCTGGGCCGATGGCAATGTCGACCCCCTAGAGGAGCACCGTATTCGCCGTTTAGCGGACTTACTGTATGTTAGCCACAGCGATTTTATCCGTACCAAACTGCACGTAGAGGAGCGCAATAAACCCGATGCATAACCGTAACGAAGACTCGAATTTAATGGATCTAATCAGCTCGATAGAGCACATGGAGCAGGATGCTTCGCGGGTCAGCGTTGACGATGTTGTTCATGCCGTTGGGCGGCGCTCGTTTGGGCCGCTATTGCTAGTGGCTGGTTTAATTACGCTCACGCCTATTATTGGCGATATACCCGGTATGCCGACCTTAATGGCCGCATTGGTATTACTGGTTTCCGTACAGCTGCTAGCGGGAAGTGAAGCGTTTTGGCTGCCCCGTTGGTTACTAAAACGCTCTCTCTCCCGTCAGAAATTTGATAAAGGCATTCAGCTAATGAAAAAGCCTGCCTGCTGGATAGATGGACTATTGCGGGTACGGTTACCTTGGCTGACGGGCTATATCGGTATTCGGGTAACAGCCGTGGTGTGTCTATTGATTGCCTTGGCCATGCCACCGATGGAGTTTATTCCCTTTTCGGCCAACGGGGCGGGTCTTGCACTTACCCTGTTAGGGTTAGGCTTAGTTGCTCGTGATGGTATCGCGCTGCTGCTGGGGTTCGTGCTGTTCGGTGCCACCTGCGCCTTCATTACGATGAGCCTGATATAACAAAATCTGAGATAACAAAAGGAGTATCGGCATGTCTGATCCGGTTTCAACGCCGCCGCCTAAGCCCCCAGAGAGCCAGAATGATTGGGAGCGGCGCATTGAGACGGCGTTATGGAACTCACGCTTTTTGGTGATGCTAGCGGTCGTCCCCAGCCTATTGGGATCGTTAATGCTGTTTATTGTTGGCACTGTCGATATTTTCAAGGTGGTCGCCGACGTAATGAGTTACTACCTATTAGGGGGCACCCAGGACATCCACGACAGCCTAGTGCCCGATATCATTATTGCGGTGGATATCTATCTGATTGCTATTGTATTGCTGATTTTCGGCTTGGGTGTTTACCGTTTATTTGTTTCCCGCATCGATCAAGCCGAAGAGAGCAATTTGCGTCACCCCTTTAATGTCGCCTCGCTAGACCAATTGAAAGATAAAATCGCCCGGGTGGTGATTCTAGCGGTGATCATTGAGTTTTTCCGCGCCGTGGTCGACATTCGCTTTGCCACGCCCCTGGAAGCCATCTATTTAGCGCTTTCTGTTCTGGCGCTGGCAGCCGCGCTCTATTTGATGAGCCTTGGCCACAAAGGTGAGTAAGCGTTAGCGCACCTGCGAACTGCCCGTGCTACTCACCGTTCTCTATTAACAAACGTTCCACCAGCCTATTTAACTGCTGCTGGAACTGCCCGCCGGGCGAGGGTGGGTTCGGGTCTGAAGTGATCACCACGGTCATTTCACGCTCGGGAATAACGAACAGCGCCTGGCCGCCGTATCCGCGCCCGTAGTACACATCTTTGTCCGCCAACTGGGTAATAAACCAACCGTAGCCATATCCGTCCCCAGTCCAGCGTGATGTGCCGCGCGGCTGCCATGATTCTTCTACCCAGCCCTCCGGCAGAACGCGCTGTTCGTCTCCTGCCTCATTAAACACGATGCCATCATTCCGATACAGCTCGCCCACCTCTATCAGTGCTCGCGGCGAGAGCTGCATATCATTGCCGCCAAAGTAGATCCCTTGCGGGTCGCGTAGCCAGGGACGAATGGTGATATTGAGCGGTTCCCCCAATAGGCGCTGGGCAAGGGCGTGAGTCGACTCGCCGCTGGCGTGGGTGAGCGCAGCGGAAAGCAAGTGGCTGGTGCCGGTGGAGTAGAGCATCCGCCCACCGGGTTCATCCACAAAAGGGCGGGTAATGGCATCGTTCACCCAGTTAGCGCTGGCGACCCAGGCGCTGTAATTGCCGCCTGACGTTCGTTCTAGCCCTGCCTGCTGGGCGAGTAGGTGCGCTACGGTAATTTCATTAACACGCGGGTCGGTGCCGCTCGGTAGATGATCGCCAAATAGCGCCACCATAGGTTGCTCAGCGGATTCAATGATGCCCGCTTCAATCGCTGCACCGGTAATAGCAGCCAGCACGGTTTTGGACAGCGATTTAATGTTGGCAGGTGAGGCCACCCCCGGCCCACCCTGGTGCAACTCATGGATAATTTCACCATCGTAGGCCACCACCACGCTATGTACGCGGTCTAGTTGGCGGGTTTGCCGGTCTAGCGCCTGGAGTGCATCTGCAGAAGGTTCATTCGCTGAGGCATAGGTGGTGGGTAACAACGAAATAACAGCAAACGAAACAAGCAAAACAGTAGCGCGCATCGCAACACCTTCGGTATAAGTGGCAAAGGTTCGAGGTTTAGAAGTAGCAGAGGTTCCGCAGCACATGCACAGCCTTTTTCTAAGAGGGAAATGCAGCGATATTACGCAAAAACTGAAAAAGCCTGCTAGGCTAGGAGTGTCGATTCATGGGCAAGCAAGCCTTTGATTTCCCTAAAACGCAATAAGCAAGGAGCGCCCTATGCGTAATATTATTTACATTATTGGTCTTATCGTGGTTGTGCTGTTCATTCTTTCGATGCTCGGCCTGCGCTAACATCTAGGCACTGGTTTAAAAAAACATGCCAATAAAAAACCGCCCGAAGCGTTTGCTTGCGGGCGGTTTTTATTATGAGCATCTTTGATGAGCTGCTGTGTTCAGCAATGTTTGGCTACAGCTTACCTAAGCGCAATCAGCAGCCCCCTGGCCGAACATGTCAAACATTATGTCACGGCCAAGGCGAGTCAAAACAAAGCGACCATACTCATTGAAAGTGGCGGCTTCACTGGCTTCCATTACCTGTTGGCAGGTTGCCCAGGTGGGCGTTGCGGCACACAGTGTGAGCAATTCACGGTGGGCTAAACCGCGCTGGGGTAAGGTAATGGTTTCCAGGACATGGCCGTTGTCGTAGAGCAGCTCAGCGGCAATTGATAAGCATTGACGAAGGCTACGCTGAACGTTCGCAGTCGTCGACAGCCCATTTGTCGAGGGGGCAGCGTGTTCTTTCGTAGGCTCGGGAGTCATCATGTGTTCTCCAGCGGTCAGCACCAAATCGGGCTTGTTGCAGCGCATTATAAACCAAGGTCGATGTTAGACCAAGGTCTATCATTTGGTGTTGCTCTACCGTTATTGAACTCATCAACGCTAAGCCAATGTGCTACGCTCGTCGTCACGTATTTTAGCGAGTCAATAAGTCATGCATATCAGTGTATTCGGAACCGGTTATGTCGGCCTTGTGGCAGGCGCTTGTTTAGCCGATGTAGGCCATCAAGTCACCTGTATGGATGTTAATGCTGAGCGGATTGAACAGCTTAATGGCGGTGACGTGCCGATTTTTGAGCCAGGGCTAAGCACCATCGTTGCCCACAACATAGCGGCAGGCCGATTACGCTTTACCACCGATGCTGCTAAAGCGGTAGCCAGTGGTGAACTGCTATTTATCGCGGTGGGAACGCCGCCCGATGAAGATGGCAGTGCCGATCTTCGCTATGTGCTAGAGGTGGCGCGCACGATCGGCCAGCATATGGATAGCTATAAGCTGGTCATTGATAAATCTACTGTGCCCGTGGGTACTGCCGAGAAAGTCCACGCCGTGATCAGTGATGTACTTCAACAGCGCGGCGAATCACTCGCGTTTGACGTCTGTTCGAACCCAGAGTTTATGAAAGAAGGTGCCGCGATTGAGGACTTTACCCGCGGCGCGCGGATTATCGTCGGCACCGAAAGCGAACGCGTGAAATCACGTATGCAAGAGTGCTACGCCCCCTACAACCGCAACCACGAAAAACTGATGTTTATGAGCGTGCGGGCCGCCGAACTCACCAAATACGCCGCCAACGCCATGCTCGCCACCAAAATCAGCTTTATGAACGAGATCGCCAACCTTGCGGAACGGCTTGAAGTGGATGTGGAGGACGTACGGCGTGGTATTGGCAGCGACCCCCGTATTGGTTACCACTTTATCTACCCAGGCTGTGGTTACGGCGGTTCCTGTTTTCCCAAAGATGTCCAGGCGCTAGAGCGTGCTGCGCGTCAGCTAGGCTATACGCCGGAACTGCTCAGCGCCGTCGAGTCAGTGAATTTACGCCAAAAGCAAACGTTGTTCACAAAATTGCAAGATTACTTAGGCAATCTAAGTGGTAAGACCATCGCTGTGTGGGGCTTGGCCTTTAAACCCAACACGGATGATATGCGTGAAGCCCCTAGCCGCACGTTAATGGAAGCGCTCTGGCAAGCAGGTGCCAAGGTGCAGGCGTTTGACCCTGAGGCAATAGCGGAGTGTCGGCGCATTTATGGCGAACGGGATGACCTAATGCTGGCAGGCGACCGGATCCAGGCAGTCAAAGGCGCAGATGCCCTAGTGATCTGCACCGAATGGAAAGAGTTTCGCAGTGTCGATTTCACGTGGTTAGCCGATCAACTGGCTGAAAAAGTCGTCATCGATGGGCGTAATTTGTACACGCCACGTGCGGTTGAAGAAGCGGGTTTGCGGTACATAGGGGTGGGGCGAAGGAGCGATTAAGAGATGTACCTATCATCGCGATTTTACTGATTAATTTTTGTTTGTATTACTAGAAGTTACTTGGAATTACGTCTTAATACGAAAAAAAGAGGAGAATATTTAAGTTATTCTTCACCTCGCCGAGGTTTTGAGGTAGTTGTATTAAAAACAGTGTTACGCAGGGCTGCGCAGCAAAGGCGGTTACTGAAGGCAGCAAGCGTAGCTACATGTATTCAAAAAAGGCTTTGGTTTATGGCTGCTATTACATCACTAGGCATCGGTTCTGGCTTGGATCTTAACGGCTTGCTGGAGCAATTAAAAACGGCAGAACAAGCGAAGCTTGAGCCCATTGCGCAGCAGATTAAGTCTGAGCAAACGCAGATATCCGCCTATGGTCAGCTTAAAAGTGCGCTTGAGCAGTTTCAAAGCTCTGCTGAGGCCCTCAACGATGGTTCGTCATTCGAAAGCTTGACAACCAATGTCGAGGGCAGCGCCGTTGGTGCTGTTAGCAGTAATGAGGCTCAGCCAGGCCAGTACGAAGTCGAGGTCAATCAGTTAGCTACCGCCAGTAGCTTGGTGACGGAGCGCCTCGAAACAGCAGTGGAAAGTATAGTGACGGGTGAACAGTCTTTAGATTTTACTATCGCTGATGGCAACCTGACCACGATTACTATCCCCGACGGCAGCTCTCTTGAAGATATGCGTGACGCCATTAATGAGCAGAGCGATGGCCGCTTAAACGCCTCAATTATCAATGATGGCGAAGGTTATAGGCTTTCCGTTAATGCCACTGATACCGGCGCAGACGCGAGCATTGAAAGCACTAATTTTTCTGACATTCTAGCCGCTGGTGTCGCAACCTCCGATGCACAAGTGGTTCAAGCAGGCCAGGATGCGGCGTTTAACGTCAATGGAATCGATATCGTTAGCCCCACCAATCAAGTGGAAGGTGCAATTCAGGGCGTTACCTTGAATCTTGCTGAGGCTGGCGCGACGAGCACTGTAACCGTGGAGCAGGATGACGAAGCTATTCGCGAACAGGTCACCGCTTTTGTCGATGATTTCAACACGCTCAAAGAGACCATCACGACGTTGACAGCCTTTGACCCAGAGACAGGGCAGGCGGCAGGATTGAATGCCGATGCAACCACTCGGGCTGTTGAAAGGGAGATTCGCCAAACAATCAGTGCGGTTGTCGGCGGAGATGGCTTTAACGTGTTGTCCGATATTGGTATTTCACTTCAAGTGGATGGCAAGCTGGAGATTGATGAAGATAAGTTAAATAACATTGTTGCTACTCAGCCAGACCAGCTAGCCAATTTTTTTGCTGGCAATAGCGAGGAAGGTGGTATGGCAGGCCAAATAGCTTCAGCGCTTGAGGGGCTTGTGGGTACAGGTGGCCGGCTTGAAAGCGCCGTTAGCTCATCTGAAAGCCGTGTTAGTTCGTTGGAAGACCGTTTTGCGAGCACTGAAAACCGTATCGAACAAACCGTTGAGCGTTATCGCACGCAGTTTCAAGCAATGGACGGTATGGTCGCGCAAATGAACCAAACCAGTGCCTACCTGACTCAGCAGTTTGCAACGTTGGGACAGCAAAACCAGAGTTAAGTAGATAAGCTAGCTAAATTAATGGCTTACCAAATGCCCAGCACTGTGTGTTGGGCATTTTTCTTTTCAATGCCTTAAAAAAAGCTAAAAAAAAGCGCTACCTCTAAAGTTTGTTCCTCTGTAGCCGATAAAATACTCAGATACCTCTCTCTACTTCTTATAAGGAATGAGTCACATGGCATCGATTACAGCACTCGGTGTAGGTTCTGGGCTGGATCTCTCAGGTCTGGTGGAGCAGCTTAAAGCGGCCGAACAGCAAAAGCTTGTGCCCATTTTACAACAGAAAAGTGCTCAGCAAACCAAGATTTCTGCTTATGGGCGCCTTGAGTCAGCCATGGATAGGGTGCAAACCTCTATCGCTGCGCTGAATGACGCTTCTACGTTCAAGCAGCAAAAAAGCACCGTAACAGGCGATGGCGTGCTGGCGACAGCAGGTGAAACCGCCAATGCGGGGCGCTATGAAGTCACCGTTACCCAATTGGCCCGCTCTGGCAGCGCTGCGTCCAACAGCGTGGCGCTAGACCAAGAGCTAACAGCCGCCGATGCGACGCTGACGCTTGAGTTTGGTGCTGGCGGTACCCAAACAAGCTACGACGTGGCTATTTCAGCAGGCAGTACGCTGGCGGATGTTCGTGACCAAATTAACGCGGACAAAGAGTCGGGCGTCACTGCTTCTATCGTTAATGACGGCACTGGATACCGTTTGGCGCTGAGTTCAAAAGAGACAGGCCAAGATGCGTCACTGGAGGGCTTCTCGGGCTTGGCATCGCTGACCATGGATGCAGCCACCCAGCGTTCAGGTCAGAACGCTGAGCTAAATGTTAATGGCATTGCTATCACCAGTAAAACCAACCGCGTTGAAGAGGCAATTCAAGGCGTAACGCTTGATCTCACAGCGGCTTCTGGTGATCCCGTTACGCTGGTTATTGAGCGTGATGAAGAGTCATTGAGAGGGGCTATTGACGAGTTCGTTAAAAACTACAACGAAATGAAATCCACCGTTGGTCGAATGACCGCCTACAACGGTGAAGGCGAAACATCAGGCGAGCTGGTGGGTGACCGCACCGTGCGTACCATTGAAGACCGCCTACGCCGTGATATTACAGACAACCTCGGCACAGGCGATATTACACGCCTTTCTCAACTAGGTATTGCCATTGATGAGAAGGGTCGACTTAAGGTCGATGAAGATAAGTTAGACGATGCAGTCGCCAACAATCCTGAGGGCCTAGCTGCCTTTTTTGCAGGTGACACCAAAGAGGGCGGCTTTGCTGGGCGGTTGAATGCGACGCTTGAAAGCATCACTGCAGAAGATGGCATTATTCAAAGCTCGGTGACTAGCGCTGAACAGCGGGTTGATAGTCTGGATGTACGCAAGCTGCGTATGGAGGCAAGTATCGAGCGAAGTACCGAGCGTTACCGTAAGCAGTTTGGGCAATTGGATGGCTTGATTGCTCAGATGAACTCCATGAGTAGCTATCTCTCTCAGCAGTTCAGTATGCTGGGCAACATGCAGAAAAGTAATTAAGAACGTAGTCGGTAAGGCAGCTGGGAAATAGTTGAAAAAGCTACAGTAATTTACAGAAAAAAGAGTAATTTTTTCTAAAGAAATGGACGGGGCTGCCGTTAATTAAAGTAACGGCAACGTAAGTGCCGCAAAGCAGGCCATTAGGCCAGTTCATCTCCAAGGAGTGTTCACATGTCTGTAATCAACACTAACATTACTGCCCTGATCGGCCAGAACAACCTGTCCAATTCACAGTCAATGCTGGCAAAAGCGCAAGAGCGCTTGTCTTCTGGTCTGCGCATTAACAGTGCTTCTGACGATGCTGCTGGTCAAGCCATCGCCAACAAAATGACGGCTCAGATTCGTGGTATGGATCAAGCTAGCCGTAATGCTAGCGATGGTATTTCTCTGGTTCAGACCATGGAAGGCGGTCTTGACCAAATTAACGACAACCTACAGCGTATCCGTGAGCTCGCCGTACAGGGTGCCAACGACACCAACGCCGCAGAAGATCGTGATGCAATTGTTACCGAGATCAACGAGCGTCTAGCTGAAATTGACCGCGTAGCTGGCAGCAACAACTTTAACGGCACTAACCTGCTGAACGTTAGTGGTGGTGGTACTCTCAATATTCAGGTCGGTTCTAATACCGAAGCTGAAGATGTTATTTCTGTTACTACGCTTAACGCTACTGTCGAAGGTCTAGATTTAGACTCCGCTGCCGGTGGTGTTATCACTGCTGCGAGTGGTGGAACTGCATCTCAGTTCCAGCTCACAGGCACCAGTGGTGGTGGTACTGCTACTCAGGCCCATACTGATTTTCAGTCTTTAGTTGATGCTGTTGATACCGCAACTGAAACCCTGGATACCAACCGCGCGACTCTAGGTGCAACACTTAACCGTTTCGACTCGGTGATTGATAATCTGGCGACAACGTCTACTAACCTCTCTGAAGCTCGTTCGCGCATCGAAGATGCCGACTACGCAGTGGAAGTGTCTAACATGACACGTGCTAACATTCTTCAGCAGGCCGGTACCTCCATGCTGGCACAGGCGAATCAGACGCCACAGTCTGTGCTGTCTCTGCTGGGCTAATATCCTAGCTGGTAATGTTGATAGTAACGATGGGGCCTCAATAGGCCCCGTTTTTTATTTTAAGGTAGAAGACTCAAAACACCGACGTTAAGAAGCGGCTGTCGCATTCATTAGTCGAGTTACAGTGCCTTACATAAAAAGAGCGATTTTTTCTAAAGAAGTGGGCGGAGCTGCCGTTAATTATAATAACGGCAACGCAGGTGCCGCAAAGCAGGCCACTAGGCCAGTTAATCTCCAAGGAGCACTCACATGTCTGTAATCAACAC
>NZ_JPUA01000005.1 GCF_002211105.1 Halomonas campaniensis | reverse complement strand
TGCAGTACCGAAATCAGGCCTTGGCCGCTTAGTTTTTCACTGTCCAAGTTTATGGGGTCAGTTCATTAAAGGGGCCGGTTTTTTGCTACTGAAAAGCCAAAAAATCAAGCAGTAAGTAATGATCTTAGGCGACCATCATCTCTTCGCCCATTTTCTGACGCAGCTTTTTCATAGCATTTTTTTCAAGCTGGCGGATACGCTCCGCGCTGACGCCGTAAACATCGGCCAAGTCATGCAGCGTCTCTTTGCTATCGGCCAGCCAGCGGCGCTGGAGGATATCCCGCGAGCGCTCATCGAGGCCTTCCAGGGCAAGCTGTAAACGGCGCGTCGAGTCCTCCTCGAAGTTGCTGTCCTCCAGCTGTGTAGCAGGGTCGGAAGCAGCATCGTCCAAGAAGTGCACCGGCGCTTGATAAGTGCTCTCTTCATCATCGCCTGCCGGAGCATCATAGCCTGCATCGTAAGACGACAAGCGCCCTTCCATATCGCGGACGACTTCAGGCTTAACGTCGAGATCTTTGGCGATGGCATCGACTTCGTCGTTATTCAACCATGCCAAGCGCTTCTTCGCACCGCGAAGGTTAAAGAACAGCTTACGTTGGGCTTTGGTCGTGGCGATTTTAACGATTCGCCAGTTACGCAGCACAAATTCGTGAATTTCCGCTTTAATCCAGTGCACGGCAAACGAAACCAGACGAACGCCCTGGTTCGGATCGAAGCGTTTGACGGCTTTCATCAAGCCAACGTTGCCCTCTTGAATCAGATCCGCTTGGGGCAACCCATAGCCCGAATAGCTACGCGCGATATGCACCACAAAGCGCAAATGCGACAGTACCAAACGACGAGCGGCTTCCAGATCGCCTTCATCATAGAGGCGGTAAGCGAGTTCGCGCTCTTCATCGGCCGTTAATACCGAAATTCCATTGACCGCGCGGATATAGCCGCCCAGATCGCCGCCGGGCGAAAGCTGCCCCACCGGTAGAAGACTAGTGCTCATGTGCAGGTGGTCTCCCCTGTAACCCATCGTGGTTGACGTAGCACGTTATCAATAACCTATTACAAAACCGTGATACTAATTCAGTAATACACATTCAGTCATACGAATGTCTGCGGTACTGAGACCTTAACGCAAGCATAAAGTTCGCAGGTTAAGCATTGCCAGCAGTATCGCTTAGCTGCATAAAACGCATTAATTATCTAGGCCGAATGCTGGAGAGATGGCGAGTCACCGCCAACCAAGCACCCAACCAGCCTAGTAGTGTACTGCAAGATAGCAGAATTGTAGAGCCTGTCACGTCGAGTTGGGGTAAAGAAAAACTCGCCCCGTAACTGGCCGCCAGCGCGGATACGGGCAGGGAAAGCCAGTGATTACCCAGACCTAACAACCCCAGCGCTAGCAGCCCACCGCCCAAGCCGTACCAGGCACCGCTGTATAGGAAGGGCCGCCTAACAAAGGCATGCGTGGCGCCAATCAGCATCACGACTTCAATTTCCCGGCGGCGACTCTCCACCGAGAGGCGAATAGTATTCCCCACCACCAGCAGCACGCCTAAACCAAACAGCGCCCCCAGTGCCAGCGCCACACGCCGGCCTAGCTCGGCGAGGTTTCTCAGCCGCTCCACCCAGGCCAGATCAAGGCGCACCTCATCCACCCCAGCGAGCGCTTCAAGGCGGGCGGCCAGCTGCTGCATGGCAACCGGGTCAACGCTTTCCGGGCGCACCACCATGCTGATAGGCAGCGGGTTACTCTCCAGCCCTGCCAAGGCATCATCGAGCCCCAGCGACTGCTGGAACTCAGCCATCCCCTGCTCGGCGCTGATCAGTTGGGTTTCGAGCACGTCCGGTTCCGCGTTGACCGCCTCTTCGATACGCAGCGACTGGGCATCATCGGCACTCAACTCGAGGTAGACCGTTAGGGTGGCGCTCTCATCAAGCTCAGCATCCAGCAACCGAGCACTGTCCAGGGTTAGCCACAGCGCCGCAGGCAGCACCAGCGCAATAGCAATCGCCAGCATGGTCAGGAGGTTACCCAACGGGTAGCGTATCAAGCGCTGAAAGCTATCCCACGCCATGCTGCGGTGGTGGCGACCCCATGCCCGCAGACGGCTGGAAAAGCGCGTTTGCTGTGACCTGGCGCCCCGCTGGGGCGCTTTATCGACCGCTGGTTTAACAGCGGATTTGCGCGGCGTTTTCAGTGCTGCTCCCTGACGACGCTTGGGTGTCGCGGATGACTTCATACCGCCCCCTCATCGGCTACCAGCCTGCCGTCGCTTAAGCGCAGGATGCGGTGACGCAGTCGGGCAATCAGGGCCAGATCGTGGCTGGCGATCATCACCGTGGTACCAATCCGATTAAAGTCCTCAAACAGCGCCATAATATCCGCCGAGAGCTGAGGATCCAGATTGCCCGTGGGCTCATCGGCCAGTAGCAGCGCGGGCTTATTGACCACCGCCCGGGCAATACCCACCCGCTGCTGCTCGCCGCCGGAGAGCTCTATGGGCAACGCCTTTTCACGATGCAGCAGCCCCACTTTATCTAACGCGGCACGTACTCGGCGGGCGGCTTCCCGAGGCTCAACCCCTTGAATCTCCAGCGGTAGAGAGACATTGTGAAAAATGCTGCGATCAAAGAGCAACTGATGATCCTGAAAGACCACGCCAATTTGGCGCCGATAGAACGGGACTTGGCTGGCATGCAGCTGGGCAATGTCGTGCCCCGCGACGACAACGCGCCCACGGCTAGGTTTCTCTAGACGCATCACTAGGCGTAGTAGCGAGCTTTTACCGGCACCGGAGTGGCCGGTAAGAAACACCATCTCGCCCCGGGCAACGCGAAAGTTAAGATGCGCCAGCGCCTCAAAGCGCCCGCCGTAGCGTTTTCCCACATGCTCAAAAGCGATCATGCGCTGGCATCGTCCTCTTGGCGGTCAAACAGCGCTTGGACAAAATCATTGGCCTCGAATGGGCGCAGATCGTCGATACCCTCCCCCACGCCAATAAAGCGAATCGGCGTTTCCAGCTGTTTGGCCAGCGCGAAAATAATCCCGCCTTTGGCGGTGCCATCCAACTTGGTTAGCGTGATTCCGCTGACCGGCACGGCATCATTAAAGGTGCTGGCCTGGGAGATCGCGTTTTGCCCGGTGCCCGCATCCAGCACCAGCATTACTTCATGGGGGGCGGTGTCATCTAGCTTCTGCATCACTCGATGAACCTTTTTCAGCTCTTCCATCAGGTGACTTTTGTTATGCAGTCGACCGGCGGTATCGGCGATCAACACATCGACACCGCGCGCGGTAGCGGCGGCTACCGCGTCATAAATCACCGAGGCACTGTCCGCGCCGGTGTGCTGGGCGATCACTGGCACCTTGTTGCGCTCGCCCCAGACTTTGAGCTGTTCAACGGCGGCGGCACGAAAAGTGTCACCGGCCGCCAACATAACGCTTTTGCCTTCGCGCTGAAAACGCTGGGTAAGCTTACCGATGGTGGTGGTTTTACCCACGCCGTTAACGCCTACCACTAAAATGACAAACGGCCCCTTGCCCGCCTTCTCAAGCACAAGCGGCTTAGCGACCGGCGCCAGCATGGTGGACAACTCTTCTTGCAGGCCACGGTAGAGCGCTTCGGGGTTGTTCAACTCTTTGCGCGAGACGCGCGCTTCCAGGCGACCAATAATCTCGGTCGTCGCGTCAATGCCCACGTCGGCCATTAACAGCTGCGTTTCGAGATCTTCCAGCAGTTCGTCATCGATCTGTTTTTTACCTAAAAACAGGTCGGCGATGCCGTCGGTTAAATTGGCACGGGTTTTCCCCAGGCCTGACTTTATACGCGCAAACCAGCCTTTCTGGTCACTTTTGGTGGCCACCGGTTTCTCTTGCAAGGCGGGCGCGGGCGTCAACTCTGGCTCTGGCTCTGGCTCTGGCTCTGGCTCTGGCTCTGGCTCTGGCTCTGGCTCTGGCAAAGTTTCCGGCGCTTTTGAAGTCTCTTCAACCGCTTCAGTTACAGCGTCAGACGTCGCCGTGTTCACCTCATCGGGTTGATTTTGTTGCTGCTGCTCTTCCTCTTGATGCGCCTGCTGCGGGTCTTGAGGCGCCTGCTGCGAATCGTGCTTATTCTTACGCTTAAAAAAACCAAACATGAGTGTTACCCGACATAAATAGTGAACATTAGGGTTATGCTAACACCGTAACCCAAGACTTTGGATAAACAGCCCGCTACAATCCGCTGCATGACACGACAACGCCCCCCTCGATCCTCTGCATCCCGCCGCACATCTGCGCAGCGGGGTGGTCAACAACCCGGCAAACCCACTGGTAAGCCACTGGGTAAGTTACGCATTATTGGCGGAGAGTTCCGCCGCCGACAGTTACCGGTATTGGATAGCCCCGGCTTGCGTCCTACCCCAGACCGCGTGCGTGAAACGCTGTTCAACTGGCTCGGGCAGCAGCTTTACGGCCAGCAGGTACTCGACCTATTCGCAGGTACCGGTGCACTGGGCATCGAAGCTCTGTCCCGCGGCGCCGCTTGGGTCGATTTTGTCGAGCGCGACCCGCGGGTAGCGGCGCAGCTGTCGACCAATCTGACATCGCTCAATATTACCGCAAGCGCGGTGCATGTTAACGATGTTCAGGCTTATCTGGCTCGCCCCACCAAACCCTATACGCTGGTCTTTCTCGACCCACCTTTCCATCAGCAATTGGCCGCGCCCTGCTGCTCGACATTGGAAAATAGCGGCTGGCTGGATAATGAGGCAATGATTTACCTGGAAACCGAGACAGTGCTGGCACCCAATGTGCCCGCCAACTGGTTATTGCACCGCGAAACCCAGGCGGGCGAAAGCACGGCAAGGCTTTATCAACGCCAAGCACCGTAAACAGCGCTTGCCGCCAAGCGACGGTGGCGTTACGCTCGCCTCATTCGTCCCTACTGACAAGCGCTGCGCTTGTTTTTTTGGGTGGCTTTTTATGACCTATTTTGGGTTTTTGTTTTTACGCTAGGGAGAGATAAATGAGTCTGGAGCTATTTAATCAGCTTGAACAGAAAGTCACCGATACCGTTGACGCACTGGAGATGATGAAGCTGGAAAATGAAGAGCTGCGCGGCGAAAACGCCAAGCTGAAAGAGGAGCGTGAAGAGTGGGAGCGTCGCCTCAACAGCCTGCTCAGCAAATTCGACAGCCTCGACACCTCCAGCACCTCCTAAGCGCCTGATAGATACGTTGCTGCCTAAAGTACCAGAGACATCAGCAGCGCATCCTCACGCCCGGCGGCCCCTGTTGCCGCTGGGTAGTAGCCCCGTCGGCAACCATCTTTGCTAAACCCACAGCGCCGATAGAGCCGTATAGCGCTAAGATTACCCATCCGCACTTCGAGCAGCAGTCGCTCACTGAGCCAGCCTTTTGCTATCGCCAGCACGGCCTCCATCAACGCCTGACCAGCGCCGCTTCGGCGATACTCCGGTGAAACCCCGATCGCCTGCAGCTCCGCTTCAAACGGCAGTCGTGCCACAATGGCGTACCCTAACAGTTGCTCATTCTGCCACCAGCCCAATACACAGGTGTCCTGACTGCCCAGGGACTCCAGCATTTGCGTCTCGGAGGTGCCGCTCTGTGCCCGCTGCTCAAGCGCAATCAGAAGGGCCAGGTGCTCAACGTTGAGTTCAGTGATCATCAGCAGTCTGCTTAGCGCCAGCCGCCCATAGCTGACCTAGCGTCTGAAGCGCTGGCCAGAGGTCACGCTTGCTATGGCTATCGTCGAGAAGCGACCCAAGTGAGGGGCCCTGCCATAAGGGCAGCGAAAGCGTTTGGCTGTGGCCTTCAGTTACGTTCAGTATGCGCTCTAGCGGCGCTTGTTCAGCCCCCGGTTCAGCATCAGGCTTGGCTTCCAACTCACCCCACCAGAGTAATCGCTCTAACCGCCACCCCTGTCGGCTCGCGCTTCCTGCGATAAACGCCGCCAAGCCCTCGCGGGCTTCGTCCAGGGGATCCTCCACCGCAAAGGCGTTGGCCATTTGCGGCCAGTTGAAGTGACTGATTTCCGGAAACGCCCCACGCTGAATGCCCGCCGCCTGGAGCAGGTTAGCCAGTAGCTGCTGCTCAAGGGGAGACATACTCCCTGCTTTCAGCACCAACCAGCGCCCCTCAAGGCACACACAGGAGAGCTCGAACTTAAGGGGTTTAGCTGGCGCTGCCTCCGCGCGGGGCCCCGCCGCATCCGGGTTGGCAATCGCCGGCTTATGTTGGCCCGGCTTGTCAGCACGCTGCTTGTCTTGATCCAGCAGTGCCCGCACCGCCGAGGGTGAGGCAATGGCTTCGCCTGAGGCCAGGGGGTCGGAAGATTGAAGCTCGGGCGGTTGAGGTTTGGACGTTTGACGTTTAGGCGCAGGGGCGTCGTCCAGCAATGCCTGTAGGCGCTCCCGAGGCGGCGTAGGAGCAGGCGTCGAATCTTCCCACTCACAGGCCTCGGTGGGCAGCGCATTAGGCAACTGGTATTTAGCGGCCCAGGCGGTAATGCCCATGGCGTCCAGGTAGTGGCGCCGAGTAACTTCCTGGTTCACTGCCCGCCGCCGCGGCAGTTGGGTGAATCCGGACGCTCACCGCTCCGCGCCTGCCACTCGCTGGGGGTATAAAGGTGCAGTGCTAAGGCGTGCACCGGTCCTGAAAGCTCATCAGCCAACAGCGCATAAATTTGCTGGTGACGCTTCACCGGCATTATGCCGTCGAAGGAGTCACTCACTAGCGTCACTTTGAAGTGGGTTTCAGAGTTCGCTGGCACATTATGCATGTGGCTTTCGTTTTCAACCTGCAGCACGTCCGGCGCGAGTGCCGTTAACTTCTGCTCAATCTGTGTCTGCAGCGTCATAAGGTTCTCCTTGAGAGATCATAAACCGTTTTATTGTACGCGCTTACTGGCCCGCAGACGATGCCCGTCGAGCGTGTAACGCACGTCTTGCCAGCGGCATACGCGCCACGCTGGCCAAGAGCGCCAGCAGCGTGGTCGCCGCCCCCAGCCAGAGCGTTACTTGTACCGGCCAGCCTAGCGCCAACGCAGCACCGACTAGGGCCACGCCAAACGACTGCCCGACGGTTCGCGTGGTGCTCATGACGCCCGAGACGTTGGAACTGCGCTCCGGTGGCAGGCTGCCCATCATTTCGCGGTTATTGGGCGGCTGGAACAGGCCAAAACCAATACCGCATAGCGCAGTGCGCCATAGACTTCCCGCCACGCCGGTCGACTCATCGACCAGCGCCAGCGCAATCAGACCAATGATAAGTAGGCCAAGCCCCGCGCTGGAGAGAATACTGGGATTAATACGGTCGGCTAAGCGACCCGCGACAGGACCAACGAACATAATAGCCAGTGGCCAAGGCGTAAACAGCCAAGCGGTTTCCAGTGGCGAAAACCCCATCTGCTCCTGGTAGAAAAACGACAGGGCTACAAACGTAAGGCCCTGGCCTATAAAGGCAAGCCCAGAGGCAGAAACCGCCAGTGTAAAGCGCAGCTCGGCAAACACGCTGAGCGGCAGCAGTGGATACGGTGCGCGACGCTGACGCGCAATAAACCCAGCGCAGGCCAGTACCGCCAACAGCACCCAGCCACCGCTTTGCCAAAGCGGCGCGGCGTGGCTCACGGCATCCATGGCAATAAAGAAGCTGGCCAGCATAACGATTGAGAGCAGCGCCCCAGCCACATCAAAACTGCCTTTGCGTGGCGCTTCTCGGGGCAGCGCACGCTTGGCGAGCCATAGCGAGCAAAGACCCAGCGGCACATTTAGCGCAAACAGCCAGGGCCAGTCGGCAAAGGAGAGGATTACCCCGCTTAGCGTGGGCCCTGCTGCGTAGCCACCGGCCACCACCAAGGCACTCAAGCCAAGGGCGCTGCCCAAGAGGCGCGAGGGAAAAATCGCCCGATAGAGCGATGGGCCAATCGATAGCGTGGCGGCGGCACCCAACCCCTGAAAGGCACGAAACACCAGCAGTGTTTCCAGGTTACGCGACAGCGCCGCCCCCAGCGCAGCAGCGACAAAGGTGGCCAGCCCAAACAGGTAGAGCCTGCGGCGTGTGATCAATTCACTAACGCCCGCAAACACCAGCAAAAAAGCCGCACATACGACCTGAAACAGGTTGGTGATCCATACTGCCCGGGATGCCGATACATTCAAATCGGCGGCAATGGTGGGTAGCGCCAGGTTAATCATGGTGGTATCGACCACCGCCATTAAAGTGCCGGTCACCAGCGCCAGTACGGCAAGAGCACGTTCAGGCCCTGGCAGGCCATCGTCACCGGGACGGGTTTCAAACAGTCGCATGCAAGAGTTCCTAGAAAGGAGAGTTGCTAAACGAAACCGCCAAGCGTCTAAAACCAACGAACCAACACAATGAAACCGGCCTAAGCCGGTTTCGAAGTGCGCTATCAAGCTGTTAGCTATCCCGTTATTACCGGGCAGCCGCGCAGGCAGAACTTAGCTTGCTTAAAATATTAGCACGCTAATCCTGCTCGCTGTCGAGCAGCAGCGCATCATCCACTTCAGAAATCTCTAACGCCGTTTCGTCATCCAGGTCGATCGCCAGGTAGCTGTGCTCGACGCGCACAAATTCCTGGAACAATGCCCAGTCGAGTTTATCCGGCCACTGCCGTTCGTCCTCTTCCCAAGCACGCAGCTCAGTTTCGAGAATTTCTACGTAGCGGTCGCGCACAAAAGTTTCCAGCGCTTCCGGGGTATCCATCTCTGGAATCAGGTAAATGGTACTTTCACGTTCGACGTCGTCCAGGGTCAGGTCGTCGTCTCCCATGGTGGGTTCCAGCGCGTTGATCCAGTCCACAAAGGGCTGGGTCGGCCTGACGCTCAGTGCGGAGCGGTTAAGCAGTTTCATGGGATTCTCCTCGCCGTCGAAACGTTGACCATTATGGGCGCTATAACGCGCCCTTACCAACTTTTCATCCGTTATCGTAGCGTGTTAGTCCACTTCAGGGCGCATCGCCGGGAACAGCAGTACATCGCGAATCGAGGCGCTGTCGGTGAACAGCATCACCAAGCGGTCGATACCGATGCCTTCGCCCGCGGTGGGCGGCATGCCGTACTCCAACGCACGCACGTAATCTGCATCGTAGTACATCGCTTCCAGGTCACCGGCATCTTTTTCCGCGGACTGGGCACGGAAGCGCTCCGCCTGATCTTCGGCGTCGTTAAGCTCCGAGAAGCCGTTGGCGATTTCGCGCCCGCCTACAAAGAACTCAAAGCGGTCGGTGACGAAGGGATTAGCGTCATTACGCCGCGCCAGCGGACTCACTTCCGCCGGGTATTCGGTGATAAAGGTCGGCTGGTCGAGCTTGTGCTCGGCAACCTCTTCAAATATCTCCGTTTGCACCTTACCCAGCCCCCAGCTCTCCTTGACCTTGATGCCGAGCTTTTCAGCGGTTGCCCGCGCCGCCTCCAACGAATCCAAGTCGCTGTCGGCAATGCCGTCACCGTGATCAAGAATCGCCTGACGCAGCGTTAAGCGGGCAAAAGGTTTGCCGAAATCGTAGCTTGCCCCCTGATACTCAATCACTGCGTTACCGAGCACTTCTTCAGCGGCTGTGCGCAGCATCGCTTCGGTCATATCGAGCAGGTCGCGGTAATCCGCATAGGCCCAGTAGAACTCCACCATGGTGAATTCTGGGTTGTGGCGCGTTGATAACCCTTCGTTGCGGAAGTTGCGGTTAATCTCGAACACTTTTTCAAAACCGCCCACCACCAGACGCTTGAGGTAAAGCTCTGGCGCAATACGCAGATACATGTCGATATCCAGCGCATTGTGGTGGGTAATGAACGGCCGTGCCGCCGCGCCGCCGGGGATCGGCTGGAGCATCGGCGTCTCTACTTCCATAAAACCGCGCGCTTCAAAGAAGCGGCGCATGGAGCTGATCACCGCTGCGCGGGTTTCAAACACCTTGCGCGACTGCGGGTTCATGATCAGATCCACATAGCGCTGGCGATAGCGGGCTTCCATATCGGTGAGGCCGTGAAACTTATCCGGCAGCGGGCGCAGGCTCTTGGTGAGCAGTTGCGCCTCTTTCATCATCACGTACAGGTCGCCCTTGCCAGATTTATGCACCGGCCCGTGGGCAGCGACGATGTCACCGATGTCCCAGCTTTTAACGTCTTCCAGTACGTCGGCGGGCAGGCCCTTTTTATCGACGTAGAGCTGGATCTGCCCGGCTACATCCTGAATGACGATGAAGGGGCCACGTTGACGCATCACACGACCAGCCACAGCGGCGTGGTGATCCAGCGCTTCAAGCTCGGCCTTGTCTTTATCGCCGAAGGCATTTTGCAGCTCGACGGTTAAGCTGTCGCGGCGAAAGTCATTGGGAAACGCACTCTTTCCCTGCTCAGCGGCGCGCTCACGGCGAGCAGTCAGCTTGGCACGGCGCTCGGCGATCAGGTGGTTTTCGTTGTCTGCAGGAGACGCGTCTTGGTTAGCCATGGGGCACCCTGTTCATGTTCAAACGCTAAAAAGATTACAAACCTTGCTTCAAGCTGGCGACGATAAATTGATCAATATCCCCGTCGAGCACTTTATCGCAGTTACTGGACTGCACGCTGGTGCGCAAATCCTTGATGCGCTGATCATCCAGCACGTAAGAGCGAATCTGGCTGCCCCAACCGATGTCAGCCTTGGAGTCCTCGGCCTCCTGCTTGGCGGCGTTGCGCTTCTGCATCTCGTGTTCCCACAGCCGCGCTTTCAACTGCTTCATGGCAAAATCGCGGTTGGCGTGCTGGCTGCGTTGCCCCTGACAGGCCACGACGATACCGGTCGGCTCGTGGGTAATCCGCACGGCCGAATCGGTGGTGTTAACGTGCTGACCGCCCGCGCCGCTGGAGCGGTAGGTATCGACGCGCAAGTCCGAGGGATTAATCTCCACCTCGAAACTGTCGTCAATTTCCGGGGACAGAAACACCGAGGCAAAGGAGGTATGCCGACGGCCACCGGAATCAAACGGGCTTTTACGCACTAGGCGGTGCACGCCGGTTTCAGTACGCAGCCAACCGAAAGCGTAATCGCCCTGGATATGTACCGTGGCCGACTTAATCCCCGCCACTTCGCCAGCGGAGATTTCGGTGATATCGGCTTTGAAGCCGTGGCTCTCCGCCCAGCGTAGGTACATGCGCAGTAAAATATTGGCCCAATCCTGGGCTTCGGTGCCACCAGAGCCGGACTGAATTTCCAGGTAGGCGTTGTTCTGATCCATTTCACCGGAGAACATGCGCCGAAATTCCAGCTTTTCTAACGCCGCCTGCATGCTGTCCAGCTCTTTGCACACTTCTTCGACGGTGCCTTCATCCTCTTCCATTTCGGCAAGCTCCAGCAGATCCCGGCTATCGCCAAGGCCCTGCTCAAGTTCATCAATGGTGGCCACTATGGCTTCGAGGGAGGCGCGCTCTTTGCCTAACTTCTGCGCGTAGTCTGGATCGTTCCAGACATTGGGGTCTTCCAGTTCGCGGGTGACCTCTTCTAGCCGATCTTTCTTCTCGGCATAGTCAAAGATACCCCCTAAGAACGTCTGTCCGCTCAGACAGGTCCTTAAGCTGGTTGTGAATCGGATTGGTTTCCAACATGGGATCGCCCTAGCTTGGTCAACTCGGATCGTACAGAGGTGTATCGATCAGAAAAGCGCATAGTGTAGCGAAATTGGCTGCCAACAACCATGCAGGCTTGTCGCACATAACGCCCGTAGTATCGAAATTGCGCATAGCCACATGTTTAATTTCTTATAGACGCCTACTTTTCCCCGATGCTAGTACTTAACTAGTACTCAAACAGTCAAACAATCGTATTAAAATAATATTGGAGGGATCAGAATGCTAAAAACTCGCACTCTCATGGGCTCAATGGCGTTGGCCCTAAGCTGCGCCACACCGCTCCACGCAGATACACTGCGTTTAGCCATTCTGGGTGAGCCCGCCTCTCTAGATCCGCACAAAATTAGCGGCGTCTGGGAAAACGATGTGGTGGGCGACCTTTTTGAAGGCCTTGTCACTGAAGCAGCCGATGGGTCGCGTATTCCCGGCGTTGCAGAATCCTGGGAAATCTCCGATGACGGTACGGTATACACTTTCACACTGAGAGACGATGCAAAATGGTCGGACGGTGAACCTGTCACTGCTGATGATTTTGTGTTCGCCTTTCAGCGCATTTTATCACCAGCCACCGCTGCAAATTACGCCTATCTGCTATATCCAATTAAAAATGCTGAAGCTGTCTATGCAGGTGAGGCCGATACAAGCACCCTCGGCGTGCAAGCCATCGACGCGTCGACACTGCAAATCACCCTAGAGCGTTCAACACCTTATTTTTTAGATCAGCTCTCCCACTACACCGCCTATCCGCTGCCACGTCACACGGTGGAAGCACATGGCAATGAGTGGTCCAGACCCGGCAATATGGTCTCCAATGGTGCTTTTCAGCTAAAAGATTGGCAGTCGCAAACGCGTATCACAGCCACCCGCAACCCCAATTTTCACGATGCTGATCAGGTAGCACTGGACGAAATCGTTTACTTCCCTATTGAAGAGCGCAACACAGCGCTCAACCGTTTCCGGGCAGGAGAGATTGATATCGCTCGGGAGTTTCCCACCCAGCAGTATGACTGGCTGATGGATAACCTGCCTGAAGCCGTTCAGGTAGCCCCCTACCTCGGCATTTATTACTACGTTTTCAATGCTCGTGATGGCCATGCGACCACTGACCCGCGTGTCCGTGAAGCGCTTAGTTTGGCCGTTCGACGCGAAGTCATTACCGATCAAATACTTGGCACTGGCGAAGTGCCTGCGTACAGTTTCGTTCCGCCCAATGTCAGTCACTATGAAGCGCCCACCGCCAGCTTCGCCGAACTATCCCAGGATGAGCGCTTGGAGCGCGCCCGAGAGTTGCTCCAGGAAGCAGGCTATGGCCCTGATAATCCGCTGGAACTCATGCTGCGCTATAACACCAGCGAGGATCATCGCAAAGTCGCCATCGCCATTGCAGCCATGTGGAAACCCCTGGGCGTTGAGGTAGAGCTGTATAATTCGGAGGTAGCCGTTCACTACGCGGATATTCGTCAAGGCGACTTCGATGTTGCCAGAGCCGGCTGGATCGGTGACTACAACGACGCCCAAAACTTTCTGAGCCTGTTGGAGAGTAACGTATCTAATAATTACGGTGCCTACAGCTCGCCGGAGTTTGATGCTCTGATGAGCGAAGCCGCGAATACTCAGGATCTGGATAAGCGAGCCGACATCATGGCCGAAGCAGAGACCCTCGCCCTGGAAAACAGCGCTACGCTACCGATCTACTACTACGTCTCGCGCAATCTTGTTAGCCCCGACATTTCCGGCTGGGAAACCAATATTGAAGATATCCATCGCTCACGCTGGGTTCACTTCGACGATTGATTCCCTGTAGTTCGTTTTTTATCACAACTGACTACCGCTACCCCCCTCAGGCCTTTGGCCTGAGGAGCGAGGCCCGATAATGCTCAACTACACCTTAAGACGCTTACTTCAGGCGATCCCGACGCTATGGATTGTGATTACCCTGTCGTTCTTTTTAATGCACTTGGCCCCCGGCGGCCCCTTCGACGGTGAACGACAACTACCGCCTGAGATAGAGGCCAATCTCATGGCTTCGTACGGCCTGGACAAACCCGTCTGGGAGCAATATATCACCTACATGGGAAACCTGCTTCAAGGCGACCTTGGCCCCTCATTCAAATACAAGGATTTTTCGGTTACCGAGCTTGTCGCTCAAGGCTTCCCTGTCAGCCTGGAACTCGGCCTATGGGCAATCAGCCTCGCGCTTCTGGTCGGTATTCCCATGGGGGTTATTGCGGCACTTAAACGCAACTCCACGATTGACTATATGGTGATGGGCACAGCGCTTGCTGGGGTGGCCATTCCCAACTTTGTGGTTGCCCCGCTATTGGCGCTGGTGTTCGGTGTTTTTTTGGCCTGGCTACCGGTCGGCGGCTGGAACGATGGGCATTGGCGAAATATGGTGCTTCCTATTGTCGCCCTCTCCCTTCAACAGATTGCCTATATTGCCCGCATGACGCGAGCCAGCATGATTGAAGTGTTAGGCAGCCACTTCATCCGCACCGCGCGGGCCAAAGGACTCAACGAGAGTGAAGTGATTCTGCGCCACGCCCTGCGCCCTTCAATGCTACCGGTTATTTCCTACTTGGGCCCTGCCATTGCCGGCATTATCACTGGGTCAGTCGTGATTGAACAAATTTTCGGCATCCCCGGGATTGGCCGCTATTTTGTCCAAGCTGCGCTTAATCGTGACTACACCCTGGTAATGGGCACGGTGGTGTTTTATAGCGCCCTGATCGTGCTACTCAACCTTTTGGTCGATTTACTCTACTCGGCACTGGATCCGCAGATTCGTTATGACAATGACTAATACCGTATCGTCCCCGCCGATCGCTGGCCATAGCCTGGGCGGCGAAGCTTGGCGACGGCTACGCCAAAACAAAGCGGCTTTGGCCAGCCTCGTACTCATCGCGCTGATTACCCTCGTTTGCCTCGTCGGCCCCTGGCTAACACCCTGGGCACTCGATGAAGTGGATTGGAATGCCTTTTTAGCACCGCCCAACATGGAAAGTGGTCACTTGGCCGGCACCGATGCCAATGGGCGTGACCTCTTGACGCGAGTCTTCCACGGCGGGCAAATCTCGCTCTCTGTTGCCATCGTCGCCACCCTCGTTTCCCTGGTGATCGGTGTATTGTATGGCGCCATTGCTGGCTATTTCGGTGGACGGATCGACAACCTGATGATGCGCTTTGTCGACATTATGTACTCACTACCGTTTATGTTTATGGTCATCTTGCTGATGGTGGTTTTCGGACGCAATATCCTGCTCATCTACGCCGCCATTGGTGCCGTCGAATGGCTTGATATGTCGCGTATCGTGCGCGGGCAAGTACTGGCATTAAAGCGCCGTGAATTCGTAGAGGCCGCCCATGCGCTTGGCGTAAGCAGTTTTAAGATTGTCACACGCCACCTGATTCCCAATGCCCTTGGCCCGGTGATCATCTACGTCACTCTCACCGTACCTAAAGTGATTTTGCTGGAAAGTTTTTTGTCCTTTCTGGGGCTTGGCGTTCAAGAACCCTTAACCAGTTGGGGGGTTCTGATCAGTGAAGGAAAAGACATGATGGAAACGGCTCCTTGGATGCTGATTGTTCCCTCAGCATTTCTCGCGACTACCCTGCTGTGCTTAAACTTTCTGGGGGACGGTCTGCGCGACGCCCTTGATCCCAAAACACGTTAACAAAAGACGCGTTAATAAAGGCAAGGAGGCTATATGCCACAACCACTGCTGGAGTTTGATCACCTGCGCGTAGACTTCGACCTCCCCATCGGCACCGTTACCGCAGTTAACAACGTTAGCTTTACGCTTAACCAAGGCGAGACAATGGCGCTAGTGGGAGAGTCGGGCTCTGGAAAGTCGATCACCTCGACTGCCACGATAGGGCTACTGCCCGAGCTAGCCCACTCCACGGGCAGCATTCGCTGGCATGGCGGCGCAGGTGATGAAGACTTGCTAACGGTTAGCCGTCAGCGCCTGCGGGCCATCCGTGGCAATGAAATATCCATGATCTTTCAAGAGCCAATGACCTCGCTCAACCCACTGCACCGCGTTGGTAAGCAGATCCGTGAAGTATTGCATAAGCACACAAAATTACGTGGTCGCGACTCACATCTGCGCGTGCTAGAACTGCTTGAGCAAGTGGGTATTCCTGAGCCTGAACGCCGAGTCGACAGCTACCCTCACGAACTTTCCGGTGGCCAGCGTCAACGGGTGATGATTGCTATGGCGCTGGCTTGCGAGCCTAAACTGCTGATTGCCGATGAACCAACCACGGCCCTTGATGTGACCGTGCAAGCTCAGATACTCGCGCTTCTGAAAGATCTCCAGGCCCGCTACGGCATGGCTATTTTGTTTATCACCCACGACCTGGGGGTTGTTCGTCACTTAGCCGATCGCGTATGCGTTATGCAGCACGGTGAAATCGTCGAATCGGGGGCAACCAACACCCTGTTCCAGTCACCGCAGCACCCTTATACGCAGATGCTAATCGCTGCCAATCCTAGCGGCCAAAAGGCGCCCGTTCCCGACACGGCCCCCGTTTTGCTCACAGCCAGCAACCTCAGCGTGCGTTTTGCGATTAAAAAGCAGCTCTTTGGCCCTAACCGCTATTTTGAAGCGGTGAAAAACATCAACCTGACGCTACGCAAAGGCCAAACCTTAGGCATTGTGGGCGAATCAGGTTCTGGCAAAACCACCCTGGGCCGTGCACTACTTCGTCTGGTGAAAAGTCACGGTAAGATACGTTTCGATGATATCGACGTTGCTCAACTTGACCGTGCGGGGATGCGCCCGATACGGGCACGTATGCAAGTTGTCTTCCAAGACCCCTTTGGTTCACTTTCCCCACGCATGACGGTGGGCGAGATTATTGGCGAAGGGCTGCGCGTCCATCAACCCTTGCTGACCAGAGCTGAACGCGATACACAGGTCATCCAGTCTCTCGAAGAAGTCGCGTTGGATCCTGCCCATCGGCATCGCTACCCGCATGAATTTTCAGGCGGGCAGCGGCAAAGAATTGCGATTGCCCGAGCACTGGTCGTCAAGCCCGAGTTTCTGTTGCTTGACGAGCCAACATCTGCGCTAGACCGCTCGGTTCAAATGACCATCATCGAGCTATTACGCGACTTACAACAGCGTCACCAACTGACCTACCTGTTTATTAGCCACGACCTTGCCGTGGTGCGGGCGTTGGCAGACGAGGTGATCGTCATGCGCCAAGGCGAAATCATTGAGCAAAACGATACCCAATCGCTGTTTAACACCCCACGCCAAACCTACACCAGTGAATTGATGCGCGCCGCTTTCCTGGAAAACCCTGCAGCCTAAGTTCTTAAGCTTTCATTTTAACGCTTGAGAGCGTTATGCCGCTCAATAAAAAACCCGGCGCGGGCCGGGTTTCATTGGCGTTTGGCTCTCTAAAGCTTAAAAGCGGTAGGTTAACTGAGCACCAAAACCGTGGGCTTCGTTTTTGTAGTCGGCTGAGTAGGAGGCACCGCCTACACCTTGAAGCAGGTCGTTACGATCCTGTTCAACAAAGGTGCCGCGCTCCGTCAGATAGGAGTACGCCACGTCGACAGTCAGGTCAGGCGTGGGGCTCCATCCAGCCCCGATTGAGAAAATGCGCCGATCATCGGAAGGGATACGTACGCTGCGATCTTCATCATTGGTCGGCGTCATGTCTAACGTAACCCCAGCACGAAGCGCCAATGTCTTCGTTAACTGATACTCGCCGCCAGTGGCAAACGCCCAAGCGTTTGAATAGTTCTGAACCTCTTGGGTAATCGTATCGCCTTGGCTACCGGTAACCAAAATTTGATCAAATTGGCTCCAACGCACCCAGGACGCCCCAAACATCAGCTTCAGTCGGTCACTCATTTGTTGCGTCACCGAGAAGTTAACCGTCTCAGGGGTGGTTAAATCCAGGTTCGCACTATCCGAGCGAACGACATTACCAAGCGGGTCGGTAGCACTAAAATTCCCTTCCAGTGTGTAATCCACCTTCGAGCGATAAGTCAGACCCAGCGTGGTTTCAGGCATTGGGCGATAGATAACGCCAAGGTTATACCCCCATGCTTCATCGTCACCATCCACTCGCGAGTCGATGTCATTAGCGGGGTTAAACGTAGCCTCAGAGGGTAGCTGGCGACGCAGCTCCCCTTCCACCTGGTTGTATGTGATGCCTGCACCAACAGACCATTGATCGTTAAAGCGATAAGAGACCGTTGGTTGCGCACTGACCACTTTGACTTCGGTATAGTCGCCAAAATAGCGGCCCTGGAAATCATCTTCGTAGTCGGTTTTAGAGCCAAAGGGTGCATACACACCGAAGCCGAACGCGAGCTGATCAGTCACTGGCTGCGCATAGAAAGCAAAGGGGATGGGGGTTCCTGGCACCATATCGCCATCGTTCCCTCCAGGAATACTGCCTACCGGAATTTGATTGCCATTTGGCGCACCGCCAGTGGCTACGCCCGAATCAATGAAGCGGCTCGCTTGGACATTAGAAATATCTGTATTTACGTTTAGGTAGGTTGCCCCCACCGTGACTTGCGCACGGTCTAAAAACGACATACCCGCCGGGTTGCCGTACACAATGGTTGCATCATGAATGTTAGAGCTTCGCCCGGCGTGACCATAGCCCTGCCCACTCACGCTCTGCTCGTTGATTTGATACCCGCCCGCGTGAGCTTGACTGGCGAAGGCAGCGGCTGTAATGGCAGCGGCCAGGGCGAGCTTATTAAAGTTATTTTTCATAGTAGGCCTCTCTTCCCGATGATCCAGTGGATACCGACAATCCACCCTAGTTATTGTTACATGACTGTTTTCTCGCAACTGAGCCAAAGGTTCAAGGGCAAACGCTCGTTTTATTTTATTTTTGGCTTATACATTAGTCGCACGACCGTTTTAAATCAGTGTTTTAGTCATTTCAGCGTATGGAGCAAAGCTGGCCTTGACCTATGGGTAACCCATAGGTTCTACACTCAAGAGACACTATTTAACCGGTCGGGAGAACAGGCCATGAAAGTTAATGAGCTTGCCAAACGGGGCGGCGTTACCGCTGAGACCGTGCGTCACTACGCTCGTGAGCGGTTACTTGCCCCACAGCGCCACCCAGATAATGGCTATCAGCTATTTTCAGATACCGATTTAGAGCGGCTGCGTTTTATTCAGCGGGCGCGCAAACTCGGTTTTAGCGTGGCAGAAATTCGCGACATCCTAACTCACGCCGACCAAGGCGACTCCCCCTGCCCTTTGGTACGCGACTTACTCGCCATCCGCCTGCCGCAAATCCGCGCACGCATTGCCGAACTGGAAGCACTGGCCGAGCGCATGGAACAGGCCATGGAGAGCTGGCAGAAAATGCCCGACGGATCCCCCGACGGCCACAGCGTGTGCCGCTTGATTGAGAGCTTTCCTGACGCCACGCCTATCAAGGAGACCCCATGAGCGACGCCTTTACCGAAGCCGCCTCAAGTGAAAGCCCTGCCAATGGAGTCACCACCCGGATCATTCCTGGTATGAATTGCCAGGGCTGCGTCAAGCGCATGCGCGAGGCAGTGCAAAGCGGTGACCCAAGTGCCGACGTGATCGGCACGCCTAGCGAAAAACGCCTTGAGGTTGTCTCATCGCTAACCGACGCCGAGCTTGATCAACGCTTGACCGAGGCAGGCTATCCGCCAGCCGAAGCAGCTCTGGATGAGACAGCTCCGGACGCGGCCGATAAGCAGCCAGAAACAGTGTCATCCGCTGAAGCTGAAAAAACCGCAAGCGCTCAAGCCCATTACCAAGCAGGGCAAGGCACAAAGCAGCGTCTGGCAATTAGCGGTATGACTTGCGCCAGCTGCGTTAAGAGTGTGCAGAAAGCACTAGAGAGAACTGAGGGAGTCGACACCGCCAGCGTCAATTTTGGCACCCACTCCGCCCAGGTGTTTGGCAGTGCAACGGCCCAAGCGTTAATCGCCGCGGTTGAGTCAGCCGGCTACGGTGCCGAACCCATTGTGGATATGCGGGAAGCAGAACGTACTCGTGCCGAGCAGGATGCCAAGACTTACCAGAAACGGCTGCGCGGCAGCGCCCTTTCGCTGGCACTGGCCATTCCGCTGATGCTCAGCATGCTCTTTTTCCATCCCCATCCGATGGGGCTGGGACGTCTCTACTGGCTGGGGATTGGCCTGCTTACGCTAGGCATTATGGCCTTCCCGGGGCGACACTTTTTCGTCAACGCCTGGAAGCAGTTCAAACACCACCAAGCCAATATGGATACCCTGGTGGCGCTGGGCACCGGCACCGCATGGCTTTACTCCATGGCGGTGGTAATGTTTGCACCCTGGCTTCCCGAGGTCGCCCAGGGCATCTATTTTGAGGCTTCGGCCATGGTGATCGGGCTGATTCTGCTTGGCAATGCCATGGAGCTGCGCGCCCGGGGCCGCACCAGCGATGCACTAAAGCGACTCCTTGACCTACAGAGCCGCACGGCGCGGGTAATCCGCGACGGCCATGAGCAGGAGATCGAGATTGATGCCGTGCGCACTGGCGACCAAATACGGGTGCGCCCCGGCGAGCGCTTGCCGGTAGATGGCGACGTCATTGAGGGCCAGAGCCATATTGATGAATCAATGCTTACCGGCGAGCCGTTACCCGTTGCCAAGGGCGCGGGGGATGAAGTCAGTGCGGGCACTGTGAATGGCCGTGGCGGGCTGATCTATCGCGCCCCCCGGGTGGGCAGCGATACGCGCTTGGGACAAATTACCGAACAGGTAGCGAGTGCCCAGAACTCGCGCCCACCGATTGGCGAGCTGGCCGACCAGGTCTCCAGTGTTTTTGTCCCTTCCGTCATGGTTATTGCCATATTGACGGCCCTGGTGTGGTTCAACTTTGGGCCTGCGCCGGAAGTGATTTATATGCTGGTCACGGCGACCACCGTGCTGATTATTGCCTGCCCCTGCGCCCTGGGCTTGGCAACCCCAATCTCGACCATGATCGGCGTCGGTAAAGCGGCAGAACATGGGGTGCTGGTGCGCAGCGGCGAGGCGCTGCAAACCGCCAGCAAGCTGACCACGCTGGTGGTCGATAAGACCGGCACCCTCACCCAGGGCAAGCCCAGCGTTACCGATGCGCAGATGTTTGGCGTGGAGCAATCCACTGCTCTGGGGTTGGTGCACGCGCTGGAGCGGGGCTCAGAGCACCCGCTGGCGGCAGCGCTAATGAGCTACGCGGATGAACACAACGTCAACCCTGCCGAGATTCATGATTTCGACAGCGTGACTGGCGGCGGAGTGAAAGCTAAAACCGCCGACAGTAAAGCGCTGCTGCTGGGCAATGCGCGGCTGCTTAAAGAGGCAGGCGTTGATCTCACGGCGGGTGAAGCGCAGGCCCAAGCGCTTGAGGCACAGGCGCGCACGCTGGTGTACTTGGCGGTAGATGGTAAATTGGCCGCCCTGTTTGGCATCAGCGACCCGCTGCGTCACGATACCGTGGCCGCGATCAAGCGCCTGCAAAAAGACGGCTTAACCATCGTTATGTTAACCGGTGATAACGAGCACACCGCCAGGGCCATTGCCCAGGAAGTGGGCATTGATGAGTTTCGCGCAGGCCTGTTGCCTGAGGACAAGCACGCCGAGATTGAGCGCCGTCAGCAGGCAGGTGAAATCGTTGGCATGGTGGGCGATGGCATCAACGATGCCCCGGCGCTGGCCAGGGCGAACGTGGGCTTTGCCATTGGCCAGGGCACCGATGTGGCCATTGAGAGCGCGGGTATCACGCTAATGCGCGGGTCGTTGCACGGGGTAGCATCCGCCATTGAGATCAGCCGCGCCACCCTGCGCAACATCAAACAGAACCTGGTGGGCGCCTTTGGCTATAACGTGCTGTGCATACCTATTGCCGCAGGGGTGCTCTACCCAATAACAGGCACGCTGCTTTCACCAATGATTGCCGGAGCGGCCATGTCGCTCTCCTCCATCACCGTGGTGAGTAACGCCAACCGCTTGCGGCTATGGAAAGCTAGCCAGGAGGAATCCTCATGAGCTTATTGATCAACTTGGCAGGCCTGGGGCTTATAGCACTAATCGTGTGGTGGTTCTGGCTTGGCTAAACGTTTTTAGCTCACCCCAATATATCGCCCTGGCTTATGGTTCAGGGCGATGATTAGGTTGAGTGTCAGCGCGCCCAGTACCGAGTAGCCCACGCGATCCAACGGCAGTTGGGTCAGGGCAATCAGCAGGATGACGCCGTCGATGGCGAGTTGAACGTAGCCTGCACGCAGGCCGTGTTTATCCTGCAGATAGAGCGCGAGGATATTGATACCGCCCAGGCTGGTACGGTGGCGAAACAGCATCAGCATACCAATGCCCATCAGCGCGCCGCCCATCAAGGCGGCGTAGAGTGAGGGCACCTTGGCAAACTGCACCCAGCCTTGAGTTAACTCTGAAAACAGCGATACCAAGCCGATGGCGGCGAAGGTGCGCAGGGTAAAACTCCAGCCCATCCGTTTCACCGCCAGGTAGTAAAACGGTAGGTTAATGGCAAAAAAGTACACCCCAAAACCCCAGCCGGTAATGCTGCTGGTCATATAGCTCAACAGCAGCGCTAAGCCCGCCGTACTCCCTGTTAGCAACACCGCATGGGTATAAAAGGTCACCCCCAGGGCGACAAAGAAGGTGCCCAGCAGCATCGCCATCACATCTTCGTAGGGGCGATGCAGATCCTGGGATAAATCTTCTACGCGCATGGGGCGTCCTTACTTGAACAGTTATGAGGTTTAAATGGCGCTGGCGTGCTCGACCATTAACTGCAGCGTCTCCCGGCCACGCCAGCGGTTGCGGTTAAGCTTGTAAGCACAGTGCAGCGTATCGCCAACGTTAAACCCAGGCAGTTCCCCCGGCGTTAGGGCGCGAAACCAAATCGCTTTGCAGGTCACAGGGCCAGTGGAAAGCTCCAGCATCAGGTGTGCGCCGTCGGCGCCCACCGGGCGCAGCGCTTCAACGATAAAACGCCCCTCAAACAGCGGTGGGTCGAATTCACGCCCGTAGGGGCCAAGGGTTTCGATCTCCTGCAAGGTGGTCAGCGAAAGCTGCGTCGTGGAGAGCTCACCATCCGTCCATAGGCGCGGATAGAGCGTTCGTCCCTCTAACTGCTCGCCCACTGCCTGCAAGAAAGCCGTTTTAAAGGCATCAAGCTGATCACGTGGCACGCCCACCCCTGCCGCGCCACTATGGCCGCCAAAGCGTGGTAACGCCTGGGGAGCAAGCTCAAAAGCGCGCTGTAGGGCATCGCGCAGATGTAGCCCATCGATAGAGCGGCCGGAGCCGGTTAGCATGCCCGGTGCCGATGCTTGTGTTAACACTACCGCCGGTCGCCCGTAGGCCTGCACCAACCGCGAGGCGACGATCCCCTGTACGCCGGGGTGGCCGTCTTCCAGCAGCACCACCACGGCGGGCTCATCGGCGTCCAGGGCTGCCGTGGCAAGAGTGCGCGCCTCGGTGGCCATATCGGCCTCAATCGCTTTGCGGGACTGGTTATCCTGATCCAGCACGTCGAGCTGGCGATTGGCGACCCCATCGTTCTCGGCCAGCATAAAGTGCAGCGCCGCGTAGGGGTCGTCCAGCCGCGAGCGGGCATTGATACGCGGCCCCATCTGAAACGCTAACGTCTCGGCGTTAAACGGCACGCTGTCGGCGCCTAAGCGCGTGGCCATGGCGCGCCAACACGCCGCATCCATACGATTGATCAGTTTTAACCCTTGATTGACCACTGCGCGATTGGCGGGACTGCCGCCTAAGGAGACACAATCCGCTACCGTGCCTAGCGCCACGTAAGAGAGCCAGGGTGACAGTTTAGGTGTCGAATCCGGCAGTGCCCCCCACTCGATCAGCACACCGCGCGCAAGCGATATCAATAGCCACGCCACCATACAACCGGCGATGGTTTTATCAGGATACTCACAGTCATCACGGGTAGGGTTAACGCAGGCATATGCCGAGCTTGGCGGCCCCTCTACGGGCAGAGCGTGGTGGTCGCTGACCACAACGTCGATACCCGCCGCTTTTAAACGCGCGATACGCGGCTCATCGGAGCTGCCGCAATCGGCGGTAATCACCAGAGTGGGAAACGGCTTTTGCGCAAGGGTGCGCTCTACCAGCGGTAGGCTAATCCCGTAGCCGTCGTGAATACGATGGCCGATCAGACTATGCAGCTTGCCTTCCGGCACCCCAAACAGCTCCACCAGCGTGCGCCGGATCACCACATGGGAGGTAATACCGTCCACATCGTAGTCGGTAAGAATGCCGATCGCCTCGCCCTCTGCCACCGCCTGAGCGATACGCTCAGCGGCGCGGCGACCGTCGGCCAGTTTCTCCGGATGGGCCAGATAACGTAGGCTAGGAGAGATTAACGGCAACAGCTCGCCGCTGTAGCCGGGCAAACGGGAGGCCAGTAGCCGTGCCTGCAGTTCGCTTAGGCCTTCCGCTTGGGCACGGGCATAAAGCGCCTCATCCACTGGACGAGGCTCTAAGCGCGGCTCGCTCTTGCTAGACGACAGCGTGCTATGGGGTAAATCAGTCACTGAGGCCATTAATTCGTTAACGCCGGTTTTCCGCAACGAACTGCTGCACGGCGGCAAGTTCCGCAGGGAGCACTGTGTAGCGCTCTTCGCGCTCAATCAGGTCTTCCATATGCGGTGGTAGTGGCACGCCCAGGAAGCCCGCTTTTACTACCGCTTCGGCAAATTTGGCCGGGTGTGCAGTGGCGAGAGTAATCATCGGCGTTGACTGGTCAGCACGGGCACGCTCGGCGGCACGATAGCCGGTGGCGGTGTGCGGGTCGAGCATTTCACCGGTGCGTTTATGGGCATCGCGGATCACTTCCAGAATCGTCGCGTCATCTACACTGTAGCTGGAGAACTTCTCGCGTAGCTTGGCCAGCGGCGCATCGGCCAGCGCCGTGGGTTCCTGCTGGAAGCGCTCAAGCAGCGCCGCCACGGCCAAGCCATCGCGGTCGTAGGCGTCAAACAGCAGACGTTCAAAGTTAGACGACACTACGATATCCATGGAGGGCGCTAAAGTAGCCGCCAGCTCTTTTTTGGAGAAGTCGTTGGCGGCCAGCGTGCGGTGCAGAATATCGTTGGCGTTGGTGGCGATGATGAACTGCTTCACCGGCAGACCCATTTTGTAGGCCATATAGCCGGCAAACACGTTGCCGAAGTTAGCCGACGGCACGCAGAAGCTCACTTCACGGTGCGGCGCACCCAGGGCAACGCCTGAAGCGATGTAGTAAACGATCTGCGCCATAATGCGCGCCCAGTTGATCGAGTTCACTGCGACCAACCGCGTACCGTTGAGAAACGACTGGTCGGCAAAGCTGGCCTTGACCATCGCTTGGGCATCGTCGAAATTGCCTTCAATGGCAATATTAAAGACGTTATTGGCCAGCACCGAGGTCATTTGCCTGCGCTGTACTTCCGAGACCCGGTTGTGCGGGTGCAGAATAAAGATATCCAGGTTGTCGCAGTGGCGACAGCCCTCAATCGCCGCCGAACCGGTATCACCAGAGGTCGCGCCCATGATCACCGCACGCTCGCCGCGCTTTTTCAGGAAGTGATCGAGCAGGCGCCCGAGCAGCTGTAACGCTACGTCTTTAAACGCCAGCGTCGGGCCATGAAACTGCTCAAGCAGGAAGTGATTGGCATCCAGCTGTTTGAGCGGCAGCACGGCGTCGTGATTAAAGGTCGCGTAGGCCTCGGTCACGATGTTGCGGAAGGTCGCATCGTCGATCTCACCGTTCACAAACGGCTTCATCACCCGAAAGGCGATTTCCGCGTAGGAGAGCCCGGCCATGTCGGCCAGCTCTTCGCGGGAGAATTCAGGCAGTGTTTCCGGCACATAGAGGCCGCCATCGCTGGCCATCCCGGTGAGCACCACTTCTTCAAAGGAGAGCGCGGGCGCCTGCCCACGCGTACTGATATAGCGCATTTAGGCTTACTCCCCTTCACTCAAGCTTTCCACGCGAATACGCGTGACGGGGCCCGCAATATCGGCCATGGATTCGATTTCACGAATCGCTTCGTTCATCTGCTTCTCTTTGGTGCGGTGTGTGAGCAGAATGATCGGCACCAGCTCGCCTTCGGTGGCCTCTTTCTGAATCAGTGCCTCAATCGAGATACCCTGCTCAGATAGGATCGTGGCCACCCGCGCCAATACGCCGGGGCGATCCACCGCCAACAGGCGCAGGTAGTAAGCCGTGATGATGTCTTCCATCGGCATAATAGGAAGTTGGCTGACATCTTCGTCGATGCCGCTAAACGCCAGATAGGGAACCCGGTAGCGGTGCTCGGTGGAGATATCCCGCGCCACGTCGAGTAAATCGGCCACCACCGCTGATGCAGTCGGCTCGGCGCCGGCGCCAGCGCCGTAGTAGAGCGTCGGCCCTACCGCGTCGCCCATGACCGCAATAGCATTTTTTACGCCATGAACATTGGCCAGCAGACGCTCTTTAGGAATCAGCGTGGGGTGAACCCGCAGCTCCAGGCCTTGATCGGTACGCTTGGAAATACCCAGGTGCTTGATCACATAGCCTAGATTGTCGGCTTGCTCGACGTCTTCCGCAGTAATCCGCGAGATACCTTCGGTGAAGGCTTTCTCGAACTGCAGCGGCACGCCGTAGGCAATCGAGGCCAAAATCGTCAGCTTGTGCGCGGCATCGATACCTTCCACGTCAAAGGTGGGATCAGATTCGGCATAGCCTAGCGCCTGGGCTTCCGCAAGCACGTCTTCAAAGGCGCGGCCTTCATCGCGCATATGGGTAAGGATATAGTTGCCGGTGCCGTTGATAATGCCCGCCACCCACTCGATGCGGTTGGCACCCAGGCCTTCGCGCAGCGATTTAATGACGGGGATACCGCCGGCCACCGCGGCCTCAAACGCCACAATAACGCCCTTTTCGTGAGCGGCCTTGAAGATTTCGTTGCCGTGCACTGCAATCAGCGCCTTGTTGGCGGTGACCACGTGCTTACCGTTTTCAATGGCGGTGAGCACCAGCTCGCGGGCGATATCGTAACCGCCTATGAGCTCCACCAGGACATCCACATTGGGATTGGTCGCCACTTCAAACACATCGGAGGTGGCATTGATGCCGGTAATATCGCAGTCAGGATGAATACTGCGGTGAGCAACCTGCTCAATCACAATAGGGCGGCCAGCACGACGCGCAATATCATCAGCGTTGCGAGTCAATACGTTAAAGGTGCCGCCACCGACAGTACCTAGACCACAAATACCTACTCTTACCGGTTTCAAAATACTTCCCCTTTCGTGTTGTGCACCTGGTGGTGCTGGCCTTAATTACGGTGTTGAAGTCGATCTTAAAGACCGTGTCTCAGCGTTTTGCTTTATCTTTGGAGGTGACGTTATGCGTCATCCAAGCCTAACATGGCAGAGAGCCGCTCGGGGGGCACAAACCCCGGCACCATTTGCCCATCGGGCAAAATAATCGCCGGCGTGCCCTGTACGCCCAGTGCCTTACCCAGATCATACTGCCCCGCCACGGGATTGTCGCAGTCTGCTGCACTGGAAATCGCCTCACCCTCTTTGGCTTGGGTCATCGCTTCGCTGCGATTATCCGAGCACCACACCTGCTGCAGCGTGGTGGCCGCTTGGCTGCCCATGCCCGCACGGGGAAACGCCATATAGTGAACCGCGATACCGCGTTCGTTCAACTCTGGAATGGTGTCGTGTAACCGCGCGCAGTAGGGGCAGGTAGGGTCAGTAAACACCGTTATAGTGGCTTTCGGTTCATCGGCACCGCGGAAGATCACCAGCTCATCGTCAGGTACGGCTGCCAATGCATCGGCACGTTCTTGGTTCTGCTCTTGTTCGGTCAAATTGACCAACCCTTCATCGCCATTTTCGTACAGGTCACCGACCAGAAAGTGGCTACCGTCAGCGTTGGAGTAGAAGGCTTCGCCACTCTCCAGTTGCACATGATAGACGCCCTCCATGGGGGTCTCAGTGACCGTTTCCACCGGCATTTTCTGTCCATTAACACTCAGCGATTCAGCAAGTTGATCAGCCACCTCGTCCGCCTGGGCAGCGGAAGGTAACAGGCTGACGGTTAACAGGCACGTCAGCAGTGAGACAGGCGTTACTAAAGGAGATACTACTAAACGGCGTTGACGCATCATCAATTCAGCCTCTTGGGTGATGTTCTGCATGTAGGCTTTCCAAGCGCGCCTGGGCTACATGGGTATAAATTTGGGTCGTCGACAGGTCGCTATGACCCAGCAGCAGCTGTACGACCCGCAAATTGGCCCCATGATTCAATAAATGGGTCGCAAATGCATGGCGAAGTGTATGTGGCGACAGTGGTCGAGTAATCCCGGCGGTTATTGCATGCACCTTAATCCGGTGCCAAAAGGTTTGCCGGGTCATGGCTTTATCGCCCCGGCCAGGAAACAGCGCTGGCCGGGTCGGGTCGCTCATTAGCGCCAGCCGTGCGCTCTGCATATAGTGCGCCAGCCAATCCGCCGCCTCTTCACCCATGGGCACCAGGCGGTCTTTATCGCCTTTACCGCGCACCCGCACCACGTTTTGGCTTAAATTAACCGCATCGCCGGTCAGCCCCACCAGTTCAGAGACACGTAGACCACAGGCATAGAGTAACTCCAGCATGGCGCGATCGCGGACGCCCAGCGGGGTATCGGTATCCGGCGCCATCAACAGGCGCTCTACCTCATCCTCTTCCAAGGTGTTCGGCAAACCAGGGATGACGCGGGGTAACTTGATATCGGTGAGCGGATCGCTCTCCACCTGATTATTTAAACGCCCCCAGCGGTAGAAGCTGCGCAGCGTCGACAGCAGCCGGGCATTGCTGCGCAACTGATAGCCTTCCTCCCGGCGGCTGGCCAGCCATTCACTGAGGCGCTCCGGCGGCGGCGCCAAGAGGGCTTCGCCGTGGCTCTCCAGGTGGCTGTGCCAGGCGGTTAAATCACGCCGATAGGCGGCTAACGTATGATCGCTGGCGCCCTGCTCAAGCCAGAGAGCATCTAAAAAGGCATCGATAACGCTCATAGGTTAGTCACCTCCCGCCGCTTTTATTGAGCGGCATAAACAAAACCCCGCCCCGCAAAGCGGTGACGGGGTCTTGGTATCCGGGCGCAACGCCAACAGCGTGCGCCCGAGGAACAGTGGCGTTTAAGCCAGCTTTTCCTTGATACGTGCAGAACGACCGCTGCGCTCGCGCAGGTAGTAAAGCTTGGCTTGACGCACGTCACCGCGACGCTTGACTTCGATCGAGTCAACCAGCGGGCTGTAGGTCTGGAAGGTACGCTCAACGCCAACGCCGTGAGAAATTTTACGCACGGTGAAAGCGGAGTTCAGGCCACGGTTACGTTTACCAATGACCACACCTTCAAACGCCTGCAGACGCTCGCGAGTGCCTTCTTTTACTTTTACCTGAACGACAATAGTGTCGCCGGGGGCAAAGGTAGGAATTTCCTTGCCCATTTGCTCAGATTCGATCGCCTGGATCACTTTGCTTTTGCTGCTCATCATCATACTCCTGAATAACGTGTTGGCTTGACCGCTCTATCATGGGTGGCGGAAGCCGTGATCCCGGCGCTCGAAACGAGCTACGCGGGAGTCGTTATGGGTGACACAGGTGCGCTTTTTCGCCCTGCACCGCCGCTCTGATCTAGGTAGCTGAAACACACTACTTAGTAGACAGAGCGTGTTCTTCGATAAACTCGTTCAACAGCTTGCGCTGTTCGACATCTAACGTGCGCCCTTCCAACAGGTCGGGGCGACGCTGCCATGTCCGGCCTAATGACTGCTTTAATCGCCAGCGTTTGATGGCTGCATGATTACCGCTTAACAGCACATCCGGCACCTGGCGCCCGTCGATGACTTCTGGACGGGTATAGTGCGGGCAGTCTAACAGACCGTCATTAAACGAGTCTTCGATAGCGGAATCCTGATGACCCAGTACACCGGGAATCAGCCTTGCCGCTGCATCGATCAGCACCATCGCCGGCAGCTCACCCCCGCTCAGCACATAGTCACCAATCGACCACTCTTCATCGATGTCACTCTCCACCACGCGTTCATCAATGCCTTCATAGCGCCCTGCCACGACCACTAAAGGCCCGGCGGATGCCAGTGCTTGAACGCCCTGCTGATCCAGCTTACGCCCCTGGGGCGAGAGGTAGATCACCGTCGGCACTAAGCCGGTGGCTTTCTGCGCCCGTTCCCGGGCCGCAAAGATCGCTGCGCGCAGGGTGTCGACTTTCATCAACATGCCTGGACCACCACCATAGGGGCGGTCATCAACGCTGCGGTGGCGGTCAGTGGCGTAATCCCGCGGGTTCCAAAATTCCAGTGCAATACGCTGTTTCTCTACTGCTCTGCCGACCACGCCCTGTTGGGTTAGCGCGTCAAACATCTCGGGAAACAACGACACGACACCGATCCACATGGCAGGCGCTGCTGCTTCGCTCGCCGTTTCCGGCGCGTTGCCACTCTCCAACTCAGTTGAGTCGGTCGATGCATCACTGCTCAAACTGTTCATACGTTTGGTCAAAACTCAGGATCCCAATCGACGACCATGCGGCCCTCTTGGGAACTGATTTCGATGATGACGTCATCTGGCAAAAAAGGCAGCAGGCGCTCACGCTTGTCGATTGAGTCTGAATCGCCGCGAACCACCATGACATCGTTGGCGCCGGTTTCAAACAGGTAGCTGACCCGTCCTAGCCGTTCGCCAGCCTGAGTGAAGACAGCCATGCCTTCAAGCTCATGCCAATAATACTCATCGTCGGAAAGCTCAGGCAGCGCCTCTTTGGGCATCAGGATGTCCGTTTGGGCTAATGCTTCCGCCGCACTACGGTCATCGACCCCTTCAAGTTGCACTACAATTCCCTTGCCCTGCCGACGCCCCTGAACAATGCTTATGCGCTTTAGGGTTTCACCTTGGCGCACCCACCATTCCGGGTACTCAAGAATGCTGTCCATTGGGCTAGTGTAGGAGTACACCTTGAGCCAACCTTTCACCCCATAAGGGCTAGTCAGCTTGCCTAGCACCACATGCGTGTCGTCAGTTTGGCTTATTTCAAAACGCGTCATCGACGACCTCAGCTACCCAGCACTCACTTTCTTTCTCACGCAACAAGTCTTGAACAACAAGACTCAAAAGCAGGCTTAGGCCTGTTTGCGTGCTTCTTTTACCAGCTCAGCAACACGACCAGACAGCTGGGCGCCTTGGCTCTGCCAGTGAACAACGCGGTCTAGGTCAACGCGCAGACGCTCTTCCTGACCACGGGCAACCGGGTTGAAGAAGCCGATACGCTCGATGAAACGACCGTCGCGAGCGTTACGCGAGTCGGTAACGGTCAGGTGGTAAAAGGGACGCTTCTTGGCGCCACCACGGGCCAAACGAATGGTAACCATACGATAACTATCCTTCGGTTGAGGTTACGAGAGTGCGTTGTTAGCGCTAACCGCTATCGGAACACTCGTCGTGCTATAGGCTATATAAAGGCCTTCATTGAGTGGTGCTGCTACCGCGATTGACGCGCTTTTACGCAACACCCACGCATGAAGAGGCCGCATTCTACGCAAATGCGCTCGGCTTGGAAAGCCTAATAGCCAGAAAACTCATAGACCGTCAACCTTAGCCAGCGCATCAGCGCTTTAACCATTGGCGTTTTAGCGCCGCGGCAATCCACCGGGGCCGCCCATACCACCCATACCACCAGGGCCGCCCGGGCCGCCGCCACCGCCCATCATGCCGGACATACCGCGCATCATTTTCTGCATGCCGCCTTTCTGCCCTGCTTTCTTCATCATCTTCTGCATCTGCTTATGCTGCTTGAGCAGACGGTTCAGGTCAGGCACTTGCAGGCCGGCACCAGCAGCAATGCGGCGTTTGCGCGAGCCATTAATGATGTCGGGCTTGCGGCGTTCTTTAGGGGTCATGGAGTTAATCAGCGCCTCCAGCTTACCCAGCTCTTTCTCTGGCCCGGGGCCTTGGGCCATCTCGGCCATCTGCCCCATACCCGGCAACTTGCCCATCAGACCGCCCATACCGCCCATTTTTTTGAGCTGCTGGAGCTGGTCGCGAAAATCTTCCAGGTCAAAGCCGTCACCCTTCTTGACCTTTTTAGCCAACTTCTCGGCTTTGGATTTATCGACAGTGCGTTCGGCTTCCTCGATCAGCGACAGCATGTCGCCCATCCCCAGGATTCGCGAGGCGACACGGTCTGGGTGGAACGGCTCGAGAGCATCGACTTTTTCACCGACGCCCATAAATTTGATCGGCTTGCCGGTAATGTGGCGTACTGATAGCGCCGCACCGCCGCGGGCATCACCGTCCGCTTTGGTCAGGATCACACCGGTTAGCGGCAGCGCTTCGCTAAACGCTTTGGCGGTGTTGGCGGCGTCCTGACCGGTCATGGCGTCGACGACAAACAGCGTTTCCTGAGGCGAGACCGCTTTATGCAGTGCCTGGATCTCCGCCATCATGGCTTCATCAATCGCCAGGCGACCGGCGGTATCGATCAGCACTACATCGTGAAACTGGATCTTGGCGTGCTTGATGGCCGCTTCGGCAATCGCTACCGGCTGCTGGTCAGAGCGCGAGGGGAAGAAATCTACCTCAACCTCTTTGGCCAGGGTTTCGAGCTGGTCGATGGCTGCCGGGCGATAAACGTCGGCCGACACTACCAAGACTTTCTTCTTCTCGCGCTCGCGCAGGTAGCGTGCCAGCTTGGCCACAGAGGTGGTTTTACCCGCCCCCTGCAAGCCGGCCATCAATACAACGGCGGGAGAGCCCTTGAGCACAAAGCCGTCGTTGGCTTCGCCCATAATTGCTTCCAGCTCCTGCTGGACGATTTTGACGAACTGCTGGCCTGGTGACAGGCTTTTGGATACTTCCTGGCCGACCGCCCGCTCGCGCACGCGTTCAATAAACGCCTTGATGACCGGCAGTGCTACGTCGGCCTCAAGCAGTGCGCGGCGTACTTCGCGCAGAGTATCTTTAATATTATCGTCGGTCAGGCGAGCCTGACCCTTAATCGACTTTAACGTCTGGGAAAGACGCTCACTTAGATTCTGGAACATGGGGCCTCTCTGCCTCCGTCACTGCCGTCGGCGCGCACGCCCTGGACTATTTAGTAAAAAGATTATACGCGCTCACGCTTCGAGTCTCCATGGGCGAGTGCCAGCAACCCTACTGCAACCGTCCAGAACAAGTCGCCATCTGACCGCCATGGATGGCGGAAATGCCGGAACTGTCGGGAACATTTTTCCGGCCATGGCGAAACACCCTTGCTTACAGCTTTCCCTGGCATTCATCCATACTTACTCCGAGTCTTTACCTATTTTCATACGTTTGCTCTGCTGGGCGACGCCGCTTGGATTCGTTATAGTAGTTGGATAGATTCTCATCGTAATCACACTTAATTCGTTTATTTATTCACAGCAACGCGCTGCAAGGCGCACGGATAGCATCATGCAGGCGCTCCCTTTCGCCACGATTGCTTTTGTTCTTTATGTTGCCGCTGCCATTTGGCAAGGCATGACGCTGTTCCGGCGAGTGCCTCCCCGCCAGGGCATGGTACGCCTGCTCGCCGTATTGGGCCTACTGTTGCACATCCCTGTGGTGGTCAAATTGGTCGGCCAATCGCCTGGCCTGCTGCCCGGGTTTACCACCAGCGCCACATTGCTGATGGCGGTCGCGGTCAACGTCGTGCTAGTTGCCAGCCTGTTTAAACCTGTGCTTAACGCCGGGATTGTACTCTTCCCGCTGGCGGGCATTGCGCTACTCGCCGCCACTTGGCTGCCGAATCAAGGTGGTCATACCGGGCTTACACCGGGCATTTTATTGCATGCGATAAGCTCAGCGCTGGCGTTTGCCGTGCTGGCAATTGCCGCCGTCCAAGCGGTGCTGGTCGGCCTACAGAACCAGGCGCTGCGTCACCATCATATCCGCGGCATTGTGCAGTCGCTGCCGCCGCTCACCACCATGGAGCGGGTACTTTTTGAACTGGTGTGGGCAGGCATTATTCTATTGACGCTCTCCATCGCGAGCGGGCTTATTTTTCTCGACAACTTCTTTGCCCAGCATTTGGCGCACAAAACCGTACTCTCGCTACTGGCCTGGGTAATCTTCACGACCCTGTTGGTTGGTCGTTATCGCTTTGGCTGGCGCGGCATGCGTGCCGTGCGCTGGACACTGGGCGGTTGCGGCCTGCTGGTGCTGGCCTACTTTGGCAGTAAGTTCGTACTTGAGGTTGTACTCAATCGATAACGACTCAACCGCTAACGGGGGCGCAACCACGCCTTTGGTTGTCTTGACACACTACTCGCTACCTTCTACAAATCGAGCCTAATTCGCCACAAAGGACTTTTCGACTTGAGCGACGACTTCCCCCTGGGGTTACTGTTCGGCCTGCTAGCCTTACTGATACTGCTTTCTGCGTTTTTCTCCAGCTCTGAAACCGGCATGATGTCGATTAACCGCTACCGCTTGAGCCATCAAGCCAACAGCGGTGACCGCAGAGCCAAACGGGTTATGCGCCTGCTCACCCGCCCAGACCGCCTGATCGGCGTTATCCTGATCGGCAACAACTTCGTCAATAACCTGGCGGCGTCCATTGCGACTATTATCGCCATTCACTTCTTCGGCGACGTATCAGGGCCTGCAATCTCGACTGCCCTACTGACTATCACGATTCTGATTTTTGCCGAAGTCACGCCGAAAACCTACGCCGCGATCAAGCCCGAACGGATCGCCTATCCTACGTCCTATGCCCTTGAACCGCTGCTAAAGCTGCTTTACCCGCTGGTATGGCTGGTCAACGTCATGTCTAACGGCCTGCTCCGGCTGGTGGGCGTTAAAAGCGTTGATAACGGCGGCGACAGCCTCACCCGTGATGAGCTGCGCACGGTGGTTCACGAGGCGGGCACGCTGATCCCCTACCGCCACCGGGCGATGCTGCTGTCGATCCTTGACCTTGAGAATGTCACCGTGAACGACATTATGGTGCCGCGCCACGAGGTGCTGGGTATCGACCTGGATGACTCTCTCGAAGATATTTTGACCCAGATTCGTACCAGCCAGCATACCCGGCTACCGGTCTATAAAGGCGATATCAATAATATTATCGGTATGCTGCATCTGCGTAACGCGGCACGCTTTCTCTCCAGGGACGAAGTCACCAAGGCCTCTATTGTGCAGGAGGCACGGGAACCCTATTTCATTCCCGAATCCACGCCGCTACATACCCAACTGCTCAACTTTCAGAAGCAGAAACGGCGTATCGGCATTGTGGTGGATGAGTACGGCGACGTAGAGGGTTTGGTCACCCTGGAAGATATTCTGGAAGAGATCGTGGGCGAGTTCACCACCGATGTCTCTGAGGATGAAGAGATTCACCAGCAGGATGACGGCAGCCACGTAATTGAAGGCACCGCCAATATTCGTGAGATTAACAAGATGCTCGGCTGGCAGTTGCCGACCGATGGCCCCAAGACGCTCAACGGACTAATCCTTGAGCATCTGGAAGCCTTTCCAGAAGGGCCTGCGTGTCTGCAAATTGGCAATATGCGCATGGAGATTTTGGAGATTCGCGACAACCTCATCACCTCGGCGCGCTGCTGGCAAAAGCAGCGTGCGGCTCGCCGCTAGCAAGCGAGCTAACGGCGGCGGGATAGCTCCTGATCCGCCGCCGCTTTTAAAGCCCTGACCCGCGCTTCTAGAAACCGCCGCAGCGCTATATCATCGGCGTCCAGGCGGTTGAGTGGAGGCCCAAAGTGGAGGCTCACCGGCGCCCGAAAGCGCCTTGGGCACTTTTTGAGTGCTTTGCCGTTATGGTGGGATGTCCACGACCCCCATAAGCCTGCCAGCCCTGCGGGAATCACCGGCACATCATCCCTAGCGAGAATAGCTTCCAAACCGCGCCGAAAGGCGTGAATTTCACCATCCGGGGTCAGTCGCCCTTCAGGAAAGACCATCACGACCTGCCCCTGGCGCAGCGCTGTGCTCACGTCATCCAGGGCGCGCCTTAGAGCTCCGGGGCTACGCCGCTCAGACTCAATGGGAATGGCGCCTACCAACTGAAACCACCACTTAAGCCAGGGTGAGTCGAAGATCGGCTGATCCATAACAAAACGCAGCGGCCGGGGGCTAGCGCCACCAAGCACCAGGGCATCCATAAAACTGACGTGGTTACACACCACCAACGCAGCGCCCTGCTTAGGGATATGCTCACGTCCATGCACCTGCAGCCGGTAGCAGAGGCGCATTGAGACAAAAATCAGCCAGCGCAGCACCTGGCGACCCGCATTGACCCCCCAGGTCACGTAGCCGCCTCACGATGGCGCAAGCCAGCCAGAATGGTGCTCATCAGTTGATCCAACAGCTCATCCACTTTCAACTGCTGGCCCTGCCAATAGCCCAATCGCTCATTAAGCCCTAGCTGAACCAAGCCGTGAACGCTACCCCACAGCGTGCGCCCCAAACGGCGGGCTTCGAGATCATCCAGCGCGGGCTGGTAGGCTTTCAGCGAGGCCTCCACTTGGGTAAATAGCGCTTCGATCAAATCGCTTTGGCGCTGATCAAGCTCACCCTCCTGGGCCAGTGGGTAATCGAACAGCAGTTGCCAGCGGTAACAATCCTGCTCGGCGAACCGCCAGTAGGCACGCGCCAGCGAGCGCAGCCATGGCTCAGGGTCATCATCGACCAAGCTGGTAATGGTGTGCTGTAAGCGTGCCAGAGTTTCCACATTGACGTGCTGCAATAAGTTATTGAAGCTGCCATATAGCTTCAGTAGGGTGCTGGGGGCACAGCCAACCTCTCTAGCCAAAGCACGCAGTGAGAGACCATGGACTGGCTGTTCAGCCAACCACTCATCACAAGCGTGCATGACCTGCGCGTGGAGGGCATCGGGCGCATGCTGTCTAGGACGGGCCATGGCGATCTCTTAAGGTCAACGGCAAACAAGGAGGAAGCCTCACTGCGCTTTAGCGTGAGCAAGGGTTACGATAGGATACCTTACATCGAACACTGTTTTCGACACTAAAACGCTACATTTCGTGCTTTATTGCCCGAAGTCCCCCGCCATCCAGGTACACTTCCACGACGATTCTGCTTAAGGAGATAGCTATGACGGGGCGATTGCATGTGCAAAATTTACCGCTGACCCGCTTATTGCCAACGCTAGCCACTCCTGAACCGCTGATTGAGTCGCCCAACCTAGCGCCTCGCCGGCCAATCTCTGCTATTCGCTTAGAGCAGGGGCAGTACCGGCTCTCGTCGCTATTCTGGGGCCTGACGCCACCCTGGCTGGAGGTGCTGGATCACGCGCCCCACTGCGCCCGGGCTGAAACCCTTGAATCACGGGCGATGTTTCGCGATGCCTTTAGCGCGCGCCGCTGCGTTATTCCGGTGAGCGGTTTCTATGTATGGAAAACCCAGCCGCGCAGCAAGCAGCCCTATTTAGTCACCCAGGTATCCCGCGCGCCGCTGCTGTTGGGCGCCCTATGGTGCCGCTACCACACCACGTTAACGGCATTCACCGATTCAGCGGCACTGATCACCGTGCCCGCCAATCTGCTGTTATCACCGTTAACTGACCGCTTGCCGGTCACCATTCCCAGCCATGCACTAGCCGCCTGGCTCAACCCCGACACCGATACCGAAACGCTTAATTCGCTGTTAGCACCCGCGCCGTTGGAACTGTTGGGCGCTTTTCCGGTATCTAAACATGTCAATAATCCCGCCTACCAGTCACCGGCCTGCGCCCATCCCAATGGGTCGATGCTGCGCTGGACTGTGTCACAGGAGCTGTAATGTTGCGATCCACTTGCTTGAACCGCTGGCGTCTTTTTCCTCAGTGCGCAGTGATTGGCGTTATCGCCAGCATCGCGATAACGCCACTTGCCTTCGCCGAAGGGGATGACGCCGTTGCCGACGTCATTGCCGAAACCGCCACCCCGATCATTAGCCCTTATGACAGTCGGGACTACCGCGTGCTGACCCTTGAAAATGGCCTCAATGTGTTGCTTGTCAGCGACCCGGAAGCTGACAAGGCAGCGGCCTCGATGAATGTGCGTGTCGGCAGCGCCCAAGATCCCGACGACCTCCAGGGCTTAGCGCACTTCCTCGAGCATATGCTGTTTTTAGGCACCGAACCCTACCCAGAATCAGATGCCTACCAACGTTACATTTCCAATAACGCGGGTTCCCATAACGCCTTTACGGCGCAGCAGGATACCAACTACTTCTTCGATATTGAGCCATCGGCGCTGCCGGGCGCCCTTGACCGTTTCAGCGAATTTTTCCTCTCACCGCTGTTTAACGCCGACCACTTAGAGAGCGAGCGCAATATCGTTCACTCGGAGTATATGGCGCGTATTCGTGATGAGTCCCGGCGCGAAAATGACGTGCTTAACCAACTGTTCAACCCTGACAACCCCACCACCGGTTTTGCCGTGGGTAGCCGGGAAACACTGGCCAGCCCGCCTGAAGGTGAAGCGACGCTACGCGAGCGGGTCATCGACTTCTATCATCAGCACTACGATGCCAATGTGATGAACTTGGCCATTGTAGCGCCTCAGCCGCTCGAGACGCTTGAGGAGTGGGTAGCCGAACGCTTTGCCGATATTCCCGACAACGACTTAAGCGTGCCGACGATTGACGCGCCGCTGGTTGATTCAGACACGCTCCCCCGCTATATCGAGCGTCAGTCACTGCAGGATCGCCGCCAGGTGAATTTCTACTTCCCGGTGCCCGACCCCACCGACGACTACCGCACAAAACCCACCCAGGTGATCGCCCACCTACTGGGCGATGAGGGCGAAGGCAGCCTGTTAGCGGTGCTGCGCGATGCGGGACTGGCCGATGGGCTTTCCGCCGGAGTAGGACGCGGCGATGGTAACGAAGCGCTATTTACTATCTCCATCAGCCTGACGCCTGCAGGCGCCGAACGCTTGGACGACATTGAAGCCACCCTGTTTGCCGCCATTGAGCAACTGCGTAACGACGGCCTCTCTGAATGGCGTTACCAGGAGCAGGCAGACCTTAATGAGCAAGCCTTCCGCTTCCAGCAGCACGGCGCCCCACAGCAGGAAGCCACGCGCCTCTCCATGAGCCTATCGCGCTATCCGGTAGAGGATGTGCAGTACGCGGCTTACCGTATGGATGGCCCCGACGCAGAGCGCCAGCAGGCTTATCTTGACGCGCTAACACCGGATAACATGCTGCGCTTCTACTCCGCGCCGGATGTGGAAAGCGACACCGTTTCACCGTGGTTCAATGCCCAGTGGAAAGAGCAAACACCTGATCAACCGGGTCAGGCGCTTGGCGGTTTAGCTCTCCCTGGCCCCAACCCCTTTATTGCCAGTGACTTAACGTTGTTAGAGGGCCAGGATGAGCGCCCCAACCTGCTGGTCGATACGCCATCGTTTACCGCCTGGCATATGCAGGATGAGCGCTTTAACACTCCCAAAGTTGAGTGGCGGGTCAGCCTACAAAGCCCCACCGCCAGCTACTCCGCTGAGGAAGCAGTACTCACTCGGCTGCTCGCCAGTTGGCTCAATGATAGCCTGAATGAATCCCTCTACCCCGCGTGGCTGGCTGGGCAATCGTTTAGCGCTTACCCCCACGCCAGGGGCATGACGCTATCGTTCTCAGGCTGGCGTGATGGCCAAACCCCGCTGATTGAACAAGCCCTTGAGCAATTAGCGCACGCTGAAATTACCGACAGCGCTTTCGAGCGCGTGCGTTACCAGCTGCAGCGAGAGTGGCGCAACGCGCCCCAGGCGTCGCTCACCGGTCAAGCCAGCCGCACCCTAGGCGAAGCCCTCCTCACACCACAATGGTCTACCGCTGAGCTGCTTGCCGCCAGCGAGCGCTTTGACCGCGGCCACCTGGAAGATTTCCGCCAGCGCTTTCTAGCCGATCTGTACGTCGACGCCATGGCGGTGGGCAACCTGGATGCTGACCTGGCCCGTGAACAGACACAGCTAATGCGTGCCAAGCTCAAGCCACGGCTAACCCGCGATGCTATTGCGAACTTAACGCCACTTGCGGCCAGTGAGGAGCACAGCGTGCTGCATCCTCACAGCTCACGGGATGAGTCTTTGGTGCTGCGTTATCTACAGGGTCGCGATCAGACGCCAGCGGAGCAAGCCACCGCCATGGTGATCGCCCAGTGGCTGGAGACACCGTTCTACCAACAGCTGCGCACCGAGCAGCAGCTCGGCTACATCGTGAACGCTGGCTATTCGCCGCTGCTCGAAGCGCCAGGGATTGCCCTTATGGTGCAATCCCCCGATGTCGAGAGCAGCACTATTGCTGAGCGAATGGATGCGTTTCTTGACAAGGCCAGCCAACGTCTTGAACAGCTTAGCGACGCTGACTTAGCGCCTTATCGCCAAGCGGTGCACGATCAGTTGCGCCAGCGTGATACCAGCCTAGCGGGCATGGCTAACCGCTACTGGCAGGCCACGGCGCTTGAAGACGTTCGCTTTGACCGCCGTGATAAGTTGGCTGAGCTAGTGCTGAACGTTAGCCTTGAGGATATCAAAGCTCTCTGGCCATCGCTGCGCGAGCACACTCTGGACATACGCTTTAACCCTGGTGACGAACCCAGCGATGTCAGCACTTATCGGGAAGAACGCTCAGCGCTGCCTAAAGTGCGTGAATAAGCAACGTTGTTAAACCACCGGCTCAGGCATCAAACGCCTGGGCCGGCATCATCGCTTCCACGAACATCACCAGCTCTTCCAGAATCTGGCGCTCACGGTCAGTAAGGGTTTGCTGATTGTATTGAGCGATTTCCCGCGCAAACGCCTTGAGGGTAAAGCCTGCCAGGGCCGGATCATTGATCCGCATCCAACGAAACGCCTCCCACTGCTCGCGCTCCTCGCCTTCCAACGTGTCGGGGTAACTGCGCGCGCGATAACGAAACAGCATCTCTTCCAGGCGCGGATCCTGGAACGCAAAGCGCTGTCCTACCAGATCCCACGGTTCCATCTCCCGCACCCGCTCCATCTGTTGACGGTCAGCGGCGGAGAAGAAGCTGCCCGAATAGAGCATTAGATCAGGGTCTTGCGGGGCGTCGTCGTAACCGGCGCTAAACACCTCGGCGACCTTAGCGGCAACACCGCTGGCATCGCGCAGGGTTTTCCAGTGCTGCCGACAAGCCGCCACATCCAGGCCTAAGCGCGCAACGATAATGCCATACTCCCCCTTTTGCGGCCCCTCAACGTCTTTTAAAGCAGTTGCGGGGAACACCACCGGGCAACGGTTAATATGGATCACCTTCAGCGGAATACGTGCTTCACCTTCAGCCAAATCCTGCTGGCTGACGAATACCCGCTCACGAATCTGCTCCGCCGACATACTCAACATATCGCTGGGATCAACGCTCAAATCGTAAACAATCACCCCATTAGGGTTTGTCGGATGTTCGGCCAGCGGCATCACCAACGCACTACAGCCCCGGCTGGCGGGATAACGGCGGGAGATATGCAGCAGCGGCTTGGCGTTGGGCAAGTCAAGCTGCTTGGCCACCGCGCGCTTACCGCGCAGACCGAGTAGATAGTCGAACAGCTTGGCATTGCGCGCCTTAAGTAAACGCGCCAAGGCAATCGTGGCGCGCACATCGGCTACCGCATCGTGAGCTCCCTCATGGGCAATACCATTTGCTGCGGTTAAGTGCTCTAGCTTGAAGCTGGGTGCACCGTCTTCGCGCAGCGGCCACTCAATGCCATCCGGACGCAGCGCATAAAAAGCGCGCACAACATCGATCAAATCCCAGCGGGAATTGCCGTTTTGCCACTCACGGGAATAGGGGTCGAGCAAATTGCGGTAAAACAGATGGCGGGAGACTTCGTCATCAAAGCGCAGGCTATTGTAACCCACCACGCAGGTGCCCGGCTCACTCATATGGCGTTGAATCTCGCCCGCGAATTCTGCTTCGGGCAGACCATGGCGTTGAGCTTTTTGCGGTGTAATGCCGGTAATCAAACAGGCAGCAGGATGAGGCAGGTAATCATCGGCGGGCTTGCAGTAGAGTTCGATCGGCTCGCCGATCTCGTTCATATCAGCATCAGTGCGCAGGGCAGCGAACTGAGCGGGCCGATCGCGACGCGGATCCGCCCCGAAGGTTTCATAGTCATGCCATAGAAAACTGGCAGGGGCAGCATTGGGTGGCGCCATGAACAATCACTCCGCTGGGCAGTTAAAAGCCCAAGCCTAGCACACCCGCCGCCCCTTTCGCCCCGTCTTCAGTTCTTGCACGTAGACGAAGGCTCAGCTCTTGGGAAGCGTCACGTTCAGCTCCAGCACCGAGCAGTTGTCTTCGCTGTCCAAAGAAATTTGAATGGCGTCGTCATCCACATGGACGTAACGACGAATCACCTCAAGCAGTTCGCGCTCAAGCATCGGCATATAGTCGGGCTGACCGCGCTGACTACGCTGATGCGCGACAATAATTTGCAAACGTTCTTTGGCGACCGAGGCGGATTTCCTGCGCTCACGCTTCAAGAACTCCAGTAATTTCATCGGCGCGCCCCCCCAAACATACGGCTTAGCAGGCCTTTGCGTTGCATTTCATGGAAACGCAGCGGCATGTCTTCACCGAGCAGGCGCGATACCGTATCGCTATAGGCTTGGCCCGCGTCGCTGGAGATATCGTGGGTAACGGGCACGCCCTGGTTGGAAGCACGCAGCACAGCCTCTGACTCAGGAATCAAGCCCAGTAAATTGATCGCCAAAATTTCGCGGATATCGTCCAGCGTCAGCATATCGCCGGAGGTAACCCGTTCGGGATTATAGCGGGTCACCAGCAGGTGCTCTTTAATAGGGTCATCGCCCTGCTCTGCACGCCGGGTTTTCGAGGCTAGTAGCCCCAAAATACGGTCAGAGTCACGCACTGACGATACTTCAGGGTTGGTGACCACAATCGCCTCGTCGGCGAAGTACATGGCCAACTGCGCACCGCGTTCGATACCGGCGGGTGAATCACACAGAATGAAGTCAAAATCTTCTTTCAACTTCTCCAAAATCTCTGCAACGCCCTCTTGGGTCAGGGCATCTTTATCGCGAGTTTGGGAAGCGGGCAAAATAAATAGATTCTCGACGCGCTTGTCGCGAATCAGCGCCTGATTAAGCCCTGCTTCGCCTTGAATCACGTTGACTAAGTCATACACCACGCGCCGTTCGCAACCCATGATCAGGTCGAGATTACGCAGGCCCACATCAAAATCGATGACGACCGTTTTTTTACCGCGCAGCGCAAGTCCTGTGGAGATGGCTGCCGCACTGGTGGTTTTGCCGACCCCTCCTTTACCAGAGGTCACTACAATTATCTTGGCCAAGATTCACTTCCTTCTTGAAGTCGTTCGTCGCGAGCGCGAGTCAGTTGGCGCTCTGCGCATAACGGGAACGTCAATGTCATCAACATGCCATACTGTAACGGATAGCGTCTTCGGCGTCGCTAGGCATGAAGCACCAACGCAGCCTCATACTAATACCTTAGCCCAATGGCTTAATTTCAAGCTGTTCTTTTGTAAAGTGAACTTCTGCGGGCTGCCCCAGAAGCTGAGCGTCGATATCTTCAGAGCGTTTGTAGTTGCCTGCCACTGAAAGCAGCTCAGCCTCCAGTTCGCGGCAATAAATGCCCGCCTGGGTATTACCATGAATGCCTGCCAGTGCCCGGCCCCGCAGTGCACCGTAGACATGAATACTGCCAGCAGCCAGCACTTCCGCCCCGGCATTCACCGCCCCGATAACCACTAAATCGCCATCAGAGGCGCTTACTTGCTGGCCAGAGCGAACAGTACCGCGATAGAGCCGCGTGGCCAGCGTTGGCGCTTCTGACTCGCTCACTGGCTCCTCACGGGCGACCTCTTGCACCGGCGAGCTGCCGACACTTTCCAGCACCCGTGCTCGCCCTTCAGCTACCGGCGGAAACCAACCCAACCCCAGCGCCCAAGCCGATTGGCGAACCGGCTCAGTACCACCGCGCACGGCGACCGGCAACAGCTTATGGTCACGGCACACGGCACAAATGCGCTCAAGGGCTAAGTGTGGTTCATCGAGTTTTTCCACGCTGAGCACAACCGGTGTATGCTGAAAGAAAGCAGGGGACTGGGAAAACTTACCAGACAACTGCTGCCGGATTTGCTCTGGGTCAGCACTACTTAGCTCCATGACGGTCATCGGCAGCATGCCGCCTTTGAAGGTAAAGGCCACTACGGCACTATCCACGTTAAGGCTCATGGCCGAACTCCCCGTCATGTTCATATAAGATTAAGGTAGCGTACTATCACGCATTTCGTCGTCTAGAAACACTGTAGTCTAAAAACAGTGTGATCTAGAAGCAGTGTGGCCTAGAAAATAGACGTTTATCACACCATAGTAAGGCCAAGCTAAGCGACTGTGCCGGTGACTGCAACCACCGAGCCGTTTTTTTCATGCTACGCATTTCATACTCGCAGGATGATCCATGCACGGACTGTTAAGACGCCTGTTCGCACCTCGGTGGCAACACCCTGACCCCGAGGTGCGCCGTCAGGCCCTCCAACGACTAAACCCAGAGCAGGCGGAGCAGCGTCAAGCGCTGCAGTCGCTCACTCAAGATAGCGATAGCCAGATTCGCCTTGCCGCGCTGCTGGCTCTGGATGACTGCGTAGGCCTGGTAAACGCATACCCCCACCATCAGCAGGAGGAAACCTGGTTCAATGCGGTTTGCCAACGGCTTAGTGGGCGTGAAGGCCATACCGATCTGAACCAGCGCCAGACACTGGTTGAACAGATTGAAGAGCCGCGGGTATTGAGTGCGGTCGCCCTCCAGGGCGACAACCTTAATCTACGCTTGATCGCCCTGAGCAAGCTGAGTGATGAGAATGACCTGATACATCAAGCTTGCCACAACGGTGTGGCCGCCGTTCGCCACCAGGCCGCCGAGCGCATTGAGGACGAGGAGGGGCTTAAGCGATTATTGAAAGAGGCACGCCGTGACCGCCAGGTGGTTCGTCTGGCACGGGAACGCCTCAACCGCTTGCGCAGCGACGCCCAGTGGCTGGAAGCGGAAGAGCAGCAGCGCGAAACGCTTTTGAATCAACTAGAACAGCATGCCCGCGCGCCCTGGGAGCCCCTTTACGGTGGCCGTTTTCGCTACCTTGAACGGCAGTGGGAGCAACTGACCCAGCCGCCCAGCGTGGAACAGGAGCAGCGCTTTCATCAAGCCGTGCTCAATTGCCGCAAAACGCTCCACGACCACGAGACCCAGGAGCAGGCTCGCCAGCAGAGCGACGAGCGCCGCGAAGAAGCTGAAAACACCCGTGAGCAGCTGCTTGAAGGCATCGAAGAGACCCTCGACGGCCTACGCCACGCTTCCGCCATGACCGTACAGGATATCGACAGCCTGCGCGCCCAGCGCCAGCTACTCGGCCAACGCTGGCAGGCGCTTTCCGATATCCACCCGCCCAGCGAGGCTATGCGTCAGCGCTACACGCTGGCGATTCAGCACTACGACCAGTGCTTAGAGGCATGGCAGCGCTGGTGCGCGGTAAGCGCACCCATCGAAACCGCTCTGGCCAGTGGTGACCATGCGACCCTGGCCACCTTGATTAGCGAATGCCAGTGGCCAGACACCTTAACTCCCCCGGCGCTGCTCGGCCGCGCACTGGCTGCGTGTAATGCTGACAGCACCGCCCCCTCGCAACCGACAGAGGACAGCACCACCCTGGAGGCCCATGGCGCGGAACTCGACACCTTTGAGCACTTGTTAGAGCGCGGCGCCTTTAAAAGCGCCAGCCGTCTGCATCAGCGGCTAAAGCCGCGCATTGAAGCGCTGGAAAGCCCAGCCGCCCAACCGCTCAAAACACGCTTAAAGCACTTAGCCGCCCGGCTCGCGGAATTACGCGACTGGCGAGGTTTTGTCGCCGGGCCAAAGCGCGAGCAGCTATGCGCGAGCATCGAAGCATTGGCTAACGATCTCTACATGGCGGAAGAAGCGCTTGACCGCCACCATCGCCAGTTGGTCAAAGAGTGGAAATCACTGGGCGATGCAGCGGCCAACCGCGAACAGTCTGCCCGTTTCCGCAGCGCTTCGGATCGTATCCATGAACGTCTTGCCCCTTGGCGGGATCAGCTCAGTAAAGAGCGCGAGAACAACCTGAAAGCCCGGGAAGCGCTATGCGACCAGCTAGAGAGTCTGCTGGCTCAGCCAGCAGAAGATGCCGACCCCGATGTACTCCGGCAAATTCGCGATAAAGCGCGCCACCAGTGGCGACACTACAGCCCCGTTCCTCGCGAGGGCTCAGAGGCCGTTGGGCGGCGCTTTGGCACTATTCGCCATCAGCTACAGGCGTTGATTGATCAGCGCGCTGAAACGATCGCCTCAAAAAAACGCGAACTGATCAGCCAAGTGAGCGCACTGCGTAGCGACGACAGCCAGCCGCTGGCCCAGCGCATCCACCTCACCAAACAGCTGCAGCAGCAGTGGCGGGCACTAGGCCGGGCCCCCAAAGGCGAAGAGCAAACGCTGTGGAAAACCTTTCGCCACGAGTGCGATCAACTTTTTGCCCAACGCGATGCACATAAAAATGAGCAGGCAGCGCGCCAGCAACAGCAGCTTGATGAGATGCAGACGCTCATCGATGAAATGGATAGTTGGCAGCCACTTGAGGCGAGCGAGTCGGCCACACTGGAGCGCTTTATCGAGCAGGCCAATCAGCTTGAGCCACTGCCCCGCAATCGGCGCAGCGAAGGCATGCAGCGGCGGATGAGTGGCATTGTGCGTGCACGCCGAGAACGCCTAAACCGTCTGGCGGTCGCCGACACGGTTCAACAGTGGCATGCGATTATGCCATTAGTGAACGCTCACCTGGCCGCCGACCAACGCTATCTCAGCGAGGGGATTCCCAGTGATGTGGACGCGCAAACGGTTCTCGACACTTCATTGCCTAGCGCTTTCAATCAGTCACATAACGCACGCAATCAACAGCGCCATAGCGTAGCAGTACCGCTCTCAGACGCTGAGCACGCCCGCATAGCCGACTCCCTTGCGAGGCTAAGAGTGCACCTCTCGATGCTGGCCGTGGGTAGCGTACGGCAGAGTGATGAGCCACTGCGCCTGGCGATTCAGGTAGAACGTTTGAATGAAGGCTTCAATCAAGAGCGCAGCCGTGATCAAGAAGTGATCGACATCCTGGTGGCACTATTGGCGCTAGGGCCAATGCCAGCCACGCTATGGGAGGCTGAAGTAGAAGAGTTGGATAACCTGCTCAGCCGACTGGCACGAGTACCACTGCCATAGCGTTAGCAAAAGAAAACGGGAGGCTTATGGCCTCCCGTTTACGCTCTCCTCTTGGGCTAACCACTAACCCATGAACTGACCACCGTTGATGTCGATGTTTGCACCGGTGATAAAACCTGACTCCTTATCGGCTAAGAAGGTGACCAATCGGCCAATCTCCTCTGGCGTGCCATAGCGCTTCACTGGAATGGTTTCCCGGATTGCCTCGCGTACTTTTTCTGGGATATTCATGATCATATCGGTGGCGATATAGCCAGGTGATACGGTATTGACGGTAATCCCTTTGGTCGCTGTTTCCTGTGCCAACGACATGGTCAAACCATGCATGCCGGCTTTCGCCGCCGCGTAGTTGACCTGACCAAACTGGCCTTTACGGCCATTAATGGATGAAATATTGATAATCCGGCCATAGCCACTCTCAAGCATCATCTCAATGACGCTACGGCAGGTGTTAAATACGCTGTTGAGGTTGGTGTCGAGCACTTCGTACCACTGCTCGTAGGACATTTTTTTCATGGTGCCGTCACGGGTGATACCCGCACAGTTCACCAGCACACTAATCGGGCCATACTTGTCGTGGATTTCGCGGGCACCTTCCAGGCAGGCGTTGTGGTCAGAAAGGTCGACACCTGACAATTCGATATTGTTGTAGCCGTCGGCATGCTGCGTTTCTAGCCAGGTTTTGGCCTTGTCGGGGTTGCGATAACCCGCCACGACCAGATATCCCGCATCTGCCAACGAACGACAAATCGCCGTACCGATACCACCAGTTCCACCAGTTACCCAGGCGACGGGGGCTTGATTGGCCATTGACTACCTCCCTGATATGACAAATGGCTTGGATCTCAAAACATGCACGTTACGTCGCAAGCCATTGTGAATAAGCGCGACTGCGCCTGTATTACCCTAGTGCATAATTTGCTAGAACAATGCACCAACGTAAGCTTTTTATTATGACTATATAAAGCATAGCTGCACTTACCCCATGTTGCCGCAGGTCATAATCAACGGCTATAAGCCAAACGTGTTAATCCCCCTATTGACTTCATCTAAAACTTCTGTAGAATACGCCACACGTTGATGCGGGGTGGAGCAGTCTGGTAGCTCGTCGGGCTCATAACCCGAAGGTCATCGGTTCAAATCCGGTTCCCGCTACCAATATTTTGAAAGGCAGATCAGGAACTTACTGGTCTGCCTTTTTTTATGCCTATCGTTGAAAATCCCTCTGTGCCCAAATTGTGCCCACGCTGTGCCTAAACTTCATTTCTTCTCTTAGCCTTCCAAAATGAAGGTGACCTTCAGGCTCCTAACACGCAACTGAGTCTACCCGACTACTTCAACGTGAATCAGATGGCAGTGGAGCATCCTCTGTTTCCTTGATATGGGTCACCAACTGATCGATTTCACAATCAAAGTAGTAGCAAAGTTTGTCGAGATTATCAGTCACTGTGCTATGGCCTGCATGATTGATAATTTTCGATAACGTCATCCGATTAATCCCTGTTTCTTTTGCTATCTCACCGATCGTAATTCTGCGACGTTCTGCAAACTCCTTCTCAGCGATCAGCTCTTTTAAGTGATACCGAATCATCTCTCTATCCAATGTGATTATAAAAATTATCAAAAATGTATTGAAATAATCATTTGATCGCATATATTCATACTCGAACGATTAAAAATATTATCAATATGATCACCAGCATGAGGAGATAGTCTCATGGACTGCACTTTTTTGACAACGGAAGAGCTCGCATCGCGGATCAAATATGATGCACGCACTATCCGTCAGCAACTCAAAGACAGCGTGCTCATTGAAGGCACTCATTACATCCGGCCCTTTGGGCGTCGAAAAATTCTTTATATCTGGGAAGCTATCCAGGAAGAAATGCTGCAAGCGACTCCTCGTCAGCAAGCAATCGCCATCCCTATGGCTAATGGAGGGGTATGCCATGGGTAAGGTTCGCGCTCGTAAAGAGAGCAAAAAGCTTTTCATCGACTTCAGATATGACGGCCAGCGATTTCGGGAACAAACACTACTGGACGATAACGCAAAAAATCGTAAGCAGCTGGAACAACTTTTACAGCGCATGGAAGCAAAAATGCTGCTCAGTGAATTCAATTATGCGGAGTTCTTTCCCAACAGCAGCAATTTACAAAAACTAAAAACTAACCAACTTATTAATACAGCCGAGCTTCAAAACGCCAGCAATTCAGACACCCCTCTGTTTAATGACTTCGCTACCCAGTGGTATGAAGAAAGCAAAATCCAGTGGCGTGCTTCTCATGTACGCAATGTAAGTTCGATTCTTGATAGCTCGCTTAAGCCAGCGTTTGGTAAAAAACCGATGGGTGAGATCAGCAAGGCCGACATTATGGCGTTTCGTGCCAAGTTGTCCAAACGTAAGGGGCGGGGACCCACAGGTGTCGTTTCGCCTAAGACGATCAATAGCCATATGACAATTTTGCGAATGGTGTTAGGTGAGGCAGCCGAGCGATTCGAATTTGAAACACCCTATAAAAATATCAAGCCGCTAAAGCTACAGAAGACGCACATCGAGCCATTTTCGCTGCAGGAAGTTCAGCGCATTATCGACAATGTCCGCCCGGACTACCGCAACTACTACACGGTGCGCTTCTTTACCGGCATGCGCACCGGCGAAGTCGATGGGTTGAAATGGAAGAACATTGATTTTGCTAAGCGGGAAATCTTAGTACGCGAAACATTGATCAATGGTGAAACGGAATACACCAAGACCGATGGATCGCAACGAGAAATCCCCATGTTCGGGCAGGTGTATGACGCCCTCAAAACGCAGTACGCCGCCACTGGGCACATGAGTAAGTACGTGTTCTGCAATCAGATGGGACAGCCGCTTGATCACAATAACGTGACAAAGCGCGTGTGGTATCCCTTGCTCAAGTCTCTTGGGCTAACCAAACGCCGTCCTTATCAAACACGCCATACTGCCGCGACACTCTTTTTGGCTTCTGGCGAAAATCCAGAATGGGTAGCGCGAATGCTGGGCCACAGCTCCACCGAAATGCTGTTTAAGGTTTATTCGCGTTACGTCCCCAATGCCACCCGTATGGATGGCTCTGCCTTTGAGCGTTTACTTGGCAACACCACGCCCGCTAAACCCCAGAAGGAGCAGCGTCATGAAACAGCTTGATAACGTCCCTACTCATCTGTCTCGCACCTTCACGGGCACTTATCGCCTTACTGGGCGCGTGGTGGAGTTCGACAATGCGAAAACGCCTTTCTTAAAGCTGAGGCTAAGTGATTGCGCGGGGGATCAAATCGCGATGCTCAACTTGAGCACAACAACAGTACCTGAGCGCATCGGCCATCTGGACTTTGTTACCGCCTCAGGCGTGAAGTGTTTGTCAGGCCAATTCATTCTTGATGAGTTCCGCAGAGCGTCCCGGGATGAAGTGACCTCTATGGATACCCTGCAGTCGTTGCCACGTGTGTACTCCCCGATGCCAGAAGTATTCGACAAGTTAGTAGCGACCGTACAGTCGCTTCGATCAGACTGCCTTCGAGTGTTTTTGACACGGGTACTGGAAAGGAAGGATCGTCTTGAAGCTTTTTTGAATGCGCCCGCCAGCGCCAATTATCACCATGCGTATCCAGGTGGTTTGCTAAAGCACTCGCTGGAAGTTGCCAACCACTCAGTGGCTATGCTGCGCCTTAACGAGCCAACCATGCCTCGACTTATGCAGGAAGCCTGTTTCGTGGGAGGACTATTGCATGATATTGGTAAGACATATACTTATGACTCCAAGGGCAAGCCAAATGCCGCCTGGAAGCTCTGTAGCCATGATGTGTTTACGCTAGAGGCTTGTGCCTACGGGCTTACATACTTGGATGCACATGAACCCGACATTGCGATGACACTTCGCCATTTGTGGACATGTGCTTCGCCAGGCGCTCGTTACGGACAACCCGCAGCAATGACGTTGGCCCGTTATATTCGTGATGCGGATGGGCAAAGCGCGATGGCCGATAACCAACAGCGAGCTTTTCGCCTTCAAACTAACAAGGGATTTGGCCGACTCGGGCAAAACCTTTTTTGGCAGCCTCAGTTATCTGCAGCGGCATCTCACTGAAGCACACTTATACTTTTCGACCGGAGCCGTCAGCTTTTTTGTGCGTCGGCTTTACCAAGCTATTTGAGAACTTTTTTATGACCATGCCAAGTGAACGCACACGTTCGGTCATCCAGACCAGAGAATTCCTGATCGAGCTAAGCCGTAACACTAACTTTCCAGAAACCACCCGCAGGCAAGCAAAGCAGCTATTAAGGCATTACCCGTCACAGATAGAGATGCTAGACGCTGGCCAACTGGAAGAGCACCTTACTGATGGGACTATATTCCAGCCTATTTTCAGCTCAGTTATTGAGGGACTTTAAAGTGCAGCGTTACTCAATCTGGGGGTGACGTCGCCTTCAGAACAAGGACCTTATGGGGAACTTGCTGGGCCAGCTGTTGCCAGGCGTAAAGGGCTAAGCGGTCACTGCCACAGGTTAAAATGTAGTGGTCGATGCCACTACACTACAAACCAGCTGAAGACTGCTTGATATAAAATCAGCCTATTGGTAATCCTCGCTCCTCTTTCATGCTGCGTAAAATTATCTCCGAACGTACCTGGGTGACATTCGGATGCGGTAGCAGATTGTGATGGATGAAATCGGAGAACTCCGTTAGCCCTTTAGTTGTGATATGCAATATATAGTCAGCATCACCAGAAACCGAGTACGCTTCACGCACTACGTCATGCTTAGAAAGCAGAGCTACAAAGCTCTCATCCATACTCTCGCTGTGTGCCTTGAGATTTACTCGGGTGATAGCTCTCAATCCAAAACCTAAGAGCTCAGCATTCAGTTTAGCTGCATAACCTTTAATAATACCTTCTGACTCCAGCCGAGCCTTTCGCCTAGAACACTGGGATGACGATAAATTTACGCGATCTCCCAGCTCAGCGTTGGTTAGTGCTGAATTCTTTTGCAGTGCTGCTAAAATTGCAAAGTCAAAGCGATCGAGCGAAATATCGTGCATAAACACCTCTTCTGTGCATATTAAGTGCAATATCAGACGATCTAGAGGCCTTTTTTGCAACCCAATTGTGCTTTTCCTTGAATATACTGATCAGTGTCAATTTACAAGATCAAAAGGAGACAGTGATGGGACCTTTTCCACATAGCGCCCCAAAAGCGCAAATCAGCGATGCAAACCCAGCCGGAACCGATGGTTTCGAGTTTGTAGAATTTGCGCATTCTGAACCAGAAAAGCTAGATGCATTGTTTAGACAAATGGGATTTACCCCTGTCGCCAAACACCGAACTAAATTTATTACCGTTTATAGACAAGGCGATATTAACTATCTCCTTAATAGTGAGCCAAATTCTCATGCATCAGCATTCATTGAGGCGCATGGCCCCTGTGCGCCCGCGATGGCATGGCGTGTGGTCGATGCTCAACACGCACTTAAGCGTGCCGTAGAGCTTGGTGCTGAAGAGTATACTGGCGTTAAATCAATCGATGTCCCTGCGGTCATCGGTATTGGTGGTTCGCTTCTTTACTTCGTAGATACTTACGGAGAAGAAGGCAGTTGCTATGCCAAAGAGTTTGAGTGGCTGGGCGAAGTTGACCCTAGGCCGCAAGGGTTTGGATTTTATTATCTAGACCACCTGACCCACAATGTTGTACGCGGCAACATGGATACATGGTACAAATTTTATCATGACACTTTTAACTTCCGTGAAATTCGCTATTTTGACATTAGCGGTAAAATGACCGGGTTAACAAGCCGAGCCCTTACTTCACCCGATGGTAAGATTCGCATTCCTATCAATGAAAGCGCTGATGAGCATAGCCAAATTGAGGAGTATCTTCGCGAGTATAATGGGGAAGGTATTCAACATATTGCGATTGCTACTGATGATATTTATACCAGTACAGATAATCTCGCAGCGGAAGGGGTGGATTTCATGCCAGGCCCCCCCGATATTTATTATGAAAAATCAACTAAAAGAGTAGCTGGCCACCAAGAACCACTTGATAAACTCCGTAACCGCGGCATCCTTATTGATGGTGAAGGCGTTGTTGGTGGGGGTGAGACTCGAATACTTTTACAGATTTTCTCAAAAACGGTTATTGGACCGATTTTCTTTGAATTTATACAACGTAAAGGTGATGATGGGTTCGGTGAAGGTAACTTTAAGGCGCTTTTTGAATCCATTGAAGAAGATCAGATTAAACGTGGCGTCCTTCAGGGTACCAATGATGCATAATGTAAGGGATTAACAGTGCAAGAAAATTGGCTTAATTATGCAAACGCCCCCGAGCAGGGGGCTATTATATGTCCTGCTAGCTTGGTTGAGGAAGATGCAACTTTTTGTTTGAATATTAAAAGCCCTACAGGAGACTTCCCTGTCATTATTTTACGAAAAGAAGGCTCATTTTACGGCTTTGTGAATGCTTGCCCACACCAATACCTTCCTTTGAACTATCGAGCAGAAAACATCATTTCCTCGGACAAGCGTCATTTACTTTGCAGTGTTCATGGTGCAGCTTTCGACATAATAAATGGAAACTGTATTTCTGATACACTCGACAGTCTTGACTCCATACCGTTACATGTAAACAAGCAAGGAAACTTATGTATAGGTTACCCAAAATTTGGGTTATGACTATATTGAAACTATGCTATTATAATTAACTTTTATTCATGCATTCAGCTTGAAGCTCTAATTTCATCATCAACTTCGATAACATTTGGCACTCGCTATCGCTCAGTGTAGAAATAAGATCTGACTCCCAACCTCGGGCCTCTGGAATAAGTTTAGAGAGCATCAAACGTCCATTTTCTGTCAGTTTTAAAATTTGCAACCTATTATCATGCGGTGAAGATGAGCGTTCAATCAGACCTCGACCTTCCAATACTTGTATAGCACGTGACACCTTGGCTTTATCCATACTAGTGAGTGCGCATATATTTTTCGCTGAGATTTCATTGGAATGGCTCATCCAAGCAAGAACCCTCCACTGTGGAATATTCAGTTGATATTTTACAATATAAAGATCGGCAAGTGATTGGCTAATAATGTCGGCTAACCGACTAAGGCGGTAAGGAAGAAAATGATCAAGCTCTAATTCGTCCTTAGAAAACATTCTGTTTTTTCTATTTTAACAGCTTTAAAACTGTTACCTTGACTCATCATTTATCCTCGACACCAAAAGCAATAATGAATTAATTCAGCAGAATGCTTATAACAATACGCATCATTGTTTGGGTTACATAAACCTAAGATGTATTGGTACCTATATTACCGGCTCCCTTACCTTATATAACGCTTGCAACTGATTTTGCAACATAAGAGAGATTCTCCTTTGTCAGCCCTGACATATTGGCACGGCCGGAACCTACCATATAGATACTGAACTCTTCCCTCAGTCTAAGAACTTGCTCTGCAGATAGCCCCGTATATGAAAACATCCCCTGCTGCTCATTAACACAGCTGAAACGGTCATTCAGTTTATAAGGCTTCATAGCCTCAACAAAGTCGTGCCGCATTTGAACGATACGTGCACGCATACCATCAAGCTCATGCCGCCACAAAGCCGATAGCTCTTGTGACCCTAAAACCTCAGCGACAATAGCGCTCCCGTGGTTCGGTGGGCTGGAATAATTATGGCGAGCAGTGATCGCTAATTGGGTGCGAATATTCTGCATTTTATTGTGCGAGCTGGCTATCGCAATCAGCGCTCCTGTCCGCTCTCGATACAGACCAAAATTCTTCGAATATGAAGAGGTAATCAGAAGCTCATCGAGGGCGTCCGCTAGCAAGCGAACGCCATACGCATCTGGTTCCAAACCTTCACCGAAGCCTTGGTAAGCAAAGTCGATTAGCGGTAATAACCCTTTCTCAAGAATAACATCTCGCACTAAGCCCCACTGTTCAATGGAGAGATCAAAACCGGTAGGGTTATGGCAACAAGCGTGTAACAATACTATGTCACCGTGCGGGATGTTCTTGAGTGATAAAAGCATACTGTCAAAATCTAGGCTGTTCTCATCACTAACGTAAGGGTATTCATGCAGAGTGAGACCGGCTCCTGCAAAAATAGAAAAGTGATTTGACCACGTTGGCGTGGGTAGCCAAATGCTGGCTTCCGGCAAGTGAGCTCGAATGAAATCCGCTGCAAGCTTTAAGGCGCCACTTCCCCCCGGCGTTTGCGAAACGCTGGATCGGTTTGCTAGCAGAACCTTTGAATGATTCCCTAAAACCAGACCGAGAATCGACTCTGCAAATACTGGATCACCATGAGATCCAACATAAGCTTTTGATTTCTCGTTCTTCAGTATGTTGGCCTCAGCTTTTTTAACCGATTCCAAGATAGGAGTATGGCCATTATGGTCACGATAGACACCAACACCCAAATCAACCTTCTGAGTGTTACAATCCTTATTGTATGTTTCAATCAAGCCAAGGATTGGATCACCAGACGCATAAGGTATTTTTTTAAACATAATTACTCTCGTTAAAAACAGCAGTTAGCCACTGAAATAATCTGCTCATTTCATCAAGAGAGAACAGGCTTACAGAGGCTTTTGCCAAAAAATAAATATAAAATTAGTATTCACTACGCTAACGATTCAAAACATTAAATAAAAGTTCAGTTGTGTCACCTTATGGGTTCCATACCGGAATTTTAATTTTGTTTACAACCTCGTGCTGATATGTGCATTCATTAAAATAACTGGCATCGCCACTTTAGTCGAATAACCACAAAGGCATTTGAATGAAATACTCTCATAGATAAATGTAAAGGCCGCCTCACCACATTCTTCATAATACGGGTTGGCGGCAGAAGACCTGAGTCACCCTTCAGTCAAGAAATGGAGTACCTGGTGAGATATTACGATCCGCACACGCTTCAAATATTTATTACTGTCTGTGAAGAAGGAAGCGTAGCTGGAGCTGCAGAGAAAATTTCAATTGTTCCCTCTGCAGTTAGCAAACGCTTGAGCGCTTTGGAAGAGCAGGTAGGCGTCAAGCTGTTGGAGCGAACCAAGCGTGGCGCGCTCCCTACCCCTGCTGGTGAAGTTTTGTTACGTTCGGCTAGAGAGACACTTATCGCCCTTGAAAGAATGCATGCTGAGCTCAGTGAGTTTAGCGATGGCGTGCAAGGGGATTTAAGAATATTGGCTAGCTTGTCAGTTATCTGTCAGTTTTTACCTAAGCAAATCAGTACGTTCATGCAAGCTCATGAGAAAGTACGTATAACCCTTGAGGAAAAAGTCAGCTCACTTATTACCAGAGGTATTGAAGAAGGCCGTGGAGATATAGGTATATGCTGGGAAGATGCTCATACCAAAAACCTCGATTCTCGGCCATACCTTACTGACCAGTTAGCCATTGTCGTCAACGCTCAGCATCCATTGGCAGACAAATCAGGCCTCTTCTTTGAAGAAACTCTAGCTTATGACCATGTAGAGATACTTCCAGGCAGCCTTGTTAGCTTAACGTTGCAAAGAGAAGCGACTGCTCTAGGAAGCCCCATCCGCTTCCGAATACACGTAACTACATTTGATGCAGCTTGTAGAATTGCTGACTCAAACATTGCTATTGCTGTTGTTCCACTAGAAGTCGCTGCTTTGTACGAAACAGCAATGAACATTAAAACAATTCCGCTAAATGACCCTTGGGCAACCCGTAACTTCGTAGCGTGCGTGAGAGATTATTCAAAACTCAGTGTTCCAGCACGAGCACTATTTGATCATTTGACTAATTTAAATCAATAGAATATTTAGCTCTAATTTTATAAGACTATACATGGGGCGAGACTGGAATCGCATAATTACAGATGAGCCTCGCCATGGTCAAATAAAAATGCTTTAACCGATTTTTTCTAACTTATCTTTGTGCAGCTGCGCTCTTTCAATATAATGGTTAGCATTTTCTTTCATCGCCACAATGGCTTCATCACTGAGTTGACGCAGCACTTTAGCTGGCGCCCCAATGATCAGTGAATTATCAGGAAACTCTTTTCCCTCTGTTACCACAGCGCCCGCCCCGACAAGGCAATTCTTGCCAATGATAGCGCCATTTAAAATAACCGCCTGGATGCCGATTAAGGAGCCATCTCCTACTGTGCAACCATGCAACATAGCTTGGTGGCCAATGGTGACACCTCTACCTACCTTCATGGGATAGCCGGGGTCGGTGTGTAAAACCGCACCCTCTTGAACGTTGCTATTCTCACCAATTTCAATCTGCTCGTTATCTCCTCGCAGGACAGCTTGATACCAAACGCTACTGCCTTTCGCTAAAGTAACATAGCCGATAACGTCTGCTGTATCCGCCACATAAGTGGCGGTATGAATATCGGGCTCTACCCCATCATATCGGTAAATCGACATAGAGTTACTCCACCTCTTATTATGAACTATTAGTTGCCTGCACTAAGCATACTGTTCGGCAGCCACATCGCTATCTGGGGGAAAATCAACACCAGTGCTAACCCAAATATCATCAATAATACAAAGGGTGCCGCGCCACGAATAATCTGTCCGATCGGTGCGTTAGTCACTGCCTTAATAGTGAACAAATTCATTCCCACGGGTGGCGTAATCATCGCGAGTTCCAAATTGATAACGAGCAGTACTCCGTACCAGATTGGGTTTATATCCAACAGCGCTAGAACAGGCATGACGACAGGAGAAGTGATCAGAATAATCGCAATGGATTCTAGGAACATTCCGAGTATAAAGATCATGAGCATCATGAGTATTAGGAAGCCATAAACCCCCAAATCAACATCCAAGACAAACTCCACAATCTGCTGTGGGATCATCATCTTAGTCAACGCATGGCTAAAGATAGCGGCGCCTGCCAGGATCATAAACAACATAGCGGAAGTGCGGCTGGCATCAATGGCTGAAGACCATATCTCACGCAAACCAATGCTGCGATACACCAACAAACCGATCAACAGCGCCAGTGTTGCACCAATAGCCGCCGCTTCAGTAGCAGTAAAGACACCTAAGTACATTCCGCTTAATACCATGGTAGGTAACGCAATTGCCCAACCTGATTTGCGTATCGCAGAAATAGCTTCATTAAGGGTAGCCCGCTGGGCACGTTTGGCGTGACGTTGATGAAAGGATGTCGCGACCATAAATATACCGGCCAGCATAAGTCCAGGAAACAGACCCGCCATGAATAGCCCGCCAATAGAGGTATCCGTGGCAACACCATAGATAATCATTGGACCAGAGGGCGGAATCAGGATACCAAGTGTACCGCCAGCGGCTACTAGGCCATAAGCAACTTTAGGATCATAGCCATAGCGAATCATCTGTGGAATTGCCACCGCGCCAATTGTTAAAGCTGTCGCTACGCTAGAGCCGGATATGGCTGAGAAGATCATGCACGCGATAATTGTAGCGATACCAACACCGCCAGGCAGATGGCGAGTCAATGTATAGGCGGTATCGTAAAGGTCATCAACAATGCGACCACGAATCATGATATGCGCCATATAGGCGAATAGAGGAATCGCCAGAAGCACATACATACTGACTTTATTAAAAACGATCTCAGTAAGGCCACCTAAGGAGCCAGGCGTTCCTGCAAGCAAAGCGGCACCAAACATCGACAAACCGGCAAAGATGGGTAATCCGGTAAACAACAGTAAAATCAAGCCAAGTAGAATGAACAGTATTGTCATCATGCTCAGAGCTCCCGTTCCTGACATGAATCAACGAAAGCATCACCACCGCAGAACAAGCGTAGCAAGGAATCCAGGCATACTAGAAATAGCATCAAGCCACCCAAGGGAATCAGTAATTGCAGCCAGAAAAGAGGGATCTCTACAAACCCTAACGTCGTCATGCCTAGCATTTTTGAAAACATGGCGGTCTGCCACCCGTCTACTATCAAGTAGAGCGAGACTAAAAGTACGGCAAGCATTGACCAGGCCTGAGACCAGCGCTGGTATCGACCATGGAGGCGCTCTGTAAACAGATCAACGCCCAAATGACGACCTTCTCGAAGAGCAGCTGCGGTGCCGAACATTACAATACCGACCAGAATGAAGGTCACTACGTCGTTAATCCAAATAGAGGGTTGCCCTAGTACATAGCGTGCTAGTACTGCGTAACTTATCAGCGCTAACGCGACCAATACTCCGGCTGCCGATATGGCCATAGCAACGGTGGTCACCCAATACACCAACTTACTCAACCATCTACTTACCATTGGTGGCTGAAAGACTTCTGCCTCACCCGTGGCGGGTCTTGTATGTTTATTCATAACTTATCCTTCAGGAGAGCACCATCACCGTGCCGACTGTTGTTGAGGCAGGAGGAAAACCTCCTCCTGCCACACACATCAAGATTAAATGCACCTTAGTAGTTCAAAGTTGCTTAATTAGTTCAATCAACTTTTCACCATCGTCGGTACTCTCGATGAATGCTTCCTCAACAGCTGGTTGCATCGCAGTACTGAGGGCCTCAACCTGATCATCTGAAAGTAGCGTGACCTGCATGTTATTCTCTTTCAATTTAGCGATCCCAGCAGGATCGATTTCATCTGTTTTGGGTAACAGCACACCCGCTGCATTAGACGCCGCTGACTCGACCAAACTCTGAAGGTCTTCGGGCAGGGTTGACCACCATTGTGGATTAACGATTATGTTCTGATAGACAGTAATCAGGTTGGAAGCTACTGCGTAGTCCTGAACTTCGAAGTAGCGTCGCGAATAGACTGCATCAGCACTAGTGACGGCAGCATCGATAACTCCCGTTTGCAACCCCTGATAGACTTCCGAGCCAGGCATGGTGGCTGGCGAAGCTCCCATAGCGATTAGACCGGCATCAAATACACGGCTCAATCCGCGAATCTTAATTCCTTGAAAATCTTCTGGAGCGATTAGGGGATTATCGGAGGAAGTGAAAACCGCATTATTGGCGTCTAACAACCAGGCTAAATTCTTGACTCCCTTAGATGCCATTTTGTTATTCAGCATTTCCGCTGCTTCGGAGGCTGGAAATTGTTCAAGCTGGTGGCTACTGGTCATCAGATAAGGAATGTTAAATACCTGCATTTCAGGAATGGTACCACCCCATAGCAGGTTGACAATTGATGCCGCCTCTATGTGACCGCGCGCAACAGCAGCATGAAATTCTGTTGGTTCGTAGAGCTGAGCACCACCAAATACTTCAACCTCAATGCGACCATCGCTCTCACTCTCTACTTCATCAGCAAAGGCTTCGATAGCTTGCGCAACATGATGTGAGCCAGGCAATTGATGCGCGAGGCGCATGGTATAGTCAGCAGCCGAAGCAATATTGAGTGAGCTGGTGATTGCAACGGCGGCAACAAGGGTTTTGAGAGTTGTTTTCATTGTGTTCTCCACTTATCGTTGTGTTTTATGAATAATTGGCCTGCAGTTAAATATGATCTTATGCAGTAATATTAAGTTTACCTAGCACTTCCTCAGTATGTTCTCCCACTTTAGGCAGTGGGTGACGTACTTGAGGGCGCTTACCACCCATCATTAAAGGCAGTAGCACGACGTCAGTGGTGCCGCCATCATCAGTTTGCATAGGCACCAACCCACCGCTCGCCTTCAGGTGCTCGTCTTGCAGCAACTCATCGGGGCGTGTAATGGGCGCATAAGGCAAGCCTGCGGCATCTAGCTTCGCTGAGAGTTCATCAATATCATGGTGCTTGAGGGTCTCACCTAGAGTTCTCAAAAGACCATCACGAACCTTGAGTCGCTGCTCGTTTTTCTGCAGTGTTGGATCGTCAAGGAGGTCTTGTCGATCCAGAACGTTACACAGGATTTTCCACTGCTTGTCGCTAACGGCCCCGATAAACAACTGTTCATCATTGTCTAGAGTGAATACGTCATATATTGTCCAAGGGGAGACACGAGATGGCATCGGAGGCGGCACTTCTCCAGACATTGCAACCTGCTGCATGTGCGAAGCGGAGAGAAAAACACAGTTTTCAAACAGGGCGCTCTGAATTTCCTGGCCACTCCCGGTTTTTCCGCGTTGCATAAGAGCCGCAAGGACGCCAATCGCTCCAAACATACCGCCCATAATATCGTTTACGGAGGCTCCTGCGCGTAATGGACGGCCTTCTGGGCCGGTCATGTAGGCTAGCCCTCCCATCATCTGAACGACTTCATCAAGAGCCAGACGATTCTCGTAAGGCCCAGGCAGAAATCCTTTATGCGAAACATAGATGAGCTCGGGAAACTGCTGTGACAACGCTTGGTAGCCTAGCCCCAGCGAGTCCATCAGCCCCGGTCGAAAATTCTCAATCATGACATCGGATTCGGCTAGCAGCGCTAAAAGACTTGCTTTACCTTCTGAAGACTTTATGTCAAGCACTACACTTTTCTTGTTACGGTTATAAGTACGGAAAAACCCCATACCCAGGCCGGTCATCTGTCGTGTCTTATCACCGCTCGGCGGCTCGATCTTAATAACTTCTGCGCCTAGATCCGCCAAAATCATGCCGCAGGTAGGCCCCATGACCATGTGGCTAAACTCGATGACCCGGATGCCTTCTAGAGGAAGAACTGCAGTGTTCGCAATAGTGTTGCTCATAATAGCCTCGTTAAACGTCAGCAAGTTGGCGCTTTGAGTGAAACGTCTTCGGTAGCCCTGCTTTCCAGAGTGTGCCGTGCACCTGCTCTCCCTTAAGCCAATTCGCCAACTTTTGCCTAAGTGTTAGCAGTTTGGTTATGTCCACTTTTGTCTCATAACCCATACTACTGAGCATGAAGGCCAAATCTTCTGAGGCCACATTGCCACTTGCGCCTGGCGCGTGTGGACAACCACCGATTCCTGCTAGAGAAGCATCAAAGCGAGTAATACCTACCTCAAGCGCGGCATAGGCATTGGCCAATGCTAATCCCCGAGTATCGTGAAAGTGCGCTCGCCAGCATTTGTCACCCGCTAGCTCCACCGCTTGACCAAACAGATCACGCACCATGGCTGGATCGGCGTAGCCTACGGTGTCCGCCATACTGACGCGGTCAGCACCGACCTCCAGTGCTGCCTTCATTAAGCGAAGCACTTCAGAATTTTCTACATTCCCTTGCAATGTGCAGCCAAACGCTGTGCCAATGCCTGCTTCTATCAATATTCCGGAACCCGCTGCCTCTTTTGCCTCCTTAATACGAGCCAGCTCGGTAATCATCTCGTCAGGACTCTTCCGCACGTTGGCTAAGCTATGCTCGTGACTGGCTGAAATAGGCAATATCATTAGGTCTGCGCCACTAGCAATGGCTCGCTCGGCACCTTTGAGGTTTGGAACAAGTACAGATACGAATAACTCAGGAAGAGTCTTGGCGTAGGCCACTAGCTCCGCCGTATCCGCCAACTGAGGCATCAGCTTGGGTGGTACAAAGGAACCAACTTCCATTTCACGCATACCGGCTTCATAGGCATCATGAATCCATTCGAGTTTTTTATCGGTTGGTAAAATGAGGTTGATGCTTTGTAGCCCATCACGTAATCCCACCTCGTTGATAACGGCTTTGCCTCTTGGTATTTTTTGCATTGCAGTATCTCTTTCGGACTTGTTATTGAAGTTGCTCCAAAATCTAAGACACCCACTTACTACCTAAAAGGTCGGAATCTTCAGCTAATGAGTTCCGACTTGGAACGCATACTGGAAATACAAAAAAAACAGATGCTTATAGGAATTTATGCCACTAACTACAATTCAATGTATAGACTTTATGTGTATGGCTTGACATCGTTTTTTGGTGATCATTATTAATTTTTAAAACGTGAGAATTAGCTGATAATTCATTTTATTATTTGCATCATTTAAAAAGATAAAGCCAACTACCATCTTTAGTCGAACATTCTGAATGTTAAGAACAAAGTTCAACGCAACATAGCATAAGCGCCCTTAAGTCGGCCCACTTGATCTAACCGCTATTACATTACTCTTATGTGATGGCATAAAACTGCATAACGGCAGCAATCCCGAAAGACGAAAGAACCCACACTAAAATTTTTGGCGTGTAAACAGCTAATTTGAAAGGAATTCAGCGACTTTTGCCAGTAGTTCTAAGTTCTGGTTGGAGCATGGTTACATTCCCAGCCTGATAGCGATGGTATCAGCTGGAGAATGTCAGGATAGATGAGGTAGCTGTCGGATTAAGGGCGCTTATATATATCAATGGCAATGAGAACACTTAGCCCCAGATTACTATCGCGTCTAGTGTTTAGCGCGGGCGATAATGTCAGGGGCTCTACATTGCTCAGTTCTGGCTCTGACCTATTGCTCAGCCTACCCAGCCAGTCAATGCTTGCTCAAGCAAGCAACTGGGTAAACGGAACCTAAGACGGCAGTAAGTTTTCTGCACGCTTTGACTCCGTGACGACTCCGCTCGGAATACCGCCACGCAAGACTGTGTCAATATTCTGCCAGACAGTCGCGATTCTACGTTCGACGTTTTCCCATCCGGTTCCGGCCATATGGGGCGTGCACACAACTTGCTCTAAAGACAGTAGTTCACTGCCTATGTCTAAAGGTTCTTTCATAAAGACATCGAGACCTGCCCCCGCGATTTGATCTTCGCGCAAGCATTCGATGAGCGCGGCCTCGTCTACAACCTCCCCACGACCGACGTTCACAAGAACACTGCTACGCTTCATCATGGCCAGTTGCTTGCTTCCTATCATCTTGTCGGATTGTGAATTCAGTGGAACACACAGGCATACGATGTCGGACAGAGTCATCAATTCGTCCAACGAAACAGCGCGGGCCGGTATGAGCTCGGAGACGGTCAGGGGAATCTCCGCGTTGTCATAATAGACAACGTTGGCACCGAAGCCATGGTGTACGATTTTTCCGATCCAGCGCCCGATATTGCCTAACCCGACAATGCCGACAGTTTTATTGTATAGCTCTGAATAGGACATCTCATCCAGATCAGGCCGCCATTTCCCCTTGTGCATCAGCTGCATTGTGGCTGGAATCCTTCGCAACGTAGTAAGCATTAATGTAACCGCATGCTCAGCGACGGATATCGAATGGACTTTCATCTGTGCTACAGGAACGTCCAATTCGTTCAACACACTTTCTGGGAGCTGCCCGAATCCGGAACTCATATATTGAATGAACTTGGCTTTTTTGGCCGCTCGGAAAACTTCTTCGGGAACATTGACGCCCATGATTAAAAAATCGGCATCTGCGGCTTCACGGCAAATGTCCGACACATCCGCTTGCGCAGGCATTACCGTAACGTCGAAACCCTCTGGTGCTGAATCCACAAGGCGACTGACATAATCCTTCAGCGGGTTGACAAAGAGAATCTTGTATCTCATAAGCGCGTTCCTTTCATGAATTTTGTTTCTGGACTACCACGTCACACACTGGCTGAGCAGAGTGCGATGGTCGTGCGGCATAGCGTAAAACTCATATTGCAACTACGCCGACAACGCGCTAATCACTGCGTCCGCTACTTCCTGGGTTCCTGCCGTTCCACCCAGGTCGCGTGCCCTTGGACCTTTTTTCAGTGCTGTTTCAACCGCGCTCTGAATGCTTTTTGCCGCTTTTATGCAAACATCGTCACCATGACGCTCGCCCAACCATTCAAGCATCATCGCGGCCGACAATATCATCGCCGTTGGATTTGCGATCCCTTGGCCCGCTATATCAGGCGCGCTGCCATGGGACGGCTGGAAAACGCCATGGGCAAGGCTGACGTCGGCCGAAGGCGCGAGGCCAAGACCGCCTACGAGGCCGGCGGCGATTTCTGATACGATGTCACCGAAAATATTCTCAGAAACAACAACGTCATACCGCCCTGGGTCGGTGACCATGTACATCGACCCTGCGTCGATATAAAATTTGGCACTCCCGATATCGTCGTTTCTAGCGGCGACTTCATCGAATACCTTCTCCATCAGAACGTTGCTTCGCAATGCATTTGATTTATGAAGCAGTGTTACATGCCCCGGAGTGCCCCGTTTGCGGCGCGTCCTTGCTTGTGAAAACGCAACTTCAAAAAGCTTCTCACACGTGGCTCGTGTGATCGTCATGCGATCGCTTGCGCTTTCATTACTGGGTTCATGTTTATCCGCTAATCCAGCAAACATCCCCTCGGAGGTCTCACGGATGACGAGCATATCGATGTCCTTCGCCTTCACAGGACTCTCAACCCCAGAAAAAAGCCGAACCGGCCGAAGGCTCGCAAACAGTCCGTAATGAGCCCGCATTTCTACCTGTGCACCTAATTCAAGTCCATCAGGCCCACGTACGTCGGGCAGACCCATGGCTCCGAATAGCACAGCGTCAGACTTTCCGATTTCATCCATATCGGACGCGGTAATCTTTATCCCTGTACGACGATACAAGTCTGCACTGAAATCGTGGAAAACGTATTTGAACTCAAGCTCATAGCGCGTTTCACATTCTTTCAGCACGGCAAGAGCGGCGTCGATGACTTCTGGGCCAATTCCGTCGCCCGGAATCACTGCAATTTCGTACTTCATAATGGTTCCTCATTCTTACTACTTCTACGCACTATCGTTGAAGTAATTTAATGGAAGTAAATATCTTAGAGTTTACCGCTCTGACTTTATCGGCATTATTCAAACGAATGTTGCCCGGCCGTTAGCACTCTTCGCTCGCTTACGACCTCGAAGACATTATCTAAACTGGCATGCAGTCCTCGCTCTATTTAGCCGGACTCTTAACAACGCAGCGAAGGATATGACCTTCTTCGATGGGTTCAAATAATTCTTATAATCTGCCCACACCGAGACCCTAGCTACCTTTAAGTGTTTACTGTATCGCCACCGTCACTTTCGAATTAGTTATAGAATTTGTCACGAAATCTATGACACCCACTAGCTACCTAAAAGGTCGGAATCTTCAGGTAATGAGTTCCGGCTTGGAACTTATGCCTTAAATCCATATAAAACAGAGAGTTAAATATTTTATAAATTATACCTTATTCCAGAATATAGACTTTATGTGTATATATGGAAGTAAACATCTGATACTCACTTTCATTTTTAACGCCTAAGCAACCACTGATGAAACATCGTAGGTTCATCACTCATATAAAAACTCAGTTTAATTATTAGCCTAATATGCTGATATTAAACATCATTTCTAATAAGGCTTGAGTGATAAACGTTAGGAATACTGGCTTTCGTTCCTAAATGTAACGCTGCACATGACGACAAATCAGGCATTAGCTTTATTTAAAATTAATCTTGTTTTTCATAGCTTTAAAAAAATACCTTGTACCTTAAGAGATATTGAAAAGCCTTATATCTTGACGGTTAATTTTTTTGCACCTAAAAATAGTTTCATATGAAACCAACAGCAGCCTCTTAGGCTGTTTTTTTCCCATAAAAAGAGAGCAACCTATGTCACTTCTATACCAAAGCGGTTTTGGTAACCACTTCGCTACCGAAGCTTTAGCTGGCGCTCTGCCAGAAGGCCAAAATTCACCTCAACGATGTGCCTATGGTCTCTATGCAGAGCAATTTACGGGCTCAGCCTTTACAGCGCCTCGCCATCAAAACTTCCGTAGCTGGTTATACCGTATCCGCCCTTCAGTAAAACAAAGCGCTTACCGTCCATTAGCGGATATGAAAGTAGCTACCGCCCCCCTGGCTCAGCCAGCGGCAGACCCCAATCAGATGCGCTGGGATCCTGTAGCGCTGCCTGAGTCATCAACTGACTTCATTGATGGGTTGCTAACGATTGCTGTTAATGGTGACGCGGGCACTCAGGCTGGTTGCGGTGTACATGTTTATGCCTTTAACAAGGATATGACTAACCGCTTTTTCTACAATGCTGATGGTGAGCTATTAATTGTGCCACAGCTTGGTACGCTACATTTGCGTACTGAAATGGGTGAGCTGACTGTGGCTAACGGTGAAATTGCCCTCATCCCACGTGGGATCAAGTTTCAAGTACGGCTCGGCAGTGGCGATGACGCAGCCCGTGGTTATATCTGTGAAAACTACGGCAGCCCCTTTGAGCTGCCTGGCTTAGGCCCGATCGGTGCCAATGGATTGGCCAACCCTCGCGACTTTTTAAGTCCTGTTGCTGCCTACGAAGACCTAGAAGGAGAATTTGAATTAGTGGCTAAGTTCTCCGGCCGTTTTTGGGTAAGCGACTTGGATCATTCGCCTCTGGATGTGGTGGCGTGGCATGGCAACGTGACCCCATACAAATACAACCTGGTTCATTTCAACACCATTAATACTGTTAGCTTTGACCATCCTGATCCATCGATCTTCACCGTACTAACGTCCGCCTCTGATACACCTGGAACAGCTAATATCGACTTTGTGATTTTCCCGCCTCGCTGGATGGTTGCGGATAATACTTTCCGGCCGCCTTACTTCCACCGCAACCTAATGAGCGAGTTCATGGGCCTTATTCACGGTGAGTATGATGCTAAGGCAGAAGGGTTCCTACCCGGTGGAGCCAGTTTGCATAACAGCATGTCGCCTCATGGGCCAGACGCAGATACCTTTGAAAAAGCGTCTGCAGCTGAGCTCAAACCTCAGCACCAAAAAGACACCTTGGCATTCATGTTCGAGAGCCGTTTCATCTATCACCCGACTAAAACGGCATTAGAAGCCGATTTCCGCCAAAAAAATTATGTGGATGTCTGGTCAACCATGCGTTCGCACTTTGATCCTACCCAACCCTGAAACGCATGTAACGAATGGGGCAATGCGTTGCCCCCTACGACAATAAGGATGCAACAAAATGAAACTCGCCACTCTCAAGAATGGTCGCGATGGAGAATTGATCCTTGTATCACGTGACCTTACTCGTGGTGTTGCTGCCAGTGATATAGCAACGAATTTACAGCAGGCCATAGAGCGCTGGGAATCGGTCAGTCCTATGCTTGAAGCGCGATATAAAGAACTGAATGATGCGAAAGCACACGGGAGCTTTGAGCTTGACCAAAGCAAGCTCCACTCACCTCTCCCACGGACTTACCATTGGGCAGACGGTTCTGCATACCTAAACCACGTTAAACTGGTACGTCAGGCCCGCAATGCTGAAATGCCTGAGACTTTCTGGACTGATCCTTTGATGTATCAGGGCGGCGGTGACAAGTTCCTAGCCCCCACTGAAGACATCGAAGCTGTCAGCGAAGAGCACGGTATCGACTTTGAAGGCGAAATCGCTGTCATCACCGATGATGTTCCGATGGCGGTAACGGCTGAGCAAGCCGCTAAACACATAAAGCTGATTATGTTAGTAAATGACGTTAGTCTGCGAGGGTTGATTCCCGGTGAATTGGCTAAAGGCTTCGGCTTTTTTCAGGCTAAACCCGCCTCGGCCTTTTCTCCTATCGCGGTAACACCGGATGAGTTGGGCGAAGCTTGGCATGACGGCAAAGTTAACCTGCCACTCACTGTGAACTTAAATGGCGAAAAATTTGGTCATCCGGAAGCGGGACCAGATATGGTTTTTAGCTTCCCTCAATTAGTGGCCCATGCAGCGAAAACACGTTACTTGGGTGCCGGGGCAATTATTGGGTCCGGCACAGTTTCTAACCCCGACCCTGATGGCGGTCCAGGAAAGCCTGTCGCGGATGGTGGTGTGGGTTATAGCTGCTTAGCCGAAGTGCGGATGGTGGAGCAGATTCTGCATGGAGCAGCGAAAACGTCCTTTATGCGCTTCGGTGATCGTGTACGCATTGAGATGTTTGACCGGAACGGTAAAAGCATATTTGGCGCTATTGATCAGCAAGTAGTTAAATATAAAGCTGATTAATGAGGTATCGGAGGTGAAAGTATGACGGCACTTTATGGCTACTTCCGCTCGTCGGCTGCCTATAGGGTACGTATTGCGCTTAATCTTAAAAGCTTAGAGTATCATCAGGTCGCCGTTAATTTGATAAAGGGTGAACAGCATGGTGAGACCAATCGATTGCGGAACTCACAAGGGTTGGTACCTTCGTTAGTCACTGATGAGGGTGTGACGCTCAATCAGTCACTGGCTATCTGTGAGTATTTGGATGAACGATACCCTACACCTTCGCTGCTACCAAACGATGCTGAAGGGCGCGCCCGCGTGCGCGCCTTGTCCCAATTAATTGCCTGTGAAATTCACCCGCTCAATAATTTGCGAGTGCTTAAATATCTCGTGGACGAACTGGGGTCAAGCGAAGATGCCAAATTAAAATGGTACCGGCAATGGGTTACGGAAGGCTTCAGTGCGCTAGAAACAATGTTGTCAAGGGAGGCAGCCACAGGTAAGTTCTGCTATGGAAATACACCAACGCTGGCTGATATTTGCTTGGTTCCCCAAGTGTATAACGCTGAGCGCTTCGAATGCGAATTATCGGCTTATCCCGAGATTCAACGTATAACGGAACGCTGTCGTGCAATTTCAGCCTTTCAGCAGGCTTCACCTGATGAGCAACCTGATTTTGTCTAATCTATCAAACTGAATATTAAAGTGGTCATGGCGGGTATTAATGCTACATTCGCCTTGTCCACTTTACATTCCTTTTGAAATATTCAAGGCTTGATTTAAATCTAGTATTCTGTAAGCCATAGTAGTGTTTCCCTCCGAAGCTACACAGTTATAGTGCAATGCTTAGAAGGTTGCGATGAGAAACGAACCTACCATTAAACGCTGAACTAGCAAGCGCAAAGCCGCTTTGGTGATGGGTATTTTTAAAGGCGAGACGGTGGTCGCCGGAGTGACTCTTGAGTATGACCTCGCCGTGCCTGTGTTCGAAAATAGTCAGAATCATTGCTGAAATGTTTATGTTCGGCTACGTAACGGGAATAGACCTGTGAAGTAACGCACTGAGTAAGTGATCACAAGTCGTTACCTTTTGAGCCATTAATACCTGTCCGCGATAATACCTTTCGCCGTTTTTCCACGCGAGACCATCTGTTGCTTAAGCCAGCCATGACCGCTGACAAGCGTGATACCGATGATGACTAGCACTGCACCGATCAGAAAGCCTGGCTCAATAGGTTCGTTTAGCAACCAAGCACCAAACCCAACCCCAAACAGCGGTGTCATGAAGGAAAGAACGCCAATGCGCGAAGCTTGATAGTGGCGTAACAACCAGAACCACACTAGAAATCCGGCGAAGGAAACGATAACTGCCTGGAAGGCAAGGCTCGCCAACGCTAAAGGCGTAGGGTTGATAGCAAGTTGATCAAGGGCTGCGGCCCCCATCAGCAACAGGACGAAAGCCGCTACTAATTGATAGAGCAAAGTTTGTTCAGCTGAAACGTGGGCAAGACATGAGGTGCGAACAACCACTGTGGTCGCTCCCCAGGCAGCACCGGCCAGTAGAGCCAACAAACCACCCCATAGTATCAAAGGACCGTTATTGGTGTCAGCGGTTTCGGAAGGCAACAAGAACGCTATAGCGATACCGCCAAAGGCTAGCCCAATACCAGCCCATTGGAGAGGGGCCATGCGTTCATCGGGTACTAGAAAATGCAGTAATAATGAGGCAAATACCGGGGCAGTATAGAGAAAAACCACGGTGTGCGAAGCCGAGGTAAAGCGTAGAGCTTCGCCCAGAAGTAAGTATTCGAGTGAGAACAGTACACCCACCGCCAAGCCTGGTTTCCAACTACCATCACCAAACGACAAGCGTTGCCGCCTTGCAAACACGTACAGCCCAATTAGCAACGCGCCGATGCCAGAGCGCAGTGCAATCTGCAAAACGGGAGAGATATCCCCCCTGTCGCCTTCAGGGCGACTTGTTGCATGCCTAGGGTCAGGCAAAAGACGAGCATCAGCCCGACAGCGTGAGAATCGAGTGATTGGCGTGAATCCATGCTTTTTCCAAGACAATTGGCTGCGAGAGGAGAGTATATGTTTGGCGTATTCAAAATATATAGCTAGTATCTGACATACAATGCCGCTACTCAGACAAAGATAAAATACTGGTATGGGACACTCTACAAAACATCTGCTTCTCCCGCCGTTCAGCGACCATCTACCGGCTCCAGTGGTGTTCCGTACCGGATGTATGCCAGCTTGTGCAGCATATCCATGCCACCGTCATGAGTGGGGCGAGTTCGTCTATTCGTATAGTGGTATGGTGGAGGTCAAGGTTGGTGAGCGGCACTATCTTGCACCGTCCCAATACGGCCTATGGTTACCGCCGCGGGTCGAACATCAGGGGCTAAACCGCTATGAGGCAGTTCACTGCTCTGTCTATGTTGCGCCTCCGCTGGCTGATGGCCTGCCGGGGGTGACCTGTGCGTTGACTATCAGTCCTTTGATTAAGTCTGTGCTTGATCATCTTCGCCGCCATCCGGTTCAAGCGCCTTACCCTGATGGCATCACTCGACTGCTGAGGGTGTTGGTGGATCAGCTGGCTGCTGCGGAATGCACTGGCAGTTACCTCCCCACCTCCGAGGATCCTCAGCTAAGCCAAGTGCTGTCGTTAATCGAAGCTTCTCCCCATGATAATCGTACTCTTGCTGATCTGGCCAAGGCTGTTCACGCCACCGAGCGTACTTTAATGCGTCGTGCCCAACGTGACTTGGGGATGTCGCTATCAGAGTGGCGTCAGCGTTTGAGAGTTGTGAAAGCGATGCCGCTACTTGAAGCGGGAGCTAAAGTTGAAGGTGTCGCACTTGATCTGGGTTATTCCAGTGCCTCAGCATTTATCACGATGTTCCGTCGCCTCACTGGTGAGACACCAGATGAGTACCGCCGGAATTTTAAGCAACAGTGATTTTTAGATTACTTATGGAGGTTGAACCTAAAAGGGTGTGGGATTTGTCAGTGTTTATGCAGGTTTTCAGAAGATTGAGCTGGCTGTAGTACACATCTTTCTGACAGTCGTTTTTAGTTCGTTCAATTAGTGATTGGCCATTTTTATCACACGTGGCCCATTTTAGGAAGGTAACAACAACCACAATTTTATATGCGAATAGTAGTTACTCTATGGCACAAGGTAGGATGGCAAAATGCACTTTGACTTAGCTGATTTAAGACTATTCATTCACGTGGCGGAGGCTTCAAGTCTCACGGGTGGTGCTCGTCGTGCCCACTTGTCTACGGCCGCTGCCAGTACAAGAATCAAATCATTCGAGGGTCAACTTGGTAGCCGCCTTTTTTACCGAGAAAGCCAAGGGGTAGAGCTAACACCGGCAGGTGAACGATTGCTGATTCATGCTCGTGCCATTATGCGCCAAGTCGATTACGTCAAGAGCGACTTTTCTGAATATGGAAACAGCGAAGCGGGCCATATTCGCATCTTTGCCAACACCACTGCAGTGACCGAGTTCATGCCCGAAGTACTTGCAGAATTCCTTGGCGGAAAGCCTGGTATGACTATCGATCTTCAAGAGCGTCTGACCAATGATATATTTCGTGGGGTCCTAGACGGCGCGGCGGATCTTGGCGTCACTTCAGGTGATATCAAGATTAAAGGATTGGAGGTCATTCCCTTCACCGTAGATCGGCTCGTCGTCGTGGTGCCGAATGGACATCTACTTGGTAAAGAGGAAATTATCGCGTTCAAAGATACTTTGAAATTCCCTTATGTCGGCTTGCATGAGGGTAGTACGCTGTTGCAGTTCCTCAAAGCGCAGGTAACAGAGATCGGTGAGACATTACCTTTACGAATACAGGTTTACGGCTTTGAACCAGCTTGCCGGATGATTGAGGCGGGTGTTGGTGTTGGAATACTTCCAGAGTCCAGCGCTCTGCGTTACCAGAAGACGATGAAGGTCAGCATCGTCCAGCTTGAAGATGACTGGGCAACGCGGGAGCGGGCTGTCGTCGTTCGAGAAATGGCGTCCTTACCTGAATCCGCCAAGACGCTGGTTAATGCAATTCTCACTTACCACAACCGTTATTCAGTTGATTCCTGATCAAATGCAGAACGCCAAACACATAGTTCGAGAGTCCAAGAAACGTCTTTGTAAACTGATGTTTGTGTTTGGTTCTTGTCAGAATTAACCGGTTACTCCTCAAGGAAATAGCAAAATTCACGAACCAGGATTGATAACTGGCCTGTATAGAAATGGTCTGCCCGCGGTAATACTGTCAGCGTAAGATTCTCGTTCTCACACCACGTTATAACATTTTCCAGTGGAACAATGGTGTCGCGGCTACCATGAATGACCCGAGCGTCTACACCGATGTCAGAAATATCGTAGCTTCGTCCGCTCTCAACTGTGCCAATACCAGGGCTTATCAAGATGACATGGTTTGCTGGCTGATTCTCTATTCTTAGCTGTTTCGCAACCGAGGCCTGCACGAAGCCCCCAAAAGAAAAGCCGACAAGTGCCAGTGGCGTTTGAGGGTGATCCTGGCGAACTAATCTCACTAACGTCAAAATATCGTCCGCTTCTCCATGACCAAAGTCGTGTTTACCAGCACTTTGACCCACTCCTCGAAAGTTAGGTCGAAGTACTTGCCAGCCCTTGCGGCATAACCATTTCGCTAGGTATGCGGGTATTTTGTGCTCTGCATTGCCACCGGCTAATGGATGAGGATGCGCTATAATTACAATTCCTATTGGGGCTGCTGGTGGCAAATCCTGCAGAACTTCCATGTCACCGACATCACCCTGATATATTACATTTTTACCGTTATCTATCATCTGCGCTTCTCATTCTGAAATCATGTAATCAACACTGCTTCAAGTCGGTGTGGCACCTTTTCGCTAGGTCAATGTAACGCTGTGTCGCCTCCCGTTTTTTGCGAAAATCTCTTTCGTTAAGGTGTCTAATCAACTTTGCCGGTGCGCCAACCAACAATGAGGCTTTCTCACATATAAAGCCTGCTCTGACCATAGAGCAAGCGCCTATAATTGACCCTGCGCCGATCACGCAGCCGTCCATGACGACGGCGTTCATGCCTACCAATACATCTTCGCCAATGGTGCAGCCGTGCACTATGGCACCATGCCCCACATGCCCGCGTCGGTGTATTACGGTCATCGATCCAATCGTCCCATGCATGACACAGTTGTCCTGCAAATTTGATTCTGGCTCTATTACGATACTGCCAAAGTCTCCTCTCAGGCTTGCCCCGGGGCCAATGTAGCAACCCTCGCCAACGACTATATCGCCAATCAGCACCGCGGAGGGGTGGACAAAGGCCGATGGTGAGATAGAAGGCTGTGTATCTTCAAACATATAAATAGCCATCTTGGTTCCCTTTCGTTTCTGCCGCCTACTGGCCGCATGGTGGCCAGTAGGCGATGGATCAGGTGCACCCGTTCGTCAGATTGTGGCGTTGTGTCGCCGAAGTTTGAGCTGGCTACCTATCACGATCACAGCCACAGCGATCCCTACTAGGTCAGTGGCCACTCCTCCGGCCATCATCGCCAATCCAGCCGCCAGCGCCGCCCCCCTCATCATGAGATTTAAGGGGCCAAAGCACCAAGCCTGAACTGAAGCTGCCAGCAGGTAAATGCCGAACGAACCAGTGATCAGAATACGAGCGATCTGCAGCCAGTCGTCCCCCTGCATGAGAATGGCTGGGCTGTAGTAAAACAGGAACGGAACGACGAAGGCGGCGAGACCAAACTTAAAGGACGTAATGGAAGTCTTCAGAGGATCGGAGCCCGCAATAGCCGCCGCTGCATATGATGCCAAGGCGACGGGGGGAGTGATCGCCGAAATCACCGCATAGTAGAAGACGAAGAAGTGGGCTACTAGGGGAGGAATCCCAATGTCCTGAAGGCCTGGCGCGATCACTGAAGCTGCAACGGCGTAGGCAGCGGTAGTGGGCATTCCCATGCCCAACAAAATACTGATTAGCATGGCAAACAGCAGCGCCAAGAATTGACTATTGTCAGCAATTCCCAGCAGCAGTGACGCGAAGCGCGCCCCGACACCGGTCATGGCGATTACCCCTACCACGATACCCGCACAGGCACACACGGCGACCAACGGAATCACCATCCGCGCTGACAAAGCAAGGGCACTTAAAATGGCGCGAGGCCCCATCCAGTGAGGTGTTAACCAGGATACTACCGCCGCTGCAATAAGTGCGAGGGTGCCAGCACGGATGACCGAGTAGCCCATAAATAGTGTTGCGATCAGAATGATCACCGGGAAAAACAAGTACGCTTGCTTTAAAAGGGAACGCAATTTGGGGAGCTCTTCGCTACGTAGGCCGCGCATGCCTTTGCGCTCTGCTTCTAAGTCCACCATGAAGTAAATGGAGAGAAAATACAGGACTGCTGGAATGATCGCAGCGACGGCGATATCGGTGTAAGGGATACCGGTGACCTCCGCCATGATGAATGCTCCTGCACCCATGATGGGGGGCGCGATCTGCCCGCCAGTAGAAGCGGCGGCTTCGATGGAACCTGCACTCCTCGCTTCATAGCCGACACGCCTCATAAGCGGAATGGTCAGGCTTCCTGTGGAGACCACGTTACCTGCTGAGGTGCCATTGATCATGCCCATCAGCCCCGAGGCAAACACGGCCACCTTGGCTGGACCGCCTTTTGAACGTCCTGCGACAGAAAACGCAAAATTGACGAAGTATTCACCTACATGGGATTTCTGTAGAAACGCTGCAAACGTTATGAAAAGGACGATGTAAGTAGAGGAGACGGCGATGGTGGGGCCAAGTACACCATTATCGGTATATATGTAGGTGAAAAATCGACCCGGACTATACCCGCTATGCTCGAAAATACCTGGCAACCAAGGACCAATGAACGCATACAGCATAAAGACTCCAGTGATGGCCACCAGTGCTAATCCAGCCACTCGACGTGTTAACTCCAGGATCAAAATGATTCCCACTGCCGACATATAGAAATCTAACTCACCTGCAAAAGGAGTACCCGCCACCATACGCCAACGCTCCAGCGAAAGGACGATATAGGCCCCCGCGGCTAAGGCTAAAATGCCAAGTGAGGCATCGATAATGCTCAAGCGCCCCCGTTCTCCCACACAGGTGTAACTGGCCAGAAGCGAGATCACCAGAGTCGATGCGGCAATGCCGCCTAAGAAGTTTTGAGCAAGTTCCGCAGCATTGAGGAACGTTGGGTAATGGGGGCTTAGCCACAATACTGCCACCATGGCTGCAACACATAAGGACAATACCAAGCAGATCGCCCCAATACCTCTAACCCATGTCGACGTGTGTTTTGGTTCGTCGAATCGATTAGATGCCCCCAGTAGTAGGAAACCTACCAGAAGCCCAACCGAAATGTGGACGATACGAAAAGTCCAGGTTTCTATAGGTTGAATGTTTAGTGCGTAAAGATGAAAGCTGATGTAGACGACACAGATTAGAAACAGACAGAACGCCGAGATGCCAACAGGAAGCCGTTCATTGCCCGCAGGCTTTATCTCATCCACGCTCGAACTGTCCAGGGGGGGCGACCCAGGAGCTAGTGTTTCAGTAGACTTATTGTCATTATTCATCATGGAACCCCATGTGGTCGTGCAATCATAGAAAAATCGGAATAGCGCCGCTCAAAGCGGCGCTCTACGCTAGATGTTGAGTTATCCTTCTAATTCTTCGGGAATGTCATAACCATTCTCTTCGAACCAACGAACGGCCCCAGGGTGGAAAGGGATTTGGGTGTTGTGGATATAATTCTCGGGCAGTGTCTCCTCGGCGGAGCGATGGATCTGCTGCATGGCGTCATTGTTTTCCATCACGGTTTTGACGATTTCGTATACTAGCGATTCTGGCATGTCAGCACTGGTCACAACGAAATTCCACATCGATACCGTTGGCAGGTCTTCATCCATGGAGTTATATGTGTCGGCAGGTATGACCGCAGTGGAAATTTCAGGGTATGCCTCGACAATTGTGTCTATCTCAGCCTCGCTATAGCTGAAAACGTTAACTGCAGATTGTGCTTCGACCTGGCTGACAGCAGAGACGGGCAGTCCTGCACCGAACGCAAAGGCATCTAGAAGGCCATCCTGCATTTGTCCTGTTTGGTCGCCTGCGCCACCCTCAAGAGTGTCGACGTCATAACCCAGAAGATCGAAGAAACGGGGGAAGTAAACGCTATTGGTACCGCCAGCAGGTCCTACGCCTACACGCTTACCCACTAAATCGTCGACAGAAGAAATTTCTGAGCTTTGTAGTGCGGTGATATGGAAAATCGTCGGATACATAGGAAAAACCGCACGAACATTGTCATGTTCAATACCTGGCATGATGGGGCTTTTTCCCTCAAGTGCTTCCCGGGCTGGGCCGAGGGTGACCAAGCCAAAATCGTGTTCACCCATCTGTACCATGCTTACGTTCTGCATCGGTCCACCGGTAATTTCGGCGCCAATGTTGGTGTCGAGCTTTTGGTTAATCAGGTTCGCCCACCCTGAGCCATAGATATAGTAGGTTCCCCCTTGACTTGCGGTACCGACCGTCATGCTGGAAGGCCAATCTGACTGATTGTCAGCGGCCATAGAGGCGGAGCTGAAGGCGAAGGCAGTAGCCGTAATGGCTAGAGTGATCTTGTTCATGGTTATCTCGACAGTGTTGTGTTGTTAGGAATGCGAGTTACATCTTTTGTAGAAGGATGCTATTTCCACATGCCCAAGCCTGAAACAGTTCCACTGCAAGATGAAGTCGGATTTCCTAACACCCCCTTTAAGCCTTAGTTAATAGACTTTAGTAAAAGCCTGTTATGGTCTTCAGCTTTGCGAAACTCCCGCTTATATATTTTCGAATTCTCTCCCCAGCAAAAAGTGGCCATCCTGACAGCATCACAAAAACGAGCACCATGACGGGAGATGACGGATGGCGGATGCATCGTTGGACTGCTGGGTCGGGAAACAAGAGTTAAGCAAGGACTTTATTTCGTCCTCGATAACTCGACGCATTGCTGCCACTTTTGGTGAGTTGGCTCCCCAGCCTGGCACGCCGTTGCCCCCATTGTGGCACTGGGCCTTCTTCCAGGAACCGGTGGAGCCCTCTCAATTAGGAGTGGATGGTCACCCAGCACGGGGACTTTTCCTGCCACCTATCGAAGGGCGAAATCGCATGTGGGCAGGCGGTCGAGTTTCCTTCTTGGAGCCGTTACGGGTCGATGAGCCTGCTCAGCGTCGCTCAACGATTACGTCTGTTAAAGAAAAACAAGGTAAGACGGGAGCTCTTCTTTTTGTCACGGTAGAGCACGTTTATTCACAGGACGATGTGGTTTGTGTGCGCGAGGAACAGGATATTGTCTATCGCTCACCCAGCCCGCCGAAATTGGAAAGTTCTGCCTCGCTTCCGCCTTTGGACTGGCAAGACAGCGTCCATCCGTCCTCCGTCATGCTCTTCCGCTATTCAGCGGTCACCTTTAATGGCCACCGCATTCACTACGATCATCCTTACGCCACGGAACAGGAAGGATACCCAGGCCTAGTTGTTCATGGGCCAATGATCGCGACATTACTACTGCGTAGCTTTACACGTCGCTTTCCCGATCGGACACCCAGGTACTTCGCCTACCGCGGTCTCAGACCTCTCATCGCCGATACCGATTTCCAAGTTGGTGGTGCCGAGCAAGACGATCAGCAGTGTGAGCTATGGGCATTCAATGACAAAGGTCCTGCACATCAGGCAGATATTTACTATAAGGAGACAACCTAATGTTTATCCATGATCAAGAGTCTATTGAGGCTATCCGTGATGGTGTGCGGGGGCTTTGCTCTAACTTCGATGATACCTATTGGCGCACTGTAGACGAAAAAAAAGAGTTCCCGGAAGCGTTCGTCACTGCGCTGACTGAAGCGGGCTGGCTAGCTGCCATGATCCCTGAGGAATACGGTGGTTCTGGTCTCGGGTTAACCGAAGCATCGGTTATTTTAGAAGAGGTGAACCGCTGCGGTGGTAACTCAGGCACTGTCCACGGCCAAATGTACAATATGTTTACCTTGCTGCGTCACGGTAGTGAGGAGCAGAAGCGCAAGTATCTACCTAGGATCGCCTCTGGAGAGTTGCGCTTACAGTCAATGGCAGTCACTGAACCTACTACAGGCACCGATACTACCAAGATCAAGACCACGGCGGTACGGCAAGGTGATAAATACGTTGTTAATGGGCAAAAGGTTTGGATTTCACGTATTCAGCACTCCGACTTGATGATTCTTTTGGCCAGAACCACGCCTATTGATCAAGTGACCCGTAAGTCGCTTGGTATGTCGATCTTTCTCGTTGACCTTCACCAAGCCATTGGGAATGGCATGACCGTTCAACCGATCCCTAACATGGTTAATCACGAGACCAACGAGCTCTTCTTCGACAACTTAGAAATCCCGGCCGATAGTTTGATTGGTGAAGAAGGTATGGGCTTTCGCTATATTCTCGATGGTTTAAATGCAGAGCGGGCCTTGATTGCTGCCGAGTGCATTGGCGATGGCCGCTGGTTCATCAAAAAGGCTAGCCAATACGCCTGTGACCGTGAGGTTTTTGGCCGCCCTATTGGCAAGAACCAAGGTGTTCAATTCCCCATCGCTCAGGCCCACATCGATGTTGAGGCGGCTGACTTGATGCGTTGGCGTGCTTGCTATGAATACGATCATGGGCAGAACGCCGGAGCTAGCGCCAATATGGCCAAATATCTAGCTGCAGAAGCTTCTTGGAAGGCGGCGAATGTTTGCCTACAGACTCATGGTGGTTTCGGCTTCGCCTCTGAGTATGACGTCGAGCGCAAGTTCCGAGAGACTCGACTTTATCAAGTAGCCCCCATTTCGACCAACCTGATCCTCTCTTATGTCGCTGAGCACCTGCTCGAACTGCCGCGTTCCTTCTGACCCGCTGTGTGAGGCTCACATGCATATCGATTACTTAGACCACCTAGTGCTCACTGTGCACGATCTCGATAGCAGTATCTCCTTCTACAGCCAGGTGCTGGGCATGCGTGAGGAGACCTTTGGCGAAGGACGTAAGGCACTTGTCTTCGGGTCACAGAAGATCAATCTGCACCAAGCTGGGCAGGAGTTTGAGCCGAAAGCAGAGCAGCCGACGCCAGGTTCTGCTGATCTATGTTTCATTGTTGCCACGCCGCTAGAAAAGGTAATGGAAGAGCTCAATTCACATGACGTGGCCATCGTTGAAGGTCCGGTGCAGCGCACCGGGGCCAACGGCCCTATCCGTTCAGTCTATGTGCGCGACCCAGATATGAACTTGATCGAGCTTAGTAATCCGCTCTAGTCACTACGTCGATGATAAGAACAAGGAAATTCCATGGTTGCATCTTCTCACCATCCTACGCGAGCTCAGCGTCCACTCGATGGCATCACTGTGGTCAGTCTGGAGCACGCTATCGCTGCCCCTTTCTGTACGCGTCAGTTGGCCGACCTAGGTGCCCGCGTTATAAAAGTTGAACGACCTGATGTTGGTGACTTCGCCCGTGGCTATGACGAGCGTGTCGATGGCCTAGCTTCTCATTTCGTATGGACCAACCGTTCGAAGGAGAGCCTGACTCTTAATGTCAAAGCTGAGGAAGCTGGCGACATCATGCAGGGGTTGCTTAAGGACGCCGACGTTCTGGTTCAAAACCTTGCCCCAGGTGCTGCTGCTAGGCTCGGTCTGTCATTCGAGGCTCTCCATGAATACTTTCCACGGCTGATTGTCTGTGACATTTCTGGCTACGGTGACGACGGTCCGTACAGAGATAAGAAGGCTTACGATTTGATGATTCAAAGCGAGGCCGGCTTTTTATCGACGACGGGCCTACCCGGTGAAGACGGTATGGCCAAAGCAGGTTGCTCGATCGCCGACATCTCGGCGGGTATGTACGCTTACTCAAGTGTGCTATCAGCTCTGCTGCTTCGAGAGCGCACGGGGGTCGGCAGCCATATCGATATCTCCATGCTGGAGAGCTTGGTTGAGTGGATGAGCTATCCAATGTATTACGCTTACGGCGGCGCAGAACCCCCGGCACGAGCCGGTGCCTCTCATGCCACTATCTACCCATACGGGCCCTTTCCTGCTGGTGATGGTCAGTCGGTAATGCTTGGGCTTCAGAACGAGCGTGAGTGGCAGGCTTTCTGTGAGATCGTCCTGAAGGAACCCGCCTTGGCTAATGATGCACGCTTCTCCAGCAATTCGAAAAGATCTACCAACCGTGATGAACTGCGTGCACTGATTTGCACAGCCTTTTCGGATCTCAGTGCTGAACAGGTCATCGCCCGACTTGAACAAGCCAAAATCGCCAATGCCCACGTCAACGATATGCAAGGCGTATGGAAACACCCCCAGCTTAAAGCACGACAGCGCTGGGTCGAGATTCCGACGTCGGCTGGCCAGCTCCCGGCTCTCCTTCCTCCGGGTCGAAGCAATGCTTTCACACCGCAGATGGCCGCTGTCCCTGCTCTTGGTGAACACAGTGCGCAACTGCTTGGAGAGTTGGGCTTCAGCGAGGAAGCCATCACCGACCTGAAGTCCCGCGGCGTGATTTGAAAACGAGGAGGCTGTCATGCCCATAACACAGCAACGCTCATTCCTATTCGTGCCCGCAACCCGGCCTGAACGGATCACCAAGGCTCTCGCTAGCGAGGCGGATATGGTCATCGTTGACCTTGAAGATGCCGTCGCTTTGAGTGAGAAAGACAAGGCTCGCCAACTACTACATGACTATCTCGCTGTAACACCCGAAGCAAAAGTGCTTGTTCGTATTAACTCCACGCCGCAAGAGTTGCAACATGACTTAGCTCTTTGCCAAGAGTTTTCGAATGTCATCGGCATCATGCTTCCTAAAGCTGAGACCTGCCAACAGATCGAACATGTAGCTAGGTGTGGGAAGCCTGTGTGGCCGATCATCGAATCCGCCAAAGGTTTAGTGTCTTTGTCGAGCCTAGTATTCACCGATGGTATTGAGCGACTCACCTTCGGCGCGCTTGATTTAGCTACGGATCTAAACCTCGAACCAGGAACTCCCGGTGCGGCTACCTTGCTGGATCAGTGCCGCTATCAGTTGGTTGTGTGCTCCCGTGCGGCTAAACTTCCGCCGCCGATCGAAAGCGTGGTGCCTGAGATTCACGATACCGAACTGGTGGAGAGCGTGGCGCGCAAGGCAGTTGAGATGGGCTTTGCCGGTATGCTCAGCATTCATCCGCAGCAAATTCCGAGTATTCACAAGGCATTTACCCCTAGTGCAGAGATGTTGTCCTGGGCACGCCGGGTTCTCGAAACTGCTGAAACGGTCGATGGTGCCTTCCAGCTCGACGGCCAGATGGTGGATGAGCCAGTGATCAGTCGCGCCAAGTCCCTGTTGGCTCGTGCAAGTTTCTAACCCATGGCAGAGATAACGCCAAGCAACCCTTTCCTCGACCTCCTGGGCGTACGACTAGTCAATTGGGCACCAGGTCGATGTTCCTGGCAACTCGATGCGAGCGAAATGCTGATCAATCCTCAGGGCAAGGTCCATGGAGGCGTCATAGCGACCCTAATGGACGTGTCTTGTGCTTACAGTGGCATCTACCCAGAGAACGGCCACCTAGATTATCGAGCACTAACGTTGTCGTTGAACATTCACTACCTCACTAGTAGCGAGCCTGGTGGCCTAATAGCTAAAGGGCGTCTCGTTGGAGGGGGGCACAGGACATTCTTCGCAGAAGCTCAGCTGCTGTCGGGTAGCCTGCTCATCGCCACTGCATCGGGGTGCTTTCGGCGTCAGTCTGTGGACTAGCCACTGCGTATTCATATTTCCAACTTTAGATACTAACCCGTAGGAGATTCCAACATGAAAATCCTCGTCGCGGTAAAACGCGTCATTGACTACAACGTCAAGATCCGAGTCAAACCGGACAATTCTGACGTCGATCTCACTAACGTCAAGATGGCCATGAACCCCTTCTGCGAGATTGCCATGGAAGAAGCGGTGCGTCTCAAGGAACGCGGGGTGGGCACCGAGGTCGTGGCTGTGAGCATCGGCCCAAAAGCCGCACAGGAGCAGCTGCGCACTGCACTGGCGTTAGGTGCCGATCGCGCCATTCATGTCGAGACCGATGAGCGTATCGAGTCGCTGGCAGTGGCCAAGCTGCTTACCAAGGTGGTGGAAGAGGAGCAACCCAGTTTGGTCATTGTTGGCAAGCAGGCCATCGACACAGATAACAATCAAACCGGCCAGATGCTTGCCGCTCTGACCGGTCTTTCCCAAGGCACCTTCGCCTCAGAAGTGATCATAGAGGGCGGCAAGGCCAAGGTAACCCGCGAGGTGGATGGAGGTTTGCAAGCCATCGAGTTGTCACTACCCGCCATCGTCACTACCGATCTGCGCCTAAACGAACCGCGCTATGCCAAGCTGCCGGACATTATGAAGGCCAAAAAGAAGCCGTTGGACACCAAGACGCCAGCCGATCTAGGCATTGAGGTCGCTTCCAATATCACCCTTCTCAAGGTCGAGTCTCCGGCCGAGCGTCAAGGCGGCGTGAAGGTAGGCTCGGTGGACGAGTTGATCGATAAACTCAAGAACGAAGCGAAGGTGATTTCATGAGCATTCTGGTACTTGCTGAGCATCATGATGGCGTCCTAACAGGAGCGACTGCTCACGCAGTGGCGGCCGCTAAACAGATTGGTGCTGATATCGATATTCTGGTCGCTGGGGAGAACGTTGCGGCGGTGGCCGAGTCGGCCGCTAGGCTCGATAGCGTTAACAAAGTGCGAGTGGCCGACAACACTGCCTATGCCCACCAGCTGGCCGAACCTCTGAGCATGCTGATTTGTGAGCTCGCGGGCGACTACAGCCACGTACTGGCGGTGGCGTCTACTACAGGCAAGAACATCATGCCGCGTGTCGCCGCGCTCAAGGACGTCTCGCAGATTTCCGAGATCATCGCAGTCGAATCCGCCGATACTTTCAAGCGCCCGATCTATGCAGGCAATGCCATTGCCACAGTACAGAGCGCTGATGCACTGAAGGTTATTACTGTTCGCCCGACCGGCTTCGATGCGGTTGGCGAAGGTGGAAGTGCCGCCATCACGGAGATCGATTTCGTCGCCGACAATACGCAGTCCTCTTTTATCAAGGAAGAGCTAGCACAAAGCGACCGACCTGAGCTCAGTGCCGCTAAAGTAGTGGTTTCCGGTGGTCGAGGAATGGGCAATGGAGAGAACTTCAAGTTACTCAACGGCATAGCTGATAAATTGGGCGCCGCCATTGGGGCATCTCGTGCAGCAGTGGATGCTGGCTTTGTGCCCAACGATATGCAGGTTGGCCAAACCGGTAAGATTGTTGCGCCGGATCTCTATATTGCTGTGGGTATCTCGGGTGCCATTCAGCATTTGGCAGGCATGAAGGATTCCAAGGTAATCGTGGCCATCAACAAGGATGAAGAGGCACCAATCTTCCAGATCGCGGACTATGGATTGGTTGCCGACCTTTTCGAGGCATTACCGGACCTCGAGCAAAAGCTTTAGCGAGATAAATACCTTTTGGGTTTCACTGCGGTGAACGTGGCTGTTGACCCGCCGAGAATTTATACGGTGTGTTGCTTGATGCAGCGGTGGGTGAAACCGAGCACGATTTGAGCGTGTGCGTGATAGAGAAGATCCTCTAATTGGTTCCCATGCTTTCTTCAGGGTGATCTTCTTTCTTCGCGCACAGGCCAGTCTTTTGCCCAACGGGAGCATTGTGGTGGCTTTACGTGATCAGCGCAAACAATTTATGCCGCTAGCGGGGCGAGTAGGGTTTCGCGGCCCAAGAGCTAATTTAAGGTGAATACCTGTCGTTTCGAGGGTAGGGTCAGTACAAGCTAAAGAAGCTGACATGATTTTATGCTGGCTGTGGTGAAGCTACAATCGAGCCCTGGTAGCGGAGCTGAGTTGAGCGTATTTACTTTTTGCAGTCTGGAGATATTCAATGGAACGCCTTTTTATTTATGGAACTCTTGGCCCAGGCCGTCCTAACGAACATGTTATGCAGAAGATAGGTGGAGAGTGGCAAGCAGGCAGTGTCAAAGGTCGCCTTGTTAAAGCGGGTTGGGGAGCAGACATGGGGTTTCCTGGTCTAGTGCTGGATGAGGCTGGAGAAAAAATAGAAGGTCATGTGTTCGTGTCCGAGAGCTTGTCGCAACATTGGCAAATTTTGGATGACTTCGAAGGGAGTGAATATCAGCGCCAATTGGCGACGGTGAGGTTGCAAGACGGAGAAACGGTCAAGGCATATGTTTACGCGTTACGCTGAAACACTTACACGTTGTTCGATTGTTGTATTGAGCGTTCCAGATTTCCGTAAAAGCGTAGGTGCTCGGATAGCTGCGATGCTGCTGTATGCCATTTGTTTAGCAGTAGAAACCTGGCTCCTTGAAAAATTGGCTCAAATTAGTGCTGATTTTTCACCACCCGAACCGTCAAGAATAAGGCCCTACAAGCTGGAGCTACTGCTTGACCAATGTGACGCGAATGCTGATGAAACAGACGAGGTACACGCTTGGCGTGACCTAAATGAAGTGGGGCGGGAGCAGCTTGATCAATGCGCTGCTCCCAAGAAGCCAATATAAATATTGTTTGATATCAGGCACGCAAATTGTGTGGCCACATTAACTACAGGTGGGCAATTATGATCAAATCATCTGAAGAAGAGCTGGAGGCCAACCTCGCGTCACAATCCGCCCACGCGGATGAAATAGCCTTACTCGCCCCCGGTGAACTTGAACCTAGAAATAGTCCAGCTGAGGATGGGGCTTCCTAAGGTGAAGCATGAATCTTTGCACGATGAGCTATGAGCACTAGTATTAAGTGACGGCATAACCCATAGGAAAAATGAATGACAATGGGGCTAACGTCATGAAATCTGCTTTTATCATTGTTAATGATTTCTAAATAAATTGAAGGAGATATCACTGATGACAGCAAAAAACTTTGAACAAGCGCCCGGTAAAGCATCTCGTCCTCTACGCGTCATCACTCCTTCCGGGGAAACGTTCATACTGGGCAAAACGTCAAATCCTGAGAAAGAACAAGATATTGAAGCTTTGCTACAAGCACGGCGTAAAGCACATCAGCGTGCACGCGAGGTTATTTTCAAGCATAGAAGAGAGCTTCTTGACAAATTATAATGAATATTTGGAATTAGATTCTAAGCCAATAATCAAGGGGTAGCTTTAGCCCATTCTATTAAGGGCACCTTCCAGTCGCTGAAGCTGGCAGGAGCAAATGACTAGATCATATAAGCTGTCTGCGTCAATAACTCGTAAACGTACTATAGATATTCCACTACTCATTACCTAGCTTTGTTCTTCTAGATGGACATGGGGCTATACTTCCCCAAGCATCTTGATTGCGGCTGTTCATATCCCTTCAGCTCTGAGTGAAAAGAGCTTGCTCCACCCCTCAATAAAAGCATTTGGCGCTGTTACTTCAAACTGACAGTTAAATGGTTGGGTGATACAACAGCCGGTTTTCCACTGTCGTAGCAGCCAGGGAGTCGGCGATAGCCCGTATGAAAACGTAAACCTTCCCTACTAATTAGACGGATCAAACAATGTTTGCCGCAGGTTTCACCAGCCTCACGCAAATCTTGATGGATCTTGCGATAGCCTTATACACCACCGCTCTCAAACCAGGAATGCTATTAATCCCAACAGGCGCCTATCTTCCCGAGCTCAATTAGAAAGCGCTTTTTTTACCATGCGTAGTAACCTCTGGGATGAACGGTCATCATCTGACACAAACGACGTACCGGATATTGGCTCGCATAATTTTGAATAAACGCGTACCTCAGTCGGCCCCCCTGGCGAAATTCTGGACGGTGTTCCGACGGTGTCCTTCCTAAGAAACCCGTTACCTGGGGTCTGCTATTGGGGCCAATTCAAAGCCTAATGATTGCGCACGGCGTTGTAAGTTGCGAACAATACGTTGATGGTAGCGTTCCTCATAGTAGTCAGCACCAGGGTCTTGATAAACCCAGCCGTAGCGCAGGACGTTGTAGATTAAAACGGCAATTTTCCTTGCTGTCGCAGTGACAGCTTTGGCCTAACCTAGGCGACTCGCCAACCGGCGGTAAAAAGCACCAAGGCCTGTTTGAGAGCGCCCGATCGTAGCGGCCGCTAGGCGCAGCAAGGCAGCCGCTCGATTTTTGGTTCGTCGAGTGCGTGACGAGAGTACCTTGCCACCGGAGATTTTGCTTCCCGGTGATAATGCTAGCCAGGAGGTAAAGTGTTTGGCCGTGGGCCAACGGCTCATATCCGTACCACACTCGCTAATTAGCTTGAGTACCAAGTAAGGACCGAGTCCGTGGATCTGAGTTAGATCAAGACCCAGTACCTGAAATAGTGAATGGCGTACGTCGAACGCTGGTGCATTAGGGTTAGCATCCCGATGTCGAGCGTCAGGTAGGGAAACTTCAGGCGCTGGCGTTGCAAGTGAAAGCCATTTGAGAGTCGCTTAAATAAACTGATCGCATTCAGCGAGATGCTCATGATAGGTGTCATACAAGGAGAGAGACTGACTCAGTGCGAGTAGATGTTCCTCGCGGTAGTGGCCCTCCAAGCTTTGACGAATTGTTTCCTCACTGGTTTTACAGCGCGGATCACGAAAAGATGCTAGTACAGCGGAGTCATGCTGCCCTTGGACAATAGCGCGCAGAATCCGCATCCCTGTTTTACCGGTGATATCAGACACAACGTGATGAAGTTGCAAGTTCATCTCCATCAATGCTTTCTGCATATGTTGAATATGGGAGGCACAATATTCCAGTAACCGTTCCCACTGGCGTAGTAACGCTCGTAGACTGGCAAGCTATTGAGTCGGACGAAAGCTGCCACGCAGCAGGCCATAGGAATGCAAGCGTTGTAGCCACTGAGCATCGTTGATATCCGTCTTGCGCCCTGGGACATTCTTGGCCTCACGGGCATTGACTAGAATCACGTCAAAACCGCGTTCTTCTAAGAGTTTGTAAACAGGAATCCAGTACACACCTGTCGATCCCATTGCGATGGTCACAATGTTCTTTTCCGCTAACCAATCAGCTAGGCGACGCAAATCGCCCGTAAAGGTATCAAAACGTCGTACCGGTTGCTGATTCCGGTCAGGGGGAATCGCTACAACATGAAAACGTGAACCAATATCTATCGCTGCGGCATTGGGGTGAACGACTTGTAACTTGTCCTGCTGAAGAGTGGAACGGGAGGATTGACGAGCCATGACAGCATCTCCTCAGCAACCGAAAATGACGGAAGGGCCAGAGGAGGTGGCGTTGATGACATCTACCTTCCTAACCGGGATCACTTCAAACGGTGTCATTACTTTCAAATTCAGAACGCCACCCGAGCCACGTTTTTTAACGGGGTCGACCACCAAAAAGCCGACGGCTGCGCCCCTGGCCCCCAAGCTTAGTATAGGACACCATCGGGTTTCTGTATCTACAAGCGGGTGCCAACCCATAACGGTTTTTTAAGATATCTCGCTCCTCCTCGGTTCGTCTAAGCTGGGCGCGCAGTTTAAGAATTTCCTTCTTTTCGTTGTTGAGCTCTGAGGCCTGTTCGTCGGATTTACTCGACTTAATGGCCTTAACCCATTTGTGAAGGCTGTGGCCATAGACGCCCAGTCGCTCCGACACCTCGGTTACTGGGTATCCTCTTTCGACGATCTGCCGGACGGCTTTGTCTTTGAATTCGGGTGAATATCGTTGGTTACTCAACACTCCCTCCTACGCTCAAATAAAAGGCTAGAAGTGTCCGGAGAACACAGAGCAGTTCAGTCGTCGCCGTAGACTAGTCGCCTGCACGCTGATGCGTATGCTTGCTAAACCTGCATCTAGACTATAATTAGGGTAAAAAGAGGGTGGAGTATACCGAGATCACTCAAAATAGTCGTACAACCATCTCTTTTGTTGACCCGCATAGCCTACACGGCAACGAGGCACCGATGAGAACACCAAGAGGCTGCTGAGGCAGTACTGAACACAGGGCACAAACATGTTAATTGACAGCCTGGAAGAACATGACGAGATCGCCAGCTCACTTAGCACAATACGCTAGACCGATGATGCGTCACTGGACGTCTGCGCAGAGATGCCCAAGAAATCTGCTGCCAGAGCTAGCACCCTTCAATAATGCTGTACTCGCAATAACGTTGTGTTTGAAACTGAAACCCCCTGATATTCTCTATAACCAGGGGCTAAATTTCGTCAAATGTTCAGCTTATATGAAAAGGGAGTTACATGAGCAGTTCGAATAACCAAAAAATGGAAAAGCTACTCTCTACTTACAAAGAGCACTTACTGCTCTATAAAACTGAACTAGAAGCAGATTGGCAAGCCGCCCAACACGATACTAAACGGGTACAACATATTATGAGCATGGCTCATAAGCTTAGCGGTTCTGGAAAAGCCTATGGCTTTGTCGAACTGTCTCAGCTGGCCCGGGAGCTAGACCACGCCTGCGATATGGCAAAAAACATGCCGCCAAAAGAGCTTATATCCAGTTTAACACGTCCAATAGATGATTTGCTGAGTGCCCTTGAGCGCGACTCAGCCTCTAACGGTGAGAGACATATTCCCAGTAGCGACTCTGCTAATGCATTGTTCGAAAACGATACCTCCGAGGCGATCGATATACTGCTGGTAGATGACGACCCTGATTTTTCAACAAATTTGAGCGAAATACTTAGCCAGTACGGATACCGCGTTCATTGGCAGGATGATATATCTCAGTTAGACCAAGCAATAACAGACCATCAACCTTGGGCCTTGATTGTAGATATGGATTTTTCTGGCGAACGCTTTGCCGGTGCCAGTCAGGTAAGCACTTGGCACCAGAAAAATGGCACCCCCTTACCTGTATTTTTCGTATCTGGCTACGACTCTTTTGATCTGCGACTAGCATCCGTTCGTGCCGGAGGGACTCACTTCCTTAGAAAGCCTCTGGATATCCCTAAACTTGTCTCACTACTCTTCTCGGAACTGAATCTTGCCCCTAGCGAGCCTTATCGAGTGATGCTAGTAGATGATGATCATGATTTGCTCAGCCTGTATGCGGAGTTTTTAACTAAGGCAGGCTATAACGTCACTAGCGCTACCAGTGCCCAGGAGGCACTGCGCCTATTAGAACAAAGCCATCCTGAGCTGATATTAGTAGATGTATATATGCCAGGTTGCAGTGGTATTGAGTTAGGAAAAATTATCCGTCAGCATGAGGAGTTTGCCACTATTCCGCTGATTTTCATGTCTGCCGCTGCGGATACCGATTTGCAGCTGGCCTGTGCTCGCTTAGCTAATGATGAATTTATCAATAAACCGATCGAACTATGGCGTTTATTGATGATTGTCAAATCCAGGGTGACAAAAGGAAGATACTTTCGCTCCCATATAGGCGCGTTAACAATTGCAGAAACACAAATCACCCAAGATTCACTGACAGCCTTACCTATGCTTGCCAACATACGGCGTGATATTGAAGACGCACTACAAAAGCGGGCCCCAGACAACATAATGGCAGTTGTTAAATTTGATATTCGTGACTTCCACACTATCAACAACCTCCATGGTCATCATTTTGGTGATGAAATTTTACAGCGGCTTGCTTGGGAACTCACCCAGACTATAAGCCCGAGTGACACGCTATACCGCGAAAGCAGTGATGAGTTTCTACTCCTGACAAAAGAGCATGCAAGCCAAGCGTCGTTAAAGAAATATGTTACTGGCCTTACCAAGTCGATTGAAGAGATTAAAATAACGTTAAAGCACGCTCTCATCGCGCTTTCGGCAGACACCGGTGTCGCATTTGCTACGCAAGATATTAGCAAGGCTAGTGAATTACTCGATAATGCAGACATGGCTATTTTCAAAGCGAAAAAATCACCTACTACAGACATATGCTACTTTGATGCATCTTTAAAAACCATGCAGCAAAACCGCTTTCTTTTGGAGAACTCCATTAAAGAAGGGCTGTCTAGCGATCAATTCATTGCCGTTTATCAACCGATCTACACGGTGAATGAGAATAAGCTTATCGGCTTTGAGGCCTTAGCCCGCTGGCAACATCCCGAAAAAGGGCTACTCGGTCCCGGAGAGTTTATTCACCTGATGGAGCAACGCGGGCTGATACCTCTTCTCACCCAAAAAATGCTAACACAAACCCTATCAAAATTTGCATGCTGGCAGCGTAAACATCCTCATTTATTTCTGTCGCTTAATCTGTCTGCCCAAGACATTCAGGAACCCATCTTTTTAGACCATTTAGAATCATTATTGGCACATCACTGCTTAAACCCAAACAATATTGTGCTAGAAATAACAGAATCCGAACTGCTTTTTGACTGGCAGCAGGCCCGTAACTTACTTCGCCAACTAAAAGACTTAGGTGTTCGTCTAGCAATAGATGACTTTGGCACCGGCTATAGCTCACTAAGTTATTTACAGCGCATTGATGCCGACAAGTTAAAAATAGACCGGAGCTTCATACATCAATGGTCCCAGACCGGCGACGCTCGCTTACTTCAAACCATGGTGCAGTTAGGAAAGACGATGAACATGAGAGTCATCGCAGAAGGTGTAGAGAAAACAGAAGAGCTAGAATTTTTACAGCAACTGGACTGTGATCAGTACCAAGGCTTTTTAGCCGCCAAGCCCATGCTGGCAGAAGAAATAGAACGCACACAGTGCATTTAATATCTTCTTATTAAAATAATCATGGCCAAATCACATATATACTCATGCTGATAAACGGCCTAGTACGTATTTTAAGCGAAAGGCCGTTTCATTATGGCTAACCAATGAAGCTGATGATAGCTCACCTCAATAATCGAGATGAGCGAATACGTGAACTGATAACCTCTACTAACCTATCCGTCGATAGCCGAGACTTAAGTAAAACAGCTTCTACCTGACCGTGCTGTTGGTTAGTCATATCGGCTCCGGATAGAATGACTACTTTTGCTTCAGGTTGGCACGCGCGGATATCAGGAACGAGCTCCCACCCAGACCCATCCGGAAGCTCTATATCGAGCAATACGACGTCAAACGCTTGCTGTTTCAGACATATGCGAGCATTTTCCAGTGTATGAGCCACCTCAAACTCAAAGCGCTCACCTGCCATGGCAGAGACTACTTCGTGCAAGTCCAGGTCGTCTTCAACATGGAGTATCCGAGGATGGTCTTGGCGGCTAGCTGACAACTGCCGATTAACTATATCGATTAACTTATACTGATCGATAGGTTTCGCTAACCAATCAATATTGTCAGAATCACCTTTAATCGCTAAGCGCCCCTGCTCTACCTTGGCTGAGATCACGACGATTGGTATGTCAGCCGTGCTGGGTTGCTCACGTAATATGCGAATAATATCCAGCCCGGAGGTATCTGGCAGCATTAAATCTAGACTAACAAGATCATAATGCGTTTTGTGCAGGGTGCTCAGCGCATCTTTACCATTTAAGGCAACATCAACTTGATACCCTGCTTCATTAAGCATAATGCTTAACAGATAGGCAACATCTTCATCATCTTCAACAACCAAAATACGGGGAGATTGACGATATTCAGTAGCATTCGCCTTTTGTAAAGAGGTTTCCACCGCCGTTTGAATTAAAGGTAACTCAAAGAAGAAGCGTGAGCCTTTACCTTCGGCAGACTCAAAATTAATCCGCCCGCCCATATGCTCGACCAACTCTCGCGTAATGGCCAACCCAAGACCAGTGCCATCTTTGGCGCGAGTATCTGAAGAATCTGCTTGAGCAAAGCGCTGGAAAATTTTCTCGCGAAATGCATCTGTGATGCCGGGGCCATTATCTATCACGCTGACGATTATCGTTTTATCTGACACTTCAACAGCAAGTGTTACCTCGTCGCCATCCGGTGAAAACTTGATCGCATTGGATAAAAGATTGGCGAGAACTTGCGATAACCGCTGAGGATCAACAATGATAAGTGCCTCTAATGCGTCATCGCCACATGCCAATGAAAGCGTCACGCTCCTATCGCTTCCATAGCTGCGATTGGACTCCAGCGCCTGTTCAATCAACGGCATCAAAGGCTGCACTTGCATGTCAAAATGCAGTTTGCCTGCTGCAATCTTTTCGATGTCCAGTAAATCATTGATCAAGTGAGCTAAACGCTTGCTGTTACGATGGGCGGTCGTCAGTAGCTTTTGTGCTTTTTCAGGCAGCTCACCCAACGCTCCCCCCATTATCAAGCCTAGGGCCCCCGAAATAGAGGTTAATGGAGTACGAAGTTCATGGCTTACGGTAGAAATAAACTCATTTTTCATCTTATCCGCTTGTTTTTGCTCGGTAATGTCTTCAGCAATATTCAGATAGCCACTGATTTCACCGGTACTATCACGCATGGGAGTCACGACAAGAGATACTGGCAAATAGTGGCTATCCTTGTGGACATACGTCCACTCTCGCGTTTCTGAGCCGTCTTGTTCGGCTTTTTCCACAAACACTCTAAAGCCCTCAATGGGTTTGCCTAGCTCAGCACTTAGCTGTGCAGACCGCACTTCCAGCTCATCTTTCAGGTGCAATATCGCCGGGGTCTGCTTGCCCAACACATCTGTTTTGCTATAGCCCAGCATATTCTCGGCACCTTTATTAAAGGCGGTGATAATGCCGACAGTATCAGTAGCAATAATGGCGACTTCAGATGCAGCTTCAAGTATATTAAATAAAAAACGTTCAGCTTCGCGAATCGCATCATCTGCCACTTTTCGCTCATTCGCTAAACGGTTCATAGCACGAGCGAGCGCACGTACTTCAGGGCCGCCTTGTTCGCGGAAATCGCTATCAAACCGAGCATCGTCGGCCATGTGATCAATGCGATGTGTGATTCGCTCAATGGGGCGCGTCAAACTTTGCGCAATCCATGCCCCCGCCAGTCCAACGAGCGCCATGGCAATCAGTGCGATTAGCAGAAACTGTCGGAACGCTGCTTTGGCAGGCGCGATGGCGTCACTGTAAGGCAGAGCTCGTAGCACAATCCACCCTATAGAATCCAATTGTTGGCTGGCCACCAGGTATTGCTGTTGTTGATAATCAACAAAAGTACCGGCAGGGCTGAGCGACAGTGCAGCGTCTACTAGAGCGTCCTCACCATTCTCAGGTAGCGGCTCGGGTGTGTCGAACCGCTCCCGCATGGAGACAAACAGGCGGTGTCGCGGGTCAAGAATCAAGGTGATAGTACTGGATTCGTCCTCAGCCCAGTTTCCCGAGTCGATAAGCGGCGTGTTTGCGAGATCCACTATTCCGGCTGCATATCCAATAACATCATCATTGGAAGACAGAATGGGTTGCACATATGAGATCAGTGGCAACCCTGTGGTACGCCCCATTATTGGCTCTGAAACTACCGCTTCTTTGGTTTGCTGGGCGCGCTGGATATGAGGACGGTCGGCATAGTTAGTACCTATACGCCCTGGCACATGCCGGTTTTCTGCGATAGCAGTGCCATCACCATCAAAAATCAACAAACCATCCGAAAACAGTTCACTGGCCACAGAAGGCTGCTGCAGTAGCGATTGCAGTGCTTGCTGACTACGTAGCTGCCCACTATCGGTCAGTAGGCGTGTTGCAAACGCTTCTAGGGCAAGCGTCCGCTGCTGCTGTGATAATTCAAGCTCAAACGCTAGTCGGTTTATTTCGGCTGTTTCACGCTCTGCCATGATGGTTTCATAATTGGCCACCATCAGTTGGTGAACCGTCACCAATATTCCGCCGACTAAAATACCACTCATGACTATCACAAGTAGAACAATACGAACGCTCAATGGTAGTTTCACGATGGGTATTCCCTAGGCAACAAAATAAAAAAGTTAGCTCCCCCGCCCACCGCATTGCGGTAGCCAACTTCTCCGCCCATCTGCTGGCAGATTTCTTGGCTGATTGCTAAACCCAGACCGGTACCCGGTAGTTTTCGAGTATCGCTGCCATCCGCTTGAGCAAAACGCTGAAAGAGCCGATCGCGAAACGCCGGATCAATGCCTGGCCCGTAATCACGCACAGAAATATCGATGGAGCTCTCAGTCGATGAAATGTCTAGCTCAACCGACTTTCCTTGCGGTGAGAACTTGATCGCGTTGGACAGCAAGTTCGTGAGAGCTTGTATCAAGCGAGGGCCATCCACATTACCCCATATGGGAGGCCAAGCACTGGAGACCTGAATCATCACTTGATGCTGCTCGCTATAGCCTTGCAAAACGTCAACGGTTTCATTTAACAAAGGGGCTAGCCGTTGAACATTTAAGTGCATCGGCATTTTACCAGCCACCAGTTTTTCCATATCCAGCAAGTCGTTAATCAACGCCGTTAAGCGCTGTGCGTTGCGTTCTGCGGTATTAATAAGCGACTGAGCTTTATCAGGTAGGATACCCGCTGCACCGCCCCTCACAAGGCCGAGCGAGCCCTTGATCGATGTCAAGGGCGTACGAAGTTCATGACTGACGGTAGAAATAAACTGATCTTTCATTTGATCCAGCTTGTGGCGTTCAGTGATGTCCTCAACTAATGACCAAATCACTTGCCGGCCATCTTGCTCTTGGCTCAGCATACCCTGTAAACGCACCGGATAACGACTGCCATCTTTGCGGATATATTCCTTCTCGAAAGGGCCGTAGCGACCTGTGGCTGTTAAGCTAGCAAGTGCCTTTTCTTCTTCAGGCTTATATTCTTTTGGTGTGACATCCCAATAGCTAAGCGATACAAACTCATCGCGGGTATAACCCGTTGGGGCAATTAATGCATCGTTTAAATCAATAAAGCGCCCAGTTGCAAAATCATTCAGTGCGATGCCTATGGGGGAAAACTCAAAGAGCCCCCTTAACCGTGTTTCGTTGTTTTCCAAGGCCAGACGTGCCTGCTCCCACTCATGAATATCATGCAGGTAGCCATGCCATAAGATACTCCCGTCCATAAGGCGCTCAGGCTTAGCATGGCCCATTATCCAGCGATAGCCATTACCTTGACACTGCACACGATACGTCGCCTTCCAATAGGCCAGCGTGCTAGCTGAGTGTTCTATCGATGCACTGACGGCTTCCAAATCTTCAGGGTGAATCCGCTCATAGGCTGGGGCGGCATCTTCAGCAGCCTGTGTTGGAGTAAGGCCGTAAAAATCCTCAATTTGAGGAGAACTAAAGGGGAATGTAGTGCGGCCGTCCGCGAAACGTCGAAATTGATAGGTCACACCGGGCAGTTGCGCCGTTAACTTGCTGAGACGCTCGTTATGGATATTGTTGGCTAGCAGGTCGGACAACCAGCGCGCCAGTAAGCGTATAAAAAACTTTTCGCTATCATCATAATTTTCAACGCGTGCTTTGCTGGCCGAAAAATTCAGCGTGCCAAAGGCTTGGCCTTCTACCTCAATGACAATGCCTGTATATGCGCCTAACGGATTTGCCTGATAGCAGAGATGGCGTTTGAATTCACTGCGTTCAACATTCGCAATGAACAGTTCACGCTCCTCAGCAGAGTCGGCAGAAAAAATAAAGTGGCACCATGTGTGCCCCAACATAAATTGCTGACCTGGGATTAATGCAGCACCTGCTGCGGCCTCCATCCAGCGCACCGTATAGACGTCACCCTCGATCTGACTAAGAATTGCCAGGTCCACTTGCAGGTATTGCCTTGCCGTCGCAAGGGCGTGGTTGATTTTCCCATCCAGCGTATCTTGCGAGGAAAACACGATGTCGTTAAGCAGCACCAATGCATCGTGGTGTTTTTTAAGTTGGCTTACCGTGTTCTGTTCACGGGTAATGTCGACAATGAAACCTTCTCGAACCATCGGATGTTGAACATCGCCTAGAACGCTCTGGCCCCGCTCTTCCACCCAGCGCCATGTGCCATCTCGATGCTGGATACGATACTCAAGATGCCAACCGACCTCGTTGGCAATCGCTGTCTGTACCACCTCCTCCACCGCTGGCGCATCGTCGGGGTGGATTAAGTCTGCGTAACAGACGCTTTTATTACCGACCAGCTCGTCTGCCACATAACCACTGACCCGGTCGACCTGCCCACTAATGTAAAGCATGGTCCAGTGCTCATCGTGTAAGCAGCGGTAGGTCACCCCAGGCATGTTATTAATCAGAGAGGCCATGTGATCGCGGCTAGCAATCAGTTCAGATTCTAGTGCTGAATATGATGTTTGGCTGATTTCATCAGCTTGTATCAGTTCCTCCACCGTCGCCGCCAGGTCGCCAAGCATATCAACTTGCTCAGCAGATAAGGTCCTTGGCTGTGTATCAATCAGACAAAGAGTGCCAATCCGATAACCGTCGACGGTGTGCAAAGGAGCACCGGCGTAGAAACGAATATTAGGAGCGCCAGACACTAAGGGGTTGTCGGCAAAACGCGCATCGTCTAGGGCATTTTCCACAATTAATGTTGAATCGGACAGAATAGCGTGTCCACAAAAAGAAATGTTGCGCGGTGTTTCTTTCGCCTCAAGCCCTTGGCATGATTTAAACCACTGCCGGTTCTGGTCAATTAACGATACCAGGGCAATGGGCACTGAAAACATATGGCGAGCGATGCGTGTAATGCGGTCGAAACGTGCTTCATGATCACTATTAAGCAACCCTGTTTTGTTCAGTGCACACTGGCGCTCAGTTTCATTTTCCGGGATCAGTGGTGCCTTCATGTTCAACCTCAGCTGTCACATCGCTCTCGGTGCTAATCTACCGCTAAACAGACGCGGTTACGGCCGCTGTTCTTGGCTTGATATAGCGCTTGGTCGGCCCGGTTAAGCAGCGACTCGGCGGTATCGTCTGGAAAACGCTGGTTGTCTACCACTCCAGCGGACAAGGTGCAGGCGAACTGATTGCTGCCTCCCGTAAACTGGATAGCGGCAAAATCTTCGCGAAGGCTGTTCACCATGTTGGCGGCATTGTCAGCAGCACAATCAATCAGTACCAGCGTAAACTCCTCTCCACCATATCGGCCTAATTTATCGGTACTCCGGAAACGCTGGCGTAGCAAGGTGCCGAAAGCAGCAATCACTAAATCACCGACTGCATGGCCATGCGTGTCATTAACCGACTTGAAATGATCAATATCGAGCATCACCACACAAAAGGTCTGAGGTTTTCGCTGCGCCAATTGCCACTGGCCCTGCAGAGCCTCCTTGATACTGGCGTGCTTAAGGAGCCCGGTTAAAGCATCTTTATTTTTGGTGTGCTCTAGTTTGCGTAGCCGCATAACGCGGGCGCGGCACAAGTTGACGAGCAAGTCCTTGTCGATGGGCTTTTCCAGAAAGGCATCGCCCCCCCTTAATAACGCTTGCCCGCGCAGTTCGGCATCGGGTTCGGCCGAGAGATATACTATCGGTAGCTGTGACCAGCGCTCTAGCTGGCCCAGCAAGGCAGCAATTTCTGCGCCGGTAATGCCGGGTAGCCATAGATCCATAAGGATCAGCTCAGGATTGAAATCATTGATAGCCTCGAACAGAGCGTCGGGACGATTGAACGCTCTGACCTGCATACCCGCGTTTTCCAGTATGTACTCAAGATGCCGTGCTAATTCGACATCATCTTCGACAATCATGACCCGCTCTGGCTGGCTATCCTTCGTCTTGATCAGCTGCGCTATGTGTGAAGCAAGCTTAATCATGTCTAGCGGTTTGACGAAATAATTTTGCCCCCCGCTACGCAAAGCATGAAGTCGCGCCGTAAAGCTCTCCTCACTACCCGTAAAGAGAATTGGGCAGGTGTAATCTTTGAGCTGCATACGCCAAAAGGCCACCGGATCTACGCTGATTACCTGGCGTTGGGTAGCGCGATGGTCAATCAATAGTAAGTCAGGGGGTGAATGTTTCTCTTGCTGGAGCTCCTGGGCATCACTGAAATGCCTTACTTGAAAGCCAAAGCTGTGTAGTTGTTGAACCATATATTCTGCCAGCATGGCATCACGCTCTACCAGCCAGATGGAAGGTTCACCATCAACATTTTCCAAGCGAGTCGTTTCCATACCCACAACCGCTTTCTTTTTTCTGTCCGCTGCAAGCGTGCTTTGTAATTGCAATACCCAACCCGAGATAGGGAGTGGCTGCTTAGCGTCTTGCTTCAGAGCCTTTGACACCTGCAACTCGTACTCTCGAGCCTTACGCCCAAGACTTTCAAACCCAAAAGTCCCAGCAGAGCCTGCCAACGAGTGTAAGACTGAATGTAATTGCTGAAGTGACTCAGTACACGAGGGATCTGATGCAAGCCGGTCAGCAAGCACGGTAAGTCGCTCGAACTCAGCTGTAAGACGTTTTGAGTAAGCATCCGAAAGCGTTTTTAAGCGCTTGGCGTAAGCCTGGGAAGAGGTTGAATCAAGCATGAAACGCTTTCCAGATAGCGCGAACGTCGTCGGCGAGGGTCATGGGGTCAAAAGGTTTTGCAATAACGTCTATGGCCCCGATTTCTTTATAGCGCGCCACTTCTTCGGGATGCACTTTTGCGGTCATGAAGGCGACGGCTATAGAGTCACTAATGTGCCCTTTTCGCTTCAATTCCAGTAGGGTGCGGGGGCCGTCCATGCCGGGCATCATAACGTCCAGCAGAAACATTTGTGGCGCGAAATTTCCCGCTTCACTTAATGCTTGTTCGCCAGACTCGCATACTTTCACCGTTAAGCCACCTACGTCCTCCAGAGCCATGGCGGCAATATCGCGAATATCAGGATCGTCTTCGACGTACAAGACTCTTTCAAGTGCGTCCATAACACGTCTCCTTAAAATTCTTTAACAAGAATACCTATTTTAGGTCACTGTATAAGCGATATATCAGAAGTGCTATGCTTTTTGCATGATAAGGCCGATTGGCTTTTCTCAACAAATAGAGTAGGTGATACTCGATCCTACCTCTGGCCGAGTGAACACCGGACGCTGCGCGTCATACGGCTACCGCGGACCACCAAGTACTTGATCGCTCGCCATTCAAGGCCTTATTCATAGGGCCTGCGAGTAATACTGGGGATCTACCTCGCGGTTACCAGTATCCTGCTGATACGACGTGATGAGAGAGTAAGCACTGCCAACAGCCCGTGTTCGGACGAGGAGCTACGCTTGTCAGTGCCACGACATTGCATTGCAAACTACTGGGAAAATGAAACAGCATCTATGCGCAGGGCTTCCAAGGACAACGCCATGTCCTCGGCAAGATCATGTACAACAGCGCTGTCTACGTCGCGCTGGGCAAAAGCTCTTAGTCCTATTACCTCGGCCTGCAATCGCCGTCCTAGCCTGCTGGGATCGAGTCGCGAGTCCAACTCGCCAACCTGCTGAGCAGCAGAGAAGCGATCAATAAAACGCTTTTCCATACCTGCCAGCAACTCCTCTGCTTTGCGCCAAGCCGCCTGCTCTCGTTCGCCCAATTCCAACAGGCTCTTCACTAACATGCAGGCGCGGTTTGGCAGCTCTTGGTCACAAAGACCGCCGAGCCGTCGTAGATAGGCAGCCAGGCCTGTCAGCGGTGAGTCGTGAGCGTTCAAAGTACGCTCAAGCTCGGCCAGAGCCAAACGGGCGTAGCGCTCTAAAGCTTCCTGAAACAGCCGGTCCTTACTACCGAAGGTGGCATAGATACTGCCCGGGCGCATATCTAGGGCTCGCTCCAAGTCTTTCAGCGAAGTGGCATGAAAGCCCTTCCGCCAGAAAAGCTGTAGAGCCCGCTCTAAGGAGTCATGGCGTTGGTGGAGAGTTGCACGAGGCATGATCGAATCCGATTTCACAAGGCCGCTAGAGAAAAGCGGCGTCAACAATTTGAGCGATCGCTCAATTTTATCTTGAACGATCACTCAAGTACAGCTATAGTCGCGTTCGATGAAAGCTGTACCTATTACGCCCTTTTTTGAGTGATCACTCAAAATCATGCTCTTGCCTGTAGGAAGACATATTTTTGTCGAAAAAGTAAAGGAGCCGTTACATGATCGATTTTACGCTTCACGATAAGCAAAGCGCCCCTCCACCCAGCCAAAAACTATTGGATACATCGATCCAAGCATTCGGCATGATTCCTGGCTTACACGCCGTCATGGCTGAAGCGCCGGGGCTATTGGAGGGGTATCAAAAACTTCACCAGCTAGCGCTGGATAGCAGTTTTAATAAGGAAGAACTTACCGTGGTTTGGCAGACCATCAATGTCGAACATGCCTGCCACTACTGTGTTCCTGCCCATACGGGCATTGCAAAATCCATGAATGTGGACGATGCCATCACTGAGGCTCTGCGAAACGAGACTCCGCTCCCCACAGAGCGTTTGGAAGCGCTACGCAATTTTACACTTTCCGTTGTGCGTGGTCGTAGCAAAGTAAATGAAAATGACGTGCAGGCCTTCCTTGCTGTTGGCTATACAAGACGCCAGATTCTAGAGGTCGTGCTCGTCACAGCGCAGAAGGTCATGAGCAACTATACCAACCACCTCGCCGACACACCGGTTGATGCCCCTTTCAAAAAATTTGAGTGGCATAAGGCTAATTAATAAATGTATCGCGAGAAGCGGCGCTCCAGCGTCGCTTCTTGTTTTTGGAAGGAGGCTTCTTTAACAGTGATGGCACTATTAAAAATATTGGATACACGAAAAAAGGCTCCTGCTGGAGCCAATAAAAAGGAACAGATCAGAAGGATTTAGGCCTTCCATGGGGGTGACATCCTTGTCTAGAGGCTTCATGCCATAACATAAATCAACCTAGACGCTATTTTGCGCCGCATCAAATTAGACATCCATGGTTTAGCGTGTGCTGTCGTTTCATCTCAACAGGGTCGTCTGACCTACCACGCTCTCTACTTGTCCTTTTGCCGTCATATCCCAGTGCTACGCCAACCACGTAGCGCCATACCCACCGGCGAGTGACGGATCTAGCCTTCCTTGAGCATTTGTTGATACGTCAGCTAATTCAGCACTTTTCAACTGTTATGATGACTAGACTCCTTCATAAGAGATAGGCGATACGCGATCGCGTTGAACCTTAGCCTGCTAGGTACCGTTCATGACATCAATATCGAATGAAAACATCGCTCCAAGAAGGCGCGTGCAGCACTCCTTCCTGCACATGATCACGTTCCCTTTTGCGACGCTACGCGGGCGCTTGGTCGTGGGGGCCGTGGTGCTATGGGGTTTGCTTTGCCTAATCGTGCTCATGTTTGGCTAGCAGGCGGGCAAGTTCCTGGTGAATGAGACCAACCACCAGCATCTGCGCTACGAGGCAGAACTCATTAGCCACTCAATCACTCGTCAGGTGAATGAGCGTTTCAGCGAGCTGGAGCGTTTGGCAGAGAGGATGTCGCTTCCCAGGCAAGGAGCTCTACAAGAACAGCACGCGTACACGATGGAACCTCTCTTTGAAGCACTGCTGGTGTTTGATTTAAGCAGCGAGGTCGTTGACGAGTGGCCTGCTGAAGGAGGTCGTAGCGGTAACAATTTTGCTGACCGTGAATATGCCCGGTTTATGCATGCGTTCAAAACGCCTTATGTCAGTGCTCCCCTGGTTGGGCGCATTACTAACACGCCGTTGGTACTGATGCTGATCCCCCTTCACGACGACGCGGGTCGCTACACAGGCTTTTTAGGTGGATTGGTCGATCTTAGGAAAAGCCAACTGTTCAACAACTTTGATAAGCTCCGCTTAGGCGATCGCGGCTATGTCACGATCACAACGGCAACCGGTCAGCGTATTTACGCTCCCAATCAACAAGAAGCCATTGTGACGCTACCGGACACCATGTCGCCCGTCTTGGAGCAAGCATTGGATGGCTGGGAAGGTGAGAGTTTAGGTCAGTCTATCGCTGGCGAATCTCAACTGGTCGCCTATCGACAAATTTGGCCTGCGAACTGGATCGTTGGCGTGCATTTGCCGCAAACACAAGCCGAAGCCCCTCTTGTTGCGGGCATGAAGCAAATTACTGTATACGTCTGGGGCGTGCTCGCACTGATTTTACCCTTGGTGTGGGGAGTGATTTGGTTGGCTTTACGCCCCTTGGCGCAACTTGCTCGACAGATTCAAGAGCTTCAAGACGGGCGCCGCTCTGTATTGAATATCCCCACCACGATGAAAGAGCTGCGCCGCGTTATTGATGTGATCAACACGACCGAAGCTGCACGCCAAGCAAGCTTGCACGACTTAGCGGAGCGGGAAGCCTTGCTGAGGGGGACGTTATCCGCTTCGCCTCAAGGCACGTTTGTGACGAACCCGCGCGGTCAACTGACCTTTATCAACGACGCGCTGCACGAGATTTTGGGTGATGAGGCACCTCTCAGCCTTCAAGACTGGAACGACCGAATTCATCACGATGACCGCCCAGAGGTCAGAACCGCTTGGTTACGCAGCCTCGTTAAACAAACGGGCTTTGCACGTCAGTTCCGCTTCTTGAGTGCCGATGGAGAGATGTGCTGGTTAGATGTGCAAACAGCGGCTGTGCGTGTCGATGATCAGTTTATCGGCACCGTGGGTACGGTACGCGATATCACCCAGCACCACCACGACTATGCTCAAAAGCTCTGGGAAGCGGAGCATGATCCTCTCACCCGATTACTGAATCGTCGCGGGCTAACGAGGCATCTTGAAGAGTTGCTGATGCAATGGCAGTCAAAAGACAAACCGACCGCCGTCATGCTGTTTGATTTAGATCGTTTTAAGCCCGTGAACGATCAAGGAGGTCATGCGTTAGGCGATCAAATGCTTCAACAAATCGCGAACATCGTGCAGAGTGAGATTCGCAGCAGTGACTATGCCGCTCGCCAGGGGGGAGATGAATTTGCCGTGATACTGCCGGGCTGTACGCCCGTACGCGCCCTCACCATCGCCGAATCCCTGCGTGCCAGTATTGCCGCTAGCTTTATCGAAGCGGAGGGCCGTCAATGGCAAGTTACCGTCAGTATTGGGGTCAGTCATTTTCGCCAAGAGGATACAACGATCGACGATGTACTCAATCGCGCTGACGTTGCGAGCTATCGCGCAAAGCAACGTGGACGTAACAAGGTCGAGGGTGATGTCGATGTCTAGCAGACAATTACAATCTCTATTTCCAAGCCGATAGAGCAGGCAATTTAACTAACAATAAAGTCACGTTTCTTCTCATAGGCTGGGCTGAAGGTCGCTTATTTAAGCGCCGTGCGGCCCCGACGTCACCCTCAGATTGAGTAGCGCTACACTTTAGCGTCCGAACATATGCGTCAGGAGATTGGACATGAAGAAGCGTTTCAGCGAAGAACAGATCATTGGTTTTCTGGGCGAAGCAGAAGCAGGACTGCCCATCAAAGAGCTATGCGGTCGGCACGGTTTCTCAGAAGCCAGTTACTATCTATGGCGCAGCAAGTTTGGCGGCATGAGCGTACCCGATGCCAAACGACTCAAAGAACTCGAAGCCGAAAATGGACGCTTGAAAAAGCTGCTCGCGGAGTTGCTACTGGAAATGGAGGTCACTCGCGAGGCGCTGAGAAAAAGTGGTGAGTGCCCCGGCACGCCGAGACGTGGTGCGCTTTATGGTGTCACGTGGTCTGAGTGAGCGCCGAGCGCTCAGTGTCATCCGTATGAGTGCCAGTGCATTGCGCTATCAATCGGCCCCTGACCGCAATGAAGCATTGCGTGAACGCATTGTGGTCTTGGCCCATCGGCATCGTCGTTATGGCGCGGGCATGATCTACCTGAAGCTGCGTCAAGCCGGGGAACAGGTCAATCATAAGCGCGTCGAGCGCCTCTATGCGGCGGCGCGGTTGCGGGTAAAACGACGAATGCGCAAGAAGGTTCCTACATCTGAACGATAGCCACTGGCTCGCCCTGGCGCCACCAATCAGGTCTGACCAATGGATTTTGTTTTTGACCGTACCTCAGACGTGCCAGTGATAAAGAACCTCACTGTTGTCGACGACGCTACTCATGAAGCCGTGGCTATCGTGCCTGAACGTGCCATTGGCGGCCTGTCGTTAACACGGATTCTGAATCACCTGGCTTTACAACGTGGCCTACATAGCGCCATTCGTACGGATAATGGAAAAATTTTGTGACCGCGCCGTGCTGTTGTGGGCGCATCTACATGGCGTTGCCCTGTGTTTAATCGAGCCTGGAAAACCCAATCAAAACGCCTATATCGAATCATTCAACGACAGCTTCCGGGACGAGTGTCTGAACGTACACTGGTTCCTGAGCCTTGCCGACGCGCAGGAAAAAATCGAGAACTGGCGCATCGAATACAATGAAGATCGGACCCACAGCTCGCTGGGCAATGTGGCACCGCGCGAGTATTATCTGAATCACTCACAGGCCTGATTTTTCCTAGTCTGAGTGCTCGGTTATTGGGGAGAGGGTCAAAGTTACTTCTGACGCTAAACCCGACTGCTACTGAAAATGGGGTGACGTCGCTAGAATATGTAAGACTTTCCAAAACAATTCAATGGAAAATCAAACACAGGCCATATCTTAATCTAAGGAATGGTCATTTAACGGAGGAAAAGATGGGAACACCGAAAGATAAAGGCCAAGCAATTTTCGCGTACCGTGCTTTTGATTTGCGCGACCATTTTCCTCAACCGTTAGAGACCTTTCGTGAAGCCTTGGAAGTGTTTACAAAGCGATGTTGCCTATATGGCCGCAATGAGCTGAGAGATCGTAGCGTACTTGCGGGGTGGAGGGTCGATAAAGATTCCTGATGATTTTTTCATTTATCGTTCAGACAATAGTATTTCTCTCTTGGGTGAAGAAGAGAACGATGCTATTTGTCTAGCAGTGGAAGCTTGGCTTCTTGAAAGGTTGGCTCAAATTAGTGCTGATTTTTCAGCACCCGAACCGTCAAGAATAAGACCATACAAGTTTGAGCTACTGCTCGACCAATGTGACGAGAATGCTGATGAAACAGACGAGGTACACGCTTGGCGTGACCTAACTGAAGTGGGGCGGGAGCAGCTTGATGAATGCGCTGCCCCCAAGAAGCCAATATAAGATATCTGGCGCGCAAATTGTGTGGCCACATTAATTACGGGTGGGCAGTTATGATCAAATCATCTGAAAAATGGGCAGGAAGACCCCTCCCCTACTCTGAAAAAAAGTTGGTGGCCAACCTCACGCCACAATCCGCCCACGCGGATGAAATAGCCTTACTCGCCCCCGGTGAATTTGAAACTAGGAATAGTCCACCTGAGGATGAGGCTTCCTCAGGTGCAGCACGAATCTTTGCACGATGAGCGATGAGCGATGAGCGATGAGCGATGAGCACTAGTCCTGAATTCAAACATTAAGCGCAGCACCCGCGGTTTTTAGCTCCCCTGAATACTCTCCCAGGAAC
>NZ_JPUA01000042.1 GCF_002211105.1 Halomonas campaniensis | reverse complement strand
ATCCCAGGTGCGGCTTAGCTGTGAGTCGTCAATAATATAGGAGAGGCTGCCATCCACATTGCGCAGGGCGCTCATGCGGTGGCTGGCGCCCACTTCTTCAGGCTCGACAATATCGTAGCCAAGTTTGTCGGCACGTTTAAACGCCTCATAGGCATTTGCCACGCGCAGGCCAATCGCCGTTACTGCGGTGGCATCGCGTCCTGGCGTGCGGCCGGTAAAGCTTGATTCGGCATTGAGTACCAGATTGACGTCACCTGCCGCCCAGCGCTCGGCGTTAAGCGTGTGGTGTCGCCCTACGCAGGCCATGCCCAACGCGCTGAGCAGCTCGCGCAGCGAGGCTAAATCGTCAGGCTCAACGGCGATTTCTAGAAAGGCGACCGACTCGATCGGCTGCGGTGCGGGAATTCCGCTGTCGCCCTGCATGCTGCGTAGCAAGTGGTAGGAACGCAGCCCGTCCCGGGCCGTCTGGTCACTGTGGCCCATGCGGAAGACATCGTTAAAGAT
>NZ_JPUA01000041.1 GCF_002211105.1 Halomonas campaniensis | reverse complement strand
CCTGGATTCATAGAATAACCGCAGCACTTTGGATCACACAGTAGAGGAAGGAGGGCCAGCGCCGGTACCCTCTCGACTTTACCGACCAAAGTGAAGCAGAGAATGGGATACCGACAACTGACCCAGGTTCAACGATACCAAATTTTCGCTTATCTTGAGACTGGCATCAGCCAGCGACAAATAGCCAAAGCGATTGGGGTTCACAGCAGTACCATTAGCCGGGAGATAAAGCGCAATGGGCTTAAGACTGGCTATGCGCCTGAACAGGCGCAATCGAGAAGCGATCAGCGCCGACGCATCGCCTGGAAAGTGACGAAGCGCCTGCCCAGCCTGATTCGATGGGTCACTGATCAACTGATGGATGAATGGAGCCCCCAGCAAATTAGTGGCTTCATGGCGAATACCAACGGGATTTGCGTAAGCCATCAGTGGATCTATGCGCTAATCTGGGACGACAAGAAACGCGGCGGCGAATTATGGAGGCGACTCCGGCTACCACGCCAGCGGCGCTATCAGCGCCGATTGGCCAAGCATGCGGGATTGGGCAAAATTCCACACCGGGTAGGCATTGAACAGCGTCCCGCTGAAGTAGAAGAAAGGCGCCATATCGGCCATTGGGAAGGCGATACGGTGCTCAAAGGCCACAAAGAGTCTGGCTTGGTGACCCTGGTCGAGAGACGCAGCGGCTACCTCTTAGCAGCGCGCCTGCCGACGATCACGGCCACAGGAACGGCCAACGCGATGACCCGGTTATTAAGGCCACGGCGAGGTGCCGTACGGACCATCACCTTGGATAACGGGTCGGAATTCGCCGAGCACCGACAGGTTGCCAAAGCGGTCTCGGCCAAGACCTATTTTTGCGACCCGTACCGTTCATGCCAGCGTGGCACGAATGAAAACACCAACGGTCTGATTCGCCAATATTTCCCGAAAGGGACGGACTTCCGAAAGGTGAGCGACTCAGCACTGAGGCGAGTCGTTGCCAAGTTGAACAACCGTCCCAGAAAACGTTTGGGGTATCGGACACCGGCACAAGTGTTCCTGGGAGAGTATTCAGGGGAGCTAAAAACCGCGGGTGCTGCGCTTAATGTTTGAATTCAGGA
>NZ_JPUA01000040.1 GCF_002211105.1 Halomonas campaniensis | reverse complement strand
ATCTTTAACGATGTCTTCCGCATGGGCCACAGTGACCAGACGGCCCGGGACGGGCTGCGTTCCTACAACCTGCTTCGCAGCATGCAGGGCGACAGTGGAATTCCCGCACCGCAGCCGATCGAGTCGGTCGCCTTTCTGGAAATCGCCGTTGAGCCTGACGATTTAGCCTCGCTGCGCGAGCTGCTTACCGCGCTGGGCATGGCCTGCGTGGGGCGCCACCACACGCTTAACGCCGAGCGCTGGGCGGCAGGTGACGTCAATCTGGTGCTCAATGCCGAATCGAGCTTTACCGGCCGCACGCCAGGACGCGATGCCACCGCAGTAACGGCGATTGGCCTGCGCGTGGCAAATGCCTATGAGGCGTTTAAACGTGCAGACAAACTTGGCTACGATATTGTCGAGCCTGAAGAAGTGGGTGCCAGCCACCGTATGAGCGCGCTGCGCAATGTGGATGGCAGCCTCTCCTATATTATTGACGACTCACAGCTAAGCCGCACCTGGGAT
>NZ_JPUA01000039.1 GCF_002211105.1 Halomonas campaniensis | reverse complement strand
TCCGAACCTTTGCCACCTTTGAGCACATCGTCGCCGGCACCACCGATCAGGGTGTCATTGCCATCGTCCCCTTCGAGCCTATCGTTACCCGCACCACCGGTTAAGGTGTCATCGCTGGTGTACCCTATAAGGTGGTCATCGCCCGGCGTTCCCATCAGCAGTTGGGTCTTAACGTCGTCAATCGACCAGTGGGTGCCGTCCGAGAAGCGGATGATGTCTAACGCATAATAACTTTGTCCATCGTTATTGAAATAACTCCCTACCTCAATGCGGTCGTCACTGCCGATAAGGCTCAAAATCAGGTGGTTTCCACTGCGGCTTAGCGTGATATCGCTCGGGGTAATGTCCGCCGCAAAGTCGATCACATCAATCGCTTCCTCATCGCGATAAGCATAGTTATTGATGCGGCCTGAGCCCCAGCCACGGGCAAAGTGGTACACATCCGAACCTTTGCCGCCTTCGAGCACATCGTCGCCGGCACCGCCGATCAGGGTATCGTTACCATTGCCACCTAAAAGCCTATCGTTGCCGAGACCACCCTCCAATACGTCATCACTGGCATAGCCTACTAGGTGATCGTCGCCCGCCGTCCCTAGTAGTATCTTGGCTTTAACGTCGTCTACTGACCAACTTGTGCCGTCAGCGAAACGGATCAGTTCCACCTCATAATCGGCTCTGCTGAAATAGCGATCTACCTCGATGCGATCGTCACTGCCGATAAGGCTCAAAATCAGGTGGTTTCCATTGCGGCTTAGCGTGATATCGCTCGGGGCGATGTCCGCTGCAAAGTCGATCACATCAATCGCCTCCTCATCGCGGTAAGCATCGTTATTGATGCGGTCTGAGCCCCAACCACGGGCGAAGTGATACACGTCCGAGCCTCTGCCCCCTTCAAGCACATCGTCGCCGGCACCACCGATCAGAGTATCGTTGCCATCCCCCCCTTCGAGCCTATCGTTACCCGCACCGCCGGTTAAGGTGTCATCGCTGGTATACCCTCTAAGGTGGTCGTCGCTCGGCGTTCCCACCAGCATTTTGGTCTTAACCTCCTCTACTGACCAACTTGTGCCGTCAGCGAAGCGGATGTTGTCTAACGCATAATAACTTTGGCCATCGCTGCTGAAATAGCGATCTACCTCGATGCGATCGTCACTGCCGATAAGGCTCAAAATCAGGTGGTTTCCATTGCGGCTCAGCGTAATATCGCTGGGGGCGATGTCCGCCGCAAAGTCGATGACGTCGACCGCTTCTTCATCACGGGAGGCATAATTATTGATGCGATCAGCCCCCCAGCCACGGGCGAAGTGATACACGTCCGAGCCTTTGCCCCCTTCGAGGACATCGTCGCCAGCTCCGCCGGTCAGGGTGTCGTTGCCATTGCCGCCTAAAAGCGTATCGTCGCCGAGCCCCCCTTCCAATACGTCATCACCGTCTCCCCCTTCGAGCCTATCATTACCCGCACCGCCGATTAAGATGTCATCACTGACATAGCCTACCAGGTGATCGTCTTCCGCCGCCCCGTTCAGTACCTTGGCCTTAACGTCGCCTACTGACCACTTTGTGCCGTCAGCGAAGCGGATCAGCTCCA
>NZ_JPUA01000038.1 GCF_002211105.1 Halomonas campaniensis | reverse complement strand
CGCGCACGTGAGCGGGCGTTTGATCGCGCCGAGCACAAGTTTGATCTGATGGAGGAGCTGGGCACGGATCTGCTCATGGCGTGCAGTACCGTCCACCCTGATTCGCTACCGGGATTGAGCCGTGCCGCCGATGACTACTATGAGCTCGGCGAGCGTGCCGCGCGGCGACACCTGCGCGTGGCCTATGAGGCGCTGGCCTGGGGCCGCCATATTCACGACTACCGCGACAGCTGGGAAGTGGTACGCCGTGCTGCCCACCCCAATGTCGGCCTGGTGCTGGACACTTTCCATATCTTCTCCCGTCAGACCGAGCTAGGCACCATTGGCCGCATTCCGGGGGATCGCATCTTTCTGGTACAGACCGCCGATGCGCCGCGCCTCTCTATGGATCACCTGTCGTGGAGTCGCCACTACCGCTGCTTCCCCGGCCAGGGCGAGCTGCAGATGGATAAGTTCATGGCCATGTTGGATGAGACCCGTTACGACGGCCCGCTCTCCCACGAGATCTTTAACGATGTCTTCCGCATGGGCCACAGTGACCAGACGGCCCGGGACGGGCTGCGTTCCTAC
>NZ_JPUA01000037.1:449234-450344 GCF_002211105.1 Halomonas campaniensis | reverse complement strand
GAATCCCTGGCCGTGGCCAAGCTGTTGGCCAAAGTGGTCGAAGAAGAACAGCCGGGGTTGGTGGTGTTGGGTAAACAGGCCATCGACACCGACAACAACCAGACCGGCCAAATGCTCGCCGCGTTGACCGGCCTGCCCCAGGGCACCTTTGCCTCGGAAGTGGCGGTGGATGGCGACAAGGTTAATGTGACCCGTGAAATCGACGGCGGCCTGCAAACCATCGCCTTGACGCTACCGGCGATTGTCACCACCGACCTGCGCTTGAACGAGCCGCGCTACGCCAAGCTCCCCGATATCATGAAGGCCAAGAAAAAGCCGCTGGATGTGAAAACCCCCGCCGATTACGGCGTCGAGGTCGCCTCCAAGGTCAGCCTGCTCAAAGTAGAGTCGCCCGCCGAGCGCAAAGGTGGCGTCAAAGTCGCCTCGGTAGACGAGCTGATCGACAAACTCAAAAACGAAGCCAAAGTTCTTTAAGGTCGGTTAATTACCACCCGTACTTTAAGCATGCGCTTTGAAAGGAGCTGATTTTATGAGCATTTTGGTACTTGCTGACCTGCACGAAGGCCAACTGGCCGGCGCCACTGCCCACGTGGTGGCGGCCGCCCAAGCCATCGGTGGCGATATTGACGTTCTGGTGGCCGGTGAAGGCGTGCAAGCCGCTGCCGAAGCCGCCGCCAAACTCGACGGCGTGAGCAAAGTCCGCGTTGCCGATAACGCCGTTTACGCCCACCAGCTGGCCGAGCCCATGGGCGCGCTGCTGGTCGAGCTGGCCGATGGCTACACCCACGTGCTGGCCAGCGCCTCCACCACCGGCAAAAACGTACTGCCGCGGTTAGCGGCGCTAAAAGACGTCAGTCAGCTGTCGGACGTTATCGCCGTGGACAGCGCTGATACCTTTAAGCGCCCGATCTACGCCGGTAACGCCATCGCTACCGTCAAAAGCGACGATGCCCTCAAGGTCATCACCGTGCGCTCCACCGGCTTTGATGCGGTCGGCACCAGCGGCAGCGCGACGATTGAAGCGGTCGATACCGTGGTAGAAAACAGTCAGTCCAGCTTTGTCAAAGAAGAGCTGGCCCAGTCGGATCGTCCTGAATTGGGCGGCGCCAA
>NZ_JPUA01000037.1:429904-449224 GCF_002211105.1 Halomonas campaniensis | reverse complement strand
CACCAGCGGCAGCGCGACGATTGAAGCGGTCGATACCGTGGTAGAAAACAGTCAGTCCAGCTTTGTGAAAGAGGAGCTGGCGCAGTCGGATCGTCCCGAACTGGGCGGTGCCAGGGTGGTGATCTCCGGCGGCCGCGGGATGGGCAACGGCGAAAACTTCAAGCTGCTCGACGGCATTGCCGACAAGCTGGGGGCTGCCATCGGTGCTTCCCGGGCCGCGGTAGACGCCGGCTTTGTACCCAACGATATGCAGGTCGGGCAGACCGGCAAGATCGTCGCGCCGGATCTGTATATCGCCGTGGGCATTTCCGGTGCCATCCAGCATCTGGCGGGCATGAAAGACTCCAAAGTGATCGTCGCGATCAATAAAGACGACGAAGCACCGATTTTCCAGGTGGCGGATTACGGCCTGGTGGGCGATCTGTTTGAGATCCTGCCGGAACTTGAGAGCAAGCTGTAAGCAATACCGTGATTCAATAGCGGGGGGCCGACTTCGCCAGAAGTCGGCTTTTTTTTTGGCCGGTGTATTAGGTAAACTGGCAATAGTTGACTAAAGTACTGGGGCAAAAGGTAAGAAAAACCACCCCGGTGGTTGAAAAAGCTGCGGGCTGACCGCACATAGGTAAGTGAAAGCAACGAAAGCCACTCAAGGAGATGATGATATGGCACATACACTACCCGAATTGCCGTACGCATATGACGCTCTCGAACCGCATATCGATGCGATGACGATGGAAATCCACCACTCTCGTCACCATCAAACCTACATCAACAACCTGAACGCTGCGCTGGAAGGCACAGGTCTTGAAGATGTCCCTGTCGAAGAGCTGGTCGCTAATCTGGATCGCGTTCCAGAAGCCAAGCGTCAAGCCGTTATCAACAACGGTGGCGGTCATGCCAATCACTCCATGTTTTGGCAGATGATGTCACCTAACGGCGGTGGTAACCCCCAGGGCGATGTCGCCAAAGCGATTGATGCTGAGCTGGGCGGTCTGGAAGCCTTTAAAGAAGAGTTCAAAAAAGCGGCCGTTGGCCGTTTCGGCAGTGGTTGGGCATGGCTCTCCATTACCCCTGAAAAGAAATTGGTGGTAGAAAATACCTTGAACCAAGATAGCCCGCTGATGCACGGCAACACGCCGCTGCTCGGTCTGGATGTTTGGGAACATGCCTACTACCTGAAGTATCAAAATAAGCGTCCGGACTACATTGCTGCGTTCTTTAACGTGGTGAACTGGGAAGACGTTGAGCGTCGTTACCAAGCTGCGATTAGCTAATATTGCTATGATCCGCTAGCCGTGCCGCTTTGCGGCGCTGTGAAAAAAAACCGCCCACTTTTTAGTGGGCGGTTTTTTTTGTCTGGGACAGTATTGGGCATTAGCTGTCAATATCCTGTGGATGAAAAATACCACATATGCTTGAATTGATTTTCCATTGGTCTATATATAGTATGCGTTGTATCTTCTAGAGGGGGCGGGCACTAGATGTGCTCTACCCGAAAAATGCCGCTATGAAAAGGAAAATAGCCATGGAAATCCAAATTTATAGCAAGCCCGCTTGTGTTCAATGCACTGCGACTTACCGCGCGCTCGACAAGCAGGGGCTTGATTACACTGTTATCGATATTACCGCCGAATCCGGTGCCCAAGAAGAAGTCGAAGCGCTGGGCTATCGGCAGCTTCCTGTCGTAGTGGTAGGTGAGGATCACTGGTCGGGTTTCCGTCCAGACCGTATTCAGGCACTGGCGTAAGTCATCCAAATGCTGGCAAGTTGCGCGCCCACACCTGTAGTCGGCACGTTGGTGTACTTCTCTACGAAATCAGGCAATACCCATCGGTTTGTAGAAAAACTTGGTTTTGCCGCGCAGCGATTGCCGCTGAATCGCGATGCCCCTGTTCCACGTGTCACCAGGCCGTATATTTTAGTTACCCCTACATATGGTGGGGGAAGTGAGCAGGGTGCGGTGCCCAAGCAGGTGATCCATTTTCTCAACGACACACATAATCGGAGCCTCCTGCGGGGGGTGATTGCAGCGGGAAACACTAATTTTGGCGAAGCGTACGGCCTTGCTGGCCGTATTATTGCGAAAAAATGTAACGTCCCGCTGCTGTATCGATTCGAACTGTTTGGCACCGACGACGACGTGGCCAACGTCCGCAAAGGAGTAGAAGAGTTTTGGAAACGACAAGCCTAGCCTCTAAAAAAACAGCTTCTAAAGAAACAGCCTCTAAAGATTTAGCCGCAAACGGTGTTGAGGCAAAACGGCCTGCGGCGACGTCTGAAGCGCGCACGCTGGATTACCATGCCCTCAATGCCATGCTCAACCTGTACGGTGCCAATGGCGAGCTACAGCTGGATAAGGATCGTGAAGCGGCCCGCCAGTACTTCTTGCAGCACGTTAACCAGAACACGGTGTTCTTCCACTCGTTGGAAGAAAAGCTCGATTACCTGGTCGAAGAGCAGTACTACGAAGCCGAGATGCTGGCCCAGTACAGTTTCGCCTTTATCAAGGCGCTATTCGAGCAGGCTTACGCCTATAAGTTTCGCTTCCCAAGCTTTTTGGGTGCCTTTAAGTACTACACTAGCTACACGCTAAAAACGTTTGATGGCAAGCGCTATCTAGAGCGTTACGAAGACCGTGTCTGCATGGTCGCGCTGACCCTTGCGCGGGGCGACGAAACGCTGGCGAAGTCGCTGGTGGATGAAATCATTAGCGGCCGTTTTCAGCCCGCGACGCCCACCTTTTTGAACTGCGGCAAGCAGCAGCGCGGTGAGCTGGTGTCGTGCTTCCTACTGCGTATCGAAGACAATATGGAGTCGATTGGCCGCTCCATTAACTCGGCCCTGCAGCTCTCCAAACGCGGCGGCGGCGTGGCGTTTCTGCTCAGCAATATTCGTGAGTCCGGCGCGCCCATTAAGCGTATCGAAAATCAGTCGTCGGGCATTATCCCGATTATGAAACTGCTGGAAGATGCCTTCTCCTATGCTAACCAGCTGGGGGCCCGCCAGGGGGCAGGGGCGGTGTATCTCAACGCACACCACCCGGATATCCTGCGCTTTTTGGATACCAAGCGGGAAAACGCCGACGAGAAAATCCGTATCAAAACGCTCTCGTTGGGCGTGACGATTCCGGATATTACCTTTGAGCTTGCCAAGCGCAACGACGACATGTACCTGTTCTCGCCCTACGATGTAGAGCGTGTTTACGGCGTGCCCTTTGGCGACATCAGCGTTACCGAGAAGTACCAAGAGATGGTTGCGGATGCACGCATTCGCAAGCATAAGATCAATGCACGGGCCTTCTTCCAAACCCTCGCCGAGCTGCAGTTTGAGTCAGGCTACCCGTACATCATGTTCGAAGACACGGTTAATCGCGCCAACCCGATTGCTGGCCGTATTAACATGAGTAACCTTTGCTCTGAAATTCTTCAGGTTAATACACCGACGGAGTATGACGACGACCTGGGTTATCGCCAAATCGGCCAGGATATCTCCTGTAACCTGGGCTCAATGAATATTGCCAAGGTAATGGATTCAGGCGATATCGGCACCAGCGTGGAAATCGCTATTCGCGGCCTTACCGCCGTTTCGGAAATGAGCAACCTGCGCAGCGTGCCCTCTATTGCCGAAGGCAATGCCAAGTCGCGGGCGATTGGCTTGGGTCAGATGAACCTACACGGCTATCTGGCGCGGGAGCACATTTACTACGGCTCTGACGAAGGTTTGGATTTTACCAACCTCTACTTCTACTGCGTTGCCTTTCATGCGATCCGTGCGTCGAACCGTTTGGCGATTGAGCACAAAGAGTCGTTTGCGGGCTTTGCCGACTCTACCTACGCCTCGGGAACCTTCTTCGATAAGTACACCGACCAGGCGTGGCTGCCGCGCACCGATAAAGTACGTGGGCTGTTTGAGCGCAGCGGTATCGCGCTGCCGACCCAAGATGATTGGCAGGAGCTGAAAGCGTCGGTGATGGCCCACGGTTTGTATAACCGTAACCTGCAGGCGGTACCGCCGACGGGCTCGATCTCTTACATCAATAACTCCACCTCCAGTATTCACCCGGTGGCGGCGAGAATCGAGATTCGTAAAGAGGGCAAGTTGGGGCGTGTTTATTACCCGGCGCCTTTCCTGGATGAAGCGAATTTTGACTATTTCCAGGACGCCTACGAAATCGGCCCGGAAAAGATCATCGATACCTATGCGGAAGCCTCGCAGCACGTCGACCAGGGCTTATCGCTAACGCTGTTCTTCCCGGATACCGCCAGCACGCGGGATATCAATAAGGCGCAGATTTACGCCTGGCGCAAAGGTATCAAAACGCTTTACTACATCCGCCTGCGTCAGAGTGCGTTAGAAGGTACTGAGGTAGAAGGTTGCGTTTCCTGCACGCTGTAATGGCACTGATGTCTGTTGATACGCCTTGTGTGCGCTGAGCGTTCGTTTTTAAAACCAGCTTTTTATAGCCAGTTTTTATAAATAAGTTTCGCTAGCCCGGCTCTCATAGCCGGGCTTTGAGAGAGTGATATGAATACCATGCAACGTTTATCGCGGGTTGACGCGATTAACTGGAACCGACTTCAGGATGATAAAGACCTGGAAGTATGGAACCGCTTGACCAGTAATTTCTGGCTGCCGGAGAAAGTCCCGCTGTCGAACGATATTCAGTCCTGGAACACCCTGACTGATAAAGAGAAACAGCTGACGATCCGCGTGTTTACCGGCCTTACGCTGCTGGATACCATTCAGAGCAGTGTCGGTGCGCCAGTATTAATGGAAGATGCCCGCACGCCCCACGAAGAGGCGGTTTATACCAATATCGCCTTTATGGAATCAGTGCACGCGCGCTCCTATAGCTCGATCTTCTCGACGCTCTGTACCACCCGCGATGTGGATGACGCGTTCCGCTGGAGTGAAGAGAATCCCACGCTGCAGGCAAAATCCCAGCTAATTTTAGAGCGCTACCGCTCGGATGACCCGCTGATGCGCAAAGTTGCCAGCGTATTCCTTGAGTCGTTTCTGTTCTACTCCGGCTTCTACCTGCCGATGTATTGGTCGAGCCATGCCAAGTTGACCAACACTGCCGACCTGATCCGTCTCATCATTCGCGATGAAGCGGTACACGGCTACTACATTGGCTACAAATTCCAGCAGGCAATGGCGGAAGCGACGCCTGCGCGCCAGCAGGAAGTCAAAGATTACGCCTACGAGCTGCTGCTGGAGCTCTATGACAACGAAGTGCGCTACACCGAGTCGCTTTATGACGAGGTCGGCCTCAGTGAAGACGTTAAAAAATTCCTTCACTACAACGCCAATAAAGCGCTGATGAACCTTGGCTTTGAGCCGCTGTTCCCCAGCAGTGTGACGGATGTAGACCCGACCATCATGGCCGCACTTTCACCCAACGCCGACGAGAACCACGATTTCTTCTCCGGCTCTGGTTCTTCCTACGTGATCGGCAAAGCCGTTGCCACAGAAGACGACGACTGGGCGTTTTAATCTCACACCGTAAGTTATGAGCATAGAGGAGGGTGTATGTCAGCCAGCGAAGCTAACGTATTAGAGATCGCCGCTGCCGTCGTAAGCGACCCTGATGGGCGCCTACTATTGGTGCGTAAGCACAACACATCTTTCTTTATGCAGCCCGGTGGCAAGATCGATACAGGGGAAACTGCCCTAATGGCGCTGTGCCGCGAGCTGAAGGAGGAGTTGGGCTTGCAGGTTAATGAGGATCAACTGATTCCGCTAGGCGTGCACAGCGCTCCCGCCGCCAATGAGCCGGACATGGTGCTCGAAGCGCATCTATTTAGCCTTGTTATCGATGAGCCTGTCGAAGCGGCGGCTGAAATCGCCGAAGCAAGATGGGTAACCCGTGAAGAGGCTTGGCTGCTTCCGCTGGCGCCGCTGACGAAAGAGTACGTAGTGGTTAACTATTAAGCTTGAATATTGTAATTACGGGCGCCCAAGGGCGCCTTTTTTTATGCGCGCTAGGTAAGCAAAAATCGATTGATTGCTAATGATAAATATTGTCATTTATTCTATTAGTGGTAGGCTAGTCAGCGTGAAAGATAAACGCAAATCGTTCTGATACCCAATTAGTTTCTAGTGGGGCGGCGTCCGCCGCCCCCTACTCAGTGACGGAGAGTCGACGTGCTGAACAGGCCTTTCTTTGCCTTGCGTGGATGGTGGCTAGCGGGAGTGCTGGTCAGTGGCACGCTGTTGGCAAGTGAACAAGCAGTGGCTCAAGCGGCCGAGAGTGTAGAAGCCCAGCAGGCCCAGGCAGCGCTCCAGGAGCAGATTGATGCTGCCGATGAGCAAACCCGCGAGCAGTTGGAAGAGCTGCGCCGTTTAGAGCGCGAAACCCGCCAGTTGGAGGCTGAGAATGCCTCACTGAGCGGACGCTTGGCGGAAGAGGCTGCGCGTCAGCAGCGGTTGGCGACGGCGCTGGATACGCTGGAAGAGACCCGTGCAGCGCTGCCCGTGATTGAGCAAAACATGTCAGCGCAGTTGAGCCAATGGATTGAGCGTGACCTGCCGTTTCTACGTGAAGAGCGGTTGGCACGGGTTGAGCGCCAGCCCGATGAGCAGGGACAAAACACCATTGAACGTATTAATGGACTGCTCGAAGCGTGGCGCGTTGAGCTCGATTATGGTCAGGAGATGGACAGCTGGCGGGGTCGTTTAAACCAGGATGGTCGCGAACGTGAAGTGGACTTCTTGCGCATCGGACGTATCGGCTTTTACTACCTAACCCCCGATGGCCGCGAGGGTGGCGTGTGGAGCGCCCAAAGTGGCGAATGGCAGTCGCTGGATGAAGAGTACCTGCGCGAACTGCGCAGTGGGCTGCGCATGGCGGAAGATCAGCGCGCCCCGGATCTATTAACCTTGCCGCTCTCGATTAGTGTCAATGATCTGCAGGGAGAGCAGCCATGAGTCGTTTTAGCGTAACGTTTAATCGCCAGCATGCTGGTCGTTTGTCCATGGGGCAGTTTGGCGCTATCTGCACACTAATAGTGCTAACGGCATTCAGTGGTGCAGCCACAGCACAAACCGAAAACGCTACTTCGTTGCGTGAAGCCCGTGAGGCGGCGCAAGCGCGTGACCAACAGCGGTTAATGGACTTCCTGGATGATCAGCAGGCGCTAGAGGCCGCACTGGAGCAGGCGCGCGCCGAGAACGAAGAGGCCCAGCAGCAGCATGAAACCCTAGAGGCCCAGCAGGCAGAGCAAACAGAGCAAGCCAGTGAGCTGAGCGAACGTCAGGCAGAGCAGGGCGAAGCGCTTTCCGGATTGTTGGACAATCTGGCCCGGCATAGCTCCGAGATTCGCAATGCGCTGGGGGAGGAGAGCTTGCTCACCCTCGAGGAGGGATCGTTGCCGCCGCGTTTGGATGAAGTCGAAGTGCTTGAGCGCCATCAATTGGAAAGCTTGGTAGATGGCTTGGCGACGCTAACCGCACGCACCGGCCGTGCCGAGCGGCTTTCAATGCCCGTCGCCGATGCTAATGGCGAGGTAGCCACCCGTGAGTTGGTGCGGTTAGGCGATTTTGCGGCCTTTACCGAGAACGAGCTTTTAGAGCGCGGTGAAAATGACGGCAACCTAGTGGTTCTGCCGCGTACCCCTGATGCCATTGCCGGGGTGCTGGCGGCTTACTACCAGGGCGAAAGCAATGTATTTGCGGTGGATCCTACCCAGGGCAGTGTGCTGGAGGCCTTGGCCCAGCAACCCAGTCTATGGGAGCGTTTCCAGCAGGGCGGCTATGTCGGCTATGTTGTCGTGGCGCTGGGTATTCTGGGCATGATCATCGGGCTGGGGCAGTATCTCTATTTGGTACTGGTGAGTCTGCGTGTTAAACGCCAGCGGCAATCTCTCGATCAGTTGCGGGACAATAACCCGCTGGGCCGGGTTCTGCTGCGCTTTGAAGGCATGGATAAACATCAAACTCCGGAGGCGCTGGAAGCGCGGTTGGATGAAGCAGTGTTGGCCGAGTTGCCCAGGCTGGAACGTAGTCAGCCGATGGTGAAGCTGCTTGCCGCGATAGCACCATTGCTCGGTCTGCTGGGCACGGTAACCGGCATGATCGTGACTTTCCAAGCGATTACCGTATTCGGTACCGGTGACCCGAAGCTAATGGCGGGTGGTATTAGCCAGGCGCTGGTGACTACTGTGCTGGGCCTGATTACCGCCGTGCCGCTGCTGTTTGTGCAAACAGCGTTGGCAGGTCGCAGTCGCTATCTGACCCATGTGATTGAAGGGCAGGCGAGTGCGACATTGGCAGATCATCTGGAATCTCAAACGCCCGTGGTGAATTAACATGTCCACTCTTCCTCTCTGGCTCGAACCCGTTGAGCGCTTAGTGGAGGCGGGTGGTGCGGTGCTGGTCGTTCTGGCAGTCGTGGCAGTGTTGGTGTTCGCCATGGCCATGGAGCGCTGGTGGTACTACCGAATCACCTGGCGTATAGCAAGGCGTCAACTGCTACGCCGCTGGGCGGCGCGAAATGACCACACCAGCTGGAGTGCACGCACGCTTCGCCATGTATGGGCAGAGGCGCTCGTCGCCAGGCTGCGCAAGCCCTTGCCATGGTTAAAGCTGTTGGTCGCGCTGTGCCCGTTACTGGGATTGTTAGGCACGGTAACGGGGATGATCAGTGTATTCGACAGTCTTTCGCTGAGTGAGACTCATCAGGCGCGTGCCATGGCCGACGGGGTTGCCCGTGCAACGCTGCCGACCCTGACCGGTATGGCCGTCGCTGTGGTAGGGCTGTTATTTATTAGTCGTTTAGAGCACGTCATTCGTCGTGAAGACCAGCGGCTGCATGATCGCTTGGCGCGGGCACTGGAGGAGAGTGATGCGTAGACGTCGTTCCATAGATGCAACTGCTGAAAGCAATGAGGTGAACCTTACACCCATGCTTGACGTGGTCTTTATCATGCTGATTTTCTTTATTGTGACTACCAGCTTTGTCAAAGAGAGCGGTGTCGAGATTGAACGACCGGAATCCAGCGCCGCCACCCCACGCCCAGATGCCCAAGTGCTTGTGGCGATTTCGCCCGAAGGTGCGGTGTGGGTAGATGGCAGTCCCGTGGATGCCCACCGGGTTGGGCAACAGGTGGCCGATATGCTGAGCGACGATGGCTCGGTGGTCATCCAGGCAGATCGCGAATCCACGACTGGGTTGCTGATCGAGGTGATGGATCGCTTGCGCGAAGCGGGGGTTGACCAAGTGGCGGTGGCAGCGAGTCGGAGTGGGTCATGATGCGACACATGCTGTCGTTAATGGGAGGCGTCGTGCTGGCGGTGGGCTTGTTCTGGCTGCTTGCCCAGCTTGTGGCCCCCCCCGAGCGGGAGCCCGAGAAGCTGACCATGAGTATGGCGATGACGATGATTGAGGCACCGGAAGTTGCCCCTGAGCAAGAGGCCCCTGCGCCGCAGCCCGTTGAAGCGGTGCCGCAACAAGCGCCGCCGCCCATGCCCGCTCCCGAGCCACCGCCCGTAGCTGAGAGCACTATCAGCATGCCGGAAGTAGAACTGCCGGATGAACCCGTTGAGCCGGTAGAAATGGACAGCGAACTCCCGGAGCTAACGGAAGTTGAACCAGAGCCCCGGCCTGAGCCCACGCCAGAACCTGCACCTGAGCCGCCGCCACAGGAAGCGCCCGCTGAGCCAGCGCCTGATGCTACTGCTGCTGAGACGAGTGAGCCCGCTGAGCGCGAGGCTGCTCCAGCGGCTGAGCCAGCGCCTTCGAATGAGCCAGTTAATGTTGGACGGGCCACTCCAACTAGCCAGACTGAGCCCATTTATCCGCCTCGTGCTCAGCGGCGTGGCATGGAAGGTTTTGTGGAAGTGACGTTTACAATTCGCCGCGATGGAAGCGTCGACAGCTCTTCTATACGTATTACCAATGCGCAGCCGCGCCGCGTATTTGACGATGCCGCGCGAGACGCGATTGCTAAGTGGCAATTTGAACCCGATGATCGATTACGCAATGCCACCCAGCGGGTCGAGTTTCAGTTGAGGTAGCTATGAAGCGCCCTTTATCGATTTTATCGCTCAGCGTTTGTTTAATGCTTAGCGCATGGTCATTCTCAGCACTGGCGAGTCCAGCGTTGCAGGGTGATGTGATTGCTGACCTCAATGCGCTACAGGCTCAATTACAAGATAGTCAGCTGCAAGAAGGCGCGTTAGCTCAGATTGTTGAGCGTGCGACTGCTCAGGCCGAGCGCCTGGCGCCAGGCAATCAATCGGATCAGTGGGCCAGCGCGCTCTATCAACAGCTCGCAGCCGGCGCCTTGGCGCGCCAGGATCAACACGCTGAGGCAGCGGATCGGCTGGCGATAGCACGTGGCTTAAATGGGGTTGATAACGCCCAGGCGGCTCGCTGGCTACGTGAGGAAGCCTCACTGCGTCGTGCTGCCGGTCAGCGTGATCAGGCCATTGAGCTGCTCAGTGAGTGGTTAGCCAGTCAGCAGGATATTGATACTACATGGCAGTTAGTCCGCTTGCTGGCGCAACAGGAGCGGTGGGAAGAAGCTGCCGACTGGCTAGAGCAGGCGGTTAATGAGACGCCAGAATTAAACGAAGTTCAGCAGACGCTAGCGCTTGCTGTGTATCGCAATGCAGGGCAAGGCGATCAGGCCTTGGGCTGGCTGCTGGATGGCTTGAATGCGCAAAGCGACGCTGCTGACTGGCGCCAAGCCGCCGGCCTTGCTCAGCAGGCTGGCCAGTCAGGGGTTGCCGCTGGCTTGTGGGAGACGGCGTGGCAATTAGGCAAATTAACCGAGCAGGAAGATTTCTGGCTGTTGGTTCAACTCCATCTCGCCGGCGGCACCCCCGCAAGGGCGGCAGAACACCTAGAGCGGGCGATGAGTGAGGGCGATATTGTCCGCGACGAGTCGAATCTGCGTCTACTGGCCAGCGCCTGGCGGCAGGCTAAAGACGTTGAGAAGGCCTTGAGTGCTTGGCAGGCGTTAGCACTGCATACTCAAGCAGTCGACGACTGGCGAACCTATGGTCAGCTCGCCTACGCCTGGGGTGAAAATGAGCAAGCCAAGCAGGCCTTTGCCCATGCCGCATCACTGGGTGACGATGAAGCGGAGCAGTGGCTGGCCAGTTTCAACTAGTTAATCTCAAGCAGAAAAGATGTTTGTCCAGTTCAGTAGGTCGGCGATAGGGTAAAGCGAGGGTCTTTTTCCAGGGATGGAAAAAGTAGCGCCCATGGATGGGTTCACAGCGCCCTCGCGGCGCCCTAGCGCCGTATGCAGAGAGGTCTAGGTTTTAAGCGCAATATCAAAATCACTCCAGGTAGGCGCGTGATCCGATGGCCGCTCCATGCCGCGTAAATCGTAGTCTATGCCCGCGCCGGTGACCTGCTCAGCTAGCGCCTGGGTGACTAGAATATAGTCGATACGCAGGCCGCGCTTGGGATCCTGGTTAAACCCTTTTGAGCGGTAGTCGAACCAGCTAAAGCGGTCATCGCTGTTTGGGTAGCAGAGTCGGTAGCTATCGCTAAGCCCCCAGGCTTTAATGCCTTCGAGCCACTCGCGCTCAATGGGCTGAAAGCTGGCTTTGCCTTCACGCAGCCAGCGCTTACGGTTAGCTTCACCAATGCCGATGTCCTGATCTTCCGGCGAGATATTAAAGTCGCCCATGATCGCCAGCCGCTCGTCGGGGCGGTGCTGCTCGTTGAGCAGTCGCGCTAACTGACCATAAAAGCGCTCTTTATGGGGAAATTTGGTCGGGTGAGTAACGTTTTCGCCCTGAGGGAAGTAGCCGTTCCATACCGTCACGGTTTCTCCATCCTCTGCGATTAGACGAACGCCGATCATGCGGCGCTGAGCGTCTTCCCCGTCATCGGGGAAACCGTAAAAAATCTCTTCGGGTGCTTGGCGGCACAGTAAGGCAACGCCGTAATGGCCTTTTTGGCCATGATAAAAAACGTGGTAGCCCATGGCCTCCACGTCGGCAAGCGGGAACTCGCTGTCCTGCACCTTGGTTTCCTGCAGTCCAATCACGTCCGGCTGCTGAGTGTCGATCAACGCCTGTAGCTGGTGAAGCCGTGCGCGGATGCCATTAATGTTGAACGAAACCAAGCGCATTATGAGTCGTCCCCGTGTGGTTTGTTGGCGCCGCTGTCAGTTTTGTCAGGGTGAATGGCAATATCCTGCCCACTCTGTTGGCGAGCCAGTTTTCTCACCGCCTGGAGTTTGCGCTGCTGCTGTTTTTTCGCTACAAAACGGCGCGAAGGGGCGACTTGATCAGGATTGTCGTGGCGCCATTTTTTATAATCCTTGCGCCGACCGGTACGAATGGTCACCTTGTCGGCCAGTGAACGAGTTTTTTTCTTACGCGTCATGTCGCGCTCCTTACGTCGATTTAACGGCTATTCTAACAGGCCTTGGGACTCCTTCGACAGCAGGACGCGCTCTTATCGCCAAGCCCTGGTACAATGCGCGCTTCATGATGCCAACTTCCACAGCAATGGACAGATAGACAGCCTATGAGCGAGTCGGAACAGACCACAGCACCGGCCCAGAACCGCAAGCCAAAACGCCGCCGTCGTAAACCGCGTCGTCGCCAGTCGAGCTGGGATCTTCGTCAGTTTCAGGTGCCCGCCGTGGCCGGCAAGTGGCGCTTTCATGACTTTGATCTGCCGCTGCCCTTAATGCGCGCTATTCATGCCCAAGGGTTTGAGTACTGCACGCCTATTCAAGCCGAGGCCCTGCGCCAAACGCTATTAGGTGGCGACATTGTCGGCAAAGCGCAAACGGGGACCGGCAAAACCGCGGCATTTTTGATCTCTGTGATGGCCTACTTCCTAGAAGAGCCAACACCCAATGGTCAGAAGCCGGGTGCACCGCGGGCGTTGATTATTGCGCCCACCCGCGAGCTGGCACTGCAGATCGAAAAAGATGCCAAAGCATTAGCACGCTTTACCCAGCTTAATGTGGCGAGTGTGGTCGGCGGTATGGACTACCAGAAGCAGCGCGACAGCTTGGGCAGCAAGATCGATATTCTGGTGGCAACGCCAGGGCGTCTGTTGGATTTCCATCAAAAGCGCGATATCGATCTGAATGAAGTCGAAGTATTGGTGTTAGATGAAGCCGACCGCATGTTGTCGATGGGCTTTATCCCCGACGTGAAGCGGATTATTCGCTACACGCCGAAAAAAGAGGAGCGCCAGACCTTCCTCTTCTCGGCCACCTTTACCGATGACATTCTGAATCTTGCCAGCCAATGGACGCTTGATCCTGCCCACGTTGAGATCGAAGTGACCGTTGAGAATCAGGCGGATATCGATCAGCGTGTGTATATGGTGTCCGATGACGATAAGCAGCGCTTGCTGGTTAATTTACTCCAGCAAGAGAGCTTCGAACGCGTGATGGTGTTCGGTAACCGTCGTGACTTGGTGCGCAAACTTGACGACCTGCTGAAAAAGGCCGGTGTCAGTGCAGCGATGCTGTCGGGGGATGTGCCACAGAATCAGCGTATCAAAACCCTGGAAAGCTTCCGCGAAGGCGAGATTCAGGTGTTGGTCGCCACTGACGTTGCTGGCCGTGGGATCCACATTGAAGACGTCAGCCACGTCATCAATTACACCCTGCCCGAAGACCCGGAAGATTATGTACACCGTATCGGACGTACCGGTCGCGCCGGTGCTAAGGGCGTTTCGATTAGCTTCGTTGGCGAAGAGGATGCTTTCTCATTGCCGGAAATCGAACGCTACATCAATGACAAACTGCCCTGCGTACATCCGCCGGAAGGTATGCTCTAAACCGCATGCTGGATAATGCCCTTAAAAGCGAGATTCAGGACGCTTATCGTCGCGTGGTGGAGAATCTTGAGCTAACGCCACGCTATGGTCAGCGCATGATGATCGCCGAAATCGCCCGCACGCTGGGAAATATCGAGAGCGACGGCGAGGGCAAGCGAACCAGCGATACCCATGTCTGTGTGCTCGAAGCGGGCACCGGCACGGGTAAAACCCTGGCCTATCTGATTGCTGCCTTGCCGATCGCAAAAGCGCGGGGCAAGCGGCTAATCATCTCAACGGCCACGGTCGCTCTCCAAGAGCAGGTGCTTAACCAGGATTTACCCTCACTCGCTAGCCACAGCGGTATCGCTTTTCGCTATGCATTAGCCAAAGGGCGTGGCCGCTATGTCTGCGTGGCGCGCTTGGATCAGGCGCTTGAGGGGACTGAGCCTAATCCAACGCTGTCGCTGTTTGAGCAGTCACTGCAGACCCAAAGCAGTGACTTCACAGTCATTGCCAGCGATATGGCTCAAGCCTATGGCCAGGGTGAGTGGGAGGGGGATCGCGACAACTGGCCCGAGGCGATTGAGGATGCCCACTGGCGCCGTCTTACAGTGGATCATCGCCAGTGCACCGGAAGGCGCTGCGGTCACTTTGGTGCCTGCGCGTTCTTTCGCTCCCGCCGCGAGCTTGAAAATGCGGATGTCATTGTCGCCAATCACGATCTTGTGCTGGCTGATTTGGCCTTGGGTGGCGGCGCAATTCTGCCTGATCCCGCGGACTGCATCTTTGTCTTCGACGAAGGCCACCACCTGCCCGAAAAGGCGCTTTCTCACTTTGCCCACCGTTTTGCGGTGCACGGTTGTCTGCGCTGGTTAAAAACGCTGAGAAGCAGCCTGACCGACCTTCACCAAGCGTTAGCCATTCAGCCCACGGTGTCTCGCTTATTGGTGAGCTTGCCAGAGCTGATTCATAACCTGGAGCCTGCGCTAGGTGACGTATTTAGCATGGGGCACCAGTTGGCGGAGCGACCTAATGGTTTAGCAGACGAAGAGGCCACCCATCAATCGCGTTTTGAAAAGGGGCAAGTTCCCGATGCACTGCGGGAGCAGGCGCAGCAGCTATTGGTGATGTTTGCGTCACTGTCGCGTTGTCTCGAGAGTATCAGCGATATACTGCGCGAGAGTCTTGACCCCGATAAGCAGACCGGCCTTGATCGTGAGCAGGCAGAAACCTGGCTGCCCTTGGTGGCGCTGCTGCATGGGCGAGCCTTAGAAGCCCATGCACTTTGGCAGGCGTTTAGCGAGCAGGATGTGGCCAATGAGGCGCCCAGCGCCCGCTGGATCACCCTTAGCCGTGTTGCAGGCGAACCGGAAGTGGAGTTCTCAGCTAGCCCCGTGTCAGCGGCGCATACCCTGGCCAAGCATTTATGGGGACGCTGCCACGGTGCGGTGGTCACCTCAGCGACCTTGACCGCTTTGGGGCGCTTTGAGCGCCTGCAGGAGCGGGCTGGATTGGCCAATCGCTATCGCTATCAGGCACTGCCAAGCCCCTTTGATTACGCCAATGCGGTGTTGCGAGTCCCCCAAGAGGCCACCGACCCTGGCGACAGGGAGGCCCATGAGCGGGCGATTGTCACGTTTGTGTCGCAGTTGGCCGAAAAAGAAGCGGCGCTGGTGCTGTTCTCTTCCCGTGCTCAGCTGCGGGCGGTGGATAAAGCCCTGCCTGCGATGGTAAAGGAGCGCGTGCTAGCTCAGGATGCGCTACCCAAGCGTGAGCTTATTGAACGCCATCGAGCGGCCGTTGATAAAGGTAAGGGGAGTATCATCTTTGGCTTGGCAAGCTTTGCGGAAGGGATTGATCTTCCCGGCGACTATTTGACGCACGTGGTGATTACGCGGCTGCCCTTTGCGGTGCCCGACGATCCGGTAGGTGCAACACTGGCGGAGTGGATTGAGAGTCAGGGCGGCAATGCGTTTATGCGCATTAGCGTGCCTGATGCGTCTATTAAACTGGTTCAGGCGTGCGGGCGTTTGATTCGCAAAGAGAGCGACCGAGGCACAATCACCTTGCTGGATAAGCGGGTGATTACCCGCCGCTATGGGCAGGCCCTGTTAGATGCGCTGCCGCCATTTCGGCGTGAAATCAGTCGCTAGCCAGGCGTAAAAAACCCCGCCGAAGCGGGGGTTTGCCGTTGCTGTTATCGCGGTGATACCGTTATTTGGCGATGCGCTTGGCCAGGGTGGTGGCTAGCTTGTCGTTCATGCGGTTGAAGGTTTCTACCGTCGTGTCCCAGTCGATGCAGGCATCGGTAATGGAGACACCATACTGTAGCTGGCTGAGGTCTGCGGTTAGTTTCTGGTTGCCCCAGCCAATGTTGGACTCAACCATCAGGCCGATAATGGAGGTATTGCCTTCCAGGATCTGGTTGGTAACGTTCTCCAGTACCAACGGCTGTAACGCAGCGTCTTTGTTGGAGTTGGCGTGGGAGCAGTCGATCATAATGTTGGGTGAGAGCTTGGCTTTCTCAAGCTCTTTCTCCGCCAGGGCGACGCTCACGCTGTCGTAGTTAGGCTTGCCGTTGCCGCCACGAAGAACGACGTGGCCGTAAGCATTGCCGCGGGTGCGAATAATGGCTACCTGACCGGCTTGGTTAATGCCCAGGAAATTGTGCGGGCTGGCCACGGACTGAAGCGCGTTTATCGCCACGTCCAGACTGCCGTCGGTGCCGTTTTTGAAGCCGACCGGGCAGGAGAGGCCAGACGCCATTTCCCGGTGGGTCTGTGACTCGGTGGTGCGGGCGCCAATCGCAGACCAGCTAATGCAGTCCTGCAGGTACTGAGGTGAGATGGGGTCGAGTGCTTCGGTCGCCAGCGGTAAGCCCATTTCGGCAAGATCGACCAGCAGCTTGCGGGCGATATGCAGGCCTTCATCAATCTCAAAGGAGTCATTAAGGTGCGGGTCGTTAATCAGACCTTTCCAGCCCACCGTTGTGCGTGGTTTTTCAAAATAGACGCGCATCACGATATACAGGCTGTCGCTGACCTGGTCGGCCAGTGTGCGAAGACGGCGGGCGTAGTCGAGTGCGGCTTCCACATCGTGAATTGAACACGGCCCCACGACGACTAGCAGCCGCGGGTCGTTGCCATCCAGGATATTCTGAATGGTTTTACGGCCTTCAATTACGGTACGCTCTGCCGCCTCGGTTAACGGTACGGCATTCTTGAGCGCTTCTGGCGTGGTGAGAACGTCTTGAGCGAGGACGTTAAGGTTATTAACCTGCTGTTCTGACATCTTGCTACCTGTGATTACGTAATGACTGAAAAAGTGAGGCGCCGATAAAAGTGGTATCTACTATCGCTCGCCGAGCAGGTAAAAATCAATTGCTGTGGAACTATAGCGGCATTAAAAGTGTCAGCCGCAGGGTTTTGCGAAAGGGGGTAAGCGCTTGATGCGCTGCACGGAACGCGTAACACTGGGCGCTCTGTTGTTAAAATGTAGGTCGTTAAAATTTAGTACCGTTATAAAATGCAGCAACATACTCGGGCGACGTAATCGCCCTGTTATTCACTCTATTATTAATCAATGCCCAAGGGACGCTATGCTGCTTGCTGTGAACGCCCACGTGTTAGGGCTAATAGGAATGGGGCTCGGCGCACGTCGTACGAGCTGGAGGAGCGTGTGAATGGGCACTCGGGAAACAGACCAACAGCTTGTTGAACGTGCCCAGAAAGGTGATACGCGCGCTTTCGATCTGCTGGTAAAAAAGTACCAGCACAAAATTATCGGCCTGATTGGTCGTTACGTTCATGATCACTCTGAAGTTCAGGATGTGGCCCAGGAGGCATTTATTAAGGCGTACCGCGCCTTGGGTAAGTTTCGCTCAGAAAGTGCGTTCTATACCTGGATGTACCGCATCGCGATTAATACAGCGAAAAACTATCTGGTCTCGCGGGGAAGGCGTCCGCCGGGCAGTGATTTAGATATTGTCGATGCTGAAATTATCGACCAGAGCGGACGGTTGGCAGATTCAGAGTCGCCCGAAGCGGCGATCGCCAGAGACCAGCTTGAAGCCGCGGTTTATCAGGCGATCGAAAATCTTCCTGATGATCTGCGTACGGCGATTACCCTGCGCGAGCTGGATGGTCTTGCCTACGAAGATATTGCCCAGGTCATGCAGTGCCCAGTGGGTACCGTGCGTTCGCGAATTTTCCGTGCTCGCGAGGCGGTTGATGAACATATTCGCCCATTAGTATCGACGGCGCGGAACAGTCGCGACGAGTAGTGGTCGTAGGAGGGCGGCAATATGATCGCTGTAACAATGTCGGTATAAAAAATAAAGGTTTTATTTTTTGTGAACTGTCTGGCATGTAAGGCGTCATAAAGCCTGACTATCTTGATGAGCACGCTTGATGTGTCAGTCGTTGATATATCGGTGTGCAAAGTGTCATGAGCTTAGCGTCGCAGGTTAGTAAATTTTGATAATTTCCTTAGCCTGTAACGGAGTCTTGACCTTGGAAGTCGTCGGAGTGGTGGTGTAGGTAACGAAGGCCATCACCCCAGTACTTCTTTTAAACAGTGTGAGGGTGTGAAGTATGAGTCAAAACACACGGGAATCACTTTCGGTGTTAATGGATGGCGAAAGTGATGAGCTTGAGCTTCGCCGAGTGTTGAAGGCACTGCCGAATGATGACGATGCCGCAGAAACATGGCGCCGTTATCACCTTGCCCGCAGCATGATGCAGCGCGAGCAGGGCGTTGATGTAAGCGTTGATCTTTCTGCGGGCATTATGGCCCGTTTGCGCGAAGAGCCTGCTCCAATGATGCAAGACTCTGAGCCTGCGGCTCACCGTACGGGCGGCATCTCGTTTGCTCGCGGCGCCGGAGTTGCCGCTGCTGTGTCACTGATGGTGATTACTGGCGTTCAGTTCTTTGGCAATGACTCATCCGTTCGCCAGGGAAGCAGTGACGTAGCCACGACGACACCTGGGGCTAATGGATCCACCCAAGTGCAGCCCGTTAGCCTGGCTTCTCAGTCGGCAGTGGCTACGCGCGCGGATATGCCCATGTTTGAGCCTACTCCGTTTAGGCTCAGCGGCCAGTCGGGGCAAGGTGGTTTAATGAACATTAGCGAAGCTGGCTATTCGGTTCAGACACCCCAGGGAGTCTCCGCGTCCCAGGGTACTAACATTGATGTTGATCAGATTGGCTTATTGCAGTCGTATTTAGAGCAGCATACCCAGAGTGCCGCTTACGGTAGCGGCGACAGTTGGATGCCATTAATGCGTTCATCGGCAGTCACTGAACCATTGGGTCAGCGCTAAGCCGAATGCATGCTTTTTCATTGATGCACAATGGGTAAGTAAGGAGTGCGCGGGATGGGGGTGCGCAACATAAGAGTGCTCAGGCGCTTAAAAGGTACTTGGGCGCTGGCGTTTTTAGTGGGCACGCTCTCGCTTCAAGCGCATGCAGAAAATGCCGACAGCCCTACGGAAACCAGTCCTTCGGAAGCCAGTGCTCGCTCTAGCGATAGTGATGGCTATGAGTGTGCGATGGAGGAGGCTGAGGCGCAA
>NZ_JPUA01000037.1:378622-429806 GCF_002211105.1 Halomonas campaniensis | reverse complement strand
CCAGCCACTGTTATGCTTTTCAAGCGAGAGCAGTGGCTATCGACTCTGTCGATGTTCGCACGCTAGCACTGTCGCACCGCATTAAAGACGGCATTCGTCAGCAGGTGGTGCAGTACCTTGACGGCCCTTCCGTAAGCATTGAGCGTCGCTCACCGGTGGGCAGGTTGGCCTGGACTGAAGGGCATGGCAACGGTGAGCTACCTTCTCCAGCACGATGGGCAGCTCATCTTGAGAAATATTATGCTATCGAGCTTGAGGACAACGCCCGGGTAGCAGATCGTGATGCTATCAAGCTGGTTTTTGAACCCCGCGACCAGTGGCGCTTTTCACATGAGTGGTGGCTGGATGGTGATACCGGATTGCTGCTTAAGCATGTGCTCAGTGATCATCAAGGCAGGATCATTGAAACCTTTCAAATTACCCAGCTTCAGTCTCCCGAAAAATATACTGGCAGCGTCCGGGCGGCTACCCCTATCGTTATCGGCAGTACACCTTGGCGCGCCACTTGGTTGCCCGATGGCTTCGTTGCACAACCCGTCACTTTCGCCGGCGATGATATTTACCAGCGCGTTTACAGCGATGGTTTGGCTACCGTAAGTATCTTTGTCGAGCCCCTTGCGCAGGATGCAACCACTACCTTGCAAGAAGGTGTGCAACAGCTAGGGGTTTCGGCGGTGGCCATTGAGCATGCCATCACTGCTGAGGGGCGCTGGCAGTTGGTGGCGATTGGTGAGCTGCCGGTAGCGACGCTGCAGCGCATTGTTCGCTCAATCACTTTCGATCTCCTGGAAGACCCATCTCCGCAAAGCAACGATCAGACTGGGGAGATAGAATGATGACCTCGTCTTCCTGTGACGCTTTGTTTGATACTTCTCTACACCGTGCTGGCACGGTCGTCGATCATGTTGCGCAAAGTGTCATCGTAGAAATTTCCGCCCAACAGAACTGCGAGCAGTGCGCTCAGGGGGGAGGTTGTGGCGGCCGTTTGTTGGCGCGTCAGCGCAGTCAGCGCATTGCTGTTGCACTCCCCACGAGAACCAGTAACGCTGAGCGAAACTACCCGCTAGGCCGTCAAGTCACTATTAGCTTACCGCGCACCTCTGTCACGCTGCTGGCTTTTTGTGTTTATGGATTGCCACTTATGCTGGCGCTGTTGCTATCCGGCGCGGTGTCGTTTGTTAGTGACATGGTTTGGCTGGCACCGCTGAGTTTTTTTATTGCCTTGGTGGGCGGTTCGCTAGGTATTAAATACCTAATGCGTGGGCGTGGGGAACGCTTTCGCCCACGCTTGGTCAATTAGTTCGTCAATTTGGTTCTCTGGCATCTCGCTTTGAGTTGTTGATCTGTCATTGATTGCTATTACATTAAGTAGGAGCTCTTGCATGAAGCGCTTGATTCTCCCTTCCACGCTTTGGGTCTGTGTGGTGGCACTGCTAACGTTTGGCCAAGTCGCCAACGCTCAGAATTTGCCTGATTTCACTGCCTTAGTTGAAGACGCTGCTCCAGGGGTAGTGAATATCTCGACCAGTCGAACGGTACAGCGCAGTAGCGCGCCGGGTTTGGGCGGGTTCGGTGGTCAGGAAATCCCGGAAATTTTCCGCCACTTTTTTGGAGAGGAGTTCGGTGATCGCTTTCCTGCACCGCCTGGCGGCGGGCAGGGGCGTACAGAAGAGCGGCAGTCTTTAGGCTCCGGGTTCGTTATCAGTGAGGATGGTTATGTAATGACCAATGCACACGTTGTGCAAGATGCTGATGAGATCCTCGTGCGGCTCAATGATCGGCGTGAATTGAGTGCGGAAGTGATCGGTAGCGATCCACAAACTGATGTCGCGCTGCTTAAAATTGATGCCAGTGACTTGCCCACGCTCACTCTGGGGGATTCTGATGAGCTCAAAGTAGGTGAGTGGGTGGCTGCTATTGGTTCGCCTTTTGGTTTTGATCATTCGGTCACCGCGGGTATTGTCAGTGCCATTAACCGTACCTTGCCGCGAGATGCGTATGTGCCGTTTATTCAAACCGATGTAGCGATCAACCCCGGCAACTCCGGTGGCCCGCTGTTCAACCTAGATGGCGAAGTGGTGGGTATTAACTCGCAAATCTTTACCCGCAGCGGTGGCTTTATGGGCGTCTCGTTTGCCATTCCCATTAACGTTGCCATGGATGTGGCCGACCAGTTGCGTGAAGGTGGTCGCGTGAACCGTGGTTGGTTAGGAGTGATGATCCAGCCCGTGTCTGACGATCTGGCCGAATCGTTCGGCATGGAGAGTGCCATTGGCGCGCTGATTGCTGACCTTGATCCCGAAGGCCCCGCGGCACAGGGTGGGCTTCAGGCTGGCGATGTCATCCTTGAGGTCAATGGTGAAGAGGTCGAACGCTCGAGCTCACTGCCACGGCTGATTGGTAAAGGTGCGCCAGGCACCGAGGTGGAGCTCACCTTGATGCGTGACGGTGAAGAGCTGACCGAGTCAGTGGAATTAGGTAGCTGGCCAGATGCCGAGCAGCAGACGGCGCAGGGCAGCAGCAATAATCAAGCGCGTCTTGGCGTCATGGTCGCAGAAATTGATGACACCATGCGCGAGCAGTTGAATATTCCCGGCGGTGTGATCGTTCGCCAGGTTGAGTCTGGCAGCGTGGCTGCTGAGGCCGGCATTCTCCCAGGTGATGTGTTAGTGAGCATTGATCACCGCAGCGTTTCCTCTTCCAATGAGCTGGTAGAGATTGTCGAGGCGTTGCCCACCGACCGTGCTATTCCAGTACGTCTGTTCCGCGATGGGCGATCACTCTTCGTAGCGCTTCGTCTGGAATAACTCGCCTAATTTTCACTCCTGGTCCGGCGGTTCTCGCCGGACCGCTGTTCCTAGCCTGCGCATATCGCTACAATAGCGGATATCTTTTTGTCGGAAATGGCCCTTATTTTCAAACGGCAGCTGTTTTCGAGCTTTGAACTCTCGAAGCGGCCTGCTTATGCGGCCGCTTGCGTACCACTAAGGCAGAACAGACTCGATGTCCCAAGACGTTCCCAACGGAAAGCTTAAGCACATACGCAACTTCTCTATTATCGCCCACATTGACCATGGTAAATCGACGCTCTCTGATCGCCTGATCCAGACCTGCGAAGGGCTAACCGAGCGTGAGCTTAAAGAGCAAGTGCTCGATTCAATGGACATTGAGCGTGAGCGTGGTATTACCATCAAAGCGCAGTCGGTCACGCTGGATTACACCGCCGCTGATGGGCAGGTTTATCAGCTCAACTTTATCGATACTCCTGGGCATGTCGACTTCTCTTATGAAGTGTCGCGCTCGCTCTACGCCTGTGAAGGGGCGTTGCTGGTGGTCGATGCTGCCCAAGGGGTGGAGGCTCAGTCGGTCGCTAACTGTTATACCGCTATCGAACAAGGTCTGGAAGTACTGCCGGTACTTAACAAAATCGATTTGCCCCAAGCGGACTGCGACAAGGTTGCCCAGGAAATCGAAGAGATTATTGGCCTCGATGCCACTGATGCCTGCCAGGTTTCGGCTAAAAGCGGCATTGGCATTGATGCACTGCTTGAGCGTTTGGTGCGTGATATACCGCCGCCCAAAGGTGACCCGGACGCACCGCTGCAAGCGCTGATTATCGACTCCTGGTTTGATAACTACCTTGGTGTTGTCTCGTTAGTACGTCTTTTCGACGGCACGCTGCGTAAGGGCGACAAGATTCGCATTAAATCAACGGGACGCGATTGGGGCGCCACGGAAGTGGGTATTTTTACCCCCCAGCGCAAACAGACCGATATTCTGCGCGCAGGTGAAGTCGGCTTTATTGTCGCTGGCATCAAAGAGATTCACGGGGCACCAGTAGGCGATACGATTACCCACACCAAAACGCCTGATGTAGCGCGTCTGCCTGGTTTCCAAAAGGTAAAGCCGCAGGTGTATGCCGGTATGTTCCCGGTCAGTGCGGATGATTACGAAGATTTCCGCGATGCACTTGAAAAACTGGCGCTTAACGATGCCTCGCTCGAGTATGTGCCAGAGAACTCCGACGCACTTGGTTTTGGTTTCCGGGTAGGCTTTCTTGGCACCCTGCACATGGAGATCATTCAAGAGCGCCTGGAGCGAGAGTATGACATCGACCTGCTCACTACTGCGCCCACGGTTGTCTACGAACTGGCGATGAAGAATGGTGATGTTAACTACGTCTCCAACCCTTCCAAGCTGCCCGATATGGCCGACGTAGATGAAATGCGTGAACCGATCGTCCGCGCCAGCATATTGGTTCCCCAGGAATACGTGGGTAACGTCATTGCCGAGTGTGAGCAGCGTCGCGGTACCCAGCGAGACATGCAGTTCTTGGGTAATCAGATTCAGTTGGCCTACGAGCTACCCATGTCAGAAGTGGTCATGGACTTCTTTGATCGTCTGAAATCGATCTCCAAGGGATACGCGTCGCTCGAGTACAACTTCGAGCGTTTTGAGATGGCCAAGCTGGTGCGTCTTGATGTACTGATCAATGGCGACAAAGTTGACGCGCTAGCGGTGATTATCCACCGTGATCATGCGCATAGTCGTGGTCGTCTATTGGTCGAGAAAATGAAAGAGCTGATCCCACGGCAGATGTTTGATGTGGCGATTCAGGCGGCGATTGGTGGTCAAGTGGTAGCTCGCTCCACCGTGAAGGCGCTGCGCAAGAATGTGACGGCTAAGTGTTACGGCGGCGATGTCAGCCGTAAGAAAAAACTGCTCGAGAAACAGAAAGCAGGTAAGAAACGCATGAAACAAGTGGGGCGCGTGGAAATCCCCCAGGATGCCTTCCTTGCTGTGCTCAAGGTTAACGACTAGGAAAGAACGCCACTCATGGATTTTTCATTACTGCTGGTACTTGCCGTTGCGCTTTCGGGCGTTATTTACCTGTTGGACGTCTGGCTATTAAAGCCCAAGCGCCGCCAACGCTTCGCCGCAGCGGAGGCCAATGCCCAGGAGGGGCTGGATCCAGCTACCAGCGAGAAACTGCTTAAAGAGCCTTGGCCGGTTGACTATGCGCGTTCTTTTTTTCCAGTGCTGCTGGTAGTGCTGGTGGTGCGTAGTTTTATCATTGAACCCTTTCAGATTCCCTCTGGTTCAATGCGTCCTACGCTGGAAGTCGGCGACTTTATTCTGGTCAACAAATTCGCCTACGGACTACGTTTGCCGGTGGTGAACACCCGCTTTATCGAAGTTGGTGATCCTGAGCGTGGCGATGTCATGGTGTTTCGTTTCCCCGACGAGCCTTCGGTGAACTTCATCAAGCGTGTCGTCGGCATGCCCGGGGATCGCATCCGTTATGAAGGTAAGCAGCTCTACGTTAACGGTGAGCCGGTGGCGAAAGAGCTCATCGAAGAGGGGCCCGAAGGTTCGCCTCAACAGCTATTGTTAGAAGAGCGCCTGGGCGATGCCGAGCACTTTATTTATAACAACCCGCGTGACCCTGGCCCGCAAATGCGTGAAGTGGAAGTCCCTGAAGGGCACTACTTTATGATGGGGGATAATCGTGACCACTCCAACGACAGCCGTTACTGGGGGTTCGTACCGGAAGAGAATATTGTCGGGCGTGCGTTTGCGGTATGGATGCACTGGGACGGTGGGTTGCCAAGCTTTACCAGCGTACGGCGCATAGAATGAATCTGCTGCTTATGCTGAATTTAGTCAGTCATGTCACTTTAGTTAACGTCAATGACGTAGGAGAGCTGTGAGTAATTCCTTGAACGCTTTTTGCCGACGAATCGGCCATACCTTTGGCGACGAGACGCTATTGGAATTGGCCTTGACCCACCGCAGCTTCGGTGGTCGTAACAATGAGCGCCTGGAGTTTCTGGGTGACTCCATCGTCAATTTTGTTATCGCCGAAGCGCTGTTTCAGCGCTTTCCCCAGGCCCGGGAAGGGCAGCTTTCACGCCTGCGTGCACGCCTGGTAAAGGGACAAACCCTGGCGGAACTGGCCCGTGAAATGGAGTTTGGCGAGTGTTTGCGACTGGGGTCTGGCGAGATGAAAAGCGGTGGCCACCGTCGCGAATCTATTTTGGCGGATGCGGTAGAAGCCATTATTGGCGCTATTTATCTCGACGCCGGCATGGATGTGGTGCGGGACCGTGTGTTGAATTGGTACGCCAATAGGCTGGAAAATATTTCGTTACAAGATACCCAGAAAGATCCTAAAACCCGACTGCAGGAGTTTCTGCAATCGCGTCAAGCCGCGCTACCGCGGTATGAAGTTGTCTGCGTAAAGGGCGAGGCGCATGCCCAGACCTTTACCGTGGAGTGCTACATTGACCTGCTGGCTGAGCATACCACTGGTAAAGGCCCTAGCCGCCGTCATGCTGAACAGCAGGCGGCAGAAGAAGCGCTGTCGTACCTCGAAAAAAGCCCTGGAGATAAATCATGAGCCAAACCTGCGGATTCGTTGCCATTGTTGGCCGACCCAACGTGGGCAAATCAACCCTCATGAACCGTATTCTGGGGCAGAAGATATCGATCACTTCGCGGCGTCCGCAAACGACGCGCCATCAGGTGATGGGTATTAAAACGGTCGATGAGACGCAGTTTATCTACGTGGATACACCGGGCATGCACATCATGTCCAAGGATCGTAATAAAGCCATTAACCGCTTTATGAACCAGGCCGCCACTCAGGCGCTGCGCGATGTGGACTGTGTGGTGTTCATTATCGACCGTACCCGCTGGACGGAAGAGGATCAGGCGGTGTTGAAGCGGCTCGAGCATGTAAAAGCACCGGTGATTCTGGCGGTGAATAAGGTTGATCGCCTGGGCGAAAAGGGTGACCTACTGCCGTGGTTGGCAGAGGTGGGTGCCCGCCGTGACTTTGCGGCCATCGTGCCGATTTCAGCCAAGCACGGCACCCAGGTAGACACTCTGGAAGAGGAGGTCGCCAAACACCTGCCGGAGAGTGTGCACTTCTTCCCTGAAGACCAGATTACCGACAAAAGCCTGCGCTTCATGGCCGCCGAGCTGGTGCGTGAAAAAGTCATGCGCCAATTGGGCGACGAGCTGCCCTACCAGATGACCGTTGAAATTGAAGAGTTCCGTGAAACCGAGCGTGTGACGCATATCAGCGCACTGATTCTGGTCGAGCGTCAGGGGCAAAAAGTCATCCTAATTGGTGAAAACGGCGATCGCCTGAAGAGTATTGGCCGCGAGGCGCGCCTGGATATGGAGCGTGCCCTGGGTACCAAAGTGATGCTCAATTTATGGGTGAAAGTAAAACGCGGCTGGTCGGATGACGAACGCGCCCTGAAAAGCTTGGGTTACGACCTCGATTGAAAGTAGCGATGTCGCCAGAGCCGGCTTTTCTGCTCCACCGTCGGCCTTATCGTGAAACCAGTGCACTGGTGGATCTATTAACGCTTGATTACGGCAGAGTGCGTGCTGTCGCCCATGGTGGACAAAGGCCCGGCTCAAAATCCCGCCAGCGGCTGCAGCCGTTTACACCGCTGTTTGTGACCTGGCAGGGCAGCCGTGAGCTAAAGCGGCTTACCCTGATGGAGTCCCGCGGCCAGACAGCGCTGCTGGCCGGGGAAGGACTGCTATGCGGCCTTTACGCCAATGAGATTGCCACCCGGCTGTTGCCGCTGGAACTGCCAGCACCTGAGGTTTTTGCGTTTTACACCGCGCTGCTTGAAGCACTACCGGCGCCAGCGGAGCGAGCGCTGGCGTTACGCCGCTACGAGTGGGCGTTGTTAGAGGCGCTGGAGGCCACGCCGCAGTTTACGACACCAGAAGGCGGCGTCTTGGATCCCCAGCTCCGCTACCGCTTTGACACCGCCAGCCGGGCATTTATGCCTGCAGAGCGTGGGCTTGATGGCAGAACGCTGCGCTATATTGAGCAGGGGGATTGGCAGCATGAAGGCCTTGCCAATGCATTGAAGGCGGTGATGCGAGCGGCCTTGGCGCCCCATCTGGGCACTACCGTGTTACGTTCGCGGGAGCTGATGCTCGATTTAGCGCGGCGCCGTCAGCGCCCCTAATTACTGTTCTCAAACTCTTATCTTATCGTTGCGCTGGAGGCTCTATGCACCCCCCTCGGATACTGTTAGGCGTCAATATCGATCACATTGCGACACTTCGCCAAGCCCGTGGTACTCGTTACCCTGACCCCGTGCAGGCGGCATTAGTTGCGGAAGAGGCGGGGGCCGATGGCATTACGGTGCATTTGCGTGAAGACCGGCGGCATATTCAGCCCCGGGATGTGCGTATTCTGGCCGAAGTGCTTAATACGCGTATGAACCTGGAAATGGCCGTGACTGAAGAGATGCTTGCCCTGGCTGAAGAAATTCGTCCCGCCCATGTCTGTTTAGTGCCGGAAAAACGCGAAGAGCTGACCACCGAAGGCGGCCTGGATGTGGTCGGTGGCTTTGACGCCATTGCCAGTGCTTGCCAACGACTTAGTGCAGCGGGGTGCGACGTGTCCCTGTTTATCGATCCTGACGTAGAGCAGATTGATGCAGCCCTGCGCGCCGGAGCGCCAACGATTGAGCTGCACACAGGTGCTTATGCAGAAGCGCGTCCTGGTAGTGAGGTCGCCAATGCGGAGTATCAGCGCTTAACGACTGCCGCAACTCACGCGGTCTCATCAGGCTTGGTGGTGAATGCTGGCCACGGCTTGCACTACCATAACGTTGAGGCAATTGCGGCGCTGCCGGGCGTTAACGAGCTCAATATTGGCCATGCCATTATTGCCCGGGCGCTGTTTGTGGGTCTTAAAGAGGCCGTGCAGGAGATGAAGCGCTTAATCATTGCTGGCCAGGAAGCAGGTTTGATGGCGGCCCTCGATGCCCATGATCATGAGCACGACCATGATCATGAAAGCGGTTCAGGGCACGTTCATAATGGTTGCTGCGGGCATTAAACTGCGATTTCTATTGAGAGGTTTCTTTAGGCGATGATTGTGGGAATTGGCTCGGACATTGCCCGCGTTGAGCGTTTTACGCGGGCTATGCAGCGGCACGGACCGCGCTTTGCTCAGCGCATTTTAGGCCCCGAAGAGCATGCGCTTTGGCAGCAGAAATCTGAGCCCGCCGCATTCCTGGCCAAACGCTTCGCCGCCAAAGAGGCCTTTGTTAAAGCGTTGGGGTTAGGTCTACGCCAGGGTTTGCAGTGGTGTGATATTCAGGTGCTGAACGATGCCTTGGGTAAGCCCTATTTCCTGCTTAACGGCGAAGCTGGAAGACTTTTACAAGCGGCAGGTGTCACCACCAGCCACGTAACGTTGAGTGATGAAGCCGAGTACGCGGTGGCGTTTGTTGTACTAGAGCGTGAAACCCCAGACTAAGGTTGAGTTTTGCTTAATGCCTAAGCAGCAGTGGGCGCTGTGTACGTAGCCTTGCCATTGCCCGGTAGAGCTCTTCCAATAGCCCTTCAACATGGTCTAAGCCGCTGGTGCGCAGTCGGGTTTCCAGTGTCTCCACCAGCAAGGCCAGCTCTGGTGCGCCGCAGTAGCGGCTGGCGCCATTAAGCCCATGCACCCAGTCGAGTAGTGTGGGAAGATTTTGCTGGATAAACGCAGCGCGCATATGCTGTTCACTCTCATCCAGACTGTCGATTAGACGTTTTAGCTGCTCCCGCGCTAAAAACTCTTTACCCCCCGCCAGGCGTGCACCAATCTCAAGATCAATAACGGGTAGGGTGGCGGGGGGTGTGTGGCTAAAGCGCTGCGTATTGGCGGCGTTGCTGTCGCGCTGTGAAGGGGGCGCCGTTGCGCTACTGGACGTCAGTCGGTGGGTAACCCCCAAGAAGCGATTGAGTAACTGATCCAACTGTTTCTCATCAATCGGTTTTATCAGCACGTCATCAAGGCCTTCCGCTAGCCACTGCTGGCGTTCACTACTGAGTACGTGGGCCGTAACGGCAATAATGGGGCAGCGGGCCCAGGTGCTACTAAGCCGACGCAGCGCCTGGGTAGTCTGCACGCCATCCATCCCCGGCATACGAATATCCATTAACACCATGTCAACGTTACTGGTGTGTGCGAACTCTAGCGCCTGGTGACCGCTTTCTACCGTAATGACCTGTAGGGTTGGATCTGCAAGCATGCTTTTGAGCAACTCTCGGTTCGGCGCATTATCATCGACAATCAGTAATTTAAGTGGCTGGGGGGCTGCTGGTAGCGCTAGTAGCTCCTGGCCATCTTTATGCGCCATCAGTGCGGGTAGTAACAATTGCTTTAGCGTCGCCACCAACTGAGCGCGGGAAAAGGGTTTGTAAAGGATCTCTCCACCATGGGTTAAGTGCAGTGGTGGTAGGTCAAAGCTGTTGCCATTGGCTAAAATCAGAGTGGGGTAGGGCGTTTGGTCGATCACTGTTTGCCAGTGGGAGTGCCATTCAGGGCTAAAGTCGCTGTGTTCCAACCCTAAGATCATCAATTTCGCTGGCTCAGCGGCATCAAACGCGATGGGGTGTGCCTCCCAGCGCTGCAGTAAGTGTTCGAGCACATGGCGGGTAGGCGCATGCGTTTCATATAAGCGAATGGTCGGGTTGTCCAAGTGAACTTCGGGTGGCCGCTCGATAGCTTGGTGCGCAAGCATGGGAAGGGTAAAAGAGAAGGTCGTGCCTTTACCCAGCTCGCTTTCCACCTCTATCTCGCCGCCCATGCGCTCAATTAGTTGTCGGCAGATAGTAAGGCCCAGGCCACTGCCGCCAAATTGCCGTGAATGGCTGGGTTCGGCTTGGGAAAAAGCGCTAAACAGCGCTTCCTTGTGGGCCTCGCTTAGGCCAATGCCTGTGTCACTGACGCTGAGATTGAGTACCACATGCTGGCCTTCAAGGTTATCCAGCATGACGCGCACGATCACTTCGCCTTCATGGGTGAATTTGAGTGCATTGCCAATTAAGTTATTCAATACCTGATGTATACGTAGCGGGTCACCGGTAAGCGGTGTCGGTACGTCGTCGTATACCATGGCCACCAGGTGTAGCTGCTTGCGTTGGGCTTCGGGAGCATGCAGCCCCACCACTTCGTCAACCAGTGCAACAATATCGATATCCGTCTCTTCCAGAGTGAGGCGGTTCGCTTCAAGCTTGGAAAAGTCGAGTACGTCGTTAACCAGCATCAGCAGGTTGTCACAAGCGCGGTGTACGTGCTGCAGCCACTCCTGCTGACGTGTATCCAGTGATGAGCGCCCCAGTAACCGACAGAAGCCGATAATACCGTTCAGCGGTGTACGGATCTCATGGCTCATATTGGCTAAAAATTCAGACTTCACGGCGTTAGCTCGTAGCGCGCTGCGGTGAGCCAAATCGAGCTTGATATTCTGCTCTTCAATGGTTTCCATCGACTCTTGCAGCTCGCTGGTGGCCTGCTCAATTTGCGTTTGCATATTCCGCTGGGCCTGCTGAAAGTGCTCTGCCAGGGCGTTAATATGACCGCTCAGGTGGTGAAGTTCTGTCGCATTAGAGGGTGCCAAACCCAATCGATAGTCACCGCGGGATAGTCGATAAAGCGCTTGGTTGGCTTCTTCGATAGGGCGGGTGGCGTAGCGGCTGATGGCAAAAGCGACTAAAAACAGCAGCAGGCCCAGCAACATGCCGCCTAGGCTGAGGCTAGCGATCAACTTATAGCGCACCAGGGTGAGCGCTCGCGTGTCCATTTCGATATCTAGCCAGCCAACGCTACTGTTGCTTGCTGGGCTGGCTTGTCTTGTGCTGGTCTGGCTTGTACTGAGCTGAGGAGCCTCTAGCGGCAAACGCAGCCGCCAAACGTCCTCTTCCATGAGCAATTGGTGATCAGCGGGGGCGTTGAGTAACGAAGAGGGGGCTTGACCCAACTGTAAGATAAGGCTGCCTTGTTGATTAAATAACGCAACCCCGCGAAGTCCCTGCATATTGCGGAGCTGACGCGCAAGAATCTCCAGGTGCTGGGTATCACCCTTGACGATCGCATCAGCAAGGCTTGGGGCCAACAACTCGGCGGCACTTTCCAAGTGCGCTTGCTGTGCCGTACGCGCTTGCGTGTCACTCTGTATGACCAGTAGTACGGCCATCATGGCGTATACCAGTAGCGGAAAACCGAGTAAGGCGAATAGAAGACGGGTGTTCAAAGACATGAAAAGAACTCGTTGATTCAATGAGGTTGCCTGTCCAGCCCAAGGCAGCACCGATATAATGCAGCATAACGGTGACGATAAGGAATATTCATGAACGATCTCAAGGGCTATCCCACGCTAGAAGATGTAGTTGGCAACACACCCCTTGTGCGCCTGAAGCGCATTAACGCTGGGCGTAACAATACCTTGTTGGCCAAGCTTGAAGGCAATAATCCTGCCGGCTCGGTCAAAGACCGCCCGGCGCTCTCCATGATCCATGAAGCTGAAGCCAGGGGTGATATTACCCCCGGCGATACGCTGATTGAGGCAACCTCAGGCAATACCGGTATCGCGCTCGCCATGGCGGCGGCGATCAAGGGGTATCAGATGGTGTTGGTAATGCCGGAAAACGCCTCGGAAGAGCGTAAGCAGGCGATGGCTGCTTTTGGGGCTAAATTAATCTCTGCCAGCAAATCAGGGGGCATGGAAGAGGCGCGGGACATTGCCGATGGCATGATTGCTAGAGGCGAAGGTAAACCGCTTAACCAGTTCGCTAACCCGGATAATCCGTTAGCGCACTATCGCACCACCGGCCCTGAGGTGTGGCAACAAACCGGGGGCGAGGTGACCCACTTCGTTAGCTCCATGGGCACGACGGGCACCATTATGGGGGTGTCGCGCTATTTGAAAGAGCAAAATCCGGCTATTCAAATTGTCGGCTTACAACCCGCCGATGGCGCCAGTATTCCTGGCATTCGCCGCTGGCCAGAAGCGTACCTGCCCGCTATTTTTGAAGCGCCGCGGGTGGATGTCACTCTGGATATAGGCCAGCAGGAAGCCGAAGAGCACATGCGCCGTCTGGCTCGTGAAGAGGGCATTCTGGCCGGGGTCTCATCGGGGGGCAGCCTAGCTGGCGCGCTACGCATCGCTGAGCAAACCGAAAATGCGGTGATTGTGTTTATCGTCTGTGACCGTGGTGATCGCTATCTCTCTACTGGCCTATTTGCCCCAGGAGTATAACCATGGCCATGCTGGGAAAACGGCGGCCGCCCAGGCCCGCCTCAGGGCATTCTGGGCTGGCGCGCACGCCGGGTGGTAAGGCTCCGCATACTGCTATAGAGGATGCGTCGCCGCTGGTCATTGAACGTTTGGCTCATGATGGGCGAGGGGTTGCCCACGCAGCCAACGGGAAAACCGTATTTGTCGATCAGGCGCTGCCCGGTGAACAGGTCGAAGTGGCGATTCATACCACCCGCAAACGCTTTGACGAAGCGCACATCAAATCGCTGCTGACGACATCGGAGCAGCGCGTCACACCGCCTTGCCCGCATTTCGGCCACTGCGGCGGCTGCGATCTGCAGCACCTAAGTGTCGACGCCCAGCGCGACCATAAACGTGAAGTGGTGCGCGATCTGTTTTCTCGCCAGGGTATAACGCTAAGCGAGATCGGCTCGATTCAAGGCAGCGATCAGGGCTATCGGCGCCGTGCGCGGCTGGGGGTGAAAGTCGACAGCCAGGGCACTACGCGCCTGGGCTTTCGTGCCGCCCATAGCCACCGCCTGGTGGATATTGAGCGCTGCCCGGTATTGGTCGATGCCTTACAGCGGCTGTTAACACCTCTGCGTGAGCTGCTGAGTACGTTAGAGGCGCCACGCCAGGTAGGGCACATCGAGTTACTGGCAACGGCAACCGCGCAGGTCGTGTTAGTTCGTCAGTTAAAAGAGCACGCCGGAGACGCTGAGCGTTGGCAAGCCTTTGCGCAGCAGCAGGGAGTGGCGCTGGGCACTTGGTTGGGGCGTGAAACACCCACACTGCACTGGCATGGCGCAGCGCCGGCGCTTGAAGAGTCGCTAACCGTGACCGGCCAACCACCGCTTAGCTTAAGTTTTGCACCGGGAGATTTTTTACAGGTCAACGCCCCGGTTAACCAGCAAATGGTCGCCCAGGTCATCCAGTGGCTTGCGTCCAAGTCAGGGCAAAAACTACTCGACCTTTTTGCCGGTATCGGGAATTTTAGCCTGCCCATAGCGGCAGCGGGTGCTGAGGTGCATGCGGTGGAAGGGAACCCCGCCATGGTGGCGCGCATTGCGATTAACGCTAAGCGCAATCAGTTGATGGTCAGCGGTCAGCAGGCCGATTTAAGCAACGCTGTCGGCGTTAATGAGCTATTAACTGTACATGGTGATAGTGATGCGCTGGTGCTCGATCCACCGCGTAGCGGTGCCGAAGTGATTTGTCAGGCGCTGGCGCGCCACCCAGTGCCCAGGGTGGTCTATATTTCCTGTGATCCGGCGACGCTTGCCCGGGATGCGGCACACCTTGTGCATGCGGGGTACCGGGTCAAGCAAGTAGCAGTGGCGGATATGTTCCTTCACACTGCACATATGGAAACGCTGATGCTGTTCGAGTACGGGGACTAGACGTTTCCCCATCGCATCAAGCCACGGTGACGGCCGTGTAGAGACCGTCTCCCTGAAAGGATGAGTAATTGTCATGGTGAAAGTGCGTGAAGACCAGCCGCTAACCGCGAGCGGAACGGTGGACATACAACAATGGTTAACGCGCCTGCAGGAGGATGTGCGCCTACGTGAGCCGGAGCGTTTAGTTGACGCCTGTGAACTCGCCGAGAAGCTGGAGCTTGAGGCCCCGCGCACCCATCGCGTATGGCTATCGCCAGGCTCGAGTTTCCGCATGGGCCTGGAAATGGCTGATATTCTTGGCGAGTTAAAGCTAGATCAAGCGACACTTGAGGCTGCCGTTCTCTACCGCGCGGTGCGGGAAGGGCTGCTGAGCCTTGAATCCGTGACAAAGCGCTTTGGCGAAGAAGTGGCCAGCCTGATTGATGGGGTGCTGCAAATGGCCGCGATCAGCTACCCGCTGGCGCCTGACCATGGCATGGGCCAACACAATCAGCAGGAAAACCTGCGCAAGATGCTGGTCAATATGGTCAGTGATGTACGCGTGGCGCTAATCAAAATTGCCGAACGCACCTGTGCGCTGCGCCAAGTAAAAGATGCGCCACTGGAGAAATGCTTACAGGTTGCCCGGGAAGTTGCCGATATTTACGCGCCGCTGGCCCATCGCCTCGGCGTTGGGCAACTTAAATGGGAGCTGGAAGACCTATCGTTTCGTTACTTGCATGAAGATGAGTACAAAGCGATCGCCAAGCTTTTGGCGGAAAAGCGCCTCGACCGTGACCGCTATATTCACGATGTGGTCGAAACCATCAAGAGCTTGATGGAAGCGCAGCACATCCACCGCTACGATGTGGATGGTCGGGCCAAACATATCTACTCGATCTGGCGCAAAATGAAGCGTAAGCGGATCGACTTCTCGCAGGTGCACGATGTCCGTGCGGTGCGCATTCTGGTGCCGGAAGTGGCGGACTGCTACACCGTGCTGGGGATTATTCACTCGCGTTGGCACCATGTGCCCAACGAGTTCGACGACTACATCGCCAACCCCAAAAAGAACGGCTACCAGTCGCTGCACACCGCTGTTATGGGGCCGGAAAACAAGGTACTTGAAATCCAGATTCGCACCTTCGCTATGCACGACGAAGCGGAGCTGGGCGTTTGCGCCCACTGGCGTTACAAAGGCCACGATACCAACGCCAAAAGCCGTAGCTACGAAGAGAAAATTGCCTGGCTGCGTCAGGTACTGGAGTGGCAGGACGAAGTGGGTGGCTTTGGTGATCTGCGCGAAGGGCTATCCAGCGATGTAGCGCCTGATCGTATCTACGTATTCACCCCCGACGGTCACGTGATTGATCTGCCGCGGATTGCCACACCAATCGATTTCGCCTACCGGGTGCATACCGAAATTGGTCACCGCTGTCGGGGCGCCAAGATTAATGGGCGCATTGTGCCGCTCACCTACAAGTTAAAGACCGGCCAGCAGATAGAAATCCTTACCGCCACCAAGGGTGGGCCAAGCCGCGACTGGTTAAACCCCAGCCTGGGCTATGTGCGCACTTCCCGGGCAAGGGCCAAAATTCAGGCGTGGTTTAAGCACCAGGCCCGGGATCAAAACCTGGACGAGGGGCGCGTGCTGTTTGACCGTGAAATGCGCCGCCTGGATGTCGAGGGGCTCGACCTGCCCAAGCTGGCCAAGGCGGTTAACTACCAAAATGCCGACGATATGTACGCCGCCATCGGCGCCGGTGACCTGCGTATCGGCCAGGTGTTGCACCAGGCCCAACAGCTATTTGGTGAAACCGACGACCAAGAGCAGCTCGACCGCCTGCTGGCCAAGCCAAAGCGTCAATCTAGCAAAGCCACCAAAAGCGATATCACGGTGCTCGGTGTTGGCAACCTTAAAACCAGTATGGCCAACTGCTGCCGCCCGGTGCCTGGCGAGCCGATTATCGGCTTTATTACCCAGGGGCGTGGTGTCACCGTGCACCGCCAGGACTGCAGCAATATTCTGCAATTGCGCCTGGACGAACCCCAGCGCATTATCGAAGTGGAGTGGGGCGAGCGCGCCCAAACCCGCTATCCGGTGACCATTGAGATTCAGGCCTGGGATCGCTCCGGACTGCTGCGCGATGTCACGGGCCTGCTGGGTAACGAAAAAGTCAACGTACTCGCCGTGAACACGCTCACCGATACCGATGAAGGCATTGCCCGGCTGCGTATTACTCTGGAAGTCGATGGCCTTGAAGCCCTGGGGCGGTTGTTCTCGCGCATCCAGCAGTTGCCCAACGTTACCGAAGTGCGCCGTTTGCGCAATGCCGACCCGGATCAACAAATTCGCAAGGGAGGAGCATAATGCGCCATGGTATCGATGATCTGCTGACTCTGATGCAGGTGCTGCGCGACCGGGAGCAGGGCTGCCCCTGGGATCTCCAGCAGGATTGGGACAGCATTGTGCCCCATACCCTGGAAGAGGCCTACGAGGTCGCTGATGCCATTGAGAGGCGCGCTTTTGACGAACTGCCTGGTGAGCTGGGTGATCTGCTCTTTCAAGTGGTCTACTACGCCCAGTTCGGCGCGGAAGAGCAGCGCTTCGACTTTGCCGATATCGTTGATACGCTTACCACTAAAATGCTGCGTCGCCATCCGCATGTATTTCCGGAGGGCACGCTGGCTTCCCGGCGCCCGCCAGGCGTGAGCGCTGAAGAGGTGCAAACTCAGCAGGTCAACAGCCGCTGGGAGTCATTGAAAGCCGAAGAACGTGAGAAAAGGAAGCGCGCCGAGAGAGCCGTAGAGCAGCCCTCTGTGCTCGACGATGTGCCGCGCACGCTGCCTGCCCTTAGCCGCGCTGCCAAGCTGTCCAAGCGTGCAGCGCGAGTAGGCTTCGATTGGCCCGATGCCCGCGGCGTGGTGGCTAAAATTCGTGAAGAGCTGGCGGAAGTAGAAGAGGCGCTTGCCGCCGGTGATCAACAGCACGCCCAGGAAGAAGTCGGCGATCTGCTGTTTGCAGTCACCAACCTTGCCCGCACGCTGAATGCCGACCCCGAACAGTGCCTGCGCGCTACCAATGCCAAGTTCGAGTGTCGTTTTCGTTTTGTCGAGCGCGAGCTTAGCGCTGCCCAGCGGCCATTAACAGAGGCTTCCCTAGACGAGATGGAAGCACACTGGCAGGCAGCCAAAGCAGAAGAAAAACAATCTACCCATTCCTGATCTAATAATGATGCGACCCCTGCAAGGAGGCCATGCCAATGAGTCACGACCTACACGAATCTCTGCGCGATAACGTGCGTATTCTGGGCGACAGCCTGGGGCGAACCATTGCCGACGATTTGGGCCAGGCATTTGTCGATAAAATTGAAACCATTCGCGCCCACGCCAAGCGAGGGCGCCAGGGCGACTCGCTGCAGCAGCGCGAATTGATCGAGTACCTGCGTGAGCTGCCCGAGCGGGATCTACTGCCGGTCACCCGGGCATTCAACCAGTTTTTAAACCTCGCCAACATTGCCGAGCAGCACTACCGGGCGCGCTTTCGCCGGGTAGAGGACTACAAGCCCGGCTCCCAGCCGGTACTGGGGGAGCTTCTTCAGCGCGCCGAGCAGGCAGGCAACTCACCGCGTAAACTGGTCGAGACCCTCGCCAACATGCGCGTTGAGCTAGTGCTCACCGCGCACCCCACCGAAGTTATCCGCCGCACCCTGATCCAAAAATATGATGCCATCGATGAGTGCTTAACCGCCATTGAGAGTTCCGAAGATTACCCGGAGCGTGGCACCCGTGCCCAGGGTCGCCTGGAAGAGCTGATCAGCCAGGCGTGGCATACCGATGAGATCCGCCACGAGCGGCCCACCCCGGTGGATGAGGCCAAGTGGGGCTTTGCGGTAATTGAAAACTCCCTGTGGCAGGCAGTGCCAGATTTCCATAGAGATTTGGATAACCTGCTGCTGGATACTGCCGGTGAACGCCTGCCCCTGGACGCGGCGCCGATACGTTACGCCTCCTGGATGGGCGGCGACCGCGACGGCAATCCCAACGTAACGGCTAAAGTGACCCGCGAGGTGCTGCTGTTAGGTCGCTGGATGGCCGCCGACCTCTATCTGCGCGACCTTGAACAGCTCAAAACCGAGCTCTCCATGTGGAAGGCCAATAGTGCGCTCAAAGCCGAGGCGGGCGATGTCACTGAGCCCTACCGCGAAGTGCTGAAGCGGCTGCTGGCTAAAATGGAATCAACCCGTGATTGGGCCAAAGCAGAGCTTGAAGGGCGTAACTACGATGGCGGGCCGATTATTGAAACCCGCGATCAGCTCTACTCACCGCTGCTCGCCTGTTACCGCTCGCTGTGTGATGTGGGCCTCGACACCATCGCCAACGGCGCGCTGCTGGATACGCTGCGTCGGGTTGCGGTGTTTGGAGTGACGCTGACCAAGCTCGACCTACGTCAGGAAGCCAGCCGCCATGCCCAGGTCATTGAAGAGCTGACCAGCGCTCTGGGCCTGGGCCACTACCAGGAGTGGGACGAAGCCAAACGGCAGGAATTTTTGCTCGAGGAGCTGGCCTCACGTCGCCCGCTGATTCCGCGCCGCTGGGAGTGCTCCGCTGAGTCCCGCGAAGTGCTGGATACGTTTAAAGTCATCGCCCAGGAGCATTCCGAAGCGCTGGGGACTTACATTATTTCCATGGCCGCTGAGCCCTCTGACGTGCTTACCGTGGCACTGCTGATGAAAGAGGTCGGGGGGCAGGTAACGCTACCTATCGCACCGCTGTTTGAAACCCTTAACGACCTGGATCACGCAGGCGAGGTGGTGGATCAGCTGCTGGCGATACCGGGCTATCGTTCGCTGATCGATGACCGTCAGGAGGTCATGATTGGCTACTCCGACTCGGCAAAAGATGCCGGCCAGCTAGCCGCTGCCTGGGCCCAGTACCGTGCTCAAGAGTCGCTGGTGAATGTGTGTAACCGACACGGCGTCGATTTAACCCTGTTCCACGGCCGCGGCGGCACCGTTGGCCGTGGTGGCGGCCCGGCCCACGCGGCGATACTCTCCCAGCCTCCAGGCTCGGTAAACGGCAGCCTGCGAGTGACCGAGCAGGGCGAGATGATCCGCTTCAAGTTTGGCCAGCCCGATATTGCCCTGCGCTCCATGGAGATCTATGCCTGCGCGGTGCTAGAAGCCACGTTATTGCCGCCCCGTGCGCCGGAACCGCACTGGCGTGAGGAGATGGATCAACTCGCCAAGGTAGCGCATGGTGCCTATGTGGGCGTGGTGCGAGAAGACCCGGACTTCGTGCCCTATTTCCGCGCGGTCACACCAGAAGGCGCCTTGGGTAGGCTGCCCTTGGGTTCACGCCCCACCAAGCGGCGCCAGGATGGCGGGGTGGAAACCCTGCGCGCCATTCCATGGATTTTCGCCTGGACGCAGATTCGCCTGATGCTGCCCGCATGGCTGGGCAGCGGCGAAGCCTTCTCGCGGCGTTTAGAGCAGCCCGGCGGTCGCGATGTGCTGCAAGAGATGCGCAATGAGTGGCCGTTCTTCGGCACTTACCTGGACATGCTGGAGATGCTGCTGGCCAAAGCCGATGTCGCCATTGCTGCTTACTACGAGCACCGCTTGGTCGATGAGCCCTCGCTGAAGGCGCTGGGTAAAAAATTGCGTGAACGCTTTGGGCGTTTGGAAGAAGCCGTGTTGGATATTCTTCAGCAGGAGAAGTTGCTGGAGAATACGCCACTGATTCGCCAGGCGATTGATGTACGCAACCCCTATATCGATCCGCTCCATGGCCTGCAGGCGGAGCTGCTGCAGCGTAACCGCGACGCTGATGGGGCCATTAGCGCCGATCTTTCCCGTGCACTGATGGTGACCATGGCAGGCATTGCGGCGGGATTACGTAATACCGGCTAGACATAACCATATTTAATGACTAGGAGGCGTCAATGTCTTCAGATTCTCAAGCGGTACTCGATTTCTGGTTTGAGGCGTTGACGCCTGCTCAATGGTTTAAAAAAGATCCTGACATGGATCGGATGATCTTGCAGCGGTTTGGCGCACTGCATACGCAGGCTTCACAGTGCGAGTGTTACCCATGGCGGAAAACGGCCGAAGGGCGACTGGCAGAGATCATTGTGCTGGATCAGTTCTCGCGCAATATTTACCGCGATGATGCCCGCGCTTTTGCCACGGATGCTTTAGCGCTGGCGCTAGCGCAAGAGGCCGTCGCCGCTGGGGCAGACGCAGAACTAACCAGCGAGCAGCGTGCGTTTCTGTATATGCCCTATATGCATAGCGAATCCGCGGCCATTCATGAGCTGGCGATGCAGCTGTTTGACCAGCCGGGGTTAGAGAAGAACTACGACTTTGAAGTGCGCCACAAGGCGATTATCGATCGCTTTGGGCGTTACCCGCACCGCAACGCCTTGTTGGGGCGGGCCTCTACCGATGAGGAGTTGGCCTTCTTAAAGGAGCCCGGCTCCTCTTTTTAACTGTTTGCTTACTCTCTTTTAGCCATATGGCGTTTTATGTCGTTTCGAAAATCTACCCGTATCAATAAATATATTAGCGAGAGCGGCATGTGCTCTCGCCGTGAAGCCGACCGCTTTGTGGAGCAGGGCAACGTGTGGATAAACGGTCGCCGCGCGACTACTGGTGATCAAGTGGTGGCGGGAGACTTGGTTAAGGTCAACGGTCAGGAGATCGAGCCTCAGGAAGAGGAGGATTTGGTGCTGATTGCGCTGAATAAACCGGTGGGCATTGTCAGCACCACCGAATCCAGCGAAAAGGATAATATCGTTGAGTTTGTGAAGCATGGCGTGCGTATTTTCCCCATTGGGCGGCTCGATAAAGACTCCCAGGGGCTGATTTTATTAACCAATAACGGCGATCTGGTTAATAAAATTCTGCGTGCCAATAACAACCACGAAAAAGAGTACCAGGTGACGGTGAACAAGCCGATCACCGACGAGTTTATCGAGGGCATGCAGAGTGGCGTGCCGATTCTTGGCAAGGTGACCAAGCGCTGCAAGGTACAAAAAGAGTCCACCTTTGTGTTCACTATTACCCTGGTGCAGGGGCTCAATCGGCAAATTCGCCGTATGTGCGAATACTTCGGCTACGAGGTTACCCAGCTTATTCGCACGCGCATTATGAATGTACCCCTCAAAGGCTTGGCCCTGGGCGACTGGCGCGATCTCACGCCTAAAGAGATCGAGACTATTATCGCCCTGACCGAACGCTCAGAGGCGGCACCCGAGAAGAAGAGTAAAGCGAAGCCAGAAAGACCCAACTACAGCTCAGGCGCAGGAAAGGCAAAACCGCCTGCTTCGAAAGGGCGGCCAGCTAAAGCAGGAGCGAAGGCGGCTGGTGCCAAAGCGGCCGGGGCTAAACCGCTTCCCAAAGGTAGAAAAGCCGCCAGCGGAAAAGTCAGTGGAAAAACAGGTACCGGCCCTAAAGGCAGTGCGCCAGGTAAACCGCACCCCAAGGGCGGTAAAGCCCCCGGCAAGCCCGGTATTAAAAGTAAGCCTAGTGCAAAAGGTAAGCCCGTGGGTAAAGGCCGCGGTAAGCCAGCGGTGGGCGGCAAACCTTCTCAGCGACGCAAATAGCGCCTTACCCTTCAAGAGTCTCCACCGTGATTCCAATCGTCGCTTTTTACGCTTTGATTAGCGTTATCGCTTATATCACTTACGCTATCGACAAAAAGGCGGCTATTAACAACCGCCGTCGGGTGAGTGAAAGGTCGCTACATCTGCTTGGGATAGTGGGGGGCTGGCCGGGTGCGTTCCTGGCCCAACAGCGGCTGCGGCATAAAACTCAGAAAACCGCCTTTCAAGTGACGTTCTGGCTAACGGTTGTCGTAAATCTGGTCTGTGTAGGGTGGCTAATGGTTTCATTGAACCTCATTTAGCCACCCTATGCTGGGTGCCTACGTTCTAGTGTGATTGCCCGGCGCGAAAAGAAAATTAGCGATCAGCTCTTTGCCGCCTTCAGTGGCAAACGATTCCGGGTGAAACTGGATGCCGTGAATCGGGTACTCCCGATGTTTAACGCCCATCAGTTCGAATTCGCCCAGTGCCTGCCAGCCGCTGCGCTGCTCGAAATTGTCAGCTTCCAGGGCTCCCACGGTGGCGGTTACTTCCAGGCACTCGGGCAGGGTGGTCGCATCGGCAATTAGTGAGTGGTAGCGCATTACCTCAAGCTGGTCGGGCACGCCGTTAAACACCGAGGCGTTATTGTGGTTGATCGGGCTGATCTTGCCATGCATCGGCAGCGGCGCCTTCACTACCTTGCCGCCAAACACGTGCACAATACCCTGCATGCCCAGGCAAACGCCCAGCAGCGGCGTGGTTTTGCCCAGTTTCTCTATTACTTCTGCGCACACGCCAAAGTAGCGCGGGTCATCCGGCGAGCCGGGGCCAGGTGAGATGATAATGCGATCCGGGGCCATGGCTTCGATAGTCTGGAAATCGATCTGATTATTGCGCTTAACCAGTATCTCGAAATTGGCCAGCCCGCCGCGATTCTTCTCCGTGGTTAGAATCTCACCTATGAACTGGTAGAGGTTATAGGTGAAGGAGTCGTAGTTGTCGATGATCAGCACCTTCATGCGGGGCTCTCCGTTTCCGTGCTCATAAAGGGGGTCAAGGCCTTGCGAGTGCCGGCAAACTTGCGGCGAATCTCTTCATATTCATCTTCGGCGTTGCTGTCATACACGTTGCCGCCGCAGGTTTGAACGTAAGCGCGCTCGCCGTTGACGAATACCGTACGAATGGGAATCGCAAAGGTACAGTCGCCGTTAAACGAGAATTGGCCCACCGCGCCGCCGTAAGGGCCGCGCCCGTCGGTCTCCAGGTCGTCGATGATTTTCATCGCTTCGATTTTGGGTGCGCCGGTGAGGGTGCCCGCGGGGAAGTTGCTGGCCAGCGCGGTAAACATATCTTCGCCTTCGGCGATAATGCCGACGATCTCGCTGGAGATATGCTGCACGTGACTAAAGCGTTTGATATCCATCAAGCTGCGCACTTTCACCGTACCAAACTGCGCTACCCGGCCAATATCGTTGCGGTGCAGATCCACAATCATGTTGTGCTCGGCGATCTCTTTAGGGTCGTTGAGCAGCGCCCGGGCGAGCTGGGTATCCTCCTGGGGCGTTTGGCCGCGCAGGGTGGTACCTGCCAGAGGGAAAGTCTCCATCTCGCCCTGGCGCAGCCGGAACAGAAGCTCGGGGCTGGCGCCAATCAGCTTCTGTTCACCAAATTTGACGTAGTACATCTGCGGCGAGGGGTTAATGGTACGTAGCTGCTCGTACAGCGCCAGGGTATCGCCTTTAATACTAAAACGCTTTTTAAAGCCGACTTCACACTGGAACACCTTACCGTCGATAATATCCTGCTTCACCTTGGCCACCGCCTCGGCGTGTTCTGCCTGGCTCATGGTGTCGCCCAGCGCGGTGATTTGCAGCGGGCCTGCTGGTTCATTGTCTGCATTGATCAGCGTCTGCAGAAAGTCATAGCGGCTGTTGTCGTAGTAGAAGTAGGTGACTTCCCCGGTCATCTTGTCGAGAATCAGGCCATCTTTGTAGAGCCCAAAGCGGAAGGTATCGAAATCATCGCTGGCTTTTAACGTAAGCGATGGCTCGAAGTACTGCATGGCGTCATAGCCAAGATAGCCGCTTAGCCCGCCAGCGTACTTGCGGGAAATAATATCCTGCGGGATGAGGCTGCGCAGCAGTTCGTAGGGGTTGTCGCTTGGGTAGTGGTTGGCTTTGCCGTCACGCTCTTGGATGGTCAGCGTGTTGCCGTTGGCGTAGAGCGTGTACTCGGGGTCGAAGCCAATAATCGAGTGGCGCGCCATATGGCTATCTTCGCCCAGGGACTCCAGCATGTAGCAGGTATCAAAGCGGCGTTCGATTTTTTGAAACAGGGCAAAGAAGTCGCAGTCCGCCGCCAAGGTCACATAGTGAGGTTTGCGTGGCAGCGTAAAAGGCTGCGGGCCTGATGAGGCGTGCGTGTCAGCAGTGGTCATGATCAATCAGTCCGTGAAGAAGGGCTTGAAGAGGGTAACGTGGTAAGCGCGCGGGAGCCCCGGGACACCGTAGCGATACCCACGCCCAGGGTTTCGGCAATTTTGCGGTGGGGCAGCCCTTCACGCAGCAGCTTAAAAATTTGTAGGCGTTTACTGATTTCTTGATACTCTGCAGGCGTTAGCAGGCTCGCCAGTGCTGCGTCCATTGCTTTAGGTGAGTCAATAGCGAGCAAATGGCGAATGAGCTCAGCCTGGTAGTGTTCGTCTGTTGTCATGTATGCCACCAGGTAACCTGTAATGTACTAGCGTACTAGTACGCTACCTGATTACTCAGGGAAGTCAAGCAGAGCGTTCAATTTTGAGGAGTCACGATGACCGGCTATTTTATTCAAGCCTTTATTTACCTTGTCGCCGCGGTGATCGCGGTACCGCTAGCCAAGCGTTTTGGTCTGGGGTCTGTGCTGGGATATCTGGTTGCTGGGGTCGTGATTGGCCCGATTCTGGGGCTGGTGGGGCAGGAGACCACCACCATTCAGCACTTTGCCGAGTTCGGCGTGGTGATGATGCTATTTTTGGTGGGCATGGAGCTTGATCCCAAGGGGCTGTGGGCCATGCGGGTTCGGCTGATTGGCCTGGGCGGGCTTCAGGTCGTGCTAACCGCAGCGGCAGGTAGCGCTATCGGTTGGTGGCTGGGGCTCGTTTGGCAGACGGCGCTGGCAGTGGGGCTGATTTTCGCGCTCTCCTCTACGGCGATTGTGCTGCAAACACTCAATGAGAAGGGGCTCGCCAAAACGGAGGGTGGTCGCAGCGCTTTCTCGGTGCTGTTGTTTCAGGATATTGCGGTGATCCCCATGCTGGCGCTGATCCCGCTTTTAGCGCTGCCTGAGTTGATGGGGGCGGGCGGTGATGATGGCCACGCCAGCTTAAGCCTGGTAGCCCACTTGCCCGGCTGGGCGCACGCCTTAGTGGTCGTGGCAGCTATCGCAAGCGTTATTGCCGCTGGCTACTATTTGATGCCGCTGCTGTTTCGCTATGTGATTGGCTCTGGCCTGCGTGAAGTATTTACCGCCACCGCGTTGATGCTGGTGATTGGCATTGCCGCTCTGATGAGTGTGGTTAATTTATCTCCCGCCCTGGGCGCTTTTCTGGCGGGCGTGGTACTCGCCAACAGTGAATTTAAGCACGAGCTGGAAGCCAATATTGAGCCCTTCAAAGGGCTACTCCTGGGGCTGTTCTTTATTACCGTAGGGGCAGGTATCAACTTCTCGGTGTTAGCAGCGGAGTGGGGCACGGTGCTATCGCTAGGCGTGGCGGTTATCGTTGTTAAAGGTGTGATTCTGCTGGGCTTGGCGCTGCTATTTCGAGTGCATGGTAGCAACGGCTGGCTGTTTACTTTAAGCCTTGCCCAAGCCGGTGAATTCGGCTTTGTGCTGCTGACCTACAGCGTTCAAAACAACGTGATTCCTACCGATATCTCCCAGATTCTCTCACTGGTGGTGGCGCTATCAATGTTCTTAACGCCGTTGCTATTTATTGCCTATGACCGGTTGGTGCTACCGCGCTATCTTATCGCTAAAAACGATGATCGCGAAGCCGATGCTATTGAGGAGCAGGCACCGGTTATCGTTGCGGGGGTAGGGCGGTTTGGACAAATAATCTGCCGCTTGCTGCGCGCCAATAATATCCCCATCGTGGCGCTGGATCTGGAGATTGAGCAGATCGAGAACCTGCGCAAAATTAACATCAAGAGCTACTTTGGCGATGCCAGCCGCTCCGACTTGCTAGAGACTGCAGGGATTGAGCACGCTAGGTTACTGGTTATTGCGTTAGACGATCGTGAGCGTGCCGTGCAGATGGTTAAGCATGTGAAGCATGCCTACCCCCAAGTGTGGGTGCTGGCTCGTGCGTTTGACCGTGGGCATGGCTATCAACTACGTGACGCGGGTGCCGACGACGTTATCAGTGAAACCTATCATTCAGCGCTGGAACTGGGCGGCCACGCACTGACAGCCATGGGCGTGCACCCCATGCGAGCTAAGCAGATGACCTGGGCCTTTGTACAGAACGAAGATGCCCATGAGGATGAACTGTTTGAAGCCTGGAAAGAGATCGAAGAGGGCATCAGCTTCAGCCCCCGCTACGGTGAGCTATTTATGAAACTGGAAGAGTCGTTGAATAGCGCCATGCAGCAGGATTGGCCCGAGCCGCAACGAGAAGATGTGCCTATTTGGACACCGCCTGAGCAACATCGCGATAACGTTTAAAAAGGCATATGCAACGATGCGCTTAGCATATTGAGGTGGTTGAGGGTGGGAGCGTCGATGCGTTCGTACTCTAGCCGGCTGACGAGTCGGTTAATCGTCACCGTGGCGCCGAAGCCTTGCAGCAGTGCTGTACCGCTTTCATCGGCGCCTTCCAGATCACTTTCGCCACGCCATTCTGTGATACCGGACTTCGCATAGATGCTGAAAGCACCCATGCGAACTCCGGCAACAATGGCGCCTCCCAAACTGAGTGTATCCATGATGAGGGGGTTAACACCGGAGGAAGTGGAGATCTCTTCGCTTTCCCGGTAGGCAATCTCAGCGCCAATATCGAGCTGCGGGAGTCGCCAAGGGCTGTAGCCTGCGGTGACTCGAAAACCGCTGGTATAATTATCAAGGCTTTGAAGGTCGCTACCTTCTAAGATAACGCCGTTATCCAGCTGCATAAGTTCGCTATTGGGAGCGGTATACGCCATGACCGGCGGGGCGTCGTCGGCGTAGCTGCTAAACCAGGGAACTGAGCAGCAGAGCAGGGTGCTTGCCAAGCGTTTGATTGGCATTTCTCATATACCTATCGTTTCATACCCAACTATTGCCGAATACCCATGGGTAGGGAGGAAAAAGCTATTGCCATTCAGATTAGCAACTGGCTTGGATTTCCACCACTTTAATTGCGCCCTGAGCCAGATTATCGACTAAATTTTTACCCATTGTCAGAAAGCGTTCGCCAAATACCCACTGGGGTGACAGCACGGCTTGTCGTGGCGTCTGCTCTTTTTGCCGCTGGCGCTGGCGCCACGCCAAGGCCATTTCACTCCAGTCGTCCACGTGTTCAAGTTGAAAGCCTCCGGTTTCAAGCAGCCGAGTCAGCTCAGACAGGTTAAGTAAATGGGAGTGCTCGGAATTGGCTGCCCACGGAACAGGGTAGCGAAGGTGCGCCACGTTGGGGCCACTGACCACCTCATGCATGACTAGCTGCCCACCAGGGCGCAGAACTCGGCGGCTCTGTGCGATAACCCTGGTAGCATCGGGCATATTTAGCAGACTATGTTGAAACAGTACGGCATCAAAGCTGTTATCGGCAAACGGCAGTGCGGCCGCATCACCGGTTACCCAGGCAGGTGGTGGTGCGTCAGGTTGGTTAACTCGCGAGCAAAGCGCTCTGTTTAGCACGCTGAAGCCATGGGTAATATCCAGCCCGGTCATTCGAAAGCCTAACGCCGCGCCCTGACGCATCAAGCCGCCCAGCCCCGCGCCGACATCCAGTACGTTTAAATGCGTTGTAGGGTCAAGTCGTTCAAGTAAACGGGCTGATGCCGCCACGCCGCCAATATGCAGCTGATCCAAAGGAGCCAGTTGATGCAGCGTGGGGCCAGCGGGGAAGTGGGCATCAATCTGCGCCAGTACTTCATCAGCGCGCAGGGCGCGCTGATAGTGACCTGCTAAACGGTTGGCGTTGGTCATTGCGTGTTATGACTCTTGATCCAAACCGAGCTCTTGGATAGAAATTTCGCGCATCTTGAATTTCTGAATCTTGCCGGTGACGGTCATCGGGAACTCATCAACGAACTTGAAGTAGCGCGGAATTTTAAAGTGGGTGATCTTGCCTTTGCAGTACTCGCGCAGCTCTTCGCCGGTCACCTCACCCGCGGTGCTGTTGAGTTTCACCCAGGCGATCAGCTCTTCACCATACTTCTTATCCGGCACGCCGGTGACCTGAACTTCGGAGATCGCCGGGTGGGCGTATAAGAACTCTTCGATCTCTTTGGGATAGACGTTCTCACCGCCGCGAATCACCATATCTTTAATACGGCCCACGATCTGGATGTAGCCCTCCTCATCCATGGTGGCCAGGTCGCCTGTGTGCATCCAGCCCGCTTCATCGATGGCTTCAGCGGTGGCTTTGTCGTTGTTCCAGTACTTCAGCATCACGCTGTAGCCGCGGGTACACAGCTCTCCGATTTCTCCCCGGGGCAGAATGCCGCCGTTGCCGGGATCGACAATTTTGTTCTCTAAGTGAGGCTGGGTTCGGCCTACGGTGGATACACGTTTTTCAATGCTGTCGTTGGCACCCGTTTGAGTGGATACCGGGCTGGTTTCGGTCATACCGTAGGCGATCTGCACGCCCTTCATATTCATCTTATTGATGACCTGCTTCATGATTTCAGCGGGGCAGATCGAGCCCGCCATTATGCCGGTGCGGAGGGAAGAGAGGTCGGTGTCAGGAAAATCAGGGTGATCCAACTCGGCGATAAACATGGTCGGCACGCCGTAAAGCGCGGTGGCTTTTTGTTCGTGTACCGCCTTGAGCACTTTGCCTGGGTCGAAGCCCTCGTCCGGGTAGATCATGGTGGCGCCGTGGGTCATGCAGCCCAGGTTGCCCATCACCATGCCAAAGCAGTGGTAGAGCGGCACCGGAATCACTAGGCGGTCTTCGCTGGTAAACCCCATGCTTTCCGCCACAAAAAAGCCGTTGTTGAGAATATTATGGTGGGAGAGTGTGGCTCCTTTGGGAAAGCCGGTGGTGCCGGAGGTGTACTGGATATTGATGGCGTCGTCGAACTGCAGCGTGGCCTGTAGGTCGTCAACGTCGGTTTGGCTAACCTTGCTGGCTTCTTGCATTAGGTCAGACCAGCGCCACATGCCGCTGAGCTTTTCGCTGCTTAAATTGATAATACACTCAAGGTCGGGCAGTTTAGTCGACTTGAGTTGGCCTTCAGCGCAGGTGTTGAGTTCCGGGGCCAGCTCAAACAGCATGGCGCTGTAGTCGGAGCTTTTGAAGCTGTTGGCGGTGACCAGAAAACGCGCGCCGGATTGGTTCAGCGCGTACTCCAACTCATGGGTGCGGTAAGAGGGATTAATGTTGACCAGAATGGCGCCAATTTTGGCAGTGGCGAACTGAGTTAACGTCCATTCGCTGCAGTTGGGTGCCCAGATGGCCACGCGGTCGCCCTTGTTAACCCCAATGGAGAGTAGGGCGCGAGCACAGCGGTTGACCTCTTCCTGGAGCTGGCGATAGCTCCAGTGGATATGTTGATGCAGCACAATCAGCGCATCGTTATCGGCGTACTGGGTGGCGATCTGGTCGAATTTTTCGCCAATGGTCATACCCAGCAGCGGCTTGTCCGCCATGCTGCTGGAGTAGCTGGGTAGGGTAAGAGCAGGTGATGCCATGGTGTATCTCTCCGATATTTTTTCTTGTCCGAGCGGGAAGGCAGAGGATAATTCGCTACTTTTAATTTTTATTATTAACGTCTCATTTAACGGCTAGCGCCTTTTGCCAGGGCCACCTTGGAGCTGGGCGTACGGCCTAGTTCATGGGTGATCCAGTAGCCGGTATCGATTACGGCTTGCAGGTCGATGCCCGTTTCAATGCCTAGCCCTTCAAGCAGGTAGAGGACATCTTCGGTGGCCACATTGCCGGAGGCGCCTTTGGCATAGGGGCAGCCACCCAGGCCTGCCGTCGCCGCATCAATCACACTGACGCCTTCCTCCATTACCGCGTAGAGGTTGGCCATCGCCATGCCGTAGGTGTCATGGAAGTGGGCAGCCAGGAACTCTATCGGCACCTGCCGCTGAACGGCTTCAATCATGCGTTTGGCGGCCAGGGGGGTGCCGACGCCGATGGTGTCGCCGAGTGACACCTCGTAGCAGCCCATTTCATAAAGCGCCTTGGCCACCTCGGCGACTTTGCTGGGGTCAATCTCGCCTTCGTAGGGGCAGCCCAATACGCAGGAGACGTAGCCGCGCACGCGCACGCCCGCATCCCGGGCACGATTCAGTACCGGCTCGAAGCGGGTCAGAGACTCAGCAATGGAGCAGTTAATGTTCTTCTGCGAAAAGGCTTCAGACGCTGCACCAAAGACCGCCACCTCCTCAATGCCAACCGTTAGGGCGTTTTCCAGTCCTTTCAGGTTGGGCGTCAGCGCGGAGTAGACCACGCCGGGTTGGCGCTGAATGCCCGCCATCACCTCAATGGCATCACCCATTTGCGGCACCCACTTGGGCGAGACAAAACTGGCCGCTTCAATGTGCGCGATTCCCGCGTTGGCAAGCCGCTCGACTAGGGCAATTTTAGTCGCGGTAGGCACGATGGCCCCCGGTTCGTTTTGCAGGCCGTCCCGGGGGGCCATCTCAAACAGCTTTACAGAGGTCGGCAGTGGCATAAGCGTGAACTCCTATTCGTTGGCCGCAAAGTCGAGTAAAACGGCGCCCTGGCTGACCGTGTCACCTGCCTGGAAGTGGAAGGTTGCCACGCTGCCATCGGCGGGGGCGGTCATGGTGTGCTCCATTTTCATCGCTTCCATCACCATTAGCGGCATGCCTTTCTCAACCGCCACGCCGGGCTCCACGAGTAGCGCCACTACGGTGCCATTCATAGGCGCTGTTAGCGTGGATTCCGCTTCGTGGTGACCATGATCTATGGCATCGATACGCCGCCAGAACAGTCGGGTTTCACCGCTGGGGTCGGCCATTACCACCACATGACCATCGCGACGCGCCTGAAGGCGGCGGCGATGGCCGTTTAGCGTGACCGCTACCGCATCACCGGTGAGCGGCTGTAGGCTTGCGGTGAGGGTGTCATTGCCGATAGTCAGGTTCCACAGCGCCTCGCCAGCGTTGCGTTTACCTTCTACGATCACAACCGCCTCGTCACTATCAGCGGCTTTTACATCTGCCGGGTCACACAGCGCAATGCGAATAGTGTGGGGGGCATTCAGGCGGAAGCCGTCGTGGCGATCCCAGGGGGAGTCGCTTTCGCACTCCTGGGCGAGTTGATTCAGGCCAATCAGCGCGGCGCTGGCGTAGGCCTCCATGCTGTAGGTGCGCGGTGCAAACAGCGTCGCTTCATTACGCTCAATAAAGCGGGTGTCCAGCTCCACGTTCTTAAAGCCTGGGTGAGTGGCTAGGCGCATTAAGAAGGCGCGGTTGGTCACCACGCCCTGTACGTCCAGCGCCGCCAAGGCGCGGTTAAGGGTGGCTAGTGCCGCATCGCGGTCAGCACCGTGCACGATTAGCTTGGCGAGCATGGGGTCGTAGTGCATCGACACCGCATCGCCACTCTCCACGCCGCTGTCCAGACGCACCTGATCAGCGCTCAAGCCCGCGCCTGCTAAATCCAGCGCAAAGCGGGTGAGCAGGCCGGTAGCGGGTAGGAAATCCTGATCCGGGTCTTCGGCGTAAATGCGTGCCTCAAAGCTGTGGCCGGTAATGGTTAGCTCGTCTTGGCTGCAAGGCAGCGGTTCGCCCATGGCCACGCGCAACTGCCACTCCACCAAGTCCTGACCGGTGATCATTTCGGTAACCGGGTGCTCAACCTGAAGACGGGTGTTCATTTCCATAAAGTAGAACGAACCGTCAATGTCTAAAAGGAACTCGACGGTGCCTGCGCCTACGTAGCCGATCTCCTGGGCGGCGCGGACGGCGGCATCACCCATGGCGCTGCGCAGCTCCGCCGTCATGCCGGGGGCGGGGGCCTCTTCGATGACTTTTTGATGGCGGCGCTGAACGCTGCAGTCCCGTTCGAACAGGTAAACGCCGTTGCCATGACGGTCACAGAACACCTGCACTTCCACATGGCGCGGTTGCACCAGATACTTCTCGATTAGCATGCGGTCATCGCCGAAGGCGGCTTTTGACTCACGGCGGCAGCCATCTAATGCGGCTTGAAAACCATCGCCAGATTCCACCACGCGCATGCCTTTACCACCGCCACCGGCGCTGGCTTTGAGCATCACCGGGTAGCCAATTTTGTCGGCTTCGCTGCGCAGCAAGGCGTCGTTCTGCTCATCGCCGTGATAGCCCGGCACCAGCGGCACGCCCGCATTGGCCATGCGGGCTTTAGCAGCAGATTTATCGCCCATGGCGGCAATTGCCGAGGCCGGCGGGCCGACAAAGGTAATGCCCGCTTCTTCAAGGGCCTTAACGAAGCTGCCATTTTCGGATAGAAAACCGTAGCCGGGGTGAATCGCGCCGGTGCCGGTGCGCTTGGCGGCGTCGATGACCGCATCAATATTCAGATAGCTTTCGCGCGCAGCGGCAGGGCCTAAGCGCACGGCTTCATCGGCTTCACGCACATGGCGGGCTGTGGCATCAGCATCGGAGTAAACGGCGACGGTTTTCAGACCCATACGGCGTGCAGTGCGCATTACACGGCAGGCGATTTCACCCCGGTTAGCCACCAAAAGCGTATCAAAAGGCGTTGTGCGAGCGGCGTTTTCAGTTACTGATGTGTAGCTCATGAGCGACGCTCCGAAGCGTGGGGTGTGTTATTAGAATCAGCCCAGACGGGGCGGCGCTTCTCAAAAAAGCTGGATAAACCCTCTTGCCCTTCTTGGCTTACCCGTAGTTTGGCGATAACTTGGCAGGTATGTTCGCGGGTGGCGTCACTGTCAGGCGCTTGAGCAACTGTGGCCATTAGTGCCTTAGTGGCGCGCTGGGCTTGGGGCGAGCCGGATAATAGGGTTGCCAGCATGGCGTCCACTTCCTCGTCTAGCTTATCGTGCTCCACCACCAGATGGACTAAACCCAGCGCGAGCGCTATTTCGGCGTCCATGACTTCTGCGGTTAACGCATAGCGGCGCATCTGTCGCTCGCCCAGGGCTCGCTGCACGTAAGGGCTGATGACCGCGGGCGATAGACCAATTTTGACTTCTGAAAGGCAGAATTTGGCTTTACCCGAGGCGATCGCTATGTCGCAGCAGGCGGCCAAGCCCACCGCGCCGCCAAAGGCAGCCCCTTGAACGCGGCAAACCGTAGGGCAGGGCAGTGTATCGAGCCCGTGCATGAGGGCGGCAAGCTTGCGGGAGTCGGCGAGGTTATCTTCCAGGTCGTAATCGACCATGCGCTTCATCCAGTTCAGATCGGCACCCGCGGAGAAGCTTTTGCCTTCTGAACCCAGCACTACCGCGCGCACATCGCCTGCTTCAGCCAACGTATGCAACTGGTCAAGGTGCGCGTTTAGTTCAGCGATCAGGCTGTCGTCAAAAGCGTTATGCACCTCGGGGCGGTTTAAGGTCAGGCGCGCCACACCCTCTTCTATAGTCAGCGTTGAGTAAGCCATGGTAAGACCCCCTTACATCCTGAACACGCCGAAGCGCGTCTCTTCGATTTCTGCGTTCATCGCGGCAGCTAAAGAAAGCCCTAACACATCGCGGGTTTGCAGCGGATCAATCACGCCGTCATCCCATAAGCGGGCGCTGGCGTAGTAGGGGTGGCCCTGATGCTCGTACTGATCGCGGGTAGGCTGCTTAAAGGCTTCTTCGTCCTCTTTGCTCCACTCACGGCCTTCGCGTTCGTGCTGCTCGCGCTTAACCTGGGCCAGCACGCCCGCCGCCTGTTCGCCGCCCATCACTGAAATGCGCGCGTTGGGCCACATAAACAGCAGGTTAGGATCGTAGGCGCGGCCACACATACCGTAGTTACCGGCGCCGAAGCTGCCGCCAATCAGAACGGTGTATTTGGGCACCTTGGCGCAGGCCACAGCGGTGACCAGTTTGGCGCCGTGCTTGGCGATACCTTCATGCTCGTACTTGGAGCCGACCATAAAGCCGGTAATGTTCTGGAGGAAGATCAGCGGAATCTTGCGCTGGGCGCAGAGCTCAATAAAGTGCGCGCCTTTCACCGCGCTTTCGGAAAACAGCACGCCGTTATTGGCCACAATACCCACCGGGTAGCCGTGAATATGGGCAAAGCCGGTGACCAGGGTTTCGCCGTAGTAGCGTTTGAACTCGTCGAAATCGGAGTCGTCGACGATACGGCCAATCACTTCCCGCACGTCGTAGGGCTTTTTCAGGTCGGTGCCGACAATGCCATACAGCTCAGCAGGGTCGAGTTTGGGTGGTTTGGGCGCCTGCATGGCGAGCTTGCCGCGCTTTTGCCAATTCAACCGCGACACACAGGCGCGAGCCAGCTGCAGCGCATGGGCGTCGTTTTCGGCGTAGTGGTCGGCGACACCGCTGACCTTGGCGTGAACATCGGCACCGCCCAGGTCTTCGGCGCTAATGCTTTCACCGGTGGCGGCTTTCACCAAGGGCGGGCCACCCAGGAAAATCGTGCCCTGCTCTTTAACGATAATCGACTCATCCGCCATGGCGGGCACGTAAGCGCCGCCTGCGGTACAGGAACCCATCACCACGGCGATTTGCGGAATGCCTTCGGCGGACATGGTCGCCTGGTTGTAGAAAATGCGCCCAAAGTGGTCGCGGTCGGGGAAGACTTCATCCTGCCGGGGCAGGAAGGCGCCGCCGGAATCGACTAAATAGATGCACGGCAGGCGATGCTTGCGGGCGATCTCCTGGGCGCGGATGTGTTTTTTCACTGTCAGCGGAAAGTAGGTGCCGCCTTTGACCGTGGCGTCGTTGGCAACGATCACACATTCGACGCCGGAAACGCGGCCAATACCGGTGACCACGCCCGCGGCGGGTATCTCGCTATCGTAAATGTTGTGGGCCGCCAGAGCGGAGAATTCTAAAAACGGCGAACCTTCATCGATCAAATGATCGATGCGGTCACGCACAAACAGTTTGCCGCGGCTTTCGTGGCGCTCGCGGGCTTTGGCACCGCCACCCTGGGCGACGGCGGCGGTCAGCTCACGCAGTTTGTTCACTTCACCGAGCATGGAGGCTTCGTTGGCTTGAAACACATCGCTGCGCGGATTGATCTGGCTATTCACAGTGCTCATAGCGCGGCCTTTTATTTGCTTTCAGTAAACAGTTCGCGACCAATCAGCATCCGCCGAATCTCGCTGGTGCCCGCGCCAATTTCATACAATTTGGCATCGCGCAGCAGGCGTCCGGTGGGGTATTCGTTGATATAGCCGTTGCCGCCGAGTAGCTGAATGGAGTCCAGTGCCACCTGGGTGGCTTTTTCGGCGCAGTAGAGAATCACCCCAGCGGCGTCTTTGCGGGACGTTTGGCCGCGGTCGCAGGCGCCTGCAACGGCATATAAATAGGCGCGGCAGGCGTTCAGGGTGGTATACATATCCGCCACTTTGCCCTGCACCAGTTGGAACTCACCGATCGACTGGTTGAACTGTTTACGCTCATGGATATAGGGCATCACCACATCCATGGCGGCCTGCATAATGCCAATGGGGCCAGCGGCGAGCACGGTTCGCTCGTAATCCAAACCGCTCATTAGTACGCGTACGCCTTTGCCTTCGCCGCCGAGAATATTTTCAGCAGGCACAGCGCAATCCTGGAATACCAATTCACAGGTGTTGGAGCCGCGCATGCCCAGCTTGTCGAGTTTCTGGGCGGTGGAGAAGCCGGGCATACCTTTTTCGATAATAAACGCTGTGATGCCTTTGGAACCGGCGTCTGGGTCTGTTTTGGCGTACACCACCAGCACATCCGCATCCGGACCATTGGTGATCCACATTTTGTTGCCGTTAAGGATGTAGTGATCGCCACTCTGCTTGGCACGTAGCTGCATCGACACCACGTCAGAACCAGCGCCGGGTTCCGACATGGCCAGGGCGCCCACGTGGTCGCCACTGATCAGCTTGGGTAGGTACTTGGCTTTCTGTTCGGGGGAGGCGTTGATCTTGATCTGGTTAACGCACAGGTTGGAGTGGGCGCCGTAAGAGAGCGCTACCGAGGCGCTGGCCCGGGAGATCTCCTCCATGGCGATACAGTGGGCAAGATAACCCATGCCGCTGCCACCATCCTCTTCAGGAACGGTAATCCCTAACAGCCCCATATCGCCAAACTTCTTCCACAGGTCGTTGGGGAACTCGTTGTTACGGTCGATTTCGGCCGCACGGGGGGCAATCTCGCTGGCCGCAAAGGCGTTGACCTGCTCACGCAGCATGTTCAGTTCATCATCGAGGCCAAAATTAAGTTCTGAGTAGTGTGAAAACATGGTCAATCACCTGTCGCTAATTTATTGGTGTTTGCTAACTATGCTGGCTAGCTTTATCGGCGAGTCGAGCTGGCGTTATAGATGACCGGGCGCCGAGTCAGTGCATAGTGGCGGAAGAGGAGGGGGCGGCTTTTTCGGAACTGCCCGCTCGCTCCTCTTCGGTTTGTGTTTCATGTGGGCCTTTTTCATTTAGTTCTTCTAACGCTTGGCGGCAGCGAATTTCGGCGCTTTCAAGCTCTAACTGCACCATGGTGATGTCTTTCATCTGCTGGTCGAGAGCTGCCCTGCGCTCGGCTATTTTGCTGAGCATTAAATGCAACTGCTTTTTACTGCCGCTGCGGGTTTCATCCCAAAGCTCGAAGAGCTCGCGAATTTCGGCCAATGAAAATCCCAGCCGCTTACCGCGAATGGTGAGCTTGAGGCGAACCCGGTCTTTACTGCTATAAACCCGGGTTTGACCGCGGCGGGTGGGGTGAAGCAGTTCTTGATCCTCATAGAAACGAATGCTTCGGGTAGTTAAATCAAACTCGCTGGCCAGTTCACTGATCGAGTAAGTTTTGCTCATGGTGACGTTCTCTCAAAAAGGCATGTTGTTAACAATAATGGCTAAAGATCATTCCTACGATATGCCTTCTATGGAACACTGCCACTGAGGCTAAAACAAGTTTACGTTAACGTAAAGCAATAGTTGCTAGCAGTTGAAAAGCGTTGAAATGGTTTAAGTTATTGATATTTATATTTATAAGTCGATTGTTGATTCTACAAACTATCGCCGATAGACCAAAGTTGTAATTGTATTGCCATAGCGAGAGTTGCTAGTTTGCACATACACCTTACGTTCAGGTAAGGCATTGGTAGCCCATAATCATAATAAGGGTGCCGCCTTAGCCAGTACCGCATTCAGCACTACAACAATAAGAGGCTGCCACTCTATGAGTGCAAACGATGTCCTTCAGGGATGTGTCCTCGAAACCCGAGGGCTGACCAAAGAGTTTCGCGGCTTTACTGCCGTGGATGACGTCAATCTTCAGGTGCAGGAAGGACATATACACGCGCTGATAGGGCCTAATGGCGCTGGTAAAACCACTGTCTTCAATCTCTTGACTAAGTTTCTGCCACCGACCCATGGCGATATTTTGTATCGCGGCAAGTCGATTACCAGTAAAAAATCCAACGAAATTGCCCAATTAGGGCTAGTGCGCTCATTTCAGATCTCAGCGGTATTCGCGCATATGACGGCGCTGGAGAATGTGCGAGTGGCCCTGCAGCGCAAGCTGGGCACCTCGTTTCATTTCTGGAAGTCTGAGAAATCCCTGGATCACCTTAATGAACGTGCCCTTGAACTTCTGGAAGAAGTGGGGCTGCGGGAATATGCCGATACGCTAACGGTAGAGATGCCCTATGGTCGTAAACGAGCGCTTGAACTGGCCACTACGCTTGCGCTCGATCCCACCATGATGCTGCTTGATGAGCCGACTCAAGGTATGGGCGCGGAAGACGTCGACCGCATCGTGGCGCTGATTAAACGCGTCTCCCAGGGGCGCACTGTATTGATGGTGGAGCACAACCTGAGCGTTGTTAGCCGCCTGTGTGACCGAATTACCGTACTGGCGCGGGGGGCGGTACTGGCTGAGGGAGATTACGATGCTGTTTCCCGAAACCCACTAGTGCGCGAAGCCTATATGGGCAGCGACGCCGCGGAAGAGGAGGGAGCCGCTGTATGAATACCGCTGAAGCGCAAGCGCCTGTTGAAAACACGCAAAGCCTGGAAATGTTGCGCGTTCAGGATCTGCACGCCTTTTATGGCGAGTCGCATATCCTGCACGGCGTCAATTTTGATGTGAAGCGTGGCGAGCTGGTGACGCTGCTGGGGCGCAACGGTGCAGGCCGAAGCACCACGCTGAAATCGATTATGAACATGGTGGGGCGGCGCACGGGTTCTATCGTGATTAACGGCAATGAGACGTTAAACATGAAGCCGCACCATATTCCCCGGTTAGGTATTGGTTACTGCCCTGAGGAGCGCGGCATTTTTGCCAGCTTGGATGTGCATGAGAACCTGCTGCTCCCGCCTACCGTGCGTTCCGGCGGTATGAGTCTGGACGAAATCTACGCCATGTTTCCGAACCTCTATGAGCGGCGTAAAAGCCAGGGCACACGGCTCTCCGGTGGCGAGCAGCAGATGCTGGCCATGGCGCGTATCTTGCGCACGGGAGCAAGAATGCTGCTACTCGATGAGATTACCGAAGGCCTTGCGCCCGTCATTGTGCAGAAACTTGCCGAGGTGTTGGTTCAGCTAAAAGAGCGCGGTATGACCATTGTGCTTGTAGAGCAGAACTTTCGCTTTGCGGCGCCGCTGGCGGATCGCCACTTCGTGATGGATCACGGTCAGATTGTCGAAGAAATCAGCGCCGCGCAGCTGCCATCGCGACGGGAACACCTCAACTCAATGCTAGGGGTATAACGCACCAGCAGACGCACCTAATGACATACTCGCTCACAATAACAATTAATGAATCATTCACTTGATAGATCGTTGCACAACCGCTCAAGCACACCATAACAGCTGCACCACAACAGCTATATCACAACAACAAGGCCCTCAGGGCCAGGAGTCGAACATGACCTTTATGAAAAAAACGCTGACTGCCAGTATCGCCGTGGCGGCAGCTTCAAGCCTCGCTGTGTCCACCGCCCAGGCAGATATGAGCGATGGTGAAGTCCGTATTGGCTATCTGGCTGATATGTCCGGCACTTATCGCGACCTCGCAGGACCGGGCGGCTTGACCGCCATGGAGATGGCGGTGGCCGATTTTGGCGGCAGTGTAAACGGTGCATCCATCGTTATTTCCAGTGCCGACGATCGCAATAGCGCTGATGTGGGTGCCAACACCGTGCGGGGCTGGATCGACCAGGATAACGTCGATATGGTCGGCGGCTTGGTAGCGTCTTCTGTGTCGATTGCGGTCACCAAAGTGCTGGAAGAGAACAACGGCCTGGGTATCGTCTCAGGCTCCGCGGCTTCCAGTATTACCAACGAGCACTGCACCCCTAACCATATTCACTGGGTGTACGACACCTACCCGCTGGCTAATGGTACTGCCAAGGCCGTTGTAGAGCAGGGCGGCGATACGTGGTTTATGCTGACCGCTGACTACGCGTTTGGCCATGCCCTGGAAGCCGATGTAACCAAAGTCGTTGAAGAGAGCGGCGGTGAAATTGTTGGCGGCGTACGCCACCCGTTCCCCACCAATGATTTCTCATCGTACATCCTTCAAGCCCAAGGCTCTGGCGCGAAAATTGTTGGTCTTGCCAACGCCGGTGCCGACACCGTTAATGCCATCACCACGGCCAGCCAGTTTGGCCTGACGCAATCCGGGCAGCAGCTAGCAGGCCTGTTGATTTTCTTGAATGACGTGCACGCCCTTGGCCTAGAAGCTACCCAGAACCTGCTGCTAACTACCGGCTGGTACTGGGACATGGATGAGCAGTCCCGCGAATGGGCGCAGCGCTATTTCGATGAAGTGGGCCGCATGCCGACCATGGTACAAGCGGGCATCTACTCCAGCACCATGCACTACCTGAAAGCCGTTGAGGCTGCGGGCACTGACGACCCTGAAACCGTACGCGCGCAAATGGCTGAAATGCCGGTTGAAGACTTCTTCGCCCGTAACGGCACCATTCGTGAAGATGGCCGCATGATCCACGATATGTACCTGGCCCAGGTGAAAACACCGGATGAGTCCACCGGTGAGTGGGATCTTTACGAAATCCTCAGCACCATTCCCGCCGAAGAAGCCTACCGCCCGCTATCTGAAAGCCAGTGCAAATTGGTGCAAAACTAATTTCCAGGCTGAGCTTGAGCCAGATAGCCATTGCAAGTGATGTGTAGAACCGGTTGGCGGCAAGTTGCCGCCAACTGTTTGAGGGCGAGGAGAGTCGCGTTATGACGATGATATTCGGCGTGCCAATGGCCGTCTTCATGGGCCAGCTAACGCTGGGTCTTGTGAATGGCGCCTTTTACGCACTGCTTAGCCTGGGCCTGGCGGTCATCTTCGGCCTGTTGAAGATCGTCAACTTTGCCCATGGGGCGCAATACATGCTGGGAGCCTTCGCTGCACTGTTAGGCTTTCGCTATTTGGGCATTAATTACTGGCTGGCACTGTTTTTAGTACCTCTAGTGGTCGGTGCTTTTGGGGTGCTGCTTGAGCGTTTTTTGCTGCGCCGTATTGCCCATTTGGATCACCTTTATGGGCTATTGCTAACCTTCGGCTTAGCGCTCATTTTCGAGGGCACGCTGGTCAACTTCTTCGGTGTTTCCGGGGCGCGCTACGCGACACCGGAAATCTTCCAGGGTGGTTTGAACCTGGGCTTTATGTTCCTACCGACATATCGCGCCTGGGTGCTGGTGGCAGCGCTGGCGATGTGCCTGTTTACCTGGTTTATGATCGAGCGTACCCGTTTGGGTGCTTACCTTCGCGCGGGTACTGAGAACTCGCAGCTGATGCAAGCCTTTGGCGTTAATGTACCGCTGCTGATTACGCTCACCTATGGGTTTGGGGTGGGTCTGGCTGCCTTTGCTGGCGTGCTGGCAGCGCCGCTCTATCCGGTTTCGCCGACCATGGGCTCAAGCTTGCTGATCGTGGTGTTTGCAGTGGTAGTCATTGGCGGGATGGGCTCGATTCTAGGCGCCATTATTACCGGCCTCTCCATGGGGATTATCGAAGGGCTGACCAAGGTCTACTATCCGGAAGCCGCTAACACGGTGATCTTTCTTGTCATGATCCTCGTGCTCATGTTGCGCCCCGTTGGGCTGTTCGGTAAGGAGGCATGAACATGGCAGAATCTCAATCAATGGCGGCGCCATCCGCGGTACTGGAACGTCAGAAGCGGGCCAGGTTTCGCCGCAATATGTTCTATCTGGCGCTAATCGTGGTGGGGTTGATAGCGCCATTTTTGGCCTACCCCGTATTCTTGATGAAAGTGCTCTGTTTTGCGCTGTTTGCCTGCGCGTTCAACCTATTGCTTGGCTATGCGGGTCTGCTGTCTTTCGGCCATGCCGCTTTCTTGGCAACAGGCGGTTACGTAACCGGCTACCTGTTGGCGAGCTACCCTGGATTAACCCCGGAGCTGGGTATTATCGCCGGGACTGTTCTGGCCACGCTGCTTGGGGTGGTTTTTGGGGTGCTCTCCATCAGGCGTCAGGGCATCTATTTTGCCATGGTGACTTTAGCGATCGCCCAGCTGGTGTACTTCATGTTTGTGCAGGCCCCGTTTACCGGCGGTGAGGATGGCTTGCATGGCGTGCCCCGTGGAGAACTGTTTGGGTTTATTAGCCTGAGCAGCAACCTGGCAATGTACTACTTTGTGTTCGCGATTTTCATCTTCGGCTTTGCGCTGATTCAGCGCACGGTGCACTCGCCGTTTGGCCAAGTGCTAAAAGCGATTCGTGAAAACGAGCCCCGCGCGGTATCGCTGGGCTACAACACCGACGCCTACAAGCTAGTGGCGTTCGTGATCTCTGCAGGTTTAGCGGGCTTGGCGGGTTCCACCAAAACCGTGGTCTTCCAGCTGGCTTCGCTGACCGATGCGCACTGGCATATGTCCGGTGAGGTAATACTGATGACCTTGCTGGGCGGTGTGGGCACCTTGCTGGGCCCGTTAATGGGCGCAGGTATTGTGGTCAGTTTGCAGCATATCCTGGCGCAGTCGCCGCTGGGTAACTGGGTCAGCGTGATTTTGGGCATCATCTTTGTGGTCTGTGTGCTCAGCTTCCGCAGCGGGATCATCGGTGAGCTGGACAAGATGTATCGCAAAAACTTTAAGTAAGCGCTTTTTAATAGCACTCTCTCTGTCCCGTACTTATAAATACTTCCTGTTGGGCGCCGTTTGGCGCCCTTTTTTTGATTCTTTTATAAGGCCTACGCCTAAGGTCGCAAGCGCTGGTATGTTGCTTGTAGTGAGGTAAATAGATAAGTTAACGTAAACGTCAATTATAACGACAACACCCTGTGTGCTCGCACATTAGCGGAGATACGCCATGAATTTTGAGCTCAATGAAGACCAGGTCGCCTTTGCCGATATGGCCCGGGCGTTTGCCCAAAACGAGCTGGAGCCCCACGCCGCCGAATGGGATCAGACCTCGTTTTTCCCCGTCGATGTGATTCGCAAAGCGGGCGAGCTGGGCTTCTGCTCCCTTTACGCGCCAGAAAGCGTGGGCGGGTTGGGCCTTTCACGTCTGGATGCCAGCATCATTTTTGAACAGCTCTCTATGGGTTGCACCTCTACCACCGCTTATCTAACCATTCACAATATGGTGACCTGGATGTTGGCGGATTTCGGCACGCCGGAAGCGGTCGAGCAGTGGGGCGCAAGGCTGGCTACAGGTGAGCTGCTGGGCTCCTACTGTTTAACCGAGCCCAATTCAGGCTCCGACGCCGCCTCGCTGAAAACCACCGCCAAGCGCGATGGCGATCACTACGTGCTGACCGGCAGTAAGATGTTTATTTCCGGCGCCGGGAGTACCGACTTTCTGGTGGTGATGGCCCGCACCGGCGGCGAGGGTGCCAGCGGTGTCTCGGCGTTTGCGGTCGATGCCAAGAGTGACGGCATTAGCTATGGGCGCAAGGAAGAGAAAATGGGCTGGAACAGCCAGCCAACCCGCATGATCACCTTTGAAGACGTGCGAGTACCCGCCAATCATCTGCTCGGCAATGAAGGCGACGGTTTTAAAATCGCCATGAAGGGCCTCGACGGCGGGCGTATCAATATTGCTACCTGCTCTATCGGCACCGCCCAGCAGGCGATCAACAAAGCGCGGGAGTATATGCTGGAGCGCAAACAGTTCGGTAAGCGCTTAGCCGAGTTCCAGGCGCTGCAGTTCCGCTTGGCGGATATGGTCACCGAGCTGGTGGCCGCCCGGCAGCTGGTGCGCATGGCCGCTACCAAGCTGGACGCAGGCCACGCCGATGCACCGACCTACTGTGCCATGGCCAAGCGCTTTGCTACCGATGTGGGCTTCAAGGTGTGCGACGAAGCGCTTCAACTTTACGGCGGCAATGGCTATATCAAGGAGTACCCCATGGAGCGCTACGTTCGCGATACCCGGGTACACCGGATTCTTGAAGGCACCAACGAAATCATGCGGCTGATCATCTCCCGCCGGGTGCTGGCAGACGGCGCCACCGAGCTGTAAATGACGATGAATAAGGTAACGGTGGAAACGATAGCGACGGATAAGGAATGCCAATGAGCAGCGTACTGTTTACTGAACACGCCACCCAAGACGGCCACGTAATTGCTGAGGTTAAGCTCAATGCCGAGCGCTCGCTGAACGCGTTAACGCTTGAGATGTGTGAAGAGATGTTGCCCCGCCTGCGCGCCTGGGCCACTGACGATCGGGTGGTGGCGGTGCTGTTGGATAGCGCAGGCGAAAAAGCGTTTTGTGCCGGTGGCGACGTGGTGAATCTGTATAAAACGATTACCGGAGAGGGCGACCCCAGCTTCCCCGAGCGCTTTTTCGAGACCGAGTATCGGCTCGATTTTCTTTTGCACACCTACCCCAAGCCGGTGATCTGCTGGGGCAACGGCATTGTGATGGGCGGCGGCATGGGGCTGTTAAGCGCCAGTAGCCACCGTGTCGTGACCGAGACCTCGCGTTTGGCCATGCCGGAAGTCACTATCGGCCTCTACCCGGATGTAGGCGCCAGCTGGTTTTTGAACCGCCTGCCCAACGGCGCAGGGCGCTTTTTGGCCATGACCGGCGGCCAAATCAATGCCCCAGATGCTGTTCACCTTGGCTTGGCTGACCGCTGTATCGCCAGCCACCACCGTGATGCCCTATTGCAGCAGTTGACCGACGCGCGCTGGGGTGCCGGTGAAAATACCGATGCCAGCGGTGTGGTTAACCGAATTATGCGGGAGCTTGAGCAAACATCGCAGCCGGTATTCGCCGAGCTGGAAGCGCCCGTTTACCAACACTCTCCACTGATCCGTGAATTGATGGATCACGACAGCGTAGAACAAATTGTCGCCGCCATTACGGCGGTAAAAAGCGACAATAAGTGGTTTAGCAAAGCCCAACAAACGCTGGCCCACGGCAGCCCTGTCTCTGTTAAGTTAATCGATGAGCAGCTAAAGCGCGCCAAGCATATGTCGCTGGCAGAGGTGTTCCAATCCGAAATGTCGCTCTCGGTGCAATGCTGCCGCCACCGTGAGTTCCCCGAGGGCGTGCGCGCACTGCTGGTTGATAAAGACGGTCAACCGAACTGGACGTATCCAGACGTGGCCTCGGTAGAGGAGGGCTTTATCAACGAGCTACTATCTTCTGCATGGTCGCAAAATCCGCTGGCGGATCTACGCTAATATAATCTTCCCATTACCGGCTAATAAGGATAATAAAATGAACACCATCGCATTTATCGGCCTGGGCAATATGGGCGGCCCCATGGCTGCCAACCTAGTAAAAGCAGGCTTTGACGTGCGCGCATTTGATCTTTCTCAAGAGGCGCAAGAGACCGCCAAAGCGAATGGCTGTGAAGTGGCTTTCTCGGCCCAGGAAGCTGCCACCGACGCCGACTTTATCATTTCAATGCTGCCCGCCGGAAAGCATGTACGCGGGCTATATATTGAAGACGATGCGCCACTGTTTGAAGTGATCAAACGTGGAGCGCTGGTTATCGACTGCTCTACCATTGACGGTGCCACTGCCCGAGGCGTTGCTGAAGAGGGCGAGAAGCTGGGTATCGGCTTTGTCGATGCGCCGGTTTCCGGTGGCGTGGGCGGCGCTCAAGCGGGCACCTTGACCTTTATTGTGGGGGGCAGCGAGGTCGAGTTCAGGCTGGCCAAACCGGTGCTGGAAGCCATGGGCAAAAACATCTTCCATGCTGGAGGCCATGGCGCAGGGCAGGTGGCCAAAGTCTGCAACAACATGCTGCTCTCTATCCTGATGGCGGGTACCTGCGAAGCGATCAATATGGGGGTTAAAAACGGCCTGGACCCCGCGGTGCTTTCAGAAATCATGAAGCAGAGCTCCGGCGGTAACTGGGCGCTAAATGTTTACAATCCCTACCCAGGCGTCATGGAAAACGCACCGGCCTCAAAAAACTACCAAGGCGGCTTCCAGGTCGACCTGATGGTCAAAGACTTAGGCCTCGCCATGGATGTCAGCCAACAAAGCGCCTCCGCAGTCCCCATGGGCTCCGCCGCCCGCTCACTGTTCACCCTGCATAAAGCCAAAGGCAACGGTAAACTCGACTTCTCTAGCCTGATGCAGTTTTATCAGGATAAAGAGTGAGGGTAAGGTGTGAGGTGTGAATCGTAAGTGGTGAGGAGCGGGGTTATGTAGCGCGTGGTAACGAGTTTTGCGAGGAACGAGCAACACGAGGCACCCGCGGGAGGGCGGCACAGCCGCCCCTGAGTCGCCACCAAGCTCGCCTCAACTTGCCACTCCAACCCGAGCGAGGCAAACTCAACTTCCTCTCTTTGCTCATATACAAGGACTACCATGATCACGCTTTGGGGCCGCAACAACTCCACCAACGTCAAAAAAGTGCGCTGGGTGCTAGAAGAGCTGGATTTGCCGTTCGAGCAGATACAGGCGGGGCTTGAGCACGGGGTTAACAATACGCCGGAATACCTGGCTATGAACCCCACCGGACTAGTGCCGCTACTCAAAGATGACGCTACCAACAGCGTGCTGTGGGAATCCAATACGATTATTCGCTACCTTGCCGCCCAGTATGGGCAAAGCAAGCTATGGATCGAAGCCCCCGCCGAACGGGCGCAGGCAGAAAAGTGGATGGATTGGTCGAACAGCACCCTGTCACCCAGGCACCGCACGATCCTGATGGGCTATGTCAGAACCCCACCCGAAAAACGCGATAATGCTGCCATTGAAGCGGGTATGCAGGCGTGTGAAGAGCTGTTCGAATTGATGGATAACGTGCTGGCGAAACAAGCGTTCTTCTCGGGCAATGAGTTTGGCCTGGGCGATATTGCCGTTGCACCCTTTGTCTACAACTTGTGGCATATCGGCCTAACCTGGCAGCCGCGCCCCAATCTAGAGCGCTGGTACCAACAAATCGCTGAACGCCCCGCCTACCAAAAAGTGGTGGTGATTCCGGTTACTTAAATATTGGGCGTCGGTGTAATAGTTCATGCTGTACGTCCCAAATTGACGTGCCTGATTTTTGGTGCTCATTGGGTAAAGTTGCAGTGTGGGTAAAAGAGCGGACTGACAGAAAACGTTATTTAACCACCAGTATAATACGTCAGCTTCTATTATAAAGTGGGGCTTTATATTGAAAAGCTAACATATCAATATTTGCTTGTTTTTACGATGCAGGCATGGGCTACCAGCGGCCGCGTAAGCTAGTCACAGGCGTGTGGTTTTCTTTATATCAATCTTTTCTTAAAAGAATAAAGACATAATAGTAGCGGTAGCTTTTGAATTTTGATGTACTTCGCTTAGCGACTTATAAGTGTGCAGATGTTGTTATATGCTCTTAGTTTTTAGTGCATGTTCCATGTGGGAGTCTTAATGCCACTGTTACCAAACGAACCACGAGTAATTGATGAAACGGTGCAGCAAGCGCTGACGGAACAGTTCCTGATGCCAGCAATTGGTGAGCTTATGGTTTTGTTTGTAGATCTGCGCCAATCGCTGGATACTAAACTTAGTCAACTGAGACCGCTAAAGCAGGATAAGCCCTACCCACTTGGACAATGCCTGGAAATTTCCGAGGCTATTTTTCAGCATTTGCGGAACCTTAATCCTTGCACGCTCAAACCTGAAGCCGCCTGTGGGTTTAACGCATTGAGGAATTTTGTGCGCGTGGGAGGTTCAGTACGCCAGGTGTGGGGGGATTTGCGCGGTGAATACTTTCAAAATGCTTTATTGCTTGGCACGCTGTATGTGGATGTGGCAAACGATACTGTAAACCCCTATAAACAGCCGGTTGAAATACTGCCTTTCGCTGAGGCGAAATTTGCACCGATTAACGATTTTTATCATTTCTCAATGGTGGCTGCGCGCTATTGGCAAGCTTGCGTTTATCCTAATCATCTTATCCCATCGCTGGCACCTTACTTTCCGTTAATTAGCTTGACTGCTGACGGGTTTGTTCAGGTTCAATCTGCTAGCAACTATATGATTGCTCTCACGCAGGCAGGTGCTTTTTATCCCTCTGAATCTGTGCTGAAGCAGGCGTTGATGGCGAAGAATCTGTTCAATTTTATGCATGGCCGTTTGGCCGCGCTTTCTGTCACGCTGGCTGCTGAACCTAAAATTGGGCAGACTGAGGCCTTAGCAATGTGTGCTTGCTACCGAGAACAAAGGGAAGTTGAAGCTTTGAAGCAGCGCGATAGGTCAGTGAGGGAAGTGTTACACATAAATGCTGAATTGGCGCGTTTCCGAATCAAAATAAAGTAGAAGGTGTCAGAATCCTGCAACTCATAATTGTTGCTGAAACCTCCCTAGGAGCACAGAAATGGCATCAACATCAACAGATGCAGGTTACGTCACCGATCAGGAATATACTCGCGGCTATTATGCTGAGTTAAATCCATTGCGCCTTCGCTTGCTGCTACTCAATGCAGGATGGATACCTCCTGTTATTGAACATGCCTGTGAGCTAGGTTTTGGTCAGGGGGTAAGTGTAAACCTGCATGCTGCTGCTTCATCAGTATCATGGCAGGGTACTGACTTTAATGCTGCACACGTAGCCTATGCCCGTGAAATGTCGAGAGCGGGCGATGTAAATATTCATTTGGCGGACGACGACTTTGCTGCATTTTGCGCACGTGATGATCTGCCCATGTTTGATTATATAGCGTTGCATGGTATTTGGAGCTGGGTAGGGGATGCTAACCGGCGTACGATAATTGACTTTATTAGCCGTCGCCTTAACCCAGGCGGAGCGGTGTATATCAGTTACAACACTTCGCCGGGTTGGGCTGCGATGCTGCCAGTACGTGATTTGATTAGGGCGCATGCCGATGTGATGGGGTCACCTGTTGGCAGTACAGCCACACAGCTGGAGGAAGCGCTCGCCTTTATTGAAAGGCTGTGGCAAAGCGACCCCGTTTTTGCTCGTGCTCATCCGCAGCTTCAGCAGGCGTTGGCACAGTTCAAATCACAGGATCGCCGTTATCTAGCTCATGAGCTACTTAATCGTGATTGGACGCCGATGAGCGTAACTCAACTAGGCAACTGGTTGAGTGAAGCGCGTCTTAACTATGCTTGCTCTGCACAGCCACTTGATGATCTAGATGGGTTGCAGCTTAGTTCGTCTCAACAGGCGTTGCTAAAAGAGATCAGCCATCCATTACTTCAGGCCGCCACCCGGGACATCATGACGAATAAACGTTTTCGGCGTGATTACTGGCTAAAAGGTGCTCGTCGACTCAATTCCCTGGAAATAGCCGACTTTATTCGCCGTGAACATATTGTGCTATTGCAGCCTGCTGATGAAGTAGCCCTAGAGGTGAGAGGCGTGCACGGCGTTGCGGCGCTGCAGCGACTTATTTACCAACCGCTGCTTGAAGTACTGAGCGACCAGCGCGTTAGAACTATAGGTGAGCTTGAAAAAGAGCTGCATAAGTCGGGAGTAACATTTAACCAGCTACGTGAAGCATTGATGGTATTGATCGGCAAGGGGGTGGTCATGCCAGCGCAATCACCCAGGATGTCTGCGCTCGTGCATAATCAATGTGAGCGTCTTAATGAACACCTGTGCCGTCAGGCGATGCTTGGTGCTGAAATGGGTTATCTTGCCAGTCCTGTTACTGGCGGTGGGGTAAGTGTTGGAGTAGTTGAACAGCGCTTCCTTGATGCGCGCCGTGCGGGGATGGTGCAGCCTGAGCAGTGGGCAGAGGCTGCATGGAGTGTTTTCATGACCCAAGGGCAACGGTTAATGCGGAATGGTAAACCGCTGACCTCTGAGGAAGAGAATCGCCAAGCTCTCATTGATCAAGCTAGGCACTTCATGCATGCACGACTACCGCTGTTGGAAAAATTGCAGATTGTTTAGGTGTATTTTAGAAGTTGTTGCTATTCCACGAAGAAGTACCATGATGAACAACACTAATTAAGTAGGTTTGTCGTTTTTATGTATTGACATTTCTAGTTTTTTCTGTAATAAGTCTTTTTTATCCGCAAGATAACAATTATTAGGTGCAGAAATTCCTGCGCCAGCAATAAGCGAGTGGCTCCATGACAAGTGTCGTTATACCGCTTTGGTTGAGTGCCACATGCCCACCTTCAACTTTTTTTGCGCCTTCCAATCATGGATTTCTGGTGCGACCTGAACACCCAACAACCCTATTTTGCTATCTCTAAGCTTGCTTATTCTGAAAGGAAGCGAATTCATGCCTGCTAATATGAAATCCGCCCACATAGTTGTGATTGATCAATCCATTAATGGTTACCTGTCGCTGCTCGAAGCGGCCACAGCAGGGGGGCATGAGGTGATACTGTTGTCTGGCAAAGGCGACGGCTTTCTTGAATTAGGGCAGGCAATAGCGGGCAGGTCAGATATTCAGAGCATACATCTGTTCTCTCACGGAAGCGAAGGTTCAATCCAGCTTGGGCAAGCGCAATTAAATAACAATAATCTGAATAAATATGCAGATGTGCTGGAAACAATCAAGTTCAGCCTGGTCGAGGGTGGTGATCTGCTGATTTATGGTTGTAATGTGGCCGGGAGTGAGGAAGGCAAGCAGTTTGTTGCAGCATTGTCCGAAGTGCTGAATGCAGATATGGCTGCGTCGGATGATTTGACAGGGCATGGAGATTTGGGTGGGGACTGGGAGTTAGAGTATCAGCATGGAGATATCTTACCCGTCGGCGATTGGCTTTGGAGTGTACGCAGCGAATTTATGCAGACACTGGGCTCGACTGTAGCGCTGAACTCTTCATGGTTAACAGACAATACCGACGATTGGATCTATTCAGACAATCAGAGTGGTGGAGATCTGGGTGGAACCCCTGATTCCATTTATATAGATATTGAGAGTCAAAATCCGCAGCTTACTTACCCTGTTGAATTCACGATCGAAAGCCTTTCCAATACGCCGTTTAACCTAGACAGTATTACTGTAAGACCATTCGATACGAGTAACCCTTATTATCTTGAAATTCTGCCCGATGGAGATGAAGGCAGAAAGGTCACAGCGCCTACGATTGAAAATCAGTCGAATGAAACAGTCATAATATCTGTCGACCTGAATTCCATTACCTCCTTCACGGTTAGGTTTCTGGATCAAGGTGTTACGCAGGGGCCGCCAATCAACCTCGATTTTCTAAACTTCGTTACCAGTGATGCGGCTGTAAATAGCACACCCGTGTTTACCACCTCCAATAAAGCAAGTGTGGCCGAAAACACCACCGCGGTAACGACGCTGGTAGCCACAGATGCGGACGGCGATCTGCTCACCTACAGCCTTACCGGTGGCGCCGACCAGGCCCTGTTCACGCTGGATGCCAACAGCGGTGCGCTGAGCTTTAAGAGTGCGCCCAATTTTGAAGCCCCGGCGGATAGCAACAGCGACAACACTTACACGGTGGAAGTGACTGCCAA
>NZ_JPUA01000037.1:270668-378612 GCF_002211105.1 Halomonas campaniensis | reverse complement strand
GACCGCCAGTGACGGCCAAGGCGGCAGCACACCGCTTACCTTGGAAGTGACCGTCACCGACGTCAATGAGACGTCTCCAACGACGCCGCCAATAATACCTCCTGAAGAGCCTCAGCCACCCACATTCCCTGTTCCTGGTTCGATTGCTGTAACTCCAGGGGCTTCTCAACCCAATACACCGTCAGGAAACATTTCTATTAGCGAGATCATTACTAATAATGGTACGAGTCCAGGGTCTGTCCGCCTAGTAGAAAATACCGGTAATGCCAATATTGTGACCGCTACGTTGCCGGGAAGAGTAAGTTTGCAACACGATGGCTCACGTACTGCAATCGATCAAGATAGTGCGATGGCTGACTTAATCGCAAGTATTGTTGGTAAATCTCCAGCCAATATGCCTGAGCAAACGAATGTTGCTTCACAGTGGCTATCTTCGCTCGCAGAAGGGGCTCTTCTGGATATTCGTACGCTAACTTTTAGCGCTATCGAGCCTATTGCCACGCCCATTGTCCTAACGGGTAATGCCAGTAACAACAGTCTGTCTTCTCATATTGAAGCGTTTGTTATTGACACCTCTGCTCTACCAGTTGGAACGTCGCTCCAACTGGATAATATCGAATTCGCCAGTATCGTCGGCAATGCTGTCATTACGGGCGGGAGCGGAAATAATATCGTGATAGGCGATGATGCCGCACAGTCCATTGTGTTAGGCGAGGGTGATGATGTGTTGTATGGCGGTGGCGGGGATGATGTCATAGGCTCTGAAGGGGGGGATGACCGTCTCTTCGGAGGCAACGGTAATGACGAGCTCTTCGGCGGTGCAGGGGCTGACCTGTTACATGGTGGTAGCGATGTGGATGTGGCCAGCTATCAAGGCAATCGTGAAGAGTATGTTGTTACGCAGGTGCATAGCGTCATTACTGTGAGCCGTATAGATGACCCCAGCGATGTGGATACACTGATCAATATTGAGACGCTTCGCTTCACCGATGATGAAGAAAGTATCAGCTACGTTAACGATCTTGGGTGGATTACCGGCTTATATGCCCAAGTACTAGGACGTCAAGGAGATGTTGAGGGAGTTCAGTACTGGGCTCAGCGCCATGAAGAGGGAATGAGCAAATCAGAGATGGCTCTGCTGTTTATCAATTCAGTGGAAGCTGGGGAGCAGCTCACTACCCAGGATCAAAGTATAGAAGCCATACTAGATATTCTCTATCAGTCGCTCCTTGATCGTGAAGCTGATGCAGAAGGTAAGGCCTATTGGGCTAACCAATTAGAAAACGGGGTATCGCTGCGCGATGTAGCCGAGGGCTTTATGGCGTCTGACGAAATGCGCGCACATGATCTCGCGCATACGCAGTGGGATTTTATCGCTTAATATTTAGCGAGATGTATTAAAACACCTGCTCCGGCACCAGATATTGGTGCCGGATTTTTTGTGCGCGCCAGGCAGGACGCGCAGCGCCTTAACCGGCGCTGCTCCTGGGGATGGTGGCTCAGCGAGCCTTCTTCTCGGGCAATGACTTTGGCCTGGGCGATATGGTCGTTGCACCCTTTATCATACAACTTATGACATATCGGCTTAACCTGGCAGCCGCGCACCCATCTAGATCGCAGCGAGAAACGAGGCACACTCGGGAGGACAGCGAAGCTGCCCCAGGTAATGCCTAAAAGCTCGCCTCAACCTCCGCCAACTCATTATCCTGCGCCTGCAATACCTCGCACGCCAACCCATGGCGCTGAGCACTCTCAATCAACGGCCCTAAGATCGCCCCGCGCTCGGTGGGGCGTTTAGCCTCCACATCCTGCAACATCGAAGCCTTATTGTTCGCGGTGTTCTCCACCACCTGCCAAACCAACGCCAACCACGCACCCTCACCGTTGCCATCATTGGGCGGCGCAATGCCCTCGGCAAGCATAATCGCCGCGACTTCCTTTACCACCGCCTCCACACGGCCCGCATAAGCTTGATCGAGCAACTCGCCGTTACGCACACCATTTAACGCCACTAAAGGATTAATCGCCGCGTTCACCGCCAGCTTCTGCCACAAGCGCTGGCGAATATCACACACCTTTGTAGCGGCAAGCCCTGCCTGGGTTAATGTTTGCGCCAGTTCTTCTGCCAGCGCACCGTGCTGGTTATGCAAATCGCCAACAAAGGTATGTCCATGCCCCGCATGCACCACGCCATCATCACCGGTTAGATAAGCACCTTCGGTTGTTGTCGCGCATAACACCGGCCCAGGCCATGCCTGGGTAATACGCGGCTGCGCCAAAAAACCGTTCTGCCACAGCACCAGCGGGGTAGCAGGGGAAATACAGTCAGTAATGCCAGCCAGCGCCGACTCAGCCACCATGGCCTTGGTAGTGATATGCACAAAGGCGGGCGGTTCAGGCGGGTTTGATGCCAGTTGAGCTATCGTCAACGAGTTTAACGGCACCACACGCTGTTCACCCTCTGGCGTGGTCAGCATCTGCCGCGCAGGCAGCGAACGGCGGCCAAGCAGCGTGGTAGTCGCTATTGGAGACAGTGAATGGGCCAGCAGGCGGCCAATGGCACCTGGGCCGAGTATCCAGTGTGTTGTCATATCAAGCACGTACTCAGCAGCGTCGTTGTCGCCAAGCTTACCTCGTTTGTTTTAGGGGAGCGAAGGTGAAAAAAGCCAAGCAAAGGGGACTAATGGCTAGTGACGGTGGTAAACAATGTCTGATAGTTTGAAGCTAAGTGAATTTGGTGAAAGAAGTGGTCAATGCGTGACGGCGTGTGATGCCCGATGTTGTCATGAGGCATTATTACATGGCTGCTTTCGACCCTGAGCGGTCATCCCGGCAAATACAGCCGTCACGTTCATATGGTATCAGGGTATTTTAACTAATCATTATTATGCGATCAGAAAAAAGGACGTACAGTTCAGATGATTAATGATTCAGAATATTTTCAAATAGCTTTTTACATCATTAGCCCTGTTATAACATTTTTGGCGGTTGCTATTGCCTATCTTGCGATCTACCGACAGTCAAAACCCTGTGTATCTTTGCATTACGAGCCAAGTAATGATGTTGCGTCCGTGATCGATTTAGTAATCTGCAATACAGGGGGTGGGACTGCCAGAGACATGGAATTTTCTGAGGCGATTCCTGTCAGCTGCTGGGGCATCGAACAACCCTTGAAGAATGAACAACCAGGGTTTCTCGAAATAAAGATTCCTCATTTATCTCCGGGCAAAGAGTTGAGGTGGCAAGCTGGCCAGTATGGGGGATTATCAAAGCAAATCGGTGACGGTGTTCCCGTAACTGTATCATATACGTATCGAACGCCCCTTAGTATAAAAAAGAAGGGAAAAGAAACTTCCATCCTTGATGTCGCATACATGGGGCGTATGCACTCATCTAATAGTCCCGCATATGATTTGGCGGATGCGATGAAGGGGCGTAATAATACAATTTTTCTGAAAACTAATAATCAATTAGAAGCGATAAATAAGAATTTGTTAAAAATATCCTCGGCACTAGAAGCGCGTAATGACACAGCCGATTAAAAAGCCATAAAAACAATCAACTGCGTTTATGTGGCGCCGGACAGCTTTCTCTGCTCTTCGTTTCAGATGTCGGTTGTTGGGGCTTTAGATGTAACTAATTAGAGGAGGGTCGAAGATGGGGTGGAAAGGAACAGTTCGTTCTATTGGTGCAGCAGTCCGCGCCGCCGAACGAGATGCAAAAAGAAGGCAGAGGGATCTTGAAAGGCGCCAACAGCAATATGAAAAAATGCAGGAACTAGAACAGGCTGCATATGAAGTGGAAGTCTATGAAAATCATATTGATGTTATTCAATCAACTCACAAAGAGGGCAGTCCTCCAATAGACTGGCATAAAGTTGCTTCATCTAAGCAGCCTGTCAAACCCAAAATAAGTAATGATAATGAGTCGGAGGCGCGTCAATCACTGGAGTCTTATAAGCCTGGGCTTATAGATCGTCTATTCAAGCGAGAAGAAAAGAAAAGAGAGTTTCTTATTCAAAAAATTGATGAGGCCATAAGGAAAGATGAGGTCAACTATAAATCTCGCATTTCAAGGTGGGAGAAAGATACAGAGGAGTGGACAGAAAGTGTCGGCATGGCCAATGCCCTTTTAGATGGCAAAGCGGAAGCAAAAATTGAAGTAATTGACAATCTGCAGCCATTCGCAGAAATCTCTAATCTTGGGTCAAGTCTATCAGTCGCTGTCTACGGAAATGGAATTTTAGAGGCAACAATAAATGTTCATGGAGCTAAAATAGTACCATCTGAAACGAAAAGTTTACTTCAAAGCGGTAAGTTGTCTGTTAAAAAAATGCCAAAAGGAAAATTTAACGAAATATATCAAGACTATGTATGCAGTTGTGTGTTGCGTGTAGGCAATGAGTTGTTTTCAGCTATTCCTGATAATCTTGTTATTGTTACAGCGATAGACAAGTTGCTTAATTCTAAGACGGGTCATTTAGAAGAGGCTCCGATTTTGTCTGTAGCGATGTCACGTAGCACGATAGAGAATCTTAATTTGGAAACTATTGATCCATCAGACTCTATGGATAACTTTAAACATAATATGTCGTTCAAAAAAACTAAGGGTTTCGAGCGAGTGGCATCTATTGATCCAGAGGGGCTAGATGATACATCGTCCAGCAGCTAACAAGGCCATAATTTACTTTCCTTTCGCTGCACTTCGGGCGGCAAATTGTGGTGGCGTTATATCAGCATTGCCTCAATCTCCGCCCCTTGCCGATAACGGCAATCCAGCTAGGGCCAGCAGTGTCAGCCCCAGCGATCAATGAGCATCAGGATCGTTCACAAGTTCTCCAGGTCATGGCAACCCCAGGCATTGGACGCCAAATCACGACGAGGCTCAGCTCGACAGCCCTTCGTGACCAGGCACGAAACCGCCCAGCAGGCGGTCGATTTCCTTGGCGGGCATCGGACGGTAGAAGAAGAACCCCTGGACGAGGTCGCAATGCATTTCGCGAAGCAATGACAACTGTTCGGCGTTCTCGACGCCCTCGGCCACCACCTCCAATCCCAACCGATGACCGATGAAGATGGCACCCTCCATGATGGCCCTATCCTTCGGCTGTGTGGGAGCGTCGTGGATGAAGGAACCATCGATCTTCAGGGCGGTGGCTGGAAAGTGCTTGAGGTAGCTCAGGGAGGAATAGCCCGTCCCGAAGTCGTCGATAGCAATATGAAAACCGCGATGATAGAGGCGCCGCAGATCCTCGAGGACGGTCTCGTCGGCTTCGATCAGGACACTCTCGGTCAATTCGATGCCGATATCCCGCGGGCCTAAGCCGTGACGCTGCAGCGAGTCCTCGAAGCTCTTGAGTGCATCGGGACGCACCAACTGACGACCCGAGACATTGATGTCGAGGCGGTGCTGATGAAATCCCTTGGCACGCCATTCTACCTGCTGGCGGCAAGCCTCTTCGATGACCCAGTCGCCCAGACGATGGATCAAACCGGAGCGCTCGGCCAGCGGGATAAACTCGGCAGGCGAGATCGTCGGGCCGTCGGCAGGCTCCCAGCGTATCAAGGCCTCGAGATTCTCTATTCGCCCACTGGCCGCCGAGACCTGGGGCTGGTAGTGGAGGGAGAATTCACCGTTATCCAGGGCTTCCTCGAGTCGCGCCGAGAGATAGTGCTGGCGAACCAGCTCATCATGGAGCTTCTGTTGGAAGAAGCGAACAGCACCCCGACCATCCAGTTTGGCACGATTCTTGGCAACATCGGCATTACGGATCAATTCGCGTGACGATTCACCATTCTCGGGAAAGAGTGCCACGCCCAGACAGGCTGTGACCTGACGCTCCCGACCATCCAGGACAAAAGGTTCCCGAAAGACATTCTGGACATGACGAACGACCCGTCTGACATCGGAGTCCAAGTGGACGCCGGGAAAGGCCAGTACGAATTCATCGCTAGAGACACGAGACACCAGGTCGGTGACTCGCTGGCGCTCTCTCAGTCGCCGAGTCAGCTCAACGAGCAGGTGATCACCCTGATCATAGCCAAGGGCATCATTGATTTCGACGAAGTGATCGATGTCCAGGTAGATGGTTGCCAGGCCATTGCCCTGGCGTCGACAGGAATCCAACAGACTGTCCAGGTCGACCTCGAAGGTCTGGCGGTTAGGTAGATGGGTGAGCCTGTCGAAATGGGTGGCGAATTCCAGGTCGCGGTGGGCGCGCTTTTGGTCGGAAAGATCGACATCCACGCAGAACATCAAGGGTGATTCGGTATGCTCATTGAGCATCAGATGCTGCGAAAAGACCGATACCAGTTCACCGGTTTTGTGCTTGAGTTCGAGCTCATCGGCGGGTATATCGACCCCTTCTTTGATCCAGGCACCATGCGCCTGGATCACTTCGTCACGCATGAAGGCAGGAATGATCAGATCTTCCAGTAACTGTCCCAGGGCTTCCTCAGCGGTATAGCCATAGAGACAAGTGCTACCCTCATTCCAGTAAATCACTCGCCGATCGCGATCATACCCCTGAACCGCCACTTTCGGCAGACTCTCCAACAGGGCGCGGAATCGCTGCTCACTCTCCAGATACTGGCGACGTACTAACTCGACTTCTTCCTTGCCGGCGTCATGCGAATCGATGCCGCCCGTTGAAGGTGTTTTAGATACCTTCGATACGAGCTTACTGGAAAACTTTCTACGGTTCTCCTTAAGGCGTTCCGAATCTCTGTGATGTCGGGAATCGCTGGCAGTCATGGGATCCACTTAAAGAAAAAACACTGTCAAGAGCCGCCATAATGGCGACGTTAGGCACTTTGTTGTGATTATCCTACACCTATCTGTAGGAGATAACCTACACATATACGTCACCAGCGGCCTGATCCTTTTTTTAACATAATTACTCGTTTCAAGAACATTCCTTTGACATATCCTTTCAAATCTTTTCATTTTCCTTCTGTTGACCGCAATGTTTACACCGGCAACACCGGGCAATTTCGCCCAGTTAACAGGAGAATACCCACATGAAACTAGATACTCTCAAGCATGGTTTCGACCTCACCTGCTTGCCTGCCAATTCACTCGCCGGTTATTGGAATCCGGGAGTGACCGAGGCGCTGAGGCATCAGGATTGGGCAAAAACCGATATTCGGGAGCGAATCGATCTGACCGCCTGGCAGGGGTTTGTCGCTGACCTGCCGCGCGACCCCTATGTCAATCAGCGATGGAAGCGGATGTCATGGCTCGCCCTGAACGACCAGGGAGATGTCGAGGATATGGGCCAATGCCCCATGGCTCAGGGGGGGGCCTTCAATGACGCGGAAAGCATGGCGGATCGCCTGCGGTATTATGATCCGCTGACTCGGGAATTCATGGCACGCCCCGATGTGAAGGCCTTCGTTCGCGCCTGGGCAAGGCTTTGGAGTATCGGTGCGCACGAACCCATTCTGATGCAGATCACCGGGGTTCGCGGAGAAGGCAGCGTCGACCCCCTTCAGGGGCAGGGGATTCATGCCGATGGCTGCAAGGCCTTAAGCATTCTGATCCTCAATCGAGAAAACGTGGCGGGGGGTGAAAACCATCTCTACGCAGACAAGGCTGGAACGCAACCTTTGGTCGATATCACCCTGGATCCGGGTGATATCCTTCATCTGCGCGATGACCGGCTATTCCACAGTGTCGACGGGATCGAACAGCTCGACAGCAAGGCACCCTTCGAGCGGTTCATCATCATCATCAACAGCCGCTTCGTGGACGACTTCCAGAACCGGATGTTGCGTCGCCACTTCCCGGAAGCGATCCTCAATGGGAGCTACTGATACTCTCGGTCAATTGAAAACCTAGCAACACCAACGCCCCCGGAACTCCGGGGGCGTCTTGGTTGTGAGCCTGACTGGCGATGTTCCCGCCGGTGGTGCTGAGAGTGAGGTCAGGGAGCGATGCGGGTACTGGCATCGGTAAAGCCGATCAGCGAAATATCTATATCCATGCGTTCACCGCGTGGACTAATCATGCTAAGGGTGGCCGTATTGCCACTGCGGAGTTGCTGCAACATCGAAGACTCAATGGGCACGTCAGCGCGGCACCCTTGCTCCTGGCAGACCTGATAGGGGAACTGGACTGGCTCACCGTTATCCACACTGAATTGCAAGCCCGGGGCCAGACGTACCCCCAGCGGTACGAAGAAGCTCATCACCGGGTCATCGATCTGGGGCAGGTAGTCGAGAACTACCTGCATCAAGGGCTGGTCGCTGTCAGGTTGAGTGATCAATTGCGACATTGCGCAAGGGCTCGGGCCCTCGGCATTACGCTGGCACCGAACTTCCCAGTCCTGGAACGACTCGGTGGTGAAATCATTACCGGAGGCGGCCCCCGGTTGTTGTTGGCTGAAGGCATTGGGAGACAACGCCAAGAGCGATAGTAGCCCCATCCTGCATAGGTTTTGAGACAGGTTTTGAGTAAGAGAGTTCGGCATTGGCGCAACCTCCTGTTGGTTCGCTGATGGTGGATAATGATACTTACCATGCCTGCTTGTTCGCTTGAGGTCGAGCCCTCGATGTACGAAAGCGTGGTTGGGCGGTTTTACCTTCCTCACCAACCAGTCTTCCTGAGCGTTTTTTATTCAAGAGATAGGGCGGTTTGAACGCTCTCAAGGCTGCTGTTTATCCTGACGATATAAATATGACCTTATACCTTGAGCAATATTAAGATATGCCCAGGATTTATTTATATGCCCGCTTACCTTTGCAGTTCTTATTGGCGTGGTTTGTATATTGGTCAATTAAAAGTGGAAGGCAAGAGGGTGAAGGGGGTGTTTGAAATTCTGTAAGGTAACAAAGTTTTCGTTCTATCATAAGCTGTGCCTAACACTACTGCATTTTGCTATTACCCTAGCAGAGGGCGGTAGTGCTTAGGTAGTTAGACTCGCTTAGTTCCCTAGTACATTGGTTTCGCTTTTCTTTGATGATTTAGCCGCTTTCTTTTCTTTGGCTGTTAGAAGGGGTTTCTTTTTAGTGTCTTTTTTACTGTCTTTTCCTTTGCTCATGCTATTTACCTCTATTGATTCATTAGTTGACCCATTAAGCTGTATGAAACCAGCGTCCGAAAGCTGATGTTAGCGCATAAAGTGTCGACGCGCATTGTTATATAGTTAATACCCTACTAAAACGTAAAAGCTGGCCCCACCCTAGCCTGTAGTGCACTGGTGTGGCTAGTCTGGATGTCATCAGCCTCTTTTAATCGGCTACAAGCCAAATATTCATTTTTTCAGGTGGCGGGGCAACTCACTGCGTTGCCCACCTCTGCTTGAGCCACGTTATTCGGTGCCCGAGCTGCTCTCTTCCGGCTCTAGCTGCCCACGCCGCTGTAGCCATTGCATCACGATCCAACACAGCGCTGCCCAGCTCGCCCCGGCTGTCCAGCCGGCAAGCACATCGGTTGGCCAATGAACGCCGAGATAGACGCGGCTTATGCCCACCAGCAGGGTCAACAATATCGCCAGTATCAGAAGGTAAGCCTTTAGCCTCAGCGCGGGCTGTACGCGAATGAGTAGCGCGGCCAGGGTGAGGTAGGTTACGGCAGACATCATTGAGTGGCCACTGGGAAAGCTCGCGGTGTAGACCATGGCTTCATGAGGCACGAGATCTGGGCGAGGGCGATCAAAGCCCAGCTTCATTACGGTACTGAGAAGTATGCCGCCGGGCACCGCGATTGAGGCGAAGAGGGCCGCGCGATAGTGCCTGGCAAGTAACAGGTAGCCCAGGGCGCCCAATGTGATGAGTACCAGCACGCCGACACCGCCCAGTGCGGTAAAGTCACGGCCCATTTCCTCAACCCAGCCCGGCCCGATGGGGTCGCTAAGATCTGCGGGGTTGCGAAGGGCGAGCAGCAGGCTCTCATCGATGCTATGGGTGTCTCCCTCGATAACTTCTTCGGCCAGCGCGACGAACCCCCAAATCCCACCGGAAAGTACCGCGACGCATAGCAGCATCGCTAGTTCGTAGCGGCCGAGCCGAGCCAGTAGGGAAAAGCTTTTGCGCCCAACTTGTCCCAGTTTTTCATGGTGCTTCATTTGCAACTCCTTTGCTTTGAGAAGGGGTACGCAGCGCCAATTCTGACGTTTTGACTGGAGAAGTTTGGCAGGATAGTCAGGCATTGTCGCCGAAGGTCTAGCGCTAGGCGCGGGGGCTGTCCTGATGATACTGCCTGAAGTGTTGTCGAAACGAAGTTGGCGTGTGTCATTTCTGAGCCGGATTATCTTATATGATTCATGCAACCATTTGATAATAATGGTAATTCATAACCTATGTTAGGTTGGTAAAGCAGGTGATTGTTTTAGAATAACGCTAATAAAACCATTTGCCTGAGGGGTAACAGAGTGTCTCTCATCGATACAGAAGTGATGCGGGGCCTTAGTACTCAAGGCGCGCTGTCTCAAGAAGACAAAGCGCTATTGCTGGGCCTTGAGCTCAGCCCTAGATATATGTCAGCTAGCGAGGTGCTCTGGCAGGAGAGCGAGGATGCTGATCTGTTCTGCGTGGTTAAGGAGGGCTGGGCATACTCCTATCGTAACTTGAAAAATGGTTCAAAGCAGATCCTCAAGTTCTACCTTCCTGGCGATATCATCGGCATTCGTGATTTTGGCTTCACCCGCCGCCTGGCAAGTGCGGCAATGATTAATAAAGGTGTGATTTGTCCATTCTCCTATCAGCAGCTTTTTGAGCTCTTTGGGCGTTCAAGCCTAGCTGCCGGTATCGTGGCCACAGCAACGCGTCAGCAGGCGCAGCTCTCCGAACGGCTGATCTACCTCGGCAAGTATGCGGCCCATGAGCAGCTGGCGCACTTTCTCTACGAAATCTATCTGCGACTGAAACGGATCAATGCCGTTAGGGATAATAGCTTTTTCATGCCGCTCACGCAGGAGCTGATTAGCGATGCGCTAGGGATGAGCCCGGTACACGTGAGCCGGACTTTCTCGATGCTGCGTGAGGAGGGCTTGGTGATCCGAAACCGCCAGCACGTGAAGTTGCCCGACCCCGAAGCGTTGGCGCGGTTAGTCGAATTCAATGATAGCTATATCGATGAATTCCTACCTCCCTCGTTTTCTGAACTTTTAAAAGCTAGCCCATAAAGCGCCGATAGCCTCATATTGGCTGGTAACAGCCCCGACCAAAACCCCCAGCTTCCACAAGAAGCTGGTTTCACCCATAGCTAATCTTCCTCCATCACTTCCTCGACCCATTCCACCCACGTTTCGGTCAAGCGTTTGCCAAGCCGAAGTGTGTGCCAGGGCGCGCGCTGGGCAGGCGTTAACGTCTCTGGGTTACTAAACCACTCCCGTTCGATGGCAGCGTAGGTCGTTAGGCGTTCCTGGAGTTGCTTCCTGAAGGCAGTGAACTCTTTGCGGCGGGCCTCTTCAGGCCAGCGTTCCCAGGCGAAAAACTTGGCGAACAATGGCTGGCGAACAGGGCTGGTGGACAAGGGCTCGGCGAGCCAGGTATCCAGCGCTTGACGGCCCGCTTCGGTCAGTTGGTAAACCTTGCGGTCAGGGCGTTCGGTTTGTGGCAGTGTCTCGCACGTCAGTAGGCCATCGCCGCGCATGCGGTCAAGTTCGCGGTAGAGCTGCTGGTGGCTGGCCTGCCAAACATGGGCAAGGCCCGCTTTGAAGCGTTGCAGAATATCGTAGCCGGTGCCGGGTTCACGCTGCAGGGTAATTAATAAAACGGCGCGTAGGGACATAGGGAACCGTGTGTTGTGAGAACGTTATGCACATAGTTGCATAATGAAATGACAGAGACTAGCCTTATGCAACAAGTTGCATTTGACAGACGATTGACTTGGCTCTCGGAGGTTTCATGGCGTTTACCCTGCATCTCTACGCGTCTCTTCTGGCCCTGGGGCTTGGGGCTATTGTACTGCTCTTGACCAAGGGCACTGTGACTCATCGAATAATGGGCAGTACTTGGGTGCTGGCCATGGCTCTTTCAGCTTTGAGCTCCCTCTGGTTTGGCGGCGGCGTGCTGCCGCTGATAGGGCACTTTGGGCCGGTTCATCTGCTTTCGTTATGGGTGTTAGTAGCGCTTGCTGTTGCGGTGTCAGCTATTTTGAAGGGCAGGGTAGAGCAGCATCGCAGTTGGATGACTGGCGCCTACCTGGGACTGGTTGGTGCTTTTATCGGTACCCTGGCACCAGGGCGCTGGCTAGCCGTTCAGCTAGGTATGTGGTGATGCTTAAAAGCAAGCGTGATAGAGAGAGCCACCGAGCTTCTAGCAGACCACTCCAATCATTATTGAGCTTATGCTAACTTAGCATTAACAACCTGTGAGGTGGCTTTCCATGTCTATTGAAATCTGGTTCGCCTTTGCCCTGGCGTCCGTGGCGTTGCTCGCTATCCCTGGGCCAACGATTTTGACCGTGGTTAGCTACTCCATTGCACAAGGCAGGCGCGCCAATATTCCGCTTGTCGCTGCGGTGGCATTGGGTGATTCAACCGCGCTGCTCTTTTCACTGCTTGGTCTGGGAGCGGTGTTAGCCACCTCGGCATTCTGGTTCACCGTGATCAAATGGATCGGCGGTTTATACCTGCTGTATATGGGCATTAAACTGTTGCGAGCCGGTATATCGTCGGTGCAGCCGGTAACACCAGCGGTATCAGGTTCGCGCTGGAAGCTCTTCACCAATACCTATCTCGTGACTGCGCTTAACCCGAAAGGCATTATCTTCTTTGTCGCCTTTTTGCCGCAATTTGTCACCCCGAACGCCGATGCTGGGCATCAACTGTGGATTCTTGCGGTTACATTCGTGGTGTTGGCAACGCTCAATGCCACTCTCTACGCCGTATTCGCAACATCGGTGCGCAAGATACTGGCATCGCGTCGTGCCCAGCGTCGCTTCAACTTGGTTGGCGGAACGTTACTCTCTTCAGCGGGTGTCTGGGCGCTGCTTGCTAAGCGGCCTGCGTAAGCAAAGGCCGGTAAATTTGATGATGGAAATGCGGTACCTAGCGGGAGACAACTGTGAGTGAACCCCTTAAAGAACTGCTAACGGAACTTGAGCAATTTGGCCAACAAAACGATGCCGCCATTTCTGAACGCCCAAGACGAATGCTGAATGTCACCCGCGATACGGGGGAGTTCCTATCGGTACTAGTTCAAGCAACCAATGCCCAAAGAGTGCTGGAAATTGGCACCTCGAATGGGTACTCCACCTTGTGGCTGGCCCAGGCAGTGCAGAGGATTGGAGGGCACGTTACCACCGTAGAGCTTTCCGAATTCAAGCTGGAGATGGCCGCGAGAAATTTTGCGCGCTCAGGCCTCTCTGGTTTCATCACCCAGCATCAAGGGGAGGCGGGTGGTCTGCTTGAGAGGCTGGAAGATGCTTGTTTCGACCTGGTTTTTTTAGACTCAAAACGCTCTGATTATGTGCAGTGGTGGCCGAATATCCAGCGTGTTTTACGCAAGGGCGGGCTGCTTGTGGTGGATAACGCCACTTCCCACGCAGATGAAATGGCTGATTTTATGGCGCTGGTATCGGCAGACCCCGATTTCACCACGTGCACTGTACCTGTTGGCAATGGCGAGTTTCTGGCAACGCGGTGTGGGTAACACCTGCTTAGCGTTAAAGGCGCCCTGGCTGACCAAGAAAGCGGAAGTCGATTTTTTAATCAGTGAACCTAAACAGTCAGAATATAAATGGAATAAACCATGGTCAGAGATGCGATAAAGGGTGATGCGGAAGCCATAGCGCACATTTATAACCACTACATCGAAAATACCGCTATTTCATTTGAAGAAAAGCCAGTATTGGGTTCCGGCATCCAAAGCCGGATTGAAAACGTTCAGGGTGCCGGGTTGCCTTGGTTGGTGGCAGTGGAAGATGATGCTGTGGTGGGCTATGCCTACGCTACCAAATGGAAGGAAAGAAGCGCTTATCGATTTTCAGTCGAAGCCAGCGTCTACCTTTCCAATCAGGCGCACGGTAGGGGCTTGGGCGCAAAACTTTACGAAACGCTCTTTTCCACGCTCAAAGAGGGCGGGATTCATGCGGTGATGGGCGGCATCACGCTTCCCAACCCCGCCAGTGTCGCACTGCATGAAAAAATGGGCATGAAAAAAGTGGCCCATTTTGAAAAGGTAGGGTTTAAGTTCGATCAGTGGCACGACGTTGGCTACTGGCAGCTAAATCTGAATGCCTGATGGTGACTCAATACGCGAAAATTAAGACTGATGTAAGTGGATAAAGTATGGAGAGCAATTGCCTCTTCTAGGCGTGCCGCTATTGGGTAACGCGCAATAAACGCATGGTCATGATGTTAAGCCATCCAGCGCTCGTATCTCGCACTGTTTATGGCGAGCTTTGGGGAAAAAATGACAGTCACTGAAATTAAACGCCCACAAGAGCTGTCGCGTTTGCGTCGCCTTGCTCTGGCTGCGCAAGGTTTGCTGCAGAATCAACCTTATGGACGTGGCTTAGCCGGAGCCCGTGAAGCGATTAATCACCTGGGTTATGTTCAGATAGACACCATATCTGTGGTTGAGCGAGCCCATCATCATGTTATTCACTCCCGAGTACCTGGGTTTGAGCCACACATGTTGAACCAGCTGTTGATCAATAAAGACATTTTTGAGTATTGGTCGCACGCGGCTGCATTTTTACCCATTACCGATTTTCGCTTTTCCTTGCCCTACAAAAACGCTATCAAAAGTGGGCAAACGCATTGGTTTAGATCACTTGATAAAAAGCTAATGGGAGAGTTGTTGGCTCGCATACGTTCAGATGGCCCGCTGCGCTCCCGAGATGTAGGCACTAGTACCATAAAACGCGCAGGCTGGTGGGACTGGAAGCCAGCCAAAAAGGCACTTGAACAGCTGTATATGCAGGGCGATCTGATGGTCAGCGACCGCGACGGCTTTCAAAAGACATATGATCTAACCGAGCGGGTATTGCCATCCCACGTAAATGTGCAAATGCCCTCTATGGAGGAGTTCGCAGCGCATCTTGTAGACCAACAATTGCGCTGTCATGGCTTTGCTTCACTCAAAGGGCTGACTTATCTGCGCCGAAATGCTCAGTTACGCAAAGCTGTGAATGCCCTGGTCAATGAAAGGTTAGCGCAAGGTGACTTAGAGAGAGTGAAGGTGAGTAGTGGCGATGTGTTTATATTGGAAAGGGGCGCGCTCGAACGCCCCCTTCCTCGTTTAAAAGAGCGCATGTTGATTCTTTCGCCCTTCGACAACAGTGTCATTCAGCGGGAGCGGCTCAAAGCGCTATTTAAATACGACTATCAGTTGGAGTGCTATGTGCCCGAAGCCAAGCGTCAGTACGGCTACTTTTGCCTGCCGCTACTGTATCGCGATGCGTTTGTTGGCCGGATGGATTGTAAAGTCCATCGCAAAACCAGCCACTTAGAGATCAAGAATTTACATTTCGAACCACACGCTTTTGATGAAAATAGAGTCGTTACTGCTTTTGTGGAAGCCATTGTTCAGTTTTGCCATTTTCAAAAATCTGACTCAGTGGCTTTGAATGCAGTCCAGCCTGAACACCTGACGCAGCGGTTGCGCAGTGCGTTAAAATCCCTAGGGTGAGAATCAAGGCAGGGTTGGGGGGATTACCCTTTTGCTTTTTGGCGGGTGAGTTCCTAATTCTTCATGTGCTGTTTGAGGCCTTCGTGGTATAGGCTTATTGGCTGTGAATTAACAGCGGCTCAGTGGACGACCCGCTGACGTACAAACGTTAGCTATCATATTATCGATAGCGCTTAAGCGAGAGGATTGCACCAATGACAGGGACTAATGAACCATCAACGACAGCATTGTTGAGCGATAACCGGGTGAAGGGGCTCTTGGTCATCGCGATTATTGCGGTGGTCTGGGCCGTTCTGGCGCACAACATTGCAGGGTCACGACAAGACAGCATGGAAGCGCTCGAAGCGCGGTTGGCCGAAACTGAGCGAGAGCATCAGCAGATTCAGGCGCAGATGTCCGAAGTGGAAGCCGCGGAGCTGGGCTTGGCGACACTGCAGCAGAGAATGAGCGGCCTTGAGGTTGAGCAAGCTGAAGCTGAAGCCACACTTGCTTCAACGCGCGCAGATATCGCCAATGCTGAAGAAGACTTGACCGCTTTACGGGGTGAGCGTGAAACCCGCGAAGAAGAAGTGGAGACCCTCAATGAGCAGATCGACGAACGGCAGAACAGCCTTGAAGAGCTGAATGAGGCCTACGCCGAGGTAGAAAAAGCGCAAGAAGAGGCCGAAGCCGCCCGCGATGCCGCTCAACAGTCTCGGCAAGACGCCGAAGACGCCCGCAGCGAGGCTGAAGCAGACCTTGAAGCGCTCAACGCCGAGATTGAAGAGGCCAATACTCAACTTGCCGCGGTGAGAGAACAGATAAGTGATTTAGAAGAGACCCGTGAAGCGCTCACCGTTGAAATCACCTCGCTCGAAGTGATGCGCGACGAAGCGCAAACGCCTGAGTGATTTACAGCCTTAACGAATAATACCTCGCAGCGAAGAGATCTAGACGTTTTTCCCCGATACTTTAACGGGGAGGTTCTCGACGATATCTACCGCTCCGCCAAGGAGTGGTAGGTTCGCTAGAGCTTCATACCGAGCTGGATTATGTCCGCCTGTTTGTGACCGACGATAACGACCGGCACCTTGGGCTGGGTAGCGTTGATAAACGCGACGAGCGCCACGCCTGCGAAGCACCTTACACTCTCCTCATGCACGTTTCTTAATCTAGGCGACACCATCCGATGCATCGGCGATTTCTATTACCTGTTTTTCTCTTGGGGCTGATGGCCTCTTTGTCTGGCTGCGGAGAAACGCCCACCGGGCGCTCCCAGTTGGCGTTAGTACCGAACGCGTTAATGGCTGACATGGGGGAAGACGCCTTTAATCAGCTACGCAATAGCCAGCCGATCCATCGCGATACGCAGGCTAATCAGTTGGTGCAGTGCGTGGCTGAGAAAGTGGTGGCTGGCGCTGAGGCAAGCTACCCAGGGCTCGCTTTCCCTGAACGCTGGGAAGTGGTGGTGTTTGAGGATGCTTCCCCCAATGCGTTTGCTCTGCCGGGTGGGCGCATCGGAGTGCACAGCGGGCTACTGCGAGTAGCTGAAACGCCAGCCCAGCTAGCGGCGGTGATTGGGCACGAGGTGGGGCATGTGTTGGCGGATCACGGCAATGAGCGGCTTACTCAGCAGCTTGGCATTAAAGCCGTGTTATTGGTGGTGGGGTTATTAGGGGAAGAGGAATTTGGCAACCAGCAATTGATGCAGGCCTTGGGTATTGGTGCCCAGTTGGGCATTAGCCTGCCTTTCAGCCGCACCCATGAGGAAGAGGCCGATTTGATGGGCTTGGAAATTATGGCTCGTGCGGGGTTTGACCCGCAGGAGAGCGTGGCCCTGTGGCGCAACATGGCTGCTAGCGGTGGTGGTCAGCCCCCTGAATTTCTTTCTACGCATCCTGCCCATGAATCCCGCATTCGGGCATTACAGCAAGGGTTGGAAAGGGCCACGGCCAGCTATCGTGCGGTTACGCCTGCTGAATGTTGAGATGAGTGGTATCGCGTTATTGATAAAATAAGAAAATTGCCACGTGACGTCGGGAGTGTGGGGCTGTGCCATTACAGAAACAACAGTATCAGGTGCATGGGTTAACCGGGCAGTTTTGCGATGCCAGCCGTGAGTTGATGTATCGCCGCTCTATCCAGGAAAGCGTTCGGCGTGAGTTTAGCCTTGCCGTGAGCGTTGCAGCCTGTGTCTTCGGCATGTTCGCGATTTCGGATTACTACCTACTGGGCCTTACCAGGGAGTTCTATCTGCTGCTTACCATGCGAATAGTGGTGGTGAGCATTTGCCTGTTGGTGGCACTCGTGGTGCGGCGCTGGGGTGGTAATGATTATCGTGCTTGGTTGCATGCCTTACCTCTGTGGATATTTGCCACGGGTATTATATTGATTGTCCCCCTACGACCCGAAAGCCTCCCCACGCAAATCACCGCGGTGGTGGTGGCTACCATGGCGTTTTATCTTCTGATTCCCAATCCGCTAACAGTCGTGACAGCGGCCAGCCTCTATTTGAATATTGGTTTTTTAGTGGCTGCGGTGCTGTTCGCGGGGCTAGCGCCGATAGCGACGCTGCTGGTCGCACTGTTGCTGCTTATGGGCAGCGTGGTAGGGTTTTTCGCCCTGCTGCGCCTGGAATGCCTGCAGCGCAAGCAGTATGCAATGCTCCATGAAGAGCGTGAGCAGAACCACTTATTACACAAAGAAATCGCGCACCGGAAGTCACTTGAGGAGCAACTGAGGGTGGTCGCTGAGCGGGATGCGTTGACCAGCCTGAATAATCGCGGCCACTTCATAACACTGGCTAAAGAACTGCTGCAACGCTCGCAATCACACAAGGAGCCGTTCAGCCTGTTTATGATCGATGTGGATCACTTCAAACGTATTAACGATACCTGGGGGCATAGCCATGGGGATTGGGTGCTGACCCAGATTGCTGAAGTCTGTGCGGAATCGCTGCGCCCAACGGATGTGATAGGGCGCTTTGGTGGTGAAGAGTTTGTCGTCGCCCTCCCGGACACCAGCTCGGGCGATGCGCAACTGGTCGCAGAGCGTTTGAAAAAGAAGGTGGCTGAGCTTTCATTAACAGAAGAGATGGGCAAACTGCGCCCAAGCGTCACCGTTGGCGTGGCGGCTACCGATTCAGAGGAAGCCGATCTGGAGTCTTTGATTAAACGAGCGGATGAAATGCTTTATGTTGGCAAGCGTGGGGGGAGGAACCAAGTCGTCGTCTGCAGCGATGTTGTCGAAGCACCAGCTTCACCCGTTGGCAACAAGTAGCGCTTTCCTATGCCCCCATCACTGCTGCTAATGCTCGCCGATACCCTTTTAATTCTCCACGTGCTGTTTGTGGCCTTCGTGGTGTTAGGCCTGGTCGCCATTTACGCAGGCTATTTCTGGAACTGGCAGTGGGTGCGTAATAGAGTCTTTCGCATCGTACATCTATGCGCCATTGGCTATGTGGTGGTTCAGGCTTGGTTCGGGGTGGTTTGTCCATTAACTACCTGGGAAATGTCGCTGAGGGCAGAGGCGGGCGCCGCTACTTATTCGGGCTCATTTATTCAGTACTGGCTGCATAGCCTGCTCTATTTTACCTTGCCTGAGTGGGTGTTTGTGGTGGTTTACACACTATTCGGTGGCTTGGTGTTGGCCAGTTGGTTTGTGGTGAAGCCTTGTCAGCACTCTCGCTAGAAGATGGGCGTGTACTAAACTTTGTGTATCACACTGTGCTTGGAAGCGAACCCATGCGACACCTATACCTAATGCGGCATGCCAAGGCTAAACAGCCCAGTGGCGATATGACCGACCATCAACGGCCGTTGCGAAAGCGTGGTAAACGTCAGGCAGCGGCGATGGCGCATGTGCTTCAGCACTGGCAAGCGTTAGAAGGGGGGATTTACGTCAGTACAGCGGCTCGCACACGGGAAACCTTCGATGAGATCGCAGGCCAACTACCTGATCATACCCTGGTCAGCCAGGTTCACTTTGATGAAAACCTTTATACGTTCGATGGTGGCGGGCTGCAGGCCTGGGTCGAATCGTTGCCAAACGAAGCCGAAAGAGTCCTGGTGATTGGGCATAACCCGGCGCTGCATGATCTGGCTCGTTGCCTCGACCAGACAGCGCCGCATTCGCTGCCCACCGGGAGCGTTCTGCATTTCACGCTGTCCGGTTCTTCTTGGAAAAGCGCGGGGCATAACGGAGCCAAACTGGCAGGGTGCCTGACCCCGGAAATGGCCAGCTATCCGCTTTTTCAGCGCCTTGCCCCCCAACCACCCAAAAGCAATAACGACACCGCCAGCCGCATTCGTGACATGCTAGAGCACCTGTATCAGATGATCCGTGCCTTGGAAGCTGGTGTTATCGCAGGTGTTGACCCTGAGTTCCTGCACCAGTACCGGGTCAATCTGCGTCGTAGCCGGGCAGTGGGTGAATCCGTGCGCACCATTACCCGAGTGCCTGGCCTGAAAAAGATGCTTAAGCGGCTCAAGCAACGTGCCCAGGCTACCAGTGACCTGCGTGATATTGATGTGTTTCTGGAGGATATGGTCAAGACGCCTCCACCGCTCACTTCTGGTAGTCGCCAGGGATTGATGCAGTGGCTGCTGGCTTGCCAGCGGGAGCGCCACCAGGCACTGTGTCAGCAGTTAAATGCACCGGCATATGCTGAGGAGATGGAGTCATGGCAGCACTTTATCGCTTCCGATGACGTTGGTAAGGCACTTTCGAAACTTACGCCAAAGCGTATCCGTACGGTACTGAATGCGCGTATCGCACGCCACGATGAAGACCTGGCGGCACTCTCGCTGGATACCCATGACACCGGGTTCCATGAACTGCGGAAGGGCGTGAAGCGGATTCGTTACCTGGCTGATCTGAATCCAGAGATCCCTGAGCCGTTTCTGTCCCAATTGAAGCACCGCCAGCGCCTGCTCGGGGAGTATCAAGACCTGTGTTCTCGTCAGGCCTGGCTGGATGCCTTTGGCGCAAGCCCCGATAACGACCCGCAGCAACAGCAGGAGTGTGTTCAGTGGCGCGATTCGTTAGAGAAGCCGAAGCTGGTGCTGCGCAAAGAAGTATTGGCGTTGGAAGCTCTGGCCAACGTGTCCCCGTAACAACGTAATCAGATAGCCTTGCCGCCAATCGTTACGCGATATATGATTCGTATATGCTTCATATTCGTTTCATATATTGGTGGTGTGATGGGTATCGTAAAAATCAATGATCAGTTGCATGAAGACATTCGCAAAGCCAGCTCGGTGATGGTGCGTTCTATCAATGCCCAGGCTGAGTACTGGATAAAGGTGGGCATGCTTGCCGAGGCCAATCCAGGCATGACCTTCTCTGACATCATGCGTGAGCAAATGAAGCAAGCCGACGTTGAAGTAAGGAAGGTGGTCGGTGAGTGAGCTGACGCTAAAAAGCGAGGAGGAGTTGCGTTTGATGCGGGAAGCCGGACGGCTACTCGGATTGGTGTTCAGTCATCTCGACCAACGGATAGCGCCCGGCGTATCCACCATGGCTATTAACGATTGGGCCGAGCGTTATATCGTCGATCAATTGCAGGCTCGCCCGGCCAGCAAGGGGCAATACGATTACCAGTACGTATTGAATGCCTCAGTCAACCACGTGGTGTGCCATGGCATTCCATCCGACAAGCAAATACTCAAAACAGGCGATATCGTCAATGTCGATATTACCCTGGAGAAAGACGGCTTTATTGCTGACTCCAGCAAGATGTATCTGATTGGCGATGTGACTCCCTATGCCAAGCGACTGGTCGATAAAACCTACGAGGCCATGTGGCAAGGAATACAAGCGGTTAAGCCCGGTGCCACGTTGGGTGATGTAGGCTACGCAATTCAGCAATATGCCGAAAAGTACGGCTACTCTGTTGTACGTGAGTATTGTGGCCATGGAATAGGCCGAGAAATGCATGAAGAGCCCCAGGTTTTGCATTACGGAAAGAAAGGCAGGGGCTTGGTTTTAAAAGAAGGGATGGTTTTTACCATCGAGCCCATGATTAATCAGGGCAAGGCCAAAATAAAAACCAAACGGGATGGCTGGACAGTAGTGACCAGTGACAAGAAACTGTCGGCTCAGTGGGAGCATACGATTGCCGTCACATCCTCTGGTTTCGAAGTGCTAACACTGCGTGATGAAGAGCGTCCCCCAAACGATATTAACGAATAACAATCGTATTCCCTCTTTCTTAGCTTTAGCGCTCTATTCGTTTAAGAATCGTAGTCTGAAATTCATCTGGCGAAGCATCTCAGGTGCGTTAAGCTGAAATGATGTGCGCTGCATAGACCGTCATGTTTTCAATCACATGGTGTCTATGTAAGGCACCTCATCATATCGCTTAACAGCTAAACGAAAAGGATGTCTACGATGGCGAAAAAACCGACAGGTAACGGCAACACGCCAGCGGGTGAGCCACTCTCCACCGTTTCATGCGGAATCGAACAACTGTTATTGGCAGCTCTCGAGCGGGGTGGTAGCTGCCTTGAAACCGGGCGCTTCCTGATCAGTTACCGTGAGGGAAGAGTTGAAGAGGGGATCAGAGCGCTGAAGGCCCAAAAATTTCGGGTCGCTGATGCGCGAGATTTCACCGACCAAGCCGTTAGCCTGGAAGATGCCGGAGATGCTGAGGCAATGGTATTTCCGGAGCTTGGAGTGGCACTGGTAGGCGGCGATGCCCTACAGCAGCATGGCATGAGTGCGCTGGGCAAGGTTCCTGCGGATAGCCCTATCGAAATTATTGAGCCAGAGTATTTCGCCTTTTCTGAAAATTCTGAATACCTACGGGGTTTTTTGCGGGCAGCCAGCACTATCGCCCGTGACCTTGGCGTTGAGCTTGATGAGGGCGAAGAGAACCTTGAAGAGGACGCCCTTCGGCCAACTTGGGGGCTAAACCGCTGTAAGGTGCCGCAAAGTAGCTGGAGTGGCGCGGGTATAAAAGTTGCCGTGCTGGATACCGGGATGGATCTCGGTCACCCGGATTTTGAGGGAAGGGAGCTCGTAACCCGCTCATTCGTCGGGGAGCCGGTGCAGGATATCAACGGGCACGGAACACACTGTATCGGCACGGCCTGTGGCCCCCAATCACCCGGTGGCCACACGCCCCGTTACGGGGTCGCGTATGAAGCGCAGGTCTTCGTCGGCAAGGTACTGACCAACTCGGGCAGCAGTACCGGGGCGGGGGTGCTCGCTGGCCTGAACTGGGCCATCGCCAACCGGTGTGAAGTGATCTCGATGTCGCTTGGCAGCCAGAGTCCTGTGCAGGCCGCTTACACCCATGCTGGTGAAGCGGCACTGCGTAATGGGTGCCTCGTTATCGCTGCGGCAGGTAATTCAGCAACCAATACAGGGGCGCCTGCCAACTCGCCTACCGTAATGTCGGTGGCATCTTTGGATCCGAACCTGAAGCCCTCCAGCTTTTCCAATCATGGCAAGATTGAAATTGCCGCGCCTGGGCGCGATATTTTCTCCTCATGGCCCCGGCCCACTCGCCATAAGACGATTAGTGGCACCAGCATGGCGGCACCACATGTGGCAGGCTGCGCGGCACTGTGGGCGCAGTCGGATGCCTCATTGCGGGGAAGGAAACTCTGGGAGCAGCTGGTGGCTTCGGTGCAAGAGCTGCCATCACCGGAATCCGGCGTGGGAGCAGGGTTGGTGCAAGCTCCCTGATGCTGGACGACGCGCGCTGGGCAGGCGCTCATTTCAGGCCGCCCAGTGCACTTACTATGGAGATATGCCAGATGCCAACGGTAGCGCTATGGTTGATCACTATTTCCAGCGATCAACCGATAAATGAGATGGCCACGCGCCTCAGCGCTGAAGGGTTAACCATCCAGGAGGTGCTGGAGGAGATTGGCTGTATTACCGGCTCGGCTGACGATGCCACGGCGGAACGGCTGAAAAAGATCAAAGGCGTAGTGGATATAGCGCCTGATATGCAGATCGATATGGGGCCACCGGGCTCTGAGGAGACTTGGTAAGTTCAGTCAATATTTCACTGGGCTTGATGACGCGATGGTTTTAGTGGAGATGTGATATGGCAACCCCCGCAAAGAACACTGTTTGCCTTTGGTACGATGGTGGTGCAGAAGAGGCAGCGCGCTTTTACGCTGATACCTTTCCTGATTCGTTTGTCAGGGCGGTTCATCACGCACCGGGAGACTTTCCATCGGGTAAGCAGGGGGATGTATTGACCGTCGAGTTTACCGTGATGGGCATTCCATGCCTTGGGCTCAACGGCGGGCCTGGGGTTACGCACAATGAGTCGTTCTCTTTTCAGGTCTCAACGCATGACCAAGCCGAAACAGATCGCTATTGGAATACCATTGTTAGTAATGGTGGCAAGGAAAGCGCCTGTGGCTGGTGCAAGGATAAATGGGGAATATCGTGGCAGATAACGCCTGCGGTGCTGATTAACGCCGTTACCAATCCCGATCCTGCCGTCGCAAAGCGAGCATTCGACGCAATGATGCAGATGAGAAAAATCAACATTGCTGAGATCGAAGCAGCAATTCACGGTTAAGATATTGAGTAAGCTAGACGATCATCATCCGCTTGGTGCTGGCCAGTGGGGTATTTACTACGGCTAATTACCTCTTCAAGTTTTATAACGCATCTAACACATCAAAGTGATCGCAGTTAGCTATATCCACTAACTCGACTTGGATATGGCTAGTCTTTAATGCTGCGACAAAATCGTGCGCTTGTTGGCGAAAAGCGGGCGGATCATTTTCGGCGATCACCACTTGGCATGGGGGTAGTTTGCTCGAATCGGCAAATATAGGACTTAACGCAAGCACTTGGGTTGGGGTGAGCTCCAGCGCTTCGTTAACGTAGGTATCCACCAATGGCGTTAGGTCATAAACGCCGCTCACCAGTATCAATTTATCAATGGGTATATCACCACTGGCGGCTACCCAGTAAGCCAGCTGGGCACCGGCGCTATGGCCGCCTAATACAATCGACCACACGCCACCGTTATCCGCGAGGGCGTTGCATGCCGCCGCAATCCCCTCAATGCACTGGTTCACCATGGTGTGAATGGACGTTTCCGGTGCTAAGCCGTAACCCAGGGAGGCGAAGGCCATGCCTCGGGCCAGGTAGCGTTCAGCCAGAAAGTCCGTCGCGGTGTTATCCAGCGCCTGCCAGTAGCCGCCGTGAATGAATAGCATCAATGGCCAGGGGCCCGAGGTACTTTCCGGAACAAACAGGTTGAGGCGGGCCGCCGGATCTTCACCGTAGCGCAGGGCAGTCGGCTGGTGGCTTGCCACCAGGTCGATACCTAAAGCTGCCTGGCGCCTTAAAGTGGCTTCATAATCCCGAGCGAAATAGCTCGGCGAGTAGGCGAGATTCAGGGGTGTTTCAGTCATCACGTACCTCTATTAGGTAACGGCACCACGCACATGAAACTGCGGATCCTGGTACTCACCGTTTTCCATTACCTCACGGAAGTGCTGGGCGGCCTGCCAAACATCTTCAAAACTGAGGCATAGCGGGGTAAAACCAAAACGCATTAAGCCGGGCTCCCGGTAGTCGCCGATTACACCGCGGGCAATCAAGGCTTGAACGATAGCGTAGCCGTTTTGACTATCCACCAGTGATACCTGGCTGCCGCGCTCACTGGCTGATGGGGTTATATCGTCAATATGATGAGTGGTAAAAATATCGCTTAAACACTCTCGAAACAGGTCGCTCATGGCCAGACTTTTTGCTCTCAGCGCCTGCATGTCCACCTCGCTCCATAGGTCGAGCGAGGCTTCCAGAGCGGCGTATGCCAGTGCCGAATGGGTGCCAGTGCGAAAGCGGGAAATATCCCCCGCTGGGGTGTAGTCCGCTTCAAAAGCGAAGGGCGATGCATGGCCGTGCCAGCCGGAAAGCGGCTGCCAACCTTTGTCTTGGTGATCGCTATGCACGTATAAAAAAGCTGGCGCGCCAGGGCCGCCGTTAAGGTACTTGTACGTACAGCCTACGGCGTAGCGAGCGCCGCAGCCGTTTAGATCAATGGGCAGTGCGCCTGCGGAATGGGCCAAATCCCAGATGATTTCCGCGCCGTGGTCGTGCACCAATTTCGTGGTGGTGGCCATATCGCGTAATTTGCCAGTACGGTAGTTAACTTGGCTCAGTACCACCACGGCTACACCGTCGAGGTGTTCGGCCAAGTTGCCTCCTTCGGGCAGGAAGCGGTGTTCGGCGCCACTCACCCGGCAATAGCCTTGGGCGATGTAGCCATCGGTCGGAAAGTTGCCGCCTTCGCTAAGAACCGCCTGGCGACCCTCCTTGCCTTGGCCGAGGATATACCCCAGCAGCTTGAAGATATTTAGCGTGATATTGTCAGTGACGCTCACCTCGCCGCGTTGCGCACCAATCACCGGGGCTAGCAGATTGCCCAAGCGTTCCGGAGCATCGAACCAGCCCTGGTTCCAGCCTTTGATCAACTGGTCGCGCCATTGATCCAGAGTCTCACCGACCGCCTGTTTGGCAGCCTTCGGTTGAGCGCCCAGTGAGTTGCCATCAAGATAAAGCACGCCTTCAGGCAGGGCGAAATGGCTTTTAAAGTCTGCTAATGGGTCTTGGCGGTCACGCTCACGAACACTATCCAGGCTTACAGGCATATGGCTGCTCCGAAAAATTGTATGTCGCTGTTTTGAATATCAAGACGGTAGTTAAACTGGGTGCGCAGCAGCGCGCCAAGTGCTTATATCGTCGTCCGAACACTCCAGAGTTCAGGGAAGAACTGAAGATCTAGCGCTTTGACCAGATAATTCACCCCAGCCGTTCCCCCTGTGCCGCGTCTATAGCCAATGATACGTTCGACTGTTTTCATGTGGCTGAATCGCCAGCGCTGAAAGTTGAATTCGACATCCACCAGTTTTTCAGCCAGCTCGTAAAGATCCCAGTGCTGTTCGCTGTTGCGGTAGATTTCCGTCCAGACCGCTTCCACCTCGTTACTGGCGGTGTAGGGGATACTCCAATCGCGTTCGGTTGTGCTTTCAGGAATGTTGAAACCGCGTTGGGCAAGCAGTTGCAGCACGATATCGTAAAGACTGGGCGAGTGGAGGGATTTCTGAAGTTTTTGGTAGTGTTTGGGTTTTGATCGGTGGGCTTCGATTAGCTTGGCGTTCTTGTTACCCAGCAGGAATTCCATTTCCCGATATTGATAGGACTGAAATCCAGAGCTCTGGCCAAGGCTGTCTCGGAAGCTGGCATAGTCGGCGGGGGTCATGGTGACCAACACTTCCCAGGCCTTGATAAGCTGTTCCTGAATTCTGGAAACCCGCGATAGCATCTTGAAAGCAGGGCGCAGGTTATCTTCTTGAATATGCGCTGCGGCGCCATGAGCTTCGTGAAGGCACAGTTTGATCCATAGCTCCGATACTTGATGGATAACGATAAAGAGTAATTCATCGTGTTCATCAGACGCGGGATTTTGGCAAGCAAGCAAGGGTTCCAGATCCAGGTACTGGCCGTAGCTTATATCCTGATCCCAATGAATGGCTTCATTATCGACGCTGTTTTCTTCAGGAGTCGTCATTTTATTCTGCCTTGGTGGCTGTGCGATGTGTGGTTGTTGTCGTTGGTTTGAAAGTCTGTTCTTTTGGCTCACCTAAGTCCCAGAGTATACCGGCGGCGAGCTTCAGACCCTGCTCGATAATCGTTTCGAGCAGGTGTTCATCGGGGGCGTGCTGATCGCACGATGCATAGGAGTGAGGCAGCCACACCCTGGGCGCATATTGATGTCTGGGTCATTATTATCGAAGCAACGGTAAATTAGGTCGCTAACGTATTTGGCATAAAAGCTGTCGGTGAAGCCCGCTACGTTAAAGACTGTCTGGTTAAAGCTGTTATCTAACCCAGAGATCGTTTTATTCAGAGGAGCAGTTAATGCTTCTCTGTGTATGCACCGTATAGAGTCATTTCTTATTCGATAACTATTCCTAATTGACGCGTGGGCTAGTTTTTTTTAAGCTTAATCTAATAGACTGTTTCGTCTATAAAAGCTGTTCTAGTTTGCTACGTCAAGCCCAGTTTCTCCAAGGAGCGGAAGTGAAAACACTTTTCTTTGTAAAGCTAACGTCGTTAGTGGTTGGTATTGCCTTGCTAGTCGCTTCTGCATTTCTATTGCTTAATACAAGAGACTTTCTTTCAGAAGCCGTTATCACTGAAGGTACGGTGCTTGAGCTGGTTGAGTCTCGCTCAAGTGACTCGATTACTTATCGCCCTGTGGTTCAATTCACAAATGAAAGCGGTCAGCTAGTGAGTTTTACATCATCGACAAGTAGCAATCCGCCCAGCTACTCCCCAGGTCAGCAGGTGGAGGTTTTATACCAGCCCGGCGAGCGAAATAGTCCCCGAATCAATAGCTTTTTTTCACTGTGGGGAGCAGAGGCGATTCTTGCCGGTATAGGCGTCGTGTTCTTGCTGGCAGGCGTCATTCTTATGTTCGTGCCTGAGTTTAGGCGTCGCAAAGGCGAATCTTTAAAGCAAAATGGTGTGCCTATCGATACCCACTATCAGGGGGTAGAGTTAAATACACGCTTCTCCGTGAATGGCAGGCACCCATTCCAGGTGATCACCCAATGGCAGAACCCTGCCACCTCGGAAGTGCATATGTTTAAAAGCCAGAATATCTGGTTTGATCCATCGAATTACATTCATACTGATACGATCACCGTGTTTTATGAGAAAGGTGATCTTCAACAATACTATGTCGACATTTCCTTTCTCCCTAAGCTTGCAACGTGATGTATGAACGTACGATATTGAGTTTGTTGGCTACTTTTTTCACGGGCTAGGCGTTCATTGTCTAGCTTTTCATAGACCGGCTTTTTACTGACGAATAGCTACTAAAAGGAAGCACCATGCTGCTTACGCTTATCATCATCGTGGCGATCATCGCCGTTATTGCCTTTTATGTCATCGGTGTCTACAACCGACTTGTGTCGTTGAAAAATCGCTTTGAGAACGCCTTTGCCCAAATCGAAGTACAACTTAAACGGCGGCATGACCTGATTCCTAACCTCGTTGAAACTGCCAAGGGGTATCTGAGCCATGAGCGGGAGACCCTGCAGTCAGTCATCGAAGCACGTAATACCGCATCCGCTGGGCTAAAAGCGGCCGCGGCAAACCCGGGCAGTGCCAAAGCGATGGCAGACCTGGGCGGCGCAGAGGGCGCGCTGACACAGGCGATGGGACGGCTCAATGTGGTCATGGAAGCCTACCCGGATTTGAAAGCCTCAGAAAATATGCAGCAGTTGTCAGAAGAGCTAACCAGTACTGAAAACAAGGTGGCCTTTGCGCGGCAATCATTTAATGACGCGGTGATGCACTACAACACTTATCGGCAGAGCTTCCCGCCGGTAGCAGTGGCTGGCATGTTCGGCCATGGGCAAGATGCCTCGTTGTTAGAGTTTGAAGACAGCGCCCAGATTCAAGAGGCGCCGAAGGTGTCGTTCTAAGCTCAGGGAAAACGCGACATGGATTTTTTTACCGCGCAGGATCACGCCCGGCGTAAAACCGGGCGTCTGGTTGTTTTGATGGTACTGGCAGTGCTCGCCCTGATTGCTGTTACCACGTTGGCAATTGCCATCGCGCTGCATCTAATGGGGGAGCAATCTGCTACACAAACCAATCTTTCTGCTCAGGGTATGTGGTCAGCACTCTCGATTGAGCTTGTCACTGGCGTTGCAATTGCCGTGCTGGCCGTCGTGGTGTTGGGTGGGCTATTCAAACGCAGTCAACTAAAGCGTGGTGGCCGGGTAGTGGCCGAAGCCCTGGGTGGACGCGAGATCAATCTTAATACCCGTGATGCTGATGAGCGGCGTATTCTCAATGTGGTTGAAGAGATGGCGATTGCCTCTGGAACGCCAGTGCCCTCCGTGTATGTGCTGGAGGAGGAGAGCATCAATGCCTTCGCCGCCGGTTATCAAACCAATGATGCAGTGATCGGGATTACTCGCGGCACGATTCGTCACCTGACACGGGATGAGCTGCAGGGCGTCGTAGCTCATGAGTTTAGCCATATTCTGCATGGCGACATGCGGTTGAATATGCGCCTGATCAGCATACTGCATGGCATCCTAATCATTGGCTTATTGGGCGGAACATTGCTGCGTAGTATGCGCTTTCGGCGGGTCGGCGGTGGAAAACGCGACAACTCAGGCGCTGTCGTTTTAGCGCTGGGGGCGGCGCTAATGCTGATCGGCTACGCGGGTACCTTCTTTGGTAACTTGATCAAGTCGGCGGTCAGTCGGCAGCGTGAATATCTGGCGGATGCCTCTGCGGTGCAATTTACCCGCAACCCTCAGGGGATTGGTAACGCGCTGGTTAAAATCGGCTCGCATACCCAGGGCTCTTACCTGCAAGCGACACAGGCCGCGGAATTCAGTCATCTTTTCTTCGGTCAAGGCGTGCGGCAGGGGGTTAGCCAAATGATGGCCACCCACCCGCCACTTAAAGATCGCATCAAGCGGGTAATGCCGGACTGGAATGGCCGCTTCGAAGCCACTTTGCCCACCCCGCAAGCCGAGAGTGACGCACCAGAACCAGAATACAACGATGAGCGGTCTGGCGCGGATCCGACGCTTGGGCGAGGAGCCGGATTGGGAGCAACAGCGGCTGTGTTAACTGGAGCCTCTGCACAAGCGGCCATTAACACCATGGGTCAGCCTGGTCAGCGCCACCTTGCCCAAGCTAGAGCAACGCTAGAGGCGCTGCCTGAGCGGATTAAAACCGCCGCCCACGAGCCTCATGCTGCCCGTGCTTTGGTCTATTCGCTGCTACTCAGCCAGGATAAGACAATGCGTAGGCATCAGCTTAAGGCGTTGCATCAAGTTGCACTGCCAGATGTTTACCGAGCGCTGATGGAGTATGGCCCGGAAATGTTGAGGCTGGATGTACAGTTACGCTTGCCACTGATTGAACTGGCGCTGCCAGCGTTACGTTCGCTTTCAATGGAGCAGGCCCAACACTTTCGCCTCTGTATGGAACGGTTGATCGAGGCGGATGGTCAGGTCAGCCTGTTGGAGTGGACGCTATATCAGTTGGTGTTGAACAACATCAGCAAGCAAGGCAGTGGGCCTGCAAACCTCAAGATAAACGACCTGCAACGGGAGTGTCAGCTGCTACTGACGGTGCTTGCCACCGCCGGGCAAGATGACCCGGTTGAGATAAGCGCCGCGCTCAATGCCGCTGAGAGTGAGCTGCCGTTCTCATTGAGGGTCACTGACGATATAAGTGATATGCGTGCACTCAGCCTAGCGGTTGAGCGTTTGCGGCGTTTAAAGCCTTTGCATAAGCCTGCCCTGTTGCAAGCGATGGCGCGCTGTATTGAGCACAGCGGACGTATTTTGCCTGCCGAAGCCGAGCTGTTCCGTGCTATGGCCGATATTCTCGATTGCCCCATGCCGCCATTGTTATCAGATGATGCATAGCCAACAATTCGCGCCACAGGGGAACCGCAACCATGGATGAAACGGAATCTTTAAATCGAGCCATCCATGAGGAGGTCGCACTATTTCCCTATGATCCGACTTGGCCAACGCTCTTTGAGAAGGAGCGAGACAGGCTGCTGGACTTATTTCCAGATGAATTTCTAGCCATTGAGCACATCGGAAGTACCGCTGTTCCTGGTCTATCGGCCAAGCCAATCATCGATATTCTGGCTGGCGTAGACTCAATATCCCGGGCCGATGAGTTATTGGAGCCGTTGTGCCGTGCCAAATATGCTACATCAATGGAGTACAACGCTTCTTTGGTCGGGCGGCGTTGGTTAATGCGCTGGGCTGAGGGGCGTAGGACGCATCATCTGCATCTTATGGTGTATGGCAGCGAGGAGTGGCACCGTCGGCTGGCGTTTCGCAATAAGCTGCGTGCTGATACTAAACTGGCGCAACAGTATGAGAAGCAGAAGCACCTATGGGCAACAGAGTTCCCTTCAGACCGAGAAGCTTACACGGCTGCAAAGGGGGATTTTATTAACGAGGCGTTGAAAGATAGCCTTTAGTCAGTGCCGTTACGGGACAAATAGGATGCTAGTTAAGAGCCTTGTAAGGCCTAAAGATGAAGGCACAGCCGCGTTCTTGCTGGATCACAGTCATTAAAACCTGGCGTTTTTGACAGCTAAATAATTAAGGAAAATAACGGTGTTTGATTACTCGCTGCTTCACTGGATGTCGTTTTTCACCGCGGCTGTGCTTTTGAACCTATCACCGGGGCCAGATATCGCCTACATACTGGGGCAAACGTTACGCAGTGGACGACGACATGGTGTCGCCGCGATGTTAGGGATTTGGACAGGGGCGGTGCTGCACGTCGTGATGGCTGCCGTTGGTCTTTCAGCCGTTCTGGCGACCTCCGCACTGGCGTTCTCGATTGTTAAATGGGTGGGGGCTGCCTACCTGATATGGCTCGGTATTAATATGCTGCTCTCCAAAGGGGATCAATTTGTCTCAGCAGACAATCCGGGCAACAAGAACCTCTCCGCTGTTTACTGGCAGGGCGTGTTGGTATCAGCGCTAAACCCCAAAGTAGCAATCTTCTTTCTGGCTTTCCTGCCGCAATTTATCGTGGAAGGCGCTGGCCCTGCCGAGGCTCAGCTGTTATTGCATGGCAGCCTGATTATTGCGGTCGCCGCTGTCATAGAGCCCCCTCTGGTAATCGCGGGGGCGAAACTGGGGGCTTTTCTAAAGAGAAAACCGCGCGTTGGTGTATGGATGGATAGAGGCCTAGGGGCACTGTTTGTGGCTTTAGGCGCACGGCTGGCGGCTAGTGCTAGATAGATACGCAAGGTACGGATTTCCTGAGTCAGCGATTTCCGTACCTTAAATGCGGATTGTTCACATAGCCTTTAGGCTGGTTCGGGAATCGAAGCGTCCCGAAACGCCACCTGCAATTCATTAACCAGCGCTTCGACTTTATCTACTGCCTCGGCAACGGACGCGGCCAGTAACTCACCGCCTACTTCCTGGCCTTCGATCGCAATGGAATGAAGGCGGGTAATACCGATAAATCCCAGTGCCGTGGCCAGATGTGTTTCCAGGTGGTTCATATGGGCCATTTCTTCGCCAGGCGACATATTTACGCCGCCTCTGGCAGTGAGAATAACGGCATGCCTTGGCCGATCATTCAGTTTTGGAATGTAAGGGTCGGTCGGGTTGCTCTCATCGATCTCCACCGTTCGGCCCGCTCGTACCACTTGATCGACCCATGCCTTTAGGGCAGCTGGCATGCCGAAATTGTAGAGCGGCGTGCCGATCACCAGAATGTCCGCTGCCATCAGCTCATCGACCAGTTGGTCGCTTTCAGCCAGTGCTTCCCTCATCCAGGGTTCTAGCCGTTCTTCGGGGGTGAAGGCAGACGCAATCCAGTCGTGATTAATAATCGACGGCGGGTTTTGACCTATATCGCGATAGGTGACCGTGTCTTGAGGTCGTCCTGATTGCCACTGGCTGACAAACTGATAGGTTAGATGGCGGCTATGCGAACCGTGGTTATCTGTTCCCGCAATACCGGGTCGGGCACTAGCGTCTATGTGCAGAATATGTGTCATGATAGCCTCCTAATCTGAGTTGATCTCATCTATGATTAACAACAGGCTTAGCTTAGGCCGAGCCTTTCAGCCTAAACAAACGATCTTTTCTTGCCGCTATAGATGAGTAGATCTCATTCATGAGCCATCGCCGATTACCCTCTCTTTCGTCGCTTCGCGCTTTTGAAGCGGCTGCCCGGCATGAGAGCGCCAAGCAGGCTGCGCAGGAGCTGTCGGTGACTGCCACGGCCATCAGCCACCAAGTACGCGGACTCGAAGAGGCGCTGGGCGTTTCGCTGTTTTTGCGTAAGCCGCGTCAGCTGGAGCTGACCCCTCAAGGCCGTGAGCTACAGCAGGTGTTGGAAACTGCCTTTGATAGCATCAGCAGTGTCGTCGAGCGGCTGAGCGCAGTGCCTATTCGCCAAACCGTTACGCTTTCTACCACGCCAGCTGTTGCGGTGCGCTGGTTGCTGCCCTGGGTGTGTATGCTGCGCGATTCCCATCCAGATATTGATCTGCGTATCCATGCTTCACATGAGCCGGTTCCGCTGGATGGGGTAACGGCAGACATCGCTATTCGTTACGGCGATGGCCGTTGGCCTGGGTTGGTCGCGGAAAAGCTGTTTGATAACACCTTTATCCCGACCTGTAGCCCACACCTTGGCCTACACGAGGTAGCCCAGCTACCTTTGCACCCATTGATTCATTTCAGCAGTCAGGGAGCCATATCATCACCACTGGATTGGGCGGCGTGGCAGAAAGAGGCAAAAGTGCCGGGGCTGGACGTGAGTGCCGGGCTGGTATTTTCTGATGAGACCCACGCTATTTCTGCCGCCGTAGGTGAGCAGGGCGTCGCGCTGATGAGTCGTCAGTTGATTATGGATGAGCTGGAGGAGGGGCGCTTGGTGCAACCTTTCGGCCCGGAATTTGAAGGTAAGCCGTTCTTTCTGGTCTACCCCGAAAGCCGACGGCATGACCCGACGATACAGGCTATTCGTGACTGGGTGTTGGCGGTACCGGGAGGGCTGTGTACGTTGATGAATTGACCGTTGCAAACTTTTATACCGTTATCTTGTGAGGTTTGATAACAAGCTACTCTCCTGCTGAGTTGGTTAACAGGGTTCGCTGTTGGATACCCTTCGAAGCTTCGCGGTTGGTCACTATTTAAGCGCCGTTACTCTGGCAGTCAAGGAACGAAACGATGGAAGTAGTTATTAATACTGTAATATCCGAGTTTTCGGATTTTAATGATCTGAGTGAATTCGTCATTGTGGTGATTCGCTTGCTGTTGGCCGCTGTGCTGGGCGGGCTATTGGGGCTCGAGCGAGAGCAGAGAGGCAAGGCCGCTGGAATACGCACCCATATGCTGGTCTGCATGGGATCTGCTGTCTTTATATTTATCCCTCAGCAAACGGGGATCTCTGACGCGGAAATGAGCCGGGTCATCCAAGGCGTGATTGCAGGCATCGGTTTTCTGTGTGCCGGCACCATCATCACCCGTAAAGATGAAAAAGGTACGTCTGGGCTTACCACGGCAGCAGGGGTTTGGTTGACGGCGGCAATTGGCATAGCCGTCGGCCTGGGACGCGAGCAGACGGCGGTTCTGTGTACGCTGCTGGCCTGGGTAGTCCTCTACGTAGTGCCTTTCTTTTCTGATTCAATCAGCAAGAAAAAAGCTTCCCGCTCAGGGCATGATGAAGATAGTGCCGATGTTTGATGGCGCTATAGGAGTGTTGTGGTTTATTGATAGCGACTCACTCGAATTAAAGATTACTCTTTGCGATATAGCACCATACCGGCGTGATATAGCACGCCATCTATAAACTCGCCATCTGCCGTAAAGCCGGTGTCGTCCCAGTATTCGATATAGTTATCCGTCACCTGATAGCGCCCTTGGTAAGCGCTTTCACGCTCACCGCGGGCCTCGTCGTACCGATTATTGGCTAAAAGTTGATGACGAATGCGGCCATCTTTAGTGACCCACATTCCAACATACGGATGGTCTGTCATGGGGGCATTCCCTTCGTTCGGTGTTGTTTGAGCAGAGGTGGCCGCTGGAAAAATAGTGATAATGCCCGCGACCACCAGTGCCCGTGTCCAATAAATGGGAGGTTTGGTTTCTTGCATGTGAAAGCTCCTGTGCTCAAGTGCACACCCGAATAGCTCGGGTGTGACGCATGAGGTGTTATTGGCTGGCGGTAGGTCGCACCACGATATCGCTGGTATCGACGTCATCGGGCTGGTTGATGGCATGGGCTATGGCGGAAGCGATCGCCTCGGGCTTGAGGGCAATCTGGCGGAATACGTCGATCGCTTTTGCGGTTTCAGCGTCGGTGATGGTATGGGCCAGTTCCGATTCCACCACACCTGGGTAGACACAGGTCACTCGTATAGTGTCGGTTTCCTGGCGTAGGCCATCGGAAATAGCGCGAACCGCATTTTTGGTGGCGCAGTAAACGGCGGCGGTGGGCATAACGGTGAGGCCGCCGATGGAAGAAATATTGATCACCTGACCGCTCTGCTGGGCCTGCATCGTCGGCAGAACGGCGGCAATACCATTGAGTACGCCGCGAATATTGACGTCGATCATGCGGTTCCACTCATCAACCTTGAGCGCCGCTAAAGGGGAGAGTGGCATTACGCCTGCGTTGTTGATGATCACATCAATGCGACCATGGGTATGGATCGCAAAATCCGCAAACGCTTGCATGTCTTCAAGATCGGTGACATCCAATGCCTGAAAATCCACTCTGCCGCCTGCTTCACGCAGGGAGTGGGTTAATGCTTCCAGTCGGTCGGTGCGGCGTGCACCAATGACCAAGCGGTGCCCTTGGCCTGCCAACCAGCGGGCAGTGGCTTCACCGATACCGCTGCTGGCACCGGTTAATAAAACAACTTTAGAAGATGGGGTTGATAACGTCGTCATTGAGTAATCCTCTCAGTAATTGACCTTGAGAAGACTAAGCTACCGAGGCGGGCATCTGTATAGGTGATCCTATTGCATCATTGCCTAATCCTATTTGTTTGTTAATGGCGTGCGGCGCGTTAAGCCACCCAGCATGTATATTACTCTTAAGGCGTGACCGACTCGGCGAGTTTATTCAGGTGCGGCACGTATGACAGAGGTGGTTAATATGACATTGAAGAGTGATGCTGTGGTTTACCGTAAGATCGTGGAGTGCCTATACCAACTGGCACCTCACGAAGGCTATACCCAGTCGCTATTGGATGGCGTACGTTTTATGCGCTCTAACCGCCCACTGCAAAATACCTCGGTGCTTTACGAGCCGAGTATCGTCATTATCTGCCAGGGCCGCAAGCGTGGTTACTTGGGGGATGAGGTGTATATCTACGATGCACAGCACTACTTGGTGTTATCGGTTCCCCTGCCATTTACATCGGAAACAGAAGCCAGCCCTGAAGAGCCCATGCTGGGGGTTGCGATCCGCCTGGATGCGGTAGTGATCGCTGAGTTGGTGACGATGCTGGAAGCATCGGGTGAGCCGCCATTAGAGGCGCCGCGTGGCATGCTTTCCAGCCCCCTGGAAGCGTCGCTAGCCGATGCAACGCTACGGCTACTGAGTGCGCTTGCCTCCCCAACGGATGCGCATATACTCGCCCCTTTTATCGTCAGGGAGATCTGCTACCGGGTATTGACGGGAGAGCAGGGGGGCAGTGTTCGAACAGCGCTCTCCCATTATGGCCAATTTGGCAAAATCGCTAAGGCGCTCAACCGTATTCATGCCCACTATGCCGAGCCGCTGGAAGTGGCAAGCTTGGCCAATGACGCAGGCATGAGTGCGCCAGCCTTTCACGTTCACTTTAAGGCGGTCACGCAGACCTCGCCTATCCAGTACATTAAATCCACCCGCTTGCACCATGCGCGGCTGTTAATGATCCGTGATGGGGTGACGGCGGCGTCCGCCGCTAGCCGGGTCGGCTATGAGAGCCCCTCCCAGTTTAGTCGCGAATTTAAGCGCTTCTTTGGCCGCCCGCCAGCAGAGGAAGTGCGCACCATGAAAGCGAGCCTTGATTTATTGCCGCCGACTCACCTGGTCGATATCGCTGTGCCTCACTGATTTTAAGTCTAAAAATACCCCTCAATTATTACTCGAATACCCTTTGCCACGCTTGCCTTTCGTGCCCGTGCGGGTTCCCGTACTTTTCCTTTTCGTATAGCTCCTTCTGGACTTGTTCGTTCGTTTCGGCGGGCCACCGGCCTCTCCCTGGGCGGTTTGCAGGCTCTGCCTGAGCTTTCCTGCATTACTGTGGGAGAGCAAGCCGCGCAGATCCTCCAGCAGTGCCTGCTGAAAGGCGTCGGGGTCGTCCTGCTGTTCGGCAATGGCGCGCAGACGCTGCTCCCATAAGGCGGTACGCTCCGGGGTGCTTACCGCGCTGGGCAGGGCGGCGATCAGGGCACTGCCCAGCTTGGTGGCGCGCAGGGCCTTTTGCTGGCGCACTAAATAGCCACGCTGTACCAGGGTTTCGATAATGCCTGCGCGGGTGGCTTCGGTGCCCAGGCCATCGGTGTCGCGTAGCGTACGGCGTACTTCCGGGTCGTCCACATAGCGGCCGATGTTCATCATCGCCTTGATCAGGCTGGCGTCGGTGAAAGGCTCCGGCGGGCGGGTTTCTTTCTCTTCAACACCTGCGCCGAGTGCCTGGCAGGGCTCGCCTTGAGTGAGCGGTGGCAGTGGTGGGGTTTCATCGCGGGTAGTAAATAGCGGTTTCCAGCCGGGATCGAGAATGCTTTGTCCGCGGGCGCGGAAAGCTTCATTAAGCAGCGTAAATTCGGCTTTGACTTCGAAGGTGCGCAGCGGGCGGTAAAACTGGGCCATGACGTTGCGTACGATCAGCCGGAATACGTGGCCTTCGGTAGCGGAGAGCTGGCTGAAATCAGCGGGCTTGCCGGTAGGGGCGATCGCGTGGTGGGCGCCGACCTGTTTATCGTTCCAGGCTTTGGAGCGCAGCGTGAAGTCTGCGCCATTCAGCCACTGCTGAAGCGTTTCGTCGTTTTGGCAGGCACCGGTGAGGCTGCGCTGGGCAAGCTGAAGATGCTCTTCGGGTAGGTAGCGGCAGTCTGAACGCGGGTAGGTAATCAGTTTGTGCCGCTCATAAAGCCGCTGGCAAATATCCAGCACCATCTGCGCGGAAAGCCCGTGGCGGCGGGCGGCGTCTACCTGAAGGGCAGAGAGCGAGTAGGGCAGTGGTGGTGCCTGGCGTTTCTCCTGCTGATCGAGCTTGGTGAGTTGCCCTGATGCACCGGGTAACTGCGCCGCCAGGGCTTCGGCGGGCCTGCGGTCAATCAAACGGCCTTGGTCATCGAGAGGTTGGTGCTCTTTGGGCGCCCACCAGGCTCGCAGTTGGCCTTGGGCAACCTTGAGATCCACCCATAGCGGATAGAACGGATGGGGCACAAAGTCACGGATGGCGTTATCGCGGCGCACGATCAATCCCAGCACCGGGGTTTGCACGCGGCCGACAGAAAGCACACCGTCGTGGCCTGCCTGGCGGCCGGTGAGCGTCCAGGCGCGGGTTAGGTTAATGCCATACAGCCAGTCGGCACGGGAGCGGGCCTGGGCTGCCTGAAACAGCGGTTGATACTCAACGTTAGAGCGCAGTTTTGCCAGCGCTCGGCTCACTGCCGGTTTATTAAGATCGCTAATCAGTAGCCGCTGCACCGGGCCGCGATACTTCATGTACTCAATGACTTCCTGCACCAGTAGCTGGCCTTCTCGGTCGGGATCGCCGGCGTGCACCACATCCGTTGCTTGCTTGATCAGCTTGCGAATCACTGCCAGTTGGCCCCGCGCCTTAGATCGCGGCATCAGTTTCCACTGCTGCGGCACAATGGGTAGCCGATCCAGCCGCCACTGTTTGTCGGCGGGGTCGTAGGCTTCCGGCGGCGCTTGTTCTAACAGGTGCCCCAGGCACCAAGTGACCGTGGTATCGCCACATACCACCGCGCCCTCCTGACGTTTGCTAGTGCCCGGTAACGCCTCGGCAATGGCTTGGGCGAGGCTGGGTTTTTCGGCAATTATCAGGCGCATAGCAGCGAAGCCTTCATCGTATCCTTTAATGGCGCCTATGGTAGCAGACACATCGATCTATATAGAGCATGGTCTCGTAGGGGGATGTATAGTGATGCTAGATATTTTCAAAATATTTTTGATGTATCAATTTTGTATAAATAATTCGGCTTAGTTAAGTGGTGAGTTGAGTAACCAGGAGAGGCAGCAAATGCGTGATCACGGCAGAACGCGTCGTTTAATGGGATTGGGGGCACGTACCGGTGGGGCGTTGCTTAAAACCCGTTTAGGTGGCCAAGCGGACTGGCGCGCCCTGGGTGAAGCGCTGTTTGAGGGGCTTTCAGAGCTGAAAGGCCCGGCCATGAAGCTGGCCCAAATTATGTCCCAGTGGGACGACCTGCTGCCGCCTGATCTCGCCGAGGAGCTTGCCCGCCTACAGCGGCAGGCCGAACCGATGCCCTGGCCGCGTATTCATGAAGCGCTGATTCAGCAGTATGGCGATATTGACCACTACTTCAGCGAAGTAGAAGAGCGGCCCTTTGCCAGCGCCTCCATGGGGCAGGTTCACCGCGCCACGACCCATGAGGGCGAAATTGTCGTGCTCAAGGTGCAGTACCCTGGCCTTGCCGAGGTGCTGGAGAGCGATTTGATTCAGGTGCGGCGCATTATGCGTTTAGGCCGCTGGTTTAAAGTGCCCCAGGCGCGCTTGGACGCTCTGTTTGAAGAGCTTGCCGAAAGCCTGCGTGGTGAGCTGGATTACCACGCAGAAGCCGCTGCGCTGGCCCGTTACCGTGAGCGCTATAAGGATGACCCTCGGCTGGTAATTCCCGAGCCGCTGACTGAGCTTTCCGGCCCCCATGTCTTGGCGATGCGCTACGTGGAGGGCACTCCTCTGCGTGAATTAGCCGATGCAGATGACGCGACGCGCCAGGGTATTGCCCAAACGCTGGCCGATTGGATTACCCAAGAGCTGTTTACTTACGGCGAACTACACGCCGACCCCCATGCGGGCAATTTCGCCGCCGATGTCCATGGGCGGCTGGTGATTTACGATTTAGGTGCGGTGATTGCCGTGCCAGATGCGCGCTTGAAAGCAATGATGCAACTGCTTGATGCCACGCTAAAACATGATCCAATGGGGATGGATGAAGCCTTGATGCAAATGGGTGGCCGCCAGGGGCAGGGGGCCCCGCTGGCGCTCTATCGTGAATCCGCTGAATGTATCGCGCCGCTGTTTGAACCGGGGGAGCAGGATTTTAGCGATGTACGGGTACACCGCCGTCTGCGCGAGCTGACCCCGAAAGTATGGGCGGCGATGGATCGCCTGCAGCCCCCCGCCGATACGCTGCTGCTCTCCCGGGCGCTGAACGGCCACTACTGGAATCTGGTACGTTTGGGCGCGCGGTTGGATATGCATGAGCGAACCCGACCACTGCTTGATTGGGCGTAAACCATCCAGGCGAGTGACTCCCTAGCCAAGGGGTTTCAGCCAAAACACCATGGGCTTATGGCTTTCCGCCTGCTCGCCAATATCTCGCCAAGCGAAGGTGGTGGCAAGCTCGCCGTGGCGCTGGTAGCCATGGGCGTTCCAGAAACCGTGAAGCGAGCGGTAGTCGGCAGGTTTAGCGGGGTGATCTGCGGGTCGCTCTACCGCGCAAAAAGCGGCTATATCAAATCCCTGCTGTTTGGCGTGGGCTTCTCGTTCGGCCAAAAAGCGTTTACCCGTTCCACTGCCACGATAGGTGGGAAGCAGCACGGATTCACCATAGTAGAAAACGCGCTCGGGATTGATGCCGTTGGTTATAAACGGTTGGCGGAATTCGTCGACCTCATCCTGAAGAGGTTGTCCGGTTGCTGCCCCCACCAGCTCTTCTCTGTCGAAGGCCAGTACGAATAAACTATTCGGGTTCTCAGCATAGCGACCTAAATAATCCGCTTCGTAGCTGAGTTCGCCATCGTAAAGGTAGGGAAAGTCACGAAATACTCGAATGCGAAGGCGGGCAAGCGCTGGCAAATGGGGGGCTATCGCCGAACCTTGGCAGAGACTAACGGTCAGTTCGCTCATTGCATCGCTCCAGTCGACTCGAACGCTTTATGGTTTGCTCAAATCGCTGCACTCTAGCAGCCCTTAACATCGTCGCCAATCCTCTCTGCGTGAACCCTAAGGGACATGCTAAACTATGCCGCTTTTAACACAGTGGAGACGGCAATGCTGGCGGTATGGGTCGATCAGCTGCTGGGATTCGCCTCCGGGGCACTCTCGGCAATCAGGCAACAAGAACACTATCCGGATTTTATGACCTGGGTGCGCGCCCAAGGCGCGGACGCCTTTGAAGGCGATGTGGCCATGGCCCAGGCGCTGGCACCGGTGCTATGGTCGCAAACCCCGCTGGAGCGGCTCGATTTCGCCTGCGAGCCCCTCGCCACGCCGGGACGTAATGAACCCTGCTGGTGTGACTCTGGGCGTAAATTCAAGCAGTGCTGCTACCAGGTTGAGTTTCCCACCGACATACCCGACCAGATGATGTGGATGCTCTCGCTGCGCGAATGGAAGGGTGCGACCCTGAAAGCCGCATTGGAGAGCCAGCGGGCACCGGCTCAAGCACTGCTGGAAGCCGGGTTGATCGCCGCTGAAAGCGGCCAGACGGGGCGCGCAATGCAAATCCTTGAATCGCTGTTCGATGGTAGCGATTGGTCACGACTGCCCGAGCAGGCCGAACCCGCCTTTGAAATCCTGCTGGATATTTACCAAGAGCGCGGCTTTAGCCGTAAACGCGCCGACCTGCTGGACGATGTGATGGAGCGCGGGCCGCTGTTCTTACGCGGTGTGGCGCTTGAGCGACTGTGTTTAATGCATCTGGACAACGATGACCTGGACAGTGCCCGGGGCGCCTTTGTTAAGGCTCAGCAGGCGCTGCCTGATTCGCCCACATTGGCCTACATTGAAGCCATGCTATTGCTGCATGAAGGTCACGAGCAGGAGGCTAAAGAGCGTGCCAACTTCTGGTACCGCCGCCTGGTGCGCCAGGGCGAGCTGGATGAAGATCAGTTGGAGTTTCTCGCCGCGTTGGCGGATAACCCCGGTGCGACGCTTGCCGATCAGTTGCTCAGTGCGGAAGAAGATCTGGCCACCCCGCTGGTGGCGCTTCAGGCATTGTTGGCTGCGCTGCCGACTGCCCCCAAAATCGATGTCAGCGCTGACCCTGAAAGTGGGCGTTTGTTTTATAACACCAGTGCCCGGGAGGCAACGCTGTTTGCCGCTTGGCATGAGCACTTTCAGGTGCTGGTGGATGAAGACGTAGCGCTGGGCTTTCGTGATGACCCTTGGGGCAACGCCATTGAGTGGATGTCGGCACTCTGCGCGCATCCCGAGTGGCTGGACGCGCCCCAGGTAGTGCAAGACGTAACCTTGGCACTCACCAGCCGTTTTGGCAGCCTGCCCTGGATGGCCCCCAGCCTGCTGGAACCGCTGGCACTGCGCCTTTCGCGCTGGCTGGAACAAGCCCGTGCAGAAGGCGGCGGTAATCTGTGCTGGGACGATGCCGACAACGCCATGCTGCTTCGCACGGGGTTAGCCTTGGTTGTGGGTATGGAGCGCGGTGCTCGCCAGCACTCACGGGAACTCGCCGAGGAGCTACTGCTGATCGACCAGGAGGATAGCTTGGGCCTGCGTGAACTGGTGCTCGACCAGCTACTGCGCGATGATCGCAATGAAGAGGCGTTAGCGCTGGCTGAAGAGAGTGACGACGATGGCTCGCTAGTGCTCGGACTGCTAATGGGCAAAACCCTGGCGCTCTATCGTTTAGAGCAGCATGAGGCAGCCGAAGCCGCGCTTGTTGATGTGCTTGGCCATAACCGCTACGCATTAGAGCTGATTTGTGCCGAAAATCCCCGTCCCTCTATGCCCCACCCGGATGGCCAGGTTGACCCCGGCACCCGGGCGGAAGCGTGGCAGTACCGCACCTTGATGCGCGATCAGTGGCGCACGACGCCTGGGGCGTTGGAGTGGTTAGAAGCTCACCGCTAGTCTAAACCTTCACTCGGCTAATCCTTCAAGCCTGGCCTCAAGCCTGTTCAAGCAGACTTGGGGGTGGGCACTAATTGTTTGTCTCGGCTGATCCAGATCGCCAATACAATCGCGGGTACACCCAGCAGTGTGGCGATGACAAAAAAGCTCGGGTAGCCCTGAGCGGTGACGACCAGCCCCCCAAAACCGCTTAGAAATTTTCCCGGTAGCGTCATTAATGACGAGAACAGCGCGTACTGCGTGGCGGTGTAGGCGCGGGATGTGAGGCTAGAGAGAAAGGCGATAAACACCGCGCTGGCTAGTCCGTTGGCAAGGTTGTCGCCGATGATCGTGACCACCAGCATGGGCAGTTGATTACCCACCAGGGCAAGGACGGCAAACAGCAGGTTAGTCACCATCACCAGCCCCGCGCCGAAAATTAGCAGCGGGCCAATGCCGTAGCGTGCTACGCATAGCCCGCCTAAAATCCCGCCGGTAATACTCATCGCAATGCCAAATATATTGGTCACGTTAGCTATTTCTGCCAGCGAAAAGCCCAGGTCGATATACAGCGGGTTGGCCATGGAAGCCATGGCCAAATCGCTAATTCTGAATACCGCAATAAACACTAAAATCCATAGCGCTTTTACCCCATAGCGGCTAAAAAAGTCGGTAAACGGGCAGACCAGTGCACCAATACTCCAGGCACCCAGGCGGCGCACTATTTTAGGTTTGCCCCGGCTGGCACGAATAAACGCCCGCACCTTAGGTTCGTGTATAAGTTGAATAGAGAGGGAGGCGCGCTTTGGCTCGGGGCGTAGCAGCACGGTAAGTACGCCAATGCCCATTAGCGCCGCCATACTCATATACGCCACATCCCAAGAGGCCGACGCCGCGATATACAGCGCGCCGGCACCGGCGGCAAGTAGGCCACCGCGATAGCCAATAATATAGGTCGAGGCCATGGCGGCCTGAACATCATCGTCGGCGGACTCAATACGGTAGGCGTCGATCGCAATATCTTGCGTCGCTGAGCCAAAAGCTACTAACAGTGCAAACAGAGCGACCCAGCCGAGATTTCCCACTGGACTCAAACCGGCGAGGCCCAATAACCCCGCAACGATCAACCCCTGGGCTAACAGCATCCAGCCACGGCGCTGTCCGAATGCGCGGGTCAATATCGGGAGCGCTAAACGATCCACCACGGGCGCCCAGAAAAACTTGATCGAGTAGAGCATGCCGATCCAGGCAAAAAAACCAATCGCCGCGACCTCAACGCCATCGCTGCGCAGCCAAGCCGAGAGCGTTGAAAATACCAGTAGAAAAGGTAAGCCAGCGGAAAACCCCAAAAACAGCATGGTAATAACGGGCGCACGACAATAGACAGCCAGCGCGGCAAGCCAACTGCGCTGGGGGGTGGGGCTTAACATTAAACGCTACTCCTGGTGGAAAGACGCTGGCAACGGCCAAGTGATAAACTGAAGCAGTGTTTCTATCACAAAGTTCTATCACAAAACCGACAGCTTACCGGAGAGGAGTTTTCCATGTCGATTACGGCGCATCAGGTAGTTACCTTGCACTATGTTCTTAGCGACGTGCTCAACGATGGCAGCAAGCAGGTATTGGACGACTCCCAGGCGCGCAATAAGCCGCTAGAGTACTTGCATGGTCACGACAATATCGTGCCAGGGCTAGAGAGTGCCTTAGCAGGCCAAACGGCTGGGGCCGAGTTAAGTGTTCAACTAATGCCCGCGGATGCCTATGGTGTGCGCAACGAAGCCCTAGTGCAAGAAGTCAGCCGCGGTTCTTTTGGTAACGCTGAGTTGGAGCCGGGCAGCCGCTTTCAAACCGAAGGTGAAGCCGGGCCGCAAATTGTCACGGTACTCGAAGTCGATGGCGACCGCGTCACCGTAGATACCAACCACCCCCTGGCCGGGCGTACGCTGAACTATAAAGTGACCATTTTAGACGTGCGCGAAGCTACCCGTGCAGAATTAGCCAAAGGTCACCCGTTACCGCCAGGCACCGAGCACAGCAAAGTTGAAGACCGCAAGGTGTTGTAGCGCTCATCACGCCCAAAAATTGATCGGTATCAATTTCCTGTTTAACCGCTTACCCCCGCCTTCCGTAACTTGACCCAGGTCAGCATTCTTCCGCCATTGAGTGACTAGTATGAACGCATACATCACGGCGGGAGGATTCACCATGTATTGGGATAACACAATTATCTTTGGTTTAGCCACCGTCGCGTTAGTAATCGCATTTATGGTGGGTTGGGTGGGCTTCGTGATTCGCGATCATCTACGTAAAAATGATCGCAAGAAGTAGCTTTCCCAGTTCATGTAAACCTTGTCAGGGGAGGGGGTTTGCTGGCTTAGTTTTACCAGCCTAGTAAGCCTCCTGTTGCCAGCCCACCTTGGGCTGGCTTTTTTTTGCCTGAAATGTGCTGATAAGTTGAAATTCCTTAACGTGCGTTAAGGAGCAATACAAGGCGTGCTCTGGTAGAGTTCTTGGTAAAATTATTTAAAAGAGTGAACACACCAGGAAGCTATGCCATGAACGCAGTTGCTTTACACCGCAGCCCATGGGGTCGTGCACGTGATCAGTTAGCGAGCGTGTTAATGGTCGTGGGCATCATGCTCCCTACGGCTGCTTTCGCCCAAGCATTAAGTATAATCAATGGCGATGTCACTCAAAAGGTCGCGCTAAGTGATTTGCGTGCCATGTCTGACGAGACGTTTACGCTCTACGATCCCTATCAAGGGCGCGATGTGGAGATGCAGGGCCTGGCGTTTCGCACCTTTCTGATTGAACAGTTTGGTGAAGTCCCCCCGGCACTTCACTTTACTGCCTGGGATGACTATGAAGTGACGCTTGAGGGGTGGGATGACCCCAGCTGGTACTTGATTACTGCGGAAGAGGGGGATCCGCTAACCATTCGCACACGCGGCCCAGCTCGGCTCGTTGAGCGAGATTATACTAACGATAATCGCGATGTTGAGAACCTGCGTGATTTTAACGATTGGATCTGGATGATCCGCAGTATAGAGGCGAGGTGGTGACATCCAAACCCAAGCCTACTGATCAGCCGTCAATGCAGCCCCGTGCGCTTGCGCGTCAACATCGCTACGTTACATGGTTGTCGTTGAGCTTGATGAGCTTTTTGGCGCTTATGGTGCTAATGGTTTATGAATCGCGCTGGGTCTACCCCGAAATACAGGCTTACTTCAGTCAAACGGGGAACCTTACCGGTCAACAGCTTTCAACCCGGGCACGGGTCTTTTTGCAAGATGCTCAAGCCGAATTATTGGGCGATCAGGCCGAGCAAGATGCGCTGGATGCTGCACTCCTGGACATTGAGTTGGCCTATGGTTTAGCCGATATGCACATCTATCGACGTGAGTATGCTTGTGCCGAGTCTAGCTTGGCGGATTTAGATCGGTTAGGGGTTCAGTTAGCGGCACGGAACATTGATCGTTTCGCTGCAGTGTCGATGTTGTTTGCGCCTATTCAGTGCCTGACCCATATTGAGATGGATCAGCTTGATCGCCGGGGCGCGGCGATTAATGATTTTTCAGAAAGTACGCGCCAGCATAGTCAGGTGCTGACTTACTCCAGCTTATTAATCTTTGTGATGGGGTTGGTGTTTTGGTGGCTTCACGAACGCCAGTTGCGGCGCGCTGATCGTGCCACCCAAGAGACTTTTGAGTGGATGCAGCGCGCCATGCGCGACCCGCTCACCGGGATCGGCAACCGCAGCGCGTTGCACCAAGATGTGTTGGCGAAGCAGCACCAAACACTTGGACTGATTCTGGTCGATATCGACTTTTTTAAACAGTACAACGATGCCTGTGGGCATCCTCAAGGCGATACCCTGCTGCGCCAGTTGGCGACACTGATTGGTGAAACGCTTGAGGAGGCGAAGCTCTACCGCTTGGGAGGCGATGAGTTCGCGGCACTACTCGACTGCCCAGACGTAGCCACGCTTAAACGCTACTGCCATCAGTTAATGGAGGGGTTGCGGGAAGCTGACTTTCCACACCCTGCCCATCCGGATAAAAAAGGCGTTACCTTAAGCGTGGGTGGCAGTTGTTTTGTGGCCGATGAAGCAACGTTTCCCTACGCTTATGAAGCGGCAGACAAAGCACTCTACCAGGTAAAAACGATGGGCCGTGACGGCTGGCAGGTTACTGAAGACGCATAATGTCTGTGTACATTGGGGCAAGCCTGCCCAGCAGCTCATTCCGTGCGCCCAGGGGAATATCTTCTGCCTGCATTGCGGCATCAAGGTATTCAACGACACGATTAAAATGCACATCTGTCAGCCCCATATGTTGATGCGCGCGATCCATCGGCGGGCCTTCATAACGGCAGGGGCCGTCGCTTACATCGCATAGCTGGCTGGCCAGGGATTCGGCAAATAGATCGATATTCGTGTTAGCAAAAAACACCACTACTTCGGGATCATCGGCAATTCGGTATAACAGGTTCTCCACTACCGCATCAATCGTTGTTTTCCCGCCCAGGCGTTCATAGAGTGTTGTATTTGTTGATTGAGTTGCTGATTGATACGCGCAGCCTGGGAGCGAAAACGCTACCGCTATAAAGGTAAGCGCTATTAAACAGCGGCGTGTGGGAGAGTGTTTGCGTGTGCGTGGATAGATCATTGCGCCCCGCTTAAAAAGCTGCCTGAAGTGAAAGATAGCCGCCGCGTTGGGAGGGTAGGCCGGCAATATCGCCTAAATCCAACCATGCGCCCGTGAGTGATAAGTGCTTATTGAAGAAGTAGGCAGTATAGAGGCTTTGCCAATCATCCTCTTCGGCAACGCTTAGGTTATCGGGTTTCTGGCGATACTCGGCGCCAACAATCCATTGCGGGGTAATAAAGACGCCCACGCTCCCCTCGGCCACCCACGAGCGCCCCCCCTGGTCACCGCCAAAACCAAGTAAACCGCCCTGGTTGGCATCGGTATTACGCAGGGTCGCGTTGAGCAGCACATTGCGCCCAGCAACCGCACTAAATAGCAGCTTGCTGCCGCTCAGATACACGTCGGTGCCGCTTGTTTCATCGGCGCCCAGGGCGGTGGGAATAGTGCCATCAACCAGTCGCTTATGTTGCACCCCAAAGCTCCAAATGCCCCAAGGGTGATAGAGCACATCGCCGAGTAAGCGTACTTTCGCGCCATAAATATCCTGGCCTAGTTCGCCTCCCAGGGTTTCTAAATCAAGGGTTTGACGGGCCACGGAGACTTCAACACGATCATAAACATTCAGACTGGCGCCGGTCACCGTCAATCGATAGTCGTCTACCCACGCACGCGTAGCGGCGGCAGTGGCGCCTATTTCCTGATCGCTTGCGGTGCTGGAAAGCACGGCCCAAGGTGATAAACCACCGCCAGCAGCTCCTTCAATAGCACTTACGCCACCCGTACCTAAAATACGGCTTCCTGCAGAGGAGGGAGTGGCTGCAAACGCTAAACAGACCGCTAAGCAGGACGCAAGACAACCAGAGAAGGAGTGCCGAGAGGTTGAGTGGGGCGGTGAAAACATAGATTGAAATACCCTCATGGCTTTCTCTGGAGCGTCTTGAGTATGGTAGACATCGGGTGGGGAAGTGACAGTGGGGTAAAGTTATCCAACCATGCAGGGAGCTCATCCGCGGGCATGGGTTTAGCAACCCAATACCCTTGTAAATAGTCACAGCCAAGCTTGCTTAACAGCTCGGCGCTGGCGCGATTCTCAACACCTTCGGCCACTAAACGCAGCCCTAAGCTATGGCCCATTTCGATAGTCGAGCTGACGATGGTTAAGTCATCTTTTTGCGAGTCGATGGCCAACACGAAAGACTTATCAATCTTGAGCTCATCCACGGGTAGTCGTTTGATTTGCGCCAAAGAGGAGTAGCCGGTGCCGTAGTCATCGATTGCGATACGTAGCCCCAGTTGGTTGAGCGCCATCAACGTGGACATAGCGGCATCAACGTCCTGCATAACGGCACTTTCAGTGACTTCGATACTCAGGCGGGCAGGGGCAAGGCGATAGCGTTCAAGTAAACTGGCCAAATAAGTCGCCAATTGGCGATCCACCACATCACTGGCGGATAGATTAACCGCTACCGATAAGTGATAGCCACGCTGCTGCCAGGCATGCAATTGAGCGCAGACATTGGCTAACATCCAGTGGCTAAGCATGCCGATACTTCCCGAGCGCTCGGCCAAGCTAATAAACTCATCGGGGGGCACAAATCCTAACGACGGGTGACGCCAGCGCATCAACGCTTCGCACTGCTCTACGCGGCCATTACGGGTGTCTACTTTGGGCTGGTAGGCCATCCACAGTTCACCGTTGCCCACCGCATCCTGTAGATCGCGAATCAGGGTGAGCTGGCGCAAATGGTGCTCATCCTGCCCCTCCAGATAGCGTTGATGAGGGTGCCGGTGACGTCGCGCCATATCCAGTGCTATATCGGATCGCCGCAGCAATAGTTGTGGGCTGTCGCCATGGTCGGGGTAGTTGGTTTCCCCTGCTGAAAGTGAGGGTGTGATGGGTGATTTATCAAGATCGATAGGGTGATGCAGCGTAGTGAACAGTCGGGTACGCCAGGCAAAGTCGCTTCTCGACTGCTTGACGACCAGTAGCAGCTCGTCACCGTCAAGCCGGTAGGCCGTGCTCTCCGAGCCATCAAAGTGCTGCAAGCGCTTGGCCAGGGTGACCAGCACGTGATCCCCCAGCGCATAGCCGAAGGTGTCGTTAATGTCGCGAAAGTTGTTAATTGCCAGGCGCAGAAGGGTAAACGGCTCACCGCGTTTGATTAAAAGGCTAATATCTTCTTGAGCACTCATTCGATTGGGCAGGTCAGTGAGTAAATCGTGGCGAGATTGGTGATGCAGTGTCGCTTCGCGCTGAGCGATGCCCTCCTGCATGGCAAGCAGGGTCGATGCCAACAGTCCGGTTTCGCTCCGCTCAGTACCGACCGGCAGCTCAGTGAAGCGCTCGCCGCGCCCAATGCGCTGAGCCGCCTGGGCCAGCTCCATTAACGGCTTGCTCATGCTGCGCGCGCTCCACATGGCAATGAGCACGGTAAACAGTAGAATCAGGGCGATGATGCCCAGCAGTTGCCATTGCAATGAGCGGTATGCGCCAAGCAGCTCGTTGCGTGAGAGTTGTAACAGCGCATAGGTATGGTTGGCGTCGTCTGAATAGAGCTGGCTCGCGTAGGTTAGATATTCTGCATCCGGCGTCATCTGGCTTTGTAGGGCATACTCGCCTTCGATTAACTCGTCACCACGTTCGCTCATTAACTCCAGAGCCAATTGCCCAGGGTGAGAGCTGGCTAGGTAGCTGATCTCGCCGTTATCGCCATAGTTAACCACGCTAATGTCCAACCCGGTTAACGCATTAATCTCTTCCGTCACTGCTTCATTGATTAAAAAACCCATTCCAACCCAGCCAATCAGGTTGGGGGCGCGCACCGGGAGCAGGGCGAATTCATAAGGCTGACCCTCTGCGATGACGACGCTAACAGCTTGGCCCTCTTGGCGAGCCCGGTCGAAGAGCTGCGGGAAAGGCATCGGGCTATTTTGTGGATGATGGCTGCTCGCCAGGATATGCCCATCCAGACCGCTGAGTAACACGATATCTGCCTTGGCTCGATCACCATGGTTGGCCAGCACGGAGTAGAGCGTCTCGGTATCCTGGGTGGAAACGGCGCTTTTAAAACCAAAGTCATCGGCGAGAATAGCAACGTTATTGGTTAACTGTTCACCGCGCGTATCCAGCAACTGTGCTAATACATTGGCCCCCACTTCTAAACGTTGGGATCCTTTGGCAATGACATCGTTTTGGGTCGCGCGAAGGAATGCCACTCCGGTGGCGAGTTGCGAGACAATCACCACGGTCAGCAGTACGAGCATCAGGCGCGTTCTAAAACGCATAGCAACCTCACTAAGTGGCTGATCGCCATCTCTTGAATGCGGGTAAGGGCTTAAGTGGCATCTTTAAAGCGCTGTTGGAGGGGGGAGAGCGTTGGCACTGGAGGTGGCAGTGCGTTGAGTTCTAAACTGACTTCCAACTGGTCATTATCGGTAATGATGCCTTCCCACCACACTTGCTGGCTGTCATCAAGTTGCGGGTGCCACACCCGCACACGATGCTCACCAGCGGGCAGCGTGGGGAGGGAAAGCATGCCTTCAGCGCCCGTTATCGCCGCGTAAGGGGCATCGCTGACGACAATAAACGCCTGCATATGGTCGTGAATATTACACCCTAAGACGACAACACCGGCCTGGTCGAATTGAACCGGTGGCGGCGTTTCTTGCAAATAGAGGTTTAAATCAAAGGTTTTGGCCGGTGAAAAGGAGTAGACGTGGTGGCGAGTGGTGTCTTGGTTGGGAAATGCCACATAGCTGCCGGTCGGTACGGCCAGTACCTTGGGGTGAAAGGCAGCATCCCGCTGATAGATGTTCTCTTCCTGAGGAGGATTGCCCGCCGCCGAATCGTAGTAAACCTCAACGACTGCATCCTCAAGCGGCTGACCATCAGCAGTGCTAACGGTTATTTGTGCGGCATTAGCGGTAGGGATAAGGAGGCTGATGATCGCCAGTGCCAATAACGGGAGTGGGTATAGACTGATAAAACCCATATAAGAGTGACGTAGTCGTGTTGGCTTTGGCATTGAGGTCGGCATCCCGTATTAAGCTGGCTCTTTGTTAGCCCGCGTAGCGTTAAGCTTAATAGTGAATGGATTGTGCAAGAAAGTCATGCGTTTGGCTTAACGGTAAGCCAACACTTAATGCAATGCTGAGCGACGCCAGGTATTCCGCCAGGCATGCATGACCCGCTCTGGGTACCAGGTTTCGCCCAAGCTGCCATTGTAGCGCGCTAGCGCACGGGTAAAGTCGCCATTCTCAAGGGCTAGGTAGTGCGCCAAAATCGTACAGCCATAGCGCAGATTGCGCGGCGGGTAGGTTAAGTCATCAATCGGTAGCCCTAACTCGCTGACCCAGAACGGCATGATTTGCATCAAGCCAACGGCGCCTGCCGAGGAGATAGCCTCGGCTTTAAAAGCGCTCTCCACTTGAATCAAGGCTAACACTAACTCTGGCGGTAAGCCTGCCAGCCTGGCTTCTTGGTAGATGCGCGTGAGCAGTGTCTGGCGCTGTACGGCATCATCCATAAAACGTGCTAGCGGCGTGTCCATACTCTCACGCCACTGACGCGCTGCCCACTGCTGTTGAGGCGTCTGATGCTGCTGATTGGCAGACTCAAGGGTGGGACGCAGGGTTTGGGGTAACGGCTGAGCAGCTACTAGGCTTGTGGCTACAAGCCCAGCGCCGCTCAGCAATACCCCGCTAAGCGTTACTGCCTTAGCTAGCTTTCTCACGCAAAAAGTCGATGATTTGATCAGCAGGCACCATGGTGGCTTCGCTATCTCGGCGACCTTTATACTCCAGCTCACCGTTGTCCAGGCTGCGGTCGCCGATCACTAGACGATGAGGAACGCCCATCAGCTCCAAATCGGCAAACTTAACGCCGGGCCGGGTGTCGCGGTCATCCAGCAAGACGTCTAAGCCAGCGCCGGTGAGCGCTTGGTAAAGACGTTCAGACTCTTCGCGAACACGCTGGGATTTGTGTGCATTCATCGGCACCAGTGCCACCTGGAAGGGGGCAATAGCGTTGGGCCAGATAATGCCGGATTCGTCGTGGTTCTGCTCAATGGCGGCGGCGACCACGCGGGTCACGCCGATGCCGTAGCAACCCATCCAAGGATGGCTGGTTTTGCCGTTGTCGCCCAGCACGTTGGCGTTCATCGCCTGGGAGTACTTTTGGCCAAGCTGGAATACGTGACCCACCTCGATGCCACGTTTGATAGAGAGCGTGCCTTGGCCATCCGGCGAGGGGTCGCCTTCCACCACATTGCGCAGGTCGGCCACCTCGGGCAGGGCAACGTCACGCTCCCAGTTAATGCCGAAGTAGTGTTTGCCTTCAATATTGGCACCTGCGCCAAAGTCGCTCATCAGGGCAACGCTGCGGTCGGCAATAATGGGCATATCAAGGTTCACAGGGCCAAGCGAGCCAAAGCCAGCACCAGCGGCTGCGCGAATTTCCTCTTCGCTGCCCATGGTCAGCGGGGCCGCCACTTGGGGAAGGTTCTCGGCTTTTACCTCGTTCAGCTCATGGTCGCCGCGCACCAATAGGGCAATCAAGCCACCCTCGGCGGCACGTACGATTAGAGTCTTGACCGTTTTCTCGATCGGCAGATCAAACTGCTCAACCAGGGCGGCAATGGTCTTGGCGTTAGGCGTATCTACCAGGTGCATCTCTTGGGTAGGTGCTTCGCGCTGTATGTTGCTGCCCAGGGGAGCAGGCAAGGCTTCGGCCTTTTCCATGTTTGCGGCGTAGTCAGAAGAGTTGGAAAAGACGATGTCGTCTTCGCCAGACTCGGCCAGCACGTGGAATTCGTGAGAGCCGGTACCGCCGATGGAGCCGTTGTCGGCGATGACCGGGCGGAAGTCGAGGCCTAGGCGCGTAAAGATGCGCGTGTAGGCGTCGTACATATCCTGGTAGGTCTGCTTAAGCGAGTCTTCATCCAGGTGGAAGGAGTAAGCGTCCTTCATGATGAACTCACGTGAGCGCATTACCCCAAAACGTGGGCGGATCTCATCCCGGAACTTGGTCTGAATCTGGTAGAAGTTGACCGGCAGTTGCTTATAGCTGGCAATCTCCTTGCGTACCAGATCGGTAATCACTTCTTCGTGGGTCGGGCCGACGCAGTAGTCTCGGTCATGGCGATCTTTGAGGCGTAGCAGCTCAGGGCCATACTGCTCCCAACGGCCAGACTCCTGCCAAAGCTCAGCGGGCTGCACGGCGGGCATTAGTACCTCTTGAGCACCGGCACGGTTCATCTCTTCGCGCACTATGGCTTCCACTTTGCGCAGTGTGCGCAGGCCAAGAGGCAGCCAAGTGTAAAGCCCCGATGTCAAACGGCGAATCATTCCGGCACGAAGCATTAGCTGGTGGCTAATGACTTCGGCGTCAGCCGGGGTTTCTTTGAGTGTGGCAATCAGTAATTGGCTGGCGCGCATGGGCGTGAGCATTCCTTAGGTTTTGAAAACAGGTTTTTGAAAACTGGATTCTTGAAAAAGTGCTTGGAAGCGTTGAATGGGGACATTGTACGGTCTAGCGGTTAAAGCGGCAAAATAGTGCTTATGTTCAAATGATCTATGCTTTTGGATGGTTGTGCTAAACTGATCGAGTTTTGTGGCGCGATAGTCGGCAAAAAACGCAAGCGCAATACGCTATATCGACTATCGTTACTTTTTTGTTTGAGGGAACCTTCATGCATCAAGCAGTTCGTCGCTGGTTGACTGGCGCCGTGGTTGGCGTTTCCATCGTGTCACTGAGTGGTTGTGGTACGCTTTTTCATCCTGAGCGTAAAGGACAATTGAGCGGTGATATTGATCCGGTTATTGCTGTCGCCAATGGGGTCGGTTTGCTGTTCTTTATCGTACCTGGAGTGATTGCTTACGCCGTGGATTTCTCTAATGGCACCATCTACCTGCCGGGCCGCAACAGCGCCTCAGTGGATGTTCACCACTTAGACGACGCTATGGACGTGGCTTCTCTGGAAAAATTGCTGTCTGAAACAGCCGGTCAGCCGGTGAGCTTAGAGAGCGAGTTGGTCATGATTGAAGAGATGAGCAACTTGGATGAAGCGCTGGCGATGGTGCGCATGTCGGGCGTGTTAGACCAAGAGAAACTCTCAGCGATGTAACGTTCGCTTTTGATCGTTAAAACCCAGCCAGGCATTACACCTGGCTGGGTTTTTTCATGTGGTACAAGTGTTAAGCATACTGGGCAGGGTTAGGTACGCTGGGAAAGCGCGGCGGATGCGCTTCCATGTAGGCATGGCAGGCGCGCAGAACGCGAGCATCATCATATTTGCCTCCTGCTAGCTGAAAGCCTACCGGCAATCCTTTATCGGTAAATCCGCAGGGCACCGAGGCGGCGGGCTGCTGGCTAAGGTTAAAAGGATAGCTAAAGGGCGCCCACTCCTCCCAGTCCCGCATGTCGCTGCCGGGGGGGACTTCCTGATTTATTTCAAACGGCGGTATCGCCACCGAGGGTGTCATTAGCAGGTGGTACTCTTGGTTAAAGTGCTCCAGGCGCTGGGTTAACTCTGCGCGGTCTGCCAAGGCACGGAACAGCTCAACGGCTTTCCAGGGTTCGGCCTCACGGGCATTGGCCACCATGCCGGGATCCAGCAGCGTACGCTGGTCATCATCCATTTGTGACCACTGCTCTAAAGAGGCGGTAAACCAAAGCTTGCGGAAGGTATCCAGCGGTGACGAAAAGCCGGGATGTACTTCGACGATTTCAGCGCCCAACGCCTCCAGTCTGCCGGTTGCTTCTCGCACGCGCTCGGCAACCTGTGGATCTACCTTGGCGTAGCCAAGATCAGCCGAGTAGCCAATCCGTAGTCCGGTTAAACCTTTATCCAAATCCATCCCCCAGCACTCAGGCTGCCCGCGGGTGGCGTAAGGGTCACGGTAGTCGTAGCGGCCCATCACATTGAGCATGCTGACGGCGTCGCGCACGGTGCGCGTTAACGGCCCCAGGTGCGATAGGCTGGGCTCTTTAGCCGGTGGCCATTGGGGCGTCCAGCCAAATGTGGGTTTGAAGCCAAAAACACCAGTGAACGCCGCGGGGATGCGGATGGAACCGCCGGAGTCGCCACCCTGGTGTAGCACACCCATATTGAGCGCGGCGGCCGCGGCGGCCCCGCCGGAAGAGCCGCCGGGGGTTAAGCGCGTATCCCAGGGGTTAGCCGTGGCGCCAAAGACGCGGTTATCGGTCACGGCTTTCCAGCCAAATTCGGGCGTGTTGGTTTTGCCTAGTAGGACGGCGCCCGCTTCACGCAGCATGCGAGCGGGAGGCGCATCGGTGTCGCATAACGCATCAGAAGAGGTTAGCGAGCCTTCCCGGCAGGGCATGCCCGCCACTTGAGTCAGGTCTTTAAGTGATACCGGCACCCCGTCGATGGGGCTTAGCGGCTTGCCTTGCCCCCAGCGCCGTGCCGAGGCTTTGGCCGCCGATTCTGCGCCTTCAGCATCTATATATACATAGGCGTTAACGTCTGGGTTGAAGCGCTCGATTCGCTCAAGAGCGGCACGAGTCGCTTCTAGCGGGGGGGCCTCTCGGCTTTCAAACAAGTGAGCTAGGGTCTGGGCATCTAAACTGCCGAGATCGGTATCGCTCATTGCACACTCCTTACGTAGGCAGGGGCTTGGGTAAAGGAGTTTAAGCGTAGGCAAGCATTACCGGCCGTGCAAAAAACGCTGCATCGTAGGCTGACTCTTTGTATCCACTGTTCAGGAGGCTTGAGCGCGCAGCCACGCTATTTCATCGGCCCATATCTCGGGTTCGATGGTCTCCAGGATCATGGGAATAGCGTTAATCCGTGGTTCCTGCATGATAGCGGTAAAGGCGGGCAGACCGATGTTGCCTTTGCCCAGGCTATGGTGGCGATCCACGCGGCTGGCAAGGTTGCTTTTAGCATCGTTTAAATGCATGCCGCGCAGATACTCAAAGCCGACAACGCTGCCTAGCTCATCGAGCGTTGCTTGGGTGGCCTCGGTCGTGCGTAAATCATAGCCCGCCGCAAAGGCGTGGCAGGTGTCAATACACACCCCCACGCGAGTTTTGTCGTCCACGTGGGCGATGATTTCGGCCAAATGCTCGAAGCGCCAGCCCAGGTTAGTGCCTTGCCCGGCGGTATTTTCAATGACTGCGGTAACCCCTTGGGTATGCGTTAGCGCTTCATTGACGGATTCAGCGATACGTTTCAAGCAGTCGCTTTCGCTGATTTTGTTCAAATGGCTGCCAGGGTGAAAATTAAGCAGCGTCAGTCCCAACTGCTCGCAGCGCTGCATCTCATCCAGAAAGGCATCCCGGGATTTGCGTAGGCCTTCCTGCTCGGGGTGGCCGAGGTTAATCAGATAGCTGTCGTGGGGCAAAATCTGTTCAGGGGCAAAATTATGCTCGGCGCAGGCGTCGCGAAAGGCTTGAATGGCCTCATCGGTGAGCGGTTTACCTTTCCATTGACGCTGATTTTTGGTGAATAGCGCAAACGCATCCGCACCAATTTCCACCGCTCGCTGCACGGCTTGGTCTGCTCCGCCAGCGGCGCTCACGTGGGCTCCTAGGTACTTCACGGTGGACTCCTTGTCAGTGTTTGAACGTATCACGCGTTACTGGTCAATGGCTGTCTAAAAAACGTTTGAACGCGGCGGGTTCATCAGTGATGACACTGCCGATACCCCACTCCCAGCGGCTATGGAAAGCGCTGGGGTCATTGGCGGTATAGCACAATATTTGATAGCCATCGCGCTGTATAGCGTCGGCTTGGGCGCGCTTCAAACGCGGCCAGTGGGGGTGCACGCTAAACGCCTCAATGGCCTCGCACTGCTCACGCCAGCTTTTGGGCACGCTTCCGAACAGTACGCCCAGAGCCAGCCGCTCTTTGCTGGCAAATTGACGGCAGTGGCCAAGAGCGGCGGCATTGAAGGAGGAGATTATCAAGCGTTCGGGGGGGAGGGTGTCGAGCATCTCCGGCAGTGCACGTTCCACCAGCGCGATGGGGTCGCGGCCTTTATTGACCTTGATTTCCATATTGACGCCCATCTCCAGCTCGTTAAGCAGTGCCAACATCTCGCTGAGGCTAGGCATCTTCTCACCTGAAAAACGGTCGTCAAACCACCCCCCGGCATCCAGGGTTTGCGCCTTGGCCCAGCTCATGGAGGCGAGCCCACCACGTCCGTTTGAGCAGCGAGCGACATCGCCATCGTGCCAAATCACTGGGGTGCCATCACCCAGTAGCTGCACATCCAGCTCTACCCATGTGGCTCCCGCTTCATGGGCGGCGCGCACCGCCGCGAGGGTGTTTTCAGGGGCAGCGGCGGAGTAGCCGCGGTGAGCAATCAGCGCAGGGAGTTGAATAGCGGGATGCGTCATGACAAATCTCTAAGCCTTAGACGATAAAGAAGCGCTAATACTAGCATGGGCGCATGACAGCAGGATTGCATTGCCTTGCGTTCTAATGGGTAAAAATACGCTAGCGTGCTAGCTTGATTTAAACGCCGCGACGCGCTTGTATAGCAGCACCTGTTGCCATGCTTAGCATTATTCAGAGATGGCGTCTCAACCGAATAATTAGCAAATTACACAAGAAGGAGTCCTAATGTCTCAGCGTATTCAGTTTGCCCGCACCGGCGGTTCTGAGGTACTTGAACTGGTCGACGTTACCCCTGCTGAACCTGGTCAGGGTGAAGTGCGTGTTGCTAATAAAGCCGTTGGCCTTAATTTTATCGACATCTATTTTCGTACCGGCCTCTATCCAGCCCCTTCCATGCCTTCTGGTCTAGGCACCGAAGGTGCAGGCGTGGTCGATGCGGTTGGCGAAGGAGTCACACACATTCAGGTTGGCGATCGCGTGGCCTATGCCCAAGGCCCTTTGGGCGCTTATTCAGAGCTGCATACGCTGCCAGCGGCTAAAGTGGTCAAACTCCCCGACTTCGTTGATTTCGAAACCGCAGCGGCGAGTATGCTCAAGGGCCTTACCGTGCAGTATCTGCTGCGCCAAACCTATGAACTACAAGGTGGCGAGACCATTCTGTTCCACGCCGCAGCGGGCGGGGTAGGTTCGATTGCCTGCCAGTGGGCGAAGTCGTTAGGCGTTAAGCTGATCGGCACAGTCAGTTCTCAGGAAAAAGCGGATCTAGCCATGGCCAACGGCGCCTGGGCGACAATTAATTACAGCGAAGAGAACGTGGTGGATCGCGTACGCGAGCTTACCAACGGCGATATGTGCGATGTGGTGTACGACTCGGTGGGTAAAGACACCTGGGAAATGTCACTGGACTGCCTAAAACCCCGTGGGCTGATGGTCAGCTTTGGCAACGCTTCTGGCCCGGTGGATGGCGTCAATATCGGTATCCTTAACCAGAAAGGCGCGCTTTACGTGACCCGTCCCAGCCTGAATGGCTACGCCGACACCCGCGAGCGTTTGGAGAAGATGTGCGAAGAGTTTTTCGCCATGATTGAAAGCGGTAAAGTCAAAATCGATATCGCCAACCGCTACCCACTTGCCGAAGCGGGCAAAGCACAAGACGCCCTGCAAAGCCGCAAAACCACCGGTTCTACTATTCTTTTACCGTAGCGAGTTCACTTTAGCCGACGATAATTTTTTGAGATGAGGAGCCGAGTTCAACCTGAAGCGGTGGCTTTCGCCAGGGCAGGGAAGTGCCCGATACCTCGAAGGCTGCGCGCACCGCTATAAGATGGTTGATGTTCTCGTTATTGTTGAGTACCAAAAGTAAGCGCTTTTATTAGCCCGTTTTACTCTTCATTACACTACCGTTATGAAGCTCGGCTTTGCCGAGCTTTTTTACCTTTTGGCTAAGTGTTTATAGGCTTGGTATATGCAGGGTCTATACCTCTGTATAGTAAACGTCTAATGTGCAGAAGAAATAGCCATGTTAAAGCGTGGCGTGCATTGGTCGCGTGGTGAACTTTCAAACGCCAGCAAGGGAGTGGGAAAAGGATGTCGGCTGAGGACATAAGTGTTGAGGGCTCAAGCGCTGAGGGCTCCGGTATTGAGAATGTAAGTATTGAAGCATTGGATCTTGGCGGGTTAACGCTTACTCCCAGCACACTGGTGTTTATCGTGCTGGGTCTGACGCTTGCCGCGTTTATATGGGGTCGCTTTCGTTATGACCTAGTGGCGCTGGCGGCATTGCTGGGTTCAGTCATGCTGGGGCTTGTGCCGGCCGAAAGCGCGTTTACAGGCTTTGGTCATCCGGCGGTGATTACCGTGGCCGCCGTGCTGGTACTTAGCCGGGGGTTCGAGCGCTCGGGCGTGGTCGATATTATTGCCAACCAAGTGCTTAAGGTGGGGGAGAATCTGCTACTCCAGCTCCTGGTGCTGGTGGGTACCATTGTGCTGCTATCGGGTATTATGAACAACGTGGGTGCCCTGGCACTGCTACTACCAGTAGCTATGCGGCTTGCCCGCGAACACAACACCTCGCCTTCTTTACTGCTTATGCCCCTGGCGTTTGGCTCTTTACTTGGGGGGCTGACAACGTTAATTGGCACCCCGCCCAATATCATTATTTCCAGTTATCGCCGAGAGGTGACGGACGAAGCATTTAGTATGTTTAGCTTCTCGCCTGTCGGCATCGCAGTGGCGCTGGCGGGGCTGGCCTTTATTGTTCTGGTGGGCTGGCGTTTGACGCCCAAGCGTAGCGGTCAGGCCTCTACGGATGAAATGTTCGATACCGCCAACTATTTGGTCGAACTGAAAGTAGGCGAAGAGTCGAAAGCAAAAGGCTTAACGCTACAGCAGTTGCGCGACGAGCTGGACGAAACCATCCCCGTGTTAGCGGTAGTGCGTGATGACAATCGTCGTGCGGGGTATAACTTCCACGGCGCCCTGGAAGAGGGCGATATACTGCTATTAGAGGCAGGGCCTGAAGAGCTCCAAATGCTGGAAGACAAAGTGGGGCTTAGCGCGATTGCTGAACTTGAGGAAGAGCTCGAGGACGATCCAGAAGTGCAAGACGCTGAGCATCCAGCCAGTGACAAAGATGCCAATAAGGCTAAAAAGAAAAACGCTGCACAGGATCAACAGCCCGTTGATACCGAAGGCCTGCAGCTGATCGAAGCCGTGGTGCGCAATGACTCTATGATGATTAACCGCAGCGTTCGCCAGTTGCGCTTGAACCATCAGTTTGGACTGCACTTGGTGGCCGTGGCACGGGATGGGGGGCGCTTGAAGCAGCGGTTGCGGGATATTCGTTTTAAAAACGGTGATGTTTTGCTCCTCCAGGGCAGCGAAAATGAGATATCAGATAGCCTCGCTTCGCTGGGCTGTCTGCCCCTGGCTAGCCGAGAATTGCATCTGGGACAGCCGCGCAAGCTCGCCGTGTCGATTGCAATTTTTGCTTTGGCGATTATGGCCATGCTGTTTGATCTACTTCCGGCCGCAGTGGCCATGAGCACCGCGGCACTGATTTCGCTACTGATTGGCGTGTTACCGCTACGCGAAGGGTATCAAGCGATTGATGGCCCGGTGATCGTTCTGCTAGCGGCGATGATACCCGTGGGTGAAGCATTAGAAACCAGCGGTGGTGCGGATTTGATTGCTAACGCGCTGCTTAGCTTTGGCAGCGATTGGCCGGTGGTCGTCACTATGGTGGGTCTGTTTTTACTCTCTATGCTGCTCTCGAATGTGGTGAATAATGCAGCGGCTGCACTGCTGATGGCTCCTATTGCGGTGAGTTTGGCGAAAGGCTTTGATGTCTCACTAGACCCCTTTTTGATGGTGGTGGCCGTCAGCGCTTCCTGTGCGTTTTTAACCCCTATCGGGCACCAATCCAATACGCTGGTGCTTGGGCCTGGCGGCTACCGCTTTGGCGATTATTGGAAATTGGGCCTGCCGTTGTCGCTGGTGGTGCTGGTAGTCGCTATTCCAATGATCCTGCTGGTGTGGCCGCTTTAATAGCAAAAATAGCCAAATCGGGCGCAGGGTCTGTGGGGGGCAGCTGTCGACGTGTTCGAAAAGCACTATTAGATTTCGAAAATTTTGCTAAATTATGTTCATATACCAACAAAAATCGAACAGGCCGGGCTTATGAATCAACAATTTCGTCAGGATGCCATTGTCGAGCTGGTTCGTCAGCACGGCTATATGAGTATCGAGCAGCTCACCGACCATTTTGCCGTGACCCCGCAAACCATTCGCCGCGATTTAAACACTCTGGCCGACGAGGGGCGGGTGAGGCGGGTGCATGGCGGTGTGGGAATCGAGTCGAGTACAGTGAATACCGCCTACAGCACGCGCAAAACGCTGCACCTTGAAGAGAAGGAGCGCATTGCGCGCTGTTTAGCCCAGCACATTCCTAACCACTCTTCACTGTTTATTAATATCGGTACCAGCAATGAAGTGATTGCTCAGGCGCTATTAGAGCACCAGGGCCTGGAGGTAATTACCAATAATCTGAATGTTGCCGCCATTCTGCAGCATAAAGAGGATTTTACCGTGATTATTGCCGGCGGTCAGGTGCGCTCTAGGGACGGCGGGATCATTGGTGAAGCGACGATCGACTTCATCAACCAGTTTAAAGTGGACTACGGCATTATTGGCATCAGCGGTATCGATGAAGATGGTTCGCTGCTGGAGTTCGACTACCAGGAAGTACGCGTTGCTCAGGCGATTATTGCCAATTCGCGGCGCATCTATTTGGCGGCGGACTACTCTAAGTTTCATCGTAATCCGGTCGTACGGCAGGGTAATCTGGAACAGCTGGATGCGCTATTTACGGATCGCAAACCCCCGGAAGCGATTCAGCGTTTGCTGACGCAACACGATGTGGCGCTCTACATTGCATAATGAGGTAGTTTCAGCCTTGAGCATTTTGGGTGGCTAGAGTAGCCTTAGATGATAATAAAGCGAAAGTAAGTATACAAAATCGAAAGACAATACAACAAAGCGAACTCGATATGTCCTCTTTTATACTCGCCATTGATCAAGGTACCACCAGCTCCCGCGCTATTCTGTTTGACCGTCAAGGGCAGGTGGCCGCTGTTGCCCAGCAAGAATTCGCTCAGCACTTTCCCCACGATGGCTGGATTGAGCACAACCCTGAAGATATCTGGGATACGGTGGTGGCGACCTGTCGGGAGGTCATGCACAACGCTAAGGTTTCCGCTGACCAAATAGCTGGCATCGGCATTACCAACCAGCGGGAAACCACTATTCTGTGGGATCGTAAAACGGGTAAACCACTCTATAACGCCATCGTTTGGCAGGATCGCCGCACTTCGGATTTATGCCAGTCGCTGCGCGATCAAGGTCATACCGATGTCGTTCAAGCGAAAACGGGCCTGCTGATCGATCCCTATTTTTCGGCTACAAAACTTGCCTGGATATTGGATAACGTTGAGGGCGCCAGGGAGCGCGCGGAGCGGGGCGAGCTGGCGTTTGGAACGGTCGATAGCTTTTTAATCTGGCGGCTGACCGGTGGTCAGCAGCACGTGACCGACGCCACCAATGCTTCGCGTACGGCGCTTTTTAATATTCATACCCAGGAGTGGGATGAAGAGCTGCTGGCGCTGTTTAATATTCCCGCCAATCTGCTGCCCGAGGTGAAAGACTCCAGCGACGATTTTGGCACCACCGACGTGCACTGGCTTGGTGCCGCGCTGCCCATTGCTGGTGTAGCGGGGGATCAGCAGGCGGCGCTGGTGGGGCAGGCGTGCTTTCAGCCGGGGATGGGTAAAAGCACCTATGGCACCGGCTGTTTTATGATTGTGAATACGGGTGAAACGCCATCGCTGTCGCGCAATCGTCTATTGACCACCATTGGCTACCGGCTTAACGGCAAACCGACCTATGCCATGGAGGGCAGTATCTTCGTGGCGGGGGCGACAGTACAGTGGCTGCGCGACGGCTTGAATCTGTTTGCCGACGCGTCAGAGACTGAAGCCTTGGCCCAGGAGACCCGCAGCGGGCACAGCGTTTATTTGGTGCCCGCCTTTACCGGTTTGGGCGCTCCCCACTGGGATCCGAAAGCGCGCGGCGCTATTTTTGGATTAACCCGTGACACGGGGATTGCTGAAATCGTGGCTGCTGGCCTTCAAGCAGTCTGCTACCAAACCCGCGATCTGCAGCACTGTATGAACGACGATATGGAGGCTCCGCCAGGTACGCTACGCGTCGACGGCGGCATGGTGAAGAACAGCTGGGTGATGCAGTTTCTTGCCGATATGCTGGGTGTCCAGGTTGATCGCCCCACCATTCTGGAAACCACGGCGCTAGGAGCGGCATATCTGGCCGGGTTGCGTCTAGGCTGGTATCAAACGCTGGAAGAGATCGAGCAACTATGGCGCTGCGAGAAGAGCTTTATGCCGAAGATGGAAGAGGCTGCCCGCGAGCAGCTCTATCAAGGCTGGTTGGACGCCGTTTCACGTGTGCGCTCTACCTAAATAAGGCTCTGTAACTATAAAGCCCTCTCATTCAGTTGAGAGGGCTTTTTAATGTTTAATGACTGCCTATGTTAAACCACTGGTGAAGAAGTAGGGGGCAGTGCGGTATCGCGATTCTGTTCAAAATAGTGGTTAAAACGGTCGTCAGCGTCGTCGCCAAATAGCACCCGACACGCCTCCTTTAAGCCACTGGATTGGCGTAACTGCTCATGCGGTACCACCAATGAGACTTTGGCGCGGCGGCGCAGGAAATCCTCAAGCTGGGTAATCATCTCATGGTCGCGGGCATGCTCGATCTCACAGCGAATGTACTCAGTGCCTTCAATTAAAATTTCGCCCTGAGCGGGATCCTGGCGAATTTTCTCAAGCATCTGGATAGCCTGGTCGGCGTAGCGCCGCCACAGCCGAGTAGAGAGTAGCTCTGATGACGTAGAGGCGGTCATGGCATCCAGGTTCATGCGCTTGGCTTGATCCATAAACTGCTGTTTCACGGGCTTGGGGGGTTCCCCATACCACTGAAAATTGGGGTCTGATAGTGTAACGCCCAGTTGGCTCACCGCTTCGGCAATTTCATCGCCAACGTTCAAACAGTCGGTAAGCTTGCCGCCAAAAATGCTGATGTGAGCGCTTTCAGCATTGGTATCAATCACGTGCTTGCGTGAAAGCTGTAGAAAATCGCGGTCATTGCCCTGGCTATCTTTAATGGCAAGGGGCCTTACGCCGCAACGCGTTGAGATAATGTCATCCTGGCTAAGTGGTTTATCCAGGGTGAGGCGTTTATTGATATTTTCCAGCACAAAGGCGATATCTTCGGCGGTAACGTCCACCTCAGGGTGCTCCATGTGGGTATCGGTGGTGCCGATACAGGTGCGATTACCCATGGGTATGACAAAAAACAGCCTGCCATCGTCGGCAAAAAATGCCAGCACCCGCTGAGAGTCGGTTAGCTGCGGAACGATGAGGTGAATGCCCTTGGAGTAGAGGTGATGATGGGTGGTTTTCTGACCGGTCAGCTCGTTATGCTGATCTACCCAGGGGCCTGCGGCGTTGATCAGCACTTTGGCGCGGATGTCGAAGGTAGTGCCATCCATCACGTTACGCGCTTTGGTTACCCACACATTCCCCTCCCGCTCCGCGCCGAGTGACTCAACGTAGTTGGCGGCAATAGCTCCATAGTTGAGCGCATGGCGCACAAAGTTAAACACAAACCGTGCGTCGTTATCGTGGAGGTAGGCGTCGGAGTATTCGAAGCCTCCCACAGCGCCCTCAACATCAATAATGGGCTCTTGCTGCTTAATCTTGTTTGGCGAGAGCAGGCGCGGCAGTTTGGTAAAGCCGTTGCCCATCAGCCAGTAAAGCCAGGTGCCCGCCCACAGGTAGCGTGGTGAGTGGCGGAAACCTTTCGAAATAGTGGTCAGGAAGCGTATCTCCTGCACCGTGGAAGGGTAGCTCTTTATCAAATGGTTGCGGCTTTTGCACAGTTTTCGAACCAGCGCAAAATCCTTGCTTTCCATGTACTTAATGCCTCCCCATACTAAGTTGGAGGAGTGCATGCTGGTACTGCCAGCGAAGTCGCCGCGATCAATCAACGCGACTTTGGCACCTTTACCCGCCAGCGCCGCCGCAGTGGCCGCGCCATTAATGCCGCCCCCGATAATCAGGGCATCAAAAGTCTCGGTAGGTAATTTTTCGATATTTCGATTTCGCAGTTTCATAGCGGATCCAATTAACCAATAAATAGCCCTGTTGCAGTGGGTGTTTTCTCTTGTGCTATGGCCTGCCGCCAATGAAACCCTTGCAGGGCGGTTGCCCACCCTGCAAGCGTTACGCGTGGTCACTTTTGGCGCGTACCGGCTGCCATCCAGGCTTCCATCATTTCGTCATAAGGAACGGTGGTGCCTTGGGGCATTTCATTATCCAGCTTGGGTTTGGGTGATCCCTCTTGATCCAGCCAGTATTGCGGATCCCGCTCTTCGTTGAGCACCGGGGCATAGCTGTCAAAAACGTTGGCCCGAGCCAAACGATTCATCGTGCTGTCCATATCCGCCGCCAGTTTATCGAGGCCTTCCTGAGGAGTGATTTCACCGCTCATGACAGGTGCCAGGTTTTGCCACCATAGCGGGGCCATACGCGGATAGTCAGGCACGTTGGTACCGGTAGGTGTCCAGTTTGACTCGTTGGGGCTGCGATAGAACTCCACCAGGCCACCCAGTTTGGGCGCCATCTCGGTCATCTGCTCGGAGAAGATGTCAGATTCACGAATCGGCGTTAAACCGTGCATGAGTTTTTCCAAAGACACCGTTTTTGACACGGTGAACTGGCCGAACAGCCATGCCGCGGTGCGACGATCTTCCGGCGTTGAGTCAAAGAACGTCCACGCGCCCACATCCTGATAACCCACCTTCATGCCTTCTTCCCAGTACGGGCCGGTAGGGGAAGGCGCCATGCGCCATAGTGGATTGCCTTCGTCGTCGGTCACTGCGACGGCAGGATCGGTCATGTCGGCGGTAAAGGCGGTGTACCAAAAGATTTGTTGAGCGATATGGCCTTGAGCAGGCACGGGGCCGGCTTCACCAAAGGTCATGCCTTGCGCTTCGGGTGGAGCGAAATCACGCAGCCAGTCGACCGCTTTTTGCATGGCAAACACCGAGGCCGGTGAGTTAGTTGCACCGCCGCGGCTAACGCTTGCACCAACAGGCTGGCTCTCTTCGTTGACGCGAATACCCCAGTCATCTACCGGGTTGCCTGAGGGAACGCCAGGGCTGCCCATGCCCGCCATGGAGAGCCAGGAGTCGTGGAAACGCCAGCCCAGTGACGGATCGCGGCGGCCGTAATCCATATGGCCATACACCTTGGTGCCGTCTATTTCACCCACGTGCTCGGTGAAGAACTCGGCAATATCTTGATAAGCGGTCCAGTTGGTGGGCACGCCTAAGTCATAGCCGTAAATTTCCCGGAACTGATCTTGAAGATCTTCACGCTGGAACCAGTCATAGCGGAACCAGTAAAGGTTCGCGAATTGCTGGGTAGGCAGTTGATAGAGGCTGCCATCTGGCCCGGTGCCATACTGCAGGCCAATGAAATCATCCAGGTCGAGGGTAGGTAGGGTGTAGTCCGCCCACTCGTTCTCCATTGCCTCAGTCAGGTTGATGGTGGTGCCGTAGCGGATATGTGTGCCGATGGAGTCGGTGTCGTTGACGAAGCCGTCGTAGATACTGTTACCTGACTGCATTTGATTCTGCATGGTGTCTACCACATCACCTTCACCAATGATGTTGTGGGTCAGATTAATGCCGGTCAGCTCACTAAAGGCTTCCGCAAGCACCTCGCTTTCATAAACGTGAGTTGTGAGGCCTTCAGCCACGGTTTGAATATCCATGCCGCGGAAAGGCTCGGCAGCCTTAGCAAACCACATCAACTCTTCGATCTGCTCTTCGCGGCTCAGGGTTGAGTTCTGGAAGTGCTCGTCGACCAAGCGTTCAGCGATTGCACGGGTATCCTCTTCCTGGGCTGACAGCGTGCCCGATGCCAGCAGCAAACTGGCGGCGAGGGTGGTCAGTTTGAACTTAGTCAGTCTGGACTTGTTGTAGTGCTTTTGCATGTTAACCTCGTTTTGTTGTGTTCTTCCTTGATGGCTTTGCCGTCCTTGATACCGATTAAACGCTGGTGGTCTTTCCCAAAGACTAGTCCCAAGGGCTAGCTCTAAGGGCTATCCCCAGCGCATTAAAACCAGCAGCCATAAGGCTGATACCGCAAGTGCTATCCAAATGGAGAGTGACGTGAACCCAATCACCCCCAAATGGATAAAGGCTGCAGAGAGCAGGCCGATAAACAGCCGATCCCCGCGCGTGGTGGCAATGGGTAAAAACCCTTTGCGTTCAATGGTGGGCGACAAAATCTCCCAAATCGTCATGCCTGCCAGCATGGCGGCAATTGATGAAAAGAATATGGCGGTGGGTACGGTCCATACCATCCAAGACATAGCGAGATCCCCTCAGGTACGGCCCAGGGCAAAGCCCTTGGCGATATGGTTACGAACGAAGTAAACCACCAGAATGCCGGGGATAATGGTGAGTACACCGGCGGCTGCCAGGGTGCCCCAGTCAATCCCGGAGGCGGTAGAGGTGCGCGTCATGATCATGCCGATTGGCTGGGCACTGGTAGCGGTCAATGTTCGTGCTAGCAGTAGTTCTACCCAGGAGAACATAAATAGGAAGAACAGGGTGACGCCGATGCCTGAGCGGATCATGGGGATAAAAATCTTGACGAAAAAGCGCGGAAAGCTATAGCCGTCGATATAGGCGGTTTCGTCGATCTCCTTAGGTACGCTGCTCATAAAGCCTTCCAGGATCCAGATTGCCAGCGGTATGTTGAACAGGCAGTGAGCCAGTGCTACCGCAATGTGGGTGTCGAACAGGCCTACCGAGTAGTAGAGCTGGAAGTAGGGCAGCAGGAATACCGCAGGCGGGGCCATCAGGTTAGTCAGCAGCCAGAAGAATAGATGCTTGTCGCCAATAAAGGTGTAGCGGCTAAAGGCGTAGGCGGCCGGTAATGCGACGCAGATGGTGATGAGCATGTTCATCGCCACATAGATTATCGAGTTGACGTAACCCATGTACCAACTTGAGTTGGTGAAAATGCCGATGTAGTTGTCAAAGGTGAGGTTCTGGGGCCACAGCGTCATGGAGCCCAGAATTTCGCTATTGGTCTGGAGCGACATATTGATCAGCCAGTAAATGGGCAGAATCATTAGCGCCAGATAAAGACCAAGCAGGAGACGTGAACGCCAGTGCGCACGGGCAGTCCGGTTACGCCGCTTGGCCGGTGAAACCTTGCTAAAAATGGTGTTGTACTTTTCACCGCGCTGAGTGTTTTCGAGTTGATAGCTCATGTTAGGCACCTCCGTGCGGCGGTTTGTCTTTCTGCATATTCATAATGGTGGTGTAGAACACCCAGCTCACCAGCAGAATGACCAGGAAGTAGATCAGCGAGAAGGCTGCAGACGGTCCGAGATCCTGTTGGCCGATCGCCATGGTGGCCAGCGACTGGCTTAGAAAGGTAGTGGCGCTACCCGGCCCGCCGCCGGTGAGTACAAAGGGCTCGGCGTAGATCATGAAAGAGTGCATAAAACGCAGTAGTACCGCGATGACGAGCACATTGGTGAGCTTGGGGAGCTGGATATAGCGGAACACCGCCCACTTAGACGCCCGGTCGATGCGCGCTGCCTGATAATACGCTTCGGGAATCGAGCGCAGGCCGCTGTAACAGAGCATGGCCACCAGCGGGGTCCAGTGCCATACGTCCATTAAAATGATCGTTACCCAGGCATCACCGGCATTACGGGTAATGTTGTAGTTAATGCCGAGCTCGCGCAGGCCCCAGCCCATTAGGCCGATATCACCACGGGTAAATATTTGCCAAATACTGCCGACCACGTTCCATGGAATCAGCAGTGGCAGGGTAATTAAAATCAGCACCGCCGAGGCCTGCCACCCGCGTTTGGGCATAATGAGCGCGATGCCAATCCCCAGCGGAATCTGGATAGCGAGAATAATCAGCGAGAATGAAATTTGGCGCAGAAAAGCTGCTTGCAATGCCGGGTCGTTAAGCGTGGTTTTAAACCACTCGGTACCGGTAAAAAATGTCGCGTAGGGCCCAAGCACGTCCTGCACCGAGTAGTTGACCACAGTCATCAGCGGAATGATGGCGGAGAACGCCACCAATACCAGCATGGGCAGCACCAGTAGCCAGGCTCTGTTATTGGGTACTTTGTTATTCATTGCCAGCCTCCACCAGGTATTCATCGATATACAGCGCCAAGTGCGCATCATCGAAGTGCGCAAACGCCGTTTCACCTACCGGCTGATGTCCTTCTGGCAGGCGGGCTTTAAATGTCTGTTCGTTGAGCTTAAAGGTGAGCAGAGAGTAGGTGCCCAGGTCTTGCACGCTGGTCACACTAATCGGCACGCTATTGGCCGTTGGGCTTGTAGCAATGGCGATAAACTCGGGACGTATACCCAGCTTTATGTTGCTAGAGCTAGCATTGGCAGCGCTGGTGACTGCATGCTTCATCTGCTCGCTAATCGGAAGCGGCTGTGTGCCGAACATTACCTGACCGTCGCGGTATTCTACGGCCATAAAGTTCATGCCCGGACTGCCAATAAAGTAACCCACAAAGGTATGCGCAGGGCGCTCGAACAGCTCTCGGGGCGTGCCGAACTGCACCACCTGGCCCTCATACATCACGGCAATTTTATCCGCGAAGGTAGAGGCCTCTAGCTGATCATGGGTCACGTAGATCATAGTGATGTTAAAGCGTTCGTGAATCTCCTTGAGTTTGCGGCGTAGTTTCCACTTAAGTTGGGGGTCGATCACGGTGAGCGGTTCATCAAACAGAATCGCCGTAACGTCATCTCGCACCAAGCCACGGCCCATGGAGACTTTCTGCTTCTCGTCGGCGGTCAGGTTTTTGGCTTTGCGATCCAGCAGCGGGGTCAGCTCAAGAATATCGGCGACTTCGAGTACCTTGGGTTTCACCCGGTACTCTGGGGTATTCATATTGCGCAGGGGAAAGGCGAGATTGTCGAACACCGTCATGGTGTCGTAGATCACCGGAAACTGGAAAACCTGGGCAATATTGCGCTCTTCTGGGGGCAGTTCGTTGACCCGATGCCCGTCGAAAAGTACGTCACCTTCTGAGGGTTCAAGCAGGCCAGAGATAATGTTTAGGAGTGTCGACTTGCCGCATCCTGATGGGCCTAAAAGCGCATAGGCGCCGCCCTGATGCCATACGTGATCCATCTGACGGATAGCATAATCCGCCGCGCCCTTGGGCGTTTTTTCGTAGGAGTGCGCCAAGCCTTTCAAGGTGATCTCAGCCATGGGCAACTCCTCCCTGACGCGCAGGAATATGTACCGTCTGGCCCTGCTTGTCGAAGGCGTAAAGTTGATGGGTAGGGAAGTACACTTTCAAGGGCTGATTAACACTAAACTGGTGAATGCCCGCCAAGTGCAGAACGAGAGGAAACCGTTCGTGATGAACATGCAGGAAGGTTTCTGAACCGCTGATTTCCGCAACATCCACATGGACATCCAGCGCTAAGTCATCGGCTCTTTGCGGCTGTAGGGTGAGGTGTGAAGCTCGGACACCAAAATCGTAATCCCCTGGTTCGAGGCGCTTTAGCTTGTCATCGCAGGGAAAGTGTAATGATTGGTCGAAGGTGATTTCGCTGTCGGTAAGCCGACCGGGGACTATGTTAATTGGCGGCTCTGAGAACATTTCTGCGCTAAAGCGGCCATTCGGTTCGCGATAGACCTGCTCGGTAGGGCCGTATTGAAGTAGTTTTCCTTCATGAAGTACCGCCGTATTACCCCCTAGTGCCAGTGCTTCATTGGGTTCGGTAGTGGCGTATACGGCGATACAGTTACGCGCCTTAAACAGCTCGCGCAGTTCATCGCGTAGCTCTTCGCGGAGTTTGTAGTCTAGATTAACCAGCGGCTCATCAAACAGGATTAAGTCGGCGTCTTTAACCAGTGCCCGCCCCATGGCGGTACGCTGCTGCTGACCTCCGGAAAGCTCTTGAGGGTAACGATTAAGTAGCTGTTCGATATGCAGCATTTCAGCGATTTCGCCAACCCGCTTATCAATTTCGCTTTTAGGCTGCTTGGCTAATTTCAGTGGTGAGGCAATATTGTCGTAAACGGTAAGACTGGGGTAGTTAATAAACTGCTGATACACCATGGAGACATTGCGCTTACGCACTGAGACGTTTGTGACGTCTTTGCCATCCATAATTACTTTGCCGCGGGTGGGGGGCTCAAGTCCAGCCATTAAGCGCATTAACGTGGTTTTCCCGGCCAGCGTTCGACCCAACAGCACGTTGAAAGAGCCTGGCTCAAGAGCCAAGTCTATTCCGCTGATATGCGGCACACCGTTAACGATGTGATCGATATTTTGTAAATGTAAGGACATGCCGATCTCGCTAGCGTCATTGTTGTTGGAAAGTTTTGTAGATTTATTGAATAGTGCAGATCGTTTTCGTTTACGAAAGGCTAGTTGATCGTTTGCGAACTTGCAACGCGTTTTTGGCGCATTTATCTACGCATTTAGGTGTAGAAAGTGAACACAAAAAAGCCGCCCCCTGGTACGCAGGGGGCGGCCGCTTTACTGGTAACGCTTTGAAAAAGGGGGATTACTTAACGTTTTCCTCCTCCTGCTCTGGCTGTCTGGACGCTGTTGCAGATTTTTCATTGTGATTGATCAGTGTGGACTTGTTCTTGGCAAAGGCATCGTAGGCAAAGTCGTCCACGGTGAGCATTTCCAACACTTCAGCCTCGAAGGTGCGCATAAATTCGGCATCCTCGGCACTGACCAAGCCTTTTTCCAAGCCTGCCTCGACCCGAGCTTCAGGGTGCAGCGCCGTTTGCGGCAGCTCGCCTTTGGCGTACGCCTTGTTCACCGTGCGGTAGATTGCTTCAGCTCGGTCATAATCCACTAGCAGGGCGTTGTAGCGGGCCAGAGGGTTGCGCTGTTCGCCGTCATCTGCGTCCCAGGTGTTTTCCAACAGCTTGGTGCGCAGTGCGCTGTGGGTAGAGACACGCTTAGCAATATCGCGGGCCAGGTCATCGTGGGGTTTATTCCAGCGGCGACCGGTGGGCATTACCACAGCGTTAAGCGTTTTGCCCAGGGCGCGGTTGGGAAGATTATCGAAAATCTCCACGAACGCTTGTTCGGCACGCTGGAGCAGGAAGCGGCAGCTGTAGTGCAGCAGCGCTTCTTCGCCTTCTACTTTACTACCGGCCTGCCACTGCTTGAGCACCATTGAGGCGAGGTAGAGATTAGAGAGTACATCCCCCAGCCGCGCAGAGATCATTTCGCGTTTCTTCAGCGCTGAACCCAGGCTCGCCATGGCGGCGTCGGCACACAGGCCAAAGCCAGCGGAGAGGCGGGCAATATCCTGGGCATAGGTAGCAGCGGGGCCATCGAAGGGCACGCTGGCTTTGCCGATGCCAAAGCCCAGGGTAAAGGCCCGCGCTGCGTTACCAAAGATTAAGCCCGCGTGGCCGAAGAAGGCTTTATCGAACGCCTTCATATCGTTGGCGTCTTTGGCGGCCAGTTCTTCCAGCACATAAGGGTGGCAGCGGATCGCGCCCTGACCAAAGATCATCAGGTTGCGGGTCATGATGTTGGCGCCTTCCACGGTGATCGCCACCGGGTTGGCGCTGTAGCCGATACCCAGGTAGTTGCGTGGGCCAAGGGTAACCGCTTTGCCACCGTGAACGTCCATGGCGTCGCTAAGCAGCACGCGCTGGAACTCGGTCAGTTGGCTTTTCAGAATGGCCGAGGGCACCGCGGGTTTTTCGCCGTGGTCGATCATATTGGCGGTTTGATACACGGTAGCTTGGGAGATATAGGCCAGTGCCGCCATACGAGCGAGGGGCTCCTGCACGCCTTCCATCTCGGCAACCGGCACGTTGAACTGGCGACGAACGCGGGTGAAACCGCCGCTCCAACCCAGGGCGTAACGTGCAGTACCGGTGGCGCCTGACGGCAGTGTGATGCAGCGGCCGATAGACAGGCACTCCACCAGCATTCGCCAGCCCTGGCCGATCATGTCCGGGCCGCCAATGATGGTGTCCAGCGGTACGAAGACATCTTTACCGATAATCGGGCCGTTCATAAACGGGCTGCCGATAGGGTGGTGACGGCGGCCAATTTCCATGCCGTCGGTGTCGCGGGGGATCAACGCCAGAGTAATACCGCGATCTTCTTCGTCACCCAGCAGTTTTTCCGGGTCAAACAGACGGAAGGCCAAGCCCACCACAGTGGCGATGGGTGCCAGAGTGATCCAGCGCTTCTCGAAGTTAAGGCGCAGGCCAAGCACTTCTTCGCCGTTAATGGTTTGTTTGCAGACGACGCCGGTGTCGGGCAGCGAGGTGGCATCAGAACCGGCGCGAGGGCCAGTGAGGCCGAAGCAAGGGATTTCACGACCATCGGATAAACGCGGCAGGTAGTGATCTTTCTGCTCTTGGGTGCCGTACTTCAGCAGCAGTTCGCCAGGGCCGAGAGAGTTGGGTACGCCCACGGTCACCATCAGGGTTTCATTGACGGAGAGCTTCTGAAGCACCATGGACTGCGCTTTGGCTGAGAAGCCCAGGCCGCCGTACTCCTTCGGAATGATCATGCCGAAGAAGCCCTCTTGCTTCAGAAAATCCCACAGCTGCTGGGGCAGGTCGGCGCGCTCTTGGGCGATATCCCAGGCGTTGCACATACCCGCGGCTTTGACACACTGATTGGCCAAGAAGGCTTTTTCATCGTCGCGCAGGCCGTCATCCTTAAAGGCGAGCAGCTTTTCCCACTGGGGCTTGCCAGAAAATAGTTCGCCATCCCAGGAAACGCTGCCTGCTTCCAGGGCCGTGCGCTCGGTGGCAGACACTTTGGGGGCGACTTTTTTAAAGGTGGCGAATAGGCGCGGTGTGAGCCACTTGCGACGCAGCGCGGGCAAGCCAGCGACTGCCACAGCGGCTGCGCCAATCAGCAGCAGCACGCCAATGACTTCGGCGTCAAACAGCAGGCCAACAAGGCCCAATACGCCAAGCACCGCTATTGCCGCGGGGGCGCCCGCCTCGCGACGCATCACGACGAGCAGGCCAGCAATGGCGAGCACGATAAGAAGTAGGGTGAGCATAGTGTCTCTCTCAGTTGGTGGCCTTGATTGCTGGCCAGCTGTTGTTAGTAAAGTGTTGGTTAAAATGATTAATCGAACACTTGTTTGAATATTGGCAGATGGTGCCCGCCTCGTGCAAGTATTTAGGCATGTTTAGCGCTGCAAATGCGATCTCCTCACCAAAAAAAACGCCATAGCGAGAGGCCATGGCGTTTGGAGTAGAAAACCGACTAAATGTTCAGGTGCGTTTGGCCGGTGCGCCGTTAGCGACGTAGTAGTCAACGCTGGCGCGGGGGAGTGGGTCAAGGCCTCTAATGCGGTCGGCGATTTTCTCCGCCAGCATAATGGTGGGGGCGTTCAGGTTGCCGGTAGGAATCACCGGGAACAGTGAAGCATCTACGACGCGAAGGCCTTCAATCCCATGCACGCGTCCCTGGCCGTCGGTGACGGCCATTTCACCCTCGCCCATGCGGCAGCTACCGCAAGGGTGGTAGGCGGTTTCGGCGTGCTGTTTTACAAAGGCGTCGAGTTCGTCATCCGACTGCACGTCGGGGCCGGGCGCTATCTCGCGACCGCGGTATTTATCAAACGCTGGCTGGGCGATGATATCGCGGGTGAGGCGAATGGCGTCGCGGAACTCCTGCCAATCTTTCTCTTTGGCCATGTAGTTGAACAGGATGCTAGGCGCCGCGTGTGGATCCTTTGATGTCAGTCGAATACGCCCGCGGCTTTCTGAGCGCATAGAGCCAACGTGGGCCTGGAAGCCATGGGCCTGTACCGCGCTTTTGCCGTTGTAGCTAATGGCAATGGGCAGGAAGTGGTATTGCAGATTGGGCCACTCCTCTTCATCGCGGCTGCGGATAAAACCACAGGATTCAAACTGGTTACTGGCCCCCACGCCGGTGCCCTTAAACAGCCATTCGGCGCCAATTTTGGGCTGGTTGTACCACTTAAGCGCGGGGTAGAGCGAAATAGGTTCTTTGCACTCGTACTGGATGTACATTTCCAGGTGATCCTGGAGGTTTTCACCTACGCCGGGCAGGGCATGAACCGTCTCGATGTCGAGCTCATTGAGCAGTTCCGGGTTGCCGATGCCGGAGCGCTGAAGAATCTGCGGCGAGGCGATGGCGCCACCGCACAGTAGCACTTCGCGGCGCGCGTAGGCCTGCTGTTTTTCGCCTTTCTGCTCATAACGAACGCCCACCGCCCGCTTACCTTCAAACTCAATGATGTCGGTGACGGCATGGGTTTCGATGGTGAGATTGTGGCGCTGTTTGGCAATATCCAGGTAGCCACGGGCCGTGGAGGCGCGGCGACCTTTGGGCGTAACGAAGCGGTCCATGGGGCCGAACCCCTCTTGCTGGTAGCCGTTAACGTCTTCGGTTTCCGGGTAGCCCGCCTGCTTGCCGGCTTCAATAAAGGTGCGGTATAGCGGGTTATTATCCGCTTTAGGCGTGGTCACGCTGACCGGGCCGTCGCCGCCGTGGTAGCTGTTGGGCCCAATGTCGCGGGCTTCGCACTTTTTGAAGTAGGGCAGGCAGCTTAGGTAGTCCCAATCTTCGAGGCCGGGCTGCTTGGCCCAGTTGTCATAATCGAGTGCGTTACCGCGGATATAACACATGCCGTTAATCAGCGAGGAGCCGCCCAGGCCCTTGCCGCGGCCACACTCCATGCGGCGGCCATCCATATAAGGCTCGGGGTCGGTTTCAAACGCCCAGTTGTAGCGCTTCCCCTGTAGCGGAAAAGCTAAGGCCGCGGGCATTTGGGTGCGGAAATCGAAGCGGTAGTCAGGGCCGCCAGCTTCTAACAGCAGTACGCTGACGCTGCTGTCTTCGGTGAGGCGGGTAGCGAGCACATTACCCGCCGAGCCTGCGCCGATAATGATGTAATCAAATTCGCGTGGTTGAGACATAGTGAATTACCGAGGCTGAAGATGGGGCGGGGCTTCCTGGCGGTAGCTTTACGCGAGGGCGCTGTGAACCCATCCCTGGGCGCTACTTTTCCCATCTGACCGCCACGGATGGCGGGAATGCCGAAACTGAATGGATCAGGTTTCGGCCATGGGAAAAGACCCTCGCTACAAGCCACCCCCAGTGCCCTGGTCAGTTAGTGCGCAGAAAAGTGGTGCTTTGATTTAAAACACTGACTCAAACGGCCCCATCTCGATTTGAACTGACTTGGTCTGGGTATAGTGATTAAGCGTCTCGATACCGTTCTCGCGACCAATACCCGACTCTTTGTAGCCGCCTACCGGCATTTCGGAAGGTGACTCGCCCCAGGTGTTGATCCAGCAAATGCCCGCTTCCAGCTGGTGTATCACGCGGTGGGCGCGGTTTAGGCTTTCGCTGAAGACACCGGCGGCAAGGCCATAGGTGGTGTCGTTGGCGCGGCGAATGACTTCCGCTTCGTCATCAAAGGCGAGTACTGACATCACCGGGCCGAAGATCTCTTCGCGCACGATACGCATCTCATCAGTGCAGTCGGTAAACACGGTAGGAGCCGCCCAGGCGCCATCGGCAAAGCTGCCGCTGTTCCAGTCGTCGCCACCCACGAGCAGACGGGCGCCTTGCTCTTTGCCCAGGGCAATATAGGAGAGCACTTTCTCCTGATGCTCGAAGCTGACCAGGGGGCCAAAGTTGACGCTGGGATCCATTGGGTCGCCTGCTTTGATGCGCTTAACGCGCTCTACCAGCTTGGCTTCGAAGGCGTCTTTAATGCTGCGTTCGACAAATACCCGCGTACCGTTGGTGCAGATTTGGCCGCTGGAGTAGAAGTTGGCCATCATGGCGGCGTCGGCAGCGCGATCAAGGTCGGCATCTGCAAAGACCAGCAGCGGCGATTTGCCGCCCAGTTCCATGGTGACGTCTTTGAGCGTCGAAATTGCGGCGGCGGCCATGACTTTCTTGCCGGTGCCGGCTTCGCCAGTGAACGAGACTTTGGCGATGCCAGGGTGTTCGGTGAGCATGGCGCCCACGCGGCCGTCGCCCTGCACCACGTTAAAGACGCCGTTGGGCAGGCCTGCCTCAGTGAAGATTTCCGCTAGTTTCATCACGGTGAGCGGGGTGACTTCGCTGGGCTTAAACACCACCGCGTTGCCTGCCGCCAGGGCCGGGGCAGCTTTCCAGCAGGCAATTTGAATCGGGTAGTTCCAGGCGCCAATCGCGCCGATCACGCCCAACGGCTCACGGCGGGTGTAGACAAAGGAGCTATCGCGCAGGGGAATCTGGCTACCTTCGATAGCCGGTGCCAAGCCTGCGTAATACTCCAATGCGTCTGCACCGGTCACAATATCGACACTGGCCGTTTCGCTGATCGGCTTGCCGGTATTGCGGGTTTCAAGCTCGGCAAGCTCGTCGTTGCGCTCTCTTAACAGCGCGACGGCGCGCAGCATTATACGTGAACGCTCCATGCCGCTCATCGCGGCCCACTCGCGTTGGCCGCGCTGAGCTGCAGCAACCGCGGTGTCAACATCCGCTTGGCTGGCTTGACCGATAGTGGCCAGCAGGCTGCCATCGAAGGGGTTGGTAACGGTAAAAGTATCGCCTGAAGTGGCATTTACCTGGCGACCATCAATATAAAGTGGCTGTACGTCTTGAGCGGCCATGTAGGTCTCCTCCAGTAAGGTAATGAAATTAGCTGTAAGTGTTGGATTCGGTCTTTGGGCATCCATAGTGAGCAAAAAGTTGATCGAGATAGGTGTGAGCAAGAAAGCGTGCTTCTGCAGCATCGAGGCCTTCTGGCGTTAGTGCGCCGCGCAGCCATAGGCCATCAATCATGGCGGCTAAGCCGCGTGCTGCGTTGCGGGCTTCTGCACGGGGCATAACACGTCGGAACTGGTGACATAAATTGCTGTAAAGCCGGCGATCATTGACGTTTTGCAGCCTCTGCAGCATGGGCTTATGCATGCTGCTGGCCCAGAACGCTAACCATGTCTTGGCGGCGGGGCCGGTGACCTGCGTGCGGTCAAAGTTACCCTCAATGATGGCACCGATATGGGCGCGGGGAGAGTCGTCTTCCAGCGCATTGCGACGCACCGCAACGGCCCCGGACAGGTCGGTCAGGATTTGCCGCATCGTCGCTTCCAGCAAGCCATCTTTACCGCCAAAGTAGTGGCTGATGATGCCTGCTGAAACGCCCGCATGGCGGGCAATGCGCATCACGGTAGTTTCGGCTAAACCGACCTCATCAATGGCTGCCATGGTCGCGTTGATTAACTGCTGGCGGCGTATCGGTTCCATTCCCACCTTTGGCACGACGTTCTCCTAATTCGTTGAATGCCTAACAGGGTCGTTGCTTGAAACCCGAGCGTAGACATGATTACCTAACAATGATGGCATTTTTTTATTGAACGTTCAATCAATAAAAAGACGCGATGATTTCTACGCACTGCGACCACGGCAGTAACTGAGTGTTCGTATCCATGTTTTGGCAATACGTATTGGCAATCAGCTTATATAAAGGGGACAACGATGATGAGCAGAACTTCTTCACGCTATGCAGGTGTTTTATTGCTGGCAGCGGGTCTGCCCACGGCTGCCTATGCAAACGAGTGCAGCAGCGTGCGCTTTGCCGAAGTGGGCTGGACGGATATTACCGCTACTACTGCGCTCGCTAGCGAAGTCCTCGAAGGGCTTGGCTATGAGCCAAGCGTCGATACCGTTTCCGTTCCGATTGCCTATGCCGGTATGCGTAACAATGATTTCGATGTTTTCCTGGGTAACTGGATGCCTTCCATGGCCTCTATCAGCGATCCCTATATCGAGCGCGGTGAAGTTGAGCGTTTGGTAGCCAACCTGGAAGGGGCGAAGTATACCCTGGCAGTGCCTCAGTACGTTTACGATGCGGGTGTGACGTCGGTTAACGATTTAGCTGAGTATGCTGAACGGTTTGATAGCAGTGTGCACGGCATCGAAGCGGGTAACGATGGCAACGAGCTCATTGAGCAGATGATCGATGACGATGCATACGGGTTAGGCGATTGGCAGGTAATCGATTCCAGCGAAGCTGGCATGCTGGCAGAGCTGCGTGCTCGGGTGCCCAATGAAGAGTGGATGGTGTTTTTGGGTTGGGAGCCGCACCCCATGAACTCTAACTTCGAGATGGCCTATCTTTCTGATGCCGATGACTATTTTGGCCCGGATTTAGGCGGCGCGACCGTGCACACCAATACTCGAGCGGGGTTCGTGGATGAGTGCCCGAATGTGGGTACCTTGCTGCGTAATATGACCTTTACCCTGGAGATGGAGAATCAACTGATGAGCGCGATCATGGATGATGGCGAAAATCCCCGTGATGCGGCCCGTGAATACCTAAAAGCCAATGAAGGTATTCTGGATGAGTGGTTAGAGGGTGTCACCACTCGCGACGGCGAGCCTGGCGCTCCTGCTGTGCGTGCAGCCATTCAATAAGGCAGCTTTGCCACGCCTTTCTATAGTCGCGGCAAGCCGGAATCCGGCTTGCCTTTCGTCATTAAGGTAGGCATAATCTGCACCCGTTGATGAGGGAAAGGCTACGTAGCTCAGCTGGTTAGAGCACATCACTCATAATGATGGGGTCCCCTGTTCAAATCAGGGCGTAGCCACCACATCAGCATTAGCACACTCGCGACTGTTTTTAATAGAAACAGTTTTTAAACAACAGAGTGTGCCGTTATGGTGGCCCCTTAGGTCCTCCCGCAACGCTAAACTGCGAACCCCGCCAGGCCCGGAAGGGAGCAACGGTAGTGGTGGCTGCGTGTGCCGGGATGTGGCTTTTGGGGCCGCCTCCATTTCTGATTAGCAGTTGGAAGATATTGAACAACTGCCCCTCCGCCAATTTGTAATAGCAAAGCTTGCGGATTCCCGAGAGCCTCCATCCTGACACGCCTTGTGGCGGCGCCCAATAGAGTGTCGCTTGTAGCATCAGTTATTGGTTTGGTTGGTTATAAGGACTATTTCCTGCTCTTGGATTGACTGTTCAGTGTCGATTTGGCTCTCGGTGTCATTATCTCTTTCAATCGTTGGCTGTTTAAGCTGGCTGAGTTGGCGCTTTAAGTAGTTAGTATAAAGGTGTTTATTATAAACTGCCCAACAGTGGAATGTCAGAAAGGTAACAAGGAAGCCCACCAACACTATTTTGATCATGATTGAAGCGTAGAGTTGTTCCAGGATCGCTTCCTCCACTATGAAAAACATGTACAGTCTGGCCATCACCAAAACCCACAGTGCTAGTGTGGCTAGTGTGATCAAGGTATCGCGTGATCGATAGCCCCAGCTTTTCTGGCAGGGGTTGTCGATGATAACGGGCATCAGTTTATTGTTCATTGAATTGTTCCCCTCTGTCAGGACTAGTCCAGGTGGCAAGCCTCCCTTTTTGGCGCAGCATAGCTCTTGGGAAGGCGATAATGACGGTGGCCATATTGATAATCCAATAGGCGAATGGATACCAGACACTCCAGTAGACGCAGCGGAATATCTCTTTGTCGTAGCGGCTGTCGATATAGAAACTAACGCTGAACTGGATGAAGCTGATGGCGATCAGGATGCTGCCGAAGTAGGAGAGCAGCTTGGTGGTGATAGGCCATGCCATGGGCAGTAACAGTTGAGATATTAGCCATGCCACAATCAACGTGATAACGGAATAGCACCACATCACGCTGACGATGTACTCCAGCATTAGTAGCCAGAAGCGGCGGTTCTTCCAGCGGATGGTTTGTGAAAAATAGCGCAGGAAAACTTCACCGCCACCCTGCGCCCAGCGCAAACGCTGCTTGAAGAGTCCGCGTAGAGTTTCCGGCATCAGCACCCAGCACATGGCCCTGGGTTCATAGCGTACCTGGCCGCCATTCAGCTGTAAGCGCCAACTGACATCAATGTCCTCAGTGATCATGTCGGTATTCCAGCCACCGATTTCTTCGAGTGCCTTGCGCCGGAAAGCGCAGATAACCCCGGAAATGGTAAATACCATTCCGTAGATACGCTGGGCGCGTTTGATCAAGCCGATGATAGCGGAAAATTCGCCGGTCTGAATCTTGCCAATGGCGGTCGAACGGGTTCTTACCCGTGGATTGCCGGTGACGCCACTGACGTTTGGACTGCTGATAAAGTGGCTGACCATGTAGCCGATGGCGTCGTAGTCAAGTATCGCATCGCCATCAATGCCCACGATGATATCGCCTGTGGCGTGGCTCAATCCATTGTTCATGGCGCTGGCCTTGCCTTGGTTGGTCTGGTGCAATACCTGTAATGCAGGATACTTGAGTGCTAGGGCGTCCAACTGACTGGCGGTGTCGTCCTTGCTGCCGTCATTGATGGCGATCACATCCATATACGGGTAGTTCTGCTTGAAAAGATGGTGAATGGTCTCTTCCACATTTGCCTCTTCGTTATAGCAGGGCAATATCACCGTTACTTTAGGTGTGGTCTCGTCCCACGTGAAGGTGGCAGGCCAAGGCTGTTTGCGCTCCCAGTGGACGTAGAAGTAGATGCCCCCACATATCCAGATGGTTGCCATCAGGCTTGGGTAGCCGAGTGTGAAGACGGCGAGTTGGTCAAGTATGTTCATGGGGTGGCCCTAAAACGACGTCCGATGGAAAAGACCGGTCGCATCACATTGATATCTGGATGATTTTGGTGAAAGTCATCTGGGTAGTAACCAATGTTTTTAATACCTTCTTCACGCAGAATGCGCACCCACTGAGCGATCTCAGCGCTGGGAATAGGGGTTTGGGTATGCCAGTTTTGTGCTTGTAATTCGAATACCAATTGGTCGGCGCTTACCTGAGCTAGCGAACGCTGGGCAAGGCTTCTCAGCCACGCATCGGGATTCTCGGCTTCTTCCATGTAGGGCATAGCCATCACGGCGACGAAGTCATAACCACTGGCAAAGTTTTGCATATCCTGGGCAAACCAACGCTGGCTACGCGGCTCCATTACCGTGACGGCGTAAAGGTTGCGTGAGGTGGTGAATACCTTATTGTCCGCTTGGCGATAGTAGTTCGCGGCCTGCTCCAGTTCGAGAGTGAAATCGGTTAGGTATTCGGTCTTGAAACGCACCCAGGCAGTCATCAAGGCTTCGTCATTGCGGATCGCGTTGATATCTCTTGGCAGTGACGCGCTCTGATAAGCGTTCAGGGCGTTAGGAGAGGCATCCTCAAAGTCTGTAAAGAAAGCATCGTCGTGAAACAGCAAACCATCAAACTTAGTCAGTCGACCAAGATCTTGGTAAATCTCACGAATGGTACGACGGTTCGCTTCCACGTAAGGCGAGAGGCGACGGTAGTGATCGGGTGACTCGTTGCCAGTTCTTACATCGGTGACATACTGATAACCAGGCCCCAGGTCAAACGAGAGTACTGGCATCCATGCATATACTTTTACGTTTGCGCGTTTCTTTAACTGCCAGGCAACTCGGTTGAAAAGGTCAGCCCTAACGGGCAAATGACGGTTGGGGAAGTAGAGTGCATCGGCTACTCCGTTACCATCCGGGTCAGCGTAAGCTTGCAGGTACACTGTGCTGACACCGTAACGGGAAATACGCTCAATTAAGCGGTCGAGGTTCTGCTCTTGCTGAATGGGGTCTGGGTCATACACATAATCCAGGTCAACATGCACAATGCGTAACTCTTCCATCTCCCATACGCGATTGGAGAGTATCTCCTCTATCGTTTCCAGGGTGGTCTCCTGGTCAATGAGGTAGCGGTTCATGCTGCGCATTGAGTCATTGAGTTGGTTGGGAGCACTGAGCAAGCTGAAAGTGTACTCCATGCCATATTGGGCGGCGATATCGAGAGTCGCCTCGCTGTAGGCACCGTAGGGCCACACCATGATACGAGGGCTCTGGCCTACCTGTTCTTGGAATCGCTGTTGAGTACGAGCCATATCGTTACGAATTCGCTCAAGGTAAGCAGCTTCGCTTTCATAACCGCTGCGCGCGTTCCATATGCTGGTGACCGCGGCTGCTTGTTCGTTACCCATGGGATTGCCGACTACCCCATAATGAAGGTCGTAGGAGTGGGAAGCGATTTCCACCAGCGGTGATTCGTTCAGTGTTCTAACCTGCTCCCAACTGAGAAAACGTTCGCGGGGCAGGGTGATGTTGCCATAGGGCACACGTCCGCCAGCGGGTACATCCAGCCAACTGCCTACCACAGCTTGAACGGCGGGGAAGTTGTAGAGCTTGAGTAGCGGGAACACAATGTCATAAAAGCTTCGATAGCCATCATCGAAAGTCAGCAGTACGGCTTTGTCTGGCAGAGGTTGCCCCCCCGCTTTGGCATCCAGAATCTGTTGTAAACTCACTGGCTGGTATCCGCCAACCGCAATGAGGTTGAAGTGTTCAATGAGCCGGCTGCGAGTAATGGTCTGCGAATAGATATCCAGCTCGGGGGTGACGCTGGAGTCGACAATATCGTGATAGCTGATCACCACATAATCTCCCGGCAAGCGGTCGGCCTGGGCCTGCTGAATGTTGACCACTACCAGCAGAACCGCGCTCATTACAATAACGCGCCAGAGTGTCATAGGAATCTCCATACAAAGCCGGCTGAAATAACATTGTCATATTCAGGAACACCGTCGTAGACGGCTCGTTCGCGGGTAATGCCATATTCAAAATTTACGGTGGGGGTTAGCTCCCAGCGGTGTTGGTATCCAATTGACCAAGTGTTCTCGCTGTCGAAATCTTCTTGCCAGTAGCGTCCTGAACCGAGAGAAACGGACTGGATAAAGGACTGCCGATAGTCAATCGGGGTTTCGTAGTTGACGGTTAATACACCGGCCAGGCTTGCATCACGCCGAGGATTGAAGTAGCTGGCATCCACCTCATCATTACGTGATGCGGATACCTGCACTTCTCCGTTGACCTGCCAGCGATCCAGATGATAAAGCGTTTGATTCCAGTAGCCGTAAATGGATTGACGCAGGTTGCTATCGTCAAAATCGGTGGCCATTATGCCGATGGCGCCAGCTCCGCGCTCGTCGTGCCGATAAGCCAGTTCAGCACGGTAACGGTCTGCGTTGACACCATCTTTCAGTGCTCTTAGCGGTGTGTCGGTGGTATTTATCTCGACGCCAAGCCTCGTGGTAATGTGATCCGTTGGGGCATACTGCAGCTCGGCGAGGGCCAGGAAGTCATCGTTGAGCTGTGAGCCGTGGCCCGCAGCCAGAGTGACTGTAGCTGGATGGAGGTTCCATTCGTAGCCTGCTATGTTGTAGGAGGCGTAGAGATCCTCATCGTCAAACTCTCCAAATTGGCCAATCCGTTGTGCGAAAGGACGGGAGCCGTTGCTATTTCGTGGCCCTTCAAGAAGTACTTCATAGCGCCACTCGCGAGATGCTTGAGTACCGCTACCTTGTCCCTTGCTGCGCTCGAACGTACTGCTGAGTTGGGGGGCACGTTGTTCGCGCCACTCTCGCGCTAGGTCGTCCCTTGAGGCACTAGGCCTCGCTTCAGTAGTCGTTCTCGCAATTTCATCAGTGGTGCCTTGCCACTGGCCCCGCTGCAATCGGGCTAGCAGCACACCGTGCTGAGCGACAGTTTGTTGGTCAGGTGGAAGTAGTTGCTCAGCTTGTTGGTAAGAGGCTTCTGACTTTCTTGGCCAACCTCTCTCACGCTCAATATCCCCTTTAATAAGCCAAAGGTAGGGATCCGCGGGTGCTTGATTCTGATATTCAGCGAGACGCTCGCTGGCCTCGTCGGTGCGGCCTCTCCAGGCATCCAGTAGCACTTCCAGCAGCAAAACTTTTTGGTAGTTGGGGTTCTCGATGCGAACGGTGCGCGTGAAATCTAAACGTTGTTCAGGTTCGCTGGCGCGCCACTCTGCCAATAACCTATCCGCATCGCGGAATCGCTGGGCATCGGTGTAACTGTAAAACAGTCCTTCGTTGAGTGGGTCGTCAGGATTTGTTGCCTGAGCAGGGGATTGTCGAATCAGGTTTTCGTAGAGGTCGATGGCTTCATCTGGACGCCCCATGCCATGCAGTGCATAGGCTCTGGCACGTGCTACGTAGCTTGGTAGCTGGCCGTGCTGGTTTTCAAGCCTCATGGCTAGTGCTTCCGCTTCAGAGAATCGTCTCAGCTCTGCGAGCGCCACCACCTTGTCGTATTCAGCAATGGTGATAAGTTCTTGAGGGGCGTTAGGTGTGTTCAAAACGCTGTTCAATTGCGCCAATCCCCCCGCAGTTCTTGTCGGCTGGTCGGTATGTATACCTAGCCGTATATCCGTTACCCCTTCATAGTAAGTAAGCCACAGGCGGTCACTGTCGCTGAAGACATCGGGATTAGACTGCATGATACGGCGTGCCGCCGAGCTGGCGCCAAGCCCGACGGCCAGACGATAAAGTGCTTGTAATTCGCCCGTATTACTTGGATCTTGAGCTACCAGGGCTTGGCGGGCGTCCAGCTCTTGCATGGCGTTAGTTGTCTGTGCTGCTAGGTAGCCCTTTGCCTCAAGCCCTGCCGTTGTTGTGCCAGCTACTTGGTTGTACTGCTGCAACGATATATCCGCCAGTGTGTAATTGCCCATGTCGGTATGAACCAACGCTTGGCCAAGCCACCCCTGTGCATTTGAAGGGTTTCGATAGGTAAGTGTTTGAAACATATCCAGCGCCTTGTCGTATTCGCCCGCACTTCGAGCGGCCCCAGCAAGGTTGGCAAGTTCCGAATCACTGTAATTTTCTGTTTGGCACCAGGGACACACGTCCAATGCTTCCTGATGGCGAGCGGCACGTACCAGCAGTGCTACCAGATCAGCCCGAACACGCACATCGCGTGTTTGGTGATACAGTGACTGTAAACCGTCAATGGATGTTTCCAATGCCCCCTGGCGTGCCTGGATAACCAGTGCTTCGCGTTGCGCATCAGTCGTTGTTTGCGCATGCGCCGCACTGGTGGTTAGGCAGGCGAGCAGGCAAATCGGCAGTAGGGAGCTAGGACGATTCTGCATGGTGATATTCCCACCCTGGAACTTATGACAGTGTGTTTGTAATAAAATGTATCTTTCAGTGTATAGGAGTTACTTTAAGTAAATATTGAACTAAAACGTGAACTTAAACAGGAATCTCATCAGTCTCACGCCTTAGTTAGCTCATCCTGACACTATGATGAATGGCCTTATCAACATGGCTGTTAAGAATAAATGCCCTTTAACTTCCGTGGGGTAAGTAATGAGCTGGCTCAAGGCAGAAGGTGGGGTTCTTACTCGTCTGGCTCGTTGAGCTATAGCGGTACTAACCCGATAACTATTCAGTGACGGATAAAACAATGAGAATGCTACTGCGATGGATGCTTAGCCTTGTGGCGCTATTAGCGCTGCTGTTGGCGGGGCCTGTTTGGATATTGGCGAGTAATCAGGTGGTGACTGATGCTCATTGGTCATCATTAGATCGATCATCTGCTGGTATAGCACCTGATCCAACGGAGAATTTGGAAGCCGTGGTTCAGGTCTATTCCGCACGTGCTTATAACTGGCGTGGGGCGTTTGGCGAACATATCTGGATTGCGACCAAAGCGGAAAATGCCGATAGCTACCGACTTCATCAAGTGTTGAGCTGGCGGCGCCCAACGGTGGTCTCTTCCATTGATACGCCCGATCGAGCTTGGTTTGGCAATCCCCCCACACTGTTAGCCGATTATCGCGGCGATGCGGCAGCCCAGCTCATACCGCAGATAGAGGTCGCCGCCGTTAACTATCCCCAGGCTGAGCTTTATCGAATCTGGCCTGGGCCGAACAGCAATAGCTTTATTGCCTGGGTAATACGCGAAGTACCCGGTTTTGAGGTGTCGCTTCCGGTAACGGCAATCGGTAAGGACTACATTTTCAATGGTGTTTTTGCGGCGGTGCCCAGCGGCACCGGTTATCAGCTCTCATTTGGCGGGGTGGCAGGCATTATGTTGGCACTGGAGGAGGGGCTCGAACTTAATCTCCTCGGATTGAGCTTTGGTATCGACGTTATGCGGCCCGCTCTGAAACTGCCAGGTATAGGACGGTTAGGGATGTCCGCAAAAGTGTTGGGAGGTTAATCGCATTTGTATTACTGAGCAACTGTGTTTGCAGATACTTTTTTATTGATTTAGTATTTGGGGAGTGGTTGGAGGTTATGGTTATTAGCTAAGGAGCCGCAATGCAAACGGCACACGACATTTCCCAAAATAGGGCAGCGGCAGCGGCGGGCTTGAAAGCGGCGGTGCGCATTCTGGACAAATGGCGAGCATCCGGTGAGCAGGGTGAGGCGATTTTACGTGTTTCGCATAGTACTTACGCACGTGCCCGGCGTGGGGATCTTGACGAGATCAAATTAGATAGCGATCAGCTAACTCGGATCAGCTACTTACTCAATATCCATGCTGCATTGCGGATGATATTTGATAATCCGGAAAATCTTTATGGGTTCGTTAATCTGGTGAACCACAATCCCTTTTTCAATGGCCGTACGCCGCTCGAAGTAATGGGTTGCGGTGATTTTGCGGCGCTCTATGAAACCTTTAAGCGTATCGATAGCCTACGGGGAAGCCAGTGGTAACGCCTACTGACTTGCCGACCCTACCCAGTGGAAGCGTCACTGGTTATCGCTTGGTCAATAGCAAGTTTCCGCCGATTGACCTGTTCGATGATGTGGCGAGCGCGGAAGAGTTCGCTGCACTCCATGCACTGCAGGCGTTAACCAATCCGCGGCTACAAAATGAAGTGGGTAATTTAGCGCTGTTACCACACGAACAAATTCCGTTCGGCATTCGTGGCTGCTCTTATGCGGTGGCGCCGTTTACCCATGTAAATCCGCAGGGGTCGCGCTTTAGCGATGGTAGTTTTGGGGTGCTCTATATTGCCGATACCCTTGAGACGGCGATTGCCGAAGTAAAGCATCACCAGCAGGTGTATTGGCAAAACGTGCCGGGATTACACTATGAAAGGTTTGTCTTTCGTGGATTAAAGGCCACTTTTGATCAGGGTAGTTGCTGCGATGCACTCGCTTTACCCCTTGAACATGCCATTTACGCAGCCGATGATTATTCAGCCTCGCAACCCTTTGGTGCCGACATACGCCGATGCAGTGTCGGGCTCCGCTACTACTCAGTTCGCCGGTTGAATGCGAACTGCTGGGCACTGATGACACCACGCTGTGTGACCGACATTATCCAGACCACTCATTTGGAGATGATTTGGAACGGTGCCATTACTCAGGTGAATTATCTGCGTTTTTCTCACTGATAACGCGCAGCAGGTTAGCTCTTTTGCTGCTGCTCAGTGAAGCGCTGCATGATGGCGAGGGTTTCGTCGCTAACGTGGTGCTCCATGCCTTCAGCGTCAATACGCGCAGTCGCATCTCTCACCCCAAGAGCACGTAAGAAGTGCAGCACGATATCGTGACGGGCGCGTGACGTCTCTGCCATTTTCTGCCCCGCTTCAGTTAGGAACAGCGAGCGATAGGGCTTGCTGGTGACCAACTCCAGCTCATTTAAACGCCGAATCATTTTTGAAACCGTCGCCTGGCTTACCGCCATACGATTGGCAATGTCTGCCGCGCGGGCTTCGCCGCGGTGCGCCAGTAGGTCGCCAATCAGCTCAACATAGTCTTCAATCAGCTCGGTTTCGTGGGCATTTCGCACCGTTGCATACTGCTGGGCATGCTGCTCCACAGGGGGCAGTGCATCTCCAGGAATGCTTGGGGCAGGCAATGAGGCGTTCGGATTAAAATCAGTCATTGGTAAATTATATCGGAAGCAGTGGGAACAATCATTGGATAGTCGGGGGATGGTAACGTATTTTTGTGCAATATTGTTAGCCAAGGCTAAACTGTTTGCACAATGCTTTCTTGTTGAGCTACAGTCTACTTATCGGTCATGAACAAAAAGGGAGAGACAATGAGAAAGCGCAATCTGGGTATGGCCTTAAGCCTACCGCTATGGTTGAGCACTGGACTAGCCAGTGCCGAAGCGCAAGAGAGTGCAGTGTCTCCCCTGAATGTGGCCGTCACTTTTTCTGTGCTTGGCGATATTGTGGCCAGCGTGGCAGGGGAGGATGCCAATGTGTCGGTATTAACGCCGATTGGCGCTGAGGTGCACGAATGGGAATTAACTCCTAGTAATTTCGCTGCGTTAGAAACAGCAGACGTGGTGTTTTACAACGGCTACCAGTTAGAGCAATGGATGCCCCAGGTCGAGGCAACAGTTGTCGACGATACACCGCTGGTGGCGGTCGCCGAAGCCTCTGAATACCCCACTCAAACTATTATTACCGGCGACATGGAAGGCGATGTCGATCCTCATCTCTGGATGGATCCGCGTGCGGTGTCAGCCTATGTCCAGGTCGTCGCTAATGAGCTAGAGCATTTGCTTCCCCAGCGAGCTGAAGAGTTTCAGCAGCGTGCTGAAGCGTTACAAGAAGAGCTGCATGCCCTGCATATTGAACTCCAGGAGCGCTTAGAAGCGATACCGGAAGAGCGCCGCGTGCTACTGAGTAGCGAAGCGGCCTTCCTATATTTCTCAGACGCTTATCACTTTGAACACGACGGCATCTGGGGAACCAACGCCGAAACCGAGGGTTCACCCCGTCAGCTTATGCGCGTGGTGGATATGATTAATGAGCGACAACCGGCGGCGCTGTTCTGGGAGAGCACTATTTCCGACCGCCACGTCACCAGCTTAGCGAGGGATACCGGCGTTAAAGTCGCAGGACCGCTATATGTGGACTCGCTTAGCGAGCCAGAGGGTGAAGCGGGTGATTATTTCACCATGATGCGCCACAACGTTGAGCTGTTGCGCCAAACATTGGCAACTGAGTAAACGATCATGGCAACGACTTTTGGCGGCGCCCCCGTGGCGATTAATATCAAAGGACTCTACGCAGCCTATCAGCGCCAGCCCGTCTTGGAAGACATCAATTTGCAGTTCCCGGCGGGTAAATGGACAGCCATTGTGGGGCCGAATGGTGCGGGTAAATCGACGCTTTTTCATGTGCTTACCGGTAGCATGAAAGCGCTGCGGGGGAGTGTGCAGGCGTTTAATGAGCCGATTGCGACGCACCGGAAAGCGGGTCACATTGCCTATATGGCTCAGCGGGAAGCGATTGAGTGGGATTTTCCTGTCTCCGTATGGGAGACCGTTATGGGCGGCCGCTACGGGCATATGCGCAGTGATCCGCTGTGGCGGCGCTTGTTGCCTTCGCGCTGGTACCATTCCCGCCATGGTGAGGCTGTGCGTGAGGCGTTGCTGGCAGTCGATATGCTGGCACTGGCGGAGCGTCCCATTGGCGCGCTCTCAGGCGGGCAGAAAAAGCGCGTATTACTGGCCCGCACGCTCGCCCAGCAGGCCAACATTTTGCTCCTCGATGAGCCTCTGGCGGGCGTAGACCCGCCCAGTGAGCGTTTGATTTTAGGCGTACTCGCCCGGGAGCGGGAGGCAGGGCGTACGGTTATCATGGTGACTCACGATATGCCCGGTGCCCGCCGGCATGTTGACCATGTGGTGCTGATAAACCGCTTTATCCGTGGGGTAGGGTCGCCTGATGAAATGCTCAGTGATGCCAAATTGGCTGAACTGGCGGTGAGCTCTATCGAACAGTCGGCGAACGATGTGCGCGTCGCTGAATCACCTTCCTTTATGGCAGCTCAGGGGTAAGCGAAGTGGCAGAACTAATGACAGCATTGAGTCTGTTTGGCGATGCCTTGGTGAGTGGGCTTATCGCTGCGCTGATGCTCATTGTCAATCTATTACCCGATGGCATCTCAGATGCCTTTCAATACGCCTTTATGCAGCGTGCCTTATTAACCTCGGTGCTAGTGGGCGCTATTTGCGGCATTTTATCCTGCTATGTAGTGCTTAAACGCTGGTCGCTACTGGGGGATGCTATCTCTCATGCGGTACTGCCAGGGGTGGCGATTGCCTACCTGTTAGGCTGGCCCTTTTTTGTAGGCGCATTTATAACCGGCGCCTTAACCTCGGTGGGCATTGGTGCTATTGAGCGCCACACGCGGATTAAGTCCGACGCGGCCATGGGGCTGATGTTCACGAGCGCCTTCGCGTTGGGCATAGTGATTATTAGCAAAATCGCCTCTAGTACTCACCTGATGCATATTCTGTTTGGCAATGTCCTGGGCGTTAAACAGTCGGCACTGTTGCTGACATTGGTCGCCAGTGTGATTGCCCTGTTCGTCGTTTGGCTCGCCTATCGGCCGCTGCTTCTTTATGCCTTTGACCCCCTGCAGGCCCAAGCGCTGGGCTTTAATACCAGCGTCATCCACTACGGGTTGATCCTGCTACTCACCCTTACCATCGTGGCGAGTTTGGAAACAGTGGGGATTATTTTGGTGGTGGCGATGCTGATCACTCCTGGTGCGACGGCACACCTGCTGACCGACCGTTTTAAAACCATGATGCTGATTTCCGTGGGGGTTGGGGTTAGCTCAGCGGTCATTGGGCTATGGCTTTCGGTAGTGCTGGACGTCGCCTCGGGAGGCACCATTGTGTTGGTCGCTACCAGTTGGTTCTTTATGGCGCTGCTGTTCTCACCCAAACAGGGAGTGCTGGCGCGTTTTTGGCGCCACCGCCAGGTGGGTTAGCGACAGATTTTCATGTCGTTAAATGTCGTCGTTCATTATTTGGAACCACTAAACGCTTCTTCTTCTGCCTTGCCGCGAATAAAAACAGTCGCCAGGGTGGCAGTGAGTGAAACGTCAGCAGCTCTTAATATGCCAATCACCATTCGGCCGAGCAGGGCGTGTAGTTCGAGTTTGCCTTCGACTACTTGGTGCTTTGTCGCTAATAGCATGCTTGACGAATCTCTAAAGCGCGTAACGACACTGATTATCTTCCAACTCGCCAGTGCTTTTGCATTTCTATAAAAGTGAACGATGCTGACCAAGTGATCAAAACGAAGCCTGTTAAGGCCAGCGTGCCGTACAGAAAGCGTACCGGCCCAATGGCATAAATATCGCCATAGCCCACGGTGGTATAGGTCACCGCAGAGAAGAAGATGTAATCGAGGACGTTGAAGCTGTCGTACCCTTGTAAAGCGCCGATGCTTAACTGGTCGGTTAACCACCAGCCAGTAATCCCGAACAGCCAAATTTCAGCAATGTGTGTCATTAACACGCCAAATGCCATCCCCAGGATGCGTTGCCGGTGAGGCCTTCGAGATTTTTCTATTTGGCGCGAAATAAGCCACAGGGCTTCATAGTGAAGCAGCACTGCAATGACCACGGTAATAAAGGTGGTTGCCACCACGGCGACATGCTCAGGGTAGGGAATAGTCATCTCAACAAGTAGTCAACCTTGGCTCATTAGCATAACCGGGTTCCCATCAGTAGCAAGGCAGCATCCATATGCTGCCAGCCCCACCATGCGAGCATTAAACAGGTAAGCAGCAAAATGGCCGCCATGGCCTTGAGTGAGTTATTGGTTGTCATGAAGTCACCGTTGTTGACTGCGAGCGCTCAAGCGGCTTTTCACTAATAAACCAATGCAACGCTGCAGCCATGACGGAGAGCACAATCGCAATTTGCCACACGGTATTGTAGTTGCCAGTCAGGTCATAAAAGTAGCCGCCCAGCCAGACGCCCATAAAAGAGCCTAGCTGGTGAAACAGAAACACGATGCCGCCCAGCATCGATAGGTGGCGAACACCAAAGACCGAAGCCACGATCCCGTTGGTTAACGGTACCGTTGAGAGCCATAGTAGCCCCATGACAATGCCAAACAGATAAGCGCTAACCGGGCTTAACGGCAAATAAACAAAGGCGGTAATCACCACGCCACGAATCAAGTAGAGCCAGGTGAGCAATTTGGGTTTCGACCAGATGCCGCCCATCCAGCCCGCCGTATAAGTGCCGACAATATTAAACAGCCCCACTAGCGCCAGTACCGTTGTCCCCACTTGCACCGCCAAGCCTTTATCGAATAAATAGCCGGGAAGGTGCACGGCAATGAACACTACCTGAAAGCCGCAGACAAAAAAGCCTAAACAGAGTAGCCAAAAGCCTTTTTGGCCTGCTGCTTCATTGAGTGCATCTTTTAGACTTAAATCGGACGCTGTTTTGGCCGACGGCTTATCACGCAGCATGGCCCCCAAAGGAATGATAATCGTGGCAATGGCGGCCATGGCCATTAGCGCCGCCGCCCAGCCTAGCCACTCTAGCAAACCAAGTGTGCCGGGCAGCATCGCGAACTGCCCAAACGAGCCTGCCGCGCTAACAATGCCCATGGCCATACTGCGTTTTTCAGGTGCCACTGCACGGCCAACAGCGCCAAGGATCACCGAGAAGGTTGTCCCGGAGAGGCCAAGGCCAATCAACAGCCCCGCGCTGACCGTCATGCCAAGCACCGAGGTAGAGAGGCTCATGAACAGTAGCCCCAAGGCATACAGCAAACCGCCAACCACAATAATCCTGGCCGCACCGAAACGATCCGCCAGTGCCCCGGTAAAGGGTTGCGATAAGCCCCAAACCAGGTTTTGCAAAGCGAGTGCAAAAGCAAAGATCCCACGCCCCCAGCCAAGCTCGCTGCTGAGGGGCTCCATAAAGAGCCCGAAGCCATGACGCAACCCCATGGCGGTGGATATAACCAGGCTTCCCAATATGATCAGCAGCAGTGAGTGGCGAACAACGAAGGCCATGATGTTCTCTTTAATTGGCAGGCTAATAGTTAGCTCACTATCGCATGCGTTGTGCGCTTTTAGAAGCTGCCAAATAGTGTTCCTAAGGTAATCACACTGATTAGCGCAATGACCGGCAATGCGATGGTGACTATGGCAACGTTGCCATACGATTGGCGATGGGTAAGGCCGCAGATAGCCAGCAGGGTTATAACCGCCCCTGAGTGGGGAAGCGTATCCATGCCACCTGCCGCAAGCGTTGCGACGCGGTGCATTAGCTCAGGGCTAATGCCTGCTTGTTGTGCCATGGCTAAGTATTCGCTGCCCAGAGTTTCTAGCGCAATTGAGAGCCCGCCGGAAGAGGAGCCAGTGATCCCCGCCAGCACGCTCATCGCCATGGCTTCTGAAATCAATGGGTTGCCAGGTGAAGCCGTAAGCACGGCATCGCGGATAATGGCAAAGCCTGCCAAACTGGCGATAACCGCACCGTAGCCCACCTCTGAAGCGGTATTGAAAATCGGCAGCAGCGAACCCAGGCAGCCTTTATTGACGCTCTCCTTAAGATCCAGCCAATGCTTCCAGCGGGTAATGATCAGCCATGTAGAGGCGCTCAGCAGGGCAATCAAAATGGCCCAAAGCCCGCTCTGACCCGATGGGGATACGTTTTCAAACTCGTCGCTGATAAAGCTTAAATCAAGGGCGGGAAACACACCGTAGGTGAATAGTGCGTTCAAACCAATCACCATAATGATCGGTATCAGTGCCAGCCACAGCGGGAGGCTGGTGGGTGCTTGTTCTTCCTCTTCATTGGCCACTGCTTCGCGTTCAGTATGTTGACCGTATCCTTCACCATTAGATGCCGCTTTTTTTACCCGTGACTGAAGATAGAGAGTCCCCAGTCCAAGCATAATCAGCCCGGCGATAATACCGAGACCGGGTGCTGCAAAGCTGTTGGTTTCATAATAAGGAATGGGAATCGCGTTCTGTATCGAAGGTGTCCCCGGTAAGGCTGTCATGGTGAACGTGAAAGAGCCAAGCGCGATGGATGCCGGAATTAGCCGCTTGGGCACATTGGCGCTGCGAAACAGTTCACGGCTGATCGGATAAATGGCAAAAGCAACCACAAACAGCGATACGCCGCCATAGGTGAGTACCGCGCAGGCCATGACGACGGTTAGCACGACATGGTGAGTGCCCAGTTGTTTGACAATCCCGTTGGCAATCGATTGGGCGGCACCGGAATCGGCCATCAACTGTCCAAACAGCGCGCCTAGCAGAAACAGCGGAAAAAACTGAATCACATAGTTGCCCAGCGCGCGCATAAAGGTATCGGTGTAGATCGGTAATAAAAAGGCGGCATCGCCAGAGAGCAGTACCGCTAAACACGCCATAAGAGGAGCCAGCAGCAGCACCGAAATGCCTCGATAAGCGAGGAACATCAATAACAGCAGTGAAATGACAATCGCAAGTATGCTCATGCGAGCTCCTAAGCAAGCAATAAAGTAGCCGACGCTGAAATTAAGCGAAAGAGTGATGGTAGGTAGTATGGTGCGATGCAGCAATGATGTCGTGACTAAAGTAGCAAAGCGTTAAGCATGCAGCGCGGCCTTAGGTTTACCTATTTAATCTGCTAAAATCCGCCCCCTTTGCTGTCAATGACCTCTCAATAGCTCTAGGAATTTTCATGAATGCAGTAATTCTTGCGGTGCTCGTGATGGTGGCGCTATCGCTGGCGCGTGTCTCAGTGGTATTTGCGTTAGTCGTCGGCGCTTTAGTGGGCGGTTTAGTGGGTGGGTTGTCGCTAGAGCAAACGCTGGACGCCTTTAATCAAGGCGTTGGCGGCGGAGCCCAGGTAGCCCTGGCCTACGCCACCTTGGGGGCCTTTGCGGTGGCGATCTCCCGCTCTGGATTACCGGATATGCTGGCTAACCGTTTAATTACACTGCTCGGCAAAGAGACCAATGCCGTGCATCAGGCGCGGGTCAAAATGCTGTTACTAACGGCTGTGTTGTTGGTGGCGATCTCTTCTCAGAACGCTATCCCCGTTCACATCGCCTTTATACCTGTGCTGATTCCGCCGCTGTTGACCGTGATGAACCGTTTAAAGCTGGATCGTCGTGCGGTGGCCTGTGCGCTTACCTTTGGTTTAACGGCACCCTACATGCTACTACCGGTAGGGTTTGGGGCGATCTTTCTCAATGACATTCTTCTGGCCAACTTAAATAGCGCCGGGGAGCCGTTAGGGTTGGAAATTACTCGTGGCATGGTGCCGATGGCCATGGCGGTTCCGGTGGGTGGCATGGCGTTGGGGTTAATCGTTGCGCTGTTTTGGAGCTATCGCCGCCCGCGAGAGTACCAGGCTCAAGATATGGCTAACGCCAACGTTACTGAAGGCCATGCCCCTCCCAAGCCGCATAGCCTGGGGCTTGTGATGTCGGGTGTCGCTATTGTCGCCGCCCTCGGTCTGCAGCTTTACAGCGGCTCAATGATACTGGGCGGTTTGGTAGGGATTGGCCTGCTTTCAATGGGCGGCATCTTCAAGTGGCGCGAAGCGGACGACCTGTTTACCAGCGGTATGCGCATGATGGCGCTGATCGGTTTTATCATGATCTCCGCGGCGGGCTTTGCCGAAGTCATGAAAACCACGGGAGAGATTGATGCGTTGGTATCGGGGGCCTTTGCACTCTTTGGCGATAACCGCGGCTTAGCGGCGCTGGTGATGTTACTGGTAGGTCTGTTTATTACCCTGGGTATCGGCTCGTCGTTCTCAACCATTCCGATTATTGCCGCCATTTTTGTGCCTTTGGCGGTACAGTTTGGCTTCTCTCCCATGGCCACAGTCGTGCTGGTGGGAACTGCCGCGGCGCTAGGCGACGCTGGCTCGCCAGCGTCGGATTCAACCTTGGGGCCCACCTCTGGGCTTAACGTCGATCGCCAGCACGATCATATGTGGGACAGCGTGGTGCCGACGTTTCTACACTACAATATCCCGTTAGTGGGCTTTGGTTGGCTAGCGGCGATGATGCTCTGAAAGTCCTATCTTTAAACTAAAAAGGGACAACTTGGTTGTCCCTTTTTAGTTGCTTTAACGCTATCACTATTTAGGTAGATGGTTTTCAAACGCGCTTAATAGCCCTCTTAACAACGAAAGCTCTTTCCGGCTGGGTTGAGCACGGGCGAAGAGGGCTTGAAGCTGCTCTTCAGTGCGGGCATGGGGCTGGGTTAAAAAGCCACTTGCCTGCATTAAGCGGCCCAGATGCGCTTGAAAGTGTAAGAACTGTTCCCGGCTGGGCGGCATTGCCTCCAGCGGGCGCTGATAAGCAAAGCCGCTTTCCTCACCTTTACGCCAGGCGCGATGTACTTCATAAGCCAGTATCTGTACCGCCTGGGATAAATTGAGAATGCCGTAATCGGGGTTGGCAGGAATGCTGACCTGATGCGTGCAGCAGCGGATCTCATCGTTAGTCAGCCCCGAGCGTTCACGCCCAAATACGAGTGCCACTGGCGCCGTTTGCGCATTCTGGATGACGTCTGTTGCCATCTCATCAGGTTCGTCAAAGTGGGGCAGGGGCAGGTTGCGTAAGCGTGCACTGGCACCCACGACCTGAACGCAATCGTTAACGGCTTCCTCCAGCGAGGTAACCACACGGGCACTCTCCAGTACATCGGTAGCGCCTGCCGCTAGGCGGGTCGCTTCTTCATCGGGGAATAGGCGCGGATTAACCAGCACCAGCTCGGTTAGGCCCATGGTTTTCATGGCCCGCGCCGCCGCGCCGATATTGCCGGGATGGAAGGTCTGAACGAGTACGATACGGATATGCTGCAACATGCGCTGGTGCCCAGTAGTGAAAATGTAGCTTAAAAAATCGCGCAGATAGTAGCACGTTCGGCCCTGAAAATGGCTGACAAAACGCTATCGACAACCTCACGCCTGTAGGCGCCTCAAAACGCAAGAACCCCGCACAAGGCGGGGTTCTTGGTGACAGCTAAACGCTAGCCGTCGATAGAGCGAAGGGCTCAGGGTTGCATTACATCATGCCGCCCATGCCACCCATTCCGCCCATACCACCCATGTCAGGTGCAGCGTCTTTCTCTTCCGGGTCTTCTGCGATCATGCACTCGGTGGTGATCATCAGGCCAGCCACAGAACCAGCGGACTGCAGTGCAGTACGGGTTACTTTAGCTGGATCCAGGACGCCCATCTCGAACAGGTCGCCGTACTCACCGGTTTGTGCGTTATAGCCGAAGTTACCTTCGCCATCTTTCACGCGGTTGATGACCACAGCGGGCTCTTCACCAGCGTTGGAAACGATTTGACGCAGCGGTGACTGCATAGCGCGTAGCGCCATGTTGATACCGTGATTCTGGTCTTCGTTATCGCCAGTCAGGCCTTGTACTTTGGCCATTACGCGAACCAGTGCAGTACCGCCACCAGGTACCACGCCTTCTTCAACGGCTGCACGGGTAGAGTGCAGGGCGTCTTCAACGCGGGCTTTCTTCTCTTTCATTTCCACTTCAGTAGCTGCACCGACGCGGATAACGGCAACACCGCCTGCCAGTTTGGCAACGCGTTCTTGCAGCTTCTCTTTGTCGTAGTCAGAAGAGGTGTCTTCGATTTGCGCGCGGATCTGGCTAACGCGCGCTTCGATATCGCCTTCTGCACCAGCACCATCGATGATAGTGGTGTTCTCTTTGGACATGGTCATACGCTTAGCGGTACCCAGGTGATCCAGGTTCGCCTGCTCAAGCGTAAGGCCGACTTCTTCAGAAATGACCGTGCCGTTGGTCAGGATAGCGATATCCTGCAGCATGGATTTACGACGGTCGCCGAAGCCCGGTGCTTTCGCAGCAGCGACTTTAACGATACCGCGCATGTTGTTCACAACCAGTGTTGCCAGGGCTTCGCCTTCGATATCTTCAGCGATGATGGCCAGCGGCTTGCCTTGCTTGGCAACGGCTTCGAGGACCGGCAACAGCTCACGAATGTTGGAGATCTTTTTATCCACTAGCAGGATGTAAGGATCTTCCAGTTCAACCGTCATAGTGTCCTGGTTGGTAACGAAGTAGGGCGAGAGGTAGCCGCGATCGAACTGCATGCCTTCGACCACTTCCAGCTCGTCTTCAAAGCCACGGCCTTCATCAACGGTGATGACGCCTTCTTTGCCGACTTTTTCCATCGCTTCGGCAATGATTTCGCCGATACGCTTGTCGCCGTTAGCAGAGATGGTGCCTACTTGAGCAATCGACTTGGTGTCGGTGCAAGGTACAGACATTGCTTTGATCTCTTTAACTGCAGCGTTGACCGCTTGGTCGATGCCGCGCTTGAGATCCATCGGGTTCATGCCCGCTGTTACGCCTTTCAGGCCTTCAGCGATAATGGCCTGGGCAAGAACGGTAGCGGTAGTTGTACCGTCACCTGCGGCGTCAGAAGTCTGTGAAGCAACTTCTTTCACCATCTGGGCGCCCATGTTTTCGAACTTGTCTTTCAGTTCGATCTCTTTGGCGACAGAAACACCGTCTTTAGTCACGGTGGGAGAACCGAAAGATTTTTCCAGTACCACGTTACGGCCTTTCGGGCCGAGGGTAACTTTTACAGCGTTGGCCAGAACGTCAACACCGCGGGCCATACGTTTACGGGCGTCATCTGAAAATTTAACTTGTTTAGCTGACATATCTGCTACTTCCTAAATTGAATGCAAAAACGTGAAAGTAATGGATTCGGTGCGCTCACAAAAGGTGAGCAGCAACGATTGTTAGCCTTCAACAACGGCAAGAATATCGGCTTCGCTCATGATCAAGACTTCTTCGCCGTCGATTTTTTGCTTCTCAACGCCGTAGCCATCTTTAAAGATCACGTTATCGCCAACTTTGACGTCTAGCGGACGGACATCGCCATTTTCCAGAATGCGACCATTACCGACAGCGAGAATTTCACCGCGTGTCGGTTTTTCTGCTGCATTGCCCGGAAGCACGATGCCGCCTGCAGTTTTCTGCTCTTCTTCAACGCGACGGACGATGACACGATCGTGCAAAGGACGGATATTCATTCACGTTCTCCTGAGTATGGTTGAAGCCCTGGTAGGGCGGTTAGCTTAAAAGTGTTCTCGAGGGAGTAACCCGCGAGAAGTGAAGACTTCACAGTCTTCATTGTTAATGGCAGCTCCCGTAAAGATCGCTGCCGAATTTGTGTGCTGGATGAAAAATGGGGGCTGCGGATGACCTTTCAAGGGGGGAGGTAATAAAAAATTGCTTTTCCGCTGATTTTCTTTTGAAGTGAACCTCAACGACGGCGAGGGGGCTCATCTCTGCTGATAAAATCCCCCTCAATCGGGCCATCCTGTTGTGACGATTGACTGTTTGGATAGTCATCAGGTCGAGCTGAGGAAGCGCTTGAGCCTTGCTGCTGCCCGGCAACTTTTTTAAGCCCCAGCCAGGTAAGTGCCTTGAACATCAGCTGGCGTGCGCTGGGAATCAAGCACGCCAGGCCTAACGCATCAGACAAAAAGCCTGGGGCCATTAATAAGGCACCGCCGAAGATAAGTGCAGCGCCCGTAAGTAGCTCGCTGGAGGGGAGTTCGCCGGCCTGCATCCGCTGGCGAGCCCGGGCAAAGGTGGTTACACCCTCTTTACGTATTAGATGTAGCCCGACAAAACCGGTTCCTAGTACTAGGAGTAGCGTCATGAATAGGCCGATCTGGCTGCCAATCGAAAACAGAACAACAAAATCAAGTAGCGTAAAGAGTGATATAAAAATAAGAATAGGCATGGCTAACTCCAGAAAAAGTGACTCGATAACCGTCGTAATTGCGTAATATGGTGACATAAATATAAATAGCAAGCAGCTTGCATTGCGTATTCCAGCGGTAATGTAGCTCGATTTATGACCATAATTCTTCTATGCTGCAACGCACAATGAAGCTGGTTTAATCCGCTGTAAGGAGTCACGAATGGTACTTACCGATAAAGTAATTGCAGTCACGGGTGGAGCGCGTGGGTTGGGTTATGCCATGGCGCTACGTTTAGGCAAGCAGGGCGCGCGCATGGCGCTATTGGATATGAGCGCTGAAGCGCTTGATCAGGCGGTATCGCAACTTTCTGCTGAAGGTGTCGATGCCCAGGCATTTGTGGTCAATGTTGCTGAAGAGACCTCCGTGATTCAGGCGTTTGCTGATATTGCCCAGCGCATGGCGCCAATTAGCGGTTGTATCAATAACGCGGGTATTACCCAGGATGCGCTGTTGGTAAAGGCCAAAGAGGGGAAAGTAGAAAAACGCATGTCCTTTGAGGCTTGGCAAAACGTTATTAATGTCAATTTAACCGGCGTTTTCCTATGTGGTCGCGAGGCCGCCACTCAGATGATTGAAGCCGGACATGAAGGTGTGATCGTCAATATCTCGAGTATTTCCCGGGCAGGCAATATGGGACAAAGCAACTACGCTGCTGCAAAAGCGGCTGTGCATGCATTGACCGTCACTTGGAGCCAGGAGTTGGCGCGTTATGGTATTCGTACCGGCACCGTAGCGCCGGGTTTCGTGGCTACCGAAATGACCGCTGCGATGCGCCCTGATATGTTGGAGCGTATCTCGTCAAGCGTACCGTTAAAGCGTTTGGGGGAGCCCGATAATATTGCCCAAAGTGTTGCCTTTATTATGGAGAACGACTACTTCACTGGGCGCATCATTGAGTGTGACGGCGGTTTGCGGCTGTAGCTTGTTGTCGTGGTAAGGCAAAGGTATGTGATAGGCACCAGGAGGGCTGCATGGCCGCCCTGGTGCCCAGTAGATGGGCTTCGTGTGCTTGAAGCTTAGAAGTAGTCTCGATTAATTTTGCGCTGAAAGTACATCTCAAGGCGCAGTGTCATCGCCCAGCGTGGGTCGTAGCTGACATCGCGGGGGAAATGTAATTCCGGGATCACATCGGCAAATAAAATACCTTTATGAAGATCGCGGCGGTAGCGCGTCTGCAGGTAGTAATTGGTCATGCGGGGGTTGGAGGCACTTTCACCAATGGCTATCGCCGAGTAGCGCAGTGCACTACGTCGGTTAATGCGGTGATTGATTTCGGCAACTTCACTGTACTCAAGTTTATCCTCCTCCTCGCGCCACTGGACGGTAGTGATAAAGCGCAAGTGGCGGCGTTCGCTCAACGGCCGACCGACATCCCAGCGTGTGCGCGCTGAGTAACCTTCATTGTTGAACCAGGAAACGCGGTTATTCGACTCCAGCTGCCATGGCCCTTCACCCAGTTGCCAGAGACGCTCGTTGGTGAAACGCACGTAAGGGTCAAGAGGGAGGCGCAGGCGAACGCCGGCACCTACTCGATTGCTCCAGTTTTCGCGTTTATCGCGGCTTTCCAGCCAATCCAAACCAAGCGTGGAGCTACGGCGGTCACGCTGGTCATTGGCGAGCCGTCCAGAGCCTTGCTCTTCCAGGGTGCCCTGAGACTCTTCGGGGTCGCTCTCAATGACCAGTCGCAGACGATCCTCTGAGGTCGGGAGATCAATACGGTAACGAAGGGTCGTATCGCCGCTAGTGCCGTCGCCCTCCATCCAATCAATCTCTTGACCGAAACGCAGGTAGGACTCGTTGTTGACCTGCATATGCTCGTCAGTGCCAAAGAAACCATCGATGCGGCGCGACGTGTTATCTACCCAACTGCCGACACTTTCACGAAAGGGCTCAATACGCTCTTCCGCCCACTCAGGTAAATCACTATCTTCCTCCTCTGCGTGCAGATTCGTCGACACCGTAGTGAGTATGCCAAGCCAGCAGAGGGTTACAAATTTATGCATCGTCAGTCGTCTCGGTAATGGGGCGCGTCGCCGCTTAGCAATAGCGTTAATTCAGCGTGCTTTGTGGGTTTCGATCTCTTTTGCCCACTCCAACACTCGCTTACGTTGGCCACGGCTATTGAGTCGATCCGTATCGACACTCGCCGGGATAAGCTGATGATTGGGTGACGCATTCAAGTCGAGATTAAAGGTTCGCGATGCGCCGGTCGGCATGTCTTCGGATCCATAAATAGCGATAACGCGAATTTCAAGCTGGATATTCTGCTCTTGTAACTGCTTGTCATCGATTTCCCAATACTCTTTAACCTGATTGACGATATCGCCAAACGATTGAATGTTCAGGTAATCCCCAGAGGCTAGCGGGCCTTGATGGGTGCGGTAGCTGGTTTCTGGTGGCTCACCTTTTTGCTGCGCCTCTCTTTGTTCCTCACCCCTGTGCTGCTGATACTCCACCACGTCCAGGGAGTAACTACCCTTTTGAGTATGCAATGCCGCGACAAGGTGCTGAATATAGATGGCTTCACTGCTCATATTGCTGATTAAGCAGATAGCGTCCACGCCGATTCCTTTGCCGCGATTAATAATCACACGAGGGCGACGCTGCCGCACATAGCCGTTATAGAGAAGCTGGGCGTAAAATATCCACACGAAAAGCGTGCAAATACTCGCTACCGCCGAGATTGCTTGAGCGTTATCGTTAAGCCATTCCATAGTATGAGATCCTTCTCATCTTTATTAGCGATCATCCCTCAATATAGCGTTGGTTGATAGCCATTGAGGGAACTTTTATAAGTTATGGAGATAGAGACTAGCGGAAAAGCAGAAGCAAGTCAGCCAAACCGACGGCTGCTAAGATGAGCTATAGCAAATGCCAGGCATAAAAAAAGATGGCGTTGAGCCATTCATGTATTTCAAAACAAGAGTAGAAGTGTTGGAAGCTACCTATAGAGCATGGCGCTAATAAAAAGGCCGCTTATTTCAGGGCCAAAAAAACCAAGCAATATGAAGGCTTTCAAAAGTAAGACAGGAAATGCGAACTGCTTGAAAACTAACAAGTAATTGGTGCGGATGGGGAGACTCGAACTCCCACACCTTACGGCACTAGAACCTAAATCTAGCGTGTCTACCAATTCCACCACATCCGCTAAGACGAGGCGTATATTATCAACTTTGTGGCGTAAGTCAATCAATGATTTGATATTTATGTACAAAGTGTAAGGAGCGGGCATGGCATTAAAGCAGTGGCTACAGCGGGGAGGGGAGTGGGTCAAGCAAGTCATGCCTGGCTACTGCGCATTTTGCCTGGCACCGGCATTGGCGGGGCGAGGGTGGTGCGCAACCTGTTTGGGTGAGCTGCCGTGGAACCTACATGCCTGCCGCCAGTGCGGAGACCCTATTCGCCATGGGGCGAGCTTGTGTGGGCACTGCTTAATAGATCCACCGCTATTTTCAACTACCCAAGCGGGGCTGTTGTATCAAGGGCCGATTAAGCAGCTGGTGCATGATTTTAAGTTCCATGCTTCTCCGCGGGCGGGCACGCTGCTCGCTGAATTAATGCTGCTAACTCCACCGGCTACTCTCGGCGATGCTTTTTTACCGGTGCCCATGACGCCTCTGCATGCTCGTACCCGGGGATTTAATCAGTCGCGCTGGTTAGCCGAACAGCTCAGTCGCCCACTGGGCGTTCCAGTGGTGGCTGCTAAACGAATAAAGGATTCCCCATTCCAGCGCACCTTGAATCGCCGTCAACGGATTGCCAATCTGGTGGGCGCCTTTGTCTTTGAATCACCGCCCCCGGCGCATTTGCTGATAATTGATGATGTGGTCACCACCGGCTCCACTGGCCAAGCATTGGCGCGGGCCGCGCTGAATGCTGGCGCAAAGAGCGTTGATATTTGGGCGGCAGCGCGGACACCGCTAGGCAAGGATTGATAGAATAGCTTTTTCGCTTACTCATTAGCGCTTTCGCCAACCCAGGAGTGGCCTATGTCACACCCGTTTAGCTCTCTTTCGCCTGATTTGGTGATGTCTGCAGTGGAGTCGCTGGATATTTGGCCTGCAGGCGAGCCTTTTGCACTGAACAGTTATGAAAACCGTGTGCTGTTGTTTCGCGATGATGATGGCAAAAACTGGATCGTGAAGTTTTACCGACCTGACCGCTGGTCTGATGAGGCGATCCAGGAAGAGCACGACTTTCTACAGGAACTGGCTGAGCAGCAGGTGCCGGTCGTTGCCCCTTGGCGTGATAAGGCGGGGGCGTCGTTGCACTATTTCAAGGCGTTTCGTTTTACGCTGTTTCCCCACTGTCCCGGCCAGGCGCCGGAGCTGGATAACCCCGCTCACCTATTTGCCATGGGGGAACTGCTGGGTCGGTTGCATCAAGTGTCGGCCAAAAAAGCCTTTCAGCACCGCCCACGTTTAGAGATGGCGAGCGGTATTGTTGATGCTCAGCAGCGCGTGCTAGCCAGCCAATGGATGAATAGTCATCAGCGCCGTGCCTACGACCGTGCAATCGAAAAGGTGCTTCAGCAGCTTATGAAACATAACGTGCCTGCCAGTAGCATGATTCGCTGCCACGGGGACTGCCATTTGGGTAATGTGCTTGGGCGTGATGAGCAGTTTACCCTGGTCGATTTTGATGACTGCACCATGGCGCCCGCTGTTCAGGATATCTGGATGCTACTGCCCACCGATGATCCTCAGGGGTGGCGATCCCACTTAAGTGAAATAACCGAAGGGTATGAAGAGGCGCGCCCATTTCCCACTGAACAGATGGCGCTTATTGAGCCGCTAAGAAGTTATCGGCTGATAAGGCATTCGGCTTGGCTGGTGTCACGTTGGGAAGACCCCGCTTTTCCTCGGGCGTTCCCCTGGCTGGCGGATAGTGGCTATTGGGATCAGCATATCCGCCAATTAGAGCAGCAGTGCCTTCAGTTAGAGAACCCTCGCTGGCTGGCGTAAGAGAGCGTTAACGCTCATGTTGCAACGATAGTAGATTAAGCTCAATCAGGCACAGCTTCTTCGCGTGGCACAGGGTTGGCGATACCTTCTCCGTCCGCTTGACGACGCTGCTGATTAAGCTCCTCTGAAGGGTTATCTAGCTCCTCAATCTCAACGGCTTGGTCAAGTGTTAGGAGGAACGTCTGGCCAGGGGAGAGCGTGCAAGGGGGGCCCTCGCAGGCGATGGCGTATTGGCCATCTTGGTCATAAGCGCTGGCGCTAAATTCGCCAGTAAAAATATTGCTGTCGGCGTCGTGGGTTTCAATACAGGTCGCCTCTTGGGTGGTAACGCGAATGCGCTCATCAACCAATTGCGCACTGCCCACAATCACGCAGTATTCAGGTAAAGAGTGCGAGGCGTTGGCGGCTTGGGTTGGGTGTAGCAAAATATCATTAAGGCGTGTTTGGTTTGATTCAAACGTAAGCTCTTCCACCACCTCAACGCCGACGGTTGCTTCATTGGGCAGTGAAAGCGTGGCTTCCGCAGCAGTAGCCAATAGCGGCATAGCAAAAAACGGGGCCGCGAGGGCGGTTAACCAAAAAGGCGTTGGTTTAAATGACATAGCGAGCTCTCAATGTTGGCGCCTGCAATAAAGGCAGTAAAATTGAACCCATGAATCATATCACAGGCCCCTAGGTTACAAAGTTAACGACGCGGCGCTCTGTCGCAGGTAAACAAGTCACAGACAACCTAGATGCGGTAAAATGCTCTACTTGCTCAATACTTGTTGTGCGGGATCTTCTGAAAGTATACCTTCTGTACAATATGCGTAGAGGAAGTGGCGGAGATTATTGCCGCTCTGGTAATGGGGTTACTTCTCGTGCAAAAAAGGATTTTCTCTTACGAACCGCCTGGACGCGATTGCGCATGGCTTTTTGAGCCAGTTTTTGAAGTGGTTTTTGAAATAGTTATTGATGAGGCTAAATATGTCCGATGATATCGCTGAGCACTACCGCCAGATAATCTCAGCACTTGGCGAAGACCCCAATCGAGAAGGGTTACGCGATACGCCTAAGCGTGCAGCCAAGGCCATGCAGTTTCTCAATGCGGGCTACACTCAGTCATTGGACGACATTATTAATGGCGCGGTGTTTGAGTCGCAAACGGATGAAATGGTGCTGGTAAAAGACATTGAGCTCTACTCCATGTGTGAGCATCACCTGCTGCCATTTATCGGCAAATGCCATATTGCTTATTTGCCTGACGGAAAGGTGTTAGGGCTCTCTAAGTTTGCCCGTATCGTCGACATGTTTGCTCGTCGTATGCAGATTCAGGAGAACCTAACCCGTGAGATTGCCGAGGCCGTGCAGGAGGTTACCCAGGCAAAGGGCGTTGCCGTGGTCATTGAAGCACGACATCTCTGCATGATGATGCGTGGTGTGGAGAAACAAAACTCCAGCATGACTTCGTCAGTAATGCTGGGTGGCTTCCGCAAGAACCAAGCGACTCGGCAAGAATTTTTAATGCTCATTAGCTAAATTTGCCGGTGGTCAGTGGCCGGTGAATCATGCCGTAAACTTGGTTTGAAGGGGTGTTTCGTCTTAGCATGAAGACGTTAATGAGCCTACGAGGCCAACATTTTTGGTCAGGAGCCTGTCATGGAAGCGCTTAAAGAAACACAGCTGTATTGCCCCTTTGCTTATATCGACGGCAGTTGGGTTGCGGCAGATAGCGGCGAGCAAATTACCGTATTAAACCCGGCAACCGGCGAAGCGATTGGCGATATTCCCCGC
>NZ_JPUA01000037.1:206420-270596 GCF_002211105.1 Halomonas campaniensis | reverse complement strand
CCGAGCCCGAGCGAGCCATTGATGCCGCAGATGCTGCGCTACCGGCTTGGCGGGCGCTGACTGCCCAGGAGCGCGCTGACTTACTGTTGAAGTGGCACGATCTGATGCTTGAGCATCAACAGGATCTGGCCATGCTGATGACCTACGAGCAGGGCAAGCCGCTAAAAGAAGCCGCGGGTGAAATCGCTTACGCAGCCAGCTTTTTACGCTGGTTTGCCGAAGAAGCGCGGCGCGTTTACGGCGAAACCATTCCCGCGGCAAACGCCAATCAACGTATCGTTGTCACCAAGCAACCTGTTGGTGTAGTGGGGGCGATTACGCCCTGGAATTTCCCGGCGGCGATGATTACCCGTAAAGCAGGGGCTGCATTGGCCGCTGGTTGCACGATAGTGGTTAAGCCCGCTAGCCAGACCCCTTTCTCTGCAACGGCCTTGGCGCTGTTGGCTGAGCGGGCAGGTATCCCACGCGGTGTCTTTAACGTCGTACCCGGAAGCGCTAGCGATATTGCCCAGGCGATGACTGAGTCGCCTAAAGTGCGCAAGATCACTTTTACCGGCTCGACCGAGGTTGGGCGCAAGCTGATGGCCCAGGCGGCGGAGCATATCCAGAAAATCTCGCTAGAGCTTGGTGGTAATGCGCCCTTTATTGTGTTTGAGGATGCCGATTTAGACGCGGCCGTAGAAGGCGCTATGGCCGCCAAGTTCCGCAACGCCGGCCAAACCTGCATCTGTACGAACCGCTTTTTGGTTCAGTCCAGTGTGATCAACGCCTTTTGTGAAAAATTAGCAGTGGCCATGAACAGCGAGCTGTATGTGGGGGATGGCACCAAACCCAACATTAATATCGGCCCGTTAATTGATGATAACGCCGTTAAAAAAGTCAGCGAGCATGTACAGGACGCCATCGATAATGGCGCTGAGCTGCTGTTAGGTGGTCATCCGCATCCGCTGGGCGGCAATTTCTTCACGCCGACGCTGATCAGCTTTGCCACTGACAAGATGAAAGTGGCCCACGAAGAGACCTTTGGGCCATTGGCTGCTGTCTTCCCGTTCGATGATGAAGAGACCGCCATTGAGATGGCCAATGATACCCAATATGGTTTGGCCTCCTATTTCTACTCTCGTGACCTTGCCCGCGTATGGCGTGTTTCCGAAGCGCTGGAGTACGGTATGGTGGGTATTAATACCGGTGCCATTTCCAACGCTGCTGCGCCTTTTGGGGGGGTGAAAGCCTCAGGTCTAGGTCGCGAAGGTGGCCATCAGGGGTTGGAAGAGTACTTGGAAACCAAGTATCTATGTATTGATCTTGGCTAAACTAAAAGCGTGGTAGGCGTTATTGGCCAGTAATCCATTAGCATTTGTTGATGATAGTAAGAAAGCCCCTTGGGCAGGCTCTATCAAAAGAGTGCCTAAGGGGCTTTTTGTTGCTAATGCCGGTGAGTTAACGGCTTAGTGGCGGAAGTGGCGCATGCCGGTAAATACCATGGCAATGCCTGCTTCGTTGGCCGCATCGATCACTTCCTGATCACGCATGGAACCACCGGGCTGAATAACCGCGGTAATACCTGCCGCTGCGGCGGCATCGATGCCGTCGCGGAAGGGGAAGAAGGCATCAGACGCCATCACCGAGCCGGGAACCGAAAGGCCTTCATCTGCGGCCTTAATACCTGCAATTTTAGCCGAATAAACACGGCTCATTTGACCTGCGCCAACGCCCACCGTTTGGCCCTCTTTGGCATACACAATGGCGTTGGATTTGACGAATTTGGCTACTCGCCAGGCAAAGGCAAGATCGCGTAGTTCCTGCTCGCTGGGCGCGCGCTGACTGACCACGGTCAATTCGTCGCGTGTCACCATTCCATCATCACGCTCCTGAACCAGCAAGCCACCATTGACGCGTTTAAAGTCCAGCGCAGGCTGCTGTTCAGCCGGCCAGTGGGCGCTGACGTCCAATAAGCGCACATTCTGTTTATTGGCCACGATGGCGGCGGCTTCATCGCTGACGCCCGGGGCAATAATCACCTCGACGAACTGACGGTCAATAATCGCCTGGGCGGTTTCCGCATCCAGCGGCGTATTGAAGGCGATAATGCCGCCAAACGCGCTGGTGGGGTCGGTAGCAAAGGCTTTGTCATAAGCTGCCAAGGGGGTGGCGCCAATGGCAACGCCACAGGGGTTGGCGTGCTTAACGATAACGCAGGCGGTCTCACTAAAGGCCTTTACGCACTCAAAGGCGGCGTCGGTATCGGCCACGTTGTTATACGAAAGCGGTTTGCCCTGGAGCATTTTTGCCGTGGCAACGCTGGGTTCGCGTGCCTGGGGATCAATGTAGAAAGCCGCCTGTTGATGGGGGTTTTCGCCGTAACGCATGTCCTGCTTTTTATCGAGCTGCAGGTTAAAGGTGCGTGGGAACACTTCATCCGCAGCATCCACCTTACGACCCAGATAGTCCGCAATCGCACCGTCGTAGCCAGCGGTATGCTCAAAAGCTTTCACTGCTAAATCGAAGCGTGTGGCGCGACTGACGTGGCCATCTTGGGCGGCCAGCTCGCCCAGCACGCGTGCGTAATCACTGCTATTGACCACTATGGTGGTGTAAGCATGGTTTTTGGCGCAGGCACGAACCATGGTGGGGCCGCCAATATCGATATTCTCGATGGCATCTTCCAGCGTGCAGTCGGGCTTAGCGACGGTGGCGGCGAAGGGGTAGAGATTGACCACTACCATATCGATAGGGGTTATATCGTTCTCCGCCATCACCGCATCATCCTGGCCACGGCGGGCCAGAATGCCGCCGTGAATTTTCGGGTGCAGTGTTTTAACCCGGCCATCCATAATTTCGGGGAAGCCGGTGTGTTCAGATACCTCTTTCACGGCTATGGCATTTTCTTGTAGCAGGCGGAAAGTGCCGCCTGTGGAGAGCAGTTCAACGCCATGCTCAGTGAGACCGCGGGCGAATTCCACAATGCCGGTTTTATCAGAAACGCTCAGCAGGGCGCGGCGGACGGGGGTCGCGTTGCTTTCAGTCAAGGAGGGGGTATCAGCCATGAGAGGTGTATCAGCCATTAGAGTGCTCGTGTGCAGAGTCGAGAATTAAAAACAACAACGCCCCAGGATTATGGGGCGTCACCTTCGATGAGTCCGTATAGCTTGAGTTTTTTGCGCAGCGTGCCGCGGTTTAGTCCGAGCACATCAGCGGCCCGTGTCTGATTGCCGTCGGTGTGCTCTAGAACGCAGGCCAGCAGTGGCGCTTCTACTTCGGCCATTACCATGGCGTAAAGATCGGTCGTCTGGCTGCCGTCCAAATGCTCAAAGTAGCGGCGCATAGCCGTTTCCACTGCTTCCCGGAGCGGCTGAGGCGGTGAGTTAGCCGCTGGGTCCGCTAGCGTACCTGCTAAAGGGGAGTTGCTCTCATAAAATGCGTCGCTGGCAAGAGCGTCGCTTGCGTAATTGTCGCTTGAGTAGTTGTCGCTAGATAGAAGATCGCGTTCGGTCATGCAGCATAGCTTCCTTTGGCTAGCAAACGCGTGGCGGCGCCGGGGGCCATCGCGTCATTGATCCAATCAAATTGCGTTTCAGGTGACGCTAACGCATTGAACTGCTGCTTAAGCGCGCGCTGTTGTGGCGGCGTAAAGCGTTGGTCATCATTGAGGTACCAGCCGACATGTTTGCGCGCGATACGCACACCCATAGTGTTGCCATAAAACGCGTGCAACGCTTCTAAGTGCCCGTGAAGCACTTGGTGGCGCTCCGAAAGACTTGGCTGCGCCATCCGCTCTCCATGTTGGAGATAGTGGTTGATCTGTTGAAAGATCCACGGGTTACCCTGAGCACCACGGCCGACCATCACTGCATCAGCGCCGGTATAAGCGAGTACCTCGGCGGCTTTTTCCGGACTTGTTATGTCGCCGTTCGCAATTACCGGGATCGATAGGTGAGATTTGATCTCGGCAATCGTGTCGTACTCTGCCTGTCCAGTATAGCGCTGTTGGCGATGACGGCCATGCACAGCGAGCGATTGAATACCGGCTGACTCGGCAAGCCGGGCAATGCGCAGGGCATTATTTGATTCGGCGCACCAGCCTGTGCGGATTTTGAGTGTGACGGGTATATCAACCGCTGCCACCACCGCATCGAGTATCTCCGCCACCAATGCTTCATCGCGAAGTAACGCCGACCCTGCCGCTTTGTTACACACTTTTTTGGCCGGGCAACCCATATTAATATCAATAATCTGCGCGCCCAGCTCGGCATTCAAGCGCGCCGCCTGGGCAAGCATGTCTGCATCGCCCCCGGCGATTTGCACCACGCGGGGGGCGGGCTCGCCCCTATGATCCATGCGCAGCTGTGATTTGCGAGTATGCCATAGGCTGGGGTCTGCCGTGACCATTTCCCCCACTACCCAGCCAGCGCCAAGCCGCCGGCATAGCTGGCGAAAAGGGCGGTCGGTGACGCCGGCCATTGGTGCAAGCATAACCCGGTTGGGTAATGTAAACGAACCAATGGCGACTGATCCAATGTTGGCAGGTGATGGGTTTAACGTCATGGCATCAGACTTTATTGGTTTTGAGCAGTGAGCGCTGGGGTGGCGACGAGTAGGCGTTTCAAGGGGGCGTATGATACGCCTACTCGCTGATGGGGTGAAGGCCAATTACCGCTTTAACGCGAACGTAGGCCACTAAGCCGTACCCATCCTTCGCGGATGACAGGCTCATCCATGATAAGACCCTGCGCTGCATAGGCTTCGTAAACGTCATCGGCCTGATTGGCCAAAATCCCCGATAGCGCAACGCGGCCACCCGGCGCTACATGCCCGGCAATCATCGGCGCTAGCTCAACCAACGGGCCGGCTAAAATATTGGCGGTCACGATAGGGTAGTGGCCGCCATCGCTTAACTGCTCAGGGTAGTAGAGGCTTAACGCCGACTCGGCAATAGCGTTGCGTTCGGCATTGTCGCGGCTGGCCTGCAGTGCCTGGGGGTCAATGTCGGTGGCATCTGCATGGCTGGCACCCAGCTTGAGCGCGGCGATAGCCAGAATGCCGGAGCCACAGCCTACATCCAACACCTTTTGCTCGGCTAAGTGACCGGCTACGGCGAGTTCATCCAGCCACTCCAGGCACAGGGCTGTGGTGGGGTGCGTACCGGTGCCAAAGGCGAGGCCAGGGTCGAGAATCAGGTTAACGGCGTCGACCTCGGGCGGTTCGTGCCAGCTGGGCACGATCCATAGCCGCTGGCCCATGCGTAAAGGGGTGAAGTCATCCATCCACTCCCGCTCCCAATCCCGGTCAGCGAGCAGCTCATACTCAATGGTCGGGCAGGGCTCACCGGGCATCTGCTCCGACCAAGCGGCCTCAATGCGCTCCAGCATGCTCTCGACGCCCTCCAGGTCGTCGTAGAGACCGGTGAGGATGGTATCTTCCCACAGCGGTGTTGTGCCCCGCTCGGGCTCAAATACCGGATCATCGTGGGCATCCTGAAGGCCAATGGCGGTCGCGCCTTCCTCAAGCAGTAGCTCTTCGAGGAGCTCGGCCTGTTCGGGAGCGACGTGGGCTTTGAGTTGCAGCCAGGGCATGGAAGTTCTCCGCAAGGCGATTTAAAGACGCTTTCAGTAAAGACAAAGACGGGGTGGACATGGCCACCCCGCTGGGGATTACGCAGTGCGCTGGAAAGCGTTTAGCGGCTAGCTGCCGAGTTTCTTTTCCAGGTAATGAATGTTGACACCGCCTTGACGGAAATAGCTGTCGCGAACCAAATCCTTTTGCAGGTCGATATTGGTTTTAATACCTTCCACCAGCAGCTCGTCAAGGGCGTTGCGCATGCGTGTCAGGGCTATTTCACGATCTGCGCCCCAGGTGATCAGCTTGCCGATCAGCGAATCATAGTGCGGGGGGACGGTGTAGCCGGTATAGAGATGAGAGTCCATACGGACGCCTAAACCACCGGGAGCGTGAAACAGCGTAACCTTGCCGGGAGAGGGCATAAACGTGCGCGAGTCTTCGGCGTTAATCCGGCACTCGAAGGCGTGGCCGTTGAGCTGGACATCTTCCTGACGAATGGACAGTGGCAGGCCGGAAGCGATACGCAGTTGCTCTTTGACGATATCTACGCCGGTGACCATTTCGGTGACCGGGTGCTCGACCTGAACGCGAGTATTCATCTCGATAAAGAAGTACTCGCCGTCTTCATACAAGAACTCAAAGGTACCGGCGCCACGGTAGTTGATCTTGATACACGCCTGTCGACATGCTTCAAGCACTTGAGCGCGGGCTTCAGGATCCAGGCCTGGCGCTGGGGCTTCTTCGAGTACTTTCTGATGACGACGTTGAAGCGAACAGTCGCGGTCATAAAGATGGATGGCGTTACCCTGACCGTCGGCGAGCACCTGTACTTCGACGTGGCGCGGCTTCTCAAGGTATTTTTCCATGTAGACCGTGCCATCACCAAAGGCAGCGTGGGCTTCAGTGCGGGTAACGGTAATCGCCGACAGCAGATGGCCTTCAGTGTGTACCACGCGCATACCGCGGCCACCGCCGCCAGAAGCCGCCTTAATGATGACCGGGTAGCCGATACGCTGTGCAGTGGCTAAGTTGGTGGCGTCGTCGTCACCCAGTGGGCCGTCGGAGCCTGGCACAGTGGGAACGCCCGCTTCCTTCATTGACTGGATGGCACTGACTTTATCGCCCATCAGGCGAATGGTCTCAGCGCGGGGGCCAATAAAGGTAAAGCCTGAACGCTCAACCTGTTCGGCAAAGTTGGCGTTTTCAGACAAAAAGCCATAGCCCGGGTGTATGGCAGAGGAGTCAGTGACTTCGGCCGCACTGATCAGGGCCGGAATATTTAAGTAAGACTGCGCTGACGAAGCCGGGCCAATACACACGGCTTCATCCGCCAAGCGAACGTGCATGAGTTCACGATCAGCTTTGGAGTGCACCGCTACGGTTTTAATGCCCAGTTCTTTACAGGCCCGCAGGATACGGAGGGCAATCTCGCCGCGGTTGGCGATAAGTACCTTGTCCAGCATGGGAGAGTCCACCCGTGTTGAAAATGAAAGATTAAGCGATAACGATCATGGCTTGATCGAATTCTACCGGCTCGCCATCTTCCACCAGGATGGCTTCCACAATACCGTCACGGTCAGCTTCAATCTGGTTCATCATTTTCATGGCTTCAATGATGCATATGGTGTCGCCCTGCTTAACGCTATCGCCGACTTCAACAAAGGATTTGGCGCCCGGCGCTGGGCTGCGGTAGAAGGTGCCTACCATGGGTGAGTTTACGGCTTCGCCCTGGTAGCTTGCGCCCTGAGGCTCTGCTTCAGAAGCAGGCGCTGATGCGGGAGCGCCTGCAGCGGGGGCGGCGGGAGCATAGCCAGGATGCTGCGCATATTGCGGCATCGGCTGTGGCTGCCACGAAGCACCGTTAGGATGGCGGCTGATGCGTACTGACTCTTCGCCTTCCTGAATTTCAATCTCGCTAATATTGGACTCTTCGAGCAGCTCAATCAGTTTCTTAACTTTGCGGATATCCATGGCATAGCCCCATCAATGTCTTAAAAGGTAGTTGCAAAGCGCTCACGCATAGGTGCAGGGAGCTCTTTATGGCGCGTACGTTGCGCAGTAAACCAAATTTAAAAATGAGGAGAACGCAGCATGTTTGCGAACGTTACCCCGTTCTCACCGTTAAAAAAGCAAGTTTTTAGCTAATATGGGAGCGGAGTTTGCCGAAAAAGTGCCAGGATGTCCAGCAACAGCCTAAGCCAATGGCAAAACCAGCCTTTAGAGCAGAATTAAACAACTGTTTGACGATGTTCGCAGCAAAAAGCCGTTTTAGTGTCTTGCAGTGTGTGTAGACAGAGATAGCAATCAGCCGTTCACTACCCAGCGATTGACCGATTCAAGATGTTCGTAGAGCTGGTCGGCTGTCACTTCGCCTTGGATACGCGCAGCACGAATCTCCTCACCCTGGCTGAAAAAGAGCAGGCTTGGGGGGCCGAAAAGATCGAATTGATTCAGCAATTCACGGCTTTGAGGATCTGTATGAGTGACATCGGCAGCGATCAGGGTGTAGTCGTTGAGCGCCTCAGAAACTCGTGGGTCGGGATAAACATCCCGTTCCAATAACTTGCATGAAATGCACCAGTCGGCGGTAAAGTGGACAAAGGCAGGCTGGTTAGCCTCTGCCGCTTGGCTGATGGCCGCTTCAAGCTCGGTTAGGCTGCTTACCTGAGTGAATTCGAGTGTTGCTACGTTATTTCCGCTAGTGCTGGAGGCTGCCGCAAGGGGGCGTAAGGGGTTGCTGCCGCCTTGAGCGGCGCCAATCACCAGCACGATTCCCCAAGCTAGCAGCATAAGCCCCAGCGTTTGGCGTGCCCGCGGCCACCCCTGTGGCTGGTTGAAACTCAGCGCCCCAAGCGCCAGTGCCGTGCCGATGGCAAGGGCTGCCCAAAGCAGCAGCGCAATAGGTGCGGCTACTAAACGCTCAATCATCCAGATGGCGACACCTAGCAGCAACAGCCCAAAAGCGATTTTGACGCCATTCATCCAGGCACCGGAGCGGGGCAGCAGGGTGGCGCCAAAGGTGCCTACCAAAAGAAGCGGTACGCCCATGCCCATGCCCAGCGCAAACAGCACCGCGCCGCCCATCGCAGCATCCCCTGTTGAGGAGATAAACACCAGCGCGCCGGCCAAAGGCGCCGTTACACAGGGCGATACCACCAGCACCGAGAGGGCGCCTGCCAGGGCTAAACCCGCCGGGCCACTGCGCTGTGCCCGGGCCTGCCAAGCGTCGATACGGTTGGCTAAGCGGGGCGACAGGTTAAGGTTAAAGGCCCCGAACATGGCCAGGGCAAAGAGCGTAAAGAGCACGGCAAAGGTGATTAATACCGGGGCTGACTGCAGGTGCGCCTGAAGATTAAGCCCGGCGCCAAACAGCCCCATTAATACCCCAACCAGGGCGTAGGTCAGCGCCATACCGAGTACATAGCTTAACGAGAGGGCAAAGGCGCGGGGGCGTGTGGGGTTCTGGCCGACGACGATCGATGACAAAATCGGAATCATCGGCAGCACGCAGGGGGTAAAGGTGAGGCCCAGGCCAGCAATAAAAAACAGCCCTAGCGCTAGCGGAAGACTGGCGTCGCTGATCGCAGCGCTAAAGCGGCTGTCCTCGCTTTGAGGCCCCGAGAAGTCACGCTGTGGGGTGGCCGTTTCACTTGCGGTGTTATCACCTGCTTGCCAGTTTGCAAATTGATTGGGTGGCTCCGTTTCGCTTGCCTGAAGCTGCGTCCGCTCCGGTGGGTAGCATAAACCCGCGTCTGCGCAGCCTTGGAAGGTTAACTCAATATTTAAAGGGCCTGAGTAGGGCGCTTCCAGCGGTACTTCAAACACTAACTGGTCACGGAACACATACACATCGCCCATAAACTCATCGTTGGTAAAGATGCCCTGGGGGATGGTGGGATCGCCAAGACTGACCCCCTCCGTTTGGCTGACTACCGCAAACTGGTGGCGATAAAGATAGTACTCATCGGCAATATCCATACCGATATAGAGTGTATCGCTATCATGCCAAGCGGTCGGCTGAAAGGCTTCCATGACGGGTAAAAATTCGTCTTGGTTGCTAGACGATGAAAACCACTGGGCGTTGGCACTTAGCGGGAGTAGGCCAACAAAAAAAATCAATAGCGTAAACAGGCTCAGGCGTTGAATAGCTAACACGGTGCGTCCTTAATCAATGGCATCGCAGTGAAAGGCAAATAGCATACCGCAACCTTATACCTCTGGCGTATACGCTGCGGTGACGTGACGCGGCCGTTAATAATGCGTTAATCCTGCGCATATAAAAAGACCGCCCTGAAGGCGGCCTCTTATCCCATTGACGGCGGGAAAATACACCGCAAGGAGATTGTTACGCTTTTTGATAGGCGGTAACGGACTTCTCAATCGCCTTGCGAGCAGCGTCAGCACCTTCCCAAGACTCTACTTTTACCCATTTGCCTTTCTCGAGATCCTTGTAGTTCTCGAAGAAGTGCGCAATCTGCTGGCGCAGTAGCTCGGGTAGGTCGGTCACTTCGTGGACATCGTCGTAGAGCGAACTTAGCTTGGCGTGGGGCACGCAGATCAATTTAGCGTCTTCACCGGCTTCGTCAGTCATGTTCAGAATGCCTACCGGACGCGCGCGAATAATGCTGCCAGGTTGAACCGGGTGCGGCGTCACCACCAAGGCGTCAAGCGCATCGCCATCGTCGGCCAGGGTGTGGGGGATAAAGCCGTAGTTGGCGGGGTAGAACATGGGCGTGGCCATAAAGCGGTCAACGAGTAGCGCACCCATGTCCTTATCAATTTCATATTTGATCGGGTCGTGGTTGGCTGGAATTTCGATCACCACGTAAACGTCGTTGGGGAGATCCTTTCCAGCAGGGATATTATCGAAGTTCATCATTGATTCCTTGATAGTGCTGTGGCTAGAGTCGTGCCGTGGTTAGGCAATCGTTTCAGAGTCGTTTTATGGCGAAGAATTATACGAACATGGCTGCCCAATTACCAATGCGACATAGGTTGCTCGTGGGTGATCATTCATATGCCCTGCAATTTGGACGAATACGATAGAGACGTTTGGTGGGCATCGTTTCTGCTCCGCTGCGTGTATCATAGGCAGCGTTTATTGACAGTGTTGGTTGACAGTGATGTCCATCGAACGAGTCGGCAGCCTAGGAGGATGACTTGTCGCACGCCCAGTTGCTCATCAGTTATGGTCAAGCGTTTGTCGCGCCCGATCGGCGCCTGCACCGCAGCTCAATGTCGGTTCGCTTTCCTGAAGCGCCGCTGCTTCGCGCCAAAGGCGGCTGTGCGGTGATTAGCGACTCCATTTCACGCAATACCATGGCCAAGCAGGCGGGAGATATAAGCGTGCGCGGCTTTCTGGCCGACTACTTTTCTACCCCTGACCACTGGGATGTTAAAACCTCGGCCACCCGCGTACTGCGTGCGCTTAACAGCTGGTGTTACAGCCAAAGCCAGCATGTTAAAGAGGGTAGTTTTGTCTCCTCCATGTCGGCCATGGTATTTCGTGGTCGTGAAGCCCACCTTTTCCACATGGGCGATACGCTGGTGTTTCGGTTGCGGGGTGCGGAGTTTGAACAGCTCAGTCGTGACCATGTGACCGATCTCGGCGGTTATCGCTACCCTTCGCGGGCGTTGGGTATGGATGGCAGTGTCGATATTGATTACACCCATATTGCGCTTAAACAGGGCGATCTGTTTCTGTTTACCACCCAGGGGGTGCGCGGCACGCTGCTGCCTTCCGACTATGTGCGCCTGATTCGCCAGGATGCCAGCGATTTGGACGCCGCTTGTGAGCGGCTAGCCAATGAGGCCAAGCAGCGCGCTCAGGAGCGCGGCTACGGCGGCGATCAGTTCTGTTTTCAACTGGTACGCATCGACGAATTACCCGAAGAGGTCACCGAACACCCAGGGCAGCTATACGGCGATCTGCCCATCCCTCCAGAGCTGGCGCCGGGAGAACGTTTAGACGGCCTGGAGATTCTCGCGGTGCTTTCGCGAACGGCGCAATCGCGGGTTTATCGTGTCCGCGACGTGCATAGTGAACGGGAAATGGTGATGAAAGCACCCAGCCCAGAACTTTCGTTGCGCAATGCCTATCTTGAGCACTTTCTACTCCAGCAGTGGGTAGTGGAGCGGGTGAACTCGCCCTTTGTGGTGAAAGTGATGGAGCCTTCCCGGCCGCGGCGCTATCTCTACTACTTGATGCAGCACATTGAAGGCGAAACGCTGCGGCAATGGGCGGAGCGCCATCCTCAAGCCAGCTTGACCCAGCGTCTGGATATTGCCAATCAGCTGGGTAAGGCGGTGCAGGCGCTGCATCATCGGGAAATCATTCATCAGCAGATCAATCCCGATAATATTTTGATCGACCCCCACGGCAAGCTAGTGCTCACCGATTTTAGTGCTTGCCATATGCGCGATGGGGAAGGGCACCGCCACTCAGGTGAGTTGCTCAGGCAGATTGGCTTTAACGAACACACCGCACCTGAGTACGCCTTGGGTGATAGCATCGGTCGACGCAGCGATCAGTACTCGCTGGCCTCGACGACTTACTGGCTGTTAACCGGCGCTTTACCCTATACGTTGACCCCCAACCGACTGCGCAGCCATACCGACCTGGAAGAGTTGACCTATCGCAGCGCGCGCACCACCAATCCAGAGATATCACCCGAACTGGACGATGCGCTACGCCGCGCCTTGGATCCCCAGCGGGCGCTGCGGTTTAGGCGTATGTCCGAGTTTTTGCATGCGCTTAGGGTGCCGCTGGGCCGGCTGCCCAACCGGGAAGAGAGTCGCCAGGAGCCGCGGCGGTTTTGGCAGGGGGTGGCAGGCATATTGCTGTTGCTGCTCGTGCTTTCCTGGCTATTAAGGTAGCAAAGCGCCTAAAAAAGCGGGGCGATGAATCACTTCATCGCCCCGCTTTTTTATTGCTGCTCTTTTTAACCTTGCTGTATTACAGCGTAAAAGCAGGCAACTTGCGTTCTGCTTTGGCCAGCTTCAGTTTGGCGACTTTGGGTAGGCCGTTCTCAAACGGAGGGAAGTCCTCGCCCTGAATCAGCGGTGAGAGGTAGTCCCGGCAGGTCTGGGTAATCGCAAAGCCGTTTTCGCTGATAAAGTCCCGGGGCATAAACTTCTCTTGATTAGCCACCTGGGAAAGCGGGGCGGAGATCACGTCCCACTGGTAGGGCGCCTGAGAGATGCGGCGAATAGCGGGCATCATGGCGTTTTTACCCGCCAGCGCCAGTGTCACAGCTTCACGACCCACCGCATAAGCTTGTTCAACGTCGGTCTTAGACGCCAGGTGACGCGCCGCACGCTGGAGGTAATCAGCTACGGCCCAGTGATACTTGTAGCCCAAATCCTGTTTGATCATGCCAGCGAGCGTCGGGGCGACGCCGCCAAGCTGGCGGTGGCCAAACGCATCGGTATTACCTGCATCGGCCAGGAAGGTGCCATCTTCGTAGCGAGCGCCCTCAGAGACCACGATGACGCAGTAGCCATACTGCTTAACACTCTCCTCAACCCGTGCCATGGCCGCTTTACGGTTGAAGGGGATCTCCGGGAAGATAATCATATGTGGCGGCTCGCCTTCGGCTTCGCCAGCTAACCCACCGGCGGCAGCGATCCAGCCCGCGTGTCGGCCCATGACTTCGAGCACAAATACCTTGGTAGAGGTGGCGCACATGGAGGCGATATCCAGCGATGCTTCCAGCGTCGAAGTGGCGATATACTTAGCCACACTGCCAAAGCCCGGACTGTTATCGGTAATCGGCAGGTCGTTATCGACGGTTTTGGGCACGTGGATAGCGGTCAGCGGATAGCCCAGTTTCTCGGAAAGCTGCGAGACCTTTAAGCAGGTGTCAGCGCTGTCACCGCCACCGTTGTAGAAAAAATAGCGAATATCGTGGGCTTTAAAGACTTCAATCAACCGCTCGTACTGGGCGCGGTGGGTATCGATGTCTTTTAATTTATAGCGGCAGGAGCCGAAAGCGCCGCCGGGTGTATGGCGCAGGGCAGCAATGGCTGCATCGCTCTCCTGGGTAACGTCGATAAGGTCTTCCGTTAAGGCACCGATAATGCCGTTATGACCGGCGTAAACCTTGCCAATTTGATCGGGGGCTTGGCGGCAGGCTTCGATAACGCCGCAGGCGCTGGCGTTGATCACGGCGGTGACGCCACCTGATTGGGCGTAAAAGGCATTATGCTGGGCCATGGAAACGTCTCATCTCTTAAAAACGGATAGTTTGAATCGATATATTTATCACCGCCAAATACGCGCTACCCCGCATTGTCGGTGCTAAACCAGATTGATGTAATGGGGCGAAGTTTAGCGTAAAGCCTGGTTCTCTGCATCAATGGCTCGCTGCATCAGCGGCTACGCTGTTGACGATAAGGTATTAATCCGCACCGTCCATTTCTTGCTCGCGTTGGGCTAGCTGCCAGCCGCCCAGGTCTTTATAGCGATTGACCATGGCGCAAAACAGCTCGGCGGTGCGCTCAGTGTCATAGCGAGCGGAGTGGGCGGCCTTGTTATCAAACTCAATGCCCGCAGCACGGCATGCTCTGGCAAGTACCGTTTGCCCATAGATCAGGCCTGCCAGAGTGGCGGTATCAAAGCTCGAAAAAGGGTGGAACGGGTTGCGCTTAATCCCGCAGCGATTGACCGCTGCGTTCAGGAAGCCCTGATCGAACGCCGCATTATGGCCGACTAAAATGGCGCGGGTGCAGTCGTGGGCCTTGATCGATTTACGAATTGGGCGGAAAATTTCTCCCAGCGCTTCCGACTCGCTCAGCGCTACTTGGCGACGCAGAGGGTCGTCCAGGTTGATACCGGTAAAATCGAGCGCGGACTGCTCTACATTCGCGCCCTCGAAGGGCTGAATGTGGTAGGCATAGGTGGCATCAGGAAGCAGGTTGCCCTCCGGATCCATGGTCAGCGTGACGGCGGCTATCTCAAGCACAGCGTCGCCTTGGGCATTAAATCCCCCGGTTTCTAAATCAACGACCACGGGCAGGTAACTGCGAAAACGTTGGGCCATTAATTCGCGGGCAATTGCCTCGCTCATGCAGCTCTCCTTATCTTCAAGCGAGTAAATAGTAAAGCGAGATCAGTCAACCTCAGCGGCAAGCCACCGCTTTGAATGGTGTGATTCTAGCAGCTTTAGCCCCCAGGCGTCGTTGACGGTATTCGCTGAGCATTGAGAGCGCTATACTCAAGGTCTGTCTCAAGGGCTATGCCGACGAGCTATGCCCAAAGAGCTATCACATTCGCCGAGCGCTAGTGGCCAGTGTGGTGTTTACTAATCAATATTTTATGGTCAACGAGGAGCAAAGAATGTCCGATGTCAAAAAGGTTGTGCTGGCGTATTCAGGCGGCCTGGACACATCCGTTATCGTTAAGTGGTTGCAAGAAACCTACAACTGCGAGGTAGTGACCTTTACTGCCGACATCGGTCAGGGCGAAGAAGTCGAACCGGCGCGAACCAAAGCGCAAGCGCTTGGCGTAAAAGAGATTTACATTGAAGACCTGCGCGAAGAGTTCGTACGTGATTATGTTTTCCCGATGTTCCGCGCCAACACTATTTATGAGGGCGAGTACCTGCTGGGTACCTCTATCGCTCGCCCGCTGATTGCCAAGCGGTTGATCGAAATCGCCAATGAAACCGGTGCCGACGCTATTTCCCATGGCGCCACGGGTAAAGGCAACGACCAGGTGCGCTTTGAGCTCGGTGGCTATGCTCTGAAGCCTGGTGTAAAAGTCATCGCCCCTTGGCGCGAGTGGGACTTGACCTCTCGCGAGAAGCTAATGGCGTATTGCGAAGAGCATAAAATTCCGGTTGATTTCTCTAATAAAAAGAAAAAATCGCCGTACTCAATGGATGCCAATCTGCTGCACATCTCCTACGAAGGCGGCATTCTGGAAGATCCCTGGGCCGAAGCGGAAGACGATATGTGGCGCTGGAGTGTCTCTCCGGAAGCCGCGCCCGATACCCCCACTTACGTTGAGCTGACGTATGAAAAGGGCGATATCGTAGCGATTGACGGTGAGCCGCTGAAAGCCCATGAAGTGCTCGAAAAACTCAATAAACTGGGTGGCGACAACGGTATCGGCCGTTTGGATATTGTTGAAAACCGCTATGTGGGCATGAAGTCCCGTGGCTGTTATGAAACGCCAGGGGGCACGATCATGTTACGCGCCCACCGCGCCATTGAATCACTGACTCTGGATCGCGAAGAAGCCCACCTGAAAGACCAACTGATGCCGAAATACGCTGAAGTGATCTATAACGGTTACTGGTGGAGCCCCGAGCGTCGTATGCTGCAGGCAGCCATTGACGAGACCCAAAAGAATGTATCGGGCGTCGTACGCATGAAGCTCTATAAAGGCAACGCTATCGTGGTGGGGCGTAAGTCTGATGAGTCGCTGTTTGATGAATCAATCGCTACCTTCGAAGATGATGCGGGTGCATACGACCAGAAAGATGCCGAAGGCTTTATTAAGCTAAACGCGCTGCGGTTGCGCATTGCCGCCGGTAAAGGGCGTAAACAGAGCTGATTAAGCGCTGATAAAAGCAGCCTATACCTTGTAGGGCGGCTATCGCATTGCCGCCCTACAAGCAAAGGAGCCATGGTTTTTAAACATGGTTTTTAAAAAAGGAGCCAGCATGCTAAAAAAAATACTTTCCGGTCTCTTTGGCAGTGATCGTCAGGCTGAGTCGGGCGCTACCACCAGCGCTGCTGAGCCGGTGGAGTACAAAGGCTACGAGATTGTTTCTCAGCCAGACAACCAGAGCGGTCAGTACCGTGTTAGCGGTTGGATTCGTAAGGCTGACGCCAGTGGTGAAACCCTGGAGCATCGATTTGAGCGTTCAGATATGCTCCCAGGGCGCGAGGCCTGTGATGCCATGATGGTCACTAAAGCGCAGCGCTATATTGATGAAGTGGGTGAGGCGATGTTTGCGCCAGACCCGCGTAGGGCAGGCGAGAGCGAGTAGCAACAACGCCGTCATAATATAGTGAAGGAGAGGCACATGCGCTTATTACACCAAGCCTCACCTTGGCGCTCTCTATTCCATGAGGATGGAACACTCAATACCTCGGCGGTGAATGCGCCGTTAGAGCAGCTCTTCTCGAAACTCTTCTCGACACTCTCCTCGCCGCAAACCTCATTAGCTGATGCCTATGCGTGGCAACTGCCGCTGGTGGAAACGTTGGCGCATTATGATCTCCCCGCCTGGCGTATTAGCCAAATCATCAGTGATCACAATGCGTTACTCTACCGTCACGCAATAGCGCAGTCCCTTGACGAAATGCAGGCCCAGGGCTGGGGTACTCCGCCAGTCGACTACTGCGTGCTACTCCTAGGCTCCGCTGCACGCTTTGAGAGCCTGCTAGGCCCCGACCAGGATAATGCGCTGATTATTGACAATTACCCTGACCACCGCCACGTGGAGATCGACGGCTATTTTCAAGCCTTGGGTGAGCGGTTTACCCAGCGCCTGCATGAGGCGGGTATACCGCTCTGCCAGGGGCATGTCATGGCGCGTTGGCCGATGTGGCGCAAACGGCTTGGCGAATGGCAAGCACAGCTCGAGATATGGAGCGCTGACCGCCAGGTTAAACGCGTTCAGCAGACCAATATCCTGCTCGATTTTGCCCCGGTAGCTGGTAATTCTGGGCTTGCTGTGCAACTGGCTGAGAGCATCGCTTCGATACTTCCCAAAGCGTCACTGTTTATGGATGAAATGATGGCGTTACTGGATGAGCTACCGGTGGCGCTGGATCGTTTTGGGCGGCTCGCTTCAAGTCCAGGTCTGGATGCCCCCCATGAGCAAGCCATTAATCTTAAGCAGCAAGCTTTGTTGCCCTTGATTAGCGCTGCCCGTTTGCTCTGCCTGCGGCACGGTTTGGACGAAATAGCCACTCGTGATCGCTTGATCGCGCTCAGTCATTCAAAGACTGCGCTAACGCCGGCTGAATCGGCGTTGCTTGTCGCCGCTTTTGAGCGTCTGCAGCAGCGCCTGTTGGATCAACAGCGGTACAGCAAAGCCCTTGGCCAAGCCGCAGATGGATGGGTCGACCTGCGGCGGCTACGCGAAGATGAGCGACTGTTATTGAAGTTTGACCTGCAGCAGATCAAGCGTTTGAGTTCTGCTGCTCAAGGAGGGGTATAAATAGCTCAGCTTGCATCGGTATACACCAGTGAGCGAGCTTTAGAGGCTGCTTGAAGAATGACGTCGGGCGGAAAATCAACGGGAGAAAACTGGCTCTCCGCTGCCTCCACATCATCGAGCAACTTACCTAATGAGCCTGTGCGTTGATTGATTGCATCTTCTATAAGCCTGCCAAGTCTGATTTCACTATTCATGAGCTCTGCACTAATACCGAGAATAGTGGGCATGAGCGAGAATAAACCGGCAATAAAGCTTTCCTGCTCATCGAGTCGGCGTTGTCCAGCCATCATTTCACATGCAAATGCACGAGTTAATCCCTTGATAAGGTTGAGTTTGCTAACAGGGCTGTTGTTGGCGAGCATTACTATGGTGACCAGGGTACGTAGTTCCCTCAGTCCTATAATATGTAAACAATCAATCAGCTTAGTCGTAGGGCGGCGTGAACCTTTCTCAGCGGAATTAGCGCGCTTGAATATTGCTCTTAGTAAGTAGGGATCCCTAGCGACTAACGTACTGATTTCAGAGAGACGTACGTTGTCACTATACAGTGCGGAGAGTAACTGCATTTGGTTGGCGCGTGACGTTGAGAGACGAGCCGTTTGCGTAGGTTGGGTTTTGGGGCGTTCATAAAAATAGCCCTGGAAAAGAGTAAAACCAAGCGCTTTACACTGGTTAAACTCCTCCTGCGTTTCCACTCGTTCCGCCAGAAGCGTAACCCCTTCTTTATGCAGCTGTTTTATAAGTTTTTTGGGTATGCTATTGGAGATATCAAACTTGACGATGTCACAGAAGGGTAGAAAAGCGTGGTTATGTTCATCTAAAACAAAATCATCTAGTGCTAATTTATAGCCTTGGCTTTTAATGTAGTGCAAGGCATCAATTACTTCTTTAGTAGGTGGGGTATCTTCGAGAACCTCAATAACTATTTGCTGACTAGGCAGTCCAGTCAGATCTGGGTTGGTGAGCCACTCCGCGGAAGCGTTAATAAACAATTGGCGTGAGCCGCAAAGTTTATCAAGACCAATTTCATAGACAGCAATAGCACACGCTCTTGCAGTGGCTTGAACATTATCAAAAACATTGGCGGTTTGATTTGTTTCATTAGCACGGTAAAGAAGTTCATCGGCGACATGACGTAGCTGAGCATCAACGATTGGCTGAATCGCAATAGTATACTCATTAGTGTTCGCTTGTGTAGAAAGGTGACACTCATTTTTCATCGGCTCGTCCACGACATGCGGCTTTAGGCGAAAGTAGAACTCTGGGGTAAAGAATAACTTAGTTTTAGATAGTAAAGCTAGCGATTGTAACTAATATGTGATCAATGCTTTACGTTAATGGCGCGGCGGGGAGTTCCAGCGTTAAACAGGCGCCGCCTAAGGTTTTGGCATCTTCAACCCAGAGCCGCCCACCCAGGTGGGCAATAATGCCGCGACTAATCGGTAACCCTAAGCCGCTGCCTCTTGGCCGACCTCGTGGAATATCATCGTCCTGCTGTATTTGATGGAATTTTTCAAACACCCGCTCACGCTCGTCTTCGCTAATCCCCGCGCCGTTATCCTCCACACTTAGCCGGAAATGACGGCGGTGGCGATAAAGCGTAAGACGCACTTTGGGCTGCTCGCGGTCAGCAAATTTACCTGCGTTATCAAGCAGGTTAATAATCACCTGCTCCAAGCGATCATGGTCGCCCACCACCATGGCGGGATCCGCTTCCAAGCTAACGTCTAACGCAATGCCGCGCTCCTCATGCAGATGCGCAATGGCATCGATGCTATGCCGTGCCAGATCGGCAAGGTCGAGGGGCACGGGGTTAAGCGTTAAGCGACCACTCTCCAGACGGGCGAGATCCAGAATCTCTTCGATTAAGCGTGACAGCCGCTGGCTTTCGTGGACGATAACGCCTAGAAAGTGCTGGCGCTTTTCGTCGGGGAGTTGTCCGCTATCGCGCAGAATTTCCGCAAAGGCGCGGATGGAGGTGAGCGGCGTGCGTAGTTCGTGGCTGACCATGGCCACAAACTCATCTTTCAAGCGATCCAGCTCGCGTAGCCGCTCATTGGCGCTACGCAACTCTTCGCCGATTTGTACCAGCTCCTGGGACTTCTGCTCCAAACGGCGGTTGTACTCCAGGGTTTGTGAGGTCGTATCCAGTATGCTCAGAATCGACTCAATATCCAGCGCTTCGCCACGTACTACCGAATTGATCAGAACGCGTGCTGAGGAGCTGCCCAGCGCGCCCGCCAGAGCCTGTTCGGCGCGGGTAATCAGCTCGGCGGTGGCGGGCTCATCCGCTGCATAGGTACTTTTGCTACCGCTATGGCTAAACACGCGGCGAGTGGTCTGGGCACCCAAATAGCGAACAAGCAGCTCTTTGAGCGCCCCCTGGGTGGTTTGCCCGCGCCATAGTGAGGTAGATAGCGAGGTGGTTTGCAGGTTGGGGTGCATCGCCTCCGTGAAGAGTGCCGCCTGGGTTTGCTCAAGGGGGGTAGGGCGGGTAAACAGCGAGACACCCACCAATAGCCCCATGTTGGCCAGCATGCTCCAGAGCAGCGAATGGGTATAAATATCCCAGTTCTCCAGGCCGAATAAGCCATAGGGCATCAACCAGGCAATTCCCCAGGGGCCTTCAGTTAGCAGCGATGTGTCTAACCAGCCGGACTGGGCAAACCCGGGTAGCAGCAGCGTATAACACCAGATCAAGAACCCGGCGATTAAACCAACGGTGGCGCCTTGTCGCGTTGCGCCGCGCCAATAAAGGCCAATCAACAGCGATGGGGCAAACTGAGCTGCCCCGGCAAAGGAGACCAGCCCAATCGTCACTAAACTATAGGAGTCACCAATCAGCGCATGGTAGAGATAGCCGAGCAGCAGAATCAGCACGATAGCGATTCGCCGAATACCCAGCAGCCAACCGGCAAGCTCCCCTTTGGTGCTTAGGTGCAGCCGTCGTGAGCGCAGCAGCAGCGGCATCACCAGTTGGTTACTGACCATGGTGGAGAGCGCAATGGTCTCCACAATCACCATACCTGTTGCCGCCGAGAGGCCACCAATAAACACCAGGAGCGGCAGGCCTTCCAAACCGGCGGAGAGTGGTAGCGTCAGCACGAAGCTGTCCGGGTCGCCCGCGCTTACACCTAGCAGCAGGCCTGCCAGGGCAATGGGAATAACGAATAGGTTAATCAGCAGCATGTAGAGGGGAAATAGCCAGCTCGCTCGCGTTAAATGCTGCTCGTCGACATTCTCTACCACCAATACCTGGAACTGCCGGGGCAGGGTTAGAAAGGCCAGAAAGGCTAGCACTAGCATGCCCACCCAACCGGTGACACCACCAGGCACGCGATCCAAGCGCATGCTATCGACAAGGGCAGGCGTGGCCGCTACCTGTTCAAACAGCGCGGCGGGGCCTTCAAACATCACAAACACCACGAACACGCCAACGGCCATAAAGGCCACCAGTTTTACGATGGATTCCACCGCGATCGCCGCTACCATGCCTTCATGGCGCTCGCTGGCATCCAGATGGCGGGTGCCGAACAGAATAATAAATACCGCCAACACCAGCGCGACCCAGAGGGATTTATCCATCCAGAAGTGTTCATCCACCAAGGTGGTGTCGGCCGCGCGGGGATAATTGATCAGCACCGCGTGGCTCACGGTAATGGCTTTTAACTGCAGGGCGATATAGGGGGTGATGCTAATGAGTGCCATCAGCGCCACCAGGGCGCCTAGGCTAGTGCTTTTGCCATAGCGGGCGCTGATAAAGTCGGCAATGGAGGTGATCCGCTGCCGTGCGGCGATGCGTACCATCTTGCGGATAACAAAAGGGGCCAGCAGCATCGCCAGCGTCGGCCCCAGGTAGATAAGCAAAAAGCTGGGGCCGTATTCGGCGGCGCGTCCTACGCTGCCGTAGAAGGTCCAGGCCGTGCAGTAAACCGCAATAGAGAGGGCATAGACCGTCGGCGAGCCAATGATGGAACGACCCTGCTCCGCTCGTCGGTCACCCCAGGCGGCGACCACAAACAGCAGCGCCAAGTAACCAAAGGCGGCACCGAGGATAATCGCCTCACTACGCATGGTTAGCGGCCTGCACGCTGTTCCATGAGCCAAGCGGTTAAGCCGATTACCACGGCCCAGGCGATAAATAGATAGAGAGGCAGCCAGCCCACACTAACGGTGGGGAGTCGATCGACCACGATAATCAGCGGCGGGCAGAACAGTAGCAGGGCAATCGCCACCAGGGCGACTAGACGCTCTGTTTGGCGGGATTTCATTGCGAACGTTCTCATTAGGCACTGGCATCCTGTCGGTCAAAGGCGTTGGCTTGCAGCGCCAGCAGTTGCTCAAGTGTATCGACCCCACGGGCTTCCAGGCGTGGCAGCAGGGCTAGCCATAGCTCGGCGGTGACGCGGGCATCGCCTAATGCAGTGTGGCGCGTGCCCGGCGGAAAAGCCAGATCGTAGCGCTGAGCAAGGCTATCCAGGTCATGTCCATCGAGTGCTTCGTCCAGTGCCCGTGAAATCAGCAGGGTGTCGATGATGGGGATATCAAAAGCGACCCCTTTGTGGCTGATGGCAAGCAAATCAAAGGCAGCGTTATGGGCCAGCAGTACCGCTTCACCGACATAATCACGAAAGCGGGTAAGCACAATGTCCAGCGGTGGTGCACCGAGCACATCGGCATCGGTAATGCCGTGAATCGCAGTGCTTGCAGGCGGGATCGGCCGCTGGGGATCCACTTTTTGATCAAAAACCTCGCTGGCCAATAAACGCGCGTTGACCACGCGGCAGGCGCCAAGGCTAATCACGGTATCGCCCCGGCGCAGTTCAAGCCCGGTGGTTTCGGTATCAAAGGCGACTATTTCCAAGCTGCGCAGCGTTCGGCTGGCCAGCGCTTCATCCGGCGGGGGCAGGTCGGCAATGCCAAAATCATGGAATTCAGGACGCGGCGGCGCGGTCTCCCGTGGGGCGCCGACCCGCTCCATAGCGGGCAGGGGAAGTCGCAGGCGTGAATGAACGCCATCCTCGTCGGCAAGGCTCCAGATATCGCTGGCATGTTGACGCATTACATCAGCGACACTGGGCGTCAACGGCAGCGAGGTGAGCGGCTGCTGGCGCCACTCAGCCAGCTCATGCTCGGGGATCGCTTTGCCGCGCCAAATAAGGTCGAGGTAGACACGCTTGTTGCCCAGGCATATCTCACCCTCAAAGCCGTTGTCAGGAAGGTGGGTATTGAGGTGTTTGACCAGCGAGTCGAACAGCGCTATCAGCGCCGGTGCGTCGCCTTTAAACCAGGCCGGCATACCCACCGGAGTGATCAAGCGGTGCTCTGGATCGAGGCGCTCATCCAATGCCTGCCAGAAGTCGTTTGACCACATGGGGGTTAAGCGCTCGCCCTGGTGCTGCATATCGTCGAGTAGTTGGCCGATTTTGGCCACGTTGTCGCCGAGGGTTATGCCCTCTTCGTGGATAACCCGCTCAAAACGTTGGCGCAAAGCAGACGTGCTGGCATCATTTTGATCGCGCAGTTGAATCAGAGCATCGGCGGCGCTGGTTAGGCTGGCGGTATGCTGTCGCAGAGGTGTCAGCATGGCCGCCAGTTCTGCTCTAACGCCCATTTCACTCGACCAGGAGGCGGTGGCGTCGCTAAAGGTCAGCAGTGTTTCGCCATCGCTACCCGGTACGCGGCGTAAGATTACCTTGAGCCAGCGGTTATCGCAGGGCGCCAACAACTCCCTCGGGGAGCCGTCGTGGGGCAGTTGGCTGAGCACCTGCTGTAAGCTCGCCACCGGTAGCAGCGCCTCCAGGCGCTTGCCCAGCCCTAGGCCGGTATTACCCGCAAAAAAATCCTCTGCCGCCTGGTTAAACAGCATAAGACGGCGGTGGTGGTCACACAGTAGCAGTGGCGTTTCGAGCACTTGCAGCAGCGTTTCCAGCTCCTGACGAATACGCGCCGCGCTGCGTGCTCCGTCTGCGTGGGCGGTGGCGAGACGGTTGCGATCCTCGCGCCAGCTTTCGCGTACCCGGCGCAGGTCGGGCCCCAATCCTTTTAGCCATCCCTCGGGCGGGTGTTCGTCCCGGGCATCGGGGGTGGCGACTAAGCGTGCTAGTTGTACCTGTAAATGGCGCAGTGGGGTAAACAGCATGCGCTCAAGCACCAAACCGACTAAAAAAATCGTTGCGCCACCGGAGAAGCTGCCTAGCCAGAGGGCGATGCGGGTTACACCGGTGGGGGCAAGCTTGGCATCCAACCAGGCGGCAAAAATGGCCCCGCCCAGCAAACTGATGCCGCTGAGCAGCAGCCAGAGGCCAATCAGGCGCTGACGTTTGGGCAACCCGCCTCGCGTCATGGCTGCTCCTCACTGAGTAGTGCTTTGACTTTTTCCACCAGTGACTGGGTAGAGAAGGGCTTGGTGATGTAATCATCGGCGCCTAGTGCCATGCCTTTTTCCCGCTCTACATCACGCCCGTGAGCAGTCAGCATGATAATTGGCAGTTGGGCGGTGGCCGCTTCGCTACGCAGCCGCTCCAACACGTCAAAACCGCTTATCCCCGGCAAGCTAATATCAAGCAGCAGTAGATCGGGCTGGCTCTCATTCACACTTGCCAGGGCCTGTTCTCCATCTTCGGCGGTGACGACCTCAAACCCCGCTTGTTCCATTAGGAATTCCAGCGATAAAACAATGTTGGGTTCGTCATCGACAACGAGCACTTTAGCCATGGAGCTCTCCAGCTTGTATTTGTTTTAACATTGCCTGGAGTCTAGATAGATCTAGCCGCTCAGCCAAGACGACCTTGGCCGAATGCAGGTAAGAGAATGGAGCAATGACGAAAGCGCAATTACAAAAGAGCTCTCCTACGCGTTTTTGTTACACTGCTCGCCTCTTTGCCATGGTTTGATGGCCTCCCACTGATCTGCTTGCTAAGGCTGTCAATGCGCGTACTCCTGTTATCCGCCTACGAAGCGGTGAGCCATCGCTATTGGGCACACAGTTTGATGGCTCAGCTCGATGAGTTTTCGTGGACGCTGTTGAGCCTGCCGCCACGCCATTTTGCTTGGCGTATTCGCGGTAACCCACTGAGCTGGATGTTAAAAGAGCATGACACTCTCAATCAGTCATTTGATGTGGTGTTAGCGACCTCGATGGTGGATCTGGCAACCCTGGTAGGACTGTTTCCGCATCTTGGCCGGGCAAAAAAGGTCGTCTACTTTCACGAAAACCAGTTTGCCTATCCGGAATCGAGCGATCAGGTGTCTCAGTTAGAGGCCAAGATGGTCAATCTCTATGCGGCGCTGGCGGCGGATTCAGTGGTGTTTAACAGCGCCTATAACCGCGACTCTCTTATTGATGGTGCGCGGGCCTTTCTGAAAAAAATGCCGGAAAATCTCCCGGTAGCTAAGCCGCTGGAGGAGCTGCGTGGGCGGGCGCTGGTTTTACCTGTGCCCATTGCTGACAGCTCTGAACGTCTCCCGCAAGCGGCTGTTCACAAGACAGTGCCACACAGAATTGTCTGGAACCATCGCTGGGAGTATGACAAGAATCCCGACGACTTCTTTGCCGTGCTGTTTGCATTAAGCGATGCCGGGGCGGCCTTTGAGCTGGCAGTACTGGGCCAGCGTTTCCGGCAAACCCCCGCTATTTTTGCCGAGGCGGAGCAGCGCTTAGCCCCTCATATTGTGGCGTGGGGCCCGCAGCCGGAGGAGGCGTATCGGGCGTTGCTGGATAGCGCGGGCATTGTGGTCTCGACTACCTGGCATGAGTTTCAGGGGTTGGCGATTATGGAGGCGGCCCAGCGCGGGGCGCTGCCTCTGGTGCCTGATCGGCTCTGCTTTCCCGCTCTTTATCCGCCCGCCTATCGCTACGACGGCACGCGGCAAGGGCTTTACGACCGACTCACTGCTTGGCTTACCGATCCGGCTAGCCGTCCAGAAACTCTCGATACCTCCGCATGGGAGTGGCCCGCCTGGCGTAGGGCTTATCGACAATTGCTGATGGATTCAGCTTGAGGGCCTGGGCTTTCGTTAGCCGCTAAGCAATCTCAGTTTTGTCTTTAAACTCGCACAGATCCTCGATAATACAGCTACCGCAGCGAGGCTTGCGCGCGATGCAGGTATAGCGGCCGTGAAGAATCAACCAATGGTGAGCATCGTGAAGAAATCCTTTTGGCACATGGCGCAGTAGTTTTTGCTCCACCTCAACGACATTTTTGCCTTTAGCAATGCCGGTGCGGTTGGAGACCCGGAAAATATGCGTATCCACCGCCATGGTGGGTTGACCAAAGGCGGTATTGAGAATCACATTGGCGGTTTTACGGCCAACGCCAGGCAGGGCCTCCAAGGCTTCGCGGGTATTGGGCACTTCGCCGCCGTGCTGGTTGACCAGGATATGGCAGGTTTTCATTAGGTTTTCGGCTTTGGTGTTATACAAGCCGATGGTTTTGACGTGCGTTTTAAGCTCATCGATACCTAAATCAATGATCGCTTGGGGGGTGTTAGCGACCGGGTAGAGCCTCGCCGTGGCTTTATTTACCCCCACATCGGTAGCTTGAGCAGAAAGCAGCACGGCAGCCAGTAGCTCAAAGGGCGTGTTCCAATTAAGCTCGGTGGTGGGGTGCGGGTTCTCTGCCTGTAGGCGAGTAAAAATTTCATGACGCTTTTGGGCATTCATGGCGGGTCTCTTTATGGATACAAGCGATTGTTTACGTGTGCCATTTACTTAATCGTGCCGGTGACCCGCACGCGGCGATCTACGCGCGGCGTGGCTGCCGCTGGTCGGGCACGGGCAGCGCTACGTTGGTCGATGACATTTTTCAGGGCGATTAACATACCCGCCACAAAGAACGCCCCCGGCGGCAGCACAAAAAACAGAAACTGGTAGTCGTCGGCAAGGGTCAACTGCCAATTGGCCGCGCTAGGCCCAAACAGTAGCGCCATACCGCTGAATAGCGTGCCTTGGCCGAGCAACTCGCGTAGTGCGCCAAGCAGCACCAGCACAGCACCAAAACCGAGGCCCATCATCAAGCCATCGATAGCCGCGGGGAGTACCGGTTGGCGGGAGGCAAAGGCGTCGGCGCGACCCAGAATGGCGCAGTTGGTAACGATCAGCGGAATAAAAATCCCCAATACCTGGTAGAGCGGGTAGGCATAGGCGGCCATCACCAGCTCGGCGCAGGTAACAAAGGCGGCAATCACCATTACAAAAGCGGGCAATCGCACCGCGTTGGGCACCTGGTGGCGTATCAGTGAAATCGCAGTGCTGGCGCCGACCATCACAAGCAGCGTGGCGATGGCTAAGCCTAGTGCATTGACCACGCTGCCGCTGACGGCCAGCAGCGGGCAGAGCCCCAGCAATTGAACCAGTGCGGGGTTATTCGACCAAAGGCCACTTCGGGCGAGTTCGCGCCACTGGCTCATGGTGTGGGCTCCTCAAAGGTGATCGGTAGCGGTGTATCGGCTGCGTACTGAAGCGCTTTATGGACAGCGTTGACCACGGCCCTGGGCGTAATCGTCGCACCGGTAAACGCATCAAAGTGACCGCCATCTTTAGCTACCGCCCAGCCTTCTGACGGCAAGCTATCTAAGCTTAATCCATTAAACTCGGTGATCCAGTCGCTGCGGCTGCGCTCGATGTCATCGCCTAGCCCAGGCGTTTCCTGGTGCTGGGTAACCCGCACGCCGCTAATACGCTGCTGCTGGTCGATGCCTATTAACAAGTGAATTTCACCGTTATATCCCTGGCGGGTGACCACTGGCAAAATCACCGCGCTGCTTTTGCTCTCTTTCTCGTTACTGTCTTGACCGCTCACCCACCAGCCTTGGCTATCGCTCTGAAGTCCTAGTGCTTCTGGATTGGGGATCGTAAAGGTGCTTTCCAGCACTTGGGTAACGGGCGTATTCGCCAGCGTTTGGGGCAACACGGCTTGAAGCTGACGGTGCTGGTAAGCCAATTGATGCGTTTCTATACGTTCGGCGGTTAGCGCGCGGGTAAGCGCGACGCTGCCTGCGGTGACCAGGGCAAAGGTGCCCAGCGCAAAGGCACCCCGCTGCATGGCCTGGAAGAGAGTCATGGCCGCTCTCCTGGCTCTCTTGGCGTTCCTGGAGCGGCTTTAGGCTGACCAGTGGTGCGCGGTACGCTATATAGGTCAAGCAGGGGGACGCAGAGGTTCATTAACAGTACCGCAAACGCCACTGCATCGGGGTAACCGCCAAAGGTACGGATAATGACCACCAGCGCGCCAATGCCCGCGCCATAGATGAGTTTGCCACGCCGACTGGTGGCGGCGGAAACCGGATCGGTGGCGATAAAGAAGGCACCGAATAGTGTTGCCCCGGTGAGCAGGTGGAACAGCGGCGAGGCAAAGTGGCTGGGGTCGCTGAGGTGAAACAGCGTGGTCAGTAGTAGTAGGCTGCCAAGCATGGTGATCGGTATATGCCAACTAATAATCCGCTTCGCTAACAACACCACACCACCCGCTAGCCAAGCAAGCGCTACCCATCGCCAGGCATTTAAGGTTCCATCCGGTAGTGGATTGGTCGCCCAGAACTCGCTGGCAAGCACCGCCTCGCCTTTGTGCTTAAAGGCATCAAGAGGCGTTGCGCCGCTCAAACTATCCAATTGGGCGGTGGGCAGCGTTCCAGCGATTTGCGCCCATAAGCCGTTGGGTAGCAATTCCTGGGGCGGTGCCCAGAGCGTCATGTAGGTAGGAAAGGAGACCAACAGCAGCGCATAGCCCACCATGGCGGGGTTAAAGGGGTTATGCCCCAAGCCGCCGTATAGCTGTTTGGCGACCACAATCGCGGCGACCATACCCACACCGATCAGCCACCAGGGGCTAGCGGGTGGCAGTGATGCACCCAGCAAAACGCCGGTGAGCAGGGCGCTTGAGTCATTCAGCGCGATACGAATAGGGCGCATGCGTAGACGCAGCACGGCGGCTTCAAGCGCAATGCCAAAAGCGGCGGCGAGCACTACATTGCTGATAACGCCAAGCCCAAAGAAGTAGCTCATGGTGGCGATGCCCGGCAGGGTTGCTGCCATCACCCAGCGCATTAAGTTCGCCGTTGGCGGTAGAGAGGTTGCCGCAGCATCCTTAACAGTTGAGGCGTGCATCATGCTCATGGTGACTCCTCGCTGGAGTGCTGTTCACGTGCCTGGGCAAGCTGCAACTCAGCCGCCTTTAAGTTCTCTTGTGCCGTGGCAAGCTGCATTTCCAAATCATCCAGCGACTGCTTGGGGTCTTCCTGGGCGACGCGCGCCAGGGTCTTCTCAGCCTTTTTGACCGATGCTTTCGCGGCGGCATGGGCAATCCGTAGGCCACGCAGGTCGACTTTTTCACTGCTGGGGGCGGCTATGTTAGCAGGGCGGCGTTGCTGCGCCTGACGGGCTTGTCTGCGTGCCTGTTTCTCTGCTTCTTCACGGGCGAGCCGAGCTTGGCGATGTTCGAAACGGTGTTTAGCGTGCTCTGCTTTCGCGGCCTCTATCCGCTGCAGGCGTATCCGGCTTTTAGCTTCGCGGTAATCCACTACCAGCGGAATATGGCTGGGGCAGACGTAGCTGCAGGCGCCGCACTCAATGCAGTCAAACAGGTGATACCGCTCCAGCTTGGTGTCTTCCTGAGCGCGGGCGTACCAGTGCAGCTGTTGGGGAAGCAGTGCCACCGGGCAAACGCTTTCGCACTCACCGCAGCGGATGCAGGGCGATTCCGCTGGAGCAGGCGGAAATTCTTCGCGCGTTGCTGCGATTAAGCAGTTAGTCAGCTTGGTAACCGGCGTATCCAGCGTGGGTAGCGGGGTGCCCATCATGGGGCCACCCTGAATCACTTGATGTAACTCGGCGATATTCAGGCCTGCCTGCTCCAGCAGCTCTCTAACGGAGGTGCCCAGGCGTACCCAGCGATTGCCGGGCTGGTTGATTGACTCTCCTGTCAGAGTGACAATTCGGGAAACTAGCGGCTGACCATCGCGCACTGCGTGTAGTATCGCCAGTAGCGTGCCTGGGTTATGGCACAGCACGCCCACATCCGCGGGCAGCTCGCCACTGGGTACGTTAATGTCTAATAGTTTTTTAATTAGCTGACGCTCGCCGCCGCTAGGGTAGCGGGTAGAAATGACGGATAGCTCAACCGGCACGGGTTGGCTATCAGGCAGGGCATGCTGCAGTGCTGTAATGGCCTCGGGTTTGTTATCCTCGATGCCAATAACGATCTGCTGTACGCCACACAGTTTGGCGATGATCTGCGCGCCTTCAAGCACCTCGTTAGCGCTGTGGCGTAGAGTGAGATCGTCGACGGTAATATAGGGCTCACACTCGGCGGCGTTAATCACCAAGGTGTGAATCGCATGCTGCTCGACCACCCGCGCTTTAATATGGGTAGGAAACCCAGCTCCGCCCAAGCCGACAATCCCGCTCTCATTCAAACGCTCCAGCACAGCCGCGGTATCCGCAACGCGCCAGTCCAGGCTGGGCAGCCGCTGCCACGTATCCTGGCCATCGCCCTGAATGGTGATTTGGGTAGCGCTAACCTCGCTTACCGTGCCGCTAATGCTGGCGTGCAGGGCGCTTGAGATCATACCTTCACGTTTGGCAATGACGCTGCCTACATTTACCGCATCTCCCGCTGACACACAGGGCCTAGCGGGCTGACCGCTGTGCTGCTGCAGGGGGAGAGTGACCCGGCTGGGCAGTGGCGCTTCAATAAGCGCGGATTGGTTGGAACGCTGTTTGCGTTCGGGGGGATAAATGCCTCCCGGGAAGTCAAAGGCGCTCGCCATCAAGCCACCCCCGAAGCGGGTTGGCGGTCGCTGGCAATCATGTTTGATGCGCGCGCCACTACCGGCTGCCACTGGGTGAGCGGGGCGGAGCGTGGCAGCATATCGATACAGTCCACCGGGCAGGGATCAAGACACAGATCACAGCCGGTGCACTCGTCTTCAATCACGGTGTGCATCAGTTTAGCGGCGCCAATAATCGCGTCGACCGGGCAGGCTTGAATACATTTCGTGCAGCCAATGCACTCCGCTTCGCGAATAAAGGCCACCTTGGTCTCACTCTGGGCTTCACCATCGAGGGGCTCGGCTTCACGGCCTAAGAGATCCGCCAGGGCGTGAATGGTCGCTTCACCACCCGGGGGGCATTTATTCAACGCGTCGCCCTGGTTAATCGCTTCGGCGTAAGGGCGACAGCCCGGGTAGCCGCACTGGCCGCACTGGGTTTGCGGCAGTAGTGCATCAATTTGCTCAACGAGTGGGTTATCTTCGCGCTTAAAGCGCTCGCTCACCACGCCTAGTAGGGCACCAAAACCGATACCCAAGCCGGTTAATACCGCGACGGCGCTGAGGACGCCAATGAGATCAATGCTGCTATTCATCGTGCGCTGCCTTCATCCCTGCACCAACCCTGAAAAACCTAAAAATGCTAATGACATAAGGCTAGCGGTGACCATCGCTATCGCCGCGCCTTGGAAGGGTTTGGGAATATCCGCCCCCGCTAAACGTTCGCGCATGGCGGCAAACAGAACCAAAATAAGCGAGAAGCCCAGTGCTGCGCCCAACCCATAAAGGGTGGTGTGGAAAAAGCTTAATTCACGGTTCAACGACAGCAGGGCTACCCCCAATACCGCGCAGTTGGTGGTGATCAGCGGCAGGAAAATGCCCAGCACCTGGTGCAGCAACGGACTCAGCTGGCGCACCATGATTTCAGTAAACTGCACCACGGCGGCGATCACCACGATAAAGCTGATGGTGCGCAGATAAGTGACGTCCAGCGGTACAAGCAAACCGTGATAAACCACAAAGCTAGCGGCTGACGCTAGGGTCAGTACAAAGGTGGTGGCCAGGGACATCCCCATGGCCGACTCCAGTTTATTGGAGACGCCCATAAAGGGGCACAGGCCTAAAAACTGAACCAGTACGAAGTTGTTGACCAGCGCCGTGCTGATCAAAATGATAAATAGCTCACTCATGGCGGCGTATTGTGCGAAGAAAAGACGGCGTTGGCTAGTGAAGGCGTATAGACCTTGACGCAGTGTCGTCCTGCTGCCTTGGCAGCATAGAGCGCTTGGTCGGCGGTCGTCATTAATCCGCTGGGGGTCATGGCGCCCTCTATGTCCAACTGGCTAATGCCAATGCTAACGGTGACATATGAAGCCACGGGTGACACCTGATGAGGGTGCTGTAATTGGTCGATGGCATGGCTAAGCGCTTGGCTTTTCTCCACTGCCTGGGTGGCGGAAGTGGCGGGTAGCATGGCGCTAAATTCTTCGCCACCTGTGCGCGCTATAAAAAAACCGTGGGCCGAGGCGACGTTATGCATTGCCTGAGCTACCCGCTGCAAACATACATCACCTTCAGGGTGCCCATAATGATCGTTAAACAGTTTGAAATGGTCAATATCGATCATCATGACAGTGAGTGGCTGACCAGAGGCTAGGGCAATATTGACCACCTCTTGCAAGCGCTGATCGAATAGGCGTCGGTTGGGTAAGCCGGTCAGAGGGTCATGGGTAGAAAGCTCAATTAGCTCGGCGTTAAGCTGCTGTTGGCGCTTAAACTGCTTTTGAAAAGCGCGGGCGAGTATGCCTATTTCATCACCACGCCGCAACAAGCTGTGCGCCCCTTCAAGGTCATCACTGGCTTGCTGGGTGAAACGGGTTAAGATTTTGAGGGGCTTTAGGATAATGCGCTCTAATAGCAGCAGTACAAGGACTATAACCAATAGCATCAAGCAGGCTGTCCATAGCAGGACGTAGCGAAAGGTCTCTAAGCTGGCCAAGTAACTGGTGCGATTAAGCTGAGTTTCCAACGCTAGCTGCTCGTTGAGTGGGTAGGTAGATAAGTAACGCTGGGCAAAAATGGTGTTGCCACTGATGGTAATAGCAATATCGTTACTATCACTGCTATTAACCACCGATAGCGTCGTTTCTAGCCCAGTATAATCCTCAATTAATGCAAGCCACGCATTGTCCATGGGACGCACTTGAAACAGCCAGCCCTGGAGTGGGCCGCTTTCATCGGTACGAAAAATAGGATTGGAGGCCACTATTAGCGGTGGTGAACCCGCATACAGTTCGCTTTTCCCCTGTTCGGGATCTTCTTTAATGGAAGCCTGCATAGTGCGAACCAAACCAGCCATCCAACGGCATTCACGCTCTGTACTGTAGCAGGTGTGGTATCGACCGGTAGCGGGATTGATGCCGGCTAAAAAATGCACACCGCCTTCTGCGTTGAAAAAGGCCATTAACTGGTAGCCCATCTCCTCAAACATTTGCTGGCTAAAATTGGTATCGGTATAGCCAGGGTAGTTACCTTGGACGAATTCGTAAGTATCGTCCCAAATTGCCCAATCTCGCGCTTGGGCCAATAAGTTTTGTTGGCTGATCTGCAAAGCGCGTTCAATCTTCTTCAACTCTTGTGTGACTACCGCGCGCTCTTCTTTATGCAGTGCCGGGAATATTACCCACCTGCTCAATACCACTAAGGACATAAGCGCGATGAGCAAAACGCCACCCAAGGCGGCTAGAAAGCGAAAGCGCAAAGATCGGGAGTAGTGTTGAACCATAAGGTGTGCCTGAGCAAAGCGAGAAAAAGGGTTACCAAAAATAAAAAAACAAAAGGGGCAAAGACGGTTAGCCTCTGCCCCCTCATTAGCGGAATATGCTAATTACGTTACCCGTTGACCCGGTTCTGCACCCGTGTCTGGGGAAAGCAAATAAATGCCTTCTTCATTGGCGGAGGCTAACACCATGCCTTCCGATACGCCAAAGCGCATTTTGCGCGGTGCCAGGTTGGCGACCATAACCGTTAAGCGACCTTCTAATGCTTCCGGTGCGTAGGCCGAGCGAATGCCGGAGAAGACGTTGCGGGTTTCGCCACCCAGGTCGAGGGTCAATTGCAACAACTTGTCGGCGCCTTCGACATATTCTGCTTTGGCGATGCGCGCAATGCGCAGGTCGACTTTGGCAAAGGCGGCAAAGTCGATCTCTTCAGCAATGGGGTCTTCCACCAGTGGGCCTTTGGGGACTTCCTTCAATTTTTGCTCTTCCACGAGATCTTCCTTCGACGCTTCAATCATGGCATCGATTTTGTCGCGTTCAACGCGGGTCATCAGCGGTTTGAATTTGTTGATCGAATGGTCGGTGAGTACGCTTTGGCGCGTATGCCAATCCAGCGATGCAACGTTAAGAAATTCGCGGGCCTCTTCAGCCATGGCGGGAACCACAGGCGCCAAATAGACCATCAACTGGCGGAACAGGTTAATACCCACCGAGCATATGTCTAAGACTTCAGCATCGCGGCCATCCTGCTTAGCCAGTGCCCAGGGCTCTTTGTCAGCAATATAAGTATTGGCTTCGTCCGCCAGTTCCATAATTTTGCGCATGGCCCTGCTAAATTCGCGAGCTTCGAAGTCTTCGGCGATATCGTCACCGGCGGCAATAAAGCGGGCGACCATCTGTGGCTCAGCGCAGTGGCTTGAGAGGCGCCCACTGCCGAGTTTTTTAACAAAGCCGGCGCAGCGGCTGGCAATGTTGACCACTTTGCCGACCAGGTCTGAGTTTACCCGTGCAGCAAAATCTTCCAGGTTCAGATCCAGGTCATCCACTTTGGAAGTGAGTTTGGCGGCAAAGTAGTAGCGCAGGTACTCCGGATTTAGATAGTCGGCGTAGGTGGCGGCTTTAATAAAGGTGCCGCGGGATTTCGACATCTTGGCGCCGTCTACCGTCAGGAAACCGTGGCAGTTGACCGCGGTGGGGGTACGCAGGTCAGCGCCATGCAGCATGGCGGGCCAGAAGAGCGCATGAAAATAGACGATATCCTTGCCAATAAAGTGATACACCTCGGCATCGGAGCCTTTGTCCCAGAAGCTATCGAAGTCGATGCCTTCGCGGTCACACAGGTTCTTAAAGCTGGCCAGGTAGCCGATGGGGGCGTCCAGCCAGACATAGAAGTATTTGCCTGGGGCGTCGGGGATTTCGAAGCCAAAGTAGGGGGCGTCGCGGGAGATATCCCACTCGTTAAAGCCGGACTCAAACCACTCCATTAGCTTATTGCGAATTTGCGGCTGCACATGACCATCGTCAATCCAGCCCTGCAGGAAGTCGGCAAAGTCGGGCAGCTTAAAGAAGTAGTGGGTCGAGGTGCGTACTTCGGGCGTGGCGCCTGAAATGGCCGAAACAGGGTTAACCAAGTCGGCGGGGGTATAGGTCGCGCCGCACTTTTCGCAGTTGTCGCCATACTGGTCTTCAGCACCACATTTAGGGCAGGTGCCTTTGATAAAACGGTCAGCCAGAAATAGGCCTTTCTGGGGGTCAAACATCTGCTCGATATCACGAGTGGCAATATGGCCTTTATCCCGCAACCGCTTATAAATCATTTCGCTGAAGTGGCGGTTTTCAGTCGAGTGAGTGGAGTGGTAATTGTCGAATCCAACGCCAAAGCGGGCAAAGTCTGTTTGGTGGTCGTTGGAAACCCGCTCAATCAGCGCTTCAGAGGTAATCCCTTCCTGCTCGGCCCGCAGCATAATGGCGGTGCCATGGGCGTCATCGGCACACACGTAGTAGCACTGTTGGCCACGGCTTTTCTGGAAACGCACCCAGATATCAGTCTGGATATACTCAAGTAAGTGACCGAGGTGAATGGCTCCGTTGGCGTAGGGGAGCGCGCTAGTCACCAAAATGTTGCGCGTGGCGGTAGTAGACATGGTGAAGGTTAATTCCGAGTGAATAGGGGTGCCGGTCAGGCGGTAACTAAAAAACACGGCGAAGTCACTTAAGGCTTCGCCGCTGGCTTTTCCTTAGCAACGGTTAATACAAGGCCTGCTCTTCCTGAACCACTTCACGCAGCAGTTCTAAAAAGAGTTTATCAGCCTCGGAGTGCTCGGCCGGATCTTCCGGTATATGGACGCTGGTGGTGTCGGAAATTTCGTTGGCAATCCGCGCCATTGCCGCTGGGCTATTGCCTTCGGCCAACTGCTCTCTTGCAATCACAAGAGACTGCTCAAGAATCTTTGGGTCTTGCAGTAGTTTGCGAATAAAACCACGTAGCTCATTGATGACACGTGTTTTCTGGATTTCTGAACCGGACATGGAAGTCTCCTTAGGATCGCGAACGACGACAGCGCCAAGCGAAACCAATCAATGCGTTGACCATAGCATTTTTTCCGCCGACGGGCATGAGTTGCCTGATATTAAAATGACCGCTTAAATGGGATCAGCTTAAAGCGCTGACTTAGAGCGTCAGTCGACCGGCTTTGTGTTTAACAGGGTTCGCGTACTGGGCAAGCCAATAGGGGCGCAGAGGTTCGGGTACGTCGGCAAGCCGAGCCTTAAAGCGTTCACGGTCTTGCCGAGTGATCGCTTTACGAGCCACCAGTTCGGGTGCTTCACCCAATGCCTCCAGGGCTAAATAGTGGCTGGGGAAGAGGCGATAGCCGCCGATCACCTGACGATCAATCTCAGCCGCCACTTCGTCGGGCGTGGCCATATCAGAACCTACCGGCGTGCCAAAATGCAGCCGCACGCGCCCTTTGGAACCGGTAATGCCCGCGACAATGGAGCGAATATCCTCAAACTCACTTTTGGCGTAGCTGCCCTGGGTATCGATATCGTGTAGCTCCTGGGCTTTTTGTACATCGCAGGGGTCATATTCATAGCTAATCGATACCGGTACCAATTTCAGTTCCGCGATAGCTTCGCCAAAGACCATGTCCCGCTCTGCGGCTCGTCTGGCCATGATCAACATTTTGATGATGGCGGGCTCAGTGTGGTCGATGCCGTTCTTGGCCCGGCCTTCCCGCTGTGCCATCCAGATTGAGTGCTGGTCTTCGGTAATGGTATGGCGAATATAGGCGGAAAGTTGCTGGTAAGCTGCCAGCATAGCCCGCTTGCCTCGGGCGCTGCGTGGCACGATAAAGCTTTTATTAAGTCGCATCAGGTCGGTGACATAGGGCTTTTTAAGCAGATTATCACCGATAGCGATACGCACGGTGTCACGGTTTGCCTGATACAGCGCATAGTTAACGAACGCGGGATCTAGGGAGATATCGCGGTGATTGCCAATAAAGAGATAAGCGCCATTGGCGTCAAGTTTGTCGAGGCCGGTGACCTCAAACGCATCCGTGGTGGTGCGAATCATGCGCTCCATGTAGTGGGCAATGCGCATTTGGAATTCGTAAACCGTTGAGACATCCTTAACTTCACGCCGCACGGCACGGCTAGCAAACAGACGCGCTAGTGACGGCGCCCAGCGTGCCATGCGCGGCAGCCGAAAGCGGGTTAGCGCATCAAGCAGTTCGTTGTCCCGTGAGAGCCTGGCAAGCACGTCGGCCACTTCATGATCCATAAAGGGCCGAATATCGGCCCACGGGTCTGTCTCGGTAGAGACGTTGGTAGCGTTATTGTGTTGAGTCATGCGAACCGTTGGATGGTAAATAATAAATATCGATTAATAATATCGAGGCGAAGGTCTATAGAACCACTTATTGAGCCGCGGGTTCCCGCTGCGTCTCGCCGCCGAGCCACTCTATCAAGCGGGGAATATCGGTGGATAGCGCCTGCGCCATTAAAATAAAGTCTGTTTCCAGGCGGGCGAGGGCATCGTCACCGTCGTCAGCGTGATCGGCTTCCTCAATCAAGGCATCGCCAAAGCGTAACGATTTCAGCGCCAAATCATCGTGTAACACAAAGCTTAACCGGCCTTCCAGGCTAATGGCGAGTTTACTGGCTTGGCGGCCGCTCTCCAGCAGTTGCTGAATTTCATCGCTGTCTAGATCGACCTGGCGAGCACGCAGCACGCCGTCATCACCTTTGGCTTTGAGTTCCACTTGATCACCCAGCTGAAGATCGGCTGGTCGACTGGCTGCGTCACCCAGCCAGGTCGTCATGGCGCGAATAGGCAGCGTCTGTGAACTCAGCGGGGTGACTTTTAAGCTGCCCAGGGTTTCACGCAGTAGATCCAGAATGTCTTCGGCACGGGTGCGCGAGCTGGCATTGATGCCGATCATCTGGCCGCGGGTGTCCCACCACAGATCAATCTTCTGACTACGCACAAAGGCGCGGGGCAGTAAATTCTCGGTGACCTGCTCTTTGAGTGCGGTCTTCTCTTTGCGGGTCACTTTGCGGCCTTCGCTGGCCTCAATATCCGCCACCTGTTCGTCAACTTCTTCCTTTACAACCGACGCGGGCAGTAGGCGCTCTTGGCGCAGGGCGGAAAGCAGCCGGTGCCCTTGGACTTCGTGCACAAGCTGGCCTGCGCCCAAGCGTCCGGCTGGTGCTGTCCAGCCAAGGCGACGCGCATCGGCGTTGCCGAGTGGTTTAGCGGAGTGCTCTTCTAAGGCGCTAGCCAGCGCATCACTGGATAATTCCGGTGCGTCGTGCAGGCGGTATAAATGCAAGTGCTTAAACCACATGGAGCCAATCCTGTTTAAAAGGTGGCACATTATGGCGAAAGCGGGGCATTCCTACCAGCGGCTACCGCCAATCGTCTCTGTTGCACGTGTTTCAAACTTATGTTTGATTGAGCTATTGCCAATCATTATAGAGGAGTCGCTATGAGTACATCGCTGTCACGGGTTCATCTGCGCGTTCGAGGCTATCACCTGGATGGCTATGGGCATGTGAATAACGCCCGCTATCTTGAGTTTATGGAGGAGGGGCGCTGGGATTTCTTTGACCAGCATCCAGAGATGATCAAAGAGCTCCACCAAGCCGGGCGGGCATTCGTCGTCGTCAATTTGAATATCGATTATTTGGCGGCAGCAGTGCACGGCGACGACCTGGAAATTATGACCGGGATTGTTGAGATAGGTGAACGCAGTGGCGTGTGTCACCACCGTATTGTGCGTAAAGATGGCACCGTTATTGCCCGTGCAGACTTAACCTTCGTGCTGCTTGATATGCGCGCCAACAAGGCCGCTGCCATCGAAGCAGAAGTGCGTGAGGCGTTAGTCGCGTTAACCTTGCCAAAAGAGGCATTTAGCGCCTAAACGGCTTTGGTGAGCTCCCTGGCTGCCCTTGCTGCTTTTGCGGTGGTATGATGGCGAAGTATTTGCGCGCCGCTCTATGCTAATTTCAGAGCGGTGTTTTTAAGCGCTTTCAACTCTCGCAGTGCCAATGCAGTGCAAAGGATCTGACTTTCATGGGTGACATCGCCAGAGAAATCTTGCCCGTCAATATTGAAGACGAGCTTAAACAGTCGTATCTCGACTATGCGATGAGCGTCATTATTGGCCGCGCACTTCCCGATGTGCGGGATGGCCTCAAACCGGTTCACCGGCGTGTGCTGTTTGCCATGCATGAACTGGGTAATGATTGGAATAAACCGTACAAGAAGTCGGCGCGTGTCGTCGGCGATGTCATCGGTAAATACCATCCGCATGGCGATAGCGCCGTGTATGACACCATCGTACGTATGGCGCAGCACTTTTCGATGCGCCATGTACTGGTCGACGGCCAGGGTAACTTCGGTTCGATTGATGGGGATAACGCGGCTGCCATGCGTTATACCGAGGTGCGCATGTCGCGCCTCGCCCACGAGCTGCTCGCCGACCTTGAAAAAGACACCGTCGATTGGGTGGATAACTACGACGGTACCGAGCGTATTCCCGCCGTATTGCCCACCAAGGTACCCAACCTGCTGATCAACGGCTCGTCGGGTATCGCGGTAGGTATGGCCACCAACATTCCACCGCACAACATGCGTGAAGTGATTGACGGCTGTTTGGCCCTCATCGACGACTACACGCTGTCAGTGGATGACTTGATGGAGTACATCCCCGGCCCTGACTTCCCCACCGGTGCCATTATCAATGGCCGTGCGGGCATTTTGTCGGCGTATCGTACAGGCCGTGGACGTATTTATGTGCGCGCTTGCCACACCATTGAGCACCACGACAAAACCGGTCGCGATCACGTCATCATCACCGAGCTGCCCTATCAGGTGAACAAGGCGCGGTTGATCGAAAAGATCGCTGAGCTGGTGAAAGAGAAGAAGATTGAAGGCATCGCCGAACTGCGCGATGAGTCGGATAAAGATGGCCTGCGCGTGGTGATTGAAATCAAGCGCGGTGAGTCCGGCGACGTCGTGGTCAATAACCTGTTTGCTCAAACGCAGCTGCAAAACGTGTTCGGGATTAACATGGTGGCGTTGGAAAATGGCCAGCCACGCACGCTCAATCTTAAAGAGATGCTGGAAGCCTTTATTCGCCACCGCCGCGAAGTGGTTACCCGGCGCACGCTGTACGAGCTGAAAAAAGCCCGTGAGCGTGGGCATCTGTTGGAAGGCTTGGCCGTCGCTATCTCCAATATCGACGAAGTGATCGAGCTGATTAAAGCCTCGCCCAATGCAGCAGAAGCGCGTGAAAAGCTGCTCGCCAAGACGTGGCAGCCTGGCCAGGTGACCGCCATGTTGGAGCGGGCCGGGGCTACTTCTTGCAAGCCAGAAGAGCTGGAAGAGGGCTTCGGTTTAAACACTGCGGCCACCTCATATCGGCTTTCTCCTGCCCAGGCGCAGGCAATTCTTGAGCTACGCCTGCACCGCTTAACGGGCCTTGAGACCGAGAAGCTGCTAGATGAATACCTGAGCATTCTTGAGAAAATTGCCGAGCTAACCGAGATTCTGGCCTCTGCCGATCGCTTGATGGAAGTCATCCGAGAAGAGCTGCACGCCGTACGTGATCAGTTTGGCGATGACCGTCGCACAGAAATTCAGGCCAGCCACCTGGATCTTTCGATGGAGGACTTGATCGCCGAAGAGGACATGGTGGTTACAGTCTCGCGCTCTGGCTATGCCAAGACCCAGCCGCTGTCGGATTATCAGGCCCAGCGCCGTGGTGGCCGCGGTAAGTCCGCTACCGCCATGAAAGACGAAGATGTGATTGAGCATCTGCTGGTGGCCTCTACGCATGACACCGTGCTGCTGTTCTCTAACCGCGGCAAAGTGTACTGGCTGAAAGTGTACGAAATGCCCAACGCCAGCCGCGGCTCGCGGGGTAAACCGCTGGTGAATATGCTGCCGCTGGAAGAGGGCGAAGCGGTTAACGCCATCTTGCCGGTGCGCGACTACAACCCTGATAACTACATCTTCTTTGCCACAGCCAAAGGTACCGTCAAACGTACCAGCCTTGAGCAGTTCTCGCGCCCACGCAGCGTTGGCCTGATTGCGATTGATTTGGAAGAGGGTGACCGCTTGGTTGGCGCGGCGATTACCACGGGTAATGACCATGCCATGCTGCTGTCGTCTAACGGCAAGGCGATTCGCTTTGAAGAGAGCAATGCCCGCGCCATGGGGCGTACTGCCCGCGGTGTGCGGGGAATGCGTCTGGCAGGCGACGCGGAAGTTATCAGTCTGATTATTCCCAAGAGTCAGCAGATTGACGCCGAAGCGGATGCCGAAGAAGAAACGCAGGATAACGCCCCAGAGAGCACCGGGGCCGAAACCACTGATGGTCAAATCTACATTATGACCGCCAGTGAAAATGGTTACGGCAAGCGCACGCGCTTAGAAGAGTTTCCGCTGCGTGGTCGTGGTGGGCAAGGCGTTATTGCCATGCAGACCAGCGAGCGCAACGGTTCGCTGGTGGCGGGGATGCAGGTCTACGACAGTGATGAAATGATGCTGATCACTGACCGCGGAACGCTAGTGCGTACCCGTGTGGAGGAGGTCTCTACCACGTCGCGTAATACCCAGGGCGTGATGCTGATTCGTTTGGGCAAAGAGGAGAAGCTGGTCAAGACAGTACGCGTTGATGAGCCGGAAGAGAGCGAAGAGCTAAACGGTCTCGAAGCAACCGACGCTGAAGAAGCCAGTCTCGACGATACGCCGGCGAGTAACCATTCAGACAATGGACAGGATGCAGGGGCTGATGACACGTCACTATAATTTCTGTGCAGGGCCAGCGGCCCTGCCAGTCGCTGTGCTGGAGCGTGCCCGGGAAGAGCTTTTGGACTATCAAGGGCGCGGCCTTTCTGTAATGGAAATGAGTCACCGCAGCGATGAGTTTATCGCTATTGCCGAGCGTGCCGAAGCGGATTTCCGTCAACTGTTGGGCGTACCGGATAATTATAAGGTGCTGTTTTTACAGGGCGGTGCCAGCATGCAGTTTGCCATGCTGCCGATGAATTTGTTGGGACAGGGCGGTAGCGGTAACTTTATTCAAACCGGGATCTGGGGCAAAAAGGCGCTCAATGAAGCCAAGCACCTCGGTTTTGATTGTCATGTAGTGGCCAGCAGTGAGTCCAACGGCCATACCGCGGTGCCCGCACAAGACGAATTGCGGGTGAGCGCAGATGCTGCCTATTTGCACTACACCTCTAACGAGACAATTGGTGGCTTGGAATTTGATTATACGCCGCATACTCAACGTGCTGATGGCGCTCAGGTGCCACTGGTCTGCGATATGTCGTCCAATATCCTCTCTGGCCCCATCAACGTTAGCGAATTTGGCGTGATCTACGCTGGTGCACAGAAAAATATTGGCCCCGCCGGGTTAACCCTGGTGGTGGTGCGTGACGACCTGCTAGGCAAAGCTCAGGCCAATATACCTTCGCTATTTGATTATCAAATGCTGGCCGAAGCGGGTTCGATGGTGAATACGCCCCCCACTTACGCCTGGTATCTGGCCGGCTTGGTATTTCAGTGGCTGAAAGACGATATCGGTGGACTGGCAGCGATGGATGCCATCAATCAGCGTAAAGCCGATAAGCTCTATGCGGCAATTGATGCCAGCGAGTTGTATAGCAACCCGATTGCCAAACATAACCGCTCGCGGATGAACGTGCCGTTTGTATTGGCCGATTCAGCGCTGGATAAGACGTTCTTACAGCAGGCCGATGCGGCGGGGCTGCTTAATCTAAAAGGCCACCGCAGCGTGGGTGGTATGCGTGCCAGCCTTTACAATGCAGTGTCTGAGTCTGCGGTAGATGCCTTAATTGCATTTATGGCCGATTTTGAAAAAACAAGGGGCTAACCATCATGTCCGACACGTCGATCAATCTGGACGAGCTGCGCCAGCGAATCGATCAGCTCGATAGCGATATTCTGAATTTGATCAGCGAGCGTGCCAGCTGCGCGCAGCAGGTGGCGCACGTTAAGTTGGCCGAAGATAAAGATGCGGTGTTTTATCGCCCAGAGCGAGAAGCACAGGTGTTGCGGCGCATTATGGCGTTGAATAAGGGGCCGCTCGATTCAGAAGAGATGGCGCGCTTGTTCCGCGAAATCATGTCGGCGTGTTTGGCGCTTGAGCAGCCGGTTAAAGTTGCCTATTTAGGCCCTGAAGGCACCTTTACGCAGCAGGCGGCGCTTAAACACTTCGGTGAAAGTGCCGTGAGTTTGCCCATGGCAGCCATTGATGAGGTATTTCGTGAAGTAGAGGCGGGCGCCGTGCATTACGGCGTCGTGCCGGTGGAAAACTCCACCGAAGGGGTGGTTAATCACACCCTGGACACCTTTATGGACTCCTCGATCAAAATTTGTGGTGAGGTAGTGCTGCGTATTCACCACCATCTGTTGGTCAGTGAAACGACGCGCCGCGATAAGGTCTCGCGTATCTACTCGCACCCACAGTCTTTTGCCCAGTGTCGTAAGTGGCTGGATGCGCATTTCCCCCATGCGGAGCGGGTGCCGGTTTCCTCGAATGCGGAAGCGGCCAAGTTAGTTAAAACCGAGTGGCATAGCGCTGCCATCGCGGGCGATATGGCGGCTAAGCTCTATGGTCTAGAGCATATCGCCGAAAAAATTGAGGATAGCCCAGATAACTCCACGCGGTTTTTGATTATTGGTAACCAGGATGTGCCCATGGCGGGGGAGGATAAAACCTCCATCGTGGTCGCTATGCGTAACCAGCCAGGTACCTTGCACGCGTTGCTGGAGCCGTTTCATCGCCACCAGATCGATTTAACCCGTCTTGAAACACGTCCTTCACGCACCGGAGTGTGGAACTACGTGTTTTTTATTGATTTCAAAGGCCATCGTGATGAGCCCAAAGTTGCGGCGGTACTTGAAGAAGTGCAGCTGCGGGCGGCGGATCTGCGCGTGCTGGGTTCCTACCCCATAGGCGTGCTGTGACGGTAATGGTCGGAGACAGCGTCAATACATCAGGCTGTCATGAATCGCGTCTATTGATTGTTGGTCTGGGATTGATTGGTGGTTCGCTAGCGGCAGCGCTGCGCGTGGCCGGGTTTCAGGGGCAAATCGCTGCCTGTGATCCTGATGAGCAGGAGATCGCACGCGGTATCGAGATGGGGCTAATCGACTCAGGCGGCACCCAGCTAGCTGAGCTAGTCGATGACGCCACCATGGTGGTGCTGGCGGTGCCGGTGCTGGCCATGGAAAGCGTGATGGCAAATTTGGCCGAAGTGCTACCTAACGCGTCGGCTGATGTTGTAATTACCGATGTGGGCAGTACCAAGGCGACTATCCGCGCCTGCGCTCAGCGTGTATTTGGTCAGGTCCCCACTAATATGGTGTTGGGTCACCCCATTGCCGGTTCAGAGAAAAGTGGTGTAGCAGCGGCAAATCCGCGCCTCTATGTGGATCACAAGGTGATTCTGACGCCTGAGCCGAACGTCGATCGTAGTGCTTTGCAGCGCGTGCGCTGCTTATGGGAAGCCTGCGGTGCCGATGTGCTGGAAATGGACGTAGAGCGCCATGACCAAGTGCTGGCGCGCACCAGCCATTTGCCTCACCTGCTGGCCTTTTCACTGGTGGACACGCTGGCTCGTCAGGATGAACGGCTGGATATTTTTCGCTACGCAGCAGGCGGCTTTCGCGATTTCACCCGTATCGCGGGTAGTGACCCGGTGATGTGGCGGGATATTTTTATTGCCAACAAAGAGGCGGTACTGGCATCGCTGGATGATTTTGAAGCGGGGCTCTCTCGCTTGCGTCATGCGGTAGAGGCCGGAGACAGCGATGCGCTGATTGCCACCTTTGATCGGGCGAGCCACGCCCGGCACTATTTCGACTCTTTATTGAACAAAACCAGTTATCAGGCGGAATATCATATGCAACCACAAGGTAAGGTCACCTACCGTGTGCAGCCGGGCGGTCAAGCCCAGGGGCGTTTACGCGTACCGGGCGACAAATCCATGTCGCACCGCTCTATTATGTTGGGTGCGTTGGCGGAAGGCGTCACTGAAGTCAAAGGCTTTCTGGAAGGTGAAGATAGCTTGGCGACTCTGCAGGCGTTTCGTGAAATGGGCGTGGCGATAGAGGGACCGCACCAAGGCAAAGTCACCATTCATGGTGTCGGTATGCACGGCTTAAAAGCCCCCGCTGGCCCGCTTTATGTGGGTAACTCGGGTACTGCCATGCGGCTTTTCTCGGGTCTGCTTGCCGGTCAGGCGTTTGACAGCGAGCTAACCGGCGACGAGTCACTGACCAAACGCCCCATGGGGCGTGTGGCCGACCCGCTGCGCCTGATGGGCGCCACCATTGATACTGCTGAGGGCGGTCGTCCGCCGTTGAAAATTCATGGGGGCGCCAAGCTAAAAGGCATTGATTACGATATGCCGATGGCCAGCGCTCAGGTCAAATCCTGCCTGCTGTTGGCCGGGCTGTACGCCGAAGGCGAAACGCGCGTGCGCGAGCCTGCGCCGACCCGTGATCATACCGAACGTATGCTCAACGGCTTTGGTTATGCGGTTTCCCGTGAGGGCGATACCTGCTGGCTTCAGGGGGGCGGTAAGCTAACGGCGGGGCCGATTGATGTGCCTTCGGATATCTCGTCCGCCACCTTCTTTTTAGTGGCCGCTGCTATTACCCCGGGCTCAGATATCACCCTTGAACACGTGGGTATTAACCCCACCCGGATTGGCGTTATTAATATTCTTACCCTGATGGGGGCGGATTTAGCGCTAGAGAACCAGCGTGAAGTGGGTGGTGAGCCGGTGGCCGATATTCGTATTCGTTACGTACCCCTCAAAGGGATTGATATTCCTGTCGATCAAGTGCCACTCGCCATCGATGAATTTCCTGCCCTCTTTATCGCTGCCGCTAATGCTGAAGGCGTAACGCGGCTGCGAGGTGCTGAAGAGCTGCGCGTCAAAGAGTCGGATCGCCTACAAGCCATGGCCGATGGCTTGGCTGTTTTAGGTGTGCAGCACACCACAGTAGAAGATGGTATCGATATTGTTGGCAATGGCGATGCACAAAAAGCCAGTTACGGCGGTGGGCGTGTCGATAGCCTGGGGGATCACCGCATTGCCATGGCGTTTGCCATTGCTTCACTGCGCGCCAGTGACGACATCATCATTGAAGATTGCGCCAATGTGGCCACCTCGTTCCCTGACTTCGTCGAGTTAGCGACACGCATTGGTATGGGCGTTAGCGTGGAGGGTGCCCATGAGTGATCGCGTTGCCGCTGTTCCCGTTCTCACCATCGATGGCCCTGGCGGGGCGGGTAAAGGCACTATCAGTAGCTTGGTGGCCGAGCGCTTGGGCTGGCACCTGCTGGATAGCGGCGCGCTTTATCGGCTGACGGCGCAAGCGGCGTTGAAGCATAGCGTGGCGGTTGACGATGAGGCTGGGCTTGCACGCCTGGCGGAGCAGTTGGATGTGGCCTTCCCGGTAGAGGAAGGGCAGCCGCGTACCTTGCTTGAAGGTGAAGATGTTGGTCAGCAAATCCGTACGGAGCAGGCCGGTGAGCGAGCTTCGCAGGTGGCAGCGCTACCTGCGGTTCGTCAGGCGCTCTTACAACGCCAGCGCGATTTTTGCCAAGCGCCAGGTTTGGTAGCTGACGGTCGGGATATGGGCACCGTAGTGTTTCCTGACGCCCCGCTGAAGATTTTTTTAACCGCCAGTGCCGATGAACGGGCGCGTCGGCGCTATCTGCAGTTGCAGGAAGCCGGGGTGGATGCTAGTCTTTCGAGTCTTTTAAAGGAGATTCAGGCACGCGATGCACGCGATACGCAGCGCAGTGTGGCTCCTCTCAAGCCGGCAGATGATGCCATTACGCTTGATACCACGCGCCTGAGCATACCGGAAGTGGTTGATCGACTGACCGAACTGCTCGCCCAAAGAGGGCTGGTAAGCGGCGTGTGATTCTCCCTTGCGGCGCTTTTGGATAGGTGTCACGACGTGGCAGGGCACTAAACTCACATCGGTGAGCCCGGTCAGGTCTAACCAGCGTTAACACCCCCAAAGGCTGAGTGACATTAGGCCCGCACTTGCTGGTGGTGCGGAGAAGGCATTTATGCCTCAACAACGTAATTACGTAGGAACACCATGAGCGAAAGCTTTGCTGAGCTGTTTGAACAGTCTCTTAACGACATCAACATGGAGCCAGGCGCAATTGTCGCGGCTCAGGTTGTCGACATTGACGGTGACTGGGTTACTGTCAACGCTGGTCTGAAATCTGAAGGTCAGATCCCTGCGTCACAATTCCGCGATGAGCACGGTAATCTGAACATCGCTATCGGTGACGACGTGCACGTTGCACTTGAAGCCGTAGAAGATGGTTTCGGTGAAACGCGTCTGTCTCGTGAAAAAGCCAAGCGTGCAGAAGCTTGGAAGATTCTTGAAGCAGCCTTCGAGAAAGACGAAATCATTAAGGGCGTTATTAACGGTAAGGTTAAAGGCGGCTTCACTGTCGAAGTTGACTCTATCCGCGCCTTCTTGCCTGGCTCGTTGGTTGATGTTCGTCCAGTTCGTGACACTGCGCACCTGGAAAACAAAGAGCTGGACTTCAAAGTCATCAAGCTCGATCCGAAGCGCAACAACGTTGTAGTATCACGTCGTGCGGTTCTGGAAGCAGAGAACAGTGCCGAGCGCGAAGCGCTGCTGGCGACTCTGCAAGAAGGCCAGCAGATCAAGGGTATCGTTAAGAACCTGACAGACTACGGTGCTTTCGTAGACCTGGGCGGTGTTGACGGCTTGCTGCACATTACAGACATGGCGTGGAAGCGTATCAAGCATCCGTCCGAAATCGTTGCCGTTGGCGACGAGATCAACGTCAAGGTTCTGAAGTTTGACCGTGAGCGTAACCGCGTATCACTGGGTCTCAAGCAGTTGGGCGAAGATCCGTGGGTCAACATTAAAGAGCGTTATCCGGAAGGCATGAAAGTGCATGCGGTCGTCACTAACCTGACTGACTACGGCTGCTTTGCCGAACTGGAAGAGGGTGTTGAAGGTCTGGTTCACGTCTCTGAAATGGACTGGACTAACAAAAACATCCATCCGTCTAAAGTCGTTCAAGTGGGCGATGATGTTGACGTCATGGTGTTGGATATCGACGAAGAGCGTCGTCGTATTTCCCTGGGTATCAAGCAGTGTACTGCTAACCCGTGGGAAACTTTCAATACTGACTACAACAAGGGCGACCGCGTTTCAGGTACCATCAAGTCAATTACTGATTTCGGTATCTTTATCGGCCTTGAAGGCGGTATTGACGGTCTTGTTCACTTGTCTGATATTTCTTGGACCGATACTGGCGAAGAAGCCGTACGCAACTTCAAGAAAGGCGACGAAGCTGAAGCCGTTATCCTCTCTATTGATCCTGAGCGTGAGCGCATCTCGCTGGGTATCAAGCAGATGGATTCTGACCCCGTTGCTGAGTATCTGTCAGTCAACGATAAGGGGAGCATCGTAACCGGTCGCGTCATTGAAGTTGATGCTAAAGAAGCTCAAGTTGAATTGGCGACTGACGTTATTGCGGTGCTGAAAGCTTCTGAAATCAGTGCTGACCGCGTAGAAGATGCGCGCAATGTGCTGAACGAAGGCGATAGCGTAGAAGCTCGTATTGTGAGCGTTGATCGTAAGAGCCGTCAGATTAATCTGTCGGTCAAAGCGAAAGATCAGGACGATACGCGTCAGAACCTGAAGAAGATGCGTGAGCAAGAGCCGGAAACAGCGGGTGGCCCGACCACCATCGGTGACTTGATCAAGCAGCAGATGGGCCAAGACTAACGATCGGTTAGTTATTGGTTAGTGAAAGCGCCGCCCTTAGGGGCGGCGCTTTTGTTTGTAGTGGTAGGGCGCTAGTAGTTGTTCAACAAGCTGGTTCGCATAGTCGTCAGGTACTATTAGATTTAAACTCTTTAGCCGCAATTGAGTTTTAAAAAACGATTAGTAATTGGGTGAAAATCAACTAGACTGTTGTCAGTTACTCTTTTTACAGGAATAATGTCCCTGCATTCTGAACTAGCGGGTGTCAAGGTTGTCAATTTGCACCTAAGTTAGATCCCGTTCAGTTGAACCCCGTTCAGTTGGATACGCTATTAAAGGAACCCCTATGTCTTTACTTAACGAATATATCCAGAAAGAACAGCAGCTAAAGCAGCTTCAAGAAGATCTTCAGCGCTTAGAAGGCGATCAGCGTCTGAAAGGCGAGTTGGAATTTAAGGCTAAACTTGAAGCGCTAATGAATGAGTTCGGCAAGCGTCCCGGTGATGTTATTGCCTTATTAGACCCGACTGCTGACCAGCGAAGCGCTAAAACCACAGCGAGCGGCAATGCCCGTCGTAAGCGCCGCCTTAAAATTTACAAAAATCCTAAAACAGGGGAAGTAATCGAAACTCGTGGTGGCAACCATAAAGGACTACGTAGCTGGAAAGACCAGTACGGCGATGAAACCGTTGAGTCCTGGTTGGAGCGCATGGAAGACTAAGCTATATCATCACCGGCATTTCTGTACAGGAATGCCGGTTTTCTATTGCCACACGCTTTCAGCTATACTCCAGTGCCGTTACCCCCATTACTAACCTATTAATGGGATGCGAAGTTCTAAATGGTTTGCTTTCCATAATACCTGCGGAGGGTGGCCGCTAACGTGCCAAACATCCTGCCTGTTGAGCAGATACATGATGGTATGCGTCAAGGCTCCATAAAGACCAGCTAAACTATCAAAACAGGTGCTCGCGTAGTAATAAGTAGGAATGTCGACCCGCCGATAAAGAACAGGCAGTGCAATGTCTTGTGCATTGTCCGTATCCGATAGGTATAGACCAATGTCGGTACGGTAAGAGTGGAAAGATTCATTATTAAGTGCATTAATTCTGTCGGCGAGTATGTCGGGCAGTGCGATGATGGTCGTAGACCGCCGTAGCCGCGTCTGTAAGCACGCTAGCTGCATAGCGTGATAGCTTTCATCTCCTAGCCCCTTAATATGCTCGGGAGCCTTGTAGAGGCGCATCAGGATCATTTGGCGACCCGTGGCTTTTTCGATACGCGTGTTAAAACCATGAGGTGGCACCGGGCGATGGAAAGTGGTTTTCAGCTTTAGGCGGAAATTGCGCGGGCTGTACTGATAACGACGTTGGAATGCCCGTGAGAAAGACGAGTGGTTTTGGTACCCGCAACGTATTGCAATTTGCGCTATATTGAGAGGAGTAAGCGCAAGCAGCACCGCCGCGCGTTCCAGTCGCCTTATTTCACGATAAGCGCTAGGTGAAATGTGAAAGCTTTGCCGAAATTGGCGCCGGACTTGAGAAGACGAATACCCTATGTGATTAGCAAGGTCTTCGATACCGAGTGACTTATCGAGTGTATCCTGCAGCCAGATCTCAGCTCGTGTCATCGCGTTGAACATTATCTGGCCTCTCATGCGTGAATCGTACAGGTCGTGCTTATCTCGCCTGTAGTGCACTCTCCCAGTGCGTTAGTGTTGGTAACCTAGCTGAAGAAAAAATTCAGCCTACAGATAAGAGTCGTGTCTCTATTCAGGCTACTTGTAGGTAATGTTGATGCGAAGCATCGATTTAATGAGTTGTCGCTGACTGTGCCATGTTTGATAAATGTGCTGGTTACCCTCATATACTTAATGATGATGCCTTTATGCTGGCAACTGGGTGGCAAAGGCAAGTTTGCTCGTTACCTTTACGCGTTTGTGCACAGTTTTTGCCAAAAAAAGCGACATTGGCAGTCATATCGACCATTTCAAGCAAGGTGTAAATGAAACATCGATGAAATATCAAAAGGTTCAAAAGCCGATAGATGAGCGTGAGAAGCTGCGTAAGTTTCGTGAATTAGACGATGCTTTTGCCCAGGCTTTACGCCAATTAGATGATCCAGAAAGCGATTTTGATATACCGACAGGCCCGCCGGTACGCTCGCTTGCGGCACTGGAACAAGAAGATGAAGAAGCTCAGCAGAAAGAACAGCAACATGAGCGGGAGCGTATTTTTAAACAGCGCTTTGAAGCTCTGTTGAGCGAGTATGGCGTGGATCATAACGACCTGGCCGAGCTGATCGAAGTACTGCTTGGCTATGGCGTATGGCAGCAGGATATAGTGCCTGGCAGCTAGCACCAGCAAAACATCGTAGCAGGCTTGGCAAGTGTCCTTATGCTAGCGGTAGCGATAAATCCGCAAACTCGGCAGAAAGACATCCTGCTCTAGTTTCTCATCGCGTCGCCTGGCCCGTGTGCGTGTGGTGGGGGGCTGTGGTGCAGGTAGGTTAATGTGGGGCAGTCGCTGATTATGGTCAGGAACAAAAATGGGCATGGCGGCATTCAGTGCTCGCCGTGTATGCCCATCATCGAGTGGTTCGGTAAAGAACAGGTTTGCCCGCATCAGTGGGGCTTGCGTTTGCACCTGAGCAAGCACTTCCCCGCTGGGGATGCCCGCTAGTTTGCGTAGCTGAATACGAATATGCGGCGCATCGGTATCAAGCTGTAAAAGCTTAAGTTCAGCTTCTTGCACCGACAGGCGTTTAATGGAGCGACCACTGCTGTACCAAGCAAAGCGAACGCGTGAGACAGGCGCTTGTGCGATAGGTAGCTGCCGCCAGCTCTGCTTAAGATGTAAGCGAGCAAGTCCATTGCGACGTAACGCTTCATCAACGTGAGGGTGGCGTTGCGGCAAGCGACTTTTTGCATCGCTAAGTGCCTGTGGAAATGCCTGTTTAATATGTTGCAGTAGGTTGCTGAAATGGGCTTTGGCTTGATTGACAGCATCAATCGCCCTTATCAGTTCATCATTAGCGGCAACGACGGCAATATAGTTGCGCGTCTCACGGCCATCTTGATCCTGCTCATGCCACATGTCGAATAGGGCTCTACGCAGCCAGTCACGAGGCGGTGTCGCTTGATTAAAGACCCATGTAGCCGGTAGCTGCTGCTCGTATAGCGAGACGGCTGCTTCAATGGTTTCCAGTAGATGATCAAACTGCTGCTCCAATTGGAGCAGCACATGATAGGCCGAAGGCGATGAGGGGGGAGCGTTTGTTTCGGCCATGGGTAGTGTAAGGGCTCGCTAGGTCAGTTATAGGGTGCTTCAGGTGAGTGGCGCATCCTTGTCGGCTTGCGCAAGGAGCGTTTCTATATCGGCCTCATCCATGGCGGACTCCCCCGTTATGCGGTGCGACTCATCGGCCCAGGCGCCCAAATCCAGTAGTTGGCAGCGTTTGCTGCAGAAGGGGCGATAAGTACTCTCTGGTAGCCAGGGCACGCGCTTAGCGCATTGCGGGCAGTTAACTTCTAGCGGGGAATCGTTTGCTGGGCGAGCCATAAAAAACTCCAATTGCGATAACAGGCGCGATATCTCAGTAGTTAAGCTGCCGACGGTAGCGTTCGTCAAGCCGTGCCACTTGCTCCATCATGCTGGCGTGGTCACCGCTGTTGTCTATCACGTCGTCTGCTTTTGCTAACCGTTGTTCGCGGGAAAGTTGGGCGGCGAGAATAGCACGCACCTGGCTTTCACTCACCCCATCACGCTGCTGGGTTCTCGATAATTGTAGTGCTTGTGGCACATCGACAACCACCGTGCGGTGAACGAGTGCATGCTGACCCGATTCAAACAGCAAAGGTGACACAAGCAGAACATAAGGCGCCCCCTGGGCTTTGAGCCGCGCTAAGTGCTGCAGTAGTCGCTCCCTTATGCGGGGATGTGTCACCGATTCTAGCCACTGCCGTTGTTCTGGATCTTTAAAAATGATATCGCGCAGAGCGGCCCGGTTAAGCGTGCCATCCTGGTGCATAATCTGATCACCGAAGCGGTGTTGAATGGCTAACAGGGCCGGCTCATCAGGCAAGACGATTTCTCTGGCGACATCATCGGCATCGACCCAGGCGGCGCCGAGTGTTTCAAAGGCGCGAGCAACCGTCGATTTACCCGACCCAATGCCACCCGTTAATCCGATAATCATGTACTGCCTCAATAGCTAAATTGTATATAACCAGGTTTTACATGAACCATTTTTACATGGTTTAGTTTTATATGGTTCAGTTTTACATGAGCAGGTTGAGATACATTGCCATTATTTCATCACCGACTAACAGGGCCACCCAGCCCGCGAGGGCGAGAAACGGGCCAAAGGGAAGCGGTGCGCCACGTAGGCGAGGTGAGCAGGCCTGGGCAGCTAGCCCGACAATGGCGCCAATACCTGCGGAAAGGATCAACATCAGCGGTAAAAAACTCCATCCCAACCAGGCGCCCAGCGCCGCGAGCAGCTTAAAGTCGCCATAGCCCATTCCCTCTTTGCCGGTGACCAGTTTGAATAGCCAATAAAAACTCCACAGGGAAAGATAGCCTACCATGGCGCCGATAACGGCACTCGGCAGCATCAGTGGCTGGAAAAGAAGCTGAAACAGTAACCCTGCCCAAAGTAAGGGTAGGGTAATTACGTCGGGCAGTAGCTGGGTGCGAAAGTCGATGACGGCGAGCACTAACAGTACTAAGCAGGCGCCGTAAATGAAGAGTGATTCTGCCGTAAGCCCATGGAGTGCCAGTACAGCGACGGCCAACAAGCCACCGGCTATTTCTACCAGTGGGTATTGAAGGCTAATAGGCGTATTGCACGCGGCACAGCGCCCGCGCCGTTTTATCCACCCAATTAACGGTAGGTTATCGTGCCATGCGATAGGGGTTTCACAGCGTGGACACATTGAGCCGGGAGTGGCCAGGTTAAAGCGCGGCGAGTGCTCGGCGCTAAGCTCAAGTGCTTCCCGGGCTTCATTACGCCAGCCCCGCATAAGCATCACCGGAAGGCGAGCAATCACCACATTCAAAAAGCTACCCAGACATAGCCCGATCAATAACACAATTAACCACAGGATGATGGGAGGGTGGTGCATGTCGCTCCTTGGGTTTGTTTAGAGGGCAGAGCCCAAGTCGAAGATGGGCAAGTACATAGAGACCACCACGCCGCCGACCAGCACGCCCAGTACCACGATAATAATCGGTTCCATCAGCGAAGTGAGGGCATCGACCTTATTATCGACTTCCTCTTCATAGTAATCAGCCACGCGATTGAGCATGGCATCAAGCGACCCTGCCTCTTCACCGATGCTGACCATTTGAATCGCCAGGGGAGGAAAGCGGTTGGTCATCCGCATGGCGAAGTGTAGCTGTTGCCCGGTGGCGACGTCCTTGCGCGTTTGTACCACTGCGCGTTCGTACACTTTATTGCCTGTGGCACCGGCGGCGGTGTCTAAGCCTTCAACAAGTGGTACACCCGAGGCAAAGGTGGTCGCTAATGTACGCGAAAAACGAGCGATTGCAGATTTATGCATAATATCGCCAAGAATCGGCAAGCGAAGCAGCAGTGCGTGCATACGGTAAGCAACGCTTGGCGAGCGTTGAATGCTTATTTTGAGCAAAAGCAAGGCAGCCATCACTGCGCCGAGCGCGGCTAGCCAATAACGCTGGGCAAGCTCGGATAAGTTCACGGTCAGTTGGGTTAACGCAGGGAGTTCAGCGCCAAAGCTTTGGAACATGCTTTCAAATTCAGGCACCACTTTAATTAACAGCAACATGGTCACTGCAATGCCAATCGTCATAACGGCGGTGGGGTACCAAAGAGCTTTCTTAACCCGCGCTTTCAGCGACTCAACCTTCTCTTTGTAGGTCGCAATTCTATCGAGCATTTGATCCAACGCACCGGACTGCTCGCCAGCACTAACGAGGTTAACAAACAGTCGATCAAAGTGTTTGGGGTGACGGTTCAATGCATCTGAGAAGCTGGCACCTGACGATACATCGCTCATCATATGCTGAACAAGGGCAACCATAGCCGGTTTCTTGAGACTCTCTGCCACTACTTGAAGTGCTTGCAGCAACGGGATGCCAGCACGAATCATGGTGGCCATTTGACGTGCAAAGACCATGACATCGTTGGGATTAATGCGGCCGCTGCCGCCGAGGTTGCCTTTTTTACTAATCCGGCCGATAACGATATGCTGCTTGGTGAGTTCAGCGGCTACTTCGGCTTTACTGCGGCCAATCATCTCACCGCTTAGCGCTCTATCCTGTGGGCCTTTACCACTCCATTTCCAGCGCGCTAGCTTGATGGCGGGCGTTTGGCGTCGACGTGCCGTTTTAGCCATGCCTTACTCCTTGCTCACTCGGTTAACCTCTTCCAGGCTGGTAATGCCCTGCATGACTTTCAGTAACCCACTGCGGTGCAGGCTTGGGTAGCCCTCCTTGCGCCTCTGCTGATCGATATCTAATGCGTTAGCATCGCGCATAATCAGCTGACGCATCGCTTCGGTAATCGGCACTACCTCATAAATGCCAATTCGCCCTTTATAGCCGTGGGTACACTGCTTGCAACCTACCGGCCTGTAGATAGTCGCCTGTTGGATTTCTTCGTTGCTAAAGCCCTCTTTGCGCAGTGCCTCATGGGGAATGTCAATGGGCTCTTTGCAGTGTTGACACAGTTTGCGGGCCAGCCGCTGGGCAATAATCAAACTAACGGCGCTGGCGATGTTAAACGAAGAGACGCCCATATTCGCCAGTCGAGTTAGCGTTTCGGCTGCCGAGTTGGTATGCACCGTAGAGAGCACCAGGTGGCCTGTCTGGGCAGCTTTAACGGCAATTTCGGCGGTTTCAAGGTCACGAATTTCGCCTACCATCACCACATCCGGGTCTTGGCGTAAAAACGCCCTTAGTGCACTGGCAAAATCGAGGCCGATCTTAGGTAATACGTTCACTTGATTGATACCGGCGACTTTGATCTCAACCGGATCTTCAGCGGTACAAATATTGCGTTCCACTTTATTAAGGATATTAATGCCGGTATATAACGAAACAGTTTTACCACTGCCGGTAGGGCCGGTGACCAAAATCATGCCCTGGGGTTGTTTTAACGCATGTTCATAATGGCCCCGTTGGTCGTCGGTAAAACCCAGTTGCTCTATACCCAGTTGTGCTGCGGTCGGATCTAATATCCGCAGCACTAACTTTTCGCCATAGACTGTTGGTAGTGAGTTAACCCGGAAATCGAGAGAGCGGGTGCGTGAAAGCTTTAACTTTATCGAGCCGTCCTGGGGTAAGCGACGTTCCGATATATCCAGTCGGGCCATAATTTTTAGGCGGGCCGCGATGCGATTGCGCATGGCAAAGGGGGGGCGCGCGACTTCTATGAGCATTCCATCAATACGAAAGCGCACCCGGTAGAGGGTTTCGTAAGGCTCAAAATGGATATCAGAGGCGCCCCGGCGAATCGCGTCTAAGAGTATTTTGTTGACGAACTTAACAATGGGCGCGTCTTCACTATTTTGAGAAGATTCTTCCAAAGAAACTTCGTCACCATCGTTGTTCTGCACAACGCTCAGTGAATTCACCGCATCATCTAACTCATCCAACTGATCAAGCATGCCACGCCCGTTTTGAGCAAGGTAGCTATTGAGCGCGACCGTGATTTGATCAACGGGAGCGAGGATACCTTCCACACTCAGGCCGGTCGCAAACTGCAACTCATCCAGTTGCGTCAAAGTGGCGGGGTAGGGAACTGCAACCGTTAGGCGATGGCCATGACGGGCTAGTGGCAGAACGTTAAGGCTCTGCAGCACTTTGATAGGGTAGTCAGAAGCGGGAGGCAGCGCGGACAGACGAACTGCTTCCAGATCTATGACCGGCAGCCCATACTCCCAGCCAGCCGCCAATGTGGCTTTTTTAGGGTCGACCAGGCCACTTTCGATCACATGCTGAAGTAACGATATTTCCAGATCCGACGCTGTGGTTTCCGCCGTGGCGGCCTGGGCATCGGTCAACAAGCCGTGCTTAACCAAACGCTGGGCAATGCCGCGCAGGCCACCACGCGCGGCGGCGTGGCTTAACGTCGACTCAAAAGGGGGCTGGCTCATTCAAAAACCTGTTTTACATCGTTTTAGGCGTATTACTTGTACCATAAACTAGCGTTTACAGGCATTAAATGGCTGGTAATCCTAATCCGCTAAAGTGGTAGCCGCCTGGGCCGATAACGTTAATAGAGCGTGTTGTAAAAACAGATCACGTAAGCTAGCGTAACCTTAATATTTTCTAATTCTTTTTAAGGATTAACTTTCCTTACAATGGCTTGCCCTTCCCCCACAGGAGATGCCTTCATGCAGAATGCTGCACAACCTAATACACAGAACCCCAAGCAAGGCGGTTTTACGCTGATTGAGCTGATGATCGTCGTTGCAATTATTGGTGTATTGGCTTCTCTTGCTGTACCTCAATACCAAAACTACACCGCCCGTGCCCAGGCTAGTGAAGCTTTGACTATTACTGGGGGCTTACGTGCTGATATTGCTGAACAGTATACGCTCCAGGGATCCATGCCAAAAGCTACTGAAATTACTACCGACGACACTAAAGGTCGTTATGTTAGTAGTGTTGCCTACTCTGGTTCGCAATTAGAAGTGACGTTTGGCGATGAGAGTACTCTTGACGGTTCCGTTATGGTTATTGCTCCTAGAAGTGAAGACGCTACAGATGGTTCTAATTCAACGCCCAGCCCCACTAATGGGTGGGTGTGCTCATGGAAAAGTAGCGGCGAAGGTGAAAATGCAGGCCCTAGCGGACAAGACAATTGGTTACCCGCTGGCTGTCGCTAGTAAAGCAAATTAAAAATTAGTAAGGGGGCCTTTTGGCCCCTTTTAATATAAAGGTCGGCACGGAGTAGAAAGATGTCAAAGCCCCAACATGGCTTTACCTTGATAGAGCTTATGATTGTCGTGGCGATTATAGGAGTGCTGGCTTCCATCGCTGTGCCCCAATATCAAAATTACACCGCGCGGGCGCAGGTCTCTGAGGCGCTCAACGTACTAAGCGGTGTTAAGAGCGAGCTGGGTGAGCGTTACGCTCTTGAAGGCAGCTTTGGCTCTGGCAATCTTCTCAACCAGTCTGAGCTAGTTAATCAAACCCAGTATATCGACTCGATTGACTACTATACTACCGACGGTGGGGATGGAGTCGATATTGGTATTCGCATGAAAAACGCAGCGCCAGTCTCTCAAGCGATTCGGAATAACCGTTTTCGTATAGAAGTGAGGGCGGGTGAAGGCTCAATCACTTGGCGTTGTATGCCAGCGCAGCAGCAACCGATGGATGCAAAATACTTACCCGGTAGCTGTCGTTCGTAAACTCCCTCTTCCTTCCTCAATCTCTACGCATTTGTTCTCTACACTGTAAGCTCTAACCTTAAGCGAGGAGCTTACAGTGAACCCCATAAAACTGATTGCTATAAGCGCGCTTGGCGCATTGCTGCTCAATAGCGCAGCCTTTGCCCAACCTGCCCATGCTCCGGCCCACGGCGCCCGTGATAAGGGCCAGCCCCAGCAGCATGAATCTAACCGACATGGTCACTCCCGGGATGAGCGGGTTGATTTACCGCGCATCAACGAACGCGAACTACGCCAGTTACTGAGCCGACATGATGCACCGCGAGCCGAAGCGTTACCGCCAGGTATCCAACGCAATTTTGAGCGTGGCAAACCCTTGCCTCCAGGTATCGCCAAGCGTTTTGATGGCCAGCTAGCGTCTCAGTTGCCGAACTACCCAGGCTATGAGTGGGAGCGTGTTGGCGCTGATGTGGTGTTAATCGAAGCAGCCACGCGCATCGTTGTGGATGTTTTGGTAGACGTATTGCGCTAACCACTACCGCTGGAAGTCGGTTTGACTCGAAAATTACATCTCGGCGGCTTATGGTAGAGACTCATAGCAGCATCGCGTTCTAAAGGGAGATTCAATGAGCGACCACACACTAGCCGCGCGTCTTGAAATTACTATCGCTATTGCTGAAGAAGCGGGGCAGATGATAATCAAGGCGCGGGAGCAGCAGGACTTTGCCCAGCGTTTAAAAAAGGATAACGAACTGGTCACCGATGTGGATGTGGCCGTGGACAAGCTGATTAGTCAGCGCCTGGAGGAGCACTTCCCCGGAGAAGCGCGGCTGAGTGAAGAACTTGCCCCCGAGAGCGCTTTGCATGAAACGGCGCCAAAACTGTGGGTGGTGGATCCCATCGATGGCACGGTTAATTTCGCTCAAGGGCTTCGCCATGTAGCGGTCTCCATTGGCTGGATGGAAGCGGGCGTCGCCAAAGTGGGCGTTGTGCATGCGCCGTTTTTGGGTGAGACCTTTAGCGCTGCCGAAGGTGCTGGTGCTTTTTGCAACGGCAAACCCATACAGCCTAGTAGTGCTGATTCACTGGCTCACACCTTGGTGGGGACAGGTTTCCCCTATCGTAAAGAGGAGCGTAAGCAGCTTTTGAAGCGGTTGGAAGCCGTGTTATCTGAGTGCCAGGACGTACGTCGTAATGGCGCAGCAGCGCTCGATTTATGCGATGTAGCCTGCGGTCGCCTGGATGCATACTACGAAAGTGTTTCGCCCTGGGATTTTGTTGCAGGCTGGGTTATTGCTCGGGAAGCCGGCGCGCGTGTAGGGCACTTATACCCTGTACCCCCAGCGGTACCAGAAGACATTTATCCAGACCATTTAATCGTAACGGCCCCCGGTGTATATGACGCCATGGCCTATCTGTTGCTTGAGGCTGATCAACGCAAGCCATAAAGGCTGATGAGATTTATAGCGGTGTGTGACAAATACTTGAAAAGAAAGCGCTATAAGGGCTTTTCATTTATCCAAGAAACCGCTAGTATACGCACCGTCTTGAGGCAAAGATGTAGCGGCCAATAAAGACAGCGGAGCGTGGCGCAGCTTGGTAGCGCGTTGCAATGGGGTTGCAAAGGTCGCAGGTTCGAATCCTGTCGCTCCGACCAAAAATTATTAAAAACCGCCGATTTGGGTAAAACCAATCGGCGGTTTTTTTTTGCTTGTCCAAGTTTTCGAATTATTAATTTAAAGCTATTAGCAGTTCCGAGCTTGGCACGTTTGCTGCTATTTTAGTACCTATATAGATTTACTCGCTGAAGCCATGTGCGCGCTGGCGGAGATATATAAACGATGTCGTATGAAATCATGCTAAAGCGTATATATGCGCCGATAGAGGATCACGACGGCACTCGGGTGTTGGTTGATCGGTTATGTCCTAGCGGGTTGTCTCCCAGTTTACTGGCGCTGAATGAGTGGTACCCGGAAATAGCGCCTGCGTCTCAATTATGGCGTCAGTATCGACAGCAAAAAATCAGTAAATCACTCTTTCTTGAGCGCTACAGGCGTGAGCTGAAGGCATGCCACGATAAGCTACTGCCTTTAATGAGATTCGCACGAGCGGGGCGAGTTACCCTACTAACCGCCGCTCGTGAAATTGAAGATTCCCACCTTCCAGTAATCAAAGAGCTGGCGCTATCAGCGCTGGAAGAGGAAGACGCGAGTGACCGAGAATTGTGCTCTTCACCCTGTCTGGCGCACATATTGCCCATTTCGCATCATTAAGCTGAATTGGCTTAATAAGCCCAGATAACAGCAAATAGAATCCCCCACCCTAAAGCACTGGCTGCCATAATCGTGTAAGTGGCCGAGATAGTCGCCACATCAAAGTCTCGATGCGTACACGTACACAGTGCTTGTAAGCCGTGATAAATCAAGCTGCAAGAGATGCCCAGCGCAGTGAGTATCACCACTACGTTGAACAAAAGGTTGGGTGCCAAAAGTGCCAACGATGAAATGAATAATGGTAGTGGTACAAGCACAGCGAGTAAATAGGCATCTTGATAGCTGATAGATAGTTCATCCGTTCCATTGACTACAGCGTAGATTACCCAGCCGATAACGAAAAAACTCAATATCTCTGCTAGGAAAATAATTGTCGTGAGAAAACGCCACTCTCGGTCAGCAAAACCCGCCATAAATGCATCGCCGTAATGGGTGCCTGCATAATAGAGCATTACCGGCGGCAAGAGAGACATGGGTAACACCACCAGCCACGCTAGTAAAGGAATGGAGGGGGAGGAAGCCTGTAGCTCTTTCCAGCTTTCACGATGGTTGAAGGGTAATTTAAGCAAAGTGAGTGCTCTCATTTCAGCCTCCTCCTAGAGGGATAAGCTCAATGGCATATTATATCATGGTGTGATATTGTTTTTTAAAGGCGCTATTAATTTAATGGGCCAATACGTGATAGTTGAATATGTGGCTAAGAGAAATGAAAAATGAATAACCCCCAAACACTTGATAAAAGCGACTTTGAAAGGTTGTCGCAATTTCGTTACCGGTTGCGTTGCTTTCTTCGCCATAGTGAAGATATCTGTCGCCGCTATGGGCTGACGCCCTTGCAGTATCAACTATTGCTACATCTTCGTGGTTTCCATGGAAGAGACTGGGCGACGGTGGGGGAGCTAGCGGAACGGCTTCAATCAAAACATCATGGGGTGGTGGCGCTAGTTGATCGCTGTGAGCAGCTATCATTGGTTGTGCGGCGGCAAGGGCGTGAGGATCGCCGCCAAATAGAAGTGCATTTATTGGAAGAGGGCGTGAATCGGGTAACGCAAATCGCTGAAGCTCATCAACCTGAGTTGCGTCATTTGCAGGAGGAGACGCCATTTCCTGGTTGGAATAAGTCCACTTAATGCAGAGCTTAAGAAGTTGAATATAGCCAATATACATCACGACTCCTAATTAAGTGCGCTCTGAAGGTCACTATTTTGGCTTTTAAAGGCACTGTCTGGATCTTGGACAGTGCCTAGAATTTCCGAGAACTCTAACGATTAGCGCTTAGCACTCTGCAGTGCCTGCTCTTCGATATCTCTATCGACTGAAGAAACATAGTACTCGTCGTCAAAAGCGCCTTCTGGCTCCTTGAGCCATACCAAACAGATCAACCAGCTAATGAAAGCGCCAGTGGCGATGATGTAGAAGAACTGCGACGGTGTGACAAACGTAAAGATGGTTAGATAGACCACCGCGCCCACATTACCGTAGGCGCCAGCCATGCCGGATATCTGGCCGGTGATACGGCGCTTGATGGAGGGAATGATACCAAAGGTTGCCCCCTCAGCCCCTTGTACGAAAATCGAGGTGCCGATGGTCACCGCAATGGCCAGAATGAGTGGCCAACTCGAATTGAGCATGGCCATCAGCAAGAACCCAACGCTAATGCCAAACATGTAGCACAGCATCACAAAACGCCGGTTACCCATGCGGTCGGAAACCATGCCGCCCATGGGGCGCGCCACCAGATTGACGAACGCGAACGATGCAGCGATCAGGCCGGCTGTAGCCGCATTCAGGCCCCAGGTCTCCTCAAAGAACATGGGCAGCATCGATACCACAGCCAGTTCCGCACCGAAGTTGGCAAAGTAAGTGCTGTTAAGCGCGGCCACGCTGTTAAATGAGTATTTATCATCCTCGGGTACTCCCTTGCGCAGGATTGGCAGGTTGACCCGCAGAATCTGTACGATCTGATAAATAACGATCGCTACGATGACCAGGTAAGCGACGACAGCACCGGTGACGGATAAATAGCCCATATACTGAATACGCCAAACCAGGATAGCGAGTACGCCGACTAGTGGAACCGTCCAGATGATCAGCTTGATCATATCGCCCCAGGAGCTCACTTCCATGGCAGCGGATTTGCGTGGCTTGCGGTGAGCCTGGGCATCCGGACCATCGGTAATCGCGAACCAGTAGTAAACACCGTAAGCGGCCATAACAATAGCACTTTGCGCGATTGCCCAGCGCCAGCCATCGGGGCCGCCATACATGCTCAGGGCGATAGTTGGCAGCGACATGGCCGCCACGGCGGAGCCGAAGTTACCCCAGCCAGCGTAGAAGCCTTCAGCGAAGCCGATGTCTTTCGGCTTGAACCACAGCGCCGTCATGTGGATACCCACCACGAAGCTGGCACCAATCGAACTCAGTACCAGGCGCGCCACCAGCAGCTGCGTCATGCTGTTACCGAATGCAAACGCCAACGCCGGTAGCGCCATAGTGACCATGAGCACCGAGAACACCCGTCGCGGGCCGAACCGATCCAGCGCCATGCCAACGATGATGCGGGCGGGAATGGTCAAGGCGACGTTGCAGATGGCGAACAGCTTGAGATCATCCGTGGTCAGCCAGTCGACGCTCTTGAGCATGCTCGACGCGAGCGGCGCCATGTTGAACCACACGTAAAAGGTAATAAAGAAGGCAATCCAGGTCAGGTGCAAGGCCCGTATCTCGGGGCTGCGAAACTTGAATACAGCGGAAACTTTCATGGTCGTATCGTCCTGTGTCCCAAAGGTGGTCTTTACCAAAGGAGGGGGAGGGGCTGCTCAAGGGCTGGGTAGGATCAACAAGGGACACTCGGCGCGCCGGGCCAGGAATGAGCTGACGCTGCCGAAAGTCATGTAATCGAGTTCATCGACGAAATAAGTCAACGACTTGGCGATGATGCCGCCGTCCGGTTGATGGCTATGGCGGGCAATCACCAGTAGGTCTGGCGAGAGTTTGCGAGTGGCCTGCAGCAGCATCTTGCGCGCATCCCCTTCGGCGAGAAGCTGCTCGGCTTGGAAGCCCTCGCCGATGGCGAATGCCACACCCTCTTGAAGGTGCCGTTTAACCTCATCGTGCTCCTGCTGGAAAAGCGCCTCGTTGTTATCGGTAGCGTCGAGTGGGTTCTCCACCACGCCGACCAGTACCAGCAATGGTTGGTTACAGCGGAACATAGTGACGACCTGAGCGAGAGCCAGTTTGGCGTTTCGCGAACCGTCATAGGCGATCATGATTTTCATGGTGTCCTCCCGCAGTGGGGTAGGGGGTGAAGACCCGGAGTTTGGCTCCGGGCGTAAAGAAGCAAGCCCTATTTAGGGGTTCTTAACGTAGGCACCTTTGCGTAGGTAGAACCACCAGTTGATGACCAGACAGATGGCGTAGAAGACCGCAAAGCCGTACATGGCAAGTTCCGGTGTGCCGGCCTGGATTTGCTCGCCCATTACCCGTGGGGCGATGAAGGCGCCATAGGCAGCGACGGCTGAGGTCCAGCCAAGTACCGGGCCTTTCTGCTGCTGGTCGAAAATAACCCCGATGCTGCGGAAGGTAGAGCCGTTGCCGATACCACTGGCGGCGAATAACACGATGAATAGCAGCAGGAATAGCCAGAAGAATTGATTAGGATCGGTGGCGTTATAGGCCTGCATCATCACGTAGCCGGTGGCGATAGAGGCGACCACCATGACCGCAGAGATTATTTGGGTAACGATGGAGCCACCCACTTTGTCGGAGATCCATCCGCCCAGCGGACGGATCAGGGCGCCCACGAAGGGGCCTATCCAGGCCCAGGTTAAAGCGCTAGGCGCCTCTGGGTTGGCCACGCGAATCAGCGTACCGTCTGCTGTGGCTTCCATCATGTTGCCGAAGATGACGTTGATGGAGA
>NZ_JPUA01000037.1:0-206360 GCF_002211105.1 Halomonas campaniensis | reverse complement strand
AGGGCTGAAGAAAAGCCGATAAAGGAGCCGAAGGTCAGAATGTAGAGGATGGTCATTGACCAAGTGTGCTTATTGGAAAATATCGCGAACTGCTTCTGGATATTGGGCTTGATGTCGCCAGGAATCAGACGCAAAAGCACTAGTGTCAGGACAATGGTTAGCGGCAGGGCAACCCACATATTAAGCCAGCTGAGAGCCAGCATGCCCACGATGGCAGTTACCATGCCGACGCCGTAGAGGCCTAATATTTTGCTGAAAGCCGCAAGCGGCGAACCTGGGTTGGGCGTAATAGTGCGAAGATTGTTCATACCAAACCAACCGGCGAACGCTAATGGGATTAGAAATAGAAGCCAGATAAAGCCAGCATTCTGGATCCAGGTATCGGTACCAGCTTCGATCCGGCCGATCAACGTACCGCTAGCGCTTTGCAATTCCATCGGCGAACCGGCAATAGCGCCAAAGACCCCGACGGTCATTACTAGCGGGATGACAATTTGCATGGTAGTAACGCCGAAATTACCGAGGCCCGCATTCATGCCCAGGGCGTAGCCTTGCTGTTTGCTGGGATAAAAAGTGGAAATGTTGCTCATTGAACAAGCGAAGTTACCGCCGCCGATACCGGAAAGTAGCGCCAATGCCTGGAATACCCAGAACGGCGTGCCTGGGTTCATCAAGGCGATACCAGTGCCGGCTGCGGGGATCATCAATAGCGCGGTGGTCAGGAATATGGTGTTCCTCCCGCCAGCGATGCGGATCATGAACGATGCTGGGATGCGCAGGGTGGCACCTGCTAGACCGGCAAGCGCCGTCAGTGAAAATAGCTGGTTAACCGTGAACGAAAAACCCAGGTTCTGCATCTGGGTGGTAATCATTCCCCACATCATCCAGACAGCAAAGCCCATCAGCAGGCTGGGGATGGATATCCATAGATTGCGGTTGGCAATGTGCTTGCCTTCCTGTTCCCAGAATTGGGCGTCTTCGACATTCCATTTCTCAATGTCGGCATTTCTCTTGCTCATGGCGATTTCCCCTTGGCATCAAACCTGTCTGCATCTAGCAGTTAGAAAGCAAGATACGCTGGGGGAAGAAATTGGGGAATAGGTGGAAATAGCATGAAAAACAGCGACATACCTCTTGAGAGGTAGTCGCTGAAAAGCCTGGATTCATTGATTTTAAACAGAAAAAATCGAGAGGAGGTAAAGGCGGGTCAGAGCAAAAGTATTCTGGGAGTCTTTAGAGGTAACCACACAGAATCGATTAGTGATCGATACCTTCCTGGACTGCCCAGACGGCGGCTTCGACACGCGAGCGTAAGTTAAGCTTTTTGAGCAGATGCTTGACGTGAACCTTGACCGTGCCTTCGGTAATATCCAGCTTGCGTGCGATGAGCTTGTTGGAGAGTCCGCCAGCAAGCTGTTGCAGAATTTCGCGTTCACGCTGCGTTAGGCTATGAATATCCGGGGTGGTGGGGGCATTGCGCTGATTACGCAGGGCTTCAGCGAGTAGGGCGGTCAGGCTTTCGCTGATGACCATGCGCCCCAAAGCAGCCTGACGCAGTTGGCGAACCATGTCTTCAGGCTCCATATCCTTTAACAGGTAACCGTCAGCACCGTTGCGCAGTGCGGCGACAACATCATCCTCATGGTCGGAAACAGTGAACATCACCACACGGCCGCTATAGTTGGCTTCCCGTAGGCGGCGCAAGGCTTCTAAGCCATTGACGCCCGGCATGTTTAAATCCAGTAAAACCAGGTCAGGCTCAAGTTTGAGGGCCAGTGCAATGCCTTCTTCAGGGTCGCCCGTCTCGCCAACCAGTTCAAGATCGTCCTCTAGCTCAAGCAGCTGAGCGACGCCACGCCGGAGTAGCGGGTGGTCATCAATAATCATCAGGCTGGCGGGTGTATCGTTGGCTGTGGTCAGCGTCATTAAGAAGTCCCTGTACCTAAGTGAGAGTCGGAGGCAGCCGTCACAGGCTGCTGCTGAATTAAGCGAGCGGTCAACGGGGTGAAGACTATCTCAATGCTGGCCCCCCCTGTGGGACGATTGGTGATACTCAGCTCCCCGTTCAGGGTAGTGGTTCGGTCGCGTATGATCACCAAACCGTAGTGCATAGGTGGCGAGCTATCGTCTTCCAGGCCTATGCCGTCATCCTCAATACGCACTAGCAGGCGAGCATCGGCGAAGCGCACAGTGACTCCAGCCCAGTGGGCTTGGGCGTGCTTGTGGGTATTGGCCAGCGCCTCGCGAATGATCTGCAGCACGTGAATTTCTTCATTGGGGTTAAGTAGGTAAGGCGGCACATCGTACTCAAGCTCGACCGTTACCTCCATGCGCTGGCTAAACTCATCGACGGTCTGGCGTAAGGCAAATTGCAGCCCCGGCCCCTCTAGTTTGAGCCGGAAGGTAGTGAGCAGCTCACGTAGCTGACGATAGGCGCTGTTTAGGCCGGTACGCAGCTCGTCGAATACCGCAGACTGCATCTCTCGGGTGGCTTCTTTTTGCTGCATGCGTTCGAGTCGAGCGACCTGCATTTTGAGATAAGAGAGCGATTGGGCTAGAGAGTCGTGAAGTTCCCGCGCAATGATGGTTCGCTCGTTGATCAGCGTAACGTGCTGCTGCTCTTCGATACGCCGCTGCAGGTAGACCGCCGTGGCGAGCTGGTCGGCTAACATCGTGAGTAGCCGACGGGTGCTGTCGTTGAGACGCTCCTGGGGGTACCACACCTCCAGAGTGCCTAGCAGCGTATCGCCTACGCTGATAGGTAGCAGCAAGCACTGTGACTGGTTATTGGTCACCATTTCCAAGGGGCGGGGGTCGATCAGGCAGGCATGGCACTCCTGGTCACGGCAGTACTCTGGTCGGGTGCGCGAGTGAGTTTCCAATACTGGCATTGTCCGCTGGTCGAAAGGGTCTTTTAACGAAAGCCGTATCGGCCCGATATTCAGCAGTTTTTCCAGTTCGCGCAGCATGGGGGCTGCACTGGAACAGAGATCGTTACCTCCGCCATACAGTGCGCGACTGGCATCGTGCATCACCCGCAGTGCCTGATTGCTGCGCTCAAGCTCCTGCTTCTTGCGCGAGACTTTGTCTTCCAGTGCGGCGTAACTTGTTGCCAGTTCGGCAGACATCTTGTTAAAAGTGTGACCCAACAAAGCCAACTCGTCGCTACCGCGGAGCTGAGAACGTGGTTTGAAGTTACGCTGCGCCGCCTCGCGGGCAAGCACCATCAGTTGTCGTAAAGGCACTACCAGGTTATAGCGAACATCGTAGAGGGCGATGGCGACGACTATCGCAATTAGCACTAAAAAAAGCACTTGCATCATGCTCAGCAGCCGAACCTTAGCTTCAGTGCTCTGTTCCAGGTAGGTCACTAGCTGTTCGATATCATTGACCATCGCCACGATCATCGTTTCCAGCGTATTCAAGTCAAGCCGTGTTGTGGAGGGCGGTGTTTTGAGTGCCGGACGAAGTGAGTATTGCCAGTAAGTCTGAATCTTTTCCAACTGACGACGGCGCTCGTGGCGGTCATCAGCCGGAATAGTTTGCTGTAGGGTTGTGCCATTTAAACGCTGATCAAAGCTTGCCACCAAGCTGTCTAGTTGTGCTGCGCTTATCTCCTCCGGGGCATACTCTAGGCGCTGCAAGGCTCCCATGATCTGATAAGCATTCATGCGTAGGGAACCTGCGACATTGATTGCCGCAGCATCGCCACGGCTGCTATTAGACATTGCCATGGTTAAGGTAATGCAGATGAGTGCCATACCGCTAATGGCTAGCAGGGACGCAATGATGCGAGCAACCAGGGAGCGTTGAAGTAATTTCATGGCAGTTCCGTTAGCGCGGAAGAGGTAGGAGAGTGTGGCACTGTCTGCATGTGGATACGAGGGCTATTCCTTTTGGGGTAGCCTGTCTACCTCGGATGTTTTTTGACCTGCACTCGGTATTTACCGACAATTCTGGCATGTCTTCCGATGTCTTTATACCCTCGCTGGGAAACGCCATGCCATCATCTGTGCCGCCTCCCGCGTTGGAGACATCAAAGCAGCCTGTAAATGGTTATCAGTTGCTAGTAGCCATGCTGCTGATGCCGCTGGCAAGCGCTTTAGCAGTGGCTGGCTGGACACTTTATGCCCTGCTCGCAAAACAACCCCTCTATGTGCTGGTACCGTTGAGTAGCGGTGTGCTGTTGGCTTGGCCGGCTTGGTTTATCGCCAAGCGGGGAGACACCTGCCGCTTGATGCAATGGCTATTACTGGGGCTAGTGTTGGCGCTGGGCGGGTTTGGGATGGCTAGCCAGCCGTGGGAGTTTTTGTTGGTTGGGGCTGGGCTTGGACTGGGAGGTGCGGTGATTACCACTGGCATAGCCCACGCCAAAGGCTGGATGCCTGGTCGTTGGGTGAGTCTTTGTGTCGCCCTTTTTCTGGCTTTAGCGGCGGGGGTAGGGTTTTCCTTGCGGATGGCGCCTCTGGTAGTCCAAGCCTATGGTTGGCGCGCGGCGCCACTTAGTCTGTTGATCCCTCTGTTTATGGTAATGCTGCTGCTGTGGCTTTTCGTAGAGTCACCCGAGTAAAGCCGCCTATGAGTCTCACCTGTTCATTCTTACCTACTCTCTCACCTTCTGATTCTAAACCACTAGCGATAAGGCCCATTTTATGACCATAGCGACATTTGCCGATTTACTGCAGGAAGCGCGTAAACAACCTAAGCCCCAGCGCCTGCTGTTTGTGTTCGTTCGCGCAGAGCTGCCCGATTTCCCTGATGCTGACCAGCGTCGTCGCTTCGAACAGGGTGAAGGGGGTGTGTTGGTGCCTGTGGTATGCGTAGATAAGTCGACGGAGGAATTGACCAGCATGGCTGCGTTGGTTGAGGAGTCACGCCGTACCGAGATCGAATGGGATCTAGTGTTCACAGCTGCCATGGACGACCCAAAAGATGACGCTGAGGTTGAACGGCAGCTCCAGCGTATGATGGAGTCGCTGCAAATGGGTAATATCACCGCCTATCTTGCCTTCGATCATCACGGCAATGCGGTTAACGTCGCCTAGGGACGGTTACCATGGAGCACTATTTCCTCATCAAGCACCTGCACATGACGGCCGCTGCGCTGAGCATCACGCTCTTCATAGTGCGCGCCTGGTGGTCGGTGCAGGAAAGCCCGCGACTCAACGCCCGTTGGGTCAAGGTATTGCCTCATCTTATTGATACGGCTCTGTTGGGGCTGGGGGTGACTTTGATGGTATTGCTTTCCGTATGGCCCTGGCAGCTTCCTTGGCTTGGCGCCAAGCTACTGGCGCTGCTGGCCTATATCGGTATTGGCACCATTGCGATTAAGCGCGGTGCAACGCCAAGGGCACGTGCTGTTGCTGCGTTAGTGGCGGTTGCCATATTCGCCTATATGGTGGGGGCTGCCATACATCACAGCCCGCTTTCCTGGCTAGCCTGAATTGCGGTTACTTTCTGCTTCACTCCTCACTCCTCACTTTTATTGTGCCATTGAGTGGGCGGCATGGCCGCTCCCTTCGTGGCGCCCGAGCCGGGCGAGCAATTCCAGGTCGATATCGTCATAGGTGATTATCTCGCCACCATGAACTACGACGAACTGCTCGGCATGCTCATGGCTGGAGAACGGCGCAAGGTTGTGGCCCATGCTGCCGCGCCGATCATGGCTGACCACATACCAAGCGTCTGCTGCAGGGATAAAGGCATCGTCTTTAGGTGCTTCCCAGGGTGTCACGCCGACATCATGTACATAGGCGTGGCGCAGCTGGGTCTGATTTTCGGGCTGCTGGAGGAAAACGAACATCTCCAGCGTGGAGCAGAACTTACGCGCGTCACTGTGGCTTTGCATAAATGCCTGACCTTTGGGGCCTTCGAATTCGGTGATAAACATACCGCATACATGGCAGATGTCATCGCCGCTAATAGGCTGAGGCGGCATCCTTTCGGCGCTGTCAGTGGCATTGTTGCAACCGGTCATGAGCAAAATAATAAGGGCTAGCGTGGGCAGCAGGGCGGGCATGGTCAATCCTCGTTAATAAAATGATGTTAAGAGATGATGTTAAGCGGTATGACGATGGAAGCGACGGACGGCCAATAGCAGGGGCACTACGATCCAAACCAGCATTGCCAGGGGCGGCCAGGCAGAATGGAACGCGCCTTGCTGTGCGATAGCCGCGATACCGCTTTCTAGCTGTGTGCTATCGAAGCCCGACAGGTTGATCAAGCGAAAACTGTCGGTGGGATTGAGCAGCATCAGGTAGGGGAGCCAATCGCCCCCATGCTTGACGCCAACCAGTAGGGCCAGCAGTACTAGATCAAATACCAGCACGAACAGAAACCACCCCCCCAATGCCAGCCCGGCGGCTCGTGCCTTTTCGCTGACCGTTACGCTGATCAGGTAGGCAAAGGCCAAAAAAACCCAGCCCAAAAGCACACTGCTGGCGATCAAGCGAGCTAAGCCGACGCTTAGCTCGCTAAGCGGTACGCCTTCAGCGCCCAACGCGATAACCATACCTGCGATACCAAAACCGAGTAGCGTAGCGACGGCCAGAATCATCCCATGGCCGAAGAACTTACCAAACAGCAGCGCCGAACGACTTATAGGGTAGGTGAGTAGCAGTAGTAGCGTGCCGGCCTCCTGCTCACCGACAACGGCGTCGTAGGCGAGCATCAGCGCGATTAAGGGGATCAGAAAAACGGCTAGAGTTGATAAACTGACCAGGGTGGTGGCCAGTGAAGTAAAACCAAGACCGCCGCTCGCAGCGGCACCAAAGTAGGCAATACCCATTGCCAGAACGGCAAGGATCACGGTGATCGCCAGTACCCAGCGATTGCGCAGGCCATCCTGGAACTCTTTGGCGGCGACGATGAACATGGCCTTCATGCGCTGGCTCCTAGCGTCAGTGAGGCGGGGCGAGTAGAAAAATGCGTGTAGAGATGCTCAAGGGTGGGTGGTGATAACTCGATGTCGTCGATATTTGGCATGGTGGTTAATTGACGTAGTACCTGCATTTTATTTTCCGCGGGCACGTTGACCTCCACACAGCGCTCATTGATTGGGATAGGCTCAAGGGACATGGCTTTCCAGAGCTGAGACTGCATGGCCAGCAATGTGCCGTGGATACGAAACGTCAGCGGTAGCTGTGCTTCTTCACGCAGCTGTTTAAGGCTTCCCAGGGCCAGGCGTCGCCCTTTGCCCAGGATCAAGGCGCGGTCGATATAGGGTTCGATGCCCGGCAGTACATGGGAAGAGAGCAGCACGGTACAACCGTTGTCGCGTAGGGCTTTTACCGCTTGATAAAAATCGCGGGTGGCCGCGGGGTCAAGGCCGGTGGTGGGTTCATCCAGCAACAATAGCCGGGGAGACCCTAATAAAGCCTGGGCCAGGCCAAGGCGCTGGCGCATGCCCTTGGAGTAAGTTTTAACGCGACGGTCGGCGGCTTCGACCAGGCCCACACGCTCAAGCAGAACCGTTACCTGATGGCGGTCAGCGCGCTTTAAACGAGCGAAATAGGTGAGCACTTCACGCCCGGTGAGCTGTTCGTAGAAGGTGACGTTTTCAGGTAGATAGCCCAACTGACGCCGTAGGCGTTCGGCATGTGGCCCGTCAGGAGCGCTACCGAGGACGTCAACGTGGCCCGAGCTGGGCGCAATTAAGCCCAGTATGAGTTTCATGATGGTCGTCTTGCCCGCGCCATTATGCCCCAGCAGGGCGAGCATCTCGCCTTCTTTGATGGTGAGATCCATTTCAGCTAGTCGCACCAGCGCCCCGTGACGCTTGGTAACTCGCTGTAGTTCTATTACTGGGTTCATGGAGCATTTCCTTCTCGGCCGGGCTCGCTCATCAAGGGCGCGCTGTCTCTGACCCCCGGGGGACGAAACACCGGGAACTGACGTTGCACCCAGCGCAGTGCCAACACCGCAGGGCTTTGCATCAACAGGCGCGCGGAGGGGTGGCGCCAGAGAAGATGATCCATGGCGTCGTTGGGTTCATGGGCGGTGTCGCCGACACCGTTATCGTCAAGATCCCAGCCCAGGTAGTCGCTCCAGTAATTGCCCGACCAATCCTGCTCACGGGTGGCGACATACATGACTTGCTGCTTATTAGCGATGAAGGCGTTGCCCGCCATTTGGTTATCCTCTGAACCGGCGGTGAGGTGGATGCCGATGTCGCTGGCTGCGAAACGATTATTCTCGATACGATTGAACTGCGAGTTGTAAACGAACAGTGCCTTGCCGTCGCCGCCCGCTAGACGCCCCTCGCCATCTGCCCCCAGGGGCTGGGTGACGCCTTCGACTCGGTTGCCGCTCAATAGGGAGTCGGTGATGTTGTTCATCAAAATGCCGTAGTTGTCGTCTGCTTCCGAACGGTTATCAACGACTTCCAGGCGTTTGGATTGCATCAGGGCGTAGCCGGTTCGGGTTCGTTGGGTCAGGTTGCCTTCAAGACGATTGTCGAAGGAGTACATGTAGTGCACGCCATAGCGCAGGTCATGCAGGGTGTTGTCGCGCAGCACGTTGTGGCGGCTGCTGTCGAGATAGATGCCGTCGCGAGTCTGCGCAACATCGTTGGATTCAATAATTGAGTCACTAACGTTATAAAGGTGAATGCCGTTGCCGCGATCCTGAGAGCGCAGTCGGGTATCGCCACGAATGGTATTGCCTATCACACTGACGTTATTGACAGCATCGAGCCAGATGCCGAAGCCAGGCCCGTTTAGCTGGTTATTGCGGATGGTACTACCGTGAGCGCTGGGCTCGACAAAAATAGCGGCCTCCAGTTTTGTCAGGTTATCCCCCCAGTCTTCAATGCGGACACCTTCAAATATAATGTCGGGAGCTGCCAGCACCACCGCATGGCCTTGGCCTCCTGCATCGAGGATGGCTTGCAACTCGCCCCTAATATGCAGCGTGCGGTCAATAACCACACGCCCGGGGTAGCGTCCTGCAGGCAGCAGCAATTGATCGCCGTCGGTCGTCTGTTCGATCAACGGCTGTAAAGGCTCACCAGGCGTGGCGAGCCAGTCGGCGGCATAAACCCCGCTAGGCAGCCAAAAAAGCCATAGCAGCGCCAGTAGGCAACCTAAATAGCCAGGGTGTCGTCTCATGGTGTTCTCCCGCAGCGGGCCGAAGGAATCGGCCCGCGTGTTGTCGTCAGGCGGGTTCGACTAGCATGCGACCAGTCATTTCCATATGCATCGCGTGGCAGAACCAGTTGCAGTAGTACCAGTGCACCCCGGCCTTGTCGGCGGTGAAGGTGACGCTAGCGGTCTGCTGGGGGCTGATCTCCATCTGCACACCGTGGTTGACCATGCAGAAGCCGTGGGTCAGATCCTCGACCTGGTCAAGGTTGGTGATGACCACGGTCACCTCATCGCCCTGTTTGACCTTGAATTCGGTCAGGCCAAATTGCGGTGCGATGGAGGTCATGTACACGCGTACTTTATTGCCATCGCGGATTACCTTGCTTTCGCCCTCCAGGTTGACGCCGTCTGCCTCGGCCATGGCCACGGTCTCGGCGAAGAAGGGGTCGTCTCGTGTCCATACTCGGCTTGGGTTGATCTGGTCGGCGCGTACCAGAATACAGTCGTGAGGCTCGGCATAAGTGGGGCCGTCATGCACCAGTTTCATTTCTTCCCCGGAGATGTCGATCAACTGATCGTTTTCGGGATGCAGAGGGCCTACCGGCAGGAAACGGTCTTTGGAAAACTTCGACAGCACTACCAGCCACTTGCCGTCGGCATCGCGGGATTCGGTGAGACTGGCGTGGTTATGCCCAGGCTGGTAGTGGACATCGAGCTTCTGACGCAGGTAGTTGACGTCTTCGCCATTGTAGTGGCGAATGGCATCCTCAATGTTCCACTTGGCTACCTGGCTATCGATGAACAGCGTGGTATAGGCGTTGCCCCGGCCATCGTAGGTGGTGTGAAGCGGGCCCAGGCCCAGTTCAGGTTCACCCACAATGGTATCGCGCGGTTCGATACTGTCGTCGAACAGCTCAGGCAACTTGTCGATGGCGATGATTGAGCAAGTGGGGGATAGCTTGCCGTTGGCGATGAAATATTTGCCATCCGGTGAGGTATTCACGCCATGGGGGTTCTTGGGGATCGGGATGTAACGTGTCAGTTGCGAGCCCTTGCGCCCATCCAGTACCGGTACGCTTGATTCACCCAGTGTCTTGTAGTTCCCGGCCGCCACGGCGGCTTCAATCGCTTCAACGTCGAATACCACAACCCAGTCGCGCTCGTTGCGCATGGTCTCGATCAGAGTCATGCCCTTTTCTGAGTTGTAGCAGGTAGAGGCGACGAAACGCCCGGTGTAGTCGGCATCGGTGTTATCAAGGTTGCCATCGACGATCACCTGCCAGGCCACGTCCATGCTTTCGGCATCGAGAGCGTTGAACATAGTGAAGTAGTTGTCGGGGTTCTCCAGGTCGCGGCCGTCATTGATCTGGGGGATCGGCAGTTCGGCATTGGCGAAGACGTACTTGGTGTAAGGCACCTTCTGCAGGCGCAAACCGTGAATCGCCTGGACGTTGGGGATGGTGGTGACCTTGTCCGTCTTCATGATATCGAGACGAATGCGCGCAACGCGGGTGTTAGCCTTGTCGTTGATAAATAGGTACTTGCCGTCGTAGCTGCCGTCGGTCATGGAAATATGGGGGTGGTGGCAGTCACCGTTGAGAAAATGGCTCGACTCGCCGAGTATCCGCTTCGACTCGTTGCTGATCCCCCAGCCAGAGGCGCTATCCACGTTGAACACCGGGATGCGCATCAGTTCGCGCATTGAAGGAACACCGAGCACCCGAACCTCACCCGAGTGGCCGCCGCTCCAGAAGCCGTAGTAATCGTCGAGTTCGCCGGGCGCAACGTCGATACCGTTGGCGCCGGCGGCCTGAACTTGACGGCTATTGAGTAACGCACCTGCGCCAAAACCACTGGCCAGGCCCGCCCCGGCAACTCCGGTGACGGCGGTATTGCGCAAGAAATGGCGACGGCCGATATCCTGAATATGGTCTTTTTTATCGCTCATGCTTGATTCCCCTGAGATCAGTCTTGCTGGTGAAGAGGGATGCGTTGCCATGCGGCCTGTTTGCCGCTGGCGCCGGTATCCCGTTGGGTCTCAACGCTATTACCGCGCGATGACATATTGGCCGCCTTTTCATAGCGCTTGCGGCGCTTGACCATGGGCGGGCAACGCTGGTCGTCGTGGTAGGTCACTTGGCAGTCGAGACAGTAGTGGCACTCATTGGCATTGATGCGGCCGTCCGGGTGTATAGCGGCCACTTCGCATTCATTGGCACAGATTTGGCACGGGGTACCGCAGCTACCGCGGTGGCGCTTGAGCCAGTCGAACAGGCGTAAACGCGAAGGAATAGCCAACCCGGCACCTAAAGGGCACAGATAGCGGCAGTAGAATTTGTGGTTGAAGGCAGAAATCGCCACCAGTCCAAGAGCATAAATAACGAAGGCCCAGTCACGTTGGAAACGCAGGGTGATTGCGGTCTTGAACGGCTCCACTTCGGCGTAGCGTTCCGCGGTGCCAAGCGAATGTAGCGAGACTGCGAACAAGGCCAGCAGAATGATGTATTTAATCGCCCATAGGCGCTCATGGAGCCCGAAGGGCACCTCGATCTGCTTAACGTTTAGTTTGCGAGCGACCTGGTTGACTAGGTCTTGTAAAGCGCCGAATGGGCACAGCCAGCCGCAGAAAACTCCGCGGCCCCACAGCAGCAGGCTCACCGCCACGAACGACCAGAGAATAAATAGCATTGGGTCGATCAAAAATGAGGACCAGCTAAAACCGCTTATCAGCGAGTTGGTGAAGGTAAGGATATTGACGACTGATAGCTGGGCCAGCGAGTACCAGCCGATAAATACTAAGGTGTATATCTTGAAACCCAGACGCAGTGGGTTCAGTACACGCGGGTGGCGCGCCAGCACATCCTGGAACAGCATGATGCCAGTGAGCACCAATAATCCGGCGGATAGCACAGCGATCTGGAAAGCCTTGTCGCGCCAAACCTGTACCCAGATAGGCTCTTCCACCGGTGGCTCAGGCCGTTCTATATAGGCCTCGGGAACACTGTAGTCGGCGCTAAAGCGGCTGAACTCGGTATCCAAGGGGCCAGAAGCGCGGCGAACCAGTAATTCCAGCTGCCACGGTTGTCCGGGGTCGAAGCCCGCCTCTTCGCGGACGATGAAGATGTCTCGCTCGGCCAGTGTGGGCGCGCCTTCGAGGGCCAGATCACCCAGGCGGATGTGATCGCGATCATGAAAGCTGACCCGAGTGCTGCCCTGTGAAAGCTCGATGCGATCGAAGATGCCGCCGCGCACATACCCTGAACCCTTGAATGAGTAGTCACCACGCCCCATGACGGCAATAGCGTGCTCGCCATCCTTCAGCTCGACCATTAGTTGATCATAGCCAGTATCGCCGAGCAGGTTGCGGCCAGCGGTTGGTGGGTTGAGGTAGGTGTAAAACAGCTCGATAAAGGTTTTATCGGCGGGCTGTGGCGAGCGCAGGTAATCTTCGGCGGGCGTACCTATAAAGCTCGCATCGACCTCGCCATGGGTCAGTTGCAAACGGCGAATGGTGCCGTCGCCGGTCAGTTCATCCCAGTTGGCAGGGGCGAAAACGTCTTCTCGAACGCGTGCCGGTAGTGTCTGGGAGGGGTCGGCAATGAGCTGCTGTTCAGCGGCCACTTGCCTGGCGCTGCGCATGATGGTGTCGCTGACGACGATGACGGTCACCGTCGCACCAGAGATAGCGTCAAGATTGTCGCCGACCCTGAGCCTGTCATTGACGTGGGCCGATTCGTGCTCATCGGCGAAGCTATTTAGCTTCGATTCGGGAATGCCCACCAGCATGATCGGCTCTGAATGACTGAGGACGTCGGCCTGTACAATTTGCCCATCCAGATCAATCCCCACCAGTACATTGACCGGTTTGCCCGAGTAGGCGGGGATCGGAGCGACATCCACACTCTCAAAAGCGTAGCCGCGCAATTCATCATCGCTGTCCAGTACACGGCTTACCGGCCACTGTGAATCCGCGCCTTCAAGACGCTCTGCCGTGGGAAACCCTTCGCGTACCTGCTCCAGTTCTATAGCTTGGGCGGGCAGTGTTACCGCTAGGAGCAACAGTAAGCTAATCCAGATGCCGGTTAGACGGCGCGGGCAAGCCACAGGGGACATCGTGGTTTCCTTTCGGGTCAAGAGCGTTATAGAACCGGTTCTAGCAAGTGATCGACGGCAGCTTTCACTTCGTCATCGCTCAAGCCCAATTGGCCTCCTTTCGGCGGCATTGCCTGAAAACCGTTAATCGCGTGGTCGTACAGGGTGTCCATGCCTTTTTCTAAGCGTGGCTCCCAGTGTTCGGCATTGCCGCGAATGGGAGCACCTGCAGCGCCCGTCATGTGGCAAGCCATGCAGGCTTGGTTATAGGTGGCTTCGCCATCGGCATGAGCGGTAACCGAAATAGAAGTAATAACGCCTAGCAGCAGTATGGACGCGAGGGTTTTCATTGAAGTATTCCTTATGCATCTTTTGAGTTGAAATTACCAATTCGGCAACGTGGCAAGGTGGTTTATTGAGGTATACGAGTTGCTGGGTACTGATTTTTCAGTACGAGAAAAGGTATGAAGTTCACTTTAAAGAAATAAGGGGGACTAATGTTGATCTGGATCATTTTTAGTCTCGCGTACCCCTACAGAGCATTAGCTTACCCCTTAGTGGGTAGGCGATGACGTCAGTCGTTATTGTGATTTCAACTCGAATTTCAGACGCTTGGCTATGCACCACGGCGCTAGGGGTGTGGCGATGTAGAAATGTTTTTACAGCGTGGATTATTTCAACATGTTCAAGTACTGGCGCAGCACTTCGGCATTGTTACGGCGCTCTTCCTTAGAGGCAAATACCAGAGTAACTCGCTCTTTCCTGGCACGTTGTGCAAGATCACGAAGAGACTCGCGATAAGAGGTTAACTCTTTGAGATAGCGACGGCGGAAGCCACTCCAGTCGAGTGAGTCATTATGAAACGCTTTGCGTAGTTCGCTGCTTGGGGCGACCTCCTTGCGCCATTCATCGATTTTGGCTTCCTCCTTGGACACCCCGCGCGGCCAGATACCGTCGACGAGGACACGATAACCATCTTTGCTTTGAGGTGAGTCATAGGCTCGCTTTAATTCAATATCCATCGCTATCTCGCAAGTAAATGAGTTTCCTTTAAAGCCTAGCTAGTGAGTCGGTTCCACTCTACTTGAATCCTAGTAAGCCCAGACAATAGCCATCAGCAAGCCCCATGCCAGCACCCCGGCGGCCATAACGGTGTAAGTAGCAGACATCGTTGTTACGTCATTCGCTGAGCGTTTACACAGAGCCTGCAGCCCGTGGTAGACCAAACTGCAAGAGATGCCCAGTGCCACCAGTACTACCAGCGCATTGAACACCAGGCTGGGGATCAGCAGGGCGATCGCTGCAGACCACAGTGGCAAAGGTGCCAGGGCTGCCAACAGATAAGCGTCGTGGTAGCTAATTGAGAGATCACGATCGCTATTGACCACCGCGTGAATTAGCCAGCCCATTACAAAGAAGGTGAGCAGCTCGGCCAGGAATAGAATGGTCGTGATGAAGCGCCACTGCCGATCGGCGAAGCCTGGAGCGAAGATATCTCCGTAGTGTGTACCGGCATAATAGAGCATCACGGGTGGCAACAATGACATGGGCAGCACGATGCACCAAGCCAGAGTGGCGATTGAAGGATGGCGTTGCTGGAGGTCTTTCCATCCCGCTAAATGGGTAAAGGGCAGTTGAATAATGGTTAGAGGGTTCATTGTCTAGCCTCGCAGTCAGTTGTGATCGTTGTGAGCTTAAAATATCATGTCGTGATATTATATTCAGAATTAAGGCTAGTTTGTATTTTGTCAAGTATGAAGCTTGATTCCCTCTGTTTTAAGAGTGTGCAACCCATATCAGCAGCAGTGGTACATGCCCGTGTGAAATCTGAGAAGTCATAGCATCAGCCTACCTCTAGAACGGCTATGTCCTGGTGAAAATCGCACAGAGTGGTTAGGTACTATTAAGAAACCCAGCCGCGTTCTGGCTCGAATTAATTCGTAATCTTAAATTTACCAAGGGTATCGCTCTTGCCAAAAATTGACCTGTGGCAATGTTGCTAGAGGGATTCTTCTGCTAATCTTAAAAATGTAAATAATATGCATCTTAATAAACGTATGCCTTTTGGCTTCCCAGCCGAAGGTCGGATCTGACTAGCAAGGGAGTATGGCTTATGGCTGATGGTCTCACTAAATCAGCGGCCCGCAATATTTTCTACGGTGGTTCGCTGTTCTTCTTCCTGCTCTTTGCCGCGCTAACGGCTCATAGTCATTGGTACATGGTCAATGTCTCCACGGACAGCGAAGGCCTCACGGATTCTGTTAAGCATGGCAAAGAAGTGTGGGAAAAAAACATGTGTATCAACTGCCATAGCATTATGGGAGAGGGTGCTTATTTCGCTCCTGAACTGGGTAACGTCTGGGAACGCTATGGAGGTCATGAAAATCCTGAGGCTGCCAGATCGGGTATTAATGCCTGGATCCGCGCCCAGCCATTGGGGATCGAGGGTCGTCGTCAAATGCCAGCGTATGACTTTAGCGAAGAGGATATGAACTCGCTAATCGACTTCCTCGAATGGACCGATGGCATCGACGATCAGGACTGGCCCCCACATCCCGCTGGCTAAAGCAAACAGCCGAAGGATGAATCAAGGAGAACCGTACAATGAAATATGAAACCCAGAAGGTTGCTTTACCCTTTTTTATGGTGGCCATGGCGCTATTTACGCTACAAATAGTCTTCGGACTGCTGGCCGCCACCGTCTATGCTTGGCCCAATTTTATGGCCGAAGTGATGCCCTTTCATATCATGCGTGTCAGCCATACCAATCTGTTGATTGTGTGGCTGTTGATCGGTTTTATGGGCTGTACCTACTATTTGATGCCAGAGGAAGCCGAGCGGGAAATTCATAGCCCCAATCTGGCGTATATCCAGCTGGCGATCTTTGCTTTTGCTGGCGCCGCTGCTCTGGTCGGCTACCAGTTCGGTATCCATGAAGGGCGCGAGTTTCTTGAGCAACCGTTCTGGGTGAAAATACTCATCACCATTTCTTTTCTAATGTTTCTTTTCAATACCAGCATGACGCTGCTCAAGGGCCGCAAGACCGCTATCAACCTGGTGTTAATGCTGGGGCTTTGGCTAGCGGCAGTATTTTGGTTATTCGCTTTTTACAACCCGACCAACCTGGCGGTAGATAAACTCTACTGGTGGTGGGTGGTGCACCTCTGGGTGGAAGGCGTATGGGAATTGATCATGGCTTCCTTGCTGGGTTACCTGCTGATCAAAATGACCGGTGTGGATCGCGAAGTGATCGAAAAATGGCTCTATATCATTGTTGGGTTGGCACTGTTCTCCGGCCTGCTGGGCACCGGGCACCACTACTACTGGATTGGCGCACCTGGCTACTGGCAGCCCATCGGCAGTATCTTCTCGACGCTTGAAGTGGCGCCTTTCTTCGCCATGGTGGTATTCGCCTTTACCATGTTCTGGAAGGGCAGTCGTAACCATCCTAATAAAGCGGCCATGCTATGGGCCTTAGGCTGCCCAACCATTGCCTTTTTCGGCGCTGGGGTGTGGGGCTTTATGCATACCCTTTCGTTCGTGAATTACTACAGCCATGGTACTCAGGTAACCGCCGCTCATGGCCATTTAGCTTTCTATGGTGCCTATGTGATGCTGATTCTTGGCGTGATTACCTACGCCATGCCGCAGATCCGCCGTGTGCAGCCTTATAACCAAGTGCTGAACATGTGGGGCTTCTGGATCGTCACCAGTGCTATGTGCTTCATGACGTTTACCCTGACCTTCGCCGGGGTCGTGCAGACTCACTTACAGCGTGTCTTGGGCATGAATTACATGGAAGTGCAGGATCAATTAGGCCTGTTCTACATCATGCGTTTGGGCGCTGGTGTGGCCGTGGCAGTGGGGGCGATCATGCTGCTCTACTCCTTCTTCGGGCCCGCCCGAGAGCAAGTGCCTGCTGGTGGCACACAAATTACCGCTGGGGCAGGCTCGGCCTGAACTTAACGGCCCTGCGGGGCCGTTTTTGCTTTCTTTATTTATTTTCCGGCAATGGAGTCTTGCCATGCCTCTTTCTTGTGTCGCTAATCCTATCGATGAGCGTGAAATCCCTTTCTACGAGAACGTCGGCAACGAATGCGCTATGTTTGAGCACGCCTTTCGCCAACGTTTGCCGCTGTTACTTAAAGGCCCCACCGGGTGTGGTAAAACACGTTTTGTTAGCCATATGGCCGCTAAGCTGGGCCGCCCACTATTCACTGTTTCATGTCACGACGACCTGACTTCAGCCGACCTTACAGGCCGCTATCTGTTGCAGGGCGGCGAGACCCGCTGGGTCGATGGCCCGCTTACTCGCGCAGTGCGCGAAGGGGGTATCTGCTATCTCGATGAGGTGGTAGAAGCGCGTAAAGATGTCACCGTGGTGCTTCACCCGCTCACCGATGACCGCCGACTACTGCCGTTGGAACGTACCGGGGAACTGCTCGAAGCGCCGGATGACTTCATGCTGGTAGTGTCTTACAACCCTGGTTATCAGCATATTCTCAAATCGCTTAAACCGAGTACCCGCCAGCGCTTCCTGGCCATGTCATTTGATTTTCCACCACCCAAAGTCGAGCGCGATATTGTCGCGCGGGAGAGTGGTTTGTCCGGTGAGCAGTGCGCCGCGCTGGTCAATCTTGCCGCCAGTCTGCGGGCCATGAAGGGGCAGGATTTAGAAGAGGGTGTTTCTACTCGCCTGTTAGTTTACTGCGCTACCCTGATTGCTGCCGGGGTGCCCATTTTGGAAGCTGCCCGGGCTACTTTAGTGGAGCCGCTGAGTGATGACGCAGATGTTCAGGAAGGGCTGATGGAAGCCATTCACGCAACCTTTGGGTGAGGGCAGGGCATGCTTGATTTTCTTGAAGTCGAGGAGTTTGTAGGCCGCCATTGGCACCGATGGGCTTCCAGTGCGGCAAGTTACCCTGACCATCCCGAAGCCGCAGTGCGCCTTGAAACGCTGCGGCCCATGCTCGGCGTCTTTTTCCGCGCCGGAGGGGGCGAGGCGGGTATCGATGTTGCTGCTATTGCGGGGCGTAGTTCGTCGCATCGCTTATCCTTACGTCAAAGGCTTGGGCTTGATGAGGAGGTGCTCGATCAAGCACGCCGTGACGAAGAAAGCCTGTTGTTACCACCACGCATTGCCCTGTTCGCCGAGGCTTCCCTGAACCGGGATCTCTACCTTTGGCTGGTAGCGTATCTGGCGATGACCCGGCATGTGCACGTCGTCGAAGATCCGCTACAGCAAGACCTTCTCCAACTGCGTGAAGTAAACCGGGCGACTCGGGCAGTATTGGCCCACTTCCCTGGGCTCGCTCAGCGTCACGCCAGGTTATGTCAGGCATTGCTGGCCATTCGCCCCCAGCGCAAGCGCTTGCCGCCGATGGAAGCAGCGCTTGAATCCGTTCTTTGTGCCCTGCTGGGAGAAACACCGCCCGAGGCTGGCTGGGCCGAAGTGATGCATATCGCCATCCTCGATGAGCTCCTGCCTTTGGACAAGTTTCATGCGCCGCGTGGATACCGGCCGCCACTGCCGGTGCCGCTATGGGGGCAAGCCGTTGCCCTGGGTACCCATAAACAAGCACGAACCGAGCAGGAAGATGATGAGGCGCCGGTTCCAGGGAAGAATTCGCCACAAGATGATCACGGTAAACGTAAGGCTGACCGGCGCGAGCAGGATCAGGCCGACCGCGATGACTCTTTAATGCTCAATGCATCCGAAAAGATGCTTTCCTGGGCCGAAATGGTCAATCTCAATCGCCATGTAGAGGATGAAGACGACGATGAGGCCAAACAGGCGGCCGATCAGATTGACGAAATTGTGCTCAGTGCTAACCGTAAGAAGGCAGCTTCCAAGTTAAAGCTTGATCTTGATCTGGCGCCCGGTGAGGTAAGTGGGGGAAGGCTGCGTGGGCGCCATACCTATCCAGAATGGAATCATCGTAAGCAAATCTATATGCCTGACCACTGTGTGGTACTCAGCGATGTGCAGAGCGAGGAGAGGGAGAACTGGCAGCCGGATGAAACGACAAAACGTCGCATTCGCCGAGTCCGCCGCGAGTTTGAAGCACTTAGGCCGCGTCGTGAGACGCTACGTGGCCAGCTGGATGGCAGCGAGCTGGATATGGACGCCGTCATTCGCTCCCGCTGTGATCTGGCGGCGACCGGTGAAGCCAGCGACCGTCTCTATCAAGCTAGCCGCACTCAGGCGAGGGATTTGGCGGTTTCAATCCTGGTCGATGTATCTCTTTCCACTGAGGCTTGGCTGGAAGACCGGCGGGTGCTGGATGTGGCTAAAGAGGCGCTGCTGGTATTGGGTCATGGCCTTGCGGGGTGCGGCGACGACTATGCCATTCATAGCTTTACCTCCCATCGTCGTCACCGTGTTTGGGTCAATACGCTGAAAAGTTTCGATGAGCCAATGGGCGAGCGGGTGTCACGGCGGATCGCAGCGCTCAAACCAGGCCACTACACGCGTATGGGGCCCGCTATTCGGCACCTTTCCAAAGCGCTTGCCAAACGTCCCAATCGGCACCGGTTACTGTTACTTCTGACCGACGGCAAGCCTAACGATACGGACTATTATGAAGGGCGCTATGGCATTGAGGACACGCGTAGGGCAGTACTTGAAGCGCGGCGGGAAGAAGTGCGTGTGTTCGGGGTAACGATCGACCGGGAAGCGGGGCGCTATATTCCTCATCTGTTTGGGCGAGGTGGTTATGCCATTGTCCAGCGTCCGGAGCATCTCTCCTTGGCGCTGCCGAGTATCTACCGCCAGATTGTTGCTTCCTAAGGAGGTTGTCAATGTTGCGCTTGCGCCTAGTAGTGGCGATTAGTCTGTGGTCTTTGGTCGCTTTAGGTATAGTCGTGCCGCTGGTATGGCTTATCAATAACCGTGATTGGGGCGTGGCGCTGATGTTGCTGGTTCCCTTTATCGTTTATGGTTTGATGCGCCTGGGTCGGTTGCTGGAAGGCTGGGCAAATGCCGCGCAGCGGCCTTGAACTACTGATTCCGCACTTAGCTAAATCCAAACCTGTGAGGCTACCCCACTAAATGAAAGCGACCGGCCAGGTAGCCCGCGGCAATCAGCGTTAACGTTAATAGTGTCAGGGCAATGAAAACTCCCTTCCAGGCTGGGGTCGCAGCGCGCAAGTTTAAATAGACCATGAGCACACAGTGGGCTTTGAAACCGGTCGCCATCATTATCATGGCGGCTGACCAGAGGGGAAGCGCCTGCCAGTCGGTGGTTTGATCTAGCCGAGCGGAAACCATGGAAACCAGGGTTAGCGCCATTAATACGCCCCAAGTAATGATTAAACGTCGTGTACCGGGCAGTGCCCTCATTGTTTCCTCACAAAATTATCTCAGCAGATAAATTAGTGGATAAAGCAGGATCCAAATCAAGTCCACCATATGCCAGAAGGCTGCCGCCGTTTCTACGTTCTCGGTAGAAGTGCGCCAGCTCACTAGGCCTAGTAGCGCTAAGCCGAACACAACGTGAGCAAAATGGAAGGCGGTTAAACCATAGTAAAAACCAAAAAAAGCGTTCGTTTCTGGCGTTATTCCAGCAGCAAACTTATTTGTATACTCAAAAACCTTAATGACACAGAACAGTACGCCCAACAATATAGCGGCGCCTAACCACTGTCGGCTGCGCTGTATGCGCTGAGCGCTTATCGCCTCAACGGCAAAGGCTACAAATAGTCCGCTGGTCAAGAGCACCAGGGTATTGAGGCCGCCCAGCACCGGGTCAAGCTGATGTTGGGATTCATTGAATAGTGCAGGGTCAAGGGCGCGTTGACCGGCATAGAGCGCAAAGAAGGCGGTGAAAACCAGCATTTCGCTCAGTATCAATACCCACATCAGTGGATTGCCGGGTAGGGCTGAAAGCGGCCCCCAGCCGGGATTGGGCAGGTCGCGCCTCATTAATTCTCCACTCGGTAAGCGTTGTGCCGAGGTATCAGGGCTCACTGGTTTTCGTCAATATATTAAGTGCATTTTAAATGCATGTTAATTTTGGTGCAATATTTCTTTTATTTGACACGCGTCACTACCCAGCGCTACGGCAATGTTTAGCATCAGTGGCCTAGTGTTTGCCGATGATGCCTTTATCCTGGAGTGACTGCTATGTCATTGCTGTCTTTACCTTTTTCCATGCCCTCTTTGTCCATTTCCCCTCCTATAACGCCTAGCTATTTGATACGTCTCGTTGATCCACGGGTACCTTTTACAATTAAGCAACATATCGTCGAGCCTTTACTCAACCGTACTTTTGCTGTGCCGCTTGCAGAGGGGGAATTCGATGCTTTGGAAGGTCGGCGCATTAGTCTCACCATCGCCGATTTAGGTGTGACGCTAAGTCTGACGCTTGAATCACAGCGCTTGATATTATGTCGCGAGAAAGGCGAGGCAACCATTCGGGGAGGTTGGCGGGAATTCTTGTGCCTTGCCACGCGCCGCGAGGATCCCGACAGCTTGTTTTTCCAGCGTCGCTTAATCATTGAAGGGGATACAGAGCTGGGGTTGACGCTCAAGAATCTACTCGACGGTTGCGAGGAAGGCCTTGCACAAGGGCGTTTGGGGGAACTGTTGTTGGGACTGGAGCGCTTGGTACGTAAAGAGTGACCCAGGCTTCTGAAATGTTCACAAGCGGCCTCGGGAAATCCCGAGGCCGCCCATTATTAAGCTGCGTCGAGGGGGCGTGAAGGCCCAAAGTGCTCAAAGTGTCGGCGATCCTCGTCGACACCCAGTTCGGACAAAGCGCTGTTAATCGCTGTCATGAATCCTTGGGGGCCGACGAAGTAGCATCGCGCCTTAAGATCAGGCAGGTAGTGAGCTAATAAGCTGTGGTCGATACGACCAATATGTTCGGCTTCGTTGCCGCGCTCATGAATACGGACAGCCTTAAGACGTTGAGGGTACTCGCTCTTCAGTGCTTCTAATTCGCCTTTAAAGGCCTGGTGGTCGGCATCCAGGGCAGCGTGTAGATAGGTGACTTGCCGCCCAAGGGACAAGGCATGTCTAGCCATGGGAAGCAGGGGCGTTTGCCCAACGCCGCCGCTGGCAAGCAGCAGAGGCTCATCACCTTCAATCAGCGTTAGGTCACCTGCTGGCGGTAGCAGTTCCAAGGTGTCGCCGGGTTGTAAGACATCGTGGAAGTGACGGCTGACTTGGCCCTGTTCTTCGCGTTTGATCGAGATTCGATAGCTTTGACCATTTGGCGTGTCTGAGAGGCTGTAATGCCGATAAACCAGCTCGCCATTAATGGTTAGACGCACACCGATATACTGACCTGGCTCATGGTCAGCCACACGACCTCCATCCTCGGGCTCAAGGACAAAAGAGCGAATTAAAGCACTTTCCTGCTGGGTACTGGCAATCTTGAAACGGCGTGTGCCGCGCCATCCGCCCGGGCGCTGCTCAAACTCACGATAGCGCTGGTCTTCGAGGTCAATTAACAGGGCGGCAAGCTCGTTATATAGAGCGCCCCATGCATCGGCGATTTCCGGGGTGACAGCTTCACCCAGCACTTCGCCAATCGCTGCCAGCAGGCATTCGCCGACAATAGGGTACTGCTCGGGAAGAATGCCTAGCGAGACGTGTTTGCTGACCACAACATCCAGAGTAGCCCGCGCTTGAGCTGGATTACTGCGTAGTTGCACATAGGCCAACACGGCGTTGGCCAGGGCACGGGGCTGACCACCGCTTTGCTGATGAACCTCATTAAAGAGGGGCTTGACCTCTGGGTAACGGGTAAACATCAGCGGATAGAAGCGCTGTGTAATCGCATTCAGGTGTTCGGCCACGACGGGAGCTGTCGCGTTGATCAGCTTTTCCTGCTCATGTGTTAGCACGGGTAATACCTCAATCGTTAAGATTCATTACATATGCATCTTAACGTCAAAAACTATAAATACCAACCAGTAAGGAGCATTGTTAAGGAGAGGGGCTGCTAGCTATTTGAATAACAAGGCCTGAATATAATGCAAAAGCGCTTGGTATCGAGCGACGATGAAGCTTATCTGAGTCTATAAGATGCATTTTTGATACTTGTCATGGTTTTTGTAATTGGCCTGGCGCACAATGCAAATCCAAGTAATTCAGTGGGGTATTATGCTATGTCGACTATCACCTCCTCCCAACCTGCCTCCAAGCTCAAGCAGCTGCCGTTGTTACGGCTGGCTTTTCGGCCCTTTTTCCTGTTGGCAGCGCTGTTCAGTATTTTATCTCTACTGGTATGGCTGGGCTTTTGGCATGGCAATATTTTGCTGCGCCCTTATGGCGGCCTGGTGTTCTGGCATCAGCATGAAATGTTGTTTGGTTTTGCCGCAGCGGTGATCGGAGGGTTTTTGCTTACCGCTGTACGAAACTGGACAGGACTGCCGAGCTTAAGCGGCGGGCCACTATTGGGACTGGTGGTGTTATGGCTATTGGGTAGAGTGCTGATGGCTTTTCCCATGGATTTGCCAGGATGGCTGCTGCTGGCGGTTGACCTTGCATTTCTTCCCGTGGTCGCCATTGTTATGGCGCGACTGGTCATTACCGCAAAGCGGTGGCGCAACTTGATCTTTATACCTGTGCTGTTGCTATTTGCCACGGCTAACCTGGCGATGCACTTAGGGGTGATGCAGGGTGACGCCGAGCTGATCCGCCAAGCCGCCTACTTGGCCGTACTGTTGATCACACTGATGATGACCGTAGTGGGCGGGCGCGTGATTGCCATGTTCACTGCCAATCGCTTGGGCCGCACCAAACCTGAACCTATTGCTTTACTCGAAGGGGTGACGCTGGTGAGTACGGCTGGCGTAGTCGTGCTGCAGCTGGTCATCATGTTGGGGGTTGCCATTCCTGCTTTATTAATGGGGGGAGTGATGCTCTTAGCGGCGTTGGCCAATACTGTTCGCATGGCGCGTTGGGGTGGGTTGCATAGCTGGCGTGAACCTTTACTTTGGGGACTGCACGGCAGCTACGCCTGCATTCCGCTAGGTCTTGTCATGTGGGTCTTGGCACTCATGGGGCTGATGCGCGTTGAACTTGCTGTGCACGCCCTGACCATTGGTGGCATGGGCACCATGATGCTGGCCATGATGGCCAGAGTTTCGCTAGGTCATACGGGCCGCCCCATACGCACTTTGCCCAGTATTGGTGTGGCGCTGGGCTTAATGCTAATAGCCGCCTTGGTGCGCTCACCCGTCTTGGCGTTATTTCCCCAGATCACCCACTGGACCTATACGCTGAGCATCATCTTCTGGTGCGTGGCCTACGCAATATTCGTAGTGCACTACACTTGGCCGTTGATGCAGGCGCGAGTCGACGGTCAGGATGGCTGAACGAATAATAGATGGCGCCTGCATCCGTCTGGATGCAGGCGTATTAAAACCATTGAGGTATTTAAACGCTCATTAGCGATCAGCCAGGGTGACCCGGGCACCGCCAAAGGCAAGACTGCGTGGGTTAGCCACTGGACGGTTGTTGGTGAGGTGGGTAATGCCTACTCCGCAACGGCCCACCATCCAGATCAGGCAGGCTGTAAAATAGAGGTAACCCAGAGCCCAGGGAGCTACGGCGGGTAGCCCGAGCCAGCCCAGTAGATGCCAAATTCCCGTGAACAACACCCCGCCTAAAAGCCCTACCCAAAACGTTCTAATTTGAAACTGCAAATGGGAAGCGACCCACTCCTCGGCATCGTTTCTCTTCATGTGGGCAATGAGTACCCCTATGGGGGCGGTGACCACCGCTAACACGCTACCCAGAAAGAGCATATAGACAACGATAGCCGTGCCACGCCCGCGGCTTTTCTTAAACGTATTAGAGGAAGTCGACGTTGAAGTGGCCTCTTGAGAAGCGGAGGGCATGGAGGATGGGGAGATAGCCATAGAGAACCTCATTCGGCAAAGTGGGAATCATTAATAGCGCGTTAAAATGCATTTTTAATGCATTTATTGTAGAGCAACTATGCAGAATTTACTTAGCTGAAATTAATAGGGTTGTTTCTAGTGATCGTTAGACATTGACGGTGGGGATACGCATTAGTCCTGCCAACTGCGGGTAACGATTGGACAACACATCTGCCAGAGTATAGCGGTCAAGCACCTCCAGAAACGCTGACAAGGCTTCGTTTAGAATGGGCTGGAGCCGACACGAGGGAGTAATGATGCAGTTGTTATCGCTATGAAAGCACTCGACTAGCTCCATGCCATGTTCCATTTCGCGCACTAGTTTACCTAGCACGATAGTAGCGGGGTCTCGCGTGAGCAATAGGCCACCGTTCTTGCCCCGAATAGCGGTAACGTAGTTCTTCTGGCTAAGCTCCTGAACGACTTTCATCAGGTGATTGCGAGAAATATCAAAGGTCTCTGCGATCTCATTGATAGTAGAACGCTCTTCGCCTTTCACGGCGAGGAAGATCAGCACGCGTATTGAATAATCGGTGAATCGAGTGAGATGCATGGAGTGCGCTTTGCTCCGAGAGTAATCCAACTGTAAAAGAAACATGTTGTATGAACGTTCAGTAAGTTGCAATCAGAACATGGGGGTACCAATACTGGCCTAGGTCAAGAAGGAAAGCGTTAGTGCCTTAGCTCGAGCTGGTCAAAGTGCGGTTTCAAACGGCTTACCAGCGCATTCATCTGAGCTGTAGATGGAGTATTGGCAACTGGCTGAGAATAGGTAGGGTCGAAGCATTGCTCGCTGCGGGCCACCTGCAGCGCATAGTGGCGTACCCCACAGTCGGCAAGACTCAGTGCCAGGCGTTCCACATCGGCAAGCTGAAAATCTTTCCAGTGAATGGTGGTACGGCACTCGAAGTTGAGTCCGCTGTCGAGCAAAGCCTCCAAGCTACGGGCATGCAACTGCCAGATGCCGGGACGGCCGCAGATGCGGTCAAACGCTTTTCCGCGTCCTTTTACATCCAGCCCCACCCAGTCGAGATGCGGTAATAGCTGGGTGAGGCGGTCAGGATAAGGGCCGGCGGTATGTAGTCCCACCTCAAAGCCCAATGCTTTCACTTCCTTTACTGCATCGGACAAATCGGCATTCAGGGTGGGCTCACCACCGCTGAAAACCACCGCCTCCAGCAGGCCTTGCCGGGTGCTCAGGAATTCCAGTATCGCTTGCCACTCCTGGGGTTCACCTCGGCGCGGCGGGATCATGTTGGGATTGTGGCAGTAGCCGCAGCGTAGCGGGCAGCCTTGGAGAAAGACAACGCACGCCAGATGATTGGGATAATCCAGGGTGGTCATGGGCACAAGGCCGGCAATCGGCAGCCGAATCGAAAATAATTTAGTTGTGATGTCGTCAAGTGTCGTCTGCATAGCCATAGTGATATCCCTCTGCTGGGGCGCCTGTCGCCAGACCCCCCAGCCGTCGTTAGAGAAAAGTGAAGGCTAGCTACCGAGAGGCGGCGGCTTCAGTAAAATGGCGTCGCTCCTGGTGTTCGGCACGTTTGCCGATATTGAACTGACTTACCGGGCGGTGGTAACCCATGACGCGGGTCCAGACTTCGCAGCGCTGGCGCTGCTCAGTGGGCAAGCTAGCATATTGAGAGGTTTGCATTAGCGTGTTCCTTAAACGAGTTGATAAAAAGTGAGGCAAATGCCTCAAGCCGTGGCGGCGTCAATTGCGCTCGCCGTTTTTGCCCACAGTGCTTCGTCGCACTTGGGGCAGAACTCATGTTCACCCGCCAGGTAGCCATGCACCGGGCAGATCGAAAAGGTGGGTGTCACTGTGAGGTAGGGTAAGCGAAAGTGAGAGAGCGCCGTTTTAACCAGCTTGCGACAGGCGGAGGCCGAGGTAATCCGTTCGCGCATATAGAGATGCAATACCGTGCCACCGGTATAGCGAGTCTGTAAGGGGTCTTGATGGCTCAGTGCCTCAAAGGGATCATCGGTATGGCCCACCGGCAATTGGCTGGAATTGGTGTAGTAGGGCGCCTCGGGTGTACCGGCCTGAATTATGTCAGGAAAGCGAGTCAGATCCTCCCGGGCAAAGCGGTGAGTGGTGCCCTCTGCAGGGGTAGCTTCAAGGTTATACATATGGCCGGTCTGTTCTTGAAATTCGCGCATCCGCTCCCGGACGTGGTCAAGAAGATCCAGCGCCAGCTGCAGCCCTTGGGCGTCGGCGATATCGCAGCGATCCCCAGTAAAGTTGCGCACCATTTCGTTAAGCCCATTCACACCCAGAGTGGAGAAATGATTGCGTAACGTGCCCAGGTAGCGCTGGGTAAAGGGGTAGAGCCCCTGATCCATTAGTTGCTGAATGCGCTCGCGCTTGAGTTCGAGGCTATCGCGCCCGAGCGACAGTAGGCGATCCAGCTCGCTGAACAGCCCGGCCCGGTCGCCGGCAAAGCGGTAACCCAGCCGGGCGCAGTTGATCGTCACTACTCCCAACGATCCGGTTTGCTCCGCGCTGCCGAACAGACCGTTACCGCGTTTGAGCAGCTCACTCAAATCAAGCTGCAGGCGGCAGCACATGGAACGCACCATGTGAGGTTCCAGATCCGAATTTAGAAAGTTTTGAAAGTAGGGCAGACCGTACTTGGCGGTCAGTGCGAAGAGCCGCTCGGCGTTGTCGCTTTCCCAGTCGAAATCATGGGTGATGTTATAAGTGGGTATCGGGAAGGTGAACACACGCCCGTGGCGGTCACCGGCCTCCATGACTTCCAAATAGGCTCGGTTGATCAAGTCCATTTCAACCTGCAGTTCGCCGTAACTGAACGGCTGCTCCTCTCCACCGATAACCGGTACCTGTTGGCGCAAGTCGTCGGGGCAAACCCAGTCGAAGGTTAGGTTGGTGAAGGGCGTCTGGCTACCCCAGCGCGAAGGCACATTGAGGTTGTAGATGAATTCCTGAAGCGCCTGCTTGACCTGTGCATAGGTGAGGCCGTCCTTGCGCACGTAGGGGGCCAGGTAGGTATCGAAAGAGCTGAAGGCTTGTGCCCCGGCCCACTCGTTCTGCAAGGTGCCAAGAAAATTAACCATTTGCCCGAGGGCACTTGAGAGGTGGCGGGGCGGGTTGCTTTCGGCTCGTCCCGGCACCCCATTGAATCCCTCTAGCAGCAAAGTACGCAGCGACCAGCCGGCGCAATAGCCGCACAGCATATCCAGGTCGTGAATATGCAAATCACCTTCCCTATGAGCTTCCCCCACGGCGTGGGGGTAAATCTCATCGAGCCAGTAGTTGGCTATCAACTTGCCCGAGACGTTGAGGATTAAACCGCCCAATGAATAGCCCTGGTTGGCATTGGCGTGAACACGCCAGTCGGCGCGTTGGAGGTATTCATTGACCGTCGGGGCGACGTCAATATGATGCTTTGCTACCTGAACGCTTGTGGAGCTTTTCACCCAATTCACCTATATATGCTAACTTTAATAAAAATAAATACTATATGTGGTGTTAAAGGGTAAGCGTTCAGGATTTTGCAATAAATGATCCAGATCAAAAATGGTGGGGAAAAATAGTAAGACGTGGTGGCGCCTAGGCTATGGCTTTAGCCAATCATCGTGCGGGTGTTATCCATACCCGGTCGGCCATACCAGTAACCGTCGCAGATTTCAGCATCCACCAGCGTTAAAGGATCGGGAGTAGGTAACCTGCCGTGGCGGGCCTTGTCGAAAGCCTTGACTACCATGGCCATGCCTTCCGCCCGTGGGCTGAGACGTGCCACTGATACCCCCATATCCACCATGACCGTCAGTTCATGGCGCAGATCCTGGCAGGCGCTGGAAAGGGTTTGAATACCGTTCAGGGTAAAAACATCGCGGGATTCTTGTGAACGTAGCACCAAGCCTTCGGGGTACTTTTGGCAGACGAACTTGCAGCGGTCTTTAGGCGTTTGGTGGCGCCGGGCGGTAAAGCAGCGTGATGACCAGGCCAAGGGGAGATGCCCGTAGGCGAATACTTCGCATGGATGGGGAATGCCTGCCTGGTGGCAATCGTGAATAAGCTTGGCCAAATCTTGCTGTGACATTTCCACCGGCGCTTGCCAGCGCTTCATTCCAGCACGTGCCATGACGCCCAGCGTCGCCGGATTGTAGAGGTTCAGCGCGGCACCGGCGATAAACGGCAGCCCAGCACTGGAGAGTCGCTGCAGGGCACTCTGGTCATTGGCCTCGACAATGAAGTCGCCGTTGTCACACAGCTTGCGTAAGTCACGCAGATCGGCTTCGGACTCGATTAGTGTCTGGCTGGCGAGTACCACCTGCTTGCCCGCCTGGGTGAGTTCGCGCCCAATGCCTAGCCAGTCGTCCAGTTTCATGTCGCGGCGCCGCGAGCAGACGGTTTCGCCAAGGGTAATTATCTCTACCGGCCAGTCGGCTGCCTCGCGGTAGAAGTCGGCGTAGCGTTGCCGAGTCCAGTAAAAAAGCACCGGCCCGAGGGAGAGTTGAAGAGGGCCGGTTGATAAGGTCGGTGATGGGGGAGGTGTAGTGTTCGGCATAGTAGGCTCCTATTTCCAGCGGCGTTCGTAGGCGCCTAGGGTAGTGATGGCACCTTCGGAGAGCTCGGCAAGGCCGGCCATCCAGGCGGGTTCTGGATCAAAGCGCTCAGGCTGAGCCTCTAGGCGGTTGAGCGCCTGACGCCAGATCCCGGCCACTTTAGAGACATAGGCGGGGCTGCGCTGACGGCCTTCAATTTTGACGGCGCTAATACCCAGGTCGCGTAGTTCCGGCAATAGCTCCAGGGTATTGAGGCTGGTGGGTTCCTCAATGGCGTGATAGGTCTCCCCCGCCACCTCGAAGCGACCCTTGCATAGGGTGGGGTAGCCCGCGCGCTCGCCTTCGGCGTAGCGGTCGATAAGAACATTGTTAAGGCGCGACTCTAAGCCCTCAGGCGTTTCTTCCCAGCGGACATGGGCTGCTGGCGAGCAGACGCCCCGGGTATTGGGCGATTCGCCGGTCAGGTAGGAGGAGAGATAGCAGCGTCCTTCGGCCATGATGCACAGACTGCCGAAAGCGAACACCTCCAGTTCTACCGGTGTTTGCTTGGCCAGGTCGCGTACCTGAGTGATTGACAGCACCCTTGGCAGTACGGCGCGCTTGATGCCGAAATGCTGGTGGTAAAAGCGTAGCGCTTCATGGCTGGTCGCCGAACCCTGCACTGAAAGGTGCCGCGAGATCTCGGGGTGATGGCGAGTAGCGTAGTCGAGCAGCCCCATATCGGCGAGAATCAGCGCATCCACGCCCAGTTCCGCGGCCTGATCCACGGCCCGAGTCCAGTGTTGCCAGCCATCGGGCTGGGGATAGGTATTAATAGCGCAAAAAACGCGTTTGCCATGTCGGTGGGCGTAATCAATCCCCTCGCGGGCACGTTTGTCAGTAAAGTTTAGCCCGGCGAATTGCCGTGCGTTGGTGATGTTCTGGAAGCCGAAGTAGACAGCGTCGGCACCTTCATCTACAGCGCGCTTTAGGGCGGGTAGGTTGCCAGCGGGACATACAAGCTCCATAGCGAGACTCCTTGCGGGAAAAGTCCGAGCATTTTAGTCACCTATTTTTTGTCAGCTTTTGACACAGGTCATATCGGGGTGGCTTTCAAAAGCGGATAACGCTGCAGAGTAGGCAAGCTGGATGCAGGCAGTTTTTAAAACGTATATTGTATGAATATTAACCAATGATTGTGCCTTCACTTCCAGAGATCTTATTCAGAGACCTCTTTTAGAGCCCCTTTTCAGAGACCAATTTCGATCATGCAAGATGAACTGCTCTTCAATCGCCCCCTGGTAGAGAAATATGACCGCCCAGGCCCGCGGTACACTTCGTATCCCACTGCGCCCCAGTTTCATGCCGCGTTTGCCGAGGATGATTACCGTAGCGCCGCCGAGCGCAGTAATCGGGTCGCAGTACCCAAGCCGCTTTCGGTCTATGTGCATATCCCGTTCTGCAAAAGCCTGTGCTACTACTGCGCCTGCAACAAAATCATTACTCATAATACCGAGCGAGCCGCCGAATACCTGGAGTGGTTAAAACAGGAGATACGTGTTCAGGGAGCGCTGTTCGATACCACTCGGCAAATGACCCAATTACACCTGGGCGGCGGCACCCCAACCTACTTAAGCAACGCCCAGCTAAGCGAACTGATGGCGGCGCTGGACGAGGCTTTTCACTTCGCTGCACCTGAAGAGCGCGAATTCTCGCTGGAGGTAGACCCCCGCACCGTGACCCCCGAACAGGTGTACGAGCTCTACGCGCTGGGCTTCAATCGGTTGAGCTTTGGGGTTCAGGACTTCGATCACGACGTGCAGCAAGCGGTCAATCGCGTCCAGAGCGAAGAGCAGGTGGTATCCCTGGTCAAGGCTGCCCGCGAGGCGGGGTTTGAATCGGTCAGCGTTGACCTGATCTACGGTTTACCGCTGCAGACGGTGGCGAGTTTCGATACGACCCTAACCAAGATTATTGACCTGCAACCGGATCGCATTGCCGCTTATAGCTACGCCCATCTGCCCGAACTGTTTAAAGCTCAGCGGCTAATTCGCCCCGAAGACATGCCGCCCCCCGAGCGCAAGCTGGAGCTACTGGAGCTTACGATTAACCGGCTGACCTCTGCAGGATATGTCTACATCGGCATGGATCACTTCGCCCTTCCGAATGACGAGCTGAGCCTGGCCCGTGAAAATGGCACTCTGCAGCGCAATTTTCAGGGCTACTCTACCCACGCCGACTGCGACATGATTGGGCTGGGCATTACCTCGATTGGCAAGGTGGGCGATACCTACAGCCAGAACGTCAAGGAAACGGCCCAGTATCAGCATCGTTTGGATGAAGGGCGTTTACCGGTCTTCCGTGGCTATCGCCTTAGCGATGACGATCGCCTGCGCCGCGATGTCATTAATACCCTGATGTGTCACGGCCGTCTTGAATTTGCCGCTATCGAGGCCCGACACGATATCGATTTTAGCAGCTACTTCGCGAGTGCCTTGGCGAGCCTCGAAGAGATGGCGGACGACGGACTAATTGCTTTGCGCGACCATGAAATCGAGGTGCTGCCGTCGGGGCGATTGATGATCCGCAACCTGGCCATGGCGTTCGACGCCTACCTGAAACCAACGGAAAACCGTTATTCGCGCACGGTGTAATTTCAACAGCGCCAACCGTCTATTCCTTTACGTTGGCCGCTCTATCACCTTGGGGGTAGATAGGGTGTATATGGAGGTAATCACGCAGTAATTCGCTTGTCGATCACGCAGAATCCACTCCATGGAACCCGCACTGTCGGGTATGCAAATTTCCGAGGAGCCTGGAGATCGACCATGAGTCACTTCATAGATCGGCTGAATTTCTTCCGCAAGTCCCGCGAGCCTTTTGCCAACGAACACGGTGAGCTACGCAGCGAATCCCGCCAGTGGGAAGATAGTTATCGTGCCCGCTGGCAACACGACAAGGTAGTGCGTAGCACCCACGGGGTGAACTGCACCGGCTCCTGTAGCTGGAAGATCTACGTCAAAAACGGTTTAGTTACCTGGGAAACCCAGCAGACTGACTACCCCCGTACCCGTCCCGACCTGCCTAACCATGAACCGCGTGGCTGCCCCCGCGGCGCCAGCTACTCCTGGTATCTGTACAGCGCCAACCGCCTCAAGTACCCCTTAGTGCGCAAGCCGCTGCTGGCGCTATGGCGCGAAGCGCTCAAGGCTAACCCAGACCCGGTCGACGCCTGGGCATCTATTGTCGAAGACCCCGCCAAGACCAAACAGTACAAGCGTGCTCGCGGCATGGGCGGCTTCGTTCGCGGTAACTGGGACGAGCTCAACGAGCTGGTGGCGGCCTCTAACGTTTACACCGCCAAGCAGTACGGCCCCGACCGTATTCTCGGCTTCTCGCCGATTCCTGCCATGTCGATGGTCAGCTACGCCGCAGGTAGTCGCTACCTGTCGCTGATTGGTGGCGTCTGCATGAGCTTCTACGACTGGTACTGCGATTTGCCGCCGGCCTCGCCAATGACCTGGGGCGAGCAGACTGACGTTCCCGAGTCCGCAGACTGGTACAACTCCGGCTACATCATCGCCTGGGGCTCCAACGTGCCCCAGACGCGTACCCCGGATGCCCACTTTTTTACCGAAGTACGTTACAAGGGCACCAAAACGGTCTCGATCACCCCGGATTATGCCGAAGTCTCCAAACTGACCGACGAGTGGCTGTCCGCCAAACAGGGCACTGATGCCGCCCTGGCGATGGCTATGGGCCATGTCATCCTCAAAGAGTTCCACCTCGATAACCCGAGTGCTTACTTCACTGACTATGTGCGGCGTTATACCGATATGCCGTTCCTGGTGGAACTGGAAGTGCGTGAAGATGGCAGCTTCGCACCGGGTCGCCAACTGCGTGCCAGTGATTTTGATGCTGCCCTGGGCCAGGAAAACAATCCCGAGTGGAAAACCGTTGCCTGGGATGAAACCCGTGACCAGCTGGTGGTGCCACGCGGTTCCATCGGTTTTCGCTGGGGTGAAACCGGCGACGAAGTGGGCAAGTGGAACCTGGAATCGCTGGACGCCGCAGGCGCTGAAATCAAGCCGTTACTCAGTTTGGTCAACCACCACGATAGCGTCGCGCGCGTGGCGTTCCCTTACTTCGGTGGCATTGAGCACGAGCACTTTGAGCACGTAAAAGGAGCTGGCGTTGGTGCTGCTGACGACCTGCTGTTCCACAATTTGCCCGCCAAACGCTTGAAGAGAGCCGATGGCAGCGAAATGCTGGCGGTCACCGTTTTTGATCTGATGTTTGCCAACTACGGTATCGACCGTGGCTTTGTCGGCGACGGCGAAGATGATGGCGCGACCTCGTTTGATCAGATTCGCCCCTATACCCCCGCGTGGCAGGAGAAAATCACCGGTGTCCCTGCAGAGCAGTGCACCCGCATTGCCCGTGAATTTGCCGACAACGCCCATAAAACCAACGGCCGTAGCATGATCATCGTTGGTGCCGGTATGAACCACTGGTACCACATGGATATGAACTACCGCGGCCTGATTAACATGCTGGTCATGTGTGGTTGTATCGGTCAGAGCGGTGGCGGCTGGGCCCACTACGTTGGTCAGGAAAAACTGCGTCCGCAGACTGGCTGGACGCCTTTGGCCTTTGGCCTCGACTGGCAGCGCCCGCCGCGCCACATGAACTCTACTTCCTTCTTCTATAGTCACTCCTCCCAGTGGCGCTACGAGAAGCTTGAGATTAAAGAAATTCTTTCGCCGTTGGCCAAGGCTGAGGATTACCCCGGTAGCCTGATTGACTTTAACGTGCGTGCTGAGCGCATGGGCTGGCTGCCGTCAGCACCACAACTGGACACTAACCCGCTACGCCTAGCGAAAAAAGCCGAAGCCGCGGGTATGTCCACTGCCGACTATGCCGTTCAGCAGCTCAAGAGCGGTGAACTGCGCTTTGCCGCGGAAGACCCGGATGCACCAGAGAACTTCCCGCGCAATATGTTCATCTGGCGCTCAAACCTGCTGGGTAGTTCCGGCAAGGGCCATGAGTACATGCTCAAGTACCTGCTGGGTACTCGCCACGGTATTCAGGGTAAAGATCTGGGCGACTTCGGCGGCCAGAAGCCCGAAGAAGTGGTATGGCGTGACGAGGCGCCGGAAGGCAAGCTCGACCTGCTGGTTACGCTGGATTTCCGCATGTCCACCACCTGCCTCTACTCGGATATCGTGCTGCCGACGGCGACCTGGTATGAGAAGGACGACCTTAACACTTCTGATATGCACCCCTTTATTCACCCCTTGACTGCCGCCACCGACCCGGCCTGGGAATCGCGCAGCGACTGGGATATTTACAAGGGTATTGCCAAAGCGTTTTCCAAGGTGTGTGTAGGCCACCTGGGCGAAGAGACCGACCTGGTCACGCTGCCGATGCAGCACGACTCGCCAGGAGAGTTGGCCCAGCCGGCGGTGATGGATTGGAAAAAGGGCGAATACGCGCCGATTCCCGGCAAGACCATGCCATCGCTGATTGAGGTCAAGCGCAACTATCCCGAAACCTATGAGCGCTTCACTTCTGTTGGGCCGCTGCTGGAAAGCATTGGTAACGGCGGCAAGGGTATCGCTTGGAATACCGATGCTGAAGTCGAGCTGCTGGGCAAACTCAACCACCGCAAGCTGGATGGCCCGCATAAAGGGCGTCCGTTGATCGACAGCGCTATCGATGCCGCCGAGATGATTCTGACCCTGGCACCGGAAACCAACGGCGCTGTGGCAGTAAAAGCGTGGGATGCACTCTCCAAAATTACCGGGCGTGACCACACCCACCTGGCGAGGCCTAAGCACGAAGAGAAAATTCGCTTCCGCGATATCGTCGCTCAGCCGCGCAAGATTATCTCCAGCCCGACTTGGTCCGGCCTTGAGGATGAGCATGTCTCCTATAACGCCGGTTATACCAACGTTCACGAGCTGATTCCCTGGCGCACCGTGAGTGGTCGTCAGCAGTTCTATCAGGATCATGCCTGGATGCGCGCTTTCGGCGAAAGCCTGCTGGTCTATCGTCCGCCCATCGATACCAAGGCGGCCAAAGGCTTCCAGCTTCCTGCCGACAACGGCTTCAAGAGCAAGGCGCTGAACTTCCTCACGCCGCACCAGAAGTGGGGCATCCACTCCACTTACTCGGACAACCTGCTGATGTTGACGCTCAACCGAGGCGGCCCGGTGGTGTGGCTCTCCGAGGCTGACGCGGCGGAGATCGATATCGAGGACAACGACTGGATCGAGGTCTACAACGCCAACGGCTCGATTGCCGCGCGGGCAGTGGTCAGCCAGCGGGTCAAGGCGGGCATGGTGATGATGTACCACGCCCAGGAGCGCAACGTGAACGTCCCTGGCTCTGAGATCACCGGCACACGAGGCGGAATTCACAACTCCGTCACCCGTGTCTGCCCCAAGCCAACCCATATGATCGGCGGCTACGCGCAGCTCTCTTACAGTTTTAATTACTACGGCACCGTCGGCTCAAATCGCGATGAGTTCGTGTTAGTGCGCAAGATGAAACACGTTGACTGGCTGGATGGTGAAGGCAATGACAGTGTTCAGAAGAACAGTGCTCAGGAGGCCGTGAAATGAAAATTCGTTCCCAGGTAGGCATGGTTCTCAACCTTGATAAGTGTATTGGTTGCCACACCTGTTCGGTGACCTGCAAAAATGTCTGGACCAGTCGCGAAGGTATGGAGTACGCCTGGTTCAACAATGTCGAGACCAAGCCCGGTATTGGCTATCCCAAAGAGTGGGAGAACCAGGCCAAGTGGAAGGGCGGCTGGATGCGCCGTAACGATGGTCGGATTGAACCGCGTATTGGTGGCAAATGGCGGGTGCTGGCGAACATTTTCGCCAACCCCGACTTGCCCGAGATGGATGACTACTATGAGCCGTTCACTTTCGACTACCAACACCTGCATACCGCCAAGATCGGTGAGCACCAGCCGGTGGCGCGTCCGCGCTCGCTGATTTCCGGTCAGCGTATGAAAAAGATCGAGTGGGGCCCGAACTGGGAAGAGATTCTTGGCACCGAGTTCGCCAAGCGGCGCAAAGACGCCAACTTCGACAAGGTGCAGGCAGATATCTACGGCCAGTTCGAAAACACCTTCATGATGTATCTGCCGCGTCTGTGCGAGCACTGCTTGAACCCAACCTGTGTAGCGGCTTGCCCCAGTGGTGCGATCTACAAGCGGGAAGAGGACGGCATCGTTCTAATCGACCAGGACAAGTGCCGTGGCTGGCGTATGTGTATCTCCGGCTGCCCCTACAAGAAGATCTACTACAACTGGAAAAGCGGTAAGTCCGAGAAGTGTATCTTCTGCTACCCGCGTATCGAGGCCGGTCAGCCGACCATCTGTTCCGAGACCTGTGTGGGCCGCATTCGCTATCTCGGCGTGCTGCTGTATGACGCTGACCGTATAGAGGAAGTGGCAAGCTCCCCTGACGAGCGTGACCTCTACCACCGCCAGTGCGAGATTTTCCTAGATCCTAACGATCCGGAAGTGATTGCCCAGGCCAAGCGGGATGGCATCCAGGATAACGTCATCAAAGCCGCCCAGGCCTCACCGGTCTACAAGATGGCTATCGACTGGGGATTGGCGCTGCCGCTGCACCCGGAATACCGCACGCTGCCGATGGTGTGGTACGTGCCGCCGCTGTCGCCGATTCAGTCCGCCGCTGAGGCGGGGCATGTAGAGTTCGATGGCATCCTGCCCAAGATCGAATCACTGCGTATCCCGGTGAAGTACCTGGCCAACCTGTTGACGGCAGGCGAAGAGGAGCCCGTGGTGTTGGCACTCAAGCGCTTGATGGCGATGCGTGTCTACATGCGCAGCAAGCACGTGGAGGGGGCCCCCAACGCCGAAGTGCTCGATGCCGTGGGGCTGAGCGTGGCCCAAGTAGAGGAGATGTACCGCTACCTGGCCATTGCCAACTACGAGGATCGGTTTGTGATCCCCACCAGCCATCGTGAAATGGCCACCGAAGCCTTCCCTGAACGGGGAGGATGCGGCTTTACCTTTGGTGATGGTTGCCACGGTGAGAGCCAGCCCAGCCTATTTAACGGCCGTAAGCAGACCAGCGTGTTGGTAAAACCGGTAGAGGTCTTCGACCCGCAGCCACAACTTGAGGAGTCTCGTCATGACTGAAGCCGCTACCCAATCGCCAACCCCGGTTGAGCCGTCGTTCGAGCCGCTACAGGGTATGCGTAGCCTACGCGTACTGGCCCGCCTGCTCGATTACCCGACCCAGGAACTTCAGGATGCCAGCGGTGAGCTCATCGAAATTCTCAATGCCGAGCGCCGCCTGGGGGCGGCTCTCAAAGCGTCGCTAATGGAGTGGTGTCAGCGTCTCCAAGAGGGCGACCTGCTAGAGCTGCAGGCCGAGTACGTGGCCATGTTCGATAAGGGGCGGGCGACGTCGCTGCTGCTATTCGAGCACGTTCACGGTGAATCACGTGACCGTGGCCAGGCCATGGTGGATCTTATGGCCGAGTACAGCGCGGCCGGTTTTGAGCTGGATGCCCGTGAGCTGCCCGATCATCTACCGGTATTTCTTGAATACCTTTCAATGTGCGATGAAGCCGAGATCGGCCGCTGGCTGGGCGAAATACGCCATATTCTGGCGCTGCTGACCGCGCGGCTGGAGGAGCGGGGAGCGGATCACGCGCTGGTACCGTTGTCACTGTTGGCGTTAATCGGCGCCGAGGGCGATGTCGAGGAGCATCGGCCCCAGGTCAAGAAAGAAGTGCCTGACAACACCCCCGAAGCCTTGGACGCCGTATGGGAAGAAGAAGCGGTGCGCTTCTCGGCAACCTCTGACGAAGACTGCGCGCTGCAGTCTGCCGAAGGGCGGCGGCTTGCCGAGCGCAAAAATGCAGTGCACAGCGACCCCGTCAAAATCATGCCGTCCGCCTGGAGCACTGCCCCTTCCTCTACCGTGGTCGATCGCTAAAAGGAGAATCGCCATGTTTATTGAATATTTGCAACATCTTATCTACGGCTATTACCCCTACCTGGCCGGTACGGTGTTCTTGGTTGGCAGTCTCATGCGTTACGACCAAGGCCAGTACACCTGGAAGACCGGCTCCAGCCAAATGCTGTCCTCGAAAAACATGCGTCTGGCCAGCAACCTGTTCCATATCGGGATTATCGTCATCTTTTTTGGTCATTTGGTGGGCATGCTCACGCCACACTGGGTTTACGCACCTTTCTTGCATGCCGGTACCAAGCAGCTGATTGCCATCGTGGTCGGCGGTATTGCCGGTGCTATGTGCGTGGTGGGCGGCGCCATGTTGCTTTATCGGCGATTGGTAAATCCTCGCGTAAAGGCGTCGTCGAGCTTGATGGATACCTTGATCCTGGGTTTGATCGTCTTACAGGCATGCCTTGGCATGGTAACCATCATCTTCTCGCTAGGCCATATGGACGGCGAAATGATGCTGACACTCTCCAGCTGGGCGCAGTCGATTGTCTTCTTTAGCGGTGGTGCGGCGGACTACATGCAGGAAGTGTCGTGGATCTACAAACTGCATATCTTTATCGGCTTAACCATCATCCTGCTGTTCCCGTTTTCGCGGCTGGTGCATGTGTGGAGCGTGCCGTTCGGCTATGTTACCCGGCGTTATCAGCTTGTCCGCCGGCGCATTTAAAAAACGGCTTGTGCACGTCCAGGACTAGAGGAGAAATAACATGCAGATGATTGATATCGAACAGCTACCTGGGGGCGTCGCTGCGCCTCCGGTACGCGTCGGTGACACCCCTATCGATGAAGAAACGATTGCGTTGGAAATGCAGTACCACCCCGCCGAAACGGCGGGGGAGGCCCAGCTTCAGGCAGCCCGTGCGTTGGTGGTCAGAGAGCTGCTTCGCCAGCGTGCTAACGTTCTGGGCCTACTGTCGACACAGGACGTTAGCGAAGCACAGGAAGATGCAGCGATTGCTGCCTTGCTCGAACAGGAGCTTGAAGTGCCGGAACCGGGGGAAGCAGATTGCCAGCGCTTTTTCGACACCCACCGTGAACGCTTCAGCGAACCGGTACAGTTACGCGTTCGGCATATTCTGCTCGCGGCCGCACCCGATGACTCCCAGGGGCGCGACGACGCTTACCAGCTTGGCGAAAAGCTACTCGAACAGCTTAATCAGATACCCGAACGGTTTGCCGAATTTGCTCAGCACCACTCCGCGTGCCCTTCAAAAGAGCTGGATGGTGATTTGGGCTGGTTGGTATCAGGGCAGACTGTTCCTGAGTTAGATCGCGCTTTGCAGCACTTGCCCGAAGGTCTACACGAGCGCCCCTTGGCGTCACGCTATGGCTGGCATGTGGTGAGTATTGACGAACGGCGAGACGGTAGGGCGTTACCTTTCGATCAAGTTATTGACCGGGTGCGCCATAGCCTACGGGAACAGGCAACTCGACGTGCGCTGCGTCACTATTTGCTGGCGCTAGAGAGCGAAATAGGCGTCGAAGGCATTGTTCTGGATGACGATGCTGGCGGCAGCTTGATGCAATAGCTTGAAGCAATAGCAAAGCTAATAGGAGAGCTTGATGTCCCATGTTCCTGTAGATGCTCTTTTCACTCCGCTTGGCATCGCGGTGCTAACGGTTTCCGATACGCGTGGTTTCGATGAGGATGGCAGCGGCGACCTGCTGGTTGAACATCTGAGCGAAAGCGGCCATATCCTGGTAGAGAGGCGCATCGTACCTGATGATATCTATCAGGTTCGTGCCGTGGTCTCGGAATGGATTGCGCGAACGGATATCCACGCAATTCTGGTTAATGGCGGCACTGGCTTTACCGCTCGGGATACCACTCCCGAGGCGTTGATACCGCTGTTCGACAAAGCGATTGAGGGGTATGGCGAGCTGTTCCGCCACTACTCTCTGAAGATCATCGGCACAGCGACGATCCAGTCTCGCGCCGTCGCGGGGGTGGCTAACCGAACGATGATGTTTGCGATGCCCGGCTCGCCCAAGGCGTGTGCGTTGGCGTGGGACAAAATAATCGCTTTGCAGCTGGACTCCCGCACTCGGCCCTGCAACTTCGCCGCCATGGTGCTGCCTTCAGCGACCCCGTGCAGTGGACGCCATAAAGCGACTTCTTCCAATGAGGTGGAGCGTTTATGAACTGTCACTGCGCAGAAATAGTCACACCCGGCTTGTTAGATCTGTTTGATGCACGCCAACGGCTTATCGACGCCGCCACGCCCATTAATACAGTAGAAACCATCACCCTAGAACAATCGGCGGGGCGCGTGCTGGCAGAAACGCTGGTCGCACCTCTCGACATGCCGGGGGTAGACAATAGCGCTATGGATGGTTACGCGCTGTGTCTGGCTGATTACCAAGCAGCACCTGGCGGTGCAGGTTTACCCATTCTTCAACGCGTACCGGCTGGGGCAGGCGTCATGCTGCTACCGGAAGGAGGCTGCGCGCGTATTTTTACCGGCGCGCCGGTGCCCATGGGGGCAGATATTGTAGTGCCTCAAGAGCGGGTAACCCTTGATCAGCGCGGGCATATACACCTCGAGGGTAGCTTGGTGCTAGGCGCTAACATTCGCCGCCAGGGCGAGGAAACTCGCATGGGAACCCCGCTACTCGCTGCAGGTACTTTTCTTGATGCCGCGTCGATTGCGCTGCTGGCAAGCCATGGTATTAACACGGTTAACGTCAAACGGCGCCTGCGGGTGGCGCTACTCTCAACCGGCGATGAGCTAATTACCCCAGGTACTGCGAGAGCGCCGGGACAGGTATACGACAGCAATCGCGCCATGCTTAACGTACTGCTAGCGCAAGCTCAGTGCGATGTGTTGGACTTGGGCGTCATCGCTGATTCGCCGCAGTCACTGCATCAGGCTTTTGAGCACGCACAAACCGCTGCAGATGTGGTGATGTGCACCGGTGGCGTTTCGGTAGGCGAGGAGGATCATGTACGCCCGGTGATCGAGCAGCGCGGTGGGTTACATTTTCATGGGGTCGCCATGAAGCCAGGGAAGCCTTTTGCGTTCGGTTATCTGGGCGCGGAGCCTGCCTCTTCCACACCGTTAATGGCGCTGCCGGGTAACCCAGTGGCCTCCCTGGTGGGCTGGCAACTGCTGGCGCTGCCGTTTATTCATGCCATGCAAGGTAGAAGTGTCGCTGCGTTGCAGAGTTATCCCGTTAAGGCAGGCTTTTCTCAGCGCGGCCCCAGGGGGCGTTGTGAGCTGTTAAGGGTGGTGCTGGACTGGGCAAGAGAGCTGCCAGTGGCGCAGTTAGCGGGTGGGCAGGGCTCGCATATGCTCAGTGCGGCTAGCCAAGCCGATGGCTATTTAATGATTAATCCCGAAACAGACGTAGCAGAAGGGAGCACCTACCACTACTACCCCATTAATCAGTTCGCCGCTTGAATTTTTATACTCACTGTGGCTGCTGATGCTGTTTGCTTTTTATAGGAGAGGGTATGTCTTCACATCACAAACCCCGCACACTGATTTATGCCTGCTCCGGCTGCTCTGATGTGGCGCAACTTGCCAATAGCGTTGCCCTGCGTCTTGACCATGCAGGAGAGGCAGAAATGTCCTGCATTGCCGGTGTGGGCGGTGGTGTGCCCGGCCTGGTGCGTATTGCCCGCTCCGGGCGGCCTATCGTAGCCATTGACGGGTGCCAGATGCACTGCGCCAGCCACTGTCTCGCCAAAGCGGATGTGATACCCACAGAGCATGTCAAGCTATATGAAAATGGCCTGCGCAAGCGACGGGGTCAGTTTTATGATGAGCAAACAATCGCTGAGGTTACCGCAGAGGTGAAAGGACTCATTGCCCGGCTGCCCGTTAATGCCAGTACCCAAGAGGAGCCCGTAGAATGAATGCACTAGTAGATGGGTTTGGCCGCACGGTGCGTTACCTGCGTATATCGGTGACTGATCGTTGTGATTTTCGCTGTGTGTATTGCATGGCTGAGGAAATGACCTTTCTGCCACGCGCCCAACTGCTTACCCTTGAGGAGATAGCCGCGCTTTCACAGGCATTTGTCGAGCTGGGCGTGGAGAAAATTCGTCTAACTGGCGGTGAGCCGTTAGTACGCCAGGGCGTACTAACACTAGTGCAAAAACTCGGTGCATTGGAAGGTCTGCGCGAGCTGGCGATGACCACCAACGGCTCAGGTTTGGTCAAGCATGCCGAGGCTTTGCGCCAAGGCGGGCTACATCGGCTCAATATTAGCCTCGACTCGCTAAAGCCCGAACGCTTTAAAGCATTAACCCGGACGGGGGATCTTGATCAGGTGATCGCGGGTATCCGTGCAGCGCGCCGCGCTGGCTTTCAGTCGATTAAGCTAAACGCCGTATTGCTCAAGGGGCGCAATGACGACGAAATTATCGACTTGGTAAACTTCGCCCGGGATGAACACGTCGATATCAGCTTTATTGAGGAGATGCCGTTGGGCGCTATCAGCGAGCATAACCGGGGTGAAACCTTTCTTTCCACCGATGCGGTACGCGAGACCATAGAAAACCACTATCAACTCTTACCCACCACCGAGACCACCCTAGGTCCATCCCGCTATTACCGTATGGCAGACAGCCAGTCGCGGATTGGCTTCATCTCTCCCCATAGCCATAATTTCTGTGCTGCCTGTAATCGTGTTCGAGTAACGGCTGAAGGGCGGCTACTGCTTTGCCTGGGCAATGAGCACTCGGTAGATTTACGCGCCGTCATGCGACGTTATCCGGGTGATACCCAGCGGCTTAAATCGAGCATTGTGGCGGCAATGAAGAAAAAACCTGAGCGTCATCACTTCACGACGGATGGTGAAGTTCAAATAGTGAGGTTTATGAATGCAACTGGTGGCTAACCCAGTGTTCTAGCTAGCTTGATTTGATCACTAAGCCTCCTCAGCGTGAAAGATACTCCCGCAGTAAATTGGGTAGTTGATAGGCCACCCAATATTTTTTTATTAGCCCCAGATTAATAAAATCTATTTCGACAAGTCGATCACCGCTCGTGAAGGGAGATCGCCCTGTTCCATCAAAAAAAGCGAGCGCGATTTGGGAATGAACCAAGCGGCAAAAAAGGTGAGTCATTTATTAGGTGCGCTACTCTAATAAATATAAAATTATTAAGGTTCCAACTCCTGCAGCTCCCAATGCGTCTAGCGTATCGAACAAATCATTTTCAACCATTTTCAATTCACTGATAGAAAAATAGCGTTCAAGCAACTGTGATATACCATTTGACGTTACACTTAATACGGCGATGGTGACCTCGGTTTTTTCTATTCCCGTTAACCACAGCAGAGTGGCGAGTAAACTAATTAAAACAACGCTGGCTCTAAAGGAAAGCCATTTAGCAGAATGAATAAATGCATTGACACCACCTACAAAGCCCTCCGAGGTTGTCATTGTTTTGGGTAGAAGCCGTTTCCAAAAGCCCTGGTTGGAGTCCAATAGATGCGATAAAACCATGTGCATACACCAGAGTAGTTGAGTGGATAACAGCTTGCCATGGAATACTTAACAATCACTTAAGCATTCATTAATTGGCAAGGCTTCGGCACGCTTGGCTAATATCTTCTGACTGCTGGCCTGGATTCATAGAACAACCGCAGCACTTTGGATCACACAGTAGAGAAAGGAGGGTCTGCGCCGTTACCCTCTCGACTTTACCTACCAAAGTGAAGCAGAGCATGGGATACCGATGACTGACCCAGGCTCAACGATGCTAAACTTTTGTTTATCCTGAGACTGGTATCAGCCAACGACAAATAGCTAAGGCTATTGGAGTTCACAGCAGCACCATTAGTCGGGAGATAAAGCGCAATGGGATTAAGACTGTCTATACGACTGGGTCGGTGCACCGATTGGCCAAGCATGTGGTATTAAGCAAAATTATACATCGGGTAGGCATTTAACATCGTCCCGCCGAAGCCGAAGAAAGGCGGCATATCGGCCATTGGGCAGGCGATGCCGATTGAACAGGAGCCGTTGAGTTTTGTCCGTCAAGATTAGCGCGGATGGCTTCTATGACCGTGCTTATCTCTGGGCGCCAAAGAATGGTGTCATAGGCTTCTCGTGGTACGAAAGCGAGTGATTTTGTCTGTCGTACTAGGGAAATGGTGGCGACATCGAGTGCTGCCGCTAAGTGCATAGGCCCTGAGTCTGGCGTCACGAGTAACCGCGCCCGCACTAGAACAGCGGCAAAGTGACGGATAGGAAGCGGTGCGCATAAGCTGCCATACAGTGATGGCATCAAACGCTGCTCAATAGGGGCTAGAAGCCTAAACTCCTCCGGCCCAAGAAATACGACATAGCGTATTTTACTGGCTTCCAAGGCATCAATGAGCATTAACCAAAATGCCAACGGCCAACGTTTGTTTTGATGCCCACCAACGAAGATCGCAATAAAATTAGTATCTGATGGATCATCGCTATGAAGGCTGACTAGCTGCTGTATTTTCGTCATTGCCTGATAGCGTTCCTGCTCAGTTAACTGGAGCAATGGCCGATTACGGCAGTCAACACCGAGCGGACGTGTCAAGTTGACGATGGCATCGTAGGCATGTGATGACTTACCTTCCGCCTCAATGCTGTACCAGCGCTGCTGGCCTTTACGTGAACCCATGCTGTACCGTGCCCCTATTAACCGGGTCACAATTAAGCCGCTCGTTGATCCTCCGCTCACTTGTACCGCCAGGTCATAGCGTTGTGCTCGTAAGCGTCTTAATAGTGTCACACACTGCCAAGGGCGCAGAATAGCGGCTCTCGACAGTAAATAAAAATGATCAACAGGACGTTGCTGTAACAGTGGAAATGTTTTATCCGTCGCTAAATAGTCAATGCGCGCGGAAGGGAAACGTTCACGAAAAGCATCGATGGCCGGAGTACTGATCAGCGCGTTGCCCAGGCGAAAATTGGGGCGAATAATTAGGATTTTTTCTATGCCCACAAGGTTGTCAATGGTTTCTGGTGCAGGTGCTTTGAGGATATACCGTATGCCTATCAGTAAATATTGCTTCATTCTTTTTTCTAAAAAACGGGCCACTATTTTTAAATGATAATTTGTTCTAATAAGTGTCAGTAAGTGCATACGCTGGCGCTCTGTTAAGTTAATAGAAAATGATCTGTCCACGGTAGCGACAGAACAGATTAAAATGTCCGCCAGTGAAGGCACTGCTTTGGCTTTGCCTATGGCGAAAGAGGCAGCTTGAGTCTAAATAACTTAAAGAAGAGTTAAACTGCGTAAGAAATTTAAAAAATAGGGTGGTGGGCTTACTGGTTGGATTTAGATGAGGTTGCTTGTTGAGAGGTAAGTTACTCTATTTAAGAAAAGCTTAAGTTTTGGTAGCCAAGATAGCGGTTTGCCGATTGAGGGAATCAGCATGCGTGCACTACTAATAGAAGATGACCCCCTGCTTGGGGATGGCATCAAGACGGCGCTAGAGCGCGAGGGCTACGCGGTCGATTGGTTCATGCTTGGCCGCGAGGCAATCAGCGCTATCGGCAGCGAGGCCTTCAGCGTGATTATTTTGGATCTTGGGCTGCCCGATATGGACGGTATGCAGGTACTGCATTTACTCCGACAGCAATCTACTCTGCCGATTCTGATTTTGACGGCCCGTGATGCCATGGAAGACCGTATTGGCGGTTTAGATGCGGGGGCGGATGACTATGTGCTCAAGCCTTTCAATTTGCAGGAGCTACTCGCCCGTTTGCGTGTCGTAATGAGGCGCGCGGAGGGGCGTGCCTCGCAAATATTGACGCTGGGTGCACTGAGTATTGATGAGGCTCTCCATACGGTGAGTTGGCGGGGGAAAGACGTAAAGTTGGGCCGGCGCGAGTATGCCTTATTGCTAGAACTGGCTAGGCACCCGGACAAGGTGCTATCTCGCCCTCGTTTAGAGAATTTGCTTTACGGCTGGGGCGAAGAGGTAGAGTCCAATGCGGTGGAGGTTCACATTCATCATCTGCGTAAAAAGCTTGAAAAGGAATTGATTATTAACGTGCGTGGGATTGGCTATCGGCTGGATAGCCAGGCGCAATGAGATCGATACGGCGTTATCTGCTGCGCACGCTAGCCATTACCATGGTTGTCGCCGGTGGCTTGGCGGTTACCGCGGCTTACTTAATCACGGATCATGAGCTAGAAGAAATTCTCGATACACAGCTTAGTCTGCATAGCCGGATTGTGGCTGGCCAACTCGATCCAAATGCTACCATTGACGACTATGCTCGCCTGGCTTCGCGCATGGGCCTTCCAGAACATCCGGCTCAGCTATATCGCGACGGTAACTCAGTGCCCGACAGAAGCTTTGAATCAGGTACCAAGCTTTACCACGAGGAAGAACTTAAATTAGTACTGGGTTTTTGGAATGCCGATGGCTCACCCAGGCTTCTTGGGGGCAAATGGAATGATGCTGGCCCTTTCCCCGCGCCTTTAGAGGAGGGTTTTCGCTGGGAAAGCTACGATGGTCATCGCTGGCGAGTTTTCAGCATGTTCGATGTTGCAAGCGATACCTGGATCAGTATGGGGCTACAGGGTTCGTTTCATGCTGAAGTGGTGGAGCGCATCACCTGGAACAATTTATTGCCGATGCTTCTGTTGCTGCCACTCCTTCTTTGGCTGATGAGTCGGATTATCCGGCGGGGTATTGCACCCATCCAAGCGCTTTCCAGACAAGTACAAGGCCGCTCTGCCCACGACCTGCGTAAAATTGATAATCCGGTTCCTCAAGAGCTTAATGGATTGCGTGAATCGCTAAACGACTTTATCGCTCGGTTGAAAGAAACCTTAGAGCGCGAGAGGCGCTTTACTGCAGATGCGGCCCATGAATTACGCACTCCCTTAGCTGCGCTAAGGATTCACCTAGATAATGCGCAGGCAGGGGGAGAGCAATCATTACAAAAGGCTTATGTCGGGGTTGAGCGGCTTCAGCGTGTGGTAGAACAACTACTTATTTTGGCTCGATTGGATCAAGTGGCGACAACCTCGCCGGCCACTATTGATCTTTATCCGATTATTGCCGAACTGGTAGCCGAGCTGTGGCCACTCGCTGAAGAGCGAAATCAGCACTTGAGGCTAATAGGCTTAACCCAGTTGGAGGTTCGCGCCGACGAAGTAGAGGTGGGAATTCTCTTCCGCAATCTACTCGATAACGCCTTGCGCTATACGTCAGAAGGCGGTCAGGTTGAAGTTGAATTAGCGCTTTGGGAGGGGTTGCCTCAACTCACGGTGAGAGACACTGGCCCCGGACTCCCCGAGGCACTTTTGGATAAAGTTACTGAGCGTTTTAGGCGCGCGTCTGGCCAGGGCACCACCGGCAGCGGGTTGGGTTTGTCGATTGTCTCGGAGTTGGCTCTGCGCCAGAACGCACGCCTTACGCTCAGTAATCGCATACCCAATGGACTAGTGGTCAGTGTGACGTGGGAGCAAAACCAGTAACAAGATAGCTGCAAGCACTCGAATTACTGTATTTGAGTTATGCAGGCGCAGGTTCATGGAACCATCCCCTTATCAATCAGCCACTAATGCCCTGCCTGCTGGCAACTCATCAGTCGGGGCATGGCAATCTTGCAGTTTGTTGGGGCGGAATCTGTATCCTGCGAGTTTGCCCCTATGCTGTCAATGCCATCCTCAAAACGTCAACAGGCCCTAGGATACCCGTAGAAATTCAAATGGCAGGGACTAGTGGTGAATAGCGCTTTCCGTTAAGCTCCTCTGGAATTTTTATCTGCCTGCTTTGAGGTGATTGTATGTGGAGCCTGCTAAGGCTGTCTGCAATATCACTATCAGTACTCATGATAGCTGGTTGCTCAGATCCCAAAATTGATACTAGCTCCATGCCTGCGTCGGTTGTCTCTGTTGAGAAAGTGCGTAACTCCTTGCCCACCTACAAGCGCGATGAGTTTGATCAAGGCTTGATCATTATCGCCACGTCGACATCGTTTAGTGGTATCGATATTCTCAACCCCCACCGCATGAATGCCGCTGAGATCGCCGAAACTGCCAACGCGCAAATGCATGGATTAACGGGGGATCAGGTGATCCAGCGTGCCGATCAAATTCTGCGCGAGCGCCGGGCACGCGAACGCGAACAGGCTATTCGCACCTTGAAACGGCTGGAAGAGAAGCGTGCAAAAGCCATCAGTGATCAGCAGCAGTTAGCGCGGTTTACCATTGACAGTGCGCACTATTACATGGGCTCAAGCCCTTACGGCGCTCCGGAACCGGTGATTGATCTTGAAGTGACCAATGGCACGGATCAAGCCATTTCTGAGCTACTGTTGAGGGGCGTGGTGACTAGCCTTGGCCACTCAGTACCTTGGGTGGATGAGGTTTTCTACTACGTCATACCTGATGGCATTGAGCCTGGAGAGACGTTGGAGTGGAGCCTTGCGCCTAACCGCTTTGGTCCGTGGGGAAATGCTCAAATACCCAGTGATGCAGAGTTGACGGTCACATTGGAAGGACTGAAAGATCTGGATGAACAGCCATTATGGGACTCGCCCGAGCTAACGGAACACGAACTGGCCAGGTTTGAGCGACTGCAAAAGGAGTATGGTGGCATTGCCTTCTCCCGTTTGGAGTAAGCCCTGTGTACAGTAAGCGCTGGAAAACCAAAACGCCCTGGCGGTTATCCGCTAGGGCGCACCTGTCTCTACCAATAATCTTTGCGTTGAGGAGGAATACTTACTCTTTGGCTTCATGGTCGGCGAGGGCGGCAACAATCGCCTCTTCCCACTGCCCTTCGGTTAACCCCCAGTGCTCCATTTCTGATTGATCGGCACTGCCTTCCGACGCCTCGCGCAGTTTATCGACGCTGCTGCTTTCATAGCAGTGCTTGGCGAAATCTTTGGTTTTTACATCTTTTAGCTGGTTGATCATCGACATGTTGAGTTCCTTTCAAGGTCAATAGTGAGGAAATGCCCACTCAGTGTAGCTATTCTGGCCACTTTTACCTGACTTGGTTCCCAACACTGTTGAGTTGAAGTGAGAAAAAAAGCGTAGAGAAAGCTCTCCGTGGAGCTAGCCAGCCATCAGCGTATCGATAAAAATTTTACCGGCGATACTGGCTAGCAGCAGCATAACCAAATTATCAAACCAGCGGTGGGGCAGCCGATTGCCCAGGCGGGCGCCTAGGGGCATGGCGGCGAGTATGACCACAAGAGCAAGGATGCTAAACAGAAAACGTTCCAGGGTTAAAATGCCCGCGTTTAAAAGCGCCGGTATTTGAACACAGGTAATGGCGACGAAGAAGACCGAGATGGAGCCAATAAATACGTTTCGTTTCAGCTGCATCGCATTGAGAAAGGTAACCGACGCTGGCGCCGACATGCCTGCCGCGCCTTGAAGCACGCCTGCCAGCAGGCCAATGGGAATCACCAGCCGCGCGGCGATGTTAAAGGGCAGGGCGATGTGCCGTTTCATCACTTTGATGATGAGGTAAAGCACGATCACTCCCGCGACACCCAGGGACAATATTTCGGGAGATAACACGACTAATCCCCAAGTGCCCAGCACAATGCCTAACCCGCCAGCAATGGAGAACGCTGCCAAGAAGCGCAAGGGTAATAAGTGGCGTCGATATTGCCAAACCTGTAAGGCATTACTAAACAGGTTAGGTGCGACTAGTAGGGCGATAGCGAGTTGAACGTCGTACAGCATGGTGAGAATGGGTACGACAATAACCGGAACGCCTGAACCGATGGCGCCTTTGACGATACCTGCGACTAGCAGTGCTATAAACGCAATAAACAGCATAAGGCGACCCGGCCCCTTTTAGCGTACAGCCGCCGTGCCACCGGCAGCTGTGCGTATTGATTCCCTTCAGGATTAGGTTTTGTCTGAAAAGTCGGCGGGCGCAGCCAGTTGTCAGACAGAGCCCAAGAGCTGTTATTTCAGCACATAGCAGGGTACATAGTGCTGGCCATCGAGTTTCATGCGCCCTTGGGCGACAAACGAGGTAAGCAACTCGTCAAGACGCTGCATGAGCTCGGGCTCTGCGGTCAGTACAAAGGGGCCGTGAGCTTCAATGGCACGAATGCCAGCCTCTTTGACATTGCCCGCGACGATCCCCGAGAAAGCGCGGCGCAGATTGGCGGCGAGCTCGTGGGTGGGTTGTTGACGATGCAGGGCCAGCGAGCGCATTGCTTCGTGCGTCGGCTCAAAGGTGGCCTGGAAGTCCCGCGCAATGGTCAGCCTCCAGTTGTAGTAGAAAGCATCCTGGTGGGTGCGTCGGAATTCAGCGATCTCATCAATACCTTGGCGCATGGTGCGCGCAACCGATACCGGGTCGCCGGTAATGATGGTGTAGTAGCGGCGGATACCTTCACCAAGGGTATAGACCAGGAATTCATCAATTTTCTGAAAGTAGGCTGCAGAATTAGCTGGGCCGGTGAAGATTAACGGGAAGGGGATCTCTTTGTTACTGGGGTGCAGGAGAATGCCCAGCAGATAGAGAATCTCTTCTGCAGTGCCTACGCCGCCAGGGAAAACGATAATGCCATGGCCTAGGCGTACAAAGGCTTCCAAGCGTTTTTCAATATCTGGCATGACCACCAGTTCATTGACAATGGGGTTAGGCGCTTCAGCGGCGATAATGCCGGGCTCTGAAATACCCAAATAGCGGCCCTCTTTACGCCGCTGTTTGGCATGGGCCACGTTGGCGCCTTTCATGGGGCCTTTCATAGCCCCAGGGCCACAACCGGTACAAATATCCAAGTCGCGCAGGCCTAAGTGGTAACCCACATCTTTGGTATATTCATACTCTTCCCGGGAGATAGAGTGTCCACCCCAGCACACCACCAGACTAGGGTCGCGGCCGGGTTTTAGTGTTCCCGCTTTGCGTAGAATATGGAAGACCGCATTGGTAGTCCCTTCTCCCGTACTCAGGTCAAAACGATTGTGGTGCTGAATCTCATTGTAGACGTAAACAATATCGCGAATGATCGAGGATAGATGCTCACGGATACCGCGAATCATGCGGCCATCAACAAAGGCTTCGGCGGGGGCGTTGGTTAGCTTTAAGCGAATGCCGCGGTCTTGCTGCAGCACTTCAATATCGAAGTCTTTATAGGCTTCTAAAATCGCCAGGCTGTCATCGCTGGGATTGCCGCAATTGAGTACTGCCAACGCACAGCGCCGAAGTAGATCGTGTAGACCGCTTTGAGACGTTTTATGCAGTCGGTTGACTTCATGCTGAGAGAGGACTTCGAGGCTTCCTTCGGGGGAAATAATGCTGGAAAGGGTGGCGCGAGGTTGAACGTTTTCGGTCATTAGCGGGGCTGTCCCTAATCGTTTGATGTCTCTTGGCATACTACCACGCCCAAGCGGCGGGTACAGCGCAGCGGCTGGCTCGCCGGGGTGTGCTATTATGGGGCATATTTTACAGGGCGGCGGCAATAGCACTTTTGTTAGTTACTACTCTATTGCCTACAGCGGTTTCTCAAACAGAGCTGCTAAAGACCGTTATCAAAGACCATGGCGCTTCACTATGTTCAATGCCCACTATTTTCGTACCTTTATTACGCTTGTTGAAACAGGCAGTTTTACCCGTACGGCTCAGCGTTTAGAGATGACCCAGCCGGGCGTAAGCCAGCATGTACGCAAGCTAGAGGACTATTTAAATAAAGAGCTGCTAGAGCGTAAGGGGCGCAGCTTTACATTAACCGAGTCGGGGCGGCGTGCTTACGATTACGCTTTAAAGTTATTTGCTGAGCATGAGCAGTTCCGTCACGGGCTGGATGATGACTCTTTGGATAGCGGTGACTGCCGGATTGCCTCGCCGGGTAGCGTTGGCCTGATGTTCTATCCGTATATATTGGGGCAGCAGCAAATGCACCCCAATTTAACGGTCAACTATAGCTTTGCGTTCAACCACGAAATCGTCAATGACCTGCTCGAAGGGCGTTATGACATCGGGATAGTCACCGAGGCAATGCGACACCCTGAGCTTAGCTGCAGCATTTGGCATGAAGAACCGCTCTGCTTGGTGGTGCCTGCTGATTTTGCGGGCAGCACACTGTCAGATTTAATGGGCATCGGCTTTCTCAACTATTACGACGGCATTAACCACGCCAATGCACTGCTGCGAGCCAACTACCCCGACGAGTTTCGCTCGATGACCCATTTCCGCCATCAAGGCTTTACCAATGAAGTCAGCATGGTGCTGGATGCAGTGGCCAGGGGGTTGGGTTTTACCGTGGTGTCGCGGCTGGTGTTGGAAACCTCGCCCTGGCAGCGTCAGGTAAAAGCGTTGAACCTGCCCAATGCGGTCAATGAAGTGCTCTATTTGCTGCGCCGCCGCGATTCTGTGCTGCCCAAGCGTTACGAGAAGCTGTTAGACGGCTTTCATGCTCAGCGTCTACAAGAAAAAACGCCCCTGGTGCCGTCTAGTTAAGACACCAAGAGCGTTCTGGTCACTTAAAGCGCTATCGCTTCACATCTTGTCAGCTTTGCCGTTAGTTGCGGTACTCATCAATGCTGGGGCAGGAGCAGATTAACTGCCGGTCGCCAAACACGTTATCAACGCGGTTAACGGCGGGCCAGTATTTCGCGGCTTGAACCGCTGCGGTTGGGAAGGCTGCCAACTGGCGGTCATAAGGCCGCTGCCAGTCGCTATCCATTAGATCTGCCTGGGTATGTGGCGCATTGACCAGCGGATTATTATCCAGCGGCCACTCACCGCTCTCTACTCGAGCAATCTCGTCACGAATGGCAATCATCGCATCGCAGAAGCGGTCGATTTCATACAGCGACTCTGACTCGGTAGGTTCGATCATCAGCGTGCCCGGCACCGGGAACGACATGGTCGGTGCGTGGAAGCCGTAATCCATCAAGCGTTTGGCAATATCCTCCTCGCTAATCCCCGAGGCCGCTTTGAGCGGGCGAATATCGATAATGCATTCGTGGGCAACCGTACCGTTCTGGCCACGATAAAGAATCGGGAATGCCGCTTCCAAACGCTTGGCAATATAGTTGGCGTTTAGGATGGCAAGCTCGGTGGCTTCACGCAGGCCGCGGGCGCCCATCATTTTAATGTAGGCCCAGGAGATGGGTAGGATCGAGGCACTGCCAAACGCTGCCGCGGATACCGCACCGCTTTCCGCGTTGACGCCATTGATTGGCGTTACCACGTGGTTGGAAACGTAGGGTGCCAGGTGGGCTTTTACGCCGATAGGCCCCATGCCCGGGCCGCCGCCACCGTGGGGAATACAGAACGTTTTGTGCAGGTTAAGGTGAGAGACATCGCCGCCAAAATCGCCGGGGCGGGTTAACCCTACCTGGGCGTTCATATTGGCGCCGTCGATATACACCTGACCACCGTTGTCGTGAACGATTTTGCACGCTTCGCGCACGCTGGTTTCAAACACCCCGTGTGTAGACGGGTAGGTCAGCATAATGGCGGAGAGCTGATCGCGATGTTGCTCGGCTTTAGCACGCAAATCCGCCATGTCGATATTGCCGTTTTGGTCGCACTCTACCACCACGACTTTCATCTGCACCATGGCTGCCGAGGCCGGGTTGGTGCCGTGGGCAGAGCTTGGGATCAGGCAGACATCGCGATGGCCTTCACCCTGGGCCGCCTGATAGCGACGAATCGCTACAAGGCCTGCGTATTCCCCCTGAGCACCGGAGTTGGGCTGCATCGAGAGGTGATCGTAGCCAGTGACTTCGACCAGGAAGGCCGAGAGTTCGTCGATCATCTGATGATAGCCAGCCACCTGGTCGCGGGGCGCAAAGGGGTGCAGATGCGCAAACGAGGGCCAGGAGACCGGAATCATTTCGCTGGTGGCGTTAAGCTTCATGGTGCAGGAGCCGAGCGGAATCATCGCATGAGCCAGCGACAGATCCTTATTCTCAAGACGCTTCAAGTAGCGCAGCATTTCGGTTTCGCTGCGGTAGCGGTTAAAGGTGGGATGGCTCAAAAAGTCACTTTCGCGCTGGCAGGCCGCGGGAATGCCGGAAGCACCGTTAGCCACCACCTGCTCGTCGAGTACTGCAACGGCAAGGCCGTGCTCATCGCCCAGCAGTACATCAAACAGTGTGGCTACATCGTGGGCGGTGGTGGTTTCATCCAGGCTGATGCCCACATCGCCATTGGCGAAGTAGTGCAGATTAATATCATGGGTCATGGCTCGGCCATGGATCTTACCGGCATCAACACCCGTCAGGCGTAACGTATCAAACCAACTGTCATGAGCGAGCGATACGCTTGCCTGCTTAAGGCCTTCGGCAAGCAGGGTGGCCAAGCGGTGAACACGACCGGCAATTTTGCGCAGCCCTTCAGCGCCGTGATAGGTGGCGTAAAAGCCTGCGATGTTGGCCAGAAGCGCCTGGGCAGTACAGATGTTCGAGGTCGCTTTCTCGCGGCGGATATGCTGCTCGCGGGTCTGCATTGCCATGCGCAGGGCTGTGTTGCCACGGCTATCTTTGGAGACGCCGATGATACGCCCTGGGATTGAGCGCTTGAGCTTATCGGAAGTTGCGAAGAACGCCGCGTGGGGGCCGCCAAAGCCCATGGGAACGCCAAAGCGTTGGGAGTTGCCCACCACAATGTCCGCTCCCAGCTGGCCGGGTTCTTTAAGCAGCACCAGGCTCAAAAGATCGCTGGCCACGCAGGTCATGATGTTGCGCTCAGCCGCGGCGCTTAATAGCGGTGCCAGGTCGCGCACTTCACCACTGGCGGAGGGGTACTGGACAAGCGCCCCAAAGACATCGTGGTTGGCTAGCTCCTCCGCAGGCCCGGTGATCAAGTCAAAGCCAAAGAACTCGGCGCGGGTTTTAATCACGTCCAGCGTTTGTGGGAAAACGTCGTCGGCGACGAAGAAGACGTTGGATTTGCTTCTCTTGTTGCCGCGCTTACACAGCGCCATGGCTTCGGCGGCAGCGGTGGCTTCGTCAAGCAGCGACGCATTGGCCAGCTCCATACCGGTTAGATCCATCACCACTTGTTGGAAGTTCAGCAAGCCTTCCAGGCGGCCTTGAGAAATCTCTGGCTGGTAGGGGGTATAGGCGGTGTACCAGCCCGGGTTTTCCAATACGTTGCGCTGAATCACTGCGGGCATATGGGTGCCGTAGTAGCCCTGGCCAATATAGCTTTTAGTCACGCGGTTTTGCCGCGCTAACTGGGCTAGGTACTCTAGTGCCTCCGCTTCGCTGCGCGGATCATCAAGCGCTAGCTCGCGGCCAAGACGAATATCGCTCGGCACGGTCTGTTCAATCAGATCTTCCATGTGCTGCATGTTGAGCGCTTTTAACATGGTGGCCACGTCATCTTGACTTGGACCATTATGACGTTTGATAAAAGCATCGTGATCGGCCAGCTCGGCCAGACGGCGTGTTTCAAGAGACATGAAGAAGATTCCGGACGTTAAGAGAGAACCGTGCAGGGCGATAAGCGCAGAGCCGCCAAAATTAACGACAGGCCCTGCTATTTAATGCGACTAAATGACTTAGTCGTCGGCGCTTAGCGTTGCTTGATAGGCGTCGGCATCCAGCAGGCCGTCAAGGGTGTCGCCGTCTAAGCGCACTTTCATAATCCAGCCACCTTCGTAAGGCGCTTCATTGACCGTTTCGGGGGCGTCTTCAAGGGTGTCATTCACCTCAATGACTTCGCCAACCACCGGCGAGTAGAGATCAGAAGCGGCTTTGACCGATTCGATAACGCCAAACTCCTGGCCTTTGCTCAGCGCGGTACCTACTTCAGGCAGTTCAACGAACACGACATCACCTAACGCCTGCTGGGCGTGATCGGTAATGCCCACGGTCACGGTGCCGTCTTGATTATCAAGCACCCACTCGTGGCTTTCAGCGTAACGGAGATTGGCAGGAAGATTGCTCATGATGTTTTCCTATATGAAACAGTTTACTGGGCCCGAGCATACTAGCGTTTGTCGCTCGCCTTGGCGAATAGTGGCTAGGGCGGGTCGAGCGAATAAACCAGCATGTTAACGTGTTTCCAATCGGAAACAAATTTCTTCGTTGCTCCATGGCGTGCTGGGTAGCGTTATCTGTCCAGTTACATTTTCGCCTGGGGGCAGACGTCGGATTATGAAAAAAGCGGTATCCTCTATGCGCAAGCGACATCACCCTAGATGCTTGCTAAGTTTATGGTGTAAAACGTTTACATCCTATGCTAACCAGCCATAGCGACGTCGCAAATAACCACTATATGGTAGCCAATCAACAATACACACCACCATTGCATACCAACAAAGCGAGGAAATGAACATGGAAGCATTAACTAGCCTCTTAGGGGCAATCAACGGCGTGGTCTGGGGGCCCGTCATGTTGATTCTGCTACTCGGTGTGGGGATTTACCTGCAGCTTGGCTTGAAACTGATGCCGATTAGAAAGCTCGGCATGGGTTTCAAGCTAATGTGGGCCGGGCGTGATGCGAAGCCTGGGGTGGGTAAAGCCGCCCCTGCCAAAGAGGGTGATGAAGGGGAAATATCGCCTTTTGATGCCTTGATGACCGCACTCTCTGCGACCATCGGCACCGGTAATATTGCCGGTGTCGCCACGGCCATCGCGTTAGGTGGGCCAGGCGCGGTGTTTTGGATGTGGATTACCGCACTGGTGGGGATGGCCACTAAGTTTTCCGAAGCGGTGCTGGCCGTGCGTTATCGTGAAACTGATAGTACCGGTTATCACGTGGGCGGGCCGATGTTTTACATCAAGAATGGCTTGGGTAAAAAGTGGCTATGGTTAGGCGGCCTGTTCTCGTTTTTTGGCGCTGTCGCAGCCTTTGGGATCGGCAATACCGTTCAGTCCAACTCCGTTGCTGACGCCATGGACGCCACCTTCGGCGTGCCACACTGGCTCACGGGTGTGGTCATTATGGTGCTGGCTGGCGCGGTGATTCTGGGCGGTATCAAGCGTATTGCTAAAGTGGCGGGCAAGCTGGTGCCGATTATGGGCATTGCCTATGTAGTTGCTGGCTTGTTGGTATTGATCGTCAATGCCGGGCAGATCGGTGAAGCCTTTGGTTTGATCTTCTACTACGCCTTTAACCCCATGGCGGCCGCAGGTGGTTTTGCCGGTGCCGCCGTCATGGCGGCGATTCGTTTTGGTGTGGCACGCGGTATTTTCTCTAACGAAGCGGGTTTGGGTAGTGCGCCTATCGCACACGCAGCGGCAAAAACCAAAAACCCGGTGCGCCAGGGCTTAATTGCGATGCTGGGCACCTTTATCGATACCATTATTGTGTGCACGATTACCGCGTTGGTGATTTTGACCTCGACGGTTTGGCAGGAGGGTGAAGCGGGGGCATCGCTGACCGCGCTTTCGTTTGACGCTGCGCTGCCTGGCTTTGGTAATCAGATCGTTGCTGTTGCGTTGGCGATTTTTGCCTTTACCACCATCCTCGGCTGGTCATTTTACGGCGAGAAGTGCTGCCAGTTCCTGTTTGGCACGCGCTCAATTATGATCTATCGGGTGCTGTTCGTACTGGCCATCCCCTTGGGTGCTATCGCTCAACTGGGCTTTATCTGGCTCATGGCGGATACCTTCAACGCTATGATGGCGATCCCGAACCTGATTGCCTTGGCACTGCTTTCGCCGGTAGTCTTTAAACTAACCAAGGACTATTTCGACGGCAAAGACGTATTGCCGGGTGAAGAGCTGGATCACGACCAATAGTATCCGTAGCGCGTTAAAAGGCGCTGTAGGTGAAGACAAAACGTGAATGACAGTAGAGTCGGGAAGACACTTAAGCAGTGGCTTCCCGTCTCTTTTTTAAGTAAAGCATTTATAAGTGAATAATTTTTAAAGTGAGGAAAGCCCCCATGTCCGAATTAAAACAAACGCCGCTTCATGCGCTACATCTCAAGCTAGGCGCCAAAATGGTGCCGTTTGCTGGCTATGATATGCCAGTTCAATACCCGCTGGGGGTCAAAAAAGAGCATGAGCACACGCGTCAAAAGTGTGGGCTGTTTGATGTCTCCCATATGGGGCAGATTAGTGTTTCTGGAGACAACGTGGCCAAAGCGCTGGAAACCCTGATACCTGCTGATTTAGTGGGCCTGGAAAAGGGCTCCCAGCGTTACGGGCTTTTCACCAACCCCGACGGTGGCATTATTGACGACCTGATGGTGGTCAATGCGGGGGATCACTTCTATTTAGTGGTGAACGCCGCCTGCAAAGATCAGGATTTGGCGCACCTGCGGCTTAATTTGGCCTCAACGCATACGATTGAACCTTTGGATCGTGGCCTCCTGGCGCTGCAGGGCCCCCAGGCGCGGGAGGTGATGCAGCGGCTTTGCCCTGAAGCCTGTGAGCTGGTGTTTATGCAGCATGCCCGCTTCACCATTGCCGGGCAGGAGGTATGGGTGAGCCGCAGCGGCTATACCGGCGAAGATGGTTTTGAGATTTCCGTCGCAGCCGATGACTGTGAAGCGTTCGCCGAGCGTTTGCTGGCCGAGCCCGAAGTCGAAGCGATTGGCCTGGGGGCGCGTGACTCGCTGCGTTTGGAAGCGGGTTTATGCCTCTACGGACACGATATGGATGAGCAAACCACGCCGGTGGAAGCGGGTCTAATCTGGGCAGTAGGTAAGCCGCGTCGCCGTGATGGTGATCGGCCTGGCGGTTTTCCAGGCGCTGACGTGATTCTTCATCAGGTCGATGCTAAGGATCACACCCGTAAGCGCGTTGGACTATTGGCTGAAGGACGTGCGCCGGTACGCGAGGGTGCGCCACTGGTTGATGAGGCGGGCAACGAAATAGGCAGCGTAACCTCCGGCAGCTTTGGCCCAAGTGTCGGTAAGCCGGTGGCGATGGGGTATGTCAGTCGCGAACTGGAAGCGCCGCAAAGTGCCGTATTCGCGGTAGTTCGCGGTAAGCAGCTACCCATGGTGGTGACCCCCATGCCGTTTGTAAAACCGGGCTACTACCGGGGATAAAGGTGTAACCGCTGTCCCGCGGCCCCGCTTATGTAGGGGGCCGCTGTTTTATTAAGTACAGTATGACTAAGCAACTGTTTTAGCGCAGTACCTGCTTGGGATCGATGGGTTTGCCACCTTGGCGCAGATCAAAGAGCAGATCATAGCGCTGGGTGGCACTGCTTTGGCCTACCTCGCAGAGCGGATCCCCGGTGCTCACCTGCTTGCCTACCTCGACCAAAATGCGCTCGCAAAGGGCGTACACGGTCTGCAGATTGTCGGCATGGTGCACAATCACCACTTCACCTAGCTGACGCATACCGTCGGCAAAGCGCACCTCACCAGGGGCGACGGCTTTAGCCTGGGCACCGGCTTGAGTAGCCAGCAGCATGGGCTGAAGAGTGCCACGGCTGTCCGCCCCGAAGCGACGAACCACGCGATAATCATCCAGTGGCCAGGGCCAGCGCCGGGCTGAAGAGGGCAGTGCCTGACTGGGCGCGCTACTGGTGGGTGCAGTGGCAGGCTTGTTAGCGCTTGATGAACTACTACTGCTTGCCGAGCCTTGCGATGAGCTGCGCGTCGCTGAACCACTTAGCGGTAGACTGACTATTTGGCCAATTCTCAAATTAGTGGGAGAGGCGCTAGGGTTGGCGCTCTGAATGCGACCACTGGTGGTGCCAAAGTGTCGGGCGATACTCGAGAACGTATCGCCAGGACGGATTTGGTAGCGGTAGGGGCCACCGGAAGGTGCCCGCTCTTGTTGAGTGGGAATTAGCAGGCGCTGGCCAATTTCCAGGCGACGAGCATTAACACCAGGGTTAAAACGCTCCAAACGCTCCAGCGGCACGTTAGCTCGGGCCGCCAGTTTCCCCAGCGTATCGCCACGCTGCACTTGCACCCAGTCACCGCTAATCTGGCTGGCGCTAGGCGCAGCCGCTCGCTGGGATGATGGAGGAGCGCTGGAGCAACCGGTGAGTAGCCCCGCTAATAGCCAAGCAGTGAGCCAGCCAGCTAGTCGTGATCGGTTCGGCTGTCCAGCATGCCATCTTTTTCCAACCAGAGTGCATTGATCCATGTGTGGAAGCGTTCCTTATGCTGCTTTTCTTCGTGGTTATCTGATGCGTACATCCACTCAGGAATGCTGAGTTGCCGGATCTGCAAGGTAACGGGCGCCTCTCTGCCGCACAAAAAGCCCCAAAACGTGGGCGAGGGATTAGCGTAGCTGATCGTTACATCCAGGATACCATCCAATTGGTTGCCTAGCAGACTAAGTACCTGGGCAATGCCGCCGGCTTTGGGACGTAATAAATGGCGGTAGGGGCTCTGTTGGGCATCACGTTTGGCAACCGAGAAGCGGGTGCCCTCGACAAAGTTAAAGATCGCAATGGGGGAGAGGCGCGCCTGCTGACACATGCGTTCGGTAGCGATACGGTCAATGGTGGCCAGTTTAGGGTTTTTGGCAATTTGTTCGCGGCTAAAACGACGCATGAAGGGAAATTCCAGCGCCCAAAAAGCCAGCCCTACGATGGGAATCCAGATTAATTGACGTTTTAGGAAAAAGCGCGGCATGGGAATACGCCGATGCAACGCCATCAACAGCATAAAGATATCAGTCCAACTGCGGTGGTTGGATATCACCAACCACCACTGCTGAGGGCTCAAATTATCAGGAACGCTGGCGTTTAGCACGGGCTTGAGCCAGTGACGCATCCACCAGAGATTAACGCCTATCCAGTTTAGCGCGACACCATTCAGCCCCCGCAGCACTAACTGTCTGAGCCGTTGCCCTGGGGCAATGACTTTAAGTAGTGTCAGCAGAATGAGAGGTACGCCCCAGAACAGCGTGTTGAGCGTTAGCAGCAGTGCGCTAACCAGCCCCTTAAAAATAGGCATACCGCGTTTCCTTACCGTCAAACCCATAGCGTAATACTGAATGCTAAATGATCCTAGCCACCCTGCCCAGCAGAAACCCTGCGTATCTCATCAACTTAGTCCGGGGCTAGTGGGAGAGTGAGGGCGCTTGAACGGTATCAAGCAGTACGGTGCGCAGTGCATGGGCAGCGACAGAGAGCTCCTGGTGGGTCAGGATGCCGACTCGACAGGAGATAGCGGGCGCCGTTAGCGGTATGCAGCGGGCGCCCACTTCACGCATTTGGCGAATGCACATGGAAGGCACCGCGCTGACGCCCAGGCCGTCGGCTACCATTCTACCCACGGTGGAGAGCTGGTGGCTCTCAAAAGCCACCGTTAGCGCCATATGCCGCTTACCCAGTTCCTGTTCCAGTAAGCGTCGCACCATGGAGGGGCGCTGAAGCGTAATGAAATCGTGGTCGAGCAGTGCTGACCAGGCGAGCTGGGAAGAGTGGGTTAACGGAGAGTCAGCCGGTACGACCGCCACAAAATGGTCTTCAAACAGCGGCGTAAACAGCAGGCTGCCGGTACCCTCCGGCGAAAAAGCGATCCCCATCTCTACCTGTCGGGAGCGCACCATGGCGGTGACCTCCTCATTGATGACATCGTGCACGGTAATGTTGATTTTGGGGTACTGTTGGCGAAATTTAACCAGCGCCGCCGGGAGTAAGTTTCCGGCAAAGGCGGGCATTGCCGCCACGCTGAGCCGCCCCAGTTGGAGGGTGAAGCGCTGGCGCAAACGCTCCTCGGTATTGTCCCACTGGGCCAGCAGATGTTTGGCTAGCGGTAGCAGCGACTCACCTTCAGGGGTTAGTCTGACGCTACGGGTGCTGCGAATCAGCAATTTGCCACCCAGGGACTCCTCCAGGCCTTTAATCGCCAGACTTAACGCCGGTTGGGATAGGTGCAGGCGCTCGCAGGCTTGGGTAAAGCTGAGGGATTGGGCGACCGCCAGAAAGGCGCGTAGCTGTTTGACGGTCATTAAAGTACCTTTTATAAGTTTAAAAAATAAATTGATAAGAAAAACAAACTTAACAAATATATCATCTCGCACAACACTGACACTATCGTTAGCGTCAGTTCGCGTATTTTGGGCAGCGCTCATCTACGCTAATAGTGATCATCAACAACAATGTGAGGCACAACAATGGCAGGATTCGATAAGCGTGTAGCTTCCTACGAAGAGGCGATGGAAGGCATCGAGAGCGGCATGACCGTCATCGCTGGTGGCTTCGGACTCTGCGGTATCCCTGAAAACCTGATCGCCGAGATCAAGCGCCGCGGCGTTAATGATCTTACCGTGGTATCGAATAACTGCGGTGTCGATGGTTTTGGCTTGGGGATACTGCTGGAAGATCGTCAAATCAGTAAGATTCTGGCCTCTTACGTAGGTGAAAATGCCCTGTTTGAGAAGCAAATGCTCAATGATGAAATTGAAGTGGTATTAACGCCTCAAGGTACCTTGGCGGAAAAAATGCGTGCAGGTGGCGCCGGCATTCCCGCTTTTTACACCGCCACTGGCTATGGCACTCCGATTGGTGAGGGTAAAGAGGTTCGCGAATTTAATGGGCGACACTGTATTTTAGAAGAAGCCATCGTAGGTGACTTTGCCATTGTGAAAGGCTGGAAGGCGGATCGCTATGGCAACGTGATGTATCGCCATACGGCGCAAAATTTTAACCCCATGGCCGCCACGGCAGGGAAAATTACCGTGGTGGAAGTTGAAGAGATCGTTGAGCCGGGCGAGCTTGAACCTAGCCAAATCCATACCCCAGGCATCTATGTGGATCGGATTATTCAAGGCACGTTTGAGAAGCGGATAGAGAAACGCACGGTGCGTAGTTAAACCGCCACGGCTTCAAACTTAGTCAGTTTCAAACGCCGTCGGCTTCATACGTCGTAACACTCGCTTCTCATTTAACGATTCAGCAAGAGGAAACTACCATGGCTTTAACGCGCGAACAGATGGCTCAACGTGTCGCTCAAGAACTTCAAGATGGTTTTTACGTCAACCTGGGCATTGGTATTCCCACCCTGGTTGCCAACTACATCCCGGATGGCATCGATGTCATGCTGCAATCCGAAAACGGGCTGCTGGGGATGGGCCGCTACCCCACCGAAGACGAGCTTGATGCAGATATGATCAATGCGGGTAAAGAGACGGTGACGGTTCGCCCAGGCGCGGCGATTTTTTCTTCCGCAGAATCGTTTGCGATGATTCGTGGCGGTCACGTTGATCTGACCGTATTGGGGGCTTTTGAAGTGGATCAGCAGGGCAACATCGCTTCCTGGATGATTCCTGGCAAGCTGATCAAAGGCATGGGCGGTGCTATGGATCTCGTCGCTGGTGCTGAAAACATTATATGCACCATGACCCACGCCTCGAAGCACGGCGAGTCCAAACTGCTGGAGAAATGCGAACTGCCGCTAACCGGCGCAGGCTGCATTAACCGCGTCTTAACGGATCTCGCCTATCTTGAAATAAAAGATGGTGCCTTTATTCTCAAGGAGCGCGCACCGGGCGTAAGCGTTGAGGAGATCGTCGAGAAAACGGCGGGCAAGCTAATTGTGCCTGACCATGTTCCCGAGATGACGTTTGACGCCTAATAACCACCACTCCCCATAGACGCTAGTGTTTATGCCGCTAGCGTCTCAAGCCATCTCACAGCGCGTGTGGTGGGGAAGCAGGATATCGGCAATTCGCTCATGGTTATCTTCAACGTGCTTTTGGACGAGCGCCAGCCCCCCCAGGCAGAGACGATGCTCATCGCCATCGGCGAAAACTGTTTTCTGCGGCGTGGTGGGGTAAAAACGGTGATCCAGCAGTGACGACACTGTAAAAACGCCGTTCTGCTGCCCCTGCAGGCTTGGCATGCCCACTTCGTTGAGGCGTTGATCCAGCGCCTCCAATGGCTCCCCAAGCTGCCCGCAATCAAAGCCAGCATGATGTAGTCGGGGGCCCATCACTGCTATCCAGGCCGCTAATGGATGCGCTTGCTGCAACTGCTGATAAAGCGACCAACTTGGCATTGGCCAGGGGCGGCCACGGCAGAGCAAGTTATGGCCCTTGCAGTCCTGAGGATGAGATTGTTGCACCAACCCTTCAATGGCTTCCCGTGGCGCCTTGGAGAGTGTGCCTATTTGCAGCTCTGCTAACACCAGCCAACTGCTGCCGTCACTTGGCGCGAGTAGTTGCACCAATAGACCTTTATCGGCCATGGCGAAATGGCCCATGGCGCGATAGCCCATATGAGCTAAATTGCCGGTAAGCGCGGCAGCGGCAAAGGGCCCGTAATTGAGTGTTACCAGCGTTAAATATTCAGCCGCGGTTGATAATGGCCACAGTCTAAGCGCACCGATATCGGGGTGTGTATGTACATAGTCAAGCCACAGCTGCTGAACAAACTCCTGACGCTGCATGGTGAACTCCTTGCCTAAAGTGGCACACCTAGCGTGAGCCATTAAATAACTGCTCAGTATAGGCAAGCAAGGTAAGCAAGGGTTCAACGCGTATTAACGAGCGGTTAAACGGCAAGCAACTGCTGGTCGCGAACAAACTGATCAAATTCAGTAAAGCCGCCCACATGGGCTTGATCGACAAACACCTGCGGAACAGTGTGAATGGGTTTACCGGCCGTTTTGGCAATATCTTCTTTCGTTACGCCTTCGGAAGGCATATCCACATAGCGATAGCCCTCGATTTTACCGACTTTTTCCAAGTGCTCGGCGAGCTGTTTGGCGCGTACACAGAAAGGGCATGACATCCGACCAAAAATAACCACAAACATAGCGGGTACTCCTTTACGATAAGCAGAATAAGTAACCAAGTAGACAATCACTGAAGGGTAAATAGCCGTTGGCTGAGCGATAAATTTGTGCCTATTGTGGCTGAGCGGAGCTTGTTACGCCAATAGCAGCTCGCTACACCAACCATTAATGCCCGTTATCATCTGGGAAAACGATTAAGCCTATGCAAACGCTTACCGCTGACGAATACGCTCTCCTTGCTGAACTGGCGAAGGCGTACCGAGATGTGCACTTGCCATCCATTAAACAGAAAAGTGACTGGAACCCGCGTTTAGGGGTTGATGCGCTCTGCTTTCAGCATCATGGCGCTGAGCATCTGGTCGGTGCGCTGATTACGCCCTGTGAGCTTTGGTTAATCGGCGTGCCTCAACCAGCTCTGCGGACTGAGTCCATGGCGGAGACGTTGACGCTCTCATTGCCCTCAGGTGCTTATCGGCTATCTCATGAGCGCTTACCCGGCGACTACCAGCTCTATAAGCGCGCCATTTTGAGTGATTTAAGCGAGCTGGAGAGCATGCAGGAGGCCGCGAGGCTGGCGCAGCAAATGATGACGCGTTTAATGCAACCCGCTGAAGTCCCCAACACCTAGATAGCTATACTGACAAGCATGCTACAAACAGGACTTTCAACAGAACTCCCATCCACGTAGTGAAAAGGAAATTGCCTATGACTTCCCAAGCCGTTACAACGCCGCGAGTTGCGCTGGTCACCGGTACCAGCAGCGGGATTGGTGCCGCTGTGGTTAAGCACTTTTGTGAGTTAGGCCATCAAGTGCTTGCCGTCGATTTTAATCCGGCGGGTAAGGCGGTCGCTGAACAAGCAGGCGCGGCTTTCTTTGAAGCGGATTTAACCGACCCTGATGCCTGCCGGGCGGCGGTGGCCGATGCGGTCAAGCGCTTTGGAGGCGTGGATATACTGGTCAATAACGCAGGGATTCAGCACGTTGCCTCGATTGAGACCTTCCCCGAGGAGAAGTGGCGTCAGATTATGGATTTGATGCTAACGGCGCCTTTCTTGCTCACACAGGCGGCTTGGCCGCATATGCGTGAAAAGGGCTGGGGACGCATTGTGAACGTAGCCTCGATACATGCTCAGGTGGCTTCGCCAGGAAAAGCGGCGTATATCAGCGCCAAACACGGCATGATTGGTTTGACCAAAACGGCGGCGCTGGAGGGCGGCGAACAAGGCATCACGGCGAATGCGGTATGTCCTGCCTATGTCAAGACCCCGCTGGTGGACAACCAAATCGCCGACCAGGCTAAATTGCACGGTATGGATGAGCAGGAGGTGATCGAGAAAGTCATGCTTAAACAGGCGGCGATCAAGCGCTTGATCGAGCCTGAAGAGGTGGCGCAATTAGTTGCTTACCTGGCATCTGACGCCGCCGGTGCCGTGACCGGGTCGAGCTTTAATATCGATTTAGGCTGGACGGCGCATTAAGTTCTCGTTTCTTAAGTGCGCGGATTCAAGGCTAATGAATGGTTGAGAGGGCAGGTTGGAGCGAGGGTCTTACGCCATGGCCGAAAAATGTTCCCTACATTTCCGGCATTTCCGCCATCCATGGCGGTCAGATGGCGTAAGTAGCGCCCAGGGGGGGGGCACAGCGCCCTCGCGGAAACCTGTCCTCTCACCCGCCCAGGCTTGCCGTCTCGCCTGCTGAGATTAGTCACTTTAACGCCGCACCGGGCGTTTTTGTAATTTCCGCTGCAGGGTGCGGCGGTGCATACCCAGCGCCCGGGCGGTGGCGGATATATTGCCATCGTGCTCCTGCAGCACTTTCTGAATATGCTCCCAGGTGATGCGGTTAATCGAGGGCGGATTGTCAGCCAGTTCAATATCCGGATCGCCAGCTTGGCGCTCAAAAGCGATTAAAACGTCATCAGCATCCACCGGTTTACACAAGTAATTAACCGCGCCGAGTTTCATTGCCTCAACGGCAGTGGCAATGCTCGAGTAGCCGGTCAGCACTACTATTCGGCACTGGGGGACGGTGGCGAGTAGCTCGGGAAGGAGTTTCAGACCTGAGCTGTTTTCCAGCTTTAAGTCAAGGGTCGCCATGGTGGGCGCATGCTGTGCGGCCATAGTCAGGGCCTGCTCTGCGTCGTGGGCAACGATGACCTCGTAACCGCGGCGGGTTAGGGCACGGTTCAGCACATGGCAAAACATTTCGTCGTCATCAATGATCAGCAGCCGTTGCTCTCGCGTTTGCATGTTGTCCTCAATCCATTACTGGCGGTGCTTGGGGCGGTCGCGTTTAGTTTGGCGACGCACAGCGAGGCAGCGTAACTTCCGTAAGCGTGCCCCCTTCCGGGTGATTATACAGGCTTACGCCGCCACCAAAGCGATTGATGGTGGCATGGGTTAAAAACAGCCCGATGCCCATGCCCTTGCTTTTCGTCGAAATAAACGTCTCCCCCAGCTGGTCGGCAATCGACATGGCGACACCTGGGCCATGGTCGCGTATATCAATTACCACGCTCTCACTCTGCCAGTCTAAGCGTATGGCAATGTGTTCAGGGTTCGCGTCAGCGGCGTTGTTGAGCAAATTGGTTAGCGCTTGGTCGAGGGTGGCATCGACGGCCAGCCAAGGCCTTCCGCGCTTCTCGGCCACATCGAATTGATGACTCACATCCGGACGCAGCACCAGCCAGCGCTGTACAACCCCTGCTAGCCACACTTCCGCATCCAGCACTTCGGGTTCCGCCATGCGCCGACGATCAGCGTTAGAGACTAAATTTTGCAGACGTGATTTGCACACGTCTACCTGTTGACGAAGTAAATTGATGTCTTGGTCGAGCGCCGAATCGGCGGGGGCGTCAGCCTGCATCTCTTTGAGGAGAACTGCCATGGTAGACAAAGGGGTGCCCAGTTCATGGGCGGTACCTGCGGCTTGGGTTGCCACCGCTAGCACTTGCTCATTACGTAGCGCGGCTTCCCTCGTGCGGGAGAGCGCCTGATCACGGCTGCGCAGCGCATGAGCCATCTTGTAGATAAAAAATGTCACCAGGCCCGCTGAAAGGCCAAAGTTAAGCCACATACCTAATATGTGCAGACTCAAGGGGCTATCGCTATTGATATGGCCCAGTTGGGGAATCGGGTAGTAGGAGAACATTAAAAAGGTATAGCCCGCCATGGAACAGGCGGCGATGATCCAGGCGTGGCGCCAGGGCAGTGTGGCGGCGGCGATGGTAACCGGTACTAGATAGTAAGTAATAAAAGGGTTGGTGGAACCGCCCGAGAAGTAGAACAGTAGTGTTAAACCCGTGATATCGGCGAGTAAGTGCAGTAAGTACTCTAGATGCGTCACCGCACGTGGGCGGCCCAAGCGCCACCAGGTGGCGATATTGAGTACGCCCATGGAAATAACCACGCTCACCACAGCGGTTACCGGTAGATCGAAGGCCAGCAGCTCTACGCCCACCACAATCGCCAGTAAAAAACCGGTCCACGTGATGCCGCGGACAATAGTCAGTCGCACCAGATTACGGTTGGGGGTAGAGAGCGGAAGAGGGAGGGCAGTCGGCATGATGGGCTTACTTGGTTCTGGCTTTAAAGCCATGAATGATAAATTTAATCAGCAGGGTCATGACGTAAGTTGCCCAGCCTGCAGAAGCCAAGATATTGAACAGCAGCATTTTAGGAGGAAGCCAGGCGCTACCCAGTAACGCTTCAATCATTATGTGGAAAAACATCGCCAGTAGCAGCGGTAGCGCCAGGGTATGAATCCACATATCGGTGCGCCGTTTGCGGATATGGTAGCGCCCCAACAAATAGCGTAGCGGCCGATGCGCCCAGCAAATAACCACCAGGGCACCGATCACCAATAGGCTGGCGAGAGTGGGTTCCGTGCTGCCCATATGAACGGAGAGTGAAATTGACCAGGCTAGGCTTAGCCACATCAACCCTTCCAGGCTGGCAATAATATCCGCATAGCGCCGCACGTTCTGCATAAACAACCGAATCCTTAGCGTCAAAAACCAACTGTTATAAAAGCGTGTAAAAGTAACTGTTCGAGCTGAGTCTTAAAATAGCCGTGTCTTAAAAAGCAGCGACATGATACGACACTTGGACGAGGGAGTGGGCGTCTGAGGAGTGGATTTATCCCATCGCGCAATTGCGTATACTGTACACGCTGCATTATATCTGTCTTCACACCACTACAGGACTTGCCGTGGACACCGTAACACTGACCCGCCCCGACGATTGGCACCTTCACTTGCGCGACGATGAAGCGCTTAAAGCGGTAGTCGGTCATACTGCTGCGCAAATGGGGCGGGCGATCATTATGCCCAATCTCACCCCGCCAGTGACCACGACTGCCAAGGCGGTTGAATATCGTCAGCGTATTCTCGATGCTTTGCCCGCGGGGAGTACCTTCGAGCCTTTAATGGTGCTTTACCTCACTGATACAACTCCGCCGGAAGAGATCGAGCGTGCGGCGCAAAGTGGCATTGTTAAAGCGGTGAAGCTCTACCCGGCGGGTGCCACCACGAACTCCGATTCAGGGGTGACTGATTTAGCCCGCTGTGACGCAACGATTGAGATGATGGCCAAGGTGGGCATTCCGCTTCTGGTGCACGGTGAAGTCACCCATGCAGAGATCGATATTTTTGATCGCGAAGCGGTATTCATTGAAACAGTGATGAAGCCACTAATGGCACGCCACCCAACGCTGAAAGTAGTGTGTGAGCATATCACTACCCAGCAGGCTGCTGAGTTTGTTGCACAAGCGCCGGATAATGTGGCGGCCACCATTACCGCCCATCACCTGCTGTTTAACCGCAACAAGATGTTGGTCGGGGGGATTCGTCCTCACTACTACTGCCTGCCGATTCTTAAGCGTGAGCAGCATCGCCAGGCGCTGCTGAAAGCAGCTACCAGCGGCAGCCATAAGTTCTTTTTGGGTACCGATAGTGCACCGCACTCCCAGGGGGCTAAAGAGTCAAGCTGCGGCTGTGCCGGTGCCTATACTGCCCCTGCGGCCATTGAACTATATGCCACCGCCTTTGATGAAATGGAGGCCTTGGACAAGTTGGAAGCCTTCGCCAGCCTTAATGGGCCGCGTTTTTATGGGCTAACACCTAACCCGGACACCATTACGCTTGAGCGGCGGAGTTGGACGCTGCCGGAAAGTTACCCTTACGCCCAGGGGGAGCAAATCATCCCGCTGCTGGCGGGGGAGACGCTGAATTGGGCGATTAAGTCTTAGCAGGTCGCGAACGAATGCCGTCGACGAAGTAGCGTCGGCGGCATCACGCTTAGTAAGCCTTGTTATACGCTGCCAAGTTGCTTAAGCATTTGATCAACCATACGCGATGAGTGGTCGGCGGCCACTTCCAAAAACTCATCGAAGGAGAGGTGGTTGTCGCCACTGCCGGGAATATCAGAGAGCGCGCGGATCACCACAAAAGGGCACTGGTAGAGGTGGCACGTTTGGGCAATGGCGGCGCCCTCCATCTCTACTGCCAGCATGCTGGGGAACTGGGCGCGGGTAGCGTCTACCCGGGCGGGGTCGCTCATAAAGGCGTCACCGGTGGCAATCAAGCCTTCACGCACCTTGACTTCACCTAACGACGCGATGGCGTTACGCGCCACCTCTCGCAGCCCTGTGTCGGCTAAATAAGCCGCGGGCATCCCCGGTACTTGGCCTATCTCGTAGCCGAACACCACGGCGTCAACATCGTGATGGCGTACTTCATCTGAAATAATCACATCGCCAATGGCTAAATCGGTGGCAAAGCCTCCGGCGGAGCCGGTGTTGATAATGGCATCGGGTTGATGGCGCTCTAACAATATAGCCGTGCCCACTGCGGCGTTGACCTTACCAATCCCCGACTGCAGGACTACGATCTCTAATCCATAACGCGTTCCGGTATGGAAGACAAAGCCTGCATGCTCGTAGCGCTGGGGGGTGTCCAGTTGACTCACTAAGGTGCTTACTTCCTGCGCCATTGCGCCAATAATACCAATACGCTTCACTGCGCCATGCTCCTATATAAAAAGGGTGATGTTTAACTCAGGCGTGATCGATCGCTAAGTCGTGCTGCTCGGCGGCTTCCAGGGTGTTTTCCAGCAGCGTAGCGACAGTCATTGGCCCAACGCCCCCTGGCACCGGAGTGATAAAGCTGGCGCGCTCGGCGGCAGCAGCAAAATCAAGATCGCCTATTAGAGTGCCATCGTCCTGGCGATTGATGCCTACGTCGATGACAATAGCGCCCGGTTTAATCCATTCCCCTTTAACAATCCCCGGCTTGCCGACAGCCACGACCAGAATATCGGCACGGCTAACGTGGTCTTCAAGATTTTGCGTAAAACGGTGACAGACGGTGGTGGTGCAACCCGCCAGCATCAGCTCCAGCGCCATGGGGCGGCCGACAATGTTAGAGGCGCCCACAACGGTGGCATCCAAGCCGCGTAGTGCAATGTCGTTTTGAGCCAGTAGGGTCATAATCCCTTTCGGCGTGCAGGGTCGCAGAGCAGGCATACGTTGGGCTAAGCGGCCAATGTTGTAGGGATGGAAACCATCGATATCTTTGCCCGGCAGAATACGCTCTAAAATGGGGCCGGCATCGAGATGCTTGGGCAGCGGTAGCTGAACCAAGATGCCATCAATGGCCGGGTCGCTGTTGAGCTGGTCAACCAGGGTTTCCAGCTCATGTTGAGAGGTTGTAGCGGGCAGGGCATGCTGAAAGGAGAGAATGCCTGCCTGCTCGCAGGCGCGGTGCTTGTTACTGACATATACATGGGAAGCGGGATCGTCCCCGACCACAACCACGGCTAGTCCTGGTGCCCGCCCGCCAGCTTGACGGCGTAGAGCGATCTTTTCGGCAACCTGTTGGCGGACATTAGCAGCGATGGCTTTGCCATCGATTAGTTGGGCGGTCATGTAATGGAATCCCTGTGGATGTTAAAAATGGCCTAGACAGTAAAGCGCTCATGCAGCAGCGCTTTAAAGACGGCAATTTTCGCATGCCGGGGCATCCAGGCAAAGCGCCTTCACTAACAATCACTTTAATGGTTGACTTTAAAATTAAAAATAGTAATATATGCCTCGCTTGAGACGGGCAGCACGGTAGCGTCTAAGGTGATAGAAATCGGGATGTAGCGCAGTCTGGTAGCGCGCCTGCTTTGGGAGCAGGATGTCGGGGGTTCGAATCCCTCCATCCCGACCATTCACTTAGCATGAAAGGTAGTAGTTTGCTTTTCCAAGCTGCAGTTGTGGTCTAGTGCTCATCAGTATTCGTATTGTAATGAATACTCTATGTGCGCCCATAGCTCAACCGGATAGAGCAACGGCCTTCTAAGCCGTAGGTTGCGGGTTCGATTCCTGCTGGGCGTGCCACCTAATTCAGTGGTAACAACCTGTCAGAATCCTATCTTCAAGCACTTGCTATTTGTTTTACGTAAGATTGTCTTTGGTGGGTGTAGCTCAGGGGTAGAGCCCCGGATTGTGACTCCGGTGGTCGTGGGTTCAAATCCCATCATCCACCCCAGTGACAATATTTGCGTTTCCAGTTTTAGGTTGTGGTGGGTGTAGCTCAGTGGTAGAGCCCCGGATTGTGACTCCGGTGGTCGTGGGTTCAAGTCCCATCATCCACCCCATTACCCCGCATGTATTTCTTCTAGTATCTTTCATTTCTTTATTAGTTAATTCCTTTTTTATAAATTATGCCCTTAACTGGGTTTTTTGCGTTTCTGGCTTTTAGGCTTCCGATGTCTAAAAACACTGACGGCAATAGCAATATCCGCTACGTTTCCCCTAGTGACTTTTAGCGCAAGTGCGCTTCTTTGTGGTGCTTGTTTGTTTTAATCGGAAGGAGGGGGAGTCATTGTGCCGGTGCTAACCGGTTGTCATTCAGGTTTCCTGACAGAAACCAAGCAAGTGTTATGTCGCTGATAGTGAAGTCATCCTTTTAAACGCTAATGGCAGCATTAATTTCTGATTTTTAGAATTAAAATAGCGTTTTCAACTGTATTAATGCGAATAGATTGGTGATATTTTTCAATTAGTTATCGGTCTTCAATTGTGGTTAATAATCGCTGGAAAGGGAGTGCATCAAAATGGCGCGTCAAACGGTAGTTTTGGGAGCAGGCATGGTGGGTGTCAGCATTGCCTGGCATCTGCGCCAGCGGGGGCATGAGGTCACCCTGGTGGACCGCCTTCAGCCTGGCCGTGAAACCTCGTTTGGCAATGCGGGTATTATTCAACGTGAAGCGGTTAGACCTTACCCCTTTCCCCGCGACGTGAAGACGCTACTCAGCGTTTTACCTAACCGTCGGGTGGATATTCGCTATCGTCCGGCGGGCATGGTCAAGGCCGCCTCACCGCTATTGCGCTACTGGATGAACTCAGCGCCAAAGGCTTACCAAAAAATTGTGCCGGAATACGCTTCGCTTATTCAGCTTTCGCTGAAAACTCACGGCCCGATGATTGATGCCGCGGGCGCGGATCATCTGGTGCGCCGCCAGGGTTGGCTTGAGCTTTACCGCACTCCGGAAAAACTGGCCGCGCGGGTTAAAGAAGCCGAAGAGGCGCGGCGCCTTTATGGCGTAGAGTTTGCGCAACTGGATAGGGCTGCGCTTGAGGAGAAAGAGCCTTCGTTGAGTGACACCATTATCGGTGCGATTCACTGGCTTGACCCCTGGACGGTTGCTGACCCAGGTGGGTTGGTTGCGGCTTATGCCCAAGCGTTTAGTAATGATGGCGGGCGCATTTTGCAGGCGGATATCAAGTCGGTTCAGCAAATGGGTGACCGCTGGCAGGTTAATACCGCTGCTGAGTCGTTAGAAGTAGATGACGTCGTTGTGGCGTTAGGGCCCTGGGCGGGAAGCTGGCTTAAAGAGTTGGGCTATCACTTTCCTACTTTTGTAAAACGTGGCTATCACATGCACTACGCATCTCAAGCACCTGCAAAGCTAAATTTCTGGGTCATGGATGCAGAAGTTGGCTACTTGCTGGCGCCAATGAACGCGGGCGTGCGCTTAACCACAGGCGCCGAGCTGGATCGCTTGGATGCGCCTGCTGACGTCAATCAATTAGGCGCAGCAGAGAAAGTCGCGCGCAGCGTGTTCCCATTAGGCGAGCGCCGCGATGAAGCCCCTTGGAAAGGCGCGCGCCCCTGTTTGCCTGATATGAAGCCGGTGATTGGGCCTGCGCCTAGACACCCCGGGCTATGGCTTGCCTTTGGCCATGGCCATCAGGGGTTTACCCTAGGGCCAGCAACCGGTCATCTGCTGGCGGATATGATGGAAGGTCAGCCTACGACCATTGATATGGCGCCATTTCGCGCTGACAGGTTCTAGCTAGGGCTATATTCATTAATGATCAGGTAAATTTAGCCGATAGTAGTAGGTGCTGGTACTAGTAATAGGGAACGATATTTTTGCGCGTGATCTAATGCTTTGCTAGTTTAAAAGTACATTTGCACACCATGAGGTGGATATATGGATGTAGGCATCAGCAGTTCAGTAAGTGCGTCGCTTTATATGAACCAAGCGCAAACTCCCGAGCAGGCACAAATGCAGGTGTTTAAAGAAGCGCTAGATACTCAGGCACAGCAAGTGACCGAAATCATGGCTTCTGCGGATACTGGCGCTCAGCCAGACCTCGCTAAAGAAGGCAGTGTAGGCACCCAGGTAAACACCTACGCATAGTGCTATTTGGCGGCATCACGACTGCTGCTAATTTCTAAAACGCTGACTTGGTCAGCGTTTTTTTTGGGCCTTTTCAAGAATGTCTTCAAGGGCGTCACGTTTGACGCCACCCGCGACAACAGCTGTCTCCAAGCGTTACAATTGGCGCATTGAACATTGCTCATTGCGCGGTGGCTAATTGGCGAAATCTGCTGATTGAGTGCTGCGCTGAGACCCTATATTTGAAGAGGCACAATGAAAGAGACACAGCTGGCCCATGAAGCAGGGCTTAGACGCACCTTTGCTATTATTTCGCACCCTGACGCCGGTAAAACCACGATCACCGAAAAAATGCTGTTGTTTGGCAATGCCATCCAGCTGGCCGGCTCGGTGAAGAGTAAGCGTAACGACCGCCACGCAACGTCAGACTGGATGAAGATGGAGCAGGAGCGGGGGATTTCGGTGACGACCTCGGTGATGCAGTTCCCCTACGGCGGCCGCATTGTCAACCTGCTGGATACCCCCGGCCACGAAGACTTCTCTGAAGATACCTACCGCACGCTCACGGCGGTCGACTCAGCCTTGATGGTGATTGACGGCGCCAAGGGTGTTGAGGATCGTACCATTAAGTTGATGGAAGTGTGTCGTCTGCGCACCACGCCAATTCTCACTTTTATCAATAAAATGGATCGCGATATCCGTGACCCTATTGAGGTGATGGATGAGGTCGAAACGGTACTGAATATTCAGTGTGCGCCGATGACCTGGCCGATTGGTATGGGGCGCCACTTCAAAGGTGTTTATCACCTCTATAACGACGTGATCCATCTGTATACCCAGGGGCAGGGTAGCCGTATTCCTGAGGACAAGCGCATAGAGGGCTTACACAGTCCCGAAGTGGATGCTGTGCTTGGTGAAGAGCAGGCCGAAGAGCTGCGTATGGAAGTCGAGCTAGTGCGGGGCGCCTCCCACGAATTTGATCTGGACGCTTATCGCCGGGGTGAGCTGTCACCGGTCTATTTCGGTACCGCCATGGGCAACTTTGGGGTGCGCGAGATGATGGATGGCTTCGTTGAGTACGCGCCACCGCCCCAGGCCCATGAAACCGATACACGGGTAGTTACGTCTGACGATGAGCGCTTCACCGGTTTCGTGTTTAAAATCCAGGCCAACATGGATCCCAATCACCGCGACCGTATCGCTTTCTTAAGGGTCTGTTCAGGCAAGTACGAAAAGAACATGAAGATGCGCCATGTGCGTATTGGTAAGGACGTTAAAATTGCCGATGCCTTGACCTTTATGGCCTCTGACCGCTCTCAGGTGGAGGAAGCCTGGCCCGGCGATATTATCGGTCTGCACAATCACGGCACGATTCAGATCGGCGATACCTTTACCGTGGGTGAGGATATGCGCTTTACCGGCATACCCCACTTTGCCCCAGAGCTATTTAAGCGCGTGCGGCTTAAAGACCCGCTAAAGATGAAGGCGTTACAAAAAGGCCTGCAGCAGCTTTCCGAAGAGGGCGCTACCCAGGTCTTTATGCCGATGGACAACAATGATCTGATTCTCGGTGCCGTAGGTACCCTGCAGTTCGATGTGGTCGCCCACCGCCTGAAAGAGGAGTACAAGGTCGACTGCTTGTACGAAGGCGTCAATGTGCAGACTGCCCGCTGGGTCTACTGTGAAGATGCCAAAAAGCTCGAAGAGTTTAAGCGTAAAGCCAGCGCCAACCTGGCGATTGATGGCGGCGGTTACCTCACCTATATTGCACCTACTCGGGTTAATCTGCAGATGACCCAGGAGCGCTGGCCGGATATTCGCTTCCAGCCTACCCGCGAACACTAAAGTTTAACTATCTAGGCATGCAAATGCTGATTGATGCCCACTGCCATCTCGATTTTACCCAGTTCGATGATGATCGGCCTGAGGTGCTTGAGGCTGCTAAAGCAGTGGGTGTCGCGCACTTTGTGGTGCCGGGGACGACCCGTTCGCGCTGGCAGCAGGTGCTGGCGCTCGGCGAGCGGGCGGATACGTCGGTATGCGTGGGCTTGCACCCTTACTTTGTCGATGAGCATCAAGCGTCGGATATCAATGCGCTTGATCATTTGCTCGCTGAGCACCCTGAGATAGTAGCAGCGGGCGAGTGCGGTATTGATGGCCGCTTTACCGACACGCTTGAAGCGCAGTGGCACTACTTTGATGCCCAGCTGAAGCTAGCGAAACAGCATTCGCTGCCGGTAGTGGTGCACTGTGTCCACGCCAACGATAAGGTCGCCAAGCGCCTTCGCCAGCTTGCGCTTCCAGAGGCAGGGCTGATTCACGCCTTCTCAGGCTCCATTGAGCAAGCGACAAAGTTTCTCGACCTGGGGTTTAAGCTGGGGTTGGGCGGCGCAGTCACCTATGAGCGCGCCAAGCGGTTACGGCGAACCGTTAAGGCACTACCTGATAATGCTTTTGTGCTGGAAACAGACAGCCCCGATATGCCGCTAAGTGGCTATCAGGGCATGCGTAATGAGCCATGTCGAGTGGCAGAGGTATGCGGCGTTGTTGCCGCACTGCGCGGGCAAACAGCGGAGCAGGTCGCGGCTCTGAGCAGTGATACCGCCGCGACACTGTTTGGCTTGTCTTTGACCTAGAAATAACCTAGAAACGCAAAGCCTAGAGAAAGCTTAGCCGTTAAGGCTAACCGCCAGCTGTTCCGGGTCAACGCGCTCAATCGCATAGGGTAATGGGAGAAGGGTTGCTGGCGCCCCATCTAAATAGAGCGGCATGGTTTCTTCGGCGACTTTGGTGCTCATGACTGCCAGTAATTCGACTCCGCCTTGATGATCAGGCGCGCTGACCACCACTTCGCCTACCGCTTTATCGTCACCATTGACCACGCTAGCGCCAACCTCAGGCAGCGTTGTAGTCTCTATACTGATACGCATTAAGCGCTTTTTCACTTGGCCACGGAAGTGCGCTCGAGCGACGACTTCCTGGCCGGTGTAACAGCCCTTTTTAAAGCTAATGCCGCCCAGCGCTTCCCAGTTCAGCATTTGGGGCAGGAAGTGATCCTGCTGGGTATCGGTTAGCCACGCCAAACCGCTACGAATATCCTCAAGCTGCCAAGCATTACGGCCCGCCTGGTCATCCTGAAGCGACGCTACATCGACCTTGCTATCGTTATCGAAACACAATAGCCAGCGCGGTGTCTCACCAGGGTAGCGGATTACGCAGACTTGGTCGTTGTTGGTGTGGGTGCCCACTCGATCAGGTAGCTCCAGACCCAGCTGCTCCGCAAGCGCTGGGGCCTCATCGCTGGCACCAATGAATACCAGGTCGCGTTGAGTGGTTAGTTCAGCGCGGTAAAAGGCGGCGAATTTTTTAAGATGACTCGCTAGGCTATCCAATAAGGTGTTACTGAGTAGTAGCCGATAGTGCTCTTCGCCCAAGCGCATTAGCTGGGCGTTGGCCAGCATGCGGCCCTTAGGCGTACAAAAACAGGTGAGCGGCGCAAAGTGCCCGTCGGCCAAGCTGACCTGTGCGCTGGTCTGGCCCTGAAGGAACTTTTCTGCATCCGCCCCCTTCACATCCAGCGCGGCTAAGTGGTTAAGGCGGACGCTGCCAAGGGCCGGGGTGCTAGCGGTAACGGTCGCCATAAAAACTCCTGCAAAAGTGGGAAAGCGTTCGATAGTGATGCATTCAGTGCGAAAAAGTAAAAGTGTCTTTGGTGCTATTAGGTGCGGGCAGCCGACACTAATTGCAAGGCACCATTAGCATGCTAGACTCTTTCTCTTTGTATCAGTTTTGCACAGGGCAACAGGTAGGGAAACGCTATGGCACAGCAGTCGTTGACATTCCAGGGTGTTAAATCGGTCGACCAGGTGAACAAAATCACCACGGCGCTCATGATGCTTGATGGCGTTGATAGTGCCGAAGTGGGGCGCCATGGTGCCGATGTGGACGGTCGGGCAAAGCGCGAGACGCTGATTAATGCCATTGAAAAACTTAAGCTAGGCGTAAAGGTATCCTAATGCACCCTCCCATTACCGTGATTAGCGAACGTAACCATGTCTTTAGGCAGCGTGTCGAAGTCGATGGCCTGGAGGCGCTCTATGGCGACGTGCCTCCTATCGTTGGTGGCGAGGGCAGCGCGCCGGATCCCCACGACTATTTCGATATCGCCTTGGGCACCTGTAAAGCAATCACCGTACAGATGTATGCCAAGCGCAAAGAGTGGCCGCTAGAGGGAATTACCGTCACTGTACAGCGCGATGATAGCCAGGAAAAGAAGGGTATCTACAAGCTGGACGTGGTATTGACGCTGCACGGTATCGATGACCCCGAGCAGCGCGCCAGGCTGGAAGATATCAGTCATCGTTGCCCCATTCAGCGATTGATGACTCAGTCAACTGTCGAGATCGCCACTCGGCTTAGCTAGTTTTGTTGGGTCTGGTTTTATTGAGTTTGATTTCTCTTCTCTTCAGGAGCACCGATGAGCAAAGCCTTTCGATTACAGTCAAAATTTCAGCCAGCTGGCGACCAGCCAGCCGCCATTAAGGGGCTGATCAGTGGCCTGGAATCTGGGCTTGCCCATCAAACCCTGCTGGGGGTCACTGGGTCGGGCAAAACCTTCACCATGGCCAACGTGGTGGAGCAGCAGCAGCGTCCCACCATTGTGATGGCGCCAAACAAAACATTAGCGGCCCAGTTGTACGGCGAATTCAAAGCGTTTTTCCCGGATAACGCCGTAGAGTACTTCGTTTCCTACTACGACTACTATCAACCAGAAGCCTATGTACCTTCTTCAGATACCTTTATCGAGAAGGATGCCTCAATAAACGACCATATTGAGCAGATGCGCCTCTCCGCCACCAAGGCACTGCTGGAGCGCCGCGACGCGTTGATCGTGGTATCGGTGTCGGCGATTTACGGCTTGGGTGATCCTGACCAGTACCTGAAAATGCGTTTGCACTTTACCCGCGGCGAGCTCATTGATCAGCGCGCTTTCCTGCGCCGCTTGGCCGAACTTCAGTACACCCGCAATGATATGGATTTTCGTCGCGGCACCTACCGGGTGCGTGGTGATGTGATCGATATCTTCCCCGCCGACTCTGACGAGGAGGCGGTGCGGGTGGAGCTGTTCGACAGCGAAATCGACACAATTCGCCTGTTTGATCCGCTCACTGGTGCCGTTCACGGTGAAGTGCCGCGGATGACCATCTACCCCAAATCTCACTACGTGACCCCGCGGGAAACGATTTTGGGCGCCATTGACGCGATTAAAGAGGAGCTGAAAGAGCGCCTGGAGTGGATGCGCAAGCATGAACGATTGGTGGAGGCCCAGCGCCTTGAGCAGCGCACCCTTTACGATATTGAGATGATGCTGGAGCTGGGTTACTGCAACGGTATCGAAAACTACTCCCGTTACCTCTCTGGACGTGCTCCCGGCGAGCCGCCGCCGACATTCTTTGATTACCTGCCCGATGATGCGCTGCTATTTATCGACGAGTCTCACGTCAGCGTGCCCCAGGTAGGCGGTATGTATAAAGGTGACCGCTCGCGCAAAGAGACATTGGTCGAATATGGCTTCCGGCTGCCCTCGGCGCTGGATAACCGGCCGATGAAGTTTGAAGAGTGGGAAGCCATCTCCCCACAAACCATCTTCGTTTCTGCTACTCCGGGCCGCTATGAGGGCGAACATGCCAGCCAGACCGTTGAGCAGGTGGTGCGTCCAACCGGGCTCTTGGATCCCGAAATTGAAGTGCGGCCAGCCAGCACCCAGGTTGATGATCTGCTTTCGGAAATTGGTTTGCGCACCGCCGTCGGCGAACGGGTGCTGGTAACCACGCTGACCAAGCGAATGGCAGAAGACCTGACCGAATATTTTGACGAGCACGGCATTCGCGTGCGCTACTTACACTCGGATATCGACACCGTCGAGCGGGTGGAGATTATTCGTGATCTGCGGCTAGGCAAGTTTGATGTGTTGGTGGGCATCAACCTGCTGCGCGAAGGCCTGGATATTCCCGAGGTGTCGCTGGTGGCGATTCTGGATGCGGACAAAGAGGGCTTTCTGCGCGCCGAGCGCTCGCTGATTCAGACCATTGGCCGCGCGGCCCGTAACGCTCATGGAAAGGCGATTCTCTACGGTGATCGGATTACTGACTCGATGCGTAAGGCGATTGATGAGACCGAGCGACGCCGCGCCAAGCAGACCGCTCATAACGAGGAGCATGGCATTACGCCAACAACGGTGACGCGCTCGGTGGCCGATATACTTGAAGCCGCCCAGGCACCAGGTAAGAAGAGCAGTCGTCGACGTGGCAACGAGCGTAAAGTAGCGGAGAGCGCTGCCGAGTACGATGTCACCACCATGAGCAAGCAAGATCTGCTGGGGGCCATTAGCAAACTCGAAGACGCCATGTTTGAAGCAGCCCAAAACCTGGAGTTTGAAGAGGCAGCGCGGCTGCGCGACCAGCTCCATCAAATGAAAGAAAAACAGCTGGCGCTGGGCTAGCGGCATGCCGGAAGGCCCAGAAATTCGCCGCGCGGCAGATCGCATTGAGCAGCAGATAGGCGGACGGATGATCGACGATGTCTGGTTCGCCTTTCCTGAGCTTGCCGAGCAGGCGGCGTCATTGATCGGTGCGCAGGTTTCCCGGGTAGATACCAGGGGCAAAGCGATGCTGATCCGGTTCTCCGATCAGCGCGTGCTTTACTCACACAATCAGCTCTATGGGATTTGGAAGCTGCACAGCGAGGATAAGCCTCCAAACACCAAGCGCACGCTGCGCGTTCGATTGAGTGCAGAAGGGCGTTGCGCAAGTCTCTACAGCGCCTCCGATATCTCCCTCTGGCACGCAGAAAATCTCACTCAGCACCCTTTCTTAGCCCGCCTGGGCCCGGATCTGTTGAGTCAGGAAGTGGCGCCATCCGATGTGCAGCAGCGGCTCAATTTAAAGCAGTTTCATAAACGCAGCCTGGGCGCACTGCTGCTCGATCAGGGGTTGGTGGCAGGGTTGGGCAACTATTTGCGTTCTGAAATCCTGTTTTATGCCCAGCTGCCACCGAATGTCCGCCCGGTGGATTTAAGTCCCGAACAGCTTAAAACGCTGGCTGACTGCATCATTGACGTTACCCGCCAAGCCTATCACGCCGCAGGGGTTACCAACCATGAGGCCTGGATTGCCCAGGCCAAAGCAGCGGGAGAACCGCGCAGACAGTGGCGCTTTGCCGTTTTCGAGCGGGCAGGTCTGGAGTGCCATCGTTGTGGATCCGTGATCGTGCGCAAAATGGTCGGGTCGCGACGACTCTATCTATGCCCAAACTGCCAATCAGCGTGAGTAGCTTTTTATACCGTTATCTTGTCTAAAAGTACGGTCTGCATCAAGCCTTGTTGAACTAGTCAATCATCCCGTGGAGGAGTGCTGCCGGAGGAGGGCCAATACGGTATACTGGCCTTACGCTAAGACGGCCCCTCCGCCGGTGCGGAAGAGAGCCGCTGACTAGACGATAACCTAGGAGCTATTACTCCATGACCGTGATTCGCCAGGACGACGTTATTCAAAGCGTTGCCGATGCTCTGCAGTACATCTCTTACTACCATCCCAAAGATTTTATTGATGCCATGGCGGCCGCCTACGAGCGCGAAGAGAACCCCGCCGCCAAAGATGCCATCGCTCAGATTTTGATCAACTCCCGTATGTGCGCCACCGGGCACCGCCCGATTTGCCAGGATACCGGTATCGTTACCGTGTTCGTTCACGTGGGCATGAACGTTACCTGGGAAGCGGACATGAGCCTGGACGACATGATCAATGAAGGTGTTCGTCGCGCTTACCTGCTGCCCGATAACATTCTGCGTGCGTCGGTGCTGGCGGATCCTGACGGCAAGCGAGCCAACACCAAAGACAATACCCCGGCGATTATTCACCATTCAATCGTGCCCGGTGATCGTGTCGATATTCACGTGGCTGCGAAGGGCGGCGGTAGCGAGGCAAAATCCAAGTTTGCCATGCTCAACCCGTCTGACAGCGTGGTTGATTGGGTGATGGAGCAGTTGCCGAAGATGGGCGCTGGCTGGTGTCCCCCCGGTATGCTGGGAATCGGTATTGGCGGTACCGCTGAGAAGGCCATGCTAATTGCCAAAGAGGCGCTACTCGATCCCATCGATATTCAGGATCTACAGGCTCGCGGGCCAAGCAACCGTGCCGAAGAGCTACGCTTAGAGCTGTTTGATAAGGTCAACAAGAGCGGTATCGGCGCCCAGGGGTTAGGCGGCTTAACCACTGTGCTGGATATTAAAGTCAAAGACTATCCAACCCATGCGGCCAACAAGCCCGTAGCAATTATTCCCAACTGTGCGGCAACCCGTCATGCTCATTTCACTCTGGATGGCTCTGGCCCCGCGGTACTTGAACCGCCCAAGCTTGAGGACTGGCCGGAAATTACCCGCGAGGCGGGTGAGAACGTCAAACGCGTTAACCTTGATACCGTAACACCTGCTGAGGTCAAAACCTGGCAGCCTGGCGATACGCTGCTGTTGAACGGTAAGTTGCTTACCGGTCGTGATGCTGCTCATAAGCGCATGGTCGACATGCTGGCCAAAGGTGAACCGCTGCCCGTGGATATGAAAGGTCGCTTTATCTACTACGTCGGCCCGGTTGATCCCATCGGTGATGAAGTCGTTGGTCCTGCTGGCCCAACCACCGCCACGCGGATGGATAAATTTACCCGCACGATGCTGGAAGAGACTGGCCTGTTAGGTATGGTCGGCAAGGCAGAGCGTGGCCAAGCCGCTATTGATGCTATCCGTGACAATGAGGCGGTCTACTTAATGGCGGTAGGCGGCTCGGCTTACCTGGTCGCCCAAGCGATTAAGAAGTCACGGGTGGTGGGCTTCGAAGATTTAGGCATGGAAGCCATCTACGAATTTGAGGTTGAAGACATGCCGGTGACGGTGGCCGTTGATAGCCTGGGCACCTCGGTGCATCAAACCGGGCCTGCGAAGTGGAAAGAGATTATTGCCCAGACGGCGTAATGGAGTGGTAAGGTTGATTAGGCTTTAAGCGCATAAGGGCCTCGCTGACGGCGAGGCCTTGTTCTTTGTGAGGGCTTTATAAGGACGCTGCTATGACCTCCTGGTTGCTAGGGACTGGCATCTTATTGATACACGTGATGGGCATCGTTTCGGCCATTATGGCGCTGATGTCCAGTCGTACCTCTCAGGGGGCTGTGGCGTGGATCATATCGCTGCTGACGTTCCCCTATATCGCGCTTCCCGCCTACTGGTTTTTCGGGCGGCCGCGATTCTATGGCTATGTATCTGCCCGTGGCCAGCGGGACACCGTGCTACGCCGGGTGTTGGTGCGCTACCGGGCCAATGTGCAACCCTATGTTGCGGCCTCTCCTAATGCGGATATTCAGGCGGTTGAACAGCTCGCCATGATGCCGCTCACCCATGGCAACCAGGCGACACTGCTGATTGATGGGCCTGCAACCTTTGAAAGCCTGTTTGATGGCATTGAGCGCGCTGAACAGTATGTTTTGGTACAGTTTTTTATTGTCCGCAACGATACGCTTGGACAACGCCTGAAACAGCATTTGCAGCGCGCTGCTCAGCGCGGTGTACGGGTCTATTTTCTCTACGATGAGGTGGGTAGCCGTAAACTAGCCGATAGCTACCTCAATGATTTGATCAGCGATGGAGTGGCCGTGAGTGCCTTTCGCTCATCGCGAGGCCTTAAACACCGTTTTCAGCTTAACTTCCGCAACCATCGCAAAGTAACCGTCATCGATGGCAAAGAGGGTTGGGTAGGGGGCTTCAATGTGGGAGTCGAGTATCTGGGGGAGAACCCACGCCATGGAGCATGGCGGGATACTCACCTCAAGCTTGGAGGGCCTAGCGTGCTGGGTTTGCAGGAAGCCTTTTGGGAGGATTGGCACTGGGCCACTGATGAAGTGATCAGCTTGAACTGGATAGCGAATACCGTTGCTACCACGATTGATCATCATGTGGTGATTGTGCCCTCGGGGCCCGCTGACCGCCAGGACACTGCCAGCCTGCTTGTTCAACAGGTGATCCATAGCGCAAAGCAGCGGCTGTGGGTAACCAGCCCCTATTTTGTTCCCGACCAGGGAGTTCAAGACGCGCTGCGCCTTGCGGCAATGCGCGGTGTCGACGTGCGGGTAATGATTCCAGAGCGACCAGACCACTTGTTAGTTTTCCTCTCGGCGTTCTCATTCCTACCGGATATGTTAAGGGCGGGGGTTAAAATATACCGTTATCTTCCTGGTTTTTTACATCAAAAAGTCATGCTCGTAGATAGCCATGCGGCCACGGTGGGCACCGTCAATTTGGATAACCGCTCTTTTAGGTTAAATTTTGAGATTACCGCATTTATACCAAGCCACGATTTTGCGACCAGCGTCGAAGAGATGCTGGAAAAAGACTTTTCACACTGCCGTCGTGTCACCATCGATGAAATCAATCAGCGTCCGATGTGGATGAAAGTCGTCTCGCGCGCGGCCTATTTAATGGCCCCGGTTCAATAGATACGTCAGCCTAGAAGGAAAACAAATATGCGTGAAAGTAGAGTGAGACAAGGAGTCATGGGGTGAATCTCGAAACAAAATGGCTGGAAGATTTTGTAGCGCTCGCCAACACGCGTAGCTTCTCTGCATCAGCACGCCAGCGACATGTAACCCAACCGGCCTTTAGTCGCCGTATCCGGGCGTTGGAGCAGGCCGTTGATGTCACGCTGGTGGATCGTTCGACCACACCCGTGGGATTAACGCCAGAGGGGCAGCTGTTTTTGGTCACCGCACGCAATCTGGTCGAACAGTTAAACGAGTCGCTAAGCCATTTGCGCGGTCTCTCTATCGCCAATGAGGCGCTCGATATCGTCGCGGCGCACTCCCTGGCACTGAGTTTTTATCCGCCTTGGATCTCCCGCTTGCAGCAGGGCTTGGGCGAGTTGCCGACCCGCTTGGTGGCCATGAATGTGGGCGAAGCGATTCATGTGCTGCGGGAGGGGAATTGCGATTTGATGCTGGCATATTACGACCCCTTTGCAACGATGCAACTGGATGCCGAGGTGTTTCCCTCTTTTTCGATTGGTAAGGTCAATATGCTGCCCGTTTCGTTACCAGACGAGCGTGGGAAAGCTAAGTTTTCACTCCAGCACGACACCTCCATTCCCTATCTCTCCTATACCCAGGGAGCTTTCTTGGGCCGCAGTGTGCGCATGCTGCTGAAGAACGATCCATTACGTATGAAGCTGCGTACGGTCTATGAAACGGCCATGGCCGAAGGCCTAAAGGGGATGGTATTACAGGGCGTTGGCGTGGCGTGGATACCTGATTTCTGTATTCGCGAGGAGCTAAAAAGCGGCCGTTTGGTGAGGGCAGGTGACCCAAGCTGGGATATCCCCCTGGAAATTCGCTTATACCGCTGCTCCATGGTGCATAAGCCCGGCGTGGAGCGTTTGTGGCGGCAGATGATGAAGCTGCCGCGGGATTTCCTTCAGGCCTAATGGGTGAATTGTGAATTGTAGAAGTCTATCCACTGCCAAAGTCGGCGGGTAGTCCTAGGAAGTTCTGAATAATAAAAAAGTGATCTTCGAACAGGCTGTCGGGCTCAAGGTCAGCAAGCGCTACCCAGCGTGCATGATCGCCGCCTTTCACAGGTTTTAAGCGCGGCAACTGCTGGTCAGGGCGTAGTGCAAAGTAGAAAGCTTCCGCCAGGGTACGTCCGCGCCAACTGCGGTGGGGTTCATCAAATAGCCGCTGGCCGCGCAATGAGCCTTTGAGCACGGGCTCAGGAACCTTTAAACGTATACGTTCGCGAAGTTCACGCAAGCAAGCATCCAGCAACCGTTCGTGGGGGTTAATAAATCCCCCCGGCAGGGCATAAAGGCCTTTGCCCGGTGCCGCCGTGCGTCGTACCAACAGCACATGGCCCGACTGTACGACCACCGCATTGACCGTCACAAAAATAGGCGGGTAGGGGGCATGGGCCCAGGCTTGGCGATACTGATCCAGTAACTGCTGCTCTTCCAACAGTCGCTGGTAGGCATGCTCATTACAAAAGTGCTTAACACTCTCCACGACACCTGGTGGTAAATCGTGGTAAGCACCAGTGCTCAGGTAATCATCCGTCGAACTGGGGGAGCGAAACAGGCGCTCGCGGATCTGACTGGCTGAAATACCTTCCACCGACGGCACGCTGACTGATTCCCACTGGGGGAACAGTGAAAGGTAGTAGCTTGATTGGCCGCGGCTGGCTCCGATCAAGCCAATGCGCGGTAGGCGGGCATTGGCAGGCGTAGCCAAATCGCGCACCTTGCGCTGCACATCGCGCACCCAAACATCGTCGTTATAGAGTGCGTCGAGTAGCGGGGTGATCTCTAAGCGTTGATTCTCGGTGTCGTCAAAGCCCGCGCGCAGCATGGCTTGACGCTCATCGAATCGCCAGGGATTACGCAGTGAGCGGGCCTGCCAAGAGGAACCAACCAGCACGATGACCTGCCTCGCACGCTTAAGCGCTTCCCTAATAACGGCCAGATGCCCCAGATGCGGTGGCTGAAAACGACCAATAAACACCAAACAGTCGAAGTCGCAGGCAGTCGCGGAGTGCGAAGTGTCAGTGGCCATCCAAGCTTCCTTTTTCGTTTGGTGATCTCAGAGATGCAACCTACCAGAAAACTGCGCTAAACGCTGTGGTTAGGTATGCTAGAAAAGTAGGATATTGATAACGTTTATAAAACGCCCCGATGCCTAGCATCGGCAACCAGCACACAGGGAGTGAATATGATTAAACGCGCCGCTATCTTCTGGTGGAAAGTAGTGCAAGACGCCACGTCACTATGGTTGGAGCGAAACGCCTTTAGCTACGCGGGATCGCTAGCGTTTTATACGCTTTTCTCCTTGGCGCCCACTATTATTATCGCCGTCACAGTTATCGGTGTGGTGATGGGAGAAGAGGCGGCTCAGGGACAAATCGTAGCGCAACTGCAAGGTACCTTAGGGGTTGACGCAGCTGTCGCTATTCAAGACGCCGTCGCTCAGTCGAGGATTGAGGAGTCGGGTATCCTACCAACGCTATTGGGTGTAGGGGCCCTGGTGATTGGCGCAACAACCGTTTTTGCCCAGATGCAGTTTTCGCTCAATACTATTTGGGGTGTCACGGCAAAACCCACCTCTAATAGCGCCTTACGCTTCATCAAAAGTCGATTGCTTTCATTGACGGTGGTGCTATCGATCGGCTTTATACTGCTGGTATCACTGGTGTTAGGCGTTGTATTGCGCGGTATGCTGCAGGCTGCCGATAATCTGGTGCCCTATGCTAGCTTGCTGACCACCTCAATTGAGTCGCTGGTCTCGCTAGGGGTGGTCACTTTGTTATTCGCCACCATTTTTAAGGTGCTGCCCGACGTTGTACTGCGTTGGCAGGATGTACTAATTGGTGCTGTGGTAACGGCCGTGCTGTTTACCATTGGACGCAGTGTGATCGCCATTTACCTGACGTATACGGCAACAGCATCCACCTATGGCGCCGCCGGCTCGGTGGTTATGATACTGCTATGGGTCTACTACAGTTCATTAATATTGTTGTTTGGGGCGGCGTTTACCCGCTCATTGTTACTGCGTCGTGGCCGCCCATTGATACCGCGCAATAGTGCCGTCATTGTCAAACGCGAGTATGTTTAACACTACTTGAAGAAGCGCAATATGTAGGGAGGTGTGTATGAGCGATTGCTGTGTACGTGCGTTGATCACTGGCAAGGTGCAGGGCGTCTGGTATCGTCGTGCCACTCAAGAGAAAGCCCTGCAGCACGGCATCACCGGCTACGCTAAAAACTTGCCCGATGGGCGGGTTGAGGTGCTTATGTGCGGGCAGTCCGACGCAGTCAAGCTGCTGAGTGAGTGGCTGTGGCAGGGGTCGGAGGGGGCGCAGGTGACCCATGTGGAGCTCGAAGTGCTCGGTCATTGCCACGCCCCAGACCACTTTGCCACCCACTAAGGCTTTGAGGTGAGTCGGCTAATAGCTATTTAGCATTTTTCCATTCGAGAATATTCTTTGCCGTCAGGCTAACAATGTTCTGGCGTGCTTCGGGGGTGATCCAGGCATTGTGAGGCGTCACAATCAAGTTGAGCGGCTCACTGAGCGCATCCAGCAGTGGATGGCCCTCTTTGGGCGGCTCGGCGGGCAGTACATCGACACCTAGTCCGCCTAGTCCGCCGGTGCGCAACGCCTCTAACGCGGCCACTTCATCGATAACCCCGCCACGGGCGCAGTTGATCAGTAGCATTGAGTTCTTAGCGCGCGCTAAGCGCTCCCGGTTGATCAAGTGCTTAGTGGCATCGCTCAACGGGCAGTGCAGGCTGATAACATCAGCCTCCAGTAGCAGCTCATCCAGAGCAGGGCGCTTATCATTCGCCTCATTGCCGGGGCGAGCGGCAAAGGTAACGTGCATGCCAAAGGCCTCGGCCAAGCGTGCTACTTCGGAGCCCAGCTCACCCTGACCGACCATCACTAGCTGTTTGCCGGAGAGCTGTAACGTTGGGTAATCCTGCAAGCAGAAGAAGGCGCTGCGCTGCCACTCGCCTGCGGCGACATCACCTTGATAGAGAGGAAGTCGATTGGCTAATGCGAGCATTAGCATCAAGGTGTGTTGAGAAACGCTGGCCGTGCCGTAAGCCGCTACGTTCTTAACCTCAATGTTGCGCTCTTTAGCGGCCTCAAGATCGATATTATTAAGGCCTGTCGCCAATACACATATGAGTTGCAGTTTAGGCAGCTGCTGGAGTGTCTCAGCGTCCAGGACTACCTTGTTGACGATCGCGATATCAGCATCGGCGAGGCGCTCCCGTGCTTGTTGCGTCGTGCTTTGCTCAAACACTTCAAGGTAGGAAACCGTCTCTTTAATGGCGGTCAAGTTGATCTCAGGGCCGAGGCTTTCCGCATCCAGTATCACCGCATTGGGCATTTTCTTCTCTCCATTAACTGCAGGGGGCTGTATAACCTTGCTCGTCAGGGGGCACAAAAGGGTATAATGGCGGCGCTTTATCAACCGCAGCCTTGGAATTTATCCCGACTGGCCACATATTGCAGACTGGCAGCGTTTGTGTTCGCTACTGTTCTTTATTTTTCAGCACTGGGCCTGGTAGAGCTGAGTCATTCAGCGCTGGGTCTGGTAAAACTGAGTCATTAGAACTGAGTATTTCAGAACTGAGCTTGTCAGGGTTAAGCTTATTAGGAGTTATTAAGATGCCCATCTATGAATATGAGTGCAAGGCCTGCGGCCATCGCATGGAGAAATTGCAGAAAATTAGCGCTGATCCTCTCAAGGATTGCCCCGCATGCCAAAGCGATGGCTTGGAAAGGCTAGTCTCGGCAGCGGGATTCCGTTTGGCCGGCGGCGGTTGGTACGAAACCGATTTCAAAACGGGTAGCAAAAAGAACTTGGTCGCTGATGGCAAAACTGCCTCCGCAGATGCCGGTAAATCAAGTGATTCCAGCGCTACCGCTAAGAGCGCTACTCCCAAAGACAAGGGCGCCGCGGCATAGCCGCGGCAGTCAGGGTCGGGACGCCCGCGACACACTCATTGCCACGAAACAGAACAGGATTTGACATGCGCAGCCATTATTGCGGCCAGCTAAACGAAACTTTGGTGGATCAAACGGTTACGGTATGCGGATGGGTTCACCGCCGCCGTGACCACGGTGGGGTAATTTTCCTTGATATGCGCGATCGCGACGGCATCGCGCAGTTCGTGGTCGACCCTGATACCGCCGAGGCGTTCGCGAATGCCGACCGTGCGCGCAGTGAATTTGTTCTGCGTATCACCGGTCGCGTTCGGCTGCGTCCAGAGGGCACCCAAAACCCCAACATGCCAACGGGCATGATTGAGGTATTGGCAAAAGAGGTTGAAGTACTCAATACCGCCGTTACTCCGCCATTCCAGTTGGATGAGCACGGAAAAGTCGGTGAAGAAGTGCGTTTAAAGCATCGCTATATCGACCTGCGTCGCCCGGACATGATCGAAAAGCTGCGTTTGCGCTCGCGTATTTCGCACACCGTGCGTGCGTATCTTGAAAACCAGGGTTTCCTGGATATCGAAACGCCGGTGCTCACCCGTGCCACGCCCGAAGGTGCCCGCGATTACCTGGTGCCTAGCCGTACCCACGCGGGGAGTTTCTTTGCGTTGCCCCAGTCGCCGCAGCTGTTTAAACAGCTGTTGATGGTGGCGGGGTTTGATCGCTACTACCAAATTGCCAAGTGCTTCCGCGACGAAGACCTACGCGCCGACCGTCAGCCTGAGTTCACTCAGATTGATATCGAGGCGTCGTTTGTGGAAGAGAGCGACATCATGGGTATTACCGAAGCCATGATTCGTCAACTGTTCCAGGAAGTGCTTAAGGTGGAGTTGCCAGAATTTCCGCGCATGACCTGGCAGGAAGCGATGGATCGTTTCGGTTCCGATAAACCGGATCTGCGTATCCCGCTGGAACTGACCGATGTGGACGACCTAATGCAGCAAGTCGACTTCAAGGTCTTCTCTGGCCCTGCCAGCGCTGATGATGGTCGTGTCGCGGCACTGAAAGTACCCGGCGGCGCCAAGTTGTCGCGTAAAGAGATCGACGAGTACACCAAGTTTGTCGGCATTTACGGTGCTAAGGGCTTGGCGTGGATCAAGGTCAACGAGCGTGCCAAAGGGCTTGAAGGCCTGCAGTCGCCGATCGTCAAGTTTATGGAAAACATCGTTGAAGAGCTGCTCGACCGCGTGGGTGCAGAAGATGGTGACATTATCTTCTTCGGCGCCGATAAAGCTCGTATCGTCAACGAAGCCATTGGCGCGCTGCGCGTCAAGCTCGGTGCTGATCTGGAGCTCTATACTCAAGAGTGGGCGCCGCTGTGGGTGGTTGACTTCCCGATGTTTGAAGCCGACGACAATGGTCGCCTAAGCCCGTTGCACCACCCCTTCACCGCACCTTCCTGCACACCGGAAGAGCTGAAGGCAGACCCAGCAAGTGCGCTTTCACGCGCTTACGATATGGTGCTCAACGGTACCGAATTGGGCGGTGGCTCTATTCGTATTCACGACCAAACCATGCAGAGCACGGTATTTGAAATCCTGGGCATTGGTGAAGAAGAGGCCCAAGAGAAATTCGGCTTCCTGCTGGATGCGCTGCAGTATGGGGCGCCACCCCATGGTGGTTTGGCCTTTGGCTTGGATCGCCTGGTCATGCTGATGGTTGGCGCCAAGACGATTCGTGAAGTGATCGCTTTCCCGAAAACCCAAAGCGCTGCCTGTTTGATGACCAACGCGCCGGGCGAAGTCAGCCCCGATCAGTTGAAAGATTTGAACATCCGTCTTCGTCAGAAAGTCAAAGCGGAAACAGCCGCCGAATAAGACGGTTGATTCGCTGCCTAACACCGACGCCACGGCGTCGGTGTTTTTGTAGGTTACTCAGTAAAACGCTGACATGAGCATTGATGCTATGGATCCAACACCGTCGGCCCTACCAATCCGCATACTGGGTATTGATCCCGGCTCTCGGGTGACTGGCTATGGGGTGATCGATGTGGTCGGGGTTAAACCTTGCTATGTGGCAAGTGGCTGTATTCGCACTGCAGAAGGGGCGTTAGAGCAGCGTTTAGCGCAAATCTATGCCGGCCTAAGTGAAGTCGTCGGTTTACATCGTCCCTCTCAAGTCGCCATTGAGCGGGTATTTATGGCCAAGAATCCCGATTCTGCGCTCAAACTGGGGCAGGCGAGGGGAGCAGCAATGGTGTGTATGGCTAACCATGGTCTGAGTCTTGCCGAGTACGCTGCGCGGCAGATAAAGCAGGCGGTGACCGGCCAGGGCGGCGCGGATAAAGAGCAGGTGCAGCATATGGTGACCGCTATTCTGCAGCTCTCTGCCACTCCCCAAGCTGACGCCGCCGACGCGTTAGCCATTGCGTTAACCCATGCTTATAACGGTTCTGTGCTTAGCAGCCATGGCTTGCCCGCCGCGCCATCTCGGGGCCGCCGCCGCTCAACCGGACGCTGGCGGCTTTAATTCCCCCTGTACCGGTGGCTGAACTACTGGTCACCTGTACAGAGTCGCTTTATAGTAACCCTCTGTTTTTGACTCTACTGTTTTTCACTTTTTTCACCCCGGTGCGAGCAAATTTATGATTGGACGTCTGAGTGGCCAGCTAGTGGCAAAGCAACCTCCCTGGATTGTGATCGATGTTCATGGTGTAGGTTACGAGCTGGAAACCTCAATGAATACGCTGGTCGCGCTTCCTGCGGTAAACGAGAGCGTTTCGTTATTCACTCATCTAACCATTCGTGATGACGCCCACCTACTGTATGGGTTTGGCCGGGAGCACGAGCGTGCGCTGTTTCGTGCCTTGATCAAGGTCAATGGTGTCGGGCCCAAGCTAGCACTCGCCATACTGTCGGGTATGGACGAAGACGCCTTTATGCGTTGCGTGCGCGATGACGACAGTAAAGCGCTGACAACGCTGCCAGGGGTGGGTAAGAAAACCGCTGAGCGGCTGATAATTGAAATGCGCGACCGCTTTCCAGAGTGGGAAGATGGTAGCAACGCGCTACTCCCCCTCGAATCAACCAATGGTCGTGCCTCTGCCCGCAATAATCTTGCCGATGCGGAAGCCGCTTTGGTTAGCTTGGGGTATAAATTGACTGAGGCGTCGAAAATGCTTGCCGACATCGACCCTGATCAGTCCACTGAAGCGCTGATTAAGGCCGCACTGACCCAGCGTATGGGCGGCTAAGCCCTTTTTGAATCGCCATTAAAGAAGAGCACCTATGCTAGAACACGACCGGCTGATCGCCGCTGAGCCTGAACAGGGGGAGGGGCGCATTGACTACGCTATTCGCCCCAAGCGGCTGGATGATTATATTGGCCAGCCGCGCGTGCGTGAACAACTGGAAATCTTTATCGGCGCCGCCCGGCTGCGCGAAGAGAGCCTGGATCATACCCTGGTGTTTGGCCCCCCTGGGCTAGGTAAAACGACCCTCGCGCATATTATTGCCACCGAGATGGGCGTCGGTATGAAGTCGACTTCCGGCCCGGTGCTTGAGCGGGCAGGCGATTTAGCCGCCATGCTGACTAATTTAGAGCCTGGCGACGTACTCTTTATCGATGAAATTCATCGCCTGTCGCCGGTGGTAGAGGAAGTGCTCTACCCGGCCATGGAAGATTTTCAGCTCGACATCATGATTGGTGAAGGGCCTGCGGCGCGTTCGATCAAGCTGGATCTCCCCCGCTTCACCCTGGTGGGCGCCACGACCCGGGCAGGGCTATTGACCTCTCCATTGCGTGACCGGTTTGGTATCGTTCAACGGCTGGAGTTTTATAATCTTGAAGAGCTGACGGAAATTGTCTCGCGTTCGGCGCGCCTGTTAGGCGTTGAAACCAGCCATGATGGTGCCATTGAAGTCGCGAGACGTTCACGCGGCACGCCGCGAATTGCCAATCGCTTGCTACGCCGGGTGCGGGATTACGCCGAAATGAAAGGCAACGGCGTCGTCGATGTCGCCATGGCCGATGCGGCGCTCAATATGCTCAACGTGGATCACCACGGTTTGGATCATATGGATCGGCGGCTGCTGCTGGCCATGATCGATAAGTTTGACGGTGGGCCGGTGGGCATTGACTCACTTGCCGCGGCGATCAGTGAAGAGCGTGACACCATCGAAGACGTTATTGAACCCTACCTCATTCAACAGGGTTTGATGATGCGCACCCCCCGTGGCCGGGTAGTGACCCGCCAGGCGTGGTTGCACTTTGAGCGAGTGCCGCACGAGCAGGCAACCGATATGGAAGGAGAGCGCCGTCCGTGAGTGGCAACAGCATAGGCGAAGGTTATCGCCTACCGCTGCGCGTTTATATGGAAGATACTGACGCAGGCGGTATTGTCTACTACGTTAACTACTTGAAGTTTATGGAGCGGGCCCGCAGCGAATGGCTTCGCCAGTTGGGCCTTAATCAGCAAACGCTGCTAGACGAAGGTACGCAGCTAGTGGTATACCGCTTGGCCTGCCACTACGCGAAACCGGCTGTCCTGGACGACGCGTTGGAAATTAGTGCCCACGTGACTGAAGTGGGGCGCTGCCGGATGACGTTTGAACAGCAAGTTTGGCGTGGAGAGGAACTCCTTTGCTCTGCCACAGTCGAGATAGCTTGCTTGAGCACCGAGCGCTTACGGCCAAAGGCATGGCCTGCATCGCTTAACGTTTTGACCCAGGCCTCTTAACCAAGAGGTCACTCACTGCGTCGGCAATCCCGACCCTAATAGATTGATGAGGGCACCTGTGAACGATAACACCATGTCCATTCCCCATTTGATAATGAATGCCAGCACTGTGGTGCAACTGGTAATGCTGCTACTGCTGGTGGGGTCAATCCTCTCTTGGGTAGTGATTTTTCAGCGCAGTATTGCGCTGGGCCGCGCCAAAAAAGAGTACAACCAGTTTGAGGAGTCTTTTTGGTCTGGTGTCGACTTAAATGAGCTTTACCGTGAGATCCCGGCTGATGACCCACGCCATGGAGCCGAGCATATTTTTCAAGCCGGTTTCCGCGAGTTTAACCGTTTGATGCCTAAAACCCGTGATCCGGATACCGTGCTGGAAGGTGTGCAACGCAGCATGCGGGTCGCGTGGTCTCGTGAAGAGGATCGCTTAACTCAGCATTTAGTGTTTCTTGCCACGGTAGCCTCAGCCAGCCCCTATATCGGTTTGTTCGGCACTGTATGGGGCATCATGGGGTCGTTTCAGGCACTATCACTGACCCAACAAGCGACCCTTGCTACGGTAGCTCCTTGGATTGCTGAAGCGCTTATTGCCACAGCCATGGGCCTATTTGCGGCGATTCCTGCGGTGATTTTCTATAACCGCCTATCCAACTCATCTTCTCGCCTGCTGGGCAAATATGAAGACTTTGCCGAAGAGTTTCACGCTATCCTGCACCGCAACTTGCAAGGTCGTGACGGCAAACCGAGCGCCAGCTAAGGGAGAGAGCCATGCAAGGACCATTCAATCGTAGCGGTAAAAGCAAGCCAATGGCGGAGATTAATGTTGTCCCCTTCATTGACATTATGTTGGTACTGCTGGTGGTCTTTATGATCACCGCGCCCATGCTGACCCAGGGCGTACAAGTTGAGTTGCCGCAAGTCACTTCTCAGCCCATTGATACCCAGGAAGATAATGATCCTATCATTATCTCGGTCGATGGCGACGGTGGGTATTTCATTACGCTGGGAGAAGACTCCACCTCGGTCACGCTGGAGGAGATGTCGTCAAGAGTGACCACGATTCTTGAACGGAGTCCAGGTACGCCGGTCATGGTTCGTGGTGATCGCAACGTGGCCTATGGACAGATCGTCGTATTGATGAGCACTCTGCAAGGCGCCGGCGTCGCTAATGTGGGGCTGCTTTCTGAGCCGCCGCAAGATGGGTAAGGGCAAGGCGCACATGGCACTGAAATCCCCGCGCGATCCCCAAGATGTCGGCTATAAGTGGCCGACTGTTCTGGCGATAGGTGTGCACTTGGCAATTGTAGCGTTTAGCTTGATTAGCCTGCCTAGTCGAAACGCAGAGCCTGATAGCTCTTCGATCGTACAGGCAACGCTGGTAAGCACCGAAACCTTTACTGACCAGGCGCAGCAGGCAACGGAAGAGCAAGCGGCAATGAATGCGCCTGCCGAAGCACCCACCGAGCCTGATGCCCCGGAAGAGCCTTCAGCCAGTGAAGAGCAGGCTGCCGCCGAGGAGCAAGCGGCAGAAGAGGCCGCCCAGCAGGCGGCGGAAGCTGAAGCACAAGCGTTAGAAGAAGCACGTGCGGCCGCGGAGGCTGAGGCCCAGCGTCGGGCTGAAGAGGCGGCAGCTCAAGCTGAGCAACAGGCGGCAGAAGCGGCTGAACGTGAAGCTGAAGCGGAAGCTGCCGCGCAGCGCCAGCGTGAAGTGGAAGAGGCACAGCGCCAACAGGAAGCCGCAGAGCAGCAGCGCCGTGAAGAGGAAGAGGCTGCTCGTCAACGCGAAGCTGAAGAGCAGCAGCGTCGTGAGGCGGAAGAAGCTGAACGCCAGCGTGAAGCGGCGGAGCAGAAGCGCCGTGAAGAAGAGGAGGCCGCGCGTCAACGCGAGGCTGAAGAGCAGCGCCTTCGAGAGCAAGAGGAGGCACAGCGGGAGCGCGAGGCAGAAGCGCAACGCCAGCGTGAAGCCGAAGAGCAGCAGCGTCGTGAAGCAGAAGCCGAGCGGCAGCGCGAAGCAGCGGAAGCTGCAGAAGCGGCCATGCAACGCCAGCTGGCCGGTGAGGCAGAAGCGGCAGCCAACGCCCAGCAAGCTGAGCAGGCGGCGAATAATTTCAGTAACATAATGAAACGAGCTATTGAACAAGCTTGGATAATTCCCGCTGGATCGAGTGATAGTATGCGGGCTTCTGTTAATGTGCGTCTGGGGCCGTCGGGGGAGGTATTATTAGTAAACGTAACATCATCAAGTGGCGATAATGCCTTTGACCAATCCATTGTTCAGGCGGTCGAGCAAGCGGCACCGTTTTCTGAGCTACTACAGTTAACAGACGCTCAACAGCGCGAAATCCGACGCAATATCACTTTGAACTTTTCCCCAGGGGGAGTCCGTTGATGCAAACTCAAGTGTTAAAAAAGTTTTGGTTATTATGCTTGCTGATCACTTTTAGCAGTGTGGCTAGCGCTAACTTAACCATTGAGATCACGCGGGGCAGTGATCAGGCGTTGCCGATAGGGGTAGTGCCGTTCGCTGGCTCAGACGGCCTGCCCGAAGATGTCGCCCAGATTGTCCAGGATGACCTTGAACGCAGTGGCTATTTTGCTCCTCTAGAGCGTAGCGCTATGTTCGAGCAGCCGAGCCAATCTGACGATGTGCAATTCGGCACCTGGCGTTCGCTCGACGTTCGCTACCTTGTGGTCGGTCGGGCGGCACAAACTGACGGCGGCTTCGAACTACAGTTCGAACTGATGGATATTAGCGGGCAGCGCCGGATGATAGGTGAAACCGTAACGGTTCGGGGCAATGATCTGCGTGGCGCTGCCCACTACATCAGTGATCAAATCTTTGAAGAGATTACCGATATCCGTGGTGCGTTCTCCACCAAAATTGCTTACGTCACAGCCCAAGGTATTGGTGACAATATGCAGTTTGGTCTGTACGTTGCCGATGCCGATGGCCGACGTAGTGAGCAGGTGTTGACCTCAGATGAACCGATCATGTCACCCGCTTGGTCGCCTGATGGTACCAAGCTTGCCTATGTCTCCTTTGAGACTGAGCGTCCGGCAATCTATATTCAGGATGTGGCCACCGGCCAGCGCGTACAAGCTACCTCATTCGATGGCATAAATGGTGCGCCAGCGTGGTCACCGGATGGGCGACGTATTGCCATGTCGCTGTCTAAAGATGGCCAGCCTGAAATTTACATTATGGATGTTGCCAACCGTTCCGTTGAGCGCATTACCAATAACAACAGCATTGACACGGAACCCGCTTGGGCGCCGGATGGGCGCAGCCTGTTGTTTACTTCGGATCGCAGCGGCGGCCCACAGCTATATCAATACACGCTGGGTGGTGGAGAGGCTCAGCGCCTGACATTTACCGGTAATTACAATGCCCGCGGACGCTATTCACCGGATGGCGAGCAGATATTCTTGATTCACCGCTCTAGCCGAGGTTACCAAGTAGCGAGGCAGGATCTAAGTGGCGATCGCTTGGTGGTGTTGAGTGAATCAACAAGAGATGAATCTCCTAGTGTTGCGCCGAACGGGACCATGGTAATCTTCGCTACCCAACAGGGTAATAGTGGGGTACTAAGTGCTGTGTCTGCCGATGGCCGCTCTTCATTCAGGCTGCCATCAGCACAAGGCGATGTCCGTGATCCAGCTTGGTCACCCTTCTTAAATTGATCAAATCAATTGATTGATATCGAAATTTTTAGTTTTCAGGCAAGGAGTCTGATTATGCAAATTAAACCGTTGGCTCGCTCATTAGCAGCAGCGCTATCTATCGTGGTAATTGCTGGCTGTTCCAGCACCGGCGGAACCCAAGACGGTGACTCGTACGGTAGCCAGGATGGCAGCACAACCGGTTCCAGCACCTCGGGTACAGGCACAGGCAGTCAGTATGGCTCTACTTCTGGTTCCGGTGCTGGTCAGCAGGCTGATTCACGCATTCCAGAGGTACGCACGATCTATTTCGATTTTGATCGCGATACGATCAAGAGTGAGTACGAATCTGTGGTAATGGCTCATGCGCGCTATTTGCGTGCCAACCCTAATGCCCAGGTGGTTCTCCATGGACATACGGATGAGCGTGGTACCCGTGAGTACAACATGGCACTTGGTGAGCGTCGTGCTAACGCCGTGCAGCGTTTCCTAAACATCCAGGGTGTTTCTTCTTCACAAATGAGCGTGGTTAGCTATGGCGAAGAGCGTCCGGCCGTCAACGGTCAAGACGACAGTGCCTACGCTCAGAACCGTCGTGTTGTGTTTAACTACTAAGCATTAACTATTGAGTGTTTAACCACTGATGAATCCGGCGTGCGGTTAACCGCACGCCGTTTACGTCTCCGGAGTCATCATGAATCACAGTCTCAAGCGTTACGTTGGGAGGCTGTGCGGTGCGGGAGCCATTGCGCTCCCGCTGTCCGTATTGTCCCTAACGGCCACCGCTCAACAGCCGCTCGTACAAGATCTCTCTAACTCTTCCGCTGACACTTCCAACAGCAGCTTCTACCAGCAGACGCAGCGGCAGGAAGCGTCAAGCGGCAATCTTGTACTGTTTAACCAGGTGCAGGAGCACCAGCAGGAGATCCAGCAGCTACGTGGGCAGATTGAAGAGTTGCGCCACCAGTTGGAACAGCTGCGTCGCCAATCGCAGCAGCAGTATCTCGACATTGAAGATCGCCTTATGAGCAGCGGCCCAACCCAGATCGAGCAGGCAACGCCAGCGGTAGAACCTGAAGCCGCCGAGGAAGTTGTCAATGCACCTTCTAGCCGTAATGTGAGTGAAGATGCCCAAGCCGATTATCAAGCGGCCTTTGCGCATGTTCAGGCACGTCGTTTTGACGAAGCGATTGCGGCCTTTGAAGCCTTTGTGAGCGACCATCCTGATACTAGTCTAACGGCTAATGGCCACTACTGGCTGGGTGAGCTATACGCGGCAGAGGGCGAGCTGGATGCCGCTGACCAGGCGTTTAGCCGCGTGATCGAGGAGTATAGCGGCAGCAGTAAAGTGCCGGATGCGATGTATAAGTTAGGCTTGGTGAAGGCGCGTAAAGGCGAAGCAGAGCGCAGCCGTGAGTTGCTTGAGCAAGTGCGCGATGATTATCCGCAAAGTAGTGCTGCAGGCCTTGCTAACGATTTCTTACGCCAATCAGCAAGTTAATATTTTTTGATCTATTTTTGCTTCAGGGAATCAGCATGAGCTGCAAGATCGACTATCAACCAGCGCCCAACCTATTGGAAAATCGCATCGTGTTGGTAACCGGCGCAGGGGACGGCATTGGCCGTGCGGCAGCGTTGAGCTACGCCCAGCACGGCGCTACGGTGATTCTGTTGGGGCGCACTATTGCCAAGTTAGAGCGTGTCTATGATGAAATCGAAGCGGCCGGTGGCCCACAGCCAGCGATTTTTCCGCTTAACTTTGAGGGCGCCACACTAAAAGATTTCCATGATATGGCGGAGACGTTGGATAAAGAGTTTGGGCGCTTGGACGGTTTGCTGCATAACGCTGGGCTGTTAGGCCGCATCACGCCCTTTGAGCAGTACAATCCCGAGCTTTGGCAGCAGGTCATGCAGGTCAATATTAATGGGCCCATCTGGATGACCCAGGCGCTACTGCCTCTGCTGCAGGCGTCCGATGATGCGTCGGTTATTTTTACCTCCTCCAGCGTTGGCCGCAAAGGTCGCGCCTATTGGGGTGCTTACTCCGTATCTAAGTTTGCCACTGAAGGTTTTGTAGAGGTGCTGGCCGACGAGTTGGATAATCAGACCAACATCCGGGTTAATTCGCTCAATCCGGGAGCGACACGCACCCAAATGCGCCGTACTGCGTTTCCCGGTGAAGATCCTTTCACACTTCGCGCACCAGAAGACATTATGCCGACCTACTTGTGGCTTATGGGGCCAGACAGTGCAGGCACCAGCGGCCAAAAAATTGATGCCCAGCCGCCCCGGGTATAGCGCTTGATTGCAGGCCTTATAAGAGTCGATGCCCTCGGTAATCAAGCGCTTGAAGTTATCGCTAGCGTTTGAAACCGTTCAGGGCATCGACCAGCGCGTCACACTCACCAAACCACAAATCAGCAGGCCACTGCTGGTAGTCATCCTCTTCGCTGATATAGCCGTAGCCAACGGCCACGGCCGTCATCCCCGCAGCGACGGCAGCCTCAATGTCTCGGGCGTGATCGCCGATATACCAACACTGTTCAGGCTCAACGCCTAGCCGTCGGGCAGCCTCCCAAAGTGGCTCAGGCGCTGGTTTTTTTACACTTAGGTCATCCGCACAAAGCAGGGCGCCTGGCTGAAGCGCCAAGGCTTCCAGCAGAGGGAGGGTGTAGCGGCGCGGCTTATTGGTCACAATCCCCCAGGGGCGTTGATCGCCATGCCACTCTTTCAACCATACATCGAGTGGCGAGAAAACCCGGCTGTGTACAGCGACAGCCTGCTCATAGGTATCGAGCAGAAATTGGCGTGCCTGAGTATGCCCATCCGAGGTGGCTTCTAACCCAAGGGCCAATGTAACCAGCGCACTCCCGCCGTTAGAGACCTGTCGGCGAATCACGTCAAAGGGGAGTGGGTCTAAGCCATGGTGAATGCGTAGCGTGTTCGTTGCTTGGGCTAAATCTGGCGCGGTATCGACCAGGGTGCCGTCTAGATCAAAGAGTATGGCTTGAGGCGCATGCATCGGCATTTAGTCGCTTACCTTACGGCAGTACATCATGTAATTGACCGAAACATCATGGCTGACCAGACGATAGTGGCGGGTTAGCGGATTGTAGGTCAGGCCTGTCTGTTCACGTACTTCTAAACCACTGTCTCGAGACCAGGCTGCCATTTCTGAAGGGCGAATAAATTTCGCATAGTTATGCGTGCCCCGGGGGAGCAGTCTAAGCACGTACTCAGCGCCCAAAATGGCAAACGCGTAAGATTTGGCGGTGCGGTTCAGGGTAGAGAAAAATACAAAGCCACCTGGACGAACCAGGGCGCTACAGGCGCGAATGACGGATGCCGGGTCGGGGACATGCTCAAGCATCTCCATGCAGGTCACTGCATCGTAAAACCCCGGTTTTTGAGCTGCCATAGCCTCCACGCTGATGTGTTGGTAATCAATCTCAACGCCGCGCTCTTCCGCATGCAATCTGGCGACGGCTAATGGCGCTTCACCCAGGTCAATGCCCGTCACTTTAGCCCCGCGGTTGGCCATGGACTCACTTAAAATGCCACCGCCACAACCTACATCCAGCACTTTTTTACCCGCCAGTCCCGCTCGCGCATCAATAAAGTCGAGGCGCAGGGGATTAATTTCGTGGAGCGGTTTAAATTCACCTTGCGGATCCCACCAGCGGCTGGCGAGTGCTTCAAATTTAGCGACTTCGCCTGCATCGACGTTGCCTTGATAGTGACCAGCAGTGCTATCCTGTGGTGTCGCTTGCATGTTGTGACTCCCATTGTCATTGAGCATTAAGCAATCATTGACGCTTAATCACTGGTTATAATCTATTTGCACTGGTTATCGTCCATTGGCGAGGTGGCATCCATCCACGCCTTCAGTATTATGGACATTCTAACCACTCCTGTGTCGGAACGCATGAAAAGGACCTCTCTATGATTCGCAAGGCCGTACTTCCTGTCGCTGGGTTTGGCACCCGCTGCTTGCCGGCTTCGAAGGCTATTCCAAAGGAGATGATTACGATTGTCGATAGACCAGTCATTCAATATGTCGTTGAAGAAGCGATAGCCGCGGGGATTCGCGAAATTGTACTGGTCACCAGTAGTAATAAAAGCGCGATCGAAAACCACTTTGACACCCACGCCGAGCTGGAAGCCAGCCTGGAAGCAAAAGGTAAACACGAACTTTTGGAGATGTTGCGCAACCTGGTGCCAGATAATGTCAGCATCATCAGCATTCGCCAGGGAGTACCGTTAGGGCTGGGCCATGCGGTGCTCTGCGCTCGCCCGATCATTGGCGACAACGAACCTTTTGCCGTGCTGCTGCCCGACGTGCTGGTCGATAATAGTGCCAACCCAGCGACCGACTTGGCGGGCATGTTGGCAGCCTATGATCAGCAGCAAACAGCGCAACTGATGGTGGAAGAGGTGGCTTGGGAACACGTCGAAAAGTATGGCATCGTGGCGCCTGCCGGTGATGTGCCCGCGCCTAATCAATCGGCAGATCTGGTGGGTATGGTGGAGAAGCCAAAGCGTGATGCAGCGCCCTCAAATTTAGCGGTGATTGGCCGTTATGCGCTGCCGGGCCATATTTTCCCTATTTTAGCAGCCACTAAGCCCGGTGCCGGTGGTGAAATCCAGCTAACCGATGCGCTTGAAACGCTACGCGAACAGTCGGGCGTCCAGGCCTATCGCATGCAGGGCACTACCTACGATTGCGGTCAGCCGCTGGGATATCTTGAAGCCACCCTTGCCTATGCGCGTCGGCATCCTGAGTTTGGCGAGGGCTTCAAAGCCTTGCTGTCACGTTACCACCAAGGAGAGTAACCCATGAGGGTGTTACTTTACGGTAGCGAATTAAGCGCCGCGACGGCAGCCGCTGCGTTAGCCTGGGTGGGCCATCAGGTGCAGTGGTTACCTCATTCCGATGCGCCCTGGTCAGTGCTTTCTCAGGTGGATTGGCTACGTAGCGAACCTCAACTAATGGCGCACCTTGAACAGGGGTTGGCGGAAGGGACTCTGCAGGTCATTGATCAGCTTAAGGATGCGATCATTCCTGAAGTGATCTGGCTGGCGTTATCGCCCGCACAGCGCAATTCCGCCAGTACGCTTGTTGAAGATTCGCTACTGGCTGATCAGCAGGGCATTGTGCTTATCAATAACTCAACGTTTCCCGTCGGTGAGACCGAGCGTCTACATGCGTTGATGGGCACCCAGCACACTAGCGTGGCACTCCCTGATACGCTGGAAGAGGGCCGGGCGTGGGACTCGTTTACCCGTCCCTCCAGGCGACTGCTGGGGTGTGATGATGCCACCGGCGAACAGGTAACCAGGGAGCTATTACGCGCCTTTAATCGCCGCAGCGAGGTCTTCCAGTGTATGCCGCGCCGCGCGGCGGAGCTCACTAAGCTGGCGATTAACGGCATGCTCGCTACGCGCATCAGTTATATGAATGAAATTGCGGGCTTGGCTGATACTCTGGGGGTGGATGTGGAGCATGTCCGGCAGGGGATGGGCGCCGACTCGCGTATTGGTTTTGAATACCTGTACCCCGGGTGTGGGTTTGGCGGGCCTAACTTCTCACGGGATTTGATTCGCCTGGCCGATGTTCAGCTACAAAGTGGCCGTTATTCAGCGCTGCTTGAGCAGGTGATGGATATCAACGAGCAGAAGAAAGAGACCCTGTTCCGCAAGTTATGGGCTCACTTTGCTGGCGAGATGGCGGGTAAAACAGTGGCGATTTGGGGCGCCGCGTTTAAACCCGGCACTGCGCGTATTGACCATGCTCCGGTATTAACGCTGCTTGAAGCGCTGTGGGCGCAGGGGGTTAACGTTCAGCTTCACGACCCAGCGGCGGTGCCTGCTCTGCGCGCTTTGGTAGGCGAGCGTGACGACCTGGTGACTTATACCCATGACCCCTATCAGGCCTGTGAGGGGGCCGATGCCCTGATGCTGGTGACCGAATGGAAAACGTATTGGAACCCTGACTGGCACCGACTCGGCTCGCTATTAAACGCTAAACTCGTATTGGATGGGCGCAATATTTACGATCCTGAGTTTGTTGCCAGCTGTGGATTAATGTACCGAGGTATTGGCCGCCGTGCCGACCCGAAGACTCTTTGAGGAAATGTCATGCCAGACGCTACCGCATCCTCTCGTATTGTGCCCGATGTGGATCAAAGCTTGACGGCGCAACATCTACGCCATCGAAAAGGGCCGACAATATGGCCGTTATGGCTATGTTTGCTGCTGATCATTGCGCTATTGGGCGCGGCGGCAGTTGGACTGTGGTACGAACGTGAACGACTGCTGGATGAGATTCACCGGGTGAGTGGGGAGGTCTCTAATGTGCATGCTCGGTTGGATTCGGATGACACAGATGTACAAGATACGATAACCTTTGTACAAGCTCAGATGTCGACACTCTTCCAAGAGCAGGAGCAGCTTGCCACCTCGTTGGCAGCCACCCGGGAAGAGTTATACGGTTTCCTCACCACTAGTGAGGACACGGTCTCAAGCGACTCGATCAACACGCTGATGCAGCAGCTGTCTCAGCTTAGGGAGCAAGCCGAATTGCGCGACAGCCAATTGATGGCGGTGCGAGAATCGCTTGACGCCTTGGAACAAACGGGGGCATCGGGTCGTCAAAATCTCGTTGCAGAGGTCTCCCATCTGGAGCAATTGACCGAACAGCGGATCGAGGAACTGGATAGCCAACTCAATAGCGTGACCACTGCTTGGGAAGAGCAGTTGTCAGCCCAGAGAGCTGCAATTGAGGATCGCTTTGATGAATTGGAAACGTCCGTTGCAGCGGTCGAAGCCCCGGCAGATCAGGCAGCCCTGGAAGAACTGGAGCAACAGTGGACTCAACGCCTGAATTCGCTGGAAAGCGATGTGCGCCAAGTACGACAAGCACAGCTTGCGTTCAGTGCCCAGCTAGAGATGTTGCGTTAACGAATTGCATCGAGTGTATGAGTGCGACTGCCTAAGCGTTGACATGCCAATGCATGGCAATGTTTAGGCGATGAAGCCGCTGATTTAGGTTGGGATAAAAATGTATGGGAAGACAACGGCAATGGACATTAGCCACTGGACGCACGTTTTTTGCGGTGCTACCGCTATTATGCATATCGCATGGCGCATGGGCCTTGGAAGCGACCATCGAGGGCGTTTCCAATGAGGTCGAAGGCAATATCCAAGCCTATTTACAGAACATCGATGCAGCGCAATATACTGAGGTGCGCCTGGAGGGCGAAGTTCGCCGACGCACCCAGGAAGCAATGCGTGTTTATGGCTACTACGAGCCTGACATAACCCTTGAGCGGGCCACGGATGAGCGCGTCTGGCTTGAAATCGAGCCGGGCCCCCAGGTTGAAATTGAAATTCTGTCAATCAATGTGGAGGGCGATGCAAGCGAAGATCCCCCTTTTCAACAGGCCGTAAAGGACTTTCCACTAAAGGAGGGGGATGCGCTGCGCCATGCCCCGTGGGATCGCTTGAGCAGTCAGTTTTCAGGATTGGCTATCGAGCGTGGCTACTTTGACTGGGGGTTTACTGATCGACGTATGGAAGTACGCCCCTATTTGCAAAGTGCGCGACTCTATATGGATTTTGATAGCGGTCCCCGATATCAATTTGGTGCCACCTCTATCACCGGCAGTCATATTGAGCTAGACAGGTTGCGGCGCATGCAGCCTTTCGAGCAAGGCGATCCCTATTTGGCCCAATCCCTAGCGGAATATAATCAATCGCTCGCTGAAACCGGCTGGTTCAGCTCGGTCTCTGTTCGTCCCCGTCTTGAAACAGCCCAAGAGTTATCGATCGCTCCTTCTGGCGGTGGTGCCCCCTGGTGGAGTGAAGCCACTGCATCGCAGCCTGAGCGACCACGTTTAAGCAGCGCAGCACTTGCTAGCGCGCTGCGTATTAATAAGCGCGATGATGCTCAGCTACCTATCGATATCAGCGTAACGCCTGCTGATCGTCACCAGTTCGAAGTGGGTATTGGTTATGCGACTGATGTAGGGCCAAGGCTGCGGTTTGGTTGGGATCAACCATGGATTAACCGCTATGGTCATAGTCTTGATCACGACCTCTATTTATCCGCCCCGGAGCAGCGTTTTACCGGTGTCTACAACGTGCCCCTTGAGGATCCGCTTCGCGACAGCTATCGGCTTCAGTATGGGGTTCGTAACGTCGATGACAGCGACACCAAGTCGCTAGAAGGCACCGTTGAACTGGCTCGTCGGTGGCAGTTTGATAATGATTGGGTACAAACCCTCTATTTTCGTACTACCTATGAGGACTTCGAACAGGGCGGCGAGGCAGATGAGGTATGGCTGTTCTATCCCGGCATTCAGTGGTCACGTACGCGAACACGCCCTCAGCGCTTCCCATTATGGGGTGACCGCCAGCAGCTCTCGATAGAGTATTCGGACACCGTTTGGGGATCGGATGCGACATTTGCTCGTATCACGGGAGATACGGAGTGGATCCGTATGGTCGGCAACGATAATCGCTTCTTGGCGCGCGTAAGTGTAGGCGCCATTGAAACCGATGATTTTGCCAAAATACCGCCATCGCTGCGTTTTTTCGCGGGTGGCGATCGCAGTGTACGCGGTTACTCCTATGAGAGCTTATCTCCCCGCAATGATGAGGGCCGACTGCGCGGTGGGCAGCAAATGCTCACCTCGACCCTGGAGTATCAGCGCCGGGTGACGGGGGATTGGTGGGGGGCCACTTTTGTCGATAACGGCGACGCCTTTGATAACTGGGGGCCTAATGATTTGAAAACCGGTGCCGGTGCCGGGGTGCGCTGGGTCTCGCCGGTGGGGCCAATACGTTTTGACATCGCCCACCCCTTCGACCACGAAGACGATTGGCGTTTGCACTTTTCCATCGGGCCGGAATTCTAGGAGAGAGACTTGTCGCAGGTTGAACCAGCTACATCTGATAAACGCCGTATGTTGTCCCCCCGTTATCGCGCTTGGCTTCTGCTCTGGAGCTTTGTGCGTTTGGTTATCGTGCTACCCATTTGGCTGTTCGGCATTGTGGCGCTACTGGTTGGGGTGGCGTTATCTCCCTGGGGCACCGGCGTGCTGCTCTCCCAGGGTGAGCAGCGTGATTTTTTCTCCTACGCGCATCATGAAGGTGGCTTGCTCGACCATTTTCAGCTCGAAGGTTTCCAGCTACAGCTGGGCGAAACCCGTATAAGCGTGGATGAGTTCGAACTCCAGTGGTCAGATGATTGTGTGCTGTCAGGGCGCTTATGCATCGACACACTGCGTGTGGTGGGCGCCGACATCCAGCTAGGCCCATCCGGTGAGCAAGCGCCACCTCCCGAAGAGGAGGGGTCGTCGCTGGCGATTCGTTTTCCATTTCCCATCGAGCTCCGTTCTCTCCTGCTGGACGATGTTAGCCTACGGCTAGCCGATGGGACACAGGTGGCGTGGCGCTCCTTTAGCTCAGCCGCCGTTGCCGAAGGAAGCGAAGTGCGACTCTCGCCGACTCACTTGGAGCAACTTCGCCTCTATTTACTACCCTCATCGGGCGTTCTACTAACCCAGGGTATTGAAACACCGCTTCAGGCCGAAGCCATCGATGGTGCTATCCTGCTCAACCAGCCACCCCAAGAGGCGTTGGTGGCAGTGGAATCACCAGAGCAGCAGCTTGAAGAACGCGAGCGCCTGGAACTACCAGAGATCACGCTACCGGTTGATATCCAGTTACCTGAATTCACGCTTAACGATTTTCGATTGGAAGGGGCCGCCGAGTATCGCGTCGAGCGGCTGCGGCTTGGGTTGCTGACCGAAGGTGATCACGTCGAAGTCACCGAGCTTTCCGTTGTTACCCCGGACGCCGAGGCTGAATTAACCGCGAATGCCACTTTAAACGGCAATTATCCGCTCGAAGCACGTTTAGCAGTCGAACTTTTTTTACCCGAGATATACCCAGCGTTAAGTGGTGAGTCTTTAACCTTGATGCTGTCTGGCCCACTGGATGCGCTTGAAGCGCAGTTGGACGCTTCCGGCGCGGTCAATGCATCCTTGAGGGGGCAAGTCGACGCACTCGCCCCGACGCTGCCGTTCCAACTGCAGCTACAAAGTGACCAATTACAGTGGCCTTTGCCTGTCAGTACAGATGAGAGTAGCAATGAGAGCGTCGATACCAGCGCTGAAGAGGGGACAGCCCAAGCCTATACAGTCGATGACCTGGATCTACAGGTAACCGGCAGCCTGAGCGATTATAGTGCTCAATTGGCTCTGGCGGTCGAGGGCCCGAGCCTGCCGCGCACTCAAATTAACGTCACTGGAGAGGGCGATCTTGAGCAGTTTAGCTGGCAACCGCTCACCCTTGCTGTCGACGAGAGTTCCCTGCGCAGCGAAGGCAACATCCGTTGGGCAGCGCCGCTTCAGGTCAACACTACTATTCGTCTGGATCAGTTTAACCCTGCCCACTTCGTCGATCAGCTAGACGGTGATTTAAACGGCGATATTGAGCTTAGATTGCATCAGCAAGGGGATCTGTGGGCTATTAGCGTGCCCGACTTAGCGATCGAAGGTGAGCTGCGCGACTACCCGCTAACCCTACAAGCGGCCTTTGATGCTAACAGCAATCTGGAATTGGATATTGACGAGTTGCTGTTTACCCAGGGGGAGAATCGCTTAACAGCAGAGGGGCAAATTAGCCAACAGGCGATGTCATTGAATGCGGATATTGCCCTGCGCCAGCTGCAAACCCTTTCGCCAGATTTGGCGGGCACTATTGTGGGTACGTTAGAGGCTAGCGGCAGCTTTGATCAGCCTCAATTACTCGCCAACTTACAGGGCGATGGCATACGTTTTGGTGAAAACCGCGTTGAGCGGTTTGCGTTAGATGCCGATGTACAGGGCATTGATGATCCTACTCTGGATGTACAACTGGCGCTACAAAACGTCAATGCAGGAGGGCAGTCGCTGACAAACATCGAAGCAAATCTGGCTGGTCGCCTCTCAGAGCATCGGCTGGAGCTGAGCGCCCAAGGCGCCGACAACAGCACTCTTAGCCGGGCGCAGCTTGCTTTGGATGGCCGTTTTGACCAGCAGAACCAGCTGTATCAAGCTCGCTTGACACCGATGGAAATTGATTCTGAGGCAGGAGATATTCGCCTTGAAGCCCCTATGGACGTGCGCTACAACCTAGCTAATGGCGAGGCACGTCTGTCGACGTTCTGTCTGCGCCGTGAGCAGGGTGGGCTGGTCTGCTCCGAAGAGGAGATCGTCGCTTCTGCACAACAGGGCAACGCTGTGCTTACGGTACGCGAAGTGCCAATGGAAATGTTGGAGCCTTTCCTGCCGGAAGAGTGGCAGTTAGAGGGCGACACAACCGCGGATCTCGTCGCCAACTGGCGCCAGGGTGGAGCCCGATGGCAGGCTGATCTGCAAATTCTTAGCGAGCTCGCGATTACTGCCGTTAATGATTATGGCCAGCCTGTGCAACTGCCGGAAATCAGTTTAGACGCTCAGATTGAAGCCACCCAATCTCAGGCGGATGCCAATGTATCGCTCTCGCTAGCTGAGGCGGGTGACCTCAACTTAGACCTGTCGGTCAACGACCCATTGGGGGCCGGCGCATTATCAGGTGAACTACGTGCAAACAACGTGTCTCTGCAGCCTTATCGACCCATGTTGGTGGGAATGGATCGCTTAGAAGGCGATTTATCGGGCAGCGTGCAAATTACCGGCACCACTGCGGCCCCTGATTTACAGGGCCAGCTCGGCCTACGCGGTATCGGGGTAAGTGGCCCGGATATTCCTGTGGATATTCAGGGGGGCGAACTGGTGGTCTCCTTCGACGGTGAGCAGGGGGATATTGACGGCTATCTGGCCGCTGAGCGCGGGCGTTTGGAAATCACCGGTGATGCTTATTGGCCAAGCGGTGATGACTGGCGGATTGGCATCGACCTGGATGCTGTGCAGGAGCCTATCCTGGTCGTGCTACCTCAGTTTGGACGTCTTGAAGTCGCGCCTGATATCCGTATCCGGGTCACGCCGGAAAGGCTGCAAGTAAGGGGGGATGTGAATTTGCCCTGGGCACGGCTTGAAATTGGCGATATGCCCTCGTCAGCGGTGACCCCAAGTGGCGATGAAGTGATTATTACTGAACGCGATGATCGCCAGGCAGAAATTGAGGCTCAGCGGGCGGCTGCCAATGAGGAAGGCCCCAGCGCCGCGGATGAACTGGCCGCTACTGGCATGGAGATTGATGTGCTGGTGACCTTAACCTTGGGCCGTGATATGCAAATTTCAGCCTACGGCCTGGAATCCGGATTGGGAGGCGCGCTGGAAATTCGCCAAAGCAGCGGGGCGTTGCAGCTGTTTGGTGACGTTAATTTGGTCGACGGTCGTTTTCAGGCGTTCGGCCAAGACCTGGTTATTCGACGCGGTGAACTGCTGTTTAGCGGGCCGCCAGGGTTGCCAACACTCGACTTCGAAGCCATTCGCAACCCTGACGTCACCGAAGATGATGTCATTGCGGGCTTGCGGGTAACCGGCAGCGCCGAAGCCCCGAACGTACTGATCTTTTCTGAACCCGCAATGGACGAGTCCCGCGCGCTTTCTTACCTATTACGGGGTCGCGCGCCTGATGCTTCGGGGGGCGGGGTGGATAGCGCCCTGACCACCGCGTTGATTGGTATGTCGTTAGGGCGTACCGGCGGGGCGGTAGGTTCCATTGGTGAAGCCTTCGGTATTGATGACTTGACGCTGGATACCGCCGGAGCCGGTGACGACAGTCAAGTCGCTGTCAGTGGTCAACTCACCGATGATCTTAGAATTAGTTACGGTGTGGGACTTTTCTCGCCGATTGCCGAACTAACACTGCGCTACACGCTGTGGCGTAACCTTTATGTGCAGGCCGTGTCGGGTACCAATCAAGCGGTGGATTTAATCTACACCTTTACCCGTTCCGGTAATCCCGAAATCATTCAGCAGCAATAAGTGAGGGCGATATGTCACTATTTTCAAACGCTAGCTCTGGTTCAGGCCGGGTACTGCCTGGTCGTGATACGCCCATAGAAACAAGCCAGGTGCATACTATTAATGGGCACTCGCTCCATCCGCCATTTCCCGAGGGCCATGAAGAGATAGTGCTGGGTATGGGCTGTTTCTGGGGCGTAGAGCGCCTGTTTTGGCAACTACCAGGCGTTTATGTCACCGCGGCGGGGTATGCTGGTGGAGAAACCCCAAACCCCACCTATGAGGAGACGTGCACAGGGCGTACTGGCCACACAGAAGTGGTGCGGGTAATTTATGACCCTAAGCAAATCGATCTGGAAACATTGCTACAGGTTTTCTGGGAACAGCATGATCCGACCCAGGGTAATCGCCAGGGCAACGATATTGGTTCCCAGTACCGCTCTGCTATTTTCACCACCAGTGAAGCGCAGCAAACGGCAGCCGAGCAGAGTGCAGCTGCGTATCAGCAGGCACTCGATAAGGCGGGTAGAGGGGCGATCACCACTGAGATAAAGCCACTTGAAACCTTTTATTACGCAGAGGCCTACCATCAGCAGTACCTCGATAAAAATCCCAATGGCTACTGTGGGCTAAAAGGGACTGGCGTCACGTGTCCAATAGGATAAAACGCACTTCATTAGCCATTTTACCAACGCATCATCGACAGGAAGCCATTATGCAGCAGCGCTATCACTTACAGTGGGCTTCCCCGCGCAGTGCGACAGCCAGCGTCCTGGCACTAATCTTATCCATGCCGCTGGCTTGGGCAGGCGATGAGGCAAGTGACTTAGCCATGCCTCAGGCGGTTAGCGATACGCCATTCGCAAACGAACGCGAAGCCGTGATTTGGCGCCGCGAAGAGCTTAAAGATATTGAGAGTCTGGTGCGTCAGCTGCGCTTTGATCTCATCAATAACCAAGATATTGAAGCCGCAACGCCGCGATTGCTTGAGCTGCAAGAGCGCGCCAGTGCGCAACGCCTGTTGCCTGCCTTTATTGAGGGCACACACGGCAGTGGTTCTGAAGCGCGGGCCTCTATATGGGAGGAGTGGGATCAGTTCACTGACGGTTTTACCGACCTTGAGGATAAAATCGCCAATTTGATAGAGGTGGCCGAACAACAGGATCCCCGTGATACCGCACGCGCGCTTTCAGAGGTAGGAGCGAGCTGTAAAAGTTGCCATCGTGCTTACCGCTACGACTAGCGTAGCGGTAAGTCTTGGAGATAGGTCGTGGAGATAACCCTTGGAAATAGCCCTTGGAAATCGCTATTTGAAAAGTAGGCGCTGGGGAGGGCGCTTAGTCGCCTTGCTGGAGGCGATCAATACGGTAAAGTGTTTCCACTTGCTCTAAACCACTTATAGTGCAATTAAGATCTTTCACGCGTCCGTCGCTTAGCCCATAGACCCAGCCATGCACAGAGATTTGTTGGCCACGCTGCCAGGCACGTTGCAGAATCTTGGTGCGGCATAAACTGTTTACCTGGGCTTTAACGTTAAGCTCACACATGCGGTCGATTTGATCTTCAACCGGGAGATGCTCCAGCGAGCTCCGGTGGTGGTTGTACTGTTCACGAACCGAATGCAGCCAGTAATCCACCACGCCGCATTCGCCTCCCGTCATGGCGGCCTTAATGCCCCCACATCCATAGTGGCCGACAATCATGATATGGCTGACCTTGAGTACATCTACCGCGAACTGAACCACCGACAGCGCGTTCATATCCGTGTGATGGAGTAGATTGGCGACGTTGCGATGGACGAAAACCTCGCCAGGCGGGAGAGCGATAATTTGATTCGCTGGCACTCGGCTGTCGGAGCAGCCAATCCATAAATAATCAGGGTTTTGCTGATTCGAGAGACGTTTAAAGTAGTCGGGGTCTTCTTCACACATGCGCTCAGCCCAGGCGCGGTTATTATCGAGTAGCGTCGCAATAGGGTCAGACATAGCGTCTCCAGTAAGGTTAAAGGGTGTCGAATCACTGGTAGGCAAGCGAGATATCAAACCCTACTCAGTATAAAATTAGGGACTTTATAAAATATGCGCCAGCACAAAAGTGCAGCTGAAGGTTTTAACCTCCCCGGACAGTCAGGTCAACCGCCACACTTGGCCCTTTGACAATACGATGATTGACTCACACGAATTTTAACTCCCCAGGAGCAAATCATGGCAGACGTTTCAGAATACGAATATGACCTTCTGGTTATCGGTGCGGGCTCTGGTGGTGTGCGAGCTGCGCGCATGGCAGCCGCCACCGGGGCCAAGGTGGCGATTGCCGAAGATCGCTACCTGGGTGGAACCTGCGTCAATGTGGGCTGTGTGCCCAAAAAACTCTACTCCTACGCTGCCCATTTTCATGACAGCTTTGACGATGCGGCAGGCTTTGGGTGGCAGCTATCCGGCCCTGCGCGTTTTGATTGGGCTACATTGCGTGACAACAAAATTAGTGAAATCAAACGCCTCAATGGAATTTATCAGCGCATGCTGGAGGGGGCTGGGGTCACACTGTTTAACGCTCGAGCACGCCTGGCCGATGCACATACGGTAACGCTAAGTGGCGAGCATGGTGATATTTCTGTGACCGCGCGCAAAATCCTCCTCGCTACCGGTGGATGGCCATGGGTGCCCGATTTTCCAGGGAGTGAATACGCCCTGAACTCCAATCAGATTTTTGATCTGGATACCTTCCCCAAACGCTTTTTAGCACTGGGGGGTGGCTATATTGCGGTGGAGTTCTCCAGCATCTTTAATGGACTGGGCAGCGAGACGCACCTTATCTACCGCGGTGAACTGTTTTTGAAAGGCTTTGACCAACAGGTACGTGAGTTCACCCGCGCTGAAATGGAGAGAAAGGGAGTCAATCTTCACTTCAACACTAATATTGAGCGTATTGAACCCAGCCAGGGTGCCTACACTGTGCATCTCACTAACGGCGATGTGCTTGAGGTCGACGTAGTGCTCGCGGCTACGGGGCGGAAAGCCAATATCCGCGACCTAGGGCTTGAAGCGTTGGGATTGGGCTTGGATGACGCGGGTAAAATCCCCGTGAATGAACGGTTTGAAACAGCGCTGCCTTCAGTGTTAGCGCTAGGCGACCTAACGGCTGGGCCCGAATTGACGCCGGTCGCCTTGGCAGAGGCCATGCAGCTTGTGGACGTCCACTTTGCCGATACGGCTCCCAAACCGTTGGACTACACCACGATTCCTACCGCCGTTTTTTGCCACCCCAACATCGGTACCGTGGGGCTGTCTGAGGAGGCTGCGCGGGAAAAATTTGCCAATATTCGCGTCTATAGCACCGATTTTCGTGCCATGAAGCACACGCTATCGGGCAGTCAAGAGCGCACCTTAATGAAGCTGATCGTGGACGATGCCTCTGATGTAGTGGTGGGGGCACATATGGTGGGGGATGATGCGGGTGAAATCATTCAGGGTATTGCCATTGCAGTAAGGGCGGGGCTTACCAAGCAGGACTTTGACCGCACTGTAGGCATCCATCCTACAGGCGCCGAGGAGTTCGTTACGTTGCGCACGCTCACTCGCACATAGTAGCCCCATGTTAAACAGGCGTGCCGTTTGGCGCGCCTTTTTTTGGCTTGTGCACTACTCTAAAACGATAGCAGTTAAGTGGCCGAGGGCTGTCGCATGGTTGTACTGGTTAGCTATAACAAAAAATTATGGAAAGCGGGGTGGAGAATAATATGGCTTTTGAATTGCTCATAATCAGCTGTTATAATGATCATCAAATTCGCTACAGCGAAGCATAACTATGAGTACGCCAATACAACCTTTTACCCCCTCTGCTGACTTGGCCAGGCCAACGGTGGCCGATGCTGTTGTGGGCCATGCAGAGACACCGCTATTTATTCGCAAACCCAATGCGGATGATGGCTGGGGGGTTTACGAGCTGGTTAAAGCTTGCCCACCGCTGGATGTGAATTCAGCCTATGCCTACCTGCTGCTGGCGACTCAGTTTCGTGATACCTGTGCAGTCGCTACCAACGAAGAGGGTGAGATCGTTGGCTTTGTGTCTGGCTATGTTAAGGACAATGCTCCTGACACTTACTTTCTATGGCAAGTGGCTGTCGGTGAAAAAGCGCGAGGCACTGGCCTGGCCCGGCGCTTGGTCGAAGCGATTATGTCACGCCCCGAGCTTGACGATGTGCATCACCTTGAAACCACCATCACCCCCGACAATCTAGCCTCTTGGGGCTTGTTTCGCCGCTTGGCTGCGCGCTGGCATGCGCCACTCAACAGCCGCGAATACTTCTCTACCGAACAGCTCGGAGGAGAGCATGACCCGGAAAACCTGGTTCGTATTGGCCCGTTCCAAACAGACCGCATCTAATACGCTGTTTTGCTAGATCTGCGTATCGGACTACCTGTTTTCCCGCTCATGTTGCTTCGGGCAAGTAACGCCTAAAGTCAAAATGATCAACCAAGGAGGTCGCTAATGCAGACCCAGACGCTCGAACGCATGGAATCCAATGTACGTACTTATTCTCGTTCCTTTCCTGTGGTGTTTACCAAAGCGCAAAATGCGCGCTTAACCGATGAGAACGGCCGCGAGTACATTGATTTCCTCGCCGGCGCGGGCACGCTCAACTACGGCCACAATAACCCGCACATGAAGCAGGCGATGATTGATTACCTGTCGACTGATGGAGTGGTTCACGGCTTGGATATGTGGACCAATGCCAAGCGTGATTATCTGGAAACGCTTGAAAACGTTATTTTCAAGCCTCGCGGACTCGACTACAAAGTGCATCTGCCTGGCCCAACCGGTACCAATGCCGTAGAAGCCGCTATCCGACTGGCTCGTGTAGCTAAAGGCCGCCACAATATTGTCACCTTCACCAATGGTTTTCATGGGGTAACCATGGGCGCTTTGGCGACAACAGGTAACCGTAAATTCCGTGAAGCCACAGGGGGCATACCCACCCAGGGTGCTAGCTTCCTGCCTTACGATGGCTACATGGGCGAGCACACCGATACCCTGGACTATTTTGAAAAACTGCTCAGCGATAAATCTGGCGGCTTGGATATCCCCGCAGGTGTCATCATCGAAACCGTGCAAGGCGAGGGCGGTATTAACGTGGCAGGCCTGGAGTGGTTGAAGCGTCTTGAAGGTATTTGCCGTGCCCACGATATTCTGCTGATTATTGACGATATCCAGGCAGGCTGTGGGCGTACAGGTAAGTTCTTTAGCTTTGAGCATGCGGGTATTACGCCTGACATTATTACCAACTCGAAATCGCTCTCCGGCTTTGGCTTGCCCTTTGCCCATGTATTGATGCGCCCAGAGTTGGATAAATGGAAGCCGGGTCAATATAACGGCACCTTCCGTGGTTTCAGTTTGGCGATGGTGACCGCCACCGCAGCGTTGAAAAAATATTGGACGAATGACACTTTTGAACGCGATGTTCAGCGTAAAGGGCGTATTGTAGAAGAGCGCTTCCAAAAGTTAGCGGCGCACTTAACGGAGCATGGCATACCTGCCAGCGAGCGTGGTCGTGGTTTGATGCGAGGTATTGACGTCGTATCGGGTGATATTGCCGATAAAATTACCAGCAAAGCCTTCGAGCACGGTCTGGTGATTGAGACCAGCGGCCAGGACGGCGAAGTGGTGAAATGTCTGTGTCCGTTAACCATTAGCGATGAAGACCTGCTGGAAGGCTTGGATATTCTCGAAATGTGCGTTAAAGCTGTTGCTAGCGAATAATTTGGCGTTAAGCTGAAGTAGTCGCGCACAGTTTTTAGATGTCTTTTTAGATAGGGATATAACGGCTGGTAGTCGCCAGCCGTTTTGCAACGGAGTACTCCTATGATCGTTCGTAATCTTGAAGAAGCGCGTAAAACAGAGCGCCTGGTGACCGCTGAAAATGGTAACTGGGACAGTACTCGCCTTGTTCTGGCCAACGACAATGCTGGTTTTTCGTTCCATATTACCCGCATTTTTCCAGGCACAGAGACGCATATTCACTATAAAAATCACTACGAAGCAGTGTTTTGCTATGAAGGTGAAGGCGAAGTTGAAACCCTGGCTGACGGCAAAATCTGGCCGATCAAAGCAGGCGATATCTATCTACTTGACCAGCATGATGAACACCTGCTTCGCGGCAAGGAAAAGGGCATGACCGTGGCGTGCGTCTTTACGCCGCCGATTACTGGTAATGAAGTTCACCAGGAAGACGGCTCCTACGCAGCGCCAGAATAATCCTGCTAGTGAGAAATAAGAGAGGCAGCCTGCTCATAGAGTAGGCTGCTTTTTTATCTATTTAACCGTTACTTAGCCTTGTTCAAAAACCAGCGTGATTTCGCCTAACGTGACACCAAATTTGCGCATGGCGGTTCGATTGATCAAGCGACCATCCGGCTGAAGGTACATCCAGTCATCCATGTTAAATGAGATCATTCGGCCGTTAATCTCAATCTCTAACGGGTAGCGCATATGAAAGGCATGACCGTATTGACGTGCTTCCACTTGGCCATCAACGTCGTTGGCAGTGCCAATCCAACGGTGCTCATCGACTCGCTTAAAAGTCCAAACGCGTTGATCGGTTTCACCGTCTGAAAATAAGAAAGCCTCATCCAGTGTTAGGGTGTCATCTTCGTAGGTGCCTTGGATCTCCACGGTGAAACGCCGCTGTACCTCGCCAGAGTAATCCTGCACCATGCCCCAGGCGCGAGTGGTACCCGCAAAGTATTCGGCAATATCCAGGCGGGGTTCAGAATCAGCGTAGTCCTCAATATTAACGCTGGCACAGCCAGCCAACATGAAGAGCAGTGTGAAGAAATAGCCAATTCGCAGAGAGCGTGTCATGAGTCATTTCCTATATGAAAATGGATTTTAGTACAATGTCTGTTCAGTATTTTGCTAGCATAGAGCACCTAGGCGGCCGTGACTACTGCTAGACCTCATTGGGTTCGCTTAATATATATTATGTTAAATAGAGTAAATTAAGCATCTGAAATAGGTGCCCGAAAAGCTGTGATGGCGTTGGACACTAGTCGCCCATCTCCTTATCATTCCCCAACCTATTGTCCAAGGATATCTCTCGTTATGCGCCCAGGTGTTTTGTGGCTTGTAGCTGGCTTGTCGCTTTCGATGGCTGGCTGCGCAGCAACCCAGCCGGAAACGAATCAACCTCCCCCTTTAAGCGAAGCCTCGTTCAACTCTCGTATCTTGGAATTAGAAAGCCAGTTGGTGCAGCAATGCGATACTCGCACTCAGCTGCAGGAACGCCAGCTTGATCAGCAGCAATCACTGACTGCCGATATGCGTGAAGTGGGCAGTTTACTGCGCTACCTTCGCCAAGATGTACAGCAGCTGGAAGCCCGCGGTGAAGAGCCTGTCATCATTCGCGAAGAGTGTGAAATTGATGAGAGCTTAACCACTAAAACGCTGCTGGGTCGCAGTGAGTGGATCGGGCTACCGAGTCTGGGCACCTACCTCAAGGCGCGCGTCGATTCCGGGGCTAACACGTCGTCACTTTCTGCTGAAGAGATCACCCGTTTCGAACGTGATGGTGAAAACTGGGTGCGCTTCAAGTTGGCGCTGAACGAAGATGACGTGGCCGTTGAGTCTCAGCGCGATGAGTGGATCGAAGCGCCTATCGTACGCCGAGTGCGTATTGTTCAAGCCTCGGGTGAAGAGTCACGCCCTGTCATTTCGCTATTAATGACCTTAGGGCCGATTCGTGAAAATGTCGAATTCACCCTCAATGACCGCTCTCACCTGGATTACCCGGTGCTGCTAGGACGGCGCTTTTTGATGGATATTGCGGTCATTGATGTAGCCGACACTTATTTGCATGACCGCCCCGAATTTCCTGGTGGCGAACCAGCTGAGCAAGCTGCTGAAGATGAAGCAGTTGATGAAGACGATAGCGAAGAGTAACTGCTCTAGCGTTTCACGAGGAAAGGAATCTCCATGTCACGGTTAATGTTCTATATTATAGTCGGCCTGCTGATGGTCGTAGGCATCGCGACCAGCGTACAACGCCACGTGCAGTTTGAGATCCCCTGGCTGCCCGGAGAGCAGCGCCAGGTGTGGGAGATTGAGGCGGGTATTAATTTCACTGCCCAAGGTGGTCCTGTCCAGGTTGACTTGGCCTTGCCTTCTCATCAGGCAGGCTACCGTGTGCTGACAGAGAACACCGCCTCGTCAGGCTATGGGCTTGCTTATCAGGCGGATGAGTTAGGCCGCACCGCCCGCTGGACTATTCGTGAAGCAGCGGGCAGCCAGACACTCTACTACTCGGTTCAAATGCTGGTATCGGATGATGCCCGCTCACCGGCACAAACACCGCCTGACGTTGTTACCACGCCATGGGAAAGACCCTATGACACAGCGGCCAGCCAGCTTATTGAGCAGGCTTGGGCACGTAGCGCCAATAACGCCACCTTCGCTCGCGAGCTGATTCGCGATATTAATGGTGAGCGTCAGGAAGAAAACGCACGGCTGCTTCTATCACAAGAAAACCCGGCAGCGCTGGTGGTGCGTCTACTTAACCAGGCTGGAGTGCAAGCTCGAGAAATAAGTGGCCTACTGCTGGAAGATGGACGCCGACGCCAAACCCTCAGCAGCTGGATTCAGGTGTTTGATGAGTCTGGAGAAGAGTGGGCAATTTTCCACCCGCTAACAGGTGAGCAAGGCAAGCCGGACAATTTATTGCTGTGGGAAACCGGTGGGCGAGCCGTGCTGGAAGTTCAAGGCGGCACCAATTCCCGGGTTACGTTCTCCATGATGACCCATGATCAGCCGGCTTCTGCGGCGGTGCGCAATCATTACTCTGAAGATACGCTGCTGAATTTCTCCATTCATAGCCTGCCGCTGGAAGAGCAAGCGCTATTCCAGACTATTTTGCTGATTCCGATCGGCGCGTTAATGGTGGTATTTTTGCGTGTGCTGGTGGGTATCAAAACATCCGGTACCTTTATGCCGGTATTGATCGCCCTCGCCTTCATTCAAACGAGTCTGCCCACGGGCTTGATTGGCTTTCTGCTCATTGTCGCCGTCGGCCTGATTATTCGTAACTATCTCTCTTACCTGAATTTATTGCTGGTGGCCAGGGTCTCGGCAGTCATCATAACGGTGATTGCGATTATCTCAATCTTCACCGTATTGGCTTACCGCATGGGTCTCAGTGCTGGCTTAACAATCACTTTCTTCCCGATGATTATCCTGGCCTGGACCATCGAGCGGATGTCGATTCTATGGGAAGAGGAAGGCCCTAAGCAGGTGTTAATCCAGGGTGGCGGCAGTTTGATTACGGCGATCCTTGCCTATCTAGCGATGAATAACCCTTGGGTGCGCCACATTACGTTCAATTTCCTGGGCGTACAGCTGATATTGATGGCGCTGATTCTGCTGTTGGGCAACTACACGGGCTATCGTTTACTGGAGCTGCGTCGCTTTAAGCCAATCACTGATGATGAGAAACCCTCATGAGCTGGCTGAAGAACTGGACGTGGCCCACGCGCTTGCGGGATAAAGGCATCATTGGCATGAATCGGCGCAATATTCGCTATATTGGGCGATATAACAGCCGCCGGCTTTACCCTCTGGTGGATGACAAGCTTAAAACCAAGCTGCTGGCCCAGCAGTACGGGATTACCTCACCCGAACTGATTGGTACCGTGACCACCCAGTTCGGCGTCAAACACATTGGTGAAATGCTAACAGGCCATGCCGGTTTCGTTATCAAACCGGCCAAGGGAAGCGGCGGCAAAGGCATCCTGGTGATTGAAAAGGTCGAGGACAACGTCTTTATCAAGCCCAGCGGTGCCCAGCTTTCTCTTACCGATATCGAGCGGCACGTGTCGAATATTCTATCGGGGCTCTACTCGTTGGGTGGCTCCCCCGATGTGGCGGTGATTGAAACGCTGATTAATTTCGATGAAAGCCTGATGGATTACACCTATGAAGGGGTTCCCGATATTCGGGTTATTGTCTTCAAGGGGTACCCCGTTATGGCCATGATGCGTCTTTCCACCGCGGCATCCGACGGCAAGGCTAACCTGCACCAGGGCGCGGTAGGCGTTGGCTTGAACATCGCTACCGGGGCTGCTTTGCGCGCCGTGCAGTTTGACCGCCCCTGCTTTAGCCATCCCGACACGGGTCATGATCTGGCAAGCCTGGTCGTGCCCCAGTGGGAAACACTGCTTAACTTGGCCGCAGGCTGTTATGAAATGACCGGGCTCGGTTATCTGGGCACCGATATGGTGCTGGATCGCAAGCATGGCCCGATGCTGCTTGAGCTCAATGCAAGGCCTGGCCTGGCTATTCAAATGACCAATGGTGAAGGTTTACGCCGCCGGCTTGATCTTATTGAGCGCCAACCCGATGGTGTGCCCGCCAAACAGCGTGTGGCGTTTGCCCAGCACCATTTTGCGCGACAAAGTGAGCTGGTGGACAGCGATTCGGTAGAAAACTCTGACACCTCCTCCACCGGCGCGTAGACTACTAACGAGTGCCTAGGCTAACAACGTTCAACGAGTTGCCCATGACCCAAGCGAGTACACTACTACAGCAGGCGGAGTCTCAGTGCCATATCCGCGGCGTTCGTTTCACCCCTATTCGCCGACGCGTACTTGAGATGATTGCTGAAAATGGCGGTGGCCTGAAAGCCTATGACCTGCTCGACAAGCTCTCTACCGAGCATGCGGCCGCCCGCCCCCCGACGGTTTATCGGGCGCTGGAGTTCTTGATTGATCAAGGCTTGGTGCATCGCATTGAGTCGCAGAACTCCTATGTGGCCTGCGCCTGCCCGGAGCATGCCCACGGTTTTCAGCTGCTTATTTGCCGTCACTGCGGTTATGTGGAAGAGCTACACTTGGACGAAATCAGCGCGCAACTGGCAGCACTGGCCAAAAGCCGAGGCTTTAACGTTGAGCGCCAAACCATTGAGCTCCAAGGGCTCTGCCAGGATTGTCGAACAGCTAGCGAGTAATTGTATGTCCCGTTTTGATCACGTCGCGCCGGATGCACTGTTTAAGCAACTTGAGCGTGCTGCTCCCGAAGATACTCTTCCCGCGGTGGCTACGTTGCTAGCCGCGGTGCGTTTTAATGCTGATGGTTTGATCCCTGCCATTGCTCAGCAGCACGATACTAACGAAGTGTTGATGATGGCCTGGATGAACCGTGAGGCGTTGGAAGAGACGTTAGCCACCCAGCGTGTTTGCTACTATTCGCGCTCGCGGGGAAAACTATGGCGTAAGGGTGAATCCTCGGGCCAGCAGCAGCAGCTTGTCTCTGCTGCACTGGACTGCGATGGCGATACGCTACTGTTGCAGGTTGAACAAACAGGCCCGGCTTGCCACACCGGTCGACGCAGCTGCTTCTATATTGCCGTGGACAAAGAGCAGGCGTCGATCACCAGTACGCCGCTGATCGACCCCGACGAACTGTACGGCAAAAAAGCCTAGTTCCCGCTATGCCACACTCAGCCAAGACGCGAATCATAGCTGCCCTGCGCTCAGGCCCGCGGTGGTTATTGATGAAAGTGATGATTGGCTGCGTAAGGGTCTATCAATATACGCTCAGCCCCCTTTTAGGCCCGCGCTGTCGCTTCTGGCCAAGCTGTTCGTCTTACACCATTGAGGCAATTCAGGTGCATGGGCCAATAAAGGGTGGCTGGATGGCCGTTAAGCGCATCGTTAAGTGCCACCCAGGTAACCCCGGCGGTATGGATCCGGTGCCCGGCGGCCGCAGCGAACAGCTTTGCCGCGAGGATGATGAAAAGGGATCGTCGCCCTCTTGCTGTGATCATCACCCCCGCTAGCTTGTTTTCCTATTTCTGCTGCGCTACCGCGTAGATTTTCTCCAGCATCGCATGCAAGCCGTTGCTACGCGTTGGTGAAAGGTGTTTATCCAATCCCAAGTCTGTCAAAAAGTGCGGCTCGGTAGCACGAATTTCAGCCGCGGTGCGCTCGCTGTATATGCGTAGCAATACAGCAATCAGGCCGGAGACGATGGCGGCATCAGACGTTGCCTTGAACACCAGCTTATCGCCCTCCTCCTCATGGCGCATCCATACGTTTGACTGACAGCCCTGGATTTTAAACTCCTCGATCTTCCACTCTTCGGGGAAATCAGGCAGTTGCTTACCCATATCGATAATGTACTGGTAACGATCCATCCAGTTATCGAATATCTCGAAATCTTCGATCAGCTCTTGCTGGGCCTGTTCGGCGCCGGAAGTGCTCATGCTATTTCCTTCTCTATTGGCATTGGCTTGTAGTGGCGACTGACACTTTGAGTCATAGGGTTCTCATTGGGGCCATTATAACGGTTCGAAGGAGTCTTGAGGGAGGTTGTGTCCTGAAACTCTCAATCGATGGCGCTGCTGCTCGCGATGCCACTCGTTGTCTTCGGTGTGAAGATAACGTGAGGTGGTATCCAGACGCGCGTGACGAGCGCTTTCGGCCAGATGGCGCAAACTAATGCCCGATTGAGCCTGATGGGTGATCGAGGTATGCCGTAGCCAGTGCGGCGTTGCCTGGTTAAGCGCGGCAATATGTTCCGGTGTGCCGCCGTTATCTTCGAGTGTTTGCGCCGCCTGCTGAAACGTAGTGCGAATAAGTCGATAGAGCTGGTTATGGCCCAGACCGCGCTGGCCATCCAGTGCGCGCAGCACCGGCGTCTCCGCTTCCAGCTGGCTGGGAGTGTCAGGCAAGCCCAACGCTTGACGCCACTGGCGCAGACAATCAAGCATATCGTCGGGCAGCGGAATGCGTGCCATCTTGCTGCCCTTACCCACCACATGCCACCACCAGCGCCCTTCGCTGCGCTGGAAATCCCCCATACGCGCGTCGGCCATCTCGCTAATGCGCGGTGCCAACAGATAGGCAAAGCCAAAAATAAAGCGCCGCCTCGCCTGCTCGAAATGGGCGCGGCTACCCTCCTCCATGGCTAACGGTCTATTCAGCCACTGCCATAGCCACGCCCAAAGGCCACTCTCCAGATAGCGCTCAATCCGCGGCGTCTGATTATTCAGGCGGCGGGATTTATCGCGCATCAAACGAAACGGATTGTGGTTAACCCAGCCTGCTTCTACCAGCCAGGCAAACATTCCTTGCAGTATGACAAGGCTTTGACGACGGCTGGCGGGCGACAAACTTCCACGAAATGGCCGCCATAACGGATGCGTGCGGGGCTTGGAGGGCCCTACCCACTGCTCGCTTGGCTGTGGGTCGGCGAGAAAGGCTTCAAAGCGGCGCAGGTGTTCGCGGTTGATATCGGCCAGCGTGTGCCCTTGGCTGGCGAGCCAGAGCAGCAGCCGCTCCGCTTCACGGCGGTACGCTTTCCAGGTTTGCGGGCTATCCACGTACTCCTCAAGCCATGCGGTCACTGCCTGGGCATCGTTTTGGGCGCTAATACGCCCGCCACTGGGCGACGCTTTTAAAGCCTGTTGTTGGTCAGTGGGTGTAATAACTACGTTTGCCATGCCCGCCACTACTCTCTTCTCATTAGTCTTTTTTGCTGTTTCAGGCCTGAAGTGTGCCCTTTTAGCTGTAATAATTCAAGATAAGACGGGTAATCTTGAATTTATACTCATTTTTTTAAATAATTTTACGTATTACATAATACGTAATTATTGCCTTTCGAACGGTAAGCCACGACAATGGCGGTTACAAAAGCGCTCAAGGAAGGATCACTACATGGCCCGCAACGGCATTCAGTACAGCGATGTTCAACAAGCCATTGATGCCCTGTTGGCCCGGGGCGATACGCCCAGCGTACAGCGCATTCGCGATGTGTTGGGCACTGGCAGCTTCACTACGATTAGTGATCACTTTCGCTTATGGCGCAGCGAGCGGGAGCAGAACCGTGACGTGCCGCCGCCCAAAGGTGTGCCGGAAGTGGTGGTGACTATGGCTGGGGAGCTTTGGCGCGAGGCCCAAGAGGTAGCGAATCAAGCGCTGCTCCACTATCGGGAAGATGCCAATCGCCAAGTGGCCGACGCCCAGCAGCTTGCAGAGGACGCTAAACAGCAGGCCGCTAACGCCGAACAGCGCGAAAGCGCCCTCGCCGAGCACTTGCGCCATATGGAGCAGCGCATGGAAGCGTTAAACCGGGAGTTAGCCGCTAGCCAAACCAGCGAACATCACTGGCATCAGCAGGCTGAAGCAGCGCAAGAAGACGTAACTCAGTTGAAGCAGGTACAGCAGCAGTTAGAAAGCCAGGCAGACGCACAGCGTAAGGCACATAGCAACGCCCTCAACGAGCAACAGGTAGCGTGGGAGCAGCGGCTAGCACAGGAAGAGCAGCGCCATGAGGCAGCCGAAGGAAGGCTGATGGCGATGCTGGATAGCACTCAGCAGGCGCGCGCCCAGGAGGAGAAGAGTTTCCAAAAACGTCTGCAGCACTCTGAGCAGCGCATTGAGACATTGAGCCAGGAGCTAAAGACTAAACAGCAGACTCTGCACGAGCTGCAGCTGGAAGCCAGCGAGCGCGAACAACAGCTTGGTGAGCAGGCGCAGCAAATTACATCGCTGGAGAAGCAGCAAAAAACCTTAACTCAGCAGCTAGATGAGGCAAAAGCAGCGCTAAACAACCAAGCCCAGCAGCATGCCGAGCGCGAAACTGCACTGCAGCAAGCATGGCAAGAGAAGCTCTGGAGCCGCATGGAGGCGCTGCAAACACAGCTGACGGCGCTGCCGGATGCGCTTTCAAAACAGAACAGTGAACCAAACCAGTAATCAATCTGGAGACGTAAAAAAGCCCAGCGATTCAAGCTGGGCTTTTGAGTCTGACCATCGCTTATTTAGCGATAGTAGGCGTTTGTTGTATCGGTATGATCCGTCACGTCGCGAATACCCGCAAGCTCGGGAATGCGCTCCATCAGGGTTTTCTCAACGCCATCTTTCAGGGTTAAATCAACCGCTGCACAACCCTGGCAGCCACCGCCAAAGGCTAGGATGGCGTACTGCTCTTCGGTTAGCTCAACCAGCTTGATTTCGCCACCATGGGCCGCCAAGCCTGGATTGATTTCGCTGTAGAGCACGTAATTAACGCGATCTTCCAGAGGGCTGTCGGCATTGACCTTGGGCATCTTGGCATTGGGCGCTTTGATGGTTAACTGGCCACCCATGCGGTCGGCGTTGAAATCCACCACCGCCTCTTCCAAAAAGGCCAGGCTGTTTTTGTCGAGAAAGACGTTGATTTTCTCGAGTTCCAGCAGCACGTCGGTCGGCTCTTCTTCGCCGGGACGGCAATAAGCCAAGCAGGTTTCCGCGTAGGGCGTGCCCGGCTGAGTAATAAAGATGCGTACCGCAATACCCTCAACGTTCTGCTTTTCCAGCAGTTCTGACAGGTACTCTTGCGCGCTATCCGTAATATCAATACCTTGGGTATCGACTTGGGTTTCTTTTTCGCTAGTCGTGGTCATGAGGGCTGTCTTCCTCCCGTGGTAGTGGCGGCGCCACTTCACATGTCATTTGTGTCTATGGTAAGCAAAACGGCGCGCTGACACAATCCCGACTGTTTTAGTCGGCTATTTTAATTATCTTTCCTAATGCAGCGTATAGCCTTCCCAGGGGCGCCTTTTGCCCTCCCTTTTGTTATCATTATGCGCCTCTAAACGACAGATGCTGCTTTTTCCGACGATAACAACATCCCCTTTGACGACTGTGACGCTGGAGAACTCCCCCTGCCATGGCTGATAGTGCTTTGATCGCAACCCTCACCCAACGCCTTGCTGAACGCATCCTAATTCTGGACGGCGGCATGGGTACCATGCTGCAGAACGCCCAGTTGAGCGAGGAAGATTTCCGCGGCGAGCGGTTCAGCGACTGGCCTTCGGATCTCAAAGGCAATAATGATCTGCTCGCACTCACTTGCCCCGATGTGGTCGCGCGCATTCACCGCGACTACCTGGAAGCCGGTGCGGACATTATTGAGACCAACACCTTTAATAGCACCCAGCTGTCACAGTCGGATTACGGTATGGAATCGCTGGTGGTTGAGCTCAACCGCGAATCAGCGCGCCTGGCCCGTGAGGTGTGCGATGCGGTGGCCGCTGAAACCGGCGTGCCCCGCTATGTGGCGGGTGTGTTAGGCCCTACCTCGCGCACCGCGTCGCTATCGCCGGATGTGAATGATCCCGCCAAGCGTAACGTTACCTTTGATGAGCTGCGCGAGAACTACTATGAAGCCGCCGAAGCGCTGATTGCGGGCGGTGCCGATCTAATCATGATCGAGACCATCTTCGATACACTCAATGCCAAAGCGGCTATCTACGCCTTGGAAGAGCTGTTCGATGCTCGCGGCGAGCGTTTGCCGGTAATGATCTCCGGAACGATCACCGACGCCTCGGGCCGTACGCTCTCCGGCCAAACCACGGAAGCGTTTTGGAATTCGGTGCGTCACGCTCAGCCACTCTCTGTGGGCTTAAACTGCGCGCTGGGGGCGGAAGAGCTACGCCCTTATCTGGAAGAGCTCTCTACCAAAGCCGATACCTTTGTCTCCGCTCACCCCAATGCAGGACTTCCCAACGAATTTGGTGAGTACGACCAGACGCCGGAAGAGATGTCGGAGATCGTCAGTGAGTTTGCCGCCAGCGGCTTGGTCAATATTATCGGTGGCTGCTGTGGCTCGACGCCTGAACATATCCGGGCGATTGCTGATTCCGTGCGCGATATGGCGCCGCGGGTCATCCCAGAACGCAGCCGCGCCTGCCGTTTGTCGGGGCTTGAGCCGTTTAATATTGAAGCCGACTCGCTGTTCGTCAACGTCGGCGAACGCACTAACGTCACCGGCTCGGCACGCTTTAAGCGGCTGATCGTAGAGGAGGACTTTACCACCGCGCTGGAAGTGGCTCTGGAGCAGGTCGAGAACGGCGCCCAGGTCATCGATATCAATATGGACGAGGGCATGCTCGAGTCCAAGGAAGCCATGGAGCGCTTTCTTAACCTGATCGCCGGCGAACCCGACATTGCCCGGGTGCCGATTATGATCGACTCCTCCAAGTGGGAGATCATCGAAGCGGGCCTGAAGTGTGTCCAGGGCAAAGCGGTAGTGAACTCTATCTCACTCAAGGAGGGCGAAGCCGCCTTCCGCGAACAGGCGACCAAGTGCCGCCGCTTTGGCGCTGCCATCGTGGTAATGGCCTTTGATGAAGAGGGGCAGGCAGACACCTTCGCCCGCAAAACCGAAATTTGTCAGCGTGCCTACCGCCTGCTGGTGGATGAGATCGGCTTCCCCGCCGAAGACATCATCTTCGATCCGAATATATTCGCTATCGCCACCGGTATTGAGGAGCACAACAACTACGCGGTCGACTTTATCGAAGCGACCCAGTGGATTCGCGACAACCTGCCCCACGCGATGATTTCCGGCGGGGTCTCTAACGTCTCGTTCTCGTTCCGCGGCAACAACCCGGTGCGCGAAGCGATTCACTCGGCGTTTCTCTACCACGCCATTCGCGCGGGCCTGACCATGGGTATCGTCAACGCGGGCCAGCTCGCTGTTTATGACGACCTCCCTGCCGAGCTGCGCGAAGCGGTTGAAGACGTGGTGCTCAACCGCCGCAGCGACGGCACCGAGCGCCTGCTGGATATTGCCGATAAATACAAAGGCGACGGCAGCGGCGCTGCGAAAAAAGAGGATCTCGAATGGCGTAGCTGGCCGGTCAACAAGCGTATTGAGCACGCCCTGGTAAAAGGCATCACCGTCTATATAGAAGATGACACCGAAGAGGCCCGCGCCCAGGCCGAGCGGCCCATTGAGGTCATCGAAGGCCCGCTGATGGACGGTATGAACGTGGTGGGCGACCTGTTTGGCGATGGCAAGATGTTCCTGCCGCAGGTGGTGAAGTCAGCCCGGGTCATGAAGCAGGCCGTGGCCTACCTGATCCCTTATATCGAGGCGGAGAAGAGCGAAGAGACCAAGGCCAAAGGCAAGATCGTGATGGCCACGGTCAAAGGCGATGTTCACGATATCGGCAAAAATATCGTTGGCGTGGTCTTGCAGTGTAATAACTACGAGGTGATTGACCTGGGCGTGATGGTGCCCGCCGATAAAATTCTCCAGGCGGCTAAAGAGCACAACGCCGATATTATCGGCCTCTCGGGCCTGATTACCCCGTCGCTGGATGAAATGGTGCACGTCGCCAAAGAGATGCAGCGCCGTGGCATGGATCTACCGCTGCTGATTGGCGGTGCGACCACCTCTAAAGCGCATACCGCGGTGAAAATCGAGCCCCAGTACGAGCACCCGGTGATTTACGTCACCGATGCCTCCCGGGCCGTTGGCGTAGCGGGCAAATTATTGACGCCTGCCTTGAAAACACCTTACGTCGCCGAGATCCGTGAAGAGTACGAAAAGGTACGCGAGCGTAACGCCAAGCGCCGACCCAAAGCGGCGGATCTGGACTACACCCAGGCACGCAAGCGGCGCTTCCGCACCGACTGGAGCGCTTACACACCGGCTGAGCCCAATATGCTCGGGCTGAAAACCTTTGACGACTACGACTTGGAAGAACTGATCGAACGCATCGACTGGACACCTTTCTTTATGAGCTGGCAGCTAGCGGGCAAGTACCCCAAGATTCTCGACGACAAGGTCGTCGGAGAAGCCGCCCGCAACCTGTTTGAAGACGCCAAAGTCATGCTGCGTAAGCTGGTGGAAGAGAAGCGCGTCCAGGCCCGAGGCGTTATTGGCCTGTGGCCCGCCAACAGCGTTGATGATGACATCATCGAGGTGTACACCGATGAGTCGCGCAGTGAAGTCGTTGAACGCCTCTTCCATATTCGTCAACAGACCACTAAAGGGCGCGACGGTATCTGCTACAGCCTGGCCGACTTTATAGCCCCCAAAGAGAGCGGCAAAGCCGACTGGATTGGTGGTTTTGCGGTCACTACCGGCCACGGGGTTGATGAGCTATCCAAGGCCTATGAGGCGGCCGGGGACGACTACAATGCGATTATGGTGCAGGCGTTGACGGATCGTCTTGCCGAGGCCTTTGCCGAGCGCATGCACGAGCGGGTGCGTAAAGAGTTCTGGGGCTACGTGCCGGAAGAAACGCTGGACAACGATGCCTTAATTGCAGAGAAATACCAGGGTATTCGCCCTGCCCCTGGCTACCCCGCCTGCCCGGATCACACCGAAAAGGCCACGCTTTTCCGGCTGCTCGATGCCACCGAAAACACGGGGTTAGCGCTGACGGAAAACTTCGCCATGTGGCCAGCAGCGGCCGTTTCCGGTTGGTACTTTGCCCATCCGCAGTCGAAATACTTCTCCACCGGCAAGATTACCCGGGATCAGGTCGAAGCCATTGCAGCGCGTAAGCAGATGCCCCTGGAGGAGATGGAGCGCTGGCTCTCACCGGTGCTCTCCTACGACCCGAGTTGATTAGTGCTGCTTGCAAACCGCCATGGCAAGGTCTTGCGCCTTGCCTTACCCATCATGCTGGGCATGCTTTCACAGAGCATGCTCAACTTGATCGACGCTGCGCTGGTGGGGCATTTAGGTGAAGTAGCGCTTGCGGGGGTAGGCGTGGGCGGTTACGCCATGTTTATGCTGAGCGCGGTAGTGTTTGGGCTATCTTCCAGCGTGCAGTCACAAACGGCTCAGCGGGTGGGGGCTGCCCACAGGCATATCGCCCATCCGCTTAACTCGGGGCTGTTAATTGGGTTTGCGATCAGTCTACCGCTATCGCTCTGGGCTTGGTGGCAAGCGCCGCTACTGATGGGCTTGATTAGCCAAGCCGATGAGGTTCAAAGCGTCGCCGTTGACTATTTTCGCTGGCGAGTGGTGTCACTGATCGCTATCGCGTTAACGCTCTGTTTTCGGGGTTACTGGAACGGTCGTCAGCAAACGCAATTCTATTTACGTATTATCGTGTCCGTTCACTTGATTAACGTAGCGGCCAGTGCTGGTTTAATCTACGGTTTAGCCGGGCTACCCCAAATGGGGGCGAGCGGTGCGGGTGCGGGAACGACGCTGTCGCTGTTTGTTGGCTTGGTGGTGTGGTGCTGGGTCAGTACCCAAAGCCTTTCTTTCCGCCATTTTTTGCAACAGCTGCCACGCATAGCTACCCTGCGCACTACCCTGGCACTTGCTGCCCCCCACTCTTTACAGCAGTTTTTATTCGCAGCGGGTTATGCGCTACTTATTGGGCTCTTGAGTCAACTGGGCACGGCCAGCGTCGCGGTTGGCCATGTGCTGATTAATTTGTCACTGCTGCTGATTTTGCCAGGAGTGGGAGTAGGCGTTGCAGCGATGAGCTTGGTAGGCGAAGCGTTAGGCCGGGATGCTCAGTATGAAGCCCACCGCTGGGGGCTGGATGCGCTGCGGGTGGCTTGGCTGTTACTCGTTGTGCTGGCGCTACCCATGTTGCTCTTGCCCGAGCAGGTACTCGCCCTCTTTTTTACCAACAGTGAGCTAGTAGCGCTGGGTAAACTCCCGTTGCAGCTAACCGGCGTAATGATTGTGCTGGATGCGGCGGCTCTAGTGCTCGCTCAGGCGTTAATGGGCGCTGGCGCCCAGCGCACGGTGATGCTGCTGACCCTGGGCATGCAGTGGCTGCTTTTTTTACCGATGGCCTGGTGGGTAGGCATCGGTTTGAATCAGGGCTTATTAGGCATCTGGCTTATGCAACTGCTTTACCGATTGATAAACTCAGCCGGATTTTTATGGGTATGGCAGCGTCGCCGCTGGTTGGCCCCGGCCTTCTAAGTGGCTGCCAAACGCATACGCTGGCTTCTAAATAGCTTTTAGAGATAAAAAGATAATTATATATTCTTTTGTAGAATATAGCGCCCGCGTTAAGGTGACACTATACTAACGTCCGTCTCAACGTGACCATTTCGCTTTTTAGCAGGATCGTGCCACATGTACCGTTATGATATTCACGACCAAACCCTGGTTGATGAGCGTGTCGCTCAGTTCCGTGACCAGATGGAACGCTACCGCGCCGGGCGTTTGGGAGAAGAAGAGTTTCGCCCCCTCAGGTTGCAGAACGGCCTCTATATTCAACGCCATGCGCCCATGCTGCGTATTGCGATTCCTTACGGCATGCTGGCGGGCAGTCAGCTACGGGCTCTGGCCGAGATTACTCGCCGTTATGACCGTGGCTACGGCCACTTCACCACGCGGCAAAATCTACAGTTGAACTGGCCTGCCCTTGAAGACGTGCCGGATATTTTGGCCGATCTGGCCAAGGTGCAGATGCACGCGATTCAAACCAGCGGTAACTGCATTCGCAACACCACCAGCGACCAGTTTGCCGGCATCGCCAACGATGAGGTGGAAGACCCACGCCCCTGGTGTGAGTTAATCCGCCAGTGGTCGACGCTGCATCCGGAGTTTGCCTACCTGCCGCGTAAGTTCAAAATTGCGGTTAGCGGTGCGGCCCAAGACCGTGCAGCCATCCAGGTGCACGATATCGGCCTGCGCTTCTGGTACAACAGTGACGGAGAGCTACGCGTAAAAGTATTGGCCGGTGGTGGCCTTGGCCGTACCCCGATGATTGCCGATGTGGTGCGTGAAGACCTACCCTGGCAGCACCTGCTGACCTATCTTGAAGCCTGCGTGCGGGTCTACAACCAGTTTGGTCGCCGGGACAACAAGTTTAAAGCGCGTATTAAGATCCTCGTTAAGGCTTTGGGTATAGAAGAATTCCGTCGCCGCGTGGATGAAGAGTGGGCACACTTGAAAGATGGCCCGCAAACCCTCAATCAAGCGGCCGTTGATGCAGCCAAAGTCCACTTCCCTGAGCCTGATCGCCGCCCGGTTGCAGCGTCCGCAACGGATGAGTTTGACAAGCTGCGCGCAGAAAACCGTAGTTTCGCCCGCTTTGTGACCAACAATGTGACTGATCACAAGGTGCCCGGCTACAAAGCCGTAACGCTGTCGCTGAAACGCCGTGAGCACGCGCCGGGCGATGTTACCGCCGACCAGATGGAAGCCGTGGCTGATTTAGCTGACCGCTACAGCTTTGGTGAAGTGCGTGTTACCCACGAGCAGAACCTGGTGCTTTCTGATGTACCGGTGGATGAGCTGGAAGCGCTGTGGAAAGAGCTTGAGGCGTTAGGGATGGCGAATCCCACTGTGGGCTCGCTTAACGACATTATCTGCTGCCCTGGTGGCGATTACTGCAGCTTGGCCAATGCGGTATCGATTCCCATTGCCCAGGCGCTACAGGAGAAGTTTGAAGACTTAGACTTCCTTTATGACCTTGGCCCGCTGGATCTGAATATCTCAGGCTGTATGAATGCCTGTGGCCACCACCACGTTGGCCATATCGGTATCCTGGGCGTAGATAAAAAAGGTGAAGAGTTCTATCAGATCTCCATTGGCGGTAACTCTACCGACGATGCCTCGCTGGGCAAGATTTTAGGCCCGTCCTTTTTCCGCTCAGACGTGCCGGATGTGGTCGAAAAAGTATTGGAAGTCTATGTGTCACAGCGCCATGAGGACGAACGCTTCTTGGATACCTACCGCCGTATTGGTCTAAAACCCTTTAAGGAGCGTGTCTATGCCTAAGCCTAATAAACCTGATGAGGCGCAAGTTGAAGCGGTTGAGCAGACGCCGGTTCATGTGGATCACCTGATCTTTAACGGCGAGCTGGCGACAGAGAACGCTTGGTGTGTCTCCTACGATGAAGACGCACTACCCGAGCAGCGCCCGGCGTTCGTGCCGCTTTCGTTGTGGCAGTCTTACCAGGAAGACGCTGAGCTGGCGCCGCTGCTGATGAGTGATACTGAGCTCAACCCGGAGCTTGCTGCGGAACTGAGTAAAGCGCTGGCCATTGCCATTGACTTCCCCGCCTTCACCGATGGCCGTGGCTACACCATCGCCCGCCTGCTGCGCGAGCGCTATGGCTATAGCGGCGAAGTGCGCGCGGTGGGTGACGTGCTAGTTGACCAACTGGAGTACATGCGCCGCTGTGGTTTCAGCGCCATGGCCCTACGCGATGACCAGCATCCCGAGGACGCCCTGCGTGCGCTAAGCTTTATCAGCGTGCGCTACCAGCCTGATGTGGAAGAGCGACAGGCACTGTTTGAGCGCCGCTTAGCTGCCGATAAGTAAGCGCAGTGTGTGACGTTTGCAAGCACAACAGGGCAGCTTCGGCTGCCCTGTTTGTTTGTAAACCGTTTCATTTATAAACAGTTACCCCCGACGCTTCTGCTGGCGCTCGCGATTATTGGCTTTGGCGCGATCGCTCTTACGTAGCATCACCCAGGTCGCACCCAAGCCACCTTCCGAAGGCTGTGCGGAGACGTAGGCCTGGACTTCATCAAACTGGCTGAGCCACTTGGCAAGGTACGAACGCAGTACGTTGGCGGGACTATCCATCTCACGCCCACGGCCATGCACGATCATAACCGAGCGTAAATCGTGGGCGTAGGCTTCCTGAATAAAGGGAAACAGCATACGGCGGCACTCCGTTAAGGGACGCCTCAGCAAGTGGAGCTGCGCCTGAACGCTATAGCCACCGTGCCTTAATTTATCGACCACACCCTGCTGAATGCCCTCGCGGCGATACTCCATGGGATCAAAGGGGGGCAGCAGATCGACAAAATCGTCGGATAGAAAGTTGCGCGCCCCGGTCTCTTCCTCTGCCCACTCCCGCCGAGCCAACTGCGATTCGGAGGGGCTTTTACGACTAGCGCCTGGATCAGCACGATTGCTCGCGGGTAGCGGTTTAACATCGCCTACGAGAGCACGAAAATCCAGATCATCACGAAGTGGCTGATTCATTGCAGGCTCCTACGGCAGGGTCTAATAAATACCAATCTTACGTAAATAGAGTAGCAAACCCGCGCACTTTGCATAAGCGGATTCAATCAGTCGATAACAGAGAACTTGTCATCGTCTGTTTGGCGCGCCAAGCTGACAAGCCCTTGTTTAGCATTCGCAGTGAGACACAGTATGGTGTGGCTAAAACGTCTTGTCACTTTGAGCACAGTGGGGCTGCTCAGCCTAGCGGGATGGCTCTGGTTAACCATGCTCAGTCCGTGGTTTTATGACCGCCCCGATGAACTTCCCACTATCGAACAGCGTACTCATCAGGTGTTTGTGTATGGCACGCTACGCTATGCACCTATCCGGTTCGTTGTGATGGGGAGCCTAGGCGCCCCTAAGGAAGCCGTGCTGGAGGGGTACCAGCGCAACGGACTCGATCTTTCGCCCCAGCCAGGCAGTCGTGTCGAAGGCTTGCTACTGAGCGTGAATGCCAAAGAGTTAGCCCGCCTTGATCGCTATGAACGGCTGGGTGTCCGCTATGAGCGGGTGGCGTTAACCCTTGCCGATGGCACCCGCGCATGGGTCTATAAGCGCCTTTCAGAGCAACAAAATGCCTTTGTAGCGTACACGGAGCTTCCGATAGCTCTGGTACTATAGGCACCTATGTGATGACGCATTACCGCGACAGCTTCCATGAACCCATTCAGGAATAGTGATGAGTGAAATGACACCCTACGTTCTGGTTCTCTACTACTCCCGCTCAGGGGCCACGGCCACCATGGCGCAACAGATTGCGGCTGGCGTAGAAAGCGTGCCCGGTATTCAGGCACGTTTGCGCACAGTGGCACCGGTTTCAACGACCTGTGAAGCCATAGACCCAGAAATTCCTGCGGAAGGCGCGGTGTACGCTGACCTGGACGATCTGCGTAACTGCAGCGGATTAGCACTCGGCAGCCCCACTCGGTTTGGCAACATGGCAGCACCGCTTAAGTATTTTATCGATTCAACCAGCAGCCTGTGGATGAACGGTGCTCTGATCGATAAACCCGCCAGTGCCTTCACCTCAACTTCAAGCCTGCACGGTGGTCAGGAGAGTACCCTGCTCACTATGCTGGTGCCGCTGCTACACCACGGCATGGTCTATGCAGGCGTTCCCTACAGTGAAACCACCCTGCTAGAGACACGTACAGGCGGCACGCCCTATGGTGCCAGCCACTTGGCAGGAACACGTAGCGACCGCTCGGTCGATGAGCATGAGCGCGAACTCTGCACTGCCCAGGGTAAACGACTGGCGAGACTCGCCTTGGCACTTCACGCTATGCGCCAGGAGGCATTATGAGGCAGTGGCTGGAAGAGGTAGAAGCTCGCCATGGGATTGATAAACTGACCCTTCGAAGTCGACAGGTAGTGCTAGCCAGTTTTGCCATTCTGCTGGTACTGGTCATTTATCGGGGCTTTTTACTCCAAGACGATGATTTTAACTGGCGCCCTGTCGTTGCATTCGTTTTGCCACTGGTGCTGTTTTTACCCTCAATCATAGGCAAACGCGCACGAGGCCACGCTTGGCTCGCCTTTGTCAGCCTGCTCTACTTCACCCAAGGGGTGATGTTGGTCACTCTGCCTGGACAGGGCTTGCGCGGAGTTGTGGAGGCGGTTGTCGCACTAGTGCTATTTGCCGGTTGCATGGGCTATGCGCGCTTTCGCAGTCGACAGCTAAGACAATAGCTCAATAAAACCAAAGCCATAGGACAACGCCAGCCGCAATCAACAAGGCACCAATCGCGCGTAAACGCAGTATCGTGGAGCTCAACCACTCTTTACGCGCATCGACTGGCGGCTGGCGAAAACGTTTGGTACCTACCAACATCGCCGCTACCAGCGGTTCACCCAAGAGCCGATGTACGATCAAACCCGCTAAATGCAGCCCGATCAGCACGATGAGCAGATCACTATTGAGCTGATGCAGGGTTCTAAGCCGGCTGCCCACCCCATCGCCAAGTAAGCCATAGAGCGGTGCTTGAAAAAAGATATCGTCACTTAAAAACAGGCCGCTCACAGCTTGAAAACTAAGCGAGAGCAGCATCAACATCACCATCCAGCCGCCCAGCGGATTATGGCTGGCATAAGCACTGGGTTGGCGCTTGAGAAGTGACTTGGAGTAGGCGACTGTTTTTGCGGGTGGGTATAGAAACGTTCTAAATCTCGCATATACACTCCCCAAGGCGCCCCATAGCCAACGGAACACGAGTAGTCCTATTACCACATAGCCCGCTTGGGCGTGCACTTCAACCGGAAATAGGAAGGGCGCACCGCTAGTCTTGGTGGTATAAAAAGAGATCAATACCGCCGCCACTAATCCCCAGTGGAACAGGCGAATCCAACCATCCCACACCTCTATCGCTACCTTGTCGCGCATGGCCTGTCCTCTCAGCAGTGATGAGCCCGAAATAATGAGAGAGTTTCGCATTAATTCTGGCTTTCTCCTAGAATGCGAGACAGTTAGCCGCAATTGATAGTTACCACGCTGAGCCACAACACTGGTTAAAATAAAACAGTGAGTCGCAACGCGTTTAACATCCATTGATGTCGGTCACTTGAGCTTTAAAGGCATACCAGCGAACATGGATGAAACTCCAGGGAGAAGCATTCGATGACACGTAACATAGCCGATATCAGGCGTGATTATGAAGGCGGCACGTTAGAAGAGTCTCAGGCACCCGATGATCCATTCGTGTTGTTTGATGAATGGTTCACCCTCGCATTGGAAAAAGAGGGTACCGATGGCAATGCTATGACACTAGCTACCGTCGATAGCCAAGGCCGCCCCCACGCCCGGGTGGTGCTGTTAAAAGGATTTGATGAACACGGTATGGTTTTTTACACCAATTACCATAGCCATAAGGGCAGCGAGCTGAGCAATGTGCCCTTCGCGGCCATCACCTTCTGGTGGCCTTCCCTCTCCCGGCAGGTGCGTATCGAAGGCCCCGTTGAGCAGGTGTCCGCCGATGAGTCTGATGAGTACTTTGCCAGCCGCCCACGCGGCAGTCAGCTAGGCGCCTGGATTGCGACTCAAAGCGTGGTAATTCCTGACCGCAACTGGATCGAAGAGCGCCAAAAGCGCTTTGAACAAGCTTATGCTGGTCAAGACATTCCACGCCCGATTCACTGGGGTGGCTATCGAATCAACCCGGAAATGATCGAGTTTTGGCAGGGCCAGCCTAGCCGCCTACATGACCGGTTGCGTTTTGAACGCCGCGACGGCGGCGAATGGAGCCGTTTCCGCATGGCGCCCTAGCGGCTGAAACAAGTTTACGATTTGGCCTGCGTTTTATACGCAGGCCTTACTGTTATTAAAGCGAAAAGGTAAAACGAAAAAGGTAACGCAATTAAAAGGCTCAGTCCGGCATGCTCTCAAGGCGGTGACGTTGCCACTCGCTTTCGGGTTCGTTGAGGCGTAACACGGCATCAATCACCTGCTCTTCCATGTTATAGCGGCATTTAAAGCCCAAGTGCTTCATTAGCGCCCGCATTGGATGGTTATCGACCATGATTTTGCCGATCATCTCCAGGGTGCCAATGTTAGTGCAGTAATCGATCATCTTCTTCATCAGCAGGCTGCCAATCCCCAGCCCCTGCAAATCATCGCGAATAATGACCGAGAATTCGGTACGTATATTGTCCGGATCGTTCCAAACCCGTACCACGCCAAGCATCTCTTTACTGCCATCGTCGCCTAAATACTCGGCAATAAACGCCATCTGACGGTCGTAATTGATATGCGACAGGATCGACAGGTCGCGCTGGGTTAGGTTGGATTTATTGTGGAAATAGCGGAAACGAATACTCTCTTCCGAGAGCTGGCGATGGAAGGTAGTAATCAAATGGGCGTCTTCGGCACGAATGGGCCTGACCTCCACCTGCCAACCGTTCTTCAGCGTCACCCATTCACGCAGCTCTTCAGGGTATGGCATGATCGCAAAGCGCGATGGCGTGCCAAGATCCATGGCGAAATCGACAGCGACCATGCCGTCACGATTGAGCAGCAACGGATTCACTTCCAGCCCGCGCAGATCGCTAAGATCGGAGGCCATTTGCGAGAGTTTGACCAGCATTTGGCACAGGTGCTGAATATCTCGCTCTGGGTCAGCGGAGTGTTCACGAATTAACGAAGCAGCGTGGGTTCTACCCACCACGTCGGCGGCCAGGCTCATATTGAGCGGTGGCAGCGCCACTTGGCGGTCAGCCAGCACGTTGACTTTATAACCACCGATACCAAAGACGATCAGCGGGCCAAAGACCGGGTCACGGGTAATACCCGCGCAAATCTGCATCGAGTGCTTGCCGCGCTGCATCGGCTGCAAACAGTACTCGCGAATCGCGTATTCAGGAAATTTCTCAGCGACTTTTTCACCTAGCTGGCGAACCCCTTCTGCTACCTGCTCGGGCGTGTCCAAATCCTGTAGCAAGCCTGCTGAAATTTTATGCGGGTGCTTACGGTAGCGATAGGGTCGGCAATTGCCCTCATGAACTACTTTCAGCGCCTTGGTGCCAGGAATTTCCCCAGCGCGAGCAAGCGCTTCGTCGGGATTGGTTAAATAGACGCTGGGGGCCGTGGGTATACCATAGGCCTCAAGCACTTGGGCCGTTTCAGAGTGGGTTAAGGTTTGCCTGCCCTGCTCTTTTGCCTGCTTGATCAGCGTACGGCACTGGGCGCGTATTTCGGGGCTGGTGGAAAACGGCAGGCTTGGCGGGATCTCCTGTAGCAGCGCTTGAACGCGCTGATAAATCACCATATGCATAAACGCCTTAACGGCTTTTTCGGGTGAAATATAGGTTGGAATTCCGGCTAAATTGCAGATATGGCGGGCATTGAGCGCCTCTTTTAAGCCCATCCAACTGGTGAGCAGGTTGCGGCGAAACTTCTTGCGGTTATCGATCAGCGCCTGGGCAGTCACCAGCGATGGCGCCATCCGGGTAGGCGCATGTACCACGAGGACTGCATCCACGTTGGCGTCTGCAGCGACAATCTCCAGGGCTTGAACAAACCGCTCGGGCGAGGCGTTGCCCCCCACGTCGACCGGGTTCTCGCCTGGCTTGCTCATATCAACCTCGCTGCGGTGAAGCGCTGCCTGGGTTTCGGCGCTAAATTCGGCTAGCTTACCGCCAGCACTGATCAGCTTATCGATGGCCAGCATGGCAGGCCCCAGGCCGTTAGAAACGATCGCCAAGCGGTCACCCTTCAGGGGCTTCATGCGCGATAGGGTTTCCAGCGCATCGAGCAGTTCATCGGAGTCATCTACCCGCACCACCCCTGCGCGTGCAAAAGCGGCATCAAACACCACATCGCGGTTGGCAATCCCCGGTGTGGGCGCCATGCCGGAAATATCTGACTCTGGGGTGCGGCCGCTTTTTATCGCCAGCACCAGGCGATTACGGGAGGCATCACGCACGGCGGTCATAAAGTGCTGGGCGTCGTTGATCCGCTCAAGGTGCAGCATAATGGCCTGGGCGGGGGAAAATTGATTAACGTAGTCAATCAGATCGGGCAGCAGTACGTCGACGCTGTCACCAACCGTAATCAGATGGGAAAAACCCACATCACGCCCGGCGGCCCAATCGATCATCGCATTGGCGAGCATCCCGGACTGGCCCAGGTAGGCGACGCGGCCCGCTTTCACCGGCTGACTGGCGTAAGAGGCGTTCAGTTTTTTGCCCGGTACAATCAACCCCATGCACTCTGGGCCCAAGATACGAATGCCCGAGACGCGTGCTGCACTCAACATGCGTTCGCGAATCGAACCCTTATTGCCTTTATCCCGATCCAGGTAAGCACCGCCCGAGAGTACCAGGGCCGCTTTGACACCGTACTGCCCAAGCTTTTTAATCAGGCTAGGAACACCTTCAATAGGCGTGCAGACCACGGCCAAGTCGGGTACTTCAGGTAGCTCGCTTACGCGGCTTACGCAGGGTACGCCGAAGACCTGGGAGTAGCCTTTAAGGTTGACCGCCCAGAGCGGGCCTTTAAAGCCGCCCTCCTGAATGTTACTCAGCACTAAACCGCCCAACGACGCGGGCTTTTCAGAGGCGCCAAACACCGCTAGTGTGCGAGGTTCGAAAAAATGGTGTAAAAAGCGCGTGCTCACAATGCGTCTCCCCTGACATGAATCGCGGCTGTACGACTTATTGACACTGTCGCCCAAGCCCTCAAGGCGATTAAGGTGGCATCAATAATAATGGAGCGTTGGAATGATTACCGCCTACCTTACCCACCCAGACTGCTCATTGCATCATATGGGGCCGGAGCATCCTGAAAGCCCCCAGCGTCTGGAGGCCATTCGCGCTCGCCTATCGCTTGCTGGGTTATTACAGCAAACCATGCAGGCCGATGCCAAGGAAGCCTGCGAAGAGGCACTTGCCAGAGTACACCCCTTGCGCCACTTGCGCTCCCTGGATAAGTGTTTGCCCACCGAAGGCATCGTTACGTTAGACAGCGATACCATGATGAATCCTGACAGCCTACAAGCCGCACGAGTTGCAGCAGGCGCTGTTATCCGCGGGGTGGATCAGGTATTTAAGCGTCAGGCGGATAACGTCTTTTGTGCGGTTAGGCCACCAGGCCACCACGCGGAAGCCAGCGATGCCATGGGGTTCTGTTTTTATAATAATATCGCCGTGGGGGCGGCCCATGCGCGAGCCAAGTATGGCGCCAAGCGTATCGCCATACTGGATTTTGACGTGCACCAGTGCAATGGCACCATTGATATCTTTAAAAATGATCCCGAGGTGCTCATTTGCACCAGCTTCCAGTATCCGTTTTACCCCTGGCGTTATTTACGCAGCGAGTGGCAAAACGTTGTCAATACACCGTTGGAAGTGGGCACCGATGGCCCTGAGTTTCGGCGCATTATTGAAAATCACTGGCTGCCTGCCCTGCACGCGTTCAAACCCGATCTCGTACTAATTTCTGCCGGCTTTGACGCCCACCGTGATGACCCCATGGGCGATATCTGTTTAGAGGATGAAGACTTCTATTGGATTACCCATCTCGCCATGGAGATCGCCACCCTATACGCTGATAACCGCATTGTATCGGTGCTTGAAGGTGGCTATAACCCAAAGTCACTGGCCAGTGGCGTGGAGGCGCACATAAAAGCGCTTCTGGGCCTGCCGTTTTCTGAGGTGCCTTAAATTCGACGGTGCTCTAAGGTCTGTAGAGCGTTCTTAGCCTCTTCTGTGCTGTGATATCATGACTGTTTACACGCGCCTTTAGAAACGCACCGTTAGACCACGCAGCCAATGTGACGACCTATGACCGCTACGACTGAAGAGCATGCCGCGCTGCGTATTGCATCGGGAAGCAAACCCTTTGTTGAACCATTGCGTTTAGGGGAGCGGCTCAAGCAAATTCGTCTCGCTAATCAGTGGACGTTAGAGGAGGTTAGCCAGCGCACCGGTCTTGCCCGCTCGACGCTCTCTAAAATCGAGAACGATCAAGTCTCACCCACCTTTAGCGTGGTGCAGAAACTCACCACCGGGCTCAACATCGACCTGCCTCAATTGCTGACGCCCCCCAAGCGGGAGCGTTATACCATGGGGCGGCGGGATCTTACCCGCAAAGGGAAAGGGCAACTGCACCCCACGCCCACCTATGAGCACGAATTATTGGGTCATCAACTGGCCCAAAAACGGATGATTCCCTTCAAAACTATCGTGCGGGCACGCAGCTTTGACGAATATCACCAGTGGGTACGCCATGATGGCGAAGAGTTTTTGATGGTGCTGCACGGCGATATTATGCTTTACACCGAGTTTTACGCCCCGCTAGTGCTTGCCGAAGGTGACAGTATCTATTTTGATAGCGATATGGGCCACGCCCTGGTATCCACCAGTACGGAAGATGCCGTTGTTTTATCGGTCTGTACACGTGGTGATGTAGCTTAGGGTTGGAAAGCCCACGGGGCATTCACGCTGGTTATAGGCAGTTGGTAGGTTTCGGTAAACCGGCAAGGCGGGCAATTCGTTTCGCCGGGCTGCCGGGGAAAAGCTGCATCAGGTAAATCGAGCGTCCTTTCTCTTCGCCCAGTGCATTTTTGGTGGCTTTCACAAGCGGTCGCATCGCCGGCGCCATTTCGTAACGCTGATAAAATGCCCTCACCACCTCGATGAGTTCCCAGTGTTCCGTGGTAAGTGTTATGCCCTCTTCTTCAGCCATTAAATGAGCAACAGCTTCGTCCCAATCTGACTGATTAACCAGATACCCTTCCGGATCTAGCGGATATCTTTGTTGCGCATCAAGATAACGGTATATTTTTGGCTCAGACATGCTTAGTACCAGGTAACTGTCTTTTCATACTGCTCAGTGAGTGCTACAAAGCCCTGCATCTCTAGCGTGGGCAGCTCATTGTTGGCAGCGATGCCGGCGAGTCCACGGGAGGTCAGGTCTTCTGAAAGCAGGAAAATGCGCGACTGACACTGTTGCCATGCTGCCCAGGAGGTATCCAGTGCTGCAGTAGCCGCTTCTTCGATCAGCAGCACGGTATCATGCTCCCCTATCGCTTGCTGCATTTGTGTGGCAGCACTGCTATCAGGCGCTTTGGTGAGGATATGTAGGATCATGGTGCGCTCACAAGTCCCTAAAAGTTAAGTATCTTGGTGTGTTGGTGCAAAAGCCCCGGGACTTCCTTATCTGCGATCAGAGTGGCACCCTCTACCAGGGAATCAGCTGAAAGGTTCATGCTTTGTAGCCCCCCTTCCGCTACCCAAAGCTTGTCAATATCGTACATTTCCAACATATCGATGGTTGGTAGCGTGGCTTTCTGGCCCGGCGCGCCACTGCTCTGCTCTTTCAACAGAGCCATTATGCCCTGCCCCATAAACAACAACTGCACGGGCTGTCCAAAAGCAGCAGCAACCAAGGCGGCATCCAGCCCTTCACGTAACCAGTTTGAACCGTGGGGTGCGTGGCGAATTACCACTAAAAGTGCATCAGGTGGCGCCATTGGCACTCCTTTAAGCAAAGGTTATCAGGCGATCAGCGCGCTGCTGTAGCTCAAGCAATTGTCCCAGGCCGGTCAATTCAAAAGGCGGCGCTACATTGTAGGACTGCTTGCCATGCCGTTGCGCTTCTGACTCGCTCATCAGCCCGCGCCGCAGCGCTGCGGCAATACAGACATCCAGTTGAACTGCATGTTGCTGATTCAGTTCAGCCCAGGCTTCTCGCAGATTAAGCTCATCCTGGGGTGGCGCCATCAGCGATGAAGCATTATGGACGCCATCATGATAGAAAAACACACCCGTAATTTGATGCCCGCGCGATAGTAAGGCATGGGCAAAGCGCAATGCAGAGTGAGGTGCTGGACTGCTATACGGCGCTCCCATCACCAATAAGCCGTACTGCATGATCATAATACCTGGTAACGGTTACCCTAAAAAAAACAGGCCCTGCAATAGGGCCTGTCATATCGTCTATCGCTTGCCTAGATCAATCGTTGCTCATGATACCCAAAATCGACAACAGGCTGACAAACAGATTGTAGATGGATACATAGAGCGTCACTGTGGCGAGAATGTAATTCGTTTCGCCAGCGCGGTGAATAATTTCACTGGTTTGGTACAAAATGGCTGCAGAAGCAAACAGCACGAAACCAGCTGATACCATCAGTGAAAGCGCAGGAATTTGAAAGAAGATTCCGGCCACCATGGCCAGTATCAATACGATGGCACCTGCCATCAAGAAGTTGCTCAAGAAGCTAAAGTCTTTCTTAGTCGTTAGCGCGATTGCAGAAAGACCAACAAAGGTCAGACCTGTCATCGCCAGCGCATTCATAATCAACGCGCCGCCGTTCGGCAAGGTCAGGTAGGCAGATAGAATCGGCCCGAGCGTAAAGCCCATAAAGCCGGTAAAGGCAAAGGTTGCCAATAAACCAGCCGCAGAGTTTGCGGTTTTATGTACCAGGAACATTAAGCCGTAGGCACCAATCAAGAACACAAAAATGTTCATTTGTTGGATGCCGAGAGCAACAGCAGCGCCCGCGGTGACTGCTGAGAACAGCAGCGTCATTGCCAAGAGCGCGTAGGTATTACGCAACACCTTGTTAGTGCTAACACTGTTAGCAGCGCCACTCGACTGAGGACGTGCCGTACGTAAATCGTTGTAAGCCATGTGTTCATGCTCCCTAATGGTATTTCCAACAACTGACAAGGATGCCGTTACCGAGTTCCAGACGCAAGCCCTTGTCTGTTTCACAAAGACCTCGCCACCAATGATTATTCAACGTTGAAACAGTTCACCAAGCATTGTCTATGCTTGGTGAATATTTCTTTGGACACCATAACGATGAAAAAAATTCTACTTACCACCACCGCTCTGCCACTTTTAGCGTTGTCATTCCCCGCCATGGCCTTCTCACCTGCCGGAAAGGATATCGCCTATCGCGTGAATGATGAAGATTTTCAAGGCTATTTTGTCTCCGCGGCTGACAACGCCAAGGGTAGTGTACTAATCGTTCATGACTGGGATGGGCTGGATGATTATGAGCGCCAGCGTGCCGATATGCTGGCCGATGAAGGTTATGACGTATTTGCCGTGGATCTTTTTGGCGAAGGCAACCGCCCTCAAGCAGTCGAGGATAAGCGCGCCGCGACCAATCGACTCTACCAGGATAGAGAAAGAATGCGCGCGCTAACCCTTGGAGGTTTAGCCCAGGCTAGAGAGCAAGGCGCTGCTGAGCAAACGGTCATTATGGGATACTGCTTTGGCGGTGCGGTAGCACTAGAAATCGCCCGTTCCGGTGAAGCAGATAATATAGCTGCGTACTCCAGTTTTCACGGCGGACTAACCACCCCCGATGGCCAAACTTACGCAGGTGAAACCGCTCCTATCTTTATTGCCCACGGCGGTGCCGACACTGCGGTGAGCTTAGAGGACGTCGCGACCCTGGCTGAAGAGTTAGAAACCGCAGGTGTTACCTATGAGGTAGGTATCTATTCAGGCGCCCCCCACGCCTTCAGCGTATTCGGCAGCGATGCCTACCATGAACGCGCCGATGAACGCTCTTGGACAGCTTTCAATGCCTGGTTGGCTGAAATGCTTTAAATACAAATAACCCTAGCAGAGTTCAACACTGCTAGGGTGTCTAGATAGTCAGTTTAGCAGAACGCCTTTAAAGCCTGTATTAAGATACCCGTTGCTTAACTTTGGGCTTCTTCTTCGCCTTCTTTTTCATCTTTATGTGGTGTAACGGTGGTCACTGCTGTTTGTCGCACATTTTGGGAAGAATTATAGAGGCGAGCATCAATTACATGCAGTACCGCCAGTTGCGCAAATAGCACCGCAAAACAGACGATTAAACCTTTTAACATGGCGGCATATCCAGAGAGGGTGGGCTAGCATCTGCATATTAGCCGATCGCTAGCCAAACACAATTTATTTTATGTGCCTCACCATGCCCTGCTTGAAGACGTTCTGTAGTACGAGAGCAACCGCTCAACAGATCAGATCTTTACCGGCTAATCCTTAACGGATACTTTGCGCAAATCTTCAACCGTCACCCCTTCGGGTAAGTCTGACTCCTCCGCGGGTAGCCATACGGGAGAGAGATCGCTATCTTCTCGGCCATCTGCATGCCGATGACCTGGAATACGGTAAACGATCTGACTGTGGTGGTGATCCCATGCAAATACACGATCCATATGCTTATCCTACCTACAAAAAAGAGAACCCTATTGATGACAAAACCAAAGCTATGACATGCACGCTTGGCAGGATGTTCCGTCATAGATTATCGACACATACGATACCTATGCGGTTAAATGCCAGAAGGATCATTTGCTGACAAGGAGTTACCAATGAAAGCACTCATCGCCCTTTGCCTGATTATCTTTATAATTGCAGGCTGTAGTTCAGGCCCCACCTCCTCCAGAACCGCAGACTGCCGTCAGCTTGCAGAGGAAGCTGGCGATAACATGGTCTACGGCGACTGCATTCGCGGCACCCAAGTGAATAAAGCTGGCTTTTAATAACTCCGTCGGTTTGGATTGAAAGAACCTCACAGTAGGTTATCAGGCACGCATTGTTCCGCTGAGACAGCTCACTATTGAGCATGAGCACCACATCATCAACGCCCATGCCTAGAAAAACTAGGCGGGTACATCGCCACCGCAAGAGACCGCTATGCCTGTTATTCAGCAACTCATTCGCGTACTTAAAGCATCTACGCTACAAATTTCGTGGACATTCCTTCTACTTATTGTGCTGGCGCACATGGGGACTACATGGGTGCTTTTTTCGCTAGTCGGTGAAGCGATAGCTGACTCCCCTACCGATTGGATCTACTTTTATGTGGTTGTCTCCAGCACCGTAGGGTTCGGTGATTTCAGTCCGACAACCGTAGCTGGAAAGTGGATAGCCACGCTTTATCTTATCCCAGGCGGCATTTCACTATTTGCTGCCTTAATCGGCAAAGCCACGGTCAGCCTTTCAAATTTTTGGAGATTACAGATGCAAGGAAAAGGCGATTTTAGCCATCTATCCGGCCACACGCTCGTCATTGGCTGGCACGGGGAAACCACTGAGCGCATTTTAGACATTCTCAAAGCTGATAAAGGCCTACCGGATGAAGTCGTGCTCTGCGTTACTAAAGAGATGAGCAACCCACGCCCGGCAGATTTAAAATTTATTAAGGGAGAGAGTTTCTCCAATGCAGAGCTTCTCAAGCGGGCCGGGGTTGAGAGAGCCAGCCGCATTATCATTTACGACACGAGCGATGAGCGAGTTGCCACTGTCGCGCTGAGTGCCTACAGCCTTAAAGCAAAAAACGCACATATCGTCGCCCACTGCGCCAATCCCGATACAGCAGCCATGTTGCGGCGTACCTTGCCAGGCATTGAATGCACCCAGGCTCTAGCGCTGGAAATGCTAGTTCGTTCAGCTTCCGATGCGGGTATATCACGGGTCGTCAACGAACTACTCGCCGTTGATCGTGGCGCAACCCAATACCAAACCCGATTAATGCAACCGCCTGCCGGTGCCACCTTTGGCGACTTATTTATGCAAGCGAAAAAGGTTTGCAACGCCACCGTGCTCGGTCTTGCCAACAGTAGCGATGACAGCGAAGGCAGCATGCTTAACCCAGCCACTGATCGACCACTGCAAGATGGTGACATTATTTATTACATGGCCAATACGCGGCTTTCACAGCAGCAGCTGAGTGAGCTACTCACCAAGGCGCGCAACGTGTAGGCCTTAGACGTTGTTGTTGGTTGGGGTGTTGCCTAGGCGCAACACTACCTTCTCAACTTCCAGCACTATCATCATGGCGACGCCGATAGTGATGATTAACATCCCATCGGTAATCCCCAGCGGCCGAGTATCGAACAGGTGATGCATGATTGGCAGATATGTGAAAGCAAGCTGAGCAATGAAGACCAACGTTACCGCTATCAACACAGCGGGGGTTCCCAACACGCCACGCCAGTTAAACGAAGTCATATGCAGGTAGCGCACATTGAAAAGATAGAACACTTGAAGCACCACGATGGTGTTAACCACTAACGTGCGACTCAAGGGAAGCTCATCTCCTCGGCCAAGCGAGTAGAAGAACATCCCCAGTGCTGCTATCAGGAACAAAAACGACACAAACACGATGCGCCATACCAGGAAGGGGGTCAACAGCCCCTGCCCTGGAGGCCTTGGCCGACGCTGCATGACATTGGGCTCAGCCTTCTCAAATGCCAGCGACAAGCCGAGAGTGACCGCCGTAATGAGATTGATCCACAGGATCTGGACGGCGGACATCGGCATAGCGAAATTAAACAGAATCGCGGCAATGACAGCCAGCACTTGGCCCCCATTGGTTGGTAACGTCCAAGCCGTCACCTTGCGAATATTATCGTAGACCACTCGGCCTTCATTCACTGCAGCTACAATAGAGGCGAAGTTATCGTCGAGCAGAACCATCTGCGACGCTTCTTTTGCCGCATCGGTGCCTTTATGTCCCATACCAACACCGACATTTGCCTGCTTCAACGAGGGCGCATCATTAACGCCATCACCGGTCATTGCCACGATGGCACCGGTCGATTGCAGTGCTCGAACAATACGCAGTTTATGTTCGGGGTTGGTACGGGCAAAAACACTGGTCTCGCTAACGATGCCAGGTAGATCACTATCGGCAATGTCGTCGAGCTCACGCCCGGTTAGTACGTGCGGGTCGTCATCAAGCCCTAACTGGCGAGCAATCGCCGCTGCCGTCGTGGCGTGATCGCCGGTAATCATTTTCACCTTAATGCCGGCGGAATGGCACTCTTTAATGGCGGCCATTGCCTCCTCCCGCGGCGGGTCGATAAAGCCGATTAAGCCAACAAAAATCAGCTCGTCATCGAGGTCAGTAAACGTGAGTTTGTTGGTGCCGGACGACACCCGCTTAGTCGCTAAACCGAGCACCCGTTCGCCCTGGGCAGCTGCCTCTGCGATGCGTGCCGTCCAGGCATCCATTTCCAGCGGCACACTCCCCTCATCAGTCTCTTGAAGTGAGCATCGTTGCAGCAGTTCGTCTGGGGCACCTTTGACAAAGATCCGAGTTCCCTCCGATGCATGGCCGTTGAGCGTGACCATAAAGCGATGTTTGGCATCGAAAGGAATCTCATCAAGGCGGGGCCACTCATGCCGGGTAGACTCGGGTTCCAGGCCAGCTTGCATAGCCAACACCACCAGCGCCCCTTCCATGGGGTCGCCAATCACATGCCACTCTCCGGCGGTATGGTTTAACTGGGCATCGTTACACAGCAGCCCGGCCAGGATCAGGCTGTCGATATCCGCCGGCCGGGTATCCTCGACGTTCCCCACCGTCTCCGCTGTCAGTCGCCCTTCCGGTACATAACCAGCCCCGGACACCATTATTCGGCCACTGCAGGCTTCCAGCCGGCGTACGGTCATCTCGTTGCGTGTTAGCGTGCCGGTCTTGTCGGAGCATATAACCGACGTAGCTCCCAGCGTTTCCACCGCAGGAAGCTGACGAATAGCGGCGTTGCGACGTGCCATACGCTGAACGCCGATAGCCAGGGTGATGGTAATGACTGCTGGCAGGCCTTCTGGTATCGCCGCGACGGCCAAGGCCACCACCGCTAAGAGCGCCTCCGACCAGACGTGGCCGCGAACCAATACTGCGAAGGCAAATAGTACGACCGTGACAGCCAACGTAACCCAGGTGAACTGCGTGCCGAAGCGATTGATCTGCAGCAGCAGCGGCGTGGTGAGTGGTTGAACATCGCGCAGCAACGTGCTGATTCGCCCGATCTCAGTATCACTCCCGGTGGCCACCACAACCCCTGTCGCCTGCCCAGTGGCTACCAGCGTGCCCGAATAAGCCATAGAGTGGCAGTCGCCTAACGCGGCCTCCTTTGGCGCTGGTGTCACCCGCTTCTCTGCCACCACCGACTCGCCGGTCAAGATAGCTTCCTCGATTTGCAATGAGCTGGCACGAATCAGACGCAGGTCTGCAGGCACGCGATCTCCTGCCTCCAACGAAACAATGTCACCCAAAACAATCTCATCGACGGGCACTTCCACATGTTTCCCTTCCCTAATCAGGTGGGCGTGTGGTGCGATAAGGTTACCGATTGCATTGAGTGCTTTCTCTGCCTTGCCTTCCTGTACAAAGCCGACCACGGCGTTAACCAAAACCACTGCAACAATGACCGACGCATCCACAAAATGCCCCAGCAAAGAAGCAGCGACGGCAGCCGCCAACAGGAAATAGATCAGTGCGTTATGAAAATGCGCGAAGAAGCGCAGCAGCGGATGCCGGCCAGCAACTGCCGGCAACTGGTTAAGCCCATACTTCTCCAAGCGCCTTGCCGCTTCATCTACGCTCAGCCCAGATGGTGAAGTCTTCAAGTCGGCAAGGACATCCTCGGCAAGCCTGGCATGCACTGCTTGTGGCAAGCTTTCTGATGGCGCACCGGTATTGGCAGTGGGGGGTTCCATGCTGTCTCCCAAACAAGCAACTCATTGATCCTGAGCAAAGAGCTAGATAAAGCTCACTGTCATATCCTAATTAAAAAATGCTAATTTTCACCTTCTATTATTTAGTCTAAATTAGCTGTAAATATTTCAAAATAACTTCTTCACACCTACCAGGATAAAGAGAAAACTTATTGAAAACGGAGGTATAAATCGTATTACAGCAAACATCCATTATACTTACCGGATAATTGCTAATAATTATTTCGCATTAAAACATTGATATCGATCAACGTAGTAACAATTAAATTTTTCAGTAAAAGCGGTGAATACTATACTTCTCTACTCACGTGAGGAGGGCAGACAATGACAACATCGGTGTTTCAAAAAGCTTCCCCTAATACAGCCAATACCAACGTATTTAATAACAATGACTTGCTTGTTTTTTGGTATCAACCTTGGGTTGAAACGTCCAGTTCGGCAGCCAAGCTACAATGTATTTGGCTAGAAACACTTAACGACGCATTTCGCCATGAAATCGACTTCCTTGCGACCATGGCGCCTGTCTACAGCAAGATCACACACTGCATGCTGGGCTTCAACGGGCCGCTGACGCCGGAATCGATGACATCCTGCTACCATCAAATCGCTGGCGAGATGACAGAAGCAACATTTAACCGTATACGCAGGGTATCGGAACTCAACGAAGACTTTAAAGAGCGGATTTGGTGTGAACTCTAGGAGGTAACGATCAAACACAGTGGGAATCTTATAAAGCGGTGGTAATGGTACATGCACGACCACCGCTTCTTTACTCTGTTAGGCCCCAAAATTGCGCTATATGCCGGGTCGAAGAAATACCTACTTCCAGCATATATTTATCTGCTTCCCCGAGACCTTCTTCTCCGCCGGCCATGATCGGCGTGCCGTGCCCCATTCCTTCGATGATGTACTCCTCAATCACCTCCTGACCACCCGCGTTGCACCAGATCTGGCGGGGAAAACCATCGAGCTCCTCTACACGTGTCGGTGGCCCTTCAACCTTATGGATCTGCTGCCACTGCCGAACAATGGAATCGGCATTGGCGTTATCGACGGTCGAATCGCTACCGCCATGCCAAACCGATATTGTTGGCCAAGGACCGTCAAAGGTCGAGGCTTCGCGTACAAGTTTGTTGAGCCTGTGATCCGATGGGCCACCATATCCCTTCATACGAACCATCGCCTCTATCAGGTTGTCCGCGCTGCGATAGGGTAATCCAGCGATGATGGCCCCGCCTGCAAACACTTCAGGATAGGTGGCCAGCATCACAGATGTCATGGCGCCCCCCGAAGACATCCCCGTGACGAAGATGCGAGTGGGGTCAATGTCATGATCATCAACGACCTGCTCGATCATCTGACGAATAGAGAGTGGTTCACCATCGCCTCTGCGGCTGTCGCCAGACTTGAACCAGTTGAAGCTACTAAGCGGGTTATTGGTTTTTCTTTGCTCCGGATATAGAAGCGCTATCCCGCATTCATCAGCGAGGGAAGACCAACCTGATCCGCGGTTATAACCCTCCGCCGATTGGGTGCTGCCGTGTAGCACAACGACTAGCGGTCCGTTCTTTGGGAAATTCTTCGGTACATAGGTGTCCGCATGCAACGACCCAGGGTCAGTTCCGAATTGCTTCAAGTCGGTAAGACGAGCGTGGCTAACTGAAGATGTCGGCATATGTCCTCCTTTACCAGTTTACTTCTGCCAAACCGAGGATAGAAACCACTCGTTGAGAGCAGCGCCAGGTAACGATCCCTAATGCCAAGGGCAAAGCGCAGTACGAAGAATGAGATACTATCGAACAATCGGTTTACGATGAGAAAGGGGCGCTGCGTCCCCTGAAGCGCATAGCGCAACGTCCTTGTTTAGGCATATCCTTTGCCTCGCTCACCTGTAGGATGGCCCTTAAAGCAAACACTCACCGTGCGCTATCGAACATAGCAATGGGAGTTTTCAACAATGCAGGCTAAAAAGCGCTCCCTTACTTACTCATCTGGCGCCAACTCTTTCCGCTTAGGTGGGGCACCCACCCTCACCTCGCTGAGATCCTCATGGGATAGGCCTCGGTACAACGCGAACATCATAGCAAACACTAAAATGAACATCGGCAGGCCAACTACCGTAATCACCTCCTGCAAAGCGGTAAGCCCGGCATCACCTGCAAGCACAATGAGCATCGCGGCCAGCATGCCCTCTGAGACGCCCCAAAACACGCGTTGGTGCCATGGGCCGGGATCCGCGCTGCCGGTGCATAGCATATCGACGACCAGGGATGCAGAGTCGGATGAGGTGGCAAAGAAGATGGCGACGATCACAACGGCCAACCCCTGGATTAAGGTGGCGGCCGGGAAATTCTCAAAGAAAGCGAACATAGCGAGTGGAATGCTTTCATCTACGGCGGCGGATAAAAGGCCAGCCTGCTCACCCAGTGCTTCTCGGGCATCAGCGCCAATCCCATCAATCTCCATTGCCGACCAACCAAAGATCGCGAACCAGACCAGCGTGAAGATGGAGGGGGCGAAAAGCACGCCAAGAACGAATTCGCGAATGGTACGCCCACGTGAAATGCGCGCAACAAAGATACCGATAAATGGCGACCACGTTACCGTCCAGGCCCAATAGAAGACTGTCCAGCTACCCTGCCACCCCCAGGCGCCGCCCTCTCTGGAATAGCTTGCAAGCGTGTCATTCCAGAACGCCATCGGCAGCAGGTTCGTTATGTAGAGGCCGAAGGTTTCGACTACAGCACGCAAAAGGAAAACGGTCGAACCGGTAAAGAGCACAAACAACAAAAGGCCAACGGCCATGGCAATATTGATATTAGAGAGGCGCTTCACGCCTGAATCGAGACCCGCGACAATCGACCCCACGGCGACAGAGGTGAGTATGGCGATGATGATTACTTTGGTGATAACGGCATCTGGAATATCAAACAGTTCCGTTAGCCCCGCGTTGATCTGTTGGGTGCCCAAGCCGATAGAGACAGCTACCCCAAACAGCGTGCCCAGTATCGCGAAGACATCAAGGGATTTGCCAAGAGGCCCGTAAATACGCTCTCCTAGCAGCGGATAAAATACTGAACTAAAGCGCATCGGCAGGTTGTAGCGATAGATGAAGTACGCAAACGCCAACCCTGGCATCGTGAAAATCGCCCAGGTATGCAGTCCCAGGTGATAGATCGAAAAACTCATGGCATCGTCGGCGGCTTCCACAGAGAAAGGCACAACATCCGGCCTGGGTGGGTTAGAAAAGTGGGAAATAGGCTCCGCCACCCCCCCAGAACATCAACACCGTGCCAATCCCCCCCGCAAACAGCATGGTGAACCAGGAAATATTATCGTAGGCTGGCTTTGCATCATTGCCACCCAAACGAATCGCTCCGTAACGGCTAAGCGCCGCCCACAGCAGAAAGGCCACCCAGCTCGTCACCCCTAAGATAAAGAACCAGCCAAGGTTGGTAACGATCCACTCCCGCCCTGCACCAAAGGCCGCCCCTATGCGATCCGGCGCAATCAGTAGCACCACAAGAAAAAGGATCATGATCCCTGCGGACGTGAAAAAAATAGTGGGATCCGTCTTGAGACCCAGTTTCCTCGCTAGTGCATCCATTATTATTCCTCCCCTGTCGTTCCAACAACATAGGAGTCATTAGCCGATAACGCCAAGGCGTCAGCGAACCTTATTTTTCACTACGAAGGCTCCACCGCTTGACGATAGGCACCACGTAGGTGCGAGATTAACGCCCGCAATCTAGGTGGGTGGCTGGTTGCTTAGATTGGGAAGTCTCCGAATCTGATCAACTCTGACTCAAGTCATCTTCAGCGGGCGGTAACATGCTATGGTTTAGCCACCTGGTGGATCACAAGCACACAGCTCACCTTTAACAGAGAGGTACTCAGTGTTCTACGTCCGCGCTTTCGGTCAATCGTTGCTACACGCCTTGAAAAACTTGTTGCCGATTGTGGCGGTCGTGGTGTTTTTTCAATTGGTCGTACTTCAACAAACGCCTGAAAACACGCTGAGCATGGCAGTCGGTTTGTTAATCGTGGCGGTAGGCGTTGCGCTGTTTCTGCAGGGCCTTGAGTTGAGCATTTTCCCGGTCGGCAAAAGCTTGTCCAATCAATTTGCCAAAAGAGGCTCGGTGCCGATCCTGCTGACGTTTGGGTTTGCGATGGGATTTTCTGCAGTGGTCGCCGAACCGGCGCTCATTGCGGTCGCTCAGCAGGCCCAGGATGTTAGCGCGGGCAAAATCGATGCGCTTACTCTCCGCTTGCTGGTCGCCACCTCCGTCGGCATAGTCATTGCGCTGGGGGTTTTCCGTATCATCATCGGCTACCCTCTGCACTGGTTTATGATCATTGGCTATATCACGGTGGTCATTGTCACCTGGTTTGCCCCGGAAGAAATTATCGGCCTGGCCTATGACTCAGGGGGTGTTACCACCAATATTGTCACGGTTCCCCTGATTGCTGCCCTGGGTATTGGCCTGGCCGCGTCCATCCGCGGCCGAAACCCGTTGACCGATGGTTTTGGATTGGTTGCATTGGCCGTCATGGTGCCGATGATCACCGTGCAGCTCTACGGCATTATCGTCTACAGCGGCGAGGGCTCAGACGAGGTGCAGGTACTGACTCAAAAGGATGAAGGTAACGCTATTTCCGGCGCGCTTAAGATGCTATTGGAGCTGGCGGAGATGGTGCGAGACGTGCTGCCCATTATACTGACCATCCTATTTTTCCAATACATTGTGCTGCGGCGCGGACTCTCTAACCCTCGCAAAATAGTGTTTGGCTTTGTGCTGGTCATTTTTGGGCTCTACGCCTTTGTGGTGGGCCTGAAAATGGGGCTTTTCCCGATCGGCACCAGCATGGCCGAACAACTCATTGAGCTGGAACGCTTCGGCTTTATTTATCTATTTGCCTTTATGATTGGGTTTGCCACCACCATGGCCGAACCGGCGTTGCTGGCGGTGGGCAAGCAAGCAGAAGAAGCTGCCGCAGGGCGGATTAATGGTAACGTCATCCGACTACTGGTTGCCCTTGGCGTGGCCATTGGCATCAGCATTGGCGTGCACCGCATCATTGTCGGTGGCTCAATGCACTACTACATCATGGGTGGCTACACGCTAGTGATCATCCTGACCGCGCTAGCGCCTAAATACATCGTTGCCCTGGCTTACGACTTGGGGGGTGTCACTACCTCAGAGGTCACCGTGCCGCTGGTAACCGCGCTGGGCATTGGTTTAGCCGCCAATATTGAGGGCCGCAGCGTCCTGATTGACGGCTTCGGCCTGATTGCTTTCGCGTCTATTTTCCCTATTGTTACCGTTATGACCTATGCCATTGTGATGCATTGGTGGACAAATCGCAGAGAGGTGCGCTCATGAAATTTTCCGTTCTCGTGGCCATTGTTCCGGAAGATCAGGAACAGGAATGCATCGATTCCGCCCGTGATCTTGGCGCCGGAGGCATTACGGTGATGACCGGTCGTGGCATAAGCAATACCGCCAAGAAAACCTTTTTCGGGCTTACCTACGACGGTAGCCAGAGCGTTCTACTGATGGTGCTCGAAAAAAGCCTGTCGCTGCAAATTCTAAAAGCCATCCAACAGCAACTGATGCCCCAGGAAAACGACTCTCAGGGGCTGGTGTTTACCTTTCCGTTAGAGCATCTCGGCGGCATTGATGTATCCCAGTTCCATAAATTTGAACAACACTTGAAAGAGAATATTTGAGGAGCTTCAGTGATGAAACTGGTCAAAGATGTGATGGTTAGCGATGTGGCTTGCGTTTCTCCCTTTGCTAAGCTTCGCGAAGCGCTAAGCTTGATGAAGAAGCACAGCGTAAAATCGTTGGTTGTTGACAAACAGCATCCCAACGATGCCTATGGGCTTATCACCTACACCAATGTTCTGAAAACAGTGGTGGCAGAGGAAGGCGATATCGACCTTCTTAACGTCTATGACGCCTGCGCCAAACCAGCGCTGTCGGTCGGCAAGAGCCTGTCGGTACGGCAGGTAGCAGCGATGATGACCGAACACCGGGTAAAGCGCATTTTGGTACTGGAAGACAACGACCTGCTAGGTTTTGTCACCATGGACGATATCATGGCGGTCTTGCTGGAGCAGGTAGAGTAGTCGCGAAATACTTAAATGAAAAAGCCAAAAAAGGCGCTGCTACCAGCATCAGGGTATTGAGACCGCCTGATACTGATAAAAGCGCCCATGGTTCAGCTTAATGCATTAACCAAGGTTAGACGTAAAAGTCCAGATCCTCTTGGGCTTTCAGCAGATCGCGCATTTTGATGGGGTCGTCACCAAAGAAGAAGATCAGGCCCCAGTGTGTTCCGAAGGCTGACCGGTCAGGCACCGTCTCTTCAGCGGGTGCTACCAGTTCATGTGACTCGAAGTAAGGGTGATTAATCGTTTCTTCGGGCATTTCCAGCTTACTGACCACACGACGGCGTGGATATACGCCAAAGCAGCCTGCATACCCCTTAGCATCGACAACTTCTTTGGGGAAGAAGGCAGCCACCTCCTCTTTGCTGCTTTTCGGATCGAACACCAGCATTGACGCCTGATAGGCGTTAAATCCGTAGGCCTTCTCAATCAACTCAAACGCTTTAAAGCCGGGTGGGCGGTAAGCAACCTCGCCAAAGTACATTTCACCGTCAGCCGTCACGAAGTACTCGGGGTGAATCAAGCCGAACTGGATATCGAAGGTTTTGATCAGTAACTCGATCTGCTTGGTAATCGCATTGCGCCAGCTCTCGAGTTCTGCGGTTGCGGGTACAAATACCGAGTAACCTAACGTCACATATTCCGAAATGTTCAAAAACTGAATTTTCCCGTCGTGTATCCAGGCTTCAACGGCAAACTCCCAGCCGCTCAAGTGGCTTTCCATCAGCAGTGGATACTCTTCATCCGGGATGTTATCGATCTCTTCTATTGTGCGGATCATGCGGTGGCCAAGACAACCGGCCTTGTCGAACGCTTTGACGTGAATCGGGTCATCCGGATCACCATCCAGTTTCAGCAACGTCTGATTGACGCGCTTCATAAAACGGACGATGTCCTCTTTCTCGTGCGCCTCTTCGAATATCCCTACGCGGATACCGCCCAGCTGCGCGCGGCGCTTCATCAACGCCTTATCGCGGAACAGAATGGACTGCCCGAACATGCGCGGGCTGTCGAGGAGAACAGAGTTGATCGCGCCAGACCACTCAACGGTTTCTTCGAACAGCGGGATGGCAACATCGACTCCCTCCTCCTTCAACCGTTCGGCAATTTCCATGGAGCGATCATTCAGACGAATAAAGTCCCACGGAATGAAAGGAATGTTATTGGCGGTGCAGAAATCCGCTGCCCACTCGGGAGCCACAACGATATAACGGCGGTCAAACTTTTGCGCCGCCTTGATCGCGTTGATGCTCCAGCCCAGTAGAGCGATATAACCTTTGTTCGGATCTTTAGGGGTCTCCGTGCCTTTGACCGAGTCCATTTCAGGATCACGCCAAGCCGCTACTGCTTCGGGCATTTGCTTTTCTGATGATATCGACATTCGATGTCCTCCTTGCTGGTTGACCCACATTGGCTGGGCTGAGATTGGAGCGCACCAAGTGAACTGAGCCACAGTCAGTTGTGTTCAGGAGCGATTGAGTAAGCCAGCATTAGGAAAGTTTTAGCGCACCCGTGTAACTAAGTTAGTCGATCCAGTTACATATGGCAATTAATCTGTAGAGTTTCTGTTGAATAACTGTAGAAGTTATCTCACTGATAGATGGGCATAATTTTTAAAGCGTTGTTGACCAACAGAACCACACACATCCAAAAAAATTTAGAATATCGAGCCTTTATTTATGCGTCTTCGCTTAACCATCATCATGCTCAGCGGCGTCTTCAGCTCCCTCCTCGACCATTTCTTCAGCCTCCTGCTCTTCTTCTGCGGAAGCCTCAGGCTTCCCATGATCTTTGCGGCCAACGGTTAGCGTAGTAGAGAGACCGAAGTGGTCAGAGCCTTGCACCTTCACTCTGTCGATATCAATAAGATGGAAACCGTCAGAGACGAACAGGTGGTCAATCGGGTATCGCCACCATGGATATTCGGCATGGTAGGTGCTGAGCAATCGCCGACCACGGCGGGGATCTTTGAGATCACTCAAGTCAGCGAAAAGCTTGGTGGTGTCAGACCACGCAACGTCATTAAAGTCACCGGTGACGATCCAACGGTTGTCTGGGTCTTTTTCCACATGGCGAGCAATAAGCATGAGCTCTGCATCGCGTTCTCGGCTGTCCCGTCGTTCGTCCTCGTTGCTGACAGTTCGTTCCTGCAGCCCTGGCGGAACCGGATGGGCGCCAACGAAGCGCACTGGCCCGATGTCTGGTACGTCAATCGTTGCAAAAATGGAGGGTCTACGGTCTGAGACTAAATATTCTACTCCCTGCTCCAGCAGCGGAATCCGCGACCAAAGCATTATCCCAAGACCCTCATCGCGAACCTCCCCTATTCGGTGGGCGTACTCTTCGTCTAGCGGCGCCAAGCCTTCGGCCCAGGCGTTATTGACTTCGATTAGCAACAGTAAATCGGGATCCTCCCGCTGAACCATTGCCACTACCTCAGCATACTGATCATTTTTGTAATCAACATTTGCCGTCAGCACTTTTAACGTTATCTGGCCTTCGTCGGGCTCTACCTCAGCGGTGGGCACCTCAGTCGACCAAACGGATGTGAACGGCAGGATGTGCGTTAAGTGCCATCCGGCTATCAGAAGAATGACCACTCCCCACACGGCGTGCTCTTTTCGTGGGCGTTTAAGCCAAGCGTGAACGCCCAGAAGGAGCGCTGGCAAAACCAGCGCGCTCGTTAGCTGCAGGCGTGGGAAATCCCACAGCCTGATCCACCACTGACCACTGGGTATTAATGGCAGCAAGGCCACCACTACCATCAAGAGCAACAACAAACGGATGATCCAGAGAAGAAGTGTTAACAATATGAAACCCCTAAAGCGCGGCAACGGTAACGTGGAAAATCCCAGTTATACCGGCCTAGATTGCCGCAGATAATGTCACGGTTTAAGCACGCCCCGCTATGGGTACTTGAAGCCGCAACATCATTGTACTGATCGTACTGGCTCTAACAGGCACCATTGGCGTCTGGGGCTGGATCGGTTGTGCTGCTCCTAGCCACCGGGTTATTTAACTACTGCCCCGCTACAAGCTCTTCGGTCTCAATACCTGCAAGATGAAATAGCGGCTCACAGTCAGCGGCCTGCCGTTGCACAACGGGTGCTTAGCGTCCCAACCTCGGTTACTCTACACTTCTGTTTGCGCTCCATGACTGAAGGATAGCCGTATCTATGTTGGGATTCCTGCAGGGATTTTCCTATGGCCTGTTTATGACCTGTCTGCCCTGGCTACTGGTCGGCCTGTTCAATCCTGGCTTGGCGGTTCCAGTGATGGCGCCCAGTCGCCTCCAGGTGATCGCCCGCTATTGCCTGGTAGTCCCCTCCATCAGCATGCTGCTGTGGCTGACATCCCTGTGGGGTGGGTTCAGCCCTAGCCTGTTTGGTTGGCTTACAGGCCTTGTCGCCATTCCTATGGCACTCCCCGCCGAGCGAACGCTACGCGGCTGGCTGGCCCGCCGTCGCCAGCGTCGCCATGAGGCCCAAAGAGAGGCTGAAGCACAGCGTCGCCGTGCTCAAGAGGAACGCAATGCCTTTGAAGCGGGCGTCCTGGTGCTCGATCCCGCAAGACCACCCGAGGGAGCCAACGATTTGGTATTGGCCATGTGCCGGGCCAAGCAGCGCCTACTCGACGTCCAGCGCCCTGATCTAGCGATCCTCTCCGACCGGCTCTACAGCCGCTACCGTCACGTGATGGACGTGCTGGGTGAGCGGTTCCACACTGGCGAGCTGGCCTTCGAACGTTCGCAAGGGCTGGTCACTCAAGTGTGCTTTGGCGCGGTTGATACATTGACAACCATGGCGTCACAAGCACGTGGCGTGGTGAGTGTGGATGGCAACTACGTGAGAAGTCGGCTGGAGCGGGAGGGCAAACGGTTAAGCGATGAGGAGCGGGCCGCCCTGGTACGACGCCTTGATCTGCTCGTGGAGACCGAACATAGCCTGAATAAGCTCTCAGCGCGCATCGAGTCCGCCCTGACCGTCCTCGACGATACCGCTGTTTCCATGGCGCGTATTGAGACGGCGCGCCCCCAGGCGTCGGTCACCACTGAGAAAGCGCTGGAGGATCTGCGCCTCTTTGTAGAAGGCGCCGATCGTTATGCCCGCAAGGAGTAATCCAACCTTCATTGCCACCGCGTAGCTTTCTTTATATTTTTCGTTAATCGTTTACTTTGATAGCGCTTTTTAAACCGCTCATTTTAATAGCTTGGGAGAACTCTATGGCTCAGCAACCTGATGACGGACGTCGCCTCTCCCTGCCGCCGGTGGACGAGATCGCTGACCAGTTGAAAGCCAGTCACTTCGCAGCAAGCCAGGCCGATACGACCGCCCCTGACGCGCATGACATAGACCTTGAGATAGACCCTGAACTTGAAGCCATGGCCGACCGCTTTGTCGAGGATATCCTTGCCGAAGGAGATGAGGAGTCTACGGTTCGCCAGCGCCGTGCCGTAGACGAGATGGGGCTTGAGCTGCAACAGCAGGCAGCCCATCGCAGTGCCATGCTACAGACGCCGCTGCGCAAGCTGGCCCACCAGGGTGACGAAGGCGGGCCAGTTGCCAAGGCACTGACCGATTTGCGTGGGCGCATGGAAGGGCTCGATCCCGCGCGCCACCGCTTGTCTCCGACCACGCTGGATCGCGTTCTGGCGGTCATTCCCGGCCTCGACAGTCGTCTCCAGCGCTACTTTCGCAAGTTCGAGAATACCCAACAAGCGCTGGACGCGATCATCGAAGATCTGGAAAGCGGCCGCGACATGCTACACCGTGACAACCTCACCTTGAACGATGACCAGCAGGCGTTAACTAAAATTCTAGGCGAGCTGAACCGCCAGATTACCCTGGGCCGCATAATCGATCGCCGTCTGCAAGATGAAATCGCCGCTCGCGATAGTGATGATCCGCGGCGTCACTTCCTAGAGGAGGAGTTGCTCTTTCCCCTTCGTCAGCGCATTGTCGACCTACAGCAGCAACTGGCTATAAGTCAGCAAGGCGTACTGGCGCTGGAGGTCATCATCCGCAACAACCGAGAGTTGATGCGCGGTGTGGACAGGGCGATTAACGTCACCGTCTCGGCGCTCACCGTCGCGGTCACTGTGGCGATGGCGATGGCGAATCAGCGCTTAGTGCTGGATCGCATCGAAGCCCTTAACACCACCACAGCACAGATGATTGGCGGCACCGCCAAAGCGCTACGTCAACAAGGCGTGGATATCCAGAAACGGGCCTCCTCCGCAATGCTCGACATGCAAGTACTCGAGGAGGCTTTCAGCGAGGTGATGAGTGCCATTGACGATCTATCCAGCTACCGGCAAGACGCCCTGCCCCGCCTGGACGAGCAAATCAACCGCATGGCGGCCCTGGCGAAGCAGGGCAATGCCTCCATTGAGCGTCTTCAAGAAGGTAACAAGTCGCAACCTCAGGAGGGTCGCGACCCCAGCTGACTGTGGCAGTTGATAGCTATTTGAAACGATAATAGCTATTTGAAACGATCAGAGGCGTCCCGGAAGGCTTTGCGCATTAGCTCCCAAGAGTCTTCCATCCCTTGACGGACACTCTCCCAGGCCGCTCCACTGGCATGCTGGAGCTCTTCGAGCCGTTGCTGGGTTTCCGCCTGTCGCTTCTTGAGCCGCTCGATGTCCTCTTGGTACTTCACCCTCGCCTCGTCGCTCGCCTGACGCGCCTTGGCAGTCAGCTTATCGATATCAGCATTCCACTCGTCGAGCCTGGCTTTCATTTCTTCAACGAATTCGTCACGTTGCCGCATAGCGTTCTCCCCTCGTGGTAACGGATTGGGCATCAATCTCTGTCTAGACTAGCTGGAAACCTAGCCGAATTCATGGTGTTAGTTTTAGGAGTTAGGTCAGGCGCATGGAGCAAACGGTCTGCTATCAATACTAATGCTTAAATATAGACTGCTTGCGCGTCGCTAGCTGTTCAACGCCCCCCAGGCTGCGGAAGTCGGCAGTGGTTTTACGGTATTGGCACACCGAGCACTCAGGCCAAAGAGGAATTGAACGAAGCCATCTAACACCGCTATATTGCTGGTTTCTAAACTAAGTATAAGGGGACAGCGTTGGATAAGGCCGCCTACCACAAGCGTTGGGATCAGCTAGAGCAGATGCAGCGGGAATATAGCAATCTGCCGGAGTCTGGCGTCGAAAATATCGTAGCACTGCACAAAATGCTGATTAACACCTTTCGGGAGTTTGTCATTGCTTGTTATTGCGACCACTGGCGTGATGCCTACCGAGGTGCTGCACTCCCCCTCGACTCTGATCGGGACGTGCTAATAGTCCGCGCCATCAAAGCTCACCACTGGACACCTGGCATTGCCTCTAGCCTCTCCAACTACGACCTTTCCCTTTCTCTGATTGATGAGCTGGCAACGTTCAAAATGACGGAAATGGCCGTTCACGTTTCGTATATGAACCTGCAGGCACTTCCCAAGGGGGAGTATCAATCACTTATTCAACCACATGAATAATGGGAGATAGGCGGACAGCCACCGGCCATTTTGGCATCGAAAACGTTCATTCATAAATATAATCATCTATGACGATCTATTCGTTGAGCATTTCCAGTGAGCGAGCCAGCCAGAATGCCCCCTATTGCTATCAGATCAAGGGGGCATCATGAAAGAAGCACAATTAAGAGTTTGTTTACTAGACGTTGATCATTGGACTACTAACTACGTCTTTTTACCGGTAATTCCATCAGTCACCTTTCGCAGGCCCTTTTCAACGAGATGCTCATCATCTTTCTCTACGTCTACATCAAACGTAGAGCGAGAGTCACGCACGTTTAACTCAGCACCACAAGCATCGCATTTGGGGATTTCCTCTAGGTCTTTATTAACGACGGGGTTGTATTCCTTACCGCACTGTTCGCACTTATCGAAATGCTGCATGGCAGATCTCCTTTTGCCGTACCCAACCCTGTTTAACTGCGAACAGAGGAATAGGTTCCATAAGCACACGGTGAAATGATGGCGAGGATAGCTCAACCTTGATCTTGCCTTCTGCCAACTGACTCTCCAGCCGCTCGACATAACGCTCAGCAATACCCCGCCATCGATCCAAGGTTTCGGTGCCCCTTAACCACTGCAGCATCCTCACTGGCCGCTTGCTCAACTACCTGCTCATCGTCCTGGTTGTAAGCGGCTTGCGCTTCAGGCGACAACGTGGCGCGGGTAATCTTCTCCTGGGTGCGTTCACGTACACGCTCGGTAAGATCCTTCTGCCAACCATACTCCTTGGCACGGCGAGAAATATTCGAGCGGTTCACGCCGTGGCGCGCTTCTAGCTGAGCGAGAGAGAAACGACCGGTGTGATATTCCCGCTCGATCAGCTCCCAGTCGTGTCGTTTGGCCATAAAAAAACACCACCATTGCTGGCAGCGCCCTTTTCATTTTTAATTAACGATCTATCAAATTTTACTGAGGGAAAAATTGGATATGGAATCAATTCCTATTAATGACGTATTCGCAATGGCAATCGCTGCCTTAGCTGTAATTATCACTTTGATAAAGCTTTTTCACAGTCACTTTACCTTTGAAAAACAGCACCACTGTGAAAAAAAGAACAGACTTCTTGACCTGGCTAGCCAATGGGATAATCAATACCCCAGCAATCATGTTGATGTCGGTTTAATGCGGAATGCCCTTTACGATTTTTGCAACCACAGAAAAGTCTGTTTCATGATGACTATTGTGTGTCTAAATCGACCAGATTCAGAACAAGCAATAGAAAGCTTGAAACACGCTGGCCATTTGTTTATTTATCACCCAAAATCTAAAAGCATTATCAGAATATCAAGCAACAAAACACTTGATATCATTAAATCCACCTTGATCTTTACTTACTACCTTGTCTCAATTGTATCTCTCTGGTTTCTGATGTTTTTTAAGCCAGAATCGATAACTCTTAATACCAGCAATGAAATTTATGCTTATACAGCTCTTCTAATGATTCTCCTTATCATGACAGTTCATTCCTTCTTTGAGCTAGGAAGAGCCGGAAAAAAGAATAGGTCAATTAGATATTTACGGAAAATGTTAGATAAATAGTAGATGCCCGGGACGTCTCACGACGTGCCGGGCGCTTGATGGCAATGCCTCACGACATGGCCTTAGGCGGCGCTTCACAGCGTTGCCTTGTCGCCTCTCGGCGAGAATCGGTTATTGCTTTGGAATCTGTTGGTAAATGCCCTGCTGCGCTTTAGCCTGTTCACGGGCCACCTGCCCACTTTGCCAGGTTGAAATACCACGCTCAGCGGTTTGGCCAGCGATATAGCCACCAACACCTAGCGTCATGAGATTCCACAGCGCTTCGGGCAATGGCAGCGTTAGCCCCACGCCAAACATCGCAGACAGATATGGCGCGATCAGGTAGTTATTCGCGACGATAGCCACAATCGTGAGCATGAGAATCGGGCGCCAGTTGCGTTGCAGCCAACTCTCTCCAGCCGCTTCTGCCAATATCACCTGCATTTGGCTTTTGAGTGCGCTGTTCTCGGCATCGATCAACTGAGTTTGGATCTCGTGCTTCAGTCGGGCGGCTTCGTCTTTGTCAGTAACGGCCTTGTCGATCACGCTGAACAGCGGGCCGGTAATCACCGATAACGCTTTAGCTGCGATGCTCATTGCCTAGTCTCCAGCGCCGATACACGGCTGTTCAAGTTATCGATACGCCCTTCTCTCTCATCCAGCTCACGCCTGGCATCCGTGGTTCGGTAGTAGGTATCACCCCATTCCCTTAGCTCTTGGCGTAGCTCATTGAGCATCAAGCCTTGGGTTGTCAGTCGCTCCTCAAGAACGACCGACTGCTGCCCAAGCTTCACAAGCTCGGTACCCGCCCAAATGATCAGTGCCACCAGCAGCACTTGGATTCCTGCCTGCATATGCCGCTCGAAAACTGAGGGTTTCACGTCGCGCTCCTGGGGCATTACGCCGCCCTCCGTAACTTGGCTCGCTCGTACCAGGTCTGGTCGTTAGCACACAGCTCACCTTGGGCGCGCTTAAACTCCAGCAGCAGGCGCTCTAATGAATGCTCATGTTGGCCGTAGCCTGCACCTGGCAGCGATGCCCAGATATTCCGGCACCGATGAATAGCCTCTGCAATCTCGCCTACTTGAATGAGTGGCAAGGCACGCTGCTCTCGAATTTGCTGAATAGCACAACGGTCTTGGCTGATTGGCCCGAAATCGGGCAAGCCAAGCTGGTCGCGGTAGTGGGGCCAAAAGCGGCTTACCTGCTGGTACCGGCCTGCTGCTGTTGAGTGCAGGCCTTTACGCACCTTCACGCTTTGGCGCGGGTGGTCGGCGTAATCATCCAGCAGAATAAGCTTGCTAGGGATAGAGCCCACAATGACGCGGTAACCGTCATCGGTGCGTGGGTCTAGTAGCATCGGCTTGCCGATCTCAGCGAACGTCAACACATCTAGAAACGCGCAGACGTTCTCGCCGCCAGCGGCTTGGGGAGTAATACGGGGCATAGGGACACCTGCTGTCTCACGACAGTAGAAAGTGAAAAGCCCCGCCGGTTGGCAGGGCTTTAGGTATGTTTTAGCAAAATAGTCCTGCTATTAGCTTGTTGATCCTGGCGCTTTAATAAGCTCTTGCCAGCCTAGCTTAATACCAGCAAGGAGAACATCAGAGGTTACTTCACGTACAGCATCCCACATTCCTGCCTCCACGTTTTCTGAAAGCTTGCGGCCTAAGCGCTCACCTCGACTAGTTAGCGCCTCAGTGCCCAGAATGTAAAAACCATTTTGAGTAAGAGTCACTGCGCCGGGCTCGTGGAATTGAGAGCGCGAACGCAAGTAGCCTTCATCAACAAGCCAGCGCCCCGTTCCATTTACAAATTTTAAAGCTTCTTCATGCTCAGAATCGTCAAGATATAACTGTCCATAAGCGTCCTGCTTATGCTCTTGCAGCTCTTTATTTAGCAAAACCTCGCAGATAGCTTTCTTATCTAAAAAAATCTCATTAGGGAAAGCTGCGAGTGTTTGAGAAAAAATTAAGCCCGCACATAGGTTAAAGTCAGCAATATTGTCACGTGGCACTCGCAGGGCCTCATAGCAAAACGCCCCAGCTCAAAGCCAGGGCGTAGAATTAGATAGTGATATTATCTTAACCTCTCAGGCAGATTTGTCAACCACATCCATATGGCTAACGCCATTTCCTTAGCTTTGACGAACCAGCTTGAAACCATTCGAATGCAGTACCCTAAAAATGTAACCTTTGCTTCTTTTATGGCCCTGTTACGCACCTCATCTATGAGGTTAGTTAATTCACCCTTTAAAACTAACAATTCGTCCTTGGCATTTTGATCCAAATAAAGCGGATGGTTTAAAGCAACCCCTGTCCCAAACTTAGTAAGCTCTTGAATTTTAACAATCAACTCCTCATGGGTGTTTTTTTGGTCAGAAAATAAGGGCTCGACCTCCAAGATGGCTCGAAGGTCATGCTGTGCATCGCTCTGCAAGACATTATTTTTTATTAAAAAATCTAGAGATTGCTGATAGCTATTGCGCTGCTCAATGACGTCTAAATAACCATTAGCAATAAGTGCGAAATCTTTTTTTGTTTTCTGGCAATTCTTGAATAGTTCTCTAGACACCTCAACATTATGGCGCCACTGGTGATACATAGTGGTTACAACAACTGCACATATAGCCCCTACTACAGCCCCCCAAAAACTTCCCATACTACCCCCTACGCTGCTTTAGATTTTATCAGGCTCGCGACCGGAATTAAGCCCTCAGCTTCCCACGAATCCAAGCAGTCTAGAGCCTGTTTCCATGATTTAGACCACTGAGCTCCATGGGAGATTGAGCTCCAACGCCTTATATCAAGCTCGATCCCAAAACTATCATACATCCACTCTTTCAAGTCTCTTGGATTTTTAAGCCCTTTTCTTAAGTAAGGCCATGTCGTCTCGCTATGGTGATAAAGCGCAGCCATGCAGAGGTATCGCAGGGTCTCAAGCTGCTGGGCAGTTGGCTTGCCCTTGCCCTGCCCTGGTAGTTTCACACCGTCATGAATCATTTGCTGGTACAGCGCAATCTCGACAATTTCTCTATCCCCTGCCAGCTCATTCTTGGTAAACGGCCCAAAGCAGTACCGAGCCAACGCCTGAAGGTGCTGAGGTTGGCGCTCAACAGCGCTGATCACTGCGCCCGCTTCCAGCCCATTAACAATGCGCCAATCATTGTTATTGCGCTGAGTAGTCTGCACCTGCGCACCCATTCGAGCAATCTCCTGCGCATAAGCCATCACACTGCCACGCTGCTCGTGATACGCGTCAAAGATCATCTGTCGAGCTGAGATATATCGCATCACTTCCCCCTACCGTTGCGTTGTTGCGCAACTGTTGCGTTTTGTTGCCTTTGGCGTTTCGTTTTCTTTCGTCAACGACTTGATCCCAAACGCTTTTCACCTTTTTCTGCATGATTTTCGTAAACACTTTTGCCCACTGGTTGAATCCCGCTTTTACGTTGCTCTTGAGGCACAGCCAGCATTTGCCGAGCGACGAGCTTCACCTCGCTAGTACCCATCTGAAAACTTACATTTGCCATTTATACGTCAGTGACGCACAATAAGTTCATGTACACGATCGCCGAAACAGATATCTTTAAAGCCAGCGCTGACTCACTTTGGAGTGAAGCTGAAAGAACAGCCTTCTTCGAGTGGCTAGCCAAAAACCCTGAAGCTGGTGATGTTATTCCAGGATCGGGTGGGTGCCGAAAGGTGCGTTGGAAGCTACAGGGTAAAGGGAAAAGTGGCGGTGTACGTGTCATTCATTACAACTGCTTACCGGATGGGAAGATTTGGCTATTGGTGATATACGCTAAATCAGTACGTGGGAATATCCCCTCTCACATTCTCAAGCAGATTAAAGAGGAGATTGAAGATGCAGAGTGATGACTTTATGACCGGTGAAGAGCTTGGCAATACGCTGCTGGCTTCCATACGCCAAATGAAGCAAGGCAAAGCTGCTCGTGAGACGCAGGTAGAAGTACCCAAGGCCGCAGAAATTCGCCATCGCATGGGGCTCTCTCAAGGTGAGTTTGCCAAGCTACTGGACGTAAGCCCTGGCACCCTTCGCGGCTGGGAGCAAGGCCGTCGCGTGCCCACCGGCACTGCACGGACACTGCTGCGAGTCGCTGAAAAACACCCTGAAGCACTGACTGATCTCTCTTAATGAGATTAGGAAATCGAGGTATGTACCACGCCCAGGCAGAGGTAATTCAGAATTCCCAGACACATTCTGAACACAGTGAAAGACCGGTGCATTCTATGGAAGGGCTATTAGGCAGCAATCGCAAGGCCTAAAAACTAAAAAAGCCCCTGAAGAATCAGGGGCTTTTCGAGATAAGGTGGCGGAGGGACAGGGATTCGAACCCTGGATAGGCTATTAACCTATGCCGGTTTTCAAGACCGGTGCATTCAACCGCTCTGCCATCCCTCCGGCTTATGGGTGCGTATACTAACAGCTTTTCCTTGGAAGTCAACGCCTTTTAGTACAAACGTAACCCGACGCGGGTAATCTTTCCGCCTTCCATATCGCTGACTACCCAATGGATGCCGTGCCAGTCTACGTCGTCCCCGACCACCGGGTGTCCACCCACGCGCAGGGCGATAAACTCCGCCAGCGTCATGTTCTGCTCGCCGGGGCTGAGCGTTAGACCATAGGCTTGGGCGATGTCCTGCATTTGCGCGCTGCCATCCAGGGTAAAGGTACCGAAGAAGGCGCGTTCCTGTTTGAGCTTGGCATCGCCATTGAAGAGTCTGTTAAGGGCGTACAAGTCTTCTGAGCGGCCGATTACACAAATCACATCGCCCAGCTTTAAGCGTGTGCTGCCCTTGGGGTGCAGCATGGTATGGTCGCGGAATAGCGCCGAGATCAGCGCCCCTGACGGAAAACGCAGCAGCCGGATGGGCACGTCCTCTAAATCCTGGTTCTCGACCCCGTACACAAATAGCTCAAAGTCATTTTCCGGCAATATGCCCAGCGGGCCGCGTCGATTAGGTACGGTACCCACCGGCACCTCCACCTTCAGCCACTTGGCCATCAGTGTCAGCGAGCCGCCCTGGATCAGCAGCGACATCAAGACCACAGCGAAGGCAACGTTAAAGTAGAGCGAGGCGTTTTCGACCCCGCCAATAACCGGGAAAATAGCCAGTACGATAGGCACCGCCCCTCTCAAGCCTACCCAGGCGATAAAGAAGGTTTCCCGCCAGCGGAACTTGAAGAACGGCTTGATAGTGATCAGCACGGCCAGCGGGCGGGCAATAAAAATAAGCGCCAGTGCCACTAAACCCGCGGGCAGTGCCACGTCCCACAGCTCACTAGGCGTAACCAGCAGGCCAAGCACCAGGAACAGGCCGATTTGGCTTAACCACGCCAAGCCATCGTGGACGGGCAAAATAAAATTAAGGTGACGTCCTGGCTGATTACCAATCATCAGCCCGGCCAGGTAAATCGCTAAGAAGCCGCTACCGCCCAGCACGCTGGTTAAGCCGAACACGCTGAACCCTAGCGCCAGCGCTAACATGGCGTAAAGGCCCGGGGCTAAATCGAGCCAGCGCAGGAGCTTGGCACTCAACCAGCCCCCGCCAAGGCCAATAATCAAACCAATACCAAACTGAGAAAGGAAAAACAGTAGAGTTTCAACAGGGCCGCCAATATCACCGACAAGCAGCTCAACCAGCATCAAGGTCAGGAAAATCGCCATCGGGTCGTTGGTACCCGACTCGATTTCCAGCGTTGCACCTACCCGCTCATTGAGATTAACCCCGCGGCCGCTGAGCATGGAGAAAACCGCAGCGGCATCGGTAGAACCTACGATGGCGCCGACCAGCAGGCCTTGCACTATCGTTAGGTCAAAAATCCACATGGCGATAATGCCAACAATGGCACTGGTGATAAAAACACCAAAGGTCGCTAGGGAGAGCGCGGGCTTAAACCCTACCCGGAAGGTCTTGAGGCGGGTACGTAAACCACCATCCAACAAAATCATGGCCAGCGCGAGGTGGCCAATGGCAAAGGCCATGGAGTAGTCGTCAAACACGACGCCCAGCACGCCCTCCTCGCCTGCCAGCATGCCTAACCCAAGGAAGATCAGCAGCAGCGGAACACCCATCATCGACGATAAGCGGCTGGCCAGAATACTGAGGGCCATAAGGGAACCGCCTACCAAAAAGAACATATAAATTGCGTCCATGACTCTCCGTCTCTACATCAATACAGCGCTATTATTGCATGTAACCGTTGAATTTACTGTCTCTTCTCAGTGCCCTCTTGTGCTCAAGGGGCTGGTCAGAAGCTTTCCCGGGCGGCTACACTTCGCCGCTACAACCTCTGGAGTTACTGACTATGTTGCGTTGCCTCTCACGCTGTTGGCACCCTATTCTGTTGAGTATCATCATTACCGTACTGTTTTCTAATTCAGTTATTTACGCAAATGAAGAGAGCGAAGAAAGCGCTAAAGAAGAAAGCTCTCTAGAAGAAGAATCCCTGCAAGATGGAGAAAGCTCTCCAGAAAGCACTCCGCTGACGCTGGACAGTGACGTCGAAGTGCCAGAAGCATTTTGGCGACCCATTGACAGCGAAAGTGCCGAAGAAGTGCCCACCATGGCGCAGACCCCGGCGCCACCTCTAGAGCCGCCGCCGGTTAAGCACATCACGCTCATGCTGGATTGGTACTTGAGCCCACAACATGCCGCTTTGGTGATCGCCAAGGAGCGGGGGTTGTACGCAGCTCAAGGGCTTGAGGTAGACATTCAATCTCCAGCCGACCCCTCTATTGCCATCAAGCTATTAACCGCAGGCGAAGTCGATTTGGCGTTAACCCGCCAGCCACTGCTTCACTTGTATGTCCATAACGGCGCGCCCATTACACGCATCGCGACACTAATTGAAACATCGTTATCAGCGGTCATCGTGGCAGGTCAAGCGCAGGCGGAAACAGAGAGTACCCTGGCTGGGTTACATTACGGTTATACCACCGGTGAAGGTCGCGACCTGAGCATTCCGCGTTTAATACCCAGCTCCGTGCGACAAACCGATGATTTTACCCCACCCGCCAATCTGCATTTTGATCCCATTCGTGCAATGCGCGAAGGCCAGATTGACGCCGTCGCCGATGGTTTTTACCACTACCTCCCCCAGCAGTTGGCGACTGAAGGTATCAACACTCACGTCATTCGCTTCAATGAATTGGACATTCCCCGTAGCGATGGTCTGGTAGTGCTGGCCAATAGTGATACGCTTGTTCGCCGCGCCGATACCTGGTCTCGATTCGTGCTTGCCCTTGAGCAGGCGAGCCACTGGATTATCGACAACCCTGACGCCGCCTGGGAGCAATTGATTAGCGCGCACCCTGTACTCGACAACGACATTAACGCCAATGCCTGGGAGGATATCCTACGTCGCATAGCGCTGAGCCCCGCTGCGTTAGATAGCCGCCGTTACGCTGGTTTTGAAACCTTCTTAAACCAAATGGGCCTTACAGACGCGACACTCCCCGTCACGCGCTTAGCGGTAGACCCCCACACGTTATAACCACGTATTGATCGCTTTCCATCCACTACCATGGCGGCCCATGAGCGAAACAGCTTTAATTTTTGTAGACGTTGAGACCACCGGCACCCGGACGACACGGGATAGGATTACTGAAATAGCCGCCCTTAAAGTCGTCAACGGCGAGCTAGTGGATCGCTGGACGAGCTTAATAAATCCAGGGTGCAAGGTGCCCGCGCAGATCACCCAACTGACGGGGATTCGTGACGACATGCTGGTTAATGCGCCCCGCTTTGCGCAGATAGCCGAATCACTTCGGGAGTGGCTAGGTGACGGGCAGCTAGTGGCCCACAATGCGCGCTTTGACTATGGCTTTCTGCGCAACGAATTTAAGCGCGCCGGGCAGGATTACCGCGCGTCATTGCTATGCACGCTACGCTTATCCCGCCGGATAGCGCCTCAAGAGCGCCAGCACAACCTGAAAGCACTGCTGAGTCGCTACGCCATCACCGCCATCCGCCAACACCGTGCTGGAGACGACGTGGAAGCGCTGTGGTCACTCTGGCAAGCGTGGCAGGTAGAGCACAGCGATGAAGCGTGGCAGCGCCTGCTGGGGGATGAACGCCGCCACCGCACGCTGCCCGCCCACCTGGATAGCGCACAGCTGGAAGGGTTACCCGCCTGCCCCGGCGTTTATCTGTTTTACGGCCATAACCGGCTGCCACTCTATGTGGGCAAAAGCATCAATCTACGTAGCCGGGTGCTCGGGCATTTTCAGCGCGACCACCAGGACGATAAAGAGATGCGTCTTGCTCAGCAGGTGCAGCATATCGAGTGGGAAGAGACCGCTGGTGATTTAGGCGCCCAGCTGCGTGAAGCGCAGTTGGTGAAAACGTTAATGCCGATTATGAACCGCCAACTACGCAAGCAGCGTAAGTTAACGACCTGGCACTGGGCTGAGGAAACCGACCACCCTGAAATGCTGAGTGGGAGCGCCCTCAGCCAGCCGCTGAGCATGCCACTAGGTGGCACGCTGTATGGGTTGTTTCGCAATGCCCGGGAGGCCAAGAACGCGCTGCGCGCGATTGCCGAGGAGCAACAACTCTGCCCTCGGGTGCTGGGGCTTGAAAAAGGTAAGGGGCGCTGTTTTGCCAACCAGGTGGGCAAGTGCCTTGGAGCGTGCAATGGTCAGGAGTCAATAGCAGCACATACCCAGCGGGCAAAGGCAGCGCTCAAACAGCTTCAGGTCAATGTCTGGCCCTGGCCAGGCAGTATCGCAATTGAAGAACAGCCAACGGGCAGTGCATCCCCCGCCTGGCACGTTGTCCGCCAATGGTGTTACCTAGGCAGTGCGTCAAGCCTTAAGAAAGCGCAAACCCTGGCGGCAACGCCGGCAAGTTTCGATGTGGATAGCTACCGAATTTTGAACCGCTTCTTGCGCTACCCGGCGCAGCACGGCTTGACGATTACGCCACTCTGAAACACCGCACGGCTTGCTCCTCACCTACTGCAAGCGCAGCTACTGGGCGTCTAAGAACGCCAAGACCGCCTGTTGAAAGGCTTCTGGCTGGTCAGCGTGTAGCCAGTGGCCGGCATTTTTAAGCGTTACCACACGGGCGCGGGGCAACACTTCACGCAGTGTGGGGATCATATCGTCAGCCACGTAATGGGAATCGTCGCCGCGCAGCAACAGCGTCGCACCATCGTAAGGCTGCTCACCATCCGGCACGCCGATAATGTCGCTATAGCCACGCTTGATCTGATCTAAGCCTACTCGTAGCGCCATCACGTTATCATCGTTACGAACGAGGTTCGTGGCCAAAAACAGACGCGTGGGCCGGAAGTCCACGTGCTCGGCCAACAGATCGTCCGCTTCACGGCGGTTTTTGGGCCGCCCTTCTCGCACATTCTCTAGCGCGGCGAAGACATCGTCATGACCGTGGTCATAAGCCACCGGGGCAATATCCGCCACAATCAGCGACGCCACCCGCTCAGGCGCCAAGCGCGCCAGACTGATCGCGACTTTGCCGCCCATGGAGTGGCCTAGCACGTGAGCACGTTTAATCGAGAGCTTGTCCAATAGCGCAATCACGTCATCTGCCATGGTGGCGTAACGCATTCCCTCTGCGTGGGGCGAGCGGCCATGGTTGCGCAGATCCAGCGCAATCACCCGGCGGCTGCGCTGCCACACTTTCAAGTGCGAACGCCAATTATCGGCACTGCCCAGCAACCCATGAATCACTACCAGCGGGGTGGCATCCGCCGCGGCTTCTTCGGCGGGCATATCGATAAAGTGGAGATCAACGATGGCAACGTCAGTCATGCTAGCTCCTCAGCCTTGCGAACTCTGTTTATTTACGCGATTACGCCGTGCGGGGCTCGGCATCCACCTGGCCTGTCCAAACCACCAAGCGGCGCGTTAGCCAGGCAAGCAGCAAGCCATACAGCGGAAGGAAAAACAGTAGGCTGATAGCGAGCTTGATTGCATAGTCGACGGCGGCAATTTCCACCCAGTTGGCGGCCATAAACGGGTCTGGGCTGTTATAGAACGCCGCCGAGAAGAATGCAAAGGTGTCGGCCAGATTGCCCAGCACCGTTGAGCAAACAGGCGCTACCCACCATGCCCACTGGCGCAAGCGGTCAAACACTTGAACGTCCAGCAACTGGCCAATGACATAGGCCAGGAAGCTGGCCAGGGCGATACGGGCGACAAACAGATTCCACTCCGAAAGTGCCTCAATGCCGGCAAAGCTGCCGCGGGGAAATACCACGGATACCACATAGGAGACCAGCAGCGCGGGGAGCATAACGCGCAGAATAATCGACCGCGCCGGCCCTTTACCAAACAGACGCACCGTGAGATCGGTGGCTAGAAAGATAAACGGGAAGCTAAACGCGCCCCAGGTGGTATGAAAGCCAAACAGCGTAAACGGCAGCTGAACGAGATAGTTACTGGCGGCAATAATGCCGATATGGAAAGCCACCATCACCAGTAGGCAACGGCGGTGCTGAGTCTCACTCAATGCAAACATGCGGGTAGACCTTTTTTTAATAGAGAAGAGGGGTTAGGGAACCCTCGGGGTAGTAAGCGCAGTCGGTCAGCTTATAACAAAACAGTACGCCAGTCTGGGGAGCGCATTATACGGCTTCTGAATGATATTAAAAGCCAAGCAATGAAAGCCCAATCTGTATCCACTCGTGGCGAGGGCAGGTTTCCGCGAGGGCGCTGTGAACCCATCCTTGGGCGCTACTTTCGCCATCTGACCGCCATGGATGGCGGAAATGCCGGAATTGTCGGGAACACTTTCCGGCCATGGCGAAAGACCCTCGCTTCAACCTGCCCTCGCACTTGGCTAATTTAGACGCATCAATCCAGTGGTGTGGCTTTGTCCGCAGCGCCTACCGAGCGTTCGCGCATGGCGGCGTGAACATCGGCCAGGCTGGTGGGGTCATCAATGGTGGAGGGAATACCAAACTCTTTGCCGTCGGCAATCGTACGCAGCAGTTTGCGCAGAATTTTACCCGAGCGGGTTTTGGGTAAGCGCTCGACCACTAATACCTGCTTGAAGCAGGCAATCGGGCCTATGTGTTCGCGAACCCGGGCAATGAGCTCGGCCTCAAGGGTGGCTTCATCACCATTAAAGCCATCTTTGGGGATCACCAGACCAATCGGCAGTTGTCCTTTAAGGTCGTCATGAATCCCAATCACCGCGCACTCGGCCACTGCTGGGTGGGCACCCACCACCTCTTCCATTTCACCGGTCGAGAGTCTGTGCCCTGCCACGTTAATGACGTCATCTGTGCGGCCCATAATGAACAGATAGCCCTGCTCATCAAAATAACCGCCATCGCCGGTTAAGTAGTAACCGGGGAATGCCGCCATATAGGCACTATGAAAGCGCTTTTCATCGCGCCATACGCCGGTTAGGCAACCAGGTGGCATGGGCTGTTTAATCACCACACTGCCCTGCTCCATGGGTTTTGCCTGCTCGCCGTCACGGTTGAGCACCTGCACATTGAAGCCAGGAACGGGGAACGTTGCGGATCCCGCCTTGGTGGGAACGGCCTCAATGCCGGGCAAGTTGGCAGCGATCGGCCAGCCGGTTTCAGTTTGCCACCAGTGGTCAATGACCGGCACGTCCAAAAGGTCATCCAGCCAGTGAAACGTGGGTGGATCGAGGCGTTCACCGGCCACGTAAAGATGTTTTAGGCTACTAATATCGTAGTTTTGTAGCAGTTTGGCATCGGGATCCTCTTTCTTAATCGCGCGAAACGCCGTGGGCGCGGTGAAGAAGCTCTTCACCCGATACTCCTCGATCAAGCGCCAGAAGCTGCCCGCATCAGGGGTTTTTACCGGCTTCCCTTCGTATACCACCGTGGTGCAACCCACTAGCAAGGGGGCGTAAACAATGTAGGAGTGCCCAACGACCCAGCCCACGTCCGAGGCGGTAAAGAACACTTCACCTGGCTCCATGGCATAGATCGCTTGCATCGAATAGGCCAGCGCCACCGCGTAACCACCCGTATCGCGCATAACGCCTTTGGGTTTTCCTGTGGTGCCTGAGGTATAGAGGATATACAGCGGGTCGGTTCCCTTTACCGGCACGCACTCAGCAAATGACGCCTTTGCAACCAACTCTTCCCAGTCGTAATCGCCCTCCTCCAATTCAGCCCGGTGCGCTTCACGCTGATAAACGACACAGGCATCCGGTTTATAGGCGCTTAATTCAATGGCTTGGTCTACCATTGGCTTATAGGGCAACACCTTACCCAGCTCGATACCGCAGGAAGCGGCAACAACCACTTTAGGCTCGGCGTCTTCAATACGTGCCGCCAGTTCATGAGGGGCGAAGCCACCAAATACCACCGAGTGTATGGCGCCAAGCCGGGCGCAGGCGTACATGGCCACCAGCGCTTCGGGGATCATCGGCATATAGATCACCACACGATCACCCTTAGTAACGCCTAGCTGCATCAGCGCCCCCGCGAAATGCGCCACCTTATCGCGCATTTCGCGGTAGCTAATGGTTTGCTTGGCCTGTGCCGCAGGCGAGTCCCAGAAAATCGCCGCCTGGTCGCCTCGACCATTTTCGACATGGTAATCCAGCGCAGCGTAGCTAAGGTTCATTTCACCGTCGCTAAACCAACGGGCATGCGCTGTCCCAGGGCTCTGCCCGTCGTAGCTGAGGATGGTTTGAGGCGGCGTGTACCAGGGAATACGTTTGGCCTGCTCGGCCCAGAACGATTCAGGGTGTTCGATGGAGCGTTGGAAGGTGTGTTGGTAGCGGCTCATGGTGTCCCTATCTTTTTTGTAGTAACGATTAAGCAGGATTGTTGACACTGTATAAAGGAAACCGACATTCCGCCCTCATACTATGGGCTAAATAGCGACCAAAGCGGTAGACAGAACAAAACATTGTCGACAAGGTGGCGAAAAACTACCATTGATTAATCGTTAAACAGCGGCTTGGACAAAACTCGCTAAATTACTGATCATTAAACAACTTGATCCTCGCGACGCGACGATGCCTCGACAACGTAAAACGACGCCTTTAAAACAATGCTTATAAAACGCTGATGCAACAGTGTAGGCAAGGAGATCATTATGTCTGCTTCTACAAGCGCCGCTACACGCCTGCTTGAACATAACTGTCGCGCTATTGAGGCGGGAACCAACCTGCTAAAAGCGTTGGCCAATGAAAAACGGCTGCAAATCCTCTGCCTGCTTGCCGAGAAAGAGCTGTCAGTGACGCAAATTAATCAACAGCTTGCGTTAAGCCAGTCGGCGCTTTCTCAACATCTGGCTATTTTGCGGCGTGATGAACTCGTCGATACCCGGCGGGAGTCACAAACGATTTACTACTCGTTGAGCAGTGAAAGCGCCAAGGCCGTCATTGCGACCTTGGCGCATCATTACGCTGCATAACGATGTGAGGTTTAGGCTCAGCGCCGCTGCCACCCAGCGGCGTCGATTAGCCCCAGTGCTTTCAGCGCGGCTTTCTCGACGCCTTCCGATATGGCCAATCCCAGCTTACGACTGACGGTTTTAGGTGCTTCCAGCTTGACAGTTAATACTTGCGCTTCGGCCATGCGCTCAACCAAATAGGCTTCGCTGGTACCCACACTGTCGACCAGCTGAAGGGGCAGTGCTTCGCTACCGTACCAAATCTCCCCTGTGGCCAGGGTATCGATATCCATGGAGGGGCGCCGCTCTGCCACATAGCGTTTAAACAAGCGGTGCGTATTCTCCAAGTCCTCCAAGAACTTTGCTTTGCCCTCTTCGGTATTTTCACCCAGCACGGTTAAGGTACGTTTGTATTTACCGGCGGTCAGCAGTTCTACGTCAACATCGTGGCGCTTTAACAAACGATGAATATTGGGCACTTGCGCCACCACGCCGATAGAGCCAATCACTGCAAAGGGCGCGGCCTTAATGTGCTGCGCGGTACAGGCCATCAGGTAACCACCGCTTGCCGCCACCTTGTCGATACACACGGTTGTGTTTAGCCCCGCCGTGCGCAGCCGGTCTAACTGTGCCGCCGCCAAGCCATAGGCATGCACCAGTCCACCCGCGGACTCAAGCCGCACCACTACCTCGTCTTCCTTAGCAGCGACACCGATGATGGCAGACACCTCTTGAGCAAAATGCTCGGTTTGCGAGGCTTTCAGATCGCCGTGAAAGTCGAGCACCCAAACCCGCGCCGCTGAGGCGGCATCCTGCTCCGTTTTGTGCTCTTTGTGACGTTTTTTATCTTCACTACGAAATAGTTTCAGCAGTTTTTTGCGTGCACCAGGAAGCGTGGCAGCCAGCCGCAAACGCCGAACACGACGGCGGCGTTGATCGTTAAGTGGCTCGATCGTGAGTTTCAGCTCGCTCTCTTTGTCCTGCTTGGTTCGTGCAATCAGCAGCAGGCCAAAGCCTATTAGCGCCATCACGATGGTGGTTTGCACAACAAAGGTGCCTATCTCTGCTACCCATTCACTCATTGACGTTCTCCATTAGAGGATTAATTCTTTTATAGCTCGTGCGTTGTATATGCGTTTGTTGATAGTGACTAGCGCGCTTGATTGGAACGCCCGTATGAAATAACCTCGCTTGCCTTTACGATTGTTTCTTTTGGCTATGGTCGCTAGCCTTAGCCTGATCTACTTAACCGAGAGATATGTTATGTCAAACAACACCCTTGAGAAGCTAAAAGCGCGTTTTAATCCTGCAGCAGCAAAGGGCATGGATGAAGTTTTCCAGTTTCACTTTACCGATGCAGGCAGCTACTACTTAAATATCCAGGATGGCACGCTGGACGTACAAGAGGGTGAGCATGACGATCCTTCTGTCAGCTTGAGCCTTACCACTGACACGCTAAAAGGCATTATGAGCGGTGAGATCAATGGCATGACGGCCTTTATGACCGGTAAGCTAAAAGCGACCGGTAATGTCATGCTGGCCACTAAGCTGACTAGCTTATTCCCTAGCGAGTAATCATCATATCGGCACGCGGCGCCGCTTACTCTTCGCGCCAGCGTGCCAAATGGGTTTCGATCAGCTCCCGGGATATCGAGTAAGGCGGCGGCAGAGAGGGCAGCTGACGAGGCGAAAACCACGCCGCATCGCTAATCTCCACCCCATCGATGCGAATGCGCCGGGTAGTGGCTTCGGCGAAGTAACCAAACATCAGCGAGTGCGGAAATGGCCACGCCTGACTCTGGTGATAACGCAGTTGATCGATATGCACGCCCACTTCCTCAAACACCTCCCGGTGCACCGCCTCTTCCGCTGACTCACCCGGCTCGATAAAACCCGCCAAGGTGGAGTAGCGCCCGGGTGGAAAGCGCGGACTACGGGCCAACAGCATCGCCTCCCCGCTGGTCACCAGCGTGATAATGCACGGTGAAATACGCGGATAGTTGCGGTGCCCACAGGCGTGGCAGTGCATAGCGAATTCCGCAGTCAGCTTGGTGGCCGGTGCACCACAGCGGCCGCAGAATCGGTGATTCTCTAACCAAGCCCCCACCTGCAGCGCCGTGGAGAGTAGGCTAAACCAGGCGGTGGAAAGTTCACTCATCCATTGGCGACCATCAATCCAACCACTACCGGCCTGAGGCTCAACAAGCAACGCCACTGGCTCATCATTCCAGTAACAGAGCGGCTGCATCTGCTCTGTCCACGGTTGATAAGGCTGCAGCGGGGTGAGCTCTTCACTACCGTTTAAGGGTGCGGGCGCCAACAGGCTACGCGACAGTCGGATAACCCTACCGGCTTGTTCGTGATGGGGTATTTCTCGCCTAAGCATCGCTGGCCGCACCTTCAAACCAGTTCAATTGATACGCTTCGCACTTGGCCTTATGGGCAGCGCGTTCTGCGTCGGTTGGGCGCACCACGCGCAGCTGGCCGGGCGTTAAAGAGAGACGCTGAATCGACATCCCCTCATTGGAGGTATCCGCCTGCTCCTGCTCTGCGGCGGTGGCCGCGTCCAAGGTTAGCGCGGTTTGCCCACCGGTCATCGCCAGGTAGACCTCGGCCAGGATCTCAGAGTCTAACAGTGCGCCGTGCAATACCCGGTGGCCATTGTCGATATCATAGCGCTTGCATAAGGCATCCAGGCTGTTGCGTTGGCCGGGGTGCATCTTGCGCGCCATGGTCAGCGTATCCAATACGCCGCAATGATCTCTAACCGGCCCCAATACAGGGGATTTCCGCTGCTGGTTCAACATGCTCAGCTCATGATCAATAAAGCCCACATCGAAAGGGGCGTTATGAATCACGAGCTCGGCACCTTCGATAAATGCCCAAAACTCATCGGCAATGGCCGCGAATACCGGCTCGTTAGCAACTCTGGCGTCATCAATCCCGTGAACTTCGACGACTTCAGCGTCGATATGCCGCTCGGGGTTGATGTATTGGTGATAAGTGCGACCAGTGAAGCGGCGATTAACCATTTCAATAGCACCAATTTCGACTAAGCGATGGCCATCTTTGGGGTCGATACCCGTGGTTTCAGTATCCAAGATCACCTGACGCATCATGCTCTCCTTTTTTGGTGCTCATCAATCGCTTCGTTGGCCAGCGCATCGGCGCGCTCGTTGCCAGGGTGGCCGCTGTGCCCTTTCACCCAGTGCCACTCGACCTGGTGGCGCTGGGTCTCTTCGTGGAGGGTCTTCCACAGTTCAGCATTTTTGACCGGCTGCTTGGCAGCGGTTTTCCAGCCGCGCTTGATCCAGTTATGAATCCACTGGGTGATGCCCTGGCGAACATACTGAGAGTCCGTCCAGAGCGCCACTTCGCAAGGGGTATTGAGCGTGCGTAGCGCCATAATCGCAGCCATTAACTCCATGCGATTATTAGTGGTCTCGGCCTCATAGCCTTTCAAGGTTTTCTCATGCTCGCCACTTGCCAGCACGACGCCCCACCCGCCGGGGCCTGGATTGCCTCTACAAGCCCCATCGGTATACACCGTTACCCGAGGTAGATGTCCGGCCGCCTCTTTAGTCAATCTCTTGATCCCTTGGTTTGTGTAGAACAGGTTTGTGTAGAACAGGTTTCTGTAAAACAGATTTCTGTAAATCAGTTTGCCGTGCTTGATCCTGATGCGTTGCAGGTGCTTGACGGGATTGATAGTGGGCGGATGAGCCAGAGCGGGTAACCCCCAGCGACGCCGGAGACGCTGGCGCCTTCAAGCCAAATTTCAAGCGCTGCACCGGCGCTTGGCGCTGCTGTCGGCGCGCTTGAATCATATAACTTTCGCCCAGCGGCAGATTATGCCTACGCCCTAACGACTCCCAATACTCTCCGCACTTGGCGCTCATTCGCCCTCGAAAGCAGCAATAGTCTACCCGCTCCACCTCAAAGTCGACAAACGCCAACCAATCGCGCAGACGACTTGCGGAGCGCCAGCTTCCGCTCCAGGGAAACGTCTGCTGATGCTTGCGCAACTGCCTGGCAAGACCGCTCACACCTATTGGGTTAAAGCCAAACAGCACCAATATGCCGTTGTCCGCGGTCACCCGTGCGGCCTCTTGCAGAGTGAAGTGGGCATCAGTTAAGTACTCAAGCCAGTGGTGAATGACCATTACATCCAGGCAGCGATCGGGCAGCGCGAGCTGATCCGGTGGGCATACCAAGGTGCTATCGTTTTCGGCTAACTGAAGCGTAGGCGACCAGCGTATAGGGTGCGCAACAGCCGACATGGTCATCAGCGCCGGTCCCATGCTCATTTCCAGGCTATGGCCGCCCACACGTGATTCCACCACGGGTCCTAAGCAGGCTCGCTGGGTTTCCCAAAGCGAACGCCCCGCTTCTGATTGCCAATAAGGCTGGCTACTTTGTAAGCGCTTAGCCAGTGTCGTGGCCGTCGTCGAATTTGACATGAACAGCGCTTCCCTCCACAGTAACGGCTTTTTAACGCCTTTTACGCACCGATTTAGCGCTAATAAGCGCAATGTTTGATGTGTTTTTTCGTAACTTAAAGGATCTCGCCGATGATGAGCGTGACACCGATCCCCGCCCTTAGCGACAACTATATTTGGCTATTAAGACAAGATACCAGTCAAAGTGTTTGTGTGGTGGATCCCGGTGAAGCTGCCCCGGTGATCGAGTTTCTTGAGCGTGAGTCGCTAACCCTCAGTTGCATCCTGATTACCCACCATCATCATGATCATACCGGTGGTTTAGCGGAATTAATTAAACGCTACGCCCCGCATGTGATTGGCCCAGCCAATCCTGAAATTGAAGGCATTGATGAACACGTGGGTGATGGCGACGAAGTGCGCATTATGGGCCGTTTGTTTGACGTCATAGCGACCCCCGGCCACACGCTGGATCATATCAGCTACTTCACAGCGGGTATCCCTGCACTGCTGTTCTGCGGTGACACCCTTTTTTGCGCAGGCTGCGGTCGTTTATTCGAAGGTACGCCTGAGCAAATGTACACGTCACTGAAAAAATTTGCGGAACTCCCTGAAGATACGCTGGTCTTTGCAGCTCATGAGTACACTCAGGCGAACCTAACGTTTGCCCGTGCTGCGGATCCTGAAAACGAAGACGTCAAACACGCCTTGCAGGAGTGTGAGAAGGCGCGGGCATTGGATCGCCCCACCTTACCCAGCACGATAGGACGCGAGCTGAAAATTAATCCCTACCTTCGCGTGGGCACTGATAGCGTGCGCCAAGCGGCAGGTACCCAGGGTGTTAATAATGACGACCTCGCAACGTTCACCACTCTACGCGAGTGGAAGAACCGTTTTTAAGAACGCTATCGAAACCAAACGAATGCAACTATGACCTATCGAACGATTCGCCAGCGCTTAATGCTGAGCGCTGGCAGTACCGTAATTATGGGCCTAATGTTAGCCGCTGCGGCAAGCTCTCAAGCCTCTGCTACAGCTTATGAAGGATCTACTGCTGCAACAAGTACATCAGTAGACGCCACAAAACCTCACCCCACCCCGTTTCAAATCCATTTTTGGGAGGCGCTGGAGCTAGAACCCCAAGACGCCTGGACGACGCTGCGTAAGAGTTTTCAGTGGCAGGAGAAGTCACTATCAGCCGAGGCCCAAGCACGGGTAGACGAGTGGATTGAGTACTATCTGTCCAGCCCCGACAATATTGCCACCATCACCGAACGCGCCACGCCCTGGCTTGCCTGGATTACCCAACAGGTTAGCGAACGTGGTCTACCGGGTGAAGTCGCACTCATTCCTTTCGTAGAGAGTTCCTTTGATCCAGGTGCGCGAAGTCATCGCGGTGCCGCTGGGCTTTGGCAGTTTATGCCTGGCACCGGAGATGCACTGGGCCTGGTTCGCAATGGTAACTACGATGGCCGATTAGACGTTTTAACCTCCACCGAGGCAGCGCTGGACTACCTGGAAATGCAGGCTGATCAGTGGTACGAAGGCGACCTGATGCTGTCATTAGCCGCTTATAACGCTGGAGCGGGAACGGTTAATCGCGCTTTGCGGCAAGCTCAAAGTCAAGGCCTGAAGGGTGACTACTGGGATCTCTCACTGCCCCATGAAACCATGCAGTACGTACCCAAACTAAAAGCCATCGCGACGATCATTAATGCCCCTGAAGAGTACGGCGTCAGCTTGCCGGAAATACATGTTGATCCGGCGTTCGCGAAAGTTAAATTGGCCCATGCGGTGACCCTCTCCGAAGCCTCCCAACTGCTGGATGTCAGCCAAACCGCATTAGCCGAATTAAACCCTGGCCTGCTGAATGGCAGTATTGACCCTCGTAGTGCCCAGACGCTGCTGGTTCCTGAAGAAGTGGATACACAGATGCTTGCGCAACTTTCCCAGGGTGGCACTCAGGCAGTAGCGCAAAATAGCGCTGCCGATACGCATCGCGTTGAAAGAGGCGATAGTCTCTCCGCGATTGCTGCCCGGTATAATGTCAATCAACAAGATCTTATCCGCTGGAATGCGATTGACCGCCCCGGCGCTCTACAACCAGGCCAGTTGCTGACACTTTCAGGGCGTTAAACCGGGTTAACTAATTGGCTTTGTTCACATGGGATGTCTCCAATGCCGCGTGGTTTGTTTTTTGCGAAATCGCTTCTACTCATCAGTGGCCTGCTGTTCAACGCATCGATACTGGCTTCAGAAACGATAGCGTCAGAGTCGACGTCTAGCAGTGATTCGTCTATCACCACCTCTAGCGCTAACAACGTGGTAGGCGATCTAAATACAGACGCAAACAATGGCGTACCGGTTGAAACAGTTCACGGGCTATCGCTTTACGATAGCCCTGCCCTAGAGGCTGGCTTCCCCTACTTCCCCCATGTAAATCCCCAGGCCCCCAAAGGCGGCACCATCACCCATACTGCCGTGGGGAGCAGTTTTGACTCGACCAATCCGTTTATCATTCGTGGCACGCCGGTAACCGGCATCTCACAAATTTACGACACCCTAATGGCCAGCAACCCCAATGAGCCCTTTAGCCTTTACGGCCTGTTGGCTGAGGGTGTGCGTCTTGACCCGGAAAGGGAGTGGATTGAGTTCGATCTGCGGCCGGAAGCTCGCTTCCAGGATGGCGAACCGGTCACCGCCTACGATGTGGTGTTCTCGCTTAACTTGCTGCGTGAAGAGGGTAATCCGTTTTACGGCAGCTACTACGCTGGCGTAGAAGAAGCCATCGCTCTGAATGAGCATCAGGTACGCTTTACCTTTAACGATACCGAGTCACGGGAACTGCCGTTAATCGTTGCCCAACTGCCCATACTTCCTCGCCATTACTGGGAGCCCAGAGATTTCACCTCGCCGACGCTGGCAGCACACCCAGGTTCCGGGCCCTACCGTATTAGCGAGGTAGACCCTGGTCGGCGAATTGTTTACCAGCGCGATGAGAATTACTGGGGTAAGGATTTGCCGGTCAACGTTGGTCGTTACAATATTGATCGCATCGTTTACGACTACTACCGTGACCGCGATATTGCCTGGGAAGCCTTTAAAGCGGGACTGACAGACTTCCGTACCGATGCACGCGCCGCCACCTGGGCGATTGGCTATAATTTTCCAGCCTATGAAGAGGGCTTGGTTAAGCGGCTAACAGTGCCTGATGTGAACCCCTCCATGATGCAGGCGTTTGTCTTCAACCTTCGTAAAGAGAAATTTCAGGATCCGAGGGTGCGGGAAGCGTTGAGCCTGACCTTTGATTTTCCGTGGCTCAACACCAATATTTTTTACGGCACTTACCAGCGCACCGAGAGCTTTTTCCAAAACTCTGAAATGGAAGCCACCGGCTTACCTTCTGAAGAAGAGCTGGCCCTATTGGAGCCTTTCCGCGAAGCGTTAATAGCCTCTCACGGCTCTGACCGTCTCTTTACCGAGCCGCTGCCCATTGAGCAGCCCACTGATTTGCGCGAGAGGCTGCGTAAAGCGCTCGACCTGCTGCGTGAGGCAGGTTATCGCGTAGAGGACGGCGTGCTGGTCAATCAGGAGACTGGACGGCCGCTAAGCCTCGAAGTATTGCTCTATGACTCAGGCCTTGAACGGGTCGTTCAACCCATGCTTCGCAACATGGCCCGCTTGGGGGTGCAGACATCGCTGCGTATCGTTGATATTAATCAATATTTAAACCGGCAGCGCAATTATGACTATGACATAGTGATCAGCCATTTCCCGCAGTCGAACAATCCGGGCAATGAGCAGCGTGACTTCTGGACCAGTGCCGCCGCCGAGGCACCGCAAAGCCGTAACCGGATGTCACTGGCGCATCCGGCAGTCGATGCTCTGGTGGAGGAGATCATTAGTGCTAGTGGCCGCGAAGAGCTGGATACCGCCACGCACGCGCTGGATCGGGTGCTGCGCTGGGGATTTTATGTCATTCCCCACTACCACTCTGGGGAGACCCGAATCGCCATTTGGGATAAGTTCGGCTACCCCGAACCGTTCCCAAAGTATGCCATGGATCTGGATGCGTGGTGGGTCGACACTGACCGTGAAGCAGAACTGCAGCGCCGTCAGCGTGGCCGCTAACGCTGGCTGAATGACAACGACTTAATCGCAACGGCTTATCCTCAACGGTTTCATCGTCATAAACCTCGGAGTGCTCTGTGGCCCGTTATACCTTACGCCGACTGCTGCTCATGATTCCGACCCTTTTCGGGATTATGCTTCTCAATTTTATAATTGTTCAGGCGGCGCCGGGCGGGCCAATTGATCAAATGTTGGCGCGTTTTGAAGGCGCCAACGCCATGGCCAGCACTCGTCTGGATATGGGCGGCGCCGATGTTCAGGTCAGCGATGACTCCCGGGGCGCCCGGGGAATTGACCCGCGCTTTATCGAGCAGCTAGAGCAGCAGTTTGGTTTTGACAAACCCGCCCACGAGCGCTTTATCGGCATGATGGCGGACTACCTCACCCTCGATTTTGGTACCAGTTTCTTCCGTGACCGCCCGGTCATCGAGCTGATGATTGAGCGGCTGCCAGTTTCTATTTCGCTGGGGCTCTGGACGACCCTGCTGGTGTATTTAATCTCTATCCCGTTAGGGGTTAAAAAGGCGCTGCGCCACGGCTCCCGGTTTGATGTCTGGTCGTCGGGCTTAGTGATTGTTGGTTATGCCATCCCAGGCTTCCTGTTTGCCATCCTGCTCATTGTGCTGTTTGCCGGGGGCACCTACTGGGACTTATTCCCTTTACGCGGTTTGACCTCCCCCGACTTCGACCAGCTTTCAGCCTGGGGCAAAGTCAAAGACTACTTTTGGCATATCACGCTGCCGGTGATCGCCGCCTCGATTGGCAGCTTTGCCACGCTGACGATGCTGACCAAAAACAGCTTTCTCGATGAGATACACAAGCAGTATGTGATGACCGCACGCGCCAAAGGTGCCGACGAGCGACGCGTGCTTTACGGCCATGTGTTTCGCAACGCCATGCTGATTATTATTGCGGGTCTGCCCTCCGCCATGATCGGTATTTTCTTCACCGGCGCGCTGCTCATCGAAGTTATCTTCTCCCTTGATGGGCTAGGCCTGCTCGGTTTTGAGGCGGTCATGCAGCGGGATTACCCGGTGATATTCGGCACCCTCTTCCTGTATACCGTCATCGGCTTAATCCTCAAGCTGATTTCCGATTTGACTTACGTGTGGGTCGACCCGCGTATCGATTTTTCGACACGGGAGTCGTGATAATGGCCTCTTTATCATCACGTTTATCACCGATCACTCGCCGTCGACTGGCGGCTTTCAAAGCCAATCGCCGTGCCCGGGTGTCACTCTGGCTATTTGCCACGCTGTTTATCCTCAGCCTGTTTGCCGAGCTAATAGCCAACGACAAACCGATCATCATGCAGTACGACGGTCAGTGGTACTTTCCCATGCTGGTGGACTACCCAGAAACAGAGTTTGACGGTTTTCTACCCACCCGAACGGACTATCTGGATCCCTTTGTTCAGCAACAAATTGATGATCACGGCTGGGCGCTATGGCCCATCGTTCCGTTTTCATACCAGACCCTGGATATGAATATGACCCGCCCCTCTCCAGCACCGCCAGATAGCCGCCACTGGCTGGGCACCGATGACCAGGGCCGGGATGTGACCGCACGGGTGATTTATGGCTTTCGACTCTCGGTAGCCTTTGCCCTGGTACTCACTGCAGGATCGTTAGTCGTCGGTGTGGTGGTGGGCGGTGTACAGGGCTACTTTGGCGGAAAAGTTGATTTAATCGGTCAGCGCTTCACTGAAATTTGGTCCGGCTTACCGGTGCTGTTCCTGCTGATTATTTTGGCCAGCTTTGTACAACCGGGTTTTTGGTGGTTGCTGGGGATTATGCTGCTCTTTTCATGGCTGGGCCTGGTCGACATCGTACGTGCCGAGTTCCTCCGTGCGCGCAATCTGGAGTATGTGCGCGCGGCCAAAGCCATGGGGCTGCCGTCACGCCTGATCATGTGGCGTCACGTGCTACCCAATGCCATGGTCGCCACGCTGACATTTATTCCTTTTCTATTTACCGGCGCTATTGGCACCTTGACTGCTCTTGATTTTCTCGGCTTCGGCCTGCCGCCGGGTGCTCCCTCGCTGGGTGAGCTTGCCGCCCAAGGCAAAAACAATCTGCACGCCCCTTGGCTGGGCATCACGGCGTTTATGACCCTGGCCATCATGCTGTCACTGCTGGTATTTATCGGTGAGGGCTTGCGTGACGCCTTTGATCCCCGCCACGTACAACAGCGCCAAGCAGGCCCAGCCCAGGAGAGTCAGCATGCCTAATCCCCTGCTGCGCATTGAACATCTTGATGTCACCTTTGATAACACCCCGGTGGTTCACTCACTCTCACTCACCCTCCAAGCAGGTGAAACCCTCGCCATTGTCGGCGAGTCCGGCTCGGGTAAATCGGTATCGGCGCTGGGCATGGTGAACCTGCTGCCCAGTAATGCCAGCGTTAAAGGTGAACGCTGGCTGGGTGATACCAATCTGGCTAATTTAACGGAAAGTGAGTGGAACGCTATACGCGGTAATCGAGTCGGTTTTATCTTTCAAGAACCGATGACCTCCCTCAACCCACTGCATCGCGTGGGTAAGCAGATCGGCGAAGCGCTCCGCCTTCATCAGGGGCTGCGTGGCGAGGCCGCCCGCCAACGCAGCAAAGCGCTATTGGAGCAGGTGAAGTTGCCGCGACCCGATGAGCTGCTGGATGCCTGGCCTCACCAGCTCTCGGGTGGGCAGCGCCAGCGGGTCATGATTGCCATGGCGATCGCCAACAATCCCTCACTACTCATTGCCGATGAGCCCACCACTGCACTGGACGTCACGGTACAGCAAGAGATTCTGGCTCTACTGCGTGAACTGCGCGATCACCATGGCATGGGGATGCTGTTTATCAGCCACGACTTGAACCTGGTGCGCCGTTATGCGGATCGTATCTGCGTCATGTACCAGGGCCGCATTCAGGAGATCGGCCCGGTGGAGCAGGTCTTTCAACATCCGCAGAGCGATTACACGAAGGCGCTGCTAGCCGCAGAGCCGGAAGGGAGGCCCCAGGATATTGAGCAAAAAGCGCCGCTACTGACAGCACGTCAGTTGAGCGTCAGTTTCAAGCGGCCTAAAACCAGCTTATTCAAGCGCCAGCCGCCCGCTTTCGTGGCGCTTCAACCTACTGATTTCCACATTGCACCGGGAGAAACCCTGGGCATTGTGGGTGAGTCCGGCTCGGGTAAAACCACGCTAGCGTCGGCTGTCATGCGGCTGGTCACCAGTCAAGGCGATGTGACGCTGGGCAGTGATAAACTCAGCGCCCTAACCGGCGATGCGTTACGCCGTCACCGGCATCGCCTACAGATGGTATTTCAAGACCCTTATGGCGCCCTTTCACCCCGCATGCCGGTGTTTGATATCGTCAGCGAGGGCTTGCGCTTTCACTACCCCCATCTCACCACTGAAGAAGTCGCCCAGCGGGTCAAACAAACGCTGCACGAAGTAGGTTTGCCCGAGAGCTGTGCCGCGCGCTACCCACATGAGTTCTCCGGCGGTCAGCGCCAGCGCATTGCTGTAGCAAGAGCGATAATATTAGAACCAGAACTGCTGGTGCTGGATGAGCCAACCTCGGCGTTAGATCGCACCGTCCAGAAACAGCTGGTCGCCCTGTTGCGCGATCTACAGGTGCGCCGCCAGCTGAGTTATCTGTTTATTAGCCATGACCTAGCCGTGGTCCGCGCCATGGCCCATCGTATTATTGTGCTCAAGGATGGCGAAGTGGTCGAACAGGGCCCCTGCCTGGAGGTTCTTTCAGCGCCACAGCACGCCTACACCCAAGCACTGATTGCCGCTGCGCACTTAACCTCTTAAAAAGCCGTATGCTGCTAACTGCTCTGGCGGAAGGCAGCTGGTAACTCTTTTTTTTCTGTGAGCACTCAAGTTTAGCAATAGGTTGAGTCAATCCGTAAGATAACGGTATAAAATCGAAGCAAAAATAGAGCCGCTTGCCATAGTAGGAAGCGGCTAAAGCGTTAAACCATTGACTCAGAAAAGCGCGATTTCATTGGCGGTTAATTCACGCCACTCACCGGGCGCCAGGTTGGCATCCAAGGCTAAGTCCCCGATGGAGCTGCGGTGCAGCGAATTCACATGGTTACCCAAGGCAGCAAACATTCGCTTCACCTGATGGTATCGCCCTTCAGTAATGGTCAACTCCGCTTGGTTGGGCGATAAAAACCGCAACATTGCGGGCTGCGTCGGCGTCTCTTCCCCATCCAGCATAATGCCCTCGGCCACTTGGCCAATCGCCCACTCGGCGGCGGCACCTTCGACAGGCTCCGCGAGTTCAGCGATATACACTTTGGCGCAGCGATGGCGCGGCGAGGTGACACGATGCGACCACTGGCCATCATCGGTTAACAGCAGCAGCCCCGTGGTATCCACATCCAACCGCCCTACCGGCTGTAACCGATCGGCTTTGGACAGATCTATCAGGTCTATCGCGCGCTGATAGAGTCCTCGGCGGGCATTGCACTCAACGTCGACGGGCTTGTGCAGCATAATGTAGCGCAAGCCAACCAGCGCCAACCGCTCGCCGTTGAGCACCACCACATCGTTATCGGTATCGATCTGGGTCGCCGACTGCTTGATCGGCTCGCCGTTGAGGGTTACCTCACCATTTTTGAGTGCCCGCTTAGCCAGGCTACGGGTTAACGGTGTGGTCTCACTCAAAAAGCGATCAAGGCGCATCATTAACCCACTCCTGGCAGCAGTTGAAAGTGGTCGGCATCTTGCCAGGCAGGAAATTTTTCACGAAAAGCATCAAGGGCAGTTTTATCCAGCGTGCCCGTTTCTATAAACGGGGTATGGGCAGGTTGATCAATGAGCGGTTCGCCTTTGAAGTCGACCAACAGGGAATCGCCACTATAGGCAAGCCCTTTGGCATCTTCTCCAACGCGGTTTACGCCAATGACATAGCTTAGGTTCTCGACCGCACGGGCCTGCAGCAGCGTGCGCCAAGGGTGACGACGGGGTGCTGGCCAGTTGGCGATACACAGCAGCGCATCATACTCGAAATGCTCTCCCTCTGCTGGCTGCTGGCGCATCCACACCGGAAAACGCAGGTCGTAGCAAACGCTCAGCAGCAGCTTGAAGCCGTTAAGCTCTACCACCTTGCGCTCACTGCCCATGCCATAGCGCTCATGCTCGCCTGCCATACGAAATAGATGGCGCTTATCGTAGTGGGTCAACGCCCCCTCCGGCGTTGCCCAAATTAGCCGGTTATAAAACTCGCCACCCTCTTCGATCGCCACGCTGCCGGTCATCACACAGTTGCGTGCCTTCGCTTGGGCCTGTAGCCAGGCAACGCTTTGACTCTCTGCCATTGGCTGGGCCATTTCGCGGGAGTTCATGGTAAAGCCTGTGGCAAACATCTCAGGCAATACAATAAGATCCGTATCGCGGCTATCCAGCTCGCCCAGCAACTGCTCAAGATGGGCGTGGTTGGCCTGGGGGTCTTCCCAGCGCAGATCGCACTGCACTAGCGTGTTCCTAAGTTGACTCACTTAACACCTCCAATTCGTCAGTCTCAAGGCAACGTTTATGCTAGATTAGCATCTTTAAATAATGAGGCTGCTATGCTTCCTACTCCAACACGCGATCCTGCTGCCGTCAAAGGCGTTACGTTTGGGCTGACCGCCTACATCATGTGGGGCTGCTTTCCGCTATTTTTTGCCCTATTCGACGGCGTTCCCGCCTTTGAAATCTTGATTCACCGCATCATTTGGGCGTGTCTGTTTCTGGTTGGTTTGATTACCCTTCTGCGCCGCTGGCCGCCCGTTGTCACTGCATTGGGCGAACCCAAACGGCTTGGTCGGGTGTTGGCCTGCGCGCTACTGATCGGGTTTAACTGGGGTATCTATATTTATGCGGTGGAGTCAAAGCAGGTATTGCAGGCGAGCCTGGGCTACTTCTTAACGCCTTTAGTGAACGTCGCGCTCGGCATGCTGGTACTGCGGGAAGTGATGGCCAAGCTGCAGTTGGTCGCCTTGGGCTTGGCCAGTGTGGCCATTGCAGTGCAGTTCGTGATGCTTGGCGAGCTGCCCTGGATTAGTTTACTACTGGCGTTAAGCTTCGGCAGTTATGGCCTGTTTCGTAAGCAGGTGCCGCTGGACGGTTTATCCGGACTGTTTGTAGAAACCCTGTTGCTATTCCCCCTCGCTCTGATCGCCTTAGCATGGTTAAGCTGGAACGGCAGCTCACACTTTCTACAGGATTCGTCCTCGACTGGCCTGCTGATCGCCAGTGGCGTTTTGACCGCGCTACCGTTAATGGCCTTTGCCGGCGCGGCACGCCGGTTGCGTTTGGCGACCCTGGGCTTTTTGATGTACATCAACCCCAGCATTCAGTTTCTGATTGCCTTAACCGTGTTCGGCGAGCCCCTGGGCGTTATACAGCTGGCAACGTTCGTGCTTATTTGGATCGGGCTCGCGCTTTACTCCTGGTCAGCGTGGCAATCACGCCCGCGCTACGCTGCGACCAGTTAATGCCAACGGCGGTGATCCATTAGCATCGGCAGCAGCTTGAGGCATAGGCGACGACACACTGTCTCGTTCAGGCTGGTAGCCGACCCGGAAGCCGCCCCAATGCTTACCCTGTACATACACCGGGACTGAGAGGTCATGCATGATCTCGCCGGTATCTCTCTTGTAGGTTTGTAGCAGCAGCGGCTTTTCATGAGCACCACAGCGGCTGCCGGTCGGATCATCGAAAATCCGTTTATTGCGACAGAATTTTAAATCGTGGGCGTAGTCACCGGTTGGCGCGAGGCTCACCGCTTTGTTATGGGTCGGTACATAGCCATTACGGTCACAGGCAATGGCATAACTTAAATTCAGCTGAGTGAGTAAAGGCTCCTGCAGTTCGGGCAGATAGCGATCGGTGAAGCTGTCAAAACCGGTTTTATATTGCGGCGGCTGCGTACCGGGAATCTGCTCATAGTGAGGCTGGAACAGATGGGTGCCTGAAAGCTCGCCGCTGGCAATCGCCTTCTCCAGCAGCTTACCCAACTTGTCGGCGGTTGATCGTGCAGCGTGGAACACCTGCTGGTGGCGTCCCTCTAAATGCTGCTGCGCCAGTTCACCGTCGACGCCTTCCGCCGCCTCCATCAATGCGCGGGCCTGTTCGGCCAAATCGTGCATATTGCGGTTGCCTTCATCTACATCGTCTTCTAGTTGGCTCAGGCTGTCCGCCACGGTTTGGCTATGCTGGCGAGTATTCTCCATTGCGTCGGCAACCCGGGTGATTTCGCTCTGCACCTGGTCGAACTCTTGGGTCATTGTACCCAGACTATTTCCTACTCCCTGCAAGCCTTTTGAACGCTCGCTAACCCGGGTCATTAGATCGCCAATGGTATCGACCACCGTTTGGCCACTTACATGCATATCTTTGACTAGTTCATCGACACTCTGCGTGGCTGTGGAGGTTTTCAGCGCAAGGTTGCGTACTTCGCCAGCGACCACCGCAAACCCTCTGCCGTGTTCACCTGCGCGCGCCGCCTCGATAGACGCATTGAGCGAAAGTAGATGCGTTTGCTCGGCGATATCCTCAATCATGGAGGTGACGCTGCGCACACGCTCAATTTTATCGTTCAGCGCTGTGAGCATTTCCAGCGCTTGGTTGGAGCGTTCAGCAACGTCGCTCATGTCCTGGATAATATCGTCCAGCTCTGCATGGTTGTGATGACTGGCTTCCCGGGCGCTCTCTGCCAGCGCCGCCACTTGGCTGGCGCTGGCACTCACCTGCATAATGGCTGCATTAATGGCCGTCATACTCGATGAAGCTTCACGGGCCATGGTCTCTTGTTTGGTTAGACGCTGATCCATCAGGTCGGCGTAGTGCGACACTTCTGCCGAGGCAATCGCAGTGCTGCTGGCGCGGTTCATCAACCGGTAGGCCATGGCACGTAGCGAACGGTAATCGCGTAGCGGTTTAAAACCACGCTGACGCTGCTCAAGGCGACGCTGGTCGGCTCGGTACACACCTTCCAGCGCATTGAGTAGCACAGCGCCACCCCCCAGTGCGGAAAAAAAGAGCGCCAAATAACACCAGTGGCCACCTTGTGCAGCAAGCCCTATAGACAGCGCTACGAATAGCACCGGAACAAACAGTCGCAGTAAGCGCATGAGCAGTACTCTGTTATTGACATTATTGAGTATCGAAACCCCTATTAGCGGGGGGCTTAACTCCTCTTTGCGGCTAAGCTTAGCGTGTTACGCTGATGAAAGAAGTAGCACTTTGGGGGAAGACCGAAGGCCTATAAGCGCTTGGCCATCATTAGGTTAGCGCAGTGCAAATGAATATAAGCACTGCAATAAATAGGAATATCCCTTACTCTCTCTATTCTGCCATTTCTACAACACATGGAATCCATGCTAAAGCGCTATTTGCCGATCCTGACTTGGCTACCCCACTACCATAAACGCCTATTGGGGGCCGATCTTTTGGCGGGCTTGATTGTCACCGTGATGGTCATTCCCCAATCGCTGGCCTATGCGCTGCTGGCCGGGCTACCCGCGGTGGTGGGCCTCTACGCCAGTATACTGCCTCAACTGTTCTATACCCTGTTTGGTACCAGCAAAACCCTCGCGGTCGGGCCGGTGGCAATTATCGCGCTGATGACCGGTGCCGCGCTCTCCTCAGTAGCAGCCACGGGCACGGAGACCTATTTACAGGCAGCGCTGATCCTGTCACTACTTTCCGGTGGCATGCTGGTCGTGATGGGGCTGCTGAAAATGGGCTTTTTCAGCAATTTCCTGAGCCACCCGGTTATCTCAGGCTTCTTGACGGCATCGGGCATTTTGATCGCCGCTAGCCAACTTGGCAGTTTGTTAGGGGTTGAGAGCAGTGGCTTTACCTTGGTAGAGCGCTTTATCACGCTGGTACCCAATTTAGACACCTTTAACGTAGCCACTTTACTGATCGGCGGTGGAACCCTACTGTTTTTAATCGCTATGCGCCGCTATGGTAAAGCCACCCTGATCAGGATGGGCCTGCCAAGCACCCTGGCGGACTTGATCGCTAAAGCGGGGCCGGTGTTTGCCGTCGTAATTACCACCCTGGTGACCTGGCATTGGCAGTTGGCCGATAGAGGCGTCGACGTGGTGGGGCAAATTCCTGGGGGGTTACCCGCGTTTAGTTTTCCCTGGGCTGACTACTCGCTATGGCGGGCACTGTTAATCCCAGCGCTACTGATTAGCCTGGTCGGCTTTGTGGAGTCGGTTTCCATGGGCCAGATGCTGGCCGCTAAGCGGCGCCAGCGCATCTCTCCCAATCAGGAACTTGTGGGCCTGGGTGCCAGTAATTTAGCCGCCGGACTTTCCAGCGGCATGCCGGTAACCGGGGGGTTGTCCCGCACCGTTATTAACTACGATGCAGGGGCACAAACACCTGCGGCTGGTGCCTTTGCGGCACTAGGTATTGCGCTGGTCACCCTGTCATTTACCGGTTGGCTCTACTATCTGCCCATCGCCACTCTGGCCGCGACGATTACCGTTTCGATTTTGACGCTGGTAGACATTCCCATGCTGCGCCAAACCTGGCGCTACTCCCGCAGCGACTTTGCCGCCATGGCGGTGACGATTCTACTCACGCTTTGCGAAGGCGTTGAAGCCGGCATCATCAGCGGAGTGACGCTCTCTATTGCGCTATTTCTGTACCGCACCAGCCGCCCCCATAGCGCCTTGGTGGGTCGCGTGCCCGGTACCGAACACTTTAGAAACACCACCCGCCACGATGTCGAAACGGTCAATACCGTTGCCCTGCTGCGCATCGATGAAAGCCTCTATTTTGCCAATGCCCGCTATTTGGAAGACACCGTTTATAACCTGGTGGCGAGTCACCCCGAACTTGAGCACGTTGTGCTGATCTGTTCGGCGGTTAACCTGATAGATGCCTCGGCGCTTGAGAGCCTGGATGCGATCAACGCCCGTTTAAAAGACTCCGATGTAAAACTGCATTTATCCGAGGTCAAAGGCCCGGTGATGGATCAGCTTAAGAAGAGTGACTTTCTGGATGCGCTTACCGGGCGGGTATTTCTAAGCACCTACGCTGCTTGGCGTGAGTTTTCTTAACTGTATTGCTCTCGCTACCGCTCTGAAAAACCAGGCTTTTGTCTGGTTTTTTTATGCCTGTTGTTAACCAACGGGCACCGCTGCTAACAACAGCATTGACAGCCACCCAGCGGCTTCTCTACTATCACTCGACCATTTAGCAAAATACAATACCGCATAGCAAAACACCCTCAATCAAATAACCAGCAACTAAACGTCACCATCAACGTCACTACAACCACAATAAAGGAGCATCCCAATGCGCCCCTTCGCTCAACGCCTACTTATTGCCGCCTTACCTTTATCGCTACTCGGCGCAGCAGTCAGCCATGCCAACGAAATTGAACTGCCCGGCACCATGGCCTGGACAGCCTATGGCACCAACTCAAGTGGTTATGCCCAAGCCGTCGCCATCGGCAATATGCTGCAGAACAAATACAATTCGTCTGTACGTATTCTGCCAGGTGATAACGATGTATCACGCATGACGCCACTCAAGCAGGGCCGCGTTGACCTTTGCGCCTGCGGGATCGCCAGCTACTACGGCGCGGAAGGTGTAATGATGTTTGCCGACCGTGACTGGGGCCCTCAGCCACTACGCGTGATTACCACTTCCACCGCCTCTTTTGGCCTCTCCCTGGCAGTCGCGGGCGACTTGGACGTTGAAACGCCCGCTGACTTGGCGGGCAAACGCATCGCCTATATCCGCGGCGACGATGCGCTCAATAAAGGCACAGAGGCGTACCTCGCCTTCGGCGGTTTAACCTGGGATGACGTAGAGCGAGTTGATTACCCCGGCTACGGCCGCTCGTTCGACGGCATTATCGCTGGCGATGTGGATGCCTCCTTCACCACAACGGTGACCCCGCCCGCCCAGCAGTTGGCCAGTAGCCCCCGCGGCATTAGCTGGCCGGTGCTTGACCCCAACGACGAAGCCGGCTGGGAGCGTATGGCTGCGGTGGCGCCCTACTTCCGCCCTCACGAAGTCACTTCCGGGGCAGGCGGCATCAGCGCCGAAAACCCGGTGCCCAGCGCTAGCTACCCTTATCCTATTGTTGTGGCCAACCAAGACCTGGACGACAACGTGGCTTATGGCCTGATCAAAGCCATGCAGGAAAATTTTGACGACTATAAAGATAACGCCCCTGGGGCGCTTGGCTACGCCTTGGAACAGCAAGACCTTCAGTGGGTAGTGCCGTTCCACGATGCGGTCGTGGAGTACTACAAAGAGATCGACGTATGGACTGATGAAATGCAGGCTCATCAGGACAAGCTCGTTGAACGCCAGAACGTGCTGTTAACCGCCTGGGAAGACTTTATGCAAGACGCCCCCAGTAATGATGAGACCTTTACTGCCGACTGGATGGAAGCCCGTGCCGCCGCGCTTAGCGATGCCGGTTTCGAGCCGATCTTTGAGTGATACACCACGGGGCGGTACTTGCCGCCCCCTGCTGATTGACGGATGCCTCCCATGACCTCAGATACCTCACCTGCCAATCATCAGCAGGTTAAAGAAAAGATCAGCCAAATTCGTCAGCTTCCCCCTGCGCTGCGCTGGATACCCGCCACGGTTACCGTCATTTTGATGGCGATGACCCTGGATTATCTGTTTAACCTTGGCTTACTGACGTTCGTTACGGGTCTGGAGACGCAGTTCTACTACGCCGTTGTGGCGCTGCTGCTACCGCTGGTGTTTTTGCTTTGGCCCATGCGCAGTCGCCAACAAGAGCAGCCCATTCCCTGGTATGACTACACGCTGAGCGCCATCACACTTATCGTTGGCGGCTATTTTGTTTACAACGCTGTGCCCATTTTGGAGCGCGGCTGGGCTTTTTCTGCGCCTCAAATCGCTATTTATGCCAGCTATGCCTACTGGCTGCTGATTATCGAAGCAGCACGCCGGGCGGGTGGTTTACCCATTGCGATTATTGCCGGGGTATTCTCGCTCTATCCGCTGGTGGCCGATATCGTCCCCGGCCCTATCCAGGCGTTTCCTTCCACCCTTGAACAAACCGCCATGTACCACACCATGAGCACCGAAAGCATCATGGGGGTGCCGCTGCAGGCATTCGCGGGCCTGGTGATTGGCTTTTTGGTGTTTGGTGTCGTGCTGCAGAAAAGCGGCGGCGGTAAGTTTTTTATTAATCTGGCCTTTGCGCTGCTGGGCCATGTACGGGGCGGTCCCGCTAAGGTGTCGATTTTTTCCAGCGGCCTGATGGGCTCCATGAGCGGCAGCGTGATCAGTAACGTACTCACCACCGGCGTGCTGTCGATTCCCGCCATGCGTCGTATCGGCATGAGCCGCTCCTTTGCCGGTGGTGTAGAAGCCTGCGCCTCAACCGGCGGTGTATTGATGCCCCCTGTTATGGGTGCTACTGCTTTTGTCATGGCGATGTTTCTGGACATCCCCTACTCCGCTGTGGCGCTGGCCGCCGCCATTCCTTCGATTCTGTATTTCCTGGGTCTGTTTATTCAGATTGATGCCTACGCTGCCCGCCACGATATTAAAGGCCTACCCGCCGTTGAGCTGCCTTCGCTTTGGCAAACCCTCAAAGAGGGGTGGTACTTTATTTTTGTCTTCGCGTTATTAGTCTGGATGCTGCTGATTATGCAGCGCGAAGCCGTAGCGCCGTTTTACGCCACCGCGCTGCTGTTAGTGCTCAACCAGCTTTCCAAGCATAACCGCTGGGGCTGGAAAGACGTGGCCGATACGCTGTCGTCTGCCGCCAAGCTATTTGCCGAGCTCATCGCTATTTTGGCCGGCGTGGGCATGCTGGTCGGTGCGCTTTCGATGACCGGTCTTTCTGGCACCATCGCTAACGACTTTATCAATATTGCCGGCGGCAGCGTGCCGCTCCTGCTGATTATGGGCGCCGTGACCAGTTTCGTGCTCGGCATTGGCATGACCGTGACTGCCGCCTATATTTTCCTCGCCGTTGCGCTAGCTCCCGCGCTGATTCAAGGCGGAGGGCTGGATCCCATGGCGGTGCATATGTTCATCCTTTACTGGGGCATGCTGAGTTTCATTACTCCGCCGGTCGCACTCGGTGCCTTTGCCGCCGCCACCGTGGCCGGTGCCCGGCCCATGGAAACGGGTCTGCAGGCCATGCGCCTGGGTAGCGTGATCTACTTTATCCCCTTCCTCTTTGTGCTTAATCCGGCGTTGATTATGCAGGGCGCACCGCTGGTGATCGTGGCCGTGTTTATCCAGGCCGTGCTCGGCATCATTCTGTTTGCCTCCGCCATGCAAGGCTACTTGATGGGCGTTGGGCGACTGGGCTATGGCGCGCTGCAGGAGATCATTATTCGCGCCCTGGTACTGGTCGCGGGACTATTACTGGCACTGCCTGGCGGTGGAATGATCCCCCTTAGCCAGTGGGAACTGATCGGCCTTGCGCTTGCTGCACTAGTGCCCGGCGTGTTGATGGCGCGCTTAAGCCAGCGCCACCATCGGCGTACGCAAAGCGCCTCTGCTGCGTAACAGATAGAGCGCCAGGGTTATTTTTTAATTCATTATCATGCGAAATACGAGAGCCTAACTATGTCCGTTCACTACCAGCGCCACGGTGATATAGGCGTTATCCAAATTGCTAACCCGCCGGTTAATGCCCTGGGTCAGGGCGTGCGCAGCGGCTTAGTCAACGCGCTCAAAGAGGGTATTGCCGACACAGATGCGAAAGCGCTGGTCGTGCTGGCCGATGGCCGCACGTTTATTGCCGGGGCGGATATACGTGAGTTTGGCAAGCCGCCCCAAGCTCCCCTCCTGCCCGATGTGATTACCCACCTGGAAGCCTGCCCAAAACCGCTGATCGCCGCCCTGCACGGCACGGCCCTGGGCGGCGGTTTGGAAGTAGCACTCGGTTGCCACTACCGAATCGCGCTGGCAGGAACCCGCGTAGGGCTACCAGAGGTAAAGCTTGGCCTACTGCCTGGCGCCGGTGGCACACAACGTTTGCCACGCTTAGTTGGCGTTGAGCGGGCGTTAGAGATGATTACCAGCGGTCGCTTTGTGGAGGCTGAAGAAGCGCTTGAGGCGGGCATCATCGACGCCATTAGCGACGCCAAAACGCCTCTTGAAGCGGGTTTAGCCGCCGCCCAGGAAGTGCTGGCAGACGCCCAAACGCCCCGTATCACCGGCCAACTTCCTGCCCCGGCGGCGGATTCCCAGGCCATCACTAAAACGTTGGAACATCTTAACCAGCAATCTCCCGAGTTGTTTTCACCGTTTCGCATTGTCGAAGCGATTCAGGCCTGCGTGGATGCCGAGTCACTTGAGGCCGGATTGCGCCGCGAGCGAGAGCTGTTTCTAGCCTGTATGGACTCCCCCCAGCGCGCCGGGCTTATTCATCTCTTTTTTGCCGCACGCAGCCCGCACCTGGTGCCCGATGTTGAGAAAGCCAGTGCTTTTAAACACGTTGCACTGATTGGTGAGCATCCGCTCTTTGTACGCCTTCAAAAAGCCGCGCAAAAGGCGGGTATTAGCTTAACCAGCGCACCCGACGAGGCCACCGAACTTTGCCTACTAGCGCCCAATGCCCCCAGAGATTCGGGCAAGGCGCGCCCGGTTATCGCACTGGAAGAGATTGGCGCCGGCAGCGACAGCGCCAGTTCCAAAGATAGTGCGCTAAGCCTGATCATTGCTGAAAACGGCCATATCGCTGAGCTAATCAACGTAAGCGCAGAACCACTTATTCAGCAGCGAGCCGCACTGACGCTTAAAGCGCTGCGTCTAAACATCGTGGTCAGCCAGCAAAAAAGCATGCTTCGTGCGATGCATGCTGCCACTCAGCAAGCCCCGACCAGTGAAAGGCAGTCAGCGCTTGAACAGCTGAGTGTCAATATGGCGAAACAGGGCTTCTGCTACCGGGAAAGTGACCTCGATTTGCTCGCAGTGGAAGCGTTTGGCTATCCACGTCACCTAGGAGGGCCACACCGCCAGGCCACGCTCTCAACTGCAGCTAAGGATGTATAGCCCATGAACCTCACCTTTAGCCCCGAAGAGCAGGCATTTCGCGAACAGGTACGCCGCTTTCTAGCCGATGCACTGCCCAGCGATATTAGCGAACGCGTACGCCAAGGACGCCACCTGCGTGCAGATGATCACCTGCGCTGGCAGAGCATCCTCAGCGAACAGGGCTGGCTAGCCTCTAACTGGCCAAAAGAGTTTGGCGGCCCAGGCTGGGGGCCGGTACAGCGGCATATTTTCGACGAAGAGTGTGCCGCAGCCCATGCGCCTACGGTCGTTCCCTTCGGCGTTAATATGGTGGCCCCCGTCATCATGAAATTCGGCAGTGTCGAGCAGCAACAGCACTACCTGCCGCGCATTTTGAGCAATCAGGATTGGTGGTGCCAAGGCTACTCAGAGCCCGGCGCTGGGTCTGATTTAGCAGGTCTAAATACCCGCGCCGTTCGCGATGGCGACCACTATATCGTCAATGGTCAGAAAACCTGGACCACCCTGGGCCAGCACGCCAACATGCTGTTCTGCCTGGTACGCACCGACCCAGCCGCCAAGAAGCAGGCGGGCATCAGCTTTCTGTTGATTGATATGCAGACACCGGGTATCACCGTACGGCCAATTATTACCCTTGATGGTGCCCACGAAGTTAACGAAATCTTTTTAGATAACGTGCGCGTACCCGTAGAGAACCGGGTCGGTGAAGAGGGCCAGGGCTGGACATGCGCTAAGTTTCTGCTCACCCATGAGCGTACCGGGATTGCCGGACTTGGTCACGCCAAGCAGGCGCTGCGCCACTTGAAGTCCCTGGCGAGCCGGATTCAACATCGCGGTAAACCGCTGCTGGAGCTACCCAGCTTCCGTCAGCGGGTGGTGAAAGCGGAACTCGAACTAATGGCGCTGGAAGTGACCAACCTGCGCGTGATTGCCGCTGCCCGAGATGGCGGTGTACCCGGCGCAGAGAGCTCGCTACTGAAAGTACGTGGCTCGGAGCTTCGCCAGGAGCTAAGCGAGCTTACCCGACGCGCCCTGGGCCCTGCTGCGCTGCCGTTCTTTCCCGACTTCCTGCATGGCGACGACAGCCTGGATGATGAGCGTGCCCAAAGTGCGGCAGCCAGCGCCCAGTACTTCAACCGTCGCAAGCTGTCGATTTATGGCGGCGCCAATGAAATACAAAAAAGTATCGTCGCCAAAACCATTCTAAATATGTGAGGTCACCATGGATTTTGCTTTAACCGACGAGCAGCGCATGCTCGAAGAGACGCTCACCCGTTTGGTGGCCGACCAGGTTTCCGCCGAGCAGCGCCGCGCTATGCTGGCCGCTGCTCCAAACCGCGCTTCTGCACTATGGCGCACCTTTGCCGAGCTGGGTTTGCTGCATATGCCCTTCAGCGAAGACGTGGGCGGGCTAGGGGGCGATGGCACCGACCTGATGATTATTATGCAGGCTTTGGGCCGCGGCTTAGTGCCCGAGCCCTATCTGGCTGGCCTAGTGCTGCCCGGCCAACTGCTGGCCGTTACCGCCAACAGCGAACAGCAAACCCGATGGCTAGCCCCACTACTTGAAGGTGAGCATCAGTTGGCGCTTGCCTGGCAGGAGATTGGCGCCCGTTACGACGCCTTTACGGTAGCTACCCAGGCTACCCAGCAAGACGACCAATGGCAGCTAACCGGCAGAAAAGACGTGGTACTGAACCTTGAAGCCGCTGCGGGTACGCTGGTCAGCGCCCGATTAGCTAACGGCAAGCTAGGGTTGTTTATTGTGCCCGCTGATGCCCCGGGCACAGCTACCCACCTCTACCGCACTATCGACGATCAGCCCGCCGGTGATCTGACCCTGGAGAGCGTCACGCTGCCGTTAACCAACTGCCTGAGTGAAGATGTTAGCTATGTACTAGCAGAGGTGCTGGCCGTTGGCCGGGCAGCGCTCTGCGCCCAAGCCATCGGTGCAATGGAGGAGGCCTGCGACCAAACGCTCGCTTATTTAAAAGAGCGCAAGCAGTTTGGCGTACCGCTTTCCACCTTTCAGGCGCTTCAGCACCGTATGGTAGATATGCACCTGCACCTGGAGCAGTCCCGCTCCATGGCAATTTTAGCCGCCACTAGCCTCGCACTCCCTGCCAGCGAACGGGATTACAAAATTGCCGCGGCCAAAGCCTACTGTGGCGAGTCGGCTCGCTTTATTGCCGAACAGGCGATCCAGCTGCATGGGGCGATGGGTATGACCGAAGAGTGCTATGTCGCGAACTACGCTAAGCATCTGGTAATGTTCGATCACTACCTGGGAGACAGCGACTATCATCTCGAAACGGTCAGCGAGCTGTTAACTGTTGCCTGAGAGCGGCGGCATTTCGTTAAAGTCGCCGAAATTGATCCAGCGCTTTTTGATAATCTGCACTCAGCGTGGCCACTTCTTCGGCCACGCTGTGCATAGATCTTATGCCACCGACGCCCTGCCCCGCACCCCAGATATCCCGCCACGCTTTTGCCTTACTGCTCCCCCCTGAACCATAGCGCATAGCGGTTTTATCGCCTTCAGGTAGCGCATCAGGATCTAATCCTGCCTGTTCGATACTTTGCCGTAGATAGTTACCGTGCACGCCGGTAAACAGGTTGGTATAGACAATGTCGCCTGCCGCTGCGTCGAGCACCATCTGTTTATAGTCCGCTTGGGCGTTTGCCTCTTGGGTGGCAATGAAACGCGTGCCCATATACACCAACTCTACTCCCAGCGCCTGGGCGGCAACGATCTGTTCGCCTTTGCTAATCGCCCCCGCCAGCACTAACGGGCCGTCGTAAAAGCGACGCACCTCCGCCACAAACGCAAAGGGATTTAACCGCCCGGCATGCCCGCCCGCACCGTGGCAGACTAGTATCAGCCCGTCGACCCCCGCCTCAATCGCTTTCTTGGCATGTCGCAACGTGGTCACATCATGAAACACCAGCCCGCCATAGGCGTGCACCTTTTCCACCACTTGATTAGGCGCGTGCAGACTGGTAATCACCAGCGGCACCTTGAACTCGGCGCATAGCGCGACATCGTGTTCTAGGCGATCATTGGTGGGGTGCACGATTTGGTTGACCGCAAAGGGTGCTGAGGGTTGTTCGGGGTGCTGCGCATCATAGTCGGCCAGGGTTTGAGTGATCTGCTGTAACCACTCACGTAATACGTCAGCAGGTCGGGCGTTGAGCGCGGGGAAAGCACCCAGAATGCCCGCTTGGCACTGGGCAATCACCAGCTCAGGCCCGGAGACGATAAACATGGGTGAACCGATCACCGGCAGGGTTAATGAAGCGGTTAGGCGCGTTAGCATGGGCAACTCGCTGGTTGTTATTGTGAGGTAATCTGCAAAAGGCCCCGATTGGGGCCTTCCGTGAACTGCTTTTAGATGCGCTTACACCTTGCTCTCAAGCTCCGGCAGGATCTCAAACAGATCGCCCACCAGGCCGTAATCCGCCACCTGGAAAATCGGTGCTTCGTCGTCTTTATTGATCGCGACGATCACTTTGGAGTCTTTCATGCCCGCCAGATGCTGGATGGCACCGGAAATGCCCACGGCGATATACAGATCCGGCGCGACGATCTTGCCGGTCTGGCCGACCTGCATATCGTTGGGCACAAAGCCTGCGTCTACCGCGGCACGGGAAGCACCGATGGCAGCCCCCAGCTTGTCGGCAATGCCGTCGAGCAGCTTGAAGTTTTCGCCGTTGCCCATCCCGCGGCCGCCGGAGATCACCACC
>NZ_JPUA01000004.1 GCF_002211105.1 Halomonas campaniensis | reverse complement strand
CCGGCGCTGGCCCACCTGCCTCTACCTTGTAGTCCAAAGTGCTGCGCTTATTCTATGAATCCAGGGAGTGATCCAAATATTAAAGCTGTGATGTAATCTAATGCAATGATCTCCTGATAACTCAAAAAATTTTATTGACTGATGCTAATACCATGCCTGGCTTTTAAAACCAAATCCTGGCAATCAGAACAACTACTATCTGCATTACTACCATACTTTGTAGCAATAATTCGTGATGATACACGACAGAGTTGAGGCAACAAAAAATGCGAGAAAGAGAAGCTATTTTTTACTTTGTGCAGTATTACAATATTTACTATCGGGTTGACCAGCTTGGATTCTAAGCAATGCATCATTTATTACATAGTCTGGCACCGCACCCACCTTCTCATCCTATACCCTTCAAATTAAAAATTCTGATTTGATTCACGAAGACTACGAGTACCAGTGCCAGTTAACGGCACAGCAAGCGCTGCATACCGTTCCAAACTGCCTCCATGAGTAATTGGAGTAATCACTTTCTGTTTTTTCTCATTAACTTTACAATACTAAAAAACCTAGAGAGTAAGGGACTTACTTACCACTCTTTCGCAGAAGGAATCAACCATGAAACGGACGTATTTGCTTTTCAGTACAGTTTTCTATGGCCTAGTGGGATGTGCGAACACACCGTCGACAGAGCCAGAACCGCAACCCACTAATTGCCCTGCTACACCTAGTGGTGTGGAGGTAGATTCCAATGGTTGCCCGCTGGACAACGACAATGATGGAGTAGCCAACTATCTTGATCAATGCCCCTATACACCATCAGGTTTACCGGTAAATATCATAGGTTGTGCTACTGAAAACTTGGTGCTTCAAGACGTAAATTTTAGATTTGACTCTGCTGAGCTTACTAGACCTGCAAAAGCGGTGTTAGACGAGATTGCTAAACAATTAGTGAAGAATACAAGCGCAAGGGTTCTTTTGGAAGGCCATACAGATTCCATTGGCACCGACCAATACAATTTAGAATTATCACAACGTCGAATCGACTCTGTAAAAAGTTACTTAGTTTCAAAAGGGTTCCCCTCACAAAACATGCGGGCAGTTGGTTATGGTGAGTCAGACCCAATTGCTACTAACGCAACACCTGAAGGACGCGCCCTCAATAGAAGAGTAGAGCTTGGCGAATGGAAATGAGCAATATGGATAGTAAGAAATTATCAACAAAATCGTAGCAATAAATTAACAAATCCATATTGAGTACCGATCACTCATTGAAGAGTTTTCTGTACTCAATATGGCAAAAGGATTCTATGCAAAAGGAAAGATAAAATACTTCATGAGCGATATACTGCATTTTCAGGTGAAGATAAAACCACTTAAAAGCACATCACACTTTAGATAGAGGATAAGATAATAAAAAAGCAGGCTCGCCTACTTTCACACATGCAAAATTCATTTTTCACAATATATGTCAACTTTAGAAACAGGCAGTACTTGCTTCCACAACACAATTTTTTTAAACAGCCTATTCAACGCAAACGCAGCTAGCGCCCCCAAATCGTTTATAAGCTGCTAACGTACCCGCAAACTAGAAAAACATAACATATCCTTCTATTACTTAGGTAAATAAGAGTGTATTTAAAGCTTTAACGCTTTTTTAAGCGTTATTGAATTAACTTATATGAACACTGGCTACTGAACTATCATTTGAATCCTAACGTCTTTTCTAATTTGATCAAGAACTCGTTCAGCCACTTGCCCATTTTGGGCGAACACAACTAAGGATGCCTTCATCGAAACGGGGGAAGCGAGCAGCTTAGTTACTTTGCTAATTATGTTGGAAACGTCGCCTCTTTCATGCACTTTGACGGTTACTGCACCTTCACGATTATATTGTGCTGCCACCCTATTTAGGATTTCAGCGGTCATCGGGAGTAAATCCCACAAGACCTCTCCATTAAATTCTCGAAAAACAGATACAGTGATGATTAAGGGCATAGATCCATTGCAGTTTGGAAGAGAGATCCAATAAAGGTTTGAGCTATCTTCACTCATGGTCGCCTCCTAGGTTTGATTTGCCGTCATTGTCAAAGACACGAAAATTGAACGTAGGGAGCTCCCCTTTTTCGATCGGCGCGGCGAAACAAGCCTTTCACATATTTCGAGCACAAGTGTTCAGCTGAAATGGCCGGTGCCTTTTTCTTTTTGGCATTCAAATCCAGTTACCTTCGATTACCCAGAAAAGAGAATTTGCATTCGCCATATACGCTACAGCCCCAGAAAAAACCATTCTTTTTCTTCTCGCAGTTTTGGGTACCTTTCTCACATGAAGGGCACCCCAAGCCGGTATCAGTTGTCACCATCACACCTTCGGGTTTGATTCTCTCAGCTTCCTGGGCCGCAACGCCGTACACTAAGCCTTGCATTGTCAGCTGGCCGGCTTTTATCTGCTCCTGCTCATGCCTTAGCGGGGTTATACTCAGGGCGGTGACAGGCAGAATGGCCTGAGTTTCTTCATCGGGATATCCAGCATGGACAATTTCCCAGGCCTGCTCAGCCAGCCGCTGATTCAGCTTAATCCGAGACTCCTTTTCACCAATAAACTTATGCTTCACAGACAATAGTAGTGGCAGACTTTCCAGACTACATTGCTTCGCATTCGGATCCTGGTCTTTCGGATCAGAAAGTGTAAGCAAGTGCTCAAAGCACCCGGGAACAAAATCCCCACTGGCCAGGGGTATGCATTCTCCTTCTCTTTTCCCTTCGCCAATAGCGTCACCGGACGCTCGCCCTAACTCTGAATTCTCCTCAATAAATAAATGCACTTCGTTCGATCCTTGATTGCTGGCAAGCTTTTGCTCAATATATACGATACTAAAAGATAGAGCGAGACAAGGACATGGATTCACTACCTGTAGAGCCGGTTATTCCACCAGACCTACCTGCATGCGTGGTTACGGCTGCACAGCGATACCATATTCCTCTAAGGGCAATGCTTGGTGTGCTACGCACAGAAGGGGGGACAGTTGGACAGAGGGTCAGCAACACCAACGGCACAGATGATCATGGCCCATTCCAGATCAACTCAGTCTGGGTGCAGGAGCTGGAAGCGTTCGGATATACATCTGAGGTACTCACAAATAATTATTGCGCATCTGCAATGGCCGCTGCTTATATTCTCAGGTATGAAATTAATTCGGCTGAAGGTGACTTCTGGAAGGGAGTCGGAAACTATCATAGTAGAACCCCACGCCATCACAATCGGTATATAAGAGCAGTCTATAAAAATTCGGAACGATGAGGGAACATTATGGCTACGAATCACGGGCAAAGACAGAATGATGATGCCTTTTTATTTGGGCTTCTTGCCTTAGTAACGATAGTGCTACTGGCTGGGATTTGGTACTTCTACCATACCTCAATCGTTTACCATACTTTAAAATTCTCTTGGACTATATTGGGTTATATCTCAGTAGGCCCCTTGGAACACGTATTTAACCCGATCCGCCAAGAGCTTGCCCAAGCGGGTCAATACTCAGATAGGATTCCGTTTTTGGAGTACCTACGCCTTTCAGCTATGGGTTATATTATTTTCTCTCCCATTGCAATTTTTTGGATATTCTTTGAATTTAAGAGCACGTTCAATGATCCAAAGCAACAGACTAAACGAGCAATGTCACTTGAACGGCTGCGCCGTATTATGAATAGCCACAGCACTGCAACAATCCCTCTTAACAATTACCCTAATCTCTTAAAAAACAACCCTGAGGAGCATAGGTCTGGTATCTCACCGTTAGAATTCGCAAAAGAGAACGGGTTGCTCCACAGGAAAATGCTAGACAAGAAAGCTACTGAGAATGTGTTTGTAAAGCAGCTAGGCGATAAAATTGCTGATATAGATAATTTCCAACCACATGAACGGGCTGTATTTGCAATACTTGCGTCTCGCCTTTTCGGTGATGATCGTAGTGAATCTCAACTAATGCTTGATAAGCTAAATCGCAGTTCAAGCAAAACCGGTTATCCAGATTTCACGATTATCGAGAATGAATTTAAAAAATACTCTAAGAACCCAGCTGTTAACGATTGGCTTAAACATCACAAATTTAAGCCAACACTTCTTTACTCAATGCACCGTGAAGCCGTCAAGTTCGGAAAACTTCCGTCCAGTTATTTTCGTTGGCTCAAAGGCATCGATAGAACACTATGGTATACGCTGAATAACTCAGGCCGGAAAGTCAGCTGGAGCGAATGTGGAGGCGTTGTCAGTCAAGCTAATTGGGAAATGTTCGCTAAAAACAAACAAGGAACAATTGAAGGCATTCATGTGCAGCCAGCGGTGGATGCTCTGGAAAAATGGCTCATAAATGTAGGTACTATTGTTAAACCCATTAACGGAAATGAAGGTGATCCACAATGACATGGAAGGCTACTTTCTCAGGTCGATATGATGACATCTACCATCTGGTAGGAGACGAAAGCTTTGCGATTAAAGACGGTAAAATCATCTTTTCTAATGGCACATCTATTGCTTTTATAGAAAAAGGAAATGATGCAGATAATAGAATTGTTCAGGGAGAGACAACGCGTCTTTTAAAAACAATTAAAAAAGCCAAACGAAAGCATCATTTAATAAAAGCTATAAAATGGGGCGCTACTGGTTGTTTCCTAATTGTAAGTTTATTCGTAATTAATGGAGCGCTAGTAAGTCAGGGGAACAATATTTACTCTCCTAATTTAGGTGAAATAGGTAACTCAATGCTTGAATCCCCACCTAGCAGCAACAATGGTATAGGAGCTACTACACAGCCGTTTACCGAACAGCAGAATGCCCTGCCCCAACCTCAGCCAGCCTCACAAGCATCAAAAGATGAGCTCGCCAGTGGTATAAAGCAGGGAGTAGAACGCGGTGTCACCGTCCGTCTGGGCCCAAACGAAGCAGAAAATACACTTTATGTTTTTGCTGATCCGCTATGCCCCTACTGTCAGCAATTAGAGCCAACACTACACGAACTCGCTGATTTAGGGATTAGAGTTGAGATATTCCCCGTAAGTGTTATTGGCAAAGATCAGTCACTTCCCCTAGCATCGTCGTCTCTATGCCAAAGCGATGCAGAGGAACGTGCTCATGTCTGGAAGACAGCTGCATCAGGAGATCCCGTTTTAGATGCAAACGCCTGTGAGTCAGGCGACACTGCTGTAAATTTAAACAACCAGTTCTTCCAAGCAGCGGGCTTTGCAGGAACACCAACATTGTTGAACGCCAAAGGTGAACAACCACCGCGTTCTGTTTCTCGCGACACAGAGAGCATTCGGGAATGGCTGAGTTCATAAATTGGTCGGGGGGGAATATCAAACATGTTCGGGGCAGCGCTTACTTTCCCGAGTTAATTGAACCAGAAGTTCGATACAAACAAATCAGTAATGTTATCGTTGCTCATTACCCGTTTCATGAAGATAGTAAACCTTCGCTGGCGGTCTATGACCGCCACTTCATTTTCTTCATTGATACGAGTGTAAAGAAAGCAAACGCTATTGAGTGGCTGAAACGAAATAATTCCATGTCGTTCCAAGAAGACATAACATTGTCAGCTCAAAAGGCTCATTTTTCATGGGAGAGCCTGAATAAAAGTTCATATCAAAATGATAGTCGAATTTTTAATTCAATAATATCTAAAATTTTCATTTTAGTTAAGCTCGGCTTCATAAACCTGAAAATTTGCGATTCACTTTCTTCACAGTATATCTACAATCAACCACATGAAACTGACCGCTACAAACATATCGTCGATGGAAAGCTCACCAAAGCACACCATAGTCATTGTATGCTTCTTTTTTCACGTTCAGCGCTCTCAGGAAGACCGTTAAAATATCAAATAGGAGTTGAGCAATGTCACTAAAAGCTTCACAAAGGGAGATAAAGCGGGATCAACTAGTACTTGATTCCACGCCCTTCGGCAAAAAATTAAAAGAACGGTTCTTTGATCCAGGACCGTATAGAGTTTTTCTTTTTTGCATCACAGCAGCTTCACTCTTGCTGCCTATACTACTTCCTGTATGGTTAATCATTCTCTGGATGTGCACCATGCTCCGTAGTGAAAGATCTTTTAGATTACCGCTGCGTATTCCAAAGGATTTAAAAATCCGAGACCCTTCTGATTACCAGGAGATCATGAAAGAAGAGTCTCTTTGGTTTGGGCTAGTAAAGCGCAGTAAAATAGTTAAAAAAGTAGCGTTTGGTTCTGGCATTCTCTATCTAGGTTTTCTACGTTCTGCTGACCGCAGCAAAAGAGGGCAAGAGCTGTGGTTAACAAATAGTGATGCCAGAACGCACTTGTTCTTGGCTGGAACTACTGGTTCTGGTAAAACAGAAACCAACCTTGGCATTTACGCAAACTCTCTTTGTTGGGGGTCTGGCACAGTCTACGCTGACGGCAAGGGAGATAGTAGCTTGCCTTTTTCGATGTGGAGCATGGCCAGGAAGTTTGGCCGAGAAGATGATTTTTTATTACTCAACTTCCTTACGGGTGGAGAAGACCCATTAGAACGCTTCATCCGAATAGAGAAAGGACTTGAAGTAGATCTTCCTCAATCCAACAATCAAAACCCCTACGCCTATGGGTCAGCAGACTTTCTTTTTAACTTAACTTCATCACTTCTACCTGAAACCTCCGGTGATAGTGCTGTATGGCAAGATAAAGCTCTTAACCTTATTTCGGCGTTAACACAGGTATTTTGTTACAAACGGGCGCAGGGTGGATTTCAAATATCTATTGGTCAGTACCGGCACTATTTAGCTTTAGATAATCTCGTTAAGTTGTATAAAGAGTCCCTTGAGCCCGGAGCTCCAGAAATAGCGTACCAGCCTATAAAGAGCTATTTCGAGACCGGCCTACCTGGCTTTAACCCAGCGCTAGTAGACCGCCCTGAGGATTGGGATCCTGAAGTGCGTAATCAACATGGCTACCTAACTGGCCAGTTTTCTCGCGTACTCTCTATGATGATGGATACCTATGGATATATATTTGATACGCAAAGTCCAGAGATTGACCCTGAAGATGTTCTACTCAATAACAGGATCCTCTGTATTCTTGTTCCCAGTCTGGAAAAATCACCGAGTGAAGCCGGTGCACTTGGTAAGTTAACAGTCAACTCAGTACGTTTAATGATGGCTAGAAACCTCGGTTTCCAGGTCGAGGGTAGTGAAAATGATGTACTTAATATTAAACAAACCAATTCACCTTATCCTTCTATCATCATATGGGATGAGCTTGCCTATTACTTTGCAGAAGGCATCGCGGTTATGTATGCGCAAGCGAGATCGCTAGGATTCATGATGGTGGCAAGTGTCCAAGATGTTCAAAAACTGATGGACGCTGGGGACAAAGGAGAGATTGGAGCCCTCATTGCAAACACAAAAGTAAAGTGGACGTTGGCATTGGAAGATGCAGCCGAGACCTTTGATATCTTCAATAAGGCCGCCGATGAAGGGTTTTACAGTGTTCTTTCAGGTCATGATCGTGAGACAGGCATCATTGGCGGTTCTAGCTGGAAGAACCAATCCTCGACACGCGTTGAGAAACAAGCACGGTTACGTATTGATGAACTAAAAAACCTCTCTCCTGGGCAAGGAGTAGTGATTTTCCAAGATCAAGTCGTGCGTTGTAGCTCATTTTATATACCAGACGAGGATAAACGGGCAAGAGAAGTCGAAGTAAAGCTCAACCGGTTTTTGCCCATTGAGCCGCCTTCTATAGAGAAAGCACCTGAATGCTTACGGCTACCTAAAGATTACATGAGCGAAACAACAGGGGTTATCCGACATCTACAGAAGGGGTTACCTGCCGCTTTTCCTCATCTCAATGACCCGATTCTTGATCGTCTGATTGAGGTAGCGAATCGAGTTGAGCAACTGAAGGAGTCGTCAATTGACGTTGACCCTAAGCTTATCGGGCCAATCCTGTTCGAAGCTGCAGCTGAGGCCATGAAAGAGTGTGATAGTCAAGAGGATGGCTCATGGATGCCCAAGGAGCGAACACTTGATGATGAAGAATTTTTCGACGATGAGTTGTAGAAGCAATAGGTAATGATAATGCCGTGCTTCGCTTTAGTGTTCGCGCCGCACGGCTTTCAATATCGTTTATCTAACCTTTTGGCTTTTTCTTGACAACCTCAGCGCTCCTCTCATTCGAATTATTTCTAGTTAAATCCTTGACTTCATTGTCCGGAGAACCTAAATCATTAACAATTTCTATTCCTTTCTTAGTTCTACAATTGATACCTACTAATCGTGAGCAAGAAGACTTAGCCAAGTTAGCAACAGCAATCGATTCTTCCCCTTCGCTTAACCTTGTCGGATGAATAACCAAAGGAACTTCATTTGAATGAAGAGAATCTCGTAAAGTATTTATTGCATCTTTATTTGAAGAGAGCATTTCAATCAACTTTGTCTGCTGCTCAGTTCGGCTTAAACTCTCATTTATGTTCATACCCTCATAAAGCATTTGCTTTACATCCCCAGAAATACGTGCAAGAGACAAAACTTCTTGGGCACCAAGATCCTCCCTATTGACAGTAGAAGGGGCTTCTCGTACTGGTAGCTTCATATCTACAACTTCATAATCTAAATTATTTTTTTCAGCAAAATCATGAATTTGCTTAAAACCCAGTCTTCGATGCCGTAGCCCATAAAGGCATGTAATACTATCATCGTTTTGCGCTAACATCGGAGGCCCACACTCACTTAAATTAACTTTAGAGGGAGGCCTTTCACCCTTTGGGTAAAAAAACACGGTCGATAGCTCAACATGCTTATCACTCATGTCATGGAACCCCCTTAATCAAGCTATATTATTATCCAGGAGTCCTTTCATTCTCCACCCTCTAAATCACTCATACCGATTGATCTAGAGATATCCTTCATCACGGATAGTCTTTTTTTTCGAGGTAACTGCATTACACCATTTATATATTTGTTTATTACTTGAGAAGGATTCCCATTATAATTAATAATCCTATAAACATTGTTCGCCGAACGGCCTATTAGCTCTCCAAATATACTCATATCCTTAGTCGAGGTTTTGTCAAAACCTAGGCTTTCATAAAAGCCTAAGAAGTCCCCTTCAGGCTCAACAGGCACTGTCTCGGGGTGTTCCTCATATAGTGTATAGAGCCGTTTTAGGGTTTTGTCATTCACGATGGCTGTAGGATCTTCGGTCAGTTCTTGCCACCGAATGATCTGAACACCAAATGCCTTCGCGGCAGCATGCTTGCTTAATTCGTGGGCAAGCCTCCAGCGCTCCAGGTCTTCGCCAGTGATGGGCGGCATTCATTCACTCCTTAAACATCAACATCGGGTCTGCATTTTTGTCTAGTGTACTCGGGACTGTAAATTCTGTCGCCCGTCGCGTATTCACGGTGGGTAGGCGTTAAGCACGTTATAGGGGGATAGACCCTTACCTCACCTTTTAGTATCATTGATACTATGCTAAAAGAACGTAATAGCTTTTGAAAGACGCGATGCAACCAGCTCAAGGCAAAAAAGCATCAGGTAGTGTCGCGCACTCTGGACTCGGCATCCTGTAGGAGCCGTACCTTCTCGCTTACAACAGACGGACAGATCATGCGCAACATTTCCACATCAGCGTCTGTGGCCTTGACGCTTCTACTAGCTTCTGTCTCAACGACTACTCTCGCAGCTACGTGCATTGCCGGCCAGGCCGCGGAGGCAGGCGCAGACAGCGCTTACGAGCGAAAGAAACAAGAAATTGAAGCAATTGAGCAAGCTGAAGAAAATGCCAACACCGAATGGGGGCAATGCCTAGGCTCAATTTCCGGACAAATTGGCTGGCCCGCATTTCCAAGCGCCGGCGATATCTTCGATCAAATCAAACAAGAAATCTGCAAAATAGCGCAGCAAACCGTCAACGATCAGATTGATCAGGTCAATGACAGCATCGACGATATCTATAACCAAGTTCCCACCGAAGTCGATCTTCCGGTCATTGGTACCGTAGGTGGAGACGCTGGCGGAGTGAGCATTGGAACATCTCAAGGTAGTTTATCAAACTTTTATGAAGGTATCTGGCAGTAAATAAGAACGGCCTCTTTCCAGGCCAAAAGTAGCAAAAGGATTATCTTATTTTTAAGGAAGCAATGATGAAAGATGTTCTGATCAAAGTAAGCACCATCACCATATTATCTTCATTTTTGATTGTTGGCTGCTCAAGTAAAGATGATGCTAGTGTATCCAACTTCGAGTCAGTCATTGCTGACTACTATGCAGCCCAGGACACTCCTGCAACCTGTGTGGGAGGAGAGCTCGACAGTTTCCCATACCAAATTCCCCGTAATTATATCAACATAAGTGATGTAAGCCTGGAAGATAGAATTGCTGCTCTCGCTGATGCGGGCCTGATTGAACAGGTTGGCCCAAACCATTACGGCATTACAGAAGTTGGGCAGTCTGCGTTTAATCCAGACGAAGGATTTTGTTTCGGCACTATCAAAGTTGCAGAAGTGACAAATTTCACAGAGCCGTCATCCAACGGCGCATACACGATTTCCCGGGTGAATTACACCATTGAAGTAGCTGATCGCCCTGAATGGTCAAAATCATCTCAGCTAGTTGACACCTTTGCCCTTTCCGATGATGGATTGATAACTGCGGGATTTCTCAGCCGTAATGATAACCCGGAGAGAAAAAGTATTGTCCTCGTCAAAACGAACAATGGCTGGGTCACCGAGCATGATATGAACTGATCTGCGCAAAAAAACCAGATGCAAAAATGGCTCCCCAAGAGCCATTTTTAGCATATGAGCCCCCTTAGAAAAAAGGGAGAAATTGCCCAGCAACAGTGCGACGTCGAGTGGACAATGGCTTACGCACGCAAAAGGTGTGTTTTCAAGCTGATTAATCAAGATGAACCTTTAAAGGATTCCCACTTGCCAGAATCATTCATCGTTTTGCATCCGACGCCTGTACCACCATGGCCGAGCATGGCCTGTTCGGCCACGTACTCGGTGCATCGCTTTAGCAACCAGAACCTTTAGGGTTAGCCCCTTAGCGTTGAGGATACCAAAAAACACAATCACCATTGCGGTAAATGCCAGCATCGCTTTGGACGGGAAGTAGAGCAATATAAGAACCGGAAGATAAGCGGCTACTGGAATTTGCATAAACTTCAGGGTTCCAGCGGTATTTCTCCATTTTGAAGCCATTACACCTCCTCCTTAGTAGGTAGCCTTTTATCATCTATTTGCATTTTAGCTAAGCGTGTTTTGAACTCACGAAAACCTGCTAGCTCAATAAATTCTTCCTTATCAATTTTTCCTTTCTCGAATAATTTCCAGGCATGGTCATCTAGGGTCGCATTAGCCTCTTCTAGCAATTTTCTAATCATAGCGGCCCATTGCGTATGAGGCGTTTCACTTAACTGCGCCCTCAGCGCTCGATCAAATACCAGATATTCACGGATCGCTGTGCGCTTACCGTCGGTTGTTTTCAACAAGCGCTGAATGCATATGTATCGCAACGCCCCTATTAAGCGTGAGGCCACATTACTCTGTGAATCAGGAGGGTATACTTGGATGATTCGGTTTATAGTTTCTGCGACCGATTCAGTGTGTAGTGTTGCTAAACAAAGGTGACCAGTAAGAGATGCTTCAATCATAGCATCAACAGTTTCAAGGTCACGCGCCTCCCCGATCCCAACAATGCTAGGCTTTCGACGCATAGCATTGCGAAGACCAGCAGCAAAATTAGGAATATCACGGCCTATTTCCGATTGTGCTGGTTGAGGCCCTTTCCAGTGCCGCCCGCCCAGCACAAACTCAATGGGGTCTTCGTAGGTAATTACTTTACGATTCGGGTAAGCTTCCCCAGAGTGGCGATACATGGCTGCCAATAAAGTGGACTTTCCAGAGCCTGTAGGGCCACAAATTAGGCCAAGACCCATGCCTGGATAGAGTGACCCAAATAAATCAGGATCCAGATATTGGTCTTCGATTTTTGGTAGCTTATCGGGGATGGTACGCATTGTTATAGCGAATGCGGTCTCCATACCTGCAACACGTGCCTGTGTGAAGTTGCAGCGGAAGCGTAAAGCTCTCCCACGACGAATCTCTATCCCGTCACGTTCCGTCAGTTCAAGGGCACGGTCAGCGCCCTCTCCAGCTCGTATTTTGGCTTCTACATCAGCTTGCCAGAGACCATGAATAAGGGCGGGCAGATGACCTTGCTGAATAGTATGGGTCGTTGCGCGATATTGACGCCCATGTATTTCAAGCCATATATGATCGCCGCCCTGAACAAGAATGTCACTTGCCCCCTGTTCTACAGCCCACACAAGAAAATCCTTGAAAGTGTGAGCAGAAAAATTCCCACCAAAGCTATAAGGCTCTAGTTCCATTACTGCCCCCGGCTTTCTATTTTTTCATGCTGCCCAGGTTGGGGATACTGTTCAAACCGTGTTTCATCAACATCGATACCTTGGTAGCGGTTTTCATACTGCACAGGCTCGGTTCGAGAGTCGACGCTGCTGGTGGAAGAAGGCCGCCATACATCGGGATCCACAACAAACTCACTGCGTTCTAGGAGGCGACGATTTCTCTCGCCAATAGTCAGCTCTTCGCCATCACCAGAAACAGTTCGTTGTGACTCTGCAACAACCGGTAACGTAATCATGCGCTGCTGAACTAGGACGCTATAACGCAACATGCCCGTAAAATCGCGTGTAAGCCGGTTGAAATTGGCCCTCATAATTTCATCTGCTTGATGAAAACCTTGTTCCCAACCCTCTTTCACAGCTTCACGCCAAATCTCCATTTCATCATCCTTCGGCAAAGCTTCTTCACGAGGCAGGCGAATATCACTGGATGATGGTAGACCTGCATAAAGATACTCACGCCAACTGATAGGGTTTGAGACAAACCGTTCAGGCACTTTAATTCGGTATACCTGCTCTGCTACTCGGATCTGATCATCAGAGTAACTAGCCAAATCTTGTGCTTCTACAATTACCGGAGGTAAGACACCCTGGTTACTTACCAAAGGAGCAAAATCAAACATTTGATCAAGTACCCCACCTCGGTCTTCTACCGAGTTCCGAAGCGATTCAGCACGTGCGGCTAAGCCAGCCCTATACCCAACTGTATGAGCAGTATCCCGTATTAGCTGCTGCCGCACATCTGGTATATCACCGTTACCTTGCTGCATCCCCCTCGGATTATAGAGATCGTCCAGATTAATCGTGGATGTCTCTTGGCTTAGATTGTCCTGGTTTAGATTGTCCTGGCTGTCCTGGGTGATTTGCGCGTGCGCAGCGGAAGCACAGAACAACATATTACCTGCAATAACCCCTGCTACTAATGTGTTCTTTTTCATAACAGATAACCTCAAGAGCAATTATCGAAGCTGGGTGTCTGGACGTTGATACTTAAGTGCCAACGAACTCGAATCTTGGGTAATCTGTGCGCGATACCCGACCTGCGCTTGAATCATTTGCACTACTTGATCGTAAGGTTTGTTATCGACTTTAATAACGACAGGTAATGGCTGTTCAACACCTGTCATGTAAAAATCTAAGCCTCGGTTAGAGGCTAGCGTGTTGAGCAGTTGCTTGGCATCACCTGACCAATCTATCGAAACTGGTTGCAGGTCGGCCGTCACACGCACTGGTCGTGATAGCCCTTGCTGGGAAAGCATGCCTGCCTGATAGAGTTCAGCTTGAGAAAGCTGAATTTTATCCGCTGCTGTTTCAAGGTTCTCTTGAACGATGGCATCTGCCTCTACCGCTTCAAACTGTGGCTGTTGGGCAGCACAGCCCGAAAGCGTTATAATTGCAACGCAACCCATGGTGAATTTAGTAGAATATTTCATTCCCTTGGCTCCTTACATTTTAGGTTTAGCTGATTGAGTGTTTTTGCTTTCATCACAAATTACATCACGACGCTCTAGCATTTAATTAATTTCCTTACCACTTGTTTATTAAGCACTTTTTCTCATAATAGTAGGTACATACTCCATCGCTGTTGACGTTAAGAACCTACACCTCAGCGGCTGTTTTGCTCATACCATACAAGTCATTTTTTGCAATATACATATTATACAAGAACAAATAAAAGAGCATAACCCACTCTACACATCTTTCCTTAGCGCTGTTGAAGGTACTTTACCTTGCCTCTCATATATTTGGCACCCATTAAAATTTATGGCAGAATTCCATTACCGCTACTATCAAAACTCAAGGAGGGAGTCATGGCAAAAAAATCGATATCAATCGAAGAACATTATATACGCTACAAAATTATTATGCGTAACCCCCAGTTAAGCCCTAGGAATGAAGATGAAGTCCGAGTTTTCACTCAAAAAATGAGATATGCTATTCGTGCTAAATATTATGGAACTGCAATATCCGGCCTAATTATGGGCATTTTATCACTTATACTCATTGTTGGTTTCTTCCTTATCCCTATGAGTTTTGTAGCCTTTTATTTAGGCTCAAAAGAATTGCGTTTTTTAAAACTGTGTGAAGAGCGATATATAGAGAACAAAGAATGGGAGAAAGAACGCTCTTACACCGAATAAAAAGAAAATATTTTAACTTTTCAATTTTTCTTCTCTAAATTCCTAAACGCCGGGACTCAACGCCCCGGCTTTCAATGCTTATTTCCGTTGAATAGAGTTTTTCCCACCGCCTTCGGATGACGACCCTGCTGGTGCCCCTCCTGGCGCCCCTCCTGATGGCTTGCTAAAGTGACCTCCTACCGCATTGGTTAAATTGCGCTGCTCCTGTTCAGATCCTTGCCCTGTAGACATTGCAGATCCACCAATCCACTCCATAACCTTATCTGGAATCAGAAAGATGAGATTAAAGCTGGTATGGATTAGGGTTAGGCACATAGATATATATATACCGACAATAGCGATAATAGATAAAAGCCCTGTTATCGATTCAGACTGGACGCTTTGTATAGCGGGTGTAAACAATTGATTCAAAAGCGTCCCGCCCATCACAACGATACCGCCTGCTATAAAAAACGCTGCCACCATCAATACAGGCCTAAGCATGGCATTTAACATAAAAAGGTAGCCATGTTGAGTTTTCCCCGCCCCGGCTCCTTCTTCTCCCGTCAAGTGAGAAAATGCCCAAAGCGGAGCCGCAACGACGCCGATGGCGATGAAAATGACCCAGTTAATCACTGCGGCAAACCAGATAATAAAAGGTATAAAGGGGATATATATAGAAAGGGTTAGCCCCATGCCGAATAGAGAGAATATCAACGCTATGACGAATGGGCTAATTGCGCTGATTACCTCCGCAAAAGCGCCTACAATTGCAGCTGATATACCTCCTGTAAAGAATCCCCCTACCATTCCCCATAAAGAGTCATTCGCTTCCATTGCAGAACCTGCAGCACCTTTTAACGCAACATAAGAAATAAAAGAAGTCTGCCCCCCAACAAGAATCCAATCGCCTAAACCCTTCATCGCGATTATTGGATTAACTACCCCGTTATCACTTGCGGATAAGTCAATGAGTACATTTGCCCATTTTTGCCCGCTGAAAAACCCAAAGACTTTACTGATAAGCTGATTGGTATCCTCACTGACCTGCTGATTCGCACTACCACTATTATAAGTTCCTACACTAGATCCTGTGCCGGCTCCAGCAGAGCTAACTTGATTGACTTGCTGACGATTAACCTGAGTCGCTGACAATAATTGACTATAATAACTAGCAACAGCACCTTGCATGTTAATCGTCTGCCCAACTGAGCTTGCACGGCTCAGCATATTATCAGTCACTACTGAGTTGGCTTGAGCTATGGAATTATACCAAGCGCCTAGTTCCCACCAACCTTTATCCTCTATTGATTTTACCACTTCTTCTCTAATTTCATTTGACTTATTATCAGCCAAGCTTGACATTGACCCTAGATGTTGATCATAGGTTCTTGCTGCCGTTTCAATAATCAATGTTGCACTCGGTATAGAAACACTACTATCTGTCTTTTTGGAAAAAACAGCATTGGCATACTCTTCGACTCGGGGTTGCAAGTAAGACTGCATTTGCTGAAGTGCTTCAATTTGGGCTTGTCGATACCCGTTAGGGTTAATCGTCACACCCAGATACGAATTTGTAATCTGCCGCTCCTTTGGATACGTTGCTCCACCACATATCTTAGAGCGAGAGGCATCTGCGAGTATAAATCCTGTATCGGGGATCGTATGACTGGTTATGATAGATTCTGGGCCTAAATTGGCACCGGCTGCTTGCGCCTCTTGAATCCCCCTGTTGATACCAATAGAGCAAAGATTAGCATTAAACAGGGATTCGGCTAGCGCCGTTGTTTCTGGCATTGCTGGTTCCAGAGACATCGTTTGGCCTTCATAAAACGCAGACAATGTGGCATCAGTAGCCAGGTTCGCGGTACCCACTCCGATTAAGGAAGCTGACCACAAAACGACCAACTGCGCCATCGACCAACCCGAGGCCGTTGGAACAAGCCCTATAAATCCCCAAACTACTTTCAGGATAGCAAAAGAATTTTCACCCCCTCGCTTAAAGACTTCACCATCATTTCCTGCTTGAAATATTTTTCTGAAAATAACGTAACCGATCAGAAAGATACCAACAATTAGTCCCAGGCCATTCAGTATTTTAAAAACATTGCTTACCAGCGTCTGTTGGCCGCTGCCCCCAGATGACCCACCGGATACCGCTAAAGGATCGTTAACTATTCCGCCAAAAACCACTTCAAGAGCATCGCGAGATCTATCATTGGGGCGTTCCGCAGCTTGTCGAATTTCATCGGCCTGGATAGGCCCCGAAACTTGAGCATCGGCATTTTGTATAATAATAAGAATGCTAAAAAGCATAGCAATGAAAAAGCCAATTACCTTACCGGCTCTAGAGGCTAGAAGTTGTCTTATCACTTTTTTGTACTCCCAAAAAGCTCTGGCTTGAGCATATCAAGTAGAGGAGACTCATATAAGAAGTCTGTCACGCTGCCCTTCTCTTCAATGCTCAGTCTTCTATTTCTTAGCTGCCATAGCCTGAACTGGGACTCAAAGCACAGTGTCGCACCAAAAAGAATGCCCCCCACAAAGGTGAGCAGACCATAAAATTGCTTAAAGTAAATGACAGATGCCATTCCATAAATAGTAAAAATTAGCATCATGGCAATGGCTGCGCGCTTCCTAAGGAGAAATTTCCGAAGGTTAATACTAAGCAGCTGCTCTCCCTCCTCACCTTCGAAAACTGTTTCAAACGCATTATTAGCACCCTTCTTACCCGCTGATTTTATGTTCGATATGCCTCGTGAACTGTAGTCTTTAACAACACTTATTGACTCAGCCGAGCGCTTAAAGCTTTTGCCTGCCATTGAGAAAGAGCTTGCCACGCTTCTAACAGGCAGGGTGATGGTGCGGCCTGCACGTCTTAAAAGCCCCCTACTCTTACCAGGCCCATTCTCTTCAGTAGCCATTATCACCTCACTGAGAGCCGTAAATTGCTTGCAGCTGTGACTGGAGAATCGGTTCATACTCGGTTCTAGCTATTGAAGCTAACTGCTGTCCCGAGATTATGTTTGCCTGTTCTAGCTGCTGCTTGAGACCGAGAGTAAGGTGTGCGTTTAGCGATTCCACCCGAATCAGTTCTCTAATAAGGTTATCGCCAGACATGCCTTGCAGATCCTGGCCGTAGGCAACGTTTCCATAACGTCTTCCAACCTCGAACTTTTCCAGCTCGCGGTAAGACACGGTATCTGTGTCCTTTGCTTCATCCGACGCGGTTGCATTCCAATACGATTGTGCAGAAGGAGTTTCCAAAGCGTCATTGATAAACTGCTCTGTGCTTGGCACAGGCATTCTGTTAGCGATGGCTTCAATAGCTGGCTGCTCTGCAGCGGATATCATTGATTGGTATTGAGTACTGGTACCTATATAGGCTTGTCCAGCGGCCGTGTCGGCTTCTCCCTTCTCTAACTGTGGCGCGACATTTCTGCGAGTAGCGTTTCTAACGTAAAGACGCGCAACATCTGCTTGTTCTTGTGTGAAGGTAGCGTCTTCGGTTTTTCCGTAAGGGCCTGCACCTATTAACACTGATGCAACGCGTTTGTCCGCTGCTGGCATCTCAGTATTTGCAGCAGGACATACGTTAGTTCCGCCATACCTTGCTGCGTCCGAAGGAGAGCAAAACTCACTAGTCGAATTTGCCGTCTGCAACGCAGCAATATCACTAGGTTCTGCGGGACCGTTTACCAAGAGATTGCTTGCCTCGTTAAGAGTGCTCAATGAGGCGCCCCCACCGCCCCCTTCTATGGACGTTCTGTTTCGCGTAGCCCCTGCCGATGCTGGCGATGCTCCCCCTGATGCAGACTCTACACAGATAGAACTTGGTACTTGAACAGCGTTTCTAGCTTGATAAAGGCGCTCATTGTAGGCTTGCTTTACAGCTAGATTTCTCTCTGCCTCTGAAGCTGACTGAACCGCCGATGATATCTGCTGGGCACTTGAGTTGATGGCTGCGCCTAACTGCTGGAGTGTTATTTCTAGATTTGTGACGAATGGAATCCAGTGCATTGTGATGAACTGAGTCATTGGTGCACTAGCGACAACTGAAACTGGCCATGCGGCATACACAGGGGCACTGACGAGCAACAGTGCTGCAGCTAATGGTTTAATATGTATTTTGAATTTCATGCCGCTTGCTCCTCTTCAATGGTATCTTCGTGTTCTACAAGGAGCTCTGACGCCAGCTTTTGAGTAATCGAACTGTTGAGTTCGCCTTCACTGTCGTCCCCCATCCTTCGCTTCATCGCTCTTATTCGTTGTGTAGCACTTCCTTTCGGGAAAGCTTTTGCCAGAATTTTTCGGGCAATTGTTTGTTCTACACGTTGATAAAGTTCTGCACGTAATGCCATGTCCCACTGGTTTGTGTTGTAGCACCAGAGTTCTATAGGCCCGAGAGTGTTGGTCAAAATTTGTGTAATTTGACCAATCTTCGTTTTAAAGATGGCAAGCATATTCCCCCCGTGCGGGCCCGGGCCATTACACTCCCTATCTAGCCTTTTTTGAGCATCATCTGAGATACGTAGGCGTTCCTTGAGAATTTGCGCATCGCTCTCCGATTTGCCTCGCATGACATAGATGGACGTTGCGGCATCAATCAGAGGGGTTGGTACGTCGACAAGGTATTGTGTTGCAATAGGAATGCGTACACCTGATTTTCGACCTTCTCGAGCGTCCGTAATAATCATGTCAACGACGACATCAATACCGCCAGTGTTGTGAAATTCATCCCAACACAGCGTCTTCATTTCCTCCGCCACATCGCGGAGCCTAGTTTTGTGATACTCCTGGTATAAATCTGGCACTACGGGGAGAAGAGATTCAGCGTTAATGAAGTAGTTTTTTGCGCCCATATTTCGCGCAAACATGTAGAACAGAGCGTTTTGAACTCGACCCTCTTTGGTTTTTCCCATCAATACTTGTCCCATCTCAATGACAACGATGCGTGATTCAGATGAGATATCAAAGACTGTGCGCCCGGCAAAGCACGCATATTTGTGTGAAGCCGCTGAAAGGCAACGTTCAACGTAGTGGATAAGGGATTCACCCGTTGCCGTTTTAGCGCCACCATAAAGCTGCTTAATACTCGGGGTATTAAGCGCAGCATTAAAGTCGGTAAGTACAGGCACCGCTTGACGCTGTGCTAGCGTGGCCTCGTATGTGTGGCCATGGTTGAAAAGAATATCCATCACTTCATACCACGGCGTCTCACGCCACCAGTCATCATCATGCTCTTGATAGATTTCAAGTTGGTGAAGAACATCATCAACTCTATTTTCAACGCCTACTTCATAGTTATGGGGGGTAGTACGAGCGCATTTATCGTACACAGTATCGATAAGTTCAGACATTAAATCGCTCACACCTGCTGGCGCTGACATTGTGCTGGCGTCATAGCAGAGCATTGACAAGAATGAGCGAAGATAGTCCTTATCGTGAGCCGTTGGGTATCTGCAACCAAGGTGCAGGTCGAATTGATTGACACCGTACTCACGGCTATTTCGAAGTGTGATCTCGACTACTTCATGCTTCTGGCCTTCAGGTAAAGAGTCCCGTAAAAATGCGACTTGCCCCTGAGCACTCCGCCCTTTATCAATCCAGGTAATCAAAGGAAGGCGTATCGCTCCAGGTGAATGGATCAAGGCTGAGTTTAATGTATTCAGCAATACCGATTTACCCGACCCTGGGGGAGCTACCATCAACTCAATCCATAAATCTTGCATGGGGCTGCATAGTTCAACAGGATACGCCTTACCTTCAGGAGTACGGAGGATCATCTGTCCATGCTCCCAAACCGATGCAGGCCTTCGGAGAGGCATCATGCTAAGGGCATCATGCATAGGTGGCACTGCGGTGGCTGCCGGGTTTGAGCGTGTCATGCCTGGCATAGTTGCTGCCCATGCAGCAAAAGGATCTCCATGGGTTCCTGTGACACTGCAACCGCCCCACCCTTGAATTGCTTTTTCTAGGCGTGACAAATTCCGCTTAACTTCTGTGTAGTCTTCAGCCCAGGTTGAAAACGTAATCGCGAAACCACAAGCAATGTCGTCTCCCTCTCTCTCCAACTTCGACATATAGTCAAACGAATCGCGTACCGCTCGGTTGTGGTCGGTCATGGCGGTGAATGATGCCACCATGCGCTCAAGCCTTTTCGCATTGAGTCCATTCGGTGTTAGGTCATACCTCACACGCCAAGGGATCGAATGATCCATTGAGTTATAAAGGGATTCAAATATTTGGGGATCTCTGGGGAACTGTGTCATTGAAAGAGTCCCATGAAAGACCCCATCTGATTCTACGATTTCACCCATGCCCTTAGGGTTGACTATATCTTGCGAAAAAATTTGGTAACCAATCATAGGTGCTGTGAGGTTAGAGTAATCATCTTTGCTCTCACTGCCAGTGGGCACGAAGCGATCACCAAACAAAGTTGGTCTCCAGTCGCTATGAGTGCTCTTTCTCTGCACCATTGTCTTGAGTTCTTTTACCAACCGGTGCGATGGTAGAGGACGTAATAGTATTCCGTTTTCATTCTCTCCCGCTTGAGAAAAATCACTCAGCACAGTTTGACAGAACGTATCGTGTGAGATTTTTAGTGATTCCAGAGCATTGACGGGAGATTGTCCATACATGATGGATGGCAGCTTGCTTTCAGCTCGCTTCTGCTGTAACTCGCTTACATCGTTTTTCAGCTGGTCTTTAGACAATATCGCTGGGCTTGTATAAACGACGAGGTAAGCCGGTTCATGGGCAACATATGGAATATTACGTTTGACCCGGTCAATTAGCATGTCTACGGATTGGAGCCCCATACGTTTTGCCGTATTTATTGAAGGCGCTGCTAACTCCATTAACTGCTGTTCTGCCCCTTTAGGATCGTGCTCGAACACGACACTAAATTGGTGGCCAGTTCCAAAATAGCCTATTGCCTTAGTCCGGATCTCCTGGCAAAGAGTTAAAAAATGCTCTTTGCCCATAATCTGGTATGCTCCCTGAAGGTCAAAAACCGTCATAAGAGTGCAATCTTTACATACCAGTGTTGTTGAAACGGCATCAGGATCAACATCAAGCTCTTGTTGCGAAACACCCAAATTTGTAGTGAGTTCGCAATAGTCCACGGGCTGCTTTCCGCTGACGAACCTTGATACGGTAGCAAGAACTGATTCAAGTGCATCCACAGACCAATTAAGCATTGCCACTCCCCTGCCCTTTTGCTTGCGCTGTAAGACTCAAATTATTGAACTGTTCCAAATGATCTTTCCATGAATTAATCGGTGGCATGCTAGGGTTGCTCGAACCACCCGAAGACGTTAACTTTTCTTGTGACAAGGCTAATGCAAGCTCACTGAAAACTAGCTTTCTTGTGTTGGGAAGAGACCTTTCAACAGCCGCATCAATGGCCACTGGGTTGTCAGTGGCCCATTGGGATGCAGCGACAAATTCCGCATGTGCAAAAAGCCATTTTTCCAGCTGCTCAGCTTCTTCTACCTTTTCTTTGCTTCCGCTTTGCTTTGCAAACTGAATGGCCTTTTGCAGATGTGAAATCCACTTTGCTTGAAGCTCAGCAGTGAAGATAACTTTGTCATCCTCGCCTAGTTCATTCAGCCGATAATAATGAACGCATACCGCACAAACATTGATTGAAACACCCGTTTCCAAATTGTCCGGCGCGACAGAGAATTTCGCTGGGCTCCGGCAGTGCGTACACTGTGTATTAGCGTCAATGCTTTTTTGCAGTTCGCTGTTTTTATCAATGCCGAAGTGAAGGTTTTCCATGACTAGCCTCATGTTAGCGGGTCAAGGGCTTGAAGTTGCCCTTGACCCTAGTTACAGGTTTTATTTATTAGGTACAGTCCCGTAATCAGTTTCTTGAACGCCGAGAGTTTCGCCACCGGTGATCATAAAGGCGCCTGTCGCAGCGAGAACTGCCCCTGCCACCATCGGCCCAACAATTTTGGTGATAGGCGTTTGTGGCGCACCATCATCCCGGGTTTCACGGCTCCGTTTATACATGTTCAACCCGCCCCACCCTGCGATAATGAAACCGATGGCAGCGAAAATAGTCCCGGCTGAGTCAGCAATGCCCTTACCTTGCTCTGCCACTGTACTTGCAGTGCCAGCAAACCCCCCTGTCTGAGCAAAAGCAGACTGTGCACCGGTCACCAGGGCCGCCCCTGTAAAAAAGGCTGATCGGCTCGCTGGATTGCTATTATTGATATAGCTCTCCAGTTTGATTGATAGTGAGGTCTGGATTTTTGCAGTTGCTGTTTTGATAGTTTTAGAGACGTTTTTCATGATTGCTCCTATGATCACCATGCTAGGTTTACTGTTTCTGCTGCTGCGTCAAGTACGCTTGGAATTTGGACTAGGCACGCCCCCGCGACAATATGCCCAAGTCCTTTAGAAACCGAATCGCCAGCATATTGCCCGCGACCAGACTGCTCTGATGCGCTTCTAAGTAGTAGAAGCCCTTTTAGAGCGAACCAACCACCGAACATCGTAGCCAGGGTGAGAACGGCATCTATACCCTGGGCTAGCAATCCGTAACGCTCGGTACTTGCATATGAGATTGGACTATACCCCCTCGCAGTTAGACCGAGTGATTCAGATGTCGTATTAATCAGGAAAGGTAGGTTGGCTAAAAAAACACCGATAAAAAAAACGGATATTTTCGCCCCATTGCTAATTTGAGGTGGCCCAGGCCTCTGCGTGTCTTTAACCCATTCCAAGATGGTTTTACCGCCATAGATAAAACCAATTAACCCTGCAATCGACCACAACATAAGCCAGAATGCAGTTTGAAGATTCTCTGCCGCACTGACTACCATCGACATCAAATCGCCATTCATAACGCTAGCTCTCCCGCTGTCGTGACGACCGTCCTCTCTCTGTTATTGATGGAGATGACGTACTCATTCCCAAACCAATCACCTTCACCTACGATGTAGGTGCGGCCCTGAGGCGTGTGAATCCATGCCTCATCTTCTAGGAGTTTGGTCAGCCGAAACCCATGGCTAGTGGTATTTCGATTTTGTGTACGACCTTCGTCTGCAGAATTTGATTGTGCATATAGAGCTTTGCCACTGAGTTCGCTTCGCAGTGCGTTATTTGAGCGCTGCATTTCACTCAGTTCGGTTTGATACTGCTGTCGATTTTGCACTAGCTCATCTACTTGCTGCTCAAGTGAGCGCAAAGCTTGTCCTTGAGCGATCAGTCCTTGTTGAAAAGCTTCTGTTTGAACTCTTAGGTTTCGTAGTGCTTGGGCAACTTCCCCTCCATCACGCTCAGCTGCAGGTACTGGAGTAGGATAATCAACAACTCGAGGCGCCTCCATTTGACTGTCAGCTTCAGGGGCTGCATAGGTTGTTTCAGGCACCTCTGTTTCACGACTTGACTGATTTTGAGAATCATTAGCCGCCCCACCCTGCACCTCGTTTTGTGCCCCTGATGTGTTAGAAAAGGCCACTTCTGAGGGAGCTGTGTTTCCGCCACCACCGATATTGATGTATAAAACATACCCGAAAGCTAACAACAGTACGGCGAGTGCGCCGCCTAAAAAGACTTTGTTCTCGGGTTTCATTGAAGCTCTCCTTGTCCAGGAACAAAGATATTGGAACGTGTCGTTCTTTGTTGATTACCCATTGGCTGATAGGTTTGTGGACGCTCAGGCTGCTGAGAGGGCTGGCTTATTTGATCTAGATCAACGCGCTGTCCACCAGCTCCTAACTCATCAGCGGCAGTAACAGAACCGATGATCTGAATACCAATTGTTGTACCACCGGCCACTAAAACCTGCTTGATGGGGATTCTTGAGGCATCCTGCTCTAGAACATTTGCAGTTTGGCCAGCAAGCCCACCAACAAAGGCCCCGGCTACTTCTCTATCGTCAACGTCACCGTCATTGGTCTTCACTGTAGTTCCGAGCCCGGTAATCACCGTAGTCTGTGACGCATCTTCATAGAGCTCGCCAGCTCGGGCTACACCACGCGCTAAAGCAGGGATTACGATCCTCTCAAAATATCTTCTGTTTACATCGCCACTGAGCGCTGTTCTGCGCGTCTCAACGTCGAGTGGTTTTGCATTCACAGTGTATGTTTTGCCTCTCCAACGCATAGCGGTAAACGTAAAGTCGACGGTGTTTTCCAAGCGCTGGTAGCCTGACGCATAAAAGCGCATTCCTGCGTAGGGGCCAGCGGGAACTTCAGCTGTAACAAGTGAGTTCTCATCAGTGTCGATGTGGGTATCCAATATCGCAGGAATGACTGCGTAATCTGGCAGAATTTTATGGCTGAGCGCTTGCTGAGCGGATTGCTCGTTCGAAGCCGTTTGTTCTGTTATTTCTCCGTTTGAGTTTCGCATATGCGAAGCCTGACCCGAGTTCGGCTGTTGCCACTCAGTTCCAATTGTGTTGGCCATACCAGACGGTTTCGGTGTCCATGACGCCATCATGCCCTGAACATTGTTTATCAGTTCTTCACTGACCTGACGATTCTGTTCCTGTGGCGGAGGAGGCTGATAAGCATACGTTGGTGCCGGTTGCGGCTGATTTGCTTGCTCAGGCGGTTGTGTTGGTTCTTGGGCAGTTTGTTGCTCCGCCTCTTCTTGCTGAGCACTCAGTACGGACAGATAAGAGTCGTTAGAACTACGTGCTGATTCAGCATTATTCTTGTTATAGTCAGCTAATAGAGATGCGTAATACTCAGATTCTGCCGTTTCGCGCGAGCTACTTCCGGGGCCCCCTACTCGACTGACAGAGGAATCCGGCTGGTTGGGTGAAGTCCCAGCGGCAATCCATGTCCAAGCAAGGTAGATAAGTACCAGGACTGCTATAACGGCTAGAGCGCCAATAGTGAGATTTCGCTTTGCTTGATTATCTTGAGCCATTCCTTATCCCCCCTTTTAGATATCCAGTTTCAGTGTGACCGTGCGCCCTTCTGACGAAAGCGCCACAAAAGGAGTGATTGGCAGCTTGTAAACATGAGTGCCGTCAGCAGACGATAAAGTGCGTTCGAAAGAAGTACGGATTGGCAAAGAAGTCCTGAGATACAAACTGTCATCAAACATCCATGCGTTTGCGTCCAGGTCTGAAGGGGCTAAATCAACTGACTGAGATCCACTCGGCGGCAGGCCGTCAAGGAAGTCCTGCATAACTTGATCGTAAAGAGCAATTTGGTCACTGCCGGTAGTCGGGGACTGAGCATTGGGCCCTCGACCAGGTATTCGTAGGTCATGGCGAGAGTCGTAATAATGTTCGCTAGAATTTGATCTTGGATTGATGGTCGATAGCTTTACAGAAACGGGTATCGGCATTCCTTGAAGTACGACTGTTATACTGCCTTCGTTATATGAAGTTAAAGGGCTAACAGAGATCATATTCGTCCCTTCTAACCAATTCACATCGAATAAATCATTCCGTGAAACGCGAGGTGACGCTGCGAGTGGCCAAGGAGCCCCTGTACTGTCAACAAAGACCAGCGTTGATAACTCATTAGGCATGCTGCGTAGTTCTGGCACGGCAGAACCAGGGGCGAGCTCTACGGAAGTCGAGCGTATCTGCCCTACACCATTAACAGGCCGAGCAATAGCCGCACGGCGTGTATCTTCGTAATAGTCACGAAGGTCAGTAATTTGATCAGGAGCCAGGGGGCTTACCATATTTCTGGCATCTTCCAATTGAGAAGGCGGCGGCAACGGTGCCAGGTCAGTTACCGCATAAGGATTCTGGATCTGTCGATACTGCTGTTGGCCGTATCCTGAAGATGTCTGTGGTTGATTAATGGATTGACGGGCTTGCTGTGCTCCCGGGGCGTCTGGGAACCCCCCTGTAGGCACACCTTGAGCAGCTGAAGGTTGCTGGGGCATTTGTCCTTGCGGCTGAGGCTGCCCCTGAGGGGCAGTATATAGTTGCTCTTGGTTATTCGCCCTAGCCGCTGCAGGAACCCACCCCTTTTGCGCTGCTTCTTCGGCAGTAGTTGGTTCACCGGATTGCTCCTGTGCATAAGCCCCACTAGCTAATACAACTGAGCCAAGCATTAAAGCTGATACTTGGCGAGTAAGGGTTTTGAGCATCGTCATTATCTTGGCTCCGTGACAACTTGAGTAATTGCGATGCCTTGGGCATCAATGGCTGTTGAGATTCGCTGAACCCTTACAGTTGCCAGGAATTTTTGGTCGGGCCTCTCAGATGTTTGCCCAGCCAACTTAACGGTGAGAGGGAAATTCACGACATACACGCGACGGCCATCCACTACCCCCTGTTGAACAAGCACGCCGGTTTCAGTCGTGGCGTTCATGTTATAACGGCCGTTCCTGATTGAATCTAGAATGCCGGAATTTGAGAGGCTATTGATAAACGACTGAAAACCAGAATCAGTAAAGTAATGGCGAGAGTCTTCAAGCTGCTCCCGATAATTCACAAAATCGAGAGTCATTGAACGGCGAGTAGCTTTCTGGGCGAAGTCAATGACATCCGCAACGGACATAACCGGCTGATCAAGAGGGATTAAAGGTATGATTCGACCATTACCAGTTGCGGCAAAATATCTTGGTTCGACGTTGGCTACCTTGTACCCAAGGTAGCCATTTAGCCCTATAGAGCCAGCCAAACATAGACCCATGATGAACGATACCTTTGTCACACCAGAAGCGACTCGTGATACGAACTGTCTCGATTGCTCATTAAGGAGAACGCCACCAAAAACGCTGAGCGATTTGTCTTGCTCATCATTTTCCGGTTTAGATTTCCTGTTCTGGTTCGGGGATTCGGGAATTGCAGTCGCTCTAGCTGAATGCTCCTCATGACTATCATCCTGATCCCTGCGGCTTTTAGTAAACACAGCATTCCTCGCCAAATATATACTTTACTGGAATTGAGGCCGATTCTAGCACTATTTGTCTTTAGTATTAACTATACATCACAAAAATCAAACAGGTCACCATCTGAGCCTAAATCAGAGCAAATATCTTACAAGCTGTAAGATATCTCCTACAAAGCAATGGCTTATTTCTTACACCGTGTAAGAGATCTCTTACAAAAAGAACTTCTGATAGAAAAAATGCCGAACACGTAAGCTACAGGTTTGCATGATTTTGACTAATTAAAATTAGAAAAGCTACCGCCTATCAAGGACAGAATATCGATACATTTTTCCAATGAAACCAGGAGCCTTTTGAGGAGCTGCAGTCGATGATTTACAATGAAATTGTAGAGACGAAAGATAGGCGAGCCTGACGACTCCAATAACTGGCTTAGCTTGCTAAAAAGGGAGGGGGTTATAATGCGCGATACATCATCAATTCTGCCCACGACCGCCTTCAAAGCGTTCGCTCAGAAGTAGTCTGTTTAAATGGGGCTATGTCGCTTAGTGAGCTGACCTGAGGGACTAATTAGAGGCTGACTAATTCCTACTCAAGAATGATCGAATAGCCCGTTCCGCCAGCCAGAGGATCAGCAACAAGTCGCCCGGAACGTTTGGGATAGATGCCATGTCAGATTGACAAAAGGCGACATAGTGGAAAACATCGATGTTAAATGGCTTGGCGGAACGATAGCGTGTCGGTGGGTATAGGATCGGCCTCTAGCGTGTAGCGTTAATCAATCTGGGGTGACATCGGTAGGAGAGAGGTTAATTAACGCTCATTCGTTATATCAATCTAGGAAATGACATATATGGAAAATGCAGATAAATATCAGCAAACACGACAGCTACTTAGCATTGTAGGCAATCAATCTAATGGCATAATTCAGCAAGACGAAGCTAAAATTGCTCAGCAAAAACTCGACCAATCAACGCCCGACACCACAGGTGCTAAAACGATTATCGATAAATTGCGTAGCAATGAGATGCATCCAGCATTAAGGGATGCTGTAAATAAAGCCGCTTATGAAGTTGCAACTCCGCCTAGTGAGGCTCAGCGGAGTCGGCCACGCATGTAGTAGAAGCTATCCAATTAAACACGGCCCTGCTCTGCCTAGAGCAGGGCTTTTTTTATGCTCAAAAGTCGCCTTCAAGTCCTGAACTAAACTCAGGCGCGCTTAAGCTACCGCAAAATGATTGAGAAACTCACCGGCATCTCGGCCGGCGACGTGCAACAGCGTTTTGTTGCACTGGTGGTGCCTCCGGGGCATCGCCTTGAAGAGCACCTGGCGAACGCTTACCCAATTGTCCTTGGGCCGCTTGTCCGGTGATGCTTGACACCGGTGTCGGAGACTGTCCTTGCGTTGAGGGCAATGTATGCGTCGATGGCTGGCTAGACTCACCACGATTAGCCTCCTTGAGCAAGGAGGTCAATTGACTGTCAGCAGTTTCCTTATCGACACTGTTACTATAAAAGATTTTCGAAATTGTCCCTCCCTTAACCTCGCGAGGGCTTAAGTGTTTCATACTCTCCCCAACATCATTCAGTTCCTTGATACGTTCCTGATAGTGTTCTTCACTGATAGCCCCTATCTGGTAAAATGCGGTGGTCTGTTTCTTAGTAACCATCAACCGCTGCTCTGTGTTGCGCATGCCATTCGTGGTTGCATCGGTGATTGAGCGGTCAGGGCTCTGGAAGTGGTTGATAAAGTCACCCAGGCCGTCCTGGGTCAGCACATCGGAGGCGGTATAGTCTAGCTGCCGCGCGGCCCAGGCATCTTTAAGGGTTTCGGTATTAGCTTTGCCCCCGGCTAAAGACAAAGGTTTGCCATCATAGGTGGCCGTGCCTTCGGAGACCTGGCTTGCAAATCGCGCCAGGTCGAAAAAAGCAATCTTTTTCTGCTCAGTGTTTAGAATATTTTCTGGAGCATTCAAGATACTTCTTAAATTTTGCAACAAGAATAGGTTATACCCTAGATGACCACCCTCGTGATGACTGCCGCCAATGCCGATATCTCGATAGAAGTTGTCGCCACTTAGCAGCGATTGCTTGATCGTTTCAGCCTGCCCCATGTCGCGATACAGGGCGATTTTATTCGCTTCACTATCGCGGAGATTTAGATAACCCTTGCCGAAAAGATTTTCTAGTTGCTCCGACAGTGCGTCATTTTCAAAAAGCTGATTGGGCACAATATGATGAATCTGAAAACGATGCTTTACATCCCTGACCATGCCACCTCCTCCTTTATAAACTTGAATCAGTGCTGGCTGGAAACGACACGACAGCGATAAGGATCAAGTACTTTGGATAGTTTCTCGTCTTTCAGTGCGCGTAGCAGCGGGTCACTTAGGAAAAATGCATCTACAATTCTTTTTTCTATCCACAAATCAACGCCTTTAAGTGCTTCACTACTCAACGCTAAGCTGTCTTCATTATCCGCATGCCTTGGCTCCCAAATATCTCCATTGGTAAAAGGCGCTTTCCTTGCTTTAGGTGACTCCTCCGGCACAAAAGTATCTTTGGTCTCACCAAAGGCCAGGGTGAAATACTCGCCTTCGAACGGCGTCTTACGGTCATGATGAAACAGTTTGACCGGATGCAAGCCCGTTTGGCCCAGCTCAAAACGGCGCAGTACTTCGGCAAAACGGCCAGAAACCACCCACAAACCACCGGCACTGAAAATGTCCGGCAATTTCTTGTAATGGTGATATTCTGATTTCACATAGGCTTCTTTAGGAAAACTGTCTGTTGGAAGCGCTTCTCCTCGCTCAATACGCTTCATGGTATCGATGGCTCTTTCTTTATCTTCCAAGACATTGTCTTTCACAAAAGCATAAATTAGCGCCGGATCAGTTAGCGCGTTGGTGGCCCATATGCAGGAATCAAGGGTGTGGTAGCTCATCGTGTTTCTCCGTTGATTGGTGGTTCATTCGTTAGGCCAAAATGCACCCGTCAGCACCTATCTTTACGCTGTAGTAGCCCGCTTGATAGTCAGTAACGTCTTTATTGGCCTCATAATGACCTAAATTCCGGCCTTGCTTAAGGCTATCTGAAAAATAATTAAGAAAAACTCATCGGCATCTCAGCCGCCGACGTACAACAGCATTTTGTTGCGGTGGGGGTGGAGCTCCCGGGGCATCGCCTTGAAGAGCATCTGGCGAACGCCTATCCAATTTGCCCGGTGGTGAAACTGTCTATTGGCCGTGCTTCTCCCCGCTCAATGCGCCCATAGTGTCGATGGCTCTTTTTTTATCTTCTAGAACGTTGTCTTTCACAAAAGCATAAATTAAATCCGCGTCGGTCAGTGCGTTGGTAGCCCATACGTAGGTATCAAGGGTCTGGTAGCTCATCGTGTGTCTCCGTTGGTTGGTGTTGCGTGCAGCTAAAAACATAGGCGTCAGCGTCTAGCTATCAACGCTGACGGTTACGCTCTCAGCGAGGCATTCAAAAGCTGATTGGACAGATCTGTAGTTATTTCAGTTACTATTCCCTCATTGTCGTTAAGCATCATATAAGAGCACTCTCCAGCATTCATAATAGAAAGCTAATTCAAGCGGTATGAAAAAAGCAACTTTTAATTAACATTGGCCTAGAACCTTATTCATGCCCAATCACCTAACAGCTCTGTGTCTTTCGGCCATACCGGCACTCCCTGCTTTGCGAATACACAGGAGATGGGCGTAGCGCTGTTCTATTACATTATAATGGTCGATGGCTATCTAATAAGTGGTTAAGCACCCTTGGAAACGGCACACTTCATGACTGTCACCTCGATGATAAATGTCGACCGAGTCTGGATCATCCTATCAAGGTACGTTCAACGGTAGGCAAAAGAGCGGCTTTCTCGGTTAGTGTACCGATTGTCACCGCCCACGAGTCAACCAGCACCGAATCTGAGCCGCATGCGCAGCGCGGCAGCCATAAGCTGAGCGGTACGCGGATTGTATGTATCGATAACGAGACGCTGATTCTGGAAGGCATGACCGCCATGCTTAGCGGCTGGGGCTGCGAGGTGTTTACCGCCACCAGTATCGGCGAAGACAAATCGATCCTACGCAATATGGATGGCGACCCTGACGCTATTCTGGCGGGCTATCAACTGCTGCTGAAGCCCGTTAAACCGGCGGCACTACGAGCGCTATTGGCGCGTACGTTTCAGGCCAATCGTGCGGCGCGCTTAGCTTTGCACGAAAAGCATTCGTACTCCTTTAATGAGCAGAAAGGAAATTGAAGCTAATCAAAAGATAAGAAAGCATAGGAGTAAGTAGTTAATTTTTATTTTTGAGAATCGCCGGGCTGAGCCCGACGATGTCTCTGCCATCACGTTAATTCAAAAGCAATTCCGTTAAAACTAAGCCAACTCAAAAGTAGATGGCTCGCTCAACCCAACAATGTTAACGCCGTCACCAATTTGCTGGGGACTGCTGATAGCCTCACCCTCAAGCACTTTCTCGTTTACGTCTTTTACTGACCAACTTGTGCCGCCAGCGAAGCGGATCAGTTCCACCTCATAGTCGACTCTGCTGAAATAGCGGTCTACTTCAATGCGATCGTCGCTGTTGATACGACTCAGGATCAGGTCATCATAATCACGGCTCAGTGTGATATCGCTCGGGGTGATGTCAGCAGCGAAATCAATAACGTCTATGGCGTCCTCATCACTGTACACATAATTATCAATGCGATCAGCCCCCCAGCCACGGGCGAAGTGGTATACGTCCGAGCCTTTGCCCCCTTCAAGGACATCGTCGCCGCCACCACCGGTTAGGGTATCGTTGCCATAGTCACCATCAAGCCTATCGTTGCCGAGACCACCTTCCAATACGTCATCACCGTCTCCCCCTTCGAGCCTATCGTTACCCGCACCACCGATTAAGATGTCATCACTGGCATAGCCTAACAGGTGATCGTCTTCCGCCGTCCCGATCAGTACCTTGGCCTTAACGTCGCCTACTGACCACTTTGTGCCGTCAGCGAAGCGGATCAGCTCCA
>NZ_JPUA01000036.1 GCF_002211105.1 Halomonas campaniensis | reverse complement strand
CCTGGATTCATAGAATAAGCGCAGCACTTTGGACTACAAGGTAGAGGCAGGTGGGCCAGCGCCGGTACCCTCTCTGCCTTACCTACCAAAGTGAAGCAGAGCATGGGATACCGACAACTGACCCAGATCCAACGATACCAAATTTTTGCCTATCTTGAGACCGGCATTAGCCAGCGAAAGATAGCTAAGGCCATTGGCGTCCACAGCAGTACCATTAGTCGCGAGATAAAGCGCAACGCTCTGACCAGTGGTTATGCGCCTGAACAGGCTCAATCGGCAAGTGATCAGCGCCGACGCACCGCCTGGAAAGTGACGAAACGGCTGCCCAGCCTGATTCGCTGGGTCACTGACCAATTGATGGACGAATGGAGCCCTCAGCAAATCAGTGGCTTTATGGCCAAGGCCAACGGGGTCTGCGTAAGCCATCAGTGGATCTATGCGTTAATCTGGGACGACAAGAAGCACGGGGGAATATTATGGAAACGGCTCCGACTGCCACGCCATCGGCGCTATCAGCGCCAATTGGCTAAGCGGGCGGGGTTAGGCAAAATCCCGCACCGAGTAGGCATTGAGCAGCGCCCTGCCAAGGTTGAAGAACGGCGCTATATCGGACATTGGGAAGGTGATACGGTGCTTAAGGGCCACAAAGAATCTGGACTGGTGACCCTGGTCGAAAGACGCAGTGGCTACCTCTTGGCAGCGCGGCTGCCAACAATCACCGCCACTAGAACGGCTCAGGCGATGACGCGGTTATTGGCACCACGCCGAGGGGCAGTGCACACCATCACTTTGGATAATGGGTCGGAATTCGCTGAGCACCGGAAAGTGGCCAAGGCCGTCTCGGCTAAGACCTATTTCTGCGACCCGTACCGCTCATGCCAGCGTGGTACTAATGAAAACACCAATGGTCTGATTAGGCAGTATTTTCCTAAAGGTACTGACTTCCGCAAAGTGACCAATGCCGAGCTACGAAGTGTCGTCAATAAGCTAAACGATAGACCAAGGAAGCGGCTGGGATACCGAACCCCAGCCCAGGTGTTCTTAGGTGAATACTCAAGAGCACTAGAAACCGCAGGTGCTGCACTTATTAGTTGAATTCAGG
>NZ_JPUA01000035.1 GCF_002211105.1 Halomonas campaniensis | reverse complement strand
AGCAGGCCACTAGGCCAGTTAATCTCCAAGGAGCACTCACATGTCTGTAATCAACACTAACATTACGGCCCTGATCGGCCAGAACAACCTTTCCAACTCCCAGTCTATGTTGGCCAAAGCGCAAGAGCGTCTGTCATCTGGTCTGCGTATCAACAGCGCTTCTGATGACGCTGCTGGGCAAGCCATCGCCAACAAAATGACGGCTCAGATCAAAGGCATGGATCAAGCTAGTCGTAACGCTAGCGACGGTATCTCCTTAGTACAAACCATGGAAGGTGGTCTTGATCAAATCAATGACAACCTCCAGCGTATTCGTGAGCTAGCGGTACAAGGCGCCAACGACACCAACGCCACAGAAGATCGTGATGCAATTACCACCGAGATCAACGAGCGCCTAGCTGAAATTGATCGTGTAGCTGGCAGCAATAACTTTAACGGCACTAACCTGCTGAACGTTAGCGGTGGCGGCACTCTTAATATTCAGGTTGGTTCTAATACTGAAGCTGAAGACGTTATTACTGTTACTACGCTTGATGCAACAGTATCTGGTTTGGAGCTGAATGCAGGTAGTGGTGCTAGTGTAATTACAACAGCTAGTGGTGCTTCAACGTTCGCTATTGCTGGGTCTGGAAGCGATGCGGCACATACCAGCTTCCAAAACTTGGTTGATGCTGTTGATGTTGCAACTGAGTCGCTAGATACCAATCGCGCGACACTAGGTGCTACGCTTAACCGCTTTGACTCTGTGATTGATAACCTGGCCACGACATCCACAAATCTCTCCGAGGCTCGCTCTCGTATTGAAGATGCCGACTACGCAGTGGAAGTGTCTAACATGACGCGAGCAAACATTCTCCAGCAGGCGGGTACCTCCATGCTGGCACAGGCTAACCAAACGCCGCAGTCTGTACTGTCCCTGCTGGGTTAATACCTTAGCCAGTAATGTTTCAAAAGCTAGTAACGACGGGGCCAATAGGCCCCGTTTTTATTTAAGGTAGATATCCCGAACTCGATATTAATAAGCAGTTGTCGAATCGATTGGCTGGGTTACAGTGCCTTACATAAAAGAAGACGGTTTTTTTAAAGAAATTGGTGAAGCTGCCGTTAATTATAATAACGGCAACGCAAGTGCCGCAAAGCAGGCCACTAGGCCAGTTAATCTCCAAGGAGCACTCACATGTCTGTAATCAACAC
>NZ_JPUA01000034.1:1038170-1095224 GCF_002211105.1 Halomonas campaniensis | reverse complement strand
ACCGGCGCTGGCCCACCTGCCTCTACCTTGTAGTCCAAAGTGCTGCGCTTATTCTATGAATCCAGGTCGTAAGGCTCCACTGGCAGTTCAGGTACTGGCTTTTTGGCTCTGGGCCCTGTTTTCGGCCCAGTGGACATACCACCATGTAACTTGCACCGCCCGCTATCCCATAGGTCACGACGCTTACAGGGCGCCCCTGCCCGCGTCTTGGCACCGCACCGCAAGTCTTGGAACTCGGGATCGACTGGCGGGCGCTTACCTTCTCTTTGTGCCTTACTCCAAGCTTTGTAGCGCTTTCTTAGCTCTGCCTGATCATCCACCGTTTCACCTATAAAAAAAGAGGCCTCTTTTGAGGCCCCGAAATTATCAAAGCCCTTTTTTGGGGACTGCAGAAATCATCATTGTTGGCACCGCGCCAGCTCTCGCTCGATAGCCTGACGCACAAACTCAGCACGGTTGCGGTGCCGGTGATGCTGGCGCCCTTCCATCAATTCATCTATCCGTTTTACCGTCTCTTGCTCTACATTGACGATTAGCCGCACCGGCTCGACGAATAGGCGGGGGTTCTTGCTCATGGCTGCCTCCTCAGTGCAGGGTATGAACCGGCTTGGTTTGAAGCCGATTATCCATGCCCTTCTCTTTAGCCAGCGCCAGCAGCTCTTCCTCGCTAGCTCCTAATGCCTTAGCAAGATGATCCAGCCGATATACCGCGTTGCCGTCATCATCCACTGCCGATGCTTTGAGATCGGGAAAGAATTTGTTCATGCCTTCATGTAGCGTTTCGAGGATAGGCCCACGCAGAAACATGGGGTGCTGTTCATCATAAGCGCGATAGATCATCTCATCCGTATCACCTTGCTCTATGCCACCAAAGAACGCATGTCGCGCCTTCTGCTCCACGCTCGCCAGTAGCAGCACCATAGAGTGCCGCATTGGCTGGCGCAGGTGTTTGGGCTTAACGTTGGCTTTATACGCCGACCACGCTTGCCCTGGCGAGAGGTGATCCAGACCGGCACCACTTTCAGCGGCTTGTTTAATCGTGTCGTGGTTAATCATGGTGCTCTCCTATGCCGCTGGCGGTGTGGTGTCAGTATCAATCAGCGCGTTTACTATCCCCTGGAGGCGAGTCAGGCGAATGCGTATAAGCCCTGCCAACGTTCCGGCCGGGAGTGCATCGTTTACCGCTTCCAGAGTCGCGGCGCAGGCCAACAAGGCGTCATCATCAGGCGATGATTGCAGCGTATCCCGTACCGCCTCCGCGCTATGGCTGGCGCTCTGATCGATTGAGCGCAGGCTGGATGCCAGACGCGCGGCTTCCTGAATGGCGTTATCCAACACGACGACCTCCTGTTAGCTCTCGATTGGCAGCGCGCCGCCCCGCGTTATCACGCTTATGGCTGACAGGCTCCTGATCGGCAGCGAGTTGCCATGTGGTGATGTACCGCCTTGCATAATCCATCACCTCCCTTGCTGACATACGGCCAATCACCTGACTCAGCAGCCGTTCGTCCTCGGGCATGACCGGGCAATGCTCACGGACTAGCCTCAACCAGCGTGGCGCATGCTCAACGACAGGAGCGCCTATAGGGGCTTCTAACGCTGGCGCATGAGGTAGGCTGGGCCATACCGCTTTAGCCGCTGACAGCGCCCTGGAATCGCTCAGCAGGCAACGGCATTGCTTAAGGGCTGTGTAGGTATCGGGAGCCACCTCAAAGGCGTCATCCAGCACTACAGCCAGCTCAGCAGCCGCTTGCCGTGTGAGGGTTGCCATCACCCTGCGCACCTCGGTTTCAATGTGCTCCAGCGGCCTATCAACCGCGTACAAGCTGCCAACGATGGTGTTAATGTCGCGAGTGGTGGCCAGCAGCGGCGCCTCTTGCGTAGCCTTCTGTTTACCTGCGTCACTAGAATCGACGCGGGAACAGTGGGAACGCTGGGAACACTCTTGTTTTTCAAGGCTTTTTTCTGTTCCCATAGCATCTATTTCAGAGGGAACAGTGGGAACACCTGCCGCTAAGCGTCGTTGCCGTAGAAGATCGCGATAACTCATTGCTCACCCTCCTTTGGTAAAACGGCATAAAGGCGTTGAAGTCCGTTAGGTGTGCGTTTGTTGACCGCGAATCTTCCAGACTCCTTTTCATGGAGCCAGCCAGCCTTGTCCAGCACGCTGGCAATCATTTTGGGGTCATACCCGGTGGCCGCTTCTTCCAGTGCCGCCCGATGGAAGTAAAAGACACGCCCTTCTGCCATATCTGCCCAATAGCCAGCACGGTCTCTAACTCCGGGCTTGTTCTCCCCATATGGAACGCCCATCTCGCTAAATCGGCTATCACCGTGGCGCTGAATGAAGTTTGCTATTCCTTCCATGATGGCCTGGTCTTCCGGCGGCAGACTCCCCCTTTCGGACTGCCATAGCTGAAAGCAAGTACCTATCGCCTCGATAGACGAGCCGGGCGCCCATCCTGTTAACCCAGCATCGGTAGCCAGCTCTCCAGCCATTGCCAACAATCCGAAAGCGCCAGCCGCACGACTGGAAACGCCATCCTGGGCAACTGTAAATACAGGGTCTTCCATGGTGTCGCGGTAGAGAGCAGGTAAGTCGGATTGCTTTATCAAATGCTGGATAAAGGCGCTCCCGGCATGCCCGTAATGCTCCGCTGTTGCCGTCTTGATAGCGTTGGCAAAATCGCTGGGGGTCATACCCTGGATATCGTCGAACGCGCCATAACGGCGGCCTGTGGCAGGTATATCCAACAGGCGGGCATCTTGCCCGGCCTTAGCCTTCTTACCGGCTTCACTCATATGTGAGGCTAGGCTGCGCTCACCACTAGAAAGCAGCATTAGGCGCCAGCGCTGAGCTTCACGTATACCGCCGGTTCTAGCCGCTCGCTGCTTGCCTACGCCATTGGCTACCAGATAGACCATATTGCCCGCTTCATACGGGCTCGCCTGACTGATCTCATCCAGCACCATGCAGGTATCGTTCTGGGATGCGGCTAAGGCTTCGATGCCATTGCCGGTACTAGACCATTGGCGCATGAATTGAGGGCTGCCCCATACGCTACTAGCCATTTGCAAACAAGTTGTTTTGCCCTTACTGGAGCCACCCCGCAAGTTGAAGCCCAACCCTCCGGATGGCTGCTGTTTGGCTGGCCATATCAAAGGGCCTGCTAAAGCAATACAGATACCCAGCATCAGGATAGGGTTGTTAACCGCGCGCCCGGCAACCTGCTGGCGCCACCCATCGAGAGTGCCGCGAGCATCAAAGTAGCTGGATCGTGCAGAATCGGCGCTAAAGCAGTAGTCCTGGTTGCCTATGGTGCGCTCAGGGAGAACAAAGGCTCGTGAGTTGTCATGCCAGCCGGTCGTAGTAGCCGCAACCAGCCGGGCCTCTGGCCGACTTTCCATAATGTAGTCAGCAAGGCGGTGGCGCTGCTTGATGACGTGCGTGTGCCCCATATCCAGTAATTCACGGCGTAACTCTGAACCACCTTCATTGAGCAAGCGCATTGGCAATACTCGGCGGCACCACTTGCCCTCGCTATTCATAAAGCGAACCTGACGCCCGAAGTTACCGCCATGTTCGTCACAGCTAATGGCGATCACTTCAATGGGGTCAGCAATGTACACATCCTCATTGGTGGAGCCGTTTTGGCCGTTGCGTATACCGTGCCACCACAATCCCGGAGGGCGCCGCTTGTCCCCGATATGAAACCAATTCGCATGGCTAGTGAAGCCCGGACGCTTAATACTGCCGTCTAGCGGCTCACTTTCCCCGGGCGATACTTCTTGACCCAAAGGAGCAGCATCAGCAAGCGCAGCTAACTCATCCTCACCCAACGTCGCCCGTTTACTCTGATCATTCGCGCCTGTTCCCGCTGTTCCCGCACTGTTCCCACTGGCGGGAACGCCGCTTTCATTTCCTAAGCGACTGTTTTCCGGCTCTTTATCACCTCCTGTTCCCGCTGTTCCCACTGTTCCCGCTGAATTTGCAGTCAGGCGGGTTTGATCCTCGTCTGTCGGTTTATCAAAGAGGCTCAGATTATCGTCTGCCGTCCAACTCATACTCCCCCCTTGCGGCACAACGCCACGTCCGCAAAGTCGGTGCATGACTCGCAGCGATCACAAAAGGTGGGTGTGAGCAATTTCCCCCCAATGGCCAACGCTGCAATCCGCGCCTTGGACATGCCAGGGTTGCCATCAGTAAAGCGGTCATCATCCGCAGCCATAGTGATCGTCACTTCTTCGGGCAATCGCTGGCGCAGGCGTCGAGCAACCGGTTCAAGGTTGTCAGCATTGCGGGCTACCACCACAGGGCAGCCAGTAGACGCATATAGCGCGGCACCGGTTGCCCAGCCCTCAGTTACCATTACCCTTTGAGCGCCAGCAATACGGCCAATCAAGCTAGCGGCACCTTTAACACGGCCGCCGGGCAGCGGCCGTTTAGCGCCATCGGGAAAGATACGCTCCAGATTGATCAGCTCACCATCGACGTACAGCGGTACCAGCAAGGCATTTCCTCGCTGGCGCAGACCATAGGGGCGTAGCTGTTTTTTAATCAGATACGGGTGAGCGATATCCGCTGGTTTAGCAGAAGCCCACCACTGGCGGGCCTGTACGGCGGTCTCTGCTTGCTTGGCAATGCGCTCGGCTTCCCACTGGTCACGCTGACGCTGTGCCTCTAGCTGGGCTTGTTGGCGCTTCTCTGTGCGGGTGATATCGTCGTCAGCATCATCTACCAACACGACTAGCCGTTGGGCGTCGCGCCAGTCGCCCACTACTGCCGTGGTATCTCCCAGTAAGCCTATATAGCCACTCTGGCCACTGGCACCGTCTGGCGTAAACCGGCGCCACTTACCCTTGCCGGTGAAGCGGAATACGCCATAGAGGTCACCGGCAACCTGCTCGGCTGCGGCCTCTATGCTAAGATGGCTGGGCATCTCGATAATGCTGCTGTACTCCGCTTGGCTTCGGCTGGGCGTTTTTATTGCTCGCTGCATATATAGCCCTCCTGCTCTAGCCAGTCGCGGCGCTCCTCAAAGGTGCTAGACAGCAACCACAGCGTTTCAATAAGTGCCTCACGTTTCAGGCCATCAATATCATGGTCGTTAAGCAGCATCGCTACGCCAGCGAGGATTTTTGACGCCTGCTCCATTTGCCGGGCATCAACAGTAAGGGCAGCTTTCAGCAGATAGGTTTGATCTTGAGGAGTCACAGTCCAGTCTCCTTGCTAAACGCTTGGGCTTCGCGCTGTATCTCCTTGAACTCAAGGTGATTAACTAAACCATTGGCAAGCGCCTGCTCGGCTGTTAAGAAGCGATCCGGGTTAGTGAACTGAAAGCGAATAACTCGGGTGCGTAGGTCGCAGTTAATGGCTATGGGCATCATCGGGCCACCTCCTCTTCGGAGGCATCATCAAGATGGCTAAGCTCTCGGTAGCAGCTCTCCGCTACTATCTCAATGGCCTCTACTAGCGAGCCGTAGTAGTAGTCGTTAAGGATGGGCGCTTCACCTTCGTTGCCATCGCGCATCCTGTCGATGTTGATAATGTTGGCGAGAGAGGCCATTAGGCCGATTCGGCTTTCAAGGGCATCAATATGGCGTTTTGCAGTATTCATGAACGCACCCCCTGACCGATGATGGCGGCTTCCAGGCGGCTAACTTTCTCAATATGGTGGTTGTAACGCTTAAGACGGACGCTGGCGCTGGCATTAGCAAACAAGGCAGCTTTAGCCATTGCTCTATGAGCAGCAGCACGTTTAGAAGGGATTAGGGTAAGGAATAGGCGTGACTTAGCCATGGGTCTGACTCCGCGTATTGAAGATGGAGCCGTCAACCACTGTCGCCAAACAGATTGGAGGACGGACTGAGCAGGGTTGGCGAACCGGCATACACGGAAACCGGCAGACACGAAGGTCTCCCCACACAGCCCGTCCATAACATACCGTATGGACGCAAAAAAAGCGCCTATTCGGTATCGGAGGGCGCCTGTGCGCCGCGTATAATTCAGGTCGCCAAACCTGACTGACGATTTTGCGCCAGCAAGTTCAGCATAGTCGTTAGCCATCGGATTGGTCAACATCAAACACCACCCTTAGTGCCATTGGCACTAGTCGGCAGATAATAAAGCGCTACACGGCTATGCTGGCGCCCCCATGGGTCGATCACATCTTGCAGATGGGTTCGTATATCGTGGCCCCTTTCTCGAAGCTCACAGATACGGGCGCCGGGACGCAGGATATTCTCGTCTTGGATCAGCTCGAGAGTGGTTACCGGGCCAAGCTTCAAGCGGGCTAAGATACGCGTGCGCTGACTGGCGGAATCGGTAGCATTGATAGTCACGCAGCACCGCCTTGCAGCTTGGGTATTAGCTGCTCCTGTGCGTAGCGTGTCAGCTCCTGCTTGCGCTGTTGGTAGTCCAGACCACGGCCTAACAGGAAGGTGTCTCGCTGCTCAATAAGCGCCAGCAGACGAAGCTCAGCAGGGCTTAGGCTGTCACGATCTACGCCCTTGGCCTGGCCAAAGACAGCGATGTTGATCAACCGAGCTTCATTGATGAAGTGATGGCGGGCGGCTGACTTACCTTGGGCTTCGCGGGTGAGCTGAAGAGCATCGCACATGCCGCGGTATCCGATAGCTGCAGAGTCGCGTAGCAGCTGCCAATTTTCAGCGCTGCCATGGATTAAGCGATCAATTTGCTCGTCACACCAAATTTCAAAGTCAATTGACAGCCAACGGGCGAACGGTACGGCTAGCCTCGGGTGCAGCCAAGTACCACCGCCGCGATCCATCCGCGCACGACTTGTTTCTACATATGTGATTTCCCCATATCTACGCTCAAGACCAAGCAAGTAAGCCTTAGTCTCGGGTAGCCGCAGCCACTGCGCAGGCTCTTTACCAAAGCGTTTTGCAGCCTCAGTAGCATTGATCCAGCCAGCCGCATTAAAGCTATAGGCTTGGCCTTCGTACTGTAGGGGGATGACATTGGAAGTAGCCATTTAAGCCACCTCCCCATCATTGCGGTAATCAGCAATAAGGCGAGCGGAATACTCGTAGATTTCAGCCAAGACAAACCTTAGCGGCGCGTTCTTGCTGGGGCCCTGCTGAATAGGTTTGGGAAATCGAGCATCTTCTTTACGAGCCCGATCAAATGAAGTCGAAGGCATGCCCAGAATGGCACATGCTTGGCGCTTGTCGATCTGGACAAACTTGGGGTCAAAGTTATCGAGAGGGATTTTACCAGCAGCTTTATCACGGTTAGTTTGCATTTAAGCCGTCTCCTAGTTACGCCATGTGGCATGTAGACGACTTAAATGCTGGTCTAATTTTTAATTCATTTGGTGCATTTGCATTAATGCAAAATGCAGACAATCAACCTCGGCGCTCGTCCCATGCATTCAGGGAGTCAGTTAGCAACCGCTGAAGCTTACTTTTGCTCATGCCATAGATATCTCCAGCATGATTACTCATAGCTTCAGCTATTTGTGCCTTATTAGGCTTACCAGAAAGGTCGTACTTCGATGCTGATTGGGAGAAGGTCTCCGCCAACAAGCCAAGAGCCTCTAAAGCGCGAATCTCATCTCTTTCTGAAGGCTGAGATGTTTTGGAAGTGTTTTCAAGACCAGATATAAAAGCATCCAGATTTTCTCGCCTTACAACAACAGACACATCATCCGGAAGCCTTCCGACAGGATAAAAATGCTCAGGATTTGAGTATCGATGTTCGTGTGGCTTTACTCCATCTCTTTTAAGGAATTCAGATATGTAATCCTGATCAAAGCGCTTATAAATGCAATATAAGCAACCGTCTGCTTCAAGCCATGTACCATCTATATTCGTCAACTCGACTTCAGGCCCTCCAGTAAGTATCTGGTAGCGCTCTTCAATGCTGATCCTCTCACCAGCCAGCATAGGCAAATCCCAAATACCCGTAGCATCAATAATGCCACCACTGAACCGAACGTAGTCATTCCCCTTTACGTGATCTCCTAGTGGGGCAGCCAATACTCGCCTTTCAGCAACAGCATGTGCCAGTTCGTCGCTGCACTGCTCTATAATTTGCCCATATGGTTTTCGAGAAAGATTTCTGCACTCTTCCTCAATACTGCCGGGTACAACATTCTCGTCTGAGCTTAATAAAGGAAACCTCCCATCATGCATATACAAAATCACAGAAGTTTCCATGAGATCTTTAACTTCGCCCTTCCTAATATAGGCCTTGTTAACAAGGTTTACAGAAAGCTTGAGATGCCCCTCAAGCCCAAGCTGTAAGATATCCGAGAGACTTACTTCTTCAGAAATGATTGACGATAAATGTAGAGCAGCTTCTTCTACAGTTAGCCAACTTTTTAAGCTATATAGCCTTGCATTCATGAGGAGTTACTCCTAACACCCGAACTCCAAAATAGGTGGCTGGCTCACACGGTGGAGTTCTCCGCGCTTTCAGGCCGTCGCCCTAGCCAGCCAAACAAGTGGCACAGTACCTATATGCCGTTGTCACCGCTGTCACCACTCAAAAACCGGCACTGGTGACAGATAAAAACCTTTATAATCAACCGTGTCACCGCCGTCACCACTGTCACCGCTCTAAAACAACGTGCGCGGCGTGTTATGTAGCGCCAGCCACAACAACACTGGCTATATATCCATGACATATATTTAGCACTTTACTCGCTTCGCTGCCACCCCATAGCCTACCCACGTTCAACCATTTGGCATCAGCCACGCGCTCTAAAGGCCACTACCTTGCTGGCGTCGCCTATCATTCCGTATACCTCATCTGCCCATGCCTGCATCATGGTGCGCCGCGGCTCCAAGTAGAGAGCCTTGTTGTAGGTACTGCGGATATTGCCCGTCACGTGAGCTAGCTGTGCCTCAATGTGATCAGCGTTATAGCCACGTTCATTTAATCCGGTGGATAGGATATGGCGGAAGCCATGCCCGGTCTGACGGCCTGCGTATCCAATATGCTCGATGGCCTTATTAACCGCCATATTGCTCATTGGCTTACGGGGATCGTTACGATTGGGGAAAACCAGATTGAACGAACCACTCCGCTGGTGCTGCTCTCTGAGCAGTGCCACGCTTTGCGTGGAAAGGGGCATTAAGATAGCTCGGCGCTTCTTGGTACGCTCTGCGGGCAAATCCCACAGGCCGTTATCAAGATCAAACTCAGACCATGCCGCTTGTCTCAACTCTCCAGGCCTGCAGCCATTTAGCGCCAGCAGTAGCATGGCAGCCCTGACTTGTGGGCTACGTGGGTACTGGTCAATGGCGCGTACAAGGCCGGGCACTTCCTGCTGTGAGACGTGAGCGTAGTTACTCCCCTTGCCTGACTCAATGAACCTCTCCACTCCTCGTACAGGGTTAGAAGCGACACGCCCGGCAAAAGCCGCCATATCAAACGCCTCGGCAAGAGCACGCCTGATTTTGGCGCTAGTGGCGTGAATACCCAGCGCTTCCAACTGGCGAAAGAACTCAAGAATGTATGCGGGCTGTATGCGAGAAATGGGTTCATGCCCCATGGCGGGCATCAGGTGGCGTTGAATAGAGAGCCACACCTTGCGCAAGGAGTTTGCGTCAACGCTTTTGGCCTTCATGACGTGCCACTCATCCATCAAGGCGGCCACCGTTTCACGACTAGCAGTTTGAGCTTGCTGCTCCTGAGCTTTCTTATGCTGGCGCGGCGTCGTTCCCTTGGCTATTAACTCCTTAGCCTCAGTGGCACGCTGCCGGGCTTCTTTGGGCTTAACTTCGGGATAGCTACCCAGCCCCAACCAACTGTACTTGCCATCTGGCTTGCGGTACCGAAGCTCCCAGCTCTTGGTAGCATCAGTTCTAACGTATAGGTACAGTCCAGCACCATCGCTAATACGGTAAGCCTTATCTTCCGGCTCAAGGGCAGCCACAACTCTTTCAGCGAGTGGCTTGCTACGCACTTCAGAACGCTTCATACCCCGCCTCTATGTATGCGAAGAAAGTTATTACCTATCAGCATACACTCTCGCATACAGAAAAGCATGGTTTTAGAGGGGTTAACGTGGGGAGACTATGGGCAGGCTATCAGGGTAAAATCCGCGTGGTTATCAGGTTTATGGTGTAACCAGGGGAGACTAGAGGGAGTGATATGGCGTCCCTGGCAGGAGTCGAACCTGCGACCTGCCGCTTAGGAGGCGGCTGCTCTATCCTACTGAGCTACAGGGACAAACGTGGTCTAAAACTAGCGGGCGCGTAGTATAACGCGTCGACTTAGGTAGGGCCAACCGCGTTGCGCTATTCAGCGCTATATCCAGCCGAGTAAACGCAGCGCGAAGATGCCTAGTGTCACGGTAATGCTCGCCATCAGCGTGGTGATGGCGATGATATTGGCGGCTAATGACACATTGCCGCCTATCGCTTTCACCATCACAAAGCTGGCGGCGGCGGTGGGGCTGGCGAAGAATAGGAACAACAGGCCCAACTGCTCGCCTGAAAAGCCCACCATCCAGGCCGCCAACGTGGAGAGTATCGGGAGCGTGACCATCTTCATCAGGCTAGCGCCAAGAGCTACTTGGCTGCTGTCGCGCATGCTCGAAACGGAGAGCGTCGCGCCAATACAAATCAGCGCCAGCGGCAGGGTCAACGAGGCAAAGTAATCGCCGGAGGTGATCACCCATGAGGGCAAAGGGATCGAAAGTGCGGTAAAAGGTAGTGCCGCAAACACCGAGATGATCAGCGGGTTGGTGGCCACATGTTTGAGCAGGCTGCGCCAATCGGTGGATTGGCCGGGTTGGTAAAATGCCAGCACGACAACCGAAAACGCGTTGTACATCACAATCACCACGCCCAGCAGAAGACTACCCGCTGAAAGGCCATAGTTACCGTACATCCCCGCCGCTAGTGCTAGGCCCACGACCCCACAATTGCCGCGAAACGCGCCTTGAACGTATATACCGCGATCCTGGCGGGCCACTCGGTAGTGCGCCCATGCCCAACTGAGCAAAAACTGGCCGAGCGTTGCCGCGGCAAAAAACACCATCAGTGAAACGTCTAGAGCAACACTTAAGTCGGCTTTTATCAAACTGAGGAAAATCAAGGTGGGGAGCGTTGCTCTAAATACCAGCGCTGAGGCGGTCGAGACAAAAGCGCTATCGATCCATTTCAAGCGCTTAAGCCCCAGGCCAACAAATACCATCGCGAAGACAGGCAAGGTAACATCAAGCGTGCGGGCAAACAGTTCAAGTAGGTTCAAAGCGGTATCTCGGTCAGCCTTAAATTTAGCACCTGCTTATACTGTACTGCCGGTCATTGTTTGTCGACTGGCATGTGGTGCCCAATGTTAGGAACAGAACTCTCGCTTACCAGAGGCTATTTGTGCTGATCAAAAAGTTCCATGACATCATCATTGGGCATATTAACCACCACCCCATCACGCCCGTGCTCCTTGGCTTTGTAACTGCCGGCATCGGCACGCGCCAAAACATCCTCCACGCTGGTATCAATATCATCAAAGGTAGTCACACCAATACTTAAAGTGACCATATACTCTTTGCCTGCATGGGTGACGGAGATTTCACTGACCGACTGTCGCAGTGACTCAGCGATTCTCCTTGCCTGAGCCAACGTACAGCTGGGCAGCAGCACGCCAAACTCGTCGCCCCCCTGGCGCGCCACGTGGTCACTACGGCGTACTTCCCAGGCAACCACCTGGGCAATGCGGCGCAACATTTCGTCGCCTAGGGCGTGGCCACCTTCGTCATTGATGGGTTTGAAGTGATCCAAATCAAACAGCAGAAGAGCGGAAGGCGTGCTGGTTTTTTGGAAGTCGGCAAACGCCTCTTCCAGGCGGCGCTCAAAGCCTCGGCGATTCAACAGACCGGTTAATGGGTCGTGCTCCGCCTCCCAGCGCTGAATGGCTTCCTGCTGACGGCGCTCGGTAATATCTTTAACAACCCCCACTAAACCGAGGGTATGGCCATCCTGGGAGAGCATCACCACACGGGCATGAATATCCAGCCACAAAAGCTCATTATCACTGCGTAAAAAGCGCAACTGACGGACAAAATCGCTGCCGGTTTGCAGGCTATGCAGCCACATATCCTTCGCACCCTCGAGATCGTCAGTATGAACCTGCGTAAGCCATGTTTGCATGGGTACGTCAGTGGATATTCCCAGCATCTCCAGTAGGGCGGGGTTCATATAGGTAATGTTGCCCTTCATATTAGCGACAAACATGCCCTGAGGCGCCGCATTGAGCACTGAGTCAAGAAACGCCTCGCGCTCTTGAAGGTTGCCTAGCAGCAACTGCCGCTCATCTTCCACGCGATTAAAGGTGCTCGCCACTTGCTGCAACTCTTGCATCTTGGTCGCCAGACTGACGCTCTCCCGATGCCCTAACCCCACCTCACCAATCTGCTTTTCCAAATGCCTCAAGGGTGACAGCACACGCCCCAGCATCCACCAAAGCAGCGGGAAAATAAGTAACACCAGCACCACCCATGTCCACCATAGCTGCCTAATGAAATCGGCTAACGGAAGTTGCGCTTGAGAGACGGGCAAGTAAAGACCAACGACCCAACCGGCAGACCAGACCTGCGAATAGGATTGAAGCGCCATCTCCCCTTGCACAAGTTGCCCTACGGCATCCCCCTCCCAGCCATCCAGCGCCAAGTCCAACCAGGGGTTAAATTCCTTACTGGGCACATCAGCATTAATCAATGAACTATTCGGGTGGTATAAAACTTTCCCAGAGGACGTCGCAATGCCTGCATAGCCTTTTTCGCCCAAACGCACCTTGGCTAAACGGCTAAATATCCCACCAGAATCCAAGCTAAGAACGCCCCCAATAAAGCCATCGAAATCGCCCTGTTCGGTGAAACGCGGCACCCCCACCAACACCATCGGCATGCCGCTCGCCCGGCCTACGAAAGGTTCGCTGACATACGGGCGGCGAATACCGCGCAACATACGAAAATACTCAAACTCAGCAGTTTCAAGCCCTACCCGGCCGACGATAGCGGGCCAGTCGGCAATAATCTTTCCATCGCGGTTCGCCACCACAATCCCCTCGAACCATGCCATGAGGCTATCGTTCTGTCGCAGCTGGTGGCTGATCCAGCTCGCATCATCAGTGGGGCCTATCATTTCGCTTAAACGCTCTAACGCCTCAATGCGCATATCGATTTGCTGAGTAACCTCATCAGCGAGCAAGGTGGCTTCATAACGCAGGTGTGACATATTCGTCTCCTGCACCATGGTCTTACCGACTTGCCACGCCATGCCTAACACCAACGCGATCAGCAACAGCAAGGTAAAGGAGAGCCCCAGCAGAAGCCGGCCCTTTAACGAACTGAAAGAAAATAGATTTTTTAGCAGATGGGCAAAGCGCACCGATTATCCTTTTTATGCATCCTTTACTTAACTCCAGGTTCGGCAGAGCAGTATCAACGATACAGGGAGCTGACAAACTTACCAAAAAAGTAGCAATTATGCGCGTTGAATAAACCAAACTTAAGGCAATTTTTTTTTATCATGCAAATGATTGCTGCGGGTAGAAAAAATAGTGAGCACTCACAAAACCTGAATTGATAACCCCCTCCAATTCACGTATGTTCGCCCGCCTACACCTTATCCTGTTTCCTCACCGCGGCCTTATCTATGGCGAAACGAACAGCAGGCTACACATCTTCAGGCATTGGCAAGCTGGCTGCCCTGCCTGCGCTGCTGCCCGAATTTGACCAATTCGCCCGTATAAGTTCACTTAAGAAAAAACCCGATGCGGTGATTGGCTGGGGGTTAAAACCTACAAGCGTCCGCGCCAGACGGTATGCCCAGCGTCGTCAGCTAGCTTACATCGCTTTGGAAGATGGCTTTATACGTTCGTTGGGATTAGGCGTAAACGGCTTTCAGCCGCACAGTCTGGTGGTCGATGAGACCGGTATTTATTACGACGCATCGCGTCCTTCTGATTTGGAAAACTGGCTTAACACGGCCACGTTCGACGCTGAGGAGTTAGCCCAGGCGGAGCGCTGTATGGCGCAGATTGCCCACTACCGGCTCTCCAAATATAACCACGCCCCCGACCGACCTATTAATAGTAACAGCCGAGGGCGTGTGCTGGTGGTTGACCAAACCGCCGGGGATGCCTCTATTCACTACGGCGGCGCCAGCGCTAGTAGCTTCGACCAAATGCTCGAAACAGCGTTAGCAGAGCACCCGGACAGCGATATTCTGGTCAAGATCCATCCGGATGTCATCGCCGGGAAAAAACAGGGCCACCTGCTTAACGCCGCGGCTCATCCGCGCTGCCAGGTAATCGGCGAAGACCTTAATCCCTGGGCGCTATTTGATCAGGTCGACCATGTCTATGTGGTGACCAGCCAGCTTGGCTTTGAGGCCCTGCTGGCCGGTAAGCAGGTACACTGCTTCGGCATTCCGTTTTACGCGGGCTGGGGGCTTACCCATGACCAACTGCCCTGCCATCGCCGACGCGTTAAACGCACATTAGTTGAAGTGTTTGCTGCCGCCTATTTGCGCTACTGCCGCTACGCCAACCCTTACACCCTGCAATCCGCCACGCTGGAAGAGACGATAGCCTTAATCGCCGACCAAAAGCGCCAGCAGGAGCGCTACCGGGGCCGCTGGCGGGCGTGTGGTTTCTCCTCATGGAAACGGCGCTTTATTGGCGATTTTTTAGGCCCCGCTGCTCAGGTGAATTTTCAAACCGAAGTGGCAGCCAATAAGCAGCCCGACGAACGGCAGTTGGTGTGGTCAAGCCGCATTGATGCTGACTTTAAACGCCAGCACGCGCATCACATGGCCAACCTATGGCGCATGGAAGATGGCTTTATTCGCTCGGTGGGTCTGGGGGTCGATCTCACCCAGCCATTGTCACTGGTGATTGATTCCCAAGGCATCTATTACGACCCCAGCCAGCCCAGCGACTTGGAAGAGCTGCTCAATAGCAGCCACTTTAGTGACGACCTGCTGCTACGCGCCCGGTATTTACGTGAAAGGCTGGTGGCGCTCAAGCTATCCAAATACAACGTGCGCGGCCAGTCAGAGGTCGAGCTGCCCCAGGATCGTTACACCATATTAGTGCCCGGCCAAGTCGAGAGCGATGCCTCAATTGCCACCGGCTCGCCGCACATTAATACCAATAGCGGGCTGTTGAACGCTGTTCGTAGCGCCCATCCGGATGCCTACATCGTTTACAAAGCGCATCCAGACGTATTGAGCGGTGCGCGTGTCGGGGCACTCGATACCAAAGCCAAACGCCTGTATGATCTAGATGCCAGCGACATCGACATCGCCACCCTGTTAGAGCGCGTCGATGCAGTGCATACGATGAGCTCCTTGACCGGATTTGAAGCACTTTTGCGCCAGCGAGAAGTCAGCACCTACGGGCTACCGTTTTATGCTGGCTGGGGCCTAACGCAGGATGCGCTTAGCTGCCCACGCCGTACGCGCTCACTCACGCTGGATGCGCTGGTTGCCGGGACACTGATTCTCTACCCCGGCTATGTGGATCCAACGACCCGCCAGCTATGCAATGCTGAAACCGTCGTCAGCCTGTTGGAACAGGCAAGAAACCAAAAAAACATCCTTACATGGAAACAGCATCTCTACCGCTGTTATCGTAACTTGTTGATCGGAAGGCATTGAGTTGAAGCATCAGAAGCGTGCATTCTTATTTTTGCAGGGCGTTTGCTCACCCTTTTACCAGCGCTTGGCCAAGCGTTTGGTTAACGATGGGCACCGAGTCGTTAAGGTCAACTTTAATGCGGGCGATATTGCCTACTGGCAGCGCACCCACGGCGAAAGCCACCTGTATCGCGGCCCTACCGCTGAATTACCCGGCTATATCAAATCACTCTGGGAGCAGTACGCCATCACCGACCAGGTAGTGTTCGGTGATCGTCGTCCTATTCACCGCCCCGCGGTCGATAATGCCGCCGCCGCAGGCGTACGAACCCACGTGTTTGAAGAGGGCTACTTTCGCCCGTTCTGGATCACGCTGGAGCGCGAAGGGGTTAACGGCCATTCGCTGCTGCCTCGTGACCCCAATTGGTTTTATGAGACCGGCAAAGCACTGCCCGAGCCACCCGCACCGGTGCGCTTTCGCTCATCTTTTAAAATTCGCGCCATGCACGATGTTGGCTACCACTTGGCCGGGCTGGCCAATCCGCTGGTCGCGCCGCACTACCGCAATCACGCGCCGATCACGGCCCCGGTTGAGTACGCGGGCTACCTCAAGCGGTTTGCCCAGCTAAAAGCCGTTTGGAAAAAGCGCGATGCGGCGCGCATCAAAGCGCTGATCGAAAGCGGTCGTCCCTACTTTATGCTGCCCCTGCAGTTAAATAGCGATGCGCAAATTCGCGATCACTCCCCCTACGCCAATATGCAGGAAGTGATGGACGACATAATGGCATCGTTCGCCCAACACGCACCCAGCGAGACACAGCTCTGCATCAAGAACCACCCTTTGGATATGGGCCTGGTCAATTACCCCAAGATCATCAAGAAGCTTGCCGAACGCCATGGCCTGCAAGGGCGCATCGTCTATCTGGAGTCGGGGGATCTCAACGCCCTGCTCAAACACGCCAGGGGCAATGTGACCGTTAACAGCACCGTGGGCATCGTGTCGCTGGAGAAAAACTGCCCCACCTATGCGCTTAGCGATCCGATCTACAATTTAGATGGACTGACCTATCAAGGCGACCTGGCAGATTTTTGGCAGCAGCCGCAGCCGCCCAACGGCGAGCTCTTTGGCTATTTTCAAAAGACCGTCATGCATGCCGTTCAGGTTAACGGGGGCTACTACTGCCAGCCCGGCATCGATTTAGCCGTGGATAACGCCGCCCGTATACTCGAAGCCTGCCCGTCGCCGCTGGAGAAGTTGCTGTGACTGATTCTGTGACAGAACCTGTGACCGTTACGGGGAAAGCGACGACGAAACAGCCTCCTCATAACCGCTGCGTGCTGATCACCGGTGCTACTGGCGCGATTGGGGGCGCCCTGGCAAGCGCCTATGCCGGCCCCAGTACCCATTTGGTACTGCATGGACGCCAGCAGGAGAAGCTAGAGGCAATTGCCAGCACCTGCCGCAAGCAAGGCGCCCAAGTCACCCTATCCACCATCGAGCTAACCGATGGCCACGCGCTGCAAGGCTGGCTGTCCGAACTCTGCGCCCAACAAGTGCCGGATATCGTGATTGCCAACGCGGGCAAGAATACCCACCCCCAAGGGCCCGCTCTCTTAGAGCCTTGGGAGGACGTACAGGCGCTGCTGGATATTAACCTAAAAACCCCTATTGCCATGATGCAGCATCTGGTACCCACCATGCAGGCCCGCGGCAGCGGCCAACTGGTGCTGATCAGCTCGCTTGCCGCATGGCACGGCTTACCCACTACACCCAGCTATAGCGCCAGCAAAGCGGGTATCAAGGCCTATGGCGAAGGGCTACGCGGACTGCTCGCGCCTCACGGTATCGGCGTAACGGTGGTCATGCCCGGCTATGTCACCTCACCCATGTGTGAAGCCATGCCAGGCCCCAAACCCTGGGAGTGGCCCCCCGAGCGCGCCGCCAAAGTCATTAAGCGCGGCATCACTGCAAACCGCGCACGCATCAGCTTTCCCTTCCCGCTTAATTTTGGTACTTGGTGGCTAGCGGTACTGCCCGCGGGAGTGTCTCAGTGGCTGATCAAACGCCTGGGCTTTAATCACGAGGGAGACACGCCCCATGATTAGCGCGCTGATAGGGCCGCTGCTCTTGGGGCTGTTGATAAGCGGCGCGTTTGAAGCCCTGCTCAGACCTCGGCCGCGCCCTTTTTGGCAGCGCGGAGCAGCCGCCAATAGTGTCCACCTTGGCACATGGTTACTGCTTTTCGGACTGCTGGTGCTGCTACTCCAGCGCCCGTGGTTTGCGGTAATGGTGTTTCTCTCGCTGCAACTGGTCGTCGTGCAGTCGAGCAACGCTAAATCCCATACGCTCAACGAGCCGTTTATCTGCCACGACTTTGAATACTTCTGGGACGCCATACTCCACCCGCGCCTCTACGTGCCTTTCTTCGGGGTTGGCTTGGCGATTGCCGCCAGCAGCGCCGCTGCGGTAGCGATTGGCGGCTTTTTTTACTGGGAAGGCTCGCTGGTAACCAGCGAGAGTGCCAGTCGTTTTTTAACCAATGCGCTGGGGTTAATAGCAGCAGGCGCTTTTCTACTGGTATTGAGCGTGAGTCAGCTCCCCGCCATTACCTTACGCCCCGCAGACGACCTACACCGCTTGGGGCTATTCGCCAGCCTGTGGGCTTACGGTGTCGCGCTGATGCGCTCTCCTGTTCCTGCGCCGGAGCAATCCCCCTTTCACGCTTTAACGGCGGTGGCAAGCGCGCATCAGATCGAGCAGCCACTGCCCAATGTAGTGCTGGTGCAGAGCGAATCGTTTTTCGACCCGCGCCCCTGGTGTGCAGAAGTCAACAGCGACCTGCTCCCCCACTTTGATGCCACCCGCGCAAGTGCCAGCCTGCACGGCGCGTTAAGCGTACCCGCCTGGGGCGCCAATACAGTGCGTACCGAGTGTGCCCTGTTAACCGGCACGGCCCCCAGTCAGTGGGGCGCGCGCCAGTTCAACCCTTACCGCACGCTTGCTCGCCACCCAATGCCCAGTTTAGCGAGTGCGTTAAAAGCGGCGGGCTACCGCACGGTGTGCGTGCACCCCTACCTGGCGAGCTTCTATTTTCGTCACAAGGTAATGCCCCAATTAGGCTTCGATCACTTTATAGATATCAATGCTTTCAAGAGCAGCGACAAAAGCGGCCAGTACGTTAGTGACCAGGCGGTTGCACGAAAGATTGGACGGCTGCTTGAAGATGACGATAATAGACCGCTATTTGTGTTTGTTATCACCATGGAGAATCACGGCCCGCTTCATTTAGAAGCCCCCAATAGGGCGACGCTAGCCACTACGCTGCCCAACGCGCCATGGCCGCTGCCCAACCATTTGCGTGATTTGGCGGTCTATTTGCACCATTTAAGTGAATCCGACAAGATGCTAGCCAGCGTTAAAAATTCGCTAAATACTGCAAAACGGCCAGGGCTGCTAGGCTGGTATGGGGATCATGTGCCGATTCTGCCGGAGGCGTATGCGCACTTTACGCCCCCAGATAGCCGCACCCCCTACATGATATGGTCATCAGCGGATTGGAAAGCAGCAGGCGAGCGGTTAGCAACGGCGCATTGGGAAACGACTAATGAGCCACTCGAATTAGCCGCAAACGAACTTGGTGTCCAGTTATTTAAACAGGTGTTTGGACACGATATAAGTAACGATGTGATCAAGGCAGAACCAGAACCTCAGGAGCAAGAATGACTAAACGCGTTGCCATTATCGGCGCCGCCCATCGTTTCCCCGGCACCACCCCTGAAACGTTCTGGCAGGATCTGCAAGCCGAAAAAGATTTAGTTACCGAAGTGGCCGCCGATCGCTGGAGCCACGACGCCTTTTTACACCCGGATAAGCGCCACCCCGGCACCAGCGTGACCTTTGCCGCCGGTAGCCTGGGCGATATCAGTGGTTTTGACGCTGAGTTTTTTGGTATTTCGCCCCGCGAAGCGGCCAATATGGATCCCCAGCAGCGCATGCTCCTGGAGCTCGCCTGGGAAGCCATGGAAAACGCCAGCATTCCGCCCAGCTCGCTGCGTGGCAGCCAGTGTGGGGTATTTTTAGGCGTTGCCAGCCTCGACTACTCTTATCGTATAGCAGACGATATGGCGGCGATCGATGCCTCCACCGCCACCGGCAACACCTCCAGCATCGCCTCGAATCGGTTGTCGTACGTGTTCGACCTGCACGGCCCCAGCATGTCCCTGGATACCGCCTGCTCGTCCTCAATGGTGGCCTTTCATCAGGCCTGCCAGTCGATTCGCAGTGGCGAAACCACAATGGCGCTGGCGGGCGGTATTAGCCTGCACCTGCACCCCTATGGCTTTATCATCTTCTCTAAAGCCAGCATGCTCTCGCCCACTGGCCGCTGTCAGGTGTTTGATGAAGCGGGCAACGGCTATGTGCGCTCGGAAGGGGCCGGCATTTTCCTACTCAAGGATTATGACCAAGCCGTCGCCGACGGCGACAACATTATTGCCGTCGTGGCAGGCTCTGCGGTCAACACCGATGGCTATAAATCCGGCCTGACCGTGCCTAACCCCAGCGCCCAAATTGACCTGATGAAGCGCGCCTACCAGCAGGCGGGCATATCGCCGGATGAGATCGACTACCTGGAAGCCCACGGCACCGGTACCGCCGTTGGCGACCCGATCGAAACCCGCGCAATTGGTGAAGCACTCGGCCAGCAGCGTAAAACGCCGCTGCTGATTGGCTCGGTAAAGAGCAACCTGGGCCACCTGGAAACCGCCTCTGGGGTCGCCGGGCTGGCCAAGGCGCTCTACAGCATTCAGCACCGCGAAGTGCCCGCCACCATTGGCATACGTAAACTCAATCCGCGTATCAAGTTTGATGAGTGGAATATCTCGGTGGTCACCAAGGCCCAGCCGCTGAAAAAGCAGGGCCGCCTGGTGATTGGCATTAACTCCTTCGGTTTTGGCGGCGCCAACGCCCACGTTATTTTGGAAAGCCCGCCCGAGCGGACAAAACCCGAACCGCAAACGCCGGATACACCGCTACCCATTCGCCTTAGCGCCCGCAGTGAAGCCGCGCTTAGCCAAAGCGCTGAAGCCCTGGCTAACTTTCTGCGTGAAAACGATTTACGCGAAAACGACAGCGCCAGCTTCTACGATATCGCCTATACCCTGTTCAACCACCGCGACCAGCACAGCCACGGCGCGCTGCTGTTCGCCCAAACGGCGGAAGAAGCCGCTGCGCGACTCAGCGAGTTTGCCGCTGGAGAAGCCAATAGCGTCACCCACCTGGAGCGCCTACCCAAGGCGGTAGGCCCGGTGTTCGTTTACGACGGCAACGGCTGCCAGTGGGAAACCATGGGGCACGACCTGCTCGCCGAATCGCCGATTTTCGCTGAAGCCATTGACCGCGTTGACGCCCTCTTTCAACAGTACGGTGATTTCTCACTGCGTGCCGAGCTCGAAGGTCGCAATGGCCAACGTGAGGAGAATCGCTTCGGCTTAACCGAGATCGCCCAGCCGGCGCTGTTTGCCCTGCAAGTGGCACTAACCGAGTGGCTTTACGAACAAGGCATCACACCCACGGCAGTATTCGGCCACAGCGTCGGTGAAGTAGCCGCTGCCTGGGCCAGTGGGGCATTAAGCCTGGAAGATGCGGTGAAAGTGATTTACTACCGCAGCGACTACCAAGGCAAAACCCGTGGTCAAGGCGAAATGACCGCCGTGGCCATGAGCGCCGACGACATCGCCGTGTGGCTTGAAAAGCCCGAGTTCAATCAGGTTTGTCTGGCCGGCATTAACAGCCCGAAAGGTATTACGCTAGCAGGCGACAGCCAGCAGCTCGGCGCTCTGGAAGCCGCCCTGAGCGAGCAGGATATCTTTGCCAAGCGACTGCCCCTGGACTACGCCTTCCACAGCCCGGCGATGGACAGCATTGAAGCCGGGGTTATTGAAGCGCTGGCGGACATTACCCCACGGCCCACGCAGATCCCCTACTACTCCACCGTGACCGGCGCGCTAAGTGACGGGTTAGCGCTGGATGCCACCTACTGGTGGAAAAACATTCGTGAGCCGGTGCTGTTTGAAGCCGCTGCTAGCGCGTTGATCGCGCAAGGCCATAACGTATTTGTAGAGATTGGTGCCCATCCCATTCTGCGCCGTTACCTCAATGAGTCGCTCCGCCAGCTGGAGCGCCCTGGGCTGGTATTTGGCACCATCGAGCGCCATAAGCCGGGGCTTGAAGGTTTGCAGCGCTGTTTAAGTCAAGTGCTGTTGAGCGGCCTTGCCCTGGGTAGCCGCTACTTCCCAGTGGAAGGGCAGCGTGTACCGTTACCCCGCTATGCCTGGCAGCGTAGCCACCACTGGGTACACGGCACCAATGACAGCCAAGGCCTGCTTTCTCGCTACTACCAGCACCCGCTGCTGGGCTACCCGTTAGCCCAGCACGAACACACCTGGGAGAGCCAACTCGACACCCAGCGCCAGCCCTGGCTGGCTGACCACGTGGTGGGTGAAGGCGCGGTATTCCCCGGTGCGGGTTTTGTAGAGCTAACGTTAGCGGCGGCGCTGCAGCTAAAAGACTCCCCACTGCTGGATATCGAAGAGCTGGAAATCCGCGCCCCGCTGCTGCTGGATGGCTCCCATGGCCGCACCATGCGGTTGACCTATTTGCCGGAAGATGGCCGCTTGGAGATCCACTCCCGCGAGCCAGCCACGGGGGTTGAGTGGCAGTTGAATGCCGTGGCGCGCACCATGCGCGAAAGCCGTGGCTTTTTACTCAATCGCAAAGCCCCTGCGCTGCCCACCCGTGCGCCGGACTACACGCTGGCAGACCACCTGGAAATGGCCGAGCACATTGGCCTGCACTATGGCCCCGCTTTCCAGGCGATTTCCCAGGGCTGGATTGAAGGCGATGCGGTGATTGGCGAAATCGCCCTCTCGGATGAAGTCCAGGCACAGCTCAGCACGCTGCACGTGCACCCCGGCATTCTGGATAGCGCTTTCCAGATGTTTATCCCGCTGCTGGCCCAGCACAGCGAGTTCGCTTCCCAGCTTGCCTTTGTGCCGGTGCGCGTGGGGCGCATTCAAGTCAACACTCAGGCAGGTGTGCCAGTTCTCGCCCGCGCCGTGATGGGCAAGCGCGCACCGCACTCCTTTACCGCCGATTTCGAGCTGTATGACGCCGCCGGAAATGCGGTCGCCGTCTTGAGCAAAACCCGCTTCAAAGCGATTCGTCTCAACCGCGCCCATCACCAGCACTTCAGCTATTTGGACGTGGAACTCACGCCAGCGCCATTGCAGGCAGAACCGCTGGCACTGCCCGGCGATGCACTCGCTCGGCTGGCCGATATCGCCAGCGTTTACGCCGCCAGCACCGGGCAGCGTTATGGCAATGAAGTGGCGCCGCTGCTCGACAGCCTCAGCGAAGCCTTCGCCCAGCAGAGCCTCACTGTCGATAGCGAAGAAACCCAGCACTCGCCAGACGTTATCTGGCAACTGCTGGTGCAGGATTACCCCGACTACTTTGCGCCCATTCACTTGGTAGGCCGGTTAGGGCTTCACCAACAGGCGCTGCGCAGCGGCACGAGTGACCTGGAAACCCTGGGTATTAGCCACGACCACTTGGCGCGCTTAAACCGTGTGCTGGTAGGTGAAAGCGGCTGGCAGGCACTGGCCGGCAAGTTAGCCGAGCTAATCGATACCCTGATCGCCGAACTCCCCAGCGGACAGCGCTTGCAACTGCTGGAAGCAGGCCCCAGCGCGCCTGCGTTAGGCGAACGCCTGCTGGAACGCAGCGCCCAGGCGCTGTACCACGACCTGACCCACTACCGCGTGATCACCACTCTCGATAGCACGCGCCATCAGGCGGAGCAGTTGCAAGAGCGCTTCCCGCTGATGGATATGCAGCATCTTGACCAAAACGATGTAGCGGCAATGACCGCCCCCACCGGCGTTGAAAAGGCCCAATTGGCGTTCGTCAGCGTGGATATCACCCACCCGGCCGCAACGCGTCAGTTGATTGAAGCGCTGCCAGCGCAGCTAGCCCCAGGTGCCCAGGTAATGCTGATCGGCATCGCCCCCAGCCGCTGGCTGGATGATCTGCTGGCCACGCCCGGCATTGATCAAACCGCGCTGGAGCAAGAGGCCCTTATCGGCTGGCTAAACGACCAGGGCTTTATGGTCTCCGAACCGATGGCGCTGGAAGAGAGCGAAAGCGGTGCCTACCTGCTCCACGCCCACTACCCGTTTGATACCGCCACCAGCGCATCAAACACCGCTCAGCGGCGCCATTTAGTGGTCGCGGATGACCACAGCGAAGCGCTTGCCGCCAGCCTGGTCGAAGCGCTGCAATCGTTAGACGCCCCGGCCCTGCTCAGCATCAGCCAAAGCGCCCCCGCCGAGCTGCTTGAACACGCGTTAACCCAGCCAGCGCTCGCCCAACCGGAAGTGGGTGAGCATGGTGAGCTACCGCTTAATGTCATAGACCTGCGTGGCCTCGGCGCCAGCAGTACCGAGGCGCAAACCGCCCGCTGTGAGCACTCGCTACAGTGGACGCTGGCCCTGGAGCAGCACTCCCTCGCCGCCTCTCTATGGCTAGTGACCAACGGCCTGAGCGCGCTCTGGCAGGCGACGACTGACTCTGGCCTTAGCGATAGCGAAGCCCTTAGCGATAGAGAAGCCCCTGGCGATGCCGCCCTGTGGGGCTTTGGCCGCTCACTGGCCAACGAAGCCGTCGGCCATAGCGTCTATCTGCTGGATGTACCGGCGACGATGAGCGAAGCCTCGCTACAAACCTGGGCGCAACTGCTGGCCCAACCGGATAGCGAAAACGAAGCACTAATCGATAACCACGGCCGCCGCTTCGCGACCCGACTGCGCACGCTAGCGGCGCCCCGCCCGGCAGCAGCGGATCAAAGCGGGCCATCGCACCAAGCGATGACGCTCGGCTTTGCCATGCCTGGGCAGTTGCGTCAATTGACCTGGCGCCCGCGTCCGCTACCGGAAGCCGATGCCGATGAGGTGGCCATTCGTGTTAAAGCCACCGGGCTTAACTTCCGCGATGTGATGTACACCCTCGGCCTGCTCTCCGATGAAGCGATTGAGAACGGCTTTGCCGGGCCGACCCTGGGTCTTGAATTTTCAGGCGTGGTCGAAAGCGTGGGTAGCAACGTCACCCACGTGACGCCTGGGCAAGCCGTGGTCGGCTTCGGATCTGCCAGCTTCAGCGATAAGGTCATCGCCAGCCAGCACGCGGTGGCACCGCTGCCAGAGGGCATTAGCTTTGCCGCGGCGGCCACGATTCCGACCACCTTCTTCACGGTCTACTACGCGCTCAAGCACCTGGCGCGGGTCGAGCCCGGCGAGAAAGTGCTGATTCACGGTGCCGCTGGCGGTGTAGGTATCGCCGCACTGCAAATTGCCCAGTGGCTGGGTGCGGAAATCTACGCCACGGTAGGCTCCGAAGAGAAGCGTGACTTCCTGCGCCTGATGGGCATCGATCGGCTTTACGACTCGCGCTCGCTCACCTTCGCCGAAGAGATCCTCGAAGACACCCAGGGCGAAGGCGTCGATGTGGTGCTTAACTCACTGGCCGGGGAAGCGATCAATCAGAACTTGCGCGCCCTGCGCCCGTTCGGCCGCTTCCTGGAGCTGGGTAAACGCGATTTCTACGAAAACACCCATATTGGCCTGCGCCCGTTCCGCAACAACCTAAGCTACTTCGGTATCGACTCCGACCAGCTAATGAAGGTGCAGCCCGCCCTTACCCAACGCCTGTTTGGCGAGATGATGGCGCTGTTTAACGACGGCACCCTCAGCCCGCTGCCGTTTACCTCGTTCAGCCACACCCAGGTCATCGATGCCTTCCGTTATATGCAGCAGGCGCGCCAGATCGGCAAGGTCGTGGTGACTTACGAACAGCCTATCGCGCCGCCCCAAAACGACGTATTGGGCACGGAAGCCATGCAACTGCCTGCGGATGCCAGCTATTTGGTCACCGGTGGCCTGGGGGGCTTTGGGTTAAGAACCGCTCAATGGCTGGTCGATAAAGGCGCACGGCAGCTGATTCTGCTCAGCCGCAGTGGCCCCGCCAGTGAAGAGGCCCAGGCAGCGATAACGGCGTTTGAACAGCAAGGGGTTACAGTACTTGCCGCCGCCTGCGATATCACCGACCGCACTGCGCTGGCCGATGTGCTGGAGCGCGCCAAGGGTGAACTGGCACCGCTACGCGGCATCGTGCATGCCGCCACGGTGATCGACGACGGCTTGATCCGTAACCTGGATGCCGAACGCATTCAGAAAGTGCTAGCGCCCAAAATCGACGGTGCCCGCCACCTCGATGCCCTCACCCGCGAGGCCGAGCTGGACTTCTTCGTGCTCTACTCGTCGGCCACCACGCTGTTCGGCAACCCTGGCCAGGCTAACTACGTCGCCGCCAACCACTGGCTGGAAGCATTTGCGGCCAGCCGCCGCGCTGCGGGCTTACCGGCCACCTGCGTGCGCTGGGGTGCTATTGAAGATGTCGGCTTCCTGGCCCGCAATACTCGTACACGAGATGCACTGCAAGAGCGCCTGGGCGGCTCAGCGCTGCGCTCGGAGGACGCGCTGAAAGTACTCGAACAGATGCTGCTGACCCCAGGGCCAAGCCTGGGCGTGCTGGAACTGGAGTGGGGCGCGCTTGCCCGCTTCTTACCGACGGCTGAAGCACCGCGCTTTAACGAAATTGCCCGAGCCAGCGACGACGACGGCAGCCGGGATGCCGATGACGACATCAGCGCCCTACTGGCCGACCTTTCGCCAGAGGAGCTGCACAGCACCGTCACCGACCTGTTGCGCGCCGAACTGGCCAGCATCCTGCTGATTGATGAAGAGAAGCTCGATATTCACCGTTCGGTCTACGACATGGGCTTTGACTCCCTGATGGGCGTTGAGCTTATGACCGCTATCGAGAACCGCTTGGGCGTTCAAGTGTCAGTAATGGTGCTCAGTGAAGCATCCACACTCGACAAGCTGGCGGGCGTACTGATTCAGAAAATGCATCAGCACGACGATGTTGAAGACGCTCCGCAAGATGCGATAGCCTCGCTGGCCGCACAACACGGTGCGGAAGGCTTCACCACTGAGCCTGCGTCTGCCTCTTCATCACCCGCGACTGAGACACCATGACCGCCAAGCGCTCTGAACTGAAACAGCAACTGCTGGAACAAGCACGCAAGCGCACCGCGCCGCGTGCTGCCAGCGCCGCCGCACCGTCGTCCAAAGGGCAAGGAACTGATCAGCGGACAGTGCCCGAGCGCTTCACGCGCTTTGATGCCCAACCCGGCTACCAGCAAATTGCCATGATGCGCCAGGCCGCTGACCAGTTAGGCTTGGTCGATCCCTTCTTCAAGGTGCACGAAGGCACCGCCGGGGCGACCAGCGTGATCAATGGTCAGACCTGCATTAACTTTGCCAGCTATAACTACCTCGGCTTCTCAGGTGACCCGCGTATCAATCAGGCCGCCTGCGATGCCGTGGCGCGTTACGGCACCTCGGTCTCTGCCAGTCGCGTGGTCTCCGGCGAGCGGCCCATTCATCAGGAGTTGGAACAAGCCCTGGCTACGGCCTACGACGTTGAAGACGCCGTGGTGTTTGTGAGCGGTCACGCCACTAATGTCTCCACGCTAGGGCACCTGCTGGGGCCCAAGGATTTAGTGCTCCACGACGAGTATATTCATAACAGCTCGCTGGTCGGTGCGCAGCTCTCCGGCGCCAAGCGCATGTCGTTTAGTCATAACGACCCTGCCGCGCTGGAAGCTCTGTTGGCCCGGCATCGGCATCAGTTTGAACGCGTGCTGGTGGTGATCGAAGGGCTCTACAGCATGGACGGTGACATCCCTGAGCTGCCCCGTTTTATTGAGCTCAAGCAGCGCTACCAGTCCTGGCTGATGGTCGATGAAGCCCACTCCTTTGGTGTCATGGGCGACACTGGCCTGGGACTGCGCGAGTATTTCGATATCGACCCGCGTGATGTGGATATCTGGATGGGCACCATGAGCAAAGCCATGGCAGGCTGTGGCGGTTATATCGCGGGCAGCAAGCCACTGGTGGAAACGCTGCGCTACCTGGCTCCCGGCTTTCTCTACAGCGTGGGCATGCCCGCCCAGGTCGCCGCCCCTTCGCTGGCCGCGCTGCAATTGATGCAGCAAGAGCCCGAACGGGTACAGCGCCTGCACGCCATCTCCCGCTACTTCCTTGAACAGGCCACTGCCCGCGGGTTAGATACCGGCAAAAGCATCGGCGCCGCGGTCGTACCGGTGATTATTGGCAGCTCCGCGTCGGCTGCCAGGCTCTCCAACGCCCTGTTGGAACAGCACATCAACGTACAGCCGATCCTGCATCCGGCGGTACCCGAAAAAAGCGCACGGTTACGCTTCTTTCTCTCCTGTGATCACACCCAGGCGCACATTGATGAAACCCTTGATGCGCTCACCGCGCTACTGCCATAATTTTGTAACGCTTTTCCAGACGCAAGGATGATGGCATGGATGTTTGCAATGACCAGGAGGGCGCAGCAACGCCCTCCTGGTACGTTATTCAGTGTAAAGGGGGCGAATCATTTCGCGCTGCCGAGCACCTCGCCAACCAAGGCTATGAGGTGTTTCACCCCGTTCTGAATAGCCAACGCAAGCGTCAAGGCAAGCTCATTACGGTGACCGAACCGCTCTTCCCCTACTACCTGTTTATTTGCCTGGATCAGCTCGTCAGCAACTGGCGGCCCATTCGCTCCACCCGCGGCGTACTGCGCCTGCTCACCTTTGGCGACAGACCCGTCTCAGTGCCTTCGCAACTCGTCGAAACTCTGCGCGCCCAGCCGCACAGCAAGGAAGGCATTCACACCTACTTCAACGCCGGCGAGAAAGTCACCATCACCGATGGCCCCTTCAAAAACCTGGAAGCCATCTTCACCCGCTGTAAAGGCGAAGAGCGCGCCATCGTGCTGCTCAATGTACTCAACCGGCCCCAGCATCTGGAAATACCGCTCGATACTTTAAGCAAGACATAGCCCACACAGCCCATAACGATGCGCTACACTAGGCCTTCCAAACCCAATCATTCTGCATGGAGGCAAGGGTGGCAACCTATCGACGCGCGCATGTTCCTGGCGGCTGCTACTTTTTTACCGTCGTCACCTACGCACGACAACCACTGCTGGCGGATCGCCTGAATATTGATGCCCTAGGACGTGCGTTTCGTAGAGTTCGAGAAGAGCAGCCTTTCGCAATGGATGCATTCGTACTGCTCCCTGACCACCTCCACTGCCTGTGGAGATTGCCTGAAGGCGACGCCGACTACTCCTCACGCTGGCGGGATATCAAAAAATACGCCTCACAGGAATTCTTCTTTCCACCCGGCACCCATAACGCCTGGCAACGCGGCTTCTGGGAGCACGTTATTCGCGACGAAAACGACTGGCAGCGCCATATGGATTACATCCACTACAACCCCGTCAAACACGGCTGGACGAAAGCCCCACGCGACTGGGAGTGGTCAAGCTTTCAACAATGCGTTCAAAAAGGCTGGTACGCCCCCGACTGGGGCACCCAACAAGCCCCCGATGTTGCCGATATGGATTGGGAATAAAATTGGAAACGTATTCAAGTGGCTGCACCCGCGGATGGCGGCGGAACGACGCCCAATGGCACCCAACCAACGCTGCCTGCACGAGCCAACCCCGGCACCGCTCCGCGCTGCTTTCGCGGGTGCGCCGTAGGCTTACCACGCGCTACAAGGTATGTGCTCACACAAAGATCCGTGGCGCCACAAACCGTAGCGCGTGGTAACGAGTATGTGAGTGGAACGAACATAACGAGGCACCCGCGGATGGCGTCGGAACGACGCCCAATGGCACCGAACCAACCCAGCCTGCACGAGCTAAACCCCGGCACCGCTTCTCGCTGCTTCCGCGGGTGCGCCCGAGGCTTACCACGCGCTACTCAATCTCGCCTGCACTTGAAGATGGGGATTCCAAAGGAGTGTGTACGTCATCACGCTACCGAAATCGAGTGAGGGCACATACTCGTAGCGCGTGGTAACGAAGAACGCGAATTCAGCGAGCGTAAAGCCACCTTTTCAATCACTGCCGAACAAATCGCGGGTATATACCTTGGATTCCACATCGCTAAGCTCAGTGACCATTCGGTTAGCTAGGATGACATCACATTTGTCTTTAAACGCGGTTAAATCGCGCATAACGGTTGAGCCAAAGAATTTATCTTCCTCCAACACTGGCTCGTAAACGACCACTTCCACGCCTTTGGCCTTAATGCGCTTCATAACGCCTTGCATGGCGCTGGCGCGGAAGTTGTCCGAGCCTGTTTTCATGATAAGACGATACACCCCAACCACGGTTGGATTGCGGCGCAGGACAGCGTCAGCGATAAAATCTTTACGCGTGCGGTTGGCATCTACAATTGCCTGAATCATATTACTCGGCACATCAGCATAGTTGGCGAGCAACTGCTTAGTATCCTTAGGCAGACAATAGCCACCGTACCCAAAGCTAGGGTTGTTGTAGTGTTTCCCAATACGCGGGTCTAGGCCAACGCCTTGAATAATCTGCTTAGCATCAAGGCCATGCGTTTCCGCGTAGGTATCTAACTCATTAAAGTAAGCGACCCGCATTGCCAGATACGTATTCGCAAACAGTTTGATCGCCTCGGCCTCAGTGCTATTCGTCAGCAGTACCTCTATTTCTTCGGCAATCGCCCCCTGCTTGAGGAGTTCAGCAAAAAGCTCGCCTCGCTCAGAACGCTCCCCAACAATAATACGCGAAGGGTAAAGATTATCGTAAAGCGCCTTTCCTTCCCGTAAAAACTCAGGCGAGAAAATAAGGTTTTGTGTGTTAAAGCGTTTAGCGGCATCTTTCGTGTAACCCACTGGCACGGTGGATTTAATGACCATCACCGCCTCAGGGTTAATGCGCATGACCTGCTCAATGACAGCTTCAACGCTTTTAGTATTGAAATAGTTGGTTTGAGGATCGTAATCAGTGGGCGTGGCAATAATCACGAACTGAGCATCAGCATAGGCCTGCTCGGCTTCCAGCGTCGCTGTAAAATTCAAGTCAGTACGATTTAAAAACGCTGCTATTTCAGTATCTTCAATCGGAGAGAGGCCCTTATTCAGCAGCGCTACTTTCTCGGGGACGATATCCACCGCGACCACTTCGTGGTACTGCGCTAACAATAGCGCATTGGAAAGCCCCACATAACCGGTTCCTGCAACGGCAATTTTCATCCTAATAAATCCCTAAAACTGAATAGAAACGACAAATTGAAACACTTACCAAAAGCATAACGGGCACCATTAAAAGGTGCCCGCCAAAGGATGAAACGGCCTCAATATTCTATTTCAACACACCCGCCAATAAGGCCTTGGCGTTCTCAATCAATTCATCCAAGTGTTGCTCGCCTTTAAAGCTTTCGGCATACACCTTGTAAAGCGATTCAGTGCCACTTGGCCGAGCGGCAAACCAACCGTTCTCGGTGGTGACTTTGACGCCGCCAATAGCAGCACCATTGCCCGGCGCGTCTACCAATACAGCGGTGATAGCATCACCTGCCAGGGTTTTCTCCGTCACGCTTTCAGCGCTCAGCTTTTTAAACGCCGCCTTCTCTTCGGCTGAACAAGCCGTATCAACTCGCTTATAGAAAGGCTCACCAAAGCGTTCAGTCAACGTGCGGTAATACTCGCTGGGTGTTTTGCCGGTGACCGCCATAATTTCCGCTGCCAACAAACACAGCACTATGCCATCCTTATCGGTAGACCATGCCTTGCCGTCGCGGGTTAGCAAACTCGCCCCCGCGCTCTCTTCGCCGCCAAAAGCGAGCCAGCCCTCGTGCAGGCCTTCTACAAACCATTTAAAACCCACCGGCACTTCATACAGCTCGCGCTGATGAGAAGCCACCACCCGATCGATCATTGAGGATGACACCAGCGTCTTGCCTATTTTTAGCGACGCAGCCCATTCAGGGCGATGTGTAATCAGATAATCGATACACACGGCCAAAAAGTGGTTCGGATTCATCAGACCACTAGCATCAACTATTCCGTGACGGTCAGCATCGGGGTCGTTGCCAAAGGCTATATCGAAGCGGTCTTTAATCTTGAGCAAGTTAGCCATTGCCGCCGGGCTTGAACAATCCATGCGGATTTTACCGTCATGATCCGGCGGCATAAACGCAAACGCAGGATCAATCGTGGTATTCACGACATCAAGATTTAGATTGTAGTGCGCCGCTATCGCCTGCCATACCGGCAGTGCAGTGCCGCCCATAGGATCGGCGCCTAAGGTCAAGTCTGCGCCTTGAATGGCGGCAATATCCACCACGCTGCCTAGCTTGGCAACGTAGTGCGCTGTGAAATCATACTCCTGGGCATGGGTAATCGCCTCATCAACCGGCACGGTTGGCACATCTTCCAATTGACGTAGCAGGTAGGCGTTTGCACGCAGTTCAATCCAGCCGGTGGCGTCAGTATCCGCAGGGCCGCCGTGGTGCGGGTTGTACTTAATGCCGCCATCTTCTGGCGGGTTGTGCGAAGGCGTGATGATTAAGCCATCCGCGAGCGCCACATCGGGTGTCGCCTGATCATGGGGATGATTGTGGTGCAGAATCGCCTGGCTGATCAGCGGCGTCGCGGTGTAGCCGTGATCTTTCTCGACAAATACCGGTACCTTATTGGCAGCCAACACCTGCAGCGCGCACTCCCAGGCAGGGCGCGAAAGCGCATGGGTATCAAAACCTAAAAACAGCGGCCCCAGATAGCCCGCCTCACGTCGGTAGTCGACCACCGCCTGAGTGATGGCATATATATGCGCGGCGTTAAACGTACGCTCGATAGAACGGCCACGATGGCCGGAGGTGCCAAATGACACGCGCTCGCCTACAACGCTAGCGCTGGGTCGCTCTTCATAAAAAGCTTTAACAGTAGATTCCATGGTTCACTCTCCCTGTTCATATTATTGCGTCACGGCACCACTACGCTTTAACCAGAATTGCACAGCGGCCTCTACGTTACCGAATTTTTTTGCATCAATAGCGGCTTGCTGAGCCATGTTGGCAGCCGCTTTGGGGTTTTCTAGTAAGTGTTCTAACGCGCTTCGCCATTCAACGGGGGCATCATTGACTAGCAACCCGTTTTTTCCGTGGTGGACAATCTCAGTATACGGATAGCGATTGGAGTAGATTCCCACCCCGCCCATGGCGGTAATATCAAAAAACTTTATAAAGGATTTGCCATGATTGAACGGGGTATCTAGCAACGGGGCTAGGCCTATATGGCACTGGTGCTCTCGTTGATAAACCTTAAACGTCTCCCATGTTAAGGGGCTAGGCGCGTTTAATCGCGGCAGGGTGATTAAACTTTCTGGGGTATGAGGCCCCAACATAACCTCCACCTGGGTATCTACACGCTGAGACTGAATTTCTTCTATGGCCGGGGCGATATGCATGAGGTCAGCTAAATGCGCCCGGGTACCGTAAAAGCCGATTTTCCAGTTAGCGCTGGAAGATGGTAGTAGCGAAAAATGCTGAAGTGAAGGCAGTGGAGCAATCAAAGGTGGCGTAAGCACTTGAACATTGTCGTGTTCACTAAAAAAACAGCGAGCCAATGGCTCACTAGAGGCCACCACTTCATCAACCAGTGATACTAAGCGAGGCTGATGTTTAGCAATTCTCCCCATGCGCTTACGATAGGCGGCCGGTAATGTTAAGTCATTGTATGCAGCGAAAATATCATCATCGATCAAATAGGCAATATAACCAAAGGCATGGCGATGACGTTCTAGCCAACGTAGCCAGCCTACCGGTAACGAACGGCAAAGCAGCAGATTAGCCCCCGCGTAACGACGCAGAAGAGAACGGCCATGTAGCCAACTGGACCCGAAAGACCGGGAAGCGGCGAAACGTTCGACCGCCACGCCACGACGGCGCAGACCAGGAGCAGCGGATGCCAAGAAATAAATATCCTCGGTCGGTCGCGCCCCATCGCTTAGAACAACCCACCCAACCTGACTGCTCACAATACATCCCTTTTAACGATGGTTCTGCTCCTTGCTTCAAAAGCTTTAGCCGCCGCCGTCGCGGGTGCGCTGACGCTTACGCCGCGCTACGAAAACCACCTATTCAAGTGCGTGCACATACCGTAGCGCGTGGTAACGAGAAAGCGAGCTCAGCGAGCGTTTTGAGGCACCTGCGGGAGGCGGAACGACGCCCACCGACTCGTGGCAACGCTTCGCGCTGAAACTGAGCTACAAAAACACAAACAATAATGCACTCAACGCACCAGAAGCGAGTTTAATTCCTTATACAACTTGAATTTCGAATCCGCTGACAAGATTTTTGCCTGGTGCGCCAAAGCCGTTGCAATAATAATACGGTCTTGAGGATCACTATGATGCTCTGGCAGCTTAGCGGCCCGCTCTGCAATCGTAGGGGTAATCGGTAATAGTGTTATGTTGGAAGCATCCAGCGCCTGTTCGAACCACCACTCTAGAGCACATCCCAGATCAATACGCTGGTGCTCTACCAACCATGCCACTTCAAACAGACTAATTGCGCTTACTCCCACGCAAGCATCATTTTCAATAGCTTCGCGCAATTTAGGCTTCAACCGCTTATCGCCTGACATCCACCACAACCAAACATGAGTATCCAGAACCTGCATCAAGAAAAATCCCAACTGGAATCCGGTACGGTATCGAATGAATCCTCATTAAAACGGATAGGCGGTACCTTAGCAGGTCGGCGACGGGGCGTGACTACCTGAGCTTCCGACATTGGTATTTCACTGGGAGAATCTTCTGTTAAAACAATCACTTTAACATGGCGATTTTTCAGCTTCTCAAACTGAGGGAGACGAATAAACTCATTCTCAATATCTGTTTCGAACTCCACTGCGTACATCTCACACCTCCAGCTCATAACAGCTTTTATCAATTCAGCATAGCACGTTTACCAAACACACTGGCACCGCTTCGCGCTGCTTTCGCGGGTGCGCTAACGCTTACGCCGCGCTACGAAAACCCACCCTTCAGCTTTGTGCATGAATCCGTGGCGCGTGGTAACGAGAATGCGAGTTCAGCGAGCGTTTCGAGGCACCCGCGGGAGGCGTCGGAACGACGCCCCGTGGCACGTCATACCCCGGGCACCGCTGCACGCCGTAACAGGGTTAGTTGCCTGTACCAGGTTACATTTTGAACTGTTTATATAACTTGTAAATACGAGCCCGCAACTCGGCAGCCTCTTCAGACCGCATGAAATGAGCGACGTCCAAGCATTGGAACAAATAGGTGAACACCAAAGCACCCAACTGCTGGTCAGCTCTTTTTCCAGCCAAGTTTTCTACGGCAGGCCAGGGTAGCCCCCGCAACAGAAGCGCCGCATCGAACCCTAACGGTAGATATCCCCATCGATCCCAGTCAATAAGCGCTACCTGCTGCTGCTGAGTATCAATGAGCACGTTATTACGATGCAGGTCACCATGCGATAAGACGCGTGGCAAGCGCGCAGTAACACGCATTAAAAAGACAAAAAATGTCAGTTCAACCTTGTTAACACCTTCACGCAAAGCCTGGGCAAATACCGATGGAAGCAGCCTATGCAATAAGCTTTTAAAGCGGCTGGTGCGGCGTTTTAAAGCGCTGCGCCCAGCTTCGCCAGCTTGTTGAAGAGTGTGAAGTTGAGCCATTACCATAGGCACCCACGCTTCCCACCCGTTGCCCACTTCTTCCAGTGTGATGCCTGGCTGAAAAGCAAACATCTGTAGCATATGCTTTTTTTGCGGAAACGCTGCCAATAAAGGCGGCGCGGCTATGCGACTAGGCGTGATCACCTTGTCATAAAGCTGCATTACGTTTGCATGAGCCTTGGGCTCCACATCAAAACGCGCCATGACGGGGGCTTGGTTAGCAACATTAAGTACAGCGCCAGCCATTCCACGTTCAGCAGACTGCCCAAACAGGGGTTTAAACCTATCTACCAACAATTGATCAGGAAGCGAAGCCACGGCTTTATACTCCGCGTGCTGATGGGAGATGGCAATAGGTAACCAATCGCTTTTCTGCGGATGCCTATAAAGCCAAGGGCTATGCCGTAATGGCACGCCTTTCGGCGTTACCACGCGGACGACATCCCCATGCTTCAGCGCAAGCGGCCCTTGAAACCCCACGTTGCCACTCAAAGAAAGCCCTGCCTTTTTCACATCCGCACGAGGTCGGTTACAAGACAGACGGCAACGGGTTCGGCCATTAACTACCACCGTCACGTATGGCGATAGGCTCCAACCACTAATCGCATCCCCACTAACCCGATCTATAAAACCTAGTACGCCCGGTTTTTTAATTACTTTAAACATAACCTATTACTTGAATATCCGGCGAAGATTGTTGATTGATGTAGCAACGTCTCTGACAAGTGCCACGACACCGGCTCTTTCAGATTTTTATTTAGATATTCAAGCATTTATCGCAACGAAAAATCCTCATGAACCAAGGTTAGATTGGGATTATAGGCCGGGTCACTGTCTAGCAATTCACCCCAGGTTTTACGCATATAGGCATATTCGCTTAGCCAACGTGCACGCTTTTCAGGGGTGTCATCGGCACCGCGGGAAATGGATTCATGATGGTAAAGCTCAGCAAATGGCGTCCACAGATTACGGTAACCCGCCTCACGAACCTTTATGCATAAATCCACATCGTTATAAGCAACAGCCAGGTCTCCCTCATTCAAACCATTAACGGCATCAAAGACCTCTTTACGCAGCAATAAGCAAGCTGCCGTCACCGCCGAAAGATTCTGAGCCACTTTCAAGCGCCCCATATAACCATCTTCATCACGCTGAAAGAAGCGATGGGCATGCCCTGCTAATCCACCTAGCCCAAGAATCACGCCACCATGCTGAATGGTGTCATTGGGGTAGTAGAGTTTAGCTCCCACACAGCCAATATCAGGACGTGATACTTGCTCTACCATCTCGCTTAACCACTGACCGTCAATCGGTTCTACATCGTTATTGATTAAACCAATGACACTTCCCCGGGCATTATCGGCGCCAAAATTATTGATAGAGGAATAATTGAAGGGAGCATTCCAAGACAATACCTTTACTCGAGAGTCACGGGCCGCCACTTCGTCCAAATACGCCAAGGTCTCTTTGCAACTGCTTTGGTTATCCAGAATAAGCAGTTCAAAGTGGGTATAGTCGGTACGATCTAAAATAGCATCAACGCAAGGGCGCAAAATATCGACACCATCACGGGTAGGCACCAGCAAGCTCACCAAGGGTTCTGGCGAAGGCATTGGCCAGTGAATGCGCTGCGTGCCGGGCAATAACCCTGGCGTTACTTCTGCAACTTGCCCGCAGGCACTTAAGTGTTGCTTAACAGCCTCTACATAGCTGGAAGGCGTTGTGGCAGCCTCCGGTACACCGTGGTAGGCAATATGGGGCACATGGGCAAGCTTTTGTGAAGAAAAGTCATCGCGGCGCGTCACATCCAACGTTTGCACGTAATCCAGCCAATCCGGGTTATTAGCGTTGTCACCACACATATCGGCTGAAAGGCGTGGAAAAAAGCTGTGCTGGTAACATACGGCTCGGCCCATATACGGCATCGAAAGCAGCAAATCAGCGTTCCACTCAGGCTTAAACTGGGGCGAGTGCCTGACCCCTTCTTCGTCAAGGCTATCCTCATCGGCTATTAGCATCTGCGCTTGTGGATTATCAGCGGCAATACTGGCCATATGAAACAGTGCATTCGCCGCTAAACGATCGCCTGGGCGTAAAAACCATATCCAGGAGTGTTCGCAATAGGAAAGGGCCTCTACCCGTAAAGCCGCCACACTTGTCGCATGGCTTTCTACAACACGAAGAACGGGTACCTCTCGCTGCCATTCAGCTAACCATGCCTGCCAGCTATTAAATGCCGGTGACGGTAACAAAAGTACGGCCTGACGCGGCGACAAGGACTGCTCCGCTACACTGGCCAAACTGCTTTTTAAGCTATTTTTTAAAGCTTCTAATGCGTCAGGCGTCGCCTCGCCAATAGGGCATACCAGCAAAATACTACAATCAAATGAGTGCACGTTGTGGCGCATGGCCACCTCATGATCGCTAGGCGCACGCCTTCGCTCAACCTGACGAACCCACTGTTGGTAGTGGCGACGAGTGGAAAAACTGATGAATGTACTTTCGTAATCCTCCAGGGCAATGGTTTGCCATTTGCGGCTCTGTTTTCGCGCCTGCTGCTTCAAACTGAGCTCAATTTCTTTCAACGAAAGATCGCGATAGTGTTCATGCATGTTGGATAACCGCTGCAGCAAACGGTTATAGGCAAACATGGGCGTTAGCCATACAAAGCGAAAATGCGCCAAGGAAAACGTACCCGTAGCGTTCATGGGCGCAAACGTCACACGTTTCACGCCCCATGGCACGTATACAAGCCGCTTCGTGATCTTACCCACACGCAGAGGCAGCTCTACCGTTAACGAGCGTCGTGCAGACTCAAACGTGAGGCTAGATACAACGCTAGTCACGTCCCGCTCACAGGCAATTTCGACCATGTTCCAGCCGGGCAACGGTAACTGTCCTTCTAACGAAAAAAGCGGCTCCGCGCCCAGGGATTGCCATTCACCAGGGCGTGAAGTCGCCTTTAGTTGCTGTAAAGGAACAAACTCCTGAGGGCTGCGGTGGTGAGGGTACCAAGGCTTATTGCGTGACGTGTGATTAGCATTCATTCAAAAGCGTCTTATCCGGCGGATAGGGAGCGAGCATGTTACCAGCCCTTAAGCTGCGCCACACCAGCCTGCTAGAAAACCCTGCTAGACTAGCCAGGGTGTTAAATTAAGTTTATTAATCAATGCATCATCGTGTGCGACTGAGACCTTTCGCTTAGCCACCACAATCCACTCATCCTCGGATAGCCGGGCACGTTTCTCATCAATTAACTTCAAAAGTGATTGATCAACCTCGGGTACTTGCACCATAAACCGTGCATTGGTTTGCACCACCAAATAAGCCGGTTTAACCGCTTTCGCCAGCTCAGGATCGAGGCTTCCGGCGCTGTGCACAAACACCACTTGTTGAAATAGACGGCATAAGTAGTTAAGCATCGAATAGCTGGAGGAGGAGCCAAAGAGTAAACACACGCCGGGCATCAGTGCTTGGTCATTCACTAACACCGACAAACGCCCAAAGTTGGGTAAGCCATTATCGTAATAGCGATACTTCATATAGCTGAATGAGCGCAGCATCTCTACGTTGCAATGGCGCTCTGGCGTAAATTTATTGCCCAAGTCGCCGACAATTTTACGTTGCACGTACTCATCTTCGGCAAAAACCGCGTTGACCGCTTGGGAATCAAGGCCAAGCGCCGTTGCCAGCGCTTTTGCAGCCACCATCGCACCTTGCTGGGACCAGTGGCTATCCGTGCGAATAAAGGCCTCATCGCCCAACTGAGTCAAAAGTGCTTGAGGGTAAACAATATTACGTGCTTCAGGTAGCGCCATTAATTGCTGTATGGGGCCATTACCACCCTCAGCAAACGGATGATAGCTAGGCCCCATGACACTCTCTTTAGAAGGTGCCACCAAGACGGCATGAGCGGCCTCGGCAGTTTCAGCCAGTTGGTCAACGCCTTGTAAGTACTGCTGCCACTGCTCTACCCCACCTGCCGTGAGACGAAGCCGCCCCCGATACTGATCCACACTCCCATTGGTGTCATTATCTAAAAACAACCACCCTTGCTTACCCTCAAGCACTTTAAGGGAAGGAGGGGGTGCTTCATCTAAATGAACGCCAGACGGTATGTCTACCTGAGAAAGGGGAAACTGCATATCACCTAAGCGCAGAAACAGTGAGAACTGCTCCAAACGGTGAGGCACAGTAAAACGAAAGCCACACTGCACTTGAGGATGTGACTCATCAGCGGCACCAAAAAGCGCTTCAATGACATCAGGGCGTCGAACCGTCAGGGGATGGCAAAGCTCGAAGGTTTTGTTCCACTGGGCAATAATTTCAGCCTTACCCACCCACTCGGCTAATGCTTCAGGCAGCACCACCCATCCCTGCACGACCCAACCTCCCGGGAGTAACCATGGGAGGCGTTGAGCATCAGGGAAATCAAGGTGCCAGCGAAGCCCAGGGGTATAGCGGTTCATGGTATCCCGCCCAACAAACCGTTTAACAAAGCGAGCGAAACGTATGACAGGCATCTCCCACTGGTTTTTAAGGGCTCGGTTTTTAAAAGTTAGGTTTTCAATCATTCTCAGTGAAACCGTCCATAGCTGACTGTAAGAACGCTTGATCAGGCCCATAAAGATGGGCCACGTGGACACTCAGACACCCCCGTTACGGGAAAGTGCAGCGGCATCAAAAGCGAAGCTCTTCTGGTCAGATATCCCATACTGCTTTACGAAAGCCAAGGGACCGTCGCGTTGGCTCATCCCACTGATTTTTCTTGAACATTAGATCGAATTGACTATTGGATCGACCAGAAAGCACCCGCGTAGACTTCTGCAGCTTGTGCACAACACAAGCATCGCTGACATGATAAATACGCAGCCCTAAAAGGTGTCTTACCACGTCGCAGTAAATACGGTCGGAGCGGTAATGGCGGCCAAACTGCGCATCAAGAGGCCCAGCGAGACGATACGTTTCGCGGGGAATATAGACACAGAAGAACGGCGCGAAGCTAATCTCCAGCACCCGTCCGTCATGCAATAACGGCGGAGTCACGATATTACCGTGATGAGCCGAAAGATTGACATCACAGGGTTGATCGGCATCAGCGTAAGGCACGTGGGTGGTTAAAGTGGGCGTACCACCAGGCAAAATTTGCTGGGGAACGACTAGGCCACACTCTGGCAATTGAGTAGCTGCCAATTGCATAGCCTCCAACGCACCTGGCTCAACCTGCGCATCGTTATTAAGCAGCATCAAATCGTGGTCTGTTTTAGCCGCTGCCAACCCCAGATTAACTGCGTGAGTAAAGCCATAGTTGCAGGAATTAAAAATTGCTTTCAGGCGCCCTGCAGCCTGAGCCTCTTCAAGGAACTTCTTCACCGGAGACGAAGAGTCATTATCGACAACGATCACCTCCAGCTTATCGCCCAGTGCCAGCGCTTCCAGGCTAGTTAGGCAATCACGCAGATCCTCCAACGACTCATAGCTGGGGATAACCACCGACACCCCTCGCTGCAGTGCAGTAGAGGCTGTTGATTTAGCGGCAGACCACTGATGCCCAGTTGCCTCACGCACCTGGTCTAAATAGCCCACGTACTCCGTGTTAGCCGTCAAAGTGTTAGCGGCACGGCCATAATAATAGTGGGTTAATACGACCGGCACTGAACAAAGCCGTACCCGCTGGCTATAGCGGCGGATCAAATCCCAGTCCACAAACCTCGGCAGCGTCTCGTCAAAGCCCCCACACTGTTGATAGGCCTCGCGAGTGTGACAAAACGCATTGAGGTCTACATAGTTCCTATTGAACAACAATGCGCGATTCAAAGGGCCAAACAGCACGCCGGAAGGCTCTGTGGCATTGCCGGTGTAGCGATATAAGCCTGAATAAAACGCCTTAGCCGTGGGTTCGCGGCTAAAAGCCCCCACCATGGCAGCCAAATAGCGTGGATCCCAAACGTTATCAGAGTCCAGGTAAGCGATATAAGCCCCCTGCGCTACCTCCAACCCTTGATTGCGCGCATGGGAGACACCTCGATTTTTTTTCAGAGCAATCAGTTGAATACGTTCGTTTTTGGCGGCCTGCCGCTCACACCACTCACGGGTACCATCGGTACTGCCGTCATCTACCAACAGCAATTCCCAGTTGGCATACACCTGGCTACTCACCGACTCGACCGCTGCCTCAATGGTATCCAAACGGTTAAAGCAGGGCATAATGACAGTAACTAGCGGAGCCTTTGCGAGTGCTTGCGCATCACGAGTCAGCCCATCCGCCACATTCTCCATGGCGGCCAGGCATCGCTTATCAGCCTCGCGAAACGGGCGCGACAGATAAGGATCAACCAGACCATGGGCAAGATAACCCGCAAAATCGCTAAAAGAACGCTGAAACTCCCAGACAGCATCGCCACTGGCCACCACATGGCCACTCAGGGTGTCGATTAACTCAAGGTGGTGGTTTTGGCCGTCTACCAACTCAACCGGCGGATATGTCTCAAAGGCATGGCGCCCTTCATGAATGCCGTTATCACGCAGGTCATTGCGAAACTGGTTAGCGATCACTTCAATATCATGGTGACCATCAATACGGATCAACGCCGAACGTGGCGCGCTGGAACCACTGTCCGCCAGCCAGCCACAAATCGCGAGATCGCCGTTGAGGTTAATATCTCCATTCACCCCTTGTTTTCTGGCCGCTTTCACACGACTACTACCAGACGCCTGCAACGCTTGAAGGTCACTGCTATCGATCAGCAGCTCTGATGGCATGGTGCTTTCCAGCTCGGTCTCCATGAGATAAGGCGAAAGCTCGCCATTAGACCCATGGGGTAACAACAACACCCGCTCTGACTGGGGGCGCACCACACCACCCACCAAACGTTCCAGCGCATGAGATAGTTCACCGTCCTGCTCGCCGGTCTCTGGCTCAAACATCAACGGTGCTACTTCGGCGGCCAAAGCGGATAGCGCCTGGGGGCGGCACCAAAACATACTGCCAGCAAAAAAGCCCCAATCGCTTTCCAGCGATACATTGACCCGCGGCGCAAGCTTTTCCAGCCATGGGCCATTGCCAAACCGCATGGCCAACTGGCTCATAAACAACCGCTGTGGGCCAGCTAACTGCAAGCGGGGGTCGCTGCGTAGCTTATGCAGCAACGCCTGCACGCCGCCGCCACTCGGTAATACGCTACTCAAAAGCGTATCTCGCCACTGTTTCGCCACTGGCGTTACACCCTGTTTAGTGTGCAACTTTAAACACAGCGTGTAACGCTGTAGACGAGGTATTAGGGAGAAAAATGGCGCGATATCACGCCCCCGATTAGCGCAGTGCACCACCTTTGCACCAGGATAGCGTTTCTGGAGCGCCACAATTTCCCGCGTATTCGGCGCATGGGACGTGGTAATAAACAGATCAAAAGGCTCTTTCAGCAAGGCAAGCCTGTCACCTAACAGTGCCACCAATTCAAGATGATAAGCATGTAAAACGACAGCCAGCTGTGGCACTGCGGGGGAATCCCCCTGCCCCACTACTGCCCGCCGACCTTCGCTGCGGCCATGGTGAAGATAGTGTAACAACGGGTTTAGCCCTGACGTAGCGACATCAGGGTAGCGACGGGAATACTCCTCAGGATCAAAACCAGGCCCTGGGCAGCGGCCAAGTGCCCAGCCATAATTCAGAAAATGCTCCAGCGGAGAAAGCTGGCTATGCTGCGCATCCGGGTAACGGTTTACATACCACGACGCATTAAATAACTCTGCATCCAATAACAACTTACGGTTAGCATCGCTCATTACAGTTCCTTTGTACTATGCCTTAGTACTATGCTTTAGCACTACGTTTTAGTGCTTCGTTTTAGCACTACGCATTAGTACTATGCTTGAGTACTACGCTGCTCTTTCTCACCAAACTTAAGATAGTGTACAAGCGGGTTTATCCCGCTTTCGACCACGTCGGGGTTGTGCTGAAGGTAGTACGCAGAGTCAAACCCAGGGCTTGGGTTACGCCCTTCGAAACCGCCCATTAACAAATAGTGGCGGGCCGGATTTGCCGACATTTTGCTATCACGAGCAATATCCGGGTATTGCGCTAAATACCACTTAGCGTCGAACCACTGACTCGCTTCGATTAACGCGACCTGCCGCTTGATCGCTCGCTTTGTCAGCGGTGGGGCTTTAGCAACACTTTTTGGGGCTGTTATCTCCGCTTCAGTAGACGTATCAGCAATGGGCGGTGCTGCCCTTAGGGCTTCTAGCTGATCAACTAGATTGGCTAACTCATAAGATTGACGCTCTATTTCGCGACGCTGCTGAGCCTGCGTTTCACGGTTGGCTTTAGCATCCACTTCGAGCTTCTGGTTCGCAGATTTTGTATCATCAAGCTCGCGTTTCAACTGCCCGCGTTGCGCTTCGTTTTTCTCTAGCAGTTCGGTTAGCACAGCTAACTCGCGGAAACGCTCGTCAACAGCGCTGAGCGCTTCTTTTTCACGCTCAGTTGCAGCTTTTAGTTGGTCAGAAAGCGTAGTTTGCGCTTTCTTTTGCTCTGCCAACTGCTGTTCAAGATCTGAACGGCTCTTTTCAACACCGCCAATGCGCTGCTCCGCTTCTTGCAGCTTGCGGGTCAACTGGCCCAATTCATTAAAGCGCGCCTGCAGCGAGGTCTCGGTTTTTTGCAGCTTGTTAGTTAATCCAGTGTTCTCTTCATGGGCACTACGCAAGCTCTTTTCATTAGCTTCAAGCAGGCTGGTTAGTTTTGCCAATTCGCTAAAGCGGGTTTCCAGCATCTGCTTATGTTCACTCACCTCATGCTGGGCTTGGTTTAGCGACTGCTCGCTGGCTTTCAAAGCTTGAGCATACTCACGTGACTCAGCAGCATAGCGCTCACTTTGCTCACGGGCTTCGGCCGCTTGCCGCTCCCCCTGTTCACGCTGGCGCATCAGCTCTTTTTTCAACTCGTCGTTAAATTCTTCCAGCGAACTCACCCGCTCGGCCAAACAGCCACGTTCCTGGGCAAACCGCGACTCCTGCTGTTCAAGGCGCGCTTTCAGCTTATCGCGCTCTTCAACCACCTGCTGTAATTGCTCTGCCTGCTCATTTATCTGTTGTTCGGCAACTGCCAGGTTACTCGCCTGTTCGTTTACTCGGGTTTCCAGGGCTTGTGAAAGTGCCTGCTGGTGCCGCACAGTTACTTTATCCTGGCAACTGCGCCCCAAGCGGGCAAATACATCTTGCACCACCTGTGTAGAGGCCGCCGATTCCAACGCGCCTAAAAGGTTTTTAAGCAACGGGGGCAGATTATTACCTACCGCAATAAGCCCCAGTCCACCGGCATGGTGAAACACAAAGTGCGGGTAGCGAGCTTTGAGAGTTTCAAAAGCGCGGAATACAAGGCAGCCTGGCTCACGGCGAGAAACCCCAGGCACCACCACGACACCCTCTGATGAAAGCTTGGATAACCAGCGATCCAGCAGATAATCCACGCTGTTATCGTCGGCTTCTACATGCAGCAATAACAGGTCAACTGAGCCCTCATCAAACTGCTCAATCGCCCGTGTGGGAGTCGCCTCTAGCCACTGGCTAATGGTGGCGAAGTGATCCGCGGCATAGGCCCGAATAGCCTCGGCATCCTGCTTGTTTTCAGCGCTTTCATGCGCTCCCACCATAAAGCAACGCGTACCCAGGCGAAGCCTTGAGGCCGCTTGGCAAACCGCAAAGTGCGCTACGCTATCGACCCCCAGCCCCACTGACTGCTGTGGCCGCAAAGCTTCTACCAACCAAAACAGAAATGGTAAATGCTCCAGCCAGGGAGATGCCTCACGGTAATCAGGCTGCCAAAACATGGATCCCTGGGCCAACGTATTGATAGAAGGCTTGATAGCAAGGTCTTGTGTAGCGTTGGGCGCTAACGAATGCTGTTGCTGGCTCACAATGAATTCCTAACACGTAATAAATTGGCAATAGGATACCAGCTCAACCGGGCAAGTTGGCAGCTGGTGCTGGGAAGGGGCGAACATCGGGATTGGCTGGCAAGTACAAATCACTTGGCTGTTCGGCACTCTCGTGCCACTGAGCCGCCGCATAGCGGTAATCACTGCGTACCCCGTTAAACTGGGTAACTAAGTGCGTGGGGCCTGCCTGGCTAAGCGAGCTGGGCAAGCTACGGCCAAAGGCCAGCGGAACGCCTCTCTTAACGCCACCAAAGGACTTAGCGCCAAAAACAGTCGTAAAGCGCTGAAAGTACTCAGTATCAGCATCCACTCTCACAACATCCCAAAACCCTAATGTTTCGAAAACCTCCCGTCGAAACATAAACGATGACGTATTGCGATAAATCCACCCATCCATTGCTTCAACACGCCAACGAGTAAAGAGCATTTCAGTAGAACAGCGAACCCAATCACTAAAGCACGCCTTCCACTCAGGCTTGCTTTCCAAGCCTCCCACCTGCACCTCAAGCTTTTGAGGGTGCGACCAATCATCACTATCGTGAACGGTGATAAAAGCTCCCTTCGCTGCCGCTAGACCACGGTTCCGTGCAGCGTACGCCCCCTGATTGGTAGGCTGAGTTAGCACCCGAAAACGAGAATCCTGCTGACTAAATGCCTGGGCCACGGCTAACGAGTCATCGGTAGACGCATCGTCTACCACAATAACCTCTATATTGGCATAAGACTGTTCTGCCAGGCTGCGCAGTGCCGTTACCAAGTGAGCCTCTGCGTTAAATAACGGCATAATGACACTGACCAGCTCACCGTTCTCACGCGTAGAAGAACGAGCCTCTGCTGTACTTTCGAAGGTTAAGTTATCGAGTGTTAAGGGCTGGTTGGCGTCTTTAAGGGCGAGCGGGTAGTGATTGGTACGGTTAAACAGCGCATTAATATGCCGTAAACGAAATTGCTCAGTTAATGCCTGTGCCTGTGAAGACGATGGAGGCGTGGTGGACTCCCCGGCTAGAGCAGCGGCCTGCACTGCCAACAAATTAGCGAGTGCTAGGGAGGTATCAGGGTAGTCGGGAAATGCAGCCATTAACTGCTTGATACGCTTCCAAGCCCCTACGAGCTGACCATCGTTGACAAGGGCCTCCACCTCTAATAACCAGGGGGCCGCGGTAGCAGGCTTAACATCCTGTAATTGATGACGGCCTGACAACACCTCAGCACAGCGCTGCCACTCACCTTGCCAAGCATACCAACGCCCCAACGCCCATGCCGCATAGCTGGCTTCCCAGGGATCTTGGTGATTAAGCAGGCCGTTCAATGTTGTAAATGGCGACGAGGAGTCAGCTTGTTGCCAAAGCAGCTCCTCAACCTGGTGCGCAAGAAGATCAACTGGCATGCGCCCCTCTTTTTCGCCATTACGCGTGAAGTGCAGTAATGGACTAACGCCCGCCTTAGCAACATCCTGATGGTTATGAAGGTAATATTCGGCATCAAAACGCGGGCCAGCTTTTCGACCCCAGGCTTCCCCCAGCAACAGATAATGCTGCGCTGGCGACATACCGGAAACAGCTACATCAGGGTATTGCATCATATACCAGTCAGCATCAAACCAAGGGCTTTGCTCGACGTCCGCGATATCTGACAAATGCCTCTCTGTCTTATGCTCAGGGGGCAAGCTAAGCGTTGAAGATGATGTCAAAAGTCATTACCTCGTCTAACGGGAGAACCTACCGTGTTCACCTAAGAAAACGCATCAGCAATTTGCTGTGCACTGCCTTGCGCCCGATCAGCGTCCACAGCCTCGACCATCACGCGAATCAATGGTTCCGTGCCAGATTTACGCAGCAGCACGCGGCCCGTCTGGCCAAGCTGTTGTTCTACCAATGCTACGGCTTGCAGTACCGCTGGGGTATCAAGTGGATCATGCCCTGCTTGAGCGGTATAACGCACATTAATTAAGGTTTGCGGGAGCTTGTGCATACCCTGTTTGGCGTCATACAGCGTTGCCTGTTGCTCTAACAAGCTAGTCAGCACGCGCAAAGAGGCGATGATAGCATCTCCAGTGGATGCATGATCCAGGCTTAACAGGTGGCCAGAGCCTTCCCCACCTAACCGCCAGCCCGTTGCGTTTAACTGTTCCAGCACATAGCGGTCGCCTACTTTGGCGCGCTTAAAAGGAATATTCAATCCATGAAGCGCCTGCTCAAGCCCCAAGTTACTCATTTGGGTGCCCACCACTCCGCCGTTGTATCCCGCACGCTTCGCGTCTTTCGCAAGCAGGTATAGAAGCTCATCGCCGTCTACCACGGATCCCGTATGATCCACCATCATCAGCCGGTCAGCATCGCCATCCAAAGCTATCCCCAGATCCGCCTGGTGGGCGAGCACTGCATCGCACAGGTTCTGCATAGAGGTAGCGCCGCAGTTTTCGTTAATGTTGAGTCCATTGGGCTTGTCGTGAATACTAATTAACTCAGCGCCTAACTCACGGAAAACCGCCGGGCCCACTCGGTAACCCGCACCATTGGCGCTATCTACAACAATTTTCAGGCCGTTCAAACTCAAGTGCCCTGGCAGGTTAGCCTTGCAGTATTCGGTATAACGGCCAGCGGCATCATCAATACGGCGCGCTTTACCTAGTTTTTCGGAGCTAACGCAGGTCATGCCGCCATCAATGGCGGTCTGTAACCAGCGCTCTATTTCCTGCTCTTGCACATCATTAAGCTTGTGACCGCCCTGCCCGAAAATCTTAATACCATTATCATCAAAAGGGTTATGCGACGCGCTAATCACTACCCCCGCATCCGCACGGAAGGTAGACGTTAAATAAGCAACGCCAGGGGTCGGTAACGGCCCCACCAGGGCAACATTAACACCCGCCGCGGAGAACCCCGCCTCTAAAGCTGATTCCAACATATACCCACTAGCACGGGTATCTTTACCAATTAACACTTCCCTAACACCTTCAGCACCCAACACCTGCCCTGCGGCCCAACCCAACTTCATAGCAAAATCAGGCGTCATGGGAAACTCCCCCACGCGACCGCGAACACCGTCAGTACCGAAATATTTACGCATTGTTTAGTAACCTTAAAAGTGAATCGTGAATCGTGAATCGTGAATCGTGAATCGTGAATCGTGAATCGTGAATCGTGAATCGTCAGGAGTATAAGCCCAGCAGAGCGAGGTAACGAGTATATGAGAGGAAGGGGGTTTACGCCGCGCTAAGAAAACCACCCATTCAAATGAGTGCACATACCGTAGCGCGTGGTAACGAATCTCGCGAGGCACGAGCGAATGAGGCACCCGCGGGAGGCGGCGGAACGACGCCCAGTGGCAACCAAACAACACTGCCCACACGAACCAACACCGGCACCGCTCCGCGCTGCTTTCGCGGGTGCGCCCGAGGCTTACCACGCGCTACTCAATCACACATGCACTTGAAGGTGGGGATTCCAAGGGAGTGTGCACGTAATCACCCCACCGAAATCAAGTGAGTGCACCCGTAGCGCGTGGTAACGAAGAACGCGAGTTCAACGAGCGTTCGTAGGCACCCGCGGATGGCGGCGGAACGACGCCCAGTGGCAACCAAACAACACTGCCCACACGAACCAACCCCGGCACCGCTCCGCGCTGCTTTCGCGGGTGCGCCGTAGGCTTACCACGCGCTACTCAATCTCGCAGGCACATGAAGGTGAGGCTTCCAAGGGAATGTGCACGTAATCACACCACCGAAATCGAGTGAGTGCACCCATAGCGCGTGGTAACGAAGAACGCGAGTTCAGCGAGCGTTCGTAGGCACCCGCGGGAGGCGGCGGAACGACGCCCCGTGGCAACCAACTAACCTTGCCTGCACGAGCCAAACCCCGGCACCGCTCCGCGCTGCTTTCGCGGGTGCGCCGTAGGCTTACCACGCGCTACTAAATCTCGCAGGCACATGAAGGTGAGGCTTCCAAGGGAGTGTGCACGTAATCACACCACCGAAATCGAGTGAGTGCACCCGTAGCGCGGGTAACGAAGAACGCGAGTTCAGCGAGCGTTCGTAGGCACCCGCGGGAGGCGGCGGAACGACGCCCCATGGCACCCAACCAACCTTGGTGCCAAAACAAAGACCAGTGGCGCCTGGGCTTAATGCCCCCACACCACAAAATAGGGGTTGAGCTTTTCGCTGGGGTTGGCGTAGCTAAGGGGTGTGCCTTCCAGGGTTTCTACCCGACCGCCAGCTTCGAGCACTACCGCGTGGGCGGCGCCGGTATCCCATAGACAGGTGGGCCCCAAGCGGGGATAGGCATCGGCAAAACCTTCGGCAATGATGCACAGCTTTAATGAACTGCCCATGGGCAGCATGGTGTGCTCACCCAACTGTTCAAGCCAAGCGGCCAAATCAGGGCTAGGGTGGGAACGGCTACCCACTACGCGCCACGTTACGCCCTCTTTAGGCTTGCCTGCCACGGAAATGGCCTTACGATGGCCATCGGCTTCAACCTTAAACGCGCCCAGTCCTTGCGCGGCCACATAGCCCACCTTCAGCGCAGGCGCGGTCACCACACCAAGCACCGGCTTACCGTTTTCAATCAAGGCAATATTGACGGTGAACTCACCGTTACGCTTGATAAACTCTTTGGTGCCATCCAGCGGATCGACTAGCCAGTAGCGGCCCTCGGCATCAGCACCTGAAAAGCCCTCAATGTCCTCTTCTGAGAGGATCGGAATCTGCACCGGCAACGCCTGCAAACCGCGCACAATAACGTTGTGCGCTGCTTTATCAGCCTCGGTCAACGGGCTTTTATCTTCCTTCTCTTCCACACTGAATTCGCGCGCGTAAACGCTCATAATGGCGTCGCCAGCTTCACGAGCTATGCGTTCAACCGCATCCAGCAGTGCTTGATCAATAAGCGCCATAATCTAATCCCTCTAATAAGGCCCAGCTGAAGACTTAGCCTTTTCATAAAAAAAAGCTGCCAAGTAGCGGCCATCCTCGCCACCACCTGACAGCTTGCACATTCAAATCAGCTAATCATTCCACGTTCACGCAGAGCTACGATCACGGCGTCCGCTGCTTCTTCCGCGTCCATTTCGGATGTTTTCAGATGAACATCCGGCGCTTCAGGGGCTTCATAAACGGAATCAATGCCAGTGAAGTTTTTCAGCTCTCCGCGGCGGGCCTTTTTGTAGAGGCCTTTCGGGTCTCGCGCCTCAACGACATCCAGCGGTGCATCGACAAAAATCTCGATAAACTCGCCCGCTTCCAATAGATCCCGCGCCAGCTGGCGCTCGCTGCGGAAAGGCGAGATAAACGCCGACATCACGATCAGCCCGGCATCCACCATCAGCTTGGCGGTTTCCGCTACCCGGCGCACGTTTTCCACTCGGTCGGCATCGGTAAAGCCTAAATCACGGTTCAAGCCATGGCGCACGTTATCGCCATCCAGCAGATAGGTATGTTGGCCGTGGGCAAAGAGTTTTTTCTCGACCAGGTTAGCAATGGTCGATTTACCCGCCCCGGAAAGCCCGGTGAACCACAGCACGGCGGGCTTCTGACCTTTGGCCAACGCACGCGCCTGCTTATCAATATCCACATGCTGCATATGAATATTCTGGCTACGCCGTAAGGCGAAGTGGAGCATGCCTGCGCCAACCGTATTGTTAGTCATACGGTCGATGAGGATAAAGCCGCCAGTATCGTGGTTGTCCTTATAGGCATCGAAGGCAACGGCACGGTTAAGGCTTAGGGTACAAATACCAATACCGTTCAGATCAAGCTGCTTGCTCGCCGTGTGCTCAAGGGTATTTACATTGACCTGATACTTGATATCCGTCACGGTCGCCGACACTGTTTGGGTGCCCAGCTTCATCAAGTAAGGGCGGCCCGGCAACAACGGCGCTTCATGCATCCACACCAGAGTAGTTTCAAACTGGTCAGCGGTGTGAGCTGGCTCATCTACGCCGGAAATGACATCGCCACGGGAAATATCAATTTCATCTTCCAGCAACAGCGTAATAGACTGCCCGGCAACGGCCTCTTCCAAGTCACCATCCAAGGTATAGATACGCGAGACAGTGCTTGTTTTGCCAGAAGGCTGAACACGGATTTGGTCGCCGGGGCGCACCACACCGCTGGCCACCATGCCGGTAAAACCGCGGAAATCCAGGTTGGGGCGATTCACCCACTGCACAGGCATGCGAAAGGGAGAGCGTTGAAGATGCTCAGCATCCAGCTCGACGGTTTCCAGGTAACCCAGCAGCGTCGTACCGTGGTACCACGGCATTTTGGCGCTATGCTCAATGACATTGTCGCCCTTCAGCGCCGACATGGGAATGAAGGTGATGTTCTCCAGCCCCAGCTGTTTGGCGAAAGCACGGTACTCTTCAACGATTTGATCAAAACGCGCTTTGGAGTAGTCGACCAAATCCATCTTGTTGATCGCCACCACCACGTGGCGCATACCCATTAACGACATCAAAAAGCTATGGCGGCGGGTTTGCGTCAAAATGCCGTGGCGTGCGTCGACCATCAAAATAGCCGCATCAGCCGTGGAAGCCCCGGTCACCATGTTGCGGGTGTACTGCTCGTGCCCTGGGGTATCCGCTACGATGAACTTGCGCTTCTCGGTAGAGAAAAAACGATACGCCACATCAATGGTAATGCCCTGCTCGCGCTCGGCGGCCAGGCCATCCACCAGCAGCGCAAAATCCATCTCTCCGCCCTGGGTGCCGTATTTTTTCGAGTCCGCTTCTATCGCTGCCAGTTGATCTTCAAACAGCAATTTGGACTCAAACAACAGGCGTCCAATTAGGGTACTTTTGCCGTCGTCTACGCTGCCGCAAGTAATGAAGCGCAGCAAGCCCTTATGCTCGTGGGCTTTCAGGTAGCCTTCGATATCGTCAGCAATCAGGTCAGATGAGTGAGACATTAAAAATACCCCTCTTGCTTCTTCTTCTCCATGGATGCCGCGCTATCGCTATCAATCACCCGGCCCTGACGTTCCGATGTTTTGGTCAACAGCATTTCTTGGATAATGGCAGGCAAGGTATCCGCTTCTGACTCAACCGCACCGGTGAGCGGATAGCAGCCCAGGGTACGGAAACGTACTTTACGCATCATGGGCACTTCACCGGGCTCTAACGGCATGCGCTCATCATCGACCATAATCAGCGTACCATCGCGCTCCACCACCGGCCGTTCAGCCGCATAGTAGAGCGGAACGATGGGAATATTCTGCAGATAGATGTACTGCCATATATCCAGTTCGGTCCAGTTGGAGATCGGAAATACGCGGATCGACTCTTTACCATTCTTACGCGTGTTATAGAGCTTCCATAACTCCGGGCGCTGGTTTTTAGGATCCCAGCGGTGCTGTGCGGTACGGAACGAAAAAATACGCTCCTTGGCACGGGATTTCTCCTCATCCCGCCGGGCGCCGCCAAAGGCCGCATCAAAGCCGTACTTATCCAGCGCCTGCTTCAAGCCTTCGGTCTTCATTATGTCGGTATGAATCGCCGAGCCGTGGGTAAACGGATTGATGTCCTTCTCGACACCTTCCGGGTTGATATGTACCAGCAAATCCATACCAATCTCTTCCGCCATATTGTCGCGGAATTCATACATGGCCCGGAACTTCCAGCGGGTATCAACGTGCAGCAGCGGGAACGGCGGTGGCGAAGGTGCAAAGGCTTTGCGGGCCAGGTGTAGCATGACCGCCGAGTCTTTACCGACCGAATAAAGCATTACCGGGTTTTCAGTCTCGGCAACCACTTCGCGCATGATCTGAATGCTTTCCGCTTCCAGTCGCTGTAAATGGGTGAGTGATGTCATCATCTATCCCAACGTAAGGTGAAAAAGTTTGCTCTTAAGTGCTAGGAAGCCAAGCCCATATCGGCAGGTACCGGCACTAACCAAAACATCGTTTGTTGCGCCAACCAAACCGTCACTTGCGGGCTGGCTGACAACCAAGCGCCATGAAATACCAAGGCGACTGGCCTGTTACTTTCTTTACTATTGCCAATGAGTGCCTGCATCGCGGCCAAATAATCATCTGCCAAGGGCGGGCGCTTAAAACAGCGCATCCACAGCCTACCGCGCGGGCCATGCAAATAGAGCTGATAAACCGGACGCTGTGGATGCGCCACCCGGCGCACACCGCCCTGCCAACGCTGGTTGGCCTCTTCTAACCTGTCAAACCGCGGCGCAACGGCCTGCCGATACCATCGGCCACGCTGCGAGCGCTGCTTAGCCAATGCGCTTAACGGCCACGGCTCATGCTTCAAACCTTGGTTTTCCCACCAGTGCTCAATGCCACGCTGGGTCAATTCAACGCCGTGCTCATCGCGTAAAAACGCCACAAGGTCAGCGCTGTTCCAGCCTGGTTGTTCAGCGGGTGGCGGGGCATACAGCGCCTCCCACAACCGTTGTTGAATAGCGGCATCGAGCACATTAGCTTGCCCTTTTAAACGGCCACGAGGTCGCACCGGCACTGCCGCCCAGCCACCTTCACGAAACGCCTTCCAGGCCGCTGAAACGGTTGGGGCAGAAAGCCCGGTTTGCTGACTTACCAACGCAACCGTTACCCCATCCAAGCGTAGCTTTACAGCTTGCATGCGGCGCTCATTGAGCTTTTCAGGCGATAAATGTTTAATGCTCAATATTTCTTATAACCATATGTATTTAATAAATATTTAAAAAATCATCACAACTAAGAATTGCAATTATTAGACTCCATCATAAAAGCCTGCGTAAAATCCAGCAAGCGAACCATGAAGTTACCGTTTTTAAGGACCCACCATGATCCCCTGGGCCGTTCTGTTCTCCATTACGATTTTATTAGCGCTGTTGATCAGCGGGCGCGTAAAGCCCGCCATTGCTTTTGTCACATTAGCCGCTATTTTTTTGCTACTCGGTTTTGTAGACACCGCCACCCTGCTCACCCAGTACACCAACCCTGCGCTTGCCACACTGCTGCTCTTGTTGCTGGTATCATTGGCGCTTGAACGCTCACCCCTTCTAGACTGGCTATCACGCCACTTGTTAAAAGGTCACCCGCGGCTTGCTACAGCACGTTTAATGGGCATTACGGCGATACTTTCCGCTTTTTTGAATAATACGGCAGTGGTAGCCGCCTTCCTGGGAGCCATTTCGCGCCAACAGCGTATCGCGCCTTCACGGCTATTAATCCCGCTCTCGTACGCTTCGGTCTTGGGCGGCATTACTACGTTAGTGGGCACATCCACCAACCTAGTAGTGAACTCGTTTAATTTGAGTGCCAGTGGCAGCGAGCTGGGCATGTTCCAATTTAGCTTGGTGGGTATCCCCGTGGCGCTGATTACCCTCTGTGTTTTAATGTGGCGCGCTAATGCCCTACCCCATCACCAATTGGAAGACACCAACGAGAAGCTCTCCTACTTTCTAGCGGCAGATCTAGAACCAGATTCAACCATGATTGGGAAAACCATCGAAAAAAACGGCCTGCGCAGCTTAGAGGGGCTTTATTTACTGGAAATAGAACGACACGGGCGGCTGATCAGCCCCGTGGCACCGGATGAGCAACTTCAAGCCTATGACACGCTGGTATTCACCGGTGAAGTGGGCAAAGTGCAAGCCCTACAGCGCTTTCCAGGGCTGCACTTATTTGGCCATCAAGCCGATAACCTGCTGGCGACCAACCTAGTCGAAGTAGTCATTTCCCACGAATCTGAGTTGTCAGGAAAAACTCTGCAGGATGTAGATTTCCGCAGCATGTTCAGTGCGGGCGTGGTGGGTATAAGGCGTGGAGAAAAACGCTTAGAGGGACAGCTGGGAAAAATTCCTCTGCGCGTGGGTGACTGCTTACTGCTAGCGGTGAGCGCCGATTTCCGCCAGCACCGCAATCTAGACCGTAACTTCCACTTACTAAGCGGCAGCTTCACTCGGCCGCAACTGAGAAACAGAGAGAGCTTGCTCAGCCTGGGGGGGTTCGCAGCAGTTATCGCCCTTGCCACGGCTAATGTGCTGCCACTTTTTCATGGGCTACTGGTACTGCTGGGGGGGCTACTGCTAATGAAAGTCATTAGCCTGGCAGAACTACGTCGCCGTTTCCCGTTTGAGCTATGGCTAATTATTGGTTCGGCGTTAGCCATCGCTCAAGCATTGGAAAACTCAGGCGCGGCGGGATTACTAGCGACTGGTATGCAAGGTCTATTCAGTGGTTACGGTGTCTATGCCGCGTTTATTGGCTGCTACCTGTTGACGCTACTACTGACAGAAACGGTAACTAACAACGCGGCGGCTGCATTAGCCTTTCCTATTGCCTGGAGAACCGCCCACGCCTTTGGGGCCGACCCGCTGCCGTTTGTAATGGCCGTAGCGTACGGCGCCAGCGCCTGCTTTCTAATCCCGTTTGGCTATCAAACCCACTTAATGGTCTACTCCCCCGGCCGCTACCGCATCACGGACTTCCTGAAGATCGGTTTGCCAGTCAGCCTTACCTATTCAGCGGCGGTACTACTGATTACGCCGCTGGTGTTCCCATTTTAGGTGAGGAGATAGAGTGTGGAACGTAGCGCGTGGTAACGAGAAAGCGAGTTCAGCGAACGTTAACTGCCAGAATCCAACTGACGTTGCCCCTGAAGATATTACGTCTTCGTTTCCTCAATGAGGCGCGGGCTTGGCGGAAACCATTGGCCCGTAGCAGCAACACGACACTGCACTTTATCAAGAGGAGACAATTTCAAAGGCAGATGGAAGCCCACATACCCACCACGCGGCGGCAGCACGCTACACAACTCCTGGCGAAACTTCACCGCGCGTGCGGTGCTGGTAAGCTCACCATTGACCCACAGCTCGACCTCCAACGGTGCATCACGCTCATCTGCCCACCAGGCCCAACCGCTGCCCCCCTCCGTGGTGGCCTCCACAAGGCAAGCATGCGCCCAGGGTTGGTTAGACTTGAACATTGCATAGCGTGAGTCAAACAACGCTAAGGCGTACTGGTAAAGCTCAATATCTCGTCTATTCAATTTCCTGAGTTCAACGAGATCCTCTTCATCAAACTCATACTCATCCTCCAGACGAGACTTACCTTGATTGTCTTCGCGCTCGGGAATGCGCGTTGCAAAGCGGTCATTTAACATTTCCAGACTTTCAGAATAACGTTCTGTTAAGCCGATAAACCCGATAGACTCAAGATTCACCCCATAAAGAGCCCGACGTTGACGATTACGCATCCCACGGCCTGAATAGAATTCCTTGAAGCTTCCTTGGTAATCCATATTCCTGACAAAATGGGCATATTCAGAGGCAATACGTTGCAGCGGTTCACGTAGAAAGGTAACGGTATTTCCCGCGCCCCACAGGGAAACAAAGCGCGCGATAGTCACATGTCCCACGATCATGGCTGGATTATCAAGTGCCTGCTTGAACTGCCAGAAATCAGGTTGATCACCATGCAAAGACTTCTTCACAAAAGGAGAGGTCGCATTGGAGTTCACTCCATAATCATAAACAATGCGCTCTGGCGTAAAATACTTTTCAGCCCCCTGCCTAAAGCTTGTACCGGCAGTTTTAGGTATGTGCACAAAAAAAAGTGACATCTATTACATCTCCTTTATACAACGCCCACTTACACAATCACTTCCACGTGAAGTTGGCGAGAGTCCATTCCCGAATGAGTATTACTGGGGTGTTAACTGTTACTGGGCAAAATCATCTGTATCCATCGTAGCGCTTAGTTACGAATCTCGTGAGGGACGAACGAATGAGGCACCGCGGGCTTGCGCGCTACAGGTTGCTGCTCAAACAAAAGCTAGTGGT
>NZ_JPUA01000034.1:1011884-1038160 GCF_002211105.1 Halomonas campaniensis | reverse complement strand
GTGCGCTTCGCTTACCACGCGCTACAAGGAACGTGCTCCCACAAAGATCCGTGGCGCCACAAACCGTAGCGCGTGGTAACGAAGAACACGAGTTCAACGAGCGTTCGTAGGCACCCGCGAAAGGCGTCGGAACGACGCCCACTGGCACTCAACCAACCCTGCCTGCATGGGCCAACCCCGGCACCGCTGCGCGCTGCTCCCGCGGGTGCGCTTCGCTTACCACGCGCTACAAGGAACGTGCTCCCACAAAGATCCGTGGCGCCACAAACCGAAGCGCGTGGTAACGAAGAACGTGAGTTCAGCGAACGTTCGTAGGCACCCGCGAAAGGCGTCGGAACGCCGCCCCGTGGCACCGAACCAACCCTGCCTGCATGGGCAAACCCCAGCACCGCTTCGCGATGCACCCGCGGGTGCGCTTCGCTTACCACGCGCTACAAGGAACGTGCTCACACAAAGATCCATGGCGCCACAAACCGTAGCGCGTGGTAACGAAGAACGTGAGTTCAGGGAACGTTCGTAGGCACCCGCGGAAGGCGTCGGAACGACGCCCATGGGCACTACTCTACCGTCACACTCTTAGCCAAATTACGTGGCTTATCCACATCCGTGCCTTTTACCAACGCAACGTGGTAAGAAAGCAGTTGAAGCGCGACCACGTGCAATACCGGCGAAAGCAGGCCGTAATGCTCTGGCATCATCAGTACATTGACGCCTTCAGACGACTTCACAGCACTGTCACCATCGGCAAACACATACAACTGACCGCCACGGGCACTGACTTCCTGCATGTTGGCTTTTAACTTCTCCAACATCTCATCGTTGGGAGCCACAACGACTACCGGCATTTCTGCATCGACCAATGCCAAGGGACCATGCTTTAGCTCACCCGCCGGGTAAGCTTCGGCATGGATGTAGGAGATCTCTTTAAGCTTAAGCGCCCCTTCCAACGCAATGGGGTAATGCCGCCCCCGGCCTAAGAACAGCGCGTGATGCTTATTGGCAAAGTGCTTCGCCCAGGCTTCAATGCTGGGTTCAAGCGCAAGCACCTTATCTACCGCAATGGGAAGGTGGCGCAGCTCATCCAGGTAGGCTTTTTCATCTGCTCCACTTAACCGCTGGTTAGCTTTGGCAAGCAGCAGAGTAAGCAGGAACAGCGCGCTTAGCTGAGTGGTGAAAGCTTTGGTAGAGGCCACGCCAATTTCCGGCCCGGCGCGGGTAATAAAACGCAGCGCTGTTTCACGCACAATGGCGGATTCCGGTACGTTGCAGATCGCCAAGGTATGGGTATGGCCTAACGATTTGGCGTGATGAAGCGCCGCCAGCGTATCCGCCGTTTCTCCAGACTGTGAGATAACCACCACTAGCTGTTTAGAATTAGCGACGCTTTGGCGGTAACGGTATTCGCTGGCAATTTCGACGTTGCAAGGAATGCCTGCCACTTGCTCAATCCAGTATTTGGCGGTCATGCCCGCATAGCTGGAAGTACCGCAGGCCAGGATCAGCACGGCTTCTACCTGGTCAAAAATATCAGCGGCTTCAGCACCGAAGATACCCGGATGCAGTTGCCCTGCTCCGCTAATCATTTCCAGCGTATTGCTAAGGGCCTGGGGCTGCTCGAAGATTTCTTTCTGCATGTAGTGGCTGAAGTCACCCAGCTCTACCGCATTAGCGCTCAGGCTTGAAGTAATGACCTTACGTTCAACCGGCTGGCCAATACCATCAACGACAACCACCGCTTCGCGGCTTAAACGAGCCACATCGCCGTTTTCCAGGTACATTAAACGCTTGGTAGTGGAGATCAGTGCGGAGGCGTCAGAGGCGGCATAGTGCCCATTATCTCCAATGCCCAACATTAGCGGCGAACCTTCACGGGCAACCACTAAGCAGCCCGGCTCTTCATCACTAATCACTGCCAGGGCAAAGGCACCTTTCAGGTGTGCAACGGCGCACTGCACGGCAGAGAAGAGGTTTTCCGCTGGCTCACCAATTTGGCCTTTAAAGCAGGCTTGAATCAGGTGGGCGATGGTTTCGGTATCGGTGTCCGATGTGAACTCATACCCCAAGCCCTGTAGCTGAATACGCAACGCTTCGTAGTTTTCGATAATGCCGTTATGCACTACCGCCAACCCGCCGGAGATATGCGGGTGAGCATTACGTTCAGCCGGTACGCCGTGGGTAGCCCAACGGGTATGGGCAATGCCCACATTACCGCTTAGCGCCTTTTCTTTCACAAGGGCGGCTAATTCAGCCACACGCCCTTTCGAGCGGGCACGCTGCAAACCACTGCTGTGCTCACCCGATAGCAGGGCCAAACCCGCTGAATCGTAACCGCGATACTCCAATGTAGATAAGCCTTCCAAAAGAAAGGCGGTGCTATCCTTTGCGCTAACCGCGCCAACAATTCCGCACATAAACAATCCTTCGCGTAACGATCAATTAACAGTGTGTTATCAATGATAAATGAGAAATAATGAAAAAAAGGGACTAAATGTTGTTCTTGGTAACAAAGACCACGAGCCAACTACGAAAAATACGTTTAGTTAGCCGCCCCGTCCTAGAAGCGCTCTTAGCTGCGGCTCAAAACACCAAGCCCATTTTTTCGAGACACATAGTCAAACTCAAAGCCATGGCGCTCTGCCCATTGCCTACAGAATTCTTCACCAGTGGGATCACTCATTCCTTTGACCCATACTTTCGCCTGGGTGCTTAAGCGATCCAGCAAGGCTGGCAAAGCTAAGCAATTAGAGAAACCACAATCTTTCTCTAATGAATTATCAATCCAAACAAAATCGACCGCTTCTAAATCTTCTAATAGCTCAGTGGAGAACCAATAGGCATTTTGCTGGGCATGAGAATCATTAAAATCATCACCCTGCCAAGGGGTCAAATCGCCCATTCGCCACTCAACCCATGACTGAAGATAGTTTTCTTTTAAGCTTTTCTTAACACTATTGGCGAGCTCTTCACTATTCTCTAAAATCACCAAGCGCCCTACCCCATTTTCACGCAAGGCCTTAGCAATCCCGATAGTGGCTTCCTCTGCGCCGCAGGCCACCACTACAAGCGGCCTTTCACTGCGAACTTGTGCGTAAAGATGATTAATTACATTTTTGGAAGATTGATCCTGACTTTGAAACACAGCATTTTTCACTTCGCCATTAGAACCACTATTGAGCAATACTTGCTCAAAGAGAAAGCGCGTATAAATAGCAAGTTCAGCATACTCTGTATAAGCCACCTTAATAACCTGACTAGGCTCGTAATGGTTTGCCTTATAAGAAATGCAGCTAAACACCTTATCCTTCTTTACTCCCTTCACAACAGAGATATTATCTGGCTCTGGCCCATCAATATGAATCAGCATTACTTTTCCGCTGGCACTGGTTACGGTGATTTGGTTGCCATTAACATTTATGGTCTTATCTTTGGGAATATGCCACTGCAGCGTAAAGTTGCGCGGCTGGTTATCCTCACAGATGAAGTGATCTTCTATGGCTAGTTCTTCATCGATTGCGCTAAAAGATACCTGACGGGTTTGAACCACCGGGCGAAGCACCTCAAGCTTGATGGCAACACTTGGCAAAAACGCTCCCTCAGCAAAATCAACAACATCCCAAGCACCTAACCGGTGTTCAAACTCTTTATCATAGGAGGCATTGGATATCATTGGAACGTTATGACCAGGGCGGCCGCGCATATACTTTCTTATCGGGTCGTTATTAATATAATTATAAAGGCCTGAGTCAATCAACCAATCTTCACCGCCAGCATAAACACTAACGTGACCTTCATCTTGTTGGTGGTGATAGCGGCTGGAAGTTCCAATCTTAACGATAGCGTGGAAAGCCTGCTTAAACTGATTTCTTTCTGGCCAGCAATCTCTAAAAATGGCGTACCCCGACTTAGGATACACCGCGTTCAATTGGTCAGGCTTAACACCTTGTCTGCCCTGACTAAGAGCGTATAAAAAATGTTGATACTCAGCTGTACTACCAAACAACTCTTTATAGGCATCACTGGTTGGTAGCTGCTCAGTGTCACCAATAGGGGGCAAAAGGCCATCTGGACGTAAAATATGAGTAATAAAATTCAGTGCTTTTGCAGAGAACTGGCTGAATTGGCTGGCCAAATCCCCCAACACATCATCGGGGTAGTCTTTGATAATACCTAAAAAGACCTTGAAGACAAAAATGTGGTAAGCAGGGCTATTTTCAACATGAACACCTTCGTCTGTGAACGCAAATTGCAACTCGCTGCTGATACGCTGAATGGCAATTTTTTGCCATTTATCCGCTTGTTGGCCTTCAAACACTGTCCCAAGCAACAGTAGTACACGTGCTTGCTCTAAACCGTGGTTAGTATGTTCAGAGTAGAAGCTATCCTTTTCCAGCCACTCGGCATGTACGACTAACCCTTTTTCCAAATATGAGAGAAACTCGGCATTCTGTTTGGACCACTCAGGTGCTTTATCTCGACAATAATAAGCAAATAGTACTAATTGTTCCGCGCGAAGTGCCGTGGCATGGTCATGCCATATAAATTCAAATGGGTATTCGGTATCAGTTTTTAAATAGGCATCCAACCAGGACTCAATAGCTGCTTTCCCAAGACTTAGAACCTCATCATTATTTACTTTATGATGATAGGCGAGCAAATATGAGAGAAATGAGAGCCAGTTCAGTCGCCATTGCCAGCTGCGATTATTTAGTGGATCCTGCTCCCAATCACCCCATTCAGAGAAATTAACTGCCGCGAAGGGAGCTAGCTCAAGCTTTTTTGAGGAGAATAGTTTTTCTCCTAAAGATGAATTGGTAGAAGCAGAGACAAGCTGATCAATTTTTTTAACAATACAGCGTTCAAGTTCAACCGAATCCATTGTTTTTAAGGGCATAAGCGCAGAATCTTCATATTGTAAGGATTGATTAAGCCTACAGTCCATCTGATAGTTGGACAACCACCGGTAAGCTTTTTTAGCCAACAACAGTAATTTTTGATCATCCACACCTAGCTCAACGTTCTGCGACGGGATAACCGTTAATAGCCAGTCAGCATCTAATTGCTGCACATCAGCCTCATTTGCACGCCCAGCAAGAGTAAGCGCCGTACGGCTGCCAAGTGAGGAGCATTGACTTAAAACATGTAACCAGGCGTTTCTCTCCTCTATTGATGTCGTAGTTGCATTAACCTGTCGAATCAATTCAACTTCTTCCGGCTGTAAACTAACGTTACTCAATTTAGGAGTTTCTACAGTATAAAGCTCACCAGTTAGCCAGCTTACAACATCACTCACTACATTCTGATGGTAATCGAATACTTTAACCGGCGCATTTGAAACATCTTTTAACGTTTCAACCACAGCATCTAAATTTGCTAGTTTTTGCACCACCTTTAGCTTTTCAAAATCAGTCTGCGTGAGTGATGTTCCATAAAAATCAACTAAAGAAGATGGCTGATTGATAACTACCTGTTTATAGTAAGATGATAAAAAATCTTTGGCCTCTCTATGTATAACAACAATTTCCAACGAACCAAGCCGCTTGATTGCATTGAATAGCTTTATCCATAAAGAAGAATGAAAATTATACAACTGGTTAACAATGGACTCTGTTGATAGCACAACAGTATGCACATCATCCACGCTATCTAACTCCGTTTGGAGTAAGGATAGTGCTTTCTCGATTTTATTCAGCCGCACAAAACGAAAAAGCTCTTCATGTTTAGAAGAGCCCTCAGGCATTAAAATATCAGGATACAAAACACCCTTGGTTTTAAGCAATACAGCCGAATCCAAAAGAGCATCCTGTAACGAAGTCGATGCCGCCTTTGGATAACCCACATGAATTATAAATTTGTAATATTTCACTTAAAACCTTGCAATAATCACAAAGACGAATAATCAAAATTAGTTATTTCAAATTCATGCAAACGTCTAATTTCTCTCTTAAGCTTTGGATGATGAGAATATACAGCTTTAAGTTCATATGACGCATTGCTTCTTATTCCAGACTTAGCTTTGATATTTCGAAATGTATCGTATAAACCTTTAAGGCTGGGTACAGATCTCTCCAGTTCTAAAATATCTTCTTCAAAATTCTCATACCGGATAAAGCGATCAATAACCATCTTGCCTTTAATAAAGTATTGCTTATGATTCACACCAAGATATGAACCTCCATCTCCATCGACATACCAGTCTGTAAGCTTAGTTATATCTGCTGAAGAACCATTATGATAATAGAATAAAGATATATATACATCAAAAGGGTTACGGACTATGGCACATTTTTCAACGTCACCCCATATAGGGTATCCAAGCTTCTTTTTAGCTTCAGACGCTGAAATATGATTATTAAATATTTGTTTACCGTTTTGATCCAAATAATTTTGACAAGAAGAAAAGCCTAGGTCTTTTCTAGCTTTCTCATCATCAGGTGATACAGGTGTTATAATATCATCTGGCTTTGCATAGCGGCTTAAGGCTATCTCAAAAGAAGTCCCAGCGACCTTCCTCGGTTTCATGAAAATAATCCCATGGGACTTAAGAAATATCATAACAATTTACCTTTACTTTTAACAATCTAGTCAAATTAAAGCCAGTAATAAAGCATAAATGGAGTAAAGTATTTTTAGCTCTCTGGAAAAAGTGCTATAAAATCACTTTCAGGAAGGTCTTTCAAATAAGAGTAAAAGCCTCTGTATTTCAAGCAATTATCTTTTATGATTTTTTTAATTTTTTTCGCTGGCTGGCCTACCGCTAAACTAAAAGGTTCTATTGATCTATTTACTACAGAGTTGGCACCTATAATTGAAAACTCACCAATTACAACTCCACCAAGAACTTTCGTGCCTGCCGCTATATACGAGTTATTTTCTATCACTGGCACATGAATCCTATTACCGTCATAGTAACCACTAATACCGGCGCTACCACCGAGTGTAACATTCTGACCAATAGTCACTCCCTCTTTGATAATACTTTTTTTATGGATCACTACACCAATACCGCCATAACCAAATTTTACACTAACATCAATATCTGACTGTGGGGAGACCACTGAGTTATGCAGTAAATATATTAATCTTTCGTAATTTTCAGCTTGCAATGCATCATTATTGCTTAAGGAGCTTCGGGCACAACTTATAAGGTAAGTAATTGGCGGAATTTTAGGAACTTCGCCACCAAAAAAATCAATCCACTTTTCACCATGTGCCTTATTAACCACAGTATTTTTCAACTTCAAACACTCCAAGTTATTTATTTGCAATAAAATTGTAATCTTTTTCGTAATACTCTCTCAAAATGTCAAAAATATCATTATCGATAAGAGAGTCAAGAGATGGTACAGCACCTCGTTCTGAATATAATTCATATATCTTTCCAGCTGGTACAAACTTATAGTCGCCTTTTATCTTTTCAATCTTCTGAGTAGAGTTTAACTTTTTCTTAAAATATTTATCCGCTATACTTTTTCCAAAAAAACTCTCACTTTCATTATACAAATCATTTAGCATCCATTTCTTATTGTATTCGACATTAGCTAAATGGCTTACCTGATGAACAAAATGTACATTAACTTCTTCGCCACTTTTTAGAATATATTGCTTTATAAATTCGTCAAAAGTAACTTCTTCTACAGGCTTCTCAAGAAAAGAACCTACTTCCTCATGCATCACACCATATCTATTTTTATTTAATCTAGATATAAACTGATTAATAAATCCAGAGTAAAGTCGTTCAATTGGATCACGCAAAATTACTATACGATTTTCTAACAGCTCTAGCTCATTAGTGTTTTTTACTTTATGATATTTCGACATAAAGTTAATAGGATTATTAAATTCTTTTGCTTTTTCACGATAAAGAGATTCGTTAACAAATAATTTTTTCCAAGAGGAGCAAGCATTTTTTCTTATATAAACATAAGAAAATTGCACTTCGCCGATTTCAAGCTGCAAATGCAACTTGTCATTTCCTAATTTCATAAATACCTACCTTGTCAGTTAATCCATAATTACTATTTAAAGAAACTGGGAATGCTTTTTACTCTCACGCCCTATTTTTAATGTAAATTCTTTTCGAAATCGAGATTTATCCAAATCATTTACATTTTACTCATAGCAGCCTTAAAAGACTGCCGTGACTGCCGTGACTGCCGTGACTGCCGTGACTGCCGTGACTGCCAATAAAGCCTAACGAAACAAAAAGATCGGATAACCAATATCAAATAAAAGGCAATTTAACATCAAATCAAATCAACTTTTAACGTCATTAATCTATTATTGATCCCAGCCATTGCCTTCCCTTTATGCATTAATATATTTGTCTTAACCACTTCATCCTTTTTAACTAAAACATAATCAACATTATTATCAATATAAAAAAAACTCTCACTTACTCCTGTGCTTTCGCAAGACACTTCTGCTAAAAGTTTATCACCCACAGAAAGTAAAGCCCTGTTTCTTATTAAATCTTTATTCACACAAACCTTTGGGCCAAGCACAAACAACCTATTTATATAGGTGCCTTTTTCAATCAAACCACTAACATGATCTTTTATTATGACAACATCTTTACTAAGCTTAATATTTCTAGTAAAAATCAAGCCAGGAACCCTTTCGGCCTTCATCTCTACTTCAAACCCATCTTTAAAATCATTACCTGTAACTATTTTGGAGGCGCGTTTAGCGCTAAAATTGGCACCCCATTTATTTTTTTCAATAGTAATTGTCGAATGGTTTTTCTCACTTTTCAAATCCATCACTTGCTGCTTTGGAAGAAAAGGAGTAAAACCTGGATCATCAAAAATAGATATCCCATCCACATCTAAGCAAAAAGATAGCTCATCATTTTGCTTATGATTCTGCGAATCCCAGCAACAAGTTGCTGCAAAGTGTATCTTTCTTCCATTTATCAGTTTTCTAAAAATGAAAAAATTATTATTACAATACGTACCGTCTTGCTTAGAATATGGCAACAAGAGTTCAACAGGCGTTTTGCTGTTTAAAGTTTTTCCTTTGTAAACCTTGTTCAATATATTAGCATTTGGCTTTCTGAGAGTATCTCCTAAGGAGAAATACTCTCCATTTTCTTTAAGCGCATACCCTAAAAATTTCTTAGTCTCATTAATAATATTTCCTAATAAAACATTTGACTTATTTTCTAAATCCAGCTCTTCTATTGTTTTGTAATATTTCACTGTAATCGGTAAATTATACTCTTGATAAGAGACGGAATGTTCTTTTGTAAGGCCAGTAAAATGCCACATGTCATTTATGGTCTGCGCACTGCGACTTAATATCATATCCAAATCGATCAAGTGCTGAAATTTCAGCTTTCTGTCTTTGAAAACTTCAAGAAGCGCCAAATCAACCATAAGACCGTGATTATGACCGGCACGATACATTTCTGGCCTCTGGAGATTAACCAGTTCATTTTTTATTAATTTTTGGCAAATTCCTACACCAGAGATGACACCGGAATACTCAAACCTATTTTTAAGTTCCACCAAAGATGTTAACCGAATTGCTGCTGTATGGTCTCCCCTTATTTCAGAATAGTATGGGTTTTTTATTTTTTTTATACAGTGAAAGTTGTAAAAGCTCCTAAGACTTTTCTCAACTTTTATTAAATCTTCTTCTTTCCCAAGCCATCTCAAACTATTAAAGTGATGCAGCCAATTTTTATTATTAAATGGGTTAGCTTTCCATTTAATAGGAAAAGCCATTGCATAGGGACCAAATATAGGATGATCAACAACTATTTCCATATAAGCTTCTCAACGATACTCTTTGCTACTGATGTAATGCCAAATTTCGAATGAAAACACTGAAATAATTTAGCTTTCTCACTGAAGCTATTTTCAATACCTTTAACAGCCATTTTTTTATCTAAGTATATCCACTCTTTTGGATATATTTCTTTAGCCCCTTCCCAAGGCAAAACAATTTGTTGACATCCTGCTGCGGCCCCTTCTGCTACTGCTAAGTGAAAGCTTTCGTGATCGCTAACGGACAATATGTAATCAATGCCAGAATACCACTCCGGCATATCATTGCCCTGCGGGTCAAAGAAGACAGCCTCTTTTAATAAAGGATCTTCCTCAAGGCGGCGATACTGCTCTTCGTACCACGCCATTTCTTCTGGACGATTTAACATCCATGGGAATTCTTCTGGCCGCTTCCCTTTTACGCGTAGCGTGTAGCCAGCATCTTCTCTGCGAAGCTCTTTGAGAATATCTAGTGCACGATCCAAGCGTTTACTTTGCGGTACGATGCCAACAATACCAAGTACTTTGCCGTTAGTAGGCTTACGTGGCACCGCTTGTAGCGCTTCTACATCTACACCGTTATAAATTACCGCACCGTTTTTTTCGAGTGCGGGGCAACGTGCTATGGCCTGGCGGAGCATATGTGGCCCCACAAAAATAACAGTCTCAAAGGCTTCAAATGGCACTTTTTCAAATAGTGCACTGCGCAGTTCTTGGGCGTGCAACCGCCCTACTAACTTCTGGTCTTCACGTTTGTTTTTACCGTACCAAATAGCGTTGCCTAGCATCCATTCGCAGAAAACGGTATCCGCTTGGCGTATTAATCGTTTGCTGGCAATTTCGTTGTGCTGGTTATGGCCACTCCAGAAATCAAGCAGTAAACGCATGCCTGCTTTCGTGAAGTAAGGGTAAAACGGCTTAATAAATTTCAGGTCATGGCCGGCAATAACCACCGTTTTAGCGGGCTCCATATTGGGTGCCTGGGCATAGCGCAGGTGCGGTTTACGCAACGCCAGGGTACTTTCGCCGTTTGCCCACTCAGCCAGTCCATGTAGGGGTAATTCACGGCCAACATGTATTAGCTGAAACCCATGCGCTATTTGATTACTTTCGCAAGCTACTCCCGGCCAGCCGCCACTTTCCAGCTTCTCATCACGGATAAAACCTACGCGGGTGTGTTGGGCGTAGGTGGTTGTCCACGCTAAATCTTCAATATCTTCTGCTTCAAGGCTTTCCAGTGCTGGCAATTCAGCATACAGCCAATACTCACTTGCTTGCGATGTCACCTCGTCCGCTTCCTGGCAAGTGATCCCCACCGCCTGCAATTGCTCTTTGGCCCCAGGTACCCAGTGGGTGGCTACTATGTGGCTAGGCAGGAGTGTTTGATTAACTATGTTATTAGCGGCTTCTGAAGATACCGTTTCACAATAGAGCTTGATGCTAGGCAGTTCCGGTGCTTTTACCACCATACCGGCAGTACGCAGCATCTGGGTTAAGCGTGTTTGGGTGGTGTGGGCACGCATTACCGCCCTTGCCCCTTTTAATGCCACGCGCCAACGGTAGGCATCATGATGCATCAGGTTTTCAAGCGCTTGAGCTGCGTCGGCTTCCGTGCGCACCACATGCCCAGCCTCTTCCAGGTAGCGATTCATACCAAGTGCGGGGCCTGAAATAATCGGCGCGCCACAGGCGGCGGCCTCCATCACCCGGCGGGAGAACATGGTGGGTGAATCCAGTACCGAATTCACGTTGATTTGAACCGGGTGGGCTTTGTAGGCTTCGATCATCTCTTCATAGCTGAGACTACCGGCCACATAGCTGCCCAAGCCACCTGGGTATTTGTAAGGTGATTCAGGGTCATCGTGCTGGCGGTCGTAGATAGTAAGGCCAAGGGGCGCTGCCGCACTCATGATCTTATCCATATACTCGGTACGCTCTGGGTAGCGCTTGCCGTAGTATGTACCACCATAAGCTGCCGAGGGTTGCCATGCCCGCTTAGAAGGCAGCAGATTATGAATTTTAGGCGATGCATAAAAAGCGCAGCTGCTAACGCTTTGTGTCAGTGCCCCTGGCGTTGTTAGGTAGGGGATTATCCGCCGACTATCCGTGGTGAACACATGGTCGCAAAGTGAAGCGGCTTTACGGAAGCGGTCAAAGTGTACCGGGTCTTCCTTGTTCCAGAACAGCGAGGGAATGCCTTTGTCACGGCAGTGCGCCAACAGTGCTCGCAAGGGCGCAAACTCCTCCTCCCCATAGAAGCCAACTCGACGGTGCCAGACCCAATCATTGCCCTTCCAGGCGGACTCAACGAAGAGCGCATCAATGGGTTGATCAGCTAATTCCTGCTGCCAGTTTTCTGGTGAAAGCTTAACTACGTTCACACCGCTAGCCAGGGTGTCGGTGGTGAACTGATCCGCAATCAGACCCAGGGTTATTTGATCTAGACTTTTAGCTACTACGGGTGTTGTGCTGCTCTGTTGTCTGTTGAGCAGGCGCTGCAGTGCATGGTGATAATTATTAGTAACAAAATTCCAGGTGCGTTCTTTCTCAATCCACACGCGGGCTGCCTGGCCTAATCGGGCGCGCTCATTGGGCTGGGTTATCAGTTTTGTCAGTGCTTGCGTCAAGCTTTCGACGCTGTCTTTCTTAAACAGTAACGCACGCTGGTTCTCACCCGCCATTACCTTATGAGGAGCAACGTCAGAAAGCACGACCGCTTTCCCCATCGCCATGGCTTCGAGCGGCTTGAGCGGAGAAACCATTTCGGTCACTGCTGATGACAGGCGCGGTACCGGCATGATGTCCATGCATGAGAGGTAACGGGGCACGGCGTCAAAGGGTACTCGCCCAGTAAACCGGCAATGCTCTTCTATACCCAGCGCTTTGGCCTTCGCCTTTACGGTATCAATAACTTTACCGTCGCCCACCAGTACGAAAATGAAGTCCTGTTGGTTTTGCTTCAGCTTTGCCATGGCTTCCATTAAAAGCTCAAGGCCTTCATAGGCCACGGCGCTACCTGCGTAACCAATGACCGGTACACCGGGCTTTAATTTTAGCTCGTGGATGATGGCAGGGTCTGGAGCAGTGGGCACAAAGGTTTCAGCATTTACAGCGTTGGGAATAACGACTATGCCTTCACGCTTTACTCCCCAGCTCTCAAGTTCTATGGCTAACTCATCGGTTAGCGTGATGACCAAATCCGCCTCGCGGGCGGCTTGCTGCTCCAGCTCGCGCATTAGATGAAAGCGTTCTGAGCCTGCCCACTCGGGCTGCGTAGAAGCCTGGGTGACTTCCCATAAGCCACGCACTTCATATACAAACGGTAAGCCTAGGCGGCGCGCAGCCATTAGCGCTGGCAGTGCGGTAATGTGGTTAGAGGCAGCGATAATAACTTCTGCACCGCTGGTTTGAGCTTCTCTTACATAGTGGTCGGCGGCTTCTGCCAGGTAGTAATCCAGAGGAGTTTTATTGAGGTTCCACCCTGCTACGGCAGCGTAAGCGACGCCATCCACATTGGCTTCGTGGTAGCCTTTGTTAAGCCCTTTTGCGCCTGCATCCCACGGAAAACCGGGGCGGGTAGTGGCTCGTACTGTCCAGCCAGCCTGCTGTAAACCTACGGCAATACCATGGGAGCGCGTTGAGTAGCCATTGGTGGCATGGGGAACTGATTGGTGTAAGCAATAAAGCGCATGACGGCGACGCGTCATTAATCCAGCGTTTGGCTGGCGCGGTGGCAACGGCCAGCCGCCCTTTAAGCGTGCCAATCCTTCGATAAAGCTCTGGAAGTCTCTTTTCGGCTTATCAAACTTAACGCTTTGTAGCTTCATTTCGTGCAATATTGAAAGTGTGCTGGAAATATTGCCCTGTTTATAAAAGCGGCTATTCGCAGCGGCAAATGCTTCTTTAGCCGCTTTATCGTCCCATCCTTTGGCCGATGACTCTAACGCTTGCACTAAGGGTTTGATCTGCTCGAAAAAGGTGATTTCGTCGCTTTGAGTGCCAACCTTTGGCGGCTGAGCCGTTAGATTTTGCTTTATGACGTTTGCAAGGCTTACTGCATCGTCCGCTTTGAAGAAGCTAATCTGTTGATTAAACTGTTTTAAATCGACTAATGCCTGTACATCCGAAACTAATAGAGGCTTATTGAAAGCGGTGGCTTCCATTGCCTTCATTGGGGGAACCAAGTGGCATACAGGTAAACTTTTGCGCGGTATAACGACTTGATCAATGAGCGCGTAATAATCAGCCACTTGCTCATGGGGAACACGGCCAGTGGTAATCAGCCATGGGTAGCTATGCTCACCGGTTTGCCCACCTAATTTTTCTGATACGCCGTCGTCCCCCACTAATAAGAGTTTTAAATTCACGCCTTCATTTATAAGGGTTTGACATGCAGTGACTAAAACATCCAAGCCTTCGTAGGCACTAAAACTACCTACATAGCCAACCACTTTATCTTCAGGGCGAATACCTAGCTTATTTTTAAGCTGCTCGTTAGCTGGTTGTATAACCGGCAGTTTATTTACGCCATTGGCAATGATTTTGATTCGTGCTTCATCAACGCCGCGCTTCACAAGCTCTTGCTGCATAGGCTGGTTCAGTGTAAAAACACGCTGCGCGTGTTTCGCAACAAAGGTATCTCTTGCAGCTTCTTGTTTGAAGCTTTCAGTCAGTTCATAGCCTGGTTCTCTAGCCGCTCGGGAAAGCTCCCAAAATCCTCGAATTTCGTTATAGAAAGGAATGCCAAGTTGCTTGGCTGCAACGTAAGCGGGTAAGCCAATAATAAAATTAGACCCAGCTAGCACGACGCTGGGTCTGAAGACGTTGAAAAGCTCAACAAATTTGTCTACTGAAGCCTTTAAGTGCTTTTCTTCCCCTTGGGGAGAAATGCCTTTTTCCCACCGGCTATGAATGTAACGAACACCATCAACATCGCTAACTGGGGCGACCGTTTGCGCTGCGCCAAACTCCCATGGCCTGCCGGGGCGTACAAAACATAATGTTTCAAAACCATGATCGTTTAGCGCTTTTGCGATGCCTTGAGTACGAATTGCATAACCATTGTTGGCGTAACTTTGACCATGACTCACCACATAGGCAATGCGTTTAGCAATCGGGGCTTTCAGCGTTGCAATTTTTTGCTCCGCTAGTTGCTTAGCATAATTAAGCAATTCATCCATGGAAATATGGCCCTGATAATTTAAAAATACACTCAGTAACTAAAAAACAGACAGATAAAACCATTAACCTAACAAACCAACTGCATCAATCACGTATTCTTTAAGTCGCACACTGTCAGTATTTTTTATGAAACTCTTGTGCTTAACTAAAACACATAATGCATCTGCTTGCGCAAGCGCTTCTTCAAGCGATACAAGCTCTACATTGGGTGAACCCAATGACTTGGGTAGTGCTTTAATATTCGGCTCCACAATTTGAACGCGGCAGCCAAGTTCAGCCACTTTTTTAGCAATGCCTAATGCGGGGCTTTCACGCAGGTCATCAATATCTGGCTTGAAAGCTACCCCTAGGCACGCCACGGTTAATTCGCTGCGTTTAGCATCAGGGTGTTGCTGGTGGTAATACTCTAATGCCTCTTTTACGCGTTCTAGTACCCAAAGCGGTTTAGCATCGTTTACTTCACGGGCAGCACGAATAATTTTGGCTTGTTCTGGGCATGAATCAACAATAAACCATGGGTCAACTGCAATACAATGCCCCCCTACACCTGCCCCTGGGGTAAGAATATTGACACGAGGGTGACGATTAGCCAGAGCAATCAGTTCCCACACATTGATATCCAGCTCATGGCAAATGGTAGATAGCTCGTTGGCAAAGGCAATGTTGACATCGCGGAAGCTATTTTCGGTAAGCTTGGCCATCTCAGCTGTACGGGCGGTTGTGGCTACGCACTCCCCTTCCACCACGATTTGATACAGCGCGCATGCAGCTTCTGCGCACTTAGCTGTCATGCCACCAATGACGCGGTCATTTTCCACTAGTTCACGAATCACATGGCCTGGTAGAACACGCTCTGGGCAGTGTGCAATACGAATATCAGATGCTTCACCATGGGTTTGCGGGAATGTGAGGTCTGGGCGAGCTTCTGCAAGCCAAGCAGCCATTTTCTCTGTGGCCCCCACAGGGCTAGTCGATTCTAATACTACGAGATTACCCGGCTTTAACACCTTAGCAATCGCTTTGCTGGCTGCTTCTATGTAGCTAAGGTCTGCTTTGTGATTTTGCCCGTGTTCATCAGTATGGAACGGCGTGGGCACGGCCACCAAGAAGGCATCTGCAGGCTCAGGCGTTGTAGTAGCTCGCAGGTAGCCTTCTTTAACAGCGGCACGCACGATGATGTCTAATTCAGGCTCAACAATGTGTATTTCACCGTTGTTAATCGTATCAACCGCATGCTGGTTAACATCCACACCGATGACTTTCTGTTTACGTGAGGCAAATACGGCGGCAGTAGGTAGGCCAATGTAGCCCAGGCCAATCATAGAGATAGTTTCAAATTTCATTAATGTAACCGTAAATAGTGAATGGTTAGGAGTGAGGTGTAATTCCTCACCTCTTTCAAGCGAAGCGCTTACTTCTTACTTAAAGCGTCGCGGATACGTTGGCAGGCTTTGCCATCACCATAGGGGTTATGGGCATAACTCATGGCGTTGTAGGCTTGCTCATCGGTCAGCAACGTATTCAGCGCCTCGGTAATTTTGGCTACGTCTGTACCTACTAACTTAACGGTGCCTGCTTCAAGCGCTTCAGGGCGCTCGGTAGTGTCGCGCATTACTAACACTGGCTTACCTAGGGAGGGCGCTTCCTCTTGAATACCACCAGAATCCGTCAGGATAATGGCTGCTTGGTTCATCAAGTAAACGAAAGGTAGGTAGTCTTGAGGTTCAATTAGGTGCACATTCGTTATATCGGCTAATAGCCGATTAACAGGCTCACGTACATTTGGGTTCAGGTGTACGGGATATAGAATTTGTGTGGATGGATGTGCTTTGGCGGTTTCCGCAAGCGCTTGGCAAATGCGCTCAAACCCACCACCAAAACTTTCCCGACGGTGGCCAGTTACTAATATTAGGCGTTTACTGCTATCCAGCATTGGGAAGCGGGCCGCTAGTTCTATTGCCAACTCAGGATTGTTTTTGAGCTTTTCAACAACGTCCAGCAGCGCATCAATCACGGTATTGCCAGTAACGTGTACCTTAGCAGGGTCAACACCTTCTGCTAGTAGGTTCTGCTTAGAGGTATTGGTGGGGGCAAAATGAACGGCAGCCAAAGCGCCTGTCAATTTACGGTTGCCCTCTTCCGGCCACGGCGAGTATAGATTGCCGGTTCGCAAGCCAGCCTCTACATGCCCAACCGGAATTTGCTGGTAGTAACAGGCCAACGTGGTGGCAAATGTCGTCGCTGTATCGCCATGCACCAAGACAATATCGGGCTTGAACTCTTCCAGTACGGACTTTAACCCCTGGAGAATACCGCATGTGACGTCATTGAGATCTTGCCCTGGTTTCATAATATCCAGGTCATATTCTGGCTTCAGCTCAAATAGATCCAACACCTGATCCAGCATTTCACGATGCTGTGCCGTCACACATACTTTGGATTCAAAGCGCTCGTCCGCTGCTAGTTGTAATGCTAGCGGGGCCATTTTGATGGCTTCAGGGCGTGTGCCAAATACCGTTAATACTTTCACAGAGACTCCATTTTAGGCGTTTGCTTATGATCTAACTTTTGAAATTCAAGTTCTTGGCACCGAATGTAATAGTGTTCTAATAACGCCTGAGTCTCTGCCAATTGCTTGGCTACTTCTTCACTGTTTTTATTTGGGCTAGCATTGACCTTGGCTGGTGCAGTGACTGTCTTGGTTTCTTTTAGATTGTTGCCAATCCCTTGTTCTTGGCTGGTTACAATTGCGCGGCCTTCTTTTTTACCAAAACGAAGATAGTGCAAAAGGGGGTTCATACCCTCTTTTTTAATATCTTTGTGCTTAATCAAATAGCCTGCTGAAGAAAACTGGCTTGATGGATCACGCAGCATCTTCCAACCGTACTTACAGAAGTGGGCAGCAGGATTCATATTGACTGCTTTAACATCGGGATAGCGCTCTACGTACCATTTAGCATCAAATAGTGGTGATGCTTCTATAAGCTGCACTGCTTCGTGTGCTTTCACTGCAACTCTCCAGCTTCATCCATGGATTACGTTTAAATTATAACAGGTGCTTTAAGCACCTTCATCACAATTAGGAAATAAGAAAAGCTCCCATATGGCAACCATTTTCTTATTCAGTTCCCTATTCACTTCATTTTGCTAAGTATATGAGGCTGTTTGTTAGGCAAAGGTAGGCGCCGATTCAAAGGTCAGCCCTTGCTGATCTTTCTCTGAAAGCTGTGGCTCTATGCCGTGGGTGGGCCACTCAATAGCGAGCTGAGGGTCATTCCAGCGAATGCTCACTTCGTCGCCTGGGGCGTAGTAATCAGTACATTTGTACTGGAACTCGGCTTTTTCGCTGGTCACGTAAAACCCATGGGCAAACCCTGGTGGTACCCACAACAGCTGCTTATTCTCTTCGCTTAGTGTTACCCCTACCCACTGGCCGAACGTCGGTGAGCTTTTACGCATATCAACGGCGACATCGAATACTTCGCCTTGGGTAACGCGCACTAGCTTTCCCTGGGGCTGCTTATATTGGTAGTGCAGGCCCCGCAAGATACCTTGAACGGACTTGCTGTGGTTGTCCTGAACGAACTGGTAGTTACCACAGTGGGTTTCAAATTCGCTTTGGCGAAAGGTTTCCATGAAGAAGCCCCGCTCGTCGCCAAATACTTTGGGGGTGAGCAGGACTAGATCGGGAATGGCGAGTTTTTCGTAGTGCATAAAGAGCTCGTGAAAGGTGAAGAGTTAGGTGTGAGGCGTTCAAAGCGAGGAGCAAGACTCCTCCCTCCTCATGTTTTACCCTTCACTTTTAAAAGGCGTTGGAGATATAGGCCGTACTGGGTTTTGGCGAGGGGCTTGGCGAGTGTGGCCAGGCGGTCGTCATTGATCCAGCCGTGTTGCCATGCTATCTCTTCCAGGCAGGCGATTTTGAGGCCTTGGCGGTGCTCAATGGTTTGCACGTATTGGCTGGCTTCTAGCAGGCTGTCGTGGGTGCCAGTGTCTAGCCAAGCGAAGCCGCGGCCCAAACGTTCAACGCGCAGGTCGCCCCGCTCTAAATAGGCGTTGTTGACGCTGGTGATTTCCAGCTCGCCACGCTCGGAAGGCTCTACGGCTTTGGCAATTTCAACGACGTCGTTATCGTAGAAATAAAGCCCGGTAACGGCATACGCCGATTTGGGTTTTTGCGGCTTTTCTTCGATGGAGATGGCGTTGCCGCTTTCGTTAAACTCCACCACACCAAAGCGCTCTGGGTCTTTAACCAGGTAACCAAATACGGTGGCACCGCTAGCTTGTTGGCTAGCTCGCTTTAGCTGGTCGGAGAAGTGTTGACCATGAAAGATGTTGTCGCCCAGCACCAGGCATACGGCGCTTTCGCCAATAAACTCTTCGCCGATAATAAATGCTTGGGCGAGGCCATCCGGGCTGGGTTGTTCGGCGTACTGCAGGCTGATACCAAAATCTTCACCGTTGCCCAGTAGGTTCTGGTACTGAGGAAGGTCTTCTGGCGTGGAAATAATCAGTATTTCACGTATGCCCGCTAGCATGAGCACCGAGATCGGATAGTAGATCATCGGTTTGTCGTAGATGGGCAGGAGCTGCTTGGATACACCGCGGGTAATGGGGTGCAGCCGAGTGCCGGAGCCACCGGCTAGAATAATGCCCTTTCTTTGTGAAGGGTTAGGTGTGAGGTGTGAGGTGGTCATGGTCTATCATCCGTGAATATACAAATGTTAGGTGTTAGGCGTGAGGTGTGAGGGATTAGGTGTTCTTACTCCTCACTCCTTACCCTTCACGCCTCACAGCATTCTGCAAGCGTTAGCGCTAGCTGGTATTGCCAAACCGGTAATGTGACACCAAGCGCGGCTTCAAGTTTAGTCAGACTCATACGTGAATTGAGCGGGCGCTGAGCGGGAGTTGGAAATTCCACGGTGGGTATGCCGTTCACGGTGCCGGAATGAATCGCTAACTCTTCGCCAAGTGCCTGTGCTTGCTTGAAAATCTCGCTGGCGAAGCCGTGCCAGCTGGTTTCCCCTCTTGGTGCCAAGTGGTAGATGCCTGATGTTATGTGAGGGGTGAGGGGTGAAGCGTGAGGGGTGAACGCTAGCGCGGTGACTTGGGCGATTAGGCGTGCTGGGGTGGGCGCGCCTATTTGGTCGTTGACGATGCTCAGTGCCTCGCGCTCACGGCCCAGGCGTAGCATGGTTTTCATAAAGTTATTGCCGCGGGCGGCGTATACCCAGCTGGTGCGGAAAATTAGGTGCTGGCAGCCACTTTGGGTAACCGCTTGGTCGCCTTCCAGCTTGGTTTGGCCGTATACGCTATGCGGTGCCGTGGGGCTATCTTCCTGCCAGGGTGTTTCACCATCACCTGGATAAACATAGTCGGTTGAGTAGTGCACCAGCGCAATGGTGTGCTTAGCGGCATACTCAGCTAACTGTGCTGGCAGCTCGGCATTGAGGCGTTTGGCTTGGGCTGGCTCGCTTTCGGCTTTATCAACTGCCGTGTAGGCGGCGGCGTTGAGGATTAGTGCTGGCTGGTGTTCAGCCAAGTAGGCGTCTACTGCGTTGGCATCTGTTAAATCAAGTTCATGCCGTGTAGGTGCTAACACATTGCCGAACAGAGCAAACTGACGCTGGAGCTCAAACCCGACTTGGCCGTTGCCGCCGGTGATGAAAATAGTGAGGGGTGAAGCGTGAGGTGTGAGGTGTGCATGTTCAGATGTCATAGTGAAGCCTTTAAATGCCGGATCAGCCCGCCTAGCTGTGAAAATACAGAGTTGATCGCTAGTTCCAGTGCTGAAATATCATCCATATACCCTAAGCGTTGGGCAATTTGGCATTGAGTTTCAAGTTCACTGAGCGAACCACGTGCTATATGCAAAAATCTTAAAAAGTCGGGCTTACTGCCACGAGCCGCGCCTTCGGCTATATTGCTTGGTACAGATACAGCGGCTCGTTGCATTTGGCTAGCAAGTCCATATCGTTCAACTGAAGGAAAGGCTGAGGTCATTGAGTAAATAGTAACAACGAGTTCCATCGCTTCTTGCCATACCCGCAGTTGCTGATGCTTTCTCACAACTCTTCCCCTCACTACTAACAAGCGAAGCGCTTACTCCTCACACATTACCAAGACGTTGGCCTTGGTAGCTGCCGTCTTGGACGCGTTTCCACCAGGTTTCGTTGGCGAGGTACCACTGCACGGTTTTGCGTAGGCCGGTTTCGAAGGTTTCTTCTGGGATCCAGCCTAGTTCACGTTCGATTTTGCTAGCATCGATGGCATAGCGGACGTCATGGCCAGGGCGATCCGTCACGAATGTTATCAAGTCCCGGTACGAGGTTTCTTGGGGCACTAGCTCTTGGAGAAGATCACACAGCGTTTCAACCACGGTGAGGTTGGCTTTTTCGTTGTGCCCGCCGATGTTGTAGGTCTCGCCTACCTGCCCTTCAGTGGCGACTTTGATCAATGCGCGGGCGTGGTCTTCTACATATAGCCAGTCGCGGATCTGCTGACCATCACCGTATACAGGGAGCGCTTTACCGGCTAGGGCGTTGAGAATCATCAACGGGATAAGTTTTTCTGGAAAGTGGAACGGGCCGTAGTTGTTAGAGCAGTTGGTTACCAGCGTGGGCATGCCATAAGTACGCTGCCAGGCGCGCACTAAATGATCAGAGCTGGCTTTACTGGCCGAATAGGGCGAGCTGGGCGCGTAGGAGGTTTCTTCGGTAAACAAGTCCTCCGTGCCTTCTAGATCGCCATACACTTCGTCTGTACTGATGTGATGGAATCGAAAAGCGTCGCGACGCTCGCCTTCCAAGCTATTCCAATAAGCGCGGGCGGCTTCCAGCAGTACGGCAGTGCCAACCACATTGGTTTGGATAAACTCTGCCGGGCCGTCAATAGAGCGGTCTACATGGCTCTCTGCTGCTAGGTGCATTACTACATCAGGCTGGTGCTTTTCGAACAGTTGCTGCATGGCGGCTGCATCGCAAATATCGGCCTGGGTAAAGGTGTAGCGTTCACTGGTTTCAACACTTGCCAGGGATTCTAAATTGCCGGCATAGGTGAGTTTGTCTACGTTCACCACCTTATGGGAGGTGTTTTGAATAAGCTCGCGCACTACTGCAGAACCGATAAAGCCTGCGCCACCGGTAATTAAAAAGGTTTTGGTGTTCATAGCTCTCTTAATAGCCGATGTTAATGGGCTGGCCGCTGTCGTTCGTTATCTTTAAACACTAGGCGGATTTACGTTTCGCTTTGCGCTGCTGCTCTTCCAGCATTTCGAGGTGCTCACGCGCTATTTTCGACGCTTTTACCGCCTTTTGAACTTCTTGCTTGGCAATAGCAATGTCTTGCTGAGGCGCTTGGCGCTCTTGATAATCCGCTAGGTTTTCCTGTGCGGCTTTGAGCACCTGGTGGCATTCTTGCAGGTGTTTTCTGGCACTGGGTACATCGGTAGGCAGTGCGGTGCCATCGTTTTTGGCATCTACATCAACATGGTAGGCAGCGATAGCTTCGTTTACGTCGTCGTACCAGTGCGCAGTCCCGTGCTTTAAGTAAACACCGGCTTGGCATAAATCCTTCAAAATGCCTTCTGAGTGAGACACCATGATCAGAGAGGACTGGCCTACTTTCGATTCGAATAGCTCTTTTGCTTTGGCTTTGAAGGATCTATCGCCAACGGCGGTGGCTTCATCGGAGATATAGACGTCGAAATCGAACGCTAAAGAGAGGCCAAACGAAATACGCGAGCGCATGCCTGAAGAGTAGGTGCGGATTGGTTCGTCAAAGGCTTCGCCTATTTCTGCGAAGTCTTCAACAAATTTGATTATTCGCGCGACCTCTTCTGAACCACTGCCCTGCACCCGAGCTACGAATTTGACGTTTTGGCGACCGGTCATGTTGCTTTGCATACCGCCCGATAGCCCTACGGGCCAGGAAACGCGGGTGTGGCGAATGACTTCGCCGCGTTCTGGCGTATCCATACCGGCAATTAAACGCAGCAACGTGGATTTACCCGCACCGTTGGCACCAATCAACCCGACACTCACCCCCTTGGGGATTATGAGGTTGATGTCTTTGAGCACCCAATCACTGCCGTGGTGGTTGTGGTAGCGTTTGTAGAGGTTTTTAATTTCGATCATTGGTTTTTTTGTGAAGGGTAAGGGGTTAGCGCTTCGCTTGTGAGGGGGAACACCTCACTGCTATCACCTAACTCCTTACCGTTACACTTCTGCCTTTGCGTTTATAGAGGCTTTCGAGTTCAGCTTTGAGCGCTGCGCGGGCGGTTTGTTCGCCATGCACCAAGCGGATGGTGTGGGGCCAGCGGCGCATGCGTTTTACGAAGTTGAGTAGGTCTTTTTGGTCTGCGTGGGCGGAGTAACCGCTGATGGAGGTTACGCCTGCTTTTATATCAAACCGTTCGCCGTCGATGGCTACCCAGCCACCTTGGGGGCCGTATTGCTGAATATCCCGCCCTGGAGTGCCTGCGCCTTGGTAGCCCACGAACAACACTTGGTGGCGTTCATCACCTAGCATGGCTTTTAGATAGTTCATAATGCGCCCGCCTGTGCACATGCCGCTGGCGGCAATCACTAGCGCTGGGCGGCCTGTTTTGGCCAGGTACTCAACGGTTTGCTCGTGCTCTGCGTGGCTATCCACGGTGTAGAGATTGGCGAAGTTGAGTGGGTGGCGGCCACTGCGCAGGCGCGCTTGAGCTTCTTTATCCCAATAGGGTTTTAGCTCGCGATAAACTTTTGTAAAACGCGCTGCTAGCGGTGAGTCGACAATGATTTCCAGTGACTGCCACTGCGGCGAGTGCGCTTGATGAATAATGGTTTCTAGTTCATAGAGCAGTTCTTGGGTGCGGCCGATACTGAACGCGGGCACCATCACCGTGCCACCGTTAGCGAGTGCTTGCTCTACGGCCGCTTTTAAGGTGGCGCGACGCTGGCGGCGGTCTGGGTGCTGGCGGTTGCCATAGGTGCTTTCGAGTACCAGTTGGTCGCAGCCGTAGGGCGACTTTGGCGCTGGTAATAGCGGTGCGTAGGGGGCGCCTAAGTCACCAGAGAAGACTATGCGCTCTTTTTCGCCGGTTTTGGCATCCTGGTAGATGACCTCTACGTAGCTGGAACCGAGAATGTGCCCTGCCCGTTTGAGCTTTACCCGCGTGGTGCCTGTGCTTGCGCCGTTGTGATCGCTTACGTCGCTTACGCTACTTATGCTGAGCCATTTGCCGTAGGGCACGCTCACGATTTGCTTTTCGAGTTGCGCTTGAAAGCGCTCGATCAGTTGGCCGTTGCGGGTGAAGCCGATCTTTAGCGCGTCTTCAATCACCAGGGGGAGTAGCGCGGAGCGGTGCCGGGGTTTGGTTATGCTGCTTGGCTCTTTAAGAGCGGCCATGCCCCCTGCTTAGAAGCGTCAAGGATGACAATTTCAGTAATTGTGCCATCTTCCGCGTAACTAATATGCGTATTCCAGTCTTGAGAAACTTCTTTAACCGTACGTTTATCTGAAAGGTGCAGAACTAGAATGTCATCCGCTTCATCGTAAGTTGTACGCATTACTTATCCTCCCACTCAAAGTGATGCATAACGGTTTTGATTACCAGTCTGTCTTCTAAGACTGCTGCGACAGACAAAAGGTTGTCTTGGCGACTTTCAAAATGTATCGCTATCCAAAACCGCGTAGCATCTTTGTACTTTACTGTTCCCCGCTCTATCAATTCTAGCAGTTCACCGTCTGTGATATTTCGAGCAGCCATGCGCTCACGGGCATGGCGTGTTATGTAAATATCTACCTTGAAACGGTGACTATACATATTCTGAAACTACATACTTAGTTTGGACAACTGAATCGACCCTACTGGAGAAGCACGCAGCGGTGCCGGGGTTGGTTGTGTGCCGTTGGGCGTCGTTCCGACGCCTTTCGCGGGTGCCTCGTTTGCTCGTTCCTCGCAGACTCGTTACCACGCGCTACGGGGCGTGCTTCCACTTTTTTCTGTACCTGCGTGATTTAGTAGCGCGTGGTAAGCCTCAGGCGCACCCGCGGGAGCAGCGCGGAGCGGTGCCGGGGTTTGGTTGTGTGCCCTTGGGCGTCGTTCCGGCGCCTTTCGCGGGTGCCTCAAAAGCTCGCTGAGCTCGCTTTCTCGTTACCACGCGCTACGGGGCGTGCTTTCACTATGTTCTGTACCTGCGTGATTTAGTAGCGCGTGGTAAGCCTCAGGCGCACCCGCGGGAGCAGCGCGGAGCGGTGCCGGGGTTGGTTGTGTGCCACTGGGCGTCGTTCCGACGTCATCTGCGGGGGGGGTGAATAATTCTTTGCCCCTAGCTCAGAACTCCGGTGAGGCTGTCAGCATTCAGAATACGAGTCAGCCAGTGGGTGAGCTGTTCGTCCGATGCCTGTCGTAGCTTCGCTTCTGCCCAATCTGGTAGCTCACCAAACTTCAATTTAAGTTGAAGACGTAAGACACCTTCAATGCCCTCATGAAGCCCTTGCTGCATGCCTTGTTGCATGCCTTCATTACGAAGCCTTTCTGCTAAACCAGCCATTTTGCTTTCCTCCTGAGGATAGCGCCTTTGGTAGGCTTTTCTCTCATCTTCGTCTAGTTCGCTATAAATATCGACAAAATCAATGTATTTAAGTTGCTTTTCTACGTCAGGTTCTAGCGCAAACAGCCCTTGGATAGCATTGGCATATACGTCAATTTTATCTTTCTCTGACCAATGCATATTGGGCAGATTCAACCGCGCTACAATATTTTGGCTGTTAAAAAAGTGTTCCGCTGGCAAGCTGCTGAGCTGGGTGTGAAGGTAATTGAACTGTAAATAGCTATGCCGTTCACTTTTAATATGCAGACTTTCCGCAATATTTTGATTTGAATGTAAAAAAATAACTACTGGCACCACACGCTCTGTTTCGAATAGCTCGCTGAGGTGCAAGGTGTAGTGAGCGAGCCTGTGAATAGAGAAGCGGTTAGGATCCGTTTCTTCTTCTAGCATAAACAGCAGTGCTTCGCGCTCTCCATTGGGCCATTCTACTAGCAGTGGCACATCTAGCTCGTGAAATCGATCTCCTAAGCGCCCTTTTAACTGCTCTTGACGTATCGGTGTGATCTTTACGCTCGGAGTAAGGTCTTCGGCTTCTTCTGTGGCAAAAAAGGAAAGCGATTCATGAGGATAATCCAAAATCAAGTTTTTGAAATTTTGATCATGGCTTTTTCTGTGGCCCATGAAGACTCCTCAATATGCTTGCCCTGTCAATCACATAGTGGGCGGTTGCCACCACCTTTTCTCGTTACCGCGCGCTACGGGGCGTGCTTCCACTGTGTTCTGTGCA
>NZ_JPUA01000034.1:963870-1011735 GCF_002211105.1 Halomonas campaniensis | reverse complement strand
CGCCTCCCGCGGGTGCCTCATTCGCTCGTACCTCGCGAGATTCGTTACCACGCGCTACAAAATGTGAATTGTAAGCGGTAAATGGTGAATCGTGTGGAGTGCTCCTCACTATTCACCCTTCACCCTTCACCCTTCACCCCAAACTTAATCGCGGTGATCCTTGATGATCATCATCAACATGCTGAAGATAAAGGCAAGGAAGATGGTGATGATGGCGAATACGCTGCTGTTGTAGAGCCGGTTGGGGTCTGTGGGGTATTCGGGGAATAGCGGGCTTTGCAGCACGCTTACCTGCTTGAGCTGGCGGGCAGCTTCTAAACGAGTGTTTTCTAGGGCAGCGAGTGCGCTGGAGTAGGTCTCCTGAGCGAACTGCGCCTGTAACTCTAGCGTTTCATACTCTGCGGAAATACTGTTCAGCGAACCACCCGCCGCTTGTGCGAGGCGGTCGCGCTGTTCAACAATTTGATCGCGTAGCGCGTTAATATTACGCTCTACGTCACGCAACTGAGCTGACTGAGTGCTTTGGTAGCTAGCCAAGGCATTACGCTGTGCCTGGAAACGGGCAAGGTCTGCTTCTAACGTGGCGACTACTTGGTTGATGCTTTCTACTGTGCTGGTAGGCGACACCAACCCATGTTCATTTTGAAACTCTAATAGGGCCGCACGCGTTTCTTTAAAGCGCTCGTCTAAACGCACCATTTGCTGCTCTAGAAACTTCACCTGCTCATCCGCTAGGCGGTGCCCCATTCCGTTCATGTGCTCTTCACCTGCTTCTAGTAGCAGTGTGGTCATGTCATGGGCAAATTCTGGGGTATATGCTTGCACGTGAATATTCAGAACGCCTGCGTACTCATCCAGCTCGACCTCTACCCGGCGCAGGTAGTATTTGTGCAGGTCTTCAATAGGGGCATCGCGGTTAAGTAGTTTGGCGAAGATATCTCCGTTCTCGGAATAGTGCTCTCGCAGATTCAGCTCTTCGTCCAGTAAGCGTAGCATGTCTACAGAGAGTAAGTGCTCACGCAGCAGCAACAGATCGTGGGTATTGCCCCCACCACCGCTACCCATAATTGAAGATAGGCTAAATTCCGGCGTTGCTAGCTGTGGGCTTTCTAGCACCACGGTTGCGCGGGAAACATAGCGGTCTTCCGCCCATACAAACCAATAAAACGAAACCAAAGCTATCGCGATAAACGCCACGGCCCAGTGTGGCGATGTTTTTATAAAATGACGAAAAGAACGTTGCATAGTTTATTGTGCCTTCAATCGATCAATAAAGCGCAGGTGCATCAATAGCCCCAGGGCGATTAGCGTAAATGTAAAGAGCCAGAGGTAGAGCATGCTGGTGCCCTGTACGACTTGATACTTGTCAAAAAAGCCCAGGCGCAGGGTTTCAAGGCCATGGGGGATGGGGTTAAGCATCAGGTATTCCAGCAACCAGTGGGGCAAGGCATTGAGCGGCAAAATCACCCCAGAGATTATTAGCAGCGGTAAAGAGAGCATGGTGATCACCCGGCCAAGCTCGGGTACCAAGGTCGCAGCTACTGAGGTTACCAGCCCCAAACCAAGCCCTAGGCTCCATAAAGAAAGCCAAGCGGCCATCGCTCGAAGAGCATTATCTGGGTATATGTCCAGCCCCAGCATTAATCCGCCACCTATAAAAATCAGGAAGATAAAACTGCGCAGCATGCCTTCTAGAAAGTTGCGCACTAGCACGGGGTCTACGGGCTGCACTTGACGATAAGCGAACAGAGCCTTATTGCCATTAATGGCGCCCATCCCTCGCATCATGCCTTCCCGAACCAAGAAAAAGCCCATTAAGCCCGTAATCATCCAGGGGATAAATTCGGCATTTACTACCAGGCGGTCGCCGCGAATAAAGCTACGAATACCTACCATAATGGCGACAAAGGCGACTGGCTCGAAGATCATCCAGAACCAGCCCATGCGGTCTGACATGGTGCGCGAAATAGCTTCGCGCATGAACATGGCGTACCACACGCTGCGAGTGACTTGCCACGGTGTTCGTGCACTCCGCCGTGGGCCACCGTTTACGTTATCCATAGCACTACTTCTTGAATAAGTGAGGTGTAAGGGGTGAGGGGTGAGAGGTGAGGGGTAAGGGGTGAGGTGTAAATTGTGAGGTGTGAGAGGGACTTTCTTCACCCCCTCACTCCTTACTCTTCACTCCTCCCCTAACTCCTCACTCCTCACCCTTCTCCTATTACAGATCAACCGCTACTTTGGTTGCTACGGCAATCTGGTAGAGGATCTGCGTTAGCGTAGAGGCTAGCTGAAGGTTGTGCGTGGGAGCAGCGGGCATGACGAGTATTTCGTCACCGGGGCGCAAGTTAACGTTGCGGGCGTTCTCAACCGCACCGTTCTGGCGTACTACAAGGATATGGTCGTCATCGGCCCGGTCAGTGAACCCGCCTGCGCCTTCAATGTAGTCGATCACGCTCATGCCTGGGCGATAAACAGCGGCTTGGGGCACAAGCACTTCACCACTGATTAGCATGGAGTCGCTCAATTCAGGAATAGTAACGACATCACCGTCTTGCAGGCGGATGTCAGAAATACGCCCGTCGTAGGCTACGACTAGACGGCCACTGGGTTCTAACTCGCTGGCCCGGGAGATAAAGTCTTGGATCAGCTCCGCTTCTTGAACACGAATTTGCGCTTCTTCATTGGTGCTGGAAGGCGCACCTAGGTAGGTGGTCTCTAGACGGCGTAAGCTCTCTTCAAGGGACTGCGCTTGCTGCTTCTTAACACTTTCCCGCTGTATTGAGATGCTTTCCACAGCGGTCATGTTTTCTGGTACGGCAATTGCGTCTAGCAACTCGCTTAAACGAGCATCTCGCGGCAATGCGTAACGTGAAGGCCCGTAATAGCTGCCTTCTACTTCCACAACGATGGTTTCACTGCGCTTATCTGAGCTGAACAGCACTTCGTCGCCGCTGCGGATTGTTTGACCGGCAAACATATCGATGGGGAAGTATTGGGCAATAGGGCCTTCTTCACGGTCACCATGTAGCAAAACGTGTGAAACACCGCTTCTTAACCGCGCCAGATTCACCAGCTCAGCACCGCTCAAGCTGCTGCCAGTCATTTCATAGCGGTATTCACGGTGAACATCTCCACCTACCGCAATTGCGGGGCCACGCTCTTCAACGACGATGGTATCGCCATCTTGGAACTGCGGGCGAGGTATATTGCCGTTGATCAAGAAATCATAGAGATCCACGGTGGCGACATTGCGACCGTCGCGCATTACACGAATTTGCCGGTAACTGCCCAGATCTTGATCTATGCCACCGGACTGATCCAGAAAATAGAGCAGAGAGTCGTTGGGGGTGCCCGCGTAACGGCCGGGGTTTTCAACATAACCTGTGACGTAGACAGCTACGGGCTGCACACCTTGCAGGTTGGTATAGACCTGGACGTTATCTGGGTATACCGAGGTAATGGCTTGACGCACGCTGGCATCAACTTGTTGACTGCTCTGCCCTTCTACGTTGAGTGGCCCTGAGCCAGGAATGAAAATATTTCCTTGGGCATCGACGGGTAGCACCCGGTCTAGTTCAAATGCGCCCCAGGCGCGAACGGTGACCTGGTCGCCGGGCTTAATCCGGTAGTCAGGGTTGAGGCCATCCCCCATTGCGCCGCGAAACCCACCAGTGAACAAGTTGGCGCCAAATGGCGGTAGCACATCGGGATCTTGCGGGGCGGCCGAAACCGGGCCATACGTGCCGCTATTCCAGTTGGCACGCGGCGTGTCGTTGACTTCCTGCTGCGGCAAGTTACCTTGCTGGTTGGCCTGCTCAGGTAGAATGCTGTCGGAAAGACTCAGCGCCTGTGCCCAGGTATTGGGCGCTACCAAGACGCTGGCAATCGCAATGGAAGCGACGGCTAACGAACGATTTAGCGTAGCGCGGTCAAGCAGTGTGGTCACTTTCATTAATTGCGCCCCTGTGTTGTTTGTGCCACAACGCGTTGGTTAACCCAGCCATTGGGTGTTTTGCAGACGAGTGCTGAACGCGCATTGTTCGAATCAACCGCTACCACTGTTAGCTTGCGGCATTCACGTCCACTGGCGGCAAGGTAAGCGGCGTCAGCTACCACCTCGACATTATTACCCCATGGGCTTTCTGGTACATTCAGCACGCCACCTGCGGGCGCTTGGGTTAAAAAGCCATTGAGATTTTCGTCTTGCAGCAGAGTGGCCGGGTCGTTATTCAATACATATTGCGCTTCTTGCTGAGCTGAGCTGGAGGGGTACGAGGCACAACCACTCACCACGGCTAAGCTCAGCGCTGCCAGCAGCATGCGTGCTGGAGTGACCACTGAACATTGAGATATCGACATAGTTATTTCCAAATAAAAGGCACGCTACCGCCCAGGGATTATAACGGGCGTATTCCCTTGCCCTACTTCTCTGGGTGGATGAAAGTGGTTGGCATAAGCGCAAAGCGCTTTTGCCAGCCGCCCATTGTAGGCGAATACTGCCAGCGGCTCTACATGGACAATCCCTGTACAGCTTATTCATTCTTCGTGTGAAAATAACTATTGTTGAAAATCCAAAAAAAAACGGCCTCATTAATGAGACCGTTTCAATATAAACAAATGATTTTTAATGCGTTAGAGCGACACTAGAAGTGATAGCGTGCGCCAGTCAGCCAATACGTCCTGTCTGAGGTACTCTCTTTTCGCAGACTGGGCGCATCGCCATCCGCTAGCTCTACGAACACGTCAAATGCACTGGAAATCTTGTAATAGGCGCCCGCAGCCCAGGCGTTGCTCTCTTCGCCTTCGTCGCGGTCTACATTGTAGTAATCTGCGGTAAACGCCCATGAACCTGTGGAGTAGGTTCCCCCCAGGCCAACCGTTTCGAACCCTTTTCCGTCGGTATCGCTATTGTCTTGGCTTTCGATACCTAAACGCATTGATAACTGATCAGATAGTGAGTATGAACCGATAAGACCATATAGCACCTCACCGTTTCCACTGCCGCCACCACGAGCTTCATTTTCCACTGCGCCAAAGCCTACTTTAAACGGGCCTTGCTGATAGCGAATCCCCCCTTGTGCGGCAAAGACATCACCTTCACTACTCTGCTCCGCAGCCGATAATCCGCGCTCACTGTAATGCTTTACTTGCAGGAAAGAGGTGAAACCGTTCAGTTCGGGCGTGTAGTAACCAATTGAGTCGCCTCGCGACTGTAGCCCGGTTGAATTAAAAAGCAGGCCGCGGTCAAGATAAACATCAAACGGCGCCGACACAAATTGATAGTAGAGACTATCGAAGTTACCTGCTTGTAGCGTGCCGTACTGTTTACTTGCTAAGCCGATGTAGCTCTGACGGATTTCATTAAAGCCCTGGTCAGTATTGCGCTCATCGCCGGTAAATCGCCACTCTAAGCGGCCAAAGGCGTTTAGATCTGATGTGACCTTGTGACTCATCCGAAACCCTAGACGGGAGTAGACATCAACGAATTCCGCCCCATCATCGACTTTATTCCCAGCACTATCAAACTCGGGGCCACCGCCCGCAACCCCCATTGCGATACGCCCATAAATATCCAGCTTTGTGCCATCCTGATCATAAAGCGTTGTGGCTTGAACCGAGGAGATACCTAACAGACTAGCTACCGCTACCGCAAACTGCTTCTTCTGCATTAGAAATAATCCCTTGATACGCTAATTTTATTAGCTGCTTTAGCTCCTAAGCCGTACAGCCAGGTAATGTTATACAATATCAAGCGATCCTTAAAGGGAAAACGTTCTTATTTGTATTGGCGTTAAAAAGAAAATAAGACGCCAAAAAAAACCGGCCTCTTAGAGGCCGGTTCTATTTGGTTCTGCTAGGCAGCTACCTTTTAAACGTGGTATTTAAACCAGGCTTAGAAGTGGTAACGCGCGCCTGTCAGCCAGTACATGTCGTCGCCATCGGCAGTATCAACACCAACGATTTCGTCGTTGTCGAACACGTTTACGCTGATGGACTGCTGGTCAGCTTGCTGCAGCTCTAGGAATACGTCAAAGTTGCTGGAAACTTTGTAGTAAGAACCCAGCGCCCAAGAAGTACGGCTGTCGCCATTGTCAGGATCTACGTCGTAGATGTCAGCAGCGAACGCCCAAGGGCCAGTGGTGAAAGTACCACCTAGACCAACTGTGTCGAAACCACCGCCACGAGTGTTGTTGTCGTCACGAGTTTCGTAACCCAGACGTGCAGAGAACTGGTCGGTGATGTCGTAGGAACCGATCAGGCCGTACAGCATTTCAGCGTTACCGCCGCCACGTGCTACATCTTCAACAAAACCCAGACCAAGTGTCACAGGGCCTTGTGCGTAACGAACACCACCTTGCGGTGCGATTACGTCGCCTTCAGAAGATTGCTCTGCTTCGGTCAGGCCGCGCTCGCTGTAGTGTTTCAGCTGCAAGAATGCAGTGAAGCCGCTCAGGTCAGGCGTGTAGTAACCGATAGAGTCGCCACGTGACTGCTTCGGGTGACCAGCGAATTCTAGACCACGGTCGATGTAAACATCGAACGGCAGAGAAACGAACTGGTTGTAGAAGCTGTCGAAGTTACCAGCTTGGAAAGTACCGAACTGGTCGCTTTGCAGGCCGATGTAGCTCTGACGAACTTCTTTGAAGCCAGTATTGCCGTTACCGCTAGGACCGGTACGCTCGTCACCGTCAAAACGCCACTCAACACGACCGAAAGCAGTCAGGTCGCGAGAAACTTCGTGGCTCATGCGCAGACCAAGACGTGAGTAAACGTCTACGAATTCAGCGTCATTGTCGATTTTTTCGCCGCTGCCGTTGTACTCAGGGCCGCCACCAGCGATACCCATGGCGATACGACCATAGACGTCAAGTTTGGTGCCGTCTTGGTCATAAACGGTTGCTGCTTGGGCTGCAGCAGAGGCACCCAGGGCGCCAACGATAGCAGTCGCTAAAAGTGTCTTTTTCATGATGTAAGTTCCTTAACTCGTATACTGTTTCGATCGTTGCTGCTCAGCTCTTAATGAGCTGGCAGTTGGCTTTTGCGGGCCATGCTCTTTTGCCATCCGCCGGTTTTTCCCGGAGGTATGCGGCATGTCCTCAACTAAGCCTTGTTATAGTCCAATGCTCGCAGAACAAACTCTATACTGGGACTCCAGGGAACGCAATAGAAAAAAACAGTGTTTTCTTACTATTTGTGCTTTTTAATGGAACCCACGGCTATAGACCTGGTCTCAGCGGCCTTTGAACTTCTGCTGCAAGTCTAACAATTTGTCTTCCAAGCTAAGCGGCTTACGTGGCTCAACTTTTTCTGCATTCGGCGCTATATCAGGCTGCTTAGGGGCTTCTCGGCGAGTGTTTTTAGCAACAGACGCTTGTTTGTATTGTTTTGGTTGCGCTTTTTCTGGCTGCTTCGCTTCCTTTTGGTCACCGCGTTTTGCTGACGCATGGAGTGCCGCTTCTTTATCGACTTTTCCTGCGGGCTGGCCATCCAGATCTACCCGTTCGGCGCCCTCTCGAACTGCTTTTATATAGCGTGGGAGGTTCACGTAGTTGGCCAAGGCGCGGCGAATCAACTTGCTGGGCCACTCTTCACGCTCTACAAGGTCTTGGTGAATACCTACTTTTAACGGTTTGGTATGCCCCTTGAAGAAAGCTTTAGGGTAACGCTCGTACCATTGGTTAAGAAGGGCGTGCGGTGAAGGTGTCTTGGCCGCTTCATGGCTAGCCGATGATTCAGCTTTCTCTTCTGTTCCTGTTTCTGTTTCTGTTTCAGCGGAGGCTGCTTCCACAGGAGCAGCTTCAGTAGACACACTCTTTTCAGGCGCCTTGACGTCTAGCGTGTTCGCGTCATGGGTCTCTGCTTCGAGTTTTTTTGTATCGAAAGCTGCTTCGCTGGGTGCATCAGCTTCTACTACAGTGACGGGCTCTGGACTTGGCACGCTTTGCTCTTGGGCGTCTTGCTGCGCCAATTGCTGCTTCAGCCGCTGATTTTCGTCACGCAGGGCTTGTAGCTCAGCTTGTGTGCGTTCCAGACGCGCTTCTAAATCATCTAACATGTTCATTAAGCTGGCGGCCATAGCCTTCTCCTTTGCCCTGTTCAGTCGGCGACGCGCTCGTAGACCACGAAATCATAGTTTGGCTGCCCTTCTGCTGGCTGCCCCGCTACGCGCTGCACTTCCTGCCACTCGTTGGCGTCGAAGTCAGGAAACGTTGCGTCGCCTTCTACGTCAATGTCCACTTCCGTTATGTACAGCCGTTGGGCAAAGGGTAACGCCTGGCGATAAATTTCCCCGCCTCCCATTACCATGATCTCTTCTGCCGCTTCTATGGTTGCGTGCTGGTCGGCCAGCTCTAGCGCTGCGGGCAGATCGTGGCACACGCGCACGCCTTCATGCGAAAACTCGGCGTTGCGGGTGACCACGACATTAAGCCGGTTGGGCAGCGGCTTGCCAATGGAGGCGTAGGTTTTACGCCCCATGACCAGCGGTTTTGCCTGGGTCATACGTTTGAAGAACTTTAAATCTTCGGGCAAGTACCAGGGTAGCTTGCCGTCTACACCGATCACTCGATTTTTAGCCATCGCAACAATCATGGCCACTGGCACCAGGGAGTCGAAGGTATCTTTCTGCTGGCTCATACCGCTACCTCGGCTTTGATGTGCGGGTGCGCTTCGTAAGCGTCAATGTGAATGTCTTCAAAACGGAATGCGAACAGGTCATCTATGGCTGGGTTAAGCACCAGTTTAGGCGCTGCCTTGGGCGTGCGCGACAGCTGCTCTTTGGCCTGTTCAAGGTGGTTACTGTACAGGTGTGCGTCGCCTAGGGTGTGGATAAATTCACCCGGTTGCAGTCCTGTCACTTGGGCGACCATGGTCAGCAACAAGGCGTAGCTGGCAATATTGAATGGCACACCCAGGAAAATATCGGCGCTGCGCTGATATAGCTGGCACGACAGTTTTCCATTGGCGACGTAAAACTGGAACAAGCAGTGGCAAGGCGGAAGCTGCATGTCATCGACCTGGGCCGGGTTCCAGGCGGAGACAATCAGGCGGCGCGACTGTGGCGAGGTGCGAATTTGGTCAAGTACCTTGGCAATTTGGTCAACGCTGCCCCCTTTGGGGTCGGGCCAACTGCGCCACTGGTAGCCATAAACGGGGCCCAGGTCGCCGTTTTCATCTGCCCACTCATCCCAAATCCGTACCCCGTTCTCTTTCAAATAGGCAATGTTGGTGTCGCCTTTCAGAAACCAGAGTAGTTCGTGAATGATAGAACGCAGGTGAAGCTTTTTGGTGGTCAATAGCGGAAAACCACGCGATAAATCGAAGCGCATTTGATGGCCAAATACGGAGCGTGTGCCAACACCTGTGCGGTCGCGGCGGTCAACGCCATGTTCCAAAACAGTTTGCATCAAGTCTAAATAAGGCTGTTCAAGCGCGGGCGTTGTAGCAGTCACAGAATTTCCAAGTTAACAGGCGATGTAGCGGTTTATTCTAGGCGCCCATAGCTGCCCGGTCTAGCGGTGCCGGCCTGTTAGCGTTATTGGGCCAACCCCGGCACCGCTCCGCGCTGCTTCCGCGGGTGCGCTTCGCTTACCACGCGCTACGAAAGCACCTATTCAAGTGAGTGCAAGAACCGTAGCGCGTGGTAACGAGAACGCGAGTTCAGCGAGCGTTTGAGGCACCCGCGGGAGGCGGCGGAACGACGCCCGGTGCCACATAACCAACCCCGGCACCGCTGCGCGCTGCTCCCGCGGGTGCGCTGACGCTTACGCCGCGCTACGAAAACCTTTGTTTACGGCGTTTTATCTTAGGTTGCGATTTTTACATCAACAGGCTGTGAGCGTGACCAGGCGATGACAACCAGGCCCAGAGCGATCATCGGCAACGTGAGCAGCATGCCCATGGTGACCCAGCCGAAGGCGATAAAGCCGATGTGGGCGTCGGGCATGCGGACAAATTCGACCATAAAACGGAACACGCCGTAGCAGACCAAGAATAGGCCGGATAAAAAGCCCCGCGATGTCGGTTTAGCCGAGACCCACCAGAGAATAGCGAACAACACAACACCCTCTAACAGCGCCTCATAAAGCGCTGACGGGTGACGTGGCTCAGGCCCCATGCCAGGAAACGGCATGCCCCAGGGTAGCGAGGTCACGCGGCCCGGTAGCTCATGATTAATAAAGTTACCGATGCGCCCGGCGCCTAAGCCAATCGGTACTAGCGGGGCGATAAAATCGGTGAGTGTTAGAAATGCCAGCTGTTTACGCCGGGCAAATATCCAGGCGGCGAGCAATACGCCGAGTAGACCGCCGTGAAAACTCATGCCGCCATCCCACACGCGGAATATCCAGAGAGGGTCGGCTGTCCACTGCCCTAGCCCGTAAAACAGTGCATACCCTAGGCGCCCACCGGCGACGACACCGATCGCGCAGTAGAAGAGTAAATCACCGATGTCGTCATTATTGAGGCCAATCCGCGATGCGCGTCGGCAGCCAAGCCACCAAGCTGCGACAAATCCCACTACGTACATCAGGCCATACCAATGGACTTGCAGCGGCCCCAAGGAGATGGCCACTGGGTCAATCGTCGGGTAATTAATCATTTACACTCTCTAATGCTGACCAAAAAAATATCGGGGCCTGCTCACGGCAGTGGCACATAGCACCGCCACTATCGTCATACCATTACGCCGCTGCGAGCAGTACACCAATGTTACGAGTGCAATGATAAGTCTGCTTACTCAGAAAGCCACCTTTATCGTTCTTCAGGCGGCATTGTTTTAATCGCACCAGGGAACCAGTAGGCAATCATATTAAGCAGTGTTTCGGGCTGATACGGTTTGGCGAGCAGGTCATCCATGCCGGCGGCCAGGCAGGCATCGCGCCCGGCATTGTCGGCATTGGCCGTTAACGCGACCAGCACGCTTTGATTGCCGCCGCCACGATTACGCTCGTGCTCACGCCAGCGCCGGGTGGTTTCAAGACCATCCAGAATAGGCATAAAGATATCCATGAACACCAGATCGAAGTTGGCGTTTTTTTGGCGCTCCAGCGCCTGCTCACCACTACTAACGCCCTCTACCTGCAGGCCTTGGGTTTCCAGCATCTGCCGGGCGAGCATCAAATTAACGGGGCCATCGTCGACGACTAATACCCGCAAATTGCGCTGCAAAGCGGCGAGCGCGCCATCACTTCCCACCTCTCCCATCCCACTACTTTTTCCAGAGCCTTGCCCAGAATCCTGCCCAGCGCTTTGCCCATCGGCATCCTGTTGAATTAAGTTGGTCAACAGTGCGCGTATATCCGATACGTGTTCGTATACTTCCATGACATTTTGGCGGCAGTTATCGGTAATTTCTTTGTCCGCCATGGCATTTAAATGGCCTAACAAGTTGTCGGTTTCATGTTGCAGCAGCGTTAGATAGCCTGATTTCAAACGCGACTCTTCCCGTGCCCTTTCCCTTCCAGCCATCAAATGCTTGAGTTGGCGCTGTTGGTGTTGAAGGTCGTCCAGCAGGGTTTGCTCATGCTCCTGCCGGGAGTTCTTGGTGGCAGCGCTGGCTACTTGTGAGCAATGCATGCAGCGTTCAAGACCGGCTAGCACTTCGTTAACGCTGGCCAACCGCTGAAGCGGCAGATGAGATTCGTCGGCGGCATCCGGCGGGGCGCATTTATGCTCGGGTAGTGCACGCGCGGCGGTGGCGCAGAGCGCTTGACTATGCCGTTCCAGTTCGGTGAGTTCTTGCATAAACCGGGCGTCTTTATGCCGAGCGCGGGTTTTGACCAGCATGAGGAAGACGCTGACATTCAAACTACTGCCGATAAGAAGGGCCGCCATCAACCACAGCATGGTGCTCCAGGAGGCGTTGCTTGGCGACATCCACCACATCATGGCGCCAACCACCAAACAAAGGACGACTAATGCTGCTTGCACAAGCAGCAGGGGCCACAGCAGAGGCCATACAATGGCGTTCCAAAAGTGTTCCCTTTCATAGCGTTGCATGATCTCGCCTTCCTATTGGCCAAATGGCCGCTAATAACGTGACCGCTGTTTAAACCCAGAACTGCCCACCAATACTCACACCCAATCGTGTGGCGTTTTATGCTACAAACATGATACTGATGTAAGTGTACGTCTACGCTTCGTTACTGTCATGCGGCTCTTGCGTTGAACGTTTTCCATCCTTTTCGCCTACGAGTTTGTTATGTGCTTAATATCGTTTGCTTGGCAACCCGGCACACCCACGCCTTTGCGGCTAATGGGTAACCGAGATGAGTTTTATGCGCGCCCCACCGCGCCGCTGGGTGCGTGGCAAGATAGCCCCGATGTTATTGGCGGGCGTGACCTGGAGGCCGGTGGCTCGTGGCTGGGGGCCAAGCGTGGTGGCGTCGTGGCCGCTTTAACCAATGTACGTGACCTACAACTAAGCGTGCCTATCGGCGCCCCAAGCCGGGGTGAACTGGTTGCCAATGCTTTGCAGAGTGACGATATCGAAGGGTGGCTGACCGCACTCAACGAGGGCGAGGCACTGCGCTACGCCGGGTTTAATTTACTGGTCGCGACGCCGCAGCGGCTTTGGCACCTTCACCGGGGCCGAGACCGCCTGGCTCTCAGCGAGGTCTCTCCCGGTGTGCATGGCCTATCCAACGCTGACCTCAACTCACCCTGGCCAAAGCTTTTACAGGTTCGCGATGCGCTTGAGCAGAGTTTATTACCTGTAGGCACCTTGAAGACTTGGCCCAGCGCCGTGCAGCGCGCAATGCAAAATCCGCAACAAGCGGCTGATGAGGCGTTGCCGGATACCGGCGTGGGGCTTGAACTGGAGCGCCAGCTTTCGGCGGCGTTTATTGTTGGCGAACACTACGGCACCCGCGCCACCTCGTGGCTGACGATGGACAGCCACGGACAAATCGAGATTACCGAGCAGCGCTTTGGGCCGCTGGGGCGCTTTGAGGGTGAAACCACCCTGGCGCTGCCCTGCGGTTCGCTTGCATCAACGCCCTAGGCAACGCCTAAGATTTGCCTGGAAACCTAGTCACGGGGCGGCATGAGATGCGAAAGCTGCCACTCATCCATTCGCTTCTCTAGGTGAGTATGTACCTGGGCAGGCGTATCCAGCTCCATCACTTCCTTAAGCAGTTGCTCGGCATCACTAAACGGCACTCGGCGAATAGCCGCACGCACTTTGGGCAGGCTTGGTGCGTTCATGGAGAGGCTGGTAAAGCCCATGGCCATCAGCAGTAGCGCCCCCGCCGGGTCTCCGGCCAGCTCCCCGCAGAGTGAAATGGGTTTATTGAGCCGCGCAGCATCATTGGCCAATTCCAGCAGCGCACCTAATAGCGCAGGGTGCATGGCATCGTAGAGGCTGGATACCCGGGGGTTGTTGCGATCCACCGCCAGTAAGTACTGGGTTAGGTCATTGCTGCCCACTGAGAAGAAGTCGACTCGCTTGGACAGTGCGTCCATTTGGTAGATAGTGGCCGGCACTTCAATCATCACGCCCACTTTAGGCCTCACCACCGTGATGCCCTCTTCGCCCAGCTCTAGAATGGCGCGATCCAGCAGACGCAGCGCTTCATCGACCTCTTCGACGTTGGTGATCATCGGGAAGAGGACGTAGAGGTTATCCAGGTCAATGGAAGCTTTGAGCATGGCGCGCAGTTGCACCATCAATACTTCCGGGTGATCCAGGGTGACACGCATCCCGCGCCAACCAAGGAACGGATTGGCCTCTTCAATGGGGAAATAGGGCAGGTCTTTGTCGCCGCCGATATCCAGGGTACGCATCACTACCGGCAGTGGCGCAAAGCCTTCGAGCTGCTCACGATACAGCTTGGTTTGCTCTTTCTCGCCAGGGAAGCGTTCGGTAATCATAAACGGCACTTCGGTTCGGTAGAGACCCACCCCACCAATGCGGCTTTTCAGCAGCGCGGTGGCATCTACCGCTAAGCCGGTATTGACCATAAGCGGCATGGTGCGACCGTCGGGCGTGGCGCTGGGCAGATCCTGCTCGTGCTCAAGCAGTTCGCTGAGCGCCTCTTCTTCGGCGATCAGACTCTCATAACGTGCCGTAAGTTCAGGCGCCGGGCGCACAAACAGGCGGCCACGGTGGCCGTCCAGCACCACAGGTGCACCGCCTAGGCGTGGCAGCGGTAAATCCACCATACCCAACACCGTTGGAATGCCCATGGCTCGGGCCACAATCGCCACGTGAGACGTACTGGAGCCGCGCACCGAGACCAGCCCTTTAAGCTTCTCGCGGGGGACTTCGCCCAGCATGGCCACGCTGATCTCATCACCGACCAAAATGGCGTTATCGGGGTAGGTTTCCGGCGTGGACGGAGTATCTTCCTGCAGATGCGCGAGTACCCGGCGGCCCAGGTCGCGAATATCCGCGGCCCGCTCGCGCAGGTAGTTATCGTCCACCCGCTCCAGGTACTGGACGTGACGGCGCACTACGTCGGCCAAGGCGCCGGGCGCCCACTGGCCTTCGCGAATACGCTTCTCCACCTCATCGGCCAGCGCGGCTTCGCCAAGCATCTGCTGGTAGACATCAAACAGCGCCAGCTCCTGGGCGGAGATACGGCTTGCCAAACGCTCGGCCGCGGCGCGAATTTCGCTGCGCGTTTTGCCAATGGCCTCCTTTAAGCGCGCCACCTCGTAATCTTGATCGCTTGGAATGAGATCAGGCACGCTATTAAGGTCGGAAGGAGGAGTAATGACCACCGCCTCCCCCATGGCCATACCTGGGGAGGCCGCAACGCCTTTAAACATTGCTTGACCACCAGCAAGCGCCGGACGCAACAGGTTGCCTGTCGCTAATGCGTGGGCTAGCACTCCCGCCAATTGCGCCGCCATGGTAACCAGAAAGGCTTCATCTTCATCATCGTAACGGCGCTTTTCGGCTTGCTGGACAACCAACACGCCCAGCATATGGCGCTGGTGAATAATCGGCACGCCCAGAAAACTGGAGTAGCGTTCCTCTCCGGTCGCTTCAAAATAGCGGAACTGCGGGTGGGTCTGAGCGTCCTCGAGGTTCAGCGGCTCACTGCGCTTGGCCACCAAGCCCACCAGGCCTTCGCCTAACGGCAGTACGACGCGCCCGACTGCTTGGGTACGCAGGCCAATGGTTTCCATCAATACCAGCGACTCGAGTTCCTTGTCGTAAAGGTAGAAGGAGCACACATCGGTCTGCATCGCTTTACGAATTCGGCGTACCATCGTGGACAGCGCGGCGTCGAGGTTGCGCGCGCCATTCACCTCCTGGATTACCCGGCGCAGCACCTCAAGCATGGACGTTTTACTTTTCACTATTATTTGCCTCGCTGAGGAATTTCCTGGCAAACTGCTGCCGCCCTAAGTTGGGCAGCGGCGCCTTGCCCTAATCTTCATCCTGTGCCAGGCGCTGAACGCGGGGAGACAGTTCTCTTAGCGCGCGCCGATACACCTCTCGCTTGAAAGGCACTACCTGCCCTAGCGGGTACCAGTAGCTCACCCACCGCCACCCATCAAATTCGGGTGTTGGGGTTGCCGTCATACAGATTTGGCTTTCCTGGCAACGGATTTTAAGTAAAAACCACTTTTGCTTCTGGCCTATACAGACCGGACGCGAATGTGTGCGAATCATACGTCGTGGCAGACGGTAGCGTAGCCAGCCCCGGGTGCAGGCAACAATATCAACATCGTCGGCGGTTAGGCCGATCTCTTCGTAAAGCTCACGAAAAAGTGCTTGTTGTGGCGTCTCGCTTGCATTGATGCCCCCCTGGGGAAATTGCCACGCATTTTGTCCTACCCGACGCGCCCAAAGCAGCTGCCCCTGGCTATTGGCAATGATGATGCCAACATTAGGGCGAAAGCCGTCAGCGTCGATCACGGACATCACCTTATAAATTTTCAGTTGTCCCCATTTTTCCACAAGGGTGACAAGCGTATCAATACAATATAACGCTAAGTGGTGAATGCTTACTGGGTATTAGCCTGATCGCTGGTGGGAATGGCAGGGCGACTCTGCGATAATCCGCGTCCGCTATTTGCCTTACTAGCGTCTCGGACAGCACTACTGTCCTTCAACTTTCACTGACTAAAAAAGGGGAGCGCCGTGAGTCTGGCCATTTTCGATTTGGATAATACGCTGCTATCCATCGACAGCGATCATGCCTGGGGCGAGTTTCTACTCGAACAAGGGGCCGTTGATCCGATCGCTTACCGGGAAGCCAACGAGCGTTTTATGGCCGATTACAACGCGGGCACCCTGGATATGGCGGCGTTTTTGGAAATGGCACTTAAGCCACTGGCCGACAACTCTCCTGAGCAGCTTTCTGCGTGGCACCAGCAGTTTATGGTTAGCAAAATCGAGCCCAATATCCTGCCTAAAGCCGAAGAACTACTGGCACGACACCGCACCAAAGGCGACACACTGCTGATTATCACCGCCACCAACCGTTTTATTACTGCCCCGATTGCCGAACGCCTGGGAGTGGATCACTTAATCGCGGTGAATCCGGAGGTCAAAAATGGCCGCTATACGGGGCGCGTGTCGGGCATTCCCAGCTACCGCGAAGGCAAAGTCACTCGTTTGGAAAAGTGGTTGGAAGATCAAGACCTGACCATGGAAGGCGCATGGTTTTACAGCGACTCACACAATGATTTGCCACTGTTAGAAATAGTCGAGCACCCCGTCGCCGTCGACCCCGACGACACCCTGCGCGAAATCGCCAAAGAACGCCAATGGCGGATCATGAGTTTGCGGGATTGAGTTGGTGAATGGTGAACCCCCAGCACCGCTGCGCGTTGCTCCCACACCGGGTCGACTTCGCAGGCGCGCTGGGGACTACCACATGCAGATAAATGATTAACGGCTTAGAAGAGCATCAAGCGAGATCACATTGCCACTATGTTTTGCTGCTAGTTTGACGTCGTCAGTAACCAACGTAGATGCTGCTACAAATGCGGAAGCAGAAATAATACTATCAGGCAGTTTCATTTGAGTATTACGCCGCACCTTGATGGTTTCAGTTTTGACCTGATGATCCAGCTCCACTCTTGTTAACTGAGCTAATATCACTTTAATGGCGTGCTCTTCCTGTGGTAATAAGCCGGGAAAGGCCAACAGTTCAAGCTCTGTGATGACAGAATAGGCGTAATGGGCAGCAGGCAGACACAACTGACGTTCAATGGCATTAATGAAGACATTGGTGTCAAGCAGGTAATTACCACTCATCCCGCAAGTTCCTTTGGTATTCGACTCCATCCTGAGCGGCCAAGGAAGAAGCTTTTACAGACCTAAAATCTATTCCAACCTGTTTAATAGAAGCGTCTGCCTCATCCGAGGTATTTTCATACAACACAACGATTCTGGCATGTCTGTTCTTCAAATGCGCATACTCATCGGGAATTTTAACCATTCCATTCTGAATATCCGCCTCAAATTCAATCGCATGCATTTTAACCCCCTAGCCCCATATAACTCGTCTAACCATTTGACACTCTTTCTGCCAAAAATTCGAGTATCTCTATGAGCAAGCCTCATAACTAGCCCAACAAAAAACCCCGCAAGCCAGGCTTGCGGGGTTTTGCGTTTACTAACGCTAGTGTAAAAGCGCCAGCGGGCGCGTTTAGCCGAGCAGGTGCTCGACGGCTGCACGCTCTTCGCGCAGTTCTTTCTCGGTGGCTTTCATCTTCTCTTGGCTGAATTCGTCAATTTCGAAGCCTTGAACGATTTCATACTTGCCACCCTGGCAACGCACTGGGTAGGAGTAGATGATGCCTTCTTCGATGCCGTAGCTGCCGTCAGAGGGAATCGCCATGCTGACGATGCCTTTGGAGCCCAGCGCCCAGTCGTGCATGTGGTCGATGGCGGAAGAGGCAGCAGAAGCGGCTGAAGACGCGCCACGTGCTTTGATGATCGCCGCGCCGCGCTGCTGCACGGTGGGGATGAAGTCGTTTTCGTACCAGTCGCGCTCGACCAGATCAAAAGCGGCTTTGCCGTCGACTTTGCACTGGGCCAGATCCGGGTACTGGGTGGCACTGTGGTTGCCCCAGATGATCATGTTTTCAACGTCCGTGACGTGCTTGCCGGTTTTCTGAGCCAGCTGGGTCAGGGCGCGGTTGTGGTCCAGGCGCGTCATGGCGGTGAACTGGCTTGCGTCTAGATCCGGCGCGTTGCAGGAAGCAATCAGCGCGTTGGTGTTGGCCGGGTTACCGACCACCAGCACTTTTACATCACGGCTGGCGTGGTCGTTCAGCGCCTTGCCTTGCACGGAGAAGATGGCTGCGTTGGCTTCCAGCAGGTCTTTACGCTCCATGCCGGGGCCACGCGGACGCGCGCCTACCAGCAGAGCGAAGTCAGCGTCTTTGAACGCGACATTCGGGTCGTCAGTGGCAACAATGTCTTGCACCAACGGGAAGGCACAGTCGTTAACTTCCATCACCACGCCGTTCAGGGCGTCCATTGCCTGGGGAATTTCCAGCAGCTGGAGAATGACGGGTTGATCCGGCCCCAGCATGTCGCCAGCGGCGATGCGGAAAATGAGAGAGTAGCTGATTTGACCGGCGCCGCCGGTAATCGCAATACGTACTGGATCTTTCATCATTGCTCCTTGATTGGTTCGCCTAGGGATGGTTCTCGCCTGAGGAGTGGCTTAACAGAACTCAAGACGCAAAGATGGTATGCCCAGCCGGACAAAAACTCAATCAGACATGAGACTACTTGCTATTTAACACACCTACCCGGTGCTACACGTACGATCCACCCAATGGCGTGCCACTCGCTGAAAAGGTTGAGTTGCGCTATGGTATCTTCGGTTTTATGCCCTCCTTTTCTTGTTTTGCTAAGGACATGGACGCTCCATGCGAAAAATTCCGTTCTCTTATGCCTTGGCTAGCCTGCTGGTGCTGGCACTGGTGATATGGCTCGCTTTTGGTAATTTTCAGCGCTTTCAAACCACGCCCCCGGACGCCCCTACACGTAGCGAAGCAGGATCGCGGGTAGAAATTGTCGTACAGCAGAGCACACCATTTATTCCTCAGCAAATTGTCCAGGGTCAACTGACGGCAGAGCGGGAAACCACCCTGCGCGCCAACGTAGCGGGCTTTGTGGCGGAGAAGCCCGTCGCCCAAGGCAGCCGTGTGAATGCAGGCGATACGCTGCTGGTGCTGGATAACGACGCCCTGCCCGAGCAGTTGCAGCAGGCCCGCGATGAGCTGGCGGTGGCCGAGGCGGAGTATGCCGGGGCACGCAATCTGCGCCAGCGGGAACTGATCTCCCAGCCGGAGCTCCTGCGCTTGCAGAGTGCCCTAAGCGCCAGCGCCGCTTCGGTAGCACGACTGCAGAAGCAACTGGACGACAGCCGCCCCACCGCGCCATTTGATGGCGTACTAAACCGCGTTCAGGTAGAGCTAGGCGATCTACTGCAGCCCGGCGAAGAGTGGGGGCAGTTGGTGAATGACCGACGTCTGAAAGGCGCCGCCTGGGTCTCTCAGCAGCAGGTGGGTGATTTAAGCGTAGGATTGCCAGTGACCGCCCGGCTGCTGAATGGTGACCATTTAGAGGGCGAGCTGACCTTTATCAGCCACCGCGCCGAAGAGGCAACGCGTAGCTTCTATATAGAAGCTACGCTGGATAACCCCGCCGGTAAACGCTTGGCGGGCGGCAGCGCTGAATTGACCATTACCCTGCCGCCCCGTCAGGTGCATACCCTTTCGCCCGCGCTGCTGAGCTTGAACAGCGAAGGAGAGCTGGCGGTCAAGCATCTGGATGATAACGATCAGGTACTGCAGACCGCTGTTGAACTCGTTAGCGCCGATATCCAACGTGCCTATGTCACCGGCCTGCCTGATCCGTTGCGTTTGATTACGCTGGGTGCCGGTATGGTAGACACCGGCGAAACGGTCACACCGGTGCCCGTGGAGGAAGCCATCATTTCGCAGCCGGCGGAACAGGATAGCGTTCATGCGCCAGTTGATTAATGCGGCGCTAGCCCATACCCGTACGACGTTGCTGCTGTTGGTGAGCCTGCTACTGGCGGGTATCGCTGCCTGGCAGATGATTCCTAAAGAGGCCAACCCCGACGTCACCATCCCGATGATTTATGTCTCGCTATCGTTGGAGGGCGTTAGCCCCGAGGATGGCGAGCGGCTATTGATCCGCCCCATGGAGCAGGAACTGCGCGGTATTGAGGGGCTGCGTAAATTTACCGCCCAATCCAGCGAGGGGCATGGCTCGATCACGCTGGAATTCGACCCTGGCTTTGATCCGGATACCGCGCTAACCGACGTCCGTGACCGGGTGGATATTGCCCGCAGCGAGCTGCCTTCCGAGGCCGACGAACCGCGGGTCTTTGAGGTCAATGTGTCAGAATTTCCGGTGTTAACGATTGGCCTCTCCGGGCAATTGGATACCCGTGAACGCATGACCATTGCCCGGCGCTTGCAGGAGGAGATCGAGGGCATCGCCGATGTGCTGGAAGTCGACATTGCCGGTGAGCGGGAAGATCTGTTGGAAATTGTCGTTGATCCGCTGGTGCTGGAGAGCTATGGCGTCGATTTTGACGAGCTGTTTAATCAGGTATCGCGCAATAACCGCTTGGTAGCCGCAGGCAGCCTGGATACCGGCGCCGGGCGCCTGGCGTTAAAAGTCCCCGGCATTATTGAGTCCCTTGAAGACGTCATGAATATGCCGGTCAAGGTCGATGAGGATCGCGTGGTCACCTTTGGCGATGTGGCGTGGATTCACCCCACCTATAAAGAGCCGGAGGGCTTTGCCCGCATTGATGGCCAGCCAGCGGTGGTGCTGGAAGTTTCCAAGCGTGCTGGTGCCAATATCATCGCCACCATTGGCGCTGTCCGTGAGCGCTTGGCGGAAGCTGATGACTTACTCCCTGAGCAGCTCCGCTTCACGACCATTCTGGATGAGTCGACCACCGTTGAGAATATGCTCTCGGAGCTACTCAACAACGTACTGACCGCCGTGGTGCTGGTGCTGATTGTGGTGGTTGCCGTGATGGGTTGGCGCATGGCGCTGCTGGTGGGGCTGACCATTCCTGGGGCCTTTTTAACCGGTATCCTGCTGGTGTGGGCATTTGGCTTTACGCTCAATATCGTGGTGTTGTTTGCGCTGATTCTGGTGGCGGGAATGCTGGTTGACGGTGCCATCGTGGTCAGTGAGCTGGCCGATCGTCATTTACGGGATGGTCAAACGTCCCACGAAGCTTGGCTTAACGCTGCCTCTCGCATGAGCTGGCCCGTCATTGCCTCGACGGCCACTACGCTGGCGGTGTTTATTCCTCTGCTGTTCTGGCCCGGCGTGGTGGGCCAATTTATGAAGTACCTGCCCGCCACGGTCATTCTGTGCCTGCTGGCGTCGCTTGCCATGGCGCTGGTGTTTTTGCCCACGCTGGGGCGCTTGTTTACCCGCAGCGATGCCAAGCAATCAAATGCCCATCATGACGATGCAACGACTGCCTTTGGTCGCGGCTACCGCCATCTGCTGGCACGGCTACTGATGCACCCGGCCTGGGTGCTGCTGGTGACGGTACTGCTAATGGCACTGCTGTATACCGGCTATGCCCGTTTCAATCATGGCGTCGACTTTTTCCCTAATGTGGAGCCCGATAGCGCTCAAGTATTGGTGCGTGCCCGGGGCGACTTTTCCGCCATGGAAACCGATGCCATCGTGCGGCGAGTAGAAGCCAAACTGTCTGGCATGAGCGAAGTGCGGGCGCTGTATGCACGCTCATTTGCCGTGCCTAACGAGCAGATGGGTAACGATGTGATTGGCATGCTGCAGTTCCAGTTTATCGACTGGCATGAGCGCCGCCCTGCCCAGGCTATTTTGGACGATATGGCCGAACGCGCAGGGGATATTCCCGGCATCACGCTGGAGTTTCAGGAGCAGGAGATGGGCCCCGGTGGCGGTAAGCCGATCATGCTGGAAGTGAGCGCAACCAACCCCGATGTTGCCGATGCAGGGGTTAACCAGCTAAGCCAGTTAATGCGCGAGCTGGGCGGCTTTACCGATATTCAGGATAACCGAAGCCTACCCGGCGTGGAGTGGCGGGTTAACGTGGATCGTGAAGCCGCGGCGCGCATGGGAACCGATGTGACGACCATTGGTAGCGCGGTGCAGTTGCTGACCACCGGCCTGCAGGTGGCGAGCTATCGCCCGCCGGAAGTCAGCGATGAAGTGGATATCCGCGTGCGTCTGCCGCAAAACTGGCGTTCGCTGGATCAGCTTGAACGGCTAACCATCAATACCCAGCGGGGTCAGGTACCGATTTCGCATTTTGTGACGCTTGAACCGGCGCCCAAGGTGGGCACTCTTAATCGTATCGATGGTCGCCGGGCGATTACCATTGATGCAGACCTTGCCCCCGGCTACCTCGCTGATGAGCGCCTGGGCGCCCTGATGGCGGCGGGAAGCGACAGCCTGCCTGACGGTCTGATGGTCAATGTGGCGGGTGAGCAGGAGGATCAGCAGGAGTCGATGCAGTTCTTGGCCAGTGCCTTCTTGATTGCTATCGGCTTGATGGCGCTGATACTGGTCACTCAGTTCAATAGCTTCTATCAAGCGGGCTTGGTGCTCTCGGCGATTGTGTTCTCCACCGCGGGGGTTTTGATGGGGCTACTGATTACCGGTCAGGCTTTCGGCATTGTGATGGTGGGCATGGGCGTGATTGCTCTGGCGGGTATTGTGGTCAATAACAATATCGTATTGATCGATACCTACAACGAGCTGCGCGGTCAGGGTATGACGCCCGGCGAGGCGGCACTCGAAGCAGGCTGTTTGCGCCTACGCCCGGTGCTGCTAACAGCGATTACCACGGTGCTGGGGTTAATGCCCATGGTACTGGGGATCAATGTCGACCTGTTCACCCCTGCCCTGGGCTTTAATGCCCCCTCCGCCCAGTGGTGGACTCAGATGTCGAGCGCCATCGCCGGCGGGCTCACCTTCGCCACCGCGCTAACGCTGCTGCTTACGCCTTGTATGTTGGTAATTGGGGGTAAGTTACGGCGTGATAGGTAAATGGTGAGGTGTGAGGTGTGAGGTGTGAGGTGTGAATCGATTATTGGGCACCCACCGATTTATGTGCACGCGTGATTTAGTAGCGCGGCGTAAGCGTCAGCGCACCCGCGGGAGCAGCGCGCAGCGGTGCCGGAGGTTGGGGCATTTATCAAGAGGCAAAGGCGCCGTTTGGCGGCGCCTGTTTCATAAGGTCTTAAGCGGGGGCTTTGTTATGCTGGGGGCTGTGGGCGGCGTGTAGACGTGCAATCAACTGGTCTTCCAGCGCGAAGCGTTCGGTAAGGCCGCGGGCTAAGCGGTCGATCCAGGCAGGCAGCCGGGCAATATTTTGCTCGCAGCTGAGCGTGGAGCCAAAATCGGTATCAAACTCCAACACCATCTCGGTGGACATTTCTAAACGCTCAAGCAGTTTAGCAGCGATCGCCAGCGCGCTTTCATCCTCAAAGGCTTTCGCCTCTTCCGACAGCTGGGGATAAATCTCAAAGTGGCCCGCGCTGATGTAGTCCATTAACTTTTCGCTGAAGGTATCGATAGGCGCTTTGCTCACTGCTTCCAGTTCAGCATCGCAGGCTTCCTTTAGCTCGATAAAACTAACTAATAGCTGACGACGCTGATCCAGCCAGCGGTCGATCAACGTGTGCACGCCACCCCAGCGCTCCAGGGCATTTTTGCAATCTTCGAGCATGGGGCTTTCTCCTTGAACTCACCTTTTGACTACGCAACATTAACTGCGCAACTATCGACTATGTTAGCCGCTAAAAATAACAATAGACCTAGGTTCGCGCCTCCTCCTACCGCTGTCAATCCCAGCGGGTACGGTTTCTTTGGTACTTAACGTTCACTGCTAATAACGCTTTTGAATACGCCGCATAAACACTGCTCTCAAGCGGTTGGCGCTCGCATTACATTAATTATATTTATGCTCTCACCTTCCGGGCGCCATTGCGAGTATAGGCGCCCGGAAAGTGTCAAATATGCGTTAAAATATATTTTAAACTTAAACATTTTAAGCTTGAATTTTATACATACCTCTCCTATCTTCAAAACAGAGTGCATTTTCCCGTGGAGAAAAATAATGAGAATCGCCTGCCTGGGTGGAGGGCCTGCCGGCCTCTATTTTGCTATCAGCATGAAGCTGCAGGATCCCTCTCACGAGATGGTGGTCATTGAGCGCAATCGTGCAGACGATACCTTTGGCTGGGGCGTGGTGCTGTCAGACGAAACCTTGGATAACCTGGCGGCGAATGACCCGGTTAGCGCAGAGCGTATTCGTGAACATTTCGCCTATTGGGATGACATTGCCGTTGTTCATAAAGGCGTAAAGACGGTCTCCACCGGCCACGGCTTTTGCGGCATTGGTCGTCGCCAACTGCTAATTCTGCTCCAAGAGCGCGCTCGGGAACTGGGCGTTGAGATGCGCTTTGAAACCGATGTAACGGAAGTCTCCATTGAGCAGTACCGGCAAGAGTATGACCTGGTACTGGCTGCCGATGGGCTTAACTCCCGCACCCGCCAAACCTATGCCGAACACTTCAAACCCGATATTGACGTGCGTGCTTGCAAGTTCGTTTGGCTAGGCACGCACCAGACCTTCAACGACGCCTTTACCTTTATTTTCGAACATACCGAACATGGCTGGGTGTGGGCCCATGCGTATCAATTCGATAAGGATACGGCGACCTTTATCGTTGAGTGCAGCGAGGCCACCTGGCAGGCGTTTGGCTTTGGCGAGATGAATCAGCAGGAATCCATTGCCGTCTGCGAGCGTATCTTTGCCAAGCATCTTGATGGCCACGCGCTGATGACCAACGCCAACCACATCCGCGGCTCGGCGTGGATTAACTTTCCACGAGTGCTTTGTGAGCGCTGGAGCTATGAGAATGTAGTGCTAATGGGCGATGCTGCCGCTACCGCTCACTTCTCGATTGGATCCGGCTCCAAGCTCGCCCTGGAAAGCGCTATCTCGCTGGCCAACTGCTTGCACAGTGAAAGCAGCATGCAAGCTGCCGTCGCGCGCTATGAAGAAGACCGCCGTTTCGAGGTGCTTCGCCTTCAGTCGGCGGCGCGCAACTCCACCGAGTGGTTTGAGCAAATCGAGCGCTACCTGGATCTCGACCCGGTGCAGTTCAACTACTCGCTGTTAACCCGTTCCCAGCGCATTAGCCACGAAAACTTACGGGTGCGCGACCCAAATTGGCTGGAGAGCGCAGAGCGCTGGTTTCAAACCCAGGCGGGTAATTCGGGCAGCGCCCGCGCACCTATGTTTGCGCCCTACCGGTTGCGTGATTTGACGCTGGTTAATCGCGTGGTGGTCTCGCCCATGGCCCAGTACAAAGCGGTGGATGGCTGCCCTACCGATTGGCACTTTAGCCACTACGCCGAGCGGGCCAAAGGCGGTGCAGGACTGGTGTATACCGAGATGACCTGCGTGAGCCCCACCGGGCGTATCACCCCCGGTTGCCCAGGACTCTACGCTCCAGAGCATGAAGCGGCGTGGAAGCGGCTATGTGACTTCGTGCATACGGAAACCAGCGCCAAGCTATGCGCACAAATCGGCCACTCCGGCGCGAAGGGATCTACCCAGCTGGGCTGGCAGGAGATGGATGCCCCGCTTGCCGAAGGTAACTGGCCGATAATGGCCGCCTCTGATATAGCTTGGTCAGTGCGCAACCAAGTGCCCAAAGCCATGGATCGGCGCGATATGGATCGCGTGCGTGACGAGTTCGTTAGCGCGGCGCAGATGGCCGACCGAGCGGGCTTCGATATGATCGAGATTCACGCTGCTCACGGCTACCTACTCTCTTCATTCATTACCCCGTTGACTAATCATCGTGACGATGAGTATGGCGGCTCGCTGGAGAACCGCCTGCGCTACCCGCTTGAAGTCATCAACGCCGTGCGCCGCGTGTGGCCCGCCCATAAGCCGCTGTCGGTGCGCATTTCTGCCAATGACTGGTGCGGCGATGAAGGTATCACTCCTGACGATGCGGTGGAGATCGCCAAGCGGCTGCGGGATGCGGAGGTGGATATCGTTGATGTCTCTGCCGGACAAACCTCGACCCAGGCAAAGCCGGTGTATGGACGTATGTTCCAAACGCCCTTCTCAGACCGAATCCGAAACGAGGCATCGATTGCCACCATGGCGGTGGGCAATATTTATCAGGCCGACCATGTGAACTCGATTCTGATGGCTGGGCGCGCCGACTTGGTCTGTATCGCCCGCCCTCATCTAGCAGACCCTTATTGGCTGCTCCACGTTGCCGCTGGCTTGGGTGATAGCGAGGTCGAGTGGCCTGCGCCCTACCGGGCGGGCGCGGATCAGTTACAGCGCCTGGCTGAACGTGGCGAGGTGTGGATATGACACAGCTCACAGATAAGCGCGTGGTGATTACCGGCGGTGGCAGCGGTATCGGTGCCGATATGGCCATGGCCTTTGCCGAAGCAGGCGCCAAAGTCACGATTACCGGTCGCAGGGAAGCTGCCCTTCAAGCGGTGGCAGATCAGCACACTCAACTTGATTTCGCCGTGGTCGACGTTACCGATGAGGCCGCCATGGTGGCGCTGTTCGAAAGAATGGGCAGGGTCGATATTGTCATCGCCAACGCAGGCGCCGCCGAGAGCGCGCCTTTTGCCAAAACCTCGTTTGAGCAGTGGCAGCGCATGCTCAACGTTAATTTAAGCGGTGTATTTCTAACTCTACGTGAAGGCTTAAAGCAGTTGAACGATGGCGGACGGCTGATTGCTGTGGCCTCCACTGCCGGCCTTAAAGGCTACGCCTATGTGGGCGCTTACTGCGCGGCTAAACATGGCGTGGTGGGGTTGGTACGTTCGCTGGCGGCTGAAACAGCCACACGCAATATTACCGTTAATGCCCTCTGCCCCGGTTTTACCGATACGCCGCTATTGGCTGCCAGCGTCGACAACATTGTGGCCAAAACCGGCCAGTCCACCGAACAGGCGACCTCTCACTTTCAATCTACCAACCCCACCGGGCGCTTAGTGACGCCCGCCGAGGTGACCGCTACTGCCCTATGGCTATGCGGCCCCAGCAGCGGCGCGATTAATGGCCAGGCGATTTCAATCTCAGGAGGAGAGGTATGACAGCCGAGGGTCTAGGAAAAAACGGCTTAAGCAAGGAGCGCCTGCGCTTATGGCTGCGCATGCTGCGGGTTACCCGTCAGGTGGAGTCGGAACTGCGAGAACGCTTGCGTACCGAGCACGACTCTACGCTGCCGCGCTTTGATGTGATGGCCGCGCTATATGCCGCTGAGGAGGGTTTGAAAATGAACGAGCTCTCCAAACGGCTGCGGGTTTCCAACGGCAACGTCACCGGGATTATCGATCGCTTGGTGGAGGATGGCGCCGTGGAGCGTATTGCCATTGAGGGCGACCGTCGCGCTACGCGGGTCTGCCTAACCGTCGCGGGGAGAGAAACCTTTAGAGGCATGGCCGTTGAGCATGAGCGCTGGATCAATGCGCTCTTTGAGGGGGTGAGTGAAGAGGACGCCCACCATATCGGCGAGTTGCTCCACCGTTTACCCGCTTCTCCTAACGATGCCAATTAATCACCGACAGGCGAGAACAACAATATGAAGAGTATGGCTGGCTTAACCCCCGAGCACTTTATCTGGGAAATGCGAGGCGGTGTCGCCGTTATTCGGCTCAATCGCCCAGAGCGTAAAAACCCGCTGACCTTTGAGAGCTACGCCGAGTTGCGCGATACCTTTCGTGATCTAGCCTACGCCTCCGATGTGCACGCCGTGGTGTTTACCTCCAACGGTGAGAACTTCTGCTCCGGCGGTGATGTGCATGAAATCATCGGCCCACTGGTGGGCAAGGATATGAAGGGCCTGCTCGAATTCACCCGCATGACCGGGGATCTGGTCAAAGCCATGCTCAACTGCGGCAAGCCGATAATTGCCGCCGTGGACGGCATCTGCGTGGGGGCGGGGGCGATTATTGCCATGTCCTCGGATATTCGCTTTGCCACCCCCCGCGCCAGCACGGCATTTCTGTTTACCCGGGTGGGGCTAGCGGGCTGCGATATGGGCGCCTGCGCCATGCTGCCGCGCATTATCGGCCAGGGCCGCGCCGCTGACCTGCTCTACAGCGGCCGCAGCATGAACGCCGAAGAGGGCCTGCAGTGGGGCTTTTACAACCGCGTAGTCGAACCGGAAGCCCTTGAAGAGGACGCTATCGCCTACGCTACCCGCCTGGCTGACGGCCCCACCTTTGCCCACAGCATTACCAAAACCCAGTTAAACCAGGAGTGGTCCATGAGCCTGGAGCAAGCTATCGAATCGGAGGCCCAGGCCCAGGCGATCTGTATGCAAACCAACGATTTTGCACGCGCCTACCACGCCTTTGTCGCCAAACAAAAACCTGAGTTTAAGGGGGACTAATGAGCGACAAAAGCTTTCTAGCGTGGCCCTTCTTTGAGGCTAAACATCGCGAGCTTTCCGAGCAGCTCGAAGCGTGGTGCCGCGCAGAGCTGCCCCGGAACCACAGCGATGTGGATGCTACCTGTATTCAGTTGGTGCGCGATTTGGGCAAGGCCGGGGTTTTGGAAGGCACTGCGGGCAAGCATATCGATGTACGCAGCCTGTGTCTGATTCGCGAAACCCTGGCACGCCACGATGGCCTGGCGGATTTCGCCTTTGCCATGCAGGGCTTGGGCACCGGTGCTATCAGCCTATACGGCAGCGATGAACAGAAGCAGTGGCTGGACAAAACCCGCCGAGGTGAAGCGATTTCCGCCTTTGCCCTGAGCGAACCCCGCTCTGGCTCCGACGTGGCCCAACTGGATACTACCGCCGCGCGCGACGGCGACAGCTACCGTATAAATGGCGAAAAAACCTGGATCTCTAACGGCGGCATTGCCGATATCTACACCGTCTTCGCCCGTACCGGTGAAGGCCCCGGCGCCAAAGGGCTTTCGGCTTTTTTGGTACCCGCTGACACGCCTGGACTGGAGGTTCGTGAACGCCTGGAGTCGGTGGCGCCCCACCCGCTAGCACGGCTGGGCTTTAACGATATGGTGCTGCCTGCCAGCGCCTTGATCGGCCAACCGGGCCAGGGCTTTCGGATCGCCATGTCGGTGCTGGACGTTTTCCGTTCCACGGTAGGCGCGGCAGCACTGGGGTTCGCCCGTCGTGCACTGGAGGAGTCGCTCTCCCGCAGCCGCTCTCGCGAGCTGTTTGGCGCCACCCTTTCCGATCTACAAATGGTGCAGGGTCACTTAGCCGATATGGCGCTCAATGTGGACGCCGCCGCCCTGCTGGTGTATCGCGCCGCCTGGACGAAAGATCAAGGCGCTGAACGGGTCACTCGCGAAGCCGCGATGGCCAAACTGTTTGCCACCGATCAGGCCCAGCAGGTGATCGACCAGGCGGTACAGCTTCACGGCGGCGACGGCGTTCGCAAAGGCCATATTATTGAAAGCCTCTACCGGGAAATTCGCGCGCTGCGTATTTATGAAGGCGCTTCAGACGTCCAGAAAGTGGTCATCGCCCGCAGTATGCTCGCGGAGCAGTAAGCAGCAAAAAGCCGTATAGCAAGTCACCAAAACAATAAAACACAACGCCAGACACCGTATCCCTGATAACGCCTTATGCAGAGGCGTCGCCAGGAATAAACAACGACACCAAATACGGAGGTTGGTCATGTACATCCAGTCGGCTCATGCTGATACTTTTGCGCGGGATAACCTGCCACCCACTGATGGCCAGCCTGAGTTCCTACTCGCGGGCTACCATTATCCCCAACGACTTAACGCAGGCGTTGAGTTATGCGATCGACTGCTCGACCAAGGTCACGGTGAACGCATTGCCTTAGCGGGCAATGGCCGTCGTCGCACCTATCAAGAGCTCACCGAGTGGACCAACCGCCTTGCCCATGTGCTGGTGGAAGACCTGGGAGTCATTCCCGGCCAACGGGTGCTGATTCGTTCGGCCAATAACCCGGCCATGGTAGCCTGCTGGCTGGCCGCTACCAAGGCAGGCGCCGTGGTGGTCAACACCATGCCCATGCTGCGCACCAAAGAGCTATGCCAGGTAATCGATAAAGCGGAAATCAGCCTTGCTCTCTGTGATACCCGCCTGCTTGATGAACTAAGTGAGTGCCAGACGTTAAGCCCATCCCTCACGCGTATTGTCGGTTTTGATGGCACCGCCAATCATGATGCAGAACTTGACCGTCTGGCACTGGGCAAACCCGCTACCTTTGATGCCGTGGATACCGCCGCCGATGATGTAGCGCTGCTAGGGTTTACCTCGGGCACCACCGGTTCACCAAAAGCCACCATGCACTTTCACCGCGACTTATTGGTAATTGCCGACGGCTACGCCAAGGAAGTGCTACAGGTTACCCCCGAGGATGTATTTGTCGGTTCGCCACCGCTGGCGTTCACCTTTGGCCTGGGCGGGCTGGCGATCTTTCCTCTGCGCTTTGGCGCCACCGCCGTACTGCTCGAACACGCCTCCCCGCCCAATATGATGGATATTATCCGCGAGTATCAGGCCACGGTGATGTTTACCGCCCCCACGGCTTACCGGGCGATGCTTTCCGCGCCCACACGCCATGAGGATTTAAGCAGCCTACGCGTGGCGGTTTCCGCTGGCGAAACGTTGCCCGCTCCGATTTATCATGACTGGATCAAGCAAACCGGCACCCCCATCCTCGACGGCATCGGCGCCACTGAAATGCTGCATATCTTTATCTCTAACCGACTGGATGACCATCGCCCCAGCTGTACCGGCAAACCGGTGAGAGGTTACGAAGCACGAATCGTTGATGACGAGATGAATGATGTTCCTCACGGCACGGTGGGTAAGCTTGCCGTGCGCGGCCCCACCGGCTGCCGCTACCTGGCCGATAAGCGCCAGCAAAAGTATGTGGTTGATGGCTGGAATATCACCGGCGACGCGTTTTATCAGGACGAAGAGGGCTACTTCCATTTCGCCGCCCGCAACGACGATATGATTGTCTCGGCAGGCTACAACATCGCGGGCCCTGAAGTGGAAGCAGCGCTGCTGGCCCACCCCGCCGTTAAAGAGTGCGCAGTGATAGGCGCACCAAGCGAAGAGCGCGGCCAAATTGTCGAGGCTTTTGTTGTTCTAAACGATGGTTTTCAGCAAGATGAAGAGTGTCAGCAAATGTTGCAGGACTTCGTGAAGCAGACCATCGCGCCGTATAAGTACCCTCGCTCCATACGTTTTATCGAGGCGCTACCTAAAACAACCACGGGTAAGGTTCAGCGCTTTCGGCTGAGCCAGGAACATTACCCGAGCGCTGGCTCTCCTTGCATCAATGTGAATAGCACTAGCATCAACAGCACCAAAACTAATAGCACCAACGTATGCCCCTCTAAGCAATAAACGACTAAAAAATGAGGAATGATCCATGAAGACGATATCCCGCTTTGGCCTTGGCTTACTGCTCTCCTCCAGCCTGGTAACGGCTCATGCCGATGACGTTAAAATTGGCATGATCACCACCCTTTCAGGCGGCGGCTCCCACCTGGGCGTGGACGTTCGCGACGGTTTTATGCTGGCGCTTGAGCAGTCGGGTCGTGACGATGTGGAAGTGCTGATTCAAGACGACGCCAACCGCCCGGATCTGGCGCGCAGTCTGGCCAATGAGTTTATGCAGCGCGATGAGGTGGACATCCTGACCGGCATCATCTGGTCCAACCTGGCCATGGCGGTGGTGCCCACCGTGACGCGCCAGGGCACCTTCTATCTCTCCCCCAATGCTGGCCCTTCCGATCTAGCCGGACGCATGTGCCACGAGAACTACTTCAACGTGGCGTATCAAAATGACAACCTGCACGGCGCCATGGGCGCCTATATGCGTGAAGAGGGGTATGAGCGCCCGATTATCATGGCCCCCAACTACCCCGCAGGCACCGATGCGTTAGCGGGCTTTAAGCACCTTTATGAAGGAGAAGTGGTCGGCGAACTTTATACCCAAATGGGCCAGACCGACTACGCCGCTGAAATTGCCCAGATTCGCGCCAGCGATGCCGACAGCCTGTTCTTCTTCCTGCCCGGCGGCATGGGCATCTCATTTATGAAGCAGTGGGAGAGCTCCGGTGTCGATATGCCGATCTTTGGCGCCGCCTTCTCGTTTGATGAAATTCTTATCAAAGCGGTAGGCAGTGCCGCCATTGGCGCACGCAATACCTCGCTGTGGGCTTATGATCTAGAAAGCGACGCTAACGATCGCTTTGTCGAGGGCTTCCAAGCCGCTTATGACCGCATGCCGACGCTTTATGCAGCGCAGGGTTACGACACCGCTAACCTGATCCTTAGTGCGCTTGAAACCGCCCACCCCGATGACAAAGACGCTTTCCGCGAAGCGCTGCGGGCCGCCGACTTTGACAGCGTGCGCGGTGAGTTCCGCTTTGGCCCCAACCACCACCCCATTCAGGACATCTACGTACGTGAAGTTGTGGAGGGGGACGATGGCGAGCCTACCAATCGTCTGATCGGTGTCGCGGTAGAGGATATTCAGGACATCTATTTTGAGCAGTGCCAGATGTAATGTCGCCGTGGCTGGGTGTCATCACCCAGCCTTTGCTTTCTTCCTTTGTTAAGGATGCCTAACGTGTCCGTTACTCTGCTAATAGAGCAACTTCTTAACGGCGTGCAGCTTGGCACCATGCTGTTTCTGATGGCCAGCGGCCTTACCCTGGTATTCGGGGTCATGGGGTTGATCAATCTTGCTCACGGCTCCTTTTATATGGTGGGCGCCTATGCCACCGCCGCCGTGACTGCATCAACCGGCTCTTTTCTGATTGGGCTAGGCGCAGGCATGGCAGCCGCTGCAATGGTCGGTGCGCTGGTGGAGCTGCTGGTGATTCGCCGACTCTATCACCGCCCCCACCTTGATCAGGTGTTGGCGACCTTTGCGCTTATTTTGATTTTTTCCGAAGGCACGCGCTGGATATTCGGCTCGTCGCCTCTGCGGCTTAGCCCGCCTTCCTGGTTAACCGGATTCGTCACGCTGCCCGGCGACACCCGCTATCCCATCTACCGGCTGATGCTGATTGGCGTGGGCATTGTTATTTCGATCGCCCTTTACTTTTTGATCTCTAAAACTCGCTTGGGCATGCGTATTCGAGCGGGTGAAAGCGACCGCGAAATGATTGGTGCGCTGGGGGTCAATATCTCCAAGCTGTATACCGTCGTGTTTGCCCTGGGTGCGGGTTTAGCAGGCTTGGCGGGGGCGTTAGTGGGCGCACTGCAATCTGTACAGGTCGGCATGGGCGAGCCTGTGTTGATTCTGGCCTTCGTGGTCATCGTCATTGGCGGTATCGGCTCCATCAAAGGGGCGCTACTGGGTGCCCTGTTGGTGGGTGTGGTCGATACATTAGGGCGGGTCTATTTGCCGATCTTTTTCCGTGCGTTTATGCCGCCCTCTGAGGCGACCGGGGTCGGTGCGGCGCTAGCCGCCATGCTGATCTATATCCTCATGGCCGTCATTCTCGCCTTCAAGCCTAAGGGACTGTTCTCTGCCCATGACTAATAACACTTCCCTGACTAATGGTGCCCCTCAAGCCGCCACCGCCCACACGGCACTTGCGCCCAAAACTGACAGCCACTTTGACCGCAAAGGGCTGGTGCAGATGGCCCTACTCGGCCTGCTGCTCTTGGTACCGGTGGCGGCTTACTTACTGGGTCATATCTACTACGTCAACCTGGCCTCGCGGATGACGATCATTGCCATGGCCGCTGTAGGCCTTAATCTGGCGATTGGCTATGGGGGCATGGTGAGTTTTGGTCATGCGGCCTATTTCGGCTTGGGTGGCTACGTTGCGGGTATCAGCGCTTATCACGCCTTTGATTACTCGCCGTTTATGACCTGGCCTTTAAGCATACCGGGCAGCGATAGCCTGCTCGTGGTGTGGCTGGTGGCTGCCCTGCTGTGTGCGCTGCTGGCGCTGATGATCGGCGCTATTTCACTGCGTACCACGGGGGTCTATTTCATTATGATCACCCTCGCCTTTGCGCAGATGATTTACTACTTTGCCAACTCCTGGCCAACCTATGGCGGCGAGGATGGCCTGCCCATTTATATACGCAATACGCTACCGCTGGTGGATAGTAGCCACTCATTGACCTATTTCCTGATCTGCTTCACCGGGCTGGTGCTGGCCATGGCGATCACCTCGCGGTTGATGAAATCCCGCTTTGGCGCGGCCCTTACCATGGCGCGACTTAACGACGTGCGTTTGGCCACCGCAGGTATTAGCCCCTACCCCATTCGCCTGGTGGCGTTTGTGATTTCTGCAGCGATTACCGGCCTTGCCGGGGCGCTCTATGCGGATCTAAATGGCTTTGTTAGCCCCAACATGCTCAGTTGGCACTTCTCCGGTGAACTGATGGTAATTGTGATTCTGGGCGGCGTGGGGCGTCTTTATGGCCCACTGGCTGGCGCGGTGCTGTTTGTGATGATGGAAACCCTATTGGGTGGCATCACTCAGTACTGGCAGCTCTTTTTAGGCTTAGTGCTGCTTGGGGTGGTGCTGTTTGCTAAACACGGGGTGATGGGCTGGTTAGCCGGGAGGGAGCGTAATGAGTGATATCGTTCTTTCACTGCAAAAGCTGCATAAACGCTTTGGCGCGCTACAGGCCACCCACGATGTCTCGCTGGAGCTTCAGCAGGGTGAAATCCACGCCCTGATTGGCCCAAACGGTGCGGGCAAGTCGACCTTGATCGGCCAAATCGCTGGCAATATCCGCCCAGATGAGGGCCGGGTTTTTCTAGCGGACACAGAGATCACTGGGATGAACATTGCCCAGCGTGCCCGATTGGGCCTGGGGCGTAGTTTTCAGGTCTCCTCGTTAGCCGAACCACTTTCAGTGATGCGTAATGTGATGATGGGCGTTCAAGCGCTGCAGAGTCACAGCTTTCGTTTCTGGAAACCGGTCGCCCGTGACCGGCACCTGCTGGAGCCTGCTTTTGAGGCACTAGAACGCATGCAGCTTAGTCATCGCGCCTGGACACCGGTATCTGAGCTTTCCCATGGGGAGCGCCGTCAGGTCGAAGTGGCCTGCGCCCTGGCGCTCAAGCCCCGCGCCCTGCTGCTTGATGAACCCATGGCGGGCCTGGGCCCGGAAGGCTCGGCCAAACTGACCGAGCTGCTGGAAGCGCTGAAGCTGGAAGTGCCCATTTTGTTGATTGAGCACGATATGGAAGCGGTATTTCGCTTGGCAGATCGTATCTCTGTGCTGGTATCCGGCAGCGTTATCGCCCACGGCGATAGCCAGGCAATTAGGCAGGATCCGCGTGTTCGTGAAGCCTACCTGGGAGATTCCGATGCTTAAGGTTGCCGACATTGAAACCTTTTATGGCCCCTCCCAGGCGCTATTTGGGGTCAATCTTGAAGTAAACGCCGGGGAGATGGTCGCTTTAATGGGCCGCAACGGGATGGGTAAAACCACCACCATTCGCTCAATATTTGGCCTTACTCCGGCAAGCCGAGGCACCATTGAGTTTGAGTCCCATGATCTGCGCCGCCTGCCCGCCTACCGTATTGCTAAAGCGGGGCTGGGTTTGGTGCCGGAGGGGCGTCGCTGCTTTCCCAATTTATCTGTCCGCGAAAACCTGCTGGTCACCGCTCGCCCCGGCGAGTGGACGCTGGAAAAAGTGGAAACGCTGTTTCCGCGCTTGGAAGAGCGCCGGGCGCAAATGGCTAAAACCCTCTCTGGCGGTGAGCAGCAGATGCTGGCCATTGGCCGGGCGCTGATGACCAACCCGCGCCTGCTGGTGCTCGATGAGGCCACCGAAGGGTTAGCGCCGGTGATTCGTCAGGAGATTTGGCGGGCGATTCGGCTGTTTAAGCAGCAGGGGCAATCGACGCTACTGGTTGATAAGTCGTTAAGTGAAATTCTGCCTATCGCTGACCGCTGCACCATTCTTGAAAAGGGCAGCACCGTGTGGGTTGGTGAACCAGCGGCACTGGACAGCTCGGTGCGTGACCGTTACCTGGGTGTTTAGCGAGGAGAAAAACAGTGGCCTTTACCACTCAGCGGAAGGTGCGTTTTCAACATTGTGACCCGGCCGGGATCGTTTTTTATCCCCGCTATTTCGAGATGATTAACTCGGTGGTGGAGGATTGGTTCGAGGAGGTCGTGCACCACGACTTTAACCAACTGCATGTGGAAACCGGCACCGGAGTACCCACGGCAGCTATCGACACCCAGTTTCATGCCCCTAGCCGATTAGGCGAACGGCTGACCTTTGAGTTAAGGGTTCAGTCCATGGGTCGTAGCAGTTTAACGCTGCAGATTGTCGCTTATTGCGGAGAGCAGAAGCGCTTAACCAGTGATTCAACCTTGGTATTTGTGGATTTAAGTAGCGGTAAGCCGATGCCATGGACAGAGGCAATACGCCAGCATATTACCGTTGATAACCAATAAGGATAGCCATCATGAGTGACGCCAACTTTCATCAGCTTCTTCACCCTTCCCATTGGAAACCGGCCATCGGCTACGCTAACGGCGTGCTCGCTTCAGGCCAGACAGTTTTTGTCGGCGGTCAAATTGGTTGGAATGCCGATCAGGTATTTGAAAGCGATGACTTTGTCGCTCAAGTGAACCAGGCGCTGCAGAATATCGTGGCGATCTTAAAAGAGGCCAACGCAGGCCCTGAGCATATCGTCCGTTTAACTTGGTATGTGACCGACAAGCGGGAGTACTTGGCACGGCTTAAGGAGGTGGGCGGCGCTTATCGCGAAGTACTTGGCAAGCATTTCCCGGCGATGACCATGGTGCAGGTGGCGGGGCTTGTGGAGGATCAGGCTAAGGTGGAAATCGAAGCGACCGCTGTGATTCCGGCTGGTTAAGGACAATCAAAAGTGCCTCTAGCAGAGTACTAAGAGGTGCGCCGGATCGAAACAACCTTCCGCGGGGGCGCTGTGAACCCATCCTTGGGCGCTACTTTTTCCATCTGACCGCCATGGATGGCGGAAATGCCGGAATTGTCGGGAACATTTTCCGGCCCTGGAAAAAGACCCCCGCTTCAGGCTATTTCGATCCTGTAATGAGAAGTCGGGTTAGATTTTAATCAAATCTTATCGCTAGCGTGAAACGCTTTAATCCACTCCACAAAACAACCATCGTTAAGATAGTGCTCAAGGATCGAGAAGTGATCGTCGTTGGGGAGTAGCTGCTGGGTGACCGTTTGGCCTTGCTCGCTCACATGCTCAGCATAGCAACTCATCTGCCGTGCAAACTCGTCAGACTCTAAGGCCCCTGCTACCAACTTTATCGGTGCAGCCACTTGGCACGGCTGCCATAGCGGACTGAAATCCTGTACATCGCGGCCCGTTAGCTGAAGCTTGGGTTGCAGCCACGACCAGGGAAAAGGCCGCAAGTCGTAGAGCCCGCTCACACATAGCGCGCCACGAATCAGTTGGCTCGGTAAGCCAAAGGTTCCTTGCCAATCCGTAGACATCAGCATGGCGCATAGATGCCCACCCGCCGAATGCCCCGAAATACTCAACTGCTCTTGGTCAACGCCTAGCTCAGCGGCATGGGTGTAAACATAGGCCACGGCTGCCTGTGCCTGACGCACTAGCTCACTAAAACGAACCTGGGGGCAGAGTGCGTAATTAACCACGGCCACCGTGATACCGGCTTTGACCAAATCATCGACGATAAAGCTAAATTCTCGGTGGCTCAGTGAGCGCCAGTAGCCACCGTGGAAAAACACGTGTACGGGGGCGTGTGGGCTATTGGTATCAGGCGCATCGGCATGAAAGATATCCATGCGTTCTGCCAGTGAGGGGCCATAAGATAAATCGAGCGTTGTACGGTGAAGCGCCCGCGACGCTTCACTACGCTCACGCCATGCCTTAACCAACACCGCCGGGTCTCGCCCCATCATCGGGTCGTAGGCGCGGTCGATCTCTTCTTGAGTCGCAAAATGTTGATAAAGCATGGCGCACTCCTTATCGCTGACGCCCTACTAACCCCGGCTTTTCATCAACAGCATACGCAGCGGGGCGATTGCCAGAATGGCGAAACCGATTAACGTCCAGGCGGGTAGTGAGAGGCCTAGCAAGGAAAAATCGATATTGGCGCACTCGCCAGACCCCGTTAGCACCATGGCAACGACATCCTGCATGGGCAGGATATCCATCATGTAATCCAGCCCAGGGCCGCAGGAAGGCACTTCATCGGCGGGCAAACCTTGCAGCCAAACGTGACGCCCGGCGATAAAGGCACCGGTTCCAACGGCCGCCAGCGACAGCAAACCGTAAATCACTTTGCCCACACGCCCTGCTGGGCTGTGAATGGCGGCTATCGCAAACACAATACCAGCGGCGATCACCGCTACGCGCTGAAAGATACACAGCGGGCAGGGTTCATAACCGCCGATATGCTCTAAGCCCAGGGCTACCGCCATCATTAGAACGCAGAAGGCTAAACCGGCCAGGGCCACCGAACGAAAGGAGTGCAGAATCATTGACGAACCTCAGATGGCAGCGCAGAAAGAGCGCGGGACTCACGAGCTTTGGTGAAGTAGACCTGCAAGAACTCTTCAAAGGTCTCTTGGTCAGCGGCTTCGATATCGTGCTGCTGTTGGTGAGAAGTCTCAATCAGCTGAGCTAACAGTGCTTCCCGACAGCGCTGCATGGGGGCAGCTTTTAGCTGCTCCGCCTGCTCTTTGGCCAGACTAAGCATCAAATCACTAAGTGATCCACCGTTCGCTTTGAGACGTTCGAGTACCTGGGCAGAAGGCGTGAGGGAAGGGTCTGCCAGGCGTGGCGCTAGGCTTGCCAGTGCATCGGCATGAGGTGTGCCCTCTTCGACTGCGTCCAGCAGGCGGGCAACCTCGCCCATCTCGGCAAATATCTGTTCGCCCCACTCACGCACCGAGGTGGTTTCACCGTGGTTGAATAACTGCAGTTCCGGATCGCGGCCACGCTCAACCACCCAGCGACGGTTATCGTCCAGGCGGTCACACTCTTCGTCGGAGATCCACGGGCTGTCGCTGAGTAGACACCACATTAAGAAAGTGTCTACAAAACGCATCTGCTCTTCAGTGACGCCGAGAGGATCAAAGGGATTTAAGTCCAAGCAGCGCACTTCAATGTACTCCACGCCGCGGGCTTCGAGGGCCTGGCTGGGGGTTTCGTTGTGCTTGGCGACTCGCTTGGGGCGAATATCGCTGTAGTACTCGTTTTCGATCTGCAGAATATTGGCGTTTAACTGACGCCACTCACCATCCACGTTAACACCCATTTTTTCATAGTCGGGCCACGGTGAAGAGATGGCGTGACGCAGGGTGTTCACGTAGTTAGAGAGCGAGTTAAAACAGATTTTAAGCTGCGACTGTACTTTGTTTTGATAACCCAGATCCGACATACGTAGCGTCGTTGCATAGGGGGCAAAGTACGTATCGTCACTAAGCGACTGAAGCTTTTCGGGCACTTTCTGCCCGTCAGGCAAAAAGCTCTTATCGATGGCCGGGGAAGCGCCAAACAGGTAGAGCAGCAGCCAGCTATGGCGGCGGAAGTGACGAATCATGCCGAAATAGCGGGTGGAGCGGTAGTCGTTGAACGGGATGTTGGTGGCTTTCTCAAGCTCACGCAGGCCATGCCACATATCATCCGGCAGCGATACGTTGTAGTGAACACCGGCAATTGCCTGCATGATGCGGCCATAACGCATGTCCAACCCTTTGCGGTAGACATGCTTCATGGTGCCCACGTTGGAGCTGCCGTAATCGGCAATTGGCACGCTGTCGTTGCCAGAGAGCCTTGATGGCATGCTGCCGGGCCAGATCCACTCGTTTTCCAAGTGGTGGTAGGTAAAGGTGTGCAGATCAGACAGAAAACAGAGCGCTTCGCCCGGCTGAGAGTATACCGGCGTAATGTACTCTAACAGTGACTCTGAATAGTCAGTGGTGATATGCGGGTGGGTTAACTTAGAGCCCAGTGCATGCGGATGCGGCGTTTGGGCGATGTGGCCATTGGCATCAACCCGCAGCCCCTCTTTTTCAAGCCCACGCCGCAGGCGGCCCAACCGACCAAGGCGCGCACTGGGGATCAGACGCTCAACTTGCGCAGTCAGCGCGGATGGCACAGTGAGTGGTTCAGGCAAGGTGAACACTCCTTGTCAGTAAGGCCCGCCGTGAGCGGGCCTTGGTGTAGTCAGGTGGCATCGCCATCATCGCTGTCTTGCAAATAGAAGGCAGGATATGGCGGCAACGATATTATTTTCAAGTCGCATACGCTTCAAGAAGCGCGACTATTTGCCGCCACGCGCTTTTAGCAAGGCAGCCCCCAACGCGCCCATGGGCGCTGGTTCGTCGGGCTTGGCGCTATTACGCTGGCTGCGAGGCGACTTTCGGTTGGCGTTACGCTGATCTTTAGGCGAGCCGTTGTTCTTGTTTGTATCGTTTCTATTCGCATCGCTCTTAACATCGTTTTCAGCCTCTGGCTGGTCATCAAGGCGCATTGAAAGCCCTACCCGCTTGCGAGGAATATCCACGCTCATCACTTTAACGGTAACGATATCACCAGCCTTCACCACGCTGCGCGGATCCTCGATAAAGCGATCCGATAGCGCCGAAATATGCACCAAACCATCCTGATGGACGCCGATATCCACAAAAGCGCCAAAATGCGTGACGTTGGTCACGGTGCCTTCCAGCACCATGCCGAGCTTGAGATCATTTAAGGTTTCGACCCCTTCACGGAACTCAGCGGCTTTAAACTCAGGGCGCGGGTCGCGGCCAGGCTTATCCAGCTCTTTGAGGATATCGTTCACCGTGGGTACCCCGAAGCGCTCATCGGCGAAATCGGCAGGTTTTAACGCTTTGAGTGCGGCGCTATCACCAATCAGGCCACGTACCTCACGGCCACTCTGTTTGGCGATGCGCTCCACCAGCGGGTAGGCTTCCGGGTGTACGGCGCTGGCATCCAAGGGGTTGTCAGCATTGTGAATACGCAAGAAGCCCGCGCACTGCTCAAAGGTTTTAGCCCCCAGACGGCTCACTTCTAACAGCTCTTTACGGCTTTTAAAGGCGCCTTTGACGTTACGCTGGGCAACGATATTTTCCGCCAAGGCCGTGCTAAGGCCAGCCACTCGTGAAAGCAGTGCGCTGGAGGCGGTATTGAGATCGACGCCCACAGCGTTAACACAGTCCTCTATCACCACTTCCAGGCTGCGGGAGAGCTGCACCTGAGAAACATCGTGCTGATACTGGCCCACACCAATCGACTTGGGCTCGATTTTCACCAGCTCGGCCAGCGGATCCTGCAGGCGGCGGCCGATAGAGACCGCGCCGCGTACGGTGACATCGAGATCCGGCATTTCCCGCGAGGCGTACTCAGAGGCGGAGTAAACCGAAGCCCCCGCCTCAGAGACCATCACTTTGCTTAACCGATGCGCGGGGGCCAGTGCTTTGAGTAGTTCTCCCGCTAGCTTATCGGTTTCGCGACTCGCGGTGCCGTTGCCCACTGCAATCAGCTCGACGCCGTGCTGTTTTACCAGCTTCGCCAGCACGCTCAGGGCTTCATTCCACTGGTTTTGCGGCGCATGGGGATAGATAGTGGTGTGATCGACAAATTGCCCGGTGGCATCAATTACCGCAACCTTACAGCCGGTGCGCTGGCCGGGGTCGATGGCCAGGGTGACTTTTTGCCCCGCCGGGGCCGCCAGAAGCAGGTCTTTTAGGTTGGCCGCGAACACGTCTATCGCGGTCAATTCGGCCTGTTCGCGCAGGCGCCCCAGCAGCTCGGTCTCCAGGGCTGTGTAGAGCTTCACCCGCCATGTCCAGCGCACCACTTCGGCTAACCATTTATCCGCCGGGCGGCCCTGGTCGCTGATACCGAACTGCTTGGCAATCGCGACTTGAGCAGGATGGACGGGGGCTTCTTCTTCGCCGGGTAGGCGAATCGACAGACTCAGCACACCTTCGTTACGCGCCCTAAACATGGCCAGAGCGCGGTGTGACGGCGCTTTGGCGAGCTTTTCATCGTGTTCAAAGTAGTCGGAGAACTTAGCGCCCTCCTGCTGCTTGCCCTCCAGCACGCGGGCGCTTAGTTCGCCCTCTTGCCACAGCCGTTCGCGCAGTTGGCCAATCAGCTCTGGGTCTTCAGCAAAGCGCTCCATCAAGATCTGCTTGGCGCCATCCAGGGCAGCCTTGGCATCTTCAATGGCGGGAATATCGCCCTCAGCCGGACGCAGATAGTTGGCCGCTTCGCTTTCAGGGTCGAGGCTTGGGTCGGCAAGCAACGCATCCGCCAGCGGCTCCAGCCCTGCTTCGCGGGCAATTTGCGCTTTGGTGCGGCGTTTTTTCTTAAACGGCAGGTATAAATCTTCCAACCGCTGCTTGGTTTCAGCAGCGTCAATGCTGGCTTTCAGCGTAGCATCGAGTTTGCCCTGCTCATCAATGGCGACAAGTACCGCGGCACGGCGCTCTTCCAACTCACGCAGATAGCGAAGACGCTCATCCAATTGGCGCAGCTGGATATCGTCCAGCGCGCCGGTGACTTCTTTACGGTAACGGGCAATAAACGGCACGGTGGCGCCGCCATCCAGTAGCTCCACCGTGGCCGCTACTTGCTCGGGACGCACACCAAGCTCAGTGGCCAGGCGGGAAATAATACGCTGATTGACATCCATAAATTGCAACTAACTCATGCAGCATTTTTAAGTGCCAACAAGGTATCACAAACCCGCTACGGCTGGCATGACCTTAAAGAGCACCGGCTAGCGGCGCCAGCCTCGGTCATCCCAAAACGGCCGATGCGCTTCGCGTTGAATAGCTTCGCGACTAAGGCCAATATCTTTTAGCATGTCGTCGCTTAAATGGCGCAGTGCATAGCGCTCGCGACGCAGTTGCCGCCAACGATAGAGCCTTTCCCGCCAGGTGACTTTACCCGCACGCTGTTCTGCCTCTTGGCGCTGTACGTTTTGATGAGCTGCAACTGAGCACTCCATTTCAACCTCCTCTAGCCGCTTAACGCGGCATACCAGATAAGCGTTGAAAGAAGTATTGAGCAACCACTACAATCAATCCAACGAATACTCCTTATGCAAGACATCAATAAGGTTGATACCTATGGCTCTGCTACCCACGATTGATCACGAGTTATTGCGCACCTTTGTTGCCATTATCGACCAAGGGGGGTTTACCCGTGCCGCGCAAACGGTGAACCGCACACAATCGGCGGTAAGCATGCAGATGAAGCGGCTGGAAGAGGATGTGATTCAGCGCCCACTTTTTGTACGGCAGAGTAAGCCGCTGCAGCTGACCAGCGAAGGCCATACACTGCTGGGCTATGCGCGTAAAATTCTATCGCTGCAGGGAGAGGCGCTGACACTTCTACGCCAGCCCGATATGGTCGGCCGGGTTCGTCTGGGCGTGCCGGATGACTACGTGATGCGTTTTTTACCTGGTATTCTGAAAACCTTTTCCCAAGCCTGGCCGCTAGTGGATGTGGATGTCCACTGCGCGCCCTCGTCAGTGCTTTCACAGCAGCCGCAAGGTAGTCTGGATCTAATTATTATGACCCGGGAGATAGGTGACGAAATTGGCACTATTTTAAGGCGTGAGGCTACCGTGTGGGTCTCGGCTGAGAGTCATTGCACACATTTACAAACGCCGGTGCCGCTTGCCCTGTTTGAAGCCCCCTGCTTTTGTCGCCGCCATGCCTGTAATGCCCTTGATCGCGCAGACCGAGCGTATCGAATCGCTTACAGCAGCCCCAGCCTGGCAACGCTGCAAGCCGTTGTTGGGGCAGGATTGGCCGTTTCTGCCTGGATGCGCAGCTTAGTTACCGCCGATATGCAGATACTGGGTGAAAAAGAGGGGTTTCCCGAATTACCCGAATCCTCCATCGTGCTACTGCGCACCGCTTCTACACAGTCACCCATTATTGATAGTTTGGCTGAGCATATTGTTGAAGGGTTTAGGCTTTGATCAGACAGATGCACATCCCGTAGCGCGTGGTAACGAAGAACGCGAGTTCAGCGAGCGTTCGTAGGCACCCGCGGGAGGCGGCGGAACGACGCCCAGTGGGCACCACGCTAAACCCGGCACCGCTGCGCGCTGCTTTCGCGCCGGGCCGCCGCTGCGGGTGCGCTGACGCTTACGCCGCGCTACGAAAATCCATCGATTCTGCTTCGTGCACATCCGTAGCGCGTGGTAACGAAGAACGCGAGATCGGCGAGCGTTCGTAGGCACCCGCGGGAGGCGTCGGCACGACGCCCGGTGGCACTAAAAATGGGGGGTGTACGGATCTAAACCGTGGTTCAGTTTCATCCGCTGATGCTTTTGTGCATGGACGACAATGACTGCGGTACTTCACCGGCTGTTGGTTGGTAGAGGCAGGTACAGTCTAGCTGCGAGAGGCTGGTCAGCCCCAGCAGTGCCATATTGCGTTCAACCTCACGCTTTAGAAGATCGGCAACATGCTCTACCCCGGCCTGCCCTGCGCAGGCGGCGGCGTAGTTGAAGGGGCGCCCCACAAAGACAAAATCAGCCCCCAATGCCAGCGCCTTTATCACATCGGTGCCACGCCGGAAGCCGCTGTCGATCATTATCGGAATATCGCTAACCCTGCGCTTAATCTCAGGCAGCACCTGGAGGGGTGAAATAGTGCAATCCAACTGGCGGGCGCCGTGGTTGGAAAGAATAATGCCATCAACCCCTGCCTGTTGAGCACGTACCGCATCCTCAGGGTTGAGCACTCCTTTAACGATCAGGGTGTCGGGCCACAGGCGCCGCACCAAATCGAGATAGCCCCAGTCAAAATGACGCCGCCCCGAGAAATCCCGCGCTGCCTGGCGGGAAATAACAGGTGCGCCCCGCTCAGCGAAATTGTTTTCGAAATGCGGCATACCATGCTTCCACAAGGTGCGCAGAAAGGTGTTGCACAGCCAGCCTGGGCGCAGCAAGCCATCGAAGGCGAGGCGCAGGCTTGGCTCCAGCGGCGAGGAAAACCCCGCACGGCGGAAATTATCGGGATTTGGGGGTACCGGGTAATCGAGTGTTACCACTAGTTTTTTGAAACCGGCCCGCTGGATACGCGCCAATAGCGCCTCGATACCTTCCGGGGTTCCCGGCAGATAGGCCTGAAACCAGTCGGCGCCCTCGACCTTGGCCACCTCTTCCATAGGCACCAGAGACGACCCGCTCATAATCATTGGCAGGTTGCGCTTCGCCGCTGCCCGCGCCAGCACTAAGTCCCCTTGGTAAGTCGAAAGCGCACTGATCCCCATGGGGGCGATGCCGAAAGGCACGGCGTAGCGTTTGCCATAGAGCTCGGTGTGCAGATCAATTTGCGAGACATTAACAAACGCCTTGGGCAAAAAGCGGTACTCATCAAAAGCGCTCAGGTTCGCGCGCTGGGTACGCCCATCCTCGGCGACATGGTCAATATAGCCAAAAATGGGCCTGGGCAGCTTGCGCCGTGCCAGCCGCTCAACATCGTGCAGATTATGAATAGTGGCGAGTTTTTTTTGAGTCCAGAAATGCACGTTAGGCTCCTTAGTCTTTTTAACCACCAACATACCGTCAGTAGCCAAAAAACGCCGTCAAAAAAAGGGGCAGTGCCTTGGCACTGCCCCTTTTTAGACACTTATTTTTATAAACCTAGTTCAGCTGAATCTTAGCCTAGCTGAGGGCCTGCCTTAATGATCGCTTCGTTAACCCCTTCAAACTTCTTGAAGTTATCGACGAATTTGGTCGCCAGCTCTTTTAGATGGCGGTCATAGGCATCACGGTCTTGCCAGGTCTCACGCGGGTCGAGCAGGCTGGAGTCAACGCCTGGCACGGCTACCGGCACTTGCAGATTGAGCCCATCGATGTGCTTGGTATCGATGTCGCGCAGCACGCCAGACTGAATGGCGCTAATGATAGCGCGGGTGGTCGGAATGGAGAAGCGTGCGCCGCCTTCGCCATAAGCACCACCTGTCCAGCCGGTATTAACCAGGTATACCTGGGCGTCTTTCTTCTCGACGCGCTTGATCAGCAGGTCAGCATACTCACGGGCCGGGCGCGGGAAGAACGGCGCGCCAAAGCAGGTAGAGAATGTGGCGGCCAAGCCTTCAGATGAGCCCATTTCAGTAGAGCCCACTTTGGCGGTGTAGCCTGATAGGAAGTGGTACGCCGCGGCTTCTTTGGAAAGAATAGAAACCGGGGGCAGTACGCCGGACATATCGCAGGTCAGGAACACGATGGCATTCGGCTCGCCAGCCAGATTCTCCGCTACGCGCTTCTCAACGTGCTCTAGCGGGTACGCGGCGCGGGAGTTTTGGGTCAGGCTATCGTCAGCGTAGTTAGGCTCACGGCGGTCATCCAGCACTACGTTTTCCAGCACGGTACCAAACTTGATGGCGTTCCAGATGACCGGCTCATTCTTCTCGGAGAGGTCGATACATTTGGCGTAACAGCCGCCTTCCATATTGAAGACAATGCCGTCGCCCCAAGCGTGCTCGTCGTCACCGATCAAGAAGCGCGCCTGATCCGCAGAAAGCGTGGTTTTACCGGTGCCGGAGAGACCGAAGAAGAGGCAGGTTTCACCATCTTCACCCACGTTCGCCGAGCAGTGCATGGGCAGCACGTCAGCGGCCGGCAGCAGGAAGTTCTGCACCGAGAACATGGCTTTTTTCATTTCGCCGGCGTAGCGCATGCCTGCGATCAGCACTTTTTTGTCGGCGAAGTTGATGATCACACAGCCATCAGAGTTGGTGCCGTCACGAGAAGGGTCGCACTCAAAGCCCGCGGCGTTGAGAATTGTCCACTCGTCTTTAACCGCTGAATTATAGGCCTGAGGGCGCACAAACATGGTACGGCCAAACAGGTTTTGCCATGCAGTTTCAGTGGTGACGCGCACCGGTAGATAGTGAGTGGAATCACTGCCCACGTGCAGTTCAGAGACAAAATGCTCTTGGTTGACCAGGTAGTCATTGACCCGATCCCACAAGGCATTGAACTTGGCGGCGTCGAAGGGCTGGTTAACGTTACCCCAGTCGATTTGGCTGCTAGTGGAGGGTTCATCGACGATATAGCGATCTTTCGGTGAACGGCCGGTACGCAGGCCGGTATTGACTACCAAGGCGCCGTTGGCTGAGAGGCGGCCTTCGCCACGTGCCACTGCGCGCTCAACTAGTTCGGCGCTGCTGAGATTAACGTGGGATTGGGGAGCGGCTTGAGTCGTGGTCATGTCGATTCCTGGGCTTCTCTCGATTTACCGGGCGTCACCGACGCCTTAATGTTCATCCCAACCACTGAAAAACCGGCTGGGCGCGCTGAAGTCCGGCGCATTATGGCAAAAAGAAAGCCCCCAGGAAACGGGGGCGAAGATCAAATATCTTGTAGTTAAACTACTACAAAGACACTACATTTTGTGTTGCAGCGCAGTAATAATTCAAACAGCCGTTTGCAAGAACCGTCAAAATCATTGAATACAATGGCGCTCCCAGTACAGCTGTTAGTCGCCCTGGCATATGCTTTCGACTACAAAGTTAGTGAATCGTAGGCGATGGGGCTTCAGGGTCGTCCAACAAAGTTTCAATATCCGCTGCTGTGTAGTGATATTTCGTGTGGCAAAAGTGGCATTGGGTATCAATAGCCCCCTGCTCGTGCAAAATATCGCGCAGTTCCTCCTTGCCTAGAGAGTGCAACGCGTAGCTCATACGCTCCCGGGAGCAGGTGCAGCCAAAGCGCAGGGCTTTGGGTTCAAAAACGCGCACGGTCTCTTCGTGATAGAGACGATGCAGCACCTCGCGCTGCTCCAGGCCGAGCAGCTCTTCCGTTTTGATCGTATCGGCTAGCTGTACGCTGCGATCCCAGGCATCAACATCCTGGTTTTGTGACTC
>NZ_JPUA01000034.1:774212-963779 GCF_002211105.1 Halomonas campaniensis | reverse complement strand
CCCGCCCGCTTCTCATCGGCGGCCAGCCAGAGGCGGGTTGGCAACTGTTCGGACTGGCTGAAATAGGCTTCCAGGCAGCCGCCCAGGGTCTCTTGATCCAGCGCCACAATACCTTGATAGCGATGACCTTCGCGGGGATCGAGGGTAATCACGATCTGCCCTTCACCCACCAGTTCGCGGAAGCTGGCGTGCTCGCTGGGCAGTGCGGCGTCTTCAGCTATGCGGGCAATCGCGCGCAGTTCGCCACCGGGGTTGGATTCGGCCATTAATAGTGACAGAACGCCGCGTCCACGCACTTCGATACTCAGCGTGCCATCCAACTTCACGGTATCAGTTAGCAGGGCCACGGCGGCTAACAGCTCGCCCAGAAGCTCATTCACCGCTGGTGGATAAGCGTGGCGATCCAACACTTCGTGATAGGCGCCCGCCAGGGTGACGATCTCGCCGCGGACATTGGTGTGATCGAACATAAAACGTTGAATTTGATCGGACATAATTTGGCAACCTAAGGTTTAACTGGTTAATTAGTGGCTAAGGGCTACTTGGCTCAGGGTTATCGAAGTTGACAATCCGCGCTCCTCAGTGCCGAGGGCAGGTTTACGCGAGGGCGCTGTGAACCCATCCATGGGCGCTACTTTTGACATCTGACCGCCATGGATGGCGGAAATGCCGGAATAGCAGGGAGCTTTTTCCGGCCTTGTCAAAAGACCCTCGCTACAACCTGCTCTCGGATCCCGTTATGGGGGAGTAATTAAAGGGAGCCACTCACCTACGATAGTCTCGTTACTCACCCTGATGGCGCTGGAAGCGCTGGATATCGCGGCGCTGCTTTTTGTCGGGGCGCTTGAGCGGATGCTGCATCGCTTCGTTAGTGAGGCGCCTTGCTTCGGCCTCTTTAGCACGCCGCTGCACGCTCTCTTCGGTTTCCGCATAGAGCGTGCGCGCTTCTGGTGCCCCGCGGCGTTGATCCGAAAGCGATAAGACCTCTACCTCCCATATCTCCCAGCCCTGGGGCACGCGAATAAGCGCACCGATTTCCACCTGCTTGCTGGTTTTAGCGCGGCCGCCGTCGTAATTCACTTTCCCGCCCTCGATGGCTTTCTTGGCCAGTGCGCGGGTCTTAAAAAAACGCGCGGCCCAGAGCCATTTGTCCAAGCGTACACCGTCGCTCATTTCGGCACTCCTTGGGTTGCTGACACCTGTTCAGGAAGCTGTTCGGGCAGCAGGTGGGCAAAGCGGTCAAGGGCAATAAATTCTTGCAGCTCTTTTTCAGGCCGCTGGCTATCGGGCTGTTTAATGCCCAGCAAATGCTTAATTCCAAACTCACGAGCGCTCTCGAGCACGCGGGCGTTGTCATCGATAAACAGCGTGCGCGCAGGATCAAAAGCTTCAATCTCTTGTAGCGCAAACCAAAACGCCTGCTCCTCTTTGGCGGCTCCTACGTCCTCGGAAGAGACGATCGCGTCCAGGTAACTTTCCAAACCAGTGAGCGGCAGCTTTAGGGCAAGACTCGCACGATCCGCGTTAGTGGCCAGCACGACCCTTGGATGCGCCTGTTTTAGCCATTTGAGAAAATCCAGCGCGTCGCTACGCAGGCCAATCAGGTGCTGGACTTCGCGCTTTAACGCAACAATATCCACGCCCAGTTCACGGCTCCAGTACGCTAAGCTGTACCAGTTCAAGGTGCCCTGCTCGCCGAGAATGCGCGCGCGCAGTGCTTCCTGGGAGGCCTCATCCAGTTGGTGCAGTTCGCGGTAGCGCCTTGGCAAGTGCTCGAGCCAAAAGTGGCTGTCGAAGTGTAAATCCAACAGCGTGCCGTCCATATCCAAGAGGACGGTATCTATCTCGCGCCAATCAATCATTGCCGCTCCAGTCACGTTAGGAGTAAGCGTGCTATTGTAGCGTAACCGCCTTTTTCCAGCCATGGAGGCCCTCTTTTATGTCTACCTCTCCCCCTACGCATGACACCTTCAATCCCCCTGAAGGTGCCAGTGCTAAACGCTCTAATTATCAGCAAAAACCACAAATTTTGGCGCGTAAGTGCGTTGCCCAAAGCCGTTTATTTCAGGTTGAGTCGCTTGATTTGCGCTTTTCTAACGGCGAAGAGCGTCAATTTGAGCGCTTGACCGGCGCTGACCGCGGTGCGGTGATGATGGTGGCGATGCCCGACCCCGACCACGTGCTGCTGATCCGCGAATACGCCGCTGGATTTGAAGATTATGTGCTCACCCTGCCGAAGGGGTTGGTCGACCCTGGCGAAGATATCATTACCGCGGCTAACCGCGAGTTAATGGAGGAGTGTGGCGTTGGCGCTCACCGCATTGAACCGCTGGTCGAGCTCTCGTTGGCGCCTAACTATATGCGTCACCGTATGCAGGTACTCCTCGCCACTGATCTTTACCCCAAGCGACTGCCAGGGGATGAACCGGAGCCATTAATTGTGGAGACTCACGCCCTTGAGGAGCTACCCGCCCTACTACTGCGCGAGGATTTTCACGAAGCCCGCGCTATCGCCGCGCTTTATATCGCCCGGGACAGGTTACGGGAAGAGAAGCGCAATAGCGCGACGGATTTGCTTTGATTGGGTGGTGAAGGGTGAGAAGAAAGGAGTGAATAGTGCGCGGGGTAGCAAGCCGCCCAGTGGCATTGCCACCCCAACCCCGGCACCGCTTCGCGCTGCTTTCGCGGGTGCGCTGACGCTTACGCCGCGCTACAAAACCCATCGATCCAGCTTCGTGCACATTTCGTAGCGCGTGGTAACGAATCTCGCGAGGTACGAGCGAATGAGGCACCCGCGGGAGGCGGCGGAACGACGCCCAGTGGCACAACACCCCCGGCACCGCTTCGCGCTGCTTTCGCGCCGGGCCGCCGCTGCGGGTGCGCCGTTGGCTTACCACGCGCTACAAAATCACGCATGCACATGACCTTGTGGAAGCACATTCCGTAGCGCGTGGTAACGAGGAACGCGAGTTCAGCGAGCGTTTGGAGACACCCGCGGGAGGCGGCGGAGCGACGCCCAGTGGCACCACGCTAAACCCCGGCACCGCTGCGCGCTGCTCCCGCGGGTGCGCTAACGCTTACGCCGCGCTACTAAATCACGCGTGCACATAAATCGGTGGGTGCCCAATAATCGATTCACACCTCACCCCTCACCCCTCACCCCTCACATCAATGGTTCTTCAACGCGATCCAGCGCCGTTGACGGTGGCTGTCCAGGCCTGCTTCCAGCAGGGTCATTGAGCGCAGGGCGTCATCGACACTTACCGGGAGCGGTGCTTTATCACGGATAGCGGCGGTGATGCCTTGGTAATAGGCCAGGTAGTCGCCCGGCAGAGTCGGAAGTTCACGACGCGTTAGCGGGGCGTTTTCCCCCTCCCCTTCACGCAGCGTCAGGGTGCCATGCTGGGTGTCTTCGCCCCACTGGGGTGTCGGCACTTCGCCTGCTTTCAGGCGATCCTCTTGAGGGTCTAAGCCGTATTTAATAAAGCTGCCCTGGGTGCCATTGATCCGAAAGCGTGGTGTCGGTTCGGCCACCAGCGTCCCCGCTGCCAGGGTAACGCGAAAGCTTTCATAATCGAGCAGTGCTAGAAAATCATCGTCGGCTTTGGCGCCATCTCGCAATGTGCCTAGCTCCAGCAGAATAGCGTGGGGCATGCCGAACAGCTCGCAGGCTTGATCTAGCAGGTGTGGGCCCAGGTCGTACCAGATACCACCACCGGGGGTAGCTTTCTCGCGCCAGCGGTCGCGCACTTCCGGGCGAAAGCGGTCAAAATGGGATTCAAAATTAACCAGTCGCCCTAGTGTTCCCGCCTCAAGCAGCGCCTTAACAGTCAGGAAATCGCTGTCCCAACGGCGGTTGTGAAACACCGACAATAGGCACTCTTTGTCATCCGCCAACTTTTTGAGCAGCTTGGCTTCTGACAGCGTGACCGTAAAGGGTTTGTCGACCACCACGTGCTTCCCCGCCGAGAGTGCCGCTTTAGCAATCGAAAAGTGGGTGTCGTTAGGCGTAGGGATAACGATCAAATCAATATCGCTACGCTGACAAAGCGCTGATGCCTGAGCTTCTACCTCAACCTCAGGCAGTGACGCCTGAACCTTGGCCGCATCGCTTGAAGAGACTGCGACTAAATCCAGGCCTTCCGTGGCCTGGATGAGCGGTGCGTGGAAAGTTTGGCTAGCGAAACCGTAGCCAACTAATCCAACGTTTATAATCGCCTTCATTTGATTCCTTACTTGGACTGTTGCGAATGTCGATTGCGTGTATCAATCAAGCTTGCTTAGATCCCGAACAGCTCCTTTGTCGGCGGAGGTCGCCAACAGCGCATAGGCCTTAAGCGCTGGGGTGATTTTGCGGGGGCGCTGTTCGACTGGCTTCCAGGCCGAGGCGCCCTTGGCTTCCATCGCTTCCCGCCGAGCTGCCAGTTCGGCATCCGTCAGTTTGACGTTGATTGCCCGGTTGGGGATATCGATGCAGATCAGATCCCCCTGCTCGATCAACCCAATGGCGCCACCTGCCGCTGCTTCAGGGGAAACATGACCAATCGAAAGCCCTGAAGTGCCGCCAGAGAAGCGCCCGTCAGTCAGTAGCGCACAGGCTTTGCCTAGCCCCTTGGATTTAAGATAGGAGGTGGGATAGAGCATCTCTTGCATGCCCGGGCCGCCTTTGGGGCCTTCGTAGCGAATCACCACCACATCACCCTCTTTGACTTTATCCGCCAGCACATCGGCGACGGCTTGATCCTGAGACTCCACCACATGGGCGGGGCCTTCAAAGACCAGGATCGAGTCATCGACTCCGGCGGTTTTTACCACGCATCCATCCAGCGCGATATTGCCGTAAAGCACGGCCAAGCCGCCCTGCTGGGAGAAGGCGTGTTCAAGGTCGCGAATACAGCCGGTAGCGCGGTCACCATCCAGGCTCGGCCAGCGGGCACTTTGAGAGAACGCCGTTTGGGTCGGGATGCCCCCTGGCCCGGCTTTAAAGAACTCGATCACTTCAGCGCTGGGCGAGCGCATAATGTCCCACTCATCCAGTGCGGCTTTCAGGCTATCGCCGTACACGGTGGGCACCGAGGTATCCAGCACTCGGGCACGATCCAGTTCACCGAGAATGGCCATAATGCCGCCGGCCCGGTGAACGTCTTCGATATGGTACTTCTGGGTATTGGGCGCCACTTTGCATAGCTGGGGAACTTCACGTGAGAGGCGGTCGATATCCGCCATAGTGAAGTCCACTTCGGCCTCTTGGGCTGCCGCGAGGAAGTGCAGGATGGTGTTGGTAGAGCCACCCATAGCGATATCCAGGGTCATAGCGTTTTTAAACGCCGCCTTGGAGGCAATGGCGCGGGGTAGTAGGTGCGTCTCGTTACCTTCGTAGTAACGTTTGGCCAGCTCGACAATACGGTGCCCCGCCGTTTCAAACAGACGACGGCGATCCGAGTGGGTAGCCAGCACCGTGCCGTTACCCGGCAGCGCCAGTCCCAGTGCTTCCGTCAGGCAGTTCATTGAGTTGGCGGTAAACATCCCCGAACAGCTGCCACAGGTGGGGCAGGCGCTGCGCTCGACTTCCGCCAGGGTTTCATCGTCTACGCTGTCGTCGGCAGCCATCACCATGGCATCGACGAGATCCAATCCGTGGTTGAGCAGCTTGGTTTTACCCGCTTCCATGGGGCCGCCGGAGACAAAGATAACCGGAATGTTGAGGCGCAGAGCGGCCATCAGCATTCCAGGGGTGATTTTGTCACAGTTGGAAATACATACCAGCGCATCGGCGCAGTGGGCGTTACACATATACTCGACGCTGTCAGCAATCAGGTCGCGGCTAGGCAGCGAGTAAAGCATACCGTCGTGGCCCATGGCGATGCCATCATCCACCGCGATGGTATTGAACTCTTTGGCAACCCCCCCGGCTTTCTCAATCTCCCGCGCCACCAGTTGGCCCATATCTTTTAAGTGAACATGGCCCGGCACAAACTGGGTAAAGGAGTTGGCGACCGCAATAATCGGCTTTTGAAAATCACCGTCCTGCATACCCGTTGCGCGCCATAACGCGCGGGCACCGGCCATATTGCGGCCAGCGGTGGTGGTACGTGAGCGATACTCTGGCATGGCTTCCTCTACTCTCTACTTTTTACTCTCTATTATTTATCAGCCCACCGCATAAAAGGCGGGAGCTGGTGTCAATCCAGCGGCCTTAGATTGTGGCATGAGCGATGCGTAGAGACTAGATGCAGGATTAGATGAAGAGGCTAGATGTAATGAGAGAGGAGCGCCCTCCATGGCGCGGATTCAACACTGGTTGCCCTGCCGTTTAGGCTGGCTGCGCAAGCGTTTCAGGTAGAGACGGGCGCACTTGAGGCGAGCCTAACGCCTGGGACGCTGAGGATAATGATGGCATGGGCGCAAGCCCTGCCTGTTTGAGCAAGCGTTCACGGGCAGTCTCGCTGCTCTCCTCGGCAGCACCTTCCAAGCGAAAGGCGGCAATAACGTTGGCAAGGCTAAGCGCTTCGCGGGTGAGGTCTTGAGCAGCGCTGGAAATCGACTGTACCTTGGAGGCATTCTGCTGGGTGACATGATCCATTTCAGCAACAGCGGTATTAATCTGGGCGATGCCATTGCTCTGTTCATCGGAGGCGGTGCTGATATCTTCCATAATATCGCTGACTTTCATGACCTGGTTGACGACCTGATCAATGGCGGCTTCGGCCTCTCTCACCGCCTGAGCGCCACCGCTGATCTCCTGAGAGGAGGTGTCAATCAAGCGGCGAATCTCACCAGCGGCATCGGCGCTGCGTCCGGCCAAGTTGCGCACTTCATTCGCCACCACGGCAAAACCACGCCCCTGCTCGCCCGCTCGGGCAGCTTCTACCGAAGCATTCAGCGCCAAAATATTGGTTTGAAAAGCGATACCGTCAATCACGCTGATGATATCGGTCATCTTATTGGCACTGGCGGCGATGCGTTCCATTCGTTCGACTAGCGCCTGCATCCGCTCGCCGGTTTCGCGGCTGGTGGTGGCATTTTGCATGGCCAGTTGATTTGCCTGGCGGGCGTTTTCGCTGTTTTGCTGAACGGTGGCGGTCATTTGATCCATGCTAGAGGCGGTTTGCTGTAACGAGGAGGCCTGCTGCTCAGTGCGCGTTGCCAAGTCTTCGTTCTGCTGTTTGATATGCTCAGACGCGGGCGTGACCACATCGACTTTGTTGCCCACTTCGGTGATCAGCCCCGACAAGCTTGAACGCATCGTTTCGAGTGAGTTAAGCAACTCACCCAGTTCATCGTTACGCGTTAGCGTTACCCGATTGGCCAAGTTGCCAGCGGCAATTTGGAACGTCACCCGACGCGCTTCATTGAGTGATTTGATTAACGATTTGAGTACCGCCATGCTCAACCCAACCATCAGCACGATGCCCATTAGCAGCACACCTAGCTGCCCGTATAGCAGTACTTTCTGCTGCTGCTCGGCGGTCTCCATCAATATATGGGCTGCTGCACGCTCTTGCTCAACGAGCAAATTAATCGTGGCACTAATGCTTGCAGAAGTAGGCTGCACGATGTCATTAAACGCTTCAAACGCCGCGAAGCCATTGCCATCACGAATAGCTACAAACGCCGTATCTGAAGCCTCTATAAAGTTGTCGAGGTGGGCCGCCAGACCGTCCTGAACGCCGCCGCCCGCTGCGCGCAGCTCAGTATACTTCTGCCACGACTGTTCGATGTCGGTACTCATGGTGGTTAGTTGGCTTTCAAGGGCCTCAAGATCGGCCCGACGAGGATTGCGCACCGCTGGTTCTAATGCCTGGATCGCTTGGCTCACCCGCTGATCAATCTGCTGCAGGTCGGAAACCCCTTCCAGGCCAGTTTGATTTAGCGTTCGTAGACGTTCCGCGGAACTGGTTAAGCCATAAACCCCCGCCGCTGCCGCCATCATCAATAAGATAATAGACGCCAACACCATCCCGATGAGCTTGGCCTGGATGCTGCTGAAACTAAAGCGTTGCACCCAACCCCGTAGCCCAGTGCGACGTAACGCACCATAATGAAGCTTAAAGCCACGTACTCTGCCCTGTTGCATAGCAGCGTATACGCGCTCTGCGCGGATAATCGCCTTAGCCGAGGCTTTGCGCCGGATAGAGGTATAGCCCACTACGCGTTCGCCATCGAGCAGCGGCGCAACAGTGGTATACATCCAGTACGCTTCACCCGTCTGACGGCGATTCTTGATCAGGCCTTGCCAGGTTTTACCCGCCTCAATGGTTTCCCATAAGTTTTTAAAAACCGCTTTGGGCATGCTGGGATGGCGAAACAGGCTATGGGGTTCGCCCATGATCTCGTCCAACGAGTAGCCGCTCACGTCTACGAAGGTCTGGTTGGCATAGGTGATCCTGCCTTGCAAATCCGAGCGTGAGATCAACACCTCGTCGTCGGCTAATTCATAAACAGCGGATACTGCTTTTTCGGCATTATGCATTTAGTCCCCCTATTTTTTTGTTGAAGGCTTGCGCCATCATTAGGCTTAGGTTCCCTAGCACCAAGCCTTTTCAATTAGAGGTAATGCATGAAATATGCCACCGCAGAGGGTGGCATGTGATTAAATCGAATAAAGAAAAATCAAGTACCTAAGGCGTTGACTGACGGGCTAGAACGCTTCCCACTGGTCAGCCGCGCGTGGTTGTGTTGAGGGTGACTTAGTGCGCTGCTCGGCGGGGGCAGGTAGACGCTGGGCGGCCTTACTGAGCGCGTGGTTAGCGCGCTGTAACTTAGCCCGCGCCTCTTTGATGTTCTCATCCTGAGCGCCTTCCAAGCGGAACGCATCAACCACGTTAGCGAGTTCAAAGGCTTCCAGGGCGAGATTGTCCGCGGATGCCGCAATCGACTGCACTTTGGAGGCGTTCTGCTGGGTCACAGTATCCATTTCGGTAATCGCCGAGTTAATTTGACCGATACCGCTGCTCTGTTCGCTGGACGCTGTGCTGATCGACTCCATCAGCTCACTGACCCGGCTCACCTGCTGTGAGACCTCCTTGATCGCCCGCTCAGCCTGATCCACCGCGCTTCGACCACCGCTAACTTCCTGAGTGGTGCTATCGATCATCTTACGGATTTCCTGAGCGGCATCCGCGCTGCGACCGGCTAGATTGCGCACTTCACTGGCCACAACCGCAAAGCCACGGCCATGCTCACCCGCTCGCGCAGCCTCTACTGAAGCGTTGAGTGCCAAAATATTGGTTTGAAAAGCGATACCGTCGATCACACTGATCATCTCGGTCATCTTCTCAGCACTCTGGGCAATACGCTGCATGCGTTCGACCAACTGCTGCATCTGCTTGCCTGTTTCCCGGGTGCTGGCCGCATTTTGTACCGCCAAGTCGGTGGCTTGGCGGGCATTATCGGTGTTCTGCTGAACCGTCGAGGTCATCTCCTCCATACTGGAAGCGGTCTGTTGAAGCGACGATGCCTGCTGCTCGGTGCGTGAAGAGAGCTCTTCATTTTCAGCGGCGATCTGTTGAATGGCTGGAGTAACTACAGAAACGCGGCTCTCCACATCGCCCACGATGCTGGAAAGGCTAAAACGCATGGTATCCAGCGAGTAAAGCAGCTCGCCAAACTCATCGCGGGTTTGACGCCGCTCACGGGCGGCCAGGTTGCCCGCCGCAATTTGAAAGGTGATATAGCGTGCGCCGGACAGGCTGCGAAACACCGATCTCAGAATCATCACGCTTAGGCCGATCATGACCAAAAAGCCAATGGCCAGTAGCACTAACTAGGCGATTAGCAGTTGCTGACGAGCGCTTTGCGCTTGGGTGACCAGCGCTTCGGCATCGGTGCGCACCTGCTCGACCAGGGCACTGTTAATCTCGCGCAGTGAGTCAGTGGTCGGCACCACCACGTCATTAAAGGCCTCAAAGGCCGCGAATCCATTCCCCTCCTCAATCGCCACCAAGCTGGCTTGCACCCCGGTTGTCCAGGTAGTCAGCGCACTATCAAACGCCTGGGCGGTTTCAACATTGACGGCATCATCGACGTAGTAATCCGCCCACAGGGTTTGCATGGCGTTGGTATATTGGTCGATATCTGTATTGACGGCCTCCAGGTCAGCCCTGCGCGGGCTGCGTACCACAGGCTCCAGTGTCTCAACCGTTTGCCCAATGTAGCGCTCAATATGCTGCAGCGAGCTGACATCACTCAACCCTGATTGATTAAGTGTTTCCAGCCGCTCGCCGGAGACCATCACCGCGTAAACCCCCAACCCGCCCGAAAAGCAGAGCAGTAGCAACGAGACCACCACCATACTGGTGAGCTTGGCTTTCAGGCTAGTGAACTGAAAGCGCGACAGAATGCCGGTCAAGCCTTTACGCCGCAGCGTGCCGTGGGCTAGCGCGTAGTGACGGGATTTGCCTTTTTCACGAATTTCAGCGTAGATTTTTTCTGCAAGAGCCACCGCTTGCCCCGCAGCTTTACGACGTACAGAGGTATAGCCAACGATACGCTCCCCGTCCCGCAGCGGGGCGACCGTGGCATGCACCCAGTAGTGGTCACCATTTTTACGACGGTTTTTGACCACGCCTTGCCAAGTTTCCCCGGCTTGGATGGTTTTCCAGAAATCTGCGTAAGCCGCTTCAGGCATATCAGGGTGGCGAAGAAGGTTGTGGGGCGCGCCGATCAGCTCGTCTCGACTGTAGCCGCTGACCTCAACAAAGGTGGGGTTGGCATAGGTCACATTGCCCTTTAAATCCGAGCGAGAGATCAGTACGGTCTCCTCACTCAGGACATACTCGCGCTGGGTGACGGGCTGATTATTACGCATTAGTTCTCCGAGAATTAGATATTCTTAATTTTTATTAAAGCAGAGATCATTATCGCTATAGATCTTCTCGGCAAACCAGTGAACAAGTGTAAAAAAAGCGCCTTACTTTCGTAAGACGCTTGCTATATGAGTTGGATGACGTTTTAAAGAGGTTGTATAACCCCTGATTAGCGGCCAAACACCACATTGGCCACATCACGGTAGCGCTTGGCAAAGTGCACCGTCATGCCCTCTTTTAGATAGTCCGGTAACTCTTCGTAGTCGCGCTTATTGGCGTCGGGCAGAATCAATTCAAAAATATCACTGCGCCGCGCGGCAATCACTTTCTCGCGAATCCCCCCTACCGGCAGCACCTGACCGGTTAGGGTCAGCTCGCCGGTCATCGCCAAAGGCCGGTCAATCGCATGGTGCTTGGCCAATGACAGCAGCGCAGTGGTCATGGTGACACCGGCCGAAGGACCATCTTTCGGCGTAGCGCCCTCGGGTACGTGCAAGTGCACAAAGGCCGAGTCGAAGAAGTCCGCATCGGCGCCATACTCTTGTAGGTGACCCAAGGTATAGCTGTAGGCGATATTGGCAGACTCCTGCATCACCTCACCAAGCTTGCCGGTAAGCTTAAAGCCGCGATCCAGCGAGTGCACTTTGCCCGCTTCAATGGGCAGCGTTGCCCCGCCCATGGATGTCCAGGCCAGACCTGTCACCACCCCTTCACCGGTGAGCACTTTCTCTTTACGGAAGATCGGCGCCCCCAGGAACTCTTCAAGATTTTTAACCGATATCTTGACGGTTTCGGCCTCTTCTTCCAGCAGCTTAACCGCCGACTTACGCACAATACGGTGAAGCTGTTTCTCCAACTGACGCACCCCGGCTTCACGGGCATAGCCTTCTATCACCTGCTTCAAGGCCGCATCGGAGAGACTGATGCGTTTTTTGGTCAGGTTGTCGCGCTTAAGCAGCTTTGGCCACAGGTGGTGTTTGGCAATTGCCAGCTTCTCTTCGGCGATATAGCCCGAAAGGCGGATCTGCTCCATACGGTCCAGCAGCGGCCCAGGAATCGAATCCAGGGTGTTGGCGGTGCAGATAAACAGCACCTTGGAGAGATCCATGCGCACATCAAGATAGTGATCGAGGAAATCGACATTCTGCTCGGGATCGAGCACTTCCAGCAACGCCGAAGCGGGGTCGCCCTGAAAGGATTGTCCCAGCTTGTCGATCTCATCCAGCATGATAACCGGGTTTTCGACCTCGACCTCTTTAAAGGCTTGCACCAGTTTGCCGGGCATAGCGCCCACATAGGTGCGCCGATGCCCCTTGATTTCCGCTTCGTCGCGCATACCGCCGACCGAGAAGCGGTAGAACTGACGCCCCAGCGCTTCAGCGATCGAACGGCCAATGGAAGTTTTACCTACCCCTGGCGGGCCTACCAACAGCACTATCGAGCCGCCTACGTCGCCTTTAAAAGTGCCCTCGGCGAGAAATTCGATAATGCGCTCTTTCACGTCTTTCAGGCCGTCGTGGTCACGATCGAGCACTTGGCGTGCATGGGGTAGATCCAACTGATCCTGGCTGGTCACCCCCCAAGGCAGCGAGGTTAGCCAATCCAGGTAGTTACGCGTTGTGCCGTACTCCGGCGAGCCGGTTTCCAACACACTGAGTTTATTGAGCTCGTCGTCAATACGCGACTGAACACGCTCAGGCACCACCAGCGATTCCAGGCGCGCCCTGAAGGTATCCACATCGTTTTCACGATCATCTTTGGAGATACCCAGCTCACGCTGAATGACCTTTAGCTGCTCCCGCAGGAAGAACTCGCGCTGACGATCCTGCATTTGCGCGTTGACCTGCTCGCTGATCTCGCCCTGCAGCAGGGCCACATCGATCTCTTTACGTAGCAGCGGCAGCACTTTCTGCATCCGCTCCTCCACCGACAAGGTGGCCAGCACATCCTGCAGTTCTGGGCCCTTGGCAGAGGTAATCGCCGCGGCAAAGTCGGTCAATGGCCCCGGCTGATGCGGACTAAAGCGGTTGAGGTAGTGCTTGAGCTCTTCGCCATACAGCGGATTGATCGGCAGTAGCTCTTTAATGCCGTTGATAATCGCCATGGCGTAGGCGCGGGTCTCTTCGTTTTCCGCGTCGACTGGCTCTTTAGGGTATGTCACTTCAACAAGGTAGGGTGGCTCTTTAGAGAGCCAGCGGGTAATTTTAAAGCGCTGCAACCCTTGGGCGATAAACTGGATCTGGTCGTCTTCGCCCTTGAGCTTATGCACTTTAACCGCAGTGCCGATTTCTGGAAAACCTTCGTAATCCAGGGAGGTAACGCCCTGCTCCCCCACAAAGGCAACGCCTAGGGTGTGGTGCGGCGTGTTACCCACTCGGCGCATGGTCTCTTCCCAGCGTTCGCGGTTAACCACCAGCGGCTGTACCTGGGCAGGGAAAAAAGGACGGTTGTGAATAGGCAGAAGGTAGATGCGCTCGGGCAGCATTTCGCTGGCGGGCACCAGAGAGTTTACCCGTTCGCCGTCGGAGCGGTAATCACTGCCCTCCGGCTGGCTAGCCTGCTTTTGAGCGCTCTTTTCGCGACTCTCTTTACTGTTCTTTTCGTTACTCTCTTCACTACCGGGGGCATCATCACTGGTTGATGACTGTTCATCGTCAAGTTGCCAATCAAGATGTTCAGCGTCGTGTTCGTAATCCTGGTCGCTCATGCGTCCTCCAATGAACCGATACCGGCGGTGACCACCGCCAAGTGTTGTCCATGGAATGCGGGCAGTGAGCCAAAACTTCAACCCTTCGTAAGTAGAACAGTCGGTTTAACTGCGCTCCCAACGGCCTTACGACTTTAACGTTATTGAGGCCAGAGCTCGGGCATTGGGCGGCCATTGACTCGCCATACGCCGCGCACCACATCAAACTGCAGTTCCCGCGTGCCGAGCGGCAGCCCTAACCATAGCGCGGCGACGGTGGGCGCGTCGTGCCAGGTGAAGTCACCATCAATGCGCTCTAGCCATTTCGCCTGCTCTTTCTCTTTGTCGAGGTTAACCACGCTAAGCTCATCCAACTGGCGGGCATCAAAAAACAGCGCGCCATCCGCATCCAGGCGAATACCCAACAGCGGGCTATCGATAGCAACGGTCGTTACATCTAAACGCGGCGAGTCGCTAAGTACTTTGCGCAACTCCGGTTCAAGGCGGGCTAGCAACCCTTCCGCCATGGGGAGGCTCGCGTCTCCCCAGGCGGCTTCCTGGCGCAAACGACGAATCACATTACGAACCGCATCGGCATTCAGCCGGGAGAGCTCCAACGCTATACGGCCATTGAGTAGCGGCATGTCCGGCGCTTCAGAAGGCACCATCACATCCCCTATCTCGACATCGCCTTTGATGCGTAGCTCGCTCTCATCCAGCACCATGTGACTATTCAAATCAAGGGGCGACAGCTGGATATCGTAGGAGGGGTAGCTCAACGTCAGCGTTTCAATATGCAGGTGGTCGCGTTGAGCAAAGTTGTAAGCATCATCAATATAGGTATAGCGGCTCTCCAGCTCCGTGGGGCCTAGTGCGAGCTGGGCCATGCCATCCATCAGGGTGAGTTGGTCAAACAGCGCACGTAGTCGCCAATCACCAAACACGCCTTCCAGGCGCAACCGGCCACCGCGGACGGCTAACTCGCGACCATTTTGTTGAATAACGAAGGGGGCAAGGGCAAGGCGCACCTCACTATGGCCGCTCAGGGTGTGATAGCGGCCTTGCCAGCGCGGCACCGAGGGCGCAGTGACTTCACCCACCGCTTGCTGCAACACGGTATCAAGGCGAGGTAGCACCGTGCCTTCAACATCCGTGCTTAAAATACCGTGCCGGGCGCTATAGGTGAGCTCCAGCCGCCAGGGGCGACCCAGCAGTGGTGACAGAATCAACCTACCCTGGGAACTTAACCAGCCTTGGTGGTTCTCAGTACGGTTGACGCGCCACTCCCCCCGCGCTTCCAGATCCTCAAGCGCTTGGCGCAAGCTACGCTCAAAAAGCACACTTGAGAGAAGCTGCGCGGCCGCCCACACGATGGCGATGATCGCCAGTGTGGGGACAATCAGACGTTCCTTGCGCATGCTACCTCCTTGAAGCCAACGCCTTGCAGCCAATGCACTCGAAAAAAGTTATCAACCGCTCCTGAGCTCTATTTACCACTCACCACCCAATCAGCTTAGTGCAGCCAGAACCACAGGTGCATGGTACTCCAGGCGTAGATCCCTGCCATCACATCATCGATCATAATACCAAAACCGCCCGCTACACGGCGATCTGCCCAACGTATCGGCCAGGGTTTAAAGACATCGAAGATGCGGAATACAATAAAGCCCCACAACGCAGCCTCCCACGAAAAAGGCACCGCCGCCATGGTCAGCCAATAACCGACAAACTCATCCCAGACGATGCCGGAGTGGTCATGGACACCCAAGTCGTGAGACGTTTTGTCGCATAACCAAACCCCCACCACGAAAGTGACAAAACAGATGCTCAGGTACCACCCTAGGGGCAATTCCGCCATCATCCAGTAAAACGGAATGGCCGCTAGCGTACCAAAGGTGCCCGGCGCCCAAGGCACCGTGCCACTGCCTAAACCAAAGGCAAAAAAATGCGTTGGGCGACGCCAGACACTTTTTGGTGCACGATTCATGGCGCTTCCCCACTAAAATGCTGCCAACCGGCGTAGTCACTGAGCTCACTCTGGTCAGAGGCACTAACACCTAGTGCTTCACTGCAGTGGCCGATGACGGTTAGCGAGAGCCCCAATGGCGCTAAACGCTGTTGCGCCTCTGCGACATCGTCAGCGCCGAGGGTAACCAGTAGTTCATAATCATCCCCACCGGAAAGTGCCGCCTTTAGTGCAGCCTCCCGACCTAGGGTGCTTTCCAGCGCATCCGCCAGCGGTAAGGCGTCTAAAGCAATGACGGCTCCCACCTGCGAGGCGTCGCGAATATGCGCCAAGTCAGCCAGTAGCCCATCGGAAATATCCAGCGCAGCGGTGGCTAAACCACGCAGCGCCAAGCCCGCCACCAAGCGAGGCTGCGGCAATAGATAGCGATTTAGTAGCGGATGCGCCAGATCGCGCTCGCCCTGCTGCCAAAGCGCCAGCCCGCCGGCCCCGCCACCGAGTGCGCCGGTCACCGCGATAACATCGCCTGCCTTGGCGCCGCCACGGGTCAGGGCTTCGCCCACCGGCACCTCGCCCATCACGGTAACACCAATGGAGAGCGCACCAGACGTGACATCGCCCCCTACCAGCGTTGTGGCGTGCAGCTGGCTAAGGGCATGAAAGCCACGCGCATAGTCTGCCAGCCAAGCATGGGTAGCTTCATCATCGGCAAATTGGCGCTGATCCAGCGTCAACGCCATTAAGCACCAGCGCGATGTCGCCCCCATGGCAGCCAAATCGCTCAGCGCAACGGCCAAGGCACGGTGACCCACCGCAAATGCCGGGGCTTCGCGGGGAATGTGTACATCCACTACCGAGGTATCAACGCTCACAGCCAACTGTTGGCCTGCTTGCGGTAGCAGCAGCGTGGCATCGTCTCCACATCCCAGTGTGACGCCATTTGACGCGGTCGACGCCTCCTGCGACGACATAAAGTAGCGTCGAATCAAATCAAATTCGGCAAGCACAAAGGCCCCTTAAACGCATCGTCATACCGCTCGCGTTCAGAGACGACGAGCGCTGACCTCGGCACTGCGCAAGCGTATCGCCAGCTTGTCGAGAATGCCGTTCACGTATTTATGGCCGTCGGTGGCGCCAAATGACTTAGCCAGCTCAACGCCTTCGTTAATCACTACACGATAGGGTACTTCCATGCGGCGGGAAAGCTCATAAGCGCCTAACCGCAAAATGGCCAGCTCGACCGCATCAAGATCTTCCAGGCGGCGGTCTAGCAGGGGGGAGATTTCACGATCCAACTCCGCCTTGAAACGCACGGTATTGTGGAGCAGCTCGTGAAACAGCGCCTTGTCGGCAATCTCCATCACCTTAACCCAATTTTCGTGATCTTCCAGGTCATCGTCAGCCACTTGGCTACGAAACTCGGCTTCAATGGTGGTGATGGATTTTCCCGTCATGTGCCACTGATAAAGCCCCTGCACGGTTAACTCGCGCGCCGCGTGGCGGCCCTGCTGAGCAGCAGAGGGTTTACGCTCGCTCATTGGGTATCTCCTGCTGGCAGTGCGCGGAGCAGAGAGACCATTTCCATGGCGGCCATGGCAGCTTCGGTGCCTTTGTTACCGGCTTTGGTGCCCGCACGCTCGATCGCTTGCTCGATGCTTTCAACGGTCAACACACCGTTTGCCACCGGCGTGTCAAACTCAAGCTGCAAGTGATTGATCGCCGTATTGCAGCCACCCGCCACGTACTCAAAGTGAGGCGTTCCGCCGCGGATGACTGCGCCCAGGGCAATCACTGCATCGGGTTTCATCACCTTTAGCACGCGCTTTACCGCCAGTGGCAGTTCCCAGGCGCCCGGCACGTGAACAATATGAATATGTTCGGCGTCTACGCCATGGCGGGTCAAGCTGTCGACGGCGCCTTCTACCAGGCTATCCACCACGTGATGGTTAAAACGGCCAACAACGATGACATAGCGACCATCGACGTCAACAAAGGTACCTTCAACTTGAGTGAGGGAGTGCATCAAATTATTCCTGCTAAAATTAGTCTTGCTGAGAAGTTGGCTCGTACGCCGTGTCGTTAGGCCCTAGTCGCTCGACGACTTCAAGGTCAAAGCCGGACAGCGCGGAGAACTTCCACGGTGAACTCAGTAAACGCATTTTACCTACGCCTAAATAGCGCAGAATCTGCGAGCCGGTGCCGATGGTTAAGTAGTTACCGGCACCGTCGGAATCACTGGTACGCGGCTGACGCACGCGATCCAAAAAGATATCGAGCTGATCTTTTAAATCCTGATGAGGGCGGCCGTCATCGATCAGCACAAACACGCCTGTCGCGGCACCGGCAATTTCCTCCAGCGCGCGGTGAGCATCCCAGCGGCACTGCTCATCTTTCATTAAACCCATCACATCTCGCAGCGTATCGCTAAGATGCACGCGCACCGTGGTGGCTTGCTCAGGCGTAGGCTGGCCGTTCACCAATGCCAGGTGATGGGCGCCCTGGATACGATCACGGAAAACGTGCAGCGTGAGCTCGCCATGGGAGGTCATTACCGTTGACGCTTCGAGATGATCAATGGTTTGCTCATTCACGATACGGTAATGAATCAAATCAGCAATGGTGCCAATTTTAATACCGTGCTCGTGGGCGAACGCCTCTAACTCCGGGCGGCGCGCCATACTGCCATCATCGTTCATGACTTCGCAGATCACACCGCTAGGATCACAGCCTGCCAGAGCCGCCAGGTCACACGCTGCCTCAGTATGTCCTGCACGGCGCAGAACGCCGCCCGGTTCTGCCATCAGCGGAAAGATATGGCCAGGCTGCACGATATCCGTGGGTTTAGCATGGGGTGCCGCCGCTGCCTGTACTGTGCGCGCTCGATCCGCCGCGGAAATACCGGTCGTAACTCCTTCGGTTGCCTCTATCGAAAGCGTAAATTTGGTACCAAAACCAGAGCCGTTATCACGTACCATTAGCGGCAGGTTAAGCTGCTCGCAGCGGGCGCGCGTCATCGGCATACAGATCAAGCCGCGGGCGAAACGAGCCATAAAGTTGATATGCTCAGCCTGCACTTTTTCGGCAGCCATGATGATATCACCCTCATTTTCGCGATCCTCATCGTCCATGAGAATCACCATTTTGCCCTGGCGGATATCGTCCACCAGCTCGGCGATAGGGGCTAAGCCTCTAGAGGTGGGGTGCGCCATGGTATCTCCAATGTATGTTTTGCAAGCGGTTGCCACGAACGTTTATCACGAACGGTTTTCGTGCCATTTTTCACGAAACAGGTCGCGTCTGTTAGTCACGATTTTGCGCGTCAGGGTACCTTGCTCTCGCTGAATGCGCCAGATGCACTCATCGGCTGAGGGGAAGCAATAATACGCCAATCACGCCCCACCGCTCGCATATCGTGAATGGTTAACCGCCGTTGATCCGCCATACGTGAGAGGCCTGGCAGCGCAAAAAGCGGCCGGGCTTCGCCGCCTAACAGCGTGGGGGCGACAAATAGCTGCAGTTCATCAATCAGTCCCGCATCGAGCATAGCGCCCGCTAGGGTCGCGCCGGTTTCCACTAACAGTTCGTTAACCTGCTCATTTTCGGCTAACCACTGGAGCATTGCCACCAGATCAATCCGCCCATCACTACCGGCCGGTAGTACCAGCACTTCGGCACCCGCCTGGGTTAGCCGATGGCGCTTCTCTTCCACGTGGTCTGGTGTGGTGAGTACTAGCGTACGTCCCGGCTCGCGTAAACAAGCCGCCGCTAGGGGTAAGCGCAAATGCGTATCTAAAATCACCCGCAAAGGCTGGCGGCGAATCACGTCGTCAGCGTTATTGAGCTGTAGCTGCTCTGCCCGTAGCGTCAGCCGAGAGTCGTCCATGATCAGCGACTCTACGCCACTTAATATTGCGCTGGAACGTGCCCGTAACCGCTGCACTTGGGTGCGCGCTTCAGGCCCGGTGATCCACTGGGACTCCCCCGAACCCATGGCAGTGCGACCATCCAAACTCATCGCCATTTTCAGGCGCACAAAGGGGCGCTTTAGGGCCATGCGCTGAATAAAGCCGGGGTTCAACGTGCGCGCTTCGCTTTCCAGCAACCCCACCGCGACGTCGATACCGGCCTGTTCGAGTATTCGAATGCCGCGGCCGCTAACCTCGGGGTTAGGATCTATCATCGCCACGACGACCCGCGAGACCCTGGCTTCGCGAAGCGCTACGGCGCAGGGGCCGGTGCGCCCAGTGTGGGAGCAGGGCTCCAGGGTGACATAGGCGGTGGCCCCCTGGGCGCGTGCTCCTGCGGCGTTTAAAGCGTGGATCTCAGCATGAGGTTCACCGGCACGCAGGTGAAAGCCTTCGCCGACTATCTCCTCATCGCGCACAATGACGCAGCCTACCCGCGGGTTGGGATCCGTGGTGTATAAGCCTTTTTGCGCCAGCTGCAGCGCCCGGGCCATGTAGCGGTGGTCAGCCTGGCTAAAATCGGTGCTCATTTTGGCTGCACGCTTTTGTTTGAGGGCTCTTGGGAAAGCCGATCAATCTCAGCACGAAACTCATCCAGATCCTGAAACTTGCGATATACCGAGGCAAAGCGAATATAGGCGACGTGATCGAGGGTTTTAAGCGCTTGCATGACCGACTCACCAATATCGCGGGCGTTGATCTCACGATCACCCCGGGCACGCAGGGTTTGACGAATGCGCTCGACCGCTGCCTCAATGGCTTCAGCGCTGACCGGGCGCTTTTCCAGCGCGCGCAGCATACCTGCCCGCAATTTGGCTTCATTAAAGCTTTCGCGGGAGCCGTCGGACTTCACCACCCGCGGCATGACCAATTCAGCGGTTTCATAGGTGGTAAAGCGCTCTTGACAGCTCGCACACTGGCGGCGACGGCGTACCTGGTCACCATCAGCGACCAACCGCGAATCGGTCACTCGAGTATCGTTTGCACCACAAAAAGGGCAATGCATAGCGGTCAACCTGTTGTCAGCTCGTGTCAGCGTGCTGCACGAGTTAGCGTGTTATAACCTGTCAATGTGTGTGCTATTAATAGCGTTTTAGCAGTATCCACTGCCATAAGCTAATGTATCTTAGCGTTTAAACGCGGTATCAACTTCGTATTGTAACGATTTGGCACACAAGCTGCAGCGTTTGTGGCAGATTGTTTATCAGGAGTCACTCCATGCCCCCCTTTGAGCAGATCGTTCACGACACATTTTCAAATACCGTTCATGACTACCTCAGCCACCTTTACGGGCCCCGGGCGGGGGAAGTACAGCGCCGCTTAAACCAGCGTCTAGAGCATTTTAAGTCGCTTGCCCCGTTTTCACCCAACCCCGTCGAAGCCAGCTCTAAAAACGCACCTTCTTGGAGCGAAAAAGATCAGTGGGTGATCAGCTATGGTGACTCCATTATCGAAGATAGTGTGCCGCCGCTGGCCGTACTTAGCGATTTTCTTCAAAAGCGGTTAGGTGATCGTATCAGCGGCGTTCACGTACTGCCTTTCTTTCCCTGGAGCAGCGACGACGGTTTCTCGGTCATCCACTACCGGGAAGTTAACCCCGACCTTGGTGACTGGTCGCATATCCGTGAACTGGCCAGTCATTACGACTTAATGGCCGACCTGGTGCTCAACCACGTTTCACGGGAGTCCCTTTGGTTTGTGGATTACCTGAGCGGCAGCCTGCCTGGCCGCGACTACTTTATCGAAGTCGATCCTGATACCGATGTCTCTCAAGTGGTGCGTCCGCGCAGCAGTCCCTTGTTAGTCCCCATATCCACCCGTCGCGGTACCCGCTATCTGTGGGCAACGTTCTCCGAAGACCAGCTTGACCTGAACTTTGAAAATCCGGATGTGCTGCTGGAGTTCGTGGGTATTTTACTGTTCTACCTGGAGCAAGGGACGCGGATTGTGCGCCTGGATGCGGTGGCCTTTCTATGGAAGAAACTGGGCACCGCCTGTATTCACCTGCCAGAAACCCATACGGTGGTGCGGCTACTGCGTGCCATTGTGGATCACGTGGCCCCAGGCACGCTGTTGATTACCGAAACCAATGTGCCCCACCAGGAAAACATCAGCTACTTTGGTTTAAACCGGCTACCCGAGGGGGCGCCAGACGAAGCTCACATGGTGTATCAGTTCGCCCTGCCCCCTCTGCTACTACACACCCTCACCCGGGGGGAAGCCAGTACCTTGCAGAGCTGGCTTTCCAGCCTTCCCGTTCTGCCCGACCACTGCACCTATCTCAATTTTACCGCCAGTCATGACGGCATTGGCGTACGCCCCCTGGAAGGCCTACTGCCTGACCACGAGCGGGATGCGCTGTTGGAACTGATGCACAAGTTTGGCGGTTTTGTCAGCATGCGCAGTAACCCGGATGGCAGCGACACGCCTTACGAGATTAATATTACCTGGTTCGAGGCCATGCGCGGCACCCGCCGCGGGCCTGACCCGTGGCAGATTGCGCGTTTTCTATGCAGCCAAGCGATTATGCTGAGTTTGCAAGGTATACCCGCGCTGTATATTCATACCCTGACAGGCACACTCAATGACGTTGAAGGGGTTGAGCGCAGCGGCCGCCTGCGCTCGATCAACCGTCGGCGCTGGCAGCGTAGCGAGCTTGATCTCCTACTCGATAGCCCTTCAACGCCCACTCACGATGTTTTCCATGCGTTAAACCGGCTGTTAGATCAGCGCCGCCAGGAGCCATGCTTCCACCCCAATGCCGCCCAACGAGTATTGGTCTCGGCACCGGAACTGCTGGCGGTAGAGCGCGGCCCACTGCACGATGGCCGCCGTTTATTGGCGCTGTATAACGTCACCGATCTGCCGCTCCCTTTAGAGAACGTAGGCGATGCAGTCACCCAGGCACTTGAGAATCACGCATGGCAAGCGCTTGACCCTGGTAACCCCTGGAGCGCCGAAGGCTCGCTGCCACCTTACGCGGTACGCTGGTTAGTGGCTGATCGTTAATACCGTCGAGAAGCCTAAAGCTTCAAAAACCGCCAATTGCGACATATCGCCCCAGGTATAAAACACCTAATCCCTAAATAATGTCGTGCTGTGACAATACCAGCACAGCATTATTCTAGGGCTTGCCAGTGTTAAGATGTCGGTTATTAAATCTCTAGCCTCTCACTCTTATTCAAACAAGGCGCTGCAATGCACTTAAAACGTCACCCTGTCATAAGCGGTTTTCTCCTGATGGCAGGATTGGTGGGCACCTCTGCGAGCGTTGCCGACGAGCTCCCCGCCCCTATCCAGGCACTGGCCGATCAAGGCTTGGAGATTCATGGCCAATTCGATGCCCCCGGCGGGTTGCGCGGCTACGGCGCCAGCGTGCAGGGCCAGGACATGGCGATTTACCTGACACCAGATGGCGAGCACGCCGTCGTGGGTACACTGATGGATAGCGAGGGTAATGACCTTACCGAAGCGCAGTTGGATGAGCATGTACGGGCACCGCTAGAGGCACAAACCTGGCAGCTATTAAGCGAAAGCCACTGGATTCAAGATGGCAACGTTGATGCTCCCCGGGTGATTTACACCTTTACAGATGCCAACTGCCCCTACTGCCGTCAAATGTGGCAAGACGTTCGCCCCTGGGTGGAGGCTGGTGAAGTGCAGCTACGTCATATCATGGTAGGTATCTTAGCGCCCGACAGCCCTGGAAAAGCAGCCGCCCTACTCGGAGCCGATGAACCGGCAGCGACACTACATGCCCATGAAAGCGGCCAGGAGGAAATCGAAGCCAGCGCCCAACCAAGGGAAATTGAAGAGCAGGTGTATGCCAATAACCAGCTGTTCGAAGAGCTAGGGCTGTATGCCACGCCCACCTCGGTTTTTCAGCGCGAAACAGAAAACGGACACATGCGCCTTGACCGTATTCAGGGGATGCCCAGTGATAAGCGACTCATTGAGATGATGGGCAGCGACGCGCCCTAATATATTCAAGGAGGCCGCTAAGTGGCCTCCTACAAGACCTCTCAGCTTTAAAGCCGCTTAGCGGCGAACCACCCCAACACCATTGTCACCAGCATGGCCAATAGTGGTAAGGAAAGAGCGCTGATGGAGGCAATCGCTGGCCCTGGGCAGTAGCCGGAAAGCCCCCAGCCGATGCCGAACAGTGCAGCGCCTCCTAACAATTTCGCGTCTAACTCACGTTTGGTAGGCAACTGAAAGACGCCACCCAACAAGGGGGCCGGACGCTTAAATACCAGCCGATAGCCGATAAAGGTGGTAAGAACGGCTCCGCCCAATACGAACATCAGCGTTGGATCCCAGGCACCCGCCACGTCTAGAAATCCCACTACTCGTGCGGGATCAGTCATGCCTGAAATAGCCAAACCAAGGCCGAAAAGCAGCCCCGCCGCATAGCCCGCCGCTGTTTTCAGCCAACGACGCTTATCCGATTCATTGATTGAACTATTCATTAAGCTATTCATTATGGGCTGCCTAAACCTAGCAGGTGACGGGAGATATAAACGGTCACTAGCGCCGTCAGTAAAAACATACCGGTGGCCGCCATGGAGCGTGGCGCCAAGCGCGCCAGCCCGCATACACCATGTCCACTTGTACAGCCACTGCCCAGACCTGTGCCTACGCCCACTAACAGCCCAGCCACTAGCATTAACCCTACGCTTCCCACTGGTGCGCCAATCACCTCACCAGGGCTTCCGGCAACGTTACCTAAACCACCACCTAGCGCCATAAGCAGAAGCGGGCCGCTAATCAGCCCTAACAGAAAAGCCACTCGCCAAGCGCTATCACCCCTGGGACGCTGGGCTATCAAGTTGCCCACGATACCGCTGATACCCGCGATACGCCCCAGCATTGCCATCAGCCAGGTAGCAGAAAGCCCGATCAATACCCCTCCAACCAGCCCTTGTAACCCTGCTATCCAATCCACTGGTGACTCCTTAAATAGCACTTAAACCGTTAGAAAAAATTGAGCGGCACTTTGAGATAGACGGTGCCATTCTCTTCCGCCGGAGGCATCTCCCCAGCACGCATATTGACCTGCACCGATGGAATGATGAGCCGTGGCATACCCAAGGTGGCATCGCGCTCAGTGCGCATTTTTACAAACTCGTCTTCGCTGACACCTTTATGTACGTGAACATTACCGTTTATCTGCTCAGCCACGCTGGTTTCATGCTGGAAAATCTCACGGCCAGGGGCTTTGTAGTCGTGGCAAAGGAACAGCCGCGTCTGCTCGGGAAGCGCCAGCACTTTTTGAATAGAGCGATAAAGGGTACGCGCATCACCGCCAGGAAAGTCGCACCGCGCGGTGCCATAATCCGGCATAAACAGCGTATCGCCTACAAAGGCAGCATCGCCGACTACGTAGGTTAAACAGGCCGGCGTGTGCCCTGGAGTATGCAGCACATACCCCTGTAATTGGCCCACGGTGAATGTATCCCCTTCATCAAACAGGGCATCAAATTGACTGCCATCCCGGGCAAACTCGCTGCCCGCATTAAACGCCTTACCAAATATCTCCTGCACTGCCACTATATTGGCGCCAATGCCGGTTTTTCCGCCTAGCTGCTCATGCAGGTAGGGCGCTGCCGAAAGGTGGTCGGCATGCACATGGGTTTCCAAAATCCAGGTAACGTCAAGGTCGTGTTTACGAATAAAGGCGATGATGTTGTCAGCGGATCGCACGTCGGTTCGACCAGCGGCGTAATCAAAGTCGAGCACCGAATCTATAATCGCGCAGGCACGGCTGTCGGGATCCTGAACGACATAGCTAAAGGTATTCGTGGGCTCATCAAAAAAGTGCGTAACGATTGGGCGTTGCATCGCTGCCTCCCATGGGGTGGAAATGCAATTCTCATACTATGGAGACAGCGTAGTGCATTTTAAGTTCTATATTTAGATTTTTTTTAGAATATAAAGACACTATTACCCCAAAAGAGTGCTCACAACTATCTTTGCTAAGGTTTGCTCCATTTGGGCCGATAGTTAAACAGTTGCTCAAATACAAAAACTAGGACGAACATGACTCACTTAACAACGACACAAAAACTCTGGGGAACACTAGGCATCATCTGGATTGCCATGCTGCTGTTGGTTGGCTGGCTTGCCTGGGAGAACCGCCAAACGATCGAGAGCGAACGCCGCGACAGCATTCAGTACGTGGTAGAAAGCGTGCAAAGCCAAATTGAAGCTCTGCAAGAAAGGGTCGACGCCGGTGAGCTAAGCCTGGAAGAAGCGCAACAGCGCGCTATTGACAATATGTCCACCGTTAGCTTTGGAGCGGGGGAGTATATCTTCTCTTTTAACAACGACTTACTGATCATCTCGCATCCAAGCCGTGACCCCGGCACTGACATGACCAATTATGAAGACGCCAGCGGTATGGCGCTGTACCCCGAGTTGCTGCGTGTTGCCCAAGCGGGGGGTGGTCACGTTAACTACTACTCAACGCGTGCGGGTGGCGACGAGCAACTGCCAAAAACCAGCTATGTCGCGCATCTTCCCGAATGGGAGTGGTCACTGGCGACAGGCGTTTATGTGGATGATATTAACGCCGCCTTTATTGCTGGCTTGATTCGCTCAATTGGGATACTGCTGATCATTGGCCTTCCGGTAACGCTGCTAATGGGCTGGGTTATTCGTGATGTTGCTCGCCGTTTAGGCGGTGACCCACGCTACGCCGCCAATGTAGTGCGGCATATTGCTGATGGCGACCTGACCCAAGTCACTCAGCTTTCACCCAAGGATCAACAAAGCTTGCTGTTTAATATCAATCGTATGCGTGAAGCACTCGCTGAAACGATTGGCGACATCCACCTCGGCGCGAGCCAGGTCAATAGTGGCGTAGAGCAGATTGTAGGCGTTAACGAAGAGCTTTCCACCCGCACAGAGGAGCAGGCTGCTTCATTGGCCGAAACCGCTTCAAGCATGGAGCAGCTCACCGCGACGGTTAAGCAAAATGCCGAACACGCAGATCACGCACGTACGCTTGCTACCCGAGCGGCGGACAGCGCCCAGCGCGGCAGTGACTCCATGTCGACAGTGATCACGACCATGGCCACGATCAACGAAAGCGCCACCCAGATGAGCAGTATCGTTAACACCATTGACGGTATTGCCTTTCAAACCAACATTTTGGCCCTTAATGCTTCTGTGGAAGCCGCAAGAGCCGGCGATCAAGGGCGTGGGTTTGCCGTTGTCGCCAATGAGGTTCGCCAACTGGCCAGCCGTTCGGCCGCTGCCGCCCAAGAGATCAAAACCTTGATCGAAGCGTCGGATAGCAAAGTGGTGGAAGGTAGCCGTCAAGTGCGTGACACCGGGGATGTGATCAATGGCATGGTCGATGACATCAAACAGCTCAGTACCCTGGTTCAGGAAATTTCTGCGGCCACCATTGAGCAGAGCAGTGGCATTGAGCAGGTCAATCAGGCGGTAACCCAAATGGATCAAATGACCCAGCAAAATGCCAGCCTGGTACAAGAGAGCAATCACGCCACCCAGACGCTTGCACAGCTCAGCGCCCAACTGCGCCAACTGGTTGCCCACTTCCGCATTAACCAACAAAACATGGAGCATACGCAGGCGTTACCCGCCTCCTCTCCTGCCCCGCGGACAGCCCACCAGCACAGCGATTTTTAGCGCTTACCATCACGAGTGAAGCAATCTAAAAGTATGCCGCCGCGGCAAGCGATTTTGCCGCGGCGGCATTTACTTTAAATTTTGCTAAGGTATTGGTGCCTTAAGCCGATAGGAGACAGCGTTGCTTAACTAAATCGGCTAGGAAAAAAATGACACGCTTAACGACGACACAAAAACTCTGGGGAACGCTGGGTATTATCTGGGTTGCAATGCTGCTGCTGGTAGGCTGGCTGGCCTGGGAGAATCGCCAGACGATTGAGAGTGAACGCCGAGACAGTATTCAATACGTGGTGGAAAGCGTACAGAGCCAAATTGAAGCGCTACAAGCGCGGGTAGTCGCTGGAGAGCTCAGTCTGGAAGAAGCCCAGCAGCGCGCGATCGATAATATGGCCAGCGCTGGCTTTGGCGACGGTGAATATATATTTTCGTTCGACGACGAACTAAAAATTGTTTCTCACCCCAACCGCCCCCGGGGTGAAGATATGAGCGACTACCAAGATGCCAGCGGTATGGATCTGTATGCCGACTTTTTAAAGGCAGCCAAGTCCGGTGGTGGGCACGTCGTTTACTACTCCCGCCGCATTGATGGCGATAAGCAGTTTCCCAAAATTAGCTATGTGGCATACATCCCCGAATGGCAGTGGTCGCTGGCCACGGGTGTTTATGTAGATGATATAAACGAAGCTTTTATTACTCGTTTAATTTACTCGATAATGGTACTGCTGATTATAGGCCTTCCGGTAACGCTGCTAATGGGCTGGGTCATTCGCGATGTTGCTCGCAGGCTAGGGGGCGACCCACGCTATGCCGCCAGCGTAGTGCACCATATTGCTGACGGAGACTTGACCCAAGTTACTCAGCTTTCACCGAAGGATCAGCAGAGCTTACTATTCGATATCAACCGTATGCGTGAAACCCTGGCCAATACCATTGGCGATATTCATCACGGGGCGGATCAGGTTAACAGAGGTGTTGATCAGATTGTGGGAGTTAACGAAGAGCTTTCCACACGCACCGAAGAGCAGGCCGCCTCATTGGCCGAAACGGCCTCCAGTATGGAGCAGCTTACCGCCACGGTTAAGCAAAATGCCGAACATGCGGATCACGCGCGAACACTTGCCACGCGCACCGCTGACAGCGCCCAGCGCGGCAGTGACTCTATGTCCACAGTTATTTCCACCATGGCGACGATTAACGAAAGCGCCACTCAAATGAGCAGCATCGTTAACACCATTGACGGGATCGCTTTCCAAACCAATATTTTGGCCCTTAACGCCTCGGTGGAAGCTGCACGAGCCGGCGAGCAGGGGCGTGGCTTCGCCGTTGTCGCCAATGAAGTTCGCCAACTAGCCAGCCGTTCGGCTGCCGCCGCCCAAGAGATCAAAACCTTGATCGAAGCGTCGGATAGCAAAGTGATGGAAGGCAGCCGTCAAGTGCGTGATACCGGCGATGTGATCAATGGCATGGTCGATGACATTAAACAGCTCAGCACACTGGTTCAGGAAATCTCAGCGGCCACCATTGAGCAGAGCAGCGGCATTGAGCAGGTCAACCAGGCGGTCACGCAAATGGATCAAATGACCCAGCAAAATGCCAGCTTGGTGCAAGAAAGTAACCACGCCACTCAAACGCTCGCACAGCTCAGCGCCCAACTGCGCCAGCTGGTTGCCCACTTCCGCATTAACCAAAGCATGGAGCATACGCAGGCATTGCCCGCCTCCTCACCTGCCCAGCGGGTTGCTCACCAGCACAGTGATTTTTAGCACGAGTAAAAGCCAAGCGTTAAACATCAAGGGCTAAGAAAAGGCCAGCTACCCCAGGGCAGTTGGCCTTTTTAATGAATAAAATGTTAAACCTTACCCCGATTATCCAGTTCGACCGCCTCGTGCATACGGGTGAGCAGATCCGGCACCGCAGCCTGCACGCGGTTCCAGCTAGGGATAAAAGGCCGCTCTCGAGGGTTATCGATAAACAGATTGCCTGCTTCGAGCAGGTTACTGGCAAACAGCTCCACGGCTTGCTCTTCACTGTGACGGTCAAGGCTTAGGCCATTCATCGTCGCATCGTGGTCATAGGCTTCTATCAAATCCAGCGCGAAGCGGTAGTAGGTAGCTTTGAGCGTGCGGAAGTCTTCGCTGCTAAACGTCACCCCCTGGGTCGCTAGTTTGCGATAGAGGGCTTTTGAAATATCCAGGCTCATGCGGTTCAAACCACTGTCTGGGTCATCTTCGCTAACCGGTTGATGCTTGTGGTCATAGGCATCGGCAATATCTACCTGACACAGCTGGCGCAGTGAGTAGTTACGCTGTAACTCTGATAACACACCTATTTCCAGGCCCCAGTCTGCCGGCATACGAATACCCTCAAGCACTTCGCTGCGCATCGCAAACTCCCCCGAGAGTGGATAACGAAAGCTATCCAGATAATCGAGGTAGGGCATCGGCCCGCAGACCGTTTTAAGCGCCCGCAGTAGCGGCGTCACCAACAGCCGAGAGACGCGACCGTTCAGCTTACCCTCGGCAATGCGCGGGTAATAGCCTTTGCAGAAACTGTAGTTAAAATTGGGGTGGGCCACCGGATACATCAAGCGCGCCAGCAGCCCCCGCTCATAGGTCAAAATATCACAGTCGTGAAGCCCTACCACCGTCGAGCGCCCAGACGACAGCATATAGCCTGCGCAGTACCACACATTGCGCCCTTTACCAGGCTCTAACGCGCCTAAACCGTGCTCTTCCAGCTCCTCATCCAGGGCGCGCAGCCGTGGGCCATCGTTCCATAAGATGCGCGTGTGCTGCGGCAGGCGTGAGAAAAATTCCCGAGCATATAAAAATTGCTCGCGATCGGCTCGATCCAGGCCAATGACAATTTCATTGAGGTACGGGACTTTAACCAGCTCATCGACGATTGCTGACAGCGCCGGCCCTTCCAGCTCAGAAAAAAGCGACGGCAAAATCAGCCCCATTGGACGCCGTCGAGCAAACTGGCACAGCTCTTGTTCAAGCGCTTCCACAGAGCGCCGGGTAAGGTTATGGAAGTCCGTAATAATACCGTTTTGATGAAAGTCACTCATGTGCTTACCTCCCTGGTGTCATAGGACTGAACTCAAATCACTGTACTCAAAGAACGGTACTCAAAGGATCACGACATCTCCCTTCTCCGCCGTCGCTAAACGGCGGTCATCTCGCCCCCACCAGTAGGCCACCCCCTCGGCCCAGCCGGTCGGCCCTGTTGCGTCCGTGCGATAGAGTGAAGTATTGCGGGGTTCTACGACTAGTTCGTGGCAGCCACGGATAACGACCGCTTGATCGACTGCTTCGAGCATGGTGATATCGTTCGGCCCATCGCCTAACCCTAGTGAAAGAGGCGTTCGACCTCTTAACGCCGTAAAGCGCTTGACCAACCACTCGACGGCACTGCCCTTATCGGCGGAGCGTCCCATTACATGCCAAAAGCGTCCCCCTTGAGTAAGCTGTAGCCCATCCCCTTCCAGAGCGGTGCGAAACGCCTCCAGCGCCATGTCACTGTCGTGCCATAGCAAAGGCTCACTGCCTTCACGCTGCCGTGCATTCCGGGCGCGAGCAGCGTCAAGCCCGGTAAGCTCCATCACCTCTGGCACACTCAGGTCACCCATGCGGGTAAAACGAACATTGAGACGCTCGCGCCACACCTTCAGTCGGGCACGAATAAAACCAATATCCACACCGGGATGTTTGATAACAACGCCATCACGACCACTTCCTGGTCGGTCTAAGCGTGCATGGCACCAGCCTGGCGGAAGCCCAATCACCGCACCGTTTTCCGCAATAAAGGGGGTTGCCGTGAGGCCTAAAGCTTCGCGCAGTGGTATCAATTCGGCACGGGTTTTACTGGTGACCGGAATCACCGGCACTCCCATCTGCTTTAAGCGGGCAAGCCAGGGAGCAGCGGGGCTGAAATCGTAACTGTGATGATCTAGCAGAGAGCCATCTAAATCGGTCACTACTAGCCGCGGCTGTAGAGCGGGATCAACTGAAGGGGGTGACGCTGCCGAAAGCGTTGATGGGGAAAGACGAGCGGATTCAGGCATAGCACTACCTCTCTTCGGCCTTAACGCTTCGTTAAGACGTCATGTCTCGGACACCTAAATAGCTATGGCCAGCTATTAATTGCTATAGAAAGCATAGCAATTCATAAGCCAAAACAGAGAAGTGTCGATTCAACAGAGGGTTACAGTACTTTTTGCGGGACAAATGTATCGAAACACTCGCAAGCACCAAAAAGAGGCAGTTTCAACGCACCAAATAAGTGCAAGAAAAAATCACGAGGGAAAAATAAAGCTGTAAAAAAACGTCGCAGGTCTTGGCAAAGACTTATAAATAGCTATACTGAAATTGTACCCACTGGTGATCCTGTACACCCCTCACCTGATCCCAGTGGGCTGCAGTGAGCCAAGCCCTTTGATGCCCGCCTCCCTGGCGGGTTTTTTTTGCCCCCCACGACTGAAATACTTACCAACAAACATTAGCTAGTTTCCCGTTATTCACCCACTACTCGACGTGAATCACCACCTCAACTCGACGATTACGCGCACGCCCTTCAGCAGTAGCGTTGCTTTCCAATGGCTTTGTGGCCGCCAGTCCTACCGCGCGTAGTCGCTCGGCATCGACTCCCGCGGCTTCCAACGCTTCCACAATGGCAATGGCGCGGGCGCTCGACAACGCCCAGTTAGATGAGAACTCATCGGTGTTAATGGTCTGGCTGTCCGAATGCCCCTCAACCCATACTTCGCCATCGTAGCGCTGAATAGTTTCCAACAAACTGCCCACTAGTGACGAGCCGTTGTCGGTCAACTCAGCCGTGGCAGAAGGAAATAGCAGTTGATCCTGCACGCGGAGGCTGATCCCCTCGGCCACCCGGGAGACTTCAACACCTTCAAGATCGGGCAGATAGGCAGACTCTTCTACGCGTTCTGAAAGCGCCTGATTTAGCGCAAGTGCCCCCGAGACTGACTCATCGCTCACTGCTTCTACATTCACCGGGGGGCGGTCGGTCAACACCACCATGTAGTCAGCTAAGGGGGATGTAAAATCATCGCTGCCCGCGGGCATCAATAGTTTTGGTAAAGTAATAACCGGCTCAGCGGGCGGCATTGGCGCTGCCAAAAGCGGTGGAACACCAACACTGACGCGTCGTGGAAGATCAGCCAATGTTGGCAAGCCAGCCACACCGAGTGCTGCACTAACGGCCATGGGACTCAACCCTGCCCCACTCCACCCAGGGATGCTCGCACGTGCATGATTTACTTGAGCCAAAGAGTCAGGCAAGGGTACTCCCAAAGTAGGCGATAATGTGACAGCGTCCTCACTCACACTTTCCGCCTGGTTCAACTGAGGGATAATCGGCCCCGCAGCGGCGATAATGACCACAAAGAGAGCCACCAACAAGGTCATGATATCGAGATAGCTGATCATCCAACCACTACCACTATCACTTTCATGATAGGCCGACATTAACGAATCGTGGCGCGGGCCGCCGCGATGATCTTCAAGCATGGATATTATCGCTCATTAAAGTTTTTAACCTCGTGGCCGATCTAGCTAAATATGACGAACTAGGCTTATCCAGCTAGTCATGCCCAATCAAGTGCTTATAATTAGTCACATAGAGCTAGGTACGTCAAAATTAAGTACGCCGAACAAAGTACGTCGAATTAGGCATGGCAAGCTAAGCATGGCGAACAGTCTATCAAAAGCCGTTTTGTAGCGAAAAAGGAACCAGCAGGTGCGTACTCGTCCCAAAGTATTTCCATTATTCAATTGCATTCGCCCTGTAAGCTTGGGGCTGGCAAGCTTAATGCTCAGCGGCTGCTTTTATGCCAACACCTCTCAAGCGCCGATCGCCACGACCTATCCCTATACCGAACAGCAGCGTATGCAGGCTGCTCACCACTGGGATGTGCTGGCCCGCCATGAAGCTACCAGCATTTTGCAACGCGAGCGCGTTCGCAATCGCGATTTACACATAAGCGAACCCGACAATGAAGCACTGCACGCCTACAGCGGCGGTGAATTTGGACGCGGCTTTCGCGCGTTGCTGACCAGCGAGCTGGTCTCACGGGGCGCTAATCTCACCACAGTCCCCACTGCAAACAGTGCCAATATTACCTTTGATGTCGAAGTCGTCGAACACCGGGATCGTGGTTTTATCCGCCCCCCTGTCGGTGCTTTTACCGCTCTCACCGCGGGTATCGCCGTGGCCACCATTCCCTATAACCAGTGGGCCGAACCGGCTCTGGGGTTAATCCCTGCAGGCATGCTTGCCGATACCACCAGCGGTAGCTGGACACACACCGGTGACGAAGAGATCATCGTGACCACACAAATCATCGATGGCGAACGAATTCTCTACTCTTCATCCAACATTTACTACATCAATGCCGGTGATCGTCGTCAATACGCCCCTCACCGCGTGCCTCAGGCACCTACCACACCCTCCGTTCCCCTTACTGATACGTGGTAACTTCATGTTGATGACACTTTTAATGACTTGGCGCACTCACAATATCAGCCATGCTACCCGTGGGATGGCCATGGGCATAACGCTACTGTTACTGGCTGGCTGCAGCGCGCTGGGCAATGCTAACAACACAACCGCCGAACCGGAACCCGATCTCTCGGAATTGGTTCATGCAGCCGCTGAGCAGATGGTTGCCAGTAATCCTGAGCTCACACGCTATAGTCCCATGATTGCCGCTACCTTTGTCAGCATCGATAATTTAAGCCAATCCTCCACGCTGGGGCGCATGAGCTCAGAAATTATGGCATCAGCGCTATCCCGTCAGGGCATGCAAGTGCGCGAAGTTAAAATGCGTGACAGCATGTTCATCGAAGAGAGCGTGGGCGAACTGATTCTTTCACGGCAAGTTCAGCGTTTAACCGCTCAGCACAACGCCCGATCAATATTGATGGGCACCTATGCACAGGGCCAAGACTACGTCTATGTAAGTGCTAGGGTGGTGCGGGCAGGTGATGCGATGGTACTGGGCAGCGCCGATTTCCGCTTGCCGCTCAATAACAACACCCGCAGCTTGTTAGAGGGTCAGGGGGGGTGGTGAGCACTCACAATTTTTTTGGCAAGCTCACGCTTAACTTGTAGGGGTGGGCGATTCAATCAATCTATATCCTTGGGCAATGGCAAACGAATGGCAGGTATTGGCGGGCACTTAAACGATGGGTTGCAACTTCGACCCTCCAGAGATTCTGATCACCTTTTTCTTGAAGCGCTTTATCGTGATATTCGGCAAGATCTACAACTTGCGTTGGCTGATCAAGATGTCATTGAGGCCTTGCTTGAGATGCAGGTAAAGGCGCAAGCGGTTGGTTATGGAACCGCTTACCCCAATGCTTTGTATTATATCGTCGAAAAACAGGGCGAGCGGATCGGCCGTGTCACCGTAGACTTCGGTGCCAACGAAGTGCATATCCTCGACCTCGCGCTGATCAAGAGGGCACGAAACAAGGGCTATGGCGCTGTTGTTCTTAGGGCAGTCCAATCAGCAGGGGCTCAAGTGATGAGCCCCGTTTCCCTTTCCGTAGACCCATTGAATATTTATGCCAAACAGCTTTACCAGCAGCTAGGGTTCCGCTTTGAAAGATTAATGGGGGCAGTAGAACGCTGGGTCTGGTATCCGCAAACACCCTAGCCAACTAATATTAGTTAAAAACCAGTTGATACCAGGGCCGTGGGACGCCACCCATTGGGGGTAATACACGGTTAATGTAGACGCCTTCCAGCGTAGCCTCATCGCCTAACCGCAAAACTCCAGTAGCGCTGGTAACACTAGTCTCATTTTGTTGTCCAGAAAGTAGAACACAGAAGGGTTCTCGCACTTCGACTGAGCCCGGCACTAGGCAGTCGGGACGGCTTGTGACTTGCTCAACCGTTAACTGCATAGAAAGCGTTGGGGTTGCCTCAAACACACACACTTTTCCCTGTAGCGGCTGAAAATCCGCCGCCGTAATGGTGCCTAACATCATGACTCCTCAGTGGGTGGCCGAGCTCTTATGCACTCGGCCACCACTCGTTGCTTTATGGGCGGGATGGATAGATACCCTGTAGTGCAATACTAAAGTTCAGGGCCAAATAAGGGTTCATGACGCTAAACGATTGATTCCCACCGCTACTGCCCGTTTGGCCATTGCCTAATTCAACCGTGCCAGAGGGAGTACCACGGAAGTAATTATTCACAGAGCTGAGACCTGATTTTCCACTGGCTAGGTAATCCCCTGCGGCAGGGGTGGCTTGATTGGCGCCATCCGGCGTAGTTATTGCCCCTGCGGCATGGGTATGTTGAGGCATTTCATTGATAGTCAGTGTGCGATGTTCCACCCCATCCTGCTCACCGATAGTGACATTTGGCATCCCCGCTCCCTGACCTTGCCCCCTGGGCATTCGCCCCTGCAAATCTGGCAGGTTAAAGGTAGTTTGACCGTTGCCGCCATAAACAACTCCAAGCAAAGAGTAGAGGGCAGTATATTGTGCAATAGATAGCTGGGCACCATTGCACAGTGCCCAGTCCACCGGTGCCCATGCAAAGCCTAACATTCTGATTTCCCCAACAAATGGATCCATAAAGCACTCCTTGTTACTGTTTTAATTAAGATGCCTTTAATACAGGTATCACTTAATGCTTATGGCGGCTACTCCACCATTAGCGGCGGCGCATGAGCAGAGTATCCTGCTGCACGCTCTAGTAACAATAAACTCATTAAACCTAGTAGTAAAATCTTGCACATACTTAGGCCAAGGACCATAATCCTAGTACTTGTCTAGCAAGCTCCTTAATGAACCTAGACTATTTTTTCGGTATAAAAAATCAAGAAAACTGTGCAAGCAGAGAATAAAAGCTAAATAAAACTCTACAAGCAGAGAACAAAAGCTAAATAAAACTCTACAAGCAGAGAACAAAAGCTAAATAAAACTCTACAAGCAGAGAATAAAAGCTTAGATAAACAGAACCTTAGGGCTCTTCACAAACTAGAGAGTGTGCTCTTTATGGTTAACCCCACCCGCCAAACGCACCCAAGCCAACCAACTGGCCGGAACGAAATCATCTTCGTCGACCCAAACGTTGACGATTATCAGACGCTGCTTAAAAGTGTGCCCGTGGATACCGAGGTCATACTGTTAGACCCTAACACCAGCGGCATTGAACAAATCGCCCAAGCGTTAGCACAGCGCAGCGAACTTGACGCTATCCATCTGATTTCCCACGGCAGCGAAGGGCGTATAGCGCTGGGCAGCAGCACACTGGATAGCGAAACCCTGCCGAGTTATGCCAGCTTCCTGGAACAGTGGGGCGAAGCATTGGGACCAAACGGCGACATTCTTATTTACGGCTGTGATGTTGGTGCTGGCGAAAAGGGCCAGCAGTTTGTGGAGGCACTAGCAAAGGTAACCGGAGCAGACGTAGCAGCTTCCGATGACTTAACCGGAGCCAGCAACCTTGGCGGAGACTGGGAACTAGAGCAACAAGAAGGCCTGATTGAGACATATGTATTGTCGCCACCTCCTGGGCTTTTTCAATCGACCTTGGCAATATCTAATGAGAATTTTGATAGTGTTGGCCTTCTCATTGAAGACCCTGTTACATCAATAACCGTTGGGGCTTGGACGTTCGCAATGGATGGTGCTGACCAAATAGCCACCCCCAATGCCTCAGAAGCACTCCACAACTTGAATAACTCAGGCGATCCTAATGATCGAATAATACTGCTAAATAACGCTAATTCAACTATTCGCGAATTTAGCTTTTCTTCGAGCGACGGGTCTGAATTTGATCTTGCCTCTGTTGCAATTGGCATAACCGAGGCAACGACTAATCCTGTCGCCATTATCCAGGGTTTCCGTGACGGAGCCGCAGTAACTTCTGCAGAATCACTTGACTTTACGGCTTCCGACACATTTGGGGATGCCTATTATACTTTCAACGCTACTACTGCTGGTGGTTCTTTCGGAAGAATAGATTTTCAGTCCGGCTATGACAACGTTGATGAGGTTCGGGTTACTTTTAACTCGCAGGTCATTCTTGAGATAGACGATCTTGTCGCATCACCGGCTATCACGAACAGTAGCCCTATTTTTGAAAATACGGCTCCCGGGAATCTATCTATTGATGAAACGTTCGCCAACGTCTCTTTTGTCATTCACGATGTGAATGCCAACAATGGAGATGGAGGCGCCACTGATAGTGTTACTTATTCCATCATTGGTGGAACCGGCCAAACATTATTTAGTATCGATGATAGTACTGGCGAGATTCGTCTAACTGCCACCGGTGCATCAGCGCTCGATTATGAAACTGCCACTAGCTATACCTTAACGGTGCAGGCCGATGACGGTGAAGGCAGCAGCAATACCGCCACGCAAAACATCACCATTTCGGTTAACGATATCGCCCCGTCCATCACAGCCGGCCAATCCTTTAGCGTTAACGAGAGCGATACCAACAGCACTTCCCTGGGCACTGTCGCTACCACGGGCGACGACAACTCAGTGAGCTACTCCATCGAATCCGGCAACACTGGCAACGCCTTCTCTATCGATGCTTCAACGGGCGAAATCACCCTCAACGATACCAGCCAGCTCGACGCCAGCGTGACCGGCAGCTATACACTCAGCGTACAAGCCACCGATGGTACGACCCCCTCAACGGAAAATATTACTATTAATGTGGTCGATAACGTAGCCCCTAGCGTTACTGGCATTGCGCCCAGCGGCTCGCCCACTGCCAATGCCACCTCGATGGACTTCACCGTTACCTTTAGTGAAAGCGTCAGTAATGTCTCTGCCGACGATTTCACCCTCACCTCCACCGGTACGGCATCTGGCACTATTAGTGCGGTTGCTGGCAGCGGTAACAGCTATACCATCAGTGTCACGGGTATTAGTGGTGAAGGCAGCTTACGCCTGGATCTTAACGATGGCACCGATATCGACGATGGGGCCACCCATGCCCCGGCAGGCTACACCAGCGGCACGGTCCACAGCGTTGACCTGGTGAAACCGGGCGTCACTAACGTGACCTCCTCGACGGCCGATGGGACATATAAAGTGGGTGACATCATCAATATTTCGCTGGAGTTTAGCGAAGCCGTCACCGTGACCGGAACGCCGCAACTAACGCTGGAAACAGGCGCAACTGACCGTGTTGTTAATTATACCGCTGGCTCCGGCACGAACACGTTAACGTTTACGTACACCGTTCAGGCGGGTGATGAGTCTACTGACTTAGCGCTAAAGGATCCTGAGATTGTCCTTAACGGCGGAACTATACGGGACGCTGCAGGCAACGATGCGGTGGTTACCCTACCCTCACTGGGCGATGCTCACTCTTTGAGTAGCAATAAAGATATCGTGATCGATGCCGTAGTGCCCAGCGTTTCCAGCATTGCTCTCAGCGGTTCGCCGGAGGCCAATGCTTCCTCAGTAGATTACACCGTCACCTTTAGCGAAAACGTCAGCGGTGTCACTACCGATGATTTTACCCTCACCACTCTCAGCGGCAACGCGTTGGGCACTATCTCGGCCATCTCTGGTACCGGTAGTAGCTACACCGTCACCGTAGACACACTCACTGGCGACGGCACTCTGCGCCTTGACCTCAACAGCAATACGAACGTACAGGACGCTGCGGGGAATATAGCAGCCGCCTATACCAGCGGTTCGGCACACGGCGTTGATCGAGTGAAACCGAGTGTGACCAACATCACCTCAGCGAATGCCGACGGTACTTATAAAGCGGGCGACACAGTTAACATCACCTTAGCCTTCAGTGAAGCCGTGACGGTCAGCGGTACACCGCAGTTGACGCTGGAAACCGGGGCAGCGGATCGCACCATAGATTATGTGGCCGGCTCAGGTACCGACACGCTGACGTTTGCTTATACCGTTCAGGCGGGGGACGAGTCCAGTGACCTGGCACTGACCGACGCCGGAATCATCTTCAATGGCGGCTCAATTCGCGATGCAGCAGGCAACGACAGTGAACTTACCCTGCCCACACCGGGTACCGCCAACTCGCTGAGCGCCAACAAGAACATCATCATTGATGCCGTCGCCCCCGTCATCACGAGCGTTTCTATACCCAATAGCAGCCATAAAATCGGCGATACTGTGACCGTTGTTATTACCGCGGGCGAGGCTGGCTTGTCGCTGGACGCCGGTACGGTGAACGGGGTAGCGGTCACCGATTTTACCGATCAGGGCGGCGGCAGCTATACCGCCACTTACACGGTACAGGAGGGGGATACCTCGCGCGCTCCAGGCGACGATATTCCCGTTGACTTTGTGCTGTCCGATGCGGCAGGCAATAGCTCTAGTGCTTACACCACTGCTATCAGCCAGAGCAGTGATGCCATAGACACTGTTCGCCCGAGCCTGGATGGCGCTATCATACCCTCGCTAACGATCATCACTGACGACCAGATCGGCAGTGGGCGCTTTACCCTTACGCTGAGCTTCAACGAAGCGATGAATACGGGCGTTGCCCCGACCATCACCTTCCCAACAGAAGACCCCACGAATACGCTTACCTTTAACGTCGGCAGTTGGGCGGATGCGACGACCTATATTGCCACCTTTGACACTGCCGATGCCAATGAAGTAATTAATCACGTGGACGTGCGCGTCAGCGATGCTCAGGATGCCGCAGGTAATACGCTGACAGCCGTAACGCAAAGCGATCTTTTCAGCGTAGTGACCGCCACCAGCCCGGTTATTCAGACGATCTCCTCCCCCACCGCCGATGGCACCTTTGCGGTCGGCAGCAGCATTGATATCACCGTAGTATTTGATAAAGCGGTCGACTTTGTTGCCAACGGCGGCGCACTGGCAGCCACGCTTAACACTGGGGCAACGATACTTCTCACCAGTAGCGACGCCGCTAATCAAACGCAGTTTAGTGGCCGTTATACGGTGCTAGAGGGTGAGACGGACACCGATGGGCTTAACGTCACCTCGCTAAACTTGACGGGTGGCGCCACACTGGTTTCCCACGATAACGGCATCTCGGCGAACCTGGATACACTACCCAGCGGTCAAAATCTTGCCGACAATACGGATTTTTCGGTTGATGCCAATTCTCCCACGACTGCTTCAGCACCCACGTTAGCGGCAGATTCCGATAGCGGCGTGAGCGATAGTGACAATATCACCAATAACAATACACCCACCCTGACCGGCGCGGGAGTTGAGGCAGGAGCAACCCTTACGGTACGTGTCGACGGCATTAGCGTAGGTAGCACCACTGCCAATACCAGCGGTGACTGGGCCTTCACTCTGGCGGAGGGCGATCTAAGCGAAGGCATTAACACAATCAATACGATTGTTAGTGATAGCGCAGGCAATACCAGCAGCGCATCTGCAGATCTTGCGCTAACCCTGGATACTACCGCCCCCACTGCCAATGACGACATGACCGCCACCGTACGCGAAGATGCAGGGGAGACCCTACTGACCAGCGTTAACGGAGAAGGTGATAAGCTAATCGATAACGACACAGGCGCTGACGATACAGCCCCGGTGACCGCTGTGAATAATCGCACCGATGCACTGGGCAACGCGGTGGTGGGTAGCAACGGTGGACGCTTTATCGTCAATGCCGATGGCACGGCCAGCTTCGATCCCAATGGCGAGTTTGAAGCCCTTGCCCACGGCGAAACACTTACCACCAGCGTGACCATCGATGTTCAAGATGCTGCGGGCAATGTCAGTTCTTCTTCTCTAACGGTGGCAGTGGAAGGGGTTAACAATGCACCGACCATCGCCACCAACACAGGCCCCAGCGTACAAGCCGGCCATAGCGTCACATTAACGACGGCCAACCTGAATGAAGGCGATCCAGATGATGCTGGCGATGAGCTCACTTATACACTGAACACCCTGCCAACGTCCGGTACGTTATTGCTCGATGGTACCGCCTTAGCCGTGGGCGAGACGTTTACGCAACAAGACATCGACAATGGCTTGGTGACATTTACCGCGGGCAGCAGTGCGGGCAATGCCAGCTTTGACTTTACCCTGGCTGATGGCGGTGAGGATGGTGTGGAAAGTGTCCCCGGTACTTTGACCTTTACGGTGGAAGCAGCACCGGTGCCAGAACCTGAGCCTGAGCCCGAACCTGAGCCCGAACCTGAGCCTGAGCCTGAACCTGAACCGGAGCCTGAACCGGAGCCTGAACCTGAGCCGGAGCCTGAACCGGAGCCGGAGCCAGAGCCGGAGCCAGAACCGGAGCCAGAACCGGAGCCTGAACCTGAACCGGAGCCAGAACCAGAGCCTGAGCCGGAGCCTGAGCCAATCGAGCTCGTTAACTTTGTTGATATATTCACTGCAAAGGGATGGGAATTACCCTCTGAGCTATTGGAACAATTGCGTAATACCAGCACCCTTGTGCGTTACCCTGAGTTGGATACGGTGCTGACCCCCATCATCCGTTTGTACAACGGAATCCTTGATCGTGTTGCTGAGCGGGAAGGCTTGGAGTACTGGGTAACGCAACAAAATACTGGAGGCAGCTTCAACACCATTGTTGAAGACTTTATGTTAGCGGAAGAGACCGTCGCCGCGTTGCAATCCATGGGCAGCGATAATGCCACCTTTGTGGAGACGCTGTATCAAGCCGCGCTGGGCCGCGCGGCGGATGAAAGAGGCCGCGATTACTGGTTGGAGGTCTTGCTGGACAGCAATGGGGATCGTAGCGAAGTCGCCCGTTGGTTTGTCCAGTCAGAGGAGTATATCAACGCCAACGCCCCTTTCGTTAACGGCAATAAACTGCTGGCCTGGGGTGTGAATCTTGAACAAATGGAAATGCGCTCGCTGGGGTTTAATACCGGCATATCGGTAGATCAAGAGCCGTTGGCCGAGACATTGGTGCGACTCTATAGCGGCTTAGTAGGTGAAGCGCCCGATGAAGCAGCATTTAATGAATGGCTGGAGAGTGGCCAAGCGCCAGAAGCGTTAGCGGAGAGCCTGCTGGAAAACGAAGACTTGCTAACCACCGGCGAACCGATAGATTTTGAGGCATTAATCGATACGCTTTATGAGCGGGTGCTAAATCGCTCACCGGACACCGCAGGTGAGCAGTATTGGGAAGAGGTGTTGCAAAACGGTGATGCCAATCTGATTGAAATGGTGCTGGCATTTACTGAATCCGACGAGCACCAGCAACTCAGCCGTTCAGAGGTGGACAATTACCTTGATGCGGCCAACCTGGTAGGCGTAGAAACCGACCTTGAGTCGTATCTATTTGGCTAGGGCTTTGAGCTAAACCAACGGCACCGCAAGCAACTGGCGGTGCCGACTTCCTCCTATCGCTCAATAACAGCACCCACAGTTTGTTAGAGTGCCAGGGGGGGTGAGGTAATAAAAAGCTTCCCCTGCTCAAACTCAGAGCTGATGGGGAAGCTTTTTTGATACTCAATGCTAATCGTCTACAGGCTGATCCTTAAGCCACTTGCAATTCTTGCGGAAGAGGCTCAGAGGTGCCAATAATGGGCGTACTTTCCATCAGCGTATCCAGCCCTGCGACTATCTCACCTTGATGAGATTCTTCGCTCTCGCCAGCCCATTCGATCTCTTCAGCGTAAATCTCGTCAAATTCAATTCGCTCACCGCGCTCAGGTATCAGTGTTGCCAAAGCAGGGTCAATGCTATCAAAACTGTTTTGCCCCATAGCTTCTACGACACCGAGCATACTCAGTACGCCCTCAAGCACTACGGCGCTAGAAACCGCATCAAAGTCTAGCTCTAGTCCTTCCAGCGCTTTTAAGCTCAACTCCTCCAAACCACGCTGCTCAATGAGGAGCGTAGGTACACCATCAATAGCAATTCCATTGCGTGCTATTTGAGGCGTGTCGCCACCGGGAAACAGCGACAAGTAGCCATAATCAAAATCATCGAGCCCTTGTGATATAGCTACCGCTGCTTGCTGTGCTGTTGCAGTAATAGCAGGATCGACGTCATCATTGGTCGGCCACAAGATTGATATCGTTTCGAGATCTCCTGACTCGTTGATGTAGTTATTCTGGTTATGGTAATCAAGAATTAGTTCAGGTTGAGTCGCTTCAATCACCTGCCTAACAGCGGTAGTTTCTGGAATTAATGTTGCATCAATAACTTCACTAGAATCCCATGTACGGTTGAGGTCAATATCTTCAGAATTGCGTCGGGGATCGATGGTTGTTTCGGGATCTAACTCACCTGCCACGAGACCCTCCCACCGCTCAAAACCATCAGGGTTGACTCTTGGCATCACGGTCAACGTCACTTGCTCACGTAAGGCTTGTGCAGCTTCGCTATCACCGCTTAGCCACTCTAGCAAATGCATGGCCGCCTCAGTCCCGGTGGGCTCATCACCATGCTGTTGCGTCACGATCATTAACTTGCGCGGCCCTTCGCCTACCGTAGCACTGTACAACGGCCTGCCTTCCACAGACTCCCCGGCCTGCTCTAAGCTCAACGTATCATAGGTGGCATCTAGTGTTTCTAGGTCTTGATAAAGCTGCTCATTGCTCCGAAAGCCATCTTGCACAAGAGCGCGCTCTGCATCGTAACTATCAGCATCAACACTGGATGAGTAAAAATTAGCAATAGAGGCATAGGCCTCAAGCGCCTCTGCATCCGTTGCGCTAGCACCTGCGATAAAACCCTGTAACAACGCTTGTTGGGTTTGGCCAGAACTAGCCTGCTCTACCCAATATTCAATGCCCTCGGCCTCGGCCTCTCGAGCAAACAGGCTTTGATAAACCTCGTTTACCCAGCCGTTATCTTCCAGTTCTGCCAGCTCAGTGCGCCTCGCTTGGTACTCCTCAGACTGCAGCATGAGGGCCATGACGCCTTCCAAGTCTACAGAGCCACTTTCGACCTGTTCTAACCAGTAATTAAATCCATCTGGGTCAGCCGCACGTCCTAAGATACCTAAATAAAGCGTTTGTAGATTTTTTTCAATGGAGAGGGTTGTCATATTTAATGCCTCCAGGCATCACTGCATATCGTTCCCTGTATTGTCGGTGGAGCGTCACTCACGATGCTATCAAGCGGACACCCATCAATATTGATAGCGCCCTTAGTAAGCACCTTTATAATTTTCACGCAGAAGGCTGAGAACAGCAGCCATCTTTTTCACACCTCCTTAATCAATAGAGACAAGCCCCCTATTTGTCAATATTTACACACCGATCATGTATTGGATGATGCCTGGATAGATGGTTTTCGTTCGCCAACCGATTACGCATAAAAAAGCCAGTCAACCTTAGTCAACTGGCTCTAGACAAGATATCACTGTCTGACCACTAATTACCTTTAATGTGTCTTTTGTTGCTCCGGAAGCTCAGCTTTTAAAGCACGCGCATAGGCTGTACGAGCCGTTTGGGCAATCGCCAGTTGCTGGTTCAAGCGCTGAATCTCCTGATCGGTCACGCGCAGATTGAGTACCTGGTTGCGGGCATTTTCAGACAGATCTGCAACATTGTACTCACTGCCGTCAATAGTGACTGTTTGCTCTTTATCCTTCGCCATATATGGCTCCTTTTTGGGTAATCATGAAATTCGAGGTGAATTATTACAGGTGCGAGCGTAAATGTCGAAAACACTACACATCAAGAAAGCGTTCCACTACGCTGCTTTGGTGGCAAGCGCGGATAACAGTCCTTCAATATCAGCCGTCGATGGCAACGCCTGTGATGAACGACTCGGATGACGTAACGAAAACTCTTTCAGTATTTTGGCAGGCAGGGCTGCATCCAGTGTCGGCACGCCTACACGCCAGACCACATGCCTTTTGGTTGAGTGAGTGTCCACTTCAACCACCCCCCAGCCCACCACCCCATGGCCTTTCACGTAACATAGCACTCGATCGCCTTGCCGAAAATGGCTAGTCGATTCAAATGCGTCCAGGCCTAATGACGGGGTGCTGAGAGGCCAGTGCTTTTGAGCCCATGCTTTTGAAACACTTTGCCAGAAGTATCGGGTGGTTTCGGCTGCGGTAGGCTGCCGGCGCGGATCAGGCAAGGCATCCTTCAGCAGCAATTGATAATGTTCACGAGCAACATAGTGATGTGCCAACCGTTGTTGAAGCTCTGCGATGTGCGCATCTACAAGGCTTAAATTTATCAGCTGTTTACGCGCTTTGGCACTTAACCCCCATGTGGGGTAGCGACGCCCTTCAATAACGATGCTTTTCGGTAATTTCGCCATCACTTCCCAATCTCGTCGCCTAAAACCAACGCGGCATTGTACTCAATTCGACCAGTACGGTAAAAAGATTCGTTATACACCTCTGACGTCAGTCGGTAGGATTCATTCAATCTCTGTATTTCTAGCCCAATAGATATGTCTCAATATCCTCCGGCACCCCAATAAGTGCCTGCGCGTAATACTCCTGCACATATGAATCAACATTTGGTTGGGTTGATTTGATGTATTCATCAGAATTTGTAAATGCCAGCACCAAATCACCCTCCCCCAGTGCCTCTTGTTGCAGCTGAGACTGCCAATAGGCCGCTCCCTCTGCGTCTGGGGCACGTCCTAAAACCTGTTCATAGAGGGAGTCGACCAGCGCCTCTGCCGTAGGCTTAGCTTGGGTATCCGAAAACTCACTGCTTGCAAAGAAGTCAGCAGCGATAGACGTAAGTGATTTGCCACTTGCTAACGCTTCAAGCCAATAGTCAAAGCCTTCCTCATCGGGCTCCCTCCCCAGCACACCGGCATACAAACGTACCAATGCAGTAGCCGACTCTTCCTCAGCTGCCGTCGGTCGACTGTCAAACCCTAGCGCCTCCGGGTCTAACGCCTGTAAATCAACATCCCACAATAACAGTTTTGCACCCTGAACTAGAGAATAGCTACTGGCCACATACTCTGCCGAGTTGGTAAACGCTAACGTAATATCTGCCAGCTCTACTTGACCACCTGCAAGCTGTTCTAACCAGTATGCCTGACCCGCTGAATCCGGATCGCGGCCAAGGACACTGCTATAAAGCGCCTCAATACGCCCCTGCGTTCCACCGCCCAGCTGGTCTGCCAAGTAAGTAAACTCTTCCGACACCACAAAACTATCCGCCAAAACGCGTAAGCTACTTCCCGCATTGAATTGTGATACCCAATACTCAACACCTTCTTTATCCGGCTCTCGCCCTAGCAGACCTGTATAGAGTCGTAGCACTGGATCGATAGTGCTTTCTAAACCAGGGTAGCGAAGTAGCTCATCTCGACTTTTCAGCGCTTGATCAAGCGTCTCAGACCACTCCCAACCCGCTGCAGCTAGCAGGGATTCAAACGTCTCCACATAAGACGCGCTATCCTCAGCGTCTTGGCTTGGCAGTGGAGAAATCAAGCCGTCATTGCCTTTAATCCATTGATTAAGCGTTGCTAAGTGAGCACTCACATCAGCCGCCCATTCATCAGTCGAAACGGCGCCTACTACCACTGGGCCGTCACTTGATGAGTACCATACTGGCCCACCGCTATTACCTGGATTAATTTCAAAGTTCTTGAGGTCTATTAAGTCATAACCAGGCATAAGTGTTGTGGCGCTATTGTCTTCCATGAGCCTTGGGCCACTGGCATCACGATATACGCCGGGATAACCTGTCACACGATAGGTCTCTCCATAGGCATAATCGCCCAATGAAAACCAACCAATATCATCACCAATGGCATCACCTAACGAGACTAAAGCAAGGTCATACTCGCTTTCGGACGGTGACAAAAACCCTGGTTCTTCAACATCTAACTCATAATAATTAAGCCCAGCCGCTTGAAAGGTGCCATAAGGGCGTGCCCCACCATCGCGGCCAAACTCCACTTCTACATCAGTAGCAGCCCCTAATACGGGATCATAAAGCACATGGGCAGCCGTCAGTACATCGTTACGACCGACCAACGTACCTGAGCCTGAGACCCGTGTACCATCATGAAAGGTAGCTTCTAAGTAAGCCACGGCTGAGAAAGGAAAGGTATTGCTATCAGTACCAACATAACGGGTCATGGATAAACCTCTTTAACAAGCCAGTAATGGCTTACCTTATAAAGCAACATTGGACTGCTAAGAGTATTTTCTACGCTGCGAGATGCCGCCTCATAACTTTTCGTTAAAAGCCAATAAAATTTTTCTGATATTCTCGGAATGAGCTTAATTATTCATCGCAACCCAATTATGCTGTTATCCCATGCTGGGCATTACCAACATTGTATCTTTGCGTGTCTATAATTGACAAAACTTTAGCTGTATAGCATACATTGTTTGAATGTCTAATAAGTAAACTCAAACAATGCAGAAACAAGCGTATACAATTAAATTACTAACCAAAATCGAATTGCAGATCATCGCTATCGTCTGCAAATAATTCATCGACTGATTCAGTCACGCCTATTTTGGCATGCAGTGCAGCACGCTGTGCCAACTGGTCATGCTGCGCCATGGAAAACATCTGACCATAGGCTACCGCCAAAGGCACTCCTTGCAGTTGATGCAACTGCTGCGCTGTCAATCTATTCAGGGCCTCCTCTTCGACTTTATAAAGCCCTTTAATGCCTGGCCCGTCTTCAGTAGTTTGCCATGGCTTCAAGATACCCTGCTCAGCAAGTGTCTGGCAGGCAGTGTCAGTAAGGCGACGGTTCTTAGCGCACTCACCAACGAAGTCGAGCTGCCGCTTTACCGTCTCTGTCAGCTCTCCCTGCTCATCGAACAGTGGCTCCCCCCCTTGTTGTAACAGATGATCAGCATGGACTTGCAGCACCATTTCATCTGAGTCCTGCCGCCTCTCTACTGCAAAAGGATAACCACGAAAATGGGCGGGTACATACGTCCCTAGCCAACGACCATCCTCGGGGTGGATATAGTGGTGTGAATGCGCTGCTCGACCAAGCAACGCAACAAGATGATAGCGCTCTTCACGCTTAATAAAACCCATAACGAACTGCGTCAAAGCCTGTCGCAGTTCTCCTGCCAGAATCGGTGCGACTGCCTGATCCGCGGTGAACCGATAGTTCTGGCGCGGCGAATAACGCATAGATGCATGCTTTTGACGCGATAAAGTAACCCAATTTGACATGCTATCTCCTTTACAAGAAAACCCCGATCCAAGGATCGGGGTTCAGTTTATCCCATACGTATATCAACAAAGATATAACGTTTAGGAACCAGATGTCGGTACAAGACCGACACCTGGAGTGCGTCCGCTATTACGCAAGGTTAACAGCAGAAGCATCGATTTCGTTACCGAAATCAACGATACCAACCAGCGACGCATCAGTGAACTCGTTGGCGGTATTGGCGTCGTTGACACCAGAACCGGTCAGTTCGAACACTTTGTATTCGCCAGCGTTGTTATCGTTCTCGATCATCACTACAGATTTAACGGTGTTGCCAACAAGACCAGCAACATTAGCCGCTACGTCGAGAGTACCGTCACCAATGTTGGCGTAATCAGAGCTGTTACCGTTCTGAATAGCTGCTAACAGGTTATCCGCAGTCAGGCCACCCCAAGTTTCACCATCCTGAGCGGCAAAGCTGTTAATGGTGATGACGTTGTTAGCAGTTACGGTAGCACCACCGTTAACACCGGTGGTAACGAACGTATCGCGTGACTCCGTAGAAGTGCTGCCGCCTTGGAACTGTTCGTTGCCCAGATAGGCAGTAAAGTCCAGGATATCAGCACCAGTGCTAGCAGAATCAGCGTCAAAGTTAACAACGGTATTACGACCAAAGTCTTCTTCGAAAACGATAGTCTCGTTGCTCTCGCCGTTTGTTGACAGAACGATAACGTCGCTACCAACGCCAGCATTGATCTCATTACCGGTGTTATCAGCAGTAGAGGCCGTACCGGTCAAAGCGCCACCAAAGTTCACTGAGTCAGCCTGAACGCCACCACCAGTACCGATACCGTTAATACCGTGAGCAGCGCTGGTAGAGCCATTCAATACGGCTTGAAGGTTAGCGTCAGTGCCGTCAAAGTTAGAGTCATTAGACTCTTCACGGATGGCAGACTCGAGACGACCTTTAGCCGAATCACTCATGCCGCTTACGCCAGCAGGTGACAAGGTGATTTGCAGATCATCGGCTTCAAACTGGCCATCAACCTGTGAACGGATCACGAGGCTGTTGTCTGGGCCGTTTTCAGCAACCAGCAGTTTGCTAAGCACTTTATGGTTGTTAACAACCTGTGCAATTGCTGCATTGATATCACGCTGATCACCAAAAACGCGGTCACCCAGGATATCGTTCAGGTTGATGATACCTTCGAAACCATTGTCGAAAGAATCAGCTGCAGCAGAAGTTACTGCACCACCAAGGCTAGCACCGGCCAGTGTTACAGTCAGTTGAGCGCCGTAAAGCACAGCAGGAATATCGTTGCCAGCAGGCGTGGCTTGACCAGAGGAGAGGCCAGCCGCGTTGCCGCGTAGATCTTCAAATGCAGTGTTCTGGGTGTTAACCAACCACGTGGCACCAAAATCACTGTTCTGTTGAGACAAACCGCTGTTGTCACTGTAGATGGTGTCATTACCAGCGCCAGTACTGATCAACACACCGCCTGCACCTTCAGTCCAAACAACGTCATCGCCTGCACCAGTATTGACCACAACGTTCTGCTGCAGATCTTGCTGGTTAGGAATATTGTTGCCCATGGTGTTGAAAGCGGTGGTATGAACAGTGTCATTACCAGCACCGGTATTGATGCCCAGCGAGAAGCCGTTGAACTCAGCAGCTTTGTCGAGGGAGTAATCTACTGTGATGGTGTCGTTGCTTGCACCAGTATTGTAGACATGAGCCTTGTTTTCAGCGTTCGGAGCCCAATCACCGTTTTCCAACGGATTACCGGCTTCCAGACCAGCCTGACCAGCAACAGACAGATTTTGGCCTTCAAAAGCAGTAGCGTCGAAGTTGTAGACATTGCCTACGTTTTCGATAGACAGGTCGCCTTGCGCCGCACCAGAAGTTACTTCGATTTGTTCGAAAGCAACAAGAGCTTCTTGATCAAGAGCTCCAAGACCAAACATGCCATGTGCAGAAAGGACATCGCTAACCTTACTGCTACGATCAACTTCCAGGTTCAGCTTCTCAATAGATTGCTGAGAGTTGGACATACCACCGATGATGGCATCGCCAGCTGTGGAGCCACGACCAGCGTTGTCGAGAATCAGGTTGGTTTCGATCAAGGTAGTGCTGACGTCCGGCTCAACCGGCTGTGCAGTACCGGCTACCAGGAATTCATCGTCAACAGACTCAACACTGTTGTAGTCGAAGCTAACGTTAGAGAAAGCGTTACCTTCCGGATCGGTAACCAGGATTTCCTGGGCAGTGAACGGCAGGTTCACAGTGTTACCGGCTACGGTTACTTGGTTGTAAGGGTTAGCCAGTTCAACGCTGTAACCGTTAAGACCCAGCTCGTCCAACTGTGCTTTTACAGCTTCTTGCAAGCCAGCATAAGTGCCGTCAGTAGAGCGCACGTCTTCTAGAACATAGTTTTCACCATCAACGCTGAAGCCGATAGTCAGTTCAACGTTAGCCAGCGGCGTCTCAGGCGTTGCGGTGGTCACGTCAGCAACGCGAACCATCAGTTGAGAGTTGCTCTGCTGCGGGCCCTCGCTAGTCAGCGAGTTGGTGTCAAACGCCGCGCGCAGGCTAGATTCAGTATCGACGCTGCGCATACCAAAAGTGATGTCTTTGGTGACAGACAGTTTGCTACCCAGACGCACGTCATCAATGAAGAGGCCTTCACGATCACTGTTATCGGTCCAGAACTCTTCAACGCTGTCCATACGACCAGCATCCAGAGTCACACCACCCAGTGCTTCAATGTGTGTTTCTTCAACATTTGTGGTGCGCGGTGCAACGTAAAGAGTACCTACGCCATCAGCTTCAACACGCTGATCGTTGATCAGACTCGCTTCGATCTTGTCGCGACCAGCGCCACCATCAAGAATATCACCAGTAGACAGTGCGTTAGAAACCGCGCCATTCTGGTTTTGGCCAACCAAGCCTACAAATTCGTCATCTGCGTCAGTACCAGTGACAACGTCACGACCTTCAGTCAGGACGAACGTTTCGCCAGGATTAGAAGGCTCAGTCGGCTCTTCAATATCGGCTAAGTCAGAAGCAACTTGGTCATCAAACGCAGCGCGGTCTTCAGTTGAAGCAGCATTAATGAATAACTGCTGAAGTTCGCTTGCAGGAACGGAAGAACCATCGCCATCGACCCAATATTCTAGGCCAGCTTCTTCAGGCTCACGACCAAACATATTCTGGTAAATAGCAGTTACCAGCTCTTCACGGGTACGGTCACCGTAAAGTTCAACGTATTCTGGCTGATTGTCATTGGCTAGGTTAGCGCGCAGCTCAGACTCGCTAACGTCTTGCTCCTGCCAATATTCCAAACCTTCGCGATCAACAGGACGACCAAGGTAGGCCGTATAAAGCTGCTGAATTTGAGTATCTGATAAAGCCATTGATGTAACTCCGTGTTTAAGTGTCGAATCGACATTAGCCGCGTTTAATCCTGTATGGAACGCGCGGCCGTGAGCGAGGCCTCGCTCCAGAGATCAGGGTTGATGGTAGCCATCAACACTAATGCTCATCCCTTGCGTTTCGGTTTAGGTTCCGCCTTTTTTGGTGAATACCCAACACCGTTACAAATATTTAGCTGCTACGTTGTACCCGCAGCCCCTAAGGTAAGTCAATAGCATGAGCTTAGTAAAAAAACATCGTCAGGCGCAACGTATGATTTGGCGGGGCTTGTAGCCATGTTAGCCCGCACCTGCCAATTTGCTTTTAGGCGAACCCTAACAATGTTTTCGTTATCCCTCGCTCACCCTATTCTATTAACTTAGCATTGCCCAAGCTTGCCATAGTTCATGGCTATTGCCAATAAAAAACAGCGTTTCCTCTTATAGTACTATCCGCTTCTCTGTCCCTCAGCAGGTGCTGCCTCTAACATCGCAGCAAGCGTTTCATCCAGAGAGAAGCGCTTCAAGTCTGGCACCCATGCATCTAAGCGCTGAGTAGAGGCCTTCAACTCGGGTATCTCATTGCTTCGAACAAAAGCAGGGTTTACCTTCACTTCCAACGGATGCTCGCCCAAAATTTGCAGTTTATGGATCAACATTTTCAGCGATACGGCTTCTCCACTACCCACATTAATGATGCTGCCGCTTATTGCCTGAGTTGGCCAGTGATTTAGTAACCGATGGTAAACAGCCACTATGTCCCGTACATCGCTAAAGTCGCGGCTTACTTGGATATTGCCCAGCTCAATCACGTTTGCCCGCTGTTTAATATGCTGAACAATCTTAGGCACTAAAAAATGCTCAGCCTGCCCGGGGCCAGTATAATTAAACGGCCTGGCAATAATAATTGGCAACCGCTCGGCGTAAGTGCGAGCGATGTACTCCATTGCCATCTTGGAGTTGGCGTAGTGGTTAACCGGTGCGGGAGGGACATTTTCATCAATGACAGCTTGGCCGTTCGCCCCGTAAACGTTGGCGCTACTGGCCAGTAAAGTTTGAGGCGGCTCTGACAGCTTGCCAAGAGCTTGAAGCAAGGCTTCAGTACCCAGAACATTCACACGGTAAAAGTCCAGCGGCGTAGGATGCCCCACAAACGAAAGCGCCGCCAAGTGGTAAACCTGCTGCGGAGCTATGCTGCTGACCAGCGCGCTTAAAGCCCCTTGGTCGTTTATATCGATGCGGTGGGTTTCATCTGCCCCGCAAGGCTGGCTTGCCAGAGCCACCACACGGTGGCCCTGATGTTTTAAGTGAGCAATAAGGTGGCGGCCGGTAAAGCCGCTACCGCCGGTTACCAGGCAGGTAGACATGGTAGCTCCTTGGCAGTGTTATCTTCGGCATACGTACTAAACCGAAGCAGCAACTAGCGCTAAGTTGATTTTTGATGAATTATGCGCTAGTGCCGTTTTTAACCCGCTCTAGATCCGCATCGACCATCATTTTGCATAGCGTCTCTAGGCTAGTTTGCGGCTGCCAGCCTAGCTCATTGGTGGCCTTGGCAGGATTACCTATGAGCAGCTCTACTTCTGATGGGCGATAAAATTGTGGGTCTATCACCACCACGACATCACCGGTGGCAATATCCGTGGCGATTTCTTGTTCAGCTTCACCTTCCCAGCGTAGTTCAATGTCAGCCGCTTTAAACGCCAGGGTGACGAAGTCGCGCACGGTTTCGGTACGATTGGTGGCAAGCACATAGGTGTCCGGCGTGTCAGCTTGTAGCATGCGCCACATCCCTTCTACATACTCTTTGGCGTAACCCCAGTCACGCTTGGCATCCAGATTACCCAGGGCCAAGTGAGTTTGTTTGCCTAGCTTTATACGAGCAACGCCATCGGTAATTTTGCGGGTGACAAACTCGCGACCGCGCAGAGGCGATTCGTGGTTAAACAGAATGCCGCTGGTGGCGAAGATGTTATAGGACTCGCGGTAATTGATTGTCATCCAGTGGGCGTAGAGTTTTGCCACGCCATAAGGGCTGCGTGGGTAGAAGGGAGTGACTTCGGTTTGCGGCACTTGTTGTACTTTGCCAAACATTTCCGACGTTGAAGCTTGGTAGAAGCGGATAGAGGTATCCACAATACGGATCGCTTCCAGCAAATTCACCGCTCCTAACCCAGTTATTTCAGCCGTCGTTATAGGCTGATCAAACGAGACGCCTACAAAGCTTTGAGCAGCAAGGTTATAAATTTCGCTTGGTTTACACTGCTGCACCAAGCGAATGCTGGAGGATAAATCGGTAAGGTCATACTCCACCAGATGCAAGTTGGGGTGGTTCTCTATGCCCAACTCCTCTATACGCCAAAAGTTAACAGAGCTGGTACGGCGGTAAGTGCCGTACACGGTATAGCCTTTTTCAAGCAGTAACTCGGCAAGGTAGGCGCCGTCCTGGCCCGTTATTCCTGTCACGATAGCGTTCATGACGCAGTTCCTTTCTTCATAGTAAGTTTTTCACAATTGGTTTTTCATCGTCAGCTCACGGCCAACGCAATCGGATATTGGCTGTCTCTGCGGTAGTCAAGTGCGTTAAGTATTGTGGCGGGCTCACTTTAGGTGTCAACCTGATTTAACTCAGCCGTTTGAAGCAGCAAGTTATCCACTAGCGCCGCGCTGAGCAAACCATGGTAGCGATTTGCAAGCGTTAACCAATCGCGCTGGGTTAGCCATTGTCCACGGGCTTTGTGGTATTCATCCCTTTTGGACTCTGGTGCATTCAGCACACGGGTAATCCCTTCGGCAATATCATGACTATCGAAGCCTCTGGTTTGCCATACGATGTCTTTTACTTCGTCAAAGATGGGAGCGGGCGTGGTCAGGATGTTCGGGCACGCCGCCACCGCTGTACGTACCGCCGCACTGCTGGACTCCTGAGTGTACTGGTACGGCAGTACCACTGCGCTGCACTCTGCCAGGTAGCGCTGAGCCTCTTCCAGCGGCAGAAAGTCGGTGACCCACTCAATATGATTTTCTATACCCAAGCGCTGAGCAGTACGCTGACAGCGAGCTAGCTCCTCTTGTGAGCTAGGCTCATCACGCACTGAGGTTACCAAACGCAAGGTGGCACCTACCGGCACTGCCTCCTGCTTACGCAGAGCGGCGAAAGCTTCAATTAGCGTATTTACCCCTTTATGAGGTAGCAGGAAGCCGAAGCTACCAATAATAGGTGCCTGGCTGCCTGCAGAAGCCGGAGCGTATTGGCAGGCATCTACCCCCTGGGGTAGTTGAGTAACGTTGTCGGTTAAACCAATACGTTTTAGATAGTTTAGATCATCTATAGTATGGACAAACACTCGATCAAAAGTAGCTAGTGTGGCGGCCACAGTGCGACGACGCGCGCTGTCAAAGTCGATCACGGGACGAGTAGTGTGCAGGGTAATGTATACCCGTTGTCCCTTGCGACGACACTGCTGTACTTGTTTTTGCAGGTCACTATCCAGCTCATAAAATGCGAAGTGGTGCTGCAGCCATATTACGCTGCCAACTGCGCCTACAAGCGTAGGACTTTGACCACGCTGCCAATTACGGCTCACGTGCAACTGATTTTCCTGTTCGTTTGGTTTGGGCTGCTGGCCTTTACTAAACCGTGGAGCAGAGATATCGCAGGTAAAAGCGGGATCGACTTCTCCAAGGGCGCTGACCAAATGGGCACTATATTGAGCAATACCGCAGGGCTCATCCCAACTTGAATACAGACTTATTGAAAGCGGCGGCAGGGGCTGCCGGGCAGCCGTCTGTAGGCGACCGAGAGCGCCCAATACGGAATCCACAGCAGAGGTCGAGAAAAAGCGCGCCTGCATGGCATTGTGTAGCTCGTCGGCGTGCCCTAAGGCCCTTTCGCCGCCGTGGCGGAGTGCTTGTACATGTTGCTGTACCTGCTCTACAACGCTTGTCACACTAGGCTCTGACCATACCGCTTCGCCTGCGCTAAAGTGGGATTGAGCATGGTCAAAACAGTAGTTTATCCACCCAGAGCATTGGGCCGGGGCAAAATCGGTATGAGCACCGTAGCCGGTAACTACCAGCATACGGGAGAACTCTCCTGCTTCAATGGCAGGCATGTTGAGACCTTCGCCCCTGCTGGGAAGCACCACGATATCAGCCGCTTGGTAGAGCGCAGCCATTTGTGCAGCGTCAAAATCTTCCATAATGATATGCAGGCGATCACGGTGCTGTTCGCTAACGTATTGCTCTACCCAAACATCTACCTGGTTGTGAGGATTAGGGAAAGTTTTTAAGGTTAGTTTTAACTGAGAATCCTGAGCTGCAAGCTGTTCAAAGGCTTGCAGCAGCACGTCTACGCCTTTACGCGGAAAGGCGGAGGAGATGTGTAGCAAATTAACGGTCTGCTGCTGTGCAACCTGAGCAAGGTCATTTGCACTACTCTGTATAGCATGTGGATTAGCCACCAGCGGCAGCGCAATCACGTGGATAGGTAGTTTACAGCCACTGTCCATGAGTACTTTTTTCACGAACCAAGCAGTGACAATTACCCCAGCATAATGTTGATTCAGAGTGTCAACCATGTCGCTTGGCACCCAGGACTCTTCCCAGAAGAACAGGGCGACCGGCAGTTCAAAGCGGGGATCAGGTTTAATTAGTGGATAGTGATGGTAAAGCGCGACGCGCTGTTCCGGTGCTAATGTCTGCCACGCAGAAGGGTCAGTAAGAGTATTTAGCTGAGCGGTTTCTTCTTCGCCACCAGGCGTGTTGCGAACTTGGCACTCTAGGCTGGACTCGTGAGGGACTAACCACAGCACCGGCGAATGCTCACTGGCATGCAGCCGATTTAACAGGTGCCGGTTTACCGAGGCGAGGCTGTAGCTACCATTAATATGACCTTCTAGGCGAATACCTTTTGGAACCAAGGACTTATCGGCTAACGTAGCATCGCGAAGTGTTAGCGCCTCCTGGCGTACAGCGGCAGTTACGTCAGCATCTAAGTTTTTGAAGTCCTCTTCGCGGAGCTGTCCCGCTCGACTAAACAATCCTTCACTAGCAGCCATGCGCTTTAAAACCCGCACCTTCAGAGCCGGAAAGCGATTAAGCACCTTAAGTGCCAGCCGTTTTAACCAGGGTATTTGTGCCAGGCGGCGCAAAAGTTTTCCGAAAGACTGAGCGGATCCCCGCTTCCAGCCCATTACCTGGCGTAGTGGCAAGGTTATACGCCATGAGCGACTCTGGAGTACGCTGTTAAGGTGATGTTCCAAGTGGGCATTGTGCTGCTCTAATAGCTGCTTTTCTTGAGCTACTTGATCGTACTTGACCAATTGTTGCTGGCATCGCGCTAGCTGCTCGGTTTGCTCCTCAATTTTGGCGGCCAGGGTCTCCAACGTGCCTTGCTGAGACTCAGTTAGCTTATCCAGGTAGTCAAACCAAGGGGCGCTGGCTTCATCGGCTTGCTTATGTGCAATAAGTGCGTAATCGGGATAGGCGGAGACCACCCAATCCAGGTAATGGCGCAACGGGACGCCCTCTTCTGGAGGCTTCGGGCCGTTTAGACGCAAAATATTAGCTTTAGCGTAGCCAGTATCGGTAGCCACAAAATGCAACAACGGTGGTGGCAGCGGGTGTAGATGGGTAGGATCAAGATAGAAGCTCCACAACCCAACGGTTAGGTTTTCGGGATTGGGAGTTTCGAGAATTAGCACCCCACCCGGCACTAACGCTCGATGCACTTCTTGAATCAGCGTGACCAAGCTATCGAACGGAATATGCTCGGCAATGTGAAAGCCAGTTACCGCTGCCAGGGTATTTGTCGGGGTTTGCTCCAGGGCGGTTAGCGCGTCATTCACTTCAACGTACAGGCCGCTTTCATTACACGCCTTGGCCATGCTTTCGTTGGTATCGATACCTTTGGCGGGCCAGCCATTTTCCTGCATTAGTTCCAACCACTCGCCCCGACCTGAGCCTAAGTCGACCACCTGAGCCTCGGGGTAACGCGCCATAATGGGCGCCAACAGTGGTATATACACCGTTAAGCGATCTTTAATAGCGCCTTTCTCGCCGCGAAAGTGGTTGGTAAAACGGGTATAAAAATCCATTAAACTGACTCGTTAGATTCTGAACTTTTCGCGGTTTGCCGCTCGCACTCGATAGTGGGCATGATCCAACTGCTGCCCAAAAAGAAGTCTTTTTCCATATTGACCATTTGGAACACCAGCGCGTGATCGACCCATTGATAGTTGTGAGTCAAGTGAGTATCGCTGCTGTGTAGGGAAAGCGACACAGAATAACTACCAGGGCCAAGATTCGCATTGAAGCGCATGCGATAGGTGAGCGTTTCGCCAGCGCTTAGCTCCCGTTCGACTTGATGAGTGTGCCAAGTATTAGTGCCAAACACATCTTGGCCTACACGATCTTTAAGCTTATAGCCTATCACTAGCTCTGGCAGGTCAGCGCTAATGGCCACGGTGATCCGCAGTTCGACTTCCTGCCCGACATCGACAACATCCAGTGGATTGCCACTAGCAGCATGTAGGCTTACCTGCCTTATACTAGCCTCACCTGACCCTGAACGGGTTTGAATTTGCCCACTGTCTAGAGGGGTGATTTCTACTTTATCGTTCTCTTTTTTAGCAATAATGGCATTATAGTAATCCATGATATCTTGGGGCATACCATCCTGTAGTACCCTGCCCTGCTCTAACAAGATAGCCCGGTCACAGAGGCTCTGTATGGCCGCCTTGTCATGGGAAACTATCAACAGCGAAGTGCCTTGACGCTGGAACTCGCGAATGCGGTCAAAACTTTTGTGTTGGAAATACGCATCACCCACTGAAAGCGCTTCATCAACAATCAAAATTTCAGGGCGGAAGGCAGTGGCGACTGAGAAAGCAACACGCATTTGCATACCACTCGAATAGACCCGCATTGGCTGGTCGAAGTACTCCCCTATTTCTGCAAAGGCTTCTATATCGTCCATGGCGGCATCAACTTGTGCGTGAGTGAACCCCATCAACCCCGCCGAGTGCAGTACATTTTGCCTACCGGTTAGCTCACCATTAAAGCCCATTCCCAGCTCTAAAATAGCGGCTACGCGACCATGAGTACGTATATATCCCTCAGAGGGACGCAGCGTACCCGTTATCATCTTAAGCAACGTGCTTTTACCTGCGCCGTTTTGCCCCACGATGCCTACAGCCTCACCCTGGGCGACATCAAAATTGATATCGCGCAGTATCCAAGTCTCTTCTTGGGGTTGAACCGTGCTGAACCAGCTAACTACACGCATAAGCTCATTGCGGTAACGGCGATACGCTTTGCCTAGTTCACGCACTTCCAATAACGGCTTCGGGGTTACGTTGGTGGTGCGGTTCATAGAGCATCCACCATTTCCGGGCTGGCTTTGCGGAAAAGCAACGCGCTGAGAAACACTAACCCAGCACCCAAGAGCGTTAAGCCCGCCAGGGCGGGGATCGAAGGTGCTTGGCCGTAGGCCAGTACATTATGGTAAGCACCTACCAAGTGAAAAAGAGGATTGAAGGACAAGATTGCCTGCAGAGAAGGAGGGACAATTTCTGCAGGATATACCACCGGGGTAAACCAAAATAAAAACTGAAGCACAATCGGCATCAGTTGACCAATATCGCGAATAAAGACGTTCAAAATGCCCAGCATTAATCCCAACCCTAGCGCCAACAGCACGGTTATGCCGGTAAGTACAGGCACCCATAGCAAAGTACTGGGGGTAAAGTGCCCAAGCACGGCAAACACGACCAAAATCACCGCAAACAAGGCAAGATTATTGATCAAGCATGAGCCCGTAATGATTACCGGTAGCGCGATTTTAGGAAACACGAGCTTTTTCATCAGGTTGGCATTTTCAATAAACACGCCTAAGCAGCGATTGAGTATTTCGCTAAATAGGCTCCAGCCAAGCATCCCCGCCGTTAGGTAAATGGCGTAGGCGTATTGACTCTCGATACCGGGCAATTTGGCAGACAGTACAGCGGAAAGAATTAGCGCGTAAATAAGCACCATTGAAAGCGGGTGAATTATCATCCAGGCACCGCCGATTCGGCTACGCGCAAAACGTGTCACCAGCTCGTGGCGAATCGATGTGGCAATAAACTGGCGATAGCGCCATGCCCCTTTTAGGGATTCCAGCATTCCGTTACCTTTTTACGCGTAATGAGCCGTTATTGACTTAAGTAAATTAGTCTCAAAGGGCGCCATGGTAAGCCAAGCGCTTATTGGACACCACCGTTACTGGCAGCGCCCTGCCTCGTAAGTTCCTCCCTATGGCACTTACTTCAGCTCCACTTACTGTTTGGGTAGAGCGAAAGTGTGATGCTTTGCCAGTATGTAGGTACTCACTGCGGCAATAGCAATGGCGATTAACATGGCTAGCAAAGGGGACAACGGCGTGAGCAACAATAGCCCTAATGCAGCGTAGTTTATCCCTAGTCCTGTTAACGACATCAGCAGAAAACGGTGTAAGGTGGTTTGTCGTTTAAAGGTAACCCGCTGGTGGCCCCAAAACGAGACGCTAAATGCGACTAGCCAAGCGATAAAATTGGCAAGAGCTATGGCTCGGCCATGCATTAAAGCATACAGCAGCGTGGCCACTGCCATGTGGGTAGCTGTAGCGACACCTCCAACGGCGATAAAACGCAGGGCTTGTAGAGCTTCCGCGCGAGTTTTACTCATCCGCCAATGGCCGAGGGTTGTTCGTTCGCTGCGGATCTGGAGGCCTCCTGCACTACGTAAAGCGGGCGGCCTTTTACTTCAATAAACAACCGTGCGATGTATTCACCCAGTATGCCAATCGAGAGTAACTGCATACCACCGAAGAAAAGCACTACGCTCATCAACGATGCATAACCTGGCACATCACGCCCACCAAGTAGTACGCTGGCTATCAAAATCAGCATATAGACAAAGGCAATTAGAGCAACACCTGCCCCTACATAGCTCCATACGCGCAGTGGAATCGAGCTAAATCCCACCAAACCATCCAGGGCAAAGTTCCACAGTTTCCAAAAACCGAACTTGCTTTCGCCTGAATGACGTGAGGGACGCTGGTACGGCACACCTTTTGATTTGAACCCGGTCCAGGCGTAAAGCCCTTTCATAAAGCGATTGCGTTCGGGTAGCTGTAACAACACATTAACTACTCGACGAGACATCAGCCGGTAATCACCTGCATTGCCTGGAATAGGGGAGTGAGTAATGCGGTTAAATAGGCGGTAAAAGCCTTTGGCAGTAGTGCGCTTAACAGCAGAGTCTTCGGGGCGTGAGGCACGCACGCCGTATACCATATCGTAGTTTTCTTCACGCCAAAGGCGCACAAACTCGGGGATCAGTTCAGGCGGATCCTGAAGGTCAACATCCATAGGAATAACAGCATCGCCTTGCGCGTGGGCCAGCCCTGCGGTCAAAGCGGCTTCTTTGCCAAAATTACGACTGAAAGAAACAAAGCGTATGCGTGCATCCTGCTGATTAAGCACTTTTAATTGAGCAAGGGTTTCATCGGTAGAACCGTCGTCGATAAATAGAACCTCGAATGCTGGGGTACAGGACTCCAGCACCGGTAGTACCTGAGCAATAAACGACTGCAATGAGTCACGTTCGTTTAACACGGGCACAATAATACTTAGGCGCCAACTGGCGTTGCTCATTTCGTTTCCTCAGGTGTTGGTTGCCAAGCGAAAGTCGCCATGGGTGTAGCGACACACTGTACATTAGCGAAGGCACAGGTATTTTGCGCTGTCTCAGGGCTGGTGATGGCATACATCACGTCAGGGTTAAGCTGTCCCACCGACAGCGCTTGCAAAGAGGAGGCTGATGCCTGACGAATAATGGGCAGCGTAATGCGTGCCACATAGGCGACGTTGATTGTCATATGGTGCTGGCCTGCTAACCAAGCGAGTGGCAGCATACCGACAATATCATCAGCGTGGGAGATGTGCAGTGCCTGGCGCCGGCTTAACGCTTGCTGCAGCGCGGGGGTTTGCCAGCCAACAAAGCGTGGGTCTTCTACCATGCGGTAAGCGTTGGCTTCTTGGCTGCGCTCATGAAAGTAGCGGTGCCAGTGATACAAATCGAAGAACTGTAGAGCCAGGATAGCATAAGCGACTATTATGAAGGGGCGGGGTGCTAGGCGCCGTGCAAATACAAGCGCAGCCGCAAAAATAGCCAAGTACATGAGCACCCAGACCATTCTTCCACTAGCGCGTAAAATAGCGCGCAGCGGTTCAGGCCAGGGCAAAGGTAAACTGACTGCGTATGAACCAATAACTATTTTATTACTTAATGCAAAAACGAATAGGCCCACTGCCAGTACTGCCAAGCCATAAAGCTGCCACTTATACTCAGCGGATATGCGCAGAGGCTGCTTGATATAAAGTAGCAGCGCCCCTATCCACAGTGCTAATACGCCCATTCCAGTATAGGCCATGCCTTCATACTGACCGACAATACTAGGCACCCAGGAAGGAAGCAGCGCAGATGCACTAGCAATGCCAGGCAGGTAGCTGTAGGCATTAAAATAGGTCGCAAGCTCTGCCGAATAAAACCCGAACCCGCCTGCACCTGGTGAATCACCACTGCTATGCAGATATCCTACGGCCCACATTACCCATAAGATAAATAACGGCTGCAGCAAGCTATAGCTTCCCCAACCCAGCCACCAACGCTTCTTTAGGTTATGTTGGATATAGAAATGATATCGCTCTATGCTGCCCAGCAGCCACCATACCCCCCAGAATATACCCACCAGCAGAAACAGATAAAAATGCACCATCACTGCCACCGTCAACAATAATCCCCACTGGCTACGAGTTCCCCAGCCCGTGTCTTGGCGAAAGAGCACTAAGTAGATGGCGAATAAAAATGTCCAATGCCCCATTAACGATTCGTGCCCTGCCCCCCCAGGCCCACGGAAGAGCACGTTGGGCATGAAGGCAACCATAAGGCTGAACGCAATCACCACGAGCGCAGGCATTCTAAAACGGCTGAAAATACAGCTGGCAGCAGTGGCATTGAGCACCACGTGGCCCCATGAGGCTAATCCCTGATATTGAAATGGATCCGGCAGCCATGCCTGGATTAACTTCAGGGGAATGGCAATCAATGGCAGAGAGTCGGTAAATACAATACTGCTGCGTACTTCTGTGCCGAAGGTGTGTAGAGCGCCAATTGGCCAGCTCCACTCCTCATGGCGGTAGTAGTGCCAACCAAGGAAGTGCTGAAGCAAATCACCTTCTTGCAATAGCCACTCCACTTGCAACGGATTGAGAATACCCGCATAGAGGTAGCTTGCCAGCAGACCAGCGATGCTGGCAGCAAGCGCTATTGTAACGCGGGGGCGGATATCCATTTCCAAGACCTTTGAGCATGGGGAGATTTCTGGAAGCGGGTATATTACCAATAGTCGGCGTACGGCGCACATGGCATTGCCTTACCACTAACACAGGGCGACTATCAGGTATGCTATGCTGCGCGCCGTTTACTATTGGCTCTATTTTATTACTCTAAACCATTCAACCCGCCCTTGAGTGAGCGCCTGCGGCATGATCTTTAGCACACCTGAGTTTCTCTTTATTTTTTTACCCACTACTTGGCTAATTTTTTGGCTATTGTCATTATATGCTAATCAGCGCTTATTACTTGGCTGGTTGGGGCTGGCGTCCTTTGCCTTTTATGGCGTATGGGACATTACGCTACTCCCGCTTTTAGTGGGCAGTATTGTCGTTAACTATTGGCTGGCTGGCTATGTATCCAGGCCAAGCCGGACTTGGCTATGGCTGGGCGTTGGTTTCAACCTAGCGCTGCTGGGCTGGTTTAAGTATTCCGTTTTTTTCCTTTCATTCGCTGCCCTCCCACCGCAAGCGTTTAGCCCTTTGGTGCTGCCGCTGGGAATTTCTTTCTTTACCTTTCAGCAAATTGCTTTCTTAGTCGATATTCGCCAAGGGGTTATTCAAAGAGGGCCGCTCTCAATTTACGGCGTGTTTGTTAGCTTTTTCCCACAGCTGATTGCCGGCCCTATTGTTCATTACCGAGATTTAGCTCCTCAGCTTGCGCGTTTACAGGCGCCAAGCTCTTCAGCTGTTCGGTGTGGCCTGCTGTTACTCATCCTTGGGCTGGCTAAAAAGTTAATAATTGCCGACAATTTGGCACCTTATGTGGAGCACCTTTATAACACCCCCGCGAGCTCAATCGTCGCAGGTGATACGCTTTTGGCGGGCTGGTCATATGGTTTACAGCTCTATTTTGATTTTTCAGGCTATGCGGATATGGCCATTGGCCTAGCGTTACTGTTTGGCATAAAGCTGCCCGAAAATTTTGCTTCCCCCTACCAAGCGAGCGACATTCAAACATTTTGGCGACGCTGGCATATAACGCTTTCACGTTTTCTTCGCGATTACTTGTATGTTCCCCTCGGAGGTAGCAAACACGGCTTACCACGCCACTTATTTGCGTTATTCATAACGATGCTGTTAGGAGGGCTTTGGCATGGTGCAGGCTGGCAGTTTTTGTTATGGGGGGGTATGCATGGGGCTTTATTAGCCGTAATGGTTTTATGGCGGCAATTTAGCCTATTTCGCATGCCCAAAACCGCTGGCTGGCTTTTGACCTTTTGTACTGTAATGCTCGCCTGGGTGCCTTTCCGAGCAACCAGTCTTGAACACACTTGGTCTCTCTATTCAGGCCTGACAGTATGGGAGTGGGGGGCGCTTGGTGAGCTTGTAAGCACCCTAGGCCAAGGGGCCATGTCTCTACGCTCACCTGGACTGCTTATCATAGTGGCAACGCTAATTGTGTTGGTAATGCCAAATAGTATGGCGTGGGTGAAGCAGCTGAACCAACCTCGCCACTATTTTTGGCAAGGCGTCGTCGCTGGCGGGGTATTATTAGTAGTGATGAAAGCAATGCAGGATCTGCCCAGCCAGGCTTTTCTTTATTTTAACTTTTAGTCCTACGCCCTCCTAAAGGAATTTTAAATGGTACGGTTTTTAACAGGGATGGCCGCTGGCGGTTTAGCCATTCTCACGTTGTGGGTAATTTTTTGGGCTGGGCAGTTGGGACGGCCTCACCCTAACAATGAGTGGATTATTGAATCGATCAACTATAAACAGGAAATCGCTGATGCGTTAGCGTCCCCCAAAATAGTGGTGCTGGCTGGTTCTGGCGCGATGTTTGGGATTAACAGTACTTACTTGGAAGAAACTTATGATCGCCCCGCCGTTAATTTTGGTGTCAATGCTGGCATCTCTCTGCCTGTAATTTTAAGCAGCGCTGAAAACAGTATCCGCCCAGGAGATTTGGTACTTCTACCCCTTGAATATCCGCTGTATAACCGGGAAGAGGCGGTTTCAAGCGCGCTGATACATTGGGCAAACAGCTACCCTAGCACCCTGCTGCAATTACCTCTCAAGCGAACGCTTGAGGTGGTCGTTAAAACACCCTTTACACGAATTCTAGAAGGTTACCGCGGGCTCCCAGAGGGCTTCACCGTAAACGGTGATTATGGTGTCCAGCATCAGAATGAGCATGGCGATCAAATAGGCACCGAGCGTGCACGGCGTGAAGAGCGTCACTGGAATTTTTTGAACTCTTTACCTGCTGAAACCTATGGCAAGGCATTGCGAGACGGTAGCTTTGATTGGGAACGGCTACGTCGCTTTCGCAATGAATTGCTTGCAAAAGGCGCCTGCCCGGTGTTTTTGCCGCCCCCTATGTTGTTCCAGCGAAGCTATGTGGACTCTTTTACCGAAGCACATTTTTATGAAACATTACCCCAAATAGCCACAGCAGAAGGTCTTTTTTGGGTAGGCAAGCCCAGAGCTGCTATGCGCGATGCCAACGATTTCTTTGACACTAATTTCCATTTAGTAGACGAGGCACGGCTGGATTACACACGTCAGATCATCGGCTGGCTAGGTAGCCAACCGATGCTGAAGTGTGAACAGTTTTATCAAGGCTTAACAGATGTCAACTAGCGGGACAGGTGTTGCTTCACCAGCGACTGGATTGCTTGGGTAAAATTCGCCGTGGCAAACCGCTCTGCATTTTTCCTACACACTTTAGGCGAGAAGGCTGCTTCATTGTCGCGCTTAAGTGCTTCAAATTGTTGCAGACATTCAACCAGCGCTTTGCTGCTCTGCTCTTCAACCCAGAGGCCTGAGACGTTGTTCAGCGTTGTTTCAGTTAATCCTCCGACACCATAGCCAATTACCGGGGCTCCAGCAGCCTGAGCCTCCACAGGCAGTATTCCAAAGTCTTCCTCAGCCATAAAAATAAAGGCCTGGGTTCGCTCCAAATGATCCACTAATATGTGATCGGGCTGATACCCCATAAGCGTTACATTTGGGCCTGCTAGCGATGCCAGCTTGGCATAATCTGGCCCATCGCCAATCACAATTAGCTGCCTTTCTGGAGTTTTATTGAAAGCCTCTATGACCAGATCAATACGCTTATAAGGCACCATCCGTGAAGCGGTTAGATAAAATTTTTCCCTTGGACGGTCATAGCAAAACTTATCCACATCTACCGGTGGATAAATTACTTCGGCCTCCCGACGATAACAGGTTTCAATGCGCCGCTTTATATAATTAGAAATAGCCACAAAGTGGTCAACGCGCTGAGCACTTATGAAGTCCCATTGACGTAGGCGATGAAGCTGCCAACGCATTAACCAGCTTAACAGGCCCTTCTCTTTACCAGACTGACGTAAGTACTGGTGCTGCATGTCCCAGGCGTACCGCATGGGGCTGTAGCAGTAGCAGATATGCACCGCGCCGGGGTCGGATATCACTCCTTTGGCTACTGCATGGCTGCTGGATAGAATCAGGTCGAACCCCTTGAGATCGAACTGCTCTACCGCTAACGGCATGAGTGGCAAATATTGCCTGTAGCGCTTTTTTGCAAAGGGCAATCGCTGAATAAAACTGGTGTGGATAACATGACGCTCAAGGGTAGAGTTAGCATCCTCGGAGAGAAAATTGACGGTGGTAAATATCTCAGCTTGAGGGAAACAGTTGAGCAACTCGGCCAGCGCTTTTTCGGCACCAGCCCAGGTGGTCAGCCAGTCGTGGACAATGGCGACTTTCATTACAGCATTTTGCTCCTATTTGTAACCACACGCTTTTTTCGCCTCGGTGCTTATTCTCGACCATATTTGTCGTTATAACGGACGATGTCGTCTTCCCCAAGGTAGGAACCGGTTTGCACTTCAATCAGCTTGAGAGGTATCACACCGGGGTTTTCAAGACAGTGCACTGTGCCTAATGGTATATAGGTGGACTCATCTTCAGACAACAAAAAGCTGCGCAACTTCGATATATCCCCATGCCCTTCACCCTGAGTAACCTGCGCGGTGCCTTGCACAACCACCCAGTGCTCCGCACGATGGTGGTGCATTTGCAAGGAGAGCTTGCCGCCTGGATTAACGACTATTTCTTTCACCTGAAAGCTATCCGTTAATACCATGGTGCGGTAATGCCCCCAGGGTCGATAAACCTGTTGGTGCGACTGAAACTCTTTACGCCCCGCAGCTTTAAGGGCATTAACGATTAATTTTGTATCCTGAGCCTGATGGCGGTCAGCAACTAACACGGCATCGTCGGTTTCGACGATGATCAGATCTTTAACGCCGACAGCCGCCACTAAACGTGAATCGCTATAAACCAAGCTGTTCTGGGTTTCATGGAGCATCACATCGCCATGCACGACGTTGCCGCTCTGCTTGTCCTCGATAGAACGCAGTTCGTGGAGCGCGTCCCAAGCACCTATGTCACTCCAGCCAGGTGACATAGGCACAACGGCTGCCTGCTTGGTGTGTTCCATCACCGCATAATCTATGGACTCATTTCTGCATTGGGCAAACGATGCCGCTTCAATGCGCAAAAAGTCCATGTCTTCTGTGCGCGCTTGGTAGGCGGCTTGGCAAGACGTTAGGATATCAGGCGCATACTGCTTTAATGCTTCTAAGTAGCTGCTGGCTTTAAATAAAAATATTCCACTATTCCAGAGGTAGTCACCGGTTTTTAAATAGCTTTCAGCAGCGGCTAAATCCGGCTTTTCGACAAACGCTTCAACGGCGAATCCTTCACTCAGTGCTGAACCGCGCTTTATGTATCCATAACCTGTGTGCGGCGAAGCTGGCGTAATACCAAACGTCACTAGCTTGCCTTGCTGACTCAGCGTATGGCCTTTTTCTACCGCATCAGAGAATGCTGTTACATCTTTGATCACGTGATCAGCAGGCATTACCAACAATTCAGCTTCTACGTTTACTTCAGCTGCAGCCAACGCTGCAATTGCTAATGCGGGTGCTGTATTCCGACCGCAGGGCTCTAGTATAATTTGGCTACCTTTGAAGCCGACCTGCTGCATTTGTTCGGCAACTAAAAAACGATGTTCTTCGTTACATACAATAATGGGTGCGCCTGCATTGGCGACATCCTTCAGGCGAAGTGCCGCTTCTTGCAGCAAACTAACATCATCTTTATGCAGGTTCAAAAACTGCTTGGGGTAATGCTCACGAGACACTGGCCATAAGCGTGAACCTGACCCACCTGATAAAATTACGGGTAAAATCATAAATCCTCCTTGAGACAAGCCACTTGGCAGCTATCAGCATCCAAACTTAAAATTTTCATTTAGCATTTATACTCATGCCATTAAACACTAATTCACTTCAAAATTTTTAGCAGAGTACTCATTATTAGCCATAAGTGTACTTTTCTTTTTTAAGGCTGGCCGTTAACAAAACCCTTAGTCAAGGTCATTGTTAATATTTTCAAGTCAAATCCTAAAGACCATCGTTCAATATAATATAGGTCGTACTCTACTCGCTTCTCCATAAGCTTTACATCGTCGGTTATCCCTCGTAGACCATTGACTTGAGCCCAACCTGTCATACCCGGTTTAACCCGATGTCTTTGCATATATATATCAATATGATCTTTGTAGTGATCGTTATGATCCATTGCATGAGGCCTGGGCCCAACCAGCGACATGCGGCCCTGAAGAACATTATATAGCTGAGGCAATTCATCCAGGCTAGTACGTCGCAGAAAACGCCCCAGCGGGGTTACCCGCTCATCACAATGTGATGCCTGTTTGGTTTGGCTACCATCGTGCAAGAGCATTGTTCTAAACTTGTAAATTCTGAAACGCTTACCATCCAGACCATGGCGCTCTTGTTTAAAAAGTACCGGGCTACCCATACTCCATTTGATCGCGACAGCCACAACCAACATTACAGGAAGAAAAATTACAAAGAGCACTAGGCCTAGCACACGATCTTCCAAGGCTTTAACTAAACGCATGGGGCCATTGAGAGGCGTATAATTGAGCTCTAATGAGTAAAGACCTGCTACCTGCGCAATGCGATGATTCAGAAAACGTATATCAGGTAGATCGGGGAAAAAGCGGATACTTGATGGAATACCGGCAAGTAAACGCATTAAGTGCCGAACGCGATTACCTTGGATCAAAGGATAGCCTAACCATATTTCATCAAAACCACGTTGAAATATATTTTCTTTTGCGAAAACAGCCATTCTGTGAAAAAACGTTGTGTCGTCTTCATCTACGTAATGCCCTACTACTACATAACCAGCATGGGGCGTTTCGACGATTTTTTTTTCTAATAGCGCGATATTATCTTTTTTACCGATTAGCAGCACGCGCTTTAAATTGTGCCCTTTTGCTCGCAGGCGTCTTAAATACCCATACAGCAAGGTACGCATAATACTGCCCACTGCCAGAACTGATAATGCAGAAACCCCCATCCATAACCGAGAAAAACTCTGCGTACCTTGAATAGCGACAAGCAATAGGCTGAGCAAGCCTATAGTAGCAATCCAGGTGGCGAGGTAAATACCGAGCATGGTGTAAAGGCTACGCCCGCGCCATGGCTGGTAGAGTCCAATTAGTTCGCCTACTGCTGGCAGTAATAAACTGCCAATAAGTATTAAAAAAAGGTAATCATTGCCGTCGGAATCGATATCGGGCATTAGCCAAAGGGCAACCAATGCCACTAACGTGGCGATACCTGCGTCAAAGCAGCGCATAGCGCGCCGCAACCATTCGCTACCTTGACTTGTTTTTATAACGGCCATAGTTGCTGACTACCGCGCTACCTGCGATGAAGTGGACAACGAGGCCAGTAGCGACATAATACGATTAAGATCGTCACTTTCTAAGCTACCCACTGCAGTGTGAAGTGACAACATATCCAAAGCATAGTTACCGACTGTGTCGACATACTGAATACGCTGATCATAGAGGCTTGCTCGTGCATCAAGCACATCCACTAGATCCCTCAACCCCAGTTGTTCACCCTTCTCGGCAGCTTCTAAAAACAGCTGACTGGATGAAATGGCTTGATTGAGCGCTTCAAGGCGGCGTTCGCCGCCATTGAGAGCCCTAATCCGTTGTCGCACCTCTTGTATGGCTAAGTTGCGCTCGTTGTCCAAAGCAGCCAAGCCCGCTTCAATACGTTTTTCCCCTTGGCGAACACTTGCGTTGGTATAGCCGCCCCGATAAATTGGCACACTAACCTCGACATTGGCTCGGTAATCTTCGCTTTCACGAAGATAATCTTCACTTTGTCTATCCGAATAGCTAAGCGTTAAATTTACCTCAGGGTAATAACCCGAACGCCTAACGCTGGTGTTAGCTTGCGCAACTTGTTGCTCTTCCTGGGCTAATAATACCCTTAGGTTTTGGCTGGTGCGTGGAATCCATTCGTCGGGATTACCAATATCGCCATTGAGGGTAACAGTGGTCAGCTCACCAGGAGCTGAACGTTGAAACCGTGGCGTAACACCAGTAAGGCGTTCCAATTCGCTAAGCGCATTGTCTAACTCATTTTCAGCTTCAACTGCGTCGGATACTGCCTGATCGTACCTAGATTGAGCTTCCAGCAAGTCGACACGGTTACCAACACCTAGATCAAATGCTCGACTCGCTTGGCGTACCTGTAGTTCAAGAGAAGCTTGTTGAGACTCTAAGAGTCCTAAACGTTGGGAGGCTAAATAGGCTTTTATATAGGCTTCACTAACCTGCAGCGCCAACTCTTGCTCAACGACGGCAAGCTGTAATTCGGCGGCACTAACCTGAGCGTTAGCAACATCCATCTTGCGCCAACGTTCGAGGCTAAACAGTGGTTGCTGAAGCTGAACCTGGTAATAGGTTTCATCGATTTCAGCAGGCCGCGGGGCATCCCCTGTCAAATTCAACTCATCAACCGTTTGAGAATTCGATGAGTCCTGCCACAAATAGCCTCCTGAGGCACTAACTTGTGGCAGAAGCTGAGAACGCGCCATCGGCACTTCTTCGCGAGTGGCATCTAACTCATAACGCTGACGTGAAAGATCTGCGTCATGGCGTAGAGCCCTGGAAAACAGATCAGGCAGTGAAGGCAACGTTTGGGACGTTGACTCGCTATTGGCAAGCGCTTCTAATTCGCTAAGGGCTTGCTGATCAGCAGGCACATCGCTCTGTGCTAATGCAGACTGGCTTAACAGCGTGATAGTCAGTGCAAGCGCACTAAGAGCAAAACGTGGCGTCCGTGTCATTAATCCTCCCGGATAGCGCGAGCTAGCATGTCGGTAACAGGCTTAGCAATGTAGCTAGCAAAAGTACGTTCACCAGTACGAATCATGACCTCGGCCGGCATCCCAGAAAGCAGATGCATCTGCTCGGTCATATCTTCTTTTCCTTCATCAGTTACCCGAATGCGCGCTTTGTAGTAACGCTGACCAGTCGCTTCATCTTCAAAACTATCGGCACTAAGGTGAATAATTTCACCATCAATAATGTTTGTTAATCGCTGATTGAAGGCAGAAAAACGAATTTCAGCAAGCTGGCCTATAAACAGGCTGTCAATATCGCGATTAGGTACACGAGCTTCTACCACAAAGCCATCATCAGAAGGCACCACTTCCATAATGGTGTCGCCTGGGCGAACTACCGCGCCAATAGTATGAACTTGACGCCCCACAATGGTGCCTGAAACAGGAGCACTTACCACGGTGCGATTCACTTGGTCGGTCAACGAGGTAATTTGCTCCTCTGCTTCCGCTATTTGCGCCTGGGCACTGCGTAGTTGCTCCCCCACTTCAGCCTGAAACTCTTGCTGAGTAATCTCTTTTTGCATACGGTTTTCGCTGATTTGCGAACGTAATTGGGCAATATTAGATTGGAACTCCGCATTATCGCCTTGGTATTGCAGTATTTGTCGTTCTAGTTCACGCAGCCGCTGGTTGTCGCCTAGCCCTTCACGGTACAGCGAACGAAAGTCTTCTGCTTCAGACCGCAACGAGCTAATACGCTGGTTATTGACTCGTTCGCGCGCCTCTAGGCCTTCAATCTGCTCCTGCATTTGGATAATTTGCTGATCCATTGAGTCGAGTGTACTGAGCAGTGATTGACGACGTGCATGAAACAGACTTTGCTGAACAGCCGTTACCTGCTGGATTCTTTCGTTGTCCACCGACATCAGTTCTTCGGGCATCTCAAGCGTTTCGGCCCCTTGCTGCTCTGCCAGTAAGCGCACCTCCATAGCACGATTTATAAAGTACTGTGACTGAGCAATTTCCAACTGCGAACGTGCCTGCGTATCGCTCAAGATCACCAGTGGCTGCCCAGCTTCTACCTTATCGCCATCTTGCACCAACAACTCTCGAACAATCCCCCCTTCAAGGTGCTGAACAGTACGCTTAAAAGACTCCATAGAAACATTGCCAGGGGCTACAACAGCCACCGCCAACGAGGCAGTCACAGACCATAATACGAATCCGCCAAGCGCTATACCTAAAATAGCGTAGCCAAGCCTACGATAACCTTTATCACTGGTTGGCAACTTCTCTTGCGCCTCGCCTTCGATGGTAGCAGGGCCTTGTGGTGTTACATCTATTTCGCTTTTAACTGGGAGCTGATCTTTGCGGTTGCTCATATTACGACTCCTCGCTGCCACCAGTGCCACGCCCACCTGCTATGGCAGAGAGACGAGCAGCACTTTGCTGGTTAACCTGGGGGCGCGGTTTTTTAGCAAACTGAGCAAGCACTTCGTCTCTAGAGCCAAACATGCTTACTTGTCCTTCTTTCATCACCAGTAGCTTATCCATGTTTTTCAACACACTAGTTCGGTGGCTTATCACAAATAGCGTTGTGCCTTCAGCTTTTAACTGAGCGATTGCTTGGCTCAGCGCTCGCTCTCCAGCATCATCTAGGTTGGCATTAGGTTCGTCTAAAACGACCAAAACAGGATTGCCGTATAAGGCACGAGCCAGGCCTAAGCGTTGACGTTGACCACCAGAGAGGGCACCACTGTTAGAACCAATAATGGTGTCATAACCATTAGAAAGCTCTAGCACCATTTCATGAACACCCGCCTTTTTGGCTGCAGCAACCACTTTTTCAGAATCAATATCCCCAAAACGGGCAATATTTTCACTGATAGTGCCATCAAAGAGCTCGATATCCTGCGGTAAGTAGCCAATATGGGGGCCCAGTTCGTCACGGTTGTATTGGTTAACCGCACCACCATCAAGTCTTACATCTCCAACCTGCGTTGGCCATATCCCTAGCAGTACGCGGGCAAGGGTTGATTTACCTGCCGCACTTGGGCCAATAATGCCCACATGCTCGCCTTTAGCGACGCTAAAGTTAATACCCCGGATGGTAGCCATACGGGCACCTGGAGGAGCAGCCGCTACGTTCTCTACATCGATAATGCCTTTCGGCGCTGGCAGAGACATATGACGCTGCTCATCGGGTATCTGCGTCAATAGCTCGTTTAATCGGCTATAAGCGCCACGTGCTGCGACAAAGCCTTTCCAGCCACCTATCATTTGATCGATAGGTGCCAGCGCACGCCCCATCAGGATAGAGGCGGCAATCATCATTCCGGGGGTCATTTCACCCTGGAGCACTAAAAGCGCACCCAGGCCAAGAATTAATGACTGAAAGAGCAAGCGCATTACTTTAGATGTATTGGTTAAGGCACCTGCACGGTCACTAGCTTGTGACTGTTTAGCAAGGAACTCATGATGTCGCTTTGACCAGCGTCCCATAATGCCTGGCAGCATGCCCATAGCATGAAGTACTTCAGCGTTTCGCAAGTTAGAGTTAGCAAGATTCTGAGCTTGAATTTGCTCGCTATTGGCTTCAGCAAGTAGGGTCTTAGTAGATTTTTCATTAGCAACTGCAAGCGCGAACAAAATAATCCCTGCACAGGTGGCAAATACGCCTAGCCATGGGTGAAAAATAAACAGAATGCCTAGATAAACGGGCACCCAAGGCGCGTCAAAAAAGGCAAATAAGCCATTCCCAGTAAGAAACTGTCGCAGGCTGGTCAAGTCATTTAGCGGCTGAGCGCTTTGAGACCCTGGTGCAACTAGACTACGGCGAAACATAGCGCCATAGAGACGCTGATTAATCGTGGTATCTAATCGGTTCCCTATCCTAACCAACATTCTTGACCGAACTAGCTCAAGCCCCCCCATCACCATAAAAAGAAAGACGACGACAAGCGTTAACATGATGAGCGTATCGAGACTTTGCGTGGTAAGTACGCGGTCATACACTTGGAGCATATACATGGGGGGAACTAGCATGAGCAAATTGACGAACATGCTGAAAAAGCCCACCGATACAAACGAACCCTTACAGGCGCTTAATGCACGCTGTAGATCCGTCGCTTCCTGTTGCTTTGCCATGGAGGGGTCACCGTTGAATCAAAGAAGTCACGCGAAGATTATTGCGGCAGCATAACAGAAACGCCCCTGCCTAGGGTAGGGGCGTTATGAGAGTAAAAACTGCTTGATTGGGGTGGTATTTATCTATCTATCAACCCGAGATCCGCAAATAAATAACTAACCAAACAGCATCATGCTCTCATCTGACTCTGTAAAACCAACCATTACGGTGCCTTGATCGACACCATTATTCAACTGATTCAGCCAGTACTCTTTCCCTGCTGAATCAGCCCCCCTTTCGAGTACATTTGAATACATAAGTTCAACAAAGGCCTCATTTTCTAAATTTCCGTTTTGTTCACTGAACTCAGCTGAAGCAATAAAGCTATTGGCAATATCACTTAGACCCGTCGCCCCTTTCACCTCCACCCAGTACCCTAGACCTTTTCCGTCCGCATCGCGGTCAAAGGCTGCGTCATAAAGGCGCAACAGCGGGTCGACGGGTGCCTCGAAAATAGCGTCAGAGCGCTCACCAAGGTTTTGGATTCGCAGGTCTTCGCTGGCAGGGGTTTCTTCTTCACTAAACGGTGTTTCGCTGAACATGTTGGCCATGTATTCAGCAAAGGCATCCTGCTCAGTGCCTTTGTCGGCGAAGTCAAACAGGCCGTCATCCTCGAAGGCACTCATAAGGTCTACCCGATTTTGGTAGCTGTCTTCACCTAGTGGGTAGCCGTCGCCGCCATCGGCCAAAAAGCCTAGTGTAACGACTTTGACAGTCTCTTCAGCACTACCTACCAGGCGGCCATTAGCGGCGATTACATCGTTGGCGCTGCCATCTTCGTTGACAATGACCGCATTTTGGATGCGCTCGCCAGCGGGCTGGCTGTCATCATAGCTGTACTGAATCCCCCCCACCTGAGCGAACTGACCTGCTGTGACACCCGGTGCTGAGGCGGCTACCGCATGTTCCAGAATCTCCAACAGTTTGCTGCGCGTAACAGTGAGGATGGTAAGGTCATTGTTAAACCGAAGTGATGACGCTGCGTCCAACTGGGATACGCCGCCCTCTGGCTTGCCTATGGCGGGATTGGCACCTGGTGCTTGGTAGCTTGGTTCGCTGTCGCTTCCTTCTACGACGACATTACCAATCGGTTCACGAATACCGCCGCCGTTTTTGAACGATACCACAACGTCTTCGTCCAATTGCTTGGCATACCAGAGGTTGGCATCGGCCGTTAGATTACCCAGATTGGTCTCTTCGGTGCGCACCGCTTCCCGCTCACCGACCAGATAAACGTCGGTTAAGCCAAGAATGTTACCATCTTGCTCAGCGACAAATTCACCCACTGAGCCGACTAAATCATTAGCAATATTGCCTTTGGTGCCTTCGGCAAAGGCACTTGCCAAGTCACCCCATAACGCTTCCACTTGCTCGTCAGTAGTGGCGTAAACGCCGGAAGTGTTCTCGTCAATGGAATCGACAATAATTCGCCCCTGTTCGTCAAACTCCACCACTAGCTCGGCAACGTAGCGCCAACCACCGTCAGTATTCACTATCACGACATCGTTACCTGATGCGTCCTGGGTAACAATGGGGTAAGAGTCGTAGGGTTCGCCCGCTCCCGGGAACAAGCCGCGGTCTTGATCTTCTTGATCTGCCAGCAGACTATTAGAACCGCCCGCTATCACGATATCGACCCCATCCAGCAGAGTCGCTAACTCTTCTTCAAACTGAATTTGCTGAAGGTGCGAGCTGAGGATGATTTTATTGATGCCTTGCGCTTCCAGGTCATCAATGACTGGCTGAATCAGATCGGCCAGGGCCTGCATGTCGTTACTTCCCCCCGTCAGCACGTCTACATCACCTGGCGAAGAGATGCTCTCCAGGATTTGGGTAGTTACGCCAATAATGCCAATTTTTTCACCACTACGCTCGGCAATCACCGCCGGGGCAAGCTTGGGCTTACTAGCGCCAGCTAGTAGCTCTTCCAAAGTGGCTTGAAAAGCGTCTTGGCTGAATAACCCATCGGTAGCCAGCCCGCTTAGGGCGGCATCAGCTGAGAAATCCAGGTTGGCTGAGAGATAAGGGAACTGCGAGCCCAGCCATTCAACTTCAGCAGACGTAGTGCCGTTAACCACCGGAGCGATCATTGCAGCAATTAAATCAGTGCCTAGGTCGAACTCATGATTGCCCAATGTCACGGCCGCTGCATCGACCAAGTCCATCAATAGAGTCTCAACACGCCCAGAGGCCGCCAAGATTCCGCTCATGGAACCCGCTTCTAGCCCATAAATCTCTTCAACCGCTGCCTGGAAGGCCGTTTGTAAGCTTGAATCAGCGGCGGCGTTCAAATACGGCCCAGGCAGAACTAAATCGCCCGAGCTGACAAAAAGCGAATTGGCGTACTGATCTTCTAAGTGATCCACGATAGAAACGAAATTGGGTGCGTTAAGCAGATCTCCCCCTCCCCCTTCCATATCGGCTGCGTGTAGGAGTTGAAGCTGGAAATTACTCATGGCGGTTCCCTTTTTTAATCAGTGAAAAAATAGGCAAACGTGAGATTACGCAATCAACCATTGCAAATACGTGACGCTTTAAAGAAAAAAGTATTCTAGCGTTGCCAAAAACCACTTCGTAATCCAAGCATCATTAAAATAAAACATTTAAGTCATTTAATTGCTATGAATTAGTAATAAATTCAATCTTCCTATTCATCCTGTGAGGGCTGGTTAAATGACCAATTTTGAGCTTGTTTCTACGTTATATCGCGATATCCTGTTGCGTGAGCCGGATGAGGCTGGCGCTAATTATTGGACTGCCGCACTGGATAACGGAACGGCCGATGTAGCGACCATTCTTGACTCAATAGTAACCAGCAATGAATTTCAGCTGCAAATCCAACCTATTATTACACTCTATAGTATTCACCTATTACGTACGGCTGACCCTGCCGGCCTCGCGTACTGGGTCAATGAGTACCGCAACGGCTTAGCTTTAGAAGAGATTTCTAATAGTTTTCAAGCGTCTAATGAGTTCGAAGCCACCGTTTCCAACTTGAACGATACCACTTGGCTAAATCAACTCTACAACACTGTTTTGAACCGTGAGCCTGACCCAGAAGGCTTAGTGTACTGGTCAGCGCTGCTGGCGGACGGGCTGTCTCGTGAGGAGCTTGCCGCAGCATTTTTTAACGGCAGCGAAAGCATTGAACAGCAACCAGCACGTGTATTAGCCCCTTTGATCGGCGATGGCTCCAGCGTGGATGATGTTGAGTCGCTACTGAGTCGTTATATTGAGCAGCTTGAGAGCGAGCTAGAGGAGCCTGAAGAACCAACAGAGCCTGAAGAACCAGCAGAGCCTGAAGAGCCAACTGAACCTGAAGAGCCAACTGAACCTGAAGAGCCAACTGAACCTGAAGAGCCAACAGAGCCTGAAGAGCCAACAGAGCCAACAGAGCCTGAAGAGCCAACAGAGCCTGAAGAGCCAACAGAGCCAAATAACCCAATAGACCCCAGCCAGCCTGAGCCAAGCAACCCAAACTTCAATCTGGGAGAGCGCTACCACACGGGCACTTCTGACGCTTCAGCAGCAATTGCCGTGGGTGAGGGTTTAATGCTGGTGGCGGATGATGAAGACCAAGTGTTACGCCTCTATGAGCGCGACACTGACGGCGCTCCTCTAGCGGAAATCAACCTGAATGATGCCCTGGGTTTGAATGACACCCAAGAAGTGGATTTGGAAGCAGTGGCGACGTATCAAGGTACCCACTACTGGTTGGGCTCTCACGAGAGCAGCCAGCGCTCAATGATTTTCGCCACTGAAGTGACCGGTGATAACGCTGAGAGCTTGAACATCGAGGTGACGGGCCAGTTTACCGATTTAGCCAGCCAGCTTAACGACTGGGATGCTAATAATGGTCATGGGCTTGGTGAAAATGCGCTGAGCCTCTCGTTAGGGGTCAATATTGAAGGCGCTGTGTTTATCGGTGACTCCCTTTATCTTGGTCTACGCTCGCCGTTGGATAATGGCTTTGCGCAATTAGTGCCCGTTGAAAATGTGATTGACCTCGTCGCTGGCGAGGCTAACGAAGCTTCCTTTGGCGCCCCCCTGCGTTTGGATCTGGATGGCCGTGCGGTGCGCTCTATTGAGCCTGCTGGCGATGAGGGTTATCTGATATTGGCAGGCCCGGTTAACGATGACGACGACGTAGGTTTCGGCCTTTACCTATGGGATGGCGCTTATGCCGCTCGAGAAATCGACGGTATAGATCTCAATACGCTTCCAGACGCACTGACGGCGAAGCCAGAATCACTGTTTGATGTCTCCATCACTGATGAAGGTGTTACCGCAAGTGTACTGTTTGATAGCGGTACGGTGGATTGGCTGGACGATGGTCAAGAATCTAAGGATTTACCCGCTGAGCAGCAGCGCTTTATCGGCACTGATATTGAGTTTAATTTGCCGGATTGGATCCCTCAAGCCGGTGATATTGCGATTACGTCAGTCAGTGGTAGTGCAAAAACCTTTCAGTTTGTGGCGTTAAAGGGTATCAGCGAAGGTGCAGAAATTACCTTTACCGATTCAGGCTGGAGAGGCGATGGCTTTCGCTCCAGTGAAGGTGCTGTGAAATGGACAGCGCCAGAAGGCGGAGTAGCTGCTGGCACCGTGGTTACATACACGGCGGATTCTGAACAATTCACCACTGCTAACAGCAACGAAGTGGGTAATAACGGCTTCAACCTTTCGGTCAGCGGTGATCAGGTGCTTGCATTCGTTGGCGAGGCTAGCGACCCCACGTTTATCTACGCCGTGCAAACCAATAGCGATGAGTGGCAGGACACCGCAGACTCCTCCAACAACTCCGCCCTTCCTCCTGGCCTCGAAGAGGGTGTCACGGCCGTTGCCGTTGGCAGTGCCCGCAATGCCGCCTTTAGCGGCGATGGCGTCGGCATGGCGGATGAGCTTTTAAGCGCCATTGGCACCCCGGAAAACTGGTCGTTTGAGTATGGTGAATTACCAGCTAATGCGACGACCAAATTTCAACTGGGCACCATGGAAGCTCCTTATGTACCCGGTGAGCGCGATATTGGCTTGGCCATCACTGAGATTTGGTCAGGCCAAAGCGGCACCGATATTACGGAAGACTGGTTCGAGATCACCAACCGCTCTAATGAAACGCTGGATTTCACCACTCAACCACTTTATTACGATGATGACAGCGCCGACCCCATGGATGCTGTTGAAATTCAAGGATTAACATCACTTGCCCCAGGGGAATCGGCAATTGTTATGGTGGATGGCAACGCCGAATCTGTCGCAGAGTTCCGCGCAGCGTGGAGCAACTTACAAAATATCGATAGCCTAAAAATTGGCTATGCCGAGGACGCTTCAGGCCTGGGAGGAGGTGGCGATGCCGTAACCCTATGGCAAGGCGACCCGCGTGTTGACGGCAACCAAGTGGCGATGGAAGCTTATCCAGATACCGATGGATTCGACGCTGCCTCGTGGGATGTCGATTTAAGCCAATTCACCACCACCGACACTAACGGCGCGGTTAGCTCCGATGCATTGGGTGGTGATGATAGGGATGTACCTGCCGTTGCATCACCAGGCCTGGCTAATGAGCCGCAGGTGGATATTACGCTGATTTCTGCGGTACAGGGCGATGAAGATGTCAGCCCCATGTTAGGTGAAGAAGTGACGCTTGAAGCTATCGTCACTATGGTAACGCCGGGCCTGGATGGATTTTTCCTGCAAGAGGAAGATAGCGATAACGACAATAATGCCGAGACCTCAGAAGGTATCTTTGTGTATGTGGGCAGTGGCAGTGGTGAGTGGCTGGAACAGATCTCTGCTGGCGACCAGATTCGTATTAGCGGCGAGGTCTCAGAGTATTTCGAGAAAACGCAGTTAACTGCCGAACGCGGCAGCCTTGAAGTGCTGGCTAGCGATATGCCTTTGCCTGAAAGCCAGCGAATCATCATGCCGTTTACCGATAAACAAGGCCTGGAAGCCTTTGAAGGCATGCGCGTAGCCATAGAAGCGTTAGACGGGGAGCCGTTGGTGGTCACTGAGCTTTACGAGCTTGGCCGTTACGGCGAAGTCACGCTTTCATCCGGTGGCCGCTTAGAGCAGTTCACGGAAGTCAACGTGCCTGACGTAGAAGGCTATAGCGCTTGGCTTGAAGACGCCGAAGCGCGCACCATCAAAATCGATGACGCAAACTCAACACAAAACGCTGATCCGATTATTTATGGTCGTAACGGTGAAGAGCTTTCTGGTACTAACCCGCTGCGCGGTGGCGATGAGCTTCAGACACTCGAAGGCGTGCTTGATTACAACTTCGAAGAGTGGAAAGTCCAAAACGTTGAAGGCCTGGACTTTACCGGCGCTGAACGTCCGGCAACACCGGATACAGATGCCCTGGGTGATGCCGATATTACGGTGGCTTCTTTCAATGTATTGAATTACTTCACTACCCTGGATGAAAACGGCAACAAAACAGAGACCTTAAATGGCACTCTGCATGATCCACGCGGGGCCAATAATGCTGAAGAGTTTGCCCGTCAGGAAGCCAAAATCGTTGAGGCGATTAATACCAGCGGTGCTGATGTGGTGGGTCTCATGGAAATCGAGAACAACGGCTATGGTGACGATAGCGCCATTGCAACGTTGGTCGATGCACTGAATGCAGACGTGCAGGATAAAAACATTCAGGGAGTCACTTGGGCTTACAGCATCCCCGAAGATGGGTTTGGCAACACCACTAGCCCTGGAGACGATGCCATTGCGGTTGGGGTCATCTACAACAGTCAGGCAGTGACACCTACCGGCGCTGCAGCCACTAAAACCGATGGGGCTTTCACCACTGCAAACCGCGCTCCGGTGATGCAAACCTTTGAAGATAGTAACGGTGAAACCTTTTCGGTGGTGGTTAATCACTTCAAATCCAAAGGCAGTGTCGTCAATGGGGAAGACGCTATCGGCGACGGCCAGGCCAACAATAACCCCACACGGGTCGAGGCCGCGGAGGAATTGCTTGAATGGTTATCCACTAAGCCCACCGGTAGCGATGACAGCGACGTGCTGATTCTTGGTGACTTGAATGCTTATGCCATGGAAGACCCCATCACAACCCTGAAGAATGCTGGCTATGACCTGCTTGATGATGATTACAGCTACGTCTTTGATGGTTTCTGGGGTTCATTGGATCATGCGTTAGCCAGTGAAACGCTCGCAACACAGGTCACGGGCACCACGACCTGGCACATTAATGCGGATGAAGCATCTGCTTTGGACTACAACACCGACTTCACCAGCGACCGTCAGGATGAAAACCTATACGCCGATGATGCGTTCCGTAGCTCAGACCATGACCCTATCTTAGTAGGCCTGAATTTAGGCATCGCTGAAGTTTAATTAAACGGACTGATATTTGGTGATGGCCTCCGCTTGCGGGGGCCTTTTTTGTCTTGGCAACTTTCTATTACGGTTGCCCGCTTCAATAGCCAAAGCGCCCCGTAGCGCTTCTCGCCTAGGGTGTTAAACTCATGGCAGGCACTTTCTCCAGGAGATACATGTTGAGCTCAGTACGTTCCACGACCGCGATTATTCAGGACAGCGGCATTGCTTTTGGTACCAGCGGCGCACGAGGGCTGGTTGAACAGTTTACCGATGAAGTATGTGCGGCCTTTACCGTGGCGTTTATTACCGCCATGCGCACATCTTTTCCCGTGGAGCGTATTGCGTTAGGCATGGATCGCCGCCCCAGCAGCCCCGCAATGGCAGCCGCCTGTACCAGTGCCGCTCATGCGCTAGGAGTGAAGGTGGATGACTACGGTGTACTACCGACCCCTGCTCTGGCATTAAAGGCGATGGCGGATGGCGTACCTTGCATCATGATTACCGGCAGCCATATCCCGTTTGACCGGAACGGCATCAAGTTTTACCGCCCCGATGGCGAGATTACCAAAACTGATGAACTTGCCATTCTTAATGCCGAGGCAGGAATGCCTACCCTACCTGCACCAGCGCGCAGCGAGGTCTCTGAAGCAGCTAATAAGGCATATTCCCAACGCTTCACTGCATGGTTTCCAGGCGAACCATTGAAAGGTTGGCGGGTAGGCTTGTACCAGCACTCGGCCGCGGGGCGCGATTTAAACGCGCATATTTTGAGCGAGTTAGGTGCGGATGTGGTGGTGCTAGGCCGCAGCGAGGCCTTTGTGCCTGTAGATACCGAGGCCGTTAGCGATGAGGATCAGGCTCAAGGGCGTGCCTGGGCCAACCAGCACCAGTTACAGGCTCTGTTTTCCACGGATGGCGATGGCGACCGCCCCTTACTAGGGGATGAAACGGGTACATGGCAGCGTGGCGATATCGTAGGCTTACTCTGCGCCCGCGCATTGGGAATCGAAGCGCTGGCAGTGCCGGTCAGTTGCAACACGGCGATTGAAGCTTGCGGTGCCTTTCAGCAAGTTGAGCGCACGCGCATTGGTTCACCGTATGTGTTGGACAGTATGGCTAAGCTCAGTGAGCGGTTTGCTCGAGTGGCTGGGTTTGAGGCCAACGGTGGTTTTTTATTAGGGAGCAGACTGGAGAGCGAAGGCCGTCAGTTAGCCGCACTGCCTACCCGCGATGCGTTACTGCCCGCTCTTACTTTAATGGTGATGGCCGCCCAACGTGGGGTTAGCCTGTCGCGGTTAATCGCTGACTTACCTGCTCGTTATACGGCGAGTGATCGACTCAAGGGTTTCGCCACGGAGAAAAGCCATGCGTTGCTGACCGAATGGCAGGCTTCACCTGAGCTAATGCAGCAAACATTAGGGCTTGAGTCCCGCATTTCATCAGTGAATAGTACCGATGGCCTAAGAGCCACACTTGAGAATGGCGACATCGTGCACCTCCGCCCCTCTGGCAATGCGCCGGAGCTGCGCTGCTATAGCGAATCAGCTTCACAAGCAGAGGCGTCGGCACTGGTAAAACTGAGCTTGGCTGCGCTCGTGAAACTGAACTAGCCGCATATTCCCAACAAAAAACGGGCGACCCTAATGGGCCACCCGTTCTTTGGGCCATCCTTAGCCAAGGAGTATTGTTACAGATGCTTATTTATAAACCGGCAGCCGCGCACAAACTTCGGCCACTTTATCCAGCACCTGGGCTTCGACGGTGCTGGTATCTTCGCCTTTGGCCAGTACATCAAGAATGTCACAGATCCAGCCAGCTAGCTCGGTGCACTCCTGCTCACTGAAGCCGCGGGTGGTCACAGCCGGGGTGCCAATACGCAGGCCAGAGGTGACAAACGGGCTTTGCGGGTCGTTGGGAACGGCGTTCTTGTTCACGGTGATGTGGGCACGGCCCAAAGCAGCGTCGGCGTCTTTGCCGGTTACGCCTTGCTTGATCAGCGAAAGCAGGAAGAGGTGGTCTTCGGTGCCGCCGGAGACGATGTCGTAACCGCGATCGATAAACACCTTGGCCATTGCCTGGGCGTTCTTGACTACCTGCTGCTGGTAGGTTTTGAACTCGGGCGCCATAGCTTCTTTGAAGCAGATCGCTTTCGCCGCGATTACGTGCATCAAGGGGCCACCCTGGCCGCCGGGGAAAACCGCTGACTGCAGCTTCTTCTCGATATCAGCGTCGTTTTCCGCTGAGAGAATCACGCCACTGCGGGGGCCGCGTAGGGTTTTGTGGGTAGTGGAGGTGACCACATGGGCATGGGGCAAGGGGCTGGGGTAAACGCCCGCCGCTACCAGACCAGAGACGTGGGCCATATCAACCAGTAAGTAAGCACCTACTTCATCGGCGATTTCACGGAACTTGGCCCAATCGACAATTTGTGAATAGGCTGAGAAACCGGCGATGATCATTTTGGGCTTGTGCTCGCGAGCAAGCTGAGCCACTTGAGCGTAATCAATTAACCCCTGCTCATCCAGACCGTACTGAATGGCGTTGTAGTGCTTGCCGGAAAAATTAGGCTTGGCACCGTGGGTCAGGTGGCCGCCTGCATCCAGGCTCATGCCTAAAATGGTGTCGCCTGGCTTAACCAGCGCTTGGAACACCGCGCTGTTGGCTTGCGAACCGGAGTGGGGCTGAACGTTCACGTAGGTGGCGCCGAACAGCTCTTTGGCGTAATCGATGGCCAGATTTTCAGCGATATCGACGAACTCACAGCCGCCGTAGTAGCGCTTACCGGGGTAGCCCTCAGCGTATTTATTGGTCAGCTGGCTGCCCTGAGCTTCGAGTACGCGGGGACTGGCGTAGTTTTCGGAAGCGATCAGTTCGATGTGGGCCTCTTGGCGCTCCACTTCTTTCTGCATGGCATCAAACAGCACATCATCGAATCCGGCAATTGTCATATCGCGGCTGAACATCGGCGGGAACCTCGTAACGAGAAAGAGTCATCATGGGAGAAGCGAGGGCGCTATCATAACGCAGCCTGACGCGACTTTCATCGCATCCGCGTCAGGTCGTACATGAACGTGCTTCATGTTGCCTGAGGCATAAAATGCTGACCGAATGGACAACCAAGCGCCTTACAGGGCTACTTTAACTCAAAGGTAAACCTTAGCTGCTCTGCGCTGCCCATCGGGTTCATTATGAGCTGATTAAGGGTAAAGGGGTTGGGTAGCCCTACATTAACAGTGAGCTGCTGGGAATAACCGGCCATGATATCGACCATTGCCGTCATCAGTTTGGTGACCTGCGGGCCGAATAACTGACCAAGCTGCTGAGCCTGGGCCAGGGTTTGGGAGATTACCCGCTCTTCGTTGCCCCCCTGCTGGGCGGCTAATTCGGTCGCTAAACGCGGCAGCATGCCCTCATCGGAGTAAGCAACAACGAGGTCGCCGCCATGCAGGGTTGCCGACTCCAAAAGCGCGGGGTTGCGTGTGGCCTGCTCGATAGTGGTGCCAGCAGGCAGCGTGATGGGAAGGTTCATGGTGAACTCCAGCCCGGCGGCGCCCGTCAAGGTCAAGGCACCTTCGGATATCAGTCGGTTCTCCTTGCTTGATTCTTCCCATCGGGAGTGGCTATATCCATTGGCTCTCAGCTGTCCGGTGCCCCCGGTAAGGACATTGCTCAGGCTCTGAAATGCTTGGCGGTCTTCAGGGGGCACAAGGTGAATCAGTTCGGCGACATCGAAATAAGCCCCCTCAAAGCCTGCGTCGCCGCTATAGCTACTGCCGTTTACCCAGAGTCGCTCAAGCACAGCCTGCCAGTTGTCGCCGATCAGGCTGAAGCCGTTCAGCTCGGCGTGCTCAACGCTTTCTTCCCCGGCGCTGTCTAACCCGACCAGCTGTTCAATACGGAAATTCGCCAGCGCGAGTTCAGAGGTAATGCCACTCTCCAGGTCTTTGAGTTCGGCGCTGACGTCCTCTATTTCTAGAAGCTGCAGGGCGTTGCGACTCAATCCTTCCAGGGTAAACCCACTGATGTGGATTTGGCCTTCAGGGTAAGTCGTGTTCATGTCGTCCAAAACACTCTCGGTTATACCCCCGTCTAGCCGGAGCGTGATATCGCGAGCGGTCATGGCCTTGAAAGCGACATTTTCGACTGCCTGATCCACGTCCTCGGTGGAGAATACTGCCCGGGGTGGTTCGGGGAGTATTAGTGTCGCAATGCTGAGTAGTGGCGCTGATTGTGCTGCCTCCCTGACCGCGATGCCATCCATCACCACTTGGTCGGGGCGTTCATAGTCTCCTTCGACGCTGTAGCGCTCGATGGTAATCACATCACCATTGGTATGTGTGATCGCCACTTCTTCAGCGATATAGCGCTGCGTCGCTTCGTCTTCGTAAATACGGCTAAAGGTGAGTCTATCGTTTTCGCCTGCCATGCGTTGGCGGAGATCCGCTTCAAGCTGCTCGGACGAGGCACTGACCGTGCCTGAGAGCAACAGAGCCGAAAGCCCAGTGGTTAAGCGCCAGGATTTAGCGAAGACGTGCATGCCGTGACCTCCTTTTAAGATGCCTTAAGCATATCATTCCTATTTCCAATTTGGTCGGTGCGTATGAGGAAGACAGCTGTGGGAGGGAGCTTTAGCTCGCGACCCTTGCATTTTCCTTCGCCATGCAAAATACTGTATATTTATACAATATTTTAAACACCAGGATACCGACGATGCCGGGCCAGTCAGCTCACTTTACGCCAGCCTTGCCGTTAACCTCTCAGCCGCTGTCTAGCGGCCGCACTGGTTTTAGTGGCTTTCCTTCGCCAGCCCAGGATTACGAGCCATGCGCGCTAGACCTCAACAAACGGCTGATTAAAAACCCTACTGAGACATTTTATGCCACCGCCACCGGTGACAGCATGGAGGGGTGGGGAATTTTCGAGGGTGACTTGCTGGTGGTTGATCGCAGTATTGAGCCGCGACTGGGGCATATTCTGGTCGCCATGCTGGAGGGCGAGGCGTTGATAAAACGCTACGCGCTTTACCGTGGCACGCCGCATCTATGTTCGAGCCATCCAAACTATCCGCCAATGCCTATTGAAGGCAGCGACTGCCAGCTATGGGGGGTGGTACGCGCCGTCGTGCACGAGTACTTGCGATGATCGGTCTAATCGATGCCAATAACTTCTACGTAAGCTGCGAGCGGATTTTTCAGCCCGCGCTGGAAGGCAGGCCTGTGGGGGTGATGTCAAACAACGACGGCTGCGTGATCGCCCGCTCAGCGGAGTTGAAAGCGCTGGATATCCCCATGGGCACACCCGCCTTCAAGCTTGAAGGGCTGCGCCGGCGCGGCGAGATCCATCTTCTGTCGTCTAACTATGAGCTTTACGGCGATATGTCGAGGCGGCTGACTCAACTGCTACGCGATGCCTGCCCGGAGGTTGCGCCCTACTCGATAGATGAGATGTTCGTCTATCTGGAAGGGTTAACCACAGAGCAGTGTGAGGGGCTTGGGCGAGAATTGCGCCAGCGTATCCGCCGCCATTTGGGGTTACCGGTCTGTATTGGGTTGGCCCCCACTCATACGCTCGCCAAACTGGCTAATCACCTTGCCAAGCAAGCCTCTCACTACCAAGGCGTTTGCTTGCTTAATGGGCATGATCACACTACGGAGGCGTTGCTCAAACGTACACCGGTAGGCAGCGTGTGGGGCGTCGGCCACAGGCTTGCCGAGCGCTTGGCCATTGGCGGCGTTAACACCGCCTGGGACTTGCGTGAGAGCAATGAAAAACAGCTCCGCAAACACTTCTCGGTGGTACTAGCGCGTACGGCGCTTGAGCTACGCGGCGTACCCTGTTTGACGATGAACGCGCTAGATAAACCCCGAGAGCGCATTATGACCTCCCGCTCTTTCGGACAACCGACCGGTGTGTTTGCAGAGGTGCATAACGCGCTGCGCCGTCACGCGCAGCGCAGCGCTGAAAAACTTCGCGAGCAGCGCAGTTTAGCCCGTGCGGTGATGGTATTTCTCAACACTAACCGTCATCGTCGCGATCAGTTGCAATACTTCCCGCAGGAGCTGATCGCCCTGCCCTCACCCAGCGACGATACCCGGGTGATCCTTGATGCCGTCCGCCAAGGTCTTGAGCGGATTCATCGCCCCCGCTACCAATTTATGAAGGCCGGCGTAATGCTGCTGGATTTAGTAGATGCCGAACAGTACCAAATGTCGTTACTGCATCAACCTGCCCGCGATCGCCACCCGTTTTTGATGGCCACCATTGATCAGATCAACCAGCGCATGGGGCAAGGCACAATCAGCTTTGGCATGACGAATGCACCAGCCGCCTGGCAGTTACGCTGCGCCCATCGCTCTAATCGCTTTACCACACGCTGGGACGAACTAATGAAAGTGGGCACTCACCCAGGCGCTATCGATGCGTGTAGTTCGCGTACGTAACCGTTACCCTAGCGTTTATCGGATTTAACGGACGCCAACGCAGGAAGCGCTTTTTTCATGTCTCTGACTCGGCCAGATAAAGAGTACGCCCCAGCCCCTGGCTTAGCGCAGCGTTGGGCTAGCCGCTATGTACAGCGTTATTTACGCCGCCACCCGGCACTTGATTCTCCCGACCCACGTGCACTGAAGCGAGCACGGCGCTGGATCATCGCCTGGGCAGCGCTCGCTGGCCTGATTTCCGGCACCCTGATTGGCAGCGCCGAATGGTGGATGCGTGAGTTTGCCACCGGTCACTGGGAGAGCATGAGTTTAAGGGAGCAACTTCCCTACTGGGCCGGCTACCTGGCTATTGCAGGCTGTGTTACCGCACTGGAAATCGGTTTTTTATACTGGAACGCGCTGCGCGGCGTAGCGAATATTACCCGCTTGGCAGGTCTACGTTATGGGCAAACAGAAACATTGGAACCCGATATCCAGCTGACTGTTCACGGTGTTTCCCGATCGGCGTTGGAGTATCCCAGCCCGGGTAGCCTTATTTATGGCGTCGACCCCCACGCCTACCTACATGGCTGGAAGCTAACGCTTAAAGCGCTGCTTTATCGCTTAAAAATCAGCTTAAGCAGCTTTCTACTGCGTTTACTGCTGCGACGGCTATTGGGGCGACTGACGCTGCGCGGTTTTCTACCCGTATTAACCGGGCCGCTATACGCCGTATGGAACGCCTGGATTGCCGCACGCATTATTCAAGAAGCTTATTTACAGGCCCGTGGCCCCGCCCTGGTTAAGCACTTAATGGAATCGCTAACGAACAGCGATGAACACACCCGACGCTTAGTGGCCCAGGGCGTTGGCGAGCTTATTATGCGCAACCAACACCCCCATCCCAACCTGGTGCTGCTGTTGGCTCGCCTGCTGAATAGCCTGCCGGATAAACCACAGGCAATTGACGTTGATTGGCCAGTCGCGCTACAGGGTTATGCGCAACTTACGGGCGAGTCACGTAAAGCACTGCTTGATGCACTTACCCAGGCGGCGCTACTGAGCGGCACCTACAAAGGCTCACGCAAGCGGTTCTTAACAGAGGTGTTTGCAACCTGCCAAACGCCGCTACGTAGCGATGAAGTAAAAGCTCAGCAGCAGCGTTTGTTATCAGGTCAGGTGCCGTAGTATTACGTCCCCTTCAGCGCGTGTCGCAGCCGTGGGGTTAGGGTTTCACCAAGCGCCACCATGGCGACCAGAATCGCCAAGAGCCACGGCCAGTGCGCTGAAAACGTCACGCTATAAAGCCCTAGCACGTTGGCAAAAATCACCAGAATACCGAGCGGGCTGACATAGCGAGCCATCAGCAGCCATAGCGCATAAAGGCGCGGGTTAAGGCCAAGCTCATCGCGCATGATATTGATGTTGAGCACAAAGCCCGCCATCACGACCGTGCCCAGGCCCCCTAGCGGCATCAGCCAGCGTGACGTCAGGTAGTCTAACCAGTCAAAGAACGTCTTACCCGCCAGCGTCCAGTCGGCACCGACATTAAACGAGAGCATCGCCGCCGTGCTAATCAACCACAGCACAATGCCCGTGCTCCACGCCGCCGAACGCCGCGAGAAGCCTTTGCTATCGCATAGCCACGAGATAGTCGCTTCGACCATGGATATCGAAGAGGTGAGCGCGGCCATAGAGAGCATGATAAAGAAAAGAATGCCAAACAGCGTACCTAGCGGCATCGCTTGAAACGCAATGGGCAGGCTCATAAAGATCAGCCCCGGGCCCTCTCCCGGATCCATGCCATTGGCAAAAATAACCGGGAAAATGGCCAGCCCCGCCATCAGCGCAACCACCGTATCCGCCAAGGCAACGCCGAGCGTTGTACGGGCAATCGAGGTGTCTTTGGGCAGATAACTGCCGTAGGTCATGATCGCGCCAGCAGCCAACGAAAGCGTAAAGAACGCATGTCCCAACGCCGCCAGCATCCCCTCGCTGGATAGACTGCCGGTGTTAAACGAGAACAGAAACGCAAAGGCATCGCTAAAGCCGCCGGAGAATGCGCCAAACACAATCAGTACCAGTAGCATGATCACCAGGCCGGGCATCATCCAGCGGACGTTTTTCTCAATCCCCTCCTGTACACCTTTACCAACAATGACCATGGTCGCCAGCGTTACCAGCGTGCTCCAGAAACCTAGATTCCAGGGGTTGGCATTATTAGCGCCAAACACGGCCGCCAGTTCCTCAACGGTGCCGCCGCTCAAACCGCCGGTGAGCATTTTCCAGAGGTACGAGAACGACCAGCCCGCCACCACGACATAAAACGATAGGATCATAAAGCCGCACAGCATCGACATCCAACCAAACAGCGACCACGCCGATGAACGCCCAGACTCGTTCACTACCCGGCGTACGGCATCAATTGGACTACCGCGGCCACGCCGCCCAAAGGCGATTTCGGCCATCATGACCGGTACACCCACAGCCAGGATACACAGCAGATAAACCAGCACGAAGGCACCGCCGCCGTACTCCCCCGTCATATAGGGGAATTTCCAGATATTGCCCAGCCCTACCGCAGAACCGGTGGCTGCCAACATAAATCCCCAGCGGCCTAGCCACTGGGTACGAGGTTGCCCAGAAGTGGTCATTTGCGCAGTTATCCTGTCTGAAAAAGCCGCCTATCCTAGAGGATTTTGCGGGCAAAGCCCACCAGGCTCCGGCCCCTAGGCGTACACCGAGGCTTTGGCTGCGGCATCCAAGCGCTGGGCGGTCTGATCTACCCGGCGTAAACAGGCCAGCAGTACGACGCCCAGCGTAACAAAACCGCCCGCCAGCCATAGTCCAACGCCATAATGGCCAGAGGCTTCAGCCAACATACCGGTTAACGCCGGGGCGCATATCTGGGCGGCGCCGTATGCGAGCGTCATCTGCCCCATTAATCGAGCAGGGCTGGCGGGATAGAGCCTGCCCGCCATTGTCAGCACTAAGCTGACACAGCCAAGGAAGGTGCCGCCATAGAGAACGGCGCTTAGCAGCACCACCGCTGCATTCGCGGTAATGGCTGGGAGCACAATACCAATAACTTGAATGCTCATAGCGATCATCAGTGCCATTAAATAGCCCACTCTACGGGCGACTAAATCCCATAGCATGACGGCAGGCGCAGCGGCTAAACCGGCCAGGGCGAACGTCCAGTTGCCCATCCCTGCCAGCAACGGCTCACGCTCAACGATGGCAACTAAGAAAGTAGCGCTGATGACATAGCCGTAACCGGCGCAGAAGTAGGCGGCGAGCATCCAGCGCATAAAAGCACGTGTTGGCGGCGTAGCGGTTCGGCTACTCGCCAAGTGAGCCCCCGCTAGCGGCCTTTCCGGCCGCGGCAGCCAGCGCCAGGCAGGCACCAGCAGCACGGCACCCAGCAGGCTAAAGCCCCACCATTGGGTCTGCCAGCTAAAGGAAAACTGGAGCATCATCTCAACAGCCACCGCCGCGACAATCATGCCTAGCCCCAAACCGGCAAAATGAATTCCCAGCTCACCGCGCTGGCGATGTTGGATTAACCAGTGAAGAATCAGCCCTGACGCTAATAGCATTGCAGCGCTGCTTGAAAGACCCGCCAGAAAGCGCAACCCTGCCCAAACCCAGAAGTGATCGGTAAGCGCCATACCCGCCGTCGTGATTACCGCCAGGATTAACCCACAGCGAAATAGCGTGTCTTTAATATAAATACTGCGAATAGAGGCGGCCAGCACTGCCCCCAGCATATAGCCCGCGTAGTTAACCGCAGCCAGCCAGCCGCCATCGGCGTCTCCCATCCAGGTCTGCTGCTGCATCACCGGTAGCAATGGGGTATAGGCAAAGCGCGCGATGCCAACACATAATATTTGACTAAAAACGCCCGCCATCAGCACTTTGAAGCGCTGGGCACCTAGCGTTGCAACGGTCATGGGGCTGCTCCTGAACGGCTCTTTAACGACGGCTAATAATTAGCGTGCGTATTTTATCGTCATAGTAAGGCCTTTCAGGCAGCGGGTCATGACCACCTAAGTCGAGGGGCGAGGTAAAAAGGTCTAGCTCGACTCAACCTCCATGCTTAGCAGCAAAAACGATAGCGTTTTGCCATGCCCGTCCAAGTTGAGCGCGCCATTAACACCGCCCTGCAGCACGTCATCAATCACGAAGTTCATGCCCGCCAAATTGGGCAAAGGGTAGCGTCGCACTTGGCTGGCACCGCGGTGAGCAAACAGCGCCAGCACACGCTCCTCGGTTACCTGCTCCAGTAAGGTGGTGTAGTGGTCGGGGTCATAGGCAAACAGTGCCACATTGAGGCGTTCACCCTTATCACCAGCACGGGCGTGGGCGAGTTGATGAAGAGTTACTGAGGAATGCGGGCGCACCGCTGTTTGCGTGCGTTCAGTTTGCAACATAGCGTTCACTCCTGCGTTCGCCGAGCGGCGACGCTTCAAACAGCGTGGCATGGGCATTAACGTCGCAACGCTTGACCAAATAAGAGGCGGTAAACACTCGCCTTTGAAATTGGCGCCGCACGCCGCCACCACCCGCGGGCCCGGCACAATAAAGCGCCAATAGCTCCTGGGTGGCACGGGCCACCCAGCGCCGCTCGCTGTGTTCAGCCGCCAACCGCAGCCGATAATCGCCGCTGGCGGAGGCTGAAGCGCTGCGCTGCAGCTCACCGCTATCGCTATCGAATACGCTGGCCAAGCCAATGATATCCAAGCGAGTGCGCAGCTCGGCAGGGGCTCGAAAGATTAATCGTTCACGCAGTACCTGGGCTGCGAGCTGTGCTCTTGCCAAGGCGTTGGGGCCGGCATAGGAGATTTCCGCCTCACCCTGCCAGCCGCCTTCATAGCACACGGTGGTTTTGAGTCGCTCGGGCGCAGACTTGCCGCGAATTCCCGTCACCGCCACGCGGTTGGATGACAACTGACGCACCTCTGCGTGGGAAAGATCCACCGTGACATCCGGGGTTAGATAATTCGCCGGGTCATGCACTTCGTAAAGCAGCTGCTCTTTCACCGTCTGCTCGGTAACATAGCCACCGGTATTGGCAGGCTTGGTAATAATAAGGCTGCCATCCTGCTCCACTTCAATAATCGGATAGCCCACCGTGGCGAGCCCCGGCACGTCTTTAAAACCCGGATCGGCAAAGTAGCCGCCGCTCACCTGGGCGCCACACTCTGCTAAATGCCCCGCCATCATCCCGCAAGCCAGGCGATCCCAGTCGTCCCAACGCCAATCGAAGTGGTGCATCAGCGGCGCTAAAAACAGCGCCGGGTCGGCAACACGACCTGTAACCACTACATTCGCCTGCATGGCTAACGCCTCTGCCAGCGCCTTGGCACCCAGGTAGACATTGGCTGAGATCAGGGAGTCATCGCTTGGCAACTCCAGCCGCTCGGCCTCCCAGCGCTGTAAGTCCAAGCTATGTAGCTGCTGACGGATATCGTCACCATGCACCTGGGCAATGCATACATCCCCGCGCCCAAGCTGTGTCGCCAAGTCAGCAATTACCTGACAAGCACCACTGGGGTTCGCCGCACCAAAGTTGCCTAAAATCTTAATATCGTGATCCAGGCAGTCGCGCAGCACCGGCGCCAGCAGCTCGTCTAACAGCGGTTCAAACCCGCTTTCGGGATCATCACGCATCGCGCGGTGGGCTGCCGCTAATGTCCGTTCACCCAGGGTTTCAAAAACCAGGGCAGAGGGTTGCTGACGTTTGATCAACTCTGCCACCACCGCCACGGCCGCATCGGTACGGTCACCGGAAAAGCCCGCCCCGCTGCCTAATAAAAAGCTCATAGCTGTGTCTCCTTGGTCTGAAGAGAGTGGTGGTCGCCCGCGACAGGCTTCTGCTCGTCTCTCAGCAGCGAGCGGCGGCGTATAAATAGCCCAATGATCAGAGCTAGCGCCGCTAGCGTGGTGAGCCAGCCGGGCGTCAGCGCAAGTCCAATCACCGCGATCAGCCCCACGACATCGACCACGCGCTTACCCGTCATGGCTACCCGGGACATCAGCGCGGCAAAGGCCATTACGAACACGACCCCTTGGCAGCTGGCCAGGACGATCTCCAGGGCAGAACCAAACCCCGCCAAGGCCGGGTAGATCAGCAGCAGGAAAGGAATGACGTAGATAGCCGCCGCCAAGCGCACTGATTCAACCGCCGCAGGCAGCCAGTTGGTGTCGGCAATGCCTGAGGCCACGAACACCGCAATGCAGACAGGCGGTGTAATCACTGACAGGGTGGCGAAGTAGAAAACGAACAGGTGGGCAATCAGCGGCTCAACACCGATGGTGGTGAGCGCTGGCGCCAGTACTGATGCCACCAGCACATACGCTGCCGTGGTCGGAATCCCCATGCCCAAAATCAGACACACGCCGCCGACGATAAAGGCGACCAGGAACAGCGATTCGCCGCCCACCGTGACGATCAAGCTGGCTCAGGTCACACCGATGCCGGTCATACCGATCATCGCCACCAGAATCTGCGCCCCGGCCAGCAGCACGCCGATAATCACCATGCCTTTACCTGCATCGACTAAGCCTGCCACCAGCTTGCCGAGGATCTCGCGCAGCGGCATCTTAGCCATGAGCGCAAAAGGCACGAACGTTAGCACGGTCATTAAGATGCCGTAGAACGCCGACATTTGAATCGAGCGGCCGCTAAGCACGCCGTAAAACAGCCCGCCTAATGCAGCCAGAATGGGAATAATACGTTCAGGGCGTATCACGTCTGACCAGCTTGGCAGCTCATCGTCAGGCACTACCTGCAGTTGGCGGCGCTTGGCGACCAAGTGAATAGTGACAAACACCCCCAGGTAGAAAAGGATCGCGGGCAGCAAGGCCGCTAAGGCGATACGCAGGTAACTCTCACCGAGAATTTCCGCCATGATAAATGCCGCAGCACCAAGGATCGGCGGTGCGATTTGACCACCGGTGGACGCTACGGCTTCAACCCCGGCTGCGAATGGGCGCGGATAATTCAAGCGCTTCATCATCGGAATGGTGAAGTTGCCCGTCGTAGCCACATTGGCCACCGCACTACCGCTCACCATGCCAAACAGTCCGGAGGCCACGGTAGCCACTTTGGCGGCACCGCCCGGTGAACGCCCGCTAATACGCAGCGCCAGATCCATAAAGGTATTGCCGCCCCCCGTGTGCAGCAGCAAACAGCCGAACAGCACGAAGGCAGCAATGGTCGTCGCGGCGACGCCCACCAGCATGCCCCACACGCCCAAGTCACCGAGGTAGATGGTTTCGGTCATGTAGTAAAGATCAAAGCCGCGGTGGCCAAGCGGCCCTGGAATGGCGGCCCCAAACCACGCGTAGGCTAATCCCACTAACACCAGCAGTGGAAAGATCACGCCGATGGCACGGCGTGACAACTCTAGAATAGCCACTAGCAGTACGCCGGTCAGCAGCATATCCCGAGGTGTTGCCCAGGGGAGTTCGACCAGAATTTGTTCGTAGTTAAGCGCCACATAGCTGCAGGCAACTACCACGTCCACTGCCAGCACCGCATCAATAGCGATGCCCAACGGGCGCCAGCGCTTGCCTTGCCCTAACGGGTAAACGGCAAGCCCTAGCAGGATGACCAGCGCGAGAAAGATGCTCCGCTGAATCAAACTCTCGAACGGCCCAGTGGCGGAGGTATAAAGGATTAGCCCACCCAGCAGGAGCGCCAAGCCTTTGGTGACTGTCTCGCGCATGATCATCTTCTCCGATTGGCCTTACTGAACAGGCTGCAAGGCATCGGGGATGTCGTACCCCTGCTCTTCGAAATAACGTGCAGCACCGGCGTGAAGTGGCACAGTGCCAACCTCCAACGTCATCTTCGCCATATCCGCGTCCTGCATGGCCGCAAAGGCGTTAACCTGCGGCTCCGGGTTTTCCATCACGGCTTTGACGATTTGATAGGCGGTTTCTTCATCCATATCCGGATGGGCGTGCACGGCCACACCAAAGGCCCAAGTGGTGTAGGCAGGAATTCCCTCTGCAGCCCCTTCAGGTACATCGACAATCGCCACATCGGGCATTTCGCTGCGCAGTGTGTCGGCCTGTTCTTGGTCGAGCGACAGCACGCTTATCGGTGTGAAAGTGGCGATGTCCATGGAGGAGCCATCCAGGCGTTCCCCGACACCTGACTTAACGGATCCCATCACGCGACCATCTTTCATGGCGTCAACCATGTCGGTGGTGGATCCACGTACATAATCCGGCTCGATGCCGAGTGCGCGCATTACCGCTTCGGTGGTTTTCTCAGTGGCTGACCCCGTAATGCCTGGATTGAAGCGCACACCGTTTAAGTCAGCGAAGGTTTCCACCTCGGCATCCTGGCGCATTACGGCATTCTGCGGTGCCACGGTGTAGACCCAGAGCAGGCGATTATCGACGGGGCGACCTTCAAAATCCTCCTCGCCCGCGTAAGCGTGATAACCCGTATTGGTGGTCACCAGGCCCATATCGATTTGGTTGCGGCCTAAACGGCGCAGGTTATCCACCGTGGCACCGGTTTCGGCAACCGAAGAACTGATCCCTTCAACTTGGTTATTAATAATCTGATTGACTGCCACAAAGTAGCTGTAGTGGCTGGAGGAGCTGGAGGTAGAACCAATCAGCAGGCGTTCATCGGCATGAGAGGTCGCAGCGGCTAGCACAGCGGCGCTTGCCACCATGGCGGTCAGTAGCGTTTTCATCGTGTCTCCGAAGCTCGCTAGGCGAGCTATTGTTATTGTAGAGCGGTTTTTTATGTAAAACGGTGATCGCGACGAATCGAGTCGCGATAAGCCAAGCATGGTGCTCCAGTTTAATTTTGTATATTGAATAGTTTTTAATTTATGTTTTACTTTCTAAATGAATCCAAGCATCCAGCAGTTGCGTGTTTTTGTAGCCGTCGCCCATTCCCGCAGCCTTGCAGAGGCCAGCGAGCGGATACACCTTTCCCAACCGGCGATCTCCATCGCGTTACGCAAACTTGAGGAGAGTGTGGGCGGCGCGCTGTTTGCCCGCACTACTCGCCAGCTTGCCCTCACACCGGAAGGCGAAGCCTTTCTGCCGGTTGCCGTGCGGCTATTGAATGATTGGAATGAAGCTTTTGAGGATCTTAACGACCAGTTTTCAAAACAGCGTGGCAAGGTGACGATCGCCGCCCTGCCCACCCTCGCAGCGGGTCTGTTTCCTCGAGTTATTAAGCGTTTCCATGAGGCCTATCCGCGCATCAACCTCAGCCTGCACGACGTGTTGGCCGAACAGATCAATCAGATGGTGCGCGAAGGCCGCGCTGACCTGGGGCTTTCAGTGCCGCCAAGCGATGCAGATGACCTGACGTTTGAGCCCGTCCTCGAAGATAGCTATGTGGCCGTTTGCCCCAGCGGGCACCCGCTGCTGACACAATCGACAGTGGCCTGGAGACAGCTGGCTGAGTATCCGTTTATTGGCATTAATCGCCTTTCCAGCTCACGCCAGGATATTGACCGTATTATGCAGAGCGTGGGAGAGCGGCTGGATATTTTATGCGATGCGCGCCAGATCGCCACGGTAGGCCGGATGGTAGCTGCTGGGTTAGGCATTAGCGTGCTGCCCTCGCTCAGTTTTCGTCAAATTGCCGCCGATGGGATTGAGTACCGCCCGCTGGTCGAGCCAACCATTCGCCGTGAGCTGGGCATTATATTGAGCCGCCGTCACCCACCTTCCGCCGCCACCAGCGCCCTGCGTCAGCTAATTCATCACCACGAATAAGCGGCTTTCTCTACACACCGCGCGGGAATCTGGCAGACTAGAGGTGACTAACATCCACCTAAAGATGAGTGAGCAACAACGATGAGCGATAGTGCAAAACCCTGGACGCAACCAATGCCCGAGGCGCAGTTCAAACTGATGCGCGATATTCTTGCCGCCCCCAGCCCCGTCGGTCTGGAAGCCGCCATGACTTACGGCGTTCTCAAACCGCATTTTGAGAGCTTTGCGCCTAAAAGCTGGCATATTCACCAGTTCAAGGGCAACGCGGGCGTGGTTCTGGACACACACCCTGACCGCGACGATATGTTCAAGGTCATGCTGATCGGCCATGCGGATAAAATCCGCATGCAGGTGCGCTCGATTGGTGAGGACGGCAAGATCTGGATCAACACGGATTCGTTCCTGCCGACCGTGTTGATCGGCCATGAAGTGAAGCTGTTTAGCGAAGACCCTGACGCCCCCGGCAGCTACCGCTGCATTGAAGGCGGCACGGTAGAAGCACTGGGCGCGATTCACTTCTCTGACCCTGCTCAGCGCGATGGCAGCAAAGGGCTGAAAAAAGAGCAGATTTACCTGGACCTGCAGATCCACGGTGAGAATAAAAAGCAGCAAGTGCTGAACCTGGGTGTACGCCCTGGCGATTCGATTATTTTCGACCGCCCTATCCGCCCAGGATTTAGTCCTAATACGTTCTACGGCGCTTACCTGGATAACGGCCTAGGCTGCTTTGTGACCGCCGAAGTGGCACGTTTGATCGCCGAAGCAGGGGGCACGAAAAATGTGCGCGTGCTGTTTGCGATTGCCAGCTACGAAGAGATTGGCCGTTTCGGTAGCCGCGTGATGGTGGGCGAAATGAAGCCGGATGCGTTGATTGGCGTCGATGTAAATCACGACTATGTAGCTGCTCCTGGCATCGGCGACAAGCGCATGCAGCCGTTAGAGATGGGCAAAGGCTTCACCATGGCGGTGGGCTCGATTGCCAGCGAACAGCTCAACCGGATTATCGCCACTGCCGCTAAAGAGCAAGGCATTCCGCTGCAGCGCGATATTGTGGGTGTAGATACGGGTACCGATGGTATGGCGGGCGTACTGGCCTCTATCGACAGTGCCGCCACCTCGATTGGGTTTCCCATCCGCAATATGCACACTATCTCAGAAACAGGTCATACTCAGGATGTACTGGCGGCTATTCACGCCCTCACCCACACCTTGCAAGCACTTGACCGCCTGCCCGACCTGCAGCGTGAGTTCCTTGATAACCACCCACGCTTAGACCAAGCGAGCCCGCTTACTCACCAAGGCAGCGACAAGCCTGACAGTGAGAATGATGGTAACAACGACGAAAGTAGCGAGAGCCAAACAAGTAACCAAAGCAATCACAGCAAGAAAAACAAGAAGAAAGGCAAAAAGTAAAACAAGCGTATAAAAAAGAAGCCCCGACCTTTCCCTGGCCGGGGCTTTATCAAACCTTCCTTGATATGTCTTCACAAACATCCTGTTTGTGCTTCCATGAGCGTAAGCTTTCCTAGCTCGATCTTCCCTGTTGTCACTTCCTTATGGTGTTCACCCACAGTGAACCTTAAAGCAAGTTATTTATCTAACCTATGTTATCAAAACGGAAAAAATTATCTTTTTTTTACTTAGATTAATTGCACTAATTTAAAGCACATTATTTTATATTTTCATATGGCGCTTATGCCCAGCAGCGCTATACTTTTATAAGTATCGGTAACGATACTGCTCTACACGGACGTTACCACGCCTGAACCATCAACAACCTACTGGTAGGAGGTCAGCGTGCGCGACATTATAATTATCAATAAAGTCAACGGACTGGATGTCATCTGTCGTCATTGCGGTAACTCAGAGTCACCCAAAAATCCGTTTTTTAATCGCTTCCGCTTGGAAGGCACCGGCAAGAACAGCGTCACCATACGCTGCCTTAACTGCCAAACAGCGGTTGAAACACCCATGAATGAATTAAGCTCGCTTTATTATCACTATGCTTGTTGAAGGAAGCGTTTTCTTACCGACGACTCTACTGTAGAAAGGAGTAATTGTTTGTAACGCAGACGCCCTATCATCAGTAGCGTGCACCGCAAGCATAAAAAAGTTAATAAAAGCATTATAAGAGTTTAATTAAACTGTCATTAATTTCAAAAAAAACCCGGCCAATCCTTGGCCGGGTTTTCATTAGGTCATCCCTGATCTTGCGCCACAAACATCCTGTTTGTGCATCCTTGTGCTACACAAGCAATCCTTGCTTGTTCTTCCCTATCGCGAGTTCCTTTCGCTGTGTGTACACAGTGCGCTTTATAACAGCGGGTTTATCTAACCTATGATATGTAGCGGCAAATAAATTGTTTTTTAAAGGTTTTTTGGAGTTTAAACAGCATTTTAGCCAAGCAGATTCTTGACGACGATTGTTAAAACAACATTTTCAGCGGCATCCATAGCCCCATCAATACCATGGCGATATTTTCTGTCAGCGATACAAACCCTAGTGGCACATTGCTGCTTCCGCCAACGCAGGCGCATTTCAACTCACGCTTATCCACGTACACGGCTTTAAAAACCGACACCGCGCCCACCGTGCCGATAAACAGCGCCAGCGGTGCTGCTAGCCAAAGCATGGCACCGGCCAGCATTAGTATCCCTGCCAGGGTTTCTGCATAGGGATATACATAGCTGTAAGGGATATAGCGCTGAGCCAGCAGGTCATAGTTAAGGAACATGGTGCTAAAGCTCTCTACATCCTGCAGCTTCTGCAAACCCAGCAGTACCATGGCCGAGGCCACCGCATATTCGGGCATTCGTGCCGCCACCAAGGTGCCATTGGCAACCCAGCTAACCGCCAACCCAATGAGCAAAGCGGTCACAAAAATGGCGATCACCGGCCGATAGGAAGTCTCTTTTGCACTTGGCACGCTCATGCCTAAATGCTCGCGCACCTCTTCATAGCCGCCAATACGTTTATCGCCGATATAGGTTTGCGGGGTGGTATCAACATTCTCCTGGGCCTTGAACGCTTCAATTTCATCTCGGGATGTCAGCGGATGGTCATCGACCTGGTAGCCTTTGCGTTTTAACAAATCGACTGTTTTCATACCGAATGGGCAAAGATGCTCTGCCGTCTTCATCCGATAGACCCGTGCTGTTTCCATGCTAGTCGTCTCCTTTTGAACTGATGCGAACACAGCGATTGCCACTGCATAACCTACTTCTCTATAAGCGTAGCCGGAATATCTTCAGTACCCAAAATAGCAACGGCGAAGAGAACCTCGCCGTTGTCACCAAACGCGATATTGAAAATGGTGCGCTATTTCATCAGCCACGCCATCAGTGTCTCAGCTGTCAGCGCTGAGGAAGGGGGGTTTTGTCCAGTGATCAGCTGACCATCTTCACGTACATAAGGAGTGAAATCATCCGCTTTACTATAAATCCCGCCGCACTTTTGCAAGGCATCTTCCACGAGATGCGGCACGATATTGGTCAAGCCAACGGCCTCTTCTTCGCCGTTGGTAAAGCCCGTTATCTGACGACCTTTGACAAGCGGCTCGCCAGCGCTGTCTTTCGCATTCACTAATACGATCGGCGCGTGACAAACCGAGGCAACCGGCTTGCCTTGAGCGATAAAGGTTTCGATCAGGCGAATAGAGTCCGCGTCGTCGACGAGATCCCATAGTGGGCCATGGCCACCGGGGTAAAACACCGCATCGAAGTCATCAGCTTTCATGTCACTCAAGCGATGGGTAGCGGCAAGCTCCGCGTTCGCTTTTTCATCTTTCTTGAAGCGGCGCGTTTCATCGGTTTGGCTATCCTCTGCATCACTTTTGGGATCCAGCGGCGGCTGCCCTCCCTTGGGCGATGCCAAGGTTACTTCAGCACCCGCGTCTTTAAAGACATAATAAGGGGCTGCCAGCTCTTCAAGCCAAAAACCAGTTTTATTGCCGGTATCGCCCAACTGATCGTGAGACGTTAATACTACTAAAATACGCTTGCTCATATCTCTCTCCTGACGGTGGAAAATGAGGCAATTAAAATGCGTTACAGTTAGTTAGTGGGGGTCTGGATAGCGGAATGCAAGGAGACACGGCAAGTGAGCATCGAAGCGCGGGACTTTTACCGTAACGGGCCTGACCATCGCCAGGGGCAAACGAGTAGCTTTGCCTTGATACGGCGCCAGTTTGATTTTCGCTCTATTGAGATTGGCCGCTGGGTCACCAACGCTGAGCGTGACCGTGCCGCCGAGCTGTTTCATGATGCGCTGTGCGATCTCATGCTGATTCTACAGGGGCCAGAGGCGTTGATTTCACTACGCGGCTCAATCGCACTTCAGTACGGCAGTGGTGGTCGACCTGGCGTTTCTGCTCACTATGACCCCAGCCAGCGCAGTTTCTCACTGGCCAAAAATGCTGGCCCCGGCAGCATTGCCCACGAGTGGTTTCATGCTTTTGATCACTATATCGTCAGCAAGTGTTTTCGCGGCACGCCAGTCAGCATGTTCGCCTCTACCGCCTGGCTCGCCGATGCAGTGCCCATCCCCCACCCGCTTAATCAATTATTGATGAAGTGCTTCAAGGCTATTCTGCTTCAGCCAGCAGGCGATCAGCCTAGCGAGCTGTTTCAGCACTCGGTGCAAGTGGATAAAAAGCTCGGTCAGCTCTACTACAGCAAACCCGAAGAGCTCTGCGCCCGCGCTTTCGAAGCCTTTGTGCAGGATGCCGCCATCACCAATCACTTTCTGGTCAAAGGTACCAAGGCGTCTCCCGAAGCGGAGATGGGTCTGTATCCGCAGGGCGAGCAAAGGGAGCAGGCCAATGCAGCGTTCAGCGACTACTTTGGCAGGCTGGGAAAAGCGTTGCGGGATGCAGAGTAAGCATGACGGCGCTCGACAAACTCTGCTGCCGAACGCCGTGGGTGTATAAAGCAACGTCATCTAGGTAGAGCACTTCGTAATATCTGCGCGTTTCGTAGTGTTCAGCACCGCTATCAGATAGCACAATGCAAGCGCTAGAAAGCCCAGCAGATCACTGATCCATTCGGGATAGATCATCAGCGCGGCAGGTACCAGCAGCGCACAACGCATGCGTACTCCCACCGAACCTATTCGATAAAGGTATCCTTCCATCGCCGCTGCCACCAGCCAGATCGCAGTCATGGCTGTAAACGCGGAGGCGATCACGCTCAACAGGGGGCCCTGCAAAATCAGCGAAGGGTTGAGCACAAACAGGAACGGCAGCACGAACAGCACGGCCCCTAACCGCACAGCGTGCAGGCTCGTTTGGGTACTGTTGGCGCCAGCAACACCGGCCGCAGTAATGGCCGCCAGCGCCACGGGTGGAGTGATATAGGAGAGCATTCCCCAGTAAAGTATGAACAGGTGGCTGGCGAGAGGGTTAAGACCAGCCCCCACCAACGCTGGTGCAAGCAAAATCGACAGAAAGATATAGCATGCGCTGACCGTCATTCCCATTCCGAGGATAAAGCTGGTAATCGCTCCCGCCGCCAGCATCAGGGGAATGCTGTCACCTGCGTAGAGCAGCAGTTCACGAGAGAAAGCTCCTGCAACCCCCGTATAGGAAAGCCCACCGACCACCAAACCGATACCGGCCAAGACGGCAACCAGACTCCCCACCCCGTGTGCTAGCTGATAGAAAAAATCCAGCAGTTGGCTGATACGCAGCCGTTGCTGACGGCGCACCAGTGCAATCGCCAGCAATATCAAGGTGGCATAGTAAGGTGCCTGACTTTCCAGACGCATGACAAGCAGCATGTAGATCAGTACGCCCAGGCTGAGCAGGTACGGCCATCCAGAGAGCAGCGTGTCACGCACCCTGGGGATATCCTTGGCGGGCATGCCCGTCAGACCTTTGCGGGCAGCATAGTTATCCACCTGAAGCAGCAGGGCCAAGTAGAAGAGCACCGCAGGCAGCAACGCCGCCATCATGACCTCACCGTAACTGACGCCTAGGAAGGAAGCCATGATGAAGGCAACGGCCCCCATAACGGGCGGCATCAAGGTTCCACCCGTGGAGGCACACGCCTCTATGGCTGCGGCATACTCGCGTGAATAGCCACTGCGCTTCATGGCAGGAATGGTAATCGTTCCTGTGGTCAGGATATTGGATACCGCACTACCGGATAAGCTGCCCATGAAGGCACTGGAAACGACGGCCACCTTGGCGGGCCCTCCGCGGCTTCGGCCCATCAATGCAGTGGCGAAATTCATGAAGAACTCACCGCCACCGGTGATGGTCAACGCTATCCCGAACACGACGAAGCCGATAATCAGGTTGGCGACGACCTGCATCGGCACGCCCACAATGCTTTCCGCCCCCATGACATGGGCTCGAATGGTTTCCCCCCATCCAAAACCATTACTCCACAAGAAACCAGGCATGTGGCCTGCATAGAGTGGATAGAGCCCAAATAGCAGTGCCACGGCAAAAATCGCCCAGCCACCACAGCGGCGAACGCCTTCCAGCACCAGTAGCAGCATGATTGTTGCCACCAGCGTTGCTTCGAGCGGGGCGAAGTACTCCCACCCTTGCTGGGTCATGCGCAGGCCATTAAGGCCAAGGTAGATGGCGCCACCAAGAGCAGCCCCCGCCAGCACCCAGTCATACCAGGGGAGGCGTTCGTTATCAGCCTTGCGAGCCGGAAAGATCAGTAGTGCCGCCGATAGGAACAGCCCTATCAGATAGTAGATAAAGGCATTACCGATCGGATAGAATCCTAACAGTTTGAGGGCAAAGGTTTGGTTGATCGTCATCAACAGACCGACGGCCCCCAACCCCATCACTATCCACCTTGCCGAACCTTCCAATCGCTGTTGACTTGAATTGCTCATGATGTCGCTCCCAGTGACATATCAACCCCGTGGTCAAAGCGCGACAATCACTTCTTGCCGGCGAGCTTCCCAGCGTTCGGCAAGCGCATCCCCTTCAAGGTCTGGCTCCTCGTTCAGCAGGTTATCCCAAGCTTGTTTCAGTGCTTCCAGGCGGGCGAGGCGGTTATCGTTCCATGTCTGCATCTCCTCGCTCCATAGCCCTTTCTCTTCCATATAGCGGATAGCCCCAGGGTGGAAAGGTATATCGATAGGCGGCACGCCGGCGTCCTCAATTGCCCAGCGGTGAATGGCAGCGGTCGCGTCACGATAAAGGTCATAACTCTCATCCAGGCTCTTGATGAACTGGTAGACCTCTTCTTCGTCACGATCAGCCATGGCTACGATGATCGGGTAACGGTAGGCAAGCATGTTGGCGGGAGATTCTTCGCTTAGCCCGGCGCCAATGATTTCACGGAATGACTGGAAAACGGGGGCCACCTGATTCATGCGCGCCCAGCCTTCTTCATCATCGGCAGGAATATCCACCCAGCGAATACCACGAGACGACTCTTCCAGCTCATAAAGCTGGCTGGCGGTGGTGGTCGTACAGGTGGCGTCGGCCCGATCCTCGACCAACGAACTCATGGCTGCGCCGTGAGTCGGGAACATCACCGCCTCCACATCGTCGCGTCTCAGCCCTGCAAAGGCCAAGATCGCATCACATTTCACATTGACCGAAGGGTTGCCTGCCACGTAGGCAACCCGTTGCCCCCGCAAGTCATCGAGCGTGTGGATATTGGCGTCGGCAGCCGATGGCACACCGAAGGTAGACGGTCTTCCTGCAACGGCTCTGAGGTCTTGTGGCCCCCAGCGGCGCTCACTGAAGTCGTAACTTCCTTCCGTTGCAAAGAAGGACTCCGTAGCCAGAAAGGCATAGTCAGCTCGGCCGCTCACCAGGGGCTGCAATCGCCCAATAGCCGATCCCGCAGGCTGGATACGTATGCGGGTGTTGTAGGCCTTGCCAAAGGCATCGGCGATGGCGGAGGCCTCCGAGTGTCCTTGCGAGCCCACATCATAGGCGGTCCATGTCATGGTGCTGGGAAGCTCTGCGGCCGAGGCCGTATTGGCTAGAACGGCAAAAACGGTGGAGATAAGGCCAGTGGTCAGGTGCGTGCGTTTCATGGTTTTACTCTCATGTTGTGTTGTTATTGGCATCAACATCATTGGTGATTGTTATCAACCCATTCGACTGGGCAGTCAGGCACACAATGGTGCACTGAGGGCTAGGCCACCGGCACATCCGGCAGCACGCCTTTCGCTCTAAGGTGTTCTATTTGTTGCACGGTCAATCCTGCTTCATGAAGGATTGCGTCGGTATGTTCGGCAAAGCGTGGGGGTGGCGTTTCATAGCGTGAGGGCGTACGGGCTAGCTTGATCGGCGAGCCAGTGCCCTTGTAATGGCCGATATTGACGATCATATCGCGGTGCTGGGTATGCGGATGCGCCAGCGCTTGCGTGGTATCGAGTACGGGCCCGCAGGGAACGCCGATACGCATCAACCGGTCGGCGAGTTTATCCCCTTCCCACCTGGCCATGGCACTCTCCAGAACATCACGCAGTGCATCGCGGTTACCCAGGCGGGCACCATTGGTTGCAAAACGTTCATCCAGGCTAACGTCGTGGCATTCGAGCAACTCGCATAAGCGCGCGAACTGCACATTATTGCCAACCGCCAGAAAAATCGGCTGTGTCGCCGTCCGGTAGACCTCATAAGGGGCAATATTGGGATGTTCATTTCCCGTGCGACGCGGCGGCGGCCCACCGTAGAATACATTGGGAAAATGGGGATGCATCAAGGAGAGCCCTGAGTCGAACAGTGCTGTTTCGACAAACTGCCCAAGCCCGCTGCGCGTACGCTCATGGAGAGCCAAGGTGATACCAATGACGGCATTGAGGCCGGTCACAATATCGACAATGGGCAGCCCCACCCGCAGTGGCTCCCCCTGTTTCTCACCGTTGACACTCATCAGCCCCGCCATTGCCTGGATGACGGCGTCATAGCCAGGCAAACCGCCCATCGGACCATCAGCACCAAACCCACTGATTCGGCACTGGATCAGACGGGGAAAGCGCGCACTGAGAATGTCATAGCTCAGCCCCCACTTTTCCAGGGTTCCCGGTTTGAAGTTTTCCACCAGGACATCGGCTCCCTCCAACAGCTGCAGTAATAGTGCCTTGCCGTCATGATGGCGGAGATCCAGCGCCATCCCGCGCTTGCTGCGGTTCAAACCGTGGAAATAGGAAGCTGCATCGCCTTCGAAAGGAGGCCCCCAGCCGCGGGTTTCATCCCCCCCAGGAGGCTCGATCTTGATCACATCCGCACCATAGTCACCCAGCACCTGGGTGCAGTACGGGCCTCCCAGCACACGGCTCAGATCGATCACCCTGATTCCGCTCAGTGCGCCATTGGGCTTATCCATGAACCACCTCCAGCCCGTGGGAACGCGCCAGTGCTTGGGTATTCACCACCGCCGCGACCTGTTCGTCGGTCATCGGCGTTTCGCTGAGCAGCAGCGCCAGCGCTTCCGGCGACGCTCGACTGACCGAGAGCGGATCGGGAGGGAGTAACTTGTGGCATACCACCAGCCAGGCCAGTGCCAATCGCCGCCTGTCTCCCGTGATCCGAGACGCCTCCCAGGCCATAAGAATGGCGGAGGTAATGTGGTAGAGACCGCTGGCGATCCGCCGTGCATCGTGCTCGCAGGCAGGATCCTCTGCCAGTGCATTCGCGCCCTCTACTGCCTTGTCGAGGAGCACCTGCAACAGGTGGCGCTCGTGATCCTCAATGACGGACGCTTGCAACTGTTGATGCAAGTAGTCAGCCAGTATCGGCAAGGTCTGTTCACGCCGAATCGCCCGGAAAACATCCAGGGCAACGATATTGCTGGTGCCTTCCCATATTGAGCCAAGGTGGGCATCGCGCAGCACGCGGGCATCCGACCACTCCTCGATGTAGCCACATCCACCACGTACTTCCATGCCATCCCCAGCCACCTTGCGTGCATCCCGCGTGGTGCGGAACTTGATCATGGGCGTCAGGATGCGCAATAGCTTGGCTGACTGGGTATCCCCTGCATCGGCACGCCGCAGGCACTCTGCCGTGTGGAAGACCATCGTGCGCCCCTGCTCGGCAGTGAGCATCATCTTGCTGAGCTGACGCTGCATAAGCGGCAGCTCGATGAGCTGGCTACCGAACGCCTGACGATGGCGGGCAATGAAAAGCGCCTCGTTGAGTGAGCGCCGCATCAACCCCGCCGACCGCACTCCGTTCGAGAGACGAGACATGTTGATCATATCCGTCATCTGCTTGAAGCCCTGCCCCGGCTCTCCCACCACATAAGCTTCGGCGCCTTCGAGCAGGATCTCACCGCTCGCCATGGAGCGAGTGCCCAGTTTGTCTTTCAGGCGTACAATGCGGTAATGGTTAAGATCACCATTTTCTAGATACCGGGGCAGCAGGAATAGCGTGAGACCGCGAGTGCCCCGCTCCCCCTGCTCGGGGCGCGCCAATACCATCGCCAGCGCGGCATCAGGGTTAGAGCAGAACCATTTGTCGCCATAAAGGCGCCACTTGCCTTCTTCCTGCCTCGCTTCCGTGGTAATCGCCCCAACATCAGAGCCTGCATCCTGCTCGGTCATGAACATCGCTCCCTGATAGGCCAGATCCATATCCTGTGAGGTCAACGCTTCCAGGTAGCGGTTCACCAACGCTTCGTCGCCAAACTTGCGCAACGTGCGAGTCAGTGCATCGGTCATGCTAAGCGGGCAGCAAAGGCCAAACTCTGCCTGTACGAACAGGTACGTCAGCGCATACTTCACTACCGGCGGCATGGGTTCCGACCAGTCAAGCACTCCACCGCGGTGCGACATCGCCGCCAGCCCGAACTGCCCATAGGCATACGCTTCCAGGCGTTGATAGGCTGGATGTTTGAGGATCTGCTGACGCTCGGCGCCATTTCTGCTGCGCAGGGCAAGTTCAGGCGGATGCTTGTCAGCCTCGATGGCCAGCGCTTCCAGCTCACCGCCAGCAAGGGCTCCCATCTCGTTGAAGTGGCGCTCCAGGTGCTGACGTAGCGCCTTCGGCAAATAAAGATCCAGAAGCTGGGAAAGGGTGGGATCGTTATGGTAACTGTTCTGCCCCCAGGAATCGGGGATATTGCGGTGTATCAGTTCATTCACGACGGTGTACCTCTTGGACTTATTATATGTTTTATCGTCACATTAGGCGGGTACGGAGGCCGTCTCCAATACTGTTTTAGGATCCATTGATTCAGTTTTATGTATGATTGAAGAACAAGAAACGATAAGGAACGAAGCCAATGGCGCTGACATTTCGACAGTTGCGTTACTTTCTGGTGCTCTCGGAGGAGCTGCATTTCGGTAGAGCAGCGCAGCGCCTGCATATTTCTCAACCACCGCTAAGTGCCAGCCTGCGTCAACTGGAAGAGGAGCTAAAGGTCAAGCTGCTGCTGCGCAATAGCAAACGCGTTACCCTCACACCCGCCGGAGAAGCCTTCCAGCGCCAGGCACGCCGGATTCTCGAGCAGCTAGAAGACTCGCAAACGCTGGTGCAGCGCATTGCTTCAAGCGCTACCGGCCTGGTGCGTGTCGGGTTTACTCCCGCCATGCTCTTTCGCGGCCTGCCGGAACTGCTCAAACGCCTGCAATCCCGCTATCCCGGCATCGAAATACAATTGATCGAACGCAACTCGGCAGATCAAGTAGAAGCAGTGATGCAAGAACAACTCGATATCGGCTTCATCCACTCGATGCCGTTACCCGTGGGGATCGAGTCGGTCATCCTGTCGGACGAGCCCTTCCTGTGCTGCTTGCCAGCACATCACCACCTGGCAGGCCGACGCGAGTTGGCGGTCAAGGAACTGGACAATGAGCCCATCATCCTGTTTGGACGCGACCTTGCCCCTCACTATTACGACAGGATCATCGGTCTATTCCACCACGCCGATGTTAAACCCCATATTTGTCACGAAGTCTCCCACTGGTTGACCATTCTTGCCCTGGTAGCCAATGCGATGGGCGTTGCTCTAGTTCCCCAATCACTTGCCAAGGCTGGATTTTCCAATGTGAGCTTTCTCCCTCTGAGCGATTCAACGACACGACATCAGTCGCACTGCATATGGCGCGGCGATGCGAAGCAACATGAAGAAATCCGTCAGTTGCTGCTTAACTGCCTAAAAGAACAACAGCAAATCAGGTAAGCACGGCGCCAAGCTCAGCAGCCCCCCTACCTGCCTTACTCTCGCTGGCGCATGCTGGTTACTTCATTCCGTCGTGAGGAAACGCAGTGCAGCTGTTTTTGCCAACGTGCGAAATAGCGCTTTCGCGACTACGCTGTAGAAACGCTCACTACTCAAAGGAAGAGAATATGTCTACTACCACTATCGTCGTTATCGTTGTTGTTATCGTTGCCGTACTCGGTGTCGGCTTCAGCGGCGTGCTGCCTTTTTAATACGCGAATAGATTAACGTAGAGCGTTGAAACGCTTCTGCTTCATACCTACCCAGCTGGCCTACTGAGGGTCAGCTGCTAATCATTCAATATCAAAACGTTCATATCAAATAACCCCCTACCACCATTCGATTACATTTACAAACTGTAAAACATTCTAATCCAGTAAGACGTAACCATATTTTTAGCTCAGGCAATCAAAAGCCTCTTTACAACTTATTCATTAACTACAACTAATTACACTATTGTTATACGCCTTTTATAAAGCAGGCTAGATTTTTACATATATTTAGATTAGCAGCTCATCATAGGCACTATTGAAAAATATCTCATTCCTACCAACTTAGGAGTTAAGCATGCCTACTGCTCTGCCGCCTCATACCTATCTAATGATTCGCAAGATAGAAAGTAATTATACTCTTACTAGTGAGGAAAAGCTGACACTGCAGAAATTACCGGTACAAACCGTAGACGTAAAGCCTGGTCAAGACATCGTCAAAATGGGTGATCAACCTACTCAATGTTGCTTACTCCTAGAGGGTTTCTCATGTGTATATAAATTAACCCTTGAGGGGAAACGGCAGATAATGGCACTGCATATACCTGGAGATATGCCAGATCTGCAAAGCCTGCACCTGCAAGTCATCGATATTAATATTGCCTCACTCAGCCCATGTAAACTCGGTTTCATACAGCACCGTGATTTGCATCTTTTATTTGAGCAGCACCCTCGCCTCATCACCCCCTTCTGGCACGAGACGTTAGTGGACGCCTCTATCTTCCGCGAGTGGCTTTTAAATGTCGGGCAACGCGAAGGTTACTCACGCATCGCTCATGTTATCTGTGAGCTCCTGCTACGCCTGAAGGCAGTGGGGTTAGTGGAGGGTAATTCTTTTCACATGCCCATTAGCCAAGCGGAACTGGCAGACGCAACGGGAATGACCCCAGTGCATGTCAATAGGGTATTACAATCGCTTCGCAACAATGGCTTAATCCACACTAACAGAAGACAGATAATCATACCTGACTGGCAAAAATTACAAGAAGCTGGCGAGTTTGACTCACTTTACCTACACCTTAAAAATGACTAATTATTCGCAAGCTGGCTTTATCCTTACCCGCCTTTATACGAACAACTAAAAAGGCCAAGGATCGCCAACGCAAATAAATAGCTAAGCCGACGGTGCGTGCATGGCCTGCACCCGCGACTATATTGATTTTGACCGCAGGAACTGAGTGCAATACCTGAGCATTCCGCTAATGTGTTTCCTTATGTCATACATCGAACTCCGCGCGGCGCCGACTGAACTAGAGTAGGACTCACTGACCACACAGCGTTGACCATTACTGCGTTGTGGCCAACTAGCTGACACCATCAGAGCCTTGCGCACTATGCTTTGCACACAAAGAAAAAGGCCGCCAAGCTAAGTGCTTGGCGGCCTTGAAAATTCTGTGGCGGAGGGGGAGGGATTCGAACCCTCGAAGCCTTGCGGCTTACACACTTTCCAGGCGTGCTCCTTCGACCACTCGGACACCCCTCCGCGTTTTGGCGCTGTTAAAAGGCTGAACCTTTCGCGACAGAACGGCGCATATACTATTGGCTAAGCCTCGAAATAGCAAGCCTTTTCAGGCTGATGGCCCTTTCGATTAGTGTGGCGGCAACACAGCGTAGCTGCCGCTGGCTTCCAGGCAGAGCCTCTCGCCGCAATAGAGCTGCTGGGTCAGAGCTATGCGGCCTTTTCCTCGCTCAGCGAGCTTGCTGGCAAGCTGAGTGGGGCCTTCTGGCACGGCTGGCGTACATACCAGGCGGTAGTCACTTGTTACCGGCGCAAGAAAGCGCTGACTGGCCTCGGCGACGACGACATCCCGGTTGATCCCCCGCTCACGCAACCATAACGTTACCCAGCACCAGCCTTGCAGTGTGGTTTGCGCCGTTAATGCACCACCAAAGCCCGTGCCTTTATCGTTAAGGTTGGGCGTTAACGCCAATTGCCAGGTTAGTGCATCGCCTTGGCGCGTTACTGCGCGAATGCCCAACGCACTCACCATAGGTATGGCATCGCTCAACCACTGCTGAAAAGCGGCCAGATTTTCCGGCTGGCCTTTTGGCAGGGGCAATCGTGGATGAGGGATGCCTGGCTGACGGGGGAGACTCATCGCTAGTCCCAACGCTCCACAAAGTCGGCAACATTATGCTGCGGCACGGGTTTGTGGCGTCCACCTAAGGTGCCCAGATAGATAAACGCGACGACTTCGTCATCTTCATCCAGGCTTAGCCCTTTACGAACCACGGGGTCAAACGCGTACTTGCCACTGCGCCACATAGCACCCAGACCCAGGGCGTGGGCCGCCAGCAGAATGCCATGAGCGGCGCATCCGGCAGAGATCACCTGCTCCATTTTGGGCACTTTTTCCAGTTCGGGCGTAACGTTAGCGATCACGGCGATAATCATCGGCGCCCGCAGCGGTTTTTTGCGTGCAGAGTTGAGCGTTTCGTCGTCGGCGCTGGGGTCTTCCTGAAACTCCGCCTCAGCAAATAGCTCGCCTAGCCGCTCACGCCCCTCCCCGCTGAACTCGATAAAGCGCCAGGGGCGCAGCTCTTTATGGTCGGGCGCACGTAGTGCGGCCTGGTAGATAGCGCTGAGCTGTTCGGCGCTGGGCGCTGGTTCCGTCAACTTGCCCATTGAGCTACGTTCGTGAAGCAGCGTAAGTGCGTCCATTAATGACTCCAAATCCAATCGTGAAGGGCTACTGTAGCACCACCCTTTATAACACTGCCGTTTACTGCCTTGCCAGACGCAGCGGCGTGGGCGGGGTTAGCCCGGGCGTTGCCCGCCAGGGGCTGATATCCAAGCCACCACGGCGAACATAGCGCGCCAGCACTAGCAGTTGTGTAGGCTTTGCCTGGGCCATTAGGTCGGTAAAGATATGTTCAACGCAGTGCTCGTGAAAATCCTGGTGCTGACGAAACCCAATGAGGTAACGAAGCAGCCCTTCGCGATCGATTTTAGGCCCTTTATAACGCACCAGTACGCTGCCCCAGTCTGGCTGGCCGGTAACAGGGCAGTTAGATTTCAGCAAGTGCGAGTAGAGTGTCTCTTCGACGATCTCCTCCCCTACCGTTAGATGAGTGCTGCTAGGCGTGTAATCGCTTATGGCGATATCTAAATCATCCAGGCACTCCCCCGGCAGGGAGCGTGCTGAAAGCTCTGGGGCATCCACATCGAACAACTCAACGCTCACCTCGGCACCCGCTGCAGCGGCCAAGTCGTGAGCGAGGGTTTTCATCACGTCCTCACGACTATAGAAACGGGTTTGATTGAAGCTGTTGAGGTAGAGTTTCCAAGATTTAGACTCAATCAGATGGGGTGAGGCGGCTGGCAAACGAAAGCGTGCTACCGCCACAATGGGCTTGCCACGGCTGTTCAGCCAGGAGACTTCGAAGGCGTGCCACTCGTCTTCGCCTATAAACGGCAAGTCACCCTCTTCTATCCCCAGAGGCGCGCGGTTGGCCGCCCGGGGAATCGGATATAACAGCCCTGCGTCATACTGCTCAGGGTAGGCGGAATCGCGCCCTAACGGCGCGTGTTCTAAAGTATCCGGTCGATGCGCCATGGCGTCAAAACTCCCTAATGATTCTCAATCTGGCGGTCATGGGTTTAGCTGCGGATTCCCTTACCGCGCTCCAGCATCACCAACGCTATACCAAATAGCACGATAATAAAGGCAAAAATGGCAGCGAGGGCCCAACCAACAGGAATATCCGAGACGCCCAGGAAGCCATAACGGAAAACGTTGACCATGTACAAAATTGGATTGAGCATGGAAACGCCCTGCCAGAAGTCGGGCAACATTGAGATCGAGTAGAACACCCCACCCAAATAGGTCAACGGCGTAAGGATAAAGGTCGGCACGATAGAAATATCGTCGAACTTATTGGCCAGTAACGCATTAATAAAGCCACCAATAGAGAACAACGCAGACGTGAGCACGACAACTAATACTGTGAGCAGCGGATGCTCCATGGTTAAACGGGTAAAGAACAGCGAAACGATTGTAACGATTAACCCCACGCCCAAGCCTCGCGCCATTCCGCCTAAAATAAAGCCGGCCAGGATCACCCAATTGGGCATGGGCGAAACCATCATCTCTTCGATCGAGCGCTGAAACTTATTGGAGAAGAAACTCGACGCCACGTTGGAGTAGCTGTTGGTAATCACCGACATCATGATCAGCCCTGGGACAATAAAGTCCATATAGCTGAAGCCGTCCATGTCACCAATCCGCGAACCGATTAGGTTGCCGAAGATAATGAAGTACATCGCCATGGTGATTGAGGGAGGCAGCAGCGTTTGCGGCCAAATGCGGGTGAAACGTTTGATCTCTTTTAGCACTAGCGTCCAAAGAGCAATCAATGTTTGCGTAGCATTCATGCGCGCTCCTCCGTCTTCTCAACGCGCTGGTCTATCGCCCCTAGCCCACTACCTTCCACCATCGACACAAACATCTCCTCTAAGCGGTTGGCTCGATTACGCATGGAAACCACCTGGATGCCCTGCTCACTCAACGCCTTGAAGACATCGTTTAAACGTTGCCCGCGATGCACCACGAGTGATAGCTGAGTAGACTCCAGCTGTTTTATCTCAAACCCGTCTATCTTAGGGATCTCTGTAATAGCTTCGGAGGTATCAATTAGGAAGGTCTCGGTATTCAGCTCAGCCAGCAGGCCTCGCACGCTAGTGTTCCGCACAATGTCGCCATTATTGATAATCGCCACATTACGGCACAGGCTCTCAGCCTCTTCCAGGTAGTGAGTCGTCAGGATGATGGTGGTGCCTTCGTCTTGGTTAATCCGCCGCATGTACTCCCACATGCTGCGCCGCAGCTCGATATCCACCCCGGCGGTTGGCTCATCCAGAATCAACAGCTTGGGACGATGCATCAGCGCTCGAGCGATCATCAGGCGGCGCTTCATGCCACCTGACAGCATGCGCGCGCTGCCGTTGCGCTTTTCCCATAGGCCCAGATCGGTCAACAGTTGCTTAGCGCGGGGCAAAGCTTCGCGACTGGTCATGCCGTAGTAGCCTGCCTGAGCCAGCACGATATCGAGCACTTTCTCAAATTGATTGAAGTTGAACTCTTGGGGTACCACGCCCAGCTGATACTTGGCTTTAGCGAAGTCTTTATCCACATCGATACCGAATATGGAGACCTTGCCCGCCGTCTTTTGCACCAGCGAGCAAACCACCCCCAAGGTGGTGGATTTACCGGCGCCATTGGGGCCCAACAGCGCAAAAAAATCGCCCTGCTGGACGTCTAGATCAATACCTTTAAGCGCCTGAAAGCCGTTGCCATACACCTTGGTGAGGCCACGGATCGACAATGCCGGTTCGGCCATGAACATGTCCTGTCAGCAAAAAAAGAAGAGAAGGTAAAACATTAGGGCGCAAACGACTTTTTTCAAGGCGGGCAAGACCACCAATCGTCAGACACGCAAACAGTGATGCCCAGCAATTAGCCGATACATCATGGAAACAAAGGGAAGACTAAACTTTTGAAGCTGGGAAATTGCAGAACTATCTGATCTTGTTTATATGGAGCGGGAAAGGAGATTCGAACTCCCGACCCTCGCCTTGGCAAGGCGATGCTCTACCACTGAGCTATTCCCGCAACGTAAACAACGTATAAAGCTAGATGGCGTCCCATAGGGGGTTCGAACCCCTGTTACCGCCGTGAAAGGGCGGTGTCCTAGGCCACTAGACGAATGGGACTAATTGGAGCAGGACAATAACTTAATCCGACACCTAAAACTGGAGCGGGAAAGGAGATTCGAACTCCCGACCCTCGCCTTGGCAAGGCGATGCTCTACCACTGAGCTATTCCCGCTTATAGAACACTTGCTATGCAACATTCTGTTTATCGGAAGTGGCGTCCCATAGGGGGTTCGAACCCCTGTTACCGCCGTGAAAGGGCGGTGTCCTGGACCACTAGACGAATGGGACACTTTAAGTACTTCAATTACGTGTAGCTGGAAAGGAGATCGACTGGGCTGGCACACCAGCTCCCGGCCCTCGCCTGCTTTTAACACTTTTAGTACTTGGAGCGGGAAAGGAGATTCGAACTCCCGACCCTCGCCTTGGCAAGGCGATGCTCTACCACTGAGCTATTCCCGCATTCCGATAAACCTGACGATCTCTTATCTTTAAAGGCTCAGCCTCAAAAATAAGTGGCGTCCCATAGGGGGTTCGAACCCCTGTTACCGCCGTGAAAGGGCGGTGTCCTAGACCACTAGACGAATGGGACGTTTCATTGCCTCGTCGAGGTGGCGCGTATGTTACTCAGACCTCATTGAGCTGTCAAGCACTCTGCCACTTCTAAGCTAACTGCCCCTCTTTCAATCACCTACACACGAAGCTCTACCTGAAGCTCCCAAAACCGAAAGGGTCAAAAAAAGCAAAGCCTGCGATGCCAACGTGCACGCTGAGAGTGCTCTGCGCACTCATTAGGCGCTATATCGGTGCAAGCGGTTATTTTTCTTGTACTTACACTCGCAAGCCACAACCTACAAAAACCTTTAAAATCTTTTATTTATAAAAAAAATCGATTTTTATGGCACACCCCTTGCTACTTCATTGTGTTCCCTTGCTGACCAACTCCCCCATTAATGAGGTGTGCTATGTCCTTATCCCGTCGCAAGTTTCTCACCACAGCTGCCGTCTCTTCCACGGCAGGCCTTGTCTTGGGCGCCCCATCTATCGCCCGCGCGCAGTCCGCCGAGAGTTTCAACTGGCGTATGACCAATGCCTACCCGCCCGGCTCGCCGTTTTACGTGGAAGGCCCTGGCAGCCCCACTGATGTGATCGCCAAAATCAACGCCATGTCCGGCGGGCGACTCAATATTCAGCATTTTTCATCCGGCGAACTGATTCCGGCCTTTGAAGGCTTTGAAGCCGTTCAAAGCGGCACCATCGAAATGAACGCCGCTAACAGCTATTTCTGGTCCGGCACTACCTTTGCCGCTCAGTACTTTACTACCGTGCCCTTTGGCATGAGCTTTATGGGCCATATGGCGTGGCTTTACCACGGCGGCGGTTTGGAGCTTTGGCACGAGGTGTACGAGCCCTACGGCATGGTCGCCTTCCCGCTAAATAATACCGGCGTGCAAATGACTGGCTGGTTCCGCGAGCCGATTGAGGATATTAGCCAGCTCAACGGGCTGCGCATGCGCGTTCCTGGCTTGGCGGGCCAGGTTTACTCTTCACTTGGCGTGGATGCCCGGGTACTGCCCGGTGGTGAAATTTTCCCCGCGCTGGAGCGTGGCGTGATTGATGCAGCCGAGTTTGTGGGTCCTTTCCAAGACCGCCGTATGGGGCTCCACAACGCGGCCAAGTTCTACCACACCACCGGCTGGCACGAACCTTCAACCACGGGTGAGCTGCTCATCTCGAAAACCCACTGGGACAGCCTGCCAGAAGACCTGAAGATGATTGTCAAAACCGCCTGTATGGCCGCCTGCTTGGAGAGCGTGACCTGGTCTGAAGCGGTCAATGGCGAGGCCATGACCGATCTAGTGGAGAACGAAGGCGTGACCGCTAGCATGCTGCCCGAACCGGTTGTCGATGCGCTGCGCGAAGCGACAATGGACACACTCTCTAGCGAAGCCAACGCCGACCCGCTGGTGCGCAAAGTGCACGATAGCTACATGGCGTTTAAAGCCAACCACGACCGCTGGGCGGGTGCCAGTGAGCGGGCTTGGTTAAACGACATTATCGGAGTCTGATATGCGCGCCGTGGCATTTTTTGTCCACGGAGTTGAGGCGGTGGTTCGGCTATTTGGCTGGATCGCCGCCTGGATCTGCGTGGTTTTAATCGGACTCGTCGCTGGCGATGTATTGATGCGCTATGTGTTCAGCATTGGCGCGATATGGCTGCAGGAGCTGCAGTGGCACTTGATTTCGCCTATTGCGCTGTTTGGCATGTCGTATTTGCTATTGATGGGCGAGCAGGTGCGCGTAGATGTTTTCTACGAACGCTTCCCCTTGGGCCTGCAACGGGTGATCGAGGTCATCGGCGGTCTAATGCTGCTGGTGATGGGGCTGTATATCGCCTGGCTGACGCTGCCCTGGATCGCCCAGTCATTCGCCCGCGGCGAAGCGTCGCCCAACCCCGGTGGCCTGCCGCTGCGTTGGCTGCTCAAATCGCTGATTCCATTCGGTTTTGTCCTTCTCGCGCTGCAAGGGTTGGCCCACGCGCTGCGTCAGGCTTTCGCCCTACCCACACGAGGTGAATAACGCATGTCTCCCAATGAATGGCTGGCGATCGGCATGATCGTGGCTTTTTTCGTGTTTCTGCTGGTCGGCATCCCGGTTGGCATCAGCATCGCCGCTACCGCCTTTTTCTTTGGCTACATTGGCTTTGGCCCGATGCTGTTTAATCTACTGCCGTCACGTATTTACGGCGTAGTGACCAATTACACCTTTATGGCCATACCGCTGTTTGTGTTTATGGGGGTGATGCTGGAGAAGTCGAAGCTTGCCGAGGAGTTGATCGATGTCATCGGCCACCTGTTTGGCGGCCTCTCGGGGGGCATGGGCGTGGCGATCATCCTCGTGGGTGTGCTGTTAGGCGCCGCCACGGGCATTGTGGGCGCCACTATCGTCACCCTTGGCCTGCTCACGCTACCGACGCTGCTACGCCGCGGCTACCCTAAAACCCTGGCCACCGGGATGATCTGCGCGTCCGGCACCTTGGGGCAGATTATTCCGCCTAGCCTGGTGCTGATTCTGCTCGCGGAAATTTTGGGTGAATCGGTCGGCACCATGTTCGCAGCGGCCATGGTGCCGGGGCTGACCCTGGCGGCGGTGTATATTATTGCCATTCTGGTGATCGCCAAAATGTATCCACACCTGATGCCGCCGATTCCCGCCGAAGAGCGTGCGAGTATGGAGCGGCGCCAACTGGTACGCAAAGTGCTCACCGTAGTGGGTCCTCCTGTGGGCTTGGTGTTTGCCGTACTGGGATCAATTATTGGCGGTATCGCCGCTCCCACCGAAGCTGCGGCCATGGGGGCGCTAGGTGCACTGCTGTTTGTAGCCTGCTCAGGGCGGTTAACCTTTGCGCTGCTCAAAGAGGTTGCCAAGGCCACGCTGGTGATCTCGGCCATGGTGTTCTTTATTTTGATCAGCGCCCAGGTATTTGGCTTGGCATTTCGTGGCTTGGGGGGCGAGCACTTGGTGGCCCGTATGTTCGACTGGGTACCCGGTGGCGAGCTTGGCGCGATGCTATTCATGCTACTGCTGATGTTTGTGCTGGGCTTCTTCCTTGAGTGGATAGAGATCAGCTATATTGCCCTACCGCTGTTTTTGCCCTTCTTTGTGCAGATGGGCGTCGATATGGTGTGGTTGGGTATTCTGGTGGGGCTCGTGCTACAAACTTCGTTTCTTACCCCGCCCTTTGGCTGGTCGCTGTTTTTCCTCAAGGGTGTAGCGCCGAAAGAAGTCTCGACGCTGGATATTTATAAAGGCGCGCTACCGTTTATCGGCTTACAGTTTATCGCCGTGGCACTGGTCTTTATCTTCCCCAGTATTGCCACGTGGCTGCCGAACGCGATTGGCTGGTAACCCTCTACCTGATAATTTTTATTAATAACAAAGGATACTCGTCATGCTCCACACCCAACGCAGTTACGGCGGCAGTTGTGTCGCCCCTCACCACCTCGCCGCCAGCGCCGGGCGCGATGTGCTTAAACAGGGCGGCAATGCGGTAGAAGCCATGGTCGCTGCGGCGGCCGCCATTGCGGTGGTCTACCCGCATATGAACGCCCTGGGTGGCGATGGCTTCTGGCTCATTCATGAGCCGGGCAAAGCGCCCATTGCCATTGACGCCTGCGGCCCAGCGGCTGGGCTCGCCGATAGAGATTTCTATGCGGGTGAAGCGCAGATTCCCGAGCGCGGCCCTAAAGCTGCTCTGACCATGGCAGGTACTATTGGCGGTTGGCAGGAAGCACTAAACGTAGCGTCAGCCTGGGGTAAACCACTGCCCCTAACAACGCTGCTGGCGGATGCCATTCGGCATGCAGAATCAGGTATTTCAGTTACTCAAAGCCAAGAAGCACTCACCGCTAAGCACGTTGAGCGCCTGTCTCAAAGCCCCGGCTTTACTGAAGCCCTACTGCTTAACGGCCAGGTTCCCCGCGAAGGCGAGCGGTTGCGCCAGCCGCGCCTGGCCGCGACACTAAAGCGCTTGGCGGAAGCGGGGTTAGACGACTTCTACCGCGGCGAACTGGCCGCGAGCATGGCGAGGGACTTAGAGGCGGTAGGCAGCCCACTGCGTCTGGCAGACTTTCACGCCTACCGCGCCCAGCAAGTCACGCCGCTGGAAGTAACCCTGCAGGATGCCACGCTATATAACCTGCCCGCCCCCACCCAGGGCATGGCCTCGTTAATGATTTTAGGCATTTACGAGCGCTTAAAAGCCGCCGAACCCAACGGTTTTGAGCACCTGCACGGACTCATCGAGGCGACCAAGCGCGCCTTTATCCTGCGCGACCAAAACGTCACTGACCCCGGCCGCGTACCCACACCGCTGCAGGAGTTACTCAGCGAAGAGAATATTGGCCGGGAGGCGACTCACATCGACCCACAGCGCGCCCTGCCCTGGCCCCACGAGCCTGCGCCAGGTGACACCATCTGGATGGGCACCGTGGATAACGAAGGGCGTGCGGTGAGTTTTATTCAGAGCATCTACTGGGAGTTTGGCAGCGGCGTAGTGCTGCCGGAAAGCGGTGTACTGTGGCAAAACCGCGGCATCAGCTTTTCGCTTAATCCTGAAGACCTGCGCGGCTTAGCCCCTGGGCGCAAACCCTTCCACACGCTGAACCCGGCGCTGGCCAAGTTTAACGATGGTCGCACCCTGGTCTACGGCACCATGGGCGGTGAAGGCCAGCCGCAAACCCAGGCGGCGATATTCTCACGCTACGCACTGCACGGTATGCCGCTGCAGCAGGCGATTACGGCGCCCCGCTGGTTGTTGGGGCGTACCTGGGGCGAAACCAGCACTAACCTAAAACTTGAGAACCGTTTTGATGACACCTTGGTGGCAGCCCTGGCCACAGCAGGCCACGATGTGGAAGTGCTGCCCGAGGCGTTCAGTGACACCATGGGCCATGCGGGCGGTATTGTGCATCACCCGGATGGGCTGATAGAGAGCGCCCACGATCCTCGCAGTAACGGCGGTGCGGCTAGCGTATAGAATTAGATTAAATATAAAGGCTTATAAAACCCTTGATAGTGGGGTGCTAGGACAGGTTGAAGCGAGGGTCTTGCGACAGGGATGTCGCAAGTAGCGCCCACGGATGGGTTCACAGCGCCCTCGCGGAAACCTGTCCTGGCACAGCGATGTATAATCGCCCATGCTGAAACTCATGATGACCAAGTGGTGTCACTAGGCTAGTGAGCCCAAACAACGCTTGGTCTCAGCGATGTATAGAGCAATGTATAAGGGAGAGGAACAGAGCATGGCGAAAATAGAAAAATCCCCTGACGAGTGGCAACAGCAGCTAACCCCCGAGCAGTACCGCGTAGCGCGTGAGAAAGGCACCGAGCGCCCGTTCACCGGTGATTATCAGGTCAGCGACGCCCAGGGCATTTACCACTGCGTCTGCTGCCACGCGCCACTGTTTGAGAACGAGCATAAATTCGATGCTGGCTGCGGCTGGCCAAGCTTTGATCGGCCGCTGGGCAGCCGCTGCGTTGAGGAGCATACGGATACTACTCACGGCATGCAGCGCACGGAGGTAGTTTGTTCCCACTGCGATGCTCACCTGGGCCACGTATTTCCCGATGGGCCGCCGGAGACTACCGGGTTACGCTACTGCATCAACTCAGTCTCACTGGAATTTCACCCCGACGAGTAATCGCTGATAAATCCTCTCAAGGAAACCCAGCAAGGCGGGCGCCATCTGCTAGAATGGACGCCCGCTTTTTTTGTGCCGTTATTTTTGTACTTGCAGGAGAAACCCATGCTCGGCTGGTTCCCCGGACATATGAACAAGGCCCGCCGCCAGATCAAGGAGGTGCTGCCTGAAATTGATGTCGTCATTGAGGTACTCGATGCGCGGCTGCCCTACTCCAGCGCCAATCCGATGCTGGCCGAGCTAACCCGCCACAAGCCGGTGCTGAAAATTCTTTCCCGCGCCGACCTCGCCGACCCAGAGCGAACGGCCGAATGGGTGGCTTATTTCGATGCCCAAGAGAATATGCGCGCCTTGGCGGTGACCACTACCAACACCCGCGAACTCAAGAAAATCCCCAAGCTGTGCCATGAGCTGGCCGGAGCCGTTCGTGCTGACCGGGATGTACGCGTGATGGTGATGGGCATACCGAATGTCGGAAAATCAACGCTGATTAACGGCCTGGCCGGGCGAAAAATCGCTAAAACCGGCAACGAGCCCGCGGTGACCAAGCGCCAGCAGAAGGTGCGCATCGATGGGCGCGTGGCGCTTACCGATACGCCTGGAGTGCTATGGCCGAAAATTGAAGATCAGGCTAGCGCCTATCGTCTTGCGGCCACCGGCGCCATTCGTGATACTGCTATCGAGTACGCCGATGTGGCGATTGTCACCAGCGCAGAGCTGGCCAAACGCTACCCCAAAGCGCTCACCGAGCGTTATAAGCTCAAAGAGCTGCCGCCCTACGCCGCTCCAGAGATCCCCCACGACATTGATGCAGATGGCCCGAAAAAGCCCGACTTTCTCGCTATTGCTGGCTTCGACGGTAACGCCATCTTAAAAGATATCGCTGCCCGCCGAGGCGGTCTGCGTCCCGGCGGCGCCGTTGATCTGCACCGCGGCGCGGAAGTGCTGCTTCACGAACTGCGTGATGGCAAGCTGGGCAGGTTAACGCTTGAAACCCCGGCAGACATTCCTCCGCCGCCCGTGCAAAACGACGAAGACAATCAAGCACTTTCCGACGCATAATGGCCTAATAGCTCTATAGCCGACGATGGCTTGTGGGCGCAGTTTTTAGACACTCATGCTTTTTGGACACTTTTGGGCCTCTAGCTACTTTTGGACAGACACCTCATGGATACCCCGCAGTCGCACGAATCACACCCGTTAAAGAAATCTCATAAACTGCACAATGTCTGCTACGACATTCGCGGCCCGGTACTCGACCATGCCAAGCGTTTGGAAGAGGAAGGTCAGCGAATCCTCAAGCTAAACATTGGTAACCCTGCGCCCTTTGGTTTTGAGGCGCCGGAAGAGATTCTTCAGGATGTGATGCGTAATCTGCCCACCGCCCAGGGCTACTGCGACTCCAAAGGCCTCTACTCTGCCCGTAAGGCGATCATGCAGGAGTGCCAGCGCAAGCAGATTCCCGGCGTGGGTATAGAAGATATCTTTATCGGCAACGGCGTCTCTGAGCTGATCGTGATGGCCATGCAGGCGCTGCTCAACGACGGTGATGAAGTACTCATTCCCGCGCCGGACTACCCGCTCTGGACGGCGGCCGCCCACCTTTCCGGTGGTCACGCAGTGCACTACCTGTGCGACGAACAGGCGGACTGGACGCCTGACATGGCGGATATTCGTGCCAAGATCACCAGCCACACTCGCGCCATTGTGCTGATTAACCCCAACAACCCCACTGGCGCGGTCTACCCCCCCGCCGTGGTAAAAGAGGTGTTGGCCATCGCCAAGCAGCACAACCTGGTGGTGTTCTCTGACGAGATCTACGACAAGATTCTGTATGACGACGTCGAGCACACTGCCACGGGCGCCCTGGCGGACGATGACCAACTGGTCATCACCATGAACGGCCTCTCCAAAAGCTATCGTTGCGCCGGTTTCCGCTCGGGCTGGATGATTATCTCCGGCACCCTGGCCAAGCTCAACGCTCAGGACTATATCCAGGGGCTGAATATGCTCGCCTCCATGCGCCTGTGTGCCAACGTGCCTGCCCAGCATGCGATTCAGACCGCACTGGGGGGCTATCAGTCGATCAATGATCTGATCCTGCCCGGCGGGCGGCTGCTGGCCCAGCGCGATATTACCGTGGAAAAGCTGAACGCAATCCCCGGCGTCTCCTGCGTAAAACCTAAAGGCGCGCTCTACGCCTTTCCACGGCTCGACCCCAAGGTTTTCAATATCAAAGACGACCAGCAGATGGTGCTGGATTTGCTGCTGCAGGAAAAGATCTTACTGGTACAGGGCACGGCCTTTAACTGGCCAGAACCGGATCATGTGCGCATCGTAACGCTGCCCTGGGCAGATCAATTAGGTGATGCACTCGATCGCTTTGCCAATTTCTTGTCACGCTATCGGCAGTAGCTTTTGTAGCCATGACTTGAAACTGCCATGAACAGCACGTATCTAAGCCATTAATCTAGTAAAGCTTCGATAAACTTTAGGGGAGTACCTGCATTATGATGCGAATTCTGCTGTTTTTAGGCACCAATATAGCGGTTTTGCTGGTCGCCAGTATTACCTTGCGCCTGCTAGGCGTAGAAAGCTACCTCCGCGGCCAGGGCATCAACTTCACCAGCCTGCTGATCTTCTGCTTTATCTTCGGCATGGCAGGTTCCATCGTTTCGCTGTTTATCTCCAAATGGATGGCCAAGCGCAGCACCGGCACGGTGATTATCGAAACGCCCTCCAACTCTACCGAACAGTGGCTGCTGGACACGGTCGCTGAGCTCTCTCGCGAGGCGGGTATCAAAACTCCGGAAGTGGGCATTTTTCCGGCTCAGCAGTCCAACGCCTTTGCCACCGGTTGGAACAAGGATGATGCGCTAGTGGCCGTTTCGGCTGGCCTACTCAACCGCATGCGCCCGGAAGAAGTGCGTGCGGTTCTGGCTCACGAAATTGGTCACGTCGCTAACGGCGATATGGTCACCCTGGCGCTAATTCAGGGCGTGGTGAACACCTTTGTGATGTTCTTTGCCCGGGTAGTGGCGCACCTAGTGGATAACTTCCTACGCAGCCGCAGCGATGGCGAAGGCGGACTGGGCTTTATGGGCTACTTCGCGGTAGTCATGGTCGCTGAAATTGTATTCGGCATTTTAGCCTCGGCTATCGTCGCCTGGTTCTCGCGCTACCGGGAGTACCGCGCCGACGAAGCAGGTGCGCGGTTGGCGGGCACCAACGCCATGGTGAGTGCCCTGGCACGCTTGAAAACCGAAACCGAAATGCCCGATCAAATGCCGGATACGCTGCGCGCCATGGCCATCACCAAAGGCCAAACGCGTTCGCTGGTGGAAAAGCTATTTGCCAGCCACCCGCCTCTGGATGAGCGCATCCGCGCGCTGAAAGAAGCCGCTTATCGTCAGTAAGTTTTTCAGTAGCTCCATACATTTAAGGCCCGCATCTGCGGGCCTTGCTGTTTTTCGCTACCTGTTTTTCACAGCGTGTTTTTCACAACCTAGCAAGCGTTACTGCAAACCCAGCCCCACGCAATACGCCTTCCAGCGTTACCGCTTCCCCTGATAGCTGCACGTTGAGCGTGGCGAATTCACGCCGCAGCGGGTAGTTGGCACGGCAATCATCAAAGCCTTTGCGCATTCCGTGGTGCTGGGTTTGACGCTGAAGCGCATCGTGGTCGCGGCGCACGTCATACGCCGCTCTCATGCAGAGCCGCAGAGCGTCTTCCGGGGGAAGTGCGTGCTGCAGATGCAGGGACACAAGGGCGGGTGATGGGCAGATATCAGCAAACGTCAACTCGCTAGGCTGGTCGCAGTGACGGGCCAGCGCCTGCTGAATCATCCAAGTGCCGCGTAGTTTGCCGTCCAAGCTATGCCCGGCGATATGGGGCGTGGCTAGTGAGACCAGATCACGCAATCCTGCGTCGATACTGGGCTCCTCCTCCCACACATCCAGTATGGCACTGATATCGCCCTTGCTCGCAAGGCGACTGCGTAGCGCTAAACCATCCACGCAGTCACCCCGCCCCGCATTGAGCAGCACACAACCGGGTGCCAGCTCCTCGATGCGCTGGGCATTGAGGAGCTGGTAAGTCGCGTGAGGGCCTGCTTGGGTAAGCGGTGTATGCAGGCAGAGCACATCACAGCGCTCGATCAAGGCGTCTAAGGAGTGAAACCCTTGCTCAGATCCCTCTTCTGCCCTCTCTACAGCTGCCTTGGGCGGATCACAGGCCAGCGTTGCCACACCCATGGCGGTTAGCCGCGCCTGCAGTCGGCTGCCCACATTGCCCACCCCCACAATACCCACGGTACGCTCGCTAAGTGCCCAGCCATCGCGTTCCGCCAGGGTCAGCAGGCTGCTCAGCACATAATCCACCACCGCTTCGGCGTTGCAGCCTGGCGCGCTGGCAAAATCGATATCGCGCTGGGCAAGCGCTGTTTGGTCAATATGATCGGTGCCGATGGTGCAGGTGCCGATAAAGCGCACGGCGCTATCGGCAATTAGCTGATTGTTGACCTGGGTAATCGAGCGCACGATGAGTGCATCGGCATCCTGCAGGTGGGCGGCGTTTATCTCCCGCCCAGGCACGCGGGTGAGCGAACCGAAATGGCCGAAACAATGCTCGGCAGCGGGGATATTGGCGTCGATGACAAGTTTCATAGGCGTTTGGGTATCCGAGCTTTACAATACGCCCGCGACGGCTTGATGGGCAGGCGTGTTTAAAGGCTATCTTTTAAAGGCTAAGTAAGGAGAGTGTTGTGATCGTACGCTGGGAAACCAACCATGACTATGTGTTGGTTCATATTCACCAGGATATGTTTGGTGACTGGATTTTCAGTCGCGCCTGGGGCCAAATCGGCACTCAGTTTGGCGGCCTGAAACATCAGCTAGCCGATACGCTGGATCAAGCCCATATGTGGCTGGAGGACGAGGCCACCATCCAGTCCTCACGAGGCTTTCGCAAGGTGCTGGAAGTGGCCGACCATACCCCGGAAGGTCAGGAAGCGATGCGCCAGCTATCGCTACTGGATGCGATATGAGCCGCTCGAATCCGGCCATGCATTTATTAACCACGCACTTATTAACCATGCATTTATTAACCTAAGAAACGTCGGCCATCACGCTTATGGGCGCCTTTAGGCGGCGCGGTGTCTGGCAGTGCTGTAAACGCTGCCAGCGCTGCCTCATCCAGCCAGCCGCGCTCGCGCAACCAGGCGCTTAAACGCTCCAGCTCAAAGCCACAATCCAGCTCATTGCCTTCGCTATCCACTATCACCGGTATCCGCACGCCGTAGCGCTCAACCAGGGCGTCGTCATCACTAATCTCGATGTGGTGCAGCCACACCTCTTGATTCGCTAGTGCGGCCACCAGTGCTTCTAACTGGCTACATAGGTGGCAACCCATGGTCGTGTAAAGGGATAGCTGAATCATGCAAAAACTCTCTTATGACGCCTTATGACGAAGTAAAAACACATGGTGCAGGTTCGTACGCCGCTGGAAATCGGGATCGAAACTGCGCCCGGTGATATCCTCTACCGCGTAGCGCTCGCTGAGTGATTCATCCAGTTTAAAGCGCCGCTGGTTATTAGAAAACACCAAGGTTCCACCGGATGCCAAGCGCGCCATGGCGAGCTCCACAAGCCGTGGATGATCGCGCTGCACGTCGAGGGTGTCGCGCATCTTCTTCGAGTTGGAGAACGTCGGCGGATCCATAAAGATCAGGTCAAACTCGGCGTTGGCGGTCTCCAGCCAGCGGAAACAGTCGTCGCGAACCACGCGATGCAGCCGTGTATCGAGCTTATTCAGCGCAAAGTTGTCCTTGGCCCACTCCAGGTAGGTATTGGACATATCCACGCTGACGCTGTCGCTGGCGCCGCCTAAGGCGGCCTGCACCGTTGCCGTGGCGGTATAACAGAACAGGTTCAAAAAGCGTTTACCGCTGGCCATTTCACCCAGCATGCGTCGTACCGGGCGGTGGTCTAGAAACAGACCGGTATCCAGGTAGTCACGCAGGTTTACCCAGAGCCGAGCTGTGCCTTCCTGCACCTCAAAACGTTCGCCGCTGGCAGCGCGTTTTTGGTACTGGGCACTGCCGGTTTGGCGCTCGCGACGCTTGATATAGATTTTGCTGGCGTCAACGTTAAGCGCCTCTGGCATGACTTCCAAGGCATCGTACAAGCGTTTCTGCGCTTGAGCCGGATTGATCGAACTGGGCGCCGCGTACTCTTGCACGTGTACGCGGTCACCGTAACGATCCACCGCCAACGCGTACTCGGGCATATCGGCGTCATACACGCGATAGCTGGTTTCGCCGCTCTGCTTCAGCCACTTTTTCAGCCGCTTCTGATTTTTAATCAGCCGATTGGCAAACATCTGGGCATTGTCTTGGTTTTTATGAGCCGTTTGCTCTTCGCTAGCCTCTTCACTAGGCGCCGCCACTGCACCGCTCTCGCTCTGAACAGGCTTTGTATCGCTAACGGTCGGCAGGTGCTCGGCGTCACCAATTTCCATGAGCAGCAGTTTGGCATCCAAGGCACCGTTTTTAAGCGCGTACTGTTTGTGCGCACGCATCCCCAATCGGTGGCCGAGATCAGGGTTGCCGGTAAATACCGCCAGCGTCCAGCCGGGGAATAGCGCTTTGGCTTTCTCACCCAGCTGGGCGTAGAGACGCACCAGTTCAGGCAGCTCGCCCAAGCGTTCGCCGTAAGGAGGATTAGTGATCAGCAGGCCACGTTCGGCGGTGAGCGTTTCGGGGCGGGTAAGCTGGGCTAGGCTCTGCCCATGCAGAGCAATCAATGCCGGGATGCCCGCTCGCATGGCATTGGCTTTCGCCGCAGAGAGCGCCGCGGGGCTCTGGTCGAAGCCTAATAGCTGGGCCTTGCAGCGCTTGCGACCAATCGAAGCACGCGCTTCGGCTTCGCGCTTCTGTTCCCGCCACGCTTCGTCATCGTGACCTGCCCAGCCGTGAAAGCCGAACCGTTCACGGTTCAGGTTCGGTGCTTGGTCAGCTGCCATCATGGCGGCTTCGATAAGCAGCGTGCCTGCACCACACAGCGGGTCAATCAACGGCTCTCCCGCTTTTAAGCGCTCTGGCCAGCCTGCACGCACCAACAGCGCGGCGGCCAAATTCTCTTTTAGCGGCGCATGGCCTACATCCCGGCGGTAGCCGCGGCGGTGCAGGCTTTCACCAGAGAGATCCAGGCCAATGGTTAAGTTCATACGGTGCAAGTGGGCGTAGATACGCAAGTGCGGTGTTTTGGTATCCACATTGGGGCGTTCCTGCCCCGCCAGCTGGAGGGCATCAACCACGCCGTCTTTAACGGTTTGCGCACCAAAGCGGGTATGGCGAATCTGTTCGCTACGGCCGTGAAAATCAACCGCCAGCGTATTGCCAGGCGCCAAGTGTTGAGTCCAGGCTATGCGAGCAACTACATCGCGCACCTGATCGGCGGTGTCGATCATCGATTCGCGTACCAGGGTCAAAATGACCCGGTTGGCCAATCGCGACCATAGGCATACCCGGTAGGCGATAGCTTGACTGGCGGTGAAATACACACCGGCCACCGTGGTTTTACCCGGCGTGGCGCCCAATGCCACTAGTTCATCGTGGAGCAAGCCTTCAATGCCTTTCGGGCAAGTGGCTAGCAGACTCAAGGGGGCGTTTTGATTCGACTCGGTCATGATAATAACGGCGCGTAATGGCGCGGAATTCCTATATATAGCAAATGAGTTTACGTTTTATGACAAATTGATAGTCGACAGATGACACCATCATGGTCTAACAATAAGAGAGTAGCTACTGAAAAACGCATGCGTTACCTGTCAGGGTCGATTTAAGACTCGGCCTATGATTTGAATGAGATCGCCACTCGACCCGTTCAGCTCGTGAGTGCTAGACATTTGAGTTGAGGCGGCGACTCGCTCTTGAAGCAAGCTCTCGGAATAATGGATATTTGCGAACATGTTTTGTGAATAGATTCGACAATATCCTATTTCTTATCAAAGGCTTTCGTGAAAAGAGGTTAGCCAATGAAACGGCAAAAACGTGATCGCTTCCAGCGGGCTTATGTCCACGGCTACAAAGCGGGTGTATCGGGTCGTTCTCGTGATGACTGTCCCAGTCAAGATATCAATTTACGCGAATACTGGATGAGCGGTTGGCGTGAAGGTCGCGGCGACCAGTGGGATGGGATGACCGGCATCTCCGGTATCCATAAGAACCCCATGGTCATGACTTAACGTTTTATTTTTCTTTACGTCTGAACGAAGGTTTCAAGTGAGCCCACTTTAATCGGTGGGCTTTTTATCGGCTGGCGTTCCAGCGGCTGGCGCTCCAGCAGCTAAAGCCTTCAACGCTCTGACGCACTCCCCCACCAGCTTCGGGCCTTGGTAGATCAAGCCTGAATAGAGCTGTACTAAATCTGCTCCAGCGGCGATCTTGGCTTGGGCTGCAGCGGCACTATCGATACCGCCTACGCCAATAATTGGCAACGCGGGTAGATGCTCGCGCAGTTGGCGAATAACACGATTGGATGCATCAAAGACCGGTTTCCCAGAGAGTCCGCCGGCCTCATCCGCTTGGGGATCGCCCTGCACGGCCTCACGGGAAACCGTGGTATTAGTGGCAATCACGCCATCAAGGGCGTTGCGCTCGATACTTGCCGCCATTAAGGCTACTTCTTCAGCGCTCATATCCGGGGCAATCTTAATTAGCAATGGTACGTTGCGGCCCGTTTGGTCATTGAGCTCTGTGGCTCGTGCTCGAATCGGCCCTAATAGCGCGTCCAGCTGTTCGCCGAACTGGAGGCTGCGCAGTCCCGGAGTATTCGGCGAGGAGACGTTAACCGCAATGTAATCCGCATAAGGGTGCACCGCGTCTAAACATACCAGGTAGTCATCCAACGCCTGCTCTACCGAAGTAGTCAGGTTTTTACCGATATTGATGCCCACAATGCCGCCGTAGTGGCGCTGTTTGACCTGCTGAATCAGGTGCTCAACCCCCTTATTGTTAAAGCCAAAGCGGTTGATGATCGCTTCATGCTGCGCTAAGCGAAACAGCCGGGGCTTGGGGTTGCCTGGCTGTGGCTTAGGCGTGACGGTGCCTACTTCGACAAAGCCAAAGCCCAGCGCGCCAAGCGCATCCAGGTGGTCAGCATTTTTGTCCAACCCAGCGGCGAGCCCCACCCGATTGGAAAACCGCAGCCCCATCAGCTCGACGGGATCGTTTACCGGCTTACCAAATAGCCGCGTTACCCCACCGACACGATGCAGTGCATCCAACGCGCTCAGCGCCATACCGTGGGACTTTTCTGGATCAACGCGGAAGAAGATCGAGCGGGCGAGGTTATACATTTTCAGCGTCTCTCCAGAGCGGCTTAACGGTTGGCTTAGCGGGCGGCGCATAGTATAGCGCAAACCCGACCTCAATCGCAGACAGGTTTGTCACAGGCAGGTTGACCAAAAACGAGAACACCGCACCCCGAGAAGCACGGGGTGCGGTGTTGATGACACGAACGGCTGGAAAAGCGTTTACGCTTCGCTATCGCTCTCGGCAAGGTCTACCAGCTCGCGCACCGCAACGGCGAAGAGGGCAAAGCCACCCTCACTGCCACCGCGCACCTCTTCAATAAGACGGCACCAACGGCGGTGCAGGTCGGCGTGCAGATCCAGCCACTGCGCCACCCGCTCTTGGGTATCACGGCTTCCCGCGTCGAGCTTCAGCACGCTGGTGGTCAGCGCAAGCTGCTGACGCTCGATATCGTCACGGAAGGTTTCCCGCGCTTGAGCCTGCCAAGCGTCGCGCACTTCCAGCTGGGTTACCTGCTGAATCATCCACGGCAGTTCAAGGCGGCTGCCAATTTCGTACAGCACTTCCGCTACCCGCTGGGGTTTTTCATTGGTCAGGCGCGCCGCTTGGATAATACCCAGCCCGGCGTAAAGGCTCGATGACGCCGCGACAGTCGACGCCAGGGCCTCGGGCACCCCCGCTTCCAGCAGCTCGTCACGGCGGCTATCCCAGGCGCTAAGCTCTTCACCACTGAGTAGCTCACCTATGCCTTCCTGCAACTGCGCCAGGCGGGGAGCAAAGTACTCAATGGTGTCCTGGGTCGAGAGCCCCAGGTGCTGACGCACAAACCAGCGTGTGGCACGACGTATCAAGCGCATCAGATCGAGCATCATCGAGTACTGAATGCGGTTGGGCACCTGATTATCGAGGGCTTCGATCTGCGCCCAGAGGCTAGGCAAGTTAAAGCTGTCACGGGCCACGATGTAGGCTCGGGCAATGTCGGCACGTCCCGCTCCGGTAGAGTCCATCAGGCGGCGTACAAAGACGATACCCATGTGATCAACCAGATCATTCGCTACCTGAGTGGCGACGATTTCGCGCTTAAGACGGTGCTCGTACATCTCGTCTTTAAAGCGCTCCACCAGCACTGATGGGAACAGCCGCTCAAGATGCCGATGAATATAGTGATCGTCCGGCACATCCGAGGTGATCAAGTCGCCTTTCAGGGTGCTCTTGGCGTAGGAGATCAGCACCGATAGCTCCGGCAGGCGCATGCCTTGAGCGTTGCTGGCGCGCTCTTTTAGCACATCATCGGTGGGCAGGAACTCCAGCTCTCGGTCAATTTGTCCGGATGCCTCCAGCTCGCTGATAAATCGGCGGTAAGGGCCCATCGAATGATCGGAAAGGATGGCCGACAGATCCAGCGCCTGGCTTTGACGGTAGTTATCCAGAATAACCAGATCGCCCACCTCATCGGTCATTTCCGCCAGCAGCTGATTGCGCTGCTTGTCGGTCATGTCGCCGCGCTTGACCACTTCATCGATCAAGATCTTGATATTGACCTCGTGGTCTGAGCAGTTCACCCCGCCCGCGTTGTCAATAAAGTCAGTGTAGACGCGCACTCCTTTGGCGGCGGCTTCCATACGTCCGCGCTGGGTCAAGCCAAGGTTGCCGCCCTCGCCGACCACCCTGCAGTTCAAGTCGTTGCCGTTGATGCGCAGGGTGTCGTTGGCTTTGTCGCCCACATCGGCGTCGGTTTCGTCAGAGCCCTTCACGTAGGTACCGATACCGCCGTTCCAGATCAAGTCCACCTTGGATTTGAGCATGGCGCGGATCAGTTCATTAGGCGACAGGCGCTCCTCCTTGATTCCAAAGACCTGCTGCATCTCAGGCGTGATGGCAATCGACTTGGCGCTACGGCTAAAGATGCCGCCACCGGAGGAGATCAGTTCCTGGCTGTAGTCTTCCCAGCTGGAGCGCGGCAGAGCGAACAACCGCTTGCGCTCGGCAAACGACGCCTCTGCATCCGGGTTGGGATCGACAAAGATATGCAGGTGATTGAAGGCACCCACCAGTTGGATCTTGTCGGAAAGCAGCATGCCGTTGCCGAAGACATCACCGGCCATATCACCGATTCCCACCACGCTAAACAGATCGCGCTGGGTATCCACATCGAGATTTTTAAAGTGGCGTTTAACCGACTCCCAGGCACCCCGTGCGGTGATACCCATTTTTTTATGGTCGTAGCCGTTGGCACCGCCAGAGGCAAAGGCATCGCCCAGCCAGTGCCCATACTCAATGGAAATCTCGTTGGCGATATCCGAGAAGGTAGCAGTGCCCTTGTCGGCGGCTACGACGAGGTAAGCGTCGTCCTCATCATGGCGGACAACATTTTCCGGCGGCACAACATCGCCCCCCACCAGGTTATCGGTGACATCCAGCAGCGCACGGATAAAGATCTGGTAGCAGGCAATACCCTCTTTCTGGACGACGTCGCGGCTAGCATTTTCCGGCATGCGTTTACAGACAAAGCCACCTTTAGCGCCCACTGGCACGATAACGGCGTTCTTCACCTGCTGCGCTTTCACCAGCCCCAACACTTCGGTGCGGTAATCTTCAAACCGATCCGACCAGCGCAGGCCACCACGGGCCACTTTGCCGCCACGCAGGTGGACACCTTCCACCCGGGGAGAGCAGACAAAAATCTCAAACATGGGCCGCGGCTTGGGCATGCCGGTGACCTTTGAAGGCTCCAGCTTATAGGCGATGTAATCCTTAAAGCGCCCACCCTCTGCCAGCTGGTAGTAGTTGGTACGTAGGGTGGCGAGGATCAGCTCCATAAAGCGGCGTAGCAGCTGGTCATCGTTAAGGCTGGCGACGCCTTCCAAGCGCTCATTTAAGCTCGTGATGCACTCGTCGGTGGCGTGGTTCTGCTGCTCAGGATCAAAGCGCAGGCGGAATAGCTCAACCAGCTCGCGGGTAATGGCAGGATAGTTGGCCAGCGTAGCTGCAATGTAATCCTGGGACATGCCGAAGCGGATCTGTTTGAGATAGCGGGCATAGCCGCGCAGCATGGCCACTTCTCGCCAGTCCAGCCCCGCGCCGATAATCAGTCGGTTAAACGCATCGTTATCGGCTTCGCCACTCCAGATACGTTTGAAGGCTTCCGTGAATACATCGCGCATATCGCCCAGGCTGACATCCGCGCCGCTGTGCTCAAGCTCGAAATCGTGAATCCAGTAGCGCTGTTCAGGAGCGTTAATATCGTAGGGGCGCTCACCGATCACGCGCAGGCCGAGATTCTCCATCATCGGCAGCACGTCAGAGAGCGGTATCTGCGATTCACGGTGGAACAGCTTCAGGTTAACGCCACCGCCCTGCTCTTCTAGTGGCCGATAGAGCGACAGCGAGAGGTCGTTCTCGCTATCCAGTGTCAGCAGGTGCTGAACATCAAATACCGCAGTGCGGGCGGAGAAGTCTTCACGGTAGCTGGCCGAGAACGCCTCGCGGAACTGATCCATCAGGTTGTTGGCGCGCTCTTCACCGAAGCCTTCGATCATGGCGCTCTGCAGCTCATCGCGCCAACTGCGCGCCAACCGTGCCACTTTGCTTTCCAAACGTTTGAGGTCGTAGTCGCTGGGCGCATCGCCATTAAAGCGCAGAATCAACTGAATACGCGCCAGCACCGACTCGGATAAATAGGTATTGAAGTCGCCAAAGTGAGCGTCTAACTCGTCGCACAGCACGTTTTGAATCCGCTGACGCAGATCTGTGGAGAACACGTCACGGGGAACAAATACCAGGCAGGAGTAGAATTTGCCGCTGATATCGGCGCGGATAAACAGCCGCACCTGGCGGCGCTCGCGGATATTGAGAATGCCCAGCGCAGTGCTGGCCAGTGACTCGGTATCGATCTGGAACAGATCATCCCGGGGGTAGACTTCCAGCACCTGTAACAGCTGCTTGCCGTTGTGGCCCTGGGGATTAAACCCAGCGATATCCATGACGGCTTTGAGCTTGCGGCGCAGCAGCGGAATATTACGCGGTGACTCGTTATACACCGTGGAGGTAAACAACCCAAAGAAGCGCCGCTCACCAATTACATTGCCGTCATCGTCGTAACGGTCAACGGTGATGTAGTCAGGGTAGGTAGGGCGGTGTACCCGGGAGTGGTGGGCGCTTTTGGCAAACGACAGTAGCTGAGGCACCAGCACATAGTCGTTATGTTCATCCACCCCCTCCTCGGTGCGAATCCGCTCGCAGTAGCGCGGCTGATCCAGGCGGAACACGCCCAGCACGCTATCCGCGTCACGCTTTAACTCGCCACCTTCGAGCAGATACTCGTCATAGCCCAGGAACGTAAAGTTATCCTTGAGCATCCACTCCAAAAAGGCAATCGCCTCTTCGTGGTCATCTGGGTCAATCTGCGGCGGGCAGTTTTTCTCGAGTTCTTGAATCGATGCGGTGATTTGCGAACACATGGCGTCGAAATCACCCACGGCGGTACGTACATCGCGAAGCACGTCATTTAGATTGCTTTCGATTTTTTCCAGCAACGCCACATCAGTGTGCCGGTCTACTTCGATGACAATGAGCGACTCGCGCGCTTCTGGCGCGTTTTCTGCCCTGGGCGAGGCCAGCGCCTGTAACTGATGGCGCTCATCACGGGCGACCGCCAGCACGGCGTTTTGAATAGCGTGCACGGTCAAGCCGCGGCGGTTGAGCTCGATACGCACCGAGTCGACCAAAAACGGCATATCTTCGTGGAGAACGGCGACAAAGGTATGCGTCGACTGCCAGCCATGCTCTTCAAAATCTGGATTAAATACCCGTACTTTGGGGCTTCGCGGGTCATGATGCTGCAAAAACTGCCAGACCGACAGCGTTGCGCCATACAGATCGTCCAGGCGACGATCCACTAGGTCTTCCACCGGCACGGTGGCATAAAAGTGCCGAGCAAAAGCATCCACAGTAGCAGCGCGAGCGGGGTCTAACCGCGCATTTAACCGCTCATGGAGCTGCTTCAAAAGATCTTGCCGACTCTCTTCAATCGCAACGTAGTGCATCCATCACCTCGACTGCCTGGGCCATTAAACGGCCAAAAAACGAAGGACAATAGGCCTTTAGGCCAACATAACGGCTAGCTTACGCTACCTATCGTCGCGTCCCTAATCACCTGACGTGTTGTTCATGGCACATACCGTTTACGCATTAGGTCGTATACTTACTCGACCACCCGCCGCTTCAACAGCACCCCACACTCACAGTGGTCGGTAAACGGAAACTGGTCAAATAGCGCAAAGCGCTCTATCCGATGAGTGTTGGTCAGTATGGTCAAGTTTTCAGCTAACGTGGCTGGATTGCATGAAATATAGACGATCTGAGCGTACTCGCTGAGTTGCTCACAGCTCTGCGCGTCTAAACCGGCACGCGGCGGATCAACCAGCACGGTAGAAAAATCGTACTCATCCAAGGCCATTTCCGCCACGCGCCGCCCGGCTTTTTCGCCCTTCAGCGCCTGAGAAAACTCCTCGGCTGACATGCGCCCAATCTGGGCGTTGGTTACCCCATTAGCTTCCAGGTTGACGTTGGCACTGGCCACCGAGGTGCGAGAGATTTCGGTGGCCAGTACGCGGCGGAAGTTATCCGCCAGGGCAATGGTGAAATTGCCGTTACCGCAGTAGAGTTCGACCAGATCCGCCTGTTGATGACCAGCGGTCACTTCCCGCGCCCAACTGAGCATTTTTTGGCAGATGTGGGCATTGGGCTGGGTAAAGCTGTTTTCTACCTGCTGGTAGTGCAGCGTACGACCGTCTACTTCAAGGCGCTCCCATACGTGATCACGGCTCAGCACGATGCGCTGCTTGCGGGAGCGGCCAATAATCATAATGCCTAGCTCAACTTCCAGAGCACGGGCTTCGCGCTCCCACCCCTCGCCTAATGGACGGTGGTAAATCAGCGTTACCAGCGCCTCCCCCGATAGCGTGGTTAAAAACTCCACCTGGAACAGCCGCCGACGCAGCTCGTCAGAGCGCAGGCAGGCCTCACGCAACTGCGGCATCAGTTGATTGATTCGTTCACTGGCGACTGCGTACTGATCTAACCGAATCACTCGCTTGTTCTTCGGGTTCTCAGGGTCTACCTCGAACATAGCGTAGAAGAGGTCATCCTCTTCATGCCATATGCGAAACTCGCAGCGCTGACGGTAGTAGCCCGGCGGCGATTCAAACACCTCTAACGCCGGTGGCTGAAAAGCGGCAAAGGTACTTTCCAGGTAGTCGCGTTTGGCGGCTAACTGCTCAGCATAGCGTTCAGGTTCTACAACGGGGATAGCCAAGGCTGCTCCTTTGAATAATTCGATCAGCAATAGTAGTCAATAGTGTTCAGTCGCCCACATTAAGCAATTGGGACGCCTTAAACCCATAGCGGGCTAAGCCAGCGGTCAGGTTGGCAGCAGGGGCAGTGGTAAAGCAGCGGCCATCCTGATGATCGCTGTTTAGCTCAGCGACAACTTGCCCAACCCGCCGGGCAATAGCATCACCGGAGTCGACCCAATGTAGCGGCACGGGGGCAAGCTGCGTCAGCCAAGGCTTTAACAGCGGGAAATGAGTACAGCCCAGTACCACTGTATCTAGCTGTGGGGCATCTAGCTCTGGGGTATCCAGCGCCTGATGATCAGACGATAAACAATGCGCAGACGATGGAGGTGCAACGGCGTGCCATAACGGCGCCAGCGCCACCTGCATACGATCAATATTGGGGGTGACACCAGCCAGATATGCTTCCGCTTCAACCACTAAGGCATCGGCAGCGACGCGGGTAATGACACAGTCGCTGGCAAAATTCTCAATCAAGCGCTGGGTGTAGGGGCGCCCTACCGTAGCCTTGGTGGCTAACAGTCCAATATGGCGTGTCTGGCTAATCGCTGCGGCAGGTTTGATAGCGGGCACCGTACCCACGACAGGGATCGCTAACTGCTCGCGTAAATTTTCCAGTGCCAGGGTACTCGCGGTATTGCAGGCGACGACCAGAACACTCGGCTGACACGCTTCCACAGCGGAACGACACACTGCCACAATACGTTCGGTCAGAGCTGCATCTTCGCGCAGCCCATAGGGCAACCAAGCGTTGTCGCAGGCATAGCACAGGGCAGCATCAGGGTAGTGTTGGCGCAGCGACTGCGCCACCGACAGGCCGCCGACACCGGAATCAAAAATTAACACGGGGCCTTTCATGACTCTGCCTATCATGGCTCTGCCTGAAAAAAACGGAGCCGCTATTTTAGCATGCTCCGTCATTTTATTGATGACCCCGTTACAGCCGGATATCCGCTAGCGCTATACCACGGGCACGTCAGCCCCACGCAGTTCGGCGTAGAGCTCGGGATAAGCGTCCTGTAGGCGCTCCAGCTCTTTCTCTGCGCCTTCGGGGAGCGCCTGACGCAGCTCTTCCATATCTTCCTCGCTAAAATGCTCGTCAATCAGCGGGAACAACCCCTCGCGTTCGTGACGCAAATAGGCACGATGCGCTTCCAAATAATCTTTTAAGTCATCGGCAAAACGATCCATCGGAATGATGTTATCCATCAACACCATGTCAATGTCGTTGGATAAGCGCAGTAAGCGCGGCTTTAACTCACGATAGTCATTAGCCATCTGCTCGGTAAGGGCAATATGCTCTGGGGCCTGGGTTTGCAATCGCTCCACGCAGACGCGTTCCAGAGGGGCTGCAAAACCATCCATATAGGACAAAATATAGTCAACGACCTCGCGCATAAGCTGAAAGTTGGGCCGCTCACCTTGGGCCAGGGTTTTCTGCTTAAGCTGCAGGACATGGAGTAATCTCGCCATGTTGGCATGATCTAGACGCAGTTGGTTTAACATCGAACTGTCTCCTTTATTATGTCATGCCTACCGTCGAAGCCTGGATGATTGACGGCATGCGATCATAAGCGCGTGGGGTTATCATAAACAATGCCCCTCTAGCGTTATCCTAGCAAGTGTATCTTTCTGATAGGTTACGCCAAAGGTAGTTCGCCAAGACGCGATTTACCACCCATATTTGTTGACAATTTGTTGCTCAACATACTGATTTATAACGGAAGCTTACATGGATCTTTTCGATAGCGCTCAGGCAATACCCGCTGACGATGCCCCCTTAGCCTTTCGTATGCGTCCACGCCAGCTGGAGGATTACGTCGGCCAACAGGCACTGGTGGGGCCAGATAAACCTCTCCGTCGCATGGCGGAATCGGGCGTAGTGCGCTCAATGATTTTATGGGGGCCACCAGGGGTTGGCAAAACCACGCTGGCTGAGCTGTTAGCCAGAGCTTCCCAAGCGCATCTAGAACACCTCAGCGCGGTTATGGCTGGCGTAAAAGAGATTCGCGCCGTGGTGGAGCGCGCCCAACAAATGTCCTCCACGGTTATTCTCTTTTTAGATGAGATTCACCGCCTGAACAAGAGTCAACAGGACGCTTTGCTGCCCCATGTGGAGTCGGGACTGTTGACGCTGATTGGCGCTACCACCGAAAACCCCTCCTTCGAAGTCAATTCGGCGCTCCTCTCCCGTGCGCGGGTTTACGTGCTGAAATCGCTCACCCAGGAAGAGCTGATCACGGTGATGCGCCAAGCGCTCAGCGACGAAGAGCGAGGGCTGGGCAAGCGTGATATTCAGGTGGATGACGACGTATTAACTGCACTGGCCCGCGCCAGCGCTGGCGATGCACGTCGGGCGTTGGGATTACTGGAAACCGCCTGCGATTTCGCTACTCAGGAAGCGGATCGCGAAGTGCTGCATAAAGAAGTGCTTGCCGATGTGATCGGCCATCAGGCTAGCGCCTTCGATAAGCAGGGCGATGCCTATTACGACCTGCTTTCGGCGATTCATAAGTCGATACGCTCTTCACGCCCTAATGCGGCCTTGCTGTATATGGCCCGCTTTATCCAGGGCGGCGGTGACCCGCTTGACGTGGTACGCAGGCTGACCGCGATTGCCTCAGAGGATGTCGGCAATGCCGATCCCCGCGCCCTACCGCTGGTGATTGCGGCGTGGGATGCCTATCTGCGTTTGGGTGATTACGAAGGCCAACGGGCGATTGCCCATGCGGCGATCCACTTGGCAGTGGCGCCCAAAAGCAACCGAATAGACCGAGCCTGGAGTGAAGCCAAACAGTATGTGCGCCAGCAGCCCCAGGTGGAAGTACCCACTTACCTGCGCAACGCGCCCACTAAGCTGATGGAGCAGTTGGGTCATGGCGAAGGCTATCGTTATGCGCACAACGAACCAGACGGCTATCCAGCGGGCAGCGCCCACGACTGCTGGCCTGAAGAGCTGCCTAAGGCCGACTTTTTCAAGCCGAGCACCATCGGTCAGGAGAAGCGCTTTGGGGAAATCATGGCTTGGCGGGAAAACCTTGACCAGGAAGCAGATCAGGCGCCCTAAGGCGCCTGATGTTTAAAGCAGTGGCAGTCTACTAAACTAGGAGCACTCCACGCTCCACCCCCTCACTCTTCACGATTAACCCCTACAGCTCTTCACGAATTACATCGGCACCTTCAGGGATCTCAAAATCAAACATGTCCCGGGCGATATCGCCATTGAGGGTAATGTTGCTAAAGGTAATCGAGGTGCGCTGGCCAGTGCTGTCCATCATCCATAGTTCGGTTAACGTTTCGCCTTCAAAGACCATGCTCAACTCTTCAAACAGCGTATCCGCAGAGATGGGCACCAGAGTAAAGACATCTTCTCCCCCTTCCTGCTCGTAGAACACCTCATAGCTTTCGGTTAAATCGTTTGCGCTTCCCGACAGCAATAATGCAGGTGTATGGGTTACTCGATCATCCATCTCTTGAACGGTGACCTGCTCAAGATCGGGATCGTACATATACACATCATCGCCGTCGGAGACCACGGTTTGACTATAAGGTGCCTCCACCTCCCAACGCAGCATACCCGGGCGGGACAACCACATCTCGCCACGCGCGCTCTGCAGCCGTTCGCCGCTGCCATCCAGGATTTGCTGCTCAAAATTTGCTTGATAGCGCTCAAGCGGATCCAACCGCTCGGTCAAACGTTCAGCAGCATCCTCTGCCCAAGCGGGAGCACCAAATGTTAACCCCAAGGCGCTGGCCGCAAAGGCCAGTTGTGGCGCACCGATTGATGACGGACGTTTTGTTTGCGTATCGCGCATATGATCTCCCTAGGCAACCGTTGCCAAATAACTGTTGTTCAAAACTGCTGCTCAAAACTATTGCTCAAACATTAGGCAGTGAGGTCGGCTTAACCGTCCATGTGTCGTTAAGACGCGAAAAACGCCGCAGGGTTTCACCTGCGGCGCTACTTCCACGCTTATTGCATAATTGTGCGCGGTTAGTGCCCCACCGGGGGCGGCGCAAGCACTTCACGGGCACCGTTTGAGCCCATAGAGGTCACTACACCGGCGCCCTCCATGGCCTCAACCAGGCGAGCAGCCCGGTTATAGCCAATTTTAAAGCGCCGCTGCACGGCGGAAATCGAGGCTTTGCGCGTTTCAGTGACGAACTGAACGGCCTCATCGTAGAGTGCGTCCTGCTCCGCATCGTCGCCATCCACGCCTTCAGCCTCAAGGCCGGTTAAGGCATCGGCAGAGACACCACCAGAGAGAATCTCCTCGATATACTCGGGAGAACCACGGCGCTTCCAGTCATCGACCACCCGGTGCACTTCGTCATCGTCCACGAAGGCACCGTGGATGCGGTTAGGCGGCCCTGAGCCCGCGGGCAGATAGAGCATATCGCCATGGCCCAGCAGGCTCTCAGCACCGCCCTGGTCAAGAATGGTGCGCGAATCAATTCTGGATGAGACCTGAAACGCCATCCTTGATGGAATGTTGGCTTTGATCAAGCCCGTCACCACGTCCACCGAGGGGCGCTGAGTCGCCAAAATCAAATGGATACCCGCGGCACGGGCCTTTTGTGCCAAGCGCGCAATCAGCTCTTCGACCTTTTTGCCGACGATCATAAACATATCGGCAAACTCGTCGATCACCACGACGATGTAGGGCAGTTTCTCCAACACGGGATGGGGCTGGTGCACTTCCCAGGGCTGCGGCTCCCAGAGCGGGTCTGCCACTTGAGCACCAGCGCGCTCCGCTTCATCCAAGCGGCCATTGAAGCCAGCGATGTTACGCACCCCCATGGCTGCCATTAGCTTGTAGCGGCGTTCCATCTCGGCCACACACCAGCGCAGGCTGTTGGCCGCCTCTTTCATATCGGTAACTACGGGTGCCAGCAGATGAGGAATGCCGTCATACACCGAAAGCTCCAACATTTTCGGGTCGACCATGATCAGCTTTAACTCGCTGGGTTTGGCTTTGAGCAGCATCGAGATCAGCATGGCGTTAACGCCCACCGACTTACCCGATCCGGTGGTACCGGCCACTAACAAGTGCGGCATTTTACCCAGGTTGGCGACCACCGGGCTGCCGCCAATATCTTGGCCTAACGCCATGGTCAGCGGTGACGTCTCCTGCTGGTAACGATCGGAGTCGATGACTTCGCGCAGGCGGATCATGGCGCGATTGGGGTTGGGAATTTCAATCCCCACCGTAGGGCGCCCAGGAATCACCTCGACCACCCGCACGCTCTTCACCATCAGTGAGCGCGCCAGGTCTTTGGCAAGGTTGCTGATTTTAGAGACCTTGACGCCCGCAGCGGGCTTAATCTCAAAGCGGGTGATTACCGGCCCAGGCCAGGTATCCACCACTTCCGCTTTGACGCCGTATTCGCGCAGTCGCACTTCAAGCAGCTCAGCCATATCCGCTAACTGTTCGTCACTATAGTTGGGCTGATGCGGCTCTGCGGGTGTCAGCAACTGCAGGCTTGGCACCTCGCCTTCGGGCTCATCAAGCGTTTCAAAGGCTGGCCGCTGGCTCTGCAAATGCTCCACGGTCCATAACGCGGGGCCTTCATCGGCTTCTGGGGCGCTCTCTTCGGGCGTGAAGCTGGGTTCCTGGCGCGCTGCTGGGGGTGGCATGGGTGAAATTGAGCGCGCTTCGCTATCACGCTCCTGCGCATACAGCTCATCGTCCATTTCTTCATCGTCCCAAACGGGCTCAGGAACCACCTCGGCGACACGTTCAGGTTTACGCAAAGGCTCAGGCGCGGTGACGCGCTCTGGGCTCCAGGCGGCCTCAGCTTCACCGATATGTGGCTCACCGACACGTGGTTCAGCTTGGCTGCTGGGGTCAGCGGTGAGTGATGGCTCACTGCGACGTTCATCGGGCGCGGCGTGAACAGGCTCTTTCTCGGCGAGCGGCTCGTCGCGGACAAAGAAGTTACTCGTGGCAGGTGCCGGGGACGTCTCCTCCCGAGTCGCGCGCAGCGGGAAGGAAGTTTCGGCTTCCTGAGGCTCATCATCCGACGCAGGTGTTTGCACCTCGGGCGCTTTCGACGTTATCTCAGCCTGGACAAAAGCGTTTTCCCGCGGCGCGGGCGGTGCCGCAGCGTCCTTCTCTTCTGTGGTTTTTGCCGCTGGCGTCAATGGCGGGGCTGTAACCGTCGGCTCCGCAGTAGGTGTCGATGAGATAGGCGCGGGGGTTTTAGCAGGCACGTGCTTATTGCTCGAAAACGCCGCGGCTTCCCAGGGAATCGAGGTATCCGTTGTCTCGCGGCTATTTGAAGGCGTCGTGTCTGAAGCGCTGCTCGCCTCACTGCTGGAAAGTGGCACAGAGAAGCCTGGCTCACGGCGTTCGCGACCACTGGGGCTTTTACCTACCGGCTCTGCCGCAGGCTGCGTCTCAGCAGGTGCAGCCTCAGGCGCTACTGGCGCCGTAGTGTCAGGTTCAGGGACGTGGGGCTTGGGCGTAGACTTCTTAGCGGCTTTAGCAGCCGCACGCTGAGCGGCGCGCATACGGCGTGTTTGCCGACGTGCCGACAACCAGCTGCCCAGGCGACATAGACGCTTGCCGAGCTCATCGGCCACCTGCAGCCATGACATACCACTAAACAGAGGAAAGCCGCTTAAAATGAGCGCCGCAGCAATCAAGCCAACGCCACCACTACCCACCAGGGGCCTTAATGCCCCGACCAGGCCTTCGCCCAAAATACCGCCGGAGGCATAAGGGAGAATACTGTCTGGGTGATAGAAGTGCAGCGCTCCCAGCATGGTGGTACCGAAAATAAGCAGCACCAAGCCGCCCGCGTGTACCGCTATGGCCACCGGGTCGAGCTCAAAACGCACCTGGCGTGAGCGAATCAGCCACCAGGCGGCAAAGCCGAACATACCCGGCCACCACAAAGCACTGGCGCCCAATAGAGAATAGAGGACATCGGCCAGCCAGGCGCCCACTTGCCCCATCCAGTTACCTACTTCTGTCTCAGGGCCCTGATACGACCAGCCGGGATCAGCAGGTTGGTAACTAAACAATGCTAATAATAAGAAAACACACAGCGCCAGCAGAATCACCACGACGCCTTCGCGCACGGAGCCTTGTAAGCGCAGGCCAAAACGACGAGCCTTATCCTTTGCGGCGCTAACGCGCGCAGATGAAGCCGATGATGGTGTTTGACGCGCGCTACGCTGCGTTCGCTTGTTGACTGCTTTATTCACTTTCAAGCGACTCTCCCTTTACACCTCAATGGCGTCTTTAATCCACTTGCGAGTTTGCATGATACCGAGCATCCTTCCGCCGTCACAGAGGCTATTGTAAAGCGCTCAGTACAAGAACGTCGTAACAGGAGCAAGTAATGCTACCTTGGCTTTCCTCGCCACATCCTAACTTTCCACCTACTCAGGCGGCACTGGACTCCCCCAATGGCCTGCTGGCCGCGGGTGGAGAGCTCTCCCCCGTTTGGCTGGTCGAAGCCTACCGGCAGGGCATATTCCCCTGGTTCAGCGACGACGACCCCATTCTGTGGTGGAGCCCAGATCCGCGCATGATACTCCTACCTGAGCAATTTAAGCAGCGCCGTAGCCTCACCAAACGATTACGCCATGGTGGCTTTCATATCACCCTGGATCAACACTTCGACCAGGTGATACAGGCCTGCGCCGCTCCGCGTGGTGAAGACAATGGCACCTGGATCACCGACGAAATGCGCGATGCCTACTGCCTGCTGCACGACCTGGGCATTGCCCATAGCATTGAAGTCCATCAACACGGGCAATTAGTGGGTGGCCTTTACGGCGTCGCCATGGGGCCGGTATTTTTTGGTGAGTCAATGTTCTCCCGCGCCCCGGATGCCTCAAAGGTGGCCCTGGCCCACCTCGCCAGCGCAATGCGTGAGAATGGCGGCAAACTCATCGACTGCCAAATGCATACACCCCATCTAGCGAGCCTGGGCGCTATTACAGTCGCCCGCGAAGCATTCATCAACTATCTTAAAAACTGGTTACCCGATAAGGCATTTACGTTTAGCGCGTCATCCACTGAAACACCCACTGTTCCTGCATCACTCTGGCTTAAGGCGATTGCCACCGAGGGTAATGCGTAGTAATGAACCATAGTGACGAACTTATTCTGTTCCAACCATTTTTTACATAGGAGGCAGGCCGTGAGTAGTAACACTCCGCGTCGGCCGGTACGGGATCTACGTTTCTTCCTTACCGTGCCGCATGCCTGTAGCTATTTACCCGGCAGGGAAGCGACAACGCTGTTTCTCGACCCTCAGGAGTCGCCCGTCCCGGGTGTCTATGACTCGCTGGCCTTGTTAGGGTTTCGTCGCAGTGGGCGACACCTTTACCGCCCTCACTGTGAGGGCTGCAACGCCTGCCGTTCGGTGCGCATTCCGGTTGAACAGTTTGCGGCTAACCGCACTCAGCGTAAAATCTGGCGCCGCAATGCCGACATCCGCGTACGTGTTGTGCCTGCTCACTTTGCATCCAGTCACTACTCGCTTTACGCTAACTATATTCGCCAGCGCCATGCCGACGGCGATATGTACCCCCCCAGTCGCGAGCAGTACCGCACCTTTCTCACCCTAGATGAGCCTTATGCCCATCTGATGGAGATGTATCTCGACGACGAACTGGTTGGTGTCGCTGCCTTTGACCAGTTGGAGCATGGACTCTCGGCAATCTATACCTTTTTTGCCGTTAGCGAGGCACTGGATAAACGTTCACTAGGCACTTTTGCTATTCTACAGCTTATTGAACTCAGCCGGGAAAAAGCGCTGCCGCACCTTTATTTAGGGTATTGGATCGAAGAGTGCCGTAAGATGCGCTACAAGCAGGCTTTTGCGCCGTTGGAAATCCTCGATGGGCGCCACTGGCGGCCGTTAATTCGCTAAACCCACGAGCTTTTTTGCCTTGACGGCGGGCTTACGGCACAATACAGCGCTGTTTCTTGAGCGCCCACCTAGCGGCACTCAAATATTGACCGGTTATTACATCACTAACTCATAAGTGAGGACATGCCTATATGGCACGCGAAGATCATATTGAAATGGAAGGCGTTATCGTCGATACCCTTCCGAACACCATGTTTCGGGTTGAGCTGGAAAACGGTCACGTCGTTACCGCTCACATCTCTGGCAAAATGCGCAAAAACTATATCCGCATTCTGACCGGCGACAAGGTAAAAGTAGAGCTAACACCTTACGACCTGTCCAAAGGCCGCATCGTATACCGTTCGCGCTAAGCCCTCAGCGGGTTGATGACGGCTGACTAAGAACGACAACGCCCCGTCAAGGACAGGGCGCTGCGTTTTTATGTAATTAGATCATTGGCGTCAATGCGGCTTAGCGCCCTTTTCAGGGCGCATCTGCCATTTCAGTCTCAGTGGAAAGGTGCAACTCGCCCTCTTCCAGGCTGACATGAACAATGCCGCCCTGGTCTGCCAACTCGCCAAACAGAATCATCTCGGCTAGTGGCTTCTTCAGTTTCTCTTGAATGAGGCGTGCCATTGGCCGTGCGCCCATATCAGGATCATAGCCTTTATCGGCCAGCCAATCCCGCGCCATATCGTCCACATCCAGCTGAACACGCTTCTCATCCAACTGCGCCTGCAGTTCGATCAAGAACTTGTCGACGACATTGCGTACCACCGAGACCGGTAGCGCATGGAACTGAATGATGCCATCCAGACGGTTGCGGAATTCCGGCGAGAAGGTGCGGCGGATCACTTCCATGGCATCGGTGGAGTGGTCTTGATGCTGGAAGCCAATGGAGCGGCGCGAAGCCTGCTCAGCCCCGGCGTTAGAGGTCATAATCAGAATAACGTGGCGGAAGTCCGCTTCGCGGCCATTATTATCCGTTAAACGACCGTGATCCATGACCTGCAGCAGCAGGTTAAAGACTTCCGGGTGGGCTTTCTCAATCTCATCCAATAGCAGTACGCAGTGCGGCTGCTTGGTCACCGCTTCGGTCAGCAGGCCACCCTGATCGTAACCGACGTAGCCCGGAGGCGCACCAATCAGGCGCGATACGGTGTGACGCTCCATATACTCGGACATATCAAAGCGCACCAGCTCGATGCCCATGATATGCGCAAGCTGTTTGGCCACTTCCGTCTTACCCACACCGGTAGGCCCTGCAAACAGGAAGCTACCCACGGGCTTATCGGGGGATTTAAGCCCGGCCCGGGAGAGTTTAATAGCCGCGGAGAGGCTATCGATTGCCTCATCCTGGCCGAACACCAGCATTTTCAGGTCACGATCAAGCTTCTCAAGCAGCTTGCGGTCAGAGCTCGATACACTCTTCGGCGGAATACGCGCAATCGATGCCACTACGGCTTCCACTTGCTCGACATCGATGGTCTTGGCGCGAACTTCGGGTGGCAACAGTCGCTGGTGAGCCCCCGCCTCGTCAATCACATCAATCGCTTTGTCGGGCAGGAAGCGGTCGTTGATGTAACGATCCGCCAAACGTGCCGCGCTCTCAAGCGCACCATCGGTATACTTCAGTTCGTGGTGCTCTTCAAAGCGTGAACGCAACCCTTTGAGAATCTTGATAGTGTCGTCAACCGACGGCGCCATCACATCCACTTTCTGGAAGCGCCGCGCCAGGGCGCGATCTTTCTCAAAGATGCCTCGGAACTCTTGGAAGGTGGTTGAGCCAATGCAGCGCAGCTCGCCCGAAGAGAGCAGGGGTTTGAGCAGGTTAGACGCATCCATCACACCACCAGAGGCAGCGCCTGCGCCAATCACCGTATGGATCTCATCGATGAACAGCACAGCATTAGGCTGTTTGCGTAGCTCGCTCAGCAGACTCTTGAGACGCTTTTCAAAATCGCCGCGGTACTTGGTGCCGGCTAGTAACGCACCCATGTCCAGCGAGTAGACCACCGCATCGGCAATCACGTCTGGCACGTCTTCTTCAACGATACGCTTGGCCAAGCCTTCGGCCACTGCGGTTTTACCCACGCCCGCTTCACCGACCAGCAGCGGATTATTCTTGCGCCGCCGGGCCAGGATTTGCACCACGCGCTCAAGCTCGTGGTCACGGCCAATCAGCGGATCAATTTTACCCAGTCGCGCCTGTTCATTCAGGTTGGTAGCGTAGCCGGTGAGCGGGTGCGCAGCGCCCTCATTGCCGCCCTCTTCCGCGTCTTCACTCTCTGATGAAGAGGGGGCGGGAGAAGGCCCGTGACCAGCCACTTTGGAGATGCCGTGGGCGATATAATTGACCGCATCTACCCGTGCAACACTCTGTTGCTTAAGGAAGTAAACCGCCTGGCTCTCTTGTTCGGAGAAAATCGCCACCAGCACATTGGCGCCAGACACTTCGCTTTTGCCAGAAGACTGAACGTGGAAGACCGCCCGCTGTAAAACACGCTGAAAACCGAGCGTCGGCTGGGTCTCGCGATCACCCTGGCCTTCTGGGATCAGTGGCGTAGTCGAGTTAATAAAATCCTGCAGATCGGACCGCAGCTTGTCGAGGTTCGCCCCGCAGGCCTTCAGTACGTCTACCGCTGAGGCATTATCTAGCAACGCTAGCAGCAGGTGCTCAACGGTCATAAACTCATGGCGCTTTGAACGCGCCACGGTGAAGGCCGTGTTCAGGGTCATTTCAAGTTCTTTGCTCAGCATGGCAGTCCCCTTTTCGCTACTACCTAGGGCGTATAACCACCTAGGGCTTGCGTCGGATCAGTTTAATCGACCGGCACTCTCAACATCGGGTACAAATGGCACGGTTGCAAGCCTCACCACCAATTATTTCTCAACGTTTCTAATTGGCGGCCTCAATATCACTTATCAACGGGTGCTCACACTCACGGGCATATTCATTGACCTGATAGCTTTTGGTTTCAGCTATATCGCGCGTAAACACGCCACAAGAGCCCTTTCCTTGGGTATGTACAGCGAGCATGACCTGAACGGCCGTCTCACTATCCATATTAAAAAAATCTTGCAGCACTTCAATGACAAATTCCATAGGCGTGTAGTCGTCATTGTGAAGTACTACCTTATAAAGCGGGGGTTGTGCCAGCGCCGGTTCTGCTGACTGCACCGCTATATCGCCATCTTCATCAGGCATATTTGGCCGTGTCATCCCCGCAAATACGGGTCGCAGGGCCAAGCATGGTCTATTTTGGTTGGGCATAAGCAACACGGTTGGTTGTCTCAACACTGACCGATGGAAATCTAAAGGATGTTGTCTACCTTCAGACGCTGCCGATCAGCAAGGGTTCATGGAAAGTACAAAATTAACACATTCAATAAGACAAAAAACCCTCGCCCACCAGGGTGAGCGAGGGATATCACAGCGTTTTCATACGCCTCGCCCAAGGGCCGCGCAGAGTGCTTGTGAAACGCCTTTCTTGCCAGCGTTAGTCGTTTGCCACCATCGCAAGCGCTTCATTGAGCGTTTTGCTCGGACGCATGACCTGGCTAGCCAATTCGCCGTTCGGGTGATAATAGCCTTTAAGATCTACAGGCTGCCCTTGAACGCTATTAAGCTCATCAATGATAGTCGCTTCATTGGCTTTCAGCGTTTCTACAAGGCGGGCAAAGCGCGTTTTCAGTTCAGCGTCTTGATCTTGCGCGGCCAACGCTTCTGCCCAGTATAGCGCCAGGTAGAAATGACTGCCTCGGTTGTCCAGCTCACCCACTTTACGTGAAGGTGACTTGTTGCTTTCGAGGAACTTGCCGTTAGCTTCATCCAGCGCTTTCGCCAGCAGCTTAGCACGCTCGTTGCCAAAGCGTTTAGCCAGGTGTTCCAAAGAGGCTACCAGTGCCAGGAACTCGCCAAGGCTGTCCCAGCGCAGGTGATTCTCTTCCAGCAGTTGCTGCACGTGCTTAGGTGCGGAACCACCAGCACCGGTTTCAAACAGGCCACCGCCATCCATCAGAGGAACGATAGAGAGCATCTTGGCACTGGTGCCCAGCTCAAGAATCGGGAACAGATCCGTCAGGTAATCACGCAGGATGTTACCCGTCACCGAGATAGTATCGAGGCCACGAATCACACGCTCCAGGGTGTAACGCATTGCCCGAACCTGGGACATGATATGGATCTCGAGCCCATCAGTGTCGTGATCCTTGAGGTACGTTTTGACCTTTTTGATCAACTCGTTCTCGTGCGGGCGGTATGGGTCGAGCCAGAACACCGTAGGCATACCCGAATCACGGCAGCGCTCTACTGCCAACTTGACCCAATCGCGAATCGGCGCGTCCTTGACTTGGCACATCCGCCAGATATCGCCCTGCTCCACGTTCTGCGTTAACAGCACCTCACCCGTGTCCAGATCGGTGATATTAGCAACACCATCTTCCGGAATTTCAAAGGTCTTGTCGTGGGAGCCGTACTCTTCGGCTTTTTGCGCCATCAAACCAACGTTGGGTACGGTGCCCATCGTCGCCGGATCAAAAGCACCGTGCCATTTACAGAAATTGATCATTTCCTGATAAATACGCGCGAACGTGGACTCGGGCATAACGGCCTTAACGTCCTTAAGACGACCGTCACCGCCGTACATCTTGCCCCCGGCACGAATCATCGCCGGCATCGAAGCATCCACAATCACATCGCTGGGCGAGTGGAAGTTGGTGATACCGCGAGCCGAATCCACCATCGCCAACTCTGGACGCTTTTCATGGCAGGCGTGCAAGTCGCTGATGATTTCATCACGCTGTGATTCTGACAGCGTCTCTATCTTTTCGTAGAGATTGGCTATGCCATTGTTGACATCGACACCCAACTCTTTGAATAACTCGCCGTGTTTCTCAAAGGCGTCTTTGTAAAAAATCTTGATACAGTGGCCAAACACAATCGGGTGTGAAACCTTCATCATCGTCGCTTTTACGTGCAACGAGAACATCACGCCAGACTTGCGAGCATCTTCTATTTCCTGCTCGTAGAATTCGAGCAATGCTTTTTTGCTCATGAACATACTGTCGATGATCTCGCCTTCGAGTAGCGGGATATTCGATTTGAGCACCTGGGTCTGGCCACTCTTGGTGATCAGCTCCATCTTCACATTGCGCGCACGATCCAGCGTTATCGACTTCTCACCGTCGTAGAAATCGCCCTTATGCATGTGGGAAACGTGGCTACGCGAGGCCTGACTCCACTCACCCATCGAATGAGGATACTTGCGCGCGTACTCTTTGACGGCCTTCGGCGCACGGCGGTCAGAGTTACCTTCACGCAACACTGGGTTAACCGCGCTACCTTTGACTTTGTCGTAGCGCGCTTTGATATCTTTCTCTTCGTCGTTGCTTGGTTCGTCAGGATATTCCGGCAGCGGGTAACCCTGCTCTTGCAGTTCTTTGATAACTGCCCGCAACTGCGGCATGGAAGCACTGATATTGGGCAGTTTGATGATGTTGGCTTCCGGAACCTTGGCCAGGGCACCCAATTCAGCCAAGTGATCCTCAATACGTTGCTCTTCAGTTAAATAATCAGGAAATAGAGCGAGGACACGAGCCGCCAGGGAGATATCCCGGGTTTCCACTTCGATGCCAGCAGCGTCGGTAAAGGCGTCAATAATCGGAAGCAAAGAGTATGTTGCGAGCGCAGGCGCCTCGTCGGTGAGCGTGTAAATGATCTTCGGCGTTTTAGACATTTTGCGTTAACCTCTTTTTCTATCGCTGTGATTATAAAGACCCTGAGCAACGCGACTCATTCAACGAGGGACCATGCCGCGAAGCAGGCGGGGCCGTTTTATTTGGCTTTCTAAGTTATTGATCGGTGGTTGTTGAGCTGGTTACTGGGATAGCTGTTGAAACGATGTTTGAAAAGTATACCAGCGCAGCATTTTAATCGCATGAGAGATTGTCGACAAATCTAGGCAACCCCATAAAGAGATCATGAGTACTTTATATTTACTGCATAAACCCTATCGTATGCTCTCTCAGTTTACCGACAAACAGGCGCGTGCCACATTAGCCGATGTCATTACTGTGCCGGGCGTGTACGCCGCCGGACGCCTTGACTACGACTCGGAAGGTCTGCTGCTGCTCAGCGATGACGGCGAATTGATTCACCGTATCACTCACCCGCGTTACAAACAGCCCAAAACCTACTGGGCTCAGGTGGAAGGTGAGATTAGTGACGCAGCGCTGAAAGCGCTGCGTCAAGGGGTGACGCTGAAAGATGGCCCAACGCAGCCAGCCAAGGCGCGCCGAATACTCCCCCCGACGATTGCGCCGCGCCAACCCGTCATCGACCCCAAACGCCATCCGTCGACTAGCTGGCTGGAGCTAACCATCAGCGAAGGCCGTAACCGCCAAGTGCGCCGCATGACCGCCCACGTTGGCTTTCCAACACTGCGTTTGATTCGTGTGGCCATTGGCCCCTGGCGGCTGGATGGTCTAGCCCCTGGCGAATGGCGAAAAGAGACCTTGCACGCCCCCCAGCCTGCTAAAACGGCCCTAAACCAGCGAGTCGCTCAGCAGACAAAACAGCGCGCACGGCCCACCACAAAGCGCAGGAAACCCTGATGAGCCTTATTCGTAGCACGGCCGCCTGCGTGATTCAGCAGGGTGAGCGTTTTTTGATGGTAGAAGAGCAGCGCGGCGGCCCGCAGAGTGTGTTTAATCAACCCGCTGGGCATATTGAACCCGGCGAAGGCCCCGTAGCGGCCATTCTACGCGAGGTAGTGGAAGAGACTGCCTGGCAGGTATCACTTACCGGTTACCTGGGCCTGTATGTTTTTCATACCAGCACTGGAGAAACCTTCCATAGCCACGGGTTCATTGCTGAGCCGCTTCAGCAACTCGATCTCCCCCTCGACCCGGATATCTTCGCCACCCACTGGCTTACCATTGAGCAAATACGCTCGCTCGATCAGCAGGCACGCCTACGCAGCCCGCTGGTACTCAAACGTATCGAGGATGCACTCAGCGGGACTTGCTATCCCCTCTCGGTGATTCGCGAGTGAAGCACTCGAAGCCATTACCCCCCATCGTGTATAATCCTCGCCCAACTGCACACTGCTTATTTGCACCCTACTTCAACTGAGGATGCCCATGTCATCCACTGATCCAACTACGCCAGGCTCAGCCACCACTGAGTCATCCGCCACGGCCGCTAACGGTAAAGTGATTGTCGGAATGTCCGGCGGCGTCGACTCGTCCGTTTCCGCCCTTCTCCTCATGCAGCAAGGCTACGAGGTCGAAGGCCTGTTTATGAAAAACTGGGATGAAGACGACGGCACCGAGTACTGCACCGCTAAAGAGGATCTTGCCGATGCCGAGGCGGTCTGCGAAAAGCTCGGCATTAAGCTACACACTGCTAATTTTGCCGCCGAGTATTGGGATAATGTATTTGAGCACTTTTTAGCCGAATACAAAGCGGGCCGTACGCCCAACCCGGATATTCTATGCAACCGGGAGATCAAGTTTAAGGTGTTCCTTGAGTACGCCGAAATGCTCGGAGCCAGCAAAATCGCCACTGGCCACTATGTACGTCAGGGCGTGCGTGAAGGCCGCCCACGGCTGCTGAAAGGCCTGGATGGTAATAAAGATCAAAGCTACTTCCTGCACGCGGTGCCGGAAGCCGCGATTGCACGCACGCTTTTTCCCGTGGGTGAGCTGGAAAAACCTGCCGTGCGCGCCTTGGCTGAACAGCACGATTTGATTACCGCCAAGAAAAAGGACTCCACGGGCATCTGCTTTATCGGCGAACGTCGCTTCCGCGACTTCCTGCAGCAGTACCTGCCCGCCCAGCCCGGCACCATTGAAACGCCGGATGGCGATGTGATTGGCCAACATATGGGGCTGATGTACTACACCCTTGGCCAGCGCCAGGGCCTTGGGATTGGCGGACTCGCCAACTACTCGGAAGAGCCCTGGTACGTGGCGGCGAAAGATCTTGATCGAAATGTACTGATCGCGGTGCAGGGTAAGCATGATCAACTGCTCTACTCCGATACGTTAGCCACCGAGGTGATGGACTGGGTCGCCGGTGAGCCGCCGGTTCAGCAGGGGCGCTTTACCGCTAAGACCCGCTATCGGCAGAGCGACTGCGACTGCGAAATGCGCGTGCTACCTGACGGTGGCGTCGAAGTGACGTTTGACGACCCGCAGTGGGCGGTTACCCCAGGCCAGTCACTGGTACTTTACGATGGCGATATTTGCTTGGGCGGTGGCGTTATTCGCGCTACCTGGAAAAGAGCCGCGGAGGCCGCTGCATGAATCCCACCACCCCGATTCATCGCGCCCCCGACTCCCCGGCCGCCCGTCAAGCACTTGCTTTGGCGGGCGTGTTTCAGGCCGCCAGTCTGGTTGACGAACTCGCCCGCACCGGCCAGGTCGACCCACGCGCCTGGGAAACGCTGATTGAAGCCACCGTGGATACTAATCCTGCAAGCTTTGAAGCAATTTATGGTGGGCACCCCAACAACTTGCGCCGAGGCCTGGATACCCTGGAAGCCCTGGTAGGGCGCAAACAGGCGAACCCGGTGGTACTACGTTACGGTTTTTCGCTGCTGATGCTGATGAATAAGCTGCGCACCAATAACGACATGATGGATACGCTGGGGCAAAAATTAACCCGCATTCAGGGCCAGGCTGAACACTTTGGCACTACCCACGAAAACGTGGTCGCCAGCCTGGGGGAAGCGTACCAGGAGACAATCTCCACCTTTAAAACCCGCATTGTGGTTCAGGGCGACCCGTCGCTACTGCAGAGCCGCATGATGCCCGAGCGTGTACGCGCCTGCTTAATGGCCGGCATTCGCTTTGGGCTACTGTGGCACCAGCAAGGCGGGCGACGCTGGAAGCTGGTATTCCAGCGCAAAGCGCTACGCCGGGCGTTGGACAGCCTCAGCTAGGCCACTCCCTAATTGATTAACTTGCTTTCGACTAATTTTCTTTCGAACCTCATGGAAACAATGCCATGCAACTCTCTGCTTTAACTGCCCTCTCCCCCGTTGACGGCCGCTACGCTAGCAAAGCTGCTGCCCTGCGCGAACACTTCAGTGAGTTCGGCTTGATCCGCGCTCGTGTGATTGTGGAAGTTCGCTGGCTACAACGCCTGGCTGAACACGCGCAAATTATCGAAGTACCGAGACTCTCCGCTGAAGCAACTGCGTTTTTAGAGCAGTTGATTCGTGAGTTTTCGCTTGAAGACGCCGAACGCATCAAAGAGATCGAGCGCACCACCAATCACGACGTCAAAGCGGTGGAGTATTTCTTAAAAGAGAAAATTGCCGATCAAGCCGAGCTGCATGCGGTCACCGAGTTCATTCACTTTGCCTGCACCAGTGAAGATATCAACAACCTCTCTTACGGCGTAATGCTCAGCGACGGCCTGAACGCCATGCTGCCGACGATGCACGAAGTGGCTGACGAAATCGCCAAGCTGGCCATTGCCCACGCCGCCCAGCCGATGCTGTCGCGTACTCACGGTCAAACCGCTACCCCGACCACCCTGGGCAAAGAGATGGCCAACGTGGCGTACCGCCTCAAGCGCCAGCTTAAGCAGATTGAAGCAGTGGAAGTATTGGGTAAGATCAATGGTGCCGTCGGCAACTACAACGCCCACCTGACCACCTATCCGGAGATCGACTGGGAAGCCAATGCGCGCACCTTTGTGGAAGGTTTAGGACTAAAATTCAACCCTTACACCACCCAGATCGAGCCCCACGACTACATCGCCGAACTGTTTGACGCCATTTGCCGCTTCAATACGATTCTGATCGATTTCGATCGCGACGTATGGGGCTATATCTCACTGGGCTACTTTAAGCAGCGCACGGTAGAGGGCGAAATTGGCTCTTCTACTATGCCGCATAAAGTGAACCCGATTGACTTCGAGAACTCCGAAGGCAATCTGGGCTTGGCCAATGCAGTCCTTAGCCACCTCGCCCAGAAACTACCCATCTCGCGCTGGCAGCGTGACCTCACCGACTCCACCGTGCTGCGCAACCTGGGTGTCGGCTTGGCCTATGGTTTGATTGCTTACCACGCAAGCCTGAAAGGTATCAGCAAGCTGGAAGCCAACCCTGAGCGTTTAGACGCTGACCTGGATAACAGCTGGGAAGTGCTTGCCGAGCCGATTCAAACGGTGATGCGCCGCTACGGAATCGAAAAGCCTTACGAAAAACTCAAGCAACTGACCCGTGGCAAACGTATTGACCAAGAGGGCTTTGCGGCGTTTATTGACACGCTGGAACTGCCCAGCGAAGTTAAAACCGAGTTGAAGGCGCTCTCCCCGGCCAACTATATTGGTAATGCCCAGGCACAAGCCGAAGCGCTGACACAACAGCTAAGCTCTTTATAACGCCACCTTTACTTAATTACGCCAACTTACTAACGCCAGGGCATGCCATGAACCATCACGATAAGCCGTTAACCTTGCTGGGCGACCTTACCGCCGCAGACTTTCTGGCCAATTATTGGCAGCAAAAGCCGCTGCTGATCCGTGGCGCAATGCCCGACTTCATCAGCCCGATTGAAGCCGATGAGCTGGCCGGTCTCGCCTGCGAACCTGGCGTTGAAGCGCGTTTGGTCGAAGAAGAGGGCCCGGATGGCCCTTGGCAGGTCTCTCACGGCCCCTTTGATGAGGCCACCTTTGAACGCCTTCCGGAACAGAACTGGAGTCTTTTAGTGCAAGCGGTTGACCACTACGTTCCATCGGTGGCGGCGCTACTGGACGAATTTGACTTCCTGCCGCGTTGGCGGCTCGATGACGTCATGATCAGCTACGCGCCGCCTGGCGGCAATGTAGGCGCGCATATCGATCAATACGATGTGTTTTTACTCCAAGCCAGCGGCCATCGTCGCTGGCAGTTGGGCGGTAAGCTCACCGAAGATGCACCGATCATCCAAGGCATCGATCTGCGCATTCTGAAAGAGTTCACCGTAGAGCCCGACTCCGACTGGGTGCTTGATCCTGGCGACATGCTCTATCTCCCTCCCGGCTGGGCGCATCACGGCGTGAGCCAAAGCGATGACTGCATGACCATCTCGGTTGGTTTTCGTGCCCCTTCTGCCGATGAGGCAATCACCTCCTACGCCGACTATTTGGGCGAACAGCTTCCCGCCTCCCAGCGTTACAGCGATGCGGGCATGGCGCCTGCCCAGCAGGTAGGCGAGTTGGATGACGCCGCCGTTGAGCGTATGCGCCAGTTGATCATATCGACGCTGGATAACCCCACCCAAGTAGCCCAGTGGTTTGGCCGGGTAATGACCCAGCCAAAATATGTCGATCAAGTGGTACCGCTTGAAACGCCGATGGACGAAGCGGCGCTTGTTGCTCAACTACAAGAGGGCGATCCGCTCTACCATATGCCCGGTTCACGCTTTGCCTGGCGGCACGACGCCAGCGGCACCACACTGTTTGTCGATGGCGACGGCCACGCCTGTTCTACTGAGTTAGCCAAGCGACTTGCCGACACCACGCCGCTCTACGCCGAAGACCTCGAGCTTGACGGTGCAGCTACGCTCATCACGCAGTTGGTCAATACCGGCAGCCTTGGTTTTATGAGTGATGAAGGTGACGACGAGGAGTATTAATGGCGATCACCCACATCAGAACCGGTGACTGGGAAACGCTGGGGCCAGCGGCCAGCGAAATCCGGCGCAAGGTATTCATTGAAGAACAAAACGTGCCTCAGGATGAGGAGTGGGATGGCTTAGACCCTGAATGCCAACACTTTTTGGCGCTCCTTGACGGGCAGCCAGTCGGCACCGCACGCCTGCTGCCCGACGCGCATATTGGCCGTGTCGCAGTACTTGCCAAGGCTCGTGGCACCGGCATTGGCGTACTGCTGATGCAGGCCGCGATTGAAGCGGCTCGCCATGCAGGCCACACTGCGGTGGCCCTCATCGCTCAGGTTCACGCGCTGGCATTTTATGAGCGACTAGGCTTCATCGCCCACGGCGATGAGTTTATGGATGCGGGCATTCCTCACCGAGAGATGACGTTATCGCTTACGGAATTTCAACCCCAGTAGGCACCGAATCGGATCATCCCTCGGCGAGGGCGCTTTTTGCTAGCACTGCCTCGGCAGTGCTTTTTTATGCGTTTTTGACACCCTCCTGACGAAAAATCACTACACAAACCCACCGCTTTCTCCCCCCACTGTAGTCGGGTTACAACGCCCTATGCCTCCAAGTGTCAATTGTTGAATACGCTCTCCTAGTGGATAGTTGTTGCATTGCAGCGATGTGGCAAATGCTTCAAGTCCGCGACGTTGCATCAGATGTCTCTAACCCTGGTGTCTCTAGTACCCAAGACGATGGACTTAGAGACGATTGACTTAGAGACATAAAGAACAAATTCGATGATGCTGAATACAACTTCGCAGGTGCAGCATAAGCAAGCGCTGATTTGCGAATCATCATTAGCATTCAAGAACTGCTATCACGACCAAAGAGGGTAAGCTCATGTCAGGACTGCTCGACGATATCAAAGCCATGGCCCAACTGCGCGAAGCACAAGGTGGCAAATGGGAAGCTATCAAACCTGAGTACGCCGCCCGTATGCGCGCTCAAAACCGCTTTCACACCGGCCTGGACATTGCTCGCTACACTGCCAAAATCATGCGCGAAGATATGGCCGCCTACGATGCTGATACCGCACAGTACACCCAGTCACTGGGCTGCTGGCATGGGTTTATCGGTCAACAGAAGCTTATCTCGATCAAAAAGCATTTTGGCACCACCAAACGTAGCTACCTCTACCTGTCAGGCTGGATGGTGGCCGCGCTACGCTCTGAGTTTGGCCCGCTGCCCGACCAGTCAATGCACGAAAAAACCTCCGTAGCCGACCTGATCGAAGAACTCTACACTTTCCTAAAGCAAGCCGATGCATGGGAACTTAACCACCTGTTCCGCGACTTGGACGACGCCAAAGAGGCTGGCAACAGCAGCAAAGAGCAGGAACTGATCAGCAAAATCGATAACTACGAAACCCATATCGTCCCCATCATTGCTGATATCGACGCTGGCTTTGGTAACGCAGAAGCCACCTACCTGCTAGCCAAGAAGTTTATTCAAGCGGGCGCCTGCTGCATCCAGCTGGAAAACCAGGTCTCCGATGAGAAGCAGTGCGGTCACCAGGACGGTAAAGTCACCGTGCCCCATGAAGACTTCCTGGCCAAAATTAACGCCGTGCGTTACGCCTTTTTGGAACTCGGCATTGAAGATGGCGTTATTGTGGCGCGTACCGACTCATTGGGCGCTGGTTTGACGCAAAAAATTGCCGTCACCAATGAGCCCGGTGACCTAGGCGATCAGTACAACAGCTTCCTGGATGGCGATGTAATTGAGAACGCTGCTGACATCAACAACGGCGACGTCGTCATCAAACAGAACGGCAAGCTGGTGAAACCCAAGCGTCTCGCTTCAGGCCTCTACCAATTCAAGCCCGGCACTGGCGAAGATCGCGTTATTCTTGACTGTATCACCAGCCTGCAAAACGGTGCTGATCTGCTGTGGATCGAAACCGAGAAGCCCCACGTAGGCCAGATCGCCAGCATGGTTAACCGGATTCGCGAGGTCGTGCCGGATGCCAAGCTGGTCTACAACAACTCACCGTCGTTCAACTGGACACTCAACTTCCGCCAGCAGGTCTTCGATGCCTGGCAGGAAGAGGGTAAAGACGTTTCCGCTTACCAGCGTGACAAGCTGATGAGCGCCGAGTACGACGAGACCGAGCTTGGTCAGTTGGCCGATGAGTGGACGCGCAATTTCCAGCGCGACTCGTCTCGCGAAGCGGGCATCTTCCACCACTTGATCACGCTGCCGACGTACCACACGGCCGCCCTGTCCACCGACAACCTAGCGAAAGGCTACTTCGGCGACGAAGGCATGCTGGCTTACGTAAAAGGCGTGCAGCGCCAGGAAATTCGTCAGGGAATCGCCACCGTACGTCACCAGGATATGGCTGGCTCCAATATCGGTGATGACCACAAAGAGTTCTTCCACGGCGATGCAGCTCTGAAAGCCGGCGGCAAAGACAACACCATGAATCAGTTCGGTTAATTCATAAGCAATACGGTTTACTTCATTACCGAACCCTAACAACAGGAGGCCATGTGGCCTCCTGTTTTTGATTGGCTACCGGTATTTGCACACTGTTTTCTTAATACACTGTTAGACTCTCGATTAAGCTATTTCCTGGCGATGGCTTTATCAGCTTTGACCTTTTTAAACGATCGCTGGTCAAACGCGTCAGCATCAGCTATCTTAACGAACACTGTTCTATAACTGCAATCCACCCTTTGTCTGCCCTATCGATGACAGATATATTGATAACAGTCACATGGATGGCAGCTATCAAAATAGACACCCTGGAGGTTTGTAATGAAACGTCTTCTTCTCCCTATTGCCGCACTGAGTATTCTCACGCTCGCTGGCTGCGCCAACACATCAGGCTACTCTGGCGATGTCTACAGTGGTAACCAGGCTAAAACAAGCCAAAGCGTTACTTATGGCACTATCGTGGCGGTTCGCCCGGTGCAGATTCAAGCAGAAAGCCGAGCAGGCGGTCTTTTAGGTAGCGGTGGCGGTGCGATTATTGGTGGCCTTTTAGGCAACCAGGTAGGTGGCGGTTCAGGTCGTCAATTGGCTACAGTGGCAGGCGCTCTGGGCGGTGCGGTGGCAGGTACGGCCGCTGAAGATGCGACCAATCGCGTCAATGCACTGGAAATGGAAATTCGTCGCGATGACGGCTCTGATATTGTTGTCGTTCAACGTGCAGACCGCCAATTCCAAGCTGGCCAGCGTGTTCGCCTAATCGGCAGTGGTGCCAACGTGAGCGTGGCGCCCTATTAAGCAGCATTGATAGTCGAAAGCGGTTAAGTATAAAAAAGCCCGGCCATCTCCTTTGATGGCCGGGCTTTTTGTGCTGCAACCAGCTTAACGGTGAGTCTTATTACCTGCCCAACTCGCCAGTGCCATGATGGCCCAGCCAATAAGGGCAAGCAGGATAACGACCAGCAGCATCTCCACCGGTTGCACCAGGGCAGTGGCGCCCAGCACTGCCAGCGTAATTACCCACAGATAGCGGTTGTCGCCATGGCTTTTCAAAAAACTGGGCAACACCTTGTCCAACCCCGCGCTAACGCCACTATTCCAGCGCTGATAGGTAAAATAAGCAATCAAGCAAAAAGCGATAAGCCAAATAATCAAGATCGTCATTGCATGCTCCAAAAGTGATAGGGCAAAGGAATAAGTGATGGTCGTAGGGTATCCCTGGTCACCCTGGCGCGCAATAGCGCCAAAAGTGGTGAGTAGGAAAAAGCACCGCTACCCCCTGACAAGCCAGCCCACACGCGTTACCATATTGGGACATGCACTCACCGAAAGGTTATTCCATGCAAATTGCGCAAAACTCGGTTGTCGCGTTTCACTACACCCTGACCAACGATGCAGGTGAAGTGCTAGACAGTTCCGAAGGCCGTGAGCCGCTTACCTACCTCCATGGCGCCGGCAATATCATTCCGGGCCTTGAGAAAGAGCTGGAAGGTCGTGCTGCGGGCGATAAGCTGAACGTCGCAGTATCGCCTGAAGAAGGTTATGGCGAGCTGCAAGAGCAGCTAATGCAAGAAGTACCGCGGGACGCGTTCCAGGGCGTCGAAAGCATTGAGCCGGGCATGCAGTTCCAAGCCCAGACCCAAGGCGGCCCGCTCATGGTCACCGTCAAGAAAGTTGAAGGCGATACGGTCGTTGTCGATGGCAACCACCCGCTGGCTGGCCAACAGCTCAACTTTGACGTTGAGATCGCTGAAGTACGCGAAGCCAGCGCTGAAGAAGTTGAGCACGGCCACGTGCACGGCGAAGGCGGCGTTGAGCACTAAGCCGCTCTCGCTACCAAGCAGAAAAGGTGACCCCCGGGTCACCTTTTTTATGCCCGCAACCTTTTGCGGCACTACTCGCCCGGTATTAGCACCAGCTGCCCATGGCGCACGCTGCGCGACGATGTGACTTCGTCGGCAAACTGCTTTAGCACCCGCCCCTGCCCTTTGAGCAGCGCTACTTCCAGGCAACTGTCGTGGTTGATATGCACATGCAGGGTCGAAAGCGTTAGGTCATGATGGTCGTGAGAGTGGCGTGTTAAGCGTTTGGAAAGCTCGCGTGCAGCATGATCATAAACGTATACCAACGCACCCATACAGGGGGCATCCGGCGCCGCCTCTTCTCGCACCTGCTTTAAACCGCTGCGGGTCAAGTCGCGAATCGCCTCTGAGCGGTTTTGATAGCCGCGCTCATGCATCAACGTATCGACTTCTGCCACCAGCTCCTCATCAAGCGTTACCGTTATACGCTGCATTCACGCCCCCTGTAGTGATAAACTTTTCATGTGCTGCCACCACCGGTAGTATGATGTTCTTGTAAAAACATCATACTCGTGACGCTAACAGCATAAAGGATAAAGCGATGGCTAAACCAACTCGGCCCATCTTACTGGGTATTGCGTTAAGTTGTTTAGTCGTAGCTACCGCGGTGCAAGCAAAAGAGCAGCTGGTGCTTGCCATTGGCGGCGAACCCGAACAGGGTTTCGACCCACTGCTGGGCTGGGGTCAGTATGGCAATCCACTGTTCCAGTCGACGCTGCTCTCACGGGGCAAGGATCTTGCGCCGCAGCCAGAGCTGGCCACTGCGTGGCGGCTTTCTGAAGACCGTCTGACCTGGACACTCACACTGCGTGACGATGCCCGCTTTGCCGACGGCACACCGCTAACCGCTGACGATGTGGCCGATACCTTCAACGCAGCGGCCAAGGCAGGCGGGCGGGCCGACCTAAGCGCCCTGGATCATGCGCAAGCTGTGGATGAGTATACCGTCACGCTTCACCTCAGTACCCCTCGCATCACCTTTATTGATCAGCTAATGACGCTGGGTATTGTTCCAAGCGCCGAGCGTGCCAACGGCTACAGTGATCAGTATGGTCGTCACCCCTTGGGGTCTGGGCCCTATCAGTTGGTAGAGTGGCAGGAAGGAGAACAGTTGATTGTAGAACGTAATCCTTACTTCTACGGCCCTACGCCCGTGTTTGAACAGCTGGTGTTTCTGTTTACCGGTGAAGACGCCACGCTAAGTGCTGCCCATGCTGGCCAGGTGGATATCGCCTCGGTTCCTCCTGCACTGGCGACCAATGTGCCAGCACATATGCAGCGGGTGATTATGGAGAGTGTCGATAATCGCGGCATTCTTTTTCCCATGCAGACGGCTAATGGCGAACACGCCGCCTCCGGCGCACCCATTGGCAACGACGTAACCGCAGACATTGCTATCCGCCAGGCGATTAACCTTGCCGTTGACCGCGATACGCTGGTGGAGGTGGCCTTGCAGGGTTACGGTCGCCCCGCCTTTGGCCCGGCGGATGGTCTCCCCTGGAGCAGTAGCGATGAGCACCTTGCCGCACCCGACCTTGCCCAGGCAGAGGCGACACTCGACGCCGCAGGCTGGCGGCTAGGTGACGATGGCCTGCGCTATAAAGAGGGCCTGCCCGCACGCTTTCGGCTTACCTACCCTTCAAACGATACCACTCGTCAGTTGCTTGCAGAAGTAAGCGCTGCCATGGTGCGCCCGCTGGGGATTGAGATGCAGCCCACCGGCCGCCACTGGGATGAAATCCAGCGTGAAGCGCTACACCAGGACGCCATTATGTTCGGCTTTGGTAGCCACAGCCCCCAGGAGATCTACTACCTCTTCCACAGCCAGCATGCGGGTAACGGTTTCTACAACAGCGGTTTCTACGCTAATCCTCAGGTAGATGCCCACTTGGATAACGCCCAGGCGGCGGCAAGTATCGAGCAAGCCAACCGGGAATGGCAGGCGGCGCAGTGGGACGGCACCACCGGCTACGGCGTACGCGGCGATAGCAGCTGGGCGTGGCTGGTCAACCTAGAACACATCTATTTTGCTGACACCTGCTTGGATATGGGCGAACTGGGCGTGGCACCCCACGGTCACGGCTGGCCGATCACCGCCAACCTGCTTGAGTGGCGCTGGACGTGCGACTGATTGCGCTTACCATCAAGCGCTTGGCCCGTCTGGCGCTGGTACTCCTCTGCGTCGCCCTGGTGTCTTATGGGCTGATGATGGCCTCACCGGTTGACCCCGTTGATGCCTACCTGGGCCCGCAAATGGCCCAGGTCAGCCCCGAACAGCGCGCCCTGATTGCCCAGCGCTGGGGGTTCGATCAGTCACCTGCCGTTCAGTTTGGCCACTGGCTGCGTCAGCTAATCAGCGGTGATTTGGGCTGGAGTCATGTATACAACCAGCCGGTTAGCGAGGTGATCGGCCAGCGCTTTCAACGCTCCATTGCGCTACTCGGCAGTGCCTGGCTGCTCTCGGCGCTGCTGGGGTTTAGCCTCGGCGTGGTGGCAGGTGCCAAAGAGGGCTCCAAGCTGGATAGCATCATCAGCACCTACGCCCTCATTACCGCCTCCACGCCCGCTTTTTGGCTGGCGATACTTGCGGTGCTGCTGTTTTCGGTAACGCTAGGCTGGACACCTACCTGTTGCGCGGGGCCAGCCGGGGTCTTGAATCAAGACGTCACCCTCGTCACCCGGTTACATCATCTACTCTTACCAATCGTCACCTTGGCACTGCTGGGCATCGCCAATATTACCCTGCATACCCGCGCCCGCATGCTTGAGCTAATGCGCTCAGAGGTTGCTACCCACGCCTTTGCCCAGGGCGCCAGTCGAATAGATGTGGCCTGGCGCCATGGTCTCCGGCACGCCAGTTTACCCGCAGTGACGCTGGCGTTTGCCTCACTGGGCGAACTGTTTGGCGGCTCGATCCTAATCGAGCAGGTGTTCACCTACCCGGGTCTGGGCCAAGCCACGGTGGCCGCAGGCCTACGCAGTGACGTTCCCCTGCTGCTGGGCATCGCGCTATTTACCGCCCTGTTTGTCAGCATCGGCAATATGATCGCCGATAGCCTCTACGCCGTTATTGACCCACGCATTCAGCCAGGTGGTTTATGAGTCAGCCTCAGCCGCGCCTGCGCGCCGCCTTCAGCCTGGGCGTCGCCACCCTGCTGGTCGTAGGGCTTGCCGCTAGCCAGTGGCTGCTAGGTGATTCACCGCAACAGATGCAGTTTGATGCCCGGCTAGCCCCGCCTAGCGTTGAACACTGGCTGGGCACCGACGCGCTGGGCCGTGAACTCTGGGCACGAACCCTTGCCGGGCTGGCGCTAAGCTTCTGGGTGGGCTGCCTGGCCGCTCTCCTGAGCACGCTGATTGCGCTGAGCTTGGCAGCCCTAGCCACGCTGTCAGCGCGGCTGGATGCCCTGGTGAGTCTGCTGATTGATACGCTGCTTAGCGTGCCCCACCTGATTTTATTGATGCTGATCGCCTTTGCCCTAGGTGGCGGCACCCAGGCAGTCATTATTGCCGTGGCCGTGACCCACTGGCCCAGCCTGGCCCGGGTGCTACGCGCCGAGCTATGGCAACTGCGCCAGGCGCCCTATGTGCGCATCTCGCGTGCGCTGGGTAAGTCGCGCTGGTTTGTGCTCCACGGCCACCTGCTCCCCCATTTATTGCCCCACTGCCTGGTGGGCGCCCTACTGCTGTTCCCCCACGCGATTCTCCACGAAGCCGCACTGACCTTTTTGGGCTTTGGCCTAAGCCCCAGCCAGCCCGCTATTGGCGTTTTGCTGGCGGATGCCATGCGCTACTTAAGCGGCGGCTACTGGTGGCTGGGGGTATTTCCCGGCTTGGGGCTGTTACTGATGGTGCTGGGTTTCGAGCGCCTCTCCAGCCAGCTACGGCGGGCTCTTTAGGAGGTTGCAATGCTCACGATCGACCGTTTAACACTCCAGTTACCCTACTATGCAGACGGTTATACCGCATGGTGGAAGCGTCGCTGGGCTACCTGTCTGGATGCATTTTCGCTAACGTTTTCCCCAGGCGAGGTGCATGCGGTGGTGGGTGCCTCCGGCGCCGGAAAAAGTTTGTTGGCCTATGCGATCATGGGGTTACTGCCCACACCTGCGCGCTTAAACGGGCAGCTTTACTACCAAGGAAAACCTCTTGATGCATCACGCCAACGCCGGCTTCGCGGCCGGGAGCTGGCGCTGATCCCCCAATCGCTAAGCGCCTTAGACCCGCTGGTGCGTACTCAGCGCCAGGTGGCCTGGGCGGCCCAGCGCGCAGGTCAGCCATCAGCCCATGCTTGGCACGCCTCCCAACAAGCCCTTACTCACTATCAGCTAGACGCCCGAGCACAGCAGGCCTACGCCCACGAGCTTTCCGGCGGTATGGCCCGGCGCGTGTTGACGGCCATGGCCCACGTCAGCCAGGCCAGGTTGGTGATTGCTGACGAACCCAGCGTAGGCCTTGACCCACACCAGCGCCAGCGCGTACTGGGCGCGTTGCGCGAACTGGCCGACCAGGGTAAAACGGTGATCCTGATTACCCACGACCTGCGCCATGCCCTGCCGATTGCCGACCACGTTACCATTATGCGTGGTGGCAAGTTGATCGAGACCGCGCCCTCCAGCGCCTTTCAGGGCAGCGGCGCCGCTCTTACCAGCGCTTATTCTCAGGCTTTGTGGCTGGCGCTACCGGACAACGCTTTTGCCACGACCACCATCAGCAGGCGTGAACAGGAGACGAACGTTGCTTAACGCGCACCGGCTTGGTTTTCGATTTTCACCCGACACACCGATACTGGAAGACATTTCTCTCACCCTGAAAGCGGGTCAGTGGTTAGGATTAAGCGGCGACTCGGGGGCAGGCAAATCCACACTGGGCAAACTGCTGGCAGGCTACTTAATGCCCCAGACGGGTTATGTCACCCTGGAGGGCGCGGCGCTACCTAAAAACGGTGTGCAGCCCGTGCAGTGGCTTCCCCAATCGCCGGAACTGGCGGTGAACCCACGCTGGCGGGTAGCCAAAATACTGCGCGAAGCCTGGACGCCTTCTGATGCCCAGTGCCAGGCGTTTGGCGTAAAACCAAAGTGGCTATCTCGCTTTCCACAATCGCTATCGGGGGGCGAGCTGCAGCGAGTATGCGTATTGCGGGCGCTCGCGCCGGAGGTACGCTTTCTGGTCGCCGATGAGATATCCACCATGCTCGACCCGATTACCCAGCTTGAGCTTTGGCAGGCGCTAAAACAGGAGGCGCAATTACGCCAGCTTGGCGTGCTGGTGATTAGCCACGACACCGCCCTACTGGAACGGCTCTGCCCACAGCGTTTGCACTTAAGCGGTGGTCAATTGAAGCCATATTAGTTAGTGCCAGTTATCCAATCGCTTGGCGACGCTCAAAGCGCCATAGGCCGAAAGCAATTATCAGCGTAATACTCAGCAGTAGCCACGAACCGACACTCACCCCTGCCCACCCGGCCCAGCGCCAGAACGGCTCCAGCCAGAAGCCGCCCAAACTGGCTCCCACGTAATAAAACACCAGGTAGAGCGCCGAAGCACTGCCCCGTGCCCCCTGGGCATAGCGCCCTACCCAGCTGGAGGCCAACGAATGGGCCAGGAAAAAGCCAAAGGCGTTAACGGTTAAACCGACAATAATCAGTAACAGCGAATCCGCTAAGGTAATCGCCGTGCCCAGCATTAAAATGACGACTCCCAGCATCATGCAAGCCGCGGGAGAAAAGCGCCCGGCCAATCGCCCAGAGATCATCGAACCGAAGGTTCCACCGAGATAGGTCAAAAAAATCAGCCCCAGACCACTGGCGGCCAGCAGGTAAGGCGCTGCCGCTAGCCGAAAGGTGATATAGCTGTATTGGTTAATAAAAATCAGGAAGTTAATACCACCCAGACAGTAAGCAGCGAGCAACACCGGATTGCGCACATGACTGATTAAATCGCTGGCTGCTTTGCGCAGCTCGAAGCGCTGGGGAGTAAAGGCGCGGCTATTGGGCAACAGGCGCCAAAATACCGCGCAGCCAACAAGCGTCATGATACCTACCGCTAGAAATGCCGCTGTGGGGCCGCCGACCTCAGCGGCGCCCCCACCGACGATACGCCCGCTGATTCCGCCGAGCGAGTTGGCGCCAATATAGAGCCCCACCGCGCTTAACAGCGCAGGCTTCTCAAACTCATCGCCCATCCAGGCGATCGCCACTGCTGGCAGTCCTCCCAGCACAAAGCCTTGCACCAGGCGTAGCAGCAGCAAGCTTTCAAACGTGGGCGCAAAGGCCAAGGCAATGGAGCATCCACCTGCCAACAGCAGCGTGATGCGCATAATGCCTTCGCGGCCAATGGCATCAGAGAGAGGCCCGAAAACCAGCAGCGCAATGGCTAAGGAGAGGGTCGATACCGACATAAGCAGGCTGACGCCCAAGGTGGAGACCTGATAGGTCTCCTTTAACCCTGGCAGCAGCGGCTGCGGTGCGTATAAGTTGATAAAAACAATAAATGAGCCGAGGCAAAGCGCCAAGGTGGCGCGCCACCAGGCGCGCGTTTTGGCTTTTATCATGCCATTCCTAGATCAATAACGTCTGATTACTGGAAAACAGTGCCGCCCAGTTGGGCCAGATGCGTTGGCTCCAGAGCACGACGTGACTGCCAGTAGTAGCGCTGCCAGTAACTGTTATCCAGGCTGGAGATAATCACCCCTTTTGAGGTCGAGGCGTGGAGAAAATACCCATCGCCTACGTAGATCCCCACATGGTTATAGCGACCCGGCGGGCGGAAGAACACCAGATCGCCCGCCTGCAGCTCTTGGCGGTCGATCGGGCGTCCCTCGTGTACTTGGCCACGGGTGGAACGCGGTAGATCCAAATTGAAAGTGTCACGGTAAACGTTGCGAACCAGGGCCGAACAGTCGATTCCTCTCTCTGAGGTACCGCCAATTCGGTAAGGCGTTCCCGCCCAGCGCTGGTGCTGCGCCAGCAGCGCCTCACGAATCACTGTTGGCGGCGGTACTTGCAAACTGCGCAGATGCGCATCGATGGGATCAACTGGGGACATTTGCGGGTTCGCCCCCATTCCCGGCAACGTCATCGAGAAGTAATTATCTGGGGCCTGCATATTGTTCTGTCGCGCAGAACCTGCGCAGCCAGCGACCAATGTAACTACACAACAAACACTTACAACACGGACAGCGGTCACAGCGGGGCGTGGCAACGCAACCATGCGATTAACCTCGTGACATTGATAAGAAGGCGGTATGACAAATCTAATTTTTCCAGGCAAGACTATAAGCTAGTTATCATATGTTTGGCGAGCATCAATGTAACGTGCGCTGATCGCCCGGCAGGGTATCAATATGCAGTGGCGCAAAATGGCGCGGTTTATTGCCCGGAAAATCCAAGCTCACCCATGGGCCAGCCAAGACCGGCGCACCACATATCCAAGCCACCAGCGCCTGACGAAACCCGGCTAGAAAGCTTTCCCGTTCAGGGGTTTCGCCCATAAAAAATGAGAAGCCGGCATACATCCCCATGGCATACTCCTGCCACCCGGCGTAGTGATCCGCCGCCAATTGGTAAGCACGATCCAATACCTTAGCGAACGCAGCGCTATCGAGCCAGCCTAGCTGCCGCGCGGCGATGGCCAGATCGACCAGTTGGGCAATATCCCAGGCCGCCATATCCACCTCATTGCAGCCATCTTCGTTGTCGCGCACACGACGTAAGCGCAGCAGGTGGTGGCGTTCATCTTCAGCACAGTCGCCGGACTCAAGAATGGCGATCTCAGCGCTTAAGCGCTCAGTATTGAGGGTATAGGGAGCGTAGTTAATCTGATACTCCTGGCGATCCCCCGACTCGAGCATATGGGTCAAAAACTCCTGCATATCACCTGCATTGCTCAAGTGGTAATGGCTCTCCACCCACTCGCGAATCTCGGCGCACTCCCGAGCGCTCTCGGGCTGGGGCTCACTCCACACCGCACTGTTTAGGGGGCCCACCAGCGACATCGCGGTGAAATGACTCAAGGTGGGGCGACTACCCGGTTCACGCCAGGCATCGGGACGCCAATCCAGCCAGTGAAACAGGCTGCCGGGATCTTCAATGTGCCAAATAATTTCATTCACTAACGAAGCGTGCTCAGGCTCAGGCAGACAGCTCTCCCAAGCGAACCAGGCTTCTAACAGGCGCTTGGCATTGGGGTAAAAACGGCACAGACAGCTGCGCAGCGCGCTGGCATATTCCATTAACGGCGCACGATCGAATAAGCCGCTGTCGAGGGACATATGCAGATAGAAGGCGAATTTTTCGGCCATATGAATTGTGGCCGCATGGCGACTTACCCCTTTAACGGCATTGCGCTGCTTAAGCTCTTCTGGGGTCGGTTGGCCAAACCAGCTTTGCGAAGGGGGTAAAACGCCGTGCACTGCATCGGCCGCCAACTGGTTAAGATGATGGGCCTGGGCGGGTAGCCAATAGCGCGCCAGTGCATGAGCGCCTTCATCGGCATGCAGGCCAAGTGACTCCTGCAAATAGAGCGCTGCATCGGCACGCTGCTCTTCCGGCAGCGCCGCGGAGGGGGCTATCTGGCGCAGCATGGCATCCGGTTCGCGTACGCTGGCCAGGGCTAACAGCCAGTGGTGAGGGGTATTACGCCATTGCCGTATACGCGTTTGGGATGCCTTGCGCGTAGGCTCATCCAATAGCTCTCCTGGGGGGCGCTTCCAGGGGCTATAGGCGCTGTGCAGCAACAATTGATGCCGCTCGCTGGGTGTTTTACCCCGCCGATCGATGCCGTCAAATAGACTCTGTCCCCGTCCGTAGGCGTTAAGAACAGCGTGCCAATCATGGTAGCGGCGACTCATCAAGTCGGCGGCGTGCCCTGCCAAATCATCGGCCTCTTCTTGGCTAAGCAAACCACAGCAGGCACCGGCCCAGGCGAGTTCCACAATTCGCAGCCAATCCCAAGCCGCCCACTCAAGCGGTTCGCCTTGGGTGACAAACTTATTCAGCACCGGCGCATAGGGCGAATCTTCCACAACGCTACGCTGCCACTCCATGCGTTGGGCATTGTCCATACTGAGCAATTCGCGCGCTTCGATATCCCAGCGCTGCCGTTCGCCTTGAGCACCTAACCATAGCATCACACCGATAAGTGCGTCGCGGTCATGGACATCCCAGACGTGGGCAAGCCACTCGGAGGCTTCAGGCCAATCGCTTTGGCTGGCGGGATAGACAATAATCGGCCGAAACAGCGCGCATAACCGCCAGCTCTGCGCTTCTGGCTGCTGGGGCCATAGCGAAGCCGGTGCTGGGAGTTCAGCCAAGGCATTTTCAAGCGCGTCCCAGGTAATGCCTTCGCCATCAGTTTCAAGCTTGGCCAGTGCTTGGCAGGCATCAATAAAACGGTCATCGGCCCCCACTTCCCAGCCCCGCGCGCCTAACGCACGGCGCAGATCTGCTAGCCAGGCACGTAGGTCGCTGTAATCACTGGTGATGCGGCGAGTTAGGTGGTGCGCCCAATTGCGCGCCTGATCAGCCTCTAACCAGCCAGCCGCTCCCGCCAACGCGGCCCACTCCAAAGCGCCTAGCAAACGGTCAGCACTACCTGCGGGAGCTCCCAGCCCGTGGAAGAGCTGTTCGGCCAGCTCGCCTCGATTGGTAATGCCCAGTTGTAGCAGGCGCTGCTCTGCCGCCCCTGCATCGACCGCCAGCGGATGAGGAGTAAACGCCCAATCACACAGCACCAGCTGTTGGGCCCACCAGGCATTTAACGCGTCGATCAAGAGGCACCTCGAAAAAGCACAATGACACCAGCAAATAGCCGGAAGTAAAGCTGCCTAGTGTAACGGAAAGTGGTGCGAACACCGATAGCCTTAGGCCTCGGTATGCATAAAACGACACCGCCCGGCAAAAGGCCGGGCGGTGACATACAGGTAGCAACTCAATCGCTACGCTTTTTTAACCTTACTGATTACCCAAAGAAGCACCACGGCACCCACTATCGCGGTAACTAGCGAGCCGATAAAGCCACCAGAGGAAAGGCCTAAAAGGCTGAATAAAAAACCACCAATAACCGCGCCCACGATGCCGACACCAATATTACCCAGGATGCCGAAACCGCCACCGCGCATGATGTTGCCAGCAATCCAACCAGCTAAACCACCAATGATTAACCATGCAATAAAGCCCATATAGTCTCCTTACTATTTCGATTACGGGTTGCAGTTACGCGTTTTACCTTCGAGTCACGCTTGTTCTACCATAGCACACAGCGTTAGTGTTCGGCGCCTATTCGGTATCGATGCTTGGCAACTCTTAAAGGAAAATTCATGATCCCCGACTCGCTCAATCAACTGATTAAAAGCACTCAAGGACAGCAAACGACACAGTGGGAAGGCCGCGACGTGGTGCTTTTCAATATGCCTTGGGGCGAGTTGGTGGTTAGTCTCCAGGGCGCTCAAGTGCTGCACTACTGCCCTGCTGGTGATACCGGCTGGTTATGGCTGACGCCTACGCCCCAGGCGCTGCCAGGCGCTATCCGGGGCGGTATTCCGCTCTGCTGGCCGTGGTTCGCCGACGAGCGCTTTGCCGACGAAAGCCCCCAGCACGATGGCCCCTTCCATGGCCTTGCCCGCCATGCTGAGTGGCGCCTGGATGCTGTCGATGAGCACGCCGAGGGCATTGAGCTTCACCTCTCCCCGTCGCAGCCTCTGCACACACTGCTCACCGCACGCTTGGTGGTACAAGCTAACGCCCAGCGTTTGAACGTGGAGCTGATTAGCGAAAACATTGGCGAAACGCCGATCAAAACCAGCGGCGCGCTGCACACCTATTTAGCCGTTGCCGATACCCATCAGTGCCGCCTGGAAGGTCTCTCCGGCGCGCGCTATCTCGACAAACTGCGCGACTTTGCGGAGAGTGAGCAGCAGGGCACACTGGCCGTTCAAGGCGCCGTTGACCGCATTTACCATACCAATGAAGCCGTACTGCTCAACGATGGCGAGCGCACTCTGCGCATCGGCAAGCAGTCGAGTGACTCCACGGTAGTGTGGCACCCCAATAACGACCTACCCAGCGACACCCCCGCCGAGGCAGCACGCCACTTTATTTGCGTTGAAGCTGCCAATACCCGCCTGGATCCGGTCTGGCTGGTGCCTGGCGCTCAGCACCTACTGGGAACCACCCTCAGCCGCGGTTAATCTTCGGTTCATCAGTGCTTTGCTATCATGTGCTCAATGGCATTTGAGCTAGGGAGATCCAATGGATCCGCAACAATGGCTAGAAGCTGCCACGCTGGCGTTTAATTTAATCGGTATGGTGGTGTGCTTAGTGGGACTAACCTTGGCGCAGAAGATGACCCGCCGCTGGCCAGGCTACACCCTGGCAGGGGTTGGCTTTTTAATTGCCACCCTGCCGATGCTTTCGCAACTGGTATTAATGTTTAGCCAATAAAGGCTAGGAGCCACAAAGGGATCGATAGGATGCGCCAGCCGTTAAGTCGCGAACTGAGCAATTTATTAGAGCGCGGAAGAGATCGCCAACTGCGCTTAGCGGTCACCGGCCTCTCCCAAGCGGGGAAAACCGCGTTTTTGACGTCGCTGGTCAATCAGTTGCGTCACGCAGGCGTTGAGGCGCGGCTCGATTTACTGCCCGCTGCCAGAGAAGGCCGCCTGCTCGGCGCCCAACGGCTTAACCAGCCTGACATGGGCGTGCCGCGGTTTCCCTACGACCCCGGTATGGTCGCCCTGCGTGATACCCCGCCGCGCTGGCCCGAACCCACCCGCGGCATCAGCGAGTTACGCTTACAGCTGCGCTACCGCCCTGCCCGCAGCGGCTGGCTGACCCCTGAAATCGCCCACCTGACCCTGGATCTATTCGACTACCCTGGCGAGTGGCTGCTCGATTTACCGCTGTTACAACACGACTTTTACAGTTGGAGTCAGGCACAGGCGCTACATGAGGGCGAACAGCGCCGCGGCCTGTTTAGCGAATGGCTTGCCGCAGTGGAGCAACTCGACCCTGCTGGTGAAGCTGATGAAGCTCAGCTTGCTGCCCTGGCCGAGGAGTACGCTCAGGGCCTACGGCGCGCCAAAAAGGCCGGTTTTTCCGACCTGCAGCCCGGGCGATTTTTGCTTCCTGGCGAACTGGAAGGTGCGCCGGTTCTGCAGTTTTTCCCGCTGCCGCAGCTCGACGCCTCTCAACACAACACATCGAGAGAAACGCTGGAAGCACTGCCTGCCAACAGCCTTTACGCTACCCTGGCAGCACGCTTTCGCTACTACCAGCAGCAGGTGGTCAAGCCCTTTTATCGCGATCATTTCCGCCGCTTTGACCGCCAGATTGTACTGGTAGACGTGCTGGGCGCGCTCAATGCCGGGCCTGAGCGCTTTGAAGACCTTTCCCGTGCGCTGCGCCAGTTAATGCACAGCTTCGATTATGGTCAACGCAGCCTACTTACGCGCCTCTTCGCGCCTAAAATTGACCGTCTGGCGATTGCCGCCACCAAAGCCGACCACGTCACTCCTGATCAACACGGTCACTTGGTGCAGTTGTTAGAGGCCCTGCTGGCAGAGCCTCTCAAAGATCTACGCTTCGCCAACGTACCGGTTAAAGCGCTCTCGCTGGCAGCGATTCGGGCCACCGAAGCCCGCGAGGTGGTTCATGAAGGTAAGCGCTCACCCGCGCTACGCGGCACCACCCTGGAAGGCGAAGAGGTGCTGGTTTACCCCGGTGATGTGCCCGCAAGGCTGCCCGCTGCCGAATTCTGGCAGCAACAGGGTTTCGACTTCCCCGGCTTTCGCCCGATGCCAACCAGCTCAGAAGCGCTGGATCATATTCGTATGGACGCCGCCATCGACTGGCTGATTGGAGATAAACTGACATGACCACCCCACAGCCACGCCGACATTTTACGCTGGATGATCAACCCGAAAAGGCCTCTGATGCGGAGACACTCCTGCGCCAGCGCGAGGCCTTTACTGGCGCCAGTGAGCACCACCCTGTAGCGCCTCTACCTGAAGATAAAGCGCTACCTGCTGCCAGTTTAGGCGCGCCGCGTAAACGCCGCTGGGGGTTACTGTTTGCCCTGGTAGGCGGGGCCGGACTAGGCACCGCTGAACTGGTCACCGGCATTCCTGATGCAATGGCTCAGTCCCAGTGGCTCGCCATTGCCTGGCAGCTGTTCGGGATCAGCCTGATTGGCTTGGGCGGCCTCTCACTGCTCAAAGAGCTAGGCCGTTTGCGCCGTCTGAAACGCCACGACAAGCTGCGCGGCGACCTTGTCGAACTACCGCTACGCTCACCCAAGCAGGCTCGGGCGATGGCCGAGCAGCTCAGGCGCCAGCTCAAACTCGCCGACGATGATCCCCACTGGCTGGCCTTTCAACGCGCCAGTCAGCCTCACCATAGCGGTGAGGAGATTCAGACCCTGCTGCGTTACCACCTGCTGGCCCCGCGTGACCGCGAAGCCCAGCGCCTGATTACCCGTATGTCCGGCGAAACCGCGATTATGGTCGCGATCAGCCCGCTAACCCTGGTGGATATGGCGCTGGTAGCCTGGAGGAGTCTGGCGATGGTGGATCGGCTCTGCCGCCTGTATGGCCTTGAGCTGGGCTACGCCAGTCGCCTGCGGCTGTTTCGCAATGTTCTGCACAATATGGCCTTTGCCGGTGCCAGCGAACTGGCCACCGACGCCAGTATGGATATGCTCTCGCTGGATTTGGCTGGGCGTCTCTCGGCACGTGCAGGCCAGGGCCTGGCTACCGGGCTGCTTAGCGCACGCCTGGGGCTACGCGCCCAGCGGCTCTGCCGCCCGGTGCCCTTCACTGCCGATGAACAGCCCAGGATCGCGGATCTGCGCCAAGACCTGTGGCGGCAAATCAAACGACTCGATAAAGAAACGGTGCCGCAAAATCGCTAATGGAGTCACCAAACACAAGCCTGTTTTCGGCTAAAGATGGGATTCAACGCTGTTTATCCTCATGATGGGTGTTTGACATAGCATCCTCCAGCGAGGAGACGTAGTGTATGAACACTCCCAATAATCCCGAGTCGCCTTCGGCAACCAGCGACATGCAGACCGACTATGTGGTGGGTCAGGATAATATCAAGGGCCAGCTTGGCCCCATCGGTTTCGATATCCACAACCGCGTTTTTGTCGTATCGGCGCTTGCCTCGGCCATTTTCATCGTCCTCACCCTGCTGTTTCCAGAGCGTGCAGGAAGTATATTCCAGTCCGTTGTCTCCTTCTCGACGGGAACATTGGACTGGTATTTCATGATCCTGGTCGATTTCTTTATTCTATTCTGCTTAGCGCTGGTGGTGCTGCCCTATGGCTCAGTCAGGCTGGGCGGGGCGGATGCGCGACCGGATCACAGCTACCTCTCATGGTTCGCCATGCTGTTCACCGCGGGCATCGGCATCGGCCTGCTGTTCTTTGGCGTACTCGAACCGGTTTACCACGCCAATGTCTCCCTACCACTGGGCATTCCCTCGCCCTTCGGTGCCGATGGTGAACTGGATCCAGCGGCGATTGCCGATGCCAGCGCCATGGGCCTGGCAGGCACCTATCTCCACTGGGGGATTCATGGCTGGGCAGTGTATGTGGTGATGGCGCTGGCGCTGGGGCTGTTTACCTACAACAAAGGCCTGCCGTTTTCGATTCGCTCGGCGTTCTTTCCCATTCTCGGTGAGCGTGTCTGGGGCTGGTGGGGCCATGTGATTGATATTCTGGCGGTGTTTTCAACCCTCTTCGGGCTGGCTACCTCCCTTGGGCTCGGCGCCCAGCAGGCCAATGCGGGGATGAACTTTGTTTTTGGTCTGGAGGTCACCACACTGACCCAGGTCATCGTCATCATTCTAGTCACGGGAGTGGCGCTGGTGTCGGTCTGGCGCGGTCTTGAGGGCGGCTTGAAGAAGCTCTCAGAGATCAACATGATCCTGGCCGTGCTGTTCTTCTTTTTTGTGCTTTTCGCTGGCCCTACTCTGCTGGCCATGACGGGTTTCTGGTCGGGGCTTACCACCTATGTCACTGAGTTTATTCCTCTGTCTGCGCCTTTTGGTCGTGACGACGATGCCTACCGCCAGTCCTGGACGATTTTCTACTGGGCTTGGTGGATTAGCTGGGCACCTTTTGTGGGGATGTTTATCGCTCGGGTATCCCGGGGCCACACGGTGCGTGAATTTATCCTCTGCGTTTTGCTGGTTCCCAGTCTGTTTATCTTTGTCTGGATGGGCGTCTTCGGCTCAACCGCGCTTGATCAGCTCTATGCGAACCCGGCGGCGAGCCTGGTTAAAGAGTATGTGATCGATAACTACAGGCCTGAGCTATCGCTGTTCGGCATGTTGAACGAACTGCCGCTGACGGGTCTGATGTCGACCCTGGGTATCGTCCTGGCACTGATCTTCTTTGTCACCTCCTCGGATTCCGGCTCTCTGGTCATCGACACCATCACCGCCGGTGGCAAAATCGACGCTCCGCGCCCGCAGCGGATGTTCTGGGCGATCGTCGAGGGCCTCATCGCGATCGTGCTGCTTATCGGTGGAGGCCTGACCGCGCTTCAGGCGGGGGTCACCGCCACGGCGATTCCGTTCTCGATTGTGATGCTGCTGATGTGCTACTCGATCATCAAGGCGCTCAATGGTGAGCTGCGGCTTATTGGTAAGTGATACCTGCAACTGAAACCTGCAAGCAATGGTAAGAGGCCCCCTGCTGAAGTTAGCAGGGGGCCTCTTATTTCAATAGGATCAGCCGCAAGCGCTTACGCAATACGCTGCTCAGTCTCGGCATCAAATAGAATCGCCCGCCCCATATCGACGCGCAGTGCTAAGCGCTCCCCAGCCACCACCGCGCATTTAGGCCCAACGCGGGCAGTGACTTCCTGCTCCCCTAGCGGTAAACGCAGCAGAATATCCGCCCCGGTAGGCTCAACCACCGCTACACAGGCGCTCAGCAGCGTGCCTTCGGCTTGGGCGGTTAACCGCTCATCCTCTTCGCTGAAGTGCTCCGGGCGTAGACCAAGAATCACCGACTGATTCAACCGCTCGGCCATGTCGGGGGCGATGCGCGCTTCAGGCCACGGCAGCACCAGTTCCTCCTCCCCCGGTGTGACAATCCGCAGCTGATAACCGCCGTTATTATCTTCCAAAGTGGCACGGATAAAGTTCATCGAGGGTGAACCCATAAAACCGGCCACAAACATATCCACCGGATTGTTGTAGACCTCATCCGGGGTGCCCAACTGTAAAATATGACCGTCACGCATCACTGCAATGCAGTCTGCCAGGGTCATGGCTTCGACCTGATCATGGGTGACGTAAACAATGGTGGTGCCCAGGCGCTGGTGGAGCTTTTTGATCTCGGTGCGCATATCCACGCGCAGTTTGGCATCCAGATTAGAGAGCGGCTCGTCAAACAGGTACACCTTTGGTTCACGGGCAAGCGCCCGCCCCATCGCCACCCGCTGGCGCTGCCCGCCGGAGAGCTGTGCAGGTTTGCGTTCCAGCAGGTGGGTAATTTGCAGTAAGTCGGCCACCCGCTCCACGGCCGCTTCCCGTTCGGCTTTGGACACCTTGCGCATCTCAAGCCCGAAGCTGATGTTCTGGCGTACGGTCATGCTGGGATAAAGCGCGTAGGACTGGAATACCATGGCGATATCCCGATCCGCGGGGGTGCGCCAGGTCACGTCTTCACCATCAATATAAATATTGCCGGAAGTCACAGGCTCTAGCCCGGCAATGGCATTCATCAGCGTGGACTTACCGCAGCCAGAGGGGCCAACCAGAATCAGGAACTCGCCGGAATCGATCGAAATACTGACGTCTTTGAGCACCCGCTCGCTGCCGAACTCTTTGCGCACGTTGTGGATTTCTAACGCTGCCATAATGAAAATCCTATTGTAAAGCGACTGACAAAACCCATTCATTTGGAGGGTCAGAAGTAGCCCGTAGCGGGGGTCTTTCGCCATGGATGGCGAAAGTAGCGCCCATGGATGGGTTCACAGCGCCCCCACGGAGGGCTGCTTCTGACCTTCTAGAAATGGTTGCCCCTCACCTAGTTGTTATTAGCCTTTCACGGAGCCTGCTGTCAGCCCGCGCACGAAGTATTTTCCCGCCAGCACGTACACCACCAGGGTGGGCAGCGCGGCAATCATCGCTGCCGCCATATCCACGTTGTACTCGCGCACGCCGGTGGAGGTATTCACCAGGTTGTTTAGCGCCACGGTAACGGGCTGGGTGTTGTGGGCTGAAAACGCCACGCCAAACAGGAAGTCGTTCCAGATTTGGGTGAACTGCCAAATTACCGAAACAACGATAATGGGAGCGGAAACCGGCAGTAGAATGCGCCAGAAGATGCGGAAGAAACCCGCGCCATCCAGCTTCGCCGCCGATACCAACTCATTAGGGATACCCACGTAGAAGTTGCGGAAAAACAGCGTGGTGAAGGCAATGCCAAAGACTACGTGAACCAAAATCAACCCGGCGCGGGAGCTGGAGATACCCAGCCAGCCGAGGGTTTGCGCCATGGGTAGCAGTACCACCTGGAAGGGAATAAAGCAGCCAAACAGCATTAGTGCAAAGACTAATTCAGAACCTTTGAAGCGCCATTTGGTTAGCGCATAGCCGTTAAGGGCACCGATAGTGGTTGAGATCAGCACCGCTGGAATCACAATCGCAAAGGAGTTCCAGAAGTAGCCGCCAACGCCATCACAGCGCATACCGGTGCAGGCTTCTCCCCAGGCTTTGGTCCACGGTGCCAGTGTCGGGTTTTGCGGAAACGAGAGCAGCGAACCGGGGCTGATTTCGCTCAGCGGCTTCACTGAGGTCATCAGCATCACCACCAGTGGCAGAATATAGAACAGTGCGGCAAGTATCAGCACGCCATAGAGCAGGCCACGGCCCAGCCGCGCAGCGGGCGTCTGACGACGAATCACATTAGCCATGCTTGCGGCTCCTTAGTTCGGAGTAGAGGTACGGAATCAAAATTGCCAGCACGCCACCCAACATCAGCATGGCGCTGGCAGAGCCCAAGCCAATCTGCGCCCGGGTAAAGGCGTGTGCATACATAAAGGTGGCGGGCAAGTCGGTGGCGTAGCCGGGCCCACCGCCGGTGAGTGCGACGACCAGGTCAAAACTCTTAATGGCAATATGGGCCAAGATCATCACCGCGCTAAACACCACCGGGCGTAGGCACGGCATCACCACGCGCAGATAAATCCGCGGCAAGCTGGCGCCATCTAGTTGCGCCGCCTTAATAATGCTGTCGTCGATACCCCGCAGCCCGGCTAAAAACAGCGCCATCACAAACCCGGACGCCTGCCACACGGCAGCAATCACCAGGGTATAAATCGCCATATCCGGATCCACAATCCAGTCAAAGCGGAAAGACTCAAAGCCCCAGCTTTGCACCATCGCTTGAATGCCCAATTGCGGATTAAGCAGCCACTTCCACACCACCCCGGTAACAATAAAGGAGAGTGCCATGGGGTAGAGGTAGATCGTGCGCAGTGCTCCCTCCTGGCGAATTTTCTGATCAAGCAGTATCGCCAGCAGCGCACCAATCACCAGGCAAATCACCACGAACAGCACGCCAAAAATCATCAGGTTGGTCGAGGCAACCCACCAGCGCTCATTGGCCATTAAGCGTGCATATTGACCAAAGCCGACAAAGTCATAGCTGGGCAGCATGCGCGAGCTGGTTAGCGAGAGCACGAACGTCCACAGCATGAAGCCGTAAACAAAGAACAGCGAAATGGCCACCGACGGTGCCAGCACCAGGCGAGGCAGCCACGCTTGCAAACCACCGGATGGCGTCGACCGCTTAGCGCCAGCCCCTAAAGGCGTCGCAGAGGTATTTTTCATGGGGAGGGAATCTCTCATGGAGAAGTATCCTTGCCAAGCAACGAAGGCGCCGCCGTTGCGGCGGCGCCTGAAGAACGCTATATCTAGAAAAGCCTAGAAAGAGGCCGCTTCGGCGGCGCTCACCATACGTTCTGCCGCTTCTTCAGCAGGCATATCGGCGTCGTTGAAGTAGTTGGTAACCACGTCAAAAATGGCGCCCTGAATATCCGCGCGTACGGCCATGCCATGGGCCATACTCGGCACTAGGCCACCCTCTTCGGCGGTGCGCTGGAAATCAGCCAACGACTGCTGGGCGCAGCTATCGAATTCGCTCATGTCCAGATCAGGCCGCGCAGGAATCGAGCCTTTAGCAAGGTTAAACGCTTCCTGGAAAGTAGGCTCAAGCACGAGGCGGGCTAACGCTTCCTGCGCCTCGCGCTCCTCGTCGTCGGTGACGCGGAACATGGCCAGGCTATCGATGTTGAAGGTGAACGCATCTTCGGTGCCCGGCGCTGCTGCACAGAGGTAATCTTCCCCGGCGGTCAGTCCGGCCGCGGTAAACTCCCCTTTCGCCCAATCGCCCATGAGCTGAAACCCAGCCACTCCCTCAATCACCATCGCCGTGGCAACATTCCAGTCGCGACCGGACATGCCCTCATCCATTAGCTCGCGCATACGCTTGAAATCCTCAAGAGCAGCGACCATCTGTTCGCCCCCCAGTGCTTCAGGGTCTAGCTCCACCAGCGCCTGCTGATAAAACTCGCTCCCTTGACCGCCAAGCACTACGCTTTCGAATACCGTCGCGTCCTGCCAGGCCTGACCTCCGTGAGCCAGCGGCACGAAACCCGCTTCGCGGATAGCCTCGCCTGCCTCGAACAATTCGTCCAGCGTGGTAGGCATCTCTACGCCTGCTGCTTCAAGCACTTCCGGGTTGGCCCACAGCCAGTTTACCCGGTGCACGTTGACGGGTACCGCCACGTATTTGCCGTCGTGACGCATGATATCGGCCACGACTTCCGGTAGCAGTTCATCCCAGCCTTCCGCATCGGCAACGCCGTTCAGGTCACCGAGCAAGCCAAGCTCACCCCACTCCTGGATTTCGGGGCCTTTGATTTGTGCGGCAGATGGTGGGTTGCCCGACATGGCACGGGATTTAAGCACCGTCATGGCGGTTTCACCGCCGCCACCGGCCACGGCGAAATCTTGCCAACCGTAGCCTTCAGCTTCCATTAACTCTTTAAGCACGTTGGCAGCGCGAGCTTCACCACCGGAAGTCCACCAGTGCAGCACTTCAACTTCATTCGCTTGAGCGGTGGTGGCGAGCGTGGCGCCTGCCAGAGCAAGCGCGAGGGTCGTCTTCTTTAACGTCGACATGGAGTAACTCCTTATATTGTTATTGTCCTCTCGGACGTGCGACATCCAAGAGGTTACGCCAAGGTGAGCGTCAACGGGAGTTACCGAGTACTGCATAGTGTTGGGGTTTTATTACAAACCTGTAATAGTTTCCTGTCGAGGTAGCGCGAGGGTGACCACCAGCCCACCATCAGCATGGTTGGCGAGCTGAATATCGCCGCCGTGGGCACGGGCAATATGCCGAGCAATTCCCAGTCCCAGGCCGCTGCCGCCGGTATGTCGGCTGCGTGAGGGCTCCAGGCGCACAAAGGGCGAAAACACCCGCCCCAATTGCTCTTCGGGTATACCTGGGCCGTGGTCACGAATACGCATGGTGACCGCGTTACCGTGATCTATTAGCTGCACATCGGCCTGCTTGCCATAGAACACCGCGTTCTCAAGCAGGTTTGCCAAGCAGCGTTTAAGCGCTACCGGTTTGACAATCAGCGGCGCGATAAGAGAACCACTTTTAATCTCAATAGTGACCTTCCCCCCCTGAAGGCTAAGCTCTTCGGCCAACTCTTCGATCAGGTGCGTTAGATCAACGGACGTCGGCTCTTCGTGCAGATCCAAGCCTTTCACGGAGGCCAAGGCGCCCTTTACCAAGCTATCCAATTCATCCAATGAGGCGCAAAAACGTTCGCGCTGATAGTCATCTTCGAGCATCTCAGCGCGCAGGCGCATGCGGGTTAACGGCGTTTTTAAATCATGGGAAATCGCCGAAAACAGCCGTTCACGCTCCTCAATCTGCTCGCGAATACGCCGCTGCATACGATTGAACGCCGCGGCGGTGGCGGCAACCTCTTTCGGCCCACTCTCTTTGAGTGGCGGCATATCCAAATCATCGCCCAACTGATTCGCTGCCCGTGAAAGCCGCGCCAGTGGCCGGGTCACGCTGGTAATACCCAATAGCGAAAGCGCCAGCACGCTCAGCAGCACCAGTAGCCCGACCAGCAAACGCTCCTCAGAGAGCCAGCGATAGCCGCTGAAAATATCCGGTACGCCTAGCAGCGTGGCGACATAGAGCCAGGTGCCTGGGGCAAGTTCCAACTGAACCACTAGAATCGGCGGCGAGAGTGGCTCCATCAGCAGGCTGTGCTGCCCCCAGCGGGGCGGCAGATCGTAGAGAAGCACTTCGTTATTGAGCACCCGCAGGTTTTCCGGGCGGGAGAACTCGACAATCACATCATCGATATTGAGCTGCCGGGTGAGCACCGAACGCACATTATTCACCACCACCTCTTTTTCCGGCCCCGAGCCAATATCGTCGATGGTCAGCCTGCGCTCGTTGACGCTAACAAAAAAGCGCGTGCCGCCCATATTTCGCAGCTGATCGAGCACAATATGGCGGTAGTCAACGGGCAGTGAGCGGAAAAACTTCATGGTGGAGGCGATGCTAAACGCCATATTGGTAGACAGCTCATCCAGCTGTGCCAAGTGGCTGGAGCGCACCTGGGAAGTCCAGATCGCGTAGCTGGCCCCTTGGGCGACCAGCACCCCGGCGATCATAATGATCACAAAACGCCCACGCAGCGAAGCCGGTAGCCAGCGGGCTGCTCGTCGGGATAAGCGTCGACGAATGGTTGCCCACTCCACGCGTCTCACGTTAATGCATCTACTTGGGCGGTTAACACATAGCCTGCCCCGCGCACCGTTCGAATCAACTGCGAGTGCTGGGCATCTTCACCCAGCCGTTGGCGCAGGCGGCAAACGTGGACATCAATGGAGCGATCAAGCGGCGGCGCGTCCCGCCCCCGGGTAAGCGCGTAGAGATCATCCCGAGTGAGTACCTTCGCCGGATGCTCCAAAAACACCTGCAGTAGCTGAAAATCAGCCCCTGAAAGCGCGGCGCGCTCGCCCTGCAGGTCAATCAACTCGCGGGTCATGCGGTCGAGCTGCCAATTACCAAAACTGACCCAGCGCGCCTGCCCCGCAGGCAACTCTGGTGGAGCACTGCGGGTGCGTCGCAGTACCGCTTTGACGCGCGCCAGCAATTCGCGGGGATTAAACGGCTTGCCCAAGTAGTCATCAGCACCCAGCTCAAGGCCAAGAATACGGTCAGTCTCATCGGCACTGGCGGTGAGCATGATGATCGGAACATCGCTATGCTTGCGGACGTCGCGGCAGATGGTAAAGCCGTCGTCACCGGGGAGCATTAAATCGACGATCAACAAGTCAGGCGTGTGTTCCGCCCGCAGGGTATGCAGCGCTTGGGCACCGTCCGCCGTAAATACCCGGTAACCGTGCCGCCCCAGGTAGTCAGCGAGCAATTCACAAATTTCCGGGTCATCGTCGACCACAATCAAAGTAGCAGGGGTTGTCGTCATCTCAGCGGGTTCAGCCCTACGCTATTGTCGTTATTGGGCCTTGATGATGGTCGAGGGGCTAGGCAGTAGCAATAGCGCTACGACCAAGGTTGCATTAGCCGTGTATTTATTGGCGCTTAAAGCCCAAAGCGCTTTTTCAGCCATACGGCAACGGCGGCCTCACCATGGTGGCCAATGCGTTCGGCGCCTTTTATACGGTCGAATAGATCAGGGTGAGCATTGGCCATGACTTGTGCCTCTCCTGCCAGGTCAAGCATTTCGGTATCGTTAAGGTTGTCGCCAAACGCTAAACAATCGGCGGGCGTTAAACCCAACCGTTCCAGCAGTGATGACAGCGCCACACCTTTGTTGACTCCACCGGCCATGATTTCCAAAGAATCAATCGTGGAGTAGGTAATATGCAGCGCGTCACCGTGGGCCTCTTGCGCCTGGGCTTCTAGCAGTTTTAGCGCGTTTGGATCACCTAGATAGAGCACTTTGCCTACCCCGTTAGTGTCCATTTGCGCGGGCGGCACGACTTCATAGCCAAACCCTGTGGAGGCGTGAAGTGATAATAAGTACGGGGCCTCTGAGTCAATATGCCAGCCGCTTTCGCGATAAAGGTTAAGCCGTACTTGAGGCGGACGCGGAAGACCAATTAGCGTTCTTGCATGTTCAGGCTCAAGGTGATTAGCCGCCAGCAAGGTATCTTCGGGGTCGTGAACATAGGCGCCGTTGGTGCTGATCAAGTGCGCGGGAATATCCAACTGATCACGAAACACCTTCATATCGTAGTAGTGGCGGCCAGAGGCGAGCGCGACATGATGACCTTGCTTCACCAATGCCCTCAGCACCTCTACAGTGCTTTCGTGCAGGGTGTGGTCGCTTCCTAATAGGGTTCCATCCAGGTCAGAAACAATCAGGCGAGGTGTCATAGCGCGCTCCGTGAGTATGGTGCTTTAGCTTAACCGATTGATTCCTGGGACGCCTAGCCGTCGCTGGCTAGGATGCCAGGCACAATGGCCGCTCCACCTCGCAGGCTCGGCCATTGGGCAACATCAATGGGATGAAAGCCCCAAGGCGACCGCCTCTGCTTGTTCATCCAAGATTATATGAACCACACCTCGCTGCAGTCGCTGCACGCCGTGGGCCCCCAGGCCAGCCAGAGCCGCCTCGTCTAGTACAGAGATATTAGCTAGTTCCAAACGCAGCCGAGTGGATGCCACCGCCGTCGCACTATGCACATTGCGCTCGCCGCCCAGCGCTTGCTGCCAAGCCTGACGACGCTGAGGTGTTATGGGCGCTATGGCGGTTGGCGGGGGCGCAACAGAGTTAGGCGACCGTGGTTCGGCAGGCTGCACCGGTGCTTCACCAGTGGCGCTTAGCGCGGCGCGTATATCATCAACCACTGCGTCGGCGATAGGCCCTACAATGACCTGAATTCCACCGCCTTGAAGGCGCAGGAGCCCTCGTGACCCCAGCGCCTTAAGAGCCGCCTCGTCGATAGCATCAGGGTTGTCCAATACTAAGCGGAGCCGAGTCGTACAGGCGCCAACGCTTTGCAGGTTTGCTGCGCCCCCCAGAGCGGCAACAAAGGCTGGGCCTCGCTCACTGGGAGCAGCTTCCGTCCCAACGGGTGCTGTTGTCTCTGGGTCACGGCCCGGCGTTGGCAGGTCGAAGCGCACAATCGCCCAGCGAAATACTGTGTAGTAGATGCCAGCGTAGACCAGCCCCACCGGCAGCATCAGCCAGCCGTTAGTAGAAAGCCCATACGAGAGCGCGAAGTCGAAGGCCCCGGCGGAAAAAGTGAAGCCCAGTTTAACGTCAAGCCAGTGAAGCAGGGCTACAGAGATACCGGTTAATAAAGCGTGTAGGCCATAGAGAAGCGGCGCCAGGAACATAAAGGTAAATTCGATGGGTTCGGTCACACCGGTAAGGAAGGCGGTCAACGCCAGCGACAACAGCAGACCACCCACCTGGGCACGTCGCCCTTTCGGCGCGGCGTGGTACATGGCCAGCGCTGCGGCTGGCAGGCCGAACATCATCACCGGGAAAAAGCCCGCCATAAAACGACCTGCGGTAGGATCTCCGGCGAAGAAGCGGTTGAGGTCGCCGGTGATAATCGCCCCAGAGGCTGTCTCAAAGCTGCCAAAAACAAACCAGACCAAGCTGTTGAGCACATGGTGCAGGCCAGTAACGATCAGTAGCCGATTGAGCACTCCATAGACGAACAGACCTAACTCACCAGCATCAATGAGCCATTGGCCCAGCGAATCGATACCGTGCTGGATAGGAGGCCAGATAGCCCCGAAGGCGAATCCCAGCACCACAGCGGCAAGGCCGGTGACAATAGGCACAAAGCGCCGCCCGCCGAAGAAAGCCAAATAGTCTGGCAGTTGGATTGCTTGGTAGCGGTTATAAAGCAAGCCCGCCACACTGCCGATGATGATGCCCGCCAACACCCCCATATTAATATCTGGATTGAGAGAGTTCAGCACTGCATCTAGAACCAAGTAACCAATAACACCGGCCAGGCCCGCTGCGCCATTGCTGTCATTGGCAAAGCCCACCGCCAAACCAATGGCAAAGATCAGCGCCAGGTTAGCGAATATTGCTTCGCCCGCACTGGCGATAAAGGCAATATCCAGCAGATCGGGCTGGCCCAGACGTAATAGCAGGCCAGCGATAGGTAACACCGCAATGGGCAGCATCAGAGAGCGGCCCAGTTGCTGTAGCCCGCCCATCATGCGGGCTCCCAAAGTCATAATAGCCATATCAGCACCTCGCGAAGGGAGTTGTTATTGGGGAGGCCTCATCATCCAGGGCCAGCAGCTCGCCGAGGCGCAAGCGCACCGAGACAGCATCAGGTAAGGCCAGTAGTTCCGGGATGTTGGCTGCCAAGGCGGCGGTGTCCAGACGGCGCAAAGCAGCCTTGACTGCCGGAATTCGCGCAGGCTCTACTGAGAGCTCATCGACCCCCATAGCTACTAGCAAAGGAGCAGCCAGTTCGTCACTGGCCGCACTGCCACATACGCCGACGGAACAGCGCTTGGCGGCGCCAGCGACCGACGCTTGGATCAGGCGCAGTACCGCCGGGTGCAGTACATCCGCCCGGCTAGACAGCGCTGGATCTTCACGATCCATGGCCAGGGTGTACTGGGTTAAGTCGTTGGTGCCAATGGAAAGGAAGTCTGCCTCGTCGGCAAGACTGGCAGCGCAGAGTGCGGCGCTAGGCACTTCGATCATGGCCCCTAACCGCGGCCGTTCACTCAGCCCTAACTCAGCGGTCAGCGCCTCTAAACGCTGGCGCACTTCGCGTAGCTCGGAGGCTTCGCTCACCATAGGCAGCATGATATGCAGCGCTTTCAATGGGGTAACGCCCAGTAACGCTCGTAGCTGTGTCTCCAAGAGATTGGGCTGGCTTTGCCAAAGGCGCACGCCGCGCACTCCTAACGCTGGATTAGGCACGGTTGGCAAACGTAGATAAGGAAGCTGCTTGTCGGCGCCGATATCCAGCGTGCGAATAATCACTGGCTTACCGCCCAAGGCCGTTAAAGCGGCCTGGTATTCTTCGCGCTGAGTGAACTCATCGGGGGCGCTATCACGTCCCAAGAACAGGAACTCGCTGCGCAGTAAGCCTACGCCATCGGCACCTGACGCTGCCGCTAAGCGCGCCTCTTCGGCACCGCCAATATTGGCACACACTTCAATAGTGCGTCCGTCTAGGGTGGTGGCTGGCTCATGAGCGGCCTCCCGCGCCGTCTCGGCTTGCTGTCGGCGAACCTCAATCCGCTCGGCCATCTCGGCCAGTTGTATCGGCGTTGGCTTCAGTGCCAAGCAGCCTTCCTCGGCATCTAGCATGACGCTTTCAGAAGAGACCTCATGAGCTGCTTCCAATAGCTCCTGTCCCATTGCCACGAGACAAGGGATACCCCGTGCCCGCGCCAGGATAGCCACATGAGAAGTGGTGCCACCGCCAGCAAGGCAAAGCCCCGCGGGGTGCTGGTCAGCCACGGCTACCAACTCCGACGGTGTTAAGTCCTCCGCCACCAAGATGGCGTCTTCAGGCAGCTCAGGAGCTGCCTCTTGATGGTCGTCGCTCAGCACCACCATCACACGACGCTGCAGGTCGCGCAGATCCGCGACACGGGCAGCCAGCAAGTCGTTACCGTTAGCAGCAAGCCGCTCTGCTTCAGCGTCTAATGCTTCCCGCAAGGCTTGGCCAGCACTGCGGCCATCACTAATCCGCGCCTCTGCCGCCGCGACTAAGTTCGGATCTTCAAGCCAGGCGCCATGGGCTGCAAAGATTTCCGCCTCGGCGACCTGCCCTTGGTGTGTCGCCTGCACCTCGGCCTTTGCTAAATCGTCACTGATACGGTTCAGTGCCTGTTTAAGGCGTGGGGAC
>NZ_JPUA01000034.1:484052-774116 GCF_002211105.1 Halomonas campaniensis | reverse complement strand
GGTCGGTAAACGACCAGCGGGCCAGTCGCCAAGCCATGGCTGGCGACCAAGCCGGCCAACTCCCCTATCCCAAGCGGTTTTTGAAGCCCCACTGGGGGCTTGCCTACAGCGTGCTCCTCGGCTTCGGGGGTAGTCAGCAATGCTTCAGCAGCGTCCAAAGCGGCTTCCCCACGAGTTCCCTGGGCTCTCAGACGCAAAGCGCTGCCTGCGACCAAGCCAAGGTTCATTAGCGCACTCAAGCTTTCGACATTCGCGCCAGCACCTTCTGCCGCGGGTTCTCGGTGCACTTCCAAATTCACACCGTACTCCCGTGCGATGGCTCTTAGTCGCGCCGCAGGGCGGGCATGCAACCCTGCCGCCAGAGCGAGCGTTAGGCAACGCTCAACCATTGGGCCTTTGGTCGTCGTCGCTTCTTCCTGCTCCGCTACAGAGCGAGTAAGCACCAACAGCTCCTCACCAAGAGCAACTCGCTTCCCCTTGCCATGGCGGGGCGGCAACAGGCGCCAGCCAGCGGGCTCAGTGACCACTATGGGCGTGATAAGCGCAGAGGCACCGAGCGCCAGCACATCGGCGTCAAAGCGGCACAGCGGTTCACCGGCGCGGACTTGGTCGCCCACCGCCACCAAGAGTTCGATGCCCTGGCCCTGCAACTCAACAGTGTCCAGTCCCAGATGTATCAGCAGTTCTAGTCCAGCGTCGGTTCGCAGGGTCAGTGCGTGCCGAGTGCGGGCACATTGCACGATCTCGCCATCGCAGGGGGCATGCAGGCACTCGCCTAGCGGGTCAAGGGCAATGCCCTCACCTAGCGCTAACCCAGCGAAAACAGGGTCGGGCACCTCGTTAAGAGGGATGACCAACCCTTCTACAGGGGCTAGCAGGGTTAGGGTTTGACTTGCATCGGACATGGGAATACTCCCGCTTTGTCTTTGTTATTAGCTATTAAAGTGTGCAGGTGACCTTGTTAAGGTGCCGGGGTCGATCCGGGTCACTGCCCCGGGCCGCCGCTAGGGCTGCCACCATGACGTAGAAGCTTTGGATAACGGACAGCGGCTGCAGGTCGTCGTGGCCCGCGTCCACCAACGTTAGTTGGCGTTTAGCCACGCTCGCATCAGCCGCCAGTAACACCTTGGCCCCAACGCTCTCTAGCCATTCGGCCAGCGTTAGCAGCCCGGCCTGCTCCGGCCCGGGCGGCGCGAATATCAGCACTGGGTAATCAGGGCCTATCAACGCCATCGGGCCGTGGCGAACTTCAGCCCCGCTAAAGGCCTCAGCCTGAATGGCACAGGTCTCTTTGAATTTCAGCGCCGCCTCTTGGGCAACCGCCAAACCAGCGCCCCGGCCAATGACCATCAGCCGGTCGGCTGCCTGCAATGCTTCAACCGCCGGCCCCCAATCTTGCTCAAGGGCTTTTTCCAGGCGCTCTGGCAATCCCTCTAGGGCGGTTAATAAGCTGCGATCCTCGTTCCAGTGACCCAGTAGTTGAGCCATGGCAGAGAGGGTAGCCAGGTAACTTTTAGTGGCCGCAACGCTCTTTTCCTCCCCGGCATGGAGAAGTATTTCTGTGCCACTGGCTGCTCCCAGCGGTGTCCCCAGCGTATTGAGCAGCGCCAATGTGCGGGCACCGCCGGTCGCTAACGCCTGCTGGGTGGCAACCAAATCAGGGCTCTGCCCTGACTGGGAGACCGCCAGGGCCAGATGGCCACTAGCCCGCCAAGGGGTCTTGGCCAGTGTCGTCAATGAAGGCGGCAGCGAAGCCACCGGTAGGCCGCGTTGCTTCATGCACAAGTAGGCAAAGTAACTAGCGGCATGGTCGGAGCTCCCGCGAGCCACGGTTACCGCTGAAACCGGCGGCGACTGACGCAGTTGCTCGCCCAAATCAGCCATCATGGGTGCATTTCGCCGCAGTTGGCTCCGGATAATTTCCGGGGCGCTGCGGGCTTCATCAAGCATCAGGGACATCAGGCACCTCCTAAAATAGAGCGGCCCTCTACAAAGACCGCCTGGAGTTGGAGTTGAGGGTCAAGAACAACGAAGTCAGCCGCAGCGCCTTCCTCAAGACGACCAATATCGCCAAGCCCCAGAAAATCAGCGGGAATGCGGGATAGACGGTCAGAAGCCTCAGCCAGCGAAAGTCCGAGGCTTACGAAGTTACGCAGCGCTTGATCCATGGTCAGCGTGCTACCGGCCAAGGTGCCATCGGCCAAACGTACCCCACCTAAGCATTTGGTGACGGTCTGCTCACCCAGGCGGTAATCGCCGTCAGGCATGCCTGCGGCAGCGGTGGAATCAGTCACCGCATAGAGATTGGGGATGCAGCGCAAGGCAGTCAGGATGGCACCAGGGTGGACATGCAGCAGGTCGGGGATCAGCTCGGCGTACTCGGCATGGGCCAGCGCCGCCCCCACCATGCCGGGCTTACGGTGGTGTAGGCCGGTCATGGCATTGAATAGATGGGTGAACCCGCAGGCACCATGAGCCAGCGCCTCGACTCCTTCTTCATAGCTTCCCAGGGTATGCCCTAGCTGCACTCGAACACCGCGCTCGCTGAGGTGGCGAATCAGAGCCATATGGCCGGAGAGTTCTGGGGCAAGGGTAATCAGGCGAATCGGCACCAGGCTGCACAGTTCGTCTAGCTCCTCGATCAACCCCGTCCGGGCATAGGCTGGCTGGGCGCCTAACTTACCAGGGTTGATATAAGGCCCCTCTAAATGCACGCCCAGCACTTTGGCTGCCAGGGGCGCGGGTGCCTGCATATAAGCCGCGATATCCCGCAGCGCCTTTCTGATGTGGTCGTCTGGCGCAGTCATGGTAGTGGCCAGCAACCGGGTGGTTCCGAAGCGCACATGGGTGCGGGCCAAGGTAGCCAGCGCCTCGCCCCCCTCCATAACATCAGCGCCACCGCCGCCATGCACATGTAAATCGATAAAGCCGGGGAGTATGCGAGGATGAGCGTTGGCATCAGGGTCTATCTGCTCACCGCTGATACGCTTGATACGCCCCCCTTCCCAGTGAATCTCCCCCAAGCGCCAGCCCTCGGCGGTCAGGATATTGCCAAATTGCATAACGTTTCCTAGCGAGTCAGTTCGACCATAAAGTCGTAGTAATCAGTGCGGCAGTAAGTCACCGTAAGCTCCGCTGGCGTGCCATCGGCCAGATACCCTAGTCGAGTGATCTTAAGCAGCGCCTGCCCCTCGGCTACCTCGGCGAGTGCCGCTAGCTCTGCGTCAGCATTGATGGCCGTAACATGCTGCAGGGCTCGAGCCATTGACTTACCGCTGGCTTCCAGCACCGCATAGAGAGACGTTTCTACTGCTTGGGGATCCGGCAGTACTGAGACAGGTAGGCAGCTATCCTCTACCGCCATCACCACTTCATCGGCCAAGCGTAAACGCTTAAGGCGCGCCACCTGGGCATCGGCACCCAAACCAAGACGCATACTCTCTTCCGCATTGGGGGTTGCCAGCCTGCGCTCTAACCATTGAGAGCTGGGCGTAAAACCACGCTGAGTCAGTAGCTCGGTGAAACTCACCAATCGGGTTAACGACTGATTAAGACGCGGCGTGATGAAAGTGCCAGAACCACGGCTACGACGAATGAGCCCCAACTCAGCCAGACAATCCAACGCCTTACGCGCGGTAATACGCGAGACATTGAGGGTATCGGCCAAGCTCCGCTCTGAAGGTAGCGCCTCGCCGCTCTCCCAGGCCCCCGTCTCGATGGCATTCTCCAACTGACGGGCTAACTGCTGGTAGAGCGGTGTCGCGCCCTGCGGGTCAAGGCGCAGGTGGCTAAAGCGTGGATCCATGGATATCTCCGTACGACAAACAATACCAATTGAATACCAATATAGGCATAATTCAATACCAATCAAGTGCCAATTATCAACTACCACAACCGAATAGCCCCACTCCACTCTGCCTACAGGGTAATTACCCAGCTAACAGGGAAGATGTAGGTTATTGATAAATCGAGAACAAAAAGAACTTCACATAGCGACAATTGGCGCAGCCTGCGGGAATCCGTATAGTGGCACCCTAACTCTCGCCAACTGATTGAGCTCATGCTTCAGAACAACGCCATGCTTGCCCAGCTCAAGCAACAGATTCGTCAAACCACCCCCCGTGCTGAAGGGGTGATCAAAGCCACCGACAAAGGTTTCGGGTTTCTCGAAACCGACGACGGTGAATCCTATTTCGTGCCACCGCCCGCGATGAAGCAGGTGATTCACGGTGATCGCGTGGAAGGCGTGATTCACGAGAACGGTGACAAAAAGTCCATTGAGCCGGAAAAGCTGATTGAAGCTGGGCTGGATCGGTTTGTTTCCCGCGTGCAGAAGCGTGAAGGCCGCCTAGCCGTCGTCCCTGATCATCCGTCGATTAAAAACGTTATCAAGGCACGGATTAAGAACAGCCTTGATGAAGACACCATTGCTGACGGCGACTGGGTCGTCGCTCGCTTGGTACGCCATCCGCTAAAAGCCGACGACCGCGCTTTCTTTGCCCAGATTGATGAATTGGTTGCGAAAAGCGATGACCCGGCAGTGCCGTGGCGCGTTACGCTGGCTCGCCATGCGCTGGAGCAAGAGTGCCCCGATGCAGGCACCGACTGGCCGTTAATTGATGAAGGCTTGACTCGCGAAGACTTAACGTCCACGCCCTTCTTCACCATTGATGGTGAGAAGACCCGCGATATGGATGATGCGCTGCATGTCGCTGCTCGTGCGGAAGGCGGCTGGCGGTTGAGCGTGGCGATTGCCGACCCCACCGCTTATGTGGAAGAGGGCCATGCGGCTGACTTGGAAGCCCGCACTCGCGCCTTTACCGTTTACCTGCCTGGCCAAAACGTCACTATGCTGCCAGAGCAGCTAGCGGATGATCTCTGCTCGTTGTGGGAAGGCAAGGAGCGCCCCGCGCTGGCCTGTACGCTGGATATTAATGCTGACGGCAGCCTGGGCGATTACCGCTTTTTTGCGGCGAACGTTAAATCTCACGCCAAGCTCGTTTACGACAACGTCTCCGACTGGATCGAAGGTCAAGGCGACTGGGCACCTGCGGATGAGATCGACGAGCAGCTCACCGCGCTGCGTGATTTGACCGAGGCGCGCACCGCTTGGCGCAATGAACACGCGCTGGTGTTTAAAGACCGCCCGGACTACGTGTTTGATCTCGACGCCGCCGGTAATGTACTGGCGGTGCGCACCGAAGAGCGCCGCATTGCCAACCGCATGATCGAAGAGTCGATGATTGTGGCCAACGCCTGCTGCGCGGATTTCCTGGCCCAGCATATCGGCCACGGTATCTTCAACGTGCACCGCGCCTTTGAGCCGGAAAAAGCCGAAGCCGCCCAGGAGTTTCTGGCCGGGCAAGAGATCATCGTCGAGCGTGAAGCGCTCACCGAGCTTGCCCGTTACACTGAGCTGAAGCGTGCGCTGGAAAGCCGCGACGACGCCTGGCTGGATGCGCGTCTGCGCCGTTTCCAGGGCTTTACCATGATGTCCGCTCAGCCCGGCCCGCACTTTGGTTTAGGCTTGGCTGCCTACGCCACCTGGACGTCGCCGATTCGTAAGTATGGCGATATGGTCAACCACCGCCTGATCAAGCGCGTGCTTAAAGGCGAGCAGGCGCCCGCCGAGGCGACCCAGCAGCTCACCGAGCAGCTGACGGAGCGTCGCCGCCTGAACCGTATGGCCGAACGCGATGTGAAGGATTGGCTCTACGTGCGTTACCTGACGCCCTCCGCGCAGAACCAGGACACCTTTGAGGCCGAAATCATGGCCATCAACCGTGGCGGTATGCGCGTTCGTCTGCTGGAGAATGGCGCGACGGCGTTTGTGCCAGCGCCCTTAATGCACAGTGACCGCAGTAAAGTGGTGATTGACGATAAAGAGGGCCGTATCCAGATCGAAGGCGAAGAGCGTTATAAGCTTGGCGATCCGCTTCGCGTCATCTTGACCGAAGCCCGCGAAGAGACCCGTTCGCTGGTAGCTAAACCCACTGCATAAACCGTATTTGTTTACTTGCAGTAACCGACAACGGCGCCCTAGGGCGCCGTTGTTGTCTCTATTGTGCGGGTGAGGATGAGCTCATCTTCATCAACATGCGGGCGATCTGTAAAAGCTTCACATCCTGCCAGCGGTCGGCGATTATCTGGACACCGACCGGCATGCCGGCACTACTTTGGCTCAATGGTAAATTGAGGCATGGTACTCCCAACAGTGTCCAAGCCCGACAGTAAATCGGGTCGCCAGTTGCATCGAGGCCTTTCGGCGCTTCGCCTTGAGCGCTAGCGGCGAGGATGATATCTACCTGCTCGCTAAATACCTGAGCAAGCGCCTGCTGCATTTCGCTGGTGGCACGCTTGGCTTCGAGATAGCGATGAAAGCTAGTGTTGCGCCCCTGCTGGATTAACTCAACCAATTTAACGCCCATCTTAGCGGCGTAATTCTTATATTCACTCGCTAGTGATTGAGCAGCTTCATAGGACATCACCACTTTTTGATGCTCAACAAGTGCTTCGTAGCGAGCATCTAAATTCAGTGGCACTACCTCGGCACCCGCCTGCTCAAAAAGTGCCTGGGCATTGGCCAGGGCCTGCTCAACATCAGGCGTCAGTGGCTCATCAACGGGCAGGCTGTGGATGCCGACGCGGACACCTTTGAGGTTATCTAACGCTCGGATGGTTGGCGCCTGAGTCAGAGCCGAGAACGTCATGCAGATATCGTCGATATGCCGGGTAAACCAGCCTAACGTATCTAGCGAGGCTGCAAGCGGTTTCACGCCGTCACAGCTAAGCGTGCCAAACGTGGGCTTGAAGCCAAATACGCCGCAGTAACTCGCTGGCCTAATTATGCTGCCGGCCGTTTGAGTGCCAAATGCCAGCGGTACCATACCGGTTGCGACAGCCGCCGCCGAGCCGCTTGATGAACCACCCGGTGTGCGGGTTGGATCATGGGGGTTGCGGGTCTTACCCGGTGTGAAATAGGCAAACTCAGTCGATACTGTTTTACCCATGATCAGCGCCCCTTGCTGTTCTAACAGCGTGACCAAGGCGGCATTAAGTTGTGAACCAGAAGAGCGAAGATAACCACGAGTCCCCCAGGTAATGGGCATAGACGTCGTATCAATTATGTCTTTAATACCTACCGGCACGCCATACAGTGGCTTACTGGCGACATCTACATCCGAAAGTAACGCAGGCAAGCGTGGTGCCAGCGCCTCCCAGGCTTGCACCTCGGGCTCGCGTTTTTGTATTTGGGCCGCGCAAGCATGCCACCAGTCATAGGGCTCTGCGCGGCCCTCTTTCAAAGCGGCCTGAAAGGTAGCAATAGTCATATTAGAATCATTCATCACAACGTTTTTCCTTGTAGTGAAATGATGAAACTTTAGCGTTTAGACCTGTTTAGTGGCCTGCTGGTGCTGTAAGAAAAAACGCAGCATCTCCTCAGTGGCATTTGGGCCAGTAGGGTCGGTGTAACTGCCTTTAACACTGCCTCCCGCCCAGGCGTGGCCCGCGCCGTGGATGCGCCACTGCTCTAGGCATGATTTGCCTTCCGCATCCTGATGCGTGGTAATAGTGTAGCTACGCCCATTGGGCACCTTTCCCTGCTCTACCCTCGCCCCCGCTTGGTTTGATGTGCTGTACTGGGCGGCCACGCGATCCGCGTTACTGGGGTGCACGGTGGTATCACGGTCGCCATGAAAGATAATCGCTGGAACGTCCGACGCCCATCCGGCTTGTTTGGCTTTATTTCCGCCACCCAAGGGACCCGTGCCGCCCTGCATTGCCCCTAGAGCATCGGGAAGGCTCTTGGCTACGCCGTGGGGCAGGCCAGAGTGCACGCCTACCGCCGCAAAAAGATCCGGGTAGGTCATCGCCAGGGTGGTCGCCATGGCAGCGCCGGCCGAGAGCCCTGCCACATAGACACGGGTGGCATCGAGTGCATAGGTGTCGATAATCTGACGAGTCATGCCCGCCAAAATTGCCGGCTCACCACCCTCCCGCTGCTGGTCTTCGGCCTTGAACCAGTTCCAGCACTTGGAGCTGTTGGCGGTCATCGGCTGAGAGGGGTAGAGCACACAGAAAAGCTGCTTTTCGGCCAGCCGGTTCATCTCGGTGCCGGCAGCGAAGTCGTCAGGACTCTGCGTGCAGCCATGCAGCATAACCACCAACGGCATCGCCTGACCGTGATAGCCGCTGGGGATATATAGTTTGTAATCGCGGCTGCCCACTTGGTTGCTAAAGCTACCCGTCGAAAAGCCCCCCATACTCATTTGACTAGCGTGATCGGAGGCAGACGATGGTGTCTCTGATGCTGGCTTCTTAACCGTGCTCTCTTTATCGATAACCGTCCAGATGCCATCGAAGATATTGCCATCTCGGTCAGCGTTATCCGCCGCTTCTTCACGCTTTGCCTCGGGCATACCGCCCTGAAGGAGAGCCATGGCCTCGTGCAGTTTTCCCGCGCGGGTAAGTCGCGTCGCCTCTTCCATTCGCTTCGTCATAGTGGCATCGATCATTTTCAATATCCTTATTCAATGACTGTGGGTGTGATTGCGTAGCTCATGACTGAGTGATGACTCATTCAGTGAATCCGATCCGCCAGCGCGGCCTTAACCGCCTTACTGGCATTTAAAGCCCCTAACACCACCACTGACTCAATAGTGGCAAGAGCAAGCTCCGGCGTGACATCGTCGGCAATACTGGCCATTCCCAGCACCTGAATCTGCAACGTCTCCCCTGCCGACTGTAAAGCCTCCAGATCCGCGCGACTGTAGTGCTCAAGCCCAAGTACAAACGACTTGCGGGTAACCGTCTCTCTCACCACATCAGCATGGTTTGCCAATTGATTGCGGATGGCAGTGCGTATCAGGTCGGTTCGGTTGGAGTAAAACCCCTCCTGTACCAGCAGGTCGATCTGCCCCAGATCAACCACCCCCAGGTTGATAGTAATTTTCTCGCTGGAGTCGCCGCTCTTGCGGCGCAGTTCGTGCACGCTCATGTGTGAAGCCTCGTTGTGCTCGTCATTGGACATCTATTTGGCACTATAACACCTAAATAGACTCCATATACCATCCATATGGATGTTATTTATAATAGTTTAGGCTCATAAATAGTCCAGTGCACCGGCTCAAGTGTCGTCGAACTGACTTATTTCTCCTTTATGGTGAAACGATGACACTCATTTTGGTTGGAGATTAGCTTGCACATTGCCGATGTGACGATGTTTCATGCCCCCGCCAGCGGCGGCGTACGTACTTATTTACAGGCCAAACACCGTGTTTTTTCGCGCATTCCACAGCTGCGTACCAGCCTGCTGGTGCCGGGGGCGGAGCGCGATAGCCTCGGCGACCACCACACCTTACCGGCGTTACATCTGCCGTTAGGCCAGGGCTACCGTTTTCCGCTGCGAGGCTCACCCTGGCGCGATACCCTGATTGCTCTAAAACCCGACCTGATTGAGGCTGGCGACCCGTACGTAACGGCATGGGCGGCGCTGGCTGCGGGACAGCAGCTCGGCGTTCCGGTGGTGGGGTTTTATCACTCTGATCTTCCACGCTTGATGGGGGATCGCTTTGGGCGCTACGTTGAGAAGCGCTTAACCCACTATGTCACGACACTCTACAGTCAGTTTGATAGCGTGCTGGCACCCTGTCATGCCATGGCGAACCGGCTGCGGGAATGGGGCGTTGATAACGTTCGCGTTCAACCGCTGGGCGTCGATTTGGCGCAATTTAACCCACAGCAGCGTGACCCAGCTTTTCGCCAAGCCATGGGTATACCCAGCGAGAAAAAGCTGCTGATTTTTGTGGGGCGTAATTCTCGCGAGAAGAATATTGACGTGTTACTGGCGACGATGCGCCAGCTAGGCAGCGATTACCATTTGCTGCTAATGGGCCCCGGTATGCCGCATCACGTACCCAGCAATGTCACCATTGTGGATCGCTGCTGTGGCGCCCACGAGGTAGCGAAGGCACTCGCCAGTAGCGATGCCTTGCTGCACGCGGGCACTCGGGAGACATTCGGATTAATTGCCCAGGAAGCTATGGCGAGCGGGATTCCAGTCGTAGCAGCAAACGCAGGGGCGTTGGCAGAAAACGTGCCGTTGGGTGCAGGCATTTTATGTAAGCCGCTTGATCCCACGGCCATGGCTGAGGCGTGCGTGGCGCTATTTAGCAATGATGTAGCCTCCAGCGGGCACTATGCACGCCGCCATGTAGAGCGCCATTTCAATTGGGATGGCGTGATGCACTCACTGCTTGAGCACTATCAACACCTTTGCCACAGCAGCCAACCGTATGCACTCCACCAACACCACTAACTTCCGTCAGCTTCTCAAGTGGCGGCCCATCCACGGCGTAATGATTGCCTTGGCGCTGATGGCGCCACTGGTGCTCACCACTTGGCTGGGCGGCGCAGAGGCGTTACAGCGGGTAAAGCAGTTTCCACTCGAACTGTTGCTATTAATGCTTTTGCTAGCGTTTCTATGCTGGAATCTTAATGCAATGAGAATGCGCTTGATGCTGAGTGGCCGAGCAGGCAGGCTTGGTCAACGCGGCGCCCTGGGTATTGAGCTGGCGTCTAAGTTTGCACTGTGTGCCACCCCAGGCGGCAGCGGTGGCCCAGTCACCCTACTGATGCTGCTTGCCCAGCGCGGCTTCCCGCCCGCTAAAGGCGCGGCGATGTTCCTGATTGATCAAGGCTGTGACCTACTGTTCTTCCTGGCGATGCTGGGCGGCCTAGTGCTCTTTTCGTTACTAAGCGACACCCAATGGCCCCATCAATCGCTGGTGCAGTGGGCGCTGGTCGGTTTAGCCTTTTTGGCCACAGTGGTGATTGCGGTAATGCGCTATTTGCCCAGTTTATTGCGTTCTCCCAGCATAAACTCCCCCTGGCCAAACCGCTATCGGCGGCGCTGGCTGGCACGACGCCTTCTACGCTGTCGGCATGCCTTAAAGGTAACGCTTAAGCTGCCGCGCTCTACGTTATTCGCAATGCTACTACTGACCACGATGCATTGGCTGATGCGCTATAGTTTGCTCTATTTGGCAGTGCTGGGGGTAGGCGGTCATGCAGATTGGATGTGGACGTTTTTAACGCAAATGCTGGCCATGGCTGCCAGCCAGTTTAGCTTTCTGCCTGGAGGCGCGGGTGCTGCGGAGGTAGGCGTGGGTACTCTGTTGCTGCCGCTAATGGAGCGCGAACAGGCCGCTGCAGCGGTACTGATATGGCGGCTGGTGAGCTACCATTTATATTTGGCGGCGGGCGCACCGCTGTTTGTGCTGTACAGCTATCGCATGCTGCGCCGATCACCGGCACGGTAGCACAAATGAATAAGGGCGCCCCGAGGGGCGCCCTTATCGCGTGCAGCTAAACGTCAGTGACTTACCAGCCAGTGACTTCTTTCAGCGCATCGCCGATTTCCGCCAAAGAGCGCACGGTTTTCACACCGGCGTCTTCAAGGGCAGCAAACTTCTCGTCAGCGGTGCCTTTACCGCCAGAGATGATCGCGCCCGCGTGGCCCATACGCTTGCCAGGAGGTGCAGTCACACCGGCAATGTAGGAAACCACAGGCTTGGAAACGTTGGCTTTGATGTAAGCCGCTGCTTCTTCTTCCGCCGTACCACCGATTTCACCAATCATGACGATGGCTTCGGTTTTCGGGTCTTTCTCGAACATCTCAAGGATGTCGATGAAGTTAGAGCCCGGAATCGGGTCGCCGCCGATGCCTACACAGGTAGACTGACCAAAACCGTGATCAGTGGTCTGCTTAACGGCTTCATAGGTCAAGGTACCAGAACGAGATACGATGCCTACGCGGCCCGGCTGGTGAATGTGACCCGGCATGATGCCGATTTTGCATTCGCCCGGAGTGATAACACCTGGGCAGTTCGGGCCGATCAGACGTACACCCAGCTCGTCGCACTTCACTTTGGCTTCGAGCATATCCAGCGTGGCGATGCCTTCAGTGATGCACACAATCAGCTTGATACCGGCATTCGCCGCTTCAAGGATCGAGTCTTTGCAGAACGGCGCCGGTACGTAGATAACGCTGGCTTCCGCGCCGGTTTTCGCTACCGCTTCTTTCACGGTGTTGAAAACGGGCAGACCGAGGTGCTCCTGGCCGCCTTTACCCGGCGTAACACCACCGACCATTTGCGTACCGTAGGCAATCGCCTGCTCGGAGTGGAACGTGCCTTGGCCACCGGTAAAGCCCTGGCAGATGACCTTGGTGTTCTTATCGATCAGGATGCTCATTACTTGCCCTCCGCCGCTTTAACGACCTGCTGAGCCGCGTCGGTCAGACTAGTAGCCGCGATGATGTTCAAACCGCTAGATGCTAGTTTTTCAGCACCCAGTTCGGCGTTGTTACCTTCCAGACGTACGACCACTGGTACATTGACACCCACTTGCTCAACGGCACCGATAATGCCTTCAGCAATCATGTCGCAACGTACGATACCGCCGAAAATGTTAACCAGAACGGCTTTCACATTGTCGTCAGAGAGGATGATCTTGAACGCTTCAGCCACGCGCTCCTTGGTGGCGCCGCCGCCTACATCCAGGAAGTTAGCGGGCTTGCCGCCACTCAGGTTGACGATGTCCATGGTGCCCATGGCCAAGCCTGCGCCGTTAACCATGCAGCCGATGTTGCCATCAAGCGCGACATAGTTAAGTTCCCACTTCGCCGCATCGGCTTCGCGCTGATCTTCTTGCGAAGGATCACGCATCGCCTGCAGGTCGGGGTGACGGTATAACGCGTTGCTGTCTAGACCCAATTTGGCGTCGAGGCAGTGCAGATTGCCTTCGTCGGTCACAACCAGCGGGTTGATTTCCAATAGCGCCAGGTCTTTGTCGTGGAACAACTGAGACAGACCCAAGAAAATCTTGGTGAACTGCTTGATCTGGTCACCTTTCAGGCCCAGAGCAAAGGCTAGCTCACGCGCTTGGTACGGCTGTGCGCCGACCAGCGGATCGATTTCGGCTTTCAGAATCTTTTCCGGCGTCTCTTCCGCAACCGTCTCGATCTCAACACCACCTTCGGTAGAGGCCATGAAGACAACACGACGGGTGGTACGGTCGACAACGGCACCGAGGTACAGTTCGTCGGCGATGTCGGTGCAGGTTTCAACCAAAATTTTGGCAACCGGCTGACCTTTTTCGTCAGTCTGGAAGGTAACCAAGTTCTTACCCAGCCACTGCTCAGCAAAGGCTTTCGCTTCAGCCGGATCTTTAATCAGCTTAACGCCACCCGCTTTACCACGGCCACCGGCGTGCACCTGGGCTTTAACCACCCACATGTCACCACCGATTTTTTTACACGCCTCTTCTGCTTCTTCGGGCGTGTCCACTGCAAAGCCTTTTGACACAGGTAGACCATAGTCGGCAAACAGCTGTTTACCTTGATACTCGTGAAGATTCATCGATTCATGCCATTGGTTGCATGTGACTCGAACGATGACCCGTTTTCTTTTAAGAGCAGCCTTACAAGAACGGTCTTAAAAGAACGGGCCATCCCCGTTCTTTCGATCTTTGTGGATTAAGACAAAGCCGAAAGTTTGCGCCACCCTTAAAAGGTGGCGCTTCGTTGTTGCTTACTGAATTATTTACGCTTTTTGCGATTAGCCATATGAATAGCGTGGCCATCAACCGCAAGCGCTGCTTCATGAACAGCTTCCGACATGGTCGGATGCGCGTAGCAGGTCAACGCCAGGTCTTCGGCGCTAGAGCCGAATTCCATGGCAATCACGCCCTGGGCAATCATCTCGCCAGCGTGCTGACCCACAATGTGCATACCGAGGATACGATCTGTTTCCGCGTCGGCGATGATTTTGGCACTGCCTTCGGTGGCGTTGTTAGCCATTGCACGGCCGCTGGCCGCGAACGGGAAGGTACCGGTTTTGACTTCAATGCCTTTCGCTTTGGCGTCCTGCTCAGTCATACCGACCCATGCAACTTCCGGGTAGGTATAGATAACGCTAGGAATAGTGTCGTAGTTCATCTCTGCTTTATGGCCAGCGATGATATCCGCCACCATGATGCCCTCTTCAGACGCTTTGTGCGCCAGCATCGGACCGCGTACACAGTCACCGATGGCGTAAACGCCCGGGACATTGGTACGGCACTGGTCGTCAACAAAGATGAAGCCACGCTCATCTAACTCGATGCTAACACCGTCAGCGATGACACCTTTGGTGTAGGGGCGACGGCCGACACAAACGATAAGTTTGTCGAAGGTCATCTCTTGCTCACCGTTTGAGTCGGTGTACTTAACGATAACCTCTTCACCGTTAGTTTCCGATCCGGTGACGCGAGCACCCAGTTTGATGTCCAGGCCTTGCTTCTTGAGCAGTTTCTGCGTCTCTTTTGCGACGGTGGTATCCACCATCGGCAGGAAGGAGTCCATAGCTTCAAGTACGGTAACTTCAGAGCCCAGGCGATTCCAGACGCTACCCAGCTCAAGACCGATGATACCGGCACCAATCACGCCTAAACGCTTCGGTGTTTCGGTGAATTCCAACGCGCCGGTAGAGTCGACAATCAGGCCTTCGGTCAGCGGGGTCGGCGGAATTTCCACCGGTACTGAGCCCGCAGCGATAACGATGTTGTCGGCATCATAGGTAGTGGTATTGCCGTCGTTGTCGGTGACTTCAACCTGCTTGCCGGAAACCACTTTACCGGTACCTTCGATGGCGGTAACGCCGTTGGCCTTGAACAGACCTGAAATGCCGCCGGTCAAGTTCTTAACGATCTTGTCCTTGCGCGCCATCATCTTGGTGACGTCCATGGAGACGTCGCCAGCCTGAATGCCCATATCGTCGAAATCGTGCTTGGCTTCGACAAACTTATGCGACGCTTCAAGCAACGCTTTAGACGGTATACAACCTACGTTCAAGCAGGTGCCGCCGTGGACAACATTGCCCTCTTTACCAATCCATTTTTCAATACAGGCCGCTTTTAGGCCCATCTGTGCAGCACGAATGGCGGCAACGTAACCACCAGGGCCGGCACCGATAACGATCACATCAAACTTATCAGCCATGTTGGCTCCTTTAGCTTGCTGGCCTCCCCCCGTTATTGACTAAAACCGGGCGGGAGGCTAAGTGCGATTGCAGATAAATCCTGGTTAAGCAGTAGCGTACTGAATCACTATTTCAATAAATACGACGCTTATGCTTTAGACATCCAGCAGCAGACGCGCCGGGTCTTCCAGCAACTCTTTGAGAGTAACCAAGAATTGAACGGCGTCTTTGCCGTCGATCATGCGGTGGTCATATGAGAGTGCCAGATACATCATCGGACGAATCTCGACCTTGCCGTTGACTGCCATCGGACGATCCTGGATTTTGTGCATGCCCAGAATAGCGGTTTGCGGCGGATTGATGATCGGGGTCGACATCAACGAACCGAAGGTGCCGCCATTGGTGATGGTAAAGGTGCCGCCGATCATGTCGTCCATGCCCAGCTTACCGTCACGACCACGCTTACCGAAATCGACAATCTTACGCTCGACGTCAGCAATTTTCATGCTGTCAGTGTCACGCAGTACCGGCACGACCAAACCACGGTCGGTGGAGACCGCTACGCCGATATCCTGGTAACCGTGATAAACGATGTCGGTGCCGTCGATGGAGGCGTTAACGTCGGGGAATCGCTTGAGCGCTTCTGACGCCGCTTTTACAAAGAAGCCCATAAAGCCCAGCTTGATATCGTGAGCTTTTAAGAACGTCTCTTTGTACTGCGCACGTAGGGCCATGATCTCGGTCATGTCCACTTCGTTGTAGGTAGTCAGCATCGCCGCGGTTTGCTGCGCCTGAACCAAGCGCTTGGCGATGGTCTGACGCAGGCGGCTCATCGGTACGCGCTTCTCGATGCGCTCCCCCTCGGCAGCCGGTGCAGCGGCGGCTTTCGCCGGTGCGGCCGATTTCGCTGCTTTCTTGGCGGAACCGTCTTTTACCGCTTTCTGCACGTCTTCTTTCAAGATGCGGCCACCTTTGCCGGTGCCCTCAATCTTGGCAACGTCCAGGTCGTGCTCGGCAACCATTTTACGTGCGGCTGGGGCGAGGATTTTGTCACCGACTTTTTCATCGGCGCCATCGTCATCGCTGCTGTCTGATTTCGCGGACGCTGAATCGCCACCGCTCTCGCTACCGCTGTCACCACCGGCACCTTCGGTGAAAGTCGCGAGAATCGCTTCGGATTCAACCTGGCTTCCCTCTTCGGCTTTAATTTCAGCCAGGGCGCCATCGGCCGGTGCCACTACTTCCAGCACCACCTTGTCGGTTTCGATATCGGCCAGCACGTCATCACGCTTCACTGCTTCGCCGACTTTTTTGTGCCAGGTGGCTACGGTGCCTTCCTGAATTGACTCAGGGAAGCTGGGGGCTTTTACGTCGTGCTGCTTGCCGCCACCGCTGGCTTTTTTGTCTTCTTTCTTACCTTCAGACTTCTCTTCAGGTTTCTCTTCAGTTTTTTCAGCGCTGTCATCGCCAGAAGATTTCTCTTCTTTTTGGCTGCTAGACGCGCTGCCTTCGCCGATTTTGCCCAGCACCTGCTCAGACTCAACGGTATCGCCCTCTTCGGCCATCACGTCGGTCAGGGTACCCGCTTCCGGTGCGACGACTTCCAACACCACTTTGTCGGTTTCGATCTCAACAATCAGCTCGTCACGCTCAACGCTGTCACCCGGCTTTTTATGCCACGCCGCCACTGTGCCTTCGGCAACGGATTCCGGAAAGGTTGGCGCTTTGATCTCAGTAGCCATGTCGTTTCCCTTATATGTTCTCTAAATCCAGTGGCCGCTTATAAATTAAAAGCGTCTTCCACCAGCTGGCGCTGCTGTTCAGTGTGGACGGACATGTAGCCAGCTGCTGGGGCAGCAGAGGCAGGACGTCCGGCAAATTTCAACTCGCGACCGAGGCCATCTTTAATCATATCGGCCACTGCACGCATATTGTGCTGACTGGAGTACCAAGCGCCCTGATTGAGCGGCTCTTCCTGACACCACACAATGTCCTCTACGTTGGTATAGTCTTGCAGCGCTTCCAGAAGCTCTTCTTTCGGGAAGGGGTAGAGCTGCTCCAGACGTAAGATTGCCGTGTCATGACGCTCATTCTCAGCGCGCCAAGCGGCTAAGTCGTAGTAGACCTTGCCAGCACATAGCACAACGCGGGTGACTTTCTCCGCCGCGAGATCTGCCTGGTCGGCGAGCACCATATGGAACTTGCCGTGGGCCAGATCTTCAAGGCTCGACGTCGCCTCTTTATGACGCAGCAGCGATTTAGGGGTCATGACCACCAGCGGCTTACGCAGCGGACGAATCACCTGACGACGCAGTAGATGGTAAATCTGCGCGGGCGTGGTCGGTACACAGACCTGCATATTGTGCTCGGCACACATTTGCAGGAAGCGCTCCAGACGTGCCGAAGAGTGCTCAGGGCCCTGACCTTCATAGCCGTGTGGCAACAGCATGGTTAACCCACACACTCGGCCCCACTTCGTTTCACCTGAGGAGATGAACTGATCCACGACGACCTGGGCACCGTTGAAGAAGTCACCAAACTGGGCTTCCCAAATCACCAAATCATTCGGCGCAGTGGTTGAGTAACCGTACTCAAATGCCAGCACCGCTTCTTCCGAAAGGAAGGAGTCATGAATGGTGAAACGCGGCTGACCGTCGGCCATGTTCTGTAGCGGAACATAGGTGGTGCCATCTTTCTGGTTGTGCACCACTGCATGACGGTGGGAGAACGTACCGCGACCCACGTCTTGCCCGGTAATCCGGATCGGATGGCCCTGCTCTAGCAGCGTGGCGTAGGCCAGCGTTTCCGCAAAGCCCCAGTTAAGTGCCAAACCACCGGCCTGCATTTTACGCCGATCTTCATATATTTTGGCTACTTGGCGCTGCACTTCGACGCCATCCGGCACCTCGCACATACGCGCCGCCAACTGCTGCAGACGCTTCATATCAAAGGTCGTGTCGGCATCGCCCGACCATTCGTGGCCAAGATAAGGCGCCCAGTCAACGAACAGCGACGCATTAGGCTCTTGAACCAGGGCATTGGCAACGTGGTTGCCTGCCACTAGATCATCACGATAGGTTTCCACCATCGCTTTGGCGTCTTCTTCGGAGAGCACACCCTGCTCAACCAAGCGCTTGGCATACAGCGTGCGCGCCGAAGGATGGTCTTTGATCTTGGCATACATCATCGGCTGCGTGCCTGACGGCTCATCAGCTTCGTTGTGGCCACGACGCCGGTAGCAGACCAAATCGATCACCACGTCTTTCTTAAACTGCTGACGGTAATCAAGGGCTACTTGGGTGGCGTGCAGCACTGCGTCCGGGTCATCGCCATTGACATGAAAAATAGGCGCTTGAACCATCTTGGCAATATCGGTGCAGTATTCGGTAGAGCGTGCATCCAGCGGATGCGAGGTGGTGAAGCCCACTTGGTTGTTGATCACAATGTGGACGGTGCCACCGGTTTTATAAGCTCGGGTCTGGGACATCTGAAATGTCTCCATCACCACGCCTTGACCGGCAAACGCTGCATCGCCGTGGACGTTGATCGGCAGCACTTTGCTGCCCTCTTCGTCGTTACGGCGATCTTGGCGGGCACGCACCGAGCCCTCTACGACAGGCGCGACAATTTCCAGGTGCGATGGGTTGAACGACATCGCCAAATGGACTTCGCCGCCCGGGGACATGACGTTCGAACTGAAACCCTGGTGGTACTTCACATCACCCGAGCCGCGCTCAATGACTTTCTTGCCGTCGAACTCGTCAATCAAGTCAGCTGGGTTTTTACCCAAAATATTGACCAACAGGTTGAGTCGACCACGGTGCGCCATACCGATGACCACTTCCTTGGTGCCATAACCACCGGCACGCTGGATAAGTTCGTCCATCATCGGCACAAACGATTCGCCGCCTTCAAGACCAAAACGTTTGGTACCTGGATACTTGGATGCCAGGTAATTCTCCAAACCTTCGGCGGCCGTCAAGCGCTCCAGCACGTGCTTGCGCACGTCGGCACTGAAATCAGGCGCACTGCGTACCGACTCAAAACGCCGCTGTAGCCAGCGTTTCTCTTCCGTATCGACGATATGCATGATTTCGCAGCCGATGGAGCGGCAGTAAGTACGCTCCAACGCATCCACGATGTCACGCAGTGGCGCTTTGTCGATACCTAAAAAGAAAGAACCGGTCTGGAACTCGGTGTCCAGATCAGCTTTGGAAAGCTGATGAAAGGACAGATCGAGATCGGGGACGGGGGTGGGATTACGCAGTCCTAGCGGGTCGATATTGGCCTTTTGATGGCCACGGAAGCGGTAAGCGTTAATCAGTTGCAGGACTTTTACCTGCTTCTTGTTTTCACCGCTATCAGCAGCGGCGACTACACGGCCCGGGCGGCTTTCGCGCCCCAACTGGTAGAACTGATCACGCACGGGGCTAAGTGGAACATCGTGGGAGGCACTGCCCTCGGGACGCGGCAACTGGTCAAAATAGCTGCGCCATTCGTCAGGGACAGACTCAGGATCGGCGAGGTACTGCTCGTAAAGCGCTTCCACGTAGTGAACATTGCCGCCACTAACGTGAGAGGAACGCCACATCAACTCCATTATGCCTTGTTGCATCTCTCGGTCACCCTGCACTGATGGGGTGGTATCGGTATCGTCGCAAACGTGCGGCGACATCGCTATTGCCCTGCCGGCGGGGCGGGACATTTGCCGGCGGCGCCGGCCAACGGCCGGAAACCCTGTTCGTCTAGCTATTCATCATCTAACGGTCGTACGGTGTTTCGTCTTCAATTCATGCTCGAAAGCCGGTACCTCAGGTACCGGCTTTCAAACTTGTCTGATCAGCGGTGCGACGTGACGCCGCACCGCGTGACAAACCCTATGATAACAAGCGAAGCGCCATGATTTAAGTGGCATTATCACCCAACTTAAGTGGCAGACGCTTTTTTACTAATATGTCATAGGCTTAGGTAGCGTCAGCGAGTAACATTTCGCGAATTTTACCAATTGCCCGGGTAGGGTTAAGGCCTTTTGGACATACCGCTACACAGTTCATGATGCCACGGCAACGGAACACCGAGAACGGATCTTCCAGATTGCTCAGCCGCTCACTGGTGGCGGTATCACGTGAATCGGCCAAAAAGCGGTATGACTGCAGCAAACCGGCCGGGCCGACAAACTTCTCTGGATTCCACCAGAAAGACGGGCAAGACGTTGAACAGCATGCGCATAGAATACACTCATACAAGCCATCTAGCTTGTCGCGCTCTTCGGGCGATTGCAGACGCTCAATGGCAGGCGGTGGCGTGTCATTCTGCAGGTACGGCTGGATGCGCTCGTACTGCTTATAGAACAGCCCCATATCCACGACCATATCGCGAATAACCGGCAGACCTGGCAGCGGACGCAGAGTCAGCTTGTTGTTTTTGACAACGTCAGACAGCGGCGTGATGCACGCCAGGCCGTTTTTGCCGTTCATGTTCATGCCGTCAGAACCGCAGACGCCTTCACGGCAGCTACGACGAAACGCCAAACCGCTGTCTTGTTCCTTCATCATATGAAGAACATCCAGCACCATTACATCGCGGCCTTTGGTATCGACCTGAAACTCCTGCATGTAAGGTGCGGAGTCGGTTTCCGGATTGTAGCGGTATACGGATACCTGAAGATTGGACATAGTGACTCCCTCTCGTCTATGCGGCGTTTAGTAGGTACGAACCTTAGGCTCGAACGTATCAACAGTTTTCGGCTTGAAGTTAACGTCGCGCTTTTTCAGCTCTTTGGTAGCCGGGAAGAACAGCGAGTGCTTCAGCCAGTTGACGTCATCACGGTCTGGATAGTCGTAGCGCGAGTGGGCGCCGCGGCTCTCTTTACGCTCAAGGGCAGCGATCGCCGTCGCTTCTGCCACTTCCATCAAGTTATCAAGCTCTAACGCTTCTACACGGGCAGTGTTGAAGGCATTGGACTTGTCAGGCAGGTAAGCATTGGCGATACGCTCACGCAGCAGCGCTAGCTTATCGACGCCTTCCAGCATGTTTTTCTCTTCGCGGAATACGCCGAAAGAGGTCTGCATGATTTCCTGAAGCTCAGCTTTCAGCTCAGGAATGCTTTCGCCACCTTCAGACTCGTTCCAGCGCGTGATCCGCTTCATGGCAAACTCGATATCAGACTCGGAAGCGTCCAGGTACTCGATGCCTTCGTTCAACGCGCCTTCGATAAACATGCCTGCAGCACGCCCAAAGACCACCAGATCCAGCAGTGAGTTGCCGCCCAAGCGGTTGGCACCGTGAACAGATACACAGGCCGCCTCACCACAGGCAAACAGACCATTAACAATATGATCCTTACCGCTTTCATCCATGGTAATCGCTTGGCCATGAATGTTGGTCGGAATACCGCCCATCATGTAGTGACAAGTCGGTACGACCGGAATCGGGTCTTTCGCCGGGTCGATATGCGCAAAGGTCTTAGAAAGCTCGACGATACCCGGCAGGCGCTTGCCAAGGACTTCTTCACCCAAGTGATCGAGCTTCAGGAAGACGTGGTCACCCTTCTCGCCGCAGCCGCGACCTTCGAGGATTTCCATGACCATGGAACGGGCAACAACGTCACGGCCGGCCAGATCTTTAGCATTCGGCGCATAACGCTCCATAAAGCGCTCGCCATCTTTATTGATCAGGTAGCCACCTTCACCGCGGCAGCCCTCTGTGACCAACGTGCCAGCACCGTAAATCCCGGTTGGGTGGAACTGCCACATTTCCATATCCTGCATCGGGAAGCCCGCACGCAGCGCCATGCCGATGCCGTCACCGGTATTGATCAACGCATTGGTGGTCGAAGCGTAAATACGACCTGCACCACCAGTGGCTAATACAGTGGCCTTGGACTTAACGTGAACCACTTCGCCCGTCTCGATGCACATGGCAATACAGCCGACCACATCACCGCTGGCGTTTTTGACCAGATCCACCGCGTACCACTCATTGAGGAACACGGTGTTGTTCTTCAGGTTGTTCTGGTAAAGCGTGTGCAGCAACGCGTGACCGGTACGGTCAGCCGCCGCACAGGTACGGGCCGCCTGGCCGCCTTCACCAAAGTTCTTCGACTGACCACCAAATGGGCGCTGATAGATACGGCCGTTGTCTAAACGCGAAAACGGCAAGCCCATGTGCTCAAGCTCAAATACCGCTTTCGGGCCTTCGGAACACATATACTCGGCCGCGTCCTGGTCAGCGATATAGTCACCGCCTTTAACGGTGTCGTACATGTGCCAGCGCCAATCATCGTTGGGGTCATCGGACGCGATTGCACATGTGATACCACCCTGTGCAGAAACGGTGTGAGAGCGGGTCGGGAACACTTTTGATAACACGGCCGTCTTTTTACCGGACTTTGCCAGTTCCAAAGCGGCTCGCAGGCCAGAGCCACCGCCACCAATGATAATGGCGTCAAACGTCAGGCTACGCAGATTAGACATGTAATCAAGCTCCCCACAGAATTTGAATGCCCCACACCAAGTACACGAAAATGCCCAGGATGATGACAGCTTGGACACCCACGCGCAGGCGAGTGGACTTGAGATAGTCGGTGGTAACGGTCCACAGACCGATCCAGGCGTGTGCGGCTATGGCGACAAACGCCAATAGCGAGAAAATCCGCATCCACGTCTGGCTGAACAGGCTGCTCCAGGCGTAGTAATCGAGGTTCGGATTAAACAGCAGGAAGGCAACGATAAAGACCGTGTAGAGAGCCAAAATCACAGCAGAAACGCGCTGCATCAGCCAATCTGAAAGCCCACTACGGCCAAAACTTGTAATGTTAGTTACCATACCCAAACTCCTGCCAGAATAATCAGAACGGCGCTGACCACGACGGTGATCTGCGCTTTTTTAACGCCACCCTCAAGGGTTACCCCTATGTCGGCATCCATCAGCAGGTGCTTGATACCTGCGACAAAGTGAAATGCCAGTGCAGATAACAGTCCCCAAGCAATCAACTTAGCCAAAAAATTATTGGCCAGCGCATCGCTAACGGCATCGAAACCCGCAGGAGATGACAAGGATTTGTCCAGCGCCCAAAAAGCGAAAATCAGGCCAACGAACAGGATGACACCCGTGATGCGGTGGGTGATCGACGTCAGCGCCGGCAGTGGAAAATGTATCGTAGTAAGGTCTAGGTTTACGGGTCGTTTGCTATTCACGGCTTTTTACACACTCTCTTGGCCCGCTCTGCGACAGGTCGGGCATGGCCCGAGCGGGCGGTGGTTGCTGGAAGGGGCTCGGCCGTTGCCAAGTCGGGCACGACCACCTACCTGCCGGTCGCGCGCCGTGGATTATAAGAACCTTCGCCCTCGCTTACAAACCGAACTCAGGCCTAACTCGACTATGGTGCAAGAAAATTGTCTTCATCCTGAGTCGATTTTGCGCTGCAGCATGGTTATAGTGACAGTAGATTAGCAATTTGATAAGCCTGTTAACATATCATATAAGCCTATCGTCAATCTTCTGACGCTTCGCCATCATGTAGGCTTTTTCATCATATACAAAAATTATCCACAACAACAATATTTGTACAACCTGTAGCTAGCGCTTAGGCTAATTGACAAAATGTCGCACACTTCTATAGTGGGCAAGCCTTTTCGCCGGCGCGGTATGCGCAGCAATGACTTTACGTCCCAACCCGAATTCGAAAGGAGGCCAGCATGGCTGACAGGAAAGCGACATTGACGGTAGACGGTCTGGATAAACCGATCGAACTACCCATGTATTCCGGCACACTTGGCCCCGACGTCATCGACGTACGCGGTTTAGGCGCTGAAGGCCTGTTCACCTACGACCCCGGCTTTATGGCCACCTCTTCCTGCCAGTCTGCCATTACCTACATTGATGGTGGCAAGGGCGTACTGCTTCACCGCGGCTACCCCATTGATCAACTGGCTAAAGAGTCTAATTTCGTCGAGGTGTGCTACACCCTGCTGTTTGGTGAGCTACCCAACGACGAGCAGTATGCGGATTTTGAATCGCGCATTCGTAACCACACCATGGTTCACGATCAGATCAATAACTTCTTTAAAGGGTTCCGTCGCGACGCGCACCCGATGTCTATCTTGTGCGGTGTAGTAGGTGGCTTAGCAGCTTTCTACCATGACCACATGGACATTACTCAAGAAGAAGATCGTGTGATCAGCGCGATACGCCTGATTGCCAAAATGCCTACGCTAGCGGCCATGTCGCACAAATATAATGTCGGCCAGCCCTTTAACTACCCGCGCAACGACCTGAGCTATGCAGAGAACTTCCTCTACATGATGTTCAGCAACCCTTGCGAAGAGTACAAAATCAACCCGGTATACGCGAAAGCCATGGATCGCATCTTTATGCTGCATGCGGATCATGAGCAGAACGCCTCTACCTCAACTGTACGCCTGGCAGGTTCCACGGGGGCCAATCCGTTCGCTTGTATTAGCGCAGGTATCGCGGCACTTTGGGGCCCCGCTCACGGCGGCGCCAATGAAGCCGTGCTCGCCATGCTTGACGAAATCGGTGAAGACTCCGAAGAGAACATCCAGCACTTTGTCGATAAAGCCAAGGATAAGGACGACCCGTTCAAACTAATGGGCTTTGGTCACCGCGTTTATCGCAACTTCGACCCGCGCGCCAAGGTAATGAAAGAGACCTGCGACGAAGTTCTCGCAGAACTCGGCATGGCCGACGACCCGCAGCTCAAAATTGCCAAGCGTCTTGAGCAGATTGCCTTAGAAGACGAGTACTTCATTGAGCGGAAGCTGTACCCGAACGTTGATTTCTACTCAGGCATCATTCTGAAAGCGATGGGCATCCCAACCAATATGTTCACCGTGATCTTCGCGGTATCGCGCACCATTGGGTGGATCTCGCATTGGCACGAGATGCTCAGCGAAAGCTACAAAATTGGTCGCCCGCGCCAGCTCTATATTGGCCACGACCAGCGTGACTATCCAACAAAATAAATTATCCTCGTTTGATAGTACGATCAAAGGCCACCTTGGGGTGGCCTTTTGCGTATGGGTTGATTAACGCTCTGACTGATAGGCCAGCAACGCACCACCATACGCGCTCGCGCCAATTACCAACCTACCAAGATGCCTTGAGCAAGCCCTCCCCTTAGAGGCCACCCTTGCCCTTTCTGAGCCCAGGCTGCTGCGATAGCCCAGATGCACCATTGAAGGCCTTCAAAAACACCTAATTCGACCCTATTATCGCTTGACTTTTTTGCTTCTGGATCTTGCTCAGGGTTTTCCACACTATCTGTGGATAACCCTGTTCACAACCACTTCAAAACGTCCCGAAATCGCCATGGACAGCGGGCCAGCCTTAAATTGGTCATTTTTTAACCTAACATAAGCTGTTGTTTTTAAACGATTTAAGTTCTGTTAAAGATTTTTTGCGTCAACAACAAGGGGTTGTGCACAACCTTTAAGCCAGAATCGCAAAAGTGGACAAGTCAAGCACAAAATCGTCCAAAATTAGTCGATTTTTGCTTTTTTTTGCGAATGACAGGAATGCAGAAAACCAGCATATGAGAGAACTCATTGCCAGGGAAATAAACAATTAGGAAGGGTAACCGAGCAGTGGCGTCCCATAGGGGGTTCGAACCCCTGTTACCGCCGTGAAAGGGCGGTGTCCTAGACCACTAGACGAATGGGACGTGTAACACTCACTATATGCCTTCTTGAGCTGCTATCCATACGCTACGATTAAAGCCGTATGAATTGGTGGAGCCTAGCGGGATCGAACCGCTGACCTCAACACTGCCAGTGTTGCGCTCTCCCAGCTGAGCTAAGGCCCCACATGTCGCGAAGACGGAGCGTATAATACTGATTCCGCTGACCTTCGTCAACTGCAAAAACGCCAATTTCCCAAGAGTAAGAAATTGGCGCTAATGCTATATCAATTGCGGTTAGCTGATTTTACTAAACTATTTCACGAAGCGACTTCACGAAACTCTTTTTCAAAGCGCTTGGCCTGTTTTTTGGAGACGCCGCCTAAGACCTCTATCGCACTGCGCAGCCGCGCCCGGGTAACGTCTGACCCCAGAATCGCCATAGCGTCCATCACTGAGGTACTGGAGGTGCTGCCGGTAATGGCAATAAACACCGGAGCAAGGAAAGCCTTCATTTTTAAATCAAAATACTCAGCCAGTATCTTCACTTCGCTCAGCAGCGCCTCTTTGTGCCAAGCCGAAACGCCCTCGAACCGCCAAACAAGGAACTGGAGTAGTTTGACCAGTTCCTCTTCCTCAAGCTTCACGCTATCAAACGACGCTTTTGTTAGCGCTGGAAGGCCCGAGAAGAAGTGCCCTGCCAAGGGCATTACCTGGGAGAGCGTTTCTACCCGTGGTCGTACCTGAGGCAGTATCTGCTTAATGTAGGCTTCGTTGAAAGCCCATTCGCGAAGTGCACACAACAGAGCGTCGTCGTCCAGGTCTTCGCGAATGTACACACCGTTAAGCCAAGTCAGCTTCTCCAGATCAAACACCGGGCCACCTAGCGAGACACGCTGCACGTAGAACTCTGCCATCATCTCTTGCAAGCTGAATTTTTCGCGCTCATCGGGCATCGACCACCCCATTCGCCCCAAATAGTTGGTAACGGCCTGGGGTAAAAAGCCCATTCGACGGTAGTAATTGATGGAGGTTGGGTTCTTGCGCTTAGAGAGCTTTGATTTATCCGGGTTGCGCAGCAGCGGCATGTGACAAAGTTGCGGCATTTCCCAACCAAAATACTCATACAGCAATTGGTGCTTTGGTGCTGAGTTGATCCACTCTTCTCCGCGCAATACATGAGTGATTGCCATTAGATGATCATCGACCACATTGGCTAAATGGTAAGTGGGCATGCCATCTGATTTAAGTAGAATTTGTGCATCTACCTGTGCCCACTCCACCTCAATAGTGCCGCGCAGCATGTCATTGACCACACAAACGCCTTCTGCAGGCACGTTCATACGCACCACATAAGGCCAACCTTCCTGCTCCCGACGTGATTGCTCTTGGCTATCCAGCACCAAATCAGCTGGCTTCAATGCCAAATGCAGGCCCGCGGCTTTGCGGGCTTCGCGCAGCTCATCCAGCTCTTCGCTGGTGCGGTAACATTTAAAGGCATGACCCGCATCCAACAATTGCTGGGCGTATTGGGCATAAATATCGCCCCGCTCGCTTTGCCGATAAGGGCCGTGGGGGCCACCAATATCCGGGCCTTCATCCCACTCAAGCCCCAGCCAACGCAGCGAATCGAGAATCATCTGCTCCGACTCAGGCGTAGAGCGCACTCGATCCGTGTCTTCAATGCGCAGAATAAATTGGCCACCATGCTGACGCGCAAAACAGAGGTTAAAAAGCGCGATGTAAGCCGTACCAACGTGGGGGTCTCCGGTGGGAGAAGGTGCGATGCGAGTACGTACGGTCATGAAAACGTCCTATTGGCAAAAATGCATGGCAATATTATACGCACCTTAGGCGCAACCAACAGCGTTGCCCAGGGAACAACTAGCGCAAGAAAGCGTCAGAGAAATTAACTCAACGTTATTTGTCCACTAATGCGCGCTAAAGCACAATCGCTTAGTATGGCTCTGCAGCAAAACCTTGGGCGCATACCCCAAGCTTGAGACAGACCAATAACGTATGTTCATAGCGCCACTATCTATATTAGAAAATATTATTATAGTGGAAGTCATTCAACGAGCATTTTCGCTCATTATCAGGAAGACGAAATGGAATCGCTAGGCTCACGTATCAAGCAACTGCGGCTTAGGGCCAAGCTCAACAAAGCTGCCCTTGCGCGCAAAGTTGGCGTGTCAGATGTCACCATTTCTTATTGGGAATCTGGGGCGATCAAACAGATCGGTCACGAACGCCTTGTGGCGCTCGCTGATGCCCTGGACTGCTCCCTGGCAACACTGTTGGAAGGTGATAGCGCGCCCGAGCTATTAACGTTGACTCATACCGGCCCCCTCCCCTGGGAACAGGTACAGGCAACGACCATTAAAGTGCCCAGTCATCTCCCGCTGAACATTGACTGGAAAGCACCCTGTGTGATGGCAACACCTGGCCAAGGTACAGATTTTTCGCCCGTTAACGCTGGTGATCTACTGCTACTCGGGCCGACCCATGTGTTTCACAAGGCGGGCCACTATGTAGTGCAACGCGACGATCGTTTCGTCATTGAGCACTTCGCCAAGGCCCCAAGCGACACATCGATTCATGCAGTACTGTTAGCCCATTGGCATCCTGCCTAAAGCGTCTACCTCCCCGGACTCTCTAGCACCTCCACCTGGTCACGCGTTTGCCTTGGCTCACTCCCCACCAAGAAGCGACGTGAGTAGGTGGCCACTTGGCCCAGCCCATGGCGGGATTGATTTACCAGCTCTCCCGCCAGGTGCTGGCCCTCGTGGCCAATACGCGCCTGAACGGCTTCCGGCTGTACACTGCCTTCGGAAACCTCCACCCGTACTATATAGCCACCATCGGGTAAGCCACTGCCAGGGCCAAATGGCCCCGCTGCAAACACACCATCGTCTACACGTGTCCGCTCACGCCAACGCACGCTGCTAATCTCACGCTCGACAATAATCTGCACCAACGTCGCGTCAGGTAAATTGCTTTCGCCTTCCACCATTAAACGCCGGTCGCTACGCAGCGATACATGCGCCATTATCTCGACGACGAGTGGCGCCACTTCTTCCGCTTCAGCCACTGCTATCTCGGCAACTGTCGGTTCAGGGGCTGATGTTTGTTCTGCGGTTGCCGCCGACTCATTCGGCGCGTCTGTTTCACCACAGCCTGCCAGTAGCGCAGCGGATACCATCAACACGCCAACACTGCTTATTACATTGCGCATACGAACTCCGAAATATTACTTGTTCTGCAGCTTACCACTGCATTGCCGCCGCCACAGTGGAATACTCGTTTTTGGCCCCGCTACTTACACCGCTTCCGGTACAATGTGCTTATCATGCTAACAAGACACTTTTAGGAGCAACGGCTTTGGACATCATTTGGTGGTTGGCTTATGTAGCACTGGGTGGCTTTGTAGGTCTGATGGCAGGCTTGTTGGGGATTGGCGGTGGCGGTATTATGGTGCCGATTTTAACGTCCCTTTTTGTACTTCAAGGCGTGCCCCACGACCACCTTGCCCACTTGGCTTTAGGCACCGCCATGGCGGCCATCATTCCCGCCTCTACCGCTAGCCTGCTTTCCCACCATCGGCACGGGGCCGTTCGCTGGGACATCGTGCGCTTTATTACCCCTGGCATATTAGTCGGCACCTTTTTGGCGACGTTTATCGCGGCACTGATACCCACGCGTGGCCTTGCTATCTTTTTCGCCTGCTTTATGGTGCTAATGTCGCTCCAGATGCTGGCAAACATCAAGCCCAAACCAAGCCGCGGCCTCCCCGGCCCTATCGGTGTAAGCGGTGTGGGGTTGGGCATCGGTGGCATTTCCGCACTCGTTGCCATTGGCGGCGGCTCACTTACAGTGCCCTTCCTCACCTGGTGCAATGTCAAGCTACCCCGCGCAATAGGCACCTCAGCAGCCGTAGGCCTACCAATCGCCGTTGCGGGTGCGCTTGGCTACATAATCAACGGCTGGTCTACCCAAGGGCTGCCCAGTGCAGCGCTCGGCTACGTTTACCTGCCTGCGTTACTGCTGATGGCGCCCTTCAGTATCCTAACGGCTCCCATCGGAGCAAAGTTAGCGCATAAGCTACCTGTCAAACTCCTCAAACGGGTATTCGCTTTTATGCTGATGGGGCTGGCACTGCAGATGGTGTATGCGGTGTTTACTGCTTAACCCCAGGCTTTAGCGTATGGCCCTTTCTCGGAATGCTAAAATGGGCAGTATATGAGAAACTGCCCTCCCTTTTTGGATGCTTCATGATCGTCGCCATCACTGCCTCGAAATGTGACAAATGAAAGTGCCACGAAGTGCCAAATTTGTGACACCAATTAGCTAAAAACGTGGCTAAAACACTGTAAATATGAACAGCTATGAATGATAACACAACCGCGCAAACCCGCATGAAGTCTGGCATTGCCCGCCCGGAGCTGGATAGAACTTTCTCCGTCGCGCCTATGATGGACTGGACGACCCGCGATTACAGAGCCTTCGCACGCACGTTAACTAGGCGTGCACTGCTGTATACCGAGATGGTCACGACCGGTGCGATTTTGCACGGGACACCCCGTGAGCGCTTTTTGGGCTATAACGAGGTGGAGCATCCGCTTGCGCTGCAGTTGGGCGGCAGCGATGCCGGTGAGCTAGCCGAGTGTGCGGCGATTGCTGAGGCGTGGGGCTATGATGAGGTGAACCTGAACGTGGGTTGCCCGAGTGACCGCGTGCAGAACAACCTGATTGGCGCCTGTTTAATGGGCTACCCCGAAAAGGTGGCCGAGGCTGTGCGGGCGATGCAGGCAGCTGTATCTATTCCGGTCACGGTGAAGTGCCGTATTGGCATTGATGACCAGGATGAAGATGCCGACCTTGAGCGGTTTATCGCTATCGTTGCTGAAGCAGGCTGCGAGGTGTTTACCGTTCACGCCCGTAAGGCGTGGCTGCAGGGGCTGTCGCCTAAACAGAATCGCGATGTGCCGCCGCTTAACTACCCCCGTGTTCACCGTCTAAAACAGAGCCGCCCTGAATTGCATATCGGCATTAACGGCGGGATTAAAACGCTGGCGGAGTGCCAAGCGCAGCTTACCCATGTGGATAGCGTGATGGTAGGGCGTGAGGCGTATCAAAACCCTTGGCTGCTTGCAGGCGTCGATAAGCAGCTGTTTGGTGAGCAAGGTCCGGCGGCGAGCCGCCTGGATGCCGCAATAGCTTTCCGGCCTTATATTCAGCAGCGCTTGGATGAAGGCGCGAAGCTGAATCATATTACCCGTCACTTGCTGGGCTTATTCCAGGGTTGCCCTGGCGGCAGGCGCTTCCGCCGTCATTTGTCAGAATACGCCCATAAAGAAGGCGCAGGATTGCGCTTATTTGATGACGCGCTTAGCTTGGTGAACGAACCCGAGCTCGTTGTATAAGTGCGTTGTACAAAAAACCCGCTACGCAAGCGTAGCGGGTTCGTTTTTCTAATAGCGTAAGCTTACTGACCGTTTTCCCGACGGTTCGCCATTACGCCCTGCTCGACACGCTCGCCGATCGTTTGGTCGACGTTTTTCCAGTACTCAAATACTCGTGACAGCACCGGCTCTTCCACACCGTCGGAAACGTGGCCGACAATATTGTTGACCAATCGGTCGCGGGCGGCATCATCCATTACCTTATTGACCAGATCATTGGCTTGGTTGAAGTCGCCATCGCCCGAGCGCAGCGTGTAGGCAGCGCGAACCAACTCGCCGTCCGTCTCCCATACTGCATCTTCCGGGTACTTTTCCGGGTTGGCGTGCGCGCCCCCTTTGCTGTTAGGTGCGTACACCGGGTCGGTGGAGTGGTTAATACGCATCTGACCACCCTGGCTGTAACTGTTCACCGGGGTCTTGGGCGCGTTAACGGGGATATGTTGGTAGTTCACCCCTAAACGCGCACGGTGCGCATCAGCGTAGGATATTACCCGCGCCAACAGCATTTTATCGGGCGAGAAACCGGTACCCGGTACGGCGTTGCTGGGCTGAAACGCGGCCTGTTCGATTTGGCTGTGGAAATCGACGGGGTTGCGATCCAAGGTCATCTTACCGACTTCTTGCAGCGGGTAGTCGGCGTGCGGCCACACCTTGGTCAAATCGAAGGGGTTGATGTGGTAGGTCTTGGCATCTTCAAAGGGCATGATCTGAACTTGCAGCGTCCAAGTGGGATAATCGCCGCGTTTGATGGCGTCGAACAGGTCGCGGCGGTGGTAGTCGGCATCCGCGCCCGCCATCTTATCGGCCTGTTCCTGGGTCATGCACTTAATGCCCTGATCAGTTTTGAAGTGGTACTTCACCCAAAAGCGCTCGCCTTCAGCGTTCACCCACATATAGGTATGGCTGGAATAGCCGTTCATGTGGCGCCAAGTGGCGGGGATACCACGATCGCCCATTAGCCAGGTTACTTGGTGTGCAGATTGCGGCGAAAGCGTCCAGAAGTCCCACTGCATATCGTGATCACGCAAGCCGTTATCCGCTCGACGCTTTTGTGAGTGGATAAAGTGCTGGAATTTGAGCGGATCGCGCACGAAGAACACAGGGGTATTGTTACCCACCATGTCGAAGTTGCCCTCTTCGGTGTAGAACTTCAGCGAGAAGCCACGAGGATCGCGCCAAGTGTCCGGACTACCCGCCTCACCGGCCACCGTCGAGAAACGAGCCAACATCTCGGTTTTCTTGCCCGGCTGGAGAAAGTCAGCTTTGGTGTATTGGCTAACGTCGTGAGTGACTTGGAAGTGACCAAAGGCGCCACTCCCTTTTGCGTGGGGCTGACGATTCGGAATCATTTCCCGGTTAAAGGCAGCCATCTGCTCCATCAAATAGTGATCATGCAGAACAATCGGCCCATCGGGGCCTACTGAGAGTGAGTGTTCATCACTGTTGACTCCTATGCCCGCATCCGTTGTGGTGTGCTTAGGTTTATCGCTCGTCATCGCTTTTCCTCCGTGTCACGGTAGACGTGGCGTTTGATCGCCACTCGCTCGAGTACGATGAAAGCTTAGCTGTTTGTTTTAGTTGTTATCATTTTTGCAGCCGCTAACAAAGCCCACCCCTAGGTATAGTCAAACCACTGCCAACTTGCCATTTATAGTAGCTAATCCTTAACTATCACAGCGATAGCTCTTAGCTATGAAGAGCGATTAATAAAACGAATCAGGCGGCGGCACCAAGCTTGAGTTAAAGCTCTCGACAGCCGTTTCGGCCTCATCAATCTCATCAAAACGGGCAATATGAAACAGCGCTTCGCCCTCATTGGCCAGCGGCAAGCGGCTCATGCCAATCACAATACCATCGGCGACGGCGCGCACTTCGCCCTCGTCATTGCCAAAGGGGTCAGCGACTTTGCCCAGCACCTCGCCTTTGGCAACCCGGGCGCCTAGGCGCACCTTGGGCCGCAAAATACCATCGATAGGTGCCCGGGCCCAGCTTGACCCTTTGGCAAGCTCCGCGGGTGCTGGCGTGCGGTGGCGCTGCTCACCGGTCAGCATGCCTAGTCGGCGCATAACCCGCAGTACACCACGCACCCCAGGGGCAATCGCCCACTCGTCAAAACGCAATGCCTCACCGGCTTCATAGGTCAGCACTGGAATCCCGCGGTTCTGGGCGTAATGGCGCAGGCTACCTTCACGCAGTTCCGCATTCAGTACCACGGGCGCACCGAAAGCATCGGCCATGCGCTCGGTTTCGCTTCCAGGACGGAGTTGGGCACGAATTTGCGGCAGATTAGTGCGATGGATTGCGCCGGTATGTAGGTCAATAATATGGGTAGCGTGATCGACAATTTGTTCGCGAAACAGATTTGCAATACGGCCGCCTAGCGACCCCGACTCGCTGCCTGGAAAACAGCGATTGAGATCACGCCGATCAGGTAAATAGCGGGTTTGCTGCAAGAAGCCAAGTACGTTCACAACCGGCACCGCGATCAAGGTACCGCGGATACTACTAATCGCTTTCGCGCGCAGTACTCGACGAACAATCTCCACCCCATTGATTTCATCGCCATGGATGCCACCACATACCAACAGCACTGGGCCATCCTTGCGGCCATGAACGACTTCGACAGGTATATGCAGAGGCGTATGGGTATATAAACGTGCCACCGGCACATCAACTTGTAAGCGTTGGCCAGGCATAATGATATGTTCACCCAGCTGAAAAGGAGCTCGCGCCATGCTTTCTTTCCTGTTTTTTTTAATTCGTTTTGCTAACGACATTAGGGCCTGTCTCACTGCCCGTTTATACGCTTCCAGTCGCGAAATGACGAATTTGTTAATTCACGTTATGAGATGGAACATTTATCCATACAGTTTTGAATGTAAATATCCTGCTGCTTAGGTTAAAATGTGACCATACTGTGTCCGATTATGAGGTTGTATTTCCATGGCAAGAAAGACCAAAGCAGAAGCGGCTGCTACCCGAGAAGCACTGCTTGACGCTGCTGAAGAGGTATTCTTTGCCAAAGGCGTGGCACGCACTTCCCTTGAGCAAATCGCTCGCCATGCTGGCCTCACCCGTGGTGCCGTTTATTGGCACTTTAAAAACAAAGGCGACCTGTTTATGGCGCTGGTTGAACAGGTGCGCATGCCCTTCCAGTCGCTGATGGATGAGGTGGACAAAGCTGACGCCGAATTATCACCGCTGGAATCGATACGGCTGGCCTGCCATGCGGGTTTAGTACGCCTTGAGCAACCTTCTTATCAGCGAATACTCTCCATTTTGCTGCATCGCTGCGAGTTCTTCAGTGATATTAACCCGCTTGATATGCAGGATCAGATCGGCAACGAGTGTTTTGAAGAGATGCTGAATGTCTTTGTACTTGCAGAGCAGCAGCAACTGTTGCGTGAAGACCTCAGTCCCGAAGTGGCAACGCGCTTGATGCAATCCATGCTGGGGGGCCTTTTCCATGATTGGCTACGTAACCCCGAGGCGTTTTCGATTCGTGAACGCGGTGGCGAACTGATTGATGCCTCTATTCGCATGATGCAGCGTTAAACAATCCCCCACACTCTCGCTGCAATGCAGCAAGTATGCTTATACTGAGCTACTTTTATAGCCGTGTGAGCACACTATGGATGCCTTGGAGTTTGTCCGCGTACGCGAATTAGAAGTAGTCGTACGCATTTGGAACCCTAACGCCCCGCGCACGTTAATCGCCTGGCATGGATTTGCCCGTCATGGCGGCGACTTCAGCGCGCTGGCGCGAGAACTCGGCATTGAATGGCGGATTCTTGCCCCGGACACCCCAGGTCGCGGGTTATCCAGCTGGTCGCTGTTTCCTGCCCATGACTACCTTTATAGCCATTACGTGTCGATAGCGATCGCACTGCTCGATCACTTTGAACTCGATTACGTGGATTGGTTGGGCACCTCAATGGGTGGTCTGCTTGGTATGTTGATCGCTGCTGACCCGCAGCACAGCGCGCGCATTTCCCGGCTGATTCTTAACGACGTAGGCCCCGAGCTGAACACCCAGGGCCTTATAGGTCTTTCTAGCTATTTCGGCGTTACCCACCGCTTCTCTACTTTTAGCGAACTCCAGCAAGAGCTCAACCGGCACTACGCCAGTTTCGGTATTAGCGCTGAATCTGCTCGGCGTGAACTGGCTCTCAACAGTGCCCGACGGTTACCGGATGGCAGTTGGACGTATCACTTCGATCCGCGCATTGGCGAGCAGTTTGTGCACGATACGCCGCGGGACATGTGGGCTGACTGGGCGAACATTCGCTGTCCGGTGATGGTAATACGTGGCGAGGAATCGACGCTTCTGGATGCAGAAATGCTGCCGCGGATGGCCGAGGCACACCCTAAACTTGTTACCCTAAACGTGCCTCACTGCGGTCACGCGCCTATGCTGGATAAGCCCGAGCAGGTTGATCCCATTCACGACTTTTTAAATCGCCCCGCACCTCGTCCAACCTCATTGAATAAAACACAAAACGCCACTCGCTGGCAGCGTGCAGTGCAGTGGCTAGCACAACTGTGGCGGCGGTGGCGGAAGTAGACCGGGATGCTTGAAATATTTGCGTCCCGGTTACTCTCCTCAGTGAAAAGCGGTATCAGTGAGACGCCGAGTAATGGGTAGAGTGGCGATTTTTCTGGTTTAGCCGCATTTTATTTAAACGAATCCGCGTTTCAAGGTACGTCTGCTCGGATACGCTGCGGTAAGCCCCCTCTTCAGGCAAATACTTCACCAGCACCCGGCGCTCCCCCTGCACAGGCAGAGCATCGCTTTTGCTAAGCAGTTTGACTCTGCTCGCCGGCTCATTATCAATCACCGCAAACGCCTGCTCACCCGCACCCTGGCGCTCGGTTACCACAACCGTTTGTCCCAGCAGACAACGCCGGGTGAAGGGGCGGTACCGATGCAGTCCACGATGCAGTGCTTGGCAGAGCATTGCTGCGATGGGCGAGGCCATGACCAGCGTGCCCCATAGCACTAGCACCCCTACCGGTATACGTATCAAGCCAAGCGGTAGCCACCGCAATACCAGCAGCTCGATCGCGACTGTTAGTACTGCGGCAATAGTCAGAATCACCGTTAATGCCAGCGTGGCGGGAACTCCAGCGAAGCCTAGAGAAACCAGCGTGCTGGCGAGATGATCTTCTTTGAGGCTATCACGTTCAAACAGCTCCAGAGGGGCTAAACGGATAATCACTAACAGCCAGTAAAGAGCTAACAGACCGAGTAGCAACGTAAAGACGATGGTCGGAAACTGCGTAGCAGCGTGCACTAGAGCGTTCATGATGGCGCCTCCCCCGGTACTTAGCCGGTGATGTATTGTTACTTCCAGCTTAGTTCAGATTAGCTTTTCCGCGCCACCTCTACCTTGATCTCGGTCAGCTCCATAAAAAAAGCGGGTGCCACCCGAAGATGGCACCCGCCTACTCTCACCCTTTGATGAGTCGCTAAGGGTTAGTGCTTGTCATGCTCAAGTGCCGGTTGTGAGCCATCATGTTTATGCCCTTTCATTTTGCGACTCAGCCAATCAGAGACCGTCGCAATCATGGCGTAGAAGCTGGGAATAAACAGGCTACCCAAGGTGGCAACAGAGAACATACCCATCGCCACAGTGGTACCAATGTGATGGCTGCTCACGTCGCTGGCACCGGTTGCCAATGCAAGCGGCAAGGTACCAAAGATAAATGCCAGCGAGGTCATCACGATGGGACGGAAGCGCAGCTCTGCTGCGGTAATCGCCGCCTCACGGATTGATTTCCCCTGCTCCTTACGCTGCAGTTCGGCGAACTCAACGATCAGGATCGCGTTCTTCGCAGCAAGCCCAACCACCACCAGCATGCCGATCTGCACATACACACTGGTGTCCAGCCCGCGCAACGCGATACCGCCAATCCCTCCCAGAAACGCAAAGGGTGTGGCGGTGAGTACCGCTAGCGGTAACGACCAACTCTCATACTGAGCCGCCAGAATCAGGAAGACCATCAACAGGCCGAAGACAATCGCCAGCGTCGCGGCGCTGCCCATATTGGACTCTTGATAGGCGGTACCCGTCCACCCCATACCCCAGTTGCTGCCCAGCGCTTCCTCCACGACTTCGTTCATCGCTTCGATCGCCTGAGCTGAGCTATAACCAGCAGCTGGCTCACCCTGGAACATTGCACCGGCGTATACGCCGAAGCGGGACACCACCGACGGACCGGTTTGGCGCTCCAGCTCGACAAATTCAGAGAGAGGGATACGTTCGCCATTTCCGCCACGCACGTAAACGCTGCTGACGTCTTCCGGTGTCTTGCGGAATTCATCTTCGTTTTGCAGATAGACCTGGAAATTACGGTTTTGATAGCTGAAGTAGTTCACAAAGCCGTTACCAAAGGTATTGCCCAGGGCCGAATTAATGTTTTCCAGCGCCACGCCGTAACTTAAGGCTTTTTGCTGGTCAATGTTGGCGCGGTAGGACGGTACATTAACGTTGAACGTAGTAAATACACGGTTCAAGGCAGGGTGCTGGTTAGCTTTCTGCATGATTTGCAGCGACGCTTCATACAGCTCACGGGGCGATGCACCATCAAAGGACTGCAAGTAGCCGGTAAACCCGCCGGTAGTCGAAAGCCCCATGATAGGTGGCAAGTTAAAGGCCATCGCGGATCCACCATCAATACTGGCGCCTAACCCCATAATACGCCCTACGAGCTCGGTGGCCGTCAGGTCACGCTCAGACCAGGGGCTTAGATTGATAAACATTACCCCCCGAGCGGTATTCACGGAACTCGACAAAATGTCATAGCCAGCCACCGCGGAGGAGTATTCTACCCCGGGGATATCTTCAATCGCCGCACTCAGTTTTGCCATATAGCGCTGGGTACGATCCAGCGATGCGGCGTCGGGGAGCGACACGCTCACCAACACAACCCCCTGATCAGTTTCCGGCACCAGCGTCGAAGGCGTATTGGCGTAGAGCCAGTAGGAACCCACCCCGGTAAGCACCGTTAGTGCTAACGCTAACACCCAAAAACGCACCAAGCCTTTTACTACCCACATATAGGCGGCGGTAATGCCAGCAAACAGTCGGTCAAAAAGGCGTAGCGGTGTGTTTAGGGCTCGCTTGAATTTGGACTGGCCAGCACCGGCGATTTTGTGCTTGATGAAAATCGCTGACAAGGCGGGGGTAAAGGTCAGCGCCATTAACGCTGAGATAGCCACCGAGATGGCGACAGTGATCGCGAACTGCTGGTAAATTTGACCGGTAAAACCGCCCAGAAACGCCACGGGTACAAACACTGCGGCCATAATCAGCGAAGTTGCAATGACCGGCCCGCCAACTTCTTTCATCGCCCGAATAGTCGCATCGCGTACGCTAATATCGTCTTCTTCACTCAGCACGCGCTCGACGTTCTCTACCACCAAAATGGCATCGTCGACCACTATCCCTATCGATAAAACCAAGGCAAACAGGGTCAGCAAGTTGATCGAAAAGCCAAACACATAGAAACCTGCAAACGTACCCACAACAGCGACCGGTACCACCGACATGGCAATCACGGTGAAGCGCCAGTTCTGTAGGAAAATAAACAGAATGACGATAACGATCAGAAAGGCTTCAATAAAAGTGTGGAGCACCGTTTCCACGGAGGCATCAATAAACAGGGTTGTATCATAAGGTGCCACATACTCGAGCCCGGGTGGGAAGCGGCCAGACAGCTCCTCCATCGTATCCCGCACACCCTGAGCAGTTTCCAGCGCGTTTGCACCGGGCTGCTGGTTAATAATAATCGGCGTCATGGTTGAGCCGTTCAAACGCGCATCAACCCCGTAGAAAGATGCCCCAAGCTCAATACGCGCGACATCTTCCAGGTGCAGCGAAGAGCCGTCGCTATTGGTACGCAGGTAAATATTACGGAAGTCGTCGACATTACTGAGACGACCGCCCGCGGTAATCGTATAGGTGTACGCCCGCGGCTCACTTTGCGGCGTAGAGGCCAAGTTGCCCGCCGGAACTTCCGTATTTTGCGCCCTGATCGCACTAGCTACTTCACTGGGCGTCAGGTCGTACTGGGCCAGCTTATCCGGATCCATCCAGATACGCATGGCAAACTCACCGCCGCCCAGCACTTCTGCATTACCCACACCCGGCACCTGACGCAGTTCATCAAGCACGTTCAACGTGGCGTAGTTCTGCATATAGATGTTGTCGTAGTCACCATCAGGTGAGGTCAACGCGATAAACATCAAAATAGAGTCAGAGCGCAGCTCAACGGTAACACCTTGTGACTGCACGGCTTCAGGTAACTGCGAAAGCGCCCCCTGAACCCGGTTGTTAACGTTGATGGTGTTAATATCACCATCGGTGCCGATATTGAAGGCAACGCTCAGGCTCATAAGGCCGTTATCAGCGCTGTTAGAGGTCATGTAGAGCATGTCCTCAACGCCGTTAATGGCCTCTGCAATGGGGGCCGCCACCGTTTGTGCAACGGTTTCTGCATCCGCCCCAGGGAACTGCGCCTGCACCGACACCGTTGGCGGCACCACGCTGGGGTACTGCTCAATGGGCAGAATGCGCATCGACATCACGCCCACCAGCGTCACGATAATCGCCAGTACCGTGGCAAATATCGGGCGGCTGATGAAGAAGTTAGAGAAGTTCATTATTGCGCACCCTCTTCCCCTTCAGCGGGCTGACTATCGGCTGCCCCCTCTTCCATTGACTCTGCCGCTTCAGCCTGCTGCTGCGTCTCTTCTTGCTCTACATCTTCAACGATATCCTCAGCGTTGCCATCAAACGGCTGAGGGTCAATCGTCATGCCCGGCTCTAAACCAGCAGGATCGCCGACCACCACACGATCCCCCGGCTCCAGCCCCTCACGAATCAACTGCCACGGGCCAGCCACTTCACCCAATGAAACAGTTCTTTCGCGGGCTTTGTTGTCCTCATCCAGGACAAACACCTGAGGGCCCATTAACCCTTGCGTCACCGCAATCTCAGGCACTGCCAAGACCTCAAAGCGCTTCAGGCCCTCAATGCGCACACGCACAAATTGGCCGGGTAGCACAGCCGCATTGGGGTTTTCAAAGGTAGCGGACGCTTGCACGGTGCTGGTGCCGCTATCTACCCGCGACCCCAGGAAGTCTAAATGCCCTTCCAACTCAGAGTCGCTGCCACCACTCACTCCAGGGATACTCAACCGCGCACGGATATCCGACGTATCACCGCCGTCACGCAACTGGCGACGCAGCTCGAAGGCGTCACGCTGAGGCAGTTGGAAGCGCACTTCCAGTGGATCCAGCGGCGTGATCGTCGCCAGTTCGGTACCAGAGGTAACCAGGTTGCCTACGTTAATCTGGCTCAAACCGATCATGCCCGAGACAGGAGCCGTCACCTGGGAATAGCCTAAATCCAGGTTGGCGCTGGTCAAGGCAGCCTCTGCTTGCGCAACGCTCGCCTGGGCGACCCGTTGGTCTGCCAGTGCCTGATCATACTGCTGACGGCTCACCGAGTTCTGGCTTAGAAGCTGCTCAAAACGTTGAGCGTCGCGCTGAGCGCGGGCAAGCTCGGCACGGGCGCTCTGTAGATCGGCTTCACGCTGATTGACGGTTGCCTGGTAAAGATCCGGTTCGATGGTATAAAGACGATCGCCCTCTTCCACTAACTGACCGGGTTCAAAGTGGCGCTCCTCCAGAAACCCATTGACACGGGCAACCAAAGTGACTTCATCATCACTGCGCAACAGAGAAGGATATGACTTATCCAGCGGTATATCCTGGCGCGCCATTTCAGCCACTTCGACCTTATGGGGCGGGGCTTCTTGCTGGGCACCTTGGCCCTGTTGAGGCGCCTCGTTTTGTTCCTGCCCACAGGCTGAAAGTGCCAGCGCAGCTACCAGCGTCACCAGACTCGCTCGGCGAGAGTGAATCATCTTCTTCATACGTTGCATTCCCATATATCTTTTTTAAGGTGACCGATAGCACATGCGCATCTGTATCACTTCCAACCGACAAGCCATTACGTGCCAGGCTGGGGCGGTGCGCCGATGTTGAGCGCGGGCTCATAGCGGTCATTGCCAATGCTTTCTGGCAAGGTAAAATTCACCTCATCACCGGTTAACCACGCATTAACTTCTTCAATGGCGTCCACATCAAGGCGTCCTGCCTGCTGACGCAGCGAGAGCAGATTAACGACATAGTCGTAGCGAGCCTCTGCGTAGTTGGCGATGGCGTTATACAAATTCTGCTCAGCGTTCAAAACATCCACGATGTTCCGGGTGCCGACCTCGTAGCCAGCGCGGGTTGCTTCCAGAGCGCTGCGGTTCGAGACGATCGCCTGCTCACGGGCCTCGACGGTTTCCACATCGTTGCTGACTTGGGTATACAGCGAACGAACCTGCTGGATCGACGAGCGACGCTGAGATTCGAAATCATACTGGCTACTTTCCAGTTGATAAGTACCCTGGCGGATGCTCGCGCTGGTACTGCCGCCGGTGTAGACCGGTAAATTAGCGCGTATGCCTACCTGACTAGAGGAGTCATTGCCGGTGGTGTTATCAATATCACTGTCGCCATACTGATAGTTGCCGAAGGCTGAAAGGGTAGGCAAACGACCCGCGCGGGCAATTTCCACACCGCTGCGTGACACCTCAATCCCCGCCTGTTGCGCCAACACCTGAGGATTACGCTCGATGGCTTGCTCTACCCAGTAGTCGCGGCTGCTTGGCTCAGGAAGCGCAATGGGCATGCTGTCGCCCAGGGCTTCAATACTGGCGTAGCGCTGGCCGGTCAACTGCTCCAGTGCCTCAAAAGCCACCTGCAGATTGCTCTCTGCGGCAATCCGGTCAGCACGGGACTGGTCAAAGGTGGCGCGAGCCTCTTCGACTTCGGTAATCGCTATTAAGCCAACTTCAAACTGCTCGCCCGCCTGCTCGAGCTGACGCCCGATGGCACGCTCTTGAGCAAAACGCGCTTCGAGTACTTCGTGGGCACGCAAAATGTCAAAGTAGGCGCTGGCCACGTCAATTAGCAGTTGCTGTTCGGTGGCTGCGAGCAGATAGACCTGCTGGTCGATCTGGCGCTCAGCCTGGGTGACTTGCCTACGTGTCACTTCATCATAAAGCGCTTGGGTGGCTTCAAGGGTGAGCGATACGGTGTTGTAACGGTCATCACCGGCACTCACATTGCCCGCGCCCGCGCCAGCACCTGCTCCGGCTTGAGATGAGCCCTGGCTTTCATACTGCTCGTTGTGCGCCACGGTGCCCGAAGCGTTAATTTGCGGGAGCAACCCACCTCGTGCAACGTCTCTGCCTGCTTCTACACCCAGATACTGCGAGCGCGCCGAGGCAAGCTCAGCGTTATTGTCTAACGCATCACGGGTAATCGTGATGAGATCGGCAGCTTGAGCAGGCAATACAAAAGAAGCGGTTAATACCGCCAATAGTAAGGGTCGTAAAGGGGCATTGACTGCCCAGTGTGCCAGTCGCATGGGATTGCCTCTAGGTATCAGTGTCAGATGGTAAACGCGCTTAGTCTCTCAGCTTACTCGACTCGTGCTATAGAAAACCAAGCCAATTAGCGCGCTAAATCACTCGAAATACGGTGCCATTCAGAAAGATGAGCATTATAGTTACATTCATGTATGTATGCTAGCCTTGAACAATCTAAAAATGTGTGAACAGTCTATTGTCAAGTCACTTCCAGCTTACCTTAGTCCAACGCATGTTGCGTTGGCGATTAATACGGTTAGCTTTTACGGAATTCTCTCGGGTCGATGCCCCACTTAGTAAGCCGCGAGGCCAGCGTCGTTGGCTTTATGCCAAGCAACTCCGCCGCACCACCCGCCCCAGAAACCTTACCTCTTGCTCGCTCCAGAGCGGCAACCGCGCTCTCCCGCTTGCGCTGGCTAAGCGCCTGCTCGGTAAGCAGCGCTACTCCCTTCTGCTCTGCACCGGCATGGCCCGCCGCAGAGACAGGGTTAGTGCGGCCTATCTTGCGCGGGGCCTCTCCCAGCAGCAGGTCATCAAACATCAAGCGCCGATCCTGGGTCACAATAACTTGCCGCTCAATGATGTTCTCCAGTTCACGAATATTGCCCGGCCAGGGATAGCGCTGCAGGATCTCCAGCTGGGCCGGAGGAATGCGCACCCCCGGCTTATTAAATTTCAGGCAGGCGCGCTGTAAGAAGTGTCGAGCCAACAGCGGCACATCTTCAATCCGCTTGCGTAGCGGCACCGAATCAATGGGAAACACGTTGAGACGAAAATAGAGATCTTCACGAAAGTGGCCTGCCTCAATCATATCGCGCAGTTCGCGATTGGTGGCGGCAATCACCCGCACATCCACTTCGCGGGTACGGTTATCGCCTACCCGTTCAAACTGCTGATCCTGCAGCACCCGCAGCAGCTTGCTCTGCAGTTCCAAAGGGATTTCGCCGACCTCATCCAGAAATAGAGTGCCACCGTGAGCAAGCTCAAAGCGCCCTGGGCGATCCTGTACCGCGCCGGTAAAAGCCCCTTTTACATGGCCGAAGAATTCGCTCTCAAACAGATCACGAGGAATAGCCGCGCAGTTCACGCGGATTAGCGGTCGGTCGCTGCGCGTGCCCCCGGCATGAATGGCGCGGGCAATCAGCTCTTTGCCAGTACCCGACTCGCCGCTAATCAACACGTTGGCGCTGGTGGGCGCCACCAACTCAATCTGCTGGATCAGCTTGGCCACCGCCGGGCTGTTGCCGACAATATCCCGATGGTTCAGCTCCGCTTTTATCTCTTCCTGAAGGTACTCATTTTCCAATTCCAAACGCTGCTTAAGAGACTCCACTTCTGCAAGGGCATCGCGCAACTGCTGCTCGGCGCGCTTACGCTCGCGAATATCACGAAACAGCACCACTGCCCCGACCAATCGTCCCATCTCAAATATCGGCGTGCTGGTGTACTCCACAGGAATTGCTTCGCCATTTTTGTGCCAAAACACTTCATTATCGACGTGATGCACCTGGCCGTCGCTAAACGAGGCGTGAATAGGGCACTGCTGCACCGGAAAATGGCTGCCGTCAGCATGAGTATGGTGAAACATAAGGTGTGCATCGTGGCCCACCATGTCCTCGGTACTCCAACCCAGAATGCGTTCTGCTGCGGGATTAACGAAGGTGGTTTTGCCTTCAGCGTCCAGGCCGTAAATGCCCTCCCCCGCAGCGCCCAAAATAAGCTGGTTCTGCTTTTCAATCCGTTCAAACACTTGCTCAACCCGCTGCCAGCCAACCTCCCCCTGACGGTGCTGGCGGCCTAGCTCGGCTTTGGCACGGCGCTGCTCGGCCTTGTTGCGGTCAATCAATGTTAATAACAGCTGCGAAGAGTCGTCGACACGCTGAGCATAAACCTCAATGCGATACGGCTGACGGAGCATATCCAGCATTACCAAATCATCTGACCAGGCCGCCTTTTGTGTCAGCGCCTCGTCGGTAAAGCTCACCCAAAGCGGCAGTGAAGCACTCAAGCGGTGGCTAAACGGGGCCGCTAAAGGCAGCGTTTGATCAATATGGAGCATCTCGCAAGCAGCTGGGTTAGCGTCCAGTAGTTGATCGACAAACGGATCAATCACGATCATTGCAAGCGGTGAAAAATCGCCCATTAGAGCGGCAGTGTGAGTACGTGCTTGTTCACCCATTGGTGCATACCCCAGGTTTCAAGGTGGTCTCCACTTATCCATTCAATTCCCGCGCCACTTACGATATTCCGTCAATAAAACAACGAAATATCGTTAATTACGATTTTTCGTGGCCACTCTAGCTTTCCCGAAAAACTGCTTCAAAAACCAATTAATTAAATAAAAACAACAGCTTAAAAACACTTCTAGCGAGTTGGCACATAAATAGCAATGGTTAGGTGGAACAGTTAAGTGGAACAGCTAGGTAGGACGACTAGGTGGCATAGCTAGATGGAAACGCTATGTGAATAGTGCGATTGCGCCACACGCTTAATCTCTTTTGCACCAGGACGGCGCAGCCATCGGTTTTGTTGCTCCTATTTTTTGCTCTTATCAGGAAACACTAAAACTCTTGGATTAAGCGTTAATTAACCGAAATGACACAGGAGACATACATATGTCTTATCTAATGCCCAGTGAGTTTGTCACCAAGTTGGTGGATCAGGGGGAGTCAAAAGTCTATATGGGAACACGGGATACGCTTATCCGCGCCTTTATGGCCGGGGCAACCCTGGCGTTGGCGGTTATTTTTGCCATCACCATTGCGACCCAAACCGGCAACTTCTTAATTGGGGCGCTGCTCTTTCCGGTGGGTTTCGTCATGCTCTATCTGATGGGCTATGACCTGCTCACCGGGGTTTTTACGCTGGTGCCTATTGCATGGCTCGACAAACGACCCGGCGTGACCCTGCCGCGAATGCTCAAGTGTTGGGCGCTGGTAGGGCTTGGCAATCTGGGGGGCGCCCTGTTTATCGCCACCTTTGGCTACCTGAATTTCACCATGGGTGGTACCGAGGAGATCAACGCGGTCGGCCAAACCATGATGACGGTGGGTGAAAGTCGCACAGTAGGTTACCAGGAGGCAGGATTTGCCGGTTGGATTGTGCTCTTTCTAAGAGGCATGTTCTGCAACTGGATGGTCTCTATGGGCGTAGTGGGCGCCGCTATCTCGACAACGGTTTCCGGCAAAATCATGGCCATGTGGATGCCGATCATTGTGTTTTTCTATCTCGGTTTTGAGCACTCCGTCGTCAACATGTTCCTGTTTCCGATTGGCCTGATGATGGGCGCCGATTTCACCCTGTATCAATACATTATGTGGAACGAAATCCCCACGGTACTAGGCAACTTGGTTGGCGGCCTGACACTGGTAGGTTTGGTGCTCTATACCACCCACGTCCGTACTCAGCCCAAAAAAGTGTTGTCTTGATCCAGTAACCAAAAAAGGGCGTCACTCGCCCTCCCCCCACTCTAGAGGAGAATCACCATGGATAAGCTCGAAATGCGTCACACCCTGCTCGCCGCCAAAGCGCGTAAAAAAATGAGCTGGGACGATATTGGTAACGCCGTTGGCATGTCACCGGTGTGGGTCGCCTCCGCCTGCTACGGCATGAATAGCGCCAGCCAAGCGATTGCCGCTAAGCTTTGCGACACACTGGGCGTGGAGAGCGAGGTCGCCGATGCCCTGGTAGCCTTCCCCACCAAAGCCTGGGATGAAGCGATCCCCCAAGACCCCTTTATCTATCGTTTATATGAGGTCGTCGGTGTTTACGGGGAGACCCTGAAAGACGTGGTACAGGAGAAGTTTGGCGATGGCATTATGAGTGCCATCGACTTCACCATGGAGGTCGACAAAGTCGAAGACCCCAAGGGCGACCGGGTACTGCTCACTTTAAACGGCAAGTTTTTGCCCTATAAATCCTGGTAAAACACAAGTGCTGGCAAGGCTCAGGTGAAAGACTCGAGCCTCGCCACGCTGCGTTCAACCGCCGAACGGTAGCTGGCACCGAACAGCAGCAGGTGATTGAGCAACGGATAGAGCTGAAACAGCGCTTCACGCCTCGGCCAGTCGGCCGGGGCGTCGCCGTTCCAGTAAGCGTCAAAAAACGCCTCCCCCGGCGAGCCAAAGAGCGTCAGCATCGCTATATCCACCTCTGGATAGTGGCGATACACTGCTGGATCGATAATCGCTGGCCCCTTTGTGGTGAAGAGCACATTCCCCGACCAGAGGTCACCGTGGAGCAAGCTGGGCGGCGCATCTGGCAGCCAGCGCTCCAAATCCTGAGCCAAGCGCTCGATACGCCCACGTAGCGCTGCGTCCAATAGACCACGCTGGTGGCACGCCTCACACAGGGGTAATAAACGCCGCTCGCGCTGGAAGGCCCGCCCATCACTGAGCGGTGCATTAGGTTGGGGCGTGCGCCCACAGGCATTATCCTGATGCCAGCCGTGGGCGTCGCCAATCACACTGTGCAGCCCGCGAAGCCCTTCACCTAACGCGGTTTCGCTCTGCGGCCCGCCAGGTACTGTATCCAGTGACTCAATGACTAGCCAGCCCGCTGACAGGCCTAACACTTCAGGCACCACCAACTGCCCAGAGGCGCTGCGCAACGCACGTAGCCCTTCGGCTTCACCGCGCAGTCGTGATTCATTGTCGTGCTTAATCACCACCTGCCCCTGGCGGGTCTCCAGACGATATACGGCAGCAATGTCACCCCCACCGAGCGACCGCAAACTACCAGCGGGGGTTAATTCAATAGATTTCAATAGTTGGCTAAGGGTGGCATCCATGAGGCTATCTCCTGTCCCCCAATGAATAACTGCGTCGGGGTTAGGGATCCGCGGGGTCGCTGTTAACCCATCCATGGGCGCTACTTTCGCCATCTGACCGCCATGGCCCCCCGCTGCACCCTAACCCCGACGCCATGGGCTAACCTATTAGCCTAGTCGTTTATCGATCAGGCTCTCTAGCTCAAGCTGGTCATCGTGGAAGCGGCGGATGCCTTCGGCCAGCTTGTCATTAGCCATGGCGTCTTGGTTGTGGCCCCAGCGGAAAGCCGATTCACTTAACGGTTCAGTCGGTTTGCCGCGACCTTCGCCAGATTGAATCTGCACATTGACACTGCCTTCTGTTGCCTCCAGCTCCTCCAGCAACGCCGGCGAAATCGTCAGTCTTGGGCAGCCTGCCAGGGCAAGCACCTGACCGGTGGTACGGAAGCTCGCCCCCATGACCACCGTATCGTAGCCGCCCTGGTTGGCACGTTGGCAAACGCCTTGCACAAACTGAACCCCCGGGTCGTTTTCCGGCGTGTAGTCGTTGCCGGTCTCTTTTTTGTACCAGTCGGTCACCCGGCCCACAAAGGGCGAGATCAGAAACACGCCGGCATCAAAGCAGGCCTGGGCCTGAGCTTCACTGAACAGCAGCGTCAGGTTGCACTGAATGCCCTCGCGCTCAAGCACCTCAGCGGCACGAATGCCCTCCCAGGTAGACGCCAGCTTGATCAACACGCGGTCACGGGAGACACCGCGGGCGTCATACAGCTCGATTAACTCGTGGGCCTTGGCAATACTGGCCTGGGTATCAAACGACAGCCGCGCCGCCACTTCGGTGGAAACACGCCCCGGCACAACGGCGGAAATCTCACTGCCCATAGCGACTGCCAGGCGGTCAACGGCATGTTTGACCTGCTCTTCACGGCTGCCGCCAGAGGCTTTGACGCTGCTCAGCTCTTCATCAATCAGCGCTTGATAACCCGCCAAACTAAACGCCTTGAGTAGCAGTGAGGGATTAGTCGTCGCATCCTGGGGCTGATAGCGACGAATAGCCTCAAGGTCACCGGTGTCGGCGACGACAAGCGAGTGTTGCTTTAGCTGTTGCAGCTGGCTGGTCATAAAATCTCCTTGATATGCGTTTAAGCGCCGCCATGGCGTTGTTCAAGTTCTGCGCAGTAGCGCCTATAAATGGGTTGGTAAGCAGCCACTCGCGCTGGATGGGGGTCAGCCAGTGACTGTGCATCCAGGTGGACTAGTTTTTCACACAGCGCTTCCAGGGTGACGCTCTCTGAACGCTGGTCACACCAGGCCGCCTGTATGGCTGCACCTAACGCGGCCGCGTCGGTAATCTCAGGACAAATTACCTGGGTGCCGGTAATGTCAGCAACCATCTGCCGCCACACAGGGCTGTTGGCACCGCCACCGATCAAACGGATCTGACTGGCACCGGCGGTTAAATCGCCCAACAACTCCAGCCCATAGCGTAGCCCGAAAGTGGCCCCCTCCACCACGGCCCGGCATAAATTAGCCTGGGTGGTGTTTAAGCTGGTCAGGCCAAGAAAGTCCGCCGAGGCGTCGGGCAGCATCGGCACCCGTTCGCCGTTAAAAAATGGCAGCACGGTGACGCCTTCAGCGCCTATGGGGGCGCTGGCCACTCGCTCGCCAAAAGCGGCCAGATCCAAACCAAACAGCTCGCGCACACGGGTGGTAGCGGAGGTGACATTCATGGTGCAGATCAGCGGCAGCCAGCCACCGGTGCTGGAACAGAAGTTGGCCACCATGGCACTATCGCACTCAACAGAAGTCGCCGAGTAGGCGCAGACGGTGCCGGAGGTGCCCAAACTGAGCGTGACCAATCCTGGGGTGATATTGCCCGTACCAATGGCACCCAGCATATTATCACCGCCGCCAGAGGAGACGACTACCTGATCGCCAAGCCCCAGTTCCCGGGCCACGGCTGGGCACACAAGGCCTACCGGCTCATGGGCTGCCAGCACACGGGGGAGCACCCTTTCGGGGTCTAACTCTGGGGCTATCTGTGCAAATACGTCTAGCTGCCAGCAGCGTTTGCGGGTATCAAAGTAGCCGGTGCCGGAGGCGTCACCCGCCTCGGTAACGCGCTCGCCCGTCAGCCAGAAATTGAGGTAGTCGTGGGGCAGCAGCAAACTCTCGATACGCCGATACGCCTCCGGCTGATGCTCACGCAGCCAAGCAACTTTAGAGGCTGTGTAGCCGGTTTGCAGCACTAGCCCCAGCTTCTCCAAACAACCCGCCTCGCCCCCCAATCGAGCCACCAAATCGGCATTCTGGGCACTGGTCTCGGTATCGCACCATAGCTTGGCGGGGTAGACCGGCACACCGTTGCCATCCAGCGCCACCATGCCATGCTGCTGACCAGAAACACCCATGCCGCGCACTTGGCTCGCCGATACAGCGGCTTTGTCCAACGCGGCAAAAAACGCCGCTTTCAATGCGGCTAACCACTCCGCAGGCGCCTGTTCACGGCGGCCATTTTCGCCCTCGTCCAGGTGATGAGGGCGGCTTGCTTCAGCCAGAATCTTGCCCCGCTCAACGTCTACCACCACTACCTTGGTACTCTGGGTACCGCAATCCACCCCGATATACATCACACTGTTCCTTTGGACGATGCCAGACCCTCTAGGGTAGCGCGTGCGCCACGTTCGTGCAGGGAACTTAGCGCGGCTAAATAGGCTTCAACAAAGCGAGGGCTGTCGATTAAGTCGCCAAACAGCTCGCGATTTTCGATAAAGGCCGTGGGCCGCTGGCGGTTCTCTGCGGCAATCGCCATGAGCGGCGTTTTCAAGCGATCGACAATTTCAATGGGCTCGCCCTGCTCGTCTACCCCTTCAGCGTAGCGTGCCCAACTGGCCACCACAGCGGCGCTGCGCTCTATCTCGCCACCTTGGGCCAACTGCTGACGAATCACCGGCACTAGCCACTTAGGGATACGGTCAGAGCTCTCGGCGCAGAGCCGTGCCAGAGTATCTTTGATTTGCGGGTTGGCGAAGCGCTCAATCAGCGTTAAGCGGTAGGTTTCCAAATCAACCCCTGGCACTGGCGCCAGGGTCGGCGTGCCCTCTTCGCGCATATAGCCCAATAAAAAATCAACGAATAGCGGATCTTGGCACACCTCATGGGCGTAGCGGTATCCGGCTAAATAGCCAAAATAGGTCAACGCCTGGTGGCTGGCGTTGAGTAGGCGCAGCTTCATCAGCTCGTAGGGCTCGACATCCTCCACCACTTGAACACCCACTTTATCAAACGCCGGACGCCCAAGGGGGAAGTGGTCTTCCAACACCCACTGGGTGAAGGGTTCGCAGACCACCGGCCAAGCGTCCTCTACCCCAAAGCGCTGACTCAGTTCATCAATATCCGTGGGCGACGTCACCGGGGTAATACGATCCACCATGGCGTTGGGAAACGCCACCTCTGCTTCCAGCCAGGCGCCTAGCTCGGCGTCCCGCGCCTGGGCATAGGCGCCGAACATACGCTTGGCCACATCGCCGTTACCTTGAATATTATCGCAGGACATCACGGTGAACGGCGCAATGCCCCGCGCACGGCGGCGGACAAGCGCTTCCACCACCAGCCCGAAGCTGGTGGTCGGCTGGGTGGGGTTGGCAAGATCACCACGCACCTGGGGGTTATCGAGGTCGAATTCGCCGCTCACCGGGTGAAAATTGTAACCGCCTTCGGTCACCGTCAGTGACACAATGCGAATCGCCGGATCAGCCATCTGCTCGATCACCGCCTTGGTCTCCTCCGGTGCGAACAGATAATTGACCATGCTGCCAATGACCCGCGGCTCATACCGGCCATCAGGGTGCTTAACCACCAGCGTGTAGAGATAGTCCTGCGCTGCCAGCGCCTGCTGCATGCGTTTGTCGCCTGGCATCACGCCTACGCCCACAATGCCCCAGTCCAGCGCTTCGCCCTGATTCATCAGCGTATCCAGGTACATCGCCTGATGGGCACGATGAAAGCCGCCTACCCCAATATGTACGATGCCGGGGGTGAGCGTCTTGCGGTCATATTGAGGTTTGGCAACGTAATTAGGTTTAGCAACATCGTCGGTTAGCTTGCCCAGGTTGTGATTGTTAAGACGGGTCATGGGACTCTCCAGCCAAGGCCTACTTGGCGCGATGGGGTGAATAAGGCAGGTAAAAGAGGCGGTTTAAATGTGCTAACACAAAGTACTAGCGCCAGCGCTGGTCGGGCGGTAAACAGCAACTCTTCACTAACTGCGCGTTGAGCATGTCTTTGTGGTGGGTGCGCTCAAGCGCCCCGGTGCGATCCTGGCCCATCTCGAGCCAGCGGTTGACCAGCCGCTCAACCAGTACGACGTCGTCGACGTCTATAAACAGCGTCCAATCAAACAGCGGTCGCAGTTCGCGCCAGGGTGAGCGGTCAAGCAGCAGGTAGTTGCCCTCAACAATGACAATGCGCTGTTCAAGGGTAATCAGGCGTCCACCGGCACGGGCGAGATCCAGCGGGCGGTCAAATACCGGCACCGCTACCGGGTGAATAGCCTGGCGGATACGTTCGAGGTCGCAGCGCAGCCCCTCTACATCGAAGGTATGGGGCGCACCTTTGACGGGCACCTGCTGCTCGCCCAGCACAGCGTTATCGAAGTGGTAGCCGTCCATGGGCACCAGCCCCGCTTGGCCGGGCAGGTGTTGATTAATCGCAGCGCAGAGCTGGGCGCTGCGGTAGGATTTTCCCGCCCCCGGTGGCCCTGCCAGCGCTACCAGGTAGCGTGATGCGCCTTCAGCGGCGCCAATAATCTGCCGGGCCAACGTATCTAGATCAGGGGTCATGACCACCTCAGCTCATCCAGTTGCCGCCATCGACATTGAGCGTCTGGGCGACCACATAGTCGCTGTCCTGGCTGGCCAAAAACACGGCGGCGCCAGTATGATCTTCGGGAAGTCCCATACGCCCAAACGGCACTGCCTCTCCCACCAAACGTTTCTTCTCACCGAGCGGGCGGTTTTCAAAACGGGCAAACAGCGCGTCGACCTCCTCCCACATCGGCGTGTCCACCACACCGGGGGCGATGCCATTAACGTTGATGCGGTGCTTGATGAGATCCAACCCACTGGATTGGGTAAGGCTGATCACTGCGGCCTTACTGGCGCAGTAAACGCTTACCAATGCTTCACCGCGGCGACCTGCCTGTGAGGCCATATTGATAATTTTGCCCCCCTGACCGCGGGCCACCATGGAACGGGCAACCGCCTGCAGGGTAAAGAACATACCTTTGGTATTGACCGCAAACTGCTTGTCGAAGCTTGCCTCGGTCACCTCAAGCACCGGCGCCATATCAAAGACGGCAGCGTTATTGACCAGAATATCGATACCGCCAAAGCGCTTGTTTACCGCCTCTACCATGGCATCTATCGAGGCCTGAACACAGACATTGAGCTCAACCCCCATCACCTTTTCACCCGCCGCCTGCTGCTGCAGTGTCGCCACTGCCTCATCAATGGCAACGCGGTCAATATCCGCCACCACAACGCTTGCCCCTTCGCTTAAATAGCGCTGGGCAATGGCCAAGCCGATGCCCCGCGCGCCGCCAGTAATCACCGCGACTTTGTTGTTTAGCTTCATCGTTATGCTCTCATTTATCGCTGCGCCGTTATTGCCGGGAACCCTTCATTAAGTGATCTATGGACCACTGGCTTGCCACTCATCCACCAACGCTTCCAGGCCATGCATATGCGCTAAAATGCGCCAGGCGCCGGCTTGCGTCAGCCGCGTCGACTGCTCAGCATCCACATGGCTGGCACCGACGAACCCAATCACGCACATACCTGCGGCATGGGCGGCGGTCACCCCGGCCACGCTATCCTCTACCACCAGGCAGTCCCTTGGTACTTGGCCTAAGTGAGAGGCCGCCAAGCGATAGAGCGCAGGGTCGGGCTTGGGATTAGCCACCTGGTCAGCGGTAAAAATAGGCACCTCGCCAAACGCATCGGCCAATCCCGTGCTCGCCAGTGACGCCAGCACGCGGCTGCGGCGACTGTTGGAGACCACCGCCTTCTCCAATGTGATGCCACGAATCGCTTTGTCAGCTCCCTCTATGGCTTTAAGCTCTCGCGCCAGACGCGCCTCAATGGCGGTATCCACTTGTTCAGTGGCATCCACTGGCAGGGCGTGGGCGCTTAACGATTCGAGATGAGCGAGAATAGCCGCCGTGGTCATCCCCAGCGCCTGGCCAAGTTCCTGATCGATATTCAGATCGGGCAGCCAATGGGAGAGGTACTCCACCAAAGTGCCTTCGGCAAGGGCTTCGCTATCGACCAGCACGCCATCACAGTCAAAGATGAGTGTCCTCATGCAGGCTCCTCAGAAGGCGAGCCGGGGGCACGGTTATCGTGGCGGGTCAGACCCGCCAGAGGGTGCTGCTGCAAGCTGGGCAGGGCCAGGCCGCTAGCCTCAAAAAGATGGGCACGCTCAGGGGCAAAGCCGAAATGCACCGTATCGTTGACCCGGTAGGCCACGTCACCATCGGCCATGATAGTGATGAGTTCGTCGTCCATCTGGACATAGAGCGAGGTCTGGCCGCCTAGCCGCTCCAAGACTTTAATTTCACCGCTCAACGGGCCCTGCTCATCAAGCACTAAGTGTTCCGGGCGAACACCCAGCTCAAGGGGGGCGTTGGCCTCCAAGTGCTGACCGTCCACCGGCACGCTGCGTTCACCGCCACCGGGCATCCGAATCCCCACGCCTTCAGGCGAAACGCTGATCAGCGTTACCGGCAGAAAATTCATTTTCGGCGAGCCGATAAAACCCGCTACAAAGCGATTACGCGGATGATGGTAGAGCGCCATAGGCGAGCCCACCTGCTCGACCACACCGTCGTGGAGCACGACGATTTTATCCGCCATGGTCATCGCTTCGATCTGATCATGGGTGACGTAGATCATGGTGGCGTCCAGCTCATCGTGCAGGCGCGCCAGCTCGATACGCATCTGAACCCGCAGCGCAGCATCCAAGTTGGAGAGCGGCTCATCAAACAGGAAGATACTGGGGTTACGTACAATCGCCCGGCCAATCGCTACCCGTTGGCGCTGACCGCCGGAGAGCGCTTTGGGCTTGCGATCCAACAGTGGCTCCAGCTGCAGAATCTTGGCCGCTTCCAGCACTTTGGCCCGTCGCTCCTCTTTGGGCACCCCCGCCAAGCGCATGCTGAACCCCATGTTGTCCTCTACCGTCATGTGCGGATAGAGCGCGTAGCTCTGAAACACCATGGCGAGGCCGCGATCGGCTGGGCCTACGTCATTGATGCGCTGGCCGTCGATCAGAATATCGCCGTCAGAGGCACTCTCCAGTCCGGCGATCATGCGCATTAGGGTCGATTTACCACAGCCGGAAGGCCCTACGAAGACCACAAATTCGCGGTCACTCACCTCAAGGTCGATGCCCTTGATCACCTCGGTATCGCCGAAACGCTTGGTAATATTGTGCAGTTGTAGTGTTGCCATGAGGAAGATCCTTTACTTGACGGCACCAAAGGTGAGGCCGCGCACCATTTGTTTTTGGGTCATCCAACCAAGTATCAAAATCGGCGCAATCGCCATGGTGGAAGCGGCGGACAATTTGGCCCAGAACAGCCCCTCAGGGCTTGAGAATGAGGCTATATAGGCGGTTAACGGCGCAGCATTTGAGGTCGTTAGGTTGAGACTCCAGAACGCCTCGTTCCAACTCAAAATGACTGATAGCAGGCCCGTTGAGGCGATCCCCGGCAGCGTGAGTGGCAGCAACAGAAAGCACACTTCCTGCAGTGTCGAAGCACCGTCCATTCGCCCCGCTTCAAGAATGTCTTTAGGCATATCCTTAAAGAAGGTGTAGAGCATCCACACCACGATCGGCAGGTTCATCAGCGTATAGACAATGATTAGGCCGGTGCGGGTATCGAGTAGCCCAACGTCGCGAAAAATCAGGTAAATCGGCACCAGCACACCTACCGAGGGCAACATTTTGGTAGAGAGCATCCACAGCAACGTGCCCTTGGTGCGTTTAGTCGGCAAAAAAGCCATGGCATAGGCTGAAGGAATCGCAATCAACAGCGCGAAGAACGTCGAACCAAAGGCCACCACTACACTGTTGAGTGCAAATCGGGTATAGCCCGAGCGTGCCTGTACCGCCTGGTAGCTTTCCAGGGTGGGCGAAAAAATCAGCGTGGGGTCAGCAATCGCCGCCGATTCCGTTTTAAACCCGGTCAGGATCATCCAAAAGATCGGAAAGAAGATCACTAATGCTACTGACCAGCCCAGCACCGTTATGATGGCGCGCTTGCTTTGCGCCGACCGCCACCCCGACACAGAGTGAGGCGCGGCGGTTTTGGAATTTAATGTTGTCATCGAAGTACTCCCAGGACACAAGTGCCGGTCTACTCTTCCAGGTTTTTGGCTACCATTCGAACCAGGAAGATCGCCACGATATTGGCGAGAATGATTGCGATCACTCCACCGGCGGAGGCAGTGCCCACGTCAAAATCCAGCAGCGCACGAATGTAAATCAGGTAGGCCAGATTGGTAGTGGCCAAGCCAGGCCCACCGGAGGTGGTGACAAAGATCTCGGCAAAAATAGTCAGCAGGAAGATCATCTCAATCATGATGACCACGCTAATGGCCCGTTTTAGGTGCGGCAGCGTAATAAAGAAGAAAATCGCCACCGGCCCTGCCCCGTCCATTCTGGCGGCCTCCACTTGATCCTCATCCAGCGACTGCATGGCGGTGAGCAGAATCAGCAGTGCAAACGGCAGCCACTGCCAAGCCACGATGATCACAATCGAGGTCAGCGGCAGCGAGGAGAACCAGTCGACAGCGGGCAACCCGATGGACTCAGCCAGCCACGCCAGCACCCCGTTAGAGGGGTGCATCATCATGTTTTTCCACACCAGAGCGCTCACGGTGGGCATCACAAAAAACGGTGAAATCGCCAGTACACGGGCGATCCCGCGTCCTGCGAACTCTTGCTGGAAGAGCACCGCTAGCAGGGTGCCGCCCACCACGGTAATCGCCAGCACCCACCCCACCAGCAGCAGCGTGTTACCCATCGCTGCCCACAGCGCTGGGTCGGTGAGCAGGTATTCATAGTTTTCCAACCCGGCAAAGCCAGTCATACCGGGCATGAGCAGGTTGTAATACTGAAAAGAGAACCATAGCGTCATGCCTAACGGCACAATCATCCATAGCAGCAGTAGCGTCACGGCCGGCGCTTGGAGCGACAGCGTTCTCAGCCCACCGACGGTACGGCCGGAAGCACGTGTTTTAGTCATGGGGTTACCTGCGAAGTACGAGGCTGTTTACAAAAACTGCTCGAAAACATCGATAAAACACCTGCCTCCGCTGTAGTAAACAAGAGGAAGGCAGGCGTCATTCTCTTTTATCGTTCGATGTAGCCAGCCCGCTGCATGGTGCGTTCGGTGGCACGCTGAGCACTCTCTAGCGCTTGCTCCACCGTGGTATCACCGGTTAACGCCGCGGCAATGGTTTGCCCCACCTGGGTACCGATCGACTGAAACTCGGGAATACCGACGAACTGAACACCCACGTAAGGATTGGGCTCCAGGGTGGAGTCGGTGGGGTCGGCATCCTTAATGGCCTTTAGCACGAAGTCAGCAAAGGGCGCGGCTTCGGTGTACTGCTCATTGGCGTAGGTCGATTCCCGGGTGCCTGGTGGCACACTGGTCCAGCCTTGGGTTTCACCCACCAGCTCAATGTACTCCTGGGAGGTTGCCCAGGTAATAAACTCACGCGCCGCGTCCTGGTTCTCTGAAGAAGCCGGGATGGCTAACGCCCAGGACCACAACCAGTGGGAGCCCTTAGGTGTTTCGGCCACGGGTGCCGGGTCAAACCCTAGGCTGTCCGCCACATCGGACTCATTGCCGTCATACAGTTTGCCGGCTGCCGAGGTGGCATCCACCCACATGGCGCAGTTGCCACGGGAGAATAGCGCCAGATTTTCGTTAAAGCCGTTGGAGCTAGCCCCCGGCGGGCCGTAGTCGTTGAGCAAATCGACATAAAACTGAATAGCGTTCACCCAGGCTTCAGAGTTGAGTTCAGGGTTCCACTCTTCGTCAAACCAGCGGCCACCGTAGGTGTTCACCAGGGTGGAGACAAACGCCATGTTTTCGCCCCAGCCAGGCTTGCCGCGTAAACAGATCCCAGCCAAGCCATCCTGGGTGCCATGTAGCTCACCCGCCCACTCGCGCACCTCTTCCCAGGTGGGTTGCTCGCTCATCTCAATGCCCGCTTCTTCGAATAGATCCGTGCGGTAGTACATCATTGAGCTTTCAGCATAAAACGGCAGTGCGTGAAGCGTATCGTCGTAGCTTAAACCATCGCGAACGGAGGCTAGCAGGTCGTCTTCATTGTAGGCGTCGGGCAGATTATCCAGCGGTGAAAGCCAGCCGCGCTCAGCCCAAATAGGCACTTCGTAAGTACCAATCGTCATGACATCGAACTGGGCGCCACCGGTGGCAATATCGGTGGTCATGCGTTGACGAAGCACGTTCTCCTCCAGCACCACCCAATCCAGGGTGATGTCGGGATGTGCCTCTTCGAAAGCCTCGGTGAGGCTCTGCATAATCACCATATCGTTGTTATTAACCGTGGCCACGGTAATTTCAGTTTGCGCCTGGGCATGGCCCGATATGGCAATGGCGGCCGCTAACGTGGTAACGGGCAAGTGACGTGCGAGTCGCATAAAGCACTCCTATGGGCTGGTATTGGCATTGTTGTCGCCTTGATCTTATTGATCACCTATCGAACAAATGATCGTACGTAAGCCAAAAAAAAGCAAAGCTGATTAGCTTAGACTTTACGCTAATTCATAACCTCTAATGCATGTTGCAGTGCACACCCAGAGCGTTAAACACCTATAACGACTCAACAATCTGTCTAGCGGCCACTTCGTCAGTCACCAACCCTTTCAGCCAGCCGCCGCGTAGCGCGGCATGTATCGCCGGGGCTTTTTCGTGGCCACCGGCGATGGCTACCATGTGGTGCTTACCAAAGCGCTCCAGGGGAAGACTGGTGACCCGCCGCGTAATGGAGCAGTCGATCACTTCGCCGTCTCGGTTCAGCGGCCAACCTAGCAATTCCCCCACTGCTTTCAGTCCCAGTAACTCGTCCAGCTCGCTTTCACTAATAAAGTGGTCTTGAAACAGCGTGGCCTGACGATCAATACGCCCGATACCGATAAAGGCGGCCTCTGACTCTCTGGCCACATCAGCAATCGCCTTAAACAGCCGCTGGGCAAGCATTGCCTCTTTTTCAGCCAGCGACTCGGCGACCACCGGTGCCGGCAGCAAGAAGCGTTCGCCGCCGGTTTTATCCGCCATTACCATCACCGCATCGTAGCGGTTGGCCGAGCCATCCCGGGCGACATTGCCCACCAGCGACACAAAGCGGTGCTGGGGCCGCTCGACACGGCTAAGCGCTTCTACCGCTGCCCGCACCGAACGCCCGGTGCCCAGCGAAAGCGTCAACGGTTCGCTGCGCTCAACCAGTTGCGCTATGCGCTCGGCGGCCGCAACTGCCAAGTAGGAGGCGGCGCTGTCGGCGGCATGGTTATCAGCGGGCACCACTTCACAGTAGGTCAAACCGAAGTGATCGCGCAGCGTGCTGCCCAACGCCATACAGTGAGAGATCGGATGATCGATATGGACTTTTACCAGCCCCTCCTGGCGGGCCAAGGCTAATAAACGCTGAACGCCGGGGCGTGAAACACCCAACTGGCTGGCGATCTCATCCTGAGTCATTCCACCGACGTAGGACATCCAGGCAGCCCTGGCGGCCTGATCCAACTTCACTTCAAATTTATCCATGGGGCGGCTCGTCTAACAGTCATAGGGGAAACGTCATAAAAATATCATCATACAAAGCCAAGCCCGAGACCAATAGTCACCTATCCGCTAAGATAGCCACCGTTTAGCGCTTTCCAATGAACCGATCATTTGGAGATACACCATGTATAAGCTCGCTTTTTTTGTCCCCATAGAAGATGCCGAAAGCGTCAAGCAGGCGGTGTTTGAGGCCGGTGCAGGGCGTGTAGGCGCCTACGAAAACGCCTGTTTCCAAACCCGCGGTACGGGCCAGTTTCGCCCAACCGAGGGGGCCCACCCGCATATCGGCTCAGTGGGCAGCTTGGAAAAGGTCGAAGAGTTCAAAGTCGAGTTGCTGTGCGAGGAAGCGCATATTCACGGCGCCATCGCGGCCTTAAAACTAGCCCACCCCTACGAAGAAGTCGCTTATGATGTATGGCAGTTGGCCGATCTGTAAGTGGATTTTTCGTCGGGGTGTGAATGACTCACGCGCTGCCAAAATAGCGCTCGCGGTCTTCGGGGGTCACCATGCTGATATGCAGCGGAAACTCATTGAGGGCGCGGTCAGCGTAAAAGTGACGTAGCGTGCGCTCAATGGTGGTGAAAGCCAATTCATCCCAGGGGATTTCGTGCTCTTCAAATAGCGCGACTTCCAGGCTTTCCGGCCCGGCGCTAAAGCCTCCCACCAGCTCGGCGCGGAAAATCATATACACCTGATTGATATGCGGTAGGTCAATGAGCGTGTAGAGGTTGGCCAGCTCGACTTCGGCACAGGCCTCTTCCCGAGTCTCTCTGGAAGCGGCCTGCTGGGTTGACTCGGCATTTTCCATATAGCCAGCAGGCAGCGTCCAGTAGCCTTTGCGCGGTGAAATCGCGCGCTTACAGAGCAGCACTTTACTCCCGCTAACGGGCAGCGTACCGGCCACGATGCGTGGATTTTGATAGTGAATAGTGCCGCAGGCATCGCACAGATAGCGCGGGCGGTCATCCCCTTCCGGGACGGCAAACCGTACTTTAGCACCACACTGGCTACAGAAATTCATCGCATATTCTCAACGGCTAGTGAATAGAAGCCTCGACGCCCTTGACGCCAACGACCGCTGCTGGGTAAAAGAGAACAAAGTAACGGGATGCCCTATGTTAGAGAAACTGCGTAAACGGCTGCAACAACTGACGCCTCAACGCTTGGATCACATCGTGATGCCCGAGGCCGCCGTGCTGTTGCCGATTGTCGAGCGCCCAGTGCCTACTTTACTGTTTACCCGCCGGGCCAGCCATTTGAGCACCCATAGCGGCCAGGTGGCGTTCCCGGGTGGTAAGCGCGAACCCTTTGACGCTGATCTCTACGCTACGGCGCTTCGTGAGGCAGAAGAAGAGATTGCCCTTGACCCCGCTCTGGTGCAACCCCTGGGGCGGCTGTCGGACGTTATTTCGCTGCACGGCATTCGCGTCACCCCCTGGGTGGGTATTATTCCGCCGGATCTACCCTTGGTTGCCGACCCCGGCGAATTAGACACCATTTTTGAAGTACCGCTGAGCCACTTTCTAGACGACCACCGTACGCATACCGATGTGATTACCGTGGATGGGGTGGCCCACTACGTGCCCAGCTACCACGTAGACGGCCATGTCATCTGGGGGCTTTCGGCCATGATGCTGGTGGAACTGCTGGCTGAAGGTTTTGGTATGCCGATCGACCTATATCAACGCCCCCACGGACCTTTGCGCCACTACCCTGAACGCAAAAGCCGCCTATCAACATCCTCCACGACCGTTTCGGGCTCGGCGCCATCGAGATCCAACCAATGACACCCAATATTGCTACGCCGTCACCTGCGCTACAGCCCGCAACGCAGCTCACCCTGGTGGATGCGCTGGTTGAACAGGGCTGGTATGTAGGCCGCGAGGTCATCGACCTGGAACTATGCGCCGCGCTGAACCAAGAGTTGCTGCACCGGGCGGCGTATAACGGACTGGATGAAGCGGGCATTGGCCGTGGCCAACAGCACCTGCTGCGTAAAGATATCCGTGGCGACGCAATTCACTGGCTGGATCGAGAGAGCGCTGCCCAACGGCGTTATTTAGACGCCATGAGCGAGCTACAGCAGGCGCTTAACCACGCGCTGTTTTTGGGCCTGTTTGAGTACGAGGCTCACTTTGCCCACTACCCCCCCGGCGCATTCTATCAGCGACACTTGGATAGCTTTCGCGGTCGCGCCAACCGGGTCATCTCAACGGTTGGCTATCTGACCCCCAACTGGCCAAGCGATGGCGGCGGTGAAATGGTGATTTATCACCCTGACGCCCCCAGCCAGGAAGTCGCCCGGGTCATCCCCGAAGCAGGCACTTTCGCCTGTTTTCTATCTGAAACCATTCCCCACGAAGTACTGCCAACCCGCCACCCGCGCACCAGCATCGCGGGCTGGTTTCGGCGCAATGCGTCACTGGGTGGCGTGCTTGACCCTGCACGTTAGGGTTTGTCTGAAAAGTCGGCGAGCGAAGGCCAGACAAGGCAAAAATCGACGAAAAGACGGAGTTTACGTGTCGTAAATGAGTACTTTGAGCCGATTTTTAACGCCGTATGGTCGAGCGCAGCCAGTTTTCAGACAAATCCTAGCGTTTTAAGCGCTACAACAGCTTAGCTAAGCGGAACAATTTGCCCGTTGGCCCGCTCCAGCACTTCGCGCACCTGCTCATAATTGGCGCTATGCGTGTTATCGCCCTCGTGCTCTTCAATAAGCCCGACCACGTTTAATAGCGTGTCCATGCCATAAGCGTTTTCATCCGTGGCGGTAAACGCCTGAATGTAGCCTTTACCGCTGGTATCCCAGCCTACTTTAATAGGCGAATCGATAATATTGACTTGCGTGCCTACTGGCACCCGCCAAAAAACTGACTCAATATCTTCAGGGTGCATGCGGATACAGCCACGGCTAGCGCGCATGCCAATGCCATCAGGCTGATTGGTGCCATGGATCAGGTAACCGGGAATATCCAGCAGAATAGCGTATTTACCTAAGGGGTTATCGGCGCCGGGAGGCACAACCGCGGGGGCGGGATCACCACGCTCAGCAGCTTCACGACGAATCGACTCAGGTGGGTACCAGGCTGGATTTTCAAGGCGCATGGTCGTCTCGGTAATCCCCAGCGGCGTATTATAGGCGTCACGCCCAATACCAATAGGATAAGTCTCCACCCGCGGCGCTTCTCCGGCCTCGACATCGGGGTAGTAGTAGAGGCGCAGCTCCGCCACATTGATGACGATCCCTGTTCGCTCCTCATCGGGAAGAATAAACTGCCCAGGGATAGTGACCTCTGTTCCTTCTCCCGGAACCCAGAGACTAACATCAGGATTAGCCATACGAATTTCTTCATAGCCCACGTTGTGTATGCGGGCAATATCCAGCAGTGTGTCATCTTCGGCCGCCGTGACGGTATACACCTGGCCAACCATATTGCCCACTTCAGGCAACAGAAAATGCCCTTTGGGCAGCTCGCTGTTATCGGCTGTCGCGCTCGAGGCAAAAAGCCATGCGCCTAACGCAATACTACTGACGCAGAGCTGCTTGATAGTCTGCAAAGGGTGGGGGTTCATGGTCAGAGGTTCTCCTTTTTATGCGACCTCACTTTTATCAAACCGAGGATAAAAGTGAGCCATTTGGAGATGAATATGACCACTGATCGAGGATGGGTCAACTCGACAGACTGTCGCACGAAGGCGCGGATGCCGGGCCATGGGAGAAACCCTAGAAGCGCCCCATTAGTTAGAATCTTCAATTGAATGGTTGTATTTTTGAACACAGCGACTAACCTGATAAGTGTCTTAGCGCAGTGACGCGCAAGACAGCGTCAATTATCCTAATGCAATACCTTAATGTATTAGCTATTCAGGGTAATTAACTCACTTAGGAATAATAGCCCCGGCATTGCCATCGCTTATTTTATTTTAAACGAAGCTAATACCGTTACTATTGATTTATTCGGGTTGTTACGCGGAGTCGTTAAGCCCAATAAAATCGCAAGGAGCAAGCAAAATGAAAATGGTTAAACCCGCTATTTTAGGCACTCTCATGGTTCCGGCCTTTATGTTTGCCGCAGGCACCGTAAACGCTGAAGAGAACACCTCCACCATGGAAGCAACTTACCTGACTGAAACGCCAGCAGGCACTTTCCATGCTGACGCCCTAACCGGCAACCAGGTCAAAAGCAGCGTCGAAGATGATGAAGATATTGGCACCATCACTGACTTAGTAATTGATGAAGATGGTCAGATTAACGCTGTTGTCGTTGGCGTTGGTGGCTTTCTGGGCATGGGCGAGAAAAATGTCGCTATCGAGTGGGATTCACTTGAGCTAACCAAAGACGAAGATGGCGAAAATTATGTCATCACCGTTAATGCTTCAGAAGATGCCCTTGAAGCTGCTGAAGAGTATCAGCGTAGCGAAGATAAAAGCGAAGATGAGTAAACGCTAATTAGTTCCAAAAAAGCCTTGGCATTTGCCAAGGCTTTTTTATGATCAACACTTTTTCTACTCATTCAGACAATAAAAAAAGTAAAAATGCCGCCACATCAATCAATGTGGCGGCACCATAACTTATGCTATTGAAAACGTAAGCTATCAAAATAGCTTATCGTCAGCCTTTTAATTTAGCCGTCATACTTATATCTGCATTAAGAACCTTGGAAACAGGACAGTTAGCTTTAGCCGTTTCCGCTGCTTCCTGAAAAGCGGCTTCGTCAGCGCCATTGATCTCAGCAACAACGTCCAGGTGAATTTTCGAGATATCGAACCCGGCATCACTTTGGGAAAGAGTCACTTTGGCACTGGTTTCGATAGCGTCAGCGGTATAGCCCTTCTCGCCCAAAATCATTGAGAGCGCCATTGAGAAACAGCTGGCGTGTGCCGCACCGATCAGCTCTTCAGGATTGGTGCCTTTTTCATCTTCAAAGCGCTTGCTGAAGGAGTACTTGGCATCTAAAACGCCACTTTCGGTTGAAACGGTGCCTTTACCATCCTTGAGACCACCTTCCCAACGTGCACTAGCTTTACGATCCATGAACAACTCCTTGTGTGTGCGATTATACATAGACATGTTGTCAGACAAAGCCTAACGGCAGTTGCCGCTCGACCACCTAACCAGCGTAGCTGATTTTCTCCTGTTCTGCCGACCCCGTGCTTCAATCACTTCCATCCCCTTCTATTCGGCCTTAAGCTGGTTAGCTACCTAACTGGATCACTTCTTGAACGTTAAGGACTCGCCATGTCGTCGGCTGATGCGCTGCGCTTGATACTGCTCTCTTCGCTATGGGGCCTGTCGTTTATCTTTATGCGCGTGGCCGCCCCCGAGTTTGGTGCAGTGCCGTTAGTGCTGGTGCGCATGGGCATTGGTGCGCTGCTATTGATGCCGCTGTTGATCAGCCTGCACTATCTAAGACTCATCTGGCAGCACAAGGGGTCGCTGCTGTTTTTAGGGGTGGTCAATCACGTACTGCCTTTTTCACTACTGGCACTTGCCACCACGCGCCTTGAAGCGGGCTTTACCTCGCTGATTAATGCCACCACGCCGATTTTTACTGCGCTGCTTGGCGCGCTGTTCTTCGCTACCGCGATACTGCGCCAACAGTATCTAGGACTTGCATTGGCACTCCTGGGTGTTTACGTGCTCTCGGCCGATCGGCTCGATTTTGCCCTGGGCGGCGACGGCTGGTTCATTTTGGCCGTTTTAGGCGCCACATTTTGCTACGGTATTGCAGGCAACTACTCAAAAACGCGCCTTGGCCATCTACCAACCCGTGTACTGGCCGCAGGCAGCAGCGCTATGTCGGCGCTGGTGCTGCTGATTCCCGGCATATTGTTGTGGCCGAGCGAACCCATTAGCCCACTGGCGTGGGGCAATGCCTTGGCCTTGGCTGCGCTTAGCACCACGCTGGCTTTTCTGCTCTACTTTGGCTTACTTGCCAGCGCGGGCGCCACTGCCACCTCAACGGTCACATTTCTGGTACCAGTAAGCGCGCTGATATGGGGCTATTTGCTGCTTGGCGAAACGCTCAACCTGCAAATTATCGCCGGTATGGTGATAACCCTGATCGGCACGGCAATTGCCACTAACCTGCTGCGCATTAAGCGTCGCGAGACACCGCCGCCAGCCTATCCCCCACACGAATAACACTGCCGGCGCCTTCAAGCAGCGTGGCATTTTGGCCAAAATGCGCGCCTTTCAGGCTGGGTTGCGTATTGAGTTCAATCAAGGTTTTTAGCGGTTCAGCCGGGGCAGGCACTGCGGCCGTATGCTGATCAATGGTGGTGATTTTGCAGCGCTTACACGGCTTGCGTAACGCCAGTTGAAAAGCGCCGCTTTGCTCTGACAATGTTGCCCAACGATCCTCCGCCCACGCCTCATCACTCTCTACGACGATATTGGGCCGAAAGCGATTCATGGGCACAGGAGCGTGCCCGCCCGCCACTAGCGCCTGGTTTAGAGCGTCTAACGACCCCGTGGTGGCAATCAAAAAGGGGTATGCGTCGGAGAAATAGGTGTGCGCAGCGCCGCCATCAAGAAAATCCTCCTCTACCGCACGGCTAAACTCGGTGGCAAAACGCACCATGCTTAACCCCTGAGCCTGCTCGCCTAGAGCGGCGACCAGCCAGCGCGATACGTCATCGCTCTCCGGCAGCGCTTTACAGTGGTCATTCCATACGCTAACCAGGCGCAAATTCCCCTCGGGTTCGGCCAGCGGTACGCTCAACGGCTCGACGTTAGGATGCGACAGCACCAAGTGCTCATCGGTCAGCGCGACCTCAACGGTGGCAAGCGCCGGGAGTTGACGCTGGGTCACAAAACGCTGCTGCGCATCCACCAGCATCCAGCGGCGATCCCAGGCTAGCCCGTGCTCTTGCAGCTCGCTTTGAGTGACGCTGATGCCTTTTAGTGATTTGACGGGGTAAATAGTGAGTTGAGTAATCTGCACGACGGCCTCGCGACAAAAGTAAAAGGCTACTTTAGTCATTTACACTGCTAACGGCTACTCGATAACGGGCTCTATAAGGTCATTCCCACTTCAATACGATAGCCCAAATCGACCACTTGCCGGGTCAGCGACTCCCCCCGGATCCGTGCTAGCAATTCCCGCGCGGCTGTTTCACCAATGGCCTGACGTGGCGTGACGACGCTGGCGAGTCTTGGCGTCATTACCTGACCTACATCGTGGCCGTGAAAACCGGCTAGCGCCATCCGCCCTGGCACATCGATTCCCCGCCGCAGGCATTCGAAATAGGCACCTACCGCAACATCATCGTTAGTACAGAACAGACCATCCGCTGCGGGGTAATCTGCCATCACCTGCTGCAGCAGTGCCGCCCCCACACTGTAAGAGGAGCGCTGTGTGCTTTGTAGCGTAACAGGTGTTAAGCCATGCTCTCGCATGGCTTGGCGGTAGCCACGCTCACGTTGGCGAGTACGCTCATCCAGGCGCACCGCCAGGTAAATCACCTGGCGTCGCCCCCGTATGATCATCTCGCTGACCATGTCATACGCGGCTTGAACGTTATCGTAACCCACCACCTGTTGCAGCGGAGGGCGGTGGGTATCCATGATTTCAACAATCGGGATACCGGCGGTTTCCAGCATACGCAGGCTGCGCGGCGTATGGTCACGGTCAGACAAAATCACCCCGTCGACATTATAGGAGAGCAGCGAGGCCAAGCTGCGCTCTTCCAGCTCAGGGCTATAGCCATAGTGAGAAAGCATCAGGTGATAGCCCGCAGGCTCCGTCAGCGTTTCGATACCGAGGATCACATCGGCGAATACCTGGTTGGTGAGCGACGGGACCAGCACCCCTATGGAGTGGCTGGTCGCCCTGGAGAGCAAATCCGGTGCGCGATTGGGAATGTAACCAATCTGTTCGGCAATCGAGAAAATGCGCTCACGCAGGCCTTCCGAGACGGTTTCAGGGTCTCGCAGGCAGCGGCTTACCGTCATTTTGGTAGCCCCGACGTGGTCGGCAATATCCTGTAGGGTGGGGCGTTTTTTCTTCAAGAAGTGACTGCCTTATACAAGATGCATGCATTGGGGTCTAACTGCTGTAAGCGACCCCAACGTGCACTCTTTTCTTTATCGCGGCGAGCGACTGGGCTCCGGCAGCGTCGCCGCGAATTGCGCAACAATCACTTGGGGCGACAAGGTGATTGAGGCATTGAAGGCCTCCTCTTCACTCGGCGGCTCCAGGTCGGCCAACTGACTGGCCAACATGGTATCGCCTTTAAAGAAGTGCCCGGCCCGGGTTTCCAGCCGCTCAAGCAGTAGCTCCCGGCTACCCTCCAAATAGAGGATCTGCAGTGCGGGGTCTCCTTGCCTCAGCCGGTCACGATAACGCTTTTTTAACCCGGAACAGGCAATTACCAGCGACTCCTCCCTTGCCCGATAATCGGCAAACAGTGCTGCCAAGGTATCCAGCCACTCGCTCCGGTCATCATCGTTGAGCGGCGTGCCACTGGCCATTTTAGCCACGTTGGCTGGGGAGTGATAATCATCACCGTCAATAAAGGTAGAGCCCAGAGTGTCCGCCAACTGCTGGCCAATATGTGACTTCCCACAACCAGACACGCCCATCACCAAAATACGCTGTGAGAGGTTCTTCACAGAGGCTCTCCTGTTATTTAATTGCCGCGTACAGCAGTGAGGTCAGGCAGCCAAGTAACGATGCCTGGGAAGGCGATCAGAACTACCAACACCACGAGGAGCGCCGCATAGTAAGGCAGCATGGCTTTAACCAACGACTCCATCGAGACTTTACCCACACCGCAGCCTACATAGAGGCAGGTGCCCACCGGCGGGGTTAAGAGCCCGATGCCTAATACAAACGCCATGAGCACACCGAAGTAGGCTGCATCAACCCCCACCGAGGTGACAATGGGTGCCAGCATAGGCGCCATGATCACCATTGCCGGGGTTAAGTCCATCACAAACCCCACCAACAGCAGCAAGAAAGCCACAATCAACAGCAGCATAAACGGATCTTGGGTAATTGCCTGCACCTGGCTGACCAAGGTTTGCGGCACCATATTGATGGTCAGGAACCAAGCGATCACCGTCGCGAATGCCAGTAACATCATGACCATGCCGGTCAGACGAGCCGTACGGATCAACATACCGACAAGCTCTTTAAGCTTAAACTCGCGGTACACGATCAGCGAAATCGCCAGCGAGTATAGCAGGGCCGCCACGGCCGCTTCGGTAGCCGTAAACACGCCAAAAATAATACCGCCAATCACAATCACCGGAAGCACAAGCGCCAGCCAGGCAGCTTTAAAGGCATTCCAAAGACGATCCCAGCGGAACTGCTGCACGCCCCCACCATCCTTTTTGGCAAGTATATAGGTGGTCACCATCAGCGCAAAGCCAATCAACAGGCCGGGGATAATACCGGAGATAAACAGGCGGCTAATGGAGGTTTCGGTGACGATACCGTACAGAATCAGCGGAATCGAAGGCGGAATAATGATCCCAATCACCGACGAGACGGTATTAATCGCGGTGGCATTGGCTGCGGTGTAACCCTGCTCTTTCATGGAGGGGATCATCATGGCGCCGGTGGCGGCGGTATCGGCTACCGCTGACCCACTGATACCCCCAAAAAACATCGAACCGGTAATGGCCACTTGCCCTAAACCGCCGCGCATAAAGCCGACCAAGGCACCCGCCAGTTCCATCAAGCGACGCGCGATACCGCCGTTACTCATCACCTCGCCAACTAAAATAAAGAACGGGATTGCCAGCAGCGGAAAGCTGTTAACCCCACGAATAGACTGTTCGATCATGATCGACAGTGGAATATCGGAGAGGACCGCCATCACCAACGCTGCCACGCCTAAACCAAAGGCAATGGGCAGCCCAATAACGATGGAGGCCAATAAAATGGCCAGAAAAATCCATAGCATGATTAGCGCTCCCCTTCAGGGTGACGAATAACGTTCAGGCTGACCCACATCCGCCAAATCGATACTGCTGCAATAAAAATGACGCACAGCACCAGCGAAAGACTGATGAAACTCAGCGGTACGTTCATAATCGCCGAACGCCCACTAGAGCGCTCAAGCACTTGGTAGCCACCCCAAATCATCACCATCATCAGGCCGGTAATAATCAGGTGCTGCAGCAGATAAAGCATATGTGCTAGCCGCAGCGGCAGGCGCCGCACCAGTGCATCAACGGCAATGTGCTCGTAGCGGGAGAACGCTGCGGCGGCACCGATAAATACCAGCCATATAAACAGCATGCGCGCCAGTTCATCCGCCCAGGGCAGCGAGTGATTAAACAGCGCACGCCCCACCACGTTGCTGGAAACGGACACAATCAACGCCACTAAGATAGCGCCGATCAGATACTCCATGCCTAAGGTCAGCCAGCGGAACAGAGCGGGGCCTTGGTGGGTATCGGTATCGATTTCCAGCGATTTGCGGTTGGGATCGTCCAGATACACCGAGGGGTCTTCAATCGGCGTAGACGTATTGGGGGGTGTAGAGGAGAGTGACATAGGAACTCCAGGGCACTGACACGTCGGGCAGGCTCACCGGCCTGCCCAAGTGGTGCGCTAAACGTAAGGTTTAGTTGCTGCTCTCTTCAACGATCTTTTGAATGTCGGCGATCAGGTCTTCACCAATGCGCGGTGCCCACTCTTCGTAGACCGGCTGTACGGCCTCTTGGAACGCGGCTAACTGCTCGTCGTCCAGTCGAGTAATTTCCATACCACGCTCTGCTAGCTGATCCCGTGACCAGTCATCGTATTCAGCAGAGAGCTGAATTTCGTACTCTGCGGACTGGCGAGCGGCTTCCAACACCAGCTCTTGATACTCAGGCGCCATGCGATCCCAGGTACGCTCAGAAAGCATCATGATAAAGGGAGTATAGACGTGGCGTGTTTCAGTGCCATAGTCCTGCACTTCGTTGAAGTTAGAGGTTAGGATGGTGCTCCAGGGGTTTTCCTGACCATCAACCACGCCCTGCTCCATCGCGGAGAACAGCTCACCAAAGGCCATTGGCGTGGGGTTGGCGCCTAAGGCTTCCCAAATCGCCAGATGCACCGGGTTTTCCATGGTACGAACGCTTAAACCGCGCACATCTAGACCGGCAACGTCGTCAGGACTACTCACCGGACGTGCGCTGTTCGAGAGCTGACGATAGCCATTCTCAGAGAAGGCGAGCGCTTTCAGGCCGGTGCCTTCAAAGGCATCCAGCATGCCCTGGGCCACATCGCTCTGCATAACCGCTACAGCGGCTTCGCGACTAGGCAGCAGGAACGGCAGATCAAAAGCGGCCAGCTCTTCAACGTAACCCGTGGTGGCTGAGCTCGACGGATAGGTCATATCCAGCGTACCGGTTTGCAGCATTTCCATCATTTGAACGTCGTCGCCTAACTGACTGTTAGGGAAAACGTTAACCGTGATACGGCCGTCGGTGCGCTGCTCCAGAATCTCACCAAAGTATTGGCTGGATAGGTACTGCGGCGAGCTTTCTGCAAGGCCAATCCCCATGCGCAAAGTATGCGAACCGTGGTCGCCAACTACCTCGCCTTCAATTTCAGGCGGATCAGAGAGTTCGGGGCTTTGGGCATGAGCCATACCCAATGTCAGGGTGGTCGCGCCGACCAAGGTCAGTGCGTTGCGCCAAATAGCGGTCATAGCGTTATCTCCAAGTACTCATTGTTGTTAATGGTTGAGTTGTTAATAGCGAGTTTGTTAATGGCCGATTCAATGAACGGCAACTTGTTACCGGTAACATTAAGTATGCGAAGGCTAGCTACCTGCCCTGTGCGTGTCAAAACAAAACTGCCAACTTACGACCAACGTCTAGGGATAGCCACTCACTGCTTCCCGCGCTACATTAGGCGACGTATTTCGGATCGGAACCCATACTTGTGCAACCATCTTGTAGCGAATTAGAGCTCGATCACCAGCTTTGCTTTGCGCTCTATTCAACCTCGTTGATGATGACCAAAGTGTATAAACCTCTGCTCAAAAAGTTGGGGCTTACTTACCCGCAATACCTTGCCATGTTGGTATTGTGGCAAAACGATGGCATCACAGTAGGCACACTGAGTAAGCGCCTACTAACCGATCCTGGCTCACTGACGCCTCTGCTTAAGCGCCTTGAAGCCGATCAGCTGTTGAATCGCAAGCGCAGCCACGAAGATGAGCGGGTGGTAGAGCTGTACCTCACTGAGAAAGGCAAAGCGCTGCGCGAACAGGCGTGCCATATTCCCAGCTGTGTGGTGCATGCCAGCGAGCAGTCGATTGAGGCACTAACCATGCTGAAAGAGGACTTAGTGCGGCTACGCGATAGCCTGCAAAAGAACCAATAGCATTAGCTTGCTGGCGCAGGGCATTGAGATTTACTTGCCATTTATATTGCGCGCAAAATAAAGCTGCGCTAAGTTAGTGACGCAGTTTCATAATGAAAACACTGACAGGAGATACAGAATGACAAACACTATTGAAAACGTTGTTTATCGTGCCCACGCCACCGCCACTGGGGGCCGTGAAGGCCAAGCCAAATCGTCCGATGGCGCGCTGGATGTTAAACTCAGCACGCCAAAGGAGCTGGGTGGCGCAGGCGGTGATGGCACCAACCCAGAGCAGCTGTTTGCTGCTGGCTACTCAGCCTGCTTTTTAGGCGCGCTTAAGCATGTTGCTGGCCAGGAGAAAGTAAAGCTTCCGCAGGATACGAAGATTGATGGCCACGTAGGTATCGGCGCCATTCCTACCGGCTTTGGTATCGAAGTCGAACTAAAAATCAGCCTGCCCGGGCTTGAGCAGGATGTCGCCCAGCAGTTGGTCGACAAAGCCCATGTTGTCTGCCCCTACTCCAACGCCACCCGCGGCAATATTAATGTCACCCTGACACTGGTCTAAGTGTCGTTACCTAAATTAATCATTTAGTGCCCACGCCACCGCTCTCTGGGCATGCAGAGCGGTGGTGTCGTAAAGAGGTACTGTGGTATCACGCTGGTTCACCAGCATAGCGATTTCAGTACAGCCTAAAATCACCGCCTGGGCTCCTTGGGCATGCAGGGAATCAATGATGGCCAGGTAGCGCTGCCGCGATACATCTTCTACTCGACCCTGGCAGAGTTCATCAAAGATCACCCGATGAATAGTGTCGCGCTCAGACTGATCGGGCACCACGACCTCAATACCGAACTGCTTTTCCAAGCGGCCGATATAAAAGTCCTGCTCCATGGTAAAGCGCGTTCCCAATAGGCCGACACGAGTGATTCCGTCAGCGGTAAGTTGTTCAGCGGTGGCATCAGCAATATGCAGTAGCGGAATCGTAATCGCCTGCTCAATAGCGGGCGCCACTTTATGCATGGTATTGGTGGCAATCAGCAGGCAGTCGGCGCCCGCGCGCTCAACACTTTGGGCAGCGTTGCCCAGTTGTTCACCAGCGGCGTGCCAATCGCCCTGCTGTTGCAGCGCTTCAATGTCGGCAAAGTCGACGCTAACCAGCACGATCTTAGCCGAATGAAATCCGCCCAGCGCTGCTTTTACGCCCTCGTTTAGGGCTCGGTAATAGCCTTGGGTCGACTCCCAGCTCATACCGCCCAACACACCAATAACACGCATCCGTCACCTCTGAAGAAAATGAGCTACTTTATTATCAGGCTAATCACCCCCTGCCACGAATAATAGCCGCAGCATTATCGATAAACCATTTATAGCGAGGAAACGAATGAGCGACAATACCTATACACCCCCGCGTGTTTGGAAGTGGGAACCTGGCAACGGCGGTAAATTTGCCAATATCAATCGCCCAATTGCAGGCCCTACCCATGACAAAGCGCTGCCGGTAGGCAAACACCCTCTTCAGCTCTACTCCCTGGCCACGCCTAACGGTGTCAAAGTCACCGTGATGCTTGAAGAGCTGTTGGAGAAAGGCGTAGCTGGTGCCGAATACGACGCTTATCTGATCCAAATTGGCGAAGGCGATCAGTTCAGCAGTGGCTTCGTCGAGGTGAATCCCAACTCCAAAATTCCCGCCCTAATGGATCACTCAACCAATCCCCCACAACGGGTGTTTGAGTCTGGCGCAATCCTGCTCTATTTGGCTGAAAAATTTGACGCTTTCTTACCCAGCGACCCGGCAAAACGCACCGAGTGCCTCTCCTGGCTGTTCTGGCAAATGGGCAGCGCACCGATGCTAGGCGGTGGCTTTGGTCACTTTTATGCCTACGCGCCGGAGAAATACCAGTATCCGATTGACCGCTACACCATGGAAGTCAAGCGCCAGCTCGATGTGCTTGACCGCCACTTGGCGGAAAACCGTTTTATGGCGGGCCATGAGTACACCATTGCGGATATGGCGATTCACCCCTGGTATGGCGCGCTGGTGAAAAACCGTGTCTACGAAGCGGCTGAATTCTTGGAAGCCCACACTTACAAGAATGTTCTACGCTGGACGGAAGAGATCGATGAGCGCCCAGCCGTTCAGCGTGGCCGCATGGTCAACCGCACCTTTGGCGAGCCCCATGAGCAGTTGCACGAACGTCATGATGCCAGCGACTTCGAGCTCAAAACGCAGGATAAACTGACTGACGGTGATTAAGCCGCCAAAAAAAGAGCCTATGCTGGCTGTTTAAGCATAGGCTCTTGGTCACTCTCAGGTGACAGGATAAAACTATTTAACCCGCGAATTATTTAACGCGTAATTCCATACCCGATAGACGTAGAAAATATATCCCAGTCCCAGGGTCACTAACGAAATCAGCATCCACAAAATTATATGGCCTATATTGCTAAAAATATTGATATCGCAGACCATTTTTCGCTCAACGCCAGCTTCATCCACGACCGTGGTACGGTTAATCACAAACCGCGAAAACGAGTAGGGGAAGAAAAAGAGCGCTACCCCAAGGGTAATGATACTGAGTATCACCCAAACAACCAGATGGCCGATGATATCGATAATGGAAAGATCAGCTTTGATATTCACGTTGCGTCCTTAAAATTAACAGTGGCGAAGAATACCACCGTCAGGTGCAAACGTGAACGGGAAAACTAATATTACTTAGACACATATACTGTGTGTTGGCTTCACCGGGATCCACGAACCCCCTCTAAACTCGAATGGCTGCTCTCTGCATTCGGCTTAATGACACTCATGGAACCATCCGTTTCCAGCACCACGGCTTCCACTGCCATCACATCAGCAATACCACTGCCGCGAATAGCCGACTGAACTTCATCCTGAGTAACCCGTGCTTTTTGCATGGAGGTGGTAATAAATTCCCCACGATAAAGCAGCATCAGTGGCTCGCCCGTCACTAACCGACGCACCCAGGCAGTTCGTACACTGAACCAAGTAATGATGAACTGAAGAGAAATCAGTAGTGCCATCGCCACAGCGCCTTCAGCTAATGCCACATCTTTAGATAAGAGAACCGTGGCCAATGTGGAACCAAGCGCCACCGTGACAATTAAATCGAAGGCGTTCATCTTCGAAAGCGTGCGATTACCCGATATTCGCAAGAAAAAAACGAGGGCAGCGTAAGCCAGTACCCCAACAATAATAACGCGCAGTAAATTTCCCCAACCATTAAAAAAATACATTTCCATGTGCTCATACTCCCTTAAACGCCAACGTTATGTAAACATCACATATTTCAACATTTAGGCTAGCAGGACTGGATCAGTTGTATAGGTCATTGGGGAGTTAGTGCTGGCTCTCCCACCACTGGGCATAGGAACTGTTATGGGGCGCAAGGCCACCTTCATCGGGGGCGTTATCATCCCACCAGACGGGGCCACGCTCACCAAGTGCTTCTTTAGCGCTTTGCACCGCGTTGCGGGCCTGGCGAAGTGCGTCTTCATCTTCTTGCTGTTGGGCTGTTCTAACAGCCCGACGGGCTTTCATCAATGCTTTGATATGGGTTCGTCTTTCGTTTTCATCTAAGCGCGGGTCAGTGCAGCGCCAAAGTCGATTTTTGGCGACAAAATAGCGCCCATCCGGGGTATGAGGATACTTGTCAGCCATAAGCAATACTCCTTTCCCGTTGGGCGCGTCTACTCACCTCACCTAATTTCACCTAACCTAACCGTTTAGAAGCGCTTAGATAGCGTGATAGAACCGAATTTATCCTGCTCTTCCTGGCCGTCAAATTCCCGTGAACGCTGTACTGCCGCGTAGGTGACTTGCCAATCTTCCCAGGCCAGCGCCAGCCCTGCTGATACGTCGCCTACCCACTCTTTGCGATCAACCGAATGGCTATTTCTGAACGTATTGCCATCCAGCGTCAGGTTTTGCGCCATATAATATCCGTCTACGCTAGCAAACAGGTACCACTGCCACCCCTCTTTACCGACCATGTAGTGGCGGCTACCCGGGTTGGGTGTCAACGTCGGAATGCCAGCCGCCTCATCCCCCCAACGTACGCTATACCCAGCGCTTGCGTAGGTGTAGAGGTTACCCAACGCGGCACCGACACTGGGGCCATGGGCAAACTGTTTGCCAATCAATGGGGTGCTATTCCACCACTGGCGGCGCATGGCGAGGTTGACGATGGCTTCATCGCCAAGCTGGTTATCCCACCCATTGGGTCGGTCGCTTTCAGTGACACGGTGCACTTCACGCTGAATACTATCGGCCAGTGATGAGGGGCCTACCAAACCAATATCCAGGTGAAGGTCAGTCGCCTGGCGCCAGTTCCCCCTAGGCACATCTTCATAGAGAGAGATACCGCCGTAAACGAGACCTGCGTAGGGGCGATCATTTTCAATCAACCCACGCTGTTCAATATTGTTGGGTGTGTAGATTTGATGCACAAGCCGGAAAGCTGCCATATCAGCGTTGCCGATGAGGCTATCGGGCAAAGCAGTGGCCAAACGCTGTGTCCAACTTTGCGCTTCTGGTTCAAACGCCCAATTGAGCTCAAAACCGCTGGTAAAGTGGCCATCATCACTGCTGGCCATACCATCATTTTCGTGTTTAACAGAGAGGACGCTATCGCTGGCCTGCGCGAGCGTTGACATCAGGCTTATGACAGCCACTAGCGGGAGCAGTTGCCATCGTAGAGGGGTAATTGCTTTCATTACTCGTTCCTTGAGATTTTCCTAGGGAGCGTTTTTTAAGACTGTTTTTTGAGGCCGCTTTTGAAGGACATCAACAAACATTGTTGATTGTATGTAATTGTGCAAAAAGATAGCAAGCATACTTTTACTGTCTTCTGCAGAAAAGAGCTAAGTCACTAAAAACAAAGGGTAGCTCGTAGGCCACCCTTCTGCTGTCATTTGCTTAGATTTATAGCGTAGTCGATTAGACGGAGGTGGGTAGGCTAATGACTTAGTTGAATCACTACCTGTCGCGCAGCAGCCACTGCGGGGTAATTTCGTGCTGGCCGTTTTCATCAGTAATAAACAGCGATCCTTCGCTAATCATTACCGCCCAGTTAATCGCCCGGGGCAGATCTTTCGCGATGGTCGCCAGAGCCTCTTGGGGCAGTCCCGCCACATGGACATTCTTCAGCGATGCCACGCTGGGCAGCACTTTGCTCTCCCATAGGTCTACCCGGCCATAGGCGAGCAGTGAAACGCGCTCAGCCCGCCGTGAGCACCAGGTAATGCGCTCAGCATCCGGCAGACCGACTTCAATCCAGTGCAGTAGACGCCCGTCCAGGCTTTTCTCCCACAGTGCCGGTTCGTCAACATCAGAAAGCCCACGCCCAAAGGCGAGGGTCTCGCTATACCACAGCACATAAGCGAGCAAGCGCGCGGTCATGCGCTCTTCGGTTTCTGACGGGTGGCGAGCCACGGTAAAGCGCAGCGTTTCATACACCCCGCGATCCAGATCGGTCAGATTAATATCAACTTTATAGGGCGTTGCACTAAGAGCCATGGAGATTTCCAAACGAAAATTTTCGTCAGTGTACCCGATGCAGGATGCTCCTGGTGAATTGCCAGAGCATCCACAGCGGGCTATCGGTATATCTTGGCATCAGAGCCAGGTTAAGACGCACGGCAATCGGCGGTAAGGGTACCATTTTTCAGCGTATCGGCTTCGTGCATGGACTCACGCCATGGCTCTTCAAGCGCCGCTTGATACCACGCTTTCATAGCGGGCAGCGCTAATAGGTGTTCAACATACGCTTGGGACGCGGCGCTGAGCGATAAGTTGAATGTCTGCACGCGAAACGCCACGGGCGCATAAAACGCATCGACCGCAGTAAAGCGCTTGCCCGCTAAAAACGGCCCGCCAAAACGCTCCAAACCCTGCTGCCAAAGTATATCCAAGCGCGCCACATCCGCTTTGAGTTTGGCCGATACGCTATCCAATGCCACCCGCACACCGCAATTCATTGGACACTCGTCACGCAGCGCACCAAAGCCACTATGCATCTCTGCGGTTGCAGAGCGTGCCCAGGCACGTGCGCTCTTATCACCCGGCCAAACGTTAGTGTGCTGTTCAGCCAGATACTCCACTATCGCCAGGGAGTCCCATACCGCCAGATCGTCATCCACTAAACACGGCACTAAACCAGAGGGTGAAAAGCGAATAAAGGTGTCGTGGCTTGCACCGGTGCCCCCTTCAAAGGGCATTAGATGCTCATTAAACGGAATCTCCAGCGCTTTCATCAGCACCCAAGGGCGCAGCGACCAAGATGAGTAATTCTTGTTGGCAATATACAACTCAAACATGCAACGCTCCTTAATGTGAGGATACACAATTCGCCTATATGGGCAGGCATCTTTAACGCGCCGCTTGAGCCAGCGTGTTACCGCCTAATCCCATCAATACACTACCGCCTATGCGCTGAATGAGGCGGGATGAGCCTTGGGACTTTTGTAGCCACGCCCGCAGCGGGCTTGCCAGTAGCACCACCACGACATCCGCAGAGGAGAACAGTAGATTGGTGGCAATACCCAGCCAAAGCAGTTGCCAGGCTACCGGCATCGCACTCTCGGGCTGCACAAATTGGGGTAGAAAGGCGACGAAGAAGAGCGCGGTTTTTGGGTTGAGCACTTCCACCAGAAAGCTGTCGCGCAACACGCGTTTAGTGGTGGCCAGCGGTACCTCATCGCCATGGGCACGGATGCCCTGTTGCCATAGCCGCAGCCCCATCCAGAGCAGATAGAGCCCACCGATGATTTTCATGGCGATATAGGCAGGCGGAATCGCTGCAAACAGTAGCGCCAAGCCCAGCGCGGCGGCTATCACATGAACATAGCAGCCCATATGTACACCCATCACCGCTAACCATCCTGCCCGTCGGCCACGGCCCAGGGTTTGCGCTGCGGTATACAGCATCGCAGGCCCAGGTAAATAGGCAAAACCCAGTGCGGCGAGGATAAAGGCGGCCCATTGCATATTGGCGACTCTGTTGAAGATGGTGGTTAGGTTTTGAGCATAAAACGGGGGTGACGCAAGCGCCACCCCCTAAATAAGTAAAACCGGAACGAAGGAAGGCTTAGAAGCCTGATTTTAGAAGTTGGCTTTACGCTTCTCGACAAAGGCCGCCATGCCCTCTTTCTGCTCGTCACCGGCGAAGCAGAAGGCGAACAGGCTGGTTTCCAGCGCCAGTGCACTGTCCAGGTCTTGATCCATACCATCGTGAACCGCCTGCTTAGCGCCACGCACCGACTGCGGGCCGTTGCCTTTGAGCTGCTTGGTTAACTCTTCAACGTAGTTTTCTAACTCTGCTTGCGGCATCACCCGGTTCACCAAGCCGATACGTAGCGCCTCTTGGGCGTCGATTTTGCGCCCGGTGGTGACCAGATCAATCGCCATCGCGGGGCCAACGCGGCGTGGCAGGCGTTGTGTACCCCCAAAGCCAGGAATGACGCCCAGCAAGACTTCCGGTTGCCCAAATACGGCGTTGTCACTGGCTACCGCCCAGTCGCAGGCCAACGCCAGTTCGCAGCCGCCGCCAAGGCAAAACCCGTTCACCAGCGCGACCACCGGCACGGGCAGTGTCTCTAGGCGTTTAATGGTGCGTAGCGCCTGGCTGGCGAAGGCTCGCGCCTCTTCAGGTGTTTTGTCACGCATTTCGGTGATATCAGCACCCGCCACGAAGGATTTCTCGCCCGCGCCGGTAATCACTACGCCACGTAGCGTGGGGTGGGACTCAAGCTCTACCAGCTGCGCTTCCAGCGCGGCGAGCACTTCGCTGTTCAGGGCATTCAGCGCTTTAGGACGATTGATGGTCAGGCGCACCATCCCATCGTTATCAACCTTCTCGATCACTGTTTCGCTCATGGCGGACTCCTTATTTGATTTGTTATTGCACGTTAACGTAAACACCAACCCTAGCGAACGCTTGGTTGAGTGGCAATAACTTCTTATCGCCGCACTATCCTGCTCTGCAAAAGCTAGTCGTAATTGTAGAAACCGCGACCGGTTTTGCGGCCAAGATAGCCCGCGGCGACCATACGCTTAAGCAAGGGGCAGGGGCGGTATTTGGGATCACCAAAGCCCTCTTGGAGCACTTCCATAATCGCCAGGCAGACATCCAGGCCGATCAAATCGGCCAGCGCCAGTGGCCCCATGGGGTGAGCCGCGCCGAGTTTCATGGCGTTATCAATCGCTTCGGGTGTCGCGGTGCCCTCTTGAACGATAAAGGCAGCTTCGTTGATCATCGGCACCAGCAGGCGGTTCACCGCAAAGCCTGGCGCGTCGCCTACCGGCACCGCGGTTTTACCCAACGCCTTCGCAAGGGCTTCAATCTCGGCAACGGTAGCGTCCGAGGTCTGTTCGGCGCGGATGACTTCCACCAGCTTGAGCACCGGCACCGGATTAAAGAAGTGCATACCCACCACACGCTCGGGGTGTTCGCAAACCGCCGCTAGGCGGGTAAGCGACAGCGACGAGGTGTTGGAAGCTAGAATAGCGGTGCTGCTCAACTGGCTTAGATCACGAAACAGCTTCTCTTTGAGTTCGGGCTGTTCGGGGGCAGCTTCGATAATGACCGTGCATTTAATCAGGTCACCTAGCGTGGTGGTGTTGGAGAGACGTGCCATGGCAGCGTGCTTATCCGCCTCACTGAGCTTCTCTTTCGCTACCAGCTTGCCCAAGCCTTTGTTGATACTTTCCTCGGCACGGCTTAACTGCTCCTCAGCCACATCGTAAAGGCAGACATCAAAGCCACTGGCGATGATGACCTGAGCAATCCCTTGCCCCATGGTGCCGGCCCCTACAACGCCAATTTTTTGATCGCTCATGCACGCTCTCCTTAGTGAATTATCAATGCTGTTTAGCTTCTTCACGCAGTACGAATTTTTGGATCTTGCCCGTTGAGGTTTTCGGTAGTTCGCTGAAGATGATCGTCTTGGGCACTTTGTAGCCTGCCAAATGTTCACGACAGTGGGCGATAATATCGGCCTCGGTGACTTCGCCGTAACCAACTTTGAGTTTCACGAACGCGCAGGGCGTCTCGCCCCACTTCTCGTCAGGCTTGGCAACCACCGCTGCCTCTTCAACGGCGGGATGGCCATAAATAGCATCCTCCACCTCAATGGTGGAGATATTTTCACCGCCGGAAATAATGATGTCCTTGGAGCGATCTTTAATCTCGATATAGCCATCCGGATGCCAAACCGCCAAGTCGCCGGTGTGGTACCAGCCGCCCTCCAGCGCCTGCTCGGTGGCTTCGGGGTTCTTTAAATAGCCCTTCATAACGTTATTGCCGCGCATGAGTATTTCACCCATGGTTTGTCCATCCTTGGGCACTGGCTCCATAGTGAGAGGATCTGCCACGCACAGCGCTTCAAGCATGTGGTAGCGCACCCCCTGACGGGCTTTGATTTTGGCACGTGCTTCCAGCGGCAACTCATCCCACGCTTCACGCCAGGCGCATACGGTTACCGGGCCGTATACTTCGGTCAGGCCGTATACGTGGGTGACCTCAATGCCTAGCTTTTCGACCCCAGAAATCACTGAGGCTGGCGGCGCGGCACCGGCGGTGGTCACTTTTACCGGGTGATCAAACTCGCATTTGTCTTCAGCCGGTAGATTCACCAGGCCATTAAGAATAATCGGCGCCCCGCTGAAGTGGGTGACCTTTTCATCGGCGATCAACTGCATGATCTTTTTGGGATCAACGCGGCGAAGGCAGACATTCACTCCGGCGTTGGCGGCAATCGTCCAGGGGAAGCACCAGCCGTTGCAGTGGAACATCGGCAGTGTCCAGAGATAGATGGGATGGTGGGGCATCGCCCACTCCATAATATTGCTCACCGCGTTGAGATAAGCGCCGCGGTGGTGGTAAACCACCCCTTTGGGCTTGCCGGTGGTGCCGGAGGTGTAGTTCAGCGAGATCGCATCCCACTCATCGGCAGGCAGTTGATAGGCGAAGTCAGCATTACCTTCGTTAAGCAGCGCCTCGTACTCAATTTCGCCAATGCCCTGAGTCTCGCCAAGAAACTCACTATCAGCCACATCAATAATCAGCGGCTTGTGTTTAAGCTTGGCCACTGCTTGCTGAATAACGTCGGCAAATTCAGGGTCGACCAAAATCGCTTTGGCCTCGCCATGCTCCAGCATATAGCTGATCGCTTCGGCATCCAGGCGAATATTCAGGGTATTCAATACACAGCCTGCGAGCGGTACGCCGAAATGCGCCTCAAACATGGCGGGAATGTTGGGCAGCATCGCCGCCACGGTTTGGCCCGGCTGAATACCACGCTTTTCGAGCGCCGAGGCAAGCTGGCGGCAGCGTGACCAGGTCTCTCCCCAGGTACGCCGCGTGCTGCCATGGACAATCGCAGGGTAGTCAGGATAGATCGACGCCGAGCGCTCGATAAAAGTCAGCGGGGAAAGCGGCACGTGGTTGGCAACGGTTTGGGGCAAGCCCTGCTCAAAGATAGCGGTCATGGTCGGCTCCTGAGTTTTGTTAATGTTATTGAAAGCGTTGGCTTTAAAAGATCGTTTTAAATGATTGTTTTAAATAACTGTTTTGACAGGGCAGAAACAGCGCCGCCGCCCCAGAGGGCGGCGGCGCGAAGCTAAACATTAGCGTTAATGAACCTCAAAATCGCTTAAACACTGCATGCCCGCCTCTATCACCGCGCGCTGGGCGCGGCCTACCGGCAGCCATTGAGTAATTGCAAATTCGGCGCTGCGCATTTTGGCAGTATAGAAGGGATCATCGCTGCCGTTGTTAAGGGCTGCCTGGGCGCTAAGCGCCGCCTGGCCCATCTGCCAGGCGCACAGCACATGGCCCGTCAAGTTAAGGAACGGCGTAGCGTAAGCCTGCACTGCGTCTGGGCCGATTTCAGGGTCGCGACCTTGCTCAAGCACCAGCGCTTGGGCAACTTTTAGATCTTCAAGCCCTGCGGCCAAACCACTGCCCAACGCTTTCAGGGCAGGGTCGGCGTTGAGCTGCTCCACGGTAGCAGCAACGTCATGCAGCAGCACGGTGAGCGCTTCGCCGTTGTCTCGCTGGAGTTTACGACCCGCCAGATCGAGCGCCTGAATACCGTTAGTGCCTTCGTAAATCGGCGCAATGCGTGCATCGCGCAGCAGTTGGGCAGCGCCGGTCTCCTCCACATAGCCCATGCCGCCATGCACCTGAATGCCCATGGAGGCAATCTCCACTGCCTGATCGGTAGAGAAGCTTTTAATCACTGGAATCAAAATATCCGCACGGGCCTGGGCAGTTTGGCGGGCATCATCATTTTCCGCGTGGCGGGCAGTGTCCAACTCGGCGGCGCAATAGAGCGCCAGGGCGCGCAGCGCATCGGTGCGCGAACGCATGGAGAGCAGCATACGGCGCACGTCCAAGTGATCGCTGATGCTGCACTCTGCGCCGCCACGGGTTTTGGGAGAGCGCCCTTGACGACGCTCCAACGCATAGGCAAAAGCGTGCTGGCAGGCGCGCTCAGCCACACCAATGCCCTGGATGCCGACTTTGTGCCGCGCCTCGTTCATCATGGTGAACATATGGTTCAGGCCACGCCCCTCTTCGCCGACCAAGTAGCCAATGGCGCCGTCATTTTCGCCAAAGCTCAGGGTGCACGTCGGCGAGCCGTGAATGCCCAGCTTATGCTCAATAGAGGCACAGGTGACATCGTTGCGCTCACCCAAGGAGCCGTCTTCATTGACCAGGAACTTGGGCACCAGAAACAGGGAAATACCTTTGTTGCCTTCCGGCGCATCGGGCTTGCGGGCTAGCACAAGATGAATAATGTTTTCGGCGGCGTCGTGTTCGCCCCAGGTGATATAGATCTTCTGGCCGCTGATGCGGTAGTAATCATTTTCAGGCACGGCGCGGGTGCGCACTTGGGAGAGATCCGACCCCGCTTGAGATTCGGTCAGGTTCATGGTGCCCGTCCAGGTGCCTTCCACCAGCTTGGGCAAGTAAGTCGCTTTGAGTGCATCGCTGCCGTGGTGAGCCAATGCTTCAATGGCGCCGGCAGTCAGCATGGGGCAGAGCCCCAGCGCCATATTGGCACCATGAAGCATCTCCTGCACCGCGCTGGCAACCACTTCCGGTAGGTTCTGGCCGCCTAGAGCCTCTGACACGCCAATACCGTTCCAGCCACCCTCGACATACGCCTGGTAAGCCGCAGCGAAGCCCTCCGGCGTGGTCACGCTGCCGTCGGTGTGGCGCTTGGCGCCTTGCTGATCGCCAACTTTATTAAGCGGCCCCCAGACGTCACCGGCCAGCTTTGCGGCCTCTTCGAGCACCGCCTCGACCAAGTCGGGCGTGGCCTCTTCAAAGCCCGGCAGGCTGAGCGAGCGGTGCGCTAATAACTCTTCGAGCACAAAGCGCAAATCGCGTACCGGTGCGGCGTAAACATTCATGGCGAACCTCGGGCTGAAAAATTAAACAATTGTTTGAAAGCATGCCCTAGATAGTAGTAATACTCTCTCACCTACACCATTAGCCCAAGGTATCACCCGCTACCACCAACGTCTCTGCTGCGTTTTAATTTCGCTTATTTACTTGTTCCACATCATCATAGTAAGTGATATGGCTTTCATCTTCCGCGGGCGGCCCTACCACCGGCTCGGCCGCTTCCACATCCCATACGGCATCGGAGAGATCCTCCAAGTGCTCGTGCTCCAGCGCCCCCTGCATCAACTCTTCGGTGACCACCAGCTCAGCACCGGCAGCGGTCATGGGCGTAGTCGGGGTAAAGGGTGCCACGGGCACTGGCGCTGGGCGTACGCTGCGGCGCCAGGCGAAGAACAGCAAGAAGAATAGACTGAGTGAGCCGAAGGCCCAGAACAGGCCCGCATCGCCCATGGCGGTCATCACCGGGGAGATCATAAGGGGGCTGAGGGTGGCGCCAATCGAGTTGATCAGCAGCAGACCCTGGCTCATGCGCACCAGCGCCCCTGCGGGGGCGCGGTCGGCGGCGTGGCTCACCGCCACCGGGTAGAGGGCAAACACCCCACCGCCAAGCAAGAACAGCAGCAGCGCCAGCATCGGCGTAGAGAGCGGTAGCCAGAGCATCGCCGCCGAGATCAGCACACAGAAACCGCTAATGCCGATCAGTACCATCTGTCGGTCATGGCGATCCGACCAGCGACCAATCGGGTACTGCAGCAGCATAGCGCCCATAATCACCACCGCCATCATCTGCCCCACTTGGCTGACACTCATACCAATGCGCTGCAGATAAAGCGGCAACAGAGTATACGCCGCGGCTACCACCATCCCGGAGCCTAAGCTGCCCATCACGCCGGTAGGCGTCAGCGTGATCAAACGGTGCGGGGGAAGCGGCTCGGCGTGCTCCATAATCGGCGATACCCGGGGAATCATCGCCATGGGCAGCACTGAGAGCGAGGCCAGTAGCCCAATTACCATAAAGGGCGCGGTGACGCCCATGGCATTGGTCACCCCTAGCAGCAGCTGACCCAGTACCCCAGCGGCATAGAGCGAAATCATGTAAAGCGCCAGCAGGCGGCCGCGAACCTTTTGATCGCCTGACGTAAGCAGCCAGCTTTCAATGACCAGATACACCCCCACCGTGGCCCAGCCGCCAATGAGACGCAGTACAAACCAGGCCCAGGGGTCGAAGAACAAGCCCTGAAGCAACACCGTGACGGCGACTAATGAGGCAAAACTGCCGTAGGCGCGAATATGGCCAATGCGCAGCAACAGGCGGTCATTCACCATTGCGCCTAACGCTAAGCCGATAAAATAAGCGGACGACACAATACCGATGACCGTAGCGGACTCACCGGCAGCATCCAGGCGCACGGTAATTAAGGTGGCGAGAAAACCATTGCCAATCCCGAGAATGAAGAGCCCTAACAGGGGCGCCAGCGCCATGGCTAGCAGTTGCCGCGACATGAAAACCTCGTCTTGCCTAAAAGTGGTGCAAAAAAGGGGCTGAAAACAGGCGTAAAAACGCTACTAAACGTGTCCACAGAAACCGTCATCTCACCTGGCACATCGAGTCAGGCCGGGATAGCGGCGCGCAATTATTGCCCTCAAGCGGGCAAAGTCAATGCTTTTCTAACGTTACAATTATTCACGATAGCGTTTTGTGTAGAATAACCGTGTCAGGCCCAGGAAATTCCACTACTAAACTATTCTTTTGTGCCCACCAACGAAAGGTCTCCTCACTAAAAAAGCTGATATGGGTGGGGTCGCTAATATAGTGCCAGCGGGCAAAAGCCTCCGGCGAAGTAACGCGTTTGGTCATTAAGCCCAGATAACCACTTGGCGCCAGCTGAGCCACCAACTGCGTAAGCACCTTGCCGGGCTGCGCCAAGTGCTCAACAACCTCTGTGGCGGTGATAAAATCATATATTTGTGTCAAAACTGAGGCATCGGGGGCGTAAAAAAGGTCGTAAATAGTCATCGGATGCCCCTGCTCGGCAAACATAACCGACAGCGTCGGCCCCGGCCCTGAACCAAAATCAAGACCGCGAGCTTGGGGTGAGAGCTTGGCTAATAGCGGGGTAAATAAACGCCCTAAAAAGCGTCGATATCCCGTATCATGCGGCGAGTTTTGATGCTTATCGTATTCAGCCTTTTCTTCAGCAGCACTCAAATGCTGCTCAGGGGGGACAAATACCAGCTTGCACGTGGCACACTGGTAGTAGTCACGACGCCGATCCCGGTGGTAGAGCGCAATCGTGGATTCAGCGCAGAGCGGACAGCGGCGCATCATTGTATTCTCTGGCTTAACGTTATGTATTAAGGAAGGTGGCATGCTATCAGGTCTGGATCATCTTGTTGTTACCGTGACCGACATTAGTCGTGCAGTGGATTTTTACTCGCGGGTTTTGGGCTTAGACGTACGCTATCGCGATGCTCAGCGGGTCGATTTGATGCTCGGGGATACGGCACTACGCCTGCATCAAACAGATACTGACATTGCCCCCATTTCAGCAACGCCTACGCCTGGCAGCCTGGATTTGTGCCTGCGTTGCCAACTGCCGCTGAACGAGTTCAAGCAGCATTTAGACGCGCTGGCGATTGACGTAGAGCTAGGCCCCGTCGCTCGCCAAGGCGCCACTGGCCCGATTGAATCCATCTACCTGCGTGACCCGGACGGCAATCTGCTAGAGATTTGCCGCCCCTCTTCGCGTTAATGCTAAGTCTAATGAATCAAGGTATCATGTGCCGCGCTTAAACAGCGCGCACTGATGTGTACTCGGCATCATCACTCACTTCAGCATCTATACAGATTGATCGAAAGGAAACGTTATGCTTGATAAGGAAACTGATTCCCCACTTGAGGGCAATGTCATCAGCGAAGAGCAGCATCAGCCCGATACGACCATGGCCATGGTTATTTATGCGCTCTATCTGGCCAGTTTTATCCTTGGTTTTACGTCGATTATTGGTGTGGTTATCGCCTACGTCTATAAAGGCAAAGGCCCTTTGTGGCTGGACGAGCATTACCGCTATCAGATTCGTACGTTTTGGATAGGTTTGGTATACGGACTCGTTTGCTTGCTCTTAACCCCGGTTCTGCTCGGTTTCCTACTCATGCTACCGTTAGCCATTTGGTTGATTATTCGCTGCGTTAAAGGCTTCAAAGGGCTGCAAGAGAAGCGCGCACCGTCCAATGTAGATACTTGGTTGATTTAACGATGACACCACAGGGGGCTAATAACGCTAGGCGTTTTTCCAAAGCCAGCGCGATCAGTTGGCTATGGCGTCAACTGTCACACTGGCCGCTTGCGCGCCTGTGGCGTATTGCTTCGGCGCTCGGCCCCCTGGTTTACCGCTTTAATAAGCGTGAGCGCTGGATCACCGATCGCAACTTAGCGGCGGTCTACCCAAACCTCTCTGTCGCTGAGCGTAAAACCCTTGGTCAGCACAGTTTACGCCACTCAACGGCTACCATGCTGGAACTGGGCCACGCCTGGATGGCGGAACCAAACAAGGTAGAGACCAGCATTTTAGCGGTGCACGGTCGCGATAAGCTCGATAACGCCCGTACCGAAGGCCGCGGCGTGATTGTGCTTGCCCCCCACTTCGGCAACTGGGAAGTGCTTAACTTCTGGCTTTCGAGTCACTTTCCCTTTACCGCTATGTACGAGCCGCCCAAAATCACCGCCCTCGACCCGGTCATTCGTCATGGCCGCGAACGCATGGGGGCCAGTTTGGTACCCACCAACCCTCGAGGTGTGGCGGCGCTGCTTAAAGCGCTTAAACGCAGCGAAGCGATTGGCATACTTCCTGATCAGGAGCCCGACTGGGGCAGTGGTGTTTTTGCGCCGTTCTTTGGTCGCGAGGCCTACACCGCCACCCTGCTCCCGAAATTGGTCGCCCGGACTCAGGCGCGGGTAGTTACCGGCGTCGCGCTACGTATCCCTGGTCAAGGCTTTGAAATCCATTTTTTGGAGGCCGACGAGCGGGTTTATAGCGACGAGGATGTGCAGTCTGCCACTGGTGTCAATGCGAGTGTTGAAAGTGCAATTGCCTTGGAACCGGCACAGTATCAATGGGAGTACAAACGCTACCGCAAAGTAGTGCAGGAGCAGCAAAATCTAGCCAATTTCCGCGACTATCGTCTTTATTAGGCTGAAAAAGAGAGCTCTGATGACACAACCCCCTGTAAAGCGCGATGACATACGCGCGCCACAGATTATTTACGCACTCTACCTAGCAGGTATCGTCACAGCCAATATCACCCTTCTGATTGGCGTCATCATCGCCTATGTCTATCGCAAAGAAGCGGCGCCCTGGCTGCAGCATCACTATCGTTACCTGATTCGCACCTTCTGGATCGGCACCCTGTATGCCTGCATCGCCTTCCTGCTCAGCATTGTGATAGTCGGCACCCTGCTCTGGCCGCTGTTAGCGGTATGGCTGGGCGTACGCTGCCTGCTCGGCTGGTTCGATTTGCGCAAAGGGCTAACACCGGCACGCCCTAATAGCTGGCTTTGGTAAACTGCGCATCACTCGCTGCTATCACCGCCTTAACCATCATCTAGCTCACCAAAATCGGTCTGCAGCCAGTGGCGAAGCTGGCTCATTCTGGGCGCACTGCTCGCCTCTTCGAGCGCAGGCAGCGTGCCGGGAACAAAGCCGCGCTTTATAAAGGGCGCCAATAGCTCTGGGTCGCCGCTAATCATATGCACCGGCACTGCCGCGCTGGCATCGTCGCCGGTAATCAGCGGCGCGGCTTGATGATCCCCCAGCACTATCATCAGGGTATTATCATCCACTACGCGTTCGGCCCAGCGGCCTGTGACTTTCACAGCGTAGTCCACCGACCAGCCGTAGTGATCGCGAATACGCTCAATGTCTTGCCACAGCACTTCTGGCGGGTCACCAGCGTCCTCCCAAGGAGCAAAAATACCCCCATCGCCAATGGATGACCAATCATCCAAGACAGGCAGGATGGGTGTCCAGGGGGCATGGCTGGAGATTAGGGCCAATTGGGCAAACACCGGCGTCTCTCCTAGCAAGTAACGCTGGGTGTAATCGAGAGTAAATTGATCCGGCATGGTGACCCAGTTGAGAGCAGGCCCGGCATAGGCGATATCTTTCGCTGCGGCGATCTCATCAAAACCGTAGGCCTCGCCCTCCGGCCACGCCAGGGTAATCGCGGGCATTACACTCAGGGTGCGCTGACCGGTGGCACGAAAATCATCGATCAAAGTGGTGTGGTCGCTGTCTAGCATCAGCCGATACCACAGCTGGTTGTCGATCCAGCGGCCACTGAGGGCTGTCGCGTGGGCCAGCCACGACTGCCCACCGCGAATGGGTGAGGCCAGCATGCCAGAGACCACATGGAGGTCATGTTCACCCAGCCGCTGCTGCATTTCAGCTAGCGTAGGCAGTAGAACATCGGAGTAACGTGGATTTTCCAGCGCCGAGATACCGTAGGACTCAATAAAGGTGAGCAGTACATTGCGCCCCGCCAATCCCGGCAGTGAGCGGGCTTCCATTGGTGCGGTCTCCAGCTGTGCTGTAAAGGCGAGGCGGGCGGCGTGGGTATCGGTCACTTGCTGCCACTGAAAGCGTGTCGTGTTCACCATCGGTAAACGAGCACTATCCACTAGCCGGATCCCACTAAGCTCAAGCGCTGCACTGCTCGTGGCAATGACTAGCAGTGTTAATGCCACCACACCAGGCAGACGCTTAACAGAGTAGGCGACGGGTGGCAGCAGCAGGCGCACTAAAATCAGTGTGATGGCGAACCACGAGGCAACCCCCGCCAGCATTGCGCAAACTGCCAACAGTTGACCTACATTACCTACTAACAAGTGATAAATTGAGCGCAGCAGAGGTACATCAAGATAGAGATTGAGTGGCCGGGCAAAGGCCATTTGGGTGGCGGCAGTGCCTAAATTCACGGCAATTGCTAACATCACCCAACTGACCACGCCAACAGCCACTACGCGGCGCGTTTGGCCAACAGGGAGCAGCAGCATTAGCGGCGCAATGATAAGCGCCTCCCAAGCAAGCAAATATGAGCTGATCTCGCCAAAACGCCACCAGAGCGGTGCAATGAGTAAGAAATTCAGCGTTAGAAACAGTAGTAATAATCGACTCATCGCACTCTCATCTGGGACTGCCTTTGCTTACAATGTCACTGATATAACCTGTCAGCGCTCTCTCGAAGAGAGGGCGTACCCAATCGCAAGACACAAGAGCAAGGAATAAGGCTGCTGAAAAACACAATAATCATGTACTGTCATATTTTATCGTATAGTTATTGTGTAAAGACTTCACGCTTTGCTTGGCATAAGGCCCACGCGTTTTGCAGGCCTTCACCAGAAAGGATTTCATCCATGGGTTGTAACTGTGTTGGTAGAAGACCGTTTTTTAGGAGGCCTGTTGCCAAGGGGTGGCCTGGTAAATGGATCGTGTTAATTGGCTCTACGCTCGCCTTGCCTGCGTTGGCTGAAGACGATGAGCATTTCAGCAAGGTTATTGAGCGCGCCCAACAGCTCGCTGAAGAGGCCTACCAAGCCCCGGAAGAGAGCTTACCTGAGGTATTGCGCGAGCTTGACTACGATACCTACCGGCAGATTCGCTTTGACCCCGAACATGCCTACTGGAAAGACGAGAGTCCTTTTAGCCTACAGCTATTTCACAGCGGCTTTCTTTTCCAAACCCCGATTGCCTTGAACGTTATCGACAATGACACGGCAACGCCCCTGCCCTTTTCTGCAGCAGACTATACTTATGATGGCAATGCTGCAGCGCTCAAAGAGCAAGACCTTACCGGCAGCGGCCATGCGGGCTTTCGTCTCCACTACCCCCTTAATAGCGATCAATACGCCGATGAGTTTGCTGTGTTTCTAGGTGCCAGCTACTTCCGCATCGTGGGACGTGACCAGGCGTACGGACTTTCCACCCGAGGGCTGGCGATCGATACCGCCTCCCCTGATGGCGAAGAATTCCCGGCATTTCGTGAGTTTTGGCTCTATAAACCCGATGCGGATGCTGAACAGATTGAGCTACTGGCGTTAATGGACAGCCCCTCGGTCAGCGGTGCCTATCGGTTTGTTATCCAGCCTGGCGAGAATACCCAGGTCGAGGTCGAAGCGGAGCTGTTTGCCCGCGAAGATATTGCCAAGCTGGGTGTCGCCCCGCTCACCAGCATGTTCACTTTCGGTGAGGCAAGCCGCGAGCGGCCGGACGATTTTCGCCCCCAGGTGCACGACTCCGACGGTCTGCTGATGCACACTGGCAGCGGCGAGTGGATCTGGCGTCCACTGAGTAATCCCCCCCACCTGCGTAGCTCCACGTTTGTAGACGACTCCCCTCAGGGTTTCGGGTTAATGCAACGGGAGCGTGACTTCAATCGCTACTTGGATGTCGAAGCCCAGTACCACCGCCGCCCCAGCCAGTGGGTTGTTCCACTGGACGAGTGGGGGCCGGGACATGTGGAACTTGTCGAAATCCCCACTCCCGATGAGACCCACGACAACATTGTCGCCTATTGGGTGGCGGACGATACGCTGGATGCAGGCGAATCCCGTCGCCTGCACTATCTCACTCACACGCTGAATGCCCAGCCCGATGAGCATCAACTTGGCCGCGCCATTCGTACTCGCCATGGCCGTGCGGGCGTGCCGGGACAAGCGGACTCTTCCTCGCTGGAGGAGCGCCAATTTATCGTCGATTTTCAGGGCGGTGCGTTAGCGGATATTACCGCCGACCAAGCCGTCGAGCTCGATATCAGCTCCCAACATGGTGAGGTACTGCTCCCTCAAGTCACTTCGCTGCCCAACAACGGCTGGCGGGCGAGCTTCCGGCTGCCCGCGAGCGATCAACCCAGCGATGTGCGCCTAAGGCTCACCTTAAATGGCGAACCCGTTAGCGAAACCTGGAATTACGTGTGGTATCCCGATGACGAATAGCCCTTATCAAGCAAAGCTTATATCGCCAGCGCCTGTTTGGATCAATGCACGTCCATTCAGAGAACCTAGCTAATGCGTCGCATGGCGCTACAACGACTGCGCAGCGCAGGCGGGCTAGCCCGCTCACTGTTTATTTACTGGCGGCCGGGGCGCCAGCGCGGGCTCCAGCGCCTCTATAAGCCATTCATTCACCCCGGTAGTGTTGCTTTTGATATTGGTGCGCATTTAGGCGACCGTAGCGCGGCTTTTCATGCGCTGGGCGCCAGAGTGGTGGCGCTGGAGCCCCAGCCCGACCTCGCCAAGTGGTTTAAACGCCTAGTGAAACCAACGACCATTAACCTGCTGCCAATGGCGGCTGGCCCAACCAGCGGCTTTGCCGAGATCGCTATCAGCCCCGGCAATCCGACCCTCTCCACCCTGGCCACCGAGTGGCGGGAGCAGATTGGTGAGCGCAACGCAGGTTTTAGCCAGGTACGCTGGGAGCAACGGCTGCGAGTACCGGTGACCACGCTGGATGCGTTAATTGATGAGTATGGCGAGCCCAGCTTCATCAAAATAGACGTTGAAGGCTTTGAGGCCGAGGTTCTGGCAGGACTAAGCCGCCCAGTAGCAGCGCTGTCGGTGGAGTTTGTGGCTGGCGCCCTGGAAGTGAACCAGGACTGCGTTAACCATTTAAGCCGTCTTGGCGAGTACCGCTACAATGTAGTGGCGGGCGAGCAGCGCCATTTTCGCTGGGCAGAGTGGCAAACGCCGCAAGCGATTAGCGAGTGGCTCAGCGCGGGAGCCGAAGCCCTTCCATCCGGGGATCTCTACGCCTGCCGCTCAGACCATCCGCTACTGCTTAACCCGCTTTAATTTTTGCGCACGCTATTTGAACTTTTTATAGGCATAGGCACGTCACGCAATGATTCACCACTGGCAAACCCTCACCGCTCCACAGTTAGCCGAGTTCGCCCAACGTGACCCGGTCGCGGTACTGGTGCTTGGCGCCATTGAGCAGCACGGCACGCACCTTCCCTTAGCCACTGACTTGATGATTGGCGAGGGCCTGCAGACCGCGATGCTGGAGGCGCTTGATGCCAATTTAAATGTCATCTGCCTGCCGTCGATTGCGGTAGGCGCCAGCGATGAGCACGCCAGCTTCCCCGGCACGCTCAGCCTGCCCGCTTCGCTTTCGATTGCCACCCTGGAGGCCTACGGCGACAGCTTAGCCCGCGCCGGCATTCGTCGTTTAGTACTGCTTAACAGCCATGGTGGCAATAAGGCGGTGATGGATTTGGCGGGGCTCACGCTACGGCGGCGGCATGCAATGCGTGTGGTCAAAGCCACCTATACTCGGCTCCCCCCCCTGGAAGGCGCGATTGGCGCTGAAGAGCTACGCTACGGCTTACACGGCGGGCTGCTCGAAACCGCGATGATGCACTATTTGGCACCCACGTTGGTACAGCTAGAGGGCTATCAGGCAGCACCGCCCGCGGCGCCCCAAGGTGATGCGTTAGTCAGTGCCGAAGGGGCCGCGGCATTTGCTTGGTTAGCGGAAGACCTGAGTGCCCAGGGTGTGGCCGGGGATGCCAGCCACGCCAGCGTTGAATTAGGCAAACGGTTGGTGCAGCATTATGCTCGTCAGTTAGCGACAGTGGTGACGGAAACTGCCCACCTACCGCCGCTGGCCAACTAACATCGCTGAACCAGCGGGAAGCAACTTTAGCCAGCGCCCCATCAGGTTCATCGCTGGCTGCTTAATACGTCTTCCAGCAAGTGTCCACCGCGGGTAGCTTTGGCATTCAGATAGCGCTGATTGTGGTCGGTCACGCTGCCATACAGTGCTTGGCGTGAGACCACCTCAATACCGCCCTGACGAAGCGCCTCCATCTTCAGCGGGTTATTGGTCAATAGCTGCACCTGGTCGATATTGAGGGCGTTGAGCATATCCACCGCCACCGCATACTGGCGCTCGTCGTCACCAAAACCGAGTACTTGATCCGCATCCACGGTATCCAGCCCACCATCCTGCAAGGTATAGGCGCGCAGCTTATTGGCTAAGCCAATGCCCCGGCCCTCTTGCGCCAAATAGAGCAGCACGCCGCCCCCCATGGCTTGAATATCCGCCACGGCGTTGCGCAGCTGCTCACCACAGTCGCAGCGTAGGCTACCGAACAGGTCGCCGGTTAAACATGCCGAGTGCAGGCGTAGCGGCACCGCGCCTTCCCAGCGCTCCGGCTTACCGATCACCACCGCAACGTGCTCGCGCAGGCCGTCCGGCTCACGGAAGAGTACAAAGCGGCTGTCGGCAGCATCCTCAAGGGGGATATTCGCTTCACTCACCCGCTTAAGCATACCCGGCGCCCCGGCAAGGCACTGTTCAGCGTCTTGAGCGTTGACTTCAAGCAACCGCCCGTCTGCCAGTTGCTCCTCAATATCCGCTGCGGTTTCTTCACTAACAAAGGCGCAGAGCGCTGCTGGGATTAGCAAGGCGCGGCGCATTAGGGTAACCGCGCCTAGTTCGGCTAACCCTGCCGGTTTTAAGCCGCTTAGTAGCCCACTAGCGGGTTTCGAAAGCATTTCCGCAGCGGCCAAGTTATGCAGCTCACTGGTCGTAATGTGGGCCACCAACGGCAAGCTGGCGGCTTCGGCGGTTAAGCTCATGCCTAACGCCGCTAGGCGGTGACGGGTAAGCACCAGCGAAGGCCGCTCGCCCGCTAACTGGGCAAGCACTTCAACTGACTCACTGCCTTCCAGTGCCTGCACGAGCAAACGCTGCCCACTGGCATTCACCACCACTGGCAATCCACGACGGATATCGAAAATAGCGCGTTCAATCTGGTACATGTAGGCCTCCTGGCTTCCTTACAAGGGGGATGGTGCACGCTTGCACTGAGCTGTTTGCTCTCAACTGTACGACTTCTTGCTCTGAACAACTTGCTCTCAACTGACCAGAGCCCGCATGATGGAGCGGTTTATTTAGCCCGGAGGCGTCATGCCCGAATCCCATATCAACACTATTGCGCTGGGCGATGCCTGGGAATGGCTGCTGGCGTTGCGCCATCAGCGCTCTTGCGATGTGGCTATCACCTTGACGCCTACCGGCGAGTGGCAAACGGACAAAACGGTCGCCGCTGAGGCGCGTGAACTGCTCGATTGCCTGACCCCACTGGCCAGTCGGCCTGCGTGGGTGGTGGCGCAGTTGGGGCAGAGTATGGATGGCCGCATCGCGACGGAAAGCGGCCACTCCCACTACATCAACGGCCATGAAAGCTTGGTTCACCTGCACCGCCTGCGTGCTTTGGTCGACGCGGTGGTTATCGGTGCGGGTACCGCCAGCGCCGATAACCCCCAGTTGACCGTGCGCCACGTTAGCGGCACTAACCCGGCGCGGGTGGTGCTTGATCCACGCGGCCGAATTCCCAATAACTTGGCGCTGCTGAATACCGATAGCGCCCCGACGCTGCATATAGTGGGGTCTGCCGTGGGGACTGAATCGCAGGCGACGACGAGCCTGGCCCACGTTGAACGTTGCGAGCTGCCGCTGAATGCTAGCGGTCAGTTCACCCCCAGTGATGTTGTCACTCTGCTGGCCGACAAAGGTCTGACGCGGGTACTGGTAGAGGGCGGCGGTATTACCGTATCTCAGTTTATCGAAGCGGGTGCCGTTGACCGGCTGCATCTGCTGGTTGCCCCACTGCTGATCGGCTCCGGCAGGCCAGGCCTCAAGATGACGCCCATCGAAACGCTTGAGAGTGCGTTGCGCCCGCCCACGCGAACCTTCCGCTGCGGTGACGACACGCTGTTCGACCTGCGACTGCGGGATACCACCGCCTGAGGGCTGAGCTTTTTCACGACAGCTAAGCGCCACCCAAATGCCGGGCAGACTCGCCAGCAACACCAGCACACCGTAAGCTAACGACACCGCCACCCCTTGGGCGGACGGCAGGCCGACCAGCGCCCAGACACCGGCGGCGGCGCCTTCACGAAGCCCCCAACCGGCCACCGAAAACGGAATCAGCATGGCCAGTAGCAGTACCGGTGTCAGTGCCAGCACCTGCAGCGCCGGTAACTCAACCCCGATCGCCCTAGCCGCACAGACCATAACCAAACCGTAGCTAAGCACAATCACCAGTGACGAGAGCAATTGCTGGGGCCACACGCCTCGACGCAACAGACCGCGTCTTACATCGCCAGCCAAGGCTTGGCACCAATGCGGCAGTCTTGCTAACCAGTGGCTAAAACGCTGGCGCAGCAGCAAGCCAATGACGATGATCGCCACAAGCACAGCTAATGCGCTTAAGCCCACCGCGGTGATCAATGCCCCTCCCAACGCAGTATGCCAGAGCGGTGAAAGCAGCAACGCTGTTAACGTAAGCACGACCACGGCGACCTGCCCTGAAGCGCGCTCAATAATCACCGCACGCCAGGCTCGCCCCTTAGAGTGCGCTTGGGTGGCATGACGGTGCGCCCGTCCGGCGTCGCCTAATACACCGCCGGGCAACAGTTGATTGACCAGTAGCGCCAGATAGTACTCACGCAGGGCGTAAGCAAAGCGCAGCGGCACATCGATCAGTCCCGCGGTAAACTGCCAGCGCCAGGCGCAGAGCATGATCTGAAGCGTGCTGATGGCTAACGCCAGTACGACCCATTCGGCAGAGAAACGCCGTACCTCCGCCACGACAGCCTGAGGTTCAACCCACAGCGCCACCGCCGCTAATAGAGCAGCGCTAACCAGCCCGCGGCGAAGCCACGGGCTGGACAGGCGAGTATGCCAACGCTCAGCAATTCCCATCGGCTTACGCCTCTTCCTGAGGCATAGCAAGCAGGTCACAGTGCCCTACCCAAATGCCCAGCTCGCCATTGGCCACCGCTTGCTGACGCTGTTGCAGCCAAGTGGCAATACGCGCCGCAGCTTCAGGGGCTTGCTCGGTGGCGGCTTCGGCCCAACCCTCGAGCAGCGCCACCATCAATGGCAACTGCTCTTGACTGCCCGCAGCGAGCTGCCACGGCGTTTCGGCTTGTTCAACGCGATAATCAGCCCCCTCCAGGGCGTCGATTAGTGCCTCGTGAGCCTGTCCGCCCAATGCATCACCCAAACCTTTATCGCGCTGCTGGTGAGCCATAAACATCGCCAGCAGCCAGCGGTCTTCGTCATCCAGCACCGGCGCGCCTTGAGGGTCAATAAAGTGCCACTCACCGGTCACGCTTAGCGCTATCAGCAGCGCCTGTTGCTGCCCGGCAATGCGGGCCACCAAAGCATCGATCCACTGCTGGGAGACCAGATCCAGCAGCGCCGATGCGGTGACGAGGTGCGCGTCGTCGAGCGGCACCTCAGCAAGCGCTTTCAGTGATACGCAGTGCGTCTCAACGGCCACGGGCTGCCCTTGGCTATTGCTTAATCCGGCAGCACGCTGGCGCGCCTGGGCTAACAAAATGGCGTCGTGATCGATCAGCTTCCAGCGCTGGTGGCCACTCAGGCTCGGCGCCAGAAAGCGCATATTACTACCCCGGCCGCAGCCAAGATCCGCTATCAGCGGCGCCGAAGTACGCGCGTTCAGCCACTCCGCGGCAAACTCAGCCAAGGGCTGGCTACGGGAATCGATATCAGCCGCCTCGCGCAGCGTCAGCCAGTCGGACGCAAACTGGCTGCCTGGGCGTAAATTGGGAGAATCGGCGGGCGAAGTTAACGCCGCGGCAAACTTCGCGCCCGCGTCTTGCCAGTCGCTTAACGCATCCCGGGCCTGGGCGGCTCCCTGGCGCAGTTGGTGGCGTAGCTCGTCATCATGGCAAAAACGGCTGAGGGCACCTTGAAGCGCATCGACGTCACCTGGTTCAACGCTCAAACCGGCGCCGGCAGGCAGGGTGTCGCGAAGCGCACCACCGGTGGTGGTAATCACCGGCAAGCCGTGGGCCAAGGCTTCGGTGACCACCATGCCATAGCCTTCATACCAGGAGGGCAGTACCAGTGCGTGAGCGCCGCGATAGGCCGCTTCCAACGTAGCGCCATCACACTCGCCGTATAGCCGAACACTGCCTTGCAAGCCGTTTTGATCAATCAGTTGCTGAACGCGCTGGGTAAAAGTGGCATCCCTAGCGCCACCGTAGCAGTCGCACTGCCAGTGATCGCCGCTAACGCCCGCCAATGCCTTTACCAGAATATCCTGCCCTTTGCGCGGCGTTAGCGTTGCCACACATAGCAAACGTAGCACCTCACCCGGTTCTGCTGTGGGGCTGATCGGCGCCAGGGCAACGCCCGGTTCAACCACAGTGACACTAGGATGGAGTGGCATTTCATAATGGGCCGCCAGCTCCGGTAAGCGCCGGGCGGTAAAGTGGCTGGTGACGATAATCCGCGCCACGTGGGCAAGCGCGTTTAACTCACTGCGATGAAAGCGCTGCTGATCGGCCTCATTAAGGCCAGATTCATCGCCTAATGGGTGATGCAGCAAGGCGGTGATATCCAGCCGTTGGGCATGCAGAGCAATCACCTCCGGCAGCGCCCCCATGGCCAGGCCATCAATCACCACCGCCGCCTGATCGGGAAGCGACGCTAGGGCCTGTGTAAGCGCTTCTGCCGCCTCGGCATCAGCATCAGGAAATGTGCCTGCCAAGCCAACGACGTCAATTTCCCATCCCTGGTCACGCAAGGACGAGACAATCTGGGCGTCGTAAATATAGCCGCCGGTACGCTGAGCAGGGTTACCGGCAACGATTAAAGTGAAACGCTGACTCATAGCGCGCCTTCGTAGCTTGCCCAGGCCACATGGGATTCATGTAGCTTGATCTCCATATGAGTAATCCCTTTGGCGGTGATGCCCATTTTGCCCTCACTAATCGCCTTGGCGAGCTGGTCAAAGATCACCTTGGCCATAAACTCGGTGGTGGTATTTTTACCGGCAAATTCAGGCACTTCATCCAAATTACAGAAGTTGTAACCCGCCAGTACCGATTTAACTGTTTCACTGGCAAGGCCGATATCGATCACCAGGCCGTCCTCATCCAGCTCGGGGCGCTGAAAAACTACATCGACAACATAGGTAGCCCCGTGGGTACGCTGGGCAGGGCCAAAGATCTCACCATTAAAGCTATGGGCAATCATAAAGTGGTCACGAACACATAAACGGAACATAAAAACTCCAATGATAAGTAAATAGGTTATGAGGAGTAGCGCAGGCGGTGGCAGAGCTCAGCGCTACCGCGGCCAAACAGCTTAGGGGCCAGCGTGGGCAACTGTTCAAAGTCGCTTTCCCCGCTGATTAGCGCCTCCAACCGCTCGTCTACCAGCAGGCTCAGCGCTAATGTTAAGCGGCGCTGGTAATCCCAGCGTGGGCGTAATTTGGGCGGCAGTTGGCCTACCTGGCTGGCCTTGAGCGTCAGCCGCTGGGAGTGAAAAGCACCGCCTAACGGTATCGCAATATCCCCCTCGCCAAACCAGCTCATTTCGATAATGCGCCCTTCGCTGCCCACTAACGCCAGTGCTTGGCGCAAGCCGGCAGACTGGCCGCTGGCGTGAATCACGCAATCTTGGTCATGAAGGGCTTGCTCGGGAGTGCAGAAGGTGACGCCCAACTGCTCGGCGAGCTGGCGACGCTCAGGGTTAATGTCGACTAACTGGACGTTAACACCGGGCACCTTGGCGCACAGGTACGCTACCAGCGCACCGACGACACCGGCACCAATGATGGTGATTCGCTCACCCAGCATCGGCTCGGCGTCCCACACGCCATTAATGGCGGTCTCCATATTGGCCGCCAAGACGGCGCGTTTTGCAGGCACATTGGCGGGCACTTCCAGCACCGCCGAAGCAGGAACAATGTAGTGATCCTGATGGGGAAACAGGCAAAAAACGGTTTTATCCTGGAGGGCGTTTGGCCCCTGCTCAACGCGACCAACGCTACAGTAGCCATATTTAACAGGGGCAGGAAATTCACCCGACTGGAAGGGAGCCCGCATGCGGGAGAATTCACTTTCAGGCACACGACCATTGAACACCAGCGATTCGGTGCCTCGGCTGATACCGCTGTACAAGGTACGTATATGCACCTCACCCTGGGCGGGAGGAGTTAGTTGTTCACGCCTCATCTCGCCTTGTGCTGGGTTGGTCACCCAAAAGGCGGTGGCCAAGGTTTTTTTGGCGGCATTGGGGGCTTTGCCTACATCGTCAAGCGCCGACATGAGCGTTCCTTTTCGTTACGAGCCCACTTGATCCGGGCTCTCTTTCATTCCGTTGAATGTGGCGTGGCACCATTGCGCTTAAAGCTAGGGATAAGAGACACACCGTATGTCTCAGCCCTCGAGTATAATGTGTGGCCATGCATTGCACGGCCCTAGGCAGAACAGTTTTCAATGGTTCACCATCTTCAGCTTAGCGGGTGAAAAGAAAATATTCGATTAACCATTTGGAACAATTGAAACTAACTTGGCTATTTCTTGATCGTATGGACAAACCTACCTTCTTCTACAAGAATGGTACATATAAAAATAGTTGCATCATTTATTTCAACTGCGGATAGCGACGCCGCTTTGTGAGACACCATGCCGCTCTTCTCTAACGCTTCATCTTACACCCTGCCTAAACGCCTCTATGGCGCTGCAGAGCTACTGCTGGGTGGCATGCTGCTAATATCCTTGGGCAAAGGTCTGCCCCTTTTAATGGCTACTCCCGCTAACTGGGGGGTGGCTATAGGCTTCTACACGTTTATATCCACCCTGGTCGTCATCTTCTGGCCCTACGGCTCACTGGGTTGGGCAAACCGGGTCACGTTGGCCCGAGCGGTGTTGGTGGCTCTCGTGGCAGGCGCGCTCGCCGACAATGCTTTTGCAGGAGGTATCTGGCAGTGGTTGGCAATTGCAGTGGTCGCCCTGCTATTGGACGGTGTTGATGGCTGGATTGCCAGGCGCACCAAAAGCCATACCCGATTCGGTGCGCGCTTCGATATGGAGCTGGATGCCCTACTAATTTTACTGCTATGTGCAGGCTTGCTAAGGTTGGAATCGCTGGGGCTTTGGGTGCTGTTGATAGGCGGAATGCGCTACCTGTTTATCGTCGCCAGTTGGCAGTTCCCGTGGCTCTCAAAACCGCTGTTTACCAGCTTTCGACGCAAGGCTGTTTGTGTCTGGCAGGTGGTCGCACTACTACTGGCGTTGACGCCTCTCACGTCTCACTTTCTTGCCAGCCTGCTCGCCACTAGCGCATTGATATCTCTAACCTATTCATTTGGGTTTGACGTTTGGTGGCTGTACCGAAAATCAAAGCATAGCAAGCAGAATTAACACTCTAATCCCAAGCGCTGATGCCACTCGGCAAGGCTTTCATCCGGGTATTCATCGAAGCATTTATCTTGGAACTGTGCATTGACCTCGACCCAGTCGGCCCGGCTTCCCAACATCATGTGCGTTCGCTTGGGCGGTGTAGGTAAAGGAGTATCGATCGCAGAGGCGAAGGGATGCACCAGCTCGGGCCAGTCAGGATCATAAACCCATAGCGATGAGGCGCAGTGCTTGCAAAAATGTCTCTCTCCCGTGCTTTGCACGCCATTAATGACCGCTCGGTAGATAGAAATGTGCTCATCGCCACTGACATTGAGCGTTTTGCTATCGCCACTGAGGTTGATGGCATAGCCCCCACCGCCTGCCGTTTTACGGCAAATAGAGCAGTAACAGCGGTTGAATGGATAAGGGTGCGGAGACCTCACACTAAACGTCACAGCCTGGCAGTGACATGATCCTTTGAGCAGCATAGTTACCTCCGTTTGCAGCGGTTACCCAAATTGAGTATCGAAGCACGACTGCATGCGCCGAGTGCGGTCTTCAGCTCCCTTTTAAGCCCTCTCATCATAGCTTAGCGTATGAGATCATCGGCGCCTTCAACGGGAGTAGTGATGCTGCTGGGGAGCCATTTCAACGCTCAACCTTTAAGGCTTGCAGCAGTTCAGCCACCGCCAGTCCCCCTTCGGGCTCTTCAAACGCTTGGGCCAGCGAGCCTTGTACAAAGCTCAAAAAACGATAGGCGGCGGGCGGTAAGCGACGCTCTCTGCGCACCACAAAATGCCAGCGACTTTTCAGCGGGAAGCCCTGCAAGGGCAGCTCTTGAATGCCTTTGGGGGCATCTGCCACCACATGCCGGGACAGCACCGCCAACCCCATACCAGAGGCCACGGCAAGGCGAATCGCCTCATTGCTGGCGATCTGCTGGGTGGAGCGCAACTCAATACCCGCACTGTACAGCCAGGCATCAAAGGTATGCCGGGTTGCGGAGCCCGGTTCGCGGAGCAGAAAACGCTGGTCTTTCAGGGCCTCCATGGTGAGGTCGTTGACATCGGCCCAGTGGGACGCTTCCGGCCCCACCACTACCAAGGGGTTGCTCAGGAACGGAGCGGCCAGCACGTCATCATCCAAAGGCGGGTGACTAAATACGTAAAGGTCGTCTTCATGGCGCTCAAAACGATTGAGCATCTGCTGACGATTACCGATCTCCACCGTGATATCGACCTGCGGATTAGCCTGACTAAACGGCCCCAATAGCCGTGGCAATACATATTGCGCGGTATTGACCAAGCCAATACTGAAGTGCCCACGCCCGCCGCTGTTGTACTCTTCCACGTACTGACTAAACACATCGGCACGGCTAAGCAAGTCCTGGCTCAGTTGGTAAAGCGCCTGACCAACCTCCGTGGGCACCAAGCGGCCTTCCTCGTGGCGCACAATCGGTTCACCGACAATCTCTCTCAGCCGTTTTAGCTGCTGAGACACCGTGGGTTGGGTCAGGTGGAGCCGATTTGCAGTGGCCGTCAGTGAGCCTGTGCGAACCACGTCAGCATAGACCTGTAGCAAGCGAAAAGTGAGTTGGCGTACTTTCATAACCTAAACCATAGATAATTATCTATGACTATATAAAGTTTATTTATTTTCATCAATCTCTTTGGATCGTTAAAGTAGCCGCTTTAAAACCCCATCAAGGAGATTGTCCGTGCCGGATATTGTGGTGATGTTCTTTGTGTTAGGCGTGGTCGCGGGGTTGGTGCGCTCCGATCTCAGTATTCCCAAAGCCGCTTATGACATTCTAAGCCTGTTGCTGATGCTGACCATTGGCCTTAAAGGCGGCATGGCGTTGCACGGCAGTTTGAATGCCGCGCTGCTTATCGAACTAGCCGGGGTCACCCTGCTGGGGATTTTAATTCCGTTGATCGTTTTTCCGGTAGTTCGCTATGTGGTGCGGCTTTCGCTCGCAGATAGCGCCAGCCTTGCCGCTCACTACGGCTCGGTGAGTGCGGGCACCTTCGCAGTCGCACTGGCCTATGTTGAAGCGCATAGTTTGACAACCGGCGGCCAAGTCACCCTTTACTTGGTACTGCTTGAACTACCCGCCATTATGCTCGGGCTGTTGCTCTACCGGCGCTTCAGTCGCGATAGCCGCACTGCAACACCTGCAGGGCTGAATAAAACGTCAGGGCTCTGGCACGAGACCCTGACCAATCGCGGCGTGATTCTGCTAGTGGGTGGCGTTTTAATCGGCTGGCTCTATGGCCCGAATGCCGGTGAATCAGTGACCAGCCTTTACACCAACGCCTTCCAGGGCATTCTGGCGCTGTTCCTGCTGGAGATGGGCCTGGTCGCCGCAGAGACGCTGCGCGGCCTGCGCTGGGGGCACAGTCGCCTCGTCATATTAGCACTGACAGCGCCTGTCGTGCTCTCCAGCATTGGATTGCTAATGGCATTCTGGCTTGGGCTACCCGCAGGCTCAGCGGTTATTCTGGCGAGTCTTACCGCAAGCGCGTCATACATTGCCGCGCCCGTCGCCATTCGCGCCGCTATCCCAGAGGCTAATATTGGTCTTGCCATGCTGGCCTCACTGGGCATTACCTTCCCCTTTAACGTGCTAATCGGCATTCCGCTCTATCATCAACTTTGGGGATGGCTGGCGGGATGAGCCACCGCGAGAATAATCTGTTGATTCTCATTAGAGAAACGATTGAAACGATTCTCGCTAATGGCGATATGGCGCATCAGCCTGGTCTGCTTCATGGGGCCACCAGAACCAGCGAACGGGTACATCGTCATCGTGACGGCTGGCGGGTAAAGGAAGGGCTTTCGCCTGCTCGACCAACGCAAGCGCTCGGGCAAAACAATCCACGGATTCCTGCGTCTCGGCGGGTTCTGTTAAAGCGTCCTGACGCAAAAGCGTATCCAACAGTTGTGGTGTCACTGGCGCTTCGGGCTGAGTAGGCCGTTTCTGGTACTGAGCGACCCAGACACCGGTGGCTTCATCGACTGAATATAATTTCATCAATACCGGTGCATAACGGGCAATAAACTCGACTGCAGATATTACATAGTTAGCCGTCTCATTACTAAAGAAGAAGTTAAATCCGAGCCTTACCCAACCTGGGCGATATATGCTTTTACCTTTTTGGACTAAAAATTCATGCTCTGTTGCGGTCTTGCTATCAATGGCGAGCAGTTCGTGACCATACGGCCCGGCACAGGAACACCCCCCTCTTGCCTGAATACCAAACAGGTCATTCAACATGGCAACCACAAGGTTGTGGTGAATGGCCTTGCCACCGGCAGTGATATTGAAAGAGAAAATCGCCAGCCTGGGCACATCAAGGGCCCCCAGCAGGCGCACGTTAGCAACTTTTTGCCAGCGTGCCACGGCCATCGCCACCAGCGCTTTCTCGCGCGACTCAATCGCCTCGACCCCAACGCTTTCCTTAATACGAAACGCCAGCCCGGCTCGAATATCCCCCAGGATATTGGGCGTGCCCGCCTCCTCTCGGCGCTCAACATCACGCACATAACGATGATGGGCCGCCGTCACGTAGGAGACTGTGCCGCCTCCAGCGATGGATGGCTTGGCATTGCGGCACAAAGCTTTGCGAATCACCAATACGCCGGAACTGCCCGGCCCGCCGACAAACTTATGGGGAGACAGAAAAATGGCATCCAGATGATCATCGTCACCGCTGCCAGCCATATTGATTTTTACATAGGGCCCACTCGCCGCATAGTCAAAGATAGCCAGGCCGCCATATTGATGCGCTAGCCTTGCCACTTGTTGCACCGGCGTCAAAATACCCGTTACGTTGGAGGCGGCCGAAAACGCTACCACTTTGATATCCCGTTGTGCATAGGCCTGCAGCTTCTGTTCAAGCGCCATGAGATCAGGGAGGCCATGGCTGCCTAGCGGAATGCGTACCACATCCACATCACACTCTCGCCACATCAGATCATTGGAGTGATGCTCGTAGGGGCCAACAAACACCACAGGCTTGGCTGCTTGCGAAACACTCTGCCCAGGCGTCAGTTCTAGGATCCGACAACAGCGATCTATCGCCGCCGTCGCCCCGGCGCCAGCAAAAATAACCGCATAGTCGTCATTGGCACCGACCGATTCCGCGATTGCTTGGCGGGCGGCTTCCCGCAGCCGCGTGGTCATCTTGCCGGTGTAAGAAGTTTCGGTATGGGTGTTAGCGTAAAGAGGCAGCACGGCTTCCTGCATCGCACGCTCCACGATATCAAGCGCCCTTCCTGAAGCGGTGTAGTCGGCATAAAGCAAGGGGCAGGAGCCGAATGGCCCAGGAATCGACTGCCCCTCTCCAATCACTCCGCTCTGCAGGCGCTCCATCCACTCATGAGAGATCACCGAGGGGGAGCTCGTTGGTTTTCTTGACTTGTTCCATTGAGAAGCACGATGTGACATTACTAAGCTCTATTCTCGCAATAAGCCTTTTATAAAAGGCGTCATAAGACTGATTATTGCGCGTAATGACCTTGAGTAAGTAGTCGTACTCACCTGCCAAACGATTAACTTCTACGATTTCAGGAAAGTCTTTAACGGTTTCCTGAAATGCGTTAAGCCACGCTTGATTATGTTTATCCGTTTTAACCATCACAAACACGGTGAGACTAAGATCCAGCTTTCCAGGGTTCAGTACGGCAATTCTTTTTTCAATGACGCCTTCTTTTTCCAGTCTTTGTATTCGCCGCCAGCATGGCGTAACAGAGAGACCAATCCCCTCTGCAAGCTGTGCTATAGAAAGAGTATCATCGCGCTGCAGCTGTTCAAGAATTTTTAAATCAAATCGGTCAATAAGCAATTTATTTTCCCCCAGCTATTATTTTGAGTATATTTTTCTAAAAATAGCATATCATCAAGGGTTAATTGAAATAAATTTTCACGCCACACAACGCTGTTTCAAACACCACTTTAAGGCCATTATAACGCGCTATAGCAAAGCGCATAATCAATCAAGCGCACCGAAATGAATTATTAAAATAAACAAGTGTATTAACACATTGATAAGACTTGGCACTAGAACTTGCGGTTTACGACAGCCGTCATCAAGTGGATGTCTAAACGGAAAGACAAAAACCCACTGCCCAGCTGATGCTTGATTAGCAAAAGCGGTGCAGTGGGCTCTTACAACAAAGCTAATTTTGATTAATAACGAATAACTTCAGGTAAGTCACCCTGACCGGCGCTATTATCGGTCTCCAAATTAGCGCTGTGATGGCTAACAAGCAGCCGAGAACCGGAGAGCTTGCGCAGCGCCACATAGAATACCGGGGTCAGGAACAGGCCGAACAGCGTCACCCCAATCATGCCGGCAAACACCGCCGTACCCAGCGCCGCCCGTACCTCGGCGCCTGCGCCAGTGGCGACTACCGAAGGTAACACCGCCGCCGTGAAGGCGATCGAGGTCATGATGATCGGACGCAGCCGCAACCGGCAGGCTTCCAGGGCCGCTTCCACCACGCCCTTGCCCTGCAGTTCCAGCTCCCGGGCGAACTCCACGATCAGGATGGCGTTCTTACACGCCAGGCCAATTAGCACCACCAGCCCCACCTGCACGAAGATGTTGTTATCGCCCCCGCCAAACCAGACACCGATCAGCGCCGCGAGCATCGACATGGGCACGATCAGAATTACCGCCAGCGGTAGCGTCCAGCTCTCGTAAAGCGCCGCCAGCACCAGGAATACCAGCAGGATTGACAGCGGGAAGACCACCAGCGCCGCGTTACCCTGGGTGGACTGCTGGTAGCTCAGATCAGTCCACTCCAGCGCCATGCCCGGTGGCAGCACCTCTTCAGCAAGGGCGTTGATGGCGTCCATCGCCTGGGCGGAAGAGAGTACGCGGGGGTCGAACTCACCAGCCAAGTCCGCCGCCGGGTAGCCGTTGTAGCGCAATACCGGATCGGGGCCGAAGGTTTGACGGATATCCACCATGGTGCCGATGGGCACCATTTCGCCCTGGTCGTTACGGGTGCGCAGCCGGGCGATGTCTTCCACGCTTGCCCGATAAGGGGCGTCCGCCTGGGCGATCACCTGCCAGGTGCGGCCAAAGCGGTTGAAGTCATTCACATAAGTCGAACCCAGATAGGTCTGCAGGGTGTCGAACAGCTCAGTTAACGGCACGCCCTGGGCCTTGGCCCGCAGCCGATCCACTTCGGCATCCAGCTGCGGGACGTTGGATTGATAACTGCTGATCGGAAAGCCCATCCCCGGCGTTTGCGCAATCGCGCCCTGGAGCTGGTTCACCGCCTGCTGCAATGCCCCATAGCCAAGGTTACCGCGATCCTCGATAAACAGCTGAAAACCAGACCCGTTGCCCAGGCCCAGAATCGGCGGCGGCATAAAGGAGAACGCAAAGCCTTCTTTCAAGCCACCAATGCCCTGGTTAATGCGGGCGTTTATTTCCGCGGCGCTAAGGCTGCGCTCACCAAAGGCACTGAGGGTTAGAAAGGCCACCCCGGTGTTGGAGGTGTTGGTGAACTGCAGCGCATTCAGGCCGGGAAAGGCAATAGCGTGCTCCACGCCCTCGGTCTCCATGGCGATATCCACGACGTCCTGAAGCATCTGGTCGGTTCTCTCCAGCGACGCGCCTTCCGGCAGAATGACGCCCGCGATCAGGTACAGCTTGTCCTGCACCGGGATAAACCCGGGCGGCACCGCCTTGAACATCACGCCAGTGCCCAGCAACAACAGCGCGTAGACCACAAACACCGCGCCACGATGCTTCAGGGAGCGAGCCACGCCGCCCTGGTACTTGTCGGAGCTGGCGTTAAAGAAGCGGTTGAAGGGACGGAAAATCCAGCCAAACAGCGTATCGATCACGCGGGTGAGTCGATCTTTGGGCGCGTCATGGGGCTTGAGCAGCATCGCGGCCAGCGCGGGCGACAGGGTCAGCGAGTTGATGGTGGAGATCACCGTGGAGATGGCAATCGTCACCGCGAACTGGCTATAGAATTGCCCGGTCACCCCCGACAGGAAGGCCATGGGGATAAACACCGCACACAGCACTAGCCCCACCGCGATGATAGGCCCGGAGACTTCCCGCATGGCCTGATGCGCGGCGGCCTGAGGCTTTAGGCCCTCTTCGATATTCCGCTCCACGTTTTCCACCACCACGATAGCGTCGTCCACCACGATACCGATGGCCAACACCAGGCCAAACAGGGTCAGCGTGTTAATGGAGTAGCCCAGCAGGTAGAGCGCCGCGAACGTGCCGATCACCGATACCGGCACCGCCAGCAGTGGGATAATGGAGGCACGCCAGGTCTGCAGGAACAGCGTGACGACCAACACCACCAGCAGCACGGCTTCCAGCAGGGTGGCGATCACCGACTTTATCGAGTCATTCACGAAGATGGTGGTGTCGTAGACCGCTTCATACTCCACGCCGTCCGGAAACTGCTCGGACAGCTCGTCCATGGTGGCAATGACCTGCTCGCGAATCTCCAGCGCATTGGCGCCCGGTGCCTGGAATATCCCCACACCCACGGCGTTATTGCCGTCCAACTGCGAGCGCAGCGTATAGTCCCCGGCACCCATTTCCAGCCGGGCCACATCCGCAAGCCTGAGGATCTCGCCGCCCTCACCGCGCTTCAGCACGATGTCGCCAAACTCCTCCACCGTTTCCAGCCGCCCTCGGGCGTTGATCAGGGTGAGGAAGTCACTCTCTTCAATGGGTTCGGCTCCCAACTGCCCGGCGGAGACCTGCACGTTCTGTTCGCGCATGGCGCCAACCACATCACTGGCCGTCAGGCCGCGGGCAGCTATGCGATCAGGATCGAGCCACGCCCGCATGGCATAGTCTCCCCCGCCGAAGATTTGCGCATCACCGATCCCTTCGAGCCGGGCCAATCGATCACGGACATTCAGCCGCACATAATTGCGCAGGTAGAGAGTGTCGTATTCGCCGCTGGGCGAGGTCAGGTGAACGACCATCAGAAACGTAGGCGACTGCTTCTGGGTGGTGACGCCCTGCCGACGCACGGCTTCCGGTAGCCGGGCCTCGGCCTGGCTGACGCGGTTCTGCACCCGAACGGCGGCCTCCTCGGCATCGGTACCCGGGCGGAAGGTGACGGTCATTTGCAGCACACCATCAGAGCCCGCCACGGACTTGAGGTACATCATGTCCTCGACGCCATTGATGGCTTCTTCCAAGGGCGTGGCGACCGTTTCGGCGATCTCCTTCGGGTTGGCGCCGGGGTAAACCGTGCGCACCACCACGGAGGGCGGCACGACATCGGGGTACTCGCTGATCGGCAGGTTGGGAATCGAGATCAGCCCCACCGCCAGAATAATAATCGATAGCACCGCCGCAAATATCGGTCGATCCACGAAGAAACGCGAGAAATTCATGGCGGTTTAGTCCTCCCTGGCAGCAATGGCGGGTTGAGCGTCAGCAGCCGGGGCGGCGGACACCGTTTGAGGGCTCACTTCCATGCCCGGCATAAAGACTTTTTGCACCCCGTTGACGATCACCCGATCGCCGGCAGCGAGCCCTTCGCTGATGACCGTGCGTTCATCCACCTGGCGCCCTGTGGCGACCGGGCGCCGCTGGGCCAAATTGTTCTCATCCACCACGTAGACGTAGCGGCGATCCTGGTCGGTCAGAACCGCCTTGCCATCCACCAGCAATGCTTGCTCCAACCGCGCGACCGGCATTTCGACCCGCGCAAACTCCCCAGGACGAATGCGGCCATCGGGATTGGCCAACAGCGCCCGGAATTGCAGAGTGCCGGTGTTAGGGTTCAAACGGTTGTCGATAAAGTCCAGGGTGCCAGTGAACTGCCGCGTGGCGTCGCCACCCAGTTCGATCTTCAGGCTGTTCGGCTCCTCTCCACTCAGTAGTGCATAGCTGGCAAACGCGGCCTGCTCGTCCGCCTCGAAGTAGACATGGATCGGATCGATGGTGACCAGCGTGGTCAACAGGCTCTGATCGGCGTTGGCCAGGTTACCGCGAGTGACCATCGCCCGACCGGCACGGCCACTGACCGGCGCTGTAATGCGGGTGTATTCAAGGTCAAGCTCGGCGGTCTGCAACGCTGCCTCAGCGGCATCGACCATGGCACGAGCGTTACTCAGGGCTGATTGACGCTGATCATGCACCTCCTGGGAAATAGCCTGGCGCCCCAGTAATACACGGGCCCGCTCGGCTTCGCTTCCAGCCTGGGCCAGTTGGCTCCTGGCTTGGGCAAGCTCAGCCTGGGCGTCGCCGACCCGCGCCTGATAGGGCCGAGGATCGATCTGGAACAGCAGATCTCCCTGCTCCACCAGCTCGCCCTCCTCGAACGCCACTTCCTCGATATAGCCGCTGACTCTGGACCTTAGCTCAACCGTTTCAGCCGCTTCTACCCGCCCGGTGAAAGACTCACTCAACACTACCGGTTGAGCAACGATATTCACCACGTCGACTTCTGGCGGCGGTGGTGGCGCAGCCGCTGCCTCCTCGCTCTTGGCTTCACATCCCGCCAGCAAAGCCATTAACAGCAAAAACGGGAGGATCCCCCGGCCACTTGTTGTGCGAGCTCTTTGATTCAAACTTCCCATGATGACTTGCTCCAATGGCTACCGGAAACCGATAGCAGCGTTGGTGATCTATTTCGTACCGCGTGAGCGGTCAGCTTTTATCTAGTCGCTTAAGTAGCGCCAGAATCGACAGTGGTGTTGTTATAGTAAGGAGGGCTGGCGGACTGGCAGGGTCGAGCTGAATGCGAAACACCTACCAGAGAATGCTTACCATAGGGTGTGCGGGGGTGAGGAGGGTATCGGGTTCCTGCGAGAAGATTGCCTAATTCTGTCGTGAGGTGTGAAAGGCTTCAATTGGTAGGGTCGTTGAATCGTCACGCTGTTTCGATGCTCAAGCATCATGACCGTTTGGTGACACCTGGCGCGGGTTGCCGGTTTCTGCGCGGTGCTTGCCTGATTCTGCAAAATCAATTGAAAAAGCCTCCGATTTACGCAGCGAAGGCATATACTGCGAACGATTAGGGAGGAGAGCCATTGACCACTATCTTGCCTGAGCAGATTGTCCAGCTCAGCGACAACCTGTCGCAACAGTTGATCAGCGTTGCCCGCCGCTGGAGCCCGCTTGAGGAGCTTCAGGATACGGCGATTGCCGAGGTGCAACTGGTGCGTGCAGATTCTGCCACTAGCTACTGCTCAGCAGTCTATGAACCGTGTATCTGCTTTGTCATTCAAGGTAGCAAGACCGTGCAGTTGGGCGACAAGGAGATCGTCTACAGTGGGCCGAGTTATATGGCAAGCGCCATTCACCTACCGGTGCTGGGCAGGATTGACCACGCGACCCCTGAGCAGCCCTACCTGGCGGTCAAAGTCTCGGTGGATCCCCAAGAGGTGGCCGGGCTGATACTGGAGCTGGGCGATAAGGCACCGCCTGAGGGTCACGAAGCCATCTGCTCTGAGATAGACTGTGGTCTTAGCTCGGCGCCCATGGATGTACGTATGCAGGAAGCGCTTTACCGACTGCTGAGTCTGCTGGACTCCCCGGAAGATATAAAGGTGCTTTCGCCGCTGGCCCGGCGAGAGCTGATCTACCGTGCGCTAATGGGAGGGTTGGGACCACGGATGCGCCGATTCGCTGCCACGGATTCCCAGGCCAACCGGATCGCGCGGGTCATCTATACCCTCAAGGAGAACTTCACCCAGCCTCTGCGTATCCGCGAGCTGGCAGCCACAGCCAATATGAGCGAATCGACGCTGTACCACAGCTTTCGCGAAGTCACTCGCATGTCGCCGCTCCAGTTTCAGAAAAAGTTGCGTCTTCACGAAGCCCGACGGTTAATGCTGGCCGAGGGGCTGGAAGCAGCCACCGCCAGCTACCGGGTGGGTTACGAAAGCCCCTCCCACTTCAGCCGCGAATATAGCCGCATGTTTGGCGCCCCGCCCCGGGCTGATGTTAGTCAGTTACGGGGAACAAGGGCGACAGTAGAATCCGCCTAGTCATGAGCATGTTGGCCGTACGATTCAGCGAATTGTAAGGGAAGCGTTTTGGCCGCAGGGCAGTTCAGCTCGGTTAAGCATCTGTTTTATTGTCTGGGTCTTAGAAGCACACTCGATTAGCACCCGCTTTTTTAGCTCTGTACATGGCCTTATCCGCGGCTTCTAGCAACGCACCCGGGGTGGATGCGGCCTGGGGGTAGCATGAGATACCAATGCTAACGGAAATATGGACAGGCCGCGGCTCGATGGGAAATGGCATAGCCAGTGCTTCCACAATGCTCTGAGCCACGCGCTCAACATCCTTGCGCTGCTCAACACCGGTGAGAATCACGGTAAATTCATCACCACCTAGACGCGCAACCGTATCGCTTTCCCGGACACACACATTAAGACGCTCGGCTACTACAGAGAGCAACCTGTCCCCCGCTTCGTGGCCAAACGAATCGTTGACTTGTTTGAAACCGTCAAGATCCATAAATAGAAGCGAAATAGGCTTACCAAGCCGCTTAGCATGCTTAATTTCCTGTTCCAGACGATCCAGGAAAAGGCGCCGATTCGGTAGTCCGGTCAGAAGGTCATGATGGGCGTTATGCCATATTTTTTCTTCAGCGAGTGCCTGTTCGGTAATATCTCGAAGCATACAAACGGTTGCTTCGGTATTTAAATGCTCGTCCAGCACGGGCGCAAGTAGATACTCGAACCTTTCACCCTGGTCTGAAGCAAAGGTATGAACGAACTTACCTCGGAAACTGGACTGATCAGCGATCACTTTCTCCAAGTTGCGTTGGAAGTCTGAGGCAAACGGAAATTCGAGGTCAAAGTTAGACTTTCCTATGATCTCCTCTGGCTTGATAGCAAAAAGATCGGCAGTGGCCTTGTTGGTATACGTAAATCTACCGTTGAGATCCAACACATAAATCGGATCCGGCGAGGCAACCAGAATGGCGCCGAACAGCCGGGTTTCCATCTCTTTGATGGTCGCATAGTGCTCCAGCGATTCGGCAACGGCCTGATCTATCGCTTCATGAAACCGGGTAATATCTTCAAGCTGAGGGCCGGTAACCGCTGGATGTGCTTTAGTCCAGAGCGACATGACGCTCGCACGCAGAGCCCTGAACTCGGATACTGTCTCCATAACGCTGAAGCCGCTGCCCAGTCGATCGGAACCGTGCACTTCTGCCCAAGTCTCGTTGCCATCGTCAGGCCCACAGCCTTTTGATTTTGCGGCCTGTTCGGACTCGTTTTGGTCGGTATCAATATCGTCAGCAATCACCATAAGCATGTTCCTGGCATGGTCGCGCAGACCGGACGTATCCATATGGCTAGCATGAAGGATGGTTTTGGCGAACTCTTCCCAATCCTGAAGAATCGGCTCTATTTCAGCACGAATAAACGCCGCTAAGCGCATATTTTTCGGCATTGCTTTGGCTCCCGATAGCAGAAAGGATCAAGGGAGACGTACGCCATACGCGACTTTTTACTTTTAATCACTGTGTTAGTCATGCTCAGCATGCTGACGCAAATCATCAGAAATCCATTGCGACACACCTTAGCACGAGTGCTGAATGGCCAAGCATGGTTTCTCCAACGCATAGGGGCAGTCCAGCGGTTAAATGGCTGCCTTACCACATTGCCATTATTAATCCTCTGCTTTAAAACAACTAAAAAGCCATCTCAAAAAAATGAATAAAAAACCATTAAAAAATTAAAAACCAACAAAATAAGCTAACATAAAGATTGTTAGCCAAGGCTACATTAGTTCACTGCTACAAACTTTATTTTTAATTTTTTAGCTTATTTAAGCATTAAAGCATGCTAGGATTTGTCGCTATTAATCGCCCTATGTTTACACTCAGACATGGTTTTTTTATTACCATGCTTTTGGGTTTATATACCTGGTACTTTTTTAGCGAGAGCATGCATACTTCATGACGCCCATCACCCTACTATTCCTGGCTGTTTCCATGTCAGCGGATGCCTTCGCCGCCTCCATCAGCAAAGGCGCTGAGCTGCAGAAGCCCCGATTCCGCCATGCTATTGGTATTGGCTTGGTATTTGGCGTAATCGAAGCCATCACGCCTTTACTCGGCTGGGCGGCTGGGATGGTATCGCAACAGTATGTGCAGGCCTGGGATCACTGGGTGGCCTTTACCCTATTGTCCGTGATTGGCTTGCATATGATTTATACGGGGCTCAAAAAAGAGCACAAGATAGAGCACCGCAAGCAAACACTCTGGCTATTAATCCTAACCGCTACTGCTACCAGCCTTGATGCCATGGCCGTCGGTGCTAGCCTTGCGTTTATCGATGCCAGTATCATCGCCACAAGCTTGGCTATCGGCCTTGCCACCACCGTCATGGCCTCCATCGGCACACTGCTTGGCCATAAGCTCGGTAAGTTTGTTGGCCACTGGGCGGAGCTTATCGGTGGTGTTGTGTTAATCGGGATTGGCTTAGCGGTGTTGGCAGAGCACACGGCTTTTTTTTAATGCTTAGCCATTAATCTATAATCGTAAACCCTTTTAAATCTGGAAATCCTCCTTCTTAAGCGATTGAGCTTTTACACATGAAGCCGCCGTAAGAAGAGAGCTTGATAAGAAGCTGTTTACATCACTAAGGCTGCGGTAACTGGTCAGCCAAGTGGCGTAATTTATCCGGGTTACGCACAACGTAGAGTGCCTGAACACGACTATCCACGACTTCCAGCGTCATGATCTGAGGCAGCCCATCGTGTTCGATCGTTAACCATCCTGGAAGCCCATTGACGATCACAGGATTAATCCAGCAAGGGGTGGATGACGTCGACTTGCGGGCCAAACCTGCAAAGAACCGGCTTATTTTATCCGCGCCGATAATAAGTCTAAGCGCAGCAACCCTCTTACCGCCTCCATCGGTATGCAGCGTCGCGCTCTCGCTCAACAGCGCCTTCAGTTCGGTGACATCACCACTACGTGCTGCTTCAAAGAAGCGCTGAGTCAGTTGGCTGTGCTCGACAGCCGCTACCTGATAGCGCGGGCGTGCGGCCTGCACCTTTTTTCGAGCCCGGCTGGCGAGTTGTCGACAGCTTGTTTCACTGCGCTCGAGGCTGATGGCGACCTGACCAAAATCCAGCCCGAACACATCGTGCAGTAGGAACGCAGCCCGCTCCAAGGGCGACAGCCGCTCCAGCGCCAGCATCAGGGCGAAAGAGACATCGCTGGCTAGCGCCTCGGGGTCTACCGGAGTATCCAGCGTTTCCACCAGTGGTTCAGGCAACCATGGGCCCACATAAACCTCCCGTTGCCGATGAGCTACCCTAAGGCGGTCAAGACAAAGCCGGCTGGTGACGGTGGTCAGATAGGCACGCACATCGTTCACCGAAAGGTGGTCAGCATCATGCCAGCGCAAGTAGGCATCCTGAACCACATCCTCCGCTTCGCTCACCGAACCCAGCATTCGATAGGCGATACCGGTCAGATAACGGCGCCAGTGATTAAACTGGCACGCGAATTGTTCTGTCATGGTGCCTTGACTCCCGCTACTCAAGAACGGCGGTCGCGTCAACTTCAAACAACATACCATCCAGCGCTAACCGCGGTACCGGAACAAGTGTTTGCGCAGGCAGCGCATCGCCAAAGGTCTCCTTCACATAGCGGGTCATAACCTCCAACATCGAAGGATCATAATTGACGACATAGGTATTAATACGAGTAACCTGTTGCGGGCTCGCATCAAGTTCTTGCAACACAGTTCTAAGGTTGCGATAAGCTTGGGCAACTTGATCCGCAAACGACTCAGGCAGCACTCCATGGGCATTTTCGCCTCCCTGACCGGCAATGTAGGCGACCCGGCTGCCTCCGCTGGCAACCACCGCGTGGCTATAGCCGTTAGGTGCAGGATCATAAAGTTCATCAGGATTGACGATAGTTGTTGTCACTCCACCTGCGTGAGCTGTGTTCAGCGCCATAGCGATAACTCCCCATTTAAAGCGTTTGATGATGCAACAAAACATATCACTACCCCTCAGCTCTGATCACTGACGGCTTTGGGTTTCATTCGGATGAAGCGAACGAAACCCCACACTAATGCGGTTCCAGACGTTAATCGCTCCAATCAGTAAGGTAAGGTCAACGAACTCTTTCTCGGTAAAATTCGCCACGCCCTGCTCGTAATCCTTCGTAGGAGCGCCTGTATCGGGTAGCTTTGTCAATGCCTCGGTCCAGGCCAACGCCGCCCGTTCCCTTGGCGTATAGAGAGTGGACTCGCGCCAGGCAGACAGCAGGTAAAGGCGTGCCTCGCTCTCACCCGCTGCGCGGGCATCGCTGGTGTGCATATGCAGGCAAAATGCACAGCCATTGATCTGAGAGGCGCGTGTTTTAACCAGCTCAATCAGACTAAATTCCAGTCCACAGTGGCGAACGTACTCCTCTAGCTTAGTCATCGCGACAATGCCTTCTGGAGAGGCTTTAAAGGCGTTCAGGCGTGTTTCCATTGTCTTGCTCCTCTGTTTTACATGGAGTGGAAAGCTATCCACCGGTCGTTCTACAGAGGTAGACGGAGTAGCCTCATTGTTTGTGACATGTTGAGAAATAATTTTGAAAACGAAACGCCTGAGAGTCGAGGAGTACACCAACGCAAGGAAGTCGCTGCCTAGTAGCTGGAGTATTTCGAGCGCTTATCGCTATCTGCCCTGCCCTATGGGCCACTAATCACTCTCCTCTCCAACTTCTTTCACATGCCGTAGAGTGACGGCTGATATCAACGCAAGCGCCAAGATGGTGATACCACTTGCGGTGGCTGCCATATTCATACCTTGCGTAAACGCCGACTGGGCTTGCTCAAGCATCCCCTCGGGAAGTCGTTCAGCAACTGACGTTGTTGCCCACAAGCTTTCTCCCAGTGCACGCGAGATATCGTCTGGCATCCCGTTAGGAATCGCACTGGCAATCTGCACGCGATACAACAGGGTCGCCATGCTGCCGAGAAGTGCTACGCCTAGTGCCACCCCCAACTCTTGCACCATCTCGGACATCGACGATGCAGACCCAGCTTTTTCCGCAGGAGCAGCCCCTACCACCAAGTCCGTGCCCAGCGCGGCAATGGTACCCAGCCCCAGGTACACCAGCGAGAAACCGATCACTACCTGGAGCACCTGAACAGTGAGCGGGTCTACTTGAGCCAGCAAACCGCAGCCGATGCTTGAAAGCATAAGCGCTGCAGTAATAACAAACGCTGGCCGAATATGGCGCGCAAAGAGAGGGGCAAGGATACCGGCAAGCACCATCATGAGTGCTGGAGGCCCCATCCACAGCCCAGCCATCAGCGGCGTGTAGCCCGCCACTAGCTGAAGATATTGGGTAACTAAGAGCATCATTCCCGCCACGCCCACCAGCCCTATCAGGAGTATAAAGAGGGCGGCAGTGAAAGTTTTACTGGCAAAAAGTTTGAGATCAAGCAGTGGATCGGGAAGCTGCTTTTGACGACGTACAAAGAGCAGTGTTCCCACGACTCCTAGCGCAAGAGTGACCAATACCAGTGGCGTCACACCTGCTTTAGAGAACTCCTTTATGGCATAAATACTTGGCAAAATTGCTATCAACAGTAATAGGACACTCAAAATATCCAGACGGCCTGCCTGTGGGTTACGGTACTCCGGCAGCAGTAAAGGAGCAGTTAACAGCAGTACGGTGACGATAGGCACGGCAATTAAGAAAGCGGCTCCCCACCAAAAGGGCGCTAACAGCAACCCACCGACCACAGGGCCTAACGCCATCCCCAGTGCGAACATGGTTGCCCATATACCAATCGCCAGTGCACGCTGGCGCTGATCAAAAAACATATTGCTAATCAGGGCCAGCGTAGAGGGCATCAGGGTTGCTCCAGCAATACCCAGCGCTGCCCGCGCCACAATGAGCCACTCGGCATTGGGTGCATAAGCTGCAAACACTGACGCGATCGCAAACGCAAAGGCCCCCACCATCAGCAGTCGCCGTCGGCCAACCCGATCCCCTAGTGTGCCCATAGTGATCAGAAAACCGGCGATCATGAAGCCGTAGGCGTCCATAATCCACAGTGCCTGGGTACTGCTTGGCTGCAGTTCTACCGCCAGGGCTGGAAGTGCCAAATAGAGAATAGTTACATCGAGCCCAAGTAGAATGGTAGGCAGTGCCAGTACCGCAAGCCCCGCCCACTCTTTAATGCCAGCCTTGTTAGAGGGCCGCCCGCCTGCATCCGTATAAAAAGGGGTGTGAACATCACAATTGAATGACATGTCGCCTCCGACTTCATCATGGAAGCAGGCATTCTCAGACACTCAATATGGGGTTACAATATAGCAAATTATCCTATTACCAAAGGTAATAGCATGGCAAATCATAGACTTGAGCGAACGCAGGATGATCTCACCGAATTCATGCTGCGGCATCGTCGCAAATTGACGCCCGCTGACGTCGGCCTTCCCACCAGCGGGCGAAGGCGTACGCCGGGCCTAAGGCGAGAAGAAGTTGCAGCGCTTGCCGGGGTGGGACTGACTTGGTACACGTGGTTTGAGCAAGGTCGTGACATTAAGGTCTCCGAACGCTTTTTGCTCAATATCTCCCGTGCTCTGAAACTGGATGACGCTGAGTGCTGTCATCTTTTTCTGTTGGCACACCGCCGAGCGCCACCAGCAGAAGCGTATCAAGAGCAAAGCACGTCTCCCCGCATTCAGTCGCTGATGGATGACCTCTCTCGCCCTAGCTACGTCATGAACCTGCGTTGGGATGTTATTGGTTGGAATACACAGGCTGATGAGCTACTCCAGTTCAGCAGCCGAGAAGCGTCTGAACGCAATCTATTAAGGATGGTGTTTACCGCGCCCGACCTGCGACGGCGACTCCCTGACTGGCAGCAGGATGCCTCGCATATGCTGGCGCAGTTTCGTTGTGACTTAGCTGTCGTCCCTGAAGACCCGATCATGCAAACGCTGATCGACGAGCTTAGTCAGCTATCACCCGACTTCCGTCGCTGGTGGGAGGCTTCAAATATGGAGGGGTACAATCGAGGAATCAGCAGCCTCCTTGATACAGGTGGCGTGTATCATACCTATACCCATGAGACGCTAATCGTTGATGAGCACCGTCATCTCAAAATGGTTGTTTACTTCGACAGCTAAACCGTTCCTATGCCATCGTCTTTAACGGGGTGTTGAAGAGAAAACTTAACCGTCACACGATCTCTGCTTCACGTGCTTCACTCGGCGGGTGTCCAATAATGCGTTTGAACGCGCGACTGAATGAGGCTTCGGAGTCATAGCCAAGCCGGTTCGCGGCCACAGCGATGCGCATATTGTCCCGCGCTATCCACTGTCGAGCCTGAAACATCTTTACCCGCGCCACATACTTAGCGGGAGTCACACCTAACATCCGACTGAACTTATCGTTAAAGCTTGAGCGCGAAGCCCCCATGACATCCGCTAACTCGGCGACTGACCAATCGCGCTCCGGTTGGGTATGGATAGCTGCCAGCACCTTGCCTAGCTGTGGGCAGCGCACGGCGGCAATCCAACCGCTGGAGTCGCCGCTGCAGGCACACTCAATCCAAGCGCGAATAATACTGGCGGCCAGCACATCGGCCAAACGGGCAAGTATGCCGCAGGCACCGATCCGATCCAGGCTAATCTCTCGCTCCATTGCCTCCAGTAAGGCAGGTACCGATGGGTCACGTTTCGCCAGATCGCTTGCGCGCATCATGTCAGGCATCATTGCGATCAGTGGATGTAGCGGGTCGAGGTTGAAGTGCATGGCACCACAGAAAAGCACATCCGGCTCAATATCACCCTCTTTGGACTCACTGTTCACCAGATAAATATTCTCAGAGACCGGCCTACGAGCCAACGTAGCCTTATCCACTGCTGGAACGTCCTGCGAGCTGGCCATAACGTGGGAAGCTCCACGTGGAAAGAGCACCGCATCGCCAGCGTTCAGGTATGTCCAGTCGGTTGTCTCGGTACGCAACCAGCACCCGCCTTGCGCCACAAAATGAAAATGTGCTGCTGGCTGGGCAGAGGTTGCGACGGCCCAAGGGGCACGCAGCAGGCAACGCCCATACTCCACACCCTCAAGGCGCAAGCCGAGCAGAATTTCAGTTAAGGTGTCGCGCATGTTAATGGACTCGATTTGGACAAATAGTCATGCTTTATGGATTTTACATCATAGAAAAGCCAAACCCTTAATTTTACACTGCAGCTTCAACTAACACTTTAGTAGGCATGCAATGAACAACACCACTTGCTCCGCCAGCCAGTCGTTACTAACAGCATCGCCCACCGCTGAACCCACCCCAGCCAATTGGATGGGCATTGTCAGCCTCGCGCTGGGGGTTTTTGGTTTAGTGACTGCCGAATTTTTACCGGCCAGCCTGCTGACGGCCATGGCAGCAGACCTCAATATTTCCGTTGGCGCCGCGGGTCAGGCGGTTACGGCTACCGCTGCGGTCGCTGCGCTTGCCGCGCTTACACTCCCCCTCCTGACCCGCAATTTTGATCGCAGGTTTGTGCTGCTTGGTTTATCGCTGCTGCTCGTCGTTTCCAACTCCCTGGCGGCAACGGCGAATAGCTTTTTTGTATTAATTATTGCTCGAGTATTGCTGGGAATTGCCTTGGGAGGGTTCTGGTCGATGGCCGCCGCGATGGCAATGCGTATGGTGCCCGACAATCTATTTGCACGCGCCATGTCTATTGTTCTGACGGGCGTATCTGTCGCTACTGTTTGTGCCGCGCCTCTGGGCGCCTATATTGGTGGTCTCTGGGGGTGGCGCAGTGCGTTTATTGCCGCTAGTTGTCTTAGTCTAGTGACGCTCGTGACTCAGCTTTTTGCCATTCCCGCCATGCCGCCAAAAGACAACCCAAGCCTGCGTATTCTCTTCCAACTGCTTAAACGCACGCAGGTTCGCGTTGTGCTACTAGCCGTAGTGCTGATGATTTCTGGCCATTTTGCCGGATTTACCTACATACGGCCGCTTCTTGAAGAGGTGGCGCAGCTATCCGTCAGTGCAATCTCTGCTGTACTACTCGGCTTTGGCATTGGTGGTTTTTTTGGCAATTTCGCCGGTGCATTTATCGCTGAACGTAGCGAGCGCAACGCCATTATCTTTGGCGGGGCACTCATTATTGCGATCACCATTACGCTACTGTTCGCGGGTAGTCTGGCCAGCGTTACTGCTGTATCTATCGCATTGTGGGGGTTTGCTTTCGGCGCATTTCCCATCGGATTTCAAGCCTGGATTGTTCGCGCCGCACCTGATCAGGTTGAAGCTGCGGGGGGCTTGATAGTTGCCGCCTTCCAGGTTGCTATCGCCAGTGGTGCTATAGGCGGCGGCATACTGGTGGATTACCTCGGCGCTTTGGGTGGGCCGCTATTAGCCCTGATCACTACCAGCCTGGGAACACTGCTTGTGCTGTCATTTGGGCCACGCTCAAAAAGCACGGCCTGATAGCAGGAGAGCCGGGGACAGTGCAGTTTCCCGGCTCTTCAGTTGCCTAGACCACCTAGCGGGAACGCGATGATTCAAGCGTTACACGCCTCTTGAAATTACCGGTTGACCGCCTGTTCTATGACGGTTGCCAAAACCGCCGACGGATCTTGAACTAGTCCTTATAAAGCCTACCAGGCTGAGCCCAACAGTGTGTTGTAGGGGCCTACGTTGACTGCTTTTTAGATTATCGGAATGAACGTTTGGAGCCTCGACAATGCTCTAAGGAGGGGCATTGATTAGGCCGATTTTGGCGGCGGCTCATCACTTACAAGTCTTCCATATAGCGCGGAATCTGAGACAACACCATCGATTTCCCAGCGCTGCCTCAGCAAGCCCTCTTGTGAAAAGCCAAGCTTTTTCAGTGCTTGCGCAGAGGAGTGATTATCTGGGTCAATCTCAGCCTCTATACGGCGAAGCCCTAACGTATTAAAGCCGTATTGAATCAACGCCTCTCCAGCCTCATTGATATAGCCCTTTCCCCAAAACGAGCTGCCTAAGCCAAAACCAATCTCAGCGCGTCTGGAGTTCCTGTCATAGCTGAACAGCATGCACTTCCCGGCCAACTCACCTGTCGATTTCAGGCATACCCCCAGTACCAGTGATTCTTGACGTCGCATTGAGTCATTGCTGCTATTAACGAAATCCAGGGCATCTTGCATTCCCATCCAGGGTGCTGTGTTCCAGTACTTCATCACCGCCGGATCGGAGAATATCTCTAGCAGGCTTTTCGAATCACTAAGCAGTAACGGGCGTAGTTTTAATCGCTTGGTTTCAATAACCGGATAAAATAACTCCTCAGACATTGGCGCGCTCCTTTAAAAATCAATGCTGCAAATTAATCACCCGATTGATAGTTGGCCGTAAAAAAATGTCGTTCAACTAATTCAATGAGAATATGTAGTACTTTGATATGCAGCTCTTGAACACGATCCGCAAAGCTGCCCGCTGGTGTACAGATATAAACATCACTCAAGGCTTCAAGCTCTGAGCTTGGTCTACCCGACAAGATTATAACGTTTAAGCCCTGTGACTTCGCGGCATTAGCAGCAGCCAAAATATTCTTGCTCGTTCCACTAGTACTAAGCGCCAACAAACAATCCCTTCACGGCCATGTGCCTCAATGAAACGCGAAAAAACATACTCATAGCCAAGATCGTTACCAACACAGCTCATATGCCCTGGGTCACTTATTGCTGCAGCAGCGAGTGCAGCACGGTCTTGACGGTAACGCCCAGTAAGTTCTTCGGCAAAGTGCATTGCGTCGCACATTGACCCACCGTTTCCACAAGAGTAAACACGCCCTTTCCGCTCAAAAGTATCAATTAAAAAATCAGCTGCTCGCTCAATGGTGGAAAGCGCATCTTTATTTAACAAAAGGCTTTCAAGGGCTGCATGAGCTTCATGCAGGCTCGCTTGTATGTATTGGATTGCCATGGCTTCCTCACTCTTATAAGGGTAGATTTAGCAAATACAATGCGAATTTTAATTAATTACAGACTTCAGCCAATCGACAAATATCTGCATTTTGGTGCTGTGTTGCCAGCTCTGACTAGGAATGTAGTAACACAGTTTTGAATCAACGCCTTGATGCGAAACCGGCTGCAATGTTTTAGCTTTCACAAAGCCAGAAGCCAGGGTTTCTGAACAAAACACCAAACCCTTTCCAGCGATAGCTTCATACACACCGTAGAGTTCCTGATCGAAATATCTTATCTCAAAATTTTGAAGAGACTCCCCATTTTCCATTAACCAGCTTATCCAAGGTGAATCCGGTAATTTACTATTCTTCCACTTAGTAAGGTAGACAATAGGTGGCTTATCCGAATTGATGGAGCGGATAAAAGGAGAGCTCCCATATACGTTAAAACGTTCTTTTTTCAACAAGTTTGACTCATCGACCTCGCCTGCGTCACCCAAGCGGATAGAGAGGGCATTAACTTTAGATGCCACTACTTCACCTGTTGATATTTCAACATCAACATTTTGATTGGTTTTATTGAAGTCATGTAACAACGGAATTAACACCAGGGCGGCAAATGATGAAGTAGTATCAACATGCAGTCGTGATGCATCTGACTTTATATTGTCTAGCGCAGTCTGAATTTTCTGCAAGCCTGCTGTTGTTGCCTCAGAGAGCTGATCCCCCTCTGAAGTTAAGGTCACTCTGCGATTTTTTCGGTTAAACAGCCGCACTCCCAACCTATTCTCAAGGTTGCTGATGTGGTGCGACACACCCGCTGGCGTTATCGACAGCTCCTCAGCGGCATCTTTAAAACTCCCCAGTCGAGCTGCTGCTTCAAACACCTTAATCGCCTGCAATGAAGCATTCACCGCCAGCCCCCCCCCGTTTTGGCCTCAACCAGCTTTTCAATAGGTAAGTTTTACGCATCTATCGATCCAGTTTATTCATTTGTCGCAGTATTGGCAAAAAGGCAGCATAGCCACTCCACTCCACACCGCTAACCGTTGAGGCCATCATGCGCACATTACTTCATATAGACGCTAGCGTACGCAAGGCGACAAACCCGAATCCCGATCACAACTCAATATCAAAGCGCATTGCTATGCAATTTGTTGATAAATGGAGATCTGCTAAAAGTACAGATAATTACATTTATCGTGATATTGGTATAAACCCACCTGCTTTTATTGACCAAGACTGGATAGGCGCTGTTTTTACACCGGACGACCAAAAGAGCCCCGAGCAACGTGAAAAACTGGCTTTATCAGACCAGCTATTTAGTGAGCTATCTCAAGCGGATGTCATCTTAATATCGTCACCTATGTACAACTACGGCATGCCCGCCCCTCTTAAAGCGTGGTTCGATCAAGTAATGCGCATAAATAAAACATTTAGCTTTGACTTGTCTCGTGGTGACCATCCTATAGAGCCACTTTTGTCTGGAAAAACACTTATTTTAGTGACCTCATGCGGAGAGTTTGGGTTTGGGCCAGGAGGCGAGCGTGAGCATATGAATCATCTCGGGCCGCATGTTAAGACATTGGGCAGATACTTGGGTGTAGAGTCATTTCATGAAATAGCTTCAGAGTACCAAGAATTTGGAGACGAAAGACATCAGAAATCAGTGGCCAATGCGCTTAAAAATGCCGGATTGCTAGCAACTGACTTGGCTAGCAAAGAATAAATTTTTAAGCAGTTGCTGGGCAGTCCAACATGACTGCCCTAGTGAGTGGGCTGACTGTCGCCATGTGCTGATGCTTAGCTAAACCTGATTATAGTCAGATTGGAGCTCTATCTTCAGACACGATTTATTGACACCCCGCCATCTACTAACAACGCAGACCCTGTTGTAAAGCTGGAGGCATCAGAAGCTAGGTAGAGTGCAGATTGAGCAATCTCTTCAGGCTTTGCCGTTCGCTTCATTGCATGCAGGTTGGCTACGAACGCTAACGCTTCGGGGGTATTGGCAAACTCCTTGGCGGCAGCGGTATCCGTTCCCCCCGGCAGTAACGCATTCACCCGAATGTTGTCAGGGCCATACTCGCAGGCGAGAACCTGCGTCAGCCCTATTAGTCCCGCTTTACTGGCCGCATAAGCCGCCATGCCGGGCATTCCTGCGCTATAACCAACAAATGTTGAAGTGAAAATTAATGAGCCACCGCCAGCCGACCGCATAGCAGGCAGTTGATACTTAGCAGCCAGAAAAGCGCTTGTTAAATTAGTCGTGATTACCTGATTCCAATCAGCCAATGACATTTCGGGTACCGGCCCCATCGCGCCTAAAATACCTGCGTTGTTAAACGCCACGTCCAACTGACCAAACCGCGCGAGTGTCTCGTCAACAAGCTTTTTGGCGAAATACTCATCACCTACGTCGCCAGCAACCGCTAGCGCTTGGCCACCCTCTTCTTTTATAGCGCTGACCAACACCTCCAGCTCTGACTCTCTTCTGGCCGCTACCACGACAGTAGCCCCCTCCTTAGCGAAAATCCGGGCAGTCGCTCTGCCAATACCTGCGCTGGCACCAGTAACAATGGCGACTTTATTTTCGAGTGCATTCATCTTTATGACCTCCATCACTGTTCAGAAAAAGGGAAATTCCCCCGCCAACAGCGAAGATCATAAGGAGCCTTTTACCTGGCACCGACCCGAAACTTGCTACATTTCGCTGGTGCGCTAAGGCTAAGCATACCTATGGCCTTTTCAGGGCACGGCGTAGCTGCCCCGCCTGCTGATTCCCAGCGTGCCGGGCTTCAACCTGTACTGTTCGCGCTTAAGGGAGTAGGGTAGCCCTCCGGATCGACTCCCCGAGCGCTTTGTTGCGATTCACTGTGGAAGTCCATCTGCCTCCCTATTTAAGGCGCTTCCAACGCCTGACACTTGCATGACCTGATCGCCAACCGCGATCTCATCTCGCTACAGACATACCTAGAAAGATGTTCTGTTTTTTGCTTACGTCCTGTCGCGGCCACTCCTTTAAGGGAACTGTGGTTGCTATTTAGGATGCTAGGGCTGCAAAGCCTATGGGTATTCAATGAACGAAGAAAATTTCTATCAATTCTCGACCGTGACTGTGCTCGCCTTGTTGGCGTTTTTTTACGGCGGCACTTACCTGCTGACCCTGCTGATTAAGAAGAAAAAGGAAAATACCGACGCCTTTATGGTGTCTAATCACCAGATCGGCTTTGGTCTTGGCGCTGCCAGCATGACCGCCACCTGGATCTGGGCAGCCTCGTTCTACGGCGCCGCCACCTCGGGTTATACCTACGGCATTTCCGGCCCTTTGCATTACGGGCTGTGGGGCGCGCTGATGATTCTATTCATCTACCCCTTTGGCCGCCGCTTTCGCAAACTGGCGCCCAACGCGCACACCTTGGGTGAGCTTATCCATGCCCGCCATGGCTCTTCCAGCCAGCTGATTCTTGCCTCCTCCAACATCCTGGGCAGCATCATTAGTCTGATGGTCAACTTCACGGCTTCCGGCGCGCTGGTTTCGGTACTCTCGCCACTCTCCTTCCAGGCCGGGGTGATCATCGCTGGGGTTGGGGTACTCGGCTACACGCTGTGGTCGGGTTTCCGCGCTTCGGTGCTGACGGATTTTGCCCAGCTAATGGCAATGATGGCCGTGGCTATCCTGATTATTCCGGCGGTTATGTTTGCCCTCGGCGGCCCGCAAACGCTGTCCGACGGCATGAGTCTACTGACGCCCGAACAGGCGAATCTGTTCTCAATGGACGCTATCCTCAACCAAGGTGCGCCCTTCTTTGTGGCGGTGCTGGCCTACGCCATTGGCAACCAGACTATTTCCCAGCGGCTATTCGCCGTGCGTGAAGACCACATCAAGCCGACCTTTATCACCGCCACCATTGGTTACGGTGCGATCGTAATCGGCCTGGGCATGATTGGTTTGATGGCGTTGATGACTGGCATGGAGCCCATCGGTGGCGACATGAATAACCTGATTCCGCAGATGGTTTCCATGTACCTCTCGCCGGTGTTTATCGGGCTGTTCTTTATTCTGGTCATCGGTTCGCTCTCTTCTACCGCCGACTCGGATCTCTCCGCCATGTCAGCGATTGTGATGGCCGATGTGTACGGCAAGAACATCGCTAAAAACAAACCTAATCCCACCAAGATGCTGTTTATCGGCAGGCTGACCATGGTCGTCGCGACGCTGATCGGGGTGATTCTTGCCAGCTTCTCCATGGATATTCTGATCATGCTGGTCTTTGTTGGCGCACTTTGGGGCGCCATTGTGTTCCCGGTCATCGCCAGCTGTTTCTGGGATCGCGTTACTAATACGGCCTTCACCTCGGCGGTGATCGCGGGCTTGGTGATGTTCTGCGTCGCACGATTTGAGCTCCTGCCCTTGATCGGTATGGTCGGCGGGCTATTCGAATTACTCGCCGCCGTAGGTGGTGGTGTGGTGCTCGGCTTGATGTCCTTCGGATTCTGTGGGCGTAGAGTCGGTGTGATCTTCGGCGCACTCAGCGCCATCGTGCTGGCCTACTTCAGCATTGGCTTCCTGCGCGACTACACAGTGCTGCTGGCCTCACTGATGGCCTACGGCGTCAGCACCATCGTTTGCATCGCAATCAGCCTGATGAGTTCAAGCAAGTTCGACTTCTCGCAGATCGATCAGAAAGTAATCAACTACGACCCGGCCAAACCTGCTACCCAGGCCTAAGCCCTGTGAAAGCTCTTTGAAATAAGCCGAAATCACTTCATCAACGGGTGCGCCACCACGCACCAGCGAGACAATAGGAGAGCATATGCAAACCTTTATATTGGCGTTATATGTACTGATCTGGCCGCTGATCTCACTTGTCATCTTCGCGGTGATTGGCATTGCCACCGTCAAAGATATTCGCGTGGCTAAGCGCGAGAAGCGTGAGTTGGTTTGAAACAGCTGTTAATAGACAGATAGTAACGGTGCCAATTGTAAGAAGTCTGGACGCGGCAAAGGATTGCCGTGGTTTAACGAGGATGGTCTAACCGTCCCCTGCCCTCTTGGCGGGCGCCAGTATTCTTAAACATCATACTCGTCATGGCGGCGGTTCCATTCATATGGCTTCGTCTGAGGCCAGCCTTCTGGAGAATCCTCCCACGTTTCCTGGCGACCATAAGGTGTTAAATCCAGGTACGTCCAGAAGCTACCTAAATATTCGATCCCACGCGCCCCGGTAAAATAGGTGTGATATATGTCGTTTCCGTTGCGGAGAAACACACTGGCTCCATGCCTTTCTCCATCCGCTGTCGTCACCCCAAAATCATAGTTAAAGTCGCTTTCAAAAGAGGAGTACCAGGGAATCGTCCACCCCATACGTGTTTTGTACTGGTTGATTTTCTCTAGTGGAGCCCGTGAAACCATTACCAACGAAGTATCACGAGCATGTAAATGGGCCGGGTGAGTCATGGCATCGGCAACCCACGAGCACCCGTCACACCCCGCTTTCCAATCAGGCGCGTACATAAAATGATAAACAATGAGTTGCCGACGCCCACCGAACAATTCGAGTAAGGATATGGGGCCTTCGTCGCCATGGAATTCGTAGTTTTTGTCTACTTTCACCATGGGTAGCTTTCTACGCTCAGCGCTCAAGGCATCGCGTGCTCGGGTCAGCGCTTTCTCTTTTATAAGAAGCTGATCCAGCGCTAATTTCCACTCTTCTGAAGATACGATACTTGGTAGCGGCTGTTTAGTGGTTGCCATTGCCCCACCCTCCTATGTATTTCATGGGTGACTTTGAGTTGCGCCAGCACTGACAAACTTCGCCAAGCGGCGATTGTACACATCGAGGCATTTATGCCACGCTGGTCGGTCGTGGCAGCGCGTTAAGCCGGAAATCACATTCGGGAACATATCTAGAAGGTTTGTATGCGGTACCTGACTTAATGCAGCAACCATGAGAATGTCTGCATAGTTGAACTGGTCGCCAAGTAAATAACGATGGCGCCTAATTCGAAAATAATAACGCTGTGATAAGTGAACTGCTTTCAGCAATATTCATTCTGATCGTCAGAACCTTCTCGCTGCCAGATACCAAGACACGCCTCAATAGATTTTCGCAGACACCAAGTGGGCGCCTTGACCTCCCCCTGCTTCTCGTCTCATCGATCCTCTATATTCCCTAGGTAACCTTGCTTAGCGTAGTCCAATAAAGCTGCGTGTTCCTTTGCTAGTTGGCCTTTTGCCCACTCCACCGCGACATCTTTTGAAGCAATATCACCCGTTGCTGCCGTTAGACCCATACAACAGCAGGCTCTTAACGACCATCTTTTCATAACAATCGCTAGGTAGGTTTCAGCCGACCTCGTAACGCCCAATGAAACGCGCAACGCGTTGTAGCCATTGACAGGGGATTATTCAGCATGATCGTAACCGCCTTCAGCAAACACTAGTAGGCAGAACCCATTGCCAAATGGATCGCTCATTGTCGCAAGCCTCCCCCAATCAAAAGATTTGATTCCTCCTTCCTGGACAGCACCCACCGAAACTGCCTGTTCGACTGCTGCGTCAATATCTTCAACAATGAAATCCAGATGTACTGGCGTCCAGTGCCGTCTGTAATCACGTTGGAGAGAGGTATCAGGGGCCGCAACGCTCGCATTAGGCTGCTCAATCAGGTAAATGGAGGCAGGCCCTCCCCCCATTTCTGCAACCGTACCGTCAAATAGCCGCCGAATGAGCTGCAAACCGAGCCCGTACTCGTAGAAGGTAATTGCTTTCCCCATATCCTCTACATCGATGTTTACGATGAATTGCATACTCTCCCCTCAACTATCTGTACGATTCTTGAGTTCACCAACGTCCATCAACACCATGTTACCCAGCGAAAACCCGTAGGTACCCCGCAACGTCAAGTCAATAGCGCCCACATATTAGCGAACCAAGCTAGCCTAATAATGGCCCGGCCAAGCGTTGTTTCTGTGCACGAACAGCTTCTGTTAGAAAGTCCATAAAAGCATGAATCCTCACTACACCACGTAGATCCGGGTGCATCAGAAACCACAAGCCGTATTCCAGCTCGGGGACGGGATCAGTGAGCTGGATAATGTTGGGGTCTTCGTCGGCAAGATAACAGGGCAGAACGGCCAATCCCATACCAGAACGAACAGCGCTGAGTATATTGACCAGGGTATCCACACGGTAGACACAGGCCTTTTTCAGCGCGTGCTTAGCCATCCACTGATCCAGTGCTGAGTCCTGCAATCGTGATCCGGAACCAATCCAGGGTTGGCTAGCAAGAGCCTTGATGGAAGCCCCTGGTGTCACATTGAGGCTCCGGTGTGCGTAGACAGCTTGCCCAATAGCGGTCAGCGGTCGCCCAATCAGATTTTCAGGGGGAGCGTTGGATGGACGGATGGCGACGTCAGCTTCTCGGCGTGTCAGATTGAACAGCTGGTTGGATACGGCGACATCCAACACGATGCCTGGATATTTATGCTGAAACTGCGTGAACAGAGGTGAGAGCAGTCCCATCAACAAAGAGTCCGTTGTGGTAGCCCAAATTTCCCCACTCGGCGCCAAGTCGCGCCCGGCGACTTTACGTTCGGCGTCCAAGGCGGCTTCATCCATTATTCTGGCGGTGCCGGCAAGCTCTTCTCCAGCAAGCGTTGGCCGATAGCCGGTTCGGCTTCTTTCAAAAAGAGACACTCCCAGACGCTGTTCGATATCACCCAGCCGTCGAAAAACCGTGGCGTGACTGACACCCAGAGCGCGTGAAGCACCCGACAGCGACCCTGCGTTCGCGATTGCTAGGACGACCTCAAAGTCATTCCACGCCAAGTGACTTCTTGTTTTCTGTGTCATGGCAGAAGGCTGCCCGAGACTCTTGCCTGTTCGTTTTTGCAAAGTTAATGCTCACTTTTATGGAATACCTTGCAGTTTAGAACAAGACTAGCATGAACCTGAACCTATGAGAGCACGCAATCATCCCGTCACCAGTGACGACGCAATAGAGGCCAGGAACATGTTGAACTCAAGAAAAGAGCAGAACTTTCAACTCCGCGACTTGTTACCCCACAGCGATAACGATGACATGCCAAAAGGAAGTGCCGACGACTCGCTCAAGGAAAGCATCCCTTCCAGATACCGCGATGGGCGGGGAGGCGTTGATCTTGAGCGGGTGAGGCTGGATCAGCACGAGGCTAAGCGACGGTTCATTCAGTCGATGATACGACGTATCCAACAGTTATGGTCTCGCTGACCAGACACTGCATGGGCAAGTTCGTCAGCCACTGGGTCGAACTTGTCGACAGCGTTATGGTGAGCCATCTCCCCCGCCACCCGAGCAATCCATACTAGACGTATCACCTCCAAAACTCGCTGACGCTGCTATTACGCTTGAACAGTTGAACTCAGTGCTACCCGAAAAGTAAGCACCGCCGACCTCTTCACGCAGCTCTTCATAGCTGAAATTTTCATGTATCTCGCTCTGATAAGCGACAAACTCTGGACGATTAGCATACATCGCCAGCGCGTAGTGCTGATGCTGGCTATTAAGCCCAGCGCGCTCAATACTCCGCCTTACCTGAAGCTGTGTGTAATATTCCTGGCGGCCATAATCGTTGACCAAAACGTTAGGCAATTTCTCTATGTAGCTTTTAATAGCACGCTTCTTCTTAAAGTTATCGAGTAGTCCCACCCTTAACCTCCGTTCTTTAATAAATACCAGGAAACCTCTGGTTAACTATTACGCTTGGCCATACTCTATTAAGAATCAGCTCGTGCACGAGTCCAATCAGAGTACTCATTTACAACCCGTAAATTCGCACGCGAATCCGATTCTTTTTTGTAGATTGTGGCCTTGCGTGGCCTGCGCACGCCGACTGTTCAAAAAAAGCCTAGGCATTAGTCTGACTCTATAGGCAGCTGTTTTTAAACTTCCCCTGTGAGCTCGTTAAGACGCTATGTTTACTCATGGCCCAAGCAAACCCTGTGACACCACAAAGAGTGCGAAGAGAGGAATTGCCACGACCGTTGCGGCCGCATCAAATGTAATGGCAACAGGCGTTGCGATAACACGCCCGGCTGTATCGATGGGGCCCCTGGGCATGCTCATACTGACTTGATACTCGTTTTCTAGCTTTTCAAGCGGCAAACTTCCCTCAATGGTATATCGCTCACCCCTAATCTCGCGTATCAACAGGAAGTCATTCGTGACAGGATTTTTCGTAAAGCCCAATGCGGTTAATTGACTGACAAGCTCGGCTGAAGGGTTCTGTTCATGCAGTGTGAGCTTAATGCTGCCACTCACCACATTGGAGCTAGAGAGCGAGAAGCCGCTAAATTCGGGAAGAAACTCAATTTCTCGGCTAAGCATCAGCGCCTGGCCAAGTTGCTGCTGAGAGGGAAACAAAAAAGCTTCACTCCGCGTGGTGACCACTAAATCGTTCGTTTCTTTATTAACGTAGAAGCCGTTAACGGCCATCAATCTCTCTGGCTTAGGCTCCCATAGTTTTGTGGTGCAGCCCGCTAAAAAAATACATAGAACGATCACTACTCGATACATGCTTCCCTCCTGGTTATGGCTCATGGCAGTCGAAGTAAACTTTACCTGACCAGAGCTTTAAAAAACCAGGTTTTTTATAAGTATAATTTCATATAAACCTGAAATGGGAGGAGAACGACTCTTCATCGCTATGATCAATCCTACGGCGCACCAGCTCATCGCTATGTTTCAACTGCCGACAACCGCACATACTCCGGAACCCTTTCCTTGAGCAAGGTGATGAGTTCAGGCTGCATTAACTCGTAGTGGTCGGGAATATCCAGGCAGACGAATCTCTTCCCCTTGAGTAACTCCCCGTACGTCTTGGCGACTTCATCCCGGTGGCTCTTTTCCATCACCAGGACGATGTCAGCCCACTCAATTAAGCGACAAGAAACGGGCGTTTTAGCACTCGAACTTGTCCCAGCTCCGATTGCTTGAATACCGGGGTAAGCTGAAAAGACACGTTCAGCCGTCGGACTGCGGAGTCTATTTGCGCTGCATATAAACAGAAGATTCAAAGCTCCTCCCTGGCCCGGCTTTACGACGTGCCTAAAGCACAGCATAATTAATTAGCAGTATTTCGAGCCATCTATCTTTGCACTTTGCAACCTTTGTAACTTTCTCACGTTATTATAGTTGCTTAGGGCTAGTTAATTACTTAGGGCCAGCTAATTACTTAGAGCCCGTTAGCTGCTTAGAAGAATTACGGCCCCCACGCCGCCACTCAACCGTAGAAGAGCTGTCATGGACGATAATCGCCTAAATACCCTGGACCGGGCCACCAGTCTGGGCTTGATTTTTCTCGCCTTTGTACAGGGCTGTGCGCTCTATGCGCTGCATTTGGCTATCGACCATGAGTACTGGCTGGTCGCCGACCAGCGCTGGCTTAAGGCGCTCTACACCGTCGCAGTCACCTTGCCAGCTTTCTATCTGATCAGCATCGTGCGACTGCGTGATCGTATCAACCTCCTACCGCTGCTGCTGGCTCCCCTACTGTTTTTGCTGGGCTGGCACCTTGGCTGGGTTGAGCAGGTGCCCGAGCCGCAGCAGTGGGGAGGTCACCCGTTTACCTTTGCCTTTTGCATGGCCGTAGGAGTTGCCTTGTTTATTCTTGCGCTGTTCTTTCGTAGCAGCGCCGCCAGTAGGACTTGGCCAAAAACCTATCAGCCCATGCTGGATTACTCATGGGAGCACGCCCTGACAATCGCCCAGCTAGGCCTGTTCATTGGCGTTTTTTGGAGCTTGCTATCTTTGTGGGCAGCGCTCTTTTCAGCCATTGGCTTAGACTTTTTCAAAACATTGTTCCAAACACCCGCTTTTTTCTATCCAGTCACCTGGCTGGTGATTGGCATGGGGCTGGTGATGATCCGCAATCGCTTTCGCTTTATCGCGAGCGTAAGACTGATGTGCGAAGCGCTTATCAAGGCGCTACTGCCGCTGGTCGCCCTAATCGTATTGATGTTCTTTGCCGTGCTGCCCTGGACCGGGCTACAGCCGATATGGGATACCGGCAGAGCCGCGCAAATACTTATGGCGCTGATGCTGACCCTGCTGCTGTTCTTCAACGCCGTTTTCTATCAAATCGATAACAAGCTGCCCTACCCTATTTGGCTACGCAGTGCCGTTATGCTCGCCGTCGTATTGCTGCCGATAGGTAGCCTGCTGGCCGCCTGGGCGCTCTGGCTACGAATCGACCAATATGGACTCAGCTTGGATAGGCTCTGGGCGGCACTGCTGCAGGCACTGACGGCAGCGTTTACCTTCAGCTACAGCCTGCTTCTACTCTGGCGGAGACAGGCGGCGCTCCCCAGTATGCAGCGCGCCAATATTGGCCTAGCCCTGCTGGTGGCCGGGGCGCTGATCGTAGTTAATACGCCACTGGCGGATATGCGCCACTGGGTGGCCCAGCATCAGGTCAAGCGGTTGATAGACGGACGCACCACTGTGGATGCTTTTGACTACCGCTATCTACGCTTTCACCTCGGCCAGCCGGGCAGTTTGGCATTACAAGCACTCGCTGACAGCGAGTTTGCCCAATCGCGACCTGGGCTGACACGGCGTATTGAGCTGTCGCTAAAGCAAACCAACCGTTGGAACCAGGATCCTCTAGTGGATACCCACAACCTGAATGATGTCGCCCAGCAGTTTAGCGTGAACCCTGAAGACGCCACGCTACCCGAGCCACTGCTCACCTTGTTAATTGAGCAGGGCTCAGTCTGCCTTAGCCAAGTTGAACCCTGCCAAGCGTTGCAGGTAAGCAATGAACAAGGATTCCAATGGCTTATCTACGCGCCCTACAGCTCGCATGGACAGGTCTATACCGAGCACAATGCAGGCTGGCAGCATCTAGGCACGCTGACAGAGCTAGGCGCAGCGCAGGATGAAAATTCTGACGACTGTCGATATACCAAACCGTCAACCGATTTACAGCCCATACCAGGGTCGTTAAATGCCTACCAGAGTGGCAACTGCCTATACAGCCTGCGGCCCACCCTCGAAAGCGTCAGGCAACAAATACAAGCCCGCGCAGAGGCAAGCGGTGCCCGGATTAATTAAGCTAAAGCCTTACCTCAACGGCTGGATCAGTGCCAGGCTCTAACTGCTCACCGTTCCAGAGGCGATGCAATCGAGTTTTGAGAATATCGCCAGGCCCAGAGATGAATTTAGGTTGTCCGAAGTGAGACATTACTTCGTGCTGGCGCTCTAGTGCGCGACGATCCTGCGAGACCACTGGGGCCAGGAACAACCGAATGGCCGCCTGTTTGAGCCAGCTTGGTGCCAACCCCTTGGGCGTCGAAAAGCGCGCGAAAGGCGTGAAACTGTTTCCCGTCGCTGGCGTAAAAATGGCGGTGACACATAGGGTTAGCTTGGTCTCGCCTTCCCACCGTGCTTGCACCGTGGTGGGCGGATAGTAGCGCGAGACGCTGCGCGAGCGGTCGCGCTCCAAAAAGCGCGACATCAGGCCATAATCGGGCTGGGTTTGCTCGATGGCCATATCGATCCCATCGCCGTGACTGGTAACAATCAGCTCCACTGGCAAGCGTCGATCCCGTCGGCGAATAAAACCATGATGGAGGTGATTGGTGTGGAACGGATCCATCACGTTTTCAACCGCATCGTAGGCACGCCCAACCCAGGTACCTTGTTGCCACCAGAAATGATCGAGTTCAGGGTTGCCAAAATCAGGCGGTAATACAGGCTCGGGCGGTGCCGCGTCAGAAAGCGCCACAAAGATCCCTCCGTGCCGCTCAACCACGCGCAGTGCCTCAGCCTTCAGCCGTTGTTCATGGGTAGTATCGACCAGACAACCGGGCACTTCGATACAGGTTCCATCGCTTGCGAAGCGCCAGCCGTGGTAAGGGCACTCGAGTGCCCCCTTGTGCACACGCCCTTCAGAAAGTGGGTAATTGCGGTGCGGGCAGCGATCGACCAAGGCGCCAATCCCCTCTTCGCTGTGAAAGAGTGCAACCGGTGTATCGCAACACATAACTTTTTGCGCTTTGCCGCGTTTCAGGTCTTTCGATAAGGCAACCAGGTGCCAGGCATCGCGGACTGACTGGGGGAATGTCATTAAGGCAACTCCTCACCATTCCACTCGAGATCGTAAGTGGTGGCGGCATTTGTCGAGATAGTGTGTTTGAACCCCGTCAGGGCGAAAGAGGCGGCATCGCAAAGCGCACCAAGCAAAGGCCAGCGATCGCCAGGCCGAGACACCACGTCGCGCCCGGTAGCAACGCAGCGCCACCAATCGCGCATACGCGCACCACGCAACGCCTGCGGCAGGCCAAATGCAACCATCGCTGGGCCAAGATAAAGAGTGCGTGGCGCGGCTTCAGGTGCGGCGATCCCGTCACCGATTGCATGGGCCAGATGACCGGCACCAGTGAGCAGATGCACACCGCTGGTCGCGCGCGGATTGCATTCAAGCAAGTAGGCAGCGCCAGCTTCATCGAACATTGCATCGCAGGCGAACTGCCCGTGAATATTGGCGCACTGCGCCAGGCGAGCAGCCATTGTGCGCAGCGCTTCGCGATGGTGATCAGCGACAGGATCAAAAGCATAGCCAGCTCCCCCGCCCAGGCGCCAGCTGGAACGGTAGGCTGCAAAGGCAACCAACTCTCCCCGATGCGCCACGCCATGAAAGCAGACTTCTTCGCCGTGGATACGCGCCTGTGCCATCCAGGGTGCGTCGGGGCTGGGTGTAATAGCGGCCAACGCACGCCGGTCAGGGGCGACCAGTGCTCTATCACCAAATCGGCTGAAGCGCGGTTTGAATACCCACTTGCGACTTCTGCTAGCGAAGCGTTCCAGCTCTTCTATGCAATCTATCGGATGGCTTTCCGGCACAGGTAGGCCCCATTCTCCGCAGTGGCGTGCAAAGGCGAACTTGTCGTGCAGTTGGCGCAACGTCGCAAGGTTAGGCATAAACAGGCGCTCACCCAATCGGCGTTGAAGGGCGGGCGCCGCAAGATGGAAAACCTCTTCACAGGTCGGCACCACCCGCTCGAAACCGAAGGTATCGACTAGCTCGACAATACGCGCGCGGAAGGCTGCGCCCTGCTGCCGGGGCGCGGGATAGCGGTGAACCTGCGCAGGGGCTTTCGACCAGCCCACCATACGCACCGGTACACTGTCAGCCAGATGCGGCTCCCATCCGGCCGCGGCGAAATCCCGGGCAAGATCCAGCGCGGCAACTGCCCGGGCGCCGGTAATAAGCACGCGTCTAGCCATCGCGCCACACTACCTTACGGCGCTTGGGGCCGCTCCACGCGCTTAGATCATGAAAGACCTCAACCGGCACCGGTAAATCGCATGCTTGGCTCAGCGCCCGTGCAGCCGTGTTTGAAATCGCGGCTGGGCAAAGCGGTGACAAATTCAGTACGACGCGTTCAGGCCCTGCTTCGGCCTGCCAGATCTTGTCGCCCCCCAGCACCGTCTCAAGCGCGGCTACCACTTGAGGTGGCGTAACGGTGCGACCCTCAAAACGCCAGATGTCGTTCACCCGGCCTTGCGGCGCATGGATGACGCGACCCGCAAAACCGCACGGGCAGGGACAAGCGTCGAGCTCCAGATAATCGTCACCGCGAATGCGGACAATCGGTTGGCTGGTGCGGCGAAGGTCGGTAATGATCGGTCGATAGCCGGGCGTGCCGGGAACCGGCTCAAGCTCGATAGCCATCGCATGATCATTAAGATGCAGCCGGCCGTTCGCACACTCAGCGGCCAAAAACCCTTCGGTCGCTTGGTATATTTGGCGTGGCTTTACCCCCAGCCGCTCAGTAAAGAAGTGGCGCTCCGCGTCACCGGCCGGTTCGCTGCCGCAAAACAGGTATTGCAGCGAGGAGAAATGCGCCCCTGCTTGGGCAAAGGCTGCCAGCCGATGGGGCGGTGCGATCAGGATCGTCGACTCGAACTGCGCCAATTCTGCAACGCTCTGTTCAATCGACGCTTCGAGGGGGAAATGGGCAAACGTAAACCGCCCTCGCCCCACATCGCTGTAGAGCGCATTACTGGCGCGCAAATGCAGAGCGAGCCGCTGGCGCTTGAACAAGGCACGCGCCGGTAGCAGCCGAGCCAGGCTCTGGCCGATGTAGTCGGCACGCTCTGCGGGGCTGGCGAGGAACAGCCCTCGCGCACCGCCTCCCGTTCCGGTCGACCAGCCTGCCGACAGTTCGCCAACGGCTGTGCCTTGCTCTGCGGCGGCGGCCAACCCGCGCAGCTCCCCATCGCTCATACCTAGGCTGTTCCAGGCACCGTAATCAGCACGAAGATCCGCGATGTCAGTGACCGGAAACTCAGCCAGATCGCGCCCAGCATAGTGTGCCAGTGCGGGCGTACGAGCGATGACAGGCTGCAGCTTGCGCCACATGCTTGTTCGCCGCGCAGCCAGTTGCGTCGGCGACATGCTCAGCGCACGCCGCGTTCGTATCCACGCGGCTAAGACCCGGTCAGTTCGCATCATGGCCGCTAAAGCGCTTGGCACTGGCAGCGCAATGCGAAGGTAGGATGACCAAGTCGCCATTGCAGCACGCCGCCTCGCTCAACAGGTTTAGCGTAGCGCGATAACGCCGGGTATCGCCGAGAAGTGCGGTGGTCAGCCGCGGCGGCGGTCGGCGCTGCGTGATTGACTTGCCAAGCCACACCGCATCGGCAGCCAGCAAGACCTGGCGATCGTCGGTGGTGCGCAGTGCCAGCCCCCAGTGGCCGACGCAATGACCGGGCAGTTCGACGGCGATCAGACTACCGTCACCCAGGATGTCACGACCTTCGCTAAAGGGCGCGAACCCGCTGGGTAGCGCCATTGATGGCGCATCTTCGAAAAAGCGAGCGTTAGCATCGGCCGCCTGGGGAACCAACGCAGGCAGCAGGCCCTGGCGCACGCGGCCAAAGCGACCCGGCCGACGCAATTCGGATAGGCCCGCACGGGCGCAGTAGACCGGCCGCTGGGCAAGGTGGGTCATTCCCGCGACGTGGTCGCCATGAAAATGCGAGATAATGGTGCCAACAATCGCGCTGTCTTCAATCCCATGGGTAGCGAGCCAGGCGCTCCACGCCTGCTGCGCATCAATGTTGACCGGCGTTATCCAGCGATAGAACCGCTCGGGAAACGTCTCGGTTGCATCAATAAAAGCAGGATCATAGCCGGTATCGAACAACAAAATACCCCGCGTCGGGTGATCAATCACACCCACCATGGCGGGAAAATCAACCGCACATAGGCTTCCACCTGAGAGAGTGGCGATCTCTGGATGGCGGCATAAACCGCGTTCAAGCCAACGGAATCCGACGCGGATCATGGCTGCTTTTCCTGCGTGGCAAGCTGCCGCGCTTCGGCCAGCAGGGTCGCCAGTGCATCATGATGGGGTCGGTAGCCGAGTAACCGTTGAGCAGGTTCGAGATCAAAGGTCTGAGAGTAGGCCAGCGTCGCCAGCTTGTAACGTGTCAACATCGGCTCGCGGGCGGAGCGCATCAGCAACGCAGCGTTTTCACTGAGCACAGCAATAGCACGCGCCAAGCCAACCGGCAGTGAGACAAGCTGCGGTGTTTTGCCTAACGCATCGGCGAGCTTACCAGCCACTTCGCGTACCCTAATGGGGCTACCTCCCGATATATTGATTGCCTTTCCGGCAAGCCCAACCGCCCGCTCTTCAGCGGCGCAGATGGCCCATGCGGCGTCGCGCAGATCGGTCAACTCAATCAACCCCCTGCCGCCACGCGGAAGCGGCATCCGCTCACGCCCCGCCAGTTCGGCCAGCTTGGGCAAGATCACCCGATCGCCCGGCCCCACCAGTGCGCGCGGGCGAATGGCGCAGCAGGCCAGGGCGTCTTCCCGCTGTGCAAGCACGCTGCGTTCCGCCGCGAGCTTGGTACGTGCGTAGTGGTTAAGTGGCTGGAGCGCGGGGCCGTCATGCTCGCCGATGGCTATCCGGTCACGATACGCAGCAAAAATTGACGGCGAAGAAACAAATACGAAACGCTCAACGCCCGAGCGGCTGGCCGCTTCAAGCAGTTGTTCGGTCATACGAATATTGTGAATCTCAAATGCTCGTCGTGGGCCCCAACTGGCCGATAAGGCGGCGGCATGAATCACGCTATCGGCACCCTTTAAGAGCCCGTGAAAATCAGCTTCTGGGTGAGTAAGATCCGCCCTAACGAACTGCGCGCCAAGTGACGTAAGCGCCTCGACCGCCGCCTGCGAACGCCCTGTGGCTCGCACAGCATGCCCGCGCTTTAGCGCCTCGCGCACCAGCGCTATACCCAGTCCGCCGGTCGCCCCGGTGATAAGGATACGCCGTTGACTCATAGCTTGAGCACCATGGCACTGGCACTGATCCCCGCGGCAGTGCCCAACAGCAGGATATAGTCACCCGGCTTGGCGACACCCGTCGTAAGTGCGTGGGCGAGCACGCTCGGGATTGAGGCGGCGATCTGGTTACCGGTATTCGGGAAGATATTAACCACTCGGTCACTATTGGGCGCGAAAAGCCGCTTGATATGCTCGACCCCTGGCGCACTCGCCTGGTGGCAAATCACACAGGCGAGATCATCCTTGCTTATTTCCGCCTGTTGGAGCGCACGTTCGATGACGCCAGGCAACGCTTTGGCAGCAGCCTTGAAGATGCCAAAGGCGTCCATCTCGAAATAGGATCCGGCGACCAGCGCCTGGTAACCTTCAGCGATGCGCAACTTTGTGCCGCCCGCGCGAAGCTGCGCTAGCGCGTGGTGAGCACCATGGGTGACCGAAACGCTTGAACGCATTCCGCAGGTTGGGTCTGACGTCGCCTCAATCGCCAGTGCCGCCGCACCATCGCCAAAGATGGAGCGCGTTTTCGGCTCCTCAGGGTTAAGCCCTGCCGACGCGATGTCGCTAGAGAACACCAGCGCGCGCCGCCAGCGTCCACAAGCAATGCCCATGGCGGCGATATCCAGCGCCACCATAAAGGATAAACAGGTCTGGTTAACGTCAAAGCTAGGCACGCCGGACTGGCCAAAGCCGAGACGGTTCTGGACTAAAGCGGCTGTAGACGGAATCGGTTGCTCCATAACGCCGCAACCGCCGATGATGACGTCGGGCGGCGAGTTGCCCCAGCCTGCGCGGTTCAGCGCCTCGCGGGCGGCCTCGGTCGCCATCATTGAGGTGGTCTCATCCTCACTCGCAACATGACGCGTGGCGATGCCGAACTGGCGTTCAGTCCAGCCAGGAGGGTGCCCTTGGCGTTCGTCCAGGGAGCGCGAAGTTTGCTGGATACGAGGGCGATAACTGCCCCACCCGGCAATCGTGAAGTTGCTAATCATATGTCCATTTCAAACCGATTCGCTCTCATACTCTAATAAAGATTAATATCAATCAATTAGAAATTAGACGGTGCGCAATTTATGGTTAACCTGGCAGGGTGCGTAAAGGAGAACTAATCACACCCTTAAAGTGGTTCGTGATGGGCGGATAGCTGCCTGATGCTTACATTTGTTAAATTCCGGTTGCACCCGCGGTGGCTAAACCCAAGTAGAGGGCCAACACCGTTAACAACCTAACCCACCACAGAGTAAACTGCCTGCGAAATAGGTTTATAACGAACAGCATACTTCCTACTATCCCAACTAAAACACCGAATCCAACGACCACTGCCCCTGGCTCGCCACCGAGGAAATAGGTGCGCATTATTTCGGGGAACACACTCCAGATAAGAGGGATGAACAAAGCAACTACAACACTTGCTAAACCAGTAGCTAATGCCGCGACTTCGAGCCTAATCATAGAACTCCTAAAGGTATTTAACGCCGCTTATCTTTGGTGATTAAGTTACCGATAAGCTGGATGACAAAACGCACTTCCTCAAGCTGTACGACGCAGAAAGCAGGTTTGCGCAAGGTGCAGTTTTTAAGTCTATGAACTGCGATGGATGTGGGCTGTCAGAGCTGCATCATAGCAGGAGATAGCAATATGCAGACGATTGAGCTAGGCGGCGTAAGCGTACCCCGTATCGGCCAGGGCACCTGGCATATGGGTGAGGATACCGGGCAGCGGCAGGCTGAGGTCAGGGCGCTGCGTGAAGGCCTGAATCTGGGCATGACGCTGATCGATACCGCCGAGATGTATGCCGAGGGCGGCGCTGAAGAGGTCGTTGGCCAAGCGATTCGTGGCCGGCGCGATGAGGTGTATCTGGTCAGCAAGGTCTACCCCCACAACGCCAGCACCCAGGGTGTTCAAGCCGCCTGTGAGCGCAGCCTGCGCCGATTGGGCACCGACACTATCGATCTCTACCTGCTGCACTGGCGCGGCCAGTACCCGCTGAATGAGACAGTGGAAGCTTTTGAGCGGCTACGCGAGCAGGGCAAGATCCTGCGCTGGGGCGTGTCGAACTTCGACATTGGCGACTTGGCAGAGCTCGACGCGCCCGCTTGCGCCACCAATCAAGTGCTCTACAACCCCGAAGCGCGCGGCATTGAATACGACCTGCTGCACTGGCAAGCACAACACAATATGCCGCTCATGGCCTATTGCCCGATCGGCCAAGGCGGCACGCTACTGCGTGACGCCACCCTGCAACGCATCGCCGACAAGCACAGCGCCACGACTGCGCAAGTCGCCCTCGCCTGGGCTCTGCGCCACCCCGGGGTGGTCGCTATTCCCAAAGCCGTTAACCTGGATCACCTCAAACAGAACGCCAAGGCAGATACCGTCAGACTCGACGACGATGACCTGGCTCAGATCGACACCGCCTTTCCTCCGCCAACACGCAAGCAGTCCTTACAGATGGTGTAAGGCCAGGCCGTCAACGGCCCAGCACTGGAGCGATGCCATGTCACTGCCCGCCCCACCCAATGCCTGGATCCGCTTTCTCGCCCACCTGCTGTTTATCCTCGCGGCGTGGACGCTGTTCATCAAATACCTCTTCCCCGTTGGCTATGCGCTGGCATACGGCGAGCCCTGGGCGCGGTATATCTATTGGGATCTATGGCCACTGGCGCACGTCTGGCTAGGCTGGGTGCTGCTCAAACAGCCCAGCTATACCCGTGCATTGGCGGTGGGAATGTCCGTCATTGAAATCCTTATTATCGGCACCCTGTTCGTGCGCTTTCTCAATGACCCCGAGTGGTCGATCTGGCGTACCAACTGGTTTGTAAATAAGGTGTTTGTATTGACCTGCTTTGTGCTGGTGTTGGCGGCCACGGTGCCGATCCCCAAAAAATGGAAGGAGCGGCCGCTATGAGCTATCTCATCAAGCATCGCATCACGCGCCGAGAAAGCCTTACGCTCATCGGCGCCACGCTGGCCGCCACGATGTTGCCAAGCGTGCCGCTGCTTGCCAACACGGGTGGGATGCGTCAGAAGGCTTTTGCAAGTACTGATAAAACACTGCCCGTGATCGGCATGGGCACCTGGCGCACCTTCAACGTTGGCAGTGATCCGAAGTTGCTCGACGCGCGCACCAAGGTAGTGAAGGCCTTTTTCGAGCATGGCGGCGGCCTAATCGACTCTTCGCCTATGTATGGCTCGGCGCCAGATGTGATGGGCTATGCCCTGCAACAACTCGGCACGCCCGACAGCCTGTTTTCCGCCGAGAAGGTCTGGAGCCCCGCCGGTGGCACCGCCCGAGAGCAGGTGGCGGAGCTGAAAGACCGCTGGACGGTGGATCACTTCGACCTGGTGCAGGTGCACAACCTGACGGACTGGCGCGAGCACCTGGCCGCGCTGCAGGAAATGAAGGCCGAAGGCGTTATCGGCCATGTCGGCATTACCACCTCCCACGGTCGCCGCCACAGCGAAATCGAGCAGATCATGTCGTCTGAGGATATCGACTTTGTTCAGCTCACCTACAACATCACCCACCGCGAGGCCGAAAACCGGCTGCTGCCCCTGGCGGAAGAACGAGGCATCGGCGTGATCGCCAACCGGCCTTACGATGGCGGCAGCCTGATCAAGCATCTCAAGCAGCGTGACGCGGCATTGCCCGAGTGGGCCAACGAGGAATGCGGCTGCACAACCTGGGCGGACTTCCTGCTGAAATTCATCGTCAGCCACCCGGCGATCACCTGCGCGATACCCGCCACCACCCAGGTCGAGCACATGCACGAAAACATGCGCGCCGGCCACTCCCCTATACCCTCGGCCGATGCCCGGCAGCGGATGGCTGACTATATCGAGTCGCTATGAACGCCTGGACAAGTTACCGGCTACAGGACTTTATTCCCTTCACGGCGGAGGTGTACTTTCGCCTGATGGAACGCATGGGCGAAACCTTCTGGCCGCTGCAATTACTGACCCTCGCCCTGGGCGCCGCCCCCCTTGTGCTGGCGCTGACACACCGCACGCGACTCTCCTGCCTGCTACCCGCCCCGCTCTGGGCCTTTGTCGCCGTGGCGTTTTTCTTTCAGCGCTATACAGAGCTCAACTGGGCCGGGGGCTATGTTGGCTACGCTTTCATCACCCAGGCCGGGCTGCTGGTAGTGATGGCGCTGACGGGATGGGGAATGGATAACGCAGCACGCGCAACAAACCCACCGGTTGCTATAGGCATCGCCATCACCCTCTTCGGTCTGATCATCATGCCGCTGATGGCGCCGCTGAACGGCGGTTCCTGGTTTCAGGCAGAAGTCTTCGGCATCCACGCCGACCCCACGGCGGTGACCACGCTTGGCCTGGTGCTTATTCTGCTACGGGGGTTCGCCCTCTGGGTCGCCGCCATCATTCCCACGCTCTGGCTGGTCGTGTCAGGCCTGACCCTGCAGGTATTGGGTTCGGCGGGCGCAACAACGCTGTTCGCCGTGTTGGTGATTGCGCTGGTTGGGTTGGTTTGGAAAAACATAAGATCCAAGGGCAAGGGATAAAAATGCAGCTCCGGTGCCGTTAACGGGTCGGGCTACGTGGCCTGTTTTAGCTGCATATAAATAGAAGGATCAAAGTTCCTCCTTGGATCCGGCTTTAAGGCATACCTGGAGCACAGTTTCGTAGCCTCCCACCACAGTAACTTAAATGCAGAGACCTCTTTATTCGTCACTAAACAGGCTGCCGCCACCGCCAGACCCAACGATGGGCGTTAAACATCAGCAGGTTGCCACTCACAATCATTGCTAACCCTATAAGTGCATCCGCATGCCACTGGTAACCCTCGAATACCGTTGACAGTGCCAGCGCGACCAAAGGAAACAGTACCGTAGCGTAGGCCGCTTTACCGGCCCCAATACGGCCAACCAGCATAAAGTAGGCGCCAAAGCCTCCCACCGATCCTATTACGGCTAAATAAACCAGGGCACCTAGATATATCGGTTCCGCTGGCAGGCTGAAACTGGCCCCCTGAACCCAGGCAATCAACCCCATCAACATCCCCCCATACAGCATGGCAAAGGCGTTGGTGGTGTTGATTTGCAGACCGCGGCGCTGGTGTCTGACTGACACCATGTTACCCAGCGAAAACCCGTAAGTACCCAGCAACGCCAAGCCAATGGCGCCCAGTAGTCCCCATGTAGCTTCAACGGTGACCAGATCCTGCCAGAAAATCAGTGCCATGCCCGGCAGACCAAGGGCCAACGCCAGGTAAAATACCCGCGGAACCGGTGTACGAAAGAATAGGTAGCCATTGGCCGCGTTAAACAGTATCGACATCGAAAACAGGATAGCAATCAGGCCGCTGGGGAGATAACCCGCAGCGGTATAGAAGCAGTAGAAATTCAGGCCAAACACACAGCCACCCTGCACTAGGCAGAAAAGATGATCCCTGGCCTGCAGAGCCTGGCGCCGGCGAAGCAACGTAAGCCCGGCTAACAACAGCAGCGCGGCGATGAGAAAACGATAGAATACCGAGACCGGCACTGCCACGTCGCCCACTTGCCAGGCAATAGCCAGCCAGGTCGAGCCCCAGATCAGAACCGTTGAGATATACAAAAAGCTATTCATGGCTCGCCATTCCCAGAGTCGTTAGTGTCAGCCATAGTGTCGGCTCACCCCCGACTGGCTGGCTTGCCCGCGATTGCGCCAGTTTGTCTATTCTTGCGGTTGAGTGGTTCGTTGGATTGAGTTTCGTACTGAGCCTGAGTACTGTTAACGCAGTTCCAGGAGCTGCCCATGTTCACCGACACTTTGAACCACTATCCCAGGATGAAGCAGACGCAGGCGCGTCTTGTGAGTAGCACCCAGCTAAAAAATGGCATGGCGCTGGCACGTTGGAGTAACTTAAAAGACCGTATTGAGAACATTCACTCAAACCACCACACTCTGAGCGTTTATCTTAACGGTGCAGAGAACTCCCTGCGCTGGCAGGGTTCACAAACCATTGCCAGCGCGACCAGCAACAGCGTGTGTTTAATGCCCGCCAACCTGGACACCAATTGGGAAGTACGCGGGCCTATCTCACATCTGCATTTCTATTTCAGCGACACTCACCTGAGCCAGTTGATCGAACAGGTATGGGATAAAGATGGCCAACGTGTACAACTGGACGAAATCGACTTTGCCGAGGACGCCCTGCTCACTCAGCTGTTTTGCACCACCCTTGGGCAGAGCAACTGGCAAGACCCGCTGGATCAATTAGCGCTGGATTCCGCCACCCAAACGGCATTGATACACACCCTACGCCACTACAGCCAGCGCCGTCTGCCGACTCTACGCCCGACGGGTGGACTGCCTACTTGGCAATTAAAACGAGTGGTGGAGTTTATCGAGCATCACCTGAACCAACCGCTCACACTGAAAGACATGGCGGGCATCACTGGCCTAAGCGACTACCACTTCGCCCGTATGTTCAAACAGACCACTGGCTACCCGCCCCATCGTTATGTGTTGCACCGTCGCCTTACCCGGGCGCGACACTTGTTGGCGGAAACTTCGCTAAATATGACTGAGATCGCGCTGCAGTGCGGTTTTGGCTCCAGTAGCCATTTCAGCAACCGCTTCCGTGCAGAGATAGGGGTCAGCCCTACAGCGTATCGGACGCAACAACGCAGCTAGGATTCTTACGAAGAGTGTCGTCCTGTTTACTTATTATAAAACGGAGAAACCATGCCGCCGTGCACCCAATACCACCAGCAGTGTTGCCGTAAGCAGTACCAGCAGTGCGGGCGAAAAGGAGCTGGCACCCAAGCTAAGCGTATTTATTGATTCTATGGCTGGAGTGTTATTCAAAGACCTGGATGTTGCACACTGTTTTGCGACTATTAACGAGCAGAGCTAGCACATGCAGCACGTTACTGAAAATTATGGCCTCTTGCATCAAAAGCCCAAAAACAACATGTCCAACGCCACAGAGATTTCATCCTGCTTCTCAGCAAGGCTACCAACGCCAGAGCGCAATTCGCCTTCGGGTACAGCCGCCATATACTGAGTGGCCATTACTAGCTCCTGACCCTCAATGCTAAATACAGGATTCAACCGTTGGGCAGGGGCCGGCGCGGTAGATTTGGGCAACAGCGGTACGACAACGCGGGTGTTCAAGCCGCTGAGAAGGTCTGACTGAACGTCCAGCAAATAGCCAATTCCACCCTCATTTTCAAAAACGTCGAAACGAGCCATCAGAACTGACGGTGCCGTGCGAGAGGCAAACCGTTAGCTTCCACGTATGCGTTCGAGCTTGCCAGGGCGCTGGCATTGTCTTCCAGCCACTTCTCCTGCTTATGCCGCTTCACAGCTTCCGCAATCCCTGCCTCTGCGGATCGTGAGACATTGATTCCCAAGCTTTTTGCCTCTTTAAGAAGCGCACTATCTAGCGATAGGTTCGTTGGTTTTCGGGTGGATTTAGTCACTTCAGTAGCGTGCATGGTTCAATCCTCGAGCGGAACTATAAACTTATAATATGCGCGCATTATATGCGCATCAAGTTTGCAAAGCGGCAGGTTTTGTTCGAACAGCGCTTTAATCTCATAGGCACGGCGGCTGACGAAGCTGGTGCGAGATGCACATCGACTTGATCTCGCTGTGTAAGGTACCCATCTCCTTGATGCACCGAAGCTGGAGCAAAACGACTCGGGAGAGAGGCTAATTTTAATTAAATACTGTACTGGTAACGGTAAACATCTCTGTATTCTCCACCCAGCAGTGGAGCTTGATAAAAACTCGGGGCTCTTCCAGTAAGCACGAACCCCGCTTTAACTAAAGCGCTTTGAGCAGCAGCGTTGTCTACGTCTGTGAAAGAGCTAACGCCTGCCGCCTGACCGGTTGCGAGCAAGTGTTGGGAGGTTAGCGCCAAAGCCTCTGCTGCAAACCCGCGACCTCTGTATGGGATGCCGATGCCGAAGTGAACAGCCATCGACGCATCATCCTTGGCAACGGTTATCAGCCCTGCAGCAGCAACGTATCTAATTGCCTCTATCACCCAAACGCACGTGCCATTAGATGCCAGGCTACTAGGATTAGAGAGCTTCTTGAGCATGCTCTCAGTTTGCGCAACATCGTTGTGTGGCTGCCGAGCCAAGTACTTCGCTGAGCCCAGGTCACCAGTATAGGTCTTAAAGATCGACGGGGTATCCCCGGGCCTGTAGTAGCGCAATCCTAGCCGTTCTGAAGCAGTGATCATATCTAGGGGCTCTTCTTCAGAAGAACAACCTGGGCCTTATCCTTCCTGTACCCCAGAGACTCATAGAAGAGGTGGGACTGCCCCCTAAGCACATTAGCGCGCACTCGGATAACACCCACTTTTCCTGACAGCCACTTTTCCGCTTCGAGAACCAAGCCTTTACCAAGCCCTTGTCCTCTTGCGTTTTCGCTTACCACTAAGCTTACGATCTCTCCCTTGACGCCCTCGGCCAAACGCACATCAACAATGGCAGACACGCAGCCAAGAACGTTGCCAGACACCTCCGCGACAAACACCTCCCCACCCTGCTTCCGCAAAGCGCTAACACTGCTTGAGAGCACCTCCTCAGAAAGATCATAGCCAAGCTGAAACATTAACGGCATCAGCGTTTGAGTGTCTTGGTGAGTGTATTTTCTATAAATTGTATGCATGTTTACTCTATTGCGCTTCGCAAAGTCACAATGGGTTGTTAGCTACCTGCAAACGCTTCAAGCGCTTCTCCTGCCAAACGGTAGCCCACCCACTCATGTTGTGGCTTTGCACCTATTGACTCATAGAACTGAATCGCGGGCTCATTCCAGTCAAGCACGCTCCACTCGAAACGACCACACTCTTTCGACACAGCAATGTTAGCAAGGTACTTCAAAAGCGCCTTGCCAGCACCAACGCCTCGATACTCAGGAGAAACATATAAATCTTCAAGATATAACCCATGCTTGCCGAGCCATGTTGAAAAGTTGAAAAAATAAACGGCAAAACCAATAGGCTCGTTATTGAAGTTGCAAATCAGAGCTTTAGTTGTCGTGTTAGCGCCAAACAAAGCGTTTTCTATTATTGCTAACGAATAAGTAACTTGCCCTCTATCTTGAACACTGAATCTCGGTGGCCACTTCGGTCTTAACGGAGCTGGAGATAACGCCAGCAAGTCGCCTGTTGCAGCACCAGCGACCTCAGTTGCCGTCATTCCTGGCGCTGCGAGCCCCGCTGCTTCGCACGACCTGCGATCAAAGAACCAATGACGATGAGCACGCTGGCACTCAATACGGCCGCCGTGGCCTCGCCGTATCCCGCCAGGATCAGTAGCACCACCGAAATGAGTGGCGCGCTGTAGGCTAGGGTGCCCAGTAGCTGGATGTTCCCGTGTTTGACGCCATAGTCCCAGGTAAAAAATGCGATGCCAACCGGCCCCAGGCCCAGCCCAACCACGCCAACCCACTGCATCAAGCCATCCGGCCACACCGTCTCTTCCCACAGCATATGGCACCCTAAAGCCAACAGTGCCGTCACGCCACAAAACCAACCGACGGCATCCGTTGGCACTGTACGCACCAACCTGCTGAGCACAGAGTAAGAAGACCAAATCAATGCACACGCCAGCGCTACCAGATAACCGGGTAGGTTCTCCCAAGCAAATCCTCCAGCATTTCGGCTGATCAACAACCAACAACCTACCAGTGCCACCAAGGCGCCAACGATAGACTGAGCTCGCAGCCTCTCGTCCGGCAACAGGGCAGAAAGCAGAACGATCAGTAGTGGCCAGAGGTAAGCCAACAGGCTGACCTCCACCGCCGGTGCTAGCGTCATCGCCTTGAAATAGGCAAAGTGATAACCGAATAACCCGACGATACCGATACACCAGGCAAACGGCGGCTGGCGTATATAGCGAACGCCCGTATGGCCAGCCAAGACCCAACGCCCACCCATCAACAGAAACGCGATGCCGAAAGTCATGGCCATCAGCTGGAACTCTGGAATCTCTCCGCCGGATAGCTTGGTCAGCAAAGCCAACGTGCCCCAAAGCAGCACGGAAATGGATCCGATCCAGGTAGCGGCGTTCACGGTTGCCATGTCTCTCTCCCCCGAAATTGTCGTGCGTTAGCGTTAACGGGAGAGCGTATCCATAGCATCGATGAGGATCTTTTGAATCCTGGCGGAATTATGTCGAGAGACGGCGGAAGTGGGTAGGCGGTTTACCAAAGTGGCGTCTAAAGCGGTCGCTGAAGGCAGATAACGACGAGTAGCCCACCGCATCAGCCACCCGCTGAACGCTGAGGCCTGACTGCTCCAGAAGCCGCCACGCCTCTTTCATCCGTACATCTGTGAGATATTGATGAGGCGTCACACCTACCTGATGGCGAAAAAGCTCGTTCAACTGACGAATGCTCAGATGGGCCACACTGGCTACCTCGGCCATGGAAATCGGTCGCTGAAAGTGATCATCCAGAAACTGTTGCGCTGCGTGAATCCTGCGATCCAGCTGCAATTGACTTCCATGGCGCTCCTGCAGCAGTTGGATCAGCAATAGCAGCATGTGATGCTGGGTAGCATCCGCCACCGCCCCACTCATGGCCTGAGCATGTAGGAACTGGATGTAATGGCGCAGTGCCAAATCAAGCTCGGCGAAACAAGGCAGCTTATCTAGCGCAGGCGCCAGCCCTTCCGGCAAATCGACCACCAAAAAACGGTTATCTTCTGTTGCAGCAAACCCATGGACGCTTCCTGAAGGAATGATCGCCGCACGGTGCTGTGCCACCTCCCCCGCCATGGCATCTATCGACAGAAACAGCGTACCGACCAAGGGCAGTACCAGTTGATGATGATCGTGGGAATGACGTTTCACTTCATCGTCATAAGTGCGTATGTGCAGCCCCATATTGGGATGTTTCATAACCTTACTCGGCAATCGTGGGCATATTCACTTCCTTGACCTGATTCAACGGGCCTGTGCCGTGGGCCTTTGGGTAACGCCCGCTGGATGGACGAAAATGGAGGGCTTCCAGGCTCTGTGCATGATGAGAGAAGCACCGGTGCCCTTTCAACGAGTGTACCCATTTTAGGAAAGTCTGGGTGACCGCATGGTGAGAGTACGCGTGTGACATCACGCAAGTCTCAGAAGCTTTCATAAAATGAAAACTTGACTATTGAGTCTCTAATAAAATCTCGACTCGCTCTTTACCTCGACCGATGTTATTTCTTTTCAACCTGATGGGCCCGATCTCACTGGTCGTTCTGACATGGGTTCCCCCGCAAGGTACTTTTGAGAACCCCTCAATCTCCCAATATCTGCGTTCGTTTTTACTGTCATCAAAGCCAGTCTGTATCGTTAACCCTGATTCAATAATTCGGTTTGCCTCATCGGCAAATCCTTGCAGCATGGGAGATATGCTTTCAGGCCACTCAAAATCTATCCGCGCTTTATTTTGGGCGATATGGGCACCCACTTTTTTTTTTATCCCTGGCACCGCTTTATAAAACAGCTCCAGAACAAGTTCGGCAGCAAAATGGAGACGCATAAGCCGGTAGCGCCTCTCCCAGTCAATTTCTATGTGGACAGATTGGCCAAGCCCAAGCTGATGATCGTCAGGTAAGGTGTAGATGATCTCGGAACCTTTTTTCACTGCTGAAATAACCGGATAACCCCCAATAGTTCCGTAATCGCTCTCCTGCCCCCCTGAAAAGGCAAAAAAGATGGTTGATTCCAAAGTAATCTGAGTTCCATCAACTGAAGCAACGAATGTATCGTGGTCAGTTTGGTATGGGTTTTGCCAAAATACTTTTTGTGTCATGACACACCTCAGTTGAAAGCCCCGCATCTAACGCTGCAGCATGCGCGCCTTGTTAGTGGAGGCGAAAGCCGCAACGAACAAGGCATCGGCGTGCCTGGCTGATGATAAGTGACCGCTAGCTGCTCAGATATGATCGTCTGAGCTCTAATATACGCCTTGCGATGCTTAAATCTTGGGACATCCAGCGCCTTAAGGCCCGCAACGCCACTCGCCCTGCCAATCACGCTGAGCGCCGTCGGCCCGGTCATACGTCAACGTCGCCGGCCTTGGCGGCGACTCCCCGCCTTCAGTAGGCTCACCGGTGACCTCAATGTGGACGGTCTTGCCCTTACCACTGAAGGTTGGAGACTCCGTTATGCCATTAAAGCCACCAGGTGCCGACACGCGCTCCACATAACCGGCGACCTTGACCACCCCTTGCGCCGCATCGGACGACCCCACATTGCCCATGGCTATCAGTAAAACCTCCCCGTCATCCGTGGTGAACTGGCAACCCAGCTCCCCAGGAAGGCTGGCCTCATTCATGTCCTCCTCCGTGAGAGCGTTCAGCGCAATCTCGGAACCATCACCGCCCTGCGTCTGACCCGAAGGAGCAGCGCCTTCCTGTTTGTCGGAATCATTGGACGCCTCGGCTGACGGCGAGGTCGACGACGATTGCGCCGCCTCTTCCTCTGCGTCCGAGGACGGGTTCGAGCAGCCGGCGATCAAGGTGATGGCCAGCAGACTTGCTAACAGAGTGACGGCGAGATTTGCACCGCGTTTGGTAAAGGGCATGGTGCCTCCTGGAAAAATAAAACCTACTTTAGAGTAACGCGTACAACTATGAATAATCGCTCCTTGAAAGTCTGTAAAGGGCACTGGGACTCTAACCCCGAAACGCACGCCCTGTAGCGGGAAGCGCGTAGCAGCGTTCATGTTTCTGAAAAGCCTCTTGCTGGCACAAGCCGGATTTTCCATCGGCACGCCGGTATCGATTACGGTTGAGGAAAATCCCGACTCCTCAGTTCCTGCTTCAGTTGAGCCCCGTCCTTATGGGTTTACTCGTCTCATCCATGCGACTCACCCTCCAGGCCAACCTGCGGCTGTTCAAATTTATTCCCGATAAATTGGTCATTGGCGAAGCCAGTATCGGAGGTCACGACAATGCCTTTTGGGTAGATATTCTCCGCAATACCCAGCTTTTTAAAACTGGCGCTTACCCTCCTACTTCTACAGTGTCATCCAAAGGGCTGCGGTTATTCTATAAATTCTGGAGTACAGCTCTTGAGTTCGTGTGTCAGCAGAGGGGTTGTTCATGCCCTAACGTGTAATTCGTCGCGTGGCATAAATCGACGGGGATCCGTCTTACGCCCGCCATCACCCGCTTGTCGCGTAGATTGCATTGTTCTACCACCTGAACCAAAATATACCAATTATTGGTACTAGCGAGATGACATCATGCAAAAGAACACCAGCATCACTTTAGGCCAACATTTTGATGCCTTCATTGCTGAACAACTCAAAAATGGCCGATACAGTTCAACAAGCGAAGTTGTTCGTGCAGGATTGCGCCTGCTTGAGGAGTCCGAAACCCGCCTGACTACGCTCCGCAAACTGCTTAAAGAAGGCGAGGACAGTGGTTTTGAAGACTACTCATATGGCTCTTTCATTCGCGAACTAGACAACGAAAAGCGCTAATGCTGAATTTCAAGCTTTCCAGGAAGGCCAAAGCCGACCTTAAATCTATCGCACTGTATACGGAGCGTGAATGGGGCCGGGATCAGCGAAACCACTACATTTTTCAGTTCGACCAGTGCTTCCACCGACTGGGTGAAAATCCGAACCTGGGGCAATCTTGCGAGAAGATTAGCCCGGGCTACCGCCAGTACCCCCAAGGAAGCCATATCATCTTTTATCGAGTAGCCACCGATGATGTTGTTGAAGTTATCCGCATCCTGCACAAACGGATGTTACCAGAAGGGCACCTACTTTAAGGCATAGCGCCGCCAGCACGCGTGGCTTTGTAGTGAAGGCGAAGCCGCAACGAAAAAGACATCGCCGTGCCTGGCCTTGTTAAATTTTTATAGCGCCATATGCAACAGCGGATAAGGCTTACCCTGACCATCGACTGGTGACCGACCTGTTACTTTAAAGCCAATATGCTGGTAAAAACCTAGCGCCTGTTCATTCTGCTCGTTTACATCGACCTTTGAAGCTCCCTGCTCTTTGATAGCATGGGCCGCTAACATGGCCCCAATGTCCTTTCCGCGCGCCTCAGGTAAGATGAACAACATCTCAATATTACCGTCATGTACTCCGCAGAATCCCTGAATTTCGCCGTTGCCGTTTTTAGCGCACCTTAAATCAACTGCGTCAAAATACTGTTCCAGAATTAACGGCTTTAACTCCTGTAGATCATCTTCAGCCAGAAAATCATGCGTTGCCATGACCGACGCTTCCCAAACTTCTATCAGTTGAAGGTGATCTGCTTTTTCTACGATCTCAATATTCATCACTAAACCCGATTGAAAATTTAACGCCCGCAGCACGCGCGGCTTTGTAGTGAAGGCAAAGCCGCAGCGGAAAAGCCGTCGCTGTGACTGCGATTGTTAGGCTTCTGCTGAATAGACGTCAAAACCGTTCATCATATATAGCAGGCAGCACAAGTTCACGGACGTAAGATGCGCTAGACATGTTAATGAGGGTATTTACAACATTGACTACGTCGTGAACGGGTACAAGTTGTCCGTCACCTCGGAGAGCGGCTTCATCCAATGGCACAGAAAGAGCATCGTCTGTGTTGAGGTAGCCAAGCTGCAAACAAGTAACCGCTAAACCGTCCTTTCGGAAACCCTCTCTCAATGCGTCACCAATACCTGTCAGGGCAAACTTTGACGCGCCAAACGTAACTTCCGGACGTCCACTCTGGCGAAGCCCGGATGTTGAACCAGTAAGAATCAATCGAGGATTAGTGGAATTGAGAAGCTTGGGAATAAGCCTTTTTAGCAGCAGTATGGTTCCAGTGATGTTGATATTCACCATCCCAACAATGCTCTCATCAGAATCATCAAGAAACTTGTACTCATCCGTAAAAGCCGTCTCTTCCCAAACTCCCAGATTGTATATCAGCACATCCAGCTCCGGGGGAGCTTGCCGCTCAATCTCTAAGGCTGCCTCCAGAGGGGTTCCTAGGTCCGCTTCGATCCAATCAAGACTAACGAAATCAGGCAGCTTAAGCTCTTTCGGACGCAGGCGTGAAATACCAACAACATTATCACCAGCCGTGCATAACCCTTCTACAAAAGCTCGACCTAGGCCTTTACTCGCCCCAACGACCATTAACTTCATGAACCAACTCTCTTTTTTGCCTAACGCTGCCATCACGCGCTTGTCGCGTGCATGGCCTTGTTAGCCAATTCATGCGGCACATCGACCGCGAACCATGTGGAGCACTCCCGACTATCAGGAAGCCTCTTGTATGCGACAATGAAGTGAAATGACAATGCTTTACCCCGTTCCAGCCCCGCGAGTCGGAGTTCAAGACCTGAGCCAGAGTAAGATATTGGGTATTCGTCCGATTCGGAATCCAAAATCTTTAGTCTTTGAGAAAGAGCGTCACCATCTTCAGTTCCTAGCGACAACGCCCAATTCGAAGACTCCCAGGTAACACAATCCAGACACTCGCCAGACTCAGGCGATCCAGAGAGACTTTCATTATCAAGGTGAGCTGCGAAAGTAAGAGCAGCACCATCGACACCTGGCTCTACAAACAGAACACACGTCACTACTCGATCTAAGGTCATCCCGTTTGAAAGCGTGCAAGGCAGATCCAGTATCTTGATCTTCGTACTGCCACTCACCTTTGCTTCAAACTTGATGCATCCTAACGGCGTCTCGACTGATTCCACGAAATCCCCTTTAGGCTAACGCCCGGCGCAGCAGGCAAATTGAGCGACGCTGAAGCGCAAATTTGGTCTGCCTGGCGCCACTTGTTAACTGCTACCACCAGAACCACAGCTCACTCCCTTTTTCGCCAATATAGTAATCTCCATCACCCTGCGAGAGTGACTGAAGCCCACTTTCTAGCTCTATGGCCATTTCTAAGGAGAAACCTAGCACAACCTTATCTTCGGCCTCGCTTATGAACCACTTAGACGATACCTCTAAGATTAGCTTCTCGGGAGACCTGGGCTTAGCCGAACAATTTGGAACAGCAAGCTGCTCCTGTGCCGGCCTTGTAACTGAAACAGTTCTTCTTGCCAGCTCCTGAGAATTAGCAAGGGACGCAACAAGACTCCGTAACGACGCCACGCCGGCCTCATCACAATTCAAATGCCATCCAGGATAGTTACGAGGATTTCCTTCGTAGCTCCAAATCGACACGCTTCCATTTTGCTTCCATTCGTTCGGATTCATGATTCAGTTAACAGTGATTATACGCCCTGCCATGAAACCTCAATGAACGTGACATCACAATGACTGAGGTTTCATAGCCACCAAATTGAATCTACCTCATTGATTCTACAGCGTGCAAAGAGAATTTCGGCAATGTAGCCAAAACTCGCGGGCTTGCGCGTTTTGCTCGCCTCAATAATACTGTTTTTATGAACAGCGTTATTGAGGCATTCCCCCATGAAACTAATGGAACGTGTCAAGGCCACCATGAGGGCCAAGCGCTACAGCCTTAGTACCGAGAAAACCTATTGCTACTGGATTCGCTTCTACATTCGGTTCAATAACTTGCGGCACCCTGCCACCCTAGCAGGTCATGAAGTACGGCAGTTTTTGGAGTATCTGACCATCGAAAGGCAGTGGCAGCCGCCACCCAACACTTGGTATTCAATCAAACGACCAGCTTTCTCAAGATAAGATCAAACCGATGCCAGTGGTGCGGGACCAGCCCACCCTCGCCCTCGCTTTCACGTAAAAGCTCGATATTCAAGCCGTCACACAGCTCCTCCACTGCTTGCTGTGAATGAAAGCTCATTGCTGAATGTGTAGCCCAGTCGTGTCTGTCGCCAAAGAGGTGGCCAACGAAGACACCTCCCTGTTCCAGCGCTGATAGGATCTTGTCCCACAGCGCGGTAAAGTGCGTTGGCTCACAGAACGGTAGACTTAGCCCAGCATGGATGAGTGCTGAAGGTGCTAGGCTTTTCAACTCCTCGAACGGCGAGTGCATGACCGTCAGGTCAGCAGAAAGCTGCTCGGCTTTCAATGCCTCGACGCGTGCAATGGCTTGGGGTTCCTTGTCGATTGCCAGAACACTCCAGCCCGCCCGCAACAGCATGGCCGTTTCGATACCGCTGCCACAGCCTAAATCGACGGCGTGGCCGTTACCGATGGGTAAGCATTCATCACCTAGAGCGCGCCTTAACAGCGGGGAAGCGGCGCGTGTTTGATGGGCTTGGTAGAAGGCTTCCCAGCCCGCCCCGTGTCTGTTTTTCAATGTCGGTATTCCCGTATCACATCACGCCGTGAGGATGTGTCTTGATGGCACTATCGAATTAAAACTAACACACAGCTTCGGCAACTACCCCCTTGCATCTCCCCCACCCGCCTCCTACACTGCCCTGAATACTGCTTGACGGGGTGCCGGTGGAACCGGCTGAGATCGCTATACGACTGGCTGCTACAGCAAGTCGTCACGGCGGGGCCCGTTGAACCTGATCCGGCTAGTACCGGCGTAGGAATCAAGCGGTGGTTGGGGTGCACCGTTTTCACCTGATAGCTTGCCCCAACTCACTCTCCCTTCGCCCGTGCGCCGGTTCGTTGTACCACCGGAGGCATCATGGGCTACTGTTTTACTGATCTCACCACCGCCTGCCATAACGATTGGCGCGCCTATATTGAGCACGATTTTGTACGTCAGTTGGGCAGTGCCACGCTGCCTGAAGCATCGTTTCGCCACTACTTGAAGCAGGACTACCTGTTTTTGATTCACTTCGCCCGCGCCTACGCGCTGGCTGCCTATAAAAGCCCCACCCTTGCCGATCTTCGCCAAGCCCATGAAGGCTTGAAAGCCATTGTAGATGTGGAGTTGGGCCTGCACGTGGGCTTCTGCCAGGCGTGGGGGATTTCCGAACAGGAGTTGGAAGCGCTTCCTGAAGCCAGGGCGACGCTGGCCTACACCCGCTATGTATTGGATACCGGCAACCGCGGTGACCTGCTCGATTTGCACGTGGCGTTGGCCCCCTGCCTGGTGGGCTATGGCGAAATCGCCAATTGGCTAAACGCTCAACCTTCTACCCTGCGCGGCACGCAAAACCCCTTTGATGCCTGGATTGCCATGTACGAAGGCGAAGAGTTTCAAGCCGCCATGCAATCAGAACTTGAGTGGCTCAATACCCGATTGGCTGACGTTACCCCTGCCCGCTTTGCTGAGCTTGCCAAAATCTTCCGTGATGCTACCCGCCTGGAAATCGACTTCTGGCAGATGGGCCTAGCGCTGATAGACCAAGACCTGACGGCTTAATGCAGTACCACAACAATCAATCTATGGAGACCGTAATGAGCAAAACCAGCCACTTTTTAGCCGAAACTGCCCAGGTCGATGCCGCTGCCATTGCACCACTGCCCGGCTCACGTAAGGTTTACATTGAGGGCTCGCGGCCGGATATTCGCGTGCCGTTCCGGGAAATTTCGCTATCGCCCACCAAAACCACCGGCATTGATGAAGAGAATCCGCCGCTGCTGGTGTACGACACCTCTGGCCCCTACACCGACCCTGACGCTATCAACGATTTACGCAAAGGCCTACCCGCCCTGCGCCGTGCCTGGATTGAAGAGCGCGACGACACCGAGTTCCTGACCGGCCCCACGTCTGATTACGGCAACCGTCGCGCCAACGATCCTACCCTTGCTCAGCTGCGCTTTGATTTAACCCGCACACCACGGCGGGCTAAACCGGGCAAGAATGTCACTCAGCTTTACTACGCGCGCCAGGGGATTATCACTCCGGAAATGGAGTTTATTGCCATCCGCGAAAACCAGCGCCGCCAAGCGCTAGGTAGCGCAGAAGTGGAGCGTATTCTGGGCCACCAGCATAAAGGCCAGAGCTTTGGCGCCAGCCTACCGGAAGAGATCACACCCGAGTTTGTGCGCGATGAAGTAGCCCGTGGGCGGGCGATTATTCCCAATAACATCAACCACCCGGAAAGCGAGCCGATGATTATTGGCCGCAACTTCCTAGTTAAGATCAACGGCAACCTGGGCAACTCCGCGGTGACCTCTTCTATCGAAGAAGAGGTGGATAAGATGACCTGGGGCATCCGCTGGGGCGCGGACACCATCATGGATCTCTCCACTGGGCAGAACATCCACGAAACCCGCGAGTGGATTCTGCGTAACTCACCGGTGCCGATTGGCACGGTGCCTATTTATCAGGCGCTGGAGAAGGTTAAAGGCGTGGCCGAAGACCTCACCTGGGAAGTGTTTCGCGATACGCTGATCGAGCAGGCCGAACAGGGTGTGGACTACTTCACCATTCACGCGGGCGTGCTGCTGCGCTATGTGCCGCTCACCGCCAAGCGCGTCACTGGCATTGTCAGCCGTGGCGGCTCGATCATGGCCAAGTGGTGTTTGTACCATCACCAGGAGAGCTTCCTGTACACCCACTTCGAGGAGATCTGCGAGATCTGCAAGCAGTACGATGTGGCGTTCTCCCTCGGCGACGGCCTGCGCCCCGGCTCGGTGGCGGATGCCAACGATGAAGCGCAAATGGCGGAGCTAAAAACCTTGGGCGAGCTGACCCATATCGCCTGGAAACACGATGTGCAGGTGATGATCGAAGGCCCCGGCCATGTCCCCATGCATCTGGTAAAAGAGAATATGGATAAGCAGTTGGAGTACTGCGACGAAGCACCCTTCTATACCCTCGGCCCACTGGTCACCGATATCGCCCCCGGCTACGACCACATTACCTCGGGTATTGGGGCGGCGATGATCGGCTGGTTTGGGTGCGCAATGCTCTGCTACGTGACGCCCAAGGAGCACCTGGGCCTGCCCAATAAAGACGACGTCAAAACCGGCATTATCACCTACAAAATTGCCGCCCACGCAGCAGACTTGGCCAAGGGTCACCCGGCGGCTCAGCGGCGCGATAACGCCCTCTCCAAGGCGCGCTTCGAGTTCCGCTGGGAAGACCAGTTCAACTTGGGCCTAGACCCAGACACCGCCCGTGAATACCACGACGAAACACTGCCCAAAGACTCCGCCAAGGTGGCCCACTTCTGCTCCATGTGCGGGCCGAAGTTCTGCTCCATGAAGATCAGCCAGGAAGTTCGCGACTACGCCAATGAGCACGGGCTAAACGGCGACCAGGAAGCGGTGATGAAAGGCATGGAAGAGCAGGCAGAGAAGTTTCGCCAGAAAGGCAGCGAGCTGTATCAGGAAGTGTAGGTCTACTTAACAGGATCGCTGTGGAGTGTGGCTCTTGAGCCTTAGCAAAACTCAAGGGCCACCCTTATTCTGCATAATTTTCTGACCTTCCCCTTGCTCAATCAGCTCTGAAGTAATAATAAATTTTCGCTTAAGTAGAGGTTAATTATACATTGCTCGTGTATGATTCCCATTTACGAGTGCTCTGTCAGACACGGCCCATTTAAAACCAATACCTTTCAAAGAACTGATTCCAGATGAAAACCAAACTTTCCATAGCGGTTACCCTTGCCCTATTCAGCGCTGGCCTGCTCAGCGGCTGCAGCGATGATAACGAGCCAACCGAAGCGGCAACGCAAGAGGAAGCGCCGAAAAATAACGCTGCACCAATGCTGAAATACGTTCCGGCTAACTCACCCTACTTCCTGGCAACGCGCGAAGCCTTGCCTGAGCAAGATGCCTTTGATCTTTATCAGCGTATGCAGCCCATGACGACCCTTGAGTCGGATCTGGATGAACTGCGCAACACGCTGCCCGAGATAGAAGACGACGAAGTACTGCATTCGATGATGACGCTGTTAATCGCCATGGGTGAAGAGCTAGTCGGGGTTGAATCACTGGAAGATGTGCATGCGCTGGGCCTCAAGATGAGCCCTCAGGCGGCTTTCTATGGGCTGGGTATCTTACCTGTTATGCGTATGCAGCTGCAGGATGAAGAGGCTTTTCGTGAAACACTGCAGCGCATCCTGACCAAAGCAGACATCACCCCACGTACGGGCAGTACTAACGGTACAGACTACTGGGTATTAACACCTGAGGGCCCTCTCCAGGCCATTCTAGTCATTGAAGACCAGCAGCTACTGGTATCGGTGGTGCCTCAGGATGCCAGCGAAGAGCTGCTAGCGCAGGTGCTGGGTAAAACGCTGCCTGACAGCAGTATCGGTGATACCGATGCACTGGCAGAGCTTGAACAGCGCCATGACTTCACACCTTACGGTGCTGGGCAGATTGACTCCTCTCGGCTATTTGATGAGCTAAGCAGCCCTACGCATTCGGGTACTCAAGCGTTGATGAATGCCGTCGATGGGGAACCTCTGGATCTCTCCACCTGCCAGGCAGATATTGACCGTATCACCAGCCGCTTCCCTGGTCTTGTCATGGGCATGCGTGAGTACAACCTCGACCGTATGGAGATGAACCTCATCCTGGAAACCGATGAGCAGATTGTCGGCGATCTACGCGCCCTGACCACACAGGTTCCGGGCCTTGGCAGCACAGATGGAATGGCCAGCTTTGGATTGGGCCTGGATCTGCCTGTACTGCTTCAAACCGTTCAAAAATATGCGCAGGAAGTGCGTCAAAACCCGTTCAGCTGTGATGAACTGCAGGAGCTAAACGGCACTTGGAATGAAATTAACATGGCGATCAACAACCCGATCACCATGATGATTGGCCCGTCGTTGTCTGGCTTCAATGCTCGCATTGACAGTCTAACGATGAAAAACGGTGCACCCAACGGTATTGGCATCCTCACTCTCGCCTCACAAAACCCGCTGGGGCTACTGTCTACAGTGAGCGCTTTCATGCCGGAGCTAGGGGCCCTTGGGCTTGAACCCGGCGGAAAAGCCAGGCAGGTCGAGAGCATGATGCTGCCACCTGACTCACCCCCGCTCTACGCCGCCATGTCTGACACAGCGGTTGCGTTAGGCGTGGGTGTTAGCGATTCAGCGGCACTGCAGTCAGAGCTACAAGCCCCTACTTCGGAGCGTGATCTGCTATTTCATGGTCATATGACAGGCGAGTTTTATCAGGCCCTGGCCAATGTTATGGAGCAGACAGCGTCCGAAGAAATAACGGCATCTGATATTGAAGTGCTCAAGCAATATGGTGACGCTTACCAGAACACAGAGTACTGGTTCAGAGTGGATGACGCTGGCGTTGAAATGAGTTTCTCGCTGGAATTGAATTGATACCTGACAGTTCATTCCCTACGAAGAACCCGCTGATATAAACGATTGATCAATATTAGCGGGGGCTTGAAAGCCGCATAAACGCCAACAGGGGGCCGAAGCCCCCTGTTGGTATCAGTATTACATAACTAGCGCTGTTTTTTCTGGCTCTCCTTGGCATCGCCTTTGCCTTTTTGCAGTTCGCCTTTCGCCTGCTGGGCCTTACCTTTGACTTCTGTTTTGGTGCTACCCGTTGCCTTGCCCGCGGCTTCTTTCACTTTACCTGCTGCTTTATTGGCCGTTCCTTTCGCTTTATCTTCTTTACCAGTTGCCATGACGAACACCTCTAATCCGTTAGTAGGGAAAGTACCGTATGTGAAAGGTGCCAATAGCACGGCTAATCACATGTCGGCACACTCATCAGAGTAGCCTGTATTAAAAAAGTTGCGCTGATTTATTGATGTCAGGATTTTTATGGCCGGTTGCTTACGGGTAACCGCGTTGGCGTCCAGCGGTTTAACACAACGTGTAAACAAGCCATGGTCAGCAGCGTGAGGGTCAGTGCAACACTCATTGACGAGAACCGATAGAGCGCGCTGTACACCAAATCCTGCTGCGGGCCTAGCGACTGGCCAAACAGAATCCCCAAGGTGGTCAGCCCACCAAAGCCGATCCCCGAACCTCCCCCTTCATGAATATGTTCCCGAGCGAAAAGCATTAACCCCAGCCAGTAGAGCAACACCACCAGCAAAAAATGGTGGCTCTGGGTATATAGCAGCAACTGCATGAGTAGCGCCAAATTGCACCCCAGCAGCGTTCCTACGGCTCGTTTGGCGGCGGATACTTTCGCTCCAGAGTACCCCAGCGTAAACAGCACCAGGATGGTGGCCATCTGCGCAGAAAGCGACCCTTGCAAGTCGAACACCTGAAACACCACAAACGAGAGCGTGGCGGTTAATCCTCCAATGAGGGTTTCGTGGCGAATTTGCGAGGAAGTTTTAGAGGCTCTCGGTGGCGGCTGACGAGCTTCTACATCGGGAAACAGCGTATGCATCAACATGGCAATAAACACTGCTAAACCACTGGCAACGAGGTTACTGGCCAGTAGGTCGCTCAAGTCCACATTAGGGTAACTGGCGAAGTGCAGCAGAATGCTGAGTGTCAGCACGCCATTGGCGCCAAACAGAAACAGCGGCCCTTTCGCCATCAGGTTAAAGCGAAATAGAAAGATGCCCAGCACCACCAGGGTCATCACTACCGGCATATGTTTGAGTAGCCCCACCACCAGGCTGACTTCGAGCACGTTGATCGATACATTGGCTAAAAACTGCCGAATGATATGCCCATTGAGTACCGGCACCATGCCCAGTAAAAACATCGGGAAAACGGTAAAAAACACACCGTAGTTCCAGCCCATCAGTTGGCTAACTATAAACCCAAGCGTACCGCCCCCGGCCACTCTAAGGCACTGACGCAAGCCATTCTTTGAGAGTTCGGGCTTGCGCTTGGTGGCCGCCATGCTAGGGGGTCGCGATCTGGCCAATCTTTTTTTAATACACATAGTGCAGCCAGCTAATGAGATGTGCCTGTAACCATACAAAAGGCTTGGCCAGCACAGCATCACCGGGCTGAAGCTGTACCGTGGCACGGGCGCCGCTGGGTAATAAGTTCGCGATGGGCTGAGTGAGCGCCAAGTGTACGCGCATACGCTGGGCATCGCGCACCCAACGATCAGTGGTGGGAATATCGGCCAGTTGCCCATCGGCAGCCAACTGCCCTTCGCGGACACCGGCATCCATGGCGAGCACTTGGGCATTAAATACCTGCCCCGGCCAGGCATCAAATACTATCCGCGCTGCATCACCAGGCGCCACATGGCGCAAACTCTTTTCACGAAAATCGGCAATGATATCGACCGCATCCGCCACTACCGCTACCGCGGGCTGTCCCGCCTGAACATAGTCACCGACCTCTAGCTGCAGGTTGGAAACACTCCCGGCTTGCGCGGCGCGCACCTGAGTATGGGCAAGATCCAGCTGCGCTTGGGAGAGCGTGTTTTCCGCTTGGCGCAAACGCAGGTTCGTTTCGCCGGCATCGCCCAATTGCACTTCCAGGCTGACTATTTTAGCCCTGGCTGCCGCCACACTGGCCTGTGCGGTACGCTCAGCAGCCACCTGCTGCTCATATTGTTGGCGCGATACGCTCTGCTGCGCCACCAGGGTTTCGGCACGATGTAGCTCACCCCGACGCTCGGCAGCCGTCGCCTCAGCGGATGCCAACTCCGCTTGGGCAGAGGTAAGCTCCGCTTCCAGCTGGGCATTCTCCCGCTCGGCCTGTTCGCGATTAAGTTGCGCCTGCTCAACGGCTAAACGAAACGGCGTCGGGTCGATCTGAAACAGTACATCACCTTTAGCCACATGTTGGTGATCACGCACCAACACTTCGCTCACTGGGCCACTCAGTTCGGGCGCTATACGCGTTACCGGCCGCATCACCCGCGCTTCGGGGGTCATGGGCATAAAGCTATCGGCCACCAGAAAATAGATAAAAAGCAATACAAAGGCAGCAAGGGCTATTTTCACCCAGCGGGCAAATGTTTGATCAGGGGTCATGCAGGACTCACTTGTTAGCCACCAGGCAACTGCCTGGCCAGCGCCTCTTTACGGGCGCGTATCGTGTAGGAAATAGCATAGGGGACTTTAGTCTAACAATTAATTAGCTTGCTAACAATATATATGTACTTATTCACTGCACCAACGCGCTATAACAAGCTTATAAAAACAAAAAACCCCATGGCATAAAGGCCACAGGGCTGAGTACTGAGTGCTTAGTGATTCGCTACACGTTCAAGCCAACGATTTAGAACCGATAACGTAGACCAACGCTGGCCGCATCAAAGGTGTAGTCAGATTTATCCAAGTAGCGCATGTAATCTGCATTCACCGACAAATTGGGGGCTACGTCCATTTCAGCGCCGCCACCGTAGGAGAAATCACTCTCCCGGTTATTACTAACCTCAACTTCTGTGAAGCCCGCTAAACCGTATAACCGCACTTCAGGCGCCACCGGGAAAATCCCTTTTGCATAAGCGCCAGCTAGATGATCCAGATCAGCGCCACCATCTGAACCGCCCGTGCCTAAATGCCCTTCCAGCGCAAAGTAGTCATTAAATTGAGCGCCGCCACGCAGGCGTAAGCCCACGTCATCACGGGAAGGGCCCCTGTCTGGATCCAGGCTCCAGAACATGGCATCGCCACCCAGGTAAGCTTGCGGGTAACCGAAGGACTGTTGTGCTTGAGCACTCGTTGCAAATGCGCCTGCACCCACCAGGAGTACCGCCGATGTAAGTGACAATAGAGACATCTTCATAGCTTGTACCTCAGTTAAAAAACAGTGTTTCCTTACACGTTTGTATTGTGGTTCATAACTATGGAGAACGCAAACATTTACCGCCCCTTGGATAAACTCAGCACGACAATCCCCCCAACGACGACGGCCCCGCCGACCAGTTGGCCAGGGCTGAGCATTTGCCCCAACACGAAGTACCCCAGCACCAAGGAGGCCACCGGTTCGATATTCATCACTGGTGCGTTGCGTGCCATATCGAGTCGTGGCACAAAAATAAACAGCGTTGAGAACGCCGAACCATAGAGCAGCCCGAGCAGCGTGAGCCCCAGCCAGCCAGTGCTGTTATCCGGCAGGCTCATTCCCCCAGGTACCACTCCGGCGATGCCGCCAATGATCATGACGATAAACACCGTTTGCATGGTCAATAGGCTGCGCAGCGTGCTGCCCACACCCGCCAGGCGGTGTTCGGTGACCCACAGCGCGCAGGCAAAGACGAAGGCCGCCATCAATCCAAACCCAATGCCCGCGATCCACCCTGGCCCCATGCCATCGGCGCTGGCGATCCATGAAGGGATATCCAGCACCACCAGTAAGCCGATTAGAATGGTGCCCATAATCAGGCAACTGCGCAGCGTCGGCCGCGGGCCGCCCAGCGCCCAACTAAGCAGTGCCAGCTGAATCGGAAAGGTATTGACCAGTAGCAGCGCAATCACCACCGGCAGCCTGGCCACGGCCGAGTAGAGGCTAACGCTCTGAATCGCGATTAACAGCCCCACCGCAAGCTGCCAAGGCCAACTCCCCGCAGGCAGCCAGAGCCGCTTTTTCTGCACGATCACGAGTGCCACCAAAATCAGGCAGGCCACCCCTGAGCGGGTCAATACTGCCAGTAACAATCCAGTGCCATTATCAAACGCCAGCCGCGCCGAGACATGATTGGCGGCAAACATGGTAGCCACCGTCATCATTAACAGAATGGCCAAGTGGCGCGGTAGTAGTTTCGGCAAAGGGGACGCTGACATAAGAACAGAACGGCTCATTAAGGGAGTAAGAAGGTGTAAGGTGAATACCAGGCGTGTAGCCATCAATAGCCCAGCATGCCTCTCTTTTACATAGAAGGCTAACGAAATTCAGGCGCTGCTTTTCCGCAGCGCAGCATGTTAAACTAAAGTCTATCTCTTTGCTCACTAACCTCCTAGCGAAAAGGTTTTTATGAACGCACCGGTGCTGGTAATTAACTGCGGTTCCTCCTCGATTAAATACGCGTTGATTGACTCAGACCCTCAGGCACCGCGACTCGAAGGCATAGCTGAACGTTTGGGTAGCGAAGAGGCGCGCTTAAAGGGCAAAAACAGTGCCGGTGAACGTTTTACTCAGCCACTTCCTGGAGCCGACCATACCCAGGCGCTTAGCACCATCCTTGAGCGTATGGAGGGCCGATTACCGGCGGCGGTAGGCCATCGCATCGTGCATGGCGGCGAGCACTTCACCCAGGCCGCGCTTATCGATGATAGTGTTATGGCGGCTATTCAAACTACCGCGGCGCTAGCGCCACTGCATAATCCAGCCAATCTAGCGGGCATTGCGGCGACCCAAAACGTCTTTCCTGAGCTGCCCCAAGTGGCCGTGTTTGATACCGCTTTCCACCAAACCATGCCGCCCCGCGCATACCGTTACGCGCTGCCTGAAAACCTTTACGCTGAGCATGGCATTCGCCGCTATGGCTTTCACGGCACCAGCCACGCTTATGTTAGTCAACGGGCGGGGGAGCTGAGTAGCCGTGGCACAGGCGGCTGGCTGGCCGCCCACTTGGGCAATGGCTGCTCCACCAGCGCGGTTTGGAACAATCAAAGCCAGGATACCAGCATGGGTCTTACCCCGCTGGAAGGCTTGGTAATGGGCACCCGTAGTGGCGACGTTGACCCTGGCCTGCACGCCCATCTGCACCGTCAACTGGGCTGGTCGTTAGACAAAATCGACAACGTGCTCAATAAAGAGAGCGGCCTACTGGGCCTTTCAGGCTTAACCAACGACATGCGCGAAATTGAGGAGGCCGCTGAACAAGGGCACGCCACCGCACAGTTAGCCATGGAGGTGTTCTGTTACCGTATTGCCAAATCGTTAGCGGCGCTCTCCTGTGCACTCCCCCAGTTAGACGGGGTCATCTTTACCGGTGGCATCGGCGAAAACTCACCTATAGTGCGCCGTCATGTGCTGTCGCTGATGCCCCACTTCGGTTTTGTGTTGGATAACGACGCTAACGAAGCGACTATCCGCGGCAAAGAGGGCAAGCTGGATAGCGCTGGTCATGATGGGCCGCAGGTATGGGTGATTCCTACCGATGAAGAGGGCCGCATTGCCATGGAAACCCGCCACTGCCTAGAGACACGTGTATGACTTCCCACCCCGACCAGCCACAAGCGATTCTGTTAGTGCCCACCAGTGAGGGCGTTGGACTTACCTCCGCCTGCCTGGGGTTAATTCAAGCGCTGGATACCATCGGCCTGAAAGCCGGCTTTCTAAAGCCGTTTATGCAGAACGAGCTGAACGGCCCGGGGTTGGATCGCTCCACCGCGCTTGTCTCCCGGGCGCTTAACCAGCGCCCGCCTTCGCCGATCTCTCAGGCACGCCTGGAGCGACTACTGCGCGACGACCAAACCGATGAGCTGATGGAGAATGCCGTCGAGCTCTATGAGCAGGTTGTCCAGCAGGCCCACCGCGATGGCAGCACCCTAGACCTCGTCGTGGTAGAGGGCGTAGTGCCTACCCAGCACACCACCTACGCCACCCAAACCAACGCCCAGCTTGCCAATGCATTGAATGCGCGGATTATCCTGGTGGGCACCGGAGACTTAAACGAGCCCCAGGCCCTGGCCGAACAGTTGGATATGCACGCCCGTAGCTTTGGTGGGGTTAGCTCCAGCCGCACCCTAGGCGGCATTTTGATGCGCATGAAGCACCTACCCTATGCTCAGGAAGATGACCTTTCTGCCGCGCCGGGCACCTTCAAACCACAGCTGGAAGAGTCGGTGCTGACTGAGCTACGCCAGTACTCTCCCGCCCTGGCGACCGATAAATTCCACTTGATCGGCGTGGTGCCTTACAGCAAAACCCTTAGCGCCCTGCGCACCCTGGATGTGGCCCGAGCGCTTAACGCCAAGCTGCTGAACGAAGGCGAGGCGGCCAGCCGCCGGGTACTCTCCACCAGCCTCTGCGCCCGCAGCGCTGCTAACGCGCTGCATATTTTCACTCCTGGCAGCCTAATCGTGGCCTCCGGCGACCGCGACGATGTAGTGCTCGCCTCGGCACTGGCGACCATGAACGGTGTTCAGCTAGCGGGCGTACTGCTGACCAACGGCTTTATGCCTAACGACAGCATGATTGAAATGTGTCGCCCCGCGCTGAAAACGGGCCTACCGGTATTGGCAGTAGAGACCGACAGCCTGACCACAGCCCAGAACTTGAGCCAGCTAAGCAGCGAAATCCCCATGGACGATTTCGAGCGCGCCGAACAGGTGGCCCGTTACGTCGCAGCCCATATGGATCTTGAGTGGTTGAAAGCCCACCTGAGCAGCGGTTATACCCGCCGCCTTTCACCTTCAGCGTTTCGCCACCAGTTGGTTAAACTCGCCCAGTTGGCTAAAAAGCGCGTGGTGCTGCCAGAAGGCGATGAGCCGCGCACCGTCGAAGCGGCGATTATCTGCCAGCGCCGCGGCATTGCCGACTGCGTACTGCTGGGTAAGCGCGACGATATCGAAAATGTGGCGCGTAACCGCGGGCTGACGCTGCCCAAAGCGCTGACGATTATCGACCCGGAGAGCAGCCGTGCGCGCTATATTGGCCCCATGGTCGAGCGTCGGCGTGGCAAACTCAACGAGCTAACCGCCGAAGCGCAGCTGCAAGACAACGTGGTACTCGGCACCATGATGCTGCAGTTGGATGAAGTCGACGGGCTGGTTTCCGGCGCGGTGCACACCACCGCCAACACCGTACGTCCCGCCTTCCAGTTGATTAAAACCGCACCGGAGTATAATCAAGTCTCGTCGATCTTCTTTATGCTGCTGCCGGAACAGGTGGTGGTCTACGGCGACTGCGCGGTGAATCCCGACCCGGACGCTGAAACCCTGGCGGAGATCGCCCTGCAAAGCGCCCGCTCCGCTGAAGCCTTTGGCATAGAACCCAGAGTGGCCATGATCAGCTACTCCACCGGCGACTCCGGCACCGGCGCCGATGTGGATAAAGTGCGCGAAGCCACCCGTATCGCTAAACAGCGCGCACCGCACCTGGCCATCGACGGCCCGCTACAGTACGACGCCGCCGCCATCGAAAGCGTGGGCAAGCAGAAAGCCCCCGACTCGCCGGTGGCGGGTAAAGCCACCGTATTTGTATTCCCCGACCTCAACACCGGCAATACCACCTACAAAGCGGTGCAGCGTAGTGCCCGTGTAGTGAGCGTTGGCCCCATGCTGCAAGGCTTAAACAAGCCAGTGAACGACCTCTCCCGCGGCGCGCTAGTCGACGATATCGTTTATACCATTGCGCTGACCGCCATCCAGGCCAGCCAGCGGGAAAGTTAAGTTACATAACTTTCTCCTACTCAAAAAAAACGCCCCGAGCAGTTATCTGCTTGGGGCGTTTGGCTTGACTACTTAACAGTAGGTGCGAGCTAAACCCACATCGGCACCATCGATTCCAGCACCATAACTAAGCTCATCGCGGTGATGGTCAAAATGGAAACGCCAAACACCTGCTTGGCCCAGCGCACATCGTCGTCTAAACGGTAGCCGCGTAGCGCCAAGTAGAGCCAGTAGCCACCCATGGTCAGCGCCACACACAGATACCCAGCACCCGCCTGGCTCGCCAGCCCTAGAGCCAGCGAAGCGGGAATAAACGCCACGATATAGCCAAGAATATGGTGTTTGGCCATTTTGACCCCGCGCACCACCGGCAGCACCGGAATCGAGGCGCGGCGATAATCGGCGTAGCGGAAAATCGCAATGGCATAGGAGTGCGGCATCTGCCACAGGCAGAAAATAACCAGCAGCATAATGGCACCGCTGTCGAACTGCCCCGTCACGGCGCAGTAGCCCACCACCGGCGGCATCGCGCCGGAGAGGCTGCCTACCAAAGTGCCGTACTCTGAGCGGCGTTTCATATAGAGGCTATACAGCCCCACATACACGCCCCAGCCAATGACTGCCAAGGCAACGGTTAGCCCGTTGGTGCCCAGCGCCAGACACACCACCCCCGACACACCCAGCAGCGCCGAAACGCCCAGCGCTTGAGTGATGGAAATGCTGCCCCTGACCAGGGGGCGATGGCGCGTACGCGCCATCAATGCATCAATATCGCGGTCAATGACGTTGTTACACGCACAGCCCGACGCAATGATTAATGCAATCCCCACCATGACCGCCACAAAGCTGAGCCACTCGAACTGTCCCTGGGCGGCCAGAAAGTAGCCGCCTAGCGTAGCAATCAGGTTGCCCCCGATAATGCCCGGTTTGGTCAGCTCGAGCAGATCCCGCCAGCGGCTAGGTGCTGAAATCAGCCGATCATCATGTTGAGATGCAGATGCTGCATGATCCACAGCGAGCCTCCTACCACTAGGACGAGAATCGTCAGTGTGAAGACGAAGGACATCAGGTTCCAGCCCTCGTCGGCTTTGGTACTCATATGCATAAACATGACCAGTTGCACCAGGATCTGCAACACCGCGGTCACGGCTATCACAATCACGGTAGCCAGTACGCTAAAAGCGCCACTCATCACCACCGCAAAGGGGATAATGGTCAGTATCAGCGACAATACCAGTCCTGTCACATACGACTTAACGCTGCCATGGGCATTGGTTGAACTTGCACTCATCTCACAACACTCCCATCAGATAGACGAATGAGAAGACACAGATCCAGACAATATCGAGGAAGTGCCAGAACAGGCTTAGGCACAAAATCCTCGGCCGGGTCATATCGTTCAACCCTTTGGTCGACAGCTGTACCAGCATCACCAGAATCCAGATCATGCCGAACGTAACGTGCAACCCGTGGGTGCCTACCAGAGTAAAGAAGGCCGACAAAAAGCCGCTACGATCCGGACCGTACCCTTCATGGATCAGGTGCTGGAATTCATAGATTTCCATCCCCAGGAAGCACAAGCCCAGCAGGAAGGTAATGATCAGCCACACTTTTACTTGGCCTACACGATTGGCATGCATTGCCAAAACGCCCATGCCGAAGGTAAAACTACTGATCAGCAGCGCAAAGGTACCGAAAAGAATCAACGGTAATTCAAAGATATCAGCGCCGGTTGGCCCACCCGCCGTGCCTCTCATCAGCACGGCGTAAGTGGCGAACAGTGATCCGAAGATCACCAAATCGCTCATTAGGTAGACCCAGAAACCAAACAGCTTTGTGCCCGAGGCATCGTGATGCTCTTCTTCGTGCTCTACCGGGTGGTGCGAGCTATGATTTAGCGTATCAGTCGACATTACGCTTGCGCCTCCACGCCTAGTTTTTGTTCACATTTGAGTTGATGCTCACGTTCGATGCGCTCAACTTCAGCAGCAGGAACGTAGTAGTCGATATCGTCATTAAACACGCGCGCCATAAAGCTGACGAACACACCCACAGCGCCGACGCCGGCTAACCACCAGATATGCCATACCAGGGCAAAACCAATGACCAGTGCAAAGAAGCTGATAACCGGCCCGGCCACGGTATTACGCGGCATATGGATATCGGTGTAGGGGGCTTCTTCCAACTGCTCGTTGCTACGCTGTTTTTGCGACCAGAAGCTATCGATATCACCCACTTCCGGCAGGCGCGCAAAGTTGTAGAACGGTGCAGGTGAAGAGGTTGACCACTCCAGGGTGCGGCCATCCCAGGGGTCACCAGTGACATCCGCATTTTGCTTGCGGTCGCGGATGCTGACCCAGAACTGAATAATGGTGCAGACAATGCCCAACATGATGATCACCGCGCCAACCCAGGCCAGAATCATCCACGGCTGCCACTCAGTGTTGGGATAAGACTGCATGCGGCGTACGGCACCAAAGAAGGCCAGCACGTAAAGCGGCATAAAGGCAACGTAGAAACCGATAAACCAGCACCAGAACGAACGCTTGCCCCACTTTTCGCTGAGCGTAAAGCCGAACGCTTTGGGGAACCAGTAGGTAAGCCCCGCCATCATGCCGAACACCACGCCGCCGATAATGACGTTGTGGAAGTGCGCAATAACGAACAGGCTGTTATGCAGCACAAAGTTGGCCGCGGGCACCGCAAGCATAACGCCGGTCATACCGCCTAGGGTAAAGGTGATAATAAAGCCCAGCGTCCACAGCACCGGCGACGTCAACTCCAGGCTGCCGCGGTACATCGTGAACAGCCAGTTGAACACTTTCACCCCGGTGGGGATGGCGATGATCATCGTCATAATGCCGAAGAAGGCGTTGACGTTGGCGCCCGCCCCCATGGTGAAAAAGTGGTGCAACCAAACCACAAACGAGAGCAAGGTGATTGAAATGGTCGCCCATACCATAGTGGCGTAGCCAAACAGCCGCTTACGGGCAAAGGTCGCAATTACTTCAGAGAACACGCCGAAGGCAGGCAGAATCAGGATATAAACTTCCGGGTGGCCCCAGGCCCAGATGAGGTTGACGTACATCATCATGTTGCCGCCAAAATCATTGGTGAAGAAGTGCATACCCAAATAGCGATCCAGCGTTAGCAGTGCGATGGTCGCGGTCAAAATTGGGAAGGAAGCAATGATGAGCACGTTGGCGCACAGCGAGGTCCAGGTGAAGATCGGCATGCGGAACATCGTCATGCCTTTGGTGCGCATTTTGATAATGGTGACGAAGAAGTTGATACCGGTGAGCGTCGTACCTATCCCGGATATCTGCAACGCCCATATCCAGTAATCGACCCCCACCCCGGGACTGAACTCGATCCCCGATAACGGCGCGTAAGCGAGCCAGCCGGTAGCTGCGAATTCGCCCACTACCAGCGAAATATTGACCAGTATTGCGGAGACCGCAAACAGCCAAAAACTTAAGTTATTCAGGAAAGGGAAGGCAACGTCGCGGGCACCAATTTGCAGCGGCACCACCAGGTTCATCAGGCCGATGACCATGGGCATGGCGACAAAGAAGATCATGATCACGCCGTGGGCAGTAAAGATCTGATCGTAGTGGTGAGGCGGCAAATAGCCCGCTGCATCCCCGGCGGCCATCGCCAGCTGGGTGCGCATCATTATCGCATCCGAGAAGCCACGCAGCAGCATCACCAGAGCGACGATGAAATACATAATGCCGAGCTTTTTATGGTCAACGGAGGTAAACCACTCGTTCCACAGCCAGCCCCACTTACGGTAATAGGTGATTAAACCAAACAGTGCGATCCCACCAATGGCCATAAAGGCCGCGACGACCATGATGATCGGCTCGTGGTAGGGAATTGACTCTAACGTGAGTTTTCCAAACACGACTTAACCTCCCGCTTCTAAGCTAGAAGGATGGCTGCGCATGGCATTATCCTGACTAGCATGGTTATTGGTTTCATGGCCTGATTCGGCCGCATGATCAGTAGCGTGAGCGCTTTCGCCATCGTGTGGCTTAGCATGGTCGCTGCCCATCTGGTGGCCGCCGCCCATATCGTGCTCGCTGCCGGTATGGAAACTTTTCAAGATGCTTTCATACAGCGAAGGCGAAATCGCTGAGAAGTACTCCACCGGATTCGATTCGCTGGGCTCAGCCAACGCCTCATAACCTTCGGGGTAAGTCAGCGTTTGCGGGGCGCCGCGCACGGTTTCAACCCAAGCGTCAAAATCAGCAGGCGTCGTCACCTTGGCTTCAAAAGTCATGCCAGAGAAGCCCGCGCCACTGTAGTTGGTGGAACGACCAGGGTAGCTACCAATTTCATTAGCGATCAGATGGACATCGTTATCCATGCCCGCCATGGCATAAATCTGGCTGCCAAGATGGGGGATAAAGAAAGCGTTCATCACTGAGCCTGAGCTGACCCGGAAGCGCACCGGTGTATCCACCGGAAAGGCCACTTCGTTAACACTGGCAATACCCTGCTCGGGGTAGATAAACAGCCACTTCCAATCAAGCGCCACCGCCTGTATTTCGATCGGCGCCACATCGCTTTCCAGCGGTTTGTGGGGATCAAGGGTATGGGAGGTCTTCCAGGTCAACAGGGCGAGTACAGCGATAATTGCGCAAGGTACGAGCCACACCACCGCCTCAATCACATTGGAGTGCGCCCAATCAGGCGTGTATTTAGCCAGGCTATTACTTCGCCGGTAACGCCAGCCAAACAGCAGCGTCATGACAATCACAGGAATAACCACAATCAACATTAGGCCAAAGGCGGTGAGAATCAGTGTGCGCTGCTCAGCGCCAATCTGGCCTTTTGGGTCTAGCAGCGCTGAACTACAGCCTGCTAGAAACAGACACAGCGCAAGGAGCACTAGCGTGCCTCGCCTGCGCCAAAGTGAGCGTCGTTGCATGGTGTGATCTCGTCAGAGGTTGTTTAAAACACTAGCTAGCCACGCGACAAAAAACATAGCAGGCTAACTACCACCCCATACTCTTCCCAAAACATGCTCGTCAGAACACTGCATGAAGCTGTGAGCGTCACTGCTCCGGGAAAAATATGCGTCGCCGAATGGGAAATGGCGACGAGTCGCGCTGCTTAAGCACTAAAGGACTTAAGCAGCTAAGACTAAAGTATTTTCTATTGATCTAGATCACGAAAGAAGTGGCGCATTGCCGCACCCCAGGTATTGACTGCTATGTGTCTTCTCTTCGTCGGTAACCACCACATCAAAATCGTCCAGAGCAGCGAAATAGGCAGGGCGTACTACGCCGAACTTGCTAGCATCCACCACCAACAGCCGCTGCATGGCGGTGGCAATGGCTGCCTGTTTGGGTGCAACTTCGTGAAAGTGAAAGCAGCTAACACCTCGCTCTAGATCTACCCCAGCCGCCGATATCAGCGCTTTATTAATACCCAACCGTTCGATGGCAGCGGCCATATTGTCGCTGCCAAATGACTGCGAAGCAGGATAAAACAGCCCACCCAGCAGTACCAAGCGCACGTTGGGGAGTGCAGCGACAGCATTGGCAACGTTTAACGCATAGGTGACTACCGTCAGTTCGTGGAAATGACTTAACTGGCTTAGCAGCGGCATCAGCGTTGACCCGCAGTCAATAAACAGCGTATCGCCCTCTTGTATATAAGCTAAGGCGCGCTGGCAGAGCCGGTGCTTGGCTTGATAGTGGCTGGCCTGCTGCTCATTTAAATCATAAATAGGGGTTACGCCCGGGTAATTTGCCATCACTAGCCGCCCCCCCAGCAGGCTAATAGCGGTCTTCTGGGTAGTCAGATCGCGGCGGATGGTCATTTCTGAAACATCGCACAACTCTGCGGCATCGCGCAGATGCAGAGTGCCGCCACTGGCAAGCGCTTCCTGAAGTTTGGCAAGGCGCAGCGCGCTTCGGCCATTGGTAGTGGGCATCTCCTTGCAAACCCCTCTTGTTGTGTGAAGCTAAACGTAAATATCGTATCGATGTCTTGGCGATGCTGCCTTCCTAAATAGTCAGCGTTCATTTCTATGCTGCGTGAGCAACGGCGGAATTTCCACTGCTATATCGTCATGGGATGTCTCTACGGCCATGTCTCCACGGCTACCACAACCCTTGAACCGCCCAGCCTCTACCTGATCCCCGCGAGAGTTATATGACATTTAAATAGCGTTGATGTGACAATACTTGCAAATCAACGTTAGAAAAATAACACTGAATGTTATAATTTTAACATTAACGCCAGCCCGCACGACTATAACCTCGGATAGCCACACCCAAATGGCTCCGCGACAACCCTTGTTGAGGCTCTTATGACTGCTCGAACACTCTCTCGCACCCCTTCGTCTAAGATCGCGCTTGGCGCTGGCGTATTAGGGGCAATGCTCACTATGCCGCTAATGGCAGATGAGTCTACTCAGCCGCATCCCCTTGACCGGCTGTGGTCATTCGCCAACGTTTCGGTTAACTACCTGGACTGGTCAAACGGTACCGAAGATCGCACCGCTTCCAACGCGGCGAAAAGCGACTTTATGTTTCTCGAAATCGAAGGCGGCGCTGGCTTTAGCTGGGGTGAGTTTTACGGCTTCTTTGATTTCGAGAACCCCACCAACGATCAGTTCGATGAGTCAAGCGGTGGTAAAGACAACTTCCGCACCGCGGGCAAAGTGACCTCGCATATTTACCTGGGTGATAGCCCGCTGTCGATTTATGCCCACCTCTATGACTTCCGCGATTACGGCTATAACAGCCGCGAGCAGGATCAGATTCTGGGTTTGGGTTACCGTACCACCTTTGATAACGGCCTATGGTTTAAACCCTTCATTGGCGCGGCGCGGGTGCAAAGCAATAGCTATACCGGCATGAACGGCTATATGGCAGGGTGGGTCGCGGGTTATGATTTCACTGCGCTCAACCAGAACTTCAGCGTCACCAACTGGCACGAACAGACGTTTGGCCGTGACGATGAGTATCTGGAGCAGAACTACGTGGGCGATACAGCGGGCAGTGTAGGCACCAACGGTGCACTGAGCCTGTGGTGGCATCCTAGTGACTTAATCACCACCGGCATTCAGTACCGCTACTCTGATAATAAGTTGGGCACCCCCAACGACTATCAGAATGCGATGATCTACTCCGTCAAGCTCAACTTACTATAAACGCGCTTCTTACTCGCGGACTCGAAGGATCACCTTATGACACTCCTTATGAGCTTGGTGGGTATGGTCACTCTGGTGGCCATTGCCCTGATCTTCTCCTACGACCGTAAGTCCATTCGCTTACGTACCGTGCTGGGTGCCTTTGCTATTCAAGCGGGTATTGGTGCCTTTGTACTCTATGTGCCGTTTGGCCAAGCGGTGCTTCAGGCCATCTCGTCCGGCGTTAGCCAGATTTTGGTGTATGCCAACGACGGTATCGGCTTTCTCTTCGGCGGCTTAGCCGATGTGGATAACGTCGGCTTTGTATTCGCCATCAAAGTGCTGCCGGTCATTATCTTCTTCTCCTCGCTAATCGCCGTGCTCTACTACATCGGCATTATGCAGTGGGTGATTCGTATCCTCGGTGGCGCGCTGCAGAAAGCGCTAGGCACTTCACGCACGGAGTCGCTCTCCGCCACCGCGAATATCTTCGTCGGCCAAACCGAAGCACCGCTGGTGGTACGTCCCTTTATCGCCCGCATGACACCGTCGCAGCTGTTTGCCGTTATGTGTGGCGGTCTGGCGTCGGTGGCTGGTTCAGTACTGGCGGGCTACGCGGCGCTGGGCATTCCCATGGAGTACTTGGTAGCCGCCTCCTTTATGGCGGCCCCCGGTGGCTTACTGTTTGCCAAGCTGATCATGCCGGAAACCCAAGATGTCACCGACAGCGACAGCGTTACCAAGGTGGAAGAGGAGATTGAAGCCAAGGAAGATAAACCTGCCAACGTCCTGGATGCTGCCGCATCAGGTGCCACCTCGGGCCTAATGCTGGCAGCCAACGTGGGCGCCATGCTGCTGGCCTTTATCGCCCTGATTGCGTTGGTCAACGGTATTTTGGGTGGTATTGGCGGCTGGGTGGGCTTTGACTCGCTGAGCCTGGAACTGATCCTGGGCTGGCTGTTTGCCCCACTGGCCTTCCTATTAGGTGTACCCTGGGAAGAGGCCACGCTGGCAGGCTCTTTCATTGGCCAAAAGTTAGTGGTCAACGAGTTTGTCGCTTATATCAACCTGGCGCCCTACATTGATGGGGAACAGGTGGTAGCTGCCACGGGTCAAATGATGACGCCGCACACTATGGCGATTCTCTCTTTTGCGCTGTGTGGCTTTGCCAACCTCTCCTCCATTGCGATTCTGCTGGGAGGCCTGGGTAGCATTGCCCCGACCCGCCGCAAAGAGATTGCCCGCTTTGGTGTCAAAGCCGTGTTGGCCGGTACACTGTCCAACCTGATGTCGGCCTCGATTGCTGGCTTCTTTATCGCCCTAAGTAACGTCACTGCTTAACACAGCGAGATTTGCTGAAGGTGACGGGCGCTGCGGTTTTATCCGCAGTGCCCGTTTTTATCTTTTACTGATTTGTGAGAATTCCATGACTGCGACCGCCTCTCCCCATATCGTCCAAGCCGCCCGCCAAGCACTCACCCTCATGGATCTAACGAGCCTGAATGACAACGACACAGACAGCACCATTGAAGCGCTTTGTCAGCAGGTAAAAACGCCCTTCGGTACCCCTGCCGCGGTCTGCGTGTACCCACAGTTTATTGTTACCGCACAACGTGCCCTGACTGCTCACAAGCTAAATGAGCAGGTAAAGATCGCCACGGTCACCAATTTCCCTAATGGCGACGACGACATTATGGCCGCCGCCCGTGAAACCCGCGATGCAGTTGCCTCCGGCGCCCATGAAGTTGATGTGGTATTTCCCTACCGCGCGCTGATGGCAGGCGACGAAGAGACCGGCCTTGAGCTGGTAGAAATGTGCAAAGCCGCCTGCGCTGGCCAAGCACTGCTCAAAGTGATCATTGAGTCAGGCGAGCTTAAAGAGCCTGCGCTGATTAAACGCGCCAGCGAACTCGCTATTGAGGGTGGCGCTGATTTTATTAAAACGTCCACTGGCAAAGTGGCCATTAACGCCACCCTTGAAGCCGCCGAAATCATGCTCAAGGCGATTAAAGCCAGTGGCCAGGACGTCGGCTTCAAAGCGGCGGGTGGCGTCAAAACCGCCGAAGACGCAGCAGAATATTTGGCGCTTGCCAACGACATCATGGGCCCAGGCTGGGCGACGCCCGCGCACTTCCGCTTTGGTGCCTCTAGCCTGCTGGGCAATCTGCTGGCGACGTTGACCGGCAACACCAACGCGGCCACTACAGAGGGAGGTTACTAATGTCTGCCAACGCCACTCAACACACCCTGCTCCCCCAGGAGCTGATTCGCTTAAAGCGTGATAACCAGTCGCTGCCCGCGGAAGAGATCAAAGCCTTTGTCCAGGGCATTGCCGATGACCGTATCAGCGACGCCCAGATTGGCGCCTTCACCATGGCAGTGTTCCTCAACGGCATGAGCCGTGAAGAAGTCGTAGCCCTGACTACTGCCACCCGCGATTCCGGTCATGTGATGCAGTGGAGCGACCTAAACCTGCCCGGCCCGATCGTAGACAAACACTCCACTGGCGGCGTGGGCGATTTAGTCTCGCTCGTGCTCGGCCCCTGGGTGGCTGCCTGCGGCGCCTTTGTACCGATGATCTCCGGGCGTGGCCTGGGCCATACCGGCGGCACGCTGGATAAGCTTGAATCAATCCCCGGCTACGACCCTTACCCCGCACCAGAGCGTTTCCGCGAGGTGGTGAAATCCACCGGTGTAGCGATTATCGGTCAGACCGGCGACTTGGCACCTGCCGATAAACGTATTTACGGCGTGCGGGACGTGACTGCCACCGTGGAATCCATCCCGCTGATTACCGCCTCTATTCTAGGCAAGAAGCTGGCTTCCGGACTGGATGCGCTGGTAATGGACGTTAAAGTCGGCAGCGGCGCCTTTATGCCCACGCCGGAAAAATCTCGCGAGTTGGCTAAAAGTATTGCCAATGTGGCCACCCAAGCGGGTACGCCCACCACTGCCCTGCTTACCGATATGAGCCAGCCACTAGCCCCCTGCGCCGGTAATGCCGTTGAAATCGTCGAGACACTGGCCCTGCTGCGCGGCGACCGCCCCAACAGCCGCGTGATGCAAGTCACCCGTGAACTGGCAGTGGAAATGCTGATTGCGGGCAAACTAGCAGGCTCACGTGAAGAGGCACTTACTCAGCTTGAGAAGGCGCTAACCTCTGGCGCAGCGGCTGAAGTATTCGCCCGCATGGTGCGCGAACTCGGCGGCCCCAGCGACTTTATGGAGCGCTCGGAGCACTACTTGGCCAAAGCCGAGGTGATTAAGCCGGTGTATGCCGAGCAATCAGGTGTCGTACAACGTATCGATACCCGCGCGGTGGGCATGAGCGTGGTGGAACTGGGCGGTGGCCGCCTGCGTAACGACGCCAGCGTCGACCACAGCGTCGGCTTTACCGACATCGTCGAAATCGGTGAGCACGTGGATAGCCAGCGCCCCATCGCCATGGTGCACGCCCGCAGTGAAGCCGCCGCCGAGCGCGCCGCTGAGCAGCTCCGCGCCGCATTTACCATTGGCGAAGGTACCGCCAGCGCCGACACCCTGCTACAAGACACTTTCCGTGGAGAAGCCTTATGAGCCGCGCGATAGTATTAGTCCTCGATTCGTTTGGTATTGGCGCCGCCCCCGATGCCGCCACCTTCGGCGATGAAGGTTCCGACACCTTGGGTCATATCGCTGCCGCTTGCGCCCGCGGCGAGGCGGATAACGCCAACCGTTCAGGGCCACTCAAGCTGCCTAATATGGCCAAGTTGGGGCTATTTCACGCCCACCGCGATGCCACCGGCAGCGTTGCCGAAGGCGTGACGCTGCCGGAAAGTCTGGAAGGTGCTTACGCCCACGGCAAAGAGATTTCCAGCGGCAAAGATACCCCCTCCGGCCACTGGGAAATCGCCGGTGTCCCGGTACGCTTTGATTGGGGCTACTTTCTGGATAAAACTGACAGTTTCCCTCTTGAGCTGCTCGACGCCATCGTCCAAGAAGCTGACCTTACCGGCGTGATTGGCAACTGCCATGCGTCAGGCACCGAGATCATCGCCCGCCTGGGTGAAGAGCATATAGCCACCGACAAGCCCATCGTTTATACCTCGGCGGACTCGGTTTTTCAGATTGCCGCCCACGAAGAGCATTTCGGCCTTGAACGCCTTTATAAGCTGTGCGAAACCGTGCGCGAGCTGCTGGAGCCCTACAACATCGGCCGCGTCATTGCGCGTCCGTTTATCGGCGAAGATAGCAAAACGTTCGCCCGCACCGGCAACCGTCGCGACTACAGCGTCGAACCGCCCTCGCCTACGGTGCTGCAGAAGCTTGCCGATGCCGGTGGGGAAGTGGTCTCGATTGGTAAAATTGCCGATATCTACGCCCACTGCGGCATTACCCACAAGGTAAAAGCCAGCGGCCACGACGCACTAATGGACGCCACCCTCAACGAGATCGAGCGTACCAGTCAGCGCGATGAAGGTGAGCGCGTGATGATCATGACCAACTTTGTCGATTTTGACTCGGTCTATGGCCACCGCCGGGACGTGCCGGGCTATGCCGAAGCGCTGGAAGATTTCGATGCCAAATTACCGAAGTTGCTGGCTTCTTTGAGCGAAGACGATCTACTGATCCTCACCGCCGATCACGGCTGCGACCCCAGCTGGCACGGCACCGAGCACACCCGCGAGTACATTCCCATTCTGGTGCACGGCCACGGTTTTACCCCCGGCCCGCTGGGCGAGCGCGGCACCTTTGCCGATATTGGCCAAACCCTGGCCGACTTTTTCCTGCTACCGGCCATGGCCGATGGCAAAAGCTTTCTTCCTGAAGCCGCTTAAAGGAGATATTTGATGGCAACCCCGCATATTAACGCTGCTCCCGGTGATTTCGCCGATACCGTCCTGATGCCCGGCGACCCGCTGCGCGCCAAGTACATCGCTGACACCTACCTGGAGAACGTTCGCCAGGTCAATGACGTGCGCAATATGTTCGGTTATACCGGCACCTACAAAGGCCGCGCGATTTCCGTGATGGGCCACGGCATGGGCATTCCGTCGGTCTCCATCTACGCCAAAGAGCTGATCACCGACTACGGCGTTAAATCACTGATTCGCGTGGGCTCCTGCGGCGCGGTGCGCGACGACGTTAACGTGCGCGATGTGGTCATCGGCATGGGCGCCAGCACCGACTCCAAGGTCAATCGCATGCGCTTTAACGACCACGACTTCGCCGCGATTGCGGATTTTGAACTGACTCAGCACGCGGTGGCTGCCGCCAAGGCTAAGAACGTGCCGGTCAAAGTGGGCAACATCTTCTCAGCGGACTTGTTCTACAACCCGCAAACCGAAATGGCTGAAATGCTTAAACGCTACGGCATTGTCGGCGTCGAGATGGAAGCCGCCGGTCTTTACGGCGTCGCCGCTGAGTTTGGCGCCCGCGCCATGACCATCTGCACGGTGTCGGATCATATTTTGAAAGGCGACTCGCTCTCCAGCGCCGATCGTCAAACCACCTTTGACGACATGATGCTAATCGCGCTAGACACTGTACTGCGCGACGACGCTGCCCGCGCCTAGGAGACAGAAACCATGACTCAGGTATCCGAAGAGATTGTCCAAAAACTGTTCAGCGCACGAGCCAACGCCTATGTGCCTTACTCGGCCCACCCGGTGGCGTCAGTCATGGTGACACCGGATGGCCAGCAATTTGCGGGTACGAATGTAGAAGTCGCTCACTACAAAGGCCTGTGTGCCGAAGCCTCGGCCATTTCCGCCATGGTCACGGCCGGGCAGCGCCAGCTAGCGACCGTCTACGTCATGGGCCCGGGCGATCACCTCTGCACGCCCTGCGGCGATTGCCGTCAGCGCATCCGCGAGTTCGCAACGCCAGAAACGCAGATCAAGGTGCTCTCCGGCAGCGGTGAACTAATGAAAACCTACACCATGGAAGCCCTGCTGCCCGACGGTTTTGGGCCCGAGCAACTGCCACCGCGTTAATATTCCTACACAAAAGAAGCCGTTTCGCTTTATTTAGCTGACGGCTTTTCCGTGTACAACTGTTGATACGCTTCCACAGCAGCCACCACTTCTTCGGGTGGAATGACGCCGTCTCTGCCACGAATCACCGCACGCGACACACCCTCAGCAACCGTGGCACCACTGGGGTTGGTAAACTTGTGCCGCATGTAGAAATACTTCTCGTCCCAGCGCTCCATGCTCATGCTGCAGCGATAACGCTGACCCAGCTTGAGTGACTTATAGTAGTTCATGTCATGGAAAGAGATGATGGGCATCCATTTTCGCCGAAGCATGATTCGAGCCAAGCCTGTGCGAATGAATAAGTCAATGCGGTTAAGATCGCAGACCGTCATGAACCGGCCATTGTTCATGTGGCCATTCACGTCGATATCATTGGGTAAAACAAGCCCCTCAAGGGTATTTTCAAGGGCATTAAGGCGCATCCAACCGCGTCGACGCTTCGCAGTCAGTAGTAGCCAGATCATTCGAAAATATAGATTCACTGTGTTGTCCCCATAAAAAATCAATCACGTTATCGAGCCAGCTCGGCCAGAACTTGCCTTCGCGCATCTGGTAGAGTGGTTACGCAAAAATAAACGAGCACGCATGGCTTATAGCCCATTGAATAAAAATGGAGAAAGTGCGCGAAAGCTTATATGGATCCACTTAACAGACCGGCAGAAACACTACACAACCGATTAAAAATAGTCGTTTTTTTGTTTTTTTAATAAACAGCGTTAATGAACCCAATCCTCGTAAACCAGCCCTGGCACCCGGCTAAACTCACGCACATTGTTGGTAACCACCGTACAATCCGAGGCGATAGCATGTCCGGCAATGGCCGCATCGTTTGCGCCAATAGGCGTGCCTGCCTTAGCTAACACTCGCATTACCTCAACGGTCGCATCCACGGCTTGCTTATCCCAGGGCAATACGGCATCTAACCGCTTCACGAACTCATCAACTAGAGACTTATGCTTAGCAGATGCCTTCTTGCCAATTTGGCCATAGCGCATTTCTGCATACGTGATCGTTGATACCACTATTCGATTACCCTGCTCCACCTCAGTAGCGAGACGACTAATCACCGATACTGCTCGCTCGCGCATAATGAACGAACAGATACAGGTATCCAGCATATAGGTCGTCACAGATTGAACCTGCCCTCATCACTCACAACGTTAGGACGCTCAATTAGAAAATCGTCATCCGCTTTGGGTAGTTCAGAGAAGGATACCCACGAGGGGCGTACAGGCCGCAATGTGATGACGTCGCCTTCACGCGTGATTTCAAGCTCTCCGATACCCTCATATGCCATATCGTTAGGTAATCGGACGGCTTGATTTTTGCCGTTTTTGAAAATGGATACTGTACGCATAACCCCCCCCCTACAAATGCCTTATCTGTACAATATAGCCACTCATTCTTGCATATGCAAGGCATATGCAAGCACTGCTCCCCAACGCCTTCGGGCTGGAGCAGCTACCCCCGCGCTAACTCGTTTCGCGCACCACCAGCGTCACCGGCAGCGATACGTGACGGGGCGCTTCCCCCGCCCTCGCTTCTGCCAGTAGAGCCATGCTCGTCTCGGCTATCTCGGCAATATCCTGCCGTACGGTGGTGAGCCCAGTGGCGAGGGTGGGCAGGTCATCAAAGCCTGTCACCGCGACCTGAACAGGCACCTCAATTCCACGGTCTTCCAGCGCGGCCACACAGCCCAACGCTAGTTCGTCGGTGGCGCATACCAGCGCATCAAAAGGCAGTGGTTGGGCGCCCTCTTGATCTAAATAGCGATTTAAATAGCGATAGCTGTTAAGGGAGTCTGACGCCAAGCGGTGCGGTAGGCTGATCAAGCGTTCGGCAAACCCAGCCTCTGCCAACGCCCGCCGGTAGCCCTCCAAACGGCTATGGGGGCGCGGCACCTCTAGCTCTCCACCCATAAACGCCAGCCGCCTGCGACCCTGAGTAATGAGGTGGTGGGTCATCTCATACAGACCCTGCCTATCGTCCGGGGAGACGGAAAAGCCCGCCCCCGCCTCCCCTATGCGCACAAAGGGAATCGCCGCAGATTTGAGCAGCGCTGGGCGCTCATCGTTGGGAGCCTCACCAAGCAAAATGGCTGCCCCCGCGCGCGCTGGCAGTTCGGCGGTTTGCTGGTGATTAAAGAACACCGGCACCATCCCCTGCTGATGAAGGGCCACGGTAAGATGCTGGTAGAGCAAGATATAGTAAGGGCGCAGCTCAATATCCTGACGCCCGAGCGAGATGCCCACCACCGCCATTTTACCGCTTATTAGCTGACGAGCCGCGGCGCTGGGCTGGTAGGCTACTTCCCGACTAATCGCCAAAATCTTCTCACGCAGGGCCTCACTGAGCCCCGGCTTGCCGTTCAGGGCCCGGCTGACCGAGGCAATCGATACCTGGGCCCGCCGGGCAATTTCCCGAATGGTGGCCGTTTGGGCGCTTTGTTTGCTCTCTCTCACCGACTATTTCTCGCCCTATCTCTCACCTGGAAAGCGTCCAGTGTGCCGAAAAACGCCCGGCGTTGCGACAGACTACCAGCCACGACGCCCTAAACGAATAAGCTCGCTTTCCAACTGCTGTAATGCCTGGCTGGGCTCAACGTCACCAGAAAGGACTTCGTGCACGCGGTTAAAAATAGCATTAGATACCCGAGGGTAAGCATCTCCGGTGATACTGGCTGGGCGCGGCACGCCATTCATTACGGTCTGATAAAGCTCGCCAATAAAGGGCTGAGCGGCCAAGACATCGTCGTCTTCATACAAGGCAGGCCGAGTGGGATTACGCCCATACATAATCGCATGGGATTTCTGTTGCTCGGCAGCACTTAAATAGGCGGCTAAATCAGCAGCAATTGCTGGGTGTTCTGAGTAGCGCGAAACAGCCCAGTTCCAGCCACCAAGCGTCGCGACAGACTGCCCATCAGGCCCACTGGGTAACGGCGCCACCGCAAACTTGCCCTGAATCGGCGTGCCATCGGCTTGCCCTAGCGACCATGCGTAAGGCCAGTTGCGCATAAAAACTGCATTTCCTGCCTGGAAGACGCCTCGGGCTTCCTCTTCCATATAGTTACGTACGCCTTCGGGGCTAATATCACCGATCCACGAAGCAGCCAGGGTTAAGGCGGTGACTGCATTGACATTATTAACCGTCACCTGCCCCTTTTCATCAATAAAGGTACCGCCGCCGTAGCTCGCTACCCACTCTAAAGCATTGGTGGTCAAGCCTTCATAGGCCCGCCCCTGAAATACAAACCCGTGCATTCGCTGATTGCCAGCCTCACGCTCAGCGGTTTGAATCTGTCGCGCGGTGTCGGTCAGAGCTCGCCAAGTTTGCGGCACTGAGGCGTCGTATTTGTCTAATAAATCGTGCCGGTAGTAAAGTAACCCCGCGTCGGTAAACCAGGGCAGTGCCACCAATTTTCCCTGCACGGTATTATTCGCCATTAAAGAGGGAATAAATCCTTCGGTGGCACTGTCAGGCAGGTACTCATTTAAATCGACCAAGTGCTCGGCTAATAAGCCTGGCCAGACGATATCAACCATTAGCACATCCACATCTTGCGAGTGGCTGCCTAACAGCTGTTGGTACAGCGAGAGTTTCTCAGTGGGCGACGGCGGCGTGGTTACAATATTAACCTGATGACCGTTCGCTTCTGCCCAGCGCTGCGCCAGCTCCGGGCAAAAATCTGCCTCACCGCCATCACCACAGGCAATAGTAATCTCGACGGCATCGGCAGGTAGCGCGAAAGGCAGCAAGGCCAGGCCCGCTAACATACATAGCGCTTTACGTGGGGTGTGGAACATGGCAATTCACCTCTATTTGTTATTGGTAGGTGGTTAGAGCGTTGTATCAATTGTTTTAGCGGACAATGGCCAAGCTGCGATCCTCCTGACTGGAGATAACACAGGCATCAAGAACGGTTTGGATCGCCGCGCCGCGGGCAAAGTCCGGCTGGTCGTTTTCACCACTGCGGATGCTTTCAATGAAACGCTGATAGATACTGGGTGTGGACGGAGCCTTGACCGTGCTCCAGCGGGCGGGGTGAACACTGTCATCCAGGCAGACCTGCACCTCATCTAATGATGTATCCAAATCGACCCGAATAGCTCCTTTATCGCCGTGTACGCTCAGGGTTAGCGAGTTGTGATGCCCGGTCGCCCAGCGGGTAGCCTGAAGGGTGCCCTTGGCTCCATTGGCAAAGGTCACTCGCATTAGCGCGGTATCGTTAGCATCCAGCAGATAGTCGCCGATGCGGTTATCCGGGGCTTTCTCAAAACAGGTCAGTTCGCAGTTAACGCGGGTAATATCGCCAACGGGGAAGCTTGCAAAATCGACAATATGGACGCCCACATCCCCTAGCACGCCTTTACTGCCGTGGGCTTCCGAGAGCCGCCAAAGCCACTGGCTATCCTGATCCCAACGCCCCCAGGCATTGCTGACCAGCCAGCTCTGCCGATAGCTGGCATCCACGTGTCGGACTTGTCCAATCGCCCCAGCGGTAATCAGTGCACGGGCGTGCTGAATGGCCGGTGCATCGCGATAGCTAAAGTTGACCATATTGATAACGTTGGCGGCCTCGGCCGCTTGGGCCATTGCATGAGCATCGTCGGCATTCGTCGCCAGCGGTTTTTCACATAAAATGTGTTTGCCGGCGGCAATCGCGGCCAGTGACGTGCGCTTATGAACACCATCTGGCGTGACGTTGCTAACGGCCTGGATATCCTCCCGCGCCAGCATAGCCTCCAGGTCGTCATACGCATCGGCGATACCAAAACGACCAGCAAAGTCGCGGGCCTTGGCCAGCTCCATATCGCACACCGCCACTACTTCCACACCCTCAATCCGGCCAAAGTGCTTGGCGTGCTCTCCTGCCATGCTGCCCGCGCCAATAATCGCTAAACGGATCATTTGAAGCCCTCCTCGCCAGGTTTATGCAGGCTTTCCCCTTTGATCTCCACCGGGTTGGGGGCCTGATCGGCAGGAACATTTGGGCAGCTGTCGATCCATCGGGAGCCTTCCGGGCGGGCCCAATTCACCGCGTTCTTCAGCACCGTTTTAACTTGGACGTCATAGTAAATCGGGTAGGTTTCGTGGCCAGGGCGAAAGTAGAAAATCTTGCCGTTGCCGCGCTTGTAGGTCAGCCCTGAACGGAATACTTCGCCACCTTCAAAGGCACTGATAAAGATCACCTCATCGGGGTTGGGCACCGCAAACGGCTCGCCGTACATTTCGGTATGCGGCAGCTCGATATAGTCGCCCAGGCCCTGAACGATAGGATGACCAGGGTTCACGACCCACAGCCGCTCGCGCTCCCCCGCTTCCCGCCACTTGAGAGAGCAGGTGGTGCCCATCAAACGCTTGAAGATTTTTGCGTAGTGCCCAGAGTGCAGCACTATAAGTCCCATGCCCTGCAACACGCGGGCCTGTACGCGGTCGACGGTCTCTTCCAGCACATCGCCGTGGGCGGCGTGGCCCCACCACAGCAGCACATCGGTATTCTCAAGGGTTGCTTCACTTAGCCCTTGCTCGGGGTCTTGCAAGGTAACCGCGGTGGCGTGAATACCCTTCGCTTCGTTTAAACCTCTGGCGATGCAGTGATGCATGCCGTCAGGATAAATGCGTGCCACGACGTCATTGGTTTGTTCGTGAACGTTTTCACCCCATACGGTGACATTAATAGTCATCTTTTCTCCTCAGCCAGACTGGCAGTCGCGCCTAAATAGCATCTTTGTACCTCTCAAACGCTAAAGTAAACGTTTACTGCAAATACGTAAACGTTTACTTATCTGCAACTTTAGTCGAACTAAAGAGGACCACTCTGTTCGCTAACGCTATTGGCATAGCGCCCTGGTTATCCGTATTCTGATGTGTTCACACGTGCTTTAGCGCCGCTCAAGCACGTGTTTCACTAGCTGTTTCTAACACCAGGAGAACGCCATGGCTGGTTTACTGCCCAATGTCGACCCCGAGGGTCTGCTTGAATACTCAGTGGTTTATACCGACCGCTCACTGAACCATATGTCACAGCAGTTTCAAGGTGTGATGCGGGACATTTCGGCCACGCTTAAGGAGGTGTATAGCGCCCACGCTGCGGTCATCGTGCCGGGGAGTGGTACCTTTGGTATGGAAGCGGTGGCGCGCCAGTTTGCCGTTGACCAGAACCCCCTGGTTATTCGCAATGGCTGGTTCAGCTACCGTTGGACGCAAATTATTGAGATGGGGCGTTTAACCCAACAGCACACGGTGCTTAAAGCACGGCGCCTGAATGCCGATGATCCGCATTCACCTTTTCATCCAGTGCCCATTGATGAGGCCGTGGCGCAAATTCGTAGCGAGAAACCTGCCGTCGTGTTTGCCCCGCAAGTGGAGACCTCCGCTGGCTTGCTGCTCCCGGACGACTATATTCAGGCGCTTGCCGAAGCAACTCATGAGGTAGGTGGTCTGTTCGTGCTGGACGCCATTGCGGCGGGCACCCTGTGGGTGGATATGCAGGCGCTAGGCATTGATGTGGTGGTCAGCGCACCGCAGAAAGGCTGGAGCGGCTCGCCCTGCTGCGCCATGGTGATGCTCTCAGAGCGTGCCACCCAGCGTTTGAGCGAGACCCAGAGCAACAGCTTTGCCTGCGACTTAGGCAAGTGGCACAGCATTATGCAGGCCTATGAAAATGGCGGGCACGCTTACCACGCCACCATGCCTACCGATGCACTGCGGCAGTTACGGGACATTATGCAGGAGACCCGGGCTTATGGCTTTGCCAAGGTAAAAGAGGAGCAGCAGGCGATTGGCAGGGAAGTCCGCGCGATGCTTAAGCGCCACGGTTTTGTCAGCGTTGCCGCGGAAGGATTTGAAGCCCCTGGCGTGGTGGTGTGCTACAGCGACGATAGCGGCTTGGTGGGCAAACTTGCCCAGGCGGGCGTGCAAGTGGCGGGCGGCGTACCGCTAATGTGCGATGAGGGCGATAACTTCCAAACCTTCCGGATAGGTCTATTTGGTCTAGATAAGCTGCACCACACAGAGCGCAGCGTAAACAGCTTGGAGCAAGCGATTAAAGCAGTGGTTTAAGCGCGTGTTTAATAGAGTGCTTAAGAGAAGCAACGAAGGAAAAGCCCGCTATTTTAATAGCGGGCTTTAGGTCACATATAGCCCACGCCCCGCGGCATCATACCCAGGTGGTTTTCAACCTTCGTGACCCCTGGCACGTTTTCCGCAGCAACGGTCACCGCCTGCTTCTGCTCATGGGATTCAACCAGCCCCCAAACCTCTACCGCACCGCCATCCACAATCACGCTAATGCCTTCGACCTGTACACCGGTATTATTCTCAACCTCTTTGAGAATGGCCTCACGAATCTGCCGGTCATCCGTGGGCGACTGGGTTGGCGCCACGGCAGCATTGGCGATACCTTGTAGCAGGTTAGCGCGGCTGACAATGCCCACTAACTTGCCATCACGTAGCACAGGCACCCGCTTGATATGGTGTTTTTCCAACATACGCGCAATGGTGTGCAGCGGTGTGTTTTCCGCGACGGATAGCGGGTTGGCCGTCATGACTTCATGGGCTTTTCGACCGTGGGACTTCACATAGTCCGCCGCATCCTTACCACCGGTAAACAGCGATAACCACCAGGCGTCGCGGTGGTCACCCTCATCTTTTACCCGACGCATTAAATCGCCTTCACTGACAATGCCAACCAACTGGCGATCCTTATCCACCACAGGAACGGCACTGATACGGTGCTTGAGTAGCAGTTGGGCAATGTCGCGCACTTCCGTATCCGGGCCCACGCTGACCACTTTGGGCGTCATAATATCGATAGCTTGCATGGCTCTCCTCCTTGCGTCAGCCCTTAAGAGGTATTTTAAAGACTGAGTCGCAGATGCAGGTTGTCCTGCTTGTTCTTTGAGCCTAGTTCGCTGCGGGCAATTTGCCTATGCTGGCGAGCCATAACCAAGAACGCATTGAGGCAGCGTTGATCTGGCACAGTTTATGGGGATGGGGACGTATTGACTCCTCACTTTTTATTTCTTCTCCTGCACGCCACTGCTCTCTTCGACTTTCTCCACATCGACAATGCCCGAACGGCTCACGACGACCTTCCAACGAGCAAGATAGGGCGTATCTTCGCTGCCTGTTTCCCGAATCACCAGATTGAACAGATGGCGGCGCTCGACGCCCTCACGCACTGCCTGGCCATCTTTCAGGCGGTAGATATGATGTTTGCCCTTACTCATGAGCCGGGTGAGCATGGAGATATCCAGATTGAGGGTTTCGCGGGTGTGCTCGTAGCCGCTTAAAAAGCGCGTGGGGGACATACGTGAACTTGAACGGTAGTGAAGCACCACTTCTTCACGTTGAGCGACCGTGCGGCGGCGCATCTTTTGGATATCAGCGGCCAATGAAGCAAAGCGCTTATAATCAAACCACTCCAATTGACGCCCCACCGCGGCATTGCGCGTAGGGTCTAAATACTGGCGGCGCCACTTGGGGCGGCCTTTACGCAACCAGCGCCACAGGGTATTGCGCAAATCATCCTTAAACACCTCCCGCATGGCGTAGAGCAGTGCCATGGCTAGCACAAACAGCGCGGTGATATCACCCAGGGCGCTACGCAACTGCAGCACGCCTAACGATACAAAGGCCATCACCACGGCGGTGGCAAGCGCTTTAACCGCTTTTTGCTCACCGCTGCCCAACTCCAAGGCCTCTTGTTTCAGCGTAATCGGGTGCTCAATCAACCGCCGCAGCAGGCGCATTTTATTCGACATTCGTGTCGGGTCGGCCATCACCCGCTCAGCGTTGTACTGCTGTTCGCGGCGGTACTCATCCTCACGATGGCAGACACTGATAAAACGGCGACGAATATCGGTAAACTCGCCCCCTCGAGGCATATGGGCGACCAACGCCAGCAACTGCTGCTCGGTAAACCAGGAGAGGTAGTTATCAATATTGGCAAAGTACTTATAGAGACTTTCGTCATCGGGCTGATGCCGTCTCAATCGCTTGAGAATACCGTCGCTCAGGTCGATCATCTCATGCAGTTGGTCACGCAGAGCAACGGCACTCTCTTGTACCTCACTGTTCTCTTCGCGCTCCTCTTGGCGAGCATGGCGCAGCTTATTGGCACTCACCAGCATTGAGCGGGTAGTGCGCTCCATCGCTTCCACGTATTGGTAGGCGTAGAGGCTCAAACTCAACCGGTACGAGTCGCTGCCAAGTCGATTACGGCTGGCCAGTCGACTATGCACCAGCGGCAGGAGATACTCGTCACTGTAGTAGGTACGCGAGACATTGATGGCAGCATGATAAAAGGCTTCTTCTGAGATAAGCTGGGTGCTTAATCCCAAATCGCCAGGCACAAAAAGATAGACGTCGAGGTTATGCGATGTCTCTTCCTTGAGCCGCCGGGTAAGACGCAGCTGAAAGCTGTTTTTACGCTCAACGTTGATCAACTCATCAATCTCCTACTCCTTTGCCTAACGTGATGATATACCATGGCTAAAAATGATCATGTTGCCGCATAAAGCCACCGTACTTTATTTACCTCTTCGTCTGTGGAGCTAGGAAATGCCCATTGCCCGTTTTTCACCCTTTGAGCTGCTGCTATTAAAGAGCCGTAGCCAAGTGGATACGGCAACCCTGCTGCTGTTGGCCTGGGTGCTGGTGCACCGCCAACACGTCTCGGAAGGCCAGCGCCGCCGCCGCTTGGCTCAGGTGACCGCGCAGTTTCGCCATGGGCATGAGCTGGGGCCGGTGATGAGTATTGCCCATAGCCAGGATCTGCAGGCAATCCAGTTAGCCGCCGAGGTGGTTCGCAAAGAGTGCGGCTCTGAACGTAGCCTAAGCATTATTCATCAAGCCATTACCGTCGCCACCGATGACGGCGAGCTGTCGCTGGCCAACCACTATATTTTGCGCTTTTTGGCTGATTTGCTAAATGTTGCACCAATGACCTTAAATACGCTGTTTAAGGAACTCACAGGCACCCCGCTTGCCACCCCCGAAGACCCTAGCCGCGACGCCTACTGGCAAACCCACGACCCAGATTACCATGCCCGAAAAGCACGTGAGGCTGAGGCGGCTGAACGGCAACACCAGCAGGCTCACGCCCGGGCCGAACAACAGCAACGAAAAAAAGAGCAGCGCCACCAACAGAAGCAACAAAAACAGCAGGAGAAGCAGCAACGTCAGGAGCAGGCGCGCCAAGCGCGAGAACAGGAACAGCAGCGCCAGCGGGAACAGACACGCCAACAGGAGCAGGAACGACAAAGGCAGCAACAGCAGCGCGAACAAGCCGAACGCGAGCAGCGACGCTCCCGCCAACAAGATTCTCGTCAGCAGCACCACCAAGAGCACCGCCATCGGCAGCAGCGCGCTTCACCGCCACCGCCCGACCGCACCACGCGGGCGCTTTCGGTGTTGGGGCTTACCCCTGGCGCCACCCGGGTAGAGGTACGCCACGCCTATCGACGGATGGCGCAGCTTCACCACCCGGACCGCTTCTATTCGGAAAGCGAACACCAGGTTGCCTTGGCGTCAGCACGGTTTCAGCGTATTAAAAATGCCTATGATTATTTAATGCAAACTTACTAAGACCATGTGACGCTATACGTTTCGCACTATGCGCCGGTTCACAAGAAACGAGTTCTAAGAGAAACAACAGCCCCCTATGCGCGATTTGTATCAGCGCCTCGCCGTTTCCCCCGAGGCCAACGACCAGGAAATCAGCCAAGCTGTGGCTAGCTGCCAGCACAGCGCGCTACGCCAGGATGCTGAGGCGGTGTTCGCGGTTGCCGAACGCCGCGAAACCTACGATACGCTGCACGACACCGTCAGTGATATTGGCAGGCTACGCGCACGCCTTGGGCTCAGCCACGGTGCCCACTGGCAGGGCGATGTCGCTAACGACTTTTCACTGCCCCCCGACCACGCTATTGCCCGTCACGACGAACTGGTTGACCGCGTTAGCCACGCGGTCTCGCTGTACAACCGCTGGCGCCGATTACGTGGGCCATGGCTACTCATCGCCGTGTTCGCCGCCGGGGCTGGCATAGGTATCGCCCTGGGGCTCGCCCTGTGCATGGGCCGTTTGCCGATGTGAGGCTGCCCGATTAGCCGTCTTATCGTGCTTGCGCGCCTGCTCGTCCTGGCGTATCTCGGCTTTTGTCGGACGCGGCGCGGGCTTCGGCGGCGCCGGTTGCTTATGATGCCCATCGTTTGATTCGCTCTCCTGCCCAGCTTCATCACCGTTCTGTCCGCTCTCCGGCGAGTCTTTTTCCAAAGAGAACGAAGTCCCCGCGGTGGCCTCCATACGGTCTTCGGCGCGCGCTTCCATACTCACGCTGAGACGCGGTATGCCCAGGTCAATCTGTTGATCTTCCATACGCTGCTTCAGCAGCAGGTTAAACGCCCGTGAAACATCCCACTGCATCTCCGGCGCGGTGCGAAAGCGCATACGTAAAATGGGGCAGCCATCTTCAAAACCCTGAACGCCCTGCATCTCCAGAGGCGACCAGATGTAGTGACGCATCATCGGGTCACGGCGCAGTTCCTGGGCAGTCTCCTGCATCAGCGTAATCGCATCGTCGATTTTCATATCAAAGGGAATGCGGATACGCATCAGCGCAATGCCGAACTGGCGTGACATGTTATGAATCGACTCAATGCGGCTGAAGGTGATGATATGCACTATCCCATCCAAATCGCGCAGCCGCACGGTGCGCAGCGTCAGCCCCTCGACCGTACCCATATGGTTATTGATCTGCACGAAGTCATCGACCGCCAGCGAATCCTCAATCAAGATAAAAATACCGGTGATCAAATCCTGTACTAACGTCTGGGCACCAAAACCAATCGCTAGACCGATAACACCGGCACCGGCTAGCAGCGGCGTGACATTGACACCCAAATTCGCCAGCCCAGCGATGAAGGCAATAATCAAAATGGTGACGAAGATGACATTGCGAATCATCGGCGTAATGGTTTGCGCCCGCGCCTGATTGACCCGCCGCCCACGAGAGCGTGCCGAAGATGTCAGGGCTCGCTGAATGGCGGTATCGGCAAAGATCCACACTAGCCATGCCAGGAGCACGGTGGCGCCAAGGCTCACCAGTGCTTGACCAATCCGTGCACTGGCGACCGCCTGCTGGCCCAAACCAAAGAAAGAACTGCCCCAAACTTGCATGGAGAGCTCAGCAAACACCATCCAAGAACAGATATGTGCCAGCACAAAACCAAAACGCTCCAAACGCTTACGGTACTGGCTCTGGCGGTGGCGGTGACGACGTTTGCCCATCCGCTCAGCCTGGCGGCGTAATAACCCAGTGACCACCAACGTAAGCACCAACAGGCTGGCAGAAATAATCGAGCGCGCCAGGGCGGTACCCACATCCCCCACGGTGATAAAGATCGCCAGCAGCGAACCACTCACCAGTAACAGCGCCGGGATGTGCCAGAGCCCCCCCAAGGAGCGAATCATTTCGACCGCGGTGCTGGCATCACGCCGCTGCTTGAAGGGGCGGTTGCAAATCAAATGGCGCACAGGCCGTTTGAATTTGATAATAAACCGCGCCGCGAACAGCGCCGCCAGCATATTGGAAAGTACCGACACCAGGCTCGACAGCTCACTGCCCAGCATTTCCACCAAACGAGAGGAGTTAACCGCATCGCCCAACGCAATCAAGGCACCAATCACAAACAGCCCGCGCAGCGCACGTTGTTGAAGCAGTTGAACCGCGGTAAACCGGTGGCCACGGCTAAAGAACGCGATGACCGTTTCAAACACCACCGAGAGGGCCCGGCCACACACGCAAATATAGGCCACCACCAGCACCAGCGTTCGCCCAGGACTATCGGGCAACACTTGTCCAATGCCCAGCGTGATGGCAAACGACAACGCCCAGGGCAGCATACGCCGTAAGAAGTGCACTGCCATCAACCAGCCCTTAGGATCCCTGGGGAGATCCAGTGGCCACTCCCGGCGGGTAGCCACCATACGCCCAAAGGCAATCATGACGACCAGCAGTACCCCCCATATAAAGGCCAGCACGGCCCCCTCGGCCACCGCGCGAATGGCCTCGCCCTGGTCGGCATCATCGTTAAGCGCGCGCAAATCTTCAGCACCTTGCGCCAGTTGGCGCGCCCACTCATCTATGGGGGAACCACTCGCCTCAGCTTGGTCACCCAAGTCACTCAAGGTATCGGCAAGAGCACCCAGCAGCCCTTGGCGCACCACGCCCTCATCCTCACTGGCAGCGTCAGCGGTGACCTGGAGCTCGCGTAGCGATTTAAGCAACTCGCTGCGCTGCTGCTCGTTTTCGAGCAGAGTGATGACGTCATTTAGCGAACGCTGAAACTCTTCGCCGCTAACCTCGGTCGTTTGCTCTTCGGAACCGCTGCCAAGTCCGGGCAGCGACACCGTTTGCGCCTGAGCCTGGGTGATTGCCATGCTCGTCACTGTCAGACTTGCTAGCACAAACAAGACAACGCCTATTAGCGAGTTGATTAACCAGTGCTGTCGCACGCCTTACTCCTGAAAATTAGCTTAAATGGCGCTCTGCTTATCGTCTGCCGCCGCTACGCCAGCAATACGCACAGTCTTAACGCGTGACTATGATAGGCTGGAAACCTAAACGTTCACCTCAAGGATGTCGAGATGACGCTACAAGCTCCGCCTAATCGCTTAAATAGCCACGGGAAAACCCGGCAAGTTGGCATCGAAATTGAATTCGCTGGCCTGCCGCCCCGAGACACGGCGATGATCGTACGCGAGCTATTTGGCGGGGAGCTTAACGTGGTAAGCCCCCATCGGCTACTCGTTGAAGATACCCGCTGGGGTGAGTTTGGTATCGAACTCGACACCCAGTACGCGCATCCCGATAAGTCACTGGTCGACGTTCCGCTCGCTGAAGATAGCGAGTGGGCACGTCATCAGCACCAGCGACGAGTCGAATTTCATCAAAAAACCCGCGAACTGATCGGTGATATGGTCACCGGTCTGGTACCTACCGAAATCGTTTGCCCACCGATACCCTGGAATGAGCTGGAAGAGTTAGACGCGCTGTTTGAAGCCCTGCGTGAACACGGCGCTAAGGGCACCGATGCCAGCCTGCTGTATGGGTTTGGTTTACACCTAAACCCTGAAGTGGAGCGCTTTGACGTTGACTACTTACTCGCTATGCTGCGCGCTTACTTGCTGCTGGCTGGCTGGCTGCGCGACGAAATTAAAGTCGACATTACCCGAGAGATGCTGCCCCACGCCAATCCATTCCACAAAGCTTATGCACTAAAAGTACTGGATAGCCGCTATTCGCCTGATCTCGATACACTGATTGACGACTACTTGCACCACAATCCAACCCGCAATCGCGAGCTGGATATGCTGCCGCTATTTGCCTATCTACGCCCCGACCACTCTCATGAATTACTGCATACGCAGCTTACCAAGCCGCGCCCCACCTTTCACTACCGCTTACCCAACGCTCAGCTTTCCCAGCCGGGGTGGGGCTCAGTGACCGAGTGGAATCGCTGGGTGGAAGTTGAGAAACTTGCCGCTAATTCCGAGGTGTTGCTTGCTCGCTGCGCTGAGTATATTGCCGACCATAACCGACCGATGCTGATCCGCGTAAAAGAGAAGCTGGTTCGTTGGCTTCGTCGTAAGCGCTAGCGTTTTTGCAGCCCCTCGTTTCACATCCTTCATTTCCTGTCACAGTGAGTAACTATCCGCATGACTCGGCCGCTTATCGGAATTACCACCTCTGACCAAAAAAGCCACCTCGCCTGGTGGTTTGATTGGTTTGCCGTCTGGCGGCATGGCGGCAAACCGCTACGGCTGTCCCCTTCGCGCCCGAAGCCTGAAAGCCTGGACGGCTTGATCATTGGCGGCGGTGACGATATCCAGGCCCACCTCTACGGTGGCGAAGTGCAGTTGGATGTTCGCTTAGACCCGGCACGGGACGAGCTGGAACTAGCCCTACTTGAACGCTTTATTCCGCTGCATACACCGGTGCTGGGTATTTGCCGAGGGGCACAATTAATCAACGTGCATCTTGGCGGCACCCTGGATCCGGATATCTACACCACCCATGAGGGGCTAAAAAGACGCCGCACCGTACTACCGCGCAAAACCGTTGATATCGTGGGAGCGAGTAAGCTGCACCGTCTGTTAGGGGTCACTTGGTGCCGGGTTAACAGCCTGCATCATCAAGCCGTTTATCAGGCGGGCAAAGGGATTGAAATCGTTGCACGGGACAGAGATGGTTTGGTGCAAGGAATTGAGTCGCGGGAGCACGACTTCTTGATTGGCGTGCAGTGGCACCCTGAGTGGCTGATATTTAACCGCCCCCAGCAGCGCCTGATTCGTGCGCTGGTGAGGGCGTCACAGCGGCATGCAAAACGGTAGACGAGCTAGTTCAGCACCGCCAAGGCAGTCTCGTAGTCAGGCTCGTTCTTTAACTCGCTCACCAGCTCGCTGTGCAGCACCCGGTTGTCGGCATCCAGCACCACGACGGCACGAGCGCAAAGGCCTTCCATGGGGTTGTTACACAGCGCCACGCCCCAGGCTTCGCGAAACTCGGGATGGCGGAAAGTCGATAGCGTTTCGACGTTATCCAGCCCTTCTGCGCCACAAAAGCGTTTAGCTGCGAAGGGTAAGTCCGCAGAGACGACCAATACCACGGTGTCATCAAGATTAGACGCCAGCTCATTAAAGTGACGCGTGGACATAGCACAGGTGGGCGTATCCACACTGGGAATGATATTGAGCACCTTGCGCTTGCCTGCATAGGTATCGAGGGTAACGTCTTGCAGCTCGGTATTGGTCAGCGTCATTTCAGGTGCCGCCTGCCCTTTTGCGGGCAGCGTGCCCGCCACATCCAGCGGTTCGCCTGCGCGGGTAATCTGTTGCATTATTGTCTCCTTATGACGTTAATAATTAATGCGTTCTTACCAACTCGTTCTTACCAACTGAGAAGCCATGATAGGCTATCTTCACGCCTTTGCGCTGTTCCTGAAAGGCCTTTGTTCAATGTTTGCGTTTCATCCTACCGAGGGAGTGATATGGCCTGCGTATTAATCGTTAAAACCGGCGACGCTTTTCCGGAAGTTGTCGACCAGCACGGTGATTTTGAAACGCTATTTGAAAAGCAGCTTAGCACGGCTTTACCGGCACATTTAGATTTACAGGTGTGGGATGCAACCCGCCAACCCAGCGCTCCTGAGCTTAATACACTCGCGGGTATGGTGATTACGGGCTCGCACAGCATGGTCAGCGAGGCTGAGCCCTGGAGCGAGGCACTTAAGCCGTGGCTGCAAGAGGCATTGGCAAACGACATTCCTATGCTAGGCGTTTGCTATGGCCACCAGTTAATGGCCGCCGCTTTTGGAGGTGTGAGCGACTACCACCCGGCGGGCCGGGAATCGGGCACGCGCACCGTGCGACTTACTCAAGCGGGCCAGCAAGACCCGCTGTTTAGCCAGCTACCGGAAAGTTTTGCCGCCCACCTGACCCACGCTCAGTCGGTGATGCAGGCGCCTCACGGCTGCACGGTGCTGGCCCATAACAGCCACGACGCCCACCAGGCGCTGCGCTACGGCCCGCGCCAGTGGAGCGTGCAGTTTCACCCCGAGTTTACGGCGCCAGTGATGCGCGCCTACCTTGAGCGCCAACGCGCCGCCCTACGCGACCAAGGCGAAGAGCCCGACGCTCTGTTGGCGAACATTGTCGACTGTCATGATGCTACCAGCCTGCTGCGTCGCTTTTTGGCGTTCGTATAGTTTCTAGCAACAAACCTTAACAAAAGCCGTCTACTTACGCTGATCACGCCGCGAGGCCAGCCGATCCGCCAGCCGTGTTGGCTCAGGTAGCTTGGTGCGCCCTAAGCAGCGCATCACCCACGCCATCGAGGTTTCAAGCGTGATGCGGTGGCCAGGCGATACATACACGGGTTTCACCTTGGCGCGGGAGCGTAAAACGGCGCCAATGGTTTCCTGCCCCGCGTCAAGCGGTACCCAGTCGCCGCGCTGCTCGCCCACCTCAGCGTGTTGACCATAGAGACGTGACTTGGCAATCCCAATGGTGGGCAAATCCAGCCATAGCCCCAAGTGAGCGGCCACCCCTAACCGTCGTGGGTGGGCAACCCCTTGGCCATCGACCATCACCAGTTCCGGCATCACGCTGAGTTTTTCAAACGCCCCTAGCGCGGCGGGGATTTCGCGAAACGAAAGCAAACCGGGGATGTAGGCCATACGGGTGGGCTCGCGGTGCACCACCTGCTCTACCACGCTTAAATCGGGTGCAGTGGCAGGATCCCACTTCAATACCACCACCGCTGCCCGGGTGATTTCGCCACCCTCTTCAAAACCAATATCCACCCCGGCGATATGCGTTACCGGCGCTAGACGATCAGTCATTTCCAAGCGCTTGGCCAACTGCGACTGCAGCGCCATCGCTTCCTTGGGGGCCAGATTCCATTCGTGTAATGGTGCGGGCATGGTTTCCTCCATGAAACGGTTAATGATGAATAAGGTAGCAAAAAAACGCCCCCGCACCAGTAAAGGGGCGGGGGCGTTTGAGAATTACTCAGTTGCCACTTGGCGGCAGCTGATTAATCCTTACACTGATAAAGACTTAGGCGCGTTCGCGACGACGAACCGGCGCATCGCCTTCATCACGACGGCGGCGCGGAGCGCGCTCAGCCGGTGCGCTGTCTTCGCTGATTTCCAGCGGACGGCCGGCCACACGGGCACGGGCCATCTTGGTCAGAATCGTCGCAGGCAAACCGCTCGGCAGTTCGACCACAGAGAAAGCGTTGCGAATATCGATACGGCCGATACGTGCGCCTTCAATACCACCTTCATTAGCCAGAGCGCCGACTAGTTGACCCGGCTTAACGCCATCTTTATGACCAACCGATACACGGTAACGCGTCATGCCTTCGGTCGGGCCGCTAGTGCGTTCACGACGAGCACCCGGCTTACCGGCTGGCGCGCCATCACGCGAAGGCTTCTCTTTGCGCGGCGCCTGTAGGCGACCGATCGGCGCTTCGTCAGCACGGGCCATAGCGGCAAACGCACAAGTCAGCTCGATCGGGTCATGACCCTCTTCGATCAGACGCTCAATCAGCGCACGCTGCTCTTCGGCGCCTTTGGTCAAGGAAGCAAGAACACGCTGATGGAAGACCTCATCACGATGGGCGCGAATGGCAGCTTCGTCAGGCAGCGGCATTTCGGTCATTTTCTGACCGGTTGCCTGCTCCATCCAGCCCACTTTACGGCCTTCACGGAAGCCCGCAAAGGTGATCGCGATACCGCTACGTCCCGCACGACCAGTACGACCGATACGGTGCGTGTAGGCTTCCGCGTCTTGGGGTAGGTCATAGTTGATAACGTGGGTGATGCGCGACACGTCAAGACCACGGGCTGCCACGTCGGTGGCGATCAGCACGTCGACTTTGCCACGCTTCAAACGGGTAATGGTGCGCTCACGCAGGCTCTGATCGAGATCACCCGATAGGCCAGCGGCGTTAACGCCACGCGCAGTCAACTGCTCAACAAGCGTGGTACAAGCTGCACGGGTACGCACAAAGACGATGGCCCCATCGACCGGCTCGACCTCAAGAATACGCGAAAGCGCTTCCAACTTAGCGCCGCCATCAACGCGCACGATGCGCTGTTCGATGTTTTCGCCGGTCGTAGTGCCCGACTCAATCGCGACTTTCACCGGGTTAACCAAGTAGCGGTTAACGATGCGCTCGATTTCAGTCGGCAGTGTTGCCGAGAAGAACACACGCTGAGCATCTTTCGGGGTATCGGCAACCACGCGTTTTACGTCGTCGATAAAGCCCATGCGCAACATTTCATCAGCTTCGTCCAGCACCAGGGCAGAGAGGCCGTCAAGCTTCAGGCTACCGCGATCCAGGTGATCAATGATACGGCCTGGGGTGCCTACTACTACTTGCGCACCACGCTTAAGGGCGCCCAACTGCTCACGGTACTCTTGACCACCGCATAGGGTCGCCACTTCGAGACCTTTCAGGTTTTGGCCATACTTGCTAAACGAAGCAGCTACTTGCTGAGCCAATTCGCGGGTTGGCGCCATTACCAGCACCTGCGGCTCACGGCGAGTCAGTTCTAAACGTGACAGTAACGGTAATGCAAACGCTGCGGTTTTGCCGGTACCCGTCTGGGCCTGGCCCAGCATATCGCGGCCTTCAAGCAGCGCGGGGATGGTTTGTGCCTGAATCGGCGAGGGAACTAAATAGCCCTGTGATTCAACAGCAGACAGAACGGCAGGCAAAAGAGCCAGATCGCCGAAGCTCGGCGAGGCGACAGAAGTCGAGGTCATTAATCACACCTTGGTAGGCCGGTAAGTACCGGCAAAAAACATCGTAAGCGTCTCTGACTCTGTCATCGCACAACGCCATAAAGTGTGGTCATTGTCGATAACAGGCACCGCCGTAGCGGTCAAAGCCATCAATGGAGTCGGAGACGCCGGTCGCACCTAGCATCCGGTTGGCAAACACCGCGTTAGCGGGCCAACCGCTGTGGCGACCTTCTGCGCCGATTTCACCCGTGTGGCAAAATACTGGAGGCGCGCCATCTACACAGCAATGAACATCTAGCAATTGGCGAGATGTTCCCGCAAGCGACACTACAAATAACTATTAACATCTACTCATTAACAATTATGCAGTTTAACGCTTACCGTCGTGATGGAGGGGTCAACACATGCGAGGAGGGCGCATCCTAACATCGCATTTCGCTTCTGACCAGCACTTTTAACTTACACCACATTGAAACAAGGGCTTGCACTCATGCACATATGGTCTAACCTGAGAAATGCCTAATCAAGTTCACTATTCTCAAGGAGCGATGCAATGAACTGGGATCAAATCGAAGGCAAATGGAAAGAGATGAAGGGTAAAGCACGTTCTAGCTGGGGCGAGCTTACCGACGATGAATTGGATCAGATCGGCGGTAAGAAAGATCAGCTGGTAGGCAAGCTTCAGCAGAAGTACGGCCTTGAGCGCGAAGAAGCAGAGCGCCAAGCCGACGACTGGGCTGACAAGCAGTAGCGTTTTGACTGCTCCTTCTATAACACTCTATTCCTGTTTTGAGTCTGTCGGTTGGCTAGCATAGCCGATAAGCGACTTAACATTTTTCGTAGCCACATGGAGAGATGCTATGCGTAAGACAATTCTGTCAACAGTGATCGGTACTGTCCTAATCGGGGGCTTTGCCATGAGCGCTCATGCCCAAAACGAGCCACAGGGCATGTACTCTGCCGATGACATCCTCGATGCAGAAGTCTATTTCGCCGGCGGTTCTGGTGAAGAGATAGGTGATGTTGATGACATTCTGTTTGATGAAGAGATGCGGATTACCGCGATTGTGATCGAAAGTGGATCTGTATTGGGTTTAGGCGGTCGTGAAATTGTCGTGGATACTGATTACTTCACCCTCGAGACCGAAACGGAAGCCGATGGTGATACAGAACACCGCATCATGGTCGAAGCCAGCCAGGAAGAAGTAGAAGGTTTCCCCGCTTATAACAACGAGTGGTGGGAACAGACCAAAGCGAACGCTCGCGACGCTTGGCAAACCACACAAGAAGGTGCTGAAAGCGCTTGGCAGCGTACCCGTGAAGCATTAGATATCGATGATAATGGTTAACGATGATTTGCAGCGTTTAGGAATATCCTAGCGCTAGCCAAAAATCATAACGCTATTAAAAAGGGCCACCCAATTGGGCGGCCCTTTTTTGATGGGCTTATTTGATGGGCATCGCTTGGCGATACCCGACCTATTTATACTTCTCTACTAGCCTGTTTACGCCGTACACCCTTGCCCGGCAAACGCTCGCGGTCATGGGGCCGCTGAAAATCGAGCAGTGGACCTGCTGGCACAATCCGCGTCGGGTTAATTGTGTCGTGACTATAATAGTAGTGGCGTTTGATGTGATCCATATTGACGGTCTCAGCCACCCCGGGCCACTGATAGATTTCCCTCACGTAATTGGCAAGGTTGGGATAATCCTCAATGCGCTTAAAATTGCATTTGAAATGACCATAGTAAACCGCATCAAAACGGATCAGCGTCGTAAACAGACGGATATCTGCTTCGGTTAACCACTCTCCTGCTAGGTAACGATGTTCGGCCAAACGCGCTTCCATACGCTCTAGCGCGTCAAACAGTGCCTTCACATGCTTTTCATAAACCGCCTGCTCAGTGGCAAAACCTGATTTATAAACGCCGTTATTGATGTGGTCGTAAACATCGGCGTTTACGTCATCAATGACCTTGCGCAGATCTTCTGGGTAAAAATCCAGGTCGTTGCCGGTCAATTCATCGAACGCACGGTTAAAAATACGTAGCAAGTCTGCCGACTCATTATTCACGATGGCGCTGCGCTGTTTGTCCCATAGCACGGGCACGGTGACACGGCCGGTATAGTGTGGATCCGTCATGGTGTAGAGCTGGTGATGGTAGTCGACACCGTTAATGGGGTCGCCACTGGCACCTTCGTCCTGGTGATACGTCCAGCCTTGGTCGAGCATCAGGGGGCTAACATGGGAAGTGCCAATCAACGGCTCCAGCCCTTTCAGCTTACGCATAATCAGTGTGCGATGCGCCCACGGACAGGCTAGCGAGACATATAAATGATAACGCTCTTTTTCCGCTGGGTAGCATTCACCGTCAGTCTTCGGCTGATCACCCACCCAGTCACGAAGCTGGGCGGATTCGCGTACAAACTCGCCGCCGTGTTTTTTGGTGTCATACCACTGGTCTTGCCATTCGCCGTTTACAAGTAGTCCCATGGGGCGTCTCCTGAAAAGTTGTTTGGGGTTTTAGTTATTACGTCACTGTTTTCAGCATACGCCCGCTTCAAGGAGGCTCAAGCGGATGTTTTACGGTCTTTCGTTCGAGTCAGTCGAATCATGCAGCGCGCACTCGCTCACCACGGCTTGTTTCAGAGCGGCGGCCATCGCATGGGCCGCAGGCCCGGCCCGATCCCGGTCGCGGAAAATCAGTTGAATCGGCACTTCACGAATCCCCCCCGCGGGCAGTGGCAGCGGCTTTAACTGGCCGCTTTGTAACTCTTCAGCAATGCGTGTTTCAGGCATCCAGGCAAAGCCCAGACCACGCCTTAGCATATCCAGCGAGGTGTTTAGGTGGCTGACGGTCCAGCGCTGTTCAGCTTTTAACCAGCCAGCGTTAGTTGATTGGCGCAGTGCTGAATCACGCACTACCAACTGCCGATGCTGGGCCAGATCGCGCAGATCCAACGAGCGACCCAACTGGTGCAGCGCATGCTGGGGATGCGCCACCGCCACAAAACGCACGGTTACTAACGGCTCGCCCAAGAAGCCCTGGGCCTCAATCCCGGAGACCACGAGGTCTGCGCGGCCGTCGTAGAGCATTTCAATGCCACCATTGAGCACACTCTCGTGTAATTGAACACGCACCTGAGGGTACGTTTCAGAAAAGCGCTCCAACGCTTTAGCTTGAGCGGCAGCAGGAAATACCTGATCGATTGCTACGACCACTTCTGCCTCTAAACCCGCGGCTAGCCGGGTGGCGACATCCTCAAGTGAAGCCGCGCTCTCAATCAATTGGCGCGCACGCCTAAGCAGCAACTCCCCCGCTTCGGTTAACCGTACCTGGCGGCCGATAGGTTCGAGCACTTGCACGCCTAGTTGCTCTTCTAGTTTATGCACCGCATGGTTCAGTGTGGAGGGGCTTTTATGTACCGCCTCTGCCGCACGCGCAAACCCACCATGGTCAACCACGGCGGCCAACATTTGCCATTGTGAAAGTGTTACCCGGGACATTTCGATTTCCTCAACGCAATACAGCGAAACAATGCGCTTAATGTTCGAAAAAACTTGTGTTCGAAAACATGGCTAGGATGCCAGGAAACAGCCAACACTTCCGCCCATGCTTGTAAAATGCTTAAGATTAGCGGCTAGCGGCAGGAAAATACTCGACACAGGTTATATTTGAGTTTTTAAAAACATAGTTTTCGTCTATAGTGCACTCAGAATATTTAGTTAGCACGCTCTACTGGTTACATTTGTTAGCAAACGGTGTTTATAAATAGTAATCTCTATCTATTGTTACCATTTTTGTATTTAATTACGCTTTATGTATAGATATACAGTCTATGCACCTCTGCCTTCATGGGGTATGGTTTCCGGGTTTATTCACTTTATAGTTACTTTTAATCACGAACTCGGCGGTCCATTTACTCATGTTGCGAATCCTCCATTCGCTGCCTCGCACGCATAAATTATTACTGTTACCCGTGGCCACAATGGTCACCGTGCTGGGCACACAAAAATTATTAACGACATACCAAGATTTAAATCAACCGCACACCCCGCTTGAAAGCGTGCTGGTTCCGCTTCCAAGTGACTCTACACCGGGCGTACCTTCCCTGCGTCAAGAACGCACCCCGGTGGCAGAAGCGATCGACCGCGCCTCTCGTGCCCTCGACGCCACCCGCGAAAACATCCCCCTCAGCGAACTAACAGCAACCGAAATCGTTGATCTTGACATGATTGCCAGCGCAGAAGCCGACATGGCAGACCAACCTGCTTTGGACAGCGATGTCGCGGTACTGAACACCGCCGTACTGGAAAGCGCCGGTCTTGATGATGGCGCGCTGCATATGGCCATTGTGCTGGGCACACTTGCCAGTGGCATGCTCGATGTAGATGACTCCTCCGTTGAAATAGCCGATGCCACCTCTTACGAGGATTACGGGGTGGAGCTATTTGACGATATATCGTTCCTGGATTTAGAGCTGGCGGCGGAAGAGCCGTTTGTGCCTCAATGGGAAACACATATTGTTGAATCTGGCGAAACTTTCGCCGTCCTGGCGCAAAATGAACTAGGCCTGGGCTACAGCGAAGTGATGGCACTGCTTGAAGACCTACCCGACCAGCGCATGTTAACCAATTGGCGCGCCGGGCACAGCTTTGATTATCAGTTGGATGAAGATGGGCGTTTATTGTCACTGCGGATGATGAAAAACACCCGCGACGGCATACTGCTGGAAAAGGATGCCGATCACTACGCCATCACCACTATCGAACGCCAGGGTGAACCCGTTCAGCGCCTCTATGCGGGTAGCGTTAGCGGTAGTTTTGCACGCTCCGCCCAGGCGACAGGTTTGAACAGCAGCTCGGTAACAGAGCTGACCAAGCTGCTCGAAAAGAAACTCGATTTTCGGCGAGACAGCCGCCGCGGTGATCGCTTCCAGGTACTGGTCGAGTCAGACATGATCGACGGTGAAACGTTAGACTCCCGCGTATTGGCGGTTCATTACAACGGCGAACGCATGGACTTAACCGTTGTGCGTAATGCCAGCGACGATAACTTCTATACACCTGAGGGTGGCAGCCTGGATCCGGCCTTTGCGCGCCATCCGTTTGAAGGCAATTACCGCTTGAGCTCCGGTTTCAATCCACGCCGCAAGCATCCGGTGACTGGCCGCATTAGTCCCCATAACGGCACCGATTTTGCTATGCCGATTGGCACGCCGGTAACGGCTCCTGCTAACGGTGTCGTTGAGCGGGTGAGTAACCATCACGCCGCAGGACGCTATATTGTCGTCCGTCACGACAATGGCTACCGAACGCGTTACCTGCACCTCTCCCGGCCGCTGGTGACGCAAGGTGAGCGTGTAACAATGGGCGAGCGTATCGCTCTGTCAGGCAATACAGGCCGCAGCACCGGCCCTCACCTGCACTACGAAGTCATCGTCAACAACTCGCCGGTCAATGCAATGACGGTTCCCCTGCCTGAAAACACCAGCTTGAGTGGCGACACGCTTATTGCGTTCCAGAGCCAGGCAGCCCCCATATTGGCGGCACTGGAAAGCGGCGAAACAGGCACGGTTAGCGTGGCTAATTATCAGAGCGAAAGTGACGACTAACAACCCGGCAGATGACATGAGATGCTTACATGCAAAACACCGCCTCTCGGCGGTGTTTTGCATTGGCTTGTGTAAATGTGTAAATACTTAGACAGGACGACGCAATGCGGCCAGTAGCGTTGCATCACGGCGGTAGATATCAGGCCTAAACTCCACCTCACCCTCGGCATTCGGCCACGCGGTTAAATAGTGCAGCGCAATGGGAATACGCTGGGTTAAGTTCACATTACGATCACTTCCCCCATTTAACAGCGAACTCATTTGGTAGTGACTACCGGTGTCTTGCAGCAGCATTTGCGCCAGTTCAGCCACCCCTTCAACTCGAATGCAGCCTGAACTAAGTGCCCGCTGATCACGCTGGAATAAGCCGCGCGCGGGGGTATCGTGCAAATAGATCATGTCATCATTGGGAAACCGCACCACAACGCGACCTAGCGGGTTACCCGTGCCCGCCACTTGGCGCAGCATAACGCCGCCGGGGTGCTGCCAATCGACCTCATCTGCAACCAGCGGCTCGCCCATCGGGCTAATCACCTGGATATTTTTACGCGCCAAGTAGTCGATATCAGCACGCACCTGGGGCAACACATCTTCGCGCATAATCGTCGGCGGGATTGTCCAGGAGGGATTAATGGTTAAATGGCTGATCGTGGAGTGGATGATCGGCGTCTCGCGACGCGGCGTACCTACCACCACTCGGGCATCCCAGTGCTGACCATTTGGGCGCACGTAGTGCATCCGGTAGCCTGCAATATCAACCCATACCCGCGGCTCAGCAGACTGCATCGGACTGATCCACCGCGCGCGCTCTAAATTGACCCGCAGTTGATCAATGCGTGATGCCACTGAGGTGTTTAATGCCAGGCGGGTTTGTTCGCCCACCACACCATCTTCCTGCAGCAGGTGGCGGCGCTGGAAACGCCTTACAGCAGCTTCCAGGGGCGCATCATAGGTGCGCCGGTTAGGCGCCGCCTGCACCCCAATCATGGGATAAGCACGGCTGTCAGCCACTTGTAAATCAGCTTCGCCCCACAGCGCTAACCGTTGACGCAACACGCTCACATCGTCGTCTTCGTCCCCTGGCCGAAGCGATTCATCCCGTGCGGCCAAGTAGGGCACACTACCCAAGTTCACCAGCTGATAATGCTGCTTTAAGGCATCTCGCAACTGCTGATATTCAGGTGATGAGGGCCGAGCCAGGGCGATAGCGCTCTCAATGACGCGATCATCGACAGCATGCACAACGCGCAACAGCGAGTAACCACGCTCAGGGCGCGGAGTGTCCCACTGGGGCTCTATCTCACGAGGGTTCACTTTGCCCCGTTCTAAATGATCCAGCGCCAGCAGCAGCGACCGGGTCGCTTTAATATCAAACGTCGCCTGGGTGGCTTCACTCCCTGCCTGACTGCGCTGAAACTCATCCAGTAGCGTATCAGCGTGATAATCATCGGGTGTTAGACCGTCGGTCTCCAGACTGTTCAGAGCGGCTACCAATGATTCAACCGCGCTGACTGACTGCCAAGCGGGCTGACCATCGCGAAGTTGATAAAACTCAGCAATGGGTAATCGGTGCGCGTCCACCTTGCTTAACTGCTGGCTCAGCGCCTGCTGTAACGGCACTGAGTCCGCATACGCCTGACTAATACCTAAAGGGCTGTGGGTAAGCGTGAGACATAGAGCGACCCCTATCGCCCATTGTCTTAGTGGCTGTATCTCGTTCATCGCCCTCTCCTTGCGTTACTATAGTCTTCCACATCGCCGTCCCGTTTTTATCTTAGTCGGCTAATCATTAATAATGACTGATATTGCTTTTAGGATCGACTTTTATGGCTCTTCGTTTAAATGTTGCCACGTTAATCTTTTCCCTACCTTTTACATTATTTACATTACCGCTACACGCTGCCAGTTTCTTTGCCCAAGTTGATTCAACGCCCCCCCGTGGCGTACTGCCTTTAAACCATCAGTTGCAGCAGCTCGCCCCCCAGGCGTCTCCCGATGCACTGCGTTTAGCCGCCCAAGCGCTTAACTGCGCCGAGCCTAATGCCGAGCGCCTGGCGGTGATCGATTACTCGTTGCCATCTACCGAGCCGCGCCTGTGGGTGTTTGATTTACGCCAACACAAGCTGCTCTTTGAAGAGTTGGTCTCCCACGGCCAGGGGTCGGGCGACGCCCAGGCCGAGACATTTTCCAATATCCCTGATAGCCATCAATCCAGCATTGGTCTATTTCGTACCATGAACAGTTATTACGGCCGCAACGGCTATTCCCTGCGCTTGGAGGGGCTGGAGCCTAACGTCAACGACTTGGCGTATGAACGCGCTATTGTCATCCATGGCGCGGACTATGTGAGCGATGCGTTCATCACCCAGACGGGGCGGCTCGGGCGCAGTCATGGCTGCCCGGCAGTGCGTGAAGACGTGACTTACCCGCTGATCAATAGCCTCAAAGAGGATCAGTATGTGTTCGCTTATTATCCCGATGCCGAGTGGCTGGCCACCTCTGCGTTTCTCGGCTGCACGGCCGCCGCCGCACAGCTTGCCCGGCGCTAATATCAGGGCTTTTGGTAAAGGTGAGCGTTAACAACCTCAGTCTTAGTGATAATTGATAGCTCAATTTCATCATTTACGGCCGCTAAATCAGGCGTACGCGGGAACTCTCTGCAATACTTCGTGACAAATTAACACAAAGTGTTGCTATCTGCCGTAGGTGTCTCTGCCATGTTCACCTTTATGCACCCATATCAAAAAATTCGCCGCCTCGAACAGGAAGTTGCCGAGCTACGCACTCAGCTTGATGCTGCTACCCCCTCCCCCAGCTGCCGATTGCTAAACCTGATGAAACCAGCGCAATCCATCAGCATGCTGCAGGCGAGAGGCGCAGATATGCTGACTTCTCTTAATAATGGCCTTCAGGAGTTCGCTGACCAGCTTGCCGGCGAGCGCGCCACTCTAACCGAGACAGCCCATTTAATTGCCGCCGCCGAGCAGGCGGTCGATACCCTTGATCAGCATTGTCTCGACACCGAGCAGGCCGAAGCCTTACCCCCGCTAGTGCTGGCAAAGACGTTACATGCGCTAAGCCAACTGCAGGTCTCTCTCGCCCGCAATGCAGGCCACGCCCAAGCGTTAGCGGTGAGCGCGGCGCTGGAAACGGCCCATAGCCAGGGTCTAATAGGCAGCGCTGACTCGGCTAGCCAGGCGTCACCAGGGTTGGCAGCCATTGCGGATGACATGCACCATCTCGCGCTGACTATGCACCGCTTAAGTCACCAGCTCAGCCAACTGATGGAGCAGGTTAATAGCCAGGTAAGAGTGCACTCACAGGCTGTGGTGAAAAAGCGCTTAGCTGACGATGAGATTGCCCGCTCGGCGCAAACAGCCAAGCAGGCAGTGCATCAACTTGCTGACCAATCCCAGCATATGCACAAGGTAATCCATCACAGCGCCACCGCGGCGTTTTTACACTCCGCGAAGCTTGATCATGCGGTGTGGAAATGCCGTCTTTATAAGCAGCTTCTCTCTGCCAACACAGACACGCCCTTAGAGGATCACCACCAGTGTCGTTTGGGCCGCTGGTATCACCAGGGAGAGGGCCACCAACGCTACGCTCGCACCGACGCTTATAGAGCACTGGCGGCCCCCCACCGCCGCATGCACGACAGTGGTGCTGAAGCGCTGAAGTTTGCCCGTTTGGGCGACCGCAATGGCCAACTGGCTGCCTTGGGCGTAATGGAAGAAGCCAGCCAGCAGCTCGCCCTTCAACTGGATAACCTTATGGAACACGCTATATTTGAAGCACCCTACTCAACCAACCACCGTTCACCGCTTGCAGGGGCGCCTTAAATAACCACCGTGCGCTAAATAGCCTTTCGTCTTATCTAGCCGCCTATGCCATGCTGGTTTCACTGAAACAACTTTCCTCACCAGCAGCAATGGGAAAAGCATATGGCAAAGGTCAAAAAGCTCGACCTCGCATTACAAGGCGGCGGCGCTCATGGGGCATACACCTGGGGCGTCATTGACTGCCTGCTGGCAGATGACCGAATTGAAATTGAGGGTATCAGTGGCACCAGCGCTGGGGCGATGAACGGTGTGGTCATGGCCGATGCGCTGACACGTGGCGATAAAGAGACCGCACGGCAAGCGCTGCACGACTTTTGGCAAGCGGTGAGTCGAGCAGGCATGGCCAGTCCCATCCGCCGCTCCCCTTTGGATATATTGACCGGCAACTGGAGCCTGGATCACTCACCCGGCTTTGTTGCAATGGATCTGTTAAGCCGAGTGGCCTCCCCCTATCAACTTAACCCGCTCAACATCAATCCGCTGCGCGATATCGTGACTGATCACATTGATTTCGAGCGGGTGCGCCAATGTCAGCAGCTTAAGCTATTCGTCGCGGCAACTAATGTACGCACAGGTAAACAGCGGGTGTTTCGCCGTGAGGAGATGAGCGTTGATGCGGTGATGGCCTCCGCTTGCTTGCCTTTTATGTTTCAAGCAGTGGAGATCGATGGCGAAGCGTATTGGGATGGGGGCTACATGGGTAACCCCGCCCTGTTTCCTCTCATGGAGGAGTGCAGCGCACGGGATATTCTACTGATACAAATCAACCCCATCAGCCGCAATGAAGTGCCTACCTCGGCGTCAGCCATTATGAACCGCCTCAACGAGATCACCTTTAACTCAGCTCTGATTAAAGAGATCCGCATGATTGCGCTGCTTAAGCATGCCCTTGATGAGCAAGGCATTGAAAACTGCTATCAACAGGCGTTGTTTCACCGCATCAGCGGCGAGCAGGCGCTTGAGGGGCTCTCCGTCTCGAGTAAATCCAATTCCGAGTGGGCTTTTCTATGTCACCTGTTCGAACAGGGCCAAGCTGCCGCTGAACGCTGGCTAAGCGAACACTTCGATGCGATTGGTAGCCACTCCACACTTGATATTGATGCCGTCTATTTACATGAATAATGGCTGCACGTTCAGTCCGCCCAATTGCCCCTTTTTTAGCACCAAGATGCCGCAAAATGCGCGCTGCATGCCCAATCATGCAGCACAAGCTTGCCTATTCATCCTTCACACACATGGGGGTAAATTCTTTAAGACTTTGATTTTTTAGAAATAAGCTTTCAGCTGGCAAACTACCTGCATAACTACTACCAGTGGTGGTAGGCGTGGACCAGGCCCAACTGGGTACGAGTGCGTCGAGCCTGACCTTCAACGATGAAGGCATGTTCTCGTCAATTGTTTGCGTAACGCGCTAACTCGTTTGCGTTGCGTAGCGATCAACTCGTTTTATGCCCCGTGAGGCCATCCCATGGACATACGCAACAAAGCCAACCGCATTCGGTTATTCAACTTCTCGACCCCTCAGATGCGCGCTTTCCACTTCTCATGGTTCGCATTTCATATCTGCTTTTTTGGCTGGTTCGGCATCGCCCCTCTTATGGCGATTGTTCGTGAAGACCTTTCGCTGACACAAACACAAATCGGCAATACGATTATCGCTTCGGTGGCGATCACCGTGATAGTACGCCTTGCCATTGGCGTACTGTGTGACCGGATCGGCCCGCGCAAAACCTATACTGGGCTACTGCTATTGGGCGCAATCCCGGTAATGGGCATTGGCTTGGCCGATAGCTTTGAAACCTTTTTATTAGCGCGCTTGGCCATTGGGGCCATCGGTGCCTCTTTCGTGATTACCCAGTACCACACGTCGATGATGTTCGCGCCCAATGTGGTTGGTACCGCTAACGCTACCAGCGCGGGCTGGGGCAACCTGGGTGGTGGCACCACACAAATTCTAATGCCGCTGATCTTCTCTGGCATGCTGATGCTGGGCGTGAATGAGGCCTTTGGCTGGCGCCTGGCGATGATGGTGCCTGGCGTAGTGATGCTCTTTACCGGTATTGGTTACTGGTTCTTCACCCAGGATGCCCCCAATGGTAATTTCAGCGAACTGCGCGCTCGGGGTGAACTACCTGAAGCTTCCGGCGAAAACGGTGCCGCGCAAAGTTTTTTAGCCGCCGCCAAGGATATCCGTGTGTGGGCGCTGTTCGTTGTCTACGGCCTCTGCTTTGGCGTGGAGCTGACGATCAACAATATTGCCGCCATCTACTTCTTCGATAAGTTTGATCTCACTCTGGCTACCGCGGGCATGATCGCTGGCTTGTTCGGGTTAATGAATATTTTTGCGCGTACCCTTGGAGGGGTTTTCTCGGATCTTTTCGCCAAGCAAGGGGGCCTGAAAGGGCGCGTTCGCTGGCTGTTTATTGCCTTGGTTTGCGAAGGTATTGCGTTGGTAGCGTTCTCGCAGATGCATGTCTTGAGCCTCGCGATTGGCATCATGCTCGTGTTCAGCCTATTTGTGCAAATGGCAGAAGGCGCTACTTTTGGCGTAGTTCCATTTATCAATAAAAAGGCGCTGGGTGCCGTGGCGGGCATAGTTGGTGCTGGCGGTAACGTAGGCGCGGTAGGCGCAGCCTTTTTGTTCCGCAGCGAAAGCCTGAGCTATCAACAAGGGTTGTTCTATTTAGGCCTTACGGTACTGGTGCTGGCTTCCTGTGTGCTACTGGTGCGCTTTAGTGATGCCACTGAAGCAGAAGAGGCCAAAGCCTACCGCGATGCGATTGGTGATGATGTTGGCGCAGGCGCCCTGTCGTTGCGTTAAACGCTTTCCAGTACACTCGAGTACACTCCCATCTAGCTATTTAGCGGTATGGGAGTGTTTTCATTTAGGCGGCAAGCTACCAAGGAAATCTCTATGTCTTCAGCGCAGCAACTGCTCTTAACTGCCATCCGTTGCGATATCGACAACCTTACCCACCTTGCCACCACTGCGGATATTGTCGGCGACATTAGCCGCTTTATCCATATGCTCCAGCGTGAACGTGGCGCATCGACGATTTACCTGGTTTCCCAGGGGCAGCGCTTCAAAACCCGCCGCGACACCTACCGACAGCACAGTCAGCAGGCCGAAACATTAATGCGCCAACGGCTGGAAGCGCTCAGCGAGGAAGCCCGCCCCCAGGCCGCCGCGCGCTTACTGCGCCGGATCGCCGCCGTTTGGTATGCACTTGACGAGCTGGGTGCCCTTCGCCAGGCCATCGATACCTTTGCCATCACACCCGATGCGGCGACTCAGGCGTTTAACCAACTGACCAGCGGACTGCTGTCCATTGTATTTGAGGCCGCTGACACCGCTATCGATCCCGACATCACCCGCACGCTAGTGGCCATTTTCCATTTGATGCAAGGTAAAGAGCTGGCGGGCCAAGAGCGAGCCTGTGGCGCCTTTGGCTTTACCCATGGTCACTTCGACGAGCCCCACCGTGCCCTGCTAAACCAGCTAATGACGGATCAGCAGCGTTGCTTTGACACCTTTGTAGAGTTTGCAACCCCCGAAGCGCAACAGGCATGGCAAAAAGAGCTTTCTCCACGCACGCTGTCGGGTATTTGCCAACTGCGAGATGTCGCCTGTCAGCGACCCTCGGCAACTCAACCATTACCCAAGGAGACACCGGATAAGCTGGGTGAAAACTGGTACGAACTCACCACCCTGCGTATCGACTCAATGAAAATGGTTGAAGATGCGCTGATCTCTCAGTTGAGCGTGCTTTGCCACCGCAAAATTGCCCAGGCAGAGGATGCTTTAGAGAAAGCGAAAACGCAGACGTGTACTTATGCCCCTGCGCCGTGCGAACAGTTGCTGGCGCTTAATGATGGGCAACCGTTAGGTGACCTCACTGCCAACGCCCTCACCTCTCCACTGGGACGTTCACTGATCGAACTCACCCAGGCCCAAGCTAGCCGCTTACAGGGACTGAGCGATGAGCTCGAAAATACCCGCAAAGCACTGCGTGAACGCAAATTGATTGAACGCGCCAAGGGTCTGATCATGGCGCACCAGGAGATGAGCGAAGAGGAGGCCTACCGCTTTCTGCGTAAAACCTCGATGGATCAAAGCAAAAGCATGGCGGATATGGCTCAAGCTATTCTCGATCTCTCCGCGATGCTGAAACGTAAGGATGCAAATACATAACGCCGCCGTTAACGGCCACTTAGCAGCACTGCCGCCAGCAGTTTAAGCCGATATTTGCAGGATGCCGTCACCTTAGCCATGCTAAAAGCTTACTTGATTTATCAGGCAAGGAGTGCAACCCATGCAAAACGGCGTGCTATTAATTACCGGCGCATCCAGCGGCATTGGCGCAGCCACCGCCCGAGCAGCCGCGCGTGAGGGCTATAAACTGGTATTGGCCGCCCGTTCTAGCGACAAGCTCACCGCACTGGCCCAGGAGCTGGGGCCGGAAAATGTGCTGGCATGTGAGCTGGACGTAACCAACATGGAGCAGCAACAAGCCATGGTTGAGCAGGCGCTGGAAACCTTTGGCCGCCTGGATGGCGTCTTTGCCAACGCTGGCCGGGGTGGCTCGCCCGGCGGCTTTAGTGAAGCCGACCACGACGCATGGCGTGAGATGATTCTCACCAATATCTATGGCGTGGGCCTCACTATTCAAGCCTGTTTGCCCGCCCTTAAACGCAGCAAAGGCCATGTATTGCTGACTGGCTCAGCCGCAGGCCGCACGACGATACCAGGCTCCATGTATAGCGCGACCAAATGGGCGGTCACCGGCATTGGCTATAACCTGCGTGAAGAACTCCGTGGCACTGGCATGCGCGTAACGCTGATTGAACCGGGAATGGTCGACACGCCCTTTTTTGATGAACCGCCGACCTATGCCTTAGACGATCGCGATATCGCCAATGCGGTAATTTACGCGCTTGCCCAGCCTGCCCATGTCGATGTGAATGAAATTCTTATCCGTCCCACTCCGCCTTTAAGTGAGGAGTGAGAAGCCAGCGAGCATGTATATCCGCCACCTGGATAATCGGCACCTTGCAATTCATCTGCACTGGCCGCATAACGTGTAATTACCAAGCGCGCTAAGTAATTTTTTCACTCTACGCGCCCACGAATTAATTTGCAGGTGACCCATGAGCCAACTCGCATCCACGGCACTTTCCGTCCTCGACCTGGCGCCCATCCGCCAGGGCGGCAGTGCCGCAGAGACCTTTCGCGATAGTGTTGCCCTGGCACAATTAACCGAGCGGCTAGGCTATACCCGTTACTGGCTCGCCGAACACCACAATATTGCTGGCATTGCCAGCGCCGCAACCGCTGTTCTAATTGGCCACATAGCGGGACAAACATCCACCATCCGCGTGGGTAGCGGTGGGATTATGCTGCCTAACCATCCACCGCTGGTGATTGCCGAGCAGTTCGGCACCCTGGAAACGCTTTATCCGGGTCGTATTGACCTCGGTTTAGGCCGCGCCCCAGGTTCGGATGGCGCCACGATGCAGGCCATGCGCCGCAACGCTCACGCGGGTGTCGACGACTTTCCACAGCTGCTAAATGAGCTGCGCAGCTACTTAGCCGATGCAGAGCCTCAGCAACGGGTGAAAGCGGTGCCTGGCCAAGGTACCCATGTGCCTGTTTGGTTACTGGGTTCCAGTGGCTACAGCGCGCAGTTGGCAGCCAAACTAGGCCTGCCCTTCGCGTTTGCGGCTCAGTTCGCACCGGGCTATTTATTTGAAGCACTGCGTTTATACCGTGATAACTTCCGCCCTTCGCAACACCTGGATAAACCCCATGCCATGGTCGGCCTTCCCGTGATGGCCGCAGAGAGCGACGCGATGGCTCACTACCTGGCCACAACAGCCCAGCAGAAATTCTTGAACCTGATCCGCGGCAAACCGACTCAGTCACTGCCGCCAGTTGAGCAGCTCGATTGGTCGCCGATGGAACAGGCTCAAGTCAGCCAGTTTTTAGGTGCGGCTATTATTGGTGGGCCTGAGACGGTTAAGGCAGAGCTTGAGGAGTTCCAAGCACGTACGGGTGCCGATGAACTGATGATTAATAGCGATTTTTACAATCACGCCGACCGTCTACGCAGCTACGAAATTGTGGCTGAGGTCGCCCGCTAAGCGCTTGACTGCATAGGATAGTTATGATCACACTCGCTTTCTCACCCATAACGGATGACGATTTTGCTGCTTTTTGGCCCACCTTCCAGGCCATTGTTGAAGCACAAGAGAGCTATGCGTTTGATCCCAATATCAGTTTTGAAGCCGCCCGTCAGTTATGGTGTAAAACTCCGAATGCAAGCGTGGTTGCCAAGGATGAAAAGGGCCAAGTGCTGGGCGCTTATTACCTAAAAACCAATGCAGCTGGCCCCGGCGATCATATATGTAACTGTGGTTATATGGTCTCCCCCGCCGCACGGGGCAAAGGCGTAGCACGCGCCATGTGCGAGCACTCCCAGCAGCAGGCACGAGAACTGGGGTTTCTCGCCATGCAGTACAACGCCGTGGTGGCCACCAATGAAGTGGCCGTTGCGTTGTGGCAGAAACTTGGTTTTAGTATCGTAGGTACCGTGCCTAACGCCTATCGCCATGCGCGCCATGGTTTTGTCGATACGTATGTGATGCATAAGGTGCTTTAGCGATAATACACTTATCAAACAGCCTTTTATCGAAAAAGCCAAAAAAACTTAAAAAAACGTTTAATTATACGACTTTATTATGGTCGAGCATTTTACAATATCAAAAAATAAAGCCAACTTAATCAAGCCGCTGCTTTTAACGCTTAATTGATACCTTTTAACACTCCCCTATGCACCAATTCAGGTGCGGGGAGTATTAGGAGAAGTATCAATGCAAAACATATCAGTTAAGAGAGTGATTGCTGGCGCACTGATTGTGCTTTTAGCCATGCTTATTATTTTGGGCAGTATGGGGGCTATGGCAGAACGTGAGGCTGCGCAGCTGCTAGCAGAAATTAATGAGATAAGCGCTCAGCAGGCGAGTGCTGCCAACCGCGCGGAAACGAACCTAATGGAGGTTCGGGTAAGATTAGAGCGTATCTCCCAGCACTACCAAGCGGGTAACGAAAACAATGCGAAGCGGGCGTTAGGGGAAGCACTGCAGAGTTTGGAAAGGTCTGACCGGCGTATTGCAGAACTCTCAGGCATTGAGCTCCCGGTGGGTTCCGAGCGTCGCCCGCTCATTGCTGACATTGTCGAAAGCTACAACCTTATTGTCACTGACGAACTAAGGGGCGACTTGGCTAATGAGCGTTATGAGGCTCTCAATGCGTATAGGGATCCTATCAACCAAAAATTTTCAAGCTTCAGCACAGCAATCAGTAATTTTAATAACTATGCACTAAGCCGGGGCAGCCAAGTTCACTCGGAAGCCCAGCGCGACAGCGTTATTTTTGGCATTACCGTGGGCACTCTTATCTTAACGGCCATAGTGCTCTATATCGTTGTACAAATAATGATTAATCGGCTCGTTATTAATCCACTCCAACGTGCGGTTCGCATCTGCGAAAATATCGCCAAGGGGGATTTGACCAGCCATATCGACACCCTAGGACGTAACGAGATCGGCCGCCTTTATAGTGCCATGCAGGATATGCAAGAGCGTCTGGAAGACATGATTGGCACACTCAATCAAAGTAGCGAAGCCGTCGCCTCCAGTTCCAAGCAAATCGCTAGCGGCAGCCAGGACCTCGCCTCACGTACCGAGCAACAAGCCGCGGCTTTGCAGCAAACCGCTGCTAGCATGGATGAAATTTCATCGATTGTGCGGCAGAACGCGGACACCGCTGGTCAAGCACAACAGCTAACCCAAGACGCAGCACAACAGGCGAATACCGGCAAACAGGCCTCTGAGCGCACTAGCCTACTGATGCGCGAACTGGAAGAAACCTCGCACAAAGTCCACGATATTGTTCAGGTGATTGACTCTATCGCCTTTCAAACCAATATCCTGGCACTCAATGCCTCTGTGGAAGCTGCCCGTGCAGGCGAGCATGGGAGAGGCTTTGCGGTGGTGGCGAGTGAAGTTCGCTCACTAGCCACAAAGACCTCCACCTCATCGAAAGAGATACGCACCATGATTGAAGATATCGCGCAGCGTATTGCGGTCGGTGCGGAACAAGCAGCGAAAAATGGCCATGATATGGCGGATATCAACGAAGCGATTCGTAAAGTGACGGAAATGATGCAAGAGCTTGCGCTCGCTGCAAAAGAGCAGGAGTCGGGCATTAGCCAAGTCAGTACGGCTGTATCTCAGATGGATTCCGCCACGCAGGAAAATGTGTCATTGGTTGAAGAGACCAGCACGGCATCTGCATCACTTCAGGATGAAGCCACTCGTTTGGCCGAGTTGGTCACCACCTTCAAACTGAAGCGGGTTGCCAACGCTGGTTCGGAACCCTCTACCGCCACTGCTTCACAGCATACCCTGGCAACAACTCACTCTTCTTATACGTCTAAAAAATTATCCAGCACCACACCAGATTGGGAAGAGTTTTAATTCACCTATTTGGGCCAGCGTCGCTGGTCCTTTTCCCTTAGGCCAGCCGTTAAGCGAATCCTCATTAATGCTCGCTAAATGCAAAAACCAACAAAATAAGGTACTTTCCCTCAGCTAATGACAATACGTTAATAAGCAGTTCCTCTTATCGGTGATGGCTAATAATAATGTCTGTTCATACCTGGTTATTCTCGCGCTTCTCACTACGCTCACGGTTTAGCGCACTAATTGCAACGTTGGTGTTTGCCACTACGCTGTTACTTGGCTGGGTGGCATCTCGTGAATCAGCGCAGCAAATGGAAGCTAGCATTGGTACGGCGACTGCAGAAGCGGCCTATCAAATGGTGGATAAGCTAGAGCGCAATATGGATGCACGCATTAAGGAGGTCAAACTCCTATTGGGTATGCAGGCACTCACTAATGACACGCGCCCTGGCGCGCTACGGGGGCAGCTAGAACGATTGCAAGACAATCATGACGTTGTGTCGTGGATTGGCTTTACTGACCCGGAAGGGACTGTTCAAGCAGCGACAGGAGGAATTTTAGAAGGTGTTTCAATAGCGCAAAGACCCGTATTTATTGAAGGGCGCAAAGCGCTTTGGATCGGCGATGTTCATGAGGCAGTGCTTCTCGCACAACTGCTGCCTAACCCCAGTGGTGAAGCGCTGAAGTTCGTCGATATTGCCACCCCGGTGTATGACCGCAATAGGGAGCTCCAGGGCGTTCTGGCGGTACATTTAAGCTGGGAATGGGCAGAATATATTCAGCATTCAATGTTTTCACCTACTAAGCAGCGTCAAGATACCGAGATGCTACTGCTTTCAACTGATGGTACCGTCTTGCTGGGCCCAGAAACGCTCATGGGACAATCATTAGCCAGCCTGGATCATCTACCCGGCCCCGCTACCACATCACCGCAATGGGCTATTGAAACCTGGCCCAATGGTGAACAATTTGTTACAGGCTACGCTCGAAGCGACGGCTACGAGGACTTTCCTGGATTAGGCTGGATAGCGATTAGCCGAAAACCGGTCTCTATCGCTTTTGCCCCTATGGAGCAGCTACAGGCAGCCATTATGGGCATCGGTATTCTACTGGCGCTGCTGTTTGCAATGATTGGTTGGGCGATTGCCTCTCGAATGGTGACTCCTCTCACCCGCTTAGCCAGTGCCGCCGATCAAATACAGGAGGGCGAGCAAGCCGACTGTATTCCTCTGGAAAACGGCTCTCCTGAAATGAAGCGCCTATCGACCTCCATGCGTAACATGGTCAGTCGGCTACTGGATCAGCGTCAAACGATCAACCGCTTAGAGGATCTAGCCAATACCGACCCACTAACGGGGCTTCCCAATCGCGCCTTTCTGAATCAATACCTACAGTTGGCCATTCCAGAAGCGGAAAGAAACCAGCAAAGCATGGTGGTCATGTATATCGATCTGGATGGTTTCAAACGGGTCAATGATGAACTGGGTCACCATGCGGGGGATCTGTTGCTTATTGAGATAACCCAGCGCCTGAAAAACGCCCTGCGCAGTGGCGATGTGGTGGCGCGCCTGGGTGGCGATGAATTCGTCATGGTGCTCAAAACCAAGCAGGAGTACTTGGAAATGCTTACCCACGAAGTGAGTAGGCGTTTACTTACGGCTATCGCCCAACCGATTTTATTACCCGAAAATAAGCGCGCCCATGTGGGCTGTAGTTTGGGCGCCGCTTGGTGGCCACACCACGGCCTGCATATTGAAACGGTGCTACAACTTGCCGATAGCGCCCTATATGCGGCTAAAAACAAAGGCAAGCATCAGCTCGTGATTCATAAGCCTTAGCTATTCACATCAAAACAGTGCTGCAACTGCTGCTCAGCGGCTTCGCTGCCCATGGCCGTCAACTTGGCAATATTGCGCTCGGGAATAGCGTCGGTATCACCGTAAAACTCAATCGCCTTTTCGACACTCTCTTCACGTAGCAGATGCACCATGGCGTAGGGAGAGCGATTGGTATAGTTAGAGGCGTCATCGGGCTCAGCCCCGTCGAAGCAGTAATCCGGATGAAAAGTGGCGAGCTGATAGACCCCTTCATACCCCTGGTCGACAAGAATACTTTCTGCCAGCTCAACAAAATCCAGGTAGTGATCAAAGCTTTTGAAGAGCGTTGGGAATACCAGCAGCGTGGTTTCTGTTTCTGGATGTTCATCCAGCCACTGGACTTCGACCATCAGTTCCTCCAGTGCCACTTCGATTTTCTTGGAGCGCACTACCTCAACGCGGATGGTGTCACGCGCTAGCTCACGTTGAGCGAACGGGCAAATGTCGTGAGCCACAATGAAGGTGCGCACCCAATTCAACGTTTGCGCAACTATTTGGTTATCTGCGTGCATAGCACCCTCTTTACTGATCGGGTCGGTGATGACCGACACCCTGTGCGCAGCAGTTTACCAACTGTTCATGACCAACTACACGTGCTCTTGATAGCGCTTCAAGGCAACCTCATAAGATTTATGGATATGGTCGTCCATTAATGCACGCGCTGCTTTAGCATCGCGCTGTAGCGCCAGCTCCACAAGCTGATGGTGCTGCTCGTCCAGCTCTTGACGTATCGTCGGCATTTTGGGGCCCAAACGACGATAGCGATCAAACTGATCGTGTAACTGTTCAATAAAACGTAATAGCCACACTGACCCACAGGGCGCCACCAAGGTACGATGAAACTGGGTATGCAGGTGTTCCCACTCCTCGCCTTTATCCAGGGTTATATCAGCCCGTTTCAGGCGGTGCGCAGCGGCTAACAGGTCAGCTTCCCAAAGCGAGTCACCCTTAGCAATCGCCCGCTCAAGCGCCATTCCCTCCATTTCCAAACGCATCTGGGCAATATCGTCCAGTTCATCCCGGGACAACTTCGGTACCCGAAAACCGCGCTGATTCTCCTGCACCAGCAACCCATAAGCCGCCAATTTATTGAGCGCTTCTCTTAGCGGACTCAAACCGACTTGGTAGCGATCTTTAAGCGCATTGATCGCGAGCTTTTCGCCAGCGACAAAACGCCCGCCCACCAAATCTTTACGTAAATGATCAAACACACGACTTGATGCAGTACCTGCTGGCCCTGCTGGCGTCGGTAAAGAATTACTCATGGCGATGTCCTTTATTCATCTCAGCTCCCGCTGTCCATTCTATTTTTCGCTGTTGACGTTGGATCAGGCACTACCTATATTCTATTTTAGACAAAATAATCGATTTTTTAATCTACAAACGATAAATAAGGCTAGAGTATGATTTTGCTCCCTTCGTCGGCTGTGGGGGATATGCGCCCATGAAACCACCTACTGTCTCCTGGCAACTATTCTGGGCCTTCTTCCGCATTGGCATCTTCGGTTTTGGTGGCGGCCCCGCCATGATTCCCTTAGTACGGGCCGAGGTCGTCACCCGTCACCACTGGCTAACCGATGAAGAGTTCGCCGACGTGCTGGCGATTGGCAATACCCTACCGGGCCCCATTGCCACCAAAATGCCCGGCTACATTGGCTACCGAGTGGGGGGTGTAACAGGCTGCATCGCCGCCGTCATTGCCATTATCGTGCCAATGATTGTAGCGATGATTGTCATGTTAGGCATTTTCAGCCGCTACCGCGATGTAGCATGGATTCGCGGCATGGGCCAAGCCGTGGTGCCAGTAGTCATGGTGATGATGGCGCAACTCACTTGGGACTTTTTTGATAAATCCCAGGCCGCGCTTGGCTGGCTGGTTAGCATTGCCATGGCCATTATTGCCGCCGGGCTAATCTACTGGCTCGGCCTACACCCAGGCTGGGTGATCGGCGCCATTCTCGTTGCCGCCCTGCTGCGTCCTGCTGGCAAGAAAAAAGCGGAGGGGGCAGCGTGATTTACTGGGAGCTCTTCTTAGCGTTTTTTATTCCCAACATTATCGGTTACGGCGGTGGCCCGGCCATTATTCCACTGATTGAGGCGGAAGTGGTGGGCCGTTATGGCTGGATGACCGCGCAAACCTTCGCCGAAACATTAGCCTTGGGTAACGCCCTGCCTAGCCCTATCGCTACCAAAATGGCCGGCTACGTGGGCTATGAAGTAGCGGGCATTGGCGGCGCTTTCATCGCCGTAGCCGCCACGGTGATTCCTACACTGCTGCTAATGCTGGGTGCCTTGGGGCTGCTCTACCGCCATCGCGACTCTCCCAGGGTTAAGCGTATGAGCCAGTGGGTGCGCCCGGTCATCGCCATGATGATGGCCTGGCTAACCCTGGGCTTTCTGCTCGAAAGTTTGGACACCAGCGGGACGATTCACACCCTGATCATTGGCGTAGTCGCCGCTATTGCATTGATCCGCTTCAAAACGCACCCCGCCTTTGTGGTTATGGGCGCCTTGGTTTATGGAGGCTTCTTCCTGGGCTAACGCTAATTGGCAGGTGCATTCATCAAATAACAAGAGTCCGATAACGGATCACGCGCTCACCACGCCGCTGCAGTAAGGGCGGCATCCCACAACACCAACCTCAAAACATAAAGGTGTATAAGAATGACGCGTTCAACACTTACTCTAAGCACTACCCTCGCCGCCATCGGACTTGCGTCTAGTTTGGCAATGGCCACCACCGCACAAGCGGACTATCCGGAGCAGGATATTCGCTTAATCATCCCTTACGGGCCCGGGGGAGCAACGGACATCCTGTTCCGGTTGATTTCCCAGGAAGCTGAGAAAACGCTAGGCGAGTCCATCGTACCCGTCAATATGGCAGGCGCTGGGGCGACGTTGGGTTCACGCAACGTCAAAGATGCTGATCCCGATGGCTACACGCTGCTTGGCAGCCACGACACCATTGCACTTTCAAAGCTAGCGGGCACCGTCGACTACTCGTTTGATGCCTTCGAACCTATCGCGCTGCTGACCCAAACCATCAACATTCCCACTGCACATGCCAATCACCCCGTGCAGAGCGCTGACGAAATCGCTGACTACGTCAGTGAACATCCAGGCCAAGTGCGTTTCAGCATGATCCCCAGCTCCACGGATCACTTCTTCTGGGCACAGTTCTTTCAGGAGGCGGGCATTGATATGGCCGATGTGCGTCTAGTTGGCTATCCCGATACGGGAGAACAGGTATCGGCCTTGATGGCGGAAGAAGTTGATTTCGCGATGTTTAACCTGCCCTCTGGCGGTGCGTTTTTTGAAGATGGCACCTTCCGCGCGCTCGGCATCGCTCATCCAGAACGTCTCGAAAGCATGCCCGATGTAGCTACCTTGCGTGAGCAAGGCATCGAGATGGATCACTCGACCAGTCGCGGCATTTTCGCGCCTAAAGGCACGCCTCCGGAAGTGATCGATACCATTGCTGATGCCTATCGCCAAGCACTGGAAAATGAAGAAGTACAGAGCCGTATAGAAAATGAATTTGGCTCTGTTGTTCGCTTTCTGGCCGGTGACGATTACCAAGCGTTTCTTGATGAAAACGAGTCAGCACTATCAGCCGCTGCTGAGAACATCGACTTCCAGAACTGAGGCGCACGCTCTAGCTCTCGTTAATACGGGGGCTAGAGCTGCCGGAGGCATCGCTAATGCTTACGCTAACTAAAGACCGCGCCCTGGCGCTGGCGCTGCTCTTAATGGTGGCTGTCATGTGGATGGAGTCGGGTGATATTCGTCCGCCGACCAGCTGGCAGCCTTATGGGTCAGCGCTTTTCCCCCGTATTTTATTAGTCGTTGTTGGGTTGTTATCACTGCTGATTTTAGTGCGTTCCTTATGGGTAAACGTGCCTGAACGACCTGGCGCAATACAGCTCATTACTGATTGGTTTCAAAGCCGACGCACCACACTCGCTCTGTTTCTACTGTTTGGGCTCTATGCCGCCTTACTTCCAGTGGTGGGGTATATCGCAGCCACCATAGGCTTCCTGGTCGCTTCTCTGGCACTACTGTTGGGCATCGATACGCGACGTAAATGGATGATTAATCTCACTCTTAGCGGCACCTTAGCTATCGTGATATTTATCGTTTTCCGCTATGGCCTGAATGTTTGGCTGCCTTAACCTGGAGTAAATAATGACCAACTTTTTTCTCCAAGCGCTCGCTGAGGTCGGCACGCCATCGGTCTTGGGCTTGATCATCATTGGCGTACTGTTTGGGATTGTTGGCGGGAGTATTCCTGGTTTTACCGTCACCATGGCTATCTTGGTGGTCTTCCCGTTCACGTTTGCCATGGATCCGGTAAGCGGCGTATCGCTGATGGTCGGTGTGTTTGTGGGTGGCTACTCTGGCGGTATTGTGTCTGGCGTCATGCTGGGTATACCTGGCACGCCCTCATCGATTACCACCGTTTATGATGGCTATCCAATGGCACAAAAAGGCGAACCTGGCCGCGCCTTGGGCATCGGCGTTGCATCGTCTTTTCTAGGTACGCTGATCAGCGTGGCAGTGCTGGTCTTTTTCGGCCCACTGATTGCCCGTTTCAGCATGAACTTCCGCCCTTGGGAAATCACCGCATTAATCGTTTTCGCCCTGACGCTGGTAGCCGGGCTTTCAAGTGGCGCGCTGCTCAAAGGGCTGATGGCCGCGGCGTTAGGCCTCTTGGTCACCACCGTTGGCTATGACCGCAACAGCAACCTGCGCTTTGACTTTGGCCTACCTGCAATGGGCTCTGGGTTTGAAATCCTGCCCGTGATGATCGGCATCTTTGCCTTCTCACAACTGCTTGGCAATATCGAAAAGCTGAAGGATGAGAAAAGCGACGCAAAAAAAATCGATACCAATGTCACCATTCCCTACGGCCTGATACTCAAAGATATGGCGGGGCAAAAGCTCAATACCCTTCGCTCATCGCTGATTGGCAGCTTAGTGGGGGCGCTCCCTGGCACCGGCGGCACCGTTGCCAACTTCTTGAGTTACGACCAAGCGAAAAAATTCTCCCGACATCCGGAAGAGTTTGGTACCGGTACGCCGAGTGGCATTGTGGCTTCTGAAGCCTCCAACAGTGCGGTGGCGGGCGGCGCTTTTGTGCCCACGCTTGCCTTGGGCATACCGGGCGATTTGCCGATGGCGATCATGATGGGTGTACTAATTCTGCACGGCATTACGCCGGGGCCCATGATGTTTGAGCAGAACCCCGTATTAGTGGGTGCTATTTATACCAGCCTGCTCATCGGTGCGGTCGTCATGGTGCTTTGCAACCTGCTGCTAGTGCGCTGGTTCGCCAAAATATCGTTAATCCCCCAACAGATCCTCGTTCCCGTCGTACTAATGCTGTGCGCCATTGGCGCTTACGCCCTGAATAACAACCTGTTTGATATTTGGGTGCTGTTTATCTTCGGCATCATCGGCTACCTGCTGTGGAAAGCAGACGTTCCTCTAACGCCTCTGATACTCGGTGTGGTACTTGGCGACAACCTTGAGCGTCAGCTATTCCGCGCCCTAGAGCTTAACGAAAGCTGGTTGACGTTTTTAACCCGGCCTCTCTCTGCGCTTTTCCTGGCATTAGCCGTCGCTTCGATTTTGTTTTCGCTCTATCAGGATCGCAAGATTCAGCGGTTAAAAAATGCCGCTCAGCGGGAAAACATTTAGGACATTACTAGGCTATTTGACAACTCCGTTCAAAAGGAACTCTGGCATGCAACAAGATGCACTCTATTATCCCAGCGCCTCGCGCCGGATGGCCACCTTCGGTAAACGTGGCATGGTCGCCACCTCCCAGCCATTAGCGGCACAAGTGGGTATTAACATACTGCAGCAAGGAGGTAACGCCATTGATGCCGCCATTGCGACAGCGGCGGCGCTAACGGTGGTCGAACCCACCTCCAATGGGATCGGCAGCGATGCCTTTGCAATTGTCTGGGTCGACGGCAAGCTACATGGCCTTAATGCCAGTGGCCCTGCGCCACAAGCGGCGACCATTGAAGCGCTGAAAGCACTCGGCCATGATGCAGTGCCCAATCACGGTATGCTGCCTGTCACAGTTCCTGGAGCCCCCGCTGCCTGGGCGGCGCTCTCTGAGCGCTTCGGCAAGCTGCCATTCGCTGAACTGCTAGCGCCTGCCATTGCGCTGGCCGATGAAGGTTTTCCCGTCTCTCCCGTTATTCATCAAATGTGGAAGGAGGCTTTCAATACCTATTCAGCCTATAACGATGCCTCTTTCAAACCTTGGTTTGATACCTTTGCCCCCGAAGGTCGAGCGCCTGAGGCGGGTGAGCTATGGCGCTCTGAAGGCCATGCAAAAAGCCTAAAAGCCATTGCTGACACCCACGCTAAAGCATTTTACGAAGGCGAGCTGGCCGAAGCCATCGACACCTTCTCCCGGGAACATGGCGGGCTGCTAAGCAAAGAAGATCTGGCTGCTTACCAACCGGAGTGGGTAGATCCGATTAGCGTTCGCTACAAAGGCCACGATATTTGGGAGATCCCCCCCAACGGCAGTGGCATGATAGTGCTGCAAGCGCTGGGTATGCTTGAGCACTTAGGCGCAGAGGGTTCCGACCCGGTTGAAACACTTCACCGCCGTATCGAAGCCACCAAACTGGCCTACGTGGATGGCTTCGCGCACGTTACCGATCTAGGCGCGATGCGCCCTACGATTGATCAAATGTTGGACGACGACTATTTGAAAGCGCGAGCAGCGCTGATTGGCGAACAGGCGGTCGATCCGGTACACGGCAATCCAATTAAAGGCGGCACGGTGTATCTTGCAACAGCTGACAGCGAAGGCAATATGGTGTCGCTGATTCAGAGTAATTTCAAAGGCTTTGGTTCGGGCATGGTGGTGCCAGGAACCGGCATCAGCCTGCAAAACCGCGGCTGGTCGTTCTCCTTGGATCCACAACACCCTAATGCACTGGCACCTGGCAAACGCACCTACCACACCATCATCCCTGGCTTTATCACCAAAGATAACCAAGCCGTTGGGCCGTTTGGCGTGATGGGGGGCTATATGCAGCCCCAGGGCCATGTGCAGGTGGTAACGGCCATGCTTGAGGATCAACTGAATCCTCAAGCGGCGCTGGATATGCCCCGTTGGAAATGGACCAAAGGCAAAACCATCGAAGTTGAGGCCGATTTCCCCAATCACTTAGCACTGGCCTTGGCACGCCGCGGCCACGACATCGTCAAAGTCGCCGACTCAATCAGCTTTGGCCGTGGCCAAATCATTCTTCGTCATCCTGACACCGGGGTACTCCAAGGCGGCACCGAACCACGCACCGATGGGGCTGTGCTTCCCTGGTAACGCCTATCCACTAAACTGACTTTCCGCCGTGTTGCCGTTGAAGGCAACCGGCGGTTGTTAGCTGGCTATCTCCTCTCAATCACCGCATTATGGCTGCTCTTTTTTTATTAGAGTTCTGCCTTTTTCACTATGTCACCGCCGCCCTCTTCTCAAACCTCCTCATCCTCACCGCTAAGCGGCTTTTTTGGTGTATTTCGTTATAGCCGTCGCGCACTTGGCTTAGTCTGGGAAACCTCTCGTTGGATGATGCTTGGCTTGGCACTGTGTACCCTGGTCGCTGGGGTTCTGCCTGCCGTGGCCGCCTGGGTGGGGCAACTGATTGTGGATGGGGTAGTGAGTGCCATGGAGGCCCACCAGGCAGCCACTGATCCCAACCTGCTAGCGTCCATTACGCCGGTGCTAACGCTAGTGGGTATTGAGGCCGTGATTATTGGGTTTATTGCTCTGGCTCAGCGGGGCCTTGCAGCCCAGCAGTCGCTGCTGCGTGCGCTGCTGGGGCAGAAGGTCAATGTGATGATCCTGGAGAAAGCCGGCCAGCTGTCACTCAGCCAGTTTGAAGACTCTGAGCTTTACGACCAGCTCACCCGAGCGCGACGTGAAGCGTCTACGCGCCCGCTTGCGCTGGTGAATAAAACCTTCGGCTTGCTGCAAAATGCTATCTCGCTGGGTAGCTTCGCCGTGCTACTGGTGCAGTTTTCCCCCTGGGCGCTACTGATCTTGGTGGCCGGTGCCCTGCCGGTATTTATCTCAGAGGCCAAATTCTCGGGCGATGCCTTTCGGCTGTTTCGCTGGCGCTCACCGCAAACCCGTATGCAGATCTATTTAGAGACGGTGCTGGCAAGGGAAGATAGCATTAAAGAGGTCAAGCTGTTTGGCCTTGAAGGACTCTTTCTTAAGCGCTACCGGGATATTTTTACCCAGCTTTTTGCTGAGGATCGTCGTCTAACGCTGCGCCGAGAGAGCTGGGGGTTTCTGCTCGGCCTACTGGGCACGTTAACCTTTTATGCCGCCTACGCCTGGGTGGTCATTGAAACGATTGCCGGGGTACTTACCCTGGGACAGATGACCATGTACCTCATGGTGTTTAAACAGGGCCAAGCCGCCCTATCCGCCAGCCTGACCGCGATCAGCGGCATGTACGAGGACAACCTCTATCTGTCGAACCTTTACGAGTATCTAGAGCAACCGGTAGAGAGCGAGAACGGCACACTCACCCAGGGTGTACTACCTGGCGACGGCCTACGCTTTGAGCATGTTAGCTTCTCCTACCCTGGCGGCGCTGATGTGCTTCACGATATCTCGCTGCACCTCTGCCCTGGGCAGAGCCTGGCCTTAGTTGGCGAGAATGGCTCAGGTAAGACTACCCTGATCAAACTGCTCACACGGCTCTATCACCCTACTCAGGGGCGAATTCTGTTAGATGGTAGCGACCTGCGGGATTGGAGTACCCAAGCACTACGCGAACGCACCGGCGTTATTTTTCAGGACTTCGTACGCTATCAATTGCAGGTGGGCGAGAACCTTGGCGTCGGCGATACCTATGCTTTTAACGACCAAGAACGTTGGCAGAATGCCGCCCGTCACGGCATGGCGGATGCGTTTATTACCAACATGGCCAGCGGCTACCAAACCCAGCTTGGCCGCTGGTTTAAAAATGGTCAGGAGCTCTCCGGCGGCCAGTGGCAAAAAATTGCTCTCTCAAGGGCTTATATGCGCGAAAATGCTGACATCTTGGTGCTGGATGAACCCACCGCCGCCATGGATGCCGCCGCAGAAGCCGAAATATTTGCCCGCTTTCGCGAGCACAGCCGCGATAAAATGGCGATTTTGATCTCCCATCGCTTTTCCACAGTACGCAGCGCTGATCTCATTCTGGTTATTGATCAAGGACATATTATTGAACGCGGCACCCATGAAGAACTCCTGGCCACTGCGGGGCGCTATGCAAAACTATTTCAACTCCAGGCGGCGGGTTATAAATAGCCACTTCAAAGTTAATAATTCTTATTATAACTATGCTCAAATCATTACCCTGCTAATTAAAAGCCGAACGTGAACAAACGTCACAGGTCTTATAAATCTGTCGACCCTTCTAATGCTTTAAAGGTAATGTGCTCTCATGGTTTTACACTACAACAGGAGTGACACATATGAACCGTCTTCATCAGATAAAAGTGAAATATGCTCTTGCCTTTATCAGCGTTGCGTTAGCACTACTGGCTATTGTGGTCGCCGACGCACTGCTCGTTAACATGGTAAAGGGTCGGCTAGACACGTTTATTAAAAATTATATTCCTGCTAGCTCCACTGTACTCAATGCCGATAGAGACCTGTACCAAGCTCGTGTAGCTGAGATCGAGTATCTATTAGCAGACCCAGGCACAGAGCGCGCACCGGAGCTAATCGCTGAATTCAAAGAGAATTCACAACAGGCTTACGATCGCATGCATCGCTATGCCGAATATATGCGGGACTACCCAGAGTTAACCACGCAACTAGCCAACTTTGAAACGTTGTATAGCGATTGGCAACAAGAGGCAACACGTGTTTTTGAGCTGCATCAAAACGGCAATACAGCAGCAGCACTAACAACACTTTCCGGCTCATCACTAGATAACTTTAATGCACTACGCGATGTATATGATGTGTCAGGAATGAATATTGAGACAGCTATTAATCAAGCGGAAGCAGCTGTGGTTGATAGAATTCAAGTACAGCAAACATCCACTATTATAATTGCATTAATTATTTTTATTGTGGCGACACTGATTGCGCTATTAGGGCCGCTAATGATGTCTCGCGCTATCCGTCAAATCAGTGGGCGTATTAAGGAGATCACCGAAGGTGATGGCGATTTAACCGCGCGGATTGAGAGCCAACGCCGTGATGAAATTGGTGAGTTGGCACAACAGTTCGACGCCTTCATTAAACGTATTGACGATACGCTACAGTCAGTTAGCAGCAGTACTGTTAGTCTACAGCATGCCTCAAATGAAATTGCTAAAGGCAGTCAGGAGCTTGCAACACGCACAGAACAAGCTGCTGCGAATTTACAGCAGACCTCTGCTTCAATGGAGGAAATTGCGGCGGTGGTCAACAACGCCTCTGACTCTGCCCAGCAGGCCGACCAACTGGCGCTTTCAACCCGCGACCTCGCTCAGCAGGGCTTGCACTCCATGCACAGCGTTGAGCAAACCATGGATACCATTAATGACTCGTCATCTGAAATCAGTAATATCGTCAGCCTAATTGACAGTATTGCTTTTCAAACCAATATCCTGGCGCTGAATGCATCGGTAGAGGCCGCCCGCGCAGGTGAGCATGGTCGTGGCTTTGCGGTGGTCGCCCAAGAGGTACGTATCTTGGCCAGCCGCTCCAGTGATGCGTCCAAAAATATTGCCACGCTGATCAATACCTCATTAAGTCGCACAAAATCCGGTGTTGACCAGGTGAAGCAAGTTGGCGTCACTATGCAGGAGATGGTGAAAAGCATCGAGCGCGTAGCCGATGTAATTGCCGAAATTAGCGCCGGTGCAAAAGAGCAGAGTGTGGGTATAGGGCAAGTCAACGACGCGGTCAACGAGTTGGATAGTATGACCCAACACAATGCCTCCATGGTGGAAGAGTCCAGCGCTGCCGCGGCGGAGCTAAGAGAGCAAGCCGACCGGCTGGGTGTGCTAGTGGGGGCGTTCAAGCTCAGTAATACCCACCAGCAACCAGCCCTTACTAAAGCAGCCCTTGCCTCTACGACGAATAAGCCCTCGCCTACGCCTGCTGCCCCGCGTCGTATGCCGAGCTCACAGCAACCTGAGTGGGAGTCATTCTAAGCGATCTCCCTTAGAGTTCTTGATGCTTCCTTGGGCTTACGCTGAGCCCAAGGAAGGTTTATTACCGACTTATATAATGCGTATCCATTTTAGCAAGCGCTTTGTCTAACCACAGCCGCTCATCGTAATCATCAAAGGTACACGTATGCTGTCTGATGCTTTAATTATTGATGATGATTGTAACGTCCAACTCTTGGGCAGAATGCTATTACGCCAGCACGGTTATCAGGTGATGACGGCAAGTAGTTTGGGCGAGCTGGTGCGCCAACCTGACCTGCTCAATGTCGAGCTGATCTTGCTTGATATCGATCTAGGTGAGTTTACCAGCTTTGATATTCTGGAATATTTGTATGATTTACGCTTAAACGCTTCAATTTTATTAATTAGTAGTTGCACGGAAGAAACTGCCGCTCATGCTCTTGCAGCAGGTGAAGCAAAAAGCTTGAAAATGCTAGGTTTCCTATCTAAATCCAAGCTGCTCACCGGTCTAACGACATTCCTTGGGCCATTAAAAAAAGCGCCCAAAGCGCCTACAGGCGATGAATTGGCGAAGGCCATACGTGAACAACAGCTATTTCTAGCTTTTCAACCCCAAATAAACCTCCAGCAAGGCACTCAACAAGGTCAGGTCATTGGCGTTGAAGCACTGGTTCGCTGGCAAGATCCTCAACGTGGCGTGCTCTACCCCAATAGCTTTATTCCTCTAGCAGAGCAAAACGGTCTGATTCTACCGCTAACTTGGTACGTTATTGAGCTTGCCATGAAGCAACAAGCCCAGTGGCTGTCGCAAGGGTGGGACTTAAACATCTCGATTAATATACCGGCGGCCTTTATTCAGGCAGAGGGCGTTCTGGAAGTGTTTGATCAACTCACCCAAGAGCACCAGGCTGTTCTTAGCAAGATCACCCTGGAGCTCACCGAAACGGTCGGGGTTGAGTGTTTGAGCTACGCTTGCTACGTGCTCAAAGCGTTGCGGCAACGGGGCTGCAAACTGGCGTTAGATGATTTTGGTACCGGTCACTCATCACTGACACAGCTCTATCGGCTGCCTTTCAGCGAGCTTAAAATTGACCGTAGCTTTGTCTCACTGATCGACCAGGATCAGGATGCACTGGTGATTACAGAATCGATTATCGACTTAGGCAAACGCCTTGGGCTGACGGTAGTCACCGAAGGGATCGAAACAGCAGCACAACACGCCATTTTGGTCGAAGCGGGTTGCGCAGTCGGCCAGGGGTACTTCATTTCTCGGCCACTCACCGCGGCTGCCTTTAGCGCCTGGATGTGTGAGCGTTCACAAACCCATGCAATGACGGCTCAGAATGAGAGCATGCTTGCTCGCCGTAACGCCTGCTGTGTCGAGGCTTGCAGTACCGCCAATCGTTCCACGTAAATGCCGAGTTCTTCCATGGGAGCTGTTAACGCTGTTTGTTCCAACTGGCTCGCTTGCTCAGCAATGGCTGAGCAGCCGAGAGAAGACGCAGCCCCTTTCAACGAATGCGCCTCTTGACCCAAGGCTTGGCGGTTCTCAGATTGCCAGTAGACGTTAAGACGAGAGATACGCTCATCAAGGCGCGTTAAAAACGTAGTTAGCAGCGCATCCAATGCCTTGGGTTCAAAGGTACTTTGCAGCTCTTCGCAGAGACGCTTATCGAGAACTTGCACTGCCCCGGCGCTATCGCCCAGCAATTCAGTTTTTTTAGCAGGAGCAGCAGCGCGAATGCTGACAGAATCCATGCTTTCGTCGTTTGAGATATAGCGGCAGATCACCTGATGCAACTCATCGCGGGTAAAAGGCTTATGGATCATATCGTCCATACCGCTTTGCATGCAGCGCTCGCGGTGCTCAGGCATCACATTGGCGGTCATCGCCACTACAGGCAGCTTAGGCAGTTGATGCACAGCTTCATAATCGCGCCAGCGTTGAGTGGTTTCGGTGCCATCCAGCTTGGGCATCTGCATATCCATTAACACCAAGTCAAATCGACCATGGTCAGCTTTCAACTGATCAAGCGCCTCCTGACCGTTCTCTGCAACCGTCACCTGCTGACCAAGGCGCTCAAGCATGACCCGTGCCACCGTTTGATTAAGCGGATTATCTTCTACCACCAAGATATGGTGATGGGGGGTCATTGCTGGCAGGTGTTCCCCGCTTTGGTAAATGGTCAAAGGTTCGGTTTCCGGCAGGCTGACGGTGAACCAGAATCGACTGCCGAGCCCCTGCTGGCTATTAACACCTATCTCGCCCTGCATGGCATCGACTAAGCGCTTACAGATTGCGAGCCCAAGCCCGGTGCCTTCGTGACGACGCGACATGGAGGTATCCACTTGCGAGAACGCCGAGAAGAGCTGCGCTTGATCCGCTTCCGTGATACCACAGCCAGTATCGTGCACCTCCACTAAAATATTATCGTCTCCAAGAGGTTTTACCTGGCACTTAACAAATCCCTCTTCTGTGAACTTCAAGGCGTTATTAAGTAAGTTCATGATGACTTGGCGCAGCCGAGCGATATCGCCCATCACATAACGGGGTAAAGCGGGGTCAATTACATAACTAAAAGCAACCTGGGCCTTCGGTTCGCGGAGAGTATAGCTTTCACAAAGCTGGTCGATGCATTGGTGGAGATCAAACGGCTGGAGATCCAGATCGAGGCGCCCCGACTCAATTTTGGTGTAGTCGAGAATATCGTTGATCACCGCGCGTAGGCTCTCTGCGCTGCGCTTAAGCGCCGCGAGATAAGTCTTCGCACTTGTTGTTTTAACCTCCTCGCTTAACAAATCCGCCATACCTACGACGCCATTTAATGGGGTTCTAATTTCATGGCTCATCACCGCCATAAACTCAGATTTTGCCAGGCTCGCTTTCTCTGCTTGCTTGGCGGCCTCGTTAAGCTCTTTACCTTTGGCTTCTAATGCCTGTGCCTTGTAATCACTTGAACGGCTTTCCAAAATCAGCGCGCGAACCAGCATGCCACCTGAAAACATTAACAATACAATAAGCAACAGCACCAACCCGTAAAGACGCGTCAGTGTGCGGTGTTCCTCACTGTGCATCTGGGAAACATGGGCGTTAGTTTCGTTCAAAATATTGCTGGTGAGTTGCTGTAGTTCAGCCGTTTGTTGCAGGAGAGTAGCCGTTAATTCGCTATTTAACTGAGCAGGGTCGTTCCATACCGCTTCGAGTAGGATTTCCATCTCTAAAATGTGGGTTTGAGTTTGCTGAAAGATCTTCTCAACAGCCTCAAGTTTCGCCACGATTTTTCCTATTTCACCTTGAAAAAAAAGTGACTGTCGGCTGAAGAGAATTTCAAAACGCAGCAACACGTCATCAACCGTCGCGTTTCCAGCACCCGTTTCGAACAGTGAGAGGCGCAATTCGCGCACCTCTCGATCAAACTGATACCCGGCCCATAACAAGTTTTCGAGCAACCGATTCTCCAGCGCATGCTGACGGTTATAAATAACCCCACCGGTGGTTAGCGCTGAAAGAAAAAAAAGGATCGCTGAAAATGTAGCGACCCTGGTGCTGCGGGAAAAATAGAATTTCAATAAGGCCAGCATGGCAATTGTCCGATTATTTTATTTAACGTCGATGCGCGCCACCTGCCACACAGAGCGCGAAAATATCTCTTCATTTAGCAACTCGGGGTGCTGGTCAAAAGGGTAAATGACAAACAGTGGCCCCTGGTCACGAACTCGCAGCGCTTGACCGTTTGCCTGCATGGCAAGAATGACATCATAATCCTCAAAATCACTGACGGGCACTGTCGCGGCGTACTCATTCAACGCTACCACACGAATATTCTCCCCCTCGGCATCGGCGGCTTCCAGAATAGTTCGCACCAAGGGGCCTGAGAAGCCAATCACGCCGTCGTGCCAGGGCGTACGGGTAATCGTTTCGTGCTGCCCTAAGCTTGCTAGCATCGCTTTATCAAAATGGGCTTCGTCACCCACATTAGTCTGCCCCACCTTTCCACTCACTACCAATATCACCGGGCCTTCAGGTACTTCCAGCGCACTAGCCAGGGGCGGCGACAGCAAGGCAAGCCCCACTGCGGCGATTAAAACCTTGCTTTTAGAAACCAAAGAACCACGCATTAAGCTGCACCTCGGTATGAGCGATAAAGAGTGCAAGCAGTATATATCGGCCGTCTGCGGACAAACTGTGAACCTTTGTGTCAACGCACCATCATCAACTAAACTTAACGCATGAGTTTGTAGCTACTACGCGTGTGACGCTTATAAGACGGTAATACAGGGGATCACCATGCATATTGGCGTACTTGAAGATGATATTGATCAGCAGGCTTTTATTGAGCAGTGTCTACTCACGGCAGGCCATCAGGTTTCTTTATTTACCCGCGCCAACGAGCTGCGTCGCGCGACCCAGCAACGATCATTTGATTTTTTGATTATCGACTGGTGGTTGCCCGACAGTGACGGCATGGATGTGGTTGCCCACCTGCGCCAACATGACAGCTGGCGCGGGCCAATCCTGTTTATTACCGCTAGCCAGGGTGAAGACGACGTCGTTAAAGCGCTCGAACAGGGTGCCGACGATTTCCTTGCGAAACCCCTGCGCCCCAGTGAGCTTATTGCCAGAGTAAGCGCACTAGGTAGACGATCCGGATATACCACTCCTCGCCCAGCTCCCGCTTGCCCAGAGACCTTTACTCTGCACACCGAAGAGCACTACATCAGTGTTGCGGGCAACGCCGTTGATTTAACCGAGCGTGAGTATCGATTAGCGGCGCTCTTCTTCTCAAAAATCGGTGAACTGATTACCCGTGCGCATTTATTAGAGTTGGTATGGGGTATCAAAGGGGACGTTTCAACGCGAACCGTAGATACCCATGTAAGCCGCCTACGTCGTAAGTTGGAGTTGGATGGACGGCACGGCCTGCGTCTTCGCAGCGTTTACCAGTCGGGGTATCGCATGGAGACCTGCCAAACCACCTCTATAGCACAAGTCGCTAACTAGATGGCATCTAGACTTGACGCTCATATAAGCATCGGTTAAAAGATAAAAGCTGCCTTTAAAAGGAAGCTTGGTTTTATTAACCAGAATTTGATTAACGTAATTTTCTTAACGTAATAATTCTCAGAGACCTCATCATGCGCTGGCAAATCCCCGCGACACGAATGAATAAGCTGCATCGCATTATTAATAATGCGGTATCAGCTTGTTGTTGTCGCGCGCCAGAGATGTAATGAGAAAACTGGCCGCGGCAGGTGTCGCGGCCATGTTGTTTTATCGTTACCTTTGAGACTCCCTGATCGCGATGTTGCCCGGCCTCCTAACCCAGGAGACCGCCCCATGGCAATCGCAACAATGACCCGCAAACTACTCAGCGCTTTCACTCACTATCGTAACCAGCGGCGCTTTTACGAAGATCCGCGCTTTCATGACCCGCACCTGTTGAAAGATATTGGCCTACGCTGGGAGCAGGGCCAGCTAGTATCCATTCACGGCGTAGAGGAGCCAAGCCAGCGCAACCAGCGCCTTCAGGCTGAAACCCGCGACGCCTACGAGAAATGTCCCCACTGCGGGAGTAGTTTGGCGTAGCCGACGCCCCGGTCACAGGAAGTGGCCGGGGCGTTTCGCTGCAAGCCATTATTAGCCCTCTAGATACACCACATGGCTATGGGTATATTCATAAAGACCGTGCTTACCATCCGCCCCGCCAATACCTGACTTTCGTACGCCAGCGTGGAAGCCTTGCATAGCTTCAAAGTTCTCTCGGTTGATATAGGTCTCACCAAAATCAAGCTCACGGCAGGCCTGCATTGCGTTATTAAGACTCCGGGTATAAATCGATGAGGTAAGGCCATATTCACAATCATTGGCCAGTGCTATAGCTTCATCAAGGGTATCGATGATTTGAATGGGCAGAACCGGGCCAAAAATCTCCTGGCGCATAATGGCCATGTCTTGGCGACAGCCCGCCAGCACCGTCGGCTGATAGTGGAAGCCGGCCCCCAGATCCGCGACATTACCGCCGGTAATCAACTCAGCCCCATTCCCACGAGCGGTTTCTACCATTTGGGCCACTTTATCCAGGCCTGCTCGGTTGATCATGGGACCCATCTCAACATCACTATCCGCTAGCGGATCACCATAGCGGGTGGATTCCATCGCTTTAGCAATACGCGCAATAAACTCATCCGCAACGCCCCGCTGAACGTAAACGCGTTCGGCACAATTGCATACCTGCCCGGTATTGATAATCCGTGAACTGCGGATCGCTTTCACCGCTAGGTCAAGATCCGCATCATCCAGCACAATAGCGGGGGCTTTACCACCCAACTCCAGGTTGAGCTTGGTGATATTGTTAGCGGCGTTGGCCATAATGCGTGAACCCGTTTCCACGCTGCCCGTAAAGCTAATCATATCGACCTGCTGGCTAGCGGTAAGGGCGTTGCCCGCTTCAGCGCCCGTGCCGCTCACCACGTTGAAGACACCTTTTGGCAACCCCACTTCATCTAGCAGACGGGCGAACTCAAAACAGTTATTGGGTGTTTCTTCGCTGGGCTTAATCACGATGGTATTACCCGTGACCAATGCCGGCGCCATCTTACGTGCGATCAGGAAGAACGGGAAGTTCCAAGGCAAAATACCCGCCACCACTCCAAGCGGCTTACGGAAAAGAAAAATGCTCTCTTTAGGGCGGTCGCTTTGAATGATTTCACCTTCAATGCGACGCCCCCACTCGGCCATATAATCCAAATAGTCGGCGGTAAAATTCACTTCAACTTCTGCCAACCCACTGATTTTTCCCTGCTCTTCCGTAATCGTACGTGCCAAACGGGCAACGTTATCACGCAGTTTATTGGCTAAACGATGTAGAAAAGCCGCACGCTCAACGGCAGGCGTCGCTGCCCAACTTTTTTGCGCTCCACGCGCAGCATCTAACGCTCGTTCGACATCGTCTGCACTTGAGGCGGGAACACGCGATAGTAATGTCTGGTTGGCAGGGTTAAATACTTCCAGGTGCTGCTGGGACGCTTCAAATGCGCCGTTGATATAGTTTTGATAAATAGTTGGCTGTGTCATCTTAGTACTCCTATTGTCATTATATTGGCCTCAACGAGACCACCTGTTGGGAAGAGCTAAAGTGATAAGTGTCGGATTAAGAAATGTTTATTACTGACAAACATTGAGTTAATAAGTACTGGATGCCTGGCTTGCCGCTTGTCCCTTGTAACGCGCAACGGTTGCCAGCGCGCCCTGGCGAAGAAGGCTAATATCGATCCCCACCGCAATAAACTGGCAGCCAAGTGCCTGGTAGCGGCGTGCGTCACCTTCAAGCGGCGCCAGGATTCCCACCGGCTTACCCACCGCCTGTACCGTTTTAATCACCTTCTCAATAGCTTTTTGAACGTCTGGGTGCCCTGGATTGCCTGGATGTCCCATTCCTACCGAGAGATCCGCCGGGCCAATAAAGACCGCATCAACGCCATCAGTTGTTGCAATCGCCTCTGCCTGCTCAACGCCCTTAGGGGATTCAACTTGCACGATTAGGCAAAGCGACTCATGCGCCTTCTTTAGGTAGTCATCCACGCCATCCCAGCGCGTTGCCCGCACTAGTCCGCCACCAACGCCACGGATGCCATTGGGGGGATAGCGGGTAGCACGTACCAGGGCCGCAGCTTGATCACCGCTTTCCACCATGGGCACCATCAGTGTCTGAACGCCAATGTCGAGTAGTTGTTTGATCAACGCAGCGTCCTGGTTAACGCTGCGAACCACCGGCGCCGCTGAATAGGGCGCCACTGCCTGTAGTTGAGCCAAAATAGTCGGCACCGTATTGGGGGCATGCTCACCATCAATCAGTAACCAATCAAAACCAGTGCTCGCCACTATTTCAGCGGCATAACCAGTCGCAAAACCAGCCCAGCAACCCCACATGGGGTCACTTTTAGCCAGTGCGCTTTTAAATGTATTAACGGGCATTTCCATCGTCGTTACACTCCAGTGGTACTAGTCAAAAGCCCCAAGCAGGCCAGGTAAGCCAAGTGTTAAGAAGGGTAAATACATGATGCATAGCAACCCAATAACGAGAACCATAAAGAAAGGCACGAGTGGGCGCATTGTCTTCATGTAATCAACCTCAGCGATCTTGCACCCCAATAGAACGATTAAAGCCACTGGTGGCGTCAGCGAACCTAAAAGCAGCGCAATAATGACCACGACTGAAAAGTGGATCATGTCGAACCCGAACATTTGGGCAATAGGTGTCAGTATCGGCACCATCAAGATTAGCGCTGAAATTGTTTCGATAAACATGCCGACTAGGATCAGTACCAGCACGATAAGCAGCAGTACGATAGCTGGCTCGCTGGTGATACTAGAAAGCCAAGTAGCTAATGTGGCGGGTACACCCTCTCGGGCAATGATCCAACTAAACAAAGCGGCACTGCCGAGGATGATCAGAATGCTCGCTGAGGTAACCACCGACTGAAGGGCGAAGCGGTAGGTATTTTTGACATTCAGGCGATGAGAAAGCAGACCAAAACCGAGCCCATAGGCAACGGCCACAATGCCTGCCTCGGTAGGCGTGAATAAACCACTCTGGATACCCCCTACAATGATCACCGGCATCACCATCGCGGGTGCTGCTTTCAAAAACACCTTGCCGGTTTCGCCCAGGCTGGCTCTGAGGTGACGAGGTGCGCCGATCTCATCAGCTTTCCAGTAAACCAGTGCCATCATGATCATGGCGAGAAACAGGCCTGGAACGATACCGGCCAAAAACAGCGTGCCAATGGAGAGCCCCGTCATGGCCCCATAGATCACCATGAGTAGGCTAGGTGGAATAATGGGCCCCAAGATTGCCGAAGCGGCAGTAATCACTACCGCCCATTCTGGCTTGTAGCCCTCCTTTTTCATTGCCGGAATCATCATTCCTCCGACCGCAGCCACATCTGCCGAAGCCGAACCGGAGATTCCCGAGAACAGCACGCTCGTCATGATATTCACCTGACCTAACCCGCCCCTTATATGACCCACTAGTGAGCGTGAAAAGCCAACGATTGCCGAAGTGATACCACCGTAATTCATTAGATTACCGGCAAAGATGTAGAGCGGGATGGCCAGTAAGGGAAAGCTATCCAAAGAGCTGAAAAAGCGCTGAGGCAACACCAGAAGCGGTACCCCGCCATCAATGACCAGTACAGCAACAGCACTAAGCCCCATGGCGAAGGCGATGGGCACGCCAAAAGCTAGAAGAGCTGTAAATAATCCAAACATTAAGGCAACGATCATAGTAGCTCCTCTACGCCTGATACTTTTTTCACTTCATCACGACGAACAATGAAAGCAAGGATCGTCAGCACACCCCCAATGGGGATGGGTGCATACAGCCAAGCCCTAGAAATACCCAACGAGGGTTGCATGGTGCCCAAAGCGCGTAGTGTGAATAGGTACCCCCAATAGGCTAAAACGGCACAGAAAATGATTGAGATGGCTGCTACCACGAAACGCCTTATCCTTTCAAAGCGATCGTTGTTAAACCGAAACAGCTCCACCTTTATGTCATCGCATTTGTAAACCACCACAGGGGTTCCCATAAGTACCAACCAAACCAGTAGCATCCTCACCACTTCTTCTGTCCAGAAAAGTGGCAGCCCCAGGAGAAATCGGTTGATGACCTGTATGAAAATCAACGCCATGATCGCCGCAAAGATGGCGACGGTCATGGCGCCAAGGGTGGCAAATGCATTATCCAGATAACGACGCATTTGCGAGCTCCTTTTCAGCGTCACTGCTGCCCAATGGACTCAAGGAGTTCTACGGCACCCATATTGGCAGCAAACTCCTCACGGAAGCCTGCCAGTGCTTCCTGGAAGGGCACGGGATCCACCTCATTGATGGCGATTCCCTCTTCTTCAAGCTGGCTAAACCAGGACTGCTCACGCTCAAACCACTCACTGCGCTGCATTTCTGCCGCTTCCCGTGCGGCCCGGCTTACCGCTTCACGGTCACTATCAGAAAGGTTGTTGTAAAAGGACTCGTTGATGGCAAAACTACCATCGAAAAGAATATGACGTGTTTTGGACAGTGACTCGGCTACCTCAAATATGCGGAAGGTGTAACCAACTTCTGGGGTGCCTTCCATGGCATCGACAACACCTGCCTGTAACGCGGTGTAGACTTCCGGCATGGGCACAGGCGTCGGCTGAGCTTCCAGTGCGGAGAAGGTGCCCACAAACACGGGGGATTCCGGTACGCGAATTTTCAAGTTATTGAAATCGTCCGGGCCATCGATTTGGCCTTCGGCTAGATAGGTATCTCGATAGCCTGCCAAAATCCAGTTAAGCGGCCTGACTCCGGAAGTAGTAACCAATTGTTCAATCAACTGATCCCCTATTTCACCTGTCACCACGTTTTCCCAGTGATCAACGTCGCGATAAAGGTAAGGTAGCGTCAATAAGCCAAATTCGGGCACGTAGTTGGCATATAGACCTGACTCACCGTATCCCATCTCTAGTACGCCAAACTCGACCGACTCAATAATCTCTCTTTGCCCTCCCATTTGTCCGGCGGGAAAGATTTCAACCTGTACTTCACCGTCACTGTACTCAGCTGCTAGATCGCGGAATCTTTCAGCCGCTAAATGCTGCTCGGAATCAGTTGAAATATGGTGTGCGAAACGAATTTTCGTTTCAGCATAGGCAGTGCCAAAGGGCATCATGAAGAGCAGCCCTGCGGCACCAATTGTGGTCAATTTAGAGATTGAAAGACGTGAGGTGTTATTCATTTTCATTGTAGTTTCCTCTGATATTACTTGGTTTAAGTTCCCTACTTTTTAGCGGAAACAATGCTTATCAGGCCATAATTTTAATGTTGGTAAGGCCTAGAAAGTTCACAATCCGGATTAAGGCGTACACCAAACCCTGGCTTGTCGAGTTTAGAAGCCGCCATACGACCGTTTTCAGGCACCGGCTCATCCAGCAACAACGGATTAAACATGGGCACGACCTCATCGGCTTTCGGCGCCATCATCAAGAACTCAGCGAACGGGCTGTTATGGCGTGTGATTACAAAGTGGTAGCTATAGACCGACGAGCCGTGGGGTACAACCAGCTTGTTGTGCGCATCGGCCAGCGCTGAAATCTTGATCAGCTCAGTAATCCCACCGCACCACCCCACATCCGGTTGGATAACGTCACAGCACTCCATTTCCAGCAGCATACGGAAGCCCCAACGGGTGGCCTCGTGCTCACCGGTATTCACCAGCATGCCTTTGGGTACATCGCGCTTGAGCTGCGCGTAGCCCCAGTAGTCATCGGGCGGAAGCGCCTCTTCGATCCACTTCAGATCGTACGCCTGGGCTCCCTGAGCTAGCCGAGTGGCGTAATTGACATCAAGGCTCATCCAGCAGTCATACATCAGCCAGAAGTCATCGCCGACAGCGCTACGCATCTTTGCCAGGTGCTCGAGGTTCTTTTGTAGCCCTTCATCGCCTTCAGCAGGCCCATGAACGAGAGGCATCTTGCCACCAATAAAGCCCATTTCCTTAGCGAGGTCTGGGCGTGCGCCGGTGGCGTAAAACACCAGTTCATCGCGAACCGGGCCACCTAATAGCTGGTGTACCGGCAGTTGTCGCACCTTACCCAGCAGATCCCAAAGTGCCAGATCAACACAGGAAATTGTATTAATCACCACCCCTTTTCGACCGTAATAGAGTGTGGCGTTAAACATCTGATCCCAAATTTTTTCGATTTCAGTGACCTGTTTACCCTCAATGAAACGGGCAAGATGTTTTTCGACAATCCAAGCACCAATTTCACCACCGGTGGTTACAGCAAACCCTACGGTTCCATCGCTCGCCTCTACCTCAACCACCAAGGTGCCCAGCACATTAAGTCCAAAGCTTCGGCGTGTCATGCGGTACTCTGGATACTTGCTCATGGGTGTGGCGATTTGGGAATCGATCCAGTGACCTTCGGCTTGGTCATGGTAGTCAGCACCGCCACCCCGGACGGTATAGGCACGCACCTGCTTGATGGTGGGCTCGCTCATAATTACTCCTCGCTATGCTTGTTAACGTACTCTTGTTGAGGAAGTTCTAAGTAAAAGCGAGCAAGGTAGCCAATGATTATCTGGTTCGTCTCGATACCTTTAAGTTATCAGATGCCGGTAAACCAGCAATGGCGCAAGCTTGCGCTAAACCGCTTAATAATCAGAATCCAAATAACTAGACTAATGTCGAACAGCCAACTGAAGTACAAACACCATACCGTTTAGGTATCAACTCAACAGAGAGATGAGAATGGAAAGCTTTCAATTGCTTGTGGCAAGGCTTCGTTATAAGCACCTTCTTATGCTCTCGACATTAGGCAAAGTGGGCAACCTACACCAAACTGCCGTGGCCATGCATATGTCACAGCCAGCCGCGACACGTATGCTGAGTGAAATTGAGCGGGTGTTTGCGTGCCAGTTATTCGAACGTATGGCAAAGGGTATGCGCCCGACCAAAGTGGGCGAAATGTTGGTGGAATTTGCTGATAACGCGTTAACCCGTTTAGATCGATGTGCCGAAGAAGTGCATCGCTACCAGCTTGGTGGACGCGGGCAGTTAACAGTTGGAGCCATTATGGGGGCCGCACCTGACTTGGTGGCTCAAGCGATCATTGAGATGAAACGCCAGCGACCTATGTTACAAATTCGTTTGATGGGTGAAACTAGCGATCAATTAGTAGCGCTGCTCGAACAGGGGAAAGTAGATATCGCAATCGCTCGCTATGCGACCTCTATTCAGCATAACCAATTCGATTTTGAGCCATTAGGTAACGAAAACATGGTCACCGTGGTACGCCGTGGTCACCCCTTAACCGATGCCCCTTTACCACCCCTGGAGCAGTTGCTAGAGCACTGGCCTTGGATACTTCAACCGATAACTACGCCTGCACGCCAAGCGCTAGAGAAAGAGTTGGAGATGGAAGGACTAATGTCGCCACGCGATATCATCGAATGTGGTTCAATCTTTGCTGCCTTACAGCTAGTACAAAAAAGCGATGCACTATTGGTAATGGCTGAATCCGTTCTCAGAGATCACCTCAATATAGGGCTTATTGAGATGCTACCACTGACCCTTGGAAGAACGCTTTCGCCGTTTGGGTTATTAACCCGAAAAGATACATATTATGGCGAACCGGTGACCGGCTTTTGCGATATTTTGCGCCGCAATGCCGTGCAGTGGGAATAAATAAAAAAAGCCGATCCATTGGATCGGCCAAACTGATGGGAGTCTGCACAGTATGAGGGATACTGCGCAGAGATGCCTGGGGAAGGCATCGCCAAAACGCCAGCTCAGGCGGCTTGGCGATGCCCTCCCAGGGAGTTACGTCCTTTACGGGAGTAGCTGCCTTTACCTTTTTTCGGCGTTTGCTGCTGCATTTTAAACATCGGCGTTCGCAGCTGCGCTTTTAACGCGTTATCTTTGATCTTGCGCTGTTTCATCGTTTTCTCCTGGCGTATAACACTGCCTTTAACAGACGCCCGCTTTAAACAGGCGCCCACTGTGGCAAAGTATGACAAAGACTATTCTCTAGCGTTCCAAATCGAGCAAAAAATCTTAGTACCTTCAGCCCGCGTATTCATACCCATTACTCATCCCAGGCAGGTGCAAAGTCGGGGTTGGCAATGCGCTCTTTGCGGTCAAGCGTAGCGATCTCGGACATTTCACTGTCGCTTAGCGCTAAATCAAAGGCGGCAATGTTGCTTTGAATATTTCGCGCCTTAGTCGATGATGGGATTGCAATCATATTGCGCTGATTGACCCAAGCAAGGGCAATTTGCGCGGGCGTGACGTTATATGCGTCGGCAATCTGCTTAAGGGTCGAGTCATCCATAACCTTACCAACGGCTAGCGGCATAAAGGCGGTGACTTGAATCCCATGCTGCTCGCAGTGCTCCGCTAGCTTACGGTTCTGTAAAAAGGGATGAACTTCGATCTGGTTGGTAAGAATCTCACCTTTGCCTAGAATGCTAACCGCTTCGTCCACCTGGGCGATGGTAAAGTTGGAAATACCAATATTGCGCGTCTTACCCTCGGCTTTGACCTCTTTCAGCGCCGTCAGGTAATCGACCATTGGCACTTCATTCTCTGGGGACGGCCAGTGGATCAGCAGCAGGTCGACGTAATCGGTACCTAATTTTTGCAGGCTTTCGTCCACGCTGGCTTTGAGTGTTGTAGGTTCAAGGTTGTCGAACCACACCTTGGTGGTTAGGAAAATATCGCTGCGTGGCACGCTGCTGTCGCGAATCGCCTCCCCTACCTCTTTTTCATTGCCATAAAACTGTGCTGTGTCGATGTGCCGGTAACCGGCCTCAAGCGCTGCGTGGATACTTTGCTTAAGCGTATCGCCTTCCAGGCGAAAGGTGCCGAAGCCGGGGTTAGGCATTACATTCTGCATCATTAACATCCTTTTCTATTGATAGCGTGTTAACTAACATGGGGCGGTCAATGCCCCACTTCAACCCCCTTCTTTGTTATCTCTTGATCGGCCTCGGTGCTATCAACGCACTAGCAGGAAGATAACCACTAGCGTCAGGATCAGCGACACGCCCTGCCAAAACAGCACCGGGTCACGCTCCAGCAGCGGTAACTGCGCGCGTTTAAGCATTTCTTGGCTTGGCGAGCGCAGCTCGAAAATAAACTCCGAAAGGGCCGGAAAACGTTTGTGAGGATTGGGATGAAGGGCCTTTTTGAGCACCTCATCTACCCAGGCAGGCAGTTCACGGTTCTCGCTAAGCGCCGATTGGTAGGCAAGCTTATGCTGCGCTGCCCGAGTGCGGGTTTTGGCCACCTCGGTGCCATAGGGCAGTGTGCCGGTTAGCATCTGATAGGTGATCACCGCCAGTGAGTACTGATCCGAACGGGGCGTGCCACCTTCACCCAGAAAATACTCCGGCGCGGTGTACTGGGCAGTACCTAGAATATCGTCGCTAGTCGCATTGACCTCTTCGGCAATGCCCGCCACCTTGGCAGCGCCGAAATCAATCAGCTTTACCGTGCCGTGGCTATCGATCATGACGTTATCGGGGCGCAAATCTTGATGGAGCATTTCCAGACGATGAAAGGCGCGCAGCCCCTTGGCGATCTGCTCGACGATGGGGCGTACGCTAGCTAATTCGGCGTTGGGGTGGTCGCGCATCCACTGGGTCAGGGTTTGCCCTTCTATATACGCCAGCACAGTATAAAGATAGTGGCGAGGCCGCTCTTGGGCGGGGGCTTTGAGTACGTGCTGATTATCGATACGCCGTGCAATCCACTCTTCACGCACGAACCGCTCGATACTCGCCGGGTCTTGGCTTAGCTCGGTTGAGAGGGTTTTAAGTGCCACCTTCTCGCCACTCGCTACCTCTTCCGCCAGATAGACATGGCTGCGGCTGCTGGCATGCAGTTGTCGCACAATGCGGTAGCCGTCCAGCTCGCTTCCTGCGCGCAACTCAGACGGTGACGGCAGGGTGCTCAGCGCCGCGTAGAGTTCATTAGCGTGGCGCTCAGGCAGCGAATCAATGCGCACAATTTGCACGGTGAGGTTGTCATCACTTCCACGATCGATGGCAGCCGCGATTAGCGCCTCAGCCGCCGCATCGAGATCGCCCCAATGGGTGTGAATCAGCGCGGCCATTTCAGCGCCGGTTAGCCATTCGTAAACGCCGTCGGTAGTGAGTACAAACACATCGCCAATACTCAGCGATACGGCGCAATAATCCAACTCCAGGTGCTGGCTGGCTCCCATGGCGCGGCTTAAATGGCTGACTTCCTGGGATGCCCAGAAGCGATGATCCTCGGTCAGCGGCTCCAGCGTATTGCCGGCGAGCTGATAGATACGGCTATCACCAACGTGAAACAGGTGCGCAGTGGTGGATTTAATCACCATCGCGCTCAGGGTACACACATAGCCGCGATCCAGGTTGTAGCGGTACTGGCTTTGCCGGGTTTGGGCGTAAAGCCATGCATTGGTGGCTTGCAGTACCCGCTGGGCCGAGGTTTTAACCGCCCAGGTAGCCGGGGTGGCATAGTAGTCTGTTAAAAACCCGCCTACTGCTGCTTCGCTCGCTTCCCGGCTCACTTCGCTGCTGCTGATCCCATCCGCTAACGCGATCGCAATGCCTTTGGTGGCGCGCTGGGGGTCGCTGGGTAGATAAGCGCCGTAAAAATCCTGATTGCTTGGCTTGCGCCCTTTATCAGAGTGCTGGCCGAGCGAAATGGTCAGCGCTGCCATTATACTTCCCCTAAAAAAGCCTCCGCCGGAGCGAACATTGCAAACGGTCGGAACAACCCTACGCGGGGGCGCTGTAGACCCATCCATGGGCGCTACTTTCGCCATCCATGGCGAAAGACCCCCGCTACGGGTTGATTCCGACCTCGACTAAGCTCCGATGTTTATCATCAACCTAGGGCTTCACAGTAGCGAAAGCTTGGCATTTAATTTCTTCATCTATAAAGCTTTCTGGGGCGCGGTACGTACGTGCGTGGTGTAGAGCGTGAGACCTGTTAATGCCAAACCACCGATCAAGTTACCCAGCACTACCGGAATTTCATTCCAGATCAGGTAATCCATAATCGAGAAATTACCCCCCATCATCAGCCCAGAGGGGAACAGGAACATGTTGACCACCGAGTGCTCGAAGCCCATGCCGAAGAACAGCATGATCGGCATCCACATGGCAATCACCTTACCGCTCACCGTGGTGGAGATCATTGCGCCCACCACGCCTAGGGAGACCATCCAGTTACACAATACGCCACGAATAAAAATTGTCGCCATACCACCAGCACCATACTCTTTATAACCCACGGTGCGCCCTTCACCCACTTCACCAATCACCCGCCCCACTTCGCTGGGTTCGGTGCTAAAGCCGTAGGTAAAGACAATCGCCATGAGAAAGGCAACCGTTAATGCCCCGCCAAAATTACCGACAAACACAATGCCCCAGTGCTTGAGAATACGCTTAATCGTCACCCCAGGCCGCCTATCCAGCCATGCCAAAGGGGTTAACACAAACACCCCGGTCAACAAATCAAACCCCATTAAATAGAGTATCGAAAAACCCACCGGAAACAGGATAGCGCCGATAATCGGATAGCCGGTTTGCACTGCTACGGTCACCGCAAACACCGCCGCAATAGCCAAAATGGCTCCCGCCATAAAGGCGCGAATCAGCGCATCGCGGGTAGACATATGCAGCTTGGCTTCGCCAGCATCGACCATCTTGGTGGCAAATTCGGCAGGCAATAAGTAGGACATAGAGAGCGTTTCCTTTGTTGTGGATTTAAAGGGACAGTAGGGTCAGCAGCGTAAAACGCGCACAGCAAACCCTGCCGCTAAGGCATGGTTTGCTGTGCAGAGAAGAAATTGGTGGCAAGGGTAGCGGGCGTTGTGGCAACTCTTTGCACCACGCTGCCCACCACAATCAAGCAGGGAGATGGCAAGGGAGTGGCGGCGAGCCTCTCGGGCATATCCGCCAGCGAGCCCACCAGCGACTGCTGCTCACGCTGGCTGGCATTGGCCACCAGCATGATCGGCCACTCATCCGGCAGACCTGCCTGGCGCAGGCCATGACAAATTGCGCTCACTTTTGAAAGCCCCATATAAAACACCAGGGTTTCATCCTTGCGCGCCAGTGATGCCCAATCCGGCGTGCCGTCTTCGCGGCAGAGCTGGGCAGTCACAAAGCGTAGTTGCTGGGCATGACCACGGTCGGTGAGCGGAATACCCATGCAGGCAGCGGCGGCAGAGGCCGCGGTAATCCCTGGCACAATGGCAGCGCGGATCTCGGCAGCGGCCAGGGCATCCAGCTCCTCGCCCATCCGCGCAAACACCGCCGGGTCACCACCCTTCAGGCGCACCACTGATTTACCCTCGCGGGCGAGTTTTACCATCAGCGCACCAATTTCCGCCTGGGGTACACTGTGGTGACCACGGGCTTTACCCACGTAGTAGCGCTCGCTGCTGCTAGGAATCAGCGCCAGCACGTCATCACCTACCAAGCGGTCATACACCACGGCGTCCGCCTGCATAAGTAAGCGTGCAGCCTTGAGGGTTAACAGCTCTGCATCGCCGCTGCCTGCGCCGACCAAGTAAACCTGCTCGGCGCGGCATTCGCCGCGCAGTGGCAAACGTATGTCTGCAGCCTGCTGAACCAACGGCGTTAGCGCGCGGTGCGATAACCGCATAAAGGCGTTAAACCACTTCAGTAGCAAGGGGTTGCTTAGTGCGGGCATTGGGCCGCTCCTCTTCAATAAGTGATTTCAATTCGGGAATACAGCTACCGCACTGGGTGCCGCAAGCAAGCCTGGCGCCCAACGCTTCTACGCTGGTGTCGCCCTCGCGGATGGCATTGACGATGGTGGTTTGGCCCACCTGGTGGCAACTGCATACCACCGGGCCGGTATCCGCGGCGCCGTCGTCGCAGCCGGCCAATAGGCGGCGGCGGTGGCTATCGCTCAGCTCCGCCTCGTTAAAACGCGTTTCCAGCCACGCTAACCCTGGCAACTCTTTGGGTGGGCCGACCATCAACCACCAGCGCAACTGACCGTTCTCCACGCAGGCAGCGCGCAGCCGTCCGGTAGTGGGGTCTTGGCTAACGACCGATACATCGCCGGGCAGCCACGTTCTCAACTGCGCCAGCCAGTCACTAACCGACTGCGTATTGGCAAGCTGCCAGCGTTGGCAGCCGCGCATGGGGATGCGTGTCCAGTAGGCAATGCTGCACCACGGTGTTGATTCTGCTGCCCCTTCGGCGACCAGCAGGGTGGCCTGCCAATCGGTAGCCAGAGGCGCCAGCGCCACGGCGCCGTGCTTCGATTCCGGCTGACCGGAGAGCGGGTCGGTAATACTGTCGATCAGCGCGCTGCTTCTGGCCTGCTGGGTGAAGCAGTCACTCCAGTGGATGGGTACGAAGACCTCACCGCGGCGCTGGGCATTGGAGACCCGCACCCTGGCGCGAAACTCCCCTTTTGCGGCGGTTAGGACTGCTAGCCCCTGATCGGTAACACCGGCGCTGTGGGCATCGTCTGGGTGCACGTCCATAAAGGGTTCAGCGCGGTGGTTCATTAACCGTGGTGAACGTGCGGTGCGGGTCATGGTGTGCCACTGATCGCGTATCCGGCCGGTATTCAGCCGTAGCGGGTAGGCGGCACTCAGCGCCTGTTCAGGCCCTTGAGGATGGATTGCCAGCAGCTTGGCACGACCATTCTCTGTGGCAAATTCGCCATCCTCAAACAGCCGTGCCGTACCATGGGGAGCGGCCTTTGTGACCGGCCATTGAATGGGGGCCAAGGCGTCGTAGTCATCTCGGCCCAGGCCCACCAATCCCGATATATCAAACAGCCGTTTTGGACTGCCGGTGGCGGCACCGTTTTCAAACCCGGAGAGCTGGGCGTGCTCGTCGAAAATCTCCCAGGGGTGCGTGTAGTTAAACGCCTCGGTAAACCCAAGTCGTTTCGCCACCTCACACATTATCCACCAATCATGGCGGGCTTCACCCGGCGGTGGCAGCATGCCCCGCTGGCGAGAAATGCGCCGCTCGGAGTTAGTCACGGTGCCATCTTTCTCCGACCACCCCGAGGCAGGCAACACGATATCCGCGTAAGGCAGCAGATCGGTATGGGCGGCGCACTCGGAAACAATCACCAGCGGACACCTCTCCAGCGCGGTGCGCACCCGTGCGGCATCGGGCAGGCTAATGGCGGGGTTGGTGGCCATCACCCACAGCGCTTTTATCTCGCCACGCTCAATGGCGTCAAACAGCTCCACCGCTTTATAACCCGGCCCTTCCGGCAGGATAGGTGTAAGGCTGTCGGTAGCCCAGAAGCGGCTGACCAGATCGAGGGCGCCTGGAGTGTGGTAATCCATATGCGCGGCTAGCTGGTTGGCCAGCCCGCCTACTTCGCGGCCACCCATGGCGTTGGGCTGGCCGGTAATCGAGAACGGCCCCGCCCCCGGCAAGCCGATTTTGCCGCCCGCCAAGTGGCAGTTAATAATCGCGTTGCACTTATCGGTACCGCTGGCAGATTGGTTAACGCCCTGGGAGTAAAGGGTGACCACATGCAACTGACTGGCGAACCAGTAATAAAAGGTTTCCAGGCGCTCGGGGTCGACATCACAGGCCGCCGCTACCTCCGCCACCGAACCCGCGGTTTGCTGCGCCGCCGCCAGAGCATCGTCAAACCCTTCCGTGTGGCGCTCAAGGTAGAGAGTATCGAGCCTGCGGCGCTGCGCCATCCACGCCAGCAGGCCGTTAAACAGGTAAGCATCGCTGCCAGGCTTGATCCCCAGGTACAGGTCGGCGATTTCGCAGCTATCGGTCACACGGGGGTCGATCACCACCAAACGCATCAGCGGATTGCGCTCTTTCGCCACTTTAATGCGCTGGTAGAGCACCGGGTGATTCCAGGCCAGGTTGGAACCCACCAACACGATCAGTTCCGCCTCTTCCATATCCTCGTAGTTACACGGCACCGCATCGGCACCGAAGGCGCGCTTGTAGCCAACCACCGCTGAGGCCATGCACAGCCTCGAGTTAGTATCTAAATGAGGCGTGCCTAAAAAGCCTTTAAACAGCTTATTGGCCACATAGTAATCTTCGGTAAGCAGTTGGCCGGAGAGATACGCGGCCACGCTGTGATTGCCATGTTCAGTGCGCAGGGCGTTTAAACGCTCGGCAGTAGTGCTTAAGGCGGTGTCCCAGGAGACCTCAACACCATCAACGCGAGGGTGAGTCAGCCGCCCTTGATTCCCCAAGGTTTCATGTAGCGCAGAACCTTTGACACACAGCCGCCCGAAGTTCGCCGGATGCTCGCGGTCGCCCTCGACAGCGCTCAGCGTGCCCGCTTCAACGGTTGCCGTCACGCCACAGCCGACGCCGCAGTAGGGGCATGTGGTTTTGGCCTGAGTCATAGCTACTCCTCGGGTTGCTCATTAGCGCCAGGCATAAAAAAACGCCCAGTCCCGTTCTCTAATACGCTCTATAAACGCATTAAGAGAAGAGGGCTGGACGTCGTTGCCACAGCGCACCTTCATCGGTGCCTTACTCTTTACAATAGTCTCTTCAAACAAATGAAGAATTTCTAACAGCTACACATTCGGCTACTTGTTTTTTTAACGGCTTTGGAGTTATTCGCTGCCATCGCCTAACAATGAGCGCTTATCCCTTGTTAACTCACTTATTGCCCTGATAGATGCAAAAACCAGGCCGAAAACCGTACTATTTAAAAATAATGATTTAAAAACAAATGGTTAAAAAATAACGAATCATCACGCGGCACGCTTTTTAGCACTCTGCGCACGTTAAATGGCATGTGAGGGTGCACGCTACCGCCCTTTTCGCACCATCGCTGTGCAGCCTATGCGCAGAGCCGTGCCGCCAGCAATCCAGCTAACAATCCTAAGCAACTGAAATAATTATACAAAAGATGGTTAATGGCCAGTTGGCTAGTTCCTTGCTTGTTACGGAGTAAGATTTTTAATCAGCTGACAGCCAATGGTGGTTGTCGCGCGTTTAAAAAGACGCTATCGGGCAACGACGCCCCTGTTACGCACGCTTTTGCGATTCTTTGCAAAGAGGTGCGAGACAGGGGCGTTTTTTGTTTGGTGCTCAAGTAGCCGCAACGACAAGAGGAGCCACCTATGGAAACCACTTCCCGGTGCTCACCTAACGACCATCTAGTGATCATTGGCAATGGCATGGCCAGCCACCGCCTAATCGAGGCGCTGGTCAAACAACCCACACGCCCCCAGCGCATCACGGTGATTGGCGCCGAGCCCACCCCTGCCTATAACCGTATTCTGCTTTCACCGCTGCTGGCTGGTGAAATGCAGCAAGAGGCGTTGACCCTGCGCGACACCGCGTGGTACGCCGAACAGGGCGTCACGCTGATACTGGATGAAAAGGTCGAGACGCTTGATCGCGCAAGCCAAACGTTGGCCACCGATAGCGGGCGATCACTCGATTACGATCATCTGATCATCGCCACCGGCTCGCGCCCAGCACTACCAGACGTTCCCGGGATTGAGCTTGAGGGCGTACACGGCTTTCGCGACCTACAGGACGCCGCTTCTCTTGAGGCCATCGCTCAGCGCGGCGGCGACGCTGTGGTGATTGGTGGTGGCCTACTCGGTCTTGAAGCGGCTGAAGGGCTGCGTAAACGTGGCAGTGATATCAAGGTGAGCGTGCTCCAGCGCAGCGAGCGGCTGATGAACCGCCAGTTGGATACCACCGCCGCCCATCTGCTTAAAGACACCCTCACTCAGCGCGGCTTACAAATCATTACGGACGCGCAAGTAGCCCGGCTAGAAGGTGACGCCCAGGGTCGGGTCGTCAAGGTGCATCTTGCTGATGGTCGCCAGTTGAAGGCCTCCAGTGTGATCGTAGCCGCGGGCATTACCCCTAATGCGCAACTCGGACATCAGTCGGGCCTGACCACCCAGCGCGCCATCGTCGTCGACGAATTTCTGACGACTTCGGATACGGCTATTTCCGCCCTCGGCGAGTGCTGTCAGTTTGAGGGCACCACCTACGGCTTGGTAGAACCGATCTGGCGCCAGGTGGAGGTACTTGCCGCCACCCTATGCGGCATGCCTACCCATGGCTACGCGGATACTCCCAGCGCCACCAAACTTAAAATCAGCGGCGTAGCGCTCTATGCCTTTGGCCCCACTGAGGCCAGCGCCGAGCATGACGTCTTGAGCTATCACGACCTTGAGCGCGGCGACTACCGCCGCCTGCTCTTGCGCAACGGCCAGATTGAAGGCGCGGTGCTTTACGGCGACACCAGCCAAGGCCCCTGGTACTTCGAGCAGGCGCTCGCAGGTACCCATCTCAACGCTTACCGCCAAGCCCTGTTGTTTGGTGGTGCTGATGTCGAGGTGCTCCGCGAAGCATCTCAACACAGCCCTGATTCTTCTGAGTTCTCTTCAAAACACTCTTCTTCTAAACACTCTTCTCATACAACGTCGGAGGCGGCTTAAATGTCTACCCAACAGCAGCTTATTATTATTGGTAATGGCATGGTCGGCCACCACCTGGTCGAGCAGCTCGTCGATAACGGCGCCCTTGAGCGCTATCAGGTCACCGTGTTTGGTGAAGAGCGCCACCGCGCCTACGACCGGGTGCATCTCTCTGAATATTTCAGCGGCCGCGATGCCGATTCGCTAGCGCTTTGCGAAGCGGATTACTACGCCACCAGCGGCGTTGAACTGCGCACAAGCGAAGCCGTCATTGAGATCGACCGCAACTCACAAGAGGTGGTCACCGACCAAGGCCGTTACCCCTACGACCGCCTGGTGCTGGCCACCGGTTCTTTCCCCTTTGTACCGCCGATTCCCGGTAACGATCGCGATGGTTGTTTGGTGTACCGCACTCTGGACGACCTAGACGCCATCCAAGCGGCCGCCGAAAACGCCACCACCGGCGTGGTCGTAGGTGGCGGTTTGCTCGGTTTGGAAGCAGCGAATGCCCTGCGCGGGTTAAACCTGGATACCGCCGTGGTGGAGTTCGCCTCACGCCTAATGCCCATGCAGGTGGATAACGAAGGCGGCGAGCTACTGCGGGAAAAAATTGAAGCGCTGGGCGTACAGGTACTTCTGGAGCGCGCCACCCAGCGCATTGAAGATGGCGAAGCAAGCCGCCACCGCATGGTCTTCCAAGACGACAAGGTGTTGGAAACCGACCTGATTGTGTTCTCAGCAGGTATTCGCCCCCGCGACCAGTTGGCCAGGGACTGCGGTCTGGAGATTGGTGAGCGCGGCGGCGTGGTAGTGGATAACCAGTGCCTCACCAGCGACCCGGCCATTCTAGCGATTGGCGAAGTGGCGCTGTGGAACCAGAGCATTTTTGGCCTGGTCGCCCCGGGTTATCAAATGGCCAAAGCAGCATTTTCGACGCTAACCGAAGGCGATACCCAGTTTGGCGGCGCGGATATGAGCACCAAGCTCAAGCTGCTGGGCGTGGATGTGGGCTCGATTGGTGACGCCCACGGCAATCAAAACCCCAGCGCACGCATGTTCCGCTACCTAGACCCCATCAAGCAGGAGTACCGCAAGCTGGTAGTCTCCAGTGACGGTAAAAAGCTTCTAGGCGCGATGCTAGTCGGCAACAACGGCGTTTACGACACGCTTCTACAGTACTACTCCAACGGCATTGAGTTGCCCGACGAACCGGCCTCATTGATTCTGCCGCAAAGCAGCGGTGCCGCTCCCACTCTCGGCCCCGGTGCGCTGCCGGAAACCGCCACCATCTGCTCCTGCCATAACGTTTCCAAAGGCGACATTTGCGCCACTATTGACGCTGGCGCGGTGGATCTAGGCGGTGTCAAAGTTGCCACCAAGGCCAGTACTGGCTGCGGCGGCTGCACCGCGCTGCTCAAAAGCGTGGTTGACCACGAACTGGAAGCCCGCGGTGTCGAAGTCGATAAATCGATTTGCGAGCACTTCGCCCATACCCGCCAAGAGCTTTACGATATTGTGCGCGTCGAAGGCATCAAAACCTTCACTGACTTGATTGAAAAACACGGCAACGCCGACACCCACCGCCTGGGTTGCGATATCTGCAAACCCGCCGTGGCGTCCATCCTGGCCTCCTGCTTCAATGAGCCAATCACCGACGCGGCGCATATTCCCCTGCAGGACACCAACGACACCTTTATGGCCAACATGCAGAAAAACGGCACCTACTCGGTAGTGCCGCGTGTTGCCGGTGGCGAGATTACCCCAGACAAACTCATCGTGCTGGGCGAAGTGGCCAAAAAATATAGCCTCTACTCCAAGGTCACCGGCGGCCAGCGTATCGATCTGTTCGGCGCCCGCCTGGAAGACCTGCCGGATATCTGGAGCGAGCTGATTGCGGCGGGCTTCGAGACTGGCCACGCCTACGGTAAATCGCTGCGCACGGTAAAATCCTGCGTAGGCAGCACCTGGTGCCGCTACGGTGTGCAGGACAGCGTCGGCATGGCGATTCAGTTAGAGAACCGCTACAAGGGCCTGCGCTCACCCCACAAGATCAAGTTCGGCGTTTCCGGCTGCACCCGCGAGTGCGCCGAAGCCCAGAGCAAAGACATCGGCATTATCGCTACCGAAAACGGCTGGAACCTCTACGTTTGCGGTAACGGCGGCATGCGCCCCCGCCACGCCGAACTGTTCGCCACTGACCTGGATGACGAGCAGCTCTACCGCACCATTGATCGCTTCTTGATGTTCTACGTGCGCACTGCCGACCGCCTGCAACGCACTTCGGTGTGGCGCGAAAACCTCGACGGCGGCCTGGAGTACTTAAAAGAGGTGATTCTGGAAGACAGCCTAGGCATCAACGACGAGCTGGAGCGCCAGATGCAAACCGTGGTGGATACTTACCAGTGTGAGTGGGCCGACGCCATCAGCGACCCAGAGAAGCTCAAGCGCTTCCGCAGCTTCGTCAACGACGACCGCCCGGATCCGTCAATCATTATGACCTCAGAGCGCGGCCAGCTGCGCCCCGCTTAAGCGACGCAGGGCCCTGACACTGACAACGACACTGACACTGAATAAAAACGAGGCAATCCATGACCGCAACGGCACTGAAAAAAGAGATGGATATGGCGGATGTGCAAAACAGCGATGCTTTTGAAAACCACGCTTCTGAAGACAACACGGCGTGGCAAAAAGTCTGTACCAAAGATGATCTGGTAGCGTTCTCTGGCATCGCCGCCTGGCTGGAAACCGCCGAAGGCCCCGCCCAGGTAGCTATTTTCTACTTGCCCGGGCTGCGAGGAAAGGGCGATGAACTCTATGCTCTCGACCACCATGACCCCTTCTCAAACGCCAACGTGATCGCCCGAGGCATCGTTGGCGACCTTAAAGGCTCGGCGGTAGTCGCATCGCCTATCTACAAGCAGCACTTCCGCCTTGAAGACGGCCAGTGTTTAGAGGATGAGGACGTTAAGCTACGTACCTGGAAGGTTGAATTTAAAGGTGATGAAGTGTGGGTTGAGGGGTAACCACATTTATTAGCCTTGTTAAATCGACAACGCCGCCCTTAGGGCGGCGCTGTTGTTAGCAGGCAGTCACTCTCAAACGTTATTCATTCAAAAAGCTAATCAGCGCCTGATTAAACTCATCAGGATGGGTAGCATTGAGACCATGGGGCCCGCCCTTGATCACTTGCGTTTGCGCATTGGGCAGTAGCTCCTGGGCCCGCTTGCCACTAACTTCAAAGGGCACAATGCCATCAGAATCGCCATGGATGATTAGCGTGGGGATATCGATACTCGGCAGGTCTTTGCGGAAATCGGTATAGCTAAAGGCTTTGATGCAGTCATAAGTGGCCTGAGGAGAGGCGAAGGCGGCAATATCGCGATGGTACTTTCGATTCGGCTCGCTAACCAAGTCGCTGCGTTCACCCGCCGTAAAGAAGCTCTTGGTAAACTCTTCCAGGAAGGCAAGGCGGTCATCTTTTACGCCCTCAAGGAACTGATTGATGGTGGCATCATCAAGACCACCTTCAGGGTTATCATCGGCTTTATACAGGTAAGGCGGCACCGCCGCGGCAAAAACGGCTTTATGAACACGACTGCTGCCATAGCTGGAGAGGTAGCGCGCCACTTCACCACCGCCCATGGAAAAACCCACCAGGGTGGCATCGTGCAAATCCAGCGCCTCGATCAGTTTCTTGAGGTCTGACGCTAGGGTGTCGTAGTCGTAACCGCCATCGGCCTGGGTTGACCCGCCAAAGCCTCGGCGGTCATAGGTAATCACCTTATAACCCGCCTCGACTAACGCAGGCACCTGCTGTTCCCACGAGCGGCCACTCAGCGGCCAACCGTGAATCAGCACCACGGGCTTGCCCGCCCCGCGCACTTCGTAATAAAGCTCAACCGGCGTGCCCTGTTCCGTTCCTACGCTCAGCATTGGCATCGTCTCACCCTCCTGTTTGGCTTAACGTGAATTAAACAAACGCCTCATTAGGTTAGTAGAACTTACGATGCTTTCCAAAAGTGCGTAATACGTCGGCATTCGATAATTCGCTAACAAAGTTGCTATGCTTATCGGCTATTTCGACTTATGCACACCGGAAGAAACCTTTGTGAAGACAGAATCGAGCACTTTAGCGTTTTCAGCCTTTATGGCGCTGCTGATTGGCTGTGCAGGCATCGTGGCCACGCTGGCCTCCAACTCCCAAGCGATCCTGCTGGATGGGCTGTTCAATCTGATCTATTTCAGTGTTGCCCTGGTCACGATCAAAGTGAGCAAACTGGCTAGCCGCCCCGATAGCGAATCCTACCCGTTCGGCTATAGCTACTTTGAGTCGCTGGTGAATCTGTGCAAAGGGCTGCTGATTTTAGGCGTGTCTATTTTTGCCTTGGTCGACGCCATTGCCGCCCTACTCACTGGCGGCCGTGAGATCGCGGCAGGCTTGGCGGTGCTGTACGCGCTATTCGCCACCGCGGCTTGTTCACTTACCGCCTGGGTGATGCACCGCAGTCAGCGCCATGTAAGCAGCCCGCTGGTGGCGGCGGACAGACTCAACTGGTTAGTTAACAGCGTGATTTCTGCCGCTGTACTCGCCGCCTTCTGCCTGGTGATGCTGTTTGAGCGCTTAGGCTGGCAGACGATTCTGCCCTACGTGGATTCGGTGTTGGTCATTGCAGTGGTGGTACTCTGCCTGGGTGTACCGGTGAGGATGGCCTCCCAGGCCTTGAAGGAGTTGCTCAACAAAACGCCAGAAGAGGCTATCGCTGTGCCCGTTCGCCAAGCCGTGGCGAGTGCCCTGGCGGATACCGACACCCAAGAAGTGCGCGTGCGCATGGTGCGCCCTGGGCGGCTGCTGTATGTGATGGTGCATGTGGTACTGCCCGACCAATCCGATGTTGCGGTCTCCACCCAGGATTTACTCCGGGCGCGCGTCGATGACGAGGTGCGCCGCTACTACTCTCCCGTGGTGTGTGACGTGGTGTTTACTGCCGACACCCGCTGGGCAGCGCCCTCCTGTGGTCTATTGGTAGAGAAGCACACATAGATAGGCTGTCCAGGTTACCGAGCCTTGCGCAGTAGAACTAGCGAGGCGATCACGCCAACCAGTAGCGCAAGGCCAAATAGCGTTAACGCAAGCGTATGCCCTACCGCATCGATGAGTACTCCGGTGGAGATTACCGGAATACTGAAGCCCAGATAGGCCATCAGAAAATAGCCCGCGCTGGCTTGGGTGGCTTGTTGGCTAGCCGAGGTATCCGCAATCGCCAACACGCCGCTTAATCCACCCAGGTAGATAAACCCATAGCAGGCGCTGCTGGCGGCTACTGTGCCCAACAGCACCGCCGCAAGATAACCATGAACAGCTCCCCAGGCGATCAACCCGTAGGCAATCGGCAAAATCACCAGCCCCAGTTGGGTAGCGCTGCGCGGCGCAAGCCTTCTCGCCCAGGGCTGAAACAGTACCCCGCAGCTGCAGATACCGAAGGTGGCGAAACCGCTCCAGGCGGATAAACCGTGTTGGCTTAATGCCGAAGGCAGGATCGCGATCACCAACCCCACCAACGCCCAAGCCAACAAAATCGCCAACCCATAGGAGAATGCCCCTTGGGGGTAGCTGGGCAAACGCAGCATAGGACTTTTGGTGGCGCTCGGTGCACGATCCTTAAGCGTGGTGACCACCACCAGCGCCAGCGAAGCGGTGGCTAAATAAATCCATAGGCTGGGTGGCGATACGCTTGGGGTGTGGAAAACAAACAGGCTAGTCACCGCGGCCCCTAGCCCAAACCCGAGTGCGGTACTGGCCGTTACATAGTTAGTCGCCACACGGTTGTCCTCACCACCCAACAGCATCTGCATATAAGCGGGAGCTACCGCAGACGTTAACCCCGTACTAATACCCAGCAGAAAGCGAGCAACACCCAGCGCCAGCAAACCGGGCGCTATCAGGGTAATCCCCGTCGCCAAAAGACATAACAGCAGAGCACTCATAATTAGTGGCTTGCGCCCTACCCGATCGGCCAAGCCATTTAACCCCAGCAACACCGGTATAATGCCCACCACATAGCAGGCAAAGGCGATACTGGTGGCGCCAACGCCCAAACCATCCCGCGCCGCCAGCGCATCGTAAAGAGGGGCCTGTAAATTAACCGCCGTGGTAATCGTACATAGCGCAAACGCCAGGCAGGCTGCACTCCTTTTATTGATAGCGCGATTGGTAGTGCGGCTCATAGCTAAGTCCTAAATAAGTAAGTCATTGAACCGCTACCCTCCCACGCTTACCGCTCAGCGGTAAGATACACTTAACCTCCACTTTCCAGACACTGTTCCGCCTTTTTAGCGAACAGTTGAAAGCCATAGGCCACGTTATGAAACTAGAGGTTAATCGGCACGCCACGACGCCCATCGCCCAGCAGCTCGAAGCAGGCATTCGCGCTTGGATTACCGCGCACGGTGCAGGCGGTGGCCGTCGCTTACCCTCTATTCGTCGCTTAGCCGCCACCCACCACATCAGCCGTAATGCGGTGATTGAAGCTTACGAACGGCTTGTCGCTTCTGGCTTAGTGCGCTCACAACCCGGTTCAGGTTTTTATGTGGCGGATAGCGCAGCAGCACTGGTATCACAACCCGCAGCTACGAGCGGATTGGAAGAGGTCACCAACGGGCTATGGGGGCTTTTCAGTGCCAATGAGCACACGCTCAAGCTGGGCTGCGGCTGGCTGCCCAGCGACTGGCGAGAAGGCGATGACCTCACTCACGCCATTCGCCAAGTGGCGCGTAAAAGCCGTTCGGGGATTTTCGAGTACAGCACACCTCAAGGGCCGCAGGATTTACGCGGTTTAATCCAGGAACGCCTGCGCCCACTGGCGATTACTGCGGACGCCCAGCAGATCGTGATGACCGGAGGCGGCAGCCATTCGCTGGATCTGCTGGTGCGGATGCTGCTAGAGCCTGGCGATGTGGTCTTCGTGGAATCACCGGGCTATTACAATCTGTTCGGCCTGCTGCACTTACAGCGAATCCGCGTGATTGGCGTGCCGCGATTAGCCGATGGGCCTGATATCAAGCGCTTGGAGGTGTTGTTGGCCCAGCACCGCCCAAAGCTGTTCTACATCAACAGCGTTTTTCACAACCCCACGGGCAGCACGCTCACCCCGGCGGTGGCGCACCGAGTGTTACAGCTCGCCGAGCAACACGATTTTCAGATTATTGAAGACGATATCTACGCGGATTTTCAGCACACCCCCACCACCCGCTTGGCAGCGCTAGACGGTTTGAGCCGGGTGTTCTACCTGGGCAGCTTTTCGAAAAGCCTCTCCTCTTCACTACGGGTAGGCTTTGTCGCCGCGCCCGTGGCTTGGGTGCAACGCCTAGTAGATATCAAGATGTTGACCAGCATCTCCGCTTCGCGGTTTGCTGAGCAGGTCGTCACCACCCTGCTGCAAAACGGCAGCTACCGAAAGCTCACCGAGCGGCTGCGTATCAAGCTCGCTAATCAAATGGCGATGGCACTGACGATGCTGAAAAATGCCGGTTGGGAGGTGTATACCCAACCGGCTGGCGGGATGTTTGTGTGGGCGAAACCACCGGCAGCCATCGCCCCTGAAACCCTGACTGAACTGGCTAACCGGTGGGAAATCACGCTATCGCCGGGGCATCTATTTTTTGCCGATCATCAGCCAACGCCCTGGCTCCGGCTCAACGTCGCCTATATACAAGACCCAAGGGCGCAAGCGTTTATTGAAGCAGCGAGTTAGCTCCCTACTCGTCTTTTGCCTCTTTCACGGGCCACACATCCGCATCTACCAGCTCGGGACGTTTGAGAATGGCCGGATCAAATATCGGCTCTTTAATACCGTCGCGGCGCTGACGCTCATAATCTTTCAGCACGGCTACGGCAATTGGCCCCATGATCAAAATGGCAAACAGGTTAGTAGTTGCCATTAGCCCCATGGCCAGGTCGGCAAAGTCCCATACCACGCTCAGTTCAGCGACAGAACCCAGCAGCACCATAGCGATAATAATCACCTTAAATAAGCTTACCGCCTTTGCGGCATGACGACGAAATAGAAATTCGATATTCACCGATGAGAACGAGAAGTTAGCCAAAATGGAGGTAAATGCAAAAAACAGTATCGCCAAGGCGATAAATATCTCCCCGAAGCCACCTAGATGGTCGACCATGGCATCCTGAGTAAGCTGAATACCTTCGATGCTGTCGCCCGGCGACTCCGACATCAGCCGCTCGTAAACGCCGGAGAGCAGAATCACCACCGCCGTGCAGCTACAGATAACGATGGTATCGACAAATACCCCAAAGGATTGCACCAGCCCCTGGGCTGCCGGGTGTTTGACCGTCGCTTGGGCCGCCGCATTAGGCGTTGACCCCATGCCCGCCTCATTGGAAAACAGGCCGCGCTTGACGCCATTCTCCATCGCCGCTTTAATCGCGTAGCCCGCAGCACCACCCACCGCAGGGCCAAAGCCAAAGGCACTCATCACTATCAGCGAGAGCATATCGGGCACTGCTGGCAGATTGGTCAACAGGATCCATAGCGCCACCAGCAGATACGCAATCGCCATTGCAGGGACGATCTTCTCGGCGGTGCGCGCCACCGATTTGAGGCCGCCATAAATAACCGAGCCTGCCAGGATGGCAATCACCACGCCGGTAAGCCAATTGGGTATGCCAAAGGCGCCGTTCATACCTTGCGCAATGGTATTGGACTGGGCAGCGTTAAACGCTAAGCCGTAAGCAATGATCAGAAATACCGCAAACAGCGCGCCGAGCCAACGCCACCCCAGGCAGCGTTCAATGTAGTAGGCTGGCCCGCCGCGAAATACGCCATCTTCATTGCGATGCTTATAGACCTGGGCCAGGGTCGATTCGATAAACGCCGTGGCGAAACCCAGTAGCGCCGTGACCCACATCCAGAAAATTGCCCCCGGCCCGCCAATCCACAGCGCCAGCGCCACCCCGGCGAGATTACCGGTGCCGACCCGTGCCGCCATGGAGGTGGCAAATGCCTGAAAGCCGCTAACGCCATCTCCGGCACCGCGCGCGGTGAACGTCACATAGGCCATATGCCTGAACATACGGAACTGCATACCCCGAGTCATAATGGTAAACAGCAGACCAGCGCCTAGCAGCAGATAGACAAGAATATAGCTCCAGATAAAGTTACTGACCGGCATCATGATGGCATAGAGACCATCGCGCAGGGGGGCAATGAGTAGTTCAAGGGTCTCCATGGGCATACTCTCCAATTGGTTTCTTGTTTACACGTGAGTATTTGCCCTGACCCGACGTGCTAAGTTGGCTCACTAAGGGTTAGAACCCTGCCAGTCAGTCTAGACAGTTTTTGAATTAGCCCCCAAGCATAGTGCATAAAAAAGCGGCCCGAAGGCCGCTAGAAAAATACAACTATTTAGAGTAACCACCCGTTAATTACAGCTCGCGTTTGCCGTCCACTAACCGCGATACTTTAAGCGGGTTGCCCTCTTTGAGAGCATCGGGCAGCAAGCCTTCTGGCAGGGACTGGTAACATACCGGCCGTAGGAAACGGTGAATGGCTGCCGAACCCACAGAGGTCGTGCGCGAATCAGAGGTAGCCGGGAACGGGCCGCCGTGCACCATGGCATGGCACACCTCGACACCGGTGGGCCAACCGTTGGCAAGGATGCGCCCAGCTTTACGCTCCAGGGTGGGCAGTAACGCTTTGGCGGCATCAATATCCGCGTCGTCCATATGTAGCGTGGCGGTTAGCTGTCCCTCAAGCTGTTCAGCAACACGTTTTACTTCCGCCGCATCTTCGCACTCAACTATCAACGAGCTGGCACCGAACACCTCCGCTTGCAGCGCTTCAGATGCGAGGAAATCGCTCGCTGACGCGGCAAACAAGCCTGTCTGGCACTGATAGTCGCTGCCAGTCTGGCCACGGGCAATTTCACGCACCTTGCCGGCGCTGCTCAGGCTGGCTACGCCCTCTTGATAAGCACGGTGAATACCCGGCGTCAGCATTGTCTGCGAACCGCTGGCTTTCACGGCGCCTCGCGCGGCTTCAATGAAGGCATCCAACTCAGGGCCTTTTACCGCAATCACCAGGCCAGGATTGGTACAGAACTGACCCGCGCCCATATTGAGAGAGCCCACAAAGGCTTCTCCCAGCGCTTTACCACGCGCTTTAAGGGCGGCCGGTAGCAAGAAGACGGGGTTAATACTGCTCATCTCAGCGTAAACCGGAATCGGCTGAGGCCGCGCTTGGGCGGTTCTCATCAGCGCTGTACCACCGCTGCGCGAACCGGTGAAACCAACCGCTTGAATGCGAGGGTCATCGACCAGCGCCTGGCCAATTTCGTTACCGGCACCAAACAGTAGCGAGAATACGCCTTCTGGTAACTGGCAGGCTTTCACGGCTTTTTGAATCGCCTTACCAACAAGCTCGGAAGTGCCTGGGTGTGCAGAGTGGCCTTTTACCACTACCGGGCAGCCAGCCGCTAGGGCCGAAGCGGTATCCCCCCCAGCAACGGAAAATGCTAGCGGGAAATTGCTGGCGCCGAATACAGCGACAGGCCCCAGAGCGATATGGCGCTGACGCAGGTCAGCACGCGGCAGCGGCTGACGATCCGGCATCGCCGGATCAATACGCACATCTAACCACTCTCCGGCACGAACAACGGAAGCGAATAACCGCAGTTGCCCGCAGGTTCTGCCCCGCTCGCCTTCAATGCGCGCCTGGGGCAGGCCCGTTTCGGCCATGGCGCGCTCAATCAGCTCACTACCAATCGCTTCAATTTCACTGGCAATGGTTTCTAAAAACGTAGCGCGCTCTTCGAGGGACGTTTCGCGGTAGATAGCATAGGCCGTTTCAGCTAGCTCGCAGGCTTGCTCAACATGCGCACGACTGCCGCCGACATAAATGGGCTCTAGCTTTTCGCCGGTAGCAGGGTTAACCGCTTGAATGTTGGCTTGAGTCCCGGTCACTGATTGTTGCCCAATCAGCATTTCGCCTCGCATTGTCATACATCGCTCCTTAAATGGTCAGTGATATCACTGGTCGCCCGTGTCGCATTGCTACTGTGCGCGTTACTTCTGCCCACGATATTGGCCATAGGTGTTGCGCGCCCGGTTAAGATGCTGAAACATTGTTTCACGGGCAGCCTGCGCATCGCGGGAAAGAATAGCTTCAAGAATATAGCTGTGCTCTTCCTGAACTCGCTCTAAATAGCGCTCGGAGGAGATCGGGTTAATATCAATACTTAGCAGTTTGGCGCGGGGAATCACGCTCTGGCTCCACTGCTTGTAAAAAGATTGGAAAAAGGGATTTTTGGTCGCCGTGGCAATCGCAAAGTGAAACAGATAATCCTCTTCACGGGCTTGGGTTTTTGCAGTACAGGCATTACTAAAGGCAAGGTGCTGCGCCTCCAGCCGCTGACGATCTTCATCGTCGTGGCGTAAGGCGGCCAGTTCCGCCGCCGCTGGCTCTAAGGTTAGCCGCAGTTCTAGCAGGTGCAAGATATCTTCCACAGTAGTGGGGTTAATGCGTTCTGCAGGACGCGCCTCTACTGTGGAAGAGCGCAGCACTGATGTGCCTACGCCTCGCCGGGTTTCCACCAGCCCCAGAGACTTAAGGTGGGTAATCGCTTCACGGATCACAGTGCGGCTAACGCCAAAGGAGTCACACAGGCTATTCTCAGTAGGCAGCTTCTCTCCTACCGCGACTTTGCCCTGCGTGATCAACGCTTCCAACTGGTCGGCCACGTGCACGGACAAGCTTCCCTGTTGTGTCACTTTACTTATTTGAAGCGGTTTTAGGGCAGATGCCGCTGCGCTGGTTTTGACCATGGAAGCTATCCTTCATTAATATCCAAGTTGTATTATATCGTACAACCTAGGTCTTGGAAGTGCCAATAAATGGCTTCTGAATGACCCCAGGCAGCCTGTTTTCTATTTTTAATGCCATCACGAGTAACGACGAATATTTTTTCATGCTAGATACAACACATCATACAAGAAAAAAATAGGCCTTATTATTGTGCCAAGCAAGCATAACTAACGAAATCCGAACCAAAGTTAAAGTAGCACTTTGATAAAAATCAGCTCATCAACATTACGGTCTCATATACCTTACCCCCCTTGCTTATGGCGCAATCGGTGCATGCTTTTTGTTGCAGTTTTGTATGATGTAATACAACATGTGATTGATAGAGGGAACCAAAGGCAATAAGGCTTAACGTAACCCTCATACCGGCGAGATCACACAAGGTTCTTTACTTGCATAGCGCCACCTTGGGTGGATAGCCCGCAGCCCTTAATAGAGTAATCACCAAGGAGTATCACCATGCTGTATGACCACCGTACCTATACCTGCACACCTGGCACGTTGAAGAAACAGATGGCGCTCTACGAAGCGCATGGCTGGGCCATCCAAAAACGTCACCTTGGCGAACCTCTGCTATACGGGCCGGTCGAAACCGGCAATGTGAACTCCTATGTACATATCTGGGTGTTCAAAGATGCCGCTGACCGTAGCCAGCGGCGCGCCGCTATGCAGAGCGACCCAGAGTGGGCCGCCTATCTCAAGAAAAGTGCCGAGGCCGGTTATCTAATTAGCCAGGAAAACAAGATTGTTGTCCCCGCCCCCTTCTTTAAAGACTGACTTCTTGATTAGCGGGTCTCTTCTTAAAGTGGTTCCTTTATGAACGAGCTTTAGCTGAACGCAGTGCTGTGACGGTAGTACGTGTTGAAATCCGTTCCGGGTCAGTCACAAGCTCGATCACGGCAGGGCGACCCGAGGCCATGGCCCGCTCCAGAGCGGGCTTGAAAGCGGCCGTATCGATAACACGTTCGAAATGCGCGCCAAGCCCTGCTGCCAATTGGCCAAAGTCTGGATTCACCAGATCGGTTCCCGAAACGCGATTAGGATGTTCACGCTCCTGGTGCATGCGAATCGTGCCGTAAGTACCGTTGTTAAATAGCAGCACGATGGGCCGTCCGCCATGCTGTACGGCAGTGGCGATTTCAACACCGCTCATCATAAAGCCGCCGTCGCCGACAAACGCCAGTACACACTTATCGGGCTCGCGTAGAGAAGCCGCCACGGCGGCAGGTACTGAATACCCCATCGCACCGCAGGTTGAGCCAATAATCCGACCAGGACGCTGGTAGGCCAAAAAGCGCTGCGCCCATCCGGTATGGTTTCCGGCGTCCAGAGTGACAATACACTCCTTCGGCAAGCTATCGCGCAACGCATGCATTGCCGCGCCCATATCGAGCGGGTAATCGTGTGACGGAGGCAAAATATCGGCAAGATACTCATCTCGCAACGTTTTGCACCACTCACTCCAGCGGCTGCGCTGCCCCCAGTCGTGAGCGGCTAACGCTGCAGCCAGCTTATCAGGGGCCGAAACAACGCCCAGCGCCGGGCTAAACACACGGCCTATCTCATCCGGGTCAATATGCACGTGTATCAGCGTTTGGCTGGGAGTAGGAGACGCCAGCGTAGTATATGTTCGGGTAGTCATCTCGCCGAGCCGGGCTCCGACGACCAACAGCAGATCCGCCTCAGCAAGGCGCTTAATCAGTGACGGCACCACGGCGGTACCGAAATCACCGACATAGCAGTCTGAGGCATTGTCCATTATATCCTGGCGGCGAAATGAGCAGGCGACGGGAATACCGTTAGTTTCAGCGAAGCTGCGTATCTGCACACAGGACTCATCCGTCCAGCCCGATCCACCGACCAACATCATCGGACGTTCGGCACGGGAGACCAGGGCAGCGATTTTCTCGATTTCCTCCACGGCAATGCCCGGCCTTGACGGCGTGTAGGGAACAGCGTCTTCGACTTCGACGATATCGGTTAGCATATCCTCTGGTAACGCCAGCACCACCGGGCCTGGGCGGCCTGACGTTGCCACCCGAAAGGCGCGCGCCATGTATTCGGGAATGCGGCTCGCATCCTCTATCTGCGCAACCCACTTGGCGACACCGCCGAACATCACCCGGTAGTCGATTTCCTGAAACGCCTCTCGATCCATAGAGTTGCGGTCGACCTGGCCGATCAGCAGGATCATAGGCGTCGAATCCTGCTGGGCAATATGAACGCCAATAGCGGCATGGCAAGCGCCAGGCCCGCGTGTCACCAGGCATATACCGGGGCGCCCCGTCAGCTTGCCATAAGCCTCGGCCATATTCGCCGCTCCAGCCTCGTGCCGCGCATTGTAGAGGGTGAAATGTTCACGCTGATCATAAAGCGCATCGAGCACTTCCAGGTAGCTCTCTCCGGGCACACAGTAGCCACTATCAGCACCGTGTATAAGAAGCTGGTCAACCAGTACTTTTCCCCCGGTACGCGGCAAGGGGCGAGTTTTTGTTGTCATGTTGGCATCCTAATGGCAGAGAAGAGCGCCCCCAGCCGTTCGTGATGATCAGTATGGGAGGCGCATAGCGAGTAACAGAATCCAATCTTGTTGTTGTACAAATGTTTATTAAGATCACGGAATAGCATCAAGTTTCGGCTTCTTGCGCAGAATTAGATAGGCGAAAACGATGGTTAGCGCCAGGAAAGCCAGACTGTCCATACTCGTCAAAAAGACGATCGGGTTACCGTCATTGAACGACAAGGAGCGGCGCAAATACTGTTCCAGATCCGGCCCCAGGATGAAGCCTAGCAACATGGCCACAACCGAGTAGTTATGTTTGCGCAGGAAGAAAGCCAACACACCAAACAATAGGGCTAAAAACATCTGAAAAATTGAGTAGGTCGCCACATAACTTCCGACGAGCGCTACCACGGCGATGGCGCTGTAGAGCAGACCACGCGAGATTGAGACGATGCGAATAAAGTACGGCCCGAACAGGAACAGCGTCAGGGGTATGAGGATCAAGGCGCTTACAAACAGAGAGGCAAACATGGGCGCTATTAGATCAGCCTGTTGCTCAATGAGACGTGGCCCTGGCTGTAAGCCATTGATAACCAAAACACCAAGCACAATAGCCGTGGTAGGGTCGCCCGGGATTCCGAACATCAGCATCGGCACAAAAGCACCGCCGCACATGGAGTTATTTGCCGATTCAGCCGCTGCAATACCTTCACGGCTGCCATTGCCATACTCTTCGGGCTTCTTCGAACTGCGCTTGGCATCAGCATAGGCCACGAAAGCCGCCATCGAGCCACCCGCGCCGGGTAGAATGCCAATCGCATAGCCAATGAAAGCGCTCTTAATATAGGTAAACAAGCCCACTTCACGGATTTCAGACCAGGGGGGAATAAAATCGCGCCGACGAATTTTTAAGCCTTTCGCCCGCTTCAAAGTACTCTCTAAAGAGAGGTTCCAGTTCTGCGCCTGTACCAGTAGCTCACTGACCGCAAAGGCACCGATGACCACCGGCATTAAACCGATACCTTCCACCAGCAGTTCAGTGCCGAACTCAAAGCGTGGAATCGGCTGAAGTACATCAATGCCGACTGTCGCCAGCATGATGCCCAGCGTCGTAGCGACAATGCCCTTAGCGATAGCGCCCTTATCGACAATGATGATCACCACCAACGCAAAAAGCACCAATGAGAACTTCCCTGGGGTGCGGATCAATAGCGCCAGCTCACCGGCAATGGGCATGAACGCCATGAGCAGTAACGCGCCGATTGACCCACCGATCATCGAGCCCAGCGCCGCGTGCCCCAGTGCATTGGCGCCCTGCCCTTTTAACATCAAGGCGTTACCTTCCACGGCGGTCATCATTGAGGACGGCGCACCGGGAATATTGATGGTGGTAGCCGTGATACTGCCGGAGTACATCCCCGCCATAAAGATCGAGGCACACATGACCAGCGCGGGTACTACGTCGATCGTATAGGTAATAGGTAACAACAGCGCAATGGCTAGCACTGATGTGAGGCCTGGCATCGCACCGAAAAAGGTACCAATCAAGAAACCGGCAATCATGAAGCCAAGCACTTCCCAACTCAGCAATGCTTCAAAACCGCCCAGGAAACTAACAAAGGTCTCCATTAGAATCCTCCTAACACGGGAGGCAGACGCACTCCAAAAATACCGGCAAATAGTCCGTAAAAGAGCGCTGTAACGGCGATCACATAAAAGATAAAGAAGGCGGGCCGATGTTTCTCGAAGTCAAAGATAAGAAAGAGGGCTACCACGAAACCCAGCGTAGCGGGCACGTAACCCAAGGGACGAAACAAGGCGATGTAGATGCCTGTCGCCACCACAATCAGCAATGGCCTTAGCAGAGAGCCCCCAGTGGCCGCCTCTGCTTCTTTGCGCCACTCTCCTACGGTTACGACTATCAACGCTGCATACATGATGAACGCCATCAGGATAGGCATGAAGCGCGGCCCCACAAGGGTGTCACCACCAAACTGTGAGCGTATGCTCAAGGCTTCCGCCAGGTAGATCGTGGTCAATATCAGCAAGAAGGCAGGAAACAGTACTGACGACCTTCTAAAGCGTTCGACGTTGTTCATTGACTCAAAATCCTCTGCTTGAGTTAGCTGTGGCACCGGTAACCGGTGCCACGCGCTTTGAGCTGCGAATTACTTGGACATCACACCTGCTTCTACCAGCGCATCCATTTCGCTGAACAGTGACTCGGCCGTTTCATCAGCCCAGGCAGTCACCTCATCGGTACCCAGCCAGTTCGGCGTTACCCCGACGTTGGCCACCCACTCTTGAAACTCATCGCTGTCGTACGCCGTTTTGTAAGCGCTTTCCAGTGCGTTAATGGTTTCTTCCGGGGTGTCTGCTGGTGCGGCAAAGACAATAAAGCTGCCAATCTGGAGGTCGATCCCCTCTTCAGCGGTGGTAGGCACATCGGGGTAGGTCGGATTCTGCGTATCGGAGAACTCAACAAGACCGCGTACGGTGCCATCTTCCAGAAGATTGGAAAAATCGCCCAGGCTGGTAAGGGCAACATCGACCTCATCGGACAGAATGGCTTCTTTCTGAGGGGCGGCACCACCAGGATAAGAGACGATTCGGAACTCCGTACCGGTTAACTCTTGAAACTGCAGGATCGCGAGATGAACGCGTCCACCCAGATTCTGAATGGCAACGCGAATCTCGCCAGGGTTTTCCTTGGCCGCCTCAATAAGGTCATGAATCGTTTGGTAGTCGGAATCGGCGTCAACGACGATAGCATCGGGCTCGCTGGTGACCCGTGCAATCAGCTTCAATTTATCCATATCGTAACTGGGCAGCATGGCTTGCCAAGGCACGGTCACCAGGCTGTCGTAGGTTAACGCGCCAATGGTATAGCCGTCAGGCCGGGAGCTCATAAGCTGGCCAATACCGGTGGCACTCACGCCACCCTCGATGTTTTCTGCGTACATGGAAACATCGAGGCTTTCTTCAGCGATGGTGGTCAGTTTACGAACGATTCCATCGGTACCCCCACCGGCCCCCCAAGGCACAATCACGCGGATATCGCGCTCAGGGTAGTCAGCTAGCGCCACGCCAGATAGTGAGGCTAAAGCGACGGCAGCGGTCAGGGTTAGCAGGGTTTTGTTGTTTTTGTACATTGTGTACTCCTTGGTTAAAAACCTATCAGCAGACTTCTTCTCATGATCAAGTCATACATCATACAACCTGAAACTTAGTGTGTTCTCGTTAGCTCTACAATAGAGAGATATAAAAATGAGACCAAAGTCGAGCATTTACCCAGTTGACCACATCTCTCTATCGGCAATACATTTGGCTTAATCCACCGTTATCGTTAAAGCACTTTAACGAACGAGAGCAGGACGCTTAGGATCGAACTCCCACCCAGAAATCAAAAACTGCATCGCCATGGCATCGTTTCGCTGGGTGGTATCCAACGACTTATAAAGCGTGTGGGCCTCCATAAGCTTCTCTTCGTCAAGCTCAACTCCTAGCCCTGGCGTCGTGGGCACCTTGAGCTTGCCATCGCGGATGAGCAGAGGGTCTTTAGTGATACGCTGCCCGTCCTGCCAAATCCAGTGGGTGTCAATGGCGGTAATCTCACCCGGACAAGCCGCCGCAACGTGCGTCATCATGGCGAGCGAAATATCAAAGTGGTTATTACTGTGAGAGCCCCAGGTCATACCCCACTCATTACACAGCTCACCGACTTTGACAGCACCTTGCATCGTCCAGAAATGGCAATCTGCCAACGGTATATCGACAGAATTTAGCTGAACGGCATACTGCAGCTGTTTAAAATCTGTCGCAATCATATTGGTGGCAGTAGGTAGGCCGGTGCGCTTCTTGAACTCGGCCATTGTTTCACGACCCGAGTAGCCCTCTTCCTGACCACAGGGGTCTTCGGCGTAGCTTAGCAAGTGTTTGATGGGCTCCAGCACGCGCACCGCTTCATCCAGTTTCCAGGCACCGTTAGGATCAAGCGTTAGCCGCGCATCGGGGAAGGCATCATGAAGGGCGCGGATGCAGTCGGCCTCCTCTTCCCCACGTAATACACCACCTTTTAATTTAAAGTCTTTAAACCCATACCGTTCATAGGCGGCTTTGGCCAAATTAGCGACGGCGTCGGGTGTTAGCGCTTCCTGGTAGCGTATTTCGTCCCAGCGATCTTGAGGGTGATGCGCTTTAGGGTATGGCAGGTCTGTCTTGCCCGGGTCACCCAGTAAAAACAGGTAGCCCAATGCCTCGACTTCATCGCGCTGACGGCCGTACTGACCCAGCAGGTCGGCGACAGGTAGCTGGAGCGTCTGCCCATAGAGATCTAACAGCGCCGACTCAATACCGGTGATCACGTGTACCGCTACGCGCAGATCAAACGTCTGCCTGCCCCGCTCCTCGCGTCCGTTCTGGGCTAATCGCAGGCGAACCTGATTGAGGGTGTGTTTGATGTTATTGATCGGCGAGCCTTCCACCAGCTCACGGCACTGCTCCAGCCCCTTAAGAATGCCACCACTGGAAGGAATCTCACCAACGCCCTGGTTACCCGCGTCATCCTCGAGGATGACCACACAGCGGATAAACCAGGGAGCGTGACCACCACTGAGATTTAATAAGAAACCATCGTAACCAGCGACAGGTACCACTTTCATTGATTTAATTTTTGGAAACATATCTCGTAAACCTCTACTTATTATTGACCCAAGTTGAAATTTTATTCAGGCGATTAAGTCACTGGCGCAGGATTAAACAACACCAAATCGTTATGAATTCCCAGTCGGTCGGCAGCGGCCTGTTGGCGGCCGCTGGCCACGTCCAGGATGAGGTGGAAAAGCTCCCAGCCCACCTCTTCGATACTGGCCTCGCCAGTGGCAATGCGCCCGGCATCCAGATCGATGATGTCGTGCCACCGTTTTCCCAGCGCTGAGTTAGTGGAAACTTTCAGCACCGGCACCATGGCCAGACCATAGGGTGTCCCCCGCCCGGTGGTGAATACCTGAAGATTCATACCTGCGGCTAACTGAAGCGTGCCACAGATGAAATCGCTGGCCGGGGTCGCGGCGAAGGTCAATCCCTTACTGCGCAGCCTTTCACCGGGGCCGATGACATCGACAATCGGCGAGTTGCCCGACTTGATCACCGAGCCCAGCGCCTTCTCAACGATATTGGAAAGCCCCCCCTTCTTGTTGCCCGGTGAAGTGTTGGCGCTGCGATCAGCCTGGCCTTGAGCCAGATAGTTGTCGTACCACGCCATCTGCTCAATCAGTGCCCTTCCCACCTCTTCGTCAACAGCCCGCGGGGTTAACAGATGGATAGCGTCGCGCACCTCGGTAACCTCTGAGAACATCACACTGCCCCCCGCCCGCACGATCAAGTCGGTTGCAAAGCCCACAGCGGGGTTAGCCGTCACCCCCGAAAAGGCATCGCTGCCGCCACACTGCATGCCGACGACGAGCTCGGACGCCGGGCAGGTCTCACGCTGGCGTCGATTGAGTCGCTCAAGGTGTCGTTCGGCCATGGCCAAAATACCCTCGACCATCTCGCCGAAGCCCTGAAAAGAGTCATCCTGAAGGCTCAACACGTTGGCTTCCGGGTCGGCCGCCTCGGTGTTTTCATAAATTTTCACCGGTCGATCGGAAAGCAGTGTCGAGGGTTGCAGCTTCTCGCACCCCAAACCGATGATCATTATCTCGTTGCCGAAGTTGGGATTCAGGGCGATATTTTTAAGCGTTCGAATGGGCACAATAGCCGCAGGCGCATTAATGGCGACCCCACAGCCATAAGAGTGATTAAGCCCCACCACATCATCCACGTTGGGAAATCGCGGCAGCAGCTCGCGCTTGATCCGCTGCACGACGAAGTCGACGGTACCGGCGACGCACTGCACGCTGGTGGTGATACCCAGCACATTTTTGGTGCCCACGCTGCCATCAGGGTTACGAAAGCCCTCGAAGGTATAGCCTTCAAGCGGTGCGGTTTTCGGTGCTGGCCGAGTCGCCAGCGGTAGGTCCGCAAGCGGCGGTGGTGTCGGCATGTGCAAGTTGGTCTCGCTGACGTGGCCGCCCTGGGGAATAGGCGTGGCCGCCGTGCCGATCACTTCACCGTAGCGAATGATGCGCTCCCCCTCCGCCAGATCGACAAGAGCCACCTTATGCCCCTGGGGGACAGCCATTGTGGTGGTAACCCCTCCCTCAATGACGGCGCCCTCAGCGAGACCGCCCGGCTCAACCACGATGGCGACGTTATCGTTGGGGTGTATGCGAATCACGCGCGTATTAGTCGTTGTCTGTGTCATGACCCTTTCCTGAGGCTGTGCGTGTACTGCCCGTTACCTGGGTCAGTTCCATTTTTTGCCTGGCGCGGGATTTGAAGCCCATGACGATGGCGAACATTAGCGAGGCGATAATCAACCCCCATAGCACCATGGCGATGGGGCTTTTGGTGAAAAAGATCGAGAAAGTGCCGAACGACTCCAGGCTCTTGACGAAGTAGACCTCGGCTTGGCTCCCCAAGATGAAGCCAATAATTAGCGGGGCCACTTCCAAACCAATTTTCTGCACCAGGTAGCCTAAAATGCCGAAAATCAGCAGCGTCCAGACATCAAACATAATGCCGTAGTTGATGGCATAGGCACCGACCACACACATCATCACAATGATGGGGAAGAGAATATGCTTGGGCACCATGACCACTTTGGCGATGTACTTAATGGCATAGAACATTAAGAAAAACATCACGATATTGGCGAACACCAGCGCCGTCATCATGACGTACCAGGTGTCGGTATTCTCAGGAATAAATAGCGGCCCGACCTGAATGCCCTGCAGGGTGAATGCACCAATCAGCACCGCCGTTGTCGAGTCGCCAGGAATACCTAGCGATAGCAGTGGAATCAGTGCACCACCGGTCAACGCATTATTGGCGGACTCCGAGGCGATAAGCCCTTGAGGCGCCCCTCTGCCCATTTGCGATGAATCACGGGTTAAGTTTTTCTCTTGGGTATAAGCCAATACGGAGGCGGCGCTGCCACCGACCCCAGGCAGCATGCCAACGAAGGTGCCGATAAAAGACGAACGCACCAGGTTAGTCAGGCGACCGTTAAAGATCGAAAGTGAAAAGCCTGCTCCCTTGCTGAGTTTGATGCGCTGGTTAGCGATATCACTCTTCGCCCCCTTTTCCGCCTCAAGCAGAATCGTAGAGATACCAAACACCCCGATCAGCACCGGCAGCAGGGAAAACCCTTCAAATAAGTAGGGTTCCATGAAATCAAACATCAGCCGGGTTTTGCCATTGCCGCCATCAGAGATGCTGTAGTCACCGATCAGGCTCAGCCAGATGCCGATGACGCCGCTAAAGATGCCAATCAGCATGCTGCTGGAGAGCGAAGCAATGACACTCAGCGCTAACAAAATGATCAAAAACTTCTCTACATAGGAGAACTTGATCGAGAAATCGGCCAGCAGAGGCGCAAACAAGAAGAGTATAGCGGCGCTAATAAGCCCGCCAACGACGGATGCAACCACGCATATTTTCAGCGCTTTCTCACCCTCCCCCTTCTGAGCCATTGGGTAGCCATCAAAGGTGGTGGTAATGGAAGAGGGTGTACCGGGAATATTGAGCAGCACGGCTGGCACCATACCGCCGGAAATACCACCCACATAGAGGCCAAGCAGCAGCGCTAGGCCGTGGTGTAAACCAAGGGCGTAAGTCAGCGGCAGGCAAACAGCGACTGCCATAGTAGCGGTCATGCCGGGGATAGCACCGAAGATGATGCCGACCAGAGCACCGAACCCGGCGAGTAAAAAGAAGGTTATATCGAGAAGTGAGAGGAATTCCATGGTGGCACTCGCTCCGGTCACGGTAAGGTGATAGTGAACAGCTTGGCGAGAACGAACCAGGCCAGACTGGGGGCGACGATGGCATTGACCACGACGATGGTAAGCGCCTTTTTCGTCCAGTCATGCAGATAGAGCAGTGACATCAGGAGAACGAAAGCCATCGATACCAGCAGGAAGCCATAGCCTGTGTAGGGGAACATATCGCCCACCACGGCCATGAAGTAAAAATACGCCGCAATCAAGACGAGCGTGCCGAAGAAGCGAAAATTATCCCTGACCTCCCCCAAAATGGGCATGGTGCGCTCTCCCCGTTTCACAGAGGCCATGAAGGGAGCTACCTTCGTCACCAGAATCAGGGCAAACAGACCCGCCATGATCCAATGGATAATCCTGGGGAAGAACAGGTGGGAGGTCTCGAAATCGATAGAGACACTGAGCAGACTTGAAAGACCTGATTCCATAACAGCTCCGGGCATTAGCAGCAGATACCCTGCTTACTATTGTTCTTTCTATAGCGGTTCTATAGCGACTCATGCATAGGTGAGACACCCGCCGCCCACGCAGCGAGTGTCATACCCGTTACTGGATGTTGCTGATGATTTCTTCGTAGCGAGCCATTTTATCGGCGAGATACGCAGAGGCTTCATCAGAAGGCTTGAAGTTGGGGATAAAGAAGGCGTTCTTCTGAATCTCCTGTATTTCACCCTCTTCGTAGATCTCCGCTAGCGCTTCATCGATTTGCTCAACAATCGCCGGATCCATGTCTTTGTTGTAGAGGAAGAAGAACTCCTTATCGAACGTGAAGCTCTCGTCGTCTCCCATGGTGACGTGCACGTTCGGCTCTACATACTCCAGCAACTGCTCACGAGATGTTTGCCCAAGCCCCTCTTCCGGCGCCTGTTCAATAGTGTCTTGACGGGCCGTTAACCAGACAAAACGCATTGCTTTCTGGTCATCTTCAGGTAACCGCGTGTACTGCTCGTTAGCCTGCACGGTGCCATTAATCACGTCGGCTTGACCGTCAAACAGTTGCTGGTTCTTGTCAGATTGGGAGCCGGTGTTAACAGCGACCAGGTTATCTTCCTGCCCAGGATGCTCAATGGCGATGGCATTCTTCAACGCACTGAAACCAATCTCAGAGACGCCGCCCGGCTGGATCGCCACACGCACGGTCTCGCCACTGCCGACTGCAGCGATGATGTCGTCAAGGGTCTCGTAGGGCGAATCCTTAGGCACCAGATAGGCATTGCCGGGGTTGATAGCAATGGTCGGGCCAACGGTATATTTCTCAAAGATATCGTCGTAACCTTCTACGCCATACAGATGGCCAAGGTAGGACTGGTCGTGGAAGATCATCAACGTATTGCCGCGAGAGTCCCGGTCGAGGGTGCGGAAAGCAGAGCTTGCGCCCACCGCGTCCACCTTCATGTTGAGATCCAGCTTTTCAGCTAGTTGATCCACCACAATGGTAGAGTTTTGATAAGTGTCGCCGCCGGTGGACGTTGAGCCGATGACTACGCGAATATTACCGCGCAACGGGCCATCCTGGGCCATTGCCACACCAGCGCTGATGCTCAACGTTGCCATCAGCGCTGCGGATCCAACACTTGTCACTGTTTTTTTAGAAATGATCATACTTTCACCTCTTTCGCTCGTTGTTAAATTGTTATGGCTTATTGAGTGATGAGTGGCGCACTACTCAGTCATTTATGACTACTTAACACGCTCAATCAGCTTTTTAAGCGCCTGACACTCCTCCTGGGTTGGCATTACCAGTGGCGCACGAACACTGCCCGCGGGGCGGCCAACAATGTCAGCGCCTGCTTTAATCAGGCTAACGGCATAGCCCGCTTTTCGATCCCGGAGATCCACGAAGGGAATAAAAAAGTCGTTAGTGATCTGTTTGACGACCTCTTTATTGCCCTTACGCAGCTCCTTGTAGAATTTCACCGCCATTTCCGGCACAAAGTTGAACACGGCCGACGAGTAGGTGTTCACGCCAATGGAGACATAGGCCTCGGCAAAAATTTCAGCTGTAGGCACTCCGCCGATATAGACCAAACGGTCACCGACGGTTTTGACAATTTTGTTGAGCGCCTGAATATCGCCTTTGCCATCTTTTAGCCCCACCAAGTTAGGGCAATGGTCGGCCAACTGCTGAACCGAGGAGGCGTTTAAAATGCCGTTGCCGCGGTTGTAATAAATCACGTTGACGGCGGTGGCATCACAAATCTGACGGGCATACTCCACCAGGCCATCCTGCGGGCACTCAGTAAGGTACGGCGGCATCAGCAGAATGCCATCAGCGCCCACTTCTTCGGCCGCTTTTGCAAAAGCTTTGCCCGTTTCAACGCTTAAGCCCGCGCTGGCAATTACCGGTAAGCGACCGTCGATCACCTCAACGGCTACGCGAACGATCTCGCGGTACTCTTCAAGTGACAGGTTAAAAAACTCCCCCGTGCCACCTGCGACGAAGACCGCCGAGATCTCGTGGCTAATAAACCACTCAAGCCGCTTGCGATAGCTCGCTTCATCGAAACGACCTTGACTATCGAAATCCGTAATCGGGAACGATAGCAGGCCATCGCCGATGGCTTTTGTTACAGCTTCTCTTGAAAACGTCACTTTGCGCCCTCTTTTAAAATGTGTTGGTCACAGGGTGAGCAGTCACCATTCGTTAGCCAACGACCTTATGTCATACATCATACAACCTAAAAGATAAGTACCCAGCTCATAGGGTGCAAGCAGAACCATCAAAACTTAAACCAAAGTAGCAGCCAAGCTCTATAAACCTATTGAAGGTTAAAGGGCTTTAACTAGTCCCCAGCGAGCTCACAAACAGAACGCCAGAGCATGTCATCAAGCATAATCGTCCCCTCTCCGTATCGCTTGTCAGCGGTCGATTCGCCCGGCCAGCGCACTCTACGCCCCGGCTCGGCAGGCGTGGTAGCGGCCAGATGCGTCTGGATACCTTCGACAATGCTATCGCAGGCTTCTCGACCACCGAGTTGTTCAGGGTCAAAGACCATAAACACCTGACTACAACCGCCGCCACTGCCGCGCTGAACCTTATCAATAGCATGGCTAGGACGCCCTTGAGCGAGCAGTGCTGCCAACGCATCCAGTAGAATCGCCAACCCAGAGCCTTTCCAGTACCCGGTCGGCAGCAAGCGGCGCGTCGCAGCGATCGCCGCAGGATCACGGCTCAACGCTCCGCGCTCATCAAAACCACCGTCAACGGGCAAATGCTCGCCCTTCAACTGAGTCGTCTGTAGCTTCCCATAGGAAAACTGCGACATCGCCATATCGAGCACCAGAGGCCCAGTACTATGTGGTACAGCCATCACCAGTGGGTTATTGCCAATCGATTGGGAAGCCCCGCCCCAGGCGGGCATACAGGACTCGGTATTGGTCCACATAATCGTAGCGAACCCTTGCTCAACCGCATGCCAACCATAGCTTCCGCCCCGCATCCAGTGAGTGGTATCGCGTAACGCCACCAGCCCCATACCGTGCTCACGTGCCAATGCAATGGCCCGTTCTGTGGCATGAAGTGCATTGACCACGCCTATTCCAAACCCTCCATCCAGCACCTCAATCGCCCCCAGCCGCTGAACAAGGCATGGCTTAGCGTCGATATCGACCCAGCCCTTCCCAACGTACTCAATGAAACGTGGAACCCGCCCGATACCATGCGAATGCACGCCGTCTCGAGTACTTTCAGCATGGATTTGCGCGCAGATCTCAGCATCAGCGGGCTTTAGGCCCGCCTTCAAGAGTGATTTTTCAATCGTACTGCGCAATGTCTCAAAATCGATGTTAGCCATCACTTACCCCCACCATTAAAAAAGCCCACTCAGGGAGTGGGCTTCAACACCCCAGCCGCCTCGCATGGCGGCCATGGACTTCAAGCAGCGCCAGACGCCGCGTCTTGTTGACGAGGACGGTAGTTCTGCCACAGTGTCAGCGCCAGCAACCCTAAGGCGATAACTAAAAAGGTAACGCTGATGGGGCGGGTGAAAAACGGTGTCCAATCACCACCGAAGGTCTGCAGCCCCCGTCTCAAGTTAGATTCCGCTATCGGCCCCAGAATTAAACCCAGTATTACCGGAGCGGTTCCAAAGCCATATCGGTTGAGAAAATAGCCGAGCAATCCAAAAGCCAGCATTATGTAGAGGTTAAACACATCCCCATCGACTCCGTAAACACCGATAAAACAAAAAACAATGATAGCCGATATCAACTGTTTTCTTGGCACGAGCAGTACACGAACAAACAGCTTGATGCCTAAACACATGATGATAAGCATGAAGAAGTTAGCGACTAAGTACGCTAAAAATATCCCGTAAATGATGCCGCTCTGGCTTTCAAAGAGCATCGGCCCCGGCGTAACGCCTTGAATCATTAAACCACCCAATAGAACAGCCGTCGCGGCCTCGCCAGGGATGCCCAGCGCAAGCGTAGGAATTAACGCCCCACCTAACAACGCATTGTTCGCGCTCTCAACGGAGACAATGCCAGCACCATGCCCCTTACCAAACTTTTCAGGTGTTCTAGAAAAACGACGTGCTTGGTCATAGGCTACCAGCGAGGCAATACTGCCCCCCGCACCCGGTACTGGGCCCACGACAGAACCCGACACGATACCGACGAGAAGAGCGCGCCAATTGCGCAGTGTTTCAATAAACCGCGGCCGTGCAATATCGACCTTATGGGGGCTATTCTGAAGTTTATTGGAGGGGTCATATTCGAAGGCATCTTTCAGTACTTGTGATACAGCAAACAACCCAATCAGCGCCGGTAAAAGGTTAACCCCGGTCAATAAAGAGAGTTGTCCAAACGTAAAACGGTCGACCCCCGCAATAGGATCTGTACCGATGGTAGCGCAAAAGAAACCTATCAGGCCTGCAATCAAACCTTTAAGGAGTGACTTGCCCGCAACAGACGCAATAATGACTAGCCCGAAAATGCTCAGCGAAAAATACTCCGCAGCACCAAATCGTAATGCAAACTCAGCGATGGGTGGTGCGAGAAGACTTAACACCACCATACTGGCAACACCGCCAAAGAAAGAGGCAACAATGGCCAGCCCCAGGGCTCTCCCCGCCTCACCTTTTTGAGCCATTGGAAAGCCATCGAACGTCGTCGCGACCGAGGATGGCGTACCTGGAATATTCAATAAGATGGCGGGTATCGAGCCGCTGGCACCAGCACCACACAGGGTACCCAGCAGCATACCAATACCCATCACAGGCGGCATTCCAAAGGTTACCGGCAACAACAGAGCTATCGCCATGGCCGATGTTAGGCCAGGCAGCACCCCCATGATGATGCCAAGAAAGGTTCCCCCAGCGATTGCCAGTAATGTTCCGAATTGAAAGACTAATCCCAAACCTTCCATATATCCCATCAGCATCACACTTCTCCTTCATCAATTCGGTAGCGGGATATTGAACAGTTCGGTAAATACATAATAAATAACCAATGACAATATGACCGAGAAAATTGTATAAGCTGCCAAGTTTCGCAGTTTACGGCTGTTGCTTAACTTCTGGAATTCACCGCTAACTACAACAAGTAAAACGACATTAAAGAAGCAAAATAGCGCTGTGCTTACGAGATACCCCAGCCGCTCGAACACATTGATATAAACAATAATCAAAGCCACGATGGTCAACCATTGCAAAATACCTTTCTTTGAAGCAGTGGCATTAAGGGCTGTTTCGGCTTTCCGCACTCGCCTTGCAACAAGCCATTCGTAAGAATCACGTATTAAGCAGGGGACGGCACACACAAAAATCAAGCCAGAGATCAACTTTGGAAAAGAAACGGGGGAAAGCCCCCCCGCCATGCTGACTGCTGGCAGCGTAGTGGCCATATAAAACCCAATTGCCGATGCCACTAAAAGAAACAGATCAAAGATCGGTTTACCTATATCCTTCGCCATCAGTCACTAACCCCTTATTTTATTTAGCAGCTAAGTCGCCAGCACTCTCTTTCATCACTTCAGCAGATTCAGCGATAAACGCCTCTAGCTCATCTCCATACAGCGGTACAATATCCAAGCCCAGATTCGAGGCAGTCTCTTCAAAGGAGCCTTCCTCGACAATTTCTTTAATGGCGCTGATCCACGCTTCTTTAGCCTCTTCCGGTAGACCATCCGGGCCCGCGATGCCGCGCCATACTGTTAGAGACAGATCGTAGCCTTCCTCTTGGAAAGTGGGGACATCGGGCAGCGCCTCGCTACGCTCTTCATAAGACATACCCAAGGCTTTTAGGCGACCTGACTCTAGCGCCGAGCGAAGTTCCGCCCCACCTAACACCACAGCATCCACGTGCCCTCCCATAGCCGCGGAAATGGTCTCAGAACCGCCGGGATAGGGAATGAAATTGAAATCGACTTCTGCGGTATCAGCAAATGCCACCGCCGCGATGTGAGCCGATGACCCTACACCCGAAACGCCAACTTGCACCGAGGTGCCTTCCTTCGCAGCCTCGACCATAGCGTCCAAGTCGGCGTATTCACTGTCTTCACCGACAGCGATGACATAGGGCTCTTCAAGAATCTTGGCGACAAAATCAAAATCTTCGTAGGTAAAGTCGACATTACCCAACGCCTCCAAGGTCAGCAATGCGTTACTGGCGGCAGCTAAGGTGTAGCCATCGGCATCTGATGCCTGAGCACGCGTCAGCCCCACAGCGCCGCCGCCGCCCGAGATATTGCGGATAACCAAGTTGGTATCGAGCTTTTCTTCCAGTAGCGGCTGTAGTGCGCGAACGAAGGTATCGTTACCGCCGCCGGCTGAGAAAGGCACGATCATGTCGATGTTTTTCTCAGGATAGTCGGCAAATGCACCGCCGCTGGCCAGTATCGCTGACGCAATAGATAAATTGAGTACTATTTTATTCATTGTAATGTCCTTCTTTGTCACATTTAGGGGATTCGCTCAGCGCACCAACGCTGGCTTTTTCGGATCAAACTTCCAGTTATCTATCAAATACTGCATTGCCATCGCATCATCCCGAGCACCAGCAGGCAGTGAACGATAAAGCTCATTGGCCTTCTCGATTTGCACCATATCGATCTCTACACCCAGCCCCGGCGCATCAGTGACGGCTACCTTGCCACCCGCAATCTCCGGCGGATTGCGAGTCAGGCGCGCGTCGCCCTCCTGCCATATCCAGTGGGTATCAAGCGCGGTGGTGCGCCCCTCGGCGGCGGCCCCCACCTGGGCGAACATGGCCAAAGAAATATCGAAATGGTTGTTGGAGTGGGAGCCCCAGGTCATACCATGATCCTGGCAGAGCTGGGAGACACGTACGGCACCGGAAAGTGTCCAGAAGTGCGGGTCGGCTAATGGAATATCGACTGAGCGCAGCATCAGCGCGTGGGCCATTTCTCGCCAATTGGTGGCTACCATGTTGGTGGCGACAGGCAACCCGGTGGCATGGCGAAACTCAGCTAAAATCTCGCGACCGGAGAAGCCTTGTTCCGCCCCACAAGGATCTTCGGCGTAGGCGATTACACCGTGAAGATCCTTGCATAATCGGATCGCCTCTTCGAGCGACCAGGCGCCGTTGGGGTCAATGGTCGTGCGCGCATCCGGAAACGCCTTGTGCAGCGCCGTGACGGCCGCTATTTCTTGCTCACCAGCCAGCGCCCCGCCTTTTAGCTTAAAGTCTTTAAAGCCGTATCGATCATGCGCCGCCTGAGCTAGCTCAACAATGTGCTGAGGGGTCATGGCCGGCTCGTCGCGCAGACGGTACCAGTCGTGATCCAAGCCCTCGGTGCCCCGGCGGAAATCCAACGGCGTGGCGTGCCCATCACCGATAAAGAACAAGTACCCCAGCACATCAACGCTGTCACGCTGCTTGCCGTTGCCTAGGAGTTCTGCCACCGGCACTCCCAGAAATTTCCCCATCAAATCAAGTAACGCAGCCTCAAGCGCGGCAACCGCATTGATACGCAGCTCGAAGGTCCAAGAGCCTTTACCGAAGTCTTCAAAATCGGCACTCCTGCCGGCATTGTGCAGCGAAGCAATCATGGAGCGCATTTTTCCAATTGATTGCCCAATTACCCGCTCTCGCGACTGCTCAAGAGACGTTTGAATCGTCTCACCACCGGGAGCTTCGCCCACCCCCACATTACCGTGGCTATCTTTGAGAATAACCAGGTTGCGGGTAAAATACGGCGAGTGCGCTCCACCGATATTGAATAACATGCTATCGCGCCCTGCCACGGGAATGACCTGCATCTCGGTTATCGTGGGAGTGTCGTGGCTCGACATAAACAATTCTCCAGTAAGCAGCCTTAGCGCGTAGATCAGCATCCCGTTCATGACTACATAAATATTTTATGCAGCCCTATATGTCATACATCATACAAGCAAGAAGATAAGTAGCGTGGCTTTAAGACGCAAGCAGAAGAGGTGGAATTTAAACCAAAGTAGCACTCACCGGTTTGACTGCCAGCGATTTACGAACAATCTATTAAAAACCATAAGCCACTGATTTTAAATTTCTTTAAATTTCAACCACCCAGTCTGGCTTAAACAGCTCTGGCGTAAACTCATAAGGGTATCCACCGGGGTTGGCAATGACACGCGTGCCATTGCGCAGAATATCCACGGGTTCGTGAACATGCCCGTGCACCCATACATCCATATTGCCCATTAAATGAGGCAAATTGGAGGCAAACGCGGGGGATAACGCGTCACCCAGATATTGATCAGGAATACAGTCGTGCAGCGGGGCGTGGTGGCTAACTACCACTTTTGGGCCATCAAATGGCTGGGACAGTTCGCCTTCAAGCCAAGCGAGTGCTTCAGCGTGCACCTGCTGACTTGCCTGGGGTGTGAACGTTACCCCGGGCGAAGTTTGAACGATTTTAAAGTCGGGCATGTAGCGTAGCGCCTTGGACTCCGTATCGGCGGGGTTTTGAGTTGGATCACCGGCGTATAACGCAAAATCAGTCCATAGCGTAGTGCCGTAAAAGCGTACGCCATTGAGGGTAACGGCACGATTATCCAGCAGTTCAATATCGAGCCGCTCGGCTTCGAGCGCCAGCTCATCCCGTAGCAACGGCATGCAGGTACCGTAAAATTCATGGTTACCGGGCACATAGATAATCGGCGTAGCCGGAAAGCGGAGGCGCGCCCATTCAAGGCCTTCGCTCTTACGGTGGATATCCCCTGCCAGAACCACGACATCGGCATCAACCTCAGGCAGCTCGCGGTCGCCGTCAAAAAATTCCAGGTGTAGATCAGACAAAATACGCAAGCGCATAGAGCTCTCCATAGCAAATACCTAATTAAGTACCCCAACCAATCCTACTCAGCCTAAGACACTTTGTCGCACAACGACGGTGTTATACCAAGAAATGCTGCACCGCAACAAAAATAGACTATAATGGAGGTGTAGTCCCAATAGGAGGACCGCACAATGACTTTTTTAATAACCCCCCCTGCACGCGATAATGAAGTTCTAGAGTTCTGGAGCTTGCATGCTCAGTGGCATCGTGCCGCAGTCGAAGCGCTGAAAGCCTATTTAGGCTAATTCAGGTGCTTTTGCACCCTTTTAGACCAAAGATAATCACCGAAGCCGGAATAATTTCCGGCTTTTTTATAGTTATGAAAACCTTTTCCATTCAAAGACCTAATATCGTCATAACGTCATTTGTAAGCCACAGCTTACGGAAAATGGCAAATCACCTACATCGTTAGGACTAGCCCTTCGCAAATAAAGCTCTTAATATCTCACCACAGCTACATTGCTGCTTTGCACAACACAAGCTGTGTACAACATGCGCTTTTTACGGCATGAGCTTTTACAACATCATTTTTACAACAAGGTCTCACCACATTCTCTGATCCCCTGAAAGAGGAATAAACGCCATGCAAGACTTAGTCAACCCAGCACAAGCGTTAGAAGCTGATGTTATGGAAGTGTGGGCGAAACGCGCTCTGCAGCAGCGCGCGGCACTTGACGCTATTAAGGCTTATCTGCGTTAAACATATAGAACCCGCATGCTGTTTCAGCTCCATACACGCCTCGTTTAACGAGGCGTTTTTTTGTAGCCTTACAGCCAGCTGATTTGGCACATTCGACTTTCAATTATGCGACGCTCCCTGTAAAGATAAATCGCGTTAATGCTCTCTACCGCTACGATTAATAACACTTTGTGCAATTTTAAAGCGTTAACAATCAGCGCAAGGTCTAGCGGAGCATTGACTTTAAGTGCAACGTTTCGATGTTCTCAGCCAATCCCTATAAGCTAATGTGCGATAAGGTATGGAGTTACTTAAAGGATTAGTCTAATATTAGTTCGGCTAATAAAGGCGCAATACTCAACGTGCAGACGATTACTGTTATGCACGCACATTGACGAAGGAACGGACGATGCAAACACCTTTTTTGGTTCGCAAAACATCTTATGCATTAGGTTTAGCGGCGACACTCGCTCTTAGCGGCTGTCAATCCGGCGCTGATCTCGGCGGCCTAATGTCTGCGGGCTCCAGTTTCGCTGGTGCTGCCACGATGTCGGATCAGCAAATGCAACAACTTGGCGATCAAACCATTGCTCAGCTTGATTCCCAAAACCACCTTGTTGCAGATGATAGCCAGTATGCACAACGTTTAGCGAAGCTAACCCAAGGCTTGGAAACCGTCGACGGCCATACGCTTGACTACAACGTTTATCATTTAGACGAAGTTAATGCTTTTGCAGTACCCAATGGCTCCATTCGACTACATAGCGGGCTGATGGATGAAATGACCGACGATGAAGTGCGCTACGTTATTGCCCACGAGATCGGCCACGTGGCGTTAGGACACTCCAAGCGTGCTT
>NZ_JPUA01000034.1:462367-483949 GCF_002211105.1 Halomonas campaniensis | reverse complement strand
GCGCCAGCAACACCGCTGCCGCACTGTCTAGCTCTGAGCTTGGTGAGCTGGGCGAAAAGCTTGTCAATGCTCAGTTCTCGCAACGCCAGGAGAATGAAGCAGATGATTATGCCATTGAGCTAATGCAGCGCCACGACTTGAATGCAGAGGCTTCCGTTGCAGCTCTACGCAAGATAGAAGCCAAATACGGCAACGACAGTAGCCTCTTCTCCAGCCACCCAGCAGCGGGTGACCGTGCAGAGCGCCTAGAAGCTTCGTTCCAGTAAGATTAAGCCCCTCTGGTACTCCTGCCAAGTTAACCAAGGTGTTGACTGGCAGGAGTATTGAAAGATTTCTGCCTTAACACCACTAAGCCCACTCACCATTCTCTTCTTGCTGTTCGGACAGTTGCGCTAGGTAAGTGTCCTGCAGGATATACATTCGCTTTACATCACGGTATTTGCCATTGATAAAGAACTCCTGCACCAAGTGGCCCTCTTCTATAAAGCCACTCTCCTCGTAAAGATGAATCGCTTTGACATTATCTACTGCCACGATGAGATACACCTTGTGCAAATTTAAGATCGTGAACGAGTAGTGCAGTGCTTGGCGAATTAACGTACGGGCAAACCCTTTACCCTGATGTTCCGGGGTAATAATGATTTGAAACTCGCCACTACGATGGATGTAGTCGATCTCAATCAGCTCTACCAGGCCAATGGCATGGCCCTGGCTATCTTCCGCCACAAATCGCCGCTCGGCGTTGTCATGAATATGTTTGTTATACAATTCCTCCAGCTCATCAAATGACTCGTAAGGCTCTTCAAACCAATACGACATAATGCTCTGGTTATTATTTAATTCATGGACAAAGCGCAGGTCGTTGCGCTCCAGTGCACGTAAATAAAGTATGTGACCCATTGTCCGCTATCCTTATGAGTATCCGTTAAGAATACGCGATTTACACTTGCTCGCTACTGTTTCCACCCCCCGGCTGCCGCAGTTAGGTCACGTCATTTTAGCTAGGCGTCTAAACGAAAACAGCTCCGCCAAGGGATGTTCTCTTCCTTCAATAAGCGCTCGCAGCAGCTTGGCGCCAATCATGCTATAGCTGATCCCATTACCGCCGTAGGCCATGGCAAAATGAACGCGGCTGCCCAGGGCCTCATGAGGGCCGAAGAACGGCAGGCCATCGTCGGTTTCAGCAAAGGTGCCGCCCCAGGAGAAGGTAGGATTGATATCGAGCTTAGGCCATAGCGCCTCTATTTTAGCTGCCAGCCCTTCCGCCTTCTCCTCTACCCGCGCGTCACGGCGCTTGGGAATATCTTCGTCGTCGTCGTCTCCGCCCACGAGGAGTCGTCCATCACGGGTAGTGCGCATATAGAGGTAAGGCCGCGCCGATTCCCATACCATGGTGTTGCGTAGTTTACCCAATGCCTCTGGCGGTAACGGATCAGTGATCAGCGCATAGCTACTGCGGTTGATGGCCACCTTTTCTGGCAGCCAAGATTGCGACTCATACCCCGCCGCCATCACGACGTTCTGACAACGTAGCCTGGCGCCATTAGCCAACGTGAGTGTCACGCCTTCAGCATCCGGCACCATCGTCTCCATTTGTGTGCGGTCATACACCTCCCCTCCCCGCTCAACCACCCTGGAAAACAGTTGATACGCCATACGGTAAGGGTCAACAGAGGCGGCTAGCTGCGTAAGAATAGCGCCGGGTGCCACGAAGCCGTACTCTGCCAAAATAGCTTCGCGCTCCATCCATTCGGCTTCAAACCCGTGCGTTTGGCGCAGCGCCAACTCCTCCTTGAGGGACGCAACATCCTCTTCATTACTGGCATAGTAAAGGCTTTGCTGACGTTCAAAATCCACATCGCCAAGCCCTGCCGCCAAGGACTCAAGCTCGCCAATGGCCTCGGCACAGGCGCGGTAAGCACGCACTGCATCGGCTTCCCCGTAGCGCTCGGCTAGCTCTGTCATATGGGTGTCGATTTCGTACTGCAGCAACGCGGTGCTGGCAGCGGAACTGCCCCACCCCACATCCCGGCGCTCAAGCACCACCACGTGGTGGCCTGCTTGTTCAGCTCATCAGCAATCAATGCCCCCGTGATCCCCCCGCCAATCACAGCAACTTCGCATTGATGATCGCGAGTCAGTTGAGGAAAGGTTTTCAACAATCCGTTCTTTACCGCCCAAAAGGGATAACCACTTTTTAGATCCATCGGGTTGCCTATGCTAGAGAGACTTGCAGTATGCTGTTAACCATAGATGGTTCCTGACAACTTGCTCGATAAAGCGTGCCTAAGTGGCTGCCCTTATTGGTTGAATTAAGGCTCAAAAAGGAGTTCCGCATGATTGATCTACGCAGTGACACGGTGACTCGCCCCTCCCCCGCCATGAAAGATGCCATGCTAACCGCGCCGGTGGGTGATGATGTTTGGGGCGATGACCCAACGGTCAACGCTTTTCAAGAAAACCTAGCCGCGCAGACTGGCAAAGAGGCAGCGCTGCTGTTCCCAAGCGGCACACAAAGTAACCTGGTGGCGCTTATGGCCCACTGCGAGCGGGGCGATGAGTACATTGTGGGGCAATCAGCTCACACCTACCGCTATGAGGGCGGCGGTGCAGCGGTTTTGGGCAGCATTCAGCCCCAGCCGATTGAAAACGCCGCCGATGGCACGCTGCCGCTGGAAAAAATCAGGGCTGCCATTAAAGCCGACGACTTTCACTTTGCGCGTACTAAGCTGCTGGCACTGGAAAACACCATTGGCGGCAAAGTACTGCCTGCAGAGTACGTATTGAGCGCCACCGAACTGGCTCGCGAGCGAGGCTTAGCAACCCACCTGGACGGAGCAAGACTGTTTAATGCGGTAGTCACTACCGATACTTCGCTTAAGCAGTTGTGCATGCCGTTTGATAGCGTGTCGCTATGCTTCTCAAAAGGCCTGGGCACGCCCATGGGCTCGGCACTGGTGGGCTCACAAGCATTGATCGACCGTGCCCGGCGTTGGCGCAAGGTGGTGGGCGGTGGCATGCGCCAATCAGGTATTATCGCTGCCGCCTGCCAGCATGCATTAGACCATCACGTGGCCGATCTAGCCGACGATCACCGCCGTGCAGCGCGTTTGGCAGAGGGCCTAGCGAAGCTGCCTGGCGTCGAAATTACCTCACAAGCAACCAATATGGTATTCGCACACTTCCCCGATGAACACGTTCAGCCGCTCTCCGCCTGGCTAAAAGAGCACGGCATTTTGATTGAGCTACTTTATGCCACGCGTTTCGTGACTCACCGCGATATTAGTGACGCAGATATCGACAAGGTCATCGCGGTGATGGAGGCGTATTTCAGCCGGCATTAAAGGCGAGACCTGTGGGTGAAACGCAACTGAATATGCCTATTAGCCCACGCTGGAAAAACCATTAACGGTTTATCTTCAGATGTTGATTCAATCTCCTCGTTTGAATCGAAGTGCACGCTCAACACCACGAATTTCCGCCATGCCGCGCAAACGCCCGATTGCCGGGTAGCCAGGCTTAAAGTCGCTGCGCAAATCACTCAACATCGCATGACCATGGTCTGGGCGGAAGGGAAGTTGTTCGCCCCTTTTTGCTTCAATGTCCAGAATGATATCGACCAGGCGAACCATATCGGTATCACCCTCTAAATGGGCATCTTCGTGGAAACTGGCCCCATCGGCTTCCAGGGTGGTATTGCGTAAGTGTAAGAAGTGAACTCTATCCGCCTGTTCTTGCAATATTGCAGGCACATCGTTATCAGCTCGTACGCCCAGTGATCCAGAGCAGAGCGTGAAGCCATTTACCGGCGAATCAACCATAGTCGCAATATCTCTTAAGTCCTGAGCGGTTGAGACCACTCTCGGCAGCCCGAACAGAGAATACGGTGGATCGTCTGGGTGAATCGCTAATCGAACGCCGGTATGCGCTATCTTTGGGATAACTCTTGAGAGAAACGAAGCGAGGTTTTCTCTCAAAACCTCGGCGGTAATGTCTTTGTAGGCAGCGAGCCGCTCGCTGAAGCTATCGAGACTGTAGCTTTCTTCAGCGCCGGGTAGGCCAGCAATAATAGTATTCGTTAGCTCCTCAACCTGATCTGCGTTCATTTCAGATAGGCGAGCCCGGGCTGATTCCTGCGTTTTCTCGTCATAATCTGACGCTGCGCCGGGGCGCTGCAGTATAAGCAAATCAAAAACGACGACGCTAAGCGCGTCATACCTTAAGCATAAGGCCCCATCAGGTAACTCATGGCGCAAGGACGTCCGGGTCCAATCAAGAACCGGCATAAAGTTGTAACAGATGGTTTTTATGCCAGCCTCGGCAAGGTTAATGGCACTTTCTGCCCAGGCATCAGCCAGTGTTTCCCAACCATGGGCGTGAGTCTTTATATCTTCATGTATCGGAATGCTTTCTGCTACTGTCCACTCAAGCCCAGCAGCTTCGATAATAGCTTTACGCTCCATGATTTCACTCAAGGGCCACACACAACCGTTCGGTAAGTGATGCAGAGCCGTCACAACACCAGTCGAGCCCGCTTGTCGTACATCCGACAAGCTGATTGGATCGTCCGGCCCAAACCAGCGCCATGTATGTTTCATCAATCTTCTCCCCCGTATTAATAGTGTTAAATAATGCTCTTATTAAATCGTGCTCTTGTTAAACAGATAGCCGTCAAAATTCGGATCTTCCACGTCGGAAAGCTCCATTAGGGTGTCTCGGACGTTATCTAAATGAGTCCACATCGCCTTACGCGCCCCTTCGGCATCTTTTAGCTGCAGTGCAGAGAGAATATCCTGATGATCCTTTAGCCATTTTTCTCGGTAGTTAGTATCAAATATCCGCTCATGCAGTCTGGCCCACATCAAGCTTTGGTCTCTTTTGGCCCACAGTTCAGAAACCATATCGACCAGCACACTGTTTTGCGTCGCCTCTGCTATCAGGCGATGGAATAGCTCATCACTGGAGTAGTCGTTATTCTTTTCTTCAATGCCCTTACGCTCCATATCAAGCGCTTCTCGCATACGTACAATATCGTTTTTGGTGACTGATACCGCGGCAAAGCCGGCGATGCTGCTTTCCAACAGCTGCCTTGCCTGTAGCAGTTCAAACGGTCCTATATCATCCACAACAGGCTGTGCTACCGAGCGACTGTCGGAAAGCAAATAGATGCCAGACCCTTTCCTCACTTCAACCAGCTCTTCAATTTCAAGCATGAGTATGGCTTCGCGCGCTGCGGATCTGCCCACGTTCAAAGCCTCTGAAATCTGACGCTCAGTCATAATACGATCGCCGACTTTATACCCTTTCTGCTGAATCAAAATCTTTAAGTCGCGAGCCAGCTCTTGGTAACGCCGTAAACCTTTATGCATTAGATTTCATTTCCATTTTTAATCTTTTATAGAGTGGTAAAAAGAAGCTAGAACATGAAATGCTTCTTTTTTTGTAGATTTATCAGCAGCAATCAACCCTTTCCGGTTGAACCCTCTCTGAAAGATATTTTGTCTTCGCTCAACTCTAAAATCGTATAAAATCCAAGGCGACATACCTTTGATATACGCTAATTTTTGCAGCGTATCGATCTGCCGCCGGTACACATCCGCCATATACTTTTCGCTGAACAGGCCTTCAGACGGGCCTTGAGATGAGTTATCGCCATCCGCCCCCGTTTCAGAAATGACGACGGGGCGATCAGGGTCGGAATTTTTTCCGATGGCGTACAGGTCGTCGAAGTTTTCATCGTACCAACCGTAATACTCATTAATGCCTATAACGTCTAAATGGTCGACTAACCGATCCTCAATTTTCAATTTTGCATGATTAATCAGACACGCTGCGGCGACTAAGCGCGTGGGGTCATTTAGGCGTGCTGTTTCAGCCAGGTCACGCATAAAAGAGAGCCGGCTATCCGTATCTGGATTCTCGTTACCAATCGACCAAATAATGACGCTAGCTCTATTGCGATCACGCTTAATTAACTCAATGAGTTGGTTTTTAGCGTCTTTAAGCGTGTTGTGATTATCAAAGTCAATGGCCCAGTAAACGGGAATTTCTTGCCACAGTAAAAAGCCCATCTCATCGGCTAGTTCAGCTGCGCGTTCATGATGGGGGTAGTGCGCTAGGCGAAGAAAATTACACCCGAGCTCTTTCGCATGGGCGAGCCGTCTGCGAATGTCTTCATCGGACGTCACTTTCCCGAGGGTGTCGTCGTCTTCATGAACAGAAATGCCGCGTAGCCAGATAGGCTCACCGTTTAGGAGGATATCGACCCCCTGGCGAACGATTGAACGGAATCCGACATTGTCAGTGATACGATCTTCGCCAGCAGTCAGCACCACTTCATATAGGCGTGGGTTTTCAGGCGACCATCGCTCTGGTTCTGCTGCTATTCGGCAGGTGCCTTTGCCCTGTTCAATGCTAATCTTTTGAGAAATGCCTAATTCAGGTATCTCAAGGTAAGCATGGTGAATGCTGGGGCCATCAACAGCGCTATCAACAGCGCTATCAACAGCTCTATCAACAACTACATCAACCTCTATCGCCCTTCCATCCTGAGAAAGGCGAATGAACATATCGCGAATGAATTCTCGGGGTAGGCTAAATAGCTCGACCTCGCGGTAAACGCCACCGTAATTAAACCAGTCTGTATTGCGCATCGGTACGCGATCCAGCGTACGGGTATTATTGACACACAGCATCAGCCAATTGGTTTCTTCGGCCAGGTCATCCGTCAGCTCCACGTAGAAGGGAGTCGAGCCGCCATAGTGATTGCCTAGGAATTTTCCGTTAAGAAATACTTTACAGTCGTACTGAGCCGCACCGATTCTAAGAATGTAGCGATGGCCTGATTCCGCGTCACTATCTCGTTTTTTAAAAAGCTCTGGGGTCAGCTTTTTGGTGTACCAGGCGCTGCCCTCAAAGAAGTACCATTTTTCCTTTAGCATGGCCCAGTTTGAGGGCACCGGGATGGACTCACCCATATAGGGGTCGTAGTCCCAGGGTTCAACGCGATCGACAGGGTTGGCCGGCTGCATTTCATACCATTTTTGACGCAGACCTGTATCAAGCAAATCCACGCAAAAATTCCAATGGCCGTTCAGCGACGTCGACGTGCGGCCTTTCGTGAACACCATGGTGGAGTGGTTCAGATTTTGCAGATTCAACGGCACGTCATACTCTTCGTCATGTAACGACGTTAGGGCATTCTCAGCCAAGGATGATCGCTCTAGCATCGCCCACCTCCCCTGCAGCGGTTTTAGTTAGCCTCTGCCTTAATTCGGCTGATTAGGTCGGCCAACTCAGCAGATTGGTTGGCCACTTCATCGTGCATAGGCATGACCGCTTCAATAAAGGGCGCTTTATCTACTTCATTAATCTCAACCCCCATCTCAGTCTCAGCGGTTTCCAATGCCGCCATTGCCGCTTTATTCCAGGACTCGGAATGGAACGCCTGAGCTTCTGATGCCGCCTGCCTCATCGCCGCTTGCTGATCCTCCGACATACGATCCCAGGCGCAGCTGGAGATGACGACCACAGAAGGAATGATGGTATGTTCATCAAGCGAAAAATGGCTGACTACCTCACCATGACGTGCGTTCGTCAGGGCCGTTGGGTTGTTTTCTGCCATCTCGACCACTCCCTGCTGCAGCGCGCTATAGAGTTCACCCCAATCAATGGGAGTCGGGCTACCTCCTAGTAGCTCCACCATTCTGATAGCGGATGGGCTAGGCTGCACACGCACTTTCAAACCCTCCAGATCTGCCGGGGAGTGAATAGCGCGATCGCCATAAAAGGAGCGGGCCCCCTCGGTTAAAAAGGCCACCCCTATGAATCCTTTGTCACCTGACGCGTTGAGGATATCTTGGCCAATATCTCCGTTAATGACCCGTTCAAAGTGCTCTTCGCTTTCAAAAATAAAAGGTAGATTCATGGCGCTATACATTGGCTCGAATGCTTCCAGTTCGGCCGTATTGCTGCGCGCCATATCCAATGTACAGTTTTGCACCAACTCCATGGATTCACGCTGCGAGCCAAGCTGTGCGTTGGCATAAATACGAATATCCAGTTCACCATCGGTGAGCTCTGAAAGACGCTCACTCATGTACTGCATGCTGACATGAGTAGGATGGTCTTCAGGATTATTGTGGTTCAACCGAAGCGTCTGGGCGTGAGCTGAGGCCGCTGACACGAACAGCGCCGCACTGATTAGAGCCGTATGTCGCAAAGCTTTTGTTGTCATCAGCTGTTTCTCCTACTTGTTGTGATTATTGGTGTGACTGTTGTTGTGAAAGCCGACCGTCATCGAGGCACTCACTTTCTAGGTGACAGATGCAAGATGGCTTACCGACCATATCATGTCAACCAATAAGACAAATTGGTTGACATCTTTTGGAGTAGAAGCGACGCTCTGCATAATGACTAGAGAGTAAGGAGCTAGTCACCGATACACAAAAATAAAACCAGAGGTCTAGGTATGAAACGCGCAATGGACTATGTGCTTGGCACGGCAGTGTTTTTAATACTGTTGATTATAGTCGTCAGTGTGACGTGGCAGGTGTTATCCCGATACGTACTAGGCACACCAAGCACAGTGACAAGTGAAATCGCACGCTTATTGTTTATGTGGCTGGCACTCTTGGGCGGCGCCTATACCTTTGGCCAAGCTCGCCACCTCGCCATTGATATATTGCCTCTTGCCTTAAACGGCCGCTCACGTCAGTTACTTAACACACTCATACTGTTAATTGTCGCTGGCTTTGCCTTCTTTGTGATGGTGTGGGGCGGTTGGCAAATGGTCTCCCGAACGCTGGCATCAGGCCAAATCACCCCCACGCTGAGACTCCCCATGGGCTACGTATATGGCCCCATTCCTGTTTCCGGACTGATCATCATTTTTTACTGTTTTATCTTTTTAGGGCGGGTTTGGCTCAACCCTAAGTCGGAGGGCGGCTTCACTATTGATCCGCAACAAGCACCTGCCCCACAAGAGAGAGATTAGTATGAATATAACCGTCCTGGTGCTTTTTGGGTCATTCGCGCTTTTAATGGTCTTAGGCATACCCATTGCGTTCGCGATTGGCGTATCTGCGACACTCACCTTCCTGTTGTTCATGAGCGTCGACCAATCCCTCAGCATTGTTGCCCAGCAAATAGCGTCTGGGCTTGATAGCTTTACGTTAATCGCCATCCCCTTCTTCATTTTGGCTGGTAACATCATGAATCGTGGCGGCATCGCACTTCGCCTTATCGATTTAGCTCAAGTGCTTGCCGGAAGACTTCCCGGCTCGCTTGCCCACGTCAATATCATTTCCAATATGCTGTTCGGCGCTTTATCCGGCTCAGCCGTTGCGTCGGCGGCGGCGGTTGGGGGCGTGATGGCGCCCATCCAGAAGCGTGAGGGTTATGATCCTGCTTTTTCGACAGCCGTTAACGTCACCTCGTGTCCTACGGGTCTGTTGATTCCCCCCAGCACAACACTCATTGTTTACTCGCTGATTACTGGCGGCACGTCGATAGCCGCGCTTTTTTTGGCAGGTTATCTCCCCGGCATCATCATGGGCTTATCACTGATGGTGATGGCTGGGATTATCTCTAAAAGAAAGGGCTACCCCGTCGCGGAGAAACCCTCCCTTGCTGAAGTTAAATCAGCAGTACGCCGGGCGATATTGCCTTTAGGCCTTATTGTGGTGGTGATTGGCGGAATTATTAGTGGCGTCTTTACGGCGACCGAAGCCTCAGCGATCGCCGTTGCTTATTCACTCTTCCTGTCTTTATGTTGGTACAGAGAAATAGGGGTAACGGATCTTCCTAAGATCTTTATCGACTCGGTCGTCACAACGTCTATTGTATTATTTTTAATCGGCTGTTCCATTGCTATGTCCCGCGCCATGGCGTTCGGCGACATACCTTTAACGATCTCTTCATTTATGATCGGCATATCCGATAATCCGATCATCATTCTACTGTGCATTACCGTCGTACTGCTGGTGATTGGTACCTTTATGGATATGACACCGGCACTGCTTATCTTCACCCCTATCCTTATGCCAGTGATGCAGGATATCGGTATAGACCCTGTTCACTTTGGCATCATCATGACGATCAATCTCTGCGTCGGTATCTGTACCCCGCCAGTGGGCTCAGCACTGTTTGTCGGCTGCTCCATCAGTGGCGTGAGTATTGGTCAAGTGATGAAACCCATCCTGCCATTCTATTTAGTCTTGATAGCCATTGTTCTACTGGTGACCTTCGTTCCACAAATCAGCTTATTTTTGCCCCAGCTTATTTTAGGTTATTAACGGGTTGGTTCCAGGTGATGACCACCGTTAAATCCTGAATTCAGGAATCAAAGGATAAATAATGAAAACCTTAAAAGACTGGCGCCTGGAGCACCACGACGACACCACAGTGCAACTGAGAGTGCACGATAGACATTTAATCTGCATCAACATTCTCGACAACACATTGTTTCGAGTGCGGCTGCTAAAGGACGGCGCATGGCGTCTTAACCGCTCATGGACGATAAACCCGGATGGCAACACCTTACCAAAGGGCCGCCCACGTGATTCGCTGACGGGGTTCAGTTGCCCCACGTACAAGCTTGGGTGGTCGGATGGCCAGCTGCAGATCGAGACCGATGCCTTACGCCTCACCGTCTCTCAGCCGCTGCATTTTAGGTGGGAAGCCTTCGTGGATGAAGGCTGGAAGTATTTAACTGAAGACAGACCCACGGGCGCTTATATGCTGGGCGTTAAGAACCATGCCCACGCCCACTTTTTACGTCGACACCCCGATGAGCGGGTTTATGGCTTGGGCGAAAAAGCCGGGCTGTTGGAGCGGACGGGGCGGCGTTTCGAAATGCGCAGTTTAGACGCCATGGGATATGACGCAGAGTGCACCGACCCGCTGTATAAACATCTGCCGTTCACCCTGACCCAAACCGCGTCCACCGGCAGTTTTAGTCTCTTCTACGACACTTTGAACACCTGTGTGTTGAACATAGGGCAGGAGCTCGATAACTACCACGCCCCTTATCGCTCCTTTACCGCCGATGATGGCGACCTGGATTACTATTTCCGCTGGTCTCCACAGCTTCTAGACCTGGTGAAAAGCCAGCTGGCATTAACCGGAGGGATGGCATTTCCGCCGCGCTGGTCGCTGGGCTATTCCGGTTCAACCATGGCCTATACCGATGCACCCGACGCTCAGGATCAGCTCATCGGCTTTTTGCGCAAGCTGGAGAACGAGGCGATCCCCTGCGACAGCTTTCATCTTTCGTCGGGTTACACCTCCATTGAAGATAAGCGTTATGTGTTTCATTGGAATAACGACAAAGTTCCTGACCCCGCCGCATTGACCAAAGCCTTTAATGATGCCGGGGTGCGATTGATCGCCAACATCAAGCCCTGCTTGTTAAGGAACCACCCGCGCTACGCAGAAGTGGCAAACAATAAATTATTTATCCAAGACAGTGAATCTGACCAGCCGGAGCTTTCAAGCTTCTGGGACGATGAAGGCTCTCACCTTGATTTCACCAACCCCGATACGCTCAGCTGGTGGAAAGAGAACGTCACGCAACAACTGCTGAACCTCGGCATCACTTCCACCTGGAATGATAACAACGAATTTGAAGTGTGGGATCATGGCGCTCGCTGCGTTGGTTTTGGTGAAGAGATCGAAGTGGGGTTGATACGGCCCTTGCATTCGCTGTTGATGGTTCATGCCTCTTGGGAAGCACAGTCTCAACACGCGCCTCAACATCGGCCCTATGTGGTGACCCGGTCAGGCTGTGCTGGCCTGCAACAGTTTGCCCAGACCTGGACGGGAGACAACAAAACCAGTTGGGAGAGCCTGCGCTGGAATATCCGCATGGGGCTGGGCCTGTCGCTGTCGGGCATTTACAACATTGGGCATGATGTAGGCGGGTTTGCTGGCCCTCAACCTGGCCCGGAGCTTTTACTCCGCTGGGTTCAGAACGGCATATTTCATCCCCGGTTCTCCATTCACAGTTGGAACAACGATGGCTCTGTGACCGAGCCTTGGACGCACCCCAGCGCTGCCGAAGGCATCCGAGCCGCTATCCAATTCCGCTACCGCTTGCTGCCTTATTTTTATACCTGCCTTTGGCAGGCAGTAAACAACAACGAACCCATGCTAAGGCCCACCTTTCTCGACCATGAGAATGACGCACAGACCTATGCAGACACCGACGACTTCCTTCTAGGGCGGGATCTACTCGTGGCGTCTGTGGTTGAGCAAGGTGCAGATAAGCGGCGTATCTATCTGCCCGACAACCATGCAGGCTGGTGGGACTACTGGACAGGCCAACTGCATCCCCCTGGAACCTGGTTCGAGAAGCCGGTTACATTGGCGGATATGCCGCTGTTTGTTAAGGCGGGATCAATACTGCCGCTTGCTAATGAAGCCATGAAAGCAACGCCGGAGGCGCAGGTTGGCCGAACGTTGGCACTGTTTCCCCAGCCTGGGGCTTTTTCCTGCACCTCACTTATTTATGACGATGACGGCGAGAGCAAAGATAGCCCACACTGCGTTACCTCTCTGCTGCTTAGCGGCGATGAGCATGGCCTGGAACTGCAAATCAGTCATGCTGGCAATATGCCTTTGCCGTTTTCACAGCTCAACATTGTGCTTCCCGCAGGTGAAAACCGCCCTTTAAGTTATGACGGCCAAATTATCCAGCGGGATGGGTGGATTACCGTGGGAGAAGCGCCGTGAGCAGTGCTCACACAATACTTTGGCTCTTTTGCTCGTTCCGAAATCGCTGAGACATTAAACCAGAAGGCTTTCCTATGAATAATTATCTACATGCTGATTTCTTGCTGGATACAGAGACAGCACGCCGCCTCTACCATGATGTGGCGGCGGACTTACCTATTATTGACTACCACAACCACCTGCCCCCCGAAGAAGTGGCCAACAACCGCGCCTGGGACAACCTGGGTGACCTTTGGCTGAGCCATGACCATTATAAGTGGCGCGTGATGCGCTGGGCGGGCGTCCCTGAATCTCACATTACCGGCAACGCAACAGACAAAGAGAAGTTTCAGGCGTTTGCCCAGATTCTGCCTAAGGCAATTGGCAACCCTATGCACCACTGGAGTCACCTCGAACTGTGGCGCTACTTTGGTGATGAGGGCAAGTTGATCAACGGCGACAGCGCAGAGGAGATTTGGCAAACCACGCAAGCAATGCTGAGCCAGCCTGAGTTCCGCGCCCAGGGCTTGCTAAGGAAAATGAAGGTCGAACTCATTGGTACCACCGATGACCCACTCGACAGCCTTGAGCATCACCAAGCGTTTGCTGCCTCGCCACACAAAGATGGGCTTACCATGGTGCCTACGTTTCGTCCGGATCGCGCGCTGGCCATCGAAGGCGCAGGGTTCAGTGCCTACATCGAAAAATTGGAGAGTCTGACCGGACAGTCCATCAACACTTTCGAGCAGCTGGTCAGCGCACTCCAGGATCGCTTGGAGTACTTCATTGCCAACGGCTGCCGTGCCGCTGACCACGGTATTGGGCAGCTAGAACAGGCCGATGAGCTAAGCGCTAGCCAGCTTGATGCCATTTTGGAAAAAGGCCGCCAGGGTAAAGCCTTAGCGCCAAACGAAGCCGAGAGCTTCCGTATGGCTGTCTTGGTAGAACTAGGCCGCGCATACTCTCGAGCAGACCTTGTTATGCAGTTGCACATCGGGCCGCTGCGCAATAACAGTACGCAAATATTCCGCTCAGCTGGCAGCGACTCAGGGGCTGATTCCATTCAAGATAAGCCCATCGCCGAGCCGTTAAACAAATTGCTGGATCGCATGGATAGCACCAATGAGCTGCCGCGAACAATTCTTTATGCGCTGGATCCCAGTAAAAACCCCATCATCGTCACCACGGCGGGTAACTTTCAAAGCGGTGGCATAGCAGGCAAGGTACAGGCGGGGACTGCATGGTGGTTCAATGACCAACTTGACGGCATGGAAAACCAAATGAACCATCTGGCGCAAATGGGCCTGTTGTCTACCTTCACCGGCATGCTAACGGACAGCCGATCCTTTTTATCCTTTCCCCGACATGAGTATTTCAGAAGGCTGCTATGCCGTATCGTCGGGCGTTGGGTTTCCGAAGGGTTAGCGCCAAATGATCACAAACTGCTTGATGAGATCATTGCGGATATCGGTTACCACAACGCCCGCCGCTGGTTCACGGGGTAAAGGCCTAAGAAGATGCGTGTATCGATACGACCGTAGCGATAATAGAGAGCTATTTCAGCCAGCATTAAAGGCGAGATGAAAGGCGATGCCCGCCATCATCAAGCCAATCAGGCCATCGATAGTGCGCCACGCGATAGGTTTTGAAAGCCAAGGCGAGAGCGCGGCACCACCCCAGGCCAGCAGGCTAAACCAGAGTATGGACGCGGTAGAGGCCCCCGCCACAAACACACCGGCGCTCTCCTGCTGAGCGCCAATGGCAGGTATCAGCAGCAGCGTATCCAGATACACCTGAGGATTAAGCACGGTGACGGCAAGGGTGGCCAAAATCACTTTGGTTAAACTACGCGCCTTGCCCGCTTCAGCGCTTAACCCCTGCCGCCCGCTAACGGCTCGGCACAACGCCTGCGCCGCCAGCCAGCTTAAAAACACCACGCCCACCCAGCGCATGACTTCCATAGCGCTGGGCATCGTCAGCAGGAAGGCGCTCACACCAAACATACCCGCCGTGAGCAGAATAATATCCGCGCTTATGCACAGCCCCGCCGACCACCAGTGATGCTCGCGACGAATCGCCAGCCCCAGAATGTAGGCGTTCTGCGCCCCAATCGCCATGATAATCCCGCCGCACACCACCAGCCCGGTGATATAACTTTCCCACATTGCTTAGCTCCCAGTGTCAGAATATCGTCGTGTTGATTAATCTGGCACTAAGATAATGGGGAGCATGAATAAGCCAAAATCATCCTACTAATAGGGTATTATTTTTTCTTATAGAGAGGCCATCTATATTGTTTAGAAATAACGCATAGTGAGTAAGAGGTTAGCGCCTACGAGCTAAGGCGCATCGCTAGCGCCTAATATCTCAACAAGAGATTCGGCAAAACGTAGTGCCGATGACCAGCCTCCCCAATGCCAATAATCTACGGCTAACGTGGTAGTGTCCTGGCTAGTTAAGGCGGGCCAGTGCTGCCATATGCCCTGCTCCAGCAAGGTTTGTTGCGTTCCTTCGACGGAGTAAGGGCTTTCCAGCATGATCACACAGCCTTCAAGGCCAAATAGCTGCTCGGCGGTGACGGTGGCAAACCCCCAGCGATTGACTTCACCCTCCCAGGCATTGTTGATACCCAGTTGCTCCAGCACTAATCCTTCCAGGCTGCCTGGGCCATATACCCTGGCGTGGCGCTCATCCATTAGGCTCACTAACACTACCGAGTGAGCGCTTCGTTCACTATGTTTACGCTGTTCTGCCAACGCCTCAAATTGCGCTTCAATGTCTCTTAGGTAGTCGTCAGCATGGGCTTGGTCACCCGTTAGCTCGCCTAACTGCGTCGTTAAGTTATTAAGCCGTTGTTGTAGCGCAGGCGATGTCTCATAAACCACCCACTCTTTTAACGTTGCCAAACGGCTGAGTTGGGGGGTTAAGTTGGCATGAGCCGGTGGTGAGATCAGAATATGCGAAGGCGCAATGTCTTGTATCAACTCGAGGTTAGGTAAGTGGCGACTACCCAACTCCATAACGGTGGAAAGCGCTTGGGGATCGCGCCACCATACGCGATAACCTGAGAGACCGCCCACGGCTTGGGGCGGTGCTCCCAGGGCTTGCAATGTTTCAGCAATCGCATAGTCTAGTGTGACTACGGCCGGGTTAGAAGGTGCCTCTCCCTGCCCAAACAGCTGTGTGGAGGCCATCAGCAGCATGGCGGACAAAAGCACGCACGTAGCCTTTTTCATGGGTGCGACATGCCTAGTTACCTTGGGGTAGCTCAATCAAACCAGCGTTAATAGCGAAAGGTCAACGTGCCTTGAACAGTACGGTCGGTGCCCCAGTAGCAGCGTGCGGCGTTGTTGCACTCTCCCACATACTGCTTATCGAATAGATTTTCCACGTTAAGACCTACCCGCCAGTTCGCATCCAAGGCGTAGCCTAGGGAAAGGTCAGCCAGTGTCACCGCTTGGGTGGTCAGCGTATCGCCGTAGGCGAGGCTAGCGTCAGGGTAGGCGTTAGAACTCCCCAAATAGCGCACCCCTAATCCTACTTCAGCGCCCTGTATAACGCCTTCCAGGAACTCGTAGTTGGCCCACAGGGATGCTTTATGGCGGGGCACACCGGCTACTTGATTATCTTCATAACGGGGAAATGCCACATCCTCAACAATACGTGCATCGGTGTAGGTGTAAGCGACGGCGACACTGAGCGCTTCGTTAATATCGCTGACCAACTCTAACTCGACGCCATTGGAATCGGTACGCCCCACATTGCGGTAACCACCGATAGCGCTGTCGTAGTTAATGTCATTTTTCATCACGATATCGTAGGTCGAAAGCGTAATCGCGGTATCCGTGTCAGGGACGTCGTAGCGCAGGCCCAACTCATACTGGCGCCCAGTAATTGGCTCTAGCGGTTCGTTAGTGGTAACGGAGACTTGGCGCGCAGGCACAAAGGTAGTGGCATAATTCATATAGGGCGATAAGCCGGAATCAAATTGATACATTAAACCCGCTTGCCAGCTAAACTCCTCATCGTTCACAGAGAAGTCACTGCCGGGAGCAAGATAGTTATTATATTCTGTCTTAGCAGAGTCAAAGCGCCCGCCCACTTGGGCAATAAAGCCACCCATTTGGCTATGCAACTGGGAGTAAATGCCAGTTAACTCCTGCACATCCTCGCCATCTTCAGAACGCTGTAACGTTTGTGGCGGCGAACTCCACTGCGGGTTAAAGATATTGATCAGCTGTGGCGTGCTAAATCCCACGTCCTGAGTCTGCGAAAAAGAGGTTCGGTCATACCCAAACCCAGCGAGCCAGGTGTGCTCAACAACATCGTTACCAAATTTACCCACTATTCGGTTATCAATCGCCAGCGTTTTGCTATCGTTATCGCGATCACGCCCGTAAGCACCCACTACGTCATCATATCCATCGCCTGGGTAGCTCCACCATACTTCCTGACGGTTCACCTGGGAACGCAAATAGCGCGCATTTTGTTGGAAACGCCAGCTATCATTGAAAGCATGCTCATACTCGTAACCTAGCGACCAGACTTCACGATCAAAGGTGTCCCATTCAGGGTGACCTAGATTGGTACTATTGCTTAGCGTACCTGAAGGATGATCGAGTAGCGTACCCGCCGCAGGAAGGCCTAATTGCAACTCGCTATCATCTTTCTGGTACATACCCAACACCGTCAGACGGTCTTGATCACTCAACTCAAACGTCAACGAAGGGGCTATGTAGGTGCGATCATCATTTACGCTATCGATCTGGGTATCCGACTCACGGTGCAGGAATACAACACGCCCCTGTACCGACCCATCAGCGTTCAGCGGGCCAGAAACGTCGGTCGAGATTTGGCGGCGGTTATGGCTGCCATAACTAAGGTTTACTTCTCCCTCATGGTCAGCGGTAGGCCGCTTGCTTACTAGATTGACCAGCCCACCCGGTACGTTTTCACCGTAAAGCGCCGACGTTGGCCCTTTGAATACCTCGACGCGCTCCAAACCATAGGGCTCAGCGGAAGTCGAATAAGCATTGGGTTGAACGCGCAGGCCATCGCGGTAGGTGCCGTAGCCGTAGTCGCGCTGGTTCATACCACGAATAAAGAAAATATCCCCTGCTAGGCCGTCGCCCACAGGAAAATCACTCGACGAAATACCGGGCACATAACTAAGAATATTGCTTAGCGTGCGCGGGTTCTGATCTTCAATACGCTCACGTGTGATGACCGACACCGTGCGCGGCGTATCCTCAAGGGCTATATCCGTTTTGGTAGCCGTTAAGCTGCGCTCTGCCCGATAGCCATAATCCGGCCCCACGGGCGAAGGGCTCAACCATTCTGCTTTCACTTGAAGCAACGGCAACGCTTCATTGCTAGCCCGCGCTTCCAGCCGGTAGCTACCATCGGCATTGCGCACTGGCGCAAGGCCCGTGCCTGCCAACAGCTGTTCTAGGCCCTCTTCTACTCCATAATTTCCCTGCAAACCAGGGCTTTGACGCCCCTCCCCAAGCTCGCCAGCGCCGCTGATAAAGACACCGGCCTCCGCAGCAAAGCGATTGATCACTCTGCCTACTGGGCCAGCAGCAATATCATAGTGGCGTGCTTGCTGCTGGGTGACTTGTGCCATGGCAGGCTGCGATAGCAGCGGTACGGCCAATAGTCCGGCGGCGGCGAGATGAACTGCCAGCGCCAAGGCGCGGCGGTTAAGCGTCGGTTGGTGCTTGGCAGTAAGCGGTTGAAATGCAGTGCGCTGTTGGAGCATGTCGGTTCCCCTTCCAGATACGTTTTAAGTGCTTATAAAGGGGAATCGAACCAGGACGAAAAAGGGGAACCAGAAAACCAATTTTTGCTCTTTTTTATTCCTCGCTGGAGCTTGCTTCGCCTGCCTCTATTTTGATCCACCAGGGCATTACCCGACGCACCTGCACCGGCAGCGTGGTCTCGACCATGTTCAGGGTGCGCTCTAGATCATCAAGCGGGAAAGCGCCGAGCAGCGTGAGATCCGCCACCGTCGGGTCGACTTCAAGGCGGCCACGGTGATGGCGGCTAAGCGCCGCGGCGAAGGTTTTAAGCGACATGTTCTCGGCCAGCAGAATGCCGTTGGCCCAGGCTTCCCGGCGGCCTTCGGCGGGGGTGAGCTCACCGATGCGGTCAGCGGCGTAGCGGGCCTGCTGCCCGGCAGTGACCACCTGCCGCTGGCTCGCATGCTGAGCATCGCCCAGGGTCTGGATGGCCACGGCACCGTCAAACACCGCTAGCAGTTCACCTGATGGTTGCTCACCCACGCTAAAACGCGTGCCCAAGGGCGTGAGTCGCGCACTGCGGGTATCCAGGTAAAACGGTCTTTCGGTGTCTTTGCCGGTCTCTATCAGCACCTCGCCAGTCACCAGCGCCAAGCGGCGCTGCTCTTGGTCGTAATCGACATTCAGCGCCGAGGCGCTGCTCAGCCAGACCTGGGTGCCATCCTCCAGCACGATGTGAGTGATTTCGCCGGTGGCGGTGTGATAATCAGCGCCCCACTGCTGTACTAGTCGTGGCAACGGTGTGCTTTGCCAGAGCGCTGCGGTGAGTACAGAGACCAGCGCGAGGCTTGCCAGCCCACCCAACAGGTGGCGCCGCCCCCGCCGCCGCTGTCGCGCTATGCTAATCACGCTGTCAGCGGTTTGCCGCTCATCCTTGTTTAGATTGTCAGTAAAGCGGCGGCTAACACCTTCCACCTGCTGCCAGGCCCAACGGTGGGTGTCGCTGGCATCCCGCCATGCCTGCCAGCGTTGACGCTCGGTGGCCGACAGCTCACCCGCTTGCCACTCGGCAAACCATTCGGCAGCCTCCGCCAACGCACGACGCTTGGCGGCTTCATCGGCGTTAGCCGCAGAAACCATTCAGAGGCTCGCCTCGAAGCCTGCTTCGATCAACGCGCACTGCAGCATGGCCTGGGCCATATATTTTTTAACCATGCGTTCGGAAACCCCCAGCTCTTCAGCAATCTGCCGATAGGGTTTGCCGTGCAGTTGGGAGGCCAAAAAGGCGCTAGCGACTTTCTCAGGCAACCGCGTCAGCATGCGGTCGATTTCGCACAGTGTTTCGATGACGATCTGCTGGTGTTCGGCAGAGGGCAAATGCGCCTCGGCGCTGGCTGCCAAGGCTTGCTGCCAGGCGCGCTCAATATCCTGGCGGCGCCAATGATCCACGCACAGCCCTTTGGCCATACGGCTGAGATAGGCCCTGGCACCGTCGAAACTATCCAGGTGGCGGGGCGTTTTCAGCAACCGCACAAACGCATCCTGCGCCAGATCCGCCGCCGATTCACTGCATCCCAACCGGTGGCTGAGCAACTGCTGCAGCCAGGGCTGGTGGTGGTGATACAGCTCACCGAGGGAGTCTCGGCAGCCGGTATGGTAAGCCGCAGGCTCGGCTGATCGGGGTGCCGCCGCCATATAAAAAGTGCCTCACTTCTACGAAAATGATTCTTATTCTTTTTCAATTCACAGACAGTGTCAATGCACAGTGCTCAACGAACCTCTCCACTTTTTGATATGGCACCCTGCAAAATACTACCCCTCAGCAGCGCCATCACCGTCACCGCCGCCATGCCTAGCGCCAGCGCCGTGAACATAGCCGGGTAGCCCAGCCGGTCTAGCAAAATACCGGCTAGCACAGGTACAGCCAAACGCGACAGAGTAAACAGGCTCGCCTGTAGGCCGTAATCCAGCGCCCGGTTCCCTGCACGAGCGAAATGCATCATCAGGCCGAACATCAGCCCCGATAGCGTTCCCATGGCACAAGCGATCAGGCCCGCTCCCAGCAACCATAGCGACTGCCCGGCCCCCATGTGGCTCACCAGCCCCAAGGTCGCCAAGGCTAGTGCTCCCAATCCTGCGAACAGCGGCAACGCTCGGCCAATGCCAACCCCCATCGCCAGACGTTGCCCCGCCAGGCTAGCCAGGGCGCCCACCGTTCCACCGCCTACCCCCACCCACCAGGCAACCTGCTCCGCTGGCATACCAAGGTCGAGCATCAGCGGTTTGAGGTAGACCCAGCCGGCGCCGACGAAAGGGAAGAGCATCATCAACAACGCCACCCAGACACCGGCGGCGGGCTGACGGAAAAAGTTCAGCACCCCACCCTGATGACGTGGCAAAAAGTGCAGTTCTGCCGAGGCATGTGGTTCGCTTTCTGTCTCTGAAGTCACCACCATGCCGCCTAGCATGATGCCCCCCACCACAAGCAGCAGTGCCATCAGCACGAAGGGGGCCGCCCCACCCGCTCGCTGGTGCAGCACCAGCAGCAGGCCACCGCCCACCACCGCAGCCAGAAACAGCGCCGCCGAACGAATTCCCCCGGCGCGTAGTCGCTCTTCGGCGGGCAGGCAGCGAATCGCCAGCGCGTTCACGGGCACATCAGCCCAAGTCGCCAACCAACTGATCAGCAGCACCCAGGCATAGAAACGTGGCGGCTGCGCTAGTGGGAAGTCGTACGCTAACCCTAGCAACGCCAAGCCCAACAGCAATCCGAGCAGGCCAGCCCAGGCGCGATAGCCTCCGCCACCCAGGCGGCAGCGCTCAACGGGAACCGCCATCACCAGTTTGAGCACCGCTGGCAGGCCCGCCAGTTGCAGTAGGCCAATCTGGGTACCGCTCCAACCCTGCTCGCGCAGCACCAGCGGCATTCCCAACAGCAGATAGATGCTGGGCAGCGCCAAGGCGAAGTGGAGCCAGCCGAACGCCAGTTGCCGGGCGGTCAGAGCGCGCATTATTTCGTCCTCCTACGCGCCACCAGAGCCGTGGCAGGCGCCATGGGAAGCGCAATCGGCTGCGCCTCACACACTTCGAAACCCTGCGCCAGCAGTGCCTGACGCAGCTCACCGGCCTG
>NZ_JPUA01000034.1:452581-462255 GCF_002211105.1 Halomonas campaniensis | reverse complement strand
GGCGGCCCGCCTCGGGTTCTTCGGGAATTTCAGCGTGCACGCAGATCAACTCGCCGCCGGGCTTTAGTGCGGCATGCAGTTTGGCTAGGCAGGCCGAAAGCTCGGGCACGAAATGCAGTACCGAAGAGCACCAGATCAGGTCGTACCCGGTACCGATGTCATCCCTCGACAGATCGCCACCCTGCGCATCAAGACGCGAGGCCAGGCCTGCTTCGGCAATATGTTGCGCCGCCACATCGGCGGCTTCGGGCAGTTCAAAGACCACGCCGTGCATATGTGGAAACGCCTTCGCCAGGGCGACGGCGACCAGCCCCGGGCCACCGCCTAGATCCAGCAGCCGCCAGGCTGCTTCAGCCACCCTCCGTTGTGCCACCAATTCACAGGCGGCAGGTGCCGTTACCGCCGCCTGCTCACGAGCCAGATGACCGCGCGCTGCCACGGCCCAGCGCTCACCGTTGGCCAGCGGTGCTGGCCGGTTTTGTCCGCGCAAGCCATTGGCTAGCCCGGCACCGAAATCGCGCAGGGAAGCAAGTCGAAAGCGCCAGGCATCACTACAGTCTAACGCTGAGGAAGACGCCAGATAGCGCCGCGCCACCTCGCTGCTGGCGTAGTGCCACTCACCCGCGGCATCGCGGCTTCGGTCGAGCAGTTGCATGCTCCATAACAGCGTCAGCCAGTGGCGCGTGGCTTCGGGCTGCCATGCGTGCATTTGTGCCAGGGCCTCAGGGGTGCAGGGTGACGCCAGCGTCTCAAATAGATCCTCTGCTAAGGCAAGCTGTAGAGCCTCGGCCTGCACAGCGGCCAGCGTTAGATCCCAATAGGGTTGCAGCGCATGGGGAAGCGCATCCAAGGGCCGGTTCATAACGACACCCCCACACGCAAGCCAATCTCACGGGGTGGGCTGTACTCCCGTACCGTGCCGTTGAGCAGGCCCACTGCATCGTACTGTTGGTCAGCGGCGTTGTTCACATAGACCCCCAGTTGCCATGGCCCCTGTTGATAGCCGCCGGCCAGATCCAGCAGGGCATGACTGGGGCGGCTAAAGCGGTTGGCCGCATCCAGGTAGGTCTTACTCATGCCACTCAGGTTGGCCTGGGCATACCAGCCCTGGGGTGAGTCGTAGCGCAGCCCCAACCGACCGCTGATATCGGGCGCAAAGGGGTTGTGGTGACCGGCGTGGTCACCGCTCAGATCGTTGAACTCGCGAAACCGGGTACGATTGAGCGCCAGGCCCGCCTGAAGCGTCCAATGTCCGCCCAGCAGGTAGTCAATATCCAGTTCTACGCCCTGGGAACGCGCCGCGGCAGCATTGGTGATCTGCACACTACCGGGCTGAATAACTTGCTGGACTTGCATGTCGTCAATGGTCATCCAGTAGCTGGCTAACCCATAGCGGAGCCGTTGCGAAAACGCTGTTCCCTTGATGCCCAGCTCGTAGGAAGCCACTTGCTCAGGCTCGTAGCCGGGATAGTCACTCTGAGCAGAGAAGACGTTGAAGCCACCGGCGCGAAACCCTTCGGCATAGCGGGCATACAACCAGTCGTCGTCGCCCCATCGGTACTGCAGAGCCAACTGCGAGGTAACATCACCCCAGCGCTCGCTGCGCTGGACGGCTCCCCGGGGCGTCAACGCCACCCGGCTCTGCTCTAAGCGCAGGCCTGGTGTTAGGCGCCAACGCTCGCCCAGCAGCAACGTCCACTGCCCGAACAGCGCGAGGTTCTCAGCCTCCAGCGTCGCCTCACTGCGCTGGGTGCCCATCGGGTTGCGTTGCTCGAACTGCAGTTGATGATCATCACGGTCGCCATAAAGGCCCAGCACCCAACTGCTCTGCCCTTCATCGCCCTGGCGCTCCAAGCGAAGCTCCTGAGACAAGGTGGTCAAACGCTGGTCGCGCCCAACGGCAAAGCGCTGAGCTGGAGTTAAATCGGTATCCTGGGTGACGCGATCACGGATCTCCCGCCGCGCTGTGATGGATCGCAGCGTCAAATCAGGCGCTAAGGCATGACGCGCATCCAGGGAAATATCCCGCCCGCTGGAGCGGTTACTGCCGGGACTGGGGGAGTCAATGCGACGCGTAGCGTGACCGTTTGACCCGACAGGCCCCCAAGGAGCCGCACCGTCGCGGTAGTGTAACTGCCCATAGCGCAGAGTAACGTCCGTATCCGCGGTCGGCGTCCAGAGTAGACGTAGCCGCCCGCTCTTGCGCTGGCGGTCATCTGCCTCACCCGCACGCGCCAGGTTATCCACGAGGCCATCCTGCTGGCGCCACTCCCCGCTGACCCCAAAATAGAGCTGCTCGGGTACGAGTGCCTGAGCGGCATCGAGGCGTAGCGCGTTCAGCTCACGGCTGCCCAGCGTAGCCTCCAGTTCGGCATAGGGGCCTTCATCCGGCTGTCGGGTATGCAGGCTGACTACGCCGGCCTCGGCATTGCGGCCATACAGCGTCGACTGGGGCCCGCGCAGCACCTCAACCCGTTCCACGCCCTGCAGGTTGTGATCGAACCCTTGGCCAGCCACGACGGGCACCCCATCCACCAGCATGAGTACTGATGAGGAGAAAGCGGTGGCACCTGAGGTCAGCCCACGCATTACCGGCAGGGCGGTACCCGACTGGCCAAAGGGCTGAAAACTCAACCCAGGCGCGTAGCGTGCCAAGTCGCCAATATTGGAAGCGCCGGCATCCGCCAGCGTCTCGCCGGAGATGACCACCAGGCTCGCCGGCACCTCTTGCTCAGTCTGCGCGACCTTGTTAGCCGTTACCTTTACCACGGGTAGTGCTTCCCCTTGAGCGATGCTGCCCACGCCGCATCCCCCCAGCAGAAGCACCACCGCTGCCTTTCTTTTCAACCCCTTGCTCTGCATCGCCCACCCCCTTAGCGCTGTTTCTGGCTCCCCGACTAGCGCGGGAACCTTCAAGGGAGTAGGCTAGCCATAAACGATATCAATTATCATACTCATTCATATGCAAACCGATTCACTTCTTATGCGTAGCGATGCTTCACCTCCCATTGGCGACTCTCTGCAAGATTCTCAATGCTGCGGGCTGGATGATGGCCTCTCGGTAGTGTTAACCCGCTACCGTGCTAAACAAGCGCTCGTCGAAGAGAGCCACACCCCCCATACGGGCGCAGGCGTGATTGTCACCTTTGGTCTACAAGGCCGCTCTGATTACCGAGAGCGCTGGGGGCCGCGCATCGATTTCGGTCACGGTCACACCACCGTAACTACCTTTGACCACAGCCAGGGGGAACGCCATATACCGGAAGGGGAAACAGTGCTTCAGTTACGCCTTGTCGCCAGCACCGGCTGGCTAGCGCGCTACCTGGGCGAGCGATATCAAGCAGCACTCCCCGCCTCTGGGGGTATTCGACCGCTGGCTTTTCAGCCTACGACACCAGCCAGCCATGCACATCTGCAGGCGCTCCAGGTAGGCCTCCAAACAGGCAGCGCTCGGCTCCAGCAACACATTCACGCCTTGAGCTTATTGGGGGAACAACTCGATACGCTGCTGCCGGAACCCAGCCCTACACAGAACATCGCCAGCGCAGACGCCGAGCGCATCGTTCAGGCTCGTGAGATCCTTCTCAACGAACTGGATCGCCCCTTGACCCTTGCCTATCTGGGAGCACGGGTGGGGCTAGGAGAGCAGAAGCTTAAGCAGGGTTTTCGTCGCATGTTTGGCACGACGCCTCAACACTTTCTTCATCAACAGCGCATGCGCCACGCACATACGCTGCTGGAGAGCGGCCAACAGGTCGCTCAGGCCGCCTACGCCACGGGCTATCGGCACCCAAGTAACTTCAGCGCTGCCTTCACGCGCTTCTTCGGTTATGCCCCTAAAGCCATTAAACAGCGCAAAAGTTGATAACAAGTATTGCGAGTGGTGATGCAGCTATCCGAGCGAGTCTCGGCATAATTGCACACTGTCGCGCGACACACTACAATAGATGAAAGCCAGTTAGGCATAAGCCGGTACGATGGATGATTAAAAGCATCAAACATAAGGGACTAAAGCTGTTTTTCGAGAAAGGAAGCACCAAGGGCGTCCGTGCCGATCATGTCGACCGTCTCCGTGATCGTCTGACCGTACTGGACGCAGCCACGAGTTTAGACGATATAGCTGCTGGCAACTGGGGCCTTCACCCTCTAACTGGAAAACTGGACGGCCAGTATGCCATCAAGGTATCGGGTAACTGGCGACTGTTCTTTGAGTTCCGAGACGGTAATGTTTACCTGCTGAACTATGACGATTATCACTGATGGGAGAAGAAACAATGGCCATGTGTAACCCCTCACACCCGGGTCGCATTATCCGGCAACGTCTGATTGAGGACGAAGACGGCCAAAAGATTGGCAGCGTGGCATCGGTCGCCGAACAGCTCGGTTGCCACCGCAATACCCTGAACCGGGTAATTAATGGCAGCGCCTCCGTCACACCTGAAATGGCATTGGCTCTAGAAAAATTGCATGCCGGAAGCGCCGAATTCTGGCTATCCATGCAAACCAATTATGACCTATTTCAGCTTCGCCATAACCAGGGCGCAGCTTAGCTAAGCGATACCGCGCTCCCCGCTAGTACCAATCTTCAACCGCTAGCTTTTTAATGCGTTCAAATTCCCCAGTATTGTGGGTGACTAATGTACCTTGGTTGGCGAGCGCGGTACCGGCGATCAACGTATCGTAGGGGCCGATAGGGGTTCCCTGCTTTTCCAGGGTTGCGCGAATTTGCGCTGAGGCTTTGGCTTCAGGTGTGGAAAACCCAAGAATCTGTACAGTGTCGATCAGTTTGTCGAGCTGCATCGCTCTCTTTTTGGGAGCAGCCGATTTTGCAATACCCAGCTCCAACTCGTACAACACAATTGCAGGTATGCCAATATCGGCGGGCTTTTTTGACAAGAGGTTATCGGCGACACTGCCCATGCCTTTGAAGAAGTAGATGAGCGTATTGGTATCAAGCACATACATCAAAGTGGTTCCCGCTGATTATCGGTGCCGGTTCCTGCCCGAATCTCCTCCAGGGACGGAAACTCATCCCAAGCCCCAGCCAGTTCGACCACCGCCTGTGGCCACTCATTGGCAACCTCTTCTTTGATCAGATTAGTAATCCATTTGCTCTTGGAGACATTCATCGACTTGGCCGCCGCCGTCATCTTCTTCTCGGTATCATCATCGATATAAATCGTAACTTGGCCCATGACACACCTCTTGCCAGCAAGTATATGTTGGAATATATGTCCCTGTGATAAAAGCGTCAAGGCCGCTGGCGGTGCAAGTGCTGGCAACGGGGCCTTCATTCTCTAACTGGAAAACGAGACACTCCGCCATCACCAGAGCATGGCTTAGACAAGCGATATCACTCGCCATCACTAATTATTCTAAGCCACTCACAGCAATGACTACCCACTCACCCGAGCCACCGCATCGCGGCTGGCGGCTTCTCGCTGTTCACCGGTGAGCTCTACCAACTGCCCCTGACGCATTTCCAGCAGCCGGTCGGCCTGGTCGAAGTAGTGGTCGTCGTGGCTGATCACCACCAGCGTCTTGCCCAGCGCCCGCAACTGGGGCAACAGCTCGCGGTAAAAGACCCGGCGGAACTGCGGGTCTTGGTCGGCAGCCCACTCGTCTAGCAGCAATAGGTCGCGCTGTTCAGCGACCGCCAGCAGCATCGCCAGGCGTTTGCGCTGGCCCTGGGAGAGGTTGACGTTGGTGATGCGATCGCCGTCGAAAACGAGCTTGCTGCGCATGCCCAGCGCGGCAAGCCACTCCTCCACCAGCCCCGAGTCCGGTGACTCGCCCGCAGGGCCCATCAAACGATCAAAAAGATGCAGGTCGGTGTAAATGGCCGAGAAATGCTGGCGATAGCGTGTCCAGTCTTCCTCCTGCAGCGGCCTGCCATCGACCCGAACACAGCCGCTTTGAGGCTGGTAAAGCCCGGTCAACAGTCTCGCCAGGGTCGATTTCCCGCTGCCGTTACCGCCGATCAGAAACACCACCTCGCCACGCTTCAAGGTCAGGTCGATAGGGCCGATGGCAAAGCCTGATCGAGATTCCTCATCCGGGTAGCGATAGCTGACCTGCTCCAGGGTTAGTTCCTGCCAATCGTGGCGCAGCGCAGAGTGGCCGAACGCCTCGCGGTGCTCGGCCAGGTCTAAACTGCTGATTTTTTCAAACGCCACTCGGGCGTTAATCAGCGTCGGAAAGGCGCCAATGGCCTGCATAAGCGGCGCACGCAAAAACAGCAGCGTGAGTGAGAAGGTCGTGGCTACCTGCACCGATGCCCAACCCAGGCCGTTGGCCAAAAAGAACGCGACGCCGATGGCACCCAACATCATAATGTTGAACCAGTTCACCGCGCTGAGATGGTAGGTATCACCAAGAATAAAATGACGCCGACAATCCTGTGCGTTAGGCGTATAGACATCGCGATACAGCCATTCAGCGCGGTCACGGTTGAGCGCCAGCTCCTTGCGCCCCTCGATCACCGACTGGTAATCCGCGTAGAGACGATCCTGTATTTCGCGCAGTTTGGCCATATGCCCATAGACCCGCGCCACCAAACGCATGCCAATCAAAACCGTCACGATCACCCAGAGCGCGGTGACACCCAGCATGGCAGGCGAAAGCCATGCCAAGTAAAGCGTGGCACCTATCGTCAGCACCCCACCCTGCACCAGTTCCGGCAAGCGTATAAACGCAACGGTCACTGAACTCACGTCGGTGGAGAGGCTCGCCAGCAGACGCGCACTGCCAATCTGCTCGGCGCGTTCGATATTGGTATCCAGAATTCGCTTGATCAACTGCCCCCGCAGCCGATAGACGAAATGGTGACCCAAGGTAGTTAGCGCCAACTGTGACGCCAGGGTAATGACCAGCAGCAGCGCGATCAGCCCTAGAAACTCGGGCAGGATGCGCCAGGGGTCAGTGAAGGTACCCAGCAGCCGTTGATTGATAAAGGCGATAACACCGATGCCCAAGCCAGCGCTTGACAGGCTAAGCAGCACTACGGCCACAAACGGCCAGCGGTAATCACGCCATACAATTCTCAACAGCTCCATAACCACAACTCCCTGGCATTCTGTTTTCTGTAACCGCTAAAAGCGCTGGTGATTACAAACGCCGCAGCCCCCACATAAAGTAGGCACCGCCAATCAGTGAAGCGACCAAGCCCGCCGGTATCTCATAGGGGAAAATAATCTGACGCCCCACCCAGTCGGCCAGCACCATCAGTAGCATGCCGATCAACGCAGCACCCAGCAGGTGCTGCCCTGCACGGGAGAAGCCCACCAAGCGCGCCATATGTGGCGCCAGCAGGCCAATAAACGAAAGCGGCCCCACCACTAGAGTGGCGCAGGCGGTTAGCAGCGCCACCAGTAGCAGCAACGCCAAGCGGGCACGGTTAAGCGTTACCCCAAGCGCCTTGGCCGTCGGCGCGCCTAAGGGCAAGATATCCAGCCAGCGAGTGAAGGGTAGCGTGATCAGCGCCAGCACGGCGGCAATGCCCCCGACCACCACCGCATTGGTGATATCCACGTAGTAGGTGGAGCCCGCCAGCCAGGCAATCACCTGCTGGCCACGAGGATCGCCACCTGCCAGCATTACGCTGCGAACCGCATCAAACAGCGCACTGACCGCCACCCCGGTGAGCAGCAAACGCTCGGGGAGATAACCGCTCTTGCGGTTGATACCTACCAACACCAGCAGTGTTGCGAAAGCCCCCAGGGTACCCACGCCAATCAGCATTATATTGGTGGGCGCAGGCAGCAGGAAAATTCCTAGAATCAGCGCAATGGCACAGCCACCGCTGATACCCAGAACTTCGGGGCTGGCCATGGGATTGGCAGAAAGCCGCTGGAGTATCGTCCCGGCAATCGCCAGCATCAACCCGCTGGCGGCGGCCGCCATCACCCGGGGCGTGCGCCACTGCATCACATTCCAGTTATCCGGCGACAGCAAGTACCAGCCATCAACCCCCTGTCCAACGAGCAGCCCAAGCAGCGTGGCGCCCAGTAGCGCAAGGATTAGCCCAGCCGCTAACCGAGAAGGCGCCGGGTGACGATGGGCGAAAACACCCGCCCCTTTCGGCGGCTGGTCGCCCTGCAGTTTTAGGCGCGGAATCAGCCACATTAACAGCGGTGCCCCCAGGGCACCGGTAATCGCCCCGGTAGGAATAAAGGCCGCCACCATGCCACCGAACTGCTGCAGCAACAGATCCGTGGTGGCCAACAGCACGGCCCCTAATAGCGTCGACCAGATTAGCCGCGGCCCTAAGCGGCGCGCACCGGCCATGCGCACGATATTGGGCGCTGCCAAGCCGATAAAACCGATGATGCCCACCACGCTGACAATGCTGCCGGTAATAAACACCGCCAGCCCCATGCCCGCAAAGCGCAGATAAGTCAGCGAGACTCCCAGGCTCTTGGCGCTGGCATCGTCCAGTTCCAACACCGCCAGAGGGCGCAGCAAGAACCACGCGGCTACGCAGCTAATCGCCAGCCGAGGCCAGAGGATTGCAACGCCGTCCCAACCGTTTTGCGCCAGCGAACCGGCTCCCCAAATCAGCAGCCCCGAGAGCGCTTCGTGGTTGAACAGCAGCAACGCGGTGGAGAGTGCCCCCAAGTACAGATTGACCACCAGGCCGGCCAGCACCACCACGATCGGCGCCAGCCCGCGCCGCCAGGAGAGCAGAAACACTAATCCAACCGCTAGCGCGCCACCCAATAAGGCGACCCATTCGCGCCCGGCGACAAGCAGCCCCGGCGCCAGCAAGGTGGCGGTCATCAACGCCAGGTTAGCGCCCGACGCCACACCCAGGGTGGTGGGCGATGCCAAGGGGTTGCGCAGAACCTGCTGCATAAGTACCCCCGCTAGCCCTAAACCACCCCCGGCTAACAGCGCAATCGAGAGGCGCGGCCACCACGCGTAATAAAGCAGCAACTCGTCAACGTTTTCAAAAGAGGGCGCCACTAACGCCTGCAATCCCAGAGTAAAACCACCCTGCCCCTGCAGGCCTACCCAAAACAGCACGACCATCGGCAGGCTCAGCAACAGGCAGGCTTTCGCGGGCGACATTCCTCCCACTCGTTGGGCAACTTGTGAGGCGCCTAGCATAGCGAGCACCCTTTTGTGATCACCGAACAGCTCGCCACGCGTGGCGTAATAGGCAGCAGCGTCATTGTCTAAGCCTTAATCGTTCTGGAAGTTAATAGTTAAATTATTGACAACGATTCTAAATGATAATAATTAGCACTACAATTGACTCCTTAATTGATACATAAGTAACGGAGCCTCCTTATGGCAGCCAAACCGAGCTACCAGCTTTTCGATATCACCCTCGCCCGGCGCACCCAAGTCAGCGCCTCATTAGTCAGGTTTACTTTCACTGGCCCGGAAGTCAGCCGAATGGCGACCTACGCGCCGGATCAGCGCGTCAAGCTATTCTTTCCCGAAGGCGGTGGCAGTCTCGACCCGCTGTTTGAGATTGCCAAGCTGGAAGAGCACGACTGGTACGGCGCCTACCGCGCACTGCCGGATGCGCAGCGCCCCTCTGCGCGCACCTACACCATCCGTGCCCTGCGCCCGGAGCAGGCCGAGGTGGACGTAGAATTTGTACTCCATGGCGACAATGGCCCCGCATCGCGCTGGGCGATGCACGCCCGCCCAGGTGACCGCCTTGC
>NZ_JPUA01000034.1:449987-452464 GCF_002211105.1 Halomonas campaniensis | reverse complement strand
GTACGCCGCATTCTGATCATCGCCGATGAAACCGCCCTCCCCGCCGCCGCAGGCATTCTTGAAACTCTTGATGACCTGCCGCTCAAACCCAGGGTCGAAGCGCTGTTCGAAGTGCCTCGCAGTGACGACGTTCAGCCGCTGCCCCAAGCCGCTAAGCTGCACTGGCTGGCCCGCGATGCTGAACACGGCTGCCAACACGGTGAGCTGCTGATGAGAGCAGTGCGCGATATTGATTTACATAAGGAAATTCAAGCGCTAGGCGGCGTGCCTACGGCAGCCACTAGCAACGACGAAAGCGACGATGAGGACGGCCCACTCTGGGAACCCGCCACCCTGGATGACAGCGCGCCCTTCTACGCTTGGATAGCTGCTGAAACCAAGGTCGCCATGAAGTTGCGCCGCTACCTGGTTAACGAGTGCGGGCTACCCAAACAGTACGTCACCAGCATGGGCTACTGGCGCCAGGGCAAGGCCAATGGTTAAAGGCATGGCAAACAGCACGGCATTAAACAGTGATCTCACAAGCAAGCCAGCTCAAACGCCTATTGGCTGGCGAGACAGCCCCAACTGCTATGGGCGGATCAGCCGTACACTTCACTGGTTGACCGCCGCGCTGGTCACGCTGCAATTTACCGTGTTGCTGGCCTGGAGAGGAATGGGCGAAAACGCTATCACGCTGTTCTTGGCGAGCATCGGGCCTCACGGCTCATTAGGATTTATGATTCTGATCGTGACGCTGGCGCGCCTTGGCTGGGCATGGGTCAACCGCAAGCAGCGTCCTCCGCAGCCGCTCGGATGGGATGGCCGCATAGCACGCCTTGTACATATCACTTTTTATGCGCTCCTGCTGTGGCTGCCTGCTTTCGCCATTTTGCGCCAGTATGGCCGCGGTGGAGCGCTGCGCTTTTATGGCATGGAGCTGCTACCCGAAGCGGAACGCGACATCACCTGGATGGTCGCCCCCGCCGAGCTCCTTCACGGCCCGCTCTCGTGGCTGCTATGTGGATTAGTCATCGGCCATATCGCGATGGCGCTGATGCATCGCTTCTGGCTCAAAGACCGGGTACTGGCGCGTATGGTGGGGGCAAGGGGCCGGTGAAGCGTTGAAAAAAGCCGCCGCACAGCTTTCGAGTAGCGCACAGCGCAACACTGCCGCCTACTCATCCCCTCGCAAACGGCTGCGTGGTTGGCTGGGGTGGCAAGCGCGGCCTAAGGTCAGGCATAATCCAACGAATCTCAATCCAACTGTTCAAGGCTCCCTAGTTCCCCCTGTGCGGCCTGGACATGGGTGGGTATTCACAGAGCATGATTCGACCGCATGGACTACGACTACCTCGCCAGTCTACGTAAATACCATCCCGCTTGGCGGCTGCTGCTAGCCGACCACGCGCCGCTGATCATTGCCTTCGTGCATCGCAGTTTTATCGAGCCCAATGTGCGCAGCCTGCCGGAACAGGAGCTGGCGGCGACGCTGGAAGACTATCTGTTCCACCTTCGCCTGGGGCTGGGCGAAGGACACTTTCCCAAACCCGCGCGGGAGTATCTGAATACCTGGGCCAGCGATGAGCGCGGCTGGCTGCGGCGCTATTTTCCCGCCGATTCGGACGAGCCGCATTACGATCTGGTACCTGCCGTCGAGCAAGCCGCGCAGTGGCTGGCAGGGCTTGAACAGCGCACCTTCGTGGGAGCTGAGTCGCGGCTGAAGCTGGTCTTCGATCTGCTGCGGGACATCTCCCAGAACAGCGAAACGGATCCAGAGACGCGAATTACGGAACTGAGCCGCCGCCGCGCCGCCATTGACGCAGAGATTGAGGAGATTCGCGCCGGCCATATGGCGTTTATGGATCCCACGCGGCTACGCGAGCGCTTTCTTCAGGCCACCGACACGGCTCGGGCGTTACTCGCCGACTTTCGCCAGGTGGAGCAGAATTTTCGCGACCTGGACCGCCAGGTACGCGAGCGGATCGCCACCTGGGAGGGCGGCAAGGCCGCGATACTCGAGGAGGTACTCGGCCAGCGTGATGCCATTACCGATTCCGACCAGGGCCGCAGTTTTCGTGCCTTTTGGGACTTCCTGATGTCCGCCGACCGCCAGCAGGAGCTCACCGAACTGCTGGAGTCGATCCTGGCGCTGAAGCCGGTCGCTGAACTGAACCCCGACCCGAGACTGCGCCGCATCCACTACGACTGGCTGACCGCCAGGGAGGCGACCCAGCGCACCGTGGCCCGGCTCTCCGAGCAGCTGCGACGCTATCTGGACGACCAGGCCTGGCTGGAGAACCGGCGTATCATGGATCTGCTGCGTGGGCTGGAGCAGCACGCCCTGGCGGTGCGCGAGGCCATACCAACCACCCCTTTCATGGCCGTGGAGGCACCGGCCCCCGACGTCCAGTTGCCCATGGATCGGCCGCTGTTCAGCCCTCCCATCAAGCCGCGTATCGAGCAGGCCCCGCTCGAGGAGGGAACCGCGGACATCA
>NZ_JPUA01000034.1:423919-449842 GCF_002211105.1 Halomonas campaniensis | reverse complement strand
GGCCGGCGGCAGCGGCATCCGCTGCGGCAGGGGCTGGCGGAACTGGTGACCTGGCTCAGCTTGGCCACCGGGGAGGGGCTGGGCCTCGTCGATGAGACACAGGAGCAGGTCGTGTATTGGATCGATGACCAGGGTCAGCAGCGCCGCGCCACTCTGCCCGCGGTGATCTTCGTCAGTGGCCATCAGGGAGCCCACCCATGAGCGAGACCGGCACCCCAGCCAACGAGCGCGAACCGGCGCTCTCTCCGGTGCTGATCCTGCTGTTCAAAGGCGTCCTCTACCGGGACGAGCAGCCAGCGGCATGGCAGGATCTGTTGCGACTCCAGGCGCAGGTACGCGACCATACTGGCGTATTCGGGCTGGAGCTGATTCTGGATGAAGCCGAGGGCTACGCCTACCTGCGCCAGCGCCCGGCCGAGGAGGGCGAGGAGGAGCTGCCCCGCCTGGTACCACGCCGCCAGCTCAGCTATCCGGTCAGCCTGCTGCTGGCACTGCTGCGCAAGAAGCTGGCCGAGCACGACGCCACCGGCGGTGATCCGCGGCTGATTCTCTCCAGTGAGCAGATCACCGACATGGTGCGCCTGTTCCTGCCCGAAACCGGTGACGAAGTGCGCCTGATGAACCGCATGGACGGCCATATCAAGCGTGTCGTGGAGCTGGGGTTCCTGCGCCGGCTGCGCGGTCAGGAGGAACGCTTCGAGGTGCGCCGCATTCTCGCCGCCTTCGTCGACGCCCAGTGGCTCGCCAAGTTCGACCAACGCCTGGCAGACTACCGCCAGCACCTGGATGACAAAGATGACGGATAACCCGCAGAACGCGCTGTTCGACTTCGCCGGCGACGACTCGCACACCGGGTTTCGGCTCCAGCGCCTGGAGGTCTACAACTGGGGCACCTTTCACCAGCGGGTCTGGCATCTGGCGCCGAGCGGCGAGACCAGCCTGCTCACCGGCGACATCGGCTCCGGCAAGTCGACGCTGGTGGATGCCATCACTACCCTGCTGGTACCAGCCCAGCGCATCACCTACAACAAGGCTGCCGGCGCCGAACAGCGCGAGCGTAGCCTGCGCTCCTATGTGCTTGGCTACTACAAGACGGAGCGCGGCGATGGCGCCCTGGCCGCCAAGCCCGTCGCCCTGCGCGACTTCAATAGCTACTCGGTGATTCTCGCGCAGTTCTACCATGCCGGCTACGACCAGCACGTCACCCTGGCCCAGGTATTCTGGCTGCGCGACAGCCAAGGGCAGCCCGCTCGCAGCTATGTGGTCGCCGACCGGCCGCTGACCATCACCGAAGACTTCGCCAACTTCGGCAGCGACCTCAATGCCCTGCGCAAACGCCTGCGCCAGCTGCCCCAGTTGGAGCTGTTCGACCACTTCCCGCCCTATGGGGCGGCGTTCAGCCGGCGCTTTGGTCTCGACAGCGAGCAGGCACTGGAGCTGTTCAACCAGACGGTCTCCATGAAATCGGTCGGCAATCTCACCGAGTGCGTGCGTGGGCATATGCTGGAGGCCTTCGCGGTGGAGGAGCGCATCGACGCCCTGATCCGCCACTTCGAGGATCTTGACCGCGCCCACCAGGCGGTGCTCAAGGCGAAGGCGCAGATCGATGCCCTGCGGCCGCTGGTCGACAACCTGAACCGCCACGCCGAGGCCAGTGACCAGGCCCGGGAGCTCACCGCCTGCCGTGAGGCGCTGCAACCCTGGTTCGCCGGGATCAAGGCGCAACTGCTGGAGCAGCGGCGGGAGAAGCTGGAACGGGAGCTGGAGCGGCTGGCCACCCGGATCGAGGCGCTGGAGAGCGAGCAACAGCAGAACCAGGCCAAGCGCGACGAGCTGAAACAGGCCATTGCCGACAACGGCGGCGACCGCCTGGAGCAACTCAAGCGGCAGATCAAGGAACAGGGCGAGAGAGCCGATGAGCGCCGCCGGCGGGCCGAGGAGTACCAGGAGCTGACCCAACACCTGGCGCTGGATCCGCTGGGCGACGAAACCGTGTTTCAGGATAACCGGCAACGGGTGGAGCAAGCCCTCGATACCCTGGAAGATCGCAAGGCCGAGGCCCAGAACGCGGTGACCGAGGCGGCGGTCGCCTTCCGCGATGGCCGCGTGGGTGTCGAGGAGGTCGAGCGTGAGCTGGACTCCCTGCGCCAGCGGCGCTCCAACATCCCCGCCGCCATGTTGGCACTGCGCGAAAGGCTGTGCGAGAGCACCGGGCTGCCAGCCGAGTCGCTGCCCTTTGCCGGCGAGTTGATCCAGGTACGTGACGAAGAGCGCGACTGGGAGGGCGCCATCGAGCGCGTGCTACACAATTTCGGCCTGTCGCTGCTGGTGCCGGATGCGCACTATCAGGAGGTCGCGGAGTGGGTGGACCGCACCCACCTGCGCGGCCGCCTGGTCTACTACCGGGTGCGCGAGCCGAAAGGCGCCGCCCTGCCGCAGCTGCACCCGGACTCCCTGGTGCGCAAACTCGCCGTACGACCGGACTCCGACTTCTACGCCTGGCTGGAACAGGAGCTCGCCCGCCGCTTCGACTACGCCTGCTGCCACGACCTGGCGCAGTTGCGTCGCGAGCAGCGCGCCATCACCCGCAGCGGCCAGATCAAGGCCAAAGGCGAGCGCCACGAGAAGGACGACCGCCACGCCATCAATGACCGGGCCCGCTTCGTGCTGGGCTGGAGCAACGAGACCAAGATCGCCGCCCTGGAGCAGCAGCAATATCAGTTGCAACAGCGGCTACAGCACCTGGCCGACACCCTGAGCCGGGCGCAAGAGACCCAGAAGCAACTGGAAAGCCGCGGCACTCTGCTCCATCGGATCGATGTCTACCGCCATTTTCAGGAGCTGGACTGGCACACCCCGACACTGCTCATCCAGCGCCTCGAGGAGGAGCGCCAGGCGTTCGAGGCGACCTCGGATACGCTGCGTCTGTTACAGCAGCAACTCGGCGACTTGGAAGCAGAACTGAAGGCACAGGGCACGCGTCTGACCGGGCTGCGCGACGAGAGCACCACCGCGCGACTCAAGTACCAGCAGGCCGGTGACGCCCAGGCCGAGGCCGAAGCCCTGGTGGAGCGCACCGACGCCACGGTGCGCGAAAACGACTTCCCCCGCCTCGACGCGCTACACCCCGAGGCCCTGCCCGAGCGGCGCTTGACCGTGGAGTCCTGTGACAATGCCGAGCGGGAGATGCGCACCTGGCTGCAGGGGCGCATCGACGCCGAGGAGAGACGCCTCAAGCGCCTGGGCGAGCGCATCATCGACGCCATGCGCAGCTACCAGACCGCGTGGCCACTGGAGACCCGCGAGGTGGACGTCAGCATCGCCGCCGGCGACGAGTACCGCGGCATGCTCCAACAACTGGTCAGCGACGACCTGCCGCGCTTCGAAGCGGACTTCCGCAAGCTGCTCAAGGAGAACACCATCCGCGAGGTGGCCGGTTTCCAGGCCAAGCTCAACCAGGAGCGCGAACTGATCCGCGAGCGCATCGATACCATCAACCGCTCGCTGCACGCCATCGACTACAACCCCAACCGCTATATCCGCCTGCAGGCCGAACCGACTCCGGATCCCGAGGTACGCGAGTTCCGCGAGGAGCTGCGCGCCTGCACCGAAGGGGCCCTGACCGGCTCGGAAACCGAGGAGTACTCCGAAGCCAAATTCCTGCAGGTGAAAGCCATCATCGAGCGCCTGCGCGGGCGGGAGGGCCAGACCGAGCTCGACAAGCGCTGGACACGCAAGGTGACCGATGTGCGCAACTGGTTCGTCTTCTCCGCCTCGGAGCGCTGGCGAGAGGACGACGCCGAGCACGAGCACTACACCGATGCCGGCGGCAAGTCCGGTGGCCAGAAGGAGAAGCTCGCCTACACCGTGCTGGCCGCCAGCCTGGCCTATCAGTTCGGCCTTGAAGCGGGTGAGCAGCGCTCGCGCTCATTCCGCTTCGTGGTCATCGACGAAGCCTTCGGCCGCGGCTCCGACGAGTCCGCCCGCTACGGTCTGGAGCTGTTCCAGCGGCTCAATCTGCAGCTGCTGATCATCACCCCGCTGCAGAAGATCCATATTATCGAGCCCTTCGTCGCCAACGTGGGCTATGTGCACAACGACGGCGGCCAGCACTCCATGGTGCGCAATCTCAGCATCGAGGAGTATCGCGCCGAGCGTGCCGCCCGCAGCATGATCAGCGTGTCATGAGCTGGAGCACCCCTGCCACCATCCGCGCGCAGGTGGAAAAGGCCTGGGACAGTGGCCGCCTTCTCGCCGCCCGGGTGTCCGGCGAATCGCCGTTCCCCCTGGAGATCCGCCTGCGCTGCCCCAGCGCCCGGGACATCACCGAGCGCTTCGGCGCGGTGATGGACTGGGTGAACGCGCTGCGGGAGCAGAGCCGGGAGAGACGCGGCTACGGCTACGAGCTGCGCTGGCAGCAGGTCAACAACCGGGTTCACGGCAGCAACGCCATTCCGGTGGCAGCGATCATCGCCGATGAAACCCAGGCCCTGCAGCTGATCCGTCGCCAGCAGGATGCCCAGCGCTTCCAGGCCCTGGCCGACACCCTGCTTCACCACCACCTCGAACTGCAGGATTGGATAGCGCGCCACCCCCTCGCCGTGCTCCGCCATGCCCACGACTGGCCCCGCCTGCTGGCCGTACTGGCGTGGTTCCTGGCCCACCCGCGGCCAGGGCTCTACCTGCGCCAACTGGACATTCCCGGCGTCGACACCAAGTTCATCGAAACCCGCCGGGGCCTGCTCGCCGAGCTGCTGGATGTGGTGCTACCGGCGACCGCCATCCACCGCGATGCCCGCGGCGTTAAGGGCTTCGCGCGCCGCTATGGCCTGCGCACGGAAGCGCCGCAGATCCCGCTTCCGTCTGCTCGACCCGGCGCTGTCCATTCAGGGCCTGCGCGATATCGCGGTTCCGCCGGAGGAGTTCGCCGGGCTGAGCCTGCCGGTACAGCGTGTGTTTATCACCGAGAACCGCACCAACGGCCTGGCCTTCCCCGAGACATCCGCCAGCCTGGTGATCTTCGGCTTGGGCTATGGCCTGGAGAGGCTGAGAGAGATCCCCTGGCTGCACGATAGCGCGCTCTGGTACTGGGGCGACATCGACACCCACGGCTTCGGCATCCTCAACCGCCTGCGCGCCAGCTTGCCCCATGCCCGCTCCCTGCTGATGGACCGTCCCACTCTGATGGGCCACCACCCCCTGTGGGGCCAGGAACCCGAGGAGAAGCGCTACACCGGCCACCCCACCAGGCTCACCGCCGACGAGCAGGCACTGTTCGAAGAACTGCGCGCAGACCGTTTGGGCGCGCGGGTGCGACTGGAGCAGGAGCGCATCTCCTTCAGCGCCGTCGAGCGTGCGGTGGCGGCGACCGAGGTCATTACACAAGGGCGTTAATGCGCACCGCTATCGCGATGCTACGCATGACCTAACGCTGCATCGACTATCGGTAACGAGCTGCGGGTAATTGAATCAGCCCAGAGTTGAGAAGTGCAAGGAGGTCAAGCACGGGAGAGAGAAGCAACGATTCTCGTTTACTCTATGGAGATCGACTCCCTGTAAGATAAACTCCTTGCACAAGGAAACCAGCATGTTCGAGGTCAAGGGTGCCACTTTCGTTTCGAGATCAACGGCAAATGCCTGCTGCATTCTGTGGAGCACCGTTTCAAAGAGGGCAAGATCTACGGGTTGATCGGCCATAACGGCTCGGGAAAGCCAGATCAATAGGGTCAGATCTATTGATCTGACTCGCCCAGTCACTCGGACTGCGACCGCGGTTCGCAACAACCGCCAATTTTGCAGCCTCAGAGCAAACAGTTGACACCTACTCTCTAGCTTAGTCGTTTGCACTATCGTCGCTATGCTGATTGTCAGCACCTCTCCTGTCCCTAAGTAAAATGTAAGGAGCCCCTCGGATGAGCGAGACTGACGAGCAGCGTCCCACCGACCATGGCGGCCCTTGGAAAATCGCCCTGGGATGCTATTTTGCCGATTTTTTGGCTTTACTGTTCCCATCTATTGATCAGCAGGTGGATTGGTCGAAAGGGTATCCCCCATGGATAAAGAGCTTCAGCAAATCACCGCGGATACCAATACCGGTCGCTGCTATGCCGATAAGCTGCTGAAGGTATATGCCCACGACAGCACTGGGGAGGGCAGGGAAACCTGGGTATTGATCCAAGCAGAAGTCCAGGGCGAACCAGAAGACGCCTTTGCCGAACGGATGTATACTTATCACTACCGCTTGCGGGATCGTTACCGCGAGGATGTGGTCAGTATGGCAGTGCTACAAGCCGACCATGATCAGTTGAAAGACTGATTGTGAGAGGTACTGTTCGCCGCTAGCCTGGACGATATGTTTAAGCGCTGACAGCGCCATACGGCTATTTGCCGACCCGCCTGATCTACTCGTTGATTTGATCAATGATCTACACCCAAACTTACCGGATATTGCCTCGGTAGACATACTCAACCCGACGAGGCTGCTCCGCGATATGGTACGCGTCACGCCAAGCCGCTGGGCATGCTAAACTGCTATTCGTATCGCTGTTTTTTGCTCTGGAGACCGCCGTGACGGATTCCCACCGCCGTAAGTTACCCATCGGGATTCAGACGTTCTCGGATATCCGCGAGGGCAACTATTACTACGTCGATAAAACCCCACATATCGAGCGTTTGGTTAACCAGAACAAATACTATTTCCTATCGCGGCCGCGCCGCTTCGGCAAAAGCCTGTTGCTGGATACCCTGCGCTGCCTGTTTGAAGGCCGCCAAGCGCTATTTGAAGGGCTCTATATTCATGATAGGTGGGACTGGCAGCAGCGCTACCCGGTGATTCGTATTAGCTTTGCCGATGGAGTGATGCAGAGCCGTGAGGGGCTGGACGAGCGTATTCGTGAGCAGTTAAGGGTTCAACGCGAGCAGCTCGGCATTACTCAGCATCATAAAACCGATATACCGGGTGAATTTTCTGCCCTGATCCGCGCCGCCCACCAGCAGAGCGGCCAGCGGGTGGTTGTGCTGATCGATGAGTACGACAAACCGATTCTGGATAATATCCTGGTGTCGGAGCGCGCCCGAGAACTACGCGAGGGCCTGAAAAACCTTTACAGCGTTATCAAAGACGCCGACCCGCACTTGCACTTTGTGCTGCTTACCGGTGTTTCCAAGTTCAGCAAGGTCAGTCTGTTTTCGGGCTTGAACAATCTGCGCGACATTACCCTGTCGCCCGACTATGCGACCCTTTGTGGCTATACCGATGACGACATTGATACAGTATTTGAACCCGAACTGTCTGGGTTAGACCGTCAGGAAATCAAACAGTGGTATAACGGCTATCGTTGGGGTGGCCGAGAGGTTACGTCTGTCTACAATCCCTTCGATGTACTGTTGCTGTTCCAAGAACAAGAGTTCGGCCCATACTGGTTTGAGTCTGCGACGCCGACGTTTTTGGTCGATATCCTCAAGCAGCGGGGAGTATTTACCCCTCGATTGGAGACCTTACAGGCAAAAGCGCAGCTGCTAGGGCGCTTTGATGTGGATGACATCACCACCGAAGGGCTACTTTTTCAAACGGGTTATATCACCATTAAGGACGTGCAGGAGCCCATGCTGGGCTATCGCCTCTATACGCTAGGCTTTCCGAATCGAGAGGTGGAAAGCAGTCTCAACGATTTATTGCTACCGGTACTGGGTATCAACGCAAGCGAGGCACAAACCCATCAACTGGCGTTATTCGATATTTTTCAGCGCCATGATCTGGCTGCTTTGGAAGCTCACCTCAAAGCCCTTTATGCAGGACTCCCCCACGACTGGTACCGCAACAATCCCATTGCCCAATATGAAGGCCACTATGCCAGTGTCTTCTATAGCCACTTTGCCGCTCTAGGGCTGGATGTGACGGTGGAAGATGCCAGCCACCACGGCAAGGTGGATATGAGTGTGGACGTTGGTGGGCATATTTACCTGTTTGAGTTTAAGGTGGTCGAACAACTGCCAGAAGGTAAAGCGCTGACGCAAATCAAACACAAGGGCTATGCCGATAAGCACCGCGCCTCCAGCAAACCCATACACCTGATCGGCGTGGAGTTTTCCAGCACCCAGCGCCAGATTGTAGCTTTTGAGGTGGAGACCTTGGTTAAAAGCTCTTGAACCGTCCCTGGCTCAACAACCCTACGACGGTTCGATTGCCTCCACTTCCACACTAGTCGGCTGCTCACCATCTAGCTGTTCTGGCGCCAACAGCTTGCCGCTCTCCAGCCGCACCAACCGATCCGCGAGGTGGAAATAGCGGTCATCGTGGGTGATGACCAGCACCGCTTTGCCCATGCGTTTTAGCTCGGGCAACACCTCGCAGTAAAACACCTCTTTGAATAACGGATCCTGATCCGCCGCCCACTCGTCAAACACCAAGAAGGGCCGATCCTCAAGGTAGGACACGACAAGCGCCAGACGCTTGCGCTGCCCCTGGGAGAGTGCTTGGGTGGTGAACGCACCGTTCTCAACCCGCACCTTGTGCTGCAGGTGCAACTTGGCCAGCAGGCGATTACCCTCCTCGTCCAAGCCTTCCCGCGGCGCTTCTAACAGGCGCTCAAAGAGATGGAAGTCTGAGAACACCACCGAGAAGAGCTGCCGGTAGGCATCCCAGCCATCCGCTTCGACTCGCTCGCCATTGAGCAATACCTCGCCACCTTCCGGCGGGTAAAGCCCCACCACTACTTTGGCCAGCGTGGTCTTACCGCTACCGTTGCCCCCCACCAGAAACACCACTTCCCCCGGCGTAAAGCTCAGATTAATCGGCCCCAACTCAAAGAAGTCATCGCTCTGCTCGTGATAGTACTGATGGGTGACGTCGCGCAACTCAAGACGCTGCAAAGCAGGCACCTGGGTAGTCTGGGTAGTCGCTTGCCTCTCCTGCCCCTGGGGCATCTCTCGTGTGATGTCATCAATTCGGCTAGCGGCTACCCGCGCCATATTGATTCGCGGAATATTGATCAGCAAGCCTTCAAGGGGGGTCACCATAAACACAAACACCAGGGCAAAACCGGTCATTACCTGGGTTTGATTAGGCCCATCGCCCGCCAACACAAACAGCACCAGACCGATAAAGGCGTACATCAGGAACTGCCCCCAACTGGTCGAGATCACGAACAGCGACATGCCATAGGTACGCAGCCGCCGCACGCCTTCAACCGACTCCCCCAGTATCTGATCCATAAAGACCCGGCTCTTGCGCTGGTGTAGGCGTAGCTCTTTTGCACCATCGGTCAGCGCGCGGAAATGACCAAACAATCGATCCTGCTCTGACGAGGCATCCTGGAGGTAGTGAATAGCGCGTAAGTGCACCAAGTGGTAACCGACAGCACCCAACCCAATCACCCCAAGTGCAAACAAAAACACCTGCCATGAAAGCATTGCCAGATAGCCCAAGCACCCCACCACGATGACCGTATTGGTCAAAATCACCGGCAAGCTAACGAACAGTACCGCCACGTTGTTGCTGTGCTCGGTGAGTGCCGACTGGATCCGCGCACTGCCCACACGCTCGAACTGAGCAAAGGGGGTCTCGGCCACGCACTGGGCGACAAAACTGCGTAACTCGGCCAGCGCACGCTGCCCCAGCCGCTCAAACAGCGCCGTCGACACCATCCGACAGACCATTAGGGCCACGGCGATACCCGCGAAGGCCCAGGCAGGGTTGACATGAGAGTCGGCACGGCTGGCGGCATCGCTGGTTAACGCCACATTGATTTGGGCAATTAGCAGCACGCTGAAAAGCCCCGAGAGAATACTGGCCAGCGCAGCAGCGGTCATCAACCCGCGGGTTCGACGAATCAGATAGGAAAGCACATTCACCTCGTTGGAAAGCGATTGGAAAGCGATTGAGAACCGACACCTATCTCTAATGACGAACCGCGCACGCAAAAAGTTAACCAATATTTATGTAAACAAGCCTCATTCTCATTCGTCCTTAGATAAGGGAGTCAGTAACGCCGCCCTCCAATGAGGAGATTTTTTTTGCTGTTTTTTTATTCGTTTCTTTGATTCGTTCTTATTGATAGGAGCTTAGCAGTGTCCAGTTCTGTCCAGACACAACCACAGGTACACATACCCTCTGAAAGCCACACGGAGGCCTCGCTGCTCTCACGCCCTGAGGGGTGCACCTATCAAGTTACCTATGAGATAACCACGCAGACACTTTATGTGGAAGGACATCAAGAGCGTCTTGAATGGTTGGTTGTAGACGATAACAGCACCTTGATGCTGCAGTGGTCACAGCGTTCAGCACCTCCTCTCCCGGCGTTACTGGCTGCTATCGAAGGGGCTTTCGCCTTTCACCCAGGGGCTGTAGCGCTTCGTTTACAGCTCCCCACGGTTTTACACCCCACTCTGTGCGCCAACGGAATCGCAGTTAAAGATTCCCATGGCAAACTCTGGGCCTATGCGGAGTTATTTTGGCAGTTGCCCACACTTTGGCTCACCTCCCCTTCCATCTCCCCCTACCCGCAGCAGCCAATCTTGGAGAATGGAAAACGCCATCCACGCCGCCCGCCGCGCCCCAGTGGCACGGTGTATCAGCGCCATATTGCCTGGCTGAATGCCACCCTGAGTTTCCGAGTGCTTGACCTGGAGCTTGATCTTGAACGCTTCAACCGCTGGATGAACGACCCGGTTGTCGCCCACTTCTGGGAAGAGCAGGGCGATCTGCAACAGCACCGCGAACGGCTGGAGAGTACGTTGCAAAATCCCAGTGTGGTACCGCTGATTGGTTGTATCGACGGCGAACCCTTCGGCTACTTCGAAACCTACTGGGCAAAAGAGGATCGCATTGGCGCTTATTACGATGCCAGTGACTTTGACCGTGGCTGGCACGTGCTTATCGGCGAAGCTGCTTTTCGCGGGCGGCCCTATGTCGCTGCCTGGATGCCCTCCATCTCGCACTATCTGTTTCTGGATGACTGCCGCACCCAACGCTTGGTGATTGAGCCCCGCGTAGATAACGCCAAGATGCTGCACAACCTTGCCCAGTGCGGTTATGCCCATGTTAAGGCGTTCGATTTCCCCCATAAGCGGGCCATGCTGGGCATGCAGCTACGCGAACACTTTTTTAACGAGCGCAGTTGGGTTCCGCTGCCTCCGCACCCTGGGTCAGCGCCACGACCCGACCCACGCTTCACCCTATAGACACGTCAGCCACGAGGACTCTTATGCATATTCATGACTTGATCGGCATCGGCTTCGGCCCTTCCAATATTGCCCTGGCCATTGCGCTTGATGAGCAACGCCAGGCAGGGCAAGCGCGGGATGCCCTCTTTATTGAACGCCAGCCCTGCTTTGCCTGGCACCCGCATATGCTGCTGGAAAATGCCCATATGCAGATCTCTTTTCTCAAAGATCTGGTCACGCCGCGCAACCCAGGAAGCCGTTTCAGCTTTCTCAATTACCTCCACAGCAAAGGCCGCCTACAAGACTTTATCAACCTGCAGACCTTCTTCCCCAGCCGCCACGAATTCAATGACTACCTAAGCTGGACTGCCAGCCACTTTGAACACCAGTGCACCTATGGAGAGCATGTGTTTGAAGTGCTGCCCGAAACTGATAACGACGAGGTCGCCTACCTCCGCGTGCGTTCACGGGATGAGAGTGGCGCGGTGCAGGAAAGGCTCACCCGTTCATTGGTAATTAGCGTGGGGGGTGCGCCCAATGTGCCTGAATGCTTCGCCGGGCTAAAAGGCGACCCGCGGGTCTTCCACTCCAGCCACTACCTCCGGGAGTTGGCAAAGCAAGACGCCCCCAAACGCATCGCCGTGATTGGTGCAGGCCAGAGCGCCGCTGAGATATTCCTGGATCTGCACGGCCGTGAAGGCATTCAGGTGGATCTTATTAGTCGGGCGTGGGCCTTTAAACCCTCGGACGATAGCCCTTTTGTTAACGAAATCTTCAACCCCGAATACACCGACTATGTGTTCAACAACCCCACCGGCCAGCGGGAAGCGCTACTGCAGGAGTACAAAAGCACCAACTACTCAGCCCCTGATTTGGCGTTGATTCAGGAAATTTACGATGTGTTCTATCAGCAAAAAGTAACCGGCCAGGCCCGCCACCGCTTCCGCCGCCGCCATGAGGTTATTGGCAGCGAAGCAGGCCCTGAAGGCGTTGAGCTACTTGTGCGCGATTTGGAGAGCGGCCATACCGAGTCCACCCGTTACGACGCCGTGGTGTTAGCCACCGGCTATGTACGCGACACTCATAAACAGCTGTTAGCCCCCGTCGCGGACTACCTGCCTGATTTTGCCGTCAATCGCCACTATCAGCTCTATACCAAGCCTGAGTTCAAACCGGCTATTTTCCTGCAAGGTAGCTGCGAACCCACCCATGGTTTAAGCGACACCCTGCTATCGATTTTGGCGGCAAGGACAAGTGAGATTTGTGATGCACTAGATCAGACAACTGCCTTATATGCCCCTTCTCCCTGTAAGCAGGAGGTTACTATATCCTAGTTTTCATCAACTCACTTCCATAAATCATACCAGTGGTCAGGCCGCTTCTTGGCCACTGGGCGTCGCAACTAGATGCTGTTCTTGAATACCGTTTCGGTTGAAGCACAGGCACTAAGTCAGCATGACTGATGAGCCTTAAAACTAACATCTACTATTCGAAAACATGGATAAAACATGTCTAAACTCAAACTAGCTTATATCCTGTCACTGAGAAATGCTGCAGCCGATAAAGCGGGGCAACACATTGAGTATAAGGGGGAGAAACAGTACATGATGTCCCCTCTTGAGTATCTGGTGACATCTCTCAACGAGACTCCGCTAGGTGATGCCTACTCTCTGGAGACTGTAATTTATGATGACGATGAAGGCTCAATAAAAGACCAAGAGAAGCTCAAAGACTATGGTTTCTGTCGTCAACTAGGAAAGCCATGGATCTTGCCACAAGAGCTCTTTGTGAAGGGATCACACATTGACGACCTTTTCTGCTCTATACCATCCACTTACCGACGCTTACCAACCGACTCGCCCGATAGACTCCCTGCGAAATCGACTTTTGAAAAAAGCTTGCTAGAGAAGTTAGTGGCAGTCGAAGCAGACGTCGTCGTCCTTGACGGACTATTAGTTATTCTAGACGAGCTCATCCGCCCCCAGAGTCCTTTTTATCGCAAGATCGTCAATATCCATCCCGGTATTACGCGCCAAGACTCTCCCTATCAAAGACGAGGTGCCTCGGCAACACTTGATGCACTGTACGGGGCTCAAGGAAAAAAAGTTATCAACTGGCAGACAATGGAGACCGAAAGCACTCCTGCTATCAACAAGACCGGCGCCTCACTCCACTTTGTCGACAGCGGAATTGATTCTGGCGAAGTCATCTACGATCTATTAGAAACTCATATCGAACCCGATGACTCCATCATTGAATTACGGTGGAGAAACTTCAATAAAAGCCTCTTTCCCACGCTTCACGAGGGGTTGGAAGCTCTAAAAAACGATATCACAGCTTCTCAGCATGCTGAATTAATTGAATAGCCGCAGCGCTAACCCAAGCAACAACACTTCGTGCTCCCCTACCTGTGAGCACGAAGCCTTCGCACCATAATCTTAAGCCAATCCCCATTTTTTGATTTGAATTCAGGTTTTGTCCCCCTGGGTGCTCACATGAAGTTGACATCAAGATACAGATACCCATAATACAAACAATAACAATTAGCATTTACACAAAATCAAAATGAACCTCATGCAAGGAGAACATTCGTGAACCAACCCTTTTTCCGCAAGCGGTGGCTAACGGCCGCAGTTGCTTTGGCTGCCTGCAGCACGTCGGCAGCTGTGCTTGCTCAAAATGCTGAGCAGAACACGCAATTAGATAGTAATGCGCCGAACACATTGCCTACAGTGCGAGTAACAGGGGACAGAGTTTCAGGTGCCCTACTGCCGACTGAGGGATATACCGCCGATACTAGTCTCAGTGCCACCAAGACTGACACTCCTCTGATGGAGACAGCCCAGTCGGTATCCGTGGTCACACGCGAGCAGATCGAAGATCAAAGCGCGCAAACGATACAGCAAGCCCTACGCTATAGCCCTGGTGTCTTCACAGGCACCCGCAATGGCATTGGAGGTCGTGTTGATTTTATCAATATGCGCGGCTTTGGGGGCGTCGGCAGTATCGACAACATCTATTTTGACGGCCTTAAAATGGCTAGCGATGTTTCCGGCTATAATTCATTACAAATTGATCCCTATTTTCTTGAGCGGATCGATGTTTTCAAGGGGCCGACATCCGTTTTGTACGGGCAAAGCTACCCTGGTGGCTTGGTTGGGCTGACCAGTAAACGCCCTCTATTTTCATCTAGCCATGAGATCCAACTAGAAACGGGCAGCCATAATAAACGTACAGCACGATTTGACGTCAGTGGCCCCATAGGGGAAAACCAGCAGGTCGCCTATCGCCTAGTAGGGCTAGCCAGCGGTTCGGACAGTCAGTTCGACCATGTAGAGAACGAGCGCTATACCATTGCTCCCTCTTTGACGTTCTTGCCAACCGATGCGACATCATTAACCGTCATGGCCTACCTGCAGCACGAGCCAAATCGTGGTTACTATGGTTGGACACCAGCCGACGGTACGGTGCGAGATTATAATGGTAGACGGATCGATAATAACTTTTTTGATGGCGAGCCAGGCGTCAATGGGTTCGAGCGTTATCAACGGCTAATAGGTTACCAACTAGAACATCAGTTCAACGATCAGTGGCAAGCCCGGCAGAACTTCCGCTTTACCTCTTCGACTATCGATTATGATTCAATTTATTCCAGTAGTTACGTAGGGGATAGTAATCTGCTAAATCGACGCGCAGCGAGAGCCGATGAATCCATGCACGCCTACCATGTGGATAATCAGCTACAGGGGGATTTTACGACCGGATCTCTTGAACATACACTGCTAGCCGGTGTGGACTACCAGTACCAACGCAACTCTGGAGACTGGCAGTTCGGATCGGCGTCTCCCCTGGATGCTTTCAACCCGCAGTATGGAAACACTCAAATTACATATGGAACACCCACCAATTTCATAAATAAGGTAGAGCAGACTGGATTTTACTTGCAGGATCAGATCAGTTTCAATCGCTGGCGTTTCAACCTGTCAGGGCGTCAGGATTGGGCAGACACCAGTACCGCCTATACCAACTTAGGCATGTCTTCTGAAAGCGACAATGAGAAGTTCACTAGTCGTGCCAGCTTATTGTATGCCTTTGATAACGGTATTTCCCCTTACGTCAGTTACTCGGAATCATTTCAGGCAGCATCCGCCACAAGAACTGATGCCTCAGGAAACACATTAGATCCCAGCGAGGCCTCTCAGTACGAGACAGGTATCAAGTATCAACCCCCTGGCAGCAATGACCAATACACGGCCGCTTTATATCATTTAGAGCAGAAGAATGTTTCCGAAGCCATTCCTAACACATCATTCTATGAGTCTATCGGGAAAGTACGTTCGCGCGGCTTAGAACTCTCTGCCATCTTACGTCCCACTGAGCAGCTTTCGTTACTCGCCAACTACACATACACGGACATGGAGTACGTCGAGACCAACGATGAAACCCAAGGAAATACTCCTTATGCCGTGCCCCGTCATATGGCCTCTGCGTGGAGCAAATATGAATTCACGAAGGGTGCGTTAAACGGCCTGGGGATTGGCGCGGGAGTCCGCTACAACGACTCTACATGGGGTGATGAGGCCAATACATTCCAAGTAAGTGGCTATACTCTGGTCGATGCCATGTTGGAATATGATCTGGGCGCGTTATCAAGCGACCTTGAAGGCATGGACTTGCAGATCAATGCCAACAACCTACTTGATAAAGAGTATACGTCCTCTTGCTCTAGCTTCAGGATTTGTCATTTTGGCGAAGAGCGCAATGTGACAGCAACCGTCAGCTATCGTTGGTAGGTGCTTGTCCTATTGAGGAATTAAGAAAAAATATTCAGGCTACAATGAAAAATCGAGGTGCCTTTATACTCATAGGCATCTCGTTTTTTTATTTAAACTCCCCTATTATAATGACAGATCAAAAACCAAAGTTTAATTTTTTATCTATTAGTCAAGGTATACAAAGACGACATGACATCATCAGCCTATAAAAATCTTATGTTACCAATATTGCTTATATTAATTTTATTATCTGCGGCTAATGCTGATGATCAGCAGCGTGATGTTACTTTTGATTATGCGGTGGCAGATACGCTTAGTGCCTTACACCAACCACCCATTGCTTTAGCTGGCCTAGCACAATACAGACAATTATACAAAGAATATCTACTTCCTGATACCTTTGAACTCGGACTTAGGTTTCAACCCAATCTTGAGTATCTTGCATCACTGAAACCTGATGACATAGTGATAGCACCACCAGCCCATCTGAACTTAGAAGACAAACTTTCCCGTATTGCTCATGTAGTAAAAATCCGGCCATTTATGCAAGGTCTGGATGTTTGGCTAAGCCTTGAACAATTGACCAGGGATGTGGGGGAGCTGAATGGCGGGCAACAGCAGGCCGAAGCATTCATTGACTCTGTAGAAGCCAGAATGTCAGCGATTGCGGCACAGATTGGGAGGCCTGCAGAAACTCTACTGATTATCGAAATCCGAGACAACCAGCATGTGCGTGTCTATGGGCCAGGGAGCCTGGAAGATGCAGCTTTGACACGGCTTGGATTTGAAAATGCTTGGCAGGGGCCTACTAATAACTGGGGGTTCAGTACTCTTTCAGTTCGTGAAGCATTTGCACTAACAGGCCAAATCGTTGTTCTCCAGCCAGCTTATTTTCAAGACATATCTGGTTCAACATTACCAAAGTCAGGGCTATGGCAGCATTGGCTAGATGATACGTCGGTAAGTATGGAAAGAAACTATTGGCCATGGGGAGGCTTCCCTTCCATGCTCCGCTTTGCTGAATCTCTCCAAGAAGCACTCCAAGCAGATACCCAAACTTAATCAAAGCGCGCTAAGCGTACCTAGCGCGCTACTGAAACCACCTTAAGAGTTATAAACTCAAAAAATTATATTATTCAAAATAGGTTTTTCTCCACTTCGTACGAGTGTTGCCCAGCACTAACTCTTAACCGCTTCTCCAGTTGAGAGAGCAAGGCACTATCAGTAATGATTGAGAAATGATCATTGAGAGTCTCAATTGAGGTTTTCGGGACGCTATTCAACTGATTCGCCAGCGCCTGCTGTTCTTCCCAAGCTCTTCCCGCTTCCCACCAACAGTCCACTTCACAGTTTAACGCTGGCAAGGTATCAAGCTGCTGTGAAAGCAATTTCAGATAACGCGCCACACAAAATATCCGAGCAAGTGCTTCACTACCCAGTGCAGCATAACCCTCGCGACCATGTATATCGGATGATGCTATTGATCTCTCCAACTTAATGGCAATTTCTTCCTCGCTCGGCTCTTTCGTGTCCTCTTCATTACTTTCGAATGCTTCAAGCGAAGCACCTGGCAGTATGACCGATGAGAAACTAACAAGATCTCGCTGCCAGCTATCCTCACTATGTGGACCACCGCCCGGTATATAGGGATCTATCAAAGCCAGTTGACTCACACCTTGCCCGAGCCCTTCAAGTCGAGCCGCGATCATCGCAGCCAATGCCCCGCCAAGAGACCATCCTAATAGCCGATAGGGGCCCACAGGCTGTATGCGACGTATTGTCTCCACATAATCATCAGCCATTGCTTCAAGTGAGGAATCTCGATGCTGTGGATCGGTCAACATTCGGCTTGGCAGACCGTAAACAGTGCATACTCCGTGCAAGCGCCGGGCTAACGGCTGATAATCAAAAACTGTTCCCATTACGGCATGGATGCAGAACAGCGGTGGCTGATTAGCACACTCGCCATTTAGCATGATAGCCCCTTTGGGCAGCACCTTAGTGTTTTTCCTCACTCCCAGCAGATCAGCAATGGTCGGTTTCTGCATTAGGTCAAACAGCTTAAAGTTAAGCTGTGGTTCCTCTAAAACTTGTACTCGGCTCATCACTTGTAGGCTCAACAGAGAGTCTCCACCCAGCTCGAAGAAGTTGTCGGTCTCGCCGATCCGTTTAATGCCAAGTACTTCTTGCCATATCTCGGCGAGCTTTCGGGCTGCCCGCGTCGAGGGAGCGACATACTTGCGGCCTTCCTCAACATTAGGTTCAGGTAGTGCCTTGCGCTCCACTTTGCCGTTGGCATTTAGCGGCAGTGAATCGAGCATGACCACGACTCCTGGCACCATATAGTCAGGCAATCGTTGACCCAAACGCTCGCGTAGTATGGTGGTGTCGAGTTCAATGCCGACTTGGGGAACTACGTATGCCACTAGCCTCGAACCATTTAGGCCCTCTTGGGCGACCACAACCGTCTCACGAACCTCTGGCTGAGATAATAGTTCGGCTTCAATTTCTCCTAGCTCAATACGCAAGCCGCGGATCTTCACTTGATGATCAAGGCGGCCCAGGTACTCGAGCTGGCCATCCTCCCGCCAGCGAACTAGATCGCCGGTACGGTAAAGGCGTTCGCCTGCAGCAAATGGGTCGGCAACAAAACGCTCCGCCGTTAAATCACTTCGATTGAGATATCCACGGGCCAGACTTACCCCGCCCAGGTATAACTCACCCGCTACACCCTGTGGGACGAGGGTGAGCTCATCATCTAATACATAGGTGCGCGTGCCACTGATGGGACGTCCAATGGGTATTTGACGTTGAGTGTCACCACGACACCACCAGTGAGTGACATGAATGGTGGTTTCTGTGGGGCCATAAAGATCGTGCAGGTTGGCACCCTCAAGACACTCAGCTACGTCCTGCTGTAACGTGGCTGGAACGGCCTCGCCACCGCACATAATATGCTTGAGCCGCGTCCTGGTCTTAACATCGGGATAGGTCAGGAAGGCCTTTAACATTGAGGGCACAAAATTGAGCGTGGTAACGCCGTGCCGCTGGATCAGCTCAATGATGCGCTCTGGATCTCGATGATCACCTGGCTGAGCTACCACTAGGCGAACCCCGACACTCAATGGCCAGAAAATCTCCCATACTGAAACGTCAAAACCGAAAGGTGCCTTGTGTAGTACGGCATCCGTATCGTTGAGCTGATAGGTTTGCTGCATCCAGACCATGCAATTAGTTAAGGAATCATGGCGGATGGCCGCACCTTTAGGCTTCCCAGTAGAGCCCGAGGTGTAAATCACATAGGCTAGATGCTCGCCGTGCAGCTCCACCTCCGGGTTAGTTGACGCATGATGCGCCACATCCAGCCGGTCCAGTTCAATAACATTCAGCCCATCGATCACCGGCAACAACTCGCGCAAGTGTTGCTGGGTGATCAGCAATTCTATACCGCTATCTTCGGCTATGTAGGCCAAACGTTCGGAGGGATAATCAGGATCCAGCGGCACATAAGCACCACCCGCTTTGAGAATACCCAACAGCCCCACCACCATTTCGATGGAGCGTTCCATAGCGATGCCCACGCGGGTTTCGGAACGCACGCCCATACCGATCAAGTAATTGGATAAACGGTTGGCACGGGTATTGAGTTCGGCGAAGCTAAGAGATGTGTTTTCGAATACTAGCGCCGTGGCCTCTGGGATTACCGCAGCTTGGCGCTCAATCAAGTGGTGAATAGGTGGAGTATCGGGTATCTGGTCTGAGCTTTCTCCCCATTCGTTTAACAGATACTTCTCGTCCTCCCCTAGCAACGTGATGTTGCTCACAGCTTGTTGCGGTGCCGTTTTTAGGCTCTCTATGATACCTGCAATGGATGTGCACAAGTAGTCGCACAGCCGCTGAGCACTGATCAAGCGGCTGGTCTGCCCAACCAGTTGGAAGCCTTCGCCAAGATCATCGACTGACATCACAATTGGGTAGTTGGTACGACCCCTATTGCCTAATGCCTCCATACCGTCCCACGCCCGGCTAGTTGCATCTTCCTTCTCTGGAGTACTGTAACGATAGTTCAGCAAGGTTGAGAACAGTGGTGATCCTCCACCTACTCCGCTGCATCGCTGTGCTAGTCCGAGACTAGCATGCTCGTGGTTCAACAATTCGGCCAACTCACTATGGGTCTGGCGTAAACAGTCGGCCACACTGTTAGTACCTAGTCTAATACGAATAGGTAAAGTGTTAATGAACATCCCAAGTGCTCTTTCGGCGCCCTCAATACCTTGCATACGGCCAAATAGTAGAGTGCCGAACACCACATCGTCCCGCCCCGTCGTTTTACTCAGCACGTGCGCCCAGGCTAGGTGAAATAGGGTAGCGGTACTGACACCATGTCGCTGTGCCTGCTGTCGAACTTGTTGGGCCAGTTCTTCTGTCAGTGGTAGGCGAATCTCCTCAATACCACTGCCATCGCCGCGTACATCCAGTAATCCGAATGGAGCAGTAGGCTCGTCCACATCACCCAGCTTCTCTCTAAAGAAAGCCTCATGCTCTACCGGACTCACCCCCAACCTTGCCTGTGCTACGAAGTTTCGGAATGGCAGCGGTTTGGGTAACTCGCCTTCTCGTCCTTGCTGGATTAGGGCAATCTCGTCCACTAGCAGATCAAGTGTGGTGTGATCCAGTACCAGGTGGTGGCTGGGCAGTTGCAGCAGCCATCGCCCTTGCTCAGAATCTTGTGCCGCAATAGCTCGCGCCATCGGCGCCTGGCGTACATCAATGCGATAGTGTTCAGGATCCACATAGGCGTTTAGTCGTTCGGAAACGCTGCACGAAACACCGGTTTCTTCCAGTTCCAGCCACTCCACCTCTAGTGAGGCGTGCCGGTGCACCACTTGTACTGGTTCATGAAGCCCTTCCCAGAGCACTGCTGTGCGCAAAATATCGTGACGGGTAATCAGTTGATTGAAACCAGCAACAAACTGCTCAAGCCGTTCCTGACTATCAAAACCAAGTAAGCAAGGGAGTACATAAGTGTCACCCTCCTCCTGCAACCGATGATGGAACAGGATGCCCTCCTGCAATGGCGCCAGAGGGTAGATATCCTGGATATTGGTCGCTCCGCCTGGCACTGCATCTTCTATGCGACTGATTTCATCAGTATCCAAATCGATCAGTGTCAGCATATCCGGCTGGATCGACTGACAATGCTCTGGAATCCTATTGGGCGGTACAACCAGTTGTTTCCTATTAGGCTCTAGGGACAGTGCCTTGGCGAAGGTCGCCAATTCGGGCGACTGGAACAGCGTTCGTACTTGAGACTCAAGGCCTCGAACCCGCATACGCTCGAGCACACTCAGTGCCAACAGCGAATGCCCCCCTAACTCGAAGAAGTTGTCGTGACGCCCTACCCGCTCGACACCCAGCACCTCGCTCCAAATCGCCGCTAGCGTCTCTTCCGTCTCACCTTGGGGTGGCTCATATTGCGCGCTACTGGCGAAGTCGGGCTCGGGCAATGCTTTGCGATCCACCTTGCCGTTGGGCGTTAGTGGTAAGGCATCGAGCATTACCACTAAACTTGGCACCATATAGTCGGGCAATACCTGCCCTAGACGCTCGCGTAGCTCGGCCGTATCGATCAGTTCATGTGGCTGGGCGACGGCATAAGCCACTAACCTGGCGCCTCCTGGCCCCTCCTGGGCCACCACTACCGCTTCTCGTATAACATCGAATTCCACCAACCGAGACGCTATCTCTCCCAGCTCAATGCGCTGGCCCCGTATCTTGACCTGCTGATCGGTGCGTCCGATGTATTCAAGCACCCCATCAGTGCGATAGCGGGCCAGATCGCCTGTCCGGTAGAGCCTTTCCCCGGGCACATCGGCAAACGGGTTGGGCACGAAGCGCTCCGCCGTCAGCTTCGGCTGGTTCAGGTAGCCCCGCCCAACACCAACACCAGCGACATATAGTTCTCCACTCACCCCTGTTGGTAATGGGTTCAGTTGGTTGTCGAGGACGATTAACTGGGTGTTATCGGCTGGTTTGCCGATCGGCACCACGGCTGAGTGCTCGTCATCGCCGCTTCGCAGCAAGTACAGGGATACGTCATCGGCGCATTCTGCTGGGCCGTACGCATTGACCAATGGGATCACCGGATAGCGTGCGAACCATTGGCGGACTAGCTCAGACGTGGAGGCTTCGCCCGTGGGCAGCAGCCAGCGCAGTGCTGGCAGGTCGATTGGGGCAGTGTTCAACATTCCCTGGATCACTGCAGGTACGTTTTGCAGTACCGTGACACCGTTGTCGCGCACATAAAGGAGCAGCGCACTAGGATCGCGTGCAATCTCATCAGGCACGATCTCGATGCTGGCGCCACACAACAGCCCCGCCAGCGTCTGCCAGACGGAGATATCGAAACTCAGCGCTGCGGTCTGGGCAATAACATCACTGGCCGACAGACCCAGGTAGGGAACCTTACTCAACTGGTTGTTGAGCATGCCACGGTGACTAACCACTACGCCCTTGGGTTCACCGGTTGAACCGGAAGTATAGATGATATAGGCGGCCTGATCAGGGTGAGCCGTTACAGCGGCATCCCCCTCTAGTCTTTCCGCCGTGACGAGATCCTCGAACACTATCATCCGCGGCGGGTTGGGCATGGATTCAAGCACAGTTTCGAGGCGCGGTGTTTGCTCAGCAGTGGCAACCAGAACCGATGCATGGCTTGACGTCAGCATATTGGCGATACGCTGATCAGGAAGTCGGGTATCCAGCGCTAGATACGCACCGCCAGCCTTGAACGTACCCAGAATCATGCTTGGTAACGCTAGGCCGCGCTCGGCATGCAGGGCTACGACATTATCCTTCTTCACCCCTGCTTGCCGCAGTGCTTGGGCAATGCGATTGGAGGTGTCCTCTAGCTGACCATAAGTGAGTGTGTCTCCCTGATGGCGAACGGCAACTTGGCGTGAATGCTGTCGTACCTGCTCACGGAACAGGTCGATATAACCTCGCTCAAAGGGATAAGCAACCGACTGCCCTCTACAGTGCGCCCGCTGTGTCTCCATCTCATTAACAGGCAATACGTCCAATTCATGATAGGGAGCATCAGGCCTGTCAATAATGTGCAAGAGAATTTGACGGAAGCCCGAGAGCAGCCTCTCGACCTCGGAATCGTCAAACTTACGGGCGTCGTAGGAGAGCTGCAGCATCAATTGCTCGCCAGGCACCACCACTACGGTCAAGGGGTAATTGGTGTGGGTGCGGTTGCCCTTGATAGACACATGAAGATCATGGATTTTCTCCGTTATGCTGGCATCTATCGGCGCATTTTCGAATACAAAGAGGCTATCGAATAGACTGCGTCCTTGTGACTGCTCTCCCAACGATTGAATTTCGACTAACGGTAGATGCTCGTATTGACGCATCTCCAGGTTTTTCGCCAATAGCCCATGCAGCCAATCAAGGACAGATGTTTGCGGCGAAGGGGCTGACACACGCAGAGGAATCGTGTTGATAAACAGCCCCATCGTCTCCTGTATGCCCTCCAGTTCTAGCGGGCGCCCAGCCACTGTCACGCCGAATAGGATGTCATCTACCTGGGAAAGCCGCCCTAACAGCAGTGCCCATGCCCCTTGTACGATCGTATTGACAGTCAATTGATGCTGTCGGGCAACGTTCTGTAGCTCTGCACTCTCATCGTGGGAGAGCGAGGAGAATACATCAGCCACCGTGGCAACACTGTCGTGCGAACCGTGCGGCTTAAGATAAGGAATCGGCGTTATCTCATCGAAACCTTCAAGCTCATGTTGCCAATAGTTGCGTAGCACATTGGCATCCTGCTGCTGCAACCAAGCGATAAAATCACGATACGGCCTTGGTTGCGTCAACTCGTAACTCGTCCCGAGACGATAGGCATCGTAGTAGTGGAAAAAATCGCTGAGCAACAGGGAGCGGCACCAGGCATCCATCAGAATATGGTGGAAACTCTGTACGACGTAGAACAGGTTCTCCGCCAGTTGAATAAGGCGTACCTTTAGCAATGGTGGCCGTTCCAGGTCGAAGCCATCATCAAGCTCCTGACGCAATAACACCGCCAAGCGCCGATCGGCCTCATCCTCGTCAATACCGCGCCAATCGATATATTCCACAGGTGAAGGAATTTGCCGATACACCACCTGCAACTGTATCTCTTCGGTTCGCCATACGAACTCTGTACGTAGAACCTCATACCGTTCGCCGACTCGCTGCCAGGCTTTCTCGAAAGCATTGACGTCGATAGGCGAAGCAAACCGGTAGCGATCCTGCATCATGTACATACCAGCGCCTGGATTGAGCAGGGTATGCAATAGCAGCCCTTGCTGCATCGGCGCCAACGGGTAGATGTCCTCAACATTGGCGACATCCAATCGCAAGCCGTCCAGTTGCCCTTGACTCAGCCCCACCAGCGGGAAGTCCGAAGGTGTTGCGCCACGAACGCCACTAGCACAGTGCTCAATCAATGCCTCTAGTTGCGCTTGGAAGCTTACTTGCAAGGCATGTATCGCTGCCTCGCTGTGAATCTCACGACTGTAATTCCAGTCGAAGCGCAGTTGGCCATCTTGAACCCAGGCCACCACCTCAATCCAGGTACGGCGCTTGCTTTGCGGCGCGCGAGCCTGCCCTGCATTCTCTTTGGCGAGCCGCCAGGCCCCATCGCCCTGTAGGGAGCGATCCAACTGGCCTAGATAATTGAAGGTGACCTGGGGGTAGGCACCACCGACCAGCGCGGGCTCTTCTTTCAAATAGCGCAGCACGCCGTAGCCGAGCCCCTTGTCGGGCACTTGGCGAAGTTGCTCTTTGATTGCTTTTAGGCTTGTACCGGGCTCCGCATTATCTGGGGTCAGGCGAACCGGGTAGAGCGAGGTGAACCAACCTACGCTGCGACTGAGATCGACACCGTCGAACAGGTCTTCGCGGCCATGGCCTTCCAGTTCAATCAGTACGCTATCTCTCTCTGCCCATTGGCACAGGGCGCTCGATAGTGCAGTGAGGAGCAGGTCATCCACCTGGGTGCGGTAGGCTTTATGCACCGGCCCCAGCAGTTGCGTGGTCGCTTCGGTAGGCAAGCTGCCAACGAGCGATGCGGTATCGGCGACGGTGTTGCTGCCATGTGGATTATGTGCGGGTAGGCTAGGCTCTGGCTCTTTGACAAGGCTCTCCCAATAGGAGCATTGCTCAGCCAAAGCCTCCGATTTGGCATAGTCGGCCAGGGCATGCGCCCACCCATCTAGCGAGGTGGTTGCCGGTGGTAGGTCGATTGCCTTTCCTACACTTAACTGCGCGTAGGCCACTTGCAGGTCGTCGAGGATCACGCGCCACGAAACACCATCTACCGACAAGTGGTGAGCCACGAGCAGCAATCGCCCGCCGCGCTCGCCTCCCAGTGCCATCCAGATAGCACGGAACGGCCGCGCCAAACTCAGACTGCGTTGCGCAGCATCGGCGGCCTGGGTGATGGTCTGTGCCGGATCCGCATGATCGCTTACGTCCACGTGCTCGAAGAGATCATCGGCTAGCTTACCATAGGCTTGTTGCCAGCTATCGCCAACGCGTTCAAAGCGCAGCCGTAAGGCGCTATGGTGAACTACCACTGCCTCAATGGCACGCCGTAGCAGCGTGGTATCTACACCACTGACCGCTTCCAGCATCAACGACTGATTCCAGTGGTGTGGCTCGGCAAAGTTCTGCTCGAAGAACCAGCGCTGTACCGGCAGCAGCGCAAAGGAAGCAGCCTTATTGGGCGCAGCCGCTTGTTTAGGAGCGGTAGCAGCTAGAGGCGTGGCCATCGCCGCCACTGCGGCAATGGTCTGCCCTTCCATCAACTGCTTGGGCGTTACCTTGTAGCCACGCTTACGCGAGCGCGCGACGATCTGCAGGCTGAGGATGGAGTCACCACCCAACTCAAAGAAGTTGTCGTTACGCCCCACCTGCTCGCAGCCGATCACGTCAGCCC
>NZ_JPUA01000034.1:387407-423812 GCF_002211105.1 Halomonas campaniensis | reverse complement strand
CGGGCAGCGCCTTGCGATCCAACTTGCCATTGGCGGTTAGCGGTAAGGCATCCAGCCGTACCAAGCCGCTGGGCACCATATAGTCCGGCACATGCTCGCCAAGCTGCGCGAGTAACGCGGCGTCATCGATGTCGCTCCCGGCTGCCATCACCACGTAGGCGAACAGTTGCGCACGGCCTTCCTCGTTTTCCCGCGCGACCACTTCGGCCTCAGAGACCCCTGGCTGGTCGCGCAACAGGGCAGCGATTTCGCTCGGTTCCACCCGATAGCCGCGAATCTTGACCTGATCATCCACACGGCCAAGGAACTCCAGGCTACCGTCGAGCAGTTGGCGCACTCGGTCACCGCTGCGATAGAGCCGTTCCCCCTCATGGAAGGGGCTGGCAACAAAACGTTCCGCCGTTTGCCCCAGCCGCTGTAGATAGCCTTGAGCCAGCCCTGGCCCACCCAAGTAGAGTTCACCGGCAACGCCCTTCGGCACCGGATTAAGCCAGGGATCGAGCACATAGGCCCGAGCATTGGCCAGCGGTGTGCCGATCGGCAGCGTGCTGGCAGTTTGATCGGCCACGTCGGCTTGCTGGGTGAGAATACCTACCGTGGTTTCCGTAGGGCCGTAGTGATTGAGCACCCGGCAGGTTGGCTTGAGTTCGGTGATACGCGCCAGTAGCGCCCAGTCGGTCGCTTCGCCGCCCAGAATCAGGCGCTTGTGCGGAAGCACGTCAGCCGGAGTTGCCGCACTCAGCAGTGCCCGCAGGTGGCTGGGCACAATCTTGAGTACATCCACCTGCTGTTCCCGCATATAAGCCGCAAAGGCGTCCGGGTCGAAAGCGCACTCGGGGGAAATGAGGTGCAAGGTGCGGCCGGTGCACAAGGCACCAAACAACACCGTATGCCCCAGATCCGCCGCCACCGTCGACACCATAGCCAGGTTGCGGGCATCCTCTGGTAGCGCCAGCGCCTCCAGAACACCCTGTACGTAATTGGCCAGAGCACCGTGACTAATCGCCACCCCTTTAGGCTTGCCCGTGGAACCAGAGGTATAGATCACATAGGCGGTCTGCTGGGGATGAATGACAGGCAGTTCGTGCTCTACGGCAGCCGGAATATCGTTGATAAACGCCAGCTCCATTACCGGAATGTCATCACTCCAGCCGCAAGGCGTGCTGCTCAGTAGTAAGCGAGCGCCACTGTCAGTCAGTTGATAGGCCAAACGTTCCGTAGGTAGTTGCGGATCCAGCGGTACAAACGCCCCGCCCGCTTTGAGTACGGCGAGAATGCCGAGCACGTACTCGCACGAACGCTCAGCGTGAATGGCAACGCGTACTTCAGGGCCGACTCCCTGTGCCATTAACTCTGCCGCTAACCGTTGGGCCTGAGCATCCAAGCTGGCATAGGTGGCTGCATTATCCGGTTCATCTTGCATCGCAAGTTGTTGGGAGTGCTCTTCGACGGCTCGATCCCAAAGCTCTATAACGCTCCCAGAAGTGAATGTAGTTGTATTTCCTTCAAGCACCGAAGTGGGGGCGGGGATTTCGAGCAATGCCAATGGCGTACTCGGCGTTTTCAGCACTTGCTCAGCCAGGCTTTGTAGTGCTTCGGCGAATCTCTTGACTGTTGTTTCGTCGAACAGTGCCGCCGCATAGGCTAATACACAGCGAATACCATCAGTGGTATCGGTAAAGTCAAAGCTCAGATCGAAGTGCGCATCACCGCCGCTTAGTCCTTCAAGATATACCTTTAAGTCACCTACTGCCTTTTCCCTCTCCAGCTCTTTCTGTTGGGTGCACTTGACCTGAAATAGCGGATGTACTCCAGGTTGGCGCTCAGGCTGTAACGCTTCTACCAGAATATCGAAAGGAATATCCTGGTAGTCCTGTGCATCAAGCACGGTTTCTTTAACGGCGCCTAATAAGCTGGTAAACCCCTTGGTAGGCTCTAATAAGGTTCTCAGCACTTGAATATTGAGCAGGTAACCAATCAAACCATGTGTTTCAGCTTTGTTCCGATTAGCACTGGGAGAGCCTATACGTATGTCGCTTTGTCCACTGAAACGATGTAGCGTCAGCTTTAAAAGTGACAGCATCACCATATACAGTGAAGCGCCATGCTCACGGGCTAGCTGATGAATACCATGGCTCACCTCTTGAGATAATTGAACATGACACTGACCGACTTTCGATGTCGCCTGTGAGCCTCTTGGACGATCCAAAGGAAGCTCGATAGGCGTGTGCGAGCCCCCCAGGCGCTGGCGCCAATGGTTTAGCTGCCGCTCCATTTCGCCAGCCTCGAACCAACTTCGTTGCCAAACAGCATAATCACCAAACTGAATGGGTAACGAAGGTAATGCAGCATTGCGCTGTTGGATTCGGGCTTCGTAAAACTCGAACAACTCATTGATGAGCAACTGAATCGACCAACCGTCACAAGCGATATGGTGCAATACAATGGCAACTGCATGATGGTTAGTATCTAACTGGTAGATTGCCATGCGGAATGACGGCTCAACATCAATCGCAAACGGGCGCTGAGAGAACTCGCCAATGAGGCGCTGTAGCTCTTTTTCCTGCTCTAACTCGGTATATTGCTGTAAATCATCGTGTAATACGGGAACACGCCAGTCATTGAGAACCTCCTGGAGAGGTTCTCCCTCACTGCTCTGAGGGTATATCGTGCGGAGTACTTCATGGCGCGCCACAAGGTCATTCACACTCGACTCGAATGCAGCAACATCCAGTGGGCCTTGCAAATAAAACACACCTGGCATGTTGTAAGCCGGGCTTGCCGGATCAAGCTGCCATGTCAACCATAAGCTACGCTGCGAATATGACAACGGAAGTTGCTCAGCTCGGTTAACGGGCACGATAGGAAGCTCACGAAAATCAATGCCACTACTTCTCAGCTTATTCAGGAAACTTCGCTGCGCATCAACCTGTAATTCTGCAAAACGTTGAGCAATCTTTCTTTCGTCCAATTCCATGCCTTACTCCTCCAATTCGTTGAGCAGTTGATCCATAGTGGAGAGTCTCTTCGCGCGGCCACCATCGGCATTAACCTGTTGTAACGCGACTCGTGTTGCCATTTTCGCCAGCGTCGGGTGTTCAAAAATAAGTCTTACTGGCAACGCCTCTCCAAAGCGCTGCGTGAAACGTGCTGATATCTGAATCGCTGCAAGCGAGTGACCTCCTACCTCGAAGAAGTTGTCATGGCGGCCTATCCGTTCTGTCCCCAACACCTCGCTCCAGATCGCCGCTAGTGCATCTTCCACCTCACCTTGAGGTGGCTCGTACTGCGTGCCGCTGATTAAGTCCGGCTCGGGCAGCGCTTTGCGATCCACCTTGCCGTTGGCATTCAGCGGCAGCGCATCTAGTGCTACCATCGCTCTCGGCACCATATAATCCGGCAACTGTTGGCTCAGTCGCTCGCGTAGTGGGCTAGTGTCGAGTTCGATGCCTACTTGGGGAACCACGTACGCCACCAGCTTCGAGCCATTAGGATCTTCTTGGGCGATCACCACTGCCTCGCTAACCTCTGGCTGAGCCAGCAGTTCAGCTTCTATCTCGCCCAGTTCAATGCGTAGGCCGTGGATCTTCACCTGGTGATCAAGGCGCCCCAGGTACTCGAGCTGTCCATCCTCTCGCCAGCGCACCAGATCCCCCGTGCGATAGAGGCGTTCGCCCTGTGCAAACGGATCAGCAACAAAACGTTCCGCCGTTAAATCACTACGGTTTAGATACCCCCGGGCCAGACTTACCCCACCCAAATACAGCTCTCCAGAGATGCCCTGAGGTGCTAGGTTGAGTTCACCATCTAATACATAGGTTCGGGTGCCGCTGATGGGCCGCCCAATGGGAATTTGGCGGTGAGTTTGATCACGACACCACCAATGAGTGACATGTATCGTGGTTTCGGTTGGGCCATACAGGTCATGCAGATTGGCACCATCAAGTCGCTCAGCCACATCTTGCTGTAACGTCGCTGGAACAGCCTCGCCACCGCACATAATATGTTTGAGACGCGTCTTGGTTTTAACATCGGGAAAGGCCAGGAAGGCCTTCAACATCGAAGGCACAAAATTCAGTGTGGTAATTCCATGCTTCTGTATCAACTCAATGATACGCTCAGGATCGCGATGATCACCCGGCTGTGCGATCACCAAACGTGCTCCGACACTTAGCGGCCAGAAAATCTCCCATACAGAGACGTCGAACCCGAACGGTGCCTTGTGAAGTACGGCATCGGTATCGGTGAGCTGGTAGGTCTCCTGCATCCAGATCATGCAATTGGTCAAGGCATCATGTCGGATGGCGGTGCCCTTGGGCCGACCGGTGGAGCCTGAAGTGTAAATCACGTAGGCGAGGTGCTCGCCGTGCAGCACCACTGCAGGATTGGAAGAGACGTGATGTGCTATATCCAGTCGATCTAACTCAACAACGCTGAGTCCATCCGCTACCGGCAATGAGCCACGCAAGTGGTGCTGAGTCAGCAGCAGCTCGATGCCACTATCTTCGGCGATGAACGCCAGCCGCTCCGAGGGATACTCTGGATCCAGCGGCACATAGGCACCGCCCGCCTTGAGAATCGCCAGCAACCCCACCACCATATCGATGGAGCGCTCCATGGCGATGCCCACTCGGGTTTCGGGGCGCACTCCCAGGCCGATTAGATAGTGCGCTAGATGATTGGCGTGGGTATTAAGCTCAGCGTAGCTGAGTGACTGATCAGCAAATACAAGCGCCGTGGTTTCAGGGGTTGCCGCAGTTTGTTGCTCAATCAAATGATGAACTGGCGCAGCATCGGAGTATCCTTGAGAGTTTACTCCCCATTGAATAAGTTGCTGCTGCTCAGAATTTTCAAGCAACTCGATATCGCCCAGTGCCTGCCCTGGTGACGTAAGCAACCTTTGCAGTAGTGTCTCAAAGTATCCTGCAAGGCGTTGAATGGTCTCAGGCTCGAAAAGCTCTGACGCATAAACCATGCTAAATTTCAGCTGTCCATCAGGGAAATCCCGCACCTCTAGCGTTAAATCGAACTGAGCATCCTGCTGTAGAAACCCTGACTCAGTCAGTGTCAGGTCGGGCAATGTCTGAAACGCCGTGAGATCCTCTTGCCGATAGTTGAACATGACCTGGAAAAGAGGGTTATGAGTCGAATTACGTGTGGGCTGTAGCGCTTCAACTAGCTGCTCAAAAGGTAAGTTTGAGTGCGCCAAGGCACCGACAACAGCGTCTTGACACTGTGTCAGTATCGTTTCAAATGAGTGGCGACTATTGATGTCATTGCGCAATACCAAGGTATTAACAAAAAAACCTATTACCCCCTCTATTTCCTGACGCTGCCGATTAGCTACCGGCACTCCCACGCGAATCTCTTGCTGCCCGCTATACCGTTGCAACAGTCCTTGAAAGCCGGCCAAGAGCACAGTGAAAAGGCTTGTATTCTGGCTCTCGGCGAGTCGGCGCAGGCCCACTTGGAGCTCGTTGGAAAGAGAAAACTCATACTGACCGGCACGCTTGGCCGTCGACGTCTGGCGGGGATGGTCGGTTGGCAAGTCCAACACAGGGTGCTCACTGCCAAGCTGTTGTTGCCAGTAAGCAAGCTGTCGCTCTCCCTCACCAGCTGACAGCCAGTCACGCTGCCAACTTGCGTAGTCAGCGTATTGGACACGCAACTCAGGTAACTGAGCAGGCTCACGACGCATATGGGCACGATAGAAGGCCACCAACTCATCAAGCATAATCTGCATCGATACGCCATCCGAGATAATGTGATGCATGACAACGACCAAGGCATATGCATCGTCGCTCACACGCAGCAACGCGGCCCGCAACAAAGGGCCTGTTGAGAGATCGAACGGCTCATCATTAATCCGTCGTATCGTGTCATCCTCACGCTGCTGGGCCTCCTCAGCAGGCATGCCACGAAAATCGACGATCTCCAAGTCAAAGGAAGCGTCAGGCCTAATTAACTGTTTGGGAACCCCGTCCTTATCAACGTAAAACAGCGTACGCAACGACTCATGCCGGGCTACCAAACCGTCAAAGGCATCACGCATTGCTACAGTGTCCAATTGGCCTGATAAATGCAGAGCGCCACCGATATGGTAAGCCGTACTCTCAGGTTCCAGTTGCCATAAAAACCATAGGCGTTGCTGGTCATGAGAGAGAGGCAGTGGCTCGGCACGCTGTGTAGGTGACAATATTGGGATCGGCGAGCGCCCAGAATGGACATGATCACTGCTGATACGCTCGACTTCATTTGCCATAGCGCCCAGTGAGGAGTGTTCGAACACTGACTTAGCTGAAAAATCAATCGCCCAATGATCGCTAATGCGCGAAGCCAACTGCACCGCCGCCAGAGAATTACCCCCGTTAGCAAAGAAGTGGGCATCTCTTCCCAACGGCTTTTCCTTGCCGTCCCCCAGCACCTGGCACCAGAGCTTCGCCAACGCCTGCTCCGTTTCGCTTCCAGCTTCCGCAGTAGAGTGCGATGACTTTCCTCCGCCCTCAGCGTCACCACCGCTGACAAAACGCCCAAAGGCGTGAATGGCGTAGGCATCCAGGCTACCCGCTTCCCAGCCTTGGCGGCAGGCACTGCGCTGCAGTTTGCCGCTGGAGGTTTTGGGGAGGCCACCTGGGTTGAGCAGTAGCACTACAGAAAGTGGCTCGTGGCAAGCGCTCCCCACCGTCTCGCTTAGCGCTTCGACCAACTTCTCGGCGGGCACTAGTTTCTGTATGCCGCGGGAGACCTCTGCCGCGACGCCAATCCCCTCGGCGCCTTCAGGGGTGGTCACTGCAAAGGCCGCCACGCGCCCTTTGCGCACTGCTTCCACTTCCGCCTCGATAGCGCTCTCGATATCATGGGGGTAGACGTTATGGCCGCGCAGAATGATCAAATCCTTAATACGCCCGGCAATATACAGCTGCCCTTCGTGCAGAAAGCCCAGATCGCCGGTGCGCAGCCAGCGATCATCGCGAGCATCGTGGTTCTGTGCATCAGTATCATCGGTGCGCTGCCAACTGACCCCATCGCGGGTGACAAAGGCTTTCGCTGTTGCTTCTGGGTTCTGCCAATACCCGTGCGCCACGCTGGGCCCGTTGACCCAGATCTCGCCGACGTCACCACTGGGCAGCGAGTGAAGCCCCTCAGGATCGACAATATCGATTGCGTGACCGGGTTCCGGTGTACCGCAGCCCACCAGGGTGTTGCCTTCAACCGCTGAGGCAGCCTTTCCCTCGGCCAGCGACTGTTGAGAAAAAGCCGTGCCCACCACGCCCGTACCGCGCGAATTACAGCTAACCAATAGCGTCGCTTCGGCCAAGCCATAACAGGGTGCTGCGGTGTCAGCGGCAAAGCCCGCCGGGCGGAAGCGTTCGATAAAGCCAGTGAGGGTATCGTGGCGTACCGGCTCGGCGCCTGAGAACGCAACCCGCCAGCTGGATAAGTCGAGCGCCTCAAGCTGCTCGTCGCGGATACGCTCAAGACACAGCCGGTAGGCAAAATCGGGGCCACCGCTAATGGTGCCCCGGTGGCGGGAGATCGCTTCCAGCCAGCGTACCGGCCGCTGCAGAAAGAAGGTGGGGCTCATCAATACCGCAGGGATACCGCGATAGATGGGCTGCAGCAGGCCACCGATCAGTCCCATGTCGTGGTAAAGCGGCAGCCAACTGACGAAAACATCGTCGGCACCAATCGAGAAGCCCGTCTCGATAGCACGCTCGTTCGCCATCAGGTTGCCATGGCTGACCATAACGCCTTTGGGCGTGGCCGTGGAGCCTGAGGTGTACTGTAAAAAGGCGATATCATCACACTTTGGGTGATGCTCAATCCAGTGTTCAGCGCGGCTCTCATCTAAGGCATCCACGGGGATCAGTTCGGCGCTGCCGAAGCCTTCGCTTGCAGATGCCACCACATCGATAATCGTTGTAGAGGTAAGCACACAGGCAGCCTGGGAGTCGGCGGCAATGGCGAGCAGACGTGCCAGGTGCTGCTGCTTGGCCGACTCCGGCGGGAAGACCGGCACAGCAATCACCCCGGCGTACAAGCAAGCGAAGAACGCCACCACGTAGTGCTCATCGTTATCCAGCAGGATCAAGGCACGCTCACCCGCCGGGAACCGCTGCTGGAGCTCGCTGGCCAGGGCGCGGGAGCGCCGCTCCAGGGTGGCGTAGTCAAGGGTGGTCTCACCTTGTGCGTTCACTACAATCAGCGCCCTGTCGCTGGGCCTTTCCCGGGCCAGGCGACTTAAATGCTCGACATAGCTTCTAAAAACGTCGCTGTGGTTAGCAACATTATGGGACGGGTGGCTGTTCATTGTATGAGCGTGCCTTATATTCATATGCGTACCTGCTGGAACTCCTGGCCGTGGCGTGGGATTGAGCCGTTGTATTCAGTCGTTGGAGAGGTTGCCGTGGCCTTCCGCCATGGCGACGACGACTTTGCGCGGCCCTTTGAACGGCGTGCGTGCATGGGCGACCAGCATGTTGTCGAGCATCAGCACATCGCCTGCCTGCCAGGGGAACATCACCGTTTCATCGGCCAGTACGCCGCGGATTTCATCGAAGATGGCATCGTCAATGGGGCTACCATCGGCAAAGAAGACGTTGCGCGGCATGTCTTCGGGGTCTAGCAGCTCTTCCAGCGACTCTCGCACCTCTGGCTGCAGGTTGGAGACATGGAAAAGATGGCCTTGGTTGAACCACACCTGCTCACCGGTGACAGGGTGAGTCTCTATGCTTTGGCACAGTTGGGTGGTACGCAGGTCGCCATCGGGCTTCCACTCACAGCGAATACCCGCGCGCTGGCAGAATGCCTCCACTTCGGCGCGGTCTTCGGTGTTAAACACCTTTTGCCAAGGCATATCGAAATCGCCGTAGTTGCGTACGTAGAGAATGCCGGGGGCAAAGCGCTCGCGGATCTCTACCGGCATACGGCGGTAAATGGTGCGACTATCGGCTATCGGCGTCTCTCCCCCTTCGGGGGAAGCGGTGACACAGTGGAACCAGATTTTCATCGGCCACTCGCGGGTGTAGGCCTGCTCATTGTGGAGGGGAATATGTTGATGAGCGGGATACTCGGTCGAGGTATAAATGCCCGATGACACCGCTGAACGTGGCGTAGAAGCGAACTCATAGCTCAGCAGCGGATGACCAAAGGCGGCAGCAAACTGCTGAAAATCGTCCACGGAGGGAACATCGAAGCCTCTTAGCAGCACCCCGCCGACTCTGGCCACCAGCGTCTCAATATCCGCGCGCAACTCGCCAAAGGCTTCCAGTAGAGGCTGCCTTGGGTAGGAGGGAGAAATCATAATGGGCAGCTCCGAATCAGCTGGCCCCTGACGTTTGGATATGACGTTGGTTGGTTGCGTTAGTGTTGCGCTTTGGCTGTCCATTATTGATCTCCTAAAAATTCGTTGAGTAGCGTTTACCCTGGGCGTTTGCGTGGGAATAGCCTGAATCGACATAGCCCAGGGCAGCGGCATAGCCACTCGGCGCTGGCAGCGGCCATGCTTGCAAAGATGATGAAATGGGAAGCGAGTGCTCAAGGTGATAGGTGCCTGGCGACCCTAAAGAGGAAGTGATCGAGAGCGCCTGCAAATGATCAGCGATGCCCAGGCCCAAGGCTTTGAGCACCGCCTCTTTAACCACCCAGCGCTCCATAAAGGGCAGTGCGATGCCGTCGCGTGCGTGGCCGAGCTGCTCACTCGGCGATAGCACCAGCCCGTGCAGCGGCGCCAGTTCGGCCTCGGATCGACGACGCTCAATATCGACTCCCACCGAGCCGCCGGGGGCTAGTGCAATTAGGGCGACGTTGCCAGAGTGGGAGACATTGAAAGCAGGCCCATCAACGTTTTCCAACGCGGGTTTGCCGTAAGCGTTCTGAGTGAACACCAACTTTTCTGCCGCTATACCGGTGTGCGCGGATAGCAGTCGCCGCAGGGCCGCGCGTGTCGCCACGGCGCGCACGACATCGGCGTGATGGCGAAGCCGCTGGGCGCGCTGCCACTCAGCTCGGCTCAGCAGACGATCATCGTCGTCGGCTACCGGGGCATTCAGGTCGAGCGCTAAGCGCCATACCTCAAGCCCCTCGGGCACCCCTTCAGCTAACCGCAGGCGCTGCATGAGGTACCTCCTCAAGCCGTCGGGCCAGTGCCCGCTTTAGGGTTTCCAGCACTTGCGATTGCTGCTGGCGAATAAAGAAGTGCCCCCCTTCGAACCAGTCTAAAGAGAACGCCCCACCCGCTTCCCGCTGCCACGCTTCCAAACGCTCTTGCTCAATATCGTCTTCACGCCCAGCGAGTACCTGTAGGGGGTAAGCAAGCGGCGACCCGCCGCGATAGCGGAAACTGCGACAGAGGCGGTAGTCCGCCATCAAGATATCGAGGGTAAGGCGCAGCAGCTCAGGGCTTTCGAAGACTTCCTCTGGGGTGCCGCCCTGTTGGCGCAGATCCGCGATTAAGGCCTTATCGTTATCAAGCCCCGCTAAACGCTCTGAGTCGCGCATTGAGGGTGCCGCACTGCCTGAGGCGAATAGCATCCGTGGCTGAGGGCGCCCCACATCGCGTAAGCGTGCCGCCATGCCGTAGGCCAGCAGCGCCCCCATGCTGTGGCCGAACAGGGCAAAATCACCGCGCATCCGCGTTGCCTGCTCTTCGCACAGCCGCACCACCTGGGTCTCGAAGTCATCGATAAGCGGCTCGCCCAGGCGTTCGCCACGCCCAGGCAATTCGACGGGATATACTTCAACCCAGGCGGGCAACTGGCGCTTCCAGCGCAGATACATGGTGGCGCTGGCCCCGGCGCAGGGCAGGCAGAGCAGTCTTAAACGCTTAACCTGCATTCACCTGCTCCGCCTCAGCGTTAGCCTGCTCATCCATCCACTGGCGCAGCGACAGTGGCCGCATGTCAGTCCAGGTCTTTTCGACGTAGTCGAGGCAGGTTGGTTTATCGCCAAGTACACCGGTATCGGTCCAGCCAGCGGGAATCGCTTTCCATTCTGGCCAGAGGGAGTACTGCTCTTCGTGGTTGACTAATACGCGGAAGACACCATCTTCACGATCAAAACAGCTTGTCATGGGACTAACCTCACCGTTGCCTAAGAAATGAGAAATAAAACGCAATTGCTTCTCATTACTTAATGACGAGTGAGGAACCAGAAAATTTAATGCTGGAAAGGAAGAAAGTAGAAAAAATAGGGGGGAGGGGGCGCTAGGGCGTCGCATTACCCTTGTCAGGCTAAAAATTGCTCCGGCGGGAGGCAGCGTTAGCTCGCGACCATTGAGTTAGCCTGAAAATCGAAGGAGGAGAGTAAAAAAAGTGGCTTATCAGTTGCGCTCATCACCGCTTGGGATCAGCCCTGTTAGCATCCAGAGCTGTTCTGCTTCATGAAAGACTCGGCGGTGCAGGGAAGAAACCGCTAACCACGCATGCAGCGCTTCGCGATCAACGTCGCTTAACGTCTCTTCATGCTCGCGCATCAGCCAATCTAGCGCTGTTTGCCAAACGGCATCGTCGCCGCTGTCGTTATCCATCGTTACTGTCAAACCTCGCTATTGCGGCCTGCTTATTACCTGCCTATGGAAGCGCCTGATATTCTCAACGCTATTGGCTGACAGTGTAACAAAGCGACAACAAAGAGGGGACGGAACGCCGATTTACTTATCTGGCAACGACCGACCTTGTAGCGACTGGTGGCAATGAGTCAGCGCATCGCGAATCATAAAGTTAACTGACGTGGTAGAAACACCTAGCTGTAACGCCACTTCCCGCTGGGTATGGTTTCCCGAACGATAAAGTTCAAAGGCGCGTCGCGTACGCTCTGGCAGTTCGTTCAACGATTCGACCACCTGAGCCAACGCCTGGCGATCAATGGCAATCACCTCAGGTGAGTGTGACGCACAAGAGGCGTTATCCCCCTCCTCTGCTTTTGCAAACAGCGCTGACTCAAACGCGGAACGGCGGCAGCGGTCAATGGCGAGATTGCGCACCACCCGTGACACGTAGGATATGGGCTGCTTTACCTCAAAAAGCGTGGTTGCCTCTGAAATTTTCAGATAGGCGTCTTGCACGACATCATCGGCTTGATCAGCATTGCCCAAGACTTTTGCGGCGACACAACAGAGCCGGGGCCGCTGATTAACGAAGATGTCTTCTAACTCAGCGCTCCAGGTCTGGGTATCCACAGCACGGCCTCCTGCCTTGATTAACACCACGGAATAAATGGCAACAATTATTATTTGCGTTACCATCAGGTAAGTCAACCGGTGTGAGCTAATCCACTTTTTATAACGATATGCTGGTTGATTTTTTGTTGGCTCAGTTAATAGCGACATGTAACAGGGGCATCTCTCATACGCCAAATGCATCGATGACCTCCCATTAAACCAACTTTACGCCTGTCATCGGCGTGTCATGAATGGCTAGTTACATTGAATGAATACAGTTTTAGCCATTCACTACGACACGATGAATGCCCAGGAGAAACACAATGCTTGATAGCAGCAATGACCTGCTCGAAACGGTAAAGCAGGCGGCGTACGAGGCGGGTGCGCTGTTACGCGAGGGATATTCACTCAAGGGTAGGATTGCCTTTGAACAAAAAGGGGCGTCAGACTTTGTCAGCTACTATGATACGGCTGCGGAAAACATCATTATCGACTGTATCAGCAGCGTTTTTCCCGATATCGCGTTCCTCGGTGAAGAGAGCGGCCTGACCCCCACCGATAGCAACTATACCGTGATCATTGACCCTCTTGATGGCACCAGCAACTTCCTGCATGGAGTGCCTCATTTCTCGGTCTCTATTGCAGTCACCAAGGGAAATGAGCTGATCATCGGGGTTGTTTATCACCCCTTGCTAGATGAAATGCTGTGGGCCAGCCTTGGCACCGGCGCCTTCCTCAACGACACGCCGCTCGCCACGCCGGAACCGCGCCCACTTAACGAGATGCTAATAAGCACCTGCCTGCCCTACCACGCCAAAGGCGACTGCACGATAGCCATAAGCCAACTCGCCGCCTTAATGCCCCAGGTAGCCGGTATCCGCAGCCCAGGCTCGGCGGCGTTGGAGCTCGCTTCTACCAGCCTGGGCCGCTTTGATGCCTTTTGGTCTCAAGGGGCCGCGCTCGACTTTTGGGATATCGCCGCCGGCGTCGTGATTGCCCGAGAGGCAGGCTATACCGTCACGGATCTCTCGGGTGAGGCGAATCCCGCTCAATGGAACAGCCTAATTGCAGCGCACCCCGAGCAGCATGGCCAACTGCTAGCGTGCTTAACTTCCTGCTGATGGTAGCGGGCAATGTGCGAGCCTTCCCGGCTCGGGTCATTCGCGAATTCCTGTCACTTGTTCGTCGCATCTATCACTTTGCACGGAAGCAGGCGTGAAACCTGTCTACACTCAAAACACCCACTTCGCAGCAAAGAGAATCTCGTTGATGAAGGCTCCCGGTTTCCTAACAACTATGTTCGTATCAGCTGGCCTGCTGGCCGCTAACATCGCTCATGCTCAAGAAGAGAGTGACGCAAAGCTCTGGGATGATGCCCTGGTTAAGGCGGCACAGCAGGTAACGCTGGGGCCGCGCCCGCTGTTCTTGGTTAACGACATGAGCACGGATAATGATCACGAGCGCGAACTGAAAGCCTCTTTATTGAGCTGCGCTGCGGAGCAAACCCAGTGGCAGCGGTCTCCATTGACGATTGGACATCGTGGCGCGCCGTTACAGTTTCCAGAACATACTCTCGAATCTTATATTGCCGGTGCTCAAGGCGGGGCAGGCATTCTTGAGTGCGACGTCGCCTTCACTGCCGATGAGGAGCTCGTCTGCCGTCACTCCCAGTGCGATTTACACTCCACCACCAATATCGTCGAGACCGACTTAGCTGAAAAATGCAGAGTGCCGCCCGCTTTTGATGAAGAAAACGGCGAGCTAATGAATGCGGCAGATATTCGCTGCTGTACCAGCGATATTACCTTAGCCGAGTTTCGTAGCCTGCAAGGCACTATGGAGGGGGTAAACACTGATGCAGCTACCCTTGAAGAGTACCTGGAAGGCACGCCCGAATGGCGCACAGAGCTTTATGCTACCCGCGGCACATTGATGAGCCATGCCGACAGTATTGCGCTGTTTCAGCAGCTTGGCGTGCAGATGACCCCGGAACTAAAAGCGCCAGAAGTAGAGATGCCGTTTACAACTCATTCAACAAAAGGCTTCACGCAGCAAGCTTACGCACAAAAGATGATAGATGAGTACAAATCGGCAGGCGTTTCCCCCAGCGATGTGTTCCCGCAGTCGTTCAACCTGGAGGATGTACGTTACTGGATTGAACATGAACCTGAATATGGAAATCAGGCGGTTTATCTGGATGGCCGCTACAGCGATGACGCCTTTGATCACACAAACCCCGATACGTGGCAGCCAAGTATGCAGTCGCTGGTGGAAAGCGGCGTTCAGATTATCGCTCCTCCTACCTGGATGCTGGTTGAAGCGAACCCAGCCTTTGGAAGCGATGAACAGGCAAAACGACTGCAACCTTCGCTTTACGCCCGCCGAGCCCAGGATGCAGGCCTAACCATGATTGCTTGGACGTTTGAGCGCTCGGGGCCATTGGCAGAGGGTAATCAGTGGTACCACAGCACCACTGAAGATGTTATTCAGCGTGATGGCGACAAACTGATTACCTTGGATGCTCTCGTCAATGATGTTGGCGTTATCGGCGTGTTCAGCGATTGGCCCGCCACGGTTGCTTTCTATGATAATTGTGCGCTGCGGGGCGCGCCCTGAATTGCACCCCGCGGGAGCAGCGCGCAGCGGTGTCGGGGTTGGTGTGGTGCCATTGGGCGTCGTTCCGACGCCTCCCGCGGGTGCCTCGAAACGCTCGCTGAACTCGCGTTCTCGTTACCACGCGCTACGGATGTGCACGAAGCTGAAATGGTGGGGTTTGTAGCGCGGCGTAAGCGTCAGCGCACCCGCGACGGTGCCGGGGTTGGTGTGCGCCTCCCGCGGGTAATCAAAGGCTAGCTGGCTGAGCCTTATCCACTTCTCTGCTTTCCCAAGCCGCGTTTCCCTTCTCTTACGAAAATCATTTCATTTTTTTGTTAAAAATGAGAACTATTAGCACTAGAATGGAGCCATTATCATTAACCCCATTGCCAGGAGTGATTCATGTTCGAGGTCAAAGGCGCCACTTTTGAGATTAATGGCAAGCCGATTCTAAATCCCATTGACCACAGCTTTCATGAAGGCAAGGTTTACGGCCTGATTGGCCACAATGGCTCAGGCAAGTCGACCTTAATTAAATTAATGGCCCAACAGCAGCCCACCAGCCGTGGTGAGATTCACTTTGACCAGCGTCCGCTGAGTGACTGGGGCAACCGCGAATTTGCCCGCCAGGTGGCTTACCTACCCCAGCATTTGCCCAGTGCCGAAAGCCTTACCGGGCGTGAGCTGGTGGCTTTTGGCCGCTACCCTTGGCACGGCCTGCTAGGGCGCCACAACCAGAAAGACAAAGAGGCCATTGACCGCGCCATTGCCCTTACCCACACCGAGGCCTTTGCCGACCGCCTGGTCGACACACTCTCCGGTGGTGAGCGTCAGCGGGTGTGGCTGGCGATGCTGCTGGCTCAGGGCAGCCGATTTCTGCTGCTGGATGAGCCACTAGCGGCGCTGGATATTGCCCACCAAATCGAAGTGCTGGCGCTGATCCGCAAGCTGTGCGATGAGTTAAATCTGGGGGTCATTATTGTCCTTCACGATATCAACATGGCATCGCGCTACTGCGACGAGCTGATGGCGCTGCACAGTGGACGCCTGCTGGCTCATGGCTCCCCAAACGATTTGATGTGCGACAGCACCTTAGAAGCGATTTATGGATTGCCGATGCAGGTCATGAAGCACCCCAACGGAGAGCACAATATCGCCGTTGCGCAATGAAACGCTGTTTTCGTTATGGGCTATTAGCGTTCGCCTGCCTTGGTTCCCTAACCCCTTATCAAGCCACTGCGTCATCCGATGTCGTCACCCTGGACTGGACGGTGGCCGAAACGCTGGTCGCATTAAATAATCCGCCCGTTGGGTTAGCCGAAATTCCCCAGTACCAGCGCTGGGGCGGAGCCGAACAATTACCGAGCGGTGTTCTTGATATCGGCCTGCGCGCTCAGCCCAACCGTGAGCTCTTAGCTCAGCAGGCGCCCGATCACATCATACTCTCGCCACTGTTTATGCGCTTGAGTGACCAGCTAAATACCATTGCTCCCATCACTGCGCTGGCCAACTACCAGCTTGACGATCCACTTTGGCCACGCCTACAGCACACTACGTATACCCTAGCCGCACTGAGCGGGAATCACGACGCAGCCGCCGCGCTGATTGATGGTATTGAAACGTACCTGGGTCAACAAAAAGCGCTATTGGAAGCGCAGCCACCATTACTTATCGTGCAATTTATCGACGCGCGACATCTGCGGGTATTTGGTGAACATAGCCTGTTTCAGGCGGTAGTAGAACGGTTGGGGCTAACCAATGTTTGGCAACAACCTACCAATCAATGGGGTTTTTCCACGGTAGCGCTAGAGGAACTGTTGAGCTACACCGATGCGGCAATCATCGTCATTGAGCCACTCCCCTCAGGAATGGGCGACGGTATGGCCAGTAACGCCCTATGGCAGCAAATACCCGCCGTGAAAGAGAACCGCGTTGTTCGCTTACCGGCGGTGTGGAGCTTTGGGGGGTTGCCATCTGCTGCGCGCTTCGCTGAGTTGCTCAGCGAAGCGCTATTAGCCCGTTAAACGAAGCCATTTTAAAGAGCGCTTAGAAGTCCAATGCAGCGGAGAGCTTTACCGTGCGAGGCTCACCTTGGGTTAGATAACCGCCGGTGGCCGAGGCCCAATAATTCTCATCGGTGAGATTTTCGATATTGGCACGCAGGGTTAGCGTGTTGGTATTGAGCGGCATAGCGTAGCGAACACCTAAATCCCAGCGAGTCCAGGCATCGACTTCAAGCTGATTGGCAGCGTCCAGATACTGGCTGCCATTGCGCACCGCGCGGCCGCTAAGCGTCCAGCCGGGCGCCTGAGGAATGTCCCATTCGCTGCCTAAGACTAAACGATACCCAGGCACCCCAACCGCGTCGTTCCCTTGGTTCGTGCCGTCATCAGTACGCGTCAGTTCTGGATCAATCCACATCGCACTGCTTAGCAAACGGAAGCCGTCCAACGGTTCTCCGTAAACGCTCAGCTCCACGCCACGGTTGCGCTGTTCGCCATAGTAGTCGTAAACACTGGTCTGAGGGTCGATAAAGGCGTTGGGCTGCTCAATTTCAAACAGGCTTAAGCTACCACCCAGGTTACCCAGATCGAGTTTGGCGCCTAGTTCATTCTGCTTGGCTTCGACCAGGCCAATGCTCTGCCCAGCATTCACCGCCGTGGTAGGCGCCGTATCACCCGGCTGTAGCGCTTCAATATGGTTGGCGTATAGCGATAGGGCTTTGGTCGGTTTTACCACGACGCCATATACAGGCGACAACCTTGTATCGCTAAAGTTGTTGTCAAAGTTGCCGTCGTAATCATAGTTGGTGACGTCGACTTCCTGATAGCGGGCGCCCAAGGTAAATAGCAACCGGTCATCCAGGAAACCCAGAGTATCGGAAAGCGATACGCCGTCGTTACGGGTGCGGCTACGCAGATTAGGGTCATTCATATCCCCACCGGCGAATACTGGTTCGCGCAGCGAGATGTCGGCGGGCTGATAAATATTGGTGGGTAAACCAGGCGAAGCCATTTCATAAGCCGAGCGCGTGGTGCGATAAACGCTGGAATAGCCTAAATCCAATTGATGGCTGACCGCACCTGTATCGAATACTCCACGCAAACCAGCCTGCCCTCCCATACTTTCAGCACGATACGGCACTTCCATCTGGCCGATAGTGGCTGCGCCATCCTCTGCATTAACCGTAGGCGTTGCATAAATGCCGCTTTCACGAGTGTCGCTGCCACCCAGCGCTGCATAGGCAGTCCAACTGTCGGCAATATCGTACTCCCCACGCAGCATCGCGAAGTTGGTCTCCAGCTCAGTATTGACCCACTCCGGCGCATGGTTGCTACTTGCTGAGGGGGCATCGGGCACCCGGCTTAATCCGGATCCTACGCGTACCACTGGACGACCACCGTTCACAGTATGGCTTTGGTGACCAATATCCAAAGAGGCCCGGCCACGTTCACCACGATAATCCAGCCCAATAACGGCGGAGGTCGCACGACGCTCTTCATCATCAATCGCGGTGTCACCCCGGCCTCGCTCAATACTGGCGCGAACGCCAAACTGGTTCTGATCGCCAAAACGCCGACCCAGCTCGATGCCGCTTTCCACATAGCCGCTGTCGGTCACCCCGGTGGTCAGTTGCATAAGCGGCTCATCCGACGCACGTTTGGGCTCAACATTGATCGCTCCGCCAACGCCAGAGCCACTGGGTGAAACACCATTGGCAAAGGCATTGGCACCTTTAAACAGCTCCACACGTTCGGCAATATTGGTCGCGACCACCTGCCGTGGCAGAACGCCATAAAGTCCACCGTAAGCGATATCCTCACCATCAAGTTCAAAACCGCGAATCTGAAACTTCTCCGCGTAGTTGCCATAGCCATAGCCGCTTTGTACCGATGCATCATTGATTAACACATCCGCCAGCGTCTCCGCCTGCTGATTTTCGATCAGCTCAGCGGTAAACCCAATCACATTGAACGGTACATCCGCCGCATTACGCTGGCCCCAGGTACCTACGCGGGCACCGGCAGCCACTTGGCCACCGGCAAATGCAGGCGCCGGAGTATCACCACTCGCTGTAGCCTCCCCGATCACCGTGACGGTCTCAAGCGATGCGCTGTCATTGGAGGATGCTTGCGCCCAGACAGCGCTGGGCACCGGTAGTGTCCCTAGCAGCATGAACGTGAACGAACGCCAGGAAAGAGAGGGTCGTGACATGGAGAGTTCCTATTTCAACAAGAGCAGGCCGTAGATGAATGACGCAATGGGAGCATGCACTCTACATCAAAGCAGAATCATTTGCATTTGACACAACGACGCGTTTAATGCATTCACCTATTTTAGTGATATGCATTATCGTTTATGATGACCTCAACCTTATTTCTCCCGTGAGCTGTTTCAAAGCCCTGTGATGGAGCCCCGCGATGCCCTCTGCTCTGCGTCAGCCACAACTGTTCGAGCCCTCGTTGGCCGCCTGCTATACCGGGCCGTTGGCGAATTTTACGCCGCCGTTAATCGGTGGAACGCCACCGCTGGAAGCGTTCAAAACAGCCCGTTGGCGGAATGCCGATTGGCTTAAAGAGGATCTTTCCCGTTTCGCTGAACAGTACCCAGACGGAGACCAGCGGGCAGTGGTATCAATCTGGTCGAAATGGCACTTAAGTGCGCTAACCGTTCCCACGCTGACAGCCAATCTGCTGCTCAACCGTGACTTGCCGGTGGGGCTGGACGACATGCAGGTTCTCTTCAACGACAAGGGCGCCACCTCGCGGCTGTGGTTGCCCCATGAAGGCACGCCGATAACCACTCAAGATCCGTTTGAGCGTTTTGCTACCCTGATTGAGCAGCACTGGGCACCGTTGATCGAACAATTAGCGGCCATCTCCGGCGCCGCAAAGCGGGTGTTCTGGAGCAATGCCGGTGGCTACCTGGACTTTTACGTCAATGCACTGGGCGAGCATCCGCTTGCCAGTCAGCAGGCGTTTGAGGCCGCCAAGGCGCTGCTGGAAGCGCGCAACCTGCCCAGCGGCAAGCGCAACCCGCTGTTTCAGCCGGTGCGCTACTTTACGCCCAAGGGAAGTGAGGAAGTTAAGCGGGTACGCAAGCTTTGCTGCCTGCGCTATTTACTGGATGAGTTTGATACCTGCGGCACCTGCCCGCTAGAGGGCTGCGACCTGGAAGCACGAAAGCGCGCCAAGCAGGTCGCCCGTTAAAACGTTAGCTATTTTTAACACGGTTTAGATATTAATTTGCGCAACAGCGTCCTCACTCGCTCGTGCACGCTGTTCGCCTTTCAGCTCGCTTAGCTGGCCCTTCGACATCTCAAGCAACCGGTCGGCGTGGACGAAGTAGCTGTCGTCATGGCTGATGGCAAACACGGTTTTCCCCATCGCTTTTAAGTTCGGTAACAACTCGCGGTAGAACAGCCGCCGGAACTGCGGGTCTTGATCCGCCGCCCACTCGTCCAGCAATAAGATATCGCGCTTCTCGGCAATGGCCAGCAGTAGCGCCAGACGCTTACGCTGGCCTTGGGAGAGCTGAGTGTTAATAACGCGATCACCCTCCCACTGCAGCTTGTGCTGCATCTGCAGCCGCTCAAGCCAGGTATCGACGACCTGCGGGTCAGCGGGCAGCCCTTCTGGCCCCATGGTCTGATCAAACTGATGGAAATCGGTAAACACGCTGGCAAAACGGGCGCGAAACGCCTCCCACTGAGCAGCGGTGACCACCTCGCCATCAATCTTAATGGTGCCACTTTGGGGGCGGTATAATCCCGAAAGCAGTCTTGCCAAAGTCGACTTACCGCTGCCGTTACCGCCGATCAGAAACACCTGCTCACCGCGCTCAAGGGTCATATTAAGCGGCCCTACCTGGAAGCCTTCGCCCTGGGCAGTGGCCGGGTAGTGGTAGGTGACTTCTTCCAGTTCAAGTCGCTGCCAATCGGACAGCGTATCGTCGACGGCAAAGCTTGACTGGTACTCGGCCAACTCCAGGCTGCTCAATTTATCAAAAGCAACCTGGGCACTGATCAGCGTTGGCCAGGCGCCCACCGCCTGAATCAGCGGCGTGCGCAGGAACAGCAGCGTCAGCGCAAAGGTGGAAGCCACGGTGGTATTCGCCCAGCCCAACCCATTAGAGAGAAAAAACACCACGCCGATGGCGCCCAACATCATAATGTTAGACCAGTTATTGGCGCTTAAGTGGTAGGTATCGGCGCGGATGATGTGGTGACGGTAGTCACGGGCATTGGCGGTATAGCGCTCGTCATAAAAGCGCCGGGCACGGTCGCGGTTGAGCGCCAGCTCTTTGCGCCCTTCAATGGCCGCCTGGAAATCTTTATACAGACTGTCTTCGCTTTCACGCACCAGGCGAAAGTGGCGATACACCCGCGACACCAGCACCCAACCCACGCCCATGGTGAACGCGATCCACACCACGGTGATCACCACCATTTGCGGAGAGAGCCATGCCAAGTAAGCCACCGATGCGAGCGTTAGCACCACACCTTGAATCAACTCTGGGAGGCGCACAAAGCCAATGGTGATGTTACGTACATCGCTGGACAGGCTAGCAAGCAAGGTGGCGTTGCCCAGCTGCTCCAAGCGCTCAATATCGGTGTCGAGAATCCGCTTTACCAGTCGTGAGCGTAGGTCAAACACAAAGTGATGCCCCAGCACGGTCAGCGCCAACTGTGTACTGAGCGTAACCGCCAGCAGCACCGCCAGCAGGCCTAGAAATTGCGGCAGCGCCGCCATACTGCCTACTTCAATAAGCCGCTGATTGATAAACGCAATCACCCCGACCCCTAAACCAGCGCTCAATAGGCTAAGAGCAATGGCGCCTAGAAAGGGCCAGCGGTAGTGATGAAATACTAAGCGCAGCAGTTCCATGGTGCTCCTTGCCTTCCTGTAAAGAGCGCTGAAGTCTACCAGCAGCACCTCTCACCAAGAAGGCGTCATTTATATTGGGTAGTAAACCGTTGGCCTGACAGGTCGTATCGACGGGCTATTACTAATAACTATTTAAAGTCTTTTATGTCAGATGGTTATCCCAGCGAATTTCCAGGCTGGCGAGCAGCTCGGGCGTTGACGAGTCAGGCGTTACACGGTAAAGCCCGCCCTGGCCGGAGGAGACCAGAAAGCCGCCGTTGCCGTCGCAGCGGGCGCCAGCGGCGTCGGGCAGTGCCAGGCTGGCAACCAGCTTGCCTTGGGCGGCATCCAGCAGCAGCACCTGGTTGCCACGGGGGGCGGTAACTAAAACATTGGCCGCGACACGGCTAAACGCCACGCTGGCGATGTAGTGATTCAGGCTGGCGGTGACCTCCTCGGGCAGCGCCAACTCAGAAAACTGGCCATTAGTATCCAGACGGCAGATCAGCGGATGAGACTCCCACTCGGGGCCTTCGAACTGGTACCCGGCAATCACCGTGCCGTCCGCCGCTACATCCAGATGACGGCAGCTTAGCTGGTGGTGCGAAGGCGCGTGGCGAGCCACTATTTCACCGCTATGGCGATCCATTAGCAGCAGCGCCGGGGCCATGGTGTCCAGATTGAGTTTGACCCGGCCATAGTCAGGGTGGGTCTGAATACCCCCTAAACCAATCACCAGGGTGTCGCCATCCGGCATTAGCCGAAGCTCATGGGGCCCGATACCACCCAGCGGCATATCGCGCACATGGGTGTAGGCGTTGGCAGCGTCGTAAACACGCACGAGCCCGGCGCTGTCCTCCAAACGATTGGCGGTGACATACAGATAGCGCCCGTTCAGGTCGAAAACGCCATGCCCGTAGAAGTGGTAGCCCTCCCCGGCCGCAAGGGTGTGGGCTAATTGGCGGTTGTCCCCATCGATCACATGCATCCTTGTGCCAGGGCGGCGAGCAAACAGCACCGCCTGGCGGGAAGCTGGCCGCAGACAGCCACCATGGCAGCGCTCGGGTACTTCGATCATAAAGCGGGTCTGACCATCCAATGCCACCCCGGCGATGTAATGCCCTCCGCTGGGGTCATCTACTGCGCTAAACAGCCAATCCACCTCGTCCCGGGCGGGCAGCGCCCAACTCAGCGGCGTTAGCGCCATAGCCACGCTGCCTAACCCCACTTTGAGTACTTGGCGTCGCTGCATGGTTCAATCCCCGTCGCTGGAATTGAAACCGCGCACCAACCCCAGTTCAGCGGCTATCTCGTTACCCAGCAGGTGGCGTAGCTGGCTGATGTCGAGGTAGAGCGACTGAAGACCCCGAAACGCCTCTTCGTCTTCAAGGGAAGGCACCAAGCCCGGCGGCAATTCGCTGGCCTGAACGAGTGTCTTATCCAACTGGTCACGAAACGTCTCGGCGAGCGGTAGCGCATCGGCCTCGCGCAGCAGCGCGGTAAGGCCCGGCAGGAAGCCGGTACGCAGGCCCTCCAGGCTGCTCTCTACCAACCGAACCGTTTGTCCGCTACGCCAGGCTTCCGCCAAGTAGCCGTTGGCGGGTGCGCCTTTAAGGCCCATGGGCTCACCGAGCCGTTTATCTTCGAGTATTTCGAGGGCCTGGATGGCGCTGGCCAGTGTGATTTCGGTGTAGTCGGCAGTATCAAGATAGTGCTCGCCAAAGGCCTGCCAGTCGCGGTGTAGCGCGCTTGTGGTATCCGCAAGATGCGTCGTGATGGCCTGCATCAAGTCGCAGGCGGCAGGATCGCTAAGAGCCTGCTCGCCCATGGCGTCGTCATAGAGCAAGTACTCAAGGGCGGGGAAGCCCTGGATCGCCACGCTGTCAGCGGCGATATCCTGGGCATCCGGTGCGTCGGTTGCTTGCAACCATCCGCCCACTTTGCGGCCCACCAGGTTTTTACGATCCGGCCAGAACTGCAGCTGCCAGCCCCGGCTGTTCTGCTCCACCGGGCCAAACTGGATAAAGCGCACCGCCTGCCAGGCTTGATAGGCGTTCAGCCAGTCGCTTTCCAGCTGCTGCCTGAGCGATTCATCGGGGGCTTGGCAAAAGCGCGTGGCGCTCGCCTCCAGGCGCTCGGAGGCGGCACTCAGCTCGGCATACTGCATTTCCACGGCGCCGTGCCAAATATCCCGCGGCGTGGGAGTGTCCGAAGCAAAAGAGAGCGGCGCGGCCAGTAGCGTACAGGCCAGCAACCCCAGGCGGCGAAAAGATGCGATCACATCAACTCCTTGGCAATCAAGCCTGCAACAATTCAACAACACTTATAGGGATTCAAGAAAACGAATGAGCTCAGCACGTTGGTCTTCGACCAAGTCACGATAGCCTTGGGTGGCCTCTTCTGCCTCACCGCCGTGCCAGAGAATCGCCTCTTCCAGAGTACGGGCGCGGCCGTCGTGGAGAAAGCCCGCCCGGGGGTTAACCGTTTGTGCCAAGCCGATACCCCACAGCGGCGGGGTGCGCCATTCGCGGCCATCGGCCTGGAACTCACTGCGATGATCCGCCAGAGCGTCGCCCATATCGTGCAGCAACAGGTCGCTATAAGGCCATATAATCTGATCAGCCAGCGCCGGTCGTTCGGCATCCGCTGCGGTGCGATGGCGCGGCGTATGGCAACTGGCGCAGCCCAGGGCATTGAACCGTTCGGCACCCTGCTGAACCGCCGGGTCATCCAGGTTGCGGCGCATCGGCACTGCCAGGCTGGAGGCGTAGAAGGTCACAAAGTCGGCCACGTCATCACTGACTTCTGGCGTGCCTCCGTTGGGAAAATCATCGCAGCCCTGGCTCTCCATGCAGTCGGTTTGCGGCACGAGGTTGGAGGTGAGCCCCATATCCCCGGCGAAGGCGTGTAGGCTCTGTTGCTCAATACTGGGCTCGCCCGCTTTCCAGCCGAAACGCCCCAGTTTGGTCGTGCCACTGCGCAGATCCCAGACCTGATTGTAGCGCCCGGAGATACCGTCACCATCTGCGTCGTCAGGGTCAGCGGCGGCTATCAGGTCAGCCTCGGGAATCGCCTCCAGCAGCCCAAGGCCAATCATCGGCGGCGCCAGCCGGGGCGAGGTCTGCAGATCCTCGGGCAGCTCGCCGTAAGCAGGCTCGGCAATCGAGTAGACCGGCTCCTGGAGGGTAACGCTGGTGCCATCGGCAAAACTGACCTCCCGTGAGCGATACGCGATCACCAGCTTACCCTCAGGAGCGGCACCACTAATCGCCGCGGTTTGCAGTTGCAGACCGTAATTAGGCACTGGAAGCGCGCCGCGCTGTTCAAGCGTCGTCGTATCCGCTTGGCTAGCGGGTAGCGAAAGGCGCAAAAATAGCGCGATAGGATTTTCATCCCCCGTTGGTGGGTGCCCGCGACCGTCCTTCAAGTGGCACCCTTGGCAGCTATTGGTATTGATCAGCGGCCCCAAGCCATCCCTAGCCTCGGTGCTGGCGGGCGCCGCCACCCAAGGGTTGCGAAAGAAGCTGTTGCCGACGCTGAAATCCAGCCGCTTGGTCATCGACATATTACCCAGCGGCAGCGAATAGGCGTTATGGTCAAACTGCTCCACCGAGCCATCGCCACAACTCATGGGCGTCGTTTGAATGGGGTAATCTTGGCTAGGTGGCGCATTTTGTATAGGTGATTCGGCTGCCTGTGAGGGCGCGGCCAGCAAGAACAGTAAGAAACTGCTGTGGGCTAATGTGCTGGGCACCCACTTGGCTAGGACGATAAACCGGGGTAAGCGGTACATGGTGATACCTTGAGAAGAAGGATACTGACAAAACCAACAGAGCCGCACGATAGCAACACTATCGGCGGCTCATGGTAAACGCTAGTTCGCTCTAGAACCGGTGACCCGCATCATCAGGCTGTAGGGAGGTCACGCCCAGTTCACCTGCGGCCTGTTCGATAGACCCTGTTTGCGCCACCAGGGTGAGAATCGCCTCGTTGATCAATTCACTGCCCTGCTCATTGCCCGGCGCAATCATCATGTCAAAAGCCATTGGCGAGCTTTCCGCCTCAGCCGCCTGCTTGATCGCATCCAGACGCGCCATGGTAGCTTCAAGCTGCTCACCAAGGGTGCCGGCCAGCTCGCTATCTTCCTGAGCCAATAGGTCTTGCAGCGAAGGCCCCTCGACCACGCTGCCATCAAGGCGCTGATAGCGGCCGGTGTAGATATTCTGAACACCCTGACCGTTGTAGTAGTGGGAGTTGTGGGTATTGTCACTGAAGCAGTCGTGCTCATCCTCAAAAGAGTTGGCTTCCAACGCTACCTTCATACGCTCACCCGCTAACTCACCCAGGGAGAGCGAACCCATGCCGAACAGCATGCGGCGCAGGCCTTCCTGATCGCTCTCCGCCAGCAGTTCCTGGCGATAGTTGCCCTCGGTTTCCGGTGCCCACTGGGCCACCATCCACTCAAGATCCTCGACTAACAGGTCGGATACCGCGTCCAGGTAAGTGCGACGACGGTCGCAGTTGCCATGGGTGCAGTCGTCGCCGGTTTGAAAATCACTCACCGGGCGTTCACCGCTGCCCGCCTCGAAGCCGTTTAGATCCTGCCCCCAGAGCAGAAACTCGATGGCGTGATAGCCGCTGGCGACGTTAGCTTCTGAGCCGCCAATTTCATTCAGGTCGGCGAGGAGTTCTGGGGTGATCTCGCTGACGTCCAGGCTCTCGCCGCCGACAGTGATTTGCTCGTTGGCAATAATATTGGCGGTAGCGCCTTCATTGCCCAGCTCATGCTGGTAGTCATCACCTTCCACATAATCGATCATGCCTTCGTCCAGAGGCCAGGCGTTTAGCTGCCCTTCCCAGTCGTCGACCACGGCATTGCCAAAGCGGAATACTTCGCTCTGCTGATAAGGCACCCGCGCCTGCAGCCAGGCTTGCTTGGCGGCGTTCAGGGTCTCGCTAGTGGGATTGGCCAGCAATTCGTCGATGCGCTCGTTCAGTGCCTGGGCGGCACTCAGTGCATCGGCGTAATTGGCATGAGCCAGATCGGCGTAGTGGTGAACCACGGCGTCGGCGTTAACGGGGTCGTCAGCAGCTGTGTCAACAGCAACAGCGGCAACAGGCATCAGCGCGCTAAGCGCAACGATGCCAGCAAGGGGGCGACGGAGCATGGTGGCGGGCATTACAGTATCCTTTAGGCTGTGGCGTAACAGAAACTACTCACATAGAGTGCTAGGCAACCTGGGAGGATTGGGTGCGCTAGCCATGGCTGAAATGTAATTCATTGACCTATGAGATTCAATCCTATTTAAACCCAAATAGAGAGCAATACTGGGGTTAATCGCCCTTTTTTTGCTTTATGTCACTTATTCTGTCCTGGGAACACCGCCATGCTGGATTACAAACTGCTTCACGCCTTGGCGACCGTAGTGGAGTGCGACGGCTTCGAACGCGCTGGCGATGTATTGGGTCTCTCTCAGTCAGCTGTTTCACAACGTATTAAAGCGCTGGAAGTTCGTCTTGGTCAGCCGGTGCTGGTACGCCACCCCCATCTTGCTCCCACCCCTGCTGGCCAACGGCTGTTGACTCACTATCAGCAGGTACAGCTTTTAGAGCGTGACCTGCGGGGCTCCCTGCCCACGCTGGATGATCAGGCTCCCCGCCTGCGGATCGCCATCAATGCGGATAGTTTGGTCACCTGGTGGGCCGAGGCGGTCGCCACTATTTGCCAGCAGGAGGGGTTACTGTTGGATCTGGTCATTGAAGACCAGGATGTAGGGCTCAAGCGCTTACGCGATGGCGATGTAGCGGCCTGCCTGTGCGCCGCCTCACAACCGATTGCCGGCGCACGCTGTGTAGCGCTGGGCGAAATGCACTACCACCCGCTTGCTTCGCCCGCTTACGTGGCGCGGCACTTCCCTGATGGGCCCAGCGATGAGGCTTTTAAAAAGGCGCCCGCCATTGTCTTCGGCCCTCATGACCAGTTGCAGCACCAGTTCCTTGCTCAGTGCGGCTACCATGGCCCCTTTCCTTACCACCTCTGCCCCTCTTCAGAAGGGTTTGTGCGCCTAGCTTCAGCCGGGATCGGCTACGGCATGATGCCTCAGTTGCAGGTCGGCGAATTGATGGCCAGTGGCCAACTCGCCAGTGTGGCTCCTGGGTACTCTTTAGCGGTACCGCTCTATTGGCATTTTTGGCGCCATAGCGGCACATTGATGCAACGGCTGACACAACATTTGAGTTATACCACCCCTAAAGCATGAGGGTTTTAAACGCTATTTTTTGCCAAAGCCAACTACACTCAAAAGGCTCATCTACGGCACAAGGGAATTTGAGCAGCTAGCGCTATATCGACGCATTAGCTCCCCCGGCGGGCAAGGGAACCCAGGGAACAGCGTACGGGGTAATAAAACGAAAAAAGCGATACCCTATGCATGCACGACGTTTTATAGCGGGTGTTTACACCGGTCTATTGGTGCTGCTTACGGTTTGTTTTATGCCGTGGGCACAGGCAAGTATTCCTCTATCCGCATCGCCAAGCCAGGCGAGCTATTCACTCGCCCCTTATAACGAGTACTGGCACGCAGACACACCGTCTTTAACGATTAACGATGTACTTGCCCAGCCGCGACCTTTTCAGCCGACCCAAGACGCTCAAGATTTAAATTTCGGTTACACCCGAAGTGAGGTGTGGCTGCGCGCTCAGGTGCGTAACGATTCACCGTCCCCCCAGCGCTGGATAGTTGAGTTCGAGTACCCGTTCCTGGATTACGTTACCCTTCATATACTCCGCCAACAGCGCAATGATGTGCTGCGAAGCGGCAGCGCAGTTCCCGTTGAACAGCGCGCGCTCTCTCACCGTCAGGCGGTTTTCCCGCTGGAGCTGGACGCTTTTGAGACCGTCACACTGTATACCCATGTTGCTGCCTCAGGCAGTAAGATGCTGAGCTACAACTTATTAACGCCAGAGGCCTTTTATAGCCAAAATGACCGACATAATTTTTGGCTGGCCACCTATTTCGGTATGCTGCTGGCGATGGGTTTATATAACCTACTGCTATTTTTTGGCCTAAAAGAGCGCATCTTTCTTCACTACTCGCTATTTGTCGCTGGCTTTGGCCTTGCCATCCTGGCCTTTAACGGCATTGGCACACTGATGTTCTGGAGCTTTTTGGGCGAAAACACGTCCCGCCTGGTGGCACTTGGTTTCACCTTTGCCTCGACCATGGCCACGCTGTTTGCGCAGAGTTTTCTTAATACGGAAATATACTGCCCACGCTGGCACCAGGTACTCAATACCTTTCGCAGCTACTGCTGGCTAGCCGTGATTGCTTCACTTCTGCTACCCATTCCTGTGGCACTGCACATCATGGATGTGACGGGGTTTATGGCGGCGTTACTGCTGCTGATATGCGGCAGCTACTGCAGCTTACGACGCCTACCCAGCGCTCGGTTGTTCGTCTTTGCTTGGTCGCTTTTTCTGTTGGGTGCAGGTGTCTTTGCACTGCGCAACCTGGGCATACTGCCGGCGAATTTCATTACCTTGCACGGGATTCAAATTGGCTCTGCGCTAGAAATGTTACTGCTCTCGTTTGCCCTGGCATCACGCTTTAACAAGCTTAAAAGGCAAAAAGAGCGGGCTCAAGCCGCGATGTTAGCCGCGCTTAAAAAGCAGGAAGCCGTGCTGGAACAGAAAGTCGCCACCCGTACTAGAGCGCTGGAGCATTTAGCCAACTGCGATATGCTGACCGGGTTACTAAATCGCCATGGCCTGGCGCGTTGCGCCGAAGCGGCTTTGGAACGTAATCGTCAAAACGGCCATCGTTTGGCATTACTGATGCTGGATCTTGATCGTTTCAAACCCATTAACGACTGCTACGGCCATGAAGCTGGGGATTTTGTGTTACAGCAAGTTGCCAAACGCATTGCCCACCTGGCGCGAACCGATGATCACTGCGCACGCTTTGGCGGTGATGAGTTTATTATCATCATGGAGAATATTGAGTCGTGCGATACGCTTGAGAATATTCAGGCGCGTATTGACGAAGCCATTCGCTCACCGATCAAACTTCCCTGCGGTGAGCGAGTTAGCGTGAGTGTGAGCATCGGGGTAAGCACTTGCCTGGGAACAGAGGGCGCCACGCTTGAGAGTTTACTGCGTGAAGCCGATAGTCATATGTACGCAGTCAAATCACGCCAAGCGGTGGAGTTCTATCGCTACGGCTCGGCGAGTTAGATGCTCATTGATTGTTTGGTCATTAATCAAACAGGCTCATACGCTTCATAACGTTATCGCGCTTGATTTTCCAATGGAACATAGCGCCAGCGACGTGCAGCACCACCAAGCCTAAAATGGCCCACCCCAGACGTTCATGCCACATAAAGAGCTGTTCAGACAGTTGCTCGCGTTCGCCAATCAAACCGGGTAAATGCCAGTGGAAAAACTCCACCGGAAAACCGCCGCTTGCGGTCGCCGCCCACCCCAGTAAAGGCATAACAATCAGTGCTATGTAAAGCAAGTGATGGACACTGGTACTCACCAGCCGCTCGAAGGCATTTAGGGGTGGCTCGTGGTCAGGTACCACAAAGGCCAGCCGGGTAATAATACGTAGTGTCATTAGCAGCAGTATCAACACCCCCAGCGTTTTGTGGCTGGTATACAGCAGGTTTGTGAACATATTGCCGACTAAAGCAACGGTGCGCTCATAGCCCAAAAAGCCTAACGTTAAGCCGCTGGCCAAGGAGAGCAGCACCGCGCCAGCCACCAGCCAGTGCAGCACCCGATGCGGGTAGATATAGTGATCCAGTTCGTGCATGTAGTGCTCCTAAAAGCCTTTATTCGCTCTTCATTCTAGTCAGTAACGCTCCCTGGCGCTGATTAAAGCACTACACGGTCATCAACGCTAAGCAATCCTTGTTTATAGCGCTTGCTCATGCACTGCCAGCTGTTCGCGTATTAACTCGGCCAATCGGCGCACAGGTTCAGAAGGCCGGTGCGGCGCCCGATGCAATGCCAGCTCAATCATCGGCAACGCAGGCAGCCCGCTGCTCTCATCCAGTGGCCTCAGCGCTGGGGTCAGCATACTGCGGGTCACCACCACAATGGCCAATCCAGCGGTGACAATCGGTGCCAGCCCCGCCATGGATTGGCTGGTATAAGCAACGCGCCAACTGCGCCCCGCCGATTGCAATGCCTGCTCCGCCACTTCACGAAATACGTCGGCCCCCGGCGAGTAGAGCGCCAGCGGCAGTGGATCGCTAAGCAGCGGCTGCTGGTTCATTCCGACTGCCCACAGTAACGGCTCCCGGCGAATCACATCGCCCCCTGGCGAGTTACGCTGCCGGGTCACTAGGGCGAGATCCAGCTCTTTAGCCTTCACCTGCTCGACGAGGTGTGTACTGGTACCGCAGATCACCTTTAACCCAACCGCGGGATAAAGCTGATGAAAGTAGGCGAATACCGAGGGCAGCAGCGAAGCGTAATCTTCAGGAATACCCAGGGTGAGATCGCCAGTGATCTGACGCGCCTGCATATCACCCCACGCCTCATCGTTCAGCGCCAATAGCCGCCGTGCATGGCTGAGCAGGCGCTCGCCTTCTGGGGTGAAGCGTATTCGCCGTCCTTCGCGCTCGTGCAGCGTGAGCGATAGCTGCGCCTCTAACCGCTGCAGCTGCATGCTCACGGTGGACTGGGTATACGCTAACCGCTTTGCTGCTGCCGTTACGCTGCCGGTATCCGCAATGGCCACCAGGGTACGCAGCAGGGTTAGATCCAGCGTAGGTGCACGCATCTACACTCCTTATTTATCATCATCCTTGATAATAACGATCATAAAAGATCGATATTGTGATGTATTTATAATGAGTATGCTGCTCAGCACATTCACTAATCAAGGAGAACGCTGATGCATCCCGTTCACTCCCCCGCGTTATTTCCACGTTGGTACAGTGTTGGTGCAGCGCTGGTGGCCGTGATGCTTTGGAGTGCGGCGCCGCTATTGGCTGAGTTTGCCAAAGCGACACCGCCCTTGCAGCTTACCGCTGTCACCCTGTTAGCCGGGTCATTGGCGACACTACCGTTAAGCCGCCGCGTTAATGTCGTGGCCTGTGGCACGGGGTGGCAGATCAGTGTTTGGGTGGGTGTGCCGTTACTCATCTTTGGCGCCGTTAGCACCTACTTTATTGGTATGCGGTTAGCGCCCGCCGCCGAAGCAGCGCTGATTACCTATACGTGGCCAGTGCTGTTTGTGCTACTCAGCCAATGGAGCCGCTTTGGCCGCCTGCAGATTGCGGGGGTTATCGGCGCACTGATTGCGTTTTCAGGCGCGGCGCTGCTACTGGTGCCTCAAGCCATCAATGGGGGCCTGGGTGGCGCCACCACGGGCTACGCGCTAGCCCTGTTGGCCGCCTGCTGCTGGGCGATCTATTCATGGTTAAGCCAGGCGGCGCCAGTGGCCTTAACGCCGCTACTACCGCGGCTACTGCTTATCGCCTGCGCTATTGCCGTGGCCGCCAGTTTACTACTGGAAGGCAATCTTGCCTTTCCCAGCGGCGAAGCGTTACTCGCGGGTATCACGCTAGGCTTAGGGCCTTACGGAGTGGCCATGGTGGCCTGGGATAAAGCGCTGCGCTGGGGGCACGCAAGCCTTGTGGGAAGCTTGGCCTATGGCGTGCCGATCCTGGCCGCCCTGCTGCTGGTGCTGGCAGGTATGAGTGTACTCGACTGGCGCTTACCCGCCGCGGCCGTACTGGTGGTGGTAGGCTGCCTCAAAGCGAGCCGTTAACCTCCTCACGCCTAACTATTTACGCCTCACCCCTCACCCTTTACTCCTCACTATTTACCCCTGACCACTTACCACCCGCCAATAAACCAACGCCCCTGTCACGGTCAGTGACAGGGGCGTTGGGTATTATCGATTAACGCTAACAGTTAAAGCTCTGGGGGAATGTCCGTCGGCTCCATTTCCAGGCTTAGTTCAAATAAGCCGCTGCCGGTTGCGCTAAACCCGCGTGCGCTTACCGTGTAAGTGCCGGGTAGCAACGGCTCTTGAAGCCTTGAGTCGGTACCACCCGCGCCGTCGTCATCGCTGGCGGCAAAGCCTTGGCCACTAATCTCGATAAAGGTATCAAAATCGGCTGAGCGCATTTCCAAGGTCACTAACGAGCTCTCTTCTACCTCCAACTGATACGTCAGCGGCTCACCGCTATACCAACCGTTAAGCGCTTCACCGGGGGTAAGCGTGCCTTCATTACGCAGTTCAACATCGGGCATATCGCGCGGTTCCATGGAGAGCGTAAACATGCCGCTGCTGTCACCGTAGGCAGTACGCGCCGTTAATTGATACTCTCCGGGAGCCAGAAAATCAGCGATGCTGGCATCCAGATTACCGGCACTGTCATCATCTTCGCGGTAGTAACCGTTAGGCCCTTCAAGTACCAGGTAGGAATCTATGTCGCTGGAGCGCATCTCGATCTGGTACATGCCTGCTTCTTCTACCTCTACTTGGTAGCTAAGCTGCTGACCGCTAAACCAACCGTTGAGGGAGTCATCGGGAGTGAGCGCTCCATCATTGCGTAGCTCGCCGTCACCCGGTAACTCGTGAGGCTCTACTGAAAGCGTATAAACGCCATTGCCATCACCGTAGGCGCTGCGTGCTGTGAGCGTATATTCACCGGGCTCCAGAAAATCGGCAATGCGTGCGTCTAAATCACCGGCACTATCGTCGTCTTCACGAGCGTAACCATTGGGGCCTTTAATCTCTAGGTAGGCGTCGAAGTCATCCGAACGCATTTCCAGCTGGTAGAGGCCCGCCTCCTCTATGTTCAAGGTGATATCCCGGGCATCCCCCTGCAGCCAACTATCGATGGGCTCCCCCACTGCCATTGTGTCGGCATCCGACAGCTCGACGGTTCGGCTATTGACGGTAAACGGGCCATAACTGTGGGCATCGGCACCGCTAACCACCACTACATAGTCGCCGCTCTCTTCAATACGGTGGCGAACTACGGGCGCATTATCGAGCAGCTGTAGTTGATCATCATAAAGCGCCACAACACCTTGCAAGGCCCCTTTAAGAGAAAGCTCAACAATCTCGTCCTCTTCCAGTGCGATGGCGTAGCGCATAAAACGACTACCATCGTTACCGTTTAGTTCGCTGGCCGAGGTTATTTCGCCACGCAGGGGCTCATCAAGCGTGAGTTTTTCAAGGCCAACAATAGCGTCGGCAACAGACGTTTGATCAGTTGTCTCCGCACTTTCGACAGGCGCTTCATCAACAGCCTGCCCCGGCAAGGGGATAATTTGAGCGGCGAGAAAACCCACGGCTGCGCCACCAACCGCCACCAATACAAACGTAAACGAAGAAGATCTAGCCATGAGCAGTTCCTTGTTGAGTCGCGATGACAAACATTAATTAGTTAAGCATTCGTGATTATAAGATGCTTACTCCATTAAAGTGAGCGTTTAATGAAAAACACTGCATTACATAAAATTCTTTTCTGGTTCACTTCATACCAGGGCTGTTAAGTCACTGAAACCCAAGGCAAGGTCAGTAACGAGTAAAAAATCTTGAAATTGAACCTATTTGCATCGATCTTCTCAAAGCTTGCTGACTCGTTGCTACAAGGGTAGTATCGACAGGCCTATCAGGCACCTCAACAAGAGTGCGGGATTCGCAACACGCAAAACCGAGGTACTCCTATGGGAGCCCAAAAACGACTGTTCCGAACGTTTTTAGCAGCGCTTATCTTCAGCTGCGCTACCAATAGTGCTTTTGCACATGAAACAGAAACACAGGAGGGCGTTGCCTCTTTTTACAGTGATCGCTTTCAAGGAGCGACCACTGCAAGCGGAGAGCCCTTCGACCAGCAGGCGCTGACAGCCGCTCACCCTAGCCTCCCTTTGGGAAGCAAGGTGCTGGTGACTAGACCCGACACCGGGCAAGAAGTTGAAGTGCTGATCAATGATCGAGGCCCCTTCGTCAATGGACGGATCATTGATTTATCCAAGCGGGCCGCACGGGAGCTTGGCATGATTCGCCGAGGTGTCGCGCCGGTCATGGTCACTTTGGTCAATTAACGCATAGCATCCTTCAGCATACCAAACAGGGCGGCCCGCCATGGTCGCCCTGTTTCTTTTGTGGCCTATCGCTCTTTCTCCGCACAACGTCACATATTAACGAACTTGCAAGCAGGCTAATGGTCTTTATGCTTGAAGGAATTCACCACGCGACGTATTTGCAGGAGGCATTTATGCAGTCACAATTTTATACGCTTACCGATTACCCCAACGGCCTTCCCGACCGCGCACTGTTTAAGCTGGAAACACAAACACTCCCCGACCTGGCCGAGGGCGAAGTGCGCATCCGTAACCGCTGGCTTTCCGTTGACCCTTATATGCGCGGTCGCATGAGTGGTATTCGTACCTACGTGGAGCCGTTTGAACTCGGCAAGCCGATGGAGGGCGGCGCCATTGGCGAGGTTATCGAAACCAATGACTCAAGCCTAAAAGTGGGCGACAACGTCAGCCATATGGGCGGCTGGCGGGATATCGCTCAACTGCCTGCCCAAGGGGTTACCAAGCTACCCGATATCGACGTTCCCGAGCAGGCCTACCTAGGCGTGCTGGGCATGCCGGGCATGACTGCCTGGACAGGCCTAAACCTGATTGCCGAGTGCAAGCCGGGTGACAATGTGTTGGTTAGCGCGGCTAGTGGTGCCGTAGGCTCCCTGGCAGTGCAGTTGGCCAAAGCCAAGGGCTGCCATGTGGTTGGTATTGCTGGCGCTGCGCATAAGCTGGCCTGGCTTGAGTCACTGGGCGTTGAACCGGTGAGCTACCGCGACCGTACCGCACTGGAGTTAAGCGACGCCATTAAGCTCGCCAGCCCCAACGGCATCGATGTGTATTACGAAAACGTTGGCGGCATCTGCTTAGAAGCGGCATTGAGCCAGCTTAATGAAGGCGCGCGGATTGCTGTATGCGGCATGATCGATAGCTACAATGCAAAAGAGCCCACTCCCGGCCCGAGCAATCTCGCTCAGTTGGTAGTGCGCAAGGCCAAAATGCAGGGCTTTATTGTGGCTGACCATTGGTCTAGCTACTCCTATTTCCTGAACGAAGTAGCCCCTCAGGTCGCGGAAGGCAAGCTGGTCTATAAAGAGACAGTCAAGGAGGGTCTGGAGAGCACGCCTGATGCTTTCCTCGCCCTGTTTGACGGTGGTAACACCGGTAAAATGCTGGTCAAGCTATAACCTCCCCCCTCTCCCTGCCGCTACGTCAACGATGTGGCGGCAGAGTAATCGCCAAAAATAATCAGCAAATCGTTAGACCAATGGCGAATTGATAATTAAAATCATCTTTCAGAAATGTGTGTTTTAACCCATCGGCGCTGTCGATGGGTTAGAGCGCGTTGTCGGTACGTTGTTACAAGGGGACACCTCATGGAAGAAAGCACGCGCGATCATGGTAAAGGGCCAGCGATTGTCGTTGGCCTTTTACTACTTATTGTCGGCTTGGCGCTCGCGTTGGGCGGCAGCAAGCTCGTCAGCGTAGGCGGCAGTGCCTACTACTTAATTGCCGGGCTGAGCCTCATTGTCTGCGGCATTCTATTTACCCTGCGCCGAGGCGCCGCTCTGTGGCTCTACGCGCTGATTCTTTTTGCCACATTAGTGTGGGCGCTGTGGGAGGTTGGCCTCGACTGGTGGCAGTTAGTGCCCCGCGTCGCCATTCTCTGTTTAATCGGCATTCTGTTGTTATTGCCCTGGTGGCGTAAGCCGTTACGTTCAAAA
>NZ_JPUA01000034.1:294695-387249 GCF_002211105.1 Halomonas campaniensis | reverse complement strand
AGGGGCGGGCGAAGGCGGGCCCGCCTATGGCGGCACCAATGCGGGCACTCACTACTCTTCACTGGATCAAATTACCCCGGAAAACATCGGAGAGCTCGAAGAGGTATGGCGGATTCAAACCGGCGACAAAGCGGGCCCCAATGCGCCCCCGGAGATCACCAATCAGAATACCCCGCTGAAAGTGAACGACAGCCTGTATATCTGTACCTCGCACAGCCGGGCGATGGCGCTATCACCCGAAACCGGTGAAACCCTCTGGGCGTTTGACCCCGAGATCAGCACCATGGGGGCGGATGACTTCTCTGGCTGGGCGCATATGACTTGTCGCGGCCTCGCCTACTATGACGCTGCAAACTATTCTACTGACACTAACGACGCTGCTACCGATAGCACAGAAGAGACAAACAGTGACGCTGCCCCGAGCAGTGCAACGGCTCTCTCTTTCGATATCTTCGATGATAGCGATATTTTCAGCCTGGATCTCTCCTTCCTATCCCTGCTGTTTGGTGTGGAAGAAAACGGTAACACGCAGCCAATGCTCAGTGAGACCGACGTTATGTGCCCACGCAGGCTCTACCTGCCGACGGCGGATGCGCGCTTGATTGCACTGAATGCGGATACGGGCGAGCGGTGTGCCAGCTTTGGCGATAACGGTGAGATTGATCTCACCAACAATATTGGTGACTTCTCACCGGGCGGTTACTACTCCACTTCCCCTGCGACGGTAACCGAAAATCTGGTTATTCTGGGTGGCCATGTCACCGACAACAGCTCCATTGACGAGCCCTCCGGCGTTATTCGTGCCTTTGACGTGCATACCGGCGAACTGGTGTGGAACTGGGATAGCGGTAACCCTGACGACACCGACCCGTTAGCCGAAGGCGAGACTTACACCCGCGGCTCCCCTAACGTATGGGCACCCATCAGCGTTGATGAAGCACTGGGCATGGTTTATCTGCCGATGGGCAACGCCACGCCTGACCAGTATGGCGCTGACCGCACCGAGAACGATGAAACCTACAGCGCGGGTCTAGTGGCACTCAACCTGGAAGATGGTCAGGTTGAGTGGGTTTACCAGTTCGTACACCACGACCTCTGGGATATGGACTCACCTGCGCAACCGGTACTGATTGATTTGGCCACTGATGAAGGCACCCAGCCCGCGGTTATTCAGCCGACCAAGCAGGGCAGCCTGTATGTATTGAACCGCGCAACCGGTGAGCCGATTGTGCCCATTGAAGAGGTGCCTGCACCTCAGGGCGCCGTCGAAGGCGACTGGACCGCCGAGACGCAGCCGCGGTCAGCGCTTAACCTACTGCCACCGCCGCTCACCGAGCGCGATATGTGGGGTGCTTCACCGTTTGATCAGATGATGTGCCGCATTCAGTTCAACTCCTTGCGCTACGAAGGCCAATATACGCCACCTTCTCTGGAAGGCAGTATCGTCTACCCCGGCAACGTTGGTGTGATGAACTGGGGCGGCGTCGCCGTTGACCCTGAGCGCCAAGCGCTCTTCACTGGCGCTAAATACTTGGCGTTTGTATCTACGTTAATTCCTCGTGAAGAGGTAGAAGAGGGCCAGGGCTCGGCGAGCGAACAGGGCCTGCAAGCCAATGCAGGTGCCCCCTATGCCGTTGAGCTCGGCCCGTTGCTTTCGGTACTGGGCCTGCCCTGCCAAGCGCCCTCCTGGGGCGACGTAGCCGGTATCGACCTGCAAAGTGCCGAGGTGGTATGGAAGCACCGCAATGGCACCACGCGGGACAGCATGCCGTTTGACCTGCCGATTGGCTTGAACGTCGGCGTTCCGGCGCTAGGCGGCCCGCTGACCACTGCAGGCGGGGTGTCGTTCTTGAGCGGCACGCTAGATCAGTACCTGCGCGGATACGACATCACCACCGGCGAGGAGCTGTATAAAGCGCGCCTGCCAGCAGGTGGCCAAGCTACGCCGATGACCTATACAGGCCAGGATGGCCGCCAGTATGTGGTTGTCACGGCGGGGGGCCACGGCACCTTTGGCACCAAGATGGGCGATTACGTGATTGGCTACGCGCTACCGGAGTAATCGGTTAGCTTAGCGTCATCACCAATAAAAACGGGCGGCCTCATCAAAGAGAGCCGCCCGTTTTTTTATTATTAAAGCGCTTAGGAAAGTACTTCTTAGCAACGCACCGCTTAGAAACGTACCTCTAGCCCGCCATAAACACTGCGCCCCGGGGCCGGTTCGTAGAAACGGCCAAAGGTGCCGTTCAAGCGTACGTTAGCGTAGTGTTCTTCATCGAAGAGATTGCGCACGCCCACATACGCATTTAGCCGCGTATCGCTTCCCAACTGCCAACCATCACCCACCCGCAGGTTCACCAGCCAATAGCTATCGACTTCTGTCTCATTGGCGTTGTCCGCCACCATATCGCCTACGTACTGGGTCTCCAGCGTTGCAAAGCGCTCATCCAGGCCCTGCCAAGTTAGCTGATTGACCCAGGTCTGCTCGGGTAAGCCAGGTATGCGGTTACCGCCAAAACTCTCTGACGGTGTAATAAATCGATCAAACTCGTAGCTTGCCAGCGTCAGGGCACTATCCAACCGCCACTGGTCAGCAAGCTGCCAACCCAGCGCCAGCTCAATGCCGTCGCGGTCGGTGTCGCCTGCGTTTTGGTAGAAGGTGCGACCGCCGTCATCATAAGGCACCAGCTCGTCACGCACGCGCACCGAAAACAGCGTTAAATCGTAGTCCATGGCAAGCGGTGCAATGTAGCCACGCGCGCCAACTTCACGGTTCCAGGCTTTTTGCGGCGACACGGACGGGTTGAAACCGCCCCCCACTGGATTGGCAAACTCTGAGAACGTCGGCGTTTCAAACGCCGTACCGGTATTCACGTAGACCTGGTGCTGAGGGCGGTAACGGTAGCTAAGCCCCGCTGAACCGCTCCACTCATTGAAGGTTTGTTCACCGCTCTGATCACCATCGCTCAGGTAACGGTCGTCTACCTCTAACTCCACGCTATCGAAGCGCGCGCCAAGCGAGAGCGTTACCTGCTCAGTCAGCGCTAAATCGCCCTGGGCAAATACCCCGGCGGAGGTTGCCGTCTGGATCTCTTCCGCCAACTGCTCGCCGACCACACCTTGGCCATTTACCGCATTACGAAAGCGCTCGTCGTCTTGGCGGGCCACATCAACACCGGTGATGTAGCTAAGCGGCAGGCTGCCCAAGCTGACTTCATGGTGATACTCAGCGCTCGCGCCCAGATAGTCACGCTGGTAGCCGATACGGCTATCGCCCACATAGGGTAACTGCTGCTCAAAATCGCGCTGGGCAACAAAGCCTTTTATATAGAACTCACCAGGCCCGACAGACAAATCTTCGTACTGTAAGCCAATAAGCTGCTGATCTACGTTCTGCCCTGCATCCAACGCTAATGAGTTCGGCGCCGCTTGATCGCGGCCTCGGGCCACTTCACCGGCGTTCAGCGCGCCGGGGTCTTCGGAACGGGGATTTTCAAGCAGATTGATAATCGCGGTTAGTGCCCGATCGCTGCCTAATTCGCGGCGCAGTTTGGCATTTAACAGGTATTTCTCTGTAGAGCTCTGCTCCCGGTAACCATCCACATTAAGAGCAGAGAAGCTGACGTGGTGCGACCAGTCCCCCTGGGCTCCACCAGTTTGTACGACTGCCTTACGGTAGCCATCGCTGCCCACCTCGGTGCGCACGCTTGAGCCTGGGTTATCGCGCCCATCAGCGGTGGTGATATCAATCACCCCACCCGCCGCGTTGCCGTAAAGTACCGAAGAGGGCCCGCGGATCACTTCAATGCGCTCAGCGCTGTCCAGATCAATAGCATCTAACTGGGCTTGGCCATCGGGTAGCGTATACGGAATGCCATCCACCATGACGGTAATACCGCGAACGCCAAACGGCGCCCGAGCGCCAAAACCGCGAATGGAGATTCGCTGGCCTTGAGCAAAATTATCGCGGTTTTGCAAAAACATACCAGGCACGCGCACTAAGGCCTCATCCAGCCGCGTGCGCTGCTGCCCCTGAGCAATCGCCTCACGGTCGAGCGTTGAAACCGCAGCGGGCGTGGCGTAAAGCTCTCGCGACAGGCGTGGCGCTGTCACTTCCAGCGTAGCCATTGTGCTATCACTCGCCGGACTCTCTTGCGCCCAACTTTGGCCAGCGCCAAGACAGATTAATAAGCAAAAAGACGTGGTGGTTACTTTTAATGGCACTTTGATGAACACGGAGTCCCTCCCAAACAGCGTAGAGCGGAAATAAATGGCGGAATTGAACGATTGCCTACTCGGCTAGTCACAAAGAGTTCGCCAAGGCATGGATAAATAGGTTGATCGTGCCTACACTTGTACAAGTTACCCCAATGAAAGCAAAGGAGGCTTCATGGCGTTTACAGCGACTGATCCAATCAAGATGATTTTTGCCGTAATACTTCCCCCACTCGGCGTATTTTTTGAGGTCGGTTTTAAAGGGCATTTCTGGCTGAACATTATTCTAACGCTATTTGGCTTCGTACCCGGCATCATTCATGCGTTTTATGTGATATTGAAACACTAGGTTTTCATAGACCGGTTTAGTGAATACGACGCCGCCTAAGCTAACGCTTAGGCGGCTTTTTTATGTCTTTAAAGTAGGGCTGGCATGGCGCCGTTTGTGCAAAGCGTGAACCCGTTCATCCAGCTCAGCTATCGGGCCTTCTACCTTGAGCCCTGGCACAATCTGTTGAATAGGCAAGGTCGCAACTGGGGAAGGCGCCACGTCTAAATCTGCAAGCCAACGACCCAACTGTTCAGACGAGCTGGCGTAGACAATTCGCCCTAGCCCTACCCAGCCATGGGCAGCGGCACACATCGGGCAATGCTCGCCTGAAGTGTAAACGGTCGCCTTTGCTCGCGCCTCCGGCTTCATATTCTGAGCAGCCCAGCGCGCCAGGAAGAACTCCGGGTGCTGAGTAGAATCCCCACCGGCAATACGGTTACGGTCTTCTGCCAAGATATCTCCTTCGGCACTTACCAGTACGCTACCAAAAGGTTCATCACCCGCCTCAAGGGCTTCTTCGGCTAACTCAACGGCACGCATTAAGTAAGCGAGTTCTCGATCATTCAACATGTGCTTTCCTTGTAGTCGTCAATGGCCCTACTGCCTTTACCCCTTTACCGTCGCTGGTGCTTCTTCGACAAACTCCTCTTGCAACTCCTCACCTTCACTACGGGCTATCACAGAGGTGCCGACCAAGTCGCCTGTCACGTTCAGCGCCGTACAGCCCATTCCCACCAGCGCATCGATAGCGGTGAGCAACGCGACGGTTTCAATTGGCAAGCCCACTTGCGCAAACACCGTTGCAATCATGATGATACCGGCCCCCGGCACCCCTGCCGTGCCCACCGATACCAGCGTGCCGATCAACACAATTTGCACCATGCTGATGAAATCCAGCGGTGCCCCCATCACGTTGGCGGCAAACACCGCCGAGATGGCGATACGAATCGCCGCCCCATCCATATTTAAAGTAGCTCCTAACGGCAGACTAAAAGCATAGATGCTTTTGGGAATTCCTAAGCGATGGGCAGCATTAACCGTTAGCGGTAACGTACCCGAGCTACTTTGGGTGGCAAACGCCGTGGCCATGGGCGTACGGGCTTCGCGAAAAAAGGTGCGCAGCTTCACGCCAAACAGCCGCATGATGCCGCAATAAATCAGCAGCTGGCTTGCCAGGGCGATATACAGTACGACCACCATATCGCCCAATGAGAGCAGCGTTGCCAACCCCTGCTGACTCACCGTTTCGGCGACAATCGCAAACACGCCGATGGGCACATAGTGCAATACCCCTGACATCACTTTTAGAGTGACCTCGTTTAGCGCTTCAATCACCCCATAAAGACGCTCACCCATGGCATGCTGGCGCTCCGACTGGCGCATTTTTAACAGCGCAATGCCAAACACCAGCGCCGTAAAAATAATGCCCAACATGTTGAGATCGGCAAACGCACCAATAATATTATCCGGCACTATATTCAGCAGCGTATCGACAACGCCTGGATTCTCGGGCACCGAGAAACTGGCGTTCTCATCCAACGTCATACCGCTGCCGGGACTAAACAGCGAGGCAACCGCTAAGCCCACCATGATTGCCAGCGCAGAAGAGGTAAGGTAATAGCCAAACACCTTGCCGCCTACGCGACCAGCGCTTCCCTCCCGGGACTGATTCACCCCGACCATCAGCGTAAACAGCACAATGGGGACAATCAAAAAAGTAAGCAGTCGTAGCAGCAGGTCACCCAGCGGCGCCAGCCAGGCAGCCACTGTCTCTCCGCCAACAAGCCCAATCACTACGCCCAGCACCAGCGCGACAGTAACACGTAAAATCAACGATGCCTGAGCATAAGCCTTCCATATACGAGTCATTTGAGCCCCTACAGATTTGAAGAAGTTGGTAGGTCTAATACAGTAATATCGACCACTTTATTAGTGTGGCACAGCGATATCTAGCAAGCGGTAAAGCGGGAAGCTCTCAACTGTTTCGCCTAATGCATATGAACCTAACGCATATGGCAACGAGGCTTCCATTTGCGCCTCCCCCTCTAGGCAAGATAATCCAGAAAGGCTTTGACACATCGAACAATCCGTGACACTGTAGCGTCAGTTGGTTAGCAAGCAAGCATGGTTTCAGAAGTGTACGAAAAAGATTTAGAAATGTACGAGATAGACGTGTACGAGATCTTTCGGCAAGCCTGTAATTGTATTCCTTGTTTTATCCGCTATTAATCTGGGTGATACCAGGAACTTTACTAAACGCTTTGCGCGAAAGGAATTTTACTATGTCTACTGGCACAGTTAAGTGGTTCAACGATACTAAAGGCTTCGGTTTTATTGCTCCTTCTGACGGTGGCGATGACCTGTTTGCCCATTTCTCTGAAATTCAAGCAGACGGCTTCAAAACTCTGCAAGAAGGCGCTAACGTCTCTTTTGACGTTACCCAGGGTAAGAAAGGCCTTCAGGCTTCAAACATCAAGCAAATTTCCTAAGCCTAGGTTTTTTAAGACTAAGTCTCTAAGACATAGCGCTTAAGAATTTGCTCGAACCTTCCAAGGTTCGGATAACAAGGCCCGCTTATGCGGGCCTTGTTGCGTTTGGAGCATACTAAAGCTGCGTGTGCGCCCCTCTCTTATATTCGCGTATATATTACAATTCGTGCATCCACCGTCACGGACAGCATTTCAAGTGCCGCTGCGCGAGCACGTCCCTCAGCGCTGGCTCGGTAAAGATGCGGCGTCATCGCCAACAGATCGGCAATTGCGTCACTTCCGTTTAGCGCAATTGAGTAGCTTACTCTCTCGCTGCTATGGTGAATAAAGCCTTCCAGCACCTCAGTCTCGGTCGAACGTTCAGGCTTTAACGTGGGATAGATAACCTTCCGCAACTCCCTCAAGTGATTGGGCCCCGCCTCGACCTGCAGTAGTACGCCTCCGGTTCTCAACACACGGGCAAACTCGCTTAATACCGGAAAGCCAAACATACATAGCACGCAATCCAGCGTTTCCGTCTGCACGGGCAAGTGCGCATTACTGCCCACCACCCAGCTACTTAACGGTGCCTGTTTATTGTCTTGCTTTGCAGCGGCTAATACCGCCCATTTAGAGATATCCAGCCCCATCAGCGAAAGTGACGGTGAGTTAGCCGCAGCGTCAGCTAGTTGGCGAAGGTAGTAACCTTCACCGCAGCCGGCATCCAGACAGCTAAACGACTCACTGCTTAGCGTTTGAACCTCAGCGTAGTTCAAGACTGCACGAATGACGGCATCCGCAATGGGCTGGTAGTGCCCCGCGTTTAGAAAGCGCTGCCGGGCAGCTACCATTGCTTTGTTATCACCCGGATCGTGGGAACGCTTTTGCTGCACCGGCAGTAAATTGACGTAGCCCTGCTTAGCAATATCAAAGCTGTGACCATCAGAGCATCGCCAAACGCTATCCGACCAACTGAGTGGTTTTCCGTCTAGCGGGCACGCCAGTGCTTGAAAAGGGGTAATGCTCATATCGGTGTCTTCGCAGAGATAGATGGGTGCATGCGTTTAGCGAGTCACCAGAATGATGCCAACTAAAATAACGCCACCGCCGATTACAAAATTAATGCTCAGCGGCTCACTGAGCAGCAGTGTACCAAACAGAATACCGAAAAGCGGCGCCAAGAAAGAAAACACGCCTAACTGCGAAGCGCGGTAGCGGCGCAACAAGGTAAACCATAACAGCAGCGCAGCAAACGAAATAATCAGTGTCTGAAAACCAAGGCTGGCTATCGCCATCGGGGTAAACTGCGCGCTCATTAGCTGCCCGGATATAGCCGCCACCGGCAGGAGCAACAACGCCGTCACGCTCAGTTGATAGCTCAGAGTGAGCTCTGCTGGCGCCTCAGAAAGCGAAGTCTTGCGGATCACGACGGTCGTGGCCGCCCATGAGAGGCCAGCGAGCAAGCCCAGCGTATCCCCAATAAGAATCTCGATGCTGTAAGCACCGCTTGGCGCCATAGCAATCACCATTCCCAGAAATGCCAAGCCAACGCCCCACCACTGCCGAATGGAGAGTTGCTCGCCAGGTACCCAAAGATGTAAACCCAGGGCAGCGAAGATGGGCGCAGTATACAGAAAGACCGACATATGGGACGCCAAGGTATAGGTTAACCCCCAGGCGATAAAAGCGAATTCAGCAGCAAACCCGAGGCCCACCAGCAACCCAGGGCCCCAATGGTGACCCACATCCGCCCAGCGAATGCCGCGCCAATAAGCCAGCCCGCCGACCAGGCAAACCGCCATAATGGAGCGCAGGGTCATCTGTACCATGGGTGATATATCCTCAGCCACACCTTTAATGGCCACTTGCTGAAAACCCAACACTAGGCAAAATAGCAGCATCAGCGATGCTGCCGTTGCGTCCACTGTCTTTCGCTGTGAATGACCAATTATGCAGTCAGAATAGGGATTTGACGCTAATCTTTGATTACTCATTGCGGGCTCCTATAACCTATAGGTGCCCATTGCAGCAGTAAGCATCAGTGCGTACAAACGATTACTTATCGGGTCTAGGCTTAGGAAAACTCACGCTATGAGAATAGAAAGGCTACCGCTGAATGCCCTGCGCGCGTTTGCCGAGGCCGTTCGCGAAAATAGCTTCAAAGCCGCCGCTTATCGTCTCGGGGTGACGCCTGGCGCCGTTAGCCGACAGGTCAAACAGTTGGAAGATCACTTAGGCGTGGTGCTCTTTGAACGTCATGCCAATGGAGTTTTTGCCACCGAAGCAGGCCGGGTACTGGCTGACGATGTGCAAGCGGGCCTTTTGCGTATCGCCAACGGCATACAGAACGTCACCGAGCGCTCAGAAGACGCTTTTCGATTGCTACTGAGCGCACCGCCCTCTTTTCTACAACTCTGGCTGCTCCCCCGCTTACCCCGCTTTGAAGCTAATGAGCGGGAAATAGAAATCTCTCTGGATGCCGAGGCGCGCTTAACGCCACCGCTGTGGTTGCCCAACAGGGCACGTTTATCACTGCGCTACGGACGGGGCCCTTGGCCCGGCGTCACCAGCCTGCGTTTATTTGAAGACACCCTCTTTCCCGTTTGCTCGCCCTCCCTATTAGCGCAGGCAAGCATACGAACCCCCAACGATTTGCTGGCACAGACGCTGCTCACCGTGGAATGGTGCAGCCACGCAGGCCACCATATCCCAGGCTGGAGTGATTGGTTTAAAAGCGCCGGGGTAGCGCTAAGCAAAATGCCCAATCAGCGGCAATACTCGCTCTACAGCCTGGCTCTCGATCAGGCCATTGCCGGGCAAGGCGTGGTACTGGCCAGCTACCCATTGGTGGCTGACCGGCTGGCGAGCGGTGTGTTGGTACGCCCCTTTGCGGAACACTATCCGCTCGCCTCGCCGTTCACCTACGAACTGATTCTGCCTAAAGATGGAAAAACGCCACCGGCGATAGCACGCTTTGTCGAGTGGCTAGAACAAGAGGCCACTCTCTTCCGGAATACAGCTACGTAGCGCTGGGGACTATTTGGCCGCCCCGCTTGTAATCCTGAAACAGCCCATACTGCCATTGCCGTACCGCCAGCACAGAGGTAGTGCCAAACCGCTGATGAATAGGTAGCCCGCTCTCCCGCTCGCATAGCGCGTGAAACTCTTTCGCCAAGCGCTGCATGGTCTGCTGCCACTCAGCGTTACCTGCGGGGGACAACAGACCATTGAGTACCATCAACTTCTCGCTGTCGCTATCGAAACGGGAGCGGAAAAACTCGTTGGCGATATGCTGCTGAAAGAAGCGCTGGATCGGCCCATCCGCCTGCCAGCGGAAATTGGCGGCTACCCGCCGCCTGATCCGATTACCAGGAAGCAGCTCAATAAGTTTAAGCCGCTCAAGCTTGAGTAACTGCTGAATACACTCGGCTTCACTTAGCTGGTACTGGTGATGAATTTCGTCGAAGCTATAGCCATTGATAACGCAGACAGCCACCAGAAACAGCTCGCGATCATCCACAATACTCTGCTCCTGGGCATAGGTGAGCGCCTGCAAACGCTGCTCGTCTGCTTGCATCGTCTGCACCAACTCGGCGAATTCGATATTTAGCTGGTCACAGATACACTCCAGCCGCGATAGCGTAAAGTGCTTTTCAGCAAATAGGCGCTTTACCGAGGCCTCGCTCAGCGCCAACCACTTAGCGACATCGGCATAGGTTTTATCCTGAGCGCGAAGCTGGCGTTTTAGCGTTTCAATCAGCGAATCAGCTTGGGACATAGTAATCTCGTAAGCGGAATGAAGGTGCACCACACATTAAAAGTAGCAAATAATGATACCAACCAGCACCTATAACACGACTTTGTGCAAATGAGTTGCAACCAGTAAGCCTTGCTTAGAAAGTGCGACTACTTACAGGGACTTATAAGGCTACACAACCATGCAACGACTGCTACATATCAAGGGCGCTTTGCCCTACCTGATCGCCATCTTTCTCAATGCCTTTGTGGATTTGGGGCACAAGATTGTTATTCAGAACACGATCTTTAAAAGCTACGATGGCGAAACACAGGTCGTCCTCACTGCACTGGTCAATGGGCTGATTTTACTGCCGTTTATCTTGCTGTTTAGCCCGGCCGGCCACGTGGCGGACAGCTACCCCAAGGTACGCGTTCTGCGCGCATCGGCCTGGGCCGCCGTGGCAGTGTCATTGGGCATCACCGCTGCCTACTACCAGGGCTGGTTCTGGCTGGCCTTTGCGATGACGCTGCTGCTGGCGATCCAATCGGCCTTCTACTCCCCGGCCAAATACGGCTTGGTAAAGGGGCTGTTCGGCAAGCCGCGCCTGGCGGAGGCCAACGGGCTGATCCAGGCCGTGACTATCGGCGCTATCCTGGCGGGTACCGTGGCATTTACCGCCCTGTTTGAGACCTGGGTATCGCCAGATGATCACACCCCAGCGCAGCTGTTGCGCCAAATAGCGCCACTGGGCTGGCTGCTGGTGCTCAACAGCGCTATTCAAGTGGCAACGCTTTACCGTCTGCCGCTTGATAGCACCACGCGACCGGATACCCCGCTCACTTGGCAGCGCTATATTAAGGGCACTGCGCTGAAAGATAACCTGCAGCTTATCGTCCGCCAGCCCGTCATCAGGCTTTCCATTATCGGCCTTGCCACCTTTTGGTCAGTGGGACAAGTGCTGCTGGCGGCATTTCCTGCCTATGCCAAAGACGCCCTCAGTATCGATAACACCCTGGTGCTGCAAGGTATTCTGGCGGCCAGTGGTATCGGAATTGCGCTGGGTTCCATGCTTGCCAGCAAGCTCTCTCACAACCGTATCGAGACCGGCTTGATTCCGGTAGGCGCTGTTGGAGTGGCCGTGGGGTTATGGTGCCTGCCGCTTCTCTCCACGCCCGGCAGCCAGGCGCTGAACTTCGTGTTTATCGGCATGATGGGCGGGCTGTTTATCGTGCCGCTTAACGCCCTGATTCAGTTTCACGCCGCCGACAGCGAGTTAGGCACCGTGCTGGCCGCCAATAACTGGATCCAGAACATCGCCATGCTGGGCTTTTTGGTGCTCACGGCGCTATTCGCCCTGTCGGGTGTGGATAGCCACTACCTGCTGTTGCTCATTGCCACGGTGGCGATGGTCGGCGGTGGTTACACCATTGTTAAACTGCCGCAGAGTTTGGTGCGCTTTCTGTTGAGCTTCCTGCTGACCCGCCGCTATCGGGTTGATGTGCAGGGCTTGCAGAACCTGCCAGCCCAGGGTGGCGTGCTGCTGCTGGGCAACCATATCAGCTGGGTGGATTGGGCCATGGTGCAGATCGCCAGCCCCCGCCCGGTACGCTTTGTGATGCTCAGATCGGTTTACCAGCGCTGGTACCTCAACTGGTTCTTAAAATCCCTGGGCTGTATTCCCATCGAGCGCGGCAGCGGTGCCGACAAGGCCCTGGCCGATGTTGCTGAACAACTCAACGCCGGTGAAGTGGTGTGTCTGTTTCCCGAAGGGGCGATCAGCCGCACCGGACAACTAGGCGAGTTCCGCCGCGGCTATGAACGCGCCTGTGAAATGGCCAACCCTGATGTCAAGATTGTGCCTTTCTACCTGCGTGGTCTTTGGGGCAGCCAGTTCTCCCGCTCGTCCAGCAAGTTAAAGGAGCTGCGTAACGCGCCACTGCACCGCTCGGTGGTGGTCGCCTTTGGCAAACCGCTTCCCAAAGACACACCTGCCGATGTGCTCAAACGGCGCATCTTTGAGCAGGCGACCCGCTCCTGGCAGCAGGCCATGGGGGAGCTTTCCAGCCTACCCTACGCCTGGATTCAGAGCGTTAAACGCCGCCCTAGCGAACTTGCCCTGGCCGACACGCTGGGCCGCCCACTCAACGCAAGCCAAGCGCTCACCGCCAGCCTGTTGATGGCAAAACGTATTCGCAAGCTCAACCCAGGGCAAAACGTCGGCCTGCTGCTGCCCACCAGCAGTGCCGGGGTCATTGCCAATATGGCCACGCTGCTGGCCGGTAAAACGCTGGTGAACCTGAATTATACCGCCGACCAGGAAGCACTTTCCTCGGCCCTTGCCCAGGCGGAAATCGCTACCGTGTTCACCTCACAGCGCTTTGTGAAGAAACTTGAGCAGCGCGGGCTCAACGTTAGCCAATTGCTGAGCGAGCAGCAGGTGGTCTTTTTAGAAGACCTGCAGACCACGATTGGTCGTGCCGAACGTTTGAGCACCTGGCTTGCGGTGAGAATATTGCCGACTTGGCTACTGCAGCGCTGCTTCTGCCACGGCCACGATGCCGACGTGACCGCCGCCATTCTGTTCTCAAGCGGCAGCGAAGGCGAACCCAAGGGCGTGATGCTGAGCCACCGCAACCTGATGGCCAATATCAAACAGACCTCCGACGTGCTTAACACTCAGAGCAACGACGTTGTAATGGGCTCACTACCGCTGTTCCACGCCTTTGGCCTCACGGTCACCCAGCTGCTGCCGCTGATTGAAGGGCTGCCGCTGGTGTGCCACCCCGACCCCACCGATGCTCCTGGCATTGCGGGCGCTATTGCCAAGCACAAAGCCACTATCATGTTCGGCACCTCCAGCTTTTTAAGGCTGTTTGTGCGCAGCACAAAGGTGCATCCGCTGATGCTGGAGAGTTTGAGAATCGTAGTCGCCGGGGCAGAGAAGCTTGACGACAACGTGCGTAACGACTTCGCGCTGAAATTCCACAAGCCCATTTATGAAGGCTACGGCGCCACCGAAATCGCCCCCGTTGCTTCCGTCAACCTTCCCGATGCCATGGGCGTTCACTATCAGCAGGTGCAGCGGGGCAGCAAAGTAGGCACCGTGGGTATGCCGCTGCCCGGTACCAGCTTCAAAATCGTCGACCCGGAGAGCTTTGAAGAGCTACCCACCGGCGAGGCCGGCATGATTTTGATCAGCGGCCCGCAGATCATGCAGGGTTACCTCAACGACCCTCAACGCACCGCCCAAGCACTAAGGGAGATGGATGGCCAATACTGGTACGTGACGGGCGATAAAGGCTTTATCGACGAAGACGGTTTTTTAACCCTGATTGACCGCTATGCACGCTTTGCCAAGATCGGCGGTGAAATGATCAGCCTCAGCGCCGTTGAAGCGGCCGTTAAAGCGGCTCTGGAAGAACCTGACAACGCGCTAATGGCGGTGAGTATCCCCGACAGCCGCAAGGGCGAGCGAATTGTGCTGCTTTCAGAAACCGCGTTAGACGCCAGCACCGTTAAGGCCGCCATGCTCGCCAACGGTACATCATCAATGATGATCCCCACCCACTGGTTGACGGTAGAGACCATTCCGCATCTTGGCTCTGGTAAGGCAGACTTTGCCGGGGCGAAACGTTTGGCTCAAGCGCAGCTGGAAGATACTCGATAAGCGCTAAAGAACAGAAATGCTATACCAACATGCCCCTCTTAGCTGCCAAGAGGGGCTTCTTTATGAAGGGGAAAATGCTGAACCTTTACTCCAGAAACTCAGGCTTTAAAGGTGTTTTGAAAAGAAGCTTAGCATCAGCTCGTAATGCTTATTCTGTCCAGCGCTACTGAGTATATGATCTTCGCCTTCGTAGTAATGCACTTCCGGGCTGCGGCCATGCTTGAGTAGGCGCTGTTCCAAGCGCTTGGTCATTTCAACCGACCACATGCGGTCTTGCGTGCCGTGGGAAAGCAACAGCGGCCCAGGGTAGCGCTCAATTTCGATAGGCGTGGTCGGCAGCAAGCCTTCGTGACTATTACGCCATGTCCAGGCGCGTTTGCTGACATCCCAGGCTTGCCAGCCCGGGTCACCCGCATCGCGGAAGCTGCGAGCATCAAAGGCACCGCACACCACATCGGGCGGGCTATGCGCAGCAATAGCATCTGGAGCGCCTTCGATCTTATCCTTAGCCATCAGTGAGCCGAGCAATAACGCGTGCTCGGCGCCGCGTGAAACACCATAAAGCCCTACCCGCTCATCAACGAACTGGAATTCCCTTAAGGCTTTAAACGCCTCCACGCTGCTATCCAGCGGGTAATCAATAATATGCCCCGCGTTCCATGCATTACCGCCGCTTGAGTAGCCATAAGGAAACGCCAGGAAGCCATGGGCAGCGAATAGCATCGCGTCACGATGGCTCCACCCCGCCCATGCACCTTCAGAACCATGCAGCAACATAACGGCTGGAAAAGGCCCATTGCCCGGTGGGCCATAAGTAACGCCCCAGCCGGGTAGTAAACGCTGCACGATATTTAAAGGCATCTAAAAACACTCCCTGACTTCTTAACAGTCTATTTACCATATACGCAAAGGCGTCATCTGCCGCTGCACAAACACCCCTTTATTCTGATGGTTTCACCTCAACACTCTCCTTTTCCCCCGAGCTTTTCCCTTGCGCCCCACGGGCAATATCGTTGTGACTGATCACCACGATTTCTCTTGGCCACCACTCGGGATAGTTATCGCGGATAAAGGCCAGCAGTTTCTCGCGTACATTCATTTCCGCTGTCCAACCGGCTAACGGGTCTGAGGTCATGAGGTAACAGGTGACCGTTTGCGCCGTTCCTGTTTGTGCCGTCACGTAACAGAGCAGTTTATGGTGTTCGATAACGCTGTCTTCTTCTTTGGCGAATTCGAGGAATTTATCTCTTAACAGCCCTATATCGGCACTTAGGTGAAGTGTTAGCGTTAATGACCGGTACATCTTGGTACTTTTTACCGACAAATTGTCGAAAGGCTTAGAGGTGAAGTAGGTGACGGGCACAATCAAACGCCGTTCGTCCCACGACCGCAGCCGAATAAAGGTATAAAAGATACCTTCGACATAGCACCACTCGCCTTCAAAGATCACCAAATCACCAATGCGAATGGGCTTAGCAAACGATAACTGAAACGAGGCGAGGATATTGCCAAGCACCGTTTGACCCGCCACACCGACTAATACAGCCAATACGCTGGCAGACGCTAGAATCGATAAGCCAAGGGTTTCAAAGAGCTGCACCTGACCCAGTATGTAAATTGATACGGCTGTCACGGTGATCAGAATAATTGCCCGACGCAGCGCATAGAGTGAGGTTAGCAGTCTGCGTTCGTCTCTAGGCTTAGTATCATCGATTTCGCCTACGATACGCCGCGTTAAACGCAGCATGATAGTATCCACCAAGCGCAACGCAATGGTGCCGACTCCCCAGGCCATAATACTGATTAACAGCACCCGAAAGGTGGTGGTGGCAACCGCAGAAAACGACACCACATAATCCAGTACCATCTGAGTGACTAGCGACATCGCAATCAGCGCTGCTGGCATACCGATTTGACTGGCAAAGATGCTGGATACCCCGGAAGGCAGCCATTTCGACATCAATTCAATCAAGCAGTGAACGCCCCACCCAACAATACCGATGAATAGCACAAATAACGGTATAGCGATCCATTCCCAAAGTCTCAGAATGCCAAACGAAGTTTGAAGGCGCTTGGGGATATAGCTTTCTAACATTGAGGGGCCGTATTGCTCATACAGCGCCGGAATGTACGACACGCTGAGGGGCATGATCAGCCAGACAGGCTCTTGGTCGCCCACCCGGTATCTACCTAATCGAATATCGTAGCTTTCTCCATCGGCTTTTAAGGAGGAGACCTCTATATTTCGGCGGGTCTCGCCGACACGAGGATTTTGCCCGGCAGTAGTTTCAATAACAGCGTCTTCTCGAGCAGGTAGATCAGAAACAGTAAGCCAATCGCCGCGCTGAAATATCTCCGCTAGCTGGCGAGCTAGTTCCCTCCCCTGTTCGCGTTGTTCATCTGCGGGAAATTCGGAAAGGTTAAGTATATGCGCAGCGGCCTCGTACTCCTCCTGATCCGTTAGCTTCAGAAAACTCCTGATCGATTCTCGCGGTGTTACTCGGTTTGCTTCTTCGGGAGGTTCACCAAGCCCCGTATTTAACGCATCAACGGTAAACCACCGGCTGTCTTCGCTCTCTTCTCCTTGAGTTTGCGCCGCGCATAGGTTGGAAAAGGTCAATGCCAGCACCAACACACCCCATGCGAGCCACGAGCCGTTTGCTTTCATATATGCCTTATTCAGTAAAGTGAGCCAATTTGTTTACCACCGACAGACCCGTTGCCGAGCCAGCCCAGCGTTATTGCTGGGCTATCCGTGTTAGTGGGAGGACAAAGTACAGCCTACCTTGCTTGAAGGTGCAAGGCGTAGGGGCGTTAAGGCGGGTATCACTTAGTTATTTCGCCTAACCGGTTAAGCTCATCATCGTACATAGCTACCAGCAGCGGCTCGCCCTGGTCATTCACCCTAAACTGCCCGTAACGGGCAGCCTCGTAGCGCTCGCCGTGACCCTCCTGGAAGAAGAACGCATCGGTGGCGAAGCGTACCTGACCGTTGCGCAGGCGGTAACCCAGTCGCCGTTCGTCATTGGCTAAAGCGCTGCCATCATCGAGGCGCTGAAAATGCGCGATACGCTGTTCATCCAAGCGCACAACTACGTAGCCGTTGCTTGCTTTTTGAGTCTCATCTTGCAGAGCGTCATCTTGTCGAAACAGCGCGCTGTGAATTTGATTGGCGAGTGCGAAGTTGAGTGCCATGTAGTCGCCCTGCATCAATGAGCGCGGGTCGACTGGCGCAAGCGCCAGGTAAACGATTTCACCCTCGGTCAGGTGATGCTCTTTCTGCCAAATCGCACCGTTTACCAGCGCCAGCACGACAACAGTGGCTAAGAGTACTATCCAGCGATGACGCTTGGCTTTCAGCCTCACTTTCCGTGCCCTCCCTCAGAAGGAGACGGCATATTGCCCTCTATACTCAACCACTTGTGTAGCGCCAAACGCAGCGTAAGCAGCACGCCACCGGTAAACAGTAGGGTTAGTGCCTTGGTTAACAGCGTCGCGTCCAGCCAGTAGTAATAGCTGCCAATGCCCATCAGCAGCGACAATACCCCAAGCCCCATCACTAAGCGATGGCCCATCGCAAACCCTAACAACACAACGACCAGTCCCTGGTCCACACCAGGCGCATAAAAACTGATCAACAGCAATGCGATCGGGCTTAGATAGAGCGCCCAATGGGGTTTGGATTTCGCAACGTTATACAACAGCAGCGCCAGAGAGAGCGCTACCATCACGGCTCTCAACCAAGGGGCCGACCATGCCAGAGCGCTGGCGCTATGGGCGTCAAACCAGAAGACGAACGACTGGCCGCTATGCGCTAATCCTTGCATCACCAACAGGCCTAATAACAACCCATAGCCCCACGCCTGTACGACCCGAATACTCCCAGGCCCACGAAACTCATTTAGCCAGAGTAGCGTCAGCGCCAACAACACGAACCCACTCGCCACTAACGCCATCGCGCTCATCGCCAGCGCTATATAGAGCGCCAAGCTGGCGGCAAAAGCGGAAAACGTGCGGTGAAGCAGGCTCGGCATCACCAGCGCCAGTACGCTCTGCAAGCCAAATAGCGACCACGCCACCAGCACCCATAATGAAGTCGCAGATTCCTCCCAAAACGCTACCGCGGCCCAAGCGATTAGCAACTGCCCGGCCAAGCTAACCGCCAGCGCCAGGTGTTCAAGTACATCACTGCGAGCTTTGCGAAATAGCCCATAAGCCGCGCCGATCATCGCTAGTCCCAAGCCTAACGACGCCGCCGGGCTCTCCACCACAAATACCACGCCCATGGCGACAAAGCCGAGCAGAAACAGCGCCGCCAACCAGCCAGAAAACGCCTGCAGCACGCGCACAAACCAGGGTGTTTCCAGCGGCGCTGGGGTTGCTGGCTCGTTTAACACAATGCCCGCTTGGTTCAGCCTGGCTTTTAAATCGTTAATACTGTTCATGACTGGGACATCTCCTGATGCAGCCGCTTCAGCCAAACCACCGCTCCCGCGCCCATCGCCAGCACCGCGATGGCGATCAGCAGCAGACTTCCCTCCTGCCAATCACCCTCCCAGAGTAACATCCTGGCAAGCAGTAGCGTGGCCACTGTTAATAGCGAAATGCAGCCCCCCGCGATCATAAACAGATCAGGCCGCCAGTAGCGGTAAACGCCATATAGCACTGCCAACCAGAGTGGGTAAATCGCCAGCACTGGCGACCACGAGAGGCCTATCTCGATGATCAACGTCATCATTAACAGTGTTATCGGCACCCCGCTTCCTAGCGCCAGCAGGCGTACCGCCCACTGCCGTGGCCAGCCCCGGTCATGAGCGCCCCACTCCCAGATTGCCAAGGCCAGGGTATTGAGTACCAGCAGCCCCCATTGAGCGGCCTCACTACTGGCCAAAACGCCAAACGGCCCGCCCCAGGTACGGAAATAGAGCCCGACGGCCAAATTAAGTAACCCCAGCCACAGCACCCAGAGCAGCTCAAAACGCGCTATCCAGACCCAGGGCAGCGTAAGCAGCGCCCAGGCAACAAACAGCTGCCAGGGGTCGGCCCCGGTTTGATACACCTGGCCAAATAGCGCCAACAGCACGCCCACCAACAAAGTGGCCGATGTTAGCGCCACACGTTGAACCGTCGGGCTCGCCTTGGGCCAAATGGCGATACTTGCCGCCAGCACCATCGCTGCCTGCACCACGCCAAAGCGCAGCCAGCGGCCCATCTCGGCCCAGTTATAAGCTACGAAAAACAGCACCGCCAAGGCCAGTGCCAGCCCGCCTAGCCACTGCAGTAGGCGATCAATAAACAGCGCCCAAGCGCGAGGCGAAGGGTGCAGCCCAGCAGCCTGCACGGCGCGCGTCATCTGTTCAGGCGGTATCACGCCCTGCTCTATCAGTGATATCAATTCACGGCGGGTAGAGGCCATGGGGGCTCCCGTCTAAACGGCGCGGTGGAAACACAAGCACCGAGGCTAAGTGCCATGATCACTCCAGCTTAGTAAAGCGCAGCCGAGCAATCTGCGCAGGCGGTTGGAAGGAGTCAGCTTGGGCATTTTCCCAATAGTGCTTGAATACCGTGTGCTCGCACTTTGCATTGAGCAATTCATTGGGTTTTAAGAAAGTGAATATCTGATCGTAGGACTGAATCTCGTTTTCCGAGACACGTCGGATAATGTGCTCAGGCCCCAGTTCACTAGGATGGCTAAGCCCTGCGGCCCCCAGCATTTCTGCCAGCGCTTTTAACGTATTACTGTGGAAGTGGTAGACCCGCGCTGTTTTATCGGCAATATCCAAATGGCGGCTGCGATTGGGATCTTGAGTGGCTACGCCGCTGGGGCATTTGTCAGAGTGGCAGTTAAGCGCCTGAATACACCCTAATGAAAACATGAAGCCCCTGGCTGAATTGCACCAGTCGGCCCCTAGCGCCATGGTTCGGGCAATGTGAAAACCGGACATAATCTTACCCGCTGCGCCTATACGAATCTCCTCGCGCAGCCCGGCTCCCACCAGGGTGTTATGCACCAGCGTGACGGCTTCGGTTAACGGCACCCCCATGCGATTGATAAACTCCAGCGGCGCCGCACCGGTTCCCCCTTCGCCCCCGTCCACCACTATAAAATCAGGCCGCTCACCGCTTTCCAGCATGGCTTTAACGATCGCAAACCACTCCCAGGGGTGACCAATCGCCAGCTTAAAGCCAACCGGTTTTCCACCGGAAAGCGAACGTAGGCGGGCAATGAATGCCATCAGTTCCAGCGGCGTCGAGAAAGCTGAATGGGCAGCGGGTGAAATCACGTCCTGACCCATGGGGACTTCTCGCGCTTCAGCAATTTCGGCAGTGACCTTAGCCGCTGGCAATATACCGCCATGGCCCGGTTTGGCGCCCTGGGAAAGTTTGATTTCGATCATTTTCACCTGATCGGCACTGGCGTTAGCTGCAAAGCGCTCCTCGTTAAACGAGCCATCGTCGTTGCGGCAGCCAAAGTAGCCAGAGCCTATTTCCCAGACCAAATCACCACCGTGCCTGCGATGGTAACGGGAAATAGAGCCTTCCCCGGTGTCGTGATAAAAACCGCCCTTACACGCCCCCGCGTTGAGCGCCTCAATGGCATTGCCCGAAAGCGAACCAAAGCTCATCGCAGAAATATTCAATACGCTTGCCAGGTAGGGTTGACTGCAATGACTGCCGCCCACGCGAACACGGAAGTCTTCGTTTTCAATAGCGCAGGGGAGGAGCGAGTGGTTAATCCATTCATGCCCCGGCTGATACATATCCAGCAGGGAGCCAAAGGGCTTTTTATCGCTCTCATTTTTTGAACGCTGATATACCACAGCACGCTGCTCGCGGGAAAAAGGCCGTTCATCGAGATCCGATTGAATAAAGTATTGACGTATTTCCGGCCCAATGGACTCTAGAACATAGCGAAAATGGGCCAGAACAGGATAGTTGCGACTCACCGTTCGCCGCGTTTGGCGAAGATCATGGAGCCCCAGCCCAGCGAGCATGCCAAAAATCACCACGCCCCAAAGCCATGCTAAAGAAAACACCACCCCCACCAGCGAAACCAATAGCAGGATCAGGCAGGCGACAAAGACGGCATTACGTAGAGGAATACGGGTCAATCCCCGGGCTTCGATCATCAGAACAAGAGCTCCTTTTCAACACCTCACCAAAGGGGCGACCAGCCACCCCGACCGGCTCAATTTAAAAACGTAAGGGGCTTGTGTAAGTTTTGGCGAACTTACGACACCCATTAATATCGAATGCTGCATTCACCTCGTATGCTACCCATAAAGACCAGAGTGGAGACACCTAATGCTAATAAAGATTGCCAAACCGAGTGATTTACACGAATCCGATGTCACGCCGGAATCCATCTACCTCTCCCGGCGGCGCTTTATGGGCGGCATGGCAGGCCTAGGCGCAGGGCTTGCCCTATCCGGCCAAGTCCGCGCTAACGCCGACTACTCCGATGTACCCGAAGGCGATGCACCGGCGTGGCTAAAGGAGAAAATCAGCGAGACCCAGTGGCGCTCCATCACCCCTAGCGACCCTGACAAAGATAAGATTGCGCCCTTTGATGATGCCAGTGGTTACAACAATTTTTTCGAGTTCGGTACTGACAAGGGCGACCCCGCCCGTCATGCAGGTAGCCTGGAAACCCAGCCCTGGAGCGTGGTGGTGGATGGCGAAGTCAATAACGGTGGGCGCATAGCGCTTGAAGACCTTGCCAAGCCTTCACAGTTTGAAGAGCGTATTTACCGCCTGCGCTGCGTCGAGGCGTGGTCGATGGTGATTCCCTGGCTGGGCATTCCGCTCGCGGACATCATCAAGCGCGCCGAGCCCACCAGCAAAGCCAAGTACGTGCGTTTTGAAACCCTGGTCGATCCAGAGCAAATGCGTGGGCAGCGCTCCTCGTTTTCGATCATCGACTGGCCCTATGTGGAAGGCCTGCGCATGGACGAAGCTATGCATCCCCTCACGATAATGGCATTGGGTATGTATGGCCGCGAACTGCCCAACCAAAATGGCGCGCCCCTACGGCTGGTAGTACCGTGGAAGTACGGTTTCAAGAGCATCAAGTCGATTGTGCGCATTTCGCTGGTGGAAGAGCAGCCGGTTAACTCCTGGCAGCAAATCGCCGCTAATGAGTACGGCTTCTACGCCAACGTCAACCCTGAGGTCGATCATCCCCGCTGGAGCCAGGCCACCGAGCGGCGGCTGCCGAACAGCCTGTTCAACCCCAATACCATCGATACCCTAATGTTCAATGGCTACGCCGACGAAGTTGCCGAGCTTTATGCCGGCATGGACTTGAAGGAAAATTACTAATGGCCAGCCCACGTATATGGTTAGCATGGCGCGTGGGCGTGTTCCTGGCCGCGCTAGCGCCGCTGCTATTTTGGAGCTGGGTGGTGGCGAATAACGCCGCTGGCCCCGAACCAGGACGCTACCTGCTGCTAAACATCGGCATTGGGGCTCTATGGATGCTGCTACTCACCCTCAGCCTTACCCCACTCACCAAGCTCACCCGCTGGAAAGGCTTTGCACTGATCCGGCGCCAGCTGGGCCTCTGGACGCTGGCCTACGCCACCCTGCATATGCTCAGTTACGCGCTGTTTATTCTGGGGCTTAACTGGGCATTGCTGGGTAGTGAGATCATCAAGCGCCCGTATATTATCGTCGGTATGATCGCGCTGGTTGGGCTAGCCGTGTTGGGGGCGACGTCTAACAAGTGGTCGATGAAGCGCCTAGGCAAACGCTGGAAGTCACTGCACAAATTCTCCTACGCCATTTTGGGTCTGGTGCTGCTGCACTTCTTCTGGATAGTGCGCGCCGACATGCAGGAGTGGGCCATGTATGCCGCCATTGCGGCGCTGATTATGGCCACCCGCCTACCGCCTGTGGCACGCACCCTGCCTAAACTGCGTTATCGTTTTAGCCGTTAAAACATCAGTGAATACCCCCGAGACCGAACGGGTTCATGTTCTGTTCAGCTAATGCGTTTATGCTGCGTGCAGTCAATCGGATAGCGTTTGGAGTAGTCATATGGCAGCAACGTATTTGGGCGCTGGTCGGCTGGTTTCAGCGCTGGCATTAATGTTGATTGGAACTGTCGCGGTTGCAGAGCAATCTGCGCAAGTTGAACAGCCGTTGCGAGTCGAACAACTGCAGCGCTGTGGCAACCTGCTGACGCTGGATATGCAAGAGTTCTGCCTTCGCGTCAGTGGGCTTGAGAACAACGACTTTCAGATAAAGCTGAACGGTACAGCACTTCAGCCAGATGACATCACTCGCGACAACGACCGGGTGCGTGTAAGCATCAGCAGCGCTGATGCGCAAAGCGGCCCACTATGGTTTGAGCAGCGTGAGCAGTCCAGCAACCCGGTTTGGCTCAGCCTTAACGGCAGCCACGTAGTAGCCGCCACCGATCAAGAGGTGGCGAAGAACATGGATGGCATCACCACCTACGTGGATCTGATCAGCCTGATTATTGAAGAGAGCCACGACGGTGCCGAGGAGGCCCAGCGTTTAGCGGAAAAGTACGGCGCCGAAGTGGTCGGCATGATCCCGCCGCTCAACACCTACCAATTACGGTTGGCAGTCAACAACCTTGATGAGCGCGATGCGCTGGTACTCAGGCTGGGCAGCGAAGTGAGCGTGGATGCGGTGGTGGTCGAAGAGTCGGGGGCAGAAGAGAGCATTGAGAGCGAAACGGAAAAGCCGCCCGCTGCAGATAATCAGGAGTGGGCGTCGAATCGTTTTCTGGATGCCGTGAACTATTACCAGCGACGCTTATCACGTCAGGGCCACGGCGGAGATATCGAGACGCAGCCTATACGTATTGGCGTTATCGAGCGAGAGGTAGACTTCGATGCGCCGGATTTTACCGATTACCTGGGTGACTGCCGCACTAATTCGTCTAGAACCTGCGTGTACGCGCGCGATGCGGCTAAGCCCGACGGGCATGGCACAACGGTCGCTGGGGTATTTGCCGCGGCCTGGAACGAAGGCGGCAATAGTGGTTTTTTACGCGGGTTGGACGATGTAGGCCCTGGCTTCGACGTGATTGTGGATCGCAACTCAGATGCAGGCATAACGGCTAATGTTGCTGCTTCAGTCAATCTGGTAGAGGACGGAGTACGCGTACTCAACTGGAGTTGGGGCATCCACCGAGTAGGGGCAATCGACATTAACGGTAAAGAAGTCGATTCGCTGGTACGTTCCGGCATCGCCATGAGCGGTTACGAAGAACTGCTCGAAGAGTTCTTCTTATGGCTGCGCCGCGAACACCCCGATGTAGTGGTCGTAAATTCAGCAGGCAACGCGTCGTCATTTTCAGGAAGTGACGATTATCGCCTGCCCTCTTCTTTTATTACCGACCAACTGTTTGTCGTGGGTGGGCATGAACGCAGCGATGAGGATGTGCAGGTTGAAGATCCCCGCTATGTGGTCAAACGTAACGCCTCCAATATCGATATGCGGGTGGATATAACCGCAGCGGCCTGTGTACGAGGCTCTTCCCTGGTAGAGGGTGAGCAAGGCGAAGCCCATTGCGGCACGTCCTACGCGACCCCGCTGGTGGCCGGTCTGTTGGCGGCAATGATGTCGATTGACCCCGAACTTACCCCGGCACAGTTACGCATGCTACTTCGCCGCAGCGCCATGACGATCGGGGAAGAGTACGATTTCGAGCCGACAGACGCGGATGATCTGACCGCGCCGATATTACCATCAGAACGGGCCAACGAGCTGAATCACCCGGATATCGGTCTGTCCGCCCGCCTGGATATGTATAAGGCGCTGGATCTGACGGTGCAAAGCTTGGATCGGGATCGCTAGGTCAGATAAATCAGCCAAACAAAGCCCACTTCTCGAGGTGGGCTTGTCCGAATCAACTACGTTTAGCCAAATCCTTTAGCCAAGCACTTTGCGAAGATGAGCACGATAAGCCGCTTTATCACGATCGACATCCGGCATCTTCATCACATCGTTGGCGATAAAGGTCGGCAATGCCTCTAAGCCGATAAACGCCTGCGATTTGTGGAAGGGGAAGTAAACACCATCCACACCACGCCCTTCAAAGAAATTGTCCGGCTCGTCGAAGGCCTCCAAAGGGGCATTCCAGGTCAGCGACAGCATGTAGCGACGCCCTTGCAGCAAGCCACCACTGCCATACTGTTTAGTCGGGTCTTGCCGCGAGCGGCCATCGCTGGCGTAGAGTGAACCGTGGCCTTCTGTGAACACCTCATCAATGTAGCGCTTAACGATCCAGGGCGCTCCCATCCACCAACCCGGCATCTGATACACAATGGTGTCCGCCCATAGGTAGTTCTGCACTTCGGTCTCAAGATTGTAGCCTTGATCAATCACCGTCTCGCGCACCTCGTACCCCATTTCCTGCAACGTACTCACTGCCACGCCATGCAGCGTATTATTGAGCTCACCGCCAGAGTGGGCAAACGCCTTGCCGCCGTTAATCAGTAGAATCTTCATCTAACGCTTTCTCCCAAAGAGGTTCATCATCAAAGCTAACCGAATAGGTTTGACGTTAATGGTGCGTATTGTGGGAGTAACAGCGCGGAAAAAGAAGCGACGTGCCAGCAAGACATTTTTGATTTTAAATCAATAATGTTAAACACTCACTAAGACAAACGGCAGCGCTATGAAAAGTAATTTATGAAAAGCACCCTTGAAGAACAGCAGGCATTTGTGACGGTCGTGGATAGCGGCTCCATCACCGACGCCGCTGAGCGTCTTGGCATGACCGTTTCCGGGGTTAGTCGTACGCTTAACCGCCTGGAGCAAAAACTTGGCGCTACCTTACTACGCCGAACCACGCGCCGCTTAGAGCTGACCGAAGAGGGCGAAACATTCTTGGGCCACTGCCGCCATATTCTGACCGCCGTGGAAGAGGCCGAAGAGGCGATGCTGGATCGCCACAATCAGCCGCAAGGCAAGCTACGGATCAACGCCGCTCCCAGCTTTATGCAGTTTGTGATTGTGCCGGTGATTGGCGAATTCCGCGCACGCTACCCTGGTATTACGCTGGAGCTCGACACCCACGACCGCTTTGTCGACTTGCTGGAACAGCGGGTTGATTTGGCCATCCGTATTGGCAAACTGGAAGATTCATCGCTACACGCTCGCCTCCTTGGCTATAGCCCGCTGCGCCTTCTGGCCAGCCCTGCTTATCTAAAACGCCACGGCACACCACAAAGCATCGACGACCTCCAAAAGCACAGCCTGCTGGGTTTCAGTCAGCTCGACCATCTCAACCGCTGGCCACTGTGCCTCGCCGATGGTAAACCTTTACGCATTACGCCAACGCTAGCAGCCTCCAGTGGCAGCACGCTATTAGAGTTGGCCATTGCAGGAGAAGGCATCGTTTGCCTTGCCGACTTTATGACCATCACTTCCCATCATAACGGCACACTGGTGGATGTACTACCCGACTGCACAGAAATGCAGACCCAAGCTGTGAACGCCGTGTACTACCGCCAAACCACGCTTTCACAGCGCACCCGACTGTTTATGGAGTTTTTAGTAGAACGGCTGCCGGGGAAGTATTTGCAGGGATGAAGGGCAAGCTAATCAACGCCCTTGCTTGCCAGAAAAGCACTAGCGCCAACGGTAAACATCTTCACCTTCTTTGGGTTTCCATACAAAGCCCATTTCCACTTTGTTTGCCTTTTACCGACGCCATGATCCTTCGGGCAGGTGTTTTTAACCCACTACCCACTCATTAAAAGCCTGCTTCTCGGTGTCGGCTCCCTTGTGGGCATAGTAGACCAGCCGCAGGTGGCGCTCTTCATCAACGGTGAGTGTAGTGTGTTCAAACGCGATAGCGCCGATCCCATCCAGATAAAGATGGCGCACGCCCTGGCAAGGCGCGTTGACCTCCTGATTTTTCCACCATGCCTTAAACTCAGGCGCCACTTTGGTTAGCTCTTCAACCAATGCCTCTATGGCGGGATCTTCGGTCGCACGGGCAAAGTCGCGTCGGAAGCTGGATAGCATTTGGCAAACCTGCTCTTCCCAGGGTGATAACCGCTGGCGCATGGCAGGATCGGTAAATAATAACCAGAGCATATTGCGGCGCTCGGGTGCATGGGCAGAGAAGTTGAACAGCTTATCGGCAGCCGCGTTCCAGGCCAGCACATCCCAGCGTAAATTAAGAATATAGGCAGGCCGTGTGGGCAGGTCGTCCATCAAGGTTCGCACCAGCGGCGGCACACTGCACCAGGTTTTGCCTAGCTCAGAGGGTAGCCGCTGATGGGCAAGCAAGAACAAATGGCGGCGCTCAGCCGCATCCAGCTTGAGCGCTTTGGATAGATTGTCCAGAAAAGTGGCCGATACGCTGATATCACGACCCTGTTCCAACCAGGTATACCAAGTCAGCCCCACGCCTGCTAAAGCGGCGACTTCTTCACGCCTTAACCCCGGCGTACGCCTTCGGCGGCCACGTGGCAGCCCCACCTCTTCTGGTGCGATTTTCTCTCGGTGCATGCGTAGAAACTCAGCCAGGTCTTCCCGCGTTCGAGTCAGCGTTCGTGGAGCGGTCATTTTATTACCTTGAATAACTTATCACTTTTAGTAATAGCATAAATAGTTAAATTGTACCCCCTTTAAAGCCTCTCCAGAATAGCCCTTCGCTGGCAAAACAGCGCTGGCGGATTCTTTTCTAATGCTTATGCCTGGAGTGCGTTATGGCTGACCAATCTCGTCTATCGGTATATCTCGTGGCACTGGGTGCGTTTGCACTTGGGATGGCCTCTTATGTGACTGCGGGGCTAATTCCCCTCATTGAAGACGCCTTTAGTGTCACGGCTGCTACGGCGGCCCAGTTAGTTACGGCATTCACCTTAGCCTATGGCTTAGGCTCGCCCGTCGTCGTAGCGCTACTGCCCGGCCAGCATCAACGTTTGGGCTTACTAGTGGCGTTGGCCGTTTTTATTGTGGCCAATATCGCCAGCGCGCTGGCCACTAGCTTTATCGCCCTCGCTATATGGCGAGCAGTTGCTGGCGTGGGCGCCGGGGTTTATCTTGCCATGGGCATTGCCGCCGCAGCCGCCATCACGCCAGAGGCCCAGCGCGGTAAAGCGATTGCGATCATCATGGGCGGCATGGCGAGCGGCACGGTACTGGGGGTGCCTATCAGTCTGTTGCTCGCTGAACGTTTAGGCTGGGCGTCAGCCATGTGGCTTATCGCAGGTCTTGGCTGCATCGCCTACGCCGGACTCCACGCAAAACTCCCTGCACTACCAGCCACGCCTGTGCTTGCTCTTGCCCGCAAACTGGCTATTTTAAAAAACCCTCATACCATGGCCATTCTAGCGGTTTCCTTATTGGCGGCCATTGCCAGCCTGGGCATGTACACCTTTATCGCCCCCTTTATGGAGGCCACCGAGTCAGGCGCTGTTCAGTCGATTACTGGTTATTTGTGGGTATGGGGAATTGGCGGCGTCGTGGGCAGCTTTTTGATTGGCCCATTGGTCGACAAATTTAACGGCCCGGTAATGACCTTGGGGATCATGCTGCTGCTCTTTATAGCGCTCATCGCGCTACCTTTTTCGGCATCGGTTCATCCTCTGCTAACGTTACTTCCGATCGCTCTTTGGGGCGCCGTGGGCTGGGCACTGCAAGTGCCACAAAACAACGAGCTCGTTCGTACGAGACAAGCCCATGGCGACGGCAACTTGGCGGTCGCACTCAATGAATCGGCGCTCTATTTAGGCAGTGCGATAGGGGCGGCGAGTGGCGGCATTTTGCTTGCCTTCCACCTTCCCGTTTCGACATTAGCGGTGGGCGCGGGGGCTATCGCTGCAGTAGGGGCATTAGTACAGTTGGCGCTTTTGATAAATGCCCAGCATTAGTTCGCCAGTCTATCTATTAGCGGAGGGCTCTCAGGTACACAGCAAGCCTGATGCCAATGCAGTTTAGTCAATCGTAACTGTGCGACCGGCGAAGGGACGTCACTACCCGTTAGGCTCTTCTGGCGTCCATCAACTTACTTGCCGTACGCACTGTGATAACAATTGCGCTCAAGGGAACGATCATCAAAACACCCCCCAGCCCCAGCATTGCCTTGAAACCAAACAAATTGAACAACACAAATCCGATGACACACCCAGTCAGAAATGAAAAAATCGTCGTCAAATGCGTATAGAGTTGCTTTCGGCAAGAACGGCGGTCGGTCGCCTCACCCCGTGCCACCAAGGATGATAAGAACGAGCCTAACGCGATGCCAGCATCCGTTAGTGTGCCGGTTACGTGAGTCGACCTCACCCGACCGTTTGAGAGTTGCGTTGACGTCGCGTTATGAACTCCCATCAAGAAGCCCAGTGCTATCAGCACTTCCTCGTTGAAGCGTGTCGAGTAAAACAGCAGTTCAAACATCGACACCGCCGTCAATGCCACGCCTTCCGCCAAGAGAATCAGGCAAAAGATGGTTCTGAGTTTCTGCCCCACGACCACGGCAACGCGAGCGAGCGTACTGCCTATCACGAATGCCAAGAGCAGGGCTGCCAGAAACAACAAGCCATAGGTATCGGAACTGACTACTTCCGTCGACATTTGTGAGGCATTGCCACTCATATGCGAAGGGAGAAACCCAAAAGCACCCAACGCCATGGCATTGAGAATACCGGCAGCCGTCGCCAGTACCAGTGCCAAGCAGCGATCCTCGGTATGAGACCGAGCTTTCTTCTTTTTGATCAACAAGCGCCTTCTCCGACGACCTAAGAGTTGGCAAGTACGACACTAATACTAAAGCATAGTTCTAATTTAACTAATTGAGAGTTAACTGACATATTAACGCCTGAATCCAAGCGTTAAATGCCAAACATCAATGACCGGTGTGTAGAAAGCCCCGCCATGGCGCCATCGGCCACGGCAAAGGTGACCGACCCTGCGGCGCGGGCCACATCACCGCAAGCGAAAACACCGGGGATTGAAGTGGCCTGCATTGCATCGGTTTTAACAATGCAGCCCATGGGAGACTCCTCAAATTCGCAACCCAATTGCGCTACCAGCGGACTAAGGTGAATGCGTGGCGCAACAAACAAGCCCACCAGTGGAAACACACGGTCATCCTGCATTACCAGCTCAACACCTTCTGCTTGCGCACTAATACGCACCGCTGCGCCATACTCTACCTGGGTGCCGCGCGCCTTAAGCTGAGCCAGCTGTTCGGCATTGGGTTCAAAGGCATCGTTAAGAAACAGTGTGGTGGCGCCCCAGTCGGGCAGCATCAAACCATGGTGCATCGCGAGTTCTGAGGTTGCCAACACACCGATACTCTCTTTGCCCAGCTCATAACCGTGGCAGTACGGGCAGTGGAAAACGCGTTTGCCCCACAGCTCGGCGAGCCCCGGTAAGCCTGGAAGCTCATCGGTAACACCCGCGGCCAGAATAATACGCCGTGCCTGATAGGTGCTGCCATCGGCGAGCGCCACCAAGAAATTATCAGCCGTCCCCGTTACTGTCTCCACCCGCCCCGTGCACCACTCAACCGTTGGGTACTCCATCAGTTGGCTACGGGCCTCTGCTGCTATCTCTGCGGGTGGCGCACCATCCTGGGTTAAAAAACCATGGGAGTAAGACGTAAAACGGTTGCGGGGCTGTCCCGCATCTATCAGTAATATTTTCCGCCTTGCTCGGGCCAGCTGTAGCCCTGCCGCCATACCCGCGTAGCTGCCACCGATAATCACTGTATCAAAACTCATTGCCCTTCCTCCGTGTTCACCCAGCCTTTTAAGCCCATGGTGAATAAACTCATCTCATGTATCTTTTATTGATACATTAAAAGATACACAGAGGTCAATGGCAATGTTGAGAATGCCGATTAACGTTAATCGGGTAGGTGGTGAAGTATTAAGGCGTCGGCAGTTGGTAGCCTTTACGGGTGGCAATTTCGTCAAACTGAGTGGCTAGTTCCGACAGCGTGATCGCTCCCAAACGGGCGATCAGTAGCGCTTCCGCTTCGCGCATAGCGTCAAAAAGCGCCGCATTAACCACCTGCTCTACCGCGCACTCAGGGTTATCACGGTCGGTGCCGATGGCGAAAATGCGCGGCCCGCCTACGGCGTTGTGTATATCCAGCAGCGTTACGCTGTGCAAATCGCAGGCGATGCGCCAGCCACCGTTGTGGCCCTTTTCAGACTTTACATAGCCCGCCTTACGAAGGCCCGCCATAGTGCGCCGCACCACGGCAGCATTGGTGCCCAGCATGGCACTAATCTGCTCTGAGGTAATCGGTTGGGATTCCCGCGCGATGTGCAGCAGCACATGCAGCATACGAGAGAGGCGGCTATCTGTTCTCACGGGCAACAGTCAACTATTCAGCGGATAAACAAAGGAAAACGACGAAGCTGCACTTTAGCACACCCGCGAATAAGGCTGGGAATGAACCCCACCAGGGCCACCGCACACGCACCTACACCTCGTTCGCCGTTATAAGGCAAACTATGCTCTCGCTCTCTATACTGGTGCTGAGTCACTTTCACTAGCAGGGGATAAATGTCTGGCACGTCATTAGCCCCATTTAGCGCCTTACATTGCCGTTACTTACAGGCCACTTAAGGATGTTATGGGTGTTCAAGAAATTGCTGTCGGTGGCATCTACTTAAGCCCTCTGTTGATCTACGCGCTGATCGGCTTTGTGGCTACGCTGACCATTCGTTCACTACTGCACTGGGTGGTCGGCGAGTACGCGCTCTGGTACGAGGCGTGGTTCGACATTTCATTGTTTGTCATCCTCACCGCTGCCACCACGTTCATTTTTACTGTTTTGCTTCAAAGCCCTTAAGACAGCCCTTGAGAGAAACCCCGATGCGCCCTTCGCTCCGTATTTTGCTCACCCTCGTTATTGTCGCCATTGCCGTTGCCGCCGGTGCATGGCTATGGCACTACTACCTCTATACCCCCTGGACTCGCGACGCTCGGGTTCATGCGGAAGTGGTGACGATTGCCCCCGATGTCTCCGGCTGGGTACGTACGCTTGAAGTGGCGGATACTGATTATGTCGCCCAAGGCGATACGCTGTTTGAGATCGATAACACGCGTTACCAAGCGGCGGTGGACAGCGCCCAGGCCACCGTTGACCATCGCCAAGCGACTCTGGAGCTAAGCCGCGCCGAGGAGGGTCGACGTAACCAGTTGAGTAACAATCGTGCGATTAGCGTAGAAAACCAGCAGATTGCCCAGATCAACTCGCGCATTGCCGCCGCTGATTTACAGCAGGCTCAGGCGGAGCTGGCCAGCGCCCAGCTTGATTTAGCCCGCACTCAAATAACCGCGCCGGTCAGCGGCCATATCCTCAATGTCCATCTTACCGCTGGCACTTACGCTAATCGGGGCACGCCGGTGATGGCGCTGATCGCGGATAACTCCTTCTATGTCGTGGGTTACTTCGAAGAGACCAAAATGACGTCGATCAACGTGGGCGATCCGGTGGATGTGATTCTGATGAACGGCGACACCCATCTGGAGGGCCGAGTGGCGGGTATTGGCCGAGGCATTGCCGATAGCAACACAACCCTTAACCAGCAGTTGCTACCGCAAGTGGAGCCCACCTTTAGCTGGGTGCGCCTGGCTCAGCGTATTCCGGTGCACATTTCACTGGAAGACGTCCCTGATGACACCCTACTGAGCGTCGGCATGACAGCAACCGTGCGTGTCCGCCCTGCCGAAAACGCTGCCGATCAGCCTGAGTAACCCATGTCGCCGTTTGTTAGCACCTATCTGACGCCCAACGCCACGGCGGTTAAGTTTGCCATCAAGACCACCCTGGCAATGATGCTCGCTCTCTATATCGCGTTGATGTTCGACTTGGAGCGCCCCTACTGGGCGCTGATGTCGGCGGCGTTTCTACAGATCCGCCCCATGAGTGGCATGGTGGTAGAGAAAGGCATCTGCCAGCTTGTCGGCACCTTTATTGGTGCCGTTGCGGGCATCGCGATCATGGCCCTATTTGCCCAGGCCCGCGTACCTGCGCTTATCGTGCTGACCGCTTGGATTATGCTATGCACCTACGTGGGCTCGCTGTGGCGTAATAATTACACCTACGGCTGCCTGATGGCCTCCGTAACGGCCATGCTGATCGTGGTCATCTCCAGCGGCAGTTCGCCCGCTGGGATTTTCGATATCGCCGTGGCGCGCCTTACCGAGCTCGGGCTGGGCGCCATCTGCGCCATGCTGGTCAGCTCGCTGCTCTGGCCATCCCATGTGGGCACCCACCTGGCCACTCAGGCCGACAGCGTGATCAACGAAGCCTTCGAGCATGCCGCCCTGCGCTTAGAAGCCAGCGACGATATTCCGGCGATGCAGAAAGCCCTGCGCAGCAGCCTCGTGCCATTAACACTGCTGGAAACCGACAGCCAGGCCGCCCGATTTGAAGGCCCGGTAGGCCCCGGCCGAGTTCGGGCAGCCCATGTACTCACCCGCCGCACGCTGCGCTTTTTCGCCAATCTGCAGGCGCTGCATCAACTGATGCACGACCACGCTGACCGGCTAGCTCCGCAAAGTATCGAACTCGCGGGCAAGATCGCAAAAGGCTTTCGCGATGCCGAACACGTCAAAGGGGTCGTTGAGGCCAGAAAAGCCCTCCAGTCGCTACGCCACCGGGTTCATGAAAGCGAAGAAGAGAACAGCTTAGCACCCCTCGATCGGCGTCTGCGGTTGGGGCTACGTGAATCGATCGGCCACGCCATGATCATGCTTGATGCCCGGGAAGCGATTGCCTCCCCGGAGAGCCATAAACTGCGCTCATCACCACTGGCCTGGCACCGCGATCACCTCGCCGCCGGTATTAACGCCATTCGCTCAGGGCTAGTATTTTCGCTACTGGCGACTTTCTGGATCGTCACCGCCTGGCAGAGCGCCATGATCGCGATGATGCTGGGCACACTGTTTTCCGCCTTTTTCGCCAGCCGCGACAATCCCATCGCCATTACCATGATGTTTTATAAGGGTATGCTGGCGGCGATTCCCAGTGCTTTTCTGTTCGGCCATGTGCTGCTCTCCCAGGCCAATGGCTTCCCGATGCTGGCCATGCTGTTTGGCACGCCGCTGTTTTTAGGCCTGCTGGGCGCCACTAACCCGGCGACCATGGGTTACTGCCTGGCATTTACCATTTTCAATATTCTGCTCACCATGCCCGGCAACGGCATGGACTTCTCGTTCGATAGTTTTGCCAACCGGGTGGTGGCCGTAGTAATCGGGCTAAGCTGTGTGGTCATGGGCTTTCGCCTGCTGCCGGGGCTGGGTACTCGACTTCGGCGGCGGCGTTTAATCAAGGCGATTTCCACCGATATCCATGAGCTAAGCCAGCGCTCGATTCGCGACGCCGAAACCCGCTTCAGCGGCCACATGGCGGATCGACTGCTGCAACTGGCGCAGCATGACGACATGCTGCCTGAAGACCAGCGCCACCTATTTATTCTAGGCCTGACCGGGCTGGATGTTGGCACCGCTACCCTACGCCTGCGTGATCGGCTTGATGATGCACCTCACCCGCGCATCCGCGAGGCGCATCGCCACCTACTAGGCACGCTAGCTAGCGGGTTTGAAGAGAGCGCCAACGGGCGGCCACCCCAAGGGATTCGTGAAGCAGGTAAACAGCTGGACGAAGCGATTATGGCCTATGGCGATGTCCCCGCCGACCGCCGGGTACTGCTGGAAGGCTTGATTGAGCGGCTCGAACTAGCCCTAGAGCGCCTTGCACGCATTATGGCGGAGCGGCCACAGATTAAGTCTATGCCTAAAGCCACGAGCGCTCCCGTGCTAAAAAAATAAGTGTCCTCTCATGGAATTACCAGAGTAAAGCGCGAGTGAACTAGTTACTTGTATCGCGGTTGCTCCCGTCGATCCACCATGGGCGCATGCTGAGCCATCAACTCTACGATCCAATCGATAAACACGCGCAGCTTGGCGCTTACGTGCCGATTCGGTGGGAAAGCGACGTACATCGGCATTGGGTCGAGATGCCAGCCATCAAATAGGCGAACCAGCTCCCCGCGAGATACGTGCTCACTGGCCATGTAGTCAGGAAGCCAAACTACGCCGAGCCCCGCTATGCCTGCTGCAAGACCAGCATTACCGTCATCAACCGAAATCACATAGCGCCCTTGTACGGTGACGCGCTCTCCGTTGAGGTACATGGCGTAGGGAGAATTCACCCCGGCACGGGCCCATCGGAGCCCTACAATGTAGTGAGGCGGAGCTGAGAGTTCTTGCGGGTGCGAAGGCAAACCAGCACTTTCCAGATAGCTCGGCGCTGCGTAAATACCGATTTTCAGGTCGCCTACGCGGCGCGCCACTAACGACAAATCCGTGAGTTCTCCGCCACGCACCACACAATCCACGCTTTCACCTATCAGATCCACCATGCGATCACTCGCCCCCATATCGATTTGAATATCGGGGTATTGAGCGTGGAAAGCAGGCAACGCTGGTATCAAGATCATCCGCGCGAACGGGCTGGGCACGTCCACCCTTAGTCGGCCGCGAGGCAACACCGAGGCGTTGGACAGGCTCGTTTCAGCATCATCCATATCGGCTAATAGCTTTATAACGCGCTCGTAATAGGCAGCACCGTCAGCCGTGACGTTAACCTTACGCGTGGTGCGGTTGAGCAGCTTTACCCGCAGCCTTGCCTCTAATTGTTGCACCAGTTGCGTCACGCTGGTTTTGCTCATGTGCAGTGTTTCAGCTGCTTTGGTAAAGCTGCCCGTTTCCACTACCCGGGCAAATGCCTGCATGGCGTTAAAGCGATCCATGGCTATACCAGTCCTTGTGATTGTTTGAAAACTACAAACAATGTTGAACAGAATTCGCCGTTTATCCACCAAAAATGGAGGGCTAAAGTGACTTCATCGTAAACAACGGGTCGGTTTTGACCTACTGATGGAGATTCACATGGCTAAGCGTGACGCTGTTTTCCCCTCGGGCCGCCAGGCACTTTATGACCAGAATACCTATTCCGCCGCCGTTCGCTCGGGCGATTTTCTGTTTGTCTCGGGCCAAGTCGGCAGTCGTGAAGACGGCTCCCCCGAGCCAGATTTTGCTGCTCAGGTGCAGCTTGCTTTCGACAACCTACAAAGAGTACTGGAAGCAGCGGGCGCAAGCTTTGACGATATCGTCGATGTGACGAGCTTTCATACTGACCCGGAGGCCCAATTCCCTATCTGGCTGGAAGCCAAGGCGCGTGCGTTTCCAGAAAAACCCTACCCAAACTGGACGGCGGTCGGCGTGACATGGCTGGCGGGTTTCGATTTTGAAATCAAGGTCATTGCCAGACTACCCGAGTAATCAAGTGCCATGTGGCACAAGCGCCTATTCGCAGGGACATCGCTGCATGGTTACTGGCTGCCTCGATAGTTTTCTGACAGCGCAGCCTGTTTAGCTGCGCTTGGCATACGTCCGGGTGGCCTATTTGAGTGGATTCGTCTGATTTTCTCCCGCCTTTCAACTCAACGTTAGCAAGATGCTGAAGGTATTCACCCGCCCCTGCAGGATCAGGCAAGTTTTGCGCAAGGGTTGGCAAGCCCTGCCGCCGTGGAATTGTTAAAAAGTAAAGGTAAGCGCAGCCGTTCAGGGGCCTCACCAACGAAGCGGTTCGAGCAGCGCGACTATCGATATTGATGGCATTGAATCCTAATGATAGGCGGAGTGTATAACAGTGAAAACATCAGGAAACACCATTCTCATCACCGGCGGTGGCTCCGGCATTGGCCGTGAGCTTGCTCTACGCTTTAACGCGCTGGGCAACACCGTCATCGTCGCTGGACGGCGCATGGAAACGCTGGAGGAAAGCATTGCCGGTCAGCAGAACATGCACGCGATGGTCATTGATGTCGAGGATTCAGAAGACATCGCCGCCTTTGCGAATCGCGTCGTCGCGGAGCACCCCAACCTCAACGTGCTGATCAACAATGCGGGCATCATGCGCCGCGAGGACTTGACCAGTACCCATGACCTCATTGATGCCGAACAGACGGTCGTCACCAATCTGCTAGGGCCTATCCGGCTGACCAACGCACTGACCGATCACTTGGTAAGCCAGCCAGACGCGACGATCGTGAACGTATCCTCCGGGTTGGCGTTTGTACCGTTAAGCGGCACGCCCACCTACAACGCCACCAAGGCGGCCATTCACTCCTATACGATTTCGCTCCGCGAACAACTCAAGGGCAAGGTCGAACTCATTGAGCTGGCGCCCCCCGCCGTGCAGACGGAACTGACACCCGGCCAGTCGACCCGCGAAGGCTATATGCCGCTCGATGACTTTATCGACGAAGTCATGACGCTGTTCCAACAAAACCCCACACCCAAGGAAATTCTCGTGGAAAACGTCAACTTCCTGCGCTGGGCGGAGCGTGACGGCCACTTCGATGAAGCGGTGGAGATGCTCAACAAGATGTGAGTTCTTCGTATTTCAGTACGAGTAGGTAACAATTGACGATGTAAAATGATCGTTTTACACTACTCGCATGGATACCAAAACAAAGCTTATTTCAGCAGCAGAGCAGCTTTTCGACCGGCACGGTTTTACCGCTACCGGGATGGACAAGCTAATCAAGGCGGCTGGCATGTCGAGCCGAACGCTCTACAAGCATGCGGGTAGTAAAACGGCGCTAATAACGGAGGTGCTTAAAGAGCGCCATCGACGGTTCCAGCCACACATTGAAGTGGGCAGCGTTGATGCACTCTTCGACGCGCTGGAAGAGTGGATAAGGAGCGAGAGCGCAAGAGGATGCCTTTTTCTGCGTGCCTACGGCGAAACCGGCGGAGACATACCGGCAATCACTGAGGCCGTACTGGCTCACAAGGCAAGGCTTTATGACAAGATCCAGGACATTGTCGCGATAGAAACCGATGGCCAGGCGATGCCGGAACTCGCCGAGCAAATCCTTATCCTGTACGAAGGCGCCACCGCGGCCGCTATTTACCGTGGCCCGGAGGCGGTAGTCTCGGCACACAAAGCCGCATCAGCACTGCTCCAGCAGGCACGATCATGAGCCCCAGCGTGTACCTTGGTGCGGCGGGGTTCGGCCTAATCGCAGTGTGCTATGGTTTTGCACGTTTCGCCTTCGGGCTCTTTCTGCCCCAGATCGACACTGACCTTGCTCTCACGCCCACCTTGAGTGGCTTCATATCGGGCGGGTCTTTTCTGGGCTACTGTCTCGCCATCATTTTGTCAGCGTACCTAACCGAACGGATCGGCGCCCGCGCCGTCGCCATTGGGGCGGCACTGGTCGCGGCAGTCGGCATGGCAGGCATCGCCACGGCGCCCTCCCCACTATTGCTCGCCAGCGCGGTCATGCTGGCTGGCTCAAGCACCGGGCTGGCCTCTCCGCCCATGGCGGCAGCGGTGGCCACTGCCGTGCGACGTGATCGGCAAAGTGCCACCAACACGATCATTAATGCCGGAACGAGTGCCGGTGTGGTGCTTTCAGGGCCGGTCGCGTTACTGATGGGAGGTCAATGGCGATTAGCGTTCGCGTGTTTTGCAGTGGCCGCTTTTGTGATGGCGGTAGTTGCCGCGCTCAGCGTACCCAGCGGCACCAAGGCGACCCAGGTCTCGGGCGGCTTGCCCCCCTTTAACAGCGTTATTATGCGCTTGATCGCCGCTGCTTTTTTGATGGGCGCGTCCAGCACCGCTATTTGGTCTTTTGGCGGCAAACTCGTCGCGCTGCAGCTTGGCTGGGGCAATACCGGCGCCGGGCTGCTTTGGATCGCTATCGGCACCGCCGGTATTATGGGCGCCGGCGCAGGCACGTTAGTGACGCGCTTCGGGATCGACCGGGTGCATTGGCTCTTTCTGGGCGTATTGGCAGCAGGCATTATTTTGGTTGGTACCAGCGCCACCACTCCCCTACTGGCAATTGTCGGCGGCATGCTGTTCGGCGCGGCTTACATCATGGTGACAGGTGTCTATCTGGTATGGGGCGTCACGGCATTGCCCGACCGGCCCGCCACAGGTCTAATGATCGGCTTCCTGACCATCGCAATCGGCCAGACGGCTGGCGCCCCACTCTTTGGCTTTTTGATGGATCGGCTGCCCCCCGACTATGCCGTGCTGGGCTTCGCATGCCTTGCCTTGACCGCGGGTCTGGCAAGGGCCGGCAGCGCCATACCCAAGCCTGCCCCAAAAGCCATCTAGTCAGCACAAGAGGTAAGTCACCTGATAGCGGGGTTATTGTCCATACAGCGGCAATGGTGCGTGGTAATTGCAGCGAAGCTGAAGCGGCCCAGACGTTCGCTGCGCTTATTCAAGGTGGATTGCGCTAATAGAGACTAAGCTCGCAACTCTCGCAGCAGGTCGATAAAAGCCCGCAGGCTGGGCGGCACATGCCGATTGTTGGGGTAGTATAGAAACAGCCCAGGGATGCGGGGACACCACTCTTCTAGCACGGTGACCAGCCTCCCATCGTCCAAATAGGCGTGTGCATATGACTCTGGCACGTAGGCGATGCCTAAACCATCGGCGGCCGCTTCCACCATCAGTTGGCTACTGTCCAAGGTCAGCGCACCGGGCACATCAACCGCCATGTCCTGGCCGTGCTGCTGAAACTCCCAGCGGTAGAGTTTGCCGCTCGGCAGTCTTTGCCGTATGCATTGGTGAGAGGCTAGATCATCCGGCGTCTTTGGTGCCGTTCGGCCGTGCAGGTAGTCAGGGGAGGCAACGGCAAGAAAACGCAGTTCATGCCCCACGGGGATGGCGATCATATCCTGAGGAACCGCCTCTCTGAGTCTTACGCCCGCATCAAACCCCTGCCCGACAATATCGACAAGTCGCCCCTCTGCCACGAGATCAAGCTCAACGCCATCATGAAGGGCGAGAAAACGCGGTACTACGGTTTGCAGCAACAGCCGCACGGCCCCTTCGCTGCCATTGATACGCAACCGTCCCATGATCTTTCCTTCGGCGCTGGAAGCATCCTCCAGGATCGCTTCCAAGTCACTCAATAGCGGGCTCAGCCGCAAGAGCAACTGCTCGCCACTCTCGGTCAGTGAGACGCTACGTGTGGTTCGGTGCAGCAGCCGTGATGCGCAATCGAGCAGTGCGGCTTCGGTGTCGACGGCGAATAGCGTAGGCATCTCTGAAGTGCGCTGCGGGCGGGGGTATCGATATGGGCGGTGAGCTCCCGTAACAGCGCCACCTCCAGTTCGACAGCGATCGCCAGATAGGGCTCGCTCTGGCTTGCTTGCACGACCCGTCCGGTGACCGGCATGTCAGCACTAACGAGGACGGACTGCCCGCTAGAAAAAACCCGTTCCTCATTCCCCACTATCAAGCGCTTCGCCCCCTGCAGAACCAGGCATATCAGCGGCCTGTACACCGAATGCAGGTCGCCGGATGGCGCCTTGAGGCACATCATTCGTAAACCCGGCACCGGGGTTATCGCCATACCACGGTTGTCGGCGTAGCGGCTGGTATAAGCCCGGACAGCCTGTTTGAGCGAGTTCATAGGTTTCCTCCCGCATTTCAGTTGGAACTTATTATGAAGGGATGGCATGAGGGAATGGTTTCAAACAGCGGTCTCACCCCACCCGAGTTTGCGCTCGCGAAGCATCAAAGCTCCAAGCGCCTGGGCCTGCGGCACTAATATAGAGAAAAATGAAGCAATAAAGCATGGCCGCTTCACCGTGGTTGAGAACAGGAAAAAAACTGTTCGAGCTGTGCGCGATAAAGTAGGCAAATGCCATTAAACCAGAAAGAGAGAGGATCCCCGCCTTTCGCACGCTTACATCCGCATCGACACTAGCGTCCAAGTGACCTTCCTGCTACCCACGAGCGAAATGGGCCAGGGCACACACACGGGCCAGGCCCAGATTCTCGCCGAAGAGCTGGGCGCCGATTGGTCGCGCATTACTGCCGGCATGCCGAATCAGCTCTCCGACGACGACAGGATCCCGTTCATCGACACGCTACTTGATTATCTAGCACTCCATGCATAAAAATGCTAAAAAACGCACAATATTGCATTTTAATGCAAAAAATTGCACAGGAGGCATCATGCTTAACGTTCCCGAAACCCGGCAGCAGCAGTTATTGGCCAGACTTGCCAACGGCGAACAACTGATCGCGCAAGACCTTGCGGTTGAGTTCGAAGTGTCGCTGGACACCATTCGCCGAGACATCATTGCACTTGAACAGCAAGGCAAAGCACAACGGGTTCGAGGCGGCGCGGTTGCGACTGCGCCAGCTTCACCTCCCTTGCAGTATCGGGTTGAGGCCCCGTCACAGGCCATTGATGCCATTGCCGCCCGGGCTTCGAACTTCATTAACCACGCCGATACCCTACTGCTTGATGGCGGCGCCACGGTACTCGCGCTCGCCGAGAGACTACAGCCCAAACCGGGGCTGCTGGTAATGACGCCCTCCCCTTGGGTCGCGGTGGCCTGCCAAAAAAATGGCGTCGAGGTCTTTATGCTGGGAGGGCAGTTGGGCGTGCGCGGCGGGGTCAATGTCGGTGATACTGCGCTACTTGCCGCTGCCAACCTCTATGCGGATATCGCCATACTCGGCGCCTGCGGTCTGGATGCCGAATTTGGACTCAGCGCTGACGACCTGCAGGAGGCGTACCTCAAACACGCCATGTCCCGGGCGGCGAAGAGCACCCTGGTGCTGGCCTCTCGTGAGAAAATTGGACGACGCGCACGGCATAGAGCAGTCGCTATCGAAGATATTGATTGCCTGATCACTGATGCAGAGGCGGTAGAAGTGAAGGAGTTTGGTAGCTCAGCCATGGAGGTTGTGCATGCCTAGTCCTCGACGCGTCTGGCTCGCTGTCGCCGCCATGTTCTTCCTCAACGGTGGCCTGTTCGGTACCTGGGCTTCACGCATTCCCACGGTGGCGGAGCACCACAACCTGGATGGCGGCTGGCTCGGCCTACTGCTGCTCGTGCTTGCTTCCGGCGCTCTGATTTCGTTTCCGCTGGCTGGTAGAGCGTCGGATACTTTCGGCGCCGCGCGCGCGACACTCGCCATTGCGGTCGCCTATACCCTTGCCTTAGTGATGATCGCTTGCGCTTTCAATCTCTGGTTGACGGCTGCTGCGCTTTTTCTCTTCGGTGCCGGCCATGGTGCCATGGATGTCACCATGAACAGTTGGGCCGGCGAGGCGGAGCGTTTCATCGCAAAGCCGGTCATGTCATCGTTTCACGCCATGTGGAGTTTGGGGGCGGGAGTCGGCGCCGCTGCGGGCTATATGGCAGTCAGCCTGGATCTGTCGCTGCTTACGCACTTTTCGCTCATCGGCATCACAATGTACGTAAGCACGATTTTGCTGGGGAGCATCGGCTGGCAGTCTGAAACGAGGCCGCGCGCGGCGGGTGCGAAGCGCTTTCCGTTACCCCATGGGGTGCTACTTTGGGTCGGCATCATCGCCCTTTGCGCCTCTCTGGGCGAAGGCGCCATTGCCGATTGGAGTGCTCTGTTTCTGGTCACCGTCACCTCGGCGACCACAGCCCAGGGAGCCATAGGCTACGCGGTATTCTCGCTGGCAATGGTCATCATGCGTTTGATCGGGGGCGGCGTAATTTCCCGGTTAGGCCCGGCGACCGCTGCACGCTTCGCCGGGTGTTCGGCCGCCCTTGGCGTACTGCTTGCCGTGCTTCCCGCCAATTTCATGGCAGCGCTGCTTGGCTTTTTCTTCCTCGGTATCGGCTACGCACTCATCATGCCCTTGGCCTTTTCGCGGGCAGCGAACGATCCCGACACACCCCCCGGCGTTGCTATCGCCAGTGTGGCGACCTTGGGCTATGGCGGCATGCTTCTCGGGCCGCCGTTGATTGGCTTTACCGCCCACTTTGTCACTCTGCACTATGCCTTCGGGATACTTGGCTTTCTGGCGCTGTTCATCGTATTCATTGCGCCATCTCTTGAGCGCTTCTAGTAGATGCTTTCCTACAAGCGCTAGTTTGCTATTAAGCGCAAATACGGCCAACAACCCTCTTTCAAGGAATCAATACCAAGCTCGCGGGAGAAGATCATGAAAGCCTGCAATGCACCATCCTTGGTGTCTTAGCGATAGAACCTCGACAGCGCCCTGAGTACCTCGTTCGACACCCGGGCCTCAAGCTTGATATCGTCGAGTTCGTTCATGCGGTAGTCATAGACCTCGAAGGCCCCAGTGGGATGCACGGCCACCTGGTAGTCGGGCATCAGGATGCCATAACCCATGTAGCTGCCCGAAAGCATCCAGTCGCGATGGGGGTCGGCGTCCAACAGGCTTTGCCCCAGGGTGTAGTGTTGAGGAGCCGATTCACAGTCGAGCAGTTCCTCGAGCAGCGTCGGGGCGATATCGGCGTGGTGCGTTCGCCGCTCCAGCGCCCCACCGGATAGTCCCGGCAAATGCATCACCAGCGGAACCTGAACCTGCTCCGGCGTGTAGTTGCTGCCATGTCCCCAGTAGTTCTTGCCATGTTCGTTGAAGGACTCTCCGTGGTCGGCAGTAATCACTATCGCAGTATCCTCAAGCCGCCCACGGCGCTCCAGGTCATCGAGTACGCGTCCCAATTGCTGATCCACATAGCGTGCTGCCGTGCGATAGCGGTTCCAGTAAGGTTCGGGATCAAAGCCAGGCCCCAGGCTCATGTGGTTGATATGTTCCCAATAGGGCGTGAACCGCGGAAAGTCTGGCGGATGGCTGTAGCCATGCACGGCGTCATAGAACAGGAAACCAAAAAACGGCCGCTCATCTGACCTTGCCTCTTCTTTGTCCATCCAGGCTAGCCAATCATCGGTGATCTGCTGGTCGCGTTCCCAGGGCTCGCCCTTTGCTGGCTTCAGCGAGACATCCTTGAGACCGGCAAAAACGTTACGGTCAAAGGCAGGGCTCACCAGTGTCGCCGAAGAGAGAACCTGAAAGCGGTAATCGGCAGCCTCGAATTGCTCCATCAGCACCGGGGGCGTCTGGCTGGCAGTAAATGCATCCCAGTAGGTGACTGGCAGGCCATAGAAGAGGCTGAAGACGCCTGCCTTGGTGGAGTTACCACCACTGATATGCTCACGCGCCCTGAACCAACCGGGTTGACTGGCGTACCGGTAAAGATTCGGCATCACTTCAGGAGTGAGCATGTCGTGACGCAGGGCATCTACCAGCACCAGCAGCAGGTTGTCGGAAGACACCGATGGCGAGCAGCTCAGCGGCGCGGAGGGGTAGACCAGGCCCTGCGCCTTTCCCTCCGTCGCCTTGAGATCCACCCGATCGCGCACCGCCTGGGGGTCGACCCACCCCTGTTTGGCGAAGAAGCGCTTGGCAGTGGCCGGATAGAAGACCGGCACATGACGCGTCATGCCGGTGATATCGCGGTCGTAGTGGGCATCCGCCCAGGCATGCCAACCGTGCACCCCCAGCAGGGCCAACAAGCTCACTACCAGCATTGCGCCCACCGGCCGTGAAGGTGGACGTCGCCTGAACAGCAGCCCGAGACCTCCCTGCACCGCCAACATACCCAGCACGCCACCGACGGTTAGTGCCCAGGCGACCCATGAGAAGCTGAACACATCTCCCCCGGCGTTGAGCAGCAGGTCGAGGATAAAGCCGCTCAGGTGGAAGCGATACTGAGCGTAGACGAAGGTATCAAGCAGCAGCAACAGCTGCAGGCCACTCGCCCACAGGGTGGTCATCAGCCATAGCCCGATGCCGCGCAACAGCGTGGCCAGCAGGAACATCGGCAAAGCTCCCAGCCATACCAGCAGCGAGAGATGGCCGAGGAAAACCATCAGCAGGTAGCCCCACTGCTCGGCCCCCTCGGGCTGGATATAGCCGACATAACGCAGCGAGATCATCCAGGTAAGCAGCAGGTTGGCCAGTGTCCAGGCGCCAAGCCAGCGCCACCGGTGCAGGAGTCGATAGAGCATGCGCGAATTCTTCAAAGATCAGAGGCCCTTCAGTCAACGTTGGATGGAAAGCGTGTTGACTGTCACAGCCGCTCACTTACTGAAAACTTACGCAATACTTCTTGATCGTTCCGATCCCCCGCTAAGACTTCTGAAAGACGCATTACCGGGCAGCCCCGTCCCATGCGAGAGCTGGAGCCCGATTAAAAGGTCAGAAAAGCTGTAGAAGAAGCCGATACCGTCCTATTCGCATTTGCTAGTATCAGTAGATTGTCGCTTTCACATTTCAGCGACGTTTTAGTCACATCGGCTTTGCTAACCTCCCAGAGTTTCATCCAGACAGCGAGGCCGAGTCACTAATGGGTCTGCAACTGGGTTATGCCTGAAAAGGGAGATCAGCTGATGGGAAACGTGCTTGGAGCGGCACCGGTTAGAGTGTTGATTGTCGAAGACAACCGCGACATTTGCGAGAACATTGCTGAGTATCTTGAAAAGCATAGCTATGTTGTGGATTTTGCCTTCGACGGTATAAGCGCGATGTACTTGGCACTGACAAATCCGTTCGACGCTATCGTTCTGGATCTGATGCTTCCAGGGATGGATGGCCTAAGTTTCTGCAAGAAGCTGCGAGCTGATGCCAAAGTAGAAACGCCTGTGCTCATGCTAACGGCGAGAGACACCCTTGACGATAAACTTAAGGGGTTCGAGGCGGGAGCCGATGACTATTTGGTCAAGCCATTCGCACTGCAAGAACTACATGCGCGACTGCAGGCGCTGTACAAACGTAGCCACGGAAAAACCGACAACCTGTTAACGGTTGGTGATCTGACTATGAATAGGTCCACGCTGCAAGTGCATCGTGCGGGGCAGCGCATCGATCTCACCCCTACCGGCATGAGACTACTGCAACGATTGATGGAAGAGGCGCCGTCTGTTGTGGCTCGCGATGATCTCGAAACGTTGTTGTGGGCTGACGAGCGTCCCGATGGCGATGCGCTTCGTTCCCACTTATACAAGCTGCGCCAGGCTATCGATAGGCCGTTTGATAGCCCGTTAATTCATACCGTGCATCGCATCGGGTACCGAATTGCAGAGGATGCTCAGTAATGTACCGGCACAGTTTACGCACGCGTGTCGCCATTGCATTTGCAGTGTGCGTTGCTGTATTGAGCGTGGCCTGGGGGTTCGCCTTCTTCGCTGCGATCAGGTTTACCGAAGACCGGGTGCTCCAGCATCAGTTGCAGCGTGCCGCAGAGAGCTACCCCTCTATGCCGATGAACCTTCGCGGGTACGATGAAATCGGTAGCTTGCCTGAATCATTGAGGGAATGGGCACAAACCAATCCCGATGAGGGCTTGTACGAATTCGAGAATATAGAACTGCATGTCGCGGTAGTAGCTACTGGCGATGAACAGCAACACGGCTTTGTGGTGTTCGATGTTACCGGGATTGAAGCTGCATCGTCAGAGGATTGGTGGTGGCTGCTCTTTATCACCGGTGCCGTGGGTGCGCTCGCTACTCTTGGTTTCGGGCTGGGCGTGGTTGTTATGCGCAAAGCCGTCGCCCCTGTGGCGCAACTCGCCAAAGCGGTCGCAGACATCGACCCGGAACAACTAACGGCCGAAGATCATAAACGCATAGATTCCAGCCGTTTCGGCGATGATGAGGTTGGCGTGCTCGCCAGAACCATAGAGAAAACTCTAGAGCGTATCAGCGCATTTGTTGAAAGGGAGCGATTCTTTACCAGTTCAGCCAGTCATGAGTTACGGACGCCGATCACGGTCATAACAGGCGCACTTGAGCTGCTTGAACAAAGTGATTTGTCAGCGGCCGATGTGAAGGTGGTAGATCGAGTGAGGCGCGCTACGCTCGATATGAAAACCACGATTGAAATGTTCTTGTGCCTCGCTCGCGAAACCGACGACGGATTGTATGACGAGCAGTTTTTAGTGATGCCGCTGGTGAGCAAAGCGATAGATCAGCAGCGCTACCTGCTGACCCGCAAACTCATCGATGTTGATATCGACGAACTCGCAAAACCCAGGGTCAACGGACATCCACAGGCTTTTTCTATTGCGGTCAATAATCTGGTGCGAAATGCGTTCGAACATACGCTCCACGCGCATGGGCCGATCACGATTCGTGTTAAAGAGCATGAGCTCTTAGTCACCAATCAGGTGAGCAGTGACGCTGATAATCGGCACACGCCGACTGAGGCACCGCCGTCTCAAGGGTATGGTCTTGGTCTGGGTATCGTGCAACGGCTGTGTGAGCGCAATGGCTGGTCGTTTTCGCTACTCGCTGATGAGAAGCGTGTAGTCGCCCGTCTTTCGTGGTGATCCAAAAAGACTAGGTCAGTACCATTTTCAAATGGCGGTTCAATGGAGTCAGCTCTGACTTTATTACGGCCGCATCGGTAGGCAATCGGGGGTACAGGGTGACCTTTACACGCAAGCCGCAAGCTTCCGCCGCAGAGCCCGCGTCTATCGCGAGCGAGACACAGGCATCAATAACCATCTCGGCTCCAATGACTCCACTGATGGATGCTGTCCATCTAAAGAGCATGATAAACGCAACCTTACTGAACCTTCTGCCAGCTCAAGAAACATCGCCCACGCATCTGCATCAAGCCATGCATTACGCCTTATTGGGTTCAGGCAAGCGCTTGCGCCCACTGCTTACGCTTCTGGCTGCGAACGTGGCCACTGACAGCCGCACCCTCCGTATGGCCTGCGTATCGGAACTGGTGCATACCGCTTCGCTGATTCTCGACGACCTGCCCTGCATGGACGATGCGACTATGCGCCGCGATCGCCCCTGCACGCACATACGCTTTTCCGAAAGCACAGCCATTCTTGCCTCAACCAACTTCCTCAACCTCGCGTACGGGGTTATCGCCGATTGCCCCAACGTGGATGCTTCCACCAAAGTCGCCGTGAGCGCTCATCTCAGCCATGTTATTGGTTCTATGGGATTAGTTGGCGGGCAGGTCGCTGATTTACAAAATCAGCCCGTGGGCTCCAAGAGCGCCATTGAGCAACTCTACCACCAGAAAACAGGTTGCCTGTTTGAGTTTGCTGTCGTCACCGGTGCACAACTTAGGGGGGTGGATGCAGAAGTGATAGACGCATTGACGCGCTTTGCCCGTGCCTTTGGTCTGCTGTTTCAGCTTTACGATGATATGTTGGATCACAGTACCTTTGTGCATGAGACCGGTAAGGACGTGCAGCAGGATACGGCGAAAACCACTTTGCTTTCTCTTTATACACCGGAAGAAGTTAGCGGCGCATTGAGCAATGCACAAGCCATGGCAAGAGAGCAATTGAGTAGAGCAGGATACGATGAATCCTTACTCGCAGCGCTCGTGGAACAACAGTTCGTTACCTTTAACGGTGCGGCACAAAGGCTTGGGGTTTAGACCTTGCGAATGACGACGACTGCAGCACTCACCATTGATCGACTACGGGTTGTCTACGGCAGCCACAGCGCCTTAGACGACGTTTCTTTACAGGTACGTCCAGGCGAAATACTCGGCATCCTCGGGCCTAACGGTGCCGGAAAATCGACATTGTTGCGCGCCATCACCGGCAAGCTGCGCCCCACCTCTGGGCAAATATTCATTGCAGGAAAAGCGCTTTCTCCAGGTAAGGCCTATCAGCATTCCATCGGTTTCACCCCCCAGTTCCTGGGTTTATACCGGCACCTGACGGGGCGGGAGAACCTGGAGTTTTTCGCGCGCTGCGCAGGTGTCAGCCGCCACCAGGTGCCCACACGGGTCAGCCAAGCGCTGGAAGAAATCGAGTTAACAGACAAAGCCCATGTGCGGGTGGATCACTTGTCTGGTGGTATGCAACGACGCTTACACTTGGCAGCCACCCTGGTCTCCCGCCCCTCTCTACTCGTGCTGGACGAACCCACGACCGGGGTCGATCTGAGTGTGCGCATGTCAATCCACGACCTTATTCGCCGCCGCGCCGAGCAAGGGGCGGCCATGGTAGTTGTTACTCATGAGTTAGATGAAGCTGAAGTGCTATCCCACCGCGTCGCCCTTCTTCATCAAGGCCAACTAAAAGCCTTGGCCGAGCCCCAGACGTTAATACAGGAGACCTTCGGCAACCGTCAGCTGTTCGTTGTGCGTACGGCTCACATGTTCTCCCCGGCACTCTGTGGGCGGCTGCAGGAGATCGGCTTTCGCCCTCGCAGTGATGAGAGTAGTGATGAGAGCAGTGAATGGTGGCTCCAAAGTGACCTACCGCTGGATAGGGTGATCAATCACCTCTACCGCGGCTTGGGCGAAGCACGTGATGCCATTGCCGAGGTTTCGGTACGCCGACCTGGATTAAAAAACGTGATGCAGCACTTTACCGGTGCCCGAACCGACTCTGCAGCGGAGACGGTGCCATGAGGGCAATTTTTCGGGTGATGGCCCTGGGCTTGTGGCGAGACCGCGGCGCGTTACTCCTGGCATTCGCTCTGCCCAGCCTGGTATTCGCCATCTTCGCCAGCATCTTCTCCGGCGCTACGGAAGGCGACCTGCACTTGCGGGTAGGGCTCGTGGTGGAAACAGAAGATCCGGTATTGCAAGACTTCGCGCAGCACCTGACACAGTCCGAAGAGGTGGAGATGACGGCTCTGCCCAATTCGAGCCGTGCCCAACTGCTTGAGGAGGTGCGACAAGGCAATTTCGACACAGCCGTGATCATCCACGGGCAATCAGACAATAACAACCGTCCGCTGTTTACCATCGTCAGCGAACCCACTCGTGAAATTGCCGCCCTCTCTTTACAAGGCTGGCTGCGACAAAGCCTAGCCTCCCAACAACCACAGGTTCTGGCCCAACGTCTTGCGCAAAGCACAGAAGCGTTGGTTGATGGCTTCTCGCCCGAGCAACAGGCGCGCTTGGACGCCGCTTTAGAAACAATGGCCCGAGAATCGGACAGCGCAGCCGCCGAAGACGCGCTTATCGAGTTTCAACCCGTCTATGGGCAGTCGCCAGCGTCTATATCTGGGCTTAGCGGTATTGCTTACTATGCGGGTGCCACCACTATTTTGTTCTTGTTATTGTCCGCCGTGAACGCTGGCATGGTCAGTTTGGAAGAGCGCCAAAACGGTATCTCCGAACGCCTTCTACTGAGCAAAGCGGCGCATTCACGGTTACTGCTGGGACGGTTTCTGTTTTTGTTAAGTCTGGGATTTTTGCAGGCTAGCGCTATATTCCTGGTTGCCAGGTTCGGTTTTGGACTACAGATAGAGAGCGCTTTGGCGAAAGTCATTGTCATGGCACTTGCCTGCGCCGCCGCTAGTGCCGGGCTGGCACTTTTACTCCTGTCGCTGTGTCGAACAACGCAACAGGCGACCACCTTTTCTTCGTTTTTTGTGCTCATTATTTCCAGCGTCGGCGGCTCAATGGTGCCACGTTTTATGATGCCTGACTGGTTACAGACGGTGAGCCTGTTCACGCCGAATGCCTGGGCTATTGAAGGTTTTTATGGGGCGTTGATTCGCGGCGATAGCTGGTCTCAGCTAGCCCAGCCCGGCGGCATTTTGACCGCCGTGGCACTGGTGTGCCTGCTTTTAGCTGCCCTCCCCTTATTCAAGACGCCGGCCTAAGAGAGGTTGTAAAACATGATGGACTGGTTCTGGACGTTCATGCTGGTGATAGCGGCTTTCCTGGGCATGGAAGTGTTCGCCTGGTACGCCCATAAGTACATTATGCACGGCTGGGGCTGGCGCTGGCACAAATCCCATCACGAACCCACTGAGGGCGTGTTCGAGAAAAACGACCTGTATGTTGTTGTGTTTTCGCTGGTGGTGGTCGGCATGTTTGCTGTGGGGGATCTTTACTGGAAGCCTCTCATGGCCATCGCATCAGGCATTACGCTGTACGGCGTCGCTTACTCTCTGTTTCACGACGGTATGGTTCACCAACGCTGGCCGATTCGCTGGCAGCCGAAGAGCGGCTACTTGAAGCGTCTGGTTCAAGCTCACCGCATACATCATGCCGTACGTACTCGAGAGGGTGCTGTGTCCTTCGGCTTCCTTTACGCGCCAGATGTCAGAAAACTCAAAAAACGCCTACAGCAGCAACGGGCTGCACCGCCAGCGGGAGCGCGACATGACCGATGACAGTATGGTGAAACGCAAGAATGATCATCTCGACATCGTGCTGGACGCTCGTCGGGCTAACACGTCGACCCTTACGGGATTCGCCGACTATCGCTTCGTCCATTGCGCCTTGCCACAGTTGCACTTGGACGATATCGATCTAAGCACACGATTTTTCCATAAAACAGTGAACGCACCGCTGTTGATCAGCTCCATGACCGGCGGTGCCGAGCGGGCCAAAACGATCAATCATCACCTGGCAGAAGCCGCCCAACACCTGGGTATCGCCCTGGCCATCGGCTCCCAGCGAGTCGCTCTGCAGTCTGGCAACGATCATGGCCTGACTAAGCAGTTACGACGCATCGCCCCGGATATTCCCCTGCTTGGCAATATCGGCGCAGGTCAGCTACGGGAGCCCCAGGGGATCGACTGGGCGCGCCGGGCGGTGGAGATGATCGAGGCCGATGCATTGATCGTCCATCTCAACCCCCTTCAGGAGGCAGTGCAACAGGGCGGCGACAGGGACTGGCGTGGCGTGCTTCAGGCCATCGGCACGCTGGTCACGTCGCTCGAGGTGCCGGTGGTGGTCAAGGAAGTCGGCGCGGGTATCTCCCCCGAGGTGGCCCGGGCGCTGGTGGAAGAAGGCGTGGCGATGATCGACGTGGCCGGCGCGGGCGGCACCAGTTGGGCGGCGGTGGAGGCGGAACGCGCGATAAATGAGACCCAGCGCCGGGTCGCCATGGCCTTCGCTGGCTGGGGCACCCCCACCGCCCAGGCCATTCGAGCGGTGCGCCAAACCCTGCCGGAGACGCCGCTGATTGCTTCCGGCGGCATTCGCGATGGGGTGGACGCCGCTAAGGCCATACGCCTGGGCGCGGATCTGGTGGGCCAGGCCGCGGCAGTGCTCGAGAGTGCCACCGAATCCAGTCAGGCGGTGATCGAGCACTTCGAGGTGGTCATCCAGCAGCTGCGTATCGCCTGTTTTTGTACCGGCAGCGCCGATCTGCATGCCTTGCGGGCGGCGGTGCTGCTGGATGATCGCGACGTCCCTCTGGAAGCGCCCCATGGCTAGGTATATCGCCGTCATCGCCCCTGTCCTGCCGCGCCGGTCGCTGGCGACGAGATATGACTCATGAACGCGCCGGGCCATGACCTGATACTGGTGGGGGGCGGTCTGGCCAACGGCCTGATCGCCCTGCGCTTGATAGAGGCGCAGCCAGGGTTGCGACTGCTGATGTTGGAAAGCGAAAGTCGCCCCGGTGGTCATCACACCTGGTCGTTTCACGATGGCGATCTCTCCGCAGCCCAACATGCCTGGCTGGCGCCCCTGGTGGGTCGTCGCTGGCCGCGGCACCGGGTGATTTTCCCGCACCGCGAGCGCCTGTTGAACGGGGGCTACTCCAGCATTTTCTCCCGGGATTTCGCCCACGTTCTGGAAGAGGCCCTGGGCGACAGCCTGTGGGTCGACACGCGCGTGGCCCGCCTTTCCACGGATAGCGTGGAGCTCGAGGATGGCCGGGTGCTGCACGCGAACGCAGTAATCGACGGTCGGGGCCCCGCCGACAGCGCTCACCTGACCCTCGGCTATCAGGCATTTCTCGGCCGGGAAGTCCGTCTGGATAAACCCCACGGCCTGGAAGAACCGATCCTCATGGATGCCAGCGTGCCCCAGCAGGATGGCTACCGGTTCGTCTACGTGCTGCCGTTCAGCCAAGATACTCTGCTGATCGAGGATACCCACTACGTGAACCGCCCGGAGACGGACACGGTCCAATTGCAAGAGCATATCGACGCCTACGCGCGGGATCGCGACTGGCGGATCGTCGAAACCCTGCGAGAAGAGAGCGGCGTGCTGCCGATCATCCTGGCGGGTGAGTTCGCTGCCTTCTGGCAGAACGCCCAAGGCCAACCGCGAAGCGGCCTGCGCGCCGGTCTGTTCCACCCCACCACCGGGTACTCCCTACCCCAGGCCATGGGTCTGGCGGAGCGCATCGCCGAGCTTGGAAATATCGATGCGGCGTCGCTGTTCCAGGCCATCCATGCCTTCGCCGCCCGGGAATGGCGACACCAGGGCTACTTTCGCCTACTCAATCGCATGCTGTTCCTGGCGGGCCGCCCGGAGCGGCGCTGGCAGGTCATGCAACGCTTCTACGGTCTGTCAGAACCGCTAATCGAACGTTTCTACGCCGGACGCCTGACCCGTGCCGACAAGGTGCGCATCCTGATGGGCAAACCGCCGGTGCCGCTTGGCGAAGCGCTCAAGGCGGTGCGGGCGAATTCCCCACAAAAGATTTCATCCACCTTCTTCGGAATACGCTCATGACCCAGCCTCAACGTGCCCTGGTGATCGGCGCCGGCTTCGGCGGCCTGGCCCTGGCGATTCGCCTGCAGTCCGGCGGCTACCAGACCACCCTGCTGGAAAAGCGCGACAAGCCCGGTGGCCGCGCCTATGTCTATGAAGACCAGGGGTTCACCTTCGATGCCGGTCCGACGGTGATTACCGACCCCTCCGCCCTGGAAGAGCTCTTTCGTCTGGCAGATAAACACATGGCAGATTATGTCGAACTGCTGCCGGTCACGCCCTTCTACCGGCTATGCTGGGAAGATGCCCCAGCCTTCGATTACGTCAACGATCAGGCCGCCCTCGAGCGACAGATCGCTGAGCGCAATCCCCGGGATGTGGAGGGCTACCGGCACTTCCTGAGCTATTCGCAGGCGGTGTTCGAGGAGGGCTATCGCAAGCTCGGCGCCGTGCCCTTTCTGGCCTTTCGCGACATGCTCGCCGCCGGGCCACAGCTGGCGAAGCTTCAGGCCTGGCGCAGCGTCTACTCCATGGTCTCGAAATTCATCGAGGATCCGCACCTGCGCCAGGTCTTCTCCTTTCATTCCCTGCTGGTGGGGGGCAACCCTTTCGCCACTTCTTCCATCTATACCCTGATCCATGCCCTGGAACGGGAGTGGGGCGTATGGTTTCCCCGGGGCGGCACCGGCGCCCTGGTGCAGGGCCTGATCCAACTGTTCGAGGACCTCGGCGGCACCCTCGAACTGAACGCGGAAGTGGCACGCATCGAAACCGCAGGGGATCGGGTGAACGGCGTCACCCTGACGGATGGCCGGCATTTCCCGACGGATGCACTGGCCTCCAACGCGGACGTGATGCATACCTACAGCAAGTTGTTGAGTGGGCATTCCCGTGGCACCCGCCAAGCCAGGGCCCTGGGCCGCAAGCGCTTCAGCATGTCGCTGTTCGTGATCTATTTCGGCCTGGATCGTCCACCGCAAGGCCTGGAGCACCATACGGTGTGCTTTGGCCCCCGCTACAAGGAATTGATCGACGAGATCTTCAACGCGGACACCCTGGCGGAGGATTTTTCCCTCTACCTGCACTCCCCCTGTGTCACCGACCCGAGCCTGGCACCGGAAGGCTGTAGCGCTCACTATGTCCTGGCACCGGTGCCGCACCTGGGCAAGGCGAACATCGACTGGGAAACCCAGGGGCCGATATACCGCGACCGCATCCTCGACTATCTGGAGCGCCACTATATTCCTGGGCTTCGGGAGCACCTGGTGACCTGTCGGCACTTCACCCCCCTGGATTTTCGCGAGGAGCTCAACGCTCACCTGGGTTCCGCCTTCTCCCTGGAGCCGATTCTCACCCAGAGTGCCTGGTTCCGGCCTCACAACCGGGACGCCAAGATCGACAACCTCTATCTGGTGGGGGCCGGCACCCATCCCGGCGCGGGGGTGCCTGGAGTGATCGGTTCCGCCAAGGCCACTGCGGGCCTGATGCTGGAGCGACTCGATGACCGATAAGCTAGGACAGCATGCCGCGCAGACGATCGCCGTGGGCTCCAAGAGTTTTGCCACCGCCGCCAAGCTGTTCGATCCGGCCACTCGTCGCAGCGCCCTGATGCTTTATGCATGGTGCCGCCACTGCGACGACGTGATCGACGACCAGCAGTTGGGCTTTCGTGCTCAGGAAACAACGAGCGAAAGCAGCGAGACGCGCCTGAACGAGCTGCGACACCTGACGCGTCGCGCCTATGCCGGGGAGCCCATGCAAAGCCCGGCCTTCGCCGCCTTTCAGGAGGTGGCGCTCGGCCACGGAATTCCCGAGCGCTATCCCCTGGCTCACCTGGACGGCTTCGCCATGGACGTGGCACAGCGGCGCTATGTCACCCTCGAAGACACCCTGGACTACTGCTATCACGTGGCCGGCGTGGTGGGCATCATGATGGCCTGGATCATGGGCGCGAGGGATGAGGCGACCCTGGATCGCGCCTGCGACCTGGGGCTGGCCTTTCAACTAACCAATATCGCCCGGGACATTATCGAGGATGCACACATCGGTCGCTGCTATCTGCCGGCACAGTGGCTGGAGGAAGCCGGCATTCCACGCCAGGAGATAACCGCGCCAAGGCATCGTGAGGCCCTGGCAGGCCTGGCCCGACAACTGATCGAGCGGGCGGAACCCTACTATGACTCCGCCCGCGGTGGATTGACGGCCTTGCCGCCTCGCTGCGCCTGGGCCATCGGCACCGCCCACGGCGTCTATCGGGAAATCGGGATCAAGGTGAAAGCGCACGGTGCTCGGGCCTGGGACACGCGCATCTCGACCGGCAAGGTGGACAAGGCGCGCCTGCTGTGTCTGGGACTCGCTCACGCGGTGGCATCCCGCTGGCAAAAGCCAGCGCCAAGGTCTAGCGGTCTCTGGCAGCGCCCAGCGTAGCGGCTTTCTTCATGGAACCCCCTTGCTTTTCCAGCAGTTGGCGCTGATACAGCCACAGTGATCTCCGGTTATGCCCCCGCTGACACCAAAACCAATCGGCATCATTCGATCCCGGGCGGATGCGTCAGACCTTTATTCCGAACAGCTTTTCTGCATTTCGGAACGCAATCTTTTCCTTGGCTTCACGGGGCAGATCCACCGCCCGAAACCAGTCGGTTCCTTGCTTCATGTCTGCAAACGGGTAATCCGTTCCAAACATCACCCGATCCACACTGATGTACCTCAGCAAAAGATGAAGCAGTTCATCCTGGAAGAATGCGCTGGTTGTGTACCAGAAATTGTCACTGAAATATTGCCCGATAGGCTTGTTCAGCGAGTCTTCCGTCGACTCGCTCATATCTCCCACGATACGCTCGTAGTAGAACGGAAGGCCCTCTCCCATATGGCCGATAATCATCTGCAGTTTAGGAAATTTATCGAACACCCCAGTGATGATCAGGCGAAGACATTGAGTCAGCACCTCCTGGTGCCATCCATATCCTGAACCGCTGAAAATGTAGTTCTGGAACAATTGGTCATACCCTGGCCGCACGGTGTTGTAATAAATATTGAACACGTCTTCCGGGGGGAAGCCTGGATGCAGGTATATCGGCACATCAAGCGCCTCGGCGCGCGCCAGAATGGGCTCGAAATCCGGGTGGTCGAGGAATTTGTTGCCAATGAACCCATTGGTCATGGCCCCCACAAAGCCATCTTCCCGAACGGCGCGTTCCAGTTCGTCCGCTGATGCTTCCGGGTTCTGCAGAGGCAAGGTTGCATAGGCCTGGTACCGCCCCGGATGGGTGGCCATCGGGCCATCGGCAATCATCTTGTTGAGACGATAGGCAAAATCGATGCCCTCCTGACCGGGGACATTCTGCACGCCCGGCGTATGGGCGGAGAGGATTTGAACATTGATCCCCGCCTTATCCATTGCGCCGATGCGGCCAGGGCCGAGTTCGGCAAGACCCGTTTCCCTGAGGTACTCTACGTGTTGATCGTTAATCGCGTTCAGCGCGATCAGTTCCTCGGTGGTATAGGTCTCTTCCGTGGCGATAAAGGGCAGATCCTGGTCTCGCAACGCGATGACCGATTTCTCTGTCGCGGCAGCACTGGAGATAATGGCAGGCGCGGACAACCCGGCACCAACACCAAGTGCCGCCGCGCCAGTTAGAAAACTACGGCGTCCCATTGTCAGGCTCTCTAGGGTTTTTTCGATCTGTTTCATGACAATTTCTACTCCGATGTTTGCGTTGCGTGGTTTGGGGGCAGCTTGAACCGCCCCAGGATATTGCCGATGTCATCCACGTAGCTGTACGCCACCGGGATAACCAGCAAGCTCAGAAGTGTTGAAGTGAGCAGCCCACCAATGACGACAAAGGCCATGGGAGCCCGGAAGCTGGGATCGCCAGCCCATCCTAGGGCGATCGGCATCATGCCCGCCCCCATGGCAATGGTGGTCATCACGATGGGCCGGACACGTTTTTTGCAGGCATCAACAATGGCGTCCACACGTTCCAACCCATGCACCCGACGGGCGATGATGATGTAGTCCACCAGCAGGATTGAGTTCTTGGTGGCGATGCCCATCAGCATGATCAATCCGATCATGGCGGGCAGCGACACGGGCGTCTGCGTGAGGAACAGCGCCAGGAAAGCCCCAGGTACGGAGAGCACCAGCGCCACCAGAATAGTGACCGGCTGCATGAAATCCTTGAGCAGCAGCACCAGCAACATATAGATACACAGCACGCCGGTCAGCATGGCAATCCCGAAGCTTGAGGCAAGCTCCTCCATTTCCTCTGCATCGCCTTCTGGTGTCTGAAACACGCCGCGTGGCAACTGACGTAAACTGGGCAGTGCCTGCACGGCCTGTTCAATTTCCCCCAAAGGCTGCCCTTGCAGGCTCACCTCGAAATTGACGTTGCGCAGACGGTCGTGCCGGGTGATTTCCGAAGGGCCGCTGCTCCACTCGAAGGAGGCAACACTCTCGAGTGGCACCCTCCTCCCATTAACACCAGGCACAGGCAGCCGTTTAAGGGTCGCCATATCCTCCCGAGCGGCATCCGCCAGCCGGACCATCACCGGCACCTGACGCGAGCTTAAATTCAACTTAGGAAGATCCTCAGCGTTATCGCCCACTGTCGCGATGCGCAGCGTATCGGCGATGTCCTGAGCCGAAACCCCAAGGTCGGCGGCGCGGGCAAAATCAGGGCGTACAATGAGTTCAGGCCTGACCAGGCTGGCCGTCGAACTCACCGCGCCTATGCCGGGAATGGCGCGCATCTCCCGCTCGACTTGGCGGGCATGCAGTTCAAGCACCCGGCTATCCTCACCGGCGAGCACCAGCTCATAGCCATCCCCCTCGTCGCCTACGCGAGTTCGCACACCAGGAAGCGTGGCGAGTGCAACGCGTAACTGCTGCTCTATGTCTTGCTGCGTAACGCCCGCGCGGGTTGCGCGATCCGACAAACCAACGGTCAGCTCAACCGAGGTCACATCAGAGTCACTGCTGCCAGAGCCCTCACCGACAGCCGCGAAGACGCTAACGACATGGCGTTGTGTCACCAGGCGTGAGCGTGCCTGCTCGGCAAGCGCCGCCGCTTCAGAAAAGGTGCTACCGGGCGGCAAGGTGAGCGTCGCCTGCGTCTGGGAATCATCATCGGGGGGTATGAAGGTACCCGGCAGGGTCGAGGCCAGCCAGATACCTCCTGCAAAGCAGGCCGCCGCCGCGAGGAGCGTTGTCTTACGGTGGCGCAGGCACCAACGGGCGACGACAAGATAGACGCTAATCCACGCTGGATCGCGCGAGGGGTGTTGGGGTTTGCGCAGCAGATACGCAGCCAGCATGGGCGTCAGCAGACGTGCCACCAATAGCGAAAACAGCACGGCTACCGAGGCCGTCCAACCGAACTGAACGAAGAATTGCCCGACGGTGCCGCTCATAAAGGCCGTGGGCAGAAAAACGGCAATCAACGTAAAGGTGGTGGCGACAACGGCCAAGCCGATTTCTGCCGCCGCATCCATAGCAGCCTGGCGCGGGGGCTTGTCCATTAGCAGGTGCCGTTCGATATTCTCAATCTCGACAATGGCATCATCCACCAGCACCCCGATCACCAGCGAGAGCGCCAGCAACGTCACCACATTGAGCGAGAAGCCCATCAGATGCATGAAGGCGAAGGTGGGTATGATCGACAGTGGCAGTGTGACCGCCGCAATCAGCGTGGCCCGCCAATTGCGCAGGAAGCAGAACACCACCAGCACCGCCAGCGCCATGCCCTCGAATAACATATGCATGGAGCCCTGGCAGTTCTCCAGCACCGGCCCGACGAAATTAAAGGCTTCTTCGATCTCTATATGAGGATATTGCGCCTGTAATTCCGCGAGCGCGGACTGCACGCCCTCGGCCATATCCACCTCGCCGTACCCCTCGGCACGGGTCATCTCGACGCCGACGACGGGCGCGCCATCAAGCAATGCTATCGAGCGCCGCTCGGCCACGGTATCGGTGACCGTCGCCACCTCATCAAGGCGAATACGGCGACCGTCGCTGAGTGCCAGCTCCATCGTCGCCAGCTCAGCTGCGGATGCAGCGTTGGCGATGATGCGCACGGCCTGTTCGGCTCCGCCGACATCCACGCGCCCACCGGGCGCCTCCAACTGCGCCTGGCGCAGCTGGCGTGAGATATCCAACGCTGTCGTGTTCATCGCCAGCAGGCGATCCGGATCCAATGCCACGCGGACTTCGCGATCGACCCCGCCGATACGCCGAACCGAGCCAACGCCTGGCACCGACAAGACGGCCTTGGTCATTTTGTCATCGACGAACCAGGAGAGTGCCTCATCGTCTAGATCGGAGGAGCTCACCGCGTAGCGTACAATCGGCTCACTGAAAAACTCCCCCTTCCGAATCACTGGATCACGCAGGTCGGCGGGTAGATCCGAGCGCATGCGAGCAACAGCGTCGCGCACATCCTCAAGAGCCTCTTGCAAGGACTTTTCCAGCCGGAATTCGATAGCGATATCGGCATTACCATCCGTCAGCGTTGTAGAGATATTTTTGACGCCGGAGACGGTAGCAATGGAGTCTTCGATCTTGCGGGCAACCTCGTTCTCCATTAAGGCGGGGGCCGCCCCGGGCAACGAGGCGGAGACCTCTACGAGGGGCAGTTGTACATCCGGCAAGTCCTGAATAAACAAGCCTCGGAAGGAGATGAGCCCCCAGAAGGTCAATAGGATGAAGAGCAGGATCACCGGAATAGGATTGCGAATCGCCCAGGATGAGGTATTGAGCGTCATACCCCCTCCTCGGCGTCGGTCTCAACCACCCGAACCTGGTCACCGTTTCCCAGAAAAGCACCGCCCGAGGCGACCACCTTGGCATCGGGCTCAAGCCCGTCGCGAATTTCGATGCGATCATCCGTTTGCTGACCAAGGGCAACTTTCTGCTCCGTTATTTGGCCTTCATCGCTGACGCGATGGACGTAGCCAAAGCCATCGCGTAGTTGCACCGCAGCTCGGGGTAGCGTCATTACTTGGCGGCTGCCCAGTTCAAACTCTCCCCGCGCAAACATTCCCGCCCGGGCAACGTCGCTTAACGGTAGGTCGACATAAACCAGACCATTGCGTGTCGCGGTGTCCACTAGCGGCGCGATGGTGCGCAATCGCCCGTCGAGGTCGTAGCCGCCAGGCAGGCTTATCCGGGCAGTCTGGCCTGGTCGCAGCTCATTCAGATCGGAAGCGGCGACCTCGGCCCGCCACTCCAGCCGACCGTTGCGCGTCAATCGGAACAGTTCCTGATCGGCGCCGGTAACAGCGCCAACAGTGGCCGTGCGGGAGGTAATCAAACCGTCCTCTGGGGCGACCACCTGCGTCTGAGCCAAGCGTAGCGCTTGGACTTCATTCTGCGCTTGCGCAACGCCTAGTCGCGCCCTGGCGGTGAGTTCGGCGGTTTCGTATTGCTGAATCTGCTGCTCTGAAAGCGATCCCGTGGTTTTCAAACTTCGGGCACGCTGGGCATTGGCATTCGCTTCCGCAAGCGTTGCCTCAGCTTCCGCCACGTCAGCCCGGCTCCTCGCCAGCTCTGCGCGCACCGTCGTGTCGTTATAAACGGCCAGCACCTGCCCTTCCGTGACCTCATCACCCACGTCTACCTTGACATCTACCAGCCGTAGGCCACCGATTTCGGTACCGATAATGATCTCCTGCCACGCAGCGATATCACCATTGGCCGCAATCGTCGTCGAAAGCGTCTGAGGTTCTAATGTCGTCACGTTGACGGATAGTGAGGGCTGCGCCGTCGGTTCGGCGACGGCATCGCTTTCCGACGACACCGCCTGCATACATGCCAGCGCGGCAGCGCTAGCGATGACGGCAATCGTAATGCCGAGATACATCTTTCCGGTTGGAGGTGACATAATTCAGGCCTGTCTCAAATTGTTCAGTTCGTTGATGAAAAACGACATCAAGCATTTCTGTTGAACAACTATCGGCCTGTATTCCTTTCTCGTTTCTTACTGACGTAGCGCTTGATCAAATCCGTTTTCAGTAAGAAACGCGTAAGACAATCCTCCTGATGATGGCACTTCCATAACGCTCTCACTTACACACAATGCTAGGAGTGCAACCATGAGTTCTCATCAGTCGCTATTGCTGGACGGCCGTCTCACCGCTATAAAATTGGCGACAGCCGCATTTATCGGTGGTCTTGTTATTGCCTCTCCGTTGGCGTTCGCCGACGAAGAACATTCAGACGGAACCACTTGGGGATTGGGCGTAGGTGCAATGAGCGACCAGGATCCCTATGCCGGTATCGACAGGGAAACCACCCCATTTCCCTTGCTCCTGATCGAAAACCGGTACATTAGTGTCTTCGGACCGGAAATCGAATTTAAACTGCCGAGTCTTGTCATCAGCGACTCACAACAGCTCAATTTCGGTATCGTCGCCCAGTACGATGAGAGCGGCTACGAGCAAGGAGACGCCCCGATTCTCAACGGCATGAGTGAGCGCGAGGGCGGCTTCTGGGCGGGGGCAAAAGTGGAGTGGGAAAGCGAGCTGTTCGAGGTCAGCGCCGAATGGCTCACCGACGTCTCCGGCAACAGCGACGGGCAGCGCGTCGATCTTGGCCTGGAGAGAACGTGGGAATTCGGCGAACATATAATGCTAACCCCATACGTGGGGGCATCCTGGCAGGACGACAAGAACGTCGATTACTACTTCGGCGTTCGCGATAATGAGGTTCGCTTCGATCGCCCCGCCTATAAGGGAGAGTCGGCTACCAATATCGAGGCGGGGGGGCGCGGCGTGTACCAGTTTGACCAGCATCACTCTGTGCTGATAGGTGTTGAGGTCACGAGCCTGGCGGACGAAATCAAAGATAGCCCGCTGGTGGATCGCTCAACCCAAAATGCCGTGTTAGTTGGCTATCTCTACACCTTCTGATGAGCCGGATACTGCTGATCGAGGATCACGATCGCCTAGCCCAGCTAATGCACCAAGGGCTGGTGAACGCTGGCATCGCCGTGGATGTAGTTGACCGCATTGATGCAGCATGGGCTGCCGTTCAGCAGATATCCTACCAGGCACTGGTGCTCGATCGCGGCTTGCCGGATGGGGACGGGCTGCTACTGCTCAAGAAGCTGCGCAACGCGGGCCTTAGCGTGCCCTGCCTGGTGTTAACGGCGCGCGATGCACTGCATGACCGGGTAGAAGGCCTCGAAGCCGGCGCCGACGACTACCTGCCCAAACCGTTTGCCATGGATGAGATGGTGGCGCGTGTCCGTGCCTTGCTACGCCGCCCTGTGGAATTCCATTCAATCGACCCCATTCACGGCGACCTGAGACTGCATACGGAAAGCGGCGTTCTGTTTAGCGGGAACGAGAGTATTACCCTTGCCCCGGCGGAACTGCACATTATGCAGTTGCTGTTATACAAGCACGATGAGGTCGTACGCCGCAGCGCGCTGGAAGCGGCGGCCTGGGGCCTAAGCGAGGCGGTAACACCTAACGCCCTGGATGTCGCCCTGCACCGTTTACGCCGCAAGCTGCGGGCCATCGGCTCGCGCCAGCGGATCGCCAACGTCAGAGGAATGGGGTATGCGCTTCGTCAAGCGGATGACGCTAAATAGCCTGAGGCTGAAAGTGCTGCTGGCCTATGTGGCGGGCATGGTGCTGAGTATCACACTGCTGGTAATTGCTGCTGCAGTGGTGCTTAAGAGCGATCTACTGGCTCGTATGGATCTGGCCGACGCGGCCGAGGGGCTAGTAGACAATATCGAGTTCGACAGTCGCGGCCGACCCGTCGGCTTCGACTCGAGTCTGGAGGATCGCGCCTGGCTGTACGAGGGTCCGCAGCGCGAAGCGGCTTACCGGATTCTGGATGAAGCCGGAAACGTGGCCGTCTTTTCCAGCTCAGGTGAGGAGTTCTGGACGGCCGACGGCGATCTTGTTCGGCTGGCACGCGGCAACTTCACCTTCGAGCATGAGGGAAAGACCTTCTACGGCGCAACGCAGCCCCTCGAGCATGAGGGGCGAAGGTGGTATCTGCAATTCGCGGTCAGTGCGAGGTTCCTGGATGTCGTCTATACCGTGTCCTTTCCGCAGGTGGTCGCTGCCGTGGCAGTGTTCGGACTTGTGCTGTTCGTCGCTTTCGGGTTATGCGCCTATATTACCCTGCGCTACACCCTCAAGCCATTGCGAGACGTATCGGAGTCCGCGGCGGCCATCTCGCCGCGCTCCATCAACGCCCGGCTGAATACGGACGCGGTGCCCGCAGAGATTGCGCCACTAGTGGATAGCTTCAACCACACCCTGGAACGCCTTGAGCGGGGTTATCGCCTACAGCAGGAGTTTCTCGGCCATGCAGCACACGAGTTAAAAACGCCACTGGCGTTGATTCGTGCACAGATTGAATTGATCGCAGATGGTAACAATGATCGTGAGGCGCTATTGAGCGATGTCGAGTACATGACGCGCCAAGTGCAACAACTGCTACTGCTGGCCGAAGCGAGCGAGGCACACAGCTACCAGTTTAGCGTTGTTCGGATGCAGGACATCGCCCACGAGGCTTCTACCTACTTACAGCGCATGGCAGAGTCCGCCGACGTGCATTTAACGGTGCTTGCCCCGGATCAAGGGGTGACATGGAAGGCTGATCGCGGGGCATGCTTCACCCTGCTCAAGAATTTGCTGGAGAACGCCATCCAGCATGCCCCCGAGCAGACCCTTGTCAGCATGGAGATCCAGGAAAATATAATAACTGTGCGTGACCGTGGCCCAGGCGTCGAACCAGAGCAATTGGCCCTGCTGTTCTCACGCTTCTGGCGTGGGGCGCATCGGCGCGACCATGGAGCAGGCTTGGGGCTGGCCATCTGCCAAGAGATTGCCATGGCACACGGTTGGGAGCTTTCGGCCCACAACGCCCATCCCGGGTTGATCATGACCTTATGCAGAGAAAACGAGGCCAGTGCAAGCGATTCCCGCGAAAAAATTACCAGCGAACGCGTGTACCACCGTCAAGATAAACGCCCACCCAAGGCCATTTGAAAAGGCAGTGGCATGGGTGGTTCCCCGCCTCGGCGCCATGCCCCCCCCAAGAGTGGTTCCCCCGGACAACGTCTCCAGGCTGGTTATCAATGGTGCGAGTAATAAAGAAACCGCCCGCGCTCTGGATATCAGCCCCAGCAGCGTCGCTACCCATGTTGCGAGCATTTTCTGAAAACTAAACAGCACCACACGTGCTGCGGCCAAACTCAGGGCGTTCACAGCAGACCTGCTTTAGAGGGTGGGTCTTACACATTGCAAGGCGGTTTGGCGAAAACGTAATGTCAGTAAGAAACGAGAAAGAAAAGTAGGCCGATAGTGGAACCATCGGCTCGTCGAACATAGAAGCTCTTAACCAGAATACAAATTAGCGACGACGTTGACTGTATGTATTGAATACATGCTGACAAACAGCGGCCATTGTTCATCCAACAGAGTATCAGGCGCGATTGAATGGTCATCCTTACAAGCGACCCTATGAACGTACTAAGGAGGTGGTCATGCAAATTTTAAGACGCAAACCATTAAACCCGCCCAACCTGCCCAATACGTTGACCGAAGGCCATAGCCAAGCCGTATTAGTTCAGGGTGGCACCCGGGTGCTGATGTCGAGCCAGGTGGGCGTCGACACCGAGGGCCATTTAGCGGGCCCAGAGTTGCCCGAGCAGACCCAGGCAGCACTCGACAATATCGAACGGTTACTAACAAGTCTTGGGGGCGATCTCACGCGGGTGGTAATGCTACGAATCTACTTAGCCGAATCCGTGCGGTATGAACAGCAGGTAGTGATGGAGGCGTTGAAGCACCGATTCCCTATCGCACCGCCGGCCGCCACCTGGTTAATTGTGTACGGCCTTGCCGAACCGGAATGGTTAATCGCTATCGAGGCCGAGGCAGTGCTGCCGGGGTTTGCCTTAAACGGCTAAATGACCGTAACAGTCAAAATAATCAAGCTGCTCGTTAAACACTACACAGCCCGCCTGCCCAATCATTCTAAGTAAGGGGAGCACATTGGTGACTCTCTGTCAGAGGCAAGCAACTACAGAGAGGCTTTCATGATTCGTCGGCTTAGCGTTCTACTTTTCACACTTTTCTTACTGACCTCCTGCGCCGTGCCACCGGATTCTCCACGCTTTCAATCCTCAGGCAGCCTGCCTCCCTATGATCAGGAGAGTTTTGATCAATATGTGCGCGAAACTCGTGCATGGATTGCGAATAACCGCGCTTTCATCAGTGAAGACCGCGACCTTGAAATAGAGCTCAATACGCCGTTCGAATTCCGCCCGGATAAACCGGCGAAACGCGGTATCCTGTTAGTTCATGGACTGGGCGCAAGCCCGTGGTATTTCATTGATATCGCCACCGCCATGGCGAATGACGGCTGGCTGGTTCGCTCCATTCTTCTGCCTGGCCACGGCACACGCCCCGCCGACCTGATGCTAGCCGATAATGAGGATTGGGAAAAAATCATTGCCCATCACGCCGAACTGCTAGCAGCCGAGGTCGATGAGCTTTGGCTTGGCGGTTTCTCAACCGGCGGTAACCTGGTCACCTCTCATGCGTTCACAGACAACAATGTCGATGGCCTGCTGCTGTTTTCTCCTGGATTTTACCCCGGTAGCAGCTATTTATTTCTTGCTCCAGCCCTTGCCTATTTTTGGGACTGGCTCGACATTGATGACGAGGACAATATCGCCACTTACCAGTCGCTTCCTACGCACGGTGCCTCTCTCTATTATCGCTCGGTCAGTACCGTGCAAAAAAATCTCGACACCGCACACTTTGATAAACCCGTACTCATAACGATGAGCCAGCATGATAGCGTCCTTAACCCCAACGCGACGCTCACTGCCTTTCAAAACCGCTTTCCCAATCGTAAATCACGCTTCGTATGGTACGGGGACACACCACAAAACCTTGACGATCCGCGTGTCACCGCCTTTACCAGCCATTTACCCGACCGGCGAATCAGCACCTTCTCCCATATGAATGTGCTGTTTGCGCCCGAGAATACCTATTACGGTCAAGCGGGTAGCTACCTCATGCTGGAAAACGGCCAGGATGGTCTCGCGCCACCCGATGACCCAGAGACCCTCTGGTTCGGCGCATGGGGTCAGAGCGGCGCGGAAAAATATCACGCTCGCCTGACCTGGAATCCCTACTTTGACGACCTCCTCGATGATATTCGCGAGGTAACAGGAGACTGATCGACGTCCCCCCCGGCTGAGCTTTTCGGGGCTCATGGAGAATAGGTGCAATAAAATGGTTATATCTATACTTTCACTATCCAAGCGTTTTTTTGTAACGCTATGCATGAAAGAGAATACGTCATTCTCAAATGTTTGGTTCCCGGAATCCCCTGGAACACTAAGCCACTCACAGTGCTTTGCTTTACGCATTACAATAACTTTAACCGCTTTTTTAGCTTTACCCATGATGCTTTTTAATTCAGGATCAATTGAAAGCGTCATTGCCGTCTTCAGCGTTGAAGCTAGCACTACGGCCTTAATCTTTTCCAAAACAAAATCAAAAAGCACTACAGCTTGGCTACCAAGTGATATAGAGGATGAAATAGTAGAGTTCACCAACATAATAGGAGTGGCAGGCGTAGGGACTCTTTTAGTTATATTCTTGCTGACCTAAACTACTTCTTAATTGCTGTGCTAAAAATCAAACGGCGAAATAACCATCAATAACGACTCGACCGCAAAATCTGAGAAAAGCAGCCCCCGAATATACTTGCTGGAAGATACAGGTAGCAGCACCGTATCACTCGCAAGACGGAGGACGCCCAATCGGTAAGCCTCAGAAACTCCCCCCGACCGTCAATCAGTATTCGCCTGAAACCACGGTTTAGCATTCGATGAGTTTGACCTCGACCATTCGCTATAGAAACCTCCTCCGGTGGATAAGTAGCTGCTTAGCTTCAGCAATATTTACCGCGCTTTAGCTGCCTTGATGCACCTTGCTACAAAATAACCAATCTTTGACACACTGTGGGTACAACCATGGCTTACTTTTTCATTCCCAGCGAAAAGTTTTGATAGTCCGGCTCGGTAAGCAGAGATAATCACATATAGAGAGCAGCGAAGCATTAATAGTAGGTAGGGCCTTGGTAACAATCGATAGCCTTCGCAGATGCTGCCGTCTTCGATCCTTTGGAAGAGTTTAGAAAAGCTATGGAACTTAGAAACCTGTCCGATACATTTTTATTCTTCAAGGCTTGGTTATTTAACCCACTGATGGCTTTTCTCCTAGCAGAGGATGGCCGGAGAGAATGACCATGACCATCAAATTCTGGCTTTCTGGGTTAACCTGTTTCCTACTGACGGCCTGTGGCGCCCCTCCTGACAATAATATAAGTAACAATGAGCGTGCTGCCGTACCTATCTCAGTGGCACCAGCGGAACTGGCGACGTTAGGCGAGCAGTTGTCACTTCCGGGTACCCTAACCGCTGAGCGCCAGACACGCCTCTCCCCACGCGCAGACGGGCTCGTGGCTCACGTGCATGTTGACGCGGGTGATCATGTTGAGACCGGGCAGGTACTGCTGGAACTCGATCCGGCCCTTGTACAACAGGCGCTCATGCGTGCTCGTGCTCAGGAGGAAGAGGCAAACGCCTCGGTACGTGAGGCCGAGCGCTTGGTTAATGAGGCACAGCGGCTTGCTGAACGCCAGGCCATCCCCGCAACAGAGGTCGCATCGCGTGTCGCTAGGCTAAACCTAGCACGGGCATCGGCAGCCTCCGCTCAGGCAGCCACACGAGAGCAGGAAGAACTGGTTGAACGGCACAGTTTGCCAGCCCCTTTCCCAGGCGTCGTCGCCGAAAAACTCACCGAAGTTGGCGAATGGGTGCAACGGGGAACGCCGGTGTTATCGTTAGTTGCGATTGATCGTGTACGTCTGGATGTGCAAGTGCCCCAAGAGCGATTTGAGCAGTTGGATGATCAGACACAAGCGCAGGTATTTGCCGATACGCTGGGTGACACTCCATTGCCAGCGCAGATCATTGCACGGGTTCCCGTCACCGACCCCGAGGCGAGAACCTTTCTACTTCGCCTACTGGTAAACGATTCACAGGGTCGGTTACTTCCTGGCACCTCCGCCCGAGCAGAAATTTCTTTACCCCCGCAAGCAACCGATACGTTGGCCATCAGTCGCGATGCGTTGCTGCGCCAACCGGATGGCAGTCACAGCGTCTACATCGTTGATGACACAGACAATGAACGCATCGCCCGCCGGCGCCAGGTGCAAGTTCTGTATGAACAGGGCGATCTGGTCGTCGTCGCGGGTGACACCCTGCGCCCGGGCGATCAGGTCGTCACCCGAGGCAATGAGGCCCTGACCGATGGTCAGTCCGTAGAAGTGGTGGAGCGCTAACATATGGATTTCGGACGCGTTATTCACCACAGCACCCTGATTGCCGTCGCGGTTCTGATCCTTTGCTTACTGGGGATCACTGCTGCACTGCGTGTACCGGTTCAGATGATCCCCGACCTGGAAGTACGCACCATCAGCGTGGAGACAAGCTGGCCTGGGGCGTCTCCCCGTGACGTGGAGCAAGAGATCCTTATCGAGCAGGAACAATACCTACGTACCTTGCCCAATCTCCAACGAATGGTATCCACCGCCAGCATCGGCCAAGCCAGTATCGAGCTGGAGTTTCCCTTCGGCGTCGACATTAATGAAGCGCTGATACGCACCAACAACGCACTTAGCCAAGTATCCAGCTACCCTGAAAACGTCGATGCCCCCGCCCTGACAACAGTCTCTTCCTCGGACGAACCCTTCATGTATTTCCGCATCGGGCCACGTGCGGAAAGTGGGGAAAACCTCGATCTGGCGATGATGCGTAACTTTCTGGAGGATGAGGTGCGCCCCCGTCTGGAGCGTGTCAATGGTGTTTCGCTCGTGGAAATATGGGGTGCGGAAGCACGTCAGGTGCGCGTAGAAATCGATCCGTACCGTTTGGCCGAACGCGGGCTCGACATGACCGATGTTCGCAATGCACTGCAGACCCGTAACGTCGACAGTTCAGCGGGCGACCTGGACAGTGGAAAGCGCAGTGTGATGGCCCGCACGATCGGCCGCTTCCGCGAGCCCGCCGATATGGGCGAGTTGATTATTGCCGAGCGTCAGGGCGCCTTGATGCGGCTCTCCGAACTGGCCAATATCCGGCTCAGTCACCATGAAATGCGTACCCAGGCATTCTATAACGGCCTACCTTCACTGATCCTGGCGGTGCGCCGCGAAACGGGATCGAATGTCGTCCAGACCAAGTATGCCGTACTGCCGGCAGTCGAGGCGATCAGCGACGAGATTCTGGCGCCGCTGGGTCTTGAAATGACGCTGATCAACGAAGATGCGCGCTACGTTGAGGACTCGGTCGCCAACGTCTGGAATAACCTTTTGCTCGGGACATTGCTGGCAACACTGATAATGTTTGCCTTCCTGCGTTCAGCGCGCAGCACCTTTGTCGGGGTGATTGCCATACCGGTCTGTACGATCGCCGCTTTTATAGGCCTGTTACTCGCAGGCCGGACGCTGAACGTTATCTCATTGGCCGGCGTAGCGTTTGCCATCGGCATGACACTGGATAACACCATCGTCGTCCTCGAAAGCATCGACCAGGCACGGCGACGCGGCCTGAAACCCTTCGATGCCGCAGTGGCGGGCGTGCGCCGGGTCTGGACGGCGGTCATGGCGAGCACGCTTACGTCAGTCCTGGTATTTGCCCCCACGCTGTTCATTCAGGAGGAAGCCGGACAGCTCTATTCGGATATCGCGATTGCGATTTCCTCTTCTATTCTTGCGTCGATGGCCGTTGCGGTGACCGTGCTACCGGCGATGGCGGCACGACTGCTACCGGCAATCCAGCCAGGAGTTACCGTCGAGGACGGCGCCTTTGACCGCATCGGCCGTTGGATCACCCGCGCCTATCGCCGTCCGATACGGCGAATAGCGATTCTACTCGGCACGCTTGGCTTGTCGGCATGGGTCGTGGTGTGGCTAACCCCTCCGGCTGAGTACTTGCCGGAAGGCGAAGAGGCACGCATCTTCTCTACAATGATCGCACCGCCGGGCTACAACCTGACGGAGATGGAATCCATCGCGCAGGAGCTAATCCCGGAGCTGCAGCAGCGTCTTGATGACGAACCGGCACGCTTCCACCGTGGCGAAACGAATATGCCCGCACTACGCTTCTTCGCCATGTTCGTCGACGCCCAGGGCATTCGTGTTATTGTTAATGGGCGCCCTCGAGGCGCGCTTTACGGCCTGGCCGGGCATGCGCGCATTCGCCTCACGGGGCTCCATCATCTCCACCAACGATGGCGGTACGCGCAGTATCAACATGGACATTTCCGGCTCTGATCTTGCCGAGATCTATCAGGTTGCGAGCCTTGCCTATGCCCGCGCAGGAGCACTGTTCGACGACGCGCAGATTGGTTCAGAACCGAGCTCACTCAGCCTGGATCAGTTATTGCTGGAGATCCAGCCTCGGTGGGAGCGACTGGTGGAAGTCGGGCTCGATGCGGAACGCTTTGGCTATTCCGTGGCGGCGCTAAGCGATGGTGCGTTCGCCGACCAGATGATCCTCGATGACCGCCGGGTCGACATCTACCTGTTCAGCAGCGCGGGTAGCGAGCAGCGGGCGGATCGCCTGGGTGACCTGCCCATTGCCACACCGTCTGGCGACGTGCTGCCACTTTCCGCATTGGCCGATTTGAACGAGTCCGTCGATACGGACAGCATTCGGCGGTTGGACGGGCGCCGTACGGTGACGCTGAATATCGTGCCGCCGCGTTCGGTGGCGCTGGAAACGGGCGTCGAGCGCGTGGAAAACGAGTTGATTGAGGCCATGTGTGTCGCTGGCGAGATCCCTCACGGAGTATCGATAGATATCACCGGCGCCAGCGACCAGCTGCAAGCCACCCGCGAAGCGGTCTCGGGTAATTTCATGATCGCGGTCTTATTATGCTATCTGATGCTGGTAGCGATTTTCCGCCACTGGGGGCGGCCGTTATTCGTCATGGCCACAATCCCACTGGGACTCGCGGGCGGGATTCTTGGCTTGGCCATACTCAATGGCCTCGGCGCTCCGTTTGGCATCCACCAGCCTTTCGATATGATCACGCTACTCGGCTTCCTGGTATTGCTCGGCTCCGTCGTCAACAACCCGATACTGATCGTTCAGGAAACCTACAAGCGGCTGGAAGAAGGCGCGGAATCCATCGTCGCGGCCGTCGATGATGCGGTCAATATCCGTCTGCGCGCGATCCTGATGTCCAGCCTGACCACCATCTTCGGCATCGCCCCGCTGGTACTGATCCCCGGGGCAGGCACTGAACTCTACCGTGGCCTCGGCGCCATCGTGATGTTTGGCATCGCATTCTCCACGGTCATCACGCTGACCTTCCTGCCCAGTTTGATGGTAGCTGCCATGAGCGGACAACAGCGTCTTGCAAGGTGGGTATCATTGCGTAGGGATCAATCTTACTGAATCAAATGGAAGCCTGAAAATAAATGGGCGGGCCTAAAAAGACTAGGCCCGCCCGGCATTGTTTTCTAAATCAAAATCAATAGTTCGCTTAAAGGTTTATAACCAGCGTTTCAGATAATGAAAACTCCTTTCGCTTGTTGCGAACACATTGACTCGAGACAAACAATCTCTTTATCTTCAGCGAAACCTCTCTCAACGGATGCTGCACCTGATAAAAGCACTAAGGCAACAATTTAGACTGCATTTAAAATCTTCATAATTTACTCCTTACCCTTAAATAACCAGCCATCACTCGACCAACCCTGTGACATGTGATTAATTTAAAATCCACATGCCACGGAGCAGTTTCAATGACTTTAAGTTACTTCAAAAAACACTACCTACAACTGAGCTATTTAGCTCGATTTATGGGTTGTCAGAAAGCACCTGGGAGGCCGGAATGTCCTGGTTACCGCTATCTGTAGATGTCGATCCAGAATAAACAACCCTGTTATCTTCATCCGAGCCTCTTTCAGCAAGTGCTACGCCTGAAGAAAGCAGTAACGCAATGATTAAGGCCGCATTTAAAAGCTTCATGATTTACTCCTTACGTTTAACTATTCGATCAACCTACTGAGCTAAAAGCAACCTCATGGATCGCTTCCCCTCTAATTTCCTACATATGAGTTAATTAGCTCTTTTAGAGAAGAAGGCTTGGCTTGCTAGTCGCTTCATCAGCACATGAATGATAGATTCAAAATGAACGGATCAGAATGCCAAATACTCTTTCGTTCTTGCCTGATCCAGTCTTTCGGTATATTTCCGGGAATCTTTTAATACTGAGAAGAAGTGATGCCCGCATGAAACTCTCGTCAGACAGCTAGTACAGAATAAAGGCAACTGCCGACCAAAACCCTTACCGAAATCGAGGATATGAACATTCCGCCTCTCAATTGGCACTTAAGATCTCCAGCTATCGATGTCTTCTAGTGAGGGGGCATTTGGGGCTAAACTGTTATTTTCACGCTGCTCAGAGCAGCCAGCCCCAACGCCGCAGAGCCTATGATCAACACCTTTGCCGTATCCAACTACCGCAGCCTGAAAAAAATTGTTTCTCCCCTGTCGAGTCTCAATGTAGTGACGGGGCCCAACGGGTGCGGCAAGTCCAACCTATACAAAGCGCTGCGATTATTGGCAGAAACAGCCAAAGGCAATCTTATCTCATCGATTGCTCAAGAGGGCGGGCTTGATTACACCTTCTGGGCTGGCCCGGAAAAACTCACCAAAGACATGAGAGAGGGCTCCGCTGCCATTGAGGGCTCTGCTAAGAAAAACAGCCCCCGGCTTAGGCTGGGTTTTGTGGGTGAAGATTTCGGCTACGCCATTTCATTGGGGATGCCCGCACCTCAGGGCTTTGCGGGCTACCAAGACCCATCAATGTTCCAGTTCGACCCCGAAATAAAACGGGAATGCATTTGGGCAGGCGATGTTTGCCGACCCAGCAGTTGCCTGATCGACCGAGTCGGATCAGTGGTGAAAGTGCGTGTTGGCCGTAAATGGCAGGTTTACAACGCCCACCTTAATAGCCACGAAAGCATTTTAAACGAAATCAGTGACCCCATCGCCGTGCCTGAGGTTCATGCGGTTCGACAAACTATTCGTAGTTGGCGTTTCTATGATCAGTTCCGAACCGACCCGCAATCTATTATCCGCACACCACAGATAGGTACCCGCACCCCGGTGCTGGATCACAATGGCCACAGTCTAGTGGCCGCATTACGAACCATCCACGAGATTGGCGACAGAGAAGCGTTGTACGAGGCGATTGAAGATGCTTTTCCCGGCGCCACTATTAATTTTGAAGCCGACGCTGGGAATCGCTTTCTACTGCAGTTTCTACAAAAGGGGCTGTTGCGCCCCTTAAACCAGTCCGAACTCTCAGACGGCACGCTTCGCTACCTGTTGCTGGTGGCGGCGCTGCTTACACCCAGGCCGCCTTCCTTGCTAGTGTTGAATGAGCCAGAAACCAGTCTACATCCGGATTTGCTTCCCGCCTTGGGCCGCCTGATTATCCGTGCATCGCGGGAAACCCAGGTGTGGGTGGTCTCCCACGCGCCACGCTTAGTGGCGACACTGGAACAAGATCAGGCCTGTAACTCTATCGCGCTGGATAAAGAGTTTGGCGAGACGACCATCCTGGGCCAGGGGTGGCTGGACGCACCGCCCTGGCAGTGGTTGGATTAAGAAGCAAAGCGATCTGTCGCGCGTATCAACTGGTCGAGAATGCCGGGTTCGCTCCAGGCGTGCCCTGCACCTTCAATCAAATGGAATTGGGATTCTGGCCAAGCGTTATGCAGTGCCAGCGCATAACGAGCGGGGCATGGCATATCATAACGACCATGAACGATAACGCCGGGAATACCTTTTAGTTGATCGGCGTTAGCAAGCAACTGCCCTTCTTCCAGCCAGGCTTTGTGAGTAAAGAAGTGGTTCTCTAACCGCGCAAAGGCTAAGGCAAAATGCCCCTCTCTATAGGGAGCCGTTAAGGCAGGGTCTGGTAAAAGAGTGATGGTTTCCCCCTCCCATATCGTCCAGGCCTTCGCCGCTTCAAGCTGAACGATAGGGTCGTCCCCCATCAAACGACGATGGTAGGCGGCCACCATATCGTGTCGCTCTGCTTGAGGAATAGGCGCCTGAAACGCCGCCCACTTATCGGGGAACATTTCAGACACACCAAACTGATAGTACCAATCTATCTCTGCCTGAGTGACCGTATAGACGCCTCGCAAAATCAACTCACTGACACGTTCAGGATGCGCCTGGGCGTAGGCAAGGCCCAGGGTAGAACCCCAAGAGCCGCCAAAAACCATCCACTGGGTTACGCCAACATGCTCACGTAGCCTCTCGATGTCTTCGACTAAATGCCACGTAGTATTGGCTTCGATACTGGCATGGGGCTCTGAACGTCCACAGCCACGCTGGTCAAAGAGAAGAACGTCGTAGCACTCAGGGTTAAACAGACGTCGGTGATCAGGCGAAATCCCACCGCCGGGGCCACCATGCAGAAATACCGCAGGCTTACCGCCCGGTTTGCCCACACGCTCAAAATAGACCGTATGGCCATCCCCTACATTGATCATGCCTGTTTCATAGGGTTCGATCGGTGGGTATAGGGTTCTCAAGTTCGTCATTCAAGCCTCCCGCTTCAGTTCACCTTTCCAAATACCGTTTGACACTTTTACCTTCGCCGACGACTTTACTACAGGCGATTCTCAAATGACGTCGAAGAGTGGTCGGGAATGTTAGTATCCAGGGAAGGAAGTGAACCTGGAAGTGGTACAGCCAGCACTAGATCAATCAGGCAATAAATGAAAGGATCTCATCATGATTGAATCAATAGAAGAACTCGACGCCATCCGTAAGTCGTGTCATTCGATGGTCACTAAAAGCTCGGGCCTTTCTGCGGGTACCGCCATCATCCCAGTACCTGGGTTAGATATTGGCTCAGACGTCGCCATTTTGATGCGGTTAATTCCCAAAATTAATGAAAAATTTGGCTTAACGCCTGAGCAGATCGACAGCCTGGATACTGAATCCAAGCTATTTGTGATGACGGTCATTTCCAATACCGGCAGTAAGATGGCCGGTAAATACATCACCAGAAAGCTTATTGTGATGCTGCTAAATAAGATGGCAGGCAAAGTAGCAGCAAAAGGTGTTGCTAAGTTCGTGCCCTTCGTCGGCAGCGCCGTGGCAGGCAGCATTAGCTTTACCGCCATGAAGTACATGGGTAACAGCCATATCGACGATTGCTATGAAATCGCCTTGGCGGCTCTGGAAAATGAGAAGTTTGAAAAAGCCATCTTGATTGAGCCAGCGGCTAAACCGGAGTACGAAGTGCCTACTCAAGATATTCGCGGTAAAGCTGAATAACACTCTTTCTAATGTGGCTCCGCTGGTGGGCGGTGATATGCTCTAGTGGATTGCTTAATGATGACATCAGGAGAAATGAATGCCCGCTTATGTCGTACTGACTCGCGAACACACCCACGACGCCCAGGAAATGGAGCGCTACGGCGAGAAGGCAAAAGCCGCCCGTGAAGGCCACGACCCACAGCCACTGGCTTTTTATGGCGATTTTGAAGTACTGGAAGGTAGCGCAATGGAAGGAGCGGTCATTCTACGCTTCCCTGATATGGCCGCTGCACGCGCCTGGTATGAAAGCCCCGCCTACCAGGAAGCCCGCAAGCACCGCTTCCAGGGCGCCGACTACCGCGTTTTTATCGTTGATGGCCTCACAGAAGCCTAAATACCAAAAACGCCCCGCTTTGAATGTTCAAGTCGGGGCGTTTTGCCGTTGCTTTACCTTTGGGGTATAGACGGAATTACATCACCAGCGATAGCTCACTTTCGCGCTGATTTCGCGACCCGGATTATAGTAATCGGCGGTGCTTGAACCGACCACGTGCTGCTCGTCGAGCAAGTTGCTGACATTGACGGCTAGGTCGGCGTCCTGAGTGAGCTGGTAGCTGAAAGCTGCATCAAACAGCGTTGCCGCACTGCTCTTGGACGTATTAGCGACATCAAAGTAGTAGGAGCCAATGTAACGGGCGCCGAGGCCAATACTCATATCCTGGCTTGGCAAGGTATAGTAGCCCCACAGCGACGCCGTATGTTTGGGTGCTGCGGTGAACTCGTTACCCTCTCTGTCTGCGTTGCTGTCGCGTACCACTTCCGACTCCATATAGGAGTAACCACCGGCCACGCTAAAGCTATCGGTCAACTCAGCCTTCGCTTCCAGATCAAGACCCCGTACGCGGGACTCACCCACGGTTTCCCGCTCGATAACGCCATTGTCCTGGACAACCGAGATGGTGACGTCGTCCCTGGTTAGGTCATAGATGGCCGCCGAAAACAGCGCATTGGTACCAAAGGGGGAATATTTCGCACCAATTTCGTACTGCTCGCCCCGTTCAGGATCGATGCCAATCGTGGGCGGTGCGACCGACTCCACCATGCTGACATAGGTGGAAATTTCATCGGTGACCCGATAGGTCAGTGCACCACGAAGTGAGGTCTCAGAGAAGTCATCGGAATCGGTAACACCCGCCATGTTGGTGCTTGAGACATCCATCGAGTCGTTGCGCACACCCGCTGTCACAATGAATCGGTCATAGAAGGACAAATTCTGGGTCAGGAAGACCGACTCAGTGGTGAAGTCCTGCTTGTTGCTGCTATAGACGTTGAGGCTACTGGGGGCACCGCTAAAGACAGGATTTGCGATATCAATGGAGGTCGCATCGCCGTAAAACGAACTGTCTTCGGTGGAAGCATCGCGGTACTCGACACCCACAAGCGTGCTGCTATCGACCTGATCAAAGCGGGCGTCGTATTGCAGGATAGCGTTGCCGATCAACTCCTGAGCTTCGTTGTCGGTACCAAAATAGTCGCGATCCACCACGCTGCCAACTCGCGCCGCAGAGTCAGTGATATAGACGTAGCCGAAATCGTCGGTCAGGTCGCTGTAACGCAGGTTACCGCGCAGCGTCAGGCCGTTGTTGAAATCATGGGTGAGCTGCCCGGTGAGGCTGGTACGCTCGACATCATGATAGTTGAAGCCAGGCTCGCCGAAGAAGTCGCTGCGGTCATACTCCCGGTCGAGCGGATAACCACCGCTGTTGGGGGTGTCGTCACGCTTCAAGTAATCGAAGATAACGCTTGCGGAAGTGTACTCCGTCGGCTCCCAGGCCAATCCCCCCATCAAGAAACCATTGTTGTCTTTGGAGTGATCGTATTCGCGGTCGCTGTCTCGGATAGTGCCGGTAAAGCGGTAGGCCACTGTCTCGTCAGCGTTCAGCGTGTCACCCACATCAACACCGGCCTCTTTGGCGTCGAATGAACCGTAGGAGAGATAGCCTTCCCCAAAACGCTCAAACCGTGGCCGCTTGCTCACGAAGTTGACCGAGCCACCTGGATCCGCCGGGCCAAACAGAGTCGAGTTGGCCCCCCGCAATACCTCGACACGCTCGAAAGCGTAGGGCTCCTCACGTACTCCGCGCATTGAGCCAAGCGTCAGCCCATCACGGTAGGTGGTGGCCTCGAATCCGCGGATCTTGAAATAGTCGTTACGGTCATCAGTGCCGTAATAATCGGTGAGGACGCCGGGGGTATATTGCAGCACTTCCTCGGTGGTAGAGGCGTTGCGCTGCTCAATCTCTTTCTCAGTAATGACCGACACGGAGGCAGGTGTATCAAGAATACTGGTGGCGACCTTACCACCCACCCAAAGCTCCTGAGCTACTATCGAATTGGCATCATCATCAGCGTAGGCCTGGGCATTGACGATAATGGGGGCGAGGCGATATCCCTCGTTATCGTCACTGCCTTCGCCGGTTTCCTGAGCGTTCCCGAGTATGGGGATAGTCACCAGCGTCGTGCCGCACAGAATGGCGGTAGTGGTCTGCTGCCACCGTACCCGACTTGCGTTGCGCCGGACTGTGCTACTGCTATCAGTCATGTTGAAGATCCCTTGAAATGAATAAACCTGCCCTGCTCGCCTTGTGGTTCTCTTTTGAAAGGCCGTGAGAGTATCCAAAGGTGGCAGCACCTAGTCAATAGTAATAACACAAATCATAATCATTTATTTTGAACTTTATTTCATGATTGCAATACACGTATGAGGTCGTGCACTAGCCGACTACCCGTCCTATATATGCAGCGCTTGTGTACCAGCGGCATCTGATCAACAAACAAAAAAAGCCCCGTGTTATCCAAAACACGGGGCTTTTGACAAAGGAGTGTGGCCTGGCTCAGTGTGCCTCGACAGCGGCACGCCCTTTGATGATAGAGCGGGCAAGCATCAGATACGCCACCGAGCCACAGGCAGCCATGGCCAGGATAATCGCTTCAAGCGTATGCGGCAGCAAGGCAGACAATGCGCTCAGAATCCCAGCGATGCCGAACTGGGCGGCACCCAGCAGCGCTGCGGCCGTCCCACTGCTGGTGGGAAAGAACTCCAAAAAGCAGGCCTGAATATTCGGCGAGATCGCCCCTATCGAACCGATGGTCAGCATCATGGCGGCCAGGAAGGCGTACAGCGGCCACTCCATGAAAGCCGCCATCACCAGCAATAGTATGCCCACTGCCTGACAGCCCGTTGCCAACTGCAGGATACGCAGTGACGGTAGCCTGGAAAGCAACACTCGATTGAGAATGTTGAAGATAAGCATCGCGACGATATTCGCCGCAAACAGCATTGAAAAGCTTGAAGGAGACTGGCCGAAATGCCCCTGATAGATAAATGACGCATAGGTGATGAACATCATCAGGGTAGAAAAAGAGGCGGCCTGCCAAACGATGAACGGCAGGGCCGACTTGGTCGACAGCACCAGTTTATAGCGCGCCAGCAGGCTCATTTGAGGGCTCTTCGCGCGAGACACCTTGCCCGTGCCGGTAAAAATCACCCGCACCAGCAACGGCACCAGCAGCACCGCGTATACCGCCAAGGCGAAAAAGATATAGTGCCAGGAACCCAGCGCCAGAATCGCGCTGCCTACGCTCGGAGCGATTCCAGGCGCCAGCACCATGATAAAGCCCATCATCGAGAACAGCTTCGCGGCGTCGCGGCCCGCCACTCGGTCGCGCACTAACGCCGGTACCGAAACCAGAGTCAAACCGGCGCCAATAGCCTGAATTGCCCGCCCGCCGAGCAGGGTGTTCAAGGAATCCGCCATACCAATGACAATGCTTGAGAGCGCAAAAATCGCCAGCCCGCTCATCAGCACCCGCTGACGGCCGAAGCGATCCGAAAGCGCACCGCCGATCAACTGACCCAACGCCAACGCAAACACATACACCGAAACACTCAACGATACCGCCTGCTGAGAAATCCCCAGCGATTCACCAATGACCGGAAAGGCCGGCAGGTACGTGTCCATGGAAAACGGGCCCAGCATCATGGTCATTGCCAGGCTCAGCACCACAATGAAGGGCGTTTTAGATTGGGTCATAGAAACTCGCGGATAAAGGGCGTAATGATGGACAACACCCACGATATGATACCGACTGATGCCATCAAGGCAATCGAATAGAAAATGAGGGGGTAGGCTGCGGGGCGGTAATCGACTAAACACCTAGCCAGTTTGTTATCGGTTTGCTCGACCATGCATTAAAAACTATTCTTAAAACCAAGCTTAAAACCATGCTGAAAGCACACCCCAACGAGAAATGAGGAGGCAAGGATGTCTACCCAACAGCCAGAGCGGCTTCATCTCGACAGCGATGCAGCGACCGGCTACCCCAACTCCCCTCTACCGGTGCTGATTTATCGCCAGGTTCTCGATATCAGCAATGCAGAGGAGCGGGCCGATGCCTTTGAAAGCATGTTCAAACGCCACGGCTGGCCCCCTGCGTGGCGCTATCACCTGTATGACTTTGACCACTTTCACTCCACCGCCCATGAAGCACTGGGCATCTTCCGCGGACAGGCACGGGCACGGCTAGGTGGCCCTAACGGCCAGGAGCTGATGCTTTACCCAGGCGATGTGCTGGTGCTGCCAGCGGGAGTTGGGCATGCCAGCCTGGAGGCGGACGATGACTTCTGCATGGTAGGCGCCTACCCACCCCTCCAAGAGCCGAAAATAGAGCGCGGCGACCCCGCACAGCTTGCGGCGGCACAAGAACGAGTGGCTGCCGTGGCCTTACCTGAGGATTCGCCGGTAGGTGGGTCACTAGCGGAACTGTGGCGGGAAGGCTCTTAGCAGGTGGAAGGCTACTGCCAAGCTCGTCGATTGATTGGCTTTTTGGCTAGCTGGGAACTATTGATGCATAACATAGCGCTAAACCTGAAGTTCTTTAACGGTATAATCAACCCTTTAGGAAACAGCCGAATATATTACTAACATGGCTTTATGGTTTGCGCTTATACTATTTTCCTTCACATAAAATCGCGGTTTCTTTCTCAACACAACAGACTATTTAAATAATTCAAAACCAGCGCTAAAGGGAGCTCATGGAACTCAGGCACTTAAGATATTATATTGTCGTCGCCGAGCAACTTCACTTCGGACGAGCGGCTAAATTACTTAACATATCGCAACCCCCCATAAGTAATCAGATAAAAAACCTTGAAGAAGAAATCGGTGTTCAGCTTCTTATTAGGAACAACAAGGAAGTCCGCATCACACCAGCGGGTCAGCATTTTCTCGAAGCAGCGAGAAAGTGCATTGCCACTCTGGATAAGGAAATAGCCTTTACGCAAAGAATAGCACAAGGCAAGGAGGGGTCTATTTCAATCGGATTTAGTGGCACTATGTCATTTCACTTGATTCCATCTGTCGTTAAAGACTTTAAAAGAAGTCATCCAGGTGTCGACATAAGTTTACAACAACTTACCACTCACAATCAGCTTATCGGCTTAATACATGGAACAATTGATATTGGATTTCTTGTCTCTCCTATCGCAGACAAACGAATAGACAATATCACGATACTAGAAGAGCGCTTCGTGGCCTGTCTTCCTAAAAGCCATTCACTAGCGACGACTAGCCAGGTGGTCGACGTCAGTGAACTCAGTGATGAAAACTGGGTAATGACACCACGCGAAGCTGGTCACGGATACTATGATGCGATAATGGCCCTATGTAAGAATCAGGGCTTCAAGCCCAATGTCATTCAAACAGCTCAAGAGCAGCAAACACTGGTGGCTCTCGTAGCCGCCGAAATGGGTGTCACGCTACTTCCCTACTCGGCTACCTACATAAAAAATGACCATGTGGTGTACAAGGCGATTAATTCAGATGTGAAAAAGATCAGCTCAATGGCGTGGAATTCCAATTTATTGACTGATACGGCACGTTTCTTTATTCAGTACATTGAAACGAAGATACATGAAGGCACGATCGAAAAACTGACCGTGCCTGAGTCTAATCTGCTTTCTTAAAAAGGGCCTAGGTTGATGGCTACCGCAGTACTTAGCGCCACAGCCCCAATGGCTATCCAGATTAACAGTAAAGGGATCACGAACTTAAGCCATTTGAGCCATGGAACCCCACCGATCGCAATACTGGCCATTAAAATCCCAGACGTGGGGGTAATAATGTTAGTAAAACCATCGCCAAAGTTATAAGCCAGCACGGCAACTTGCCGGGTCAAACCGATGGTGTCTGCTAGTGGCGCCATTACGGGTACAACAATGGCCGCCTGACCGCTGGCAGAGCTAATGATGATATTGAACGCCAGATTGAACCCGTACATGCCTAATGCAGCTAACACATTCGGTAATGGCTCAAGCACCACCGCAATCGAATTAACAATGGTGTCCAGGACGTAAGCATTTTCAAGTACGACCACAATTGCCCTGGCAAGGCCAACGATCAATGCAGCGTAGAGCATTCCTTGCGCGCCTTTGATGAACAGGTTCACGTACTGATTTGCGGGTACTCTTTCAATGGCGGCGGTACCCAGACTTATAACCAGAAACAGCGCAGCCATTTCATGCAGCCCCCAGCCAAGGTTAAACACCCCCACCACGTAGCCAACCATACAAGTCGAAAAGTATCCCAATATTACCTTGTGTTTACGTGTGAACTCGTCGGAGATGGAGTGAGAATTCTCAACCTCTGTTGGAAAAGGTATAGCACCTAGCACGGATTTACTTTGATCTTTCGATACTTTGGAAATGTAATGACAGAGATAGGCGATCGTCGACGCTAAAATGCAGAGATAGACAGCAAAACGGAACCATAGGCCGCTGAAAATAGGGAGCCCCGCGATCTCCTGACCAAACCCGGTGGTAATGGGATCCAAACCACCAATCGTGTAGCCTGCGTATGCTCCCAGGTAAATAATCGCCACGCCTGCTACCGCATCTAACTTAAAGGCTCTCGCGATAATGATCCCGATGGGAATAAATGCAATCACAGCCGTTTGCAACGCGCCAATAAACCCCGCGGCCGAAAAAGCGATAGAGACCACAACTATTAACGCATATTTTTTATCCTGTGTTTTCTTGATCAGTTTCATAATGCCACCCTGAATGGCACCTGTGTGATCAAGGATGGCGAACGAGCCGCCAATGGTCAGAACTAGAAAAATAATGCTGGCAGAATCGATCAGCCCAGACTGTATCGAAAGAAAAAAATCATAGGGCGTTGTGGGGCTTGCCGGCAACGATTCATAGCTACCTGGCACCACCATAGCAGTGCCACTTTCTGTTGTACGCTCAAAGCTGCCTGCAGGAATGAACCACGTCGCTATTGATGCAATAATTAGCATTGCGAACAGGATGACATAGGAGTCAGGTATATTTTTTTTCTTTTTAACAGCTGAGGTATACGGGTCTATTTTTTTCATTTTCCCTCCCTAAAACTTATAAGAGCAAGCAAAAAGCCTCACCCTACTGATAATTAACCGATGATCAGTGACTCGAAGTCTCTTGGAAAGTAAGTGATCATATCCATACCCGTTTCTGTTACCACAACAGTGTCGGAGTGCCGGAAAGCTCCCAGGCCATCGACATACAGTCCCGGCTCAACGGAAAAGACCATCCCAGGTTCAAGCAGAGTGTGATCCCCCAGGTCGAAAAACGGCGCCTCGTGATTTAAAAGTCCCATGTTATGGCCGGTATGATGTTTAACATATTGCGTCAAGCCGTGATCCTTAAAGTACCGCTGCACCTCTTCTTCTACTTTCGAAGCGGGAACACCCGGCTTGATAGTTCTAAAAGCAACTTCCTGCGCTTCGTACATATGATTGAAGAATGTTTCTTGCTCTTTTGTTGCTTCTTCAATAAACATGGTGCGTTCAAGTTCGCTCTTATAGCCCCAAACATCACAGGCCGCCTGCGAGACAACATTGAATCCTTTTTTGAACATAGCGTTCTGGTTTTGCGAGTGTGGGAAAGCCGAATGCGGGCCAATCTGACCACGATAAAATGCATGCGCGGGAGATCCGTAGGGCCGATATCCGGCCCCCAGGGTTTCAAACATCGCTTTGGTCGCTTCCTGGGTGGCACGGCTTTCCGCTTCCATTTCGCGACCGCCCGTATGGGTATACTTAGCCAGCAAACTATGCGCCAAATTTCCCCATCGTGCCGACTCTTTAATCAGCTCTATTTCCGCTGATGATTTAATATAGCGCTGCTCTTCAACGAGTCCCTTGATAGACACCTTGCTAGCAAACGTGATCAGAGAAGTAATTGACGGTCCCGCATAGCCCTTTGCTGATCCATATCCCTCAGCATCAAGACCAACACTTAAAGAATCAAAGCTTTTATCCTGAAGTACCTTTTTAAGATACTCCATCGGATGGGTAGTGCCGGGGTACTCAGGATAATCGTAAGTGGTGCTGATAACGGCGTATTCTTGTGCATGCTCTACCTCCATGCGTGGCACAAATAAGCTGAAAACGCCCTGCGCATCTGCAATAAGAGCAATTGGTCTTTCTGAGGGACGGAAATTAAATCCTGTAAGATAAAAAATATCAGTAACACTAAAAAGCAACGCTGCATCGCAGTGATTATTTTTAAGGTTGGTTAAAAACTTTTCTTGCCTGGATTTAATTTCTGAAACAGAAATTTCTAAAATCATATTACTAGCTCCTGAGTTAACCACTTCAGGAAGCTACCAGCGCCCTCATGTGAGGGTAAAATACTATATAAATGTCATTCGATATTTTATAAATATCATTGATTGTTGGCCAAGCCGCTCAATTTGAACAGCTTGGCTATTTATGGCCAATATATGGCAATGCTGACAGACGTATTCCTACACCTGTTTAGAACGGCCCGTAGTTAATCAACACCGCGATAACGACAAAGGCGATGCCCACTAGCGTCCAGAGGCATACCAACGGAAACGCGAAACGCACCCAGTTACTCCATGGTACGCCGCCCACAGCGAGCACAGACATCAGCACACCCGATGTCGGCGTAATAATATTGGTGATCCCGTCGCCAAGCTTGAAGGCAATCACCGCCGTTTGCCGAGTGATATCGAGCATATCCGCAAGCGGCGTCAAAATCGGCATTACCACCGCTGCCTGACCGCTCCCAGAAGGCACCAGAAAGTTGAAAAAGAGATTGAATACAAAGACAGCAAGCGCACCCAACATGGAGGGAAGCGTACTCAAGGGCACAAAAATTGAATTCACTACCGTATCAAGAATCATCCCCTCGGCCATTAGCACCGTAATGCCTTTGGCGATGCCAATAATAAAGGCACCATATAGCATACCTTTGGCACCCTTCATGAATATTTGCACAAACTCATTAGGCGAGAAGCGAGCGAGCGCAGCGCTTCCTATCCCATTGATCATAAAGATGGCTGAAAGCTCATTAACGCCCCACCCCAACCCTAAAGAGCCATAAATAAAAACCGCCAGGCAGGCAACAAAGAAGCTTAAAATGACCAGATGCCGGCGCGCAAACGTTAAGTTCTCATCATCGGATCCAATGGCTTCAGTGCTAAAGGGCTGATTCCCCATCAAACTACGGGCGGGATCATCGCTAATGCGTTTGATATACCGACACACATAAGCAATTGTCACTGCCAGCAGCACGAAAAATAGCGCCACCCTAAGCGGCGCGCCAGAAAATAGCGGTAGCCCTGCTATGGATTGAGCAATCCCCAGCGTAATAGGATCGAAAACAGCAGCCGCTGAGCCGGAGAAATAGCCCAGATAGACAATGGCTATTCCCGCAATCGCATCTAACTTAAGCGCTCGAGCCAACACGATACCCAGCGGAATAAAGGCAATGACGGCATTCGACCCAACGCCAATGGCAGATACCACGCCAAATACAAAAGACACCACAATCGCAAGCAGATATTTACGTCCCCGGGCTTTATCAACCAAGCTTTTGATACCGGCATTGATCGCGCCAGTGGACTCAACGACAGCAATCGCGCCGCCCATTACCAGCACTAAAGCAATGAGGTTTGCTGAGCTGATAAAACCATTCTGAATAGAAAGAAAAATATCGAAAAAATTAAGGGCGCTAGACTCCACCAGATGAAAGCTGCCGGGAATAACCGTAGGTCGCCCCTCTGTGGTTCGCTCAAACTGGCCCGAGGGAATAAAGAAACTTAATAGCCAAGCCACTAGTAATAACCCAAACAGAATCACAAAGGCATCGGGCATGGCCATTCTTTGCGTTGATCTAGTTTTCACGTTGAAATTTCCTGAATATTTATTCATATAGTTATTTATTAAACAGACTGATAAACGGCAGAATGGCTTATCAGACCTCCCGTATCAGCGCCGCCAGGATTGCCGCACGCGGTACAATGGAGGCTATTTCAATATGCTCATATTCCGCATGGGGGGCAGCGCCGGTTGCCCCCAGCCCATCCAGGGTGGGAATACCTTTGGCTGCAGCGAAATTGCCGTCGCTTCCTCCGCCTACCGAGGCCTCCGTAAGCTCAATGCCGAATTCACCAGCAGCATGCTGGGCAAGTTCAAACAAACGAGCCGTAGCATGTGTGCGTTCCATCGGCGGGCGCGTCATGTCACCGCTCACGGTTAGCGTTACGCTGGGATGAAATGGGGTACTTTGATAAATGGCATTGTAGAGTCGCTCGGCTTCTTCCAGCGTCGTTACCCGAACATCAATGCCTAACTCGGCTTTCTCAGGCACAACATTCAACGGGCCACCGCCACGTACCATCCCAACATTCACTGTGGTTCCCAGCCGGGCGTCGGCCAGGCTATGTAAGTACTGAACTTGGTGGGACAACTCCTCAATTGCACTCACCCCCTCTTCAGGGTTATTGCCCGCATGAGCCGCTTTACCTGTTATATGCATATAAAAGCGTCCCGAGCCTTTACGTGCCGTTTTCAAAGCGCTGCCATTCGCCGTGGCAGGTTCAACCACCAGCACCACATCGCTAGCCATCGACTCCGTCTCAATGCGTTGCCGCGAAGTAGGGCTACCTAGCTCCTCGTCACTGGTACATAGAAAACGAATACGGGCATTGGGAAGCGCATCAAGCTCAACGAGTGCTTTGACAGCCCAAATGGCTTGAACAATACCGGCTTTCATATCCAGAATGCCGGGACCGTAAAACTTGTCCTTCTCACAGCGGATAGCGAGCCGACCGATATCCCAAACAGTATCGAAATGCCCCAAAATAAGAATTTGACGATCTCCCTCTCCTAGCGTGAAGCCAAGATGATCGCCCTTTTCAGTTTGTGGGAACGTTTCCGCCTGACATTGGAGCCGTTCTTGAAATAACTGGCGCAACAATTGACCACAGGCGTCTACCGCGGCTTTATCATGGGATGGCGATTCAGCACGTACCAACGCTTCAATATCATCGAGAATAGAACGCTGATGCTCTTGCAGATAAGCGTGAAGGGTATTCATATAGCCTCTCAAGTAAGAATGACAGCCTCTAAACAGCAGCAACCCAAAACAACGTTGTGCTATTAAGCGCACGGTCAGTATGTGAGGGGCGTAACAAGGAAAGAATAAGAAGCGCGCAGCCGAATCGTTGCGTTCAAAGCAACGGTTAAGAAGCAGGTGAAGGATAGAGAGAATGGTGCAACAACGCATAGACCAGGGTATTACCGAACATCGACTGGCTTACCTTTACGAGGTTGCCCTCCAAGGGGGGATTAGAGCGGCTGCCGAGTCAGTCGGCGTCAACCCTTCGGCCATCAGCCGTCAAATAGCACTGCTTGAGCGCCACCTGCAAATTCCCTTGCTCGAAAAACAGGGAAGGAACGTCGCGGTGACCCAGGCGGGAAAGCTACTGATTGAGCACCACCGAGAAATGCTCTATCGGCGGCGTCAGTTAGCCGAGACACTGCAGGATATGCGCCACTTGCGTCGAGGCAGTGTCAGCCTACGGGTCGGGCAGGGTATGATCAGTGAATTTGTGGAAGGGCCTCTCCAACAGTTCAGTGCAGATTACCCTGATGTGTTTGTCGATATTCACTCTGGCAACATGAGTGAAACAATCAACATGATGCTACGGGGCAAAGTGGACATGGCGATCAGCTTTGGTCCATTAGGCGATCCTCCGGTCATGGTTCGCAGTTTTAACCGCGGCCCCATATGCGCCATAGTGCCGCCACATCATACTTTGGCAGGCCTTGAAGCTATTACGCTTGAAATCCTGGCCTCCCAGCGATTGATCTTTATGGCTGAACAATTCGGCATCCAACAGTACATTAATGAGATGTTCAGCAGCCATCACCTAGCCCCCCTGCCCGCTTACCAGTGCAATCATTTTTCAACGGCTATTGCCCTCGCAATATCAGGTCTAGGTATTGCCTTCATGACGCGGCAATCTGCCCGTCCATTGGTGGATCGTGGTGATATTGTTGCGATCCCTGTCGAGCACCCTTTATCGCATACCGCTACCTGCCACCTCATCCGTAGCCAAGGAAGAAGATTCACTCCTGCCGCTGAACACCTGTGGAAAGTACTCGCAAGCTCAATGCAATCACAGTCTGCCGGGAAACGCTGAGCTTAAATCAGGTAGCGCTTTCACTCGTTAAATTTGGGAAGTTTTGCGCGTCCAGTAATGCCGCCATATGAGGCCGCCAAGGCAACCCACCACGCCTACCTTGACAGCTAACACCAGGGCTAGTACCGCATGGATGCACCAGTGCCCAACCAACATCACTCGTGCGCACCCACCTTTTCTGGGTGGCTACCCAGCATCAGAAAAACCACCACCGACAGCAAGGCGATGAGAGTCGCAGCAGCTGTTAGCAGGATCGAGTGCGTGGTGGAGAACGCCTCCTTTGCGGCCATGATGAGTGCATCCGCCTGATCTGCAGCCAGCCCTTGTGCCACAACGATGCTGTCGCTCATTGAGCGCGCTGCCTGTGCACCGAGGGCTGGCTCCAAGTGTGGGGGCAGTACAATAGTGCTGGTATAGACGCTCGCCATGAAAACCCCAAACAGGGTGATGCCGAGCCCGCTGCCCAATTCGTAGCCGGTGGCTTCCAAAGAGCCTGCTGCTCCTCCTTTACTGGCATCCACTGCCCCCATGATGGCAATCGAGGAAGCGGTCAGGCCAATGCTCAAGGTTAGCCCCAGTACGGCCAGGGCTGTTGGCACTGTCCAGTCAGGCGCGTGGAAGTCAGCCTGCGCCAAGTAGCCCAACGCGGCTGCCGCTAACGCCATCGACATACTGGCCACCAGCCGTAAGCCAAATCGGTTGGACAGGTAACCTGCAACGGGCCCACCGATGGCAGCCGCCGCCATGATCGGCACCATGAACAGACCGGCCTGCAGCGGTGTCTTGCCCAACACATATTGCAGCTCTTGCGCCAGCGTCAGCTCGACCCCTGCCAGTGCGCCGGAGGCCACTAGCGCCATCACCATACCTACGACAATGGCCGGATGGCGAAAGAGTGATAAGTCCAGCATCGGTACCGCCGAACGCAACTGGATACGTGTAAACCAGGCCAGCATCGCTAACCCCAAGAAGAGCACCAACCCTGCACGCCATAGTGGCTGCCCTGCTCCCATCCCGGACTTGATGCCGTAGACCACCGAGATAATGCCAACAAGCAAAATCAACGCCTGGCCGAAAGACCACTTGCCTGGTGTCGTTGCCTCGCGGCGCGGCAACAGACCATAGACGACCGCCACCACCACTAGCATGATCGGCACATTGATCAGGAATACCGAGCCCCACCAGTAATGCTCAAGCAAGGCACCACCAATCAATGGGCCCACAGCCGCACCTGCGGCCCCCACCGTTCCCCATAAGCCAAGCGCCATCGCACGCTCGCGCTCGTCTTCGAAGGTTTTGCGGATAACACCCAGAACGCAGGGCATGATCATCGATCCGCCCATGGCGAGCAGCACTCGAGCACCGATCAACATGGCGGGTGTCGTCGAGAATGCCGCCAGTAGTGACGCCACTCCGAACACCAAGAGCCCGGTCAGCAGCACACGGCGCGTACCAACTCGGTCAGCCAGCGTGCCCATCGGCACCAGCAGGCCCGCCATCAGCAGCGGATAAATATCGATGATCCACAGCACTTCGGTGCCAGTGGCACCTAGCGCTGGCGTCAGCACCGGTACCGCGACGTGCAGAATCGTCATATCGATGACAACAGGCAGGAACGCCAGCATGACGGCAAACAGAACCAGCCACCGTTGTGGGATAGCAGCAAGCATTAGCCACTTAACTCCTGAATAATGGATATAACTTCCCGTTATGAGGCTCGCCGGCCATTAACGCGCTCCTGAAGGCCCATCACGAAAACGAAGAACACCGGAACAAAGAGAATTACCAGAAGCGTTCCGCTAACCATGCCGCCGAAAACGCCCGTGCCTATCGCATGCTGGGTTTTGGCACTGGCGCCAAACGCAACCATCAACGGCACCACCCCTAAGCCGAAAGCGAGTGAGGTCATAAGAATCGGGCGCAGGCGCAGGCTAGCGGCTTCCACCGCGGCCTCCATCAGCCCTTTACCTTGCTCACGCAACTGTTTTGCGAACTCAACGATCAGGATCGCGTTTTTCGCCGACAGTCCGATCACGGTGACCATACCGACTTTGAAGAAAACATCATTAGGCAGGTCACGCAGCAACATAGCAGCCACCGCCCCCAGCAACCCCAGCGGCACAACCAGGATGACCGACAGCGGAATCGTCCAGCTCTCATATAGAGCGGCCAACACCAGAAACACCGCCAGGATAGATAGCGCCACCAGCATGGGTGCCTGAGCAGCGGACTGGCGCTCCTGAAGGGACTGCCCCGTCCAGGCCACTGCGAAACCGGGGGGAAGTTGCTGCGCCAGACGCTCCATTTCAGCCATGGCGTCACCCGTGGAGGCCCCCGCCGCCGCACTGCCGGAAATGCTGGTGGCGGGATAGCCCAGGTAGCGCACCATTTGTAGCGGAGTTTCGTCCCACACCGGAGTCACCACCTCTGACAGGGACACCATGCCGCCCCTGCTATTTCGCACGTGCAGCTTGAGCACGTCGTCAACCTGCATGCGTGCCGACGCATCCGCTTGCATAATCACCTGCTGCATCCGCCCCTCATTCGGGAAATCGTTGATGTAGGACGACCCCATCGCGGTAGATAGGATTTCGCTAATGTTGGCAAACGACACGCCGAGCGCTTCGGCTTTCTGGCGATCAATATCAAGACGAATGCTTGCACCTTCCGGTAGACCGTCGGAATAGACGTCGCTGACTACCTGGCTCTGCGCCGTCAGTTCAAGCAGCGTTGTCTCGGCATCCTTGAGGGCGGCCGGCCCCTGGTTGCGTCGATCCTGCAAGAACATCGTAAAGCCGGACTTGGTGCCCAATTCATCAATGGCAGGCGGCAACATACTCATCACCGTCCCTTCGTTCAATTGACTCATGGCTGCCTGAGCTACTTCCGCTTCACTCGACGCCGTGGCGCCGTCGCGCTTCCCCCAATCCTTTAGCGTGGTGAACGTCAGCGCTGTATTCGCGCCAGACCCAGAGAACCCGAAGCCCAAAATAGACATATTGCCGTCTACGGCAGGGCGCGCCATGACGTACTCCTCATACGCCTTGACGACATCCAAGGTACGCTCGGTGGTCGCATTGGCGGGCAACTGGATACTGGTCATAAAATAACCTTGATCTTCTTCCGGCAGAAAAGCCGAAGGCAACTGGCGAAAAGCGAACACCAGCACGCCTGCAATGACCACAAACACCAGCATGAACCGACCGCTGCGGGCGACGAGCCGCCCCACACGCGATTCGTAACGGGCGGTCATACGGTTAAGCGCCCGGTTGAACCAGCCGAAGAAACCGCCTTTGTCGTGGTGCCCCGGCTTAATGGGTTTGAGAAGGGTCGCGCATAGCGCAGGTGTTAGCGTTAACGCCAGAAACGCCGAGAACAGAATCGATACCACCATCGCCAGCGCGAATTGCTTGTAAATCACGCCCACCGAGCCACTCGAGAAGGCCATCGGGATAAACACCACCGTCAACACCAGGGTGATGCCCACCACCGCGCCAGTAATTTCCTTCATCGCCTTGATGGTGGCGTCCTTTGGCGACAATCCCTCTTTGGCCATGATGCGCTCAACGTTCTCGACCACCACGATAGCGTCATCGACGATGATGCCAATCGCCAACACCATGCCAAACATCGTCAACACGTTGATTGAGAAGCCTGCCAGCAGCATCACCGTGAAGGTTCCCAACAACGCAATCGGCGCGACCAGTGCGGGAATCAGCGTGTAACGGATGTTCTGTAGAAACAGCAGCATCACCAGGAAGACCAGTACCATCGCCTCGATGAGGGTATGGATGACCTTCTCGATAGAAACCTTAACGAACGGGGCCGTATTAAAGGGGATCGATGAGCTCATGCCCGCGGGTAGCGCCTGGTTTAACTCAGCCAAACGCGCCTGCACACTTTCCGACGTGCGGACAGCA
>NZ_JPUA01000034.1:70681-294616 GCF_002211105.1 Halomonas campaniensis | reverse complement strand
GGGCTGCCGCCGTCGCTGGCTGGCCATTCTCACGATTGGAGAAGCCGTAGGATTGGGCGCCCAACTCGACTCGCGCCACATCGCCCAACACCACTTTGGAGCCGTCGACATTAGCGCGAAGTACGATAGCGGCGAACGCTTCCGGCGTGCTCAATTGCCCCTGTGCGGTCAACAGTGAGGACACCTTTTGGCCGGGTAAGACCGGAGACGCGCCGATGCTGCCCGGCACAATCTGTGCGTTCTGCTCCGTGATCGCGGTCGAGAGATCATTCACCGACAAGCCGAAAGCAATCAACTTCTCCGGCTCGATCCAGATTCGCATTGCCTGCTCAGCACCGAACAGCTGCACACGACCAACACCGTCAATGCGGCGCAGCTCCTCGACGATATTGCGCGCCATATAATCGTTCAGGGCGATCTCATCAAAGCGCCCATCATCGGAATTCAGCCCCACAATCATCAGAAAACTGGATGACGCTGACTCTACGCTCAGCCCATCCTGCCGAACCGCCTGGGGTAACCGAGGCTCAACGGCCTTGAGTCTATTCTGTACATCCACTTGGGCCAGCTCCGGATTGGTTCCTGGCTTGAAGGTGGCGGTGACAGAGGCCGATCCCGATGCATCGGCGGACGACTCGAAGTACAGCAGGTTCTTGACGCTGGACAGTTCTCGTTCAATGAGACTAAGCACGGCATCGTTCATGGTCTGCGGTGTTGCGCCGGGGTAAGTCGCAGTGATGGTCACCGAAGGGGGCGCGACCGAGGGGTAGTGAGCGACCGGCAACTGCGGAATGGCGATCACGCCCAGCAGGATGATAAACAGCGCGACCACCCACGCGAAGACCGGGCGCTGGATAAAGAACTGAGGCATTGCGGAGACTCCTGACGCTTAGTAAGAAGATGCCACTGAAGCCTCAAGAGGCGATGACCTATGCCAATCAGTCGCGCTGACGTCGACACCATCAGAAAGTCGCTCTATACCCTCGACGACAACCTTCTGCCCCTCTGTCACCCCCGTTTGAATCCGATAATTGCCGTTCGCCAATTCACCAAGCTCCACTGAGACCATCACCGCCTTGTCGCTGGCACCAATCAACCAAACGTAGGGCTTACCGCCGATGCGCACCACGGACTGTTGCGGCACCGTCAATGCCTTGTCATAACGGGCATAGGGCACGCGGGCGCGCACAAACATACCGGGCAGCAGGCGCCGATTGGGATTGTCCACGAGTACTCGCAGCAACAGGTCACCCGTGCTGGCATCCACATTGATGCCCGAAAAAAGAATGCGTCCGGTGACATCGTAGGGTGTACCGTTGCTGCCGAGGATGGTGACCGGTAAGCCACTATCGAGGGAGGGTTGCGCCGCCATCGCATCTTGAAGCGATTCGAGCGAGGAAGCCGAGCGCCGAACATCGACATAGACCTTATCGATCTGCTGAACACGGGCCATGGGCGTGCTATCACTGCTGCCGACAAGCGCTCCCTCCGTTACCAACTCCTGATCAATTCGGCCTGCAATGGGGGACACCACCGTGGAGAACTCCAAGTCAAGGCGGCGGCGCGACAGCGTGGCACGCGCTTGGGCTACCTCAGCGGCAGCTTGCTGGCTGCTGGAGACGGCATCGTCATACGCTTGGCGGCTCACCGACTGCCCTCTGACCAGCGACTCCAACCGAGCCGACTGCGAAAGGGCATGCGCCAGCTCAGCTTCGGCCTTCTGCAAAGCGGCTTCTGCCGTTTCCACTTCAGCTCGAAATGGCGCTGGGTTGATTTCGAATAATGGCTGCCCCGCACTCACGTCGGTTCCCTGTTCGAACAATCGACGTTGGACAATCCCGCTGACCTGCGGACGAATTTCCGCCACTTGAAAAGGAGCGACCCGGGCCGGCAAGTCTTCGGTCAGCTCTAATCTAACGGGTTCCAAGGTAACAACAGACACTCGGGCAGGCGGCGGTGCTACTTCTTGCTCAACTGGCCCGCAGGCGGTTAACACGCTTAGCAGTAAGGCACAGAGGCCACCATTGCGGTAAATATGTCGGATCGTCATGCATCGTCCCTTCAGGCATCGTTCTTTCAGACCTAGCTCATTGAGAAATAGGTAAACATTTGCCTAGCAATAAAATTGAAGGGGACTATATCGCTGTAGCGTGGTATTAACGTCGACGGTATGTGTAGATATGATGGAGAACACAATTAATGTTTCATTAGGCACTTACATGTCCACGACTCATCAGTCGCCAAATTCTTATTCTGGTCAGCAAGCACTGATTCTCATCGCCGAAGACGAGCCTGAGATCGCTGATATTCTGCAGGCTTACCTGAAACGTGCGGGCCTCCGAACCATCTACGCAGAAGATGGACGCAAAGCATTGGACATGCATTTGTCGATGAAACCCGATCTCGTCTTACTTGATGTAAAGATGCCTAAAATGGATGGTTGGCAGGTGCTGTCAGAGATTCGCCATCTTGGTGAGACGCCCGTCATCATGTTGACCGCGATGGATCAGGACATCGATAAGCTGATGGGCTTGCGTTTTGGTGCCGACGACTACGTCGTCAAGCCGTTTAACCCTGCCGAGGTCGTCGCACGCACTCAGGCAGTGTTAAGACGCACCATGGCTGATGCTAGCCATCAACCTCTTGTGCTCAGGGTTCCGCCTTTTGAGATCGACTTGGAACAACACGAAGCCTTTGTTCAGGTGAGAGGAGACTCGCACAGCCTTGCGTTAACGCTCACCGAATTCAGGTTGTTGACGCACCTTGCACGCGCACCAAAAAAGGTATGCACACGCGCAGAGTTGTTGGCCGCCTGCCTCCCCGAGGGCGAGGCGCTTGAGCGCACTGTCGACAGCCATATAAGCAAGCTGCGTAAAAAACTGGAAGACGTCGATGTGAGAGGCATACCCGTTGGCATACGCGGCGTTGGGTATCGACTATGGGGAACAGAATGAAACTCATTGGATTGAGCCGGACAATCGCGTTAACAATGGCAGCGATGGCGTTTGGGATAACACTGCTAGTCGTGGTGACCTCTTATGTGTTCTATTTCATTACCTTCCATTTTTGGCAGGGGTCGATTAGCGAACCCAACATGTTCCCGTCGGGGCTAGAGTGGGCTTGGCTCGTTAGCACTACGTTGGTTGGGCTGGCGTTCGCCGTGATAGTGGGCATTCACCTGGCACGTCGCATTCTGGTACCGCTAAACTCCGTCACAGAAAGCATGCGTCGCGTCGCGCAAGGCGATCTGGAGGCACGCGCCACGACGGGTGATCGCTCTTTAGGCGAGGCCGCCGTTTTGGCAAACGACTTCAATGCCTTGGCAGACCAATTACAGCGTATGTCCAAGGAAATGACGTTCTGGAACGCGGCGATTGCCCATGAGCTGCGTACGCCCGTTACTATTTTACGCGGACGCCTGCAAGGCTTGGCAGAAGGCGTATTCCCCCCCGAAAAACCCCAGTTTCAAAGTCTCCTTACCCAAATCGACGGCATGGCACAACTGATTGAAGACCTTCGCGCCGTGAGCTTGGCCGAAAGCGGCCATCTGAACCTTGAGATCAAGCAATGTGATCTTTCTGCTGAAATTGAATCAGTTGTTGAGTTTTGTAGACATGCCCTAAATGCATCAAATCATTATCCAACCCTTGATCTGCAATCTGGCGCCGTGTATTGCGACCCTGTCCGTATTCGTCAGGCATTGCTTGCGTTGCTGGAAAACGCTCGCCAGCATGCATCCCCAGGGACACTCATCATCCAAACGCGCCAGAATAACGGGTGGTGTGTTTTGCGTGTTATGGATGCCGGCCCAGGTATTCCTCAGGAATATGCTTCGCAGATTTTCACGGCATTCCGGCATGCGCGGGACACTGACAGTGGTATGCCAGGAGACAAGCGAGGAAGCGGGCTAGGATTGGCGGTGGTGGCGGCTATTGCCAGAGCCCATCATGGAGAGGCCAGATGCTACCCCTCTGATGAGGGTGGATCTTGTTTCGAATTGCGCTGGCCTTCTCAATCACACAGTACATGATCACATAGCGCGTGATTGCTGAATGGGCGGCGGTTGGTGGCAGCACAATCGCGAGCCGCTGCTAAAAAATGGGCGTTAAGCGATAGCCTGGATACCGTTTTTTTCTATTATCGCAGCGCGGGCCCACTTCGCAGGGTGCTCGGCCAATCAATCTTCAACGGCCTTCGTTCGAGCGGCTAGTCGCCAAAAGGAATAACTGCCTCAACATACCTAGCTTTTTTCAATTACTCTACGGCAAGGTGATAACCCCTTTCAGATAAGGGGCCACGCGGCCTTTGATAATCACGCGCTCGCCTTCCACGACGCAGCTGAGCGCGCCTTTTCGGGCGCCGCCCTGGCGTGCGGTTAGGGTTTGCTTGGCTAACCGCTTAGCCCAATAAGGTGCAAGCGACGTATGGGCCGAGCCTGTCACCGGGTCTTCTTCAACGCCCACCTTGGGGCCAAACCAGCGGGAAACAAAGTCCACATCATGGCTTTTAGCGGTGACCGCCACTCCTCGCCCCGGCAGCTGTTTAAGCTGTTGCATATCCGGTGCTAACGACTCAATCAACGTCGCATCATTAATCACCACCACGATATCGTCAGAGATCAGCAGCTCTTCAATGTCGATGCCGTTGAACGCCGCCGCTACCTCAGCGTGCATTGCCAAGGGTTCTAGCGTTTTCGCGGGAAAATCCATCGCCAGCTCGTCACCCTCACGCTTTACCAATAACTGCCCACTGCGGGTCTGAAATTGCAGAGTTTCTGAGCTATCACCTAGGGCATTAAAAATTACCCACGCCGCAGCTAAGGTAGCGTGACCGCACAGATCCACTTCTACCGAAGGGGTAAACCAGCGCAGATGGTAGCCTGCCTCCGTGGGTACAAAAAACGCGGTCTCGGAAAGGTTATTCTCCGACGCAATGGCTTGCAGCAGCGTATCATCCAACCACACGTCAAGCGGGCAAACCGCCGCGGGATTGCCCTCAAAGGGCTTAGAGGCAAACGCATCTACTTGGTAAAGATCAATGTTCATCACAGATAGCCTTTTCTAACTCAAGAGGCGACTTTGGGAGCTCCATGAGCGTGCGTAGTCGCTAATCACACTCGCTACGGCCTCGCCTTCTGAGGATACCAAGCCTTGATTGGTCAAGGTTCGGCTGAGCAGTGTTAACGCCTGTTCGAACTCTATGCCACGCTCGGTCAAACGGCGTTGATTTAGGGTGTAGCCTTGAACAAGATATTGTTTGAGTACATCTGTAGCCCACTTGCGGAACTGTACACCACGCTGAGATTTCACGCGGTAGCCAACTGAGATGATGACATCAAGATTGAAGTGATCAACCTGATAAGTTTTGCCATCTTCGGCAGTATGTGCAAAATTTGCACATACTGAATTTCGCTCCAGCTCACCCTCTTTAAAAACGTTGCGAATGTGCTTTGTAATAACCGAACGCTCGCGTCCAAACAATTCACACATTTGCGCTTGGCTTAACCAAACGGTCTCCTGCTCCAGCGTCACTTCTAGATGTGCTTGCCCATCTTCGCTGGTGAATATCTGTATTTGCTGGTTATTCATAAGTGTTGCCTCCAGGCTTACATCAAGTCCTATGCATCCCTAAAGCAAGCATCACTTAATGCAGCAACATTCACCTTTGCCTATCAGAGCAAATACTCAAGCGCGCTTCTCATTAGGGGTTAAGTAAACCTTACCACAAAAACTGTTTATTCATACAGCTAAATATTGCCATGGTTCTGCCAAGCAAATCTGCTAAGTAAAAGTGGGCGCTTCAACGCACAAAAACCATCACCACAAGCACCATGGTCAGCAATAGCAGGTACACCCTGGCATGAAGACGGTCAGGGATGCGCCCGATCCAGGTCGATGCCAGGCGGATACCGAGCCATGAGCCCACCACAAGTACCAACAAGGCGCGCAGATCCACATAACCGGCATACCAGTCCCCCACCGCTGGGTGATTTGCCGACAGCAACACATACGTCGCGGTGCCACTCACCGCCATGGGCAATGACAACGGATTGGCCATGGCTGTGGCTGCCGTCATGCTCGCGCCTCTGCGGCGCATGAGCGGTACGGTCATCACACTTCCGCCAACACCCAGCAAGGCGGCCAGTCTCCCAGCGCTTTCGTCCGGGAGGCGTTAAAAGAGGACGGCGCCTTAAAATGATATATTCGGATCACAAATTGAGCCGAATAGGCTTTTTATTCGGCTCAAGGATGAAATAGCCCTGCGCTGCTTATTCCTGTTAAGCTGTTAATGTCGTTAAGCCAGTCATGAAGCACCGATATATGGGTTCAAAAAAGACAGATCGCTGAGCCGCAACAACTTTGCTTTTTCGTTGTTGCGGCCGCCTGCTTAAACCACTTCCTTACATGTAGGCCGCCGCCAAATCATTTTATTTGCGCGGAGATTTTATCGTGCCTATTAAACATCCCCGGCTGTGGACTTACAGCCTTCCGGTAGCGCTGGTTTTACTGGCTCCTTTTAATATTTTAGCGTCGCTCGGCATGGATATTTACCTGCCGATTGTGCCCGCTATGCCAGCGATTCTCGGCACAACACCCGAGGTAGTTCAGCTAACGCTTACTCTGTACATGATTATGCTTGGCGTCGGTCAGATTATTTTCGGGCCGCTTTCAGACCGCTTGGGTCGGCGCCCGATTCTGGTTAGCGGGGTCTGCGTATTCGCTGTGACTTCATTGGCACTCGCGATGACCACGTCAGCTTGGCTTTTCGTGTTACTACGATTAGTACAGGCTGCTGGGGCGGCCGCGATGCTGGTGGCCATTTTCGCAACGGTGCGCGACGTTTATGCGGATACCCCCGAGAGTGCGGTCATCTACAGCTTAATGAACGCGATGCTGGCTTTCGTGCCCGCGCTTGGGCCGATTGCAGGAGCCTTAATTGCGAGATATTGCGGCTGGGAAGGCATATTTCTTGCCCTTTGTTTCTCTGCACTCATAGCGCTCCCGTTGGTATTACCGAAATGGCATGAGACACGACAAAGCAGAGAACACTCCAGCAGAGCCGATTTTAGCGTAGTGCTTAGGAACCCTTACTTCTGGGTTTATACGCTGGCTTTCGGCACGGCGATGGGGTCTTTTTTTGTGTTTTTCTCTACTGCGCCTAGGGTACTCATCGAAGGAGCTGGCTTATCCGAAATGGGTTTTAGCGTTGCCTTTGCCACGGTAGCTGTCGTGATGATTGCCACAACACGCTTCGCCAAGCGCTTCGTGGCACGCTGGGGAATCTCTGGCTGCGTGACTCGTGGCATGCTAATGCTACTTTTTAGTGCGGGCTTGCTTGGGGTAGGCGAGATCTTCCTGACACCCAGCATCTGGTCTTTCGTGTTCCCCATGTGGCTGGTTGCGGTCGGTATCGTGTTCACAACATCGGTGACAGCCAACGGTGCGCTTCATGAATTCAGCGAGATGGCAGGCACTGCCGTTGCCCTGCACTTCTGCGTTCAGAGCCTTATCGTCGGTGTGGTAGGCACAGGGGCAGTGATAGCACTTGATGGAAGCAGCGCTTGGCCACTTATCGCCTATACCGGCGGCATGGCAGCGATAACGCTTGCTATGCTTATAGGACTAACGCGATATAAACAGCAGAGGTAGGTTGATTCAATCAGCCCTAACGCCAATACAGATTTGCAGTTATTCTCCCGGAGGCACTGCTTATCTTTTCAGGCCATTCGTTCCAAAATGAATGGCCTGAGCCGTTAGCTCGCCCACCATCAGTAGCTTTCTCACTTCGAGTGTGCCGATCATGATGGAGCGCACCTATTCGGCATGCGCTTTCTTAGTAGAAATAAGGTGCACCAACCCCACAACAACCGAGCCCACCAAAAAGCCAATCACTGCCGAGCACAGCGTATTGAAGCTCCATCCCAGCGTGCCGCCCATGGCACCGGTGGCCTCGCTAATGCCAAGCTCAATATGGTGTACCCACTCATAGGGCGCGTTGAACCAACCCGTGCCGTCGGCACCCAGATTGACCATCAGGATATGCCCACCCACCCAGAGCATGGCGATGGTGCCCACCACAGAGATGGTCGCTAGCACCTTGGGCATGGCTGTCACCAGACCACGGCCCAGGGTCTGAACTCCCGAATTATCCCGCTGGGCAAGCTTTAGGCCGATATCATCCATCTTGACCAACAGCGCGACCACGCCATACACCAGAAGTGTGATGACAAACGCAACCACCACCAGACTCGCCAGCTGTGACCAGAACCCCTGATGGGAGACCGTGGCAAGCGCAATCACCATGATTTCAGCAGACAGAATCAGATCGGTACGAATGGCGCCACTGACGATCTTTTTCTCGGCTTCCGGCCCCTGCTCTACCGCTGGCTTGTCGTCCTCATGCTTACCGGAAAGCTTGTGCCAGACCTTCTCCGCGCCCTCAAAAGCCAAGTAGGTGCCGCCCACCATCAGGATGATCGGCAATAGCGCGGGCAAAAAGTGATTCAGTAGCAGCGCCACCGGCAGGATAAAAATCAGCTTGTTGCGAATCGAGCCCAGCGCGATCTTCTTCACAATCGCCAATTCACGCTCAGCGGTTACCCCCTGCAAATATTGCGGCGTCACCGCCGTATCATCCACCACCACCCCGGCCGCCTTCGCCGTCGCACGCCCTGCGGCGGCACTCACATCGTCCAGTGATGCTGCGGACAACTTCGCCAATGCGGCAATGTCATCCAGTAATCCTATCAAGCCGCCTATGGCCATGGGTGTTTCCTCCGTGAATAACAGGTGCAGATAGTAGAGCAAAAAGCGGCTGGGTAAGAGCACCAATAAGAGTAAGTATCGGGCACGACAGCCCAAAGCAGCCCTGCTGGCTCTTGCTAACGGCTATTATCTGATAATAAGCGACCATGCCCGCGTATCTGTTAAGCTGGATATGGTCGCTTAGAGGGGAACGTCAGGTAGCGATCTGCGGTGAAGTAGCAGTTGCCTGCCCTGATGGCTCCACCATTGCCGCTTCTGCCGATGAGAGCTGTTTAGAAGGCTTGGTTAGCAAATAAATCTGAGCGCCAACGCTGATAGGCAACAAGCTGAGACCGACTGTTTTGGCCAGTAGAAACAGCCACTTATTATCATAAAACCCGTTTACTGCCAGCCAGACCGTACCGCCTCCGATGACGACCGTCAGGGCTATACCCCAGCAGAAAATTACCGCCGTAGCATCGGTGAAACTGTTTAATCGCTTGGCGATTAGCGCGAGGATCCAGATAACTCCCACTACTGCCAGTAGCAGCAGGAAAAAGCCACCGGTCTGCAACGTTGAATCGGCTGCCCCGTAGTAATCCATCACTGATAGGTTGTTGAGGCGCCAAACCATAATGCCGCTAATGGCAACGCCCACCACGCCGATTATCAAATGGACAAACAGGTAGCGACGCAAGAAGGCCAGGCAGTTCAGCTGTTTTTCCGCAGGCATGTCCGGCCGCTGACGCAAAAGTGCATGTGACGGTTCGACATCGCGAAGAGAGCGCAACGTGAAACCCATGAACAGTGCCACGACGCCTATTATGGCCAGCAACACTATCGATAGCAGTGGGTAGCCAAGACCCTCATCCATACTGTTCGATGCCGCCCAATTGCTCATTGAGGATAAAGCCCCTAATGAATAAGTGCCGATCCCTGCGAGGCTACCCGCAACCCGGCCGAAGGCGTTAATACCTACAATGATGTGCAGCACGATCAATGCGAGATCCATTGAGAAGTGAGGCGTAAAATAGTGAATCCAAAAAAAAGCTTCAGGATAGTAGCTTGATGTCATGTCCCATAAGAGACGGTCTTGGCTCACAAGAAGCGCCCCCCCTAATTGGACGCTCAATAACAGGTAGGCAGCCAGCCAGTAGCGGTGCCGATCCATGCGCGGCTCGCTCTTTGAGCGGAACCAGTAAAGTTCTTTCAAGATGTGAAACATATCATTCCCTTGGTATTACAGTAACATTCGAGGTGGGCGTACAGATGCTGAACAACAAGCAGGATATTGACCAGCAGTTGTTGAAGCGTGTTGATAAAATCATTCAAACTTTGAACACTTCCAATACGCCCTAGCCAATTATACTTTGCTGCTACTCATCTTTGTAGTCTAGGCGATTCCGATCCGTTTTTTTGCCGATTTTCCAGACAAAACCTAATGGTTCAAAAATTAATCTTTAACCCAATAGCTCGCCGAAAACCTCTTTGATATCATCAAATTTTGTGTACTTATAGTTCACAAAATAGCTATTTTTAAAGAGTCGCCGTAAAGCGAGTTGCTCGCTTTACCGCCGTTAAGACCAACGCCTGCTTGTAACCGAGATACGACTGAATTCCGGGCTTAGAGGACTCATTCGCTTCCTACAATAGCTCGATTTATTTCAGTTTGCTGGCATCAAATACGAGTGAGACGACAGCAAGACAACACAGGAAGTGCCACCTACTTTGAATGTATGAATCTTCTGGAGATTGGCAATGGAACAACTAACAGGTGGCTGTCTCTGCGGTAGGATCCGAATCGTGGCCAATGGCGAGCCGCTTCGGGTAGGTATTTGCCACTGTATGGATTGTCGTAAGCATCACGGGGCGCTTTTCTACGCGGCGGCGGATTACCCCAAGCAAGCTGTCATTATCGAAGGCGAACCCAACAGTTATCAGGGCCGGTATTTCTGCCCGACCTGCGGTTCGTCGATTTTTTCGGTAAGCGAGGAAGAAATCGAAATACACCTGGGCGCCCTTGATTCACCCAATCAACTGAAACCGACGTATGAGCTTTGGAACATTCGCCGCGAGCATTGGTTACCGCCATTTCCAAACGTGGAGCGATACGAACGAGATCGGCAAGATTGAGCAGGTTCAAGGACTGCCGCTTAGGTCAGAAGGCAATCGATCAGCGCTTACCTTCAGTGCGCAACTTAGCCACTTCATCTAACGCCAAGCCTGTTGCTTCAGCAATCTGCTCAGCACTCCCAGTTTGAGCAGATTACGGGCCGTTTTCTCAATATCCAGCTTTTCGCCTTCCTGAATACCTACTTGGCGCTCTTGTTGTGCCCAGTTTTCCAAATTTTCTGCCAACATGTCTTTATCCTCCATCAAACTGTTGAGCTGATTGAGGTTGACCTCAGCCCCTAGCCGCTGAAGGTGGCGTTTAAGCCAGCGGGTAATAATCTTGTCGATACGCTCTTTGTGAGGGTCGGCCTGAATAATCGCCACAATCCGATCCACGGCTTGCTGAAGCCTCTGGCGATTTGTGGACGCCTTCTCGATACTGAAACCCCGCTTAACGGCGACTGCACCAAGCCTAACTATTCATCAGCATAGCGCCCTTCATCGACTAAATAATAACCCATGCGTGGCTGGTAGATCTGTAGGAGACCCGGCGGTTCCGGCATGGTGCGATCCACCGAAGAATCAGGTATACGGCCTTTGCCTAGGCAGAACGATGCCTCACAGCGTGGGTACTACAGCTCACGGCTCCACACCTGACCGACAAGATCCTTACCGAAGCTGTGATGGGGCGTTTCCTCAACCAGTTCGAAACCCGCCCTTTCATAGATCTTTCGCGCACCGATAAGTACGCTGTTGGTCCACAAGATGATTTTTTTGTAGCCAGCTTGGCGGGCGAATCTTAGGCATTCATCGACGAGACGGCCACCTATTCCAAGACCCCGGGCGCAGGGATCGACATAGAGTAACCGCAGCTTTGCGGTCGCTTCGTCCTCCCTAACGACGAACACGGAGCCAACGATGCTTCCCTGCTTCTCGACGACCCAGCACCGTTCCCATTGCGGGTCATAATCACGCAGATACTTGGCGACGATGTCTGCTATCAGTGCTTCATATTCACTGTTCCAGCCATACTCCTGGGCATACAGAACCGCCTGCCGATGGACGATCCATCCCATATCGCCCGGCTGCGGGTCGCGCAGCATGTAGTTCGAATCCGTATCGCCAAGCAGGCTCTCGATTTGATGCATAGCCTCGATCAACTGGTGTTGCTCAGGCTCCGAAAGCCGCTTGAGCATGGCAACAACTTCACGCTGCGATGCATCACTCAACGGCAGGTAAGTTTCCCGCCCATGATCAGTCAATTGCAGTTGTGCCGCCCGGCGATCGGAGGGCAAGGGGATCCTGGTGATGAGCCCCTTCTTCTCGAAGCCTTTCAGCACCCGGCTCACGTAACCGGCATTGAGCCCCAGCTCCTGGCAAATATCCGAGCTGGTAAGCATCGGCCGATGCGCCAGCTCATACAGAATGCGAACCTCCGTTAGCGAGAATGAGCTTTCCAGCAGATGCTCGTGCAGCACTCCGATCTGACGCGTGTAGAAACGGTTGAAGCTTCGCACCGTTCCAGCTCGCTCATGCAAGCGTTGCTCTGCGGACATGGGAGAAACCTCCAATTAGTTGCCTTAAGCACACATTTAATTGCTTTTGGCAACTATGTCAACAAGATCTCATAAGAAACTACTGACAAAATAAATCAAGCTCTCTCGACTGCGCGACGCCCTGAATATCAAGCGCCACACATCTCCCAAACAGGCATCTCCCAAGCAAGCAACACTCAATGAACAAAAACCATCACCACCAGCACCATGGTCAGCAATAGCAAGTACACCCGGGCATGAAGACGGTCAGGAATGCGCCCAATCCAGGTCGGCGCCAAGCGGATACCGAGCCATGAGCCCAATGCAAGTACCAGCAAGGCGCGCAGATCCACATAACCGGCATACCCGTCCCCTAACGCTGGGTGATTTGCCGACAGCAACACATACGTCGCGGTGCCACTCACCGCCACGGGCAACGACAACGGATTGGCCATGGCAGTGGCTGCCGTCATACTCGCGCCTCTACGGCGCATGAGCGGTACGGTCATCACACTGCCGCCAACGCCCAGCAAGGCGGCCACCGCACCAATCAGTGTCCCCGTCATCGCCGTTACCCCACGACCCATAGGACGCACATCACTCTCCGCCTGATGCAGAAAACCGGGTCGCAGAACAGCATCCGCAATCGTAATACTCAGATAGCCGATAAACGCCCAGCGCACCCACTCGCCACTTAACGACACGGCCGCCGCCGCACCAAGCACAGCGCCCACGGCGATATAGCCCACCAGCTGCCGCACCAGGTGCCATTGCACGGTTTGCCTTAGATGGTGGCGCCATGTGGACAGGGAAGCAGCAAAGATCATCAACGCCGTCGAGGTGGCCACCGCGATATGCATGGCCGCCTGACCGATACCACTTTCCGGCCCGTGGACGTAAATCAGCAGGGTATACAGCAAGGGAACCACCACGAACCCGCCACCGAAACCGAACAATACGGTGGTCACTCCCGCCACCCCGCCACAAAGTAGCAATACGCTATACACCGGCACTCTCCTGATGAAACGAAACAGCAGGCACTATATGCTGGCGAGGTTTGGCCGACATTCGTCATTCGGACAACCATCAACGCGTTTCAGCCAGGTTCACGCTAATGCTCAATACGCCCCTGTCAGAGGTGGATCATGTTGCACGTCCCGTGGTGGCCATCGGCACTGACTACCGCCCCGGCACCCTCCTGGACTTTCATACCCATCGCCGTGCCCAGTTTCTCTATGGCATGACCGGCTTGATGGAAGTCAATACGGATGACGGTACCTGGATGGTGCCGCCCTATAGCGGCGTCTGGCTACCTGCAGGCAAGCGCCACCAAGTGCGCATGAACGGGGTGAGCACCCGAAGCTTGTATATCGAACCCCACGTCGCGCCACGCGCTTCGAGCAACTGCGAGGTGCTGGTCGTGACGCCTCTCCTGCATCACCTGCTGCTGGCTTCCGCCCACATCCCCGCACTCTATGACGAAAACGGCCGCGATGGTGCCCTGGCTAAGCTACTCCTATACGAACTGGAACAGGCTCAGGCCCTGCCACTGTTTGCGCCTTTGCCCCATGACCTTCCGCTCGCCCGCCTGTGCAGAGAGTTTCTCGGCCAGCCGAGCATTCACACTCTTCCGGAGGAGTGGGCGCGGCAGTTACATTGCAGTCAGCGCACCTTCAATCGTCTGTTTCGTCAGCAAACTGGACTCTCCTTTGGCGTATGGCGCCAGCAGGCCTGCCTGATGGCAGCAATTCCCAGGCTGCTGTCTGGCAGTTCCGTTACCCGAACCGCACTGGAACTCGGCTACGACAGCCCAGCCGCTTTCTCCAGCATGTTTCGCAAGGTACTCGGTCAATCTCCCAGCACTTTTGTTCGGGCGGCTAGTCGCCCGCCGGAGGAAGGCGGCGGTTCTGGCTTGGTTTGCTGTCGTAAATTTATGCAGCAGATGGGCAAGTAGATGAGGTATTCGGAGCCCTGCAGATAGTCCTTGTCGCTTACTTGATCACCCGGGACTCAACACATAGATAGGAAAGTATTACCTCGACGGCATGGGCACGCCGCTCGGCAAGCCAATCCGGGTCAGCCAGATCCTGCTCGAAGATGATGGATAGCGTGTCGCGTTGATTGATGTGAATGATGGATAGCGAAAGAATAGAAATGTAGAGCTGGGTAGGGTCTACAGCCGAGCGAAATACCCCTGCTGCTTCCCCTCGCTTTAGGGTATCCCGGATCATGCCTACGAGCGGCGTCGTTTGTTGGACGACTTTGCTCGATTTACGCAGCATGCGCCCACCCAGCAAGTTCTCATTGCGCACCAAGCTGGTGAACTCGGGATGCTCGGCCATATGATCGAAGGTGAATTCGACCAGCGCGCGCATACCTGCAACGGGCTCGAGATAGCTTAAATTGAGTGCCTGCTCCTTGGCGCGCAACTCCTCATAGACTCGTTCGAGAACAGTCAGGTAAAGACCTTCCTTGTCATCGAAGTAGTGATACACCATGCGCACATTACAATCGGCTGCACGCACGATACGTTCCATGCGAGCACCATCGTAGCCGCGCTCGGAAAACTCTTGAGTCGCCGCTTGAAGCAGGCGCTCGCGTGTTTCATGAGCATTACGGCGGCTTTTTCCCCGGGTACGGGCACTCTGTTTCACATCGAGCGTATCGCTTTTTGTCATGTACACATCCTTGTTTCTATTGGTGCTATAGCCCTAACGCGATGCCATCGCTGCGAGGGTCATGAGCCGCGTAAAAGCCTTTCGCCGGGTCGATAACGACCGCGCCGGGGTGGCCAGCCAGGGCACTTTGAACGGGAAGCGAGCTCATCTGATGACCACGCCGGATCAATTCAGCGAAAATAGCATCTCCTGCATCCTGCTCCAGTTTTAGCGTGTCACGTCCATCGGAAAAGGTTCGCCCCAGTAGGAAGCGCGGCGCTTTAAGCGCACTGAGCGGATCCATGCCATAGTCTATCAAGCGCGTCAGCACGGCAGCGAGGGTTTGCGGCTGTCCATCTGCTCCTTGAGTACCGTAAAGTAAACGAGGCTTTCCATCGACACGATACATACCCGGGTTAAGGGTATGAAAAGGACGCTTTCCAGGGGCAAGCGCATTCGGATGAGCAGGATCAAGACTGAACGCGGCACCACGGTTATGCCACAAAATCCCCGTATCACCGACACTGACACCACTGCCCCAGTCGTAATAAATCGTCTGCAGCATGGAGACGGCATTACCGAAACGATCAGCGGCCGCTAGATAAACCGTATCGCCATGCTGATAAGCAAAGGGCCAATCCAATGCTTTCCCCGCGTCCACTTTTGCCGCTTCAGAATCAAGATGGGCAGGAGATAACAACCTTTCACAAGGCACCGACGCGAAATCGGGATCAGCCAGGTAGCTATTACGATCCAGGAAAGCGCGTTTTACCGCCTCCACCAGCAGGTGGTAATAATCGGCGCTGCCCTCCTCAATGTTGGAAAGATCGAAACGCGCCAGGATGCCCATTATCTCTAGTGTCGTCATACCCTGGGTTGGGGGACGATGGGCCAGCAGCTCGCCACCACGGTAAGGAACAGACAGCGGCTTTTCTATTCGTGCTCGGGTAGCCGCCAGATCAGCGCCGGTGAGTGGAGACCCTGCCGCTTCCAGCCCAGCGGCGATTTTCGCCCCCAACTGCCCTTCATAAAAGTCCCGGTAGCCTTGGGTCGCAATGGACTGCAGTGAAGCGGCCAGCTGTGGCTGGTACAGTTTTTCATCCTCATGGGGAATCTTCCCGCCTGGCATAAAGTGCTCTCGTACGCCTGGCATCATCGATAGCTCATCGCTACGAAAATCAAGCCAGAAGCGCTGCGATGGCGTCACCGGGAAGCCTTCCCTCGCTAGCTGTATCGCAGGTTCCATCAGCGCTGCCCAGCCCATTTGGCCGCCACAGTTCTGACGGGAAATCTCATGCGCCTGCCCCCAGGTATCGACCGTGGCAGCTGTGGTTAACATGGAACCAGCGCCCCTCGCAGGCAATTGGCCAGACAGTTCCAACTTAGCCTGTGGCGCCTGGCCAATGCCTGACAGGGTTTGCACACCACCGTTTGCATCCGCGATGATCATGAAGGCATCGCCGCCAAGGCCGGTAAAATGCGGATACGTCACTGACAGGCAGGCCCCCATGGTGATCGCCGCTTCGACCGCGTTGCCCCCTTCACGAAGTACCTTAAGACCCGCTTCTGTTGCCAGCGTATGGGGACTGGTCACCACCCCCTCATGGGAATGCGCCAACGCTGATGAAGTGATGCTAATAGACATTGCTACCCTCCTTATTCGGGCTGTTTAGCCGCCATACACCATATTGGGTAGCCACATGCTGATCGCAGGAATATAGGTCAGCAGTATCAAGGCAAACAGAGCAATGCCAATAAAGGGCAACGCACCACGTACCGCCTGGACGTAATCGACGCCGTTGATAGTGCCCGCCACAAACAGGTTGAGACCAAATGGCGGCGTAAACATACCAATCGCCCCATTCACGGTCAGCACTGCCCCCAGGTGGACAGGGTCAATACCAACGCGCATGCCCACGGTGTAAAACAGGGGGGCAAGAATCACCATAATGGAGGAAGCATCGAGGAACATGCCGGCAATCAGTACCGTCACATTGATCAGTAGGAAGATATGGTACGGATTCTCGGATAACGACAGGATAGCGTTGGCCAACATGGCCGCTAACCCATTACTGGACAAAAACCACGCCAGCACCGAGGCAGCAGCAAGAATAATCATTACCTGAGCCGTTGTGGTCGCCGCTTCAATCATGCTTTGGAATAGCTCTGCAAAGCTCTTCTCACGATAAATCAGGGCTGAGACCAACAGGGCATAGATCACCGATACAGCGGCGGCTTCAGTGGGCGTAAAGATACCGAGATAAATTCCACCCAAGACGACGAGAGGAACCCCTAACCCCCACGAAGCATCTTTGAATCCTGCTAAAACCTCGCCCCAACTGGGCGGCTCCACGGGCGTTACACCGTCCTTCTTGGCGCGGTACCAACAGTAAGGCAATAAGCATGCTGCATATAATAAACCGGCGCCCACCCCCGCCATGAACAGCGCACCCACCGACACCCCAGTGACAGCCGCGTAGACGATCATTACGACTGAAGGAGGAATGATGATGCCCAATGAACCGGCAGACACCAGCACGCCAATCGAAAATTGACCGGAATAACCCTCCTTACGCATGGCTGGATAGAGCAGTGAGCCCACCGACACCACAGTGGCCGGGCTCGATCCGGAAATAGCGCCAAAAAACATACTCGCGGATACCGCCGTCATCCCCATGCCACCGGTAAAACGTCCTACCAACAAGTTGGCCAAGCGGATGATACGCTGCGATAACCCACCCGCACTCATCAAACTACCGGTGAGAATAAAAAAGGGTATTGCCATCAATGGGAACTTATCCAACCCGGCAAACAAGCGCTCAGCCACGATCGCCAATGGAATATGGCTAAAGCTCCCCATCGCCACCGTGACGGAACCCGCCAATGCAATAAAGATGGGCGTTCCCACTAACATCAAAACAGCTAATAGCACCAGGAATGTGATGACCATGTTCTTATCCAATTTGATCAAGGTGGGCAGAGGCTTGCTCTCGACCAAGCAACGTCCGGAAGAAATGCTGGGTAAAGCGAATACCCATTAAGAGCGCGCCCACCGGAATGGCCAACTGAACGATCCACATGGGCGCTTGTAGAGCAGAACTCACCTGACCAAACCGATGGGTTTGCTCGGTTAACTGAAAACCGTAAAACACCAGGAAAAGGCAAAAAGCGATAGAAACCGCATGAACGAGCAACCCTATCCATTTCGCTAACAGTGGAGGACAAAACCTTTGCAGAATATCGATGCCGATATGAATCCCTTGCCGCGCCGCGACACTAGCGCCAAGCAGCACCATCCATACAATTTGGTAACGCACCAACTCTTCAGCCCATGAAAAACCATCGTTGAACACGTAGCGGGCAATGACGTTGGCGAAAAGAATGAAAGAGGCAGATAAAATCAGCAGGCCAATCAAAACCTCCTCGGCACGCGATATGAGGCGATCAAGTTTGCGCATAGCGGTCTCCACCAGCAATGAAAAACAACGAGGAAGAAAGGGCTACCGGGATCACCGACCAGCCCTTTAATGGGTGACGCGCTACTATTCGGTATCAGCAATGGCTTGCTGGAATTCCGCCATTAGATCTGCGCCAATTTCATTGGCAAACTCATCGTGCACCGACGCTGTCGACTCTCTGAAAGCCATCAGTTGGGCATCATCCAGTGTACTCACGTTAGTGCCACTGGCTTCGATAGTGGCAATGTAGCCCGTTTCACGGCGAGCGGTTTCTTCACGCTGGAATGCAGTAGTTTCACGTGCAGCGTCCGTTAATAGCGCCTGATTCTCGGGGCTTAAGCTATCGAACCAACTCTGACTAAACAGAAATGCATAGGCCAGATAAGCGTGGTTGCTGATGACCACATCCGACTGCACTTCATAAAATTTCATTTGTGTAATCGATACCAGCGGATTTTCCTGGCAGTCGACAATGCGCTGTTGCAGCGCGTTGTAGGTTTCGCCGAAGGCAATCGGTACCGGGTTAGCGCCCATCGCTTTAAACTGCTCCATGATGATAGGGCTTTGCATCACGCGTACCTTTTGGCCTGCGAAGTCTTCCGGGCCATTAACAGGCTGGTCACAGGTAAATTGCTTAAAACCACTTTCCCAAAAAGTAACCCCCTTCAGCCCCACCTGCTCTACCGTCGCCAAGAGATCATCACCGGCCTGCCCATCAAGAACGGTGTGGGCAACATCAGGCGAAGGGAACAAGAAAGGCAGGTCGACGATCTGCATGGCGGGAACGAAGCCCGATAGCTTGGCGGTCGGAATAATGGCAGCTTCCACAGCCCCCATCTGCAACTGTTGGGTGACTTCGACATCATCACCGAGAGTGTTATTGGGGAAAATTTCGACTGAAATCTCACCGCCGCTACGCTCAGCTACCATGTCCCTGAAGCGCTCAGCCGCCAAGTGTTGCGCACTATCTTCAGGCAAATCATGGTGAAACTTGATATTAATATCGGCACTCGCCATGCCGGTGTGTACCAAGGTGCCCAACGCAAAACTACAAGCGAGAGCCTTCAACTTCATGTTCTTAAATTGCTTTTTCATGGTGTGATCCTTGCCATTGCGCCCATTCAGAAAACACTCTTCATGGAGCGAGTTAAGTAACTATTTACTTACTTAAAGAATTGGCAATTATCATGCCACTTTGAAAAATAAGGGATTCTGCGGGTTGTTGAACGTATCTATGCCTAAATTCGCACCAACTTTGTGCTAAAGGGCTCAATATGGTGCGCATTTATTCGGGGCCTGATGCCCCCATCAAGCCATCGTACTCTTAATCAATTCTTGGCAGGATCAGGCTGGCGGCTCTTTGCCGCCCGGCAGTTGTTGCAAATACAGAAACAGAAAGGGCAGTCACTTGGACTGCCCTTTCGTTCTATACAGGAAGCGGGAATACGGGAACTAAAGCAGATCAGCGCTTACTCTCCATGCTCAGCTTCACCACTTCATCTAGCGCCAAGCCTGCCACCTCAGCAATCTGCCCATCACTACGACCCTCAGTTTGAGCAGATTACGGGTACTGTCTCAGCCCAGATATTCCTCCACTTCCTGGGTGGTGCGCGACAGTGGCAACTACCTAGTGTTCAGTTTTTCTACCGCACGAGCGACGTGGAGCTCTTCAGCGATGGCAAGCATTCATCGACCGAGCAACCTTGGCTCAATGCGCAGCAACCTGGGTGTCTCCATGTCGGCGGCCTGGTTTGAAAGCATGTGAACGCGCCCCCCATGCGACGATGAAACCGATAATCAGCAAGACCACCAGAGCCCAGGGGAAGGCGCTGACGCCCCATGCATTAAGGAGCATACCGCCAGCGACGCCACCGCCCGCAATCGCGCCATTCCAGGCCACTACATTCATGGAAAGCGCCACATCCGCGCCACTTCCGGCCGTATCGGCCAGCGCCGTTTGCAGCAATGTGGAAGCACCGCCGAAGGTAACCCCCCACACCACAATACCGATAAAGACGACAACGGAGCTTTGCGTGTTGACACCAAAGATGAATGCGGTGATCGCGAACGCCGCCAGACTTACCAGTACCGTGATTCGCAAATGGCTGTCCACCAGCTTGCCGGCCATCCAGATGCCACCCAGCGATGCAACGCCAAAGGTCAATAGCGCCAGATCAACCCGTTCGCCGAGGCCCGTTGTCGCCACAAACGGAGCAATGTAGGTGTAGAGAATATTGTGTGCCAGCATCCATGCCATGACTACGGCAAGCACGGGCCGCACGCCCGGGGTCGTAAAGACTTTTCGCAATGGCATACGCTCGCCTTTCGGCTGGCCGGGATAGTCGGGAACCTTGGCCATTACCCATACTGCCAGCACCAGTGTCAAAGCAGACATGACCCAGAAAGCGGTACGCCAACCGGCGACAGAGCCCATGTATGTCCCAAGAGGCACCCCTAGAGAAAGCGCAATGGGGATGCCGACATCGCTACAGCCATGGCGCGCCCTTGTTGATGGGGAGCAACCATACGCCGCGCATAACCCGCGAGAAGACTCCAAGCCAACCCAGCGGCAACACCCGCAAAGAAGCGGGCAACCAACGTTATGGCATAGCTACTGGATAGCGCCGTGATCGAGTTAAAAACCAAGAACCCGATAATGGTGAGCAGCAAGACATTACGTCGTCGCCAACCACGCGTCGCAATCGTCAAAGGAATCGCCGCTAACAACGACCCCAGCGCATAAGCCGTCACCATTTGACCTGCCAAAGCCTGGCTGATCCCGAGGCCTTCACTGATTTGAGGTAACAAGCCCGCAGGCAGCGTTTCTGTCACGATGCAGATAAAGCCCGTCATGGCCAAGGCCAGCAGTGCAGACATGGGAAGATTATCGGCCGCCGCCGATTCAGCCTGAATAGATGAGGAGTCCACAAAAAATACCTTTTCGAAGATGAAGTTTAGCGCTAGGCAGCAAGCACCCAGAGCATTCCATGAAACTTATGTATCGATCGGTATAAATATGAGGTACCCGCCAGATTATTGTCAATAAGTTTTGTATCGAGTAGTCTATAACTCACATATCTTAGTGACGTACTGGAGTTATCAATGGCACAGATGGGGCGTCCCAGAGCGTTTGATCGGCAGCAAGCCATCGAGCAAGCGATGCACCTTTTCTGGGAGCAGGGTTACGAGACAACGTCTTTGAGCCAGCTCAAAGCTCAGATCGGTGGAGGCATCTCTGCGCCAAGCTTTTATGCCGCTTTCGGATCTAAGGAGGCCTTATTCAAAGAGGCTGTGCAGTGCTACCTGGAGAGCTATGCCCGCGTGACAGACGGCCTATGGGACGATGAAATAGCTCCCAGAGACGCGGTCGAATTGACGCTGCGTCGCTCAACGAAAATGCAGTGCGAATCGGGACATCCAAAAGGCTGCATGGTGGCCTTGGGAACCATGAGTGCGCCAAAAAATGAGCATGCTCATGTCACAAAGCCGCTGGCCGTCTCACGTGCGCGTACTCATGCCGGGTTTGTACGCTGCGTTGAGCGCGGCATTGCTATGGGCGAGCTTTCGGAAGGTACCGATGCCCAGGCCATGGGTACGGCGTTCAGTAGCTTTCTGCTGGGTGTGTCGATATCAGCGAGAGACGGCGTCAAGATATCGGTCTTCAATGCCTCTATTACCGAGCTCATGAAGCTGTGGGACGCCGCATGCAATGGTTCGCAGGCCCTTATGTAAACCAAGTATTAGCCAGCCAATGAAATGGGATGGGATGGGATGGGATGGGATGGTTAAAAAGTTATTCTCCCGCTAAATAATGTTTCTGCCGCTAATTTTTCTGCTGCATCATGCACGCTTATATCCTTTAACTGGACACTCAATGCATAACCTATGGATTCCCGTCGTTGCCATTTTCATCGTTGCTGGCCTGGTATTCGGTAGCCAGGCCTATTCCGAGGCACAGCGTGATGCCCACATCGCCGCGACTATATCTGACAGCCTCGACAGCCAGACACCCGCTGAGATTTCCAACTTGAAGCGAGTCAACAAGGGCTATGGTGTATGCGGCGACTATGCGCATTCAAGCGTCGAGCTCGGCCACTTCTACTACAACAGCGCCACCAAGCAACTGGCCTTGGGCATCGATGCCCCTCTTTATCGCGACAACTGCGAGAGCGTCTCTGAATGAACCCTTAGGCTTTTCAGATCTATCTTACGGATAGCTTGTTAGGGGGTTACGCTATTTGTGCTAAGGAGAAATACGAAAGAGCCCAGCCGGGATAAGTGATCCCTCTAGATGAGCCGCTTTAGGAGGCATCACCGACAAAAGAACGCTAACTGTCATAGCCCAGGAAAACCACCTTATTACGACCACTGGACTTCGCCCGGTAAAGTGCTTTATCAGCGCTGTTCAGCAGGCGAACAGGGCCACCCGAGTGGCAATTAAAATGATCAAAGCTAGAAACACCGACGCTAACAGTCACATAAGCATCAGCCCCGACATCTTCATTGGGAATATTCAGGCACTCCACTGCCTCACGTAGCCTTTCCCCTATGTGCCGGGCCCCTGCTTCATCTGTGCCAGGTAAAACCACCGCGAACTCTTCTCCACCATAGCGCACCGCCAAGTCAGAAGGCCGAAACAGAACACCTTTCAACACAGCCGCAACTTGTTTCAAACAGTGATCGCCGCTGTTATGACCATAGCGATCATTGAATAGCTTAAAATGATCTACGTCGCACATAATGACGGACAATGGCGTAGGGTTTCGTGACAGCCGGTACCACTCCGTATCAAGGGCTTCATCCAGTACACGGCGGTTCGCTAACCCCGTTAATGGATCGGTATTGCTTAACATTTTTAAGTAATCATTCTTCTCATTTAGTTCTTTTTCAGCCTGATTAATTTGATTTCGAAAGAACATTAAAAAGACACCCAACAATCCCAGCACAGCCGCCACGCTACCTGCATACATGATCTCGACCCATGGAGAAGGAATCGGTGTGATCGCGGTGTCCGGTGAAAAGAGAAAATGGGTGATCGTAAAAAGCGTCCCGAGTGTTGCCAGGAGTACAAAATACACCAGAGTACGAAGATTTTGATAAAGAAAAAGCAATATGCCAGCTAGGGTAAAATAATATAGATGCACCCCCGCCTCCGAGCTGATGTAATAATTAACAAGTAACAGCTGACAGCAGGTGTTAACCAGTAACACTTTTTTTGCAGTAGCGTATCGACGTTTATGATTTAATAGCAGAACCGACAAGTACACGACTATAAAGATCAGATTGGCAACAAACACATCGTGATAAAGAGTATAATCATAGATAAAATAAAAGAGCTGGTACGGAAACACGGTAGCCAGGGTAAAAAGTAGCGCAATCTGATTACAAAGCTGTATCTGTCTCCTCGTTCTTGGCGAGTTTTTTTGAACACCAAGCGACCAGAGTCTTTTTATATTAAGCATCGCCGACTCCCTCTTGCTTCCTCGTGGAAAGCGAGCATGAGGTGCAAACCTTCTCTCAGGATACTCAGATCTTGGCCAAAACAGGCAGAGTAAGTTTATCCCCCGTGGGGTTATTGGTAATAAGTCCGTTTTTAGACATAGGCACGCTAACGTGCTGTACTACAGTTGATTCAGATTTTTTTCACATGCTCCCAACTTTGTAGCACCTTTTTGTCATTATCATAAAAAAATTCGAAGCTGTCACCATTGAAAAGTGAACAAATGTTACATCGAAAGCTTATGTAATTTCGTGTTCCCAGCGTCATTTTAAAATAAGACCGGCCTCACACTTACGCCAAGAATAGTTTAAATAATGGCGCTTCAGCAGCGCATAAACTGAGAGAGGCAGCCCTTACGACACTAAAAAAATGATAAATTATACTTAATTAAAAAATTCGATTAAATCTAACAACACTCCCTTTTAAACCCCAACACTAATTCAAGAAAGCCTTATGACTAAAGTACACATAAGAAGTTGTCGGCCAACATGGCTTTATCCGCCACCAAACTGTTTAGCTAATTGAAGTTGACCTCAGCCGCGAACCGCTGCAAGTGGCTTTTAAGCCAGCGAGTAAACATCTTATCGATATGCTCTTTGTGAGTTCGTACAAACCTCATCACACAACACCTCACACAGCCAGCCCCATGACGCTTCACTGCCTGGGCGCTGAGGCGCGCCCTGGCGTGTGTATAGGGCGATAGCATCGTGCTGGGGCGATGGGTGTCCGGAGTCAGTGAACCACTTCACTTCTCTGAATGCCCCCTTAGAACCTGTTCACGATCTATTAAGCAGTAAAGTGATTGCGCCCAAACCCCATGCCCCTCCTCACGCAGCGCTTTTCTATGCCGCTGCTTTAGTAGCCCTTCTTACCCCTCGAAACTTCCCCCATATTCTCTCGGGACAAGATCAGCCTCTTCGTCGCCAGTCCTGATAAGGTTGATGATCATTTGCGCGACCAAGGACGGTGGGTGAGCTATCGACGTTGCCCCAACCTCTTGCTCCTGTGCTGTGCTCAGGCCTGATTTCACCGAGCCATAGAACTCTGTCGCTGTCATGAAAGGGTGTATCAACGAGACGGTGATGCCTGCATCCGCCAGCTCAAGCCGTGCAACTTTTGAGATCATGTTGAGTGCTGACTTTGAGCTCGTATAAGCTGCCACACCGGGGTAAGTTGCTAAGGTCGCGCCGGAGCTAACATTGACGATGCATCCGGCACCTTGTTTGCGCATAAGAGGGATCACCGCTTGCATCATAATCAGTGGTGCAACTGTATTTAGATTGAGCAGTCCCCGAAAATCTTCAATGCCGATGTCTTCAATCGAGGCATATAGCCCCTGCCCTGCATTGTTAATCAAGACATCGATTCGACCATACCTCTCCTGCGCGATCTGGACAGCTTTTTTAACCTCGACTGGATTGGTGACGTCGCAGGGTAAGGCAAGAACATCATCTCCCAGCTCACTCGCTAAATCGTCGAGCCTATCTTGACGTCTCGCCAACAACACAGCACGCGCGCCAGCTTGAACGACCGCGCGTGCTGTCGCTTCACCAATGCCTGACGAAGCCCCCGTCACAAGGACTACCGAATTTTTAAGTTCCATAGCGTATTCCCTTTCTGTAAGACGTGAAGTTGTGGAAATAAACAGGGCTGTAACGCTAGAGCGCCCATGAAAGAGCCCAACGGGATCGTCAATATTTATAACAGGGCACCTAAACGGTGGCGTGTCTATTCCAGCCTGTAAATTGCACATTTCTGCTTAATTCATGGATGCGCTATGCAAGCCATGCTAGAAGTAATGACATGAATAATTCGATTGAAAAACTCAGATCACTTGTAGAGAAACGTGCGAAATCCGTGCTTACCCAAACTCATATCCCGCGTTTGGATATTCTCCGGGTTTGCGCACCGACCGAGCTTTTTCCTGAGATCTATCAGCCCCTGATTAGCCTGATCCTGCAAGGGAGCAAGCGGATTGTCATCGGAGATCAAGTCGTCAACTATCAGGCAGGCCAAAGCTTTATTACATCAGTCGAGCTGCCAGTGGTTGGAGAAGTCGAAGAAGCGAGTCCGGCCACTCCCTACTTGGCGTTGCGCCTATCTCTTGACCGAGCTTTAGTCACTGAGATTTTGTGCAAGGTGGATAGTCCTTTGAGCATGTCTGAGACGAGAGGCTTCTGCATTGACTACGTGAGTGACGATCTTGCCGATGCTTGGTACAGGATGGTTCGCCTTACCGATCAGCCGGAGGATATAGCTTTAATCGCGCCTCTCATCGAACATGAGATCCTGTATCGAATGCTGCGCGGCCCACAAGGTACGGTGCTAAGACAAATAGCAGGCATCGATGATCGCTTTTTCCAAATCAGGCGTGCTATCACATGGATTCGGCAAAATTACGCAACGGCATTCCGGGTTGAGGAGCTTGCGGCGACAGTGAATATGAGCCCTTCAGCGTTTCATCGACGCTTCAAAGCGACGGTTAGATTGTCGCCTCTTCAGTATCAAAAACAGATCAGACTCTATGAAGCGCGCAGAATGCTCTTCACTGAATCTGGCGGTGTCACCGCCGTCGCTTTATCGGTTGGCTACGAGAGTCTGTCGCAATTCAGTCGAGAATATTCTCGGCTGTTCGGCGCGCCCCCTGCGCGTGACATAAGAACGCTTCGCCAAGAGGCACGAGAGGGAGAGCCAACAGAGTTCACTGATCCCGACACTTTCAGTGCTCTGAGCCGTTAAAAAGCACCACCGCAAACACCGGCGTCAACCCTATTCGACATGCGCCTTCTTAACAGGGAGTAGATGCACCACGCCCACCACCACCGAGCCGACCACAAAGCCAATCACTGCCGAGCACAGCGTATTGAAACTCCAGCCCAGCGTGCCGCCCAAGGCACCGGTTGCCTCGCGAATGCCATGCTCAATGTGGTGAACCCACTCATAGGGGGCGTTGAACCAACCCGTGCCATCGGCCCCCAGATTGGCCATCAGGATATGCCCACCCACCCACAGCATGGCAATGGTACCCACCACTGCGATGGTCGATAGTACCTTGGGCATGGCCGTCACCAGACCACGGCCCAGCTTCTGCACGCCCGAACTTTCCCGTTGGGCGAGCCTCAGACCGATATCATCCATCCTGACCAACAGCGCTACCACGCCATACACCAAGATAGTGATGACAAATGCGACCACCACCAAGCTGACCATCTGTGACCAGAACCCCTGATGGGAAACGGTGGAAAGCGCGATCACCATGATTTCGGCGGACAGAATCAGGTCGGTGCGAATGGCACCACTGACGATCGTTTTCTCGGCTTCCGGCCCCTTCTCTACCGCTGGCTTGTCGTCGTCATGCTTGCCGGAAAGCTTGTGCCAGACTTTCTCCGCGCCCTCAAAGGCCAGGTAGGTGCCGCCCACCATCAGGATGATCGGCAATAGCATGGGCAAAAAGTGATTCAGCAGCAGCGCCACCGGCAGGATAAAAATCAGCTTGTTGCGAATCGACCCCAACGCGATCTGCTTCACAAGCGACAGTTCACGCTCTGCTGTCACCCCCTGCAAGTATTGCGGCGTCACCGCCGTATCATCCACCACCACCCCGGCCGCCTTCGCCGTCGCACGCCCTGCGGCGGCACTCACATCGTCCAGTGATGCTGCGGACAACTTCGCCAATGCGGCAATGTCATCCAGTAATCCTATCAAGCCGCCTATGGCCATGGGTGATTCCTCCGTGAATAACAGTTGCAGATAGTAACTCATATAGCGGCTGGGGCGGATCGCCTCTTTTGCTTCAAGATTCCGACCTGCGCTTCATAGGTTTCACGCGCCATCATCTACCTCCGCCTTTAAAAACGTTTCTGGCACCATGATGCGATAGCGCGGATGTATCTTGCCCCCGGTCACTAGTGCGCGGTCGCCACTGCCAAGGTTGAACTCTGCAGGATCGAGGCGCTTGCGCCAGGGATGGTCATGGCGATCCGCAAAGACAAAGAACAACCGCTTGACCTTGATCTTCTTACAACTGTGTAGCAACGCCGACAGTACTTTCGGCCGCAGTGTCGTCAAGCTCTCGAACACCATATCAAGGTTATGAAAACTCTCATGGTCAGGCAACTCGTCCATGGCTTCCATAATCGCCCGTTCAGGTGCCGACATCTTAAGAATCCAGTTCCATGGCAGCGTGTCTTCGTCGTTGATGTTGTTTCTGGCAAGCCCAAGTGATGGGTCGGCGAACAGTGAGGTGCTGCGGGTGACGATGAGTGCGTTTAGTGGCAGTTTGCTGAGCCAGTTGGGTGTGGCGTTGCCATATACCCAGACAGGCGCACTGCTACCCAGCCGCAGATAGTGATCGTAGCCCTGTTGGGTAAGCGCCGTTGTACCACCGACATGGATGTCATAGCGCATAATATGCTGCATGGAGAGCAGGCAAGTTTTCCAATCGATTGCGCCCGATGTTGTTGCGTTCGGCGCAGGGCGTCGAAAGACGCCGCGGTTAACGCGCTCCAGCCAGCCGTTATCGACGTATTTGCGAGCAAGGAAACGGCTTACACCGTGGCGTTCAAGCCATGCGGTGTCGACCATGAATCCTGAAGGTATGGCTTCAAGCACCTTCTTTAGCTTTTCTTCTTTAAGTGTACTCATGGTTCACAAATCATCTATCTTTTAAAGAACCACGGGAAGGGGGTTTACCAACTTAAGGCCCGCCTGCTTGTAGTCGCGATACGACTGGGTTCCGGGAGCGCAGGGAAAATCCGACTCCTGCAACAGTTCGATTTATGTCAGTTTGCTGGCATCAAATACATACGAGACAGCAGCAAGACAAAACCAAAAGTGCCACCTACTTTGAATGTATGAATCTTCTGGAGATTAACAATGGTTCAACTAAAGGGTGGCTGTCTCTGCGGTAAGATCCGAATAGTGGCCAATGGCGAGCCGCTCCGGGTAGGTATTTGCCACTGTATGGATTGTCGTAAGCATCACGGGGCGCTTTTCTACGCGGCGGCGGATTATCCCAAGCAAGCTGTCATGATCGAAGGCGAACCGCACAGTTATCAGGGGCGCTATTTCTGCTCGGCATGCGGTTCGTCGGTTTTTTCGGTAAGCGAGGACGAAATAGAAATACACCTGGGCGCCCTTGATTCACCCAATCAACTGAAACCGACATATGAGCTTTGGAACATTCGCCGAGAACATTGGCTACCGCCATTTCCAAACGTGGAGCGATACGAACGGGATAGGGAAGTTTGAGCAGGTTCAAGGGCTGCCGCTTAGATCAGAAGGCAATCGATCAGCGCTTACCTTCAGTGCGCAACTTAGCCACTTCATCTAGCGCCAAGCCTGTCGCTTCAGCAATCTGCTCATCACTCAGCGCTCCCAGTTTGAGCAGATTAAGGGCCGTTTTCTCAATACCCAGCTTTTCGCCTTTCACAATACCCAGCTTCTCGCCTTCCTGAATGCCTACTTGGCGCTCTTGCTGAGCCCAGTTTTCCAAATTTTCTGCCAACATGTCTTTATCCTCCACCAAACTATTGAACTGTTGGCTACGAACCGGATGGCGGATCGCCTCTTTGGCTATATTCACTTCTAATGCCACTTTCGCAGTATCTAGCACGCCAACATCAATTTGGTAGCCCCCTCGGGTCATCAGCCAGTCAAGCACCTCCGCCAGGTGCCAGATTGAGGCACTGCCTTCGTGAACCGGCATAGGAAACGTCGCTCGGTGGGTGAGCATCAACTTCCTCATTGCCTGTCGCGAAACGCCCACAACGTCTGCTACATCCGTCAGGCCAACAAGATCCGGCGAAGCCTCGATCAGCCGCGCGGAAGGGATCGCTTTTTTTACGTCAACCAGGGCAGTGCGAACCGCTTCCTCGGCGCTGCCCGCTTCACGAGAGAATTCCAGCGCCAAGCGGCCCGGCTGCCCTACGCCCACCAGAGCATCATCACAACCAGCGGCGCCCAAACGCTCCACCAGTGCATCTAGGTCGCTGTCGCAGTCAGCCAGTTGGTATTTCAGCGTAAAAACATATTCCATTCTTCAATCCTCCGGCTCCGCTTCGTCTCGATGCTTGTGGGTCGAGCACTTGTCCACTACTCTCCGAATTGCCCGGGCGTGGCTGCCGGGATTTTTCGGTGTACTCCACACGCTCGCGATACAAAACTCACCGCAGCGGCATTCATCATCATTATAAGGACAGTAAATTTTGCCCCAGGCATGGCTACCGCCGACTTCAACTCGCCAGCCCTCCGCTTCCGCATGTTTGAGGGCAGTTTCGATCTCTTTTTTCGGATGTGATGGACGAGTCATTATTTGCCTCTGAGTATGAAGCCCCCCTCAATGGTTGTCAATTGACAACCATTGAGGCAGCAATTCATATCCTTGCCGACGTTCATCTAAATAGATAGACCCAAGTGTCTCTTTTAACTCCCTAATAAAAATTTAAGAAAGAATATCAGTAGGTGCAACACTTAACCTGACGCTGGGGGCTTTCATGGCATGGGGAATGTCTGCCATCCTCAGCAACCAAATACAGAAAGGGCAGCCAATTGGACTGCCCTTTCGTTTGATGTATGAAGCGGGAATACATAAATAAAAGCAGGTCAGCGCTTACCTTCAGTGCGCAGCTTCACCACTTCATCTAGCGCCAGGCCTGTCGCTTCAGCAATCTACTCATCACCCAACACCTCACGCAGCCAACCCAATAACGCTTCGCTGCCTGGGCGTTGGGGTGCGCCCTGGCGTGTGTATAGGGCGATGGCATCGTGCTGGGGCAAGCTCTCTGCCACCGGGCGGATCAGTTCGCCATTTTCAATTAATCGTTGCGTTGTGCGCCGCCATCCCAAGGCGATACCGTGCCCCGCGACAGCCGCTTGCAGTAGCAGAGGGTAGCTGTCGAAAACAGCACTCTCCGCTGATGAAAGTTCAAAGTGCCCCATGGCACGCAACCAGTCATCCCACTCCAGCCAATCCGCCGGGTCAGCGTGGTAGTGCAGTAGCCGCTGGTTCAGCAAAGTGTTGAGGCTCAACGGCGTAGTGACCCCTTTCAGGTAAGCAGGGCTGCAGACCGGAAATATCTCATCCTCGGCGGTAAACACCAATCGATGGCTCCCGCTGGGTCGTCCGTTGGTTTGCAGCGCAATGTCGAAGCTGCCACTAAATTCGGTAATCGGCCGTGTCGACGTCGCCAGCTGTATCTCAATGTCAGGATAGCGACGATTGAAGTCAGCCAACTGTGGCATCAGCCAATAGAACGCTTCGCATAACTGGCAGAACAACACAACGCGCTTATCATCCGGGTCGCCACGCAGCTCCTGAGCCCCCGTAGCGATACTTTCCAGCGCCTGGGAGACCGTACGGCCAAACTCACGCCCTTCGCGGGTAAGAAACACACTGCGATTACGGCGCTCGAAAAGCATCACGCCAAGATCTTCCTCCAGCGCACGGATCTGCCGGCTGATAGCCGCCTGGGTCAGGTGGAGTTCATCGGCCGCGCGCGAAAAGCTCTCAAGCCTGGCGGCAGCCTCAAAGGGGCGCAGCGTCGCCAGCGGTGGAAGAGACTTGATGAAGTTATCCATAATCTGAGCTCATGCATTGTGACGCAGAAGTCGTTTGAAGTGCTGCTAGAGGCAGCGGCACTCTAGAGCGGAATTCATACCTGGAACGCTGCAATGAAGGCCACCGCTGAACCTCAAGATAATATCCTACAGGGCATAAGCCTTATCGTGGGGGCTGTCTTTCTGCTGGCGTTGACCGACGCCCTGGTTAAGTATCTAAGTGCCAGTATGTCGCTATGGCAACTCTATGTCATCGCCTCAACACTCTCGCTGCCGATACTCTTTGGATTGATCATTGGCCATTCTGGCCCCCGACCCAAGGTAAAATCACACCGCTGGGTGGCGATAAGAAGCCTGCTTCTGTTGCTGATGTGGATAGCCTATTACGCAGCACTGCCGCTGATTCCGCTTTCGGTGGCAGCGGTCGCCATTTACACCACGCCGCTGTTTATTGCCGTGCTGGCTGCTTTTGGAGCGAGCGAGCATCTTTCACGCCAGGCCTGGCTAGGCATTCTCTGCGGTTTTCTGGGCGTGGTGGTGGTGTTGCGCCCTGGCGGCGACACTTTCACACCTGCGACACTGCTACCCGTGCTTGCCGCCCTCTTTTATGCGCTAGCAATGCTGGTCACTCGCCACCACTGCCAAAGAGAACACCCCTTACTGCTAACCCTGGGATTAAATCTAGCGTTCCTGGCAGCAGGCAGTCTCTTCAGTGTGCTGGTGGCAATCAACAGCACAGCAACGCTTGCCGAACGCGCGCCGTTCCTGTTCGCCGGTTGGCAACCGCTAAACGCCACAGCGTTATTGATCGTGGGCGCCTACGCGCTACTGCTGATCATTGTGAATACCGGGGTGGCAAGGGCTTATCAAATTGCCCCTTCGGCGTTGATCGGCACCTTTGATTACGCCTACCTCATCTTTGCCAGCCTTGGGGGCTACCTGCTATTCAGCGAAGTGCCCGATGCCATGACTTGGCTGGGTATGGGTATGATCTTAATGGCGGGAGTGATGGTGTTACGGCAACGGCGGGGCTAATCGATATTTCTGCTTACTTCATCGCAGCCCATACCTACCCGGCATGCGCCTGAATGATCGGCAATAGCGCGGGCAAAAAGTGATTCAGCAGCAGCGCCAACCGGCAGGATAAAAATCAGCTTGTTGCGAATCGAGCCCAGCGCGATCTTCTTCACAATCGCCAGTTCCCGCTCCGCTGTTACCCCCTGCAAATATTGCGGCGTCACCGCCGTATCATCCACCACCACCCCGGCCGCCTTCGCCGTTGCACGCCCAGCGGCGGCACTCACATCGTCCAGTGATGCTGCGGACAACTTCGCCAATGCGGCAATGTCGTCCAGTAATCCTATCAAGCCGCCTATGGCCATGGGTGTTTCCTCCGTGAATAAACATTGCAGATAGTAAATCACAGGGTGGCTGAAGAGTATCTCTTCATTGGAAGGGTCGTGTTCTCTCATTCCTCTCTTAACCTGGGCGAAACCATGATGGTAACTTTCGCCCTCATAGCTTGCTCACTCAATCACCTATCAACTATGCCACTACAAGTTGAGTATGCTGTAATAGTATAATAAAGTGGTTTATTAATTGAGACAGTGATACTAACCAAGAAAAGATGTGGAATGTTTCAACCAACTATAAAGCAGTGCGTCAGACATACCCTCTTCAGTGGAGATTGAAACCACACAATTGAGTAGTAAGCCAACATACTTTTTCAGTGGGGCGACTTTTATGCTCGATAGAACAACATAGCACAAAACTACTTTACATCACCTGAGCACCATATTTCATCGGCATCGTCAGTGGGCATCTATATTAAGAGCGGAAGCACACATATAAAGCCATAAAAATTTTAACTATTTATTAATCAATAAACTACAATTGGTTAGGAAAATAAAGCAAGACCGAAAAACAGTGGAGATAAAAAACATGGTAAATAAACAGAAAATTTGCTTTGTTGTAATGGGGTTTGGCAAAAAAACCGATTACGAGTCTGGTCGGCTGCTCGACTTAGACGCCACCTATGAAGCTATCATTCAGCCTGCCGTAGAGGACTGTGGATTTAGATGTATCCGAGCTAATGAAATTCTTCATTCGGGTATAATAGATCTTAAAATGTATGAAATGCTACTTAAAGCAGATTTAGTAGTCGCTGATATTTCTACAGGAAACGTAAATGCGGTTTACGAACTAGGAGTTCGTCATGCATTACGACCTTTTTCAACTATAGTGATGAAGGAAAGAAAGGGAAAATTGCATTTTGACTTGGATCATACGTCGACATTCATGTATGACCATCTAGGTGATGATATTGGACATAGAGAGGCTAAACGTGCTCAAGAAGAGCTTTCCAGACTTATAAAGACAGTATCACAAGACCCACAAACTGATAGCCCAGTTTATACATATATACCTTTCTTAAAGGAGCCTTCCTTTACAGATAAAGAATTCGAGGAAATATTGGAAGATGCCGAGGATGAGCAAGAAAGATTTTCGTCATTTCTAGAAGCTGCTGAAGCAGCGGCCGATGCATCAAATCATAGAGAAGCGATGAAAAATTTCAACAATCTTCTTAATATGCGGCCAGACAATTCATATTTGCGCCAACAAACTGCTCTGCATACATACAAATCCAAACATCCCTCAGAACTATTAGCTCTAGTCGAAGCCATTAATATTTTAGAACCCCTAGAACCCAAAGAGTCAAATGATCCAGAAACACTTGGTTTAACTGGTGCAATACACAAACGCTTATGGAAATTAAATAAGGATAGCCACGCACTTGATTTAGCAATTAACTTTTATGAGAGAGGTTTTATTCTTAAAGGGGACTACTATAATGCCGAAAATGCTGCTACATGTTATGAAATAAGATCTTTGCTTCAAAGCTCTGTCGACGAAGCTTTGTTCGACCAGATGTCGGCCAGAAAGATTCGTAAGAAAACTATTGAGCAACTATTAGAAGTTATTGAAACAGAGAATTTTCAGGAGCGTTCCGATAAACTCTGGATCTATGCCACGCTAGCAAATTGTCACTTTGCATTAGGGTTACACTCTGATGGCGAGAACTATGAGCAGGAATTTATAGCACTGTCACCTGCAGATTGGGAGAAGCAAACATACTTATCCGGAAAGGAAAGTGCTATCGAATACAGTGAAAAATCTAGTTAAACATTTTTCAATATTTAGCTTATCTTTAATTAAATGAGGATGGATGACTAATAATACATCCTCAAGTTCTTCATAGGAAAGTAGCTAAGATAAAAACATTTAAGATTTTTAATTGATATATTTTATGTGTTATTCAGCAGTCCCGGCAATTGCTTTAGCCAATGAGGCACTATTCCAGCTAACCACTTGATCAGAAAGATCAATAAGGTCTTGAGGTGTTCTTTGTTGGCCACGTCGACGAATAGCTATTATTTTTTTAGGCTTTTCAAACCCATTCTTTGCCAAGCTTATCTCTTTTTGAATCCAGTATCTATTATTTACATACATTCCAGCAGGGACAATTACTGAACTTGCTCTGGCAATTTGGTTTTTCAGTATAGCCGTCAATTGTCTAATACCTATCTCGCTATTCGGATCGACAGCAGGATCGTGCTTCGGAACGCTATAATCTACATAGGAAAAATTAGAACAAGTATTACTAGCAATATCTAATAGATTAACGACTCCATTATACCTTTCACTATAGGCCCAAGCATGACTGATAAAAACATGATAAGTCGACATACTATATCCTTATTCTATTTTCAAATTAAACTAAGTATTGGAAAGCGTTCCAATATATATGATCGAAACCCTAAACATTGGATTAATGCATACCTCCTAATTCTTAAGACACTCTCTTCAATAGCGCCTCATAGAAAATCTCACAATTAGGAAGTTATGATTAGCTATGTTATACAGCAAAGAGAACAGCAATTCTATGGCTTTTAAACAACATGTTGTATTTGATGTTTTTATGCCGCGAAACCATATTTATTTCAATAACATTTGAATAGTTAGAATAATTTTCGCCAACTTAATTAAAGCATGTATATTCCCATATAAAACCGCACTAAACATGGAGCCTAAATTGAGGAAAATAGCCTATCCCTTACCGCGCTTCTTGTAATCTAGATACTGCTGTCCTTTAACCGAAATTTTCAGCAACCCTGACAATTGCTGCTTAGTTCTTATATCAACAGGAAACATATAAATATGCTGAATTACCATTTCTTTCAATATTCTAAGACATACTGGATTATTTCTTAATTTGTTAGCTGTTTCCTCAATATTTGAATAAATCAAGCTGCGAGTAAACTGCAATTCAATAGCCTGTTTCAATAACGTAAATGACGGTTTATTCTCATGCAAAGCTAGCTTCTGATATACTTCGAATGCTTCTCTAGAACCAATTGAAGAAGCTATTTTTCTAATGACACCGTTTATCACTCCATATGTGAGGTGTAAATACAACTTTTGAGCATGATCCTGGACTTCACTGTCTGATAGATTCGGGTGCTCAGCGAGATGCGTCTCGATTACATTAACTATTTCCGTTTTTGAAGTATCAGACATTCTAATAAAATAATCTAAGAATCTTAAGCCCGTTGAAGCACCACAGTTAGCGATATCAAACAAAGTATCTTTGGTTAGAGTGGCATGCCTATTTCTAATTATTTGTCCAGCCACTTCCATACCTTTAAAAGCCTTGTTTATATTTGCTAATACATCCAGCGGCTCACCTTCTTCATCATCTTTTCTTTCAGAACGTTCAATCTCATCTAGCTTCTTATTATGTTGTTCACGCTCGTTTTGAATCTCTCTTTGCTCAATCACTAGGTCAGGAATTTGCTTTATGAAATCATCCATAAAAGATAACTGATTTTTTGTGAGCTCTGCTTTACCATTTTCAGAAAAAAGAAAATCTAATACCTTTTTAATCTCATCAATAACCCAAGCATCCTTACTATGATGAGTTATAAATATTAGTATATTTGAGGCATCTTCTCTATGTAGCTTTTCCAAAAGCAGCTCAACATCATTTTTTATTTCTTGAGAACTTGAATAACCTTCAGCTATTTTTTTTGCAACGAAAAAATAGTAAATATATGGATACCTAAAATTAACTTTTAGATCTTTTTCCATAAGTATCGAGCAATTTTTTAGCTTTTTAATCACAGCATCAAAATCTGAAACTAAAAACCGAGCACTATAATCTTTAAAAAAACTTGATATTTTAAATTCATTCAAACCCTGCCCTTCATTCTTAAAAATTGCCCAAGAAATCTCAGTTAATATATTTAAATATTTTTCGTACTCTGAATATTTCACTTTAGATTTCTCTAAAGATTGATAAATTAATTGTTGATAACAATGACCATATGAAGTTAGCTCTATATTCTGTTTAGAATAAGCTTCAAACATTTGCATTAAAATCAAAACATATATAGGTTTGGCTGGAACCACATTCTTTTTAATAACTGTATTCAGATGTTTTTTAATTTCATCGCACTCATCATATAAATCGACTTCCTCTATAGATTCTTCTACTCCTAGTGAAACCCATTTTCGAGCGATTTCTTCTCTTTTTAAATTACCAAAGCCTAAAATCTTTCCAGAATCAAAATTTGAGAAGCTAGGCACATCCGCAACAATATAGCTGAATGAATCATGACATGTAATAATAACTTTATCAAAGAAATCTTCTAAACTACTTAAAAAAATATCTTTAAACTTAGAATTTAGCTTAATTAAATCAAAGTTATCAACCAATGCTATCTTGTAATTATAATCTTTCAGATTAGCAAAGCCCACCGAATCATATTGCACAGATAATAATTTACTAAGCACTTGCTCAAGATCAGACTTATTCACATCTTCAGCATCGATATAAATAGGCAAAGCGCTAATCTTTAAACTTTCTTTAAAAAACATTTTTAAAAGAGCGGTTTTACCTTGCTGCTCCTCACCATACAACAGAAAATTTCCGTCAATATCTAAAAGTTTTTTTGAATCAATTATATCGATATCTTTCGCAGTCTCATTTGAGTCTAACTCTATATCAGGCGATGTATAAATATCACTTAATTTAACCTTATCAACTCTTCTATGAGTCAAAACTATTTCCGTGTTATCTAGCCATTCTAGAAAGCTATCTTGCGTGATACATTCTTTTTTCTTTATCAACGATTGGCCAGAAGAACCTTTAGTTAAATTATAGTCTTTAATTAAATCTTCAATGCTGTTAACCACATCAAGCCAGGCTTCATCTTCATTATTCCACTTTGAAACAGGCAATGTATCTTTTGGCAATCCTTGAAATGCCGACAGTTCGTCTATATCCCACTTACAAGGGCGAATTAAAATTGGAACTAGGATAGCTTCTCCATTCGCATGCATCTCCATTGCTTTTGAGGCTTCTTTAGTAATGCAATAATCAGAATTCAGAAAGCTAGCACTTACTAGAAAAATTATCAAATTAGAACTAGCCACGTTTTCGGAAATTTCTTCAGCCCAATTCTGGCCAGGAATAATTTTTCTATCATGCCATTCGTCTATAAGACCACTTCTTCTCAATGATGCCATGTGCTCTAACAGAGACTCTTTATAACTTTCATCTTTATGTGAATAGCTAATAAAAACTTTTATAGAAGTCATAAAAATACTCAATAAAGGCCAAATAATTATAGTCTTTAAAACAGACCTTAGGATAAATAAAAGCTATCTGTTAACGCCACTATTCTGTACTTAAATTTAATAAAAAACCACCTAGATTGGTGGTTTTTTATCATCTAAAAATTCAGAAGGAAACTCACTCCCATTCTATAGTAGCAGGCGGCTTACTACTCACATCGTAGGTCACCCGTGAAACCCCTTCCAACTCATTGATAATCCGGTTAGAAACCTTTTCCAGCAGCTCGTAGGGCAGGTGCGCCCAGCGTGCGGTCATGAAGTCGATGGTTTCGACCGCGCGTAGCGCGATGACCCATTCGTAGCGGCGGCCGTCGCCGACTACGCCTACGGATTTTACCGGCAGGAACACGGCGAAGGCTTGGCTGGTTTTTTCGTACCAGCCGGAGGCGCGCAGCTCTTCGATGAAGATAGCGTCGGCGTCGCGGAGGATGTCGGCATACTCTTTCTTCACTTCGCCAAGAATACGCACGCCCAGGCCGGGGCCAGGGAACGGGTGGCGATAGACCATATCGTAGGGCAGGCCGAGTTCCAGGCCGAGTTTGCGCACTTCGTCTTTAAACAGTTCGCGCAGCGGCTCGACCAGTTTGAGCTTCATAGTCTCCGGCAAGCCACCTACGTTGTGGTGGGATTTGATCACGTGCGCCTTGCCGGTCTTGGAGGCGGCGGATTCGATCACGTCCGGGTAGATGGTGCCCTGGGCCAGGAAGTCGACGCCTTCAATTTTGCTGGCCTCTTCATCGAACACGTCGATGAAGGTATTGCCGATGATTTTTCGCTTGGCTTCCGGGTCTTTTTCGCCCTTCAGCTTGCCGAGGAACAGGTCTTCGGCGTCTACGCGGATCACCTTCACGCCCATGTGCTTGGCGAAGGTTTCCATTACCTGGTCGCCTTCCGATTTACGCAGCAGGCCGTTGTCGACGAACACGCAGGTCAGTTGGGTGCCAATCGCTTTGTGTAGCAGTGCCGCTACTACAGAGGAGTCCACACCACCGGAGAGGCCAAGCAATACGTGGCGGTCGCCCACTTGCTCGCGCACGCGCTGTACCTGGTCTTCGATGATTTGCGCAGGTGTCCACAGCTTTTCGGCTTTACAGATATCCAGCACGAAATGCTCGAGAATGCGCTGGCCCTGCAGGGTATGGGTCACTTCCGGGTGGAACTGTACGCCGTAAAACTGCTTCTCTTCCCAGGCCATAGCGGCAATCGGGCAGCTCGGCGTGGAGGCGGTCACGGTGAACTCGGTGGGCGCTTCGGCGACCTTGTCGCCGTGGCTCATCCATACGTCCAGCAGGGCTTTGCCGCTTTTCGCGTCTACGTGGTCTTTGATGTCTTTGAACAGCGCGTTATCTTCGTCGATCTGAATCTGTGCGTAGCCGAATTCACGCTGATTAGAGCCTTCTACCTTGCCGCCCAACTGCTCAGCCATGGTCTGCATCCCGTAGCAGATACCAAACACCGGCAGGCCCATCTCGAACACGCACTGGGGCGCACGCGGGGAGTCCAGTTCCGTCACGGATTCCGGGCCACCGGCCATGATAATGCCGTTGGGGTTGTACTCGCGGATCTCTTCTTCGGTGATATCAAACGCGCGGACTTCGGAATAAACGCCGATCTCGCGAACTCGGCGGGCGATCAGTTGGGTGTACTGCGAGCCGAAGTCGAGAATCAAAATCTTATGGGCGTGAATGTCACTCATGGCGGGGTCTCGGTTAAGCGGTGTGGGTGCCGCTGGTAAGGCCAAAAAGCAAGCGGCGGGGCAATGCCCGCCGCGCCATATAACTAATCTTGCTGGTTAGCTCACCCGGTAGTTGGGAGCTTCTTTGGTGATCTGCACGTTGTGGACGTGGGATTCGTTAAAGCCAGCGCCGGTAATTTGTACGAACTCCGGTTTGGTGCGCATTTCCTGAATATCGCGGCAGCCGGTGTAGCCCATGGAGGCGCGCAGGCCACCCATCAACTGGTGAACGATGGCGCTCATCATGCCTTTATAGGGAACGCGGCCTTCAATGCCTTCCGGCACCAACTTCTCGGCGCCTTCGCTCTTATCCTGGAAGTAGCGGTCGGCGCTGCCCTGGCTCTGCGACATGGCACCCATGGAACCCATGCCACGGTAGGCTTTGTAGGTACGGCCCTGGTAAAGCTCGACTTCACCCGGCGCTTCTTCGGTACCGGCCAGCAGGCCGCCGACCATTACGGCGCTAGCGCCAGCGGCAATCGCCTTGGCCAGGTCACCGGAGAAGCGGACGCCGCCATCGGCAATCAGCGGAATGTCGTACTCTTTAAGCGCTTCGGCCACGTTGGAAACCGCGGTAATTTGCGGTACGCCAACGCCGGCTACAATGCGCGTGGTGCAGATCGAGCCAGGGCCGATACCGACTTTAACGGCATCCGCGCCTGCTTCGGCCAGCGCTCGGGCTGCACCAGCGGTGGCGATGTTGCCGCCAATCACCTGAATCTGCGGGAAGTGCTCTTTAATCCAGCGAACGCGGTCGAGAACGCCTTGGGAGTGGCCGTGGGCGGTATCGACAATGATCACGTCAACGCCTGCTTCAGCCAGGGCGGCCACGCGATCCGGGGTTTCCGGGCCGGTGCCGACCGCTGCGCCAACTAACAAACGACCGTCGCTGTCTTTGGCGGCCATCGGGTAGGTGCGGGCTTTTTCGATATCCTGGAAGGTGACCAGGCCGCGCAGGTGGAACTCGTCATCAACGATCAGCATTTTCTCGATGCGGTGTTCGCGCATTTTGGCTTTGCTGGTTTCGAGGTCGGTACCCTCTTTGACGGTAACCAGCCGGTCGCGCGGCGTCATGATCGCTTCTACACTGTCGCCGTGGTTAGGCTGGAAGCGCATGTCACGCTCGGTCACGATACCCACCAGGGTTTCGCCTTCTACCACGGGGAAACCGGAGAAGCCGTATTCACGGGCCATGGCGAGCAGGTCTTCGAGCTTGGCTTTAGGGCTAACGGTGACCGGGTCTTTTACAATCACGCTTTCGTGCTTTTTGACCTTGCGCACCTCAGCGGCTTGCTGGGCCATGGCCATGCTCTTATGGATGATGCCGATGCCGCCTTCCTGGGCCATCGCAATCGCTAGACGCGCTTCGGTAACGGTGTCCATCGCGGCAGAGAGGAGCGGAATATTGAGCGAAAGATTGCGGGTCAGGCGGGTTTTGAGGCTGACATCCTTGGGGAGGACATCGGAGAAGCCGGGAACGAGGAGAACGTCATCGAACGTTAGTGCTTCTTGGGCCATACGTAGCATAGCGGCAACACCCTGATTGAGAGGAAGTGGGGCGTGAAAGGTTAATCGCCTATTATAGCGTTTTGAGGGCCATCCCAGCAATGCAGTCAGGCTGTTGTGCTTATACCAAATGCTAATGACGTATGCTGGTAGGCTGTTAGTGGGTTATTTTTTTATGTAAAGGGGGCCTTTTGTCTCAACAGATTATTGTCTACACCGATTACGTTTGCCCCTTCTGCCTGCTAGCCGAAGAGGCCATTGTTCAGGCAACCGAGGGTATGGATGTGGAAATCCGCTGGCGGCCTTTCGAGCTGCGCCCAGCCCCGGTGCCCACGCTGAAGGTGGAAGACCCTTACTTGCCTAAAATATGGCAGGATTCGGTTTATCCCATGGCCAAAAAGCTCGGCGTGCCCATTACGCTGCCCAATATCTCGCCCCAGCCACGCACCGACAAAGCCTTTGAAGTGTTTGCCATGGCCGAAGAGCAGGGCCTGGGCCACCCCTACTCCATGGCGGCTTTAAAAGCGTTTTTCCAGCAGGAGCGCGATATCGGCGACCCAGAAGTGCTGGCGGATATTGCCGAGTCGGTGGGTTTGGAGCGCCAGGCTGTGCTTGATGCTCTGGCCCAGGGCACCTACCGGGAGCAGCACCAAACGGCTCAGCGCCACGCAGTGGAAGAGGCGCTTATTCAGTCAGTGCCGACCTTGGTCATCGATGGCGAAGTGATTCAGGGCGTGCCTGATCCCGCTGCTCTCAAACGTTTTCTATTAGAGCGGGCTTAACCCTATGGCCTCCCCTACTCCCCAGGCACTCTCCGTCAGCCAGCTCAACCAGCGCGCCAAGCAAACCCTTGAGCGCGATGTGGGCGAGGTGTGGGTGGAGGGCGAGCTCTCTAACGTTTCCCGCCCGGCGTCGGGGCATGTCTATTTCACCCTGAAGGATGACCGGGCGCAGATTCGCTGTGCGCTGTTTCGTCAGCGGGCGCGGTTTGTTTCGGCCCCCATGCGCGACGGCGATCAGGTCAAGCTGCGTGGGCGGGTGTCGCTGTTCGAGCCGCGGGGCGATTACCAGCTAATTGCTGACGCCGTTCAGGCGGCAGGCCTGGGCGAGCTGTTGGCGGCGTTTGAACGCTTAAAAGCGCAGTTGGAAGGCGAAGGCGTGTTTGCCAACGCCCGGCCGCTGCCCTTCCCGCCCCGCAAGCTGCTGATTTTGAGTTCTGCCACCGGGGCGGCGATTCGCGATGTGCTGGCGGTGCTGGAAGCGCGCTGGCCGCTGGCGGACGTGACACTGATACCGGTGCCCGTGCAAGGCGCCGAGGCGGCACCTGCGATGATATCGGCGCTGGCGCTGCTTAACCGTCAGGCGCGACTAGATCCAGAGCGGGACGTGATTCTGATCACTCGCGGTGGCGGTAGCCTGGAAGACCTCTGGGCGTTTAATAACGAGCATCTGGCGCGGGCGATTTTTCACTCCCGGCTGCCGGTGATGTCGGCGGTGGGCCACGAGGTGGACGTCACCCTGGCGGATTTCGCCGCGGATATGCGAGCGCCTACGCCTTCGGCCGCCGCCGAGCGCCTGGTGCCGGATCAAAACACCCTTAAGCGCCAGTTGGAGCATCAACACAGCCGCTTGCAGCGGGCCATGCAGGCGCGCCTGGAGCGCGACAGCCAGCGGCTGGATACCCTGCACGCCAAGCTGCGCCACCCCGGCGAGCAGCTCAACCGTCAGCGCCAGCACTTAACCGCCCTCAATCAGCGCTTGAATCGTGCCATGCAGCAAACGCTTAGCCAACAAAAAGCCCAGGTGACGCAGTTGAGCAGGCGCTTGGCCAGCCAGGATATGGCGCGGTTGCATCGCGCGGAAAGCGAACGTGTGAGCCAGTTACAGCGCCGTTTGGGGAGTGCGATGCAGCGCCAGCTGGAGAGCCGACAGGCACGTTTGAAAGCCGCGGCGCGGGAGTTAAACGCGGTCAGCCCGCTGGCGGTACTGGGGCGGGGCTATGCGATTGCCCAGGATGAGCAGGGCCAGGTCATTCGCCGCGCGGAAGATACCCAGCCCGGCCAGAAGCTGAAACTGAAGCTTGGCGAAGGCAGGCTAAGCGTGGAAGTTAAGCGGCGTCTAAAGACCTAAGTTAAATGGCCGATATCTTCTAACAATGAGGAGAGGATACCGCCATGAAGATTGGATTTTCGTCATTTACACTAATTAATCATCGCCAGGATAAGCCGCAGTTTTTAGCCTCTACCCGCGCTGAACCGCAGAAGAGAGAGCCTGCCGCCACGCCTGCGGAAGAAGACCCGTTCACCAAGCGTCTTAAAAAGCAGCAGGAAGCGCTGGAGAAATTAGCGTCACTACCCACGCCAAAGGAAGCCGCCCAGCAGCAGGCCACCAATAAAGTGGGCTTCCTGCGCCAGCGGATTGAAATGCTGAAAGCCATGATGGCCTTCGCCTCTCCTGAACAGCTTAAAAACATGGCCAAGGAGCTCAAGAGCATCGCCCGCGAGCTTGCCGGTGCGGCTAAGCTGTTGAACAATCAAGGTGGCGGTGGTGCAGGCATGACCGCTATCCCGTCCGTGGTTGCAACGCCAGCAGTTCCCACGACAGCAGCTCAACCGGCCGTGACTCAAACCAGCGGAGCCGAATCCGCCGGGGCTCAGACGGGTGGCAATGAAAGCACCCAGGCAACGGTTTCCAGTGACGCGCAGCAAGCCGAAGCGAATGCGGAAACAGCCGAAGACGATGCTGAAAAGGCTGCTGAACAAGAGGCCGAAAAAGCAGCGGGCGAGTCTGACCGTGATGAATCCACCGAGCTCGGCGTATTACCTAGCCTACCCACTCTCATTCAGAATGAAGACAACCGCTCAAAATCCAATGGCCCCAGCGCTAGTGAACACGCACTCCGCGGCGTACTGACTGACGCGCAGAAAGCGTTGCGCGAAGCGGTTAACGAACTCAAGATTCGGCTGAATGAAGAAGACAAGGAAGCCCGCCGCGAGCTAAAGAAAGCTGAAGAAGCGATGGAAAAGACGGATCGAGCGGTTGCAGCATCCACTTCAGAGGCCCTCTACTCCTCACTGGGGCAGTTGCTGCCTACCTCGCTAGGTGACGTTTCCGTATCTACGACCTCTATCAACATAGAGGTTTAGCGCTAATAGAAAAGGCGCTACCGGAAGTAGCGCCTTTGTTGTTTAGCGTTGGCTTAAACAATGTTGCATAGCTTACTTCTTGGAATCTCTACCTGACTTTTTATCGTCATCGGACTCCGGGTTTACATGATGGGTATCCGGCATCGGATTGGCCTCATCGTGATGGTCATCCTTCTCTTTAGGGGCCTTCTTATCGTTCTCGGGAACTTGAGTCATCGCTTCTTCCTTACCATTATGGGTGAGCGAAAGGGTGGGAGGCATTTGTGCTGCCTCCTATCCTGGCTGACTTAACTGTAGTGTTTACTCTTCAAGTTGCAATTCCCCTGCGTGCTGAACCGACAACACTGCCCGTCCCACCATCAATTAAAAAATAATTAAAACAAAAACTTAAAATTAAAAAAGACGTCACACCAAGTATATGAGCAAACTTGATAGCATTAATAACCTATCGCTATCAGGCCTATGGGTGACCAACCTTTTTATCGCTATGCGTTTGTCCCCAGTTTGCCGTTATTACTACCCTGGTCTACGTTAACAGCGTGAAGGCACTCGAGGATACGAGGGCCAGAGCAGCGGTTAATCCGTGATGTTTTACGATGACTAACCGTATGTGCAAACCAAATTGTGCCAACAATGGAGTGACCGCACATGAGTGATCAACACCAACCTCCCCAGCATCAGGATAAACAGCCTGGCGATGAATACGCCATGCGCCCAGAACCCGAATACATCCGTGAAAGCTACCGGGGCGCCGATAAGTTACTGGACAAAGTCGCGATTATTACCGGCGGCGACAGCGGTATAGGGCGTTCAGTCGCCGTTCACTATGCCCGCGAAGGTGCCGATAGCGTTATCGTGCACCTTAAAGAAACCAAAGATGCGGAAGAGACCAAGCGGCTGGTGGAAGCCGAAGGTCGTCGCTGCTTGGTTTTGAAAGGCGATGTGGCAGCGCCAGCGTTTTGCCGTGAGATCGTCAAGCGCACCCTCGACCACTTCGGCAAGATCAATATCGTCATCAATAACGCCGCAGAGCAGTACGATTGGGACGACATTACTGAGATCCCCGATGATCAGCTGCTGCGCACCTTCCAGACCAATATCTTCAGCCACTTCTATCTCACCAAATCAGCCCTGCCGCATCTCAGTGAAGGCGACACCATTATTGCCACCTCATCAATCAATGCCTTTAAGGGCAACGATACGCTGATCGATTACACCGCCACCAAGGGCGCCATTCAGGGGCTGGTGCGCTCGCTGGCGATGTCACTGATGGATCGCGGTATCCGCGTGAACGCCGTAGCGCCGGGGCCGGTATGGACGCCGCTGATTCCGGCAAGCTTTGAGGATGAGAAAGTGGCTTCATTCGGTGGCCAGGTACCCATGAAGCGCGCCGGGCAGCCTAGCGAAATGGGGCCTGCGTATGTTTACTTGGCCAGCGAGGAGTCCTCCTACATGAGTGGCCAGACCATGCACTTGAATGGTGGCGTTATCTTAAATACTTAAGCGTTTCTTATATAAGATATAGCGCGCATTTCCAGGGTGGCTTTAAGCCACCCTTTTGTTAGAACACGGTGCATAAAAGCACTGCACTACTACAATATTCCCGCTCGGGAATATTTCCTTCCAGAAAGCCTCTCCAATCACTGAAAATTACCGATCGGGAATAATCATAGCGCTTTGATCACTAATTTGGTCTATCATTACCGTACGGTAATTTTATCGGACAGTCGCTATGACCTCCCAAATAGAGAGTGCAAAACGTATTCGCAGCAGTGAAGAGCTGGGCAAGCTAGTTCAACAAACCCGGCGTGATCAATCACTGCTGCAAAGTGATATTGCCGGGCTTGCGGGTACAGGCAACCGCTTTATCGTCGATCTTGAGCGCGGCAAGCCAACCCTGCAGCTACAAAAAGTACTCGATGTGTTGGATCTAATGGGATTGGAAGTGGTTATACAGCGCAAAGGGAATCACCATGGCCGCCCATAGCGAAGCGCTTGACCTGTTCTGGGGGGAACTGCATGTCGGGCGTTTGTATAACACTCAGCCATTGCGATTTGACTATACCCAGGAGTGGCTAGCCAATAATCAAGCGAATAGCCTTTCGCCCCAGCTACCGCTGACTCAACAACGGCATAGCGGCGATAGTGTGCTGGCATACTTCGAAAACCTACTGCCTGAGGGCGAACTACGTCGCTATATTGAGCTACGCCACCACACCACCACTGTTTTTGGTCTTTTAAAGTCGATTGGCGGTGATACGGCGAGTGGCTACGCCCTACTCCCGCAAGGTGAAACGCCTCGACCAGCCAGCTATCGCAAGACGAACTGGGAAGCTATAAACGACTTTCTGCATAATGAAACCCAGGGTGAATTAACCGGGCAGCTTGCTCCCCAAGCGCGAATTTCATTAGCGGGCGCTCAAAATAAACTGCTACTAATGGTACTCGATGATGGCAGCCCGGCGCTGCCTGAAGGGGCCGCGCCTTCAAGCCATATTTTGAAACCGGATATCCGGGGTTTGAAAGGCGTTTGGTGTTCTGCGCTAAATGAAACGCTCTGTATGCAACTAGCCGCCGCATTAGCGCTAGGAGTAGCTGAAACGACCTTCCAGCCTCAAACACGCGCCTGTTTAGTTAAGCGCTATGACCGTTTTTACGATGAGCACGGCAACTTACAGCGTTATCACCAGCTAGATATTTGCCAATTAGCAGGGACACCTTCCACCCTCAAATACGAAAGCGACGGAGGGCCTGGTCTCATTGAGTGTCGGCAGTTACTTCAGGCGGCGGGCGTACCCGCAAAAGACCTGCTACGTTTTTCTCAGTGGTTTTTTTTCAACCTGTTTATTGGTAACAATGACAGCCACGCCAAAAACCTCTCTATATTGCAAACGCCGCAGAGCGTTCAACTAGCCCCGTTTTACGATCTCATGTGCACGACGCTCTATAGCGGTCTCTCGAACCGCTTTGCATTTCGAGTGTCAGGCATTGATCAGCCCGGCAGTATCGAACGCTCACACCTTGCTTCTCTCGCCCAGGCGTTGGGATTTAAACCTGCTTACTTCATGAGTTTAGGCGCACGTCTCGCCGATGAGATACTCAGCGTTTTACCCGCTGTGATAGAGGCCCTGCAGGAGGTCGCAACGCCAGGTACAGAGCATGTATTGTTAGAGCGCCTGTCTCGGCGCATTAAACAAAACTGCCAAAAAATGACAAAACGCTGGTCGGCTTAAGTAATGTTCTATCCAGATCAATATGACTGACTGGCCTCGCGTCTCACTGCCGCCTGGGGATAGCCTCCGAATAGGTATTGAGCTGCAAGAGGTGTTCATCCGCTTGCTGCAAAGCCTCTAGCGTCTTAGGCCGGTCGAATTCCGCTAATAAGCTGCACAGCACTTCTGAGACCGCTAATGCCGGGGTTAGCGTATGGAAAAAGCTATCGCTTTCCGTGGGGCAAAAAACAGCCTGCTCTGACAGCGCTACCAGCGGCGACACCTCGCTATCGGTGATCGAAACAATCCCCACTCCCTGCTCTTTTGCCAGCTGGGCCAGTTCCATCGTCCCTGTGGCATATGGTTTGATGGAGATAACGAGCATGACATCCTCAGGAGTAGCGCGAATTAACGCGTCTCCGCCGGTTCCTCCAGGCCCATCCAGGTGAACCGAACGCTCGCCCAGTAGGGTCATCACGTAATGGAAGTGCCAGGCAACGGCATGGCTGGAACGTAAACCCAGCACGTATACCTTTCTCGCTGACCTCAGCCTATCGGCTGTCGCTTCCAGCCGCCGCAGCGAATCGGGCTCACAGAGCTTGGCAAGTTGGGCACTTAGCCCCTGAAGCATATGCGAGGCGGTATCGCTGGCTCCCCTTTCACTGCCTTCATCTACCCGCTGGCGAACCTTGGCGGCAAAGCCATCGCCCCCCTGACGTAACGCCGCCGCATGCTGCGCCCGAAGTTCGTCGTAGCCTGGTAACCCCAAGTACTTGGCAAGCCGTGTCATCGTGGCGGGCTGCACACCCGCCAGGCGCGCCACCTCGCGCATGGACACCAGCGCCACTTCCTCCGGATGCTCAAGCACGTAGCGAGCGGCCTGTTGCAGCTGCGCAGACATGGCATCGTACTGGGCAATAATCTGCTCTCTTAGCGAATTGCTCGGCTGCATTGTGGGGGCTCTTTTAGAAATAATGATCCATGTGTTTCACACTATATTTAAATGATTTACTTGTTGCAAATATCTTTATGAGTGTGCCAATCTCACTGTCATATGAAGGGCTCACCGTTTGATAATGAGGAAAAGAGGCTATGACGCGTATTCTTCACCGCAGTATCGGCGGGAAACTGCCTCATGCTGCGTCGGCACAGGGTGTATATATCACCGATACCACGGGGCGTCGCTACCTGGATGGGTCGGGAGGCGCTGCGGTCACCAGCGTCGGGCACGCCCACCCGGAAGTGCTGGCCGCCATGCGTGCGCAGATCGATAGCCTCTGTTACGCCCACACTTCATTTTTCACTACCGATGCCGCCGAAGCGCTTGCTGAAAAGCTCGTGGATTTAGCCCCCTCAGGGCTGGATTACGTCTACTTGGTGTCGGGCGGTTCAGAAGCCGTTGAAGCGGCGCTGAAAATGGCCCGGCAGTACTTTGTCGAGATTCATCAGCCCCAGCGGCGACATATCATTGCCAGACGCCAGAGCTACCATGGTAATACCATTGGCGCGTTGGCAACCGGTGGCAATGCTATGCGGCGCCAGCAGTTTCAGCCCATTTTGCCAGAAACCCACCATGTATCGCCCTGCTATGCGTATCGTGACAAGGCCACCGACGAGACGCCCGAGGCCTATACTGCACGGCTTGCCGAGGAGCTTGAGGCAAAGATTCTGGAACTTGGCCCTGAAGAGGTCATGGCCTTCGTTGCCGAACCCGTCGTCGGCGCCACCTTAGGGGCGGTTGCCTCTGAGGCGGATTACTTCAAGCGCGTGCGTGCCATTTGCGATAAGTACGGCGTACTGCTGATTCTCGACGAAGTGATGTGCGGCATGGGAAGAACCGGCACCGTCTTCGCCTGCGAACAAGATGGAGTAACACCGGATATCGTTACGATCGCCAAAGGTTTGGGCGGCGGCTATCAGCCTATTGGCGCGGTGATGCTATCGGCCAACATCTACGCCAGTTTCGCCAATGGGTCTGGTCTGTTTCAGCATGGCCATACCTATCTTGGTCACCCTGTGGCCGCCGCTGCCGCTAACAAAGTGGTTGAGATCATCGCACGGCCGGAGACGCTGGCTAACGTCAATGCCATGGGCATGAGATTGCAGAGCGGCCTTGAAGCGGCGCTCGGCGAATCGCCTCATGTGGGCGATATTCGCGGCAGGGGCTTGTTTCGCGGTATCGAGCTGGTGGCGGATAGGGAAAGCAAAACGCCTTTCGATCCGACTAGAAAGATATACGCCAAGATCAAGCGGCAGGCCATGGCGCGTGGCCTGATCAGCTACCCGATGGGCGGCACCATTGATGGCATTAACGGTGACCATATCTTGCTGGCACCGCCCTATATCATTGCGCCTAGCGAAGTAGACCTGATCATTGAGCGTATTGCCGACGCCATAGACGCTGCCATCGCCGAGTGATAACTCACTCAACAGCTATCTAAACTAAGATCTGAATGACGACTGAAAGGAGACCACCCATGCCCTCTTCTCCCTGCCCGCCTGTTTCCGACGCCGACTGGCCTGAGGAGATCGCTGATTTACGCGAGGGCTTTGCGGGCGCACTCAACGTTTATCGCACCATGGCCCATCACCCGGCCTTGCTTGAGGCGTGGGCACCCTTGCGCCAACACGTGGTTAAGGAGAATGCGTTAGGCCCGGAACTGACCGAAGTGGTGATTTTACGCGCGGGTTTACGTATGGGCTCAGCCTACGAATGGGCCCATCATGTTAGTCGTGCACTCGCGCAGGGATTCTCCGAACAGCGGATCACTGCTATTCGCGGTACTCCCGAAGGCGTTGACGGTCTTATCGTCAACGCCGTGGATGCGCTGTTCGATGAACGCATGCTGGCCCAGGAGCAGGAAGCAGAACTTGCTGAGGCGATCGGGCGCAAGGCAGTGATCGACCTGATCGCCATGGTGGGTTTTTATTCGGTATTGGGCTATCTGCTCAAAACCTACGACACACCGATTGACGACGCTATTCAGCAACAGGCGCAAAAACAGCCAGCGCTATTTTCAATAGCGCCGGGTTCCAGCTCATAAAACAGCTGTGCTACCGGCTCCCCCTTTTAAAAGCGCATTACGCCAATTGCTTAACCAGCACCTTCGATTTGCGGGCGTGGTTATAGGTTTCACGCCTTAGCGTAGGTAGGTCTTCCAGGCTGGCGGCGCGGAAGCCGTGCTCCACAAACCAGTGGGCGGTGTGAGTCGTCAGCACAAATATTTCAGTTAAGCCGCGCTGGCGGGCGCGGCGCTCCATGGCCTCCACCAGGCGCTCGCCCCGCTCGCCGCCGCGGTAGCTATCGTGAACCGCCACACAGGCGAGTTCGGCAATGGTGGTATCCGTAAATACATGCAGCGCCGCGCAGCCAATCACCATACCGTCGCGCTCGATCACCATGTAGTCATCGATTTCGTGCTCCAGGCGTTCTCTTGAACGCGCCACCAGCATACCTCGGCGCTCTAGCGGTTCCAGCAACTCCAGCAGGCCCGCCACATCATTGAGCGTGGCCGGACGCAGCTGTTCGTAACGGTGCTGGGTAATCATGGTGCCCACGCCGTCCCGGGTGAACAACTCACCCAGCAGAGCATCGTGGTTGTGCCAGGAGAGCAGGTGCGTGCGCGCCACGCCTTCCCGTGCGGCGGTGCAGGCGGCCTGCAAATGGCGGGCGAGCTCGCTGCCTGGCACTGCGGCGCTTAAACGCGGCTCGGCTTCCGCTGGCGAAAGCTGGCGCAACAGCGCGCCCTGCTCATCCTCCAAACCTTCTGACTCACCGAGCAGAATCAGCTTGTCGGCCTTTAGTGCCACGGCGGCGTGCTGGGCGACTTCAGAGGCATCCAGATCGAACACCTCGCCGGTGCTGGAGAATCCCAGCGGCGGCAGTAGCACCAGCGAGCCTTTTTCCAGCAGGCCTTCAATGGCGCTGGCGCGCACCCGGCGCACTTCACCGCTGTGGTCGAAATCCACCCCTTCGCGCACGCCAAGGGGTTTGGCGGTGACAAGATTGCCGGAGATGACGCTGAGCTCTACGCCGTGCAGCGGCGTGCTGGGCAAGCCCAGCGAAAGCCGCGCTTCCAACCATAGCCGCTGATGGGCGGCGACCTGCTCCACATGGGCCATTACCGCACGGTCGGCGACCCAGCGGCCATCGATACGCGTGGGCTCTACGCCTGCGACCGTTAGCGCTTCATGCACCTGGGGGCGAATACCGAACACGACAACCAGGCGAACACCCAGGGTATGCAGCAGCGCCAAATCCTGAATCAGCTGCTCCCCTCGGCCAGACGCCATGGCTTCGCCTTCAATTAAGATGACAAAGGTTCGCCCCCGGTGGGCATTGATGTAGGGGGAAGCGTTACGGAACCAATCAACAAAGGGGAAGCGCGTATCCAAGGGCCGCTCTCCGGCAGCAGGTGAAAGAAAAACCAAGCGTTTATGACATCCAACCGGGTTACTTTACCAGAGCACAAAAAACAGCGGCACCTTCTAATGCAAATCTGCTCGATCTAATGCAGATAAACATGAAGATGCCGCTGTGATGGTATGGCTTTGCTACTGCTAAGCGCATTTGAGCCTGTTTTTAGCCAAACATGCCCTTGAACATAAAGAAGAACAGAATCGCGAGACCTGCCCCTGCGGGCAGCGTAATCAGCCACGACGCTGCAATAGTGCCGATAACCCGCAGGTTGAGAGCTGTCATACCGCGCGCAAGGCCGACGCCTAAAATGGCCCCTACCAGTGTGTGGGTCGTCGAAATCGGCAGGCCAGTGCCCGAGGCCAGCACCACCGTAGTAGCGGCCGCCAGGGTAGCGGCAAAGCCACGGCTGGGGGTCAGCTCCGTAATCCCGGTGCCCACGGTAGCGATGACCTTATGACCGTAGGTGACCAGACCCACCACGATGCCGCCGCCGCCAAGTACCAGCACCCACCAAGGCACCAGTGCAGAGCCGCCAATTTCACCACCGGTTTGCACCACGCTGATGACTGCCGCCAGCGGGCCAACCGCATTCGCCACATCGTTGGAGCCGTGGGCAAAGGCCATGGCGCAAGCGGTGAAGATCATCAGCACGCCGAACACGCGCTCTACGTTGGCATAGCCGAAGTGGTCATTGGTATTGTGCTCGAACTTGATACGCCGCTGCATGATCAGGCCAACAAACATGATCACCAGGCCCAGCAGGATCGATAGCAGTAGGCTTTGATTGAAGGTTAGATCCAGCCCAACATGGGATAACCCTTTGGTCAGCGTGACCATCGAAACGATGAAACCTACCAGAAACACATAGCCGGGTACGTAGCGTTTGGCGGCCGAGAATGGGTTGGCGTCCTCGAAAATCAGGTGGTGTACCGATTTAAACAGCACGAAACCGATGGTGCCTGCTAACAAGGGGGAGACCACCCAACTGGCGGCAATCTTGCCTACCGCGCCCCAGTCCACGGTGGCAGGGCCTAGCCCTGCCACCGCAAAGCCTACGATCGCACCGACAATTGAGTGCGTCGTGGAAACCGGCCAGCCTTTCATGGAAGCCACTAGCAACCATGTTCCCGCCGCCAGCAGTGCTGCCAGCATGCCGTAGACCAGCAATTGCGGGTCACCCTGTAGCAGCTCGGGGTCGATGATACCTTTACGAATCGTATTGGTAACTTCGCCACCGGCTAGCCAGGCACCCAGGAATTCAAAAATGACCGCAATCAGGATGGCCTGCTTGATAGTGATCGCTTTCGACCCTACCGAGGTTCCCATGGCATTGGCGACGTCGTTGGCGCCAACGCCCCAGGCCATGAAAAAGCCAAACAAACAGGCCAGGATGATAAAGATTTCACCGTGCTGGGCAATAATCAGCATGAAAGTCCCCTTAGCGGGCAGTCAGGATCTGCAGACGGCTACCCACGCGCTCGGCGCGGTCGGATAGTTCGCCAACCCATTCAATGATCTTGTAAAGAAAGATCACATCCACTGGTGGTAGCTGGCTTTCAAGCGAAAACAGCTGACGGCGAATGGTGATCTGTTGGTCATCGGCTTGGTGTTCGAGGGTGTGCAGCTCACGGATCATTTTCTGCATCACGTCAGAAACGTTTTTGCCAAAGCCGGACTCAAGCAGATCCTTGAGCTCCTCCAGCGCTTGGCGCGCTTGGGCCACACAGGCAACGCTGGTGCGGATGTAATTGCGCATCGGCTCGGCAAGTTCATCCGGCACGCGCATTTTACGCCCCAGCATAATGCCGGTAATGTCACGCACCTTATTGGCGATTTTGTCCTGTACGCTGATCAGGTCGAGCAGGTCAGAGCGCGACACTGGCAAAAACAGGGTGTTGGGTAGATTCAACCGCAGCTCTGTTTTCAGCGTATCGGCGTCATGCTCTAAACGGGTGACGTTTTCGCGCAGCTCAGCCGCTTTGTCCCAGTCATCAGCCAGGGTCGCTTCAAAAAACGGCAATAGCTGATCGGCGCACTCATTCGCCTTGACGATATGGGCCAATAGCGGCTGGAATGGCGAGCGGCCAAACATCGAAGAAAAAGGATTGGAGGTAACCATAATGCCTTTTAGCCTATTTTCGGGGAGCCGGGAAATGGCGGCGCCAGTATAAAGAGTGCGCCCGCCGCCGTCATGAAAAGTTCACAAATGTAATCAAATATTCATCTAAATGTCACGATAACGAGGTGGCGAGCATCATGAAAAGCCCAAACCCCATGGAAGTGGAACTTAAGCTGGCCCTTGCCCCCGCAGGGCCTGCGGCGTTGGCTCAACACCCTCATCTCGCTTCTCATCCCGTACGTAAGCAAGCGCTGACCAACACCTACTTTGATACCCCCCAGGGCGATTTGGCCAAGGCACGCATTGCGCTGCGCCTGCGCCAGGTAGATGGCCAAGTGCTGCAAACGGTAAAAACCGCCGGACAGGGTGGCGGCGGGCTCTCGCAACGCGAAGAGTGGGAGTGGCAGGTGGCTGGCCCCCAGTTGGATCTCTCCTCGCTTGCCGAGCTACCTCCTTTTCAAGGTGAGCTTAGCGGTGTGTTAGATGCCCTCGTACCCCAGCTCAGCACCGATTTCACACGGCACAGTTGGCAGCTAAAAGAGAGCGCGCACGGCCAGGAGAGCCATATCGAGCTGGTGTTGGATGAGGGCGAGATTATTAGCGGTGGCTACCGCACGCCCATTCGCGAAGCAGAGCTGGAATTAAAAGGCGGCGAGCCGGAAGCACTGTGGGCGTTGGCCTTAACGCTGGCTGAGCGAGTGCCGCTGCGACCTTCGGACAGCAGCAAGGCATCCCGTGGCAATGCCCTTAGCACCCGACACTGGCCTCTCCCCGAAGCGCACTCGCCGGCGGAGTGGCTCCACCGTGCCACGCTGGCGCTGGACGCCTACCACGACAACCAACAAGCCAGCTTTCTAAACGATGCTCAGCAGGCGCTGGCCACCCTCGCCGAGCATCCCGAACTGGATGCCACCGCACGCGCTTATGCTCAGGCGCTTCCTGGGGCGCTCGATGCGTACGGCCAGCCCAAGGCTGCCTACGGTAAAGCGGCATTGGCACTCGCCCATCGCTTGGCGTACCAAACCGCGCTACGCTAGCGTTTAACACCCTTTTTAGCACAGCATTGAGGCTCACTTCAGGATGATGCGATGAATTTTCACCTAACACCCGGTGCAGAAGGCCTACGCACCCGCCTATTTCATATCATCTTTGAGTCTGACACGCCGGGGGCAAAAGCCTTTGATATCGCCTTGATCGTGGCCATTCTGATGAGTGTCACGGTCATAATGTTGGACAGTATCGAGAGTTATGACGAACGCTATGGTGAAGTGTTTTTCTACCTTGAATGGATGTTTACGCTGCTTTTCACCATTGAACTGGCGCTACGTATCTACTGCCTGGAAAAGCCGACGCTCTATTTAAGAAGCTTTTACGGGATCGTCGATCTGATTGCCGTGCTGCCCACATGGCTAGTGCTTTTGGTACCCGGTGCCCACGGACTGGTGATTGTTCGTCTGCTGCGGGTACTGCGTATTTTTCGTATTCTGCGCCTGATGGAGTTTGTCGGCGAAGCGCGACTGCTGCTGGATGCACTCAAACGGAGTCTGCGTCAGATTCTGCTATTCTTTAGCGCCATCTTGATGGTCATCACGCTTTTCGCAGCCTTGATGTACACCATAGAGTCTCCCGAGGCGGGCTTTACCAGTATTCCCATGTCCATGTACTGGGCTATCGTCAGCATGACCACCGTCGGCTACGGCGACATTGTGCCTGCTACCTCGCTGGGCAAATCCATTACCGTGATTCTGATGCTGCTCGGCTACTCAATCATTGCCGTGCCTACGGGGGTATTCTCCGCTCAGGTGATTCGCTCGATCCGTGAAGAGCGTTACTCAGAAGAAGCCTGCCCCGGCTGCGGTCACGAACGTCATGAAAAACGCGCCCGCTACTGCCTGCGCTGCGGCACTTGGTTAGACGAAGACAGCGAAGACCCGCGGAAAAAAGACGACGACAAAAACGCGCCCCAGGATAGCTAAACCAGATAGCCAAACCAGGGGCGCGCAACGTTTATTCAGTGCGGTACAGAGTAGTTATTTAACCGATCACTCCACTTCGTGTGGGGCTTCCCAGGCGTCTAACTCAGCCTCGCTCCAGGCGCCATAGGTAGCGTTGGGGAACACGATCCAGTCGTTGCCAAAACGCTCGGCATTCTCCTCAACAAGTGCATGCTGCTGATCAAGGTCGGCGCCCGCGAAGTCACCCGCGAAATCATGAAGGGAATCACCCAGCTGCATCACCAGGGTGTGGTTATCCACCACTTCCGCGCGGCGCTCCGCCTTGGCAGGCCCCAGCAACATCACACTCTGTTCAGAGACCTGGGGCAGCTCTAGCGCTTCCAAGGTGGCGATAGTGTCGGCCTCGTTCTCCTGGTAGCGATCAGAGACATAAAAAATGGCCACGCCCTGCTCGTCCGCGTAATCCAGGAAGTCTTTGGCCCCCGGCATTAAACGCGGCTCGCCTTCACGCTCCCAATGCTTCCATGTATCCCAGGTGGTGTAGTCGTGGCACGCCTGCATATCGCGAACCAACAGCGCGCTGTTATCCAGTACCGTTTCATCCAGGTCGGTAATGATCGCTAAGCCATCACTGCCGCCATGCGCCTCAATCTGATCTTCAAGCCGGTAGGTGGCGAGGGCAAAACCCTGACGCTGCAGAGCAGCGGCTTCAGCAGACTGCTGTTGATAGCGCAGGCCCATTGCATAGGCTTCCTGGGCACACATTTCTGCGTCATCGCTATCCGCGTGGCTGGTCAGTGGTAAAGCGGCAAGGCTGGCTAGGGCTGCAAGGGTGCAGAGGCGAGAAGGGAATGGCATCGTCATTGAATGATCTCCAGGGATAGGCAATCTCAAAAAGACGAGGCGATTCCTCGCCTTAAAGGATTACGATTTATTATCGAAAAGAACCGTAAGGATCATATTTTATTTTCATTGAACAATCAAATAACTAAAAACAGAAAAAAATCCCCCGTTCACTAATATTACGAACCGGGGATTTGTCTTGAAGTGTGCTTTTAAACGACGAAAGGAGAGATATCGCCGCGCCCTTCACGGATGATTTTCGGCGGCAGTTCGCGTAGGTCGATGACGCTGGTGGGGTCTAAATGGCAGGCGCCGCCGTCGATAATGGCATCCAGGTGGGCGCCAAAACGCTCGCGGATCTCTTCCGGGTCGTTCATGGGCAGGTCATCGCCCACCGGAATCAACGTGACGCTCATCAATGGCTCACCCAGTGCGGCCAATAATGCGTGGGTAATGCGGTGATCCGGCACGCGTACGCCAATGGAGCGACGCTTGGGGTGCAGCAGCAGGCGCGGCACTTCTGAGGTAGCATCCAGAATATAGGTGTAAGGCCCTGGGGTGTGGGCTTTCAGCAACCGGAACACATCGTTATCCACCTTGGCGTAGGTGCCAATTTCCGAAAGATCTGAGCACACCAGGGTGAAGTTGTGTTTATCGTCCAGCGAACGTATCCACTTAATCTTCTCGATGGCTTTTTTCTCACCCAGGTGGCAGCCAAGGGCATAGCCCGAATCGGTGGGGTACGCGACCACACCGCCTTTACGAATGATCGCAATCGCCTGGTCGATGAGGCGCTTCTGGGGGTTTTCCGGGTGAATCTGAAAATATTGACTCATTACTTACTCCTATCCGTAGGCATTATTCATTACAGCATAGCTTAAGCGCTAAGCGAATCATCCCGCTTCCAGCCTGCCTGGCGGAGCATCGCGCAGGTGAACCAACCGGGGATGCTGCCATATGGGTGGCGCCGCCGTGCGCGGCACTAGGCTCATGCTACCGGGGGCCGCATGACTGCCAGGGAAGTGAAAATCGCTGCCCATGGAGGCATAAAGGTCGCGCTCCACTAGCTGACGCGCCAGGTCGCGGGTGCTGTCCGGGTTCTGCTGGCCGCTGACCAGTTCGACCGCTTGGCCGCCCGCCGCCTGGAAGGTATCCATCAACAGGCCACGCTTACGCCGGGTTAAACCGTGGCGCAGTGGATGGGCAATGACCGCGACGCCTCCGGAATCGACAATCCAGCCCACCGCTTCGCTAATTTCCGGCCAGTGAGCTTTAACATCGCCCTTTTTGCCGCTGCCCAGATAGCGCTTGAAGGCGCTGGCCCAGTCGGGCACCACGCCTTCCGCCACCAGCGCGCGGGCAAAGTCCGGGCGGCCTAGCGGGCGATCACTGCCTGCGTGCAGTCGCGCTTTTTCCAGCGCGTTGGATAAACCGACTTTTTCCAGCCTTTCGGCGATCACTGCTGCACGCTGAATCCGCGCTTCACGCTGCTGAATCAGGCCTTCCACCAGCGCTCCCTGCAAGCCACCGGGCATCAGCGCCACCACATGGATATTGACGCCCTGCCAGCGTGTGGATAACTCACAGCCGGGGATAAGACACAGCCCTGCTTGCCCCGCCGCGTGGCCCGCTTCTTCAATGCCGTCCATGGTATCGTGATCGGTGAGCGACATGTGCGTCAGCCCGCGTTCAGCACACAGGGTTACCAGCTCGGTGGGCGTTAAGGCGCCATCGGAAGCGGTTGAGTGCATGTGCAAATCAACTGGGTAGCGCTGATCGGCATCAAAGGTAGTGGGAAGTCGAGGCATAAGCATGACGCCGTGTGGCCAGTTTGTCAGAATGCGCTTTTCAGCTGTGAATAACCCCTTTGCAATGGGTAAGATATGGTGCGCGCTTATGCCAGTGCGGTCAATTAACGGTTACTTTCCATCCTCGTCTTATCAAGGAGTTATACCTAAATGCTGTATGCCATTATGAGTGAAGATGTACCCAATAGCTTAGAGCGTCGCTTGGCGGCTCGGCCCGACCACTTGGCGCGCCTGGAAGCGCTGCGTGATGAAGGCCGCGTGGTACTGGCAGGCCCCCACCCTGCCATCGACGCTGAAAATCCTGGTGATGCAGGCTTTTCCGGCAGCTTGGTAGTGGCGGAATTCGACAGCCTGGAAGATGCCCAGGCCTGGGCCGACGCCGACCCATACATGATTGCAGGGGTGTATGCCAAGGTAATTGTTAAGCCGTTCAAGAAAGTTATGCCTTGACGCCAATAAGCGAGTGTGGAGGGTTCGCCGGCTTTTTCACAGAGCCTGTGGAAAACTCTGTGCAAACCCGGCGGACGCTTTGCGCTAAGCCAGAGATAACGCCAGCGCTGACAAATTGATCATTTTTTAACCACCTGTTCATCAATACGGATACCTGCGTGACCCAACGTTCAAACGCTTTGCCACCGCTTGCGGCATTAACGATGCCAACCCTTACCTGGAACGAGGGCGCCCCCCACGCAACAGCGTTTGATGACATCTATTTCACCCGTGGTGACGGGCGCGCAGAGACCGAGCATGTTTTTCTAGGCGCCAACCACCTTCCCGAGCGTTTTGCCGCCTGGGAAGCCGCGCGGCCCTTTGTGATTGGCGAAACAGGCTTTGGCACCGGGCTCAATATGCTCTGCGCCTGGGCCTGTTTTGAGCAACATGCGCCACCCAGTGCACGGCTGCATCTGTTATCCACAGAGAAGTTTCCCCTTGAGCTAGGCGCCCTTGAACAAGCATTAGCGAGCTGGCCCTCGCTGGCGACTTATGCACAGACACTCTGCGCCCAGTGGCCCGCCGCTGTGAGCGGTATTCACCGCCTGCACTTAACCGATCGCGTCACCCTTGATCTGCATTTTGGCGATACCACTGAGCGCCTGGAGCAGTTGGATGGCCGGGTCGACGCTTGGTTTTTAGACGGCTTTGCACCGTCTAAAAACCCCGATATGTGGCAGCCTGAATTGTTTAACGCCATGGCCGCGCGTTCTCGCCCCGGTGCAACTTTCGCCACCTTTACCTGCGCAGGCATCGTTAAGCGGGGCCTGAAAGCGGCGGGCTTTAACTGGAAGAAAGTGCCGGGCTATGGCCGCAAGCGGGAAATGCTAGCGGGCAGTATCGAAACCCCGCCTGCGGATCACCGACGCCAGGCCACGCCCTGGTTTACCCTACCGCCTGCGGCTTTCTCAAAGCATGCTGAGAAGCACGCTGCCATGCATGTCGCAATTGTCGGCGCCGGGTTGGCGGGAAGCAGCGTAGCGGCAGCGTTGGCACGGCGGGGCATTAAGGTAACGGTGGTCGAGCGCGAGGCGCCCGGTGCAGGCGGTTCGGGTAATCGCCAGGGCGCGCTGTATGTAAAGCTCGCCGCTGAGACCAATCACCAAAGCCGGGTGTATCTCGCTGGACTGCTGTATAGCCAGCGCTGGTTGGCGCAACAACACGCTAACCAAACCTTATGGCAGCCCTGCGGCGTGGTGCAGCTAGCAAGCAGCGATAAAGAGGCGCGCCGCCAGCAGCGCTTTATCGAGCAACACCCGCTGCCACCTGAAGTCGTCACGGGCATGGATAACCCGACATTAACCGAGACGGCGGCAATCACCGTTAGCGCACCTCACGGGCTTTATTATCCACAGGCAGGCTGGGTAAGGCCCAAGGCGCTGTGTGAGCACTTGCTTAGCCAACCAGGCATTAGCTTGCAGCAAGGTGAGGTTAGCTCCCTTACCCAGCGAGAGACCGGATGGCAGCTCAACTTGGCCGATGGCAGCATGTTGATGGCGGATCAGGTGGTGATTGCCAGCGCCCATTTGGCCAATCGTTTTTCACAAACTGCTGAGCTGCCGCTGCAGTCGGTGCGTGGCCAGATTAGCGAGCTAACGCTACCCGATGAGATGGCGGGCCCTAAACGCGTCGTATGTGCTGGCGGCTATGTAGCGCCTGCTCTAGATGGCGTGCTGACCTTCGGCGCTAGCTTCGTCCCCAATAAAGCGACGACTGATGTCACGGCTGAAGACCACCAGCGCAATATCGATGAGCTGCGCCAAACGCTGCCGGCGCTGGTAGAAGAATTGGAACAGGCAGGCATTGAGCTAACGCCGGAACACCTTAAGGGTCGCGCCGCTGTGCGTGCAGCAAGCCCCGACAAAACCCCTTACGCAGGGCCGGTGCCGGTGGCAGAAGCGTGGCGGGAAGACTATTCGCTGCTGAGCAAGGATGCCACCCGCGTGGCGGAGACACCTGGCAGGCACTATCCCGGCCTGTGGATATCCACCGCCCACGGCTCGCGTGGGCTCGCCAGCGCGCCGCTCTGTGCCGAGGTAATCGCCTCACGAATCTGCGATGAGCCAATGCCGCTGGAGGCACCGTTGGTCGACCATTTACACCCAGGGCGGCGGATAATCAGCGCGATTATTCGGGGTGAAAACAAATAGAGGAAAGGCTTAAATATCGCCCTCTTCCTCGTCGTCGGCGATATCGCGGCCAAACGAACGCCACTGAGCCAGGGTCATCACTTCGGTCATTTCTAGCTCAAGGTCGTGGGCGATAATCAGCTCATTGCGCTCAAGCTGCTTTTTCAGCTCAACTACCCAGCCGTGCATGCCCTCGCCCGTGGTGTCAGTGGTATCGTAGCCCTGGCGGGTCACAAACGCCTCCAGCAGGGCATTGAGGGTGTCCGGTGGCAGCATTCGGGCAGGTACTTCAATAAAACGGCTCATTAACGCTGCTCCCACTCTGCCAAACGTTCGATAAAGGTGGCTTCGTCCACAACTTCCACCCCCATCTGTTCGGCTTTGGTAAGTTTACTGCCCGCCGCTTCGCCTGCGACCAGGCAGGTAGTCTTCTTCGACACACTGCCCGCCACCTTGGCACCCAGCGCCTGCAAACGCGCCTTGCCCTCATCCCGGGTCATACTCTCCAGAGAACCGGTAAGCACCCAGGTCTGGCCTTCCAGCGGCGTGGGGCCTTGGGTGACTTCCGCCTCCTGCCAGGTAATGCCTGCTTCAATCAGCGCGGCAATGGTTTCCTGGTTGTGCGGTTGGCGGAAGAAAGTATGCACATGGGCGGCCACAATCGGGCCGACATCATTGACCGCTTCCAGCGCTTCCAAATCAGCGGCTTGAATGGCGTCCAGGGTGCCAAAGTGGTTGGCGAGATTGGCCGCCGTCGCCTCGCCTACTTCACGAATACCTAATGCATAAATAAACCGCGCCAAGGTGGTCGACTTAGCGGTTTCTAGCGCGTTGACCAAGTTGGTAGCTGACTTCTCGCCCATACGCGGCAGGCTTTTAAGCTGCTCTACTGTCAGGTGAAACAGCGCCGCCGGGGACTCCACCCAATCCAAATCAACTAACTGCACGATCAGCTTTTCGCCCAAACCGTCAATATCCAGCGCTTTGCGACTGGCGAAATGCTTGAGCGCTTCTTTACGCTGCGCCGCGCAGTAAAGCCCACCCGAACAGCGAGCGACCGCTTCGCCTTCAATACGCTCGATATCCGAACCGCACACCGGGCAGTGCTCGGGAAAAACGATCGCCCTGGCATCCGCTGGCCGTAGCTCGGTATTCACGCTCACCACTTGGGGAATCACATCACCGGCCCGGCGTATCGACACCGTATCGCCGATCATGACATCCAAGCGTTTGATCTCATCAGCGTTGTGCAGTGTCGCGTTAGACACCGTCACACCGGCTACGGAGACCGGTTCCAGGCGGGCCACGGGCGTAATCGCTCCGGTACGGCCGACCTGGAACTCCACATCGTTAAGCGTGGTGACCTCTTCTTGAGCCGGGAACTTAAACGCCACCGCCCAGCGCGGCGCGCGGGCAACAAAGCCTAGTTCACGCTGGTGGCGCAGATCGTTCACCTTGATCACCACGCCGTCGATATCAAAACCTAAGTCGTCGCGCTTTTCGCCCAACTGTTCACAGTAATCGGCAACCGCCTGCGGGCCTTTGACCACCTTCAACTCTGAACTGGCGCGAAAGCCTAACGTGGACAAACGCTGCATTAATTCGCTGTGCGCAGTATCACCTAAATCCGGCTCCAGGCGTGCAGCCTGATAGGCGTGAAACTCTAGCGGGCGTTTTGCAGTGATGCGCGGATCCAACTGGCGCAGGCTGCCTGCCGCCGCGTTGCGCGGATTGGCAAAGACCTTGCTGCCCTCTTCCCGGGCGCGCTCGTTCAGCGCCTCAAAGCCCGCATGGCGCATTATGACCTCACCGCGTACTTCTAACAGCGCGGGCACGTTTTTACCTATCAGCTTGAGCGGCACCGAACGCAGCGTGCGCAGGTTAGAGGTAATACCTTCACCGGTGCGGCCATCGCCCCGGGTGGCTCCACTTACCAGCATGCCTTGCTCATAGACCAGCGAGACGGCTGCGCCGTCCAATTTTGGTTCGCAGGTAAACTCAAGGTCATCTGCCTTGCACTCTAGGCGCTCAGCAACGCGCTCGGCAAAGGCGTGGATATCATCACGGCTAAAGGCGTTATCCAGCGACAGCATGGGGATTGCATGGGCCACCGAAGGAAAGCCATCCGCAGGGGCGGCCCCAACACGCTGAGTGGGCGAATCGGGAGTGACCAACTCGGGGTGCTCAGCCTCCAACTGCTGTAAGCGCTGAAATTTGCGATCGTAGTCGGCATCCGTGAGCGTCGGTTCATCGAGCACGTAGTAACGGTAGTTGGCCTCGTCCAGGGCGGCCCGCAGTTGGGTAATCTCTTCCAGCGGTTGAGAATCAGACTGACTCATTTGAATGGGTTCCAGACTCGCAGCAAAAGTGCAAAAATTTGAAAATACAAAATGTGCTGCGTATTGAACAGAAACACCCGCCTTCTGGCAAGAAGGCGGGTGTTACGCAGCAACTGATGCGTCGTCAGTTAATGGTCGACGTTTAGCGCGCTTGCATCTGACGATGTAGCCTATGGCGACGCTCAAACTCTCGCACTCGCTGGCGGGCGAATTCGATTGTTTGTGCGGTCATCACACTACGGTTTTCGTCTTTAAGCTCTCCGCCCATATGGCGAACCACGACCATGGCGGTTTCTACCATCGCCTCAAAGGCGGCTGAGCTATCAATAGCGCCGGGTAGCGGCATCAGCAGCGTGATACCAGGGGTCATAAACTCACCCATCTCTTCGATGGGGAAAGTGCCTGGTTTCACCACGTTGACCATCGAGAACTGCAGTTCGCTATCATCACTCTCGGTTTCAAAGCGGTGGAAAACACCCATTGCACTACTGTAGCGCAACCCGCAAACCATCATCAGTTCCAGCAGTTTGGTACCGTCGAAACCTTCGGGGTCTCTAGAGAGAACGCTAATGACAACGACTTCTTCAGCATTGGAAAGCGTTTCCTTGGCGTGTTCACCGCTTACATCGTGGCGCAGGGCTTTTTCCAGCGTTGGATGTATGCGGACACTCTCATTCACTCCAAGCTCGCTTTCAGCGTGGCGGTCATCAACGCCAAAGCTCTCTTCAAAACCCTCTTCGTGGGCGGCATACTCACTGCCTTCATAGCGAAGCGCTTCTTCATCGACAGCACGCTGCTGGGCAGCGAGCCTATCTGCAGCGGCCGCACTGGCCGCCGCTGCTTCACGATTTCGTTCTTCACGAGCTAGGGCCTGCTCTTGAGCGAGGCGGGCGCGCTCTGCTTCAGCGGCCTCTTTGGCTTCACGCTTCTGCTCTGCTTCCAGCGCTTTGCGTTCGGCCTTCTGCTTGGCCAAGGCTTGATCACGCACCGCTTTCTCAGCTTTCTTACGCTGTTTCTCTTTACGCCGCGCAATCAAACGACGTTTTAGCGAGCGCCCCATACCTTCAAAGTCGACCAGGCGATACTCATCAACTTCATCATCGTCCAACTCGTCGTATTCGCCCACTGTATCAGAGCGCAGTTGACGCCGTTTAGGTGATGAGTGCTGATTGGCATGTTTGGCAAATACCGCGTCTTCAGGCTCTACCCGCAGTACAGGCTCTTGCTCGGAGCGTGGCAGCGCCATTTCACTATTGGCTTCACTGGCGGCCGTTTCACTGACAGCGGTTTCGTTAGCGGTAAACGGTGGCTTCTCCGCAGCGACAGAGTGAGGCTCTTCAGCATTCATTTCTGCCACTGACGGACTTGGCGTGGCAGCAGCAGAATAAGCAGGCTGCTCGGTGTAGGATTCCGATTGTGAAGATGGATCTGGTTGCGAAGATGGATCCGGCTGCGAAGATATAGCCGCCTTGGGTTGCAACGTTTCAGTTTGCAAAGACTCATTTTGCAAAGAGTCCGTCATGGAGATACTGGGTTCGCGACGCTCATGTTCAGTCGGCACAGCGGTAGAAGTAGCCGAGGTAGAAGCCACTGGCTGCTCTGCCTTAACCTCCGGTTTAGCGGCTGTCTTAGCAGCAGCACTATTAACGGCAACACTTGGCGCTGGTTTTGCAACTGATCCGGCTCTATCCCGTTTCTCTGCCTTATCTGCTTTGCGTTTTGCCGCTTTAGCAGAGGCCGAACGTCTAAACTCAGAAAGCACCCTAGAGGGCCCAGGGTGCTCTTGACGTTCTAACTTTGGTTTATTACCTAAGCCACTATAGTCTGCGGGTTTAACAACTCGAGCACCGCCATTAGGAAGTTCCCAATTGATCTCCGCGGCTTTAGCAGCCTCTTCGGGATCATCTAGCGAACTGCCGGAAAGATCTTTCTCCGCCTGATCCAGACGGGGTACACGTCGCTGACGTTGAAGCCTTCGCGCACCGTCAATAACGATGAGCGATACCAACGCCAGCCCTAATATGATTAGCCACTCTCTTAGTTCCATGTCGAACGTTCCATGGTCGTCTTGCCGTTTGCTAAGGCACAGGGTCTAAAAAGGCATGCCTGAATTTGATAACTGTAACTGCTATTTAATAAGTGCTTGCCACCAAGCATAGCGCGATTATAGTGAAAATGGCCAATTTTTGCTGCATTTAACGCGATTTTCACGGCTTGGAAAATTTTGAGACGCCTTAAGGCGAGAAATTTCGACCTTAACTTCAAACAAAAGTGCCACGATCATTTGATCTAACATCTATAAATAGCTTTATAAAGGAATCCTGGAAGCAAGAAAAGCCGTTTTGACAACCAACTCACCTACCAGTGCATATTTTCTCTATAAGCCGTTTAACCATCCCAAGCGCTCTATTACTAAGGGTAATATAGTTAAGTTGGAGGCTTGGGGATATTTTTTTACGCTTTTAGCCTAGCATCAATCTCTCAATGTTAATCGCGTTCACGCTGATCTGTTACTCGCGCCCAGAAGTTTTCGGCCGCAACGCTTAATGGGGCTACTGGCCTCACGAGATGGATTTGCAACGGGATATCCCAGCTTTCATCAAACGCCCGCACCAATCGGCCATCGCTAATTTCTTGCTCTGCAAGGCTTTTTGGCAACCAAGCTACTCCTTTCCCCTCTAATGCCATCGACATCAATACGGCGGCCAGGTGGCTACTAAACTGTGCTTTAAGCGCTAACACCTCGCCATTGTCGTATAAACGGTGAGCCACAATGCGCCCAAGGCCCGACGCTTCCGTATAGGCCAAATAAGGCAATTGGTTGGCAGGGTTGCTCTCCAGTAACGAGCGGGCGACTAGCGCTATCAGGATGTCGTCGCCCACGTTTTGACTCACAAAGTGCTCCTGGGTCAATGGCGAAGGCACCTCAGGATGGCGATGACAGAGCAAAAATGGCACCTCGCCACGCACCAAAAGTTGCTCGCAGCCCTGCATGCTGTCTGAGTGAAGTTGGATCGTTTCAATCGGCGCGCCATTCTCGGCTTGGCGAATCCAGCGCGGAAAAAAGGTAAAAGAGAGCGAATGAGTGGCGGCGAACTGAAGGGTCTTTGCCGCTTTACCGGCCACCTCTTGTGCTTCTTCGCGCAGTCGATACAGGCGATTTGTCGCTTCAAACGCTCTGGCTTGAATATGACTACCAGCTTCGGTAAGCGTGGTGCCCTGGGGTGTCCGTATAAATAGGCTGACCCCCATCCACTGCTCTAACGAGCGAATGCGGCGGCTGAACGCTGGCTGTGTGATATGTCGCGCTTCTGCTGCCCGTACGAAACTGCCGTGTTCTGCCAGGGCGATAAAATCTTCGAGCCAAACAAGTTCCATGAGCAATGCCGTTTCAGCATGGGGTAGCGCAGTAATAGCATTGGTCGCGCTGTATTGTCACGCTTAATGTGGAGCTGTTCACCACTCAGGAGCACACCATGCGCATCGTTGAAATTCGCGAGAAAACCGTTTCTATCGCTTCGCCCATTGCCAATGCCTATATCGATTTTTCCAAAATGACCTGCTCACTTGTTGCCGTGGTCACGGATGTGATCCGTGACGGTAAGCCTGTGATTGGCTACGGGTTTAATTCTAACGGCCGCTATGGACAGGGTGCGCTGATGCGCGAGCGTTTTTTTGACCGTATTAGCGAAGCCGACCCTGAAAGCCTTATTGATCAAGCGAATAACAATCTTGATCCCTTTGCGATCTGGAAAACCTTAATGACCAATGAAAAGCCCGGTGGCCACGGTGAGCGCTCCGTAGCGGTAGGCACAATCGACATGGCCGTTTGGGATGCGGTAGCCAAAATTGAAGGTAAGCCACTCTATCGGCTGCTGGCTGATCGTTACCGTAATGGCCAGACAGACGACAAAGTGTGGGTCTATGCGGCAGGCGGCTATTACTACCCTGGCAAGGATCACAGCAAACTACAGGATGAAATGCGCAGTTACTTGGATCGTGGCTATAGTGTGGTCAAAATGAAAATCGGTGCTGCATCGTTAGAAGAGGATCTACGCCGAATCGAAGCGGTCATCAAGGTCGTTGGTGATGGTAGTCGCTTAGCCGTGGACGCCAATGGTCGTTTTGACCAAGCCACCGCTATCGCCTACGCCGAAGCGCTAAAGCCCTACAAGCTGTTCTGGTACGAGGAGGCTGGCGACCCACTCGACTATGCCCTTCAAGCAGAGCTTGCCAACCACTACGAGCTGCCTATGGCCACCGGTGAGAACCTGTTCTCACATCAGGATGCGCGCAACTTGCTCCGCCACGGTGGTATGCGTGCCGACCGCGACTATGTGCAGTTTGATTGCGCACTCTCCTACGGCTTAGTGGAGTATATGCGTACCCTAGAAGTGATGGATGAGCTTGACTGGTCATCGCGCCGCGTGGTTCCCCACGGCGGCCACCAGATGTCGCTGAATATTGCCGCGGGTTTACAGCTAGGCGGCAACGAATCCTACCCGGACGTTTTCCAGCCCTTTGGCGGCTTTGCGGATGGTATTCGAGTGGAGAATGGCTATGTGGGGCTGCCCGATATTCCCGGCGTGGGCTTTGAAGCGAAGTCGACGCTTTATGCGGTAATGCGCGAGCTTGGTGAAGGTTAAAGACGAAGGGGCTTAATCAACCAACGCTGCCGCCTCTTCAATACCTACCGAGACTAACCGCGAGACGCCGGGCTCTTGCATGGTGACCCCCATCAGGCGCTCGGCGGCTTCCATGGCGATTTTATTGTGGGTGATGTAGATAAACTGAACGTTTTCAGACATCTCTTTCACTAACCGGGCATAGCGGCCCACGTTGGCGTCGTCCAAGGGGGCATCCACCTCATCCAGCATACAGAACGGCGCGGGATTAAGCTGAAAGATCGCGAATACCAGCGACAGCGCGGTGAGCGCCTTCTCGCCGCCCGAGAGCAGATGAATGGTGCTGTTTTTCTTACCCGGCGGGCGGGCCATAATCGCCACGCCGGTTTCCAACAGGTCATCGCCGGTTAGCGTTAACCAGGCGGCACCGCCACCAAATACCCGCGGGAAAAGGGTTTGTAGCCCAGTGTTCACCTGATCAAAGGTTTCCCGGAAACGTACGCGGGTCTCCTGATCGATGCGCTTAATTGCCCGTTCAAGGGTTTCCAGCGCTTCGGTCAGCTCAGCATGCTGCGCTTCCAGATAGTTACGCCGTTCGGCCTGCTGGTCGTACTCTTCAATAGCAGCAAGGTTGATCGCCCCCAGGCGGCGAATCTTGTCGGTGGTGCTTTCCAGACGCTCCTGCCAACGTGTCTCAGTGGCTTCCTGAGGCAGTTGCTCGGTGAGGGTTTCGACGTTATGTCCTAATTCAGCCAGCTGTTCGTCCTGAGTCGCGGCTTTGAGTGCCAGCGCCTGGGCATCCATTCGCCGCTGCTGTAGCTGCTCGCGGCTCTGTTCCAGGTTGCGCTCGTGCTGCTGGCGGGCTAGTTCATCGTTGCGCAGCTGCTCTGCCAGCCCCTGAGCCTGCTGTTTCGTGGCATTTAAGCGCCCCTCCTGCTGCTCGCGCTGGTGCAGCAGCTCCTCGAGCTCTTCTCCCGCCAGTTCGTCGGGCTCAAGCAGCATTTCCCGCGACTCTTCCAGCTCGGCAATCCGCAGCGAGAGCCGCTCTTCAGAGTCACTCGAACGCGCCTGCTGGGAACGCAGGCTATCGCGCTCGGCGCTTAAGCGTTCGCGCTCCAGCGCCAACGCCTGTTGCTGAGCTTTGAGCGGAGCGAGCTGTTGGGTTAGCTGATCACGTGCCTCACGCTGCCGGTTGCGCTGCTCGGCGCTGGTTTCCCGCGCTTGCGTCGCGCTCTCTAACTGCTCCATCGCCACATGCCAGCGGGCGCGCTGCTCGTCGATGGTAAGCGCTAACTCCGCTTCATCCTCTTGCAGCTGGGCGAGCTCTTCATCGAGTTCAGTGGCGCGACTTTCAAGATGCTCCAGCCGCTGGGCCAGGCTGCGCTCTTTTACCGCCAGCTGTTGCAAGGTGGCGGCGTGGGCGCGCTCCTGTTCGGCCTGCTGCTCACGGGCCTGCTCCAGCGTTTCAATGCTCTCACTGGCGGTTTCACACTGCGCTTCAGCGAGCGCCAGCGCTTCCTCTTCACTTTCGCGTTGGGCAGTCAGTTCGGCGAAGCGGCGGCGGGTTAATAGCAGCCCATCAATGCCTTCACCGTTGGCCTGCTGGTTCAGCCAGCCGCGGCCCAGCCAAACGCCATCCTGGCTTACCACGCTTTCACCGGGAGCAAGGTGCGCTACCTGCGCCTCCGCTTCTTCTGCCGTTTGCGTATAGTGAATGCTTGCTAACCATTCGCCCAACGCACCAGCGCCTTTGACCAAACTGTCCAAACGCTGGCCAGAAGTTGAGGCGGCGGGCGGTGTTTGATCAATCAGCCGCCACTCCGTGGCTAGGGCTTCAGGTAAAGCGGCCAGTTGGTGGCGATCCACCAGGCGGGCATTGAGCCAGGGCGCGAGCAGCCAGGAGACCAGCGTTTCCCAACCGGGTTCGACTTGCAGCACTTCACCCAGCTGCGGGGCATCCGCCAGGCCATGCGCTTCCAAGGTCGTGCCAATAGCAGGATCGTGATCCACCAAGGCAGCGTCGATGAGTGCTTGAAGTGAGGCCAACTCACCCTGGCGCTGACTGAGTTCAGCGCGCTGACTATCCCGCGCCTGAGTGGCCTGCTGATAGGCTGCTTTAGCATCACCGTAGCGCTGCTGCCATTGATCGCGCTGGGTTTGAAAACCTTCCGCCTGCTCCTCGGCCGCCGTCAACTGGGCCTGGCATACGGCGTGCTCTTCGCGCAGCGCGGTGAGATCGGCTACCTCGCTGCGCTGCTGACGGCGGCGCTGATTTTCCGCCTGCAAACGCTGAATACGTTGCTCAAGGTCGCGCAGCTGATCCTGGCTGCGATCCGCATCGCGGCTGGCATCCCGCCAGCGGGTTTCGGCATCGGCCCACTGCTGCTCGGCGGCTTCCAGCGCGGGGGAAGCGTCGGCCAGCGCCTGCTCCAGGCTTTCGAGCTGCTCCTCCAGCGCTTCATGCTCGGGGAGCAGATCGTCAAAGCGTTCGTCAATGGCGGCTAAGCGTTGCTGATCGCCTTCGCTAACGCGGCGCTGCTCGTCCAATTCGCGCCGAGCCGTGGCGATGTCGCTGGCCAGCTGGGTTTCACGGCTGCGCCGGTGGGCCTGATCCTGCTCTAAACGGGCGATGCGCGTAGTGGTTTCAAAGAACTGCTGCTGGTGGCGGTCGAGCACCTCAGAAAGCTCGTCGTGCTGCTCTCGGGCCTGCTCCAGGCGGGTTTCGCACTGGCGCACGCCGAAAACATCTTTTTCAACGGCTATTTCCAATTCGCGGACGCGGCTCTCTTGCTGCGATTGCTCGGCACGCAGGGCGCGCCCGCGCAGCAGCGCCAGCTCGCCCTTGAGCCGATACTCCTGTTCTTTGAGATCTTGATAGCGTTTGGCGGCTTCGGCCTGACGCTTGAGACGCTCTAGCTGTTTATCCAGCTCTTCGCGAATATCGTCAAGACGCTCCAGGTTCTCCTGAGTGCGTCGCATGCGGTTTTCGGTTTCCCGGCGGCGCTCCTTGTACTTGGAGATACCCGCGGCCTCTTCAAGCGTCGAGCGCAGGTCGTCGGGGCGGGCTTCGATCAGTCGCGAGATCATGCCCTGGCCGATAATCGCGTAGGAGCGCGGCCCCAGGCCGGTGCCCATAAACAGGTCGGCGATATCGCGGCGGCGGCATTTTTGGCCGTTAAAGAAGTAGTTGGATTGCCCATCCCGGGTGACCAAACGCTTAACGGCAATTTCCGCGTACTGGGCGTAAACGCCGCCCATGCCGCCGTCGCGGTTATCGAACTTGAGCTCTATGGACGCCTGGCTGATCGGTTTACGGCCGGTGGAGCCGTTAAAGATAACGTCGGCCATGGATTCGCCGCGCAGGGTTTTGGCGGAGGACTCCCCCATGACCCAGCGAACGGCGTCAATAATATTGGATTTACCACAGCCGTTGGGGCCCACGATGGCGGTCATATTGCCATCGAAAGGCACCGTGACCGGATCCACAAAGGATTTAAACCCGACTAAGCGAATCGACGTTAAGCGCATACCGAAGCGGCGTTCCCGTTGCGATTATTCAAAGACACGGTTAATCACCACTTCAACCGCCTCCGCGTCATCAATAGGCCCAATGCTGACGCTATCAAGGTCGCCAAACAGATCCCCCGGTTGGGGCGTTGCTTGGCCAGAGGGAGAAACACGCACTATTAAGCGCGCTTCTCGCACCTGGGAGATCTGCGCCTGGGGCGACATAGCAGCGCTGTCATCTAGCGTCACCGTCATGGGCAGCTCAGATACCTGGGCGCGCACCACGGCGAGGGGCGGCAACTCACCCTCAATATCGCGGGCGGTAATAAACACGCTGTCATTATCGTCAACGCGCCCAGCAAGTTCGCTGTCTAACCCAACGCGTACCCGAATACCATTGCCCTCGGCAACGGCCTCTTCGGGTTCAATGCCCATGCGCTCCTGAGCCACACGAATGCCGTCGCGCAGCGAGGAGACGGTGTTGGGATCCTCAATATTGGCGATGGCCCGGCGCCAGTGGTCAATAGCCTGCTCGTAATCGCCGTTGTCAAAGGCATTAATGCCCAGCAAGCCCAGCACGGTGGGCTGGCGGGGATCCTGCTCCAACGTCTCATCGACCAACGCTTGTACTTCGTCGGTCAGCTCGCGCTCAGCCATAAAGAAACGAATTTGCGCCAACTGCGCCAGCAGCGGTGGAATGCGCCCTTCAATCTCGATCAGGCGCTCCAGGGCGTCCACCGCCTTGGGCATTTGTCCGGTTTCCCGGTAGAGCGGAAACAGTGTGCTCCACACGTTGGGATTATCCGGCTGACGCTCGGCCTGCTCCTCCATGCGTTCGATATACATGGCGAGCGACCCATCAGGGTCGTTGCGCACTTCTTGCTGCACGGCCAGCAGCACCAGGTCTCCCTCGGCGCCCTTTTGCTGATACCAAATGACGCTAACAGCGACCACAGCGAGCATCACCACAGGCACGACAATACGGCCGGCGCTGGCAGCCTTTAGCGGCCGACGCTCGCGAAAAGCAGTGTCTTCCAGCAGACTGCGCTCAAGTTCCAGCCGGTCTTCCTCAAAGCGTGCAGCATCTATATCGCCGCGTTCACGCGCGGCTTCCAGTGACGCCAAGCGGCGTTTAAAAATCGCCACGTTCTGCTCGGCGGAGGTGTCGTTGGCTTCAAAATCGCGCTGCTGGTCATGCAGGGAACGCGCGTTTCTGAGCGGCGAAACCAGCAGCCACAGCGCGGGAACCAGTAAAACGGCAATCGCAATCCAGAGCAGCGTCATGAAGACCTCTTACGGTTAGTCAGCGCTTCTATACGTTGGCGCTCTTCGGGGCTCAACGCTTTAGCAGAGGCGTTACGGCGGGCACGAATCATCAGTACGACCACAATAGCCCCGAGCAATACCAAGCCGATGGGCAGGCCCCAAAGCAGATAGGTACGGCTCTCTAAACGGGGGTTATAGAGAATATATTCGCCAAATCGCTGCACCATATGATTGATAATTTCGATATCCGACTGGCCGTCTTGCAGCAGTTGATAAACCCGGTCGCGCATATCTGCCGAAATGGGAGCGTCGGAATCGTCAATGGCTTGGTTTTCACACAGCGGACAGCGCATGGAAGCGGTTAAATCGTGATAGCGTTTCTCCATGACCGGGTCATCGAATTCGCGCAGCTCGATACCGCCTGCCACTGCGCCAAACGCTATGAACAACAGTAGTAACGCTGCCATGGTTCGCATTAGCGCCATTTCTCCACCTCCGGCAGAATGCGTTCGCGCACGTCTTGGGGGGAAACATAGCCTTTATGGTGATAGCGAATGATTCCGTCGGCATCGACCAGGAACGTCTCCGGGGCACCGTAGACGCCAAGATCAAAACCTAGCTCGCCTTCTGGGTCAAAAATATTCACCTCAAACGGATCGCCAAATTCGCTGAGAAACTGCATGCCTTTCTCCCGGGTATCGCGGTAGTTGACCCCCACCATACGAATGCCACGGTCAGCCAGCTCCAGCAGTTGTGGCATCTCCTGCTTACAGGCGGGGCACCACTCGCCCCAAACATTCACCAGGGTCACTTCGCCTTCTAATAGCGTTTGGTCAACGCGGCGATTTTCATCACGCAGTGTGGTAGCGTCAAAGCTCGGAAACTCCCGCGCCATCAGCGCTGAGTCACGCTGGGAGGGATCCAGCGAGAGGCCTTGATAAAAGAACAGCGCCAGGCCTAAAAACCCCACCGGCAGCAGAAGTAGCAGTAGCCGTCGCTTCATACCGTGGCCTCCCGCGCGGGACTGCCTTCACTGACCACTTTCGGCGCTTCACGGGTGACCACGTTGCGACGATAGCGTTTGTCGAGCACTGCCAGCACGCCGCCGAACGCCATCAGCAGGCCACCCAGCCAGAGCCAGCGGACGAACGGCTTGTACTGTACCCGCATCGCCCAACTGCCATCGCCAAGGTCTTCACCCATGGCGACATAGAGGTCGCGGAACAGCCCTGGGCGCAGGGCCACTTGAGTCATCGGCATACCGGTGGCCAGGTAAAGACGCTTTTCAGGCCGCATGGTAAAGCTGCGGCCTGAGTCGCCTCGCTGAACCTGAAGCATGGCGGTATCCGCCAGGAAGTTGGCCCCGCGCCGTTCGGTTAGCTCGGTCATGGTGAACTGATAGCCGGCGACTTCCACCGTGGTGCCCGGCGACATGCGTACGTTGCGCTCGATGTTGTAGTTGGAGACGACCGTCACGCCTACGATAGTCACGGCAACGCCGATATGCCCCAACACCATGCCCCAGTATGCCAGAGAGAGTTTACGCACACCGGCGATAAACGAACTGGCGTGGCGGGTTTTATCAAACACATCCCGCACCATCGGCAGCACAATCCAGAGCGCAGAGACGATACCCAGGGAGACAAACAGGTTCCACTCGCCGCGGTAGAGCAGCGGCATTAATAGGCCGATCACCAACGCGGCCACACCTGCTAGCCAGAGTTTCCGAATCAGATCCCTTGCCGCCATGCTCTTCCAACGCGTTACCGAGCCGAGCCCCATAAAGATACACATCACCACGGTAAGCGGCACAAACAGGGCATTAAAGTAGGGCGGGCCCACGCTGATTTTGCCCAGCCCCAGAGAATCCAGAATCAGCGGATAGACGGTACCCAGTAGCACGGTGACGGTCATAATCACCAGAAAGATATTATTAACCAGCAGCAGCGCATCCCGGGAGAGCCAGTTAAAGCCTACTTTATGACTCACCCGTGGTGCGCGTAGGGCAAACACCAGCAACGACAGCGTTACCGTAATGGCCAGCAGCATCAGAATAAAGAAACCGCGGGCCGGGTCGTTGGCAAACGCATGCACCGAGGTCAGCACCCCAGAGCGCACCAGGAAGGTGCCCATCAGTGATAGCGAGAAGGTCGAGATCGCCAGCAGCACGGTCCAGCTCTTAAACGAGCCACGTTTTTCGGTGACTGCCAGCGAGTGAACCAGCGCGGTGCCCGTCAGCCAGGGCAGTAGCGACGCGTTTTCGACCGGATCCCAGAACCACCAGCCACCCCAGCCAAGCTCGTAATAGGCCCACCAGCTGCCCAGCGCGATACCTACGGTCAGAAACGCCCAGGCGATATTCGTCCACGGCCGTGCCCAGCGCGTCCAGGCCGCGTCTAAACGCCCGCCCATCAGCGCAGCAATGGCAAATGCAAACACCACGGAAAAGCCCACATAGCCCATGTAGAGCATCGGCGGATGCACCACCAGCCCGAAGTCTTGCAACAGCGGGTTAAGGTCGGCGCCATCCTGGGGCATATCGGGTAGCAGCCGCTCGAAGGGGTTCGAGGTGATCAGAATAAACAGCAAAAAGCCGACGCAAACCATGCCCATCACGCCCATTACCCGCGCGACCATATCCCGCGGCAGGTTGCCGGTAAATAGACTGGCCGCAAAACCCCAGCCCGCGAGCATAAAGCTCCACAGCAGCACCGACCCTTCATGGTTGCCCCAGACCGCGCTGAACTTGTAGTACCAGGGCAGCAGCGAGTTGGAGTTGTTGGCCACGTTCGCCACGCTAAAGTCGTCCAGCATATAGCTGGCGGTCAAACAGACGTAGGCAATGGCAATAAACACAAACTGCCCCACCGCCATGGGCTGACCATAGGCCATCCACAGTGGGCGTCGAGTCGCCGCACCGGCCAGCGGCATCACCGCCTGCACCGCCGCCATTAGCAGTGCGATGATGAGGGCAAAGTGGCCAATTTCAGGGATCAGTTTGATAAGCATGTGTGCTCCGCTTGGGGCTTATTTGGTAAAAAGCCTAACCCTGGTTCTACTGTTTTGGTGTACTAAATTCTGCTGGTGCTAGTATTCGCTTGCCTGGGGAACGCCCTCTTCATCCAGGCGCTTACCTACCTCGGCAGCTTTGGCCTGATAGTCGGCTGGCGAATAGCCTGCCTCTTCAAGCGCCTGGGCGACTTCAGGGGGCATATAGTTCTCGTCGTGGCGGGCAAGCACCTTATCGGCGTACAGACGCCCATCGGCCTGAAGCTCTCCGACCACCACCACGCCTTGGCCTTCGCGAAACAGGTCGGGCAGGATGCCGCTGTAGTAGACCTGCAGGTCATCGACGTAATCGGTCACGGTAAACTCGACGTCCAGGCTCTCGGGATCCCGGGATACCGAGCCCTCCTTTACCATGCCGCCCGCGCGAATCTGCCGCTCCATGGGCGCATCGCCCTGGGCGATCTGCACCGGGCTAAAAAACAGATTGATGTTAGCGCGCAGCGCGTAAAGGGTCAGCCCCACCGCAATCGCAGCCAGCGAGACCAAGCCAAGAATAACAAAGAGTTTCTGCTTACGTTTCGGTGTCATTGGGCGTTCCCCCTGGCGCTGTTGGCGCGTCTTGCGCGGCGTTTCAAGCCTTTGAGCAGTTGACGCTGTTCAGCACGCGCATGCCAAACGGTGGCGAGCAGCAGCAGCGCAGTTACCCCCCAGGCAGACCATACATAAGGTGCGTGGCCACCCATGGCGAGAAATTCGGCAAATGAGTCAAATGCCATTAGCGAGCCTCCTCGACCTGGCCGTTGACCAGATCCTGTACCCAGCGCTTGTTAGCTTCGCGGCGAAGAATTTCGCTGCGCGTACGCATCAGCGTTAAGGCAATAAAAAAACTGTAAAAACCCAGCACCATAATGACTAACGGCAGCCACATTTCGGTGGGCATTGCCGGGCGCGAGGTCAGAGTAAAGGAGGCAGGTTGGTGCAGGGTGTACCACCAGTCCACTGAGTATTTAATGATCGGGATATTGATCACCCCCACCATGGCCAGCACCGAAGCTGCCCGTGAGGCGCTATCGCGGCTGGTAAACGCCCCACGTAGGGCAATCACGCCTAGATACAAAAACAGCAGAATCAGCATGGAGGTTAGCCGGGCATCCCACATCCACCAGGTGCCCCAGGTGGGCACGCCCCATACGGCGCCGGAAAATAGCGCCACAAAGGTCATCGCCGCGCCAAGAGGCGCCATTACCGCCGCCGCCATATCAGCGACTTTGATTTTCCAGACCATAAACACCAGACCGGAAACCGCCATGGCGATAAAAATAGACTGAGCTAAAAAGGCCGCGGGCACATGAACGTAAATAATCCGGAAGCTATTACCCTGCTGGTAATCCGCCGGCGCAAACGCGAGCCCCCACAGGGAGCCAGTGACGATCAAAAGCGCCGCCGCAGCCCAAAACCAGGGCTGCAATTTGGCACTAATGCCGTAGAACCACTTGGGTGATCCCAGCTTATGTATAAAGGCCCACATAGCGTGTCCTGTCCTTAACCGTTGATACTAATGCGCAGCGATGCGGCAATCGCCCACGGCGCCAACATGAGTGAGGCGGCGAGCAGCGCGCCCAGGATTGCCAGATGCGCAGAGACACCGTCACCTAAAATGGCCGCTTGCACCGCGCCAGCGCCAAAAATGAGCACCGGAATATACAGCGGTAGCACCAGCAGCGATAGCAGCACTCCGCCCCGCGCCAGGCCGACGGTTAACGCCGCACCGATGGCGCCAATCAAGCTCAAGCTTGCCGTACCCAGCGCCAGCGACAGGGCCAGCACGGCGTAACTGCCCGCTGGCAGCGCCAGAATAATACCCAATATTGGCGCCATCAGTGCCAACGGTAGTCCGGTCAGTAGCCAGTGCACGGCCACTTTGGCCAAACTCAGCGCGACTAACGGCTGCGGCGCCAGTAGCAGTTGCTCCAGACTGCCATCGTCATAATCGCTACGAAACAGGCTATCTAATGAAAGCAGCGCGGCTAACAGCGCTGCGACCCACAGCAAACCCGGTGCGATCACCGCTAACAGCTCAGGATCGGGCGAAATAGCGATCGGGAACAGCGTGATCACCAGGGCAAAAAACACCAGTGGGTTGAGCACTTCGCCACGGCGTCTCAGCATCAGCGTTAAGTCACGCATGAGCGTGGCCTTCACGGCGGTCATTAACCCACCCTTATGCTCACGCAGTGGCACTGCTAAAACCTGTTGATTGGTCTCCGAGCTTTGTGAAGAGCTGTGCAACCCTTTCTCCTTTACCCTAGGGATATCCGTCTGAGCAACGGTGAAGCGGTTAACTCGTGGTGTGTCGTTACCAGCACGCAGCCTCCCGCCTGAGCGTGGGCAACCAGCTGTTTCTCCAGATCAGCGACGCCGTGGCGATCAATCGCGGTAAAAGGTTCATCCAGTACCCATAGGGCGCGCGGCGTTAACGTTAAGCGCGCCAGGGCAACACGGCGCTGTTGGCCTGCCGAGAGCTGCCCTGCGGGCACGTCTTCAAAGCCTGCCAACCCAACCCGTTCAAGGGCTTCCAAGCGCTGCTCTTCATGCCCCCCTTCCCCGCTTAACGCCTGATACCAGGCTAAATTTTCTAACGGGGAAAGCCCTGACTTAATGCCCGGCGCATGCCCTAAATAGAGCAAATTCGCCAGGAAATGTTCACGTGCCCCGTTCATCGCAGCGCCATTCCAGAACAGTTCGCCCTGATAGTCGCTGAGCTGCCCGGAGAGAATTTTCAAAAGGCTGGTTTTACCACTGCCATTGGGCCCTTCAATTCGCACTATCTCGCCGCTGCGAACCTCCAGATCCAACCCTTGAAACAGCCAGCGGTCGTCGCGTTCACAGGCAAGCTGTCGGGCTTGTAGACACAGGCTCAAGCGTCTCTCCTGGCATATTGATTTCGCGTCGAACTCTACACGTAAAGGCCCTTTCTCGCCACTCACACAATGCGGCGCTGGGTCGCAGCGTGACCTCAATCAATATGTCGTTAGACCAATTATCGCTAGCACTGTATGCAAAAACAGGTCTACAATAAAAACCACTGTATGAAAGAACATGCAATGGAGATTTACCAATGACGCTATCGATGGCAACACCTACGACTACGTTCGCCCGCAGACAACCCGCTCCGCGCCCTTACGCCATGCCCCCTAGCGTTACCCGACGCAACACCTATGCGCTCAAAGTGCGCGGCAATGCACTGCGCGATTGCAACTTGTTCGATGGCGATGTCATTATTATCCGTCGCTATCAGCACGATACCCAGACAGAAACCGCCGTTGCCGAAATTAACCAGCAAACGATTGCCTTGAGACAGCTCTCTATCAGCCGCTTTGGCGTAGAGTTATGGCCAGAGGATACGTTGCAGCCAGCGCTGTTTTTGCATAACCGGGATATTCAGGTACTCGGTATGGTGATGGGTGTCGAACCACATCCCAGCGTTCATTTGAAAAGTGAGCCTACCTTCACGGAGCATTAATGCGCTATCGGGTTCCCGAGCTACCCATTGGGTCATGGCATACGACCGACATTGACGTCGAAAAAAGCCAATTTATCACCTGGATGTGCCACGCCCCTGATATCGATGCATTCACCCACCTGCTGACTGCGGCGAAAAATGCACACCCTACTGCCAGCCACCACTGCACTGCCTACATTGCCGGGCCACCCGGCGAGCAAAACCTGATTGGCTTTTCCGATGATGGCGAGCCTGGCGGCACCGCTGGCCGCCCCATGTATCAGGTGCTCCAGGGCAGCCAACTAGGCCAGATCGGCTGTGTGGTCATTCGTTATTTTGGTGGCACCAAGCTCGGCACCGGCGGTTTAGCCCGCGCTTACTCTCAGGCGGTTAGCCATGCCCTTGAGACGCTGCCTACCCGGGAAGTCGTTGAGCGCGATTTGTACACCCTGCGCCTCACATTTGCCAATGAGGCGATTGCCCGCAGCTGGTGTGAAGAGCGCGATGTCCCTATTGAGCAAGCCGACTACGATGCTGATGGTGTGCGTCTAACCATCGGCTGGCCAAGGGACTGCCCGCTTGACCTTGCCCCGTTAGAAAACCGCTTGAAGAGCGCTATCGACATTCTCACTCACTAGATAGCCCGTCGGAATAGTCCATCGCAATAGTCCATCGCAATAGCCCATCAAAAAAACGCGACATACTGCAAGTGCCAGTACGCCGCGCTTATTTATTCACTCGTTCAACATTAACCCAGGTATTTAATCATTACCCCGGCCGCGACTGCCGAACCAATGACACCTGCCACATTGGGGCCCATCGCGTGCATCAGCAGGAAGTTATGCGGATTGGACTCCAGCCCAACCTTGTTCGCCACTCGCGCCGCCATAGGTACGGCGGAAACGCCCGCGGCACCGATCAAGGGGTTGATGGGCATTTTGCTCACCAGATTCATCAGCTTGGCCATCAGCACCCCGGCAGCCGTGCCGATGCCAAAGGCGACAATGCCTAGGCCTAATATCCCCAGCGTCTCAAACGAGAGGAAACTCTCGGCCATCAGCTTGGAGCCCACCGACAGGCCGAGGATTATCGTAACGATATTGATCAGGGCGTTTTGCGCGGTATCTGACAAACGTTCGACCACGCCGCATTCACGCATCAAATTACCGAAGCAGAACATGCCCAGCAGCGGAGCTGCATCGGGCAGAAACAGCGCCACCAGAATCAACAGCACCAACGGAAAGACAATCTTTTCCAGTTTTGAGACCGGCCGCAGCTGCGTCATCTTGATTTGACGCTCTTTCTGGGTGGTCAAAAGGCGCATAATCGGCGGCTGAATCAGCGGCACCAACGCCATATAGGCGTAGGCGGCCACGGCGATAGCCCCCAGCAATTCCGGTGCCAGCACGCTGGAGACATAGATAGAGGTCGGGCCATCAGCGCCGCCAATAATACCAATGGCGGCGGCCTGGTTAAGCGAGAAATCCATGATCCCCACCGAGCTTAACGCTACAGCGCCAAACAGGGTGGCAAAAATACCAAACTGAGCGGCCGCGCCTAAAAACAGCGTGCGCGGGTTGGCCAGTAGCGGGCCGAAGTCAGTCATGGCACCCACGCCCATAAAGATAATCAACGGGGCAATACCCGAGCCAATCGCGACTTTATAGAAGCTGTAGAGCATGCCATCGCTGTAGCCGGAGCCCACGGCAATGTCACGCGCGGCACGCAGTTGATCCGGCGCAACGCCATCGTGGGCAAGCGCTTTTAGCGACTCCCGCCAGGCTTCCGCATTTGCCAGTGGATCCAGCGTCGCGCCTAGCGCTGCCGCCATTTGCTGTAGCACGGCAGGTTTCGCCACCTCAATCGCTTGGTCGAGCGCTGAAATCGCCAGCCCCGCTTCGGGGATGTTGGCCAGAATGCCGCCAAAGCCAATCGGCACCAGCAGCAGTGGCTCAAACTTTTTATTGATGGCCAGGTAGAGCAGCAGTAGCCCCACCATAATCATGACCGCTTGGCCAAGCTCAAGGTTATATAGCCCAGAGCCTTCCCATAAGGTGACTAATTTATCCATTACCGGGCCCTTAGAGCTCGACCAGCGTATCGCCTACGGCTACGCTGTCGCCCTCGCTGACGTTAACCTTAGATACAGTGCCTGCGCTGCTGGCACGCACCTCGGTTTCCATTTTCATCGCTTCCAGGATGATCACCACATCACCTTCTGCGACGCTGTCGCCGGGGCGAACATTCACCTTGAAGATATTGCCTGCCAGCGGCGCATCGATGCTTTCACCTGTAGGAGCAGACACTTCCTCTTTGGGCGCGCCAGTGCTGGTGGCCGTTTGCTCCTGGACTTCGCCCAGCTCACCACCTTCAGAAACCTCCACTACGAAGGCTTTACCATTGAGCTTGACGGTGTAGGTTTCCGGGCCTTGGCTTGCGACCGGCGTTTTGCTTTCCGCCTTGACGGGCGCCTTCTCTGCGCTAGCTTCAGCTGCTTGGGGAACAGGCTCAAAAGCGTCTGGATTGTCGCGGTTTTTAAGGAATTTCAAGCCGATCTGTGGAAATAGCGCGTAGGTCAGCACATCATCTACTTCGCGCTTACCTTCCGCCAAGCGGATATCCTCGGCACTGGCCTTCTCTTTCAGTTCGGTTGCCAGTCTCTCCATTTCCGGCGACAGGTTATCCGCTGGGCGACAGGTAATCGGCTCCCCGCCTTCCAGCACACGCTTTTGCAGCTCGGCATTAAAAGGCGCCGGGGCAGCGCCATACTCACCTTTGAGCAGCGCCTGGACTTCCTTGGAAATCGACTTGTAGCGCTCTCCCATCATCACGTTCATCACCGCCTGGGTGCCGACGATTTGCGAGGTGGGTGTGACCAGCGGAATAAAGCCAAGGTCTTCGCGTACGCGGGGGATCTCGCTGAGCACGTCGTCCAGCTTATCGCCCGCGCCCTGCTCTTTGAGCTGGCCTTCCATGTTTGTCAGCATGCCGCCCGGCACCTGAGCAATCAGGATGCGCGAATCAATACCGCGTAGTGAGCCTTCAAAGGCAGCGTACTTCTTACGCACTTCACGGAAGTAGCCGGCGATATCCTCCAGCAGCTCAAGATCCAGACCGGTATCCCGGCCGGTATCTTTCAGCATTGCCACCACGGATTCGGTGGGACTGTGACCATAGGTCATCGACATGGATGAGATCGAGGTATCGACGTTATCGATGCCTGCTTCTACCGCCTTCAAAATAGTCGATGTTGAGAGGCCGGTAGTAGCGTGACAGTGTAGGTGTACCGGAATCGATAGCTCTTTCTTGAGCCGTGTGACCAAATCGAACGCCGTGTAGGGCGTCAATAGCCCCGCCATATCCTTGATAGCCAATGAATCCGCGCCCAAACCGGCAATAGTCTTGGCGAGATCGACCCAGCTATCCAGGGTATGTACCGGGCTCACGGTGTAAGAGATGGTGCCTTGGGCATGGCCTTCCACGTTACGCACTGCCTGGATAGCGCGCTCGAGATTACGCGGATCGTTCATGGCATCGAAAACGCGGAAGACGTCAACGCCATTGGTTTTCGCCCGCTCGACAAACTTATCGACAACGTCATCCGCGTAGTGGCGATAGCCCAGCAGGTTCTGGCCACGCAACAGCATAGCCTGAGGCGTGTTAGGCATGGCCTCTTTTAGAGCACGAATACGCTCCCAGGGGTCTTCACCCAAATAGCGGATACAGGCGTCATAGGTGGCTCCACCCCAGGTTTCCAGCGACCAGTAGCCAACGCGATCCAACTTTTCGGCGATCGGCAGCATATCATCCAGCCGCATCCTCGTGGCAAACAGCGATTGATGGGCATCGCGCAGCACGACATCGGTAATGCCTAGAGGGCGTTTTATTTCGTTCATGGTCTTGGCTCACAGTAGTAGAGTTGTAAGTTTGTAGTAAAAATAACAAAAAAATAGCCAAAAGAGGGCTGAAATGAAAAAAATTGAGAAAGTTAGCGACGCCGGGTTGAACGGTAACGGTGCACTGCAGCACTGATCACAGCCATAACCTCGTCACTTTGCGCTGCGGGGGGCGATGAGGACGATGCTTTCTTACCCGTATCAACCGCAGCGGGAACGGGTTGAAAACGCCCAATAAGCTTCGACATCAGCGTAACGCTAATGACCAAAATCGTAAGAAAAACAAACACTACGCCCATTCCGAGCGCCATTAACGCCAATCCATCCTGCAACAGTTCCAGATCTTGCATAAGGCGCTCTCCTTGAAGCGAGGTGTCTTGAAGCACAGTTCAAGCACCATTGTTACGCACATCATTACGCCAATACGGTGAAAGGCGCTTGGCGCAGTAAGAGGAATGCACTAACCTGCCACACCCAGCATAAAATGCAATGGCGCGATAGTGGAAGTCATGGTTGTTAATTTACTACATAACGGCAGAATCGGCCTAGCCCCGATGGAAGGAGTGATCGACGCTCTGACCCGCGACCTGCTGACCCGCCACGCGGGGTTCGACTGGACAGTCACCGAGTTTGTCCGCGTTGTTGATACCCGCCTGCCACCCAGAGTGTTTTATAAGCACTGCCCGGAGCTGACGCAACCGCCTGTGGCAACACCAAGTGGCATTCCCGTGCATTTACAGCTGCTGGGCTCTGACCCAGCCGCCCTGGCGGCCAATGCGCGTCAGGCGCTTAGCTTGGGCGCGGTAAGCATCGACCTTAATTTCGGCTGCCCTGCCAAACTGGTTAACCGGCACGATGGCGGCGCTTCGCTGCTACGTCAGCCTGAACGCGTCTATCAAGCGGTCAAAGCTGTTCATGACGCTTTAGAGGGGGAAATCCCAGTGACCGCCAAGATTCGCCTGGGCTTCGCCAATCGCCGCCTCGCGGTTGCCTGTGCCCAGGCTACCGAGGCAGGAGGTGCCGCCCAGCTTGTGGTGCATGCGCGTACTCGAGACGAGGGCTACCGCCCACCGGCACACTGGGAATGGATCGGCAAAATACGTCGCCAGGTGTCCATTCCGGTGGTTGCCAACGGCGATATATGGACGCTGGAAGATTACTGGAAAGCCCGCACGCTTTCAGGCTGCAGTGATGTGATGCTAGGGCGTAGCGCGCTGGCCGACCCTTGGCTGGCACCACGCATCCGCCACTGGCTGCAAACCGGCGAGCGGCTGCCAGAAAGCAGCTGGGCGATGCGCGCCAATGTACTCAAAGAGTACGCCGCCCTTCAGCGCCAACAGCTACCAGACCGCGTCGTGGTCTCCCTGGTAAAGCAGTGGCTTGCCCAAATGCGCCAGGGCAGCGGTGAAGCTGAACAAAATTTTCAGCGTGTGAAGCGGCTCACCGAGCTGGATCAACTGCTCGACAGCCTGATTGTCGACGAACAGCACGCCGCACCAGCCTAATCCCTCGCTCGACTCCCACCCAATCAACAGGCAAAAAAAAGCGCCCTACCGTAAAGCGGGGCGCTACACACGATCGCAAGACCGGGGTGCGAGCCTTAGCCGGTCAGGCTGGAAACAGGTGATAAAGTCAGAAATAGGCGTTCAGAGTTCAGACTGGAAACAGAAAACCCGCCCTCAATGAAGAGAGCGGGTTTTGGAATCTGGCGCGCCCGGGAGGATTCGAACCTCCGACCCCCTGATTCGTAGTCAGGTACTCTATCCAGCTGAGCTACGGGCGCGTAATAGTTTGCTAACACTTAAACTTACCAAGCGACCACTTATCGAGACACTGACAATATATCAAAACACTGACAATGGTGGATAAGCAGCTAACCGAAAGGTGGCGCGCCCGGGAGGATTCGAACCTCCGACCCCCTGATTCGTAGTCAGGTACTCTATCCAGCTGAGCTACGGGCGCATACCTTCTAACATGCAATTGGCGGAGAGAGAGGGATTCGAACCCTCGATAGGGCTATAAACCCTATACTCCCTTAGCAGGGGAGCGCCTTCAGCCACTCGGCCACCTCTCCTTAACGGCACGGCGCGAATATTACCGATTTAGCCTTCTTGTGTCTAGTCTTCTACGGATTTTTTTCGCACCGGCCATATCTTACGTATAAGCTTACGCTTTAAGCATCGGTTCATTATGCGAGCCCGCGAGTCTTATTCCACTTCGTCTTCGCTGTTTCGTTCACGCTGAATACGCTGGTAAATCTCTTCACGGTGAACTGCCACATCTTTCGGCGCATTAACGCCAATACGTACTTGATTGCCTTTCACACCTAGCACGGTGACGGTGATTTCATCACCGATCATCAGGGTTTCGCCAACACGGCGAGTTAGGATGAGCATGGCTGATCTCCTTTTCAGACGTTTTATGCAACGGGATATGTCAGCCGGAGGCAACACCCTGCCATTATGCGACATAGTGCTGCCTGTCACCAATGACTCCGGCTCCATGACACCTTATACCTCCCGTTGAAAGAAAGCTCACCACCACACGGCAGTAAGTACCCCTTCAGCGTAGAAGGTTTAAGGCATAAATGTTATTCAGATTCGATATCTGCCTTATCTAAACCAAAAGCTTTGTGTAATGCGTTAACAGCCAGCTCCATATGCTTCTCATCAATAACGACCGAGATTTTAATCTCAGAGGTGGAGACCATACGGATATTGACGTTTTCGTCGGCGAGTACGCGGAACATTTTCGATGCGACACCCGCATGAGAACGCATACCGACACCCACTAAAGAAACCTTAGCAATATTATCATCGCCACGCAGCTCGCCACCGCCTAAATCAGGAATCACCGTCTCTTCGAGCAGCTTCTTAGTGGCCTTGTAATCGCCTTTAGCAACCGTAAAGGTAAAGTCGGTATAGTCACCGGCCGGCGCCACGTTCTGCACGATCATATCAACTTCGATATTGGCATCGGCAATTGGACCCAGGATACGTGATGCAACACCTGGCACGTCCGGGGTATTAAGCAGGGTTAATTTTGCTTCATTCTTGGTAAAGGCGATACCGGAGATCAGTGGTTCTTCCATAGCGTCCTCGTCTTGGTCTGCTTCTGCAACAATTAGGGTACCGGGGCCATCTTCAAAGCTAGACAGCACCCGCAGGGGTACGTTGTATTTACCGGCAAACTCTACCGCACGGATCTGCAGCACTTTAGAGCCGAGACTGGCCAACTCCAGCATCTCTTCGACGGTGATACTCGTTAGCCGCTGGGCTTTGGAGCAAACACGGGGGTCGGTGGTGTAAACCCCATCCACATCGGTGTAAATTTGGCACTCATCGGCGCCTAGCGCGGCGGCTAACGCCACCCCAGTGGTGTCGGAACCACCGCGGCCCAGGGTGGTAATATTGCCTTCTTCATCAACCCCTTGGAAACCGGCGACGACCACGACCTGCCCAGCGTCCAGGTCGGCCTTCAGGTCTTCGGTTTCAATGCGCTGAATACGTGCCTTGGTATAGGCACTATCGGTATGAATACCTACCTGGGCGCCCGTGTGCGAAGTGGCTGGCACGCCGATTTGCTGAAGCGCCATGGCAAGCAGAGAAATAGTCACCTGCTCACCGGTGGACAGCAGCATATCCATCTCACGTGGCGCGGGATCTTCATTCAGCGCCTGCGCCATATCGGTAAGGCGGTTAGTTTCGCCGCTCATGGCGGAGACCACGACCACTACCTGATGACCTTGGTCGCGGAAACCTTTAACCTTTTCCGCTACGGCCTTGATACGCTCGACAGAGCCCACCGAAGTGCCGCCGAACTTCTGTACGTATAATGCCATATGCCGTTTTTCCTATGCGTTCGGGAATGGAGGGTGAAGTTGTATTTAAATAAATAAGGCCGGTGACAATAATGCCACCGGCCCAAAGGTTTAGCTAAGTACGCTTTCCAACCATACCGGTACGCTCTTCAACGCATCCGGCAAGGCGTCGGGTTGACTACCTCCCGCTTGAGCCATATCGGGGCGGCCGCCGCCCTTTCCGCCCACCTGCGAGGCAACATGGTTCACCAGCTCACCGGCTTTCACTCGACCGGTCAGGTCTTGGGTTACCCCAGCGATCAGGCTTACTTTGCCCGCCGCCTGGTCGGCAACGCCGAGGATAATCACTCCAGAACTTAGCTTGTTTTTAAGCTGATCGAGGATGCCACGTAGATCTTTGCCCGACACGCCATCCAACTGCGTCGCCAACAGCTTAACGCCGTTGATCTCCTGCACTTGGCTAAGCATATCGCTGCCTGCCGCACTGGCCAGCTTGGCCTTGAGCTGCTCAAGCTCTTTTTCCAAGCTACGGTTACGCTCAACCAGCGATTCCACCCGTGATTCAACCTGCTCGGGCTTGGTCTTCAAACGCTCGCCCAAGCGCTCAAGGCGGGCTTCCTGCTCGCGGAAGTAGGCCAGCGCATTTTCGCCGGTGATCGCTTCGATACGGCGCACGCCGGAAGCAATACCTACCTCGCTCATCACATGACAGCAGCCAATATCGCCGCTGCGCGCCACGTGGGTACCACCACACAACTCGATAGAGAAGTCGTCGGCACCAATGGTCAGCACCCGCACGTTCTCGGCGTACTTGGCCTCAAACAGCGCTGCCGCTCCTTTGGCCTTGGCCTGATCCAGGCTCATCTGCTCGACCTTGGTCGGCGCGTTAGCCAATATCTGCTCGTTGACCAGACGCTCGACTTCTGCCAGCTGTTCGGCGGTCATCGGCTCGAAGTGGCTAAAGTCGAAGCGCAGTCGCTCGGCGTTGACCAGCGAGCCTTTCTGCTGCACATGGTCACCCAGCACCATGCGCAGCGCTTGATGCAGCAGGTGGGTGGCCGAGTGATTGCGGAGGGTAGCGGTGCGCAGACTGGCGTCTACTTCACCGCGCACGCTGGCACCGATGCTCAGCGAGCCTTCGACCATCATACCCTGATGCAGGTGATGACCGTTCTTCTTTTGGGTATCGGTAACCTGGAAACGGCCACCGTCGACATACAGGTAGCCGGTATCGCCCACCTGCCCACCAGACTCGCCATAAAATGGCGTGCGATCCAGCACCACGATGCCCTTCTGCCCCGACTCCAGCGCGGCCAGGGCGTTGCCTTCGCTGTCGACCAGCGCGGTGACCTTGGCCTGGTCTTCCAAACGGTCATAGCCGGTAAAGGCCGTCTCACCCTCCAACTCGATGGAGGCGCTGTAGTCGGCACCAAACTGGCTGGCTGCCCTTGCACGTTCACGCTGGGCCTCGAGGGCTTGCTGAAAGCCCTCTTCATCCAGGGTGACACCACGTTCGCGGCAGACGTCGGCGGTAAGGTCGAAGGGAAATCCGTAGGTGTCGTAAAGCTTGAAGACGGTCTCACCCGGCAGCACCTTACCGTCCAACTCAGCCAAGGCCGCGTTCAATAGCCCCATGCCATGATCCAGGGTGCGTGCAAACTGCTCCTCTTCTTTTAGCAGCACGCGGGCGATTTGATCGCTCGCTTCACGCAGTTCTGGATAGGCATCGCCCATCTCCGCATCCAGCGCTTCAACCAGCTTATGAAAGAACGGTTCTACCGCACCCAACTTATGGCCGTGACGAATCGCCCGGCGAATGATCCGACGCAGCACATAGCCACGCCCTTCGTTGGAAGGCAGCACGCCATCGGCAATCAGAAAGGCGCAGGAGCGGATATGGTCGGCAATGACGCGCAGCGAAGGTGTCGAGGTGTCCGGGTGTCCGGTCGCCTTGGCAGCGGCTTTCAACAGATTCTGGAACAGGTCGATCTCGTAGTTGGAGTGCACGCCCTGCATGACAGCGGCGACACGCTCCAAGCCCATACCGGTATCGATAGAGGGTTTCGGCAACGGGTTAAGCGTGCCCTGGGCATCACGGTCAAACTGCATGAAGACCAGGTTCCAGATTTCGATAAAACGATCGCCGTCCTCTTCCGGCGTTCCCGGCGGGCCACCCCACACCTCAGGGCCGTGATCAAAAAAGATCTCCGAACAGGGGCCACACGGACCGGTATCACCCATCTGCCAGAAATTATCTTTTGCACCGATACGAGCAATGCGCTCGTGAGGCACGCCAATGTCGTCGGCCCAAATGTTGTAGGCCTCGTCATCTTCCGTAAAGACGGTGACCCATAGCTTGTCTGCAGGCAGTCCAAGCCGCTCAGTGAGAAACTGCCAAGCAAAGCGAATGGCGTCGTGCTTGAAGTAATCACCGAAACTGAAGTTGCCCAGCATTTCAAAAAAGGTATGGTGGCGCGCGGTATAACCCACGTTGTCTAAGTCATTATGCTTACCACCGGCTCGCACGCAGCGCTGGGCAGAGGTTGCCCGCACATAGGGGCGCGGGTCGCGGCCTAAAAAGACGTCTTTAAAAGGCACCATGCCTGCATTCGTGAACAGCAGGGTGGCATCGTTGCCAGGCACCAGTGACCCTGTTGGCACGATGGTGTGCCCCTGCTCTGCAAAGTAATCAAGAAAGGCCTGTCTGAGTTCTGCGCTCTTCATAGGGTATCCGTAACAAGAAAGCGTGATGTCCCAGGGCGCTGTCACCGCTACCCTCAGGGGTCGCAAAGCAGCCATTATAGCGCAGTTGTCAAACGACTAAAGCCGCACTTAGTGGCAGAATGGCAAACAGCTGTGTGGACAGCCAAGTGAACAAGCGTATTAGAGCGCTATTAGAAATGTAAGAGGGGACGGTTTACGGGCTGTAGAAAACGTATTAGAGGCAGGAGAGCGCGTAGCGAATTTGCTCAAAATCGAAGCCGCGGCTAGCGAGAAAGCGCTCGCGTCTAGCGCGCTCTTTGGGGGTCTCACCAGGGCTATCAAAGCGCCGCGCCAGGGTTTCCCGGGCTAGCTCAAACCAGTCGACCTGCTCGCCCTCCTCCACCTCTTCAAAAGCGGTGGTAAGGGTTTCCTGGTCAACGCCCCGCTGGCGCAACTCGCCTTTAATACGAATAACGCCTTGGCCGCGCAGAATACGCGTGCGTACGAAACTGGCCGCAAAGCGAGCGTCAGACTGCAGCCCTTGTTCGACCAAGGTGTCCAAGCACTCATCGATAGCGGCATCGTCGAAGGATTTTTTCTTCAACCGCTGGGCAAGCTCGGCGCGGGAGTATTCGCGCCGAGCCAGTAAGCCAATGGCGATGTCACGGGGCGTGGCATCGCGCTGGGAGCTAAAGGCCATCAGATGCTCTTCGCTAACATCGGCTTCGCTAGCATCATCTTAGAGCAGATCGTCATCGCCCGCGTCCAATTCTGCTGCTTCGGCCGGCGCATCTTCCTTCTCCTTTTTAGGATCAGGCTTGGCCAAGAGCTGCTCACGAATCTGCGTTTCGATTTCGAGCATAATTTCCGGGTGCTCTTCCAGGTAGAGCGCTGAATTGGCTTTACCCTGACCGATTTTCTTACCTTTATAGCTGTACCAGGCACCGGCTTTGTCGACCAGGTTGCACTGCACGCCCAGGTCGATGACCTCACCGGCGTGGTAGATACCCTTACCGTAAAGAATCTGGAATTCAGCCTGACGGAATGGCGGTGCCACCTTGTTTTTGACTACTTTCACGCGGGTTTCGTTACCGGTGACTTCATCACCCACTTTTACCGATCCAGTGCGGCGAATATCCAGACGCACGCTGGCGTAGAACTTCAGCGCGTTACCACCCGTGGTGGTTTCAGGGCTACCGAACATGACACCGATCTTCATGCGGATCTGGTTGATGAAGATCACCAGGCAGTTGGCGTTTTTGATATTACCGGTGATCTTACGCAGCGCCTGGGACATCAAACGCGCCTGCAGCCCGACGTGGGAGTCGCCCATCTCGCCTTCGATTTCAGCGCGCGGGGTCAACGCGGCCACCGAGTCAATAACAATCACATCAACACCGCCGGAGCGTACCAGCATGTCGGTAATTTCCAGCGCCTGCTCACCGGTGTCCGGCTGGGAAACCAGTAAGTCATCGAGGTTAACGCCCAGCTTTTCTGCATAGCTGGGGTCAAGAGCGTGCTCGGCATCCACGAAGGCACACACTTTGCCCTGCTTTTGTGCCTGAGCAATCACCGATAGGGTCAGGGTCGTTTTACCCGACGACTCGGGGCCAAAGATTTCGCACACGCGGCCAAACGGCAGGCCGCCGATGCCGAGAGCGATATCCAGACCCAATGATCCGGTGGAAACCGACGGCATGACGACACGCGGCGCGTCGCCTAGACGCATAACGGTGCCCTTGCCGAACTGACGGTCGATTTGGGTGAGTGCAGCGTTTAGCGCTTTAGTGCGGTTGTCATCCTGAGCCATTCAGAGATTCCTCATAACAAGCTGTATAATTAGCCAGTAGTATGCCAAAGATTGCGCCGTAAACAAATCCTTGATCACGCTTTCTCTCATCTATTTTGTTAAGCGCCTTTCTGGATAAGCGCCTTTTCCTTACCACTAGTGCGTCTTGCTCGCCTTTTCCCGCTCATTCAGGCGCGCCTCCAGCCCTACCAAGGCCTGACGTACCGCCTGCTCGCGCACTGCCTGGCGATCGCCCGGGAAGTGAAAACACTCAGCCTCCTGGGCAGCGGTATCTCCCCAGGCGAGCCAAACCGTCCCAACGGGCTTCGCATCGCTGCCACCATCCGGCCCGGCCACGCCGCTAACGGCAACGGCCAATCCTGCACCACTTTCACGGCAGGCCCCTGCAACCATGGCATTAACCACTTCTTCGCTGACCGCACCGTGCTCGGCCAGCGTGGCTTCAGGCACGCCTAACAAACGTGTTTTAGCCGCATTCGCATAGGTCACATAGCCGGTCGTAAAGTAAGCAGAGCTTCCCGCAGTGGAGGTAATAGCGCTGGCAACGCCGCCCCCTGTACATGACTCAGCAGCGGTCACTTCCACACCCAACTGCTTACACAGCCGCCCTAGCCGCTGAGCCAACAGGGTTAAATCAAGATTTTTCAGGCTAGTTTCGCTGGGCACTATCTTCGCTCCTTCAAGTGTGTCGTCTGTTCAGCGTAGAATACTGCGTTTAGCTTGCTCAAAGAACTTGAACCAAGAACTGGCTCAACGAACACGCCGTAAGCCGTAATGGTTTGCGCTACGCTTAATCAGGATGCCCATGTCACAGGCTATTCCCGCCAACACGCCAATGATCACCCAGTATTTAAAGATCAAACGCGAGCACCCCGAGGTACTGCTGTTCTACCGCATGGGGGATTTTTACGAACTGTTTTTCGACGACGCCAAGCGCGCCGCCGCGCTGCTGGATATTACCCTTACCCAGCGCGGCCAGTCGGGCGGCAAACCGATCCCCATGGCGGGCGTACCTTACCATAGCGCTGAAGGCTATCTCGCGCGTCTGGTCGCCGGTGGCGAGTCGGTGGCGATCTGCGAGCAGATTGGCGATCCCGCCACCAGTAAAGGCCCCGTCGAGCGCCAGGTGGTACGTATCGTCACCCCCGGGACGCTCCACGATGAAGCGCTGCTTGATGCACGTCGTGACAACGTCTTGGTCTCCGTTACACCAGGGAGAGAGCGCTGGGGCCTTGCTTGGTTGGAGCTCTCCAGCGGGCGTTTTAACGTACTGGAAGTGGAGAGCGAAGCGGAGATGCTGGCGGAGCTCACTCGCCTCTCTCCCGCCGAACTACTGGTGCCCGAAAGCCTGACGCTACCCGATACCTGGTCGCAAAAGCGCAGCCTGCGCCGCCAGGGGGAGTGGCTATTTGACTTGGAGAGCGCTACTCGCAGCCTCTGCGACCAGTTTGAAGTGCAGGATTTACGCGGCTTTGGCTGTGCACACTTAACCTCTGCGCTCATTGCCGCCGGGGTGCTGATCGATTACGCCCGGGACACTCAGCGCTCGCGCCTGCCCCATGTAACCGCCATCAGCGTTGAGAACCGCGACGATGCGGTGGTGATCGACGCTGCCAGCCGCCGCAATCTGGAAATCGACATCAACCTGGGCGGTAGTAGCGATAACACCCTGGCCAGTGTGCTGGATACCTGCACCACCGCCATGGGTTCGCGGCTGCTCAAGCGCTGGCTCAACCGCCCGCTACGCCAACGCGATATCGTGCAGGGGCGCCATGCAGGGGTGGCGCTGTTAAGCTTGGATGCCGCCTATATGCCACTGCGCGAAACGTTAAGCGCGGTGGGCGACGTGGAGCGCATTCTCGCTCGCGTAGCCTTGTATAGCGCTCGCCCACGAGATTTGGCACGGCTTCGCGATGCACTGGTAACGCTGCCTGAACTGGAGCAGCAGCTAAGCGAGGTAGAGAGCGGCAGCGCTTTGGACAACCTGCGCCCGCATATTCGTCCCTACCCGGAAATGGCCGATATGCTCAGCCGCGCGCTGGTGGAAAACCCGCCAGTGGTGATCCGCGATGGCGGGGTGATTGCCGACGGTTTTGATGCTGAACTTGATGAGCATCGCGGCATGGCCGAGAACGCTGGTGACTACCTTATTCAGCTAGAGCTGCGCGAGCGCGAGCGCACGGGCCTTGCCAACCTCAAAGTGGGCTATAACCGGGTACACGGCTACTTTATCGAGCTGCCGCGCTCCCAGGCTCAGCAGGCGCCTGCCGACTATATCCGCCGTCAAACGCTAAAAAACGCTGAGCGGTTTATTATTCCCGAGCTTAAAGAGTTTGAAGATAAGGCGCTGTCGGCCAAGTCCCGAGCGCTCACCCGTGAAAAATGGCTCTATGACCGCCTGCTGGGCGATCTCAATAACAGCCTTCACGCGCTGCAAAGCACTTCTCAAGCCTTAGCGGAACTGGACGTGCTGTGCGCCTTTGCCGAACGCGCCGAGGCGCTGAACTGGGTGCGCCCGACACTCACTGAAACCACCGGTATTCAAATCGACGCGGGGCGCCACCCGGTGGTCGAGCAGGTGAGCGAAACTCCCTTTGTGCCCAACGACGTGACGCTCAATCCTGACCAGCATATGTTGATTATTACCGGCCCCAATATGGGCGGTAAATCGACCTATATGCGTCAGACGGCGCTCATCGCCCTACTGGCCCACTGCGGTAGCTTCGTGCCCGCCGATGCCGCCGAGATCGGCCCGCTGGATCGAATATTTACCCGCATTGGCTCATCGGATGACTTGGCGGGCGGGCGCTCTACCTTTATGGTGGAGATGACTGAAACCGCCAATATTCTGCACAACGCCACCCAGCAAAGTTTGATCCTGATGGATGAGATTGGCCGCGGCACCAGCACCTTTGACGGTTTATCCCTGGCCTGGGCAAGTGCGGAGCATCTCGCCAAGGGGCGTGCGCTAACCCTGTTCGCGACCCACTACTTTGAAATGACGGCGCTCCCTGAGCATATGGAAGGCGTGGCCAATATCCACCTCACGGCCACCGAACATGGCGACAGCATTGTGTTTATGCACCGCATCGAAGCGGGCCCGGCCAGCCAGAGCTACGGTTTGCAGGTGGCGCAGCTAGCGGGTGTGCCTAACCATGTGATTAAGCGTGCCCGCGAGAAATTAATAAGTTTGGAGCAGCGCGATGTGGATAACACAGCGCAGGCGCCGCGAACCGCTCCCCAGCAAAACGATCTGTTCGCCGCCGCGCCGCATCCGGTGGTCGAGGCGTTGGAAAATGTTGATATGGATGGTTTAACACCGCGGGAAGCACTTGCACTGTTGTATCAGTGGCGAGACCTGATCTAATAGTACTCATACTTGGAAGACCATAAGTAAGCTTCTAATGCCAGGGCAGGTTGGAGCGAGGGTCTTTTTCCAAGGATGGAAAAAGTAGCGCCCAAGGATGGGTTTACAGCGCCCTCGCGGAAACCTGTACTGGCATTGCTACCAACTGGAATCATATGGCGCTTGCCGACAGGTAGGCGCACCTCTAGAATGTCGCTCAAACTTTTAGCTTATAAAAAACGGCTGATTTATAACCATTCACGATTGACCATGGCTGAGAGACTCTCGGCCCTGCAAGAGGGATAGCAAGATGACGTTTGTCGTTACCGAGAACTGCATCCAGTGCAAATACACCGACTGTGTGGAAGTCTGCCCGGTCGACTGTTTCTACGAGGGCCCAAACTTCCTGGTCATTCATCCGGACGAGTGTATCGACTGCGCGCTGTGTGAGCCCGAGTGCCCCGCTGAGGCGATATTCTCCGAGGATGAGCTGCCGGATGGGCAAGAGGCCTTTATCGAGATTAATGCTGAAATGGCCGAAGTGTGGCCGAACATTGCCGAAAGAAAAGATCCGTTGCCGGACGCCGAAGAGTGGGATGGCAAGCCAGGTAAGCTTGAGAAATTAGAGCGCTAAGGCTGACTATCCACTCATTAGCACTTCTCTTTAAAACCAGCGACCTCGCTGGTTTTTTTTATTGTGTCGCCGATAGTGGGTCGTCAAAAATCGTGTTGCCAAAACCCAGACAAAAAAAGGCGGCCCGTAGGCCGCCCGCTCCAAGCACTTCCTCTGACCACTCCCTGGATCAACCTCCTCAGATGACATCCTTGCCGGGACTTACCTCACTGTATCACCCGGCGCATCTGACCTACATCCCGCTGCATCCTGACTGAAGCGTCCTTGCCTCCCCTAGTCCTGAATGCATTGTGGCATATCACAGCGGCTTCTCAACAAAGCCAAAATGCAAAAAGGCGAGCCTTTGCGGCTCGCCTTATTTTTTAAAAATCAATAAAAACAGGAACTTAAAGTTAAGTTAGCGAAAAAATAGGCAATTTCTTACCCAAAACGAGCGAATTTCGTCGGCATTTGTAAGATATCTCTTACAAAATTTTGAGACATCTCTTACAAACGCATCTCAAAATTCGCTCGAAATTGGTTTTTACTGCCCCTTAATTGCCTTCAAACCTGGGTAGGTTACCTCACCAAGCTCCGCTTCAATCACCAGCAAACGGTTGTACTTGGCAACCCGGTCAGAGCGGCACAGGGAACCCGTTTTGATCTGCCCTGCACAGGTACCCACTGCCAAATCGGCAATGGTGGTATCTTCGGTTTCACCGGAGCGATGAGAAATAACCGCAGTAAAGCCCGCATCCTGTGCCATCTTGATGGCATCCAGCGTCTCAGAAAGCGAGCCGATCTGGTTGAACTTGATCAGGATAGAGTTACCGATCTGCTCATCAATACCACGCTTGAGAATCTTGGTGTTGGTGACGAAGAGGTCATCGCCCACCAGCTGCACTTTATCGCCCAGCTTGTCGGTCAGCGCTTTCCAACCCGCCCAATCGGATTCATCCATGCCGTCTTCGATAGAGACAATGGGATAGTCCGCACACAGGCCTGCCAAGTAATCGGTAAAGCCTTGGGCATCATAGCTTTTGCCTTCACCAGAAAGGTTGTACTGGCCGTCTTTATAGAATTCGGAAGACGCACAATCCAGCGCCAAGGTAACGTCTTTACCCAGCACGTAACCTGCATCTGCCACGGCCTGTTTAATCACCGCCAGCGCATCAGCGTTAGAGGCCAGATTAGGCGCAAAGCCGCCCTCGTCACCCACGGAGGTGGAGAGCCCTTTCGCCGCGAGCACTTTCTTCAGCGCATGGAAAATTTCCGCGCCCATGCGCAGCCCTTCGCGGAAGTTAGGCGCGCCCACTGGCTGCACCATAAATTCCTGGATATCGACGTTATTATCCGCGTGCTCGCCGCCGTTGATGATATTCATCATCGGAACCGGCATGCTGTACTGACCCGGCTGACCATAAAGCTCAGCAATATGGGCATACAGCGGCACGCCTTTGGCGTTAGCAGCGGCTTTAGCGGCAGCCAGCGAGACGGCTAGAATGGCGTTAGCGCCCAAATTCGCTTTGTTCTCGGTGCCGTCCAGCGCCAGCATGGCATCGTCCAGGCCACGTTGGTCACGGGCATCCATACCCAGCAGCGCATCACGAATTTTGCCATTGACCGCATCGACTGCTTTCAGCACGCCTTTACCCAGGTAGCGCGACTTATCGCCGTCGCGCAGCTCTAACGCTTCCCGGGAGCCGGTTGAGGCACCACTGGGTGCACAGGCTTCGCCGACAGCGCCACTGGCAAGGCGTACATGCGCCTGCACGGTGGGGTTACCGCGTGAATCCAGCACTTCCAACGCACTGATAGCAACAATTTTGGTCATGGCAGTGTCCTTTCCTGTTAGTTAGATAAAATTATTAATATAACGCCCTACTCAACGAGGCTCTGATTAGCAAAAACAGCTTAGCGAATGGTTAACGGTCCAAACCCCTTGACCAGCGCATCCAGCTGCACAAGCTGAGTTAAGAACGGCTCTAGCTGATCCAGCGGCAGCGCACAGGGGCCATCGCACTTGGCGTTGTCTGGGTCAGGGTGGGCCTCTAAAAACAGCCCGGCAAGGCCGACAGCCACACCTGCACGCGCTAACTCCGCCACCTGTGCGCGGCGCCCGTCTGCACTGTCGGCCCGTCCACCAGGGCGTTGCAGCGCATGGGTCACATCAAAAAATACCGGATAGCCGGTCTGCTTCATATCACCAAAGCCGAGCATATCCACAACCAGATTGTTGTAACCAAAGCTTGAGCCACGCTCGCAGAGCATCAGCTGATCGTTACCCGCTTCCTGGAACTTGTTGAGGATATGGCGCATTTCATGGGGCGCCAAAAACTGCGGCTTTTTGATATTGATGACGGCACCGGTTTTAGCCATGGCAACCACCAAATCGGTTTGGCGAGCCAGGAAAGCCGGCAGTTGAATAATATCAGCCACTTCAGCGGCTGCTTGCGCCTGCCACGGCTCGTGCACATCGGTAATGATCGGCACGTTGTGGCGGGCTTTGATATCGGCAAGAATCTGCAGCCCTTTTTCAATACCTGGGCCACGGTAGGAGTGGATGGAGCTACGGTTGGCTTTATCGAAGCTGGCCTTGAAAACATAGGGCAACCCCAGCTTCTGGGTCACCGTCACATAGGCTTGGGCGACTTCGTCGGCAAGCTCCGCAGACTCCAGCACGTTCATACCGCCCAACAACATTAGCGGCAAGGAGTTGCCGGCGGTTAAGCCGGCAACGTTAATATGGCGCTCTTGCGATCCATCTTGAGAAGCCATGCTTTTGCCCTCTTATTCCTGCGCATTCGCATGGGCACGACTACGCGCTGTTTTGTGATCCAGGGCGGCGTTAACAAAGCCCGAGAACAGTGGGTGTCCATCACGGGGCGTCGACGTGAACTCTGGATGGAACTGACAGGCCACGTACCAGGGGTGATCCGCTAACTCGACCATTTCCACCAGCGACTGATCAACGCTCTTACCCGAGATAACCAGCCCGGCTTTTTCAAGCTCATCGATAAACTGGTTATTAACCTCAAAGCGGTGGCGATGGCGCTCCACAATCTCTTCGGAGCCATAGGCCTCACGTGCTTTAGAACCCGATGCCAAGTGGCACACCTGGCCCCCTAAGCGCATGGTGCCGCCTAAATCGGACGCCGCATCGCGCAGCTCGATTTTGCCTTCCGGGCTCAGCCACTCTGTAATCAACCCGACCACCGGATGCTGGGTGTCGTGGGTGAACTCGGTGGAGTTGGCATCCTTCCAGCCTGCGACGTTACGGGCGAACTCAATCACCGCTACCTGCATGCCCAGGCAAATACCTAAATAGGGCACGTTGTTTTCGCGGGCGAATTGAGCGGTCATAATTTTGCCTTCTACGCCGCGCTCGCCAAAGCCCCCGGGCACCAGAATGGCGTCTTTACCTGCCAGACGCTCGGTGCCGTGGCGCTCGATATCTTCAGAGTCAATATAGTCGACGTTGACCTTGATACGGCCCTGGATACCGGCGTGAATCAGCGCTTCGTTGAGCGACTTATAGGCATCCAGCAGCTCCATGTACTTACCCACCATGGCGATGCTAACGGACTTGAGCGGGTTGAGCTTGGCATCCAGCACCTTCACCCATTCGGAGAGATCGGCTTCGGGCGCTTCAAGGCGCAGCTTGTCGCAAACGATCTCGTCCAGGCCGTGTTCGTGGAGCATCAATGGAATGCGATAAATCGTATCGGCATCCTGAAGCGGTACCACGGCACGCTCTTCGACGTTGGTGAACAGGGCGATTTTGCGCCGCTCGCTCTCTTCGAGCTCTACTTCGCTGCGGCAAATCAGAATATCAGGCTGGATACCGATGGAGCGCAGCTCTTTAACGCTGTGCTGGGTCGGTTTGGTTTTGGTCTCACCCGCCGTTTTGATGTAGGGCACCAGGGTCAGGTGCATAAACAGCGCGCGGTTGGCGCCCTGCTCGCTACGAATTTGGCGAATCGACTCCAGGAAGGGCAGCGATTCGATATCACCGACCGTGCCGCCGATCTCTACCAGCGCCACATCAAAGCCTTCACCGCCCGCGTACACGCGCTGCTTGATCTCATCAGTGATATGCGGGATCACCTGAACGGTACCGCCTAGGTAGTCGCCACGGCGCTCTTTACGCAGTACGTGTTCGTAGACACGACCGGTCGTAAAGTTGTTGCGCTGAGTCATTTTGGTACGGATAAAGCGCTCGTAATGGCCGAGATCAAGATCGGTTTCGGCGCCATCTTCGGTGACGAACACCTCACCGTGTTGGAAGGGGCTCATAGTGCCCGGATCCACGTTGATGTACGGGTCGAGCTTGAGCATGGTGACCTTAAGGCCGCGGGCCTCTAAAATCGCCGCAAGCGAGGCGGAGGCGATGCCCTTGCCAAGAGAGGACACAACGCCGCCGGTCACGAAGATATATCGTGTCATGGATAACCTGTCGAAACGTGATCAGAAGGCACGGCAGAAAGCCACGCCAGGATGGGTCGACAGACTAGCAGATTACGACCTAAGGCTCAATTTGAACTGAGCAGCCAAAACTACTCACCTCAATCACACTTGTGCAACCGCCCCAGCGATAGGTCTCCGCGAGGGCGCTGTGAACCCATCCCTGGGCGCTACTTTTGTCATCCATGACAAAAGACCCTCGCTACGACCTATCCCTGGAGATGCTCTATGCATCAGACACGATCTATACGCCCAGGTAGTCCAGAATGCCTTCTGCAGCCTGGCGGCCTTCGTAAATTGCCGTGACCACCAAATCAGAACCGCGCACCATATCGCCACCGGCAAAGATTTTTTCGTTGCTGGTCTGAAAAGCGTACTGGCCGTGCTCTGGCGCGGTGACGCGGTCGCGTTCGTCGACCTGAATATTGGCGCTATCGAACCAGGGCGCTGGGCTGGCCTGGAAGCCGAAAGCGATCACCACGGCATCCGCCGCAATGATCTCTTCAGAGCCGGGCACTACTTCAGGCCGCTGACGGCCGTTTTCATCCGGCTCGCCCAAGCGTGTGCGCACAACTTTCACGCCTTCGACCTTCTCTTCACCGACGACCGCCACCGGCTGACGGTTGAACAGAAACTCAACGCCCTCTTCACGAGCATTGGAGACTTCACGGCGCGACCCCGGCATGTTGCCCTCGTCACGACGGTACGCACAGGTCACGCTGGTGGCGTTTTGACGAATCGAGGTACGGTTACAGTCCATCGCCGTATCGCCGCCGCCCAGCACCACCACGCGCTTACCCTCCATGGAGATGTAGTCGTTCGGGTCTTTTTCAAAGCCCAGGCAGCGGTTGACGTTGGCAATCAGGAAGTCGAGGGCCTTGTACACGCCGGGCAGGTCTTCACCGGGGAAGCCGCCTTCCATGTACTTGTAAGTCCCCATGCCCAGGAAGACCGCGTCGTACTCCTGCATTAGGGTCTCAAACTCGATATCGGTACCAATCTCGGTATTCAGGCGGAACTCGACGCCCATCTCCTCAAAGACCGCCCGGCGGCGCTCCATCACGCTCTTTTCCAGCTTAAACTCAGGAATACCAAAGGTCAGCAGGCCGCCAATTTCCGGGTACTTATCAAACACCACCGGCTTAACGCCGTTACGCGCCAGAATATCGGCACAGCCCAGGCCCGCCGGGCCTGCACCAATGATGGCGACTTTTTTATCTGTCCAGGTGACGTGGGACATATCCGGGCGCCAGCCCATGGCGAACGCGGTATCGGTGATGTACTTCTCCACCGAACCAATCGTCACCGCGCCAAAGCCGTCATTTAGCGTGCAGTCGCCTTCGCACAGGCGATCCTGGGGGCACACGCGACCACACACTTCGGGCAGCGAGTTGGTTTTGTGCGACAGCTCAGCGGCTTCAATAATGTTGCCTTCCACCACCAGCTGTAGCCAGTTGGGAATGTAGTTGTGCACCGGGCACTTCCACTCGCAGTACGGGTTACCGCAGTGCAGGCAGCGATGCGCCTGACTGGCCGCATCAGTGGGCTTGAACGGTTCGTAAATTTCCGCAAACTCTTTAGCACGAGTACGGGCATCTTTCTTCTGTGGATCCTGACGACCCACATCGACAAACTGAAAATCGTTATTTAAACGGTTAGCCATGATCTCTCTCCTGTCAGCGTGAGGGGCATAAGCGGGTTATTGCGGCTGACGCCGAGACTGATCCAGCAAACTACCCAGACTGGCCGCTTTTGGCTTCACCAGCCAGAAGTGGCGCGCATAGTCGCTGAAGTCTTCCAAAATAGCCGCCCCACGCGCGGATCCCGTCGCGGCCACATAGGCTTCGATCATTTCACGCAGGTGACGACGATACGCCTCCATCGCTTCAGTGTTAACACGGTGAATTTCGACCAATTCGTGGTTGTACTTGTCCACGAAGGTGCGCTCTTCATCCAACACATAGGCAAACCCACCGGTCATGCCCGCACCGAAGTTCACGCCTGTCTCACCGAGTACGCAGACCAGACCGCCAGTCATATATTCGCAGCAGTGGTCGCCTGCACCCTCGATCACCGCGGAAGCGCCCGAGTTACGCACTGCAAAGCGCTCGCCCGCGGTACCGGCGGCGAACAGCGTCCCACCGGTGGCACCGTAAAGGCAGGTGTTGCCGATAATGGCGGTTTTATGGCTCTCAAACTGACTGACTTTGGGCGGCACAATGACGATACTGCCGCCGTTCATGCCCTTGCCGACGTAGTCGTTGGCGTCCCCTTCCAGGAAGAGGTTCAAACCACGGGCATTCCACACCCCGAAGCTCTGCCCCGCCACACCGACAAAGTTTGCCGTAACCGGTGCCGCTTCCAACCCCTCTTCACCGTAGCGTTTGGCGATAGCACCAGAGGTGAGTGCGCCCACACTGCGGTCACAGTTGGTAATGGTGAAATCAAACTCACCGCCCGACTGGCTTTCAATAGCATCTTTCAGCGCCGCCAGGACTTCCTGGTTTTTAGCGCCCGGATCGTGGGGCACGTTGCGGCTAACCCTGCAGAACTGCGGCGCATCTTTGGGTACAAAATCATTGGCCAGCAGCGGCGTTAGATCGAGCTTGCGCTGGGAAGCGGTATTGCCTTCCAGTACTTCCAGCAGGTCGGTACGCCCAATCAAATCAGTCAGCTTGCGCACGCCCAGCATGGCCATCAACTCACGCACTTCTTCAGCGATAAAGCGGAAGTAGTTCTTGACCATGTCCACCGTGCCGCGGAAGTGCTCGCCGCGCAGGAAGTCATCCTGAGTGGCGACCCCGGTGGCGCAGTTATTGAGGTGACAGATACGCAGGTACTTACAGCCCAGTGCCACCATGGGGGCGGTGCCAAAGCCGAAACTCTCGGCGCCGAGAATCGCCGCTTTGACCACATCCAGCCCGGTTTTCAGGCCGCCATCGGTCTGCAGGCGAATCTTGTCGCGCAGGCCGTTGATCCGCAGCGCCTGGTGCACTTCCGGCAGCCCCAGTTCCCAGGGGGAACCGGCGTGTTTGATCGAGGTCAGCGGGCTGGCCGCTGTACCGCCGTCGTAGCCTGATACGGTAATCAGATCCGCGTAAGCCTTGGCCACGCCGGTGGCGATCGTGCCGATCCCCGGCTCGGAGACCAGCTTCACCGACACCTGGGCATCCGGATTGACCTGCTTAAGGTCAAAAATCAGCTGAGCCAAATCTTCGATAGAGTAAATATCGTGGTGGGGCGGCGGTGAAATCAGCGTCACACCGGGTACCGCGTAGCGCAGCCGGGCAATCAGCTGGTTTACCTTACCGCCGGGCAACTGACCGCCCTCGCCGGGTTTAGCGCCCTGGGCGACCTTGATCTGCAGCACTTCCGCATTGACCAGATACGCCGGGGTAACGCCAAAGCGGCCCGAGGCGATCTGCTTGATTTTCGAGCTGCGAATGGTGCCATAGCGGGCTGGGTCTTCACCGCCCTCACCGGAGTTGGAGCGACCACCGGCTTCGTTCATGGCCTGGGCCAGCGCTTCGTGGGCTTCTGGCGATAGCGCGCCCAAGGACATACCGGCGCTATCAAAGCGCGGCAGCAGATCTTCAACCGGCTCTACTTCATCCAGCGCAATCGGTGTCTCAGCAGGCTTGAGCTTGAGCAAGTCACGAATGGTGGCCACAGGCCGCTCGTTCACCAGCTGGGCAAATTTCTTCCACTTGGTGTAGCTGCCTTCCTGAACCGCTGCCTGCAGCGACATCACCACATCGGGGTTATAGGCGTGATACTCGTGGCCGTGGACATACTTGAACATGCCGCCCTGGGAGATGCCTTTACGGGGAATCCAGGCATCTTTGGCCAACAGCGCCTGCTGCATCTGCAGCTCGGCAAAACCGGCGCCCTGAATGCGCGAGGCCATACCCACGAAGCACAGATCCATCACTTCATCTGCCAAGCCCACGGCTTCAAACAGCATTGAGCCACGGTAGGAAGCCAGCGTCGAGATACCCATTTTAGACAGGATCTTGAACAGGCCCTTCTGTAGCCCTTTACGGTAGTTCTCACGACCATCCGCCGGGTTACCGGTCAGTTCGCCGGTGCGGTGCATATCCGCCATGACCTGATAGGCGAGCCACGGATACACCGCCGTGGCGCCCACACCAAACAGCACCGCCATTTGGTGGGCATCACGAGCGTAGCCGGTTTCCACCACGATGTTGGCATTGGGGCGCAGCGCTAAACGGCCCAGGTGAGAGTGCACGGCACCCACGGCCAGGGCGGCCTGAATGGGGATCAACCCTTTGGCAAGCTCAGCATCGGTGAGTACCAGAATGACTTTACCGGCGCGCACCTGAGCTTCGGCTTCTTCACACAGCGCCTTCAGTGCCTGATGCAGGCTCTGCTGCTCAGGATCATAGCCCAGCGACAGCGTATAGCTGGCAAAGGCCGGGTCGTCCTGGCTGACCAGGGCGGTAAACTTGCGCGGGGACAGTACCGGCGTGGTCAAGATCAAACGGTGGGCGTGCTCGGGCGTCGCTTTAAAGACGTTAAGCTCCGCGCCACAGCAGGTTTCCAGCGACATCACGATCGCTTCACGCAGCGGGTCGATGGGCGGGTTGGTGACCTGGGCAAACTTCTGACGGAAGAAATCCGTGAGCAGCCGCGGACGGCTCGACAGCACCGCCATGGGGGTATCGTCACCCATGGAGCCCACGGCTTCCTGGCCACTCTCCGCCAGCGGGCGCAGCACCTGGTCACGCTCTTCAAAACTCACCTGGAACATCTTCTGCTGAACGTTGAGCGAATCGGCATCCATGGTTTGGAAACGCGCCAGTTCGGTTAGCGCCGACTCCAAATAGCTGGCCTCCTGCTTCAACCAACGCTTATAGGGATAAGCAGATTTCAACCGTTCATCGATATCGGTGGTGTGCAGCACTTCGCCGGTTTCAGTATCCACGGCGAGCATTTGGCCAGGACCTACACGGCCTTTGGCAACTACGTCTTCCGGCTTATAGCCGTAGGTGCCGATTTCAGAGGCCAGGGTAATGTAGCCATTCTTGGTAATTACCCAGCGCGCCGGGCGCAGGCCGTTACGGTCGAGCATACACACCGCTTGACGGCCGTCGGTCATCACCACGCCCGCAGGGCCGTCCCACGGCTCCATATGCATGGAGTTGTATTCGTAGAAGGCGCGCAGCTCGGCGTCCATGGTTTCGACGTTCTGCCAGGCGGGCGGCACCATCATGCGTACCGCGCGGTGCAGCTCCATACCGCCGGTCAGCAGCACTTCCAGCATGTTGTCCATACTGGAGGAGTCAGAGCCAGTGGTGTTGACGATTTCATCCAGCTCGGCGATATCCGGCAGACGCTCGTTAACAAAGTTGGCTTTGCGGGAGTTCGCCCAGCCACGGTTGGCTTCAATGGTGTTGATTTCGCCATTGTGGGCCAACAGACGGAACGGCTGGGCCAGCGGCCAGCGCGGTGCGGTATTGGTGGAGAAGCGCTGGTGGAACACGCAGATGGCAGTTTCCAGGCGCGGGTCGTTCAAGTCCTGATAGAACGCCGGCAGGTCTTCCGGCATCACTAGGCCTTTATAGGAGACCACTTCAGACGATAGCGAGGCGACGTAGAAGTCCTCTTCATCGCGCAGCGCCTGCTCGGCACGGCGGCGGGCCATAAAGAGGTCAACGTCGAAGTGTTCGCCGTTGCCCGGCTGTACAAATAGCTGACGAATACGCGGCAGGCAGTCCAACGCCATGGGGCCACACACACTGGAATCAGTCGGCACATCGCGCCAGCCCAGCACGTTAAGGCCGCGCGCTTCCAGCTCGCGAACCAGGGTATCGCGGGCACGTGTTTCCCGGGCATCATCGTTGGGTAGAAATACCACGCCCACGGCAAAGCGGTCGCCCAGCTCGGCATCAAATGCCTCTTTGGCCAGCGCCTGCATAAAAGGAATAGGCATTTTAAGCAGCAGACCGCAGCCGTCGCCTGTTTTGCCGTCGGCAGCGATACCGCCCCGGTGGGTCATGCAGGTCAGGGATTCAATGGCAGTTTTCAGCAAGTCGTGGCTAGCCTGGCCTTCCATATGGGCAATCAGGCCAAAACCACAGTTATCGCGAAACTCGCCAGGCTGGTGAAGACCTCTATTCATGGGCGTGCCTCTACTAGTCAGCGTATTTTTTTAGCAGCGTGCTTGTGGTATAAAGGCAGGTTTTGCTTTTTTTATGGTGCTTATAACCTAGCCAGAATGGGGTATTTCCCACGTTCGCTGCCGCAACAAAATGGCCGGTCAGCATAGCGATTGGCACACGCTTTGCGCAATCTCTTGGCGCTTACATCGTTACAGAAACCCTTTTCAAATCCTGCATTTGCATTCTCATTCAAAGAAAAAATACATATACTTCAAACACTTGTAATCGCATAAAACGCTATTTTAACGCTTTGTTTTTTCCATTAAACTTTAGTCTAAACACCGCTTACAAGCCCATGCCGATAGCGCATAAGGCATACGGATTATATAAAACAGCGTTCGACAAATGGGCTCACGATGTAGCCAAGCGAATAAAAACCCGCCCAATGAAACCACTCCTTCTAAAGAGCGGCACATTGGGCGGGCATAGTTGACCGGGTTTGCAACCCCCAGGCCTTAAGAGGAAGTGTTTGAAGGCTTCTGATTGGCCACTTAGCCAGGCCAATCAGCAGCGGGGATAAGCGTCCAGCAGTGTGCGGAGCATATCAGTGGGCGTGGCATCGCTGACGCAGGCATCGCCTAAGGCGTTAAGCAGTACCAGGCGAAGACGGGTATCGATATTTTTCTTATCCAGCCGCATGCGGGCTAAAAAGTCATCGCTGGACATATTCGCCGGTGCCGCCAACGGCAGCTCGGCGCTCTCAATCACTGCCAGGCTGCGCGCCAGGGCCGCGTCGTCGATCCAGCCTAAGCGGTTAGAGAGCGTGGCCGCCATGGCCATGCCAGCGCCCACAGCTTCGCCGTGCAGCCAGTTGCCGTAGCCCTGGTGGGCCTCAATGGCATGGCCAAAGGTGTGGCCCAGGTTTAACAGCGCACGCACGCCCTGCTCGGTTTCATCTTCAGCGACAATATCGGCTTTGATTTGGCAACTGCGGGCGATGGCTTCGGCTACCACCTCGGGCTCAACATCAAGCAGTGCTGGCATATTGGCTTCCAACCAGCTTAAAAACGCTTCGTCGCGAATCAAGCCGTACTTAATCACCTCGGCCACACCCGCCGACAGCTCTCGGCGGGGCAGGCTCTTAAGTGAATCAATATCCACCAGCACCGCCTTGGGCTGCCAGAAAGCACCGATCATATTTTTACCCAGTGGATGGTTAACGCCGGTCTTGCCCCCCACCGACGAATCCACCTGGGAAAGCAGCGTGGTGGGTACTTGGATAAACGCCACACCGCGCTGATAAGAAGCGGCGGCGTAGCCGACCATATCGCCAATCACACCGCCGCCTAAGGCGATCAGGGTGCAGCGGCGGTTAAAGCCGGCCTCTAGCAGCGCATCCCAAATACGGCTGACCTGCTCGATGGTTTTATACTGCTCGCCATCGGGAAGCACCACCGTGCGCACCTCAAGATGCTTCGGCAAGCTGGCGCAGAGCTTTTCCAGGTAGAGTGGCGCGATAGTCTCGTTGGTCACCACCATCACCTGCTGGCCGGCCAGATAAGGCGTTAGCATATCGGCGCGGCCAATCAGCTCGGTGCCAATATGAATCGGGTAACTGCGCTCGCCTAAAGCAACGTGAAGGGTGCGCTGCGTACTGGCTGTCGAGGTCATTGCGATACCTTATGGTTAAGCGTTCCAGCCGATGACGATGAGGGCTCCAGTGGATCCACCAGCCGATGCACCCGGCGCAGAATTTCATTGACCACCGCTCGCGGGCTGCGCCGGTCGGTGCGCACGGCAATATCCGAGGTGGCGCGATAGAGCGGGTCGCGCTGGGCAAACATATCGTTGAGCACCTGCTCGCGATTGGCGCACTGCAGCAGTGGCCGGTTGCGATCTTTCGCTGTCCGTTTGAGCTGCTGGTCGACGGTGGTCAGCAGATAAACCACCGTGCCACGCTCGCGAAGTGCGCGGCGATTCTCCTCCCGCAGCACCGCACCGCCGCCGGTGGCGACCACCACTGGAGAGAGCCGGGTTAACTCATCAATCATCTGAATTTCCCGCAGGCGAAAGCCCTGCTCCCCCTCGACATCGAAAATCCACGGGATATCGGCCCCGCAGCGGTCTTGGATGGCGTGGTCACTGTCGTAAAACGGGCGCGCAAGCTCAGCCGCCAACAGGCGACCAATAGTGCTTTTGCCAGCCCCCATGGGGCCAATGAGAAATAAATTGGGTAAATCCTGCATCAGCGAACCGTTAAGCCATCGTCTAGGAGTCGTGGAGTAATAAAGACTAACAACTCTACCTTTTCATTGCTCTCTTCGGTATAGCGAAACAGTCTACCGAGCAAAGGAATATCACCCAAAAGCGGCGTTTTGGCGATTTGGCGCAGCTCTTCGGTGGTCAAAATTCCGCCTAACACCACCGTTTGGCCGTTATCCACCAGCACCTGGGTCTCAATTGTATTGGTGTCTATCGGCGGTTCACCGCCAAACTCCGATTCACGGAAACTATCATTTTTGATCACCAGATCCATGATAATACGGTTATCCGGAGTAATCTGCGGGGTGACTTCCAACGAAAGTACGGCCTCTTTAAACTCGGTATCCGGGTTGTCGTTGCCATCGACACTCTGGAAGGCGCGCTCTTCACCCTGGCTAATTTTGGCGGTACGTTGGTTGGCGGTAATAATTCTAGGCTGAGAAATAGTCTGGCTTTTGCCTTCGCTCTCCAGTGCGCGCAGCTCCAGATCCAACAGGATATCGCCGGATAAGTAGCCAAAACTAAAGCCGGTGCCTGGCCCTGTGGCGGCGCCTAAATCCACTGCCAAACCTCCCTGCGCTCGGTTAATGCCATCCGGGTTGATATCGCGCCGACTGAAGGTGCCGTCTTCCCCCTCTTGAAAGCCGCGGGTGCTCGACACTCCCCAGTTAACCCCCAGTTCGCGGGAAGCGGTGTCCCTGGCGATGACAATGCGCGCCTCTATTTGTACCTGGCGGACGGCCACGTCCAGGCGGTCTATGGTGCGTACGATATCATGCACTTGGTCGGCGGTATCCTGAACCAGCAGTGTATTGGTGCGGTTATCAACGCTCACTCGGCCGCGTTCGGTAAGCAGCCCAAAGCCATCGCCCCCGCGCAGCAGCTGGGCTAAATCTTCGGCCCGGGCATACTTGATCTCGATAAACTCGGTGACCAGCGGCGAGAGCGTTTCACGCTGGTTACGCGCCTCTAGCTGCTGGCGTTCAAAATCGGCCAGCTCATTGGCGGGGGCCACCACAATCACATTGCCCTGCTCACGGCTCGATAACTGCTGGCTTTGCAGAATCAGCGCTAGCGCTTGATCCCAGGGAACATCGTTTAAGTTGAGCGTCACACGCCCCGTTACGCTGTCGCTGGCGACTAAATTTAGTCCGGTAAATTCGGCCAGCGTCGCTAGCACCGAGCGGACTTCTATATCCTGAAAGTTAAGACTCAAACGCTCGCCGGTGAAGCGCTCACCGGTCGCCTGGGAGGGTTGTGTCTCCTCACTGGCGGGCTGAACTTCTACGGTCAGCGTGCGGCCACTTTGCGAGGAGATCATCGCATAAGCGCCCTGCGTGGCGATCGCTAACTGGGTGGCGCCCTGGCTGGCGCGGGGAGTAATCCGGGTGATGGGGGTAGCAAAATCGGTGACATCGTAGACTTGGTTCAGCGAGTCTGGAATCGCCACATCGCGCAGATCTACCATCACTTGATCGGGCCCGCCTTCCCGCACCTTGGCCTCGACGCCTTCGCGATCAAAGGTGACGATCAACCGTCCGGCGCCGTCCGGGCCGCGACGAAAATCAATATGTTCAATCTGCGGCCCTTCGTCCGTTTCAAGCCCCGCTGAAGCGACACGGGGAGAAGCATTAGACGAGCGGCTGGCGTCTGCAGCAAAGGTAATGCGTAGACGATCCCCCAGCACGCGGGACGTGAACGCCTGGGGCTCGCTGAGATTGATCACCAAACGCGTACGGCCATTGCCCTCCAGCGCGGTAATTTGCTCGATACCGTGACGATTAACATTGATGCGCCGATCAGCAAGCCCGCTCTGGGTTGCCGCCAAATCCAGCGACACCCGGGGTGGAGAGTCCAAGCGGTAGCTGCGCAGCTCCGGAACGCTGCCCGTAAACCGCAGGTCAAGGTGGGTGCCTCCGTTCTCAGCGGGCTGAACATCAATATCAGTCAGCACCGAGGCAGTCGCCAATGAGGGCAATAGTGAAAATAGTGCGGCCATGGCCATGTAGAAAGTCATTCGCCAAGCTGTAACTGCCATGAGCTATTATCCGCTTACTCGTTGTTTTCGTTGATGACTAGCGACACTTGCCGCTCCTGCCACCCTTCAGGCTGGGTGAACACCCGTTCTGTCACGCGTATCTCTTGAGCGTTGATTTGGGCAATACGCCCATAGTCGGTGCCCAGATAGTTACCCTCTTTCACGCTGGTCACGTTGCCATCCGGGGAGGCAATCAACGCCACCTGCCGCCCTCCCATACGCATGGTACCGACCAACCGCAGCTCTTGCAGTGAGAAGCGCTCCAGCGGCTCTGGGGTGCGCTGCAGGTCAGGTGCTAGAGCGCCCTCATTACGACTGGCGCCCTCCTGCGCCAACGCCTCTGGCGGCAGAAAGGGGCTACGTCCGTCGCTATACAAGTAGCTCAGCTCCTGGCTTTCGGGCAGCGCCACGGCCATAACCGGCGGCTGCCCCCCAGGGGTGTGACGAATGGCCGCCAACGTATCTTCTAGCTGTGCTAAATCGGCATCCGCACAGCCCGTTAGCGCTGCCGCTGAGAACGCCAGGGTAATAGCCGAAACTGCCCTGACTGCAGGGGGCGCTGTTTTTTGTTTAGCGGTCATGGCGTATCCGCCCCCTCAGTAGAGGGTGCTTCGCTCTCCTCTACATAGCGGTAGGTACGCGCGAGTAGCGAAAGCCGCAGCGTGTCACCACGACCATCAACGGGCTCCAGGGTAAAATCGTGCTGGGTCACCATACGGGGCAGCGAGGCAATGTCAGCACTAAAGCGCGCCAATTGGTGATAGCCACCGCGCACCTGTATATCCAGCGGTTGCTCGATATAGTGGGGCTGGGTTTGCGTTGGGCGCAGCCGAATCGTTTCAATGGTGAGGCGGTTGTCGACGGCAGCGTCGCTAATGCTATCCAGTAGCGAGGGGATTTCCGCATCGGTAGGTAGCATGGTACGCAAACGCCCCATCTGCCCCTCCAGGGTCGCCAACTGCTCGCGCATTTCCGGCAGGAAGGCCGCTTGAGAGGCTTTGCTGCGGTATTCGCTCAACAGCCTGACCTCCTGGCGCTGGGCCGCCGTATAGGCCTCACGCTGCTCACTCACCACGAACCACATCATCACACATAAGGCCGCCAGCAGCGCCAAGCAGCAGCACACTACTTTTAACAGCCACGGCCAACTGCCAGCTTCTTTGACATCCATATCCCGCCAGTCAACCTCGCGCAGACGCTGCCACTCAAGCGCCCACTGCTCCCGGTTCAGGGTCATGGAAGCGCCTCCTCAACACTTTGCGGCAATGGAGCGGTGAGCTGCTCCACTTCAAAACGAAATACCCGGCCTGAGCCATCTTGCTCACTCTCTACTGCTGAGAGCGAGGGAACGGCCAACCCTGGCAGAGCAGCAATACGGCGCAGCTGTTCGGAAACCTGACGCTCGCTGCCTGCCACCGCTGTAACGCTGACGCTGTTACCGTTTTTCGCTAAGCGTTGATAAATGACGCCATTGGCCACGCTCTCCGCCACGTCATTAAATAGCTGCACCGCATCCGTTCGTTCGGCCTGCAGCGCCTGAAAAACGGCGATCTGCTCGCCTAACCGTTGCGCGTCGCTGGCGTAGTGTGAGACGCCCTCGATATCGGTATTAAGACGCTCGATGTGGTCACTAATAAAGGCATTACGCTGCTGCTGGGCGGCCAGCTTGAGCTGATAAACATACGCGACAAGCAAACCCAGCACGACGCCAAGCACCAGCATACCCGCCACCACGGCGTAGAATTTGCGGGTGCGCCGTTCACGCTGCGCTTCCCGCCAGGGCAACAGGTTAATCGTCATGCTCATTGGTTAACTCTCATTGACTAACCCTCATGGCCAGCCCCCCCGCGGTAAGCATTGCCGGGGCATCATTGGTTAAGGCCTGAAGATTTAACCGCTTATTGACCCGCATGCGCTGGAAAGGGTTAGCAATGGTCACCGACATACCGCTATCTTCAGCAATGCGCTCGGCAAGCCCGGGAATAACACTCGAGCCACCCGCCAGTACAATGTGTTTCACCTCTTGCTGACGTCCGGCGGTGTAGTAAAGCTGCAGGGAGCGCCCCACCTGCTGCACTACGGTTTCCAGAAAAGGGTTAAGGACACGCTCATGGTAATCGTCGGGTAGTCCGCCGCGCTTTTTAGCGAAGCCCGCTTCCTCCATGCTTAAGTCATAACGGTCACGAATCGCATCGGTGAGCTGGCGGCCGCCAAACACGGTGTCGCGGGTATAGACGATATGCCCACCACGAACGACGTGGAAGGCATTCATATTGGCGCCAATATCCACCAACCCAACGCAGGCGGTGGGGTCATTCTCTACATTTAGCTGGCGATGCAACTCGGCGAGTGAACGCTCCATGGCAAAGGTTTCCACGTCCACTGCCGCGGGTTCTAAGCCCGCTCGCTCAAGCGTGTCGGTAAGCTGCGTCACATCCTGCTGCCGACAGGCAACCAGCACCACCTGCTGCTGCTCATCGTCAAAGGGGGCGGGGCCAAGGCACTCAAAATCAAATGCCACTTCATTGAACGGAAACGGAATATGGCGGTCTGATTCGGCCACGATGCGCTCTTCAATTTCTTCTTCACTTAGCCCGTTAGGGAAGCTAAGCGTCTTGGTGATTGCGGCGCTGGCGGGAACAGCCACCGCCGCTTTACGGGTAGAGGGTTTGGCGTGCTCCACGGCGCGGCTAAGCACGCTGGCCACGTCATCAATATCGCGGATTCGGCGCTCCACGACGGCCCCTTCACGCAGTGGTCGTACGGCATAGCTTTCTACTTGGTAATTATCATGGCACTGTTTAAGCTCAAGCAGCTTGACGGTCGCCGAGGTAATATCGACGCCGATCAACCCTTTACCAGGTTTTAGAAAGCGCATATTGGGTCTGGCTCCGCCTGCTTATCGCCCATTTTTCACATGTGGTTTGAGGTTACATGATTTTTAGTGACGTCACACGTGGATCAACTTAGCGAATATCAACACTGGTGGCCGCCGCCTCAGGTTCCTATAATGGCTGCCAATTGCATGATACGGCCGTTTAGATGCCGATCTTTTCATTCTTCCCAGGGTGCTCTCCGTACATGACGTTTCTTCGAAACCTTATTGTGTCGCTGTTTTTTCTCATCGTGTCGTTGGTCGGTGCTAGTGCGTTAGCCGTAGTGGGAGCCGCCATTTACTTTGCGCCGGGTCTGCCAGATGTACGCCAACTGCAGGACTTTGAACTGCATACGCCGCTGCGTATTTTTACCCAGGACGGTAAGCTGATTGGCGAATTCGGTGAAGAGCGCCGTATGGCGATCAACTTTGACGAAATTCCACAAGATATGATCGACGCCTTGACCGCGGCCGAAGATGCCAGCTACTTCGACCACGCCGGGGTGGATCCGCGTGGCTTGGCGCGGGCCGTGGTTCAGCTGGCGATGAGTGGCGACATTCAATCCGGCGGCTCGACGATCACCATGCAGGTTGCGCGTAACTATATGTTGACGCTCGATCAGACGTTTACACGTAAAATTCGCGAAATCCTGCTAGCGCTGCAGATGGAGCAGATACTCGATAAAGAGCAAATCTTCGAGCTTTACGTGAACAAGATTTTCCTGGGCAATCGCGCCTACGGTATCGCCGCCGCCGCTGAAACCTACTACGACAAACCGCTTGCTGAGCTTAGCTTGGCACAAACGGCCATGATTGCCGGTTTACCTAAGGCACCGTCGGCCTTTAACCCGTTGGCTAATTCCGAGCGTTCGCTGATTCGTCGCAACTGGATCCTCTTCCGCATGCGCGAGCTGGGGCATATTGATGACGCCACCTACCAAGCTGCCGTTCAGGAACCCGTCACGGCTCGTCGTCACTACACCCAAGCAGAGGTCGATGCCGCCTATATCTCCGAGATGGCGCGTCAGTATGCAGTGGAGCGCTTCGGCGATGAGGCTTACACCGGCGGCTATCGCATTTACACCACTATTGATAGCGAGCTGCAGCCCTTTGCCCGCCAAGCACTAGCCAACGGGCTAACGGCCTACGACCTGCGCCATGGCTGGCGCGGGCCGGAGCAGCGTGAGATTGCTGCAAGCCTTGTGGAAGCCCAAGAGCAAACTGCCACCCAAGGCCTTGAAGAGGAGCTTGCCGAGTCACCCGAGATTCGTCAGACCGCACGCCAAGCCGCCCAGCGCAGTCAGACCGAAGTCGAAGGCATCGATGGCGACGTCAGTAACTGGGTGCAGGTGCTTGAGCGCACGCCCAACTATGGCCTGCTCCAGCCCGCCATCGTGGTAGAGAGCAGCGGCCGCGAAATGCAGGTACTCACTCGCGACAATGGTCTACAGACAATCGGCTGGGAAGGTCTAAACTGGGCTCGCCCTTACCTAAGCCCGCGAAGCCGCGGAGCTGCGCCCAATTCGGCGGAAGAGATTGCCGTTCGGGGCGATATGATCCGCGTAGTTGAGAATGAAGACGGGTCGCTACGCCTCTCTCAGCAGCCGGATGCGGAAGGCTCGCTGGTCGCTCAAGACCCGCAAACCGGTGCTATCCTGGCACTCCAGGGCGGTTTCGACTTTAACGCCAGCAAATTCAACCGTGCAGTACAGGCAAGGCGTCAATCGGGCTCAATCTTTAAACCGTTTATTTACTTAGCGGCCCTTGCAGAGGGTGAGATGAACGCCGCCAGCGTGGTTAACGATTCCCCCGTGGTACTCGACGACGGTAGTAACTCGTTGTGGCGGCCGGTCAACTCCAGCCGTGACTTCCAAGGCCCCATGCGCTTACGCCCGGCCCTTGCCCGTTCGCGCAACCTAGTCACTATTCGCGTTCTGCAAACCATGGGGTTGGATTACACGATTAACTTTTTGGAAGGCTTCGGCTTCTCTCCCAGCCAGCTCCCTCGTGGCTTATCCCTGGCGCTGGGCAGCGCAAGCTTAACGCCCATGGAGATGACCAACGCTTACGCGGTACTCGCCAATGGTGGTTTTCAGGTATCACCCTGGTTCATTGAGCGGGTAACCCGTGACGATGACAAAGAAGTAATCGACGAAGCCACACCGCAGGTGGCTTGTCCCAGCTGTGCCGAAGATCAGGAAACGGTAGAAATCGATGGCCGCGAATACCCAATCGCCAAACGGGTAGCCGACCCGGCGGCTGTGTATATCCTGCGTGATATGCTGCGTGACGTAATCACCTCGGGTACTGGCCGCGGGGCACTGAGCCTTAACCGTGAAGATATCGTCGGCAAAACCGGTACCACTAACAGCCAGCGCGACGCTTGGTTTGCGGGCTTTAATAGCAACCTAGTGACCACGGTCTGGGTCGGTAAAGACAGCAACGAAACCATCTCTGAGTATGGCGCTCAGGCCGCCCTCCCCATATGGGTAGAGTTCATGGGCGATGCCTTGGAAGGAACCCCGAATGCCGTGCCTGAGCGCCCCGCGACGATTGTTACCGCCCGTGTGGACCCGGACACTGGCCAACGCTTAGCGGACGGCCAGTCTGGCGGGATTACCGAGCTGTTCCATCAGGATCACCTGCCGGATTATCAGCAGCGCCGCATTAGTCGCGAGCTGGAAGAGGCCAGTGGCTCTCAGGGTTCAGGCACCGCTGAGTCGATCTTCTAAACCAGTCAAACCCGTAGCACACCAAGCAAAAGGCTCACCAAGCAAAAGGCCCGGAGATTATCGCTCCGGGCCTTTTCTGTTACTGGCTACCTTTGGTCGGTATGTAGGGTCGCCTAACGTTTAACCACTAACGGGCGTTGCAGGCGCTTCGCGCCTGCTGGCCAGCCAGTTAGCGCCTATAGCAACGATCATGACCACCACCCCAGCAATTTCGGTCATCAGGTTAGGATAGAACACCCCAAAAATGGCGGCAGTAATCGCAATACGCGGTAGCCACGACATTTTGGTAAACAGATAACCCTCCAACGCCGCGGCAAAGGCGCCTAACGCCAGAATGGCGATCACCCCGTTCCAGACCACCACCGGCACGGGGCCGCCAATAATGATTTCGGGATTGAAGACCATAAACAGCGGGATCAAGTAGAGGCCTTTAGCAAACTTCCACGCCTGAAAGCTGGTTTCCATCGGCTTACTACCCGCAATCGCCGCCCCGGCAAAGCCTGCCAAGGCGATGGGCGGCGTCACGTTGGAGTCCTGGGAGTACCAGAACACCACCAAGTGGGCGACCAGTAGCGGCACACCAAACTCAGCAGTCAATGCAGGCCCGACGAGGACAATAAGCACGATATAGCTGGCGGTAACGGGCAGCCCCATCCCCAGCACCAGGCTGGCCAACAGCACCATCACCAGCGCCAACACCAGATTGCCGCCGGAGAACGCCAGCATCATGGAGGAGAACTTAAGCCCTAATCCGGTCAGTCCAACTACGCCGACAATAATCCCGGCGACCGCACAGGCCATAGAAACCGCTACCGCGTTACGGGCACCAAGCTCCAAGCCCTCGATCAGCTTGGCAAAACCTGTACGCACCACATCTTTAACGGCCGACGCGGTCACCGGCTGTCCCTGCCGAGGCGCTACAAAGAAGAACCACAGCACATAGCGCAATACCGCCACTGCCAGGATGGTCACCACCGCATAGTAGCCTACCCGCATGGGCGACATGCTCATCGCCAGTAGCCAGACCAGCACGGCCAGCGGTAGCAGGAAGTGCCAGCCATCCTTCATGACCTGGCGCATCTGCGGCAGCTCATCCTTGGGCAGCCCCTGCATGCCTTGCTTAAGCGCAATGATATGCACAAACAGATAGACCGTAGCGAAATACATGATCGCCGGCAGGATACTGACCTTGACGATGTCCAGGTACGGCGTATTGGTGTACTCAGCGATCAAGAATGCCCCGGCCCCCATCAGCGGCGGCATAATCTGCCCGCCGGTGGAGGCCGCAGCTTCGATACCACCTGCCTGCTTGGCCTTGTAGCCTAGACGCTTCATCAGCGGAATGGTAAAGGCACCGGTGGTGACCACGTTGGCAATCGCACTGCCAGAAATCGACCCCATACCCGCCGAGGCTAATACCGCTGCTTTAGCCGGTCCGCCGCGCTGGCGACCGGTCGCCGCATAGGCCATATCGATAAAGAACTTGCCCGCCCCAGTGCACTCCAAAAAAGCGCCAAACAGCACAAAGATAAAGATGTAAGTCGCCGCGACCCCCAACGGCAGGCCAAAGATGCCCTCTTGACCCAGGTAGAGCTGACCGGCGACCCGGTCAATGGAGTAGCCGCGGTGCTCCAGAATGCCCGGCATCCACTCGCCAAGCCAAGGCAGCTCGCCCCGAGGGCCAGCAAAGGCATAGATAATCGCTAGTAAGCCAATCACGGTCATACCAAACCCCACCGCGCGGCGGCTGGCTTCCAGTACGGTTACCGTGGCAATACAGGCAACCAGGATATCGGTGTCATTCCAGAATCCCGCACGGCTAAAAATCGCATCCAGATTGAGTACTAAGTAACCACCGGTGAGGATAGCCCCAGCAAAAAACAGCAGATCAAGCCCCCAGCCTAATACACCACGCTTGCGGGTGGGGCCGAAGGCTGGAAACATTAAAAAAGCCAGCACCATGATCAATGCTAGGTGAATACTGCGCTGATAAAAAAGCCCTAAAGGCTGAATGCCAGCTGAATAGAGTTGGAACAGGGAAAGACCCACCGCCACAATGGTGATCGACCACAGCACCATGCGGGGTTGAATCGCATTACCGCCCGGCACCACGCTCGACGGTTGATTGGATTCGCTCATGAAGTCCTCGGAAGCGTTAACTAATGTCGTTTTTATTCACGCGGGGATGCGTGAGGATCTATCAGTTGAATGGTCACTCGCTGTCCAGCAGCATGCTCACTTAGGCTTACTGGCGCATGTTCACCATTTGGCCATACCACGCGATGATTGACAGCAGGTGACCCTACCCTCAACACATACCGGTTATTGGTGACAGGCTCGTTAATGGCATTAATCCAGTAACCGCCTTCACCGTCAGAGACCTGCTCGCCGCGGCCAAAAATATGCCCAAGCCCTGCGGCAAAGTCGGGTTGATGGCTACGCTCCAGTTGCATGACACCCGCCGCATTGCGATAGCAGTCCAACACTGTGAAATGCTCAACGGAGTGCTGCCACTTGATACACCAGCGACCGCCAGCAGGCACCGCTTCATTCACCAGGGTGTCGCCCTGCTCAGTCACCACAGCTAAGCGCATAAACGCAGACGCCGAAGCGGGGGAAGCCCCCACTTCGGCGAACGGACAACATGCAATGAGTAGCGCCACCAGTCGTTGCTGCCACTGCATGGCAATATCCTTCAATGCACTTTAACGATTACGGACGCAGACGATCCGGGATTTCGGCACCCACTTCTTCGAAATAGCGCAACGCACCTGGGTGTAACGGCACCGGGGTAGAGTCCATGGTGAACTTAACGGTGGTGTCGTTCGCTGCCGGGTGAACCGCAATCAGCTCATCGGTGTTTTCAAACAGCAGTTGGGTCAACTGGTATGCCAGCTCTTCGTCCATCTCAGAGTTAACGACGAGCACGTTGGGAATACCAATGGTCTGTACGGCTTCATCCATACCGTCATACATACCGGCGGCAAGCTCGTAGGGGGCGAACACTTCCTCTTCAGCCTGAGCATTAGCCACTTCTTCATCAGACAAGCTAATCAGACGAATATCGCGGGTTGCTGCCAGGTTAAGAATCGAGCTGGTCGGCGGCCCAACGCTCCAGAAACCGGCGTCGATATCGCCATCGCGAATGGCATCAGCGGTTTCGTTGAAGTTAAGGCGCTGGGGTGTGAAGTCCTCATAGCTGATGCCATTGGCTTCCAGCAAAGCACGGGCGTTTAGCTCGGTACCGCTACCCGGCGCACCGACGGAGACGCGCTTGCCTGCTAGATCAGCAATCGTTTCGATATCCGACTCGGCCAGTGTCACCAGCTGTACCGCGTTGGGGTAAACCGAGGCGAGCGCGCGGATGTTTTCAACCTGACGACCTTCAAAGTCATCCGTGCCGTTGTAGGCTTGATAGACCGTATCGGCCAGTGCCAGGGCAAGATCCGCATCGCCGCGCATGATCAGGCCCATGTTCTCAACCGAGGCACCAGTGACTTCGGCGGTCGCCTGGGCGCCTTCGATATGGTTGTTGATCATTTCGGCAAAACCACCGCCGATAGGGTAGTAAACGCCACCGGTACCACCCGTCGCGATTGAGAGCTGTTGAGCGCTTGCTGGAAGCGCGACCGCTAGCATAGAAGCGGCAGCTGCCGTGGTGTATAGAGAGCGTAGAGTTCGCATGAGCGTTTCCTCCGTCCTGCTTGGACTTATAGGTATGGTTGACGATAAAGGAAGTGTTGAATCCCTGCTTCGGCTTGCCACTAACAGGCAACCGCAAGCGGTGAAGGAGAAGTTAGCACGGCTAATGCGTTTGATGCTAATAGGAGGTTATCAGCGCTGCAGGGGCGTGACCGCCCAGCCGTTGAGTCAAAAAGCGACGTATTAACATCATGAAACGCTGCATAAATGTCTTACACTGTGCCAAATTGTTAATATTTATTGATAATGACCATCAATTCCCCGCCTCATCTTTATTATTGATTCAGGACAGGAGCCACACTGCTATGGAGCCCGGTTTTAAAGCGGACACCAGTCGGGAGAAAGACGCGCCGCGGCAAAATCTCGCCATCAGCGCTTACCGTCAACTCAAGCATGACATTATTCGCGGCTGCTATGCGCCGGAACAGAAGCTATTGATGAGCCGTCTGAAAGAGCAGTACGGCGCCAGCACCGGGCCACTGCGGGAAGCACTCTCACAGCTGGTCGCTGACCGCTTGGTGGTGGCCATTAGTCAGCGCGGCTACCGGGTAGCACCAATGTCGCTGGCCGAACTCAACGACATTTATGACGCCCGTGCACAGCTCGAAGGGCTGATCCTGCGCTTGGCTATCGAGCGCGGCGACGATGACTGGGAAGCCACGGTGCTGGCCACTGCGCATCGGCTGGCCAAGGTTACCGACGTCAACACCCCCGACGACCTGCTCGACCTCTGGGATCAGCGACACAAAGCGTTCCACACCGCCATTGCCAGTGGCTGCAACTCCCCTCACCTGCTGCAAATGCGCAATACCCTGTTTGATCAGGTGGAGCGCTACCGCCACCTGTGGCTCCAGGAAACGGTGATGTCGTCTAAAGCGTTAGAGCTTAAACGCCAGGAGCATGCCGCCCTGGTGGATGTCATTCTGGCTCGTGACACCGCCCAGGCTGACACCTTAATGCGCGATCATTTGATGACCCCAGTACCGATTATCACTCGTGTCCTCGAAGCACGAGGCATCAGTTAAATTCTTCGTTTTAAAAAAATGTAGATATTTTTAAAAAACGGCGATACATTGACTGCAAGCTATTTTGCCTCTATTCCTGCCCACTCTCCGAGGAATCTACGCCATGACGCATTTCAACTGGGACGACCCGCTACTTCTGGAACAACAGCTCACCGATGAAGAGCGCCAGATTCGTGATGCGGCCTACGACTACTGCCAGGAAAACCTTCAGCCCCGCGTACTGACCGCCTTCCGTGAAGAGCGGTTCGATCGCGAAATCATGACCGAAATGGGCGAGCTTGGTCTGCTGGGTGCTACCGTTTCCCCCGAGTACGGCGGCGCTGGCGTTAACCACGTGGCCTACGGTTTGATTGCCCGCGAAGTAGAGCGCGTAGACTCCGGCTACCGTTCGGCCATGAGCGTGCAGTCTTCGCTAGTGATGTACCCCATCGAGACCTACGGCTCGGAAGAGCAGAAGCAAAAATTCCTACCCAAGCTTGCCAGCGGTGAAATGGTCGGCTGCTTTGGCTTGACCGAGCCCGATCACGGCTCCGACCCCGGCAACATGATTACTCGGGCGGAAAAAGTCGACGGCGGCTACCGCCTGACCGGCGCCAAAATGTGGATCACCAACAGCCCGATTGCCGATATCGCGGTGGTCTGGGCGAAATCAGCGGCCCACGACAATCAGATTAAAGGCTTTATCATTGAGCGCGGCACCGAAGGCTTCACCACCCCCAAAATCGAAGGCAAAGTCTCCCTACGCGCCTCGATTACCGGTGAGATCGTGCTGGATAACGCCTTCGTTCCCGAAGAGAACCTGCTGCCCAACGTTAGCGGTCTGAAAGGCCCGTTCGGCTGCCTTAATAAAGCTCGTTACGGCATCGCCTGGGGCGTGATGGGCACGGCCGAGTTCTGCTGGCACGCGGCGCGCCAATACACCCTCGACCGCAAGCAGTTTGGCCGCCCACTGGCCGCCAACCAGCTGATCCAGAAAAAGCTCGCCGACATGCAGACCGAGATCACTCTGGGCTTGCAAGCAGCCCTGCAAGTAGGTCGCCTGATGGATAGCGGCAACTGGGCACCGGAAATGGTCTCGCTGATCAAGCGCAACAACTGTGGCAAAGCGCTGGATATCGCCCGTCAGTCCCGCGATATGCACGGGGGTAACGGCGTTTCTGATGAGTACGGTGTTATTCGCCATATGGTCAATCTGGAGTCGGTGAATACCTACGAAGGTACCCACGATGTGCACGCACTGATTCTGGGCCGTGCTCAGACAGGCATTCAGTCGTTCTTTTGATCACCGCATTTTGACCACTTGTCACTTATTAACGGAGCCCCTATGAGCGAGCTAACCAAACCACTGGCCGGTATTAAAGTACTCGATATTTCCCGTGTGCTGGCCGGGCCTTGGTGCGGACAAATGCTCGCGGATATGGGCGCGGACGTGATCAAGGTTGAGCGCCCCGGTAGCGGCGATGACACTCGCCATTGGGGACCTCCTTGGCTGGCGGGCAGCGAAGAGTCGGCCTATTACCTATGCGCTAATCGGGGTAAACGCTCGGTCACCGTTGATATGGCCAAGCCCGAAGGCCAGGCGGTCATTAAACAGCTGGTCGCTCAATCAGACGTGTTGATAGAGAACTTCAAGGTCGGCGGCCTGAAACGCTACGGTCTGGATTACGCCAGCTTAAAGGCGCTGAACCCCAGGCTGATCTACTGCTCCATCACCGGTTTTGGCCAAGAGAGCCCCTACGCTCATCGCGCTGGTTACGACTTTATGATCCAAGCCATGGGCGGGATCATGAGCCTGACCGGCAAACCTGACAACGAGCCAGGCGGTGGGCCAGTAAAAAGCGGCGTCGCCTTTACCGATATTTTCACTGGGCTGTATGCCGCCAATGCGATTTTAGCGGCGCTTTATCAGCGCCGAGATAGCGGCGAGGGGTGTCATATTGATATGGCACTAATGGATGTCCAGGTGGGGGTACTCGCCAACCAGGCGCTCAACTACCTAACCTCTGGCAATGTGCCTCAGCGGCTGGGTAACGCTCACCCCAACATCGTGCCGTATCAGGCGTTTGCCACCCAGGATGGCCATATGATTATGGCGGTCGGCAACGACGAGCAGTTCAAGCGTTTTTGCGCGGTGCTTTCGTTACCGGCGCTGGCAGAAGACCCACGTTTTGCCACCAATGGCGCTCGGGTAAACAATCGTGCGCTGCTCGTGCCGCAGTTGGAAGCGGCGTTGGCGCAACGCAGCACTGATGAGTGGCTAGCCGCCTTTGAAGCCGTTGGCGTGCCCTGCGGGCCAATTAATACGCTGGATCGGGTGTTTGACGACCCCCATGTGAAAGCCCGCGGGCTTAAGCAGACCCTGCCCCATGACCAAGCGGGTCAGGTGGATCTGGTCGCTAATCCGATCCGTTTTAATGGTACCCAAATGAGTGCCACTACGGCCCCGCCCCACTTGGGCCAGCATACCGAGAGCGTACTGGATGAACTCGGTATCAGCTTGGAACAGCGCACTGCGCTACGCGCAGCAGGCATCATTTAATAGCACTAATGGTTTATTACACTCGGTTTATGTACTTCCCTCTTAGGCGCCTCACTTGGCGCCTTTTTTTAGCCAAAAGCAGCGACCAACATGGCAAGCCAATGAGGCGAGCAGCTGGCTAATGCTTTGCGCCCATAGTTGTACAGAATCTATACAAAATGTATATTGAGCACTAAAGTTAAGAGCGTTGAATGCTTCAGCGTAGGCTGTTGGCATTATGTTATCTAATGTTATGACATTAACAGCGTCGTCCAACACACATCCCGCCAGGAGCAGCTATGAGCCAGTGCGCACGCGTCAATGGCAGTTGCAAACGCTGTGAAGGCGACTTGCCCTTCGAGTTCACCATGGCCTTTCAGCCCATTGTGGATCTATCGCTGGCCCAAATCGTCACCTATGAAGCACTGGTACGCGGCCCGCAAGGCGAATCCGCGTGGAGCGTTATTTCACAAGTCACGGATGATTTGCTGTATCGCTTTGACCAAGCGTGCCGGGTAAAAGCGATCGAAATGGCCAGCACACTGGATATGCAAACCGACCTCTCGATCAACTTCTTACCCAACGCCGTTTATGAGCCACAAGCCTGTATTCAGGCGACGTTAGACGTTTCCAAGCGCGTGGGCTGGCCCACCCGCCGACTTATTTTTGAGATTACCGAAACCGAACGCGTCCGTGACCGGCAGCACCTACGCAATATTATTGATGCTTACCGCTCCATGGGCTTCAAAACGGCGCTCGACGACTTTGGCAATGGCTACGCTAATTTGGACTTACTCACCGATTTAACGCCGGACAAGCTCAAAATCGACCGCGAGCTGGTGATGAACTGCGATAGCGATTGTCGCCGCCAAGCGCTGTTAAACGCGATTATATTACTGGCACAAGAACTGGACACGACACTGATTGCCGAAGGCGTCGAGACTCGTGCCGAGGCGCTTTGGCTGGCCCGCGCCGGTATTGTTCGCCAGCAGGGATTCTATTTCGCCAAACCCGCGATTAATGCTTTGTGTAGCGATATTACTCCGCTCTTAATAGGGTTAAAAAGCGAAGTAGAGAGCAGCTCAGGAGCGGTGAATGAAAGAGATTAGCCCTGATCAACTCTACCAGTTGTTTAACCGTTCAAAGCGTAATACCGAAAACGTTATCAAAGCGGCGCCGATCGGGATCTGCATTACGACTCCCTCTGGCCACTTTGAAATGGTCAATCCAGCGTACTGCGAGTTCTATGGCTACCAGCAAGAAGAGCTGTTAGGACAACACTTTACCCAGGTAGTACCGGAAGAGAACCGGGCGGTTTTATCAGCGTTGCATGAAGAGTTCATGCAGGGCAACGAGAACCAGGAACTGCGCCAAGAGTGGGATGTCGTCATTAAAAACGGCGAAAGGCGCACCGTTATCGCCGAAGCTGCGCGCACCGAAGCTGACGATGGAGAGCCGCGTAAAGTCACTTTTATAATCGACATTACCCAGCGCAAGCAGCTCGAGGAGCGGCTAAAGCAGGCCAATGAACGCCTAGATCACTTGGCCCACCACGATGAGCTAACCGAACTGCTCAATCGTCGTGCCGGTTTGCAGCGCCTGGATGAAGAAATTAAGCGCTTTAAGCGTTATGGAACGCCCTTAAGTATCGCCATGTATGACCTGGATGACTTTAAAGCCTTCAACGATACCTACGGGCACAGCGCAGGCGACAGCGTTCTACAACAGATCACGACCTTGGTCAGCGAGATACTGCGTGACACCGATTTGCATATCCGCCTGGGCGGCGAAGAGTTTCTGATCATTATGCCGGGCGTAAACGCAGAAGAGGCCTATCAGGGCATGGAACGTGTGCGTAAAAGCGTAGAGCAACAGTCGTTTACCGAACATCAATTAACGGTAACGCTTTCATCGGGGATTGTCAGCTACGCTGAAGGCTCGGGCTCAAGACTGCTCGACCATGCCGACAAAGCGATGTACCAGGCTAAAAAGGCGGGGCGTAACCGTGTTGTCATTGCCTCGTCATCCACGTAAGCAACGTTATTTATTATCACCATCAGCACCCCCTATCAGGCACCACTATTAAGCACTATGCTAAAAGATCAATCCTCATCAACTAGGAAGTAAGCCATGAGCAGCAATGCCGAACTGAACGAGCTGAAACATAAATACGTCGCTGCTGGCGCCGCAAGCCCCGCAACGGCGTTCGCCGACCACGCTGAAAACGCTGAGATTTGGGACGCGGACGGTAACCGCTTTATCGACTTCGCGGGCGGCATTGGCGTACTCAACGTAGGCCACCGCCACCCCAAAGTGGTCGCGGCGGTAAAAGCCCAGCTCGATAAGTTGATGCACACCTGCCAAACGGTCATGCCTTATGAAGGCTACGTGAAAGTCGCGGAGAAGCTCAGCCAGATCGTTCCGGTGCGTGGCCATGCCAAAGTCATGCTGGCCAACTCGGGTGCGGAAGCGCTGGAAAACGCGGTCAAGATCGCCCGCGCCGCTACAGGCCGTTCTAACGTTATCTGTTTCGATGGTGGCTACCACGGACGTACCTTCTTCACCATGGCCATGAACGGTAAAGTGGCACCTTATCAGAGCGACTTCGGCCCGATGCCGGGCACCGTTTTCCGTGCGCCCTACCCGGTGCCTTACCACGGTGTTAGCGAAGACGAGGCCATTCGCGGCTTGAAAATGACGCTAAAAACCGATGCCAACCCCAAAGACACCGCAGCCATCGTGCTTGAGCCGGTGCTGGGCGAAGGCGGTTTCTACCCAGCCTCTACCAGCTTCCTGACCAAGGTTCGCGAAATCTGCGATGAGCACGGCATCCTGATGATCATCGATGAAGTGCAGTCGGGCTTTGGCCGTACCGGCAAAATGTTTGCCATCGAGCATAGCGGCGTTGAGCCGGACATTATGACCATGGCCAAGAGTATGGCCGACGGCATGCCGATCTCCGCCATCGTGGGCACTGACAAGGTAATGGACGCCTCTGGCCCCAACTCACTGGGCGGCACTTACACCGGCAGCCCCACCGCCTGTGCGGCCGCATTGGCGGTCATGGACGTGTTTGAAGAAGAGAACATTCTGGAGAAGAGCCAAGCATTGGGCGACAAGCTGGCCAAGCGCTTCAATATGTGGGCCGACAAGTTTGATTGTATCGACCACGTGCGCAACATGGGCGCCATGGCAGCATTTGAGCTGGTATCGAACAAAGCCGACCACACGCCTAACCCTGAACTGGCTGCCGCGCTGTGCAAGAAAGCCCGCGAAGAGGGCTTGATCCTGCTTTCCTGCGGCATGTACGGCAACACCATCCGCTTCCTGATGCCCGTCACCATTCAAGATGACGTGCTCAATGAAGGCCTGGATATTATTGAGTCCTGCCTGGATTCACTGGTTTAAACGGGCAGATAACTTAAAAGGTCGACACAGCCCGTAGCGGGGGTCTTTTGCCATGGCCGGAAAAGAGTTCCCGACTTTTCCGGCATTTCCGCCATCCTTGGCGGTCAGATGGCAAAAGTAGCGCCCAGGGAGGGGTTTACAGCGCCCCCGCCTAGGGCTGTTTCGACCGCCCCCTTACCTAGGCCGACGATCGCCTTCCAAAAAGTTAGCCGTAAATACCGCTTTGCCATGGGTTTCAAACGACCACTTCATCACCTCGCTTAGCGCTGCCATGACGGCATCGAACTCGCCAAATAGCTGAGTGCTCATACGGTTGGGGTGTACTTCCAATCCCGTTGCCTCAAGACGTTTTACCACCTCTTTGACCACCGGCTTGAAGTCATCGGCCAGTGGGTAGTAGCTAAGCTGTACGGAAAGATACATAACGCCTCCTTACGCTGTATTTGATGCTCTACTAGCTGCGGACAATCGCTGCCAAGCAGACAAAATAGCGGCACGGGTTTCATCCGGATGCTCCATAGGAAACATATGCGTGCCAGGGACTTCACTGACCGATAAGCCCTTTCGCTTCAAGCGTTTGATCCGCGAAGCGGTCAGCAGATGGGACTCTTTACCCGCCACCAGCTCAAGCGGCACACCCAAACGTTTCGGTAGGCGCGAAAGGTGATCGGGCAGATGGCGGAAAATCTCCACCTCAATCTGCGGATCAAAGGTCAGTTGCGCACTGCCGTCGTCTAACAAGCGCGTCCCTGCTTCAATGTAGTCGTTGAGTGCCTCGGGGGTAAAGCGGCGAAACAGACCACGGCGACCCAGCGAGCTTGCCATCGCTTCGCGGCTCGGCCACACGGTGCGCCGGCCCAAGGTTTTACCTGCTGGTGTGACGCGGTCTACAAAGCCAAACCGCTTGGCAGCTTTCATTGCCCAGGCGTCCGTTCCCAGCATCAAGGGAGGATCAAGCATGATCACCCCGCAAAAGCGCTCAGGCTGTTTATCGGCGGCCATGGCCATCAAGGTGCCACCCAACGAGTGCCCCACGCCCAGCAGCGGCGTATCGCTCTCAGGTAGGTAGCTCAGCAGCTCATCCACCAGGTTGCCCCAGTTGTGGTTTACGGGGTAGTCAGGGTGGTGCCCCAGGCGATCCAGAGGATGGAGGTCAAACATCTCTGCCAGTGGATTTAGCAGGCTGCGATAGCTCAACCCTGGGAAACCATTGGCGTGGGCAAACACTAAACGGGGACGTGAAGCGGCATCGACAGACATAGCGGGGCTCGTGGGTGGCCAAACGGAAAATGAATTATTCAAACTATCATACGTCTGTTTTAACGTGCTCCCGACACGTGGTCAATCGGGCAAAGGATTAACAGGCTAATTAAAACAACGACAGTTGATGCTCCTGACTGTTCTCCGCCAGCCGATAGCCTACCCCCAGCAGGCGCACGGGCCGCTCTCCCCTGGCCCAGCCAACGTTAAGCAGGGTTTCAAACTGCTCAAGGTTAGGCGCGGGGTCGGCGTGTTCGACGGTGGTTTGGGTAAAGTCGTTGAACTTCACTTTTACGATCAACCCGCGTACCGCCAGAGGTGGGTCAAGCCGTGCGTAGCGACGCTCTAAATCCTCGATCAGCGCCGGTAGCTCACTGCGGCAGGCATCCAGGCTGGGTAAATCCTGAGCGTAGGTCTGTTCGGTACTGACCGATTTGCGCTCACGGTGGGTTTTCACCGGGCGCTCGTCGCGCCCCCAGCTTAGCTCGTGTAGCCGCCGTCCAAAGCGGCCGAAATGCTCGACCAGGTCTGTTAGCGTGCGGGTACGCAGGTCGGCACAGGTGTGGATATCCAATCCCGCCAACTTTTCAGCGGTGCGCGGGCCAACGCCATGGATTTTTTTCACCGGTAGCTGCTGCACAAAGCTGTCGACTTTGTCCGGCGTGATGACGCAGAGACCATCAGGCTTGTTCCAGTCGCTGGCGATCTTGGCCAGAAACTTATTGGGCGCCACGCCTGCAGAGACAGTGATGCCCACTTCGCGGCTCACCCGCTCGCGAATCGCTTCGGCCATGAGTGTCGCGCTGCCGTGATGCTGGGTGACCTCCGAGACATCCAGAAAGGCCTCATCCAAGGAGAGCGGTTCGATCAGTTCAGTCACATCGCGATAAATGGCGAAGACTTGGCGGGCGACCTCTTTGTATTTGGCCATATCGCCACGAATGACGGTTAGATGCGGGCAGCGCTTGAGCGCTTGGCCCATGGGCATTGCGGAGTGAATGCCAAACTCACGGGCAGGATAGTTACAGGTGGCGACCACTCCGCGCTGCTCCACACTGCCGCCAATGGCAATCGGGATATCCCGCAGCGCGGGGTTATCGCGCATTTCCACAGCAGCATAAAAACAGTCACAGTCGCAGTGAATAATCTTGCGCACCGGCTACCCGCCTAACTGTAAAAAAACACAGTCTAGCATAGGCGCTATGTACCACAGAAGGTTCTTAGCACCTGCTCATTTTCCGTTGCAGGCGCTGCCAAGCGGCGCGCTTCAACCGATTCATCAAACGGCTTGGTCACCACCGCGAGAAGGGTATGGAAAGGCGAAAAATCACCGTCGTAAGCGGCATCAATGACTTCTTGAACTCGATGGTTACGGGGAATAATCACTGGGTTGGCGTGACGCATGGCAGTGAATCGTTCGCCATCTTGATTGACCACTTGCTCTTGCTGCCAGGTATCCAGCCAGGTTGATAATTCATCGGGCTGCGTCGTCAGCGCCAGCAGTGCCTCGCGATGCTCATCACTCAGCGACGAGGCGTATTGGGTGAGCGCATCAAAGGTGGCCGTCATGTCCATCCGCCCATGATGCATCTGGCTTTCCAACGCTTCCATCAGTGGCACGGCTTGGTCGCTGCCTGCTGCAAGGCCGAGTTTATCGGCGTGCAGACGACGCTGTTCGGCGCTGAACAATGGCTCAAAGCGGTGAATGGCATCAGTGGCCTGCTCCACCAATGCCTCTCCCTCTTCATTCATTAACGGAAGCAGCGTTTCGGCAAAGCGGGCCAGATTCCACTGGGCTATCGCCGGTTGGTTATCAAATGCATAGCGCTTACCCTGATCGATGGAGCTGTACACCTTCTGGGGATCAAACTGCTCCATAAAGGCACAGGGGCCGTAATCGATGGTTTCCCCGGCGATGCTGCAGTTATCGGTATTCATCACGCCGTGGATAAAGCCGACGCTCATCCAGCGGGCAATCAGCACCGCTTGGCGGGCGACCACTGCCTCCAGCAGCGCCAAATAAGGGTCTTCGGCGCTGGCGGCTTCCGGGTAATGACGCTCAACGACATGATCTGCCAGCGCTTTTAACGCCTGCTCGTCACGGCGAGCAGCAATAAACTGGAAGGTGCCCACGCGAATATGACTGCTGGCCACGCGGGTAAACACCGCCCCGGGCTCGGCCATCTGTCGCACCACACGCTCCCCACTGGTCACCGCAGCCAAGGCCCGAGTGGTGGGAATGCCCATCGCGGCCATAAACTCGCTGACCAGATATTCTCGCAGCACCGGGCCTAAGGGGGAACGGCCATCGCCACCACGGGAAAACGGCGTGCGGCCGCTGCCTTTTAGCTGCACATCGCGGCGAATGCCATTCTGGTCGATCACTTCCCCCAGCAGCAGTGCGCGGCCATCGCCCAGTTGCGGCACAAAGTTTCCGAACTGGTGGCCTGCGTAACCTAACGCCCCCGGCTTGGCTTCTGGCATGAGCTGGTTGCCGCTAAACCACTGGGCCAGCGTTTCGGAGTCAGGTATCTCTTTGGCGCCTAGCTCATGAGCCAGCGAGGCATTAAACGCGATCAGCTCAGGGCTGGATACAGGCGTTGCTTGGGTGGCAACCCACAGGGGTTCGGGTAAGGTGGAATAGAGATGTTCGAATGGCAGCACGACAGGCTCCGCTATTGATGGCGTTATATAGCTAATACCCTAGCACTTTAGTCAAGTTAACGCCGCTGCAAACAGCGAACAGCCTGCTCCAGCACCGGGGTCAACGGCGTCCGCCACTGGTGGGTCAATAGCGCATCGGCCCGGGTCACGCCGAGGGAGAGCGATGCCAGCGGTATGCCCCGCTCATGGGCGGCGCGGCAGAAGCGGTAGCCGGAAAACACCATTAATGAAGTGCCCACGGCCAGCACTGCATCCGACTCAGCTAACGCTACCTGGGCTGCCAACCGCCGTTCGGCGGGCACTACATCGCCGTAAAACACTACATCAGGTTTTAAAATACCGCTGCAGCGCGGGCAGTCGAAAATATGAAAGCTGCTGAAGTCGGTTTCCAGGTCAGCGTCGCCATCTGGGGCGTGGCCGGCCTGCAAGCCTACAAAGCTAGGATTCATGCGCGCCATCTCGGCATGCATGGCGTGGCGCATCATTTGGTAGTCGCAAACCATGCACTTGACCATATCCGCCCGGCCATGCAGGTCGATCACCCGGCGCGAACCAGCGCGCTGATGCAAGCGGTCAACGTTTTGGGTCACCAACTGTTGGATATACCCCTGTGACTCCAACGCGGCCAGCGCCCGGTGCGCGCCGCTGGCCTGGGCTTCGCGCATGGCGCTAAAGCCGATCAGTGCTCGTGCCCAGTAGCGCTGCCGAACGTGGTGAGAGCTCATAAAGTCGCCATGCTGCACCGGGGGCGGCCGCTTCCATTGACCATCCGCATCGCGATAGTCCGGAATACCGCTGTCGGTACTCACACCGGCGCCAGTAATCACCCACAGTTTGGGGTGCTGCTGAATAAACGCCGCCAGCTCCTCTCCCGCCTGAGCAATGCTTTCTGCCATTTCCACGGCCTGCGTCAATCGTTCACCTCTAGGCAATGTGGTTCAAACTCAACGATACTGTAGTGCAACAGCGGGCTAAACAACGCGCCCTTCAACGCTTATTGTGCACCCAGGAGATACTCTTATGCAGCACGATCATGACATTATTATTGTCGGCGGCGGCATGGTGGGCGCCGCTCTGGCGGCTCGTGTGGGTCATGCTGGCTTCTCCGTCGGGCTGGTGGAGCAAGGCGACATCCCTGCTGAACCTAGCGGTGACTATGACCTGCGCATTTCATCGCTGAACGCACGCTCGTTAGCCTTTGTTAAGGCCAGCGGCACAGCGCTGCCGGAAGAGCGTAGCTGCCCGTTTCGGCATATTGATGTCTCCAACCAGGACGGCACCGGCCACTCGCTGTTTTCCGCACAGGATAGCGGCATGGATGATTTCGGTATCTTTATCGAAAACCGCACGCTGCAGTACGCCCTATGGCAGCGCTTGCAACAGTTGCCCAGCGTCGCCTGCTATACCCAGTGCGCGCCATTAAGCACGATCACCTCGAGCACTGGCCGTCTGCTGGAGCTAGATAACGGCAAAACCCTCAGCGCCCGCTTAATCGTCGGCGCCGACGGCGCAAAATCGACCCTGCGTGAGCTAGCAGGAATCAGCGTTAGCAGCTACGACTACCACCAGCGGGCGATGATCATTAATGTGGAAACCGAACTGCCCCAGCAGGATGTCAGTTGGCAGGTTTTCACCCCCACCGGGCCCATCGCCATGCTGCCCCTGCCTGGCCACCGCGCTTCCCTGGTGTGGTACGACACCGAGCAAGCCACCCAAGACCGTGAACAGCTGGACGATGAAGCGCTGAAAGCAGCGATTGAAATGGCCTTCCCTAAACGCCTGGGTAACCTCATCCGCATCGTCGCCCGGGCCAGCTTCCCCATCAAGCGCCAGCACGCCCACCGCTATATCGGCAAACGTCTGGCGCTGATTGGCGATGCCGCCCATGTGGTGCACCCGCTGGCAGGCCAGGGGTTAAATATCGGCCTGCACGACGCCGACACCCTTGCCGAGATCATTATTCAGGGCCGCGACCCCGGCGACTACCTCAACCTACTCCGCTTTGAGTGCCAGCGCCGCGCGGCTAACCAAGCGATGATCGCCGCCACCGATAGCTTTCACCACCTGTTTACCGGTGCCAAACCGTTACGCCAGCTAGGCGATCTAAGTCTGCAGCTCGCCGAGCGTTTCCCATTCGCCAAACGCATGATGATGCAGCAAGCCAACGGCTTGAATCCGTTCAAAATGCGTTAGACGCTGATACTCCCCTTCTCTTCCCGCAAATGGAGAAGCCAAACATGAAGCGGCGGCCACCGTGACCGCCGCTTGATGGGGGCGTGAGTGTGTTTCAGCCGTTTATGTTTTCGGGTGTTTATGCTTTCAGGTGTTTATCCAGAAATTCACGCATCACCGGGATAATGACATCGCCATGGGTTTCCAGTGCAAAATGCCCGGTGTCGTAAAAGCGGATGTCCGCCTGCGGAATATCTCGCTTCCAGGCTTCCGCACCCGGCGGCAGAAAGAACGGATCATGCTTCCCCCACACCGCGAGCAGCGGTGGTTGTTGCTCCCGAAAGTAGGCCTGGAATTCGGGATACTTCGCAACGTTGGTGGCGTAATCCAGCAATAGATCGAGCTGGATATCGGCCATGCCAGGTTGCGATATCTGAGTTCCTTCCAGCGTATAGGCATCCGGGGCTACGACACTGGTATCGCTTACGCCCTCCACGTACTGCCACTTGATCGACGCCGGTGTTGGAAAGTCGCTCAGCGCCTCACGATTCGCCTGAGAAGGTGTATTCCAATACGTTTGAATCGGCTCCCACCCTTTTGAAAGCCCCTCCTCATAGGCATTACCGTTTTGCGAAATGATAGCGGTGACTTTTGATGGGTGGGCCACCGCCAAACGCCAACCAACAGGGGCACCATAGTCGTGAACGGCGATGGCATAGCGGTCGAGCTTCAACTGCTCAGTGAACCGATCAATCGTCTTTGTCAGGTTGGCAAAGGTGTACTCATACTCACCGCGTGCCGGTGACTGGGTAAAGCCAAACGCGGGCAAATCCGGTGCCACGACGTGATAGCCATCGGCAAGCGCCTCAATCACATCCCGCCACATATACGAGGAGGCAGCAAAGCCGTGGAGCAGCAGCACTGTCGGCGCCGCCGGATCCCCCGCTTCACGATAGAAAACCTCCACATCGCCGACTTTCTCGAAACGATAATGAACCTGCTCAGCTGTCGAGCCAGAGGAGTGCTCAGCGCTGGTCGCCGGTGCTTCCTCGATAGTCGCAGAGACCGAGGTATTTTTAGATGTCATGGATATACTCCTTGGTAACCGGTAATAGCAATTTTTGAAGGTTACACAGAATAATAGTAACCTGTCAAATATCGAATTAAGGGTTACTAAATATGACATCAAAAATTACGCCTCCGTTTATCGCCAGCAATCTCGCCATCGATTTCATCAACACGCAGTTTGGCGTAGGGGAGGAGCAGCAAGAGTGCCTGGAGGACGACCGCAGTGTCATTGCGTGGCTTCAACAGGCGTGCGTGTTGTCGGAAGAGTGTGAAAGCCCCCCAGCTGGAATAGCCCACCTTGCGCGGGAACTGCGCGACAACATGCGGGATCTCCTGATCTCGGCCCAGCAAGGGCGGGCCGCAGATCCCACAGTGGTGAATCACGTGCTGGAACGGGGTTATCCCCTAGAGAAAATCGAATGGCAGCCAACGGCGTCGGCGTTTCAGAAAAAAATCTATCAGCGCAACATGGAAAGCGAGAGCCTGTTGCAGCCTGTCGCTTCCGCGTTAGTCCAGTTGCTTACCGAGGAAGATCTACAGCTCGTGAAAGAGTGCGAAGCCTCAGACTGCGTTCTACTGTTCCACGATCAAACAAAATCGCACCGGCGCCGCTGGTGTAGCATGGCCTCCTGCGGAAACAGAATGAAAGCGGCAGCGCATCGGGCTAGGCAAAAAACGAGCACGTGAGACTCGTCAATTTCGGATCACCAAGTGCATGATCAGGAAGGCGTTATAGCGCTCCCACCTGCTTCGTGAGCAGCCCTGATCCTAAGAAAATTGATGCGAGTCAATTTTATGACAGATAACTATCATCACGACTTTAGTATCAAATCAGTAGTGCCGATACATGGAAAATGAGCCATTGGTGCTCACCCCTTCATGTTGTTGATAAGGGCTCGCGCCCCGAAAACCTCATGAACTCCCCTTTCCATGAGAGAAAACAGAATGCTGCAGGCACTACACCGTGTTTCCTTAGGGCGTAAATTTGTACTGGTGCTCGCCTTACCGCTGATAGCCATGGCATGGTTAGCCGTGTCGGGTATTTTGGAACGTAAATCACTTGTCTCGGAAATGAACCATCTGCAGGAAATGACGGTGCTGAGCCAATATGCCGGGGATCTGGTTCATGAGTTGCAGCGCGAGCGAGGCATGACAGCCGCATTTTTAGGTAGTAAAGGGCAAAATTTTCGCGCGGAACTACCCAACCAGCGCCGGAAAACTGATGAGCGTCTTGACGAATTCAACACCTATACCACTAGCCTAACCTACTCTGAAGATGATGCCGCGGTTCAGGCCCAAGTGAATCAGGCCAACAATCTTTTAAAAGAGTTAACCACCCACCGCCAGCGCGTTGACCACCAGGAAATATCTGGTGAGCAGTCCAACGCTTACTACACAAATATTAATAACTTCTTAATTAGCACTGTTAGCCAATTAACGTTTAGCGTTGAACAAGGCGAAGTTATCAGGCAGCTCAATGCTTACTATAACCTTCTGAATATTAAAGAGTTAGCGGGTATAGAGCGTGCCATGTTAACGACCGCTTTCAGTACCAATACTCTGTCTCCAGCGATGTACACCAACCTGCTCTCACTGACAGGCCGATCCAGCGTCTACATCAACAGTTTTAATAGTTTTTCGAATGAAGCTATTCAAAACGAACTGGCAGAGGTATTGGCAAGTGATCTTGCCAGCAACCTGGCGGATATGCGTAGCATCGCAATCGAACGAGGCACGAGGGGAGCGTTTAACCTCGACCACCAGCAATGGTTTGAACAGCAGACCCGGCTAATTGATCAACTAGCAGCGGTTGGAGACAGTGCAATTGCAGTGTTGCTGGATACTGCTCAGAACTTGCGAGATGAAGCGATAAGCGAGCTGGTGTATTACCTCGTTCTTTCTTTGGCCGCCGCGCTTCTCGCTATTCTATTGGCAGTGTTCATAGTTCGTAGTATCGCTAGGCCGCTAAATGTCGCGCTTGAAAACATCCAAACACGCGGTGGCGATCTTACTCAGCGTTTGGCCGTTCCAGGCAGTGACGAACTCTCTCAGCTTTACCTCGCATTCAACGAATCGACGATTAAAACAGAAGAGCTCGTGGCCAGCATTAAACAGGGCGCCCTGTCCGTTGAGCTAGCCAGCAAGGAAATTGCGAAAGGCAATGCGGATCTCGCACAACGCACGGAAGAGCAATCCGCTTCGCTAGTCGAAACAGCTTCCAGCATGGAGCAGATTACGGCGACCGTAAAACAGAGTGCGGATACCGCTCAACAAGCGCGCCGCTCTACGCAGGACATGGCTGATCAGGCCAATGAAGCGAACGATATCGCCGACCGGGCGCGCCTGGCGATGGAGCAGATCGAAGAGGCCAACCAGAAAGTCACAGCAATAGTGGAAGCCATCGATAACATTGCCTTTCAGACCAACATTCTGGCCTTGAATGCCTCCGTTGAAGCAGCGCGTGCCGGTGAGCAAGGACGCGGCTTCGCGGTAGTGGCCTCAGAAGTGCGTAATCTGGCGAGCCGAAGTGCCGAAGAAGCCAAGCAGATTCGCAAGCTCATCGAGAACAATGTTGAAAGCATCAAAGAGGGCGGGAACCTGGTCACGTCAACCAGCGAAACGCTAAAAGCCATTGCAGAACGCGCTCAGCATACTGCCGCCCTGGTGTCGGAAATATCCTCGGCCACGTCAGAGCAATCTTCCGGCATTGAGCAAATCAACCAAGCGTTGACGCAGTTGGAAGAAGTAACCCAGCAAAACGCGGCGCTGGTCGAACAAGTGGCCACCGCGAGCCGTTCGCTCGACGATCAGGCGGGCGATATGGCCGACATGGTGGGCCGCTTCAAGGTTAGCGAAGAGGATAATTCAATAGCGTTGGCCCATTACGCCTACTAGCCCCCCCTCTTTAAACAGCCCACTCATCAGTGGGCTGTTTTGTATAAAGAGCGCCAGACCTGACTATGCTGAATAAGGGCCGCCTCTGGCGGCCAAGAACAATGACAATTCTTCAGTAAAGGACGCCTCATGCGACGCATACAACGTCACTCTTGTATAATCGCAGGCCTTGGCCTGCTGATAGCCTCCCCGCTCTGGGCCTGGGACGGCATCGTCGAAAAACAAACCTTCGAAATGGACAGCTTCACTACCCAGGGCGGCGAGACCATTCCCAACGTCACGGTAGGCTGGGAAGCGTACGGCGAACTTAACGACGCCCGCGACAACGTAATTCTGATCACCCATTTTTTCTCCGGCACCAGCCATGCGGCAGGTCGCTATGAGGAAGATGGCGAACCCACCGGCTACTGGGATGCGATCATTGGCCCCGGCAAGCCGCTGGATACCGATGAGTACTACATTATCTCTTCGGACACCTTGGTGAACCTCGGTGCTAACGACCCCAACGTCATCACCACCGGGCCCGCTTCCATCAACCCCGATACCGGCGAGCCCTGGGGGATGGCTTTCCCGGTGGTGACCATTCGTGACTTTGTCGAGGTGCAGCGCGAGCTACTGGAAAGCCAAGGCATTGAATCGCTGCATGCGGTGATGGGTGCCTCAATGGGCGCACTGCAGGCCATCGAATGGGCCAGCGCCTACCCTGACCGTGTCGAACGGCTAATCTCAGTGATTGGCGGCGGCGTTGCCGACCCCTGGCTGCTGGCAACGCTAAGCGCCTGGGGCGCGCCGATTCGGCTGGATGCCAACTGGAACGAGGGTAACTACTACGACGGCGAGCCGCCCACCGACGGGCTAAAAGAGGCGCTGAAGCTGGTGACACTCAACGCCAACCACTGGCAGTGGGCCAACGAAACCTTCAACCGCGATTGGGCCGATGAAGAACGCGACCCGGCTGAGGATATCAACGCCCGCTACGCCATCGAGAAAACGCTGGATGACATTGCTGCCGCACGCGCTGCCACTTCTGACGCCAACCACCTGCTCTACCTGGTGCGCGCCAACCAAACCTTTATGGCGGGCCACGGCGAATCGTTAGAGGAAGGACTTGCCGCTATCGAAGCACCAACGCTAATGCTGTATAGCGAAAACGATCTCGTCTTCGCCCCCCAAGGCGTGCGCCGTACCGCCGAGCTGATTGAAGCAGACGGCACCGACGTGACGCTTGAAACCCTGGAAGGTAATCGCGGCCACTTGGATGGCGTTGTTTCCATCGAGCAAGCGAGCGATACGCTGCGGGCGTTTTTGCGCTAACTGAGTGAGCGCTGGCTTTTTGGTTAAAGCCAGCGCCCAAGTGCAGCTGACAATATTTATGGTGTTAACCGCTTGAGTGCGCACTACCGTGCGCATATCCTATTTCTATGCTTATGACAGGCACAGGGGGCTGCAATGGCCGCGCTATTTAACACCGCAGCACCGAAAAAGGCCGAAAATTTGTCAGTTAACAGCGACTTGCTTCAAAAATCTCGCGCGTTGAACATTAACCTCTCGGCCACACTAGAACGCGCATTGAGAGAAGAGTTGGCAAAATGCGAGGCTTCCCAGTGGGTTGAAGAAAACCGAGCTGCAATCACAAGCTACAACGAATTTGTCGAGCAGCATGGCTGCTTCGGTGACGAATTTCGGGAGTTTTGACGGCTCAGTTCGATGTTTACCCTAACCCCAGCAAGACCAGCAGGGCGCACTCCCCCTACCTGGTGGATATCCAAAGTAGCCTCCTCACGGATCTGGCAACCCGCATTGTGATCCCACTGGGTAATCGGGCGGCTTTTAGTGGCAACGCCATGCAAGGCCTCACGCCGGAAATAACGTTCAACGGTCAGGAGCTGTTGTTACTGACACCGCAGGTCTCATCCGTACCAGAGAAACACCTCAAAACCCCCGTCGGTACCCTTTCACATTTTAGGGGCCCGATTGTAGGTGCGCTTAATCTCGCCGTTACTGGGATTTAAGGTTCAAAATTATTGCGTCCATGCTCGCTTAGCAGCGACAACGATAGCTATCCTCATCTCAGGCCAGAGCCTCTAAAACATTATCGGTTGGCGTTCTCTTCGGCCACCTGGCGAAGCGCATCGACAAGCACGTCAGCTGGCTGGGCACCAGGAATCAGGTAACGTCCATCCAGAATGAATCCCGGCACGGCGCTTACACCCGCTTCCATGAAATGCTGCTCTGCCGCGCGTACTTCGTCTGCGTACTGATCAGACCGGGCGATGGCCTCGGCAATATCACCGTCAAGCCCGACCTCAATGGCCTTCTCCCGCAGAACCTCTGGGTCTGAAGGGTTTTTCGCCTCACCGAAGTAGGCATCGAAAAGTGCTAACTGCAGGGGCGTCTCTAGATTTTGCGTGGCGGCCCACGCCAGCACGCGGTGGGCAGCGAAGGTATTGTTCGCTCGACGCTCCTGGGCGCCACGAAAATTTAAGCCAAGCTCTTCGGCCACCGCCATAATCTCGCGCTGGGACTGCGCCATGCTGGCAGCATCCTTACCGTACTTGCGGCACAAGTGCTCTAAAATCGGCTCGCCCTCGGGCAGCATATCCGGGTTGAGTTCAAAGGGCTGCCAGAAGAGCTCAACGTCGATCTCGCCCTTAAGGATTTCTAGCGCTTGCTCCAAGCGCCGATAGCCGATCGCGCACCACGGGCAGGCGACATCGGATACTAGATCAATTCTTACCTTCTGCATGATGGATCTCCTCCTTGGGTTCGGTCATCAGCGCACAAACTGCGCTAAGCCTTGGATTTTATCAAGCAACACCTAAACGCAATCCGCCCAGTCGGTTGTGCACTTTTTCCAACCCATTGACGGCGTTGGAAAGCAAAAGCCTCTTACACACGGTTTAGCATCTTACTGGGTACAACGCTGGGGGCTGAACTGATAACGAGGACTAAAGTTCGTCAGCACCAGGTGGGCAGCTCTGTTGATTCGGCAAACGCGGCGATCAAGAGAAAGGCAACCACACACGATGCAGTCTGTCATCATACCTCTCAGTTCAATTAACTGCGTTATCTTCCTGTTTAGCTCGCCTCGCCACCTAGAGCCCAATTTGTCCCAATCAACAAGAGTGACACGGGTACGATTCGGAAGCTCTTCAAGCTCAAATAAAATGCCTATCAGTTTATTTTTCACCCCCCTCTTGACCTCAACCTAAGTTGAGGTTTCAGAATAGCCCTACGTCAAAGCCAACTCAAGCTTATAGCTTCAGATAACACTTTTATTAAAAACGTGTAGCTAAAAACCAAACCAACGCCCTTGAAAAAATAAACCCAGAGGATTTTAAAATGAAAGTACTTGCCTTCGGCGCTAGCAACAGCAATAACTCCATTAACAAAAAGCTGGCGCTTTATGCAGCACAACAGATCAACAACGCAGATATTTCGTTAATCGACCTTAACGACTTTGAAATGCCAATATTTAGCGAAGAGAGAGAAAAAGAGTCTGGCATCCCTGCATTGGCGCACGCTTTTTACAACGCTATCGGTGAGGCAGATGTCATTGTCATGTCATTCGCGGAACACAACGGATCCTATACGTCAGCCTATAAAAATCTATTTGACTGGACATCACGAATAGATATGAAAGTATTTCAAAACAAACCCGTTCTTATGCTCTCTACCTCCCCTGGCCAAAGTGGGGCACAAAGTGTCTTAGCTTCCGCACAAGCGTCAGCGCCCTATTTTGCAGCAACCGTTATAGGCGCGCTTTCCTTACCCAGCTTTTTTGACAATTTTGACTTAGAGCAGGGTGTTGTCACTAACCAGCAGTTTAACCGAGACCTACTTGGAATATTAAGTAATATTTAAGTTTCCTATTTTGAGAAACCGTCTGCAGTCTGCAATCGCAGGCGCTATAGAAGCTTATAACGCCTGCCATCACTAGTGGCAAAACGCTGCAACTCGAAGGATATAGAACCTGGAGAATGACCTAGCTATGTGCTATTTCAGGCCGCAACAAGCTTCTTCACGTTGAGCGCTTCGCGATATTGGTCAGCATACCAAAGCGCATATTGGAACGGCTGATTCAGCCAGCTCGCTGCCGAAGTATCAAAAGCAGTAGCCCGTTTAACTCGTTAGACGTCTTTGACTAGAATAGCTTCCCATATCGATTTTGGCATAGCGTACTTGTGCGTGATCATTTCTTCTAAACTGAGCATATTCCAGCCGCTTTGGAAAAGGTGCTCGATGGAACTTCGATCAAAAAAACGCTTGGGCTCGCCATGAACGGAGTAGTAGTTTTTATCGATTAAGGGGTGTCCCGAGGCGCCGAAGTTATGATCGTTTGTCGAGTTCAACCGACAAAGGAAAATACCGCTATCGTTCAGGGTGTCACGTATACGAGTGACAAGACGCAGCGTCTCAGCCCAAGGGAAATAGTGCAACGATAGGCTCGCAACAACCACGCTGGCTTTTTCACTCTCAAGCGGGAAAGGATCGCGTAGGTCTTGAACAAAAAATCTCGCATTGGGTATGCGGTCTCTAGCTGTTGTTACGGACTCTTCAGATAAGTCGAGTGCGACAAGGTCGACGCCAGCTCCAACAAGGATTGCGCTATCTTCACCAGCACCACAGCCAAGCTCTAGGACTGGCCCGCAGTCAGCTCGATCAGTGATAAGAGGTAACCAGCGTTGAAGCCAGGGGTCTGAAGACATGGGAAATCCTGAAGATATCTAGTTAACAGTGATTTCATAAATTAATTTAACTCTACCCCATTGATTCCCTCACGAACAAAAATAAATTCAGCAGTGTTTGAAGCAACCACCGGGCGTACCCCTGTTCATAATCAGCAAGCCGGTGTGTAACTTTTTAAAACACCTCAGCAGTACATAGCCCATCGACATATACCAAAATACGTTCAAACTGATGAAAGTACATTTCGTCCTATACTGCGCAACACCCAGTAATGATAAGGAGCCAGCTATGAAAAAAGCATTATTAGCGCTAATCGCTACGATGCTGATAAGCGGGTGTAGCAACAGCAACACCACCGCATCAAACGCGCCCGCTTCAGATACTGCAACCGAGCAAAACCAGACCCACCAAGTGACCGATCAATGGGTCGGCCGATGGACAGGCGTTGAAGGGTTATTCCTGGAAATCAGTAAGGACGATTTTGCAGGCCCGGGCCATTATCTCCTTCACATGCGCTACGGCCTGGATGCCGACCAAATCGGCACCTTCGAAGGGCAGGCCACCGCCGAGGGCATTAGCTTCAACCGCGGGGACGGCTCCCAGCTGCTTCGTGCAGGCGACGGTGAAGCCACCGGCATGAAGTGGCTATTGGAAAAGGAAGACTGCCTGGTAGTTAAAACAGGTGAAGGCTATTGTCGTGACTGATCTGCGCGAATGACCTACGTAGCAAGCACTCAAGGAGCGGTGGGATGAAATCGGTTATTCGCCCGCCAGTTCAGAAAAGTGACCCGCTTTATCCAGGGTGTATTCGGCAAAATCCTTCGCTAAATAAAGCGAGCCCGAGTAGGCGCTCTGGGCTTCTTTGCGAATCTCCTCAATAGAGGGCGACGCATTGGGGTTGAGCTGGTAACGGGGGCTGAAGTGGGTCAGCACCAGATTGGGCAGTTGTACGGTTTCGGCAAACGCGGCGACAAGCTTAGCGTAGCTATGCCCGACATCACCGGCCTTCTGGGCCATCTCTTCGGTGTAGGTGGCTTCATGCACTAGCACCTGCGCTCCCGTGCACGCATCCATCAACAAGTCAGGCTGGTCATTGTCCCCAGCGATCACCACTTTTCTCGGCTTGTGTTTGAAGATTAAGAAGTCATGGCTTTTTAACTGCTCACCCTCAAACTCAACGTCAAACCCTTGCTTCAACTGCCCCCACAACAGCCCTCTCGGAATCCCCTTTTGCGCTAGCTTATCCACGTCCAAGGCAGCATCGACCTTTTTCTCCGTAAATCCATAAGCATAGGATGGCGCCCGGTGTGAAAGCCTGCAGGTGGTAACCGCAATGCTCCCAAACTCAACGCTGGGCAGCTCGTCTGAGTCGATAAACTCCAAAGTGAAGGGTAAGCATAGCTGCGTGGCCTCACAGGTGGCCTCCAACCATGCCTTGATGCCTGCGGGCGCCACAATGGTCAGCGGTGCTTTCCGGCCACCCATTCCCGCACTCGCCAGTATGCCCGGCAGCCCATAGCAGTGGTCGCCGTGCACGTGGGTAATCAAGATGGCTTTCAATGAATGGAACGACAGCTTCGTATGCAAGACCTGATGTTGGGTGCCCTCACCGCAATCGATCAGGTACCAGCCCTTCCCTTTGCTTTCACGCAAAGCGACTCCGGAGACGTTTCTTGTTTTGGTGGGTACGCCGGCGGAGGTGCCGAGAAATAGTAGGTTCATATCGCTTCCATGCTCTCTTTTTAGAACCCCAAACCTGGGTTGCAGGCATATAGACTTCCAATAAGTTCGGTTTCTCGGACTTTTTTCGACAGGAGGATCAGAAGCAACGATAGCTACCGTTAAGCGGCTTCAAAATCCAATGGGTGAAGGTCGTCCAAATTAATTGTGCTGCGAGCCATCCATAGATCATACATATCCTGCATCGCCAGCCAGCTTTCTGGGGTACGCCCAAGCACTTTGGATAGACGCAAAGACATTTCGGGGCTAATGCCGCTATCCCCCTTGAGCAACCGCGACAGCGTGGAAGGTGAAACCCCCAAACTGGACGCAAGCTGACGGGAACTAATACCAAAGGGTTCCAAGTAAACTTCCCGAATAAACTCGCCTGGATGCGGCGGATTATGCATCGTCATCAGTGATAATCCTCATAATCAAGAATGTAGGCGTTGCCGTCCCGAAATTCGAACGTCATGCGCCAATTTCCGTTGATCCAAATCGACCATCGCCCCTTGTCTTTCCCTTTCAACGGGTGGAGCCGAAAACCTGGGATATCCATATCTTCTACTGAAATAGCTGTATCCAGAGCAGCAAGCTGCATACGCAGCTTCTTGGCATGATCCGCCTGTATGCCAGCGGTGCTGCCACTAACGTAGAACCGCTTCAGTCCTTTGTGACGGAATGATTTAATCATGAAGAAAATATAGCATGTTGCGCACCAAGCAACAATAAAAAGGTGTATTCCCCACCGATGACTTCGCGGATGAGTTTCAAGGCTTATAGCGCGTCAACGCAATGCCGCAAGCAATCAAGCCAGAGGAAACAAACCGCCACACGCCGAAGCCCTCTTTCAGAATGATGGTGGAAATCAGCGCTGCGAACAGCACGCTGGTTTCTCGTAGAGCCGAGACCATGCCAAGCGGGGCGTAGGCCATGGCCAAGATAATGATCCAGTACGCACCCACCTGCATTCCACCGCCGACAACGGCGGGAACCAAATTGCTGGAGATAACTCTTTTTATCTCTTTGGCTTTCCACGTCAGAGCAATTGCAAACGTCAGCAAGCCGTTGCCGAGGGTCAATAAAACCGCAAAGCCGAGCACCGAGCCAGCTTGTCGTGCGCCGAGACCACCCACCAGCGTGTAGGAAGCGATTAAGGCACCCGTGCCGAGCGCTAGGAGGATAGCGCGGGGGTTCCTGGTGATACCGGTGCTTGTATCAAAGGCTAACGACATCACGCCCACCCCAAGAAACAGCACGCCGAGTAACGGGAGAAACCCCAATATTTCGCCAGCGAACGCGGCAGCGCCTAGTGTAACGAGTAAAGGCGCCGACCCACGAGCGATGGGATAGACCTGGCCGAAATCGCCATAGTGGTAAGCCATGGGCAAACTGAAGTGATATGCGGTATGAATCAAGATGGCCAAGCCAAGCAGCGGCCAACTGGCAGGATCGGGGAGCGCCACGAAAGGCAGTGCGAACACAGATAACAAACTGCCCAACAGGGTGATCACCGCCATAACGGCGATCCTGTCGCCACTCACTTTAACGATCGCATTCCAACTGGCATTAAAGATGGCAGCGAGCAGTACAACCATTGTTATTTATATGCTCATATCACCGTATCCTTGAGCTGAAGGATGCCACGTTAAGAAAAACTAGTTTCCCCAGCATAGTCCAAATTACGATGCACATAGGTGGCTGAACTCGCCAGTATGCCCGGCAGCCCATAGCAGTGGTCGCCGTGCATGTGGGTAATAAAGATGGCTTTCAATGAATGGAACGACAGCTTCGTGTGCAAAACCTGATGCTGGGTGCCCTCACCACAATCGATCAGGTACCAGCCTTTGCCCTTGCTCTCTCGTAGAGCGACGCCGGAGACGTTTCTTGTTTTAGTCGGGACACCGGCGGAGGTGCCGAGGAAGAGTAAGTTCATATCTTCTGGATGATCTCTTATATATTATTTTTGATAAAAAGGATTTTTATTGATAGCTAGTTAAATTCAAATAGCAGTGATTATTAAATTATTATTAGGCATATATTAATACAGATGTGGCTACCTAACTTTCCACCAATTTTGGCTGACGCCACTTCAGTTAAAGCATTGGTGCTATCAACAAGCGTGGCTTTTAAGTTGAGACGAATCAGCAGCTTAAAAGCCAACTATTTAATTAGCCTTGTTAAAGTTGAATTGACTCATTTATATTTCTCGTAGTTCATTAATGCTGTAATATGTTGCACTTCACTCTCATTATCTTTAATACGGCGAGCCTCGGGCTAAAAAGCTTTCATATTTTAAGAATCGCTGTCTTCAGATAACTTTTTACAGCGATAACCATTCTAAAATCACAAGTTGCATCAGCTTTTAGGTCACCAATATTATCATCTATCTGCATCTCCAGCCTCTCAATTGCGTATTTTACCGCTCTATTAGGGTTACATATATACATCGAGGTGCTAGCCAGTGGGACAAAGTAGCCGTGAATTAGAAGATGACAATAGCTCATCGGGTATTTTGCAGCCTGAGTAGCAATACACAGGCCTTCATTAGCTTTAGTCCGATTTATTTACTACCGTTTCAAATACTTCTACCCATATATGATCAGAGATTTTGTCTATTAATAGTCTATTACCCACTACTTTTTCATTTTAAAGCATGCACACAGCGCCCTCAAGGTGTGAATCAAACACTTCCAAGCGATGGTAAATATTCTAATTTCTTAGTGGATAACCACTGAACTACATTTTTATTTTTACGTTGACAATCAAAGAATTAAGAGCATGCATAGGCATTCAAGAAGTCCACATGTTTTACTTGGTAAGCACATATTCTGAATAAGGTGATCGTAACCAATGAATCAAGTCACCTAAAAAGTATGAATGCTGTACTTTTCCTGTGTTATCAAAAATATCTACACCTTTAGTTATAGTAAAATCATGTTCGGTAAGTAAATTCTCATTCCCAACGTAAAACGCAACTCTAATATTTGCTTGGCCAGAAAAAAGACTTACCAAAATCTCATTAAACTCTTCAACCAAATCATTTCTTAAAGATATTCGCGGTGATAAATCTGAAAAATACGGCTCTTTTGACAGTCTATCCAAATCAAATAAATCAACCATCCCATTAAACTTAAACCCGCCAGAAAAGCTTAACTCCACTTCTTTTCCGGCGGGTATTCTAACGGGAGTGTTTTTACTTATATCTGGCCCTAGCCCTGAGCTAGAGTAAGCATTTGACAATATACCTTTACTATCAACATCAGCAACCTCCATTGACGTAAGAAATAGATCTGAATCACCAAGGTTTAGCACTGTTATATATAAAAAGGCCGTCTCAAAAAAATCATTCACTTCACCTTCTACAGGCCTTAGGAAAAATGTTTCCATCGGCCGAAAGCGGGCGCTTTTTATATACAGATCGGAAGTCACTACTGGGTCATTGGCTTTATTAAAAATTAATGGAACAAAAAAAAGAAACAGACCAACGATAGATGCTAGAGACCCTAACGCTCCGATTTTATTCCACAGAGTTAGCATTTTAAACCGTATGAATAAGCTTATCTTTGCCACTATATTAAATAACTCCGATTGTATTTAACACCCTGCTCTTCGACTGGGAAAAGCGGAAGCCAAGGCGGAGCATTAACAATCCAACAGCGGCTGCTTGTTAGACACATCAATCTATTAATTGCGCCCATAACTCCCTCAACATCTTAAACTTCTGATCTTCTGCATTATCTTTATACGAGTCTACTAATGCGATTATGTCTTCATCATCTAATGCCAACATATAGCCGCGCCGATCTGTAGCTGTATCGATGCAGCGTTGATACATTAGTTTTTTGTTTTCGATTTTTCTGCAAATTAACAATCCTACTTGTCCTCGGCTTGGAGAGAACCGACCAGCAAGCTGATCAATTTCTGGGTTTCCGGCTTCTTTGCCATAGTTTTTGCATTCAACGAATATCAGAGGACATGGATAATGCATTGATAACCAGTAAAAGAAACCTGACTTGGCTTCATTAGTGTAAGTAATATCAATACGTTTACGACCTTCATGAATATTGTGTTGTTTTTTTGGATTGCATAATGACGGATAGAAAATTACGGATAAGATCTTTTCAATTATATCTTCGTATCTGCCTGCCATATCTCGACCCGTTGCTAAGCACTTGAGTTCCTCTACTAAAGGGTCTAAATCAGGCAGATCGGAAGCTTCAATCTCACACAATTGCTCTTGTGTCAACGGCTTAGATGGAGACACCATCTTTTGGTCTTTATATTCTTGGAGAATATTTGGACGGATTTTAGTTTGCTCAACAACAGCAAGCTTATCGTTTCCATACTTTTCAATAAGAGCTTTTTTAGTTACTCGCTCACGTCCATCTTTAAGCACCTCAACTAATGGAGAGCGAGCCTGAAGATGTTCGTGTTGCATTTCAGGAAGTATATAATGCCTATAATACTCATCATATTGATAAGTAAGCCGATGGCGTACCAAAACCTTGGGCACAAGAATTACTTTACCGTAATCAGTCATTGGTAGTGGTATCAGTGATTCTACCCAACGTTCTTCTTCTGGGTTCCATATAGGCCCAGATGCAATATCAGGGGTCAAAGGCACACCATAATATACGCACATGTCTTGCGTATACTTTATTAAAGGCCCCCTGATAATGTTACAGACAGCATCTGAGATCATGTCTGTACCAATTCCCGGAATTAATAGCGCTGTATCTTCAAGATCTTTAAGAAGACCGGTCACTGTAGCATTACTTTTGCTTAGTGCTCCCCAAACGGTTTCGGCTGAACCTGAACCAAAACCATGACCACGAGACTCTCCCGATGAATACCCCAAATGAAACTCATTCCTCTCGTTCAGAGATGATAGTAATTGCTGTGCCTTTGCATGATCACCTGAATGAATTAAACGAAGTACAGTATCGAAAAACGTTTGCAGTAGAGAAGAAAGCTCGTTTCCCCAGGGCGAAACCAAAGATTTGATCGCTCCTGGTTCCAGGAAGACAGGAAGGTCGGTATCTAGAGGGATATCAATAAAATCAAGATATGGCTGATTTCGATTCAAATTAAAATAATCAGAAAATTTCATTTTTCCCTCAATTATTGCTCGCGCCTAACAGTATTAATACGAAAGGCTGCATAACTTAAATAAACGTCCCAGCCCATTTATTTAAGTTATGTAGCTACCTGATTTCACTCTATCCCATTGCTTCACTTGGGGGCAAAGAAAATGTTGGCCACATATCCAAAAGTCGCATGTTGGTGCGTTTTGCTCTTCCTGAAAGAGTCACTGTCGATTTGATGAAATGCCGACCTCTAGCCAAGCGCCACACAAACCATCTCCCCACCAAACCACTGCTGCTTAAGCCCCCGCTGCTTTTCCAGAAGCAGCGTCAGATAATCGCGCAGTGGGTGGCCGGATGGTAGAGCCGCAAGGTATTTGCGAAGCCGCCGTTGGTAAGGAAACTGTTCAGCGGGCACGTGCAGCGACGTGGCATTTTGAGTAAGCCATTCGATATCGGGCAGGAGCAAGTGAGTGGCGTTGCTGTCGAGCGCTAGCGTCACACCTTTAACATCGAAGTCACCGGCATAGATGTGCGGTCGATGGGTTTTGCGCCAAGCCTCAGCCAGCAAGGCAAAGCCGCCGCCGTAGTGGCTGTCGCCGCGGTAGACGACCAGCGGGTTTGCGTAACCGCTTAGTGCGAGTAGTTCCGGCGAAAATTCATAGAAACTGTCCAGGTTTTCGACCTGAACTAACGCGCCAAACGCGCTCAGTTTTAACCCCAGCACATCCACATCGCGAATAGTGCGTGGCTCGCTGGCAAGCCCCGTTGTTGGCTGGGGTGGAAAGCTGACGAGCACCCGCCGCGCACGGGGGCTTTCGCGGGTTGCCTTGTCTTCCTCTAGGCCCTCTTTCGCCTGGGCGCTGCTGCTCAGGCCGCTGAGTGAGCGGCCTAGTGGTGCTAGGCGGGCGCTCTCTAACACATCGTTGATCTGCGCCAACAAGACGGCGTCAAAGCGCAGCGCTTTACTGTTAATTCGTGAGGCCAGGTCAATGTCGTGCTGGTGGCACCAGGCCACTACGTCGTCTACCCATTGGCGGCGGGGTTTCTCCACCGTGGGCTGGCGGAGAAGTTCGCGGGCGACGCCGTTTAGCCCATTGCGGGCGCGACCGGGTAGGTTCATACGGCCAGCTGCAGTTCTACATCGTGGATCAGGCGCAGGTGGTTGAATTGGCTGGCCTGGCTCTCCTGCTGTTTGAGCCGGAACGCCTTCTGATCGCTGCGTGGCAGGCCCTGGTATTCGGAAATCACCTGGAAGAGCCATATCTCATCCGGCCATTCCAGCGGGCTTGCGTGCAGGTACTCAAGGGCGCTGACCGGCTCCGCCTGGGGCTGGTCGATCACGCTCAAATAGAAGTGTTCCACATCTTGCTTGAGCGCCTGCTGGCGGGCAGCGGCGAGGCTACTCTCCTGGGCTTGGGCAGGGGCCGCAGCTTCAACGGTTTGCGTGGTGTGGCGCGGTTGGGGTAGCTGGTGCAGCAGCTCGGCGAGCAACCGGCTGTCCAGATTGCGATCCAGCGCCGGGGCGGCGGCGGCGCTTAGCGGTGCGGCTTGATTGACCAGCCCTGGTACCTCGCTGCGTCTTGCGTAGTTGCCCGGCACAAAGCCTGGGTGTTCGCGCATAAAGGCGGCCATGCCGCTGATCAGGCGGCTGCGCGCCTGCTGCTTGCGAAAGCGCGCCATTAGTTCGATCAAGCGGCGCTGCACTTCGCGCAGGCTGGTGTAGTGGTGGCTCAACTGTTGCTGAAGCTGGCTGATCAACAGTTTGCGTAGGCCGCCGTCGCTACCTACCAGCTCTATCAGCTCGTCGAAGTCGATCAGCGCCAGGCCGTCCAACAGCCGAGCGATCTGCTTCTGGGCGCGATCATTTTCGCGGATTTTGTCGTTAAGCTGGCTGACGAAACCAAAATCGCTATTGAGCCGCTGCCATAAGCTGTCGATGGCATCGGCGAAGCGCCCGTTCAGGTCGTCGACTTCCTGACGCAAGCGCATCAATTGCTGCTCCAGCCGCCAGTGTTCGCCGCGGCTGCGCGCCTCCCGGTAGCTGTGTACCAGGGCGCGAATCAGCTCCAGGGTTTCCGCTACATCGGCATTCACATGGCGACGGGTCTCGTCGGCGAGCATCTCGGCGATCAGTTCGCGCACCTTGGGTGCCAGCTTCACGCCGCTCTGCTCATCCGGTCGCCATAGAATGCGCGCCGCCAGTAGCTTACGCAGCGCACTATCGCTGAGCGATTCCAGCGGCACTTCATCGCGGGTGTAGGCCTGCATCAGTACATCGGCGTGCTTGCCGAGCAGTGCTAGCCGCTCACTGCCGGTTTTGAGCAGGCGGCTTTCCAGGGCGTGTTCCCCATTAGAACCCATGCTCACAACAGGGCCTCCTGGGAACCGGAGCCCTCCTCGCTGCCCTCTTCGATGGGCAGGTTCTCTTCATCGCGAATAAAGCGCACCAGATCCACCAAGTAGTCGATCTTGCCGGTGACCACGAACACCTGCCGCTCTGAATGGGGCTGGAGCAGGTAGCCGTGCTCTTTCAGGCGCTTGAAGACTTGCTTTACCTGGGCATCAAGCTGGTCGCTCTGGGAGCCAAAAAAGCTGTCGGTGGCCAGTCGCTCCAGGCGTTCGCGTAGGCTTTGGTTGTCTTCACACTTGGCGCTGAATTCGGCGGGTTTGAGCACATCGCCGGGGGCGGCAAGGGTATCGCGGCCCAGCGCCTCTTGAACCAGTTGCAGCCACTCCAGCAGCGGCAGCAGGCTATTGAGCGTATCACCGAGCTGGCGGGAGAGCTGATCCCGGGCGCTGTCGTTGAGCTGACGCCAGGCCAGAAAGTAGACGCTGCCCTCTTCGTTGCTGGCCAGCCGCCGGTTAAGCGGCCGCAGGTAGGTATCGATCTCCTCGCGGGTCTCTTCATTGGTGAGATGACGATAGCCGCTCTCATCGCTGATCGGGCAAACAAACTCCCCGGCCAGCAGGCGCTCTAGCAGTGGGCCATGTTCGATCATACCGTCACCTCCTGCTGACGTTCCTGGAGCCGTTCGGCCAGGCGGCTTAGCCGTGGCTCGATGCGTTTTAACACCCGCTTGTTGGGGTTGGCCTCATCGCGATCGATCAGGTAGCGGTTGGCGAACAGCAGCAGCACATCGGACTCGGGGTTGGGGAAGGCACCAACGATATGAATGCGGTTGCTGTCGCAGGCGTCGAAGAGTTTTTCGACGTTGTGGTACGCCAGGGTACCGATCTCATCGATGGGCCAGTGGATGGCGATTTCCGCATCGCCGCGCAGCAGGCGGGTAAAGGCGAGCAGGAACTTGCACAGAATCAAATACGCCATGCCGTGGCTGGAGGACTCCAGCAGTTGGCGGTCGTTTTTGATCACCAGATCGGTGCCGCCTTCGTTCAGGTGCAGCTCCAAGCGCAGCAGGCTTTCGAAGCTGTACTGCTGGTCGCTGCGCAGCAGATCGACCACGTCCGCCAGGGCGTTGAGGTAGTCGTCGCTGGGTAGCGTCTGGCCGGATTCCCGCCACTCTTTGTAGCGCTGGGCGAACAGCTTTAGCGGCTCCCAGAAGCCCAGTTCGTCGATGGTGGACTGGATGCGCACTTCGGCCTTGGTAATGCCTTCCAGGCGCAGGTCATCGGCAACCTCTTCAGAAAGCCGGCGGCTCTGGGCGCTGATGCGTCGGTTCAGGTCGCGGAATACGGTGAAGAACTTATCCAGATCGTCGCTCAGGTTGCGCCCTTCCTGAATCAGCTGCTGCTGTTGATCTTCGAGCAGTTTGAGCATGTCGCGCAGTAGCGGCAGTTGTAGGCGCGGGTTGTCGCTCTGCAGCTTGCTGCGCTCGCTCTCCAGCGCTTCGGCGAAGCCGCTGCTGGCATCCTTGATTAGTTGGCTTTCCACTTCCAGGCAGCCACGGCGCAGCTGCTCGATTTGCTGGTGGCGATTGCCCAATGCTTGGCGGGCGCGCTCAATGCGCTCATCCACATCGCCTAGTGGCGTGCCGGGCGCCTGGCCGTCGGGCTCGATGGCCAAGCTTTCCAGCTGGGTGAGTAGCGGCTTCAAGGCTTCCAGGCAGGCGTATTCGCTCTCCCGCTGGGTTTTCAGTGTGCTGACCGTGCTTTGGTGGGTTTTGCGCGCGGCCTGGAAGTCATTTTTCAGGTGCTCTTTATCACGCTGCAGCTTTTGCTCCGCCTGCTCCAGCTCTGCCTCCTGGGCGACCAGCTGCGGCTTGTGCTGGCCCCACTCGACGCGCATAAAGCGGGTGTATTCGGTGAGTTCATCCTGACGGGCGGCGGTGACGCGAATGCGTTCATCCTGGCTTGCCAGCCGCTCCTTGGTATCTTTTAGCTTGGCGGGGTCGACGCCCTGCTCGGCCAGTTCCTGGCTAAAGGCTTCTTCCAGTTCCGCGCGCTGGCGCTGGTGTTCGGTGTTGGCGTCGCTCAACTGCTGCTTATACTGGCGCAGTTGGGCATCCAGGCTATCTACCTGACTCTGGCCATCGGCCTTGAGCTCCAGCAACTGGCTTTGGTGGGTCTCGCTAAGGGCGGCGAGCGCCTGCTGCTTCTCTTCGCGCAGCTCCTTTTGCGCCTGCTCCTGGCTGGCTAACGCGGCCTGATGGGCGGCGCGACGCTCCTGCTGGCGCTTGGTGTGGCGCTCCTGCTGCTGGCGGCGGGCCTCTATCGCAAACTCGACTTCCTGCTCGGCACGCTTGTGGGCCATGCGACCCTGATCCTGGGCTTCATCGGCCTGCTGCACCCGCTCGTTATGCTGTTTGAGCGATTTCTCGGCGGCCTGGCTCTCTGACTGCACCCGGCGTTTGGCGCTATCGGCTTCTTCGATGGCGGCCAGCAGGCTGGCTTCATCCTGGGCGTAATCGGGCAGGGCAATGGCGGAAAGATCCAGCGCCAGCCCGAACAGGTCATCGCTTGCGCCTTCCGCCAGCTGCGGGGCGAGGTCACGCCGCTCTAGCAGCTCTGGCGCAATCACCTTACCTAACTGCTGCTCCCAACCGGGGCGATGGTAGCGCAGGAAGTGGCGCAGGCTGCCCTGCTCCGGGTCGCGCTGCTGATAGAGCGCAAAGCAGCGCTGCTCGGCGCGCTCCAACTGCTGGCGAAGTTGCACCAGCTGCTGTTCGGCACTGTCGCGCTCGCGTTTGCGGCTTTCAAACTCCCGGCGCAGGCCATCCAGGGTAGCGGCCGAGGCGTTGCGCTCCTGCTGGGCCTGATCCAGGCGCGCCTGGGCAAGCTCCGCCTCGGAAGCCTCTTCGGCGGTCTGGGTCGAGAGCGAGAGCTGCGCTTTCAGTTCGGCTAGCTGCTCGACGCCCAGTTCCAGCTGCGCCTGATACTCGCCCTCCAGGCGTTGACGCTCCTGCTGGTAGCGTTCGTTGAGCTGCTGTTCGGATTCCCACTGCTGCTCCCGGCGCAGGGCTTTCTCTTCGACCAGGGCGTCGATCAGCTCCTGGGATTCACGGGTCTGGCGGGCCAGTGCTTCGGAAAGCTCGCGCAGGCGGCCGTCGAGACGCGCTTGGCTCTCTTTTACCGCGTCCTGCATCACGTTCAGGTGCTTTTGCAGCTGATCGCGCTGCTCCCGCCACTGGGGCAGCGCGTTGATGTCGCGCTCCAGGGCAGGCATGTCCGCCTCGGCGTATTGCTCGTACTGGGCTTGCAGGTCGTTGAGACGGCGCTGGGTCTGCTGTAGATCGCTGACCACTTCGCTGTGGCGGTCGTTCAGCTTATCCCGCGCCTCACTATAGTCGCTCTCTCGCTGTTGGAACTCGCGCTGGTGGCGGGCCAACTCAGCATCCACATCGGCCATTTGGCGTTCGGCCCGCTGGCGGTCATCTTCGAGCTGGGGCTTCAGTTGCCACAGCGTGGCATCCAGGTCGGCGAGTTCACGGTCAATACCGGCGAGCCGGGCGAGAGAGGCCTGCAGCGGTTCCAGGCGCATGGATTGGCGCATCTGGGCAATCCACTCCCGCGCCTTGGTGTTGCGGATCCGGGTCACCGGCAGCTCGACGCCATCCTCTTCGAAAATCGCCGCCAGCATGGTTTTGAGGGTGTCCATCTTGCCCTCTTTGGCATGCACCGCCGAGACCAGCTTTTCGATATGGCGGATGCGCCGCTCGGGTTTCACCAGGCTGAACTGCGACGCGATCTGGCGCAGCTTGAGGCCGTCCCGGCTGTTGCCGTGCAGTTGGGTAAAGTCGTTCTGAATGACCGAGCGGAATTCAGAGGTCGCGCCCAGCTTGGGCGACACCGGCGTGCCGTTGCGCCGCAGGCCGCTGGCCCACTGGGTGTAGTCCAGCGCCGCCACGCCCGCGTCGCTCTCGACCAGATAGTCTTCCGGCTGGTAGGGCGCGCCGACAAAGCGATACTCCACCCCGCCTTCTTGTTTACGCGTGAGCACCGCCTGGCAGATGTTGCCCGCTTCGCGGCGGTACTCGTACACCAGGTAGCTGTTGCGGTGGGGCAGGTAGAACGCATCGAACTTCATGCGCGTTTTGGGCACTACTTTATTGGGTAGCTCACCATAAAACACCGGCACCAGCCGCTGCAGCGTGGTTTTACCGGAGGCGTTGGTGCCACAAATATTGGTGTGACCATCCACACTCAGTTCAACCACCCCTTCCAGGTGGCCGTGAATCATCACGATGCGTAGCAGATGGGCCATGCCGTGTCCTTTCAATGACTATTTCAAGGGCTAACCGGATCGTTTTGCTGATCGCTGAAAGTGGCTAGTTTGCCAGACACAGATCAAAGCGGCTACGCGGCTAAAAAAAGCTGGCCAACTATAACACCTAGTGCTATATGTTGAGGATAACAGTACAGGTATCAGATGCGAGTATTTAAAAACAAAGTGTTCAGTAAGTGGGCAGCAAAGGAAGGACTGGATGATGCTGCTTTGCTAGCCGCAGTTGTGGAAATGGAGCGCGGCCTGATTGATGCCGACCTAGGTGGTCATGTGGTGAAAAAACGCGTGGCAATCGGTGGTCGAGGCAAGAGCGGCGAGGCCAGAACCCTGTTGGCTTATAAGGTCGGTAATAAGGCGTTCTTTGTTTATGGTTTTGCCAAAAATGCCCGCGCTAACATCAGTGCCGAAGAGCTTAAAGCGTTAAAACATTTAGCAAAAGAATTGCTGGGCTACGGTGACAAAGCATTAGCCGAAGCAATTAAGCATGGCGCATTGATTGAGGTAAAAAACGATGGATAAATCAATCTTAGATATGGTGCATGAAACTGCTCAAGACCTGCACGCGGCTGGTGTGATGAAAGAAACCACACTGCGCGAGTTCGATGCGCTCTGTCTGCCGCCAGTAAAAGAGTACACAGCGATACAGATCAAGCGGATTCGCACCAAGAATCACGCCAGCCAAGGCGTGTTCGCGGCCTACCTGAATACCAGTGTGTCCACGATTCAGAAGTGGGAACAAGGCCAGAAGAAACCCAATGGCCCTTCGCTTAAGCTGCTAAACCTAGTGGCGGAAAAGGGATTGGAAATACTGACTTAATTGTCAGTGCTTTCTACTCTGCCCAGCAACCCTTCAAAAAAACTTACCGCATTGGCCTCCAATCCTTCCAAGTAGTAGCCGCCTTCCTGCACTACCAGCGTGGGTACGTTCAGGCCCGCTACCCTGCGGCCAAGTTCATCAAACCCCGCGGTAGAAACTGCGACCTTGGCTTGGGGGTCGCGCTCATAGATATCAAACCCCAGCGCCAGCACGATGGCATCAGGCTCGAACAGACGGATGGCCTGGCAGGCCTCCTCCAGGCGATCAAAGAACACCGCTTCTTCTGATCCATGGGGCATCGGCAGGTTGAGGTTATAGCCCAGCCCAGCGCCCTGCCCGCGCTCGTCTTCAAAGCCAGTTACAGCGGGGTAGAAGTTGGTGGTATCGCCGTGGATCGAAATGTACATGACATCATTACGCTGGTAGAAAATTTCCTGAATGCCCTGCCCGTGATGCATATCGGGGTCTAACACGACGATACGTGGGTAGCGCGAGGTCAGATGCTGCGCGGCAATGGCGGCATTATTGAGAAAGCAGAAACCACCGGCGGAGTCGATGCCAGCGTGGTGGCCCGGTGGGCGCGATAGCGCGTAGGCAAACCGATCACCGGCCAGCACGGCCTCGGCACCGGCCACCGCGCTTTGCGCTGACCAGTAAGCAGCCTGCCAGGTATGCTGGCCTACTGGAGCGCTACCGTCGGCTAGATAACGCCCGGCTTCCGCCAAAATGCCGTGCAGAGCATTGGGCGAACGCACAAAAATATTGGAGATAACCTCTTCGCCCCAGTCTTCACCAAGGACATGCCAGCGCCGATGGGCACTCTCCAGAAAGCGCAGATAGGCCAGCGAGTGCACCGCCCTTAACGGCGCCACGCCATGATCCGCGGGTGCTTGAATATCAAACCCTAGCTGCTTGGCGGCTGCCAGTAGGTGCGTGGCACGCTCGGGCACTTCCTGGGGTGTGCGCATCTTGCCACGGGAGAAGTAGGTTTGCGGCTGATGAAGCAGTTGGTCAGCGTGGAAGAACGTCTTCATCGGCACTCTCTTCATCAGAACCATCTCCGGTTTCGCCCACCCCCTTGACCACAAATTTGCGGGCAACGCCTATATGGTAATCAATCGCCTCACGGCAGGCGTCGGTACTGCCACTATCCAGCGCGTCGAGCAGCTTATAGTGGCTAGTGGCGATGGTCTCGGGGGCTTCATGGGTTTTGGTGATTAGGGTGATGCACAGGCGCAGCTCGTGAGACAGGTCATCAAAGGCACGCAGCAGCCGCTCGTTCCCCCCGTAGTGCAGCATTAGCCGGTGAAACTGCAGATCTTCCTCAATGCGCCGGGTGCCATCGTTGCTTTCCGCTGCCTCACACAGCACCTCCACCTGCTGCGCTAGCGCACGCTTGGCTTCAGGCGTATAGCGCTCCACCAAGCGGTGAAAGGCATGGCGTTCAAGACACAGCCGTAAATCAAACACATCTTCGAGTTCAACGGCATTCAACGCGCGAACAAAGAAGCCACGCCGGGGTTTTGAGATCAATAACCCCCGGCTTTCCAGCAAACGAGCGGCCTCTCGAACCGGCGCACGGCTAACGCCCAGATCGCGGGAAAGCTGCACTTCAGAGAGCCGTTCGCCAGGTAAAAAGTGTTGGCTAATAATCGCTTGGGTCAAATAGTCAGCCACCTGCTCGACCAGGTTCTGCTGCTGAATAAAGGCCCTGGGAGCCACCGTTGATGAAGCCATAAAATTTACTCATAAGGCATGGTGCGTACTTTCCAGTATGACGGAAAATACACGTGTGTCGACGAACGATTGCCGACTGTCGACAGTTTTACCAGCGGCTGCTATGGTCAAAACAGGCTCTTAATAACCATCACAACTGGGCCTAACAGACACGCCTCGCTCGCCTAACGACGACGTAACCCCCTTACGTTCTAATAAACCGAGGAGCTGGAAACATGAAAAAACCCTTAGCGTTGGCTATTTCCGCTGCAGCACTTGCCTTTACCTCCGCCGCTCTGGCCGATGACCCCAAGTCGGGCGGAACGGTTAACACCATCATACAACCCGAACCACCAGGCCTGGTGCTGGGCATGATCCAAAACGCGCCCACGCGCACTGTATCGGGCAATATCTACGAAGGGCTGCTGCGCTACACCACCGACCTGGAACCGATGCCCCAATTGGCGGAGTCCTGGGAGGTCAGCGATGATGGCCGTACCTACACCTTCCATCTGCGTGAAGACGTCACCTGGCACGACGGCGAGCCCTTTACCGCCGAGGACGTCGTATTCTCCGCCGATGTATTCCACCGTGAGTTGAACCCCAGTGCCCGCGCTGTGCTGCAGCATGTGGAGAGCATCGAAGCCACCGACGACCACACCGTGGTGTTTACCCTGACACAGCCCTTTGGCCCCTTCCTGCTCTCCTTTGAAGCGGGCACCTTTACCATGGTGCCCGAGCACCTCTACGCGGGCACAGATTTCCGCAATAACGAAAACAATGATCAGCCGATAGGCACCGGCCCGTTTAAGTTTTCCAACTGGGAGCGGGGCACGGTGATTGAGCTGGTCAAAAACGATGACTACTACGAAGAGGGCCTGCCCTACCTTGATGGCGTAAACTGGCACATCATTCCCGACGGCGCCTCCCGCGCGGTGGCGTTTGAGAACGAAACCATCGACGTGCTGCCCAGCGGTACCGTCGAAAACTTCGATATTCCCCGCCTGGCCGAGATGGATAACGTCTGCATGACCGAAGAGGGCCACGAGTACTTCAGCCCCTTTGCCATGCTGTGGATGAACAACCGCGAAGGCCCCACGGCGGATAAGCGCTTCCGTCAGGCGGTGATGTACGCCATGGATCGCGAGTTCGCCAAAGATGTGTTGTGGAACGGCCTGGGCAATGTCCCGCTCTCCGCCTTTGGCTCCAATGCGCGCTTCCAGAACGACGATCTGGAGCCCTACGATCACAACCCCGAACGCGCCCGTGAGCTGCTTGAAGAGATGGGCTACGACGGCGAAGAGATCACTATTCTGCCGCTGCCCTATGGCGAAACCTGGACACGCTGGGCCGAAGCCGTGCAGCAGAACCTGCGCGAAGTGGGTATTAACGTTGAAACCCAAGCCACCGACGTGGGCGGCTGGAACCAGCGCCTGGGCGATTGGGATTACGATCTCGCCTTCACCTACCTCTACCAATACGGCGACCCGGCACTGGGTATTTCACGCACCTACCTTTCCGACAACATCGCCAAGGGCTCGCCCTGGAATAACGTGGAAGGTTACGAAAACGAGCGTGTCGACGAGCTGTTTAACGAGGCCGCCACGGCATTCCCCGATGCAGAGCGCGAAAAACTCTATCGTGAAGTGCAGGAAATCCTGCACGAAGACGTGCCCGTTGGTTGGCTGATGGAGCTGGGCTTCCCGACCCTTTATCGCTGTGATGTGAAGAACCTGGTCACCTCCGGCGTGGGGGTTAACGACGGCTTTAAGGATGCTTGGCTAGACCGCTAAGTCCGACTATACCCAGGTAGCGCGAGCTACTTGGGTTTTCCAGCTATGTCTTGAAGGCATCCGTCAGGAAACTACTTATGGTTTACGCTCGCCTCATTCTTATGCGGCTATTTAAAGCCGTTATTGTACTGTTTTTAATCGTTATTTTTAATTTCCTGCTGATTCAAATGGCCCCTGGAGACCCGGCGGCTATTTTGGCTGGGCAAGCGGGCGCTGCCGATCAGGAGTTCCTTAATCAGCTGCGCGAGCGATTTGGTCTTGATCAACCAATGTACGTGCAGCTGTGGCGCTATGTGTCGGGTATCGCCATGCTTGATTTTGGCTACTCCTACCGGCTGGGCGTTCCGGTGTTTGATCTGATCATGGATCGTTTACCCGCCACCCTGCTGCTCACCGGCACCGCCTTTGTGCTTTCGTTAGTGCTGGGCATTGTGGCGGGCTCCATGGCCGCAGCACGGGTTAAAAAACCCTCTGGCTCGATCATTATGGCGCTGGCGCTGATCTTCTACGCCACGCCGCTGTTCTGGGTCGCGCTGATGTCGGTGGTGGTGTTTTCGGTCTACCTGGGCTGGCTGCCCGCCTACGGCCTCTACACCGTGGGGGCCGGTCACACGGGGTTTGCCCTGGTGCTCGATGTTGCCAAGCATTTAGTACTACCGGCGACCACCCTGGCGCTGTTCTTTATGGCGATTTACACCCGCATGACGCGCACGTCCATGCTCGATGCCGCCCAGCAGGATTACGTCAAAACCGCCCGCGCCAAAGGCTTGAAGCCCAGCATTATTCAGCGGCGTCATGTGTTGCGTAACGCCCTGCTGCCGATCATTACGCTAGCGGGCCTGCAGGCGGGACAGATGGTCGGTGGGGCGATTCTGACCGAAACCGTGTTTGCCTGGCCCGGCATCGGACGCTTGATGTTCGAAGCCCTTGAGCAGCGCGACTACAACCTGCTGCTGGGGATTTTCTTCTTCTCGGCGGCACTGGTGATTGTCTTCAATATCATCACCGATTTGGTCTACAGCTTGGCTGATCCACGCATCAAGAAGGGGGCCGCATGAGCTTTTTCGCACGCTTTGCGCAAAACCGTGGCGCCCTCGTCGGGCTGATTATTCTGCTGGTCATTATCGCCATGGCCATACTGGCCCCGCTGCTGTTTCCGGAATCGCCCTGGCGCATGGTTCAGCGGCCTTTTTTGCCACCGCTCTCACAGGATGGCTTTCCCCTGGGCACCGACACCATGGGCCGCAACGTGGCATCCGGCTTGATGCACGGCGCTTGGGTATCGCTATTGATCGGGCTGGTATCCACCAGCGTGGCACTGCTGATTGGCGTTCCCTTGGGGGCCATTGCAGGCTACTACGGCGGCATCATTGACGACATATTGATGCGCTTTACCGAGTTCTTTCAGACCATCCCCAACTTCGCCCTGGCGATTGTCCTGGTGGCGATTATGCAGCCCAGCATCACTTCGATTGTGTTGGCGATTGCGATTGTCAGTTGGCCGCCAGTGGCCCGCTTGGTACGCGCCGAATTTATGTCGCTGCGCAACCGCGAGTATGTCGAAGCCGCGCGCCTGGTCGGCCAGTCCAACACCACGATTATTCTGCGTCAGATTCTGCCCAATACGCTGTCGCCGATTATCGTGCTGGCCTCGCTCATGGTCGCCACCGCGATTTTGCTGGAGTCGGCGCTGTCGTTTCTGGGTTTGGGCGATCCTAACGTGATGTCCTGGGGCTACATGATTGGTGCTGCGCGCACGGTGATTCGCCAGGCATGGTGGCTGAGCTTCTTCCCGGGCGTGGCGATTCTGCTCACCGTACTGGCGTTAAACCTGGTGGGTGAAGGGCTAGACGACGCTTTAAACCCCAAACTATCCCGCGAGCGCTAAGGACATTATATGCCTATTACAGAGAACCAATCGGCTGACACCGTCCTCAGCATTCGCGACCTCAACATTGCGCTCCCCAAAGGAGCGGATCGCGCCCTGGCGGTGGAGGACGTTAGCTACGAGGTGAAGCGCGGCGAAATCATGTGCGTGGTGGGCGAGTCCGGCTCCGGTAAATCGATGGCCGCTAACGCCGTGATGGGGCTGCTGCCCAAGGGCGTTCGCGCCACCCAGGGCGAGATTGTGTTTGAAGGGCAAAACCTGCTTACTTTGAGTGAAAAGCAGCACCGTGCCCTGCGTGGGCTAAAAATCGGCATGATCTTCCAGGAGCCGATGACCGCCCTGAACCCGCTGATGCGTGTAGGTGCGCAGATTGCCGAGGTGTTCGAAGCCCACGGCCAGCTCACTCCCAAAGAGCGCCATGCCCGCGCGTTGGAGCTATTGATCGAAGTGGGAATCCCTCAGCCGGAGAAGGCTATTCGCGCCTACCCCTTCGAGCTTTCCGGCGGCCAGCGCCAGCGGGTGATGATCGCCATGGCCCTGGCGCTGGAACCCGTTTTGCTGATTGCCGATGAGCCCACCACGGCGCTGGATGTCACCACGCAAGCGCAGATTCTTGAGCTGATTCGCGACCTACAGCAGCGGCGCGGCATGTCGGTGATGTTTATTACCCACGACTTTGGCGTGGTGGCCGAAATTGCCAATCGCGTCTGCGTCATGCGACACGGCAAGATTGTCGAGCTGGGTGACGCCAAGCCGGTGCTTGAGAACCCTCAAGACGCCTATACCCAAGCGTTGATTGCCGCGATTCCCAGCAATGCGGTGCCGCCTCACCGGGAGACCAGCCAAGTCGCCCCGCTGCTGGAGATCAAGCAGCTCAATAAGGTGTTTCGCTCACGGGGCGGATTCCTTAAACCTTCCCGCGAAGTGCGTGCCCTAGAGGATGTATCGCTCACCTTGGCGCGAGGTGAAACGGTGGGGATTGTGGGAGAATCCGGTTCTGGCAAGTCCACCCTTGGCCGCTGTGTGGTGCGCTTGGAGCACCCCGATAGCGGCGAGCTGCTATTGGATGGGGTGAATCTTTCCCAGCTCAAAGGCGATGCGCTACGCCGAGAACGCCACCGGGTACAGATGATCTTCCAAGACCCCTACGCCTCGCTCAACCCACGCACCAAAGTGGGCATGGCGATTGCTCAGGGGCCGATTGCCAACGGCACGCCCAAAGCCGCGGCGCTTAAACAAGCGGGCGAGCTATTAGACATGGTGGGCTTGGGCGCCAGCGCCGTGGAGCGCTTCCCCCACGAGTTTTCCGGCGGTCAGCGCCAGCGTATCGGTATTGCCAGGGCGCTGGCGCTCAACCCCGAGCTGATCGTGGCGGATGAAGCCGTTTCAGCCCTGGATGTTTCGATCCAGGCCCAGGTGCTGGAACTGCTGGAAGAGTTGAAGCAGCGGCTTTCGCTCTCGCTGCTGTTTATCACCCATGACCTACGCGTTGCGGCCCAGGTTTGCGACCGCATTGTGGTGATGCAGCACGGTCGCATTGTGGAGCAAGGCAGCGCCGAGCAGATTTTCCTCGCCCCACGTGAGGCATACACCCAAGACCTGCTCAGGGCGATTCCCGGCCGCGAAGCGTCCGTGGCAGCGACTGCGTAATTTAATGAATGGACAAGACAAGCTAAGGAACACCCATGCAAATAACCCTGGAGACGCTGCGCGCCATTGTCGGCCCTGCCCACGTATTGACGGGCGACGATGTACATAGCCGTCGCGTTGATTGGATGACCGGCGCGCCCTGTCAGGCGGGGGCGATTGTGCGTCCGGCGGATACCGAGCAAGTCGCTGCGGTGATGCGGGCTTGTCACGCCGTGCAGCAACCGATCGTGACCCACGGTGGATTAACCGGGTTGGTGCACGGTGCAGAAGCTAGCCCGGATGAGCTGGTGATTTCCCTGGAACGGCTAACCGCGATCGAAGAAATAGATCAAGTGGGCGGCACCCTCACCGTACAGGCAGGTGCTCCGCTGCAGCGGGTTCAAGAGGCGGCCAAAGAGGTGGGCCTGCAGTTCCCGCTGGATCTGGGTGCTAGGGGCAGTTGCACCATTGGCGGCAATATCGCCACCAACGCAGGTGGCGTTCGGGTGATTCGCTACGGCATGATGCGCCAGCAAGTGCTCGGCCTGGAAGCGGTAATGGCCGATGGCCGCGTGGTCAGTTCCATGAACCACATGCTGAAAAACAACGCCGGTTTCGATTTAAAGCAGCTGTTTATCGGCAGCGAAGGCACCCTGGGCATTGTGACCCGGGCGGTACTGCGCCTGCAGCCACCTACCCCCTGCGAGCAAACGGCGATGGTGGCCTGCCCTTCGTTTGAGGCACTCACCGGGTTGCTCAGCCATATGGGCAAAGCGCTTGGCGGCGGCCTCGGCGCTTTTGAGGTGATGTGGCAAAACCACTACCGGCTACTCACTGAAACCCTGGGCCGCCACACCCCGCCAATTGCCACCGAGCACCCGTTTTATGTGATCATTGATTCACTGGGCAGCGACGCCAAGCGCAATGCCACCCAGTTTAGCGAAGCACTGGAAAGTGCGTTAGAGAGCGAGCTGATTGTCGATGCGGTGATTGCCCAATCCAGTACTCAGCGCGATGGCCTATGGGCGATACGCGAAGATATTGAGGGGCTGGTCAAAGGCTTGGCGCCGGTGCTCACCTTTGACGTTAGCCTGCCCATTGCCGATATGCAGCGTTACACCAATGCCTTGGAAGCGCAGCTAACCCAGCGTTGGGCAGATGCGAAACTGGTGGTATTTGGCCATCTCGGCGATGGCAATCTACATATTTCCGTTAGCGTGGGGAGCGGCGATCCCGAAGTGCGCCGTGAAGTGGAAGCCATGATCTATCAGCCGCTGGCCGCGCTGGGCGGTTCGGTCTCCGCGGAACACGGCATTGGCCTAGAGAAACGCCCTTGGCTAAGCACCTGTCGCTCCAGCGCCGAGATTGAGTTAATGCATACGCTCAAGCAGGCGCTAGACCCGCTCAATCTTTTAAATCGCGGTAAAGTACTTCAAGAAACGCTTTAAGTTAATCATTAACACTGTTTACTGTTTTAGGACTTTCTATGCCCCGTTACCCCGAGCACTTAACTGGCGAAGGCCCGCATAACCCCTTCCCAGGCATCAAAGTATTAGAGCGCCGCATTGGAAAGGAGATCCCCCATCGGTTGGGCTCTAACGAAGGCCTGGATATGCCCCACCGCGCCCTGCGCGAACACTTTGGCGATGCCCTAGCCGAACACGTTTACTGCTACGGCGATGCCGAAGCGCTGGGCGTGCGCCAGCGCTTGAGCGAACAGCAAGGTATTGCACTGGAAACGATGCTGGTGGATGCCGGTGCTGACAGCTTGATCGCTCTGGCCCTGCGCACCACCTGCGAACCGGGTGAAACCGTGGTGAGCACTGCAGGCACTTACCCCACCTTGGGTTATTTTGCCAAAGGCCAGGGCTGCAATCTGGTAGAGCCCAGCTATTATGAAGCACCCGGCGTGCTGGCCCCCGACCTGGAAGCTCTGGCCGCCGCTGCCCATCAGGAAAACGCCCGGCTGGTCTATCTGGCTAACCCGGATAACCCCAGCGGCCACTTACATAGCGACAGCGCCATCCTTAAGCTGCGCGAGGCGCTGCCCGACACCTGCTGGCTGCTGCTGGATGAAGCCTATGGGGATTTCCGAGATGACGTGGGTAGCGAGTTCGCTGCCAAAGCAATACCGGGGGTGATTCGCCTACGCACGCTTTCCAAGGCTCATGGCCTGGCGGGCCTGCGCATTGGCTACGCCATCGCCGACCCTGACGTACTGGCGATGATGATGAAAGTGCGTATTCACTACGCGGTATCGTCACTGACCCTGGCCGCCGCCGAAGTGGTACTCGACCATCCTGACGAAGTGCACCAACACGTTGCTGATGTAAAAGCCCGCCGGGAGCAGTTGGCGGAGCACTTTCACGCCCTCGGTGCGGACGTGCTGCCCAGCGCCACCAACTTTATCGGCATTCGCCTGCCCAGCGCTGAACTCGCCGCTGAGGTGCACCAGCAGCTACTCGCCGAAGGCGTTTTGGTCGCTCGCCTGGCGCACCCAGAGCTGGCCAATGTAATACGCATTACGGCGGTACAAGCCGCACTGGAACCGGGAAGATTGGCGGCTCTCGAACAGGCGATTAAAGAGCACGCCTGATGAGCTTGGTAAATTTGATACAGGACATATGCCGACGGATAGCTGTGAGCATTGAGGGCAGGTTTCCGCGAGGGCGCTGTGAACCCATCCCTGGGCGCTACTTTTGTCATCTGACCGCCATGGATGGCGGGAATGCCGGAATGGTTGGGAACATTTTCCGGCCCTGGAAAAAGACCCTCGCTTCAACCTGCCCTCGCAGCGGGTGAAAGGGGTTGCATAGTCTGTACTTCCACCCCCTATAGCCCTAAGGCGTTAACCAGTGTCTGAAATCATCCAGCTCACCACGCACCGCCTGGCGATATAAGCCCTGCAGTTGAGCCGTGACACTGTCGGGACTGATGGGTTCGTTAACGGGCGGTGCGCCCGCGCGACCGCCAATACGACGGCCATCCAGCTCGCGCAGCGGCAGTATTTCGGCGGCGGTGCCGGTTAAAAATGCCTCATCGGCGGTATACAGCTCGTCGCGGGTTATCCGTCGCTCGCGCACCTCAATACCCAGCACTTTTTGCGCCAGTTGAATCACGCTGTCCCGGGTGATGCCTTGAAGGCAGGAGGTCACTTCCGGGGTGTGCAGCACGCCGTCGCGGAGCAAGAAGATATTGGCGGCCGAGGCTTCGGCAACATAGCCCTCCGGGTCAAGCATAATGGTTTCATCAAACCCGGCTTTGATCGCGGTATTCAGCGCCAGTATCGAATTAACGTAGTGGCCGTTAGTCTTTGCCCGGCACAGGCTGATATTGACGTGATGACGCGCCCAGGAGGAGGTTAGCGCGCGCAAGCCGTGTGTCGCGGCCTGGGGCGAAATGTAGGGGCCCAAATCCCAGGCGGCCACCAGGACGTGGGTGGTTAATCCTTGAGCACGCAGCCCCATACCTTCCGCGCCGAAAAACACTGTGGGCTTAAGGTAGGCGCTGCGCAGGTTGTTTTTCGCCAGGCACTGGCGCTGGGCTTCTATCAGTTCCGCTTCGCTAAACGGCAGCGGCATATCCAGCGAATGGGCGCTCTCTGCTAAACGGCGGGTATGTTCAGCGGCTCTGAAAAGATGCGTTCCGTTGGGGCCAGCATAAGCGCGCACGCCCTCGAAACAGCCCATGCCGTAGTGCAGTGTATGAGACAACACATGCACCTTGGCGTCGCGCCACGCGCGCCATTCGCCATCCTGCCAAATCCAGCCATCGCGGTCATAAAGCGGTGTCATTGTTTGCGTTGCTCCCACTGTTGGCACCAGTCATCGATCAACGTCTGCTGGTGCGGTTGCAGGGCCTGATAGCCCCAAGCGGCAATTTCATCGTTTTGCGGGTCGGACACGCTAATCGCACTACCCGCCAGGGTTTGGATCACCGCGTGGCCGCACAGCGGTACATAGCCTTCGGAGTAGCCACCTTCGTGAATAAACACCAGCTTGCCTTCACAGCAGCGCTCGGCTAACTCCTTTAGCTGACCGGTCATGGTGGCGAACGCTTGGCTGTTCAGTAGCATCTTGCCTAACGGGTCCTTAGCGCAGGCGTCGTAACCACAGGCCACGACGATCAGTTCTGGCCTGAATGCCTCTAGTGCGGGCAGCACCAGTTTCTCCATCGCGTAGGCGTAGGCGCCCAGCCCGCAGCCTGGGGGCAGCGGCAGATTGAGATTAGCGCCCAGGCCTGCTCCTTCGCCCTGTTCGTCAAAGCTGCCGGTTTCCAGCGGGTAGTTTGCGGCTTGATGAATTGAAAGGGTCAACACATCGGGCTCGTCATAAAACGCCGCCTGCTGGCCGTTGCCGTGGTGAACATCCCAATCGAGTATCGCCACGCGTTTGACCTGCCCTAAAGCGCGGGCACGCATCACCGCCACGGGTATATTGCCCAGTAGGCAGAACCCACGACCTTGATCCGCTTCCGCATGGTGCCCCGGCGGGCGGCATAGGGCGTAGGCGTTGCTCACCTCGCCCTGTGCCACGGCTTCAACGGCGGCAATGGCCAGTCCTGTGGAGTGTGTTGCTGCCGCCCAACTGCCGGGCATATAAGGTGCACAGTCGCCGCCGTTGCCGCCCCGGGCTTTATCCCCCGCCTGCAGCTGATCTAAATAACGCGGGCTATGAAAACGCAGCAGATCATCCAGCGTCGCGGCAGGCGGTTTCACCACGCGGAGCTCGTCAATCAGGCCGCTGACTTCGAGGATATTCTTCAGCCGCCGTTTGCTCTCAGGGCTTTCAGACGCCGCCTGAGGCTGTAAGAACTCGCCAGGAGCGGAGAACACCCCAATGGCGCCTAAATCATGCCAAAAGCAGCGCTCGTGCCAGTAAAAACCGGTGGTGCTCATGCCGTAAAGCCCTGCATAAAGGCAGCCAGGTTGGCGCTTAGATGTTCGGTGGGGTAGCCGCCCTCTTGCACAATAACGGTGGGCAGCGCCAACGCAGCCAAACGTTTACCGAGCTCGACAAAGGCTTCTGTTTCCACGGTGAGCCCTGCCAGCGGGTCATCCTTATGGGCGTCTAAGCCTAATGCGACGACCACGGCCTCTGGCTCGTAGCGCTGCAGGTGATCAATCAGAATCGCCAGGGCATCGAGATAAACGTCTCCATCGCTGCCCACCGGCAGGGGCAGATTAACGTTAGCGCCTACGCCGTCATCAAAGCCCTCTTCATCAGCGCCGCCCCAAAAGAACGGGTAGAAATCACTGGGGTCAGCGTGCAGCGAACCTGTCCAGACATCGCTGCGATGGTAGAAAATATCCTGGGTGCCATTGCCGTGATGCAGATCCACATCGATGATCGCCACCTTGGCAAAACGTTCGCGCAGCACCGTGGCGGCCAGCGCTGAATTGTTCAGCAGGCAAAAGCCCCCGGCGCGCTCCGGCCCGGCATGATGACCCGGCGGGCGACACAATGCGTAGGCTGTAGATGCGCCATTAAGCACCTCTTCTGCCGCCGCTTCGGCGCTAGCCGCTGAGGCGAGCGCGCCTTGAAAGCTCGTTGCTCCCAGCGGGCAGGCCATATCGTGCAAATGCCAGCCTGCCTGGCCAATCGGGTGGCGCGGGTAGTGGTAGCCACCTCCGCAAGGGTGAATGTTGGGCGCAACCACTTCCGCCGCATTGGGCAGCGCCTGCCAGCGAGCGTAAATGGTGTCCAAAAACGCGAGATAACGCGGCGTATGAATCTGCTCCAGGCGCTTGCGCAGCGTAGGCGAATCGGCCTCTGCAGGCGTGGACAGGGTCAGCCCTGCCGATGCCAGCCCCTGGGTAAGCAGCTCAGCGCGCACCGGCCCTTCCGGCGAGGGCGCGGGCTGGCCGCGCAACAGAAAGGTCGGCGGCGCATGCAACGCCTGGTCAGGGTGATAAAAACACTTCATGGGTCGCAGTCCTTAGCTAAATTACAGCAGTGACGGAATCCAGGTAGAGAGCGCCGGAAACGCCGCCAGCAACACAATCACCACCAGAAATGACACGTAAAACGGCAGCGAGGCCACTATCGCCCGTTCATAGGGCACCTCGGCTATTCGCGCGGCGGTCATCAGCGTCATTCCCACCGGTGGCGTCACATTGGAGATATTGAGCACCACGATCATCAGGATCGCGAAGTGGAGCGGGTCAAAGCCTAGTTGGATCATCGCTGGCACCAGCACCGGCGCAATGACCACCAGTGCAGGCAGCACATCCATCACCGTGCCAATCACCAAGAGTAGCAGACACACCAGCATCAGTTGCACAAAGGCTACATCGCTAAAGGTGGTGATCATGCTGGCCGCCTCCCTGGCGATGCCTGAGCGGGTGACGAACCAGCCCAATACCGCCGAGGTTGCCAGTAGAAAAAACACCACGCCGGAGAAGCGCACCGTGGTCACCAGCGCATCCCAGATTTTGCGCCAGGTCAGATTACGGTAGAACACCACGCCAATGACGATGGCGTAAACCGCCGCAAACCCCGAGGCTTCGGTAATCGTGGTGAGCCCCGAGAGAATCCCGCCAAGAATAATCAGCGGCACTACCATCGCAGGCAGCGCGACTAACAGTGCAATGATGGCCGCCTTAAAGGGTGTAGGAGCCTGTTTCGGGTAGTTGCGCTTCCAGGCCAGGAAGAAGCTGACGCCCAGCAGCGCCAGCGCCATCAACAGTCCGGGAATAATGCCACCGGCAAACAGGTCAATCACCGAAATATCCCGCAGCAGCGTGGCGTACACCACCATCACCACGCTTGGGGGAATAATCGGCCCGATGATGGAAGAACAGGCGGTCACCGCAGCGGCGTATTCGGCATCGTAGCCCTGCTTTTTCATCTCAGGGATCATGATTTTGCCGATGGCGACGGTATCGGTGACCGCCGCGCCGGTGAGGCCCGCAAAGAACACCGAGACCGAGATATTAACGTGGGAGAGTGACCCGCGCACCCGGCCGAACAGCGCATTGTTGAAGGCGATCAATTTATGGGTTAGTCCGCCCTGATTCATCAGCTCAGCGGTAAAAATAAAGTAGGGCACGGCAATCAGCAGAAAGCCGGAGACGCCGGAGAACATTCGGTCGGCGATGATGCCGAGCATGCGCTCGCCGCCCATGGCAAAGCCACCCGCTAGACCCGACATGGCCATCACCACGGCCACCGGCGCACCAATAAACAGCAGCACGACAAACGCAATAATTGCAGGGGTCATGAGCGGTGCTCCCGATCAGTGGTGTCGATGAGTCCGCCAATCACGTCTTGCTCATCGATGAAGTGCTCCAGTAGGGCAAAGCCATGCACCAGATGCAGCAGCATAATCACACCGCTAATGGGTATGACAATGGCGGTGAACTTGCTGGGAATGCGGATTTGGTCAGAGACCATATAGACCTGGGTGGCGCTGCTAAAGTAGTCCCAGCCGTACCACGTCAGCATTAGCGCAAACAGGCCAATCACCGCCAAACAGAGCCCGGCAGCCACCTGCACCATCACGCGGGGCAAGCTGCGAACCAGCAGGGTCATGGCGACGTGCTCGCCATAGCGCAGTGAAATCGTCATGGAAAGAAAGCCGATCCAGGGCAGAAACAGCCGCGCCAGCGAGTAGGTCCAGCTAAGCGTACTGCCGGTGATCAGCTTGTAGAGAAACGCCGTGAACGAGATGCCCAGCATCGCCAGAATACAGCCCACACACACCACGATGGCCACCTGATTGACGAGGTCGCTCACGCGGCGCAAAGGAGTTAAAACGCCCATGGTTTTTCCTCACGCTGGGGCCTCACATCGCCCCAGCGTTTATCGTTCGCTAACCGTTATTGGCCTTGTTTTTTTTGACCTCGGTTATATTGACCCAGACTTTATTGGCCATAAATGCGGTAGTCGTCCTCTGCCAACTGCTGGCCGACGCGTTCAACTTCGTCCAGCAGCCCCTGTACGCGGGCTTCGTCCATACCGAAGTCATCGACGATCCACTCCTGCCAAGCGGGCCGGGCAATTTCCGCCATCCGCTCACGCTCGGCGTCGGGCATCAGGTAGCACTCTTCAAAGCGTTCGCAGGACTCCACCCAGCTTGCGGTAGCCAAAGCGCCTGACATACCGTGGCTCAGTTGAATCGCTTCCCGAGCGGAGCTGATTACCGCCTGCTGATGCTCTTCCGGCAGCGATTGGTACCAGGACTCACTGACCACCCAGGGGGCGCTGTTATACACATGCCCGGTGAGCGTGGTGTAGTCGGTGACCGCATCGAAGTTGAAGGTGGTATTGAGCACCGGCGCATTGAACTGGCCATCGGCAAGACCGGTTTCCAGCGCGGTGATCAGCTCGCCCCAAGGCAGCGGTGTGGCAGAAGCGCCAAGCGAGCGCATGATTGCCACGTGGGCGGGGTTCTCTTCGGTACGAATATTGAGGCCTTCTAAATCCTCGACGGTCTCAATCAAGCGCACGTTATTGGTGAAGGCGACGAAGCCACCGCCATCGTCGAAGGTTCCCAGGTAACGCATGTCGGCAGCTTCGACGGTGCCGGACATAAAGTCGGCAAACCATTCGCTATCAAAGAAACTCCACGCCTGACGCCAGTTGGTGAACAGGAACGGTGCGGTGACGACCTGGTAGTCTTCGTAGAAAGAGGACATCGCCCCGGCGGACATAATCGTTGACTGTAGCGTACGCCCGCCCTGCACTTCCGAGCCGTTCTCCACCTCGGAACCTAGCTGGCCGCCGCCGAAGATCGTAACCTCAAGATCCCCGTCGGTTCGTGCTTCCACTAGGTTCTTAAAGTGCACCAGCGCCGGATAGATTTCGTTATTGCTCATATCCTCGGGCAACTGCGTGGCAATCACCATTTCATAGGACTGCGCCTGTGCATTGGCGCTGGCAATCGCCAATGGGAGCGCCGCCAGGGCGGCGATAAATACGGTTTTTTTAGCGTTCATAACACACCTCGTTTTGATTATTGATCGGTCTTCGTTATGAGTGACGTGGCTACCCATCGGGTAGCGATGGTGTTGTTGTTATGGCAATCGTTATGGCTGTTCGGGCAGTGACTCCCACACTTCAATAGCGGCGGCTAAATCTTCCAGGGAAGCGCCTACCGATTTGAATAGCGTGATGGCCTCCGGTACGGAGCGCCCCGCTTTAGTCCCGGTTAGCACCTCAGCAAGCTCCGCCTGAATCTGGTCGAACTGGAACTCACCCTCGTCAATGGCTTGCAGAATGTCGCCCGCCTCGCCTTTGGCACCGGCGTAGGTATCCACAAATACCTCTGAGCGGCGCAGACACAGCGCATCGGTCTCGCGCATCTGCGGTCGAAATGCACCGATCAGATCCAGGTGGGTGCCGGGCGTTAGCCACTCGCCCTTGATCAGCGGCTGGGTGGAGAGCGTTACGCAGCTAATGATGTCCGCTTCTGCCACGGCATCCGCCAGGTCTTCCACTACGTGGGTTTCGAAGCGTTCGGCGTACTCGTCGGCAATCGCTGCTGCTTTGCTGGGGTTACGCCCCCAAATTAGCACCCGCTTGATAGGCCGCACGCTGGCGTGGGCTTCGATCACCATGGGTGCCAGCTTGCCGGTACCCACTACCAGCAGCGTCTCTGCGTTTTCAACCGCCAAGGCTTGGGCGGCCAGCGCGGAGGCTGCCGCCGTGCGACGCCGGGTTAACTCGCTGCCGTCGATACACGCCAATGGCTGGCCGTGTTTACCCTCGCTGAGCAAATAAAGCCCAGAGATCGCCGGGATTCCGTGGTCGGCGTTTTGCGGAAACACGTTGACCATTTTCACGCCGATATAGCCCGCCGCTTCCCAGGCGGGCATTAGCAGCATGGTGGCTTCGCCATCCGGCCGGTGCATCGCATGGTGATGGCGGGGAGGAGACTCCACGCCATTCACGAAGGTGGTGTGTAGCCGCTTGATCAAGCCCTCCCACGTCAGGTGGCGCGTGACCTCTTCAGCAGAAACAACCCGCATATCAGGCCTCCGGCAGCGCGGCTACCACCATGATCTCCACTTTCCACTCGGGCTTGGCGAGCTGGGCTTCAAGGGCTGCACGCACCGGCGGACGACCGGGGACGACCCAGGCATCCCAGGCAGCGTTCATTTGGTCGAACTCCGCCATGCTGGTGACCCAGATTTGCGCCGAGATCAGATGCTCTTTCGAGGTGCCCGCCTGAGCCAGCAGTTGATCGATACGTGCCAGCACCTGCTCGGTTTGGCCGCGCATATCCGCTGTGGCATCAGGGGGAACCTGGCCTGCGAGGTAAACGGTGCCGTTGTGAATCGCCACTTGGCTCATACGCGCATTGCTGTCTTGATAGGTCACGCCCATGGTGTTTTTCCTTGAAAGAGGTTTTGCCGTTATAAAAAGATGTCTTCAGAGACTAAAACGCTTAACGCAAAATTACTTGCCCGACACTGCGGTAGATTTGCCCGGAAGTCATGCAGGCAGTTTTCAGGAAGAAGCCATTTACTGAAAGCGGCTATCTGGGAGGTATGGCTATCTAAGAGAGGGTCTATCTATCAGACGAAGGAGAGACTTCAAAATAGCGCCGATAAGCGCGGGAGAAACTGCCCTGATCGCGAAAGCCCACCAGCATAGCGATATGCCCCAGGCTCAGCGTGCTATGGCGAACCAGCGTACGGGCGTGCTCTAGGCGCCTGCGCTGTACATACGCCAGCGGCGTCACGCCAGTTAGCTCACGAAAGCAGCTATGGAAGTGCCCTGGGCTCAAGGCACATAGGGAGGCTAGCTGTTCCACGCGGATCTCATCAGCCAGATGTTGATCCAGCCAGGCATCCAAACGAGCAAGGTCGAGGCGTTCGCTAATACAGTGTTGGCCCAACTGCCCAACCGCTGCGGGAGTCGCGTCATGCAGATACATGGTCAGCGCGCGTAGCAGCAGAATCGCAATTTCATTCTGCAGCCCAGGGCACTGCTCAAGCTGATTGGCCAGGGCGTGAGTGAGCTGGTTTAACGCGGGAGGGACGCTGAAAAAGCGCGGTTTATCGAAGAGGCGCTCAATCTCGCTGCCTTTCTCAAGCGACGCTAACTGGGCAACGGGTATATCCAACACCAAGGTACGGTTGCTGCCATCGCCCTGGTACTCGTGGTGGCGCGACGAGGGAATCAGACAGCCACGGCGGGCGGTCACCCTTTCTCCTTGCCCCTCCATCGAGAGCTCCGTAACGCCACAGGTAGCCAGAATAAGTTGATGGAAGTCGTGGGTATGGGCCACCTGCTCTTGGGCTAAGTTGCGGCTGTGCAGCTCAAAAAGGGCCATGGAAGGTTACCGTATTTCGTCGAATGCTATTTCAGCACTATAAAACGGCTAGGCAACAAAAAGCGAGCGAGCAGCCAACCGTGAGCTAACGCTCTGGCGGGTAGGTGTACGGGCATTGACTAAGCGCGCCGGCTGTCATCCGCCAGTCATGGACTCGAGATAGCTTGTTCATAAGCTGCCACAAGAGTCCAAACAACATGCCACAGCGCCGACGCCCCTCTTTCAGCCCTCCTCTCAGTGACCAGGAAGTCGCGGCCCTAATGCAATTAGCCAACGGCAATGCCCTTCACCTGCAGCGTAAAGCCGACCGAGAGGCACGGCTGGCATCAGCTTTGACGCTGTTTCACTCAGCGGCGTCAACGACCGAGACGCCGTTGAGCGGTTTGAAGATACTGATGATTTCGGATGTCTACTTCCCCCGCGTTAATGGCGTTTCCACCTCCATCGCCAGTTTTCGCGGTGCCCTTGAGCGTTTGGGCCACTCGGTCACGCTGATCTGTCCCGATTATCCCGTAGGCCAAGTGGACGAACCGGGCGTACTGCGCATCCACTCGCGCCAGGTACCCGGCGACCCAGAGGATCGCATGATGCGCTACCGGGACTTGATGGCCCTGAAACCGCAGCTTGCCGCCGAAGCCTTTGACCTTATTCATGTCCATACGCCCTTTACCGCCCACTATGCCGGGGTAGCGCTGGGGCGTCGGCTCGGGCTTCCAGTGGTAGCGACCTATCACACATTGTTTGAGGAGTATGTTCATCACTATATCCGCTGGCTGCCACGACGCTGGCTGCAACTTGCCGCGCGCCGACTTTCAGTGCACCAGTGCCAGCAACTCGACGCCTTGGTGGCACCCTCCCAAGCAATGCAGCAAGCGCTAACCCGCTACGGCGTAACCACGCCAACCAAGGTGATTCCCACCGGCCTCTCGCTGGAGTCGTTCTGCCACACACAGGGAACCCAGGATGATAGCGACTTTCGGGCTCACTACCACCTGCCTCAGGAAGCACAGCTGCTGCTTTATGTCGGCCGCGCCGCTTTTGAGAAGAACATAGACTTTCTGATCGACATGCTCCCCAAGGTATTAACCGAACACCCCACCGCCCGGCTGATCATTACCGGCGAAGGCCCGGCCCATGACTCGCTTGTTCAGCGCGCCCAGGAAGTGGGCGTGGCAGACGCAGTGCTGTTTCTCGGTTATCTCGACCGCCACGGCCCACTGCAAGCCGCCTACCGCGCCGCCGACGTTTTTGTGTTTGCATCACGCACGGAAACCCAAGGGCTGGTACTGCTGGAGGCGATGGCACTGGGCACGCCGGTGGTTTCCACCGCCATGATGGGCACGCTGGATGTATTAAAAGAAGGCGAAGGCTGCCTGATCGCCGAGGATAACCATGACGACTTCGCCGCCAAGGTCAATCGCCTGCTAAATGATGAAACCCTGCGCCAACAGCTAGCTCAGCGTGCCCAAGTCTATGCTGCCAGTTGGCACGAGGATGCCAAAAGCGAGAACCTTGTGACCCTTTACCGAAAGCTTACGGATGAGCGGTTGGCTAATGCGGGGAGGTAAGCACTAAAATCTAGTTTTCCTTACGAGTTTAAAGTTACAGCCCAAGCTCAATATTCAGGAAACTCGAAAACGATTGACATCGGTGGAAAGCACGCCAAGGGGAAACTAATGCACATTGAAGAAAGCACTGAAAATGTTTATGACGACATTCACAGCCATAATGCTGAAGAAACGCTATTCAAAGCACGGCTTGCCGCCACCATTGGCGAAGTGATCAAACAGCGCAGACTTTCCCGGGGCAGAGTGGTTGAATTAACAGGCTTACCTCAGCCTAAAATGTCTGCCCTGCTAAAAGGCCAGTTTCGAGATATCAGCGAAGCGAAAATGCAGGAATGCTTGGCTCAATTAGAGTGTGATGCGAGTAACGCCAACAGACCCAAGCTATCTAGCTAAACTCACGAAGCCTGCCGGGTTAAGTCATGAAAGTGTACGCCCGTGGCTTTGATGACCGCAGTCATAGTGCGCAAGGTAGGGTTCCCCTTAGGCGATAACGCGCGATACAGACTTTCCCTTGATAGCTTGGCCCGTTCAGCAACGACTGCCATTCCACCCTGGGCCTCCACCACATGGCGAAGCGCCATAAGAAAGGCCGTTTCCCCGCCTTCCTCATCCAACTCATCAAAAGCGGTGCGTAGATAATCGACAGCCATATCAGGATCTTCACGAAGCATGGTAATCACAGCATCATCATGGCTTTTCATTTCTTCAACCTCTTACGGTAGTCCACTAAAAATGCCTTCGCCTGTTCAATATCAGCCTGCTGGCGTTTTTTAGTACCTCCGGTTAATAGAAGAACCAACCGTCTTCCCACTTTAGCGTAATAGACGCGATAGCCTGGGCCATAATCGATACGAAGCTCCATCACACCGTCGCCGACGCTTTTAGTATCGCCCGCATTACCGGCTACAAGCCGGTTAAGGCGCGTTAATACGCGCATAGCAGCTTGCCGGTCTTTCGCCTTGGTAGCATCTAACCAAGCTTGGAAGGGGTCATGACCATCCGCGGTCAAGTAATGCGAGAGAGACGTCATAAAACAATGTAGCCTAAAAGCTACAATCTTGCAGGCGTCAACAAATATCTTTGTGGAGGGTGCGACCAGAACGCGACCAAACACGCATACGATAGGAATTACAGATACAAAAAAAGGCACCTAAGTGCCTGATTTTAAATTTGGTGCCGGTGGCCAGACTCGAACTGGCACACCCGTAAAGGCGGCGGATTTTGAATCCGCTGCGTCTACCAATTCCGCCACACCGGCAATGGCTGCGCATTATACGTAAATGTCGAGGTAGGTCAATCACATTGACTGACTTTATGCAGCCAAAGCGCTATCCTATGCCGCCTGTTTGATCAACGCTAAGAGTTATACGCCATGCAGCGCGCGGATTTTCATTACGAGCTACCCGACGAATTAATTGCTCGCTACCCTTCTGAGCAGCGTAGCGACTGCCGTTTGCTGTGCGTGGATGGCCAGAGCGGTGCGCTGGAGCATCGTCGTTTTCCTGATTTGCTTGAGCTTTTAGAGCCCGGCGACCTACTGGTATTTAACGACACCCGGGTAATTCCGGCGCGCCTGCACGGCCATAAGGCCAGCGGCGGCAAAGTGGAGATGCTGTTGGAGCGCCCGCTGGATGCTCACCGTGGCTTGGCGCATATCCGTTCGAGTAAATCGCCGAAGCCCGGCACCGAGCTGATTTTCGAGGGCGATATTCACGCCATCGTAGAAGGCCGCCGTGATGCGCTGTTTGAGCTGCGCTTTTTGGGCGATACGCCGATGATTGCGCTGCTTGAAAAGCACGGCCATATGCCGCTGCCGCCCTACATTACCCGCGAAGACGAACTCAGCGACCGTGAACGCTACCAGACCGTGTACGCTCGGCGTGATGGTGCCGTCGCCGCGCCGACCGCAGGATTGCACTTTGATCAACCGCTGCTGGATGCCCTGGCGGATAAAGGCATTAACCGTGCCTTTGTCACGCTACACGTGGGCGCGGGCACTTTTCAGCCGGTGCGGGTGGACAATATTCTTGAACACCATATGCACAGCGAGTGGATTGAGGTCACGGAAGCCACCTGCCAGCAAGTACGCGAGACCCTGGCAGCAGGTAAGCGCGTGGTGGCAGTAGGCACCACCAGCGTGCGCTGCCTGGAAAGCGCCTGCATGAAAAGTAGCGATGGACAGATCGCGCCTTATAGTGGTGATACCGATATTTTTATCTATCCCGGTTACCAGTGGCGCTGCGTGGATGCTTTAATTACCAACTTCCATCTACCCGAATCGACGCTGCTGATGCTGGTGTCCTCCTTTGTAGGCTATGACACCATCATGCACGCCTATCAACGGGCAGTGGCCGAGCGCTATGCGTTTTTTAGCTATGGCGACGCCATGCTGTTGACCCGCTAGGTATTGTTGCTGATTGTTGACCCGCTTGCCCTGCACCCGTCGCGCCAAACGAACGAGATTAACGAGTTACTTTATATGCGAAATGAATGCTTTATGCGCTTTGAGCGCCTGGCCGACGATGGCCGCGCCCGTCGTGGCCGCCTCCACTTCCCCCGTGGCACGGTGGAGACCCCAGCGTTTATGCCAGTGGGCACCTACGGCACGGTGAAAGGCATGACGCCGGATTCCGTCAAAGAGATCGGCGCCGAAATCATCCTTGGCAACACCTTTCACCTGTGGCTGCGCCCTGGCACCGAGGTGATTGAAGCTCACGGCGATCTGCATGACTTCGCCCAGTGGGACAAACCGATTCTGACCGACTCCGGCGGTTTTCAGGTCTTCTCCCTAGGTGAGACGCGCAAGATCACCGAGCAGGGCGTGCACTTCCGCTCGCCGGTGGATGGCAGCAAAGTCTTTATGGGCCCGGAAGAATCCATGGCGGTTCAGCGCTCGCTAGGCTCCGATGTGGTAATGATCTTTGACGAGTGCACGCCCTACCCGGCCACCTTTGAGGAAGCCGAGAAGTCCATGGAGCTGTCGCTACGCTGGGCCAAACGCTCCCGCGACGCCCACGGCGATTCGCCTTCTGCGCTGTTCGGTATCATTCAGGGCGGCATGCACCCAGAGCTGCGCGAGCGTTCGCTCAAAGGGCTGCTGGAGATCGGCTTTGATGGCTTGGCGATTGGCGGCCTTTCCGTCGGCGAGCCTAAAGAAGAGATGATCAAGGTGCTCGACTACCTGCCCACCTGGATGCCTGATGAGAAGCCGCGCTACTTAATGGGCGTCGGCAAACCTGAAGACCTGGTGGAAGGCGTGCGCCGGGGTGTGGATATGTTCGATTGCGTAATGCCCACCCGCAATGCGCGTAACGGCCACCTGTTCACCTCGGAAGGCACGGTCAAAATTCGTAACGCCAAGCACCGCTTTGATACCCGCCCGCTCGATGAAGAGTGCGATTGCCATACTTGCCAGAATTTCTCACGAGGCTATTTGCACCATTTGGATCGCTGTAATGAAATGCTCGGCTCGATGCTCAATACCATCCACAACTTACGCTACTACCAGCGTGTAATGGCTGATTTGCGCGCGGCAATTGAAGCGGGTACATTGACGACCTTTGTGGAAGGCTTCTATGCACGGCGCGGCTTACCAGTGCCTCCGCTAAGCCAGCCCTGACGAATTAATCGCCACGCGCCTTGGCGGGTGGTTTAAACTGTTTGGCCATGTTTTAAAAAACCAAGCTTTTAAAAACCAAGCATCTAAAAACCTAAGCTTTTCTAACTCAGGAGTTCTCTGCAATGCTGGATTTCTTCATCTCACCAGCTCATGCCCAAGAAGCCGCTGCTGGCGGTGGTATTGCGCAAATCGTCATGCTGGTCGGCTTCGTGCTGATTTTCTATTTCCTGTTGTGGCGCCCCCAGGCCAAGCGTGCGAAGCAGCACAAACAGCTGGTGTCGAACTTGGATAAAGGCGACGAAATCGTCATTGGCGGCGGTTTGGTGGGTCGTATCACTAAGGTGAGCGACGAATTCCTCACCATCGAGATCTCTGAAGGCACCGAAGTTAACGTGCAGAAGAACGCCGTTGCCGCCGTACTGCCTAAAGGCACCATCAAGTCCATCTAAGCCGTGTAACGCCCCCTGCCGATTAAGTGCCAGCCACCCCGGCAGGGGTGACATGGTATGAATGATGGTGAACTTTGCTGTGCACGGCGTGTCCGTGCACAGCATTCCGTTTGTAATTGAAGGCAGGGCTTGCATGCTCAACCGTTACCCCCTGTGGAAGTATCTACTGATACTGGTCGTCCTGGTGGTTGGCCTTATCTACTCGCTTCCCAATCTATTCCCCGAAGACCCCGCCATCCAAATCAGCAGCGCCCAAGGCGACTCGCTGGATGCGCGCCAGATAGACCGCGTTGAAACCGCGCTTAGCGAAAACGACATTGAGATCAAAGCCCTCGAAGAAGAGAACGGGCAGTGGCTCATTCGTTTGCGCCATGACGATGATCAACTCAACGCACGCGACATTGCCTCTGACCTGTTAGGCGATGATGCAACGGTAGCGCTGAACCTCGCCGAAGCCACCCCCGAATGGCTTCAAGCGTTCTCCGCCTCACCCATGACGCTGGGCCTTGATTTACGCGGCGGTGTGCACTTCCTGCTCGAAGTGGATATGGATGCCGCGCTTACCCAGCGCCTGGAAGTTAACGCCAGCGCCATGCGTGAGCTGCTACGCAGTGAGCGTATTCGCTATCGCAATACCGATGTCGAAGAGCGCACGCTGTCGATCGATTTTGCCAGCAGCGAAGACCGTGATACAGCGAGGCGCCTGATCAGCCGTGACTTCCCTGACTTTGAATACAGCAGCGAAGGCGATGGTCGTGCCTCGACGCTCGTCATGACGCTTAGCGATCAATCGGTCAGCGAAATTCAGGATTACGCGATCAACCAGAACTTGACCACCCTGCGCAACCGGGTCAACGAGCTGGGGGTTGCGGAGCCCATGGTGCAGCGCCAAGGCCCCAACCAAATCGTTGTAGAACTGCCCGGTGTTCAAGACACGGTGGCGGCCAAGCGTATTGTGGGCGCTACCGCCAACCTGGAATTCCGTTTGGAAGCGCGCAACGATACACCGGAGAACGAAACCGAAACGCTCACCTTCCGTAACGACCCAGCACGTTCAGCAGAGCTAATGCGCGATGTGATTATTACCGGTGACAGTGTTTCCAGTGCCAGCAACAGCTTCGATGAAAATGGCCGCCCCCAGGTCAACATCAACCTGGATGGCACCGGTGGCACGCTGATGAATCGCGCCACGCGCACCAATATCGGTCGCAATATGGCGGTGCTGTTCATTGAGCATAAGAGTGAAGACACCGTCGTGGTCGACCCGGAAACGGGCGAAGAGACCATTGAGCGCGAGCCCTATGTTGAGCGTGGTCTGATTAGTCTGGCGACGATTCAGAGTGCCCTGGGCAACAGCTTCCGGATCACCGGGTTAGACTCGCCAACGGAAGCTGCGGAACTGGCCTTGCTGCTGCGCTCTGGCTCCCTGGCAGCCCCCATCTACTTTGTGCAAGAGCGTACGATTGGGCCAAGCCTGGGCGCTGAAAATATCGAGCGTGGACTGCTTTCAGTGCAGATTGGTCTGCTCCTGGTCGTGCTGTTTATGCTGGTGCGCTACAAGGTGTTTGGTGTGTTTGCCAACATCGCCCTGGCACTGAACTTAACGCTGCTGGTCGCGGTGATGTCGATGCTGGGCGCCACGCTTACGCTGCCGGGCATTGCCGGTATCGTACTGACACTGGGCATGGCAGTGGATGCCAACGTGCTGATTTTTGAGCGAATACGTGAAGAGCTGCGTAACGGTATGTCCGTTCAGCAGGCCATTCAAGCCGGCTACGAACGCGCCTTTTCATCCATCGTCGACGCTAACATCACCACGCTGCTGGTAGCCGTTATTCTGTTTTCGATTGGCACCGGCCCCGTCAAAGGGTTTGCAGTTACGCTCTCTATCGGCATTTTGACGTCGCTGTTCACCGCTCTAATGGTGACCCGCGCCATGGTCAACTTGGTTTATGGCAGCAAACCCGTCAAAAAGCTGTGGATTTAATCCACGCGCTTAGCCCAGAACTTAAGAGGTGGTAATGAAACCCCTATCACATCTGCAAATCGACTTTATGGGGCGGCGCAAATTTGCGTACATCGTCTCGGCTGCCATGTTAATCGCGTCGATTGCTGCCATCATTATTCTACAGCTGAATTTCGGGCTGGACTTTACCGGCGGCACGCTAATTGAGGTGCGCTACGGCGCAGCCCCTTCATTAGATGCCATTCGGGTACTGCTTGAAGATAGCGGCTTCCAGGATGTCTCCGTGCAAACCTTTGGAGCCTCAACTGAAGTATTGATTCGTCTTCAGCAGGCGTTTGATGCCGACGTAGGCGGTGAGGTCGTTAACCTGCTGCGATCCAGTGGCGATAGCGTGGATCTTGTGCGCTCTGAGTTTGTTGGCGCCCAAGTGGGTGACCAACTGCGCGACCAGAGTGGGCTGGGTATGCTGGTCGCCCTCGGCGTGGTAATGCTCTATGTCGCCTTCCGCTTTCAGTACAAGTTTGCGATTGGTGCACTGCTGGCGCTACTGCACGATGTAGTGATTGTGGTGGGCGTTTTTGCGCTGTTTCAGCTCGATTTCGACCTTACCGTATTGGCGGCCATCCTGGCAGTGATCGGCTACTCGTTGAACGATACGATCGTGGTTTATGATCGCGTCCGCGAAGCCATCCGTACCTCGCGCATCGACGATATGCCGCAGATCTTCAACGAAGCGATTAACGCCACGCTCTCGCGCACTCTGGCCACCTCTGGGACCACTGTCCTGGTACTGCTCGCACTGCTGCTGCTGGGCGGCGATATGATTGAGAACTTCGCCATTGCGCTGCTGGTCGGTATCGTAGTGGGCACGTTCTCGTCTATCTATATTGCCGCGGCGCTGCTGCTACCGCTAAAGCTGTCGCGGGAAGATTTGATTCCCACCAAGAAAGAGCTCGACGAAGAAGAGGAAGAGCTGCCTTAACGGCGCATCTCTTTACTCCTCTTATTTAGCCTACAAAAAAGCCCCTGCTGGGAAACCCAGCAGGGGCTTTTTTTGTCTTTAAAACGGTCGTCTTTAACGCTTTTGCCTTTAAAAGCTTAGCAATGGCTACTTACTTAAAAGTGCGGCGTTAGCTGCTTGATCAGCGCCTTGTAGAGACGCGGCCCAGCGGCCATTAACTGCCCTTCCACTTTCACCGCAGGCTGGCCGTCCGGCGTGCCCATCAAGGCGCCCGCCTCTTTCAGGAACAGCGTGCCTACCAGCATATCCTGCTCTTCCAGGCCGAGCACGAAAGCGCTATCCACTCGCCCAGTGGCCAACTCACACAAATCCAGCAGCCCACAGCCGGTGGCCAGCAGGTTTTCTACCTGTGGGGCAAGCTGCTGTGAAACGGTTAAATAGGCAGGTAAATTGCGCGGGCGCAGCCAAACTTCCGGCAGGCTCATGGCCATGCGTGTACCGCTAATGGCGGTCGGCTTGCTAACGCGCATGCGCTTGTCGTTGTGCTGGGCGCCGCGACCACGGCTGGCGATATACTCATCGTCAGCGAACGGGCAGATAATCACTGCGTGTTCGGGACGACCTTTGATAAGACACACCACTGAGAGTGCAAAGCCCTTACCAGCGACGGCTAAATTGGAGTAGCCGTGCATTGGTTCAATTTTCCAGACGATATCCGCGCCTTCGCCTTCTCCTGCGCGATGCGGGGTGAAGCGGCCGGTAACACCGTGCTGGGGATAACCGCGCTCCAACTGCTGAACAATCGTCGCTTCGGCCTTGCGCGCCGTCTCGTCGAGCAGGCGGTCAAGGTTAAATTCATCGTGCGCGTTTTCAATACGTTCGCGTACGCGTAGGAAGTGTTCAACGGCGCCGCGCGCAGCACGCAACGTAAATTGGACCATCGGATTCATGATCGGGCCTTGTGACAGTGATGTTAAAGAACGTGATGCTAAGCATAGAGCATTAAGTAGGCGCAGGTGCCGCCTTTGGCGCGCAATTCTAGCAGACCGCTCTCGGGCATGCCATCGACTCATGCTAGACTGCGCGCTTTACGCGATAATAATCGCCTTCTTTATTCACCGAGCCTTTTTATTCACCGAGCCTTATTTCATGCTTGAGCGCATTCGCATTGTTCTTATCGGCACTAGCCATCCTGGTAACATCGGCGGCGTCGCCCGTGCCATGCACAATATGGGGTTGGCCGATTTGGCCCTGGTCGCTCCTCGTTGTGAGGTGATCACCCAGGACAGTATTTCTCGTGCTTCCGGTGCAGATCACCTCCTGCACCAAGCCAAGGTTCACGCCACGCTGGAAGACGCAGTAGCCGACTGCACCCTGGCCGTGGGTGCCAGCGCTCGCTCGCGCACCCTGCCCTGGCCAATGCTCTCACCGCGGGAATTAGCTGACCGGCTGCCTACCGAGTGCCAGGCTGCTGATGCTCGCGTGGCACTGGTGTTTGGGCGCGAAGACAGCGGCCTAACCAACGCCGAGCTACAGCGCTGCCACGCTCACGTGCATATCCCTACCAATGCCGACTTTAGCTCGCTCAATCTGGCTGCGGCGGTGCAAGTGCTCGCCTATGAGTGCCGTATGGCCTGGTTAAATCAAGCATATGGCCAAGCGGATGCGACTGCAACAGTGCCCAGCGATGACCTAGCCACCCACGCAGAGCTTGAGCGCTATTTTGAACACTTGGAGCGCACGCTGATTGGCATTGATTTTCACGACCCTGATCAGCCGCGGCAGCTAATGGCGAGACTGCGCCGCCTCTACCTGCGCGCACGCCCAGAGCGTATGGAAATGAATATTCTACGCGGGATTTTGTCGGCCACCGAGAAGGCGGCGAACATCAAGCCACCCAAGCCGTAAACAGTGAGAGCAGCAGCGTTAAACTTGAAGTTGACGCTGCGTGCCCCAACTTCGCTATTCTGCTAACGTGATTTCTCTATTGATACTCCAAGAACCGGTGATACTCCAAGAACCGGTGATATTCCAAGAACCGGCGATATTTCAAGAATCCGTTCTAATAGTTCAATAGCCAGACGCAGCCCTTTAACGCCAAGGAACACCTCATGTTTCAACGTCTACGTGAAGACATCAACAGCGTATTTGACCGCGACCCGGCCGCACGTAACTTTCTTGAGGTGCTGACCAACTACCCGGGCCTGCACGCCCTATTGCTGCATCGCTGCGGCCACTGGCTGTGGAAAAAAAACCTCAAGTGGCTGGCACGGACGCTATCGACATTTTCACGCTGGCTCACCGGCATTGAAATTCACCCGGGCGCCACAATTGGTCGGCGGTTTTTTATTGATCACGGCATGGGCGTGGTGATTGGCGAAACAGCGTTAGTGGGCGATAACGTTACGCTTTATCAAGGTGTCACCCTGGGCGGCACCAGCTGGAACAAAGGCAAGCGTCATCCCACCTTGGGCGATGGCGTGATAGTGGGCGCGGGTGCCAAAATACTGGGGCCCTTTACGGTCGGCGCTGGGGCGAAAATTGGCTCTAATGCCGTGGTCACCAAGGAAGTACCGCCGGGCGCCACGGTGGTGGGCATTCCCGGTAAAATCGTTAAACGCGCCGACCCCGATGTAGAAGAGGCGCTGGATGTAGATCCGGCACGCCGCGAAGCGATCTGCCAGAAGTTTGGCTTTGATGCCTACGGCGTCAGCCAGGATATGCCCGATCCCGTGGCCCGCTCCATGCAGGCGATGCTGGATCATATGCACGCCGTGGATGAGCGTATCGAGCGCATGTGCTCGACCCTGCGCAAGCTGGATGACAACTATCGCGACGGCCAGCTACCGGCGCTGCGTGACGAAGATTTTGCCGACATCCTGGACGAAGGCGATACCGGCTGCGCTGGCCTTGGCAAGCACTCGGCAGACGCGTCGGCCAGTAAGCAAGAAACGCTGCCGCCGCGTAATGGTTGACCAAAGCACTCAGGTTTTCCCATAATGGCAGCACATTTGCCGTTAGTGCGCTGAGCATACAGCGTCGAGGGGCTTGCCATGCGCTTGACCACCAAAGGCCGTTACGCCGTTACTGCCATGCTCGATTTAGCCTTGCATGCCCACAACGGCCCGACCAGCTTAAGCGATATCTCCCAGCGCCAGGAGATATCGCTCTCCTATTTAGAGCAGCTTTTTGCTCGCCTGCGCCGTGCAGGTTTGGTCAATAGCGTGCGCGGCCCAGGCGGCGGCTATCTACTTTCGCAGCCGGCGGATGCCATCAGCGTTTCAAAGGTGATTGACGCGGTGAATGAAAGCGTTGATGCCACCCGCTGCCAGGGACTCTCCGACTGCCAACAGGGCGATACTTGCCTGACGCATCATTTGTGGTGCGAGCTCTCTGTGCAGATACGCCATTTCCTTGACGATATGACCCTGGCACAACTGATGCTCCGCCCTGATGTCATACGTATTGCGTCGCGACAAAAACAGCGTGCTGAGGCAGGCATTCTCGCCTCTTCACCCTGACGCTACAGTACAGACCCGATTACCCAAAACGATCAACCGCTGGAACGTAACGATGACCACACCCACGCTGCCCATTTACCTGGACTACGCCGCCACCGCGCCGGCGGATGCCCGCGTGGTTGAGGTGATGCAACGCTACCTGACGGTTGACCAGCTATTTGCCAACCCGGCTTCGCGCAGCCATATGTTAGGCTGGCAGGCAGAACAGGTGATTGAGCAGGCGCGCCGCCAGGTTGCCGACGCCATTGGCGCCGACCCGAGAGAGATCGTCTGGACCAGCGGCGCCACCGAAGCAGACAACCTGGCGCTGATTGGCTTTATGCGCGCTAACCGCGAGCGCGGCCTGCACTTGGTGACCTCGACCATTGAGCACAAAGCGGTGGTGGATACTGCCCATGCGCTGGAACAAGAGGGCTTCGAGGTCACCTGGCTAACGCCGGGGCGAGATGGCTGTATTCAGCCCGAGCAGCTGCGCGCCGCGATGCGCGACGACACCGCGCTGGTCTCACTAATGGCGGTTAACAACGAGCTGGGCAGCATTAACGACATTGCCGCTCTATCGGCCGTTGCCCATGAGTTTGGCGCAGCGTTTCATACCGATGCCGCCCAGGCGGTTGGCCGAATCCCCCTGGACGTGGTCGCCCAGCAGATTGATCTGATGTCGCTGTCTGGCCATAAAACCTACGGCCCCAAAGGCGTTGGGGCGCTGTATGTGAAACGCCACCCGGATATTCGCGTTGAGGCGCTGATACATGGCGGTGGCCATGAACGCGGTATGCGTTCAGGCACCCTGCCGACACACCAAATTGCCGGCATGGGTGAAGCCTTTGCGCTGATGCAGCAGCAGTACGACGCAGACAACGCCCATATTACGCGCTTGCAACAGCGTTTTCTGGACGGCCTGGAAGGCGTCGAGGGCATTTTTGCCAATACCCCTCTCGACCATGCTGTTCCCAATATTCTCAACCTGGCGTTTGAAGGCGTGGATGGAGAGTCGCTGCTAATGGCGCTGCGCGATGTTGCGGTTTCGACCGGTTCGGCGTGCAACTCGGCCAGCGTCGACCCATCCTACGTGCTGCTCGGCATCGGAACGCCCCGCACGCTGGCGCTCTCATCGCTGCGTTTTAGCTTCGGACGCTTTACCACTGAAGCCGACATTGACCATGCGCTAACACTCATACGCCATGCGGTGAGCGGTTTACGTACACCGCCCCGTCAAGCGGCTGACTAGCTGACTATTTTAAGGAGGACGCCCCATGGCAACACTCAATATTACCCCGGCTGCCGCACAACAGATTCGCCACGTGCTTGACGAGCGCGGCCAAGGCCTTGGCCTACGCGTCTCGGTCAAGCCAAGCGGCTGCTCTGGCTATAGCTATGTGCTTGATTTTGCCGACACCGTCAATGATGACGAAGTGCATTTTGAAGCCCATGGCGCCAGCGTTTATGTCGCCCCCGATGCGGTGGAGATGCTCAACGGCAGCGAAGTGGATTACGTCAGCGAAGGGTTGAACCGCTTTTTCCGCTTCAATAACCCCAACGTCAAAGATGAGTGCGGCTGCGGTGAAAGCTTTACTGTCTAACGCCAACTTCATCGCCGGTATTCATCCCCGGGCTTAAGCGCTATAATCGCGCCCCTGGATACACAGGCTCCGGTAGCTGGGTTACGCCAGCATGCTTTTTCAATGCACTGCTGCTTAAAAACGCTAGCTGCCGAAGCACTATTAACTGACTCATTTCTGGGCCGCCCTGGCCTTCTAGGGCGGCACTTTTTGCTTAAGCCTTTTTCAAGGAGACCATTTACATGGCTACTGAACGCACTCTTTCTATTATCAAGCCTGACGCCGTTGCCAAAAATGCCATCGGCGAGATCATTGCCCGCTTTGAAAAAGCTGGCCTAAAAGTCGTCGCAGCCAAAATGGTTCATCTCTCTGAAGAGAAGGCGGGTGGCTTCTATGCGGAGCACAAAGAGCGTCCGTTCTTTAAAGACCTGGTGGGTTTCATGACCTCTGGCCCGGTAGTTGTGCAAGTGCTTGAAGGTGAAGGCGCCATCGCTAAAAACCGTGACCTGATGGGCGCGACTAACCCGAAAGAAGCGGCACCCGGCACTATTCGCGCCGATTTCGCGGAAACAATCGACGCCAATGCTGTCCATGGTTCTGATTCTCCGGAAAGCGCTGAGCGCGAAATTAGCTACTTCTTTGGCAACGACGAAATCTGCCCGCGCTAAGCCTTTAAGGTAGCGCCGCCGAATCAACTTTCGTTGCCGGCCATTTTGCGGGGGCTAGTCCCCCGCCCCTTTCTATAACGCTGACCGCCATGACCACCACTGTAGCCCAACATACGCCCGCCCCACCGACTGATGCCAATAGCTCAGATGCCGCCAGCACGCCTGCTGCAAAAGCGCCCCCTGAGCGTCAAAACCTGCTTGGCATGTCCCGCGAGCAGATGGAAGCCTTCTTTCTGTCGATTGGCGAAAAGAAGTTCCGTGCTGCGCAGCTGATGAAGTGGATTCACCAGGAAGGCAGCGATGACTTTGCTGCCATGACGAATCTCTCCAAAGCGCTGCGTGAAAAACTGGCCAGGCTGGCAGAGATACGTGGCCCTGGGGTTGTCTATGAAGGCACCTCCAGCGATGGCACCCGTAAGTGGGTGTTGGAAGTGGAGGATGGCAGCTATGTAGAAACGGTGCTGATCCCGGCGGAGAACGGCAAGCGCCGCACGCTATGCGTTTCCTCCCAGGTCGGTTGCTCGCTGGACTGCAGCTTCTGCTCCACCGGCAAGCAGGGCTTTCAGCGCAACTTAACCGCTGCTGAAATTATCGGCCAGGTATGGGTCGCCCAGCGCAGCGTTGGCCCGCGGCGGGATACGGCGAACCGTCCGGTGACCAACGTGGTAATGATGGGCATGGGCGAACCGCTGCTCAACTTCGATAACGTTGTGCCCGCCATGAAGCTGATGCTCGATGACAACGGCTACGGCTTATCCAAACGCCGTGTGACGCTGTCGACCTCTGGCGTGGTGCCGATGATCGACAAGCTTGGCGACGAAATGGACGTTAGTCTGGCGATTTCACTGCATGCGTCGACTGACGAATTGCGCAATGAGCTGGTGCCCATCAACCGTAAGTACAATATTCGCGCGCTGTTGGATGCTTGCCACCGCTACCTTTCCAAGTGCCCGGATAACCGTCAGGTCACCATTGAGTACACGCTGATCAAGGACGTCAATGATCAGCAGGAGCACGCCGAGCAGCTTGCCGCACTGCTTAAAGAGCTGCCGTGCAAGATCAATTTGATCCCGTTTAACCCGTTTCCCAATTCTGGTTACGAAAAACCGTCGCGCAACCAGGTGATGCGCTTCCAGCAGTGGTTATATGATTTAGGCTACAACGCCACGGTAAGAACGACCCGAGGGGAAGATATTGATGCCGCTTGTGGTCAGCTAGTTGGTCGCGTGAAAGACCGCACCAAACGCAGCGCACGCTATATCCAGTCAGTACAGCTTGATGCGGACTAGGGTAAAGGGTAGAAAACCGGCCTTGTCTTGACTTCCGCCTGGCACGGCGCTTTGATGGTCACGGTTTTTATTTAGATGAGCACTGTTGTATGTATTGCCTTACGAGCTGTTGGACGTTCACCACACGAGGATTTACATGATCGCTCACTGCAGGCGCCAACACCCATCACGGGTGCCCATGCTCACCGTACTGATCGGTAGCTTGTGGCTGGCCGGCTGTGCCTCGTCCAACAACCATACAGCGCAAACCAATCCCGCGGCGGCAGACGCTTATACCCAGCTAGGCGTTGCCTATCTGGAGCGTGACAATCTTCCCCGCGCACTCAACGCACTGGATCGGGCGCTTGAAATTGCCCCACGCCATGCCGAAGCACTGCAGGCACTGGCCCTGGTTTACCAGCGTCAGGGCGAAAGCGACCTTGCCAACGACTATTTTCAACAGGCGGTGAATGCCGAACCTGACTTCACCCGCGCCCGTAATAACTATGCCGCATTCTTGTACGGCCAGGGCCAGTTCAATGCCGCCTGTGAGCAGTTAGAAACCGCATCACAGGATGCCCAGTACGCCAACCGTGCCCAGCTGTTTACTAACCTGGGGCAGTGCTACCTGGCGCTGGAAGAATATGACAAAGCGCGTGCTCGGTTGGAGCGCGCGCAAAGTATTGATCCGCGTAACTCACGCGGCTATTTAATGTTAGCTGAACTCGAATATTCGCAGGGCAATTACTCTCAGGCCTGGGCACCGCTGCAAACCTATTTACAGCTTGCCGAGCCCGACCAAGCAGCGCTAAGAATGGCGGTTGATATCGCTCATTCACGCGGCGAGCATAGCGTCGCCGCCGAATACCAGCGCCTGCTTGGCAACGACTGACTGATAGACGCCCTGATCACCGCTTATTTAATGAAGGATGCTCAGCCATGAGCGATACACAGTCACAAGAAAACGTTATTGATAGCCCAAGCACTCACGTTACACCCAATAGCGCCTCTCCTGGCGAACTACTTGCACGCCAGCGCGAGCAGTTGGGCATTCCGCTCACCGACGCGGCCCGGGCGCTCAACTTGCGCCCCGCCGTGGTGGCAGGGCTTGAGCAGGATGACTACCAAGAGATTCCTGTCGCTACTTATCGCCGCGGCTACCTGCGCTCTTATGCCAAATACCTGGGCATGGATGACCGGCTGGTGCTTGAGGCTTATCAAGCCCGTAGCGGCGGCACCGACACCGAACGCAAAGTCACCCCGGTCTCCACTGCCAGGCCGCCCTCCCGCATTGGCGCTTGGCTGTTTAAGCTGGTGACTCTGCTGGTCATTGTGGGGCTTATTGCCGTCACCGTGATGTGGTGGCAAAGCCGGGGGGGTAACGAGCCGCCGGGCTTTGGCTCCACTACCCCGGAAGAGACCTCTACTGCACCAGCAGAACCAGCCAGTGAAGCAGCTGAAACAGAAGAGAGCGACGGTTCAAGCTTCACCAGTGGCGACGAAAGCGCGACGCTGCCCAGTAATGCCACCAACGCCACGCCTTCATCAACGGCTGAGCAAGATCAAGCTCCCAGTGCGCAGGATGACGCTGACACTATTGCAGGGCTGGACGAGTCCATTCTGGATAGCGACAGCGGCGCTGACGACGAAAGCGATGAGCAGAGCAGCACTGGCCAGCGTGAAGGTGAGCAGAGCGCTACCGAGCAGGACAGCGCCGAGAGTGAGCAAACCGCTGCCGCCGAGCAAACCGCCAATGCCAATGTCCTTGAGCTGACGTTTAACGAGCAGTCATGGACGGAAATTTTTGATGCCACCAACCAGCGCGTCTTCGTTGGCCTACAAACGCCCGGCACCTCGACGACCGTCGAGGGCGAGCCCCCGTTTCGTTTAACCGTGGGTAATGCCACCGGCGTCGAACTGCGCTATCAAGGCGAGGAAGTCGACCTCCCCGCCCGCGCAGGCGCCAACAACGTTGCCCGATTTACCTTGGGAGAGTGACCCGTCTTATGCACGCCCCTTCTCCGATAAAACGCCGCCATTCCCGCCAGATTCAGGTCGGAAACGTCGCGGTGGGCGGTGATGCCCCCATTGCCGTTCAAAGCATGACCAATACCAACACCCTGGATGTCGCCGCGACCGTGGCCCAGATCCAGCAGTTGGAAAAAGCCGGTGCGGATATCGTGCGCGTTTCAGTACCCGATATGGACGCCGCCGAAACCTTTGGTCAGATTAAAAAGCTGGTCAATGTACCGCTCGTTGCCGATATCCATTTTGATTACAAAATTGCCCTACGGGTCGCCGAACTCGGCGTTGACTGCCTACGCATCAACCCAGGCAACATCGGCCGTGAAGACCGGGTACGCGCGGTAGTTAGCGCCGCCCGCAACCATGGCATTCCGATCCGGATCGGCGTCAACGCAGGATCGTTGGAAAAAGACCTACAGAAGAAGTATGGCGAGCCCACGCCAGCAGCGCTGGTGGAGTCCGCCATGCGCCATATTGATTACCTGGATCGCCTGGATTTCCCTGACTTCAAAGTCAGCGTCAAAGCCTCGGATGTGTTTATGGCCGTGGCCGCCTATCGCGACCTTGCCGCACGCATCGAACAACCGCTGCACTTAGGCATTACCGAAGCGGGTGGACTGCGTTCGGGCACGGTCAAGTCATCGATTGGCCTGGGCATGCTCCTGATGGACGGCATCGGCGACACGATCCGTGTCTCGTTGGCGGCCGACCCAGTGGAAGAGATCAAGGTCGGCTTTGATATGCTGCGCAGCCTCAAGCTGCGCTCTAAAGGTATTAACTTTATCGCCTGCCCCAGCTGCTCACGGCAGAACTTTGACGTTATCAGCACCATGAACCAGCTCGAAGAGCGTTTGGAAGACGTGATGACGCCGCTCAACGTCTCGGTGATCGGCTGTGTGGTCAACGGCCCCGGCGAAGCCAAAGAGACCGATATCGGCCTGACCGGCGGTAGCCCCGCCAACCTGGTGTATATCGACGGCAAGCCCGCCAGCAAGCTGCGCAACGACCACTTGGTAGATGACCTGGAGCAGCTGATTCGCGAAAAAGTGCGCGAAAAACAGCAGCAGCAAGACGCTATGATTGCCCGCAGCGTTTAACCGCTGGGGCTGGCTGCCAGCCTGGGTGAGCCACGCCTGATGGCAGAATAAGGAGTTTTCTTTGAGCAAGTCCGCCGTTAAAAAGATTCAAGCCATTCGTGGAATGAACGACCTACTGCCCAGCGATAGCCCACGCTGGCAATTTTTTGAAGCCAAAGTACGCCAGTTGATGCTGCGTTATGGCTTTAATGAAATTCGCACGCCTATCGTTGAGCAAACTGCGCTATTTGCACGCTCTATCGGTGAAGTCACCGATATCGTCGAAAAAGAGATGTACACCTTCGACGATCGCAACAGCGAGAGTTTGACCCTGCGCCCCGAGGGCACCGCCAGCTGCGTGCGTGCGGCCATGGAGCACGGCCTGCTGTATAACCAGACCCAGCGGTTATGGTATCAGGGGCCGATGTTCCGCTATGAGCGCCCGCAAAAAGGCCGCTACCGCCAGTTCCACCAGATTGGCGTTGAGACCTTCGGTTTTGATGGCCCGGATATCGACGCCGAGGTGATTCTGCTTTCGGCGCGCCTGTGGCAAGAACTGGGGCTGATGGAACATGTCACTCTGGAGCTTAACTCGCTGGGTTCATCTGAGGCACGGGCAGCTTATCGGGATACGCTGGTGGCCTACTTCGAGCAGCACCTAGACATCCTCGATGAAGACTCCAAGCGCCGCTTGACCAGTAATCCGCTGCGTATTCTTGACTCCAAAAATCCGGCCATGGCGGAGATGCTCGACGCCGCGCCACAGCTGATGGATCATCTGGATGACGAATCCCGGGAACACTTCGAGCAGCTCACCAAGATGCTCGAAGCGGCGGGGATACGTTATGTGATCAATCCGCGCCTGGTGCGTGGGCTCGACTACTACTGCCGCACCGTCTTCGAGTGGACCACGACGGCACTGGGCAGCCAGGGCACCGTCTGCGCTGGCGGGCGTTACGATGGTCTGGTCGAACAGCTGGGCGGCAAGCCGACCCCGGCAGTGGGCTTTGCCATGGGCATTGAGCGGCTGATTCTGCTGCTCGACACCCTTGAGCTGATTCCTGAGGGCGCCCTGGGCGGCTGCGATGTCTACTTGCTGCCCATGGATGATAGCGCCACCACGGCCGCCATCACCCTGGCGGAGCAACTGCGTGGCGAGCTGCCTGAACTGCGACTGCAGCTTCATTGCGGCGGCGGCAGTTTTAAAAGCCGAATTAAAAAAGCCGATAAGAGTAGTGCCTCAATAGCTATCCTGCTCGGCGAAGATGAAATCAACCAGCAGTCAGCCACCGTCAAATTTCTGCGCGACGACCGCGAACAGCAAAGCGTCTCCCAAGCAGCATTGGGCCACACGCTGCGCGAACTACTAACCAGTGACGCGTAAGTCCAGGCCGCGCGCATAAGCCTGGCAGGCGGCTAGCCTGCTCGAACACGACTGTTTGCACATATGAACATTTCGCATGTGAACATCTAGAAATAGGAGCCCGCCCGTGGTGGAGCTGAGAAGCGAAGAAGAGCAGCTAGACGCCGTTAAGCGCTGGTGGAAAGAGAACGGCATGTCGTTGATCGCAGGCGCTGTCCTGGCGGCGGCTGGGGTATTCGGCTGGAATGCCTGGCAGAACTATCAGCAAGGCCAGGCCGAAGCGGCCTCCATGCGCTATCAACAGCTGGTTAATATGACCGCTGGCAACGAGCTTGACGAAGAGCAGTTGGCAAGCGCGCGGGAAATGGTCAGCGAACTGACCGACGAGCATGGCGATACGCTCTACGCCGAACTCGCCCTGCTGCTCGACGCACGCTTGGCGGTTCAGCAAGGCAACTTGGAGGGCGCACGAACCGCACTGGAAAGCGCTGCCAACTCCTCGCGCCGCTATGTGCAAAGCCTTGCGTGGCTGCGTCTGGCCCGTGTCGAGCTCGCTGACGGCAACCCGACCCAGGCACTGGCACTGTTAGACAAGCCAATAAGTGACGCGCTAGCGGCACAACGCGCCAACGTGCGCGGCGATGCATTCGCTGCCCAAGGCGACACTCCGGCGGCCCGCGATGCATGGGAAACCGCTCTGGAACTGGCACAAACTCAAGACCAGCCGCTTTACGGCGTGCAGTTCAAGCTTGATGATCTCGGCGCTGAGGAGGCGACACAATGACTTTTGGTATCCCAACGAAACAGCTAGTACGCGCAAGCTTGGGCGCGCTGACGCTGGCACTGCTGGCTGGTTGCGCGAGTAAAGGCGAGCCTGCCTATACGCCTAAAGAGCTGCGCAGTTTCGATGAAACCTCCTCGTTAGAGACGCAGTGGCGGCGCAATGTGGGCGATGGCCTGGGCCATGCCCGCTACCCCATCGCGCCTTCCCGTGAAGGCGACACCGTGTTCGCGGCAGATGTCGAAGGAGTGGTGATGGCGATGAACGCCAATAACGGCAATGTCGAGTGGGAAATCGACCTTGATACCACTATTTCCAGCGCATTAACGGCGATTGCCGGTCAGGTTTATCTGGCCACCGGTAACGGCGAAGTTATCTCTCTGAATCAACGTGACGGCAGCGAAAACTGGCGCTCGCGGGTATCCAGCGAAGTGCTTGCCGCGCCCCAGGCCAATCAGCAATTGCTGGTGGTACAAAGTGTTGATGGCCGAGTGACTGCCTTGGATCGCGCCAGCGGCGAAGAGCGTTGGGTATACACCAGTTCGCAGCCCTCACTCACCCTGCGCGGCACCGGTACGCCGATGGTCATTGATCCGGTCAGCTTTGTTGGCCTAGCCAATGGCCGCCTGGCAACACTGGATAACCGCAGCGGCCAGCCGCTGTGGGAAATGCAGATTGCTACCCCGCGCGGACGTAGCGAAGTAGAGCGCCTGGTGGATCTTTCCGGTCAGCCGATTATCAGCCCCGATGGGCGCCTATTCGTGACCAGCTACAATGGCCGTGTTGTGGCCCTTGAAGCAACTCAAGGTGACGTGCTTTGGGAAGCGGATCTCTCCAGCCGCCACACCCCGATTTTGGTCGGCGACTTTCTGTTTGTGGTCACCGATGACAGCCAAATTGTTGCCCTCGACGCTAACAGCGGCCGCGAAATTTGGCGCAATGATGATTTAGAAGATCGTTGGCTGACAGCGCCCGCCTTTGCTGATGGGCGCCTCGTTGTCGGCGATTTTGAAGGTTATCTTCACCTGATCGACGCTCGCGAAGGCAATATCGTGGGTCGCACTCGCGTGCACAGCTCGGGCATCAGCGTACGCCCGGTCACTGAAGGCAGCACCATTCATGTCCAGGCCAACAATGGTCGCCTGGAAACCCTGGAAGTCACTCCATGACACCCGTCATTGCTTTAGTCGGTCGCCCCAATGTGGGCAAATCGACGCTGTTTAACCGCCTAACGCGCTCGCGTGATGCACTGGTGGCCGACTTTCCTGGCCTCACCCGCGACCGTAAGTACGGCAATGGCATGCTGGGCGATAAGGTCTATACGGTGATCGACACTGGCGGTATCAGCGGTGACGAAGAGGGTATCGACGCCGCCATGGCGGAGCAGTCCCTCGCCGCCATTGATGAAGCCGATATTGTGCTGTTTATGGTCGACGCCCGCGCTGGCCTTATCGCCGCTGACCAGGCAATTGCCAACCACCTGCGGGTTAACCAGAAAAAAACCTGGCTGGTGGTGAATAAAACCGATGGGCTGGAAGAGCATTCGGCCATGGGCGACTTCTGGTCGCTCGGCCTAGGTGATCCTTGGCCGATTGCGGCCGCTCACGGGCGCAATGTTTCCACCTTGATTGATGTGGTACTCGAACCGTTTCCCGAGCGCGACGCCAGCATTCCCGCGGACACCGGCAGCAAAGGCGTTCGCATCGGTGTCATTGGTCGCCCCAACGTGGGCAAATCGACCCTGGTCAATCGCCTCCTCGGTGAAGACCGGGTCGTCGTGTTTGATGAAGCAGGCACTACCCGCGATGCCATTGAGATTCCCTTCGAGCGCCGCGGCAAGCCCTATGTACTGATTGACACCGCGGGTATTCGGCGGCGCAAGAACGTGCGCGAAATCGCCGAGAAATTCTCTATCATCAAGACCCTGGATGCGATCAAAGAGTCCCATGTGGTGATCATGGTACTGGATGGCTCCAGCGGTCTGGTGGAGCAGGATTTGCATCTACTCGACTATGTGTTGACCACCGGTCGCGCACTGGTGCTGGCAGTCAATAAGTGGGACGGGCTAGAGACCGAGGCCAAGGATAAAATGCGCACCGAGGTGAAACGCCGCCTGGGCTTTGCGGATTATGCCGAACTGCACTTTATCTCGGCCCTGCACGGCACGGCGGTGGGTGATCTCTACCCTTCGATCGATCGTGCCTTTGATGCCGCTAACGCCCACTGGTCGACCAACCGCCTCACTACCCTGCTACAGGATGCGGTAAGCCAAAACCCACCGCCGATGGTGCACGGTCGACGCATTAAACTGCGGATGGCTCACCAGGGTGGCAGCAACCCGCCGATTATCGTCGTCCACGGCAATCAAACCGAGTCGCTACCCGAAGCCTACCGCCGCTACCTGACCAATACCTTCCGTAAGGTATTGAAAGTACGCGGCACGCCGATTCGCTTTGAGTTCCGCTCGGGCAACAACCCGTTCGACGACATGGCAGGCGCCAGCGACAAAGAGAAAGCCAAAAAGCGCGAGCTTAACCGCACCAAAGAGGCGCGCAAAAGCCGTCGCTGAGATGATCTGAAGAGGTACTTGATCACGCCTGCTTTTACCAGCAGGCGTTTTTAATGGTGACGAATCAGCCGGTGGAGCTTTCCACCTATGAAGCATCCACGAATTCGAGGCGATTACGCCCTTTACGCTTTGCTTGGTATAACTTCTGATCAGCGGTTTCAAAAAAGGCCGCGAGCGTATCGTTTTCAGAAGGCACAATAGTGTTAATCCCGATACTGACAGTCACTATGTCCGCCACCTCCGACTTTGGATGTGGAATTCTCTGATTGGCGACCAACCTTCGGCATGTTTCTGCAATCTCAACTGCTTCTTCCCCCCTCGTGGTTGGCATAATCAACACAAACTCCTCACCGCCATAGCGAGCGAGCAAGTCGGTCGAGCGCATGGCAGCACAGCTATTGAGGGCCTCAGCCACTTTACATAAGCAGTCATCCCCTGCGGCATGCCCGTATTCATCGTTATAGTTTTTGAAATGGTCGACATCAAAAATAGCTAGCGACAGCGGAGTTCGGTACTGCTGGGCCTGCGCCCAAGCGACGCGAATTGACTCGTCATACATGCGTCGATTAGCAATTCCAGTGAGGCTATCGTGAAAAGAGAGTGCTTCAAGCTGCTTATTCAGACGAAGCAACACATCTTCCATTTTTTTGCGCTCTGAAATATCGAATATAAAGCCAACCAGCGCGGTCGTGACGCCGTTTTCACGAATAATATGTACTACATCTCGTACCCACACATATCCACCACTGGCAGTCAGAGCACGATAATCCGCCTCATGATCAATACCGCAATCAGACTGCGAAATACATAAATTAGCAGTCGCTTGGCGCTCGTCCAAATGTATGCGATCGATCCAATCCTGAGCGGTTTTCCAACTATCCTGTTGCCAACCTAGCAGCGTCTCAATTTGGGGGCCGATGTACTCAAACTCTTTCGTGATCCAATTTAACTTCCATGGGATCGCCTTGGTCGACTCTAGAAGGGTTTTATAAAGCCCGTACTGTTCCTGGGTTAAATGCCCCATGGCATTACCTCTCTCAAGCGGTAAAAGCTCGTCCCTGAGGGAAAGGATACCAACTAAGCGACCAGCGCTATGACGCAATAGCTCTGGGCTTCGTGGACTCATGATCATTTCTATATTAAGAAGAGCGTTTTTGTCATCCTATTAGTAATTATTGGCCTAACCTCACATCAGACATTCAGCCTATTAGCTTCCGCTAAAACACTATTGACAATTGATGAGACTGGCCCCTAAATAGCTGCACCTACCAGCAACGCTCACTCTGACACCTCAGTCCTTATCAGGATATAAACATATGCTTTATGCTGCTAACCGCTGGCGTGGTATTGCTATGCTCGCCATGGCAAGCTTATTGGCTGGTTGCATTGCTCTGCCTCAAACTAGCTTGTTTGCGTTTCGTTTGGCGGTGACTTCTCTGGGAGTCGAAGATGTACGCGTTGGCCCTTACAGCATTAATGCTGGTTTGGATACGAGCGACCTAACCAGCCTGATTGCGTCCAGCCTTGGCGCCGGTAGCCTGCCCGTTCAGGCCACCATTGCCATGGGGCTGGGCTTACCCGCGGGCATGCCCCCGGTGGAGATGTCGGGCTTTCGCTGGATGCTCGACATGCCTGGCGTTGATCCTGTGGAAGGTAACTATGAACAGGACGTCACGCTGACCTCTGGCGACGATGCTAATTTGCGCCTACCGGTCGCCTTTGATGTCCTCGCCACCGACACCCAACGTATGGCGCCCGTGATAGAGCTTGCCAGCCAGTTGGCCTCCCAAGGTGAGCTACCGCCCGGCAGTCAACTGGCCATCACACCAGGGGATCTGCGCGGTTTAGGCATGCGGCTTCCGGCAGGATTATTAACACCGACCATTCGCCTAAATGTCGGCGCCGATGGGCAGTTAGTACCTCAGCGCTGAGGGTTTATGTCTAGGAGCTTGCAGCCAATCGTTTGCGGCCTAGCCTTGGTTTGGAGGCGAATCAATTCAGCATCCATACTCACCCTCAAGGTGGGTTATGATGGGGGATTGATTTACTGCTATCAGCGGTTATCTTGTGTCCAAGAAACCTATCCGTCTAGAAGGAAACCGTCTCATGCGCTGGCTTCGCCCCCTTGCTATTACCGCACTATGTGCGTCTATCGCCGCTTGTACTACCTCGCCTACCGGGCGCTCACAGCTGTTGTTGCTCTCGGATAGTGAATTAAATGAGATGGGCCGTCAGGCATTCACGCAGTATCAGCAGGAACTGCCCACGGCCGATCAGGCCAGTCATCGCTATGTACAGTGTATTGCCGACGCCATCGTGGCGGAGCTCCCCGCCCAGCAGCAACAGTTAGACTGGCAAATCCGTGTATTTAAATCCGAGCAGCCCAATGCCTTCGCGCTACCCGGCGGCTATATGGGTGTGAATACCGGCATGCTGGATGTTGCCACTAACCAAGACCAGTTGGCATCGGTCGTAGGTCACGAAATTGGTCACGTCCTGGCCAATCATGCCAATGAACGCGCCTCTACCGAGAGCGCTACCTCATTAGGCCTGTCAGTTATTTCCAGCACCTCGGGAATGCAGTCCGCCGGTGGCCAGCAGCTCATGGGCGTACTCGGTATGGGGGCTCAGTACGGCATCGTACTGCCGTTCTCCCGGGCTCATGAGAGCGAGGCTGATGTCATCGGTCTGGATCTAATGGCACAGGCCGGTTTCGATCCGCGTGAAAGCGTCACGCTATGGGAAAATATGCAGGCGGTTTCGGGCGGCGCATCACCGCCTCCCTGGATGTCGACCCACCCAGGACAGGGCCAGCGCATTGAAGGCCTACAAGCCAATATGGATCGTGCCCTGGCACGCTACGAACAAGCACGCAGCAATGGCCGTACCCCCAACTGCCCACGCCCTTAACGGCGCTTGAGGTTTAAATGATCAAGTTAGGTTTACTGCTGCTAGTGCTGCCGCTATTTGTGCTGATGGGCGTCTATTTTTGGGAGCTCAACGACGTCCGTGCGTGCCAGCTTGATGGTGGCCATTGGGACTATATCGAGGGTGTCTGTCGCGACACGCCACAGCCATTTGTCTCCTGGCTTCAGCGCTCGCCGCTGTTAGTCAATGGCGGCATGCTGCTTTCAGTAGTGGGACTGGCGATGTGCTCGGTGGGATTGTACGTTAAGCGCGCTAAGTGAAACGTATTTAGCAGGGTCACTAAGCAACGGGGGCGAATACAGTATCCGCCCCCGCTTTCTTAGCGTGTTGTTGCTCGATGAGAGTACATGCTCGCGAGGACAAAGAGGCCGCATTTACGACTATTTCAGCATGTGCTTTATAGTTCTGGAGCCCCCTCCATTACCCATTGGCGATCTGGCTCAAGCATAAAGCCAGTCTCTACCAACTCATCTATAGCTTCATTCAAGGACGCTTGGTATGACTCTGGGTTTGGGTATCGGCTTGATATTGACTGTCTACCGTCATTACTACTTTCAAAAGGGATAAAACTACCGGACAAATTACACAACTGGCCTTCTGCATACCCTTGATCGCGCAAATTCCAGCCTAAATAAGTACCTAGTGGCGCAGCTACATAGGGTTGGCGAATGCCTCCCAAGGCAATACCATCTTCATCCACTTCTGGCACCTTGACCGCATACTGTTCACCCACTTCAGGTGGCACCACAGTATGGTTTCTGGCATACAGCTCGTTTATCGGCGGCTTAGGCACTTCTCCCTGTAAGGGCGGCAAACTCAACTCCCCATTCACCACAAGCCCGTCACCATTCAAACCGGGATAACGGCTTGCTGGCGGCGCTATATCATCGACGACCCAAGACGCCATCGCATTCACGAGCGCACGCATGCTAGGCGCCACACTAATGGGATTACTGGGATATTGGCACACGTCATTGTCAGAAGAGGATTCTCCCCACGCATTAAAATGTGGCGCCCCAGCGAAAAAGTATAACCGCACATCATCAGGCATAGTGAGGGGATCCCCTGTGGGGGATGTAGCAACTAATGACGCACGCGCCTGCCAAAATTCTGATGAGGTGTCGGTGTGCATAAGCTTCGGACACGTATCGTTTGCACGGCAAGCGGCCAAAATACTGTCGCTCTGCCCCGTCAGTGGATCCAACGTCTCTACATAACTGAAGGGGAATTGATCACCTACCGCATCATGATCTTCATGCTGCCGGGAGAAGCGACCAGGCTGAGCAAAAGGGTAGTTGGTGAACGTCTTTCGTGATCCGGCAATATGAGCCATAGCGCCATCAAATACTCGGTTGCCCTGACTATCAGCATTGTATCCTTGATATATTAAATCGCGCAGGAAGCGCCCTGACTGAGAAATCCCCATTGCCACGGTATGCTCAATATTGTTCAGTGGTGTTTCAACATCATGTCCCTGCGCACCTCTAAGAAAGGCGACCAGGTCGCTCGTCGCGAGCATCCCTAACCCGGCGGGCACTGCATTCTTGGCGGTATAAATAAACTCGTATATAGCGCCGCCATCCATACTATCGGGCCGCTGAATCTCTATACGATTTTCATCCAAATAACGAAACGACAAACCCTCCACCATTTGACGAGGTGCATCCGGCGTAGGCCTAACGGTCAGAGAGGCATGTTCGGGGTTTAGGTCTGCAGCAGGGTATGTAAGGGAAGCAACGCTTACCGACTCATGGTTATCGAAAACGAACTCCTCACGAGATTCCCCCGTTACCCCCTCAATAACCGGCAAATCAATCTCGATCAAACTATCGCTCAAACCGGTCTGCCAGCCACTCCATACCATGGTGTGACCCTGGCGCATTAAAAAACCATCACCTGACTCATCTACTGTAAAGTCTCCCGAGATACTCGTTAGATTAAGTAACGGAAAACTCAAGTTGCGGCCACGGTTAGGGACTTCGTAGAACAGCACTCCTGAGGCTTGCTCAGTAGGTCGTAGAATAACCACTTCCGTACTAAAGACCACTTCACCTTGATCATTAACAGGCGCTTTCTCTAAATCTGCAATGTTACTGGCTCTAGAACTCGTAGGGTCAATAGCAAAGCTGGCCACGGCCTCAATTCTCTCGTAAGCACCAGCCTCTCCAAAGCGTTCACCGTCGTAATCAACGACCGTGTTGCCAATTTCAAACCCAGTGACTCTGGCTTGAGTATCAGGTGCTAACCCCATCCCTCCAGCCACCGCTAATGTCATTACTGCTATTTGTGGAAGATGTTTCATGACAACTCCTAAGTATTATTTTTATGTTTCCATGATCATAAGCGTCAGCTATATAAATAGCTAACGCCTCATTTTAGCGACATCCCCTAAGGCCGAGAACCATCGACACGATGCTCTTTTTGCAGGCTCGTTTTACTGCCAATCACGCTGTTTTGATGTTTTACCGATCCCAGGATTGAAATGGTTGGTGGGGTCGAGCTTCCGATAAAAGTCGCGTAGCGCTGGCTTGGCGTGATAGAGATGCCCCACATTGTGCTCGGCAGGGTACTCGGCTCCCCGGGCATCGAGCAGCGCACAAATCTCCCGCTCCAAGGCGTGACAATCCTCGCCTTTTTTCACCAGATACTCCTGATGCAGAACATGGCACAGAAAGTGCCCTACATAGAACTTGCGCTCGATCCGTGCCTCGATCTCAGGCGGCAGGATCTCGAACCAATCGAGGGCATCCCTCGGCAGCGCCACGTCAAGTGCCACGATATCTTCGACCGTGCGCGGATGAACGGCTCGGTAGCGCACCACGGCGCCCCCAGAGGCGAAGCGATTGAGAAACGCGGCGCTGCCCTCCTCATCGGTGCACTCGAAGAAGTCACCGTGCTCGGCTGGGAAACGCTCCGCTAGATAGGCGCGCATTTCCTCGATGCACTCTCCCCCTGTGCGCAGCATCAGATGGTGTGTGTAGCGGTCACGGTAGTCGAGCAAGCGTCGTGGCAAATGTTCGGGGAACAGCCGGGAGGCGGCCTGAAGCAGCCGGTCAGAGAGTCGGCGGCCCAGGCGCAGCGACTCGGTGACACCATCGAACCAGCTTTTCGCGGAAAAGGCTTTCGGTACGTTCAGGGTGCCGAACCGGCGGATGAACAGGAAAAGATCCTTGCCGTAGACGTGCGCCATATCAAAGGCATCTTGATGCATATATTCGCCCGCGATGGGCAGGTGCTGGAACTGGCCGAGCAGGTCTCTTCTAATCTGCTGCAACTGGGCGGGATCATTGGTGCCAATATAGAAAACGCGCTCGTTGGACGCGGCGGGGAAGGTGTCCAGCCGTACCGCAAACACGGCCAGCTTCCCCGCAGAGCCGGATACTTCATAATGGCGGCGTGGGTCGGCGTTGAAGCGCGCTGGCGTCGCGGCCGAGATATCGCGCACGTGGGTTTGGTATTCCCGATCGGACGCCCAGGCGGTCTCGCTCATCTGGATATCGCTTGGTGAGTAGTGGCCTCTATCCAAGCGGGTCAGTACCTCTTCCGGTGAGTTACCCAGCTCAATCCCTAGGTGATTCACCAGCACCAGCTTGCGTTCCGGGGTCACCTGGGCAAACAGCGATAGCTGCGTATACGCGGGCCCACGCTGTACCAGCGAGCCGCCCGAGTTGTTGCAAATACCGCCGGTCACCGAGGCGCCAATGCAGCTCGACCCAATCACCGAGTGGGGTTCACGGCCCATGGGGCGCAGCGCACGCTCCAGCCGATCCAGCGTGGCCCCGGGAAGGCAAATAGCCTGACGCCCCTCGTCGATCAAATCGACCCGGTCAATCCGCAGGGTATTGACAATCACGATGGGCCGGTCATAGCCCGTTCCGAAAGGAGTAGAGCCGCCGGTCAGTCCGGTATTGGCGGCCTGCATGATGATCGCAACATCGGCGTCCACGCAGGCTTGCAATACCTGCCACTGCTCCCAAAGCGTGCCCGGCTCGACGGCGGCCATCACTTCTCCGTCGCCGTAACGATACCCCTTACGGAATCGGTGGGTCGCACGGGTGCCAACATGCACATAGCGCTTGCCCGTGACGCTTTGGAGCCGAGCAATGAGCGAACTGGCCATCTCTGAATACCCATCGATAATGTTCGTGGTGAGCAGAGTGCGCTGCCCCGACATCGGAGAGCGCCCTCCGCACGCTTTGATTGCTTTGTTAACGCGCCATCGTGCCCGGCAGGAACAGTGATAGCTGAGGGACGAAGGTAATGATCATCAAACAGACGATGATGACACCCAGAAACACCAGCAAAGGCCTTAACATGGCGGTGATCGAGCAACCTGCAATTTGCGCGGCGGCGAACAGGTTGACGCCCAACGGTGGTGTAATCATCCCCAGCGCCAGGTTCACCACCATGACGGTGCCAAAGTGCACCGGCTCGATACCCACGCGCAGCGCGGCGTCCTGAAGGATCGGGGCGAGCACGACGATACTGGCACCTGTCTCGATGAACATGCCCACCACGAATAGCATGACATTGATGGCGAGCATCAGCGAGGTTGGGCCATCGAAGGTGCTGGTCAACCAGAGCGCAGCGGCGTCGGGCACCCCCTGACGATTCAGCAAGTAGCCCATCAAACTGGCGGCACCGATGATGAACATGATCACCGCAGACGTGACTACCGATTTACGAAACGCCAGCGCAAGGTCTTTGAGGCTCATTTCACGGTGCAGGCAAAGCCCCACCACCAGCGCATAGACAACTGCAATGACGCTAGCCTCAGTGGGCGTGGTCACACCGCCATAAATACCGCCCATGATCAAAATGGGCATGACCAGCGACCAGACCGCTCGTCGTGTCGCCTCGAGGCGCGAGAGCCTTCCATCACCATCGCGCTTGCCCCACCCCTTGAGCCGGCACCAGATAAAGATGGTGGCCATCAGGCTACCGGCAATCAATACCCCAGGCAGCACCCCCGCGAGAAACAGATCCGGGATGGAGGTCTGAGTGGCGACACCGTAGAGAATCATGGGTATCGAAGGCGGGAGGATGACGCCAAGCTCCGCAGACACGGCCATGAGGGCGGCTGCGAAGCCAATGGGATAGCCGTAGTCGCGCATGGCAGGAATCAAAATGGCTCCCACGGCAAAGGTAGTGGCAACACTCGACCCGGAAATGGCCGAGAACATCATGCAGGTCAGCACACAGGTAATGGCCAGGCCGCCCTGCAGCTGGCCGGTGAAGGCACGCGCAAACTCGACCAGCCTGCGCGACAGCCCGCCCACTTCCATCAAATTGCCGGCAAGAATAAAGAAGGGAATAGCGGCCAGCGGGAATTTATCCAGCGCGATAAAGATCTGCTGCGGCACCACGATCAGCGGTAGGCTGGTAAATCCCACCAAGCCGACCATCGAGGCCAAACCGATGGCAATGGCGACAGGGACCGATATCGCAAACAGGATCAGCATGGAGGTGATCAGCGCACTGGTCATGACGGCTCTCCTTTACCTGCTTGGATAAAGTGAACGATGCTGCCCAGCATGGCGAACACCGCCCCCACCGGGAGGGCGGCGTATCCCCAGCTCATCGAGATATTCAATCCCGCCATCTGCTGAAAACGCACTCGGGACGCCACCTCCCAGCCAAACCAGAACAGCGTGGCAAACAGCGTCAGGCACGACAGCAGCGTGACCAGCTCGATCGACCGACGCACTCGGCCCGAGGTCAGCACCTTGGCTAAATCGATGGCTACGAATGCCCCCCGCCGCAGCGCTACCGAACAGCCCAGCAGTACCATCCAGACCAGCGCCAGGCGGGTCAGCGCTTCGGACCAGACCGACGGCGCCTCGAAGACGAAGCGGCCCAGCACCTGCCAGAAGCTGGCTCCTACGGCGATCGCCAAGGCGCAGGAGGCGGCTAACGCCACCCCCATTGCAATGCCTCGATCGATGCGCTGGATCGTGGCGATGCCTCTGCTCATTCGGCGCTCCAGTCTCGGATGGCTTGCAGTCTCTCGGCGCCGAACTCGGCTTCGAAATCGGCGTAGGCACTGGCCATGGCATCGCGATACGCCTGGATATCATCGATCTCCACGATATCGATACCGCGGTCGCGTAACGTCTCGATGCCGACCAGCTCATCCTTTTCCACCCGTTTACGGTTCGCGGCCGCCGCAAACGCTCCGGATGTTTCGAGGGCCGCTCGTTGCTGCTCGTCGAGCCCCGCAACGAAATCAGGATTACAGGCAAAAATGCCGGGAGAGTAAACGTGGCGCGTTAGATAGAGATGCTGCTGCATCATATCGAGGTTGTTCGCCAGAATGACCGGAATCGGATTCTCCTGACCATCCACCGTGCCCTGCTGCAGGGCGGGCGGAAGTTCTGAGAACGCCATCGGGGTAGGCAACACGCCAGCCGCCTGCCAAGCCGCGATGTGGATAGGATTCTCCATGGTGCGGATCTTCATACCCACCAGGTCGCCCGGTGAGGCGATGCTCTTGGAACCCGTGGTCAGGTTGCGAAAGCCGTTTTCCATCCAGGCCACCCCTTCGAGGCCATAGCGGGGAAACAGCGCCAGCAGTTCCTGGCCGGTCTCACCGTCCAGCACTCCGCGCGCATGCTCGTAACCATCGAACAGAAAGGGTACGTCCAGCACACGGGTTTCGGGTACGAAATTGCCTAGCGGGCCCGCCGATACGATGGCGCACTCCTGCGTTCCGAACTGGACGCTCTCCAGCGCCTCGCGCTCATTGTCCAAACGCTGGATAACGACGTCGATAGCACCCTCGGTTTGCGCTTCGAGGCTCTGCTCGAACGCGATGGCCGCCTCGCCGAAATGGCTGTCGGCAGGTGACGAGTGGGTGACGGTCAACACGGTTTGACCCATTGCCGACGATACGCCCCAACTCATGGAGAGCGCCAAGGCACCTGTCAGCGTGCCTAATTTAACGAAGTGAATGTGGCTCATTTGTCTTACTCCTTAATTATTAGATGTGATGCTTACGGTATCGAAGACCGTTAAAGACAGGGTTGACGAGCAGTGTGTACATAGTTTTTGTAGTTTCTTTGATGGCCTGAACACCTCCTTTAGTGCGCTGTTTATGCGTTAACGCGGTGCCGATAGGCCGTGGCCCATCGCGTTAAACGTATCAACGACGGCAACAGCCAGATCATGATCACCAGCGCGCCCAGGCTGGCGCTGATGGGCCTGGAGAAGAAGGCCAACAAATCGCCATTGCTGCGGATCATCGCGCTCATGAAGCTCTTCTCCAGCATCCCTCCGAGCACCAACCCAAGAATGATGGGCGCTGCCGGAAAGCCTGCGCGCCCCAAACCGTAGGCCGCGACCCCAGCCCCCAGCATGAGCATGACATCGACCGTCGAATTGTTGATGGAGTACGCCCCGACAATGCAAAAGGCCAGCACGATAGGCATGACGATTCGGGTGGGGGTGGCGACGAACCCTTTGCCCAGGCGAATGGCGACATATCCCACGGGCAACATCACTAAGTTGGCGATGATGAACACCATGAACAGCGCATAGACCATGCTGCCCCCCTCCATGAAGATGGCGGGCCCAGGGTTCATGCCCTTCATGTACAGCACGCCGATGACCACGGCAGTAATCGTGTCGCCAGGAATACCGAAGACCAGCGCCGGAACCCAGGAGCCACTGACCGCGGCATTATTGGACGAGCTGGTTTCCACGATGCCTTCCGAGTGCCCCGAACCGAACTTTTCTGGCGTGCGCGAAAACTTCCGGCTGACGGCATAGGAGACCCAAGCGGCAATGTCGGACCCCGCACCGGGCAACACCCCGATCAAGCTGCCCGTGCCGCTACCGCGCAGCACGGATTTCCAGTACTTGCGTAGCGAAGGCTTGACCTCACCGAACACGCTGCCGGTGTCTTTCACCGTCACCGCCTGCGTATCGGCGGGCTTGGCGGTGAACCTCATGACTTCCGCAATCGCAAAGAGGCCGATCATCACCGGAATGAAATTGACCCCACCCATCAGATCCGTCACGCCGAACGTAAAGCGCGGCGACCCCGTGGTCGAATCCAGCCCTACCGTGGCCAGAGAGAGCCCGATACACAGCGATAGCACCGCTTTCAAGTGCGAACCCGGCGATATGAAGACCGCACAACTCAGGCCCAACAGCGCTAACCAGAAGTACTCGAACGCACTGAAATTGAGCGCGAACTCGGCAAGAGAGGGGGCCACGAAGATCAGCACCAGGGTGCCAATGATGCCCCCCGTGACGGAACACACCAGGGCAATGCCCAGGCACTCGCTGGCCTTGCCTCTTTGCGAAAACGCATAGGCTTCATCGACATAAGCCGCAGAAGAGGGCGTGCCGGGTATACGCAGGTAAGCGCCGGGAATATCGCCGGCGAAGATGGTCACCGCCGCAGTAGTAACCATCGCCGCAATAGCGGGGATAGGCGCCATGAAGTACGTGACCGGCACCAGCAGCGCCACGGCCATGGTCGCCGTTAGCCCGGGAATGGCGCCCACGAACATACCAAAGGCTGCCGCCGCCAGAATCACGGCCAGCGTTTGCAGATTGAAGACCAGCTCGGCACCACTAAGAATGGCGTCCATACAATTATCCATTAAAGAGCGTGCCCAGGGGTAAAGGCACCCTGAGCATGTAAACGAAAGCGCCCCAGATCACTGCCGCCGTCAGCAGTGCCATCACCAGCGCCAGCCAGGGCCGCACGCCGCTCACTAGCATGAGCAAAGCGACCAGAAGCGCCAGCGTCAGAAGCGCCCCCAGCGTGTCGGCCAACAGCAAATAGCCAATGACCAGCCAGACGGGTAGGAACAGACGATGAAAGTTCAAGGCTGCCGCTTTGAGGTTCACTGGGCGAGAGGCGGTGAAGCACTGCATGACGGGGCGAAGGTTGGCCAACGCCAGCCAGGCGCCGCCCACGACCATGGCATAGCCGATGATGAGCGGGAACAGCGCGGCGCCGTAGCGCTGGCCGGGCAAGGTGGGAAAGCCTTGGGCCTCCATGACGATGAAGAGGCCCAACGCCGCCACCACACCCCCTGCGAAACACTCACCGAGCGTTTGCGAAGAGCGATTGAGCATGGCGACGATACCCTAGCGTTTGAGCCCGAGATTCTCTACGACATTGCCCATCAGGGCGTCGGTCTCTTGCATGAAGTCCGCAAAGTCGGCCGAATCACGCCATACCGCGCCGAACCCCTGCTGCCTCATGAAGTCTTGATAGATATCGCTTTCAAAGGCGTTCTCCAGCGCGGCTTCTAGTGTTGCGACGACCTCCTCGTCCATGCCCGCAGGCCCGCCAATGCCACGCCACTCGCCAAGGGTGTAATTGGAATTGATCTCTTCTTTCAGCGTGGGAACGTCTAGGAAAACGGGGTTACGCTCAGGGGCCATGATGGCGAGGGATTTGACGCGTCCGGCATCGATCATGGCGCGTGCTTCGGGTACTGACGTAGGCGCGATATCGATACCGCCGGCCACCAGATCGACCATAGCAGGAGCTGCCCCTTCACTGGGAATCCAGCGCACGGCGCGCGGATCGATCTCCTGGTCGACCAGCATCCCCCCAAACGCCACGTGCCAGATACCGCCCTGGCCGACGCCAGAGGCTTTGAAGGTACCCTCTGGTTGGGAGCGAATGGCCTCGATCAATTCGCCCAAGCTGGCGTAGGGCGATTCGGCGCTGACCTGAACCCCCGCATAGTCGTAATTGACCTGGGCAATAGGGGTAAAGTCTGCGTAATCGAGCGCCGTCAGGCCTTGCCAGTGCATCATGCTGATCTCGCCGGTCATCATGCCGATGGTGTAGCCATCTGGGGCCGCATTGGCGAGCACGGTATGACCCACGACGCTGCCGCCACCGGCTCGATTGACCACGTTGACCGGTTGGCCGAGCTCCTGTTCAAGCGCCACCGCAATCGTTCTTGCGATCGAATCGGTGCCTCCTCCGGCGGCCCAGGGGACGATCATCTGGATCGGGCGTTCAGGATACGCTGCATGCGCATGAAGCGCCGATAAGCTTAATGGTAAAATCAAGGCACTTAGCGTGATACGTTTTAGAGTTGGCGTTTTGAACATCATTTTTATAGAACCTATGTTGTTTTATTGTGGTGATGTGCTGCGCGTGAACCGGCGTGCTAACCGAGTGAGTCTCGGCTGAGTTGTCCGTTGACCAAGCGCATCAGCCCTAACGGATTGGCGTTTTGGAGGGCACTCGGCAAGAAGGCGTCGGGGTAGTTCTGGAAGCAGACGGGGCGTAGATAGCGGTCGATCGCCAGCGTGCCGACCGAGGTTCCCCGGGCATCCGAGGTCGCCGGGTAAGGCCCGCCATGAACCATCGCATCGCACACCTCCACCCCCGTGGGGTAGCCATTGAGCAGCAGGCGCCCGGCGCGATGTTCTAACTGCGTCATCATCGCCGCGTGGGCTGAGAGATCTTCCGGCTCGGCCTGCAGGGTGATGGTCAACTGCCCCTGCATGATCTCGAAATAGCGCGCCAGCGTTTCGGTATCCGGCACCGTCACGACGATGGTAGTCGGCCCAAAGACTTCGTCCTCCAGCGGACGATCCGGCCTGAACAAAGCGTCGGGCGTCGCGCGGAACAGCTGCGCCCGTGCACGACCCGGCTCGGCCGTGCCCCCGGTGAGCTGAGTGACTTCGGGCAGCTCGGCGAGCCGCGCGACGCCCTGCTGATAGTGCTCCAGGGTTTGACGGTTGAGCATGACCTGCTCATCGGCACTCGCCAGCGCATCCTCCAACGCGGCAATGAACTGCTCCGTTTCCGGGGAGTCCACCGCCAACACCAGCCCGGGGTTGGTGCAGAACTGGCCACACCCCAGGGTCACCGACGCCGCTAGCTCAGTGGCGATGCGCTCACCTCTTACCCGCAGTGCCTCTGGCATCAGCCAGACAGGGTTGATGCTCGACATTTCGGCAAACACCGGGATGGGCTCCGGGCGTTGCGCGGCCATATCACACAGCGCCCGCCCCCCTGACAGCGAACCGGTAAAGCCCACCGCCTTGATACCCGGTGCCTGTACCAGGTCTTTACCGACCCCACTGCCATAGATCATGTTGAACACGCCTGCAGGCATGGCGGTGCTGCGTGCCGCTCGCTCGATGGCCTGTGCGACCCATTCGGCGGTCATCATGTGGCTGGAGTGGGCTTTGACCACGACGGTACAGCCAGCGGCCAGCGCCGAGGCGGTATCACCCCCCGCCACGGAAAACGCCAGCGGAAAGTTACTCGCCCCAAAGACCGCCACCGGCCCAAGCCCCATCTTGACCTGACGTAGGTCGAGACGCGGCATGGGCGTGCGCTCGGGTAGCGGCAGATCAATGCGCGCGCCCAAAAAGTCGCCTCGGCGCAACACCTCGGCAAACAGCCGTAACTGCCCGCTGGTACGCCCCCGCTCACCGTTGATACGGGCGGCGGGTAGCGCTGTCTCACGCACGACATCATTGATGAAGTTATCGCCCAGTGCGTCGAGCTCGTCGGCAATCGCTTCCAGAAACTGCGCGCGCACTTCTGGCGAGCATTGGCGAAAAACCGGATAAGCGGCGGTGGCAGCTGCCACCGCCTGTTCGACCTCTTCCACGGTCGCCTGAAAGTAGGCCAGCTCGTGGTGACTGCCGTCAGCAGCGGCCACACTGGCCAGCGACGCTTGGCCCTGGCCGCTGCGCTCGCCGCCAATGAACTGCTGGCCGGTCAACGTGGTACTCATACTTTGCTCTCCCGATGGTTCAGAGGAATCGCTCGCCGAGATTTACAGCGAACATTCGAGAAGGTGGCGGTAGTCGTCGGCGCTGGCATCGATGGGATTGGTCTTGTGGCTGTGATCCGCCAGTGCCCCCAGGATGATGTCGTCGAACATGGCCGGGGTGATGCCGAGCTCGCCCAAACCCGTGGGGAGGTTCAGGCGCTTCGTCATTGCCTGCATGGCGTCTGCCACGTCCTGGCCCGCTGGCAAGTTCATCGCCTGCGCCATCCGGGCCAGCTTGTCCTCCTTGACCATCGTCTCGGCCTGGGCGTTGAAGCGAATGACCGCGGGCAGCAAAATGGCGTTCAGGGTGCCGTGGTGCAGCGACGGATTGAGTCCACCCAGCGAGTGACTCAGGCTGTGCACGCAGCCAAGCCCTTTTTGAAAGGCCAGCGCGCCCTGCATGGAGGCACTCATCATGTTCGTGCGTGCCTCACGATTGCCAGGCTCGTTGACCGCAGTTTCGATATGCGCCCAGGCGCGCCGTAAGCCATCCAGGGCAATGCCATCCGCCGGAGGATTGAACGAGGGTGCCATGAAGGTTTCCATACAGTGCGCGATGGCATCGATGCCCGTCGCAGCAGTCATGCGGGCAGGCAAGCCAAGCGTCAGCTCGGGATCGCAGATCGCCAGCTTGGGTACCACGTGGGGCGACAGCACGCCCACCTTGCGGCCATCGTCGAGAATCAGAATGGCCCCACGGCCGACTTCGCTGCCGGTGCCTGCCGTTGTCGGAATGGCAATCACCGGAGCGGTTGCCGACGTGATCCGTGACATGCCGCCTTCGATGACGGCGAATTGGCGCAGCGGCCCGGGATGCGCCACGCTCACCGCCACCCCCTTGGCGAGATCGATGGGCGAGCCACCGCCCAACGCGATCACACCATCGCACTGCTGGGACTGGTAAAACGCCACCGCCTCGCGTACCGCGCCCTCGTTCGGGTTGGGCGGCGTCTTGGTAAAAACGGCGGCGGGATGATCCAGGACACGCTGAATCCGTTCCAGCAGCCCCGCTTGTTGAATACCCTCATCTGTTACAATCAATGGGCGATGGATGCCCAGGCGGTTGCATTCGTCTTGCAGTAGCTCGACGCTGCCGTCGCCGAACTGTACTTGGGTTACGTAGTTGATGAGTGCCATAGCGTGTTGTCGTCTTTGTTAATTATTCGGAAATAGAGAGTGACTTGCTGCATTGACTATATTCACGGAGCCCAACGCTGGATAATGACAACCTCTGATAGCGGCATAACGAAAATTCATGTCTACACTAACGTCGATCATCTCCCGCCTGCGCATGCGCCACTTGCGTCTGCTGATTGCCTTGCATGAACATGGCACGGTGCAAAAAGCGGCCGAGTCCGTGGCGCTGACCCAGCCAGGGGCCACCAAAGCTCTCAATGAAATCGAAGCCATGCTGGGCGTACAGCTGTTTCAGCGTACGCATAAGGGGCTGGAAACGACGGACATGGGGCTCTGTGCGGTGCGCTATGCACGCCTGATCAACACGGATCTGGCTCACTTCCATGAAGAGTTGGAAAGCATGCAGCAAGGCCGTGGAGGCCGACTGGCGGTGGGATTGATCATGGGGGCTGTGCCGCTGATTTCGGCGGCGTTGTCGCGGGTTCGCAGCCTGCAACCGGCGATCTCCATCGAGGTGGTCGAAGATACCAGCGCGCGCCTGCTCAACTTACTTGACCGTGGTCGACTCGATGCCGCCATCTGCCGGTCGCGAGTCAATCAAAGGCCGCACCTGTACACCAGTCTGGACATCCACGAGGAGGAGCTGGCGGTCATTTGCCATCCTGACAATCCGCTCACCCGCCATTCAGCGCTGACACTCGCCGATTTATCTGACACCTCGTGGATTGTGTATCCCGCCAACATGCCGATGCGGCTACTGCTGGAACGCGAGTTTCACGAGGCCAAGATACCGTTTCCGCTCTACCCTATCGAAACGGCATCCGCTTTCACGAGCATCTCAATGCTTGGCCATGACCGCGAAGCAGTCGCGCTCATGTCCGTCGATGCCTCGAAACCTTTTGTTGATGCGGGCATGGTGTCTCGGCTACCTATCCAACTGCACTCGCGTAGCGAACCCTACGAATTAGTCACCCGAAAAGGGGCTAGCTTATCGCCAGCCACTCAGCTATTCATGAGAGAAGTCGCTTTAGTTGGCAATCTACATGCAGATGTGGAGGCATATATTGAGTCGCTTTGAGTCCCTTACTAACGCCTTTCATCATTAAAAGGCGTCAAACTCCAGCGACTGGCGTAGCATTTCGCGTACCGATGCCGTCTCTGGACGCACATTACGCCACAGGAAAAACGACTCGGCGGCCTGTTCGACCAACATGCCCAAGCCGTCGAGCAGTTTCGCACCCCGTGGCCCCGCCCACTGTAAAAATACCGTCGGTTCGGATCCGTACATCATGTCGTAGGCCCAGGCGTTAGCATTAAACAACGTATCCGGCAGCGGCGGTAAATCGCCGGAGAGGCTGGCACTGGTGCCGTTAATCACTACATCAAACGTACCGTTCACGGTATCAAAACCGCCGCCGCGGATAGACCCTAGATCGGCAAAATCGCTGGCCAATTGCTCAGCTTTGGCGGCGGTGCGATTAACCACAACGATTTCGCTTGGCTGCTCGTCAAGCAGTGGCTCCAGAATGCCGCGCACTGCCCCGCCAGCCCCGACCACTAAGATACGCTTTCCCATTAACGCTACGCGGTGATAGGCCAAATCGCGTGCCAAGCCAATGCCATCGGTGGTATCGCCGTAGGTACGTCCATTGCCGCCCAAAATCAGCGTATTCACAGCCCCCGCACGACGGGCGCGGTGACTCAAGGTGTCGCAGAGTGCAAAGGCATCGCCCTTGAAAGGTACCGTAACATTGGCACCGCGCCCGCCGGCATCAATAAACGCCCGCCAGGCACCGGCAAAGCCATCCACCGGTGCTTCTTCAGCGGTGTACTCGAGCGCTTGTTGGGTTTGATGGGCAAACTCAGCGTGGATCTGCGGGGATTTGGAGTGTTTGACCGGGTTGCCAAATACACAGTAGCGATCGGTCATGAGAGCTCTCCGCTTTTTCGTTGGCCTGCATCCTCAGCAAATTCGCCGAGCCAGTCGCGGGGGTATAAGAAATCCTGTAAACGCGCTTCGGCACTCCCGGGGGCGGGTTCAAAGGCGTACTCCCAGCGCGCCAATGGTGGCATAGACATTAAAATTGACTCCGTGCGTCCGCCGCTCTGTAAGCCAAACAGCGTGCCGCGATCCCATACCAAATTGAACTCCACGTAGCGGCCACGGCGGTAGAGCTGAAAATCGCGCTCGCGCTCGCCCCAAGTGTCGTTTTTACGCCGCTCGACGATGGGTAGATAAGCTGCTAAGAAGCTGTCGCCCACCGCTCGCTGAAGGGCAAAACAGTCGTCAAATTCACCTTCGTTCAGGTCATCGAAAAACAGTCCGCCTACGCCCCGGGTTTCATCGCGGTGTTTGAGGTAGAAGTACTCGTCGCACCAGGCTTTATAGCGCGCATAAACGTCGTCGCCAAAAGGTTCGCAGGCGGCTTTTGCCACCTGGTGCCAGTGCACCACGTCTTCCATCACGGGGTAAAACGGGGTTAGGTCAAAGCCGCCGCCAAACCACCATACCGGCGGCTCGCCGGCTTTCTCGGCAATAAAGAAGCGCACGTTGCCATGACTGGTGGGCACATGGGGGTTTTCCGGGTGCAGTACCCAGGAGACACCCACCGCATGAAAGCTGCGCCCGGTCAGTTCAGGGCGCGCAGCGGTGGCCAAAGGCGGCAATTGGGCACCATAGACATGAGAGAAGTTGACGCCGCCCTTTTCAAACACGCCGCCATGGGTCATCACTCGCGAACGTCCGCCACCACCCTCTTCACGCTCCCAGCTATCTTCCTGGAACTGCGCCCCCCCATCGGCTTTCGCCAGTCCAGCGCAGAGTCGATCCTGCAGCTCAAGAAGGTAGTGTTTAACGTCATCAAGGTGCTCGTGGGCCACGTGAACTCCTGGGTGGTCATTGGTGAGTCGTAATGGGTGAATCGTGAGTAGTCATCGGTGAATAGTGAGTTGAGCAGCGTCTAGGGGCGCATGATTTTACCGGTGGCTAAATCTCTAATGGTGCTGGGTTTGGCATTGCCGCCTAGCTCGCCTTGCACCACATGGGCCACTTCGTCCGCAAAGATGGCGGTGATCTCAGCGGCGCTCATCGCTGGCGGCTCCCCCGATCGGTTAGCCGAGGTGGACACCAGCGGGCCACCAAAAGCTTCGCACAGGGCTTTCATTACCGGGTGGTCGGTCACCCGCAGCGCTACGCGCTCGTGGGCACCGCGCACCAGCCCATGGCTGCGTCCATAATCAGGCACTAGCCAGGTATTGGGCCCCGGCCAGCTTGCCGCAAGAGGAGCATGCATCGCTAATGGGAGCTGGCTCAACCAGGGTTGGAACTGGCCAATATTGGCAGCAACGAGGATGACGCCCTTGGCAGGATCGCGCTCTTTCATGCGCATTAGATGGGCTAAAGCTGCGTCGTTTTCGGGGTCACAGCTAAGCCCCCAAACCGCTTCAGTGGGGCAGGCAATCACCCCACCGGCACGTAAAGCGCTAATCGCTGGGGCTAGATCGGTCGCCAAACTCATGCTCTCTCCTCACGGCTAACATGCCTCTAATTGCTTTATCCTATCATGGCCTTGGTAGCCGCACCCAGCCTCCCGCCTGCTGGGTTACCCACCCCTCTAACTCCAGCATTAGCAAGCGCTGCTGGCAGTCGCTGACCGCCACACCGGTGGTGTGCACCAACAGATCAATCGGCGTCGGCGTGGCCGAGAGTGACATTAATAAGGGGTCAGGTAAGGCCTCGGGCAGCGGTGCTTGTTCAGGTGGTTTCTCGGTTTGCTCGGGTGCGGCTGACGGAGTGACGTCATCGGACGGGATAAACGCCTCTGCCCAATGACCAAGATCGCTAATGATGTCATCGACGCTGCAGGCTAAGTGGGCACTGCCCTGACGCAGCAGCGTCAGGCAGCCGCGGGCCTGGACGTTGTGCAGCGAGCCGGGCAGCACAAACAGCTCCCGATCTTGCTCTAAGGTAAGCCGCGCGCTCACCAGCGAGCCGCTCTTTTCGGTGGCTTCGACCACTAACGTGCCGAGCGAGAGGCCGGTAACTATTCGATTACGGCGCGGAAAAAATGCCGGGCGGGCCACGGTGCCAGGCGGGTGCTCTGATAACAGTAGCCCACCGGGTAGACGGCTAAGCTGCTCGTGAAGATCACGGTGGGAGGCGGGATAGATCACATCCACACCGCAACCGAGTACGGCAATTGTGCGCCCACCGGCATTCAGGGCCGCGCGCTGGGCTACGCCGTCGACCCCTAACGCCATGCCGCTGACCACGCACCAACCGCGGCGGACCAGATCGCGGGCAAAGGTTTGCGCATTGTGGGTGCCTTCGCCGGTAGGACGACGCGTGCCGACTATGGCAAGTTTAGGGCCCTCCAGGGCGCCAAGATCCCCCAGGGCCCAGAGCACTACAGGTGGGTCGGGCAATTCATTTAACAGCGCAGGCCAGGCGGGGTGGTCGCGATGCAGCACATGGCGACTTGGCCCGCTCTGCTGCCACGCCAGGGTCTCATCAACCAACTTTTGCAACGGGCTGCGGGAGGGATGTTCAAGCCACAGGCGCAACTCGCTGGCTGCACGGCTGGGCAGTGCTGCCAGCCAGCCTTCCGGCCACTGCGGCTGACGAGCTAATAATTGCGCAATTCTCAGCGCCCCCATCCCCGGCAACGCATTGACCACCAGCCACGCCTGGGCGTCCATACTCCCTCCTATTTTTAAACTTCTTTATTTACCGCCCGTTAGTTCGTCGCTGCCCCAACCTCATCGCCCACCTCCAGCATCCGGGACGCCTGGGTTACCAAGGCATAGCTGACGCGATCATAGGGTTTAAATACCATCACTGTGCCCGCTTCACTGCTCGGCAACTGAACCAGTTCTTGGGTGCGCGGGTCGTTAATCAGCTCACCCTGCTGATTGACTTGCAGCACATGGCCCGCCTGTAAGCCATCCAGGGTGCCAAGATCCAGCGCGACGATCTGGAAACGGCCAATAAAACGCACGCCACCTGGCACGGCAATCACATGACCTTCGACGGCATTGAGCGGCGCACGGGGCAAAAACTCCCGGCTCAGCTCGCGCTCCTCCAATGGCAACACGATATCGTTAACCCGTACTTCCTGATGGGAGCTAACGACGTCAAGCTGCGCAATACCGCCTTCACTGCTGATATGGCGAGCGATGCCCACGTTAATCAGCTCTAAGCCCAGCGGCGTGCCATCCATTGCCAGGTAGGGCTCCGACTGCCGATAGATGCCCAACTGACCATGGCGTGGCACATCACCCCGCACGTATAACCGATCTCCCGCACCGCTGATCAAGCGGCGATCGTCTCCCGCCACTACATAAGCCAGCGCCTGCAGCGCCTCGGCATCATCGACAACGCGGTGCTCGCGTAGAAAGGCTCGCGCTTCCTCCAAGACGATAGGCTCGATCGCTTCACCATGGGGCAAAGTACGCACCTGCGGAGAGAGTTTAATGACGCTTTGATCACGCTCCCAAGCAGCGGCATCGACACTCACAAGCATAACTGCACTCATCAGCAAACCGCTCAAAGCTAACCGATAGGCGTATTGCTTTACCGCCATTCTGCTCTCCCCAATAAAATGCATCAGCGCGATGATTATGTTGCTGCTGAAACCCTGTGCGTATCGGGTGCGCATGCCCAGAAACGTTGACAGCATGTTATAGTGACCCATCATAAAGTACCTAGGTTAGAAGACGCTCGTCACTGCCTAGCTTGACTTAATTCAGACTCAGCATAACGGTGATTGTAACGCCATGGCCAAACTTCCTATTCTTGAATTCCCCGATGAGCGCCTGCGCACCAAGGCCGCTCCGGTGGAAACCGTTGACGATGAGGTACGCCAACTCGTCGACGATATGCTGGAGACCATGTATGACGCACGGGGTATCGGCTTAGCCGCGACCCAAATCGATGTCCATCGCCGTGTTGTCGTCATGGATGTCAGCGACGATAACTCCCAGCCGCTGGTGCTTATCAATCCGCGCTATACCCCGATTGGCGACGAGAAAGAGCCGCTTTCAGAAGGCTGCCTGTCGATTCCCGAGCATTACGCCGAAGTGCCGCGCTACCTTAAAGTGCAGCTCAACGCGCTGGATCGTAATGGCGATGCCTACGAACTGGAAGCGGAGGGCCTGCTGGCACACTGTATCCAGCACGAGTACGACCACCTTGAGGGCGTGCTGTTTGTGGACTACCTGTCGCCGCTAAAGCGTGACCGTATCCGCAAGAAAATGCAGAAACGCCATAAGCAGATGCAGGACGCCTAAGCCTTTTTTCTACTTACATTTCAGCTAAGCCAGGTAGCCCTCTCTCTATGTCAAGATTGCGCGTTGTTTTTGCCGGCACGCCTGAATTCGCCGCCTCCAGTCTTGCCGCGCTGCTGGAAAGCCAGCATGAGGTGGTGGCGGTGTACACCCAGCCCGACCGCCCCGCTGGTCGCGGTCGTAAGCTAACGCCCAGCCCGGTCAAACAGCTGGCTCTGGCGCACAGCCTGCCTGTCTATCAGCCCCAAACGTTAAAAGCGCCCGAGGCTCAAGCCGAGCTGGCCGCGCTCGAGGCCGACATTATGGTTGTCGTCGCCTATGGTCTGCTGCTACCCCAGGCCGTGCTGGACATACCGCGACTCGGCTGCGTTAACGTTCACGCTTCGCTGCTGCCCCGGTGGCGTGGCGCGGCGCCGATTCAGCGCGCAATTGAAGCGGGCGACAAGGTATCCGGCGTAACCATTATGCAGATGGATGCTGGCCTGGATACCGGCGCGATGCTCACGGAAGTGCGTACACCTATTACAGAGCGCACCACCGGCGGCGATTTGCATGACCGCCTCGCCATTCAAGGCGCCAATGCGCTGATCAATACCCTGGACGATCTGGCCACTGGCACCACTCACGCCACGCCTCAGCCGGAAGAGGGCGTCACCTATGCCGCCAAGCTGAGCAAAGCGGAAGCCGAGCTCGACTTTGACCAGCCAGCTCACCTGCTCTCCAACAAGATTCGCGCCTTTAACCCCTGGCCGGTGGCTTGGTGCGCATTAGGCGATGATCGCTTGCGGCTGCTAATGGCGCACGTCGAAGAGGGCAAGCAGCCAGCCTGCGAGCCCGGCACACTACTCGATCACGGCGACGATCATCTCCGGATTGCCTGTGGGCACAACGGCCGCGAGGTACTGTGCGTGACTAGCGCACAGCTGCCTGGCGGTAAAGCCATGGCCGTACGTGACTTACTGAATGCGCGCCACACGCGCCTTGCTACCGGCACGCGTCTTGGTGCTCGTTTTGATCAACCAGCGGCCCAGGCCAGCGAAGGAGAAGCACCATGAGCCAAAAGCGCTCCCCTCAAGGTGGCGGCAGTGGTCAGGAAGTACGCGCTGCTGCGGCCCGCGCCTTGGCCCCGGTGCTTAGCGACCAGGGTTCCCTGGCGGGGCTGGATGAGCACAGCGTGGTGGCTCGCGACCGCGGGTTGCTCAAAGAGCTCTGCTTCGGCACCTGCCGCCGCTTACCACGCTTGGAAGCCCTTGCCGGCGTGCTGCTGAAGCAGCCGTTTAAAAAACGCGACAGCGATATTCAGGCGCTGCTGCTGCTGGGTATTTACCAGTTGCTGTATATGCGCATTCCCGCCCATGCGGCGGTAGGCGAAACCGCTGGCGCGGCGCGCTTACTGAATAAGGAGTGGGCCACTCGTGTGCTTAATGGCTGCCTGCGGCGGCTACAGCGCGAATCCGAGGCACTCCAGGCCCAGGTAGACCGGGACGAGAGCGTCGCGCTAGAACATCCGCCGTGGCTCCTCAACGCCTTGCGTCAAGCATGGCCAGAGCAGTGGCGCAATATTATTGAGGCCAACAACCACCCTGGGCCGATGACATTAAGGGTCAATCAGCGCTACAACGACCGTGAAGCCTATTTGGGCATGCTCACCGAACAGGGGTTAAACGGCCACTTATGCCCCCACGCACCAGACGCCATCACCCTGGAAACGCCCTGCGATGTCACCGCGTTGCCCGGCTTTGACGAGGGCCACGTTAGCGTTCAGGACGAGGCCGCTCAGCTCTCAGCGGCACTGCTTGGCCCAGCCCTGGCACCACGGCCAGGCGCTCGCGTACTTGATGCATGCTGCGCGCCAGGCGGTAAAACGGCCCACTTGCTCGAGCAGTTTGATATTGCCCTAACGGCGATCGATAGCGATAACCAGCGCTTGGCGCGGGTGGAAGATACGCTCACCCGCCTGGGTGTTGAGGCGGTGCTAGAACACGCCGATGCCACCGAGCGCGACTGGTGGAGCGGCACCCCCTTTGATGCCATTCTGCTCGACGCCCCCTGCTCCGGCACCGGTGTTGTTCGCCGCCATCCCGATATCAAAAAGCTGCGCCGCAAAGATGATATCCGGCCGCTTGCCAAGCTTCAGCGCCAGCTGTTAGACAACCTTTGGCCCATGCTGCGCGAAGGCGGTACCCTGCTGTACGCCACCTGCTCGGTGCTGCCGGAAGAGAACAGTGAGCAGATTGAGGCGTTTCTCGCCCGTACCCCCAACGCCCACGTGACCACGCCTAACGACGTTGCATGGGGAATCACCAGCGGTGCGGGTCGTCAACTGTTTCCGGCCCAGAGCAGTCACGATGGCTTTTTTTATGCCAGACTAGAGAAGCGCACTGCCTAGACGCTAACTGTTGCCGTGGGGCAGTGAATTTATGACAAGGAAGGAGACATTTATGAGTCATCACACCTATAAGCATGTGGAACTGACCGGCTCTTCCGAGAAGGGTATTGAGGAAGCGGTACAGAACGCACTGGCCAAAGCATCAGAAACGATTAACCACATGCGTTGGCTGGAAGTCGTCGATACCCGCGGCCATATTGAAGATGGTCAAGTAGCCCACTGGCAGGTCACGGTTAAAGTGGGCTTCACGCTAGAGTAATCCCCACCTGCTTTTCGGCGGCGGCTGGTTTACACTGGCCGCCGTCTTTATTGCAGCGCATGATAGGTCACCGACCGGCCTTAACGCTTGGTCTTAATGACATCGCGCGCTGGCGCTTTTAATGGAACCGATGCTCAGCAATGAAAATCATCATTCTCGGCGCCGGCCAGGTCGGCGGCACACTGGCTGAACACCTCGCCCGTGAGGAGAACGACATCACCGTCGTTGACACTGACGCCAAGAAATTGCGCGACCTGCACACCAAACTCGATATCCGCACCGTCACCGGAGCGGGCTCCTACCCCATTGTACTGCGCCAGGCGGGCTGCGAAGACGCCGATATGCTGATCGCCGTCACCAACAGCGACGAGATCAATATGATCGCCTGCCAGGTCGCCCATACGCTGTTTCGCACCCCGACCAAAATTGCCCGGGTGCGCGCCACGGCGTATTTGACGCGTAAAGGCCTTTTTGCCCACGAAGCGATCCCCATTGATGTACTGATCAGCCCCGAGCAGGTGGTCACCGACCACGTGCGCCGCCTGATTGAGCACCCCGGCGCCCTACAGGTGCTGGAGTTTGCTGGTGGGCTGGTACAGCTGGTGGCGGTGAAAGCGTTCTACGGTGGCCCGCTGGTGGGCCAGGATTTGGCTTTTCTGCGCCGCCATATGCCCAACGTGGATACCCGCGTAGCCGCCATTTACCGCCGTAACCGACCGATCATTCCCCGCGGCGACACGGTGATCGAAGCCGACGACGAAGTGTTCTTTCTCGCCGCCCGCCGGGATATTCGCGCAGTGATGAGCGAGCTACGCCGGGTCGAGCGGGATTTCCGCCGCGTGGTGATCGCCGGGGGCGGCAATATTGGCGAGCGGCTGGCGGAGCATTTGGAGCATAGCCACCAGGTCAAAATCATCGAACACAGCCTGGAGCGCTGCACTACCCTCTCCGAGCGGCTGGATCGCACCGTGGTGCTCCACGGCAGCGCCACCAGCAAGCGCTTGCTGGAAGAGGAGAATATCGAAGAGTGCGATATCTTCTGCGCGCTGACCAACGACGACGAGGTCAATATCATGTCGTCGCTGCTCGCCAAGCGTTTAGGTGCGAAGAAGGTGCTGACGCTGATCAACAACGCCGCCTATGTGGACTTGGTGCAGGGGGGCGAGATCGATATCGCTATTTCTCCCCAACAGGCGACCATT
>NZ_JPUA01000034.1:0-70671 GCF_002211105.1 Halomonas campaniensis | reverse complement strand
GCGTTTAGGTGCGAAGAAGGTGCTGACGCTGATCAACAACGCCGCCTATGTGGACTTGGTGCAGGGCGGCGAGATCGATATCGCCATTTCACCCCAGCAGGCGACCATCGGCAGCCTGCTGACCCACGTGCGCCGGGGCGATATCGTCAACGTCCACTCACTGCGCCGGGGCGCCGCCGAGGCCATTGAAGCCATCGCCCACGGCGATAAGCAGTCATCAAAAGTGGTGGGCCGTACCATCCGCGATATCGCACTGCCCGACGGCACCACCATCGGTGCGATTGTGCGCGGTAAAGAGGTCATCATCGCCCACGGCGATGTGATGGTTGAGAGCGGTGACCACGTGATTCTATTCGTGATCGACAAGCGCCGCATCCGCGATGTGGAGCGCCTGTTCCAGGTCGGCTTGACGTTCTTTTAAAGACACGTTTAACCGGCGCTTTTGAGGGACTAAATCTCGACCGCGCGGCCAATAAACTCAATCGGCCCGGTGGGCAGGCCAGTGGCCGAACCGGTTTCGTCTTCCAGCGTTAGCTCAAACAGCTGGTTATCCTCAAGAGGCGGCAGTTCATCCAAGCGCAAACGGATCGGCTGCCCAGGCTCCACTAAGCCAAGCGATACAGGGGCCTGCCACTCATCTGCCTTGGTCCAGAACTCTAACGCCTTACCTTCAGGCACTTCGAAGGTGCCCAACGGGATCAGCTCGATTTCCTGGCGCGATGAGGCCTGCACTACCCAACCCGCTGACTGTGTTTGCGGTGCCAGCAGAACCACCATGTACTCGGGGGTCGTCGGTTCAGTTACTTCATTGGCCAGCATCACGCCCAATACTAACGCCGCCGCTAAACCAAACCCGGCAGCGCCGCGCCAAAGCGACAGGCTGTGCAGCATGCGGCGAGGTCTTGGCGGCACGACAGAGGCAGGTCGAGCACGCTTAGCAAGCGCTTCCCGTGACGCTAGGCTGCGCTCAATACGCGGCCATAAATTGTCAGAAGGCGTTACCGGGTCGGTGATAGCGGTATAGGGCAAGAAGCGCTCTTCCCAAGCCATCACGGCTTGTTGCAATTCAGGCTCGTTAGGTAGTCGGGCCTCTAGTGCCTTACGCTGCTCTAACGACAGCGTACCCAGCACGTATTCACCCGCTAAAGTGTGGTCGTCTTCGTGTTCGTGCTGACTGGGGCGGCTCATGCCATACACTCCCGTAGGCGCAGCAAACTGCGTTTGATCCAGGCTTTTACGGTTCCCAGCGGCGCGCCGGTATGCGCCGCAATTTCCGCGTGGCTAAGGCCATCAACATAGGCGTGGAGTACGCAGTTACGCCGCTCCGGCTCAAGCGCTTCCAAGCAGCTATCCATCCGCTGGCCGGTTTGCCAATCGAAGGCTTCATCGGCAACGGAGGTGTGCTGAAAATGTTCATCGAGATCTAATTCGGTGGGATCGTGACTATCAAAAGTGACTTCACGGTCGCGATAACGGATGGCGTTCAGTGCCAGGTGACGCGCCACGCTAAATATCCACGTACGCGCGGATCCTTTGGCGGGATCAAAACTATCGGCACGCTGCCAAATATTAAGACAGGCATCGTGGACAATATCCTCGGCCATACCACGATCCTTGACGATTCTTATGACGACGCCTAATAGTCGGGCACCTTCATGAACATAGAGTTGGTGCAAGGCGTCATGCTCGCCACGGGCACAGTTGGCTAATGCCGCAGCATGATCAAATTCTGAAGACACGTCAGTCAAACCCTAGCTCCCTGGTGACGGCACCGACGCCAGTCGTCGTTCTCAGAGACAGCATAGCCGCTGGGGACTCGACAGACGAGCCCCCAGCGGAATTAACATTCCAGCCGACTTATTCAGCAGCCCAGAAGATATAGTCCGCCTGGTAGGTCACTACCGCGGTGGCTCCGTCGTGATCCATATCGCAGGCCACGTCCGGGGCAACGCCACCCTGGGTGTTCAGGCGCTGAATATAGCTAACACCGCTCATGGCGCCTTCGCCTTCAGCCGGGTTGGCTTCCACCAGTTGAAGTGGAATGTTGCCATCACCATTGGCAGCCGTGGCTAGCTGAGTGCCGGTAATTTTTGAGCCATCCAACGCTTCCCAGGTGGCTGGCGGGCCATAGTAGCTACCCACTTGGGTGCCATCGCTGTCGTTAAGCGCAGCGTGGGGGCCTTTGAATACCCAGCCCATGTTGCCGTCGTCCTGGGTTTCGCACATGTAGGTAATAGCGCCAACGCCAACGGTTTCGAGGGCGACGGTATTACCGTCCGGCACCTGGACTTCCGCGGGCGCCATGTCTGCCAGCGCGACGTGACTGAAGGATACAATCAAGGTAGCGGCAAGTGCTGCACGCGTAAGAGGTTGGATGGTCATTTTCAGTCTCCTAAAAGGTTTTTTATCAGCCGCCTTAAATAGCGCCTGTATAGGGATTACCCGCGAGGAGACGTATTGGATGCACTTTTTTTGAAAAAAATAAGATGGCCGATTATTGGCTTACCCCATCTACCACCACCTGCCGCGGGCAGGCACTCCCCTGTAGGTCAAAAAGATGGCAATGCTGGCCCGCTAAACCCAAGTCGATCGTTTGGCCTTCGGTTAGTTGCGTTAAGCCATCCAAACGCTGGGTTAAGGTAGCGTCGATGCCGTTCACCTGCAGATGCGCCAGGGTTTCGTAACCCAGCTTTTCCGCCACCATTAATCTCGCTGTCAGCCGAGCCTCTGCCTGTTCAAGCGATACAAAATCTTCCGCCCGCAATCCCAAAGTGGCGCCATCACCGGAATGGAGGTGTTTGCCATTGACCGCCACCGTCAGTGTCTCCCCGTTAGGCAGACGCACCACCGTTTGGCGCTCACCCGGGTCGACTACCGTAACCGGGAAGGTATTGATGCGCGGCGAGCCGATAAACTCCGCTACCTCTAAGGTTTTGGGAAAGTGATAAAGCGAGAGCGGCGCGCCTACCTGGGCGATTCTTCCCCGGGAAAGCAGCACAATGCGGTCAGCCAGCGTCATCGCCTCCACTTGGTCGTGGGTCACGTAGATCATGGTGGCGTTCAAGCGCTTATGCAGCGCAGCGATCTGCACCCGCATATCCACCCGCAGCGTGGCGTCCAGGTTAGAGAGCGGCTCGTCGAACAGAAACACGGCAGGCTCTTTGACCAGCGTGCGGCCAATGGCTACCCGCTGGCGCTGACCGCCGGAGAGGTCTTTAGGCTTACGCTCCAATAGCTCGGTGAGGTGCAACATCTCGGCGGCGTGTTGAACGCGGCGGCGAATTTCCGCTTTGTCGGTGCGGGCCAGCTTCAGGCCAAAGGCCATGTTCTCGGCCACGCTCATATGCGGGTAGAGGGCGTAGGATTGGAACACCATGCCGATGTCCCGCTCCTGGGGCGGAATCTCGTTGATCCGCTGGCCATCCAGCTGCATATCCCCTTCGCTGATATCTTCAAGCCCGGCAATCATGCGCAGCAGCGTGGACTTTCCGCAGCCGGAGGGGCCAACAAAAACTACAAACTCGCCGTCTTCGATGGTGAGATCGATATCCCGCGAGATTTCCATGCCATCAAAAGATTTACCGATACCACTTAGCGTTAGACGTCCCATGGTGCGTTCTCCTCAAGCTGGGAGCAGCGGGCAATGGCCACGCCATAAGGCGGAAGGGAGAGTTGCGGAAGCGACAATTGGCTGCCCTGCCACTCACCGGTTAGCCACGCGGGGGCACCAGCAATGGCTTCAGCGCCTTCAGGTGCCGAACGGGTGACCGTTTGACCGCTAAAATTCAGAGCAATTAGTAACCGTGTTTGCTGGTAGGTGCGCTCAAGACAAAGCACATCGTCGCGCACAGGGTGATAGCGCACATCGCCCTTCACCAACGCAGGCTGAGTCCGGCGGAAGGCTAAAAAATCGCGATAGGCATTGAGCAATGAATCGGTATCGTTATCTTGCTGGTCAACGGCGAGGCTAGCATGAGTGTCAGGCACCGGTAGCCAGGGTGTGCCACGACTAAAGCCCGCGTGACGAGCGTCCGCCTGCCAGGGGTGCGGCGTTCGGCAGCCGTCTCGGCCTTTATAAGCGGGCCAGAAGGTAATACCCGCAGGGTCAACCAACTGTTCAAACGTCAGTTGAGCTTCGGGCAGTCCCAACTCTTCACCTTGATAAAGGCATACGCTACCGCGCTGGGTGAGTAGAAACACCATATAAAGGCGCAGCTTATCGAGCTGCCCTTCCGCCTGCCAGCGAGTTGCCAGCCGCGTCACGTCGTGGTTGCCCAGCGCCCAGCAGGGCCAGCCATCGCCAATACGCGCTTCCATCTCGGTTAGCGTTTCGTGCAAGTAGCCGGGGTCGGCTTTATCGGTAAGCAGGTTGAACGAGTAGCACATGTGCAGCCGCTTACCGCCCTGGGAGTATTCCGCCATCACGCCCAAGGCGTCGTCGTCGCCCACCTCGCCCACGCTGGTGGTGCCGGGGTACTCATCCAACAGCGCGCGCAGCCGCTCCAGAAACACCAGGTTCTCCGGCTGGGTTTTATCGTATTGGTGAAGCTGGTAGCCATAAGGGTTGTCGGGGCGAACGCCCAGAAAACTTTCGGTCATCTCCTGGCGCGGCGGGTTATCTTTTAGCTCGCCGTGGGTGCAGAAGTTCACCGCATCCAGCCGGAAGCCATCCACGCCCCGTTCTAGCCAGAAGCGCACTTCCTCCAGCATGGCATCGACCACCGCAGGCGTGCGGAAATTTAAATCCGGCTGGCTAGCCAGGAAGTTATGCAGATAGTACTGGCAGCGGCGGGTGTCCCACTGCCAGGCGCTGCCACCAAATACAGATTGCCAGTTAGTGGGCGGCGCGCCATCGGGCTTAGGGTCGGCCCATACGTACCAGTCGGCTTTGGGATTATCGCGACTTTGGCGACTCTCTTCGAACCAGGCATGCTGATCGGCAGTGTGCGACATGACTTGATCGATGGTGACTTTTAGCCCTCTGGCATGGGCACCCTCGACTAAACGGTCGAAATCCTCCAGGGTGCCAAACATCGGATCAACATCGCGATAGTTGCTGATGTCGTAGCCGAAGTCTTTCATCGGCGAGGTGAAGAACGGCGACAGCCAAATCGCATCGACGTTAAGCGAGGCGATGTAATCGAGCTTGTCGATCACGCCTTGTAAGTCGCCATTGCCGTCGCCGTTGCTGTCCATAAAGCTGCGCGGGTAGATTTGATAAATCACGGCGCCGCGCCACCAGTCGGCTCCTTGGCTGCCAACGTAGTGGGAAGTAGAGGGTGTCTGCATCATTGTTTTGTCCTTGCCATAGTTCTTGACATAGTTCTTGTCACAGTTCTTGCTGATTACTTGGCATGATGCAGGGTTGCTCACGAGATAAAATCCTCCCCCCAGGGTGGCTCTGGGCGTAGGCGTTAGGAGTAGCCCGTCTGTCGACTTATTCCCCCTGAATATGCGCCAGCAACTGCCCCGCCAGGGCAATCGCTTCGTCGCGGCGTCGAATATTCTGCTTTTGATAGAGGCTGCGGATATGGGTTTTGATGGTGGTAGGCGCCACCGACAACTGCTCGGCGATCTGCTCATTGGAAAGCCCAGCGTGAATTAGTCCCAGGATTTGCCACTCCCGGCGAGTCAGTGGCGAAGTGCGGATCAGCTCGGGCACATCCGGCCTTGCGACAATATCAGCGATCACCGTTTCATCCAGCATTAAGCGTCGGGCGCTGCCAAAATCTTTCTGACGGCCCGCCAGCGCCAGCAACCGCTCTGCCCTCGCCTGCTCTAAGGCATCCAAGGTGCCGCTGTCGAGCAACCTATTCAGCAACTCCCCTAGCGGTTTGCCCAAACGCAGAAAGCTGCCCACCAGCGCGGTGCGGGAAGCCAAGCTCAGCGCTTGATGCATATGCTGGCAGGCTTGCTCCTCTCTTCCTGCACTCCACGCCACTGCGGCTAAGCAGAGCTGGTTACGATTAGCGTCCGTGACCAGCCCTAGCCTCTGGGTGTGCACTTCAAGAGCCTCTAATAGCGTGCAGGCTTCATCAAAGCGCCCCAGCAGCGTGAGCGCCCGGGCGTGGTTGCGCACATTGCACTGGGAAAAGTGGTTGGTAGCCTCTTCAGTGATGGGGGCCGGTGCTTCCTGGCGCCAGCGCTCTACCGCATCCAGATCCTGGGTGGAGTGCCACCAGGCCAGTAGGGTGGCGTGGGCATTTGCGACCCAGTCGATGTGGTAATCGCCTTCGGCAAGGATTTTACGCAGCCGCCGAATATGGTCAGCGCACTGGGCCTGGTCGCCGCGGCTTTGGGCGACTTTGGCGAGCTGAATGTGGCACTGAAGTGTCCAGCGCTCTCCCTGATTATCCAGCACGGCGATGCCTTTCAGCGCGGCCTGCTCGGCTTCGTCCAGCCGGTGCCACTCCCATAGCACCTGGCTGCGAATGCGGTAGAGAAACTCCGCCACGGGCAGATGCTCAAGCTCGGCCCGCTCCAAATGCGCAAAGGCGCGCTCCTGAATATCGTAGGCGGCCTGTAGGCGCCCCTGAGCCACCAGCGTCTCCGACTGATGGCAAAACGACCAGAGCAGCAGTTGGTGATCGTCACGCTGGCGGGCTTGAAGCTCTACCTCGCGAACCCGCTGCAGCGACTCTTCCAAATAGCCCAGCACAAAGCGCGCCTCGCTCAAGATAGCGGTGGCGGTCAGCGGCGTGGAAGCTAAATAGCGGGCGGGCACGGCTAGCGCTTGCTCGGCCAGCGGTGCGGCGCGCTCGGCGTTGCCTTGATTAATCGCCAACTGGGCGCGCAGGGTCGCGAATTCAGCGCTGAGCAGTTGCCACTCTGGCGCTTGCAACTGCGCTTCAATCCAGCCAATTACGCGTGCGGTAATATCAAACTGAAACTGAGCATGGGAGACCCAGCCATAGAGCAACGCATGTTCCGGAATGGTAGAGAGCCGCGGCTCACCGAGCAGGGCGAAACCCTTGGCCAACAGTGCATAGGCACCGCTCGCCAGTAAGGCGGGCCCTTGGGCGGTCAGTAGGCTTGCCACGTCATCGGGGGCCTCGGCGAGTATCGCCTGGCGCAGAGCCATCACCGGATCGTTCAAGGCTAACCACGCCTGGCTTGCGCGCTGGTGCAGCACTCGCTGGGTGGCCAAACTAAGCTCATGACGGCGGTGGCGGAGGTACTCGCCAAACAGTCGTTGAAAGCGGTACCACTGAGCATGGGGGTCGGGGCGTTCAATAAATAGCCCCGCTTGCTCAAAGGCTTCCAGGCGCTGAGTCAAGCGCTCCCCTTCCAGCAGGCGGGCCATAAGCTCAGGGGAAAAGCGCTCCAGCACCCCTAGCTGCAGCATTAGCTCGCGCTCTTCCAATGGCAGTGCAGCGGAGAGCAGTTCGTCAAACCAAGCGACAAAATCGGGATGGGCACCACTTAATCGATCAACCAGGGCGTCAAACCCTGCCCGCGTGGTGGTGCGCTCTACCAGCCAGCTCAACGCCATTACCCAGCCACCGCTTCTGCGCAGTGCACGCTCCAGACTTACTCGTGTGGGGGGAAAGCTCAGCTGTTCGGCACACAGGGTTTGCGCCTCTTCGCTGTCAAAGGCCAGCGCGTGAAGGTCGATCTCTTCCAATTCACCTCTTAGCCGCAGGCTTGCCAAACCCAATGCTGGCCTTGAGCGGCTGGCCAGCGTTAACGTCAGCCAGGGCGGCTGATGGCGCAGCCAGTGGGCGATCCCAGCTAAAATATCCGGGTGGCTAAGGTGTTCAAAATTGTCCACTACCAAACGACACGGCGAACGCTGTTCAGGCAACTCGCCAAGCCAACGCTCTAACTGCTCCACGCAGTCACCATCGTCTGCCACGGGTGAAAGCCGTATTTTCTCGCTTAACAGTCCATCGAGCGCTGCCTGCCAGTAGGCTAAAAACCGTGTGGGTTGGTTGTCGCGCTGATCCAAGCCCAACCAAGTGGCCTCTTGCTCCAGCGCGGGCAGCCGCTCAGCCAGCAGCGTGGTTTTGCCATAGCCAGGAGGCGCCTGCACCATCAGCAAACGGACACGATCATTTAACCCGAAATGGTCGTTAAGTCGCGGCCGGGCCACTACGCCAAGCGGTAGTGGTGGCGCTTTTAGTTTCTCTTGCAGTAGTGACATAAACGCTCCTGAGCAACCCTGCTAGCCGTGCACAAGTACTATTCACAAATACTTTATAAAGCTAGGGAGCCTCTGATTAACGTGATGAGCGCAGGCCAGACAAGGCAAAAATCAACGAAAAAGCGGAGTTTACGGGGTGTAAATGAGCATTTTGAGGCGATTTTTAACGCCGTATGGCCAAGCGCAATAGTTAATCAGAAGCTTCCTATAAAAAAGCCCGCGACATGTCGCGGGCAAAGTGCATTGGAGAAGAAACAGTTAAACGCTAACCAACTTACATCGATTTAGAACCATACCTCGGTCTGAACGCCGAAAGTCCACTGACCACCGGTAAAGCCTTCGTTGCCCAGTGAGCTGGCACCGTAGTTGTTAAGGTCGTCATCCCAATCGCTGAAAGTGGTGAACAGACGAATCTCAGGACGCTGCCAGAAACCACCGACTTCAGGCTTGAAGGTGGGCGCAATTGTGAATTTGCTGAAGCCCCCATCCACGGCGTTACGACCGCTGTAACCCTGGGGGTCTAGATCCATCCACTGATAGCCAGCTTCATACTGCATTTCGAAGTTCTGCGTTAACTCGTTGGCCAGGCGCACGTTAAGACCCGCCCAGTTGTACTTATCGCCCTGGACATAACGGTCTTCGCTGGTTTCAGCCAGAATGGAGGGAGCGACGCGCCACTGCGGGGCAATATAAGTAGTGCCGTAGAGCGCTAGACGCGTAGCGGTAGCATCATCGGTAAGATCACCCCGCGAACCAAGACTTTTGGTCTCGGCACCTAGCCCCTGACCATGCAGCACAGCCGCCTTGAAATTACCCTCACCCATGCCGAAGAAGCTGTCGCCATGATAAGCAATCATGGTATGGAAACCGGTATCGGCAGCGGTTTGGCCGACATCAATGTCGCGCTCGTCGTTGTCTGCCGCCGACATACCGTTGACCATCCACTGCCAGTTACCAAAGTAGTTATTGGAGGTCAGAATCAAGTTGTCGGTGTCGCCTTCAAGACCGGGGTTCTCACGGTCAACGATCGGATAGTCAGAAAAACTACGGCCATAAATCGAGAGGTTGGACTTCCAGTTCTCTGCCAACTGCATGTCGTAGATACCGCCACCGGTACCGGCCAGGAAAATCACGTCACTGTCGAGCCAATGAATGTCGAAGTTATCGCGGTCAAAGCGCTTACCGGCCCAAATAGAGGCGTTTTCAAAAGCGCCGGTAAAACTGGGAAGATCGCTGAATTCAGCAAACACCTGACGCACGTTGATATCCGAATCGCCGCCAGTCCAGTCATTGCTGGAGGTTGTGCCGTCGGCAATCATGGTGCGGTAAAGCGCTTTGGCGCCGTTATCAAACTGCATGCGGTAGTTGAAAATCGCTTCGGCGTAGGTGTCCGGCTCATTACCTAAACGGCCCACGGCGCCGCCCTCTCCACCCGCGGGTGTCAGGTAAGGACCAGCATTTTCGCTTTTACCATCTTCGCCAATCAACAAGCCTGAACGCGCATAAACGTTAAACGAGAAGCCCTCTTCGCCATCGGCATAACGCTCCACCCGGGCCAGGCGCTCTTCGATTTCCGCATCGCTCTCTGTCGCCACGGCGGTCGACTGTGATTGCTCGGCGATCTCTGCACGGCGCTCGGCGGCATCAGCGCGCTGTTCCGCCGCTTCAATGCGGGCTTCCAGTTCGGCAAAGCGCTGCTCCAGGGTCATTTGTGCCGAAGCAACACCGCTCATCCCTAAGCTGGCGGCGGCAATCGCAATGGCTAACGGCGTTTTGAATGTCATTTTATGCATTGTTTTGAGTACCCTATTGTTATTGGTAAGCCACTATTTATAAGCGCTTTTATCTAAATCGATTAAGATCAAATCGATAACACTTCCCTTACACGGTTCGCCCAGGGGGGAGCGGCTGTAATTAAACGCCACGATGCTTAAGGAAAGATAGCCAAAACTTAATCGATTAAGTCTCTTTTTACCAACAGCGAATGGCTAATTAGCGACTAATGTCTAAGGAACGATTTAATTTAGTGAAAACTGAATGGTGTCGTTAGACAAAAGTCGCTATTGAACTTCCTCGGTCAAAGCGGCTAACTGAGCGGCATAATCTTAATCGATTAAGAAACGATTAAGGTAGCGGTTGGTTAGCTGTTCAACGCTGATTTTCATGCCACACCATCCACAACAATAAACGTCGAGGTACGCCGTTATGAAAAAGACTTTAATCACTACCGCCATCGCAGTAGCCAGCACACTGAGCGCAACGAGCCAGGCTCAAGCTGAGGAACTCACCATTTCCTGTGGCGCGGTAGGCGCGGAGTTAACGCTTTGCCAAGAAGGCGTACGCGCCTGGGAAGAGAAAACCGGCCATAGCGTCGACGTCGTTTCTACACCCAACTCCTCCACCGAGCGTCTTTCGCTTTATCAGCAGATCCTGTCGGCCAACTCCAGCGATATCGATGTGATGCAGATTGACGTGGTGTGGCCCGGCCTACTCGCCAATCACCTGCTCGATCTCAAGGAAGTGCTTGGCGATGACGCCGCTGACGGACATTTTGAAGCCATTGTGACCAACAATACGATCGATGATCGATTAGTCGCCATGCCGTGGTTCACCGATGCAGGTGTGCTCTACTACCGTGAAGATCTGTTAGAAAAATATGGCCATGAAGTGCCAACTACGTGGCAGGAACTCACTGAGATTGCCCGCGAGATTAAAGACGCCGAACGCGCCGCAGGCAAAGATAATATGCAGGGCTATGTCTTCCAGGGCCGTGCCTATGAAGGCTTGACCGTCAATGCCCTTGAGTGGGTCGCCAGCTTTGGCGGCGGCACCGTGGTAGAAACTGACGGTGAAATTAGCATTAACAACGAACACGCCGCAGAAGCCCTGGATCTGGCCGCCTCCTGGATTGGCGATATTTCACCCAACGGCGTGCTCAATTACACCGAAGAGGAAGCGCGGGGCGTCTTCCAGAGCGGCGGCGCGGTGTTTATGCGCAACTGGCCCTACGCCTGGTCGCTGGCCCAAAGCGAAGACAGTGACGTACGCGGCAAAGTGGGGGTAACCCAACTGCCCGCGGGTGGTGAAAACGGCCAAAGTGCCGCTGGCCTGGGCGGCTGGAATCTGGCCGTATCGCGCTATAGCGAACACCCGGAACTCGCCGCCGATCTGGTTGCCTTTTTGACCGGTGAAGAGGAGCAGAAGCGTCGCGCCATTCAAGCCTCTTACAACCCCACTATCGACGCCCTCTACCAGGACGACGAAGTTCTTGAAGCGGTGCCCTTCTTTGGCACACTTTACGAAACCTTTGTGAATGCAGTCGCCCGCCCCTCTGCCGCCACCGGCGACGCCTATGGCCGGGTGAGTAACGCCTTCTTCAGTACCACCCACGATGTGCTTTCCGGCACGAAAGATGGCACTCAAGCGGTCGCCGACCTTGAAGACGAATTGGCTCGCCTGAAGCGTCGCAACTGGTAACCCTGGAGTCTTTCCATGTCGACCTCCATCAAGCAGGATGACGCGCCCGCTGGGGCGCGTTCTTTCACTACCAAGCCGCGCCGGGGAACCAAGGTTCGACGTCAGCGGGTGAAAGCCGCCTGGCTGTTTTTAGCCCCCATGCTGATTGCGTTAACGCTAGTGGCTGGCTGGCCGCTGTTGCGTACCTTTTTTCTCAGTTTCACGGATGCATCACTGTCAGATTTAGGTGCCGCCAACCTGATTGGCTTTGAGAACTACCTCGTCTATGACGATGGCCGCTGGTATGGGGTACTGGCCGACTCAGTGTGGTGGCAGTCGGTATGGAATACCGTCTACTTCTCGGTGGTGTCGGTCTCCCTGGAAGTGGTTTTCGGAGTGATGGTGGCGCTGATTTTGAACGCCGAGTTTAAGGGCCGCGTCATTGTGCGCGCTGCGGTGCTGATTCCCTGGGCCATCCCAACTATTGTCTCCGCGCAAATGTGGGCATGGATGCTCAACAACCAGTTCGGCATTATCAACCATATGCTGATGGGCCTGGGCGTGATTGACGCCCCCATCGCCTGGACGGCCAACGCCACCTACTCCATGTGGGCGGTGATTATGGTCGATGTGTGGAAAACCATCCCCTTCGTGGCGTTGCTGGTGCTGGCTGCCCTGCAAATGCTGCCCAAGGATTGCTACGAGGCCGCCGAGGTCGACGGCATTCATCCGCTGCGGGTGTTCTTCAAAGTCACGCTACCGCTGATTACTCCTGCGTTAATGGTCGCAGTGATCTTCCGCTTGCTGGATGCGCTGCGCGTTTTCGATGTGATTTACGTACTGACCTCCAACTCCACCAGCACCATGTCGATGTCGGTATACGCCCGCCAACAGCTGGTCGAGTTTCAGGATGTCGGTTACGGCAGCGCCGCCTCTACCCTGCTGTTCTTGATCATTGCCCTGGCCACCGTGGCTTACCTCTACGTTGGGCGTAAACAAATCCAATTGGGAGGCGACTAATGAATACTCGTCAGTTGGCCAACATTGCCAAGCGAATCGGGTTTTGGGCGCTGATTGCGCTGATTATGGTGTACGCCGTTTTCCCGTTTTACTACGCGGTCATTACCTCGTTAAAACCGTCGAGCGACTTGTTCCGCGTTGAGCTTTGGCCTTCGAACTGGAACTTCGATAACTACATCAGCATTTTTAGCCAAACCAGCTTTCTGCGCGCTATTTTCAACTCCATCGTGGTGGCGTTTAGCGTGGTGTTCATCGCCCTGCTACTCGGCATTACCGCTTCATACGCCCTGGGCCGGGTGCGCTTTCGCGGCCGCTCCACGGTGCTGCTGGTGATTCTCGGCGTTTCGATGTTTCCCCAGGTGGCGGTGCTTTCCGGGCTGTTTGAGGTGATTCGTGCGCTCAACCTTTACAACAACCCCGCTGGGCTGATTTTAAGCTACACCATCTTCACCCTGCCCTTCACCGTATGGGTATTGACCACCTTTATGAAGCAGTTGCCCATGGAGCTGGAAGAGGCCGCCATCATGGACGGCGCTACGCCCTGGATAACCATCACGAAAGTGTTTCTGCCGTTGATGTGGCCCGCCATGGCGACCACCGGCCTGCTGGCATTTATCGCTGCTTGGAACGAGTTTCTGTTTGCTCTCACCTTCACACTCACCGATACCCAGCGCACGGTGCCCGTCGCCATCGCGCTACTGTCAGGTGGTAGCGCCTACGAACTGCCCTGGGGGCCGATTATGGCCGCGTCTGTGGTGGTCACGGTGCCCCTGGTCGTATTAGTGATTATTTTCCAGCGCCGCATTGTTTCAGGCCTTACCGCAGGCGCCGTTAAAGGCTAAGGAATGTTTATGTCAACGATGGACTCTACGATGCAAGACGCCACAACTGGCCAGGACAATACAACAGAGCAGAACAACACACTCTGGTGGCGCGGCGGCGTTATCTACCAGATCTACCCGCGCAGCTTTATGGATAGCCGCGGTGACGGTGTTGGCGATCTTAACGGTATTACCGAAAAACTCGATTACGTTGCCTCCCTTAACGTGGATGGTATCTGGCTATCGCCGTTTTTCACCTCGCCAATGCTCGATTTTGGCTACGACATTAGCGATTACTGCGACGTCGACCCCATGTTTGGCACCCTGGAAGACTTTAAAGCGCTGCTTGCAAAAGCCCACTCGCTTGGTTTGAAGGTGATGATCGACCAGGTAATTAGCCACACCTCGGATCAACACGCCTGGTTTCAGGAGAGCCGCCAAAACCGCAGCAATCCCAAAGCCGACTGGTTTGTATGGGCCGACCCCAAGCCGGACGGCACGCCACCCAACAACTGGCTGTCGATTTTCGGCGGCCCGGCGTGGACGTTTGATTCCCGTCGCCAGCAGTACTATATGCATAACTTTCTGACCAGCCAGCCGGACGTTAACTTCCATAACCCGGAAGCCCGTCAGGCGCAGTTGGATAATATGCGCTTCTGGCTGGAGCTGGGCGTGGACGGTTTCCGCTTGGATACCGTCAACTTCTACTTCCACGACGCCGAGCTGCGCGACAATCCGCCTGTGCCCAAAGGCGAAGCTAAAACCCTGGGCGCACCGGATAGCAATCCCTACACATGGCAGCGCCACGTCTATGACCTGAGCCGCCCCGAAAACCTCGACTTTTTGAAAGATCTACGGGCGCTGATGGACGAATACCCCGGCACCACCACTGTGGGCGAAATTGGCGACGATAACCCGCTGGAGCGCATGGCCGAGTACACCGCCGGTGGCGACAAGCTGCATATGGCCTACACCTTCGACCTGCTCAACACACCCCACTCGGCGCGCTATATTCATGAAGTGCTGGAACGCTTTCAGCGCCTGGCGGGCGACGCCTGGCCCTGCTGGGCAACCTCCAACCACGATGTAGTACGCAGCGCCACCCGCTGGGGCGCGGGTGAAGACCCCACCGCCTACCCTAAAGTGGCGCTGGCCATGCTCTGCTCGCTGCGCGGTAGCGTCTGCCTTTATCAAGGCGAAGAGCTCGGCCTGCCGGAAGCTGACGTGCCTTTTGAGCGCATCCAAGACCCCTACGGCAAAGTGCTCTGGCCGGAGTTCAAAGGCCGCGACGGCTGCCGAACGCCAATGCCCTGGAACGACAGCGAACATGGCGGTTTTTCCAGCGTTGAACCCTGGCTCCCCATGGAGGCCAGTCATCGGGATAGGGCGGTCAGCCGCCAACAGGATGATGCCAACTCGACCTTGAATGCGCTGCGCAACATGCTGGCCTTTCGTCGCCAGCACCCCCCACTGTTCGATGGTGACTTGACGCTGGTCGATGTAGGCGAAACGCTGCTGGGTTTTAGTCGACAAAAAGGGGAAGAAACACTGCTATGCGTTTTCAACCTCACCGCCGAGGCTCAGACGGTTAATCTGCCGCTAGCGATTGACAGCGATTTGCAGGGCCACGGTTTTACCACTCAGCGCGACGGTAATCGCCTGGCACTACCGGCGTACCAGGCAGCCTTTATGCGCGTCGCTCATGACAATTAATCGCCACCACCGCACACAACAACAAGCCGACCCAACAACAGCAGTGCAGGAAGGTCGGCAAGGAGTCACCCATGGCAAGTGTTACGCTTAATAAGGTCAATAAGGTGTTTGGCCGCGATCACATTATCAACGATGTCGATCTACATATTGGCGACGGTGAGTTCGTGGTCTTCGTCGGCCCCTCCGGCTGCGGCAAGTCAACGCTTTTACGCCTGATCGCCGGTTTGGAATCGATTAGTGATGGCGATCTGTGCATAGACGAGACGGTGGTCAACGACTTACCGCCCCGGGAACGCGGCGTTGGCATGGTATTCCAATCCTACGCGCTCTACCCCCATATGACCGTCTACGACAATATGGCGTTTGGTCTGAAACTGGCCAAAACTGCCAAAGAGACGGTGCATGAGCGGGTGATGACCACCGCCAAGATTCTACAGCTGGAAGAGCTGCTCCACCGCAAACCCAAAGCGCTTTCTGGGGGCCAGCGCCAGCGGGTGGCCATGGGCCGTGCCATGGCCCGGGAGCCGCGTATTCTGCTGTTTGACGAGCCACTCTCCAACCTGGACGCCTCACTGCGGGTGCAGATGCGTAACGAAATTGCGCGGCTGCATAACCGCCTCGGCTCTACCATGATTTACGTGACTCACGACCAGGTGGAGGCCATGACCCTGGCTGACAAAATCGTGGTACTCAATGGTGGCCACATCGAGCAGGTCGGAAGCCCCCACGAGCTGTACCAGCGCCCGGCAACGAAATTTGTCGCCGGGTTTATTGGTTCACCGACCATGAATTTCATGCCTGCTGAGCTCCTCGCAGGCGACGCCAACGGCTGTCGCGTACGGGCCGCGGGGATTGGCGAGCTCGCTCTGCCCCAGAATGCCCAGCAGCAACGTAGCGGCGAAGCGTTGACCCTTGGCATTCGCCCAGAGCACCTATGCTTAGCGGCGCCCACCGAAGACAACTGCTTCGATATCGTCAATGTCGAGTATTTGGGCAACGAGGTTTACGTCTACCTTGAGCCAAAACAGGGCGACACGCTGCTGATCCATCGTAGCGAAGCGCCCAGCCAGTGGCAGGAGGGCCAGCAGGTGGCATTGGCAGCGGATTGGGAAAAAGTCCACTTGTTCGATGAGAGCGGTGCAGCACTGATGCTGCCCACCCAAAGAGCCGCGGCTTAAGCACGGGAGTCAACCAAGATACCCGCATTAACGACCCCCTGTGTGTGTCTACCCTTCCCTTCGCTTATCATGGGAAGTTGGCAGCACACAGCGGGTCGATTTTATTATGCACACCCTTTGAATAGCTAAGTTTTCAATTATTAAAAAAGCCTGTAAAGGAAGCACCGTGACTGATCAGCGCCGAATGACACTCAAGGATCTTGCGCAGGAACTCAACGTCTCCACTGCAACGATCTCCAATGCCTTTAACCGGCCGGATCAGCTTTCGCCAGCCCTGCGCGAACGGATCCTTAAACAGGCCAAGCGGCTGGGGTACAGCGGCCCTGATGCCAAAGCGCGCAGCTTGCGCACTGGCCGCTCGCGGATCATTGCGGTGATTCTTGCGGAAAGTCTTACCTACAGCTTGAACGACGCCGTGGCCAGCGAATTTCTATCAGGGGTTGCCGAAGTGCTCGATGCTCACGGCCATACGCTGCTGCTCTTGCCGGGCCGCGGCCACGCCTCCCAACCGCCGGGCTCGGCCAATATCGCCGATGGCTTTATCGTTTACGGACTAATGCCCAACAATAAATTGCTAGATGAACTGCCTGCCCAGCGTAGCCTGGTGTCCGTTGATTTTGATATTGAAGGCTGCCCGACGGTGCATATCGACGACACCGCTGCCAGCTATAAAATCGCTCAGCATGCGCTGACGCATTTGCCCAAACGGCCGGCGATTATCAACCTGCGCTTGACCAAAGAGGCCTGCAACGGCCGTGTGACGTCTGAACACACCCTGCTGCCCAACACCAGCACGATCAGCCGCGCCCGCCTGGAGGGCTTTCATAGCGCGCTGAGTGAGCAAGGCATAGATGTGGAGCAGGTGCCGCTATGGAATATCGAGGAGAATACCTTCGAGGTGTGCTCACCGGTGATTGCCGAGATTCTCGACCAGCCCACAGAACAACGGCCAGACCTGCTGCTGTGCATGTCTGACCGCATTGCGCTAACGGCGCTAACGCTTGCCGAACAGCGCGGTATTCGTGTGCCGGAAGAGCTGCGCATTACTGGCTTTGACGGTATTGCCGAGGGGCAGTACCGGGCACCGCGTTTAACCACGGTGCGCCAGGATAGCGTGGGCAAAGGGAGGGTCGCGGCGCAGATGATTCTTGGCCGTATTCCCCTCGCCCAGCAACTGCTGCAAACGGAGTTACTGCTGGGCGATACCTGCCCTTAGATGGGGGTTACTTTGCAGTCGCCTGCATGGCAAGCGCGGTGTCCAACATGCGGTTAGAGAAGCCCCACTCGTTGTCGTACCAGGCCATGATTTTAACCAGACGGCCATTCACGCGGGTGTGATTGGCATCAAAGGTCGACGAGTTGGCATCGTGGTTAAAGTCGATAGACACCAGTGGCTCGGCGTTAACGGCCAGAACCGGTGAGTTAGCTGCGGCTTTCTCGACGATGGCGTTGATCTCTTCCTTGCTGGTATCACGTCCGGCGGTGAAAGTAAGATCCACCAGCGAGACGTTGATTACCGGCACGCGAACGGCCAAGCCATCAAACTTACCCGCCAACTCTGGCAGCACCAAGCCCACCGCTGCGGCAGCGCCGGTTTTGGTCGGGATCATAGAGTGCGTCGCGCTACGTGCCCGGTAGGGGTCGGAGTGGTAAACATCCGAGAGGTTTTGATCGTTAGTGTAAGCGTGCACCGTGGTCATCAAACCATTTTCGATACCCACCGCATCGTTCAACGCTTTGGCCACCGGCGCTAGGCAGTTGGTGGTGCAGGAAGCGTTAGAGACAACCGTGTGCTCAGCGGTCAACACCTGATCATTTACGCCATACACAATCGTCGCATCGGCATCAGGGCTGGGTGCGGAAATCAGCACGCGCTTGGCACCCGCTTCTATATGTTTGGCCGCCGCTTCGCGCTTGGTAAACAAACCGGTGCACTCCATCACCAGATCGATATTCATCGATGCCCATGGCAGCTGCGCTGGATCGCGCTCAGAGGAGATGGCGATGCGATCGCCATCTACCGTGATGCTCTCCGCGTCGTGTTCTACCTTAAAAGGGAAGTGGCCATGTACGGTGTCGTGACGCAGCAGGTGGGAGTTGAGCGAGGGGTCACCGAGATCGTTAATGGCGACGACCTGTACGCGGTCACGGTAGCTGTTTTCGTAAAGGGCGCGCAGTACGTTGCGGCCAATGCGGCCAAATCCGTTAATCGCAACTCTTATTGTCATGATAGCTCCTCAATTAACCAATAATAATGAGTGGCATCTTTAGTAAAAAAATTACTAAAAATACGTATTTAAGCGTCATGAGGCCGATAAATAGCGTGTTAACCGCCCCAAAAGGCTAGTAAATATCCAATATGTAGTAAAATTACTATATAAGCGCTATCGTAGTCCAATACTAAATTGCCAACAATACCTCTACTCAAGGAGAGCGCCCATGACGAATGCGACTTCGAAAACAACGGCCCAGACGTCTACTTCCTCCCTTCCTTATACGCCCTCAGGCCCTCATACCCCCTTGAGACGCACCAAGATCGTCGCCACCCTCGGCCCCGCCAGTGATCGGCCCGGCGTACTGGAAGCGATGCTCAAAGCCGGTGTGGATGTGGTGCGGCTAAACTTCTCCCACGGCTCGGCGGAAGATCATCGCCGTCGCTTGAGCGAAGTCCGCGAGATTGCCGAGCGCCTGGGCCGCAGCGTCGCCGCACTGGGCGATCTACAGGGGCCGAAAATTCGTATTGCCCGCTTTGTTGATGGTGCTGTCAAACTCGATGTCGGCCAGACATTCGTTTTGGATATGGCGCTTGACGCCAATAGCGGCACCGCAGAGCGGGTCGGCTGTGATTACCAAACTCTCCCGGATGATGTCGTAGAAGGCGATCGGCTACTGCTCGACGATGGCCGTTTGGTACTCGATGTCACACGAGTAGTTGGACAAGAAGTGCATACCCGCGTTCACGTAGGTGGCAAGCTATCCAACAATAAAGGCATTAACAAACAGGGAGGCGGCCTATCTGCGCCCGCACTCACTGAGAAAGATAAGGCCGATCTAAAAACTGCGATTGAGATTGGCGTTGACTACTTGGCTGTCTCCTTCCCACGCAGCGCGGCGGATATGCAGGAAGCCCGCGAACTGCTTGGCGAAGCCGGTAAAGAGATCGGCCTGGTGGCTAAGCTCGAACGCGCAGAAGCGGTTGCCGACGACGCCACGCTGGATGGCATCATTGAAGCCTCTGAGGCGGTCATGGTGGCCAGGGGTGACTTGGGCGTTGAGATTGGTGACGCCGCGCTGATTGGTACTCAAAAGCGCATTATCAAGCACGCACGCTCACTCAACCGCGCGGTGATTACCGCCACCCAAATGATGGAGTCGATGATCGAGTCGCCGCTGCCCACCCGCGCCGAAGTCTTCGACGTGGCCAACGCGGTGCTCGACGCCACCGACGCGGTGATGCTCTCCGCAGAAACCGCCGCGGGTGATTACCCGGTGGAAACCATCGAAGCGATGAACCGCGTTTGTTTGGGTGCCGAGCGTGAGCGTCTCGCTCAAGAGTCAGGCCACCGTATTCATGAAGGCTTTGAGCGCATCGATGAAACCATCGCGCTATCGGCGATGTATGCTGCGAATCACTTATCCGGCGTCAGCGCCATCGCCTGTATGACCTCCACCGGCTATACGCCGCTGATTGCCTCACGCATTCGTTCAGGTTTGCCTATCGTGGGATTGGCCCACAGCCCTATCGCCCAACGGCGCATGGCACTCTATCGTGGCGTGGTTTCCATTCCTTTCGACACTACCGATATGGATCCGGCCAACCTTAACCAAGAAGCCTTGAAGCGCTTGCAGGCGCAGGGATTTATCCACCCTGGCGAGCATGTCATTCTCACTCGCGGCGACCATATGAATGCCCATGGGGGCACCAATACGATGAAAATTCTTGCCCTGGAGAGCGATTAATCGGCTAACCTCGGTAGCAAGCTTAATAAGAAAAAGCCATTCGGGCATAAGACCGTAAGGCAATAGAACCATGAGGGAAGTGACCAAATGAGTGACGCGCAACCGCCCCGCCAAGCCATCCGTACGCTGCAAGCACGCAAGCGCATTGCGCTGATTGCCCATGATGGCAAGAAGAGCGAAATGCTTGAGTGGGCAACCCGCTGGAAGGATACCCTGAGCCAGCACGAACTGATCGGGACAGGAACAACGTCTAAGCGGCTGCAAACCGCGTTAGGACTAGATGTGGAGGGTTTAATGAGTGGCCCCCTGGGCGGTGACCAGCAGATAGGCGCGCGGATTGCGGAGCAGCGGCTGGATGTACTGATCTTCTTTTGGGATCCCTTCTCCCCCCAGCCCCACGACCCGGATGTCAAAGCGTTGCTGCGTTTAGCGGCGCTGTGGAATGTTCCCGTTGCCTGCAATGCGGCGAGCGCCGACTTCGTGCTCTCCTCTCCCTACTTGAGCGAGAGTTACGACATGTCGATACCGGATGCAGCAGCTTGGGCCCAGGCCCGCACGGTTTAACGCCGGTGCAGATGGCGCGCCACCACTTGTAGTCCGCTCTCATAGTGACCGCTCATGGCGGCTAGGGCACAGCGCAATGTTAACTCGGCAATACGGTCATAATCCTGTAGCGCCGAGTTCACTGGCTGAGGAAGGAAATCCAGCAGCCTGTGATCACCAAAAGTGGCCAGGCGAATATTTTCCGGCAGGCCGCCGCGCTCCAAGAACACATCAAAAACCCCTTCCAGCAGTGTATAGGACGCCGTCACCAGTGCATCGGCACCGCCTTGCTCGTCCAGCAGTTGAATCGCTAAACGCGCCCCTTCGCTGCGCTCATAGTGGGATCCGGTTAGATAAAGCGGCGCTATCATGCTGCCTTCAAGGGCTGCCTGAAACCCCGCCCGCCGCTCGCAGCTAACCGACAGATCCGGCATCGCTTCTAACCAGGCAACACGCTTGGTCGCCGCGCCAATTACCGAGCGAGTCAACGTCTTTGCCGCTTCCTGGTCGTTACTCACGACACTGGCAAAGCGCGCCGGGTTGAGGCCACGATCCATTCCCACCACGCACCAACCCTCGTCTACCAGGTCGGCATAAAAAGTGTCGTCGCTGGGGAGGCAGCTAGCAGTGATCAACACCTCACAGCGCTGGGCACGCAGCGCCAACGCGAGGGTTCGTTCGCTCTCTGCGCAGTCATCCGAGCTTACGATCAACAGCTGGTAACCCTGCTCCCGAGCGCCCCGCTCCAAGCGCTTGGCTAGGCGGGCATAACTGATGTTCTCCAGATCCGGCACGATCAGCCCCAGCAGGCGGCTTGCGCCGCGGCGCAGCGCAGCCGCCTGGGGGTCAATGTGGTAGCGGTGCTGCCGCACCACCGCCATCACTTTTTCAATTGTCGCCGCACTAATGCGCCGCTGCTCGGCCTGACCATTAATCACGTAGCTAGCGGTCGTGCGCGAGACGCCGGCTAACCGGGCAATATCGGCAAGAGTCATTCGGGTCTCCCTTAATATAACCAAGCAGTTTATCAGCAAGTTAGCGCCTACCAGACCAAAGTCTAAACGCCCAAGCCTTGTGTCATTCAGTGAATCGATTCAGCATAGCCAACTATACACAGATGATACGATTCATCTAGCTCACTTCGAAGCGCTACGACTATGGTTCTACACGGAGACACCTATGTTGACACTCGGCCCCGATGACATCTTGCTAGGCCGCCACGCCGACAGCTGGCAAACCGCGCTGGACAGTGCCGCTAAGGCGCTGGTTGAGGCCGGATTGGTTGAGGCCGAGTATCGCGACGGCCTGCACGCCCGGGAGGCGCAATCATCCACGTTTCTAGGCAACGCCATTGCGATCCCCCACGGTACGCCAGAAAGCCGTCAATATGTGAAGCAAACGGGCGTGCGCGTGCTGCAGTTTCCCCAGGGGATCGAGTGGCACGACGGCCAGCAGGTGCATGTACTAGTAACGATTGCCGCCCAAAATGACGAGCACCTGGATATTCTGCGCCAGCTCACCCACGTGCTGGATCGCGAAGGCGTTTCCGAGCAACTGGCAAACGCCACCTCCGCGGCAGATGTCGCACGGCTGCTTTCCAAGCCAGCCTTAGAACCGCGCCTGGATGCCGACACCCTATGCGTCAACTTTCCGGCACGCGACCCACAAGAACTCGCCCTCGCTGCAGCCGCCCGCTTACGCCAAAGCGGCTGTGTCGATAACAGTTTTATTACCGCCGTCGCTGCGACGCAGCCGACCTGGTTAGGTAAAGGGCTGTGGCTGGCCAGCAGTGCCAAGGGCGTTAATCAGCCCGCGCTAGGAGTGGCCACACCTGCAGAACAAAGCCTGGAAAGCGCTGGTCATCCGGTGCATGCGTTGTTCTGCCTGGCCGCCCACGGTGATGCCCACCGCCCGCTGCTAGAGCAATTGATGGCGGTGTTGGAAAACAGCGAAAGCCAAAGCCTGTTGGGCAAAACCAGCGCGCAGCTGCTGGCCACCCTGGCGGGCGAAACCGCCAGCACTCAGACTCGCCGTGTGCGGGTACTTAACCCCCATGGCTTACACGCCCGCCCCGCCAAACAGCTTGTACAGATAGCGCGTGCCCAGGCCATGCCGATTCAGGCACGTTTGGAAGAAGGCAGCGCCACCCCGGTTTCCGCCGCCAGCCTGACCAAAGTGATTGGCCTGGGCGCACGCCGTGGCCAGTGGCTGGTGCTTTCAGCCGAGGGCGAGCAGGCAAGCGCAGCGCTAGAGGCCGTCGCCGAGGCGGTTGAATCGGGCCTGGGTGAAAAAGTAACGCCCTTTGACGGAGGCTTCGAAAGCGTGCAGGAAGCGAGCACCGCTACACCGGCCGTCGAGCCTCTCGCTGCCGATACGCCCCACGCCGGTGTGGCCGCCTCGCCGGGTTTGGCCATTGCGCCCGTGTTTGTCATTCGCCCGATGCAGTTCGAGTACGCAGAGCACGCCAGCGACGCTGAACACGAAATCAGCCGTTTAAATAGCGCGCTGAAAGAGGGCGCCGCCCAGCTGCACACATTGGTGCATAACGCCCCCGGTGGCGAAGTCGCCGATATTCTTTCGATGCACGAAGAGATGCTCGACGACCCGGAACTCCATCACGCGGCGACGGATGCCATTCGTGAGGGACGCTCGGCGGAAGCGGGCTGGTGGGAAGCGATTGAAACCGCGGCCCACGCCCAAGAGATGCTCGCTGATCGCCTGCTGGCCGAACGCGCTGCCGACCTGCGCGACGTGGGACGCCGGGTGTTGGGCGTACTCTGCGATGTGACGCTCCCCGAACCGCCGGATCACCCTTATATTCTGGTGATGGACGATATCGGCCCTTCCGATGTGGCCCGCCTGGATACCTCCCGTGTGCGCGGCCTGCTCACCGTTCGCGGTGGCGCCACGGCGCATAGCGCTATTCTGGCCCGCGCATTGGGTATTCCCGCCGTCGTTGGCGCCGGTCAAGCGGTGATGGCACTCAACAACGCCAGCATGATGATTTTGGATGGCGAGCGTGGCCGGGTGACGTCGCAGCCTTCCGAAGAGCGCCTACAGCGTGCCGAGCAACAGTTGCTCGACCTGCAGCAGCGCGAAGCCGATGCCTGGGAAAGCCGCTTCGAGGTCGCCCAAACCCGCGATGGGCACCGTGTGGAAGTCGCCGCCAACCTGGGCAACACCGCCCACGCCGCCGATGCGGTGGAGCGCGGTGCTGAGGCGGTTGGCCTACTGCGTACCGAATTCCTGTTTATGGCCCACGCCAGCGCACCAGACTTAGCCACTCAGATTAGCGAGTATCGTCAAGCAATTGATGCACTCGACGGCCGCCCGCTGATAGCGCGCACATTAGATGTCGGCGGTGATAAGCCACTGCCCTACTGGCCTGTGCCCCAGGAAGACAACCCCTTCTTGGGTCTGCGCGGTATTCGACTGGCGCTAACCCAGCCCGAGGTGCTTGAGACCCAGCTACGCGCACTCTTGATGGCAGCAGTCGAAAAACCGCTACGCATTATGCTGCCGATGGTCAAAGATATCGCCGAGTTCCGTGCCGTTAAAGTCATCTATGACCGCCTACTCCAAGAGATTCCTACTTCCCAACGCGCCACCGATGTGCAGTTGGGGGTGATGATTGAAATACCCTCTAGTGCGCTGCTGGCACCCAGCCTTGCCGTCGAGGTGGACTTCTTCTCAGTCGGCACCAACGATTTAACCCAGTACACCCTGGCTATCGACCGAGGCCACCCGGAGCTCTCTGCCCAAGCCGATGGTTTGCACCCCGCAGTGCTGCGTTTGATTCAAATGACCGTGGCGGCAGCCCACACCCAAGGCAAATGGGTCGGCGTGTGCGGCGAATTGGCTTCAGACGCCGTGGCCATTCCGGTACTGGTAGGCCTTGGCGTGGACGAGCTCTCCGTCAGCGCGAGACAGATCCCGCTGGTCAAAGCCCGCCTGCGCGAGTTTGACTTCGCTGATGCCCAAGCCAGCGCTCAGTTAGCGCTGAGCCAAGCGACTAGCGATGAAGTGCGCGATGCACTGGAGGCACGCTAATGGCACGCGTGCTATGCATTACATTGAACCCGGCACTGGATTTGGCGTTTAACCTTGACGCCTTGGTGCTGGGCAGCGTCAACCGTCCTACCAGCGCCCAATTAGAAGCGGCAGGCAAAGGGGTTAACGTTGCCCGCGTATTGGCAGGCCTTGGCCACGATGTCACCGTCAGCGGCTTTTTAGGTGCCGATAACGACACTCCCTTTCAATTGGCATTTACCCAGTACTCCCTGACCGACACCTTTGTGCGCGTGCCGGGAGAAACCCGTATTAATGCCAAAATTGCGGAACAGAGCGGCCGCGTTACTGATATTAATGGCCCCGGCATGCCCATTGACGCCACGCATTTGCAGGCGCTGATCGACACGCTCAATACCGAGCTTTCCAGCGCGACACCACCCCAGGCGGTCGTTGTGGCGGGCAGCCTGCCCCCTGGGCTGTCACTGGACGATTTCAGCGCGCTGTTAAACCACTTAAACGACAGCGGCGTACCACTCTGGGTAGATACCAGTGGCCCGGCACTCAATGCGGCCATAGCGACTCACCCCGCCGGTGTTAAGCCTAATGAAAACGAACTGGCAGAGTGGGCGGGCGAAGATATGACCTCTTCTGATGCTCGCTTGAATGCGGCCAAGCGGCTGCATAAAAGCGGCATCGCCAATGCGCTGATTTCAGCGGGTGCCGAAGGGGTGCTGTGGGTTAACGCTCAAGGTGCCTGGCACGCCACACCGCCTAAGGTTACCGCGACGAATACCGTTTGCGCTGGCGATACCTTTATTGCGGGCATGCTCCACGGCCTGCTGACTCATCAGAACGGCCAGCAAGACGCTGAACAAACGCTGCGCTTTGCCACCGCGCTCTCGGCCGAGGCCGTGCGCCACGTTGGCGTGGGCAACCCCCACGCTGCCGATTTCGACTCACTCCAACAACACACCCGGATACGGCGTCTTGATGACACCATCACCGAGGGAGCCACGCTATGAATATTATTCTGATTACCGCCTGCCCCAGCGGCATGGCGACCACCTTCCTCGCGGCTAAGCGCCTGGAACAAGCCGCCCAGCGCCAAGGCTGGTCGGCGCATGTGGAAATGCACGGTGAAGTCGCGCCGCTCCAGCCCGCCACTGCCGAGCAGATCGCTAATGCCGATTTGATCGTGGTCGCCGCCGATCAAGTGCCTGCCCCGGAGCGTTTTGAAGGCAAGCGCCTGTTCCAAGCGCCGATTGCCAGCGCACTCCCCGACCCCAGCGCTTTTCTGGCCCAGGCTAAGCGTGAAGCGCCGATTTATAGCGCCCCGGCCGCCTCTAGCGCACCTACCGCTGCAAGCAGCACGGTTGGCAAGAAAATCGTTGCCGTCACTGCCTGCCCCACCGGCGTGGCGCATACCTTTATGGCCGCCGAAGCACTCGCCGAGGCGGGCAAAGCTATGGGCCACGCCATTCGCGTGGAAACCCAGGGCTCGGTGGGCGCACAAGATAAATTGACCGAAGAAGAGATCACCGACGCCGACATAGTCGTATTGGCCTGCGATATCGACGTTGATCCGTCGCGGTTCGCTGGTAAGCGCATCTACCGCACTTCTACTGGCAACGCGCTAAAAAAACCACGCCCCACCCTTGAAGCCGCGCTCAGCGAGGCCGCCATAGAGAACGGCAGCAGCAATGCAGGCACAGCCAATAAGAGCGTCAAAGAGAAAGGCGTTTATAAGCACCTGCTCACCGGCGTTTCCTTTATGCTGCCGATGGTCGTAGCGGGCGGCCTGCTGATTGCGCTCTCCTTTGTGTTTGGCATTGAGGCCTTTGAGCAGGAAGGCACCCTGGCCGCCGCGCTGATGCAGATCGGTGGCGGCACCGCCTTTGCGCTGATGATTCCAGTGCTAGCAGGCTATATCGCCTACTCCATCGCCGACCGCCCCGGCATCGCGCCGGGTATGATTGGCGGCATGCTCGCAGCCAATATCGGCTCCGGCTTTATCGGCGGTATTTTGGCGGGTTTCCTGGCAGGCTATGTGGCACTGGCGGTTACCCGCTACGTCAAACTGCCTTCCAGCGTTGAATCCCTTAAGCCGATTCTGATCATTCCGCTGGTCGCCAGTTTGGTCACCGGCTTGACCATGATCTACGTCATTGGCGAACCGGTCGCGGCGCTGCTTAATGCGCTGACCAGCTTCCTGGAATCCATGGGCTCCACTAATGCGGTGCTACTGGGTATTCTGCTGGGTGCGATGATGTGCTTCGATCTCGGTGGCCCGGTCAACAAAGCCGCTTACACCTTTGGCGTGGGCCTGCTCGCCTCTGAAACCTATGGCCCCATGGCGGCGATTATGGCCGCAGGCATGGTACCCGCTATTGGTATGGGGATTGCCAGCTTTGTCGCGCGCAACAAGTTCTCTGCACCGGAGCGCGAAGCGGGCAAAGCCTCTTTTGTACTAGGCCTTTGTTTTATCAGTGAAGGTGCAATCCCCTTTGCAGCGAAAGACCCGCTACGTGTTATCCCCGCCTGTATCGCAGGGGGCGCTCTCACCGGTGCTCTCTCGATGCTGGTAGGTGCAAAACTAATGGCGCCTCATGGCGGTATTTTTGTACTGCTCATCCCCAACGCCATCACCCCGGTGCTACTCTACCTTGGCGCTATTGTGGCTGGCTCGTTGGTGACCGGTTTAGGCTATGCGTTTATCAAACGTGATGCGGCCCAGGTAGCCCTCGCCACCTAACCGCTGTTACCAAAAAGTGAGGGCAGGCGAACATGCCTGTCCTTTTAAATACGTCGCTTTACGCATTTAATACCTTTTCACGCCACTTATACCCTCTACTCTTTGTCATTTTTTATGTAGTATTTTTACATAACGCCACTTTTGTCTTTGGTTACCACGTTCACATATAACAAACGGATCGCCCTATGTTTCAGCTCACTCGTAGTGTTACCTGGCAGGCACTTGATCGCCTGCGCGACAAAACCGCCAACGACCGCATTCGTGACTATTTCACCAATGACCCGCAGCGCTTTGAGAAAATGAGTTTACGGGTGGGCGGTCTGTTTCTTGACTACTCCAAGCACCACGTCTCCGATGAAGTGCTTACCAAGCTGATTGAGCTAGCCGACCACTCCGCCCTGGTACAGCGCCGGGCACAGATGTTCTCGGGCGATATTATCAACGTGACGGAAAACCGCCCGGTACTGCATACGGCGCTGCGCCACTTAGGCGATGAGCCGGTCTATGTAGACGGCGAAGACGTCATGCCGGAAATCACCCGCACCCGGGAGCAGATTAAGCTGTTTTCAGAAGCAGTGCGCAGCGGTGAATGGAAAGGCTACAGCGGCAAACGCATTAAAGACGTGGTCAATATCGGTATCGGCGGATCTGACCTTGGGCCCAATATGGCGGTGCGTGCGCTGCTCAAATACCGCCACCCGGAGCTGCACTTCCACTTCGTCTCCAACGTGGACGGCACTCATATTCAAAAGGTGCTTTCGCGCCTCGACCCGGCGACTACGCTGTTTATCGTTTCCACCAAGACCTTCTCTACCCAGGAGACGCTGCTCAACGCTAAAACTGCGCGGCGCTGGTTTCTGGAGAACGCTGGCGAAGACGCCGACGTGGGCGCGCACTTTATTGCCGCCTCCACTAACCGCAAAGCGGCCATGGAGTTCGGCATTCGCGAAGAGAACGTGTTCGAGTTCTGGGCCTGGGTGGGCGGCCGTTACTCCATGTGGTCATCCATCGGGCTGCCGATTGCGCTTTCCATCGGCTTTGAAGGCTTTATCGAGCTGCTGGAAGGTGCCCACGAAATGGATAACCACTTCATCAACGCGCCCTTCTCACAAAACATGCCGGTACTGATGGCGCTGATTGGTATTTGGTACATCAACTTTATTGGCGCCGAAACTCAAGCCATCGTGCCCTACGATCAGGCGCTGAACCAACTGCCTTCGTTTTTGCAGCAGCTGGATATGGAGTCTAACGGTAAGTCGGTGGATATTTTCGGCCACCCGGTGAACTACAAAACCGGCCCGATTGTGTGGGGCCAAACCGGCTCCAACGGCCAGCACGCCTTCTTCCAGTTGCTGCACCAGGGCACCCGCTACGTGCCAATTGATTTTATTGCCTCGCTCAAGCCCGAGCCCGGCGTTGAAGACCACCACTTCGCACTGCTCACCAATATGCTCGCCCAGGCCAACGCCTTTATGGAAGGCAGCCAAGGGGATAGCAAAGAGCTAAGCCAACACGATCCCTACAGCTGCCCCGGCAACCGCCCTTCCAGCACCCTACTGCTCGATGAGCTAACGCCGAAAAACCTGGGCGCGCTGATTGCGCTCTACGAGCACAAAGTGTTTGTTCAGGGCGTGATCTGGAACATCAACTCGTTTGACCAGTGGGGTGTGCAGCTTGGCAAACGCATCGCCGGTGAAATCAGCGAACGCATCGACACCAACGCCGCTGACTTCGACGCTTCCACTCAAGGCCTGCTGGAACTGGTGCGTGCGCACTTCCCCAATGGGGGCAGCGGCGAAAAGGAAAGCGCGCCCGCCAGTGCAGAGAAGAAGCCAGCACGGAAGAAGCGTTGAACGGATAGATTGTTAAATTGATAGAAAAGCAACGCCTTGGTTTGAAAGAACCAAGGCGTTGCTTTTTGCATGAGAGTCAGAACGAACTTTCTACCGCTTGTGGTAGACGTACTGATCATTGGATGTCCCAGTACATAATATGTTGAGGTCCCGCAGCCCCACCCAGATATTGCTCACCTGTCTCATGAAAGCCCGCGTTTTGGTAACAGGTGTATGCCGCTGGGTTCTTACAGTTTACGGTTAGATAGATGCGGGGGTAGTTCGCATAGTTTTCTTTTAGATAGGGAAACAGTGCTTTTACCGCCGAAGTTCCGAGCCCTCTGCCCTGCTGCTTGGCGTCAATAAGAAACGCGCGTAAGCCTATGCTGCCTTTAGTGCAAAAATCATAGTCATCAGCGTAGGCTATATCGATTTTGAAGCACCCTACCATCTGTTCATCGTGTTTAATCACATGCAGATGGGTAGCCTCGTTTTTATCAGCAAGAAACTCCTTAGCAGTTCCCACAAACTTCACTTGATCATCGTGTACTGTGATACTGCGCAGCACGGGGATATCCGATGCATTAAGTTTTTCTAGCTTGGTCATTTAACACTCGTTTATCTGTTTACATAGAGATCGCTTAGCCAGCAGTGCTGTGAAAGCAGCGGCAAGGCAAGCTAAATCTTCAATAGAGATAAGACTGCAACTGCAATGGATATTTACCATGGTCTACAAACCACCACCTGCATACTTAACCTTTTTATATAGCTTACCCATAGAGTTAGCCCCTACTATCAATCCCAAGCTGATGACGATAACAAACAGCGAACCATAGGCAATAATGCCACTCCAGGCCCACTGACTAATCGTTATGCCTAGGTGTTGAACGAATAGGTAAACGCCTATCAAAAAGCTACCTGCTCGCACCAAGCCTGCCTCACGAATATTTACGCTTGACTCTGCGGCAGAACCACCATGGATTTTATTAGCTAACGCTCGTGCTGAAAACCAGAGTACAACGCCCGTTACCATAGGTATCAATACCCATGCTATTAAAACAGGCAGCCATTCGTTTATTGACGTATCCGAGCCCGGGCTAAACAGCATCGGTGACACCGATATAAGAGGGTTCAACGCAAGGTAAATTGCCAATACACGTATTAGTAGGACGGAGAAAGGTGTCATTTAATTTCCTGGATCTATAGCTGTGTTTCAGAACGTCCGTTGATATTTTCTTTAGCTAATTCGATGACCGCATGCCCAAGTTGAACCAAAGTGGCGAAATTGGGTGTGGTTTGTGGCTTTAAAGAACGATATGCACTAGTACGGCTTTTGATACCTGCTTTGGCAATGACCTGGCTATGCCCGAACTGCTCCACGTAGGAACGAATAGCAGCCTGTAAAATGTCGGGACGGCCTTCCTGCATAGAGTCCCAAGAGGCTTGCTTAATAACGTCTTCCATTTCCTGCACGTTGAAGTTAGTAGCTGCTGTTTTCTGCACGCCCTTTGTCGCTGCACGCAAAGTGGCCGCTGAAAGCTCGTTCCCACGCCAGTTGAGCGAGCCATCCGCGGTTAGTGAAAACTTTTGGAAGTCTTTAATTGCTGAAAAAGGTGCCTTGCTAAAATAGTCTGATAGATCAGCAATGCCATGAAAACCATCGTTAAAAACCAGTTCAAGCTTATATGGCCCAACCAAATCCACATCAATAATTTTTAACATATGTCACCTAACTTGCCTGGGTTTTCACCTTTTACTGCTTTCTGCCACATATGCATTAGCTGCTCACGATGCTCAGCAATGTGGTTTTCAGCCCGCTTACGTTGCTTATTGGGCAAATATCCCTCCAAGCACTCACCTGACTCAATCGCGATTATCAATTCATAGCCACCATATTTCACGTGCAGGTGGGGAAGCTTGTGCTGCTTGTTATCAAAAAAATACATACAAAATGAAAGCCCTAGCAGAGCATCAATCTCTGGCATGAGCACCTCTTGAATTACACCCTGAAGGCAGAGTAGCACCGTATCTTAAAAGAGACAAAAACAATCATCATATTTCCACCTCCTCCGGAATCAGCGCCAGCAGATCGGTGACACCGATATCTACACCAGCTTGGGAGAACAAAGTAGATACCTGCCCACGGTGGTGGGTTTGGTGATTAAAGAAGTGAACGATCAGGCTTGAGTAGCTCCGTTTTGAGGCCACTCCTTTTGTGTTGTGGTAACTCAGTGCGGTGCTCAAATCGTCGTCGGTCAGCGCTGCTACCCAATTAATAATCACGGTATCGAGCCATTGGCGATGCGCTTTCAATCCCTTCAAGTCATCAAAAAGAATCTGGTCAAGACTGGCTGGCGTAGGTAGTGCCACCATTACCTCAAGCGTCCGTGCGGAAGAAGAAGCGTGTGTGGCAAACCGTTTGAGCCAAATCGTGTCGGCTACCGCGATGTGGTTCAGTGTGCCAAAAATCGAGCCGAAGAACGCGCCACGCTCTTCAGTCAGTTCAGAGTCGCTCAGCTTACCGGCGGCATCATAAAGTTTAGCGTTCATCCACTGGTTATAAGTGGCCAACTGTTCGAAGTGTTGTTGAAGTGTCATGAGTTAAGACCTTTCCTTGTCAAAAGCAGCATCCGTTTAGAACATTTGAAATACAGGCGAAAAACAGCGTTACCGCCCGCCTGCTACATCAATAAATGACCCCGTTACATAAGAGGCTTCGTCCGAGAGCAGCCAAGCGATGGTATTAGCCACTTCTTCAGCGCTACCGCCACGCTGCATAGGAATCTGAGGAGCTAAACGGTCAACCCGCCCTGGCTCGCCACCATCGGCATGCATATCAGTGTAGATAAAACCGGGCCGAACGGCGTTAACACGAATCTCCGAGGCAGCAACTTCGCGAGACAACCCCTTGGTTAGGGTGTCCATGGCACCTTTCGATGCAGCGTAGTCAACATACTCAAAGGGCGAGCCTGTTTGCGAGGCAAGCGATGAGACATTGACGATGGCACTACCTGGTGGGAAGCGCCTAATGGCTTCTCTGGAGCACAGAAAACAGCTAACTACATTACTATTAAGCACTTTGCTGAAGCGCTCAAGGTCGATATCGACCAGCTTGGATTGGGTAAACAGGATGCCTGCATTGTTAACCAAATGCGTCACCTTGCCAAAGCGCTCCTCTGCTGCATCAAACAGGCGGATAACGTCAGCTTCACTGCTAACATCCGCTTGATAAGCAAACGCTTGGCCACCGTTACGTACAATGGTATCAACCACGTTATTCGCGCGATCCCTGTTCGCAAGATAGTTGACGCACACTGCATAGTCTTTTGCGCCTAGCAATTTTGCGGTGGCCGCTCCGATACCTCGGCTTCCCCCTGTCACGATGACCACTTTCGACATAACGTTTCCTCGCTAGCTCTTTAGTCACAAACCCACCTAGCAGATTAAACCCACGATAGTTCTTTGGGTAGCGTCCTTTTAGCTACGGCAAGTTAATTAATTGGCTGGCTATTGATTTCTTGCCTCCCCACAACTACTGTATATAAAATCATGTAAAAAGAGGTGAAACATGACATCTCTTGGAACGCCAAGCTCCTATAAGGGTCGCGGGGCAACCTATGACCCACACAACCGTTTTGCGCCAAGCCACAGCGTGGCGGAAGATGATGGCTGGTGGCGGGAAGAGGCCTCTACGACTATCGCAACAGAAGTATGTGAGGAAGTAAGCAAAAGCGCGCTCTCCTGGAACAAATCGCCGGATTTACCCTTTGACCGCTCACTGAACCCGTATCGCGGCTGCGAGCACGGCTGTGTTTACTGCTATGCCCGCCCCTCCCACGCCTACTGGGACTTATCACCAGGGTTGGATTTTGAAACCAAGCTAATTGCCCGCAGCGGTTTAGTGGAGCGGTTAACCGAAGAGCTTTGCAATCCCAACTACGTCTGCCGTCCTATTAACCTATCCGGCAACACCGACTGCTATCAGCCGTTAGAAGCCACCTACCAAACCACGCGCCGCCTACTGGAATTGCTGCTGGAGTGTCGCCATCCGGTAACGCTGGTAACTAAAAGCACCTTAGTTCTGCGCGATTTAGAACTCCTGGCGGAAATGGCCGAGCACCGACTGGTGCGCGTATTTGTCAGTTTGACCAGCCTGGATGCCAACTTGAAACGCACATTAGAGCCACGGGCGGCATCACCTCAGGCGCGCTTGCGGGCGATTCGTGAACTGAATACTGCAGGCATCCCAGTGGGCGCACTGATTTCGCCGGTGATTCCAGGGCTAACTGATCATGAAATCGAAAAGCTCTTGGAAGCCGCCAGCCGTGCAGGAGCGCGAACCGCCGCCTGGATGCTGCTTCGCTTACCCTATGAAGTGGCGCCTCTATTTGAAGCCTGGTTAGAAGCCCACTACCCGGAGCGCGCGGCGAAAGTGATGAGCCTAATGCGTCAGTGCCGTGGCGGTAAGGCGTACGATGCCAAGTTTGGTAAGCGCTTTCGCGGTGAAGGGGTGTTTGCCGATTTAATTGCGCAACGCTTTGCCCGCGCCAGCCGCCAGTGGAACATGCAGGATCGCACCGAGCAGGGCTTGAACACCCGGGATTTTCGCCCGCCACGAGCGCAGCAGGATTTATTCATTTAAGCTAAGCGTCACATACATCCATTAGCTGCAAAGGAACCCGAATGCCCGCGCTTAGCAAAACTAAATCGAGTTTTTACCGCCGCTTATACGTCGCCCATTTGATCGAACAAGGTGTCGCCAGCGTGCCTGCGTTAATTGAGGCCACCGGTATGCCCCGGCGCACCGCCCAGGATACGATCGCTTCCCTGGCCGAGTTGGATATCGAGTGTGTCTTTAGCAAAGATGACGGCGAGCGACACAACATTGGCCGCTACCAAATACGTAATTGGGGCGCGATAGATCCACACTGGGTGGCGACAAATGCAGAGCGCCTTAAACAGGCACTTGGCTATGCCATTTAGCTCTCTTCATTTAGTGAGCCCTCGTAATCCGGCTCAGCCCAGGCTAATCGTGCAGCGTTGAAGGTAACCGTCAGCGAGCTTGCGGCCATGGCGAGCACCGCGATTAGCGGGGGTATTGCCATCACGACCACCAAACCGAGCGCCAGCGTGTTATACAGCGCCGAAAAGAACAGGTTCTGCACCATGATGCGCCGGGTGCGTTGGGCAATGCCAAGCAGTTTCACTACCCCGCCAATTCCTGGTGTCATAAGCTGGGCTGCGGCCCCCTCACGGGCGGCCTCGCTGGCACTCAGTGGCGCGATGCCCACATCTGCCGCAGCCAGACTCAAGGTATCGTTTAAGCCATCCCCCACGTAGAGCGCTGGCGATGGCAGCCCTTGCAACAGCCGCGCTTTGGCTTCCGGCGAGCGCTGGGCATAGCAAGCTTCTCTTCCTAACCCCACCCGCTCCCCTAACCAACTCACGGCCCCCTGCCGATCACCGCTGATCATCGCTATCACATACCCTGACGCAAGCAGATGTTTTACGCTGGGCTCGGCATCTTTCACCGGTTGATCAATAAGATAGAGCGTGGCTAGCCAACCTGCCTCATCGGCGATCATCACTTGAGAAGCAAAGGCCAGCGCTGCGTCTTCCGCTTGGGCAGGCAGTGCTATCTGTTGACTAGCGAGCCAAGCGGCGCGGCCCACCGTGAGCCACTCACCGCTTTTGAGTTGCACGCGGCGCCCTTCCCCCGGAGTGTTGGTAACCTGCAGGTAAGGCTCAGGGCGCCGATCGCTTTGACTGCCTGACCAGTTCGCCAGCGCTTGTGCTAAAGGGTGCTCGCTGCCAGCAACGGCGGCCCAGAGTTTGCGCTGCAGGGTGGGTTCATCAACACCTTCCCGTGCTGCCCAATGAAGCACCGTATGGCTACCGATGGTCAGGGTGCCGGTTTTATCCAGTGCGACCGAGCGAATACGTGCCAGGGTTTCAAGCGCGGCGGGGTCGCGCAGTGCAATTCCTTGCTGCATAGCCTGACCGCTCCCTGCCAGGCTTGCCAGCGGCACCGCAAGCCCGACGGCGCAGGGGCATGCCACGACTAATACGGAAAGCGCGCGCACCAAGGCATCTTCCCAACCCAACCCGAATAACAGCGCAGTGGGCAGTGTCAGTAACGCGAGCCCTAGTGCTAGCGGGCTTAGCCAAGCGGCAAAACGATCAGCGAGCTTCTGCAGTTCACCTTTTTTGGCCTGATAGCGGCGCATTTCATCACACAGCCGATCCAACCGCCGCTGGCCTACCCCTGCACTGACCTGCATAACAATAGGCGTGGTACCCAGATAACGGCAGCCCGCGTATATCGTCTGCCCTGCTTGAAAATGTCGCGGCACGCTTTCCCCAGTCAGTGAGGCGGTGTCGATCCAACCGGGCGCTTCAAGGGTGCCGTCGAGAGCCACCAATCCACCGGGTGCTAGCTTGATACGCACTCCCTTTGCCACTTCTTCTGCGGGGAGAGATAGCCACCTTTCGCCTTGCCAAACTGTAACGTTGTCGTCTGGCAGCGCCAGGGCATCGAGCGCTTTTAACCCCCGATGGCGGCACAGCGTTTCCACCAACCGCCCAACCAGCAAAAGCACAATCAGCATCACCGCGGTGTCGAAATAGACCTCTACTGAACCGCGCCATAGTAGCCAAATCGAGACCATCACCGCGCCGATAACACCCAGGCTGACCAGCACATCCATACCGGGGCGCTTGGCGAGCAGTGTGCGCCACCCAGCCCGGTAAAACGGCACGCCGGCGAACAGTACAACGGGCAGTGAAAACGCCCCTGAAACCCAAGCGACTACCTGCTCAATCTGCACGCTTGGCAGCGCACCGGCGTAGATCAGTAGAGAAGCCAGCATCGTCCACATGCCGAACAACGAGCCGACCATCAGTCTAAGCGTCAGGTAGCGACTCTCCTCTTCTAGACGCGCATGGGCGTCCGCCACCGGCTCAAGCTCCGTCAGTCGGTAGCCCAGACGCTTAACCTTTGCAGCGAGATTCGAGAGCTGGGTCACGGCAGGCGTGCCGCTGATGCAAAGCGTTGCGCTTGGGTAGTGCACGCTAACCTCACGCACCCCTTCAAGCCGCTTCAGCGAGCCCTCCACGGCTAGGGCGCAACTGGTGCACCACATACCTTGGAGGGTATACAGCTTTTCCACGTTGGCGTCAGACATGCCACTCACAGACAAGGCGGAATGCCGATGATCGGCATTGCCGCAAACACAACGCCTAAGGTAGAGAAAAGATACAGCCCAGCGGACACCGATGCATTAAAGCGCAGCCGCCCGACCTGGCGCTTGGCTATCCGGCAGCAGCCCACTGTTAACGCCGCCAGTAGCGCAATTGCCAGGATACTGACGACAAGCAGCATGGCATTCACCAGGTTAAAAACCCCTTGCTCGGGAGCAGGCGGCGCGACTGCACAGGCGACCGCATGCCCACCATAAACCGCCACAAACCAGATACACCACAGCGTTAGGCCAATGACGAAATGCAAGGGATGGGTAAGATGTAAGCGCTGCATCGTGAAGGACATTAACTTAGCTCCCTATCACACGCGGCAACACGGCAAGCGCGCCCACGAGTATCCAGAACGTCACCAGGTTATAGCGCCACCACTGGGCAACCACGGCGGGCTCGAAAGGCGCATGGGCACCCACATAGCCATAACCCACCCGCAGGCCCTGAAGTAGGGTAAGTACTGCGCCTAAACCACCGTGTAACAGCGCATAGGCCAGCCCGACCATAATGATCGCATCATGGGAGGTCTCGGTCACCGCCAGGTCTGCACTCAGCAGCACCCACAGCGTTATCGCTACCTGCACAAAGCCTAGGGCACTGATGCAATACAAGCCGATTGCCAAGCCCGTATCCTTACCCTGGCGCAAACCGCGCACCAGTTTTTCGAGAATTACCACGCCAGCGGTTAGCGCCACCCCGGCAAGGCTCAGTCCCGTTAAGGAGAGCGGTGAGGTGTCGGGCATCCGCCACTCGGGGGACACAGTCCACAAGTAGAACCAGCCAAACAGGTAAGAGAGGAAGAACGAACCATTGGCGAGCAGCGTGATCGACATGGCCCAAAGGCCGGGGCCATCCAGGGTGCGCGAGTGCAGCGGCGGATCGCCGGGGGCAACCTCCGCATCCGGCGCGGCTTTGGGATGCGCCCCGTTCTCCCACGACCAGCGCAGCAGAAATAGCCCCGCAATAATCACCGCAACGCCCGCCAAAGGATAAAGGCGCGTTAGCAGGCTAATACAGACGACCGCCAGCGCCATGGCAGCAAACAGCGGCCACCATGAGTTACCTGGCAGGTGAATGATTTCACGCACTTTGCCGGTTATCGGGTCGCTGCCCCACATTTCCCGGCGGCCATGAGTCGCCACCGCCAGGCTATGCTGCCCTTCTGCCATGGTGCGCGGCAGATCGGGATTATCCCATAGTGGGTGGCGCGTCTCGATCTTTGGCAGACTGACAAAGTTATAAGCGCTAGGCGGCATACTGTTGGCCCACTCCAGGGTGTCCGCGTTCCAGGGGTTGTGCTTAGCGGGTTTGCCAAAACGGAAATGCAGCGCAAAATCGAGCAGCACCATGGCAATCCCCGCCGACATAATAAAGCTACTCATGGACGAGAGCAGGTTGAAAATATCCCAGCCCATGCCCGTTTCATAGGAGTAAACCCGCCGTGGCATACCCAGCAGGCCTGTCCAGTGCATGATCAGGAAGGTGCCATTAAAGCCCAAGAAGGTCAGCCAAAAGCCCCATTTGCCCAGGGTTTCAGACGGCATCCGCCCTGAGAACAGCGGCAGCCAGTAGTAGAGCCCGGCGATCAGGGGGAAGAACATTCCGCCAACCAACACATAGTGCATATGCGCTACGACAAAGTGGGTGTCGTGCACCTGCCAGTTAAACGGCACTAGCGCAAGCATCACCCCGGTTAAGCCGCCACACACAAAGATAATCAGAAAGCCCATGATCCACAGCATCGGCAGCTTCATCTTGGGCTTCCCCAGCCATAGCGTGGCCAGCCACACAAACACCTGAATCGCCGTGGGCACCGCCACCAGCATACTGGCGGCGGAGAAGAACGCTTGGGCCAGTTGAGGGATGCCCACGGTAAACATGTGGTGAACCCAAAGCCCAAAACTTATAAAGCCTGTCACGGCAATAGCAAACACTACCCAGCCGTAGCCAACAATCGGTCGGCCAGCAAACACCGGTATCAGCGTGGAGACAATGCCCGCCGCGGGCAGAAAAATGATGTAAACCTCAGGATGGCCGAACAGCCAAAAGAGGTGTTGCCAAAGAACCGGGTCACCGCCACCCGCCACTTCAAAAAAAGGCATTCCTACTGCGCGCTCAAGCTCCAGTAGAATACTGCCCAGAATCAGCGGCGGGAAGCCGACCACGATCATCAGCGCCATGGCGAGGATATACCAGGCAAATAGCGGCATTTTGTGCAGCACCATACCCTGGGTGCGGGTACGCAGTATTGAAACCACCAGTTCAACCCCGGCAGAGAGCGCGGAGATCTCAACAAAGGTAATCCCCAGCAGCCAGAAATCCGAGCCCAACCCGGGTGAGTATTCGCTGCTGCTCAGCGGGGTATACATAAACCAGCCGCTATTCGGCGCCATCTCCAGCACTAAACTAAACGACAAAATAATGCCGCCAAACAGGTAGCACCAGTAGCCCAGCGACGTTAGCCGGGGGCAGACCAGATCCCGGGCACCGATCATCTTTGGGATCATATAAATCGCCAACCCTTCCAGCATGGGGATGGCGAACAGGAACATCATCACCGTGCCATGCATGGTGGTGACCTGGCTATAGATATCCGGCGACATAAAGTCTTGATCAGGCAGCGCCAACTGGGTGCGCACCAGCATTGCCAACAGGCCACCAACCAAGAAGAACACCATGCCGGTGACCATAAACCGTAGGCCGAGCGTGGTGTGGTTAACAATGGTGAGGGCTTTCAAGCCACGCGGGTTACCCCATATCTCGTGCAAGTCACTGTGCAGTTGATGGGGGCCTTTGATGTTATCGCCTTCGGGGGTCGCTTCACGGTTGATAGTGGTCATGGGGTGAGCGTCTCCAGCCAAGCACCCAGGCTCTCCAAGGTGGCCGTCTCAATATCATCGTGGGGCGGCATTTTGTTGCCCGGCTTTAAATCTTGATGGCGCTGTAGCCAGCGGGTTACCGCCCCCTCCTCCATGGCCATAATCCCCGCTCCCAGACTTGTCCGGCTGCCAAGATCAGACAGATCCGGCCCCTCCCCACCCGAGGAGAGCCCCGCTATCCGATGGCAGCTCGCGCAATGGGTCATAAAGGCCTCCCTGGCCGGTTCATGCTGTTGGTCGTTTTCCGCTAGCGCCGATAGCTCGTCAATTTGACGATTAGCCAGCCAAGCCTCGTACTCGTCGCGCGCGACGGCTTCTACATAGAGCTGCATTTGGGCATGCTGGGCACCGCAAAACTCGGCACACTGAGCGCCAAATACCGCCGGTTCATCCGCTTCCAAGCGGATCTTATTAACCCGCCCAGGAATCATATCGATCTTTCCGCCCAGGCGAGGCACCCAGAAGGCGTGAATAACGTCCGCGCCGGTAACGTGAAAATCGACCGGTTCTCCCGCAGGCATAATGAGCTGATTAGAGGTCACCACCTCGCCTCCTTCAGCGCCTGGGTAGCGCACTTCCCACCACCACTGATGGCCAATCACCTCAATCACCTCCGGCGGCTCTCCCAGTGGCAACGCTAAAAGTCGCTGTCCAGTGGGCACCCCGAAGGCCAGCAGCGCGGTAATACTCGCCACCGGCAGCACAATGCCCCCGCCAATAATCCAGCGGCGGGCTATTTTTCGCTCCTCCGCAGGGGTACGCGTTACTTCTTTGCGCTTGAAGGTATACAGCCAAAAAGCCGTGACCAGCACTAAAACCACGGTGCCAAAACTCAGCATTACCCACCAGATCATCGCCACGTCTCGCGCGGCCTGACCTGCCGGGTCTAGAATAGACTTATCCCCTGCGCAACCGGCTAGCAATAGGCTGGCTAACATCGCTAGCGGTGTGCCAAGCGATTTGACCCTCTGCAGCGTTAAGCGTTGAATACATAGGCTCATCCCTTGAATGACTTTTTCTGCCCACAGGAAGTGACCATGGCAAAACCTCGTCAACGCTCGATTAAAAGCCGCGCCTCCCTCGCCGGCCATCCGCTTCATCCCGTGATGATCCACTTTCCCGTCGCGGCCCTGATGGCGCTGGTGGCAAGCGATATCGGTTACCTCCTGAGCGGCGATCCGTTCTGGTTGCGCGCTAGCTTGTGGCTGGCAGGCGTCGGTGCTTTCGGCGGCTGGATTGCAAGCACGGCTGGGATTATCGATCTGGTCACTGTACCGCGCATTCGCCGTCTGATAACCGGCTGGAGCCACGCCATCGTCGCGGTGGTGATGCTCTCGTTGGCGTCGCTGAACTGGCTGCTGCGCTTCAACGACCCCAGCGCAATTCTGCCCTGGGGTTTGGCCGTATCGCTGGTCACTGCTGCGTTGATCGCCCTGGCAGGCTGGCTGGGCGGCCAACTGGTCTATGAGCACGCGGTGGGGGTCGAGGTTGAGGATTAAAGATTGATAAGACATGGTGTTAGCTCCAATCCAGCGGTTTTGCTAACACAAACCCCAGCACGCTTAGAATGCCTGCCATGGCTAAACAGAGCGCTGTCCAGTTGGCAGGCTTAACCCAGCGATAGTGGCCCATCTCAAGACGCAGGATTAACCAGCCGAAACAACCATGGGCGGCGACCATAGCGACCACGGCACCCAGTTTTAAGATCAGCCAACCACCCAGCAAGCCATGGATAAGAAACAGCAGGGTGCCAGAGGCAATCGCGATCAATGCAGCGGGGGTAGCAATGGAGTTATAAAAAAACCGCGGCATGGGCGGTGTGCCCTGGGCGAAGCCCGCGTCTTTGCGCAGCTGTAGCGCCTGACTGAGCAAAGCAGGCAGATAAAGCAGGGAACCGCACCAGATCACTAGCGCGGCAATGTGAAGCAGTTTTAGCCAGGGCATTGGGGCTTCCTTGCGTTGCATAAGGCGGGATCACATCACCCCCTAACCTTAGTCAAAACCCCCTCATCTGGCTAGCCGGTTAACACACTTGTATCTCGTAACCCGTGAATTTGCGTAGATTTATCACACCGCTATCGAGGATCAAATACTGCCCTTTGACGCCTTGCAGCACGCCTTCTACCAGTGGCTGCTTATCAAAGTTATGCGACACCACTTTTTTGGGAAAAACGCTGACGGGGTAGTGAAAATGTTGCGCAGGCTGTTCCAACAAACGGATAGCATCCGAACCATGAGTCTCGCGCAGTTGGTTCAATCCATCGGCTAGCAGGGTCAACAAACGATCCCGCTCGGCACTTATATCCATGGTTTCGACGTCGCCTTTGAGCATCGCCCGCCAGTTGGTGCGGTCGGCCACCTGCTGTTTAAACAGCATCTCGACAAACCCGGACTGCTGACGGGTATCCACTTCAAGAATCGGCAGCGCCTGAATCGCGCCTTGATCCAACCAGCGGGTAGGCATTTGGGTTTTGCGGGTGATGCCTACTTTAAGCCCCGATGAGTTAGCCAAATAGACGATATGGGGCTGGAAACAGTGTCGCTCGCCCCACTCCGGCTCACGGCAAGTACCTTGGAAAAAGTGACAGGTTTCCGGCTTCATAATGCAGGTATCGCACTGGGCTAGCCGCTTGAAGCAGGGGTAACAGTGGCCCTGGGCAAAGCTCTTCTTGGTTGCTCGCCCGCAGTGGGTACAGGCAATTGCTCCCGTCCAACGCAGGCTGAGCGGCTCACCAATCCGCTCGTTAAGCGCGATACGGTGTTCACCCGCGCGCAAGTGGTAAATCACCGGTTGATCTTGGCAGCTAGGCAAAGTCGCCGCCATTTTGCTTAAACAGCCCTGTACTGAAAAGCCCGGTACTGCTGCTTCAATCACGCGTGGCATCCCGTGCCAAGCCGGCCATCTCAGGCGTCACCCCGGCACCACTCGCTGCCGCCCCACAGGTACGCTGCTCCAAGTAGCCTACGCGGTTCTCTTCTGGCACGTTGTTCTCCACCTCAAAACGCATGACGGCTTCCAGGCAGAGCTCGGTCTGTTCCGGCGTCAAGCGGCGACCGTCGGGCCATTTGCGCAGCGATACCGCCTGTTTAAGGCTTTCGTAAATCGCCGGGGTCATCTGGTTGATCATTTTTTCAAACGTCATTTCGCTCATTGCAGGCCTCTTAACGGTTTTTCAAACGGCGGGATGAATAATACCAGCCTGTGACAAGCCCCACGAGTAGACCGCCCAAATGTGCTTCATTAGCGACATTGCCAAAGCCAACGCTGCCTGCCATATCGGTCATGGTGAACACCATCCAGCCGAGCATAAAGACCACCAGCATTTGGGGGACGAAGAAACCACTCCGTGGTACCCGGCGAGACATCAACCAGACATGCGCCAGTAAGGCGTAAACGACGCCTGACATGCCGCCAAATAGGACGGTACCGGTTGCGTACTGCGCCACATTAGCGCCAATGCCCGCCACAACAAGCAGCAGTAGCATGGTTCGGCTGCCCTGCAGGGCCTCGACCTGGCGGCCGAAATACCACACCCACATCAAATTGAAGATTAAATGCATCCAGCCAAAGTGTAGAAAAGCGGGCGATAACAAGCGCCATACTTGGCCTGAGGTCAGCGTTTGGGTCAGATTGCCGAACACCAGCTCGCCACCCGAAATACCTATCGGCACGATGGTTAAAGTGACGATCAACTGGTCGCCAAAAACAGCAATCAGTGCAAATATCACTAGGCTAATAACAATCATCAGCGCCGTCACCGGCACTTGTTTTAGCGATGCCAAGGAGTTGGTCATGGTGCGCGGGTGCTGAGTAGCCTGCTGAAGCACCAGGGGTTCGCCCCGCTGCCAGCGCTCCAGCAGTGCTTTAAGTTCATTAAGCTGGCGTGGGTCGGCGATCCATAGCAGTTGGCCGTCGGCCTCATCGGTAATGCGGTGACCAATGCGATGGCGCCATAGCGCCTGGCGCAGTTCGCTGGTATCCACGTGATCGGGCAGAAGCATCACTGGATGCATAACATCCCCCTAATCAAAGCGCTTGCGGCATGCTGACCGCAGCGGATAGCTATTGAAGGTAACGACTGAAATGAACCCTACGGCGGCCAACAAACAGGCAAAAAAAACCGGCGGTGTAAACCGCCGGAGAATAAAAGCAAGGGATCATTCAAGGGAACACTTACTCTGATAGCCGACAGCAGGGTTAGTTCAGCTGTTTTGAAAAAAATATGTAATTTTATGTAATCAAAAGAAACGTTTGTTATCACCGCAATTAATCAAAATCGATTTCCCAGGGTTTAGGCAGCGCCCGCTCCTCTTTTGGCACTTTAATCCAGACAAAATGATCGGCATTTAAGACCGATTCACCACTCCAACGATAAGCCACTAAACGCCCATATTTGACGGCGCTATAGTCCAGGCAGGCAATATTATTAGTCGGCAGTGCTGGTATGCCTTCACACCAGTAGTGACCGATAAACAGCGGCGGCTGTTCTGGCCCGTAGTAGCTCAGTTTCTGGCGCTCTTGGTCGGTCAATTCACGGGATTCAAGATCACCAGGCAAATTATCCGGCTGGAAGACCACATCGCCCCACTGCTTTGGTGCCTCAGCCCAGAAGTGAGCGCGAAAACTTTTCCGCGTAAAGCCATCACCGGAGTGTATCGCAATACCTTCAGGCAGTGAGACATGGGGGCCGCGAGTGAGGCGATCCAGGATCCTAAACGCCTGAGTGGAGGCGTCGGTGGACTCGACCAGAAACTGCGTGTCCATGCAGGCGTCTGGACGGCGCTGCTTAAGCTCTTCAATCAGCGCCTCATCCCAGCAGGCATGCACCACGCGGATACCATCGATTTCCAGACACAGTGGGATGGTTTTAAACCACGCCAGGGTATCCTCCCACTCGTTGGTATAGTCGCGATACTGTTCTAGAGTGTCTTGAATAATCCGATTATGTCGCGGCGTATGCTCGCGCAACCAGCGTTTATGGCTACCGGCAGGCCCAGGATGGGTATACGCCAGAGCGTTATACTCGTGATTACCCATAACAATATACGCTTCGCCCTGCTCGACCATTCGCCGGGCAATGGTCACTGCCAGGCGGATTCTCGGGCCACGATCAATCAAATCACCGAGGAAAATTACTTTGCGCCGGGGGTGGCGATAGACGCCGTTGCGCTGGTGGTAGCCCAGTTTTTCCAGTAGTGCGGCCAGCGTAGCGCCGCAGCCGTGGACATCCCCAATAAGGTCGTAGCCCTCCATACTCAATCCCCCAGCCGATTGCTCCAGCCTAATTTGCTGCGCAGCACTTCGTAGAAATTATGGCCGATGGGATGCACCAGTTGGATTCGCTCGGGCTTGCGGGTAATCACCAACACATCGTTGGGTTTGGCCACCGCTCGGGTCTGTCCATCGCAGCTGATATGTGGATAGGATTGATTGGTTTCGCCAATGTGAATACGTATTTCGCTGGCGGCATCGATCACAATGGGACGACTCGACAACGTATGGGGGAACATTGGCACCAGCGTCACCACATCCAGCTTGGGGTGCATGATGGGCCCGCCACCAGAGAGCGCGTAGGCCGTAGAGCCGGTGGGCGTAGCAACGATCAAGCCATCGCTGCGCTGGCTATAGACAAACTGACCATCAATGAACAGCTCAAACTCTATCATGCGCACCGCTTTGCCAGGGTGCAGCACGACTTCGTTCAAGGCATCGCCATTACCCACGGCCACGCCATTACGGTAGAGCACGGTATCGAGTAAAAAGCGCTGTTCGACCTCAAACTCCCCCGCCAGCACTTCGCTGACGCGGGTTTCCAATTCATCCGGAGAAATATCGGTAAGAAACCCCAGGCGGCCCCGATTAACGCCCAGAATCAGCGTACCGCTGCGACATAGGGCACGTGCGGCACCCAGCAAGCTGCCATCGCCGCCTACCACAATCACCAAGTCGCACAACTCACCCAGCATGCGGCGGCTGGCTTCGGGCTGGCCATGGCCTGGTAACACGGTGGCAGTGCGATCTTCTATCAACACCGCATAGTCATGGGCAATAAGATAGGTCACCAGGCGCTGAAGGGAGTCGACCACTTTGTCGCTCCCCAGCCGACCAATCAGCCCGATCGTTTTAAAGGGCCTACCTGATTGATCGCTGGAGCGGGATACACTCCCTGGCTTAGCGTCTGGTGATAAAGTGTTGCTCATGGGCCGACTCTCGCTAACGTAAGGCGCCATTATGGGGACACCTTAGCTATCGGGCAAATAGGCTTAGCTAACGGCCACTTGACGGCGCTGACACCACCAGTGGTTGAGCCATAAAGAGGCGGCCATAATAACGGCCCCCAACAGCAAACGCGGAATATCCGCATCGCGGTTCCAGATCACTAAATTGACGATTAAGCCTGCCGGAACCAGCGCATTGTTCATAATCGCCAGCGTGCCAGCATCCACTTTGGTGGCCCCCTGGTTCCAGGCAAAATAGCCGACGCCAGACGCGACCAGCCCCAACCATGCAAGGACGCCCCACTGCAGTGAGGTGGTTGGCAGTGCCGCGCTGTTGCCAAACAGCAAATAGGCGGGTAGAGCCACGACCATCGCGCCAATAAAGAACCAGCCAAACACGTTATGCCATGCCAGTGTGGGCGGTAGGCCAGCGGCTAGACGACGATAGCCCACCTGGCCAAGCGCGAAACAGAGGTTGGCCCCCTGCACCACTAAAAAACCTGCCCAGAAGCCGCTATCAACCCCGTCATAGCGAATAACCCCTGCCCCAACTACCGCGAGTAGCGCGGTGACAAGATAGATCGGTGTAAAACGCCCAAACAGCAGGTCATCCAGCAACGCGATATAAATAGGCGTAAAAATAGTGAATAGCAGGACTTCAGGTACCGACAGCAGCAGAAAAGATTGGTAGAAGAAGGTGTACATTACCCCCAGCTGTATGGCGCCCAATCCCATTAGCGCCAGCCGCTGCTTACCACGCAGCAGGCCAGGACGTAGAAATGGCAAGAACACCAGCATGGCAAGCGTTACCCGCAGAAGCACAGCAAAGTAGCTGTCGACCTGGCCCGCCAAGTAGACACCTATCAGAGAAAAGGAGAACGCCCATAGCGCCGTGACGCCAATCAGATAACCCATCGTAAACCTCAATCCATTATTTAGTTTACGCGGATTATACGCACTTGAAGGGGACTGCCAAGCAGTAAACGCCTTTAGGAGGCGTTAGTTAACGCCGCTGCAACCACCAAACCGCATACACAGCGCCAGGCAGCCATCCTGCTAGCGTGAGCAGCACAGCTAAACTTACGCGCTTGCCTCCCCCCAGGGTTAAACCCACCGCCAGCGGTGGCAGGAGTATTGCCAGCGCATAATAGGCAAGCTTTAACGCGCCAGGCTCTGGTACAGCTTGCTCTGCTTGCTGCCCTGGGGCCGCTTTGGATGGTTCGACCTGGGCAGTCGCTGATTCCGCTTTAGGTGGCGGTGTGAAGTGCTCCACAGTGCTGGAAGCGGTCTCATTTGAAGCTTTTGCGGCCCGCTCTTGGGCAAGCCGATGGGCCTCTTTATCAATTTTCTGCTCCAGGGATTCCGCCCCTTCAGCAAGGTCATCGTGGTGGCGCTCCCAATCTTCCCAATCGTGGGGCGTCCCCGATTTTGGCCGTTGGTGCCCGGCTCCCCGTGCCCGCTCCCAGGCTTTCTCTTCCAAGGTATTCGGCCGATCAGGGTCTCGGTCAAGCCCCACCCCTTTGCGGTTTAAGTACTCACGTGCATCCATGGGTGGCTCCTCAATGCGCTAATTTGTGGTGCATTTAACTGGTTAGAAAATTAACGTCCTAGAAAATTCAGTACTTACAGCGTTGAATAAAGATGCCTTGCAGGCTGAACACTGCGTTTTAAATCACCTACAGTGAAAGAGTCGCTGCTACTTTAGCACTTAGACCCAATCGCTTTGCTGGCGATACCCTGTTTGCCATTGCGATGAATAAGATGAGCAAGGAGTGTCCATGATGAATAGAGCAACCCCCAGCACTGTCCGCGATATTATGTCCCGGGATTGCTACCGTTTCTCACCCAACGCCTCGGTCACCACCTTGGCTAAAGGGCTGGCACTGCACCGCTTGCCCGGCGCACCGGTAGTGGATGATACCGATCGATTAATTGGCTTTATTTCAGAGCAAGATGTCATGGGCCGTGTGCTGGACAGTATTTACCATGATGACGAAGCACCCTTGGTAAAAGAGATGATGCGCCACGAAGTGCTCAGTGTCTCTCCCAATAAAAGCATAACCGACCTGGCCCAGGAGATGCTGGGCTCAAAACCTAAAGTCTATCCGGTGGTTGAGCAGCAGCGGTTGGTAGGAATCGTGACACGACGTGATATCCTGATAGCGCTATTAGCTATTCGCCGCCATTAGCAGGGTTGTTAACGCTCAAGGCAAGCTTTTGACAGAAAAAATCTTTAGCAAAAAAAACCGCTACTCAGGGAGTAGCGGAAGCAAGGGATCAAAACAATAGAGCCAGGACAACAACTTTAGCGACTGCTATCGCGATGTTGCCTGTACATACTCAGACACGCTGTGAAGTAAAAGTTCGCAAAAAAGTAAAATTTTCGACCCTAGCGGCGTCAAGCGTATAATAACGTAGCTATTTATTAACGGATGACGCCCAGGAGCAGAGCGAATGGCGCTGTATTTATTAGTGTTTGGAGTCTGCTTACTCGTAATTGGTGCAGTAATGTTGGTGCTGATGACGTCAAGCACCCCACGCTATCGCACTGAGCCCAAAGATTTACTGGCGGTGTTTGATAAGGCGCTCAACAGCCAAGTGAGCGAAACCGAGTGGAACGCGATAATCGGTTACCCCATTCGACACAACGAGTACTTGGACAATATTAGACGTCGCGCAGCGCACTTAATGGAGCAGCACGGCCGACGTTGGATGATTGCCCAAGGTAAGCCACTGCTCAATCCAGAGGGACAGGCAGAACTCCAGGCTCTTCGCGACCACTTGTCTGCCCACACTGCCCTCCGCCAGCAGTAGCTATTGCAATTTAAAGGCGTATTGCGGTTCAGGCGAACGACTGCAATGAACCTAATGCAATTCAGGAGAAGTGCATGCCCAGTACCATTCGACAAATACCGCTAGCCAGCGCTACCCATCACCATACCCATGATTTTCATCAAATTGTGATTACGCTGTGCGGCTCATCAGAATTTGAAATTGAAGGATTGGGCGGGCGAGTCAATGCTTTTTCAGGCTGTATCGTGCCCGCTAACCACGAGCACTACTACTCAGGTTGCGGCCATAACCGGCAATTAATTTTCGACCTTCCAGAAGATGCCCCCGCGCTAACCGGTGAGAACCGAGCGCTGGTAGCCCTGTTTGACGCTCCACGCTTTTTTGGCCTGGATAATGCGCTGCGCCACTACCTAGCGTTTATGCAAAGCGAACTTGCTCAAGGGTTTGATACGTCGTCTAACTCCTTTCAGCAAGACCGCTTAGCCGCCACACTGCTGGGCTCACTTAAGGCGCGCTTGGGTACTGCCGCCAGCAGTGCTCAGCAGCGCCTGGATTTGACGCGCATTAACCGCTTTATTCGCCAGCACCTCGCTGAGGATCTGCGCGTTGCCGATCTAGCGCGGCTAGCCTGTCTAAGCGAAGCGCACTTTTCTGACTGCTTCCGCGCTCAAACGGGGCTTTCGCCCTGGCAGTACGTAAAACGCCAACGTCTGCATGCCGCCCGACAGTTGATCCTGCAAAGCCGCCTGCCCCTCACTGATATTGCGATTCAAACCGGCTTTGCCAACCAAAGCGCACTCTCTCATGCATTTCGTCGCAGTTACGGATTATCGCCACGCAAATTGCGCCAAGCGGATGCACCCTCGGTAGCCATTAACCCATCAAATGCTGCGCTAGGGACAGTGCAAGCCAACAAAAGCTCTACTAAAGTCGTATAATTGCTGATCTTGCCGCGGAATTGACACGTTTTGCCGTGGAATCAACATACACCAGAGATGATGGCACTCTACATTCGCTTATTTGCTTGGGCGTCATGCCCTGTTACCCACTTGCTCTGTACCTAAAACGTTTCGTGACTGAGAAAACCAATACCAATAACACCGCTGCATTAGGCGGAAACGCGTCGCTGCTGGCGCTTGGGGATGAGTAAGCCACTCATCAACATCATTAACCTGAACTTCTGAACAGGAAACTAACTTATGGTCGACAATAATATAGGGATCACTGCTTACAAAGGTACCAACAAGCTCTCTGACTTGATGATGGGCAGAGGCTCGTTTGACCTTCTGACGTGAATAAACAACAGGGGCAATAAAAACAACGCGGTTAACTACCGGACTCTACCCGGTGACCGCACCAATAGGTCGGACCTAGTTCCTTCCTGACGAACTGGAGAAGTTACATGGCTATAGGTGTTTGGATCAGTCTCATTGCGTACTTTGCGCTCATGGTCGCCATCGGTATTTATGCGATGCGCAAATCCACCTCTTCCTCTGAAGATTACATGCTGGGTGGTCGTACCCTCAGCCCTAAAGTAGCGGCTCTGTCGGCCGGTGCTTCGGATATGAGTGGCTGGTTGCTGCTGGGTTTACCTGGGGCAATGTTTGTCTCTGGCTTAGGCTCCGCCTGGATCGGCATTGGTTTGCTCGTTGGGGCGTTATTCAACTGGATTCTGGTCGCTCCGCGCCTACGTGAACAGACCGTTCACTATGGCAATGCGATCACCATCCCAGCCTTTCTGGCAAACCGATTCCCGACCCGATCCATGTCACTGCGTACCGTGTCGGCTATTGTCATCGTAGTCTTTTTCGCAGTTTACACGGCCTCAGGCCTGGTGGCTGGCGGCAAGCTGTTTGAAAGCGCGTTCTCTGGCATTTACAACTTCGGGGATATGAGCAACTACGCCATGGGCGTCATGATCACCCTAGGCGTGGTGCTTATTTACACCGTTGTCGGTGGTTTCCTGGCCGTGAGCATGACCGACTTCGTACAGGGCTGCATCATGATGCTGGCCCTGGTGATCATGCCGGCGGTGGTACTCTTTGGTGAAGGTGGCGGCGGCTTTTCTCAGGCCTCACAAACGCTGAATGAGGTCGACCCCACCCTGCTCTCCTGGACATCAGGGCTCACCTTTATTGGCTGGCTTTCTGCCGTCACCTGGGGGCTGGGTTACTTCGGGCAGCCGCACATCATTGTGCGCTTCATGGCCATCCGGACACTCAAGGATGTACCGATTGCCCGTAACATCGGTATGGGCTGGATGCTGATCTCCCTGATCGGCGCCGTGTCTCTGGGTATCTTTGGCCGCGCTTATGCCATCCGTAATGGCCTGGATATCGAAGATCCGGAAACCATCTTTATCGTCCTGGCGAACCTGCTGTTCCATCCGCTGATTACCGGCTTCCTCTATGCGGCACTGCTTGCGGCGGTCATGAGTACCGTTTCCAGTCAGCTGTTAGTAGCCTCTTCATCACTGACTGAGGACTTCTACCGTCTGTTCCTGCACAAGACAGCCTCTGAGGCGCAGTGTGTGGCCGTCGGCCGTGTCAGTGTCGTACTGGTGGGCATTGTCGCAGCGGTGATTGCCTCTGACGAAAACTCCCAGGTTTTGGGGCTGGTCAGTAACGCCTGGGCAGGCTTCGGTGCGGCCTTTGGTCCGCTGATTATCCTATCGCTGATGTGGTCACGCACCAACGGCAATGGTGCTATCGCAGGCATGGTGGTAGGCGCGCTCACCGTAATGGTCTGGATTGCACTCGGCTGGAACGGCTCCTTTATGGGTGGCCCAGGCGTTTACGAGATTATCCCTGGCTTTATCGCCTCCTTCATTGCCATCATCGTAGTCAGCAATGCCACCGACGATGCCGGTGAATATCAGCATATCGAACGCAAATAAGCGCTCAAGATACATTAGCGTATCAAGAGGGCTCCCGCGGGAGCCCTCTTCAGGTTAGAGAACGACTACATTCTAACCGACGCAGCAACGCCAAACTGTCGGCTAGCAAGGAGAGACCCTGTATGAACGATCATCTGCATAGCGACGTGAGTGATCTACGCTCACGCATTCGCAGCCATTATGATGCCAACGAGGCAGATGTGCTGCATGGGCTTTTAGAGCGTATCAAGCTGTCGGAGGATGACCGCAAGAAGGTCGCTGCAGTCGGTGCCAAATACGTGGAGCGTGTGCGTAAGGAAAGGTCGCCCTCGATGATGGAGGCGTTCCTGGCCGAGTACGGGCTCTCGACCACCGAGGGCGTCGGCCTGATGTGCCTGGCAGAAGCGCTGCTGCGCGTGCCCGATGCGGAAACCATCGACGACCTGATCCACGACAAGATTGAACCCTCCGACTGGGGCGCCCACCTAGGCAAGTCTTCATCTTCAATGGTCAATGCCTCTACTTGGGCGCTGCTGCTTACCGGTAAGGTGCTGGAAGAAGACCCCAAGGGCCCGACCCGAGCGCTGCGCGGACTGGTACGCCGTATGGGCGAGCCGGTGGTGCGTAAGGCGGTTGGCCAATCGATGAAGATTCTCGGCCGCCAGTTCGTGCTTGGCCAGACCATCGAAGAGGGCATGAAGAATGCCCGCGAGCTAGAGAAGCAGGGCTACACCTACTCCTACGATATGCTGGGCGAAGCGGCGCGCACTGACGAAGATGCCGTTCGCTATCACGAGGCTTATGCCAAGGCGATCACCGCCATCGCCGAGCAGGCCAAGGGCGATGTGCGCGGCAGCCCTGGCATCTCGGTAAAACTCTCGGCGCTACATCCGCGCTATGAATACACCCACCGTGACACGGTGATGGCAGAGCTGTTGCCCCGGGCCAAAGAGCTTGTGCAGCAGGCAGCCAAGGCCAATATCGGTTTCAATATCGACGCCGAAGAGCAGGATCGGCTAGACCTCTCCCTCGACGTGATCGAGGCGCTAATGGCCGACCCCAGCCTGGACGGTTGGGATGGCTTCGGGGTGGTCGTTCAAGCTTACGGGCGCCGCGCCGCGCCGATGATCGAAACCCTCTACGAACTCGCCGAACGCTTCGACCGCAAAATCATGGTACGCCTGGTGAAAGGCGCTTACTGGGATACCGAGATCAAGCTCTCCCAGGAGATGGGGGTCAAGACCTTCCCGGTTTTCACCCGCAAGGTTAACACCGACGTCAGTTACATGGCCTGCGCGCAGATGCTGCTCGACCGTCGCGACCGCATCTATCCGCAGTTCGCCACCCACAACGCCCACACCTGCGCCGCCGTCGCGGAAATGGCAGGCGACGACAAGGACAGCTACGAGTTCCAGCGCCTGCATGGCATGGGCGAGTCGCTGCACCACATCGTCAAAGAGACAGAAGGCACCCACTGCCGCATTTACGCCCCGGTCGGCGCCCACCGCGACCTGCTGGCCTACCTGGTACGTCGCCTGCTGGAGAACGGCGCCAACTCCTCGTTCGTTAACCAAGTGGTAGATAGCTCGATTCCACCAAGCGACGTTTCAAAGGATCCCATTGAAGCGTTTAAGCAACTCGGTAACGACGTTTCAAGCCCGTTGATCCGCCAGCCCGGCGAGCTGTTTGCGCCTGAGCGCAAAAACTCCAAGGGCTACCGGATCAATGAGCCCGCCTCAATCCTGCCACTGCTCAATGCTCGCGAAGCGTTTGCCGACGCCACCTGGACAGCAGGCCCCATGCTGGTGGGCAACCCCGCACCCAAGGGCCCGGCGCGTGATGCCGTCTCCCCTGCCGACGGCTCACGGGTAATTGGCAAGGTGCATGAAGCCACCCCGGAAGAGGTCGCCACTGCCCTTGATGCCGCCGAACAAGGTTTTAAAGAGTGGTCTGCACGCCCAGCGGCCGAGCGCGCCGCGGTACTGCGCCGCACCGCCGATCTCTACGAAGAGCACATCGCTGAGCTGACCGTGATCACCACCCGTGAAGCGGGCAAGATGATGTTCGACGGCATCGCCGAAGTGCGCGAAGCGGTGGATTTCCTGCGCTACTACGCCAACGAAGGCGAGCGGTTGGAAGCCGAAGAGCCCGGCAGCGCCCGCGGCATCTTCGTCTGCATCAGCCCATGGAACTTCCCCCTGGCCATCACCACCGGGCAAATTGCTGCTGCTCTGGTGGCCGGTAACGCGGTAATCGCCAAGCCCGCCGAACAGACGCCACTGATTGCTGCCCGCGCCGTCGAGCTGATGCGTGAGGCTGGCCTACCGGAAGCGGCACTGCAGTTACTGCCTGGCGATGGCCCAACGGTGGGTGGCCCGCTGACCAGCGACCCTCGTATCGCCGGTGTCTGCTTCACCGGCTCGACCCCGGTAGCCCAAATCATCCACAAGGCGCTGGCCGAAAACGCGGGCTCCGATGCAATACTGATTGCCGAAACCGGTGGGCTAAACTCCATGATCGTGGACTCCACGGCGCTGACCGAACAGGCGGTGCGCGATATCCTGATCTCCTCCTTCCAGTCAGCTGGTCAGCGCTGTTCCGCGCTGCGCATGCTGTATGTCCAGGAAGAGGCCCGAGACCGCCTGCTCAATATGCTCTACGGCGCCATGGACGCACTCACCATTGGCGACCCCTGGAACACGGACACCGACGTGTCACCGGTGATCGACACCGATGCCCAGACCGAAATCAGCGACTATGTGGCAGCACAAGAGAAAGCCGGCAAAGTGCTCAAGAGGCTGCCCGCGCCGGAAACCGGCACCTTCGTCACTCCTGCGGTGATTGATGTTGGCGGCATTGAGGATCTCGAACGTGAAATCTTCGGCCCGGTGTTGCACGTCGCCACCTTCAAGGCGCGGGATATCGACAAGGTGGTCGACGACATCAATGGCAAGGGCTACGGACTAACCTTCGGCCTGCATACCCGTATCGACGACCGCGTGCAGCAGATCGTCGAGCGCATTCATGTCGGCAACGTCTACGTTAACCGTAACCAGATCGGCGCCATCGTTGGCTCCCAGCCGTTCGGTGGCGAGGGGCTTTCAGGCACCGGGCCCAAGGCCGGTGGCCCGCTCTACGTCAATCGCTTCCGCCGCACCACGGAGGCTGAACACGTTGAGGCGCCAGAAGGAAAAGCCGTATCACTTAGCGATCTCCAGACAGCTCTTGATGAACTGGATGCGCGCAACTGGGCGGTACGACCCAATCGAATCGAGGTGCTGCGCAAGGCACTCTCCGGCAAAGGTGGCGTAATCCGCAAGGCGCTTGCCGAAACAGCAGCCTTGGATATGACGCCGCAGACATTGCCGGGGCCGACAGGTGAAAGCAACCGCCTGGCGATGTACCCCAAGGGCGTGGTGCTATGTCTAGGGCCAACCCTGGATATCGCCATCGCGCAAGCAGCGCAGGCCCTAGGCACGGGCTGTGCGGCCGTCGTGGTCGCACCCGGCGCTGCACAGGCCGTGAAGCCATTGATCGATGCCGGCGTGCCGGTGGCCGGGCTTGATGGCAGCGTTTCAACCGAGACGTTGAGCGAGGTCAATGGGATTGCGGCAGTCGCCGCCGCTGGCAACAGCGACTGGACGCGTGAACTGCGCATTGCGCTGGCCAAGCGCGACGGCGCCATCATACCGCTCGAGACCCAGACCATCTCGCCGGATCGCTACGTGGTAGAACGCCATCTATGCATCGACACCACCGCGGCGGGCGGTAACGCCAGCCTGTTGGCCACAGCTGAATAGGTCGGCGCTAAATGGTGGGAGCTTAGGAGGTGAGCGGGCGGATTAATGACTCTCGCCCTCCTCCTGGGCTAAGCAAACGCTGTTCAAAGTCTAAGCTATCAAGATTAGCCGCTACTCGTTAGCGGCTTTTTTGTATTTGGCAGCCGGTTTTTCCGACTCTTGGTTGCTCAGCGCAGAATGACTTCTGTCAGACAGATAATGGCACTTGTGGGAGGTAGCTTTAGCTCGCGACCGTTCAGGCTACCAGCCCGACAAAATGAGGAGGGCCTGCGCAGCCTTGGGTGCATAGCGCCTAGACCTTGTCTAACAACCTTTGCCCTGGATCAATAATCCACTCCCTGGGTCTCGTTACACTGGCTTCATCGTTAAGCGGCTATCGAATGGCCGCCCAGCTTTGCAACTAGTTAGTCGTTTAAAACTGGCTGTTTTAACACCAGGAGTGAACCCATGCGTAAAGCCGCCCTGCCTACCCTACTTGTATCCACTGTTGCCGCTGCGGCAATGATGACCAGCAGCCAGGCATTCGCCTACGGCGCTGGCGATTTCTTCACCCGCGTGGGTGTTGCTAAAGTTGCCCCCACCAGCGACAACGGCTCACTGGCCAACGGTGCGCTATCGGTGGATGTACAGGATGAAACCAACTTCGCGTTCACCTTGGGCTATCGCTTCCACGATAAAGTCGGCGTGGAACTGCTGGCGGCGCTGCCGTTCGAGCACGATATCCATTTGAACGGCGACAATATCGCCTCCACCAAGCACCTGCCGCCGACCCTAACGCTGCAGTACTACCCGCTAGGTGGCACTCAGTCCCGCGTACAGCCCTATGTCGGTGCGGGCATTAACTACACCCACTTCTCCGATGAAGAACTGACGATTGGTGATTTAGACCTGGATGACTCCTGGGGTGCAGCGGGCCAGGTAGGCGTTGATTTACTTATTGATGATCACTGGGCGCTGAACGCCGCGGCTTGGTACATCGATATCGATACCGATGCCAGCGTTAATGGTGCGGGAGTAGGTACCGTTGAGATCGATCCTCTCGTGGTGATGGCAGGCCTCAGCTACCGCTTCTAGGCTGCCTGCAAAACCGCTAGCGGATGTTATCCACAAAGCCTGCCTCACGGCGGGCTTTGTGCATTTAGTGGTATTCCGCTTTAAGCGCTTTCAGTGACGATCTGATCGACCTTCTCTACCGCACGCACAACCAGCAGCTGGTGGTGTGCAGGTGTTTTTTCCTGCTGCAAGTAGGCTGCCACGGCGGGAGCTACCTCGCACTTTGCGGGCATGGCGGCACGCGCATCCATCAGGGCGTTCAAGCGGGTAATAAACACAAAGCGTATCCATTGCGGCAGCGACATGGTGTCGATGCAAAACGGCTGCTGGCTGGCAAATGCCTCTGCATCGGGTGTTGGCATGCGCCATAGATCGGCGGCTTTCATCGACGCTTCTAGCTCTAAAAGCGCTGTCTGCAGCGGTTGATAAGTACTCATAAAGTCGCTTGTCACTACCTTGAGAAATGAATAAGTGTATCGTCTGCCCATTATCCCCACTCAGCGAGCACCTTGCCACCTACCAACGCTCGCGGGAAGTTATCCATAGACTCACAGAAAACCTGCACGAGCCTGTGGATAAACTATGGAAAGGTGTCGCAACGCTTGCTCTCATGGGGCTTTCGCAGAGTTGATTAATTTTTAACCGCATTGTCATTAATGCTAATGACTTAAGGCACGGTCATTAACACCATGTTTTATCAGTCACTGCGGCTGACAGTGCCACATCAGCAAGGTAGAGTGCAGGCTTGCAACGCGGAAGGATGTTATGCAACCGATTCAAACCCTTGATGAGTTTTTTACCCGCAGCGGTGGCGAGGTTTCCCTTTACCATATGGGGCGCCATGTCGTGCCCTGCCCGCGGGAGTCACTCGCCGCCTTTGAAGGTGGCGAAATGGCCTGGCCAGAACCCTGGCAAGGCCAAGCGCGCTTAGCCATTGTGTTTCGCCTTGGCGATATGCCCGAACCGGCTATCTGGTTCTTAGCCTTGCCGCTGGATGAGCAGGGCATGATAGCCCCCGCCCAGCGCGATGCGTTTTTAAACCGCCTGCTGGAAACACTGGGGCGCGCGGTTTCTAACGTGGGTCGTGAAGAAACAGCGGACGTAGATCACTTAATGAAGGATAATCCCCTCGCCTTCACGCCTAGCGTCACTTTCCAAGCCATGCTCAATGCCCGTGCTACCCACGACAGAGGGCTGTCGGCCAGCCAACATTTGGAGCCCGTTGAGGCCTACTTAAGTGGCCAGCAAACGATTGATTGGCAGGCGCTGGGATTACAAGGGATTGCCGATTACGTCGTGCGTATGGCAACACCTGACGCCGAATCGTTAGCACAGCGCCTGCCTGAACTGCCCACCACCGTTATCCACTCATTGTGCTACTGTTTAGAGCACCAGCCGTTGCCGCAGTCGTTGGTCGTTGCACTGCAACGATGTGGGGAAGCCGCCGCACAAGTGGGCGACATTGAAACCCTGTGTGCCTGTCTGCGTGCAGTGGGTAATACGGACACATCAGCGGTGGGTGATTGGTATACGGCCTTACTTAACGACCCAGCGGCCTGTGGGCCGGATGTTCTGGCGGCCATCGCCGGGCGCGGCTGGGGCTATTTGGAAGACGCGCAGCGCCTGCCACTTTTTCTGCAACGCTTAGCAGAAGATGAGCGTAGCGATTTTGCCGCCGTCGTGCGTGATATTGCGTTAATACCACGTCTACGCTTACCGGTCATGATGGCACTGCGGGATGCGCCTACTGGCTCCGCTACTCAACGCCGTTTGACACAGATGATGTCACAGAGGAACGCTTGATCCGATGTCACTTTTAATTGCAAGGAGTGAGCCGTGAAGGAATTACCCTATCAGGCCAAAGCGGTCATTGGCCGCCGCGAGATGGTGACGCTACCTGAGCTAGGGCTTCACCTATGCTGTAAAGCTGACACTGGCGCGCGAACATCTGCGCTGCATGCAGAAGAGATAGAGACACACGAAGACGAACATGGTCAACTATGGGTCAGTTTTATTACTCACAGTGGCGGCCCGGAAACACCGGCTCACCGCTACAGCTTGCACTTGCATGATCGGCGCCGCGTTACCAGCTCCAACGGTCATAGCGAGTGGCGTTATGTCATACGTACCCCTATGCAGATGGGCGATTTGAATTTTCCAGTTGAACTGACCCTTACTGACCGCAGCAATATGCGGCATCCGATGCTACTGGGACGCCGCGCCATGCGTCGTCTCATGGTGGCGCCCGGTGCTGCATTTTTGCACGGTGAGCCTTAACCCCCCTTATTAGTCGCCTTAATTTAAGCTCGGAGTCTCCTACATGCATATCGCTCTGCTGTCACGCAATCGCAATTTGTACTCTACCCGCCGACTGGTTGAAGCCGCAGAGCAGCGTGGGCATACCGCCCGCGTGGTGGATACGCTGCGCTGCTATATGAGCATTACCTCGCACCACCCTTCGATTCACTATAAAGGCCAGGAAATTGAGCCTTTCGATGCGGTGATTCCGCGCATTGGTTCATCGGTGACTTTTTACGGCTGCGCGGTGCTGCGTCAATTTGAAATGATGGGTACCTACGTTATCAACGATAACGTCTCGATTACCCGTTCGCGGGATAAATTGCGCTCGCTGCAACTGCTGTCACGCAAAGGCTTGGGGCTGCCGATTACCGGCTTTGCCCACTCCCCCGACGACATTCCCGATTTGATTACCATGGTCAAAGGCGCTCCACTGGTCATCAAACTGCTCGAAGGCACCCAGGGAATTGGCGTGGTATTGGCGGAAACCAATCAGGCGGCTGAGTCCGTCATTCAGGCCTTCATGGGCATGAAAGCCAATATCATGGTGCAGGAGTACATCAAAGAAGCCCGTGGCGCTGACATTCGCTGCTTTGTGATCGGTGATAAGGTCGTCGCCTCAATGAAGCGCCAGGCGGCAGATGGTGAGTTTCGTTCGAACCTACACCGCGGCGGCACTGCCAGCGTGATCCGGATCACGCCTGAAGAGCGTTCAACGGCTATTCGCGCCGCCAAGGCCATGGGTCTGCGCGTGGCGGGCGTCGACCTGCTGCGTTCCAATCACGGGCCGGTGATTATGGAGGTTAACTCTTCACCTGGTTTGCAGGGCATTGAGAACGCAACCGGTAAAGATATTGCCGGAATGATTATTGAACACATTGAAAGAAACGCCATGCCTGCCCGCAAAGCACCACCCAAGCCTAAAGGCTAAGGCAAAATATTAAAATAATCCGCTTCGGGGGTGGCAAATATGCGCTGTCACCCCCACAATCTGCGTCACCGAAGGAGGTAGACGCTCATGTTTCTCGATAATCGCCAAGTGGCGATGGACAGCGTATTGGAAGCGCTGGCCGATAGCATTGATTATTTCCAAGACAATATTGAACGCCTGCGCCCCTCGCTGCGTGACGCTTTAAAGCCGCATTACGCTGCACGGCTTAAGCAGATGCGCAAGTTGCAGGAGCTTGCCCGTGCGCATTTGAAAATGCTGCCCCGGGATGCGGACGTTGAGCGCGATGATTTTTTATGGCTGTGGAGTCGCCTTAAAAGCTTCGTCGGCAACGATAGCCAAGTACTCATCAATGAGCTATTGGAGCAAGAGCGTGTCTTAATGCAGGCGCTCTCCTCGCTATACACCCATCCGTTACCCGATCCGATCGAACCGGTGGTCGAAGAGTGCATGCAGGGGTGCCGTAAGCTTATCCGCGAGCTGTATGCGCTGCAAAAGCGCAAAACGCACCGTTAAGGGGCTGCAAAGCGCTCGTTTAGCGAAGGCAGGATAAGATCGATGGGCGCCCGCCTAGGTAACTCGATGGGCTCGGGCGTACCGAGAAAATAGGGCTCCCTCCCCCACACATAGAGATCCCCCAGGGTGGCCACACGCGCTGCCCATTCGCGCAGCTTTAAACGCCATCCCACCGTTACGTTAGGGTCATCTGCCACGCAGCCAGTCACGTCGATACCTAGCTCACGACCAATATAGACCGCGCGGGGAAGGTGCCAGCTCTGGGTGATCAGCAGGGCTTTCTCTAGTTGAAACACATCCCGGGCACGCGCCAGCGTGTCATAGGTACTAAAGCCCGCAAAATCCATGGTCAACTGCTCAGAGGCCACGCCCCGCCGATACAGTTCACGCCACATGGCTCTTGGCTCATTATACGCCTGGGTACGGTTATCCCCGGAAAGCAACAGATGCTCCACCTGGGACTGCTCAATTAAGGTAGCAGCCGTTCGCATGCGCGCATGGAAGTGTGGGTTTCGCCCTCCTCTACGGGTCCAGTGAGACGTGCCGAAGACAATTCCCACCTCCGCCGGGCGACACTGCTGTGGCTGACGCTCAATATAAGCGGCAGTCGTCGCGAGTACCCAAAAATTGCCACCTATAAACAGCAATGTCGCCAGCAGCAGTAGCGCTCCTAGCGACATTAATAACCGCTTCGACCACGTTAATAACACGTTATGCATCCAGCTCCCCAGCCGGGGTTAGAACATGCCGAGTTCAAGCTTGGCCTCGTCACTCATCATGTCACGGCTCCAGGGGGGACTGAAGACTATTTCGGTGTGTACTTTGCTGATCTGTGGCGCACCGAGAATCTTATTGCGCGCATCCGCGGCGATCACATCGCCCATCCCACAGCCGGGCGCCGTCAGCGTCATGCGAATGGTAACAAGCCGCTCGCCGCTAATCAGGCGTTCAATTCGGCAACCATAGACCAGCCCAAGATCAACGATATTGACCGGAATTTCCGGGTCAAAGCAGGTACGCAGCTGATCCCACACGAACTGCTCTATCTCCTGTTCAGAAGCCGTTTCCGGCAGCGTAGGACGCGGTAAAGGCTCAAGCCCCAGGGCATCCAGGTTGCTCCCTTCGATTAAGTAGAGCCGCCCCTCAAAACCGACGCTTACCGTACTGCCCTTCGCCTGCATAACGCTAACAACGCTGTCTTCGGCCAGTGTTTCCGTACTACCAAACGGAATGGCAATGGCGTCCACATCGCGCTGGAGAGGTAACTGTTGGCCACGCTCTAGACTGGCAACTTGCTCAAGATCCATAACTGTCCTTATGACGATTCTTAAAGAACCGACCTTAACGCACCATACCAATGACACGTTGGAGTGCTTCTACAAAGCGATCCACTTCTTCGAGGGTATTATACGCCGCAAAAGAAGCACGGCACGTTGCGTCTACCCCGAAGTGGTGCAACAAGGGCTGCGCGCAGTGGTGACCGGTACGAATAGCGACGCCAAGCTGATCGATCAGTAGACCGATATCTTGGGAGTGGGCACCTTCAACGATAAAAGAGAGCACTGCCGCTTTATTTGGCGCCGTGCCTAGAATACGCAGGCCATCAATGTTACCCACCGCCTGGGTCGCGTGATTCAGCAGTTGGCCTTCCCAGGCTCCGATCGCCGCTATACCAGTGCTCTCCATCCACTCGAGGGCTCGGCCCAGGGCGATTACCTCCGCAATAGCGGGCGTACCCGCTTCAAACTTGTGCGGAATAGCGGCGAAGGTGGTGCCCACATCAAAGGAGACCGTGCTGATCATCTCACCGCCGCCCTGCCAGGGTGGCATGGTTTCAAGCAGCGCATGCTTGCCGTAGAGCACGCCCACGCCCGTCGGCCCATACACCTTATGGCCGGAAAATGCATAGAAGTCGGCATCAATGGCCTGCACATCGACCACTTGGTGGGGTGCTGCCTGGGCGCCATCAACCAGAATAAGCGCACCCTGCTGATGAGCATGGGCTGCCATCTCTTGCACCGGGTTAACGGTACCCAGAGCGTTTGAGACGTGGTTGACCGCTACCAGCTTGGTGCGCTCACTCAATAGCTCACGGTAAGCGGCCATATCCAGTGCGCCGGTAGCCTCAACGGGTATCACCTTGATGGTGAAGCCTATCTCGGCGGCCAACAGTTGCCAGGGCACGATATTGGAGTGGTGCTCCAACATCGAAATCAGCACCTCATCGCCCGGCGCAAGATTTGTACGTCCCCAGCTATTCACAACCAGGTTAATCGCTTCTGTGGTGCCGCGGGTAAAGATGATCTGGCGTGCATCTTCCGCATTAAGGAACCCTTTAACCCGTTGGCGCGTACCTTCAAACGCCGCCGTTGCCTCATCGGCGAGGGTATGCAGCCCACGGTGAATATTGGCGTTATAGCGCGAGTAGTAATCGCTAAAGACGTCAATCACCTGTTGAGGCGTCTGGCTGGTGGCCGCGTTGTCTAAATAGATCAGCGGCTTGCCGTGCACCTCACGGGCCAGCACCGGAAAGTCCTGGCGCAGGCGCATAACATCAAAAGTCGCTGACGCTGGGCTGGTTTGCAAAGCACTCGCTTGCAAAGGGCTGAGCGTTGGCTCAATAACGGAATGTGGCATCAGACGCTCCTGATTGTTTAATGGCGCTAGTCGTTAAGTGAAACCGCCGCTTCGACCAATCCGGCAAGATTGAAACGCTCGGGCAGCTTGCCCGCAACCGCTAATTCCACGCGCTCGGCAATCTCATCCAGAGTCACTTTTTCCAACACTTCGCCAGCAAAAGCGAGCGTTAGCAGTCCGCGAGCGGTGGCTTCATCGATACCGCGGGTACGCAGCGCGTAGATCGCCTCTTCGTCTAACTGGCCCGTGGTGGTGCCGTGGGAGCACTTAACGTCATCGGCGTAGATCTCAAGCTCAGGCTTGGCATCGATGTGAGCGCGATCCGATAGCAGCAGGTTTTGGTTGCTCTGAAAACCTTCGATCTTCTGGCTATCGCGCTTGACGTAGACCTTGCCGTTAAACACCCCGTGGGCGCGGTCATCCAGAATGCCCTTGTAGTTCTCGTTGGAGAACGTCAGCGGCGCATTGTGGTTGACCTTGGTGTGGTTGTCGACGTGCTGACGCCCCTGACCAAAGAACAGGCCCAGGAAGTTGGTTTCCGCCCCCTGGCCATTCAAATCGCTGATCAGGTCGTTGCGCACCAGTGCGCCGCCCAGGCTCAGGTTGTAAGAGGTATAGCGCGTATCGCGTCCCTGCTCCACGTGGATGCTTGCCACGTGCATATCACCCAACGGCGCTTCTTGCAGCTTGTAGTGGGCCAGGATCGCGCCACGGTCAAGCATCAACTCGCCTACTACGTTGGTGAAGTTAGTCGCTTCGCTTTCGCCAGTATAGTGCTCAATCAGCGTCGCTTCGCTACGCCCACCGGCTTCCACCAATACACGCGGATGGCACATCACCGGCTGTCCCGCACGGGACAGAAACTGCAGCAGGATGGGTTTCTCAACCACCGTTCCCGGTGCAATGCGTACCACGGCGCCCTCTTCCATAAACGCCGTGTTGAGCGCGGCGAAGGGCGAGAAATCAACCCCGGTTAAGCGCCCCAGCGGGCCACCCACGGCTTCATGGTTCTCTTCTAGCGCCTTGGAGAGCGGCAACACCTGTACGCTCGACGGCAATGAATCCACATCCGAGAGCGCCGATGAGAACACGCCATCCACAAAGGTCAGGCGGTAAGCATCAATCGGCAGCGTTAGCGCCGCGGCAGTGGCCGGAGAGAACTCGGCGTTGTCGGCTATCGCAAAGTTACCCTGGGCGATCGAACGCACATCGGTGTACTTCCACTCTTCATCACGGCGAGTGGGGAAACCCAGCGCTTCAAAACGCGCGGCTCCGGCTTGACGACGCGCAGCGATCCAGGTGGGTTCCGCCGTGTAGTTCGAGCTGCGCGCCTTCAGGGTGTCTAAAAAGGTTTGCGTATCGCTCATGCCACAGACTCCTCGATACCTTCGTACCCATTGGCTTCCAGCTGTTTAGCCAGCTCGGCGTCGCCGGTTTTAACAATACGGCCATCGACCAGGACGTGAACCTTGTCCGGCACGATGTAATCCAGCAGGCGCTGGTAGTGAGTGACCAGCAGAATGGCACGATCTTCAGCGCGCAGGCTATTAACGCCGTCGGCGACAATTTTCATGGCGTCGATATCGAGGCCAGAATCGATCTCATCCAGCATGGCAAGCTTTGGCTGCAGCACCAGCATTTGCAGAATCTCGTTGCGCTTTTTCTCACCGCCGGAGAAGCCTTCGTTAACGGCGCGCTGGAGGAAGCTGGCGTCCATTTTCATGTAGCCCAGCTTCTCTTTCACCAGCTTCATAAACTCCGGCGCGGGCATTTCGCCTTCGCCGCGGGCTACCCGCTGGGCATTAAGCGCCGACTTCAGCAGGTAAATGTTTTTAACCCCTGGAATCTCGACCGGATACTGGAAACCCAGCAGCAAACCGGCCTGGGCGCGCTCTTCGATCTCCATTTCAAGCACGTCTTTGCCTTCAAAGGTAATCGTGCCCTGTGTAACTTCGTAGCCATCTTTACCGGCAATCACCGCGGATAGCGTCGATTTACCCGCGCCGTTCGGCCCCATAATGGCGTGCACTTCACCCGCCTTGATGGTCAGGGTCAGCCCTTTGAGGATTTCATTACCTTCGACGGAGACGTGTAAATCATTCACTTGCAACATATTGATTACCTTCTAATTCTGACGAGTCGCTACGGCGACACTGATATAATTAAGTAGTCTAAACAGCTAACGATTAACCTACCGCGCCTTCCAGGGTCACGTTGAGCAGCGCTTCGGCTTCAACGGCGAACTCCATGGGCAGCTCTTGGAAGACGTCCTTACAGAAACCATTCACAATCATGCTGACGGCGTCCTCTTCCGAGATACCGCGGCTCTGACAGTAGAACAGCTGGTCTTCACCGATTTTCGAGGTGGTCGCTTCGTGCTCAATGGTCGCCGTGCTATTGCCAATTTCCTGATACGGGAAGGTGTGTGCACCGCACTTATCGCCAATCAGCAGGGAGTCGCACTGGGTAAAGTTACGCGCCCCTTTGGCACGCGGGCCGATTTTCACCAGGCCGCGATAGGACTGATCACTTCTGCCTGCGGAGATACCCTTAGCAACGATATAGGAACGCGTGCCTTCGCCAATGTGAATCATCTTGGTGCCGGTATCGGCCTGTTGGCGACCGTTGGTAACGGCGACTGAGTAGAACTCGCCAATACTGTCTTTGCCGCGCAGCACGCAGGAAGGGTACTTCCAGGTAATGGCGGAGCCGGTTTCAACCTGCGTCCAGCTAATCCGTGAACGGTCGCCACGGCAATCACCGCGCTTGGTCACGAAGTTATAGATACCACCGACACCATTCTCGTCACCGGGGTACCAGTTCTGCACGGTGGAGTATTTGATATAGGCGTCATCCAGAGCGACAAGCTCGACCACGGCAGCGTGAAGCTGATTTTCGTCGCGCATCGGCGCCGTACAGCCTTCCAGATAAGAGACCTGGGCACGGCTTTCGCAAATAATCAGCGTGCGCTCAAACTGGCCGGTGTTGGCCGCGTTAATGCGGAAATAGGTGGACAACTCCATGGGGCAAGTCACGCCTTCCGGCACAAACACAAAGGAGCCATCGGTAAACACCGCTGAGTTCAGCGCGGCAAAGTAGTTGTCCGCCACGGGCACCACGGTGCCCAAGTACTGCTTGATCAGCTCCGGGTAGTCGCGAATAGCTTCCGAAATCGAGCAGAAAATAACCCCGGCTTCGCCCAGCTGCTTCTTAAACGTGGTGGCGACCGAAACGGAGTCAAACACCGCATCGACCGCAACGCCTGCCAGCGCGGCGCGTTCGTGCAGCGGAATGCCCAGCTTCTCGTAGGTTTCCAGCAGCTTGGGATCCACTTCATCCAGGCTTTGCGGGCGGTCTTCCGGGCGCTTTGGCGCACTAAAATAGGAGATCGATTGGTAATCAATCGGCGGATAGTCCAGATGCGCCCAGGAAGGGGCTTCCATCTTCAACCACTGGCGGTAGGCATCCAAACGCCACTCCAGCATCCACTCCGGCTCGCCCTTCTTTTTAGAGATAAAGGCGATGGTGTTTTCATCCAGGCCAGGTGGCAGGGTGTCGCTCTCAATATCGGTTACAAAGCCATCTTTGTATTCGCGACGAACCAACTGTTCCATTTCTTCGCTTGCCATGGTGATACCCTCCGGGCAGTTGGGTGGCGAGGTCATCGCCTTTAATAATAAATTAGGCCTGCTGGTCTTGCGCCGCCGTTAGGCCGACGCCGCCGACAGACTGATCGTTTGAATAGGCAGTTGGACTGGCAGCTTAATCGGCGCTGTATCGGCCAGATGCGCCAGCGTTACGCTCTCTAGCAGCGTACGCATGGCCAAGGAGACCCGCTGCCAGTTATCTGCCACACCGCAGGTAGCCACAAGCTCACAATCGCCTTCTGCTTGGCTGCACTCGGTCATGGCGACGGGGCCTTCAATCGCCGCAATAATATCGGCGGCAGTAATCTGCGATGCGGGCCGGGCCAGACGGTAACCGCCTTGGGCGCCACGCTGAGAAACCAGCAGCCCTGCCCGCACTAGCATTTTGAGCGTTTTACTCACCGTCGGATGGGGCAACTGCACGGCCTCTGCTAACTCTGCCGCTGCATGCGACGCCTGGGAATGGCGGGCAATTTGCGCCATGACCACTGCGGCATAGTCTGTCAGCCGAGAAAGCTTAAGCATGTCGACTCCCTTTATGTCATCAGTACGCAGCAAATCAAATGGTCGCCACATCAATTGAGTACCATTTTAGTCCTGTATAAATTTGATGTGAAGCCCCTGAGCAAAATGGATAGCAATTTACGCAAAATATCGGCACGTTCGCCGCTAATCGCATCAAAAACAACAATCATTATCATTTAAAAAAGCTATAGCTGCGGCCTGGCCGGCTTTGCATTGATTAGCCGCCTCTGCTAGCGTCAAAAAGGTATTAGATGCCCCTACTGTAGGAGGCATCGCGATCATTCGAGGAGGTAACTATGGATGCAGCAGTAAACAACATGGTAAATGCAACGCTGGATATGAGGCAGGCACAAACGATCCAACAAGCTCAATTCAGCGTTTTCAAAGATGCTCTAGACGGGCAGGCAGCGCAGATAACGGCACTAATAGACGGCGCTGCGGAACCTCAGCTGGCGACAAGTGGCAGCGTAGGTACGCAAATTAACACCACTGCGTAGCTCTCGTGGATAGTTAAAAAGTAAATAGCCCCCTGGCAGAGGAGGCTATTTTTTTGTCTATTACTAATGGCTTTAGGCTTTTTTGACAAATTCTGATTTCAGCTTCATTGGGCCGATACCATCAATTTTGCAGTCGATGTCGTGATCGCCGTCTACCAAGCGGATGCTTTTCACTTTGGTACCTACTTTAACCACCAGGGAACTGCCCTTAACCTTCAAGTCCTTGATTACCGTGACGCTATCACCGTCGGCTAGCATATTGCCATTGGCATCGCGTACGCCTGACGTGTCATCGGCTCCCTCTTCTTCTGCTACCTTTGACCACTCGTGGCCACACTCTGGGCAGACATATTGAAGGCCATCATCATAACTATACTCAGAGGCACAGGCAGGACAGTTAGGCAGATCGCTCATCACAAGGCTCCATCACTTGGCTTAGGTAAAGGGCTAAGAAAGCGATGGAGCCTACACGGGTTACGCAAAATGTCCAGCCAGTTTGCTAGATCAACCGCGCTGGTAGGTGCCGACCAGGCGGTTCATACCCAGCAGATTGGGCTCTACCTCTTTGAGTAGTTCTGTCAGCGTGAGCCCTTCAGGAAGCGAGGTTTGATGATCCAGCGCCAGCACCCAGAAATAATAAAGATGCTTGCCGTGCCCTTCTGGCGGCATCGGGCCACAATAACCTGTATCGCCTTTATCATTTGCGCCGACGGTGCCCACCGCCGTCTTTTCCGTTAATTCCTGGATATCGCCGGGTAGGTTATAGAGTACCCAGTGGACAAAGCCGTAGTTACCGTCTTTAACCAGCGGGGCGTCAGGATCGTGACAGATCACCGCAAACCCCTTGGTTCCTTCAGGCGCACCCTGCCAAGCAAGCGCTGGCGAAACATCTTCGCCCTCCCCTGTGTGCTTAGCAGGGATCGCTTGATGGTCAGCAAACGCCGAGCTGGTAACCTTCATTGATGAAAGTGCAAATGCCATGCTTCTCTCCTTGGTTTATCGGGTGTGTCTTTCGTACACAGTCTAGCAATTCCACCGGCCTTGTTTCTTCAGGCGGCGCTTCACCCAGACATCATAAAGCGACCGCAATCCCGGTTTAATGCCTGGAAGACCAATGATCCAGGCAGCAGGCGCCAACAAGGGAATACGCTTCATTAATAAACGGTAAGCATCGATCCCCTCCACCAATTGCCCAGATGCCGTTTCGATATGCAGAGAGCGCAGCGCCATGTCGGGATCGACGCCCTTTTGCTGTAGCACCTGATGATGTTCACTCACATCAAGCCAAGCGATATCAGCGGCATGCCGCCCCGACCAGCGCTCATAGCGACGCCGCTCTTTACGACACAGCGAGCACTGCGCATCGTAAAAGACATTGATAGAGGTATTCTTGGGCATATAGCCTCTCTAGTTAACGTCACTAAAGCAGTGTGGCATTTTCAGTACTAGTCGCAAACCTTTACATTTTCACTGCTGATTTAGGCTACTGCCATGACATCTGAGTTCAAAAAACAGCTATTAATTGTTGCCCATGCCCCTTCGGCAAATACGCGCCTACTGCGCGATGCGGCCTTCCAGGGAGCTAGCCATCCCGACCTTGAACAGATGCACTGCGTGGTAAAAGCGCCCCTGGAAGCAGGCCCAGAGGATGTACTTGCCTGCGATGCGATTCTGCTCGGCACCACGGAAAACCTGGGCTATATGAGCGGCGCGCTCAAGGATTTTTTTGATCGCAGCTACTATCCTGTCATTGAAAAGAAACAGGGATTACCCTGCGCGCTCTATATTCGCGCGGGGCACGATGGCACGGGCACCCAACGAGCAGTAGAGAGCATCACCACTGGCTTACGCTGGCGATGGGTACAGGCACCGCTCATTTTACGCGGCGAGTGGCAGCCCTCATTTGCAGATCAGGTAGAAGAGCTCAGCATGACCCTAGCGTTTAGTGTTGAGAGTGGCATTGTCTGAGAGCGGCATCGTTTGAGAGTGATATTGTATAACCTCGTCTAGCCTGCCTTACTGTAGATAAGCATTTCGTGCCCATTGTGCGATTAAAGGGCTGCAGTAACTTGTTGGAATTTACTGCTGTGACTTATCGCACGCACATTAGGTAGCCATTATGCATAAAGTCATTGCTTTCTATGATGATCGGGTGCTCGCTCACGAGCCCAATATTGACGCCGACTTTCTACCGCAACGAATCGATAAGCGCATTCGACATCTGCTTTCAGGGCTTCCTGTGCCATGGAAATACCCCGAGCACCCCGGCCGCTTGAAAGCTATTCAGCACCTGCTTGAGAAAGCGCCCATTGCGGGCCTACACATTGAAGGTGGCAAAGCAGCCACCCATGATCAACTCGCCAGAGTGCATACCACTTCCTATCTAAGCGATATTTTTAGCCTACGCGGGAAAAATGCCTGGCTGGATGTGGATACCACAGCGGTCTCACCGGGAAGCGTAGATGCCGCCGAAGTCGCCGCCGGAACGGCCATTGCCGCAGTAGAAGCCGTAATGGAGAAGCGCGCTAAAAGCGCCTTTGCACTTGTGCGCCCGCCTGGACACCACGCAGAGCCCGTTCGCGCCCGCGGATTTTGTTTATTCAACAATGTGGCAGTCGCCGCAGCCCATGCGCGCAGCGCACTGGGTTGCGAAAGAGTGCTGATTGTTGATTGGGATGCCCATCACGGTAACGGCACCCAGGATATTTTCTGGGCAGAACCGGACGTAATGTTTTTCGATATTCACCGCGCAGCACCCTTCTATCCCGGCTCAGGCCATCTGGAAGAAGTGGGCGCCGGTTTAGCTGAAGGCACCACGATTAATGTTCCGTTACCGGCTGGCGCTGGCGACGAAGCGTACCTCAAGGCGTTTCGCGATATTCTTGCCCCGGCCGCAGCGTGGTTCAAGCCCGACATTATTTTAGTCTCGGCAGGATTTGACCCCCACTGGCACGATTTGGCCTTAAACGTTTCCTATGAAGGTTTTGGCGCACTGACCGGATTCATGCAAAAACTGGCCGAACAACACTGCGATGGCCGTTTGGTGTTTGTATTAGAGGGCGGCTATAACCTTGAGTCACTGGCCAACGGCACTAGAGCCGTACTTGCCGTATTGGCGGGCAACACCGTGCCTGTGCCCGATACCTGCGGCATTGCGGAAGTCCAAGCCGCAGCGGATTTCCACCGCACGGCCTTTCAATCGGAATAGTTGCTTTGACAATAAAAACGGCACCTCGCATGAACTGACCCCATAAACTTGGACAGTGAAAAACTAAGCGGCCAAGGCCTGATTTCGGTACTGCA
>NZ_JPUA01000033.1:24412-54863 GCF_002211105.1 Halomonas campaniensis | reverse complement strand
ATCATCATCAACACCTGTGATGCAGCAGATTTGTTGGGTGCCACGCCAATGGATCGCCCTGAGTGGGCTTCCGTCGATCCGGCATCCGGTGAGGTGTATCTCACCTTAACCAATAACACACAGCGTACCGCTGAAGAGACAGCCCCAACTTACACTAATAACGGTGAGCACCTGGAACAAGCAGGTGTTGGTTACGATTTAGCGCCCACCAATGCCGCCAACCCACGCGCCAATAACGAAGCGGGGCATATTATTCGCTGGCGGGAAAGCCGGCTGCCCAATGCCTTTACTTGGGAAGTGTTTGTGTTTGGTGCTGCCGTTGACGATGCTGATAACCTTTCGGGCTTGACCGAAATGAACCAGTTCGCCAGCCCGGATGGCCTTTGGTTTGACGAGCGCGATGATGGGCAGGGCATTCTTTGGATTCAAACCGATAACGGCTATGAAGGCATCACGGAGTACACCAACGACCAGTTGCTTGCAGTAGTCCCCAATGGGCTGGACGAGATCCAGGGAACCGGCCCGGTGGTCAACAGCAGCAACCAGCAGCAGCTTAAGCGCTTTGCGGTGGGGCCGAACGGCTGTGAAGTGACGGGTATCTTTGCCACCCCGGATAAAACCGCGCTGTTCATTAATATTCAGCACCCAGGTAACTGGCCAGCGGATGATAACGCACTGGTACAAGACGCCACCGTTGCTGCAAGCGGCCAAGTCCGCCCGCGGGCATCGACTGTGGTCATTCAGAAGCGTGACGGTGGGCCGGTAGGCGTTTAAAAGCCAGGCTTTAGCACCAGTCTTAAATACGCAGTAGCAAGCCTATACAAGCGTCGAACCTCTCCCAGGTTCGACGCTTTTTTTGATGCTAGCTTTGCGGTACATGGCATGTTTTCTGCCGAGCCTTTAATGCCTGAATCGCATCGACTTTTAATGGCAGTTGGTTGGCCCAGAGAATATCTTCGCGGCAATGGCCAATATCCCTCAGTACCTGATCGTCGTAAGCCAGTAGCGGCAAGATATGGCGTCGAAATAGCCGCCGACGCCGGTAGCGCCACCAGCGCATATCGAGCGCTCTAATCAGCCCCATTGGAGGCATGGCAGGCATGTAAAACTGCAATTGTGGTGGCTTGGGCGGCGGCGCCAATTGGTTGGCTTTTTCCCAAGCGTTATGGGCATGTTGGGTAGGATTTTCACACTTCATCGCGCACCTCCATTTCCACGCCTGCGGTTGGCTAAACGGCGCCTGAGCACCCTTTCAGCAGGTGTGTTTTGTGATTAATAAGTGGAGGGTCGCGACCTCTGGTTATCAGCTTGATACTTTGCCTTGGATCAATCAAACGAAAAGATCTACACTGAGTGTTAAGTTTTTCTGAAAGGTGGGTGTGATGAATCAACTCTCTAACATAGCGCCCAGCCGGGCCGCCTTGCCGCTACTGGATAGCGAGGTGCTGCGCACCTTTGTGACGATTGCTGAGAGCGGCAGCTTTACCCGCGCCGCCCAGCAGCTGTTCCGCACCCCTTCCGCCCTGAGCATGCAGATCAAACGCCTGGAAGAGATCCTCGGCCAGACGCTGTTTGTACGCGAGGCACGTCACGTACGCCTGACGGCCGAGGGGGAAGTGCTGCTGGGCTATGGCCGTCGGCTGCTTAAACTCAACGCGGAAGCCGTGACCCAGTTTTTAGCCCCTACCATAGAGGGGCGCGTGGGACTGGGGATAACCGACGACGTGGTGGGGCGTATCCTGCCCACTGTATTGGCTCAATTTGCCCGCTCGCACCCGGCGGTGCAGGTCGATGTTGAGGTGGGGCGCAGCAAAGACCTGCTCGCCAGGTTGGACGAGGGCGAGCTTGATCTGGCGCTGGTGATGGCCGGAGGGCCTGGTCAGGCAGCGCGGGGAGAGATCGTCCACAGCGAATCGCTGGTGTGGGCGGGGCGTGAGGATGGCGTTGCCGTGCAGCGAACGCCCCTGCCGGTAACCCTGGCCCAGCAGGGGTGCGCGTGGCGACGAATTACCCTCAATGCCCTTGATCAGGCGGGGATTGCTTACCGCATTGCTTACTCCTGCGACCACTGTGCCGGGCAGGAGGCCGCCATGCTGGCCGATTTGGCCGTGACGGCATTTCCAAAAAGCTTGGTTCGCCCGCCGCTCAAACGTCTGCACAATGAATCGTTGCCCCCGCTAGGCGATTACCAGGTGGCGCTGGTGAAGCGTCCAGGCAGTGGCGATGCCAGCGAGGTATTGGCCGAACGGGTGATCGAAGCATTTCGGGAGGGATGAGTATTACATTGACCATGGTGGGCACTTGGTTGAACACGACCTGACGCAAGCCCTCGATGACGGGCGTTTGAGTGCGGCGGTATTGGATATGTTGAGCGAAGAGCCGCCCGCCGATAATCATCCTTTTTGGCAAGACGAACGTATTTTGCTAACACCCCATGTAGCCGCGATGACACAACCCGATAGCGCTTTTCCTGTACTGCTGGACAACCTGCGTCGCTATCAACGCGGAGAACCAATGATTGGTCGTGTTGAGCCCCAGTGTGGCTACTAGTGTCGCTAGCACTTAACACTGACTTTTCCGCTCGCTCGCCCTGTGTATTGCCCTAAGCAATCTTTTACGGCGTGGCATCGCGCCTCTCTTGAGTGTCAAAGTAGCGGCAAACCAATCTATACCAGCTCAAGGAATATATAGTGTGATGACTGACTCCCCTTCGGCAGCTGCTTCAGCTAGTGCTCCCGCACGTTTTGAGCGTGAGGACTTAACGTGGCGATCAATGACCGTTAACGATCTTGGGGCGGCGCATAGCCTGTCCCATAAACTCGGCTGGCCGCACCGAATCGATGATTGGCGCCAGATGCTTGATGTGGGTGAGGGCGTCGCGCTGGAAAGCGTCGACGGTGAACTGGTGGGCACTGGGCTCTGCTTCAATCAAGGGGCTGTGGCTACCTTGGGGCTGGTGGTTATTAACGACGATTGGCAGGGCCTCGGGCTGGGGCGGGAGATGATGGTGCGGCTGATGGCGCTGGCGGGCCCACGGACGCTGCTATTAGTGGCCACTAAAGCGGGCCAGCCCTTGTACCAAAAACTGGGCTTCGAACCGTGTAATCGCGTCTGCCAATACCAAGGGGGGGGCACCCTTGCACCGCCTGTACCGCTGCTGCCGGGTTTACGTGCGATGCAGGCAAGCGATCAGGCGGCACTGCTCGCACTTTCACCCGACAGCCTGGCTCATGCGGTGGCCGTTCAATCGGCTAATAGAGGGGTGGTGATTGAAAATGCGGGCGCCATTGAAGGGTTTGCGCTGAAGCGTACGTATGGGCGCGGCGAGCATATTGGTCCCATTCTGGCACGCAGTGCCGAACAGGCGCAGGCACTGGTGTTGGCGCTGCTGACGGATGCTGAGGGTGATTTTATACGCATTGATTTAGTTGATCCCTACGACGATAGCTGGCTGACGGCTTTAGGGCTCAACTGCGTCGATCAAATCACCCGCATGCGCTGTGGCGAGGCCGTCGAGGAGGGGCCGTTAACGCGCTTTGGCTTGCTTACCCAGGCGCTGGGCTAACGGTGGAGGCCGCTTATCTCGCCGCTTATCCTGGTATCACCCAGTTATTGAAGAGCGATGTGACGCCCTCGGGCTTTTAAGATGCCGCCTCGCTAAGCGGCTATTGCGCATAGCGAGGCGTTGCCGTTTTTTCGAAGAGCAGTGACAGCCAGCCCCGTCTTGGATTAGGCAACCTCCCTTTCAACCTCGCCAGGAATCAAGAAGCCGCGTAGGATTTTCTCCATTCTCTGGCGTGCGTCAGCATGCTCAAGGTCAAGAAAATGTCCTGCGTTGGGCACGACTTCGAACTTGCATTTCGGCATATAGTCGTCGGCAATCAGAATGTCTTCCGGCGTTGTGTACTCATCCAATTTGCCATTCACGAACAGTGTCGGTATTCCAATATTACCCAGTAGCTGTTCATAGTCGGTGTCGTTCATGGAGAGTATTTGCTCGATATGAAAGCAGACCTGCTGAAGCTCTTGATCATCTAACCGTGAGAGATGCCGATAGTTGATATATTTTAATAAGCGGGGTAAGTATTTTCCTACTTCTTCATTAAGCAGGTTAGCTGCGGTTTTGACATCACCAATTTGAATGTAATGGCGAGCACCATTGATATAGCGCAGCATGCCGTCGTTAAGCTGAGTGGAAAATGAGGCTAGCACTGCTCTTTTAATCGATGAGGGGGATTGTGCCAATGCCATCATGGCGGCATAGCCTCCCCAAGAGACTGAAAGTAACGAAGTGGGTTGGTAACGTTCAATTAGGGCGAGGAGAATATTGACTTCATCCTCCTTGGTAATGATGCCACTCACAGGGTTATGCGCTTTCGACTGGCCAGCAAACGGCAAATCAAAAAGGATAACGTTTAATCCGTCACTCAAGTATTTGACACAGTTGGTAAAGGAGGCGGTGGTGGCTAGCGCGCCGTTGACCATAATAATACTTTCAGTATTTTGTGGCTGTTGATAGATCTCTACATGCACGCAATGGTTGCCTATCTTAATGAGGTCGGTATTGGCTTTCATGATATTTTCCTTGCAGTAATTGAGTCAGTTAATGCGAGTGTTATTAATGTGAGCTCTATGCGCGTGCATGTCTGAGTAATTGATTCTGAACCTAATAAATTCATTAGCTGTCACAAGTGTGCAAGTTTTTTTAGTATTTCTTTATTTGCGTCTACCTGATTGTTGAGGGTATAGGTTGCTATGTATGTAGGATATTGCTGACAGCATTTGTAAGAGATTCGCTATACGAATGTAAGAAATATCTTATAAGTAAGTTTTCAATGCGCGGCTGTTAAGTAATGTGTAGTCGGGTAGTGTTTGGATTAATTCGCGTAGTTAAATATGGCTGATGAATATTACGGGGAATTAAAGATAGGGCCAGCAGAAGGGGAGAGAGTAAATAGGAGAAGAGGGAGAAAGAGGGAAGAAGGGTGAGGAGAGAAGCAACCCCTCACCTAGCCCGAGTGAGGGGGGATAGCGACTTGATCAATACGCGACGCAGAAGCGTTGATTGGTATGACGTGGATTCTCCAATTCATCGATCATGGCGACAGCATAATCCTGCACGGAAATACGGCTGTTGCCTTCGCTATCGGTCAGTAGCGTATCGCCGCCAAGCCGGAAGCTACCCGTACGCTCGCCGGGGAAAATCTCGGCGGCGGGGGAGAGAAACGTCCACGCTTGAGCCGTTTGCCCGCGCAGTATCTCAAGGGCTGTTTTCGCCCCTTCCGCGGTGGCCCGGTACTCTGCTGGGAACCCAGGTGCCTCTAGCAAAAGATTGCCAGGCGCTACCTCGAGTGTGGCAGCGCCACCCACTAACAACAATCTAGGCACAGACGCGTGTCGAGTGGCAGCCAAAATCGAATGAAAGCCTTTGAGATAGTAGTCGTAAACGTTCTCCTGAGCGTGGCCGCTAAAGGCGCTGATCACTGCTTCAAAACCGCGTAGTTGCTCGCTAAGTAGATCGGTATTTAACACATCGCTTTTAACGGTAGTGATATTTTCCTGTAGTGCCACCCGTTCAGGGCGGGTTACTAACGCCGTGACGTGGTGGCCGCGGGAGAGTGCTTCGGTTAATAGGGCTGAACCGATAAATCCGCTGGCGCCAATCAGTGCTATTTTCATCGCAGAACTCCTTCAGTGGGTAGTCGCTGCATTGTCGGACGCTTTATTGATTTGAAAAATAGCGATTAACGCAATTTACTGTTGTTGATTTCATAACAATAGGGCGCTATATGACCACCGCCAGCGAGTTCGATTTAAATGCTTTACCGATCTTTATCGCCCTCGTGGAAGCCGGTAGCTTTACCCAGGCGGCGGAGCGGCTAGGCTGCACGAAAACACGGGTAAGCCTGCAAATTCGCCAGTTGGAGACGCGACTGGGGGTAACGCTGTTCCTGCGTACCACGCGGCGGGTTCAGCTTACCCAGGCCGGAGAGGCGCTCTATCATCAATGCCATCCGCTGTTGATAGATCTACAGGGGGCGCTGGCTAGTGCCGTGAGTGATACCCAACAGTTGCACGGCGAGTTGCGTATCACGGCCCCCGAAGATTACGCCGCCGGGGCGTTGAGTGAAGCGGTGGTGGCGTTTAGCCGTTTGCATCCGGCGCTGCATATAGAGTTACGTAGCGGCGACCAGGTAAGCGATATGGTGCAGGAGGGGATCGATTTGGCGTTTCGTCTAGGCTGGCTAAAAGACTCCACGCTACGCGCCCGTCGAATAGGCACTTTTCAACAGCAGGTGGTGGCTGCGCCTGATTACCTGAAGCGCCACGGTACGCCTGCGCATCCCAAGTCGCTGGAAGAGCATGCGTGGATCGCCTTTACACCGTTAAGGGCGCCATTAACCTGGACTTTTCAACGACGGGATGAGCGGTGTGAGGTGCAAATGAGCGCGGGGTTGGCAGCCAACTCAACGGTGAGTTTAGTCGCGCTGATGGCTGCGGGCGGTGGTTTCTCCGTATTGCCGGATATTACCGCGGCACCTGAGATAGCCGCCGGGCGTCTAGTGCGCGTGCTTGACGAGTGGGCACTGCCTGAAGGCGGCGTTTATGCGGTATATCCGCCAGGGCGGCACGTGACCGCCAAAGCACGCGCATTTATGACCTTTTTTGACGCCTGGTTATAAGACAGCACTAAGTACTCCCACCGGTTTGGAGCGTAAAGCCCACATCGTGCTGGCGGCGGTAGACGTTTTTGCCGCTTAGCCGCCGAATAAGTTCTTTGGCGGCTAGGCGGCCCATTTCTTCTCTGGGCGAAAGTATGGTCGTGAGCTGAGGGGTTACGTGTTGACCAAGGGGCAGGCCGTTAAACCCGGCGATGGCAATATCCCCTGGCACGTTTAGCCCTTGACGTTGAGCAGCCAGCAGGGCACCTGCCGCCAGGTCGTCGTTGGCAAAGTGAATGGCTTGGGTATGAGGGTATTGCGCGAGCACCTGGGCCAGCCCTTCAGCGCCCGCTTGCAGGCTGCCCAGGGTGTCTAGTTCCAGTAGTGGGGCGTCGATCCCTTTCTCCTTTAGCACCGCTTTATGACCATCAAAACGCATGCTGGCGCGATAATCCTGCGACAGCCGTGCGCCCACATAAACAATATGGCGGTAGCCTTTGTCGATTAGATGGCCGGCCATACAGCGGCCTGCCGCCACGTGATCCAGCCCCACGTTAAGATCCATGCCTTTGCCCAGCTCCATCACCTCCATAATGGGGTGATCCCAGTTCGCCAGCAGCGTATGACACGCCTTGTTATGGCGTAGCCCAGCGGTGACCAGGGCCGAGCACGACCAGCCCAGAAAAGTGCGCACCAACTGATACTCGCGGTCTAGATCGTAGTCGGTGTTACCCAGCAGTATCTGGTAGCCCTCGGCTCCCAGCGTCTCCTGCAGCCCCTTGATGACTTCCACAAACACGCTATTGATCAGTGACGGCACAATCACCGCAATCAGCCGCGAGCGGGAAGAGGCCAGACTACCGGCTACCAAGTTGGGTACGTAGCCCAGTTTCTCTACGGCTTGTAGAACACTCAGGCGTGCGCTATCGCTGACCTTATCAGGGGAGTTCAGTGCTCGCGATGCGGTAATCGGTGATACCCCTGCTGCTTGCGCCACTTGGCTGAGCGTGACCTGATCGGAGCTTCGGCGCTGCCTGGCAGGGCTGGGAGAGGCAGCGTTGGGAGAGTCTTTAGACATTGGTCGCACGTCCCTGATTTTCAGCTTGTCGTAACGGCAACAATAATCTAAAAAGAATGGTAGCGCTATCATGACAGCGCTACCATTTTCCTGGTAGCGATGAGCGAAGGAAAAGCAAAGCAAGAGAAAAGCACCGCGTCGATAGCAAGACACACAACAGCAATATACAACAACCGCGAGGTGTCGGCTGGTGAGTCAACACGATAAGCAATCACTTCAAGTAGGACTTATTGGCCTGGGCGCAATGGGTATGGGTACGGCCACCGCTTTGCTCAAGCAGGGCTTTAATGTGACCGGGTGCGATATTTCCGCAGGGGCACGCGATGCCTTTGCGGCAGCAGGGGGGCAAAGCGTAGCCACTCCTGCTGAGCTTGCTCACTGCCATATCGTGTTGGTGGTTGTCGTTAACGGGGTGCAGGTTGAGCAAGTGCTGTTCGGTGAGCAGGGGGTGGTAAGCCACTTGGCCCGGGGCAGTCTGATCATACAGTGCGCCACGGTGGCGCCCAGTCAGGCCAAACAGCTTGGTGAACGAGTGGTGGCAGAGGGCTTGATGCTGCTGGATGCGCCGATTAGCGGCGGTGCTGCTAAAGCCAAAAGTGGTGAACTATCGGTAATGGCATCCGGGGCAACGGAGGCATTTACCTATGCCGAAGCAGTACTAAACGCCATGGCTGCCAAGGTTTATCGCCTTGGCGATGCGCCTGGCGTTGGCTCAAGTATGAAACTGGTCAATCAACTGCTGGCAGGTGTGCATATCGCCACCGCCGCTGAAGCCATGGCGTTGGGCATTCGTATGGGGCTCGACCCAGAGGTTATTTATGACGTCATTACCCACTCGGCGGGCAACTCCTGGATGTTCGAAAACCGCGTGCCGCATATCCTGAGTGGTGACTACACGCCGCTTTCGGCGGTGGATATCTTCGTCAAAGATCTCAACATCGTGCATCAAACCGGCCGCGAGCTGGCGCTGGCAACGCCCGTTGCTTCAAGCGCTCTGCAGCAGTTTACCGCTGCCAGCGGTGCAGGTTTTGGTCGCGAAGATGATTCGGCGGTGATCAAGGTTTATCAAAGGCTCTCCGACATCGCGCTGCCAGAAGCTGCCAACGACGCTCAAGGAGCCTAATAAAATGGGGATGGGAGCGAACATCGTACTGGGCGCCATTGCCGATGACTTCACTGGCGCGACCGACCTTGCCAATAACCTGGTGCGCGGCGGTATGCGCTGCCTACAGGTGATTGGCGTGCCCCAGCAAGAGATCGACCTCACTGATATCGATGCGGTGGTCGTGGCGTTGAAATCGCGCTCCTGCCCGGTGGACGAAGCCGTGGCGGACTCACTCGCTGCCCTTGAGTGGCTTCGCCAGCAGGGCGCCCGGCAGTTGTTCTTCAAGTACTGCTCCACCTTTGACTCCACTGATAAAGGCAATATCGGCCCGGTAGCGGATGCGCTGCTGGAAGCCCTGGATGCGCGTCAAACGGTGATGGTGCCCGCCTTCCCGATTAACGGTCGCACCGTCTACCAGGGCCATCTGTTTGTGGGCGACCGCTTGCTCAACGACAGCGGTATGCAGCACCACCCACTGACCCCCATGCAGGACGCGGATCTTGTGCGAGTACTCGCACGCCAAACGCCGCACCCGGTGGGCTTAGTCAACCGCACGGTGTTGGCTCAAGGCGCCGGTGCGACCCGTACTCACTTAACGATGCTGGCAGATCAGGGTGTTCGCCATGTGATCTGTGATTCCTTGGACGAACAGGATCTGGACATCCTGGCTGAAGCTATCGTTGCGATGCCTTTAGTTACCGGCGGTTCTGGTTTGGGGCAGGCGCTGCCCGCTCAGTACCGTGCCCAGGGCTGGCTAGACATGATCAGTGAGCCGGGGCGCTTATCGCCTGCCACGGGCGGTGCGCTGGTGCTCTCTGGCAGCTGTTCCCGTGCCACGCTGGCACAAGTAGCGGACTTTCTAGCCAAGCACCCTGATGGTGGCTTTGCCCTGGATCCCTTGGCGTTGGCTGAAGGAGGGCAACAGCAGGAGCAGGCGCTGGCCTTTGCCCGCAAGCGCTTATCTCAAGAGGTGCCGGTACTGCTCTATGCTTCGGCTGATACTGAGAAGGTTAACGCTGCCCAGCAAGCCCTTGGCGTTGCGCATGCGGGTGCGTTAGTGGAAGAGGCGCTGAGCCAGTTGGCTGTCAAGCTTGTAGATGAAGGCGTTGGCCGGTTGCTGGTCGCCGGGGGCGAAACGTCAGGTGCAGTAGTCTCGGCGTTGGGCATTAACACTCTGCACATCGGTGAGCAGATCGACCCTGGCGTGCCCTGGACGCAAACCCTAATGGTGGGTCGCGAAGCGCCGCTGTCGCTGGCGCTAAAGTCCGGCAACTTTGGTGGCGTTGACTTCTTTACCCGGGCATTTGAGGTGCTGATATGAGCATCTACTTACATCGCCATCCCCAGAACAGTTTGCGGGAACAGATCAGCACTATGGGGAAATCGTTGTTTGACCGCGGCCTGACCATGGGCTCCAGCGGCAATATCAGCGTGCGGCTAGACGATGGCGGCTGGCTGATGACACCGACTAACGCCTGCTTGGGGCGACTAGACCCGGCGCGTATCTCCCATCTGGATAACAGCGGCCAACTGCTGAGTGGCGATAAGCCTACCAAAGAGCAGTTTCTGCATATGGCGATGTATGAAGAGCGCCCGCAGTCCGGTGCAATTGTGCATCTGCACTCCACTCACTCGGTGGCGGTCTCTTGCCTGCCCGAAGTGAATCCCTGCGACTGCATACCACCACTCACTGCCTACTACGTGATGCGGGTGGGCAAGCTACCGTTGGTGCCGTATCACATTCCTGGCGACCCCAAGCTGGGCGATGCCGTGCGGGGGTTAGCGGGCAAGCATAGTGCGGTATTGCTGGCCAACCACGGCCCAGTGGTGGCGGGGAAAAACCTCGAGGCAGCGATCTACGCCACCGAAGAACTGGAAGAGACCGCCAAGCTTTACCTGTTACTGCGGGGCGAGAACCCAAGAGGATTAACACCTGAGCAGGTGGCGGAGCTGGAAGCGCGCTTTCCACGGGATTAACGACGCACTTAACAATGGCGTACTTAACAAAAAGAGCACCACGATGATTCGATTAGCCGCCAACCTCAGCATGCTGTTTAACGAGCACGCCTTTATGGATCGCTTTGCCGCCGCTGCGAAGGCGGGCTTTAAAGGCGTTGAATACCTGTTCCCGTTCGCCTATGGCGCCGATGAGTTAAGAGATGCGCTGAATAAAAACCAACTGGAGCAAGTGCTGTTTAATCTGCCGCCAGGCGATTGGGATGCAGGTGAGCGAGGCTTGGCGAGCTTGCCGGGCCGAGAAGGGGAGTTTCGTGACTCGGTGGTTGAAGGGTTACGTTACGCCGAGGCGCTCAACTGCCCTCGGGTGCATGCCATGGCGGGACTGCTCCCGGGAGGTGCCGATGTCGCGACCCAGGCTGAACACCACGCCACCTATATCCGCAATCTGCGCTTTGCTGCGAGTGAAGCGGCCAAGGTTAGTCGGGACATACTGATCGAGCCGATTAATACGCGCGATATGCCCGGCTTTTTTCTCTCTCGCCAGGCGCAGGCCATGGCGGTATTGGAAGAGGTTGGGGCAGAAAATCTAAAGCTACAATTTGATCTCTACCACTGCCAAATAATGGACGGCGACCTGATTCGCCACCTTGAACGCCAGTTCACCGCCATTGGGCATATTCAAGTCGCAGGCGTGCCCGGGCGCCATGAGCCTGACGCGGGGGAGGTGCACTACCCCGCCATCTTTGAGCGCTTAAGCGCGCTGGGCTATAGCGGCTGGGTCGGATGTGAGTACCGCCCCCAGGCCAACACTCGCGCGGGACTGGGGTGGGGCGAGGCGTGGGGCCTAACAACCCACTGATGTGCCCCAACTGAATGAACAATAACAACACCACCACAGGATCCTCACGATGCATATTGCCATTACCGGTGCAGCCGGGTTTCTCGGCCAGCGTTTAGTCAAGCAATTGCTTGAGCGTGGTGAGCTTCGCCAGCAATCGATTACGCGCTTAACGCTCCTTGACCAAGTGGAAGCGCCGCAGCCCGCCGCGGGAAGCGTCGACGTTAAATCAATGGCGCTAGATATTACCGCGCCAGGCGCGCTGGATGGCGTGCTGGCGCAACGGCCCGACGTTATTTATCACTTAGCCGCGGTCGTCAGCTCCGCAGCAGAGGCCGATTTAGAACTCGGCATGCGGGTTAACTTTGATGCCACGCGAGCGCTGCTGGAAGGCTGCCGGGAACAGGGGCTGGCCGATACCCGCTTGATTATGGCCAGCTCCGTGGCGGCCTACGGCGGCGAGTTGCCGGAGGTGCTGGATGATATGACGGCACTCCATCCGCAAAACTCCTACGGCGCCCAGAAAGCCATGTGCGAAATGCTCATCAATGATTACAGCCGTCGTGGGCTCATCGATGGTTTAGTGCTGCGCCTACCGACGATTGTGATTCGCCCCGGCCGCCCTAATGCCGCGGCCTCCAGCTTTGCTTCCAGCATTCTGCGTGAGCCGCTCAAAGGCGAAGAGGCGGTTTGCCCGGTGCCTACCGAGCTGCCGATGTTTGTGATGTCACCGGGCAGAGTGGTGGCGGCGCTGATCCATGGTGCGGAAGTACCAAGCGAAGCCCTGGCCCCTTTCCGTGCCTTTATGCTGCCAGGTATTACCGTCACGGTGGCCGATATGCTGGCAGCGCTGCGTGATGTGGCCGGCGAGCAAGCGCTTGCGCTGGTACGCCATGAGCCCGACCCACGCATTGAAGCCATTGTGGCGAGCTGGCCGGCGCGTTTTGACACCGCGAAAGCCAAACAGCTGGGTTTTGTTGGCGATGACAACTTTAAACAGATTATTGATGCATTCGTTACTGAACCGTCGTGAGTTTCGGTCTGCCGCATGGCATGCGGCAGGCAACAGCCTGGGGCGACGTTAGCAATAGCGTTTGTCGCTCCACACTCCACCCTCACAACAACATAAAGAGGGCAATTCAATGACTAAGCAACACTCTACAACGACACCCACAATTACTCGCCATGCCCTGGTAGCGGCGATTAGCGGTATTGCTACCGTCGGTATTGCACTACAAGCCCATGCGGCGACGGAAGTGAACCTGGGCCACACCCTTTCTGACAGCTCTCACTACTCAGTGGGTGCAGACGCCTTCAAGGAGGCCCTGGAGCGTTTGTCTGATGGCGAGTTTACGGTGACCGAGCACACCTCGGGGTCGCTAGGCGGCGAGCGGGAGATGATCGAAGGATTGCAAATCGGCACCGTCGATGTGGTGATTACCTCCACCGGCCCGCTAGGTAACTTCGTTCCCGAAACCTATGTGCTCGACCTGCCGTTCCTGTTTGAAAACTACGACCAGGCGCGCTGTGTGCTAGATAGTGAGCTTGGCGACGAGCTACTGGAAAAAATGGCTGATCACGATTTGGTCGGCCTGGCTTGGACAGAAAATGGCTTCCGTCATCTGACCAATAGCCAGCGAGAAATTGCAACGCCCGCCGATGCCGAAGGGTTGAGGGTACGCACCATGGAGAATGCGGTGCATCAGGAAGCATTCCGCCAAATGGGCGCCCGGCCAACGCCGATGGCCTTCCCGGAACTATTCACCGCACTTCAGCAGGGTACCGTCGATGGGCAGGAGAACCCGATTACTGTCATCGTCGCCACCAACTTCTGGGAAGTGCAGGACTACCTCTCGCTAACCGGACACGTCTACTCGCCAGCTATCGTACTGGGCTCGCCAATTCTGCTGGATGGGTTGAGTGACGAAGAGCGTGGCTGGTTTAGGGAAGCCGCTGTCGCATCTGCTGAAGCAACCCGTGAAGAAGTCTCGCGGCTAGAGCGTGAAGGTGTGGCGCTGCTGGAAGAGAACGGTATGACGGTAAAGACCGACATTGATGTTGCTCCTTTCCAGGAAGCGGTTCAGCCCGCCTATGAGATATTTACCTCTGAGTACGGCACCGAAATGCTGGAGCGCATTCAGGACAAAGCCAGCAGTTGCTGAGCGCTTCTTCCTCCCCGGCCTTCGGCGTTGCTGGAGGCCGCTTTGGCATGGTGATCTCTTATGCTAGCGGTATTTCTTCGTTTTGAGCATCAGTTAACCCGGCTTGCAATGCTGATCGCAGTGGCGATGCTGGCGATATCGGTGACCCTCAGCTTTTATCAGGTGCTCACCCGCTTTGTGTTTAACGCCCCTTCTACCTGGACGGAAGTCGCCTCCCGCGCTGCCATGATCTGGTGCGTATTTATGGCCGCTGCCGCCACCTTTCGGGGCGGTTACATGATGGCGGTGGAAGTCGTTTATAAAGTGGTGCCTGCGCGTTTTCTCACCCTTTTAGAGGTGCTCATTGTGGTGTGCTGTCTGCTGGTTCTGGGGGTGCTGATCCATTACGGCATCCAAATGACGATGCGGGTGAGCAATCAAACCATGTCGGGAATGAATATTTCTATGTCTTGGGCCTATGCGGCGATTCCCACGGGTTCAAGTTTTGCCATTGTGGCTGTTGCGGCTCGGCTTTTAGCGCAGCTCAGTGGACGTGAAAAGGTAGGGCCAGAGAATAGCGAAATTACCCCTGAAAAGGCGTTGGTTGAAGATGGCCACCTCCCTAAAGGAGGGACGCAGTCATGAATATGGTTATTGGCCTGTCGCTGATCATTCTATTCACCTTCGGTGTGCCGATCGCGATTTCGATTATCCTGGCGTCAATTATCGGCATTGAGTTCTTTACTCGCCTGCCACTGTTGCTGGTGCCTCAGCAGATGTTTATCGGTATTGATAAATTCCCGCTGATGGCGATCCCGTTTTTTATTCTTGCCGGGAATTTGATGGCCGCCGGGGGTATCTCACAGCGCCTGGTGGATCTGGCAAAGTCCATCGTTGGCCGCGTGCAGGGCGGGCTGGCCATGTCCTGTGTACTGACCTGCATGATGTTTGCGGCGGTGTCAGGCTCCAGTGTGGCCACCACCTTTGCGATTGGCGCCATCCTGATTCCGGCGATGGTGAAGCATGGCTATCCCAAGCCCTTGGCTGCCTCCATTCAGGCGTCCTCCGCTGAGCTGGGCGTGCTTATACCTCCGTCGATTCCTCTCATTCTTTATGGCGTGAGTACTGATACGTCCATTGGTCAGCTGTTCCTCGCCGGCATTGGCCCCGGCATATTGATTGGCAGCGCGCTGATACTCTTTCTCTATCTGTTCTGCAAGGTGCGCGGTTACGGCAAGGACGACTATAAAGACAGCACCGGCTTTATGATCTCGGTAAAGCGTGCCTGGGTGGCGATGCTGATGCCGGTGGTCGTTATCGGTGGTATCTATGGTGGGATTTTTACCCCCACCGAGGCCTCCGCCGTGGCGGTATTTTTTGCCCTGATCGTTGGCGGTTTCTACTACCGTGAGCTGAAGCTAGACGACCTGTGGCCGATTATGCGCCAGAGCGTGATCTCTACCGCCGCCGTTATGTTGATTATTGCCGCGGCCTCGCTATTTAGTTTTCTGCTTAGCCGCACGGGGCTACCTGCACAAATCGCTACCCTGGTCACCAATACTATTAATGATCCGATGATGTTCCTGCTGGTGGTCAATGCGCTGCTGTTGGTCGTCGGTATGTTTATTGAAACTTCCGCCGCCATTCTGGTGTTGGCGCCGATTTTGACCCCGATTGCAATGCAGTTCGGTATCCACCCCGTCCATTTTGGGTTGGTGATGGTGGTTAATCTGGCCCTTGGCATGATTACGCCGCCCCTAGGCGTAAACCTATTTGCTGCCTGTGCGGTCGCCAAAATATCGATCGATCAAATGTTGCCCTGGCTGGTGCGCTTTGTGCTGGTGGTGCTGGCCTGCCTGATGGCAATTACCTATATGCCGTGGATTTCCATGGGGCTGGTGACTGCTTTTTACGGTTAACCCCGCCGTTTTTAGCGTTAATCAAACAATCATAATAAGAGGAGTGCGATATGCCAGATGCATTAACGTTGCCACCGCAGCAGGCGCTGGTGGCTGGAGAGTGGGTGAACACCACCACAACGCTACAGGTGGAAGCCCCGGCCAGTGGTGAACCGCTGACCCGGATTGCCCGTTGCCAAGTAGACGATGTAGAGGCGGCGGTACAAGCCGCACGGCAGGCCTTTACTGGCCAGCTAGGCGAGTGGGCCCGGTGGTCTGCGAGGCAGCGCAGCGAATGGTTGCTACGCTTTGCAGATATTATCGAGGCGCATCACGAGCAACTGGCACAGCTTGAGTGTGCTGATACCGGGAAGCCCATGACGCAAGCCAGAGGCGATATTGGTGCTTGTGCACGCTACTTTCGCTTTTATGGCGGGGCGGCGGATAAACTTCACGGTGAAACCATCCCCTTTGAGACCGACTTCGCGGTCATGACTTTGCGTGAGCCCTACGGCGTGTGTGCGCAAATTATTCCCTGGAACTACCCTTCGCAGATCTTCGGGCGCTGTGTGGCCGCGGCGTTGGCCGCGGGTAATACCGTTGTGCTCAAGCCCGCAGAGGATGCCTGCTTAAGCGTACTGCGTTTAGCGGAACTGGCAGTGGAGCACGGCCTTCCGGCGGGTGCACTCAACGTGGTGCCAGGGCTTGGCGCTGAAGCGGGCGCTGCCCTTGCTGCCCACCCAAACATTGATCACCTCTCCTTTACCGGCTCGCCAGAGACCGGCACCCATGTCGCTCAGGCGGCCGCGCAGCACCATGTACCCGTCACCCTGGAACTTGGCGGTAAGTCTCCCCAATTAGTGTTTGCTGATGCGGATCTTGATGCCGCGCTTCCTGCGGTGGTGCGCGGCATTATTCAGAATGCCGGGCAGACCTGCTCCGCAGGCAGCCGTTTGCTGGTGCAGCGGGAGATCGCTGAGCGCGTGGTTGCCAACCTCAGCGAGCGCTTCGCTGCTCTGCGCTGTGATGCAGGCGAAGCGGACGCTGACTGTGGTCCACTGATCAATGCGCGTCAAAAAGCCAAGCTGGAAGCGCGCTTGGCGGCCGCCGAAGCCGACGGTATTCGCGTGGCGGCAAAAGGCCAGTTCGCGGTGAGCGCGCCAAGTGGCGGCCACTTCGTCATGCCCCAACTACTCACCGATATTCCTGAGGGGCATGAAGTGCTTCACGAGGAGCTGTTTGGCCCAGTGCTGGTGGTGCAGGTGTTTGAGGACGAAGCGGAAGCGCTGGCGCTGGCTAATGCCACCGATTTTGGCCTCTGTGCCGGTATTTGGACGCGGGATGGTGGCCGCCAACTCCGTTTGGCTAAAGGTATTCGCAGTGGCCAGGTATTTATCAACAACTACGGCGCGGCCGGTGGCGTAGAGCTACCTTTTGGTGGCGTTGGTCGCTCCGGTCATGGCCGAGAGAAAGGCTTTGAAGGTCTGCGTAGCTATACCCGAATTAAGACGGTTGCTATCAAGCACGACTAATCACCATTAATGGAGCTATGACAATGACAACATCTCTCCAGGTAGGCATCGTTGGCGTGGGTCTGATGGGGCATGGGATTGCCAGCAGCCTGCTGCGCGCAGGCCACCAAGTCAGCTTTCTTAATCACTCGGGCAACCAGCCCGTAGACGACCTGCTGGCCGCCGGTGCCACCGCGTTGAATTCAGGCCGAGAGGTAGCACAGAGCGCTGAGGTGGTGATTCTGTGCGTGACCGGCTCACCCCAAGTAGAAGCCGTGCTGTTTGAACCCAACGGCGTCTTAGCGGGGTTGAAGCCCGGTTGTGTCGTGGTGGATTGCTCCACTGCGCTGCCCAGCTCAACTGAAAAAGTCGCTGCTCGCGTTACTGCCGCGGGCGGGCGCTTTATGGATGCGGCCATGACGCGCACCCCAAAAGAGGCGGCGGAAGGGCGGCTCAACTTGATCGTCGGCGCGCCGAAGGCGCTGTTTGATGAAACGCTGCCACTGTTACAGGGCTTTGCCGAAAACATTGCCCATGCAGGCGAGGTAGGCGCAGGGCATACCCTTAAACTGCTGCATAACTTTGTCTCTTTGGGATTTTCGGCAGTCTTGGCCGAGGCTACAGCTGCATCTCGTAAAGCGGGTATTAGCGATAGCGCATTGCTAGAGGTATTAGGGGCTGGAGGCGGAGGTGGCGTCGTGCTCGAACGGCTGCGCCCCTATATCGCTGATAATGATCCTTCAGGCTTTAAGTTTAGCGTTGCCAATGCCAGCAAAGACCTGGGCTACTACCATACGATGACCGAAGATCTCGCCGTAGAGGGGGGTATCGCTGAAGCCGTCCGCAACCTGTATCAATCGGTAGAGGATCAAAATCTGCCAATACCCGCGCTAATCGGTGTGCTAGAGCGGCGTTAAAACAGATTGTGACTTTTCAATGGGCTGTGTTTGGCCTAGGTATTCCCATACGCCGCCAAAAACACATCCACGGCGCTACTGACCTGATGATGCAGCTCTTCATCGCTGGGGAGGTGGCGAACGCCCATGCGGACTTCTGTGACCAGCATGCCTTGCCACATGCTGCACAGTTGGTTGGCGGCAAGCGTGGGTACGCCAAGCGTTAAATGCCCGGTCTGGGCTAGCACCTCCAATTTCTCCTGCAGCCACTGCTTAGTGGCCCAAGGGCCTGCCTCAAAAAAAGCCTGCAGCAACTCAGGGTGCTGCTCCCCCTGAGTATTCATCACCCGCTCAACCGCCAAGACATGGGGCTCCAACAGGAAGTGCACTAAGCTCATGCCGACGTCGATCAGTGATTGGCGAACCCCCTCGTGGGTATCGGGCAGCTTATCTAATCCCCTGCGGATGGTTTCAGTTTCACGACGGATCACACTGCCAAACAGTGCCTCTTTGGTCACAAAGTGGCCGTAGACTGTGACTTTGGAAACACCCGCTTCCCGGGCTACGGCTTCCATCGTTACCCCTTCTAAGCCGTAGCGAAAAAACAGACACGCCGCCGCATCCATCATGGCATTCCGTTTAGCCATATCCTTGGGGCGGCCAGCGCGGCGCTTTGGTTGAGGCGATGTAGGTTGAAAATCTGTCATTTGGTGCAATCCGTGCCCATCGAGTAAATAAATATTGAACGTGAGCGTACAAATATTATAGTGAACGGTATCGTTCAAGAATAAACCATTTCGAGGCCAACATGGGCACTCCTCTAAAAACTTCCTGGAACCACCGGTTTCGCGGCATGCTGGCGGCGCTGTTGATGGTAGGTGCCACACTGGCGACGGTGTTTTTTCTATCCAGTCAGCACAGCAGGGCTCAGCAGGCCCGCCAGCAAGGCGCTGATAACGCCCTGCTACAGGTGGCGACCGAGGCCCTGGAGCAAGCCGAACAACTGCAGCGGGATGTGCGCTTAACCGGACGTGTGGTGGCGCGCCAGTCGGTATCACTGGCGTTCGAACCCGCGGGCCGGGTCAGTGCTGTGTCAGCAGACAGAGGCGATGCGGTTGAGCAGGGGGATGTACTTGCCACACTGGATACCCGCCGCCTGGAAAGCCGCTTAGCGGAGGTAGCTGCGCGCAGCGAAGAGGCGCGAGCGAGTCTAGCCCTGGCTCAGCGCCAGGAGGAGCGTGAAGCGCAGCTCAACCAGAATAACTTTGCCAGCCGCACGGCGCTGGATCAGGCCCGGACAGATCGACTGACCCTCCAGGCTCGCCTGGCGGCGCTGGCAGCCGAACGCGATAGCCTTACCGCCGATTTGGATGACAGCACACTAAAAGCGCCCTTTGCCGGACGAGTGATCGAGCGCCATATCAGTGTCGGTAGCTTGGTGAGTAGCGGCACTACCGCTTTCGATCTTATCGACGTCGAGCAGTTAGAAGCGCACCTTGGCCTACCCGCAGCGCTGGCCGCGACGTTTACCCCAGGCGAAGCCGTTGAACTGAACGTCAATGGCGAGGAGGTCAACGGAGTGGTGCGTGCCCGGCTCCCCCAGGTTGATAGCGACAGCCGCACCCAGACGCTGGTGGTGTCGCTGGAAGCCCCGTATAACGCCGTGCCCGGCGATCTGGCAGAGCTGCGCTACACGATCACAGAGCCCGCAAAGGGTTACTGGGTGCCGTTGGATTCCCTGCAAGCCGCTGACCGTGGCTTGTGGAACGTATTGGTGGCCGAGTCGTTAGAGAACGATCACTACCGTGTGGCCCAGACTAGCGTGGAACTGCTGCATAGCGAAGGCGACCAAGCCTTTGTGCGCGGCACGCTGGCGCCGGGCATGCGGCTGATTACCAGTGGCACCCACCGTGTAACGCCAGGTCAGCAGGTCACGCTAAGCGAGGAAGTGGCCGATGAAGCGCCTTGAGTGGTTATTTAACCGGCGACTGTTAGCGCTAGCCCTGGGCCTTCTTGTTGTCGCTGGGCTGTCGGCCATTCAAACGCTGCCACGCGCGGAGGATCCTCACTTGGTAGCCCGCATGGCCACTGTTCTAGCGCCTTTCCCTGGCGCCACCCCCGAGCAGGTCGAAGCCTTGGTGGCGCGACCCATTGAGGATGAACTACGCACCATCGCCGAGATTAACGTGCTGGAATCCACCTCACGCCAGGGCATTGCGGTGATTAGTCTTGAGCTTGAGGATGCCGTGACCAATGTAACGCCGGTGTGGAGCCGCGTGCGCGACAAGCTGGCCGATGTCGCCCCTACACTGCCTGATGGCGTGCAAACGCCGGAGCTGCTGGATGATCGGGGCTACGCATTTAGCATCGTGGCCGCACTGCGCTGGACACTGGACTCCCCACCCAACCCCCAACTGATGGAGCGCTACGCCGAGCGCTTGGAAGCAACGTTTCGAAACATCCCTGGCACGGAGTATACCCACCGCTTTGGCGTGGCGGGGGAGCAGGTAGAAGTAAAGGTTGACCCGCTTGAGCTGAACGCCTTGGGGCTATCCGTGGGGCAATTAGCGGCCACTATTGAGGCAAGCGATGGACGACGTACCGCAGGTGAAGTGGTCACCGACGGCCACCAGCTGACGGTGGGGCTAAGCGGTGAGTTCGATGCGCTCGATAGGCTGCGAGAGATAGAAGTGGCGACTCGTCAGGGGCAAACCGTCAGGCTTGGCGAGTTGGCTGAGTTACGCCGCGGCGTGCAAGATCCGCCAGCCGCGGTGGCACTGATAAACGGCGAACGTGCGGTGTTTGTGGGCGCACGTATGGCACCCGGCCAGCGTATTGATAGCTGGGTGGAAAAAGCACAAGAGCAGTTGGCGGCGTTCGCCGAAGAGCTGCCTGTCGGTATCGCGGTTGAAGAGGTTTTTGAGCAGGCCAGTTACACCAACCAGCGCTTAAGTGACGTGGCAGGCAGCCTATTGATGGGGCTAGTGCTGGTGGTGGCGATCCTGTTCCTCACCATGGGCTGGCGCTCGGCGGTGACGGTGGGGTTGGCGATTCCCGCCACGGCCCTGCTCACCCTGGCGCTCTTCAGGCCGCTGGGTATCGATATCCATCAGATGAGCATTACCGGCATTATCGTGGCGCTGGGGCTGATGGTCGATAACGCCATTGTGATGACCAACGCCCTACGTGAGCGCTTTTTGAAAGGCGATTCAGCGCTGGCCGCTACCCGGGACACACTGCGCCACTTAGCGGTGCCGCTGCTGGCCAGCACCTTGACCACCATTCTGGCGTTTATGCCGATTGTGCTGATGCCAGGCCCTGCGGGGGAGTTCGTAGGGCCCCTGGCCATGGCGGTGATGGTCGCCCTGGTAAGCTCCTATCTGGTCTCGCTGCTGCTGGTGCCGGCACTCTCTCCCATGCTGTTAGCCAGAGTTGCTGATAAACCTCTAACGCCTCGAAATAACGGCGTCAGTGGCATGGTCAAGCGCGGCTTCCGTCGAACGGTACGCAGCGCGCTGCGTCACCCCTGGGCTGCGATGATCATCACCCTGTGCGTGCCGGTGGGTGGCATGGCGTTGATGCCCACGCTGGACGTGGCGTTTTTTCCTCCCGCCGACCGCGACCAGTTTCACATCGAGGTGCGCCTGCCCCCTGCCAGCAGTATGGACAACAGCGAAGCCCTGGCCCATGAGATCGAGGCGATGGTTCGTGAGCTGCCAGGCATCACCCGCGTCTCCGCGTTTGTCGGTGAAAGCGCACCGATGATGTACTACAACGTACTCACCAATGAGGATAACAACCCCGCGTTTTTGCACTTGGTGGTGGACACGGCGTCTTTACAGACCACCAATCAACGAGTACCCGCCTTGCAGCAGGCGCTTGATCAGCGTTTCCCACAGGCTCAAAGTGTGGTGCGCAAGTATGAACAGGGGCCACCGTTTAAAGCCCCGATTGAACTTCGTGTCTATGGTGATGATCTAGAGGTGCTCTCTTCGCTGGGGCTTGAATTGGCGGGTTTAATGCACCAACTGCCTCAGGTGACTCATGTACGCGCTGGCATGCAGCGTGATTTGCCCAGGTTAACCCTGTATATCGACCATACGGCACTGAGTGATGTGGGGCTAACGCCGCAGCAGTTAGCGGAGCAGGTGGGGGCCGCGCTCTCGGGGCAATCAGCAGGCATGCTGCTGGAAGATACCCAGCAACTGCCTGTGCGGGTACGCTACGCCGATGAGTGGCGCACGAACGCTGAACAGCTGGCGGCGCTGCGCCTGGTCAGCGATCAGGTGGCTGAGGGCCTGCCACTGGCAGCGGTGGCAGAGGTCTCGCTCACGCCTGCCTGGAGCGTGATTACCCGCCGTAACGCGGAACGGGTACAGCTGGTGCAAGGGTACCTGGTGGCCGACGCTCTTCCGGCGGTCTCCATGGCTCAACTGGATGACAAGCTTCAGGCAGCGTTGGCGTCGGGGGCGTTTCAACTACCCCGTGGTTACCGAATCGAAACCGGTGGTGAAGCCGCCGAGCGAGATGAAGCCGTGGGCCAGTTGCTTGCCTCGGTGGTGCTGCTGGTTATTGCCATGGTGGCCACCGTGGTGCTGGCGTTTAACTCCTTCCGGCGGGCCGCTATTGTGTTTATTGCCGGAGCGCAAGCGATGGGCATGGGTATTGTGGCATTGCTGTTAAGCGGGCATGCGTTTGGCTTTGTGATTATCGTCGGCATCATGGGGCTGGTGGGGGTAGCGATTAATGCCACCATTATCATTATCGCCGCCTTTGATGACGATGAAGCCGCCCGCCGAGGCGAGATTGATGCCATGCTGGCGGTGATCAGCGGCCCCACCAGCCGGCATATTGTTTCGACCACGATAACCACCTTTGCAGGCTTAATACCGCTGATGGTGGCTTCCGGCGGGCTATGGCCACCATTCGCGCAAACCGTTGGTTTTGGACTACTCTTAGCGACGCTTGTGTCGTTTTTCTTTACCCCAGCGCTTTACCGGCTATGGGTATCACGGCCAACTGATGTTTAGCACCATGACCTCACGACTATTTTACAAGGATGAGTAAATAGCATGTACCAGCACTATGCGAGACCAGGGCAGGACGCCGATGATGAAGAGCCAGGCCATGCGGTGGCCATTCTCAGTGTTCAAGGAAGCTCGCCTGGCGTTCATATTGTCGATGTTAATACCGACTATCAGCGGCTCTGGGGTGGCAGCCGCGAAGATTGGCTGGGAGCAGCGCCCATTATCGTTCAGCAAGAGGCGGCCAACCGGCAAATTATAGACCAGTTGCACGATGCGCTGAATCCCTTGCTCAATGATGCGAAAAGTTTTTTCGAGGGTATTGGTGGGCTGGAAGTCAATCGCCGCCACGATGGGTCGCGTCGCTATGTTGAATGGCGAATTACGGCGATGGGGGGGCGCCACAATAACAGCATTACACTCGTGTTAACTCAGCGCAATGTGACCGAGCAGATGGAAAAAGAGGCGCAGCTTGAGCGGCTAGCCACCACCGATATGCTAACGGGGCTAGTGAATAGGTCACAGTTTGATGCGGTACTGAAAAGCGAGGTCAGTCGGCAACACCGCTACGCTCGTCCCCTCTCTTTGATCATGCTGGATCTCGATTTTTTTAAACAGATCAATGATAGCCATGGCCACGATGTCGGTGATCAGGTGCTGGTAGCGCTAGCCGGTTTGCTTAAGCGTAACTTGCGCAAAGCGGATTGCTGCGCACGGTGGGGCGGTGAAGAATTTATGCTGCTAGCCCCTGAAACCTCTCTTGAACAGGCGGTGCGCCTTGCTGAGAAAATTCGAGGTGCGATCAAACATACCGACTTTCCTATTCAAGGCAGCGTAACGGCAAGTTTTGGTGTCGTTGAAGTGCATTCGCAAGAGTCGGTCAAAAGTGTAATGAAACGAGTGGATAACGCCCTTTATCTAGCTAAAGAGAAAGGGCGTGATCGTGTTTCAACGGGTGGCTTATTAACACCGGCGAAGCAGGCTTAAGCCGGGTCGCGGTCTATAGCAAACGCTGACCATGCCTGACGAACGGTCATAATTTCCAAGCGATTGATGTTGATATGGTCGGGTAGGGTGGCCAAGTAGTAAAGCTGCTCGGCGATATCTTCCGCTTGAAGTGGTGTCGTACCCCGGTAAAGTGCATCCGAAGCGGCCTGGTCGCCTTTGGTTCTGACCAGCGTAAACTCGGTTTCTGCCATGCCAGGCGCCAAGTCAGTAACCCGCACGCCAGTACCTAACAGATCACAGCGCAGGTTATAGCTGAACTGCTGCACAAAGGCTTTCGACGCGCCATACACATGCCCGCCTGGATAGGGCCACTGACCCGCTACGGAACCGAGATTGAGAATGCTCGCGCCTTTACCGGTTTTCAGCAGCAGCGGCAGCGCCGCGTGTGTCACATTGACCAACCCGGTGATATTGGTGTCGATCATGGTGTGCCAATCCTCTAGCGCCACCTTTTGCGCCGGTTCCGGTGCCAGTGCCAACCCCGCATTGTTGATCAAACAGGTGAGCGGCAGAAACTCCTCAGGCAGTCCACTAATCGCCGTTGTCACTGCATCGCTGTCACGGACATCCAGCGCCAGTGTCAGCACAGGCACCTGCCCAGAGAGCTCCTCTTCAAGGGCTTTGAGGCGCTCCACGCGTCGCCCGGTTAAAATCAACGACCAGCCTGCTTTGGCAAACCGCTGGGCCGCCGCTTTACCAAATCCTGACGTCGCTCCGGTAATAAGTACGCTAGGCATTGCAGTTTCTCCACGTTATTCAAATGATTAAAAGGCGATGGGACGAGTTCTGACATCACTGTAAGTAACGCTGGTTCAAGCCTTTAGAGCCAGTTAGTGCCTGTCACTGTGACATCACTCGTCTGTCCCTCTGGTATGTAACGACTGGCCCTACAGCCTATGCGGTTGACTCACTAGGCTTGCAAGCACGCTATTTGTTAACGGATTAATCAGGGGGCCTGCTATGAATACCAACATTGCCGCTTCACATCCACCCGTAAGCGGTGTGGATAATACTTATGTACACACCTTGGATCGTCAGTATGTGTTCCACTCCTGGGCACAGCAAGGCAGTTTAGACCCTATGGTGATTGACTAACTTGGCATCTAGGCTGACAGAGTATGCAGCGTTGCACTAGACTGAGATGAACATACACAGGAGGCGCTTTATGAGCACCCCACTGGATCCGATTGTCAGCGAATTTGAAACTCAGGAGCAGGCAGACAGCTACCAACGCTGGTTCTGCGAGCGTGTGCAAGCCAGCTTGGATGATCCAAGGCCTTCAATCCCCCACGACGACGTCATGGGAGAGATGCGCGAACTTATCGCTAAACGTCGTAATGCTGCTAGTTGAATGGCGCCCCCTGGCCTGAGAATCGCTGTGGTCGATTCTCGACTATCTCAGCCAGCGTAACCCTTTCGCTGCCGAAGCGCTTTACAAGCCATTGAAGAAGCGACTGAGGCGCTACCCCAGCATCCCTACCTGTATCGCCCAGGTCGCGTTGTGGGTACCCGAGAAGCTGTGGTGCACCCCAACTATATTGTGGTTTACCGCATAGCAGCAGGCTGTATTGAGATAGTTAACGTCCTGCACGCACGTCAGGAATACCCTTAGCTAATAATTACCCCAACTGCCTTCGCCAGCGGTTCTCAATGGTATCCAGCTCTGCCGGGCCGTAAACGGCATGATCATGCGACCCGTAGTAGGCCCATAATTGATCGCCATAATCGAAGTGCCACCACTCACTGGGCAGGTTGGTGAAGCCTTGCTGGTGCAGGGTGTGATACAGCAAGCGGCGGTGATCCCGCGCCTTATTTTGCTGCGGGGTAAGCGTTTCCAAACGTTCGAAATAGTCGCTATGGGAGGCAGGAATCGCTTCATCAAACAGGGTGCCCATATCCAACGGCAGGCCGTCGGCATCACAAAGCGTGACATCCACGGCGCCACCGGTGAGATGCGGGCTGGGGGCTAAAGGATCGCGGCTGGGTACCGAGACAAACTCCCTGGTACGCTCCAGTAACTCCGCTTCGCTGAGGTCAGGCTGGTGGTGGTGAATGGCTTCATGCAGGGTATCAAACAAGTACTGCTGCACCCGCCATGGCCGCCAACCGTCGAGGACGATTAAACCGATGCCGTCGGGTAAACTGCGAGCCGCAGCGAGTAACGCCCGATAAACCCCCTCACGTACAAAACACTCCGGTACTGCACCCGGAATGCCCAGCCGTGCATAGGCGGGGAATACGCAGACCGGTGCCGGGGCGAGGCTCATTGGTACCAGGCGCTCACCATTATCTTCAATAGGCGCACGGCGTAACTGCTCCCAGCAGGGGGCTGGGTGGCTGGGTATCGGCGGCAAAGCCTTCAAGAGTGTGTTCAAAGGCATCATGTTATCCAAAGAGGGGGTTATCAAAATTGAGTCGGCAGCCATAGCGTCAGCGATGGAAAAAAGATTAATAGAATAAGCACCGCAATCGCCGTCAGCACAAAGGGCCAAATGGTTCTAAATAGCGACACTATCTCAAGCCGACTAACCGCGGCGGCCACGAATACACAGGCGCCCAAGGGTGGCGTGATTAACGCAATGGTAATGTTCAGCGTGATGATGACGCCCAGGTGAATGGGATCGATACCCGCCATCATGGCCACTGGCGCAAAGATAGGCGTCAGTAGCATCAACGCCGACACCTCTTCCATAAACATGCCCGTTATAAAGGTAATGGCACTCAGTAGCAGTAGAATCACTACTGCGTTGTCTATGTAAGGGGATAACAGCGAGACAAATTGCGCGGGCACCTGCGCATAGGAGAGCAGCCAGCTAATCGTCGCCGAGGCTGCCATGATGAGAAAAATCGCTGAGGTTAAGCGCGCCGTATCGACGATGGCTTGCCAGCACTCTTTAAGACGTAACCCTCCCAGCACGAAGCCACATAGGGCCACATACAGCGCTGTCAACGCGCCCGACTCGGTCGGCGTTACAAAGCCCAGCACGATGCCCGCAACGATAATGAAGGGGGCGATAAGTGCAGGCAGGGCGGCTACAAAGGCTATGCCAAGTTGGCCGAGTGAGGGCAACTGACCACTTTTGGGTAACCGGTGGCGCCAGGCATACCAAGCGTTCATACCCATAAAGGCAACGCCCAGTAGCAGCCCCGGCACCACGCCCGCCAGAAATAGGTCGCCTACTGAGGTGTTGGTCAGTGAGGCGTAGAGAATCATAAAGATGCTGGGTGGAATAATCGGGCCGATTAACGAACTGCCGGCGGTCAAACCAGCGGCGAAGGCCCGTGAGTAGCCCTCCTTCTCCATGGCAGGCACTAGCAGCGACCCCAGTGCCGAGGTGTCCGCCACCGCTGAGCCGTTGACGCCTGCGAAGAATACGCTTGAAACCACATTGACATGACCCATGCCGCCCCGCAAATGCCCTACCATCAGGCGGGCGAGCCCCATCAAGCGTTCGGTTAAGCCGCTGACGTTCATCAGGTTGCCAGCGAAGATGAATAGCGGAATAGCCATCAAGGAGAACACATTGATACCGCTAAAGAATTGCTGGGGCAGCATGCGTGGAATCATCGAGGGGTCGACAAACAAAAAGCCCACTATCGCCGTGGTCAGAAGCGCGATGAAAAGAGGCAACCCAAGCAAAACGTGGCCGAGGAAAACCGCCAGCATGGTCACAATCATAGGGAGTCCTCAACGGTTGTAGATGGAGAGTCCTCAACGGTCTTCATAGAAAGTCCTCAACGGTTTTAAGCGGCGCGGGGCCATAGAGAAGCGCATGCCAAGCCAGTAATAAAAAGCCAACGGGTAGCGAGAGGAGGGGCACCGTACGGCTAATGCCGAGCCCAGATGTGGTAAACATGCTGACCGAGAGTGCATAGCGATAGCTGACCCAGGCTCCACCTGCGGCAATCAGCAGAGTGAGTAGCCACTGGTACACATTCAGTAAACGAGCGAAGGGGACGGGCAGCAGTTTCTCCAACAGCCCAACGCGCATATGCCCACCTTCTGACCAGACGGCCCCAGCTGCAAGCATCACCGTGGCGATGATTAAGAAACGCGACAGTTCATCTGTCCAGATGGGGGCGCCACCGGCGATATAGCGGGAGAACACACCATATAGAATGGCCGCAACATTGAGAGATATCAGCGCGCCCGCAAGCGTAAGGGTAACAGTGCGGCTGATCGCTAAAAGACGGGATCGAAGCGTATTAAACATGACAGCCTTCCATGAAGCACAGAAACGTTAAGCACTAGAACATTAAGTACTGAGATATTAAGTACTGGGATATTAAGTACGGAAAATAGGGGGCCGGTAAGGTACCAGCCCCTGTTTTGCAACGGTGTTAACAGCCGTTAGTCGAGCAGTTCGCTCATGCCCGCATCTTCCAACGCCATATCGATCCAGCGTTGCTCGATATCACGCTCACCGAGCCACTCAAGGTAAGCAGGCTGGCCGATTTCGCGGAAAGCGGCGAGCTCCTCTTCAGAAGGGCGAATCACTTCCATACCTTGTTCTTCCAGATAGGCAATACGCGCCTCGACCTGCTCTTCGTTATGCTCACGGGCATTGTGATTGGCTTCGGCGACGGCCTCCATAAAGGCGCTACGAAGCTCATCATCCCAACCCGCGATCATTTCGCTGTTGCCTACCAGGAATTGGTCGGAGTACTGGATATTGGCGAGGGTCAGGTAGTCCTGCACTTCGTAAAGGCTGCCTAGGATGATATACATCGGCGGGTTCATTTGGCCGTCAGCCACCCCGGTGCGCAGTGCCATGTAGGTTTCTGTCCAGGGGATAGGCGTGCCGGAGGCGCCGAAGGCCTCATAGAGAGCGACCTGGCTAGGATCCATGGCGCGGAAGCGGAGTCCTTCGAAGTCGTCAGGATGGCTGATCGGCCTTTCGTTATTGGTGAACGCCAAAAAGCCGCCCTCTTCCACAACGGCTAGCATATCGATCCCCGCACGCTCCTGCAGAGCGTTGCTGACTTCCTGCCAATACTCACCTTCATCGAAGAAAGTGTGGGCTGCAGAAAAATCGTCGAACAGAAACGGAATAGCGCTAACGAAGATTTCATCAACAAGAGGAGAGACACCCGCAAATGACGCCACATTGAGCATTGGCGTATTCATGGTTTGTTCCATACGCTCCTCTTCTTCACCCAGCATGCTATTCGGATAGAGCTCAAGCTGGATCTCACCGCCAGTTTTTTCGTCTACCAACGTTTTAAGGTTCTCTGCAAAGACGTGGACAGCATTCTTTTCGGGATCTGGGGCACCGTTGTAACTCAGATTGATGGTGGTGGCTGCAAGCGTGTTTCCTGCCATCATGGCAGAGCCAATCAGGCAAGCCGAGATGAGTCGTTTGGGTGAAAAGTGCTGAGTAAACATCGTAAGTCTCCTGGTTTATTGTCGTGAGCTACGGGGCGCTATGGGCGCGTTATTGGATTTATAAGGAGTGCCTACTAGAAGAGTATGGATTGAGGTGTTGACTATGCAATACCTAAACTGTGGCTTTTATTGCAACAGTCGGGGGGCGTCGGCGGAGAAAAAGCGCATGCCTTTGTGCAAATGGTTGATGCAAGTGGTTGAGGCAATCGGGAGCTCCTGCCCTTTCAGGCTAACAATTTGTGCCCGAGTACCATTCATCACCGGGTACTGCATGGGGAGTGTGAAGATCTCACCGCGCTCAATCTCATCCGCTACGGTGAGTTCGGGCATAAACGTAACGCCGATGCCTGAGCGCACGAAATTCTTTAATACCGAAACAGAATTGGTATGCAGGCGTGCTTCAAGATGAATGCGCTCCTGGTGGGCCACCATATTGACCATTTGCCGCATACCGAAAGGGTTGTCCATTAACGCCAGGGGCCACTCCTTTAAGTCATGCAATGTCACAGGGCGCTCCAGGGTACTTAACGGGTGATTGGGGGGCACAATAACATCGAGCGGCTGGCGTGTTTCTACATGGCAAAAAAACTGCGGGTCTACCGGCGGTGCATAAAGTAGCGCTATATCCACTTCGCGATCTTTGAGTAACGACATCGCTTCGTTGACACCCGCCATGCGAATTTCGACATTGATACCTGAAAACGCCGACATAAAAGTGCCTAACGGTGCGGCGATCAGGTCAGCGATAAACCCTTCTCCCACGGCAATGCGAACTTCCCCTTTCGCTAGGCTCTGAAGGGCCATGAGCTGGGATAGTACGGCCTCTTCTGATGCTCGCTGGGCATGAAAATGGTGCACCAGGAGCTGACCCGCTGCGGTTGCGCGCATTCCTCTTCCGTGCCGCTCACATAGCTGGATATCCAACTCTTCTTCGAGCGCTTTTAA
>NZ_JPUA01000033.1:0-24312 GCF_002211105.1 Halomonas campaniensis | reverse complement strand
GCGGCGCGCCGGAGCGAGCCGCGGCGAATCACTTCATTGAGGTAGGTTAATGCACGCTGATTAAGCATAAAACACGCCTATGTTGGGGTGTTTTATATCTTACCGGAAGCCTGCCCGAACTTGTCATGGTTGGGACTAGCAATACACCAAGCTCTCCCGCTATCACGTTGTTGCTGGTTTTTAATTCAGGATGTAAAAAGTTTTTTAATGTGAGTAGTTTTACGCGATCAGTTTTAGCATGGAAGACCTCCATCGTCGTGAACGCTTATTCCACCGGTTGGGCACGCTCGATGATTGACGCGCAATCCAGCCCGGTGGGTAGCGTGCCTGTATTGAGGCCACTGCGGTCGGTAAGACGACCGGCGCAGAATGCATCGGCCACATAAGCGGGGGCGTGCTGCACCAGCAGGGCGCCTTGTAACGCTAGGGCCATGCCGTCCGCCAACTGGCGGGCGCGGTACTGGAGCGCTTGGGTATCCTGCATTGAGCGCTGTAATTGGTGAATAAAGCGGTCAAGATGCGCATCAGCGCCTTGCGCTTTGGCAAGTTCGGCGAAGTAGGCGTCGAGCACTTCAGGCTGCTTTTCAATCGCGCGAAGGATATCCAGGCATTGAACGTTGCCACTGCCTTCCCAAATGGCGTTGATGGGCGATTCGCGGAACAGGCGCGGCATCATGTGGGTTTCCATGACGCCGCTCCCGCCAATCACCTCCATTGCCTCGTAGGCGTGGTGGGGCGTGCGCTTACAGATCCAGTACTTGCCGACCGGCGTGGCAATGCGTGCAAGTAGACGCTCGTGCTCGTTGTCTTGCTGATCCATGGCTCGGGCCATGCGCAGCATTAAGGTAGTGGCGGCTTCGCTCTCAATGGCCAAGTCAGCAAGCACATTTTGCATCAGCGGCTGGTCGCTTAGGCGCGCCCCAAAGGCATGACGATGAGAGGCGTGGTGGATCGCCTGGACGGTGGCCTGGCGCAGACCGGCGGCGGAGCCAATCATGCAGTCGTAGCGGGTCATGGCGACCATCTCGATGATGGTGCGCACGCCGCGTCCTTCATCGCCCACCATCCAGGCAAAGGCGCCCCGCAGCTCGGTCTCGCTGGAAGCATTCGATACGTTGCCCATTTTACGTTTTAGCTGCTGTATATGAAGCGGGTTCTTACTGCCGTCGGGCCGCCAGCGCGGCAGCAAGAAACAGCTCAAGCCGCCGGGCGCCTGGGCGAGTACCAGAAAGGCATCGCACATTGGCGCGGAGACAAACCATTTATGCCCCACCAGCTCAAAAGCTTCACCCGGCCCGCTTTGATCAATCGGATAGGCGCGGGTGGTGTTCAAACGTACATCGGAGCCGCCCTGTTTTTCGGTCATTGCCATGCCGAGAGTGAGACCCTGTTTCTCGAAATAGGGCACGTTGCGTGGGTCATAATGGGGCGCGGTGATTTTATCGCCCCATTGTTCAAGCAGGCTGGGCTGATGGCGAAGAGCGGGCAGGGCCGCAAAGGTCATGGTAATCGGGCAGCCGTGACCGGCTTCTACCTGAGTCTGTAAAAAGTAGTTGGCGGCACGATTAACGTGCGCACCGGGTTGAGGGGTTCGCCAGGGGCTGGCGTGCAGGCCATGCTCTATCGCCGTTTGCATAAGCTGATGATAGGCGGGATGAAACTCGATCAAATCGACCCGATGGCCTTGCCGGTCGTGGGTCACCAGATGGGGGGAGTAGCGGTTGGCGTCAAATCCCAAGGCAATCGCCTCGGCGGAGCCCGCCCACTGGCCAAATGTTTTGAGTGGAGCGTCGTCGTCAGAGCCGCTTTCCCGTCTAACGCCCTCCTGAAGCGCACGATCAGTGGTGTAGCTGTTGTAGTTCTCCAGTGATGGCGGCTGGTTTTCCACTTGGTGGGTGCTAGCTTGAAGTTGATCTGCCAATGGGTAGTAGTGGGTCATGATCAGCACCTGGCGCGTAACGACGGTAATGGTGATTATTTAAGGGCTCTTATATTTCGGAGTGTTTAAGTGAGCGTAGTTGTTTGACGGAAAAGTCGCTAAAAAAGGAGGGCGAAAAGGGGGAGGGATGGATCCTGCTTTGCTCAGGCAGCGTATTTAACCGACAATGCCGCTTATCCTTCTCAGTCACGGGTACTATCGATGCAAGCAAACGCGATGCAGACAAACGGCTTTTTTGACGAAATTGGCGAAACGATCGGTGAAGCCATCCGTGTGGTGGTGGAGTTTCTGTTAGGCATTTTCACCAATTTCTTCGGTGCGTTCGGCGATTTCATCGATGGCCTGACGCGCTCGCTGGGGATCAACGATTCCTTTTTCAGCATTGCTGTCTTAGTAATCGGGCTGCTGATCCTGTGGGGCGGTTTGCGCGCGTTTCTGCGCGGCTCGCTGCTAGGCGGTATTGTGCGTACCGTGTTGGGGCTGTTTATTCTTTCCTGGTTGATGATGTAGACACACTAAGAGGGGTAGTAGATGAAGCAGTTTGCGTTGGTCGCCTACGATTACACTGATGAAGGTGCCCTAAACCGCCGCTTGGCTTGTCGCGAGCCGCACCTGGAGGGGCTCCGTACTCTCTATCGGTCGGGTAATTTCGTTAGTGGTGGGGTGGTGCTGAACGATGAAGGTAAAATGATCGGTTCAAATGCACATTTCAGATTTGCTACTCGAGAAGATTTAGAGGCTTGGCTGGCGCAAGAGCCTTATATGACTGAGCGTGTCTGGGAGCGGGTCGATATATGCGAAGTTAAGCTGTTTGATCCCTCTATATAGTATGACGAACGAGCTCGGGTATTGTTTATAAAAAATGTCATAAAATAATGCCCCCGTTTCTCTCCTTGGTTAACACCCCATACACTGATGATGAGCAATCGCGTTGCCCTTGAGTCAGTTTCATCAGGGGCATGATAGATTGTCATTTGCTTATTTGGTGCATTTTGGCATCATTTGCACTCATTTTGTGCAAAGCGAGTGCAATGAAAACTTATCTTGGCAAGATGCGGGGGCAGCCAGTCAAGCGTGCCCGGGTAGGCTGGCAGGATGCTTTTTGGTCATGGGTCGGGGCCTTTACCGGTATGGCGGTCATTTGCTGGTTAAGCGCGGCCTGGCTGTCACAACAACTGCTCATTGTAGGCTCCTTCGGCGCAACCTCAGTGCTCATCTATGCGGCACCTGAAAGTCCTTTTGCTCAGCCCAGCCATGTACTTTTTGGCAGCGTGCTCTCCGCGGGTATTGGCGTTGCTTGCTACCAACTACTGGGGGCGACACCGCTCTCAATGGCCCTGGCCGTCTCGCTGTCGGTACTGGGTATGCAGCTAACCCACACGGTTCACCCACCGGGCGCCGCAGCGGCGCTGATTGCGGTAGGCGGGGGTGCCAGCGTTCATCAACTGGGGTGGTGGTATCCTCTTTTGCCAATCGGCGCGGGTAGTGTAGTGATGCTGGTCATCGCCATATTGGTCAATAACCTTGCCCGTCACCGCCGCTATCCACGCTACTGGTAGTGTTAAAAGCGGCTCAACTGCTGTTCCAGGGCAAAGATATGGGCATCTTTGGCGCCTAGCTCCCGCAGCGCCACGGCCAGATTGACCAGGTAGTCGCGGTTGGGGCCGCTGGGGCCATGGGCGTTGGCAATTTGCTGGGCGATTTCATCAAGCGGTGCGTCGCCCAAAAAGGCCGGATTGTCTTCACTGGCCAGATAAATAAGCCCTTCACTCTGTTCGGTTCGGCTGCTCTTCTCAGCAACAGACGTCTTTTCATCAACGAACGTCAGCGCTACTTTTTCCCGCAAATAGCCGTTTTTCTCACGTACATCCAGCGGGGCGAGCACTTCCGGAGTGATGCGGTAGGCCATACCGTGGCAAATCGAACCCTCGGAGCGAACCAGCGTCGCCACCCGCCCAGGTGCTTCAGGGGTGCCACGGTGGTCGTGGGAGCCCTGCCAAAACCGCCGCTCCCAGCCGTGTATATACGCCGGGCGACGCTCTAAGTAGGCAAAATCCGCCTTCCAAATCAGCGAGCCGTAGCCAAATAGCCATATCGCGGCATGGCCCTCAAAGAAGTTTCTCTGCTGGTTAAGAGCAGTGGTATCAAGCATGGTTATCAAGCAACATATCGTCATCAAATAGCATTGTGGGCTACACCCTTTGTAAAACAGCCATCTTACCATGTCACTGGTGGTCACTTACCTGACAGCTCACACGGCTCATTCAATCCCAACGAGTGGAGGCAAGCATGCGCGCGATATTTCTGGTGGATAACGGCTCGCTACGAGCGCAGGCGACGCTGAACTTACGTCGCGTGGCGGCTGCGCTTAGCGAGCTTATCGGTGAAACCGTGCAGGCGGCTTCGCTGCTGCACTCCAATAAGATTCCGGCCGACGAGATCGATGGTATCCCTGCCACTACTCTTGGCCCCGCCGCTGAACGCAGCGCCGAGCAGGGGGCAACGGAGATCATTATTCTGCCGTTCTTTTTCGGGCCAAGCAAAGCACTCACGGGTTACTTGCCTGAACGCATGGCGACCATGCAGGAGCGTTTTCCCCACGTTAAGGTGCGTGTCGCCCAGCCCTTGGTGGATGAATTCGGGAGTAATGACCTGCGTTTAGCCCATCTGCTGGCCGACAACGTGCGCGACAAGCTTCGACCAGGTGCTAAACCCCACGTAGCGTTGGTAGATCACGGCAGCCCCATCCCTGAAGTCACCGCCGTACGTAACCGCCTGGCGGGGCAACTTAGCGTGCTGCTTGGCGATGACGTTGCCTGTGTTGCCGCTGCCTCCATGGAGCGCCGCGAGGGCGATGAGTACCGCTTTAACGAGCCGCTGCTGGAAAACTTGCTGGCGCGGCCGGAGTTCAAGTCAGGCCCGGTTATCTTGGCGATGCTGTTTCTTTCGCCGGGGCGCCACGCCGGGGAGGGCGGCGATATTGCGGAAATATGCGCCGCTGCTGAAAAGCAGCATCCAGGGCTTTCCGTTACCACGACCAAACTGGTGGGCGAACATCCGGGCATTGTCGATATTCTTGCCACTCGACTACGCCAAGCGCTTGATGGTCAACGCTTTCTACTCGATATCCCGGCAATCGTCTGATGTGACTAAAGTCTGATGGGTGTATACAGGCCAAATAGCGCGTAGAATCGCGAGCCTTTCTATTCGTTGTAAGCTGTCGTTACCGACAATGCGCTAACCAGGGCTCCTTTTGTGATCGCTACCGCCAATATCACCATGCAGTTTGGGGCCAAGCCCCTGTTTGAAAATGTCTCCGTTAAATTCAATAACGGCAACCGTTATGGCCTGATCGGCGCGAACGGCTGTGGCAAATCCACCTTTATGAAAATTCTCGGTGGCGATTTGGAGCCCTCTTCCGGCCAGGTGATGCTGGATAGCAGTACTCGGTTGGGTAAGCTGCGTCAGGATCAGTTTGCGTTTGAAAACGAGCGCGTTATCGATACCGTCATCATGGGTAACGTAGAGCTCTGGTCGGTGGCTGCCGAGCGCGAACGCATTTACTCCCTGGCCGAGATGAGTGAAGAAGACGGCATGGCCGTCGCTGATCTGGAAGTCCGCTTTGCTGAGCTGGATGGCTACACCGCGGAGTCCCGCGCGGGTGAATTATTGCTGGGCTTGGGTATTCCCATTGAGCAACACACCGGCCCGATGAGCGAAGTCTCACCGGGCTGGAAGCTGCGCGTGCTGCTGGCCCAGGCGCTGTTCTCCGACCCGGATGTACTGCTGCTGGATGAGCCGACCAACCACCTGGATATCAACACTATCCGCTGGCTGGAAGATATTCTTAAAGCGCGCAGCAGCACCATGATCATCATCTCCCACGACCGCCACTTCCTGAATAGCGTCTGCACCCATATGGCGGATCTGGATTACGGCGAAATTACCCTGTTCCCGGGTAACTACGATGATTACATGACCGCTGCAACGGCGGTTCGTGAGCGCCAGCATTCGGATAACGCCAAGAAAAAAGCCCAGATTGCTGAGCTGCAGCAGTTCGTAAGCCGCTTCTCTGCCAACGCCTCAAAGGCCAAGCAGGCCACGTCTCGGGCGCGCCAAATCGATAAAATCAAACTGGAAGACATCAAGCCATCAAGTCGGGTAAGCCCCTTTATCCGTTTTGATCAAGCCAAGAAAATCCACCGCAACGCCGTTAACGTGGATGGCATTACCAAGAGCTATGAGGGCGACAAGCCGCTGTTCGAGCGCCTCTCCATGACAGTGGAAGCCGGTGAGCGGATTGCCATTATCGGCCCCAACGGCATTGGTAAAACCACGCTGCTGAAAACCCTGGCGGGCGAGCTGCACCCAGATGCTGGCGAAGTGAAGTGGACCGAAGCCGCCGAGGTGGGTGTTTTTGCTCAGGATCACAGCGATGATTTTGCCGTCGATGCCACATTGTTTGAGTGGATGTCGGCATGGACTCAAGGTGGCGAGCAAGTAGTTCGCGGTGCCCTGGGGCGGATGCTGTTCTCTAGCGAAGATATTGGCAAATCGGTGAAGGTGATTTCCGGTGGCGAGCAGGGGCGCATGTTGTTCGGTAAGTTAATCCTCACTCAGCCCAACGTAATGCTGATGGACGAGCCAACCAACCACCTGGATATGGAGTCTATCGAGGCGCTGAACCTGGCCCTGGAGAACTACCCTGGCACGCTGCTGTTTGTAAGCCACGACCGCGAGTTTGTGTCATCGCTAGCCACGCGTATTATTGATATGCAGCCCGATGGCATTGTCGATTTTAGCGGCAGCTACGATGACTACCTGCGTAGCCAGGGGGTGGTGTAAGTCTATAGGTACAAGAAGTACCGCTAAGGCTACTCACCAATGATCTGGGCGTAGGTTTCTTCGGTTGCCGCTTTATGCTCGGTATCCAGTACATTGGCATTGAATAGCGTCGCCGCTTCCTTGGCAAGTTCAACAAAAACAACCATTTGCTGGTTTCGGCGTTTGCGTAAAGGGGGTTTGACGATAAGGCTGATCCCTTTGATTATTTCGCTGCCGCGCTCATCTCTGAAGAGATCCGGCAGCTCGCCCGGTAAAAAGGCATTGGCAATAGTAATGGGGTTAGCGGGCTGCTGCCCGTTGATTAAGAAGACTTTTTTGAGCGGTTCATAATGAGCGTCTTTCTCACGTAACCACTCGCTGAGTTGCTTATCAGAACGCTCACTGGGCTGATCAAAAATAATAAAGAGTGAGTGCTGTTTCACACTGCTCGTGCGCTTGGCCGAGGTGTATGGCTCGGGCTGTTCTGGAGGGCTATTCGCTTGAGTCGGTGCTGGGTTAGCGGCTCTCTCTTTCGCTGCGCGCCGTCGGCGCCGCCAGGGCACAATGACATAAATAAATATGGCCGTTGCCATTGCGCCCAATACCAGCGATATGAAGGCGAGTACTATTATAGTGGTGGTGCGATCCATACTCTCAGAACCCTTTGTTTTTAATCAGCGCTCAGGCTTTATTTAGCCGAAAAATAGTGGCATTGAGGGCTAGCGCAAGTGCTACCCAGAGCCAGTAGGGCACCATAAGCCACGCGGCTAGGGTGTTTACCTGGAAAAACAGTGCGATGGCAATCGTAATTAATACCAGTAATGCCATGATATCTACCAGCGCTGCGACAATTTGCTTGCGCCCAAAGAATAGCCATGACCACATGGCATTAACTGTAAGTTGCAGTGCGTAAGCCACTAAGCTTGCCGAGCGCCATGCTGAGTCATCCGCCATATAGATACGCCATGCGGCGATAGCCATCAATAGATACAGTATGCCCCAAGCGATAGGAAAAGCGATATTCGGAGGAGTCCAACTTGGCTTACTGAGCTCCCGGTACCAACCATCAGGTCGAAAGCGCGCACCGGTCATGGCGGCAGCGCCGACGAGCAGTAGAGACACCAGCAGCGCTAACAGCGAACCAAGCATTCATCACCTGTGTGTTCAAACGAAAGAATCAAAAGCTTAGCAGTGTTTATCTAGTGCGCTCAACACAAAGCCATGACTGGAAGCAATCAGTCAATGGTATTGACCGAGTTTACCGTGCTCGTGCAAAGCAGTATTGTCATAACTAACAATCTGATGAAGCGCTTTTTATGAAATACTGCCCAACAACCGATGATATCGATGGCGCTTTTCTGGCGAGTGCAGGAAGTGCTGCTTGGCATCGGCATATGGCGAGCTTGGTACGCTCATCGGGGCAGCGCGATTTCCCCGTACGCCTGGAGCATGTGCTGCGTGCGATAACGGGTTTCAGTACGATTCTGATCAGTACTTACAAAGGGCGTCACAGACCTCTGCTGATTCACGACGATTACCCGCCTGAAAATCGCCCTCAAGCAATAGATCGCTACCTCAGCGGGGCGTATTTATTGGATCCTTTTTTTGCCGCTATGAGTGGTGGCCTGGATAGCGGTGTGCACCGTTTACGGGAGCTAGCCCCTGATCGTTTTGAATCCAGTGACTACTATGCCCACTATTATCGCGGGTTGGGGTTGGCGGATGAGGTAGGCCTCTTCGCACGTGTGGGGGATGATGTCTTGATGGTGGTGTCGCTGGGCTTTCAGACAGGAGCGCCCTTGAAGAGACGTGCGTTGCAGGTACTGAAGAATGTGGAGCCCATGATCGAAACTTTGTTAATGGAGTATTGGAAGTGGCAGGGCGTCCATTTCCAGTCGACATTGGAAAAGTATGCTCCGGTGGAAGCAGCCTTCGCAAGCTTTGGTCGAGAGGTTTTAACGGCACGTGAACAAGAGATCGTTCGTCTGTTACTCGCAGGTCACTCTACCAAGTCGGCGGCCCGAGAGCTCGATATCAGCGATGGTACTGTGAAGGTACACCGCAAACATATTTACCAGCGCCTGGATGTCTCCAGTCAATCTCAGTTGTTTCAGCTCTTTCTTGATCATATTTCCCTCGTCTCGCTGCAAATTAATGCGAGAAGCGACAGGAACTGAGTGTGTCAAACGACATATGAGGAGCCTGTGTGTGGCCAAAACCGATTAATGGCTGCCTCCATCTACCCTGCAACTGAAGAAACGTTTTCTGCGTGTCCTGATCGCTGCAATTGTTTGATGGGACGGCTGAGTGTTCAGTTTACGTATACCCCAATGAGGGTATTTTTTTTAATTTCTTATGTTGCTAGTTTTCTTATTAAATAATGATAAAGATTTTCTAAAGAGTAACGGCGTCAGCACACAATAACTAACTAATGAATAAGGTGATGACCATGTTGGATAAAAAAGTAACGCGCTTTATCTCTGCTATCGTAATCGCTTCAAGCACAGTGGCACTAAATGCTTCAGCGTCAGACTATCCTCAACAAGATATCCGTATGGTTATCCCCTATGGCCCTGGAGGGGCAACCGACGCTATATTTCGTTTAGTCTCGAAAGAAGCAGAAAAGCATTTAGGCGTGTCGGTGATACCTGTCAATATGGTAGGCGCAGGGGCAACGACCGGTTCACGTCATGTCAAAGAAGCGCAGCCGGATGGCTATACGCTGCTAGGGAGTCACGATACGATCGCGCTTTCACGCCTCGCGGGCACGGTCGATTACTCTTACGACGCCTTCGAGCCGGTGGCACTGTTGACGCAAACCATCGTGATCCCGATGACCTACGCCGACCATCCTGTCGAAGATATGTCTGAAATGGCCAGCTATATCTCTGAACATCCGGGTGAGGTAACTTTTGGAATGACGCCCTCTTCGGTGGATCACTTCTACTGGGTGCGGCTGTTTGATGCGCTTGGTGTTAACACAGAAGATGTACGATTTGTCGGGTATCAGGACACCAACGAGCAGATTGCGGCACTGATGGCGCAAGAGATAGATTTCGTTAACGCTGATATGCCTTCAAGCCGTGCTTTTTTCGAGAGTGGTGATTTCCGGCCTTTAGGCGTGTCTCATGATGAACGCCTTAAAGGGTTAGAGGAGGTGCCTACCTTAAGAGAACAGCAGGTGGACTTGGTCAGTGCTACCAACCGAGGCATTTTCGCTCCCAAAGGCACCCCCTCACATATTATAGAGGTCTTGGCGGATGCTTATTCTAAAGCCCTTGAAGATGAGAGTATTAGAAGCCGTATAGAGAATGAGTTTGGCTCTGTCGTTCATTTCCTACCCACCGATGAATATCAGCTTTTCTTAGAAGAAAATGAAGCTGCGTTAACGCGGGCCGCAGAAAATATCGATTTCTAAAACTAACGGCTGAGTATCTATATCGCCCTGTATGGCTTTTTTAAATCAGCATACAGGGCGTTTTTATTGGGTCAATGTTGCACTATATTAAGCGTTGATTGACATCCAGATGGTCTTGATCTCTGTATATTCGTCAATGGAGTGCAGCGATTTATCCCGCCCATTTCCAGACTGTTTCACCCCACCGAAAGGTACTGTCATGTCCGGGCCTGCCCAGTTGTTAACGTAGACCTGCCCGGAGTGCAGCTTGTGTGAGACGCGCATAATACGATCAATGTCCTGGCTCCAGACGGCGGCCGCCAAGCCGTATTCGCTGTCGTTGGCAAGTGTCAATGCCTCCTCTTCGGTATCGAAGCCAAACACCGACAGCACCGGCCCGAAGATCTCCTCGCGACCTATGGTCATGGCCGGGGTGACATCGTCAAACACGGTGGGAGGAATAAACAGCCCGGAGCTATCTAATGGCTGTCCCCCGGTACGAAGCGTGGCACCCTCTTCCTGCCCCTGGCGGATATAATCCAGCACCCGCTGGTATTGAGTGTTATCGACCATCGCTCCCATAAAGCTGTGCGGGTCGAGTGGGTCGCCTGGTTGCATGGCCGCCGCAGCGTCCACCACTTTCTCGACGAAAGCGTGGCGAATGCTATTTTCCACCAACAGCCGCGAGCCAGCGATACAGACTTCACCTTGGTTATGAAAAATCGCAGCGGCTGCGTTTTGAGCGGCAACGTCTAGATTTTTGCAGTCGGCAAAGATGATGTTGGGACTTTTGCCGCCGCACTCCAGATAAACGCGTTTCAAATTGGATTGGCCTGCGTACTGCATGAGCTGTTTGCCCACTTGAGTGGAGCCGGTAAAGGCGAGGCAGTCGACCTCCATCGACAGGGCCAGCGCTTTACCCACGGTGTGGCCATAGCCGGGGAGTACTTGAAACACCCCGGCGGGTAGGCCCGCTTGTTGGCTTAGTTGAGCAAGGCGTAGCGCCGATAACGGCGACTTTTCTGACGGTTTGAGGATAACGCTGTTACCGGCCGCCAATGCCGGTGCAATCTTCCAGGCGGTCATCATGAGCGGGAAGTTCCAGGGGACGATGGATACCACTACCCCGAGTGGCTCGCGCACAATCAAACCGAGATGATGGTCTCCCGTCGGGGCCACCTCACCATAAAGCTTATCGATACTTTCGGCGGTATAGCGCAGGCAGCCGATGGCACCGTCAATATCCCCCAGTGCACTGGTAATCGGTTTCCCCATATCCAGAGTGTCTAGCAGGGCAAGCTCGTGTCTATGGGTCTGCATTAACGCCGCCAGATCAAGCAGCGTGGCTTTGCGCTGACCTGGGGCGAGTCGCGACCACTCTCCCTGGTCAAAGGCCTGCCGAGCAGCATGGGTAGCGAGCTCGGCATCAGCGTCATCACAGCTGGCGACCTCAGCCAACACTTCGCCGGTGGCTGGGTTCACCGTGGATAGGGTGGCGCCGCGCTGTGCATCGACAAAGGTGTCGTTGATATAGGCGCGGGTTTCAAAGGAGAGTGTGTCTGCCAGTGCTTGCCACTCGGCCAGGTTCGTTGGGACAGTTGTGCTCATTGGGTAACCTCAAGGTCGTTAGCGTTATGCAGTAGCGCGTCGCACAGCACCTGGGTGCCAAGTGCACACTGCTCTGGCGTTGAATACTCGGCTTCGTTATGGCTAATGCCATCGCGGCAGGGAATGAAGATCATCGCGGTGGGCGCCATCCGTGATACATACACCGCATCATGGCCCGCCCCACTGAGCATACGGCGGTAAGCAATGCCGCGTGCCTTTGTGGCCTGCTCGATGGACGCAATGCACTGCTCGTTGAAGGCCACTACTGGGGAGTTCCAGAGGCGTTGCGGCGTTACTTTGACACCAAAGGCTTCTACCAAGGCCTCTAGCTCGCTATAGAAGCGAGCCTCCAGCGTGTCTAGCTGATCATCGTGCACATGACGTAGGTCGACCGTCATGGTGACCTGGGCGGGAATCACGTTGCGAGAAGGCGTATCGATCTCCAGACAGCCAAAGGTGACCTTGCTGTCGCCACTGGTGTCGCTGGCGGCGATAGCGTATAGCCGGTCAATGAGCCGGGCGGCAGCGGCCAGGGCGTCGTGACGATATGCCATGGGGGTGGTGCCCGCATGGGCAGCGTTGCCTTCGATCATCAGGTCAAACCAGCGCATCCCTTGCACCCCGGTGACCACACCGATATCTAAGCCCTCCTCTTCAAGCACCGGCCCCTGTTCGATATGCAGTTCCAGAAAACTGGCTAACCGAGGCTCGCCAATAGGCAGGCTTCCCTTCATGCCTGTCTCCTCAAGAGCCTGTCCAAAACTGATCCCCTGTTCGTCCTGGCGAGCGAGTGTCTCCTCCACAGTAAACACCCCCGCATAGGTGCCGGAAGCCATCATTGCAGGGGCAAAACGACTGCCTTCCTCGTTCGTCCAAACGATCAGTTCCAGAGGTCGTTCGGTCACGATTTGGCGATCGTGTAGGGTGCGAAACACTTCCAGTCCCGCGAGAACCCCCAGTACACCGTCGAAACGACCTCCTTTCGGCTGGGTATCCAGGTGGCTGCCGACAGCGGCGGGCGCCAGATCCTCACGTGCGCCGGGCCGCCGGAAAAAAAGATTACCCACTGCATCACTGCGAACGTGGCAGCCAATATCAGCGCACCATTCGATCAACTGCTGCCGTCCGGCAGTATCTTCGGGTGTCAGTGCCAAGCGGTTGCTGCCGCCATTGGGGGTAGCGCCGATCTCTGCCATGGCCATTAAACTTGACCACAATCGCTGGCCATCAATGGACACTTGCATGGCGTGTCTCCTGTTGTGTTTATTGGGTTAAGGAGATCCACCATAGGAGGCCTTCCGCGCAGCCGATATACCCCAATGGGGATATATTCCCGACACTGTTTTCCCCGCTAGCCTGTGAAGCCACCTCTACAACGGCTTCCTAATAAGCGAGGGCATAGTGATGACTCAGCAGCAGGCGCAAGCCTCTTACGACGCGCAAGACCTTTGGCAAAAAGATAAAAATCACTTTATTCACCCCTTCACCGACTTCAGCTTGTTCCACGAAAAAGGCTGTGACTTGATTACCAACAGTGATGGTATCTATGTCGAGGATGTACACGGCAACCGCTTTATCGATGGGATTGCAGGCCTGTGGTGTGTCAATGTGGGCCACGGCCGTGCCGAAATTGGCCAGGCGATGGCCGAGCAAGCCACCCGCATGGCTTACTTCTCCACGTTCAACAATCTCTCCAACGCCCCGGCTACCGAGCTGGCGGCTAAGCTCGCCGAGCTTGCGCCTGCCCACTTGAACCATGTGTTTTATAGCTGCGGCGGGTCAACGGCAAACGATGCCACCATCCGGCTTGTGCATTACTACTTCAATCGCTTGGGCAAGCCTTCGAAAAAGCGGATCTTATCGCGTACCAATGCCTACCACGGCACCACCTACATGGCGGCGAGCCTGACCGGTATCGCCAGCAATAACTGGCAGTTCGATACGCTTGATCTGGTGACACATTTGAGCGAAGCCAACTGCTATCGCCGTCCAGAGGGGATGAGTAAGGCCGAGTACTGTGATCATCTGGTCGATGAACTTGAGCAGACTATTGAACGGCTAGGGGCAGATAACATAGCCGCTTTCATAGCCGAGCCCATCATGGGCGCAGGCGGCGTATTGGTGGCACCGCAGGGCTATCACTCCCGAGTACAGGCCATATGCCGTGCCAACGATATTCTGTTCATTGCCGATGAAGTGGTGACAGGCTTTGGTCGTTTAGGGCACTTCTTTGCCTCAGAAGCCGTGTTTGAAACCCAGCCCGACATTATCAACGTGGCAAAAGGGCTTTCATCTGGGTATGCCCCATTAGGTGCAACGCTGATATCTGACGCTCTTTACGAGGTATTAAGTACCCCTCAAGGCCCCGGTGGGGTATTGAGCACCGGCTTCACCTACTCCGGGCATCCCGTTAGCTGTGCGGCAGCGTTAAAAAATATCGAAATCATTGAGCGTGAGGGCATTTGTGAAAATGTTCTAGAGGTTGGCCCCTATCTTGAATCACAGCTCAAAACCCTCGCCTCTCATGAAACGGTAGGCGATGTACGTGGCAGTCATTTCATGATGGCGATTGAAAATGTGGCCAATAAAACGACCAAAGAGTTACTCCCCGTTGACGCGCGCGTAGGTGACCGCGTGGCTGCTGAAGCACAGAAACGTGGTTTGATTATTCGGCCGGTTGGTCATCTCAATATCATCTCGCCGCCCCTGATCTGGACGCGCCAAGTCGTGGATGAAGTCGTAGCGATTCTTAATGACGCTTTTGCCGCCACCACGCGCTCACTTAAAACGGATGGTTACCTATAAACACGGCTATGAGAGGCGGGCGTTAGCGCCCGTCTTGAGTAGTGACCTACGACAACGAAAAAGGGGAATAACCAATGGAAGAGTATGGGATTTTAAGCCTTATACCCACGTTAGTGGTGTTAGTCATGGCGATTATTACCAAACGCACGATTGAGTCTCTTCTGGCAGGCGCGCTGGTAGGCTTATTAATGTTTCAACCTCTCAATGTCATTACCCAAGGGTCGGATATACTGCTATCGGTATTGGGTAATGACACGGTGACGTGGATTATTCTGGTGTGTGGGCTATTTGGTAGTTTGATTGCCTTGCTGGTAAAAACGGGCGGGGTGTTAAGTTTTGGTGATGCCGTTACCCGACGCATCCATACCCGTCGACAAAGCTTGTTAGCTACCTGGGGGCTGGGGCTAATAATCTTTGTCGATGACTATCTTAATGCGCTGACCATTAGCGCTTCCATGAAGAAAATCACTGATCGCTTTAACATATCCCGTGAGAAGTTGGCCTATATCGTTGACTCCACTGCAGCGCCGATCTGTATTCTCGTACCGTTTTCCACCTGGGCTGTGTTCTTTGCAGGTTTGCTGGAAGAGAACAATGTCGCTGGTAACGGCATGGCGCTGTACATCCAAGCCATACCGTTTATGTTTTACGCCTGGATAGCGGCGGCGCTGGTGCCCCTGGTGGCACTGGGCATTATCCCCAATCTTGGCCCGATGCGAGCAGCGGAGGCGCGTGCTGAAGCTGGCCAGCCGCAGCCCGATGGCGCTGATGACAGCGCGCTGGAAATAGAAGATACAGGCAAAAAACGCCCTCATCTGCTCAATTTTCTGCTTCCCATTGTGACGCTGATTTTCTTTACTTGGTATTTTGAGATTGATGTGCTGCGCGGGGTGATGGTAGCGCTTGCAGTGACGCTAGTGCTTATCGCTGTGCAGCGGCTGTTAAGCTTCAACGATACGTTTGACACCGCGCTGGATGGCTTCAAAGCCATGATTATGCCACTTGGCACGTTGGTGGCTGGGTTTGTGCTTAAGGAGGTGAATGACCTGCTTGGCTTAACCAACTATGTGATCGAGAGCGTTCAGCCTTTAATGACCGCGGGTATGCTACCGGCGGTTGTCTTCGTCACCATGGCCTTTCTCGCTTTTGCGACCGCCTCCTTCTGGGGACTGTTTGCCGTGGCGATGCCTATCGTATTACCGCTTGCCAGCAGTATGGATGCGCATATGCCACTCGTTGTGGGGGCTTTAATCTCCGCCAGTGCCTTTGGTAGCCATGCCTGCTTTTACGGCGATTCTACCGTCCTTTCTGCCCAAGGGGCGGGGTGTACGCCAATGGCTCATGCGTTAACGCAACTTCCCTATATCTTAATAGCCGCTGCCGTGGCAACTGGCTTCTTTATAGTAGTGGGGAATATATGAAACATGCCACTACCATACCTACAACGGCCACCGAACCTCTGACGGGTGAGTCAACACCCAGTGCACTAGGCTTTTCGATGCCGGCGGAGTTTGCCCCTCACACTGCCTGCTGGATGCTGTGGCCCCAGCGCCCCGATACATGGCGCTATGGTGCAAAACCTGCCCAGCAAGCCTTTGTCGAGGTAGCGCTAGCGATTGCCGAGAGTGAAACGGTCTTCGTGGGCGTTAATGATGAACAGTATGAAAATGCCCGTAATCAGTTGCCTGCGCATATTCGAGTGGTTGAGCTGTCCAGCAATGATGCCTGGATGCGCGATGTCGGGCCCACCTTTATTACTCACCCCGACGGGCGACTCGCCATGGTGGACTGGGAGTTCAATGCCTGGGGCGGGTTGAAGGAGGGGCTCTACTTCCCATGGGACAAAGACAAACGGATTCGTTGTAAAATCAGTGAAATGCTGGGTATCCAACGCTTCGAGGCCCCGCTCGTACTAGAGGGAGGAGCCATTCACGTGGATGGTGAAGGTACGCTGATCACCACGGAAGAGTGCTTGCTGAATCCTAACCGTAATCCGGAGATGAGCCGCGCCACGATCGAACACTGGTTGCAGGAGTATTTAGGCGTCAGTCATATCATATGGTTACCGCGTGGCTGTTATCTAGACGAGACCGATGGTCACGTGGATAACCTGTGCTGCTTTATTGCGCCAGGCCATGTGGCGCTAACGTGGTGTGAGGATGAGCAAGATCCTCAGGGCGCTATTTGTCGTGAAGCATTGCGTGTGCTGGAAACCGCTACGGATGCTCAAGGCAGGCGGCTCACTATTCATAAACTGCCCCAGCCAGGCCCGCTCCATATTGCCGACGATGAAGCCAGTGGGATTGATCGCCTGAATAGCTCGCATCCCCGCTTACCTGGGGATCGCATGGCAGGTTCTTACGTCAACTTTTATATTGGTAACTCGGTCATTGTAATGCCTTTGCTGGATCCTCATTACGATGAACAGGCTAAAGGCATTCTATCCCGGTTATTTCCCACAAAGAGGGTGATCGGCGTTACGGCAAGGGAAATACTGCTTGGCGGCGGGAACATTCACTGCATCACACAGCAGCAACCACGCGTGTAGCGTTTCGCAGGAAAAACGCCCTGTTCAGTCACAGGCTGAACAGGGCGTGGGGGAAAGCTACCTTTGGCTGTTACTGGATACGGTCATAGCCATTATCCATAAACGGATAATCGGTGTAGCCTTTCTCGTCGCCACCGTAGAAGGTTTCGTGGTTGGGCTCGGTGAGCGGGGCGTTCACACGGAAGCGCTCGGGCAGATCCGGATTAGCAATGTAAGGACGGCCAAAAGCCACAGCATCGGCAGTGTTGTCGCCGATACGCGCTTCTGCGCGCTCTGCATCGTAGTTGCCACAGTAGATCAGGCTGCCACTAAAGCGCTCACGCATCTGCTCGCGGAAACCGTCAGGGAAGGTGATATCGCCACCGGCCCAGTTGGGTTCGTTCAGGTGCAGGTAGGCAAGGCCGCGCTTGGAAAGCTGCTCAGCCATGTAGAACGCCATCGCTTCAGGCTCATCATCGGTCAAGCCAAACAGTTCGATAAACGGCGTCATACGGATGCCCACTCGATCAGCGCCATAGACGTCAATCACGGCGTCGACCACTTCCAGCGGGAAGCGGGCACGGTTTTCTAGCGAACCGCCGTACTGGTCGGTACGCTGATTGGTGCCGGTCGCCAGGAACTGGTTAAGCAAGTAGGCATTTGCCGCGTGGACTTCGACCATATCGAAACCAGCACGCTTGGCGCGTTCGGCCGCTTGGCGATAGTCCTCAACAATGCTGGGGATCTCGTCGGTTTCCAGCGCGCGGGGCGTGCTGGTGGGGTGCTGGCCCGCGGTGCCATCTTCAAACTCTACGAAACACTGGGCGCCTTCGCCTTTCAAGGCACTCGGTGCTACCGGCTGTTGGCCGTCAGGTTGAACCATTTCATGGGAAACGCGCCCAACGTGCCACAGCTGCAGCGCCATACGGCCACCTTTGGCATGCACTGCTTCAACAACACCTTTCCAGCCGGCTTCCTGCTCATCCGTCCAAATGCCGGGTGTATACACATAGCCACGGGCAGTGGGAGAGATATTGGTGGCTTCGCTGATGATTAGCCCCGCTCCTGCGCGCTGGCCGTAGTAAGCTTCCTGAATTTCACCTGGTACGCTATCGGGTGTACGCGCCCGTGTCAGCGGCGCCATAACAACCCGGTTAGGAATCGATAGGCTGCCCAGTTGGAGGGGAGTAAACAGTGTTTCGAAAGCCATCAATTAAGCTCCTTTTGAATGCTTCGATGAAATAGTACGCACCAGAATAGACCAGTTTACTAGTTAGTGCCAGCCAGATATTTTTAAACGCATTTATGCGCTAGATAACCTTTTATGTGGCATCCAAACTCGCGATCTCTCTGGTACTCTTGCTGCTTATTACCCAGGATGTTGTTGATAGCATGTTAAAAAACGCCCCTCAGCGCCGCCCTTATCAGGTGGCGGAAACCATTAAATGCTGGATCGTGGACAGGCACCTAAAGCCGGGTGACCGGCTACCTAGCGAGTCGGAGCTGATGGAGACCCTGCAGGTGTCGAAAGGGACGGTACGTGAGAGCACGCGAGTGCTGGAAGCTCAGGGGTTGGTTGAAACTCGCACAGGGCCCGGAGGTGGCGCTTTTGTGCGTGAGATGAGTGAGGCCAAAGCGGTATCGCTATTAAGCAACTACCTGTTTTTCAAAGAGATCTCAATTAAAGATATCTACCAGATACGCTTGGCGTTAGAGCCTGAATTGGCCGCTTCGTTAGCCGGTAAAGTGGCTGCCAGTGATATGGTGCGTTTACGTGAAAGCCTGCATAGTTACGCAGACCCGGCGGACGATAGTGAGACTGAGCGTCAGCAACATCTTGATTCGCTGCATTTCCACCTAATGCTCGCTGAGCTAGCCGGTGGCAATCAGCTGCTGACATTTATTATCCGCTTCACCATACAGGTACTCTCAGATCTGACGATTTATCACCGTCTCTATGAGCCCGTTACCCACGATTTAGGACAGGCTGGCTGTCGTTATCATGCAGAAATTTTGGATGCCATTGAGCTTGGCGATGCCGAAAGCGCCTATAACATCATGCGCGAGCATATGCTTGATGCCCAACAAGTGATGAATCAGCAGGAGGCTCAGGTACGCCGAGGCTTTTTACCTGAGCCACTAGCGTAACGGGCAGAGGGCGGAAAACGCTATGGACGTGGCAACTGCTGTAAAAATGCCATGACCACTCGCGTCGCGGCTTCCCCGTCTTCGGCTGTAATAGCTTCGTCTGGGTGGTGGCTAAGCCCCTCTTTACAGCGTACAAACAGCATGCCGATATCGGTTAAAGCCTGCATCGCTAAGCCATCATGCCCAGCGCCGCTAAACATTCGCTCTGCCGGTTGGTTAACCTGGGTACACGCCTGTTCGAGGGCGGTCATCATCCAGTCGGCACAGGCCACCGCATCGGCGCTGTAGGTGTTTTCAATATTAATGGTTAATCCACGGCGTTTCGCCACTGCCTCCAATGCTGCTGTTACGGCTTCCCTTCCATATTGGCGAGTCGCCGACTCTGGAGAGCGTAGCTCTACCGTGAACGTTACCTGGGCGGGAATCACATTGACCGCGTTGGGATGGACATCGAGTCTGCCCACCACGCCGACCAACTCATCGGTATTCTGCAGTACGCTATCGATGGCAAGCACCATTTCCGCCGCGCCGACTAGCGCGTCATGACGCACGTCCATCGGCGTAGTACCGGCATGACCGGCCTTGCCGCTTAGCGTGACCTTGTGGCGTTCAATACCCGTTAGCGCCGTGACAATGCCCACAGCATGATCACGCTGTTCCAGGATTGGCCCTTGTTCAATATGTACTTCTAAAAAACCTAGAGTGTTGGCAGGGTCGCGGGCGATAGCGGGAATATCATCAGGCGAGCAGCCGAAAGCTATCAATGCGTCTTGCAGTGAGATTCCTTCGGAATCCTGGGCTTCCAGTTGGTCGGGTGTCACGCTCCCCGCCAGCGCTTTACTGCCGACCAGCGTAGTAGGAAAACGCACCCCTTCTTCGTCGCCAAATGCGACCACTTCTACCCCGAATGGCAGCGTCACGCCTTCGCGTTTAAGCGCCTCCAAGGCCAATAGCGGTAGGGCCACGCCTAGCATGCCGTCGTATTTGCCCCCTTCTATGACTGAATCTTGATGGGAGCCCATAATGAAGGTTTTCTCACCTGCTTGAGCTTTGGGGCAGCGACCCACAAGATTGCCAGCGGCATCCAGTCGGGGAGTTAGCCCCGCGTGTTCCATCCAGCGACTGATTAACGGCAGTACCTGACGATGCTCCTGAGAGCAGAACAGTCGCGTGACGCCGGGGCCTAGCTCAGAGTATTGGGCAGCTTCGTCCAGGCGATCAATTAATGCCTTTCCCAGCTCGCCTTGATTAAAAGCAGTGTGAGCAACCGTGTTGGTCATAAACTCTCCAATAGGCGCTGGCAGAGGGGCCAGCAAAAGAGTAGAAATGCTTTTAGCGCAGCGGCAGTTGACGCCAAAAGGCTTGAAAGTTCTCGGCCATAAACTCATCGACTAACGCCCGCAATGCGCCGACGACGTCCTCCGACCAGTCGATGCGCAAATCGATAGGCGCTTGATGAAAAGATTCGATACGCAGCGCGGCCGAGCGTGCACCGCGTTTATCGCCGCCCGCTGATAGAGCAGCATCAAGAGCATCAATCAGATGCGTAAGCAGATGTTGGTCGTGATGAACAGGGAAGCGGGGCGACTCGTTGCGTTGAATGGCGGCGCTGCTATTAGTGGCGCTAAGGCGTAAAAATCGCTCTGCAAAAATCCGCACGACTTCGGCGCTCTGCAGCATGTTGCCAACGGCAGCAACGCTGGGAAAGCAGGTTTCAGCCACTTCAGGCACATTCTCTGCACCTGAATGTACTGATGTGCGGCCCTGAGAGTCCATCACCAAGCATTGGCGGAACCCTGAGTCGCTGTCCTCGCTAACGGCGGCGCGAAGCGCCTGCCGGGCGCTGGCGCCTGCGGCAAGTGCTTCATATATCCGAGCTGGGTACCACGGGTTGGTAAACAGCCCTTGGGTGACGCATGCCCCAGTGCCTCGCCAACAGTGATGCACATAGCCTCCCACCGCCACTCCGCCTGTAGCGGTGATGGCCGCGACGGTGCCCGTGGCAGGATTGCAATGAACGAGAGAAAGCGTCATCGCGGTTGCCTCTATTGTTCAGTAACCCACCAGGCGGCCAATCACCAACCCTACCCAGGCTAATACATACACCAACGCCATAAAGGGCATAATCGCCTTCAACCACTGGGCGTATGAGACGCGACCCAGTGCCAGCATGGCGAGTGTGCCGCCAGACGTGGGAACAATCAGGTTCGTTAAGCCGTCGCCGACTTGGAATGCAGTGATCATCAACTGACGGCTCATACCCACAAGGTCCGCCACTGGAATCAGAATGGGCATTGTCACCAGTGCCTGACCAGAACCGGAAGGGATAAAGAGGTTGATAATACCCTGCACCACACTGGCCATAATCGCGGAAAATATTGACGGAATGCCGTCGATCATTGCGCTCAGCGAGTTAACGATGGTGTCGATAATCACTGCTTGCTCAAGGATGACCTGAATTGAGGCCGCCACCCCGATCACCAGCGCGCCTGCGGTTACGCTGGCAGCACCCTCCATCATCTGTTTAACAATACCGTTCGCCGATAGGCCGTTTAAGGCGCCAATGATGATTGCCAGGAGTAGGAAAGTGCCTGCAATTTCATTGATATACCAACCGCGAGTGAACACGCCAATGAGCATAGCGACCAGTCCACCCACGAACACGACCATCGTAAGAATGTTGCGCTTGGTGAGAGAGTATTCGCTAAGCGGTTTGCTCAGTGCTTCCGCGTTATCCGGCTCTTCAAACTCCATTTTGACGACGCGTTTGCAGATATACAGCGAGAGCAGTGCCAGTGACGAAAGCACCAGCAACGTACGCAGCCAAGCGCCAGAGAAGGTCGGCAGTTCCGCGATACCTTGAGCAACCCCAACGGTATAGGGATTAATGGGCGAGAGTGCAAAACCGATCCCAATACCACCAACGGCCATAGCGGTACCCACCAAACTGGAGCAGCCAATGGCGCTGGCGATGAGAACCGCAATGGGGACTAATGCAATGTTGTTTTCAAACCCGACGGCGACACCAAAAAAGCCGTAGATAAAGGTACCGACGACAATAATCACGTTACGCCGCTCAACGCCAACACGATTAACCGCTACGCCGATCGCGTTCTCTAACGCGCCGGTCTTTTGCAGAATATGAAACAGACCACCGGCGATAAAGACAATAAATAGATACTGCGAGGCGGAGATAAGCCCTTCAGGAATCGCCACAAAAATATTGAAGAGTGGGATGTTGGCAACGTCTTCTAAATAGGCAAAAGAGCCCGGCACCACCACCGTTCGGCCATCTTGGGTAACTCGTTCAAATTCACCGGCGGGGATAATGAAGGTCAGAAAATAGGTAGCAACCAGAATAATAAAGATTAGTACCATGGGGTCGGGAACCGCCTGATACCACTTTTTACGCGAGCCAGAGGCTGCCGCGGTTTGTTGTTCAGCCATGAGGATACCCTTTCTTGTGATGTGTCTCAGCGTTGACGCTCGTTGGCGCCTTACCTTGAATTTATCATGATAAATAGCAGGGTCAAGCAAGGCTGAATTTTCAAACGGCAGGAACGCGCCGATTAGACCGATTTGGAGGCCTTAATCGCACGCTTGTTTGTGGAAAAGGGAATTAACGTCGTTGCCAAGGCCAACGCCGCTTGGCGGTAGTGTCGATCTGCTGCAGTGCGCTTGAAAGCGGCAACATAATGGCACCTAACTGGCGATAGCAGACCGCGCTGTTGAGCACCCCTGGGCACTGTTTGAGTAGCAGCTCGCACTGTTGCGAGGCGATATAGAGCTGTTCGGTGACGGCTGGGGCAAACAGTGGCTTAGACTGTTGGCAGCAGCGAGTGAGCTCCCGCGACAGCATGGAAAGCATGCTGGTATCCATCCAGCAGGGCAGCGGGTCTTCCAGGCGGCCGGCAATAGAGTGCTGAACCGCTTCAAACGAGGTGCGCAAAAATATGACCGTTTGGCGAAGTTGCCGCTGCTCGCTAGTCATCCCAATAATCCCTCACGCTGGTTGCTTCCTGGGGGGCCATAGGCCCGACCATCTACTTTCTGAAATAAAGAGAGTGTTTCTCATTTGCATCTCAGTTGACGATAGCGCTACTCCATTGACCTGTCAATGCTGCGACTATAAGTCGCAATAGCTTATGAGCGCGCCTCAAACAACTGCCAGTCGTTATTGGTCAGCGGTTTGGCTCCGTTTTCAGTAACCACCACGGTGTCGCTTATGCCAACGCCCCACTGGCCGGGCACCCGGAGGCAGAGAGGTAGGTGAAAAACCATATTGGTTTCAAAAGTACGTGTCTGGCCTTTGGCGATAAAGCCGGTTCCCTCCACCCAGCTGGGCGGAAACTGGGCGCCCACGGCATAGCCAAAGACACCGGAGAAGAAATACTGGTCACGCTGGGGGGCGAGTAGGGAATCAGCCGCCTGGGCAGCGGCATCAAAGGTGTTGCCAGGCCGCATGGCGTCGCAGAGCGCTTCAAAAATTGAGCGGCATAGATCCCGGGTGGCTGAGAGAGCTTGGCTTGGCATGCCTGTCACCGCGGTGCGCATCATGGGTGCTGTATAGCGTTGATAAGCAGCGCCAAACTCTAAAAAGACCGGCTCATTAGCCTGGATAACACGCCGTTTATGGTTGACGTGAATCACGCCAATGCGGTGGCCGCTGGTTACAATGGGCTGCAGACTCATAAACTCGCTGCCATTTTCGAGCAACGCTTTGGCACCCGCGGCGGCAATGTCGTTATCCGTCATACCTGGGCGAATGCTCTGTATGGCGATCTCTAAACCTAGGGCGGTTATGCGCGCGCTCTCTTGTAACATCTCCAGTTCAGCAGGGCTTTTAATAATTCTGATGGCATCGACTAACGCGCCTGCCTCGCTAAAACGTTCACGGCCAATCGTCTGCATCAGCGCATCAATGACGCCAAAGCGTAGCCCGCTGCTCCAGCCATCTATGCCGATTTGCTGGCAGTGGGTGAGCAGATCTGCCAGCGGCGTGATGATTTCATCCAGGTTTTCCCAGCGGTAGCCGATAATCTCATCGACTCGGGCGGGGGACAC
>NZ_JPUA01000032.1:102701-111732 GCF_002211105.1 Halomonas campaniensis | reverse complement strand
CACCGTGGGCGGCGACGCCCGCGAAGGCGACACCGTCACCCTGACCGTGGGCGGCGAGACCTTCAGTGGCCAGGTAGCGGCAGACCTCACCTACGCCATCGACGTGCCCGGGGCTGTGCTGGCTGAGAACGACACCGTCAGCGCGGAAGTCACCGGCAGCGACGACGCGGGCAACGCCTACAGCGCCGCGGCGGATCGTGGCTACGGTGTTGATGCAGCCCCAGAGGCTGCGGGTGGACAAGTAACAGGTGAGGAAGACACCGCTTTAATACTGAAATGGAGTGATTTTAATATCACTGACGATTCACCTGCTGCTGAACAGGGAATTGTGATTACCGATTTGCCTGCCTCTGGAGCATTGGAGTTCAAAGATGCCAGTGGGCAGTGGCAGAGCGTGGCTGTGGATGCAAACTTCAGCAGAGCGGAAATAGATGCTGGGCAACTGCGCTTTATGCCAGAAGCTAATGAGTCAGGCTTCGATAGCTATGGTGGCGAGGGGGTAGGGAACCAGCAAGCTGACTATGCTCAGTTGCAGTTCGTGCCCACTGATACTCACAATGAAGGAGTGGAAGCTACCCTCAAAATCGATATCAGACCTGTTGCCGATGCGCCCAATGTCTCTGTGTCGCTGGGTAACACACTAGAGTCTGTACGTGCGTCAGTCATTACTGTTGAGCATAGCAGCGCCACTATCACTATTGAGGGTACTGAAATCAGTGCTGTAGGGATCAGTGGTCAGGTTATCAAGCCCCCGTTTAGTGACGGCAATCTAAACCCAGGTAGTGCCAATAATACTAACGGTGCTGATGTTATTGCGCTCATCGGTGACTTCAATAAGTTGGTGAATGGTAACCAGGCAGTTAACTCGATCAATGGTGATGACAAAGACTATGTCTACTTAAACAAGCCGTTAACGAGCTATGCCGTTAATCTAGGCGAACAGCACCAAAACTCTGGGTATGACGGAACCATCACCGATTTAGCAACGGGTGTGACCATTAGCGTCAATAACATTCGTGGGATCATATTTGGCGATGGTTCCACTATGTTGCCCAGTGATGCGACTACCACGATTACCCAGACAGGCTATGACATTATCGAGGTCGAACTCTCTGCCCTGTTAACTGATACTGATCGCAGTGAGGTGCTTTCGGATATTATTTTGACGGACATCCCAGCTGGAGTTGAGCTGACCGGTGAGGGTGTCGTTATGCAGCCGGATGGCAGTTGGCTGGTGGCTAATCCTACAGGGGATAGCGTCGACCAGTTGATGTTGACGATGAAAGTGCCTGTGAGTGTCGGAGCATTTGATATCACGGCTACGGTAACTTCCAGCGAGGTATACGAAGATGCCGCTGGAGACCAGCAAGTCATCGACAGTGAAACAAGCACTGATACCACCGCTGTGGAGCAATACAATATTGTGGTAGGTTCGCCAGGCGGTGATACCATCACGGGTACCAGTGCAAATGACATCATTATTGGTGATGTTGCTGGTCTGCAATTAGTACCAGGTGAGAACTACAATTTGGCATTTATGGTAGATACATCGGGCAGTATGTCGAATGCCGATATTGCTAATGCTAAGGCATCACTGACCGAAGTGTTCAATACCCTTAAAGAGAGCGTGGGCGAGGATAATGCCGGCACAGTCAACATCTTCTTGGTAGAGTTCGATACCCAGGCAGGAAGAAATGTCAGTGTTGACCTGTCGGATCCACATGCACTGTCTAAGCTGCAGGCAGTGCTAGATGGGTTCCAGCAAGGTGGTGGTACCAACTATGAAGATGTCTTTAAAACTACTGCCAACTGGTTCTATACGGATTCTGTCCAGGCCAATTCCGGCACTAACATGACCTATTTTATAACCGACGGTTTACCGACATATTTCCAGGCTAAGGAAAAAGAGAGTGCGGTGGTGGGCTCCAGAGGAGGGAATCGCTGGAATCTTAATATCGATGATATTGATTACACACCTGGCCAAGCATACTCAATGAATATCGATGGCCAGATGAGAGAGGTCATCGATACAAGTGGCAATGTGCAACAGTGGACTCATAGTTCTGGATGTGGCGGTGGAAGTTGGAGTAGCAGTATTATCGGTCAGGTAAGGCCTGAGGGCGACGGTACATACGAAATTTCTGAACTTGCTGGTGACGGCAGAAGTACTACACAGACGGTTGCACAGAATTCATTAGAAGCCTTTGCACTGCTGGATGGTAAGTCCTCGGTCAATGCCATTGGTTTGGGTGGCAGCTTGAACGAAAGTAATCTTCAGGCATATGACTCTGATGGCATCGTTCAGTCGAACATCAATCCGGAGCAGCTCGCTGATGCTATTCTGGGTGAAAATGTTCAGTTGCCTTCTGGCAATGACACAATTTCCGGTGGTGAGGGCAATGATGTTCTGTTTGGAGATCAGATTACCTTTGCTGGGATTGAAGGTAACGGCTTGCCCGCTATTAAGGCTTATATTGCAGGCCAGTTGGGCCTTACAGACTCTAACCAAGTTACTGCTGAGCAGATCCATACATACATTACCAATAATCATGGAGAGTTTAATAACTCCACGGGTACCGTTGGTAACGATATTCTAATCGGCGGTGATGGGGATGACATTCTATTTGGGCAAGGTGGCAATGATACGCTGGTAGGGGGAGCTGGTGATGACATTATGTATGGCGGTAACGGCGCCAATACCTTTGTATGGGATTCGAGCGATGAAGGGACTGAGCAGACACCCGCTGTAGATCAGGTCATGGACTTCAATATGGGGCAGTTTGGCGCCGACTCTGCGGCCGATCGATTGGACATAGCGGATCTTCTGCAAGGGGAAAATGCGGAAAACCTGGATCAGTACATTAAAGCAGAACAGCAGGGCGCTGATACTGTACTGCATGTTAAATCTGATGGTGGGTTAGCCGCAGATGGTAGTAACGCGGATCAGCGTATCGTATTGAAGGATGTTGAGATGCCGCAAGGTGGCAACTCTTCGGACTTTATTCAAAGTATGTTGGATGATGGCCAACTTAAGATAGATCAATAATTAGTACGACTGAGCGATAAGAAATGCCCCATACTCTTCGTGTGGGGCTTTTTTCAATTGTGAAGGGGGCAATATGTACTTTGATGAGATACAGCTTTTGCGCTGGATGAAAGGCGATAAATTAGCAGTCGAATATATAGAAATGATTTGCGATATCGCTCATAAATGGGACGATTTGATCGATAAAGATAAAGTGCTTAGTGATGAAGAAATTAATAAGCTGTTTTTTGATGTGCTGATTAAGCTTCCAAGAAATACTTTCTATCGCAAGAATTTTGAACACTTGAACTCAGTGCTAATGAATGCTATTTCGAATTGGCAAATTGCGACGCAAATGGAGCGTGAGGGCGGCGATTATGAAAAAAGTATCGCTTTTATCTTGCGATCTTCTTATGTTGATCTGATTACGCAAGCAGCTTTGCTGTGTGGTGGCAATCAGTGGGCGAGTAAAGTAGGTTCCGAGGCACGCGCGATCACACACAGCGAAACCTACGAAGGTTATTTGAAGAATCTCGATCTTGAGAAAAATGCTAGAACATCGCAAAAGTAGTTTTACAGTAAGTCGGAAAATTTGGCTTTATAAGATGGGGTTCTAGATAATGCTCTACACCAAACGCAATACATCCGGCGAGATCCTAATGCTCAGCAAAGAGCCAACGTCTGAGTGCAGCGAAACGGTTGCCCCGGATTCACCCGAGGTGCTGGCTTTCCTTGCTGATCAACCAGGCTCCTCAGCACACTTTATAGCGTCCGACTTAGCCTTTGTGAGGGTAGTAGAAGATATTCTTGAGGTGTTACTAAGCAAAGGGCTCATCACGTTCACTGACTTGCCTGAAGCTGCACAGGCGAAAGTGATGGAGCGTAAATCGCTGCGGTCAAAAAATGATGTGGGGCTGCTAAGCGACGACGACACTATCTAGGCTGTATATCTAAGTCGCCGCCGTTCAAGTCTATTTGTTAGGCACGTACGCCTGGACCGGTGGCACCATCGACCCCCACACGGAACAGGCAGGCGATTTCCTCCTCGTCTGCAACACCTTCTCCTATCACCTGAATGCCCAGTGAATGGCAGAGCGTGGCCATGCCGCGCACAATGGTTTGCTGCTCATTTGAAGCATGCAGTTGGTGAATAAGACTGCTATCCATTTTTAGGTAAGCAAGCCCTACATCGTGCAAGTCTGCCAGTTTAGTGAACTCTGCCCCTACGTGCTCTATACCGAATGTGCAGCCAAGGGGTCGTAAGGCCGTACATAGCCCCCGTAAGCTGCCAATCGCGTGGGTGCTAAGGGTGGCGGGCACTTCAAAGCAGAGCTGCTTGGCCAGTAAGGGGTGTGCTACCAACAACGTGCGCAGGTCATTAACAAACTGCGTGTTAGTGATAGACGCCGCAGAGAGGTTAATCCCTACCGGTTTAAGGTCATCTTCTAGATTCGTGAGCGCTTTTTTGACCACGGCTAAATCGAGCGCTGGCTCCATTTCAAAGCGGGTAATCCAGGGGATAAAGACACCGGCGGTTTGCCAATTCCCGCCTAGCAGTAAGCGGGCCGGGCATTCGTAATGGATGATCTCTCCCTGGGCGTCCACGACGGGGAAGTACGCTAACTCCGGGCCTACCAGAATGGCTGCTTCCAGTGCATTTCGCCATTCGGCATGGCTGCTATAGAGGGAGACACGTTTGCGCTGCCGTACAACTACCTGTTCAAAGGAGGTTAGGCTTTCGGCTTGTGCCAAGGCGTCATCCAGGGTGGCTAAAAGCGTGCCGCGTTCATCATGTGCTGCATAAGGCACAATGGCCGTTGGCAAGTACACCTTCGCCTCGGGCGCTGTGGCGGCGACCTCGGCCAAAACGGCCATCACTTGGATTCTAAGCTCCTCGACATCGTCCATAAGCGGCAGCATAAAGATAAAATCACTGCCGTTAAGGCGGCCTACCATCGGCTCTGCCGACACACTGTCCAATTGCCCCAGTTGGCTAACGAGGGCGCTCAATAGTTGGTCGGTGGCGGCGTAACCGAGTTGCTCGTTGAGTGTTTCTAAGGCCTGAACGCGAACCATGACCAGCATACCTGTTGATCGAGCGTCCTCACTGTTGAGTTGAGATGCAAGCTTGCCCATAAACACGTCACGATTTAGTGCGCCAGTGACACGGTCATGCTGTAAATGCCGACGTAATTCATCCAGCTTATGGCTTTCGTGACTGAGCATCTGATGGACATTGGCCGATAGCACGTTCATTGCTTGGGTGACTTGGCGTAATTCCAGGGTGCGTGGCTCTTTAATCGTGGTAAAGCGCCGCGCGCTGATATCTTGCGCCTGGGTAACGACGCGGGAGAGAGGATGCTTAATACCCCGGACGATCACGGTCGCAATCGCCAGGCTAATCACTCCGGCAAGTAAAAACCAAGCGGCGAGTTCCAGCATGCTGCGCCATAGTGAGGTATAGGCAAAACTATGCTGGCTCTCAAGCTCCAACGTGCCGTACTGGCGCCAGCCGTCTTGAACCGTTGCAATACCGCTGGGTACATCAAACTCAATAAGCTGTCGAAACCAGGCAGGCACATCGCCACTGTACTGTTCGGATGAGCGCTCAATAAGCACGCTTCCTTCTGTATCACGCAGCGTGATTTGGCGGTAGTAACCTGTGTCAAATTGGGCTGCGATTAACAGCTCGAGGGTGACAAGGTCTTTATCGAGCTGGCTCATGGAAAGCGCCAAAGCAGTGGCATTATCTTCATTCTTAATACGCACTTCCTGCTCGATATAATCGCGGCTAGAGGTAATGCTAATGGCAAGACTGCCCGTGAACGACAGCAGCAGCAGGGCGATAATGGCAATCCAAAGTTGTTTGATAAGTGACATCGTGCCAATTCCTCTTAAATGAAACCCTGGGTTTGCATACGTTCGATGACGCTGCGCCAGCGTGAGAGACGAGCCAATGGATCAGCGCGGGATTCCGATCCACCACCCGCCCAAAGGCCATCACTATTAAAACTAAACAGTGGGTCGAGATCAGTACGCTGAGAGGCAGGGGTGATCGACGGTACAATGTTGTCTAGCACCAGCGGTTCTGCATCGGGCGTCGAGTAATAGCCCAGTACCATGTGGGCTTGGGTAATTTGACTACGTCCAATGCGTGCACGAACATAAATCATGCGTAGGTACTGACTAGTAACCCCCAATTGCTTAAGGGTAATGTATTTGGCAATTGAGTAGTCCTCGCAATCTCCCTGGCCCTTACCCATCGCTTCTAAAGGCGTGGCCCAGAAGTCCTCCTCCCCCCAGACTTGAATATCATCTACCCAGCGGATTCGACGATTAAAGAAATCATTGACCCCACGCAGTTTGGCTTGAATATCTTGATCTTGCAGCTGTTGAAGTAGGGCAAACCACTCTTCTAATATGGCTAAACCGGCCTGTCCATACTGCTGTTGCATGCTTTGTCGTAAGCGTTGAGGGTCAAACGCTGCCGCCGACGTTGGATGAATGCCAAGGCCTGCGCCCAACCAAAGCGCGCCGACAGTTGCTAAAAACTGTCGACGCGAGAATGCAGGAGGGCTGTGATCAGAGGGTGCAGGCATGAGTCGCCGTTAATAACCGCCAAATTGAGGTTAAGATTACAAGCTGGCGGGTTGAAGTGCTACACCTCTCAGTCAAAAGGGTGGCGCTAGTTGCTTATTGAGTGGCTGCCTGCTGCGTCGTTTCTAACTGTCGCTCAACAAGAGGCTGCAAAAGTTGTTCAAGTTCGGGCCACACATTCTCCAAAATAATAGGCTGCGCATCGGCGGTAGGATGAATGCCATCGCTCTGCATTAGCGCGTCATCAAGGGCGATATCGGCAAGTAAAAAGGGGACTAATGAGACGTCATACTCTTCTGCCAGCGAGTAAAAGACGCCGGTAAAGGCATCCCGGTACGCTTGGCCATAATTGGGCGGAATATCGATTCCCAGTAGCAGTACCTGAGCGCCTGCATCCTGGCTCTGCTCAATCATCCTGGCTAGGTTCGCCTGCATTTGATTGGGTGGTAAGCCGCGCAGCCCATCGTTGCCGCCCAGTTCAATAAGAACAATATCCGGCTGCCGCTGTCCGATAACCTCAGAGAACCTTTGCAGACCCCCGGATGTGGTCTCACCGCTAATGCTGGCATTAATGACGCGCACCTCGCCTTCTAAACGTTCTGCTAGCAGGTTCACCCAGCCCTCTTCACGCTCTATGCCGTACGCGGCGCTTAAACTATCGCCCATCACCAATAGGGTGGGGGCAGCGTCTGGATTAACAGGCTCTGCGTTGATAGACGGTGAGGCAACGGTGACTATCAGCAGTACCAGCCATCCGGTTACCATGCGGTTCAGTCCATGCCATGCCACAGGGATGCCACGCTTCATGTCTTACTCCTCAAATTCCAGTTCTTCAAATTCCAGCTCCTCAGGTCAAACTGCGAATTCATCTATTGATAAAACAGTGTCAAGTGAGTCACTCCAGGGCAAGCGCCAGCCTACTACCGACAACCAAGCGGTTAACGATGTTCCCCAAGGCGCTGTTAGGCCGCCTGTACTGCACGCAGATAAGCTGTCTAAAAAAGTCACCAGTGGTGAACGCTCGCTCACCATCTTACACGACCTGTCGCTGAGCGTAGCGGCGGGGGAGAGCGTCGCCATTTTGGGTAAAAGCGGTGCAGGTAAATCAACACTGCTGGGCCTGCTGGCCGGTCTTGATACGCCAAGTGACGGTGAGCTAACGCTATTTGGCCACGCGCTAAGCCGTTTGGATGAGGATGGGCGTGCAGCACTGCGTGCCGGACGCATCGGCTTTGTGTTCCAGAACTTTCAACTGCTGCCCACTTTGAGCGCACTTGAAAACGTCATGCTGCCCCTTGAGCTGTCGCCCCGAGCTGGGGAGACGCATACCGCTGCTCAGTGGTTAGAGCGCGTGGGGCTTGGCGAGCGGGTGAATCACTTACCCAAACAGCTTTCCGGTGGCGAGCAGCAGCGGGTGGCCGTTGCCCGTGCTTTTGTTACCGACCCTGAGCTGGTATTCGCCGATGAACCCACTGGCAACCTGGATCCTGACACCGGTTCGCAAGTCATTGATCTGCTCTTCCAACTTAACAAAGAGGCGGGCACCACGCTTATTCTGGTTACCCACGACCACGCCCTGGCGCGGCGCTGTGATCGCTGTCTGCGTTTAGATCATGGCAAGTTAGAAGCCGTACTTGAAAACATCAAGCCAACCGCAGTGTCGATTGATGAGGATGGGCGATGAGTGATGTGAATTGGCGCTTGGCGATGCGCAGCCTCAAACGAGACCTGCGCGCTGCTGATGTGCGTGCGCTATTTATTGCCCTGGTATTGGCAGTCGCTGCCTCTACCATGATTGCATTTTTTCTTGATCGTTTAGAGCGCGGCCTGGAACGTCAGGCAGGTCAAATGCTGGGCGGCGATTTAGTGCTTGAGCAGCGCGACCCTTTTTCTGCAGAGTTAAGAGAGCGCTTGGAGAGCGCTGGCTTTGTGCTTAGCGATCAAGTGGACTTGGTGTCGATGATTAGCCGCGATGGGCGCTTTCAGCCAGCCAGTTTAAAAGCTGTGGATGAGGCCTACCCACACTACGGTGTCTCTTACGTAGACTTTGGCAATGGCACTGAGCAAATCGCCTCGGGGCCGCCGCCTGGAGAAGCCTGGGCTGACCCGCGACTGATGGAACTGGTCGAGATTGAGCTGGGCGACCGGGTGCAAGTGGGGCAAACCGAACTGACCGTTAGTGGAATTATTGAGCGCGAAGCGGATCAGTCCGGTGGGTTTGGTAACTTTAATCCGCGCCTGATGATGAACACGGCGGATGTCGAGGCCACTGGCCTGGTTCAGGAAGGCTCGCGGATTGAGTTTGAAATTTTAGCTGCAGGCGCTCCTGCAGCGCTGGATCAAGTGCAGGGGCTACTTGCTGAGCTACGCCGTGATGGGGTAGAGGTGCGCGATGTTCGCGTTGACCGC
>NZ_JPUA01000032.1:96527-102552 GCF_002211105.1 Halomonas campaniensis | reverse complement strand
CCCCGCCGCTATGTGGAGCGTCACCTGGATACCGCTGCGCTGTTACGCTGCTTTGGTGCCAGTCAGCGTCAGTTAGTGACCATTTTTACCCTTCAGTTACTCGGTTTGGCACTGGTAGCGGCGGTGATTGGGGCGCTACTTGGGCTGCTGGGCCAAGCGGTACTGATTTGGCTGTTGGTGAGCTTTCTACCCATGACGCTCCCGCCACCGGGGCTGATGCCGCTGGGGCTAGGAGTATTCACAGCCCTTGCTGTGTTAGTTGGCTTTGCAGGGCCAACGCTGCTGCGTATCAAGCAAGTCAGCGCCTTAAAAGTACTGCGTCGTGAGCTTGATCCACTGCCACCTTCGGCTTGGCTGGTCGTGGGCGTAGCGAGTGTCGTGTTTGGCGGGCTGCTTTGGCTCTATTCGGGCAGTCTGCCACTGGCGATTGGGTTGTTAATCGGTGGTGCGCTTCTGCTGGGTGTGCTGTGGATGATTAGCGCGCTGCTACTTAGCGGCCTATTACGCGTTGTGCAGCGATTCTATGGACGTAATGAGTGGTCACAGGCGCTGAGGCTCGGTGGCCGCCAGTTGGCGCGCAGGCGTCAAGCGGGGCTGGGGCAATTGCTGGCTTTTTCCGTGACTTTCTTTGCCATGGCGATGATTGTGTTGGTGCGTGGCGATTTGCTAAGCACATGGCAGGATCAACTGCCCGAAAATACGCCCAACTATTTTGCTATCAATATTCAGCCCTCTGAGCGTGACCCCTTTGAAGCCGCGATCTCGCCGCGAGTGGAAACCCAAAGCACGCTCTACCCGATGGTGCGTGGCCGGGTGATTGCGATTAATGATCAGCCGCCGAGAGACGCCGTACCGCCGGATGCGCGGGGTGACAACTCACTGCGTCGCGAACTCAACCTTACTTGGCAATCAGAATTGCCAGAAGGCAACCAAGTGGTGGCAGGCGAGTGGTTCACGTCAATCCAGTTGGGCAGTAACGTTGGCACTGAGCAGGGCGATGAAAGCCAAGGCTGGATGAGCGCTGTCGATGCAACGCAGCAGGTGGCTCCGGTGCCCATTTCCATGGAGGACGGGCTCGCCGAAAGACTTGGGCTAAGCATTGGTGATGAGATGACCTTCTCGGTAGGTAGCGACGAAATCACTACCCAAATCACCAGCCTGCGCAGCCTGAATTGGGATAGTTTTCAGCCTAACTTCTTTGTCATCTTCCCGCCGGGCGTGCTGGAGCAGTTTGGCCATAGCTATATTACCGCTTTTCATCTACCGGCGGCAGAGCAGGGGCTTATTCGAGAGTTGATTACCGATTTCCCCGGCGTCTCGTTACTTAACGTGGATGCGATTTTAGGCCAGGTGCGGGATGTGCTCGCTCAGGTCACCCGGGCGGTAGAGCTGGTGCTCGCTTTGGTGCTACTGGCAGGCATTAGCGTGTTGTACGCCGCGCTGACCGCAAGCCTTCCGGTGCGCGCCCATGAAAGCGGTCTGCTGCGCGTATTTGGCGCAGGCAGCCGGATGATTTCGCGGGTTCAGGGGGCTGAATACGCGCTGTTGGGTTTTGCCAGCGGTTTGATGGGCGCGATGCTGGCAGAGCTAACCTCGGCCGTACTGTATATTTACCTGCTGGATCTCACCCCGCGTTTGCATCTGGGACTATGGGTTTTACTGCCCATTGGCGGGGCGCTGTTGATCGGTATCATTGGACATGCGCTTTCGCGCGGTTTGCGTCGTCAAGCACCGGCAGCCAGTCTGGGGCTGTTAGGGGAGGCCTAGTGATAGCAGCTTATTTGGCGAGCCAAAAGCCGACAACAGTAGCGCTGATGACAGCAACAAAAAAGACCAGATTACGGGCGCGAGTATCACGACGTGGTTTCATAACGGCACCAATACAGTGTTAAGTACGGGGTTAAGTACAGTGTTAAGTACAAGGTTGAAGTAAAATATGCCTAGCATGGTAACGTTTGTCGTCTGCGCCGTCATCTTGCTGATCCAGTGACGCGACCGTTCATTTCGGATCATTAGCTGTTTATTCAGGACTGCTATTTATGCCCCAAAACACTCCAGCGACGCACTGTGTTGCGCCAAAGCCGCTTTCCCTTGCTCAAGGACGCCTAGGGGCGCTGAGCTGGGGGCGTTCTGACGCCCCAACCTGGTTGGCTTTACACGGCTGGCTGGATAATGCAGCCAGCTTTACTCGGTTAGCCCCGCTGTTGGTCGAGGCGTTGGATATTCGTATTGTGGCGTTGGATTTTCGCGGCCACGGCCATTCGGCACACGCGCCACAGGGCGGTGACTATGCCCTATGGGACTATTGCCATGACGTATTGGATGCCATGGAGTCATTGGGACTTGAGCAAACCAGCTTACTGGCCCATTCCATGGGGGCGGCAGTGGCCTGCTTGCTCGCGGCTTCACTACCTGAACGCGTCGAGCGATTAACGCTGATTGATGGGCTCGGGGCGCTCAATACGCCCATTGAAGAGACCGCTAGTCAACTGCGCAAGGGGTTAATCGCCTATCGTCGGCCGCTTTCGCGGGCACCGCGTTACCCCGATATCGAGAGTGCCGTTGCCGCACGGGTTGCTGGTGGGGTCACGCCGTTGGATAGCATCACGGCAACCCCGTTGGTGGAGCGTAATACCCGCCCTACCGCCGATGGCCATGTGCAAATGCGCACTGACAGCCGGCTACTGAAGCCTTCCCTGGTGCGCTTTACCCCGGAACAGGTGCTATCACTGCTGGCAGCCATTAACGCTCCGATGCTATTAATTGAAGGAGAGCAGGGGATTTTGGGGGAACGAAAATGGGCCCAAGAGGCGCGGCAAGTGGTCAAAGGGTTAACCCGTCAGGTGCTCAGCGGCGGCCATCATTTACACTTGGAGCCCAGAGCAGTGGCGCAAGTTGCCTCGGTTATCGGCGGTCACTGGGGTAACTCCGGTTCCGTCTAGGGAAGGAACGTAGTATGAATGAATTGGCATATTTGAGTAGCGGCAAAAAGGTCGCACTGGTGCTGGGCAGCGGTGGCGCCCGCGGCTACGCCCATATCGGTGTGATTGAAGCGCTGGAGGCGCGAGGGTTTGAGATTGTTGCGGTATCCGGGTGTTCAATGGGCGCCGTGATCGGCGGTATTTACGCCGCAGGTAAGCTACCTGAATACCGCGACTGGGTGTGTCAACTCGACTACCTGGATGTGCTCAAACTGGTGGATGTCACCTGGAACTCTATGGGTCCGATGCGTGCCAGCAAAGTCATGAGCAAACTGGAAGCACTGGTCGGCGATATTCTCATTGAAGACCTGCCGATCCCCGTCACTACGGTAGCGACAGACCTGGTGCGTCAGCGGGAAGTGTGGTTTCAAAGTGGCCCGTTGCTGCAGGCGATTCGTGCCTCCATGGCCGTACCGGGCGTTATCACCCCGGTTCATCTTGGCGAGCAGGTGCTGGTGGACGGCGGGCTGCTCAATCCACTGCCGATCATGCCTATGGTAGCCGCCCACCAGGCGGATTTTGTGGTCGCAGTTAATGTGACTGCCCATAGCCCGTTGCCAGTCACCTTAGAGGAGTTACTGCCTAAAGAGGAGGAAACAGCCGATAGCCGCACCGAAAGCGAGATTGACCGTGATCAACGCATGGGCCGTTGGATTGGCGATGTGCGTGCCGCTACGCAAAAACTGTGGGCAGGGCTGGGGGCTAATGGCGATGGTGCTAATGTCGAGAGCGACGACGAAGCGTTAGAAGAGAGCACTGAAGCGCGTGGTAAGCGCGAGTGGAGCAAGCTCGATATGATTTTGGAGTCGTTTGATATTACCCAGGCGGCTTTGGCCAAGTATAAGGTGGCCGGGTACCCGCCCGATGTGCTGATCGAAATCCCCAAAACGGTGTGTAGCACTTATGAATTTTACCGGGGCCGAGACTTGATTCGGCTTGGCCGTCATTTGGCGGATGAAGCGTTGGAGCGACGCATGCCCAGTATTGCGTCCGACGCAACCGAGTAGAGGGCTATTGGCCCCGCTTGCGGAGTAATATATAGACCGCCCCGGTGCCGCCGTCGATATCGATGGCCGAGCAGAACGCCAGCACCCCCGGCCACTCCCGCAGCCAAGCGTTGGTATGGCTTTTGAGCACAGGAAAATCCGCCGTAGTGCCCCAGGCTTTGCCGTGCACCACCAATACGCAGCGCAGACCCTGGCTAGCCGAATCGCGTAAAAAGCTCTCTAACTCCGCACGCGCCTCCTCCAGCGTATAGCCATGCAGATCGAGTCCCGCTTGCCACGCCGTTTGGCCGCGTTTTAACTGGCTAAACGTGCGCCACGGCAAGTCAGGCACGCTGAACTCAAGATACTCGGAGGGGCGTACGGCTTCCACCCGGCCATCCGAAGTGCGCCCGCTGGATTGAGGGGCGCTGCTCTCAACCGCCGCATTGCGCCGCGCTTCATGAGCCTTAACGTCGCGCTTGGGTTTGCCAGGGTCAGCCTGATTGGTGGCGATAGGGCGTACCCCCGCCGCCTTCAAGGCGTCGCGGAAGGCACTGATATCGTCATCATTTGGCAGGTGGCGGTGTCGCGTCATATCAGGCTCGGGTGGCAGAAAAATGGGGATAGCAAAGGTGAATCAGTTAAAGAAGCACAGTATAGCGGGCTGAGCGTTGCTGTGAACCGGAGGAAGTGAAAGGTACAATCTTTTATTCGTCATATGGCTCAGGCTCTATTGCCTGCAGTCGCGATTATCGTTAACCAGGAGCCGCTGTGACCACGCATCTTAATGTTGAGCACTCTCACTCAACCCTTTCCCTGTCGGAGTCGTTGCTGGTGAGCCAGCTCTTTACGCTACGCGACTACCTGCGCTGGGTCTCCAGCGAGTTTTATCTGGCGGGCCTGCACTATGGCCATGGTACTGACTCTGCCTGGGATGAGGCGGTGGCGCTCTGCTTAGGCGCGCTGCATCTGCCGTGGAATATTGACCCCAGTGTGTTAGAAGCGCGGCTTCTGCCCGTGGAACGCCAGCGGATTATTGCTCTGGCGCGGGAGCGTGTTACCACCCGCCGTCCGCTGCCTTACCTGCTCGGCGAAAGTTTTTTTGCTGGTCACCCGTTTAGCGTTGATGAGCGAGTGCTGATTCCGCGCTCGCCGATTGCCGAGCTGATTGAAGATGGCTTTGCCGCCTGGTTCCCCGAAGAGCCGCCCGCTAGCGTGCTGGATCTATGCACCGGTTCTGGTTGTATCGGCATTGCTACAGCGCTCTATTTACCCACCTGCGAAGTGGCGCTGGCCGATATCAGCCAGGACGCCCTCGCTGTGGCACGGCAAAATATTACCCGCCACGACGTGGGTGACCGGGTGCGAGCGGTGGAGTCGGATGTCTTCAGCGGCTTGGAAGGTCGGCGTTTTGATCTTATTGTCTCCAACCCGCCCTATGTGGATGCCCGCGATCTGGCCACCATGCCTGCTGAGTTTCGCCATGAACCCTCGTTAGCGCTGGGGGCAGGTAGCGATGGCCTGGATATTGTGCGGCGCATACTGCGCGAAGCGCGGGAGCACTTAACCGATGAGGGCTGGCTGATTGTAGAAGTCGGCAACTCAGATCGCCATGTGGAAGCCGCGTTTCCCGACGTGTCTTTCCTCTGGCTTGAATTCGAGCGTGGCGGCCAGGGCGTATTTGCCTTGAGCGCCGCTGAACTCGACGCCCATGCGGCGTCTTTCCTGTGAGGAACTAACCGCCATGTCTGGCAATACGTTTGGCAAACTATTTACCGTCACTACTTTCGGTGAGAGCCACGGTCCTGCGCTCGGCGCGATCGTTGATGGCTGCCCGCCTGGACTACCGTTAAGCGAAGACGATTTGCAGCACGATCTAGATCGCCGCAGACCGGGTAGTTCACGACACACCACCCAGCGCAAAGAGCCTGATCAGGTGCGGATCCTGTCTGGGGTGTTTGAAGGTAAGACCACCGGCACCTCTATCGGCCTGTTAATCGAGAATACCGACCAGCGCTCCAACGACTACTCAAAAATCAAGGAGCAGTTCCGGCCCGC
>NZ_JPUA01000032.1:80587-96391 GCF_002211105.1 Halomonas campaniensis | reverse complement strand
GGCGGGTGGCTGCCGGGGCGATCGCCAAAAAGTATTTGGCCGCCCAAGGCGTACAGGTCCGCGGCTATATGAGCCAGCTAGGCCCAATCAAGATTGAGTTCAAACAGTGGGAAGCGGTGGGCCAAAATGCCTTTTTTTGCCCTGACCCTGAGCGCGTAGCCGAACTGGAAGCCTATATGGATCAGTTGCGCCGCGATCAGGACTCGGTAGGTGCGGAGATCACCGTGATTGCCGAAGGCGTGCCGGTTGGGCTGGGTGAGCCGGTGTTTGACCGCCTGGATGCTGATCTGGCGCATGGTTTGATGAGTATTAATGCGGTAAAAGGTGTTGAGATAGGTGCAGGGTTTGGCTGTGTCGCCCAGCGTGGCAGTGAACACCGTGACGAGATGACGCCCGAAGGCTTTCTCTCCAATCATGCCGGTGGCGTGTTAGGCGGTATCTCCAGCGGCCAGCCCATTGTGGCTCGCTTGGCGCTAAAACCGACGTCCAGTATCACCACGCCAGGGCGCTCTATTGATATCCATGGTCAGGCGGTGGAGGTGATTACCAAAGGGCGTCACGACCCCTGTGTGGGTATTCGCGCAACGCCCATTGCTGAGGCGATGATGGCGATTACGCTGTTGGATCACTGGCTGCGCCAGCGTGGACAAAATGGTGAGGTGAACGTTGATACGCCGCGTTTAACGCAGCGCTAACGCAATACGGTGAGGTTTGCAGTTCGCTGCTACACTCAAATAAAACAAATGCATGAGAATCAGTCATGAAAAGCCGTGCAGGAGCCGCCTATGAAGATTAACGTTGAGTTTGATCTTACTCCCGATGAATTTCGCCAATCGCTGGGACTGCCGGATGTCGAAGCTTTCCAGAAAAACCTGCTGGAAAATATTCAACGGCAGATGGAATCTGGCGTCGAGGGCTATGACCCCATGAGTCTGATGCGGCCTTTTCTGCAGCAGCCGATGATGCAGCAAGGTCTCTCTCAGGGGCTCTCTGAAGGACTGTCTCAAGGGCTAGCCAACTTTGGCACTTATCAGCAAATGATGCTTGATATGTTGCGCCAAGCAGGCAGCGCAAACACTAATGCCAGTGCGTCTTCGGCAAAGGGCAGCGAGGCGGAGCAGCACGGTAACACCAGCGCAAAAAGTAGTGCGGCGAGTGCCAAGGCGAATAGTGCCAATAAAAATGCCAGTAGTAGCAGTGGTGGTAAGACCAAGTCGACAGCGTCGTCACGCTCCCGTTCAGGCTCAAGCACTCGTGGTGCATCCAAGCGCAGTGATTGATAAAGAATGATTCATAAATCAGTAACGCTAGATGAGCAAAAATAGATTGCTAACGTCCACAGAAGAGAGGCAATGCGGAGCGTTTTTGCATCGCTGGTTAGCACAGTGCTACTAAAGCCGTGTAGTGATACCAGCATGGCTAAAAACAGTGGTGCTGTTGCAATGCAACATACCAAGGACTACTCTTTTTGCAGTGCAGCAAAGCAGGTGAAGCAAGATCAAGATAGAGCCACATAAAGATAAAGCTACATCACGATGAGTCACTCCAAGGCTCATGCCAAGGAACTAAACAGGAGCAGACACTATGCAAGACAATATGATGGACGCCTTCAACGCCCAAACTAAGCAAATGTTTGAGCCCATGCGTAAAATTAATTCGCTGATGCTCAACAACATGGAAAAAATGACCCAGTATCAGCTGGAAGCCATGAAGCGCTACAGCCAGATGGGTACCGAGCGCATTCGTAGCGCTACCGAGATTCAAGATGCAGAGAGTCTGCGCGATTTCGGCACCAAGCAAGCTGAAATGATGAACGAGCTGTCCCAGCAGATGCAGGAAGACGCACGCGTAATGAGCGAGATGAGCCTGCAGTTTAAGTCTGAAATGGAAAAGATGTTCAGCGAGGCTGGCCAGCAAATGTCCGAGCAAGCCAAGGCAGCTACTAAAAGCGAGCAGCCTGCCAAAGCCTCTAGTCAGTCCTCGCGTAAGAGCTGATTAGTGACATCATCGCGGCGCCCAAGGGCGCCGCGATGCATTTATAAGCTTAAATTTATATATGCTTACATAGCCAAAGCGGTCGGCGCGCCTGAAGATAGGCGTAGGGAGAATAAGTATGCAGTCAGCGTGGCACAATCCGTTCCAGGCAATATCGCAAGGGCTCTCTGAAAGTCTGTCTCATGGGCTAGGCGAAGGATTTACACAAGGGCTTTCTCAAGGAGTGCCTGAAGGGTTATCTCCAGCAGAGATTGAAGCCTGGAATAATCAGCTTAAAGAGATTAGCGAACAGTACCAAGGATTGATGCAGGATCTGCTTTCCCGTATTGCACCCAGTGAAGCCGCCGATTCAATTTACAGTGATATGCGCGAAAGCTTTGAAGCGGGCGCGCAGTCGCTAATGCAGAACCCTACCCTGTTGTGGGAAACCCAGAGCCGATTGCTACAAGACCAGTGGCTGTTGTGGCAGCAAGCCGTCCGCGGCATGGCGGGAGAGCAAGTCACACCACTGATTACCCCGGCCAAAAGTGACCGCCGCTTCAAAGATGAAGCCTGGACCCAAGACCCGCACTACATGGCCATTATGCAGCAGTACTTACTGTTTTCGCAGATGGTGGAAGAGCTGGTTGAGAACTTAAGTGGATTGGATGAAACCCAGAAGCGTAACTTGATGTTTTATGCGCGTCAGTTGGTCAATGCGATGTCGCCAACTAACTTTATTACCACTAATCCAGAGGTCATGCGTCGTACTATTGAGACCCGTGGTCAAAACCTTGTGGATGGCTTGGCTCGCCTACGTGAAGATTTAGGTAACTCTGGTGAAGGCATCAATGTCCGCATGACTGATCGCGCTGCCTTTGGCGTAGGCGAAAACATCGCCGTAACGCCCGGTTCGGTAGTGTATGAAAACGAATTGATCCAGTTGATCCAGTACACCCCAACCACGGAAAAGACCTTTAAAACGCCATTGCTAATGGTGCCGCCGTGGATCAATAAGTACTACATCCTTGACCTGCGTGAAGATAACTCCATGGTGAAGTGGCTGGTGGATCAGGGGCATACGGTGTTTCTGATCTCCTGGCGTAACCCTGGCCCGGAACAGCGCGATATCACCTGGGCCGACTATATGCAGATGGGGCCGATTAGCGCGATAGAAGCCATTGAGCAGGCCTGCGGCGAGAAGTCGGTTAACCTACTCAGCTATTGCGTTGGAGGCACGTTAACGGCTTCTACCGTGGCATACCTCACCAGCACTCGGCGAGGGCGCAAAGTAAAGTCGGTGACCTATATGGCCACGCTGCAGGACTTCCGTGATCCTGGCGACATCGGCGTGTTTCTAAATGATCGGGTCGTTGCAGGAATCGAAAAAACGCTAGAGGTGAAGGGCTATCTTGATGGGCGCTCAATGGCCTATACGTTCAACTTGCTGCGTGAGAATGATCTGTTTTGGTCGTTTTACATTAATAACTACTTGAAGGGAGAGACGCCCGCCGCCTTTGATCTGCTCTACTGGAACACTGATGGCACTAACTTACCTGCTGGGACGCATGCATGGTACCTACGCCATATGTATCTGGAAAACCGTCTGGTTGAGCCCGGAGGCATTGAGCTGGATGGCGTGAAAATTGATCTGCGTAAGGTCTCGGCGCCCAGCTACTTTGTGTCCACCAAAGAAGACCATATTGCCAAGTGGAACAGTACTTACTACGGGGCCTTGCTTCCCAAGGGGCCGGTTACTTTTGTGTTAGGTGGCTCGGGGCATATCGCAGGTATCGTCAATCCGCCCCATAAAAACAAGTATGGCTACTGGACTAACGACGCGTTACCGGCAACCCACGAAGAGTGGCTGGCAAGCGCTACGGCACAAGAAGGCTCCTGGTGGCCCCATTGGCAAGCGTGGATGACCGACAATGGCTATGCCGATAGCGAAAAAATGGTGCCTGTGCGTCAACCCGGTGACGGTGAGCTCAAGGTAATTGAACCTGCCCCAGGGCGGTATGTGAAGATGACAATTCCTGAGGTGTTGGGGGAAATCCCGTCTTCGTCGTAATTGGCTCAGGCGAATAGCCTAAGGTTTCGCGAGCTGAAGCATCCTCCCACTAAAAAGCCCGCTGACATTTTGTCAGCGGGCTTTTCTTCGTCACTGTCAGTTTCGAATGAGATAGTCGAAAGCACCCAGCGATGCCTTGGCGCCTTCGCCCATGGCAATAATGATCTGCTTGTAGGGCACGGTAGTTACATCGCCCGCGGCAAACACTCCTGGCACAGAGGTCATTCCATGAGCATCAACGATAATTTCTCCGCGGGGCGTCATCTCTATCGGTGAGCCTTTTAACCACTCGGTGTTAGGCACCAAGCCAATCTGAACAAAGATACCTTCCAGCGCGATGGATTTGCTCTCATCAGACGTGCGGTCTTTATAGTTCAAACCGTTAACGCGGCTGCCATCGCCCGTTACTTCAGTGGTTTGTGCGTTGAGAATGATATCGACGTTAGACAGGCTCTTAAGCTTTTTCTGCAGTACTGCGTCGGCGCGCATCTCGCTCATAAACTCTATGAGCGTCACATGGCCGACAATACCCGCCAGATCAATCGCTGCTTCAACGCCAGAGTTACCACCGCCAATGACTGCTACACGCTTACCTTTGAACAGCGGGCCATCACAGTGAGGGCAGTAAGCCACCCCTTTGTTGCGGTACTGCTGTTCGCCGGGTACATTCATTTCTCGCCAGCGGGCACCCGTTGCCAGTACCAGGGTTTTGCTCTTAAGCGTCGCACCTGACTCAAAGGTGACTTCGTGCAGTCCACCTTCCGCCTCGGCTGCTTTAAACGCCGTGGCAAGTTGAAGGTTCATGACATCGACTTCGTACTCTTTTACGTGCTCTTCAAGCGCGCTTACCAGCTTGGGGCCTTCGGTATGGGAAACAGAGATAAAGTTTTCGATCCCCATGGTATCAGCCACCTGCCCACCGAAGCGCTCAGCGGCAACGCCGGTATTAATGCCCTTACGCGCTGAGTAAATGGCGGCCGCAGCGCCTGCCGGGCCACCACCAATGACGAGGGTGTCGAAAGCGGCTTTTTCGCTCAGCTTTTTAGCGTCGCGTTCGGCAGCACCGGTATCTACCTTGGCCAGAATCTGTTCAAGGGTCATGCGGCCCTGATCGAACGGTTTACCGTTTAGATAGATGCTCGGTACCGACATGATTTCCCGCGACTCAACTTCGTCCTGAAACAGTGCCCCGTCAATAGCGACGTGACGCACGTTCGGGTTGAAAATAGCCATCAGGTTAAGCGCTTGAACCACGTCAGGGCAGTTCTGGCACGAGAGCGAGTAGTACGTCTCGAAAAGCATCTCGCCATCGAGGGCTCTGATTTGGTCGAGTAGCTCATCAGAGGTTTTGGGCGGATGGCCGCCGACTTGCAGCAGCGCCAACACCAGTGATGTGAACTCGTGGCCCATGGGGATGCCAGCAAACACCACGCCCGTCTCTTCACCCGGGCGGTTGATGGCAAACGAAGGTGTGCGTGCGTCCTGGCCGTCGCTGTATAGAGTAATCTTGTCGCTCAGGCTGCTGATTTCCTCGAGCAGGCCAAGCAGTTCTTGCGACTTGGCACCGTCATCGAGGGAGGCAACGATCTCGAACGGCTGAGTCACTTTTTCCAGATACGCTTTCAACTGGGATTTTAAATTGGCGTCCAGCATGACAGTAGCTTCCTCGCAAATAACAGACGTATTGAATACACGCGTGTGACGGTGCTAATCACTCATATTTTAAAAAGGGTTTAAAACAGAACGCCCGGGCGAAACCCGGGCGTTGAATCTGCACGCACTCGCTGCGTAACTAGCAGCAAGCGCGTGACATCTGTAGGCAGTTTAGATTTTGCCTACCAGATCCAGTGAAGGCGCGAGTGTTTCTTCGCCTTCTTTCCATTTAGCCGGGCATACTTCGTTCGGGTTGGCACGAACGTATTGAGCGGCTTTTACTTTACGCAGTAGCTCTTCGGCATTACGGCCAATGTTGCCAGCGTTGATTTCAACAATCTGGATTTTGCCATCGGGGTCGACAACAAAGGTGCCGCGCTCTGCAAGGCCTGCTTCTTCAATCAATACTTCGAAGTTACGAGAAATCTGTAGCGTCGGATCAGCAATCATCGGGTACTGCAGTTTACCGATGGTCTCAGAGCTGTCGTGCCACGCTTTGTGAGTAAAGTGGGTGTCGGTTGAAACGCTGTAGATTTCAACACCCAGCTTCTTGAATTCAGCGTAGTTATCAGCCAGATCGCCCAGCTCAGTGGGGCAAACAAAAGTAAAGTCGGCTGGGTAGAAGAAGAAAATAGACCACTGGCCTTGCAGATCCGCTTCAGTCACATCGATGAATTCGCCATTCAGGTAAGCAGTTGCTTTAAATGGCTTTACTTCAGTGTTGATCAAGGACATTCAGTTAGTCTCCAGTTGTCATGAGTGTAAGGCTTATAAAGTAGTGCTAATGCTAACGGCTCGCGACTAATGTCTAAAATTAAAAATAGCCATCCAACCAATAGCATTGGCCTATTAGCGAATCATAGGTCGCTGTTTTACTAGACCCTTAATGGGGCCATTTGAGAAAAATACAAGAATTTTTCACATTGGCTTGCGGTAGGCGTCACTGCACCGCAAAATTCGCACGGTCAGTATTATGGCCTACGCTATGGTTAGCCGCTAAGGGCTTTTGCCGGCAGCAGCAGGGCGCACTTGGTAACAACACTTGGCAAGACATTTGGCTGAATTGTTAAATGATTAGTTGGGACAACAGGAGCAGTGATAATGGGGAACATCCACAAACTTTCCGCGGCCGTTGCGGCTATCTCATTCGCCGCAGCGGCTAGCGCTGCCCACGCCGAAGAGGTGCGGGTGTTTAACTGGTCAGACTACATTGCCCCGGAAACGCTGGAAAAATTTACCGAGCGTACCGGCATTGAAGTGACCTATGACGTTTATGACAGCAATGAAATCTTGGATGCCGCACTGCTCGCCGGGCGCTCCGGCTATGATGTGGTAGTACCCTCTACCTACTACTTTACCCGCCAAGTGAAAGCCGGTGTTTTCCAGCCGCTTGACCATGAGTTACTGCCCAATTTAGACAACCTTAATCCCGAACTGATGGCCAACCTGGAAACCATCGACGCCGGTAGCGAATACTCGGTTCCTTATATGTGGGGTACCAATGGGATCGGCTATAATATTGATCGCGTTAAAGAAATTTTGGGAGACGACGCGCCGGTAGATAGTTGGGCGCTGCTTTTTGATCCGGAAATAACCGCGGCATTGAGCGAGGCTGGTTGTGGCTTGTCGATGCTGGATTCCGCCGATGAGATGCTCTCACCCGCCATGGCTTACTTGGGGTTAGATCCACTGAGTGAGAATATCGACGATCTGGAAGCCGCCGGTGAACTGATCGCCGAAGTGCGCGACGACATGACCTACTTCCACTCTTCGCGCTATGTGTCCGATTTGGCCAATGGTGATATCTGCGTGGCCGCAGGGTACTCGGGTGATGTTTTCCAGGCTGCCGAGCGTGCTGAAGAAGCAGGGCGCGATTTCAGTATTGGTTATACTATTCCTAAAGAAGGCGCCGCGCTCTGGTTCGACATGATGGCAGTACCCGCTGATGCGCCGAACAGTGAAAACGCTCACGCTTTTATCAACTTTATCCTCGACCCTGAAATCGCCGCTGAAATTACCGAGTACGTGCGTTATGCCAATCCTAACGCGGCGGCCGATGAATACCTCTCTGAAGAGATCATCAATGACCCGGCTATTTATCCGGAAACCGAGGTCATGCAAAACCTATACGTCCAGGCCGAAAAGCCTCAAGATGTGCTGCGTGCCCGTACGCGCATTTGGAACCGCGTAAAGTCTGGTCGTTAAACCGATATTTATCCGACGGCGAGCCTGGGGTTAATGCTCTATGGCTCGCTGCTCATCTTTTTTAATGCCCGGATTACCGGGCCTTTTGATGGGAGTGGCGAATGGTCACTACGCCCCTGTCGAACGAGCCTTCATCTGCTTCACCCACCACCCCTTCAACGTCGCGGCCCCAGGGCAAAACCCCGCGGTTTGCTGAGGATGTGGTGCTGGAAGTTAAACGCTTAAGTAAGCGGTTTGATGATGCGCTGGCGGTGGATGATGTCAATTTGCAGGTTAAGCGCGGAGAAATTTTCGCGCTATTAGGTGGTTCAGGGTCGGGTAAATCAACGCTGCTGCGGATGCTGGCGGGCTTTGAAACTCCAACAGAAGGGCGCATTCTATTAGACGGTGACAATATTACCGCGATGCCCCCCCACAAGCGGCCTATCAATATGATGTTCCAGTCTTATGCGCTATTTCCGCATATGACAGTGGCGCAGAATATTGCCTTTGGCTTAAAGCAGGACAAACTGCCCAAAGCAGATATCGACGCTCGCGTCGCACAAATGTTGAAACTGGTGCATATGGAGCGCTTTGCCAAACGCAAACCGCATCAACTCTCTGGCGGCCAACGCCAGCGGGTTGCACTGGCGCGTTCGTTGGCCAAGCGGCCCAAGCTGTTACTGTTAGACGAGCCTATGGGTGCACTGGATAAAAAGCTGCGCACGGAAATGCAGCTAGAAGTGGTGGAGATCATCGAACAGGTCGGCGTGACCTGCATTATGGTCACCCACGATCAGGAAGAGGCCATGACCATGGCCGACCGTGTGGCGATTATGGCCGATGGCTGGATCGAACAGATAGGCTCGCCTATCGATATTTATGAAAGCCCGGTGAGCCGCATGGTGGCGGAGTTCGTCGGCACGGTGAATCTGTTTGAAGGCGAGATTATCGAAGACGCTGCCGACCACTGCCGCATCGTTGCCCCCGCACTCGAGCGCCCCATCTATATTGACCACGGTATTACCACCCAGGCGGTAGATCGGCGGGTTTGGGTCGCGCTGCGCCCTGAGAAGATTTGGCTTACCCGTGAAAAGCCCACTACGGAGTACAACTGGGCGGCTGGAAAGGTGGATGATATTGCCTATTTAGGCGGTTTCTCGCTGTACTATGTGCGCACCCAGTCGGGCCAAATCATTAAAGTCAGTATGGCCAATACAGAGCGTCGCGGTGATCGTCCTACCTGGGAAGACAGTGTGTATGTCTACTGGGAAGACCACAGCACCATTGTTTTGAACCGGTGATGCATGGCTTTTTTACCGCGGGGAGACTACTCTAAATGATGCTATCTCGTGTGTCAGCGATGCTCAAACGCTGGCAATTAGGGCGTCGTGCCGTGATTGCGTTTCCACTTTTGTGGCTGACGCTGTTTTTTTTACTGCCCTTTGCGCTGGTACTCAAAATCAGCCTCTCCGAGGGGGCGATTGCGATTCCGCCCTATGGCCCGCTGCTTGAGTACGCTGATCAGACGCTGCATATATTTCTGAATCTGGGTAATTACCTCTTCCTGCTCTCAGACTCGTTGTACATCGCCGCCTATTGGGGCTCGGTGAAAACGGCGTTTACCGCCACGCTGGCCTGTTTGCTGCTGGGTTATCCGATGGCGTACGCCATGGCCCGCGCCCCAGCCCGTTGGCAGTTGCTGTTACTGCTGCTGGTCATGCTGCCGTCATGGACGTCGTTTTTGATCCGTGTCTATGCCTGGATGGGCATTCTAAGCAACAGTGGGTTAATTAATAACCTGTTAATAGGGATTGGCCTGATTGATTCACCGCTGCGTATGATGAATACCCAGTTCTCGGTCACCATCGGTATTGTTTACGCTTACTTGCCGTTCATGGTGTTGCCGCTCTATGCCCACTTAACACGCATGGATAATTCGCTGTTAGAGGCCGCCTCAGATCTTGGCTCACGCAAATTCAATACCTTTATCAAAGTCACTTTGCCGCTCTCAATGGGTGGTATTGTGGCCGGTTCGATGCTGGTCTTTATTCCGGCGGTAGGGGAGTTTGTGATTCCTGAGCTGCTTGGCGGCCCTGATACATTAATGATCGGCAAAGTGCTATGGGAGGAGTTCTTCCTCAACCGTGACTGGCCCGTGGCATCAGCACTGGCCATGGTCATGCTTCTGCTGCTACTGGTGCCGATAGTCTGGTTTCATCGCTACCAGTCCAAGGAGCTTGAATAATGAGCATGCGACGGCCTAGCTTCTCAATGGTCATGCTGGTGCTTGGCCTGTTGTTCCTTTATCTGCCAATGTTTGTACTGGTAGTGTATTCGTTCAACGCCTCGAAACTGGTTACGGTGTGGGCAGGGTTTTCCACCCAGTGGTACGGCGAACTGTTTCGCGATCAGCAGATTTTGTCGGCGGTATGGACGAGCCTTCGTATCGCGTTTTTTGCTGCTAGCATGGCGGTTTGCCTGGGCACAGTAGCCGCTTTTGTAATGACGCGCTATGGCCACTTCCGTGGTAAAACGGCACTGTCGAGTATGGTCACGGCGCCGCTGGTAATGCCGGAAGTTATCACGGGCCTTTCGCTGCTGCTGCTATTTGTGCAAATGGCGCAAATTACCGGCTGGCCAGCCGACCGGGGCATGGCAACCATCTGGATTGCTCACACCACCTTTTGCAGTGCCTATGTGGCGGTTGTGGTGGCTGCACGCCTGCGGGAAGTGGATCACTCGATCGAAGAGGCGGCCATGGATTTGGGATCGCCTCCAGTGAAAACCTTCTTTTCTATCACACTGCCGATCATTACCCCCGCACTGGCTGCAGGCTGGCTGCTAGCGTTTACCCTATCCTTGGATGACCTGGTGATTGCCAGCTTTGTTTCTGGGCCAGGGGCCAACACGCTGCCGATGGTGGTGTTTTCATCGGTGCGTATGGGGGTGTCGCCGAAGATCAATGCGCTTGCTACATTGATCATTTTAACGGTGTCGCTGGCGACACTGTTGGCGTGGTTTTTTATGCGGCGTAATGAGACCAGGCGGAAGGCTGCTCTAAGAGACGTTTAGATCACGCTATAGAACATCGTCGTCGCGCCCGGCGACGACGCTTTCGAGTTCTCCGCTCATCGGTGAGACGATGATTTGTAGCTGGATGGGCGCACAGCATTGATGGCAATCCTCCCAGGTGTCATGACTGCCCTGGGAAGTATCAATGAGAAAGGTCAGCGGCGAATCGCAGTAGGGGCAGTGGAAGTCATAATTGACCAGGGCGTCGTCTTGCATTGTTGGCTACCTTGTATAGCGGATGCGCTAAATCAGTTTCTTACCCAATGAGTGTAGCAGTGTGGTCGTCGGGTAGGGCATCAATGGATTGAATCAGGTAGGATATCTCAGGATTTAAGTTCCCAAAGCAACGCAGCGAGAGTAGCGATGATGTTACGTAACATGGCAGTAGCGGCCCTAGTGGCCTTTCCGATGGTCGCGTTGGCTGAAACCCCCAATGTCACCGCTGGTGAGTGGGAGTTTGTGAGCAAAACCAGCATCAGCGGCGAAATGGAAATTCCGGATCAAACGGAAACCGAACGCCAGTGTATTAGCCAGGAAGAGCTCGAAGGGGCCGAATTTGGCTTCATTGAGGAAGAAGAAGGCTGCGAGCTGCTCGACCAGGATCTGAACGCTGACGGTCTAAGCTACAGCATGGTGTGTCGCGCTGAGGGTGGCGAAGCCACCATCGATGGCGAAATGCGCTTTATGGGCGAGCGTATCGAAGGCAGCGTCGATATCCTTACCCAGTCCCCCATGGGTGAGCTGAGCATGAATACCGTGATTGAAGGCGAGTATCTTGGCGAGTGTGAGTGATCGTTTTCTGCCGTTAATAACTCGTTAGTTAATAACCAGCAGTAGCTCTCTAAAAGGGCGCACCTTCACTAGGGCGCCCTTTTAGTTTGCCTTCTTTATATGTCGGAGGTTCCCCTTGGGGCGTTAGCTATTTCCTCCTCCAGCTGTCGCTTCACTGCCCCGGGCGAACCGGTGTGGCGCGCCAGCAAGTCGTAGGCTACAGGCACGACAAACAGCGTAAACAGCGTTGCCGAGCCGACCCCCGCCATAATCACGGTGCCGATAACCAGGCGCGACTCAGCCCCCGGCCCGGTCGAGACAATCAGCGGTATGGCGCCGGCCATGGTGGTCACAGCGGTCATTAAGATAGGTCTTAAACGCGTCACGGAGGCTTCAATCAACGCCGCACGAAAGGCTTTACCCTCGTCGCGCAGCTGGTTGGCAAACTCGACAATCAAAATGCCGTTTTTCGCCGCCAGCCCAATCAACAGCACCAAGCCAACTTGGCTGTAGATATTAAGCGACTGACCGCTTAGCAGCAGGGCGAGGAGCGCGCCGCTCATTGCGAGTGGCACCGTGAGCATAATCACAAAGGGGTGAATCAGGCTCTCGAACTGCGCTGCCAGCACCAAGAAGACCACTAATGCGCCCAGTATCAGCAGGAACGCGGTGGCGCCGCTGGCCTCTTGGAAATCCCGCGAGGCGCCTGCCACATTGGTTTGCACCTCTTCGGGCAGTAACTCCGCAGCACTCTGCTCTAAATAGGCCAGTGCTTCGCCAAGGGGGTAGCCATCGGCGAGATTGGCTTCAATGGTAATCGCCCGTATACGGTCAAAGCGGTTCAGGGTGCTGGCGCCAGCAAAGTCGGAGAGGGTGACGAGACTCGCCAGGGGGATCAGCTCCCCCGTGCGTGCAGAGCGCACCTGTATGTTATCCAGCGCTCTCGGGCTGTTCTGACTGCCCCGGTCGCCTTCCAAAATCACATCGTACTCTTCACCGTTATCCACATAGCGAGTGACGTTACGGCCACCTAACAGCACTTCAAGCGTTCTACCTATCTCGGTGACGGTAACGCCCAGCGAAGCGGCACGCTCGTAGTCAATGTCTACTCTTAGCTGCGGCTGGGTTTCGTTGTAATTGCTCTCCAGTGCCATCAAGCGCGGGTTGTTTTCACGCACATGATCAATCAGCGTATCGCGCCAGCGGGCAAGCTCTTCGTAAGTCCCACCACCCAGCACAAACTGCACCGGCTTTTGGGTACGCTGCCCAAACCCCTGGCGCATTACCGGGAAGGCTTGTACTCCCGGCAACGTACGCAACTTTTCGCGTACTTCGCCCATGATCTCCCAGGCACTGCGTCGACTGCCCCAGTCGGCCATATTGACGATAATAAAGCCGCTATTGAAGTTCTCGATGTTGCCGTAGCCACGAGGGGCGCGAACGACGACGCGCTCCAGCTCACCGCTCTCTACCAGTGGTGTCATCCGCGCTTCGATCTCATCCATATAGTCCATCATGTAGTCGAAGGTGGCGCCTTCAGGGCCATTCACCAATACGATAAAATTGCCGCGATCCTCTTGAGGCGTGTATTCGTTGGGCAGTACCGTGGCCAGCCAAGCGGTGGCACCTATCAGTAATACAAACGCCGCGACCACCAGCCAGCGCATTTTGAGCATCCACTCTAACGTGGCCTGATAGCGGCGTTGAGTGCCGCTGAGAAGCCACTGCACGGCTTTGCCAATCCGGCTGTCGTGCATGCCCGGTTTAAGAATTTTAGACGCCATCATCGGCGTAAGCGTTAGTGCCAACAGGGTCGAGACCACAACCGCCGCGGCCATGGTCAGCGCGAACTCGGAAAATAGTCGGCCAATATCGCCTTGCAACATGCTGAGCGGCAAGAAAACCGCCACCAACACCAGAGTGGTGGCGATAACGGCAAAAGCGATTTGCCGGGTACCGCGAAAGGCGGCGACTAGCGGTGTCTCGCCGTAGTCGTGCATACGCCGGTTTATATTTTCCAGCACGACGATGGCATCATCGACAATCAGGCCGATCGCCAGCACCAGCGCCAGCAGCGTTAGCAGGTTGATTGAGAAATTCATCGCCGCCAGCGCGGTAAAAGCCCCAATAACGGCAATCGGAACGGTCACCGCAGGTACCAAAGTGGTGCGCAAATTACCCAAAAACATAAAGATCACCACCACCACCAAGCCCATGGCAATGAATAGTGTCATAACGACCTGCTCAATTGCCCCGGAGACAAACAGTGAAGCGTCGTAGTTCAGGCTTAGCGACATGCCTTCGGGCAGCGTACCTTGCAGGCGCTCAAGTTCAATCTGTACGGCCTCGGATAGCTCGATCACATTGGCCGTCGACTGCATGATCATCCCCAGGCCCACCATGGGGATGCCATTGGAGCGGAATACCGAGCGATCCTCCACCGCGCCGACTTCGACTCTTGCTACGTCAGCAAGGCGCACAAGATAGCCGTTTTCCTCCTGGTTTTGAGGAGAGCTGAGGGCGAGGCGCTGAAAATCTTCGGCGCTGGCAAAACTGCGGGGTAGGCGGACAATAAACTGACGATCTTCGGATTCAAGCGAGCCTGCTGGTAGTTCGACGTTCTCTGCCCGCAGGGCATCTTCGATATCGCTTACGGTGAGTCCCCGTGCGGCCAAGGCATTGCGATCCAGCCATACGCGCATGGCGTAGTCGCTGCCGCCGCCGACACGCACCCGTGCTACCCCTGGCTGAACGGAAAGGCTGTCGACCAGAAAGCGGTTAGCGTAGTCGGTCAGCTCGGTGATCGAGTAGTCCTCGCCGGAAAGGCTTAACCACACCACTATCTCTTCGCTGCTATCGGCTTTGGTCACCTCAGGGGTGTCAGCATCGTCGGGCAGGTTGCGCAGTGCGCCGGAGATACGGTCGCGAATGTCATTGGCGGCGGCATTAATATCCATATCGATGCCAAATTCGATTTCGATCTGAGAGCGACCATCCTCGCTTTGCGAGGTAATCAGCTCAATGCCTTCAACGCCAGCAATGCGGTCTTCTAATACCTGGGTAATCCGTGTTTCGACGACGCTTGCCGAGGCACCGGGGTAGCGGGTATCGATAGTGACCACTGGCGGGTCGATGGTGGGGTACTCTTGCAGCGGCAGACGATTGAGCGCCAGCAGGCCAAAGGCAATAATCAGCGCCGCGATCACCATCGCCAATACCGGTCGCTGTACAGAGATATCCGATAAACGCATTAGCGGTCGGCCTCCAGCAGCGCTCGTATACCGGTCTCGTCATCGGCGATCCCAATTAACCTGGCTTCCTGCCCATCACGGGCTAGCTGTAGGCCATGAAAGACAATTAAATCGTTGGCGGCGAGTCCCTCAAGAATTTCCACCTCGCCATTGCGCCGCTCGCCAATCGCTACTTCGCGACGTGCCAAGCGTGTGCTGCCTTCACTCTGTTCAATTAACATCACAAAGTGACGGTCACCGCTAGGCTCTATGGCCGCCTCAGGGATAACCACCGTATCGCGTACGCGCTGTTGAACGATCACTTCCATCAGCATGCCAGGGCGCAGGCGGCCATCGGTATTCTCGAGATCAGCGCGGACGCTTATGCTGCGCGTGACTGGATCCACCCGTGTGCCGATGGTGGCAATTTCACCGCTAAAGAGGGCGTCAGGGTAAGCGGCAGTCGTGGCATTGAGCATCAAGCCTGGCGAGAGGCGGTCAAGAAATACTTCGGGAACGCTGAAATCGAGCTGCATAACATCCAACTTATCGAGCGTCACCAGATCCATGCCTGGGGTGACCAGGGCGCCAACACTGATATTGCGAAAGCCGACACGGCCTCTAAAGGGGGCTTTTATCTGGTAATTGGCCAACTCCGCTTCAATCGCTTGTATTTCGGCATCTGCCTGACGCAGTCGTGATTGGCTATCTTCTACATCGGCCCGGGCCGCCAGGTTGCGTTCTTGCAGCTGGGAAGCGCGATTTGATGCATTACGCCGCTCTTCGCGAAGCGCCTGGGACGCCCTCAACTGCGCTTGCTCTTCGGCATCCTCCAGACGAATAAGC
>NZ_JPUA01000032.1:0-80479 GCF_002211105.1 Halomonas campaniensis | reverse complement strand
TTAGCCGATAGCGTGACGCTCTCATCGGCACGAAGGGTACCCAAGGCTTCGAGTGGATCCGACCACGTGGTCATGACCACTCGTGTGCCGATGACCGATGGCATCGATTGAGCCATCGTTGCATTGGACAGCAGCAGGGTGAGGGGCACAAGTGCGAGTCGCAGCAAACATCGTCGATGTATTGACAGAAGCATAGTGTTCTCAGCGTTAGATAATATTTATACAATTATTGTATAGGGTAATTTTGCCATATAATAATTTTTAAGTGTGACCCTGTTAGAATGCCTGCCTTTTACGGCGGGAATCGCCCTTAATATGAGCTGTCCATTATGATCTATGACGTTGTCGTCATTGGGGCTGGCGCCGCAGGCTTGATGTGCGCAGCGCAAGCGGGCTATGCCGGAAAACGAGTCTTAGTGCTTGATCATGCTAACAAAGCGGGTAAGAAGATTCTGATGTCTGGGGGCGGCCGCTGCAACTTTACCAATCTTGGCACAACGCCACAGCACTTTTACTCGTCAAACCCCTACTTTTGTATTTCAGCGCTCAAACGTTACCGCCCTGAGCACTTTGTTGAGCTGGTAGAGCGACACGGCGTTGAGCATGTGGAGAAAACGCCGGGTCAGCTATTCTGTGCCACTTCGGCCAAAGAGATCGTTCGTACGCTGCTTACAGAGTGTGAGTGGGCGGGGGCTGATGTTAGGCTCAGTACACAGATTACCGGGGTGGAGCAGCAGGGCGCCGCCATGCGGCTATCGACCTCGATAGGTAGAATAGAGGCGGGCGTGGTGGTGGTGGCGAGCGGTGGATTGTCCATTCCGAGTATGGGCGCGACCGGATTTGGCTACGATATAGCCCGTCAATTTGGTCTTGAGGTATTTGATACGCGCCCTGGCCTAGTGCCGTTCACGCTGAGCGATACGTGGAAGGCGCGCGCTGCAGAGCTTTCAGGGGTAAGCGTGCCCGTGGCAGTAAGCGCGGGCGGCCGGCGCTTTGTGGAGCCTATGCTATTTACCCATCGCGGCTTGTCTGGCCCTGCCATGCTGCAGATATCCAGCGTCTGGCAGCCTGGTGAGCGCATTACGGTTGATCTGCTGCCCAGGGAGAATGTAGCGGCATCGCTGCGTGAGGCACGCCAGGAGACGCCCAAACGCCAGCTATCGACTTGGCTTGGCGAACGTTTTCCGAAACGTTTGGCGCAAGCGCTGCTGGAGTGGTATCCCGACCATGACCCGGCCCGGCCACTGGCCCAGTATGCTAATGCTGCACTGGATGAGTGGGCGCAAAGACTCAACGCCTGGCAATTGAAGCCAGCGGGCACCGAGGGTTGGCGTACCGCAGAGGTGACCATGGGCGGGGTAAATACCGATGCGATTTCGTCCAAAACCTTTGAGGTTAAAGGCTTGCCGCAGTTGCGCTTTATCGGAGAAGTATTGGATGTAACGGGAGAACTGGGAGGGTATAACTTTCAGTGGGCGTGGGCGAGTGGCGTCGCCTGTGGTCAATCCTGCTAGGCTAGGAAATGCGTTTCACATACATCCTAGCCCAGTACAAAAGAGTCCAGTGCAAAAAACATTAACGTTAAGTAGCCACTTTGGCTAATAACTTAAGCTTTTTGAATAGCATATAGCCCGCAAGCGCTTTTCTGCCTGCTGCCATGGCGCCGCCTGGGTGGCGCATCAGCCTGTACGCAGCAAAGCCACCGATGGCGTAGAGCGGCAGTTTGAAGCTTTGCCAGTTTCTATCCAGTGGTGAAGCGGCTTGCTGTAAAAATTCGCTATCGACCAAAATATCCACGCGCTGCTGCTCAAGCTCGGCTAACAGTAGCGCTTTGCGCTCAGCACGGCCGAGCGGCTTTGTGTGTGATTTAGCGGTGTCTGCGGATGGTTTCATCACTGGGCTCCTCAAGCAGTGCTCGGTCAGCAGCAAGCTGTTTGAGTGTTTCTTTTAACAGCGAGTGTTGTTTGGACTGGCGAATCGCAATAACCGCAAGTAGCAAACTGGCGCCTATCAACACGGCTGCGCTGATTGCAATAGCAGTGAGGCGGTAGGTATCCCAGAATAGAACCACTACTAGTGCCGTTAGCGTGGCAATCCCCAGCAACAGCAGCAGTAAACTTGCCCCTGCGAGCAGCAGTAGAACCAGTAAACGAGCACGCTCCTCCTCTAACTCAAACACCGCCAAACGCAGACGGGTTTCGCTATTGGCAATCAGCGATTTCAGTAAGCGTTTGGCGGCAGAGAAGACGCGTTGGGTTGGCCCCAAAGCCATTAGCGACGACCGAGCAGCATACCGATAACCATACCCGCTGCGGCGCCAATACCAATACTCGTCCAGGGGTTTTCATGCACATAGCGGTCGCATGCATCGGCTTGATGGGTCAGCGAATCACGGGTTTCGTCATAGATGCGTTCGCCACGTGCTTCAAGACGTGCACGGGTATCTTTCAAGCGGCGCTCGGCGCGACTACGTAGATCGTTCATCTCTCCGCTGGCATCTTTAGCGGTCGCATTGACCAGCTCTTCAACGGTTTCACTCAGGTGGCGCAGGTCATCTTTGAGTTGATCGGCTTGAGTAGAGTAAGTGGGCTGACGTTTAGCCATGGAGTCTTCCTTTGACGAGTGAATGATAGTGCTGCTACTAGCATAGCAGTCACATAGGTAGAGACAAGTAAATGCCCTTATCGGTTCAGCCCAGAGGCACTAAATAAGGGATTTAAACTAAACCCAAGGCTTAAGCGGTGCACGCGATGATCATAATCGATCATGCTTTCCCCATATCCATAGTAGTACTGTACATGCGCTCGCAAGCTGTTGAAAGCAGGCCAGCTGTAATCAATTTGGGTGCCAATATTGCCAGCACTGGGGTTGCCGCGTAACTGTCCACTCACTTCATGGTTATTATTGAGGCGCTTGGCGAGACGAATATCGCCGTATCCCATGTAGCGTTCGATATCCGGGTTGTCGTCATCCTCTGAGGATTCTGGTACCCGCCAATGGGGGGCCAGGGTGAATGCCCAGTCGCCGCGCTGGAAGGTGCTCTCAAGGTATACCCGGTTCCAGCTGCGTGAGAGAGGATCTGAGCGACCATTAGATTGGTGATTGAGGGATACTCGGTTGCGGGTATTGACCCAGCCAAGCGCCTCCCAGGCATTATCAAAATCGATAAATATTTCAGGCTCGTAGTTAGTTTCCCGAAAAGGCGACGAGGCGTCGGTATTATACGCCTGCCACCAGCTGCGCTGAGTGTAGCCGAAGTAGACGTCGCCGTAGTTACCGAACACTTGTTCAGCCAGATTAACCTTGGCGCTAAACTGGAATTTTAGCTCCACGTCGTCCACTTCGCTATCGTTAGAGATATTGCGGAAGCTTTCACGGTTTTGGTTAGTGTTAAAGCTAACCGGAAACAGGTAGTTAGTGCGGTGGGTGGTGATTGAAAACGGGTTGCGACTTGACTCCTGCTCGAGCTCACGACGCTCGTTCAAATCCTCCCGTGCAACCTCTTCAGGCAACTGTTCATACGGTAAGCCTAGTACGGCGTCTTCGGGATTCTCTATCTGCTGCAACTGTTGGTGCAGAGCATGCAGCTCAGCATTGAGGGCACGGATACGCGCCTCAATTTCCTGTTGAGACTCGGCGACGGCATTCGCACTAAAAGTAGCAAGGCTCAGTAGAACGATAAGTTTCGTCAACGGCAGTTTTCGGGTGACCATCAAGGTGACTCGCAAAATGAAGGAATAGGCAAATGCCAAGCTTGTTTCTATCACGCCGCCTGTGGAAGTCAACACCTCTGATTGCGCTGGCTATCAGAACGCCTGACAATAACCTCATTCTCCGTCTCTGCGGAGCATTTGATGTCAGCGAGGCCCCTAAGTAACGTGTTGATACGTAACGTGGTAAGAAGCGCCTGTAAGCGGAGTATAACCTGTTTGTTTCTGCTGCTCGTCATTAGCAGTAGCGCCGCATTTAATTCAGCCCACGCTGCGCTCCAGGCAAACATGCTTGACCGGGTGCCTGAACAGGCTGAACTGGCTTCAAGACTTGCTCAGTTAGAGGCTCTTGAGGAGCCTTTAACTGACCAGCAGGTCAGGGATAAAGAGGCCCTGGAAGCGGCTATCGAAGCTTATGAACGTCTGGCCTCTGTGGACGAGCGCCTTGCTGCGTTAGACACCCGGGTAGAGCAAGCTCCTGAAATGCTAGCACGCCTGCAGCGCGAGTTGAGCGAAGCTGAAGAAGCCTCCCAGCAGTTAACCGTTGCCGACTTGAGCGATCGACCGCTAGATGAGTTGGAGACGTTGCAAACCAACGCCGTGGTTGAGCTACAGCAGTTGCAAAGCCAACTGGCAGAAGTGAACTCGCAACTGCTGGCCGCTCAAACACTGCCTGAGCGTGCCCAGCAATCCATCGCGGAAACCCTCCAGCGTGCGGAAAGTTTACGCCGGCAGCACGATGAACGTGAGGCTTTGCTGGCGGATCGTCAACTCTCTGCATTAAACGATGCACGGCTTATCCAACTGCGCCTGGAGCGTGCGCTTGCCGAACGCGAAGTGAGTTTCTATCAACGCGAACTAAGCGCTAATAGTCGCCTGCGCGAACTAGCTCAGGAGCGCCGTGATGTGCTGATGGTGCAGATCGATTATCAAGAGCAGCAGCTAACCATGCTGCAAGGGGTGATTGATCGGCAGCGCCGGCTGGCTTCAGAGCAAGCCATTGCCGATGCAGCACGGGATAACCCATTAATCGCTGCTGGGCACCCGGTCGTCGTGCAAGCACAGCAAACCAATCAAACGCTTAGTTTGGAACTGCTGCGGGCAACCGACCGCGCCAACACGGTGGTTCGCGAAAATATTGAAGCCCAACGGCAGTTGGAGAACGTGCGCCAGTTACAGCGTAGCCTTAATGAACAAATTGAGGCAATACGCGGCAGCCAGCTACTGTCGCGTATTCTGCGCGAGCAGCGCAAGTCATTGCCTCCATTGGCTGCCCCACGGAATTTGCAGGACGAAATTGCCGATCTGCGCTTAAAGCAATTCGATTTAGTTCGCCAGCGCGATCAACTGCGCCAAAGCGAGCAGTTTGCCACTACGCGTTTGGCTGAGGCGGGCATTGAGGCGACGCCGGGGTTAGTCGATTCCCTTTCGCAGCTTTATCAATCGCGACGTGAGCTGGTCGAGCAACTAGAGCAGTCTTACGGCAGCTTATTAAGCGCGGCGATTGAGCTTCAGCTCAACCAGCAGCAGCTGGTAACGACAACCGTTGAGTTGCGCAAAACTATCGATGAGCAGCTTTTTTGGGTCGCCAACAGTCGGCCAATGGATCTGAATTGGGTGCGCCAACTGCCGCACAATCTTCGGCTAGAGTGGCAAGAAGGGGAGTGGCGCGCCATTTTACCCACTCGTTGGCAAGGGCTTTCCTGGGAAGTACTTAGAGGCGCACCGCTAGTGTTGTTGAGTCTGGTGCTAATGGGGTTGCGTCGCAAAATCAAGGCCCACCTGGCCACGCTGCATTCGCAGATTGGTCGGTTAAAAAGCGATACCCAGTTGCATACCCCTCGGGCGGTGCTGATGAACGCGCTGCTGGCGCTCTCTGGCCCGCTGGCCCTAGCGGGTATTGGCGTTGGGCTGCAAGGCGCGGCTGGGCCGTTAGCGAATAGCGTTGCCCCGGCGCTGCTTCAATTGGCCTTGAGTTGGGCCGTCGTCGCTTGGGGGCGCAGGCTGCTGGTCGCCGATGGGGTGGCCGAGCGCCACTTTACCTGGTCGCCACAGTACAACGCCCGGTTACGTCAGCTGTTAGGCGGGCTAGGTATCGCCCTGGTGCCGGTCATTGCCATTGCCGCGATGTCTGGAGAGATGGAAACGCCGCTAGCGCAGCGTCCTGTCGCCTTGGGGTTGTTTTCCGCTGGGTTGGTAGCAATGAGCTGGTGGTTGGCGCAACTGATACTGGCGCATATCCCCATTTTTGGTGTCCACCTGTTCCGCTTGCTATTGGGGCTGGCGATGGCCTCGGTGCCGTTGATCCTACTGGGATTGGTGGTTTGGGGTTACGAATACACCGCACTAAGATTAGTCGGACGATTCGCGATCACCCTTTACTTGCTGGGGCTATGGGTCGTGGTGGAAGCTTCGTTGGTGAGAAGTCTCGCGGTGGCCGCACGGCGGCTCGCTTATCGCCGTGCCTTGGCGCGACGTCGCGCTCAGGTGCAAGAGGGGGCGGAAGGTGGTCTTGAGGTAGTAGAAGAGCCACCGCTTGATATGGCGCAGATCAATAGTCAGTCGCTGCGGCTCTCCAAGCTGATTGTGTTGATTGGCTTCAGTGCGCTGCTTTATTTGGTCTGGTCAGACTTGCTTTCGGTGCTCGGCTATTTGGATAACGTATCATTGTGGGAAGCGCAAGAAGGGGATCTGGTCGATAACGCGCTATCGATATCCGACGTCTTTGCTGCCCTGCTGATTGTGGCTATTACGTTTATCATGGCGGGCAATTTGCCGGGTCTGTTGGAAGTGATGGTGCTCTCCCGGCTGTCATTGAAACAGGGCAGTGCCTATGCCATTAGCTCGCTGCTCTCCTACACTATCGTGGGCACCGGTATTGTTATGGGGCTGTCGACCCTGGGGGTTTCCTGGGACAAGCTTCAGTGGCTGGTGGCCGCCCTGAGTGTGGGGTTAGGGTTTGGCTTACAAGAGATTTTTGCCAACTTTATATCCGGTTTGATTATTCTGTTCGAACGGCCGATTCGTATTGGCGACACTATCACCATTGGCAATTTACACGGCACCGTTAGCCGAATCCGTATCCGTGCGACTACCGTCACCGATTTTGACCGTAAAGAGATTATTATCCCCAATAAAACCTTTGTGACCGACCAACTGATCAACTGGTCGCTGTCGGATAATATCACTCGGGTCGTGCTCACCTACGGTGTGGCCCACGGCTCCGATATGGCCAAGGTGCACCAACTATTGCGGCAGGTAGCGGATGAAAACCCTCGTGTGCTAGCCGACCCTGAACCCCAGGTTTTCTGTTTAAGCTATGGGCAGCACAGCCTCAATTTTGAGCTGCGGATTTTCGTCAACGACCTGCTTGATCGGCTGTTTGCTGCCGATGAAATCAACTGCCGTATAGATGCGCTGTTCCGTGAAGCCGGTGTACGCGTGGCGTTTGAACAGATGGATGTGTGGCTACACCCTGATCAGGGCGACGCTGTTAAAGTGCAGTCGGCGAACCAACTGCCCCCTGCATCGACGTAATGCATTTTTAAGCTCTCTTGTTCAAGCCTCTTTTACTGCGTGCAGGAGGAATTCTCGGTTGCCGTCGCCGCCGGTAATTGGGCTCTCCTGCCAGTGGTGGATGGCCAGGCCGCAGGCGTCGCAGGCGCTGCGAATATTGGTTTCCACTTCCGCAAAACGCTTTGCGTCGCGCACTACGCCGCGTTTATCCAGGGCGCCAGGCGTTAGCTCAAACTGTGGTTTGACCAGCGAAATCAACTGACCGCCCGATAGCAGCAGAGCCGCAATCTCGGGCAGAATCAGCGTTTGCGATATAAACGACACATCCATAATGGCGCTATCGAGGGGGTAAACAGAAAGTACCTTGGCCAGTGTCTCGTCGCTACTCATCGAGCGGGCATTCAACCCCTCCAGGCAGGTGACGCGTGGGTCGCCGCGCAGTTCAACTGCCAACTGCCCGTGGCCAACTTCGACACCAATCACATGGCGGGCGCCAAAACGCAGCGCGCAGTCGGTGAAGCCGCCGGTTGATTGGCCAATATCGAGCACGGTGCAGCCGTCAAATCGCAGCTCAAGCGCTGTGAGCACCGCTTCTAACTTCAATCCTGCCCGGGAGACATAGCGCTCTTCGGGATCGTCTTCTACTTCAAAACGGGTCTCTTCGGGCCATTTTTCAGACGCTTTGGTTAACGGCTTGCCGTTATCGGCAAGGCTTATTCGCCCGTGGCGAATAAGCCTTTGGGCGCGGGTACGCGAGCTGGCCAGCCCTTGGCTGACCAACAGTTGATCGAGTCGCATCATAGTGGTTGAAAGTGTCGTTAAGAGGGCCTGTTACCCTTCATCTTTGGGCGCATTGGGTAAGGATGAGTTGGAGCCTTGATCCGCCTGCAGCTCGGTAGGCGGTAAGCGTGAAGCTCCCCAGCTACGGTGCAGGTAGTGTTTAACATTCTCCACCTCTTCGCTGGTGACGTCAGCGATGTCAACGCGCTCAAGAGGATCGTAGTGATAAATATACAGCCGGGATGCAAAGCGATCGAAAGGCAGCGATGCCTCGCCAAAGCGCTCACCATTGCCTGAAGTACTCACAATGACGCCATCGCCCCAATCCTGCCCGCTATCATTGTTGGGATTATAGAAGTAAATCCGCATGACTTCCGAAGGATCGAGAGACGCCCGTAAAATGGTAATAGCGTGCCAGCCGATAAAGCGCGCCGCGCTATCAGTGACCGCAATACCCGCTGGCTGAGGGTGAATCAGCGGCTGGTTGCCATTGTAGTAGGGATGATAATAGGCGAAAAAGTGGCGTATGAAGTCGTCCACATCGCTAAGTTGGCCGGTGGCAACGTCGACATTGATGCGAAAGCCTCGGCCCGACCACCAACCGTGAAATTCAGGATTCACCCAGCGGTGTGGGTCACCTTCACGGCCAATGCAGCGCCGGCCCATTTCAGCATAAATTCGATCCAGATGGGGCACGACAATCAGCGAAACCGGGTCGAGATCGATGGGTAACTGGGTCGCCACACCTGAGAGGCTCGCCATGGATGAAATGGCTTGGCCTTCAAAATGCATAATGATTTCGTCATCTCGGGCTGCCCATGCCACCATTTGCAGCAGATAGTCTGGGTCGTTGTACGCCCACATGGAGAGTGCACGTGCCGACTGGCAGGTAGGATTGTTGCCCTGGCCAACGCCTAGCGGTAACCCCAGCATGCAGAGCACGCCTTCAATCAAGCGTGCCCGAGGAGAAACCGTGTCGCCATAGGCCAGGGTGAGTCGCGACTGTGCCCACTCGGATAGCGGCAGATTAAGTTGACGCCACATGGCGGGCGCCACCGGCGGCTGATAAAGAATGCCGCGCTCAAGCATCAGCGCCAGGCCGTAAACCGCTTGTGCGGTGGCTGGATAAACACCGCCTCGAATAAGCGCTTGAACCAGCTCGCGATAGCAGAGTAGGCAGTCGCGGCCAGTAGATGAAAGCCCCAGCGCCTCGGAGAGTAAGTGGTCACCCTCTTCGAGTAGGTGTCGCAACAGCACGGCGTGATAAGGCGATACCAAGCCGGTGTCGTGCATCGCCCGAGCGAAACCGGTAGATTCGGCCTGCAGAGCAGCCTGATCCATATGCTCTAATCGCTCGCGATAAACATCGACGCCAGGATCTTCGCGGCAGGCTTGGGTGGGCCCGTAAAGCGAGCTGACCAGACGGTCAGCGCCCTGGCCGCTCGCGCCAAGATCGATCGCCGGGTTAGCCTGACACAGGGCGATTTGGGTAATCATCTGTTTGATCGAATCAACCTGAATCGGGCGCTGTTTTAAAATACGCCAGATCTCATCAATCAGTTGATCAACAATATGTTCGTAGCCAATGCGATCGGCTAGGTGTTGGAAGAGATGGCGAGGAATGGTCGCCAGTCGCCCTTGGGTTTCCCGCTCCGCCTCGCTGGGTGGCAAGAACAGCAGCCATAAATTAATCGCCATTACCTGCGTAAGGTAGTGGTGCGCATGCTCTGCGGAGACCAGCGGGTGTTCAAAGTTACCCTTAGCGACAGCGAGGAGCCGAAGCTCGCTTAATGCCTCAATGACGACCACATTGGCATCCGCGCTTTTCAGCGAGAAGGTCGTCAGGGTCGGTACCAAATATTGGGGAGTCTCCCAGTCGGAGCCCAAAAACACACCGGAGTCCTCAAACGCTTGGGCGCGGGACTCCAGTGCTTCACAACCGCCATCCTGAAGCAACACTCGCCGCGCAGTATCCATCACGCGCGGCAGCTTGGCGGGTTTCGAGAAGGCGGGCGCCTGGTTCAGCAGGCGCACGGCCTCATCAAATTGGCTCAATAATCCATCGAGCTTGTTATCTTCTTGAGAAGACGTCACTTGATCAGTCTCCACGGTGACTCCTTATCCCAGCATTAGCGGGGATTATACATAGAAGTCGAGGTCTTCTTGGCGCTTTAATAGATCGCGAATAGTATGCGCGTCTTCGCCTTTAAAGTAGACCAGACCCCAATGAGTACCAAACGCGGTGCGTTTAGTAACGGTTTCTTCTACTGGTGAGGTTAGCTCATGAGACTCAAAGTAGGGGTGATCTTCAGTCTCTTCGGGGATTTCCAAGCGGCTGACCACACGGCGGCGCGGGTAAACGCCAAAGCAACCGGCAAAGCCTTGGGCATCGACCACTTCTTTCGGGAAAAACGTGGCCACTTCTTCTTTCGTGGCTTTCGGGTCGAACACCAGCATGGAAGCCTGGTAAGCATTGAAGCCGTAAACACGCTCTAGCAGTTCGAATACCTTGAAGCCGGGCGGACGGTAGGCCACTTCGCCAAAGTACATTTCACCATCGCTGGTGACAAAGTATTCTGGGTGGATCAAACCAAACTCAATATCGAACGCTTTAATCAGCTTCTCGATCTGTTGGGTGATCTGTTCACGGTAAATCTCGAGCTCAGGCGACGCGGGGACAAACACCGAGTAACCTAGCGTCACGTATTCAGAGATGTTCAAGAAGGCGATTTTGCCATCATGAATCCACGCTTCCACGGCAAATTCCCAGCCATCCAGGTGCGACTCCATCAACACCGGGAACTCTTCATCCGGGATGGTATCGACCTCATCAGGCGTGCGAATAACGCGGTGGCCCAGGCAGCCTGCTTTATCAAACGCTTTAAGGTGAATCGGGTCGTTGGGGTCGCCGTCCAGTTTTAGCAGCGTCTGGTTAACGCGCTTCAGGAAGCGCACTACATCGTCTTTATCGTGGGCTTCTTCAAAAATTCCCACGCGGATGCCGCCTAGTTGGGCACGACGCTTCATCAACGCTTTATCGCGCAACAGCAGTGATTGACCGTATAGGCGCGGGTTGTCCAGTAGCACCGAGTTGATCGCCCCGGCCCACTCAACGGTCTCTTCGTAGAGCGGAATGGCGACATCGACGCCTTTTTCTTTGAGTGTCTCGGCAATTTCCATCGAGCGGTCATTGAGTCGCTCAAAATTCCAAGGCACGTAGGGAATGTCGTGTTTTTGGCAATACTCTTCCGCCCAATCAGGTGCAACGACAATGTAGCGACGGTCAAAATTCTCGGCCGCTTCAATCGCATTGAGACTCCAGCCTAATAGAGCGATATAGCCCTTGTTGGGATCCTTCTGCATGTTGATGACTCCTACTTGGTGAACGAACATAATTGCCAAATCACGCTCACCACCATACACGAGGGGGGCATGCGCGGCTAATGAGCGCATTTTCCTCAGCATTAACGCTAAGCTTACTAAGGGGTGGCTTAAAGGCGCGGCGTCGAGAATATGGTAAGCTAGGCGGTTCAACTTAATGTACGAATGGCAAGAGGATTAGGCCAAGATGGCGGCCAAGCCGATCTACCGTGTGGTGGTTCACCAGCAGGGTGAAATTTGGGATTTATACGTCCGAGAGATCTTTCAAAGCGAACTCTGGGGCTTTATTGAAGTCGAGGAGTTTGTCTTTGACGATGCTTCACGGGTAGTGGTTGACCCTGCGACTGAAAAATTGCAACGAACCTTCGATGGCGTCAAGCGTAGCTACCTGCCGTTAAATGCTATTGTGCGCATTGATGAAGTAGAGCGCGAGGGGCCATTAAAGGCGGTCAAAACCGATGCCCGGGTAGCGGAGTTCCCCCGTCCCTTTCCGTTGCCTCCGCGCGGCGAAGGGTAAGCGTATGAGACAAGCGCACCGCTAAATTAGGCGATAAGCGCTGTTGGCTTCGTCCGCCTTGCAGCGTTTTTAATCAGGACATGATGTCATGCTAGTAAATAGAACTCGTTATCGAAATTATGCCGCTGCGGCTGGTCTTTTACTCACTGTTACCAGCTTCGATGCCACTGCCCAGTCCGCTAATCAGGCATGGGTGACCGATGAACTGAGCACCTATGTGCGCAGCGGCCCCACCGATGGTTATCGCATCATCGGTACGCTCAACGCAGGCGAGCAGGTTGAGGTGTTGGAGACTAGCGGTGACTACACCCGTGTGCGTAACAGCGATGGCAATGCGGTCTGGGTGTTGAGCAATGAACTTCAAGAAACACCTAGTGCGGTTGAACAGCTACCTGCGTTAGAAGCCCAGGTAGAGGAGCTCACCGCGGAGCTTGAGGGTATCAATGAAACCTGGGAGCAGCGTACGGCGTCAATGACGGAGACGTTAGAGTTGCGCGAGCGCCGCATTGCTGAGCTTGAGGCTAGCAACCAAGAATTGGATGCACAAGCAGAGCAGTCCCGCCGGCAAGTGAGGGCGCTCCAAGCGCGCCTGGAGACTCAGGAAGAAGACCTGCTGATGCGCTACTTTATGTACGGCGGCGGTGTGGCTGGCGCGGGTTTATTGGTGGGGCTGATTGTGCCGCACCTACCCCGTCGGCGTAAAAAGCGCGATCGCTGGTTCTAAGATCACCTGAAGGCAGCCGAACCATGAGCGATCAGTGGCGCAAGCGTTGGCAAGAGGGGCGTATTGGCTTTCATCTACAGCAGGCGCATCCGGCGTTGCTGCGCCATTGGGCGTCACTTGGGGTTGCTAATCGCACCAAAGTGCTGGTGCCACTGTGTGGTAAAAGCCTGGATATGCGCTGGCTGGCGGATGAAGGGCATCCAGTGCTGGGGATTGAGTTTGCACCTGAGGCGGTTGAGCAGTTTTTGGCTCAGCGCAGTACCGCCGTATCCCGCTACCATCAGGCAGGGTTTACGATTTCCCGCCAAGGTAATGTGGAGTTGTGGTGCGGGGACTTTTTTCACCTGCATATTCAGCAGGCTGCCGAGATTGGTGCATTTTACGACCGCGCCTCGCTGATAGCGCTGCCGCCAGCCACTCGGCAGCGCTATGCGTTCCACCTTGCGCAGCTAGTGCCGCCTGGGGCCAAAGGCCTGCTGATTAGTTTGTCACACCCCGATGGCAGTGCTGGGCCGCCCTATAGCGTGCCGGATAGCGAAATAGAAAGTCTGTTCACTGCCAACTTCACGCTAACGTTTCTGGAAGAGGGCACACCCGATGAGCGGGGCCGGACGGAGAGCGTATGGGCACTGGAACGACGCGGGCCACGTCTTTAGAAGCTAAAAGACGCAGCCCTTGTCTACACTGCTGTGAAAAAGAGAGGCCTAACGTGCGAGTAAACGGCCCAGTTCCGGGTCGCTAAAGGCGCGGTTCAAGCCATCACTAACTAGGTCACTGAGCATGCGTGTGTTGCTATCAGCGTCCGGTTTAAGGGCATAACCCTGGGTACGGCGTGATGTATAGGTGCCGGTATAGGTGGTGCCCTTATTTTGAGCTATCGCGCGGAAAACGCCTTCAAGGCGCGCTTCATCGACCAGTGGCTGGCCGCTGTCGCCACGGGCATAGTTGAGGCTGGCAAGTTCCAGCGTTAAGCTCGGTCGGCCTTCGGCCTGCTCCGTGGTGGGGCTAAAACCCATGTCCCGCACGGCGCGCTCGGCCTCTTCCTGCAAACGCGGAATCAGCTCATGGCTGCTCACGGTAATATGCGCCGTTGACATACCGCCGCCTGCACGGTTGCCAATAATATCGCTCTCGCGGCCATCCTGGGCAATCACAGTGACCTGCTGGCCTGAGCCTACCTGCGGCACCTCCGCGCTGCGCTGTGGGCTGAGCTGTAAGTATTGGGGGCTGGCGCAACCGGCAAGCCACGCGCTGGCAAGCAGCACACCTGAAATCCGTAAAAAGTGACGCCGAAGCATGGTCTTCCTCCGCTATGGCTAAAACGCCAGTATAACGCGGGTAGCGCGTTGGCGGTATGTTCTGGCGATGCAAGTATGCTTGGTTGCGTTCCTCAACTGATTGGAAAGAAGTAAAATAGGTTAGTGGCTTAAGCTGCTTTATGAGCATCGGGACTAACGATTAGCCATACGGAAAGCAAAACGATCAGAGATCCTGCTAAGAAACCGCTTGAAATCGTCTCGTCTAGGACTAGATAGCCCCACAGCACAGCGAAGGGTGGCACCAAGAATGTAACGGTAAGTGAGCGTAACGGCCCAATATCAGCGATCAATCTAAAATACAGAATATAGGCGAGAGAGGTGCATACAAAACCGACGGCTAGCAGGCTGATCCAAACATCACCTTGAAGCCAATCTATGCTGGGGCCAGATGAAAGGTTCCAGATCATAAAGGGGGCGAGAAAAGTGGTTGCGCCTAGTTGGCTGCCAAACGCTACTAATGTGGAATCTAGACCGCCCTGATGAGTTATCCATTTTCGGGTAAGAAAGCCCGCAAAACCGTAACCAATCGTTGCTATGATGCAGGCAGATACGCCAATGAAGATATTGCCCCCAATATTTGAATCACCCACGCTAGTAATAATGATAATGCCAGCTATGCCTAGTACTATACCTACCAGCTTTCTTAGCGATAAACCCTCACTAAAGAAATAAAAGCCAATCATGGCGCCCATTAACGGTGTTGTAGCATTCAAAATCGCTGAGTATCCAGCGGGTAGTAATGTGGCGGCTATGCTGTACATAAGAAACGGGATACCTGAGTTGATAGCGCCTAATATAAGGATCTTTGTTAATTTTCCTCTAAATTGAAGACTTTTATGAATAAACAATATAATGATCGCTAAGCCAATCAGCCCAAAGAAAACTCTAAAAAAAGCTGTATTGATTGGCCCAATCGCCGGTGGGGCTATGCGCATAAAAAGGAAGCTAGCTCCCCAGATAGCTGCTAGCGACAGTAGTCGTAGATAGTCTATTGCTCTCATCTTGTGTCCTTTTTAAAGGTTTCCTGCTAACCGTTTGCCGACAAGCGATGGTTGGCATTGTTAAGTTCTGTACTGAAAGTTGCCATGGTGGCCTTGTTTTTTTGCTCCATGGAAATTCAGTATTGGCTTTTGAGAGCATCGGAAAAACCCGTTTCTTGCTCTCCTTTAGTATTTTTAAATCTGATAAGCCATGGTTTTAGGCAATGACGGAATCGATCAACTTGGTTAGGCTTGATTGCAAATGCAGTGAAGCAGCTCAATGTGGAGATTCGTGGTTTGTGGGGGCGGGGCTTGTTGTGTGCCATGGGGCGGCTGGCGCCGCCTCCCGCGGGTGCCTCGGTATATTCGTTCCTCTCACATACTCGTTACCACGCGCTACGACGAGTGCAGGGATTGTATTTTGGGTTTATTTAATCCCTGGTGCACCCGCTAAGACGGCGCGACGAAGTGGTTCGGGGGCAAGTGGTGTCGCGCACTGGAGATGTTAAAGAGGTGTTTCTATGGATCTGTTTGAAAACGACGATATGAAGTTGATTAATCTGCTTCCGCGGGATGGTGAGGTTTACTACCACGGCAAAGTCTTGGATACACTTACTGCCGATATGTATCTGGATAAGTGTCTAAGCGAACTAAGCTGGGAGCATGATCGCGCCTTAATTTATGGCAAAGAGATTGTTACTAAACGCAAGATAGCCTGGTATGCGGATAAGCCAGTTTCCTATACTTACTCAGGGTACACAAAAATGGCATTAGTGTGGCCGGATTTTCTGCGCGAGATTAAACAGCGGGTGGAGAGAGATTGTGGAGTGGTGTTTAATTCGTGTCTAGGTAATTTTTATAGCTCAGGCGATGAGGGCATGAGCTGGCACAGTGACGCCGAAAAAGACCTGGTTGAGAGTGGATCAATCGGGGCGTTGAGCCTAGGCGGCGCAAGGAAATTCTCGTTTAAACATAGAAAAACAGGGGAGAGCGTGTCGCTCAATTTAGAGCACGGCAGTCTGTTAATTATGCAAGGTACTACACAGCAAAATTGGCTACATAGCCTGCCTAAAACCAAAAAAGATGTTGAGCCACGGGTGAGTCTAACCTTTAGGCAAATGCGCTTTTGAGATCATCTTATGAAACGCTAGCACTAGCGGCCCCGCTTGGGGCAACTAGCGCTTCTACAGCAGCGTTATGCTACGCGGCTTTGTTCCATCGCTTTCGTTTCTACTTCGGGGAAGCGCCGCCAGTGGCGGGGGTGGGCGAATAAGCGTTGCCCGCGGCGTAGTGACAAGTGCTCAAAGTCAGTATGGCGCACGGTCGCAAGCCAGGGCTGGGCCAGCCAGTCAGCCTCTAGCTCCACGCGCACCTCGGCGCCCACCGGCGAGATCGCCGTGATGGTGACTGGCAGGTGGCTCTCAGCGGTGGGCTGCTCGGTTAGCCGCACTTCGTGAGGACGCAGCAGCAGCTCTTCATGACCATCGGGTAGATCCACGTGCCAATAGGCGTCACCGCAGGTGAGGACGCCGTTGGTTATGTTGCCTTCCAGGTGATTCACATCGCCTAAAAACTCGAACACAAAGCGGTTTTTGGGCTCACGGTATAGCTCATCGGGGGTATCAATTTGCTCAATGCGGCCATTGCTCATCACTACCACACGGTCGGAAAGCTCCAGCGCTTCCTCCTGGTCGTGGGTGACAAAGACGCTGGTGAAATTGAACTCGTCATGGAGGTGGCGTAGCCAGCGGCGAAGCTCTTGACGCACCTTGGCATCGAGCGCGCCAAAGGGTTCGTCGAGCAGCAGTACTTCCGGCTCCACGGCCAGCGCGCGGGCCAGAGAGACCCGCTGCTGCTGGCCGCCGGAAAGCTGCGCTGGGAAGCGGTTGGCCAGGTGTTCCAGCTTGACCATTTCAAGCAGCCTAAACACCCGTGCGCGAATTTCACCGCTGCTGGGGCGGCGTTTACGCGACAGCACGGTCAGTCCAAAGGCAACATTGTCGTAAACGCTCATATGACGGAACAGCGCGTAGTGCTGGAAAACAAAGCCAATGCGACGGTCACGCACATGCACATTGGTCACGTCGCGGTCACCAAACAGAATTTTACCCGGCTGGGCAGAGTGGTCGGCACTCTCCAGGCCGGCGATAATTCGCAGCAAGGTGGTCTTGCCTGAACCAGAGGGGCCCAGCAGGCCAACCAGCTCACCATCGTGAATATCCAGGTTAATCGGCTCTAATGCCTGAGTGTTGCCGAAGTGTTTGGCGATGTTGTGTAAGTGAATGCTCATGCAAATGCCTCCCGGCGCGCTGCGCGCCATTCCAGCCCGGCCTTGGCGGCGAGCGTCAGTAGGGCAATAAAGGCGAGTAGGGCCGCGCAGGCAAATGCCCCCACGGCGTTATAATCCTGATAAAGCTGCTCAAGGTGCAGGGGGAGTGTGTTGGTTTTGCCACGAATAGCCCCTGAAACTACCGAGACAGCGCCAAATTCCCCTACCGCGCGGGCGTTGGTAAGAATTACGCCGTACAGTAGTGCCCAGCGGATATTGGGCAGCGTAACGCGCCGAAAGGTTGTCCAGCCGGAGGCGCCCAGGGTCACCGCCGCTTCCTCTTCACGGGAACCTTGCGCCTGCATTAACGGAATCAGCTCGCGAGCAACAAAGGGGCAGGTGACAAAGATGGTCACCATCAGAATGCCCGGCCATGAGAACATGAGCTGAATATCATGGCCATCCAGCCAGGTGCCGATCCAGCCGTTACGGCCATAGAGCAGCAGGTAAATCAGGCCAGCCACAACGGGGGAGACTGCAAAGGGGATATCGATCAACGTTTGCAGAATGCGCCGCCCAGGGAAACTGAAGCGCGTGACCAGCCATGCCAGGGCAACGCCGAATACCAGGCATACGGGAATGGTCAGGAGCGCAATCAACAGCGTTAAGCCAATGGCGTGCAGGGTGAAGGTGTTGCTGACGTTCGCCCAGAACACCATGACGCCCTGGGAGAACGCCTGGGCAAAAATGGCTACCAGAGGCAGCAGTAAAAACAGCGCTGACAGCACCAGGGCGGTACCTATCAGCAGGCGCCGGATAAGTGGCGCATCACCAATTCGACGCATTACCCCTTACCTCCATGCAGGCGACGTACAAAACGCCCTTGCCAAATATTGATCGCCAGCAGCAGCGCCAGGGAGACAAACAGCACCACCGAGGCAATGGCCGATGCCCCTGCATAGTCATACTCTTGCAGCTTAACGAAAATCATCAGTGCGGTGATCTCCGTTTCGTAAGGCATATTACCGGCGATAAAAATGATTGCTCCGAACTCGCCTAGCGAACGAACAAACGCGAGCCCCGTGCCGGTCACCAAAGCAGGCCAGATATGCGGCAAGATCACGCGGCGAAAGGCGACGCCGTCGGTCGCGCCCAACGACATGGCGGCTTCATCGACTTCGGCTGGCATATCTTCCAGCACTGGCTGCACCGTACGCACCACAAACGGAATACTGGTAAAGGCCATCGCCAGTGCAATGCCTACCCAGGTGTAGGCGACCTGAAACCCCAGTGGTTCCAGCAATCCTCCCATCCAGCCGCTGCTGGCATAAAGGGTTGCCAGCGTGATGCCAGCCACTGCAGTTGGTAGTGCAAAGGGGAGATCCATTAAGGCATCGAGTAAGCGCTTGCCAGGGAAGTCGTATCGAACTAACACCCACGCCAGCAGTAAGCCAAAGAAGGCGTTGATAATCGCTGCAACGGCTGCTGCGCCAATGGTGACCATATAGCTGGCAACTACGCGCCCTTCGGTGATGATCGCCCAGTATTCAGCAAAGCTGAGCTCCGCTAACTGACCGAACAGACCCGTTATAGGGAGTAGCAGCACCAGCGAGATAAACAGCACGCTGATACCCATAGAAAGGCCAAAACCCGGCAGCACACGGGTGCTGCCGGTTCGCCAAGTGGCAAGTTGACTCATAGTTCAGGCTGGCTCATGAGTGAATATTAACGGCGCTGTAACTGGTCGAGAAGGGCGCCACCCTCGAAGTGAGTCTCCATTGCTTCATCCCAGCTGCCGAATACTTCATCCACTTCAAGCAGTTCGGTTTCGGGGAACTGGTCGGCAAACTCTTCAACCACGGTCTCGTTATGCACGCGGTAGTTGAAGCCTGCAAGCAGGCGCTGAGTCTCTTCGGTGTAGAGGTACTCAAGATAGCTTTGGGCCAGATCGCTGTTACCGTTGCGCTCAGCATTTTCGCCAACAACGGCCACGGGGAACTCGGCCAGAATGCTGACCGGCGGTACGATCACTTCGTAGTCGTCGCTGCCATACTCGCTGCGGATGTTGTTGACTTCAGATTCAAAGCTAATCAGCACATCGCCAATTTCACGCTCGATGAAGCTAGTAGTTGCGCCACGACCGCCGGTATCGAATACCGCCACATTAGCTAGGAAAGTGCGCATGAAGTCTTCAATTTGCTCTTCATCGCCATCAAACTCGTTCTCGGCAAAGCCCCAGGCGGCTAAGTAGGTATAGCGACCGTTACCCGAGGTTTTCGGGTTGGGGAAGACCACTTCTACATCTTCTTGGACTAGATCGTCCCAGCTTTCGATGCCTTTGGGGTTGCCTTTGCGTACCAAGAAGGCAGTGGTGGAGTAGTAAGGCGACGCATTGTTCTCAAACGCATCCTGCCAATCTTCGGCTACCAGCCCTGCATCGGCGAGTACCTGCACGTCGGTCACCTGGTTAAAGGTCACCACATCGGCGCGTAGACCCTGAAGGATGGCACGGGCTTGTGCGGAAGAGCCGCCGTGAGATTGGCTAATGGCAATCTCTTCCCCGTGCTCTTCCTGCCACCAGGCTTGAAACTCAGGGTTGATCGCAGCAAACAGCTCTCGGGCGATATCATAAGACGAGTTCAGCAGTTCCCGCTCTTGGGCGGCGGCGGTACCACTCACCGTAACGCCTAGTGCAATGGCAATCAGGCTGCGGCGGAAAATTGTGGGTAGTGCCATAGAGAAGCTCCTTAAAACAGTAAACGCAAAGTATCGCCGAATCGTAGCGTCGCAATATTGGCAAGGTTAAATCTATCAATGTGGAATTACAATCATGTTTTATATTCTATTTAAGAATATAAGTGTGCGCAGATGTCCAATGCAAAGCCGTATAGGAGATGGGGCTTAGTAGGTGGCTCTGGTAACATAGTCGGCTTATTCCCCTGTTAATTTAGGAACGTGCTATGACCGCTGCGCAGGACTTTTTGATTGCCCCCTCTATTCTTTCCGCTAACTTTGCGCGGCTTGGTGAGGAAGTAGATAACGTGCTGGCGGCTGGCGCGGATGTGGTGCACTTCGATGTCATGGATAATCACTATGTGCCCAACCTGACCATTGGCCCCATGGTGTGCAAAGCGCTGCGTAAACACGGCGTGACGGCGCCTATTGATGTGCATTTGATGGTCAAGCCGGTAGATCGCATGATCAGCGACTTTATTGAGGCGGGCGCCAGCTACATTACCTTTCACCCGGAAGCGTCTGAGCACGTCGATCGCTCGCTGCAGTTGATCCGGGATGGTGGCTGTAAAGCCGGTCTGGTATTTAATCCCGCTACGCCGCTCTCCTATCTCGACTATGTGATGGATAAAGTCGATATGGTGCTACTAATGAGCGTTAACCCAGGTTTTGGCGGCCAGTCGTTTATCCCCGGTACGCTGGATAAGCTGCGCGAGGCACGGGCGCGCATTGATGCCTCAACATTTGATATACGCCTGGAGATCGACGGTGGGGTGAAAGTGGATAACATCGCGGAGATCGCCGCCGCGGGTGCCGATACCTTTGTGGCGGGATCCGCCATTTTCAGCGCCCACCAGGCCAGCGATCCCCACGGCTATGACACGGTAATCAAGCAGATGCGTGCGGCGCTGGCCAAGTAAACGTCAGTGTCGTAGTGTCGTTTAGTGAAGCTTCATGCGCGGCTTTAAGTAACGGTTAAGCTTATCGACCAGCCACGCTAGCCCCGTCTTCGGCGCCCCATGAATAGAGAGCTGGTGCATGCGGTAGAGCGATGCATAGGCCTGGCGGGCCAGCCAGCCCTCTAAAAACAAGCCCTTGGAGGCGGAGCTACGCATTAAATTGCCCACTGCATCGTAGCGGGCCAGCGATACCAACGAGCCGTGATCGCGGTAGCGGAAATCGGCGAGTGGTTTGCCCTCTAGTCGATTGACGATATTTTTGGCGAGCAGTTTGGCCTGCTGATGTGCCGCTTGGGCGCGCGGTGGCACCGTGCCACTTTCTCCCATTGGGCAGCTGGCGCAATCACCTAAGGCAAAAATCTTCTCATCATCGACACTTTGCAGAGTGCTGTTGACTTCAATTTGGTTTTTCTTATTCGTGGTTAGGCCTAGTTCCGCCAAAAACGGCGGCGCTTTGATCCCTGCTGCCCAGACGTTGATGTCGGTCTTGATCACCTCATCGTCACCAGTGACCAACTGGTACTCTTGAGCCTCTTTCACGGCGGTATCGGTGTGAACCGTCACGCCCATCTCTTCAAGTTCTGTTTTAACCGTTTGACTGACCCGTTCCGAAAGTCCTGGCAGCAAGCGGGGGGCTGCTTCTAGCAAGTGCACACTGATTTGTTGGTTATCCAGTGCCGTCACTCCATAGGCATTGAGCATGCGCGAAGCGTCAAACAACTCGGCCGCAAGCTCTACGCCTGTTGCTCCACCGCCGACAATTCCAATGGTCAACTGCGTATGCTGGCGCAGGTTTGGGTCGGTATAGCGCAGAAAGGTATTGATCATATCGCGCTGGAACGCCTTGGCCTGCTCGGGGGAATCAATAAAGTGGCAGTGCTCCGCCACGCCGGGCGTGCCGAAATCGTTGGAGACGCTGCCTATGGCCATGACCAGGTAGTCATAGGCAAGCTCTCGGGCAGGCAGCACTTCGTATCCCTCTTCGTCAAGGATCGGGGCTAACTGGAGCGTCTGCTGCTCGCGATTAATGCCGGTGAGCGAGCCGCGCTGAAAGCGGTAGAAGTGCGCCGATGAATGTCCGCGAAGATCCACCTCGTCCATGCTGGAGTTCAGCACGCCGGTAGCGAGTTCGTGGAGCAGCGGTTTCCATACATGGGTGGTATTGCGATCCAGCAGCACAATTTCTGCGCGTTTTCGCTTACCTAAGGTGCGACCTAAACGTGTGGCGAGGGCTAAACCACCTGCGCCGGCGCCGACAATCACGATTCTGGGAGTGGGCATATCACTACCTCTTTAACTAAATTAGCCCCAGCATAGAAGGTTCTGGCGCTTCTTACTAATGCGCACCGTTGCTGGGAACAGGTAAGATGGTTTTCTAATGAATATGAGGTAGAGAGCATTGCAAGTACATCCCATTCACTACTCAGAACGACACGCGGCGCTGCAAGGAAAACGGCTGATTGCCTTCGACTTGGACGGCACGCTGATTGATTCAGTACCGGATCTTGCCGCCGCAGTGGCGTCCACCCTAAATGAGTTGGGTTTGTCAGCGCCGAGTGAGATGGAGGTGCGGAACTGGGTCGGTAATGGTGCGCCCGTATTGGTCGAAAGAGCCCTGACCTGGGCACTAAAAGCGGCGCCAGAACCAGCGCTTTTGCAGCGCGGTTATGATGTGTTCATGGAGCACTACGGCGCCGCTCCCAATAGCCTGACAACGCTCTACCCTGGAGTCACGCAAGCACTGCAGGCGCTGCATCAGCAAGGCCTGACGCTGGTGTTGATCACCAATAAGCCCGAACGCTTTATTGAGCCGCTGCTACGCCACTTCGGGCTGCTGGACTATTTCACTCTCTGCATTGGTGGTGATTCGCTGCCCGAGAAGAAGCCCCACCCTTTGCCGCTGTTGCACGCTGCTCGACACTGCCAAGTGCCCCCAGAGGCTTGTGTGATGGTGGGCGACTCTCGTCATGATATAGCTGCTGGAAAGGCGGCGGGCTTTACGACTCTGGCGCTACCCTACGGCTATAATCATGGTGAGCCAATTGAAAGTAGCCACCCCGACCTGGTCCTCAGTTCGTTAACCGAGTTACTGGCCACTCCCCTGAAGACACCGGGAATTGATTAATACCTACAGCGGGCCGACTACTCGGCCGTCGCGCCCCCTAGGGCGGTATGCATGACTTCTGCATTATGGTGCAGCATGGCCGAATAGTTGGCTGCCGGGCCGTCTGCACCGCTTAAAGAGTCCACATACAGCGGGCCCGCGAGAGGAATTGAGGCTTCTCGTGACAGGGCGTCCATATGAATACTGGGGGTGGTGCTTTCAAAAAACAGCGCCGGAGGGCGTGGGCGATTCATAGTAAGATATTCGCTCATTTTGGCCATTGCCTGGGCGCTTCCTTGGGTCTCATGGTTAACCCCCCAGACGCCTTGCGCTGCAAATGTGTAAGCTCTAGCGAAATAGCCAAAACCTGCTTCACTGGTCACCAATGTGCGGTTCGTTTGGGGGATGCCTTCCAGGCGCTCTTTCACCGCTAGATTAAGGTTGTCCAACGCTTTGCGTGCCTCTTCAGCCCGGGTATAAAACACTTCAGCCTGGTCGGGTAGGTGCTCTGCCAGGGTCTCGGCAATCACATCAATATAGGCCGCTGCCCCCTCTGGATCCATCCACATATGCGGATCCAGCTCGCCTTTATACTGCCCGGTCGAGATTATTAGTGGTGTATAGTCGGCTTCTCTAGCCACTTCCACTAACGTAAGGTTATCGTCAGACATCGCTTCGACGTGGCGTATCCAGGGCTCTAGTCCGAGCCCGTTATAAAACACGATATGGGTCTCTTCTAACGCTAGCACATTGGGTGGCGTTAACTCCCAGCGGTGAACATCTTCCCCACGCGGTACAATGACATTAACGCTGACTGTGTCGCCCGCCACCCGTTTGACCAGCTCCTCCATGACTGAAAAGGAAGCAATAACGCGCAGCGTTGTATTGGCATACGCTGGCGCAGTGCTTATCAGCGCGACGAATAAGAGCGCACATACCCAGGTAACCCACTTTGACATCCCACGCTCCTAACTGGTTAAAAAGGCTATCTAAAAAGACGGCAGATAATAAAGACTGCGGTGGCTGGTTGCCAGTTCCGATACAGCGGCAGGCCGAAACAAGTATTGCTCAAGGCAGAATACCCTCAAGTGGAAAGGGCCACTATGCTGAAAAGAGGCTGTATTTCACTCCTAAGCATAGCGTTCCTTATGACCGTCCGAAGGGTTTCTTCTTTGCCGCATCGACTTGGTCATCCAAAGCTGTGATCTATTGCCCGTAGGGCTGGTGGTCAAAAGGGTAGGCTTGGCTATCACTTACCCCCTGCAAGGGAGTGCTCGGTTGCGGTATCATCACTCAGTAGCGGTTTAATCTGTGGTCGTAATGACGCAATGGAGTAAGTGGGGCAATGGCGCAAGCTCAGTCGGTGCAGAAACAGCCATCTCAGGAGCAGACAGCGCCGAAAGTGATGATGTTGGATAATCACGACTACCCTCTATAGTACTGTATATAACTCCACGACGCGAAACCGACCCCGCTAGACGCCCCGCCAGTTCTGTATATCACTCCATAAGACTCCACATAAATTAGGCCTAGACCTGGGTAATATCCTGGGTAACACTATCAGTACACTCATTTCCACGAGAGCGTTACCCAGGTGCCGATCTCAGATACCAAGGCCCGCAAGGCTTTACCCGCTGCTAAGCCGTATCGCATTCCAGATGCAGACGGCCTTTACCTCGATGTTCGACCCAGTGGCAAAAAGTATTGGCGCATCCGCTATTTTCTGCACGGAAAAGAAAACCTCTACACACCCGGGCAGTACCCGCAAGTCACGTTGAAAGAGGCACGGCAGCAGCGGGATGCAGTAAAGCATAACGCTAGCCAGGGTATCGATCCCAAAGCACTGCAGCAGGAAGAGCGCGACCGCTCAAGGCGTAGCCAAGAAGATTCATTCGAGTCTATCGCTCTGGAGTGGTGGGAGAAGCACCAGCCCCGCTGGACTTCCCACTACGCACAGCAAGTTAAAAAAGGCATAGAGCGGGAAATGCGTCCGGCGTTTGGGTCGAAAAACATCCGCCAGATTACGCCCGCCGATGTATTGCGCCTAGTACAGAAAGTCGAGGCACGCGGCGCGCCATCGGTTGCGATGCTGGTACGTCAGTGGATCGCCCAGATTTACCGCTATGCCGCCAGCACGCTTCGCGCCGATCATGATCCGGCGGCCCCTATAGAGGGAGCGGTACAGCGCCCACCGGTACAGCACAGCAAATCACTAGCCGCTGAAGATCTCGCCACACTCGCCAATCAGATCGATACAAAAGGTGGCTGGCGTATCAACGCCATAGCTATGCACGTTTTGATGCGCACAATGCTACGTACAGGAGAGCTAAGGCAGGGCCGCTGGGAGGAGGTTGATTTCATGCGCGCTGAGTGGCGTATTCCTGGGGAGCGTATGAAGATGCGCCGCCCGCACGTTGTTCCGCTATCAAAACAGGTGGTGGAACTGCTGCAGGAGCTTCACGGGTATACCGGCCACATGCCCTTGATGTTTCCATCATACCGACACCCCGCTAAGCCAATGAGCAACACCACGATCAATAAAGCATTGGAGCGTATGGGCTGGCAGGGCAGGTTTAGTGGACACGGATTCCGCTCGACAGCCTCTACGTTGCTGAATGAACACGGCTGGCGCGGGGATTTGATTGAAAAGCAGCTGGCGCACATGCCGGGTGACAAAGTGCGCGCTGCTTACAACCATGCGGACTATCTAAAAGAGCGGCGGGAGATGCTGCAGTGGTATAGCGATTATATCGAGGCCATCATGCAAGGCGCAGCCGCGCCTCTGGTGCCTGCTCGTATGCGTGCATAATCCAATCATCAACGTCAGACTCCAGCCACCGCACACCGCCAGTGGCCAGCTTGCGCCCTGGCGGGAATTCCCCTTCACGAATCATTGCGTACAGCTTACTTTCGCTGTAGCCGACACGCTCGCTAACGGCTTTCATCGATAGTAGTTTTGCCATGTCATCAATCTCCCGTGTGCCGTTGGCCGTGCGGGCCGTGGCCTTTACCCCTGCGCCATTCCTGTTCCTGGCGGGCGGTGCTTTCGTCTATCGCATGCTGGCGCTGCTGCTCGATGAGCGCTTGCACCGCTGGATTTTGAGCGATGCGCCGAAGGTTGCGCAGCTCATGTTCTTGGCGCGTGATGATCGTGGTGGCCACGGTGGCGAGCTCCCACATTTCCTTAGCGGCTTCGCCTGTTTCCAGCACTTTGCCCAAGCCGTAGCAGCCACCGCAGGGCATTTCCTTGTTGTTCTTGATGTGGTCGTATCCAGTGCCCATGCAGACAGTGCAATCATCCGGGCAGATCTCACGCCAGTTCTGTACCCAGTAAGCTTGTGTAGTAGCCATTTCAATTCCATCTACTAAGTCGTGGAAGATGACTAGCCACTGACCTTCAAGTGGGCCAGTGCCCTGGTGCTGGGCTACCTCGTAAAACTTCCCGCTGGATTCTCGGTGGGTGTGTGTGGGTTGCTGGGTCATCAGAAAGGCCCCATGATCGTTGCAGGAAATGCGCCTCGACCCTTTTCACACTGCGTCCACCAGGATTCGAAACCATCCCGAGGCGTCTTGCGCATGTAGACGTGCTGCACCTCTTCAATGCTTGGCCAGTCTTCCTTAGGGTCGCCAGAGCGTTCGCCGTATGCTTCAACAAACTTTTGTGGATCTACATGGCCCTTGGTCGCGACCGTGATGCTCCCACCGCTTTCCAGTTCATTGATTTCAATGCTCATTTGACAGCCTCCATTGATGGCCAAGTCAACCGAGCGGCCTAGTGCTTGCTCGATGCCTTCGCTTGCACCACCCCCGCCGGCGAAGTTATCAACGACGAGCTCATGGCCGAAGAGGTTTAGGTTGCTCACTGGCTGACCTCCACATCCTCGGCAGTGATGGTGTAGTCCTTCACGTTGCCAATGGTGTAAAAGTCTGGTGTGCAGTATTGCTCTGCCCACCCGTCGATAAGCGCCTGCAGCACTTGCTCTTGTGCCTTGGTGGCTTCGGGATAGCCTTCCCCGACTTCGCCTGCGTCGTCTTCGGCCTGCACCTGCATGTTTTCAATTACCGACTCAGCCAGATTGATGGTGTAGTCGGTAGCCTGTGCGTGGCGCTTGGTGCCCGTGTAAATAACGTCGCCCGCTTCGCGCTCTCGGTCTTCGATTAACTCCTGAAGGTCGCCATAAATGTCGCTTTGCCATTCATCATCCGTAGAGAAAAGCTCTGGCGCTACAGGTGGTTCGCTGTCGACCGACTTGGTTCGTTCTATGTCATCGTATTCTGCTGCCAGGAGCGCCATGGCTTTGATGATGTTTCGCTGAGGGTCGGGGCTGGGTTTCCACCATGAACGGTGCCAGGGCCATGTCATTGGAGCGGGCGGCAGAGGGGTATCTGGCGCCTGTTATAGTACCAGCTTGGCAGCCCGGGCGTAGCATTCTGCAGCAGTCGCAAGCGTGCCTTGGATGTAGGCACCATCATGCTCAGCAGTGAAGCCCTCTTCGTTAACCTCTCTCAGGCGTTCTTCCATCGCTTTGATAAAGGCTTTAGACATGCTGGTCACCTCCGATCATTTTTCCGGCGTCGGCAATATGGTTCAGCGGGCGCGCTAGCGGTGAGCGCTTGGCCTGTTCGATGTAGCTAGCGCGGGCTAGCTGCAGGGCTTTGCATTCGGTCATGCCGTATACGCGGAAGGTGCTCATGCTTCCTCCTTAGCGGCGTCGTACTGCTGGATAGCCCACGCGATGGCGTAGCAACAAATCAGGTAGTGGTGGTCGAAGTCGGTGCAGTCGTGTTCCCAAACCTCGGTGAGGTCAAAGAGCTCGTTATCCCAATCCAGCACTGCCTGCTGCGCTTCCTCTTTGAAATAACCGCACTCAAGAACATCGCGATTTAGCTTGGCGCGCATTTCGGCAGTGCGGGCTTCGTCGTCCTGAAATTCCGCCCAGTTATCAAACTGCCTTAAAACATTTCGCTTGAAGGCTTCTTCACTCCATACCTTGGCAAGCTGCGGGCCTTTGCTGCTTCCTGCTCTAAGTTTTTGAGCCCAATAGCTGGCGTTGATAAAAAGCCCTGGCTTTTCGGATCGGAAGAAATCGAACATGTCCGGAAGGCGGCTGAACATGAAGTCACCCATGTCGCCAGCGATGGCCAGGTATCCAGGCCAAGTAACGATGTTGAAGTGGTAGATCGATGAGCCGTTATGGCTAAAGCGCAGGTGGCGATACTTGCCGTCATCCTGCAGCACTTCCATGGAGTGGCTGGCTACGTTTTCCATGAACTGTTCTAGCGCTAAATCTGCATTAGTTTTCATCGTCATCACCTCAAAACTGAACAAACTGGTTGAACGGCACGGTCTCTGGCATGGCCAGCCGTGCGGGGGAAACGTCAGTGGGCAGCGCTGGGCCTGCTGGGCGCATACCCGGACAGCTTTCCTCGGCTATGCCCTTGTAGTCGGGCTGGCCGGTGCGTAGCTCTAGCGGCACGCCGCGTGCTTCTTCGGCTGCCCACACGGCGGCATCGGTGCAGTAGGTGGTCAGCCAATCGTCTTGCTCTACGGCTTCGCCTTTCGAGATATGGCCCAGCGCCAGGACGGCTGCCACGGCGGCGCCTGCGAGCATGGCCCGTTGGGTTTTGGTACTCATGCAGCTAGCTCCTGTGTTGGGCCATCGGTTTCCAGTGGGTGGCGCTGTAGGTTGATGCGCTGTTCTACGTGAGCGCCCCACAGCACATCGCGCAGTGCGTTACGGGCGGCTAGCTCAGTGGGTAGCGGGGCGTTCATGCGCACGATGATTTTTGTGCCTTCCTTGCCAACGAACGCGGGCAGGTAGCCGCCGCCGACCACCGGCTCGGCATAAATCACGGTGCTGTGCAGGGTGTAGCCGTCTTGCATGGCGAACAGGCGGCAGTGATTGATGACGAACTTGAGGCTGATGACGTGGTTCATTGGGCACCGCCTTGCCAACGCCAATGGCCGCGCAGTACTGAAAGCAAGCTCTCCACGTTATTAAGCGCCGCTTCGGGCATTGCTAACGGCGGCAGAGAGGCAGATACAAAGTGAGGCTCATGACCTTCCCGTTCCTCTGTGACTGAAACGCCGCCCGGGAAGATGCGCATCTTGACGTGACGGCCCTGGATGAGGTTCATGTCCATCACGATGTTGGCCACTTCGTGCACTTGATTACGCACTAACTGCTTGAGGGTTTTCTCGTGAATGCTCATGCGTAGAGGCTCCCATCCAAACGCTGATTGATCCGCGCACTAACGCTGCTATGGGTGCGGGTACGCACTGGCTGGCGGTGGCGCATGGCGTCCATGTCGGGGTTGATGCCGCTGATCAGTAGGGCGACGAGTAGCGGAGCGATCCAGCCGCGTTTCATGGCTTCGGCCACGGCGCCAGCGGCTTTGTAAACGCCCAGCTTGTGGTAACCCTTTTCGATGCTGCCGCGCACGGTCTTCGGTGAGCGGCCGGTGGCCTTGGCAATCTCTTTGTAGGTGTTGCCTGCGGCCAGCAACATCATGTCCATGGCTTCAGTACGGGTGAAGCCGAGACTGCCGCGTTCCGGATTGATCTTTGCTTGAAAACTGCCTGCTGTGATTTGCATTGTTTTATCCCTTGCTGCATTAACTTATGAGCTCAGTATGCGAAAGCTCATATTATCTGTCAATGCGAAAGCTCATATTTTTTATGAGCAAGCAAGATTGCCCCATAATTGGGCTTATATTTCTTTCAGATAGGCATAAAAAAAACCGCCCAGTAATTGGGCGGCTTCAGTAATGGCGGTAGGTTTGAGGTTCGTTACCAGTGGCAGGCTTCACGCAAGGGCGCTATTTCTTCCTCCAGTCCGCTTATATCGAATGTCATGGTCATAGGCGATTCGCTGTAGGGCGTGGCGCGAACCGTTAGCTGTTCGGCGCCAAACATCTGCCGAATTACTGGGATTGAGGTACCACCACTCCAAAGCCCAAGCGATCGGTTGTTGGTTGATTGCGTCATTGGCTTGGTGAATGCTTTACCGTCATCAATGCGCATATCGACGTCTCCCCATGTGTGATATTCGCTAGATGCCATGTGATGGCCGTCCATGTGCAAAATTAAGGCCGTTGTGTTTTCAACGCAGCGAACATATAGCGTGGGTCGGACTGTTGATCTGCCGTAACGGCCTGGGACTGCCTCACTTGAGCGGGTGGATAGATAGACATTCCTGCTATCATCCATCGGCGAGACTTCTTCGCTCACGTACCAGGGGGATTGAGGTTCAGGAGGGGGAGTGGGAGCTACTGGCTCTTCTTCTGGTTGGTTGGTGTCAGCATCCGGGCTGGGCGCTTCCTCTGCCTCTGAGGCGCTGACCACGCTACTGGCGTTGCTGGCAGTTGGCTCAGTTTCCTCTGTTTCGTCATTGAGCATCCAGCCAAGTATCAGTACGCCCGCCGCTATCGTGCCTATCACCTTCCAATTATCCATGCGTCCCCCTACAGGTTCATTTGAGCCTTAACAGCCACCCCTATGATGCGGCAATTTCCATTAATTGGAATTAGCGGATAGGCGGGGTTAAGAGGTTTTAGGTATTTTTGCCCGCCATCAACGACCAGTTTTTTGAACGTTGCCTGGTTGCTTTCGTCTAGCTGTGCGACCACAAGGTTACCGGGCAGCGCTTCTTTTCCGGTATCGACCAACACCAGCGTGCCCTCTGGAATACTGGGGCGTACGCCTGTGGGTGCTGTCATCGAATCGCCGGTCACTTCCAGCCAAAACGCTTGGCCTTGGGCTTTATAGTCGGTTGTCTCATGGCGTTCTTCCATGCCTGCAGGGTAAGGCACAACGCAATCGGCGAACAGCCCGGCGTTAACTTCAGAGACGACAGGGTAACTGAAGTAACGCAGGGGCTGGGCTGCTGGCGCGGTATTGACGTGATACTCGCCTAGATTGTCGCGGGTGCCTTCCTGCATCTCCCCAACACCTTCGCTTAGCCAGCGATAACTAACGCCTAACGCGTCCGCAATTTTGAGCAGGTGCGTAGAGCCCAGGTGCTTGCCGCGCTCCAGGTTCGAAATAGTGGCTTGATCAACGTTCGCTTTTTCAGCCGCGCCTGTCTGGCTGAGGCCTGCCCGCTTACGTGCCAGCTTGATTCTGTCTTTGAGTTCCATGCGGTGATTATTATGCGAGCGCTCATACCCTTGCAAATGAGTTTGCTCATGGCCTATTCTATGAGCATTCGCATAAGAGGGTGTCTGATGAATACCGCATTCCAAAGCCTGGTTGATCATTTTGGCGGTCAACTCCAAACCGCTGAGGCACTTAACGTCAACCAAGGCGCTGTCTCTAACTGGGTGCGTGGCAAGCACGGCATGTCTCCTGCTGTTGCGTTGCGCGCTGAAAAACTTACTGAGGGAGCCTTTACCCGCTACCAGTTGTGCCCCTCTGTGTTTGAGACTCCCCCGCAAGATGAGGTGGCGTCGTAATGATTTCAGTATATGCATTCAAGCTAAACAGCACAGCGAGCGCTGTGGCTCTGTTTGTGCGTACAGTGTTTGGGGGTGCGTCATGACCGATGAACGCGCCTTCCGCGGTGTCTGGATACCCGCCGATATTTGGCTGAATCGCGAGCTCTCACTGCAAGAGAAAGTGATGCTGATCGAGATCGATAGCCTGCAGCACCCGCAAAAGGGCTGTTTCAAGTCGAACAAGAAGCTTGCCGAGTTCTTTGGGCTGTCACCTAACCGTGTCTCTGAGGTGATCAGTTCGCTCAAGAAAAAGGGTTGGGTGCGCGTCGATCAGATCCGCGAAGGCAAGCAAATTGTTGAGCGCCGAATCTTCATGAAGCGCCCGTTAGATACCGCGCCTAAGGGTACTCGAAAAACAGAAGAGGGGTATTCGGAAAACAAGGAGAACCCTATTCGAGATCCCGAAGAGGGGTATTCGGAAAACGGGGAGAACCCTACTCGAAATGTCGAAGAGGGGTATTCGGAAAACCGTGAAGAGAGGGGTTCAGGTTTAGGGGTTCATTCTGAGGGTACCAGGGTTAGTACTGTTGCACCGGGGGCAAGCCCCGATGCTTCGGAGGGCGATTACCTGAGCGCTGACGAGCCAGAACCGACCCTGAACAGCAAAGCAGAATCCAGCGCTGACTTGCTGGCGCGTATCCCTGCCGACATGCCCGGTACCCGTGACCCCAACGCCAAGACGTTCAAGGCGTGGGCCAACTACGCGATTGCATACCGTAACCGTTACCGCACTTGGCCCGTATGGAATCAGAAAACCGCTGCGCAGCTGGGCCAGTTGGTTGACCGCGTAGGGGCAGAGCTGGCGCCCAAGGTGGCGGCGTTCTATCTGCAGATGAATCAGCAGTTTTATCTCACCAAGCTTCATCCGGTTTCGCTGCTGCTCGCCGACTGCGAATCCATCGCCACCCAGTGCACTACGGGGCAGCAGGTTACCCATGCCCAGTCCCGACAGATGGACAGCACCCAAACGAACCTGAGCAACCTGGAGCAGGCAAAAGCGATGCTTCGGGAGCGCCAAGCCAAACGGGAGGCATCGTCATGCCATTGACCTCTGAGCAACACGAGCAGGTGCTCGAACTGGTTTACGCGACGGCCGAGGTGCTGGGGCAGGAAATGCGACCCTCTGCGGGGATGCTGATTGCGGATGACCTGAGTGCCTACCCATTTGCAGAGATCACAAGAGCGCTGGCCCGCTGCCGTGCCGAGCTTCACGGCAAGCTGACCCTGGCGGCGATCATTGAGCGCTTACCCAGTGCGAACGCTCATTTGAGCGGTAATGAGGCGTGGGCGCTGGCGCTGAAAAGCACCGACGAGCAGGAGACCGTGGTCTGGACGCCGGAGATTGCCCGCGCCTTTGCCGCTGCTCAGCCGGTTTTGGCCGGTGGAGACAAGGTTGGCGCTCGCATGTCGTTTCTTGCCGCGTATGAGCGTGAGCTCTCCGCCGCGAAAGCCGAAGCGCGCCAGCCAGAGTGGCAGGTGTCGCTAGGCCATGACCCACAGCGCCGCGAGATCGTCCTCAACGATGCCGTGACTGAAGGAAGGCTGTCACCTAATACGGCACGTCAAATGCTACCCCCACCTGATAAGCCCGTAACGCCGGAAGGCAAGCGCCAGCGTAAGCAGGTGGTGAGCAAGCTACGCGAGATCATCAACCAGCCCGGTGACCAGAAAGCCCAAGAGCGCCGCGAAGCCCGCGAGCGTGAAGAGGCCCGCCGCCGTGAATTACTCGAACAAGCTGGCGTGCCGCTGGCTGCGATGGGAGGACGTTGATCATGAATACCGCATTCCAACCAAGCGGCAACGAAGTAAAACGGGCTGCATTCAGCGATCACCGCCGTTCAGGCAAGTTGAGCGCCTCGCGTGGGCTAGTGACTGCCTCGCTAGTGAGTAAGGGCCCCATGACCCGCAACCAGCTAGCCGATGCGACCGGCCTACCGCTGGCCAGCATTTGCGGCCGCTGCCGTGAGCTGCTCGATATGGATTACATCGAGGTCGCGGGCATGAGCGCCGATTCCCCAGCGCGCCAGGTGTTGGGGCTGACTGAAAGCGGTAAGGCGCTAGCGGTGGAAGCGGCTAAAGGGGTGGCGTCGTGAGCACTCTAAAACCCATCGACCACCAAAACATAGTGCTTCGCCTTCTGGGGATGTCATCCAGTAACCCGGCTCACCTCACCACGCTGGCGCATGCTTACAAGCTACCGGTATCGCTGCATGAGATCCGCGTTGCTTGTGATGCCTTGGTAGAGCAGGAGTTTGTCGAGCGCGCGCCAGGCTTTGCCTATCGGCTGACGGCGTTTGGCACGGTTGAGCTTCCTGCTGTGCCGCTGCTGGAGAGTTATTACACGATGCCTAAAGAGAGCGCCCAGCTATTGGAAACGCGAATCTTTAGCCGTTCTGAAATAGCTGGGGGTGGCTCATGATCCGCCAACCCTACACCCAGCCCAAGTGCCCAGCTTGCCAGTACCGCAAGGCAGCCAGCGAGTTTCGCGACCCGGCTACTGGCGAAGCGCTGCCCGCCTGCAAGCACTGCATGCGCAAAGCCCAGCGGGCGGGAGGTCAGCGATGGACGGCGTAACGTGGTTTCTTTTCGGCGTGCTGGTCGGTGTGTTTATTGCCATCGCCTGCGCGGCGGCCGCTTTTTGTAAGAGCAGCAGCAAGCCGTGTGGTCATGCGCCGCCTTTCCGGACTCCGCCACCTCCCACTATGGCTGGCTCCAGTGGTATCAGCGAGCACGGGGAGCGTAACCATGGATGATGCATTGCAGCCTCTGACGGAGGCGATCGTGCAAGACGTAGTTTATGCCTACTGCTATGCCGCTAAGCACGAGATCACTATCCCTAATTGTGGTACCGCCTTCATGTATGAAAGCGATGTTGCCAGCATGACCAAAACGCGATTCGGCCATGAATTTGAGGTCAAGGTTAGCCGCGCAGACTGGCTGGCAGAACTTCGCAAAATTGCTTCTGAAGACAGTAACGCAAAACGATCTCGCGCCCGTCGATTGGGAAAAGCTAAAGATATTGCGGAAGGGCTGGCGCTAGCTTGGAAGCAAGGTCTCGAGTGTTGCGGTTCTGATCTTAATTACGCTCGTGAGCCAACGCCTAACTATTTCTGGGTAGTGGCTGCCCCCGGCATCGTTAAGCCTGAGGAACTGCCAGAGTATGCCGGCTTATTTGAGGTCGAGCCCTACAGGCATGGAAATCATAAGGCGCACGGTTATCGGTTAAAGCAAATAACCGCAGCGCCTCGTCTGCATCGCTTAAAGATGACGGATCGCCAAGTGTTAGCGATGGCGCGCGGGATAACGCTTAGATATTGGCAGCAGAGGAGTAAGGCGGCATGAGTGAACTAAAGGGAGGGCAGCACGCCCGCCGTGCCGCCATGCTGTGCCAGAACCCGCGCTTTGCGCTCTACCTTGACCATCGCCGCCGCCGTTTCCATCAGATGGCCTATGGCTCAATGCCCGATGGCACCCATACCAAGGAAGATTGCGAGGATTGGTTGCGCGCAGCGTGTGGCGTGAAAAGCCGCGCCGAGTTGGATCATAACGACGATGCCCGATCCATGCTTGATCGCATCATGGCCGATTACAGCAAGTGGGAGCGCCAGCAGCTTTTGAAACAGCGTTTGGCAGGGGGTGTGGTGTGAGCGATAAGCCGGTAGTGCCACAAGATTACATATACGGCCTAAAGGTCGTTGACATCGGTGATCTGCGCATAGCGCGCGGTCAGACAAAGCGCCCGAGAGGCACATGCAAGCATCTCGATATTGTTTATGACGATCAAGAGCGACGTATCTGGTGCCAGGACTGCGAGCAGGAGGTAGAGGCATACGATGCGTTCAAGGGCTTGGCAGAGTTTCATTATGGCGCCCAAAACAAGCTAGAACGCCGAGAGGAAGCTGTAAAAGAGGCAGAGTCATTCCAGGCCCGTAGCCGTGCCGTTAAAGCGCTTGACCAGGTGTGGCGTAGTAAAAACATGACGCCCGTCTGCCCTTGCTGTGACAAAGGCTTGCTTCCGGAGGACTTCGCTAATGGCGTTCAGTCCCAAATGGATCGAAATCTAGCGCGCAAGATGCGTCAGCGGGGTGATTCATGAGCCTACGTATCCAGACACCACGACGCCCGCGCAAGCTGAAAGAAGACGGCAAGCCGCGCGCCCGCCCGGTGGATTGGGAAGGCCAAGAGCAGGCGGTGCTAATCCGCTGGCTGCTGGGGGAGAAGATGCGCGGAGAGCCGGTAGGGCAGTTGTACGACGCCATCTACCACGTGCCCAACGGTGGGCAGCGTAGCAAGAGCACCGGCGCGGCCATGAAGCGCCAGGGCGTTAAGTCGGGTGTGAGTGACTTGGTGATTATGGATGCTCGAGGAGGCTGGTTCGGGCTGTACATGGAATTCAAGGCTTCTCCGCCTCACACGGCACCCCTGGCTGATAGTCAATATGATTGGCTGGCGCTTGCATATGACCGTGGCTACTGCGCCGTGTTGGCGGTGGGGCTGGAAGAGGCTAAGGCGGTGTTGCGGGAGTATGCGGCATTGGTTCGCACTGCCCACCACCACACCGCCCGCGTGCATTTGAAAAGCGGTACCGAGTGGAGAAAGGCCTAATGGGCATGGCATTGTTGAGAGAGGCTGAATCTATGGCGCGTGACTATCAGCGTATGGGCATTCGTGAACTGAGAGAGCATGCGCGCAGCACCCACCCAGAGCATGATCCGGAAGCGCCGCGGGCGTTTGTCGATCGTATCCTGGATATGGAGGCGGAGCGCGTAACCTGGCACTGGCACGAGAACCAGGGCTATCAGCCGTTCAGCTCAGCGGCGAAGATGGGCGAGCAGCCTGGGGGTGGTACGTCTGCCGCTGATCCGCTGGCCATTGCCTATGATCGCGGTATGCGGGTGCATGCTGGCCATGAGTTCGCTAAGCAGTGGCTGGAATCTGCCCGATTGCGCCCACGCGCTCGTCTGGCGGTGTTGATCCGTGCCGCCAAGCTCTACCCAATGGCAGCGCAGCAGCAAGCGCTATGGGCCAAGAGCTATGATTTCATTGCTCAGCACTTGCCGATCTATTCGCGCATGCTGCAAATGGGGTCGCTCTCGACCATGACTGAGATCAGGGAGGTTGAGGTGGTGCGGGTCACTGAGAAAGAAACGTACCGCCGTTCGCGCAATGAGCATAAGAGCGTGCCTATCTTCAAGAATGGGCAGGCGGTGAAGGATGCCGCCAAACATGCGCGGGTAGAGCTTTTACTCTTGGCCCAGTTATGAAACACCACATGTTGTATTAATTCCACGACTGATCTACTATGTTTCTAGGCTGGCGCTCAATGACGCTAGCCGCCACACACCATAAAGCCCTGCCGGTCACCCGGCGGGGCTTTTGCGTTTCTGCTTTCCCTTGCGTTGCCACCTGGCGCGTCTTGCCCCTTCGTGTTGGGGCCTTTCTATTCCTGAGGTGCTAATGCGTTATCTCACCATTCACTGTGCGGCCACCACGGCCAGCATGGACATTGGCGTGGATGAGATTCGCCAATGGCACCTGGCGCGTGGTTGGCGTGATGTGGGTTACCACTACGTTATCCGCCGTGATGGCACGCTAGAACGTGGCCGACCCGAGAGCCAGACAGGCGCTCACGTGGGCGGCTATAACACCGGCAACATCGGCGTGTGTATGGCTGGCGGCGTGAAGGATGACGGCGTAACGCCGGAAGACAACTTCACGGCGGCTCAGTGGAACGCGCTTGATGCGCTGCTTACCGAGTTACACGAGCGCTATCCGGAGGCGCTCATCATGGGCCACAACGGATTCCCTGGGCATGAGTCGCGCGGGTGCCCTTGCTTTGATTGGCGGACGTATCGCGATGGGCTGCACGATCTGTGGGCTGATACGCCTGAAGAGTGGGATGGCCATTGGATTGAAGAAGTGGACGCGATCATCGCTTAATCATTAATCACGCAGGCCCACCAGGAGGCGGGATGTCTGAAGAAAATCCCGATAACGCCGTGAGGTCTAGACCTATTTTAGAGCGTCATCTGCAAACACTGCTGCTCGCCGTTGTTGCTGGCCTGATTGGTTGGCAAGGCGTCACGACTCTGAAGCTGTCAGAGAGCAGTGCTCGACAAGATGAGCGCGTTAGCCATTTGATAACGCTGACAGAGCAGTTGCGCCAGGATTTGCGCGATATGGATTCGCAATTTCTTACGCGTCGTGAGGCGGAAGTTCACCGCAACGAAACCCGTAGCAAGATCGAGATACTAGAGTCCCGTATGAACCGGCTGGAGGGCGCTCAGTGATACGCATCAAAGTACAGCTAGCTGATGATGCATGGCAGTGGCATAAGCTCTGGTCTAATCATGCAGCGATCCTCGCAACGGTGACCACCGCACAAGCTCTGCTGCCGTTTTGGAATGGCATTATCCCTGATCGCTGGTTTGTGTTGGCCGGTGCCATTCTTTCTAGCGCAGCGGTCATCCTGCGCAGCATCAAACAGCCGAACGCAGAGAGGGCGCGCCATGCTCGCCAAACTCCAAAGTAAAGCCTTAGGTGCGGGCGTGCTTCTCCTTTCCCTGGTGGCTGCCTACTTCTATTGGCAGCGCGTTACTGACCAGCGAGACGCATATCAAGCCGAAGCCGAGCGACAGCGTGATCGCGCCGAGATCCTTCAAGAGCACCAGCAGTGGCAGCGCCAGCAGATCGAAACACTAAGCAGCGCCATGGCTGACCGTGATCGAACGTTGACGGTCATCGCGGACGATATACGCGCCAGCACATCGGCGCTTCAATCACTGGGAGAATCCGATGCTGAAGCGCGTGAGTGGCTGGATAGCGATAGGCCTACTGGTATCACTGACTGGGTGCGTGAGCTCCAACGTTCAGCCGATGGAGCTGCAGTGTTACGGCCCGACAGTGCCCGAGCACCTAACGACTGAGCTAGCAGCACCCGCGCTGATACTGGATAGCAATAGAGGCTTGATGCTGTTGCTGGCTGAGTATGAGGCGTTACGCCGCCGGTTCAACGCTGACCGGGCTGCGGTGGTGGAGATTATGGCGAATGATGTGGGGGAGGACTAGTTGAAGTATATGTCCACTTCCCGGTCGCTAGCGATGACATGCGCCTCCGATGGGCATTCCCCGTTACGGCAAAGAGTTGACCAAAACTCTTTATCAAAGCGGTCATGCAAGAACAGGTAGCGACAGATACTAATTACATTATGTCTCTGGAAGTCCCCAGTTGAATAGGCCGCGCCGTGGATCCCAAGCAATTCTTCAAGCCCGTAGAAAGTGATCTCTTTTTTGTCGTCCCAGTGGTCACACAATATTGAGAAGATGCGATCTACCTTCTCTTTGGTCACGCGGAACTGTTTAGTATGTGGCTGGTGCCAATCAGCTCCCTCATCAAGGATTGGGTAAACGCCATCATCCCAAGCCAATAAATAGGCAGGATGGAACGGGCTTTCTTCTACGCCATCTTTGGCGGTCAGGAGGATGGTTAAACGCATTTGCTGAAACAGCGCATTCGCTATATCTGACATACAGAACCTCTTAAAAGTTAAATTTACCTAAACAGGTTAGCGCAATGCCTACCTCTCCGCCACGCCCATGCCGCGCCCCCATGTGCGCTGGCAAAACCACGCACAAGCACGGCTACTGCGACAAGCACGCCGATCAAGCAGTTGCCTGGAAGAAGCCAGACCATAAAAGATCAGGCCGAGGCGGGCGCCCTTGGCGTCGGTTGCGGGATGCAGTGATGCGGCGTGATAGATACTTGTGTCAATGTGATGACTGCATTAAAGAGAGCCGCATCACTCCAGCCCATGAGGTTGATCATATAATTCCGTTATCTCGGGGCGGAAAGGATTTGATGAGCAACTTGCGTGCAATAAGCCGCGATTGTCACAAGCGCAAAACAAATAGAGAAAAGTGGGGAGACTAGATAGGATTAAGTGAGCCGCCAAGTGCGCTAACACCAAGGCGGCTCTAACCACAGCGGACTGTTATGGAGTCACATCAATGGCTACTCGCTATCGTACTTGCCCGCATTGCGGCGGGCAATTCAGTTATAAAGTTTCTCGCGGTAAAGACCGAAAGTATTGCTCTGATGCTTGTCAAGTTAGTTCTAACCAGATGCATGCTAAGGACAGGCGAAATGATTTGCCGCTTTGCTCTGTTGCTGGTTGCGAATGCCATGCGAATAGAGTGGGCGCAGGTCTTTGTGAAAAGCACTATATGCGAATGCGCAGAAATGGACAGATAGAGAAAAAGAATGTGGTTATACCAGGTAATCTCGTTCACTCACATGGCTACATGTTGACTTATTCTCCTGGTCATCCTTTGCAGCGAGGCAGGCATCCAAGGATTTATGAGCATCGCGAGGTCTTTTATAAAGTTCACGGTGAAGGGCCGTTTAGTTGTTACTGGTGCCGCGAGATCGTGACTTGGGATGACATGCATGTTGATCACCTTAATGATGTTCGTGATGACAATTCAGCTAAAAACCTTGTAGCTAGCTGCGCTTTTTGTAATCAAAAGCGCGGCCACGAGAAGATGAAACAAACCAAGCGATTGCAATCCAGTCGGCGATACACGGCCCATGGGAAAACAATGTGCCTGAGCGAGTGGGCGCGTACCCTTGGTATAAGTGTTGCTTCTATTGAGTACCGCATGAATGCGGGCTGGGCACATAACGATGTTTTCTCTCCTCGAAAAGGTAACACCGGCCCTAAAAGCAAGCCTGTCGAGCAAGAAGGTTGAATTCATCTGTAATTAAATTTAAATGGCAATCTTTTGCATTTAAATGCTTCCGGGGTAGGGGAGGGTAACTTTCTGGAGCCTTTCGGGCCTGGACACCGACACGTTAGCCTTATTTTTATACCCGCGAAATTGAAAAATCAGGTCGGCGCGAGGAATTAGCAAATGACAAGAGGTCGCAAACCTAAACCGAGCCACCTGAAAGCGGTGCAAGGCAACGCCGGAAAGCGTGCTGTTAACCACGATGAACCCCAAGGCGATGAGCTTACCGAAGTGCCGCTTCCGCCTGATTGGCTTGACCCGATCGGCATCCAGATGTGGGAGAAAATTGGCCCTTGGCTAGTGAGCTCCAAGATCCTTACCGGATCTGACCTTGCCAACTTGGAAGCCTACTGCGCTGCTTATGCGCGGTGGCGAAAGGCTGAAGCCGACATCGCTAAGAACGGCATCACGGTGCAGGGCATGAACTCCGAAGTGAAGAACCCCGCCTGCACCGTGGCGAATGAATCTCTTAAGCAGCTCGTGACGTTTGGCAGCGCCTTAGGCTTGGATCCTTCTAGCCGTTCGCGTCTCGCCATACCTGGTGCGAAAGAAGCCGGTAACCCATTCAAAGACCTTATAGGCAAAAAGCGATGAAGCTCCATGGCCAGCTACCCGAACGTCAACGCCGCGAACAAGTACGCTCGGGACGTAGTGGCCAAAAAGATTCCCGCGTGCAAGGAGGTACGGCAGGCCTGCCAGCGCCATCTGGACGATCTCAAGGCGCAGAAGTCCCGGTCATATCCGTACCGGTTCGATAAGGACGAAGCCGAGCGGGTTTGTGAATTTGTTCAGCTGCTTCCACATACCAAAGGCAAGTGGGCACGTGAAAGAAAGCTGATAACGCTGGAGCCGTGGCAGCTATTCATCTTTGCCAGCACTTTTGGTTGGTTGAAAAAGAAAACCGGGCTACGCCGTTTTACTGAAGCCTATATCGAGGTAGGCCGTAAAAACGGTAAGTCAGTTATTGCAGCTGGCGTCGCTAATTACATGCTGTGCGCAGATGGGGAGTACGGCGCAGAGGTTTACTGTGGTGCCACTACAGAGAAGCAAGCCTGGGAAGTGTTTCGTCCCGCTCGATTGATGCTTAATAAATCGCCAGCGCTAGTTAGCATGGCGGGCATCGAGATAATGGCGAAGAACATCTCGATTCCCGAAGATGGTTCACGACTTGAGCCACTAATCGGGAACCCGGGTGACGGTAGCTCGCCATCCTGCGCAGTCGTTGACGAATTCCACGAACACCAAACGCCCGACCTCTACGACACCATGGCGACGGGCATGGGGTCTCGTGACCAGCCGTTGATGTTCATCATCACTACGGCAGGCTTTAATCTAGCAGGCCCTTGTTACGACAAGCGCCGCCAAGCACAGCAGATGCTTGATGATGCGCTGCCCAATGACGAACTATTCGGCATCATCTACACCATCGACGATGGTGACGATTGGAAAGACCCAGCGGTACTGCGCAAAGCTAACCCGAACTTTGGCATATCCGTCAGTGAAGAGTTTCTACTCAAGGCCCAACGCGACGCCGTTCGCTACCCAAGCCGACAAAACAGCTTCCTCACCAAGCACCTAAATGTCTGGGTAAGTGCGCGCACCGCGTGGCTCAACATGGCCAGCTGGCACGCGCTGGGTGATGAGTCGTTAAAGATAGAAGACTTCATCGGCAAGGCCTGCTGGTTAGGCGTGGATCTCGCCAGTAAGACCGACATCGCGAGCATCGCTTTGTTGTTCCGTGACGAAGTGCCCGATAAGAAAGGGCGCATGAAAACCCGCTGGACGGTATTCGTTCGTAACTACCTACCCGAAGGGGCGGTGGAGCGGGCCAGTAACAACAAGGCTGCTTACGAAACGTGGGTGAATAGCGGTGATCTGATTATCACCGATGGCGAAGAGCTGGACTTCGATGTAATTCGCGATGACATCAAAGACCTGGCGGGCTTATTCGAAATCACCGAAATCGCCTACGACCCCTGGCGTGCTACCCAGCTTGCCCACCAGTTAATGGCAGACGGTGCCAGCATTGTTGAGTACCGCAACACTGTTCAAAACATGAGCCCCGCCATGCGGGAAATGGAAGCCGCTATCACAGGCGGGCGCTTCCGGCATGCCAAGGATCCGGTGCTTACCTGGATGGCCAGCAACGTGGTCGCCAAGGCAGACGCGAAAGACAACATCTACCCACGCAAAGAAAAGCCCGACAACAAGATCGACGGCATCATCGCCATCTTGATGGCGCTCGGTCGCGCCGTGCTCACCGAAAACGACGAGCCGGAAGAATCCATTTACGACACCTCGGACGTTACATGCTGATCAATTTCATCACCTTCACAGTTGGCCTGCTGGGTGTCGGGCTAGTCGCGTTTGGCGCGTGGCTGGTACTGCCCGCCGCGGGCTATATCGTCGCGGGCAGCTTCTGCCTGTTCTGGTCGTGGCTAGCCTCCAAAGCAGCCGCCCAGGCAAACCAACCACCACCGGTCACCAAAAACGAAGAGGATAGCTAATGTTCTGGCCTAGCCTCTTCAACTCAGCCGCCACCGGCAGCCCGCAGAAAAGCCAGGATTGGACAGGCAATTGGGTGAGCTCAAACACCAGCCGCCAAAGCGCCGCTGGCACCATGGTGAACACTGAAACCGCCCTGGGCGTTAGCGCGCTACGTGGCTGCGTCACCCTGCTGGCGGAGTCGCTGGCGCAATTGCCCTGTGAGCTCTACCGCCGCGACGACAAAGGCGGGCGCGAGCGTGCGACCGATCACCCGCTGTATGACGTGATCCATAGCCAGCCCAACCGAAAAGACACCACGTTCGAGTATTACGAACAGGGCATGGGCCACCTGGCGTTGGAAGGAAATGAATTCTCACTGATTGAACGCGATGGTGCTGGCTACCCAACAGAGCTAATCCCCGTCCACCCCAAGAAGGTTGGGGTGCTAAAAGGGCCGGATGGCCTGCCGTATTACCAACTGCTGGATTACAAAAACCAGATACTGCCGATGCGCTCCGTGCATCACGTTAAAGCGTTCTCGCTAGATGGTTTTGTAGGCCTTTCTCCTATTGCCACCAACGCCGACACCATCGGCTTAACCATGGCAACCGAGCAACACGCGTCAGCAGTCTTTCAACGTGGCGCCACGATGGCCGGGGTGATTGAGCGCCCTCGTGAAGCAACTGCGATAAAGGATCAAGGCTCCGTTGATCGGCTGCTGAGCAAGTTTACAGAGCGTCATGGCGGCGGCTTACGCAATGCCTTTTCTGTCGCCCTCCTGCAAGAGGGCATGCAGTACAAGCAACTGGCCATGGATAACGAGAAGGCCCAGCTGCTTGAGTCACGCAACTTCGGGGTGGTGGAAGTGTGCCGGCTATATCGCGTCGCGCCCAACATGATCCAGCACCTGGACAAGGCCACGTTTAACAACATTGAGCACCTTGGCCTGCAGTTCGTCATCTACACCTTGATGCCGTGGATCAAGCGCAAAGAGGCCGCGATGATGCGCGACCTGCTGATACCGGCAGAGCGCAAAAACCTTTACATCGAGTTCAACGTATCCGGTCTGCTGCGCGGCGACCAGAAGTCACGCTTTGAAGCCTACGCCATCGCCCGCCAGTGGGGCTGGCTCAGCGTTAACGACATTCGGCGCCTGGAAAACATGCCGCCTATCAAGGGAGGCGATCGCTACCTGAGCCCCATGAACATGGTGGATTCACAGCAGATGCAGAACTCGCTGAATGCCACACCCCAACAAATGCAAGAGATCGAGGGAATACTCGCATGCACGCAATGATCAACTACCCGCACATCGCGTCCATGGTGTTTAAGACACCCCTGTACGCAACACCCACGCTAGTGCAGGCAGTGCGTAACGTGCTGGAACCTCGCTTGCTAGGGCGCGCTAACGACCTACCGCAAAGTCTGGGCATGGAGTCAGGCAGCAGCGAAGACCGCGAAATGCAGCGTCTACAGGTATCAGGTCGCATTGCGGTTATTCCCGTGCACGGTGTGTTGGTGGCGCGTCGTGGTCACATCACCGCTGCATGTGAAGAGCTGCTTTCCTATGAGCGCTTGCGTAGCCAAATCACCGCCGCGTTAAAGCATGAAATGGTCGAAGAGATCGCGCTCGACTTCCACACCGGCGGTGGTCACGCCATGGGCTGTAAAGAGCTCGCCGATTTCATCCGGGCCAGCACGGCCATTAAGCCCATTACGGCGATCGTCAACTTCGCTGCTTACTCGGCGGGTTACTACCTAGCGTCGGCCTGCTCTCGCATCGTCGCCAGCCCTACCGCGGGCGTTGGCTCCATCGGCGTGATTATCGAAACCTATGAAGTCAGCCGCATGGAACAGGAGATGGGCATCACGTTCAACACCTACTACCGCGGCGCCCACAAGAACAACGGCTCCCCGCATGAGCCGATCACCGACCAAGCCGTGCAGGAGATTAATGGAATGTTGGATGTCGCCTATAGCGAATTCACAGAATCCGTTTCCAGCTTCCGCGGGCTGGATGTGTCAGCGATCGTTGATACCGAAGCGCGACTGTTCCGGCCAAAAGAAGCGCTTGCCCTAAAACTCATCGATGAGATCGCCCCCGCACAAGACGCCATCGACACTATCTCGCAGCGCTACACCAGAAACACCGGTACCACCCCACGAAACAACCGAAGCATTCGCGCCCAGGCGCGGGCGTTCGACACCAGTTGTCAGCTCTAGCCACGCGGCGGAGCGACATCACGGCGGCCATGAGCCGCCTTTTTTGTGCCTAAACGAAGAGGAAGTACCATGCCTAATATCGAAGAACTCCGCCGCAAGCGTGCCGAGATTAACGCGCAAGTGCAGGCGCTGGCCGCTATAGAAATGGAAGCGGGTGAGCTGAACGAAGAGCAACTGGCTGAATTTGAAAAGCTGGCCACCGAGTTTGATGAAATCAGCGCCAAGCTTTCCCGCGCTGAAAACATTGAGCGTATGAACGCCGCTTCCGCCGAACAGGTACCCGCCTTTGGAGGTGGTCAATCGGCCGCGGTGCATATCAAACCCGAACTTAAGCAGTACACCGGTGCCAAGGTGGCGCGTATGGCCATGGCTGTGGCAGCGGGTAAGGGCGATATGCAATTGGCGTCCAAGTTCGCCAGCGGTGAAATTGGCGATGCTGACGTAGCGATGGCCATCGACACCAGTGCAGGCTCCGGCGGTTCGCTGGTGCCAGAGAACATGCACAACGAAGTGATTGAATTGCTGCGTCCTAAAACCATTGTGCGTGCCTTGGGTGCTCGCTCCATGCCGCTGCCGAATGGCAACCTGAGCATTCCACGCATGGCGTCTGGTGCAACGTCTAGCTATGTGGGTGAAGGCTCCGATGTGCTGGCGACCGAGGCCAACACTGACGACGTGAAACTGAACGCCAAAACCATGATCACGCTGGTGCCCATGAGCAACCAACTGATTGGGCGGGCAGGCTTTCAGGTTGAACAGATCTTCCTTAACGACATGCTCGCCAGTATGGCCGTACGTGAAGATAAAGGTTTCCTTCGCGATGACGGCACCAACGACACCCCCACCGGCTTCCGCGCTGTGTGCGTCGATGCAGGGCGCGTTGTGCCGTGGTCGGGTACCGCCGATCTGCAAACGATTGACGCCTACCTTGATAGCTTGATGCTTAAACTGATGGAAAGTGACAGCCTGCTAATTGAGCCGGGCTGGGGCCTGTCACCGCGCACCTACATGAAACTGTTCGGAATGCGCGACGGTAACGGCAATAAGGTTTACCCCGAAATGGCCCAAGGCCAGTTGAAGGGCTACCCGATTCGCCACACCACTACCATCCCGGTCAACCTGGATACCTCCACGGCGGGCAATAACAACGAAACCGAGATCTACTTCGCTGACTTCAATGATGTCGTTATCGGTGACAGCGATGTAATGACCATCGACTTTAGCCGAGAAGCGACCTACAAAGACGGCAGCGGCAATCTGGTTTCCGCGTTTAGCCGTAATCAGTCGCTGTTGCGTGTGGTGAAAGAGCACGATATTGCCTTCCGCCACCCAGAAGGCCTGGTGATGGGTACCGAAGTCACCTGGTAAGGCTTGCTTTAACCAGCACATCCAAGGCCCGCCGCGTGCGGGCCTTAATCGTTACCTCTTTGATGACAGGAGCCACCCATGGCCACCACAAAACAACCGGCTGAAAAGCTGATCACCATGGTGTTTCTAAAACCCTATGGCCGCTACTCCCGTACGGATCGCGCAGGCTTCCCGGAAGACAAAGCCAAGCAGCTAAAAGAGCGCAAGATTGCTATCCCCGCTTCAGAGCACAAAGCCGCCGAAGCCGAGCAGGCCAAGGCCGCTGGCGCGAACAAACCCGCCAAAGGCACCGAAGGCGCCGATAAGGTTTAGCCCTCGCTGCTTTTATCGCTATGCCAACGCCGCCCCCCGGGCGGCGTTGCTGTTTCTGGCTATGAGCTGTTTCTGACTATTGAGAGCCCCTGAATGATCACGTTAACCCGCGCCAAGCTGCACCTTCGGTTAGCTATTACCGAAGAAGAAGCAACGGCCTACACCGATGAAGACGCGATTATTCAAGGGCTCATCAACGGCGCCTACCAATACGCCGAGCACTACACCCAGGCAACGCTGACCACGCGCACCAAAACGCTGGTGCTCGACGGCTTCCCCGCGGGGAGTGATGCCATTGAACTGCCATGGTCACCGGTAACCGCCATTGAATCGCTTGAGTACATCGACCCTGCAGGCAACGAGCAATCACTCGATGCTGAAACGCTACGGCTAGACACACGCCCCATATACCCGCTGCTGGCGCCGCAATGGGGTAGCCGCTGGCCCAGCACCACCGATGAACCCGAAAGCGTCACCATTACCGCCACGGCAGGCGAGGCTGAAACCCCACCAGATGTGGAGATAGCCATCTTGCTGCTGATCGGCCACTGGTACGAAAACCGCGAAAGCGTTTCATCAGGCGGGTATCAAGAAGTACCCATGGGCGTGGATATGCTGCTGGCGCCTCATCGAATCCATGCCGTGGGGTGAGCAATGCAGATCGGAAAGAAGCGAGATCAGGTCACCCTCGAATGGTGGCAAAAAGGCGATCGCACCGACTCAGGTGCAACACCGGAAGGGTGGCAACCCGGTGGCAAAGTGTGGGCCGAGGTCGAGCAGTTGCGCGGGCGTACGCTATTCGCCGCACAAGAAGCCAACGCCGAAACCACCGCCCGTATCCGCATGCGGTACCGGGCAGACATTGCCGCCGCCACAGGCAAAACCCTACGGCTACGCCATGGCGGGATGACCTACCAACTGGAGGGCCGCCCGATCGACCTTGGTGGGCGCCGTACAGAACTGGAGCTGATGTGTCATGAGTGGGTTTGATTTTCAATTATCAGCTGACGATCTAGACCGGATGGAGCGCGACCTGAGAGACCTGGAGAAGAATATAAAGACCAGGGCGGTGTCGGCTGGCTTAAGAGAGGTCGCCAGGCCTATACGGCCAGCCATGAAGGCCGGCGTAACGGTTCGTACTGGGAAGTTAAAGAGATCAATAGGCACTCGAGCGCTCAGCAAAAGCTTTAAGCAAAAGCATGGTTTAGCGCCAGATGACCCTGCTTTGTTTATAGGCGCGGTAACGAAACAAAGAGGGTATGCGCAGGACTATAAGGCTCGCCTTGTTGAGCATGGGGTGGATGCTGGCACCAGAGAGGTTCGCAGAAACCTAAAGGGACACCAGCGCTGGAAAGCGGACGGAAAATATACCTTCTACAGCTATCACGCTCCTGGAATGAAAGCACAGCCATTCATGAAGCCCGCCTTTGACAAAAACGCCAGTGGTGCGGCAGGGCGCTTTTACGAAGGACTGGCGGCGTATCTTGATCGTCAGCGTAACCGAGGACAGATATTGTGATTGATAGCATCATTACCGCACTTAGTGGAGTAGGCATTACCGCAGCCCCCAGCAGCGAAGCCGACCCCAGCCGCGCCGATACCGTGCCCGGGCTGGTTGCGCTGGTGGATCCGGTAGTTAACAGCGCCCTTTGGCCGCTCAACCTACCGGCGGATGCTCCCGGCACCAACGGCGTTTACAACCTGGCAGGCCAAAGCGGTATCGAGGTAGACGGCTATCGCCTGGGGCGCGTGGACACCTACGTACTCAGCCTGCGGTCACCCGAGTTCGACCCGCTACGCACCATGAGCACCCAGCTCATCGAGCGAGTCGCCGCGCAAAGTGGCAGTGAAGGGTGGGAGATTACCGACGCCGCCACTGATTACGAATATGACCAAAAGCAATACCGCGCTCACTTCGAACTGCAAGCCACCAGCTTGGCGATGGCCACACCTGCACTGCCCGCCGCCTTTGTGCACCCCGTGCAAGCCACAACGACACCCAACGAACTGGAAACGATGAACGTCCGCCAGACCGTGACCGAGCACATCGCTGTGGTGCTGGTGGCAGAGCAGGCCGAAGTGGATGCGCAGCGAAAATCGATTGATGGCGCTTTACTTGGTCTGAACAGCTCGCCTCACGGTGTTGCACCCTTGGAATACGCAGGGGGGCAGCGCGTTGCTGTCTCCGGCAGCCACGTCTATTGGCGTGAGCTCTACCGCTACGACCGCATGATTCGTAGCTAACCCAACCACCACCCCATAAACCCCGCCGCGTGCGGGTTTTTTTACGCCTGGAGGAAACCCCCATGCCCAATGCAGGAGGCTGCTACGTCATCCGTGACGGTAAGCGTGTGCTGGTGCACAGCACAAAGCCTACGCCCACCAAGTACGCGAAAGCGCCTAATTCAAACCCCGCTACCGCGCCGGTGAAAGCCGAAACGGCAGCCCCCAAGCCCGCCAAGGCGGCGGCCAAGCAAGAGGTAAAAGGCAATGAGTGATCCAATGGCGTGGCGGATCCTAACGGTGGCCGCCATTATCGAAGATGAGTACGGCGTAACGCCGGAAGACCTCTCCACTGCCGTGTTTTTTGATGTCATGACGAGGGAAGCCGCCAGCCCCTACCAAGGTGATACGGCAGAAGTTGAGCGTGTGAAGCCCGGTTTTGGCAGCAATAAGCAGGTGAATGTGGCGCCCTATACGACACGTCAAATCCGTGTGCCTTACGCGGGATCTGGTACACCAGGGGTGCCTCCATCCTACCGGCCATTGCTTTTGTGCTCCGGTCACAGTGAAGTCATCGACACGACCGAAGGCGCAGAAATGGTCACCTACGAACCGGTATCCAGTAACTTCGCCTCAATCTCATTGCTATGGTGGACGGATAACGACGAGCTGCAGGTGCTACCAGGTGTGCGCGGAACCGTAACGCGTACCGCCGACGCCAAAGGCATGCCCTACTTTGAATTCAACCTAACGGGACTGTATCTGCGGCCATACCGAGAAGCACCGCCTGCGGGTTCATCAAGAGAGCCTCAGGCAGAAGAAGTGCCTATCAACAAGCAGAACAGTGCATTCACCTTCTTTGGTTATGAAGCTCGCATGCAGTCCTGGTCGTTTGATATGGGTGGCCAGGTGGAGCATCGCAACCTCGTTAACTACGAGGGCGTCCACATCCAGAATCGTAACGCCACGGGTCAGGTCAACATCGAGGCGCCGCGTATTCAAGACTTTAATATTTATGAAAAAGTCGAATCGCATAACGGCACCACTGAGTCACCGGTGACATTCACCCATGGCAAAACGCCGGGGAATATTGTTAAGCAACAATGTGCCCGGGTTCAGCTCTCGAACCTGCAGGAAACAGAAGTGCAGGGTTTCAAGCATTTCACTATGGATACTCGCTTGTTGTCCGCTGAGGCAGGCGATGGTGATTACGCCTACGTATTCAGTTAATCACGCAACCCACCACCGCTAACCACACCGCGCCGCCTAAGGGCGGGGTGCTTGTTTGTGCTAATCAAAGGAACACACCATGTCTCTCATTCTGAAGAAAATCCCCACCATTACCGTTGATGTGCCTATCCAGGTGCCGGGCGATAAGAAAGCATCAACGATCCAGGCAGAGTGGAAGCTGCGTAAGTGGGACGACTACCGCGCCAATGTTGAGGCGGCTCAGTCAGGCAAGAAAAAAGATGAGGAGTTTTTAGAAGATCTAGTGAATATCAGCGGTATCAAAGGCGAAGACAAAAAGGATTTGCCGTTTGATAAAGAGCTGGTCGAGCAGCTAATGCAAGAAACCTATATTCGCCGACCGTTGATCCTCAGCTGGTACGCCGCACAGGAAGGGCGCAGCCAGGCCGCTGCAAAAAACTAAGCGGCGCTGGCCAGTGGTGGGCCAGTGGCCCAGCCCCCAGGGATCAGCGCAAGAAGGACACTGACCGCTGGGGGCTGAAAGACGCCGATATACCCGAAGCGCCCAAGCACTACGAGGTATGGGAAGAACACTGGCCAGCGCTGGAACTGTTTCTCGCCATGCGCACCCAGTGGCGCACGGCCATAGGTATGGCAGGCGGGCAACGCCTGGGGATCGACTACACCTCGCTCTATGGCCACCCCAAATTTGCCCGCCTGGATTATGACGAGCAAGACAAACTGCTAGTCCAGATCCAGCACATAGAAGCGGGCGCGCTCGCGGCGTTTAATGAGCAAACCCACTTGGAAGAGCAGGAGGCTGAGCAGCGGCAGCAAGTGGCGGAAGTTATTGAGAAGCGCGCAGAGCTTTCTTTCCTGCAAGAAGAGAACCAGCGCATCAACGTACGTGAGCTTATGAACGTGATGGATCTGCCGCCTGATTACCGGAGTGATGGGGCGTTTGTGGCCTAACGATCTTCACCACCTTTAACGCGTTTCACCGACCACCAACATCAATACTGCCCTGGTATCCGCTGGGGCTTTTTTTATGCGCCATGCCCGGCGCGATAAACCGTAGAGCCTCATCAGAAAGAGCCTCGGAGAGCGTCAGCTGTTCTCTGCGGGGCTGGCGTTTCTGGGCAACGGGGTTCTTTACTAATGAGGTAACGCATCATGCAACCGATGATATTTGAAGGAACCGAGATCGAGCTGATTACCCGTGACGGCGAAGTGTGGGCAAGGGGTGTGCAAATTGCTCACGCCTTGGGCTACAAAAATACGCGCCGCGCAGTACGGGACTTATACGAGCGAAATGCAGACGAGTTCACTGACTCAATGACTTCAGTGGTTGAGCTTCCGAGTGGTGGAGGCATGCAGAAAACGCGTATCTTCTCCCTTCGCGGCGCGCATTTGCTCGCCATGTTTGCTCGCACCAAAAAGGCCAAAGCCTTCCGCCGCTGGGTACTGGATATTCTCGACACCATCGCCAAGGGTGGCGAATACGCCAAGCAGCAATGGGAGCAGGCACGTAAAACGCTGGAAGATCGCCGCGAGCAGGCGAGCGAGGAGGGGCGAGGGCTGGCTGCATGGCGCTGGTGCAAACAGCCGCTAGAAAGAAATGAGCAATATTGGCGGGATCGGATGCAGCTACAGTTACCGGTATAGGCTGCCAGATCAGCTACAAATATTTTTGAGTATCGTGCAAGGATGCGCTATTTTGCAGGACACTATAAGTGTACTCATACGGTAGAAGTCACAAGCGATGAAGCACCTAACGCTCAAGTTACATGGCACAGATCCAGACACGCTGCCTTTGGCAAGCCTGTCGAAATATCTAGGTTGCCTGGACAAGCTTTACGGAGGCAAAGAGATCAAGTCTCTTACCGAAGTAGAGCAGGGTTGTGCGTGCTTGAAAATCGCCGTTGACGATGCCGATTATGACGAAGCTTTACTGCATATTACTCAGGCTCATGATGGTAAAGCCGCTCAAAAGTACATGGATCCTTACAATAAACTCTTGAGCCAAATCGAAAAAGATGGCTACGAGGGTGAGTTCTATGCAGGGAAGGTTCGGATAGTTCGCTTGCCCACCAAGAAAAGAAGCCCCCGTAGCGAGGCGCTGATCCAAAAGATGGCTTGTTCTGTGAAAGGGCGTCTTTACTCGGTGGGTGGTAAAGACGACACCATCCCCATCCGTATTGAAGACATGGAGGGAAAGGCCGTTTTGGGGGAGTCAAATCAAGCCCTGGCTACTGCGTTGGGCAAGGATCTGTTCAAGCACATACATGCGCATGGTGAAGGGGAGTGGGAACAACGTGAAGTCGGTGGCGACTGGCAGCTTCGTAAGATAGTGATTCAAAGTTATGACGTCATCGAAAACCTTGATCCCAAGTCAGTCTTCAATAAGCTCAGGGAGCTGGGTGGTATAAATCTACCTAGCGATAAAGGAGTTCACTCCGACATACTGGATAACAGGAGCTAACGTGCGGCTAGTCGTTGATGCCAATATACTAATGCAGATCCTCAAGGTAGGTGGTCGCAACGACTTAAAGTGCCCACGCACGGGCAAGGTGATTGATAACCCAGAAGGGCGGGCGGAGGCCTTGCTTGACCTCATGACCGCTAAAGCTGATCGGATACTGATTCCATCCCCGGCTTTGTCCGAAATTCTTGTAAGAGTCGATCAACACCTTCATCGTGAATATCTAGCAGCTATCAATAGTACCGCTCGCTTCGACTTAATTAATTTTGACGCAATTAGTGCCATAAGCTGCGCTCAACTGGTCAACAGTGCTGAGCTTAAACAGTTAAAAGGTGATAGTGACAGAAGCAAAATTAGCTTTGATAGACAAATAATTGCGATGACTCAAGCATATGGTGGTGACGAGCTTTGGACACATGACAAAGATATGCTCAAAAAAGCCGAAGCGGTTGGCATCGTAGTGAAGTCATTAGCCGATGTGGCTTCCAATATGCGTCAGATAGACCTTATGGAAGAGAGCAATCCTGGCGAAGTCGTAAGCATAGACAGTCGCCGAAGGTAAGAGCAAAACAGAATTACTAGACCCCGCCCCAGCGGGGTTTTTTATGCCCGGTCACTAAACCCCTGTAATTCCAAACAGGCCCACCGACCCCCTTTAGAACCAACCGCCACGCCACCATAATGAACAGGCAGCGTTAGGCTGCCCACTTTAGAGCATCAGCAGAACTTGCCTGAGTGAAAATGGTCGATTATGGTAAGATACGAGCATTAGCCGCGCATTTTGCAGCTAACCAGGGGCGCAGTGATCATGATTGAAGAGCTTGAAAGAGAAGAGAGGAAGCTGGAGAAGGAGGCTAGTCGGTTTGTGACCAAACACCGAACTGGCGTCGTTCAATCTGCTCGTTTCTTGACTACTGGAAAGCGACTAGACTCAGGATTTGCTCGTTCAGAGCAGCGTCGGCTAGATGCCTCCGCCGAAAGCGTGCGGAAAGTTAGAGCCCAAGTGACATCGATGAGAGTGCAGATGCGCACTCTGAAAAGCGATCAGCCCTTTACAGACAAGGCCCTTGAAGCCATTGCTACCATGCAAGATGACTTCAAGGCTATTTATGAGCAGCATGTAGCGAGCGCTGAAAAGCCGCCACTTAAAGCACTTATGAATGATCGCCGGGTGGCTATTGCTCACGAAATGCTAATGCTTGAATTGCAGATCGTGTATGGAGAGCTAGAGTCTTTACGGTGGTACATGGAGGAGTACAACGTGGATGTTGGGCCAGTGAACCGTGGCAGCGTTCCGGTAAGCACTGAAGACGGGATTGATGCTGTATTTGCCAGCTTGTGAATAGGCTAATAACCTCCATCGACTTTGAGCGCTACCCTTCTTTTCTCAAAGCGCTGGGGAAGCTGCCCATCGAAGTGAGGGAGCAAGCGAAAGCAGCATTGAAAAAGCTACTGCATGACCCACAGCCTAAGTCGATTCGACTGGAAAAGCTCTCAGGCTACAGGCGCCCTGATATTTACACCATCCATGCTACAAGCAACCATTCACACAAGATTAGCTTTGAGCTAGAAGGTGCATGCGCGGTGATGAGGCGAATAGATACCCATAAGCGAATAGATAAAACACCGTAACCCCGCCCTAGCGGGGTTTTTAATGCCCGGTCACTAAACCCCTGTAATTCCAAACAGGCCAACCGACCCCCTTTAGAAGCAACCGCAACGCCACCATAATAAACAGGCAGCTTGACGCCTGCGCCTACTTGGCTCGCCCCTGGGGGGCTGTTGTAAACTGGACAGTGGTCGCAGTCAGCCGTATAGACTTCACAAAGGAGGCAGCACATGATTGATTCGGCCCATGGCGCTCCGGTAGATCGCCAAGCCCTGCGTGTTGGTTTTTTTCCGGGTGAGCATTTTGAGGTGGAGTTTACGGAAGACCGCCCCAAGAGAAGGATAACTTTGGATGCGCCTCCCAGGCGCCCGAAGCGCCCTAAAACAGCTAGGGATTATACGGGCCTGATAAACGGGAGGATGACAGCTCTATTCTGGTTGAAACCTACTGGTAATGGTCAGTCATCTTATTGGGTTGTGCGGTGCGATTGCGGCAAGTATGAGATTCGCAAAAAACTGGGGAAGTGGCATAAAAAGCATGGCGGCGAAGATATGTGCGAGGTGTGTGAGCGAGAGCGCGAAATGCTCAATGGCTTTAGTCCGAAAGCCTCGCGACGTACACAAGGAGAACGTCTGTTGCGCTGGGTAGATGAAATGCGACAACTTGGGCTGAATGACGCCGAAATTACCGCTATTCGCTGTAACGATAACCTGGATACGAAAGGGAAGACCGTCGAGGAAATACGCCAAGCGCTAGAGTAGGTGTCTCACGCTTGACGCCTTTGCTGCACGCGGGTAGAGTCATTCTTAAGAGTGTAGAAGCTCGAGTGCAGCCGGTTTTCCGCGCCCGAAAGACGTGGTTTTTTTGTGCCTGTTTTCTGGGTAACCCAGCCAGTTTATGGCCGGGAGGGTGACGGATAAAAGACCCGCAAGGGAAAGTAGTCACACCGTGCTGCACGGCTTCTAACCTCCCGGCCACCTCATTCGTGGTGGTCAACCGTTTAGAAGCGGAGCAGACCATGTCAGCGCAAACAGCATTTACCCCTATCTCTATTGATTTCCACGGCACCAATATCCCGACCTTCAATGTCGAGGGTGTCATTCGCGTGGCCATGAAGCCTATCTGCGACACTATAGGTATCGCTTGGAATGGGCAGCTTGAGCGTATCAAGCGTCACAAGGTATTAGGCACCTGCATTCGTGTCATACGCATGCAGGTGCCAGGAGAGCGACAGCATCGCAGGCTGGTTACGCTGCCGCTAAACAAATTAAACGGCTGGCTGTTTGGCGTTGATGCTGCCCGAGTTAAACCGGAAGTTCAGGAGCGTCTGGTCGAGTATCAATCTGAATGTTTCGACGTACTCAGCGACTACTGGCAAAAAGGCCAAGCGGTAAACCCGCGCACCGCAACACCCGACGAACGCGCAGGCCTACGAGCAGCCGTCACCATGCTCACCACCAAGCGTGGCTTAATGCACAGCGCCGCCTACTGCCTGGTGCACCACCGTTTCAACGTTGACCATATTGACGAGCTAAGCCCCGAGCAATTGCCCGAAGCGGTCGAGTACGTTCACCGCATGACACTAGAAGGCGACTACCTGGGCAAGCAAACACTGCCCGCACCCGTAGCGGTAACCATCGACTACCCGCTAACGCGGAAGTGGCAAGATTGGCAAGAGCATCAACTGGTGGGCATGGACGCCATGTATCACTCGGACATTCGCCGCCTGCTAACGCAGCTGGCCGAAGCGTCGCGCACGGGTGCAACTATCAAAGTCGGCAGCATTGATAATGTCCGCGAAGAGTTCAAAGCGCTGACACACCTTTGCTCGATGAACGGCATCAACAAGCGCGGCGCCCAGGAAAAGCTGTCGCACCTAGAAAGCCTGGTCGCCTCGCTCGCCAAAACCACCGGCTGCCTGCAAAACACGCTGGCGCGGTAACCAAGAGGAAGGTATATGGAAACCAATTACGAGGCCCTGGGCCGGTGCAAAAAACTGAGCCAAGAAATCGAGACACTGAAAGCGACCCGGCAAAGGGCCTTTGCCGATCTCAGAGGCCAGCTCGCCGCCTCAGGAAGTCCGCCCATCATGTCATCAACGGTCATCACGTTTAACGCCGATGAAGCCTACAAAAAGCTTAAGGCCCTCGAAGCGACTGACCTCGAATTGATGCAGGCAATAGCTGAATATAATGAGTGGGCCCCGCAGGCGGATGAGCGGCTGATCGCGTTAAAAGCGCCTCGCGAAAGCTAGCCAAACTTAACTAAGTGCGATACGTTCCCTGTTGGGGTGACTCAACGGGGGATTTGTCGTGGCTGAATATTGCAGAGACTGCTCAATACGCTACTTAGGGCCAGAAACAGCCAAGTACGCGGGCGGGTTATGCAAGCGCGGCGAAACCACCACGATGCTATGCGAAGGCTGTGGAGACATAGTGGACGTTGATCATGAGGGCAGACGGGTAGAAAAGGGCGTAGCAATGAACAGAGCGTTACCAGATAGAGACCGCTGGATCGGCTGGGTAGCACTGGCTTGGATACTGGCAGCGATTGCCGTTATTGGAGGAATCGCAGCCATTAGCATGGCGGGGTTTATTGAAGTGACCCGGCCAAACAGCTTTGGCCGGATGGAGACAGTCACTGAGCCTAACGTATTTATTTGGTCGGTTGCTATTGGCCAGGCGGTGAGTGCAACGCTGCTCGCAGCACTCTTTAGTATGATTAATAGTATCTATAAGAATTCATGCGACCAACTCAAATCGACTGCATATGCAGAGGTCAGAGAAGGTGGCGATGCAGCTTCCGAACAACGGTCAGGGGAAAACGGGGTGCGTTTGACTAATGTTTCTTCTCAGTCGCCGCTAGAAAAAGTGCTATATGCCGGCTGCCTAATAACTAGGCTCAACGACGAAACGGTAGAAAGTGTGGATGACTTGGGCGCGCGAATAATTAAGGGGCCCAACAAGATTGAGTTTCAATCGCCCGCGGGCGAAAGCGACACAAAATGGATCCACCTTAAGCCAGGTCAACCTCTTTTGGTTCAGGGGGAGCTGGCTAAGATACCCTGAAATATTAGGTGAAATTAGGCGAATAATGGGATGGGGGTGAGGAATGAGTGGTCGATCTATAAGCAGGCAAGCCGTAAGGGAGCTTGTAAAGAAAAATCATGAAGAATTGGTTGAAGCTATTAAGCGCGGCGAGAATGCCCACCAATTCTCACTGGATCAGCAAGATGTTTTGGCAGAGCAACATACAGCGGGCATGACTCTTGAAGAGGAGACGCGTTTTTTTGAGATGTACGCCCAAGAAAGCGATGCATTGAACGCTGAAGTAGAGGCAAGCACCCAAAAAATTCTTGAGGATACAGAAAAGCGAAATCAGAGCGCTGAAAATATTGGGAAAATAATAGGTGCAATTATTTTGGTGGGGGTCATATGGTTGATATTTTCTAAATCGATTTGATCGCTTAGACGTCAACCCTATTGGCTGTTAAGTCTAGTCGCTATTAAGCCCTGGAGTTATCAGGGACTTTAATCAAAGCCCGCCGTGTGCGGGCTTTTTTGTGCCCGCTATTTGAGGTTCGTTCCATGGCTAAGCGTGATTATCAGGCTGGCTTCATCCTTACCGGCGATGCCAGTGGTGGCATTCGTGCCATTCAGAAGACTGGCAAAGAGCTAAAAACCCTGGATGAGGGGTTTGGGCGCAGCTCCCGCCAATCCAAAAAGTTTGGTGCGGACGCCGCTCGCGCAGGCCACCAGCTTCGAGAAATTGACACTGGCGCGGGTGTAGCCACCAAAGGGCTTGAGACCCTTCGCCGTGCTGCGGCGCCCATCGCTGGCGCGCTGGCCAGCATGTTTGCGGCCAATACCATTCAGAATCAGATTGATTGGGGCGACCAACTACAGAAAACCAATCTACGCATCGGTGCCAGTACCGAATCGCTCAGCCAGTACAACTACGTAGCCAAGCTTTCAGGTTTTGAGTTCGGCCAGCTAACCACCGCATGGCAGCGCCAAACCCGCCGGATCGCGGAGGCAGCAGCAGGCACGGGCGTAGCGTCGGAAGCGCTAGACCGACTCGGCTTGAGCGCGCAAGCGCTGAACCAGTTAGCACCGGAAGAGCAATTCGAGCGCATTGCTGAGGCGATGCAGAACGTGGAAAGCAGCAGCGAACGTGTAGCGCTGGCGCAAAAGCTGTGGGATAGCGAAGGCGTTAAGCTGGTGCAGATCGTCAACCAGGGCACCGATGCCATCGCTGCCATGCGGGCGGAGGCGGATGCGCTAGGTTTGACGATTACTCAAGACACCGCCAACGCTATGGCTACCTATAACGACGAGGTGGATAGGCTCAAGTTTGCGGCGCAAGGGCTAAGCCAAACCGTGGCGGCTGAGCTGGTGCCTTCGATGACGGCAGGCTTACAAGCAACGAACTCATTCATTCAAGAAGCGGGTGGTGCGTCCCGCATTCTCAATGAAGTAAAAGATGTGGCCACGTTGACGGCGGTCGTTATGGCGGGCCGTTATGCTGGTTCGCTGGCTGAATCCACCAAGCGAATGATTGAGCGAAACGCGGCCAGTAGGGCGTCTGCAGCAGCGGATAAGCGCTCGCTGCAAATGACCTTGCGCAGAGCCGCCGCTGAAAAGCAGACCGCTTTAATGCTGCTTAGCTCGGCGCGCTTAGATGAACAGGCTGCGCGCGGCACGGATGCACATACCGCTGCTTTGGCGCGCTTGCGCCTAGCCCGCGAACGCTCTATTGCAGCGACTGCCAGCCACACCGTAGCGCAGAATGCTCATAACGCGGCCATGGCCCGCGGCACTATAGCGGCCCAGGCAATGGCTGGCGCTACTCGTGCAGGTTCTGCTGCGCTCTCGTTAGTGGGCGGGACAATGGGAGCGGCGGTGATTGCTGGCGCCGCTGTCTACTATTTCCGGGACTCGCTTGGCTTTGCGTCTGCCGCTGCTCGTGAGACTAAAGAAGATATAGATCAGCTCGTTGAGAGCATGGACAACTACACGGAAGCGCAATACCGCAACAACCGCGTTTCTATCGTGCAAGACTTAGCAGAAGCCCGCGTTGAGGCCGCGAAACTTCAGGATCAGATCGAAGCGCTTCAAGAGCAAAGCCAGCAAGAAAACGTTATGTACCAGGGGCGGCCAGGCGCCTCATCTGGTCAGCTTTCTGGCCTAATGGCAGAGCTGCAAGAGCAAAACCGTGTCATCGCCGCCAATGAAGAAGGATTGCGCAAATACGACCAAGCCTGGAGCGATCTTCTCGAATCCCAAGTCTCGGGCGTCAGTATTTTCCGTACGCTCGATCAGTGGCTATTCGACACCGGCGAGTCTGCCGGCGGAGCATCCACGCAATTCGACGCATTGAATTACACGCTAGGCACCGGTGGAGAAGACTGGGACGATTACATCGGCAAGTTGCAAGCAGCCCGCGATGTAATGGGTATGACCGCTGCCGAGGCGGCTCAGTATGCCGCCATGCAGCAAGGTTACACGGGGGTTTATGCGGAGCATGCCGGAGCCGTCGTAGGTCAAACCAACGCACTGAATGATTATCGACAGGCCATAGCGGCAGGAAATGCCGAAGAGGCCCAGGCGCATTTGCAGCGTGCCCAGCGTTACGCCGAGGCCGAGGCGATGGTGAAGGCGCAGCTGCAAAACGCCGCAACGCTCAGTAATTTGATGAAAGGTGTGCAAACTCAGCTTTCGACCGTTGCGTTAACCGCGGCACTTACGATAGCGGATAGTGGCGCTGCGACGAGCTCCCACATCGCGGAAGCCATTCGCCTGATTAATGAGCGTGCCGAGGCGATCAAGCAGACAACAGTAGTGACGGTGGCCAATACGGCTGCTACCCGCGAAGCCGCCAAAGAAACCACCACCCTCGCCAACAGCTACGAAAACCTATTAGACCGCATCCAGCCCAACCGCCGCGCGGCCCGCCAGTATGCCCAAGACGTAGGCGTGCTAAACCTGGCGCTGGCCACGGGCCGGATGAACACCGTGCAGTACATGCAGGCGATGGGGCTGCTGCAAGAAAGTTTCCAGGCAGCCCAGCGAGAAACCGACAAAACCGCCCAGGCATCCGAAGACGCCAGCCAGCGCATCGCCAACAGCTTCACCACCTGGGGCACGGTCGCGGACAACACGTTACGCAGCGTTGACGACACCGGGCGTGATGCATGGCTAGGTCTGGTGGATGGCTCAACCAGTGCGCTGGATACCGTAGAGCGTGCTTTCGAACAGACGTTCGCCAACATCGCCCACATGCTCACCACGCAAAAGCTGACTTTTGAAGTCGCGGGCATGATGGGGCTGGACACCACCGGCATGCCGGGAGGTGGAAGTGGCGGCTTTGATGTTGGCTCCATGGGCTCACTCAAAAACGGCTGGGGCGCCCTGCAAAGTGGTGTGAGCAATATAGCGTGGACAGGCGCGCCTACCGCTTATAGCGGTGGCTTTGCCGGTAACGCGACAGCAGGCATGAACGTAGCTAGCCAAGGTACTAGCTACTTGGGCGGCTCTACCGCCAACTTTAGCGGCATGACCGGCCTAGCGTCTGCCGGTGCAGGCTTTGCGGGCAGCTATGCCGGACGCTCGATGTTCGGCGAAGGCCGTAACAACGCCACGCTGGAAACCGCAGGTGCGCTAGTGGGCACCTATTTCGGCGGCCCGCTGGGTGCCGCTGCCGGTTCGTTCATTGGTTCAGCGCTGGCCAGCCTCGATAAAGAGACTAAATTCAGTGGCCGCTTTGGCACCACCGGTACCAACGACCCCTCGGAATACGCAAGCAGCGGTAAAGATGGCGTTTTCGAGCATCAAGACGACGGCACTAATTTTTACGGGCAAAGCGCCCTGGGCTACACCGGGTTCCTAGATCGCGGCACTGAACGGCTGCAACGCGCAGGGATGGGCGAGGATAAAGGCTGGGCGGAAGAGCTGACCGCCGAGGCGGTTGCACGGGATAACTTAGTCGCATCGCTGGCAACCACTACCGCTGAAATCGAGGGCATGCAATCGGTAGTGCAAGGGCTTGAGGCATCGAGCAGTAACGCCGGTGAACTGATTGAGTTTGCCCTCAACGAGCGGCCCCGCGCCGCGCTGGAAGCGCTTGAAGGCCATTTTGGCGAGTTCGTGCGCGGGTTAGGGGGCGGCATTGAAGAAGTGGTGCAGCAAGCCCAGGTTGCCCGGCAGGCGCATAGCGTGCTGGCCACCGGAATGGAACGGCTGAACCTGCAGTTTGACTCAACCGCTGAGGGAGCGTACGCCTCAGCCAGCAGCATCGCAGAGTGGGCGGGTGGCGTTGATCAACTGGCGAGCCTGCAAGATAGCTACTACCAAAACTATTTTGCTGAGTCTGAGCGCGCCGCGCACTTGCAGGCGGATCTCACCGAGTCGCTAGCGGCCATGGGCCTAGAGCTGCCCGATAACGAAGCGGGTTTCCGCGCCCTGGTGGAAGCGCAAAACCAGAACACCGAGGCGGGTGGGCGTAACTATGTGCAGCTGCTGCAGCTGAGCAGCGGGTTTAGCCAGCTGCAAGGCATGCTGGGCGATACCAGCGCGGCGGCAGACGGCGCGGCGGATAGCATGGCTAGCGTTGAAGCGGCGATGCGTGAGCGCGAGTCAATCGATACTGAATGGCTGCGTATGATCGGCGACACCGCCGAGCTACGCCGCCGCGAGCTGGCCGAGCTAGACCCCAGCAACCGCGCCCTGCAGCAACGTAACTGGCTGTTTGAAGATGAGCAGAAATGGTTATCTGAAATTGAGCAGCGGCAGCAGCAGCGGATTAGCGGTATCAAGCAAGAAGCTGACGCCATGGCCCGCGCTAAATCGGAGCTTGCCGGTTTCGGTAACAGCATAGACAGCTGGATTGCTCAGTTTGACGCGACAGAGCAGGGCATGGGAACGCCCCGCGAACGGCTGGAGGCTTCCGGCGGAGACTTTTGGGCGCAGTACGAGAAAGCACTGGCGGGTGACCGCAACGCACGGCAAAGCATTACCCAATTTGCTGACCGCGCTATCGACAACCTTCAAGAGTTTTATGCCAGCAGTGACCCCGGCGTTAACGGCGTCAATGAAATTCGGGACGCCATGGAACAGCTGCCGGAATTGCTCACACCAGAGCAGTTCCTGGCTGACGAGTTTCGCGGCGTGATTGAAGATCAAACCGTCACGCTATCGGACGTTTTAGACCTCAACGCGGACGGCACGGTATCCGCGATTGAGCGCGCTATTGCTGCCGAGTGGAACGCGACGCAGCAGCTCAATAACGTGCTGCATCACGAAATGACCCAGCTAGGCGCAACGGTACTCACTGAGTCCGAAGTGCGCGCAGCCCTTGGCCCGCACGCGACAGACGCGGAAATTTCCCGGCTGATTGCCCGCGTGGACGTAAACGGCGACGGCATGATAACCCGGCAGGAATTGACCAATGCCCGCATTGACTCGCTTGGCGGCGGTATCGCTACGTCGATTGCGCCGTTGTTTGATCAGATAGATATAGATGGCAGCGGCTGGATTGATTACAGCGAGTTCAACAAAACTTTTGAGGGCATGGCCACCGATTCAACGCTGAATGAGATTTTCGGTTTGATCGACACTAACGGCGATGGGCAGTTAAGCCAGCTTGAAGCCATTGCCGCTAGCAGTAGCACGCTAGTTGATTTGTGGGCATCGCAGCAACCGGGCGATGTGCAGAGTGCGATTAGCCAAATCAGCGGCATGTATGAAAACGCGTTGGGCCGGGCGCCGGATCTGCCGGGGATTCAGTATTGGATTGATGAATTCCTGGCCGGTGCATCGCTGAAAACCATTTCCGATTCGATCAATCAACACGTTGGCCGTGACCCTGGCGCTAACAGCGGTGGGGGGTCGACCGGTGGCAGCACGGGCGGCGGGTCAATGAGTGCGGTTGACGCATGGTTGTCATCACAAACCTCACAAGTCCAGCAGTGGGGTAATCAGCTTCAGGGCATCTATCAAGACTCGCACAGCCGCAGCGCGACCGTTGCGGATCTTGAATATTGGACAGGCCAGCTCAGCGACGGCAAAAGCATGGGCACCGCGAACGATTTTATTCGTGGTGCGGCCTACATCAATCGCTATGCCGATGTGCGTAACGCGTGGAACACGGAAAAAGAGCGCTGGCAGCGTCAGAGTGGCGCGGCGAACGCCACCGAATTTGGGATTTGGCACGCTAAAAACCTGGGTATTGCCGAAGGGCGGAAGTTTGCCAACGGCGGCATGTTCGCGGGCGGTGATGAACTTGGCCGCCCGGCGACTAACTCGATTGTTAGCCGCTCCACGTTTTTTAACATTGGTGAAATGGGCGAAGAAGACCCCGAAGCCATCATGCCGCTATCACGCGGAGCCGGTGGTCGTTTGGGTATTGATGCCAGCGGGCTTATGCGCCTGCCCGATGGCCCGATGCAGCTACCCATGCCTGAAATGCCCCCGCTGCCGCAGTTCCCCGCGCTGGGCAATAACGACGTGCTGCAGGTGCTTAACGATGTGCGTAAAGAGCTGCAAGAAACCCGCAAGGAAAACAAGCGCTTGCTAGAGCTGATTGGCGAGAATACCGGCGACACGGTGGACGCCATTGAGGAAGCGGCAGCGCGCAGTGAGCGGCAGCGTGATGATCAGCTCGATGAGCTGGAAACTATCAGCAGGCACAGCAAAACGGAGATACGTACAACATGAGCATAAGCGACGGCCAATACCTGGCGTGGCTCGCTAAGACCAACGTAGACCGTTTGCTGCTTGCTGAGCTGCATCATGCGGGCGGCGTTGAGTACGTAGCGACAGGGCCGTTTATGTCGCTACCCAGCGACGCCGACCCCAACCGCCCCTACATTGCTTGCATTAAAAAAGCGGTGGATATAACGACGCGAACGGATGGCAATACCACGTTTGGCGAGATCACGTTAACGGGTGATCAGCTGGCGGCGGATTGGCATTCGTTTAAGTGGCATGGCCACCCCATTAAACTTTACTTGGGTGCGCCGGATTGGGCGCGCGATGATTTTAGGTTGCTGGCCCAAGGCCGTAACGGCGGCCCGCAGGAAGCGCGCCGGGGCGCGCTGACACTGCGGATGGATGATGAGAGCAGCGTATTAGATGAGGTGATCGATACCGGGCAACTACCCAACGACGCAGGCCCGGTGCCGTTGGCACTGGGTAGCGTTTACAACGCGCCGTTGACCCGCATCGACACCCAAACGCTCACGTATCGCGGTTCGTATTTGCCAGTGACCAGCATCGCCGCAAAAGCGAACGGTGCCATGCTCACGCATAGCACCGACACCGCAGCGGGCACGGTCACACTCAACGCGCAGTACGGCGATATAACCGGCGACATTGAAGAGCCCCACAACACACCGCAAAAGATTGTTGAATGGGTGGCTGCGCACTACGGCATCACCATCGGAGACATTGACCTGCCGCCGTACCGGGTCGGGCTTTTCTACACCGGCGAGGTAACCGGGCGGCAGATTCTCAACGCGGTAAAAGAGGGGCTTGGTGCGTACTGGTATCTAAACGAACTCAATGAGTTAGTGATGCGGCAGCATAAAGCGCCCACTACTGCTGATGTGACCATCGTTCGTGACGATATTTTCTACGGCAAGTTGGTTCTATCTGACACCGAGCAGCCTTGGCGCAGCTTAACGCTGCGTTGGGGCCGCAACTACTCGCCACTCTCAAACGTGGCTGCTTCGCTGGATGAGGACTCCCCCGCTGAGGCCACGCGGCTACGCACTGAATGGCGGGAAAGTTACGCCAGCCAGGACGTTAGCGACTACCCCATGGCCGAGCGCATAACGCGGGATAGCATCATTCAAGACGAAGCGGATGCCATAACCGAACGCAACCGGCTCTTGTCTCTGCGCAGCGTGCAGCGCAACACATGGAGCATTGAAGCGCGGTTCCCGCCGGTATTCGCCGGGCAGGTGGCGGCGGTGGATCATGGCCGTCTACAAGGGAAGCTTGGGCGATTAATTAATGTCAGCCGTTCGCCGACTAAAGCGGTGACCAGTTTAGGGCTTTGGGTATGAATCCAATAGAAATATTGTTTGATAATAAACACGATGCCGCCACATTAACAGCAAGTAGCCAACAGTCACCCCCCGAATATACCCAAGTAAGTGGCGGCAGCTACTTGTTTAGAACGCTGGGTATAGAAAATGAAACGTTAACCGCTGATTTAGGAAGTGCCTTATATATGACGAAGGTGGTTATATATGGGCACAACTTAAGCCCGGCGGGCACGATTAACGTTGAGCTTTTATTGAACGGCGATGCGGTTGCGGAAACAGGCTTTAAAGGTGTTGCAGAGTTAATACCATTAGGCCGTTTTAGAGTGGGTATTGACCCATGGGGCGGGCACGATTTAAGCGGGTTATCAACTGTTGGTTTTGAAGCGAGGTTTGATCCCACAATTGCCAATGCTTACCGCATTACACTTAAAGACCCGACTAACGATAAAAGCTATTTAGAGATAGGGCGTGTTTTTGCGGGCGCGCCATGGTCACCGCCCAAGGATATGAATATCAGTTTTGGCGTTAACGTGCAGAACAAAACGGCTACGCGTAAAGAGCGCACCGAAGGCGGTTCGCTGATTGCGATTGGTAAAGGTAGTTGGCGGGAAGTGACGTTCTCGTTTGATCATTTGGAAGATGATGAGTTTGAAAACTTTGTAAAAGAAATGAATAAAACCGACGACACTACCGAAGTTTATATTAGTGTTTATCCCGAAAAGGGCGGTGTTATTGAGGCGATCCACTCTTTTGCGGCTATGCGTCAAGACGGCTACGGCTATACGCACGATAGAGCCAGAAATAGAAAATTACCGCTTACTTATGTGGAGGTTTAAAGCATGGTCACCGCGCCGACAGTAGTAGATCCCCGCCAATGGGATTATGAATATGAAGACCAAGAGGAAATGATATTCAAGCAAAACGCTTTAAACGAATACCGCTATAACTTTTCAGTGCAGCTAGCGGCGATGTGTGACGAGCTGAATATTGAATTTCAGTACGTTGAAGATACCCGCATCGATATTACCCAGAAAGCGGGCCTAGTGGCGGATGATAGGTTGGCGGTGACGCAGGCTAAAACGTCAATTGATCAGACTAAAATCCACATTGATCAGCAAAAGCAAGCCATCGACACCACCGCCGGGCAGGTGAGCGACCACGCCCAGCAGGTGGCCGATGACCGCCAGCTGGTGGCGGATGACAAGCAAGCTGCCGCCGACTCTGCCCAGGCGGCGGGCGAGTCAGCGGGGCAGGCCGAGCAATCAAGGCAGGCCGCGCAAGATCTATATCAAGACCTGGACGCCGTGAACACGGCGAAAACGCAATCGCAGCAGGCCGCGCAAACGGCTGGCGAGCAGGCGGGCTTGGCTGAATCATCGGCAGCGATAGCGACTGAGCAAGCGGGAATAGCTACGCAAGCCGCGCAAGATGCGAATGTTGATATTGATGAAAAGCTTGAGGGCTACGTACCCCGCACCGGTGCCGATCTAGGGAGCAACGATCTAAAAGCCCGGCTGACGCATAACAGCGGGTATATGTACATCGGCAGCTATAGCACCGCAACGTACGGTGAAGGGCAGCTTCGAGTTTGGTGGAACCATAACGCTGGCCAGCTCGATATGGGCGGCGCAGAACTGCGCAACGTAAGTGTTCGAAATGCTGACGTTACCGGGCGAAAAGCAGTCACTAATATGGATTTAGTGGGCCCTAGCGGCACCGATGTGGCAGCCTCGGTGTTTGCCCTACAAGCGGGTGGGCGCTCTCCCACTATTCGAGACGATACGAACCTGGGTAGGGCTTCGGGTTTTTACTACGGCTTGAGCGCTGCAAACGCCCCTGATGGCAGTAACGGCCATTATTTTTGGTCTAGTTATAGTAGTGACGACTACAATAAATACTTGTTTATTCGGCAAAACACGGCTAACCGAGCATGGATTGGTGGCAATCATGGCGGCGTTTGGTCACCGCCCGCTGAACTTTGGACAACTGAAAACCTAGATATAACCGTCACCGCAGGCGGCGTTGAGTTCGACGGTGTGTTAACTGCGGATGGGTTAGACATACTTAATGGCGTCACGCTTCGAGGGGTGACTGATGGGCTCCAGATAACCCGTTCGGCGGGGTCTGTTGTAATTGGTAACCGAAACACTAGCTATACGCACTACACAAGTTCGGCAGGGAAGCACTACTTTTACGGGGATCTTCACTCCCAAAGCGGGTTTTATGGCAACGGTAGCGGCTTAACTAACGTCAATGCTTCGCAGCTTAACGGCCAGTCTCGCAGCGTTAACGACGATGCCAATTCGATTGCTGGTCGGGATTCTTCTGGCGATATTAGAGCCAGGCTTTTCCGCTCAACGTACACGCCCACAAACAGCAATATCGCTGTTATTTACACGGCGAGGGAAGCCGACGGCACTGATTTTATGCGCCCCTCAACGCCTGCGCAGGTGCGCGCTGCTCTGGGCGTTGACGTGATCACCGGCTCAAACAGCAATGGCCGATATTATCTCTACCCAGATGGTCGGCTTGTTCTTGTCTTAAATCCACTGACATTCACAGCGAGTAACAATATCGTGATGGAGTGCTCAGCGACGCTTCCTTATCCCAGATTGGCTTCTGCTCCAATAGTGGCGTCTGTCAGCCTCCCCGTCCAAACAACTTATTACACCTTGTGTCAGCCGCTTGATATATCAAACGTTTTTGACAATGGGGGCAGTGGTACCAGCAGCGTTTCTTTTACGCTTGTAAGGCAGGAGGGGCGTGGCTTTGACCTTAGCGCTTCCCTCTCGAATGTTCGCGTCAGTATTGAGACGCGCTGGAAATAGGAGGCCATCATGAAACTGCTGATAGTAGACCAACCCGCGCACCACGATTACACGATAAGCGGGGAGGTGATTAACGGTATCGACCTGTCGGTTTTTCCGGCTGATGCAACGTTCAAAGGCAACGCTGACACCGCAGCGGCGGGCATTCATAACGTCGAGCGCATCGAGGGCGAGCTGCATGTCACGCTGGGCCAGCGAGGCTTGCTGTATGAGTGCACGCCGGTCAACGGGAGCCATGACTGGTTTGGTACCGGCCAATGGATCGACGCCGCCACTTTTGACAATGAGCAATGCTACATCGTGGCCACCGCCGCCCCCGATAACGCGAGCTATGAAAAGCGCGATGACGGCTGGACGGTGACCGTGCCGGTGGTTGAAGAGCCGGAAGAGCCCGAAGCGGGCGAGGAACAGCCGATAGACGAGGTGGTGGAATGAGCGAAGCAGCGCAGTTTTGGGAGCTAAAACCCACGGCAGCTGAAATTCTCAACGATGTTAAAGCGCGGAAAATTCAGGAGATCAACGCCGCGTATGTTGCCACGATAACGCCGCTAGTCAAAGAGTATCCGGAAATCGAGCAAGCGACCTGGCTGGCTCAGGAGAGTGAAGCCCGCGCTTACCTGGCGTGGCACGATAACCACCAGGGCGGCGCCCCGGCAACGCCGGTGCTAGACAATATCCTGCTGGGTCGTAACGGCGAAGACGGCACCGAAACGTTGCGCGATCTGAGCCTAGCGGTGCTTGAGAATGCCGATGTGTTTACCCAGGCTCAGCAGCTCACCGGGAAGCGGCAGCGGTTGGTTAAAGCCGTGCGGGCGGCTGAGGCAGTGGAAGAGATTGAGCTGATTAGCTGGTAAGCCCCCGCCCGCGCACCAAACCCCGCCGCCATTGAGCGGTTTTTTTGTGCCTGTTGTAAGAGATCTCTTACAGAACTGTCGTTGATCTCTTACATACAGGGGCTTAAATCGTGTCTATACTGGGGGTTGTGACGCCAGGAACGCCGCTTTTAGCATGTCGGACGCGTCACGACACGGATGTTTTGTGTATGTAGAAGGGACTCAGTTTATTGCCAGGGATGGCATACTCTATGATTTAGCGACTGCTAGCTCATCCCATTTCGTAGTGTAGCGTGGTGTTCTATGTTCGCACCGAAGCTCCCACGCATTGATCTTTCTCGGCATCCCCAGCCTCACCGTATTTTTGCCATGCTCTCTATTGAGCTTGTCCAGCGTCGCCATTAATTTCTCATTCCTTTCCCGCTGCTCATCACTCACCGGCTCAGCCAGTAACCCGAGCTGTTCATTATCGTGGTCGCACAGATCCATCAGCATCACGCCACACTTCTGATACCAGATACCTTCCTTGAATATCCTTTCCAGTCCGGCTATTGCAGCACGTACCAACTCACGGCTGTCGTCAGTGGGGTGGGGCAACGGTATTACCAGGCTTTTACTGTAGCTCGGCAGATCATCTCGGAATCTATTCGTGCGCACAAACACCATGATGGCCTGGGCTAAGCCTGACTGCTTGCGTAGCTTCTCGCCTGCACGGGAGGAATGCACGCGAACCGCCTCATGCAGATCTGCCTTATTGCTAGTTAGGCGCCCAAAGCTGCGGCTGACCATGATCTGCTTTTTAGGCTGAGTCATGTCGTCCAGATGGATACAGTCGACGCCGCGCAGTTCCCAGACGATCCGCTCCATCACCACCGAAAAATGCTTACGTAAATGCTTTGGACTGGCTTCGCGCAGCTGCCACGCGTTCTCAATGCCCAGCGTGTGCAATCTCACAGCGCTACGCCCAGCTACGCCCCATATCTCAGTAACAGGTAGATGCTCAAGGAAAGCACGAGTGTCTTCACTATCTGGATGCATGATGGCCACGCCGTTAAAGTGCGGCTCTTTCTTCGCCCGATGGTTAGCGATCTTCGCCAGCGTTTTGGATGTGCTCAGCCCAACGCTAACCGGAATGCCGGTATCACGGCGCACCTGGTGGCGCATTGTCTGGCACCGCTCCGCAAGCGTTTCCGGCTCGAAACCTTCAAACGATAGGAAGGATTCATCGATTGAGTAAACGTCAACGTGAGGTGTGTGCTGGCTGAGAACGTCAGTAACGCGGCGGCTCATGTCTCCGTATAGGGCGTAGTTAGAGCTCAGCAGAATGCACTGGCGGCGAATGTGCGGGTCGATCTGGTGTGCGGGCATGCCCATCGCGACACCCAGTGCTTTGATCTCGGTTGATCGGGCGACCACGCAACCATCATTGTTCGACATCACACCAACGGGCTTGCCTTCCAGCTTGGGATTGAATACGCGTTCGCAACTGACGTAGAAATTATTACAGTCGACTAGGGCGATCATACGGCGAACCCAGGGGCCAGCGAGTGGATATTGTGTGTGACGACGCCCCACAATTGGCACTCTCGGCCTTCTAATGGCATTGGTCGAAACTCAGGGTTTGCGGCAAAGAGGTATGGGCGGTTGCCGATCGACCCCAGTTTTTTGCACGTGAGCTCACCGTCAACGCTCATTATGACGATATGGCCAGACTTAGGCTCAAGTGAGCGATCGACAATCAGTAGGTCACCGTCATAGATCCCCGCGCCTGTCATCGATGTCCCTTTGGCCCTTAGGTAGTACGTCGCGCTAGGGTGCTGAATGAGATGGGCGACTAGATCCAGCTCGGCTTCAAGGTAATCATCCGCTGGCGATGGGAAGCCTGTGCGCACTTCGCCAGCGGCTAGGGGCAGCTTAAGCGGTGGGGCGGTGGTATCGACTCGCCCGAGGATGGATAAGTGCATGCTCATGCCATCGACTCCTCTGGGTTCCAGCGCAAGCGGATGTGCTCTGCAGCGTCATCCAGTGGGATCATGGTCACGTTCTCGACGGTTCCCAGGTCTTCAAGCATGCGCGCCCAATCTTCCGGGGCTTCGTCGGGCTGGCGTTGCAGTTCTACGCAGTGCTCAGATTGCGCTTTAGGACTACCGATCTGTTTCTGCACTCGCTTGACTAGCTGCTCGTATGATTTAGACATAAGCGCCTCCTAGAATGCTGGTGATATATACAGTATTTAGGGGAGACGATAAGCGAAGATCATCGTTGACTGCAAGCGCTGATATGAAAGGGCGGCTGCGAAGCGCCGTTCATCGACTATGATTCAAGCATGTGTGGACGATTCGCGTTATTCACCCCGTTAGAGCGACTGGCCGCGCAGGTCGGTGCAAGTGTGCCTGACAGCAATTTGCGTCCGCGTTATAACGTGGCACCTGGTACCTGGATCGCAGTCATGTACCAGGCTTCAGAAAACGAGCAGCCGATTATTGATGAGATGTGGTGGGGGTACAGGCCGCGCTGGGCCAAGAGCACGGGCAGCCAACCGATTAATGCCCGGGTGGAAACGGTGGCCACCAACGCCTATTTCAAATCTGCTTTTTCAAAGCACCGTTGTTTGATACCGGCAGACGGTTGGTATGAGTGGATTAAAGATTCGAAGCCAAAGCAGCCGCATTACATTTGCCGTAAGGATCGAGAGCCGCTGTTCTTCGCTGGGTTATTCGCTGAGCGTGATGATGGCAGCATGGGTTGTGCCATCGTCACTGAGCCCGGGCGGGGCCGTGCTGCCGAAGTGCATGATCGAATGCCGTTGATACTGGATGACGATAGCCTTAAGCACTGGCTGGCACCTGACATCACGGATCGGGAGACCATTCGCAGTTTGGTGCGGCATATCAATGCCAATCTGGTCGAGCACTGGGCGGTGAGTACCGCGGTTAATAAACCGGCTGAAGGGCAGGGGGAGGAGCTGATTAATCCGGCGTAGCAATCCACTGGTCGCAGTTTGGTCGCAGAACCAGCGCGACCAATGTGCTGTATGTAAATATAGTAAATCCGTAAGATGCTGTTTTTATTATAAAGCCTTGTGCAAGCGCGGCCTCAAAAGTATAGCTGCGCGGATTCAAAATCCGCCGTGCTCTTAAGCTATTCGATATACCACCATGCCATCAGGCATACGCTGATAAAGCCGGTACTGGTAAATATTCTCAATGCTGTCAAAGCTGTCGTGGCCCACAATTTCAGGCATTTTCACTGGCTCAGGCATATTGAGATATGGAACCTCAGCGGTAAGCTTTAGGCTCTTACCATCCCACGGCCCGCCTTCCAGTCGCGCTTGTATAGACATCTTGAAATCCTTTCGGCAATTGGTGGTTGCTGTTTGGTTGCTGACTGACTGCAACCATTATAGATAATGTAAGCATAGGAAGGCGATAAAGCCGCTTGTTATGCGCAAGACCGCATGGCAGGCGCGACCCTGGTGGATACCGCTTTGCACTCATAATCCCTTGCGCCTGATTAGAATGGCGACATCAACGCTCAGACGATACAATTCAGAATCGAGAAAAAAGCTCAACCGATAGCACACCTGGGTAACAGGCTGGGTAACGACGAGACAAGATATGCGTGATGTTGATACTAATCAGCCAGTTATTAGCGCTAGAGTGATGATGCTGGATAATTACGATAGCTTTACGTTTAATATCGTACAGTACCTGGGTGAGCTGGGTGCGGAAGTGATCACTCATCTCAATGACGACATCACCATTGAGCAAATTGAAGCGCACGCGCCGACGCACCTGGTGGTGTCGCCCGGTCCCTGCACGCCCAACGAGGCGGGAATTTCCATGGCCGCCATCAAACACTTTGCAGGCAAGCTGCCTATCTTAGGCGTCTGCCTGGGGCATCAGGCGATTGGTCAAGTGTATGGTGGCAAGGTCGTGCGCGCGCCGCAGGTGATGCACGGCAAAACCTCAGCCGTGCTGCACGCTAACCAAGGCGTGTTTGAAGGGCTGGATAACCCGGTTGAGGTTACCCGCTATCACTCCCTGGTGGTCGATAAAGCGAGCCTGCCCGACTGTTTGCAAGTGACTGCCTGGACAGGCGATGACGATGTAACCCCCGGTTTAGTTATGGGGTTTCGTCACCGCGAACTGGATATAGAAGGGGTGCAGTTTCACCCCGAGTCAATTCTTACCCGCCAAGGCCATGAGCTGTTGGCCAACTTTTTAAAACGCGGCTAATGGCCGGTTTCACACGCTTTTAGGGGCCCCTCTGCTCATGCAAATGCGAGATGCGATTAATGCGGTGATGCGCCGCGAAGACCTCACTTTCGATGCCATGCACGCTTTAATGCGTCAGATCATGACCGGCGATGCAAGCGATGCGCAAATTGGCGGCCTGCTGGTAGGCCTCGCCATGAAAGGCGAAAGCGCCGCGGAAATTAGCGCCGCTGCCCAGGTAATGCGTGAGTTGATGAAGCGCGTTGAGCTGAGTGCTGACAACGTTGTGGATATTGTCGGCACCGGTGGCGATGGCGCCAACCTGTTTAACGTTTCCACCGCCGCCAGTTTTGTCGCCGCGGCCGCTGGAGCCCATGTAGCCAAACACGGTAATCGCAGCGTTTCGTCGTCGTCGGGCAGTGCGGATCTGTTCGATGTGGCGGGTATCTACCTGGATCTCAAGCCTGATCAGGTAGCGCGCTGTATTGAGCAGGTGGGCGTAGGCTTTATGTTTGCACCCAACCACCACCCGGCCATGCGCTATGCCATTGGCCCGCGCCGGGAAATGGGCGTGCGCACGCTGTTTAATATTTTGGGCCCGCTGACCAACCCTGCTGGCGCACCGAACCAGGTGCTGGGTGTTTACGCCCCAGAATTAGTGCCATTAATGGCGGAAGTGCTGAAAACGCTGGGCAGCCGCCACGTGATGGTCGTCCACTCAGAGGACGGCCTGGATGAAATCTCCCTGGCTAGCCCTACTCTGGTCGCTGAGCTAAAAGAGGGTGAGATTACCCAGTACACCATTACCTCAGAGGAGCTGGGCATTGAGCGCCAGAGCCTCTCAACGCTGAAAGCCGCCAGTGCCGAAGACAGTCTGCGCTTGGTCAAGGCCGCGCTTTCCGGTGAAGGTGCCGCTGCCGATATGGTCGCACTAAACGCTGGGGCCGCGCTCTACTGTTCGGGGGTTGCGGATACCTTAAAAGAGGGGGTGATGGTAGCTCAGGACGCGCAGGCCTCTCAGCTGCCGCTCGAAAAACTCAAAGAGCTTTCGCACTTCACCAGCGTTTTTAAGCAGTAGGTGCTTAAACAAGATAAGCTTTAAAAAAAGAGACCACCATGACTCAACAGGCAACGCCGACTATTTTAACGCGCATTCTTGCTCGCAAAGACCAAGAAGTGGCTGAGCGCCGTCAGGCCGTTTCAGAGGCGGATCTGCTCACCCTCGGGGAGCAGCAGAGCGCCCCGCGTGGCTTTATTGAGGCGCTTAATACGCGCATTGCAACAGGTGATCCGGCGATTATCGCCGAAGTGAAAAAAGCCTCGCCTTCAAAGGGTGTTATTCGTGAAGAGTTTCACCCCTCGGATATCGCCAAAAGCTACGCCCAGGGCGGCGCTGCCTGTCTCTCCGTGCTTACCGACGCCGATTTTTTCCAAGGCCATGAAGACTATCTCATTGCCGCTCGGGATGTCTGCACGCTGCCGGTGATTCGCAAGGACTTTATCACCCACGGCTACCAGGTGTGTGAAGCGCGGGCGATTGGTTCGGACTGTATTCTGCTGATTGTTGCTGCCCTGGATGACGCACAGCTTCGCGATTTGCACCAGCAAGCCAATCAGCTGGGTATGGATGTGCTAGTCGAGGTGCACGACGCCGAGGAGCTTGAGCGCGCCCTGGCGCTGGATCTAAAGCTGGTCGGCATCAATAATCGCAACCTACATACCTTTGAAACCAGCCTGAATACCACTTTGGATCTGCTGCCGCGCATTCCTGAGGGCGTCACGGTGATTACCGAATCGGGTATTCATACCCGCGATGACGTGGAGCTGATGCGCGACCATAACGTTAACGGCTTTCTGGTCGGCGAAGCCTTTATGCGCGAAAGTGATCCGGGATTGGCGCTGAAAAGGCTGTTTTTCTAACGCCACCCGTTTTTAGTTCGCCGACCGTTGGGTTCTCCAACTGAGCACGGCAACGGTAAGGGCTGGCAAGAAGGTGACGGTGACAATTGCCGTGCCGAGCAGCCCAAATAGCACAATGGCACCGACGCCGCGGTAAAGCTCGGTGCCTTCCCCGGGTAGAAACACCAGCGGTGAAAGGCCGCACAGGGTGGTAAGAGTCGTCATGGCGATAGGCCTTAAACGGCTCTCCACCGCCTGTTGAACGGCTTCACGAATGCCCATCGACGCCGTGCGTAGATTCTCCCTCGCCTGATGAACCACCAGTATCGGATTGTTGACCACCGTCCCCATCAGAATCAAAAAGCCCAGCATAGTGATCATATCAAACGGCTGACTGATGGCATTCAAGCCAATTTTCGGCAGCTGAGCGCCCACGGTATTCATCAGCCATAGCCCCACAATCCCCCCAGCGGCGCCTAACGGAATAGTGGCGAGGATAAGTAGCGGGTAACCCCAGTGGGCAAAAATCGCCACCAGCAGCAGATACACAATCGCCAACGCGATTAACGCATTGCCGGTAAGCGCTTGGCGGGTGGCGTCTAATTGATCCCCCGCGCCGGTCACGCTGACATTAATGTTGGCGGGTATGACGCCCTCATCGCGCAGTGGGTCGATCACCTCGCGCTGCATCCGCTCGATACCGGCTTCCAGCGCCACGCTGCGCGGTGGAATAACGTCCAGCGTCACGCTGCGGCGACCGTCTACCCGTCGCAACGTAGCCGTTCCCACGGTTTCGCGAATTTCGGCGAGGGTGTTGAGCGGAACGCTTATCCCTGAGGGCGTATAGATGGGCAGGGTGGCGAGGGCGTCCAGGTCGATATCGCCCGCCTCGGGGCCATAGCCGTAAAGGTCGATTTTCTCGTCGTCGAGATAAAAGTCATCCAGGTAGGCGCCGTTGGTGAGCACCGCGACGGTGGTGCCAAGGGCACTGGTATCAAGGCCGACTTCTGCGGCGCGCTCCCAATTGGGATATACCTCAATCAGCGGCTGGCCAAGATCCAGCGCGGAGGGGCGTGACTGGATGCGCGGGTTATCGAAAACGTCTTGCGCACGTTGGTAAATCGCATTGGCGGTGGTGTAAAGCTCGTTGAGATCGTTACCGGCAATATCCAAAGTGATACTGCGCGTTCCGCCGTCATTGCTGGAGATAATCGAGCCGCGAGCGGCAAAGGCGCGCATGTCTGGGTATCTTTCAAAGCGCAGGGTGAGGGCGTCCATTAACGCTTCAATATGGGTGGGGTCGATGGTTTCCGCAATGATCCGTAGGCTTTGGGCTTCGGCTTGAATGCCCATGGTGCGAATCGGCGGGATGTCGGTATCGCCGCGCTCGAAGTCCTCTGGATCAGCGCCTACATGGGGTTCCAGTTCTTGCTGCAGGGTTTGGGCAATCGCATCCATGGTGGCCAGGTTGTAACTCGCAGGGGCGTTCATACTGGCAAAGGTTTTGGCCTCTTCGCCTTCGGGCAGGTACTCAGCCGGGGGCGTCAGCCAGACAAAAATGCCGATACCACCCACGATGCCCAGCAGGATAGCGAGAAAACGTCGGGAGGTCGTACGGATCATGCCATCAACCACCCACAGGCAACCGCGTACCCAGCGTGGCGATGTGGTTGAGGTGCTCTCCTTGCCACGAAAATCGATGTGCGCGCCCAGAGTGGGAATAACGGTAATGGCGACCACCATGGAGACAATAATCGAGGTCGAGATGGCCACCGCAATATCGGAGTAGAGCTGCCCGGCTTCCTGCTGAATAAAGAAGATCGGCACAAAGACTAGAATAGTGGTCAGCGTTGAGGCGAGCACCGCGGGCCATACTTGCTTGACGCCCTCGAGAGCCGCTTCAAAACGCGCCAGCCCACGGCGGCGTTGGGTCTCAATGCTCTCCAGCACGACGATGGTGTTGTCGATGGTCATGCCAATGGCGAAAGCAACACCCGCCAGCGAAATAACGTTGAGCGTGCGGCCCGCTAGCAGCAGGCCTAGAAAGGCAGCAATGGTACAGATAGGGATGCCAATCACCCCAGCCAGGGTTGCTCGGGCAGAGCGCAGGAAAGCGTACATCACCAAGGTGGCAAACAGCGCGCCCAGCCCCAGGTTGACCCAGATATTGGCAATCGACGACTCCACGTAGCGCACGTCGTCGCTGGAGAGCGTCATACGCATGCCCTGCTCGGCTAGCAGACCTTCATTAAGCGCTGCGACTTCGTCGAGCATGGCGCGCTTAATATCGATCACATTGGCGCCCGGCTCCCGGCGCACCTGCACGCTCAATACCGGCTGTCCATCCGAGCTGTAAGCGCGAGAAGTGAGTTCGGCGTAGGATTGGCGTACTTCAGCCACATCGCTTAGCCGGGTGACCGCGTCGCCGTCGCGGATGAGGATCAGCGCTTCAAGGCTCTCCACATCCTCAAAACGGCCCACGGTACGCAGCAGGTAGCGGCGTTTGCCGCTCTCGAGGTTGCCGCCGGAGACATCCTGGTTGCGGGCCTGAAGGGCGTCCTGAATGTCAGCGATACTCAGTTCACGGGCGACCAGCGCTTCGGGGTCGATCAGTAGCTGCATTTGCCGCTCTGCACCACCGGAAACAGTGACTTCCGATACGCCCGCAACGCTCTCCAGGCGCGGGCGGACGTTATCTTCCAGGTAATCGCGCATGGCCGGCATATCGAGCTGGCGCGGATTATCCTCCCGTGGGCCAACGTTAAAGTACATAAAGGCGTTAGCGGAAAAAGAGTTAGCGACAATGCGCGGCTGGTCGACATTGTTGGGGTAGGAGGGTACCTGGCTTAGCGCGTTGTTAACCCGAATCAAGGTTTCGGTAAGGTCTACGCCAAACGGGAACTCCAGCTCGATTTCGGCGCTGCCGCTGCTGGCGGTGGACTCCATGCGCTGCAAATTGGGCACATTACGCAGGAACTCCTCCTGCTCGATCAAGATATCCTTTTCAATATCCTGCGGCGTGGCACCCGGCCACTGGGTCTCGATGCCCACCACACGGGTTTCAAGGTCGGGGATCATCTGTACCGGGATGCGCCAAATCGCAGCTATCCCCAGAATCAGCAGGATCAGCGTAATAACGCTCACCAAGATGCCGTGACGAATAATAGCGGCAAACATATGCGGGTATCGCTCCTTAGTCGTCGCTCAGGGACACTTCTTGTCCCTCTTCAAGCCGCTCATTTCCGACGACAATAACGCGGTCTCCCGCTGACAGGCCCTCATTCACAGCGACCTCTCCTTGGTAGCTGCTGCCGATCTCAACCCGCTGCTCGAACGCCTGCCAAGTATCCTCGCTCTGGCGGGCTAACCAAACGCTAACGCTGCCATCCGGACGGCGAATGAGGGCATCCCGCGGCACGCTGGGCCCGCTTTCGCCGTTAAGCTGCAAACGGCCTTCCACCGCCATACCCGGTAGCATTTCAAGTGGTGTTTCCGGCGCCGCGCGAAGCAGGAACTGCCTTGAGCTGGCATCAAGAGGAATACGCGCGAGGGTGCGCGCCGGGTGCCATTGATCGCTGCCTTCTAAGCGCACCTCTAATTGAGAGCCTTCAAAGCGCTGATAGACGGAGAGCGGCACCGAGAAATCCAAGCGAAGGGAAGCTAAATCGACCAGGGTAAGCAGGGTATCGCCAGGGTTTACCCACTCACCGATATTGCTCTCACGGTGGGTGACCATGCCGTCAAAGGGCGCGCGTATCTGGTGACGCTCAAGCTGCAGCTGGGCCAAACTATAGTCGGCTCGACGCGCTTCAAGGGTGGCCTGGGCCGCCGCCAAAGCGCTTTCACGCTGGCGTCGTTCACTGGCGGCAAAGTTTTGCGCCGAGAGCTGATTGGCTTCGCTCACTAAGCGCTGCGCTTCGTCGCGCTCGGCTTCTGCCTGGGCAAGATCCGCGCGGGCCCGCTGGCTTTCCAGGCTAATATCGCGAGTATCAAGTGATAAAAGGGGCTGGCCCTGAGTAACTGTGTCGCCCATTTCAACCGTTAGCTCGCTGACCTGACCCGCTTCAGCGCTAGACAGCTGTGAGGTTTGTGGGGCGCTAACGCTGCCGGTCAACGGCAACACCTCTATCCGAGGAGAGTCCGCCACTACCTGCGTCTCAACACGGTTTTCCTGAGCGACCGCCATGGCCGCTAGGCTCAGGGTTAAAACAGCGCCTGCGCCTAGACGAGTCAGAGAGGGAAGTAGAGATAACAAGGCAGCTCCTGAAAAATAACAGTCAATGAACAGCGTGACAGCTTTTTGCGCTGTACGCCGTTAGCTACCTCAACGTTATACAAGGTTTAGTGTTTGTACAAACTTTAGCTGCGCTTTAGGGCAATGAGCAGCGCCTGCAAAGGATGTAGCAGAACTTGTTCAGAGTAGCGCTTCACCTGGCTGCGGCAGGAGTAACCGGTGGCCAGTAACTTACCTGCGTTGTTTTCGGCTTCCACCTGGGGCTGCCAGGACTGGGCGTAGATCGTTTTTGACGTAGCGGCATTGCGGGTTTCGTGGCCGTAGGTGCCCGACATGCCGCAGCAGCCGGTGGCCATCAGCTCAAGCTCTAACCCAAACGCCGCGAACACCTGCTGCCATGCTTTAGGGCTACCCGGCGCGTTGGTTTTCTCGGTGCAGTGGGAGAGCAGCTTAAACCCTGGGTCGGTTAGCTTAAGCTGGTTGGGCGCAAGCGTGTTTATCCGGGTCGCCAGCCACTCCTGTAGCATCAGCACCTCCGGCACCGCCTCATTGCCTAGCGCTTTGATGTACTCCTGGCGATAGGTGAGCGTCATCGCCGGGTCGATGCCCACCATGGGGATATCAAAGCGGGCCAAGGTGCGTAGCCGTTCGGCTTGCTTGGCGGCGGTGCGCTCGAAGGCACCCAGAAAGCCCTGCACCTGGAGCGGTTTGCCGTTAGCCGAATAGGGCATCACGAACACGCGTAGATTGAGACGCGATAGCAGTTCCACAACGTCCATGACCAGCTTGGCTTCAAAGTGAGTGGTGAAGGCGTCCTGCACGATAATCACGCTGTTGGCGCGCTGCTGCTCGGTTAACAGGGCCAGTGAGAGCGGCGTCGCCTCGGCAACGCCCCAGGCGTTGAGCTGCTTTTTAACACTGGCCCGGGAAAACGGAGGGGAATCGCTCATGCCCAGCGTGCGGCGCATTAGTTGCTCTACCCAGCGCTGGCCAATCACGGCGTTATACAGCGGTGCGGCTTTGGCCAGGGTGGGCAGCATAAATTCAGTGCCGCCAATCACGTAGTCACGCAGCGGGCGCAGGTAGCGGCCGTGGTAGACCTCCAAGAACTGTGAACGGAACTGAGGGACGTTGACCTTGACCGGGCACTGCCCCGCGCAGGATTTACACGCCAAACAGCCCGCCATAGCGTCATAAACTTCGTGGGAGTAGTCGTGGTGCTGCTTGCGGCTTAGGGTGTTCGCCACCCGCAGC
>NZ_JPUA01000031.1:18128-23273 GCF_002211105.1 Halomonas campaniensis | reverse complement strand
CCGGACTTGGCCTTCTGAACGGCATCCATGGAGAGGGCGCGAATGGCATTGGCTAGCTCAAAACGGGACGGCATGGGGGTGCTCCTCGCCTGAAAACAGAAATTATAAAGGCGCTATTGTCGCTGACTTCCCATGTGTCGGCAAATCTAGCGGCAAATTCTGAGGATCACGTTCTGGGAAGCATCGCCCACAGCGTGTAGACTCTGCCTCCCGAAGCGGTAGAAAAATAATGCTGCCGCTTCACTAATACGGGCAGGGGTCACCTGCCATGATTTCCTGCTGATGCTGTGGACTACTATCTACAGCCGTCATACAGAGGGTAGAGTGCGCGATGAGCGAATATTCCCTGTTTACCTCCGAGTCCGTCTCCGAAGGTCACCCCGATAAGATTGCCGATCAGATCTCTGACGCGGTGCTAGATGCCATTATCGCCCGGGATAAACAGGCGCGTGTTGCCTGTGAAACCATGGTGAAAACCGGGGTGGCGATTATTGCTGGCGAGATTACCACCTCCGCCTGGGTCGATTTAGAAACCCTCGTACGCGATGTGATTATCAGCATTGGCTATAATTCGTCTGACGTCGGTTTTGACGGCGCGACCTGCGGCGTGGTTAACCTGATAGGCAAGCAGAGTGTCGATATCGCCCAGGGCGTTGACCGCAGTAAGCCGGAAGATCAGGGCGCTGGCGATCAGGGATTGATGTTTGGCTATGCGACCAACGAAACCGATTCATTTATGCCCGCGCCAATCCACTACTCCCACCGTTTAGTGGAGCGTCAGGCTGAGCTGCGTAAAAATGGCCTACTGCCATGGCTACGCCCGGATGCCAAGAGCCAGGTCACCTTCCGCTATAACGCCGAAGGCCAGCCCTGTGGTGTCGATGCCATTGTTCTGTCTACCCAGCACGATCCCGACATTGACCAAGAAGACCTGCGCAAAATGATCAAGCGCGAGGTTATCGAGCAGGTGATCCCCGCTGAGTGGTTGGATGAGAGTACCCAGTACCATATCAACCCCACCGGCAAATTCGTAATTGGCGGCCCGGTAGGTGACTGCGGGCTGACCGGACGTAAAATCATCGTCGACACCTACGGCGGCATGGCACGTCACGGTGGTGGCGCTTTCTCGGGCAAAGACCCCTCTAAAGTGGATCGCAGCGCCGCCTATGCGGGCCGCTATGTGGCCAAGAACGTGGTGGCCTCGGGCCTGGCTGACAAGTGTGAGATTCAGGTCTCCTACGCGATTGGTGTTGCCGAGCCGACCTCGGTCTCCATCGATACGTTCGGCACGGGGAAAATTGACGATACCAGGATCGTAGCGCTGGTTCGCGAGCACTTTGACCTGCGCCCCTACGCGATCACCAAAATGCTTGATCTGCTTCATCCCATGTATCAGCTCACCGCTGCTTACGGCCACTTTGGCCGGGCGCCGTTCGAGCACAGCTACACCTGGAGCGACGATAAAGGCCAAGCGCATACCGAAACCTTTACCGCCTTCCCGTGGGAAAAGGTTGATAAAGCTGAAGCGCTGCGTAAGTCTGCCGGTTTGTAAGCGCTTAGCCGCCTGAAGCTAACCCCCAGCGCCTCCTGCTCCATGCAGGGGGCGTTTCTATTGGGGCGCATGGCTGAAGGTTGTGATGAGAATGGTTTTCGATTATAGTGCGCGCGCTGGTAAATGCGTATCAGTACTGGCGTTATCTGATCAGTGCAGCCGCTGTAATCGTTACACCTCTACCTATAGTGATGGGTGCTCCATGACACGTCTTCTTGCTGTGACCGGATTCTCCACTCTGCTGAGCCTGGCTTCGTCCTCGGCGCTGGCGGATAACACACAATACCCTTTGACACTGAACAACTGCGGCGTGGAGGTGACTTTCGAGCAAGCACCCGAGCGGGCGATCGGCCTGGGGCAAGCCAGTGCGGAGATCATGCTGATGCTCGGTCTCGAAGACAGGATGGTAGGTACCGCCTTCTGGCCCAATCAGGTCTTGCCGCAACTGGCCGAGGCCAATGCCAAGGTGGAGGTCTTGACGGTCGAGTTTCCGACGTTCGAATCCATCCTGGCCAAAAATCCGGATCTCGTCACGGCCGCGCTACCTAGCCTGATCGGCCCCTCCAGCAGAGTGGCGACGCGGGAGGACTTCGATAACGTGGGGGTGGCGACCTACTTGTCCCCCAACACCTGCGTTGCCGAAGACGCGGCCAAGGACAAGTTCGGTTACGGCAGTCGCGAGCAGCGCTGGAGTATGGACGGCCTGTATCAGGAGATCGACGAAATGGCTCGGATATTCGACGTCGACGCGCGAGGCCAGGCACTGATCGAAGATCTAAAGCAGCGCGAAGCGGTGCTACGGGCAGAGACGCCCGAAGATAGCGACCCGCTCTCCTTTGTCTTCTGGTTCTCCAGCCCGTCGCCGTCTGCCGATGCCTACCTTGGCGGTAAAAACGGCGCTTCTGGCTTCATTGCGGACGTGCTCGGGGGAACCAATGCCATTGACTCTGATGCGGAGTGGCCGGCACTTGGGTGGGAAAGCATCATCGCGGCCGATCCAGACGTCATTGTGGTGGCTCGCGTTGACCGTAATCGCTGGGATTTAGACAACTCGGAGGCCAAGATCGAGTTTCTCAATTCGGATCCGGCGACGCGCGAGATGAGGGCGGTTAAAAACGGCGCGATCGTGGTCATGGATGGACACGCCATGGATCCGACGATGAGGACGATCTTCGGTGCGGAAGAGGTAGCCGAACAGCTTGAGGCGCTCGGCCTGAGATGAGTGTCACAATTGAAATGCCGCAATCAACTGAGCGGCTATCACACTGGGTATGGGTGCCAGCCCTGCTGCTTGCTTCGCTTGTAGCGATTGCCCTGGTGGTGGGGATCAGCGTCGGGATTGGCGATATGCCGATCCCGTTGACGACGACCTACGCGGTGATCACCAACAAGCTCGGCTGGTCGTCGTTCGAGCTCAATCGTATTCACGAAGCCATCGTTTGGGATTATCGCTTGAGCCGAGCGCTGGTGGCCGCCTTCTGCGGTGCCGGACTGGCATTGGCGGGCGCTATCATGCAGTCGATGCTGCGTAATCCCTTGGCAGAGCCGTATGTACTCGGTATCTCCGCGGGGGCATCCACGGGCGCCGTACTGATCGTCATCTTGGGGCTCGGCGCTGGCGCGGTATCGCTCTCCTCGGGCGCCTTTATCGGCGCTTTTGCCGCTTTTTTGTTTGTGGCGCTGCTGTCGAACGGTGCGCGCGGTGGTGCTGACCGCACCATTCTGGCGGGGGTTGCGGCGTCGCAGCTCTTCAACGCCGTAACCTCTTATTTCGTCACCACGGCGGGCAATGCTCAGCAGGCGCGGGATGTAATGTTCTGGCTGCTCGGCAGCTTTGGCGGCGTGCGCTGGCCGGATTTTTTTCTGGTATCGGTCGTGGTCGGGCTGGGGCTGATTGCATGTCTGTGCTATGCACGGGTGCTGGATGCCTTTGCCTTCGGCGATGAGGCCGCTGCCTCCCTGGGCGTCAATGTCGGTCAAACGAGAATCGTCCTGTTCGCACTCACTGCCGTCATTACCGCTACCATCGTCAGCATGGTGGGCACCATTGGCTTCGTTGGCCTGGTGGTTCCCCACGCGGCGCGTTTCGTGGTGGGGCCACGCCACGCCGTCCTGCTGCCTGCCTGCGCCATCGTGGGGGCGATCTTCATGGTGGTAGCGGATATCGCCTCCCGCGTGCTGATTCCGCAGCAATCCCTGCCGATTGGTGTGGTCACGGCGCTTGTGGGCGTGCCGTTCTTCTCTGTCATTCTTTACCGGTTACAGCGCGCATCATGAGCATCAAGGCCGACAATCTGATTTGGAAAATCGGCACCAAGACGGTGATCGATGGTGTCTCCTTCGAAGCCGAACAGGGGAAGCTACTGGGGGTGCTGGGCCCCAATGGCTCCGGCAAGACCTCACTGTTACGGCTGCTGGCCGGCCTCAAGCGACCGCATGCCGGACGTGTCATGCTGGATGGGCAGGAGCTTTCAACCTTTCGCCGCCGAACCATTGCCCAGCGCGTGGCCTTCATCGAACAGCACGCCACGACCAATGCCAACCTCAAGGTGATCGACGTGGTCAAGCTGGGCCGTTTCCCACACCGTTCGATGCTCTCGGGCTGGACGCGCGAGGACGATACAACGGTCAACGCAGCGCTGGAGCGAACCGGTATGAGCGCAAAGCGCAACGATGCCTGGCATAGCCTCTCCGGGGGGGAGAAACAGCGCACTCATGTGGCGCGGGCCCTGGCTCAATCACCCAAAGAACTCATTCTCGACGAACCCACCAACCACCTGGATGTGCAGCATCAGGTCAACCTGTTGCGGCTGGTCTCCAGCCTGCCGATGACCAGTATCATGGCACTCCATGATCTCAACCACGCCGCGATGTACTGTGATCGACTGCTGGTTATGCAGGCGGGTAAAATAGTGGCTGCCGGTACGCCTGAAGAGGTGTTGACCCAGCGTCTGCTGAGCGATGTCTTTGCGGTAGATGCCCATATAGAAACCTCGCCCCACCATGATCGGCTGCATATTCATTTCGCGCGTTAGAAATTTGCCTTGTATTGCATCGCTCATACTTTGAGTTAAGTTAAACTTAGCATGGCGTTGCAGGCACTGTGTCTTTTCTTGTCATCAAGGGAGTGCGGATATGCTGGGTGGGCGATGGGTGATGAAAGTGGGGTTGCTGAGTGGCCTGTTAGTCATGGCGTTTATGGCGCAGTCAGAAGAGTGCCCCGACTGGCCTCAGGAGCAGCTAGCGCTGGAGACCCAGGCGCTGACCGAACATATCGAGGTGTGGGATCGCGCTTACCATGATGGCGGTGAATCGCTGGTTGCTGATGAGCTTTACGATCAGGCGCTGGCACGTCTGGAAAGTTGGCAGGCCTGCCTGGGTGACACGACGCCCCATCGTCCGCTGACCCGTGTGAGCAGTAGCGACGGCACCCGTGCGCACCCAGCGGCCCAGCGCGGTCTCAATAAAGCCGATGACGAGGGCGTCAGGCGCTTTACCAGCCGCCGCGAAGACTTGTGGATTCAACCCAAAGTGGACGGCGTAGCGGTGACGCTGCGCTATGTCGCTGGCGAACTGGTCGAAGCCGTCAGCCG
>NZ_JPUA01000031.1:0-18080 GCF_002211105.1 Halomonas campaniensis | reverse complement strand
CGGGGACGGCGAACGGGGCCAAGACTGGACGGCGCGCGCCCGACAGCTCCCCGCTATTCCCAATACGCTACCCGAGCCGATTTCTGCGCTACTCCAAGGCGAGCTTTACTGGCGGATGGAAGAGCACATTCAGGCGCGCTCACCCTCTTCGGGTGCCCGTGGGGCGGTGGCAGGCGCCATGGCACAGTCTTCGCCTGAGGCGGCCACTCTTGAGCGTATTGGCCTGTTTGTCTGGGGCTGGCCTGACGGCCCGAACGACATGGAAAGCCGCTTAGCCCAGCTGAGTGCGCTGGGCTTTGATAGCGCTGACTACACCTATCCCTTGGATGATCGCCGTGATGCCGCCTACTGGCGCGATAGCTGGTTCAACGGCCCGCTGCCGTTTGCCACCGACGGCGTGGTGATTAAACAGGCTGAGCGCCCCGGTGTGCGCCGCTGGTCATCGTCGCCACCGGAGTGGGCCATTGCCTGGAAATACCCCGCTCAGCAGGCGCTGGCAGAAGTGCGCGGTATAGAGTTTCGCGTTGGCCGCACCGGGCGAGTAACGCCGCTGGTATGGCTTAACCCAGTGGTGTTAGAAGGGCGGCGCATCAGCCGCGTCTCGCTAGGCTCCTTGGATCGCTGGGAGTCGCTGGATGTTCGTCCCGGCGACCAAGTGGCGATTACGCTAGCCGGGCTAACGATCCCCCAGCTAAGCGAAGTGGTGTGGCACACCCAGGAGCGCTCGCCGCTGTCTCCGCCGCCACCTCAGCGCTACCATCTGCTGAGCTGTTTTGAGTTAACCCCCGGCTGTGAAAGCCAACTTCTGGCGCGGCTTGGCTACCTGGGCGAGCAGTTAGGTATGCAGGGTGTCGGTGAAGGCACTTGGCAAGCGCTAATGGAAGCGGGTGCCGTCACGCAGTTACTCGACTGGCTGGACGTTGAACCACGCCAGCTGCAGCAGGCCTACGGTATTGGCGAGGCCACCGCCGCCTCGCTTACTGAGCAATTTCAAGTCGCCCGTAGTCAGCCGTTTTCGGCTTGGCTAAGGGCGCTGGGCGCGCCGCCGGGGAGTGAGGCGGTTCGCGGGGAGTGGTATGAGTTAGCGAGTTACCAGCGCGAACAGTGGCAAGCCGTTCCAGGCGTTGGCCCGGTGCGTGCTGAGGCGCTGGTCGCGTTTTTCAGCCACCCGGAAGTGCAGCGCATGGCCGCACAGCTTAACCAAGCGGGGGTTGCTGGTTTTTAACGCATCTATCGATTAGTTCAATCACTAACCAAGCCCGGTGAGGCGCAGCATTAAACCGAGATAAAGCGGAATCAGCAGCGGCGCAAGCAGGGTCGTCACCAACACCGCTAACGCGCCTTTTTGCGGCTGAATACCCAGTTCCATCGCAACCACCACCACATTAGCAGCCATGGGCACCACGCCTATCAACAGCAGTGCTAGGGCTAACTCTGTGGAAAGTGGCGTGACCCACTGCAGGATTAACACGGCCACTAGCATAACCAATGGCCACATCAAATAGCGTAGCCCTAAGCAAGTGGCCACAAAGCGTGTATCCCAGGCGGAAAGCGTCACTTGGCTAAGCGTCATACCAATAATCATCATCCCCAGCAGCGTATAGGTGGCGGGAAATACCGCCAGCGAACTCATTACCGCTGCAGGCATAGTGATTTCGAGAGTGCTAAGCAGTAACGCTAACAGGAACGCATAGATAAGCGGTAAGCGAGAAATTTTGATCAGACTCTCACGTACTGAAAAGCGCCCGCGTGCGCTAAGGTAAAAGCCTACGGTAAATTCGTAGATATTAATTCCCAGCATACAGAACAGGTAGAGGGTGACACCTTCGGGGGGCAGCAAAATCAACGCAATCGGTAGGCCAAAATAGCCGGTATTGCCCGTTCCCGAAGAGAACGCCAACAGGGCCGCTTCCTGCTCACCAAAACGGTGGCGAGTGAGGCGTTGTACCACCAGAGCCATCAGGCTTGCCGCAATGAACAGCGCTAATGTGAGCAAAAGGTAGCCAGGTGTCGGGCCGCCGTTCATCAGCGCGCGAAAAATCGTAAACGGGGCAATCAGGTAGACCAGCAGCGTCGCAATCGGGCGGGGGTCTATTTTCAAGCGTTGGGCGGCTATCCAGCCTAGCCCGACATACCCCAATAACATCAGTAGTGGCCCCATTAAGGCGCTGGGTGCTAAATCCATAACGGCTCCCGATAAAATGATATGAACGGCTAACATGAGCCGAATTAAAGGCCAAGCGTGGAATCTTTCATTAGCCCCAGCGCGATGGAACAGCGAGAATACCCCAAAATATCATCATTATTAATCACTCATAAGGAAGTCCCATGAGCAGCCATGAGCATCCGCTAGGTATCAGCTTTGAATTCTTTCCGCCCAATACCGATGCCGGGCGCGACAAGCTGATCCGCGTTCGCGATGAATTGGCCGCACGCAAACCACGATTTTTTTCGGTGACTTACGGTGCTGGCGGGTCTACCCAGGCGCGTACGCGTCAGGTGGTGCGCGAGGTCAGCGAGAGCGGTATCAGCACCGCGCCACACCTCTCTTGCATCGGCAGTGAAAAAGCCCAGCTACGTGACTTGCTGTTGCAATATCGTGAGGAAGGCGTGGATAGCTTGGTCGCGCTGCGAGGTGATATGCCCTCGGGGATGGGGAGCATTGGTGAGCTGCGCTATGCCAACGAACTGGTTGAGTTTATCCGCGCGGAAACCGGTGACCATTTCGATATCGCGGTGGCGGCTTACCCTGAATCTCATCCACAGGCGCCCAACCTTGATAAGGATGTGGAGAACTTCGCGCGTAAAATGAAGGCAGGAGCCAATATGGCGATTACCCAGTACTTCTTTACCGCCGATGCCTATTTCAATTTCGTTGATAAAGCTCGTGCGCTGGGCGTCGAACAGCCGATTATTCCCGGCATCATGCCGATTACCAACTACACCAAGCTGGCGCGTTTCTCTGACGCCTGCGGTGCCGAGATCCCGCGTTGGATTCGTAAGCAGTTGGAGTCCTATGGTGACGACAGCGAAGCGATTGCCGCTTTTGGTACCGATGTGGTGAGCCGCCTCTGTCAACGGTTGCTGGAGGGCGGTGCCCCAGGCCTGCACTTCTACACGCTTAACCAAGCTGCGCCGGTGCTCAAGATCGTCGATAACCTGACCGATTAACTTAGAGGTTTATTGATCTAGCTTGTGCGCACTAAAAACCCCGCCCAACGATGGTTGAGCGGGGTTTCTCGCTTAGCACTTAGCGTTTTAAATCAATCAGCTAACTTGTGCCGTTTTATTACCCCCTCCGTGTGCCTTACGCTGCATTATGAATAACACGGTACCGATCGCAAGGCCGACAATGTCGGTATAAATACCGCCATAGATTAAAAACAGCGCGCCTACCAGCATGACTAAACGCTGAACTAGGTTAACGGGGCCAAAGAACCATTTCTGCACCATGCCTGAGAGCAAGACAATGCCCAGCGTCGCCGTTAATCCAACGCGTAAAATCTGCATTGGTGAGCCTTCCATGAGCATGGCCGGGCTGTAGAAGAACATAAACGGCACGATGAACGCGGCCAAGCCAATCTTGAATGACGCTACCGAGGTGCCCATGGGGTTGTCCCCAGAGATACCGGCGGCTGCATAGGAGGCCAAGGCAACGGGAGGCGTAATCGCCGAGACGACCGCAAAATAGAACACGAAAAAGTGCGCTATCAGCGGCTCAATGCCGATATTGATCAAGCCAGGTGCGACCACAGAGGCGGCCACCGCGTAGGCGGCGGTGGTAGGCATCCCCATTCCCAGTAAAATACTGATCAGCATGGCAAATACGAGTGCCAGCAGCTGGCTCACGCCGGCTAAACCAAGCAGCAGCGACGAGAAACGCGCGCCCACACCGGTCAATGAGATAACCCCGACGATTAAGCCCGCGCAGGCGCACACGGCGATAATCTGAATCGACATAGTGCCCGCGATTTGCAGCGCTTTAAGAATCGCACGAAAGCCCATTTTATTGGGTGAGAGCCAGCTAACTACCGCGGCCGACGCCGTTGCCAGGGTGCCGGCACGAATCACCGAGTAGCCCATAAACAGAGCAACAATTAGGATAATAATCGGCGCAAACAAATAAACCTGTTTGACCAGCTTCGAAAACAGCGGGATCTCATCTTTGCGCATGCCGCGCATGCCTTTACGGGCGGCTTCAAAGTCGACCATAAAGTAGATAGAGGCAAAATAGAGAATCGCTGGAATGACAGCGGCAAGGGCAATTTCGGTGTACGGAATGCCGGTCACTTCGGCCATGATGAACGCACCCGCACCCATAATCGGCGGCATGATTTGCCCACCGGTTGAGGCTGCGGCTTCAATGGCGCCCGCGCTACGTGCGGGGTAGCCGACTTTCTTCATCAGGGGAATAGTCAGCGAGCCGGTGGAAACCACGTTACCTGCCGAGGTGCCGTTAATCATACCCATCAAGCCAGAGGCAAAAATAGCCACCTTGGCAGGGCCACCCCGGGCACGGCCTGCGGCTGCAAAGGCAAAGTTTACAAAGTAATCGCCAACTTTAGAGGCCTGCAGGAAAGCAGCAAAAATAATGAACAGAATAATATAGGTCGATGACACTGCGGTGGTGGGGCCGAGGATACCGGCGTCCGTGTACACCTGACTAAAGAAGCGTTGTAGTGACAGCCCCGGATAGCCTAAAAAGCCTGGCAAATAAGGGCCAGCGAATACGTAGGTCAGGAAAACTGCAGAAATAACCACCAGAGCAAGACCGGCTACCCGGCGGGTGAGCTCCAGGATCAGCAGGGAGCCCGCAATAGCTGCCCAGGAGATGCCTGATGGTGCGAAAGAGGTACCCGTCGACATACGGATATTGGTGTTGTATGCCACTAGTAAATAGCCAGCGCTAGCCAGCGCACAGACCATCAGCACCAAATCAGCAGGATTAAAGCGGTGCCGCGCCTGACGATAAAACCATGACAATACAATGGCACCCGCCGTCGTTGCCATGAGCGGATAGCCGTAGTGCCAGTTTTCAATACTCGGGTCGATGCGCATCGCTTCGCCGCTAAGCGTTTGATGCATTAAAAAGACTTGCGCTAGGGTATAGGCGGCAGGAATCAGTAGCGCGTAGCTCAACCACTTAATCCAGGCGCCGGATGCCTGGTAGTCGTCGTCGGCGAAGCGTGCACCAGCAAATAGTCCGTATCCTAGAATAAGCGCACCGGCAATATGCACGATACGAAACGACCAGGTTTCCATCGGATACACGTTGAGTGAAATCAGATGGAAACTTGAGTAAGAGATCGCTAATGCCGCAAATAGCAGGAACTGCCAGCCGGTAAATAGGCGGCGATTGGGTTCAACAACGTCTTCATCGACACCATCGGCAATGGATTCGGGTATCGCTGACGCCGCGTGGGCATCGTCCTTGAGGCCATTGGGGTCTTGGTCGGTTTTGTGACTCATTAGAGTTCACCCTCACAGCAAAAGCAGACAAAGGGGAGTAGCAGCGAAAGCTGCCCCGTCCGGCGAGGCCGGAAACGGGGCAGCCAGAACGGTGAAGGTTGCTTAGTTGATCATGTCATCAGCAATTTCATAGCCGTTCTCTTCGTACCAGCGTGCAGCGCCAGGGTGGAACGGTAGAACAGTGTTGTGCTTGATGTTTTCTGGGATGGTAGTCGCCGCGCTGCGATGCACAGATTGCATGCGGTCATTGTTTTCCATGGTGGCTTTGGTGACTTCGTAAACGAAGTCTTCCGGTAAATCACAGCCTGCAATAGCGAAGTTCCACATGGAGACGGCGCGTGCGTCATCTTCGAGTGTTTCATAAGTGCTAGCTGGGATCATAAACTCAGCAACGGGGAAGTTTTCCAGCACCGTGGCTAGCTCTTCTTCATTAAATTCGATGATGTTGACGTCAGTTTGTACTTCCAACTGACTAACAGCGGGGATCGGAATGCCGGCCGCGAAGGCAACAACGTCAAGCAGGCCATCCTGCAACTGACCGCCCAGATCTGACCAGCCGCCATTACGGCGTTCGAAGTCAACGCCCAGGGTTTCCAGAATCGCTGGGAAGTAAGTGTCAGAGGTTGAGGCAGCCGGGCCAAAACCGATGCGCGCGCCATCAGGGATGTCGGAAATTGTCTCGATACCGCTGTCAGAAAGCGCGGTAATGGAGAATGGCGTTTCGTACATGGGGAACATGGCGCAAACGTTATCCATCTTCATGCCCGGCGCCAGCGGACTTTCGCCTTTAACGGCGTCTGAAGCGGGGCCCATGGTGGTCAAGCCAAACGCCATATCGCCTGTATGCACAAGCGCCAGGTTTTGAGTTGGGCCGCCGGTGACTTCGCCACCGCCAGATACGCCTAACTCATCGGCAATAAAGTTCGCCCAGCCTGAACCGTAAACGAAGTAAGTGCCGCCTTGGCTAGCGGTACCCACGGTAAAGTTATCGGGCCAATCGGAACGGTCTTGAGCCTGGGCGCTGCTGGCCGCTGCGACAAGCAGCGCGCTGCTGGCGAGGAGTGTGAACGTTTTAGGCATATGTTTGCGCATGGCGAAAATTCCTAGCTGTTATTGGGGTTATATACTGGCGGCTTCAATTAACACCGCCAGTCGATACTGCGTTAAGCAGGTATGCCTGTATATAACAGCGATAGTCGTGCCATTTAAAATTTAGAGCTTTAAAATCAGTTACTTGTAATTTTTTTATTCAACTTTGGTGGCAAGCCTTAAGCGCAGAAGTGTCCGGGTGTTCGCACGATGACGGCTTTAGAGTGTGCGGATAACCGCACACAAATTGTCTCTTTCGTTCGCTATCGGCTTTGGGGCGTGGGGCGGTTGGGGGTTAATGCGAGGGTTTGCCGGGATCCAGAATACGTACGGGCTGGACATCCTGCTGCTTCTGATCTTCGCGTACCTGGTTGACTCGGGTGGTCATTTCGGTAAGCGCGTCTTCCTCAATGGGTAGTTGCTCGAAGAAATCGCAGCTGACGCATTCTCGGTAGCGAATACCGTTTTGCTCCCAGGCGCGGATACGATCCATCGCCGCGCAGCGCGGGCAGGTGACACCGGCAATAAAGCGTTTAACCGTTGACATTACAGACTCCTAGCGCGCAGCGCCCAAGGCGCTGCGCATGGAAAAACGTGTTTAAAAATGCCTTAAGCGGCGCGAATGCCGCTATGGCGCAAGAGTGGCTCTACGCTCGGCTCACGGCCACGAAAGGCGATAAACAGGTCAGCGGCGTCACGGGCGCCGCCCTGCTCAAGAATTTCACGGCGAAAGCGCTGTCCTGTTTCAGGATCAAAGATACCGGCCTCTTCAAAGGCACTCCAAGCATCTGCCGAGAGCACTTCCGCCCACTTGTAGCTGTAGTAGCCAGCAGCGTAGCCACCCGCAAATACGTGTCCAAAGCTATTTTGGAAGCGGTTGAAAGACACTTTAGGCAGTACAGACACTGCTTCACGCACCTCATCTAACAAGGCTTGTACGTCGCTGGCGCTGGGAGCACTGACTTCATGGTGCAGGCGCAGATCAAACAGCGAGAACTCGATTTGACGCATCATGCCCATGGCCGACTGAAAGTTCTTGGCCGCCTGGAGTCGCTCAAGCAGCTCTGCTGGCAGTGGTTCACCGCTATCCACGTGCTTGGCAAGTAGGTCTAACCCTTCGCGTTCCCAGCAGTAGTTCTCCATAAATTGGCTGGGCAGCTCGACAGCATCCCAGGCCACGCCATTAATGCCGGAAATATCGGCGATCTGCTGCTGGGTCAGCATATGGTGCAGACCATGGCCAAATTCATGGAATAGGGTGGTGACTTCGTCGTGGGTGAGCAGTGCCGGGCGGCCACTTACCGGGGCAGTGAAGTTGCAGGTAAGGAAGGCGACCGGCAGTTGTAGACCCTGCTCGGTTTGGCGGCGTACTCGACAGTCGGCCATCCAGGCGCCGCCACGCTTGCCTTCCCGAGCGTAGAGATCGAGATAAAAACCGGCTATCGGCAAGCCGTTTTCGGTGATGCGGAAATAGCGCACGTCATCATGATAGCGGGGTGCCTGGGTATCTTCTTCAAAGCGCACACCATAAAGGCGTTCAACCACCTGAAACAAGCCATCGACCACCTGTGGAGCCGGAAAATAAGGCCGCAACTGCTCCTGGGAGATCGAGTGGCGCGCTTCGCGAAGCTTTTCACTGGCATAGGCAACGTCCCACGGCTCCAGCGTCGCCAGGCCAAGTTCATTTTTGGCATAGGTAGCGAGTTCTGCAAACTCCTCTTTCGCCTGAGGCAACGCACGGCGGGCTAAGTCGTTGAGAAAGTCGAGTACCTGCTCGGGGGATTCCGCCATTTTGGTGGCAAGAGAGTAATCGGCGTAGGTGGCAAAACCGAGCAGTTGGGCCATTTCACGGCGCAGCGCCAGGATCTCTTCCATGATCTCAGCGTTATCGAATTTACCCGCATCTGGGCCTTCATCAGACGCACGGGTAACAAAGGCTGTATACACCTCCCGGCGCAGCTCGCGGTTGTCAGCGTAGCTAACTACAGGGAAGAAGCTGGGGAAATCCAAGGTAATCCGGTAGCCCTCAACGCCTTTCGCTTCGGCGGTGGCTTTTAGTGTATCGAGCGCGCTCTCCGGCACCCCTGCTAACGTCTCTTGGCTATCGATGTCCTTGTGCCAAGCTTGAGTGGCATCCAGTACGTTATTGGAGAACTGATTTGACAGCAGTGAGAGTCGCGACTGAATCTCGCCGTAGCGCACTTTCTTTTCCACGGGAAGGTCGACACCGGCGAGTCGGAAATCACGCAGGGCATGTTCAACAGTGCGCCGCTGAGCGGCGTTTAGGGTTTCCCAGGCCGGGCCCTCTTGCAAAGCTTGCCAGCCATGAAATAACCCTTCGTGCTGGCCTACCCAGGTGCCAAACTCAGAGAGTTTCTCAAGGCATGCCTGGTACGCTTCACGTAATGCCGGGGAGTTCATAGTGCCATTGAGGTGCGAGACCGGTGACCACGCCTTGGTGAGCCGGTCATTCACCGCTTCAAGGGGCGCTGCAAAAGTGTCCCAGGTAGGCGGGGTAGCGGCTGCCTGCTGGGCGAGGCGGTCAATGGCCTCTCGGCTTTCGCTTAGCAGCGTCTCCACGGCAGGCTCCACGTGCTCGGCGCGAATCTCGTCAAAGGGGGGCAGCTCGTGGCTTTCAAGCAGCGGATTGGTGGTGGAGGACTTGGGATTGGAGGACATAGACACCTCGGGTAGCAGGCTTTTTAAAAACCTGGTTCTAAAACACTGGTTCTAAAGACCTGGTTCTAAAAATACAGGTTTTAAAACGTCAGGAGCGCGCAAAGCAATAATAATGACACAGTGCGGGCGGTGGAGCCGTGTTTCAATGTTAGCTTCAACAACTATGTTGAATGTCGGGTTTTACGGTCAAGGTTTGGCCTGCACGCAAGCGCCTGCTAGTCTTGCCGCCTTTTAATGCCACCAATGGCAGGAGCATGTGATGAGCGAAACGCTGGAGCGTTGGGGGTCAAAGCGGGCCTTTATCCTAGCGGTAACAGGTGCTGCGGTGGGGTTAGGTAATATTTGGCGCTTCCCTTACGTGGCCGGAGAGAACGGCGGTGCGGCCTTTTTGCTAATTTATGTGGCCTTTGTACTCCTATTGGGTATTCCCGTGATGATGGCGGAGATACTGATTGGGCGTGCCGGTCGGCGCGGGCCGATGCAAGCCTTGGGTGCCCTGGCGGCAGAGGCGGGGGCTTCACCTCACTGGCGCTGGCTGGGCCTTTTTGGTGCGTTCACTGTGTTCTGTATTTTGTCGTTCTACTCGGTGGTGTCGGGCTGGTCGATTGAGTTTTTGGTCGCATCTGTTAACGGCAACTTTAATGGTGCCAGTGCCGCTGAGATTGGCGCTGGTTTTGATGCTTTTTTGGCCAACCCAGGGCTGCTGATCTTTAATCACTCGCTGTTTCTGTTTATGACCATGACCGTGGTGGCGGCAGGCGTTGCCAAGGGGCTCGAGCGGCTCAATAACCTGTTAATGCCGCTGCTGTACCTATTGCTGCTGCTATTAGCGGGCTATGCCGCGACCACTGATGGTTTTGCCCCGGCGCTGTCATGGCTGTTCATGCCCTCCTTCGATGCGCTGACGCCGTCAGTGGTGGTGCATGCCATGGGGCATGCGTTCTTTACGCTGGCGGTGGGAGCCTGTGCCTTGATGGCCTATGGCGCTTATATGCCGGAAGAGCAGAGCCTGCCGAAAGCAGCGGTTGCCGTCGCCGTGCTCGATATTAGCGTGGCGTTACTGGCGGGGATCGCGATTTTCTCAGTGGTGTTTGCCCAGGGCATGGATCCCACCGACGGACCAGGGTTAATGTTTGTGACTCTCCCTATTGCGTTCTCTGAGCTGCCTTGGGGCGCTGTATGGCTCAGTGTGTTCTTTTTGCTGTTGCTGCTGGCCACCTGGACATCGGCCATTAACCTCGCGGAGCCGATGGTCGCCACGCTGCAGGGCTTAGGGTTGCGACGCAGTATCTCGACAGCGATTGTGGCTATTAGCGTCTGGCTGATTGGGCTGCTATCGGCGTTCTCTTTTTCAACCCTGGCCGAGTTTCGGCCGCTATTTGGTCGCAATGTTTTCGAGCTTGTCAGCAGTATACCGCCAGATGTTTTCCTGCCGTTGGGCGGCCTGTTGATTGCGACGTTTGCTGCCTGGGTAATGCCCCGTGAAAAAGTGGTCAGTGCGTTAGGCGTTGGTGAAAGCGGTTACCTTGTGTGGCGTAATATCATCCGCTGGGTGTCGATTCCGCTGACTTTTATTGTTTTGATGGCCGGGTTGCTATAGTGCGGAATGAAACTCTCCCACTGTCGATGAGTCTTCTAGGAGCGAGTTATGAGCAGTGCCTTACGAGCGCATCAAGGTATAAGGCCCCAATTGGGCGAGCGCGTTTATATTGATCCGGCCAGTGTGGTCATTGGTGATGTGGTGATGGGCGACGACTGCTCCGTCTGGCCAATGACGGTGATTCGTGGCGATATGCACCGTATTCGTATCGGTGCGCGTACCAGCGTGCAGGATGGCAGCGTGTTGCATATCACCCACGCCAGTGACTTCAGCCCCGAAGGGTTTCCGCTCACCATTGGCGATGATGTGACCATCGGCCATAAAGCGATCTTGCACGGTTGCACACTGGGAAGCCGAATACTTGTGGGTATGGGCGCAATTGTGATGGATGGCGCGGTCGTCGAGGATGAGGTCATTATCGCCGCTGGCGCCGTGGTAACGCCGGGTAAGCATCTGGAAAGTGGTTATGTGTATGCCGGTAACCCAGCCAAAGCGCTGCGGCCACTCAAAGATAAAGAGCGTGCTTTCTTTCCTTACACCGCTGGCAACTACGTTAAATTGAAAGACCGCTTTCTGGCCGAAGTCACCCGCTAACGACTTTTTCCAGTTTTTTCCTAAGCGATTGCTAAGCCAACCTTTTTTCTTAAATTAGTCATGTCGCGAACGCTAAAAGTCTGTTAATTTATACAGTTTTCTGTTTTGCAGACTTTGGGATGCCGCTTCATGGCTAATTTTCGCACGCATATTACGGTGGCAGCGGCGGGCGGCATGCTGATAGCTTACGCAGGCTGGAAAGGCCAGCTTTGGCCGCCCTCCCAAGCGATGGTGATGATTGCATTAGTCACGTTCGGCGGTATTCTGCCTGATATTGATGCTGACCGATCACACTCTATCCGTTTGATATTTAACTTACTTTCAGTGCCTGCCTTGGTGTTGGGGGCGCTTCTCCTTCAACCGTGGCTGACGCCGGGAGCATTATTGATTGCATGCGGGGGAATTTACTTCTGCGTTCGTTATTTGGCCGGCATTCTATTTTCGCGTTTCACCGTGCACCGCGGTATTTGGCACTCGCTACTAGCGGGCGGGCTCTGTAGTCTACTCACCGCCGCGTTAAGTTTTAATTTACTCAACCAGTCTGAAGGGCTGGCGTGGTTTCACGGTGCTGCTACGTTGGTCGGTTTTTTGATCCACTTGAGTTTGGATGAGATATACAGCGTTGACCTCGAAGGTGCGCGGTTCAAGCGCTCCTTTGGTACCGCGCTTAAGCTAGGCGATAGCCGCCGACCGATGTCCAACCTGCTAATGCTGATTGCCACATTAACGTTGATACCCTGGGTGCCTCCTTGGTCTGTCTTGGGTGATTTGCTGCATCAGGGCTCACTGCTATGGCGGTAGTCGTCGGCATTGAGACCGTGCTTTTTCAGTTTGTCGTAAAAGGTTTTGCGCGGGATACCCAAGTGACGGCAAACGTCGGTTACACGGCCGTGGTAGCGTGACAGTGATTGGCTGATCAGACTCTTTTCAAACAGTTCTACCTGGCGTGGCAGGGTAGGTTCTTCGGTGTCGGCATTGACACCTTCCAGCAGCGCATCCAGACGGTAATCAAAGGCGGCCCCCAGCAGCACGTAGCGCTCGGCAAGGTTACGCAACTCGCGCACGTTGCCGGGCCAGTCATGGGCTAGTAGAGCCGCAATGGCGTGGCTGTCGAGGGTCGGTGCTTCCAGCCCACTGCGATTGGCCGCGACCACGGCAAAGTGCTGGAACAGCAAGGGGATATCCTCACGCCGCTCGCGCAGCGCAGGTAGCGGCAGGGTGACTACGTTGAGCCGATAGTAAAGGTCTTCGCGGAAATGCCCCTCTTCGGAGGCGGCTTTGAGATCCACCTTGGTGGCCGCGATAACGCGGATATCGAGCGGAACGGTTTCATTAGCGCCCAGCCGTTCGACGCTGCGCTCTTGCAGTACCCGCAGCAATTTGACCTGCAGTGCCATGGGCATTGACTCGATCTCATCCAGAAACACCGTGCCGCCGTTGGCGTGTTCAAACTTGCCGATGCGCCGCTCGACGGCACCGGTGAAGGCGCCTTTCTCATGCCCAAACAGCTCCGATTCAATGGTGTTTTCAGGCACTGCGCCGCAGTTAATCGCCATAAAGGGGCTGTTACGGCGCCCGCTGCGCTCGTGAATCGCACGGGCCACCAGGTCTTTTCCGGTTCCCGTCTCACCAAACAGTAGTACATCGGCTTCGACTTGGCTGATGCGCTGAATCATGGCGGCCAGCCGCGAAATGACCGCTGTGCGGCCAACTAAGCGCGGACCAAGCGCTGCTTGTTGCACCTCCAGCTCGGCTTTAAGGCGGTGGTTTTCCAAACTGAGCTGGCGCTTCTCTATGCCTCGGCGCACCACATCCAGCAGTTGATCACCGGCAAACGGCTTCTCAAGAAAATCCCAGGCCCCAGCACGCATGGCTTCTACGGCCGTGGAAATGTCGCCGTGGCCGGTGATTAAGATGATGGGCAGAGTGGCGTCGCGGCTATGTAGCTCATGGAGCAGCGCCATGCCATCCATACCCGGCATGCGGATGTCGCTAACGATTACCCCAGGGAAGTCAGGTGTCAATGCCGCCAGCGCTTGTTCTGCTGATTCAAAGCAGTAGGGCGTGTAGCCCGCGAGTTCAAGGGTTTGGCTGGCGGTGATCCGCAGGTGCGGTTCGTCGTCGATCACCATGACCGGCAGCGTCGACGGCTCATGCATAAGAGGGGCTCTCCTGGTTGTGGGTTAGGGGCGAGTAGGGCAGGGTAATAGTAAAGCTGGCACCGCCATTAGGCTGATTTGCAGCCTGCAGCTTGCCGCCTAAATCATCCATGATCCGCGACGAGATCGAGAGCCCCAGGCCTAAACCACTTCCCGGTGCTTTGGTGGTAAAAAAGGGTTCAAAAATATGTCCTAAGTGCTCCTCGGGGATGCCGGGGCCGTTATCGCTAACGCTAATAATGACCTGCTGCTGGTGAGTGTGGGCGCCCAGAGTGAGTTGTGGGGAGGCTACGCCTTTCATCGCCTGGAGCGCATTGCCGATTAAATTCACCAATACCTGCTCCAGGCGCACCAAGTCGCCTTTTACCCATAAGGTTTCTGCAGGCCAATCCTGCACAATGGTGATATTGCCTTCGCGCAGGCGGCTTTGAAATAAGCGCAGGGCGTAGTCGATGCAGGCCTGTACCGAAATAGTCTCCTGGCGCTCGCTGCTCTTACGCGAAAACTGACGCAGCTGGGCACTGATATCCGCCATACGTTCGGTGAGCTCAACAATCTGCTCCAAGTTGGCATCCGCTTTGTCGTGGCGGGCCAGTTCCATAAACCGACGGGCGTTCTCAGCGTAGGCGCGAATAGCCGCCAGCGGCTGATTAAGCTCATGATTAATACCCGCAGCAAGTTGTCCCAATACAGCAAGTTTGGCCGCTTGGATCAGTTCATCCTGGGTCTGGCGCAAGCTGGCTTCAGCGCGACGCCGCTCTTCGATTTCATCCGAAAGGCGCTGGTTACTGGCCACCAGGTCGCGGGTGCGTCGTTCCACGCTGACCTCTAATTCGTCGCGAACGCGAGCCAGGGTGTTGCGCTCACGTTGGGCAAACGCTTCTCGCTCACGGCGTAGCCTCAGGCGCTGCCAGCCAATACCTGCACCAAGAGTAACCACACCGTAGAGGCCGCCTGCCATGAGAGCAGCAATCCACTGGGCGCTAATCACCGGTGTTAGCGGCTTTAAAATGTGCATTTGCCAGCCAAATTCAGGAATATGCCGGGTCAAGCTTAGGTAGTCACTGCCGCTCAGCGGGCCCTGGGAGAAACTGACCAACTGACTACCCTGGCGATAAGGTGCATTGACTTCAATACCCGACGGCGTCAACGGTTCCATGGCGTATCGGCGCGTTGCCCGTAGGCTTTGACGTTGCTCGTCGGTCAGCGAATAGAGGGCGTTCATGCGCAGCTCGGGGTGGCTGGCCATGAAGATAATGTCGTCACTATCGGTGACAAACAGCTCGGCATCCTGCTCTGCCCAGCTCTCTTCAACATCATCTAAGAGTACTTTCACCACAAGGACGCCGTCTGGCTGTGCGTCCGGTGAGGTGTCGTCTAGCCACACGGGCGATGAAAAGTAGTAGCCCCGTTCAAGCGACTTGATGCCTAAGCCAAAAAAGCGCCCCTGGCCGCCGGCGATGGCATCGGTGTAATAAGAGCGAAAAGCATAATTCTGGCCAATAAAGGTGTTTGGGCGATGCCAATTGCTGGCGGCGATTGTGTCACCCTCACGATTGAGTAAATAGACATCTGAAACCCCCGCTGTAAAGCGGAAACGATCCAGTAGCATATTGAGCGGCATGGGGTCTTGGCTATCGGGAGAGGCCAAAAAACGCTGCACGCCTTCCCGAGTGGCCAGCATTTGCGGTAGGTAGTCGTAGCGCAATAAATAGCCGTTTAAGTTTGCGGCAGAGAGGCGCAACTCGTTTTCGGCATCGTCCTGTAAGTTAGCCAGCGCTTGTTCCCGCGCCAGTTGAGCTGCCTGCCACATACACAATAACAAGCCAAGCGAAATGACCAGCAGCCATAGGCGTCGCCATCGCAGAGGTAAAGGCGCAGGAACTTGATGATTCACGCCAGCGCTGTTCATGCTGTCGTCTTACTACTGCCTTGAGCGCGGCGGAGGGCGCGCTGAGCTCGTGTCTCTGCGCGGGCCATCTCAAGCAGTCCCTCTTCAACAAATACCAGGTGTTCATGGGCGCGAGCCCGTGCATCCTCCGCGCGACCCTCCAAAATGGCATTGAGCAGGGCGCGGTGCTGTTGCATCAACTGGCTGCGCGACCCCTCCTTGGCGAATAAATGGGCCAAGTTATTTACAATGCTCTTCTCTAGCAGATGGAAAATGCCACGAATAGTATGCAGTAGTAGAACATTGTGGGCCGCCTCGGCAATCGCAAGGTGAAACGCCGCATCTAGTTTAGCTTCCTGAATAGGATCCGCGCCGGCAAAGCCGCCATCGAGCTCTTCAAAACGCTGAATCAAAACGGATTTGTCGGCAGGTGTAGAGCGAAGAGCGGCGTAGTAGGCGGATATTCCTTCCATGGCATCACGAAATTCAAGCAGATCTAAATTAAACTCATCGTGACGAGAAAGCATTTCCAGCAGCGGATCAGTATAGCCATTGCTAAGGTCGTCGTTTACGAAAGTACCGCCGCCCTGTCGACTGGTGAGTAAGCCGCGAGCGGCTAATTTCTGAATGGCCTCTCGTAACGAAGGGCGCGAGACGCCAAACCGTTCAGCTAATTCACGCTCAGGGGGTAAGCGCTGGCCTGGCTTTAAGCTGCCTTCCAGCATCATGGCTTCTAAGCGCTCAGTAATAACATCGGCCAAGCGCTGTTGGCGGAGCGGTGGATAGCTCATAGTGAATAGCTCATGTCTAAAAGACTCTGTAATTGGTAAGACCAATATTAAAAGCTATCGAATCTTTTCTCAAGCACCTAGGGACTGATATTTGGCAGAGTAGGGTTTAGTTAATAGTGCTTATACATAGTGTCTTTAAACTAAAGTATGGCGTTTTTTAACGCTCAAATCGGTATCAGTATTTGACACGCTTAGTGCGGCTCACTACTGTTGATGCTGTTTTTTTGTGAATTGGTAAAACCAATTCTCCGCTTCGGGCGTCGGTGTATAGCGCGCCCAGTGCATCGGGCTATCAAGCAGGGCTATCACACAGGGCTACCCATGATCATTTCTGCATCCACGGACTACCGTCAAGCCGCTAAACGTCGTATCCCACCCTTTCTCTTTCATTATGCCGACGGAGGATCTTACGCGGAGCATACATTGCGACGTAACGTCGAGGACTTGGCCGGTATCGCGCTGCGTCAACGTGTATTGAAGGATATGTCGTCGCTATCACTAGAGACAGAGTTGTTTGGTGAAACACTTGCCATGCCGATAGCGTTGGCGCCGGTGGGGCTGGCGGGTATGTACGCTAGACGCGGCGAAGTACAGGCGGCGCGGGCGGCTACTAATAAAGGTATACCGTTTACACTATCGACAGTGTCGGTGTGTCCAATCGACGAAGTGGCCTCTGCAGTGGGTCGACCTATCTGGTTTCAGCTTTATGTGTTGAAAGACAGAGGGTTTATGAAGCATGTTCTAGAGCGAGCCAAGTCCGCGGGCGTCAAGACGCTTATCTTTACCGTCGATATGCCCGTGCCGGGAGCGCGTTATCGCGATGCGCATTCAGGTATGAGCGGTAAGCGCGGCCCAATGCGGCGCATGCTTCAAGCAGCGGCACACCCTTTTTGGGCCTGGGATGTAGGTGTTAATGGTCGGCCCCATGATTTGGGCAATGTGTCTGACTATCGCGGTAAGCCAACGGAGCTTGAGGATTACATTGCCTGGCTGGGTGATAACTTTGATCCGTCCATCTCTTGGAAAGATCTGGAGTGGATTCGCGAGCAGTGGGATGGCCCGATGATCATTAAGGGGATTCTCGACCCTGAAGATGCTCGTGATGCGGTTCGCTTCGGCGCGGATGGCATTGTTGTCTCCAATCATGGTGGGCGGCAGCTTGATGGTGTTCCCTCTACTGCACGTGCTTTGCCTGCTATCGCCGATGCAGTAAAAGGTGACTTGGCCATTCTGGCTGATTCCGGTGTGCGTAGCGGGCTCGATGTTGTGCGTATGGTTGCCATGGGGGCCGATACCGTATTGCTTGGGCGTGCTTACATATACGCACTGGCTACTGCCGGAGAGGCGGGCGTTGCTCATCTGCTCGAGTTATTCGAAAAAGAGATGCGGGTAGCAATGACGCTAACTGGGGCACGTAGTATTGCCGAGCTTGGGCTGGACTCACTGGTGCCAGACTCAATACGCGGTGTCTAATGGCAGCGTTTGCGCCTCAATTAAGATCAATATTAAAAACCGCTTGCCAACCCGGCTTTGAGTACGTAAAGTACGCATCCGCTGCCGGGGACGCCAAGCGTTACCAGCGGTGAATAAGGTGTAAAAGCCTTGGTTTGTCAGGAGGTTAGAGCAAGTTGTATCGCTCGCCTCAGTCGCTAAAAAAACAGCGATTGACAACCACCAGGAAATGCGTAGAATACGCCTTCCTCGCTGAGGCAAGCCAAGTCAACGGCAGCCCGGTTGCTTTCACAGCAACCTCCAGCGAAACAGCTCTTTAACAATTTGATCAGGTAATTCATGTGGGCGCTTGCTGA
>NZ_JPUA01000030.1:18568-64152 GCF_002211105.1 Halomonas campaniensis | reverse complement strand
TGTAGAGTAGCGGGGAGCCGCCCTAGTCATCGTCAGGCACTTATTATGAAAAATCCCCCAGGGCTTATGCTCTGGGGTTTTTTTTGCATGAGCGTGAGGGGTAAATAGTGAGGCGTGAGGGGAAATAGTGAGTAGAAAACGTTGGTATAGGGGTATCGAACGAATAACCTGTTTCACCTCACACCTCACACCTCACACCTCACACCTCACACCTCACACCTCACACCTCACACCTCACTTCTAAAAATCCCTGCGGTGTTGGCAAATGCCACCCGCCCAGGTTTCATAAATAGCGCGGTCGTCAGCCAGCATCATTAGCGCAAACAGCCGCTCACCAAGCGTGGTGCAATGATTGATTCGTCGCGAGAGTAGCGATGTTGCCTGGGTGTCAATCACCACAAAGTCAGCCTCAAGGGTAGGCGCCAATTGACCGATGTGGCTATCCAGCGAAAGAGCCTTGGCATTCCCCATGGTTAAGCCATAAAACCCCTGCCATGCGGTAAGGGGTTGACCGCCTAATTGTCCCACTTGATAGGCTGCTTTAAGCGTTCCAAATCCCGATAAATCAGTGCCTGCGCCGATATCGCTAGCAAACGTATATGCCATGCCCGTTTGCTTGGCTGCTTCCCGGTCGAATAACCCGCTACCCAGAAAAAGATTGGAGCTGGGGCAAAAGGCAATATTGGCGCCTCGATCCGCCAAGCGCTTGCGCATGCCGTTATCGAGATGAATGCCATGGGCGAAGGTGCTACGGGGGCCGACTAAGCCTGCCTCCTCATAAACGGCCAAATAGTCGCGACTGCCTGGAAACAGCTCGGCTACCCAATCTAACTCACCGCTGTTTTCAGCCAAGTGGGTCTGTAACCAAAGGGTTGGGTCATTACGTAAGAGGGCACCGGCAGCGTCCATTTGCGTTTTAGTTGAAGTTGGCGCAAAGCGCGGTGTGACGCTATAGCCCAGGCGGCCATTGCCGTGCCAATCCTCGATAAGTCGTTCGCTGTCAGCAATGCCTGATGCACCGTCCATCAACGCCTCTGGCGCATTACGATCCATCAATACCTTGCCCACCAGCATGCGCAGCTGGCGTTTTTGGCAGGCGGTGAAAAATGCATCTACGGAGCCGGGATGGCTAGAGCCGAATACCTGGGCAGTAGTAGTGCCCGCGCGTAGCATCTCATCCAAAAAAGCGTTAGACAGCGCTTCTGCATGGGCATGATTAGCAAAGCGACACTCTTCAGGGAAGGTGTAGTCGTTTAGCCAGTCAAGCAGTTGGCGGCCATAAGATGCCATGATATCCAGCTGCACATAGTGCACATGGGTATCGATAAACCCCGGCATAATCAATTTGTCACGATAATCGACAACGTCAGCACCTTTGGGTAGTGAAGGTGAGAGTTCGGCGAAATGGCCGACGGCATGAATATGCTGGCCTTTCAGCCACAGCAAGCCGTCGCCGTAATGCTCTAAGCTGCCTGGTTCGGGTGTATTGCCATCGCCAGGGTCACGGGCAAAACTAATCAATTCGGCACGAATGAACGTATCGGTAGAAGATTTCATATTAACTCGGGGTCGTCGGAGAGTCGGTCATTAGCGTTCGCACTACCTGGGAGTCAAGGCCGCGATTTTCTTGAGAGGAGGGCGTGTCCGTTAGCCAAAGCAGTTCGGCCACCACAGTTAAAGCAATCGCATAGGGCGTTTTATTACTCAGCTTAGTGGCATGGATGCGCCCGATGGGGCATCGCACCCGCGCAATTTGCCCGGCGGAGTAACCATCGCGCTTAAGGCGTCCTTCAAAGCTTGCCCATTTGCTGTCCGAACCAATCAGCCCAATCGATGCGATGTTATCTTGCGCGATCAGTGCTTTGATCAACGCATAGTCTTCATCGTGGTTATGCGTCAATACCAGCGCGTGGCTATCAGCAGGCAAGGCGGCAACACTTTGCTGTGCGTCTTTGAGTGAATAACAGCTAAGTCGTGGCTGCTGATGATACTGTTCAGCAAACGCATCGCTACGGCTATCGTGCCAGTGCAGCTGCCAGGGCAGCGGCGCACTTAGCTTTACAATTTGCTGCCCTACGTGACCTGCACCAAAGATCGCTATGTGCGTTGTAGTGCCTGGAAAAGCTTCCAAAAGGATATTAACGAATCCACCACAGCACTGACCGCTTCGTCCGCCCAGAGAGAAGGCTTCCAAGCTGATGCCGTAGCGTTTTTCTGTCAAACAAGCGCGTGCGGCGGTAATGGTCTGCCACTCAAAGGTACCGCCACCTAGCGTATCGAAGATATCATCGTCGGTGATCACCATGCGTGCGCCAGGCTCCCGAGGAGTGGAGCCTGCGCTGGTCACCTGAGTGGCTAATACATGGGGTATGCCGTCGCGCTGTAAACGGTGTAGCGCCGCATGCCAGCTTTCTGGGTTTTGACTAGAACTCACAGCACTTTCTTCCTGATCGCGTTGGCTGCCAGCATGACCCGCTCCGGCGTGGCCGGTGTATCTAAGTGGGGAGAGATGGCGTAATCAGTCAGGCTTGATAGCGCATCACGCAACGCCGACCAGACACAAATGCCCAACATAAAAGGGGGCTCACCTACGGCTTTTGAGCGGTAGAGACTGGCCATGGAGTTAGGGTGCCCCTCCAGTAGCGCGACATTGAAGATAGGCGGTAGATCGCCAAAGGTAGGGATTTTATAGGTCGCCGGCCCATCGCTGACCAGCACGCCTTTGTCGTTCCACTTAAGCTCTTCACTGGTCAACCAGCCCATTCCTTGAATAAAGCCGCCCTCCACCTGGCCAATATCAATGGCCGGGTTTAGTGAGTCTCCTACGTCATGCAATATATCGACACGGTCTACCTGATACTCCCCGCTCAAGGTATCCACGCTTACCTCTGCCACTGCCGCGCCGAACGCGTAGTAGTAGAAGGGTCGGCCTTGACCCACTGAGCGATCGTAGTGAATAAGCGGTGTGGCGTAGAAACCTTTTTCAGATAGCGAAATGCGATTGAGGTAGGCTGTTTGCACCAACTCCCCCCAGGGTATGCGGCGCTCGCTCTCGCCGAACCCGGCCACTAGCATGCCATCTTCCAGGCGCATTCCTTCGCGATCCAAGCCTTCTGAATAGTGCTCGGCGGCAAAATCAAACAGGCGTTCTCGCAGTTTGCTGGAGGCATCCCGTGCAGCCATACCGTTTAAGTCAGCACCGCTGGAGGCCGCGGTAGGGGAGGTATTGGGGACTTTATCGGTTCGCGTAGCGGTAATGCGTACCTTCTCCAGATCCAGGCCCAGCTCGCGAGCCACCACCTGACAAATTTTAGTATGTAGCCCTTGGCCCATCTCGGTGCCGCCGTGATTGATCATCACGCTGCCGTCGGTGTAAACATGCAGAAGGGCGCCCGCCTGATTAAGGTGCTGGGCGGTAAACGAAATGCCAAATTTAACCGGGGTAAGTGCCAGACCTTTTTTGATCACAGGGCTGGTGGCGTTGAAGTCACTGACCGCTTTGCGCCGTGCCCAGTAATCGCTGTCGCTTTCGAGGGTTTCAACGAGTGTATGCAGGAGTTGCCGCTGGTCGACCTGCTGGCCGTAGTGAGTCACCTCGCGGCCATCGCGGTAGAAGTTGCGCTTACGTACGGTCAGAGGATCTTCGCCAATCTGGCGGGCAATATCATCCATGGCCGCTTCGATAATCATCATCCCTTGGGGTCCACCGAAGCCCCTAAATGCGGTATTAGAAGCGGTATGGGTTTTGGCTCGATGACCGACTACCTGGGCATCCCCCAGCGAGTAAGCATTGTCGGCATGGAACATAGCGCGATCGACGATGGCGTCGGAGAGATCCGGCGAGTAGCCGCAGTCACCGATCACCGTGATCTCACCACCCTGAATAACGCCCTCAGCATCAATGGCGAGTCGATAGCGGTTATGGAAGGGGTGGCGTTTACCCGTGGCACGCATATCTTCGCTGCGCGGTAAGCGCAGTCGAACCGTCTTGCCGGTGCGGCGGGCAATAATCGCGGCAATACATGCCCAAGGAGAAGCCTGAGTCTCTTTGCCGCCAAAGCCACCGCCCATGCGGCGCACTTCTACGGTCACGGCATGAAAGGGAATATCGAGCACCTCCGCCACCAGCTTCTGTGTTTCGCTGGGGTGCTGGTTGGAGGTGTGGACGATAACGCCCTCATCTTCAGTAGGGTGAACCACGCATGCCTGGCCCTCCAGATAGAAGTGCTCTTGGCCACCGACGAACAGCTCGCCTTCGACAATCTGTTCAGCTTGGTCAAGCGCCTGCTGCCAATCACCACGGGTCTGGACATGCGTCGGGCGCACAAACTCTTCACGCTCCGTCGCGGCCACTGGGTCTAAACTGGCAGGCTGCTCATCGATGCTAAAGGCGGCTAACTTGACGGCACGGCGTGCCGCCTGCAGCGACGTTGCGGCAACGGCGAAGAGGCATTGCCCTGCGTAGCTGATCTCTTGATCGACAAAAATAGGATCGCCCGGAAAGACGGGCCCGATATCGGTATGGCCCGGCACCTCATGAAAGGTAATCACATCGACCACTCCTGGCGAATCTGTCACCTTGCTGAGATCAAGCTGAGTTAAGGTGCCGTGGGCGACAGGTGATAGGCCTAGCGCCACATGCAGCGCGTCGGCCGGTACGGCCAAGTCGTCAATATAAGCGGCCTTGCCGGTGACGTGTTTTTCGGCACTTTCGTGAAAGCTGGCACTTCCCGCCTGGCGTTGTCCAGTGCTGTCAACCGTATGGCGTGCTAAGGGGCCAGAGCCTTGAATGTGGTCGTCTAGTTCACGGCGGGCACGGCTGCTATCGCCGTCCAGTTTAGTGAGCGTACGCATGGAGCATCACCTCGTGGTCGGGCGCTGAGAGAGAAAGATAGAGACGCTCAAGCAAATTCTTGGCGGCTTGTTGGCGATAATGCTGACTGCCCCGCACATCACTCATAGGTTGGAAATCATCCTCGAGTGCCTGCTGAGCGGCGCGAAAAACTTCTTTCGTCATGGTGCAACCTTCGAGCGCTGCTTCAGCAGCTTTCGCGCGCTTGGGCGTCGCAGCCATTCCCCCAAAAGCGATGCGTACATCATGCAAGGTACCTTGTTCAATGCGGTAGCTAAAGGCACCGAGTAGCGCAGAGATATCATCTTCGCGACGCTTGGATAATTTCCAGACGCGTAGTTGACTGTCCTCAACCGACTCGGGAATGAAAATCCGCGAAACGACTTCATCGGCTGCCAAGGCGGTTTTTTTGTAATCGAGGAAAAAATCCTCCAGCGCTAAGCAACGCTTACCGTTTGTGCTGGCAAGTTCCACCTGAGCGCCCAAGGCAAGTAGCACGGGGGGCGTATCTCCAATGGGGGAGGCATTGGCGATATTGCCACCCAGCGTTCCCCGGTTGCGAATTTGCTGGGAGCCAAGCCGGTGCAGCAGATGAGCAAATGCAGGAAAGTGCTTTTCAAACAGCGGCTCGAGCTGGGTATAGGTAACCCCGGCGCCTATCCACCAGCCGGTTTGATCTGCATGGTTGGCTTTTTCAACTGTTAGTAGTTCAGCAACCCGAGAAACATCAATCAACTGATTGAGCGGCGCCAAGCGCTGAGTAATTTCCAGCCAAAGATCAGTACCGCCTGCCACCAAGCGCGCCTGGGGAGCCTCTTGACGCAATTGCGTTAGCTCCTCCAAAGACACTGGCTGAGCAAAAAATGGCACTGTCCCAGCCAAATCGGTGGTCTGAGTGTCGCTTTCTGACGCTGGCAACGCCGCGTCGAACCACTGAGGGCGCTCATAGGGCGTATCACTCATACGCAGCGCCGCATCGCGGATAGGACGATAGCCGGTGCAGCGGCACAAATTACCGCCCAGGGCGGCTTCTAAACGTTCAGGTGAGAGTTCTCGTAATAGTGGAGCAGGACGTTGAGTCAGATCGCTATGCAGAGTGAACAGCGACATAACGATACCCGGCGTGCAAAAACCGCACTGACTGCCATGGCATTCGATCATCGCTTCCTGAGCTGGGTGTAGGCGTCCTTTTTCCGACAACCCTTCAACGGTGACCAAGTGCCTGCCTTGTAGCTGATGAGCAGGCGTAATGCAGGCGTTTGCGCTGGTAAAGCTTTGCGTGCCAGCCGTTGGCTCACCTATCGCCACGGTGCAAGCGCCGCAATCGCCCGATGCGCAGCCCTCTTTGGTACCCGTTTGGGCCAAATGCTCGCGCAGTAGCGTTAAAATGCTGGTGTCGGGTGAAACGTTACACCGCTGGGGGGTACCATTGAGCAGGAACGCAATCGTTGCCATGCCGAACTCCACTGTAATTGTATAGACCGTGATTATGCTGACCGATCGGTCAATATGGGTTGAGCTTGGGACAAAACGCCGTACCTTGCAAGTATTTGCTCACTGCGCAGGAGTGGGGCAAGCTGGTGAGAAATGCTAACTTTTGGGGCAGCCCAGTCTATTCACTCATCCAGCCAAACATTCATGTGTAACGAAACATTCAAGCTAACAATCACTCATGCTATTGGGAAATACTGTTAATGACTGCCGTCTCTGCCACTCATGAAAGCCCTAGCCGGGAAAGAATAGAAGCAAGTATTCTGTTGGCCGCTGAGGAGGTGTTCTCTCAGCACGGCTACCGCGGGGCGAGCTTGCAAATGATCGCTGATCGAGCCGGTCTCCCCAAAGCCAATATTTTGTACTACATGGGCAGTAAGCAAGCGCTTTATGTGCGGCTGCTTAACCGCATGATGCATCGTTGGAACGAAGTGCTTGAGGATATTACTCCGGATAGTGATCCCGCGACGGTACTCAGTGATTTTATTCGCACTAAAATGGTGCTGGGGCAGCGCTACCCCAAAGGCTCAAAACTTTTTGCGGCGGAAATTTTAGCCGGTGCTCCCTTCTTAAGTGATTATTTGGCGGGAGAGCTACGCGATTGGGTGTCCTCTCGTGCCGCGATCATTCGACAATGGTCTGCCCAGGGAAAAATGGATGCTGTCGACCCGCGCTGGCTGATTTTCCTAATTTGGTCTGCTACCCAGCACTACACTGAATATAGTGCCCAGGTCGGCGGTATTCTAGGCCGTGATGCGTTAACAGAGGAGGATCTTGAATCCATCTCCACCTTTCTTGAGCACGTTATTCTAAAAGGCTGCGGCATCACTGGCTCCGCGTCCAACTCTGCGCCTAACAACAGTGCAGACGCCCACAGTGCGGGGAATTGACCTCACATGAGCGCTTTGCCTATTGAGCAGTATCTTGATCAGCTTAAAGACGTCTTGGCTAGCCATAATCGGCTGATGCTGATTGCCCAGCCGGGAGCGGGTAAAACCACCCGCGTGCCGCTCTGCTTACTTGAAGAAGAGTGGGTCAAAGGGCACAAGCTACTGTTACTGGAGCCACGGCGTGTAGCTGCGCGATTGGCGGCCAGCTTTATGGCACAGCAATTGGGTGAAGACGTTGGTCAAACGGTGGGATATCGCATGCGCGGTGACAGCTGTGTGAGCGCGCAAACCCGCTTGGAAGTAGTGACCCAGGGCGTGCTCACCCGCATGCTGCAAGATGACCCGCTGCTAGAAGGCGTTGCTGGAATTATTTTTGATGAGTTTCACGAGCGCAGTTTAGACGCCGATTTGGGCTTGGCGCTAACGCTGGATGTGCAAACCAGTATTCGCGATGATTTGCGCCTGCTGGTGATGTCGGCAACCCTGGATGTCGAAGCGCTCAAGCGGGTGTTGGGCGAGCAGGTGCCTGTTATTGAGTGCCATGGGCGCCAGTATCCGGTGACAACAGCTTATCGACCTTCAATAAGCGGTGAAGAGAGTGCCCGCCACGCGCTTCGGGTGGTTGAAGAGGCGCTGTCACTGCCCGATGCCCAGGACATACTGGTCATCTTGCCCGGTGTCGCTGAGATTAATCGCTTAGTGCAAGTACTGGAAAAGACATTTCCTGATCTGGCGATTCGACCACTGCACGGCAGAATGAGTATTGCTGAACAGCAGTCAGCCCTGGCGGCGAACACATCCAAGCAGCGAATTATTGTCTCCACCGCGATCACCGAGTCGAGCATTACCGTGGAGAGGGTGAATGTGGTGATTGACGGTGGCCTGGAGCGAGTGCCGCTTTTTCATCCGCGCACCGGGTTAACCCGTTTGACCACCCGACGTATCAATCACGCCAGCGCTGATCAGCGCCGGGGGCGCGCAGGGCGGCAGCGGGAGGGACGCTGCTTTCGGCTTTGGGCGCAGGAGCAGACATTGGTGCCTTACGGTGAGCCGGAAATTCAGCAGGCGGATCTCTCATCGCTAGTGCTCGAATTGGCGTGCTGGGGCGTTGCATCGCCCCAAACATTAAGCTGGGTGACGCCCCCGCCAGAGGGCGCCTGGCTAAGTGGCCAAGCGCTGCTGACACAGCTGGGTGTATTGGACAAGCATTGCAAGCTGACGCCTTTGGGTAGCCGCTGCGCCCGCTGGCCAGTCGAACCGAGAATTGCCGTTATGCTGGAGCGGGCTGCAGACTTCAATGCAGTGCCTCTGGCCTGTGGAGTTGCCGCACTGCTGGAAGAGCGCGACAGCGCCGAGCGCTCGCTGCATGATGCTTTAGCGCTGCGTTTGCGTCAGCCCCAACGTTTCCCCATTTGGCAGCGTGAGGCGCTTAGGCTGTCCAAGCGAGCAGGAGTGGCACTGAGTGACGCCAAACTAGTTCCGCTCGGGCCACTCTTAGCACTGGCCTACCCGGAACGCGTTGGTCAGCTAATAGAGCCGGGTAAATTTCGGCTTGCCAATGGCAAAACGGCTACGCTGCCGTTAAACGATGCGTTGGCGCATCAATCCTATTTAGTGGCCGTGGCGTTAAGTAGTCAGACAGGTGGTGAGGCGCGTATTACCGCAGGTGAGCCGTTGTCACTTGAATCGCTGCTTTCGCTCTACCCCAGTATTCAGCAATGGCAGCCGCGGGCAACGTGGTCGCAGGAAGGGGGGCGTTTAGTCGGGGAAGAGGTGCAGGCACATGGCCGCCTCGTTATTGCCAAACGACCTTTAGCGCATCTGCCGGAAGAGACGATAAAAAAGGCGCTATCGAACGCCTTACGTCAGCAGCCTGAAAAGCTATTTGGCGATAAGCTACAGCAGTTACGCGGGCGAATGGCGCTGCTGCGTGAATATCAGGGAGAGGCGTGGCCCGACTGGTCGGAGAAGGCGCTCTTAGCCACACTAGAGAGCTGGTTGGCTCCTTACCTGATTGACATCAATCGGCTGAGTCAGGTCGAGAAATTGCCGCTAGAGCGCTATCTGCTCAATTCACTGGCCTGGGAGGCGCAGAGTGAATTCGAGCAGTTAACGCCCTTAACGCTTGAAGTGCCTAGCGGCAAGCAGGTTGGCTTGGACTACCTGCCGTGTCTTTCCCAACGCCCACCTGTTCTAGCGTTGAAACTGCAAGAGGCCTTTGGCTGGCAGGTAACGCCCACCGTTGCTGATGGTGCAGTTGCCGTAATGATTCATCTGCTCTCGCCCGCGCGCCGACCGTTGCAAGTCACCCAGGACTTGGTTAGCTTTTGGCAGCAGGGTTATCCTGAAGTACGTAAAGAGATGCGCGGTCGCTATCCAAAGCATCCCTGGCCTGAAGACCCATTGACAGCACCCGCCACCGCGCATACCAAGCGAAAGGGGTGACCGGTTTAGCTGCCGCGACTCCGGTAATTACTCGCTGCGCTTTTCAGGGATTTCATCTGGAATGCGATAGCGCACGCCATCCACGCGCTCTTCCTCATAGCGTTGATTCTCTTCTTCAGGTACCACACCAAAGACGGTTTCTTGAGACCCATCCGGCCAACTGTAAGTCGTACAGCCTGCCAGCAGCAGTGGAAGAATCAAAAACAGTGTGATGGGTGAGGCGAGGTGGCGCTTGAGCATAAGGCACTCCATTGGGTGGCGCAGATCCTGAGAATTGGCTGAGTATCTCACATTGAGAAACTATAGGTGGTCATTTACGTGGCTGTAAATGCTTATGTATGTCTATGATAATAGTGCTTAACACGTCACCCTAGAATAAATGTGACAACAATAAAGTTTCGGAGGTGGTATGTGGTCAGTGGTCAAGTCAGTGTTGGCGGCCTTGCTAGGCGTTCAAAGTAATCAAAAGCGGGAAGAAGACTTTAGCAGTGGCAGGCCGGCAGCTTACCTCATCACGGGGGTGGTGATTACGTTGCTGTTTGTTTTGCTGCTTGTTTTTTTGGCCATGTTTGCGGCCCGCTGAAAAGCGTTGATAGCGTTAAATAAGCAAAGCGTGACGAATGGCACATATTTTCTATACTGCTAATATCTCATTTAATCCTGTCCTAATCTAACGATAAGAAATAACAACAATAACTTGGAGGTCTCTATGCGTTCACGGTGGTGGTGGCTAATGGCCATATCCCTTGCTGCAAGCGAGTCGCAAGCTCAGTCGAACGGCTGGAACATGCCCGTCGGCGTTACAGATGTAAGCAGCGATATTTATGGCCTGCACATGACCATTTTTTGGATATGTGTAGTGATTGGCGTGGTGGTTTTTGGGGCAATGTTCTACTCCCTGTTTCGGTACCGCCACTCAAAAGGCGCGAAAGCTGCCCACTTTCACGAACACACCAGCGTGGAAGTGTTATGGACAGCCATCCCCGTTCTGATCCTGGTCGGCATGGCAGTGCCCGCCACCGCCACTTTAAAAAATATGTACGACTCATCAGAAGCCGATTTGGATGTCATGATCACCGGCCAGCAGTGGCGTTGGCGCTACGAGTATCTTGGTGAAGATGTCGCCTTTACCTCAAATATGAGTACGCCAAGAACACAAATCAGTGGCGAAGAGGCTCGCGGGGAGCACTACTTATTAGAGGTTGATGAACCGCTAGTGTTGCCGATTAACCGTAAAGTTCGCTTTCTAATGACCTCCGACGACGTTATTCACTCGTGGTGGGTGCCGGATCTAGCGGTCAAGCAGGATACGATTCCCGGCTTTATCAATGAGAACTGGGTGAAGATCAACGAACCGGGTATTTACCGCGGACAGTGCGCAGAGCTATGCGGTATCGATCACGGTTTTATGCCTGTGGTGGTGCATGCCGTAGAAGAAGAGGAGTTTGAGAGTTGGCTTGCCGAGCGCAAAGAGTCCGCTGAGCAAGAAGCGATGGGCGTTGATCGTGAGTGGGAAATGGCAGAACTAGTAGAGCGCGGTGAATCCGTTTATCAATCGATTTGCTCCTCTTGTCACCAAGCAGAAGGCCAGGGCTCTCCGCCGGCATTCCCGGCACTAGCGAATAACGAGCAGCTCATCAGCGATGTGGATTGGCACCTTGATAAGGTTATCAACGGCGTATCAGGCGCTGCCATGCCCGCTTTTCGTAGCACCCTAAATCCGGTAGAGATAGCGGCTGTGGTTACCTATACACGTAATGCTTGGGGTAATGATACGGGAGATGTGGTGCAGCCTTCCGAAGTGGCTGAAATAATTGCCCAATGATTTCGGTATGCCAACCCATCAGACAACAACAATATTTCGGAGAGTCACATGGCGCCCAAACTACCTCCACAGCCCTCGCTGCAACATAGCACTACGGCCGTCGCCGATGGCCAGAGTCATGGTCATGCTGCGCCACCCAAAGGTATTTTACGCTGGCTATTGACCACTAATCACAAGGAGATCGGCTCTCTGTATCTGATTTTTTCGCTGACGATGTTTTTCATTGGCGGAATCTTTGCTCTAGTGGTGAGGGCCGAGCTTTTTCAACCCGGCCTGCAGTTGGTTGAACCGGAGTTTTTCAATCAAATGACCACCATGCACGGTTTGATCATGGTGTTTGCCGCGGTAATGCCCGCGTTCACCGGCTTAGCCAACTGGATGATACCGTTGCAGATTGGTGCGCCGGATATGGCGTTACCCCGGTTAAATAACTTCAGTTTTTGGCTGCTTCCGGTTTCATTCACACTATTGCTTTCAACGCTGCTTATGCCCGGTGGAGGGCCAAACTTCGGCTGGACATTCTATGCGCCGCTGTCGACGAATTTTGCTCCTCCCTCGACAACTTTCTTTATTCTCGCCCTGCACATTGCCGGTATTAGTTCTATTCTCGGCGCCATCAACATTATCGCGACCATTTTGAATATGCGTGCACCGGGCATGCGTTTAATGGATATGCCGCTGTTTGTTTGGACTTGGCTGATTACCGCTTTTCTGCTGATTGCCGTGATGCCTGTTTTGGCAGGGGTGATCACCATGATGCTGATGGATATTAACTTTGGCACCAGCTTCTTTGACGCGGCAGGCGGTGGGGATCCGGTGCTGTTTCAGCACCTGTTCTGGTTCTTTGGGCATCCCGAAGTATACATCATGATTCTGCCCGCCTTCGGGATTGTCTCAGCGATCATTCCCACCTTCGCGCGTAAGCCTTTGTTTGGTTACGCTTCCATGGTGTACGCCACGGCTGCCATTGCACTGCTATCATTTTTAGTCTGGGCTCACCATATGTTTATAGTGGGGCTGCCTCTGGTGGCAGAGTTGTTCTTTATGTACTCCACCATGCTGATCGCCGTGCCTACCGGGGTTAAGGTGTTTAACTGGGTGACAACCCTGTTCCGCGGCTCGATTAGCTTTGAATCGCCGATGCTATTTGCCCTGGCCTTTGTGGTGCTGTTTACCATTGGTGGTTTTTCAGGGCTGATGCTGGCGATTGCCCCGGCAGATTTTCAGTATCACGATACCTACTTTGTGGTGGCTCACTTCCACTATGTGCTGGTACCTGGAGCGATCTTTGCCATTATGGCCGGGGTCTATTACTGGCTGCCTAAGTGGACCGGGCATTACCCCAACGAAAAGCTCGCCCAGTGGCACTTCTGGTTCTCGATTATTGGTGTCAATTTAACCTTCTTTCCTATGCACTTTGCGGGCTTAGCGGGTATGCCGCGACGAATCCCTGACTATGCCCTTCAGTTTGCCGACTTTAATTTGCTCTCAAGTATCGGTGCCTTCTTCTTCGGTGCCTCTCAGCTGCTATTCGTATTGGGCGTCATACTGTGTGTGCGCGGAGGCAAAAAAGCGCCAGCAAAAGCTTGGGAGGGCGCAGAGGATTTAGAGTGGACTGTGCCTAGCCCTGCACCGCTGCATACGTTTGAAACGCCACCTGTGTTTCATCGTACGTCCCACTAATGACGAAATAGAGCACATGGGTCGCTGGCCCAAGAGGTGTTATGGACGATCAAGAACAGGCAAAAGTGGGGGTGCGCCGTACGGTCATCAGGACAGTCGCCGTGCTGGTCGGCATGTTTGGGTTTGCCTTTGCACTGGTGCCGCTCTATGACGTTTTTTGCCAGGTCACCGGTCTTAACGGCAAAGTGGATGCCACAGCGCAAAGCATCGTGCATGAAGAGGTGGATGAGTCGCGTTATATCAACGTGCAATTTATCACCCGCGGCAGCCCCGGCTTGCCGTGGCAGATGAGCGTTGAAATGCGCCAGATGAGTGTGCACCCCGGGCAAATGGCGGAAGTCGATTTTACCTTTACCAATAATAGCAGTAGCGAAAGCTGGGGGAGAGCAGTGCCCAGTGTGTCTCCCTCTACTGCCACGACGCATCTACGTAAAATCAGCTGTTTCTGCTTTCAGGAGCAGCAGTTGCAGGGCAATGAGCGGCTAACCATACCGTTGGTATTCCAGCTGGCGCGTGATCTGCCCGACGATATTAATACCATTACGCTGGTGTATACCCTCTACCCGATAGAGCATGTGGTTCAAAATGCTGCATTGGATAATACGCTTAAGAGCAGCGCTAACAGCGAGCTTGTAAACGATCCTAAAGGCAATCTCAGTAACACGCCTAAAAACAATAAAGCGGCGGGAGAAGCGATATGAGCAGTGGTAGCTATTACGTTCCGGCGAGCAGTCGATGGCCTGTTCTTGGCTCGGTAGCCCTGGGCGCCATGATGGTCGGTACCGGTATTAAGCTTGTCTATGACACCGGCTTGCCGCTGGTGTTAATTGGCGTAGTGGGCGTTATTGCGGTGATGGCACTCTGGTTCCGCGACGTTATTAGCGAGTCCCGGGGAGGGCTTTATGATGCGCAAATGGATCGCTCATTTCGCTGGGGCATGGGCTGGTTTATTTTTTCGGAAGTGATGTTTTTCGCCGCCTTTTTTGGCGCGCTGTTTTACGTACGTATGTTTGCTATCCCCTGGCTAGGAGGGGAAGGGGCAAAAGGCGTTTCTGCATTGCTATGGCCTGATTTTGTAGCCACATGGCCGCTGCTGAATCCGCCTGACTCGTCTATCGTTGGGGCCCGGCAAGTGTTTAGCCCGTGGCAGTTACCGCTTGTTAACACGCTGATTTTGATAACTTCCAGTATTACATTAACGATTGCCCATGAGGCGTTAAAGGAGGGCTATCGCAAGACATGTCGCAATTGGCTAGCGGGTACGGTGCTTCTGGGGGTCTGTTTCATATTGATTCAGGGTGTCGAGTACTACGAGGCCTACGCGCATTACGGAATTACTCTAGAAGCCGGGATCTTTGGTGCGACGTTCTTTATCTTGACGGGGTTTCACGGGGTTCATGTCATTATCGGCACGCTGATTCTGGCCACCATGCTGGTGCGTATTATTAAAGGGCACTTCGCTGATGAAAACCATTTTGGTTTTGAAGCCTCTTGCTGGTATTGGCACTTTGTTGATGTGGTCTGGGTGGGGCTGTTTATCTTTGTTTATGTCTTGTAGTCGGATCAACCTAACTGACCCGACCAGTAGCCATAAATAATAAGCGCCATGAGCAGGCAGGCTAAGCCAATTCTCCATTTGAGAGAGCGTAATAGGCGGCGTGAAGAGGCATGATCACGCAGTAGGAAGCCTGCTCCCATGGCCAAGCTGATAACCATCGCAATGAATACGGCGGCAATGAGTAGTTGTAACCACATGATGAAACCCTCTCGGCAATGGCGTTTTTATAGTTGGTGTCTGTTCTGGAGTTTGCTGGTGGCGTTAGGCGCCTATCTAGGACTATGGCAGTGGGAGAGGGCAGATGACAAGCGGTTAGCTATCGCTCTTCGTGATGCAGCCCCTGCCTTGGTACAACCCACCGAGTCGCCAGCTCAAGGTGCCCAGGTGACGTTGCGGGGGCAGTATTTAGCCGAGCAAACGCTCTATTTGGACAACCGTGTGGTAGACGGGAAGGTCGGTGTCGCGGTACTAACGCCGCTACGTGATACCCACGGGCAGCTTTGGCTTGTACAGCGAGGTTTTTTAGCCACCGGGCCGCGTCGCGAAGCACCTCATGTAGCCACACCCAGTGGCGTGGTTGAGTTGACTGGTGAATGGCAAGAGGTGCAGGCGGGCGGGCCGTTATATGGAGAGAATAGAGAAGGTGTGAGGCTGCAACAGCTGAGTCATGACCCCTGGCGCGCTTCATTAGGTTCATTTAGCTACTCCGGCTGGTTGCACGCCAGTGAGGGTGACGGGGTTTTGATTCCTTGGTGGGAGGCCAATGTAATGCCGCCTAGTCGGCATATGGGCTACGCCTTTCAGTGGTGGGGGTTAGCACTGGCGGCCTTGATGGTCATGTTCATCGGCGGCCGGAAATTGCGTCGCGATAAGGCACAACAAAGCGTTTGGTAATAAAAATAAACAGGGGTGAAGACCTATGCAGGATGCCAAGTACATTCGCCGCCAGCGGCTAAAATTAATCCTTATTTTTGCAATATTTGCGGCGCCCATGGTAGCTGCTTGGGGGATGGTCGAGTTCCGCATTGGTATCCCTGACCAGCATACAGCTCACGGAAAGGTGGATGTGGAATTACCGGTTCTTGATGAGTGGCCTTTAACAACCGTCGCTGTCAATGATGCAGAGGCGTGGATACTGGCCTTTGACTGTGCTCAGCAGTGTGAACAGCGTAAGGATGAGCTTTGGCGTTTACATCGCGCCTTAGGCCGCGAAGCGCCGCGGTTAACCCGCCTTAGAATTGGAGGGAACCCCGAACCGCTTCCGGGAGAGACGACCAGCGAATGGCAGCAACTGCCCCCATGGCGCGAAGATAACTCAGTGTGGCTGCTTGATCCTATGGGGCGCCCGGCATTGGCATTTGATGCCAATGTAGCCACTAAGTACGTGCTCGACGATATCCAGCATTTACTTAAAGTGAATCCTCAATAAAACGGGCTAACTCCCTGTTGTTAAGGAAACGCCATGCACGATTCATGTGAACGCCGCTTACGTTGGTTAGTGCGATTAACGCTGGTAGGTACTCTGTTTACTGCAGTGGTTATGTTAGTAGGCGCCTGGACGCGTTTAGTCGATGCTGGTTTGGGCTGCCCTGACTGGCCAGGTTGCTACGGTAAGCTACTAGTTCCTGATGGTGACGTTGCCACGCTGCGCCACCCAGATGTGCCGTTGGAGCCCTTTAAAGCGTGGGTGGAAATGGTTCATCGCTATATCGCGACTCTGCTAGGGCTGGTGGTTCTCAGCGTCGTCGCCTTAGGTTGGTCGTTGCGTCATCGTCGCGATTATCCGTGGCGAATGAGCCTGTTGCTGCTAGTGGTTATTTTGTTCCAGGGTGCCTTTGGTGCCTTCACCGTTACGCTCAAGTTATGGCCTCAAGTTGTTACCCTGCACCTAATGGGCGGGTTGAGCGTATTGCTGCTGTTTTTTTGGCTGCATCTTCGCTTACGCGTCGCCGCAACGCCAAAGTCAACAAGTGAGCCTCGGCGGGCTAATGCATGGTGGGGGATTGCGGCATGTTTGCTGGTTGTACAATTGGCGCTAGGCGGCTGGGTGTCCAGCAATTATGCCGGTATCGCTTGCCAAGGATTTCCCACTTGCAATGGCCAATGGATGCCCTCGATGGATATTAGCGAGGGCTTTCATCTCACCCAGACCGTAGGGCCCAATTACTTACATGGGCAGTTACATGCCGATGCCCGTACCGCGATTCAAGTGGTTCATCGCCTGGGGGCATTGCTGCTTGGTGCTGGGCTAATAGCGCTCTGGTGGCGTTACCGGCATTGGCAGAGTACGGCAAGGCCGCTGGCGATCGTCATCGGTTTGTATGCACTGCAGGCTGCGTTAGGGGCTGCCAATGTGCTTCTTTGGCTGCCGTTATGGCTGGCGCTGCTGCATACCGCGGGCGCCGTTGCGTTGGCTGTCGGACTCGTTTGGGCCTGGTGGCGTTGGCGCTATCAAGAGGCAGACGTCTACGCAACGACCACTCATTCACCCTATAACAACGTTATCGCTCATTAAAAGGGAAGCATGCCATGCGAAATATAACAATGACGCTACCCACGGCACTGCCTTCTATGGTGTGGGGCTGGAAAGAACTGCTTGGCCTGTGCAAGCTTAAAGTGGTGGCCGTTATGTTGGTGTGTACCGCCGTAGGGATGGCGTTAGCAACCCCAGGCCTACCAGCGTTGACGAGTGTCACCTTTGGGCTTGCCGGCATAGGTTTGGCCTCTTGCGGTGCAGCTGCTTTTAATCATGTCATCGACCGCCACTTGGATGCGGTAATGACCCGAACGTCTCGCCGTCCAGTGGCAAGCAAACGACTACCTGTGGCGATCGCCATAGTTTGGGCATGTTTGCTCTCTGTAGCGGGTGTTGCGCTACTGGCATGGCAGGTTAACCACTTAACGGCTGCGCTAACCTTTGCCTCCCTGATTGGTTATGCCTTGATTTATACCGCTTTTTTAAAGCGGGCTACACCACAAAATATCGTGATAGGTGGAGTGGCTGGCGCGGCACCACCACTTTTGGGATGGGTTGCGATCACGGGTCAAATCACTCCTGAGCCGCTACTGCTGATGCTGATTATTTTTGCTTGGACGCCGCCACACTTCTGGGCGCTGGCCATTCATAAGCGCGATGATTATGCTCGGGCAGGCATTCCCATGCTGCCTGTTACTCATGGTATCCCTTTTACGCGGCTGCAAATTTGGTTGTATGGGTGGTTAACCGTGTTAACCACCTTATTGCCGGTGATGATAGGTATGAGCGGGGCACTCTACCTGTTTATCGTGGTGTGTCTGAATGCACGCTTTATGGTCTGGAATTGGCGAGTTTGGCGTGGGCAGGATTCCGCTGCTCCTATTGGCGCATTTTGGTTCTCGATTCGCTACCTGTTGGGTGTTTTCGGTGCGCTATTACTCGACCACTACGCTGCGGTGCTGGTCTGGTAATCCAGCGCACAAATGGTTCGAGCGGCCGTCTTTCAGCCAGGGGGAAAGAGAAGTCTGGATGCCAGTGGCCTAATAGTGGTATAAGGGTGTACAATTTCCGTCAAGTAATTTATCCGCTTAATGAGGAGTTGCATGAACTCAACGGTAGCGCTGGTACTACTGGTCGTGGCGATTGCAGTGGTTTTTGGGCTATGTCTCTACGCCTGGTCGTTACGTAAAGAGGTCAGTCGCAGAGAAGCTTATCGTCGCGATGAAGACGCTCGTGCTCAACAAAATAGCTTAGAAAACCTCGATTATGTGGCGAGCGCGCTGGTTCAGGAGCAGGTTGAGATTACCGAGGGCGCCTGGCGTTGCAAGGTGCTGCTAGAGATCATTGACCCTAGTTTAACGGAACGCACTGAATTTCAAGCGTTTGCCGAGCATTACAGCCGTACTCAGCACCTGAAGACCCACTCCGCGCGTCAGCAATTGACTGCTCGAGAACGTATGCAAGAAGACAAAGAGCGTTTGATGGCGGAAAATGATATGCGTGAACCCGTATTGGAAGCCGCTAGGGCTGTACTGAAATGGCGTGCCCAGGGTAAAAGCGCGCTGCACTGATGATGATTTTGAGCGGTTTCGGCCGCGCAAAAGCATAGCAAACTAATTTTTAGTGCCCATTGCGGCAATTTTGCTATGCTGAAGGATGTCGGTATTGGCAAGAAGTTGATATCTTGGCATTGTTGCCTTTCAGCGCTTAGGCGTTAATGATAGGCACACCGTTTTGTATTAACTGGGTGCTGAGCATTTAGTACGCAGGTAATAGTGCTGATAGCTTGGTGCAAAAACTGGTGATACAAGACAGGCGAAAAATGGATGCTCTCGCAAATAAGAAGCATTGGATAGATTTGGTCACTTAAGGCCATTTCAGCATTGGATCAAGAAGGAGTCTTGCATGAAAAAATCAACGACTGGCTTGCTAATCGGTTCCGCACTGGTAGTTGGCCTTTCTGGCTGTGCCAGCTCGGCCTCACAGTCTTCCGGCCAAGCAAGCGCTAGCAGTAGTGACCGTAGCTGGTACCAGCATCCTGCGGTATGTGGTCTGGCAGGCGGTTTGATCGGTGGCAGCATTGGCTACGCCACCAGCAGTAGTTCTGATGAAGAGAGCGGTGCTGCTACTGGTGCCGCAGCTGGCGCTGCTATCGGCGGACTGCTATGCGCTGATCGCACGCCTGAGCCGGTTGCACCTCAGTGCCCGAGCTACGGCGAAGTGCCTGCTGGTGTTGCTGTTGATGCCGAAGGCTGCCCACTAGATTCTGACGGTGACGGCGTGCCGGACTACCGTGATCAGTGCCCAGGCACACCTGCTGGCGTTGAAGTTAATGCCAATGGTTGCCCGCTTGACTCCGATAACGACGGCGTGCCGGACTACCGTGATCAGTGTCCGAACACACCTGCTGGCGTAGAAGTTAACGCTTTGGGTTGCCCAGATAGCGTTGTTCTGCAGGATGTTAACTTTGAGTTTGACTCTGCTCAGTTAACTCCCAACGCTCAGAGTGTGCTAAACGGCGTTGCAGAGCGTTTGGTGAGCAACCCTGATGTTCGCGTAAGCATTGAAGGCCACACTGATTCACGCGGTTCTGACGAGTACAACAAAAACTTGTCACAAGAGCGTGCCCAGTCTGTTGCGACTTACCTCGCTAGTCGTGGTGTAGAGGCCAACCGCATGCGTGCAGTAGGCTACGGTGAAGAGCGTCCGATCGCCTCTAACGAGACGGAAGAAGGTCGTTTCCAGAACCGTCGCGTTGAACTGGATGAGTGGAACTAAGTTCACTTATCTTCCGGGTTTTGCTGATTGGTTTATAAAAGGCTAGTGGCAATGCGCGGATAAAGAAACGGGAGGCTTACTTAAGCCTCCCGTTTTTATTTTAAGCAGTCTGCAAGTCTGCTAATCTTGCTGCTGTTTTATTTTGGTATGTTTACACCTCTCCCAAGACCATTGATAGCGATATGTGATCCTTGGTATGGATCACCACTGCGCTCAAGGAATCTGAATGCCTATTGTTACTCTGCCCGACGGCAGCCAAAGAACGTTTGAAGCACCGCTAACCATTATGCAGCTTGCAGAATCCATTGGCCCTGGTTTGGCTAAGGCCTGTGTTGCTGGGAAAATTGATGGTGTGTTGGTGGATGCCGCTGACCTGATTGAGCAAGATGCGGAAGTGGCTATCGTTACCGCCCGTGACGCTGAAGGGCTGGAAATTATTCGCCACTCCTGCGCTCACCTCATTGGTCATGCGGTTAAGCAGATGTACCCCGAGGCCAAAATGGCCATCGGTCCGGTTATCGAAGATGGTTTCTACTACGATATTGAGTTTGGTCAGTCGATCACACCAGAAGATCTGGAAGCCATCGAAGCGCGTATGCAGTCACTGATAGAGCGCGAGTACGATGTGGTACGCGAATATGTTGATCGCGACAAGGCCATGCTAACCTTTCTGCACCGTGATGAACCTTATAAGCAGGAGATTGTGCGCGATATTCCCGATGATGCGACAATCCGGCTTTATCATCATGAAGAGTATGTCGACATGTGCCGCGGGCCGCACGTGCCCAATACTCGCCACTTAAAAGCCTTCAAACTTACCAAATTGGCAGGCGCCTACTGGCGTGGTGATGCAGCGAATACCATGCTAACGCGTATCTATGGCACTGCATGGGGCGATAAGAAACAGCTTAAAGCTTACGTTAAGCGTCTTGAAGAGGCAGAGAAACGCGATCATCGTAAGCTGGCACGTCGCTTGGATCTCTTTCACATGCAGGAAGAGGCGCCGGGAATGATATTCTGGCACCCAAATGGCTGGGCGCTATGGCAGCAGATCGAACAATATATGCGAGGCGTCTACAAAGAGGGGGGGTATCAGGAAATACGCTGCCCCCAGATTATGGACGTATCGCTTTGGAAGAAATCAGGGCACTGGGATAACTACGCGGACGGCATGTTCTTTACTGAGTCTGAAAAGCGTGAGTATGCCCTTAAACCCATGAACTGCCCTGGGCACGTTCAGGTGTTTAATTCTGGCTTGCGCAGCTATCGTGAATTGCCCGTTCGTTTTGGTGAGTTTGGTGGCTGCCACCGTAATGAGCCGTCGGGTGCTTTGCACGGTATCATGCGTGTGCGGGCATTTACCCAGGATGATGGCCATGTGTTTTGTACAGAAGCTCAGGTTGAGCCTGAAGTAACTGCTTTTCATCGCCAAGCGTTGAAGGTTTATGGCGATTTCGGCTTTGATGATATTGCTATTAAAATTGCTCTTCGCCCAGAAAAACGCATTGGCAGTGATGAGGTTTGGGATCGTGCAGAAGATGCGCTGCGCAGCGCATTAAAAAGCTGTGGCGTAGAGTGGCAGGAACTTCCTGGCGAAGGTGCGTTCTATGGCCCCAAGATTGAGTACCACATGAAAGATTGCCTGGGGCGCGAATGGCAGGTTGGCACTATGCAGGTCGATTTTATGATGCCAGAGCGACTTGGAGCCCAATATGTCACCGAAGAGGGGCAGCGCAAGTCGCCGGTGATGCTGCATCGTGCTATTGTTGGCTCCATGGAGCGCTTCATTGGCATCTTGATTGAACATTATGCTGGCGCTATGCCATTATGGCTGGCACCTCAGCAGGCGGTTGTCATGACGATCACCGATTCACAGCGTGAATATGCGCTCGAATTAGAGAAACGTCTGCAAAAAAGTGGCTTGCGTGTTAAAGCGGACTTGAGGAACGAGAAGATCGGCTTTAAAATCCGTGAGCATACGTTACAGAAAGTTCCCTATCTCCTTGTGGTGGGAGATAAGGAAGTCGAAGCTGACTCAGTGGCCGTGCGAACACGCAGCGGCGAAAACCTCGGTACAATGACGGTCGATGAATTTATTGAACGCCATACTGCCGAGCGAGCAGCCCTGGCGACATCGTCAATTGCCTAAGGAGACGGAACGATCAAGAGAAGCAACCAGCGCGGGCGTCCAGCAGACAAACGCCCACCAATGAACGAGCGAATTGTCGAAGAAGAAGTGCGTCTAATTGGTAGCGACGGTGAGCAGTTGGGTGTTGTGCCCACCACCGAAGCCCTAGAGCGTGCTGAATCTGAAAGCTTAGATCTCGTACAAATTTCGAATGCCGACCCCATCGTCTGTAAGATTATGGATTACGGCAAGTTCGTTTTTGAGACCAAGAAGCAGAAAGCGGCTCAAAAGAAGAAGCAGAAGCAAATCCAGGTTAAGGAAGTTAAATTCCGTCCTGGCACCGATGAAGGCGATTATCAGGTTAAGCTTAAAAACCTGACGCGCTTTCTGGAAGGTGGTGACAAGGGCAAAGTCACACTGCGCTTCCGTGGTCGTGAAATGGCGCACCAGGATATCGGCCGCAAGCTGATGGAAAGGATCGCGGCAGACCTGGAAGAGATCGGAGTGGTAGAGGCTTTTCCGAAAATGGAAGGCCGCCAAATGATCATGATTATTGCCCCGAAGAAGAAGTGATCCAACGGCGATGTCAACGGGCTACCGTTAAACCGGTGGTCGGCCCTGGGTTTTCTAAAAAATATCGAGCGGAGTTTTCCTCATGCCGAAAATCAAAAGCAACAGCGGCGCTGCCAAGCGCTTCAAGAAGACGGCTAATGGCTTTAAGCACAAGCAGTCTTTCCGTAGCCACATCTTGACCAAGAAGTCGACCAAGCGTAAGCGTCAACTGCGTGGAATGAAGCAGATCCACGCGTCTGACAAAGCGCTTATCCAGCGTATGCTGCCGAATCTGTAAGTCGGGATTTCGTTTTTCTGAGTGCACAAATTTTTTGCCTCAGCCTTAAAGTCAGGAGTGTGTTATGACTCGAGTTAAACGTGGCGTAGTAGCGCGTCGTCGCCATAAAAAAGTATTGAAGCTTGCCAAAGGTTACTACGGTGCCCGTTCACGCGTTTTCCGCGTTGCCAAGCAAGCCGTTATTAAAGCCGGTCAGTACGCTTACCGTGACCGTCGCAACCGTAAGCGCCAGTTCCGCGCGCTTTGGATCCAGCGTATTAACGCCGGTGCACGCGTCAACGGTATGTCTTACAGCCGCTTCGTAGGTGGCCTTAAGAAAGCCGGTATCGAAATCGACCGTAAAGTATTGGCCGATTTGGCAGTACACGAGAAGGCTGCATTTGCCGCCATCGTGGAAAAAGCCAAGGCTGCCCAATAAGGTAGTATGCACGGGGCTTTTGCCCGTGTTACGTGCCTGAGGTCATTTCAGAGTGACCCATCCAGGGGAAGAGCAGCCGCTCTTCCCCTGTTTTTTTGTCACCTTCAACTTGCCACGCCATCTTTACCGATGGACACCGCTTAATTCGGAGTGAAACGGATGGATCACCTTCCTACTCTGGTATCTGAGGCGCGCGACGCCATTCAGGCTGCGCAGAGTGTCGCCGCACTAGACGAGTTACGAGTACGCTACTTAGGTAAGAAAGGTGAGGTCACCGCCTTGCTGAAGGGCCTGGGGAAACTCTCAGCCGAAGAGCGCCCGGCGGCGGGCGAGCGTATTAACCAGGCCAAGCAAACGCTGGCCGACGAAATTGATGCTAAGCGCGAGCAACTTGAGAGTGCCGCGCTGAATGCCCGTTTGGCCGCTGAAAGTATCGATGTTACTTTGCCAGGGCGTGGCCAGGCCAGTGGTGGATTGCATCCCGTAACGCGTACCCTCGAGCGTATAGAGGGGCTGTTTACACGTATTGGTTATGATGTGGCAGTAGGGCCTGAAATTGAAGACGATTATCACAATTTTGAAGCCCTCAATATTCCCGCGCACCATCCCGCGCGTGGCATGGCGGATACTTTCTATTTTGATGCCACACGCTTGCTGCGTACTCACACTTCGCCAGTGCAAGTGCGCACCATGAAAAGCAGCGAGCCGCCCATCCGTATCGTCTGCCCAGGGCGTGTCTATCGCAGTGACTCTGATCTGACTCACACGCCGATGTTCCATCAGGTTGAAGGGCTGTTGGTCGATGAGGGGGTTAGCTTTGCTGACCTTAAAGGTACCATCGAAGACTTTCTGCAGGCGTTTTTTGAGCGCGACGATCTTTCGGTGCGTTTCCGCCCCTCTTACTTCCCATTCACTGAACCCTCCGCCGAAGTGGATATTCAGTGCGTGATGTGTAGTGGGGCAGGCTGTCGCGTCTGTTCTCATAGTGGGTGGTTGGAAGTGATGGGGTGTGGGATGGTGCATCCCGAGGTGTTCCGCCACTCGGGCATTGATGCCGAACGCTATACCGGTTTTGCCTTCGGAATGGGGGCTGAGCGTTTGGCAATGCTACGCTACGGCGTGAATGACTTACGCCTGTTCTTTGAAAACGATCTGCGTTTTTTACGTCAATTCGCTTAAGACCGCCGCCGAACACAGGATCAAAGATGAAATTTTCAGAACAGTGGCTGCGTGAGTGGGTGTCGCCGCAGCTTGATACGCAGGCAATGGCCGACCAAATCACCATGGCGGGCTTGGAAGTCGACGCTGTTGAAGCGGTAGCCGCTGCCTTCAGCGGTGTAGTGGTGGCTGAGGTGCTGAGTAAAGAGAAGCACCCTGACGCGGACAAACTCAATGTCTGTACCGTTGATGACGGTAGTGGCGAGCCGGTGCAGGTTGTCTGTGGGGCGTCCAATGTTGATGTTGGCCAAAAAATTCCCTTTGCCCAGATAGGCGGCGTGCTGCCGGGTGACTTCAAGATCAAAAAAGCCAAGCTACGCGGCGTTGAGTCTCGCGGAATGATCTGTTCGGCGTCGGAGCTGGGGCTTGAAGAAGAGACATCGCCGGGCATTCTGGTGCTGTCGGCTTCAGCACCGGTGGGCGTTGATTTCAGAGAGTTCATGCATCTTAATGACATGACGATTGAGGTCGATCTGACGCCCAATCGAGGGGACTGCCTGAGCATTAAGGGGTTGTCTCGTGAAGTGGGCGTGCTTAATCGATTGCCGGTTAGCGAGCCAGCAATAGCCCCGGTGGTCGCCGGGATTGAGGATAGCTTCACGGTAAGCATTGAGGCGCCTGAACAGTGCCCTCGCTATATTGGTCGCGTAATCAAAGGCGTTAATGTTAAGGCTGAAACGCCGCTGTGGATGGTAGAGCGTCTTCGCCGCAGCGGCGTGCGCTCAATTGACCCTGTGGTGGATATTACCAATTACGTGATGCTGGAATTGGGCCAGCCAATGCACGCCTTTGATCGTGACAACCTGCAAGAAGGCATAGTGGTTCGCATGGCCAAGCCAGGCGAGAAGCTAACGCTGCTTGACGGTAATGAAGTGGCGCTGCGCCCTGAAACGTTGATCATTGCCGATCATTCCGGCCCGCTAGCCATGGCAGGGGTGATGGGAGGTGAAAACTCTGGCGTTAATGAAAATACCCAGACTATTTTCCTTGAATCAGCGTTCTTTACTCCGCTTGCCATTGCCGGTCAAGCCCGCTCCTACGGACTGCACACGGATGCATCGCACCGTTTTGAACGCGGCGTCGATCCACAGCTGACGCCCGTTGCCGTCGAGCGGGCCACTCAGCTTTTGATTGAGGTTTGCGGCGGCCAAGCCGGGCCTGTTGTTGAGGCGCAAAGTGCTGAACATATGCCTGCAGAGCGCGCGATTCTGTTGCGCAGTGCGCGTTTAGAAAAGGCGCTTTCCAAGGCCCTCTCCAGTGATGATGTGACCGATATCCTGCAGCGGCTAGGGCTGGATGTCAGCGTACAGGATGCTGGATGGGCGGTGACTGCGCCCAGCTGGCGTTTTGACTTGGCCATCGAAGAAGACCTGATCGAAGAAGTGGCGCGTATTCACGGCTACAATAATTTGCCGGTGCGTCGCCCTGCAGCCCGCTTGGCGCTGCGCTCTTCGGATGAAGCAACGCTCACCCAGGCGCGGCTGCGCCGCCAGATGGTGGCGCGCGGTTTTCAGGAGGCCATTACTTACAGCTTCGTGGCGCCTGAGCTGCAAGCGGCAATGCTGCCTGATGCGGTAAGCCCTGCGCTAGCTAACCCTATTTCGGCTGATCTGTCGGTGATGCGTGCGAGCCTGTTCCCCGGTTTGGTGCGTGCCATGGAGCACAACCTCAACCGTCAGCAAACGCGTGTGCGGTTGTTTGAAACCGGGTTGGTCTTTAACGGCGAGTTGGATGCGTTGTCGCAAGTGCCGATGCTCGGCGCTCTGGTATGTGGAGCCCGTGAGGCCGAGGGCTGGAGTGATGCGAAAGATCGGGTAGATTTCTACGACCTGAAAGGTGATCTGGAGAGCCTCCTCGCCCTGGGGGGGGACGCTGACGCATGGCGCTTTGAGCCTGCTGAGCACTCCGCGCTCCATCCTGGGCAAAGCGCCCAATTGATGTACCGCGGTGAGCCTGCTGGCTGGATCGGCACGTTGCACCCGCAAGTGCGTGCTAAGCTGGGTTTAAAGATGGATGCCGTGCTTTTTGAAGTGCGGCTGGATGCGCTTAGCCAAGGCCGTATCCCCGCCTTTGAGCCACTGTCGCGTTTTCCTGAGGTGCGCCGAGATTTGGCGTTTATACTCAAAGAGGCTACTCCTGTGCAGGCGTTGCTGGATTGTGCCAAGCAGCAAGCAGGGGAGTATCTGCAAGATATCAAACTGTTCGATGTCTATGCGGGTAAAGGCGTAGCCGAAGGACACAAGAGTATCGCATTGGGCTTGACCTGGCAGCATCCATCGCGCACGCTAAACGACGAAGAAATCAATCAGTTGGTTGATTCGATTGTGACACAAGTGCGTGTCAAGCTGGATGCGGAGCTGCGCGGCTAAGTAAGTAGCTAGAATTAGTACCTGGGCCACGCCACGATGCTTATCACGCTCTTGGCAATGCGTTTGCTACTGTGTATTTGATACAGAGCGTTTGTTGCTATGTTTGCTGCAAGGATAAGGAGAAGCCTTATGGGTGCGTTGACCAAAGCAGAGCTGGCTGAACATTTGCATGCTGAGCTAGCCCTGTCAAAGCGAGAAGCGAAGGCCATGGTCGAAGCTTTTTTTGAAGAGATTCGAGCTTGTCTACGTGAGAACGAGCAGGTGAAGCTGTCGGGTTTTGGAAACTTTGATCTGCGTGATAAGCGCGAGCGACCAGGACGTAACCCTAAAACCGGTGAAGAAATCCCCATTTCTGCTCGGCGAGTCGTGACGTTTCGCCCGGGCCAGAAGCTCAAGCAGCAGGTTGAGCACTATGCCGGTGGTGAGTAGCTTTTTGTTTGGGACTATTGGGTCATCTATTTCCAGGCGGCTTGGCTACGCGCATGGAGTGCAATTTTGTGATGCCTGCTGATACTTATGTCTGTTAAAAACTTATGGCTATTAAAAGGAGTGCCTTCTGGCGCTCCTTTTCTTTTTTTTGATCAGAGCGTCTTGGTGGGGCTGGTTTCAAGGTGTCTCTTACACGCCTCCGCTTTCAATCAGCCAGGTAATGACGACTTTGATGACATATCCCAGCATGCCTGCACCCAACACAACAAACAGCATGATGGTGCCAAATTTGCCTGCGTTCGATTTTTTGGCCAGATCCCAGATGATAAAGCACATGAATATGATGAGGCCGCTAATCATTAGCGGGGTGATCCAGGTTTCGAAGGTTTGCTGCATAGTCACTCCTGTGTGCTGCGTGTAAGTCACCCGTGCGAGTGATGTGTCTCATTCTAACCAGCCATGTTAATATTTGAGCAAATTCATCGGGTATTTGTCGACTTGACGGTTGGCACTGTGACACTTTGACAGGGGAGGGACGATGCCGAAGCTGAATATTTTAGTGGGTACCATGTATGGCGGTGCCCTGGATGTGGCAGAGCAGGTGAAGCCCCTTTTTGAGCAGGCCGGTTATGCGGTGGAGATTATTGACCAGCCATCTGTTGAGGACATAGCCAGCGATGCCGCCGAACTGGCACTGTTTTGCGTGTCGACTACGGGCAGTGGGGATTTTCCCGGTAATTTTGTTCCCTTTGTACGTAATCTGCGCGATAAAAGCCCCACCCTTACCTCGCTCCGCTACGGCCTCATTGCACTGGGTGATAGCTCCTATGGCGATACATTTTGTGGCGCAGGCCGGGCGCTTGATGAGTTGCTGGCGGATCATGGTGCGATTCGGTTAGGTGAGCGCCTGGAAGTCGACGCCATGGAGACGTTTATGGCCGACGACGCTGCCATCCCCTGGGTGGAAGAGTGGATTGTTACCCAGCAGTTAGAGGTGGCCTAAGCGATGCAGCGGGCGTCTATCTCGCCTGAGCGCATTAGCGTCGCGCTGGGCTTGTGCATCGTTATGTTGGCAACCCTGCCTCGCTACATGGCGGGCGGACATGAAACCCGCCAGACGCTGACTCTCTTCGCCTTGGTAGTGGTCTCATTGGCGACCGTTGTGCAGTGGCGCCTACTGGCCGTTGAGGCGCGTCGACGCCTGCCGCAGTTGTGCAAACGGCTAGTCATGATGCTGCTGCTGGGAATGATCGTGATGGGGGGCTGGCATGCGCTATTTACGCAGTGGATTAGCTGGCAGGTGTTGCTCTCCCATGGCGCCACTCTTGGGGTGCTGCTGCATGCGTTAAGCCTATGGTGGTCAGGTGAGCGCCAAGCTGGCTAGCGTTTTTTCTGCAGCGACTGAAAAAGTCGCTGCAAAGCGTACAAAGCAGTAGAATGGTAAAAATGACGCAGCGTGGGGCTGAAAATTAACCCATACACGCCATAAAGCGGTTAATTGCTCGCATATTCCCTTGTTTTTAAAATGACTGCCCCCATGTTGCGAGCATGGCGCTTGCCACCATGCGTTAGGGTTCTTAAAATTACCCCTTTGATCTTTTTAGATGCGATCAGCACAATTACATGCAATCAACACAACGCCCAGCCGTTAGAGGACAATTCATGCAAGTTTCTGTCGAGACGACCTCCCAGATCGAACGCCGCATTACCATTCAAGTGCCGGCTGCCGAAATTGACGGGGCCGTTAGTGCTCGCTTGAAAGACACCGCGAAGAACGTTCGCTTGAATGGTTTTCGCCAGGGCCGGGTGCCAATGGCAGTAGTTCAGCAGCGCTACGGCCAAGACGTTCGTAACGAGGTGGTCAGCGAAGTAATGCGTGAGCGTTATGTGCGCGCTATTACCGAAGAGGGCTTGAACCCGGCTGGCTTTCCGAAAATTGAACCATCGGTCAATGAGTCGGGCAAAGATCTAGAGTTCGTTGCGGTTATGGAAGTCTACCCGCAGGTTGAGCTGACCTCTATCGAAGGTACTGAGATTGAGCGCCCGGTGGTTGCAGTTAGCGATGCGGATGTCGATGAGATGATCGACACGCTGCGTAAGCAAAATGCTGCCTGGGAAGAAGTGGACGCTGCGGCCGCTGACGGCGACCAAGTCACTATCGACTTCCAGGGTTACATCGGTGATGAGCCGTTTGAAGGCGGTAGCGCCGAAGGCCACACACTGGTCATTGGTTCCAATAGCTTTATCCCTGGTTTTGAGGCGCAGCTGATTGGCGCCAAAGCCGGTGAAGAGAAGACCCTAAACGTCACTTTCCCTGAGGATTACCAGGCCGAGCATTTGGCCGGTAAAGAAGCCACCTTCAAGGTAACCGTGCACAAGGTCAGCAGTCAGAAACTGCCCGAAGTTGACGCTGAGTTTATCGAGCGTTTTGGCGTCGAAGGTGGCGATCAGGAGAAGTTCCGCGCTGAAATCAAGAAGAACATGACCCGTGAAGCGTCGCAAGCTGTCGATAACCGGGTTAAGCAGCAAGTACTTGATGCGCTGAAAAAGGTTAACGAGATTCCTGTGCCCAGTGCGCTGGTTCAGCAAGAGACAGATGGCATGAAGCGTCAGGCGGCTCAGCAATTTGGTCTGGGCGAAGATTTTGATGTCAGTCAGCTCCCCAATGAACTGTTCGAAGAGCAGGCCAAAGGCCGCGTTCAGGTCGGTTTGCTGTTGGCTGAAGTGATCAAGGCTAACGAGCTTGATGCTGACGATGAGGCTATCAAAGCCAAAGTAACTGAGCTGGCTGAGCAGTACCAGGATCCTGATGAAGTGGTTAGCTACTACATGGGTAATGAAGAGCTGAAAACCCAGGTTAAATCTGCCATTCTCGAAGAGAAAGCGGTGGCTAAGCTGCTTGAGCAAACGAACATTAAAGACGTTGAAATGTCTTACCAACAAGCCCTTGCCGCTGCGCAACAGCAGGCAGAGCAAGATGAGGGTGCCGAAGAGGGCGAGCAAGCGAGCGCCTAACACCCTGGAGCGTGGCGCACCTGTATGTCGGTGCGCCTTTCCCTTCCCGGACGCAAGGAATCACCTGAATGAGTGAGTTTGATATTCAAAACGCCGGCGGTCTAGTACCCATGGTGGTTGAGCAGAGCGCCAAAGGGGAAAGAGCCTACGACATTTACTCACGCCTGTTAAAAGAGCGCGTGATCTTTTTGGTAGGCCCTGTAGAAGACTACATGGCTAATCTGGTTGTCGCCCAGCTGTTATTTCTGGAATCAGAAAATCCTGATAAAGATATTCACCTGTATATCAACTCGCCAGGTGGCTCTGTTACCGCGGGTATGTCGATTTACGACACTATGCAGTTTGTGAAGCCAGATGTCTCAACGGTATGTATTGGCCAGGCGGCCAGTATGGGGGCGCTGCTATTAACAGCGGGTGCTGCTGGCAAGCGTTACTGCCTACCCAACTCCCGTGTAATGATTCACCAGCCGCTGGGTGGTTACCAAGGTCAAGCATCTGACATTGAAATTCATACCCGTGAAATTCTCGGTATTCGCGAAAAACTGAACCAAATCCTTGCCCACCACACAGGGCAGGATATTGAAGCCGTTTCCCGTGATACCGATCGGGATAATTTCATGAGCGCCAATAAAGCCAAAGAGTATGGTTTGATTGATGCAGTGCTGGATAAGCGGCCTACATCCTGATAGCGTGATAGGATTCTGCTTTTCTAACGAGCTTTTCCGGCGGCGAAAGCCGCCGCAGTGACAGAGGTATACGAATGGCCGACGGCAAAGGCAAGGACGAAGGTGGCAAACTGCTCTACTGCTCGTTTTGCGGTAAAAACCAAAACGAAGTACGTAAGCTGATTGCGGGCCCATCCGTCTATATCTGCGATGAGTGTGTCGACTTGTGTAATGACATCATTCGCGAGGAAGTTCTCGAAGCCGATGCCGAGAGCGATGAGGAGCGTTTACCTACGCCTCGTGAAATACGTCATACGCTTGATGATTACGTCATCGGACAGGATCGCGCCAAAATGGTGCTTTCTGTAGCGGTGTATAACCACTACAAGCGTCTGAAAACCGACGTGCGTGACGGCGATGTAGAGCTAGGTAAATCAAACATTCTGCTGATTGGCCCCACTGGTAGCGGTAAAACGCTGCTTGCGGAAACCATGGCTCGGCTACTGAATGTACCTTTTACCATTGCGGATGCAACCACGCTGACGGAAGCCGGCTATGTCGGTGAAGATGTCGAAAACATCATCCAAAAGCTGTTGCAGAAATGCGATTACGACGTCGAGAAAGCTGAGCGCGGCATTGTTTATATCGATGAAATCGACAAGATTTCACGCAAATCGGATAACCCTTCGATCACTCGCGATGTGTCGGGTGAGGGCGTTCAGCAGGCATTGCTGAAACTAATTGAAGGTACGACGGCTTCTGTGCCGCCTCAAGGTGGACGCAAACACCCCCAGCAGGAATTTGTCCAGGTTAACACGGGTAATATCCTGTTTATCGTCGGCGGTGCTTTTGCGGGGCTGGATAAAGTTATCCGTGACCGCGCTGAGAAGGGCGGCATCGGTTTCAATGCAGCGGTGAAAAGCAAGGAGTCCTCCCGCGGGGTGGGTGAGCTGCTGGCTGATGTGGAGCCTGATGATCTGGTTAAATTTGGTTTGATTCCGGAGTTCGTGGGGCGTTTGCCGATCATCGCAACGCTAATGGAACTCACTGAAGATGCCCTGGTGCAGATCCTGACAGAGCCCAAGAACTCGCTGGTCAAGCAGTACGCTAAATTGTTTGAAATGGAAGATGTAACGCTTGAATTTAGAGATGAAGCGTTGCGTGCTGTGGCTGAAAAAGCCATGGAGCGGAAGACAGGTGCTCGTGGGCTGCGCTCTATTTTAGAGTCAGTTTTGCTGGATACCATGTATGAAATTCCGTCGCTTGAAGGCGTCAGCAAAGTCGTCATCGATGCCTCGGTGATCGCCGGTGAGAGCGAGCCGCTGTTGATCTACTCTCAGCAGGAAGAAGCGCGTGTCGACGGCACTGATGGTTAGTGGTTAGTCGAGTATCGCGGCCCAGCTTCAACCCGCTTGCGCTATACCAAGGGGTCGCCTAGGCGACCCCTTGCTGTTATAGAGCGCTATAAAGCCTAATTCGTGAAGTGTTACTGCCTAGCCTATTTCAGTGCTAACGCCTTAATCGATAGCATGTTGAAAAGTGTGCAGTACTTTTCCAAGTACTCTTTTAAGTACTCATCCGATTTGTCGAGGAACGTCTGCGATGCAGCAGAACGCCGAACAGACACAATGTCTACCCCTTTTGCCATTGCGCGATGTGGTTGTTTATCCGCAAATGGTTATCCCTCTCTTTGTAGGTCGTGAAAAGTCTATCCAGGCGCTCGAAGCGGCGATGGAGGCTGATAAGCGTGTGCTACTGGTGGCTCAGCGTGAAGCGTCTCAAGATGAGCCTGACAACGCGGATCTTTACGCGATGGGCACCGTGGCCGATATCATGCAACTGCTTAAGTTGCCCGATGGCACGGTCAAAGTGCTCATTGAGGGTAATTTTCGAGCGGATGTACTGAGTGTCGAAGAGAATGCTGCAGGCTACACCCAGGCGCACTTAACGCCCCGTGAGAGTGAGCCGCTGACCAGCCGTGAGCAGGAAGCGCTGGTTCGCGTGTTGCTCAATCAGTTCGAGCAGTACGTTAAGCTTTCCAAGAAAGTCCCCAACGAAGTGCTTAATTCACTGTCGGGGATAGAGGATCCAAGCCGCTTGGTGGACACTATTTGTGCCCACCTGTCGCTTAAAATTGGAGACAAGCAAGAGCTACTTGAGATGGATCGGGTGCGTGATCGTATTGAGCACCTGATGGCGCTGATCGAGTCTGAAATCGACCTGCTGCAAGTAGAGAAGCGCATCCGCTCTCGAGTCAAAGAGCAGATGGAGAAAACCCAGCGCGAGTACTACCTCAACGAGCAGATGAAAGCCATCCAGAAAGAGATGGGTGAGCTGGATAATGTGCCCAACGAGGCCGAGAAGTACGAGCTGGCGATCCAAGAGTCCGGTATGCCGAAGGAGGCGTCTGAGAAAGCCACCCAAGAGCTCAATAAGCTCAAAATGATGGCCTCGAACTCCGCCGAAGCCACCGTGGTGCGCTCTTATCTGGATTGGTTAATCGCGGTTCCATGGAAAAAACGTACCCGGGTAAAACATGATCTCGTCAAGGCGCAGCAGGTGCTGGATGAGGATCACTACGGGCTGGAAGAGGTTAAAGCGCGCATCCTGGAATATCTTGCCGTACAGAAGCGTGTACGCAAGATGAAAGGCCCTGTGCTATGCCTCGTCGGGCCGCCTGGGGTGGGTAAGACCTCGCTTGGCCAGTCCATTGCCCGCGCGACTAACCGCAAATATGTGCGTTTAGCGCTAGGTGGTGTCCGCGATGAGTCGGAAATTCGCGGCCATCGGCGTACTTATATTGGCTCGTTGCCGGGTAAGTTGATGCAGCGCATGAGCCGGGCCGGGGTTAAAAACCCCCTGTTCCTATTGGATGAGGTCGACAAGCTAGGTATGGATCACCGCGGTGACCCTGCTTCTGCGCTGCTCGAAGTGCTCGATCCTGAGCAGAACAACAGCTTTAGCGATCACTATCTGGAGCTCGACTACGATCTCTCCGAAACGCTGTTCATCTGTACCGCTAACTCGATGAATATTCCCAGCGCACTGCTCGATCGCATGGAGATCATTCGTCTGCCGGGTTACACCGAAGATGAGAAGCTGGCGATCGCTAAGCGCTACTTATTGCCCAAACAATTAGCCGCCAACGGATTGAAAGGCGATGAGTTAGCGCTGGAAGATAGCGCACTTTTAGAGCTTATTCGTTATTACACGCGAGAAGCAGGTGTGCGTGAGTTAGAGCGGCAGATTGCCAAGGTGTCGCGCAAGGTACTGCGTGAAAGGCTTGAGGCAGAGCGTGACCCGAAAGCTAAGCAAGCGGGTCAGAGCTTAACGGCAGAGCAAATCGAGCATTACGCTGGCGTACGTCGCTACAGTTACGGCTTGGCGGAACAAGACGACCAGATCGGCCGAGTGACAGGCCTTGCATGGACATCGGTGGGTGGCGAGCTGCTCAACATAGAGTCCGTGGTGACGCCGGGTAAAGGGCGAATTAACAAGACCGGTTCACTGGGCGATGTGATGAAAGAGTCGGTAAGTGCAGCCCATACGGTGGTGCGTGCCAGAGCCGAAGCGTACGGTATTGATCCCGAGCGGTTCGAAAAAGAGGATCTGCATATTCACGTTCCCGAAGGGGCAACGCCGAAAGATGGGCCCAGCGCGGGTATCGCCATGGTGACGGCAATTGTTTCCGCTTATACCCAGCGAGCTGTGCGTTGTGACGTAGCTATGACCGGTGAAGTCAATCTACGTGGTGAAGTATTGCCGATCGGTGGGTTGAAGGAGAAATTGCTGGCAGCCCGCCGCGGTGGTATAAAGACAGTGCTAATTCCTGAAGAAAACCGCCGTGATCTCAAGGAAGTACCTGACAATATCAAAGGTGCATTGGATATTCGTCCGGTACGCTGGATAGATGATGTCTTAGCCGTAGCGCTAGCTGATAAGGTAGAGGACGGTGCGCCATTGCAAAGTACCGAAGCATCGTTTAGTAATAACGTCGTAGCTAGCACTCATTAAGCAGTTAAAGTCCTTCCTGGTCTTTAATTATACTTAGTATAAGCCCGCTGCTTGTATGGCGGGTATCTCGCGACATGGTTGCTTGACAGATGTTTCAAGGCATTGCTATAAAACGCAGCTATGCTTTGATCGTCGTATCCATCGGTGACCATGCCGTTCAGAGCCATTTTTTTGAAACAGTCAAGGGGTGAAGAGTGAATAAGTCCGAGCTGATTGAAGCCATTGCCGCGTCTGCAGATATTCCTAAAGCAGCGGCAACCCGCGCATTGGATGCCATGGTGGAGTCTGTCACCGATAGCCTTAAGAAGGGCGAAAGCGTATCACTGGTAGGTTTTGGTACCTTCGCGATCAAAGAGCGTGCAGCTCGAACTGGCCGTAACCCACAAACGGGTCAACCAATCCAGATCAGTGCTGCCAAAGTACCCAGCTTCAAAGCAGGTAAAGCGCTGAAAGACGCCGTCAACTAATTTGACCGCGTTTGCTGTAACCTTATGGGCGCATCGCACTGGCGATGCGCCCATGTTATTTTCAGGCCCACTGTTCATTTGAGTTAAGCGGGCCAATGTATTTGGCTGTGACTATCTGAGGCTAGCATGCTGCAAAGTATTCGAGATGGCTCCAGGAGCTGGGGTGCCAAAATTATTATCGGTGTTATGGTTGCGGCCATGGCCCTTTTCGGGATTGAGTCACTGTTTGGGCTTTTTGGCAGCGATCCGAACGAAGTAGCGAGCGTCAACGGTCAGCCGATAATGCGCCAGCAGGTTGAGCTTGAGGTTCAGCGCGCGCTGCGTTCAGGCCAAGTGCCGCCAGAACAAGAGCGCGCCTTGCGCAACGATATGCTTGACCAACTCATCACCCAGCAGTTGTTATCCCAATACGCTGAAGAGGGTGGCTTTGCCGTTTCTGAACAGCAACTAGATCAATTAATTGTCAGCCTGCCGGAATTTCATGATCAGGATGGGCGCTTCTCTGCGGAGGTGTTCCGTAACCGTCTCGCCGGCGCTGGCTATACACCGGTCTCTTTTCGTGAAGAGCTACGTATAGACATACAGCGTCAGCATTTACAGCAAGGCTTAGCCTTCAGCGATTTCAGCCTGCCAAACGAGCAAGAGCGCCTGGCCGAATTACAGCGTCAGCAGCGCAGTTTCCGCTACGTGGTGCTGGATGGTGATGATCTGGATGTCGATATCGACGTTAGCGATGATGATCTCCAAGCGTATTACGATGCCCATCAAGAGCGCTATGAACGGCCCGAACAGGTACGCCTTGAGTATGTGCTCATTGACCGCCAAACAATGGCGGAGGAGCGTGATGTAGACGAAGAGGTACTGCGTGACGCATGGCGTGAGCAAAACCGTGATGCTGATCGCCGCGTATCCCACATTATGATTACCTTTGGCAATGAGCGCACCCGCGATGAAGCGCAGCAGTTGGCTGAGACCGCGCGTGAGGCATTGGAGAGTGGTGAGTCGTTTGCAGATACCGCTTTACGCTACTCAGACGATACCGCCAGTGCTGAAGAGGGCGGCGATCTGGGTGTGATCAGCCGAGGTTTCTTCGGCGACACTTTTGATGATGCGGCCTTTGGTCTCGAAGAGGGGGATGTGTCCCAGCCGGTTGAGATGGATAACGCTTTCCACATCATCCAGGTGACTGATATTCAGGGGCCCACCTTTGAAGAGCAGCGCGATGAGCTAGCGCGGGAAGTAGCGCTGCGCGAAGTTGATGATGAGTTCAACCAGCGGGTTCAACAGCTGATCGACGAGAGCTTCGCTGCCGATGACTTACAAAGCGTTGCCGATGAGCTCGATCTGACGCTGCAGGAGAGCGATTGGCTCGCTCGTGATGATGAGGTTGAAGGGGTGCTATCCGAGCCTGGCGTAATGTCAGCGGCCTTCAGCAACGACGTCTTTGAAGAGGGCTACAACAGCGAAGTAATCGAACTGGATCAGGATCGTCGCCTAGTCTTGCGGGTTGCTGAAAAGCGGGATGCGACTCTGCTACCGCTTGATGAAGTGCGCGAGGATGTTGAAATGTCCGTGGCCGCAGAGAAACAGCAGCAAGCACTGCGTGAAGAGGGCGAGGCACTGGTCGCCACTCTGCGAGAGGGTCAGCAAGATGACGTTGACTGGCTCGAAGCCAACGGCATAAGCCGACAGGCGGATACCACCGTACCTCAACTGATTGTTCAGGAAGCCTTCCGCATGGCGCGCCCAGACGAGGGCGAAAGCGTCTATCGCACGGTTGAACTGCCGCAAGGAGTGGCGGTAGTGGCGTTGGATAGCGTAAGCGTAGGTGAGGTCGATGATCAGTTGGAGGCGTTCGTTGCGCAAATGGCTGAGCAGTTGCGTGCCCAGTCGGTGCTGCAGGGGTTAATTGATGACCTGCGTAGCGATGCCGACATAGAGCGATAGGGTCGCTTAAGCCCGATTTAAACAGCAAGAGTAAAAAGCCGATCGTGAGATCGGCTTTTTTATACCTGTAAACGGCGTTTAGGAATCAGGTGGTTCCGTCAATGAGAACTGACGTAGTCGAGGTACCGTATGGTCGGCGCGCTCAATGATAATATCCCAGCCGTGCTGGGTATCCCAATCGCCGAGTACATAGCGCTTGGCCGGTACGTCTTCAACCGTTAAGTCATGCACTTTGGGGCGGTGGGTGTGACCGTGAATCATGGTGGTCAATCCATGGCGCTCCATCAGCGCAATGACTTCATGGGGCGTCACATCCATAATGGCTTCAGCTTTATTCGCATTGGCTTCGCCGGATTGCGTACGCAAGCTCTGGGCAAGTGCTACACGCTGTTCCAAAGGGAGTGCCAGCATCTGTGCCTGCCACTCTGGATCCCGCGACTGCTTGCGAAAAGCCATATACGCTTCATCCTGGGTACACAAACTATCGCCATGGAGCAGTAAAACGGGCACCCCTTGGATTTCCACCTCCTCAATATCCGGTAGTAGAAATGCCTGGCAGGCGTTTATAAAACGCTCGCCCAGCAGAAAGTCCCGGTTGCCATGCATGAGGTACACCGCAGTGCCGTCGCTGCTAAGTTTGCGCAAACGGCGAATCAGGTCATGAGCAACAACGCTAAGCGGATGCGTATTGGCGTCAAGAAGATCATCGCCAATCCAGGCATCGAAAAGATCACCAAGAATATACAGCGCGTCGGCGCCTGGAGCGGTGTGCTCTAAGTAGCGGTAAAACCCCTGATTGATCTCGGGGGTATCGCTACTCAGGTGGAGGTCGGCAACAAGCAGTGTGCGCATAAGGCTCCCAGTGTTATTCAGCGTCTTTGACGTACGCACGCTCGATAATGACATCTTCCGCGGGCACGTCGGCATGCATGCCGCGGCGGGTTGTCGTTACGTTTTTAATCTCGTTGACTACATCCATACCCTCAACGACTTCGCCAAACACCGCATAGCCCCAGCCTTGCAGACTTTTACCGCTGTGATCCAAAAAGCTATTGTCGCCCACATTGATAAAAAACTGGGCAGTGGCAGAGTGGGGATCCTGGGTGCGTGCCATCGCTAATGTGCCAACGGTGTTTTTCAAGCCGTTATCAGCTTCGTTTTGGATAGGATCGCGGGTAGGCTTTTGGTTAAACTCCTTATCGAAACCGCCCCCTTGCACCATAAAGCCGTCGATGACGCGGTGGAACAGGGTGCCGTCATAAAAGCCGTCGCGCACATACTGCTCAAAATTCGCCGCGCTAATCGGCGCTTTTTCGTGGTTAAGGGCGATGGTGATGTCACCATGGTTCGTCTGTAATACGATCATAGATAAATTCCTGTTCAATAAAGGCGTTCGCCTTGGCGCTGTGCATCGGCGTCACGTTATAATAGCGGTTTTGCCCTGCACCGCGAAGGGCTATAGGGGTATCCTATGTCTTCACGGCTCAGCACGCCATCCACCACGAGGTTATCAACACCATCATGACCAACGAGACCACCCCAGCGCCGAACTTCATTCGCAACCAAGTACGCGACGAACTCGAGGGCGGCCAGGTCACTAAAATCGTGACGCGCTTCCCCCCGGAGCCTAATGGCTTCCTGCATATCGGCCATGCAAAGTCGATCTGTCTAAATTTCGGGTTGGCGGAGCAAATGGGTGGCGAGTGTCATCTACGTTTTGACGACACCAACCCTGCCAAAGAAGAGCAGGCCTATATCGATGCGATCAAAGAGGACGTCAGTTGGCTAGGCTTTGAATGGGCAGGCCCGGTGCGTTTTGCCTCCGATTACTTCGACCAGCTCTACGCCTGGGCGCAGCACTTAATGCGTGAAGGCAAAGCTTATGTCGATGATCTCTCGCCGGACGAAATTCGGGAGTATCGCGGCACCCTGACGGCGCCGGGTAAACCCAGCCCCTACCGCGAGCGAAGCACCGAAGAAAACCTGGATTTGCTGGCGCGTATGCGTGAAGGCGAGTTTGGCGAAAGCGAAAAGGTGGTGCGCGCCAAGATTGATATGACGTCACCCAATATCAATTTACGCGATCCGATTATCTATCGCATTCGCCACGCCAGCCACCACCAAACCGGCGATAAGTGGAAAATCTACCCCTCCTACGATTTTACCCATGGTCAGTCGGACGCCATTGAGGGAATTACCCACTCAATCTGCACGCTGGAATTCGAAGATCACCGCCCTTTGTACGAGTGGTTCTTGAATAATTTGCCGGTACCCTCGAAACCGCGCCAGATTGAGTTCGCGCGGCTGAATCTCGACTACACCCTGACCTCCAAGCGCAAACTGAAACTGCTGGTTGACGAAAAAATTGTCGATGGCTGGGACGATCCGCGTATGCCGACGATTTCCGGCATGCGTCGCCGTGGCTATACGCCAGCGTCAATTCGTAAATTCTGCGAGATGATTGGCGTGACTCGTGCCGACGGTGGCTTGGTGGATATCGCTATGTTGACCCACGCCATTCGCTCAGATCTTGAAGACAATGCCCCGCGGGCCATGTGTGTGTTAAAGCCGCTGAAAGTCGTGCTCACTAACGTGCCTGAAGATCACCAGGAGATCTACGAAGTCCCTGGTCACCCCGCTCGTGAAGATATGGCGGTGCGTCAGGTGCCGTTCAGCCGCGAGCTGTATATCGACCAAGACGACTTTATGGAAGATGCGCCTAAAAAATTCTTCCGCCTGGCGCCGGGCAAGGAAGTACGCCTGCGCAATAGCTACGTGATTCGCTGTGACGAGGTGATCAAAGACGCCGCCGGTGAGATCAGTGAACTGCACTGCTCGGTGGATTTCGATACGCTGGGTAAAAATCCCGAAGGACGTAAGGTGAAGGGTGTTATTCACTGGGTTAGCGCTGCCCACGGTGTGCCGATGGAAGTGCGTCTTTACGACAACCTATTTACCGTTGAGCAGCCTGATCGGGATAAAGATGTCGACTTTCTTGAGCATCTGAACCCGGAGTCTTTGGTCGTTTGCCAGGCCATCGGTGAGCCAAGTCTTGCCGAGGCGACGCCTGAGTCACGCTACCAGTTCGAACGTGTCGGCTATTTCTGCGCGGATCGCCATGACACCACACCAGAGCATTTGGTGTTTAACCGTACCGTAGGCTTAAAAGACAGCTGGGCTAAAATCAAGCAGAAGGGCTAATGCCCAGAAACAACATGGATAGCCATATGCATATTTACAATACGCTGACGCGTCGCAAAGAGCCTTTCACTCCGCTGGAAGCGGGCAAAGTGAGCATGTATGTCTGCGGCATGACGGTGTATGACTACTGCCACCTGGGGCATGCCCGCGTCATGGTTGCCTTCGATGTCATCACCCGCTATCTGCGTGAGCGTGGCTATGACGTTAACTACGTGCGCAACATTACCGACATTGATGACAAGATCCTCAAGCGTGCCGATGAGAACGGCGAAAGCATCACTGCGCTGACGGAGCGTATGATTGACGCCATGCATGAGGATGAGCAGCGCCTGTTTGTTTTACCGCCTAGTCATGAGCCCCGTGCCACGGGGCATATCGACGATATTGTGGCGATGATTGAAACACTGATTGAAAAAGGCTTTGCCTACACGGCCGATAATGGTGATGTCTACTACCGGGTGCGCAAATTTGCCGATTACGGCAAGCTCAATAATCGCCAGCTCGACGATATGCGCGCAGGCAGCCGGGTCGATGTGGATATTCATAAAGAGGATCCTCTCGACTTCGTGCTCTGGAAAGCCGCTAAACCAGGGGAGGCGCACTGGCCGTCACCCTGGGGTAACGGTCGTCCGGGGTGGCACATCGAGTGCTCGGCAATGTCGACATGCTGCTTAGGCGACACTTTCGATATTCATGGCGGCGGGCCGGATTTAACCTTCCCACACCATGAAAATGAGATCGCTCAATCCGAGGCGGCCACAGGAAAAACCTACGTCAATACCTGGATGCACGCTGGCGCCGTGCGGGTGAACCAGGAGAAGATGTCTAAATCCCTGGGCAACTTCTTCACCATCCGCGATGTATTGGCCGAGCACGACCCAGAAGTGGTGCGTTTTCTGCTGGTGGCCAGTCACTACCGTAGCCCCATCAATTACTCGGTGGATTCACTGACCGAGGCGCGTAAATCGCTAACGCGCCTGTACACAGCGCTGGAAGGTCTTGAACTGGGCGAAGAAGAGGGTGAGACAAGCGGTGATGCCTCGACTTATCGTCAGCGCTTTACCCAGGTAATGGACGACGACTTCAATACCCCTGAAGCTCTGGCGGTGATGTTTGAGCTGGCCCGGGAGGTCAATCGCGCCAAACAGGAGCAGCCTATTGAAGCGGCTAAGCTGGCGGGCGAGTTAAAGCAGCTTGGGTCTGTTTTGGGGCTTCTCCAGCAAGTGCCCCAAACGTTCTTGAAAGGCACGCAGCAGCAGGGTATGCCGCTCAGCGAGAGCGAGATCGAAGCGAAAATTGCTCAGCGCATTGAGGCCAAGGTGAATAAAGATTTCGCCCAAGCGGATGCAATTCGCGATGAGCTTGCCGCTTTAGGGATTATTCTCAAGGACTCCCGGGAAGGCACGTCTTGGGTATTAGAAGCACCTTGAGCCAAAACCTTTATCTCTCGTTGGCGGCTTATGCGCTAACTTAAACGCAGGAGGCTCTTATAATGACTATATAAGAGCCTCCGTCGTTTATAAGCCCACTTCAAAAGGAATTTAAAGATGCGCTTTTCAGCCAATCCTTTCATTGCTAAGCCCTTAATCGCTGCTTGTGTCGTATCCCTCGCGGCATTCTCCCAAGTCAGCGCTAACGAGCCCGTGGTGGTGTCGTCCAAAATCGATACAGAAGGCTCGGTGCTGGGCGAGCTGATTATTCAAACGCTGGAACGCCACGATATTGCCACTCAAAATCGGTTGCAGCTGGGTGGCACCAGCGTCGTACGCGCCGCGTTAGAAGCCGGGGAAATTGATCTTTACCCGGAATACACCGGTAATGGCGCGTTCTTTTTCGATATGACCGACAGCTCTGTATGGAATAATGCTGATCAGGCTTATGAAACCGTCCGCGAGCGTGATGCGCAGCAGGGCTTGATTTGGCTACAGCCTGCCAGTGCTAATAACACCTGGGCAATGAGCGTCCGCGAAGATCTCGCCGAGGAGAATGAGCTGGTGAGTCTAGAAGATCTCGCCACCTATTTGGCTGATGGGGGAGAGTTCAAGTTCGCCGCCAGCGCTGAGTTTGTCGAGTCTGAGCAAGCCCTGCCTGCGTTCCAGAAAGCTTACGGTTTTGAGTTAAGTGATGATCAACTGCTGGTGCTCTCTGGTGGTAATACCGCCGCTACCATGCGTGCCGCTGCCCAACAGACCAGCGGCGTTAATGGTGCCATGACTTATGGTACGGACGGTGGCTTAAGTGCGCTGGGGCTAGTGGTATTGGAAGACACGAAGGGCGTGCAGCCCGTGTATCAGCCTGCCCCAGTGGTTCGTGAAAGCGTACTTGAAGCCTATCCAGAAATTGAAACGCTGCTCAATGACGTTTTTACCACCCTTGACCTGGTTACGCTGCAAACACTCAATGCCGATGTCGCCGTTAACGGGTTGTCTCCCTCCCAAGTGGCCAGTGACTACCTCGATACGCTTAATAATTAATGCCTGGTACTCTTATAAATTAATGCTAACGCTCGGGATAACTAATTAATGTCGTTGATGGATGCACTGCCCACCCCGCGGCTTCGTTGGGAAGGGTGGCACCCTAACGTTGTGCTCGTTAGCCTGAGCCTTATTATGCTGGCCGCATTCTGGTTCTTTGATGTGGTCAGCATGGCCCCCAACCGGATTGTGTTGGGGACAGGGTATGGCGCACTGGAGGCTTTTGGGTGGCCAGGTGCGCTATTAGCAACGCTACTGCTTTCCTTTATTGGTATTCTCGCGTGTCAGCCAACCCATCGCCACTATCGAGCACTGTTAGCCGCGGTGATAGTGATCATGGCACTAATGCCGGTGGGGTTGATGGCGAGCAGCTATTTACTGATTGACCCTGAGATGCCCCAAGCGCGTTTAGGCTTGGGAACGGCGTATTGGGTTGTTCTGTTTGTACTGCTACTGTGCTTAGTGGAACTGCGTTTACGCTTAAATCTCACGCGGATATGGCCCACGCTATTGTTATGCGGTGTTGCGGTGGTGTGGTGGCTCTGTGCAGCTTTTGGGCTGGAAACGCTAGCCCTCGTTCAAGAATTTAAAGCTCGTGATCAGCAGTTTCTAAGTGCCGTCGCGCAGCATATTAAGCTGGTCGGTATCGCCGTCAGCGTGAGTATTGTGCTTGGGCTAGCGCTTGCCATGCTGATGCGACGCTATGCCAGGCTCCAGAAGGGCGCGTTCGCAGTGCTCAATTTTCTTCAAACCATTCCCAGCTTGGCGCTATTCGGTCTATTGCTGGCGCCGCTAGCCTGGCTTGCCGCCACCGTGCCTTTTTTAGGCCAGCTTGGCGTTAGCGGTATTGGCACTACGCCCGCTTTAATTGCACTGATTGCCTATAGCCTGCTGCCTATTGTGCGCAATACCTACACCGCGCTTGAACAAGTGAGTCCCGAGACCTTAGAAGCCGCCAAAGGAATGGGCATGCGTGCTGGACAGCGGTTTTGGCAAGTGCGGTTACCGCTGGCGCTCCCGGTGCTCTTGGAAGGCGTGCGGATTACCACCGTACAGGCAATTGGGCTTACTGCTGTTGCCGCCCTGATTGGTGCGGGCGGGCTGGGTACTTTCATTTTTCAAGGCTTGGGCCAAGCCGCCATGGATATGGTGCTGCTTGGCGCGCTGCCTATTTTAATGCTGGCTCTGGTGGTGGATGCGGGCTTAGGTGCCTTGGCAGAAGCGCTGCGCCCCGGAGGAACAACATGATCGAACTCTCCCACGTATCCAAGCAGTTTGGGGATGAAACCGCTGTGGACGACATTTCTCTCCGGGTGCCCAAGGGTAAATTCTGCGCCTTAGTGGGTACATCGGGCTGTGGTAAATCGACCACGCTGCGCATGATTAACCGCTTGATTGAGCACAGCGAAGGCGACATTATTCTCGATGGGCAGGCGATAGATGTGTACGACCCGGTGAAGCTTCGCCGCAGGATTGGCTACGTGATTCAGCACACCGGGCTATTTCCCCACTGGACGGTGGCGCGCAATATTGGCCTGGTGCCGCAGTTATTGAAGTGGTCAGCAGCCGATGTTCAGTCTCGGGTGGCTGAGTTAATGCAGTTGCTTGGTTTGCCGGTTGATGAGTTTGCGCATAAATATCCCCATCAGCTTTCCGGGGGGCAGGCGCAGCGAGTGGGCGTTGCACGTGCTTTGGCGGCAGACCCGGATATTCTGCTGATGGACGAACCCTTTGGCGCGCTTGACCCTATTACCCGTGAAAAGCTACAGGATGAACTGGCCAAGCTGCAGGCGCGGCTGCACAAAACCGTGCTGTTTGTAACCCACGATATGGATGAAGCCCTTAAGCTGGCGGATCACTTGGTGGTCATGCGTGAAGGTCGAATCGTGCAACAGGGTTCTCCCTTGGCGCTACTGCAAAACCCTGCCGACCCTTTTGTCGAGTCGCTGTTGGGTGGGTTGGAAAGAGGGCTGAAACAGGCGGCGCTAACCCGGGTAAAAGATCATATGACCTCCATGGGGCCTACCTTACCCGCTCCGTCGCGTATCCCCGGTACTTTCTCGCTCCGTCAGGCGCTCTCCATGATGCTGCGCGATCATAGCGACCGATTGACCGTTGTTGATCAACATGATGTACCGGTCGGCGAGCTATCGTTGCGGAGAATTATCAAGGAGGCTCAACTGGATAATGGAAACCCGCGTGAGTAACTCGCTAAGCGTCGCCCAGTCCCACAAAAAAGCCCCGCCATGGCTATGGCCATTGCTTTGGGGAGCGCTGCTAATGATTAGCGTCGTTACCATGTCGGCCGCCGAGCCCCTGTTTCGCTGGATAGAGCCTGAGGCCCGGCAGGTCATCTACGATCGCGCCGGCTTTGTAACCTTGCTAGGCCGC
>NZ_JPUA01000030.1:0-18452 GCF_002211105.1 Halomonas campaniensis | reverse complement strand
CCCCGCCCCCCGCCGATGGGGCAGTGACTTTCTACCCCTGGTGGCCCAGTTGGCATCGCTGGGACAAACGTTTCCCCCGGTGGCCGTGCTGGCGCTGGCGGTGCCCGTACTAGGGTTTGGTACTTTGCCGATTATTGTCGCTTTAATGCTCTACGGGCTACTGCCGATCGTGCGCAATACCCTCGCGGGTTTGCAGGGTGTCGAAGGTGATATTAAAACGGCTGCCCATGCGATGGGCATGACACCAACGCAAATCCTGTGGCAAGTCGAGCTGCCATTGGCGGCACCGGTCATTTTGGCGGGCATTCGCACTTCGGTAACCATTAATATTGCCACCGCCGCGCTCGGCGCCACCGTGGGGGCTAGCAACCTGGGTGACCCGATTATCTCCGGCATCGTGAACGGCAATATGGCCTATGTGGTTCAAGGGGCGCTGACCATCGCCTTGTTGGCTCTAACGATTGATAGCCTGTTCGAACTGCTGCAGCGTCAACTACGGTCCCGCCTCTCTGCGCCTTAACCTCTCTCTGCACCTTAAGTAGCATCCCTAAAGTTCTTGTGCTGATGTACTGTCCCAAGTGTTGTAGTAGCTTGATGTTGCGTTGGCCTATGGCAGATAAATCCACTGGCATAAACGGTCAATACCAACAACACTGCCCTCAAAAGGGGTAAAACAAGGACAATAATGATGACACAGTACGTACACCAGCCGGAGTTCATGACCGGCGACGAATTTTCGATTCCCACCTTCAGTCTGCTTAACCCGGAAGGTGAGCTGCATAGCGGCGCTGATGAGCCCATGCTGGAGCGTGATCATGCCCGGCGTATCTATCAGGCAATGCTGGCCACCCGTATTCTCGATGAACGCATGATGGCGGCTCAGCGCCAGGGGCGGCTGAGCTTCTATATGCAGTGTACCGGGGAAGAGGCCGCCGTAGTGGGCGCCACCGCTGCGCTCAATGACGCCGATATGATTATGGCGCAGTACCGCGAGCAGGGCGCTTTAATGTATCGCGGCTTCTCCATCGACGAATTTATGAATCAGCTGTTCGGCAACGAGCTGGACTACGGCAAAGGCCGCCAAATGCCGATTCACTATGGGTCGCGCAAGTTGCACTACATGACTATATCGTCTCCCTTAGCGACTCAGATTCCTCAGGCCACAGGCTACGCTTACGGTCAAAAATTGGCGGGTAACGGTCACTGCACGTTAACGTTTTTTGGTGAAGGCGCTGCCTCAGAGGGTGATTTCCACGCCGCGCTGAATATGGCCTCAGTGCATCAGGTGCCGGTGATTTTCTTCTGCCGAAACAATGGCTATGCCATTTCCACGCCTGCCGTCGAGCAGTTTGCTGCCGACGGTATCGCTCCGCGTGCCTTTGGCTACCACATGCACGTCATCCGGGTCGATGGCAACGATGTCCTGGCGGTCTATGAAGCGACGCGGCAGGCACGCAAGATTGCCGTTGAGCAAAATCAGCCGGTGTTGATCGAGGCCATGAGCTATCGCCTTGCAGCCCACTCCTCTTCTGACGACCCCTCTGGCTACCGGTCAAAAGATGAAGAGGAGGTGTGGCGCGCCAAAGACCCGCTGCTGCGGCTGCAAAAGTGGCTGTTGAAGAAGCAGTGGTGGAGCGAAGAGGAGGAGACAACTCAGCAGGAAACTCTGCGTCGTGAAGTGTTGGAAACCATGAAACGGGCTGAGAAGCGCTCATCGCCGCCACTGGAAAGCCTGATCAGCGATGTGTATGCCGATGTTACCCCCGCACTGCAGCGTCAATTTGATCAATTAAAGCGCCATATACGTCGCTACCCGGATGCCTACCCCCGTGGGGCAACGTCGCTGGACTTAGACGTGGGCACCGAGACTGATACTCAGGGGGAGGCGTAATATGGCCACCATGAACATGCTCCAGGCGATTAATAATGCCCTGGATATCGCCATGGCTGAGGATGAAAAAGTCATCTGCTTTGGTGAAGACGTGGGGATTTTTGGCGGCGTATTTCGGGCCACCAGCCACCTGCAGGAGAAGTACGGCAAAGCACGCTGTTTTAATACACCGCTGGTTGAACAAGGCATTATCGGCTTTGCCAATGGTTTAGCGGCTCAAGGCTCGGTGCCTGTCGCGGAAATTCAATTTGCCGACTATATCTTTCCGGCGTTTGATCAGATCGTTAACGAAACAGCCAAGTTCCGCTACCGCTCCGGCGATCTGTTTAACGTGAGCGGGCTGACTATTCGAACCCCTTACGGCGGCGGCATTGCGGGCGGCCTCTATCACTCACAATCGCCGGAAGCCTATTTTACCCATACTCCTGGTCTCAAAGTGGTGGTGCCACGCAACCCTTATCAGGCCAAAGGACTGCTGCTGGCCGCGATTCGCGATCCGGATCCGGTGCTGTTTCTGGAGCCGAAACGCCTCTACCGCGCTGCCGTAGGTGAGGTGCCCGAAGAGGATTACCAGCTACCCATTGGCGAAGCCGACATCACCAAAGAGGGTACCGATATTACCGTAGTAGGCTGGGGCGCGCAGATGGAGGTGATTGGCAAAGCAGTTGAGCTAGCCGAAGAGCAGGGTATCGCCTGTGAAGTGATCGACTTGCGCTCACTGCTGCCCTGGGACGCGGATACGGTCGCTGAATCGGTGCTAAAAACCGGCCGGCTCGTGGTAAGCCATGAAGCGCCATTAACCGGTGGCTTTGCCGGTGAAATTGCTGCCACTATTCAAGAGCGTTGTTTTCTCTACCTGGAATCGCCCATTGCACGGGTGACGGGTCTGGATACGCCTTTTCCGCTGGTGCTGGAAAAAGAGTATCTGCCTGATCATCTGAAGATTTTTGAAGCGATTCGCGAAAGCGTCAACTTTTAGCGCCAGGAGAACAACAATGAGCGATTTTTTACTGCCTGATATTGGCGAAGGTATCGTCGAGTGCGAAGTGGTCGAATGGCGCGTCGCGGAAGGCGATCAAATTGAAGAAGACCAGCCTATCGTTGAAGTCATGACCGACAAGGCGCTGGTGGAGATTACCGCCCCCGAAGCCGGTGTCGTGACCAAGCTCTATGTGGCCCAGGGCCAAATTGCCAAGGTGCATGCGCCGCTCTTTGCCTATCAAGTGGAGGGGGGGAGCCCGGCCGGCGACCAAGCCAGTCAACACGTTAGCAGCCATCAGAGCGAGGCCGAGCCAGAAGCTATACAACCGGCCGCCCGTGAAAAGCTGAATGAGACAGCGGCAGAACCGCCCACTGCTAAAGGCGCACCGGGGGCTGGCCCCCTATATGGCAAGGTTCCCGCCAGCCCCGCCGTTAGGCGCCTGGTGCGTGAACACTCTCTACAGCTCACGGAGATCGCGGGCAGCGGCAAGGATGGGCGGGTGCTTAAAGAGGACGTGCTGGCGCATCTTGACCAAGCATCCCCAGCTGCAGCCTCATCGAGCCAGACCGTTGTAAAAAACCGAACTGCTAAAAACCAGGCTGAAACCCAGGCGCCCAGGGTGGAGCCACTGCGTGGCGTACGGGCGGTGATGGCCAAGCGCATGGTCGAGGCAGCCAGCACCATTCCCCATTTTCACTACGGCGAAGAGATCGACGTTACTGCACTGCTGGCGCTTCGAGAGCGATTAAAGCCGTTGGCCGAGGCCCAGGGAGAGCGGCTAACCCTCATGCCGTTCTTTATGAAAGCCATGGCGCTGGCGGTGGCCGAAGAGCCTATCGTTAATGCCCAGCTTAATGCGGCTGGGGATGAGCTGCACTATTACCCTCAGTGCAATATTGGTATGGCGGTGGATAGCAAAGCGGGCCTGATGGTGCCCAATGTGAAAAACGTTGAGCGCTTAACCCTGCTGGAAATTGCCCAGGAAGTCGGCCGGCTAACCACCTCAGCGCGGGAGGGGCGGGTTGATCAGGCTGATTTAAAAGGCGGGACTATTAGTATTTCCAATATCGGTGCGCTGGGAGGCACCTACGCCGCACCGATTATTAACGCCCCGGAAGCTGCGATAGTGGCAATTGGTAAAACCCAATGGTTACCGCGCTTTGATGAGCAGGGTGCGGTGCAGCGTCGGGCGATTATGACCATCACTTGGGCGGGGGATCACCGCTTTATCGATGGCGGTACCATTGCGCGCTTCTGTAATGCCTGGAAGGGCTTTCTGGAAGCCCCAGAAACCATGCTGCTTCACTTGGCGTGAATAAGTATGGGTTTAAAACAGTGTTGGTATAAGCCCGTGTTGTTATAAGCATTTGTTGGTATAAACCAATGTATCAGGCAACGCTTCAGCAGTTCTATATACCCGAAGAGCAGTCGGTCTATCTGCTGAGCCATCACGATGCCCGCAAGCTTAAAGACTGGGTGGCGCTGTGTCAGGCGCAGCTCACCCAGTTGGGCTATCAAGACATCGAGTTAATTGGCAAGGGCGCCTACGGTTTTGTGTTTGCCGGTCGTACCACCCACAAGGGCGCAACCGCCCACTACGTGTTTAAGTTCTCACGCATCACCTTACCCACCCATCTGCAGGAGCGCCTCGAAGAGGAGGCGTTCATGCTTGAACAGGTCTCCCATCCACGTATTCCCGGTCTCATTGCCTACCAGCGCTCCCGAGGGCAGTCGATCCTGGTCATGGAGCGTGCACCCGGCTGGAATTTAGAGCAGGTATCGCTCAAGCAGGGGCGACTCTCTCCACGCCTGATTGTGCGCATGGCGGCGCAGCTCGCCGATATCCTGATGGCTCTGCGCCGTGAGACTGGCCACCAGGCGCGACCGGTGGTGCATGGCGATATCAAACCCTCCAACTTGGTGTTTGATGCCGAGCATGAATCCATTGCGCTAATTGACTGGGGCTCATCGGTCTTTGCTCAGCTAGACGCCCAACTGCAGTTTGTGGGTGCCAACGTAATGGAGCTAATGTCCGATAACCTACAGCAAACCAATGCCCGCCTGGGCGATGTTTACTTTATTGGCGAAGAGCAGTTAAACGGCGCACTCTCATCGCCGAGGTTCGATGAGCAGGGAGCGGCGGGAACCCTGTATGCGCTGGCGTCGGCGCAGTCGTGTCGCTTTGGCCATCGGGCGATTCCCGCCAGTTCGCTGGGCTTGCCCATGGAGTTTGCCCGCACCCTGGATGGCATGCTCGATCCAGACCCTCAGGTGCGGCGCAAAGCGGGCGACTACTTTTTAAATAACATGCCACGCATGGCCAGGGTTGTGATGATCGATCTGCCAGCAGCGCTCAATGTGCCGCTGGTGCCAGTATGGGTACGTCCTGCGCATCAAGAGATCGATACCGTGGTGTATAGCTCGCGTAAAGCTTTTCTACGCGAAGCAAATGCACAGGAAACCCTCAATGACGTTAACGATGTACAGCTTGACCGCTACTACAAGCAGTTTATGCAGGGGATGGGGGAGACCGAAAAGGCCTTTTTGGCATCGGTGAGCCGACTGGGGAAATATCCTGTGGTAGGCGGCTTGGCGGTTCGCTGGGAGCGGGAAGGGGTGTATATCGATTCGTCGTTAAATTTGCACGATCCGACACTCAAGCCTGCCTTTGTCGAGGCGGTTAATAATATGGTGCACCTGGCTCGGGCGATTCATCGCCAAGGGGTTTTTAAAAGCTGCCTGTTTAATGCCCGCCAAACACTGCACTTAGAGCGTGCTTCAGCGGATGACGCCTTTGTTAGCGAGCCGAATATGGCAATAAACTATGAGCTGAGCGCGGTGCCGGAGCTTGAAGATCGCACCCGCCAGCACAGCTATTTCGAAGATGGGCCCGACCCCGAAGAGCTACTCGTACTGCCTGAATCGATAATGCGCGTGCTGCAGCAGCTCAACGATATTCACCACACCGGTATGATCATTTTTGAAGCACTGCCGCAGCATCTTAAAATTCATAGCTACTACCGTTTGCTTGACCCTGCTAAGGAGCATGAATTTCGCACGTTGCTGGCGAGTATTCTTGCATCGGTAAGCCAAATTGAAGGCCTAGGGGTCTCCGGCTTTATGAAAATGCCGTATAAGGATACGCGCTATTTCGCTCACCTTGAAAGCCAGCCCGAGCGCTACTACCCCCGTGACCCGCGGGAGTATGTGAGGAAGTTAACTAATCAGTAGCGCCATTGATTAACGCTGAGGGCGGTCTATCACTCTAGTCTGCTGTGCCAACCAGTCGGCCAACTGCACAGTAAGCTCATCGCTAGCGCTGCCAAACGCATCCACCACATCGGTAATATCGACGCTGCGCGCTTGCGCGCTGATGCTGAAATTCATCGCTGCAAGCGGTGTCCGGTTTTGAGGGCTGACCAGTTGAACATTGAGCTGCACCTTCACAGTGGGTGGATTAGTCACATAGTCGCTCTGGAAATGGCGCAGTTCACTGAGTAGCAGCAGATCATGGGGCAGACGGTCACTACCCACACCAGCAAACAGCTGGCTCTGCTGTAGCCCTTCAATCAAGCGCGCCTGGAGGAGGTCGGGGGCATCTTCATGCCAGCGGGCACCCTCATATACATTGACAACATTTCCCTCAGGGTAGACCACAATGCGGTTGCTACTGAGCAAGTGCCCCGCTTCAGGGTTGGCAATGCCCAGGCGTTGGGTAGCGCTATTAGATGAGGGGGTTGAAGATGGTAAGTCGCTCGCAGGCAAACGGTAAAGGGTGGCTGGCTCACTTTCGGGCAGTATCGAACAACCGGCACTGAGTAGCAGCACAGCACTGGTTAGGATAATAGCGGGAATACGTAAACTCATGGGCGGAACTCCTCTACCTGATCACGGCCCAGAAAAAAGTCTGTCGGGCTCTCTTCCAGCTGGCGGGTAATACGATCCAGCGTGCTCAGCGTGGAGCGTAGTGAAGAGAGCGCCGGGGCAATATCCTGGGCACCCTGCAAGCTGCCTTCAACGGCGCCTGCGTTACTCTCCACGAGCTGCTCAATACGCTGGGCGGCGCGGGCCACATCGCGGCTCGCATCGGCAGCGCTCCGCATGACTATTCGGCCATCCTCGCGTAACAGCTGAGTGGCTTCATGGCTGAGTTCATCAATGCTGGTAAGGGTAGTGGTCGCCTGACGCGCAGCATCGCCAAACAGGGCCATATTGTTATCAAGCGCTTCCTGCTGAGTGGCAATCATCTCAGTAATCTGGGCAATGTTGGTCAGGATATTGCCTGCCTGCTCGCGGTTATTATCGTCAAACAGTTCGTTAACGTTTTGCAGGATCGAATTGATGTTCTCGATCATCTCTTCACCCTCATCGAATAGCGTGGCGATGGGGGAGGGATCGGCCTGAATAAATGGCGCTTCATCGTTGGTTTGATCAACTAGGCGTGGGCTTTCTGGGGTGCCGCCGTGAAGCTGAACCGACATGCTGCCAGTAATACTGGCAAAGGCGAGTCTGGCACGCGTATCTGTTTTAATCGGCGCGTCTTCATATACGCGGATATTGGCAATGACTTGGCGTGGATCATCCGGGTTCAGAATCAGCTCGGTGACATCGCCTACCTCAATGCCGTTGTACTGTACTTTGCTACCTACAGATAGGCCGCTTACGCTGCGTTCAAAGAGGATACGGTAGGGTTGATAGCTCCGCTCACCGGCTGCATAACTCATCCATAGTGCAAACAGTAACGCGCCAGCGGCAGTGGCCAGCGTGAAAAGGCCGATTAAAACGTGATGCGCCCGTGTTTCCATGTGCAGTCACTCCTGGACGTTAGCATTAATTGAAGCGGTGGTATGAGCGTCTTGTGCAGCTCTGCCGCGGGGCCCGTGAAAATAGTCCTGGATCCATTCATCGTCAGTCTCTGATACCTTGTCGATGGTATCGACCACCAGCACGTGTTTCTGCGAGAGCACGGCGACCCGGTCGCAGGCGGCATAGAGCGTATCCAGATCATGGGTGACCAGAAAAACGCTGAACCCTAGCGCATCGCGTAGGGTCACCAGCAACTGATCGAAGGCCGCCGCGCCAATAGGGTCAAGCCCCGCGGTAGGCTCATCGAGAAACAGGATGTCAGGATCAAGCGCTAAGGCTCGGGCCAGGGCGGCGCGCTTAATCATGCCGCCCGATAGGGATTCGGGAAATTGCAGCGCGGCCTGCGGTGGAAGCCCGACCAGCGCAAGCTTGACCCTGGCAAGATGCTCGGCGTCTTCACGAGGTAGTTTGGCATGCTCGATCAACGGCAGAGCGATATTCTCTTGCAGGTTCAGCGAGCTAAATAGTGCGCCGCGCTGAAACAGCACCCCAAAGCGGCGCTCTATTTGGCTACGCTCCTCCTCGTTTAGCTCGTTAAGGGTGGTGCCCAGGACTTCAACCGTGCCGCCATTGGGGCGTTTTAAACCGACAATACTGCGTAAAAGCACGGATTTTCCGGTGCCGGAACCTCCCACAATGCCAAGAATTTCACCGCGCTCAAGGGTGAGATCTAAATTTTCGTGAACCACATGGGTGCCGAACTGGTTCACTAATCCCCGAACCTTGATCACTGGTCGCTTATTTGACTCTGGCTTGTTTGACTCTGCATCCATTACCAGCCCATCTCCATAAAGAACAGCGCGGCAAGGGCATCAATCAGAATCACCATAAAAATCGACTGCACCACGCTGGAGGTGGTATGTGCCCCGACGGATTGGGCGCTGCCGCTGACCTTAAAGCCTTCCAGGCAGCCAATAACGGCGATCACAAACGCAAACACCGGCGCTTTGCTAAGTCCTACCAAAAAGTGCGTCACCGACACGTCTTTTTGCAGCGTGTTAATAAACTGAGTGAGGGAAATATCCAGGGAGAGGGCAGCCACCATGGCGCCACCTGCCAAACCACTGAGCATCCCAACAAATGCCAGCATAGGCAGGCTAATTAGCATCGCCATGACCCTGGGCAGCACCAAAAGCTCAATAGGGTCTAGCCCCTGCGCTTGTAGGGCATCGATTTCTTCATTGGATTTCATGGCGCCAATTTGCGCCGTAAAGGCGCTGGCGGTTCGCCCCGCTAATAGGATAGCGGCAAGCAGAACACCAAATTCCCGTAAGAAAGAGAACGCCACCAGGTCGATGGTATACACCGTGGCGCCGAAATCCTGCAAAACGGTCGCGCCCAGGAACGCCACCACGGCACCTACCATAAATGTCAGTAGGGCGACGATGGGTACCGCATTCAGGCCGCTCTGCTGAACGTGCGCTACCATGGCGGTAACGCGCCAGCGACGTGGCCGGAATATCAGTTGGAATAGGGTAGCAATGACCAGGCCAATAAAGGCCAGCAACTGGCGCTGCTGAGACCACAGCCCCACCATGTTTACGCCTACCGTGGCAAGCGCTTGGCTGAGGCGCGAATAAGAGGGAGGCTCGACGTCAAGCGGCGCTTCCATGGCCTCGGCAATACGCACAAGCAGTGCCTGCTGCTCTGTTGGCAGCTCACCCGCCCAGTCAGATACTTTTTGCGCTCTCTCAACGCCAATCAGCTCAATTACCAGTACGGCACCGGCCGTATCGAGGCGAGTGATAGCTTTTAAGGAGAACGGCTCATCCCCAGCCTCGTATCGTGCTGGGGTTTTGACTGTGTGATGAGAAAGCGCTGATTTGATATCGCGATAATTGGCAAGTGTCCACTCGCCCTGTAGCGCTATCGTTTGATCTTGACGCGCAATCCACTCGCTTGGCATCCCCTCTCCTTGGCGCTAATAGTAATGATGAGTTATTAATGCGCTTGTTTAGAGGGCTATGATGCATTCAAACGGGCGTTAGTTAAAGTCTTCCAAGGTCTGACTACCGGTCAGAACGCTATCTGGGAGCCAACTCACGCTTTATCTGGTTAGCGACTTCTTTAAGCCGTGGACCTAGATTATTGACCAAACGGTCGTGATCCAGACGTAGGCTGGAGCCACCGCAATTGATCGCCATGACCTCGGCGCCATCTTCCAAAATCAGCGGCATCGCCACCGCGCTAATATCGCGCTGCCAATCCTGCTCAGAGAGGCAAAAACCGTACTGCGCATAGTCTTTGAAGCTCTGTTGTATGCCCGCTTCATACCGCGGCCACTCGTTGCCATAGACTTCGGCCAACTCTTGCAGTACCTGCTGGCGTCGTTCGTCAGACAAGCCGCATAGCCATGCACGACCAATCGCAGAAGTAGCAATGGGTAGGCGGGAGCCCGTGTCCAGGCGAATGATTAGCGGGCCATGGCCGTGGCAGGTTTCCAAATAAACCATGTCACTGCGGTCGGCCCCGCCCAGGCTAACGTTACAGTCGGTGGCATCAGCAAATTTCTGCAGATGCGGGCGAGCAATCTCGCGAATGCCCATATTAGCGAGAAAGCGATACCCCAAGGCTAAGACACCTGGCCCAAGGCGGTACTTTTCCAGGTGGGTATTGTGCTGGAGATAGCCCAACTGTGTAAGGGTATAGGTTAACCGTGACACCGTTGGTCGAGGGATACTCGTACGGTTGGACAGCTCAGCATTGCCTAAATACTCTTCACCTGCGCCAAAGGCGCGCAGCAACTCTAAACCGCGCGCGAGGGCAGTCACAAAGTTGCGATCTTTTCCGGGCAACTGCGGGTCGTCAGCATCAGTGTCGGTGGGGTGCATTCAATATCCCAACATTCGGTGGCTTATGGCGCCCAGTATCGCATATCTACTTAGACGCAGCGTTCATGCCTATCAACGAAATAGCGGCTGTTTGACGCTAAATCAGCCGTCCAGACGCTCGATAATCGTAGCAATTCCCTGACCGACGCCGATGCACATGGTGACCAACGCGTAGCGCCCACCGGTCGCCTCAAGCTGTCGGAGAGCCGTAAGCGCCAAGCGTGCTCCTGAAGCCCCCAGAGGATGACCAATGGCGATGGCGCCACCGTTGGCGTTCAAGCGTGGATCATCAACGGAGAGCCCCAACTGCTGCACGCAGCCAAGCACCTGGACGGCAAACGCCTCGTTGATTTCAATCACATCCATCTGCTCAAGGTTAAGCCCGGCACGCGCCAACGCCTTTTGCGAAGCGGGTACTGGCCCTAACCCCATAACCCTTGGTGCCACACCGGCAACGGCGCTGGCGACAATGCGTGCGCGCGGTGCTAGGCCCACACGTTCACCGGCGGCCATGGTACCCACAATCATGGCAGCGGCGCCGTCATTCAAACCCGAGGCATTGCCGGCGGTGACAACGCCACCCTCAAACAGCGCGCCCAGTTGGGCCAACTTGTCTTCGGTGCTTTGCGGACGGGGATGCTCGTCTTTTTCCACCAACAGTGGCGGCTGTTTACGCCCTTGGGGCACCTCTACGCTAAACATCTCGCCGTCGTAAAAACCTGAGGCCAGCGCTTGGGCGTAGCGGGCCTGAGAGCGGGCAGCAAAGGCGTCGCTTTCATCGCGGCCAATATTCAGGTCGTGGGCAATGTTGTCAGCAGTTTCCGGCATGCTGTGGCTGCCGTACTCCTTCGCAATCCAGGGGTTGGGAAAGCGAGAGCCAATCACCGTATCGTACATCGGCTGGTTGCGCGCATAGGGGGAGTCCGCTTTGCCTAATACATAGGGCGCCCGAGACATAGACTCAACGCCGCCCGCTAAAAACAGCTCACCTTCGCCTAGCCGTGCCGCCCGGGCGGCATCCATCATCGCTGCCAAGCCACTGCCGCAAAGACGGTTAACGGTTTGTCCTGCTACTTCGATAGGCAGGCCTGCCAACAATGCGCCGTGACGGGCCACATTGCGGGAGTCTTCCCCCGCCTGGTTGGTGCAGCCTGCCAGCACCTCTTCATAGCTTTCAAGTGCGAACGGGTTGCGGGCTACCAGCGTTTTAAGCGTCAGCCCCAACAGCTCATCTGGGCGAATAGCCGCTAAGCTGCCTCCGTGGCGACCAAAAGGGGTGCGTAAACCGTCGTAAATATAGGCGTCTTGCATGGTGGTGCTCCTTGTTGTTAGTAGGGTCATTAAGCGACGGTTAGCGACATTTGTAGCGCAGCGCGGCGGCGCAACCAGGGGCTTGGCCGATAACGTGGGTCGCCGGTGGCCTCAAGCAGGTTGGTCAATATCGTCATGATGCGCGTGGCGCCGTAATGGTCGCCCATGCGCAATGGGCCGAAGGGATAGCCCAAACCCAGCTCAACCGCTCGGTCGATCGTCGTGGGTTCTGCCACGCCTTGCTGGGCAATGTCGGCACCGACGTTGACGATGCAGGCAATAATGCGCTGAAGAACGAAGCCGTTGCTGTCCTGCAGAGTGCTTACCGGCGTACCGTCATGATTGAGCAGGTTTTGCGCTGCTTGAAAGAAAGTGGAGTGGGTAATGGGCGTTACCATCAGGCTGCGGCGTTTATCGAGCCCTGCGAGCATATCCACCGCCACACACCTCTTGGCATCTAGCCCCTGACGAAGTGAACAGCTGGTGGCATCTTCGCCAAAAGGGGTAAGCAGGCAGAGCGCTTGTTCAGTTGGCTGCGTGCCGGTTTCTAACGGCCAACCCGCCGCATTTACCAGCGCGGTGAGCGCTTTGGCGCTCTCGGGGTCTTCCTGGCTAATCCATACCGGGCATGGAGACACAGTAGCGATGGCAGGCTCATCCGGCATTTGCTGCTTGCCTTCCTCGTAGCGGTAAAAGCCTGCGCCGGTTTTACGCCCCAGCAAGCCCGCAGCCAGGCGTTGCCGCGTTAACGGTGAAGGGCGAAAACGCGCCTCTTCATAGTACTGGTGATAAACCGACTCCATCACGGCGTGGGAAACATCCAGGCCGGTAAGATCCAACAGGGTAAACGGCCCCATTCTGAACCCGCCCTGATCAACCATAATGCGGTCAATGGTCGCCGGGTCAGCAACGCTTTCGCCTAAAATTCGCAGCGCTTCGGTGCCGAAGGCACGCCCTGCATGGTTAACCAGAAACCCCGGGGTATCCGTGGCCTGGGCGGTAAAGTGGCCCATGGCTTGACCTAGATCACTGACCCGCTGAGTCACCTCATCGGTGGTACGCAGGCCAGGGATAACCTCGGCAATTTTCATCAGCGGCACGGGGTTAAAGAAGTGAAAGCCGATGACCCGCTCGGGATGCTGGCAGGTGGCGGCAATGGCCGTGACAGAGAGCGAAGAGGTATTGGTCGCTAGCACCGCCTGCTGGCTGACGATGCCTTCTAAATCGCTGAACAGTCCCTGCTTGGCCTCAAGCTTTTCGACAATGGCTTCCACTACAATATCGCAGGGGGCGAGCGCGGCAAGCTCGCTGGCTTCAATCAACCGTTCACTATAGTGCTGCGCCTGTTCTGCATTAATGCGCTGCTTTTCGACACTTCTCTGCCATAAGCCGTTAATAAAGGCTTTCGCTTCTTGTACGGCGCCCTCTTTAACGTCGAAAAGCATGACGTCTAGACCGGCCTGGGCAGCCAACTGCGCGATGCCACGTCCCATGGCGCCGGTGCCGACGATGCCAAGTGTGGTAAAGGGGGGAGGTGTTGATGTTGATTCGCTAGCCATACGCTAATTCCTCTCTGCAAATGAATGCATATTTAGCATTGTAATTCTGCATTGCAAAATAGTGTTCCAATTATTGACTGCCATCCTAGGCTATGCAAAAGTGCCTGACAAGAATAGTGGACAATAGTTTTGCTATGCAAAATTAAAGCGCTTTCCACACCCAGCGCTACTTCGAATGATAACGCTAACTATAAAACCCGTTGCCACCAGGAGCCGTCATGATTCGCGATCCCGAATTGATTAACCAGCTTGTCGATACTATCGCCCGTTTTGTCCGTGAGCGCTTAATTCCTAACGAGGCACGTTTAGCAGAAGAGGATGCGGTTCCTCCGGAAATTCTCGCTGAAATGAAAGAGATGGGGCTGTTCGGGCTCTCAATCCCGGAGGAGTACGGCGGCCTTGGGTTAACCATGGAGGAAGAAGCGCTGGTGGCAATGGAAATCGGCAAAACCTCGCCTGCCTTTCGCTCGGTGTTTGGCACCAATAATGGCATCGGCGCCCAGGGTATTTTGATTGATGGTACTGATGAGCAGAAAGCCAAGTATGTGCCACGCTTGGCCACGGGCGAGATTCTTAGCTCGTTCTGTCTCACCGAGCCCGATTCCGGCTCCGACGCCGCCAGTCTGCGCACGACGGCGGTGCGTGATGGCGATGACTATATCTTGAACGGCACCAAGCGTTATATCACCAACGGCCCAGAAGCCGATCTGTTTACCGTGATGGCGCGTACTGACCCAGAGAATAAAGGCGCAGGCGGTATTTCAGCCTTTATCGTCGAAGGTAATACTCCAGGGCTGGTACGCGGCCCTGCGGATAACAAGATGGGCCAGAAGGGCGCCCATACCTGCGATATTATTTTCGACAACTGCCGAGTGCCCGCTGAAAATATTATTGGCGGAAAAGAGGGGCAAGGCTTTAAAACCGCTATGAAGGTGCTCGATCGCGGGCGGCTGCATATTTCTGCTGTGTGCGTCGGCGTGGCCGAGCGCTTGGTCGAAGAGTCTTTACGCTACACCATGGAACGTAAGCAGTTTGGCGCGGCCCTTGCCGAGCATCAGCTGATTCAAGCCATGTTGGCGGATAGCAAAACCGAAGCCTATGCAGGCAAAACTATGGTGATGGATGCCGCGCGGCGCAAAGATGAGGGTGAAAATGTTTCGACCCTGGCCTCCTGCTGCAAACTGTTCTGCGCTGAGATGGTGGGGCGCGTAGCGGATCGCGCCGTGCAGGTTCACGGCGGTGCGGGCTATATGTCTGAGTATGCAGTTGAGCGCTTCTATCGTGATGTGCGGTTATTCCGCATTTATGAAGGCACGACGCAAATTCAGCAAATCGTCATCGCCCGAAATATGGTGCGGGAGGCGTCCTAATGGCTTTGTCGGTACCTTACCAAGCGCCGGATGAGAAGATTTTTGGCCGCCTTGCCAGCGAACTGGTGGCTGAGCTTCCCGAGCGTCTCAGCACCCGCGTGTTTGAAAATGCCAAACGTATGGGTGAACAACCTGCCATTGTGGATGGCAGCGTGCGCTGGAGCTACGCGGAGCTTGGCCAGGAAATATACGCAGCCTGCAGTTGGTTAACTGCGATGGGGATTCGCCCCGGCGACCGTATAATGACGGTAAGTGAAAACTGCCGCGCGCTGGTCGTGCTGCTGCTGGCCGCCAGTGAATTGGATGTTTGGGTAGCGATTATCAACTCGCGCTTGTCAGCACAGGAAGTTGACCTGATTCAGGGCAACTGCCTACCCAGGCGCGTGTTCTACACCTGCGATGCCTCGCCAGAGGCGTGCCAGCACGCCGAGCGTCATGCCGCCGACCGCTACCAGCACCCTCAGCTAGGAGGTCTGGCGATTTCACCGCTCTACGACAGCGAACCCGAGCCGGTCTGCGCCAGCGGTGCCGAACAGGTGGCGGCGATGATTTACACCTCAGGCACTACCGGAACACCCAAAGGGGTAATGCTGACTCACCGTGGCATTCTCTATATCGCCTCGATTTCAGGCGGCATGCGTCATTTAAGCGAAGGACAGCGGGTCTACGGCGTGCTGCCCATGTCTCATGTGTTTGGCCTCTCTTCGGTATGTATGGGGTCGCTCTATAACGGCGCCTGCCTGTATACCGTGCCGCGCTTCGATGCCGCCCATATGCTGGCAACGCTGAAGCAGGAGCGCATTACCGTTCTCCAGGGCGTGCCGGCGATGTATGCCCGGGCGTTAGAGTTTTTAAAACGTGAGCAGCGCCCGTTGGAAGCACCTGAGCTAATTTATATGTCAGCAGGAGGTTCGCCGTTAGATAGCGACACCAAAGTGCGGGTAGAGTCCGCCTTTGGGCTGACGCTGCATAACGGCTACGGTTTAACCGAGGCCAGCCCTACCATAAGCCAGACCCGCATCGATGACCGCCATGCAACTAGCACCGTTGGCCGGGTATTGCCTTTGCTTGAGTACCGCCTGGAACCGCTTAGCGACAGCGGAACTACCGAGCAGCCTGGAGATGAAGTAGGTGAGCTATGGGTGCGCGGGCCAAACATTATGAAAGGCTACTTTCGTCAGCCGGAAGCCACTCGGGCCACTCTAACTGACGATGGTTGGCTCAATACCGGCGATATCGCCAAGCTCGATCACCAGGATCAACTCTATATTGTTGGGCGTAGCAAAGAGCTGATTATCCGCTCCGGCTTCAATATCTACCCGCCGGATGTGGAAGCGGTGATTAACGAACACCCTGCGGTCACGCTTACCGCCGTAGTGGGGCGTCAAATCGCCGGAAACGAAGAAGTCGTGGCGTTTGTGCAGTGCGAGCCGGGCGTTGACGTTGATCTGGCGGAGCTCAAGGCGTTTATCGCCGAGCGGTTGGCGCCTTACAAACGGCCTACTCAAATTGTATTGATGGATACGCTACCTTCCACCGCCAGCGGCAAAATTCTTAAAGGACGATTGCGCGATTTAGCCCAGCAGGAGAGCGGCTCATGAGTCATTCACCTCAGCAAGCGTTAATGGGCTACCACGAACTGCTGGGCATACACGTCGTTGAGTGGGAAGAGGGCCGAGTAGTCGTTGAACTGACCATTGAGCCAAAACACCTAAACCGCAGCGGCAACGTTCATGGTGGTGTATTGGCTTCAATGCTGGATAGCGCTTTAAGCCTTGCCGGTTTGCACTGCGATGTGCCGGGCAATATTCGCCGAGGAATGACACTCTCATTAACCACGACCTTTGTGGGCCCTGCCCGGCAAGGTGTGTTGAAGGCAATAGGCACGGTTCGCGGCGGCGGACAGAAAACCTATATGAGCAGCGGTGAGATAGTCGATGAGCAGGGCAGCTTAGTGGCCATGGGAGAAGGCTCCTTTCGGCGTCGCAGTGGCAGTGAATCCACAGAGGGATTTCCAGAAAACAAACCCCGGGAGCCAACTGAGTGAGCCCAGCCCGCCTGCGGGTTTCTCTGTTACTGCTGGTCACCTTGGCAACGCTGTTTCATCTGGTGGTTGGCAGCCTGTTTTGGCAAGCCGTCGGCATTGCCGCGCTGGCGCTCTATCTATTAACGCTTGTTGGTAAGCTAACGCGGATGGCCAAAGGGTTACTGTTAGCCGCGGGGATAGTGTCGCTGCTAGCGCTCTGGCACTCGTCGAACCCAGGCCAACTGCTGTTTGAAGCCAGTGGACGTTTTGCGTTTTTTGCTACCTTTGTGGTGGCGTTGAGCATGCTACGTTTGCCTGCCTACCGTTCACGCCTGGTGCGCCGCTGTGGGCAAAGCATGCTGCTTCAACCGCCTAGCCGCCGCTACCCGATTTTATCGCTTGGTTCTGCGCTGTTTGGGATTATTCTCAATATCGGCGTGCTTAACCTGTTTGCCGCCATGATTGAAAAGAGTAACACCCTAGTCGCGGCCCAAGGGCGCGCCTGGGTACGAGAGGCTCGCCAGCGGCGCATGATGTTGGCGCTGCTGCGCGGGTTTTCCCTGGCGCCGCTGATCTCTCCTATGGGCATTGGGGTGGCGGTAGTGCTGTCGAGCCTTCCCCAGGTCACTTGGCTGGAGCTTGCGCCGTATATTTTGGGTGCCGCTGCGCTGATTTTTCTGGCCGGCTGGGCGGTAGATTTTCTCACCGGCCCACATCCCCCTGCCAATAAAGCCCCGGTAGCTGCTCCTTCGCTACGTCCGTTGGCCCAGTTCAGTGTGTTGCTGCTGGGGATTGTGGCGCTGGTGTTTAGCCTTGCCTGGCTATTAACACTGCGCTTACCCATTGCCGCGCTGTTAGGTGCGCCCACGGGGGCGCTGATTTGGCTTGCCTGGCAGCGGCGTACGCTTGGCTTCGGCGGGCTGCCTGCAGCGGTTAGCGCGGTGCATCGTCAGTTGCCGTGGCTGCTTTCGCCCAGTGCCAATGAGATCGTGGTGCTAGGGGCGGCGGGCTATTTGGGGCATTTATGCGTTGGGCTGGTGGACACTCAGCAGTTGGCGCCGCTACTAACGGTGTTGAACCAGTGGGGCGCCTTCAATGCCGTGCTGGCGATGCTGATGGTAGTGGGGCTGGCCCAGGTAGGTGTTAATCCTATCGTGACGGTAACGCTGCTGGTGGGACTGCTACCGCAGTTAGCCATTGAGGGGCTAACGCCTGCGCTGATAGGTGCATCGCTGATGGTAGGCTGGGCGCTGGCGCTAATGTCGTCGCCTATGACCGCATCAATGCTGATTTTGTCCCGATTTACCGGTGTACCCGCCACGCGTATCGGCTACCGCTGGAACGGCAGATTTCTGGTCGCCTCGATTCCGCTATTGGCAGCGTGGTTTGTATGGGCACCCTTTTAAAGGGGGGTAAGAATGCGGAAGCGCTTGACCTTTGTGCGGTGTTTTTTTAATGTCCTTGTTATAAAGTGAAACAGAATTCTGCTATGCAAAATTGAAGCATGGTTAAAGCAAGATTAAATATTATTAATCGCCAGGAGCACGCCTTATGAAAGTACTCGTCGCGGTGAAACGCGTCATCGACTATAACGTCAAAATCCGCGTTAAGGCGGA
>NZ_JPUA01000029.1 GCF_002211105.1 Halomonas campaniensis | reverse complement strand
CCGTTTTGAGCTAGCCAATGCCATTCGCGCCCTCTCCATGGATGCCGTTCAGAAGGCCAAGTCCGGCCATCCCGGCGCCCCCATGGGCATGGCTGATATCGCTGAGGTGCTATGGAATGACTACCTCAAGCACAACCCCGAAGACCCCAAGTGGGCCGATCGTGACCGCTTTGTGCTCTCCAATGGCCACGGCTCCATGCTGCTCTACTCGCTGCTCCACCTGAGTGGCTACGAGCTGAGCCTGGAACAGCTGCAGAATTTCCGCCAGCTTCACTCCCCCACCGCGGGTCACCCGGAATTTGGCTACGCTCCGGGTATTGAGACTACCACCGGCCCGCTGGGTCAGGGCTTTGCCAACGCCGTGGGCTTCGCCATTGCCGAAAAAACCCTGGCAGCGCAGTTTAACCGCCCTGGCCACACCATTGTGGATCACCACACCTGGTGCTTTTTGGGTGACGGCTGCTTAATGGAGGGTATCTCCCACGAAGCCGCCTCCCTGGCCGGTACCCAGCAGTTGGGTAAGTTGATCGCTCTATATGACGACAACGGCATCTCGATCGATGGGGAAGTGGAAGGCTGGTTTACCGACGATACCGCCAAGCGTTTTGAGGCTTACGGCTGGCACGTGGTGCCCAATGTGGATGGCCACAAGCCTGAAGAGGTGAAAGCCGCGATCGAGCTGGCCAAGAGCCACGACGATAAGCCGAGCCTGATTATCTGCAAGACCATCATTGGCTTTGGTGCGCCCAACAAGCAGGGCAAAGAGGACGCCCACGGAGCGCCCTTAGGCGACGACGAAGTGGCGCTGGCACGCACCCAGCTCGACTGGCCTCATGCGCCGTTCCATATTCCTGAACCGATCTACTCGGCTTGGGATGCCCGCTCTGAAGGCAAGGCTCGCCAGCAGGAGTGGGAAGCGCGCTTTGCCCGCTATGCTGAAGCTTTCCCCACGGAAGCCCGTGAATTCAAGCGCCGCATGAAGCGCCAACTGCCAGCAGAGCTGCCTACCGAAGCCTTGATCGAGCAGGCCCAAGAGCGCGGCGAGACCCTTGCTTCGCGCAAAGCCTCCTTTGAAGTGTTAAATGCCATTGGCCCTAAAATGCCGGAGCTGCTGGGCGGCAGCGCCGACTTGGCGCCGTCGAACCTGACCTTCTGGAAAGGCGCGCAAGCGATTACCCCGGAAGACGCCAGCGGCAACTACCTGCACTACGGTGTGCGTGAGTTTGGTATGGGGGCGGTTATGAACGGCATCGCCCTGCACGGCGGCCTGGTACCTTACGGCGCCACCTTCCTGATCTTTATGGAGTACATGCGTAACTCGATCCGCATGGCGTCGTTGATGGGCCAGCAGGTGATTTACGTGTTTACCCATGACTCCATTGGTTTGGGTGAAGATGGCCCAACCCACCAACCCATTGAGCAGCTCACCAGCCTGCGCACCACGCCTAACCTGAACACTTGGCGCCCCTGCGATGCGGTGGAAACCGCCGCGGCCTGGGATGCGGCGATCAAGCGTCACTCAGGCCCCACGGCACTGGTGCTGTCACGCCAGAACCTGCCCCACCAGCAGCGCACCAAAGCGCAGCTGGCGTCGATTCAAAACGGGGCGTATGTCCTGAAAGATAGCGAAGGGACCCCCGAGCTGATTCTGATTGCCACCGGTTCTGAAGTGGCCCTGGCGATGGACGCCGCTGCGGAGCTTGAGCAGCAGGGCAAAGCGGTGCGGGTAGTCTCTATGCCCTCGGCCTACCGCTTTAACGGTCAGGACGCCGAGTACCGCGAAAGCGTACTGCCCAAAGCGGTCACCAAGCGTATCGCCATCGAAGCCGCCCA
>NZ_JPUA01000003.1:140686-274542 GCF_002211105.1 Halomonas campaniensis | reverse complement strand
TCCGCCTTAACGCGGATTTTGACGTTATAGTCGATGACGCGTTTCACCGCGACGAGTACTTTCATAGGTTCCTCGCTTGGCTTGTGTAAAGCCGTTACCCTGAGACGGCACCCGCCCAGCGGATACCCCTTTTTAAGATGTGTGGTGTATTGAAGACTGACTGGCAATCTCTCAACAACGATTCGCGTGCCCCAATACAGGCGCTGCCAACGATAACGGCGGCGCTTTTAAATCCAATATACAAATTCAATCGAGCGTTTGATAGGTGCACAATTGAAAAACCTTATCAATTTGCCATAGCCTGCCATAAAGCGACAATAGCTAATGCTTCATCGTCCACTACGGCCTTAGTCGTAGCACTGAACGCTGGTAAGCAAAGCATACAGCCAATAAATACCCCTTTCACCATCGTAGGCGTGACCTGACACAGGTATTATGCCTATCATGGGGCATAACCAGAAGCAAACGACCGTTTTAAATTAAGATCACTTTTTATAAGCTAGTTTCCTAGCCCTAACTTAGGGTTAGCTTTGTAAAAGTTGACGCTTAAAAAAGAGTAAGGAGAAACCGGGTGGAAACTGTTGAACGCGATGTAATGGACTTTGATGTCGTCATTGTCGGTGCGGGCCCATCCGGGCTTTCCGCTGCATGCCGACTGATGCAGCAAGCCAATGAGGCTGAGCAAGAACTCACGGTGTGTGTCGTTGAGAAAGGTTCAGAGGTTGGCGCGCACATTTTATCCGGCGCGGTGTTTGAACCCCGTGCACTGGCGGAGCTATTTCCTGACTGGAAGGAGCGTGGCGCACCGCTCAATACGCCGGCGATTCGCGACGACGTCTATTTGCTCAAAGATGCCGAAAAAGCGCAAAAAGTACCTAACGCCTTGGTACCTAAAAGCATGCACAACACCGGGGGCGACCTTACCCGTTACGTGATCAGTGCAGGCAACCTGTGCCGCTGGCTGGCCGAACAGGCAGAGGGCCTCGGGGTAGAAATCTTCCCAGGCTTTGCCGCCCAAGAAGTTATTATTGAAGATGGCGCCGTGCGCGGCATTCTGATTGGCGATATGGGCGTCGCCGCCGATGGCACCCCCAAGGATGGCCATATGCCGGGCATGGAACTACGTGCCAAGTACACGCTGTTTGCCGAAGGCGCGCGGGGGCATTTGGGCAAGCGGTTAATCAAAGACTTCTCACTGGATGCAGGTCGCGACCCACAGCACTACGGTATTGGCCTTAAAGAGCTGTGGGATGTGCCTGCCGACAAGCACGAGCCTGGGCTCGTGTTGCATGGCTCTGGCTGGCCATTAGATAAAAACGCTCACGGCGGCTGGTTTCTTTACCATGCGGAAAACCAGCAGGTGGTGGTGGGTTTGATTATGGATCTGGGCTACCAGAACCCGTGGCTCTCGCCCTTCGACGAATTTCAGCGTATGAAGCATCATCCGGTACTTAGTCAGTATTTGGAGGGTGGCAAGCGCGTGGCTTATGGCGCCCGAGCGATTACCAAGGGGGGCTTTAACAGCCTGCCTAAAATGACCTTCCCCGGCGGGCTATTGATTGGCTGCGATGCGGGCACCCTCAACTTTTCCAAGATCAAAGGCCTGCACACCGCCATGAAGTCTGGCTTGGTTGCTGCGGAGAGCGTATTTGAGGCGATCAAAGGGGGCGATGAAGGCGCCCAGGAGCTAACGAGCTTTACCCAGAAATGGGAAGCCAGCTGGGCCTACCAAGAGCTTAAAGAGAGCGCCAGCTTCGGTCCCGCGATCCATAAATATGGCACCGTGGGCGGTGGAGCGTATAATTTTGCTCATCAGTTGCTGGGCAACAAACTACCAAATGTCCATGACACCACCACCGACCATGGTGCCCTCAAGCCGGCAGCCGAGTTTGAAAAGATTAACTATCCCAAACCGGACGGCAAGCTCTCCTTCGACAAGCCTACCTCTGTGTTTCTATCGAACACTAACCATGAAGAGGATCAGCCGTGCCATTTGCGCCTGGATGATCCTGAGCTACCAATCCGCGAAAACCTGCCTAAATACGCAGAACCGGCGCAACGCTACTGCCCGGCTGGGGTTTACGAAGTAGTGGAAGATAGCGCGGGACAGCCACGCTTTCAGATTAACTTCCAAAACTGCGTGCACTGCAAAACTTGTGATATCAAAGACCCTGCTCAGAACATTACCTGGGTAGCTCCCGAAGGTGGTGGCGGGCCCAACTATCCCAATATGTAAGAGAGTAGGTTTAAAACTACGCACACTGCTTGCCCTGCATTGGCTATAAAAGGGTAAGCAGTGCTTCACTAACACAAGTGATCCAAGCGACTACTCCTTCCCCAGACGGCTCTCCTCGAAGGATAATGGTCTATAACTATAAAAACCGTGGAAATGGTGACTAGAGGGGCTACGAATGAAGCGCGCCTGCTCATGGGAGGCGACTCCCTTCGCAAACACCTGGAGGCTGAGACGCTGGCCCAGTTCAATGACTGATGAAGATAACTGCTGGTCATGACGTGTCCCTGACAAACGCTTAACTAGACAAGAGCTGACTTTTAAAGCGTCTACTGGTAATACGTTTAAATCAGATAAAGACGAATACCCGGCGCCAAAATCGTCAACCACGATCCTGACACCCAGTTTTTTGATCTCTGCAAAAATACTCGCCGTACGGTTAACATCCTGTAGCAGCATGCTCTCGGTAATTTCTAACTCAAGCAGCCTCGGATCCATACCGGTTGTCGTTAATGCGTCGCTGACACTTTCAACAAAGCCATTGTCATAAAATTGGCGTGCTGAAATATTCACCGCCATGGTTAATGTAGGAAAACCTTCATGCTGCCAAAGCATGTTTTGCCTACAGGCATGTTCGAGCACCCATTGACCGATAGGCATTGCCAAACCGCTCTCTTCAGCCAGGGGCATAAATTGCGCGGGCTCAAGCAGGCCAAGTGTTGGATGCTGCCAGCGCAATAGAGCCTCCATGCCAAGCGTGTTGCCAGCTTCGATGTCATGCTTTGACCGAAAGAACAGCTTAAACTCTTGACCGGCAAGTGCCCGGTGCAGGCCAGATTCCAGGGTTAAGCGCACATCCATTTCCGCACTTAATTCGTCGGTATAGTACTGGACAGTGTTTTTGCCCAGTTGCTTCGCCTGATACATGGCCATATCAGCACTTTTCATTAATGTTTGCTCATCAAGCCCGTCAAACGGGTACAGCGAAACACCAATACTGACCGAGACATGACACTCCTGGCCCGCCAGCATAAAAGGGTCTCTAACAGCGGATAGAATTTTTTGGGCTATTGGCTCAATCTGATCTCGGCGGCTGGCCCTGCTCAAAATAATGACAAATTCGTCCCCGCCTAACCGAGCGACAAAATCGCTGTCTCGCACTGAGGCGGTAAGCCGTCTTGCCGCCTCTTGCAGCAGGTGGTCTCCGGCATCATGCCCTAAGGTGTCATTAATTAACTTAAAGCGGTCAAGATCCAAGAAAAGGAGCGCAAAGGATTCATCATGGCGGGTGCCAAGCTTCACAGACTGGGTAAGCCAGTGGCTCAAAAAAGCTCGATTAGGCAAATCGGTTAGCGTGTCATGGAAAGCCAAGTGCTCAACCTGCTGGGCGTGCAATACACGCTCTTCCATTACCCGCTGCTGCGCCCGCTGAAGCTGCCAGCTTAGACGGGCGAGTATAGACAGAATGATCAGCAGCAAGCCGCTTGTCCAAGCGGCCCGCTGCCAGTATTTTCGCGCCAGCTGTTGAGCCGCGGCCAACTGCTCCTGCGCAGACAACCCGACGACGATAGATAATGGGAAATCATACAGCTGGCGTACCAGCGTGTAGCGCTCGACACCTTGCCAATGGGTCAGAAAGGGGGCACTTACAGCATCCAGAGTGCTACTTTTCCAAGCCGTTATATCCATCAGCTCGCCTGAGTAGGTAACCTCTCCGGTGCGCCTGACAAGTACCTCGCCACCCGTACCAACAAGTGCCAGCATCCCCTGCTGCCCCAAAGAATCCACTTCGTAACTGCTCACAAAGTAATTCGCATCAATAGCGATAACCACCCACCCCGTGCCTGCCCCTTCCTCAGATGTTGTCTGGGACATTAACGGCCGAGCAAAAGTCAGCTGTTTTGCTTGATAAGCATCCGTCTCCCAAACGGCCAAGTAATCATCGTCCAGCACTGCTTGCGAAGGGGGCGTTAGGCGCTGCCCAAGCCGTCCTGAATCAGTCGTTTCAACAATCCTGCCCTGTGCATCAACAATACTGATGGTGAATAGCAGAGCAGGCGGCAGTAACCGCTGCTCATTTAACACACCAAGCACGTTCGCGTAATCACTGCTATTGGCGGTAAAACGAACTAATTTCAGTGCCGTATCGATTTCCCGCAAAGCTCTGACAACACGCGCCTCATAGGTGTCGGTTATTTCACTCACAGACAGCTCAGCCTGGCGCTCAATGACCATACGCTCTTTATTGACTAAAAAATAAGTACTGCCCCATATCACCAGCAGCATCATAAAGGCCACTATACTGAATAGTACAAATGGCTCGACAAGATGATGTGACCATCGATTAATCAAGGTTCGGGATGGACTGCCCTGTTCTGGGTCTGTTTGATCATTGAGGCTACTCAATTGTCACCACTCGCAAACGCTCATCAAGAAAAGAGGAGTCTATATAGCCTAGGGATTTTGCATCGCTGACTAACCGCTCTACCACTGCAAGACTGTTGGTAAGTGCCTGGGGCGGCTGCCCTCGTCCGGTGAATATCTGCCTGGCCCAGTGCGCCTTGATCTGCGCGGGAGTTTGCCCTGTGTAGTGAGTGTAAAATTCACTTCTCGCTGCCGTACCTTCAGTGAGATCCAAGGGCACTACTTCTACTCCATTGACTATTAGCGTTCGGCGCCCTAAATAAACATCTCTTAAATCGCTGAGAGTAAGACGAGTAACAGGCGCTTCAGCTGATACAACCACCAATACCTCGGCTGACGCTGGGTGGTAAAACAGGCTCAGCCCGGATGCCAATAACAGGCTGGTCGCGAACGCAATGAAGCGTTTAAACATTGCCACTCTCCTTAAAACACAAAGTCGAGCGCAAGGCTGAACAAGTTAATACGTTCACCTGGGGTAAACTCGGGCTGTTGATTAATCAGCCCCCCGGATGACCCTGAACGCATATCGATGTGATCATACTGGGCCGTTAGGGCCATACCTGGCCTAAAATCCCAGCGTGCCCCAACCGTTATGCTCTCTTGCTGCATTCCGCTGGATAGCAGCTCATTCAATATCCCGTTAAGTAGCTGGGCGCCTTCTGCAAAGGGCGATGGATACAGGGCAGCATTCAATCCCGACTCTGACGTATTACTGGTGACTTTTGCTCGCGCTACACCCACATAGGGCGTCCACTCGGCAATGCGGTAACCGAATGTCATGTAGGCGCCTTCACTATCACCTAGCAGAGAAGGAGACGAAGAGCGTGCCCACTCGCCCATAACAAACCATGACCCGGGGTCATAACCTACTCCTAAGCTCAGCAGGCTCGTACGCTTACCATCAACTTCGTAGCGGCTAGCAAGCTGTTCACCGGGTAGACCAAAGAGGCGGTAAACATCGAAGAATTGTGAGAGTTCATCTGCGCTTACTTTCAGTTCGCCGTAGCTGGCAAACAGGGTGGCATCTCCCCAATGAGTACGGTGAGAAACGCCCCAGGAATCGCTGGCGTCGATACTACCCGTTGAGTAATCAACGCTGCCACCACCAAAATTCATCTGCAGTTCATTGGAAGTCTTCCCTACTGGGTATCGATAGCGCACATCAACGCCATCGAAATTAGCCACCGGGAGTAAACGGTAGACTTCTTGTGGAGGCCTAATCCAAGGGGTGGCGTAGTTAACCTTGCGGTGCTCAGAAGACATAAACGAGCTCTGAACCATACGCCCAACGCGGAAGCTAAGATTAGGAGTAAAATCGTATTGAACATTCGCCCACTCAATATCAGGTGCGAACGAACCATCGTGTCGCTTCTCGCTGATCACCTGAACAACCGAGGAGATTTGAGGCGTCATGCGCAGCGTAGCCTGGAGCCCTAAGCGGCTATCAACTTCAGCACTCCAGTCATGACTATACCCCGCGCCTTCTGAGACAAAGGGGGCAGCAACGAAGTCAGCATTCCGCTCGTCAGAGCGAACGACCCCTAGCGTGCCAAAACCATTAAATTCCAGGTTAGGCAGACCGCTGTCGGCAAGCAAGGCGCCGCTTTGGGTGACGATCAAAATGGCGCAGAGCCAGGTGGCTTGCCTTACCATGCCCGTTCCCTATTTGATTAGTTATATGCTATGAGCTGTGGAGTATTAGCTCGGTAGGAGTGTGGGTATTAAATCGGCAGGGCCATGCTAAGTCAAACAACCCTAAAGCTTAATTCGACGGCAAATGTGAAAGAGTGTGTCTTAGCGTTGAATCAACGACTTATCCCGCAAGCGTTGAGCCATTTTCCAGCAACTCAATGGGTGCCCGGCGGGCAATAAGCCGCCTTCGCCCGGCCTGGTCAAAGCGCACATCAATCACTGGATCGCTGCTACTGCCTTCTACGGCGGCCACTTCACCCTCGCCAAATACCGCATGAAGAAGGCGCTGACCGGGGTAAAAATGGGCATCTCCCGAATAGCCTACTTTGGCCTCTTCAATCTGCGCCGGTGCTAACGCAATATCATCGCGCCCCAGCCGGGTTAGATAGCGCTTGACCAACGCCACCGACGTCACTTGCAGCGAAGCCGCTGGCGGGCTGGCACTGGCCAGGCAGGAGGCTACCCGCATGCTGTCTTGCCAGGCGCTTTCGGCAATAAAGCGACTAGGCCGGTGCACGCCGCCATCATGGAGCACTAAAAGCTGCTCCTGGGCACGGGTAATGGCGACGTAGAAGAGCCTACGCTCCTCCTCCAGACGATCATCACTGAGTGGATTGTCGCGGCTATAGTGGGGAAAGTCCTCTTCGTTAACCCCAGCCACCGCCACCAGCGGCCACTCAAGGCCTTTGGCGCCGTGAACGGTACTGATCAGGACACCGCCTGCCTGGTTCTCTACCGGCCGCTCAAGCAGTTCGATAAAAGCATTCGGATCCTGCACGCTTTGCGCCTGTTCGATCAACACATCGAGCAAACGTACGTCTTCTTCGCCTTTATCCCGACGCGCGGCGGCTCTTTTAAGCGTTTTTTCAGCATCAATACTTTCCACTACGTGGCGTAAAAGCTTGGCGGGCGGCCAAGCACTTAGCTGGGGCAACTCACAAAGCAGCAGCCAGCGTTTTTTTAGCGTACGCCGCTGTATGGGCTTTAACGCCGTTAACAGGGGATCATCTCGTACAGGCCACTGCTGGGTAGCAGCCAACTGATAGGCGAGTCGCTGCAGATGCTCACGGGCAACGAAGGGGGTGGGTTGTGCAAGCAGCAGTAACAGCTGCTGCGGGTCGCGCAGTAGATCAGGACGACGCGACAGCTTTAAATACCCCGCCAGGGCCTGAACCAGCGGTAGACGAAAAACAAAACGATCCTCACGCTGAAGCCGAAACGGAATCCCGGCTTGTAACAGCGCCAATTGAAACGGCACTGATAGCGCCCAGCTGCGCACCAGCAGACTGGCCTCGTTAAACGCTCGCCCCTGAGCCTGCCAATCCACTAACGCATCAAGCAGCAAACGACTTCCCTGCCCCACCGAGACACGCGTCTCCGGGTTATTGGTTGCGGCCAGACACAGCTGGTTGGGACGACGCTGATTCGCGGCAATGGCATGATTAGCGGCCAGCGCCAGGGCATGGCCATGCCGAAAGGTAGTCGACAGCGGGTAGTCAGTGGCTTCGCCAAAGGTCGCGGTGAAATTTTCCAGCATGGTGTCGGGTTTGGCACCGCGCCACTCATAAATACACTGGTTGGCATCGCCCACTGCCATTACCTCGGCATGACTACCTACCAACACGGATAGCAGACGCTGCTGAGCGGCGTTGATATCCTGATACTCATCAATAATCACATGGTCGAGAAACCCTTCCACACGGCTTCGCAGGGCACTATCTCCCTCTAACACCAGCAGTGGACGATAGAGCAGATCGGCATAGGTCATAACGCCTTCCGCTGCTAATAGCCGCTCCGCCTCGGCAAACGCCGTTGGAAAGTAGTCGGTATCCGGGTCGAAATTTAGCCGCTCATAGAGTGCTTCGGGGGTGATCATTTCTGCTTTCACCAAGCCACAGAAATGGGCCAAGGTTTCCAGCCGATCCCCCTCCAGGGCAGCATCGCGGCGTTCGACAGCGTCCCGCAATACGTTCAGGCTCGCTTGACGAAGCAGCCTTTCCAACTGCCAATCGGCAGATAGCAACTGGCGGGGCGGAAGTGCGCCCCAGCGGCACAGGCTCATGGTCAAGCGGTGGCCCAGGGAGTGAAAAGTGCGCACATCCGGCAGTGCCTGCCCGGCAGGTGCCATGGAGGCTAACCGGCGCTGAAAATCATCCTTTGCTGAGCGGTTAAACATCAGCACCAGAATACGCTTTGGCGGAACCCCGTTAGCCAATAGATGCAGCACCCGCGCAGCCATGGTGGTGGTTTTGCCTGCACCAGCCACTGCCGCCACCCGCGCATGTCCAGCCTGGTGACTGACCACAGCTTGCTGTTCAGCGGTTAACTTCACGGCGCCTCGCCAAGCAACTCATCATCAATCTGCCCCAGCACAAACCACTGCCCGGCACTCGTTACGCCAAGTTCACTCTGGCCATTGCCTATATCACGGGCTTTAGCTGCCTCAACCAGTTGGTAAAAGACATTACGGTGCAGGCGCGCAGCGAGCCCAAACCGCACCGTTAGTTGCGGCACAACATCACCCTGGGGGGTTAAACTGAGAGAAAGCGGGTGCTCCGCATCTAAGCGCACAACGTCGTCAAATTGGGTGGTAAACCACCAGTCACGGTCACGGAAGTTGGCCTCCACCGCCACCAGTGGCAGGTCTTCGACCTTTATCCGCCAGCGCTCCACCGGCGTGACCAGGCAATACCCCTCGTCATCCAGGCGCAGCAGCGTGGCCAATAGACGTGCCACCTTGGGTCGGGCAAACGGCTGCCCTTCGTGCCACCAGCTACCATCGGCGCGAATGACGATATTCATATCGCCAGAGAGCGCAGGCCGCCACTCATCGAGGGGAGGAATAGGCCCAGCGCACTCTTCCTCTCCGCCACCTTGCTGGAGCAATCGATCAATATTCATCTCGCCCACCTCGCTTGAGCGTATTCAAAGCGCATTGGGCGATAAAAGCCCAGCGTTTGCCAGCGCCTCTCTAACGTGTTCCGGAGCATCGGGCGCCGCGGCACGGAAGAGCTGATAAAAGTTGGCAGTCGTCTGCATGGCGACTTCATCGACACTGATGCCCCGTTCCTGGGCAATGCACTCCGCCACTTGTACCACCCAGGCGGGCTCATTGGGCTTGCCGCGATAGGGCACAGGCGCTAGGTAAGGGCTGTCGGTCTCAATCAACAGACGATCAAGCGGCAGTTGACGGGCAAGTTCACGCAGCGATGCAGCATTGCGAAAGGTAATAATGCCCGACAGTGAGATATAAAAACCCAGCCGCACCGCCTCACGAGCCATCACCAAGTCTTCAGTAAAACAGTGTAATACACCGCCCACCTGTGGGTCGCTGTATTCACGTAGCAAGGCCAAAGTTTCCTGTTTGGCTTCGCGGGTATGAATAATCACCGGCAGTTCCAGCTCCCGTGCGGCGATTAAGTGACGCTTGAAACGCTCATGCTGTATCTCGACAGGCACACTGTCGCGGTAGTGGTAATCCAGGCCAGTCTCACCAATCGCCACCGCGCCATAGCGCTCAGCGGCCTCTTTTATATCCGCGACGCTGGGCTCACTGTCACTTTGGTGCAAGGGGTGCAAGCCAGCCGAAATCGCTACATCGTGATGCTCCCGGGCAATGGCCGCTAGTTGGGGCATATCGTCTAACGTAACCGCCACAGCAAGAAACTGATTGACGTGGGCAGCACGAGCGGCGGCCAAGGTGGCCGCAATGTCGCCCCCATGGGTCTGGTCGGATAAACGATCTAAGTGACAGTGTGAATCGACAAACATACGGCTCTCGACGATAAATGGGTTTTAGCAGACTGTTAAAAACAAGGGAGTCAAAACAGATAGGCCATAACGACTAGATCATAACCAGGCAGTTCAGAGCGTGAAGGACGGGGCCGCTTTATCCAATTGACCGGCAAGCAGCGTCTCAATGCGGTCACGCACCGGATAGTCCTGCTGGCTGAAGTGGAGACCAATGCCTGGCATTCGGCGGCCACTCACTCCCTCTGGCGACACCCACACCACCTGGCCGCTGATCGAAAGGCGTTCGCTTTCACCTGGCAGCGTGAGCAGTAAAAAGACTTGCTGGCCAAGCGCATAGGGAGTCTGAGTGGGAACAAACATCCCCCCACGCTCCAAAAAAGGCATATAGGCAGAAAGCAGTGTCGGCACATCAGGAATGGTAAGGGAGAGCGCTTTCTGAGTTGCCATGACGACCTCGCTGAACTGTTTTGAACAGCCGTGGGGAACAGGGTTAAATACCGCTATGAACGCAATAGCGCTGCCCAACGCACCAACCACGCCTCGAGTACTAACTGGGGATTTGGGTTTGCCCCCACTGCCAATAAGCGCCGCTGTTCACGGGCATAATCGAGCAGACGAAACCAATCCTGAACACGACCATTTTTGACCGCTTGGCGATAAAGCGGCTCTAAATCGGGATTATGCAATACCTCTCCGTTACCGGATAAACCGAGACGAATCAGGTCTTCCAGCCAGGCAATACCGTACCATAAGATGGCATCTATCACTTGGCGATCCAGGCGGGCCGCCTCTGAAACGGGCTCTGCACCCCGCACCAATTGCTCAAAACTGTCATGAATCTGATGGCGCAGGGCGCGTTCTTCTGGTGCGGCCAGCTCCACGGCCAGCAGCGGAAGCCCTCCCGCCACCTGCCACCAGAAGTAGGCTTCATCGGCGCTACCCAATTGCTCAATCAACCAGCCACGACACGCTTCAAAGTCGACGCTGGGCAGTGACCACTGCTGACAGCGAGAGCGAATCGTCGCCAACATGCGCGAGGGCACGTCTGAGAGCAGAATAAACAGCGTCTTATCACCGGGCTCCTCAAGGCTTTTAAGCAGCGCATTAGCGGCGGCAATGTTCATTGCCTCTGCAGGCGAAATTACAATTACTCGATAGCCACCCTGCTGGGCGGTTTGTGAGACAAAGCGATTAACTTCGCGAATCGGGTCGATGCGGATTTGACGCTTACCCTCTTCAGGCGAGACTCGCAGCAGATCCGGGTGATAACCCGATGCCAGCATCGCGCAGCTATGGCAGTGGCCACAGGCTTGATCCGCGGGTGAAGCGCATAGCGTTCGGGCAATTAACGCCTCCGCCAACTGCTGTTTACCCACGCCGTGGGCGCCGTGAATAAGCAGCGCATGGGGCATACGCCCACCATCAGCTAAGCGAGTCAAATGCTGCCACGTGGCTTGGTGCCACGGCATTACGCCGGTTAACGCCATGCCGCGACCTTTGTTAATAGGACTTGTCGGATTTGGCTTTGTACCTTATCCAGGGTGTATTGTGCATCGATCACCGCAAAGCGCTCGGGCGCTTCTTCCGCTCGTGCCAAATAGCCATCCCGCACGGCCTGGAAAAAGTCAGCCTGCTCCTGTTCAAAACGATCAAGCTGCTCATGGCGATCACGCAGGCGCGACTCTAAGCGTTGTCTTGCAGCCTCTTTGGGCATATCGAGCAGTAGGGTTAAATCGGGAGAGAGCCCCTGCTGAACAAAATTCTCCAGCACGGCGATACGCTCTTTGGGAATGCCCCGCCCCCCGCCCTGATAGGCAAAGGTGGCATCGGTAAAGCGATCACATACTACCCAAGCCCCTCTCGCCAGGGCGGGGAGTATTTTTTCCGCCAAGTGCTGCGCTCGCGCGGCGAACATTAGCAGCAGCTCAGCATCAACGTGCAGCGGCTCTTGGGGGGCAGGATCCAGTAGCAGTGCGCGAATAGCTTCACCACGATCGGTACCGCCCGGCTCACGGGTACGCACCACTTCCAGCCCCTCGGCTTCCAAACACTCGGCGACAAAGCCCACATTGGTGGATTTACCTACGCCTTCGCCGCCTTCCAGCGTAATGAAGCGTCCACGCTTACTCATCATGCTCCCTTACAGTGGTCATCAATCATTGGTGATGTGTCGTGGCGATTAGCGATTGCGGATATAGCGATTAACAGCATTGTTATGCTCCCGCAGCGTACGCGAGAAGTGGTGTGTACCATCCCCACGGGAAACGAAATAGAGCGTCTCGCCAGGCAATGGATTCACCGCTGCCTCTAAGGAGGCGCGCCCCGGCATGGCAATCGGCGTGGGCGGCATTCCGTCAATCACATATGTATTATACGGTGTGGCCTCGCGGATATCGGCGCGGGTAATCCGCCCTTCATAACGCTCACCCATACCGTAAATAATCGTCGGGTCGGTTTGCAGGCGCATGCCCTGCTCCATGCGGCGCTTGAACACTCCAGCAATTTCGCGCCGCTCCTCGGGCGCACCGGTTTCCCGTTCGATTAACGAGGCCATGATCAGCGCCTCGTAGGGAGTCTCAATGGTTAGGTCGTCCGCCCGCTCCTCCCACACCTCTTTCAGAATGCGCTCCATCCGCTCCAGTGATTGACGCAGGATATCAACATCGCTCATCCCCAGATGATAGCGGTAGGTATCAGGAAAGAACCAACCCTCGGGAAAGGTGCCCTCTCGGTCGAGAAGCGTCATCACCTCTGCATCGCTCAACTCAGCGGTACGATGCTCGAGTTTCGGCGCGGAATTGAGTAACTCGCGCATTTGCCGAAAAGACCACCCCTCAGGAATGGTCAGCGAGTAGGTAACCACTTGATTGCTACCTAGCAGCGCCATCATTTCCAGTCCGCTCATATCCGGCAACAGCTGATACTCACCAGTACGCAGCCGCGGCACACGTTCCGGCTCAACGCGCGCTAACAAACGAAACGCCCAGGCATCCTCAAGCACGCCCTGCTCTTCCAGTTGCGCCACTACCTGATTAAAGCCTGCACCAGAGGGCACTTGGTAAAGCATTGGCTCATCAATTGAAAGCGGTGCCTCTAATCGGCTCTGCCAGTAGAAATAACCGCCTACCGCAGTTGCAGCCCCGACCACCACTAACACCAATAAAGCGGCTAATAACCGTTTCACCATGACACCTCTAGAAAATTGCAGGGCGATATCTCAACAAACGATATCTCAAAAAAACAGGGCCACTTAAACAACACCCAATAGCTGATGCGCCAAGCGCTGGAATGGGTCAGAGTGACTCAGCGACCAGCGCTGCAGCAGCGAGCCACTCGCTGAAAGAAGTTTAGTGACTGGCCATACCCCCTGGACAGAGTTGGCCACCCATAGCCGTTCGACATCAGCGAGTTGATCAAGCGTCAATGCATCCTCAGCGACGGCCCCCTCTTCAAGCAACACCGCGCGCAGCGTTCCAGCCACACCGCACTGGTCAAGCTGAGGCGTAAACACCTCCCCCGCCTGCTGCCAAAAAACGTTCATGCTGGTAGCTTCTACGATCAGGCCTTCACTGTCGGCGAGCAGCCCCTCAGCAATAGTGGCATCGTTCCACTCCCGACGGGCCAGTACGTTCTCCAGTCGATTTAAGTGCTTGATACCTGCCAAGCGAGGCTGACGGGCAAGCTGCAAGTCACAAAGTCGAACCGTCACCCCTTCCTGCCAGCGCTTAACCGACGGTTGAAACGGCGTTCGACGACTGAGCAGCCGCGGCGTTACCTGCTCGGGCTGTGCATAGCCACGCCCACCGCTACCCCGGGTCAGTATCAGCTTAAGCACTTCGAACTCAGCAGTGGGATCGCCTTGCCAAGTGGCGTCAAGCACCTCCTGGCTAAGTAACGGTATTCCCAACCGCTGACAGCCCTGCGCCAGGCGTGCCATATGGTAGCGCCACAGCACGGGGGCACCATCACGCAATAGCACCGTCTCAAAAATGCCATCACCATACGCCAGCCCACGATCATCAAACGGCACCGACTGATCATCAGATAACGCAGGCGGCAACATAGCCCACTACACCTTTTTAAACAGTAGCGAACCGTTAGTGCCGCCAAAACCAAAGGAGTTCGAAAGCGCCATATCAATGCGCATATCCCGCGCGGTATGCGGCACATAGTCCAGGTTGCAGCCTTCCTGCGGGTTATCCAGATTAATCGTGGGGGGCGCAACCTGGTCACGAATAGCCAGAATACTAAACACCGCCTCCACTGCGCCTGCGGCGCCCAGCAGGTGGCCAATCATCGACTTGGTCGAGCTCACTGCCACACTGTTTGCAGCGTCACCCAGAACGTTTTCAATGGCGCGGCTTTCAGCCAGATCGCCTGCCGCGGTGGAGGTGCCATGGGCGTTGATATAGTGAACCGAAGAGACATCAACCTGGGCATCTTTAATCGCATTGCGCATGGAGAGCGCAGCGCCACGCCCATCTTCTGGGGGCGAAGTCATATGATAAGCGTCATCGCTCATCCCAAAGCCCACCAGCTCGGCGTAGATATTGGCTCCCCGCGCCTTGGCGTGCTCATACTCTTCAAGCACCAGCACCCCAGCACCGTCGGAGAGCACAAAGCCATCGCGGTCAGTATCCCAGGGACGGCTTGCCGCTTGGGGATCATCATTGCGGGTAGAGAGTGCGCGCGCAGCAGAGAAGCCACCCAGCCCTAGCGGCGTAGTGGCCATTTCGGCACCGCCACAGATCATCACGTCGGCATCGCCGTAGGCGATAGTGCGCGCACTGTAGCCAATATTATGGGTACCCGTGGTGCAGGCAGTCGTAATGGCAATGTTCGGGCCTCTAAAGCCGTGCTGAATCGCCATATTGCCTGAGATCATATTAATGATAGAGCCGGGTACAAAGAACGGCGATACCTTGCGGGCACCGCCTTTGTTCAGCGCGTTGTGATTGTGCTCAATCATGGGTAAGCCACCAATGCCTGAGCCAATAGCTACACCGATACGATCGGCGTTTTCCTCGGTGCACTCAATACCGGAGTCTTCTACCGCCTGTGCGCCGGCTGCCATGCCGTACTGAATAAACAGATCCATCTTGCGGGCATCTTTTGGATTCAGATACGGGCTAATATCAAAATTTTTGACTGACCCACCAAAACGGGTGTTAAAACCGCTGGTGTCAAAATGCTCAATAGGTGTGATACCGCTTTTACCGGCCACAATGTTGGCCCACGACTCATCAACGCTATTACCCACTGGGGTCACCAGGCCTAACCCAGTTACCACTACCCTTTTCCGTGCCATCAGCTTTCCTCCAGGCATCCATGGTGACGCGACCCACTTGGGTCATTTGCTGCTTAAATTTGGTCAACAGTATAACGGAGATTGAACGTTATTAGCATTGTGGCTGCAAAGCAAAAAAGCCGCCCTGGGAAAGGACGGCTTTTAAGGTGGGTGGCTAGCACCCCACCCTGGTTCGATGCATCGACGCAGCCCTTACTGGTGGGCGTTCACGTAATCGATGGCTTCTTGAACCGTGGTGATCTTCTCAGCTTCTTCATCAGGAATTTCAGTATCGAATTCCTCTTCCAAAGCCATTACCAGCTCAACGGTGTCGAGCGAATCAGCACCCAAGTCTTCTGTAAAAGAAGAGCTGTTTTGGATGTCTTCTTCTTTAACGTTCAGGCGCTCTGCTACAACTTTCTTCACGCGCTCTTCAATAGTACTCATTAACCTACTCCAGTCGTTCACATTAGCCGTTTTTGATAACCAGCTATTTGGAAACCGCAAGCCAAAAGCTGCGGGGTAGTTTATAGACGCCCTTGGATCGACGCAACCGCCAGGCCCAAGGCCATCAACGCATATTCATGCCGCCATTCACGTGAAGCGTCTCGCCGGTAATATAACCGGCTGCATCACTGGTCAAAAAGCCCACTGCTGCGGCGATCTCTTCCGGTGCCCCTAAACGGGCCAACGGAATTTGCTTAAGCAGCATCTCATGCTGTGCTTCGGGTAGTGCTTCAGTCATATCAGTCGCAATAAAGCCCGGCGCCACTGCGTTAACTGTGATCGCACGGGAGGAGACCTCACGCGCCAGTGCTCGGCTGAAACCTTCCATACCGGCCTTGGCTGCAGCATAGTTAGTTTGACCCAAGTTGCCCATGGTTGCCACCACAGAACTGATTGACACAATACGCCCAAAACGCGCCTTGGTCATACCCCGTAAACACGCCTTACTAACACGATAGACAGATTTCAAGTTGGTATCCATAACGGAGTCCCACTCATCCTCTTTCATTCGCATTAGCAAATTGTCACGGGTGATACCGGCATTGTTAACCAGAATAGTCGGCGCTCCAAAGCGCTCGGTAATGGTTTTCAACACGCTATCGATGCTGGCCTGGTCGGTCACATTAAGACACAGACCGGCCCCTTCAATGCCGTGCTCTTTCAAATCGGCATCAATTTTCTCAGCACCTGACTCGCTGGTCGCAGTACCGATGACAATGCGGCCCTGGCGACCTAGCTCGTGCGCAATGGCCTGCCCAATACCGCGACTCGCTCCTGTTACCAGAGCAACTCTACTCTCTTGTGTCATAACGTTCTGCCTCTAACCGTATAATCAAGCAAGGATAGCGAAAGTCACCTCTCCTTGGTCACGCCTTATCAGCCAACGTTTCACGCGCCAGCTCAAGCGCAGCCTCCAGGCTGTCGGGATCATTCACCGCCAATCCTTTACTACCCTTCACGATACGCTTATTGAGGCCAGTCAACACCTTTCCTGGCCCGCACTCAATAAATACCTCCACGCCTTGATCTGCCATTGCTTCAACACAGGCGCTCCAGCGCACCGGCAGATAGAGCTGTTCGACGAGGCGTCGACTCAATGTCGCGGTGTCGGCATGGGCCTGAGCATCGACATTCTGGATCACCGTGTAGCGCGGCGCCCGCAGCTCAATGGTATGTATCGCTTCAGCCAGCCGCTCAGCCGCTGGACGCATTAGCGCGCAGTGCGAGGGCACGGAAACAGGCAGTGCCATGGCGCGCCTGGCCCCGGCCTCTTGGCAAGCCACAATAGCCCGCTCAACGGCCACTTTCGAGCCCGCTATCACCACTTGTCCTGGGGAGTTGTAGTTGACCGCTGAAACAACATCGCCCTGGGCAGCCTTTTCGCAGGCGGCTTCAACCGCATCGTCTGCTAACCCCAGGATTGCTGCCATGCCGCCTTCGCCAGCGGGCACCGCGGCCTGCATCGCTTCTCCACGCAAACGCACTAAATTGACACCTTCGGCAAAGCTCATAACACCAGCACACACCATAGCACTGTATTCGCCTAGACTATGGCCAGCCATCACCGTCGGTCGCGGGCCTTCCAGCTCTTGCCACACGCGCCAAATAGCAACACTTGCAGAGAGCAGCGCAGGCTGGGTGCAAGCGGTTGCATTAAGCGATTCCTCGGGGCCTTCCTGGACGACTTTCCACAAATCGTAGCCCAAAGCATCCGACGCTTCCTCAAATGTCGTTCCCACCACACTGTAGCGCTCGGCAAGCTCTCGCAGCATTCCAAGCTGCTGAGAGCCCTGCCCGGGAAAAATGAGGGCAAGGGGTTGAGACATGTCGTTCACCTTTGCTCTTGTAGGCATTTGCTCATATGAGCGATAGGCGAGATTATTGGCACATCCTGATGCCACCTAATAAACCCGCAAAAAAAGTCAATATTTATTATCTGATCATGGCTGCCAGCGACCTGCGATCCGCGCAGGTAAATTATGCTCCACTTCCTGCAGAGCGCGCCGGATAGCGTAGTAGAAACCATCGGCATGAGCACTGCCGTGACTTTTCACCACGATACCGCGCAACCCTAACAAGCTGGCTCCGTTGTAACGTACGGGATCGAGCTCTTGCTTCAAACGCTTTAACACAGGTTTGGCCAGTAGGCTTGCTAAACGCCCGCTAAGACGCGACTCAAAAGCCATCTGCACGCGCTCAACCAGCATACTCGTCAAACCTTCGCTGGCCTTCAGGACAGCATTGCCCACAAAGCCATCACACACCACCACATCAAGCTGACCTTTAAACAGATCGCCACCTTCAGCATAGCCCTGATAGTCGAAAGCACTATCATTGGCATACTCACGCAACAGACGATCAGCTTCACGCACGCTAACGCTCCCCTTGGTGGCTTCTGCACCAACATTGAGTAGCGCCACACGCGGCACCGCCGTGCCATCAACGCATTGCGCCATCGCCGCCCCCATCTGCGCAAAATCGACCAAACGATGGGCAGGAGAATCCACATTGGCGCCCAGATCCAGTAGATAACAGCGACGCCCTTGGCGTGCAGGGATCGCGGTACTGATCGCCGGTCGAGAAATCCCCTCGACCATACCCAGCTCGCGCCTTGCCAAGGCAACAAGCGCCGCCGTATTACCCGCGCTTACACCCGCCACTGCTTCGCCCTGGGCGACACAGCGCAGCATGCGCGCCATACTGGTCGCTTGGCCTCTGCGCAACGCCCAGGCAGCCGTTGCCCCCGGCAACACACTATCGGGCGAATCACGCGCCACCAAACGTGACGCTGCCGCAGCCAGAGGCTGCGGCAAGCGCGAAAGCTCAGCAGTAATCTGCTGACGCGGGCCAAACAGAATCAGTTCTAGGCTGGGATGTTCTACCACTGCCCTGGCAGAGCCTGCGATAATCGCATGAGGGCCTTGGTCACTCCCCATTACATCAATCGCTAAGCGCATACCGCACTGAGCCCGTTTAGCCGCTTAATAATGCAATTGAAGCTTTATACCTCAACCACTTTGCGACCACGGTAGAAACCGTCTGGTGAAACGTGGTGACGCAGGTGAGTGGTACCGGTTTCTTTGTCCTGGGACAGCGTCGGAGCGGTCAGCGCATCGTGGCTACGACGCATGCCGCGCTTGGAACGAGTTTTACGGTTCTGTTGAACTGCCATGGGTGTTTACTCCAAGGTATTAAGGTAAAGGGTGCTTATTTTTTGCCTTTCAAGACATTTAGCACCGCGAAAGGGTTCGTCGCTGGCGCTGTTTCCGACGCCGCGCCTTCTGTTTTGCTGACCAGCTGCTCCGCCGAGACATGACATTCGGCTTCATCGTGATAAACCACCTGAGGCAGACTGAGAATCAACTCATCCTCAATCACCGTCAGAAGATCCAACTGTTCCTTTTCCACCAGCACCGGTTCATGACTGGCAGGCAACTCGGCCGCTAAGGCTTCGTCAGTAACCATCCCAAGCAGAAAGTCACTGCTTACCTCTTGAGGCAGCGGCACCAGGCAGCGTCGGCAGGCAAGCGCCAACGTCGCTTGCAAGTGGCCACGAATTTCACGACGACCTTGAGCATCGACGCCAAACTCGAGCACGACATGACAGTCGCCGGTTTGGACACCCGCTTCTTCGGCAAGGCGCGGCAGCTTATCAAGCGCTACCAAGCCTTCGATTCGTTCGTGGCGGGCTGCGAGCTTATAAGGCTCCACCCGACTGGGGAGTTGTGAGGTCAACATAGGCGCGCAATGATAGGCACTCCCCCTGCCGGTGTCAAAGCTGTCAGTATATTTTTCATGGCTTCCTCAACAAATAACCCGCATAGATCTCAAAAAACAGCCAACATAGGCAGCTTTAGCCGCTTTCGCTACACTCTGTTATTGCTTTCAATGTCCACTACTGTCAATGCAACGCTTTGATGTTGCCCTAGCGCAACCACATAGCCAGGAGTCAAACCTTGCCCCCATCATCCATGACCGAACCATCGAACACTCAGAGCGCAATGGCTCAGCCATCAGCCCAGTCATCAACGACAGAGCTGGTGCTAGCCTCAAGTTCACGCTGGCGGCGTGAGCTTTTGGATCGCCTGCAACTCCCCTACCAGTGCCACTCACCCGACATTGATGAAACACCTCATCCCGGTGAAACACCTCGCGCACTGGTGCATCGCCTGGCGCTCAGCAAAGCCAACGCTGTGGCAGCCCACTTCCCCCACCACTACGTTATAGGTTCTGATCAGGTGGCGGTATTTGAAGGCGACATTCTTGGCAAACCCCACACAGCCGAGAAAGCTTGCGCTAATCTTGCTCGCTTCTCTGGCCAGCGTGTCACCTTTTTAACCGGCTTAGCGCTACTGGACACTCGCCACCAGCGCCATCAGGTTCATATTGAGCCTTTCGAGGTCGTGTTTCGGACTCTTAGCACCCAAGAGATCGAAACCTATGTCACCAAAGAGCAGCCACTGGATAGCGCTGGCAGTTTTCGCATGGAAGGCCTCGGCATTGCCCTGTTTGAGAAACTGGAAGGCCGCGACCCCAATGCATTGATTGGGCTACCGCTGATCGCGCTCTGCGACATGCTGCGCCAAGCGGGACTGGATCCGCTTGGCCAGCCCTAGCCAGCGAAGCGCTAACCAGCACCTCCACGACTAAGATTGGCGCTTAGAAGCGCAGCGGGGTGTTAGGCGCCTTAATGCCTAGCACCTCAGCAGCAACCTGAGTAAAACGCCGCGTAAAGCGCTCGAAAGGGTCGAGGCTGGGTGTGTAGTCGATCCAATCGGTGTTCCCCACCTGCTCGCGCGACAGCTGTTCGAGGTTACCCAACTGATCGACCAGCCCTAGCTCGATGCTCTGCTCACCCCCCCAAATCAAACCGGAAAAAATGTCCGAGCTATCACTGAGCCTGTTACCGCGCCCCGCGCGGACATCATCGATAAACTGGCGATGGGTTTGGCTCAGCACTTCTTGCCAAAACGCCTCTGCCTCACCATCCATGGGCTGGAAGGGATCTAAAAAGGCTTTATTCTCCCCTGCTGTGAGCACGCGACGTTCAACACCTATACGCTCTATCGCCTCTTCAAAGCCAAAGCCTGCATAAATCACCCCAATAGAGCCCACCAGACTCACTGGTGATGCCACAATTTCATCTGCCGCGGCGGCAATGTAATAAGCGCCGCTGGCACCGATATCCTCAATCACCGCGATAATCGGTTTGTCACCCTGCTCACGCAGGCGCATGATTTCCGCATAGATACGCTGAGACTGCACTGGGCTACCGCCCGGGCTATTAATGTGCAGCACCACGGCAGCGGCACTTTCCGCCTCCCAGGCACGATTTAACCCCTGGATGATGCGCTCTGCATTGGCGGGCGAATCGCTCGCAATCACCCCATTCACCTCAACAATACCCAAGTGGCGTTGGGTGGGCGCGGTGACACTGGGCGAATCCCAGTAAAGGCTATAAAGGACGGCAGACAGTCCAGCTAGCACAACAGCGAGAAACATCAGGCGGAAAAACAGTTTCCAGCGGCGGGTACGTCGCTGCTCGGCCAAGACACCGCCTATCCAGTGATCCATCATTTCCAACTGTGCGAGTCGCTGGCGTTCGCGCAAGGTGTCAGCATCGTCGCCCGGCGCGCCTGACGCCTGCTTCGACCCTGCACCGGGCGGAACCTCCGGCCCCTCAGTCCAAGGATCCTCTTTAAACTCGCTGGACGGGCCACTATTAACAGAGCCGGTGCGGCGATCGCCATTGGCCGGGTTGTCATGTCCGTCGCCTATACCATCGTGGCGGGTTGGGTCGTCACTCATAAAATGTCCTTATAACCGATCAAAAAGCTCATCGACGCTGTGGGCGATCCACTTGGGGCGGCTTAATGCCAGGCGCTCCGGCGTATGCACGCCGTAGCTTACACCCACCCGATCCATTCCCATCGCCCTAGCCATTTCCAAGTCATACTCAGTATCGCCGACCATTACCGCCCGTTCGACCGGCACAGAGAGCTCTGCCAGCAGCTCTGAAAGCATCTGCGGATGCGGTTTGGAACGGGTCTCATCTGCCGTGCGGCTGGCATGAAACCAGGCGCCGCTGCCGGTCGCTGCAAAAACACGGTCAAGCCCGCGACGGCTCTTACCCGTCGCCACCGCTAAACGCTGCTGATCACGTCCGCGCAAATGGGCGATATGCGCCTCTACGCCGCTAAAAAAAGCCATCGGAGTAGCATCTGCCTGCACAAAGTGATGCGCGTAACGTTCGCGAAGTCGCTCAGCCTGGGCAGGCAGAATCCCTGGGCAAAGCTGTGCAATCGCCTCGGGCAGCCCCAGGCCAATAATATCCTCCACCTCGGGCGCTGAAAGTGCGCCCCACTCGGCCTCCAGAGCAGCCGCCTGCATGCAGGACACAATGCGCGGCACCGAATCCATCAAGGTGCCATCCCAATCAAATATAATTAACTCGTACTGCATGACAGCTCCTTGGTGAAAGGCAAGTTAGTGAAAAGCAAATTAGCGCAAGGCGGATTATTGGCGGGCGCGTTTAAGCGCTTCTTCCAGGGCTTCTGGCAACGGCGCTTTAACGGTTACCGGGCGACCGTTAGTGGGCTCAGGAAAGGTCAATGCCCGCGCGTGCAGAAACAGGCGCCCCAACCCCAACTGCTTGGTGAGCAGCCCGCTTTCCCGGGTAGCATACTTGTCGTCGCCTAGCAGCGCGTGGCCCGCATGGGCGGCGTGTACGCGTATCTGGTGGGTACGCCCGGTCACCGGCTCAGCCTCGATCAGGGTTACTTTTTCGAAGGTTTCGACCACCGAAAAATGGGTACGCGACACCTTACCGTTGGGATCCACCCTTACCCGCCGCTCACCATTGCCCGCATCAAAGCGATCTAGCCGAGCACTCTCATAGGTTTTCCGCGCAGGCCAACGCCCGCTCACCAAGGCCAAGTAGCGCTTATCCATACCGTGCTTTTTAAGCGACTCGTTAAGCGTCACCAGCGCATCGCGGGACTTGGCCAGCAGCAAACAGCCGGACGTATCGCGATCCAAGCGGTGAACCAGCTCCAGAAAGCTTAAATCATCGCGTACCTGACGCAGCGCTTCTATTAAACCAATTTTAACCCCGCTGCCGCCATGCACCGCCAAACCAGAGGGTTTGTTAAGCACCATCCAATCGGGGCCTTCCATAATAACGCTGCCCACCAGCAGGTCGCGCAAATTATCACTGACTTCTTTCACCGCTTCGCGTGGTGCCAACCGAAGCGGCGGAACGCGTACCAAGTCCCCCGCCTGCAAACGGTAATCGACCTTCACGCGTTTTTTGTTAACACGCACTTCGCCCTTACGCACGATGCGATAGATAAGTGCGCGTGGAGCTCCTTTAAGCCGCGTCATAAGAAAATTATCAATCCGCTGCCCTGCTTGCTCCGGGGCGATATCCACCCACTGCACTTCACGCCCTTCGGACATTACCGCTTACTCCTGCTGTGATTCTGTGACATCGGCTTAAAAACGGCATTCTAGCGTAGACCCAAGGGCATTGCGTCAATTGCTGGTCGTAGTCTTTACTGTTATATTCGAAATCGTTCACCAGCTAAGCGCAGAAAGCTGTCTTGTCTAGCGCTAGCGACTAGCTGTTCGATAGCTAATTGAATAATTTTGTTAGCAGAGAGCATCACCGCTGAGCTTGGTTAAGCGCCTGCCCGACTAACACGCAGGCCTGAACGCAAAAACGGCACCAGTGTACGCATTGCCCGTTTTTCCAGTATTAAAACTGATCTTAAAAATGCAGTAACGCTGCCGCCCGTTTTTTATGCCGGCAGATGAAATTAAGCCTAGCCCTCAACGGCAGGCAGTAACGAAACAACGCCACGCCCTGAGCAGCCTCGCTTTATTCGTCACAAAGCGCTGACTGACTCCGGGCGAAAAGTTCAACGCTGTGCCGGTGGCCGGCGTTGGTGAATCGATGAATGCCAGGTGTTGGCGGTGTCAGCAGGGCCGGATGGACGTGACAGCCACCGGAACACGTCCTGCCTCCGCCACGTACTCAACGCCCTATAGGCCGGGTTGGCGATGACGCCTTCCCGGCTTGACGCGTCAGCATTGCAATGCGCCGAGCACAAGCACGCAGCACCCAGCGATTCGCCTACGTCACCCAATAGGCAGTTCGCCGGTACGCAACGCTATGCGAGACACTATGAAACGGATGCTTATTAATGCGACCCAGCCCGAAGAGCTGCGCGTCGCTTTAGTTGATGGACAGCGCCTTTACGATTTAGATATCGAATCCGGCGCAAGAGAACAGAAAAAAGCCAACATCTATCGCGGTAAAATCACCCGAGTAGAGCCCTCCCTGGAAGCCGCCTTTGTCGACTACGGCGCCGATCGCCACGGTTTTCTGCCCCTTAAAGAGATCTCTCGCGAGTACTTTGTCAAAGACGTTTCCGGACGTCCGAGCATTAAAGAAGTGCTTAAAGAGGGCCAAGAGGTCATCGTCCAGGTCGATAAAGAGGAGCGGGGCAATAAAGGCGCCGCACTGACCACTTTTGTTAGCCTGGCTGGACGTTTCCTGGTACTGATGCCCAATAATCCGCGTGCAGGGGGCATTTCACGGCGTATCGAAGGCGACGAGCGCAGCCAGCTCAAAGACGCCATGGGGCAACTGACCGTACCGGATAAAATGGGCCTGATCGTACGCACTGCGGGCATCGGCCGTAACCCGGAAGAGCTGCAGTGGGACTTGGATTACCTGGTTCAGGTGTGGGAATCGATCACCACCGAAGCAGCCAAGCGCCCTGCCCCGTTTTTGATCTACCGGGAATCCAACGTCATCATTCGCGCCATGCGCGACTACCTGCGCCAGGACATCGGCGAAGTCTTGATCGACAGCCCCGAGATTCACGCCGAGGCGCTAGGCTTTATTCGTCAGGTAATGCCGTCGTATCAGCAGAAGATCAAGCTCTACGCGGATGAAGTACCGCTATTCTCACGCTTCCAGATCGAATCGCAAATCGAAACCGCCTACCAGCGTGAAGTGAAGCTTCCCTCCGGTGGCTCGATCGTGATCGATCACACCGAAGCACTGGTCTCCATCGATATCAACTCCGCCCGCGCCACCCGCGGCAGCGATATTGAAGAGACGGCACTACAAACCAACTCTGAAGCCGCGGACGAAATCGCCCGCCAGCTGCGCCTGCGCGATATCGGCGGCTTAGTTGTTATCGACTTTATCGATATGGGGCCTGCGCGCAACCAGCGGGAAGTTGAAAACCGCATGCGCGATGCCCTCAAGCTGGATCGCGCCCGGGTTCAGATCGGCCGCATTTCGCGCTTTGGTCTGATGGAAATGTCCCGCCAGCGCCTGCGCCCTTCACTGGGTGAAACCAGCGGCGTGGTCTGCCCGCGCTGTAATGGCCAGGGTACCATTCGCGATGTGCGTTCGCTCTCCCTGTCTATCATGCGCCTGATTGAAGAAGAGGCCATGAAAGAGAATAGCGCGCAAATTCGCGCCATTCTGCCGGTACCCGTGGCGACTTACCTGCTCAATGAAAAACGCAGCGTGCTGGCTGATCTTGAGTCTCGCCAGAATGTGCGTGTCGTACTGCTGCCCAATCCGGATATGGATACGCCTCACTACGACGTACAGCGCCTGCGTGATGATCACCTGGACGAGGACGACACTCAGAGCCTATCGAGCTTTGAGCTCTCCACCGATACCGAAATAGGCAAAGAGCCGGCACCCAGCTTCATGCCACCCGCTCAACGGGCCGAAGCTGCCGTCAAGAGTGTCACCCATAACGCCCCTGCACCTGCATCACTGCAAACGGAAGAGAAGGCACCTGTTGCTGCCCCGGTGGCCAAGGCAGCACCGGTAGCGAGCGAGCAGCCTAGCGTTATCGGTCGCTTTATCCGTGGTTTCGCAAAACTGCTGGGTAGCGACGAAAGCAGTGCTGAGACCACCCCTGAACCCAAGGTTGAGACCCCTACGCCACGCAAGCAGAGCGAGCGTAGACCCTCTCAGCGCAGCAACGAGTCGAGGCAGAGGCCTTCACGCGGCGATAGCAACGCCCGCCCTGAGCCAAAAGCTGAACCAAAAGCAGACCAAAGCGCTGAGCAAAAAACCGAGCAGCGCAGTAGCGCGCCACGCCCTGCCAGTGACGATAATGGCGATAAGCGCAGCGGCCCTAGCCGCACCCGCAACCGCCGTCGTCACCCCCAGCAGGAGGATGCGAACGGTCAAGAGGCCGCTAACAAAGCGCCTCGTAAGGAGACTAAAGCCGACAGCTCGTCCAAAGAGAGCTCTAAAGAGAGCGGCAGTGGCAAAAGCGCAGCCCAGAAAGAGTCACGTCGGGATAACAGTGGTGACAAAAATCGCGACACTCAGCGCGATGACGCGGCCAAAAGCGCAGAGGCTAAAAACCCAGAAGCGAAGCAGGACGACGGCAAGCCAAAGCGTACCCGCAACAACCCGCGTAACCGCACGCGCACCAAGGCGATCAACCCCCAGGCTGAAGCGGAGCAGTTAAAGCTGCAGGCCGAGGCACAAAATGAAGCGCCAGCAGCAATGCCAGAGCCGGCCGACGCCCCCGCGGCAGAAGAGCAGGTGGGTAAAGCAGCAACAAATGACGCACCGATTGCATTAGGATCGGACGCGGGGAATACCGCTGAGCCAGAAGCGGCAGCAGCCGAAGCGCCTGAGCCCAAAGCCGAGCAAGCGGAAGACGCAACGACCGCCGACCAGCCTGCGGCAGTGAACCCCAAAGCGCGTAAATCGACACACCAGCGCCGTCAGCCAAAAGCGGCTTCACCGGCTGAGCAAACGTCAACAGCCAGCACCGTTGAGCAGGATGACTCCATTGCCAAACCGAGCGAACCGGAGGCCACCGCCAGCGAAGAGCAATCAGCCCCCTCTGAGGTGTCCGTAGCAACAGCCAAGGCGAACGCAGAGCCAGTTGAAAGCGAGGAAACCAACGATAGTCAGCAGCTCAGTGCTGGAGAGCAGGCAGCGCCTGAAGCCGTCGAGCCACCTGCGGCCAACGCCGTTGATCCAGCGGCAACTATCGAAGAGGCCGCCTCCCCTGCGCCTTTCAATAGCACGGATGCAGAGCAAAGCAGCGACGAGCATCAGCCCGAAGCATCAACGAAGGCTCAGGACACCAGCCAGGAAGCAGCAACGCCCAGCGCTGTTGAACCTGCTGACCCTGGGGTTGAAGAGCCCTCTAGCAGCGAACCGACGCAAGACGCAGCAGAAAAAGGCGATGAGCCAAAGAGCGTTAAAGAGAGCGGCGTTGAACTGGATAGCGCTGAAACTAACACTGAAAAAAGTAGCGGCGAGCCAGCAGCGACTGACCACACTGTGGCAGAAGCCCCTGCGGCTGAAGCCCCTGTAACTCAAGCAGACGCTCAGCCCGTTCCACCGGTCGCCAGTGAAGCGCCAAGTGAAGATGCCGCAGGCGAAGAAACGCCTAAACCGCGTCGTCGTCGCTCACGGGCTCACAACGATCCGCGCGAGAAGCGTAAACAGGCACAACAAGACACCCGCTCGGAATAGATCGGCCGCGTGTTGTAGTAACAAAAATCCCCGCTCCGGCGGGGATTTTTACATTATAGGCATCGTCGACTGAAGGTTAACTAATGAGGGTTAACCAGCCGTGGCTCGGGCTCTAACCGCATTCCAAAACGGGTCTCGACCTGATCAGCGATATAGTCGGCTGTTTTCATTAAGCCCTGACGGTTGCCACCGCCAAAGTGCACCAAAACCAACGCTTGATGCTGGTGCACGCCAAAGGCGCCATCGCGCATCCCTTTCAAACCACACTGGTCGATTAACCAGCCCGCCGCCAGCTTTGTTTGCCCTCCCTCCTGGGGGAAATGGGGCATAGCGGGATACTGCTGCAATAACTGCGCTGCCTGCGCATCAGGCACCAAGGGGTTTTTAAAGAAGCTCCCCGCATTGGCAAGCTCATGGGGATCAGGCAACTTCTCGCGCCTAATGGCACATACCGCTTCGGCGACCGCGAGCGGCGTGGGCGAAGGTGTGGATGTGGCAGAACCGGCTAATCGTATGGCAAGGTCACCATAGCCAAGCCGGGGTGCTGGCGTGCGTGACAAGCGCAACACCAGTTGGGTGATCACAACACGACCTGCCAATGCACCTTTAAAAATGCTCTCACGGTAACCAAAAGCGCACTGCTGGGTGTCTAACCACTTAACCTGTCCGGTGGCTAGCTCCATGACCTGCACCGCCTGCAGCGTATCGGCCAGTTCAACGCCGTAGGCACCAATGTTCTGCACCGGTGCAGCACCACAACTGCCGGGGATGAGCGCTAGATTTTCAATGCCCCACAGGCCGCGTGCGGCAGTCTCCATCACCAGCGTATGCCAATTAACCCCCGCCCCGACATAAGTAAGCACTTGCCCTTGACGCTGATTGAGCCAGTACTGTTGCAAATCAGGCCGCACCACCACACCTGGTAGTGCTTCAGGAAGCAGAACATTGCTGCCCCCCCCTAGCAGCGTGATGGGCCACTCCTCTCGGCGTGCCTCGGCTAGCGTTTGGCGTAGTGCTGTTAATGTCGTTGGCGCCGCGAAGCGCTCTGCCTGGCAGGGGAGCCTAAGCGTATTAGCGGCGGACAAATCCACATTGCTGAGAATCTTCATCTGTGCAGCCACACCCTTAGCCCCATTACAGCTCTCGCTTAAGGTGTCGAATCAGCCCTTCTGAGGCAGCTTCAATCATATCGAGAACCTGCTCAAATCCCTCATCACCGCCAAAATAGGGGTCTGGGACTTCAGCACCGGGGGTACCAGCAAAATCTAAAAACAGCCCAACATGCGCCCGGCTATTGGGAGGCTTCAGCTCGCGCATGGCGCGTAAATTGTCCTGATCCATGCCGAGCACGTAGTCGAATTGGGTAAAATCGTGCTCGCTTAGCTGGCGGGCACGCAGGTCGCTTATATCGATACCGCGCAGTAGTGCTGCCTGCTGCGCGCGGGCGTCTGGCGCTTTGCCGATATGCCAACTGCCAACGCCGCAGGAGTCTATTTCGACCACATCGGCCAACCCTGCTCGCTCAAGAGCACGCCGAAAAACACCTTCTGCGGTGGGTGAGCGGCAAATATTGCCTAAACATACAAATAGTACTTTCACGATAGCTCCTTAAAAGCTGAGCTGCTCAAGCAGCGCCCGAACCCGCTCTGTGTCAACAGCGCCCGAATCCGCGCTATGTTAACAGCGCCCGAATCCGCGCTAGATCCTCAGCGGTGTCGACACCGGCAGGGTTTACTTCGCAGGCCAATGCCACTTGGATAGCGTGGCCATTCTGCAGCGCACGCAACTGCTCGAGCTGTTCGAGCTGCTCAAGGCTTGAGGCGGGCCAATCGCGGTAGGCGGCTAGAAAACCGGCGCGGTAGGCATACAGACCGATATGGCGCAGCCAGGCATCGGTTGCCAACAGGGTGGGCGGTGTTGTGAACTGCTCACGATCCCAGGGGATCGGTGCCCGTGAGAAGTAGAGCGCGCGGCCTTGCAGTGTGCGCACTACCTTGACCACGTTGGGATTAAACAGCGTGTCCACGTCGTTGATAGGCTCCGCGAGCGTGGCGATGGACGCTTCTGGGTCGTCGGCCAAGCGCAGCGCCACCTGGTCGATCAGCGCAGGGGGAATCAAAGGCTCGTCGCCCTGCACATTCACCAGCAGCGCCTCCTCCGCCAACGCCAACTTATCAGCCACCTCGGCTAAACGGTCGGTGCCCGAGGGGTGATCGTCGCGGGTCATAATCACCTCGGCGCCGTAAGACAGCATGGCATCACGAATGCGGCTATCGTCCGTCGCTACGACGACTCGACTGGCGTGGCTTTGGCAAGCCCGCCGCCATACGTGAGCAACCATCGGCTCCCCAGCAATTTCAAGCAGCGGCTTGCCAGGCAACCGGGTGGATCCGTAGCGTGCGGGCACCACAACCGTAAAGTCGGGGAAAGCCATTAAGCGCCTCCTGAATGTCCTGGAGAGCTTCCTGGCGTGCGGCCAGGAGAATTCGGCAGCTTTTCATCCGCATCCATAGCGCGAGCCTCTTCAGGCAGCATCACCGGGATACCCTCCTGGATCGGATAGGCCAAACCATCGTAGTGGCAGCGCAGCTCTTGAGCTTCGCGATCATACTTCAGCTTGCCGTTACATAACGGGCAGACCAGCATCGCCAGCAGTTCCTTATCCATGCGCGTATCTCCTTTAGGAAAGTGCCGACAGCCGTGCTGCCAGCCAGTGTTCAAATTCGGGCGGAAGAGTGGCTTCCACGTCTAATACCCAACTGTTGGGCGGCGCCAGGGTGCAACACTTAACGGCATCTTTGGCGGTCATAATCACTGGGCGCGCCTCTGCAAAGCTTAGCGCGTCTGCACTAAATTGCTGGTGATCGGCTAACGGATGCCACTCACCCTCGACCCCCAAGGCGGAAAGTGTCTGAAAAAAGCGCTGGGGATGCCCGATCCCTGCCACTGCGTGTACCGGCAGCGTAAACGGCAGTGGCGAGAGAGGAAAGCGTTCACCGTCTGCCAGGCGGCGCCAGCCCAGCGGTGCTAACTGCATAGTGGTGACTGGCGGCATAAGCATCGAGTCAACCGGCAGCGGCGGCTGAAAGTCACCATTCGTGATCACCGTATCAACCCGCTGTAATCGAGTGGGTGACTCGCGCAGCGGCCCGGCGGGCAAGCAGCGCCCGTTACCTAACCCACGGGCGCCATCAACAACCACCAGCTCAATATCCCGAGCCAGGGCCAGATGCTGCAAACCGTCGTCGCTAAGGATAATATCGCAGCCCTGCTCTACCAGTGCCTGAGCCCCCCGCACACGCTGGGGATCCGCTACCACCGGCAGCCCCGTCTGCTGTGCCAACATCAACGGCTCATCGCCGCTTTCAGCCACGTTAGAGGCGGCGGTGACCAGCAGCGGGTAACGCGGCGCTTTTCCTCCATAGCCGCGGCTTACGATACCTGGCGACCAGCCCTGAGCCACCAGCCAGCTAGCCAGCCACGCCACCAGCGGCGATTTGCCCGTTCCCCCTAAGGTGATATTACCCACGACAATCACCGGCACCGGCGCCTTCCAGGTAGCTTTGCTGCCACTCCGGTAGGCTTGCTCCCGCCGCGCCATGGCCCACTGATACAACGCCCCTAAAGGCCTCAGCAGCGATAGCCAGCGACTGCCCTGGTACGCGCCTTGTAGCCAACGCTCTGGCAGCGTTCTCATAGCACTTCTTGAAACTGTAGTTGATGCAGCGCCGCGTAGGCACCATCGGCTTCCAGCAATGCCTGATGCGTCCCCTCTTCGATAATCCGCCCTTGATCCATCACCACGATTCGGTCGGCCCGCTCAATGGTAGAAAGACGGTGGGCAATGACTAGGGTGGTACGCCCTTCACAGACCCGCTCCAGGGCTTTTTGAATATAGCGCTCAGACTCAGTATCCAACGCTGAAGTCGCCTCATCCAGCACCAGCAGCGGCGCATCCTTGAAGATCGCCCGGGCAATTGCCAGCCGCTGACGCTGGCCCCCGGAGAGCATCACACCATTTTCACCCACGGTGGTGGCGTAACCATTGGGAAGCTTATCGATGAACTCATGGGCGTAGGCGGCTTCAGCAGCCGCTTGAATCGCCTGGGGATCAGGGTTGGCCACGCCGTAGGCAATATTATCGGCAATGGAAGCGTTAAATAGCGTCACCTGCTGGGATACCAGCGCAATCTGTTGGCGCAGCGGGCCCAGTGCGTACTCATCGAGATTAATGCCATCAATACGGATACTGCCTTGGCTGGGCCGATAGAAACGTGGCAGCAGGCTAACCAGGGTGGACTTGCCACTTCCCGAACGCCCGACTATGGCCACCAGCTCGCCCGGTGCGACGCGCAGATTGATATCGTGCAGGACTTCGGGCTGATCATCAGCGTAACGAAAGCTGACATGATCAATCACGACATCGCCCCTTAAACGGCTGGCAATTTGCTTACCACTATCCTGTTCGGGAGTCATATCCAGCAAGCCGAAAAGTTCTGATGCCGCCGCCAAGCCTTTCTGAATTTCACCGTTAATCTCGGTTAATTGCCGCACTGGCTTAATCATTAGCGCCGCGGCGGTAATAAAGGCAACGAACTCTCCCGGGGTCATGTTGGCCATCAACGAGGGCGCCATGGCCAGCCATACCAGTATGGCCATGGAGATAGCCACCAGCATCAAAATAACCGGAGAGCTGACCGCACGGGTCATGGCCTCTTTCATGCTTTGGCGACGATTCTCTTCGCTGACCCGCGCAAAGCGCTGCTTTTCATACGCCTCCGCGCCGTGGGTGCGTACTACCCGGTAGCCTGACAGCGCTTCCGAGGCAATATGGGTAACATCGCCCATGGAGTGCTGAATGCGTTTCGAGATGCGCCTAAAGCGCTTACTGACATAGCTAACCACCACGGCAATGATCGGCGTCACGCCCAAAAACAGCAGCGTTAGCATCCAGTTAGTCCACAGCAGATAGAGCACCAGACCGACCACGAACAGGCCTTCACGGAGAATAATCGTCACCGCCTTGGTGGCCGCCCCCGCCACTTGCTCAACGTGGTAGGTGACCCGCGATACCAGTTGACCGCTGGAGTGGTGGTCAAAAAACCAGCCGGGCAGATGGAGTAGATGAGCAAACACATCACAGCGCAGTGTATGGATCACATAACGGCCAACATAGGCCATGAAGTAGGTGCTTAAAAAAGTACCTACCCCCCGGGCGGAAAACATAATAATCACAAACAGCGGTAGAAAGAACCGAAAAGCGGCATCCGGGTTCTGAATGCCATCAATCAGACGCTTCATCATTTCTGCCAGCGCGGTACTCGACGCGGCGTAAACCACAAACCCCACCACTGCCAGCGCAAAAGCACGCCAATGCGGCTTTACATAGCCCAACAACCGTTTATAGATAACCCAACCTGAATCAGTCACACGCGCTCCTGGCCGAAGACCCAAGGGCCTATAAGTATGCAGTGCGGGGAATTCTACCTGATGGCGACGCGCTTCAACACTGGTTGCGTCGTCCTGGCACGGGTCGCATCGTTTCAATATGAATAGGTTGGGCCGCGTTTAGCCGAAAACGCAGCGCTCCGTCATGGGCCGTGCTCCATAGACAGCTTCCCTGCTGACGAAAGCGGCGCACCACCGAGTCGACCGGATGGTGAAAAGGGTTGCCGCGTCCCGCGCTGAACACCACATGCTCAGGTGAGGTATGGCGCACAAACTGGACGCCCGAGCTGGTACCACTGCCATGGTGCCCTGCCACCAAGACACTGACGGGCAGGTCTACCTCGCGCAGGAAGCGCCGCTCCACCTCGGTGCCCACATCCCCCGTAATGAGCAGCCGCTGCTCACCAACGCTCACCTCAAGAACGCAGGAGCGATCGTTAGCAGACAAGTCGTTATTCCCCGCGGGGGGCCAGAGAATACGGTAGCTGACTCCGTCACGCTCCCAGTGCTGGCCACGTTGGCAGTCACTGCTTGGAACTGGGAGTGCTTCGCCCGCAGGCGCCAGCCACTGCTTGACCTGATGACCGGCAAGCAATGCGCCGATGCCGCCAGCGTGATCATTATCAGCGTGGCTAACAATGACTTGGTCAAACTGCTGCCCCGGCGACCAAAGCGCCTCCAGGGGCATAAAGCCACTGCGAAAGCGCGGCCCGGTGTCATAGAGAAGGCGATAGTGCGCGCTACGCAGCTCGATCAATTGCCCCTGCCCCACGTCATGCACGCTGACACTGAGCGCATTGGGAGGCAGCGATGACGAAAGCGGCCACCACGGCAGCGTCACCACCAGCGCAGTAGCCGTCAACCGTAAACCAGGCGGCACGGCAGGTAGCCCCCAGCATAATGACAGCAGCAGCAACGCCAAGGCGAGCGGGTAGGCTAATGGCCGGTCAGGCTCCCACAATGGCCAGTGCTGCACAGCCAGCGTCAGTAACAGATGGAACACGCTCAGCGCCTGCTCAAACAGCCACCATACCGCCTCTCCCGCCAAGGGGATGGGTGAAAGCAACCACCCCAACAGCGCCGTGGGTACCAGCACCGAACTCACCCAAGGCACGGCGACTAAATTGATCAATGGTGCGGCGGGCGCCACCCGCCCAAAGGCCACCAATACCGCAGCGGCCATTAACGGGGCTAGCAGCAGCTGCGATCTCACCAGCGCCCAGCACCAGCCCTTGATACCCTGGGGGCGGCTCCGCCCCTGCCAAATAATAATCAACCACGCTACGGCGATAAACGATAGCCACATTCCAGGACGCCACAGCGCCAACGGATCGAATAGCAGTACCAGCGCAAGTGCCAGCCACCAGCCTTGCCAAGGCCCCGGCGCATGCCGACCACTCAGCACCCACAGCCCGACCAGCGTCATCACCATCGCCCGCATGGCCGGCGGCGCCATCCCGGCAAGGGTGGCGTAACCCACACAGGCTAGCGCTGCCAACCACCACGGCCAGGTGCGCATGCGCCAGTGGGTGGGCGTGGTAAAACGCGCGCCTAATTTGGCCAGCATTAGCACAAATGACGCCACCAGCCCGACATGCAAGCCTGAAATCACCACCAGATGCGTGGTACCGGTGGCGTTCAGCAGTGACCAGTCATCTTGGGTTAACTGTTCACTATCGCCTAGTGTCAGCGCGGCCAACCAGCGCTTGGTTCGCTCGCCAAGGGGTTGGCGGGCTAAAAAATCCAGCGCCAGCTGGCGCAGCGTGGGGTCTGCGGGAGAGAGCCTAACGGGCGCTGGTTCCTGGCGCAGGTAGCCGGTAGCGTGGATTCCTTCGCGCCACAGCCACTGCTCATAATTAAAGGTATCAGGATTGGCAAAGCCGCTGGGGGGTCGCAAACGAAGCGTCATTTGCCAATGCTCACCGGGCTCAAATAGCGTATCGCTATAAGCGGTTATGCGCACCTTGCCGAGCGCCGAACAGCTGGGCCGTTGTCCCGCGGTCGTTAAAGCGCTTTGACACTTATCGACGCTTAACAACAGGCGCGTTGCACTGCCCACTCGCTGAGCAGTCAGCACGGTGGCCTCCACGGCAATATCTTCTCCGCTTAGCCCCGCAGGCAAGCGACTCCCCCACTCTTTTTGTACCCCCATGAAGAGCCAGGCGCCGACTAGCAGCCAGATACCTATGCGCGGGCGCCACCCCACGCCTAGCAAAGCAGCGACCAACACCCACCCAAAGGCGTTGGGAGTCACCCCTGCAGTGTGGCTGTACCAGGCAACAGTGCCCCCGGCGAGTGCCGAAAGCGCTGCTGGCATGGCAACCCCTAACCGCATAGAACTCTCCCTGGCGACGCTTCATTGATGGCCTAGCATAGCCGAAAGGCAGCTCGATATGGATAATGGGCCACATCGATAGGTAAGAGTATCCGTCATGCCGCGCAGGTTCCTGCAGCGCTACATGCCCAAACCCGACACTATCAGGAAGCAGCGCTCGCTACGCTTTATGGCACCGCTGATTGCAGATCCGGGTTTGTGGCTTTTAACTCGCCGAAGCGTTGCCAATGCCTTTAGCGTGGGCGTGTTTTGCGCGATGCTACCCATCCCTTTTCAGATGGTGGTCGCAGCCCTGGGCGCTCGTATTACACGTTGCAACTTAGCTCTCTCGGTGGGCCTGGTGTGGATTACTAATCCATTAACGATGCCGCTTTTTTTTTACGGTAACTACCGGATAGGTACTTTTATTCTGGGCGCGCCCGTGCGGGAAGCCCCGTCACGCATTTCGACGCGCTGGATCGCCGAACAGATGCACGACATTATGCCGGCACTGGTCGTCGGCTCGTTGGTAACCGCGGTAGTCTTAGCCATCGTGGTCAATATTGGCATTCGCTTGATCTGGCGCTGGCACGTCTCCCATAACTGGAAACGCCGCCGCCATAAACGTCGGCAGCGGCGCGCACAGATTGAAGCAGAATTTGATGAGTAATGAGTGAGCTCGACGCTTAGAGCGCTGGTGCCTGCTCTACCAACCTGCCTGCATCCAGCTTAAGCACCCGGTCTTGATGGGCCGCCAGACTAACGTCATGGGTCACAATCACAAAGGCGCAGGCGCTCTCTTTGGCCAGTTCGTCCATGAGTGCCAAAATGGTCGCTGCGGTAGTTTGATCCAGATTGCCCGTTGGCTCATCCATCAGCACCAAGCTAGGATCGGTGACCAGCGCTCGGGCAATTGCCACGCGCTGGCGCTCCCCGCCGGAAAGTTCCCCCGGCTTATGATCCGCCCGCGGCTGCATACCTACCCGCTCGAGTATCTGCATGGCCCGTTTCTCAGCTACCTTTTTCGACTGGCCGCGAATAATTAGCGGTAACGCCGCATTTTCGACGGCAGTAAATTCCGCTAGCAGATGGTGGAACTGGTAGACAAAGCCGATGTAGCGGTTACGAAAGCTGCCAAGCGACGCCTCATTCAATCCTGAGAGCGGCTCACCGGCGATAACAACGCTGCCTTCACTAGGACGATCAAGGCCGCCCAGCAGGTTTAACAGCGTTGTCTTACCCGAACCCGAGCTACCCACAATGGCCACACGCTCCCCGGCACGCACCTGCAAATTGAGATTATCCAGTACCGTCAGATCCTGGGGCCCCTCACTGTAGGTTCGTGTCAGTGCTTGGCAATCGAGCATTACCGCCGCCTGTTGTCCAGTATTGCTAGACGTAGAACTTATAGCCGTCGAATTCATAGACATCGTGTCATCCTTGTTCCTGAAGCGGTTATTCATAGCGCAGCACATCCGCCGGCTGAACTTTTGCCGCTCGCCAAGCAGGATAAAGCGTCGACAGGAACGTCAGTCCAAAGGCGGCCAATACGATATTGATCACATCGCCCCACTGCAGACGAGAAGGCAGGTCGCTAATGAAGTAGACCCCAGCATCCAAGAACTGAATGCCCAGTGTTCCTTCCACCCAGCCAATCAGATCAGCAATGGTTAGCGCCAGCAGTACACCCACGGCCACCCCCATGGCGATACCAATCAGCCCAATGGCCATGCCCTGAACAATAAAAATCCCCATAATCGAGCTCGGTTTAGCACCGATCGTACGCAGAATGGCAATATCCGCGCTTTTGTCGGTGACGACCATGACCAGCGTCGAGACGATATTAAACGCCGCTACCGCGACAATCACAGTTAACAGCAGCGCGATCATGCGCTTTTCCATCTGTATCGCTTGGAAAAGATTGCCTTGTGAGAGAGTCCAATCACTGCCGCGATACTCCGGGCCAAGCTCATTGAGAATCGCTTGGGTCTCGCTACTAGCGACAAACAGATCATCCAGCTGTAGGCGAAGCCCGCCCACCGCATCGCCAAGACGGGCAAGGGTCTGCATATCTTCGATATTGGCATAGGCCAAATTAGCGTCCAGTTCGGCACCGACGCTAAAAATTCCGCTAACAGTAAAGCGTTTTAAGCGCGGAAAGACACCGGCAGGCGTGATTGATGCTTCAGGCACCAGCAGCGTCACTCGATCGCCCACGCCAACGCCCAGGTTGCGCGCCAGCATTGAGCCCAGCACCACATGCCACTCACCGGGAACCAGATCAGTGAGCTCGCCTTGGCGCATGTGCTCACCAATGATCGACACTCGGTCTTCCCACTCCGGGTTGATACCGTTGACCATGGCCCCCTGATTACGCCCACCCACGGAGAACATACCCTGCTGTTCGACATAGGGCGCTGCGCCGATGACACGTTCGCGTTGCATCAGCTCTTCGGCTAACGTTTCCCACTCGACCATGCCCACCCGGGACTCGATTTTAGCGTGGGGCACCATGCCTAAAATACGCGTACGCAGCTCATGGTCGAAGCCGTTCATCACCGACAACACCAAAATAAGTACCGCTACCCCCAGCATTAACCCCAACATTGAGGTAAGTGAAATAAACGAAATAAAGTGGTTCCGGCGTTTAGCGCGCACGTAGCGCAGCCCCACCAGGAAAGGCAAACGATCAAGCATGGCGTCATTCCTTATCAATAAGCGCTCATGGTACGGTTTTTTTAGTCTCTCTGCATGTTCAAACGGCCATTAGAGCGGTCTGCGCCGTTAGCGTTCAGATTAAAACGTGACGCTTGCAACTTGCCCCGCCACACCCTACATTGCGCCGATTTACTGCTGACCTTGGGGCTGCACTTTTATGACGTATCGTTTGCTACCCGAATGGTATCCCCAGGATGGGATACAACTGACCTGGCCTCGCCCAGATGGCGATTGGGCGCCTCTGCTTGCGCGCATCGAAGCCACCCTCGAACGTATTGTCATTGCCACGGCGCGCTATCAGCGGGTGCTTATTTGCGTGCCCGACGAGCCCACTAAACAGCGCTTGGCCAACGTTTTTAGTGCCTGCGGGGTGCCCGCTGAACGCCTGCTGCTTATTGTCGCACCCAGCGACGACACCTGGGCACGGGATCACGGCCCGATCAGCGTGGTCGATGAAGATGGCCAGTGTGTGATGCTCGATTACATCTTCACCGGCTGGGGCGGTAAATTTCCTGCCGAGCACGATAACCGTCTCACCCAGTGGCTTGCCGATGCGGGTGCCTGGGCCTGCCCGGTGGCCTCGCGTGATCTTGTGCTGGAAGGTGGCGGTATAGAAACCGATGGCGAAGGCACCCTGCTCACCACCGAGGCATGCTTACTTAACCCCAACCGCAACCCCACTCTTTCCCGTGCAGAGGTGGAAGCGCAGTTGGGTGTAGACTTCGGGGTAGACCGGGTACTGTGGCTGGCCAACGGCCACTTAGAGGGCGACGATACCGACAGCCACATCGATACGCTGGCACGTTTCTGCAACCCAACCACCATCGCCTATGTGCGTTGCGATGACCCCAACGACCCGCACTACCCGGCCCTGGCGGCCATGGAGCAAGAGCTGCAGGCTTTCCGGCAACGCAGTGGCGAGCCCTACCGGCTTATCCCACTGCCCTGGCCACAGGCTTGCTTTGACCCGGAGGATGGCCACCGCCTGCCCGCCACCTACGCCAACTTCCTGATCATCAATCAGGCCGTACTGGTGCCTACCTACGGCGACCCGGCGGATGCCAACGCCCTGCGAGCGCTGGCGGTTGCTTTTCCCGAGCATACGCTCATCCCTATTGAGTGCGTCAGCGTTATTCGCCAACATGGCAGCTTGCACTGCTTAACCATGCAGCTTCCAAAAGGGACGCTTGCCCGGGGCACGCCTACCACGACCGCTACTTGCTAAAGGAGTCACCATGTCGACAACGCTAACCGTCGCTGTTGTGCAGCAACCCGCGTGGCCGGACAAAGCCCAAAGCCTGTCTGCCAGTGAAGCAGGCATTCGCAGTGCCGTTGAGCAAGGCGCGCAGCTGGTGCTGCTTCAAGAACTGCATGCCACCCACTATTTTTGCCAGTTTGAAGACCCTTCGCTGTTTGACCTGGCAGAGCCCCTTGACGGGCCGACTGGCCAGCACTTGGCGGCGCTCGCTAAGGAGCTGGATATTGTCCTGGTCGGTTCGCTATTTGAGCGCCGCGCACCGGGGCTCTACCACAATACCGCCGTGGTCTATGACCGCGCCAAAGGCCGCGTTGGCCAGTATCGCAAGATGCATATTCCCGATGACCCCGGGTTTTATGAGAAGTTTTACTTCACCCCAGGGGATCATGACAGCGCCCGTGGAGAAGGCTTTACCCCTATTGAAACATCGCTAGGCCGTCTCGGCGTATTGGTCTGCTGGGATCAGTGGTACCCTGAAGCCGCCCGACTGATGGCGCTGGCCGGCGCCGACCTGCTGCTCTACCCCACGGCGATCGGCTGGGATCCCAATGACGACGGGGAAGAGAAGCGCCGCCAAAAAGATGCCTGGACAGTGATTCAGCGCGCCCACGGCGTGGCCAATGGCTTGCCCGTACTGGTGGCCAACCGGGTTGGCTTTGAGGCGGATCACTCCGGGGTTGGCGATGGCATTCAGTTCTGGGGCGGCAGTTTTGTCTGCGGGCCGCAGGGAGAACTACTCGCCCATGCGGGGGAAGAGACAGAGCAGTTGGTCGTTACCCTTGATATGGCGCGCAGTGAAAATACCCGCCGCATCTGGCCTTATCTGCGTGACCGCCGTGTGGACGCTTATGAAGATCTAACCCGCCGCTACCGGGACTAGGCGTAGACTAAATGTCGCTCCTCGCTAACGTGTAAGCCGAGCTGGGCATCAATAAAAAAACGCCTGCTCTGGATAACTTCCAGGCAGGCGTTTTTCACTACTATAGCGCTTTTATGCGTTCTGGCCGGGCGCGTTACTTCCAGAAGTCACGGATCGAGGCGATCCCTTGAGCGCCCACTGCGCGGGCGTGGTTGGCATCGAAGCGCGTCATTCCACCCAGTGCAAACACCGGCATACCTGCGCGTTCGACCAGTTGCTGGAAATCATGCCAACCGAGGGGCGCAACTTCGGGATGCGATGGCGTGGTGCGTAGCGGCGACAGGCTAACAAAGTCGCATCCCAACACGGCTGCCTGGGTAAGCTGCGTTTGGTTATGCGTTGATGCCGACAGCCACTTGCTTTCAGCAATCGGACGGCGCTCCAACTGCATTAAGCGCTCACTGGTCAAATGAATACCGTCGGCGTCAATCTGATCGAGCAGCGCCGGTTCACCGTTAAGCAGCAGACGAGCACCGTGCTCACGACATAGACTCAATGCACGCTGGGCGCGGGCCAGATAAGCCGCCTCATCCAGCTGCTTGGCGCGCAGCTGTACCAGGCGAATGTTGTCTTCACGCAGTGCGCGTTCCAAAAACGCATCAAAACGCGCTTCATCCAACTCTTCCCCGGTAATTAAATACTCGGTAGGCAACCTTACCGCGCGCAGAATCGGCAAATTGGCTGCTGGGAAGGGGTAGTTGGAGAGCTCGCTCATGGGCACCCAGCGCACCGCCTGTCCCTCACGACCAAAGGGTTCACCCGCAAACTCATGCACCTGCCATACATCGAGCAGGATATGCTTGTCGGGATACTCATGGTGGACGCGAATCAAGGGCTGGGCACAGACAATCTCAACGCCGAGCTCTTCGTGCAGCTCGCGCTTTAACCCTTCAAGGCCGGTTTCATAGGGCGCCAGCTTACCGCCTGGAAACTCCCACAATCCGCCATGGTCAACGTTCGACGGCCGACGGGCGATCAGTACTTGCTGCTGATCGGCGCTGATAATGGCAGCTGCCGCGACGTGAACCCGTCGTTTTACCTTTATGCTCATAGACTCATATACTCGTTACGTCTGTATCCACTGCGCGCACCAATGCCGATGGCACCAGTGCTATCTCGCTGCGCATGACCTTTATCGCTGCCAGTTAATCCGCTGCGAGGAACGAATGACTAGCTGCGGTAATCCGCGTTGATAGACACATAGTCATGGGAGAGGTCAGAAGTCCACACCGTGGCACTCTCTTCCCCGCGCCCCAAGTTAATGCGAATGGTAATTTCTGACTGCGCCATTACGGCACTTCCCGCCGCTTCGGTGTAGCCTGCCGCACGTCCGCCCTTTTCCACCAGGCGTACATCACCTAAATCAATCACCACACGATTGACGTCAAAGTCACTCACAGGCGCTCGCCCAACGGCTGCTAAAATACGCCCCCAGTTAGCATCTGAGGCATAAAGCGCGGTTTTCACCAGCGGCGAGTGAGCCACGGTAAAAGCCACATCAAGGGCCTCTTGACGACTTTTAGCTTCACCCACCTGAAGGGTAACGAATTTCGTTGCCCCTTCTGCATCGCGAATAATCGCCTGCGCCAGCTCGGTCATCACTCGCTGTAGGGCATTACTGAAAACAGCAAGCTGCTCTTCATCGGCGATGCGTGGGCCTGTGCCGGTCGCCGCTAACATGCAGGCGTCATTGGTGGAGGTATCGCTGTCCACGGTAATGCAGTTAAACGAGCGATCGACGGTTTCACGCAGCAGACTATCCAGTAGCGGTGCTTCGATAGCGGCATCCGTCACCACAAACCCCAACATGGTCGCCATATTGGGTTTGATCATGCCCGACCCTTTAGCGATGCCGTTAATTGTCACCTGCTGGTCGCCTATTTCCAGCGTGACGGTGGCGCCTTTGGCACGGGTGTCGGTGGTTAATATACCTTGCCCCGCCTGCTCCCAGGCAGCACTGTCGCTGGACAGGCTTTCAAGCGCTGGCGCAAAGCCCGCTAATAGGCGATCCATCGGCAGCGGTTCACCAATCACGCCGGTTGAGAATGGCAGTACATCCTGTTCAGCCACGCCTACCTGCTTGGCCAGCTCGGCGCAGCTAGCTTGTGCATCGCGCAAGCCTGCTTCGCCGGTTCCCGCGTTGGCATTGCCGGTATTGATCAGCCAAAAGCGTGGCGAACGGTTTTCTGCGCGACACTGCTCTAGATGCTTTTTCGCCACGACCACGGGGGCGGCGCAGAACGCATTAAGAGTAAAGACCCCAGACACCGTCGCAGTCTCTGGGAGCTCAATCACCACCACATCACGACGATTCGGCTTTTTGATACCCGCCATTGCAACCCCCAGACGCACCCCTTGCAGGGGTGGCAGCTCTGGAAAGGGAGTGTTTCCAACCGCCATGATTCTCTCCTTTAGACAAAGACCTTTTTACAGGCTGTTCAAAAACGGTCTCAAAACGGGCGCCGCTAGCTTAGTTTTCCACAGCACTGCTTATACTTTTTACCCGAGCCACAAAAACAGGGATCGTTACGACCCACTTTCGGGCCCTCGCGACGCACAGGGCGGCCATCTATACCCGGTGCATCCTGCTCGTTTTCGGGTTGCTCTGCGGCGGGAGCGTCATGGCGGCTAGCCGCTGTGGCGGTTTCCCGCGCCAGCGCTTCGCGGCGCTGTTGCTCAAGGGCGTCCACTTCCTCAGGCTGACGAACCTGCACGTGGCTAAGAATACGCGTGACATCGGCTTTAATGTGCTCTAGCAGATGCTGGAAGAGCTCAAAGGATTCACGTTTGTACTCCTGCTTGGGGTTCTTCTGTGCATAGCCACGCAGGTGGATACCGCGACGCAGATGATCCATTGACTGAAGGTGCTCTTTCCAGCGCGTGTCCAGCACTTGCAGCATGACCTGTTTCTCAAAGCGTCGAATCAGTTTCTCGCCCGCCGCCTCGATTTTGGCCGCATAGGCTTCACGGTGCATGGTCTGCAGCCGCTCACGCAGTTGCTCTTCGCTGAAGCGCTCATCCTCGGCGGCCCATTTAACCACAGGTGCTTCAAGGTTGAACTCGGTTTTCAGGTGCGCTTCCAGGCCGGGCAGATCCCACTGTTCAGGCAGACTCTGGGGTGGCACATAGTCACTGATGGCCGTTTCCATCACCTCTTCACGAATACCGAGAACGGCATCGGCCACGTTATCCGCAGCGAGAATCTCATTGCGCTGGTCGTAGATCACCCGGCGCTGGTCGTTGGCAACGTCATCATACTCAAGCAATTGCTTACGAATATCGAAGTTACGCCCTTCGACCTTCTTCTGGGCACGTTCAACGGCGTTAGAGACCATCTTATGCTCAATGGCTTCGCCATGCTCAAGCCCCAATGCCTGCATCAGGCGCTTGACGCGGTCGGAGCCAAACAGGCGCATCAGGCTATCTTCCAGTGACAGGAAGAAGCGCGTCGAGCCAGGATCGCCCTGGCGCCCGGCACGGCCACGCAGCTGGTTGTCGATACGCCGGGACTCATGGCGCTCAGAGCCCACTACATGCAGGCCGCCAGCGGCGAGTACACCATCGTGACGCGCCTGCCACTCGGCTTTTAACGCCTCAACTTGCTCTTGGCTGGGATTTTGCAGCTTGGCGACTTCGGCCTCCCAGTTACCACCCAGAACAATATCGGTACCACGACCGGCCATGTTGGTGGCAATAGTAATCGCCCCTGGGCGGCCGGCCTGGGCAATAATCTCGGCTTCACTCTGGTGCTGCTTGGCATTCAGTACGCTGAACGTCAGGCCTGCGTCGCGCATCAGTTTGGCGAGGTATTCGGATGTTTCAATAGACGCCGTACCCACCAGTACCGGGCGCCCGGCCTCAGTCTCGGTTTTGACATCCTTGATAATCGCTTCGTACTTCTCTTCAGCGCTCAAATAGACCAGGTCGTTGAGGTCTTTACGGGCCAATGGCCGGTTGGTAGGAATCACCACTACGTCGAGACCATAAATCTGACGAAACTCAAAGGCTTCGGTATCTGCCGTACCGGTCATACCGGCGAGCTTTTCATACAGACGGAAATAGTTCTGAAAGGTTGTCGAGGCTAGCGTTTGGCTTTCCCGCTGAACCGTGACGCCCTCTTTGGCTTCGACGGCCTGATGCAAACCTTCCGACCAGCGGCGCCCCGGCATGGAACGGCCGGTATGCTCATCTACGATCACCACCTGACCTTCAGAGACGATATAGTCGACATCACGGTGATAGAGATGGCGGGCACGCAGGGCCGAGTGCATATGCTGGAGTAAGTTAAGGTTCTGCGCGGCATACAGCGACTCGCCATCGCCCAACAGCCCTTCAGCGCGCATCAGCTCTTCAACTTTATTATGCCCCTGCTCGGTTAGTTCTACCTGCTTCTGCTTCTCATCGATTAAAAAGTCACCAACAACCGTTGCCTCTTCATCTTCAATCTCTTCGCCCTTTTCAAGCTGCTGAGCGAGTTGATTAACGACTTTATAGAGATCGGTATTTTCATCCACCGCTCCAGAAATAATCAGCGGCGTACGTGCTTCATCGATCAGAATGGAGTCGACTTCATCGACAATCGCATAATGCAGACCCCGCTGAACTTTATCCTCTAACGAAAACGCCATGTTATCGCGCAGATAATCGAAGCCGAACTCGTTGTTGGTACCATAGGTAATATCGCACTGATAGGCATGACGCTTCTCTTCACTCGTCTGACCAGAGAAGATAACGCCAATGGTAAGGCCCAAAAACTCATACAGCGGGCGCATCCACTCAGCATCACGACGGGCCAGATAGTCGTTCACTGTCACCACGTGAACGCCTTTTCCTGGTAGCGCATTGAGATACACCGCCAGGGTCGCCACCAGGGTTTTACCCTCACCAGTTTTCATTTCAGCAATACGGCCACGGTGCAGGGTCATGCCGCCCACCATCTGCACATCGAAATGGCGCATGCCCATAACGCGTTTACTGGCTTCTCGTACGATGGCAAACGCGGGGGCCAGCAATGCATCAAGGGATTCACCGGCTTCTAAACGCTGACGCAGCTCAGCGGTTTTCCCTTGTAGTTCAGCATCGCTAATGGCCTCGAGCTCCGCTTCCAAGGCATTGATATGCGGCACATTCTTGTGCATGCGTTTAACATCGCGGTCATTTTTAGAACCCACGACTTTACGTAATAAATTATTAAGCATGAAATATCCAAATATTCACGTGCGTCTCAGCGGACGTTGCCCTTTCAATGCATGCTGCTTATCTGCGCAGCATGCACAAAGTAGATGTCTTAACGATAGGCTTGGCGGGAAGGCGGGCCGCGCTGGGTCAAGACATCCCGAGCCGCAACCAGCACACTCATCGGGGCTAGCCAGTGGCATAGACGCCGTACAGGCGCAAAATATTGGGGGCTTTTAGCCCAGCGTTGCTGGGCGCGGCGGCGCTTGGCTACCCAGTGGGACTGGGCGCGCAAAATGGCGGGCACCCAAAAACAGATAGTAACGCTACGTTCGCTACCACGAAATGCATCCGCAGGGCTTAAACTGGCGGGTAAAAGGCAGCTTACTAACAGGCCAGCCAGCCACCAACGCGCTAAACCGTAACGACGATGACGCCGCGGCAAAGCAGATTGAACATCAAGCGTAGGTGACATGCTGTAGACCGACTCCTGAGCGTGATAAAGTGAACTAATCAGCCATCGGCGAAGGCGGCCGACGTCATTAGTAGTGGTGCCTCAAATAGCAGCACCTAGGAATTAAGCGTATGAGTATAAAGGTTAAGCGTTCGCGCGCCCAGCCCATCGCCCGTTTGCTCTCAAAGTCGGGCGATATTAATCAATTAATGCGTCTCTCTCGGCTAATTGATCAGGCTCAACGCCACCTGCGCGCCCACCTACCCGAAGAGATGCGTGAACATATTTTTGTGGGGGGCTTTAGCGAAGGTCGCTTAACGCTGATTAGTGGCCAGGCGGGTTGGTTGACGTGGTTGCGCTTTGAACAACCACGCTTACTTGAATTACTGCATCAATTGCCCGGCTTTGAAGGGGTAAGCGGTTTTACTTTTAAAGTACGCCCTGTACGCCCTATCGTGGCGCCACCAAGAAACACACGCAGCCTGTCGTCCGATGCAGGGAAAACGCTAGCTGAGTGCGCAGAGGACACCACCCACCCTGCGCTTAAACGCGCCTTGGAGAGGCTGGCATCTCATGCCCGACCACCCAAGTGACAGCCCCGCTGCTTTCTGATTCCAGCAGGGTCACCGCTCCGGTCACTGCCCCAAAAGCATAAAGCACCGCCTAAGCGATGCTTTAATAATCAAACAACGTACTATTAGAAACCTACTGATAGAAGGCACTCGCACACTCCCAAGGCAATGCCGCATCAGGCCATTGCGGGAGCGACATAGGAGATAGGCGCCACGGCCTTTTCTTCTTCAAAGGTGACAATTTCATAGGCATCGGGTTGCGCCAGCAACTCGCGGCATAACTGATTGTTCAGCGCATGACCAGACTTCACTCCACGAAACTCGCCAATCAGGCTATAACCCAGCTGGTACAAGTCACCGATCGCATCTAATACCTTATGCTTAACAAACTCATCTTCGTAGCGTAGACCGCCTTCATTAACAATGCGGTAATCGTCAACCACAATGGCGTTATCTAAACTGCCACCTAACGCCAGATTATTAGAGCGTAAAAACTCTAAATCACGCATAAACCCAAAAGTACGTGCGCGGGAGACCTCTTTAACGAACGAGGTGGTCGAGAAGTCGATCAGCGCGGTCTGTTTCTGCTGCTCAAAAACAGGATGATCAAAGTCGATAGCAAAGGAGACCTTGAACCCTTGATGGGGTAAGAAAACCGCCTCCTTATCGCCATCAGTCACCCCTACCCGATGCTTGATGCGAATAAATTTCTTCGCAGCATCCTGCTCCAAAATACCCGCTGACTGAATCAAAAACACAAACGGGCTAGCGCTACCGTCCATAATGGGCACTTCAGGCTCGCTAACATCTACGTAAGCGTTGTCGATGCCCAACCCAGCAAAGGCTGACATCAAGTGCTCGACGGTCGCCACCTTAACCCCGTTCGACACCAGAGCAGTACAGAGCTTGGTATCTTCAACCAACTCTGCCCGGGCGGGAACGTGTACAACGGGATCCAGATCGGTTCTAACAAACACAATCCCAGTATTGGCCGGCGCCGGACGCAAAGCCAGATGGACTTTTTTGCCAGAATGCAGGCCCACTCCGGTGGCGCGAATGACGTTTTGTAGGGTGCGTTGTCTGATCATGGATAGTAGCCGAGCTCTTATGACGGTAATAACCGCAGGGGAAAAGTTATCAAACAGTGTTCACTTTAACAGCAAACGAGCGTTTTAGCCAATAAAACGCTCGCTCGCGGTTACAGTGAGCCTGATATCGAGATCAATCCGCCTGGCGGCGTAGAAACGCGGGAATGTCCAGATAGTCATCTGCTTCGGAAGCGCGACGCTTTTCAGGACGAGGCTTTGCTGCCGCTTCGGGTGCTTCAGCGCGGGCTGTTGCCTGCTGGCGCATGACCGTTGGCTGTTGCAACTTGCGGTAATCAGACGACTCCGCGGCTGAACGGCGGGCCGGCTCCCGCGCCGCTGCTTTGGGCTTTTGCCCATCTAAACCAGCAGCGACAACGGTAACGCGCAGCTCATCGGACATTTCCATATCAATGGAGGTGCCGACGACGATGGTGGCATCCGGTGAAGCAAACTCTTGAACCGTAGCGCCTACATCATTGAACTCGCCGATGGACAAGTCGGGCCCTGCGGTGATGTTGACCAGAATACCGCGAGCGCCGTGCAGATCGATATCTTCCAGCAGCGGGCTACGGATAGCCTTCTCAGCCGCTTCGCGAGCACGATTTTCACCCGTGGCACCACCGGTACCCATCATCGCCATGCCCATTTCAGACATAACGGTGCGCACATCAGCAAAGTCGACGTTGATGATACCCGGGCTGGTAATCAGCTCTGCAATACCTTGAACAGCGCCCAGCAGTACATCGTTTGCCGCACTGAAAGCCGTCAGCAATGTGGCGTTCTTGCCCAGCACGGAAAGTAGTTTTTCGTTGGGAATAGTGATCAACGAATCTACGTGTTCAGAGAGCTCTTTCATGCCCTCTTCAGCAGCGCGCATCCGCTTTGGCCCTTCAAAGGGGAAGGGACGCGTTACGACGGCAACGGTGAGAATCCCAAGCTCCTTGGCAACCTGAGCCACCACCGGCGCGCCTCCGGTTCCCGTACCGCCGCCCATACCGGCAGTGATGAAGACCATATCAGCGCCCACCAGCAATTCTGCGATGCGCTCACGATCTTCCATTGCCGCCTGGCGTCCCACCTCAGGGTTGGCACCTGCGCCTAGCCCTTTAGTGATTTCACTGCCCAGTTGCAGCACTGTTTTTGCCGATACGCGTTTAAGCGCCTGGGCATCCGTGTTGGCGCAGATAAACTCAACGCCTTCAATATTGCTTTCGACCATGTGGTTAACAGCATTGCCGCCACCGCCGCCAACGCCAACCACTTTGATGACCGCACTGCTCGAGGGTGCGTTATCTACCAATTCGAACATAAGCCCCGTCTCCTGAACCGCGCTTGCGGCCCTGTCAGAAATTTCCTTTGAACCAGCCTTTAATTCTTGCCAGCGCCGAATGGTCTTCCTTGATATCACGCCGGGAAAGCTCGTTACGGCCCTTATGGGCTGCAACGACTCCCCCGTGGCTTCTTAGACCTTGCCCATGACGCGTTTCCTGCAAGGCATAATGCAGCAGACCAACGCCCGTCGCATAGATCGGATTACACACGACGTCCGCCAAACCTCTTACGTTTTGCGGACATGCAATACGAACGGGCATATGGAAAATCTCTTCTGCCAATTCGCTAACCCCCTCCATGCGCGAGGTACCACCGGTAAGTACTATGCCGGCGGCCACCATGTCTTCATAGCCACTTCGACGCAATTCGTCTCTTACTAGCGTAAACAGCTCTTCGTAACGCGGTTCTACCACCTCGGCGAGCGCCTGACGCGATAGATCACGCGCAGGACGATCACCTACGCTAGGTACCTTGATCATTTCATCACTTGCGGCTAAATGCGTTAGCGCGCAAGCGTATTTAACTTTGATCTCTTCAGCGTGCTGCGTGGGTGTTCGCAGCGCCATGGCAATATCGTTAGTGACCTGGTCACCGGCGATAGGAATAACTGCCGTGTGGCGAATGGCGCCTTCGCTGAAAATCGCCATATCGGTGGTTCCGCCACCAATATCGACCATACAGACGCCCAGCTCACGTTCATCCTCGGTGAGCACGGCCATACTAGAGGCTAGCTGCTCTAGGATAATAGCATCAACCTCTAAACCGCAGCGGCGAACACACTTCTCAATATTCTGCACCGCGTTTAAAGCGGCTGTTACCAAGTGCACCTGCGCTTCCAAGCGCACACCGGACATGCCCAGTGGCTCACGAATGCCGCCTTGGGCATCAATCGAAAACTCCTGAGGCAGCACATGCAAGACTCGCTGACCTTCAGAAATGGCGCGAGCCCTTGCAGAGTCAATCACGCGCTCAATATCAGAGGGTGTCACTTCGCGCTCTTTTATTGCCACAACGCCATCTGAGTTCATGGAACTAATATGGCTGCCTGCTACGCCAACGTATACCGAGTGAATATCACAACCGGCCATTAACTCTGCTTCTTCAACGGCGCGCTGGATAGACTGTACCGTTGATTCGATATTGATCACCACGCCGCGCTTCATGCCACGCGAAGGGTGCGAACCAATACCTGCAATTTCAATTCCGCCATCATCGGTAGGTTGACCGACTATCGCGACGACCTTGGACGTTCCAATGTCCAGCCCGACCACCATATTGGATGCGTTGGGTGAGCCTGCCATGAGTCGGGAAATCTCCTTGCGTCATTGTTAAAAATAAATATAAATAGGGTGGCGCTTAATCCAACGCTTAACATTGAAAGCGTGCTACCCGAAATAATCAGTGATGTGTCTCAGACACTCGCTAAGTACCAACAGTCGAAATTAAAAACTATTTAACCCGCGTCTGGCCCATAGTATAGAAACAATAGTCGCAATACGACTAGTGCAAACCCACAATATTAGGCTTGGGAAGCAATTTAAAGCCGTTTATTGGCTTTTTCAACGATGGCAACCACTCACTTTTACACCTTATTTGCACCAAGTAATAGAAGAGTTACTCATCTTGCACCGCAAATTCACTTTCTCCATGCCATGCAACAGCAACGCCGTTGGGGTAGCGCAGATCAATATAGCGAATCTGCTCGGCCAGGGACGACAACTCACGCTGCCATGAGGCCGACAACCTTGCTAAGCGCACTTCATGCTGACGTCGACCCAACATCACCCAAGCGCCATCGTTTAATTGCAGCCGCCAGGCACCGCGCGGTTCTAAACGAAGTTGAGTAAGGTTCAACGATAACTGCTCAAAGTGAAGTTTTAATCGGTGGTAATAGTCCAACACTTCTTCACTGCTGCCCGCAGGGCCGGCCAGATCCGGCAAACCCGCTGGTGGCGATAAGGGCGCAAAAGCGAAAGGCTCGCCTTCAGGGTTGAGTAAAAAATCATCGTTCCAGCGCGCGACGGGCTGCTGCTCAACCAGCTCAAACACCAGTGCGTTCGGCCACTCACGGGATATCCGCACTTCGTTTAACCAGCCCACCTGCAGTGCCCGGTCACGCAATTCGCCCAAATCAGCCGACAGCCAAGTGGCATCGACCACCAGCGGCGCCAGCTGAGTGCGCAGGTAGTCGGCGCTGACATACTCCCATTCTCCGCGAATAGATACCCGCTCAATTGGACGATCCAGCCACAGCCATAGCGCCCGCCCACCGGCTCCCATCAGCAGCGCTAGCAAGATAATTCCCAACCAAGCATTACGCCTTTTCATAAGGCACTTTTTAATAAGGCGTTTTTAAACAAGTCATTACTCATGCTGTGAACGACTCATCTGCGGTGTTGAGTATTTGTAGCACTAGGTCATCAAAGCTAATGCCTGCATGAGCTGCCGCTTGAGGCACCAGGCTATGATCGGTCATGCCGGGTACCGTATTGACCTCCAGTAGCCAAAAACGCCCGTCACTATCATCACGCATGACATCAACCCTACCCCAACCTGCCCCGCCTATGGCCATAAACGCTTGCTGGCACAGCATAGCGAGTGCAGCCTCATCCTCAGCAGTTAAGCCGCAAGGCAAATGGTATTGGGTGGTATTAGCAATATATTTGGCTTCATAGTCGTAGAAGCCGCCGGGAACCTCTACGCGAATAGCAGGCAGCACCTGATCACCCAGCAGCGCCACGGTATACTCATCGCCTACGACAAAGCGCTCCGCCATTACCCGGGCGTCGAACTGAGCTGCTTCGTGATAGGCCGCCTCTAGCGCTGCCTGGCTTTTTACGATGCTAATGCCCAGCGTAGAGCCTTCGTGCACCGGCTTAACAATCAACGGTAAACCTAACTGCTCAACCACCGCTGACCAGTCAGAACTGGCAGCCAGCATAATGCTTTCAGGGGTGGGCAGCCCAACCGCACTCCACACCTGCTTAGTGCGTTGCTTATCCATTCCCAGCGCCGAGGCAAGCACCCCACTGCCGGTATAAGGAATATTCAACAGTTCCAATGCCCCCTGCAGCGTGCCATCCTCACCGCCGCGGCCGTGAAGGGCAACAAAGACCACCGATGGCGCCAGTTGCTCTAAACCAGCCAGGCCACCGTCTTGGGGATCATAGCCACAGGCATCAATACCTTTACGCTGCAACGCTTCAAGCACCGCCGCACCGCTTTTAAGCGATACTTCCCGCTCAGCCGAGGTGCCGCCATAAACGACCACGACTTTGCCAAGAGAGTTGGGGGAGGCTACGTCAACGCTCACAAATCCACCTCGTTCATCACTAGCTGTGCCTTTGCCAGGCGCAGGGAAATCCCGCCCACATCACCAGCGCCCTGCGTAATTAAAATATCGCCGGGGCGTAATACGTTGGTTAACAGTGCAGGTAACTCATGTTTGTGCTCGACAAACAGCGGGTCGACTTCGCCGCGTTGACGGATAGACCCCGCCAGGGTACGCCCCTCAGCGCCAGGAATAACCGTTTCACCGGCACTGTAAACATCCAGCAGCACCAGTGTGTCGACCTGGGAAAGCACCCTGACAAAGTCTTCGTATAAATCGCGGGTACGGCTATAGCGATGGGGCTGATATAGCATGACCAGCCGACGATCTGGCCAGCCGGCGCGAATCGCCTGGATCACCATATCAACTTCACGGGGATGGTGGCCATAATCATCCACCAACATGATATCACCGCCGCCTTTAGGCGCTGGGAAGTGACCATGTACCTGGAAACGGCGCCCTACACCGGCAAAACTTGCCAGACCGCTCAGAATAGCACTATCACTCACTCCAGCGTCGGTAGCGACCACAATCGCGGCCATGGCGTTTAAGGCATTGTGGCGCCCCGGCATAGCCAAACGCACGTCTAACGGCGCAGCGCCCCCAGGGCGTAGCGCGGTGAAGGAGACTTCACCACCACGCTGGGCAAAATCAACGATGCGGTAATCGGCATCGCTATCAAACCCATAAGTCACGAACTGCCGCTTCACCTGCTCACACAGCACACGTACATGAGGGTCATCGATACACAGCACTGCTAAACCATAAAACGGCAAGTTGTGCAGGAATTCGATAAAGGTACTTTTTAGCCGCTCAAAGTCGCCGCCATAGGTCGCCATATGGTCAGCATCAATATTGGTAACAATCGACACCATTGGCTGTAAGTGCAAAAACGATGCATCGGACTCGTCGGCTTCGGCAACCAAATAGTCGCCTTCCCCTAGGCGGGCATTGGCTCCGGCACTGGTCAGCTTGCCGCCAATCACAAAGGTGGGATCCAAGCCACCTTCGGCCAACAGCGTCGCCGTTAAGCTGGTCGTAGTGGTTTTACCATGGGTACCCGCCACGGCGATGCCATGACGAAACCGCATTAGCTCAGCGAGCATCTCAGCACGACGCACCACCGGCACTCGGTGCTCATGGGCCCAGCGAATTTCTGGATTAGTTTCATCAATGGCACTGGACACCACCACCACATCTGAGCCTTGCACATTGGCCTCAGCATGGCCAATCGCCACACAGACACCACATTGACGCAACCGCTCCACGACTGAAGAGGTTTTCACATCACTGCCGCTAACGGTGTAGCCCTGATTGGCTAGCACCTCGGCAATACCACACATACCTGCGCCACCAATACCGACAAAATGGAGCCGCCGAATCCGGCGCATGCCGGGGCCTGCGGTGGTACGTGCGGGTGTCATGTTATTGTCCGAATCGATCACGCAGAGTCTCCTAACGGCACCATCGCCAAACACCCTTCAGCCAAGCGTTTTGTGGCATCTAAATGGGCGGCCTGGCGTGCATTTGCCGCCATTGCCGCCAGGGTATTTGGGACGAGCAATTGGTTTAAAAATTCGCTTAACCGCTCAACGGTTAGCTCAGACTGAATCACGCACTTGGCGGCCCCCGCCTTGACGAGCACTTGGGCGTTGATGCGTTGATGGTCATCGACAGCAAACGGGAATGGTACCAACAGTGCCGGCTTAGCCGCCGCTGCCAACTCCGCGACGGTCAATGCCCCCGAGCGGCACACCACTAAATCAGCCCACTCGTAGGCAGCGGCCATATCATCAATAAAAGGACTCACCTCAGCGCTCACGCCGTGCTGCTGATAATTATCTGCAGTCGCCTGCTCACGCCCCTTACCTGCCTGGTGGCGAACCTGGGGGCGCTGCTCAATGGGCAGGGTCGCCAGCGCAGGAGCCAAACGTTCGTTAAGGGCTACAGCCCCGAGGGACCCCCCCACCACCAACAAACGCAGGGGGCGGGAAGCGAGCGTTTCCTCGTCTCGCGGTGAACTCCCCAGGGCGGCAATGTCGTCACGCACAGGATTGCCAATGACATCGGCACGCGCCCCAAAAGCTTCAGGGAAAGCGGCATAGGTTCGTTTAGCCAGTCGCGACAAGACGCGATTGGTCAGGCCTGCCACGGCGTTCTGCTCATGGATGACCAGCGGGACGCGTGTCAACCATGCAGCCAAGCCGCCGGGGCCACTGGCAAAGCCACCCAAGCCGACCACCACTTGAGGTTTAAAGTCGCGAATAACCGCACGCGCTTGCAGTACCGCACGACTAAGGTTCAGTGGTGCTTTTAGCCAGCCCGTCAAGCCATTGCCGCGCAGTCCGCTAACCGCAATTGTATGTAATTTAATACCCGCTTCAGGCACCAGGCGGTTTTCAATGCCCCTAGGGCTACCCAACCACTCAACGTCGACCTGCTGCGCCTGCAAAGCGTTGGCGAGTGACAAGGCTGGAAACACATGCCCGCCAGTGCCACCCGCCATAATCAGTACTCGTCGGCTAACGTTCGTTGTCACATCAAACTCCTGATAACACGCCGCATAGCGTTACGATAAACGCGGCTCATGGCGGGATTTATACGGGGTGGACACACGCCTGGGCCGATGCCGTGTCTCGGCATCTGTGCGCAGCAGCAAGCCGACCATAATGCCCGTGACTAGCAAACTGGAACCGCCATAGCTCATCAGCGGCAGCGTCAGCCCTTTGGTTGGCAATAGCCCCGAACTCACCGCCATGTTAATAAATGCCTGCGCGGCGACCACAAAACCGATCCCGTAGCTGACATAAGCGCCAAACAGGTGACCTGCCAGCTCTGCTTTACGGCCGATCCACATTGCGCGGGCAATAAATAGTGTGAACAACAGCACGACGATAATTGCACCGATCATGCCCAACTCCTCAGCGATCACCGCAAAAATAAAGTCGGTGTGTGCTTCGGGCAGGTAGTGTAGTTTTTGCACACTATTGCCCAGCCCGGTACCAGTGACGTGCCCACGCCCGAAGGCTATTAACGCTTGGGTTAACTGGTAGCCAGTCGCAAACTGATCGGCCCAGGGATCAAGAAAACTGGTCCAGCGTGCCAGTCGGTAGGGCTCAATCACGACCATCACTACGGCGCCGGAGCCGAGCAGTAGCCCACTGCCACCCAGCAGTACTAGCGATGCACCACTCATCATCAGCATGCCGATCACACAAACGGTAAACACCACCATGCCGCCGAAGTCGGGGGCTAAAAAAAGCAGCCCAACAGGCACCGCCAGCACGGCTAGCGGGCGCCACATGCTGAACGCATGGCGGCGCAAATCGTAGGTGAAACGCGACATAAACGCCGCCATATAGAATATCAGCCCAACTTTAGCAAATTCAGACACCTGCAAACTTGGCAGCGGCCCCGGCAATGCTATCCAGCGCTTACTGCCATTGATTTCTTGACCGATAATCAACACCAGAACCAAAAGAAATATAGTGGCGAGCAGTATTAACGCAGCATTTTGGCGCCACACTTCAAGGGGCACGCAGAGCATAAATACGCAGGCCATGACGGCGAGCACCAGGAAAACGCCGTGTTGGCGTGAATAGTGATAGGTATCTTCCAGCAAGCCAATCGAGGCCGAACTGACCATGATCCAGCCCAAACCCGCCAAGGCCACCGCAGCCACGATTAACCAGACATCGCAGGGTAAGTCGCGGGTAGAAAGCGTCGTGCGAAGACGCTGAAGTCGACTCATAGCGCATCCCCGGCTGTCGTAGCTGCTTTATCCAGCACCCAGCGACGAAACACCTCGCCGCGCTGCTGGTAGTTGGTAAACTGATCAAGGCTCGCGCAGGCGGGCGAGAGCAACACGCAGTCCCCCGGCTGGGCGAGCTCGAACGCCGCTGACATCGCTTGGGTTAAGTCTTCTACCTGCCGAATGCTAACGTATTCAAGCAACGCGTCGGCTAACCGTGGGGCATCTAATCCAAATAGCAACACATGGCGCGCGCACATCGAGAGAGGCTTCGCCAATGGTGAGAAATCGGCGCCCTTCCCCACTCCCCCCGCCAGCAGGATCAAGCGCCCTTCCAACGTCGCACCAATACCATTAATGGCCGCTAAAGTAGCGCCTACATTGGTACCTTTGGTGTCGTTGACCCAGGTGACGCCGTTAATTTGCGCAATGACTTCACTGCGGTGCTCCAAGCCTTTAAATTCCCTCAGCGCGCTGCACATGGGCTCCGCAGCAAAGCCTAACGCCTGCCCCATGGCCAGCGCAGCCAATGCATTGAGGTAGTTGTGCTGACCGGCTATCTTTAACTCATCTATCGCCGTCCAAGGGTCGGAGCCCTGCATTAACGTTAGCTTATTGTGATAAAGCGCCAGCCCCCACGCATTATCCTCCGGAGCACGCTGAGAAAAGTAAGCCACCTGGTCAACAGGATACGTCGGCCAGGTGAGGGGCTCATCAGCATTCACCACGGCACTCTCTGCACCGATAAAAATACGCTGTTTTGCGGCGCGATAACCGTGCATACCCCCATGGCGATCCAGGTGATCTTCGGATAAATTCAGGAAGGCTGCACACCTCGCCCCCAGGGAGGGAGTCGTCTCAAGCTGAAAGCTTGAAAGCTCAAGGATATACAGTTCGGCAGCGGGATGGCTGGCCAACAGATCCAGCGCGGGGGTGCCAAGATTCCCGCCCACCGCCGCCTTAATACCGGCGGCAGCGGCCATTTCACCTAGCAGCGTCGTCACCGTTGATTTGGCATTGGATCCGGTGATGGCTGCAATAGGGGCCTTAGCAGCACGCACAAAAAGGGCAATTTCGCCCACTACCCTCGGTTCGCCTGTACGTGGATTGAGCTGATCCGCCAGCTCCTTTAAGCCCGGCATGCGCGGATCAAGCCCTGGGCTAACCACCACTTCTGCCACCTCGCGCAGATCCAGCAACGTTAGTGGGCCGCAGTGAACCTCAATGCCAGGATGAGCGGCTTGAAACTCTTTCAGCCCCGGTGGTTCAGCACGGGTGTCCGCGACCATGTAGGGCACATTCAAGCGGCTTAAATGGCGGCATATCGCACGTCCCGATACGCCTAGCCCCACCACCAGCGTTAAACCTTTAGCAACTCGAACCATCACAGGCTCCCTCTCGCCTCATGCCCACATGCATTAACGAATTTTGAGCGTTGCGAGGCCAAGCAGCACCAGCACCACAGTAATAATCCAGAAGCGCACGATTACCCGCGGTTCTGGCCAGCCTTTTAATTCATAGTGATGGTGCAAAGGTGCCATACGGAAGATGCGTCGCCCAGTAAGTTTATAGGAACCCACTTGAAGAATGACCGACACCGTCTCCATGACAAAAATACCGCCCATGATAAACAGCACAATTTCCTGACGCACGATAACCGCCACTACGCCCAGCGCAGCCCCCAGCGCCAAGGCACCTACGTCGCCCATAAAGACCTGGGCGGGATAAGTATTGAACCATAAGAAACCAAGCCCTGCGCCGGCAATGGTGGCACAAAACACCGCCAGTTCACCGGTACCGGCAATAAATGGAATATGCAAATACTCGGCAAACACGGTATTGCCGCTAGCATAAGCGAACACCGACAGCCCCATGGCCACCAGCACTGTGGGCATGATCGCCAAGCCATCAAGCCCATCGGTCAAATTAACCGCATTGGAACTGCCCACAATCACAAAGTAGGTAAGCACGATATAGAAAACGCCCAGCGGCAGCGCCACCTCTTTGAACAGCGGTACTAATAGACTGGTCTCGACCGGCGTTGAAGCAGTCAAATAGAGCAGGACTGCCGCTCCCAGCCCCACTACCGATTGCCAGAAGTACTTCCAGCGAGCGGGTAAGCCGCGGGGATTTTTCTCCACCACTTTGCGGTAATCATCGACCCAGCCGATGGCGCCAAAGCCTAGCGTGACGCCTAATACCACCCAAATATAAAGGTTGGTGAGATCCCCCCATAGCAAGGTACTCATAGCGATGGCCAGCAGGATCATCGCCCCCCCCATGGTTGGGGTACCCGCCTTGGAAAGGTGAGACTGAGGGCCATCGTCACGCACGGATTGTCCGATTTGCCCTTCGACCAGACGCCGAATCATCCATGGCCCCAGCCACAAGCAGAGCATTAATGATGTCAGGGCGCCTAAAATCACGCGCAGAGTTAAATAGTTGACTACTTGAAAATCAGATTGGTACTGCGACAGAAAATTCGCCAAGTGAAGTAACATGAACGGCGTTTACCTTATTTATCCGAACGCAGTGCATTAATGACATGTTCCATGCCCGCACTGCGCGACCCTTTCACCAGCAGCGTGGTGTCCGGCGGCAAAGTATTAATGACATGGCGCGTTAGCGCCTCGTGATCGTTAAAGTGCAGCCCACGACCAAAGGCTTCGCTGGCAGCGCGTGCGGCGTCGCCCAGTGTCAACAGTCCATCAATGCCGAGCTCGGCAGCGTAGTGACCAATATCGGCGTGCAGCGCTGCCGAATCGCTTCCCAGCTCGCCCATCGCTCCTAGCGCACACCAGCGCGGAGCAGGGAAACTCGCCAGCGTATCCAGGGCCGCTTTAACCGCCCCAGGGTTGGCATTGTAAGTATCATCCAACAGTTTGGCACCCCGCAAACCGGGTACCACGGTTAGCCTACCCGCTAACGCTGGCAGCGTTTCCAAGCGCGCAATGATCTGCTCGGGGAGCACGCCCAGCGCTAATGCCGCAGCGGCGGAGGCAAGGGCATTACTGACATTATGCTTGCCAAGTAGCGGCAAACGTACCTGTCCAAGCGCTTTGCCATGCTGCAGTAGCGTGAAAGCATACCGCCCTTGAGGATCACAGGAAAGCGCTGCGGCACTAACATCGGCCTGGGGGTGAAAGCCAAAGCTGACGACTCGCCTTGGGGCCGCGCGCGATGCCCAAAAGGAGTAGTAGCGATCATCGCGGTTCAAGATCGCCGTTCCTTGTTCGTTCAGCCCGGCAAGCAGTTCACTTTTTGCCTGGGCGATCTGCCCCATACCACCAAACTCGCCCACATGGGCGCCAGTGACATTGGTAATAACCGCAATATCGGGCTGGGCCAACGACGCTGTCCAGGCGATCTCGCCCAAGTGATTGGCGCCTAGCTCTATCACAGCGGCTTTATATTGCTGACGCAATCGCAACAGGGTCAACGGCGCGCCGAAATCATTGTTCAGATTGCCTTCGGTCGCTAACACCTCGCCCAAGGGCGTCAGCAGCGCAGCACACATCTCCTTAACCGTGGTTTTACCACTATTACCGGTGACCGCTACCAAGGGGCCGTGCCATGCCCGCCGATGCGCACCGGCGAGTAACCCCAGGGCTAAGCGCGTATCGGGACACACCAGTTGGGGTATGTCGCTAGCAACGGGAGCGTCGACCAACGCCGCCGCTGCACCAAGCGCATGAGCGCGTTCAACAAAATCATGACCGTCAAAGTTAGCGCCTTTTAAGGCAATAAACAGGCACCCAGGCTTAATGTTACGACTATCGGTAATAATAGAATTAACGGTTAGCTGAGCACTTTGTGGCGGCACTTCGACACCCAGCGCCGCGGCCACTTGACTAAGAGCCCAGTGCATTATTGGGTTTTCCTTAGGGCAAAGGCTCGCTGAATCTCTTCGCTATCGGCGTAAGGATGGCGTACCCCCTGTATCTCCTGATACGCCTCATGCCCTTTCCCGGCGATCAGCACTACATCCTGGGCGGCAGCTTGCTGAATAGCCGCTGCCACGGCCTCGCGACGGTCACCGATTTCAACTGGCTTTGCAGCCGCTGAGAAACCGGTCAAAATTTGCTCACGAATTTGCGCGGGAGATTCATTCCGCGGGTTATCGTCGGTGACGACAATGTGATCCGCCAATTGCTCAGCGGCCCTGGCCATTTCAACCCGCTTACCGGTATCGCGCTCACCGCCGCAACCAAAGACGCACCATAATTTACCCGCATCACCCAAGTGAGCGCGTAACGCTTGCAGGGCGCTTTGTAGGGCACCCGGCGTATGGGCGTAGTCCACCACCACGCTGGGGGAGCCAATATCATCATACAGTTCCATACGCCCCGGCACAGGCGTAAGCTCCGTCGCTGCATCAAACAGCGCATCGAGCGGTTCGCCTAACCCATATAGCACGGCTATCGCCAGCAGTACGTTATCTAAATTAAAGCGCCCCATTAAATTTAAGCGCAGCATTTTTTCGCCGTCGGGGGTCGCAACCATTGCCTGCTGCCCCAGCTCAAATGCCTGCCAATCCAGCACTCGCAGCGTAACGGCTTCATCTTGCCCGGTGGCCAGTACACGGACGCGGCTACTGCAACCGGCCAGCATCAAGCGCGCCAGGGGGTCATCACCATTGACCACCGCCAAACTAAGCTCAGAACGCCGAAACAGCTTGGCTTTCGAGGCGGCGTAGGCGGCCATGCTGCCGTGATAGTCCAAATGATCGCGAGTCAGATTGGTAAATACCCCCACGCCGACGCTGACCGCGTCCAAGCGGTACTGATCCAGGGCGTGGGAAGAGGCTTCCAGGGCGACGCGCCTGACGCCCTGCTGTGCCAGCGTACCCAATGTCGCCTGCAGCGCCAGGGGGCCAGGCGTAGTTAAGCCACTATCGCTCAACGCGCCAGGGCGCCCCACGCCTAATGTGCCGACAAGACCCGCAGGTATTCCCAACGCTTCGCTGAGGGCCGCGATATAGTGAGTGACGGAGCTTTTACCATTAGTGCCGGTCACCGCAATCACTTCCATATCGCCGGGCACCTTATACAGCGCCCGCCCCAGCTCGCCTAAACGCGACGATAAATGCGGCAGTTTCAGCACCCGCCCCTCAAGCTCGACATCACCATCTACCCCTTGGGCTAAAACCAGCGCAGCGCCAGCTTCCAGCGCTTGTTCGATAAAATCGCGGCCATCACGCTGGCTGCCAGGCACGGCCACAAAAATATCCCCCTCCGCCAGTTTGCGAGAGTTCATCTCAATATGCACCTGATCCGGCAGCTTCGGCAGACCTGCGGGCAGTGGCGACTTAGGCCATACTTGTTTGAGTGCCGCTAAAACATCGTCTGGGCTCAGCGTCATGCCATCTCCTTAAAAAGCTACTCCGCCTCGTGATCCGGGGGAACATCCAACAAGCGTAAAGCATTCCCTGTCACACTGGAAAAAACCGGCGCCGCGACAGCGCCGCCGTAGAACTCGCCTGCTTTGGGGTGATCGATCATTACCACAGTGACGATACGCGGATCAGAGATGGGCGCAATTCCAGCAAAAACGCTGCGGTAAGCATCAGTGGTATAGCCTTGCTGGCCTATTTTGCGCACCGTGCCCGTTTTACCTCCCACGCGATAACCCTCTACACGCGCTCGTCTGCCGCCGGTATAGGCAGCTACCGAGGTTTCGAGAATATTCAGCAGGTCATTAGCAACCGTCGGTTCTATCACCGGTGTGCCTTGGGGCGGCTCAGAAAGACGCAGCAGCGATGGCGGCAGGCGCACGCCGTCATTGGCTAATGCCGTGTAAGCACTCGCCAGCTGCACCGCTGACACAGAGAGACCGTAACCGTAAGAGAGTGTCGCCCGTTCGCTGCGTGACCAGCGAACCGGCGCCGGTAGGCTGCCAGTGGACTCACCAGGAAAACCGGTTCCAGGCGCCTGCCCCAGCCCTAACTGATTATACTTTTCCCAAATCGCCGTATCGCTTAATTGCAGCGCCAAGCGAGACATACCCACATTCGATGACTTCTCCAGAATGCCGGGCAAATCCAGCTCGCCATAATTACGGAAATCGCGAATGGTGAACTGATCCAACCGCATCCAGCCGGGCGAGGTATCCACCACCGCGTCGCGATCCACCACACCACTCTCTAACACGGCGGCCATGGCCAGCGGCTTCATCACCGAGCCGGGTTCAAATACATCGACCAACGCCTGGTTACGCAGCCCACGCGGATCAAGCCCCGCTCGATTATTAGGATTGTAAGAGGGCAAGTTGGCCATAGCCAATACCTCTCCCGTGCGGGCATCCATCATCACCAGCACGCCGCCATCAGCCTCATTCTCGGCCACCGCTGCACGCAGTTCACGGTAGGCCATATATTGAATACGCTGATCAATCGCCAAGGTCAGCTCGCCCCCCGGCTGGGCTTCGTTGATAACGCCCAGCTCACGAACCAGACGCCCGCGGCGGTCTTTAATCACTCGCCGCTGGCCAGGCCGGCCCGCCAGGTAAGGTTGATAGGAGAGCTCTAAGCCCTCCTGACCGACATCATCAACGTTCGTCACCCCCAGCAGTTGGGCGGCCACCTCACCAGCGGGGTAATAACGCTTATATTCGCGCTGCGGATACACGCCAGGCGTACGCAGATTAAGAATCTGCTGGGCCGCCGCAGGGGTCATCTGGCGACGCAAATACATGAACTCATGCTCGCTAAAGCGCGCCACCCGCGCCTCAAAATCACTCAGTGACATGCCCAGCGCTTGGGCCAGCATCACCCGCTGTATCGCATCGTTGGGAAGTTCTTGCGGATTGGCCCAGAGGGTCACCACCGGCGTAGAAATCGCCAACGGTTCGCCATTGCGGTCTGTAATCATACCGCGGTGGGCAGGGATGGTTTCGTGACGGAGAGTACGCGCGTCGCCCTGGCTCTGCAGAAAGGGGCGGTCGATTACCTGCAACAGCGTAATACGGCCAATCAGGATGACTGAAGCCAAGCCTATCGCAAGGAGAATAAACAAGAAGCGCCCGCCGCCAAGCGGGGGCGCAATGGGAGCCTGACGCGAGGTACCGCCTCGGCGTTCGCTTCTCATGGCCGAATCACCTCAACATCATGGACGTCGGGGATCCGCATCCCCAGGCGCTCGGTGGCAATTTGTTCAATACGGGCAGGTGTCGACCAGGCGCCCTCCTCAAGCAGCAATTGCCCCCACTCCGTTTGCAGTTGGTTCTCCTCCTGCTCCAGCTGTTGCAGCTGCGCAAATTGAACCCGCGTCATATGGGTAGTGACCACCACGCCCAACCCAGAGGCCATGCAGAGTAGAAACAGTAGCGAAATAGCCACCGGCCAGGCGCGTAGACGCAGCCTGAAAGGCCATTCGGCGCGTAGCGTGGTTGCCCACTGCTCAATCCGATCCATGCTCATGATGACATTTACATCCGTTTGCGTGCAGCCCGCATGACGGCACTGCGAGCGCGAGGATTGGCATCCACCTCCTCATCGCTTGGCCGCACGCCTTTACCTAGCGCCTCTAGACGCCGGTTCAATTGATCGTCGCGAATCGGCACCCCACGTGGCAGGTCGGTATCGCCCCGAACATGGTGACGAATAAAGCGTTTCACACGACGATCCTCCAGCGAGTGAAAGCTGATAACCACTAAGTGACCACCGGGCGCCAGAGCCTCCAGTGCCGCGTCTAAAGCACTATCTAACTGTTCCAGCTCGCCGTTGATGAAAATACGCAGCCCCTGAAATGCCTTGGTAGCGGGGTGACGCCCCTTTTCCCAGGCGGGGTGAGCCACTTTTAGCACCTCGGCCAAATCCACCGTATGGGTAAACGGCTTTTCAACCCGGCGCGTCACTACGGCACGGGCCAATCGCTTCGCGTAGCGCTCTTCGCCATAGGTTTTAAATACGTAGGCAATGTCTGTTTCACTGGCTCTGGCCAGGAACTCCGCAGCGCTCTGGCCTTGGCTAGGATCCATGCGCATATCCAGTGGGCCGTCGCGCATAAAGCTAAAGCCGCGCTCCGGATCATCCAACTGAGGCGATGAAACGCCAACATCAAGCAGTACCCCTGACAGTTTGCCGTACAGGCCTTGCTCACGAGCAAACTCACCAAGCTGAGCAAATTCACGCTGGGTAATCTGGAAGCGCTGATCGTCTACTTCTGCGGCCGCAGCAATTGCCTGGGGATCACGATCCATAGCAAGCAACCGGCCATGAGTATCCAGACGATCAAGAATCAACCGTGAGTGACCGCCTCTCCCGAAAGTCCCGTCTACATAGACACCCTGCGTATCGTGAACAAGGGCATCGACAGCCCCCTCCAGTAGTACGCTGGTATGGCGAAAGCGGGAAGCAACCTGTTCAGCGTCAGGAGAAGACATTTTTTTCTCACACAAGATGTTAGAGACAACGTAATAAAGAGCGTGCAGGCACGCCCTAAAGTGGAATGGGGGAGTCGGCCGATAAGCCGGGTTCTGTCGTGGACAGCCATTCCTCTAGGCGCTGCGTTACCACAGCGCTCAAGCAACCTACCCGGATCCAGCGCGGGCCACGCCATTGGATCCCTATTTGGTCTTGCTCCGAGTGGGGTTTACCATGCCACGCACTGTTGCCAGGCGCGCGGTGCGCTCTTACCGCACCCTTTCACCCTTACCGGCCCCAGAGGTTTATTTCAGGGGCTTAGGCGGTCTACTCTCTGCTGCACTTTCCGTCGGCTCACGCCGCCCAGGCGTTACCTGGCACTCTGCCCTACGGAGCCCGGACTTTCCTCCCCCAACACCTTTTGAGGGGTATTAGCGGCGACTGTCTGGCCAACTCCGGCGGCAAGCATACCAGCGCCCTCGGCTAGCCTCAATGCTCACCTTTAATTGCTTGCAAACGCGCGTACCAAACTTGCTTACGACCACCGAGCATTCTCGCCGCAATCGCAGCACTCTGCTTTACACCAACCCCCTCGGCCAGCAGCGCCTCCAGCAAGGCGTCCGCCGATATATCCTGATGCTCACTCTGCTCAACCGGCGGTGCGCCGGCAACAATCACCACGAATTCGCCGCGGGCTTGATTAGGGTCGGCTGTCAATTGCTCCAGTAACGATGCAGGCGTACCGTGCAAAAACGTCTCGAAGGTCTTGGTTAGCTCACGTGCCAGCACCACATCACGCCCCGCCATTTGCTCCTGCAACGCTTCAAGGGTGTGCACGATACGGTGGGGAGACTCATAAAACACCAGCGTCTCTTCACGTTTTTTCCAATCCTCCAATGCTTGGCGCCTTGCGCCTGGCTTGGCAGGCAGAAAACCGGCAAATACAAAGCGGTCTGTCGGCAGGCCCGCCCCTGACAGCGCAGTAATCAGGGCACAGGGGCCGGGAATTGGCACAATATGGCGATTGCGTGCCCGCAACTCACGTACCAGCACAAAGCCGGGATCGCTAATCAACGGTGTTCCGGCGTCACTGATCAGGGCAATATCTTCACCTGCAGCGAGATAGCTATCCAAAGTATCTACCCGGCGCGCTTCGTTGTGTTCATGCAAAGAGAGCATCGGCTTGTTGAGCCCCAAGTGCGCCAACAGGCGGCCACTATGGCGGGTATCTTCAGCAGCAATACGTGTCACTTGGCCCAGCACCCGAGCGGCACGCGCGGTTAAGTCATCCAAATTCCCAATTGGCGTGGCAACCACGTACAATGTGCCCGGATTATCGTCTGTCATTGTTGACTCTCAATTCGTTGATGGCTTGCCCTGCTGGTGCGCTATGCTTGTGCAGTGGCTTGGTCAATCGCTGACAAGCAGCGACAGCGCAAATGGAAACCTAAGGAAGGATACATGAAACAGTCATTACGTGGCTTAATCGCCGCTACCCTCATGGCACTTCTCGTTGCTGGCTGTGCGATGCAGTCGCCTAGCGTGGTAGATCGTGCGCCCGATGAAGATCCTGGGCAGCTACTCAGCCAAGCGGAACAGCAAGCACCAGAACAAGCCGCCAAGACACGCCTGGAAGCGGCGAATATTCTGGCCCGCCAAGGTGAGCGCGACAGGGCCTTTGAAACCGCCGACGGGATCGATGAAAGCCTGCTATCAGAGCCCGATCGGGTACGCTGGGCATTGCTGTTTTCCGAGCTCGCCCGTGCTTTGAACGAGCCGCGCGCTGTGCTTCGCGCCACCCAAGTGCTTGACGACGAACTTCCGATGCAGGCCAGTCAGCAGGAGAGGCTCGAAGAGCGTCAGCGCTGGGCTCGCGAGGCGCTCGATCAACCCAGCGGCGCCGTTAGCGTTGCCTTGCCTGAGCTTGAAGGGCAGGCAATACGCCGTATCGTTGTTGCTTTGCCGGAATCAGGCCCACTCAGCAGCGTCGCCAGCACCATCGCCTCTGCCATGCGTCAACACCATAACGTCAAAGGGGGCAACGTCGAGCTGAGCTTCCTGGACGCCTCGCGCTACTCAATGGATGAGCTTTATGACCGCGCACAGCAGATGAACGCGCAGTTAATCATCGGCCCACTAGATAAAGATCAGGTCACCCAGCTAGAGCAACGCGACAGCGTGCCGCTGCCGACACTGGCACTCAACTATGGCAGCGGCGACAACAACCAGGCCCAGCGCCTCTTCCAGTATGGCCTGTCGGCCGAAGATGAAGCACGTCAGGTTGCCCGCCGCGCCTGGCAGGATGGTCACCGCCAAGTGTCCATGATGGTGCCGGATAACGGCTGGGGCCGACGGGTAGGCGAAGCCTTCTGGAATGAGTGGCACAGCCAGGGCGGCGAAATCACTAATGCCGTGCGCTACAACCCAGAGAGTTCGGTCTCCAACGCCGTGCAAACCGCCCTCAATGTCAGCGGTGATCGCGCTCGTCTTAGTAACATTGACGCACTCTTTTTGCTCGCCCTACCTGAGTATGCACGTCAGGTGCCACCCACCATGGATTACTACTACGCTCCCAACCTGCCGATCTATGCCACCTCACACTTACACGAAGGGCGTCTGCAGACGCGCCTGGATCAAGATCTGAACGATGTCATGTTTGTGGATATTCCCTGGCAGATCCCTGATGCGGCCGTCGGCGGCGAAGAAGCCCTCCCCTTTGCAGCGACCTATCGGAGCTTGCGCGACGAATCGGACGCTTCCATGTTTCGCCTAATGGCCATGGGCGTGGATGCTTATGAACTGGCCCTTCGTTTTACCAATCTTGACGAGCTCAACGGTCTCAATGGAAGCACCGGCACGCTCTATCTGCGTGACGATGGACGCATTTACCGTGAACTGCCATGGGCGAAATTCCAGAATGGCGTTCCATCACCTATTTTAATTCCTAACCTGGACGAAAGTGACGACTAACGCCCACACCGCCCGTGCCCGCGGCGCAGCCATTGAGCAAATCGCCGCTCAATGGCTGAGCCAACAGGGACTCACCCTCGTTACACAGAACCACTACGTGAAAGGGGGCGAGCTTGACTTGGTAATGCGAGACGGCGATATTCTCGTGTTTGTTGAAGTTAAACATCGCACTACAACGCGCTACGGACACCCGCTGGAAACCGTCACTTACCAGAAGCAGCAGCGCCTCGTACGTGCGGCACGGCTCTATATCGCCCGCGTCGGGCTTTCATCGCCCTGCCGCTTTGATATCCTGGCGATAACGGGCAAGCCGCCCAACCTCGAATTTGATTGGGTGAAAGCCGCCTTCGATGCCTTTTAACTGTTTTTGAAGCTTTTTTAAAACGGTCTTTAACACTCAAATTTAACCAGGAAGCCCTGATGGACTTTCAATCTCGGATACTCGGCCACTTCAACGCCAGCATCGACACCAAAACATACGCCAGCGAAGTACTTCCGCCATTTATTGAAGTAGCCAGCCAAATGATGGTGCAGTGCCTTGTGAGCGAAGGGAAAATCCTCAGCTGCGGTAACGGTGGCAGCGCCGGCGATAGCCAGCACTTCTCTTCGGAATTACTCAATCGCTTTGAACGTGAACGACCTAGCCTACCCGCACTGGCGCTCACTACCGACACCTCTACGCTGACCTCAATTGCTAACGACTATAGCTATAATGAGGTATTTTCAAAGCAAATTCGCGCCTTAGGGCAGCCAGGTGATGTACTGTTAGCCATCTCCACCAGCGGTAATTCGGGCAATATCGTCCAAGCCATTCAAGCTGCCCATGATCGCGACATGACAGTGGTCGCCCTCACCGGCCGCGACGGTGGCGATATGGCATCGCTTTTAGGCCAGGATGACTGCGAGATTCGCGTCCCGGCAACATCGACGGCGCGTATTCAGGAGGTTCATCTGCTGGTGATTCACTGTTTGTGCGACCTTATCGATGAACAGCTATTTGGCAGTGCTTAGTCGTCTTTTACTGCGTCACAACAACCACGATGTCCTTAACTGCTTGCATCAAGGAGTCATACCGATGACCCAACGTCCTTCCTCCCGCGGCCTACTGGTAGCTGTACTATGTGCAGCGCTCTTCATGACTGGCTGCGCCAATAACTCAGCCTCCAATCAGTCTAACTATGCCCAGCGTAGTGACGATGTGGAAGCCGTCGACACAACCATCGAGCGTGAAGTAGGACGTGCCCTGGAGCGCGCGGATGCACGCCTGGCAGACGCACGCATACGCGCCCATAGCTATAACGGCGTTGTACTACTGGTGGGTCAAGTGCCTAGCGAAGAACTGCGCGATATGGCGGAAGACGTGACCAGCAACCTACGCGGCGTTGAGCGGGTTCATAACGAGTTAACCATTGCCGCCAACCTACCCGCAAGCCAACGTCTGGCCGACACGTGGCTCACCACCAACGTTGTCAGTCACCTGGCCACCAATGACCGCATCGACTCTTCAAAAATAAAGGTCACCACTGAAAATGCCAGCGTTTATCTGATGGGCCGTGTTAGCCGTGAAGAGGCTGACCGCATTGTCAACGCAGCCTCCTCAGTGGGCGGCGTTCAGCGGATCGTAAAGGTATTTGATTACCTCGACTAACCACACCAGCGACGTCTGGTAGCCACAAAAAAGCCTCGCTTATTAAGCGAGGCTTTTTTGTGGGCGCACCCTGGGCTATTTAACAACCCGCAGGGTCGGCTTTTTCTTCGCCTTGCTCTTTGCTTGCGCCTCTTTATCAGCGTCTTCGCTTGAAGCGTTAGAATCGCTGCCAGGCTTTTCAGCAACCGGCTCAGTTACCGACAACTCCGGCTTGGCAGAGGGCTTCTCCTCCTCAATATCGCCAAAGGACTCGGCACCTTCGCCCAGCTCAGGCTCATGGCCAAAGACCATTCCAGCGCCATTCTCCCGAGCATAGATAGCGATTAACGCCTCGGTCGGTATCATCACCTGCATAGGTTGCCCGCCAAAGCGCGCATTAAAGCCTATCGCCTGATTCTCCATAAAAAGATCACGCACGGCGGTCGGTGCCACGTTCAAAACGATCTGACCGTTTTGAACAAACTGACGGGGCACCTCCACGCCAGGCAAGGTAGCATCAACCACCAGATAAGGCGTTAGCTCATTATCCAACAACCACTCATAGAGCGCTCGGGCGAGATAGGGGCGACTCGATTTCATCTAGACTCCCTCCTCCTTACAAGAAAGGCTCCCTGCCCTTACCAAGCACACAGGAGCCAAATGGATTCAAGCGCGCATCTCTTTTTCACGCTCACTCAAAGATGCCTTAAACGCTTCACGCTCGAATACTCGCGACATGTAGGATAGCAGCGGCTTAACCTGCTTTTCAGGCAACTCGATGTTGAGATCCGGCAAACGCCACAAGACAGGTGCCAAGCAGCAATCCACCAGCGTAAACTCTTCGCTCATGAAATAAGGCATATCTTCAAAAATCGGCGATATGCCAATCAGGCTTTCACGCAGCTCTTTACGCGCTCTATCCGCCTCTTTCTTTCCACCGCTGCGGATTAAATCGACCATTGGGCACCACTCACGCTCAATGCGGTGCATCCATAGGCGGCTTTGCGCGCGCGCTACAGGATAAACAGGCAACAACGGAGGGTGCGGGAAACGCTCATCCAAGTACTCCATCATAACCTTTGATTCATACAGCACCAGGTCACGATCTAACAGCGTCGGCACACTGTTGTACGGGTTGAGGTCTGCTAGCTCTTCCGGTGGTTTTTCATCGAGCACATCGACGATATCGACGGCAACCCCCTTTTCCGCCAACACAATGCGCACACGATGACTGAAATGATCATCACTACCAGAGTAAAAGATCATCGACGACCGCTTGGCCACAACACCCATGAAAGCATCCTCACATCAAAACAATCTTGGATAATAACACGCCAGCGCTACCTTAGGGGAAGCTAGCTTGCTTTGCTTTATTGCCATGCTGACAAGCAAAAGGCGCACGGCTTACGCCGTGCGCCCTACTGACCATCAGCTACTGCTAATTAGTGGATGTCTCGCCAGTACTCACGCTTGAGCAGGTAAGCAATCACACCAAAAATAAAAATAAAGATCAGTACTTTAGGCGCCAGCGCCTGGGCCTGAAGCTTGGAGGGCTCACCTACATAAGCCAGGAAGTTAGTAAGGTCATACATCGCTTCCTCAAACTCAGCAGGTTCGAGCTCGCCTGGCTCGGTCACTTGCAGCACGTCACAAGACTGGTACTTGCCCGATAACGCATCCGGCTCCTGACCTTCTACCGGGTGGTCTGTTTCGGCACATACCAGCTCCTGCACGCCCTGCAGAGGTTCCAACACGTTCGGCATTGCCACTAGGTCAAACACCGTGTTGTTAACGCCCGTGGGACGGCTAGGGTCTTTGTAGAACCCGAGCAAATAGGAATAAATCCAATCAGTTCCCCGCACACGGGTCTTGAGCGATAGGTCGGGCGGCGGCGCACCAAACCAACCCTCCGCATCACCGCTATTCATGGCGTTATGCATCTGATCGTTATAGGCCAGCTCTGGGGAGAAAATCAGATTCTCTTCAACCAGATCCTGAGGCATTCCCAAATCTTCTGCCGCACGCGAAAAACGCTGATATTGAAGCGAGTGGCAGCCCATGCAGTAGTTAACATAGAGCTTCATGCCATTTTGCAACGAGGCCTGATCGTGCAGATCAGGATCCATTGAATGAGGCACACTTGCGCCCCCTGCAGCCATCGCGGTTACTGGCACTAAAGCGAAAAGGAGTCCAAATAGATACTTTTTCATTAGCCAGTCACCCTTTCCGGAACGGGTTTAGTCTTCTCCAGCTTGGTGTAGAACGGCATCAAGACAAAGAAGGCGAAATAGATCACGGTGCACGCCTGGGCCAGCAGCGTCCTGCCCTCTGTCGATGGCAACACACCCAAAACACCCAGAATGACAAAGCTGATCGCAAACAGCGTCAACATGGTTTTCGACATCCAGCCTTTGTAACGCATAGAGCGCACGGGGCTCCGATCCAGCCAGGGCAGAACAAACAGGATGGCAATCGCCGCGCCCATAAATATTACCCCCAGGAACTTGGCGTCTAAACCAAATATCGAGAAGGTGATAGCGCGGAGAATGGCGTAGAACGGTGTCATATACCAAACGGGGGCAATGTGGTCAGGCGTCTGCAGCGGGTTCGCCTGATCAAAATTAGGCCGCTCAATAAAGTAGCCACCGCCTTCTGGGAAGTAGAACACCACCACGCAGAAAACGAACAGGAACACTGCCACACCAACCAGGTCCTTCACCGTGTAATAGGGGTGGAAGGGAATCCCATCCAGCGGTACACCGGCCTCATCTTTCTTCTGTTTGATATCAATGCCGTCAGGGTTGTTAGAACCCACTTCATGCAAGGCAATGATGTGCAGCACGACGAGCGCCAGAATAACGATCGGCAATGCGACCACGTGCAGCGCGAAGAAGCGGTTCAGGGTAATACCTGAAATCAGGTAGTCACCCCGCACCCACTGCGCCAGATCAGGGCCGATACCAGGAATAGCCGAGAACAGCGAGATAATAACCTGGGCGCCCCAGTAGGACATTTGCCCCCACGGCAACAGATAGCCCATAAAGGCCTCCGCCATGAGCACCAGGTAAATGGTCATGCCAAAAACCCACACTAGCTCGCGCGGGGCTTTGTAAGAACCGTACAAAAGGCCACGGAACATATGCAGATAGACAACGAGGAAGAAGGCAGAAGCGCCCGTGGTGTGCATATAGCGAATCAACCACCCCCACTCCACATCACGCATGATGTATTCGACGGAATCGAACGCACCTTCAGCGGAGGGGTTAAAGCTCATAGTCAGCCAAACCCCGGTCAAGATTTGGTTAACCAGCGCCAACAGCGCTAATGAGCCAAAAAAGTACCAGAAGTTAAAGTTTTTCGGCGCGTAATATTTGGAGAGGTGCTCTTGCCACATCTGAGTAGCAGGGAAGCGATCATCTACCCAACGCATGAGGCCCTTTTCCGCCTTGGCTTTATTCGGATTACCCATTAGGCAGCCTCCTCATCTTCGCCGACGATAATGATCTCGTCACTCTCAAAGCGGTAGGGTGGAACCTCAAGATTGGTCGGCGCGGGAACGTTGTTAAATACCCGACCTGCCAAATCAAAGCGAGAGCCGTGGCAGGGGCAGAAGAAACCACCCGGCCAGTTATCCACACCTACGCCCTCTGCGTCGGGCTCAGGCCGGAATAGCGGCGAACAGCCCAAATGGGTGCAAATACCGATCAACACCCCAATTTCAGGCTTGATAGAGCGTAGCCCTCCATCAATATAGGCTGGCTGCTGTGGCACTTCCGAATCCGGATCGGCTAACTGCTCACCGGTCAGCGATTCAGTACGTTCGATCATTTCCGGCGTGCGATTTATAATCCATATTGGTCGACCACGCCACTCAACGGTCATACGTTGCCCAGGCTCAAGCTTGGATATATCTGCTTGAACGGGAGCACCCGCCGCTCTTGCCCTGGCACTAGGCTGCCAAGAAGCCACAAAGGGTACCGCTACCCCGACAGCACCTACCGCACCCACAACGGAGGTGGCGCCTACGAGGAAACGGCGTCGGCCTTTGTTTACGCCGTTATCTGCCATTTCAGGTTTCTCCCATCAGCTTACCCGTTCCGCCGCAAAGGCGTCTTGCGACGACGAATATTAATTACGCTCTATGGTAAAAAAACAAAGCGCTGTGCACAAGAACAACCGCTCGTGACCATAGTGGTACAAGCAATATAATTTTTTGATATTCCAATAAAAAACGCCCAGGTCAATGACCTGGGCGTTTTGCCGCATAGCGTAGAAATTAACGCTTGGAGAACTGCGGACGACGACGTGCTTTGCGCAGGCCGACTTTCTTACGTTCAACTTGACGCGCATCACGCGTTACGTAGCCAGCGGCACGTAGCGAAGGACGCAGATCTTCGTTGTAGTTCATCAGGGCACGGGTAATGCCGTGACGAATAGCGCCAGCTTGAGAAGAGCCGCCGCCGCCAGCGACAGTCACAAAGATGTCAAACTGGTTCAACGTTTCAGTCAACTCAAGCGGCTGACGAACAACCATACGACCGGTAACACGACCAAAATAGAGGTCGAGGTCTTGGTTGTTGACTGTAATTTTGCCAGAGCCCGGCTTCATAAACACGCGAGCGGTGGAAGTCTTGCGGCGCCCGGTACCGTAATACTGCTGTGTCATGGCGAAGATTTCCTCAGAGGTTCAGTTCAAGCGGCTGTTGGGCAGCATGCGGATGCTCGTCGCCAGCGTACACTTTCAACTTGGTGTACATGGCACGGCCCAAGGGACCTTTCGGCAACATGCCTTTAACGGCAGACTCAATGATACGCTCGGGCGCATGATCAAGCATTTTGTCGAATGTCATAGAGCGCAGACCGCCCGGGTAACCAGTGTGGCGGTAGTAGGTTTTAGCCTTCGCCTTATTACCGGTTACGTGGACTTTCTCTGCGTTGATTACGACGATGTAGTCGCCGGTATCAACGTGAGGGGTAAATTCGGGCTTATGCTTGCCACGTAAGCGGCGAGCAATCTCGGTTGCCAGACGACCGAGCGTTTTGTCCGTAGCGTCGACTACATACCAGTCGCGCTGGACGGACTGCGGCTTAGCACTGAACGTCTTCATGGATGAAATCACCAGATTAAATGTATTGGGTGACTTACACCGTTGCACGGCGAAGCACCATCCCTATTCTTTTTGGTTGCTGGCTTACACCAGCAACATGCAGCGAGGCGGCATTCTACAGCAAGACTACTGACAAGTTAAGCCGTTTCGTGACTTTTTACTGAGCCGACACCCCTTAAGGCTTGTGCGCCAGCGCCAGGTACTCCTTGGACTGCATCTCCTGGAGGCGAGAGAGAGTCCGTTGAAACTCAAACGTTAGCTTGCCATCGCTATACAGCTCTTCGATCGGCGCTTCTGCGGACATTAGTAGCTTGACGCCGCGGTCATAAAACTCGTCCACCATATTAATAAAGCGGCGCGCCTGGTCATCCTGCCTGGCCCCCATACGCTTTACATTGGAAACCAGCACCGTATGGAACTCACGGGCCAGCTCAATATAGTCATTTTGACTACGCGGCCCATCACAAAGCTCAAGAAACTCAAACCAAGCGACATCATCATGCAGCCGACGCGTTTTAAGTACGCGATGATTTACCTCTAGCGACGCGCCGAACTCTCCATCGTGCCCGGCGATTTCCCGAAAGCTACGCGACAGCTCACCTTCAGCCGTCTCATCCAGCGGTGAATAAAAGATCGCCGCCCGCTCTAATGCCCGGAGCCGATAGTCGACCCCTGAGTCAACGTTAACCACCTCACAGTGGCGTTTCACCAGCTCAATGGCTGGTAAAAAGCGCGCCCGCTGAAGGCCGTCTTTATACAAATCATTAGGCACAATATTGGAGGTCGCCACTAACACTACCCCACGCTCGAACAGCGCCTCCAGCAAATTGGCAAGAATCATCGCATCGGTAATATCTTTGACAAAAAACTCATCAAAGCAGATAACCCGCGCCTCAGTGGCAAATTTACCCGCGATGAGGCTGAGTGGATTCTTTTCACCTTTGTAGTGGGTCAGCTCATTATGAACGCGCTGCATAAAACGATGAAAATGGGTGCGCATTTTGTCTGGAAAGGGCAAGGCTTCATAGAAGGTATCCACTAAGTAGGTCTTACCACGCCCTACCCCGCCCCAAAAGTAGAGGCCCTTGACACTAGGCAAGACAGGCTCGTCAGACGACGAGACCTTCTTGCCCATCAACCCCGCCATTTTAGCTTTTAGACCTTTATGAGCGACCAGGGCTTTGGGGGCGGTAGTGGGTGCCGCAACAAGTTCATCGTAAAGCCGCTGAAGATGCTTGACCGCCAACTCCTGGGCTGCATCGTACTGAAAATCATCGCGCTCCAAGTCAGCCCGATAGCGCTCTATAGGCGATGCAGGGCGCGTTTTTGCCGTTGCCCTACCCGCAGATAATGATGACATGCACTCGCCTCCTACAGCATGTAAGGCAGCAGCCAGCTCAACCACTGGCAGCCTCAAGAAGGGTGTGATTATACCTGTAGAGACATCTAAGCGCATGAGTGGATTGACCCAACCGGCTGAGTGACGCCTATAATGGCAGCCTGTTCGATTCTTAAGCTGCTAGCTAAAGCAGCCTAACTGTTATATTCAAGGCGCCAGGGAGAACACTGTGGACGCGAGCTCACCATTAACATTTGCCATCATCGGTTTTATCGTCGGCCTGATCGTTGGGGCGGTTGCTTTTCGCCTCTTAAGCAAAGGCCAGCGAGAGGCTGCTTCCATGCGCCAAAAGCTGCTCGAACGCGAACACCAGATTGCCGAGATGAAGAACAGCGTTGGCAGTCATTTAACGGGTATTTATCAACGCCTAAGCAATATCCGCGATGAAGCCAACCAACTAGAGCTTCAGCTCAAAGAGGACGCCGCGGAGTGGGATATTCGCGACGCGGCCATTCAGCCTAGCCTTGATCTGTCGGGTATCGATCCAACGCGAGAGCAGCAGCCCCCAAAAGAGGCCAGCACGCCTGCCATGCCCCGCGACTACGCGGATGGCAAGGGCGGCACGCTGTCAGAAGACTTTGGCTTGAAGGGCAAGGAAGCGGCAACACCCCAGCCCCCACGCTACTAAACGACACACGAGTGTCCCCGGCATACGCTAACCGCCTTTTAGGGTGCTGACAGCGTCATGCCGGGTTATCAATATCCACAAAGCGGTGCTCAACGCCGTACTCATCACTTAGCCACTCGCCCAGCGCCTGAACCCCATAGCGCTCGGTGGCATGATGCCCTGCGGCGATATAGTGAATCCCCATTTCTCGCGCCAAGTGGGTCGTCCTTTCGGATATTTCACCTGAAACGAAGACCTGCGCACCAGCGTCAAAGGCGGCGGTGATCATGTCCTGCGCACCACCGGTGCACCAGGCGATACGCTCAATAGCTCCCACTTGCGGGGCTTCAACCACCAAAGGTTCACGCTGCAAGGTTTGCGCTATTTGCGCCCCCAACTCATTGATCGAATGCGGCTGAGGCAAACGCCCGGACCACAGCAGCCCCTCCCCCAACTCGCCATCAAGACACCCCTCTACTTTCCACCCAAGACGCCTGGCCAGTTCAGCGTTATTGCCCATCTCTGCATGAGCATCCAGGGGCAGATGATAGGCTAGCAGGCTGATTCCATTATCCAGCAGGGTTTTAATCCGCCTCTGCTTCATGCCGGTAATCGCCACGGGTTCGTTTTTCCAAAAGTAGCCGTGATGCACCAGCACCATATCAGCCTGCCAGGCAACGGCTTCATCCAGTAGCGCCTGACAGGCAGTAACGCCTGTCATGACGCGCTTAACCTGCTCGCCACCCGCGACCTGTAAACCATTAATGGTAAAATCTTTAAACTCTGCCGCACGCAACTGATGGTCACAGGCTGCCACTAATTGGTCACGATGAATCATATTGCACCCTTGATTGATTGAACTGCACCCGTGAGGTACTTGCTAAGAAAGTGTTACCATAAAACCATTGTAAAACTCGCTGCTTTTTATCGCGAACAGTGAGACCGACCCGTTAAGGAATTGATTGCATGCGACGCTACGTGCTGCCTTACTTATGGCCTATTATCACTGGCGTGCTGCTCGCTGTAGTGATCCTATTTGCACTCCCCGAGCAGTTGCCTAACCCGTTTCGTGACTCATCGCCACAACCCCCTCAGCAGGCTCCTGCCCCGGTCGTTTCAAACGTGCCCGCAGTCGTAGAGCCGCGCTCGGATCGCCCTGCCCCCGAAATCCATGAGGCAGCACCGCTATCCCGAAACGAGGGGCCGGTAAGTTACGCCAGGGCGGTGGAGCAAGCAGCCCCTGCGGTGGTTAACATTTACTCTTCGCGCATTGTTGAGCGCGATCAGCACCCGCTGATGTCTGACCCCTTTTTTCAGCAATTTTTCGATAATCAGGGCGATGACGCCACGACCCATCAACGCATGCTCTCCAGTCTAGGCTCTGGCGTTATCGTCAGCGAAGACGGCTACGTACTGACCAATCACCACGTCATCAATGGCGCTGACGAAATTCAGGTCGCCCTGCGTGACGGACGCGAAACCATTGCAGAGGTGATCGGCACGGATCCTGAAAGTGATTTGGCCGTGCTGAAAATCAACCTGGACGACTTACCGGTTATTGAACTAACAGACTCCGCTGACGTTGCCGTAGGCGATGTAGCGCTCGCCATTGGCAACCCTTTTGGCGTCGGCCAGACGGTCACCATGGGCATCATTAGCGCCACCGGACGAAATCATTTAGGGCTAAACGCCTACGAAGACTTTATTCAAACAGACGCGGCCATCAATCCGGGTAACTCAGGGGGCGCGCTGGTCAATGCCGAGGGCGCCATGGTGGGGATCAATACGGCGATTTTCTCACGCTCAGGTGGCTCTCAGGGCATTGGCTTTGCCATTCCTGCCAATCTTGCTCATAGCATCCTGGATGAGCTGGTTACTCAAGGGCGTGTGATTCGCGGCTGGCTGGGCATAGAAGCGCAGGCGCTATCACGGGAATTAGCCGCCTCTTTTGGCCTGCAAACACCTCAAGGAGTCATCGTCGCTGGCGTTGTCAGCGGCGGGCCCGCCGCAAAAGCAGGACTGGAGCCCGGCGATGTACTCCTTGCCGTCGATGGTCAGCCGATTCTGGATGCCCGCTCGACGATGAGCGAAATTGCCTCGATTCCGCCCGGCACGTCACTACCGCTAACCATTGTGCGCAGCGGTGAGCGCATGGAAATGACGCTGGAAGTGGGAGAACGCCCGCTACCAACCATCCCCATTAATCAAGAGACCCCCGGCCAGCGCGACTCATAGTTTGCAATATGAGCGCGCTGGAGTGGCCCTGTATGTATCAGTCTCGATGTATCAGTCGCGGATACGGTACTCCGCTGAGCGGGCGTGGGCCGTTAGCGACTCCCCCCGGGCCAATACCGAGGCGATTTTACCCAGCTCTGAAGCGCCATCTGCGGAGCAGTGAATAATCGAAGAGCGCTTCTGGAAATCGTAAACGCCCAACGGTGAAGAGAAGCGCGCCGTGCCAGAGGTAGGCAGCACGTGATTCGGCCCAGCACAGTAATCACCCAGCGCCTCGGCGGTGTAACGCCCCATAAAGATGGCCCCGGCATGGCGAATATCGTCTAACCATGTATCGGGGGCGGCGACGGATAGCTCCAGGTGCTCAGGGGCAACCCGGTTAATCAGCGTAATGGCTTCCTGGGCGTCCTGACAGAGCACCAAGGCGCCACGTCGGCGCAGCGATTCACGTACAATCGCTTCACGCTCCAAGCTTGGCAGCAGCCTTTCAATCGCCGCCTCGACGGCATCTAAGTGCTCGGCATCCCAGCTCACCAGGATCGCCTGGGCATCTTCGTCATGCTCAGCCTGGGAAAACAGATCCATCGCCAGCCATTCAGGATCAGTCAGCCCATCGGAAACCACCATAATTTCCGAAGGCCCGGCAATCATATCAATGCCCACCTGACCAAATACCGCACGCTTAGCCGTGGCCACATAAATATTGCCAGGACCGACAATTTTATCGACTCGGGGAACACTTTCAGTGCCGTAAGCAAGTGCTGCGACCGCCTGGGCACCGCCAATCGTGAACACATAGTCGACACCTGCCAAATGGGCCGCAGCCAACACCAGCTCATTGAGTACGCCGTCCGGCGTAGGCACGACCATAACGATTTCGCGTACACCGGCCACATGGGCAGGGATTGCATTCATTAACACCGAGGAGGGGTAAGCCGCCTTCCCCCCTGGGACATAAATACCGGCACGATCCAGCGGGGTGACTTTCTGCCCCAGGATCGTGCCGTCTGCCTCTTCATATTTCCAGGAATTAGGCTTTTGACGCTCGTGGTAGCGCTTAATCCGCTCGGCGGCACTGGAGAGCGCCTCGCGCTGCTCAGCAGGCAAGTTATGAAAGGCGCTCTCCAACTGTCCGGGCGTTAACGTCAATTCATCCATGGAAGTAACAGAAAGCCGGTCAAAGCGGTTAGTGGCTTCCACGACCGCGGCATCGCCCCGCTGTTTTACGCTGGCTAGAATTTCTTCTACCCGCGCTTGCACTGCTTTATCAGACACCCCTTCCCAATCTAACAACTCATCAAGCCGGTGGTGAAAGGCAGTATCGCTTGTCGATAGGCGTGAAATCGTAGCAGTCGTCTGTTGGCGTTCACTCATGGGTCACCTCACATCATTCGGCAAGCTGGGTCTGACGCTTCTTGACCGCACTGCCCAAGCGGTCAAGTAACGGCTTAATACGCTCATGCTTCATGGTCATCGCGGCCTTATTGACCACGAGCCGGGTGCTGATATGGGCGATAAGCTCACGCGGCTCCATACCGTTTGCACGCAGGGTGTTGCCGGTATCGACGATATCGACAATCTCATCGGCGAGGTTCATTAACGGCGCCAGCTCCATGGCACCGTAGAGCTTGATCACCTCGGCCTGGATGCCCTGCTCGGCGTAATAACGGCGCGCCACGTTAACAAATTTCGTTGCGACCCGACGCCGGGCACGGGCTGGCAACTGACCGGTCACTCCCGCGGTCATCAACTTGCAGCGGGCAATTTCCAAATCCAGCGGCTCATAGAGCCCTTCGGCACCGTGCTCAAGCAGCACATCTTTACCTGCGATGCCAACGTCGGCCGCCCCAAGCTGAACGTAAGTGGGGACGTCGGTGGCACGGATAATCACCAGCTTTACGTCGGGTAAGTTGGTGTCAAATAGCAGCTTGCGACTTTTGCTTAGATCTTCGGCAGGCGAAATCCCCGCATCGGCTAGCAGCGGCAGCGTCTCTTCCAGAATACGGCCCTTGGAGAGGGCTAAAATCAGTTGCTTACTCATCGTATTGGCCCGTCGTTATTCGAATGCAAGGATTCATAGCATGACTTAACCAGGTATACGGCGAATACGCGCACCCAGCAGCTGCAGTTTCTCTTCGATACACTCGTAGCCACGGTCAATGTGGTAAATGCGATCCACCAGCGTTTCGCCTTCGGCCATCATGGCTGCAATCACCAGCGAAGCAGACGCACGCAGGTCGGTGGCCATTACCGGCGCACCAGAAAGCTTCTCGACCCCCTCGATCAAGGCGGTGTTGCCCTCCAGCACGATGTTGGCGCCCATGCGGTTTAGCTCTTGAACGTGCATAAAGCGGTTTTCGAAAATCGTCTCGACTACCCGAGAGTGCCCCACAGCCACGGCATTCATGGCCACGAACTGCGCCTGCATGTCAGTAGGAAACGCCGGATAGGGCGCGGTGCGAATATTGACCGCCTTGGGGCGTTTACCGTGCATGTCCAGGGCAATCCAGTCGTCGCCACTGGTGACTTCGGCACCCGCCTCTTCCAACTTGGCGATAACGGCATCCAGGATGTCGGCGCGGGTACGCTTGACCTTCACCCGCCCACCGGTCATGGCGGCGGCAACTAGAAAGGTGCCGGTCTCGATACGGTCGGGCATGACATCGTGTTCGCAGCCGTGCAGCTTCTCGACACCTTCGATGGTGATGGTGTCGGTTCCTTGGCCGCTGATGTTAGCGCCCATTTTGATCAAGCACTCGGCCAAGTCGACGATTTCAGGCTCGCGGGCCGCGTTTTCAAGAACGGTTTTGCCATCGGCCAAGGTCGCCGCCATCAGTAAATTTTCGGTACCGGTCACTGTCACGGTATCGAAGTAGATAGTCGCCCCTTTTAAACGACCATCGACCCGCGCTCGAATATAGCCAGCCTCCACGCGAATCTCCGCCCCCATGCCTTCCAAACCGCGAATGTGTAAATCCACCGGGCGCGACCCAATGGCGCACCCACCGGGTAGCGACACATCGGCTTTACCGAAGTGGGCAAGCAGAGGGCCCAGCACCAGGATGGAGGCACGCATTTTTTTGACCAGCTCATAGGGCGCGTGGCACTGGGTCACCTGGGATCCATCCAACTGAATACTCAGCTTCTCACCCATCACCGGCTCAACGCCCATGCGGCCAAGCAGTTCTAGCGTGGTGGTAATATCCTGCAGGTGCGGCAAATTACCGATGATCACGGGACCATCGGCCAACAGGCTGGCACACAGAATAGGCAGCGCCGCATTTTTGGCACCGCTCACCCACACTTCACCGTCTACCGATCCGTTGCCGGTAATGATTAACTTATCCATGGGGCGACCGTTATTGAACGTTTTCCGGTGCAGTTTGCCACTGCGCCGGAGTAAACGTTTTGATGCTAATAGCGTGGAGCGCACCTGAGGCGATCTCATCGCTCAGTGCAGCGTAAACAAGCTGCTGACGCTTGACCGGAGAGAGACCTTCAAAGGCATCGCCAACCGCAATCACCTGAAAGTTACAGCCTTCACCCTGGATATGGAACTGGCATCCGTCGATACGGGATTCAAGCAGTGCTTTTACCTCATTGGGTTGCATGGCGCAGAGAACTCCTTTGGGGTCATCGTTATTAATGAACGTAATTGGGTCGACATAATAAAGAAAAGCAGTGCGCTTGGCGATGCCGCAGCGCTAAACGGCCAGAGTAGTGGCTGGCTGCTCAATCAAAGCATCCAACTCAGCCAGGGAGGCAAGGCGGCGTAGCGGCGCTGACAAAAGAATGGCCTGAACCTGAATACCGCGCTGCCGACAAATACGCAGCCATTCAAATAGCACGCTGATAGCAACACTGCTGGCTTTCTCAACGCGACTAAAATCTAAACTGATCGTGGTTAGCTCGGTTTGCTTGAGCCATTTAACGCCACTGGCGGCCAAATCGGCCGCCAAGGTGACGTCCACATCGCCTGCCACAAGCAGGGTGGCGTTTTCTTCACTCACCGTGACGCCGGGGCGTGAAAACAGCGCTGTCACGCATCGCCTCCCTGCTCAAGCTCCTCAACGCCCACTTCAGGCGACCAGCCGTCAATAACCGCATCATAATCGCGGTTGTTTTCGCGCATGGCTTGGTCAAACTGATTGCGGAACGTCAGGCCTAAATTAATGCCGTTAACGATCACGTTCACCACCCGCCACTCGCCGTCGGAGAGCCTCAGGCTATAGCTGACGGGGTACACTTGGCCATCGCTGGCCACTACTTCCATCGCCACACTGGCCTGGTCGTCGTGGCGCTGAGCCTGCTGGGAATCCAGCACTCGTAGCTCATCATAATCAAACGTCACCAAGCCACGGGTGTAGGTATCGATCAGTGTTTGCCGAAACACATCCACAAAACGACGGCGCTGCTCCGGGGTAGCATTGCGGAAATAATTGCCCATTACGCTGGCACCGATATAGCGAAAGTCCGCTACTTGGTCGAGATTACTATCCACTAACGCCTCAAGCTCGCTAAGGTTATTAGCATAATAATCCTTACGGCCCTGCAGATCCGCCATCAGCGACTCGACGTTCTCGCGAATCTTTGCTTCTGGTGTCTGGGACTGCGCCTGGGACTGCAGTGGCACCATTAACGCTGCCACCATACTGATCACCAAGAGCCAACGACCCAACATCAAGCTCACTCCATTCATCACCATTATCTCCCTACCCGTTATTGCACTGGGCCCATTATCACACTGGATTCGTGCCTGCCACTTGAAACACTAGTTACTCGCCATATTGGACACAAATTGCTGAATAAGTTCTTCCAGCACCAGCGCCGACTGGGTGTCGCGAATGGTGTCACCATCTTCCAACATCTCAGGGTCACCGCCCACACTAAGCCCAATGTACTGCTCACCCAACAGGCCTGCCGTCAGGATAGAGGCGATCGAGTCTTTGGAAAGCTGACCTTCAAGCTCACTGTCCAGACTTAGCACGACCCGCGCATCAAACCACTCGGTATCCAGCTCGATCGCCTCCACCCGCCCCACAGTCACGCCAGCCATAGTAACCCTGGCGCGGGGCTTTAAGCTGCCAATATTGGCAAAGTTGGCCTCTAGCTGAAATGACTGCGAGGGCGCAGAGAACGTCAGTCCACTAACACGTAAGCCTAGGAACACCAGCCCCAGGATGCCCGCCACCATAAACAGGCCAACACCGAACTCCATGGTTTTACTGCGTTTCATGAAACTGCTCCAGCCATTAAAGGCCGCCAAACATGATGGCGGTCAATACAAAATCAAGCCCCAACACTGCCAGGGACGAATACACTACTGTGCGCGTCGTAGCACGCGAGATACCTTCAGAAGTCGGCACCAAATCATACCCCTGGAATACCGCAATCCAGGTCACCACCAGGGCAAATACAGCGCTTTTGATCATGCCGTTACCAATATCATCGACAAAGGCTACGCTGGCCTGCATGTTACTCCAGTAGGAACCCTCAAAAACGCCTAGCCACTCAACCCCCACCAGGTAGCCCCCCCAGATACCCACCACGCTAAACCCCACCGTCAGAATAGGCAGCGACACAAAGCCTGCCCATAAACGCGGGGCCACCACACGACGCAGGGGATCAACGCCGATCATCTCCATGCTGGTGAGCTGCTCGGTCGCTTTCATCAAACCGATCTCGGCGGTAAGCGCAGAGCCCGCCCGCCCGGCAAACAGCAGCGCCGCCACCACTGGCGCCAGCTCTCGCAATAGGGACAGCGCCACCATTTGACCCAGCGCCTGCTCTGCGCCGAAATCGACCAGAATGGTGTAGCCCTGCAGCGCCAGCACCATGCCGATAAACAGTCCCGACACCAGCACGATAGCTAACGAAAGCACGCCAACAAAGTGCATCTGGTGCAACCATAACCGCCAACCTTCTCGGGAAGGCACACCCACCGCTGACTGAAATAGAAACACACCCGCTCGACCCAATGCTTCCATTAAGTCGCACCCCCGGCGCCCCAGCCGGGTGATACGCGCGGCGCTGTTAGAGAATTTTGACTGCATTAACCCTGCCCTTTATTTACCCTGCATGTGTGCATTGACGCTAACGTGGTCACCTAACCTATCTGTATCATCGGGGCGTCACCCAGAATATCGCGATAAAACGCCTCGGCGGGGTAGTGGAATGGCACCGGACCATCGGGCTCACCATGAATAAACTGACTAACCCGCGGGTCTTCATTGGTATCCAAGGTCTGCGGGGTGCCATGAGCCACCACTTGACCATCGGCAATCAGGTAGAGGTAGTCGGCAATGCTCAAGGTCTCTTTGATATCATGAGAGACCACCACAGAGGTGAGCTGAAGCGCTTGGTTAAGACGCTTAATCAACTGTACCAATACCCCCATGGAGATGGGATCCTGGCCTACGAAAGGTTCATCGTACAGAATCAGCTCCGGATCCAGCGCGACCGCACGGGCCAAAGCCACTCGACGCGCCATCCCCCCGGAAAGCTCAGCAGGTGTTAAGTGTCGCGCACCGCGCAAGCCAACTGACTGTAGCTTGAGCAAGACCAGGTCGCGAACCATGGTATTGGGCAAATCCGTATGCACCCGCAGCGGAAAGGCAACGTTCTCAAACACATCCAGATCGGAAAACAGCGCACCACTCTGAAACAGCATGCCCATCCGCTTGCGTAGCGTGAATAGCGCCTTCCGCGAAAGCTTATGCACATCCTGCCCATCAATCAGTATTCGCCCACTCTCCGGCGTCAACTGACCGCCGATCAGCTTTAGCAGCGTGGTTTTACCGGTACCGCTCGGCCCCATGATCGCGGTCACTTTCCCCCGCGGTATGGTCATATTCACCCCACGGAAAATTTCGTGATCGCCACGTGAAAAATAGAGCTCTTCAATTTCTATAAAGGGTGCATCTGTCATGGATCAGTTGACTCTTAACATGGCACGGCCAGAACCAAGTAGCATAACCTACTTGCTGCGACCGCAGTTAGAAAACAGTGTTTCTAAAACATTATCGAACATCGTACTATAACGCTACAAGACATTACGGTGCGAATGGGCTCTCCTTAGGTAGCTCGTCAACACCAGTCGCCTTGAGTAACGGCCTCAATTACTGCCTATTAGGCGTATCGAGATGTTATTCTTGGCGGTTACCACTTTGTTCATTTTCAATTGTTAAGAGAAAACGCTATGCGCCAGCCTCCTGCTTCATCCAGCCTACTACGCGAAAGCGCACTGCGTACGCTGCAAATTGAGCAGGCAGCGATTGGGGGCCTCCAGGCGAAACTGGACGAAAGCTTTGACCGCGCCTGCGAGCTGATCCTCGCCTGCCAAGGCCGCGTGGTAGTGACAGGCATGGGCAAGTCGGGGCATATTGCAGGCAAGCTGGCAGCGACACTGGCCAGCACGGGCACACCGGCCTTTTTCGTTCACCCCGGTGAAGCCAGCCACGGCGATCTAGGCATGATTACCCGCGCCGATGTGGTGCTGGCGTTATCCAACTCGGGGGAAACAGCCGAAGTCACTGCCCTTCTGCCGCTGCTTAAACGCCTCGGCACCCCGTTGGTGAGCATGACCGGCCGCCCCCACTCCACGCTTGCCAAACACGCTGACGCGCATCTCAATAGTGGCGTTGAGCGTGAAGCGTGCCCGCTCGATCTTGCTCCCACCAGCTCCACCACCGCTGCTCTCGCCCTGGGTGATGCCCTGGCGGTTGCATTGCTGGAAGCACGCGGCTTTACCGCTGAAGACTTCGCCCTTTCCCACCCTGGCGGAAGCTTAGGCAAGCGCCTACTGCTGCGTGTGAGAGACCTGATGCATGATGGCGAGCGACTACCCCAGGTCGCACTGGGCAGCCCACTACGCGATGCCTTATTGGAAATCACCCGGCAAGGGCTTGGCTTTACCTGCGTGGTGGATAGCGATGGGCGCCTCGCCGGGGTCTACACCGATGGCGACCTGCGACGCACGCTGGATCAGTTCCATAATCTGCGCGATGTGCGCGTTGATGATGTCATGACTCGACCAGGCAAACGCATCGGCCCAGACATCCTGGCAGCCGAAGCGGTACGCATCATGGAAGAGAGCCGCATTACCGCGCTCGCGGTGGTCGATGAACAACAGCGCCCTATTGGGGCTCTACATATGCATGACCTGCTCGCCAGCGGCGTTATTTAACCTACCGGCGTTTTACTCCGCCTGGCTTTACCAATTTACTGATATGGAGGCTCTATGTCCCTACCTGCTGCGCTACTTGACCGTCTCCGCCGTGTACGCCTTTTGGCGCTGGATGTTGACGGCGTTCTCACTGATGGCCGTCTCTACTTTCAGGCCGATGGAATCGAAATCAAGGCATTCCACACCCAGGATGGTCATGGGCTAAAACTTCTCAAACGCGTGGGCGTACATGTAGCGTTGATTACCGGCCGCGACTCCCCCATGGTGAGCCAGCGCGCCGCCGCACTGGGCATTGATCATGTCCATCAGGGTTGTGAAGATAAGCTGGCCACCCTGCGAGGGCTCTGTCAGCGCCTCGATATCGAGCTGGAACAGGTGGCTTATTGCGGCGACGACCTACCCGACCTGGCGGCGATCAAGCGTTGCGGCGTTGGCATTACCGTCCCTAACGCACCAGACTATATGCATACTCACGCCGACTGGATCACAGAACGACTGGGTGGCCACGGTGCAGTGCGCGAAATCTGCGATACCCTGCTTGAATCCCAAGGGCACTGGGGCGCGGTGCTCGACACTTACCTCCACGGCCGCACGTAAATGGTTAAACGCTTTAAAGTGCGTATCTGGTTAGCTGGGCTGGTCATAGCGCTGGGGGCTCTACTGGTATGGCTTGACCCCCGCGGACCGAAAGACACCAGTATTGATCCAGAAGCGCAGGCTCAAGAGCCAGGCCACGTACTGGAAAATGCTGAAATCACTTTATTCGGTGATAATGGCAACGTCCTGCAGTCGCTAAAAACGCCGCGCCTTATCCATACGCCTCAGCAAAGCGAAACCTGGACAGAAGAGCCCGAAGCGCTGCTTTACGACAATGAGGATCGTCAGTGGCTGGCTAGTGCGGATGTAGGCACACTCAACACCGCCACCCAGTCGCTGCTGCTGTCAGGCTCGGCACGCTTGATAGCACCGGATGAAGGTTGGCAGCTAGATACCGAGCTATTGCATTATGATGGAGTCACTCAGCATGCCTGGAGTGATACACCGGTCATATTGCAGCAACCGCCCCAACAAATGAGTGCTTCACGTATGGACGTGTGGCTTAACGATAGTCGGGTTCGCCTCACGGATAATGTACGCGGCACACACCCCCCGGCCAAGCAATCTAGAGAGGAGTCGCCATGAAAGCACTTGTTTACACCGCCCTTTTTGCGCTCGCGATGCCGCTAACAGCGCTGGCTCAGACCTCACAGCAGGCACCTATTGAAGTGGAGGCCGACCGTTTGGATCTCGACCAACGGGCGGGTACCGCCGTTTATAGTGGAGACGTGGACATTCGCCAGGGCGAAATGCAGTTGCGGGGCGAGCGGGTAGAGGTCAAACGCAACGAGGCAGGTGAACTCTCGACAGCGACAGCCACCGGTGAGCGCGCCTATCTGCGCCATCAGGGTGAAGGCCAGGAGGGCCCCACCGAGGGTTGGGCACGGCGGATCATTTATCACGTTGCGGAACGCCGCGTCGAGTTGATTGACCAAGCCGAATTGACCCAACAAGAGGATAAATTTACCGGCGGACGTCTTGAGTATTTTATTGACCGTGAAGTGATTCAAGCACGCTCTGACGTTGACGGCAGCGAGCCCCAGCGCATTCGAATGACCCTTCAGCCTGAACAATAGGGAGCCAAGCTGTGGCCACTGCTGATACTGCGCCGATCAAAACCCTTTATGCCCACCACCTGGCTAAAAGCTACAAACGGCGTCGGGTGGTTAAAGATATTAACCTAGAGATCTGCCAAGGCAGCGTTGTGGGCCTACTTGGCCCGAATGGTGCAGGCAAAACCACCTCGTTCTATATGATTGTCGGACTGGTAAAATCCGATGCTGGCAAAGTAGGCATCGACGACAGGGACTTAACCCGCGCCCCCATGCACGAACGTGCCGCGGCGGGCATCGGCTACCTCCCTCAAGAGGCGTCTATTTTCCGCAAACTTTCGGTTGCCGATAATATTATGGCAATCCTCGAAACCCGCAAAGAGCTTAATCGCAGCGAGCGGGAGCAGCGCCTGGAAGCACTGCTCGAAGACTTTCATATCACTCACATTCGCGACAATCTCGGCATGAGCCTTTCAGGCGGTGAGCGCAGGCGAGTCGAAATTGCCCGCTCGCTGGCCACTGACCCTGCCTTTATTTTACTGGATGAGCCCTTTGCCGGCGTCGACCCTATTTCGGTAGGCGAGATTAAAACTATCATCCGTGCCCTGAAGCAACGCCATATCGGTGTACTGATCACCGACCACAACGTGCGTGAAACCCTGGATATTTGCGATATTGCGTATATCGTCGGTGATGGGCAAATCATTGCCAGCGGCTCACCAAGTGCCATTCTCGATAATCAGAAGGTCAGAGACGTATATCTGGGTGCTGATTTTCGCCTTTAAACTAATCAGTTGTGCCTACAATCACCACCTACCCATAAACCTATTTTTTGGCTCTGTAAATAGCGCTCTGCAACAACTTTACTACCAATGGCATGCTTATTGCACTTGCACCAGGCACTCACTCGCACTAGTGTGGAGCCTTCTGATTAACGAGTGGTTCTCAGATGGTCATGAAAGCTTCTCTCCAACTGCGTATCGGCACACAGCTGACCATGACGCCCCAGTTGCAGCAGGCCATTGCGCTGTTGCAACTCTCGACGCTGGATCTTCGTCAAGAAATTCAGCAGGCTCTTGATGCCAATCCCATGCTGGAGCAGGAGGATGAATTTAGTGAGCAGGCTGTCAGCGAGCCTAAGGAAGAAGAGTGGTCAGAGAGCATCCCTACGGAGCTCTCGGTAGATAGCGACTGGTCCGATACCTATCAAGATATGGGTAGCCAGGGGGGCAGCAGCAGCGAAGGCCCCGATTTCGAGCGTCAGGCGGCCGGGCAGAGCCTACATGGGCACCTGCTGTGGCAGCTTGCCATGACCGATTTTAGCCCCCGCGAGCAGCTTGTCGCGGAGAGTTTAATTGACGCACTAGATGCTAACGGCTACCTGACTCAGCCGCTTAATGATATCCGCGAAGGCTTACGAGCCCAGGGTATTGATGGGCTTAGTCAGCGAGAAGTGGAAACCACACTGCTTAAGCTACAGCAGTTTGAGCCGACCGGCATATTTGCCCGCGATTTGCGTGAATGCCTGATGCTGCAGCTAGCCGCCCTTCCCGACGATACGCCGCTGCTGGTACCCGCCCGCCGCCTGGTGCGTCAGTTTCTTGAAGCGCTCGGCAAGGATGACATGCGGCTGCTAAAACGCCGTCTGGGGCTCGACGACGAACAGTTGGCCGATGTCATTCTACTTATTCGCAGCCTGGATCCTCGCCCAGGCAGCGCCTATGGCGACACCGACGACAGCTATGTGACCCCTGACTTAGTCGTCCGCCACGATAACGAAGGCTGGCACTTAGAACTCAACCCTGAGGCACTGCCGCGGCTGCGTATTCAGCCCGACTACGCTAGCCTGATTAAGCGTGCGGACAAAAGCGATGACAACCAGTTTCTCAAAGAGCACCTGCAGGAAGCGCGCTGGCTGATCAAGAGTCTCTCCAGCCGTAACGACACCTTACTGCGGGTGGGTCGCGAAATCATCACCCGTCAGATTGGCTTTTTAGAGCACGGCGAAGAGGCCATGAAGCCGCTGATACTGGCTGATATCGCTGAAGCCGTTGAGATGCACGAATCGACTATCTCACGGGTAACGACGCAGAAATATATTCATACCCCACGCGGCGTATTTGAGCTCAAGTACTTTTTCTCCAGCCAAGTGAGCAGTCAGGATGGCGACAGCCACTCCAGTACCGCCATCCGCGCGCGGCTCAAAAAACTCATTCAAGAGGAGCCCCCTGGCAAACCGCTTTCTGACAGCCGTTTAGTCACGCTATTAGGCGAAGGGGGGGTGCAGGTGGCGCGTCGTACGGTAGCTAAATACCGTGAAGCCATGGGCATCCCCTCCTCCAGCGAACGTCGTCGTTTACGCTAGACCCTGATGCCGTTTAAGGGAAACTCTCGACAAGGGCTTTGCAACGCGGCAAAAAGGGTTACAATCGAAGTACAGTCCGATGGATAAGGAGTACGTCAATGCAAGTTAATATCACTGGTCATCACGTAGAACTGACTGACGCCTTGCGTGACTATGTCAACGAAAAACTTGAGCGTGTAGAGCGCCACTACGACAATATAACCACGGTGCAAGTCACCTTATCAGTGGAGAAAGAGCGCCAGCAGGCCGCCTGTACGCTGCACGCCGCAGGCGCGGATTTACATGCAGAAGCCATGGACAGTGATATGTACGCCGCTATCGACGCCCTAGCGGACAAAATCGACCGTCAACTCGTTAAACACAAGGAAAAAGCACAAGCTCGCGCCCAAGGCGCAGGCGTGCGTTAATTCAATGACGTTGGAAACCATACTCCCCCCGGAGCGCGTTCTGTTCGACGTACCCGGGGGCAGCAAAAAAAGGGTGCTGGAGTTTTACAGCACCTTTATTGCCCAAAATATACCCAGCCTGGACAGCCAAGAAGTGTTTAGCCGTTTAATCGGCCGTGAGCGCTTAGGCAGTACGGGTATTGGAAACGGTGTGGCTATCCCCCATGCGCGTAGCCCCCACTGCACAGCCCCTATCGCTGGTTTTTTAAAACTGTCAGAAGCGATTGATTTTGACGCTATCGACGGCGACCCGGTAGACCTGGTGTTTGTACTGCTAGTACCCGAAGAAGCGGATGACACGCACCTTTCATTGCTCGGCCAAGTCGCAACCATCATGAATGATGCGGATACACGGCAGCAACTACGTAAAGCAACCAGCCAGCGTGAATTACTTGAGCTCATCACTGCCAAAATCCGTGAGCAATCAGCGGCCTAACCGGTCTTAAAACCTGTTTAAGCTTGTCAGGGCAGGTTTATATGTTTCGCTCCCCCCTCAACGCAGCTTGACCAAGGCAAAGAGAGACTCTATGCAACTGGTGATCATTAGCGGCCGCTCAGGGTCAGGTAAATCTATCGCCCTACAGGCGCTGGAAGATCTTGGCTACTACGCGATTGATAACCTTCCCGCTATGCTGCTGGGATCGCTGGTGGACGAAATACGCGACCAGGGTGACCGCACCCATTTGGCGGTCAGCATTGATGCCCGTAATTTGCCAGGCGCGCTAGAGCGCCTGCCCGCTTTGTTGGAAGAGCTACGCCAGCGTAAAATCGACTTCCAGGTTATCTACCTGACCACCGATGCACGCATACTGCTTGAGCGCTACTCCGCTACTCGGCGACGCCATCCGCTGACCCGGGATAGTGAGATGACGCTGGAAGAGGCGATCAACAAAGAAGAGGAGACGCTGGAGGATATTCGCGACCTGGCCGATCTGTTGATCGATACATCTCGTTTATCGGTGCACGATTTACGCCGTCGCATTACCGATCAGGTCGCGCATCAGCGGAGCGATAAGCTTACGCTGACACTCGAGTCGTTTGGTTACAAACGCGGCGTGCCATTAGACGCTGATTTGGTTTTCGATGTACGCTGCCTGCCGAACCCTTATTGGGATCCAACGCTGCGCCAGTTCACAGGTCGCGACGCTGACATTGTAACGTTTCTCAGCAGCTACCCGATCGTTGACGCCATGAGCAATGACATTCTGGGCTGGCTGGAACGTTGGCTACCCGCTTACCAAAATAGCCAGCGTAGCTACATGACCATCGCGATTGGCTGCACCGGTGGCCAGCACCGTTCGGTTTATATGGTCGAGAAGTTAGCGGAAAAATTGGCTCCCTGCATGGGCGAAGTTCAACTTCGCCACCGCGAACTGGGCCTGCACTACACCTTAAGCAAGCAGTCAGCCGCCACCCTTATCAGCTCTACTCCAACTAACGAACGGCGAGAGACCTCTTAAACGCGTCTATCCATTAATGACACCACTCGGCGAAAAGGAACCAGGGTGCCAGAACGAACACTCACACTCACCAATCAACGCGGGCTACACGCTCGCGCGGCGACAAAACTGGTCAAATGCGGTCAACAGTTTTCGGCTAAAATACATGTTTACAAGCAGAATCAGGTCGCTGACGCCGCCAACATCATGTCGTTGCTGATGCTGGCAGCACCTTGCGGTACCGAGCTGAAGATCAATGCCGAAGGCGATGATGCCGAACAGGCGCTTGAAGCGATTCAAGCGCTGTTCGACGCCCGCTTTGAGGAGGATCAGTAGCCGTCGCTTGTGCTTGCTAGTCACCCGCCACGGTCATGGCATCAATCAACCAGCTACCCGTGTGAACACTGCCGCGGGTATCGGTGTCATCACCAATACCGACGAGGCCAGTGAACATCCGCTCCAGGTTACTGGCAATGGTGAACTCTTCAACGGGGTACTGCACCTTTCCGTTTTCGACCCAAAAACCTGCGGCACCGCGGGAGTAATCGCCGGTTACACCGTTGACGCCCTGCCCCATTAGCTCCGTTACCCAAATCCCCCGCCCCATCTCCTGCAGCAGACTGTCGCGTGATTGCAGTGGCGCCGCTAAACGCACATTACGCGCCCCTCCGGCATTGCCGGTGGTATGCATGCCAAGGCGACGAGCACTGTAGGAAGAGAGCATATAGCTGGCAATGCGCCCCTGGTCGATAAAGCGATTATTACGCGTTTGCACGCCCTCACCATCAAACGGCGAGCTGGCCATGGCGCCAATTTCCATCGGTCGCTCTTCTAGGCTAAACCAGTCGGGAAACAGCGGTGTGCCGAGCCGGTCACACAAAAACGAGGCTTGGCGGTAGAGCGCACCACCGGCCAATCCACTGAGAAGGTGACCGATTAACCCGCTGGCCAGCGAGGGGTCAAACAGCACCGGGAAGGTGCCCGTGGGTGGGCGTTTAGCGCCAAGCCTGCGCAGCGTGCGACCTGCGGCTTCGCGCCCCACCTCCGCGGGGTCACGTAGCGCCTTGGGGTTGCGGGCAGAAGTATAGTCGTAGTCGCGCTGCATACCGCTGGCGTCTTGAGCTATCAGCATGCACGAAAGCGAGTGGCTACTGCCCTTTTGGGTACCTAAAAAGCCGTGGCTATTGGCATAAACGCGCACCCCTTCGCCACTGGAGAGAGACGCGCCATCTGACTGTGAGATACCGTCTACGTCACGCCCCGCCTGCTCGCAGGCAAGCGCCAGCTCGATCGCCTCGTCCGTAGTGAGCGCCCAGGGGTAGTGCACTTTAAGATCGGGCAGCTCGGTAGCCATCAGCGCGGCATCGGCCAGCCCTGCGGCCTTATCTTCACCGGTATAGCGGGCAATCGAGAGCGCTTTCTCTACGGCTGCCTGAATCGAAGCACTACTGGCATCGGTGGAAGAAGCGCTGCCTTTACGCTGGCCCACGTAAAGCGTGACGGCTATGCCCTGGTCGCGGGATAACTCAACCGTTTCAACTTCGCCAAGGCGCACGCTAATGCCGATGCCCTGGTCAACGCTTGCACCCACTTCGGCAGCATCAGCGCCCAAGCGCTTCGCCAGTGCCAGCGCCTCTTCGGCGCGCGCGGTCAAAAGCGACTGCTGCGCGGATGCATCAAATGCCTGTGCCATATGGCCTCCTTTTTCAACCGAATGTCTCTCAACTAAATGTCTTTCAAGAGAGTCTCTTCGGTGAATCAATGTTGTACTCGCAGCTGGTATAATGCCGCCACGAATCTTGTCTGTGAGTCACACTATGCGTAAGCAACGTCCCGATCCCGTAGAAACAGAAGAGCAGGAAGAACGCCCTAGCAAGTCGCAACTCAAACGCGAAATGCATGCCTTACAGGCACTTGGGGAAACCTTAATTGCCATGCGACCGGCGGAACGCGCCCGTTTCCCCCTCTCTGACGATATGCTGCGCGCTATCGAGGAAACCTCGCGCATTCGCTCCCACGAAGGTCGCCGCCGCCATATGCAGTATGTCGGCAAGTTAATCCGTAAAGAGGATCTCACCGCCATTCAAGCCGTGTTCGATTCCATCGACCAGGAGCAGGAGCAGCGCGACCACGCGTTTCATCGCCTGGAAAAATGGCGGGAACGCTTAATTGATGAGGGCGATCCTGCTGTCGACCTGTTTATGGCGGAGCACCCCGATGCCGACCGCCAGAGCCTGCGTCAATTGATTCGCAACGCCCAGCGGGAACGCGAGCAGGGCAAACCACCCACCAGCTCGCGCAAGCTATTCAAACACCTCCGCGAAACCCTCTCACTTTAAAGGCGGTTCTTTAAAAACAGCATCTTAAAAGCGGCTCTTTAAGACCGCCCTTCAAGACTGTGTGCCGCCGACGGTCAGCTCATCCAATTTCAGGGTGGGCTGGCCGACACCCACTGGCACGCCCTGCCCCTCTTTACCACACACACCGATGCCGGTATCCAGCGCCATGTCGTGGCCAATCATGGAGACACGCTGCATCGCTTCCGGCCCGTTACCAATCAAGGTGGCCCCTTTCACCGGCGCCGTCACCTTACCATCTTCAATCAGGTAGGCTTCGCTGGCGGAGAAGACAAATTTGCCTGAGGTAATATCCACCTGCCCGCCACCAAAGCTCACCGCGTAAATACCGCGCTTAACGCTTTTAATAATATCGCTAGGCTGATCCTGACCCGCTAGCATGACGGTATTGGTCATACGCGGCATGGGTAAGTGCGCAAAAGATTCACGCCGCGCGTTGCCTGTGGGCGCCATACCCATTAGCCGGGCATTGAGCTTGTCCTGCATATAGCCGGTCAAAATGCCGTCTTCGATAAGCGGCGTGTATTGCCCTGGAGTGCCCTCGTCATCCACGCTCATGGAGCCACGACAATCCGCCAGCGTTGCATCATCGACAATGGTCACGCCTTTAGCGGCAACACGCTGGCCCATCTTGCCAGCAAACGCGGAACTGCCCTTACGGTTGAAATCTCCTTCCAGACCGTGGCCGACGGCCTCATGGAGCAGAATCCCCGGCCACCCCGACGCCAGCACCACGGGCATTTGCCCCGCAGGTGCATCGACGGCTTCCAGGTTGACCAGCGCCTGGCGCACCGCCTCTTTAGCGTACTGCTCGGCAACTTGGTCATCGCGCAGTTTAGCCATGGAGTAACGGCCGCCGCCGCCCGCACTGCCCCGCTCACGTCGGCCATTCTTTACCGCGATAACGCTGACATTAAAGCGCACCAGCGGGCGAATATCCGCCGCCAAGGTGCCATCGCTGGCCCGCACCAGCACCACCTCGTAGGTACCTGATAGGGAAGCACTCACTTGACTGATGCTCGGGTCTGCAGCACGAGCGACTTTGTCAGCCTGTTTTAACATGGCGACTTTGTCTTCGGCGCTTAGCCCGGCCAGAGGGTCGATTCCCTCATAGCGCGACATGGCGGAAACCGGGCGAACCAATTGCCCAGGCAGACGTTGGCCGCTGCGGACGATGCCCGCCGCCGTGCGGCCGGTGTCCATTAGCGCATCGGCGGTAATCTGGTTGGAGTAGGCAAAGCCGGTTTTTTCACCTGCCAGTGAGCGCACGCCGACGCCACCGTCAATACTGTAGCTGGCCTCTTTTACCTCGCCATCTTCCAGTACCCAGCCCTCTTGCCAGGTACGCTGAAAATAGAGGTCTGCATAGTCAATGCCCGCGCCCATGGCGTAGCCCAGCCCCGTTTCCAAGGCCTCTAAATCGAGACCTCCAGGGGTCAAAAGAATGGCGGCAGCCGTATCTACATCACTTTTATATGCGGTCATTGGGGGCCTTCTAAAGTAACCTGCGGCGAAGTCCAAGGGCCTCGCACGCGATAATGGAGTGTCGTGGCACGATCCAGTGCGTCGCCAAACAGCTGGTCGGCAAGAAACAGTGCGCCGCCCACGATGGGCGCGCCAACGGCAATCGCCGCAATCGGCAAACTTTGTGTTACTGGTAGTGTGACGCCAAGCCGCTGGTCGAGTTCACGGGTCACCAGATTGGCACTGCCGGTAAGCGTTAGGGTGGTGGCCGGCGCATCAATTTGCAATGGCCCGCGTAGCGTCAGCAGCCCACCGGTGACATCGGCGGTACCCTTCACACGATCAAATGCGGTTCCCTGACCGGTAACGTCGGAAAAATCCAAGCGCAGGCGACGTAAAATATTATCGAAATTGAGCAAGCCAATTAACCGCGCAGGGGCCGATTCCAGAGTGACAAAGCTGCCATCACGAATGTCGGTACTGATAGTGCCATCTGAGCGGCTTAACTCCAATTGCCAAGGCGCCCCCGGCCAGTCCAGCGAAGCAGCCACATCGGTACTACGGCTGCGCATAGCTACCGGCTGGTCAAGACGCTCAAGAGCGGTGCCGATATCCCCGCCCTGAATCGTAATGTCCGCGCGGGTATGGCTGGAGACGGCATCCCCCTCCCAGTGCAGCTCGCCGCGTGCGGAGAGCTGGCCCAGGGTTAACCCAACGGGGGTAAGCGAAAAACGCTCACCGTCGGTTTCCCAGTAGGCGGTCAAGGGGCCAAAACGACGCGGCCCCATGGCAATTTCGGCTAAACGCAATCGCCCATTGGGCACATCGGCTAGCCAGCCAGGAATGGCCACCGGCTCCTTAAGCTGCGTTTCGACCGATCCCATCCAGGAGTCTGGCGTCGGTGCATCGCTGTCATGCTCGACATTGGCTAGTGCCAGCAAGCGATCAAGCGCCAGCGCTTCAATGGCCACATCTAACGGTTGCGGCGATTGAGCATTGTAGTTTAAGCGTCCAGTAACCAGGTTACCGCTTAGGCCCAAATCCACCCGACCATCGTTCATATTGCCCGAGGCGTTAAGACTGCCTAAACACTCCCTTTGGTAAATCACACAGGGGGTGGCTAGCGAGACCGTCAACGGCATTTGCGTGCCTTCGCCAGACGTGCTGAGTGTCCCGCCTGCCATTAGCGGTGCAATCGCCTGCTGCCACACTAGAGGGTCAATTCGAGGTACGGCAGCGTCGAGACTAACCCCAGGCTGAGAGGGCCAGTCGGGCAGGCGCTCCGCCCGGCTGCCTAAATTTAACGTCCCGGCAAGCAAGCCGTTAAGCTGTTGCAGTCGTGCAGAAGCAATATCAGCGAGGCGGCTTTCGAGACGTTTTGTGTCCATATCGGCGGTTAATGTCCAGGGCCAGGCCTGCTGTGGTGTTTTTGCAAAGGGTTCGGGTAGATGGCTGGTGACACCGACTAAACGACTCTCCAAGCGCAGAGTGGGCGTTGGCGTTAGGACGACGCTGCCCTGCCACTCTAACGGCCCTTCTAGCGGCATACGCCCTTGATTACCCAACCCCGCAAGTCCAAAAAGCGCCTCGGTGGCGACACTTCCCTGCAGCTGTATGCCGTTGCGTTGAGTATCAATATCAGCGTTGATAGAGCCACCAAGCAACTGCCCACGAGCCTCTCCGACGAGACCTGAACTTTCCCCATCTTGGAGCCAGGCAAGATCCCCCTCAACCGATTGAAGACGTAGATCGAGCGGTTGATACACCACTTCCGGAAAGCGTGGCTGAGCATTAATTTCCAGCTGAAGCGCCTCCGGGTTTGCTAACGGCAACGACAGCGCAATATCGCCGTTAACGCCACCTGTTACGCGCAGATCGCTTAGTTGGGAAAGGTCAATTTCGGGCATTGCCTGTAAAAACGATATTAGCGCTGGGCCATCCGATTGTAATTGCCCCGAAATATTGAGCGTCTCATCCTCCATCACTACCTCACCCTTAGAAGCAGTGACGCCGTGGCTCTGCGCGTTATCAATTTCAGCTTCTAACACCCTGTTTTGCCACTTAAGACGCCCCTCTACATCGTCAAGGCGCGGCCAACCTGGGGCAATCGGTAAATGCCCTTGGCTAACGGCCAGCGCGAGCGTCGCAGTAAAGTCCTCGGCGGTGACGCTATCGCCTAGCGGCTGGCTTAACTGCAGCGAGCCTTTGCTGACATAGCCGCCAATATCATTGAGCAGCCACTCGCGAAGCTCGTCATCCATGACACTTAGCGGCAGCCACTGGGCCAGCGGGCGCTCAACAGCATCCACGTCACTGAAGTCCAGCTCTAAGCCAAAATGCCCGCGCTGATTAGCGGTCACTACTAAACCAAAACCACCGGCAATCTGTGCACCGTCCCAATCGACGCTTAACCGCTTACCGCTCACCATGGTGTTGGGGCCGTCGTATACCCACTCTACTTCCCCTTCAGCGCGCCGCAGCTGCATGGGGGCAGCAAAAAACTCAGGAAAATAGAGGGTACTGTCACCATTACTGCTAAACAGCACGCGACCGCGAAAATCCCGCGCCTGCACCCAGGCATCCAGCGGGCCGCCACCAGGCGCCTGCTGCCAAGGCGAAACTTCCACGCCGGTTAGCGCCGCGTCCACCCCCCAGTGACCATCCTGCTGTCCGACATGCAACCCCTCGACTTGCCCCCGGGGGGCGAGGGTTTGCAATACCCGCGTAACGGACTCAGGTAGCAACACATAGTCGCGCCAAGCGGTCAGCGAGGCGAGCTCAAAGGCACTGGTGCGAACTTCCCACTCTCCTGGCTGGTGCGTAGCGTGCCAGTGGCGCGGCAAGGCTGGCCCAACGCTGCCACCGGGGGGCTGGGCCCACTCCACGCTATCCGCATCGCCGCTTAACCACGCCTCGCCCCCATCACCATCCCGCTGCCACAGGCCATTGGCTTCAATATCCCTTAATACCGCGTACTGGACATTATGACGGAGCGTCAATTGTGGAACGTCGACCGCAACCCGGGCTTCTTCGAGACGTCCGGCACTCCAGCGTCCCCACAGCCGAGCACTGCCGCCGGCCTGCTCCAAATAGGCCGCGTGATCAGGTCGGAACATATCTGCCAGAACGACTAACTGATCAAGCTGAATATCCAGTTGTAGCGCAGCCGAAAAGTCGCTAAAGCCACGTTTTCCAGGCTGCATTTCAACTTTCATTTCAGCCGCCGGCAGCGCCACTTCGCGCGCCTGCTGTAACGATTGAGCAATATTGATAGCACCTTCCAATCGTGTACGCCGCTCATCACCAGTCAATAACAGTGTTTGGGCATGCAGCAGGACGGTATCCTGCTTGCCATGCAGCACCACGCGCGTGTCTTCCACCCACAGGCGTTGGCGCAAAATCAACCCCGCCCAGTCATCGATGGTCGCCAGATCTACTTCAGGATCTGGCGCCATCAAGAGCGGTAGCTCAGCGGGCTTTGGCCACTGCCAAGCCGCTCCAGTGCCTTGATAGAGATGAAACTCGGTACCGCTAATGCGGGCATCGCTAAAAATGGGCGCCATATTGACAAGCGAAGCCCAGGTATCCAAACGCAGTCCCGCATGCTCAAGGGAAAACAGTGCCTGGCCCTCTGGGGTTTCCGCGTTTACGCCGTCAAGACGCAGCAACAGGTCATTCCGAGCAAGAGAAAGCGAGAGATGCTCAATAGTGACCGGTACGCCAATACGCGCTTCAATCAGCGCTTCAATACGGGGGGTAAGGGCATCGGACTGGCTAATCACCAAGCGCAGCAGCAACAGCAGTACAGCAGCGCTGCCTAGTAACCAGGCGACGATTAGCAAACTCCAACGCACCAGCGAACGAGTAGGCATGGTTACATCAGCACAATATCGTACTGCTCTTGGGAGTAGTGCTGCTCAACCTGAAAGCGGATGGTTTTATTGATAAATGTCTCCAGGTCGGCCACCGCCGCTGACTCTTCATCTAGTAAGCGATCAACAACGGGCTGCGATGCCAGCACCATATAGGTTTCAGCACTGTAGGCACGCTCTTCGCGCAGAATCTCACGGAAAATTTCGTAGCAGACGGTTTCAGGCGTTTTAAGCGTACCCCGGCCACTGCAGGTGGGACACGCTTCGCAGAGCGTCTGCTCCAGGCTTTCCCGGGTGCGTTTACGGGTAAGCTGAACAAGGCCAAGCTCGGTGACACCGGTACACTTGGTTTTGGCATGATCGCGCTCTAACGCTTTCTCGAGTACCCGTAACACCTGCCGCTGATGCTCAACATCAACCATATCGATAAAGTCGATAATGATAATGCCGCCCAGGTTGCGCAGACGAAGTTGACGGGCAATCGCCGTGGCGGCCTCAAGGTTGGTTTTGAAAATGGTCTCTTCAAGGTTGCGATGGCCGACATAACCACCGGTATTGACATCAATGGTTGTCATTGCCTCGGTGGGATCAATCACCAGATAGCCACCGGATTTCAACTGCACCTTGCGCCCTAATGCTTTCTGGATCTCGTCCTCGACACTGTAAAGATCAAAGATGGGTCGCTCGCCGGGGTAGTACTCAATCCGTTCAACGGCATCGGGCATAAACTCTTCGGCGAACTCGACCAGCTTGACGAAATTTTCCCGTGAATCGATACGCACTTTTTCGATATCGTCACGCATTACATCGCGTAACGTGCGCATAAACAGCGGTAAATCATCATAAATGACGCTTTGTGGTGTCGCAGTTACCTTACGTTCGCTGACCTTGCGCCACAGTCGCAGCAGAAAGTGCATATCGCCTTTTAGCTCTTCGTCACCGACGCCTTCCGCGGCAGTACGAACAATAAAGCCTCCCGTCACTTCCAGCGTCTGTTCCGCCACGCTGCTATCCAGCAGGGCTTTTAAGCGCTCGCGTTCGCGCTCATCTTCGATACGCTGGGAAACGCCATGATGCGGCGAATCCGGCATATACACCAAATAACGCGAAGGGATCGACAGATGGGTGGTTAATCGCGCGCCCTTACTACCAATGGGGTCTTTGGTGGCCTGCACCACGAGTGCCTGCCCCTCATGAAGCAACTGGCCGATGGTCTGCTGCTCATCGAGCGGTGTGCCGGGCGGCATCACTTCGTGGGCATGAATAAACGCCGCCCGTTCCAAGCCAATATCAACAAAGGCAGCCTGCATACCAGGCAGCACGCGAACCACTTTGCCTTTGTAGATATTGCCCACAATGCCACGCCGACGGGAACGCTCGATCAGTGCCTCTTGCAAAACGCCATTTTCCACCAGCGCGACGCGGGTCTCCATTGGCGTTAAATTGATGAGAACTTCACCGCTCATGCAAAATTCCTTGTTGGTTGACGTATTCCTTGCCAGCGATACAGGCGGCGACGCCCTCTATTCAAGGGAATTAAACGCGCCGCCAGATAGGCACTCCCTGTCGGCATAGCAAGTGCGTCGTTTCAAACAGCGGTAGCCCTACCACTGCCGAGTGACTGCCTTGAATCTGTTTTACAAATATGGCCGCTAATCCCTGTATTGCGTAGCCGCCAGCTTTATCAGCCGGCTCGCCGGTGCGCCAGTAGGCTGTGATTTCATCTGCGCTTATTTCACGCATGGTCACCTGGGTGGCCACACAGCTGGAGAGCATCCCCGCTGGCCCACTCACTGCGACGGCGGTAAGCACCTCATGAGTCCGCCCTGAAAGCAGTCGCAGCATCTCGGCGCCCTCATCAAAATCCGCCGGCTTACCTAGAATACGCCCATCGACCACTACAGCGGTATCCGAACCTAGCGTAGGCAGACCGGTTAAGGGGGCAGCCGCCTCAGCTTTGGCAACCGCCAAGCGCTGCACATAGGCGTGGGGCGTCTCACCGACCAGCGGTGTTTCGTCGATATCACAAGGGTGAACCGTCACCGGCACACCAATGGATGCGAGCAAGTCCCGACGACGGGGAGACGCAGACGCCAAGCACAAAACAGGCGCGCTCATGAGGCGGCCAACCGACGTTCTAAGGCTTGAAACATCGTCGCCAGCCACGGCCATAGCAACGCACTGATCAGCGCAGGTATCAAAAAGGCTAAATGAATCGAAAAGTCACCCACGATAGTGCGCAGCCACTGGGCGACCAGCTGCATTAACCCCAGCAGTACCAGCACCAGTGCCGACTGCTGTACCAGCGAATAGGCCCGAAAGCGGGGATACACCAGGGCACAGAGAAATGCCAACAGAGCGTAGATAAGCGCATGCTGACCCAGCGCAGTGCCTTCAATCAAATCCATTAAAATGCCCAGCACAAAGCCATGAAAAACGCCGACTCTGTCGGGAGTACGCATGCACCAGTAGATCAACATAAGCCCCAACCACTCAGGGCGGTATACCTGCCAACCATCGGCTAGCGGCATCACTTGTAAACATAACGCCAGAAGCAGGCTAAACCAAATAACCACTAGCGGAACAATAGGTGCACGCGGCATCAGGGCACCTCTTGGGATGATGTAGGTTGTTCAGGCAATGCACGGCTTAAGTTAGTGGAGAGCTGAAGCGAAGAGCTTAAAGCCTCTGATGAGATATCCAGCGTTTCATCCCAGGCGTGTTCATCCACTTCTGCTCGCGGAGGCGGAAAAAGGAGTAAGAAGTGACGCGAGCGCTGTAGTTGAGCCATGGGTTCAGCCGTCACGCGCGCAAAAGGCTGGCCAGGATCGTGATAGACCTCGGTAACACGTGCCACTGGATAACCCGGTGGAAAGCGTCCCGCCAAGCCTGATGTGGTCAATAAATCGCCTTCACGGATATCCGCCGTATCCGGCACGTACATCACGTTAACACTGCTGTAACGCCCCGTCCCTTGGACGATAAAGCGCAGCCCATTGCGATTCAACTGAACCGGTAAAGCATGACTGGCATCGGCTAACAGCAATACCCGGCTGGAGTAGGCAGAAACCGCGGTAATTTGCCCCACCAAACCCGAGGCATCGATCACCGGCTGCCCCACGTAGGCGCCGTTACGATGGCCACGATTAACCACCATTTGGTGACTAAAGGGGTCATTATCCAGCGATATCAGCTCAGCCGTGATATAGGGAATATCACGCCGCTTTGCTGCTCTCAGCAATTCACGCAGCTCACTGTTTTCCGCGGTCAGATTTGCCAACCGCTGACCACGATGAGAAAGGGTAAGAATCTGCTCTCGCAGGCGACGGTTTTCATCCACCAAGGCCTGTTGATCGGAGAGCGCAAGTGACCCCCAATTCAACAGGTCGCTAGGCACACTAACAACCCATTGAATTGGGGCAACGACCATCGACATTTGCGCACGCACTTGCTCCATGCGGGTAAAATGCAGGTCGACAAACATCAATGCACTGGCGGCCAGGACGCAAAAAAACAGCCGGTAGCCCGGCAGTGGCCCGTGCGAAAACAGCGGTTTAATAGGCAATCCCCCCGCAATTAACCGCTGCGATTAGTCGCTCGACAGCAACTCAAAGGTATGCTGATCAATCATCTCCAGCGCTTTACCACCGCCGCGAGCAACGCAGGTCAACGGGTCTTCGGCAACGATCACCGGCAGCCCTGTCTCTTCAGCGATCAGCTTGTCCAGGTCGCGTAACAGCGCCCCACCGCCCGTCAATACCAAGCCACGCTCGGCAATATCTGAGGCCAATTCCGGCGGCGACTGCTCAAGGGCGCTTTTGATCGCGGCCACGATAGATCCCAGCGTTTCTTGCAACGCTTCCAGGGTTTCGTGGGAGTTGAGCGTAAAACTGCGTGGGATGCCTTCGGCTAGATTACGGCCGCGCACATCAATTTCACGCAGCTCACCACCAGGATAGGCACAGCCAATCTCTTCTTTGATGCGCTCGGCGGTGGCTTCACCAATCAGGCTGCCGTAATGACGACGCACGTAAGCGGTGATCGCCTCATCAAAACGGTCGCCACCCACCCGAATAGACTCGGAGTAGACCACGCCATTGAGTGAGATAATCGCGATTTCAGTGGTACCACCACCAATATCCACCACCATCGACCCCTGCGCTTCATCGACCGGAAGGCCTGCGCCAATCGCCGCCGCCATGGGTTCTTCAATCAAGAACACCTCGCGGGCACCGGCACCTTCTGCTGACTCACGAATCGCCCGGCGCTCTACTTGCGTTGACATGCAAGGAACGCACACCAGCACACGCGGGCTGGGGGTTAAGAAGGTGCTTTGGTGGACTTTACGAATAAAGTGCTGAAGCATCTGTTCGGTGACGGTGAAGTCGGCAATAACGCCATCTTTCATCGGCCGAATCGCGGTAATATTACCGGGCGTACGCCCCAGCATTCGCTTGGCATCAGTACCAACTGCGGCAACGCTGCGCATATTGCCAGACTGGCGGATAGCAACCACGGACGGCTCATCGAGCACGATACCGCGACCGCGAACATAAATCAGTGTGTTGGCCGTACCCAAGTCGATCGATAGATCGCTGGAAAACAGCCCCCTCAAACGTTTAAACATGGATGTTGTTACCTAGTGCAGACCGGGAACCCTGTGCGGATGCAAACGGTATCACTGCAACCCCTTGGCAGCAAGCACGAGTCGCGCCTAACACTGCCCGTTGGGGCCAAAATGTGGTACCTTTTGCGGCTATTTTCCACGTCTGCGGCACAAGACGTTTTTTTGATATCGGTATGTATACCGCTGAAAGCGGATTATGTTCCATCACGTTAACGAGGAATTCTCGATCATGGCGCTTGAAGAATCTCATGTGCGCCGGGCTGCTCACTTGGCCCGACTCGCCGTCAGCGATGACCAAGCCAGCGGCTTTGTAGACGACCTAAGCCGGATTCTGGACATGGTCGACCAGCTACAAAGCCTCGATACGGAAGGCGTGACGCCGCTCGCCCACCCGCTGGATGCGACCCAGCGACTGCGCGCCGATGAAGTAACGGAAACCAACCAGCGCGACACGTTTCAGCGCTGTGCTCCGGCAGTGGAAAATGGCCTGTATCTCGTGCCCCGCGTCGTTGAATAAACGCATTGAGTAGCACGCTGCGTAACGGCGCAGGCACCTTTAATCAAGCCACCACTATTGCCATTTTTTTTCTCCCCTGAACGGAGCTTCTGGGTCATGTATGAGAAAACCTTAACGCAACTCGCCGCCGCGCTAAAAAGCGGTGAGTTTTCAAGCCGCGAGCTGACCGCTCACTATTTACAGCGCATTGAAAAGGCTGACGGCCAGCTGAATAGTTTTATCAGCGTGACCGCGGAGCAGGCGCTGCAGCAGGCGGAAATCGCCGATAAAGCGCGAGCGGCGGGCAACGCCGGGCGGCTGGCGGGAATCCCCTTGGCACTCAAAGATATTTTTTGTACCCAGGGTGTAAAAACCAGCTGCGGCTCGAAAATGCTGGATAATTTTATCGCCCCCTACAGCGCCACCGTAGTGGAAAAACTTAACGCGGCGGGCACCATCAGCCTGGGCAAAACCAATATGGATGAGTTCGCCATGGGCTCCTCCAACGAAAACAGCTACTACGGCCCGGTCAAAAACCCCTGGGATCTCACTGCAGTACCCGGCGGCAGTTCTGGCGGCAGTGCAGCAGCGGTCGCGGCGGGTCTGGTGCCCGCCGCCATGGGTACCGATACCGGTGGCTCGATTCGCCAACCCGCGGCGTTTTGCGGGATTACCGGCTTGAAGCCCACCTATGGCCGCGTGTCGCGCTTTGGCATCATTGCCTACGCCTCAAGCCTTGATCAGGCCGGCCCCATGGCACGCAGTGCCGAAGATTGCGCCCATCTGCTGGGTGTCATCGCTGGCCATGACGGCCGCGATTCCACCAGCGTTGCCCGTGGCGTCCCCGATTACGTGGAGGGCCTGAATGCGCCCCTCTCGGGCCTCAAGATCGGCCTGCCCAAAGAGTATTTTGGCGATGGCTTGGATCCAGAGGTCGAGAAAGCCGTCCGCGAAGCGGTAAAGGTTTACGAATCTTTGGGCGCCACGGTACGCGAAGTTAGCCTGCCGCATACCCACTATGCGATTCCGGCCTACTACGTCATCGCCCCTGCCGAGGCCTCATCGAACCTGTCCCGCTACGACGGCGTGCGTTTCGGTTATCGCTGTGACAATCCCAGCGATCTGATTGACCTGTATACCCGCTCCCGTGCAGAGGGCTTTGGCGAAGAGGTGAAGCGACGCATCCTGATCGGCACCCACACGCTCTCTGAAGGCTTCTTTGACGCCTACTACACCAAGGCTCAACAAGTGCGCCGACTGATCCGTCAGGACTTCCTGGACGCCTTTGAAGACGTCGATGTGCTGATGGGCCCCGCCTCACCCACCCCGGCCTTTGACCTGGGCGCCAAAAAAGACCCGGTGTCGATGTACCTGCAGGATATCTACACCATCGCAGTGAACCTGGCGGGCATTCCCGGCATCAGCGTACCAGCAGGGTTTGCCGGTGGCCGCCCCGTCGGCCTGCAGATTCTGGGCACCCACTTTGCCGAAGCGCAGCTGCTTAACGTCGCCCACCAGTTTCAGCAAGCGACTGACTGGCACTTACAACGTCCTGCCTTTGCCGAGGAGTACGCCTAATGCAATGGGAAACCGTGATTGGGCTTGAAGTCCACGTTCAGCTCGCAACACGTTCAAAAATATTCTCCGGCGCCTCGACGGCGTTTGGCGCGGAGCCCAACACCCAGGCCTGCGCGGTGGATTTAGGCCTACCCGGCGTGCTGCCAGTGCTCAATGAGCAGGCCGTGGCCATGGCCGTGCAGTTTGGCCTAGCAGTGCATGCGGACATCGCCGAAGTTTCGGTGTTTGACCGTAAAAATTACTTCTACCCTGACTTGCCCAAGGGTTACCAAACCAGCCAGATGTACCACCCCATCGTCGGCCCTGGCGAGGTTGAAATTACCCTGGAAGATGCCAGCACCAAGCGTATCCGCATTCATCATGCCCACCTGGAAGAGGATGCCGGCAAGTCACTGCATGAAGATTTTCATGGCATGACCGGTATCGACCTAAACCGGGCGGGCACGCCGCTACTGGAGATCGTCTCCGAGCCGGATATGCGCAGTGCCAAAGAGGCCGCGGCGTATCTCAAGGCAATTCACTCCATCGTGACTTACCTGGGCATTTCCGACGGCAATATGGCGGAAGGCTCGATGCGTTGCGACGTGAACGTCTCGGTACGCCCCAAAGGCCAGGAAGCTTTTGGCACCCGTGCAGAGATTAAAAACGTTAACTCCTTCCGCTTTGTCGAGCGCGCGATTGCCTTTGAGGTGGAGCGCCAGATTGAGCTGATCGAAGATGGCGGCAGCGTGGTTCAAGAAACCCGCCTATTTGACCCTGACCGCGATGAAACCCGCAGCATGCGCACCAAGGAGGAGGCCAACGACTACCGTTACTTCCCCTGCCCTGACCTGCTGCCGGTGGTGCTTGACCAGGCCTACCTGGATCACCTGCGGGGCCAACTGCCCGAACTGCCGGCGGATAAGCGCGAGCGCTTCCAGAATGAGCTAGGCCTCTCTGCTTACGACGCCAACGTGATCTCTGCCAGTCGCGATATGGCTGAATTCTTTGAAGCGGTGCATAGCGAGTGCGGCGATGCCAAGCAGGCGGCCAACTGGGTACAGGGTGAACTTTCCGGGGCACTTAACCGCGAAAGCCTGAGCATTGCCAATAGCCCAATCTCAGCGCGCCAGCTAGGCGAGCTGATCAGCCGCGTACTGGATGACACCATTAACGGTAAAGCCGCTAAAGAGGTTTTTCAGGCGTTGTGGAATGGTCAGGGTGAAAGCGCTGACGAGGTGATCGACGCGAAAGGCCTCAAGCAGGTAACCGACACCGGCGCTATCGAAGCGATGATCGATCAAGTGATCGCCGACAGCCCTGCCCAGGTCGCCCAGTATCGCGACTCGGAGCCGGAGAAACGCGGCAAGATGATTGGCTACTTTGTGGGTCAGGTGATGAAGGCCTCACGCGGCACCGCCAACCCACAGCAGGTGAACGGCTTGTTAAAAGAGAAGCTCGACGCGCTTTTGTAATACCAAATAGACGGGTGCTATCTCAATTTTTGCTGACGAGATTGGAGCAACCCGTAGCGGGGGTCTTTTGTCAGGGATGACAAAAGTAGCGCCCATGGATGGGTTAACAGCGCCCCCGCGAAGGGTTGTTCCGATCTCACTATGCTCGTTGCGGCACCTAGCTCTTAAAGCTGGCTGGGCTGGGTAAATCGCTTCAGTTGCGCGCAGCCTGCTGCCCACACCTCGGCCTCTAGCTCGGCTATGGCAGCGGTTGGGAAGCCCACCCCCTGGGCTGGACTGCCCTCGACCAATAAACCCGCCAACTCGCCTACCAGCGGCATATGGCTGACCAGTATTATTGGCGCGCCCTCAGGCTGCTCAAGCAACCAGTCGCTTACCGCGCCCGGTGCGTCATCCGGAGTAATAAAATCCAGCGTTTCAAGCAACGCTCCCAGCGCATCGCAGAGCCTTTGCCCGGTTTGCTGCGCCCGCGCATAGGGGCTGGCATAAATCCTCGGCATACACAGCTCCCCCGATGCCAAACGCTCCGCCAGCCAACGCGCCATTTTTTCGGCTTCCAGCTCGCCGCGGGGCGTCAATCGGCGCGCCTGATCCGGATATCCCGGCGCCGCTTCACCGTGGCGCATAATCAGCACATCAGGCATTACTGCCTCCACTGTTCTTGGAAGGAGCTTGATCCCGATGGGCCTGCTGTACGGCTTCACGGGGCAGAATAAACTCTACATCGCTACTCTGTTCGCCCATCATCAGGGTACGCGCCATCTCCTGCGCCGGCACGCCGTCAAACAACACATGGTTGAGGCCTTCCGCCAGCGGCATATAAACGCCCATTTCACTCGCTTTAGCGCATACCAGCTTAACGGTGTTTACCCCTTCCGCGACCTGGCCAAGGGCATCGACAGCCTCTTCCAGCGTTCGCCCCTCGCCCATGGCGTAGCCAACCCGGTAATTGCGCGATAGGTTAGACGAGCAGGTAACGATCAAATCCCCCACCCCCGCCAGCCCTAAAAAGGTCATCGGGTTAGCCCCCTGGGCAACGGCGAAGCGGCTCATTTCCGCCAAGGCGCGGGTCATCAGCATGCTGCGGGTGTTTTCACCCATGCCCAGCGCCGCCGCCATACCGGCGGCAATCGCATAAATATTTTTCAGCGCACCGCCCAGCTCAACGCCATGCCGGTCATCGCTGGCGTAGACTCGAAAATAACGGCAGCCCAATACTTGCTGTACGCGGGTGCGAGTTAGCGGGTCTGCGCTTGCAATCACCGTCGCGGTTAACTGCTTATCGGCAATTTCAGAGGCTAAATTGGGGCCGGCAATCACGCCAATATGGCTAAAACCTGTTTCCTGCTCAAGCACTTGGCTCATGAGCAGAAAGCCCTCCTGCTCGATCCCCTTGGTAGTACTCACCAATATCTGCTCTGGTCGTAGCCACGCTTTTGCCGCCTGCACCACGCTGCGAAAGGCTTTTGAGGGAATGGCAATCAACACCAGCTCGGCATCCGCCAGCACGGCTTTAAGGTCGGTCGAGGCTTCTACTGCCGGATTCATTGCGTAGTGTGGCAGATAACGCCCATTGCGATGCTCTTGATTAATTTGCGTGACCAACGCCTCATCGCGCATCCATTGACGAACCCGGGCGCCGTTATCGGCGGCAATGCTCGCCAGCGCCGTACCAAAACTACCGCCCCCCAGTACCGCTACACGGGCGGGCACTGCACCATTGGTTTGCTGCTCAGCCATCATAATAGTGTCCCAATAAGTCTTGCAGAACGTATTACCCTACTCTATCAAAACAGACGGCCCGCTGGGGTTAACCAAGCGGGCCGTCGTCGTTAGCGCAGCGTAGATTATTAGGCCGTCAGAACGCTATTCAGACGCTTCACGTAGGCGGCGGGGTCATCCAAGTGGCCACCTTCGGCGATAATTGCCTGATCCAGCAGTATATGCGCTAACTGGCCAAACAGGTCACCTTCAGCGCTCTCCAGGCGAGCCACCAACGCATGATCTGGATTTAGCTCCAGAATCGGTTTTACTTCGGGCAGAGGCTGACCGGCCGCTTCCATGATACGACGCATCTGGTAGCCCATCTCATGCTCAGGCAGCACGACGCAGGCAGGCGAATCAGTCAGACGGTGGGTGATTTTCACCTCCTGCACACCATCGCTTAGCGCTTCTTTAACACGCTTCACCAGATCCTCTTTGGCTTTAGCGGTCTCTTCCTGCGCTTTCTTCTCTGCTTCGTCTTCCACATCGCCAAGGTCAAGCTCGCCCTTGGCCACATCGGCAAAGGTTTTGCCATCGAACTCAGTGAGATGGCTCATCAGCCACTCATCGATACGGTCAGACAGCAGCAGGACTTCGATGCCTTTTTTGCGGAAGATCTCCAGGTGCGGGCTGTTTTTGGCCGCATTGAAGCTATCCGCCACCACGTAGTAAATCTTCTGCTGCCCCTCTTTCATGCGCTCAACATAGTCTGCCAGCGCATGCTCCTGGGCAGCCGTATCGGTATGGGTAGAGGCAAAGCGCAACAGGCCAGCGATTTTCTCGCGGTTGGAGGGATCTTCACCCGGCCCTTCTTTCAATACGCTACCGAAGGTATTCCAGAAAGTTTGATACTGCTCTTTATCTTTGGTCAGCTTCTTGAGCATATCCAATCCGCGCTTGGTCAGCGCCGATTTGATTTTATCGACCTTGGGATCCTGCTGGAGCAGCTCACGGGAGACGTTTAGCGACAGTTCGCGGGTATCCAGCACGCCCTTAATAAAGCGCAGATAAAGCGGCAGGAACTGTTCAGCGTCATCCATAATAAACACGCGCTGAACGTAGAGCTTAACGCCGCGAGCACCGTCACGCTCAAACAGATCAAAGGGTGCCCGACCCGGCACATAAAGCAGGCTGGTATACTCAAGCTTGCCCTCGACCTTGTTATGGCTCCAGGTCAACGGATCCGAAAAGTCGTGGGCAACGTGCTTGTAGAACGCCTTGTACTCATCGTCGGAAACCTCACTCTTGGGGCGCGACCAGAGCGCCGTCGCCTCGTTAACGGTTTCCCAGGTAGTCACTTCACTACCCTCGACGGGGTTGCCCTCGTCGTCCTTGGCCGTTTCGGTTTTCGGCATGCGCACGGGCACTTCGATATGATCCGAGTACTTGCGCACCAAGCCCTGCAGCCGATAGTCGTCGGCAAACTCTTTGGCGTCCTCTTTCAGGTGCAGCGTGATTTCCGTACCGTGCTGGGCACGCTCGATATCGGCAACGGTAAACTCACCTTCCCCCTTTGAGCGCCACTCAACGCCTTCTGAAGCCTGCGTACCCGCCTTGCGGGTACGCACCGAAATCTCATCGGCGACAATAAAGCCAGAGTAGAAGCCTACGCCGAACTGACCGATCAGTTTGGCGTCTTTCTGCTGCTCGCCGGAGAGCTGCTTGAGAAACTCAGCGGTACCGGAGCGCGCAATGGTGCCCAGGTTGGCGATCACGTCTTCGCGATTCATACCCACACCGTTATCACGCAGGGTGATGGTGTTGGCCTCTTTATCATGCTCGATTTCGATGCGCAGCTCGCTATCACCTTCGTAGAGCGCGTCGTTATCCAGCGCCGCGTAGCGCAGCTTGTCACAGGCATCTGCAGCGTTTGAGATCAGCTCGCGCAGGAATATCTCCCGGTTGGAGTACAGGGAGTGAATCATCAAATTCAGCAGTTGCTTGACTTCCGTTTGAAAGCCTAGCGTCTCTTCGTGGTTAGCTGATTTATCAGCCGCTTGTTCGTGGGTAGCTGTAGTCATGCGCTTATCCCTTGTGGCTCACGTTGGTCAATTGCCCCTGCGCCAGTGGGCAGGGGCATAAAAGTCGTATCGTGAGCCTGATATGGGGTTAAGCCGCGCTTTTTCAAGCAGTCGGGGATGAAGAAACAGCGTTAAGAGAAGAGATCCACTAAGAAGGCGTCATGTCGGGATCGCTATATTTCCAGGCCCGATAGCCTTCCAGGCGCTGGTCGATGCGATTGAGCAGCCAGCCGACAATCAGCACATCGTCAACGACGCCGATAAGCAGCAGAAAATCGGGAATCAGATCAAATGGCATTACCAGATAGCCCAGCGCTAATGCCATCATGCCAAATGCCGACCAGGGAATCGGTCGAAACTCACCACGGATCACATCACGGGTCATGGGAATAAACAGCTTTAACGCGCGCACAATACGTTTTGTCGCCCAAACGCGGGATTTGAGTCGACGCAGCAACCACCAAGTGGATAATGGGGCCATCGAAATTAGATCCTTTGCGTATCTAGGCTGTCAGATCATGACGGCTTATATTCGTTCAGTATAGCGGTTGCACCGCAATCTGCGTGGGCTGCTCCCAGGCCCAGATTAAGTGACACCGATTTATAGAGAGAGAGCACCATGTTGGTTTCGCCATTTCGCCATACCGCCCGCGTGCTGTGTACCGCATTATTGGCGGGCTTACCTGCGCTTTCGTGGGCTGCATCTGATAGTGAATTACGCGATGCCCTCGCCGCTGCCCGCGAGCAGCAGTGGGCGCGTGTCGATGAGCGCTCAATTGCAGATCACCCGCTACGCGGTTACGTGGAGTACCACCGCATAAGGGGGCAATTGCCTAACGTGGCTCCTGAACGGGTGCATCAATTTATCGACCAGCACGCTGACTCTCCTCTCGCGGGGTGGATACGCGGTCAAGCGATTGCAAAGTATGGTCACGCAGGGCGCTATAGCGATCTGCTCGCGGTGGCCGATGGTGAGCCAGCAGGCACCGCTCGTCAGTGTTATTACTATACGGCACTACTGGCGACTCAACCCCAACTGGCGAGCGAGGCAGGGTTAAAGTTATGGCGCGTAGGCAGCTCACAGCCCAACGCTTGCGACCCGCTATTTGATCGCTTGCGGGCGAACGGCACCATCGATGCCACGGCTATTTGGGAACGCAAGATGCTCGCCTGGCAGGCGGGAGAGTCGAGCCTCTCAAACTATCTTGGCAGGCTATTAAGTGGCCAATGGCAAACTGCATTAGAAACGGTGGATAACGTAACGGCACGCAGCAGCGCGATCACCCAGGCGCCTGCCTGCTTAGGCCCAGAGTGTGCCGCCACGGCAAGCTTCTACCGAGCGGCCATGCAGCGCTTCACCCGTGAAGATACGTCAGCCGCTTTTGCCGCCTGGCAGACGCTCTCGCCGCGTTTAAACCTGCTGCCCAGTGACCGCCAAGCCATTGAGGAAGAGCTGGCTTTTTATGCCTTGGTGCGCGATGTACCGGGCACGCTAAGCTGGGTCGACAGCGTGCTACCGACCCTTGAGAGCGAGCGCGTCTTAGAACTGCGTGTGCGTCATGCGCTAGCTAACCGGGACTGGAACGGGGTGATCCACTGGATTGCGGAAATGCCTGCAAGCCAACAGGAAAATAGCCGTTGGCAATATTGGCTAGGCCGCGCCAATGGCCAGCTTGGTAATCAGGCAGCCGCCGAAGCACGCTACCAGCAGGCTGCGCAGGATCGCAGTTTTTACGGCTTCGCGGCAGCAGAAAAGCTCGGCCAACCCTATCAGTTGAATCTTGAACGCAATCATTTTGATGAAGCCTCGCGCCAACGCATTGCCCAACTCCCCGCCGTTCAGCGCACCGAGGCCTTGTTACGCATTGGCGAGGACGGTCTCGCCAACAGCGAGTGGCTACACGCGGTACAGAGCGGCTCACCGCAACAGGCACGCGCACTCGCCGACTATGCCGCACAGCAGCAGTGGCATGCGCGCTTAGTGCAGACCACTATTGCCGCTGAAATGTGGGACGCTTTGGATTGGCGCTTCCCTCAGGCTTACCACGATAGCTTTCAGCACTGGGGCCGTATGACGGGCGTTGATCCCTACTTGTTGATGGCGATTACCCGGCGCGAAAGTGCTTATAACCCCAACGCCCTTTCACCCGCCGGGGCGCGGGGACTTATGCAGCTAATGCCCGGTACCGCCAGCCAAGTCAGCCGCGAATTGGGCATTAGCGATCCTGGCCCCTACGGCGTACTCGACCCCGAGCTTAATATCCGCCTGGGTAGCACTTACCTGCGTGACAAGCTGCAGCGCTACCAGGGCAATCGACTGGCCGCCGCAGCGGCCTATAATGCGGGGCCTGGCCGCGTCGATCAGTGGCTGGGGGACGGAGTAGAAGCCTTTGACCTTTTTGTTGAGAGTATTCCCTTCCGCGAAACCCGCGACTACGTGCAGGCAGTGCTTAGCTATCGGGTGATTTTTGAAAGCCTCGCTAACGGTGGCAGCAGCGAAGGCGTTTCACTGCTTAGCGATAACGAGCAGCAGGTACGCTACGACCGGGCGCTCCTTGCCCGCCGCTAAACCGCATCCTCTGCTTTAGATTGACACCAACGCCCGGTTTATACCGGGCGTTGTGTTAATGCCAACCGAATACCAAACACCACCAATACACTGCCTGTCGCGGCATTAAGCACTTGCGCAAAACGTGCGTTAGCCAACCATTTGCCGGCGCTCCCCACCATCATCACTACACTGATTTGCCAGATATTAGCGATGATAAAGTGCACCCCCGCCAGCCATAGCGATTTCAGTAAAGCAGGGTCGCCGGGAGCGATGAACTGAGGCAAAAAGGCCATGTAGAACACCACGGTTTTGGGGTTCAACACATTGGACAAAAAGCCCTCTTTGACCGGCTGCCAGCGTGAAACGGTCGGCATACCTTGTAGCATTCCATTAATAGGCAGCGGCTGCCCCCGCCGCGCCGCTAACAAGCTGGTAATGCCCAGCCAGATGAGATAACCCGCTCCCACCAGCTTCAGCATATGGAACGCCCAGGCCGATTGCAGCAGGATCAGCGAGATCCCCAGCGCAGAAATCGTGGCATGAACAAACAGGCCGCAGCAAATAGCTAAACTCGTGGTGACGCCATCACGGATACCTCCGCGCGCCGTGTTACGAATCACCAGCAGCGTATCGACACCGGGACTGATCGTTAACAGCGTGATCGCCACCAAAAAGGAAATAAACTGCGCATCAATAAAACCCAACTCGATCATTTAAGCCTGCTCGCAACGAAATAAAAAATCTTAGGAATGTCGCTGGACGACAGCCGTGTTTACATCTAGAGTAATTGTAGCGGGTGAACAATTGAGTTGCCCGTGATTACTAAGCACGTTAAGGAAATAGAAAATGGCAACTGGCACTGTTAAGTGGTTCAACGACACTAAAGGCTTCGGCTTCATCTCTCCTGATGACGGCGGAGACGATCTGTTCGCCCACTTCTCCGAAATTCAAGCTGAAGGCTTCAAGACCCTGCAAGATGGTCAAAAAGTCAGCTTTGAAGTGACTCAGGGTAAAAAAGGCCTTCAGGCTTCCAACATCCGCCCAGCTTAATTGCTAACGGATGGACAAAGGCCCGCAAACGCGGGCCTTTTTTATTGCCTAACGGTAATTACCCAAAGCGTTACCTCTCACTCTGAGGCTCACCGGCACCGTCGGCTTCCTGGCTATCTGCTCTGCTATCAAGCTCGCCTGATGGCTCAACTACCGCGCCACTCTCGGCCTCTCGATTTTCCAGCTCTTGAAACTGCTCTTCGAGCCGCTGTTGTGCCTCTTCAAAGCGGCGTTCGGTATCCTCAATCAAGGCGTCAACATCGGTTGCCTCGCGATCATCTTGCAACGGCGTCCGCTCTGGCAAACTGCTTTCGGTGTCCCAACTGGGCGAAACGTCCTCACTTTCCATCGGCTCCAAGGTCGGCGACTGCTGCTCCACCTCCTGAAACTGCTCCTCTAACCGCTGTTCGGCTTCTTCAAAACGGCGTTCGGTTTCAGCAATAATGTCATCCACGTCCGAGCGGGTAGCCTCACCTGGCATTGCACTCTCTTCATCGAGTACATCTTCAGGATTAGCGGCCAGCGTATCTTCTCCGGCTTCAACCTCTTCACCGCCAGCCGTTGCAACGTCACTGGATGAGGTGTCGTCAGGCTGAGTGTCACTCTCTAGCGCTTCCGCTCGTTCAAGTTCTTCAGCGGCTTGACGTGCTTCAATATCATCCTCTACCTCTTCGGGCGTGGATATATCTGCTGAATTTTCAGCCGCCTCCGGCGCCTCTTCTGCGCCAGCCCCCTCCTCCCGGGTCGTTGCTTCATCCGTCACCGCAGAATTATCATCGGTTGTCACGGTGGGATCTTCCTGGGAATCACCGCAGGCACTCAACAGTAGTGCCACGGCGGCGAATGCGGGTATCCACACGCGATTTGCCATTGGGTTCTTCTCCTATATAACGTTAAAAATCTGGGCCATGGTTAAATCAGTCGTCATCAGAGCTAAGGTTGACTGGTCGAGGAGAGCAGCGGGCACTCCTCAGGTAGTAGCACACGTAGCGCGAGGGGCACGACTTCCGCGCAGAACTGATCGTAGTAGCGCGCCTCGCCATCCAGCGTGAGTGGCCATGGCGAATCCTTCTCCTGGGTGGTTAACCTCAGTTGGGTCGTGGTGAAATAGCGCACAAACCGCCCATCATAAGGAAAACTTTGCAGCTCGCTAATCAGCTTGGTCAGCTCGGTTACCGACCGAAAGTCTTTCACCAACAGTACGTCCAAACGGCCATCGTCCAGCTTGGCACGTGGTGACAATACCTGCCCACCACCTGATTGGCGGCCATTGCCCAGCGCCAGGAGCAGTAGCGACGCGTTCTCCTCTTTTTCATCCCAATGGAGCGTGCCGCGGTAGCTGCGGTGGCGCCAAGCTTTTAGCGCCCCCATCACTGAATAGGCCCCGCCCCCCAGCAGCCGCTTTAAGGTTTTGGGTGTTGATGACGTCACTTCAGCGCCAAACCCACCGGTCGTCATATTGATATAGTAGCTGGTGGTAGTTTCGCCTCCAGTGCCTGCAGTGACGCGCACGACATCAATGGGATAGGCGCTTAACTCCCGAGCAGCGGCCAGAGCGGCCGCTGGCTCCAGCGGCAAACCAACGGAAGTAGCAAAGTCATTGGCACTGCCAAGGGGCACAACGCCCAACACAGGCCGTTGGTCATGGGGCAAACGCATCAGCCCGTTCATCACTTCACTGACGGTGCCGTCGCCCCCGCAGGCAATTACATGGGTAATACCCATAGCATTAGAGTGCTCAGCAATATCAGCAGCGTCGCCCCCTTCCCAGGTAGCGCGAACAGTAATCAGCATCCCTGCCCGGCGCTGTTCATCGACTGCTTCACGCAATGCCGGATTACCGGCGGATTTACCATTGATAATCAGTAAATAGTGTTGCTGAGAGTCTGTCACTGTTGTTATTCCTTTCCTTAGAATACACGTTTAATAGCAATACCTTATGCCAATGCCTTCTCGACCACCTCGTAAACATTTGAAGAGAGGGGCTGCGCCTTAATCCGCTCAAGCTCCGACCGCATCAATGCTTGACGGGTTTCATCAAAGCGCTGCCAGCGGGTTAATGGTGTAATCAGCCGCGCAGCAATTTCCGGGTTAAGCCGATTGAGTTCGATGACCACGTCAGCCAGCAGTTGGTAGCCCAGGCCATCCAAACGGTGAAAATTGACCCGGTTCTGAGCAAAGGCGCCGACCAGCGCACGGACTCGATTGGGGTTTTTAAGTGAGAATGCAGGATGCTGCATTAGGTACTTCACCCGCTCAAGCACATCTGGCTGAGGGCGCGATACCTGGACAGTGAACCACTGATCCATCACCAGCGGGTCATGGGCCCACTTCTCACCGAAGGCTTTGAGTGCTGGCGAGGCCAAATCATCGCGATCACTGTGCACAAGCAGGGTAAGCGCTTGACGCACATCGGTCATATTGTGGTCGGCGGCGAATTGCGCTTCACACAGCGCCAGGCCCTGCTCATCTTCAATCGACATCAGATAAGCCAGCGCCACGTTTTTCAGACTGCGCTGAGCTATTTGCTCCGGCGTCGGCGCGTACGCTTCGTCTGACATATTGGCTTCGTAGATGGCGAGAAACTCATCGCGCAGCGCCATGGCTAACGACTGACGCACAAACTCCCGGGCCGCGTGAATGGCATCCACATCAACGATAGGCTGTTGCTCGGCGATATACGCCTCGGAGGGCAGCGTCAGCATCTCTGCCAGCACTGCTTTATCGTTCATTGGCCCATTAAGCAACGCTTTAAAGGCATCCACGACGCGGCTATCCATGACCTTTTCCACGCCATTCCGGTGAGCGGCAATCAGGTCATCCAGGGCCAACAGCGCCAATCGCTGACCAGCATCCCAGCGGTTGAAACCATCGCTGTCGTGGGTCAACAAGAAGGCGAGATCTTCCCTGGAGTAGGGGTAATGCAGCTTCACCGGGGCGGAAAATTCGCGCAACAAAGAGGGCACCGGCGCTTCAGCCACATCAGTGAACACAAAGGTCTGCTCATCTTCGCGCAGATGAATCACCGCATCTTTACCGATCTTTTCACCATTGAGCGTCAGGGTAAGATCCTGGCCGGATTTGGTACCCACCAATCCCATGCGCACCGGAATATGCAGCGGCAGCTTATCTGGCTGGCCCGGTGTTGCAGGCGTTCGCTGACGCAGCGTTAAGTGGTACTCACCCTGCACGTAATCGTACTCACCATGGGCGTCGATATCTGGGGTTCCCGCCTGGGAGTACCAGCGCATAAACTGGCTGAAGTCTTCACCGGAAGCGTCTGCCATACAGCCGACAAAGTCTTCAATGGTCACCGCTTGGCCATCGAAGCGCTCAAAGTAGAGATCGGAACCGCGACGAAAACTCTCCTCTCCCACCAAATTACGCAGCATACGGACGACTTCAGCCCCTTTCTCGTAAATCGTCAGGGTGTAGAAGTTGGTAATTTCAATATAGTGGTCGGGACGAATCGGGTGCGCCGTGGGCCCAGCATCTTCGGCAAACTGGGCGGTGCGGAAAAAGGAGACATCCTGTATCCGCTTAACCGGCGCAGAGTTGGTATCCGCCGAGAAGCACTGGTCGCGAAAGACGGTAAAGCCCTCTTTGAGCGAGAGCTGGAACCAGTCGCGGCAGGTAACACGATTGCCCGACCAGTTGTGAAAGTATTCGTGGGCGACTATGCCTTCTACGTTTTGGAACGCTGCATCGGTGGCGGTCTGGGGGTGGGTCAATACCGCGGCGGAGTTGAAAATATTAAGCCCTTTATTCTCCATCGCCCCCATATTGAAGTCATTGACGGCCACGATCATAAACAGATCCAGGTCGTACTCACGGCCGTATGCCTGCTCGTCCCACGCCATGGCGCGCTTTAACGAGGCCATGGCATGCTCGGTTTTATCCAGGTTCTCTTTTTCCACCCAAATCTGCAGCGTGACATCCCGCCCGCTCATGGTGGTGAAGTGATCCTCTACGCTATGCAGGTTGCCTGCCACCAGGGCGAACAGGTAGCAGGGCTTGGGGTGTGGATCTTCCCAGGTAACAAAATGACGACCGCCCTCCAGCTCCCCGCGCTCGATCGGGTTACCGTTAGCGAGCAAAATCGGCTCGTGCTGCTGATCCCCAATCACGGTGACCTTAAAGGTCGCCATGACGTCCGGGCGGTCAGGGTAAAAGGTAATCCGCCGAAAACCCTCGGCTTCGCACTGGGTGCAGTACATAGCGTTGGATTGGTACAGCCCCTCTAACGCCGTATTCTCCTGCGGGGCGATCTCCACCTCGCTCTCCAACACAAAGCGCTCCGGCACTTGCGCGATACGCAGGCCTTCATCATCTAGTTCATAGGCAGCGGCATCCAGCGGCGTTGCATCGATCGCCAGGGAGATCAGTTTTAGGTGCTCGCCATTCAAGACAAGCGGTGCATCAGGGGCAGCCTCTGAGTGCCGCTCCATCAACAGTCGCGCTTTCACACGGGTCGCGGCGGGGTCAAGATCAAACGTCAGCTCGGTATGAGTTACCCGATAAGCGGGTGGCTGGTAATCGCTTAAATAAACCGGCTGCGGATCAGACATAGTGCGTGACTCCTGTATAAAACGAATATTACATAATTAAAATGTTCGAAGATTAACTACCACGGGCTAGTCGCGGAAGTTATCAAACTGGAGCGGAAGATCCGGCCCCTCTTCGCCGCGCAGCAACGCCATGACAGCTTGTAAATCGTCGCGCTTTTTCCCCGTGACACGCACCTTCTCACCCTGAATTTGCGTCTGCACTTTGAGCTTGCTGGCTTTGATGCGCTTGACGATGTCTTTGGCTTCCGCCGCATCCAGCCCCTCCTTGAGAGCGACTTCCTGGCGCGCCTTAACCCCGGAGAGTACCGGGTCTTGAATATCCATACAGCGGGCATCGATGCCCCTAGCAATGAGCCGGGCGCGCAGTACATCGAGCATCTGCTTAAGCTGGAAATCAACTTCCGCTTCTAGCTGTACTTTGTCGCCTTCAAGGGTAAAGCTGGCGTCGACCCCCTTAAAATCAAACCGCGACTGCACTTCTCGGTTGGCTTGATCCACGGCGTTAGCGCCTTCGTGCTTATCGAACTCTGAGACAATATCAAATGAGGGCATGGTGTAATTCCTGGCAAGACATGACCCCCTATTCTAGAGCAGCCAGCCCCCTAGGGGCCAATTCTGTTGTTGTTTGTTGATTTTGGGAATGAATTATTAAGACAAAGGTTCACGAAACTGGGAAAATATCTATACAAAAATTATCTCCAAGGGCAACCGTAAAGATGTTCAACCCTTTGCTGATAGCTTAGGCTAGCGGTTTATAACAGTGACTACTGTCTTTTATCAGGAGATACCATGAGTGACCGCGACACCCGCCACAAAGCCTCTATGGAGAAGCTCAAAGCGCGCGTAGAGGAGAAAGTCGCCAGTGCCAACGAGCAACGGGGCCTCATCATTGTTAACACCGGGAACGGAAAAGGTAAAACAACCGCTGCCTGGGGCACGGTCACCCGCGCTTTGGGCTATGGCTATAAAGTAGGCGTGGTGCAGTTTATCAAAGGACTGTGGGAGTGCGGCGAGCGCAATCGGTTGGAAGAAGATACCAATCTAGAGGTGGCTATCATGGCGACCGGCTTCACCTGGGATACGCAAAATCGACAAGCGGACACCGACGCCTGCCAAGCCGTATGGAAAGAGGCTGAGCGTATGCTCGCGGATCCAGCCACCTATCTGGTGGTACTCGACGAAATCACCTATATGCTCAAATTTGGCTATCTGGAGATAGAAACCGTTAAACGGGCGCTGGAGAATCGCCCTGTTGAGCAGACAGTGATTATTACCGGCCGCAACGCTCACCGCGAACTCGTTGCCATGGCCGATACGGTGACCGAAATGCAGGAAGTGCGCCATGCCTTCAACAATGGCCTTAAGGCACGCCGCGGGATCGACTTTTAAATACCCACCATCTACGCAAAAGGGGCAACTAAGTTGCCCCTTTTGATTCATCTACTCATCTGCTCACTAACAGTGACCAGCGCGCTAACCGCTCTTAACTATCGAAGGGATTACGCAGCACGATAGTTTCCATGCGGTCTGGACCGGTGGAGATAATATCGATGCTGGTACCTACTTGCTGTTCGAGATAGCTGATATAAGCGCGGGCATTAGCGGGTAGATCCTCTACCTTTTTAGCGCCTAGGGTCGACTCTTTCCAGCCTGGCAGGTCTTCGTAAAGCGGCTCGACAGCTTCGTAGCCTTCCGAATCCACCGGCGTTTCCAGCACGTCGCCATCTTTACTGCGATAACCAACGCAAACGCGGATATTTTCCAGGCCATCCAGCACGTCCAGCTTGGTCAGGCAGATACCGGAGACCGAGTTGATCTGCACTGCGTGACGCAGTGCCACGGCGTCAAACCAGCCACAGCGGCGGGCACGACCGGTGGTGGCACCAAACTCATGGCCACGCTCGGCAAGGTGACGACCATCGACATCAAATAGCTCAGTGGGGAACGGACCTGACCCCACACGGGTGGTATACGCCTTGGTGATACCCAGCACGTAATCCAGATAGAGCGGGCCGACGCCAGAGCCGGTGGCCGTGCCGCCTGCGGTAGTGTTGGAGCTGGTCACGTAGGGGTAGGTACCGTGGTCGATATCCAGCAGCGAGCCCTGAGCACCTTCAAACAGGATATTCTCACCGGCTTTGCGCAGGTCGTGCACCATACTGACGGTATCGCACACCATGGGGCGCAGCTCTTCGGCCATCTGCATCGCGGTATCCAGCACTTCCTGGAAGTCGACTGCCGGTTCGCCGTGGTAATTCACCAGCACGAAGTTGTGGTAGTCGAGCACTTCGCCCAACTTGGAAGCGAAACGCTCGCGATGCAGCATATCGCCCAAGCGCAGGCCGCGACGGGCGACTTTGTCTTCGTAGGCAGGGCCAATGCCCCGGCCAGTGGTTCCAATTTTGGCAATGCCACGGGCTTTTTCACGGGCCTGATCCAGGCGCACATGGTAAGGCAGGATCAGCGGACAAGCTGGCGACAGACGCAGGCGCTCGCGCACCGGCACACCTTTGGCTTCCAGTTCACGAATCTCTTTGATCAGCGCTTCAGGTGAAAGCACCACTCCATTACCAATCACGCAGGTTTTGCCTGGGCGCAAAACGCCGGAAGGTATAAGGTGAAGTACGGTTTTTTCGCCGTCGATCACCAGCGTATGACCGGCGTTATGACCACCTTGAAAACGCACCACGGCGGAGGCGGATTCAGTCAGCAGGTCAACGATTTTACCCTTGCCCTCGTCACCCCATTGGGTGCCCAGCACTACGACATTCTTACCCATTATGATGCACTCGTCTCTTGTGTCAGGGCCGTTGGCTGCCAACGGCCGTCGATAAGCTCAAGACGGCGGTCACACTCATGCTCCGCCGGCCCAGTACGCTGCCCTGGCAGCGCTTGAATCACGCGTTCACCCTGCTCACGCAGCGCGACAATGGCAGCGTTGAGCGACGCATCCTGCGTAGCGGGCGACCAAATAGCCCCACGACTAGGGGATGCCGGTGCCAGCGATGCCAACTGTTTCAGATCCATTGAGAAGCCAGTGGCCGGGCGGGCACGACCAAAAGCCCGCCCGGTATCATCATAACGCCCGCCTTTAGCCAGCGCATGGCCATAGCCCGGCACATAGGCGGCAAACATCATACCCGTGTGGTATTGATAGCCGCGCAGCTCCGCCAAGTCAAAGTAGAGCGACACATCAAAGCGTGCCAGCACCCCTTGATAAAGCGCATCCAGTTGATCCAGTGCCGCTGTCACCGAGGCAGGCGCCCCGGCAAAACGCTCCCGCGCCTGAGGCAAAACATCCGCGCCGCCATGCAGTTCGCCCAAGGCCAATAACATATCCGCCAAGGCCGGGTCGCTGACACTGGCGTCTACAAGCTGCGCCAGTTGAGTGGGCGACTTTAGCGCTAACGCCTCAAATAGCGCCCCCTCTTGCTCATCGCTGAGCGCTGCGGCTTCAACAAGGCTACGGTAGATGCCGATATGCCCAAGCGCCAGGTGAATCTCCTCCGCACCTGCGGCTTTCATACTGGCCAGCGCCAAGTGAATAATTTCACTGTCTGCCTCAAGCCCCGCATGACCAAACAACTCAGCACCCACCTGCACTGGGCTACGGCCACCCTGATGCTGGTCTGCCTTGGCACGCAGCACGTTAGTGCAGTAGCAAAGACGCACCGGTCCCTGACGTTTTAGCGAGTGGGCATCCATCCGCGCCACTTGCGGTGTAACGTCCGCCGAGGCGCCCATCATGCGGCCGGTTAACTGGTCGGTCAGCTTGAAAGTCTGAAGATCCAGATCCGTACCGGTGCCGGTTAATAGGGAATCTAGAAACTCCACCGGTGGCGGCATGACCTGGTCATAGCCCCAGCAGTGGTAAAGATCGAGCAGCGCACGGCGCAGCTCTTCCATACGGCTTGCCTGAGGCGGAAGCACCTCATCCATGCCGTCGGGCAGCAGCCAGCGGTCAGCGATGGTCATGTGAACAGTCCTGCAAGACGATGAAGGCCCAGCACATTCAATCAGTAACGTCGCATGGTCATTGGCGACATTAGCGTTAAACAAGGGCCACAAAAAAACCGGGCGACGCCCGGTTAATGAATTCTATCACGTTTATTGGCCGGGTGAACCCCGCCTGGCCATAGGAATGGCGAGACGAGGAACACCCGCAAAAAACGCCTTACTCGCTGTCGCTTTCATTACCTTCTGGAGCAGGATTACGCAAATAGCGGAAGAAATCGCTACTGGGCTCCAGCACCATCAGATTGCCATCGTCGGCAAAGCTTTCGCTATAGGCATTGAGACTACGCCAGAAAGAGAAGAACTCCTGATTCTGACCATACGCTTCTGAGAAAATCGCAGCGGCTTGGGCATCACCTTCACCGCGCAGGGTTTCGGAGCGCTCATTGGCCTGAGCAAGCAGTACCTGGCGACGGCGATCCGCATTGGCGCGAATACGTTCAGCCTCTTCCTGCCCCTGAGCACGCCACTCACGGGCTTCACGCTCACGCTCGGAGCGCATCCGCTCAAAAACAGCGGCTGATACGTCTTCAGGCAAATCGATGCGCTTGATACGAATATCGCGAATGGCGACCCCGAGCTCTTCACGCATCAGCTCGTCAAGCTCTTCTGTGGGGCCTGTCATCAGGTCATCACGACGTTCAGCGATAATTTCCTGAAGATTCAAGCGACCAAACTCGTTACGCAGGCTCTCATCCACCCGCGGTTGTATCAGGCGAATGGCCATCAACTCATCACCCGCCGTTGCCTCGTAGTAGCGGGTAGGATTGACCACCTGCCACTTAACGTAGGAGTCGACTATGACCGCTTTTTGCTCAAGAGTCAGGTAACGGCTGGTCTCGGTGTCCAGCGTTAGGAGACGAACATCAAACTTACGGATCGTTTGCGCGATCGGCACTTTAGCGTGCAAGCCAGGCTGAATATTCTCTTCAATGACTTCACCAAAGCGCAGCTTAACGGCTCGCTCGGTTTCGTCTACCACGTACAGAGTGTTGCTTGCCAGCCACGCCACGGCAGCCAGACCACCAACAATCAGCAGGGATCGATTATTAATCATTTACCGGCCCTCCCTGCGGATGGAGCTACTATTGGTATTCGAAGAAGAGCTGGAACTGCCCTGGGTGTTGCGTAACCGCTCAAGCACACTCGGGTCTAGCTGTTCATCGCTATCGCTACTGCCGCTGGAAGCGTTGCTGCGATTACTGCTGCCACCTCTAAGCTGATCTAGCGGCAGATACATCAACGGCGCGTTTTCGCTCACGTCCAGCAACACCTTCGGTGTTTTGCCGAACACTTCTTCCATCGTGTCCAGGTACATGCGCTCACGCATGATATCCGGGGCATTTGTGTACTCGGAAAGTAGCGAGTTAAAGCGGTTGGCTTGACCCTGCGCTTCAGCAACTACTGACTCACGGTAACCCTGCCCCTGCTCAACAATACGCTGCGCCTGACCTTGCGCCTCAGGAATAATCGCGTTTGCGTAAGCAATACCCTGGTTGATAGTACGCTGGCGATCTTCACGGGCACGGATAACGTCATCGAAAGCATCGATCACTGGCGCCGGGGCCGAAGTGGACTCGATGTTGATGGTTTGCAAACGAATACCGGCACCGTAGTTATCCAGGTAAGACTGCAGACGGCTGGCGACCGAGCTACCCAGAATCTCACGACCCGAGGTAAGAATATCGATCATATCGGTACCACCTACGACGTGCCGCAACGCCGAATCCAGCGCGTTCTCAATCGAGACAGCAGGATCACGTACGTTGAGTACAAAATCACGTGGGTTAGCCACTTGGTACTGAGCAGAAATTTCCACTTCGACAATGTTTTCGTCACGCGTCAGCATCGACTGTGTCTGCGACAGCGAGCGTACACGGGTCACATTGACCATACGCACATCATCGATCAGCGGCGGATTCCACTGAAGGCCTGGATTGACAACATCTTGGTATTTACCAAAACGAAGCACAACACCCCGCTCGGATTGATCCACCAAGTAGAAGCCCATCGCGGCCCAGATCGCCAGCGCAACGACAATCAGAAGGCCTGGAAGTGCAAAGGGGTTGCGGTTTTTATCGCTACCGCCACCGCCGGTTTTCCTGCCACCGCCTTTTTTGCCCCCACCCAGCATACTGTTGAGCTTGTCCTGAAACTTCTTCAGCGCTTCATCCAAGTCAGGCGGGCCTTGGTTGTTGCCCCCTTTATTGCCATTGTCGCCGCCACTGTTATTGCCACGGTTTCCATTACCATCGTTTCCACCGCGTCGGCCGCCACTACTCCAAGGGTCGTGCTGGTTGCCACCACCAGGCTCATTCCAGGCCATACTTCTTCTCCACTAAGGGTATTCGCTCACGCATCTGGCTTCATCGATCAACGAAGCGCTGGCGTTTTGATATTATTGCTCTTTAAATCTTGTACCATTTTTATACAAAACCAGATACCGACAGCGTACTAGACATTATACGGTGAGGCTACCAATCTTCAGTTTCCTGCAACGCTTCAGGTAAATAGGTATTGGCACGCTCGCCAAGCTGAGCCATTAGCTGGTTAAAATCGCGACGCGGCAAACGCACATCCAGCACCGAGTGCCCCTGCTCATCAAAGGCTTCCTCGCGAACGGCATTCAGCTCATGCAGACCTGCGCGCAGCTTACCTTGCTCTGGCGTAAGCGTCAGCGAAAAGCCTATAACATCGTTGGCCAGGCGCTCACTCAGCGCTTCATGCAACAGTTCTAAGCCCTGCCCCTGCTGGGCTGATAGCCAAACAACTTCGGGCATGCCGTGGCCATCGCGCTCTATACGGGGGGCGCTATCGAGCTTATCAATTTTATTCATGACTTTGAGTACCGGCACATCATCGGCGCCGATCTCTTTGAGCACTAGCTCCACCTGCTCCATGTTTAATTCGCGGTCGGGGTCTGCAGCATCGATCACATGTACCAGCAGCGACGCCTCCGAGGCCTCCTGTAGCGTCGCTTGAAACGCCTCAACCAGCTTGTGCGGCAAGTGGCGAATAAAGCCAACGGTGTCAGCCATCACCACGGGGCCCACGTCTTCAATCTCAAGCCGTCGTAGGGTAGGGTCAAGTGTCGCAAACAACTGGTCGGCTGCATACACCTCGGAATTGGTCAAAGCGTTAAACAGGGTCGACTTACCGGCGTTGGTGTACCCTACCAGCGATACGCTATGAATTTCCGCACGTGCGCGCGCGCGGCGATTCTGGTCACGCTGACTGCGTACTTTATCGAGCCGCTTATGGATCGACTTGATCCGCCCGCGGAGCAGTCGACGGTCAGTCTCTAACTGTGTTTCACCTGGGCCGCGCAGGCCTATCCCGCCTTTTTGGCGCTCTAAGTGTGTCCAACCCCGCACTAGGCGAGTCGACATATATTCAAGCTGAGCAAGCTCTACCTGCAGCTTACCTTCGTGGGTTCTTGCCCGCTGCGCAAAGATATCGAGGATCAAACCGGTACGGTCAAGCACTCGACACTTGAGCTCTTGCTCAACATTGCGCTCTTGAGAGGGACTTAAACTGTGGTTGAAGATCACCAGTTCTGCCTCGTGAGCCGCGAGCAGTGCCCGCAGCTCTTCCAACTTACCTGACCCAATAAAGGTGCGCGAGTCAGGTCGGTGGCGGCTAGCAGTGAGTAGAGTCGCAGGCTCTGCACCAGCAGAGCGTACGAGCTCTAAAAACTCACCCGGGTCTTCACGTTTTTGTTCATCATGAAAATCGACGTGAACAAGAACTGCCGTTTCACCGGCGTCTGGGCGTTCGAAAAACAATCAATACCTCGTGGACTCTCTTGCTTCTCCAGCGGTGTTAAATCTCCGCATCCTGCTCTGCCGGGTCTTGCGCAGGCAAGCGTACGTTACGAGACGGAACAACCGTAGAAATAGCGTGTTTGTAAACCATCTGACTGACGGTATTGCGCAGCAGGATAACAAACTGGTCAAACGATTCGATCTGGCCCTGCAGCTTAATGCCGTTGACCAAAAAGATTGAGACCGGAATGCGCTCCTTGCGCAGAATGTTCAAGTACGGGTCTTGAAGGGACTGCCCTTTGGACATGTTGCTCTCCCTAAAACTGTCGTTGGGGGTTAATTATCAAATGGCGTGCCCTACTGGTGCTACGCCGCACTATTTATTACTGCCCGGAAGGCCGAATGATGCCCGAAGAGCCTAGTGATAATCGAAAGGCCAATCACTCAGCCAATCGAAAACACATCTACTAAGTTACTATCTTAGCGGACTATCTTACGCTAAGCACCGCTGTCACGCACGAGTTTCAGCACCTGATCCAGTGCATCCGAGCGCTGTGAATCTACCCAGTTAAGTTCTGGCCAGCTTCTCAACCAAGTTAGTTGTCGCTTGGCCAACTGACGAGTTGCAATCACGCCTCGCTCAACGAGAGTGGCATAGTCATACTCACCTTCCAGGTACTCCCACACTTGGCGATAACCAACACTCTTCATCGCCGGCAGGCCTAAATGTAAGTCGTTACGCTTTTTGAGGGCGGCGACTTCATTTATCAAGCCCTCACCCAACATTACTTCGAAACGCTGAGCAATACGTTGATGCAGCAAGCTGCGATCACTGGGTGCCAATGCTATGGACAACACGCGCCAGGGAAAGGTTTCCGGCTGTTGCTCCGCCCAGAGTTCACTCATTGGCCGCCCACTGGCGAAGTACACCTCCAGGGCACGCATCAGACGCTGCGGGTCATTGGGATGGATGCGCTGGGCAGACACCGCATCCACTTCCGCGAGCTGTTTATGCAGTGAGATTAGCCCCTCAGCCTGCCACTGGGCTTCAAGTCGTTGGCGAATCGCCGGATCTGCAGACGGAAGATTTGCAACCCCTTCGACCAGCCGTTTGTAGTAGAGCATAGTACCGCCGACCAAGAGTGGCACCCTGCCCGCCGCGCTGATTTGTCGCATAAGCGAAAACGCATCTACCCGAAAATCAGCGGCCGAATAGGGTTCTGCTGGGTCACGGATATCGATCAGATGATGGGGCGCACGGGCAAGCTCCGCCGCGCTGGGTTTGGCACTGCCAATATCCATGCCGCGATACACCATGGCCGAATCAACGCTGACCAGCTCATGCCCCAGGCGCTCGTGCAGTGCCATTGCGGTATCGGTTTTCCCGGCGGCCGTCGGGCCCATTAAAAAAATCGCCCAGGGGCGCGTATCAGCCATGCGTTTCCATCAGGTAAGAAAAAGGGTGATTGCTATTGTCTGCTCAGCTACTGTCCACGCAAGAACAGCCGATCGAGCGCTTTTAGCCCCATCTGCGTCCAGGTAGGACGGCCATGATTACACTGGTCGCTGCGCTCGGTGCGCTCCATATCGCGTAGCAGCGCGTTCATTTCATCAATCGTTAGCCGTCGGTTGGCGCGCACACTGCCATGGCAAGCCATGGTGGAGAGCAGTTCATGCAAGCGAGCCTCGACTTGATGGGTACGCCCATACCGCGCCAGCTCTTCCAGCATCTGGCGTACCAGCGCCTCAGGGTCAGCCTGGGCAAGCAAGGCAGGCAATTGGCGCACCAGCAGCGTTTCTGGCCCGGCGATATCCAGCTCAATACCCAGCTTGGCAATCGCTTCTTGCTCGCTCTCTGCGGTGGCTACTTCAGCCCGGCTGGCAGCAATGGAAACAGGCACCAGCAGCGGTTGCGCATCCAGTCCTTTCGCCGCCGCCAGCTGAGTTTTCATGCGTTCATAGACAATGCGCTCGTGGGCGGCGTGCATATCCACCAACACCAAGCCCTCTGCGTTCTGGGCAAGAATATAAATACCGTGTAACTGCCCCAAGGCAAACCCCAGCGGCGGCGGCGCAGTGGGGTCGTTATCGGGCATCGCCAGGGGCGCTTCACGCACCTCATCACCTCGCTGGGGAGCGCTCGGCTGTGGCGTTAACAGGGTCTCTTCATGATTGGGGTGGAGCGCCTGATAGCCCTGCATAAAGCGACGCACTCGCTCGGCTCCTGGGTGGCGATCCGGCGAGTGGGTCAGCGCAATCCCCTGCTGCTGCCAGCGGGGCTGTTCGGCGCCCGCTTCTGAAGCTTCGCCCTGTGGCGATGCGCCCGGTGTATCAGCTACCTCAGCCTCACCCTCCTCTGCGCTCTCGGCGGGTTTAGCGGACGCCAGGGAGTGGTGGAGGCTGGAGTAGAGAAAATCGTGCACCATGCGACCATCACGAAAGCGCACTTCGTGCTTGGTGGGGTGAACGTTGACGTCCACAACGTCTGGATCGAGCTCCAGATAGAGCACAAACACCGGATGACGACCGTTAAACAGAACATCGCGGTAGGCTTGGCGCACCGCATGGGCAACTAGGCGGTCACGCACAACGCGTCCGTTAACGAAGAAGTACTGCTGGTCGGCCTGGGAGCGCGAGTGGGTGGGCAGACCCACCCAGCCACTTAGCCGCAAACCGCCCGCTTCGCGCTCAATGTAACGGGCGTGCTCGATAAAATTCTTACCCAACAGCGAGGCAATCCGCCGCTCCCGGGCCGCCGCTGAGTGACCCGCTGGCAGCTGATGAATGACTTTTTGGTTATGACGCAACACCCAGGCAATATCGTAGCGGGATAGCGCCTGACGGCGAAACGCCTCTTCTACATGGGCAAACTCAGTCTTTTCTGTGCGCAGAAACTTGCGCCGAGCGGGGGTATTAAAAAACAGGTCGCGCACGCCGACGCTAGTACCTCGGGGGTGTGGCGCGGGGGTCACCCGTGCATCCATGCCCCGCCCTTCTGCCACCACCCGCCAACCATGGCGGGGGTCATCTTCGGCATTGGAGATCAATTCCAGCCGGGAGACGGAGCTGATCGACGCCAGCGCCTCGCCGCGAAAGCCCAACGAGCTAACGCCTTCCAAGTCTTCCAAACTGCCGATCTTACTGGTGGCATGGCGGGCCAGGGCCAGCGGTAAATCCTCTTCGCCAATACCGATGCCGTCATCGCGCACCTTAATCAGCCGCGCTCCGCCCTGCTCAATTTCCACTTCAATGCGCTGGCTACCCGCGTCGATAGCGTTCTCTATCAGCTCTTTGGTCACCGATGAAGGACGCTCAACCACCTCACCGGCGGCAATCTGGTTGGCCAGCCGTGGGTCGAGTACCTGTATGCGCGGTACGGTAGCGGTCATATCAGTCACGACAAAACCTCATGAGCGGGGAATCTGTAACACTTGGCCAACGCGAATCACGTCACCATTCAAATCATTGGCCTGCTTCAGTTGATTCACCGGCACGCCGTGGCGCACGGCAATCGCTGAAAGAGTATCTCCTGACTGAATGCGGTACTCGTTACCCGACGGCTGGCGCTGATTATCACGCTGCCAGGCTAGCAGGCTGGCTGGCGGCGGGTAGCGCTGGAAGTGGTCGCGTAAGCCACTGAAAATCGCCTGGGAAAGCCCTGACTGGTGCACCGGGTCACGCAAACGACGCTCTTCGTCAGGGTTAGAGATAAAGCCAACCTCAATCAACAGCGAGGGGATATCGGGGGATTTAAGCACCATAAACCCCGCCTGCTCTACCCGGGGCTTGTGCAACCGGTTAATTCGCCCTAACTGCTCTAACACCTGCCCACCGATAGAGAGCGAATCGTTTAAGGTCGCGGTCATGGTCAAGTCCAACAACACGCCACGCAGCACCTGGTCTTTATCACGTAAAGAGAGGTTGCCATCGACACCACCGATCAGATCCGAACGATTTTCGCTATCGGCCAGCCACTGGGCGGTTTCCGAGGTGGCACCACGTTGCGACAGCGCATAGACCGAACTGCCCTGAGGACGTGGGCTGGTAAAGGCATCAGCGTGAATGGAGACGAAGAAGTCCGCCTTCTGTTCGCGAGCCAGTGCGGTGCGCTGACGCAGACCAATATAGTAGTCACCATCACGGGTTAGCACCGCCTTAAAGCCTGGCGTTCCATTCACCTCAGCAGCTAAACGACGGGCAATTTCCAGCACTACGTCCTTTTCCCGTGTGCCTGAAGGGCCAATTGCGCCAGGGTCTTCGCCACCATGACCGGCATCGACAGCGATGATGATGTCTCGACGTGGATGCGGCTTGGCTTCCTGCACTTCAACCGGTGCTGCATCGCTAGGCGGAGCTGCTTCACCCGGCAGCTGGCTTTGGGCCGATGCGCGTTGGGCCTGGATCTCCTGATCACGAATCATCGCTTCAATAGGGTCGATCGGATTCTCAACGGCGCTTTCGCCGGGGTATTCGAGATCCACCACCAGACGGTGGCCGTATTGTTCATTAGGGGTCAGGGTAAAGTGGCGCGGCTCTATTTCTCGATTGAGCTCAAGCACGACCCGGAGACCGCCCCCCTCCCGCGTGCCGGTACGCACCGAAGTAATGGCACTGTCATGCAAAGGCAGCGTGCTGGGGTCGGTGCCCATCTGGGTATCATCCAAATCAATCACCAACCGCGCCGGATTCTCTAGCGAAAACACGTTGGCATTGGTCGCAGCGGAGAGGTCAAATACCAGCCGAGCATGATCCGGCGCCGCCCAAAGACGCATACTTTCTACGCTGGACGCTTGAACATTAACCGCTGCCAGGGCAAAAAAACTGGCGGCCAATAAGCGATATACACGTGCCGCTATGCCCTTTATTTCCATTGAATCACACCACTCTCCAACTGGTCGGAACTTAGCTTACTTGCTTTATTTAATGGATCCTGCAAGGCAGCCAATATACGTTCACCTTGATCACTCCCCGGCGCCAGGGAGACTAAACGCCCTTGACCCATTACTTCCAAGGTTAGGCGAAGGTCAGGCGCTGGCAACCATCCTTCACCCCGGCTGGGCCACTCAATAATGCTCAGCGCATCGTCGGCCAGCACGTCACGACCACCAATAAACTCAAGCTCTTCCGGATCCGACAAACGGTACAAATCCAGATGGTAAATCCGCTGGGATCCCAGCTCGTAAGGCTCTACCAAGGTATAAGTGGGGCTTTTAACCGCACCGAGATGGCCGTAAGCGCGCAAAATGCCCCGAGTCAGGGTGGTTTTTCCGGCACCCAGCTCACCCTCTAGATAGACGAGCCCGCGTCCTTGCAACACCTGCCCGAGCGCTTCGCCAAAGGCGACCTGGGCCTCTTCACTGTCTAATTGCACCTGCATGTGGGCTGCCTTCACGGATTAATCAATTTTCGCGCATAGAATGCCAGATCGCTGGCCAGCAGGCCACGCTCGCCTTCCTCCTCGGCTGCGCGATCTGCCGCTAGCGCATGCACCATGGCACCCAGCCAGGCACTAAACTCTACCTCGCCACGCTGCGCAATCAGCGCGCCCAGCATGCCGCTGAGTACATCACCCATGCCGCCGCTGGCCATACCCGGGTTACCGTAAGGGCACACGACCAAGCCAGTGGGGCCGGCGATTAGGCTGCCCGCGCCCTTTAGAATCACCACGCCACCCCGGGCCCGTTGCAGCGCCTGGGCAGCAGCGGGCCTATCAGACTGGATATCGGCAACGGAACAGTTTAATAGTCGTGCGGCTTCACCGGGGTGTGGTGTCAATATCCAGTTATCGCGACGCACATCCGGCCACTGACGCGCCAATAGGTTCAGCCCATCGGCATCCACTACCAGCGGTTTGTCTGCCTGCAGCGCACTCTGCAATACAGCCTGCCCCCAGGCAGCCTGACCCAGCCCAGGGCCGACCACTATGACATCAGCGTTATTGGGCAACTCAGCCGCCTCAGCGCCACCACGTATGCCATGTGCCATCACTTCCGGACAACGCATCAAACTGGCGACAATATGCTCAGGCGCCGTCGCCAAACTCACTTTACCCGCTCCCAAACGCGCAGCGGACTGACAAGCCAGTAGCG
>NZ_JPUA01000003.1:0-140608 GCF_002211105.1 Halomonas campaniensis | reverse complement strand
CACCAGCACGTGGCCCATGTCGCCTTTAGGGCTGGTACGCAGGCGGGGGGCAAACGCCGCTGCCAATAGCGAATCATCCAGTCGCCAAGCCGTGGGGAAGATATCGAAATAGGCCTGAGCTTTGACGCCCAAGGGGCGAAAATCAATCTCGCCGGTATAAGCCGGCGCATCCCCCGTATGCAGCCCCACCTTATCACCGATAAAAGTCACCGTGCAGGCGGCCTTTACGGCAATACCTGGCACATTGCCAGTATCGGCGACCAGGCCTGAAGGAATATCAATCGCCAGCACCGGCTGATCTGAGGCATTGATCATTTCAATAGCGCGCTTGAAGCGCCCCTCGACTTCGCCAGTCAATCCGGTACCCAGCAGCGCATCGACGATCACTTCACCAGTGAGTTCAATACCGGCGTGCCACTCCTCGCAGCCTACCCCCGCGGAGGTGGCTAACTCAGTGGCACGCGCCGCGTCACCGCTCAGCTCGTCAACGCTCTTAAGCGTTATCCGCTGCACTTTCAGGCCAGACTGCATGGCCAGCGCGGCCAGCACGTGACCATCGCCACCATTGTTCCCGCCTCCACACAACACAGTAATACTGCGTGCCTGAGGCCAACGGGAGCGGAAGCTGTGCCAAGCACTTGAGGCGGCGCGCTGCATCAATGCAAAGCCATCGATACCCCCGGCAATCGTGCGCCGATCGAGTTCCTGAACCTGGGCTGCTTTATAGAGGGGGCGTAGCATGGAAGTATTCGGGACTGTCACGATCGCTCCTTTCACATGTTTTGATGGCTGCCAATGCGTTAGCATAGCGCGCTTAATGCCTTGCTGTTGATTGACTATGTCGAATTCCACTGCCTTTGCACGTTCTGATGGTGCAATGACTGACCAGAAACTTGCTCGCCTTGCCGACCTGATTAAAATCTGGGGGCGAGAGCTGGGCTTTCAGCAGGTGGGTATCACCGATACCGAGCTGTCGGCCCATGAAGCTCACCTGGACGCGTGGCTGGAAGAGGGCTACCACGGTGAAATGGGCTTTATGGCCAAACATGGCACCAAGCGCACCCGCCCCGCAGAGCTGGAACCCGGCACTCAGCGCATTATCAGCGTGCGCATGGATTACCTGCCCGCCGAAGTGGAGAGCACCAAAGTACTCGGCCAGCCCAGCCGCGCTTATGTTTCCCGCTACGCTTTAGGGCGTGATTATCACAAGCTTATTCGTAAACGGTTAGCCCTATTAGCAAAAAAAATTGAGCAGGAAGTCGGTGAGTTCGGCTACCGCGCCTTTGTCGATTCAGCGCCAGTGATGGAGCGCGCCCTGGCGCAAAAAGCCGGGCTTGGCTGGTTCGGCAAAAATGCCATGCTGCTCAACCCCAAGGCGGGCTCGCTGTTTTTTCTTGGCGAGCTGTATACCGACCTACCACTCCCCATTGACGCACCCTTTGAGCATGAACACTGCGGTAGCTGCAGCGCCTGCCAAACCGCCTGCCCCACCGGGGCTATCGTTGACGACAAAGTGGTCGACTCGCGCAAGTGCATCTCCTATCTCACCATTGAGTTACACGGGGCGATCCCGGTCGAGTATCGTCGCGCCATGGGCAACCGTATTTACGGCTGCGATGACTGCCAGCTGGTGTGCCCCTTCACTCGCTTTACCCGCACGACCCAGGAAAACGACTTTGCACCGCGCCATGATCTCGATCGTGCATCGCTTATCAGCCTGTTTGCCTGGGGCGAAGAGGAGTTTCTGGATAAAACCGCTGGCAGCCCCATTCGGCGCATTGGTTATGAACGCTGGCTGCGCAATATCGCTATCGGCCTTGGCAATGCGCCCTGGAGCGTTGCGGTAGAATCAGCGCTATGGGCGCGTAGAGCCTATCCCAGTGAGCTAGTACGCGAACACGTCGACTGGGCGCTTGAGGAGCAGCGCCTTAAGCGCGGTAAGCGAATTGCTACCGACATCCACTCCTCTTAACTACCCTCCTCAGTCACTCTTCTTCGTCGCGGCTTTGGTCAACACGTAAAAACGTATTGCGGTAGTGGGCCAGTTCAGCAATCGACTCTTTAATATCGTCCATTGCCAAGTGCACATTCTGTTTACTAAAGCCTGCCAGCGCACCGGGATTCCAGCGTTTGGCCACTTCTTTTATGGTCGACACATCAAGATTGCGGTAGTGGAAAAAGTTGAGCAGCGCGGGCATCTCACGCTCCAGAAAGCGTCGATCCTGGTGGATACTATTGCCACACATGGGCGACGACCCCGCCACCGCGTACTGCTGCAAAAATGCCAGGGTTTGCTGCTCAGCTTCTGCCGTTTCCACCCTGCTGGCTTTTACCCGTGCTACCAAACCTGATTCGCCGTGGGTTTTCTGATTCCAGTCATCCATCTGCGCCAGCAAGCTATCGGGCTGCTTCACTGCAATGACTGGCCCCTCAGCCATGACGTTCAAGTCCGCATCAGTAATGAGTGTGGCCACTTCAATGATGCGCTCTTTATTAGGATCGAGGCCGGTCATCTCGAGATCGATCCACACCAGCAGATCATCCCGCGGCGCTGTTTTTCCTTCTGCGGCACCCGTCGTTTCGTTGCTCATTACCGGTATCCTTTTGCTTAAATGGCTATTCAAATCATGCCATTGTGCCTTAAATTTACGCTTACAGTTAAACAAGGGCCTGTGCACGTTACAGCGTGAATCACGACGAAACGTCCACAGGCCCTATAAATTCTCGCACTTTAACATGGGAGGAAACAGTCCCACATCTGCCGCTGAAGCGATATCGTCAGCAAACTATGTCGTTCTAATTATCGATCAAGGTTCAAAACCGGATTTCTGATTTTATTGGCATTCAGGTAGAAACAATATTTACAAGATCACCCTCACCCTTGGCCAGTTTATTAATATTGCGCGCCATCGTTAACTGGCGGCGCTTTACCGTACCGTGTGTCCACCCAGACATGTGTGGGGTCATAATCACGTTGTCTAATTCATGGAAAGGAAGAGACGCGGGTAAAGGATTAGAATCTGATTCTGCTGGATAAACATACCAAGTATCTATGATCGCGCTAGCAATTCTCGACTCATTCAGGGCATCAAATAGTGCCTTTTCATCAACCACGCGGCCACGACCGACATTGACAAAAACAGCACTTTTTTTCATATCTTTAAACTCTTTTTGACCAATAAAACCTTCAGTATTTTCAGACAGCGGGAGCGTATTAACAACAATATCGACATCCTTCAGCATAGAGGAGAGATCATCAAGAGCATAAGATTGTTTTATGTGACTAGACGCTTCAACCCTGCTTCTATTGGCTATCGACACATCCATTCCAAAAGCATGGGCCCTATTTGCCAATTCTTTTCCAATATGCCCATAACCGATGATACCTATGGACTCAGAAGATAGCTCAGTGCGTAGGCCTGACGCACCACCGGCCCAATACTTCCAGTCACCCTTTCTTAACCTTTCATCGGCATCGGTTATTGGAACATGCCTAAGCAGAAGGGCCGACATGACATACTCAATGATCGCTTGCTCATGGCCAAAACAATTACAGACTATTGTTGTGTTTGGAAGCAGAGAGAAATCTAAACCGTCATAGCCAGCGCCAGGAACATGAAACAACTTTGTTTTGGTTAAAGCAGGTAGCGATGAATCATATTTGACACCGACAACAATATCGGCACTAGTATAACAAGAAATATCTTCGGCGGATTCGAGAGCGTCCGGCAACAACTTTATAGCGTGATCCCCCTCAAGAAGAGGTGCAAAATCGCTAAAAAAAGTTTGTGCATTTTTGCCGTGAAATACTATATTCATGGAAACTCCAGTATTATTATTAAATTAAGGTTGATTAAATTCCATTCTGACATCAAAGACGCTAGGAGGTAATTCATCATTCAACACAGGCAACATATCTTTTACAAAGTCGATAAGCTTATCAGATGCCAGTGCGGCGTGTTCTGGCTTACCTGAAAGTATGGCATCCAGGACGGCTATATGACCTTCCACGGTACTATCAAGGCTTTCTCCACCAGCAGCATAAGAATGGTAAACCCAGCCAATTCTTCGAAAAATAGTATGCAGAGGTCTAAGCGTATACTGTAAAAAAGGCTCACCACACGCGGAAAGCACCATCTGGTCTATTTTTCTATCATAAGCATTGAACTCAGAGATGGTTAAGGACTCACTTGTTTTTAACAAATTAGCTATGTGGCGAAACTGACCTCTTTCCGCGTCGCTTGCTCTTTGGCTAGCCAGTGATATAACAAACCTTTCAAGATCCCGACGTAAGTCAAGCAGCAATGAAGCACGAGACAAGTCTATTGGTGAAATCTGGATACCTTGTCGCGGATGAATAATCATGAGCGTATCAGCAGCCAAACGAGTTGTCGCTTGATAAACCGGCATCCGATTAAAGCCAGTCATCGTTTGTAAGTCTTGAATCCTAAGGTGGCTGCCTGGCTTTAGCTCGCAGGTAACGATGAGTTCTTCAAGCTTATCATAGGCGAGATCAAGCAGGTTCTGACCCGTACTGCTAGTTTTATTACTCATATTTATTTAGCCATTATTATCGGAAAAAAACTGACTATTTTACCATGCACAAACTCGCCAAATAAAATATTAGGCCTGATAAAAAATGAGAACACTCACCGCATTTTTCATAGAAAACCTAAACTTGGAATTCAGTCAACCTCTGTCAAAAAAACACAACAGGCCATCATGAAAAAGCTCATCTCACGTCAAAGTCAAGCTGAACTTTCATCGATTTCTCACGCATAGACGCTAGCTCAAAAGCAGACCTTGCCTCTCTAAAGGGTATAACTGAAGATACAAAAGGTTTTAAATCAACCACCTTTCTATCAATTAGATCAGCAGCCTGGGAAAATTCCTCGTCAAAGCGGAAGCTCCCCATCATCTTCACTTCCTTAGCAACCGCTAAATTTAAGGGAAATGGGATCTCACCACCTAAACCGACCAAAATAATAGTGCCACCGGGCTTAATAATCTCTAATGCCGACGCAAGTGCTTTGGGGCTACCCGAGCATTCAAAGATAACATCTTGGCTACCCTTCCCGTGAGCAAGGGAAGCCAACGCATCTGGTTGGCTATTGAGATTGACACTACGATGCGCGCCTAGTTGAGCCGCAATCGCTAAAGGCGCATCAGAAAGATCTGTCGCGGTAATATATTGAGCCCCAGCGCGAGCAGCGGATAGCACCGTTAAGCAGCCAATGGGCCCGCACCCCGACACTAATACGTTACCCCCGACCAAAGAGCCAGCTTGGCGTACTGCATGGAGACAGACGGCTAAAGGCTCTGCACAGGCAGCATACGTCAGGTCAGTCTCGGGTTGTAGCGGGTAGAGTTGTTGGGCGGGAAGCGTAATATTTTGGCGAAACAGCCCCTGTTGATGAGGAAACCGCATGGCACTTCCAAAAAACCGCATATCCTCGCATTGATTGCGCTGGCCACTCAGACAATATTGACATGCGGCACAAGGCATCGAAGGATTCACAGCCACCTTATCGCCCACTTTCAAATGTGAAACGCCTATGCCAAGCTCCGCGACAATACCAGCTACTTCATGCCCTAGAACCATAGGTTCTTGCAACCTTACCGCACCAAAACCGCCGTTATGGAAGTAATGTAGATCAGAACCGCAAATCCCCCCCTTACTAATGGCGACCGTTACTTCACCTGGGCCGGGCGGATGTGCTTCTGGATGCGCTTCGACGCGTAAGTCGCCGGGGGCGTGTATGACTACTGTTTGCATAACTCCCCCTATAGCACTGATATCATGCCACCGTCAGCATAAATGATTTGCCCATTAACATAGTCTGAAGCAGCAGAGCTAAGGTAAATGGCTGTACCTGCAAGTTCTTCAGGCTTTCCCCAACGACGGGCAGGTGTTCGGCTTTTTACCCATGCATCAAAATCTGGGTTTGAGGTTAAGGCTTCATTCATATCAGTTAACATATAACCTGGCCCAATGGCGTTAGCCTGGATGCCATGCTCTCCCCACTCAGCTGCCATCGCCTTGGTCAACATTTTAATCCCGCCCTTGGCTACCGTGTAGGGAGCAACCGTTGCACGGGCGAGCTCACTGGTTAGAGATCCAATATTAATGATCTTTCCGTAACCACGCTCAATCATTCTCTTTGCCGCTTCTCTGCCGACAACAAATGCTGAGGTTAAATTAGTATCAATGACACGATGCCAATCGGATGTTTCAAGCTCAACCATCGGCTTTCTAAACTGTACTCCGGCATTATTAATCAAAATATCAATATTGATACCCGCTTTATCGAATTTAGCGAAGGCTGATTTAACCTCGCTTTCATCGGTGACATCAAACGCTGCGATTTCGACATGATAGCCACTCTGAGTCATCTCTTGTTCAGCAGCATCCAGCCGCTCCCGGTTCATGCCGTTAAGAATGACGGAAGCCCCAGCACTTGCAAGCCCCTCGGCAAAGGCGCGGCCTAGCCCCCGTGAAGAACCGGTAATGAGAGCGGTTTTACCTGTTAAGTCAAAAAGATTCGTTGCCATGGGTGGCTCCTTTAAAGTGACGTGTTTCTCACGCTCAAATCGGAGCGTTTAAAGAAAGTGGGCAAAAGCTCAACGCCAAGCCCTGGCCCCTCCATAGGGTAGACAAAGCCATTCTCTATTTTGGGTACAACCGTTACCAGCTCGGTATACCAGCCTCGATAAAAAGCTCTTACACTCTCCTGAATGAGTGTGTTTGGCTGGCTAAATGACATGTGAATGGCGGCCACAAACCCGACCGGGCCAATACAGTCATGAGGAGCAAAAGGGCGATGCCAGGTTTCGGCAAGGGAGGCTATTTTGCGCCCTTCTGTTAACCCTCCTGTCCAGCAGAGATCGACCATAACCACATGGGTTGCGTCACGATCCAGCATGTCTTTATAGGGCCAGCGAGAGCCAAGCGTTTCACTGGCACATGTCCATACAGAGGTAGAAGCAGCAAACTCAGCCAGTGCTTGCGGTGAGTTCATGCGAATGGGGTCTTCATACCAAGTGGGATTAAATTGCTCCAATTCCTTAGCTATATTTTTTGCAGTCGGCAAATTCCACTGAGAATGAAACTCAACCATGATGTCAATTTCATCGCCAACGGCCTTACGTATTTCTTCGAAGGGTTTTATCGCTTTTTTCATTTGCGGTGTGGTGATGTACTGGCCACGCGTCTCAACAGCAGCGGGGTCAAATGGCCAGATTTTCATTGCCGTAATACCCGACTCCAGGAGATTTTCAGCTAACTGGGCTGGGCGGTTCATAAAGCCGTCCAGATCCTCATAAGGCCCCTCCGCAGCACCTAAATTCCAATTTGAAACTGGCTTAATATTGTTAGTCCGGACGTAACGGTAACCAGCACAAGTGTTATATATGCGAATCTTCTCCCAACACAGCCCGCCTAACATTTGGTGGACTGGCTGGTTACATACTTTACCAAAGATATCCCAGAGAGCTATGTCAATAGCAGAGGCTGCACGGTATTCAGCGCCGGTTGAAGACTGCGCCATGGGTAGTGACACCATCTCTTTGTGCAGAGCCTCAATATGAAGAGGATCTTTGCCCAACAACCGCTCGGAAAGTGTTTCGTGTATATGGGCTTCTACAGCACCAGCGCCATAAAATGTTTCACCTAAGCCGACGATACCCGCATCCGTCTCAACGTGTACCCAAAGCACATTGGAAAACTCTTTTAATCGATATGTTTTTATCGCTGTAATTTTCATCTTTAATCCTTTTTAGCTAAGTACGGCAGGTAACCAAAGTGCTACACCAGGAAAAGCCAGCATAAATATCAATATTGCTATCTGTATAAGCATAAATGGCCAAAGCGAAGCGTATATTGTCTGAAGACTAATCTCAGGCGGGGCAACACTTTTCAAATAAAAGGCAGCTGGGCCAAATGGAGGTGACAAAAATGCAACTTGCATCGTTAGTGAAAATAGCACACCAAACCATACTGGGTCATAACCTAGATGAGTTACAATGGGTACAAAAATAGGAATGGTAAGAAGCAGTATTCCAATCCAATCCATAAACAGGCCAAGCACGAAAAACACCAGCATCATAACCAGAATTGTTGCAAAAGGAGAAATACCTAGCCCTGCAATAAAGCTAGTAACATACTGCTGACCTCCTGAGAGATTGTATATTCCAATCAATACTGCTGCGCCAAAAGTTACCCATAAAATGATACCGCACGATAGGAGCGTTCTTTTAAGCGCTTGCCACACTAGTTCTTTGCAAAGTTCTTTACGTGCATATATCACCATGAGGGTGGCGCCCACAGCTACACCAGCCGCTTCTGTAATCGATGTTACTCCTCCATAGATGCAGCCAAACACGATTAAAATCAGCAACAGAAATGGAAGGAAGCCATGAATGATATCCTTCCAACCAATAGCTTCGACTTCTACTTTATCAGGCACTGGAGCTAGATTTGGATTTAACGTACAGCGAATATAGATATAAGCATAATAGGCAAGCGCTAACACAAACCCTGGTACAAATGAAGCGATAAACAATTTATGCACTGAGACTTCGGCAGTGAGTCCATAAACAATTAGCACAATTGACGGAGGAATCATTGTGCCCAGTGAACCACCAGCACAAATAACGCCAATTGCCAGTTTTTTATCGTAATTAAGCCTCAGCATTTGAGGTAGCGCCACTAGGCCTAGTAAAACAATTTCGCCACCAATAATACCACTTATAGACGCCATAAAGATGGATATCACCAGCGTAACGGTCATTACGCCACCTTTTCTGTGTCCAAATAACTTATTGAGACTATCGTAAAGGTCGTGGGCGATTCGCGATCTTTCTAAAAGCGTTGCCATAAATATGAACAACGGAATAGAGAGTAACGCATACTCAGTAGCCAGCCCATATATCGTTTTGTGGGCAATAGCGATAACAGGGGTACCATAATTAAAGTAAGCTATTGTGATCGCAAGAGAACCCGCAGCAAAGGCTAGCGGCACACCTATGGCCATCAGAAATAAGACACCCAGAACAAGTACTAGGGTAATTAATTCAATCGACACGTCCCTTCTCCTCAGCCGGTGAGCGAGTGTCGATCCCCCGCATATTGTTGACGAAATTGATAATCGCGTAGATCGCTATTATCAGTGCTGCGCACACTATGGCAGGCTTGACTGTCGCAGGAATGGGAGGATTCCAAGCGGTTCCGAAGCGCTCCCACGTTGCCAATGCTTTCCATGAGCTCGGCCAACCAAACCAGGATATCGCTAAGCAGTAAGTAAGCACGCAAACCAGCTGAATACAGTCGAATACTCGCTTCAACCAAGATGGCGAAGCATCGTACAGAACGGTAATCCGAAGGTGCTGGTCGAGCTGCATTGCATAGACACCTGCCGCCGCATAAAGAATCGCAGATAACCAAAGCGCCAACTCATTGGCCCATAGTGTGGGGGATTTAAATATATACCTGGCCAACACTTCGTAAAAAGTAACGGCTACAATAACCAGTAGTAATAAAGAAAAAAGCGCAGTTACTGTTTTGGCAATTGATGACTTATGCATGAGCGGTGACATAGAGGGTTCTCCTTGAGCAAGCCGAGGCCAGGCGACCTCGGATTATTGATATTTTTATCTATTCAAGGATGCCTAATTTGTTCATATAGGCAATGTGAGAGTCGTACGCAGCCTTGGCTTCAGGACTACGTGTCGACCAATCTTCCCACACTTGTTGAGCTGCTTCCCTAAAGGCTTGGCGGTCTTCCTCGCTCCAGTCGTGTAGAGTCACTCCTTCTTGCCTAAGCTCTGCTGCTGCTTGCCGATCAAGCATCGTAGAGTCTTGAATTATCTCCAAAGCAATAGTATCCACAGCAGAACGGAGTAATTGTTGTTCGGCTTCGCTAAGGTTATTCCACTTATTAAGATTTATCGCCACGTGCTCAATGGGCATTGAATGAAACCCCGGATAAGTAGCATGCTCTGCTATATCGTAGAGACCTAAACCTTTATTCACTGCCAAGGTGGATGCATCCGCGCCGGAAACGGTTCCGGTGGACATTGCCGTAAAAACTTCACCGAAGGGCATAACAACCGGGCCAGCACCTAAGCTGGCAAAAATTTCCGACTCCATACCAGGAGGAGATCGAAACTTCCACCCATCAAGATCCTCTATGCCAGCTAACGCTGAAGTTGAACTGAGTGCTTCAGGGGTAGCAATAAACACCCCTATCAAGTGCATATCAAATTGATGGTAAAGTTCGTTAGCTAGCTCTAAACCGCCCCCGTCTTTGTACCAACCAATTAACTCGTAAGGCGTATTGTATCCTCCCATGATATCGCCATAAAATTGAAAGGCAGGGTTTTTACCAGTTATATATCCCGCCCCCGTTGCATCACCATCAATAATCCCCATGCTTGCTGACTCAAATGCCTCCGATGCTTTCACCACTGCTGAGTCTGTATGCATTTTTATATCTAAACTACCGCCTGACATTTCGTTTGCCAAATCGGCAAATCGATTAAGCGCCTCTCCTTGTAGAGATGAGGAACTATGATGCGTTTGAAAGTTAAGCGTTGTTATATCTTGCGCGTAACTGTTGGTTAAAGGCGTGAGTAAAGCAATGCCAAGCGCTGCTACGATAGATCTTTTTATAGTTTTCATAAGCTGCTCCATGTTTGCGATGCATGCTGTGATATATCACAAAATATTAATAGCAGCCCTCAGATTGGTATGTCAAATAGCTCTAGGTGAAGATTTTCTAAAGAGGCATGTAAAGACTAGTGAGTCCTCTGCTTATACAACCCTAAAATTCAGCTTGGCTTAGCTTAAAAAATGTCTAAGAATAAATCTTATGTTATATAAAACATTATCTTACGATAGCCACAGTGATTTAAGATGCATACGGCATAGAGCATATGGTTTGAAGCTCACCAGAAACGCGCTGCGAGCAGCTACAAAAACCTTATACTAATTGATGAGTGCTCTTGAGCCATTTCACCCAACAGAGCAAGCGCACAACCTTAGCGAGTCTCACCTTGAAAACGGTTGCGACGCCTTGTAATGCTGAACCTTTAGGTGCTGATGAAAGCACTGCAATGAGTAGCAGAATTGAAGGCAACCTGAATAGTGAAAAACAAAATAATACTTAAATAAGACTGCACATAGGGCCGCCAAGCGGCTACAAATGAGAGCTCGGCTACTTGATGGCATCTTTGCTAAGTACAATCACATCGTTGATAGGTACAATGACCGCTATTGTAGCGATCATCAGGTGGTCATGAGCAAACGTAAATTAAGTCGCCAGCAGCAGTGGCGCGTCGAGAAAGTCCAGGCGGAACGTGCCCAGCGCGCTGAAAAGCGCGATGTGCAGGACGCTGAAAAGCTCGCCGCCGGTGAATACGGTGCCGAACAGCCGGGCCGTGTCGTTGCTCACTTCGGGCGTACCCTTGAGGTGCGCAACAGCGATAATGAACCGGTACGCTGCCACTTGCGCGCCAATCTGGACGGCCTGGTCACCGGCGACAGAGTGATATGGCGCGCAGGTCAGGAAGGTTCCGGCGTGGTGGTGGCACGTGAAGAGCGCGACAGCGTACTTAAACGCCCCGACGCCCGCGGCCAGCTCAAACCGGTCGCCGCCAACATTGATCAACTACTGATTGTGTTTGCGGTGGAACCCGCACCCCACGCCAACCTTATTGACCGTTACCTGGTGGCTGCCGAAGCGACCGGTATTGCCCCAGTACTCGTGTTGAATAAAACCGACCTACTGCCAGAAGATGGTGGTGAACTGGGTAAACTACTCGAGCGCTATCGCGATTTGGGCTACCCCGTCGTCCGCACCACCACCGCCACAGAAACTGGCCTAGATGAACTGCGCAGCCAGCTCGAAGGGCGCACCTCGGTATTCGTTGGCCAAAGCGGCGTCGGCAAATCATCGCTGATTGATCTACTGCTACCCGATGAAACCCTACGCATTGGTGCACTCTCGGAGGACTCCCGCAAAGGTACTCACACCACCACCACGGCACGCCTCTATACCATGAGCCGCGCTGAGGTGGCCGACGGCGATCTCATCGACTCACCGGGTATTCGCGAGTTTGGCCTGGTGCACCTCAACGAGCAGGAAGTCACCGACGGCTTTATTGAGTTTCACGACTATATTGGTTACTGCCGCTTCCGTGACTGCAGGCATCGTAATGAGCCCGGCTGCGCTTTACTCGCGGCGGTCGAGGCAGGCAAGATTCATCCAGCACGCTTTGCCAGCTATCGGCGCATTCTCGATAGCCTAGACAGCTAACGCCTACAGGAGTTACTCATGAGTATTGAGCGCCAATCGTCGGAAGCTAACCTGCTGCCGCTAATCGTTGAACCCGAACAACTGCAAGAGCACCTGGATAATCCTGAGCTACTGATTATCGATGTGCCGGTCAACGGTGACAGCTATCGCCAGGGCCATGTACCTGGGGCTATTTTTCTAGACTTTCGCTACTTGATGCGTGGCGAAGGGCCAGTGCCCAGCGACGTTCCCAGCGTAGAAGCGCTATCGCAGCTATTCAGTGCCCTTGGCCTGACCCGCGACACCCATGTCGTGGCTTACGACGACGAGGGCGGCGGCTGGGCGGCGCGCCTGCTATGGACGCTGGATCTGATTGGCCATACGCGCTACTCCTACTTGAACGGTGGCATCCATGCATGGCGCGACGCGGGCCTTGAAGAGAGCAGCGAACCGACCGCTCCATCACCCAGCGAATACCATGCGGAGATTCTCAACCCCAATGCCCTGATCACCTGCGACGAGATAAAAGAGAAGCTCGACGATAAGCAGTTTGCGGTATGGGATGCACGCTCCAAGGATGAGTATGATGGGGTGCGCGGTAACAACAAGCACCTGGGCCATATTCCCGGCGCAGTAAACATGGACTGGCTTAACGCCATGGATCGCCATCGTGCACTGCGCATACGCGATTACGCCGAGCTGATCACCGAGCTGGGCGTCCTAGGCCTGACCCCGGAAATGGAAATTGCCACCCACTGCCAGAGCCACCACCGCAGCAGCTTTACCTGGCTGGTGGGCAAGGCGCTAGGCTTTAATATGCGCGGCTACGCAGGCTCCTGGGGTGAATGGGGCAACCGTGACGACACACCCATTGAGAAGTGACGCTCGACAGTTTGCGCCCTGGCGTCAGGAATACGTATAAGCAGACCGTCTTTTTCAGGGATGAAAAAGCCGAGCGCCCAGGGATGGGTTTACAGCGTGTCTGCGTTACGTATTGCTGAGTTAGCCAGGGCTGTGATGCCAGCTAATTCAGGCTTTTAGCCACTGCTACGAAGATATTATTGTGACTCTTTCCCAAAAAGCCTTTTCGCTATTTCAGTATCCATTGCCTCACCATGCGATCTCGCGCCTGACCGGCAAGTTCGCCCAGTGCGATAACCGCTGGGTGAAAGACACCCTGATCAAAGCGTTTATCAAACGCTTTAATGTCGATATGAGCCAAGCGCTGGAGCCCGACCCCACCGCCTACGCCACCTTTAACGACTTCTTCACCCGCGCGCTAAAAGCCGATGCCCGCCCACTGGGCGAAGGCATCCTCAGCCCCGCCGATGGCACGCTCTCCCAATATGGGCGTTTGCAGGCAGGTCAACTGGTGCAAGCGAAAGGTCACACCTACTCAGCGCAAACCCTGCTGGGCGGCGATACAGCGCTGGCAGAAGAGTTTTTGGGCGGCAGCTTTGCCACGGTTTACCTGTCGCCACGGGACTACCATCGGGTGCATATGCCAGTGACCGGCACCCTGCGCGAAATGATCTACGTCCCAGGTCGGCTATTCTCGGTCAACCAAGCCACCGCCAACTATGTACCGGGGCTGTTTGCCCGGAATGAGCGCCTGGTATGTATCTTTGATACCGAGCAAGGCCCCATGGCGATGGTATTGGTCGGTGCCATGATTGTGGCTGCTATCGAGACCGTCTGGTCGGGACAAGTAACGCCGCTTTCGGGTCATCCCCAGCGCATGCAGTTTGGCCAACCGATCACACTGGACAAAGGTGCCGAGATGGGACGTTTCAAGCTTGGCTCCACGGTGGTCATGTGCTTCGCTAAAACCGTCAACTTCGAAGAGCGCCCTCTTGCAACGATGGTTAGCATGGGCGAATCGCTAGGTGATCACTAGCAATTAGGCGTTGAGAACGTTAGCACGTCTTCCAGGCGTGCTTTGCCTAGTGACAATTGAATAAGTCGATCAATTCCCAGCGCGACGCCGGCACCGTCAGGTATCCCATGCTCTAGCGCGGCAAGCAGACGCTCATCGACATCCACTTCCGGCAACCCCAAGCGGCGGCGCTCAGCATTGTCTGCAGCAAACCGCTCACGCTGCTCAGCAGCATCGGTCAGCTCATCATAGCCGTTAGCCAACTCAATACCGTTTAGGTACAGCTCAAAGCGGGAAGCTACCCACTCACCGTCAACATCCTGATGGCGGCGAGCCAAGGCCGCCTGGTTGGCCGGGTAATCAACCACTACGCTTAGCTCAGCCTTTCCCAGTTGAGGCTCAATCACCATACTCATCAACAGGTCTAGGCACGTTTCGCGCCCCTCACTGGCCAGCGCTTTGACGGACATTTGCCCACGCTCAGCGGCTAACGAGCGGAGCTTATCCAGTGACGTGGTAAAGGGATCAACTTCTAAGTGGGTATGAAACAGCTCCCGGTAGCGGTAATGCACAAGCGGGCCGGGGAAGCTGGGCAGTAGCGACATAATGAGCGTCGCGGTCTCATCAATCAACTGATCCAGCGAAAACTGCGGCCGATACCACTCCAGCATAGTGAACTCGATATTGTGGCGGGCGCCGATTTCACCGTCACGAAAGCTTCTCGCGAGCTGAAAGATCGGCCCACTGCCCGCCGCAAGCAGGCGCTTCATATGGAACTCAGGGGAGGTTTGCAGCCATAGACGGCGCTGCCCCTTGTCTGTCCGCGCCAAGGTGTGCAGTGATACCAAGTGCACATCCGTGCTGCCCCCCTGCCCCAATACCGGGGTTTCCACTTCCAGCACGTCACGCTGGGCAAAAAAAGCCCGCACTTTGGCCATTAACCGCGCCCGTTCGTGCAGCGTTTCTAAAGACGCTGAGGGTTGCCAATCAATGGCCATGACGACTCCTTGGAAAAACCACCTTAAATAATAATGGCCACGCACAAAGCGTGGCCATTAAGACATGCAAGCGCTCTGAAAAGCGATCAAGCGCGGGAGACGTAATCCCCACTGCGGGTATCGATTTTCAACACTTCACCCTGATTAATAAAGAGCGGCACTCGCACCACAGCACCAGAAGACAGCGTCGCAGGCTTGGAACCACCCTGTGCCGTATCGCCTTTCAAACCGGGATCTGTTTCCACGACTTCCAGCTCGATAAAGTTCGGTGGCGTCACGGAAATGGCCTTATCATTCCAAAGCGTAATGATATAGGGCACCTGCTCTTTCAGCCACTTGATGCTATCGCCTAGCGCTTTTTTCTCTACCGCATACTGCTCAAACGAGCCGTCAGTCTTCATGAAGTGCCACATATCTCCATCGTTGTAGAGATACTCCATCTCCAAATCCATGACATCGGCACCTTCCAGCGAGTCACCGGATTTGAAAGTCTTCTCACCTACGCGGCCCGTCATCAGGTTGCGTAGCTTAACGCGGTTAAACGCCTGTCCCTTACCGGGCTTGACCAGCTCGTTCTCAACGATCGAACAAGGATCGCCATCGAGCATTACTTTCAGACCAGCCTTGAATTCGTTGGTAGAATAGTTCGCCATAATGTCTCTCAATCATCCATTTCAGTTATTTGTTTCAACAGGTGATGCGCGAAGCCATACGTTGCTGCCGTCAGCAGGTTTATATGCCAGCCGCTATATACCAGCAGCGTTGTAAATGGCGTCGTTAAATAAGTGCGCGCATGATAACCCGAAGGAGGGCTTTTTTGCAGGAGAACATCATTATTGCCGGGTCTGAAACACAAAGCCATCGCGACTCACTGGCAGTTTCCACTTGGCAGCAGCAGCTTTCCCATGCCATTCGCGACCCTCAGGCACTATGCCAACGGCTGGGGCTCAGCCGCGAATGGTTGCCCGGCGCCAAGTTAGGCCACGAACTGTTTGAGGTATGCGTACCTGAAGCGTATCTCAACAGAATAGCCTATGCCGACATAAACGACCCATTGCTGCGCCAAGTAATACCGCTCGGCGAGGAAGCACTCACGCCTGCTGGCTACGTCGTTGATCCACTTGAAGAAGCCCAGCACCGCCCCGCTAAAGGGCTAATTCATAAATATGCGGGCCGGGTACTACTGATCGCCAGCCCTAACTGTGCCATCAACTGCCGCTACTGCTTTCGCCGCCATTTCCCCTATAGCGACAACTCGCCCTCCAGGGCACAGTGGCAGGAAGCACTCGACTACTTGCGAAGCGACACCACTATTCACGAAGCCATCCTCTCTGGCGGCGACCCACTGGCCGCCAGTGACCGTCAGTTGGCATGGCTGGTAGAGCAGCTAGAGAGCATTCCGCACCTAAAACGGCTACGCATCCATACCCGTCTACCGGTGGTCATTCCTGACAGGGTAGACGACGCCCTACTGGGCTGGCTGGGGTCGACGCGCTTGCAAAAAGTCGTGGTACTGCATATTAACCACGCCAATGAAATCGACCAAGCGATGATCGACGCCTGCACGCGCCTCAAACAGGCGGGTGCCACACTACTCAATCAAAGCGTACTGCTGCGCGGCATAAACGACGACGTGGCTACGTTAGCCACACTATCGGAACGGCTATTTGAAGCGGGTATTCTACCCTACTACCTGCATGTACTGGATCCTGTTCAGGGCGCTGCGCATTTTGACGTATCCGATGGTGAGGCGCGTGAGTTGGTAACTCAGCTACGTGATCACCTTCCAGGATTCTTAATGCCACGCTTGGTGAGGGAAGTTCCTGGAAGGGGAAGTAAAACGCCGTTGTGATGCATTTTAAAGAAACAGCGGCGCTGTGAAGTTTGAATGGCTCAGTGCCGAAGCCTTAAGCCAAACGTTCGCTATACCTTTCGGATAGGCCCAGCGTACCGAGCCACCCACTCATCCGCTGTAAGCAGCAAAAAACTCTCAGCCTCTGCCTGGGCCACCAAAATCCGATCAAAGGGGTCTTTATGAATGCTAGGCAAATGAGCGACGTTAAGTGTATGCAGTGAAGTGATAGGGAGTTCTAAATAACCATTATCCACCAGCCCTTTTCGCAATAAGTGCGGGTCGACTTGGAAATCAGGGCGCTGCAGGCTGTTCGTGATCACCACTTCCCAGATGCTGACGGCGCTAAAGTGGAGCCTGTTATTCTCGTCATTGATCAGCGATAGCGCATCCGCCGAGAGTTGCTCCGGTGACGCCGCCGCCCAGAGCAAAATATGCGTGTCCAGAAGCAGATTCACATCAGTCTCCAAACATCTCAGCTATTTCCTCCTGCCCCATCCGATCAAAGTCATTAGGCACTTTAAACTGGCCCGCCAAGAAACCCAGCCGCTTCTGCTGACCCGGCGCGGGGCTGTCAATCGCCGTTACACGCGCCATCGGCTTACCCGCTTTGGCGATAATAAACCCCTCGCCCTCGGCAGCCCGCGCGACGAGCTGCGACAAGCGCGTTTTGGCTTCGTGTATGTTGATAGCTTCCATATGAAATCCCGCCGGAAACACGACTTAGTTCAACTAGTTTAGTTTATTCGAGATAGGCAATTTTGCAGTACCTCACCTCCACTGAAAAAAACAGCGCGATGTGCTGCGACATTTGATCAGGTCACGGCCCCCAGATCATAAAGGTAGCGTTTTCTGCTAAAGTTATAGTGCTAACGATTTCTGACATTGAGTTAGCCTCAATGTCAGGCTTTCCACTCAGCAGGAGGCCAACACGTTATGTCGTCACCCCTCTCATCAAAATCGGGCGCTATCGTCCTTCTGATCGCCTCACTCGCTGGGCTTGCAGTTGCACTGTATGCCTATTTCACACCACTGACCGGAGTCACGGGAACACTCGGGGCACTGGTTGCCATTGTGGCCTGTTTCATTCTTGCGGTAATGGCGCTATTGCTAATGCAAGTAAAAGCACGCGGTGCTTCCATCACACTGAGAGTTCTTATTCTGCTAGGCCTTGCCGGTACATTTTTCGCCGCGATGCTGCTCCATCAGTGGTGGATCTGCGTTGCGATGGTGGTCGGTCTTATTGGCCTGATTCTCGACCTGTTTCGCCCTGCACACTACGCACGCCCCACCCACACTTAAGGAGCTGCCCATGCCAACTTCATTGCCCTCCCCGAGCACTCCGTTTAAATTTGTTACATCGGGTTTAGGCGCGGTTACCGCCCTGGCTATTGGCTTTACGTCATTGCCGCTACTCGCTCAGGCGCCATCAGTAGATACAGAGCAATCCACAGCTCAAGAACCGTCCGGTGAACAGGCATCGCCAGGGGAGCAAGAGAACGCCACACCCAAAGAAGCGACTAGCGCCGCCCCCATTCCACTGGTGCCTGGCGAACCCACCTGGGACAGTTTTCACGGCCAGCTCAACGCCCAGAAATATAGCCCGCTTGATCAGATCAATACCGACAACGTTGGTGAATTGGAAAAAGTATGGGAAGTACACACAGGGGATGTTGCTGATGGTTCCGGGGATTTACCTGCAACCGTTTGGTCTGCCACACCGGTGTTTGCCAATGAGACGCTGTATATCGGCACCCCCTTCTACCGCATTCTGGCCCTAGACCCCGCAAATGGCGAAGAGAAATGGAGCTTCGATACGCAGTCCTCTCTCGAAGCGCTGACCCAGCCTGCCCTGAAAAATCGCGGTGTAGCTTATTGGGAAGCGGACACCCCGGAAGCAGGCGAGCCCTGCCAAAAGATCATCTATATGGGCACCATGGATGCGCAGTTGTTCGCGGTCGACGCCGATAGCGGCGAACAGTGTGCAAACTTTGCCAATAACGGCGTGCTCGACGCCAACCAGTGGAATGACACCAATGAAAAATGGCCGTTGTCGCTGCTACAGCCACCTACCGTGGTGGGCGACCATCTGATTTTAGGCTGGGCAGGCATGGACTGGGCCTATGAAGAGGCGCCCCCTGGCACCGTATTCTCAATCAATGCCCGCACTGGCGAGCTCGAATGGACGTTCCAGGCACTCTCTGATGAGATGCGCGAGCAGAGCGGTACCGCTAACGTGTGGACACATATGTCCGCCGATGAAGAGCTTGGTCTGGTCTATTTGCCAGTCTCCTCCCCTTCGCCGAACTACTGGGGCGGTAACCGCACCGAAGAAGTGCCGCTAGGCACATCGACCACCGCGGTGGATATCGAGACCGGCGAAGTGGTGTGGTCGCGGCAGTGGGTGCATCACGATATTTGGGATTATGATATCAATGCAGCCCCAACGCTGATGGACATTACCGTCGATGGAGAAGAGATCCCGGCGCTGATTCAGGCGACCAAAATGGGCTTTCTGTTCGTGGTCAACCGCGAAACCGGCGAAGATGTATGGCCAATTGAGGAGCGCCCGGTACCCAGCGGCGACGGCAGCGTTGAGGGCGAAGTCTATGCACCGACACAACCCTTCCCCACCAAACCAGCGCCACTGTTAGATCAGTCCGAGAAACCCAACGTCTGGGCGCTGGCCGATGCGGTTAGCTTTGGGGAGTGCTCTGCACTGTGGGACGATCTCAGCTATGAAGGCATGTACACCCCACCGACGACCCAAGGAGAAGGCACGCTGGGCTTTCCCATCAGTGCGGGCGGCGTACAGTGGGGCGGTGTCGCCTTTGACCCCGAAAGCCAGACCGCCATCGTCAATACCTCGCACATTGTGCAGTACATAAAGCTCTATAATCGCGAAGATTATGACAAAGCGGATAGCGGCTCGGGTAACGAAAGCGGTTTTGCCCCCCAGGAAGGCGCGCCCTATGGGATGCGTTTAGAGGTCGCGCTCAATCGGTGGGGCATGCCCTGCTGGGAACCACCTTTCGGTGAACTCGTTGCCCTCGATATGACGACAGGTGATATCAAATGGCGTCGTCCGATGGGCGTATCCCAACAGTATGGCTTCTTTATGCCTGAGAGCTGGGGCTCGCCCACCATCGGTGGCCCGGCAGTCACCGCGGGTAACGTCGTTTTTATCGGCGCTTCCATGGATGCCAAGGTACGCGCCTACTCTCTGGAAACCGGCGAGGAGCTGTGGTCGGATCAGACTGAAGCCCCCTCCGTCTCCAACCCAGCTGTCTATGAGTACAACGGTCGCCAATACGTCGCCTTTGTTTCCGGTGGCAACAGTATCTTGAAAGATCAGGTAGGTGATCAGGTTGCCGTGTATGCCCTTCCGGAATAACGCCTGCGGTTGATCAATAGAAAACAAACGGGGCGACCTTAAGGCCGCCCCGTTTATGTTACATCCCATCTTCTTAGTTAGTCTCGTCGACTTGCCTTTGAGTACGCTTGGCTAACGCATGGTTAGCCGTTTTAAAACATACCCGCATCAACGGCACTAGCAGCCACAGTAGCGGTGTAAGTAGCCAGCGATAGACAAGCCGGGCAATGATCAGCATCGGCAGCAGCACGATTAGCCAGATAAGAAACTGGCCTAGCCAGACCGGCCAACCGAGCCAATTCGACAGGTTGGCGCCGAGTGCGCTGACGAGGCTTGGGTGGCGAACCACCACATAGGCAGTGCCCGCTACCGCAGCAATCTTGGCCATACGCGGCAAGGTCGCAAAACGACCGCTGCTGGCAACCATACCTTGGCGCAAGCCAACGCGAGTTCCCTGGGCTTCCACGCTCCCCACCCGCGCAGTTCGAGCGGCCCTGCCCGCCCGCAGCACCTTAACGGTGCTGGCCATCACCAGTAGATCGACACCCGCCCAGCCTAAATCAGCAGCGCCAATGGCGTCGCCCCGCCGCCACTGGCTTTCTAGATCGCGTAGCCCGCTGGTAAAGAAGTCGCCGACGCCTGCGACGACTCGCTCGCCCTGCAACCACTCAATCTCGCCTTGCTCACTGACCACAAACTGGTTAAGCAGTGCGTGGCCATTGGCATCCAGCAGCGCAATACCCATCTGGCCGCGACGGTAAGGTGTGAACGCTGAATCCTCACCGCCCTCCTCATCGCTCCACCAGCGGCTAAGCTGCTGGTAGCGCTCACCAACCCAGTGCTGCGCTCTTAGCGTCGCTACATCGTGGCTGCGAAAGTAGCTGATAGGCAGTATGGCGTCGGCCCCATAGCGCACTAACACCCGCTGAAAATCGGGCAGTAAGCCATACTCCACCAGTACATCGCGGGCTCTATCGCCGTGGCGTAAAATCGCCAAAGAAGCGCTCATCCACAGCGCCTGATCGTCGGCGTAGCTGAGAAAAAGCGTGTTGAGCTCTGGTGACGCCTGCTCAAGCGATGCCTCTAGCGTGGGCAGTGCCCGCTGAGCTTCCAGCCGCACTAGCTTAGACTCAAAGGACTCGTGGGAAGCCACGGCTGATGCTAACCCAGCCAGCACTAACGCGATTAACACTATGATTTGCCAGGGCCGCATCGCTTTCCACCTTGGTATGTTGGCAATCGCCTATTAGCCCAACGTCTCCGCCGTCACGTTCGCCGCTGCGGGTTGGGTCGAATGGTGTCGATTGATAGCACTAAGCACACCTTTCATCGAGGCACTGGTGATGCTCTCATCGGTGCCCACACCAAACACTGCTTTGCCGTCGATACGCACTTCCACGTAAGCAATGGCTTCGGCATCGGCGCCCTGGCCGCGTGAGTGCTCGTGGTAGTCGATGATTTCCACATCGTGTCCAGCGGCGGCCAGCGCTTTAATAAAGGCCGCTAACGGGCCGTTGCCTTCTCCTTTTAGCGTTTGGCGGCTGCCATCACTCTCCACAACCGCTTCCAGCGTGACTTTCGGACTATCGGGTTCAGACGACAAGCGGTGGTTAACCAAAGCAAAGGGGGCACACTGCTCCAAATATTCATCGGCGAAGGCCTGATAAATCATTTGTGAGGTGATTTCACGCCCAGTCCGCTCGGCCACTTCCTGCACCACTTGGCTAAATTCGATGGAGAGCCGACGCGGTAGCTCAATACCGTGCTCCTGCTCCAGCAGGTAGGACACACCGCCTTTTCCCGACTGGCTGTTAACCCGAATTACCGCTTCATAGCTACGGCCCACGTCCAGCGGGTCGATAGGCAGGTAAGGCACATCCCAAAGCGCATCAGGGTTGGCGCGACGATCCGCCATGCCTTTTTTGATCGCATCCTGGTGGGAGCCGGAGAAAGCGGTAAATACCAGATCGCCCACGTACGGGTGGCGTGGGTGCACCGGCAACTGGTTGCAGTACTCCACTTCACGCATGATCGGGGTGATATTGGAAAAATCGAGCTCTGGATAGACGCCCTGGGTGTACATATTCATCGCCAGGGTGACGATATCGACGTTGCCGGTACGCTCGCCGTTTCCAAACAGCGTGCCCTCAACGCGATCAGCTCCGGCCATTAGCGTCAGCTCTGCCGCCGCTACGCCGGTACCGCGGTCGTTGTGGGGGTGAACGCTGACAATCAAGTGGTCGCGGTTTTTGACGTGGCGACAGAACCACTCGATCTGGTCAGCGTAGTTGTTGGGCGTGGCGACTTCTACCGTAGCAGGTAGGTTAACGATCATGGGCCGATCGGCACTGCTGCCGTAAGCCCCCATGACCGCTTCGACGATCTCAACGGCAAAGTCCATCTCGGTGGTAGTGAAGAGCTCCGGCGAGTACTGAAACGTCCAGTTGGTTTCTGGTGCGGCATCCATCTGAGCACGAATTTGCTGTGTCGCCTCCACGGCGATTTGCACACACTCAGGCTTATCAACGTTAAACACCACCCGGCGGAACATGGGATCGGTAGCGTTATAGACGTGGACGATAGCGTTTTTGGCGCCTTGTAGCGCTTCAAAGGTGCGTTCAATCAAGTGCGGACGCGCCTGGGTCAGCACCTGAATGGTCACATCCTCGGGGATTTTATCCTGCTCAATCAGCGAGCGCACAAAGTCGAAGTCCGTTTGCGATGCGGACGGGAACCCTACCTCTATTTGTTTAAACCCAACCTTGAGCAGCATGTCGAAAAAGCGCTGTTTACGCTCCTGATCCATGGGGTCGATCAGTGACTGGTTGCCGTCGCGCAAGTCAACGCTGCACCAGATAGGCGCCGTTTCAATACGCTTGTTCGGCCACTGGCGATCGGGCAGGTCAACGGTCACAAAGGGGCGGTACTTTTTGGCAGGATCAGTCAACATCATGGCGGCTCTCCTAAAATCAGTCAGTTGTGGGCTTATCGGTGTGCTTACCGTCCGCGTCATTCTGGTGCGTGGGGGCTGTCGAGTAGGCTTGAGTGAGCGCTGACTCCATGCGGTCAAGCTGGGCTTTCAGCCCGCGAACGTCATTGCGCAGCGACTGCAGCTCGGCTTCTTCGCCTTCGCCGTTGTCCAGCGCCATTTGCGCGCTCTCTTTCTGCATCACGTCCAACACAATACCAATCATCATATTGAGAAAAATAAAGGCATTCAAAAAGATAAACGTTAAGAAATAGATCCAGGCGTAGGGGTAAACCTCCATGGCGGGATAGAGCACCGCCGTGGCCCAGCTCTCAAACGTCGCCACTTGAAACAGCGTGAGCATCGCCAGGGAAATATTGCCCCATAGCCCCTCGTCGACATTGTGAAACAGGAAACTGCCAATGGCGGCGTATATATAGAAGATGATAAACATCAGCAGCACCACATAGCCCATCCGCGGCACCGACTTCACCAGGGCGCTAAGGAGCATCTGCAGTTCAGGTATCATCGAGACCAGGCGTAAGACTCGAAAAATGCGCAGCAACCTTGCCAACAACACCATTTCCGAGTCATCCATGGGAATGAGGCTGGCGGTCACAATCAGGAAATCAAAAACGTTCCAGCCCTTTTTGAAGAAGTCGAGAAGGCTGCGCTCTGCGGCCATCCTGATTAAAATTTCAATCAGGAAAAAAATCGTTACCGCGATATCGAGATAGAGCAGCCACTGCTCGACCCGAGTGGTTTCATCGTAGGTCTTTGCCCCGATCACCAGGGCAGAGATGACGATAATGGCGATCACTACCGCTTCAAAAAACTTATTGGAGCGCAGCTTTTCGAAGCGGGCCTGCCAGGTAGTAAAGGACTCACTCATGTAACAAAAAATCTCTCAACGGTTAATCCGCACACTTTATACTAAAATTACACGCCTGCTACACAAGTGATATCCTGTTGTTTCACTTGATGTATGCTGCGCCACCAGAACGCCTTTATAGGCGCCCTGTTGGTACCCTTTTGACTTTTTTATTTAGCCGCTGGATGACCCCATGACACTGCTTTGGATAGCCTTATTGCCTCTGCTAGGCGTACTGGTACCGGCACTCACCGCACAGCGTGGGCGAAGTTTCTGTTCCCTCGCAACGGCGGTGCTGCCAGCGACCGCCTTAGTAATGACGCTACTCAACGTGCCAGCTCTGCTAGATGGCGAGCAACTGCGTTTTTCGGCCACTTGGATGCCTGAACTGGCACTGAACTTGGCGTTTCGCCTGGATGGGCTATCGCTGCTGTTCAACCTGCTGATACTCGGCATTGGCCTGCTGATTATTCTTTATGCGCACTACTATTTAGCCAAAGATGAGCCCTTTGGCCGATTCTACGCCTTCCTGATGCTATTCATGGCATCAATGGTGGGTATTTCAATGTCGGACAACCTGATTCTCCTCTGGCTGTTCTGGGAATTAACCAGCCTCTCCTCGTTCCTATTGATTGGCTTTTGGTCATACCGCAGCGACGCCCGTAAAGGCGCTCGTATGGCGCTTACGGTCACCGGTGCGGGGGGCCTTGCACTATTGGCAGGACTACTGCTGCTGGGGGATATGGCGGGCAGCTTCAATATGGGCGAAGTACTGGCTAGCGGCGACGTGATTCTGGCCGATTCCCGCTACCCGCTTATGCTGGGTTTGGTACTGTTGGGGGCCTTTACCAAATCGGCCCAGTTCCCGTTCCATTTTTGGTTACCCCATGCCATGGCGGCACCCACACCAGTATCGGCGTATCTGCACTCAGCCACCATGGTGAAAGCGGGCATTTTCCTGATGGCGCGTCTGCATCCTGCCATTGCGGGTAGCGAGCTGTGGAGCGTGGTCGTTTCCCTGGTCGGTATCGTCACCATGCTGTATGGCGCCTGGTTTGCGCTGATGAAGACCGATCTGAAAGGTATTTTGGCGTTCTCCACTGTTAGCCATTTAGGCTTGATTACCGTGTTATTGGGTATCGGCAGCCCCATGGCGATTTTGGCTGCGCTTTTTCACATTCTCAATCACGCCACCTTTAAAGCCGCGCTGTTTATGAGTGCCGGCATTATCGATCACGAAACCGGCACACGGGAGCTTAAACAGCTGGGTGGCCTGAAAAAAGCCATGCCGGTAACAGCGCTACTGACCACCCTGGCAGCGGCAGCGATGGCCGGCGTACCGCTTTTTAATGGTTTCTTATCCAAAGAGATGTTCTTCACCGAGGCGCTGGCAACCCCGGTTCTGGGAGGATTAAGCTGGTTATTACCTGCGCTAGCGGCGCTCGGTGGCATTCTTTCTGTGGCCTATTCACTACGTTTAGTGCACGCCGTTTTCTTCAAACCGGCCCGCGAGGCCACGCCGAAGGCGCCTCACGAGCCCCCGCACCTTATGCGTTTGCCGGTAGAATTTTTGGTAGTCCTGTGCGTGGTAGTGGGTCTGTTCCCGGCCTTTATGGCAACGGGCTTGTTAGCGCTCGCCAGCCAAGCGGTGATTGGTAGCCCGTTAGATTTCCACCTAGCTATTTGGCACGGCGTGAATCTACCGCTCATCATGAGCTTGCTCGCCTTCGTGGTGGGTATTGCGCTGTATTGGCGCCATGGTGATGTGCGTCGGTTTACCCAGCCGTTTGCCGGGGTCGATGCCCGGCGGGTGTTTGAGCGCATGCTTGTCTCCATGGGTTATCGCGCCGAGCAGTTTATTGCTGCACTGGAAGGCAACTCGCTGCAGCGCTATGTTGGCTGGCTGTGGCTGGGCGCCCTAGTGATGGGCGGGGTTGGCCTGGTTCAGATCACTGACCTAACGGGTGCTGCTGGCAATCAAGCGCTGGATGGAGTTCTCATCTTAGGTGCTGGAATGTTGATGTTTGGTGGCATTGCTACCGCCGCTACCCATCGCTACCGGCTAATTTCACTGCTGATGCTCTCGGTCGTCGGGCTCTTTGTGGCCCTCACCTTTGCGCGCTTCTCGGCACCGGATCTGGCGCTGACACAGCTTTCAGTGGAAGTGGTGACCATGATTCTGCTAATGCTGGCGCTGTTTTTCCTGCCGCAAAAGACCCCGCGGGAATCCAGCCCACTACGCAACGTTCGCGATATGCTGCTGGCAGGCACGCTAGGCTTGGTGATCGCCAGCCTTAACTACGCCGTCATGACCCGGGAGACGCTGTCGATCTCCAGCTTCTTTGTGGAGAACAGCAAGCCGGGCGGTGGCGGCTACAATGTGGTCAACGTGATTCTGGTCGACTTCCGCGGATTTGATACCTTGGGTGAAATCACCGTACTGGCCATCGCGGGCCTGGCGATCTTTAAACTACTGAATCGTTTACGCCTGTTTATGCCTCACAGTGACGGAGAAGGTCGGGTGTGGTCGCCTGACCGTTATCCGGCGGTGCTCACGTCAATTTCCATGACGCTGCTGCCGCTGGCGCTGTTGGTATCAGCGTTTATCTTCCTGCGCGGCCACAATCAGCCGGGGGGTGGCTTTATCGCCGGGCTGATCACGGCGGTAGCCTTGATCCTGCTATACATGGCCCGGGGCGTGGCGTGGGCGCAAGAGCGCCTGGACTTCCCGTTCCAACCTGTGGCGGTTATCGGGGTAGCGATTGCTACGCTCACCGGGCTGGGTAGCTGGCTGTTCGGACATCCTTTTTTAACCTCAGCATTCGGCTATTTCACCCTACCGCTCATCGGTACCTTTGAACTGGCCACCGCGCTGCTATTTGATCTGGGTGTCTACTTAGCGGTGGTGGGCGCTACGCTGATGATTCTTGCCAACCTGGGCAAAGTCACCACCGCCCATCGGCCGGTGACCGAAGCCTCGGAAAAAGAGGCTGACGCCAACACCGCAACGCCCGCAGCCAAGGAGCCCCGCTAATGGAACTGCTCTACGCAATGACCACCGGGGTATTGACCGCCTGTGGCCTCTACTTGACCTTGCGAGGCCGCACCTTTCCGGTGGTGGTAGGTCTCACTCTGCTCTCTTACGCCGTCAATCTGTTCCTGTTTTCGATGGGCGGCCTGACCACTGATGGCCCCGCTATTGTGTCTGAAGGAGCTAACTATGCTGACCCACTCCCCCAGGCACTGGTGCTCACCGCCATTGTGATCGGCTTCGCCATGACCGCCTTTGTGGTAATTCTGGCGATGCGGGCGCGCAGTGAAGTGGGGAACGACCACGTCGACGGTAAAAAGGAAGACCGAGAATGATGCAGCATCTGATTGTTTTCCCTGTTGTTTTACCGTTAGTGGCGGGCATTCTACTGCTCTATCAGCGCCAGGGATTAGTACGTTACAAACGCACGGTGAGCGTTGCTGCCACCGCACTGCTGCTGTTGGTAGCGATTGGCTTATTACGCCAAGCCGCCAGCGGAGAGATTACTTACTACGCCCTGGGCGATTGGCAAGCCCCGTTTGGGATCGTGTTAGTGCTGGATCGCCTCTCGGCGTTAATGCTGCTTCTGACTGCCATTCTGGCCGTTGGCGCAGTGGTGTTTGCCTGCGCGGGCGACGACGAGAAAGGCAGTAACTTCCATGGTCTTTTTCAATGGCAACTACTGGGCATCAATGGTGCCTTTTTAACCGGTGATCTGTTTAACCTGTTCGTCTTCTTTGAAGTTCTGCTGCTGGCTTCTTACGCCCTGCTACTGCACGGCGGCGGCAAAGCGCGCATTCAGGCCAGCGTGCACTATGTGGTGCTTAACCTGGCGGGCTCTTCGCTGTTTCTGATTGCAGTAGGTGTGCTGTATGGCGCCACGGGTACGCTCAATATGGCCGATATGGCGATTCGTGTCGCCGAACTACCGGCAGAGCGAGACGGCTTAGTCAGCGCAGGGGCACTGATGCTGCTGGTCGTGTTTGGGTTAAAAGCCGCCATACTGCCGCTCTATTTCTGGTTGCCCAAAGCCTACGCGTCTGCTCCTGCACCGGTAGCGGCGCTGTTTGCCATCATGACCAAAGTGGGTATCTACGCCATCCTGCGCGTCTACTCACTTATTTTTGGCGATAGCGCTGGTGGCTTGGAGGCGCTGGAACAACCCTGGGTATGGTGGCTATCGCTTGCTACCCTGGCAGCCGCTGGCATTGGGGTGATGGCCGCGCGAGATCTGCGCTTGCTGGTGGCTTACCTTGTGCTGGTATCGGTAGGCACGCTGCTGGCAGGTATCGGCATGCGCTCACCCCAGGCGGTCTCTGCGCTACTCTATTATCTGATTCACACTACGTTGATCACCGGTGGTCTATTCCTGCTAGCGGAAATGATTGGCCTCCAGCGCGGCAAAGCGGGCACTCGTATAGTCAAGGGCCGCCCTATGGTGCAGGGCGCAGCACTCGCCATGCTGTTCTTTGTCGGTGCTATCGCCGTGGCAGGCGTCCCGCCCTTTTCCGGCGCTTTCGGCAAGGCATTGATGCTTAATGCCGCTGAAGGCACCCAGCGCCTGTGGCTCTGGCCGCTGCTGCTGCTAACCAGCTTAGCCTCGCTAATTGCCCTTTCCCGAGCGGGCTCGACGCTGTTTTGGCGCAGCCACCGGGGCACCAGCAGCGGCACCCCGCTACCCCGTCGTCAGTGGTTTGGCATTATCTGGCTACTGAGCGCAGCCCCGCTATTAGTCGCCCTGGCAGGGCCCGTGAGCAGCTACACTCAAGCCACGGCTGATCAACTTGCCAACCCCCAGGTGCTGATTCGCACGCTACTCCCCAATGCTGCTGGAGATGCCCCATGATCGCCCCGCGCTCCTGGCTACCCACGCCCGTTTTATCGATACTGCTGCTAGTGGTTTGGCTGCTGCTGGTACGCAGTTACGCCTTTGGTCAATTCGTACTCGGCGGCTCATTAGCCATTTTAATCCCCCTGCTGACCCACCGCTTTTGGGATGCCCGCCCACTGATCGGCAAGCCCTTCATGCTGCTGCGGTTTATCTTCCGGGTATTGGGCGACATCATCACCGCCAACTTTGAAGTGGCTTATCTGATCGCCAATCCATGGCGCAAACTTAAGCCTCACTTCATTGAATATCCACTTATGCTCGAAGAGCGCTTCACCATTACGCTGCTGGCCAGCACGATCAGCCTGACACCGGGCACCGTATCGGCCAATCTACGCATGGATGGCAAGTCGCTGCTGATTCACGCCTTAAACGTGGACGATGAGGAGGCGCTGATTAACCAGATTCGTGAGCGCTACGAACGTCCGCTCAAGGAGATTTACGAATGCTGAGCATTGCGCTTTATATCACCTTAGCGCTGGTGGTGATGGCACTGTTGATGAATCTCTACCGGCTTACCATCGGCCCCAGCCTGCCCGACCGGGTACTCGCCCTGGACACTATGTACGTCAACTCGATTGCACTGATTGTGCTGCTGGGGCTATGGCTGAACAGCAAAACCTATTTCGAGTCAGCGCTGCTGATCGCGATGCTAGGTTTCATCAGTACTGTAGCGGTGTGCAAATATATTCTGCGCGGAGATATTATCGAATGATGAACGTGATCATCGCCTCCCAAAAGAGGCAGCCGCAATGCCAGAAAGGATTATGCCGGGGGGCGTTATGTCAGGATTAATAGAGGCGGTTATTTCGCTGCTGCTGGTTGCTGGCGGCATCTTTGTGTTTATTGGTTCGCTAGGGATGGCCCACTTGCGTGACTTTTATATGCGCCTGCATGGCCCAACTAAGGCCACCACTCTGGGTATCGGCTGTATGCTGATCGCTTCGATGATGTATTTCTGGAGCGTGGAGGGCAAACCCGATATTCAGGAAATGTTGATTACGCTATTCTTGTTCATTACCGCCCCCGTTAGTGCCCACTTGCTGGCCAAGTCCGGCTTGCACCTGCGTTTAAAGCACGCTGATAAAACCCAGGGTAAGCCGATAGAGCTGCGTCCAGAAGAAGTCGGCGATAAACCGGTTCCCCACCCGGATAAAGGCCATGGCTGAAACGGCATAAGATAGAAAACGGGCGGTGCTTGATAGCACCGCCCGTTTTTTTACGGGGTTAAATCCTGCTGGCGATAGCCCAGTAGATAGAGCACACCATCAAGGCCCGAGGTTGAAATCGCCTGGCGTGCCTGGGCCCGGACCAGGGGCTTGGCCCGAAACGCAATCCCCATCCCCGCTTTGGCAAGCATTTTGAGATCATTGGCGCCGTCACCCACCGCAACCGTTTGATCCAGAGTAAAACCTTCTCTTAGCGCAATGGACTCCAATAGTTCGGCTTTGCGCTCGGCATCGACGATCGGCTCACTTACTTCGCCGGTTACCTTGCCATTTTCGATGATCAGTTCATTGGCATGGATCTCGTCAAAGCCCAGCTTCTCCTGTAAGTGGCGAGCAAAGTAGGTGAAGCCGCCGGAGAGGATGGCGGTGCGAAAACCTAAGTGCTTCAGGTTAACCATTAAGCGCTCTACGCCTTCCATTAGCGGCAATTCCTCAGCGATCTCCGCCAGCACGGACTCATCCAAACCATCCAGTTTGCTCATCCGCTCCCGAAAGCTTGCCTTAAAATCCAGCTCGCCACGCATTGCACGCTCGGTGACTTCAGCGACTTCATCCCCCACGCCATGGCGGCGGGCCAGTTCGTCAATCACTTCAGCTTTGATCAGCGTGGAGTCCATATCGAAACAGACCAAACGGGGCTGAACATGATCGCGAGTATCGTCTTGGATAACGATATCCACGCCCAGGCTTTCGCTCAGTACCCGCGCGGCGTTGCGCACGGCCTCGATACCCACCTCACCCACTAAACGATGCTCAATGCAGTCGATGCCCTCGCCCAGCTGTATGTCGGCCAGGCGCTGGGTGCTCTTCTCCTGTAGACCAAACTGCACGATAAGCGCGTCTACCTGAGCCCGAATCTCCGCGGTGAGTCGCGGCGCTAAAACGGTTAGGATCAAGTCACCGTTTGCCATCAATTAGCTCCTACCATTATTTATTCCCCTGCCTCTAAACGGTCAACTTTTTGGAAGCCACGGGGCAGCTTACTGCCGCGTCGGCCGCGCTCGCCACGATAGTAGGCCAGGTCGTCGGCTTTTAGGGTTAGCTTGCGCTTACCGGCATGAACCATCAGTGCATCACTGGCGGCGAGCACCACGATACCAGTGACAAACTCCTCCCGGCGGGCGGCGCGCGGGCCAGGGATATCAAGCATCTTATTGCCTTTACCTTTGGACATTTCTGGTAGTTGATCCAAGGGGAACAGCAGTAATCGGCCCTCGTTAGAAACCGAGGCAACCCACAGTTCGTCGCCCTCTGGCACTTCAACCGGCGCCATGACATTGCAGCCTTTGGGCAGGCTAAGCACCGCTTTACCGGCTTTGTTTTTACCGGTGAGCGTATCGAGCCGCGCCACAAAGCCGTAGCCGCCGTCGGTAGCGAGCACAAAGCGTCGTTCGGGTGGCGCAAACATTAGCCCTGCCATTTTCGCCCCGGCGGCGACATTAGCGCGCCCGGTCACCGGTTCACCCTGCCCCCGGGCACTGGGCAGATTATGTGCCGATAGCGTATAGGCGCGCCCAGTGTCATCCAGCAGCACCAGCGGCTGGTTGGTTTTACCTTTCGCCGCCAGTTGGAAGCTATCCCCGGCTTTATAGGAGAGGCCCTCGGGGTCGATATCGTGCCCCTTGGCCGCACGAATCCAGCCTTTATCGGAAAGCACCACGGTAATTGGGTCAGCGCCCATCAGTTCGACTTCAGAGAGCGCCTTGGACTCTTCGCGCTCTACCAGCGGTGAGCGGCGTTCGTCACCGTGCTCTTTACCCGCCGCACGAATCTCTTTTTCGATCAGGGTGGTGAGCTTGGCTTCGCTGCCCAGCAGGCCCTGTAGGTATTTGCGCTCTTTTTCCAGCTCATCCTGCTCGCCGCGAATTTTCATCTCTTCGAGCTTGGCCAGGTGACGCAGGCGTAGCTCTAGAATCGCTTCCGCTTGACGCTCCGAGAGGCTAAAGGTCGCTATCAGCGATGCTTTGGGATCATCCTCTTCACGAATAATGCGGATCACCTCGTCCAGATCCAGGTAGGCAATTAGCAGGCCTTCGAGGATATGCAGGCGATCTTCGACTTTGCCCAGGCGGTGCTCCAACCGGCGGCGCACCGTACTACGACGGAACTGCAGCCACTCACCCAGCATTTCGGGCAATGGCATCACCCGCGGGCGGCCATCCAGGCCAATCACGTTCATGTTCACCCGCACGTTCTTTTCCAGATCCGTCGTGGCGAACAGGTGGGCCATCAGCGATTCAACGTCGATGCGGTTGGAGCGAGGCTCGATCACCAGGCGGGTGGGCTCTTCGTGGGTCGACTCATCGCGCAGGTCAGCCACCATGGGCAGCTTTTTGGCCTGCATTTGCGCCGCAATCTGCTCCAGCACCTTGGCACCGCTGACCTGATAGGGCACCGAGGTAATCACAATATTGGACTCTTCGCGCTCATAGCGCGCACGCAGTTTGACCGAGCCCCGGCCGGACTCGTAGAGCTTACGCAGATCAGCCGGCGGGGTAATGATTTCCGCATCGGTAGGAAAGTCCGGCGCGGGCACGAATTCCATCAAATCGGCGGTGGTCGCCTTGGGGTTGCGCAGCAGGTGGCAGGTCGCTTCGACAATTTCCGAGACGTTATGGGGCGGAATATCGGTGGCCATTCCCACGGCAATCCCGGTACCGCCGTTGAGCAGTACATGGGGTAGCTTTGCAGGCAGCACCAGCGGCTCCTGCATGGTGCCGTCGAAGTTGGGCACCCAATCGACGGTGCCTTGGCCTAGTTCGCCGAGCAGCACTTCGGCAAACTTGGAGAGTTTGGCCTCGGTGTAACGCATGGCGGCGAAGGATTTAGGGTCGTCGGGACTCCCCCAGTTGCCCTGACCGTCCACCAGTGGATAGCGGTAGCTAAACGGCTGCGCCATCAGCACCATGGCTTCGTAGCAGGCACTGTCACCATGGGGATGAAATTTACCCAGTACGTCACCGACGGTACGCGCCGACTTTTTGTACTTGGCGTTGGCGTGCAGCGCCAGTTCGCGCATGGCGTAAATAATTCGCCGCTGCACGGGTTTCATGCCATCGCCAATGTTGGGCAGGGCGCGGTCGAGAATGACGTACATCGAGTAGTCGAGGTACGCTTTTTCGGTGTAATCGCGCAGGGAGAGACGTTCGACGTCGCCCTCCGCTACTTGAATATCCATGTCGATCATATCCTACCTTGACAACAAAACCGCCCCAGTCGGGGCGGCTGATAAGCGGACGCGCGGCCACTTAACATGGCTCGCTATGTTAATTGATACCTTTCGTTTGGTGCCTTCGTCTCGTGTGGCAGCGAAGCCGCTTGAGAATTGCCGTGAAACTCATCCAGCAACCCTTTCAAGCGCTGGGCCTGGAGCGACAGCTCATTGGCAGCACCAGCGGCCTGGCTGACCAAGCCAGCGTTCTGTTGAGTTACCGTGTCCATTTGGGTAACCGCCCGGTTGATCTCATCAATGCCGTTGGTCTGCTCGCCAGACGCTTGGCTGATTTCACTAATCCGCGCGGTTACCTCTTCAATCGCCACCACTATATCTTTCATGGCAGATTCAGCGGCTTGAGCATAGCCACTACCGGTCGCAATCTGCTCAGAGGTGGTTTTAATCAGCCCATTAATGTTTCTGGCCGAGGCAGCACTGCGTGACGCCAGCTCGCGAACTTCGCTGGCCACCACGGCAAACCCACGGCCATGCTCACCCGCACGCGCTGCCTCAACGGAGGCATTAAGCGCCAATATATTGGTTTGAAAAGCAATGTTTTCAATCACATCGACTATTGACGAAACCTCAGTAGAGCTTTCGTTGATCGCTTCCATGGATTGCGCCAGCCGCGATACCTGCTCACCACCTTGTTTAACTTTTTCCGCTGACTCTTTCGCCCGCTGATCCGCCTCTTGGGCGTTATCAGCGTTGCGCTTCACCGTCGCAGCCATCTCTTCCATCGTGGAAGAGGTCTCTTGCAACGACGCTGCCTGCTGCTCGGTGCGGCTAGAAAGCTCGGTATTGCCCGCGGCAATTTCCGACGATTCACTGGCGATGGCATCCGCTACGCTGCGCACGTCGCCAAACAGATGCTGCAATTTATCCGAGTAGCGGTTTACAGCACTGCGTAGCTCGCCAATCTCATCATCGCGATAAATAGTCAGCTCACGGCTAGAGCCACCCTGCCCTAACTGATCAATCTGCAGGGTGGTACTGCGAATTTGCCGCAACAGGATGCGGCCACCCCACCAACCAAGTGCAAGCAACAGCGCTAACAGGGGCAGAATGACAACCAGCAAATCACGCGTTAGGGTACGTGCCAGCGCCGTCACTTCCTCTTGCGGCGTCATTAACCCAAGCGTCCAACCGGTATCCTGCATATCAAACAAGCGCACCGAAGCGGGAGCATCCAGGATCCCTGCGGTCTCAACGCTGATTTCATCGCGCCCTTCATTTAAGCCATCAATAACCGGCTGCAGCCAGGGCATATTGCCCGTTAAATTCGCTAAACCCTGCATCTCATCCGTTTCCAGGTCAGCCCCGGGGAAATGAATGACATTCCCTGCGCTATCAAGCACAAACGCATAACCACCGGTCGCACCGCCGTTTTCAGTCAAGAACTCGGCCACACCTTCTAACTGCATATCAATAGTGGCAACGCCCGCAAACTCATCATCAAGATAGTAAGGGACGCTGCAGGTCACCATTGCCACGCCCGTGGCAGGATCACGATACGCCGTTGACCATACGCACTGACCCGGTTCGGCATTACGGGCACTGCTGTACCACTCTTCATCATGATAAGGCGACATACCGGGGGCGTTATAGTCATCTAAAAACTCAAGTCCGCCCTGCTCGTTTCTTGCCCAGAAGAAACTAAAACGCTCAACCCCCGCTTCAAATGCATTGGGCTCTGGCCAAATCCCGCCGCCGACAATGACGCTATTACGATTGTCATCTACCACTGTTGGGAAGGCTTGCAAATAAAGTTCTTCTTCGCGAGGTAACGACTCAGCCAAGGCGGCAAGGCTCGATGTATTACCTTCAACCCGCGACAACTGCGCGTCCAAAGCGTTAACGATCGAACCGCCTGTTCGATCCACCAATGACTGGCTTGCTGCAATCACCAGCGGTTGACCACGCCACGCCATCACGGCGTAGATACTGGCCGCCATGAGAAGCATTAATACAAATGCCGATAGCGTTAACTGTCGAGATATGGTTTTAAACAACGTCTTTCCCCTATGAATGCCCGTTTATGTGTTTTTAAGCCCCACATTCAACTATCGGCTCAAGTGCGCGTTACTATAACCACGTATTGTTAAAGCTTATCTACTTTTTATCTACACCTCGATGTCGGCGAGGTTGCCATAATCTTCCAGCCATTTTTTGCGATCACCGGCACGTTTTTTAGCCAGCAACATATCCATCATCTCTATCGTGCCATCACCCTCTGCTAGAGTGAGCTGCACCAAGCGGCGGGTTTCCGTCGACATGGTGGTTTCACGTAGCTGCAGCGGGCTCATCTCACCCAAGCCTTTAAAGCGCTGCACATTGGGTGTGCCGCGCTTACTGGCCAACTGCTTGAGAATGGCGGCCTTTTCGCTCTCATCCAGGGCATAGTGCACTTCTTTCCCCAGATCGATGCGGTAAAGCGGCGGCATCGCCACATAGACGTGGCCGGCATCGACCAAGCTCGGGAAGTGGCGTACAAACAGCGCACACAGCAGCGTGGCGATGTGCAGGCCGTCGGAGTCGGCATCGGCGAGAATGCAGATTTTGTGGTAGCGCAGTTTTTCCAGATCAGCGCTGCCAGGGTCGGCACCAATGGCAACCGCGATATCGTGCACCTCCTGAGAGCCGTAGATATCGTGGGTCTCCACTTCCCAGGTATTCAGGATTTTACCGCGCAGCGGCAGTATCGCCTGGGTTTCCCGGTTGCGGGCCTGTTTGGCACTGCCGCCGGCGGAGTCCCCCTCGACTAAAAACAGCTCGCTTTGGGCGGGGTCTTGGCCGGAGCAGTCCGCCAGTTTGCCGGGTAGCGCCGGGCCGGAGGTGACCTTTTTACGGGCGACTTTTTTGGCTTTTTTCTGGCGATTCTGCGCCGCGCTGATCACCAGCTCGGCAATCGCCTCGGCTTGATCCACGTGGTGGTTCAGCCATAGCGAGAAAGCGTCTTTAACCACCCCGGAAACAAAACCGGCAATCGTTCGCGACGAGAGCCGCTCTTTGGTTTGCCCGGCAAATTGGGGGTCGAGCATCTTCACCGAGAGCACAAAGGAAGTGCGTTCCCAGAGATCATCGGCGGTGAGTTTGATGCCGCGGGGCAACAGGTTGCGGTATTCGCAGAACTCGCGCAGTGCGTCCAATAGCCCGGAACGGAAGCCGTTTACATGGGTGCCGCCCTGGGGCGTAGGAATCAGGTTAACGTAGCTCTCCAGCAGCGCTTCGCCGCCTTCCGGTAGCCATTGGATCGCCCAGTCCACGCCGTGTTCGTCGTCGTTAAAGTGGCCAACAAAGGGCTCTCGGGGCAACACTTCATAGCCGTCGGTGGCTTCAACGAGATAGTCGCGCAGGCCATCGGCGAACTCCCACTCGGTAGAAGTGCCATCAGGCTCTACCAAGGTGACTTTTAAGCCGGGGCAGAGCACCGCTTTAGCGCGCAGCAAATGCTTCAGCCGGGTTAGCGCTAGCTTGGGACTATCGAAGTAGCTCTCATCGGGCCAGAAACGCACCAGCGTGCCACTCGCCCGCTTGGCCGCTTTGCCAATTTCATGCAGCTCTTCGACTTTCTCACCAAACTCGAAGGCCATGGCATGGCGGGCGCCATCGCGGGTGACTTCGACATCCAGTCGGCGTGATAGCGCATTCACCACCGAAACCCCAACACCGTGCAAGCCGCCGGAGAAGCGGTAGCTGGTGGAGGAGAATTTGCCTCCCGAGTGCAGCTTGGTAAAAATCAGCTCAACGCCGGATACGCCATGCTCAGGGTGCAGGTCAATCGGCATACCCCGGCCATTGTCCTGCACTTCGATCCCGCCGTCGCTATGCAGCACAACGCTGATTTGGGTGGCATGGCCTGCTAGCGCCTCATCGACACTGTTATCAATGACTTCCTGGGCAAGGTGGTTGGGGCGAGTGGTGTCGGTATACATACCGGGACGCTTACGTACCGGCTCGAGGCCCGACAGGACTTCGATGGAACTCGCGCCGTACTGGGAGGCATCAAACTGGGTCATGTAACGTCGGTTCCCTGAAAAATCGTACTGGCAGCCATATTGAATGCTGAAACGAGTAATTGGCGGCTTGCAAAGACGCACAGGATAGCGGAAAAGCAAAAAGCTGTATATCTAGCCATGTTTCATAATAGGGGCGCCGGGGATAGGTCACTCCTGCTCCGCCGCCCAAAATGCTTCAATCAACCCACGGCTTGAGGCATCCATCCGCGATAGGTCGCCATCACCGTCGATGATTTTCTGGGTATCGGTGGCAATCTGTTTACCCAACTCAACGCCCCACTGGTCGAACGGATTGATATCCCAAATCACCGCCTGAACAAAGACCTTGTGCTCGTAAAGCGCGATAAGTGATCCCAGGGTCGCAGGGGTGAGCTGGTCAAGCAGCACCGTTGTCGAGGGCTGGTTTCCGCGGTAGCGCTTGTGTTCCGGCCGTGGGCCGTCATCTTCCAAGGCGTCATCGCCAAGCATAAGAACACGGGACTGAGCAAAGCAGTTGGCCAGTGCCAAACGGTGCTGGGTTTTAAGGTGACGGCGGGTATCCGGGTCTTCCACCTCGTCATAACGCTTGAGCGGCGCGATAAAATCACATACTACCGGCTGAGTGCCCTGGTGCAGCAACTGGTAGAACGCGTGCTGAGCATTGGGGCCAAGCTGACCCCAGAGCACCGGGCAGGTGGAGTAGTTTACCGGTTGGCCTTGGCGAGTGACCGATTTGCCGTTGGACTCCATCTCAAGCTGCTCAAGGTAGGCGGCGAAATACTCCAAGCGGCCATCATACGGCAGAATGGAGTGCGCGCGAATATCCAGAAAATTGACGTTCCAGATGCCCGCTAACGCCAACAGCACGGGCAGGTTCTCCGACATTTCCGCTTCAGCAAAATGGCGATCCATCGTGTGAGCGCCAGCTAAAAACTCGCGGAAATTCGCCATGCCGACCACCAACGCAATCGGTAGCCCAATGGTGCCCCATAGCGAGTAGCGTCCGCCCACCCACTCCCAGAAGGTTAACTGGTGATCCTCCGCAATGCCCCATTCGGTCATTTTCTCAGGGCTCGCCGATACACCAATAAAGTGCTGACGCACCACCAGCTCAGCGCTAATCGGCGTCGCCCCATGCTGGGTCAAGCGGCTCAAGAGCCACTCACGGGCAGTGTTGGCGTTAGAGAGCGTATCAATAGTGGTAAACGATTTGGACGACAGCACAAAGATGGTGGTTTCAGGATTCAACCGGCTCAGATAATCCGCTAACTGGGAGCCATCCATAGTGGAAGCAAAATGCACCTCCACCGGATGAATATCTTTGGGCCGAAAATCCCCCAAGGCATGAGTAACCATTAATGGGCCCAGATCTGAACCGCCTACGCCCAGGTTAACCACATGCCGAATCGGCTTGCCGGTGGCACCGCGCCACTGTCCTGCGTGCAGCCGACACACCAGACGCTCCATTTGGGCAAGGCTTTCGTGCACGGCGGCGACGATATCTTCACCTTCCAACTCAAGCGTCGCATCGGCGGGCAAACGCAGCGCCGTGTGTAATGCCGGGCGATTCTCACTGACGTTCACTCGCTTACCGCTCAGCAGCGCTTCAATAGCAGAGGGAACGCCCGCTTCGCTGGCCAGCGTAAACAGATGCTCGAGCGTATCGTCATCCCAGCGCTGCTTAGAGAGATCCAGCGTCAAGCCCGCCACCTGGCGAGTAAAGCTCTCCCAGCGCGAGGGCTCGGTGCCAAACAGCGTTTTTAGGTGAACGTGCTGCAGCGTTTCAGCGTGATGCTTTAACGTTTGCCATGCTGGCAACGTATCGGGTGTAGCGCTTGATGCTGAGGCCATTTAGCTTCTCCAGTGGCGTCGATCCTTGCAGCGGGGTTCATTAAACAGGGCTGTTCTAGGCGAGTCTGTGCTAGCCAGGCCTGTTCTAGTCAATTAAGGGCGCGTAAACTAGCACGCCTTTTCCATGATCCCGGCTTGCCCATGAGTGATGCATCTTACCGTGACGCTATCTTTTCGACACCCCTTGACCGAGTTGCACGGTTCTCGTTCGACGAAAAGGTGGTCGCCTGTTTCCCTGATATGATCCGCCGATCGGTACCCGGCTATGGGCAAATTCTCGGCATGTTGAGCTTAATTGCCCAGCGACACCTGCGCCATGGCGCCCATGTCTATGATCTGGGCTGTTCGCTGGGCGCTTCCGGCCTTGCACTGGCAGGCGCGCTGGCGCCTGACGCCTTTCGCTACACAGGGGTCGACCTCTCTCCCGCCATGACCTCTAAAGCACGGCAAACCTTTGCTGACGAGTGCCCAGCGTACGCCATGCAGGTGGAAGAAGCCGACATTCGTACCCTGGAGTATGCGCCTTCGGGCATGATCATTCTCAATTTTACGCTGCAATTTCTACCTGCAGCAGACCGTGATGCGCTATTAACCCGGCTGTATGCAGCGCTGGAACCCGGCGGCGTGCTGATTCTCTCTGAGAAAACCGTCGACGCCGACGAGCGGGACAACGCCTGGCGGGTAGAGCGCTACCACGACTTTAAGCGCGCCAACGGCTACAGCGATCTGGAAATCAGCCAAAAGCGCACGGCACTAGAGAACGTGCTGGTACCGGACACGCTTGACGCACTGCATGGGCGCCTGAAGCAGGCAGGCTTCCCACGCTCGATGACCTGGTTCCAGTACCTCAACTTTGCCTCGCTCATTGCGTTTAAGGAGGGTTAAAGGTGGCGCCGCTATCCGACGATCATCGCGCAATTTATCAGGCGTTTTTAGATCAAGCCACGCTGGATGCCTCGCTAACACCCTGGCTAGCGAAGCTGCCCGAGCAGTTAGCTCACGGGCTTGACCGTAACCGCCATGGCGATTTATCCGCCTGGGAAAAAGCCGTCGCTAAACTGCCCTCGCTCCCTTCCGAACGGCATGTAGACTTGAACAGCGACATCGTCAGCGTTGATCTGGCACTTAGCGATAGCCAGCAGCGCCAGTGCTTTAACCTACTGAGAAAGCTCGCCCCGTGGCGTAAAGGCCCTTTTCAACTGGGTGGCATTCATATTGATACCGAGTGGCGTTCGGACTGGAAATGGCAAAGAGTGGCGCCACACCTTGCACCGCTAAAATATCGCAAAGTGCTCGATGTCGGCGGTGGCAGCGGCTACCACGCTTGGCGGATGGCAGGTGCTGGCGCGGCCTTTGTGTTGGTGATCGACCCTTCGCCGCGTTTCTACTGGCAGTTTCAGGCGGTACGCCACTTCGTCGGCGATGCCGATGACGGTAGAACGCAGTTCTTGCCAGTAGGCATCGAAGATGTGCCCGAGAACCTGGGCTTTTTCGATACGGTATTTTCCATGGGCGTGCTCTACCATCGCCCTGCCCCCCTTGAGCATCTTCAGCAGCTAAAAGCGGTGCTCACACCGGGTGGCGAACTGGTGCTGGAGACCCTGGTGGTCGAAGGCGACGAGCAGACCGTGTTTGTGCCCGGCGAACGTTATGCCGCCATGCCCAACGTCTACTTCCTGCCCTCTTCCAAAGCGCTATGCCACTGGCTGGAACGCTGTGGTTTTACCAATGTGCGTGTTGTGGACGAAGCCGTTACTACGTTAGAAGAGCAGCGATCGACGGAGTGGATGACTTACCAATCTTTGGCGGATTTTCTTGACCCGAACGATCGCAGCCGCACAATCGAAGGTTACCCTGCGCCCAGAAGGGCGGTGATTTTGGCGAATAAATCGGGGTAGGCGCTGCACGCTTTCAAACTCACCGTCGCAAAATCACCAGCCAGCGCCCCAGGTTCATAACACTGGCGAGCGAGGCGGCTACGTAGGTAAAGGCGCAAGCGGTGAGTACGTGGCGGGCGCCGGGCATATCGTAAGGCGGCACGTACTCTTTAAGCAGCGGCAGTGCGCGGTTAAAACTGGCATCGAACTCGACCGGCAGGGTCACTAGATGCACCAATGCGGCAGTGCCAAAGCTAATGACGGCGATGGCTATCACTATCGCCAAACCACCCGGCAAACGCGTTAGTAGAAATAGAAAAGGCGCGGCCATCATCAGTATAGCGCCGAGTTTTTCGGCTTTTTGCGCCACGCCCACTAACCGGCTACGCGCCAGCAGCGGCGCATAACCCTGATAGTGCTGAATAGCGTGGCCTACCTCGTGGGCAGCGACGGTGACGGCGGTTAGCGAACGACCGTCGTAATTATCCGGGGAGAGCCGCACGCAGCGGGTTTCCGGGTCGTAGTGGTCACCGAACTCGGTGCGCTCGACACTCGCGCCCTCAATACCCAGTCGGCGCAGCAAATGATCGGCAAGCTCTGCCCCAGTGCCAGGATAATCGTCACGACCACGAGTATGGCGTTTGAGCACCCACTTGGCCCATGCATTGGGAAGCACAAAAACAACCAGTGCGAAAATGATCAGCAGAACAACCATGGCAGTCTCTATTCATCAACAACCGCCGTTAGACAACCGACGGTCAACAGGTTTTTCTCAGCCTAGCGCTTATCAGATGAGTGCTTATCAGCTTAGCTTTTACCATGGGGACTGGCTCGGCAACAGCGTTGTGTGAGGGTGGGGTTATGCAGACGTGTTGCGATGCTCCTCCACGTCGCGCTTGACCGCCGCTAAGCCGTGGGCAGAGATATCGCCCTGGGCGTGGGCATGCTCGGCAATCAGAACGCTATCGGCGGCTAACACCAGCTCACACTGGGTACCCACCAACTCATCCCGCAACCGCTGGATAGCCTGCTCACGCTTGGGGTTTTTATCCACCCGGCGGATATAGATGGCTTTTATCCGGTCAGGGTAGGCTTTCACGATCTCGAAATAGACTTCTGGATCGTGTTGACCGCTGTCGCCGATCAGAATGCAGGGCATCTCGCTGTAGAGGGTCAACATGCGGTCGATCAGATCACGCTTGTGCTCTTCGGCACGCCGCGGCCATGGGCGGCGCAACGAGATGCCCCACTCGCGTAAAAAAATAATCGGCCCAACGGGAATGCGGTTGATCTGAAAAAAGGTTTCGAGCATTTCATAAATGGCCCAAGGCCCCCGGGAGACATACAGAATGGGCCGTTCGGCGCGCTCACTCACGCCACGATGCAGTGCTTGATAGAGCGAGGCCACTCCAGGGAAAGCGGTGCGGCGGTGGGGTTTTTTGACAAATAGGCGATAAAGCATTTTGAGCTTTTCCGCCACGCCGGTAAACATCACAGTGTCATCGATATCGCTGATCACCAGCAAATCTGCTTCGGGAGGCGGTACGTATACTTCAACGTGAGTGCGCACTGGGGTTTGATGGGGGCAGTGCACCAAAATATCGGCGCGGTGCCAGGAGACATCAATGGGTAGCGCATGACTGATCGGCAGGTGCACATCGAAATATCCATCGCGATCCGTCCCCACGCAGAGCTGATTGTCGCCTATGTGTATTTCCACCTGCGCATCGGCAAGGCCACGGCGCAAAATTCGCCGCGCTACATCTGCGGTATCGCGCCAAATGCCATGGCGTGGGATCGCCCGGCCAAGCGCCGCCTGGCGAAACACCCTCCCCATGACAAATATTTCCTGCTGGGAACCGTAGCCACGATAGGGATGAACCACCATGCCACCGCGGCCACTCTCTCCTTTAATAGGTTTGGCAATAACGTGGACAAGCCTTTTAACAAAGCTTGCCCACTGGCGCAGTATGCCCATCAAGCGTGTTGACCGGAGTGACGCCCTTCCTGAAGCTCTTCAAGTAACTTGGCATTGAAGGCATCCAAGTCTTTCGGTGTGCGGCTGGTCACTAGCCCACTATCAACAACGACAGGCTCATCCACCCATTCAGCACCAGCATTGAGCAGGTCTTGTGCAACGCTAGGAACGGAGGTCATACGACGTCCTTCCACTACGCCTGCATTTATCAATATCCATGGGGCATGACAAATCGCTGCCACGGGCTTACCTGCTTGGAAAAACGCCTTTACAAAGCTTAATGCCTCGTCGTTGGTGCGCAGCTCATCGGGATTGAATAAGCCACCGGGCAGTACCAACGCGTGGTAGTCAGACTCATTGACATCTGAAAGGGCTTTATCAGCTTCGTAGGTATCACCCCAGTCGGTTTCCGCCCAAGCCTTAATCCCCTTGCCATCGGGAGTGACCACGTGAACCTCAACGCCCTCTTTCTGCAGCGCGGCACGCGGCACGCTCAACTCAGACTCTTCAAAACCAGCGGCGGCTAAAATAGCCACTCGTTTACCATTCAGTGCTTGTTTCATCATGCTCTCCTTTTCGTGATGATTTGCGTCTGTAACGCTCCACTAGTGTGGCGCATATAGTAACAGCGTCAAGCTACCCTGCTAATGAATCGAGGCTATCGGCCCTGCGCTAAGCGTTATGTACGATTTTACCTATTTCAGCGAGATGATAACCACCTAACTGTGCTGCACGCTCCGCAAAGCGGGCTTGATGCGCAAACGCCAACAGACGCTGTATAGAAGCCTCGAAATAGCTGCGACGCCGCATGATTAAATCAAACGGCTCCTCGCAAAGGGGAACGAAGTCCAATTGCTGGCGATGGGCAGCGGCTTCAACCCCCAGCCCAACATCGGCCTCGCCCTGACCAATGCTGAGCGCCAAATCATCCTCGTTTAAGGAGGCGTGTGGGGCCCAGTTCAGCGCCGTGCTCTCTATCCCTGCTTGGCTTAGCAAACAGCTCAGCAGCCTTGCTGCCCCAGCATCTGGCTGACGATGAGCCACACGGACGCCGGTTCGTTTTAAATCACTCAGCCTGGCGATCTTCAGCGGATTGCCAGCTGGCAGAAGCAGCCCCTGGCGACGCTTGGCCCAGCGCACTATCAATAGATCACGCATGCCGCTTAAGCCGAGTGCATCGGGTTCGTTGTAGCGTTGGGTGGAAGCATCGAGCAGATGAATACCCGCTAACATCGCCTTGCCGTCAAGCAATCGCCGTACGCCGTCGCCACTGCCTTGGCAGAGCATCGCCAGATCAGAGCCACTTTCCCGAATAGCCCACTCCAACAGCGGATCCTGACTACCAGCCACCACGAGCGGCACTGTTAAGCGCTGCGCCTGATCACCTTCCAAGTGATTTAACACCCATAGGTCTATTTGTTGGCGGGGAAACAGCAGCTTTCCCGTTATCCGGCTGCACGGAATCTGACCTTGGCGCACCAGGTCATACACTTTGCGCTCTTTTAAGCGCAGGTAGTCAGCGACTTCTGCGGTAGTCAAATAAGCATGTCGTTCAAACATCGCGATGGAAACCTCATTGCGTGGCACACCGCTGCCCCTTGTTTAAGACTGCATAAAACTGCACCCATTTCAGGTCTGGGTGCATTTAGTCCCTTAACGGTACATCATGCCACTTATTGCGCAATTGTTTTTACACGCCAATTCTCAAACAACAGCTCCCAAACAACAATGATGCCGACGTTCAATGCTGACCAGTGACAACGCTTTTAGCACCGCCCTCGCCCTGATCCTGGGTATGGATAGTGCGCTCATCTCCATTGTAACGCTCTCGCTGCAGGTATCGCTGATGGCGGTAGTGATCGCCAGCCTGATAGCCCTGCCCTTAGGCGCCGCCCTGGCGCTATGGCGCTTTCCTGGACGTAACGTCGTGATTGTCGCCCTGAATGCTCTAATGGGCTTACCGCCCGTCGTGGCTGGTCTTTGTGTCTACCTGTTGCTTTCGCGCGCAGGCCCCCTGGGCGAGTGGGGGCTGCTGTTTACCCCCACGGCGATGGTGATCGCTCAGGTGATTCTGGTAATGCCCATTATCGCCGCCCTTACCCGCCAGCAGGTCGAGGCGCTCCACGGCGAGTATGCCGAACAATTGAACTCATTGGGACTGACGCGCCTGCGTATGATCCCCACCCTGCTATGGGATGCGCGCTTTGGGCTATTAACGGTGATCCTGGCAGGCTTCGGCCGGGCCAGCGCAGAAGTGGGCGCGGTAATGATTGTGGGCGGCAATATTGATGGTGTCACCCGGGTGATGACCACCAGCATTGTGCTGGAAACCAGCAAGGGCAATCTGCCCATGGCGCTAGGTTTGGGGATCATCCTGCTCGCCCTGGTCACCATGATTAACGCGATCGCCCATATCATTGGTGAAACGGCAAAAAGGCGGCTGGGATGAACGCACGTCATATGCCCCCCGTCGCTCCCCTTGAACTCGATAGCGTGGGCTTCATCCATCGCGGCCATACGCTGCTCAAACCTACCTCACTACGCTTGGTTGGCTGCCAGCGAACGCTAATAATGGGGCCGAATGGCGCAGGCAAAAGCCTACTAATGCGCTTGGCCCATGGCCTATTAACGCCTACCAGCGGATCAGTCCGCTGGCAAGGTGAGCAGCCCGCGCAAGCGATGGTTTTTCAGCGCCCGGTGCTGCTACGCCGCTCAGCGCTGGATAATCTCACCTATGTGCTGGCCATCAACAAAGCAGCACGTCCAGAGCTGACTACATTACCCCGAAAAGCCCAGGCGATGAGTGCCCTTGAGAAGTTTGGCTTAGCACACCTAGCCAAACGGCCTGCGCGGGTGCTTTCCGGCGGCGAGCAACAGCGTTTGGCGTTGGCGCGGGCCTGGCTGCTCAACCCCCAAGTACTGTTTTTAGATGAACCCACCTCGGCACTCGACCCTGCGGCCATCAAGGCCGTCGAAGATGCGGTACAGGAGTTTCATCACAGCGGTACTCGTATCGTCATGACCACCCATGATTTGCACCAAGCACGCCGTCTAGCCGATGACATTGTGTTTATGCATAACGGGGAACTGCTCGAACACACTTCGGCCCACGCTTTTTTAACCGCCCCCACCTCGCGTGAAGCGGGGGCATTTATTCGGGGCGAACTGGTTTGGTAGCCCTGAATTGGCCGTGAAATAAACTATCAACAAGGAGTACGAACATGAATAAGACTACCGCGCTTATCACTGCAGGAACACTGGGACTTACATTCAGCGCAACACTCATGGCAGCCGATGACTACATTACGCTGGCGTCGACCACATCGACCGAAAACTCAGGTTTGTTTGACGCTATCATCCCCGCATTCAGCGAAGAAACCGGGATTGATGTGCGCGTGGTCGCTGTAGGCACCGGTCAAGCGTTCGAAATTGGCCGCCGTGGCGATGCGGATAGCCTGCTGGTTCACGACACCGCCGGTGAAGAGCAGTTTGTGGCCGATGGTTACGCCACCGAACGACTCAATGTGATGTACAACGATTTCGTCATTGTTGGCCCCAGCGATGATCCAGCGGGCATCCGCGATAGCGAAACCGTTGTCGATGCCATGCAGCGCATTGCCGAGAGCGAGTCCCCCTTCGCCTCACGCGGGGACGATAGCGGCACAAACCGCGCGGAATTGCGCTTGTGGGAAGATGCCGGGGTTACGCCACAGGGTGAGTGGTACCGCGAACTGGGTAGCGGTATGGGCCCCACACTGAATACCGCCGCGGGCATGGATGCCTATACGTTTACCGACCGCGCCACTTGGGTCGCCTTTGACAACCCACAAGACCTTACCTTGCTGTTTGAGGGCGATGAAGCGCTATTCAATCAGTATGGCAGCCTATTGCTTTCGGCAGAGCGTCATCCGCACTTGAAGCACGACCTCGCCGCCCAGTGGCACGAGTGGCTGGTTTCTGAACAGGGCCAGCAAGCGATTGCGGATTTTGAGGTAGATGATCAGCAGCTATTTTTCCCTAATGCTGAGTGATATTTGCGCCCCTTAAACACAGCGGCACGCCTGGGAGGCGTGCCGCTGTGTTTGGCATAATTGCATTTTTATAACGCAACCTTAGCCTTTAAACAGTTCATCGAGGGAGCTGGCGGTCAGCATCTGGGTTCCCCACTCACCGAGTTGTTCGTCGGTTGCCGTTGCGAGTTTTGTGTCCACCCATGACGGCAAATCACCAAACTTGAACGCCAGTTGCATGCGAAGTAGCCCCGCGAAACCCTCTAGGCGCCCTTCTAGACGCTCTTTCTTTACTAGGTTCTCTAAGTTCTCTGCCAACATATCCTTATCCTCCACCAAACTGTTGAGCTGCCCCAGATTGACCTCAGCCCCAAGCCGTTGCAAGTGACGCTTGATCCAGCGGGTAACGATCCGGTCAATGCGCTCCTTGTTAGGATCTGCTTGAATGATAGCCACAATGCGATCTACCGCCTGTTGCAAGGCCTCCCAGCTTTCACCCGCATTCTCAACACTAAACACCCCACTGAGCGGCGTCCTTACTAGCCCTAACTGTTCATCAGTATAGCGCCCTTCATCAACTAGATAGTAGCGTAGTCGAGGCTGGTAAACCTGGAGAAAACCCGGCGGTTCTGGCGTTATCATGTCATAGATATCGGGTGGCGTTGTCCAGGACTTCGAGCCGTTATAGAGCACAATGGGCAAAATCGGTGGTAAGCCTTGACTAAATGTGGTGGCTTTTTGTTTAAGCAGATGATCGTAGAAGCAAGCAACGTAATGCATCAAACGAATCGGTATGGAGCGATCCACTGTGGACTGGAACTCCAGCAGAATATAAAGAAATACTTCCTGCGTCACACCTTCCCAAGTGACACTGACCGACCACACCACATCCTCGAACTTTTCCTCAAACAGCGGCGTAATGTAATTGCCGCTGTGGTTCTTCAACGTGGAGAAATCCATTAAGGCGGCAAGCTCGTCAGGCGCAAAGCCCTCAATCAGTTGCTGAACAAACTCCGGGTAGCTGAATAACTCTTTGTAGCCGGTATCGTGATGATTGATGCTCACGGATGCCTCTAATTAGCTGCATTAGGCCGTGAGGGGGCCTGGAGCGCCCCCTTAGCATATCACAACGATTTTTAGCCTAACTGATTGCCCAGCAATCCACTGATATCTTTCGCTTCCCAGTGAGGGAAATGCTTACGCACCAGGGCGTTCAAGTCACGCTCAAAGGCGGCCCAATCTGTGGTGTTTGAAGCATTGCCTGGGGCGCTTGCCGTGCCGCGGATCATACCAGCGCCTACGGTCACGTTGGTCAACCGGTCAATGATGATAAAGCTGCCGGTTCCAGGGCTGGTGCGGTAATCATCCACCGGAATAGCAGCGGTCAGCTCCACGTCACAGCGGGCAATCGCATTTAGCCCAAGCGAGTGAGTCGCATGCTTCTCCAAGGTATTGACGTCGATCTGGTAATCAATCGCGCTGACTTGGCCGGAAAGATCGCGGGTCGCCAGCTTGAAATCGTAGAGCTTACCCGTCGTTAACGCCTCTTCCTGCATCCAGACAATATCGGCTTTAAAGGTGTTGGAGAGCGGCAGCTCGCTATCTGCTGCCACCAGCCAGTCGCCACGGGAGATATCGATCTCATCTTCCAGGGTTACCGTGATGGCCTGACCGGGATAAGCGGCCGCAAGGTCGCCATCAAAAGTAACTACCCGTGCAACCCGGGATGTTTTACCCGAAGGCAGTGCTTTAACGGCTTGACCAGGGCGTAGTACACCCGCGGCCAAAGTGCCGCAGTAACCGCGAAAATCAAGGTTCGGGCGGTTCACGTACTGCACCGGTAAGCGCAAATCGCTGAGGTTTTGATCGCGGGTGATTTCGACACTCTCTAATAGCTCGATCAGCGTTTTCCCTTGGTAACCGTCGCTAAAATACCAGGGCGTCTGTTCGCTACGATTGACCACGTTGTCGCCATTCAGGGCCGACATCGGCACAAAGCGAATATCCGGCGCCTGCAGGTTAGTGGCAAAAGCGCGGTACTCATCGACGATCTCGTTAAAACGCTGCTCGGAGAAGTCCACCAGATCCATCTTATTAACCGCAATCACCAGGTGCTGAATACCCAGCAGGTCGGCAATAAAGCTATGACGGCGGGTCTGGGTTTGCACACCGTAGCGGGCATCGATCAAAATAATCGCCAGTCTGGCCGTTGAAGCACCAGTGGCCATGTTGCGGGTGTACTGCTCGTGCCCTGGCGTATCGGCGATAATAAACTTGCGCTTATCGGTGGAGAAAAAGCGGTACGCCACATCGATGGTAATGCCCTGCTCGCGCTCCGATTGCAGACCATCCACCAGCAGCGCCAAATCAACGGTATCGCCGGTGGTGCCGCTGGTTTTAGAGGCCTGGGTGATCGCTGCCAGTTGGTCTTCAAAGATCATTTTCGAGTCGTGAAGCAGGCGGCCAATCAGCGTCGATTTGCCGTCGTCGACGCTGCCGCAGGTAATAAAGCGCAGCAGATCTTTGTTTTCGTGCTCGTGCAGGTACTGTTCGATATTGTCGGCAATTAAATTGGATTGGTGAGACATATTAAAAGTACCCCTCGCGCTTTTTCTTCTCCATTGAGCCCACTTGGTCGCGGTCAATGGCACGGCCACTGCGCTCACTGGTTCGGGTCAGCAGCATCTCTTGAATAATTTCCGGCAGCGTCGCCGCTTCAGACTCCACCGCACCGGTCAACGGATAGCAGCCCAGTGTCCTAAATCGCACTGACTTCATTTCCGGCACTTCGCCGGGCGCCAGCGGCAGTCGGTCATCATCGACCATAATTTGCATACCGTCGCGCTCGACGATCGGCCGCTTCGCCGAGTAGTAGAGGGGCACGATGGGAATCGACTCTAAATAGATGTACTGCCAAATATCCAGCTCGGTCCAGTTGGAGAGCGGAAACACGCGGATTGATTCACCTTTATTGACCTTGGCGTTATATACGTTCCAAAGCTCAGGGCGCTGATTCTTGGGATCCCAGCGGTGATACTTATCGCGGAACGAATAGACGCGCTCTTTGGCCCGGGACGCCTCTTCATCCCGACGCGCACCACCAAAAGCGGCATCAAACCCATACTTATCCAGCGCCTGCTTGAGCGCTTGGGTTTTCATGATATCGGTGTACTTGGCGCTGCCGTGATCAAAAGGGTTGATATTGGCGGCCCGCCCCTCTTCGTTGGTATGCACGATCAGCTCCATACCCGCCTCTTCAGCCATGCGGTTGCGGAACTCGATCATCTCGCGGAACTTCCAGGTGGTGTCCACGTGCATCAACGGAAACGGCGGTGTACCAGGATAAAAAGCCTTCCGCGCCAAATGCAGCATGACCGATGAGTCCTTGCCGATGGAGTACATCATCACCGGGTTGGCGAACTCGGCGGCGACTTCACGGATAATGTGGATAGACTCGGCTTCTAACTGTTTGAGGTGGGTCAAGCGCGCGGCATCAGGGGTATTGAAAGCCTCCTGCTGTGGCGCGGCAGAGCGTGTCGCTGAAGACCGCTCCTTTGAAGAAATAGTAGACAATTGGGTCATGGCCCCTTACCTCACAAGAACAAGCTCGTCACTTAAGCTAAAGAATATTGTATGTTCGAATGGAGGTAGGGTAACGCCGAGTTGATAATAACCCAAAAGAATTAATAACTATCTTTTTATTCCCAAATCACCTATAGAAGATTAATAGTGCGATAAGGCTATTAATCGATGCGCTCAATCCAGCTCTGCCACTCGCTTCCCAAGGCATCGCTCCACCCCAAATCAATTACCCGATAGCCAGGGCGGGAAGCTTCATCAATAGCGAACTGCTCAGCGCCGGGCAGGAACTGATCCGCCATCGCCGGGCAGCCATAAACATCAACAGTCACCTCACCTTTGCTTTTACCTACGCCTACAACATGATGCTCGGCATAAGCTTGGTGCGTATGACCAAACAGGATGATGTTGACCTGCGGGTATCGGCTTAGCAGCTGCCAAAATGCATCGCGATCCTGTAGGCCAATAGCATCCATCCACACCGCGCCCACATCTACCGGCGGGTGGTGCATGGCAATCAGGGTGGGCCTGTCATCCTCCTCTAACTGCTCAGCCAGCTTGGCTAGCCGCTCGCTGCCCAGTTCCCCAAAAGGCTTGCCCGCTACCTGGGTATTGAGCAGCAGAATGCGCCACGACCCCAAGTCCACTTGATCGACCATCGGCCGTTCGGCCGCCATGAACGCAGGCTGATCGTGATTACCCGGCAGCCAGTACCAAGCGCAAGGCAACTGCTCCAGCGCCTGTACTGCCAAGGCGTAGGAAGCGGCTGACTCATCCTGGCTAATATCACCGGTAAACAGCACGATATCGGGCTTCTCGGCGACGACTGCGCTCAATACCTGTTGAAACTGTCGCCAGGGAATTCCCGCTCGGGAACGCGCTTCGATATCGGCGTAGAGATGAGCGTCGGTAATTTGCACCACACGCATTAGGGTATCTCCGGCACATCGATGGTATGACCATGAGCAAGCCCATGAGCCAGCCATTCACCTAAGAAGCGGTTGAGCTGCAGCTTCTCATCCGGCTGATGCATTCGGGCATTGGGGTAGCGGTAGCGGCCATTAAAGTGGCGTTCGCGCTGAAAATCGGTGACTTCCGCCATGCGCACATCGTGATAGAGATGCACACGCATGCGCGGCCCCTCCAACACTGTATCAAGCGGGCCGGTCTGAGAAACATCCACCATGGTGGTGTAAGGCGCCTGCTCTTGAATATAGAGATGCAGATCACCGAAATAGTGTTTATCACCGCGCAGGGCGATATCACGACGCTGGCCGGCCTCCATATCGCCCACCAGGCGCACCAAACGCAGATAGTTGGCGCTGCACTCCCCTTGGAGCGATTTTAAATCGGTGACATAGGCCGTTCTCGCCATGTTCACTCCTTGTCTGTTTCGCTTTTCGTCGTTTCACTTTTCGGCAACGCTCGCTGAGAAGCGGCACGTAGTGAGGCTCGTTGGCTATTCAGCCAATGTAGACCAATTAACGACATGGCGTTGTCGAGCCGCCCCTGTGTTAAGAGTTCCCAGGCGTTGGCAAACGGCATAACGTGAACACGAATATCCTCATGCTCCTCATCCAAGCCATGAACTCCCCCTAACCCATAGGTATCTACCAAACCACAAAATAGTGTCACTTGCTCGTTGCAGGCGCCCGGACTTGGGTAATAAGTGTGAAGTTTGGTCAGCTCAGTTACTTTGCAACCCGCCTCTTCCCACGCCTCCCGACGCGCCACATCCTCCAGCGATTCACCTTTTTCTGCCAAACCGGCTACGAGTTCGAGTTTCCAGGGAGAGGCGGCGTCATCAATGGCGCCGGCACGAAACTGCTCAATAAGTACCAGCGCATCACGCTCAGGGTCGTAGAGCAGTACCCCCACCGCATCAAAGCGATTGTGCACTTCGCGACGCATGGGTTCGCTCCAGCCGCCTTCAAACAGCCGATGGCGAAGCTCCAAGGCTTCCAGGCGGAAGAACCCCTGGTGGAGCGTTTCCCGTTTCAGCAGCTCAACATCATCGCGCTTGAAGTCAGGAACACTAAGCGCCGTGTTTTTAAAAGGGGAGTTCTGAAAAGGGGTATTCTGAACAGATTCGTTCTTGGAGTTGGACGCCATAAGGCACTCCCAGTGGTGATAATCGCGCTATTATCAATGCTTGCCACCGGGAATGCCAATTCAGCGGAGGGATTACAGCTGATTAAGTAGCGCCTCGGCATCACGACGTAGCGCTTCATCGGAGACTTGCCGGTTGTCACGGGCAGTACCGTTAACCGCACGCTGGGCGTGCTCGCGAGCGGCCTGCTCGTTGCCCTCTTCTTTCAGGAAGGCGGCATAGTAGTAATTCACATCAATACCGTCTGGGCGGATTTCCAGGGCACGCTGGAACATGCGCTCAGCGGTATCACTATTGCCAAAACCGAGTGGTCGCCCCGGTGCGCGGTCATATAGAGCACCGAGCGTCACATAGGCAGAGCCATTCAACCCTTGGGGGTCAAGTTCAATCGCCTTTTCTAAAGCATCACGCGCATCGCCTGCGATGCCTAACGCGCCTAAACCGCCACGCTCCCGGGCATAAGAAGCCAGAATAATCCCCTGCCAGACAAGTACGTCAGCTTCATCACTGTGCTGCTCGGCCAACTGCTCCGCCTCACCTGCCAACGCCTTTAACGTGCGCTCCCGCTCGTTGGCGGGGAGTTCCGTCACGGTATGCTCCCATCTGTTTTTAAGCGAGAAGAGCTCACCTTCAAACGCAGAAGCGGTAAGCGGTGACAACATCAACGCGCTGCCAATGACGGCGGCGATGAATGAGCGTGGTAAAGCGTTAATTGAAAAAGAGAGACTGCGCATAGTTACTCCTAAATTATTGTTGTCCTGCTGAAACCGTTCATGAGACCTACCCATAGCGGGCCTCTCGCTCAATATAGCAAAAAATGTAACGAACGTTTGAATGATTTACCACTAGCATGCTGCTTGGTTGCTTCGCGCAATTAACGTAAGGTAGATAGCTCGAAACATAAGGGGAATAGGTAAATGAAAGGCCGCAACATGACCCGCTGGCGTGATCCAGCCAAAGATCCGCGTCAAGCCCCTAAGAGCAATCTGATTACCCCAGAAGGGGCGGCTCGCTTGCGCGCTATTTTGGATCACCTGTCGCGGGTCAAACGTCCGGCTATTTCTGCCAAGGTCGGCGAAGCAGCAGCCCAGGGCGACCGCAGTGAAAACGCCGACTACACCTATAACAAAAAAGAGCTGAACCGCGTTATCGCCCGCATCACTTACCTGACAAAACGTTTGGATGAATTGCAAATCGTTGATCGCCTTCCCGCCGACACCAGTAAAGTTTTCTTCGGCGCCTATGTCAGCCTTGAGGATGAAAATGGCGGTGAGGTGCACCTCAGAATCGTTGGCCACGACGAAATCGACACCAAAAAGCGCTGGATCAGTATCGATGCCCCCATGGCCAAAGCACTGCTCGGCAAACAGGTGGGTGATGAAGCAAAAGTGCTCACGCCTAACGGTGATACGTTTTATACCATTACCAACATTGATTACACCGCCTAGCCCTGGAAGAGCTAATCTTGTAAGGCGTAGTCCACGGTGGTGACAACACGAACACGTTTGGTTTGCGGCGTGTAGCTGTCCAAATCCTCGATGGAAAAGTAGCCCTGGGTCGCCTGACGAATCTGGCCCACCTGGCTACCGGAATCTTCAGCAAACTGCTGGGCTGCGTTACGCGCATCTGCCGTGGCCGCCGCAATCATTTCAGGTTTGATCGCGTCAAGCCCGGTAAAGAGAAACTCCGTGCGGTATTCGTAGCTGGGCGAGAGCAGTACCCCCTCTCGCACCAGAGAGGTCGCATTGGGAATCGCCTCGATGACACCCTCAACATCCGGGGAGCGCAGCAGCAGCGTCGCTTCCGCGCGGTAGCGCTCATCCGGGCGCTGGCCACCGTACTGATTGCTAAACTGGTCGGTAATCCGCGGCGGAGTGGAACTAACATGCTCCGAGGCAAACCCTTGCGCCTCCAGGAAATTGCGAATTGCCTGCTCGTCGTTGGTTAACTGCTGCTCAAGGTCGCTCAAGCTATTGGCGCTGACGCTGTAGTTGAACGGCCACAGCACCAAATCCGCTGGCACTTCTCGCTCGGCTAAGCCGCGTACCGTGACGCTTCGTGACGACTGCTGCCACACTTCCGCAGCGCCTTTGATATAGCTACCGCTCCATACCAACCCCAGCGCCAGCAGCCCACCCAGCAGAACAGCGCTGCCCAATACCACCGTATTTCGAGTACTTCCCGCCATCTCCGTCACTCCCGCTCACTACCGTTAAATTAACGACTACTTATTTGCATCATAGTCCTTAAAGGTACGGTCGTCGGCAGCTGATTGTGGCAAGTTTGAGTAAATATCTATGCGTTAGCTCTAACGCCCCGACTTAATCGCACCGTAAACCTTGAAGCGGCGGTTATCCGCCAGGGTCTGGAAATCCTGAAACGCGCGCTGCAAGTGGTCTGGATAGGGCAAAAAGCCATTGGCTACCAGGATCAACCGCCCTCCCACGTTGAGATGCTCTGGCGCCGCGCTGATCAAACGCTGGCTGGGGCCATAGCTGATGTCGCGCTCTTTATGAAAAGGCGGGTTGCTAACGATCCAGTCAAACTGCTCGCCTTCAAGCGCGCTGAATACATCGCTGCTGAACACCCGTCCCTCTAGTCCATTTGCTGCCAAAGTGCGCTTGCACGCCTCTACCGCAAAGGCACTGACGTCTACAGCGGTCACATGGTGGCCGCGCTGGGCCAGCCAGGCACTAATGATGCCGTCACCACAGCCCATATCCAGCACCTTGAGCGGTTTTTTCGGCAAGCTACTTTCCAAGCTCTCCAACAGTAACAGCGTGCCTTCATCCACTTTGCCGTGGCCAAATACGCCTGGGTGGCTAAGTAATATTAAACCTAACGTCTCAAACGTTTGCCAAGCGCTGTCGCTGGAGGAATCCAATGTAACAGTACGCGTAGCGAATAAAGAGCAGCGCCGCGCGTTGTCGCGTTTATCCCAAGGCATACCCAACTCATCAAGCATCTTAGGAACGCGTTTGATGCCACCTTGGTGTTCACCGACAATTTCAATGGCTGTCCCTTCAGGCAGCTGCTCGCATAACCACTTGAGCCACCATATACCTAACTGGTGCGCCTTCGGCCAAAACAGCACAATCTCTTTGCCAAAGGGCTCGCCCGCGGCTAAGTCAAAAGGCGTTCGGGCCTGCTTGCCTTTCGCCTGCCACTCACGCAGTGCGTCAAAATCGCCACTGACCACCCCCGTCGATTGATCAATCAGCCAGCTATCGACTGGCGGGCCAATGGCCCACAGCGCAGCATAGTTATCTTTTTGACGCTCTAACAGCTGGCACGCTGGGGCTTGGGCACTCATTCAACGATCTCCGGTTTAATTAGGGTATAAAGCAGGTAGCGGCCCAGCCGCCAGTGGGGGTCATAGCGGCAGTACTGTTTCTCCAGTGCCAGCAGCGTTTCCGTTTCTGCGGGCGTGGCGGGAGAGTGACGCAAGTAGTCTTGAAAGACGCGGATACCGGCAACGGCGTCTATCACTAAGCCGTTATCCGCGCTCCACTGCTCAATCTCGGCATGACTAACCGGCGAAATAGGCGTCAGCCGTTGGCGCTTGCCCTTCCCCGCCAAGCGGTCGCTCAACGCCTTCTCAAGATTGCCTTTGACCACATTGGAAAAGCGCAGCGCATCGCGGTTAAACACCATCAAGCTAAGCTGACCACCCGGTGCCAATAAATCACTCAAGGTAGCCAGCGCCGCTTGCGGGTCACCTAACCACTCCAACACGGCATGGCAGGTAATCAGCGGCCATGAGCCTGGGACATGCTGGGTTAACTGTTGCAGCGGCGCCTGCAGGTAAGTGATGGCCTCTTCCGGCAATGTCTTAGCGTCTCGGTGCCAGGTTTTTGCGTAGTTCAGCATATCCGCTGAAGGCTCAGCCATCGTTACCCGGTGCCCACGCTCAGCAAACCATGCCGCTTGCTGGCCCAGACCACCACCGACATCGAGTACTTTCTGGTGGCTCAAAGTGAGCATTTGCGGCAACAGATAGTCCAGCATGGCTAAACGCAGCTCGCCACGCGGCGCTTGATAGAGCGAACGCGAAAACTTATCGGCTAAACCATCAAAATAGCGATCCCCAGCCTGGGTTAATTGATAGCTTTTAAATTCGGCATTGATTAATTTATCGTTGGGGTGCATGCATAAGACCAAGCGTCGCATCAAAGCGGCGTAGTTTACCCTGCTTGGGCGCGAAACGCCTGCTGGGGGGAGAAGTGTTGCCAGGTCTCATTCTGCTCCATGGCAGCAGCAAGCTGAAGCAGCTGTTTATCCTCACCAAGGCGGCCCACCACCTGAACGCCAACCGGCAAACCGTTGGCCGCTACATGCATAGGCACTGACATGGCAGGTTGCCCAGTGAGGTTGGCTAGCTGGGTATACGGCGTTCGGCTGAGGGCGTCTACCGCCAAACGTTTCAGCATACCCGCCTTCAACGCCAGAGATGGCAACCCCGGAATCGCCAACAGGCCCATCATCCGCTCTCGCGCTACTGACGGGTAAAGCTCGCCAATTTTTGGAGCTGAGTCTGCGGCGACTGGCATGATCAGGACGTCATAGCGCTGATGAAACCGACTCATCTGCTCGGCTGCCATATGCCAATAGCGTTTAGCCAATTCGTAATCCCGTGCGGAAAGCTTTGTGCCTAACCGACCAATGGCACGGGTTGAGGGCTCAATATCGAGCTTGTGGACAGGTACCCCGGTTTGCTGACTCACCCAGGTAAGATCCGCGGCCAAATGGCCCAAATAGAGGGTGAGATAACTATCGGCGAGCGCCTCTCCATCAACGGGCGGGTCACACCACTCGACCTCGTGTCCCATCGCTGCCAGCGCCGTAGCCGCCTTCTCAACCGCCAAGCGAACCTCACAGCTTAACGTCGTTCCCAAGCCTCGGCTTAACGGCTCACCCAGCGAGAAGGCAATGCGCAACGGCGGAGACTGAACCGACAACGCGGCCACATAGCCGGTTTCCTTCAGCACCGGATAGGGCCCCGACGCCGCCATACCGTTGGTGTGTTCAAGGAGGGCGGCGCTATCGCGAACGCTACGCGTCACGGCATGCTCAATGACCGCACCTTGCCATACCTCACCATGAGCAGGCGCGAGGGGAACCCGGCCCCGCGAAGGCTTAAAACCAAAGAGCCCACAATAGCTGGCAGGAATACGAATAGAGCCTCCACCATCCCCGGCGAGGGCCATGGGTACGATTCCCCCCGCCACTGCTGACGCGGCCCCACCACTGGAGCCTCCAGGCGAGTACCCAGCCCGCCAAGGGTTTTGGGGGTGCGGATAAGCTTTCGGCTCAGTAATCCCCATCAAACCAAGTTCAGGTGTGGCTGTCTGCCCTACGATGACCAAGCCAGCGGCTCTTGCACGCTGAATCAGTAACGCATCTTCCTTGGGGCACCACAGGGATAGAGATGCGCTTCCAAAGGCCAGTGGCTCACCGGCTAGGCCCATCAACAGATCTTTACTTAAGGTGGGCACTCCGCCGAATAGAGTATCAGTCGGAAGTTTTTGACTCTCTTGTCTGGCACGCTCGTAACGCGTTCTTACCAAAGCATTTAATGAAGGATTAAGCTTCTCAATAGCCGTTAGGGCCGCTTCAAGCACCTCCTCCCGACTGACTTCACGGCAACGGATTAGCTCGGCTAAGCCCATCGCGTCATACTGCTGGTACTCGTCAAGGTGCATGATAGTAGCCTTATATTTTCCTCAACCTAGCAGAGAGCATGCATATCGCTCCCATCATCACTCCAGCATATGCGCTGTCGTACCAACATTTAAGGCGGGTAGTTACCTTATTTGCTCGAAACTGGCTTTCAATGTCACCCTGGCTGGTGTCATTGCAATCCACTACAAAACAAAAAACTATCAAAAAACGATTACTGATAAAAAAATCTATTGATATAGGTTTGCAAATGCTTTCGGAATACTAGCTAATCAACTAGAAGGTTATTAGCAGGTATCTCATTAATATTTCCGACGGGGGCTGATCAAAAAAGACAACCAAAGTCACCTAGCTTTACAAAAACAATACAAAGGGTGGAATTTGCATGCTTATCGATACGACTATTCACAATACTACCAGCCAAATAATGAAATCGTTGTTCGATAAAGACCACACCATTACGATTTTTTCTAAGGAAGCTGCGCAATCCATAGCGGCGACAGCTATTAAAGTTGAGCCCGATAATAGAAAAATCACGTTAGAGATAAAGTACGCGGGTCTTTCGCTCTCTCCTTACCTAAATAACGACACCATATCGTTTGATATAGAAGCTTCACGGCATGGGTATGATGCTGAAGAAATTTATAATATCGAGCACGTTCCTGCTCATATTATTCAAATAGACCCCGACACTTACCACCTAACGTGCCAACTCCCCCACTCGATCTTTTCCTCCGATAACCGTGGTGCGTTAAGAGTCCCTTTTGTCCTTGGCATGCAGGCTCGCGTTTACCTGGAAGTGTTTGCCCATGAACTTAATATAGAAGGTAAAGTGCGCAACCTTTCAGTGGGCGGCTGTATGGTGGATGTGCGCCTCGAAGATAGCATTGCGCTGTCTGTCGATCAGATACTTCCAGGCGTAACGCTAAAATTTCCAAATGGAGAGGCATTTAATACTCAAGGGCGCATACGTCATATGCGCCCTTTTGGCAATCATGGCCATGCCGCCGTTGGTATAGAGTTCATCGATATGAGTCCCACCTCCACGGAAACGCTATTCCATTACGTTGCTGAAGCTGAATTCGAGGCCGCTTTACGCTCGGGCACTCAACATAACGCGCGGGCAAGATCAAAACTGTTTATAGCCGATGCGAAAGAGAAAAAAATGCAGCGTCAAGAAGAGCATGACCAGGTAGTCAGTACGCAACATACCCCCTTACTGAGAGGCGTCCTCGAAATAGCCCAGCAGCTCCAAATCATGTTGATGTTTATGAAAAATAAACATTTATTTCCAGCAGAAATTTTATATGAGTGTGCGGATAGCATCCTGTACATGGTCAACCATGACCGCAAAGCCCTACAGTATGCCCTGACGTATTTGCACGATGAGCCGGAGTGGGTACGCCACGCCATTCAAGTGGGCAGCCAACTCGCCATGATGCTGATTAGCCGCGATCCCTACGCCTACAAAACGCGGGAAGCAGTAGCGGGCGCTTTACTTCATACCATGGGCAAACCACTGCTCATTAGTGAACAGTTGCCCTCGCTGAAAATCCACATGTCGCCGTCACACGCAGAGATACTCAAGCAGCATGTAGATGCCCTTAGCAAAAAACTGTCGGCTCTTGACTGGACACCCAGCCCAAAGTGCAGCGACATTATCCTCAATGCAAACGAACGGCTCGATGGCAGTGGCTACCCCAAGGGAATTCAAGCCGAGGCGTTGTCAGAAATTGTTCGTTTAATGAGTGTTATCAAAATAATCAACAAACTGACCCATGAACGCAATGGACAGCACCCACAACAACCCCTGGATGCTTACCGGTGGGTCAACAGCCGCCCTGAAACGTATGAAAAGTCATTGTTGGTTGAGTATATCCAACATTTTGGCCTTTACCCTATTGGTAGCCTGGCTAGGTTTTCAAACGGTTTTCTAGCCTGGATTGTGGATGTAGATGCAAAGGGCATGCCTTGCAAAGTAGACGTTGTTAAAAATTTGGCTTTTAAGGACACTTCCATCGATACAGTGCTGTTTAGTAACGATTTTAACCAGATAGGTCGACTAGAAGGCACGGTTAATCCAAGCGATTACAATGTGAGCATGAAAAAAGCATAGCGAGGCTTAACCGTGCTCAACGACAACTATTCTCAAAAGTCGTTGCTAAGCCATATAGGATTGCTCAAAATGGAACCGATACCATTACCTTAAGTGGTTTATGTCTTCGATCTCCCGCCGTTCCACCATTATTGAAGTAGCCCGCCTCGCGGGTGCCTCTAAAACCAGCGTATCGCGCTATTTTGGCGAAGAGCGAGACCGGCTCTCGCCCTCTCTTCAGGCGCGAATCGCGCATGCGGCAGGTACCCTTGGCTACCAGCCGAATCAAATGGCACGCGGGCTAAAAGGGGGCCGCTCTAAATTGATCGGCATGTTGGTTGCCGATATTCGCAACCCATTTTCCGTAGCCATCACCCATGGTGTCGAGCAAGCGTGCCGCCAATACGGCTACTCGCTGGTGGTGTGTAATACCGACAATGACCCGAAACAGGAGCACCAGCACCTAGACCTCCTTGGTGCGTACCAAGTCGAAGGGCTGGTGGTGAATGCCTCCGGCAGCCCCGAACGTCAGTTGCACACCTTTATCAGCCAGGGAACCCCTATCGTGCTGCTAGATCGGGAAGTCGACCATGTGGCGGCGGAAGTGGTCGGGCTCGATAATCACCTGGCGATTGATATGGCGCTCGAACACTTAGCCGATCAAGGCTACCAGGCCGTGCTGTATGTCAGCGAAGCTCCCGAGCAGTCAAGCACCCGACAAAAACGCTTGGCCCGCTTTTGCCACGCTGCCAAGCAGCACGGGCTGGCATACGCAACCTCACTGCTTGCTAATTCAGATAGCGCTGCAACGCTTCAAGCGCTAAGCAGCTTTTTAGCCACCCACCAACCATCAGCTTGTGCCGTCTTATGTGGTAACGGCAATGCCACATTAATAGTGACCCGCCTGTTTCAGCAATTGGGCTTACCACTTGGCGAGGTAGGCTTGATGGGGATTGATGAACTCGATTGGTGCGCCTTGGTTCCTCCGGGTATTACCACGCTTGCTCAACCTACCGACACCATTGGCAAAACGGCTGTTCAATGCTTGATGCATCGCATTGCGCCCCACGCATCTTCAATGCCAACAGAGCTGAGTTTTTCACCTACCCTGATTGAACGGGGTTCTACTCACCCATAATTTTCCAAGGTGGTACTAAAAAAGGGTCACAAAAATGGTATCGTTCCCATTGAATGAAAATAAACAACTCAAAGAGATAATTGACCATGCCTCACACACTCCCTAACCCGCCAAAAGTTCTTACCTTTGGCGAAGCCATGGCCATGTTTGTCGCTGATACGCCGGGCGATTTATCCGGTATCGAGCATTTCCACCGTCGCCTGGCCGGTGCCGATAACAATGTCGCCATCGGCCTCTCAAGGCTGGGTTTTCACGTCGGCTGGTTAAGCCGAGTGGGAACCGATAGCTTTGGGGAGTTTATCCAGGCGGCTTTAACGGCGGAAGGTATCGATGACCGCTATATTCAGGCCGACTCACAGCACCCCACGGGGCTGCTCTTTAAAGAGCGTGCCCAGAACGGCGCCGACCCGCGAGTCGAATATTTCAGACGTGGCAGTGCCGCCAGCCATCTCACTATTGACGATGCCCGAAGTGTCGACTTTCAGGCGCTGAACCACCTTCACGCGACGGGCATTACCCCGGCGTTATCTGAGAGCGCCTGCCAGCTGAGCCATCACTTGATGGAACAGGCCCGCGCCCAGGGCGCTACTATTTCATTCGACCCCAATTTACGGCCGTCACTTTGGCCCAGCGAAAGCGTTATGCGCTCGACCCTCAATGAACTCGCCGGCCGCGCCGATTGGGTGTTGCCTGGGCTTTCCGAGGGTCAGCTTCTCACTGGGCAGAAGACGCCTTATGACATAGCAGGCTACTATCTGGATCAAGGTGCTTCAGCGGTGATTATCAAACTAGGCCCGGAAGGCAGCTATTATCGTGGCAACCTGGACGGCCAAGAGGAGAACTTTACCGTACCTGGCTGCCGGGTAGCGGAGGTGGTGGATACCGTAGGCGCAGGCGATGGTTTTGCCGTTGGTGTCATCAGTGCGCTGCTGGACGGAGGCACGGCTCGCCAGGCAGCCCAGCGCGGCAACTTAATTGGCGCCCAGGCTATCCAGGTAGTGGGAGATATGGAAGGCTTGCCTAACCGAGCGCAACTCCAAGCGCTTGAAGCGGAGCTGCCTAACGTCTAATGCACCAAGTCGTATTCTGATACACAGGTTCTCAAAAGCAGGTTTTCACTAAGGAGATAACAATGAAAAAACGCCTCGTGGTTCAAGGACGGCTCAGCGATGCTCAGTTGGCTGAGCTTCGCGATCTGTTTGAAGTGGCTGTACTGCCGAAAACCACCGCCCTTGATGCCCCTGAAAACCGCGCTCTATTAGCGGAGGCACACGGCATTATTGGCTCCGGCCTGGCGATTACCCCCCAGTTGCTGGACGCAGCGCCAAACCTGAACGTCATTGCCACCATCTCGGTTGGCTACGACAACATCCCGGTTGATGAACTGACCAAGCGCGGCATTATGCTGTGCAATACGCCGGATGTGCTGACCGAAACCACCGCCGATACCGGTTTTGCACTCATTATGACCACCGCACGACGAGTGGTTGAATTAGCCGAGTGGGTCAAAGCAGATAAGTGGCAGGCGAGTATTGGCCCGGCGCTGTTTGGCAGCGATATACATGGCAAAACCCTGGGCATGGTGGGGTTTGGACGCATTGGCCAAGCCGTTGCCAGGCGCGGCGCCCTAGGGTTTGGCATGCGGGTGCTCTACTCCAACGCTTCACCCAAGCCCGATTTAGAGAGTGAACTTGGCGCGCAGCGCCGCGAACTCAACGCGCTGTTGGCCGAGGCCGATTTTGTCTGTGTCACGGTGCCGCTAACTGCCGAGACCGAACACCTGATCGGCACCCAGGAGTTCGCGCAAATGAAGCCTTCGGGTATTTTTATCAATATCGCCCGCGGCAAAGTGGTCGATGAGCGCGCCTTAATACACGCACTGGAGAACGGCGTTATTCACGCGGCCGGGCTGGATGTCTTTGAGCAGGAGCCACTGCCTGCCTCATCACCGCTGCCAAGGATGGCCAATGTGGTCGCCCTGCCCCATATCGGCTCTGCCACCCATGAAACCCGTGACGCCATGGCCCAACGGGCGGTGGACAATATCCGCTTGGCGCTTCAGGGTGAACGCCCTATCAGCTTAGTCAACAAGGAAGTCTATCCATGAATTCTGCGATGAATACGACCACACCTCTCTGCCTACTATTTGACTGCGATGGTACCCTGGTGGATAGCGAAATACTGCTTGCCGAGGTGATGGGCGAGATTCTGCCCGAATTCGGTTTACCTTTCTCAGCACGGCAATATATGGATGAGTTTCGCGGGGTACGTTTTCAGACCATCGTGCAAACTCTAGAAAGTCGTTTTCAGGCCTTGGAAGAAGGCAAGTTTCCCCAGCTTGAGGCAGGTATGCGGGCGCGCATGGAAGCCCGTATGCGCGCTGAGCTAGTGTCCATCCCTGGCATGACCGCCGCACTGGAAGAATTAAGCAGCCACCCCAAAGCCGTGGTATCCAATGGTCCCGAACGCAAAATTCGCTGCGCCCTGGAAAGCACTGAGCTAGGCCACCATTTTGCCGACAGGCTCTTCAGCGCCTATACCCTCAACGTCTGGAAACCCGACCCCGAGCTGTATCGCAAGGCGGCTGCCGCCATGGGTTACGCACCACAAGCGTGTGTCGTAATCGATGATGCAGCGGTGGGTGTGGAAGCTGGGCTAGCGGCGGGCATGCATGTCATTCACCTCAACCACTTCCCCAACGAGGAAGTAACACCTAAGGGCGCGATTGGTATCCACCATGCCAGCGAGCTTCCCGCCGCCATTGCGCGCCTAAACCTCTGATCACGGTTGCTTGATTAACTGATCAACTGCCGCCAATCAACTCTCCAACGCCCGCTCTCGACAGGCATGTTTTCCATGCCTGCCGACGATCCCTCCCTGTGCGCTTATAACCCCCTCTCTCTCTGTACCGAAAATACGCATCGCGACCAATGTCGCATAGCCCAAGCATTGACCTACACAGGAATGACGTTAAGCTTGGCCTTAAATCAAATATAAAAACAGATTTTATATTTGAGAAAATAACTATCACATCACAAACATCGCATCGCATCGCATCGCATCGCAACAAGAACATCACAATAAAACGGAGAACCTTCCATGCGCCTAACCCACTTAATGATGGCCAGCCTCGCTATTGGCTTCACCACGTCGCTCCAAGCTGCCGATTTCACCTTCAAGTACGCTCATTCGCAAACCGATGAGGCGCCTCGCTCTGAGTCCATGCGCTACTTCAAAGAAGCGCTTGAAGAGCGCAGTGATGGGCGTATCGCCGTAGAACTCTATTTCAATGGCACCCTGGGGAAGGAGGAGGACGTACTTCAGCAAGTCCAAATGGGGCTTATTCAGGGCTATCGTGGTGGCTTGTTTGCCCAAGCTAACCCCGCCTACCTGATCTATACCATGCCGTTCCTGTTCACCACGCCTGAACAAGCTATTGATGTGATGGAGGGCGAGCTTGGCCAGGCCATTAATGAAGGCGCACGTGAAAGCCAGCTGCATATACCGGTGACCGGTGTTGCCGGCGGTATGCGCCAGTTAACCAATAACGTTCGCGCCGTAAATCAAGTTGACGACCTCCGTGGCTTGAAAATTCGCACCCCGCCACTGGCCCCCACGCTGCGGGCATTTGACGCGTTGGGAGCCTCCCCCCAGCAAGTGCCTTACACCGAGACCTATATGGCGCTACGCACAGGCGTGGTCGATGGGCAAGAAAACCCGCCCTCCAATATCGCCGATATGAAATTCCATGAAGCTCAGGAGTACATGTCATTACTGAACTGGCAAATCCATCCTGACCCCTTCTTTATTAGCGCCCAGTGGTACGACCAGCTACCTGAAGAGCTGCAGTTGATCGTCGACGACGTCGCTCAGGAGACGATGACCCGCTCCAACGAAATTTGGCTAGCCTCCGAAGCCAACTACCTCGAAACCCTGGGCGAGCACATGAGCATTAATGACATCACTGACGAACACCGCCAAGGCTTTGTAGATGCCGTCGTTCCTGTCTGGGAGCACTTTGTTGAGCGTGGTGACTTTAGCCAGGAGCAGTTAGAGCAAGTGCTCGCCCTGACCGATCAAGCCGAGGTACTGGAGTAATGAATCCACCTCCACTGGCGCAGCCGATGGCGGAAGATACCGCCTTGATGCGGGTAATGCGCCGCTTCGCTAGCCTGCTGGAAAATCTGATCGCCGCATTAATTGCGGCGGTTTTCCTGCTCTGCTTGGCACTGGTGATACTGCGCTACGTATTCAGCATTGGCTTTGCCGGTGCTGAAGAAGTGATGCGCTTTCTATTTGTGTATTCCACCGCACTAGGGGCATCGGTCGCCATTTTACGCGGCGAGCATATCCGTATCAGCGTGCTTGTGGATGCACTGCCTACGGCAATAGCCGTCTGGCTGAACCGCTTACGTCATTGTCTTGTGATGCTATTCAATGGCTATTTGGCATGGCTCAGCATCAGCTGGATTGGGCAAGTCGGTCGTTTCCGCTCCGCCGTTCTGGATGTGCCTAATTGGGTAGTGCAAATCAGTGTCCCCATTGGCGCGCTACTGGTCATTCTATTTTCCTTAGCGGTGCTAGTGGGTGGAGAGCGCCCCTCCGCTCAACGAGAAGACGCGCAGGAGGGCCAGGCATGATTTTACTGCTTGTTAGCCTGATGGTGCTGCTGTTGATTGGGGTGCCCATCGCCTATTCGCTAGGGCTTTCGGGGTTGGTCTACTTTTTGATCATGCAGCCAGGCTTGATTGGCGTACTGCCCCAGCGAGTACTGTCCGGTATGGATCTGTACACCATGATTGCCCTACCGCTGTTCATTTTGATGGGGCTGGTGATGAACGCCTCAGGCATTACCGCGCGCTTGATCGACTTCTGTTTGATGCTGGTAGGCCGTTTTCCAGGTGGATTGGGGCATGTCAATATCTCGACATCGATGATCTTTGGCGGCATATCGGGCTCTTCTGTGTCTGATACAGCTTCGGTGGGTTCCGCCATGATTCCGGAGATGGCACGCAAGGGATACAGCGTCGAAACCGCCAGCGGCATTACCGTAGCCTCTTCCACCATGGGCATGATCATTCCTCCCAGTGTGCCCATGGTGATCTACGCCGTTACCGCACAGCAGTCTATCGGCACCATGTTTATGGCAAGCCTTGTGCCCGGTTTACTGATTGGCGTGCTGATGATGGGCATCATTGCGCTAATGGCCGGTCGTCAAGGCTACCCCCGTGCCCACGCAGGACTCACCTCTGTAGAGCGCCGCAGTGTCATAAAACGTGCCGTGCTTGCACTGTTAATTCCCTTGTTTGTCGTGGGAGCGGTGGTTGGCGGGGTTGCGACGGCCACTGAATCCGCCGCGTTAGGCGTTGGCTACGCGCTGTTTCTAGCAATGGTGGTTTTCAGAAGTCTCAAACTGCGTGAACTGCCTGCACTGTTTCGCTCTGCCGTCATGACCAGCGCAACGGTGATGATCATTATTGCCATGAGCCAGCTGTACGTGTGGATTCTCTCGATGGAGCAGATTCCCCAGCTATTGGCAGGCTTTTTAGGCGGGCTGGATCTTACTCCGATCTTACTCCTGCTGGTGATTGCTGCTGCCGTGCTACTGATCGGCACCTTTATTGATGTAACCCCCGCGATCTTGCTGATTACCCCAGTGGTGCTGCCAGTGCTAGCCCTGGCCAATATTTCACCCGTGCAGTTTGGTGTCCTGTTGATCAGCGGCTTGGCGATTGGCTTGGTCACGCCGCCGGTGGGCATGTGTCTGAACGTCTGCTCCTCCATCACCGGCCTCTCGATTGGGCGTATTTTCCGCGGCGCCCTGCCGTTTCTGCTCGCTAACCTCCTGGTGATACTGCTGATCATTGCCTTTCCAGCTATCACCCTGTGGCCGCTCACGCTGTTCTCGTGAGCCCATTTACTTTTACCATTAAAGGAAATTCATATGGATATTCGCCAAGCGCTTCATAGCGATCATTTTAAAACCCTCGATACCCAGGGCCTGCGTGACAAAATGCTGGTCACCAAAATTATGGTGCCAGGCCAACTGTCGCTAACCTACAGCCACGTTGACCGCATTATTATTGGTGGCGCGGTACCCACTGATTCGCCGCTTACCCTGAGCGGTGGCAAAGAGCTTGGCGTTGACTATTTTCTAGAGCGGCGGGAAATGGGCGTTATTAACATTGGCGCGCCCGGACGCATTACTGTCAACGGTGAAACGGTCGAACTAGGCACCCACCACGGCCTGTATATTCCCAAAGAGAGTCGTGACGTCAGCTTTGAGAGCCTCGATGCAACCAAGCCTGCGCGCTTTTATATCAACTCAACACCTGCCCATGTACGTTACCAGCTTCGCCATATCCGCCCGGAAGATGCCTCGCCCACCACCCTTGGCGATCCCGAAACTGGTAATGTGCGTACCATCAATAAGTACCTGCATACCGATGTACTGGATACCTGCCAGCTCTCCATGGGGCTTACCCAGTTAGAGCCCGGTAGTATGTGGAACACCATGCCCTGTCATACCCACGAACGGCGCATGGAAGTGTACTTCTACTTTGACCTGAGTGAAGACGATGTGGTCTTCCACCTGTGTGGCGAACCCCAAGAGACCCGGCATATCGTGGTGGCCAACGAACAGGCCGTGATTCACCCCAGCTGGTCGATTCACTGCGGCTTTGGCACTCGCCGCTACACCTTTATTTGGGGCATGTGCGGTGAAAACCTGACCTACGATGATATGGACTTTATCGCTTCTAAAGAGCTGCGCTAAACCACTACCCAGGGAGAGTGACCAATGACACTATTTTCGCTGAACGGCCAAGTTGCCATGGTGACGGGGTGCAACAAAGGGCTGGGCCAGGGAATTGCCATTGCACTGGCACAGGCGGGTGCCGATATCGTGGGGGTCAACCGAAGCGCTGCTGATGACACCCGCCAGCAGGTCGAGGCCCTAGGGCGCAAGTTTGACGACATTACCGCTGAGCTAGGCAGCCAAGCGCCTGGCGAGATTGTCTCACAGGCGATCGCGAAAGCGGGCAAGGTGGATATTCTGGTCAACAATGCCGGGATTATTCGTCGGGCAGCAGCCGTTGAATTTTCAGAGCAAGATTGGGATGACGTCATTGACGTTAACTTGAAAGCCGCTTTCTTTCTCGCCCAGCAGGTTGCCAAACACCTTATCGAGCGCAAAGCGCCGGGCAAGATCATCAATATCGCTTCATTACTGTCGTTTCAAGGCGGCATCCGTGTGCCCTCCTATACCGCCAGCAAAAGCGGTATTCTCGGTCTAACGCGCCTGCTCGCCAATGAGTGGGCGGGCCATGACATCAACGTTAATGGCATCGCTCCTGGCTATATGGCCACCGACAACACTCAAGCGTTGCGCGACGACCCCCAGCGGCATGCTGAAATTCTTGGCCGAATCCCCGCCGGACGCTGGGGCACGCCAGAAGACTTAGCCGGCGCTGTGATATTCTTATGCTCCGATGCCGCCCGCTACGTGCACGGGCATACCCTGGCGGTAGACGGTGGCTGGCTGGCACGCTAACCAAGCATTTTGGTTAACGCCACGATCAACGAGCGATAGGCAATCACGTAAGGGAGCTTGAATGAAGGAGAAGGCTGAAACGCAGTACCACGCCCCTGCCTTAGAGAAAGGGTTAGATATTTTGGAGCTGCTTGCCCAATCTCCCCAGCCGCTAAGCACCCAAGCGATTGCCGAGCAGATCGGCCGTAAAACCAATGAGATGTACCGCATGCTGATGGTGCTGCGGGATCGTGGCTACGTCAGCATGGATGATAGCGGTAGCCGCTATCAGCTAACGCTAAAGATGTTTGAGATGGCCCACCGCTTCCCGCCCACCAAGCGGTTAGTACAGGCCGCACTACCGCGCATGGAAGAGCTGTGTCATGAGATCTCCCAGTCGTGTCACCTTAGCGTCGCTCGTCCTGGCCATCTATTGGTAGTGGCCCAGTACGAAAATCCCGACAAGATGGGCTTTGGGCTACGTCTGGGGGCAAAAATCGATATATGCGGCTCCGGTTCAGGGGCCGTCATGCTGGCCTTTTTGGATGAGCAACGCCGGGAGCGCATTCTCGCCGCCAGCGATGCAACCCAACAAGAGGTTGACCGAACGCGGGCGTTATTTGATCCGATTCGCCAGCAGGGCTACCACGTGGGGCCAAGCCCTCAGGTTCAGGGGTTAACCAATATCAGCTTCCCCGTCTATGGGGTTCATGACGTTATCGAAGCCGTTATCACCATCCCTTATCTCACGCTGATTCCAGAGGCGATGCACCGGGAAGTGCCCAGCATTGACCGCTGCCGTGAGCAGCTAGGGGAGCTGGCAGACGCCCTGACCCTGGCTATTGGTGGGCGCCTTCCAGCAAGCACAACGAGCTAAATGATGTTCTCTATAACGGTGCTCTCTAATAACAACACTCTAAAAGTAGGTCGCCATACGCTCTTTCACGTTTAGCTGATCATCCACTAACAGTATCTGGCGCCATTTATCAAAGGTTAAACAGGGATGAGAAGCGCCAAAGGCGACAATATCACCGACCTCGACATCTTGAGCCCCCTGCGGAAGGCGCACAAAGGTGTGCTGATCCATAATTTTTGTCACCTCCCAGCCAGCAACTGGCATTGACTGAGAGGGCTCACCTCCTTCCCGGAAACGACGCAGGGCAATCGGTAGCTGGTCATGACCGATATCACGCTTACCTAGCGCCACGATGGCAAGCCCAGGTTCGGGAAGCGACTGCACCTGGGCAAAGACTTCCAGGGCAGGCTCAAGCCCCTGCTGCAAATCCGGCCGGCGGCCTAATACCGCTGCTTGCGCTTCACGATAGAGCCCATGGTCGTGGACGACGTAGCAACCTGGCCGCAATACAGGGGTAAATCGACCCTGTAGCGGCGCACCCTGAAAGGCTTCCGCAATGACGTCGTACCAGGCAGAGCCGGACGCGGTGACAATCGGGTTCTGTTCAGCAAAGCGCCCAACAGCTTCGAGCTCTACGGCAACATCCACCAGGTATTTTGCATAGGCCCGAATGCCGGATTCAGGATTATCTCCGTGAACCACACCCTCATAGCCCTCCAGGCCCACCAGAGAGAGTGCTGGCTCACTAGCAATCGCCTCCGCCAGCGAAAGAATTTGCTGCTGATTGCGACAGCCACACCGCCCTCCTTCCACGCCTACCTCGATAAGCACCGATAATGTCAAGCCCTGCTCTGCAAAGAATCGTTCAGCAAAAAAGCGCCCAAGCTGGCGTACGTTCTCCTGGCTATCGACTACACAGTAAAACGCAGCGCCCTGTTCGATCAGACTGGCGATAATGGCCATATTTGCCTGGCCCACCAGTTGGTTCGCCATCAATATTCGGGTGACACCATTGGTGAAGGCAGCACGACATTGGGGCGCAGTGGCCAGTGTGATCCCCCACGCACCTGCCTGGAGCTGTCGATTGAAAAGCGCGGGCGTCATGGTGGTTTTGCCATGGGGCGCCAAGCGAGCGCCGTGAGCTTCTGCGAATCGTTGCATCCACGCTACGTTATGGGCCAGTGGGCCTTCATGCACCACAGCGGTGGGCAGGCTGACACCTGACAGAAGGTTTGAACCCAATTCCACACTGCCTTTATCCACCGCTAACGCCATTGTCTGCATTCGCCCGCATCCTCATTTTTTAACAAGCATCAATGTTAGATATTTTCACAACCATTGACTTCAAGTTAGAAACTAACATACTTTTTAAATCAGGCAACCATTAGGAGTCCACGGTGAGCCAAGAAATCGACATTTTGTCACGTATTACCACTGACTTTGCCGCGCTGCGCGACGCTGAAAAGAAGGTTGCTGAGCTGATATTTGCTGACATCGAGTTCGTCACTGAAGCGAGTATCAGTGACATCGCCCAGCGCGCCGGGGTTAGCGATGCTAGCGTCACCCGTTTTGCCCGCGCTATCGGCTGCACAAATGTGCGCGACTTAAAAACGCGCTTAACCCGCGCCTTAGCCGCTGGCCGCCGTTTTATTCAAGAAGCCACGCCTGAAGACAGTTCAAGCGTGGTGTATGACATTGCCACGCAAACCCTCGCGCTTAACCGCGACTTACTCGCCCAAGCCGATGTGGCCGGGGCGGTTGAACAGTTAGATAAAGCGCGCCAGATACTGGTGTTTGGCGCCGGTGGTGGTTCCAGCATTCTCTCCCAAGAGCTTCAGTTTCGCCTGGTACGCCTTGGCTATGCCATCTGTGCTTACCCTCAAGCGCTGCTACCCCGCATGGTGGCGTCCACCCTTGAGCCTGATGACGTCGTCGTCGTGCTGTCGGTGACGGGTTACACCCCAGAGATGGTGGAGTCAGCACAGATTGCAAAGCAGTACGGCGCCAAGGTGATTGCGATAACCGCAATGAATTCTCCACTCGCCGAAACATCCGACATTGTACTACCGGTTACCTCGCGGGAGACCGACTTCATCTATCACCCTTCGGCTTCCCGCTACGCCATGCTGGCGGTCATCGACGTATTGGCGCTTGAACTTGCCATGCGCCATCGCGAGCGCTCACGAACTAAATTGCGCCGCCTCAAGCTGAGCCTGGATGACCATCGCGGTGGTGATAACCGCCAGCCACTTGGAGATTAGGATGGTTTACGACCTGCTGATTCGTAATGCCAACGTGCTGGATGGCTCAGGTGCTGCTCATTTTCGTGCCGATGTGGCTATTCAGGGAGAGCGTATCTGCGCTATCGGCGCAATGCCCTATGCCACCGCAACGACGATTATCGATGCCAATGAGCGCTATCTATCCCCAGGCTTTATCGATGTGCATACCCACGACGATACCAACGTCATTCGTGTACCCGAAATGCTGCCAAAGCTGACCCAGGGAGTCACCACCGTAGTCGTAGGCAACTGCGGTATCAGCGCAAGTCCGGTGACACTGGCCGGTGAAGTCCCCGACCCCATGAATTTACTGGGCAAGCTGGAGGATTTCCGCTATCCAAGCTTCGCCGATTACGCTAACGCCGTAGACGCCGCCTCGCCGAGTATTAACGTTGCCGCTTTGGTGGGGCATACCAGTCTGCGCAGCCAGGTAATGGATAGCTTTGCCCGCCCCGCTTCTGCAGCAGAAATCGCCAAAATGGAAACCCTGCTTCGCCAAGCGCTTGAGGAAGGCGCGCTGGGACTGAGCTCTGGGCTTGCCTACCGGAATGCGATACAGGCGCCGACCAGCGAAATGGCTCCCCTGGTAGCAGCCGTCGGTAAGTCAGGCGGCGTTTATACAACACACCTTCGTGATGAGTTTGCGGGCCTGCTGGGGGCCATGGACGAAGCGTTTACCACCGCTCGTGATGGCCAAGTGCCGCTAGTGATCTCGCATCTTAAATGCGCAGGCGCAGGCAATTGGGGTGGTGCTGGTAAAGCGCTGGGTAAGTTAGAGTCTGCCGCCCAGCACCAGCATGCCCACTGCGACTGCTACCCCTATACTGCGGGCTCTTCAACCCTAGACCTGGGCCAGGTGACAGATGAAATCGAGATCACCATTACCTGGTCGACCCCTCATCCGGAGCAGGCGCGGCGCCCGTTAAAAGAGATAGCCGCCGAGTGGGGGATGTCCCTACTAGATGCTGCCAGGCAGCTACAGCCGGCGGGGGCGGTCTACCACAATATGAGCGAAGCGGATATGCAGCAAGTGTTAGCGCATCCGCTCTCCATGGTGGGTTCCGATGGATTACCGAACGACCCGCATCCTCACCCGCGCCTTTGGGGTGCGTTTCCCCGCGTGCTGGCCCACTACAGCCGCGATTTAAAGCTAATGCCACTGGCGGAAGCAGTGCGCAAAATGACCAGCCTTTCAGCGGCCAATTTTGGCTTAACCGATCGCGGCGTCATCCGTATTGGCGCCTACGCAGATCTCACCCTGTTTGATCTCACGGTGCTGGAAGATACGGCGAATTATGAGACCCCCATCGCGGCCGCGAAAGGGATCGATATGGTGGTGGTGAACGGCAAGATTGCCTATCACCAAGGTGCTATTAGCGACCAGCGCTCTGGCCGCATGCTGCGCAGAACAGAGCGTATTTCTCAAAAAATCACTTCTTTTCCATCCAATCAGGAGCAAACCCCATGAGCATTACGCGATACGGCACCGAAGGCGGTGTAGGCACCGGCGGCCAGAAACTGCCCTTTGCCCGCGCTGTAGAGGCAGGTGGCTGGCTGTACGTCTCCGGCCAAACCCCCATGACCGACGGCGAAGTGGTTGAAGGCGGCATTGTTGAGCAGACCCGTCTCGCCTTCGATAACTGCCTGGCCATTATGCAAGAAGCAGGTTTCGGCGTTGAAGACGTTGTACATGTCACCACCGTGCTCACCGATGCGCGCTACTTCACCTCGTTCAATAAGGTGTTTAAGGAGATCTTTGGCGACAACCCACCGGCACGCATCTGCAGCGTTCAAGATTTAGTGGTGGATTGCAAAGTGGAGGTCGACGTGAAGTGCTACCGCGCTGATCGCGCCTAGCACTCAGTAAGTTAAGAGCTATGCAAATTCAGGTCTATGCAAATTCGGCCTAGGCAAATCCAGACGCTAAGAAAGCCTAAACACTAAAAAAAAGCATCACGAAAAAAAGCCCAAAAAAAGCGCCACACCCCGGCAAGGGTGCAGCGCCAGATTACCGCGTGATTAGGATAAAAAGCCCCGCGGTAATCGCTTCCATTGTCTACCTTCGGCCGCGGCAACGGCCGGATACACAACGATAAGAGGTTAACATGAACAGTCAAATATTCCTTGTCACCTTCGTGCTCTACATTATCGCCATGATCGTCTTCGGCTGGTGGATCTCAAGGCATAAGCGCGGTAGCGGTGACGACTTTCTACTCGGTGGGCGAAGCGTTCCACTCTTTCTAACCGTGGGAACCACGGTCGCGACCATGGTGGGCACCGGTTCCAGCATGGGCGCCGTTGGGTTCGGTTACGCCAACGGCTGGGCGGGTGCTTTATACGGGCTTGGGGGCGCCGTGGGCATTTTATTGCTCGCCGTCTGCTTTGCGCCAGTGCGCAAGCTGCGTTTTATGACCATGAGTGAGGAACTGGCCTATTACGTCGGTGCCAACCGGCTGGTGCGCAATGTCGTCGCGCTGCTGATCTATATCGCCTGTATAGGGTGGCTGGGTGCGCACATTCTTGGCGGCGGCCTCTACCTCTCATGGATGGCGGGTATCGATCTCACCACGGCGCGTATTCTGGTGGCGTTAGGCTTCGGCATCTACTGCGTGGTGGGGGGATATTTTGCGGTTATCTGGACGGACACCATCCAAGCGGTTGTGCTGTTCGCAGGGTTTATTTTGATGGCGGTACTGGCACTGATAGAAGTTGGCGGTTTTTCAGGTCTTACAGCGGGCATGGATGCAGGTGCCACTAGCTTTCTTGGTATTGGTCAAATTGGTGCGCTGCCAGCGCTGTCACTGGCTGCCGTCATTGCCATTGGCGTGCTTGCTACGCCCTCCTTTCGTCAGCGCATCTATTCAGGTAAATCCGTTGGGTCGGTACGCCGTTCGTTCTTAATCACTGGCGTTCTTTACCTGGGCTTTTCGATCATCCCGGCGATTATTGGTATGGCCACCCACGCCCTTAACCCCGGGCTTGAAAATAGCAACTTCGCCTTCCCTTTCCTGGCCACAGAGATCATGCCGCTTGGGCTGGGTTTACTGCTATTGGTAGCAGGCCTCTCCGCTACCATGTCTAGTGCCAGTTCCGATGCGATTGCCGGTGTCTCCACGCTGATTAGGGATCTCTATGTGCTGGCCACAGGCCGCACCCCATCAGCGCGTAACGTGGTGCGCTTTTCGCGGATTGCGCTAGTGGCAACCATTGGTCTGGCGCTGCTATTCGCACTGGCCTCGGACAATGTCATCACCTACATCACCCGGATGATCTCAACGATCCTGTCAGGGCTGTTTGTGAGCGCCATGCTGGGGCGCTTCTGGCCTCGCTATAACTGGCAAGGGGCTATTGCGACGCTGATTTGTGCGTCGGTCACCTCCTTGATGATTATTGCCAATAGCGATTGGACAGCTTTTTGGGGCAACCCCAGCATTCCCGCTGTGCTAGTCGCACTGGTAGCCGGTGTGATTGTAAGCCTAGTGACGCCCGCTTCCCGAGTCACTTCCGCCCAGGCGCTGGCCATTCTTGACCAAGAGCGCAAGCGTATGGAGCAAGTGCCCGAACCAACTCTCACGAACGCCGAAGCGCCCGCCGCCCCTCACTAAGCGTTAGCCATAAGTGCGCAATAAAAAAACCCACTGATTGAATCGATCAGTGGGTTTTTGCGATTAACGGAACTATTTAACAGAACTATTTAACAGAGCTATAGCGCCGCTAGTGTTTCACTCAATCCACCATGGCTTAGTGCTTGATATGCCGCCAGCACCTCCTGCGCAAAGGCTTCGTCTTGTGCCAAAGCGTTAGGCACCACATCGTCCATGGCTAAATAGGCCGCTACCAGCGTGCTTGGATCGCGACCATGCCTCTGGTGCAACTCTGCAAAGCGCTTGGCTAGCGGATCATCCACGGGGTAACTATTGCCTTGTAGGTCTTGACCCGCGGTATAGCGAATCCAGGCTGCTACTCCCAACGCCACGCAGGGCGATGATTGACCAGCGGCACTACGTTTCAGCGCACCGGAGAGCCACCGCTGAGGAAGCTTTTGGCTGCCATCCATAGCGATCTGCTGCAGACGATGACGCAAACTGTCATTGGCAAAGCGCGCCAGCAGCGAGTCAGCGTAAGCCTCTAAATCGATGCCTTCGGGCATCTCTAGCGTAGGTGCTGCCTCTTCAAGCATATAGCGGCGTAACAACGCCCGTAGCTCGTCATGATTGATGCCGTCATAGACCGTTTCGATACCGGCAAGCGCACCAAGATAGGCAAGCAAGGAGTGGCTACCGTTGAGCATGCGCAGTTTCATGGTTTCAAACGGCGCCACATCTGCCACCATTTCAACCTCCTCAGCTTCCCAGCTCGGCCGTCCAAGCGGAAAGTGATCCTCCACTACCCACTGAGAGAAAGCTTCGCATACCACTGCATTGGGATCAGTAACGCCCAGCGCCGCTAACCGTTCGAAATCCGCGTCGGTCATCGCAGGTACGATGCGATCCACCATGCTGCTGGGAAATGCCACCTTGTTAGCTATCCAACTGGCCAGTTCTGCGTCACGCTGCTCGGCCAGCTGCACCACCGCCTGGCGAGTCCGCTTACCGTTAGCCGGCATATTGTCGCAAGAGAGCACGGTAAAGGGGGCAATACCCGCTTCTTGCCGCCTTACTAACGCTTCGACGATTAATCCTGGTGCGGTGCGCGGCTGCTGGGGAGAAGCAATATCGCCAATGATCATGGGGTCATCGATCCTTAGCTCACCGCTGGCGGGGTTTAAAAAGTAACCCTTCTCGGTCACCGTTAACGTCACGATACGGGTATCCACAGAGGCCATTCGCGCCAGCAACGCCTCACGGTCACGACTCCAACGACCGTCAGCATCACGGCCTGAAAAGAGCGCCTCTTCAATCACGCCAATTTCGCGCAGCGTGATATTTTTGCTATCGGCGTACTCCGCCACATGGTAGCGATGCCCTGCCGCACATAAGCCGTCGACTAAACCAACGCTAGAGCGTAAATTCGCACTGCATACTCCCCACTCACCGTCACCGCTGCGTTGGCGATAACGCTCTAAATAGACCGCTTGATGGGCGCGGTGAAAAGCGCCCAACCCCAGATGAACAATCCCGATCTGGCCACTTTTTGGCGATGCTTCAATCAGCTTTGGAGCCATCATTAACTACTCTCCCATCAGCAAGTTAGGCAACCAAAGCGAAATCGCGGGGACATAGGTCACCAACAACAGTACCGCCAAGTTGCACAGCAAAAAAGGCACGATGGCTTTTGCCACCGTCAACATGGGTAGCTTGCCAATCCCCGCCACCACGAATAGGCACACCCCCACCGGTGGTGTTGTCAGCCCAATCATCAGGTTCAACACCGCAATGACAGCGAAATGTACCGGGTCAACACCCACTCCTGTCGCCACTCCCACCAAGGCTGGGAATAGAATAATCAGCGCGGCGATGGTTTCCATAAAAGCGCCGACGAATAGCAGAATCAGGTTAAGAATCAGCAGAACAATTAGCGGGTTATCGCTAATGGAAAGAATAAGTGCAGCGATCATTTGGGGAATCTGCTCACTGGTGAGTATCCAGCCAAACAGGTTCGCCAAGCCTACCATCAGTAATAGTGCCGACGAGGTTAATACAGTATCTGACAAAATCGCCGGAAGCTTTTTCCACGACAGGCCTTTATACACATACATGCCGACAACCAAGGCATAGAGACAAGCCACAATAGACGCTTCGGTGGGGGTAAAGAACCCGCCAATAATGCCGTAGAGAATAATCACGGTCATCAGCAGTGCCCAGAAGGCCGTTTTGGCTTCGCGCAGCAGCTGCAAAAAAGGTACCCACTGCTCTTTGGGATATCCACGCCGAACAGCCAGGATATACACCGTAACCATCATGGCGAGGCCCATTAGAAGCCCCGGTACTGCGCCTGCCAGGAACATACGCCCGACTGAAATACCGCTGAGAGATCCGGCGATGATCATGGGAACACTGGGCGGTATAATCGGCCCAACAGTTGACGAAGCGGCGGTAACTGCAGCGGCAAACGGCTTGTCATAGCCTGAGCGAGCCATACCGGGAACCATCACCGAACCGATGCTAGCTGAATCCGCAACCGCCGTGCCGGAGATACCACCGAAAATCATCGACCCTGCCACATTGGCCAAGCCAAGACCGCCGCGAATATGGCCTAACAAAGCATTGGAAAAACGCACAATATGATCAGTGATATTGCCCACATTCATTAAATTGCCGGCCAACACAAAGCCGGGGATACACAGCAGCACGAAGGTATCGATACCCGCATACATGCGCTGCGGAACGATGGTTAATGAAATACCTTCAAGCAGCAGATAAGAGAGCGAGGCTAGCCCCAACGCAAACGCAATGGGCATTCCCACCAAGAGCAAAACCAAGAAAACGCTAAAGAGGATAATAACTTCCATGCTTACGACTCCTGAAGGGAGGCAGAGGAGCGACACATTGCGATAATTCCCTCAAGACACCCCAGCAAGCTGTAAACCAGGAGAAGCGCAAAGGTGACTACCGTTGAGAAAAAGATATACAGCATGGGAACATGTAGCGTTGGCGAGGTTTGCCAAGCGCCGTTTTGCGCATACTGCCAAGCGTAAGGCAGCACCAAAAAGGCAAACAAGCCAATCAGTGCACAGAGCAACACTTGAACCGCCGCCTGTACGCGTGGCCCCAGCAGGTGATGGAAAAGCTCAACGCTGATGTTTCGGTTCTGTCGCAGCACCACACCAACGGATAGTGCCACCATATAAATAAATAAATAACGTGAGAGTTCTTCAGTCCAGGCTATCGAAAACGGCAAAAATAGCCGTGAACAAATTTGCAGCAGCACCGTGACGGCAATCGCCACCAGCGCGACGACGGCTAAGGTCAGAAAGCACTTATCCCCCCAGCCAATCATGCGCCCGATAGGGCCTTTGAATTTCGGCACCGCCGACATTGAAACCAGACTCTCCAACGCTTCCTTTTCAAGCGCTTTTTGATCCGAGTTCATAACCGTATCCTCATGGGCAAGCAGCTTGTGCCTTAGAAAATGGACTGGCGTGTGCCAGCCCATCGTCATTACCGATTGACTACAAATCCGACCTTACAGGTCTTGGATAGCGTCAAAGAGTTCACGCTGCTCTTCGGTTAAAGCCTCAAGGACAGCGGGACGCGCTTTCTCTGCAAAGGCGTCGACATCTACTTCCACGAACTCCATGCCACGCTCCTGTAACGCTTGCTCAAGGCGTGCCTGGTCTTCAGTGAACAGCTCAGCTTCATATGCCTGCATCGTCTGGGCAGCATCGCGAACGACCTGCTGGAGCTCTTCAGGCATACTTTCCAACTGATTACGGCCAATCACTACATAGATCCAGCTGCGCACATGCCCGGTCATGTTGACGTAATCCTGCACCTCGTTGAAACTGGCGCTTTCAATCAGGCTAAGCGGGTTTTCTTGTCCTTCCAGGGTGTTTTGCTGAAGCGCGGTGAATACTTCGCTGAACGCCATCGGGGTTGGACGTGCCCCCATTGCTTGCCATGTATCAACAAACAGCGGCACGTTAGGCACACGAAGACGCAGCCCATCAAGCTCATCAGGCGTGCGGATAGGACGATTGGAGGTCAACTCACGTGGGCCTCGCTCAAACCATGCCAGCGGTACCAGATTAGTGCGTTCAGTGATTTGCGCTTCAATCTCAGCACCGATTTCTCCGCTAACGGCGGCATGCAGGTGTTCTGAATCTCTAAAGGCGTAGGGTACCGCCATCATTGCGGCTTTCGGCGCCCAGTTCTGTAAGCTTTCACCGGTGATGGTCATATCCGCCGTGCCCAGCTGGATACTGTTGATCACGTCCATTTCATTGCCAAGCTGCTCACTGGGATAGAGGCGTACTTCAATCTGCCCGTCAGAGTTTGCTTCGACCTCCTCTTTGAACTTCTCGGCGGCCTGGTGCCAAATATTCTGCTCATTGGCTAAATGGCCAAAACGCAGGGTGAAATCTGCCGCCATTAATGAGTGGCTACCTAGCATGGCGGCCCCAATAACAGCGCTGGTGATAAGTTGTTTGATCATTATCTTTCTCCTACACACGGATGTTGTTAATTATTGATTGCGGCTGTTAGTTGCGCGCGAGTTGGCGTGGTTACCCTTAAGCACTAATTTGAATCAGTACCTTACGGGCCTCTTCTGGCCGGTGATCAAGCATCTCAATGGCGCTGGGCATGTCACTTAGTGGCAGCCGATGGCTAACTAACGCCAACGGATCCAACTGCCCACTTGCCATTAACTCAAGCACCTCCGGAAACTTACGGTTGTTGAGCCGCGACCCGACCAGGGTCAGCTCTTTCTTAATGACTTCCAGCTGTACAAGGTCACTGGGCTGAACGCTAAAGCCCAGCAACCCAATACGCCCTGCTGGCGACGCTAGACGCAGCATTTGCGGTAACAGCGCTGGCACGCAGGCCGCATCGGCAATCAGGGGTACGCCTTCACCCTGAGTTAAGGCAAGCACCTCTTTTTCCACGTCCTGCTCGCGGCTATTCAATACCTGCGTTGCCCCAAGCTGTTTTGCCGCCGCTAATCGCTCATTAATAACGTCAGTGACGATGATCTCGTCGATACCCTTGGCCCGGGCCATCTGTAGAATCGTCATGCCAATAACGCCAGCGCCCAGAATCATTAGCCGATCCCCCGGGTGTGGCTGCATGCGATCAAGCACGTTGGCGGCAATGGTGTAAGGCTCAACCAAGGCAGCAGCATCTAGCCCGATATGTTCAGGTAGGCGGTGTACGTTAGCCGCAGGGACAGCCACAAACTCTTCAAAACCACCATTACGATGCACGCCGATCACTTCAAGCGAACTGCACACGTTGGGGCGCCCAATGCGGCATGGGTAGCAGGTGCCGCAACTGATGACCGGGTCAATACATACGCGATCCCCAGCAGCTACGTCAGCCACCCCTTCCCCTATCGCTTCCACTACCCCGGCGAACTCATGCCCGGTGATGCGCGGAAAGCGCACAAAGGCGTTGTCGCCATGGATAATATGCATATCCGAGCCGCAGATACCGGCGAAGGCCACTCGAACAAGCACCTCCCCGCTGGCAACCTCAGGAACTTCAACCTCAGCCACTTGGTAGTCGTGTGGCGCTTTGACCTGAAATGCTTTCATTGATGAAACTCTCCTTACCAGTGCCACAGGGTGCCGTCTTCCAACCGGTTCACCGGCAGGCTGGCGCGCTTATAGGGGTATTGCTTGGCTAACTGTTCATCGATATCGACGCCATGCCCCGGCTTTTCACCGACAATGAAATGCCCATCTTCAAAGCGGTAATCGTGGGGGAATACCTCGTCAGTAGCGCTGGTATGCGGCATGTACTCCTGGATGCCGAAGTTAGGTACCCAGGTGTCAAAGTGAATCGCCGCCCCCAGGCACACCGGCGAAAGATCCGTTGGCCCGTGGAAGCCGGTACGCACGTGATAAAGACCCGCTAAATCGGCGATGCGGCGTACATGGGTGATCCCCCCGGCATGGGTTAGGGTGGCGCGGATATAGTCGATCCACTGATTTTCAATTAGCGCTTTGGCGTCATACAGGCTGTTAAAGACTTCGCCCACCGCCAATGGCGTGGTGGTGTGCTGGCGGATAAGACCAAACGCCTCCTGATTCTCAGCCGGTACACAGTCTTCAAGCCAAAATAGATGATAGGGCTCAACTTCTTTGCCTAAGCGGGCGGCCTCAATGGGCGTCAGGCGGTGATGAACATCATGTAGCACGTGTAAATCATCACCAAAGCGTTCACGCACGGCGGCAAACAGCTTGGGTACATGATTCAAGTATTTGCTGGTACTCCACACATGCTCTGCGGGCAAATCAGAATCTGCAGGTTCATAGGGCTCACCCTCTTTTTTGGCGACACCATAAATACTGGCAATGCCTGGCACACCCGCCTGAACGCGCACGGCTTTGTAGCCCTCATCCACGTGGCGGGCGACCTCTTCCAGGCACGCTTCAATATCTCGCCCCGTTGCATGGCCATACACCATCACTCGGTCACGGCTCTTGCCACCCAACAGTTGATACAGAGGCATGCCCGCAACCTTCGCTTTGATATCCCATAGGGCTACGTCGACTGCCGCAATAGCCGTCATCGTTACTGGGCCTCGCCGCCAGTAAGCGCCGCGATAAAGGTAGTGCCAGATATCTTCAATGCGGCTAGCATCACGCCCAATCAGTGTTGGTAATACATGCTCTTCCAGGTAGGCGACCACCGACAGTTCGCGGCCGTTTAATGTGGCATCGCCGATCCCATACACGCCTGATTCGGTAACAATTTTCAGTGTGACAAAGTTGCGGCCTGGGGACGTTACGATTAAATATGCATCGCTAATAATCATGAGAAATCCATCACAAGAAGTAAAAAGAAGTTAACGCTCAAATAGGTAGCGCTGCACTTTGTGGTAACACGCCGCCCGAATCATCTCGCCGTTATGATAAAGCCGATGGGCCACTTCATTTTCTAACAGGAATGCTTTACCCATTAACTCAACACTATTATCAACCTTCATCATTACTCCTTCATTATAAGAGTGTTATAGGTAGATTTAGCCAAGCAGTAAGTTAGGCAAAAACAGTACGATATTGGGAAAGAAGAGAATGCCCAGCACCACAACCAATACCGCTAAAGCAAACGGCAGTAACTCACGACTATAGTCATAAAAAGAGCACCGTAAAATGCCACATACTGTATACATAGAAATCCCCACGGGAGGCGTCATGCCACCAAAGGTAACCAGCGTCATCATTAACAGCCCAAAATGAACAGGATCAACACCCGCGGCTTTAATCACGGGTACCAAGATGGGGGTTAACAACATGACGACAACCGTGGCTTCTAACAGCATGCCTAGAAAAACAAGTATGACGGAAACTGCCAGCAACAGTGTTATATGACTAGAGAATACGCCGAGTGTTAGCTCTGCTATTGTTTGCGGCACCCTTTCAAAAGAGACGACATAACCGATAATGCCTGAGAACATAATAATCAGCATTATCATGCCAATATCCCTTACGCTGGCACGCATGGCATTAAGTATCTCTTTAACACCCATTTCTCGGTGTATTACGCAGCCCACCAACAAGGCGTATGCAACCGCAAAAGCACCCGCTTCAGAGGGGGTAAAAAGTCCATAGCGAATCCCTACCAAGAGCCATACGGGGAAGAGAATTGCCCAGATACTGCCACGCAGGGCCTTCAGCACTTCACGGCCAGTGGGTAGCCGCTCTCTTACCGGCTGATAGCCCCGCCGTTTGGCCATGATGTAAGTCGTCACCATGAGCGCTACCATTAGCAAAAAACCCGGCACGAGGCCTGCGATAAACAGCCGTCCTATCGAAACTTCGCCCAGATAGCCATAGAGAATCAAGCCGATACTTGGCGGAATGGTTGCAGTGATTAGCCCTCCAATAGAGAGCACCGCACCAGTAAACCCCGCGGAGTAGCCGCCCTTAATCATGCTTTTTCCCAGCACCCTGGATTGCATTGCGGCATCGGCCACGGCAGAACCGGAAACCCCGCCCATTAGGGTGCTCAGCACGATACTTGCCTGGGCTAAACCTCCGCTCATCCACCCAGCTAAAAGCGTAGAAAGGTGCACCAAGCGGGGAGTAATACCGCTGGCGTTCATTAGGTGGCCGATAAAAATAAACAACGGCACAGCTAATAGTGGAAATGATTGTGTCGAAGACACAATGCGCTGGACGGCAATGCTCGTCGGTAAGAATGTTTCGGGCAATAAAAAATAGGAGAAACCCGCAATTCCGATAGCAAAGGCAACGGGCATCCCTATCGCCATAAGAAGCAGGCCGAATCCTAATAACAAAGCTGCCGTCATAGCGCCTCCTCCACAATCTCGTCATCGTCAGCAACCAAACTCCCGATAACGCCATTTGTGAACAATCGCCGCACTAGCGAAAGCATCATTAATAATGCTCCGACAGGAAGCGCAAGTGTGATATACCCATAGCTAAGTCCTGCCACTCCCATGGGGCGCTGCCAGTTTGAAGCCGCTAAAACAAAGCCATACCAGATTAAAAGAGCCAGAAATAGCATCATCATTCCAATGCACAAACTGGTAATAAGAAGCTGCCATTTAATAGGTAAACGAATGACAAGCGCATCGATTCGCACCTGCCCCCCCTGGCGCAGGGTAATATCAGCACCTAATACAGCAGTCCAAATAAACAGAAATTGCGCAAGCTCAGCACCCCCTGCAAAAGGATTTCCTATTGCTCTAGCCGTCGAGCTAACAAACATGGTGAGAGAGGTGCCACCGAGTAGCATAATAGCCAACCACTCCTCACCTTTATCGTACCAATGCCACATACAGCGTTCCTCCCCCTAAAAGGGGATTTGGACAGTTAAGTAATAGCAAAAGACAAAAGGCTGAAGCCCCCTGCCCTAGCAGGCAGAGGGCTGATACTCACTCTGAAGAAAGCAATTGATCACGGTACTGGTCGTAACCTAGCTCTTCATAGACGCTGCCCACTCGGTCGCGGAATACTTCCATATCCACTTCAGAAAACGTAACGCCTGCCGCTTCCATCCGCTCGCGCACCGAAGCTTGGGCGTCTGACGTCGCTTGGCTAGCAGCATCGCCAGCATTGATCAGTTCTTCATCGAGAATTGAGCGCAACTCATCAGGTAACGCCTGGTACCACTGCTCGGAAGTCGCAATACCGGTCATCAAATGAATGTGATTGGTTAGCGCCACGTGAGTAATGACTTCATGTAAGTTTTGACCTTCAGCAGCGGTTAGCTGCGCTTCGGCTCCATCAATCGAACCTAGCTGTAGCGCTGAGTAAACTTCTGACCAAGGCAGCGGCGTCGGAGTGGCACCCATGGCTTCAATGGTTTTCACCCATACAGGGGAGTTGATAGTGCGCACCCGCACACCATTTAAATCCTCAGGTGTGTTTACTTCATTTTGGGTCAGCATCTGCCGTGACCCCTGAAACCAGTTATAGTTGAGCAGTCGTAGCCCACTTGATTCTGCAAGACCCTCGACCCAATCCAGATAAAGTGGAGATGTTGTGATTTGGCTATAGTCGCGATGGTCTTCGACTAAATAAGGGGCACTCAAGATACCCAGCTCGGGTTGATACTCCGACAAACGCCCCGCATCGACTAAGATAGCGATATTGGCACCACTACGAATTTGTTCGATCACGTCTTCGTCAGAACCAAGCTGGCTGTTGGGGAAAATTTGAATGGTCAGTTCCCCCTCTGAACGCTCCTCTATTGCCTGTTTAGCGCTCTCCATTGCCTGGGCGATGGGGTCTTGAGGGCTCAACGCTATTGAGACATTAAGCTGGTAAGCGGCATGGGCCGAATGGCTTGCAACGACCAGTGCAACAGCAGGAAGTAATTTTGTGAGTTTCATTTCAGGCTCCTAAAGGCATTCATTTATTATTGATAATTCACCAGCCAGTTCAGGCTGATCCTTCGTAATGCGGCCTATGTTGCTTTTGTGTTGTTGTCTAGCGGGTTTTATATAGATAGCGCATGAGCATCGATGCCCACATTTTCAAACAATTCTGGAAAGCGGCGCTCTAGTTCAGGTAGCGAATGAAGTATTTCACGCTGGTGAATACTCATTGCCTGCTCCGCCGCCTCAGTATCCCCAGCAGATATCGCGTCCACTATGGCCTGATGTTGATCTGCCAGTTTGGGGATGGGTGTGGAATCAGGAATACTCAAATACCGCACCCTATCCAACTGTGCTTTAACATCTTCAATCACGTTCCATGCCATGGTTTGCCCCGTAGAGATTGCCAAGGTGCGATGGAACATCTCATCAAGAAAGAAAAAACGGTCATGATCTTGCCGCTCAATGCAGCTGCGCTGGCGCTCAATCAGTTCGTTTAATTCCATCAAAATGCTCGATGGGAGCGTGCGTTTAGCTGCCTCTAAAGCAATGGCAACTTCTAGAGACTCACGAATAAATCGTGCCTCCAACACCGCTTGGCGCGAAATGCGCACCACATAGGTGCCTCTTTGGGGCCGAACCTCCACCAAACCTGACTCAGAAAGGCGAATAAATGCTTCTCGCACAGGTTGGCGACTGACGGTAAACAAATTCGCAATCTCCTTCTCCGATAGCGCCTGCCCCGGCGCCAGCACCATCTGGATAATCGACTGCCTCAGCACATGAAATAGCCGTTGGCGTACCGATTCTCCATCGCGGGTTTCCTGCCATAGCGATTGTAAGGTTGTGTGCATTGCGCCTGATCCTGATAGCGAAGTTCGTGGCGGTAGCAGCCACAACTGATATGACTAGTATGGTAGTTGTATGGAAATAAAAAAAGGGAGAATGATTTACCCTTTAGTCGCACAGCCTGGCGAATGACCAATAGCCAAATTCGAAGAAATATCTTACATAACAGCGTGGCTTAGCGTATTTTTTGACTGTAGTTCTGTAACGTTGCAGGCATTTATGTGTAGGTATTTAACCAGCTAGTCGCCTAAAATGGTTTAATACAAACGAATGAATTCTATTATCACTGCCTAAGGTGGCAAGTGACATGGAAAAGTTGAGGCTGGGCTGCTGCGAGCCAACGAGAGCCAGGAGAGAATAATGCAGGCCATCCAGGCAAGTGATAATTCGAAAGACTTGGTCTTATCGACTGAATTACCGCCATTTTTGGTAGCAGATCTAATTAACTGCCCGACTCTTCCCAGTCTGCCATCGGTCGCTATCAACATCTTGAAAATAGCCCGGACTGAGCACCCGTCAGTAAACGAGTACGCCAATGCGATAGAGCGTGATCCCGCCTTGACCATGCGGATCATTACCCTTGCCAACAGCGCCTTTTTCTCGCGTAGCCATACAAAGGTATACGCCTGCCAGGAAGCAGCGGCCCGCCTGGGGTTAGACACCACGTTAGCAGCGGTAATGAGTTTCAGCCTGCTTCAAAACCGGGGCATTGACGTTCATTACCAGCGTGTATGGATGCGCTCCATCATTGCCTCGTTAGCAGCACGGCATCTTGCCGTCTATCTCTGCCCCGACATGGCGGGGCCCGTGTTTACGGCCGCCTTGCTCCAGGACATTGGCATCATGGCATTACGGGCGACCTACCCTAAAGAGAGCAACAATCTATATACAGAAATCGCACTCTCTCATCGGCAGCTATCGGAGTCGGAACAGCGGCTCTTTGGCTGTGATCACTCCCAGGTAGGCGCCTGGCTTGCCGCCAAGTGGGGAGTCCCGACGCCACTGGCACAGCGAATCTGCGACAGTCACGGCGAATACGACATTACCACCCCTGACAAGCTGTGCGTTCAGCTATCTGGCCCCATTGCCGATGCCTGGCTCTCGTCCCACCCAGCGCAATCGCTCGTCGCCGTGGTGCGGGAGTTTGAAACCTACCAGAGCGCCCAAACGATCTCTTTACGGCAGTTGCTGGAGAATATTCAGGAGCAGTTGCCAGCACTGGCCGACATGCTGCAGATGACGGCTCCCCCTTTACAGAATAACGAATCGCTACTGGCTGAGGCTCAGCAACTGCTGTTTCAACAAACGCTACAGCTCAAAGCGCGCCTGGATACCCACCAGGTGGAGCTCGCCTCACTCCGCCAGCGGCAAGATGAGTTGGAAGAGCGCTCACGAACAGACGTACTCACCGGACTTGCCAACCGATCCTGGCTGGAAGAGCAGATGCACAAGCGCTTTGTCCTGTGCCAGCAACAGTCCCGCATCATGTCCGTAGTGTTTATTGATCTTGACCACTTTAAGAAGCTAAACGATCAATACGGCCACCAAATGGGCGACAATGTGCTGCAAAAATTTGGCAAAACGCTACAGTCGCTCGTTCGTGACGGTGACCTTGCGGGGCGCTGGGGTGGCGAAGAGTTTCTGGTCGTTTTGCCGGATGAAGATGCCCAGTCAGCCCAGGTATTCGCCAAACGAATTGCCCAGCGTCTGGAAAAAACACCGATGGCTCACGATGATCAGGATCCCATTCATGTATCCGTCTCCATCGGTATCGCCTGTTTGGATGACGGTGGATTTGGCAGTGCGGATGAGCTTATTGATGCGGCCGATAAAAGTATGTATTTCATCAAGCACACAGGACGCGGTGGCATAGCGGTATACGGAGATCGGGGTGCGACGGTAACGCCGATTAACGACTAGCCCTTTTCATTACTGGAACGCCTCCCTCTATAGCAATATATGAGTCGCCTATGCTGGAACTTCGTCAGGTACATAAAACCTACGCGACGCCACAAGGCCCGCTGAGGGTACTCGAAGATGTCTCCCTACGCTTGGCCGCAGGAGAAAGCTTGGCGTTAATGGGTGAATCCGGGAGCGGCAAATCCACCCTCTTGCATCTTGCCGCTGGTTTGGATCTCCCCGACCAAGGGACAATTACCCTTGAAGGCCAGAACGTCGCCTCATTACCTGAGCCCGCCCGCGCCAAGCTACGCCGCGAGCAATTAGGGTTAGTCTTCCAGCAGTTTCATTTAGTCCCCAGCCTTACGGTGATCGACAATCTGCGCTTGCAGGCGCGCTTAGCCAAGCGCGATGACGCCGACTGGGCAAGCTACTTAATTGAGCGGCTAGGGCTGACGGGCTTGGAGAAACGCTACCCGGAACAGCTCTCTGGTGGGCAGCAGCAGCGCTTAGCGATCGGTCGCGCCCTGGCTCCCCGTCCGGCCCTCCTGCTGGCCGACGAACCCACGGGTAACTTAGATGAAACCAGCGCAGGTGAAGTGCTTGATCTGTTATTAAGCCTCGTCCACGAAACCCAGTGCGCCCTGCTCGTTGTCACTCATAGCCGGCAAGTGGCGGCCCCCCTCGATCGCTGTCTAAGCCTGCGCCTCGGCCATTTACTAGACACGGTGCTATGACCCAGGTTCTATCCACGCTGCTTAGCCACTACCGGCGTCATCCTGGCCAATTGATCATGCTGCTACTCGGCCTCTGGGTGGCCAGCGCCCTATGGAGCGGCATCCAGGCGATCAATGCCACGGCAAGGGACAGCTACGCCCGCGCCGATGCGCTGTTTGCCACCCAGCTGGATCAGCTTGAGCGGCGCGATGGCGCCCCACTCACCCGCGCCGAGTATCACGCCCTGCGCCAAGCAGGCCTGCCTGTTTCTCCTATGCTCGAGGGTGAAGTCGTTAGCCAGGATGGCACCCGGCTCACGCTGATCGGCATTGATCCGCTAACCCTGTCCGGCGACAACCCGTTTGCTCAAGCAGATACCTCTGCGGCGCTAAACGACTTTCTAACCCCTCCGTGGCAAACACGCCTAGCGCCTGACACCTTGGCAGCCTTAGGGATAGAGCGCGAAGATGCATCAGGCGCCACCCCGACCCTAGCAGAGGGCCAGCAACTGCCACCGCTGATTTTATCGTCAGCGCTCCCACCTAACACGCTGATTATGGATATAGCGGCGGCGGCGCGGTTGCTTGAAAGCGGTAACGAGATTACCCGCATGGTAGCCGCCCCGGGGGCGCTCTCTGAAGCACCGGCCGGCTTAACCCTCACCCACGCCACGACGCTTGCCTCCCCCGGCCAGCTTACAGAAAGCTTTCATCTCAACCTTACCGCTTTAGGGCTACTGGCCTGGGTGGTAGGGCTATTTATTGTTCAGGCAGCGCTAGGCCTGGCGCTGGAGCAACGCCTGGGCATGCTGCGCACCCTACGGGTGCTGGGTGTCTCAGGGCGCCGTTTAGTGGTGGCGCTAAGCGTTGAGTTACTCCTGCTCGGTCTGATCGGGGCACTTGCCGGCATTGCCAGCGGCGTTTGGCTGGCACATTTTTTACTGCCCGATGTCGCGGCAACCCTGGGCTCGCTTTATGGCGCAGGTGTGGGGCAAGAACTCAACCTGCCCTGGCACTACTGGGTCGGTGGGCTGGCGGTTAGCCTTGGCGGGCTACTGCTGGCGGGCAGCGGTGTGTTATGGCGCGCTGCCCGCCTGAACATGCTGGAGTTAGGTCAGATGCAGGCCTGGCGCCGCGGTTACCGGCGTCAATTAACGCTGATGAGCATCAGCGGTGCTCTCGCCTTGAGTATTGCGCTAGCGCTGTATACCTGGCTGCGCTTTCAGCCCCCTGGCGATGGTTTGGTGGCGGGCTTTGGGCTGATTGCCGCGCTGCTATTGGCCAGCGCGCTATGGCTTCCGCCCCTGTTAGCGCTACTGCTGAAAGGGCTGGCTTACCTTGCCCGTCGGCGCCCGCTTATCCACTGGGCAATGGCGGATATGCAGCTACAGCTCCCCAGGCTGTCACTGGCCATGATGGCGCTTCTCATTGCGCTAGCGACCAACCTGGGCGTCGGCAGTATGGTTGGCGGCTTTCGCCTCACCTTTTTAGAGTGGCTGGATCAGCGCCTGGTCGCCCCGCTCTATTTAAATGCTCCCAGCGAGCAGTACGCAGAGATTGACGCCTGGCTCGCTGACCGCCCGGAGGTGTCTGAACGGCTGCTGACTCGGCGCAGTGAGGCAGCCCTGCAGGCCGCCACCACGCCAGAAGGCAGCCGCTCAATAGGCTCGCCTATCGAGCTTTACGGCATTACCCCAGGTGAGTCATTAACCCCACACTGGCCGCTACTGGCCACCCTACAGAGCCGCTCATCCGCCTGGGCAGCCTTTAGCGAGGGGGCAATTTTTATTAATGAGCAGCTAGCCACCGCAGAGAACCTCTCCCCCGGCGACCAGCTAACCCTTAGCGCGCCGGGCGCCAATGAAACGCTGGCCATCGCCGCTATTTATCCCGATTACGGCAACCCCAGCAGGCAGGTGTTGATGGCATCGCCCCAGCTTGCCGCTCGGTTTGATGCGCCGCCCAGCTCCATGGGCTTAGTCCTGAGTGATAACGCGGATGTTGATGCCCTGCGCGCTGCCCTGGGCGAACGCTTTGACCTCGGTAGCGATGCGCTGAGTGATCAAAGGGAGATCAAGCGCATCGCTACCGAGATTTTTGAGCGTACCTTTACCATTACCCGCGCCCTCAATGGCTTGACCCTAGCGGTGGCAGCTTTGGCTCTGTTCGCCAGCCTGCTGACCCAGGCGCGCAGCCGGCGCCAACAGTTAGCACCGCTATGGGCACTGGGCGTTCCCCGCGCGCAGCTGGCACAGTTGAATCTGGCACAACTCGGCGGCACAGCATTAGTCACCGGCCTGCTGGCGGTTCCTCTGGGCATTGCAATCACCTGGGGCTTAGTGGCCATCATCAATGTGGCCGCGTTTGGCTGGCGTCTGCCGCTCTATCTATTCCCCTGGGAAATGGCCGTTACCCTGGCGACCGCCGTGGGTGTCGCCCTACTGGCGGCCGCACTGCCCACGCTGCGTTTCTGGCGCGCCTCCCCACGCGCCTTACTGGCAGAAGAGGCCAACCAATGAGCTTACATAAATGGTTAACTCTCAGCCTACTAATCAGCGCTTCGCTAACGCTCTACGGTTGTGGAGAAGAGCAGCCAACCGACAGCAGCAGCGCAGGCTTTGCCGGTTTGGGGCAAGCGGCTGATGGTTTTCAGCATGCAGAACCCAATCAAGCCATTCGCTTTCCCCAAGACCATGCCGCTCATCCGGATTACCGTATCGAGTGGTGGTATCTCACCGCTAATCTGGAAGATGCCGACGGTGCGCCCCTCGGCCTGCAGTGGACGCTGTTTCGTCAGGCGCTTATGCCACCCAACGAACGCCCTGAACCAACACCCTGGGCCGCCGATCAACTCTGGATGGCCCATATGGCGATCTACCAAGGCGAGCAGCATCAGGTAGCCGAGCGCTTTGGGCGCAGCCACTCCCAAGCCGCGCTTGAGCAACCCCACGATGCCCAGGCTGGCGTCATCGCCAATCCGTTCCACGTATGGTTAGACGACTGGCAGCTTAAAGCAAATGAAGAGGTCGATAATGCCGGCTTCAATGATCTCACCCTCACTGCTTACAGCGGTGAAGACTCTTCACGTTTTGGCTATACGTTGGAACTTACCGCCGAGGGGCCGCTCGTCTTACATGGCGAAGAGGGATTCAGCCAGAAAGCCGCTAATGGCCAGGGCTCTCTGTACTATAGCCAACCCTTCTGGCGCATAGAGGGCGACGTTACTCTCAATGGCGAGACCAAAGCCGTCAGCGGCCGCGGCTGGCTGGATCGTGAATGGAGTAGCCAACTGCTTGATGCCCGCCAGTCCGGCTGGGACTGGTTCTCGCTCCATCTGAATGACGGCCATAAACTGATGGCGTTTCAGCTACGTGGGGGTGGTGCCAGTGATGACGACAATGAAACCGAGCAAGGCGCGAACTACCGCTCCGGCACCTGGATTTCGCCGCAGGGAGATACCACGCCTTTAGCCACCGACGACATCACCCTCACACCGCTGGCAACCTCGTCCGTTGCCGGTCGCGAAGTACCCACCCGCTGGCGACTGGAAATAGCCTCAGTAGAGCTCGATATCACTATCGAAGCGCCCCACGCCAACCGCTGGATGACCACCAGCGTGCCCTACTGGGAAGGCGGAGTAGTGGTCACCGACCGCACCAGCGGCGAATCACGTGGCGTAGGTTACCTGGAAATGACCGGGTATTAACAATGGCGAATTGTTTTGCCAATGCACAGGGCTAATACACAGAGCTAATTCACAAAGCTAATTCACTCGGCATTATCTACGATGTAAGCGGCGAGGTTAGCGATATCATCATCAGACAAATCAGTGGCATTGGGGATCATTAAGAAGGAGTTTGATCCCACCTTTTCCCCCGCCCGGTACGTCTCAAGACGCGAAGTGATGTAATCCGCGTCCCGCCCGCTCAGCGATGGAAAGCTCGCCATTCCTTTTCCGCTTGGGCCGTGACACTGAGCGCATGCGTCCGCATAGAGTGTAGCTCCAGCGGACTTATCTGCCGCCTGTAGAGTAGCCGACCCCATCGCCAGCGCCGTCGCAGTGACGCAAAACAGAAATATCTTCATGGTGACCTTTTCCCGGTAGAGTGGTCTTTAACAGTAAGCTTGAGCCAGATTAAGGTGAGTGCGCAGCCGCACTGCCAAACGCCAGCGCGGCTGCCTATAGCTCACTCCGGAGCGATACGGTAAATGCTGCCTTCATCAACTGCCGTATAGAGATCACCATCAGGGCCCAGCACCAATGACCGGAAGCGGGCCGCCCCCATGGGCACCGGCATTTCGGCAACGTCGTTGACCGAAAGGCCATCTTCCGCGATATCGATCAGATTAATGCGTTGCCCCACCGGCGTTCCGCCAAAACCAATCCCCATAAAGCCAACCAGCAGACGTCCGTCCCAATCCCCCCACTGTTCACCGGTTAAAAACTCAGTAGCCACCATACCTTGCGAAAGACCATCATTACCCCAGGCAGGCTTCATGGCATCGGGGTAGGTTTCCAAGTCGGTTACCGGCATATAAGCAGCCCGCTCTTTGGGATCCATCCCTTCGGTCTGGTTGGGTTCATAACCGCAGTAATCGTCCGGGCAATCACCACGCCCCGCCATGTTAGGACGCGGATCCCAGCCACTGTTGCCACCATTAACGAGCGCATTGATCTCATCCGAATGCCAGGGGCCATGCTCGGTCACGATCGGCTGACCTGTGCTCGGGTGGAAAGTGATGCCTTGTACGTTGCGATGACCGTAGGTATAGATACGTGGATCGAAACCCTCAGGCGGTTCGTTGCCCTCGGCAGCCTCGCCATTCCGGTCAATACGCAGCACCTTACCACCAAGGAGTTCCGGTGACTGAGGGAGCTCACTGTTATGGTTATCGCCAGTGGTCACATAAAGATAACCGTCATCGGGACTGAAGCGGATACGGCCCCCATTATGAGCGCCAGCGTCGCCAAACGGATGATCAGTGGCAGCGGGTTTGTACGGGATGTCATCGACAATATCAGTGCGATCAGAAACTTCATCAAAATCACTGTTCACTGTCATGCGCAGCACGCGATTAGTGCGTGGCTCAGACATGTTGGAAGCAGAGTAGACGTAGATCGTCCGGTTTTCGTCAAAATCAGGATCGACAGCAACACCGTTCATACCAGCCTGCCCCTCGCAGACAAGATCATCCGCTGTGGTGGCATAGTCGTCCGTGCCTTCCATGCCTAGCAGGTGCTCTACCTCACCATCGGGTAGCCTTACCGACAGCCCTCGACAGCGTTCGGTGTAAAACATCGTCCCATCAGGTAGAAAGGCCATATCCCACGGGTTTTCAAGACCGGTTAACACCTCAGTTTGGCTGAGTTCAGGCTCATTGGCAGTCGCAACGGCGGGTAAGCCGATGATCACCGCAGAAGCGATGAACGTAGATAGCGGCCGCAGAACGGGTTTATAGGACATTGAAGGCACTCCTTCATAACGTTGTTTGTACTTGTTATCAGCTTGGCTATGGGCTTATTTAGTTTAGATCGGCAGCCATGGCGGTCAATATTTACCGCTCCCATAGTGAGGAGTGAGGAGTACGGAGTAGTGAATTAATTAGCGAGGATCAAAACTGCATTTTATGTATAGCGAATGTCGCTTTACGACAACTAATGTTTGCCCACCGCGACACACTGGTAAGCGAATAAACTGCTGACTAGAGAGCTCGCCATGAATCGCAATGTCATTCTCACCTGCGCCGTAACAGGCGCAGGTGATACCACCGCTAAAAACCCCAACGTACCCGTCACGCCCAAGGCTATCGCCGCTTCCTGCATTGAAGCTGCACGCGCCGGGGCCAGCATCGCGCATATCCATGTTCGCGACCCGGCAACCGGCGGCATCAGCCACTCGACCGAGCAATTCCGCGAAGTGATGGAGCGTGTTCGCGAAGCGGATGTGGATATCGTGATGAACATCACCGCGGGCGGCGGCGGTGACTGGATACCCGATGTAAGCGACCCCACCCGCGGCGGCCCAGGCACCGATATTCAAACGCCCGCCGAGCGTCATGCCCCGGTGGGTGAGCTGCTTCCAGAATTGTGTACGCTGGATTGCGGCAGCCTCAACTTTGGCGACATGGTCTACGTAAACCCCGCCGACTGGCTGCGCGAGCACGCCCGTTTGGTGCAAGCCGCAGGCGTTAAGCCGGAGCTTGAGTGCTTTGATCTGGGCCATGTCTGGTTTGCCCGCCAGCTTCAGCAAGAGGGCTTGATTGACGGCGACCCGCTCTATCAACTCTGCCTGGGTATCCCCTGGGGCGCCGAAGCGGATACCGAAACCATGCTTGCCATGCGCAACAAGTTGCCAGAAAACGCCAACTGGGCCGCCTTCGGCATTGGCCGCCATCAAATGCCCATGGTCGCCCAGGCGGTGCTGCTGGGTGGCCACGCCCGTGTCGGCTTGGAAGACAATCTGTTTTTAGAAAAAGGCGTGCTGGCCAACAACGGCCAACTGGTCGAGAAAGCGTCAACCATTATTGAAAACCTCGGCGCCCGGGTAATGACACCTGCGGAAACTCGTGCCCATCTTAGGTTACGTGACCCAGAATTGCGCACCCCGGCAGGAGGTGACGTATGAGCCGTTTAGCCGTTATTGGTACCGGCGTGATCGGCAATGGCTGGATTGCCCGCGCCCTCGCTCAAGGCTGGGACGTGGTGGCGTTTGACCCAGATCCTCAAGCACCAGCGCGCACCCAATCGTTTATCGACAACGCCTGGGCCTCTTTAACCCAGCTCGGCTTAGCACCCGATGCTAGCCCTGAGCGATTAACCTTTGCGGATACGATTGAAAAGGCCGTGGATGGCGCTGACCTGATTCAGGAGAACGTACCCGAGCGCCTACCGCTCAAGCAAGAAATTCTGGCCGCCATTGATGCCGCTGCCGCGCCGGACGTTATTATTGGCTCGTCTACCTCCGGCTTTAAGCCTACCGACCTGCAGCAGCAGTGCCAGAAAGCGCCTGGTCGCGTGATCGTCGCTCACCCCTTCAACCCGGTCTATCTGCTGCCATTGGTGGAGCTTGTTGGGGGCGAATCAACCCAGACCGCGCAGATTGCCACCGCCCAGAAACTCTATCAGGCCCTCGCCATGCGGCCATTAGTGGTTCGCCGTGAAATAGAGGGCCATATCGCCGACCGTCTAATGGAAGCGCTGTGGCGGGAAGCCCTCCACTTGGTCAACGACGGCGTCGCCACCACCGAAGAGATCGACGCGGCGGTGGTTTACGGCTGTGGGCTGCGCTGGCCGTTGATGGGTACCTTTTTGACCTTCCACCTGGCGGGCGGCGAGCCAGGCATGCGCCATATGCTGGAGCAGTTCGGCCCGGCGTTAAAACTGCCCTGGACCAAACTGGAAGCCCCGGAACTCACCGACGAACTGATTGATAAAGTGGTAGCAGGCTGTGAACATCAGGCCGCGGGTCGTTCAGTAGCCACCCTTGACCGCCGCCGGGATGACTTTCTGGTCGAGCTGCTTGAAGTAGTGCAAAAATACTGGCCGGAAGCCGAAGGCTTGGAAGGACGCATTTAATGATCATTTATAAAACCCAGGTCGCTCCCGAGTGGGTCGACTACAACGGCCATATGAACGACGCGGAGTACGCCCGCGTCTTCTCCCTGGCCTGTGAAGCACTGATTGACCACATTGGGCTGGATGAAGCGGGCCGTGAGCACTACGGCTATACGATCTATACCCTGGAAACGCACCTCTGCTACCGCCGCGAGGCCCACCAAGGCCAAGCGCTAAACGTAGGTCTTACATTGCTCGATAGCGACACAAAGCGCCTGCATGTCTTTTTCAGCCTGTTCGATGACGAAGACAACCTGGTAGCGACCAGCGAGCAGATGCTGATGGGCATGAAACAAGCGTCTGGGCGTCCAAGTCCGTTTCCTGAAGCGGTCGCGAATCGCATTGCAACACTGCCCAAACCAGATAGCGGTGCCTGGCCAGAACTTGCCGGTCGCACCATCGGTATTCGGCGCTAGAGATTACAGTAGCGATGAACGTAGACGCCTTTATTCAGCGCTTTAGCGCAGGGCTGGCAGTCATGGAGGAGCAGCCCCTGCCTGAGGCAAGGCGCGCTTACGACAAGCTCTGCCGCTCGTTCGCCCCACCCGACCCAGACGGTATGCGGGTCGAAGATGGCAGTATTAATGGCGTTAGCGTGCGCTGTTTTACTCCTCAGCAGCAAGCGCCGGGTGGCGTGCTGTTTATACATGGCGGCGGTTTTACCATCGGCTCAACAGAGAGCCATCATGGTCCCGCTGCCAATTTGGCCCAGCAGCTTGAGCGCGAAGTGGTCAGCGTTAACTACCGGCTGGCACCGGAAGTAACGTACCCCACCATGCTGGCAGACTGCCAAACGGTGTTAACAGCCATTCAACCTATTGCCCTGGTGGGTGACAGCGCAGGCGGGCGACTAGCTATCGACCTTGCCCACCCGCTAAGTGAAGCGCCGCCGCTGGGGTTAATCTACCCGCCCGTTGGCGAACTTTCGCCAGCCTGCCTGGGTGAAGATGCCCCACTGCTTTCGCGCCACGATGTACTCAGCATTCGCGAACAGTGCCCGGAGATTATCGCCACACAGCGGGATGGCCGTTCTCCTGCCCAGAGCATGGAAATCCTGACAGTAGAGCACGACCCGCTAACTCAGCCCATCGAAGCCGCAGTGGCCAACTGGCGAGCAGCAGGCGCCTCCGTGGGCTATCGTAGAGCGCCGCAGATGGTACACGCCGCCCTTCACGCCCAATCGCAGCTCCCCGAAATGGGCAGTGCGTGGCAGGATTTCTGCCACGCACTCAAGCAGCGGCTTGATGGATAAATAAACTATTTAAGAACCGAACCGGGTTAAGAATCGAACTGGGCCCGCACCTGTTCAATGGCGGATTCGCCATCGCGAGTTTCAACACCGTCGAGCCACTCAGCCACGGTGTCAAGATTATTACCAATCCACTCATGGGCCACTTCATCCGCAGGGCGGTCTTCGTAGCTATACTCGTGTACCCATTCGTTCTGGTCTTCGATATCGATCACGTATTGCGACAGGAAGCGGTGAACCTCCTGCGCTTCGTCCGCCAGGCTGGCTGGGGTAATCGTCCATACCGTGCTTTCAATGGAGGCAATGCCCGCATCATCGCTATCGGCTAAATAGGCCAAATCGAAGCTCACGTTCATCCAGTGGGGCTCCCAGCCGACAAAGGTCACCCACTCCTCATCGGCCATTTTCTGCTCAGCCTGGGCCAGCATGGCCGACGTGGAGCTTTCACGGAGCTGCCAATCGCCTAACCCGGCAAGGTCATTATCGATGGCGTTGAGAATGGCATCGTTGATGCCGGTGCCCGCTTCAATGCCCTGGATTTCACCATCAAAGCGGTCACGGTGTTCTGCCAGTTCAGCGACCGTGGTAACGCCGGCATCGTACACATACTGAGGAACCACTAGCCCGGAATTGGCGCCGCGGATATTGGAAACGACTTTTTCTACTTTGCCGTCGGCCACCAAGGGCTCGACCATATCGGTCTGAACCGGGTACCAGCCGCCTAAATAAATTTCCAGATCGTTACGCGTTAGGCCTTCCAGAATAACGCTCACGGCTAAATCCTGCTGGCGGGTCTCATACCCCATGGCCTCGAGTAGCTGGGCGGCCACTTCGGACTTCACCGTCACTCCAGGCCACGGCGGCACCCCAAAACGCAGTTCATCAAGCTCCGCCATGGCCGGAGTGGCAGCAAACGCAGAGAGCAAAAAGCCAGCTGTTACCGACAATGACTTGGTGGTGGGAGAGAGGGTCTTGGTAGAGATGGCTTTGGGAGAGATAGTCTTGGGAAAGATAGTCGTGGCAGACATTTAGCTAAACCTCTTATTCGTTGGGTTTAGTCAGTATGCGCGGCTGCCTCCCTACTACTAGGCATAAGGCGACGTTTATCAGGCCTTACACGACATTCATTGCGTTTTTAAAGGTCTTTCTCCGCGATAGCAGAACGTACCTGGCGAGGCGAGTAGCCGTAATGGGCACGAAAGGAACGCGCAAAGCTTGACGAGGAATTAAACCCACAGGCTACGCCCACCGCCAGCACCGCGAGATCGGTCTCCGCCAGCAGCCGTCGGGCGCGCTTAACGCGCAGCTGCAAATACCACTGGCGCGGGGTTACGTTTAGCTCCTGCTCAAACAGGCGCTGTAGTTGGCGCACCGATACGTCTACTCGGCTGGCTATCTCTTCGAGGGGAAGCGGCTCTTCAAGGTTCTGCTCCATTAACGCCACCGCCTCCACAACCCGTCGGTTATGCGTACCTAAGCGCTTCACCAACGCCATGCGCTGCTGATCGCTTCGGGTACGAATCCGGTCATGAATAAGCTGCTCGGAGACATCGATGGCCAACTTCGCGCCATGCCGCCGCGCAATCACTTCAAGCGCCATATCCATCGCCGCTGCCCCACCCGCGCAGGAGAAACGCCGCTCACCCAACTCGTAAAGCTCATCAGTGGTATCAATGCCCGGAAAACGCTCGCGAAAGGCGGGCAGGCTCTCCCAGTGCAGCGCCACCCGTTCGTGTTTTAACAATCCTGTCGCGGCGAGCAGAAACGCCCCGGTATCGATACCGCCCAGACAGCAGCCCACCTGATTCAACTGATGCAGCCAGGCCATTAACGGCCGGGTAAGGTGCGCCTCAGGAGTGAAGCCGCTGCACACAGCCAGAGAAGGCAGATGGTGCACCTCCGCCGTTGCTTGGTCGGCCATCAGGGTCATGCCGTTAGACGCCGTCACCGGCCCGCCATCCGCGCTAATCAATGTCCAGTCGAACAGCGGGCGATGGGCGATGCGGTTGGCAATTCGCAGCGGCTCCACCGCCGCAAAAAAGGCCATCATGGAAAACTGCGGCAGCAGTAAAAATCCGACCATTTCAGGCAGTGGGCCCTGATAACTAAGACGCATGGCAATGCCTAAAATTTCTAGAGTGTATGGATATCAGGTCAACCCCAGCAGCGCTTCAGCCAGCTTAACGTCATCATAACGGTGGCTGTCGGCGTCCTCCGGCGCAAGATCCAGGTCAATCACTTGTATTCCCATTTCATCGCGGATCGTCTCAATCTGTTGGGGAGAAACACTGAGCAGCTGCGAATCAAAAAGTAAAAAATCAATGCAAGAGCGCTTAGACGACAAGAGCTCCAGTGTGCCAGACAAGTGTGCATTGAGCACTTGAACCTGATCCACCAGGGTCATGCCAAGCGTTTCAAGATCAGTCCCCAAACTCGGCACATACACCTTGGCGGAAGGGTTCTTAGCCAATGCTCTATCCACCCCTTTGGGCAGCAGGTTGGCAATGACACTGCTGTAAAAACTGCCCGGCGGGAAGACAATCAGCTCTGCCGAATCGATAAGATTACGGGTCTCTTTGCACACCTTGGAGGCATCCAGGGTATCGATATCATCCGCCTCACCGGATAATTTTATCGCTTGGATAGGCGAATCGATTTCAGCCATCTCTTTGCCGGTAAAGCGGTGCTGGCCGATAATTTTTCGCCCATTCTCTAGCAACACCTCCAGTTGAAGGTTGGCGTCTGTCGTGGTGCGAACGGTGCCGCGGGTTTTGATCAATTGGCCAAATAAAAAGGCGATGGGATCAAGAGAGCGTTCATGAATCAGATAGCCGCCGGTCAAGATAAGGTTCCCCACGCTGGCGCCAGCGAGATTAAAATCCTTTGGCATATGTTTGTAGAAGGCAGCGATATAGCTCTGGATCAGCGAACGCATGGGTTCCGCGATCGCTTTAAGCAGCGGATGCTTGGCAGTGACAAGGGCCTGCAGGTTTTGCTCAAGGGCTGCCTTTACCGCGGCGTCGTCTCGCCCCTGCGCCGCTAGCCGATGAGAGAAAAGCGCCGCCACTTCTGGGTGACCAGTGACTGAGTCGTCAGCCAGCGCCAGCAGGCGCGCTCTCAAGTCGCCCACGGCAGGCATTGCGAAGGCCCGGCGCAACTCTGCCGAGCTGCCCCCAGAATCAAACGGCGTCACCAGATGAATGGAGTTATGGGTATAGTCCGTCAACACTTCTGAAAAGCCTTTCAGTGCCGTACCGCCACTAAAGAAGAGTATTTTCGGCCCCAGCTCGGGAGCTTTTCGGTATCTGGCCAAGCGTAGATCCCATCCCCTGTCAAGCGCACGGGGCAGACACAGCCGGCTACAGCTAAAACGTCTTTTTTTCATACAACTCTTTGAACTGTAAGAAACATGTAACGTAAATGACGGCACGGTTATTTATACTGGTTACACTAAAATACAGTGGCTATCCAAGCGCACTTTATCTCGGTGAGGCAGCGTATCAATACGTCGATTTTGGAGCATTTCTATTTTCTACGATTCGAAGTTGAAAATCACTTCGAGTTAGTTGAAGTTTATGTGACCCAGCCTAGTGAATCGCTCGCGCAGCGTCTCATCAATCGTAAAGGGTATAGAAACACGCTGCTGGAGAAGGTCGAGCTTGCCGTCGCCATGGATGTGCAGCGACGCAAAGTCGATGGACAGGGTTTTCAACAATCCAAATCCCTTGAGCGCTTAGCCCGGTTGCTTGACCAGCTTGGCCAAGCCTGCCTTGAGTTCACCGCAATCAAGGCACTAAAACAGCTTCCCGATAAGTCACGAAAAGAGTACACCAAGCTGATTCGGCTGGTAGGTAAGTCATTGAAGCTTGTGATCATTAACATCGATGATGCGAACATTCGCCAAGGTCTTAAAATAGGCCGTCGGATACCCAAAATAACCCACCGTTTAGCGACGGCTTTCGCCCCTGACAATTCAGGCGCCAAAAACAGCGCCGTGGTGGATTTTCAGCTTCACCGCATGATCCACCTGCTCTCAGAACTCGCCGACGCGCTACTCGCCGCCAACTTTGGCCCCGCCGTTCGCTTACAGAACTACAAGCAGCTGCAAAACGCCGCCCATGCGATGACCGCCCAGAGCGAAGAATTTACCGTTGAGCGGCTGGCGCTTACCCGCAGCGGCAGCACCATCGCCACACTGAAAGCCGAGCATGCCGCCTCCGGCAACAGGATGGCCGTCTACAAAGAGGGTGAAAGCCAGAAAGTCATTGAAGAGTTGTATGGGGTCGATCAATGGAAGCGGGTCTACCCCAAGGTGGCGCCCACGGTGCTCTCGCACCATGTGGAGCAAGGGGGCGAGCTGGGCTCGATGGTCATCGAACACCTCCCAGGCCGAACCCTCGAATCACTGCTGTTAAACGGCCAGTGGAAATCCGCCAAGCAACTGATGCGCACACTCCAGCGGACGTTGAGAAAAATCTGGAAGAGCTCGCGCACTCCAGAGCCCGCGCAGGCCGAGTATATGCAGCAGCTGCGTAAACGCATGCCGGAGACCCGCCACACACACCCCACGCTGTTTAACGAACACCAGATGATTTGCGGACTGCCCCGCCCCAGTTTTGACGAGCTGATTGATCGGGTTGAGCCCCTTGAGAGTCAGCTTAGGGCGCCATTCTCAGTGCTGATCCACGGCGACTTTAACGTCGATAACCTCATCTACGACGACCTCAAAAATCGCATCTACTTTATTGACCTGCACCGCGCCTCCTACTCTGATTATGTACAGGATCTCTCCGTACTGATGGCGTCGATTTATCGGCTGCCCATTATGGATGCTGGCCCTAGAGCCGAATTAATGGCATTAATCGGGCAGCTCTATCAGTTTGCTGGCCGGTTTGCCAAGGAGAATAGCGATACAAGCTTTGACGCCCGGCTGGCGATCGCCTTAGGTCGCTCCTTTGCCACCTCCACACGCTTTATTTATGACAAGCCTTTTGCCACCAGGCTCGCCCTTAGAGCGAGCTATCTGCTAGAAGCCGTAACGCTTCTAAACCCTGCAAATATTGAGAAGTACCGGCTTCCCCTAGAGGACATTTTTAGTGATTAATAAGCGGATTGCAGTCATCGGGATACCTGGCAAATGGTCAACCGACGTATTGGCGAATCATTTAGAGCAGCGCACCGGCTACCGCTGCGTCGTCGATATGGCGGACGTCGTGCTGGAACTTGAAACCGGCCAGTTGCGCTATAAGGACACTCTGCTCAATGCACTCGACGGGGTGATCATCAAGAAGATTAGTGAAGACTACTCACCTGCCGCAGACGACCGGCTGCGCATGCTCAGCAGCCTCGAAGCGGATGGTGTGCGCTGCTTTAGCAGCCCACACCAGGTAAGCCGTTTGATTAATCGACTGGAAGGCACCGCCGCCCTGGCGGCAGGCGGCGTCCCGCTGCCCCCAACGCGGGTTACCGAGAGCACGGCTGCAGCGCTGGAGGCGATTCAAGCGTTCGGCAAAGCGATCCTAAAGCCGCTCTACTCAACTAAAGCCCGCGGCATGGTGGTGCTAAAAGCGGCAGACGGTGTTAAAGCCAACACCCAAAAGCTTGAAAAGTTTAAGGCTAAGCATGGCCTGTTTTACCTTCAGCAGTTCGTTAACCTGGGCGGACAGGATCTAGGCATGGTATTTCTAGGCGGCGAGTACCTGTGCACCTATGCCCGTGTTAGCGATGGCAAAGCCTGGAACACGACGATCCACAGCGGCGGCAAATACCAACGCTATGAGGCCAGCCCTGAACTGATTGAACTCGGCCGTAAAGCCCAGGCATGCTTCGAGCTCAGCTTTACCACAGTGGACATAGCCTTGACCGACGAAGGCCCCGTAGTGTTTGAGGTCTCCGCCTTTGGCGGATTTAGCGGGGCAAAAAAAGGCTGTGGCATCGATGCCGCCGAAAAGCTGGGTGACCATGTGCTGAGCCAACTCGAGACAGAGGCAGCGACAGCAGAGGCAGGCTAATGATCAACCTTTTTGACGACCAGCACATCATTCAGGCCAAGGCCGCCTGTCACTATGCGCTACCGCTGACGTTCAATGGCTTAACGGTGCGCGTGCTGGCCGACCAACCGGCCATTCTTGACCACCTGGAGGTTTACTATGCTGGCTTAACGGCGTCGGGTCTGCTCCCAAAAGAAGTCCCTACCGTTGATCAGCCGGAACTACCGGTATGGCTTCTGGATCAGCAGGTGGATACCAGCAGCCGCGAGTGGACAGCGGTCAAGCGGGCCAAAACCAGCGCGCTAGGGCTGAAAGAGGCCTACGTGGATACGCCTCAAGGGCGCTGGATTCATAAAGTACGCACCGGAATGGTGCTGTTCCAGTCGTTAACGGCGCCGGTCGCGGTGGGTGAATTAACCCAGCACTCCTCACAAGTCATCAACTTTATTAACAACCAGTTTCTTAATCATCATCAACGCGATGGTTATCTGCTTGGCCACGCCTCGGCGTTTGCTATTGATGGCAACGTCACGGCCATCGCCGCCAGTTCCGGTGGCGGTAAATCCACCCTGATGCTGAAAGCGCTGGAAACCGCACAGGCGCGTTTTCTCTCCAATGACCGGATTCTGTTTAAACCCGACAACGGCCAAGTAAGCGTTCTCGGGGTCGCCAAACACCCCCGGGTTAACCCGGGCACGCTGATCAACTCTCCACGCTTGATCGACCTCCTACCCGCGCAGGAGCGCGTCCGGTTTGAGCACATGCCCAGCAGCCAGCTATGGGGTATCGAGCAGAAGTACGATGTGCTGATCCCTGACGCCTACGGTGCGGATAAAACCGCCCTATCCGGCACGCTAAAACACTTGGTTCTGCTGGACTGGGCACTAGACTCAACCGCACCCACCGCGCTGAGCAGCGTGGATATTGCCACCACGCCAGAGGCTCTGGAGGGGTTACGCAAAAGCCCAGGACCATTTTTTCAACACGCGGATGGCAGCTTTCCCACTGAACAAGCCCAATCTGCCCAGATCTATGCAGACCACCTAGCGGGCGTTGAAGTACTGCGTCTCACCGGCGCTATCGACTTTGCACGGGCCATTGCGCTACTCCAAGAGAGGGGCATTCTCTAATGGTGGCGCTGGCACTGATTCGCCACGGCGAGTATGCGCAGTTGGCGAATACGCCCAGCGCCCTGCAGCCCTACCCCCTCACGGAAAAGGGTGCGGAAGAGGTTCGAGAGCAGGCGCAGCAATTCGGCGAATGGCTAGCCACATCAGGCTATCAGCTCAATGCCGAGATACACTGCTCGACGCTACTAAGAGCCTGGCAAACCGCCGAGATCTACCGGGAAGAGCTAGCCCCGTTTTTTATAGAGTCATCCTGCTCGCGCAGCTTTTCAGCCCTATGTGAACGCAGCGTAGGGGCACTGGCCAACCTGAGCGTTCAAGAAATAGAGCGCATCGTTGCTTTAGACCCCCGCCTTGAGCCGCTTCCAGCGGGCTGGAAATCAACCAGCGACTTTAGACTACCTTTCGATGGCGCGGAGTCCTTGTTAGAGGCTGGCGAACGGGTTGCTGCCCATCTACAAACGCTTTTAGCGCCATCGCCACGGTTTGCGGGTAAGCAACTGCAACTGGTGGTGGGTCACGGCGCCTCCCTTCGCCATGCGAGCTATCATTTAAATGTCATCCCCTTCAGCGATATTAAACGGTTAAGTATGTTTCATGGTCATCCGGTCGTTTTCGAGCGGCATCACCAAGGCTGGAGCCGACGGTACGGCAACTGGAAACAGCGCCAGTCGGCAGACCCACTCGATTAAACAATAGCGACCTATAAGATGGCTTCCATGACCGCGTTCAATGTTCTTCCAAAAGTGACCGACCACCCCTATCACAATGCCATCCTGGCTCGCCTGCCCACGGAGTGGACGCCCTGGCCCGATGATTCCAGCTCGGTCAATCATGATGAGGCGCTAAGCACCTTTGTTAGGCGCGCACAGAAAAAGGGCTTCACCTGGCCCAAAAAGCCGGTGGTGTTTATCTCAGACCCCCATGCGGATGCCGAGGCCTTTGAGGCATCGCTGATTGCCGCCGGGGTGATCGAACGTGACGGTGCTCACCTGTGTGAATATGCACTGACCAAATTCGGCAAAAAAGCCGACATCGTGGTGGGCGGCGACTGCCTGGATAAAGGCCCCAGTAATCTGATGATGCTGCGCAGCCTGGCCCACTTATACCGCCTCAACGCGAAGGTCACCCTGCTGGCCGGTAACCATGATCTACGCCTGCTGATGGGGCTGCTTTCTCTGGAACGCGACACGGACGCCGGCAGCCAGCACCTTTTTGTTCGCATGGGTAAAAAGGTGGTGCCACTCTTCAAGGAGGTCTTCGATCAATATCTGGCCGACACCCAGTGGGACAAAGGCTTACCGTCCGAGCAGGCGTGCCGACAAGCGCTATTTCCTGGCAGCGACTGGTTCGAGAACTTCCCCTTCTATGCCGCTGGATTTCTAACGGATGAAGGCATAGCGCGTGAAATTAGTAAGATGACGACCAAAGCCCAGAACTTTGAAGCGCACAGCGCAAAAAACGGCCTTTCGCTCTCCCAAGTCTACGCCGCCGCTATGAAGTGCCGCTCGCTGTTCCTGAAAAAGTCGGGGGAGTTCAGCTGGTTTTTCCGCCGCATGCGGCTGGTCAAAAAGCGCGGCTCTTTTCTGTTTCTGCATGCAGGCCTCGATGACCACATGGCCGAACTACTCGCCAATCATGGCGTCAAGTATGCCAACCGCGCCTTCAAACAAAACCTGATGCACCAGAATCTGTTCAGTTTCTATTACGGCTCGTTGGCCAATACCTTCAGAACGAAATACCGTAAAGCCGACCTGCCGCTTACACCCCGCGGCGCCTATACCGCCCGTCAGGCAGGCATTCAGGTGCTGGTTCACGGCCATATCAACCAACACTTTGGCCAGCGGGTGTCGCTTAAAAACGGCCTTATCCATATCGAAGCCGATATCACCCTGGACGCCCACTCGCGTAAAAACGAGGGGCTCGATGGCTGCGGTGTAGGGGTAACGTTAATCGACAAAAAGCGCGGGGTCATCGGCCTGAGCTGTGATTATCCTCAGGTAAAAGTGTTCAACCCCGGCCTCAAAGGGAAACGGGTGGGAGCCCACTAAATGAAGTCTAAAACCAAATTCAGCCACGACTCGCTGCTGGATCGTCAGGCAACTCAGGAGCTATTGATCACCCTGGCAAATGCGATCAATAAGGGCGAGTTAGCCTTCCAGGAGAGCGAAGGCGAGCTAGCGTTGACGCCCCAGCAGTTGCTCCAAGTCTCCCTACGCGCCAGTGATGAAGGCGATAAACAGGAGGTGGAAGTAAAGATTAAATGGCGCACCAAAGAGAAAGCGCTTGCCGATACGCCACCCAAAATTAAAACCAAGGCGGGTAAACGCTAGGCGCCACAGACGCCCCGTGCCCTACTATATGAATATGGGAGTATGATGCCCATGTTTGCGCCAGAGCCCTTTCGGCTCAGGAAAGGCGGTAGGAGCATGGAAATGGACGTTACACATTTAGAGCACGTCATTATCGCTTTACTTATTCAACTCTCACTACTGCCGTTTGTTTCTGCTCGCGTGGCCGGCGTTATTCCGCTGGCAATACTGCTCGGGCGCGAGATCGCGCAGCACGAATACCGGCTAGGCATTCAACGTGGATGGGCGTGGGGCGAAACGCTACCGGTCGGTATGTTTGAAGGCGTCTGGCGTGCCTGGACGTTAGACTCAGTGCTTGATGTGCTGCTGCCAGCACTGGCGTGCGGGCTGCTAGCCCTTTTGATTGAGTTTAAAAAACGGCGTACCGCCAAGAATGCGATAAAAAACGCCAGCTAGTCATTATCGAGACGCTCAGTACGGTATAGCTTCCACTCATTTTCAACCCGCCCATCAGGCAAGCGACAGTAGCGGCCCGTGCCCAGGCTGCTTTCGCGAATATCATTCTCCCCGCCGAGGCTTCTGCAGTATTCAGCGGCATATTGCGTCATCTGATTTTCAGAATCCGGGCCACCCCCGCCGTTGGCACAACCGACGAGCACCAGTACTGCTGGCATTGCTAAGTAGCGATAGAGGTTACCCATACATACCGACATTGTGATCTTCCTTCGTCCCTAGCCATTCATCGACTACCCTTCATATTCGTAGAACAATGACGAAGTTGCCAATCCCAATAACCCAGTGTCGGCTCAGTGTCAGCACCGAAATAGAGAAAAAGCCTAATGAAACACCTCCTACTTCCGCTCTGCCTGTTCAGCACTACCCTACTGGCGAGTGCTGTCGTTTATGGTGAAGAAGCCCGGCAGTCTCATGATGACTGTTTGGAAAGCGCGGTCACCACCGTAGACATTGTGGCATGCATTACGGAAGAGTTTGAACGTGAAGACAAGCGGCTTAACGACAACTACCAGCAACTGCGCAGCCAGTTGAGTGATAGTCGTAAAGAGCAACTGCTAACCGCCCAGCGAGCTTGGATTGCGTATAAGGAGGCTAACTGTGATTTTTATGCCAACCCAGAAGGGGGCACCCTGGCGCGGATCAGTGCCAACGCTTGCGTACTCACCGAAACGACCAATCGTGCAGATGAGCTCGAAGCACTCATGCAACCCTAGGAATAAGAGCCTGCATCTTCCGAGAGGCATGCGGGAGACTCGGTTTGCTGTTATCGAAAATAGCAGCTAGCCTTATACAGGCCATATACACAAAGATGGTCGTGTTCATATATAAACCCATTTCATAAGGAAAGTGAAATTATGTCCAGCCCAGAGCATAAGCAGAAGATCTGGAAGATGATCAAAGATATTAAAGTCGGCATGCTGGTGACGTTGGATAACGACACACCGCGCGCCCGGCCCATGCACTTGGTGCAAGATGAGTATGACGGCACCCTGTGGTTCTTCACCCGCCGCAGTGCCGAAAAAGTATTTGAAACCAAAAGCGATCACGATGTGTGCCTTAGCTTCTCCGACCAGGAGGACGGCGTCTACGTCTCACTATCGGGTAAAGCCAACCTGACCGATAACCGCGAACTGATCGAGAAATACTGGAACCCCTTCATCGCCGCCTGGTTCCCAGAAGGTAAAGACGACCCAGACGTCGCCCTGTTGGAAATTAAAGTTGAGATGGGCGAGCACTGGAAAGTCAAAGAGAGCAAGACGTTCCAGCTCTACGAAATCGCCAAAGCCAACCTCAAAAAGGATGCCACTCCGAACCTTGGTGAGAATGAGAAGTTCGGTGGGTAACCTCCTTCCCAAGCGCCCCGCTGCCGGGGCGCTTTACGGCCTAACCGTTATCATACTGCTCATGGGTTCATCCACCTCATGGGCCAATGATCCGTCTCAGAGTGATAATGCTCCCAGTCAAGGCGAATGCGAACTCAACGATCAGCAGCGAGCAATGCTGTCTCAAGTCAACGAAGCGCGTAGCCAAGCACGCCAATGCGGTGACCAACAGCTTGAGGCCGCAGAGCCGCTAACATGGAGCTGCAAGCTGGAAGCAGCGGCCGAAAGCCACTCCAAAGATATGGCCGAGAATGACTACTTTAGCCATACCGGCCCGGAGGGCGCAGGTATCGAGCAACGGGTGGGCAATCAAGATTACATATGGCAAGCCGTGGGGGAAAATATCGCCGCTGGCCACACCTCAGTCTCTGCCGTGGTGGAAGGCTGGCTAGACAGCCCCGGCCACTGCCGCAACCTTATGAATGACGCCTTTACCGAGATGGGCATGGCGAAAGCCGAAGATCCAGAGTCGCGCTACTCAACCTACTGGACACAAACGCTAGGCAACCCGCGCTAAGCGCCCACGAGTCAATTACTGCCCGCCCCTAACTCACCGTAGTGGACAGCCGTAATCGCGTTTTTAGGCGAGCCATCAACCAGCTTGGTGCTATAGGTCAGGTACACAAAGGTCTGGGTTTCGGCGTCATGCATTCGCACCACGCGCATATTCTTGAAAAGCGCCGAGCGGCGTTGACTAAAAATCACCTCCTGCTCCTCTACTTCCGCAGGGTCGAAGACGACCTCGCCTGTCTGCCGACACGCCACGCTCGCCTCACTGGCCTCCTCAGCAAGCCCCACCGCACCGGAGATCCCGCCAATCTGTGAGTAGGAGAGGTAACAGGAGATTCCCTGAACATCCGGGTCATCGAAGCGCTCCACTTCAATGGTGTTGTTCGGGCCCAGCAGCTTGAACTCGGTACGCACGCTGCCAATGTGAGCATCCTGAGCAAATAGCGTGGGCGGCAATAGCGCAAACATAGCAATGAGCGATGTGCAGGCAACGCGTTTTGGGAAAAGCATGGGGAACGTCCTTGGTAACTGTAAACCGGTGGAAACGGCAGGCCTTAAGTTTAAGGAAATTCATCGCTGCCTGAAAAAAGATACATTGTTCGAGAATTCTTCCCGTTGACGATGAGGGATCTTGGAAAATTACGTGAGAATATTTGACATAGGAGCATCAACGCCCCAACAGAAAGTTTCCACCATACGCTGAAGACGAAACTGGTTCACTATGGAGACTTCAAAACGCGGGCTGAAGCGAAGCATGTGATCTTCGCGTATATCGAAGTGTTTTATAACCGGTGCAGCTGCACTTCAGCAATGACTATATGAGTCTAGTTGACTATGAGTCAGCGCTACCAGTAGTTGCCTAAAAAGATGTCCGGAAGACTGTTGCCACATCGCATTCGCCCTCACAGTTCACTCAATGACCTGCCGCCCGTTGAATATGCTCAAAAGGCGGCATAATGTGGAAAGTCTCATTGAGCCGATGGTACTAATCCAGGAGAAAGGTCAGTGGCATCAGGCTGTGTTCTTTCATGTCAGCGTATGCAAGGATTAACTATATGATTGCTTCAACAGCCAAAGCCTCTATTGGCATAGAATTCATAGAGGCGGAGGGGCTCGCTTTTTCCACAATGGTTGTTACGAATAATAGTTTAAGCTATATCTTTAAACCATAAAAAGCGACTAACGCTGTAAGGCTAGCGACACCCCTAACTAAACCTAGTTATTTTTTATTGAGTATGCTGAGCCGAAGATCCGAGACTGCATTGGCATGACCATCAAATCCTTCATACTGTGCGAACCGGCGCGTGATAGGAGCCGCCTCTGTGTAGCCGGAGTGGGTGATGTGCGCGACAGTACCGCTTTTCATGAAGTCATGTACGCCCAGAGGTGAATGCACCTTGGCATGCGCACCTGTCGGCAAAACGCAGTTGGCCCCTAGTACGTAATTAGCGATAGAGCCAGCGGAGTAATTGCCCAACAGTATTTCCGCGGCATTTCGAATATGCGTTAGATGATCGAAAGGCTCGCTAGAAAGTACCTGACAGTGCTCAGGAGCGTAATCATTAATGAAGTCGTATGCCTGCTGCAGGTCGTCCGTAAGAATGACGCCACCATTCTTGCCGCTCAGCACAGCACTGGAATGCTCCACCCAGCGCTCTCCCATCTGGCGCCAGAACTCAGGTAGGGCGGCAATTGCACCTTCGGCCACTTCGCGTGAATTAGTCACCAGGAAAGCCGAACTATCGGTACCATGTTCCGATTCGATCAGCAGGTCCATAGCAGCCAAACGTGGATCGACAGTGTGATCAGCAAAAATGATAGTGTCGCTGGGGCCCGCAGGCAGGCGTGAGGTAATCCTGTCAGCAAGTAGGCGCTTGGCGGCGACTAGCCACGGGCTGCCTGGACCTTCGATTTTGAGGCATTTGGGAATGCTTTGTGTGCCGAATGCCGCTGCAGCAACTGCGAGTGCTCCACCGGCCTTATAGACGTGCTCTACTCCAGACAGACGGGCAGCGACCAGCGTAGCAGGGTCGATCTTGCCGTCAGGCCCGGCAGGCGTCAGAATAATAGGGGTAGCAACGCCAGCCACCACTGCTGGAATTGCGCCCATTAAAGTCACAGACGGGAAGGAGCCCTTACCGCGTGGGGAATAAATGGCGGCACTATCGATAGGTAGATGACGCTCACCAGCAAACATGCCGGGACGCACTTCCTTCATCCACATTTCACCCGGCATCTGCTCCTGATGGTAGCGCCGGATGTTGTCAGCAGCATACTCCAGTGTCTCGATCATCTTATGATCAAGTTGGTCAAAGGCGGCGTCGAACTCGGCCTTGCTAGCACCGACCTCGTCAATGGAGAAGTGAGCGTTGTCGAACTGTGCAGCATAGCGAACCAGCGCCTCATCGCCCTTCATTCGAACCTCTTCGATGATCGGCTGAACTTTCTCCAGAAAGAAGCTCAGGTCATCTTCCGGACGGGTCAACAGGGAATTGCGCTGCGTGCTGTCGAGCTTTGACAACTCATGATAAGAGACCTTGATACGTGCGAAGTCATTCATTGTATGTTACCCGTTAAATCTTCATTGGAAGCCTGTCATCGGTAGACTGCAGCCCCGTAATAAATGCATGCATCTCTAGTGTGAAATGGCACGGATTAAAGCAGCATCGATGCTGCCCAAGCGAATACCAGCATGCCGAAGTTGGCGTGAGAAAAGGTAGGAAGCACGCTGTCCTTGATGTGGTCGTGCTGGCCATCGGCATTGAGCCCGGCGGTAGCGCCAAGCGTAATGGTAGAGGCGGGAGAGCCAGCATCGCCAAGCGCAGCGGCAGCACCAAGGAGGGCTATCGTGGCCATTGGGGAAAAACCAAGCGTAAGGGCTAATGGAACGTAAATTGATGCAAGGATAGGCACGCTGGCGAACGAATCGCCGAAGCCAATGGTGATGAACAGACCTACAAGCAGCATCAGAGCCGCGCCGAGCGCCATATTTCCTCCGATCATATCGGCTGTAGCTGCGACCAGTGGAGCGATCTCGCCTGTAGCGTTCAATACGCCGGAGAAGCCTGAAGCGATGGTGATGATGACTGCTATCTGCGCCATCATACGTAGGCCTTCAGTGAAAACATCATCCTGTTCGCGCCAGCGGAAGATGCCCGTGAAGCTGAGGATGATGAAACCGATCATAGCCCCCACTAGAAGGGAGTCAAATTTCAGCTGGCAGATCAATGCCACGGCAAGCGCCACTAGCGTGGATAGGCACTGTGTGAGGTTGAGTGTTATTGGCGACTTTTCGACCTGCAGGTCTGTCAATGGGACGGTCTGGTATTCACGTGGCTTGCGGTAAGTGTAGAAAACAGCGACACACATGCCTAGCAAAATGCCCATCACCGGCAGGAACATAGCCTTGGGCACCATGCTAGCTGTTGCCGTAAGGCCATAAGCTTGACCGACGTCATTGACGTTGGCCAGGAGGATCTCGTTCAAGTAAATTGCACCGAAGCCGGTAGGCAGCAACAGGTAGCTAGCGCTAATCGAGCAGGCGAGGATACAAGCAACTGCTCGGCGATCCACATGCAGCTTGTTCATCACTCCCAGTAGTGGTGGGATCAGGATGGGTATGAACGCGATGTGTACCGGCACCAAGTTCTGGGACATTACGGAAGCAGCTATGAAGGTCAAGAAGATGACCCACTTGATCCCTTTGTTTGTGGCGCCTTCTCTGAGGTCGAGCCGTAAGGCTATCCTGTGGGCGAGAAGATCTAGCAGGCCGCTGCGTGCAAGTGCCACAGCAAAGGCACCGATCATTATGTAGGTAATACCAACTTGGGAGCCAATCAATAGGCTGTCATTAAAGGCAGCAATGGCATCGGTTATTTCCAGACCGCTATGCAAACCGCCGATCAGGGCTGCCGTGATTAGTGCGATGGCGACCGGGGTCTGCAACAGACATAGCATGATCATTAGGCTGATCGTCAGAACTACCGCATTAATGTGATAGTCGATCGCAAGTGCAATCAGATAAATTGCGGTAAAGATGACCAAGCTAGGAAGCACTCGGCGCATGACGAATGCATCTGGGGCGTTGCCATGCTGCAATGATTGTGAACATCGCATTGTAACATTCTCCTTTTTTGTATTGGTTTATGCTAGAGCCATGAAGTTACATTGTCTGGAAGACACCATGCCATGAATGTGATCAGCACTTATCAAGACGTGGGGAAGCCTAGTTTTCTGTCGATTTATGGGGAATGTCGACAGCAGACGATGGATCAGCGAATACCGATTGTAGTGTCAACCCTGCGAACAGAAGATGCCTAATTAGCTGTCTGATTTTAAATGAAAAAACCAATTTTAATTTACCCTTTAGGCCTTTCATACGTTAGTGATTTAGTTCCGGTAAAGAAACATCCGCAGCCTCTAACATGGCAGCGCTCGCCACCAGTTGCTTGGCAGTCGTCAGGTCGGGCGACAGGTAGCGGTCTTCCTCAATCATCTTCACATCTTCACGCAGCCGCTTGATGACACGCTGCAGCGGTCGGCTGGTGGTAAGCGGCGCGCGAAACTCGACGCCCTGTGCTGCACATAGCAGTTCGATGCCCAGAATGTGATTCAAGTTGTCGATCATGCGCATTAAGCGCCGTGCACCATGGGCGGCCATGGAGACGTGGTCTTCCTGATTGGCGGAGGTCGGTGTGCTGTCAGTAACGCAAGGATTGGCTAGATGTTTATTTTCACTCATCAGAGCAGCCGCGGTCACTTCAGCAATCATCAATCCAGAGTTAAGTCCCGGATTCGGCGTTAGAAATGGCGGTAGATCAAAACTCAGCGTTGGGTCGACCATCAGGGCAATACGGCGCTGAGCAATCGCTCCTATCTCGGAGAGAGCCAGCGCGATCATGTCTGCAGCGAAGCCGACCGGCTCAGCGTGGAAGTTGCCACCAGATACGATCAGATCTGCTTCGGTGAGTACTAGGGGGTTGTCGGTAGCGGCATTAGCTTCAATCCATAGTGTTGTTGAGGCTTGACGCAACACATCCATAGCCGCGCCGGTCACCTGTGGCTGACAGCGGATACAGTATGGATCCTGAACTCGCTTGTCATCCTCAACGTGACTCTCCCTGATCGACGAGCCGGCCAATGCTTCGCGCATAGCCTCCGCAGCTTCGCATTGGCCGCGATGGCCGCGCAGCGAATGGATTTCATGTAGCAGCGGAGCGGTGGAGCCCATGACGGCATCTGTCGAGATGGCAGAGATAACCAGCGAGTTCTGCGCCGCTCGCCAGCCTTCAAATAGGCCTGCTAGTGCGAAGGCAGTACTGAATTGAGTGCCATTAATAAAGGCGAGACCTTCCTTGGCGCCCAGCGTGATCGGTGTTAGCCCGGCCTGTGACAGCGCTTCTGCACCAGACAGAGTCTTACCGTCGTACTCAGCCATGCCTTCGCCGATAAGCACAGCGGTCATATGGGCGAGGGGCGCCAGATCGCCCGAAGCCCCGACCGAACCCTGAGCTGGAATCACGGGAATGACGCCCTTTGCCAGCATGTCCTGCAAGAGCTCAATCAGCTCCCAGCGCACACCAGAAGCGCCTCGGCCGAAAGACAACAGTTTCAGTGTCATGATCAGGCGGGATATCCGCGACGGAATTGCTTCGCCCACGCCGCAGCAGTGACTCAGAATTAGGTTACGCTGCAGGGTAGCGGTGTCCTCGGGTGCGATCTTGAGGCTGGCCAGCTTTCCGAAACCAGTATTCACGCCATACACCGCTTTTTCACCCATTGCAGCCGCGGCAATACGTGCTGCGGCGTCGTTGATTTTCGGCTGGCAACTGGCGGCTAGCGTGATAGGCGTGCCGTTCCAATAGATGCTCTCCAACTGTGCCAATGTTGTTTCGCCAGGTACGAGTTCGATGGAATTCATATTTGCTCCGTGAATGGAAATACTTATTGAATTAATTGTTTAGCATCGGCAAATCTAGACCGTTTTCCTGAGCGCACTGTTTAGCAATGTCATAGCCAGCATCGGCATGGCGCATCACGCCGGTGCCCGGGTCGTTGCGCAGCACACGGCCTAAACGGGCGTGGGCATCATCGCTACCGTCACACACGATCACCACGCCAGAGTGCTGGGAGTAGCCCATGCCTACCCCGCCGCCATGGTGTAACGATACCCAGGTGGCACCGCCTGCGGTATTGAGCAGTGCGTTGAGCAGTGGCCAGTCGGAAACGGCGTCAGAACCATCCATCATCGCCTCGGTTTCGCGGTTGGGGCTGGCAACGGATCCCGAGTCGAGATGGTCGCGACCGATAACGATCGGTGCTTTTAGCTCACCGTTCTTGACCATTTCGTTGAAGGCCTGCCCCAAGCGGGCACGGTCTTTAAGCCCCACCCAGCAAATACGTGCCGGCAGTCCCTGGAAGCTAATCCGCTCGCGCGCCATGTCGAGCCAGTTGTGCAGGTGCGGGTCATCTGGGATGAGTTCTTTGACCTTCTGGTCGGTCTTATAAATGTCCTCAGGATCCCCGGAGAGCGCCACCCAGCGGAAGGGGCCGATACCCTGGCAAAAGAGAGGACGAATATAGGCAGGCACAAAACCCGGAAAATCAAAGGCGTTGGCAACCCCCTCCTCCATTGCCATCTGCCGAATGTTATTACCGTAATCAAACGTGGGTACGCCCATCTTCTGGAAGTCGAGCATCGCTTGCACATGCACCGCCATCGACTGCTTGGCCGCCTTCACGGTGGTTTCAGGCTCGGACTTGCCACGGGTCACGTACTCCTCCCATGTCCAGCCGGAGGGCAGGTAGCCGTGCAGCGGGTCGTGGGCGCTGGTCTGATCCGTGACCATATCCGGCTTGATGCCGCGCTTAACCAGTTCCGGCAGCACATCCGCGGCGTTACCGCACAGGCCGATAGAAATAGCTTTACCTTCGGCGGTATAGCGCTCAATACGCGCCAGGGCATCATCAAGATTGTCAGCCTGTTCATCCAGGTAACGGGTGCGCAGGCGGAAGTCGAGGCTCGCCTGCCGACACTCAATATTCAGTGAACAGGCACCGGCCAACGTAGCCGCCAGCGGCTGAGCACCGCCCATACCGCCAAGCCCTGCGGTCAGAATCCAGCGCCCCTTAAGCTCACCGTCGTAGTGCTGGCGACCCGCCTCAACAAAGGTTTCGTAGGTGCCTTGGACAATCCCCTGGGAGCCGATATAGATCCATGAACCCGCCGTCATCTGGCCGTACATCATCAAGCCTTTGCGATCCAGTTCGTTGAAGTGCTCCCAGTTAGCCCAGGCGGGTACCAGGTTGGAGTTGGCGATCAATACCCGGGGGGCATCCTTATGGGTTTCGAAGACACCGACGGGTTTGCCAGACTGGACTAGCAGCGTCTGGGTATCTTCCAAGCGCTGCAGCGTTTCGACGATTTTGTCGTAGCACGCCCAGTCACGGGCAGCACGGCCGATACCGCCATAAACCACTAAATCCTCCGGGCTTTCAGCAACGTCCGGATGGAGATTGTTCATCAGCATACGAAGCGGCGCTTCGGTCAGCCAGCTCTTACAGCTGAGTTCCGTACCGGTCGGGGCAATGATCTTACGTGAAGCATCGTGACGTTTATCGTTGGTGGGCATGGCGTCATTCCTTGTGTTTCTGTTCATTATTAATTGAGTTATCGAAGCGCTCTGTCAGTTATCCAGGGCTCGCTCCCTAAATTCAGCTTTCTACGTTCAGCTATCTAAGCTCAGCAAATGCACGAGCCGAGCCGCTGCTCTGGCGGTGCGGCCGTCGATATCCAGGCGGGGGTTAAGTTCTGCCAAGTCCGCCAGGCGGAGCTTGCCGCTGTCACGCACGGCTTCAACCAGCGGTTCAATCAAGGCAAGCGAAACGCCGCGTGCGGCGGGCGCACTCACGCCGGGGGCTTCGGCGGCAGGGAGTACATCCAGGTCGATGGTCAGATAAAGGTGATCGCACCTGGCGATGAAGCGCTGCACGTCTCTGACGATAGAATCCAGGCGTAGCGCATCGATCTCGCGATCTTCCCGAACCAATGTTCCGAGCGCGGCGGCGCGGGTAAACAAGGCGCGCGTATTCGCAGCGCGGCTTACCCCCAAGCAGGCGTAACGAAACGACCAGCCGTGCTTTTGGCACTGATCGGCTATCTGAGCAAAGGGTGTGCCTGAGGAGCGAATATGCGCTGGATCGCGCAAATCAAAGTGCGCATCCAAGTTGATGATGCCGATCCGCGGCGGCGCTTCTGGCGCAGACTCTTTTGAAGCTGACGCTTCTGGCATAAAAAACTGCGCCAAACCGAGCCAGCTGGCGTAAGCCACTTCATGGCCACCACCCAACACAATAGGCAGGTGACCAGCGGTTAATAATGACGTCAGGCGATCAGCCAGCGTCTGTTGCGCTGCCTCTAACGCATCATCAACACAGCGCACATTGCCGGCATCGTAAACAGGCGCAATGCGATGCCAAGCCAACGGCGCCAGCGCACGACGTAACGCATTAGGGCCTTCAGCAGCGCCGGTGCGGCCCTGGTTACGCGCAACACCTGCATCGCTTTCGAAGCCCAGCAGTGCACAACCCGGCGCGGCGTTGTTGGTTAGCGGCTCGATACGCTGGTGCCAACGGTCACTATCGGGTTCAGGATCCGTGCGCCCCTGCCAGAGCGCCATATCAATGGGCGTATCAGCGGCCATGGGTTAACTCCCCCTGATAGACACGCTGCCGTAAGCGACCTGGCTGCACCGCGTAGGCCAGCTCAGCGGGAGTCTCAATACCCCAGACACACAGATCCGCCACCGCGCCTTCGTGAAGCTGCCCCTGCCCTTTCAATCCTAGTGCGGCAGCACCATTGGCGGTCATTCCCGCCAGTGCTTCCTGGGGCGTCATGCGAAACAGCGTACACGCCAGGTTGAGCATTAACGTGGGCATAAATAGCGGCGAGCTGCCTGGATTGGCGTCGGTGGCCACAGCCATCGGCACGCCCGCTTCGCGCAGCCCCGCAATGGGCGGCTGCTGCGTTTCACGCAGGGTGTGGAAAGCGCCGGGGAGAATGACGGCCACGCTGCCTGCTTCGCGCATGGCAGCAATACCGGCGTCGTCAAGATACTCAATGTGGTCAGCGGACAATGCCCCGTGGCGGGCTGCCATCGCGGCGCCCCCCAAGTTTGAGAGCTGCTCGGCATGCGCTTTGATGGGTAAACCATGAGCTTGGGCGGCTTTGAAAACCCGCTCACACTGCGCTACTGAAAAGGCGATTTTTTCACAAAAGACATCGACAGCATCGGCCAACCCTTCCGCCGCTGCGGCAGGAATCATTTCATTGCAGACCAGATCGATATAGCCGTCGCTATCGTTCTCATACTCCGGCGGCAAGGCATGGGCGCCTAACAGGGTCGTCAATACCCGCACTGGCAACGCTTCACCTAAACGCCGGGCAACCCGCAGCATCTTCAGTTCATTAGCCACGTCCAAGCCATAGCCCGATTTGATCTCGACCGTCGTGACGCCGTCCTCAACCAGCGCTTTAAGACGTGGCAAGGCAGCATTAAAGAGCGTTTGTTCACTCGCTTCCCGGGTCGCATAAACGGTACTTAGAATGCCCCCGCCACGGCGGGCAATCTCTTCATAACTGGCGCCCTCCAAACGCGCCTCGAATTCGTCCGCGCGCGCTCCGCCAAACACCAAATGCGTATGGCAATCCACCAGGCCGGGTGTCATCACGCCGCCCCGCCCCATGTCATGACAACCATCAGCCTGTGACTCATCGAAGCCATCCATGGGCGTCATGGTGACAACACGCTCACCTTGAGTAATCACAGCCATGGGCTTAGGCAATGTTTTCAGACCATCGAAGAGACTGATATCGCGCCAAATGTAGCGTTGTTTGTTATTAGCCATGGAGGTCTCCTTGGAGCAAACACAATGTATATACAATTAAGCCCATGCCGGATTACTTCGTCAAGCAATGAACTAAGCAAATAAGCAGTTGCAAAGTTAAAAAAAACGCCAAAAAATAAGTAAAACACATAAATAACAAATACTTATCTTAATAAATTGACAAACAGAAGATCGTCTAACGTCCACCTCACTAGACTAATGTCTATTGCCAAGTGCTATGCGCAAATGCTGTATGGGGTTAGCTTATTGTATATACATAAAAAAGCCCAAGTCATCAGAACGATAACCTCACAATGAGAGGCCTACCCATGCAGCCCATGAACCCGCCTTCCAAGCAGCGAACTAGCGCTGCCACTATCTTTAAACTGTTTGTGCCTAGCGCACTGGGTATCCTGATTTTCTTTGTTCCCATCGAGATAGGTGGGCGAAGCACTATCCTGCTTGACCATATGGTCACAGGGCTGCGCTCTTTGATGGGCGATTACAGCGGCATTTATGCGTTAGTGATGATCGTGGCGGGCGCCGCCTACCCACTTTTCAAAGGCTATTGGCGACGAACAGTGACCGAAAGCATTTTTACCGTACTGAAAATCATCGGTGTTGTTATTGCCGTCATGGCGTTAACGGGCTGGGGGCCTGCGTTTCTGCATGAACCGGACATGCTGCCCTTCTTGTTCGAGAAACTGGTTCGAGAAACTGGTGATTCCGGTAGGTTTGATCGTACCAATCGGCGCTATTTTCCTGGCACTGCTGATCAGCTATGGATTGCTGGAGTTGATTGGCGTACTGGTTCAGCCGGTCATGCGGCCCATATGGCGAACCCCTGGGCGCTCGGCAATCGATGCCGTTGCTTCTTTTGTGGGTAGTTACTCGATCGGGCTATTGATTACCAATCGGGTTTATCAAGCGGGACAGTATTCAGCCCGGGAAGCCGCCATCATCGCCACCGGTTTTTCCACGGTGTCGGCAACGTTCATGATCATCGTGGCGCGTACGCTGGATCTTATGAGCGTTTGGAATTTGTACTTCTGGCTCACCCTGGTGATTACGTTCATCGTCACGGCGGTCACGGTACGACTGCCGCCTCTGGCAAACATGGATGACCATAAGCGTGACGGAGAACCGGAGGCAATCGCGGTGAAGCGCTTAAGTACTGCCTGGCAAGCAGGCACGGAGGTTGCCGCCAACGCGCCAAGCCTTCACCGCAGCGTAGCGTTCAATTTTAAAGAAGGGTTGATAATGGCTATCAGCATCCTGCCGTCGATCATGTCGGTAGGCTTAATCGGGCTGCTCGTCGCCAAATACACGCCATTATTTGAGTGGTTGGGGTGGCTGTTTTACCCCTTTGTCGCCATTTGGGGGTTAGATGACGCCGCGGCACTGGCCCAGGCATCTGCTTCCGGGTTAGCAGAAATGTTCTTACCGGCTCTACTGATGGCCGAGGCCGAATTCGTCGCCCGTTTCGCGGCAGGCGTGGTATCAGTCTCTGCTGTGCTGTTCTTTTCTGCTTCCATCCCCTGCATTCTCTCTACCACTATTCCGCTTTCGGTAGGCCGCATGTTGATCGTGTGGTTCATTCGCGTTGCCTTGAGCTTGCTACTTGCGGTGCCCGCGGGCTACCTGGTTCAGTCACTGATCAGTTGAATGCTGGCATTAATGACAAATCACGAGGTCGAAGGAACCGACCTCGCTGAGCGCTTAACATCGATTTAGGCGGTTTTTCGTTGCAGGGAGGAGCGTAACTTATAGCGGTCGCCAGGGTGGAGCAGGCGCGCATAGCTAATCAAATGCTCATCAGACCAGGTACGCCTCACCATGCTCAGGCAGGGGGTCTGGGTATCAATACTTAGCCACTTTGCAGTTTGCTCATCCACGAGCACCGCTTCAACGATATGCTCCATATCCGTTATGGGGCAAGCGGCGACCAGCACTTCGTTAGGTGTATGGCGCGAAAAATCTGTGTCCAAATAATCCGGCACCCAACGAGGATTGACGTAACGGTTCTCAAGTTGAATCGGAATGTCATTCTCATAGTGCACCAAGAGGGTATGAAACACCCGGCTTCCAAGTCTCACGCCTAACCGCAGCGCCACTTCATCATCTGCCTCAATCGCTTCTTGGGTGATGACCTTATTACTGTATCGATGCCCACGCGAAAGTACTTCTTCGGCAATGTTGTATACCTCCACCAAAGAGGACTCAACCTTACGGTCGGTAACGAAGGTACCGACACCGGGTTGACGTACCAGGTACCCTTGCTGCACCAAATCCCTGATGGCCTTATTGGCCGTCATCCGGCTCACGCCAAAGTCTTTCGCCAGCCGCTCTTCCGTAGGTATCTGATGATTCAGCTGCCAATCTCCACACTGAATCTTATCCAGCAGGTGTTGACGGATCTGCTGGTAGAGAGGAGGACTAGTCATGAAACTCCTTTGTAATTAAGACCGTTTGTCTATACAGCTATCTTACTCGCCTTGGTGAACAAAGCACACTAGTACCAGGACAACACCTGCTACTTGCCAACCCAAGGTGCAATTTTTATCAAGGAGCCATAAAGACAAAGGGTCGTCGCTCCCCCCCCCCTTGTATTATCCCCTTACCTCAGGATCGTCGCTTTCGCGACCCTAGCTGGCGCGTCTATCCATACAACGTGCTTTATCAAAGTTTTTTATTGCAGCAGCAGTGGTGGCCATAATGCGGGCATTATTAGCCCTCCTGAGCACTCTCACCGGCACTACCGAATGACGGTGATCCATGAAAACGATAGTTATATTGACCCCGACACTTGGCTTGAGAGTACAACCATACAGCCAGGCTCCTGGTGGGAAGAGTGGCATATCTGGCTTGAGAAGCGCTCAGGGCCTCTGGTTAGAAAGCCAACTCTAGGATCAAACGACTATCCGCCATTAGAAGATGCACCGCGAAGCTACGTGAAACAGCCATGCACAAGGCTTTCTTTTCGACAAGACCAGTCGAACACTGGTTCGCCAGAGAAACGCCAAGACTGAATAAACAGGCAAGGTGCACCTTCATGGTGTTACCTACTATTGACAACTCCCCCCTTTTTTTAACTTAAGAATCATCACGAACAGCCATTTCTTTAAATAAACTTCAAATATAAAAATACCTACTTTTTTCGTATTGCACAACTCAAAATCTCTTCTACGCTTAATTTCGCCAGCGTCTAAAAAATCAAAAAAACACATAACTAACTGAATTATAATACTTACGGTAAAACCATTTTTAAACATCGTTCGTGGCTCACGGAGCTTGCACTGAATTTGATTGCAGAACCTGGGGTGAAACGTATGGAAACGTCTACTGGTTTGGATAAGCCATATATCGAACAAGGAGCGACTTCCAGTCACCCCTCTCTGTTAATTGTACAAGAGTTGAAAAACCTATCTCGACCCATATTAATCTTGCGTAGAAAAAAAACGCTATTATACCAAGGGGATACTTTTCAAGGCTTATACATCGTACAATCTGGCATGTTAAAACAAACGCTGCAGTGTAAAAACGACAATGAGCAGCTCACACACTTTTTTCTACCTGAAGACATTATTGGCCTAGATGCTATTGGCGAGGGATTTTATTCAGGTACCGTGATTGCCATTGAAACATCCGGTTTACTGCACATCCCCTTTAGACGAATTGAAGAATTTCCCGACCTTCAAACTAGCCATATGCAATTGCTGCGCTGCTTGAGTCGGGCCATGAGCCTTGAACACTCACGAATGTGGCAAATGATTAGCCAGCCTGCAGACGTCAGATTAGCCTGTTTTTTTGCTGCAATGTCGAGGAATTTTTTTGCTCGGGGTTATTCGCCCTACTCTTTCAGACTGGCCATGTCGCGACAAGAAATGGCCGACTATCTCTGTATGGCAGTAGAGACACTCAGTCGCCTCATCAGCCGCTTTCAGCGGCAAGGTATATTAACAGCACGAGGTCATGAGTACTGCATAGTGGATCCTGATGCGTTAGCGTCTATAGCTGCAAGAAGTAAGTGAACTTATCGCAGACAACACTCTTCTAAGAAACCACTTCTATGCTGGGTACAGGCGTGCTTTATTGCTTTCCTTTTACACAGTACGCATTATAAAAAACAACATCCTGGTCGCTCGTCACCGCAACTTTAAAAGCACTTTTATCGGCCAAAGAGTTAACCATCGGTTCGGCGACGAGCTTTCATTACAGATTAAGCACAACGGTCACGCTGTCTGCCTGATGGTTCGTTGGTAGCACCAGAAAACCAAACTCTTTTACCATCTTGAGCATGGGGTGATTCTCCCGTAGCACATCCGCAAATAGCTGCTTAATCGCGTTCATGCGGGCAAAATGAATTATCTGCTGCATAAGGCTATAACCCAGCCCGGTTCCTTTAAAATCACTACGCACCATGACCGCAAACTCCGCTTTCTCTTTATCGGGATCGGCAGACAGGCGCACTACCCCCACAATCTCGTCGCTTCCAGAAGGTATCGCTACAAAGGCCATTTCCCGGTCGTAATCTATCTGAGTTAGTCGCGCCGCAAAAGCATGGTCAAACTTTCTGATGGCTGCAAAGAAGCGCAACCGCACATCACTGGGAGAAGACTGGCCCAGCATGTGAACCAGCGCCGATTCATCTTCGGGGCGTATGGGGCGCAAGCAATAGGCTTGGCCACTGCGTGTCGTGATTGTTTGGGCGAGCTGCTTGGGATAAGGGCGGATGGCCATAGGCAGCCGTTGTCGCTGACTGGATCTAATCACGATGCGCGCATCCAAAGCCATCACACCAGAGGCGTCAGCCAACAGCGGGTTGATATCCAGTTCGACTACGCGCTCCAAGTCGCTGGCCAGTTGTGACAATTTTATCAGCGTGAGCGTGATCGCTTCCAAATCAGCGGCCGGACGATCTCCCTGCACGCGGATGCCCGTGGCAAGCGTTCCTGCCGCCTGAAATAGCTCATCCAGGGTTTTCACCCGAAGCATTCCCGCGCGCCTAAAGGCAGCGTCATAGATAGCATCGGATCCCGCCAGAGCCCCAGTATGCGAAAGCGCCGCTTTGGCACCTGCATCACTGCGGCCGGCTTTCACCACCACGACCGGCTTGTTTCGTGAAGCCATGCGTGCAGCCGACAAGAATTTACGTGCGTCGGAAATGGCCTCGACGTAGAGCAGAATGGAGTGCGTTTTTGGGTCAAGCGCCAGGAAGTCGAGCACATCGCCAAAATCAACATCGCTCATTGCGCCTAGCGAAATGATATACGAGAAGCCGATCCCGCGCGCCGACGCCCAGTCGAGGATTGATGTTGCCACAGCCCCCGACTGGGTAACGAAAGCGATATCGCCCTTCAGAGGGGTAAGATGAGCGAAACTGGCATTGATACCCTTGTGAGGAGCCAAAATACCCAAACAGTTGGGCCCTACAATGCGCATTAGATAAGGGCGTGCCGCCTCAAGCATTGCCTGCTGAAGCGCCTTGCCATCCGCCTGCTCTCCTTCACCAAAGCCTGCGGTAATAACCACCGCCGCACGACAGCCCCGCTCGCCAAGTTCCTTGATCAAGCCCGGCACGCTCTCCGGCGGGGTCGCGATGATTGCCAGGTCAGGAGTCAGTGGCAGTTCACTAACAGAGTGGTAGTTCAGGGTTGATCGAATAGCACGCTCACTAGGGTTGACGGTGAGCACCGGCCCGGCAAAACCAGCACAGAGTAAATTGCGTGCCAACACGGCCCCCACCGACCAAGGCTGGTTGCTAGCACCGATGAGCGCAATTGTTTCAGGAGAGAACAGTACGTCTAAATTGCGAATCGACATCTAACATCTCCGATCATCGTGGGATTTCGGGACGCCTCACCTCGTTCGTAAAGCCATCTGAAGCAAGAAGATTGATCCTCACACTCGCTTTGAGTGAGAAATGACATGGACTAAATCATTGTATGACACTACTTGTTGCAGCAACTGTTTATTAACAGCAAAATATTGATCTACAGCATCAAAGCATTGATTAATAGATACGCAGGAAGCCTATTAGCTTCTATACTATTTTTCAGCCCTGGGAGGTAAAATCGAGGACCATAACAACGTTACAGTCAAACACCTCACAAAAACTTGAATGGATTCAAGTAGAAAGTAACGAGTGCTATGATTGACGTAACCAAGAGGCGAATACACAAGGTCTCTGTGTTTAACATGGAAACTGCAAGAGTGTCGCAGGTGCAAAATATAGCACACCTAAAAGCTAAAGAAATCAAAACTCTAACCAAAGCTGGAAAAATCATGTCAGTCGAAACTGTTCAACAATTGTTGAAGATGACGCGCTTATTACACACTAACTTAGCTAATAGCTTAGAAAAGGCATCGCTTTCAACAAAAAATGAAAAAGTGCTCATGCTGCTTGATTATCTATCACTACATGAAAAAGAGCTGAGCCGTGTCTTGGCACTGAGCGAGCAAGATGCCCAGTCAGCTGCCATTCACACATGGTGTATTGAGTACTTCGACAAGCACGCTATCGCCCTCGACAACATTGACTACAGCAACATGACCTTCGCAGAAATCATGCGCTCAATCGTCACCATACATAACAAAATCATAGAGCTTTATCGCTATTTGGCGCTACGTGCAGAGTCAGTAGTTGCAAATGAGCTACTGAACAACCTCCTCACTCTTGAACAGCACGAAGCAATGCGCATAGTTCGTGACGCGCAAGAGCTTGAAGATCTTTAGCACTCTAAATAAAGGTACTCACGAGTTTTATAAATTAACAAAGCTAACCTTGCATTAAAATAATTTCTGCCCAATACATGGACATTAGACAATGACACAAAATAAAGTGAAGATTACTTTGCTTTTCATTAAGCACTAAGGGTGTACCATGATTACAAATGAAAGAAGAAGAGCGCTTGTAGAACTCCGGGTAGAAACGCTCGAACGTATACAACGCTACGAAGCACATCAGCACCAGAGAAGGGATGCCTTAGATAAAGATTTGGAAGAACAGGCGTCCGAAATTCAGAGTGATGATATCGTCGACCTTTTGGAAAATGAAGCGCATGCTGAGCTTACGCAAATCGAAAAAGCTATCTCTCGTATTGACGCCCACGAGGGAGAGCTCTGTGAGGTGTGTGGCGAAGTAATCGACATTCACCGCCTCCAGGCCTTACCTTACGCGACGCGTTGCAACGAGTGCGCCATTTTATAAAGTGATGCGCTATTAATTCAGTACTTATCAGGCTGTGAGCGCATAAGAAGTACATTCAATACGGTTGCGGCCGTTTCGCTTGGCATTCAGTAGCAAGTGATCGGCACGGTTGATCAAATCATCAATGCAGCGATCATTCAGTTCAAGCGTGGCAATGCCAATGCTGACAGATAGCCTGGCACTCTGCAGAGTGTTACTCAGTCGCTCTGCTATCACCTGGGCGCCTTGGATATCTGTTTCAGGTAAGATGATGATAAATTCGTCCCCGCCGTACCGACCCACCAAATCCCAATCGCGCACCGTAGAGCGCATCGCATGGGCAAGCGTTTTCAGCATATGATCACCCGCCGCGTGCCCCTGCTCATCATTGATAGTCTTAAAGTGGTCAATATCCAACATCATCACACAGAGCGATAAGCCATAACGAGCAGCCCGCTTGAACTCAGTGTTAGCCAAATCAAGGAGATGGCGCCGATTATAAGTTTGCGTGAGGCCATCATGGGTAGCCAGGTAGGTCAGATGCAAATTGGTAGCTACCAACTCAGCGGTACGCTCTATAACCCGGCGCTCCACTTCTTGCTCGGAGTATGTCGCAATCTGCGTCATGCTGGTCATATCTGAGTTCAAGACGATACAGAGCAGATGCGACACTACCCCTGGTTGGTGCATGATAGGAAATAGAAGAAGCCTAAAGCTGCGCTGGTTACCCCCTGTATTGAAGCACCCACCCGCCACTTCAAAATTAACAGGCACTCCCCCTTTTACGCAGCGTGTGCAGTTTACGATCAACTCCTCAGCTAGAGGTGATGGAAGTAGATTTCGGAAAGGTTTACCCACACTTATTAGATGATTGCTAAATTCAGCAGGTTGCAGATGCTTAATCTCTTCAATGATATAGTGATTTCGTTCAGTAACACGTACGATCATCATCTCTTTAGGGAAACACTCCCAAAGGCTTTTAGCCACTGAATTAAAATCGCAATCAAAACAGCTAAAAAAATCCGGTTTATTACATACTGAAGAAAGCATGAACACACCTCACGGATATGAGCACCTATATGTACAAAACTCTATTTCAGATTTGAATGCAACAAGCTACTTATAAAAACCTATAGCCCGCTGTTCGCGACACTCCTGTATGATGCGAAACTCATTACTCTTCTGCGTTACAAATTCGAATAAAGTATTATGTAGCTCAGGAGTGGCATTGGTCTCTAGCAACCAGCCAAAAAAAGTACACGAAAGTTTAGCAGCCTCTTCAGCGCGGGCAAGAAGTTGATCTCCCATTTGATCATCCACTACAAAAAAATGCGGTTCTTTTGTATTGAGCAAAGGGCTTTTTTCTAACGCCTCAGTATTAACGCAAGCACAGAGATCCATTTTCCTAGCCACCTCTTGTAAATTACAAAGGCGGTGCACACACTCCATGCTAATCGCCGTCATCAAGCGACTAACCGATGAATCAAAAGGCAGAAAAGTAAGGGCTAGCCATTTATAGCGTTTTAGCTCACTAGCTTCATTAGAATAGGCTAAATTTAACTGCTCTTGAGGCAGAAGAGAAAGAGCTGCTAGATTATTCATGTTTACGACCTTTGGGTAATGAGAAAGAGACAAAGTGGTACCCACGGGTGCATACTAGAGTGGATAAAAGCCAGCTTTCTATGACATAGGTCAACTTTTATATCGCGGTTAAAAATATACAAAAAACCAATTAAAAAGGCCCAACCACCACCCTTAATTTTTTATTGTTTGCTTTCAACAAGATTAGGATTATCGTATTAATGCTAATATTGCATTTTCGCATAAACAAAAGCACTAAGTAGCACGGGCGACACCACTGCCTGCGCCCCCTATCGGGCAGGATTTCCGCAAAGCCCAGCAGCGCGCAATCGATCTTTAAGTCTCTGGTTTTCCTCAATTAGGTCGGCCGTTAGTGCGGCAAGTTCGGGCACGGCCTCAAAATCGCGTTCCAACTGATGCATCCGCCGGGCACGGATCAAATCAAAGCTGGTGAAACGCCAGCTCGCCACAAAAGGCGAGCCATCAGCCAGTAAGCCACGCTCAATACGCTCGATGACCCAGGAGGTTTCCACTGAGCAGGCACGCGCCAACTCTTCAAGGGACAGGGTCGCCTCATCAATTAGATCACCGCTAATAGTAGCCCGCTGTACCATGGCTTAGCCTCCCTTGCGTTGGCGCGGATTAAAAGCCATTTCCCGCGCCATGGTTTCATAGAGTTTCCGTGCCTTATCGCTATTGGCTGGGGGCAGTACGACCTCTAATTCCACATACAGATCGCCCGGCTCAGGCCCAGGAATACCACGCCCCTTCAAGCGCAACCGGCGCCCTGTTTGAGAGCCAGGAGGCACCTTTAGTTTCACACCCCCGGAAGGGGTAGGGATTTCAATGCTGGCACCTAACGCAGCCTCCCAGGGCGTGACCGGTACCGTCTGATGCACATCACGCCCTTCAACACGGTAAAGCGAGTTGGGGGTAAAGTGGATCTCAAGGAACAGATCCCCCGGAGATCCCCCGCTGACACCGGGGCCGCCCTGCCCCGTAAGACGGATATGCTGGCCCGCTTTAACGCCTTTGGGTATGCGCACGTTGAGGGTATGTTCTTTAGAACTGACGCGACCTTGGGCATCGGCCTGTGGCACAAGCAACGTGATCGGCCGGGTAGCACCGAGGTAGGCATCTTCGAGATCAATAACTACCTTGGCGTGACGATCTTCGCCACGCATTTGATAGCCGCCGGCGCCTCTTCTTGGGCGGCGCGCATGGCCGAAAATATTCGCAAAGAAATCACTGAATTCACCGAGGTCAGCCTCCTCGAAGCCACGGCCGCTGAACTCAAAACCTGCATCCCAGTCCGGAGGGGGATGGAAATCCTGGCCAGCGTCATACTGCTCAGCCAGTTGGTCATAGGCGAGACGCTTCTCGGGATCAGACAGCACTGCCTTGGCCTCATTGATTTCCTGCATACGCTGCTCGGCATCCGGCTCTTTGCTCACATCGGGATGAAACTTACGAGCCAGCTTGCGGTAGGCTTTTTTAATCTCCTCGGACGTTGCGGACTTCTCCACGCCGAGCATCTGATAATAATCCTTAAACTCCATGTTAAGAGCCTCCCGCAGTCGGAATGGGCTCCAGGCACTGTTCCGCCAAGTATCCCGGGTAACAAGCAGTAAATGACTCAAGGATAGTCGAGGTTCACCTTGCATGCTTACAAGTTTGGTCGGGAGCCACTGGGCGTCGTGCCGACGCCTCCCGCGGGTGCCTCAAACGCTCGCTGAACTCGCTTTCTCGTTACCACGCGCTACGGGATGTGCACGAAGCTGGAACGATGGGTTCTCGTAGCGCGTGGTAAGCCTAAGGCGCACCCGCGAAAGCAGCGCGCAGCGGTGCCGGGGTTGGCTGCATTGGGCCAGATTATAAGTTCTAATCCTTGGCCATCGTTGAGGGCTAAAATTTTCGTGCTCGGTTTGGTTGAGTTTATCTGTAGAGCGGTTCGTGCCATGGAGGCTTATACCGGACTGTATGCCACTTGGCAGCGGGATCTGGAAGGAACAGCGAGGAACAACGGAGAGCTAAAAAACCATGTATTTCAGAGTATTTTACTCTTTTTTATGCCTTCCCAGGACTTGTAAAGAACCCCAGTTGGCGTCCCTGGCAGGAGTACAACTTAACTCTCAAATGATTGATAAAAAACAAAAATACTAATTATAAAAATACTTCGCATACCTTACCGCATACCATTTGTAATTTGGTAGGCCCTTTTCTACTACCCTGCCATTGGAAAGCCATCTACCTTTTCATAGCGGTTTTTTTTGCAGGGGGATATACAATGCAACACCAATACGTAAGCACCAGCCAGCTATGCGAACGCTACGGCCGTTCATCGCGAACCATATACCGCTGGCAAAGAACCATAGGGTTCCCGAAACCTCTTATTCCTGGAGGCAATGGATCGGAATCTCGATGGCGTGAAAGCGATATTCAGGCATGGGAAGAAAAGCGGATGGACGATGGATAATAAATAGCACAGGTTTCCGCTTAAGCGCTTTCACCATACGCACTGCAGCAATAGCTCTATAAATTTCTTTACGCTCAACATTATAACCTGGCACAGGAGTCATCATGGCGAATCTTCTTACCGCCAAGGATGTTGCCAAAAAACTGTCAATCAGCCAGCGCAAAGCTTACTCACTGAAGAGAGTTATTGGCTATGTCCAAATCGAGGGCAATATCCGTTTCGAAGTTGAAGCTGTTGAGGCATATATTGCAAGTTGTAAAAGGAGCCCACTACCAGACCAGCACAGCAAGTGGGAAGCACGAGTAGGGGCTTCAGCAGGCTCAACATCCCGCAAGCATGTCACTGCAGCGGATATCAAAGCGCTCCTAGACCAAAAGAGGAAAGAGAAGCTGGAGTCACAGCATGCAAGAACGTTACGTGTCGACTAGTGAGCTTTGCAATCGCTATGACCGCAGCCGCAATACTATGCTTCGTTGGCAGAAAAGCAAAAGCTTTCCCAAGCCTGTAATCCAGGGTGGCCACGGCGCAGAATCACGCTGGCGCGAAAGTGACCTCAAGGCTTGGGAGGATAAGCAGGTATATGATTAGGCTAATACTAGCGGCTTCTTGGCTGGGCGTTGCGTTTTGTGGCCTTGATCGTTGCGATAGGCCGACGCAATTTGCGACCCCTTTGACATTATTATTCAAGTATCAGCCTGCACCGACAATGTGTGCTTTTGGTGGATACCTGCTAATGGATGAGTGCTTCCTGCTGAAAACCTGAATGGAAACCTGGGTATAAATTTAAGTAACTCAGCGATCACCGCCATTACCTGTGACTGACAGTCGATTGAGCTGCACTCAGCGTCGGACGATTCAGCGAGAAACTCCGAGCAGGTAAGCGGCTTCTTGTTAAGTGTATAGAGGTTTTTCCATCCCTCCTCCCCTCCGCAAAACCCGCCGTTGCGGCGGGTTCGAAGGTGACAGTTGCATCAATCAGGAAAGTTTCGGATTAACTTGTAGGTAATACCAGTGTTTCCAGCTTCAATTACCTCTAAAGAGGCTCCTTTGTAACTTATCTCGTCGGAGGTACTTAAATCATATTCTACTTCATTATTGAAAGCTGGTCTGGCGAGGCTTGAGCTAAACTCTCTATAACCAATGTTGATCTTATCCCCAATGCGACCATTGTATATGAGTGTCTGCTGAAAGCTGTCTTCTTGCTCAGATAGTCTTTTCGCCTTTGTGTAGGCACCAGCATAGCAAGCACTACCTCCAAAAGTAGTTATTACACATATTTCAGCATCGTCTTTTTTGGCAACTGCTAGCGCTTGAATTGGATCAGCAAAGGCTCCTCTGACCACGCCTGTAGGTTCATAAAAATCATTTTCCGTATCGTGCCCAATCTGACGATAGGTTCTATTAGGGATGTCATACATAGCCCCATCAATCATTTGGTTTACTCGGAGAACGCCCACCTCAACCATCGAGCCTTTCTCAACCATGTGCTCTCCCACGCCCACGGTCATAACTTCACCGATCTCAGGATAACTCACCCGATTAACCAGCTCTTCCCCCCCATTGTAGGAAACTGTTGTACAGCCCGTTAGAGAAATGAGGCTTAGTAAAACAAAAATCGCTTTTTTCATTCTATATCCCTTGCTTATTAGAGTAGCCCCATCAAAGGGGCTTTTTTAATCTCATATACACCTAAGATGCACTAAACCATCCTAGCGTTTTATGCCACCCACTAGCTATCGTACTTGTGGGGAATTACTTCATTTACAAAAAACATGACGTTGCTGCGAGCACGTTACTGCTCCGAAAACTATCAATGCCGACACTGGCATGTGCGACGCCGCCCGCCCGAAAACGCACTCTCAACCTATGCTTTTATCCCCCCTTCGTGGGGGTTTAATCTCTCACGGTTCTAAACTGACGATCAAGAAGGTCTAAAAGCGCCTGGTTATGCTCGAGGTTGTATGGTTGCTATGGCTCAGCAGGCTGCACGATCTTCCTTAGGCCCTGTGGGCAGCCCGCCATGCACCCGACACCTACGTCACGACGCTTGCAGGGCGTACCTGCTCCCGTCATAGCGCCGCAATGAAGCTCATGCAAGTCTTGATCATACGGTAGGTGTATCCCTTGCCTTTGCGCTTTGCACCACGCCTTTTACCGCCTCCTTAACCCTGCCTGATCGTCCATCTGGCACCTATGTCGGCACTTTGAAAGCCGTTGATTGTTTTTCAATCGCCCTTTTGTGGGCTCCAATAATCATCATTGTGGAAACCTCGCCAACTGTCCACGAAGCGTGAGCGTGTGGCTTCCTGTTGAGCCGAGCCCGCCAATTTGGCGTTGTGGGCGCACCTAGACCGGGTACACCTAGAAGTGACTCAGAGTCATATCAGGCTGGCCGGTCAGTGTGACCGTGCAGGGTGGTCGATTTGACCACGGCTTGAAGTGGGATAATCTCACATCGAAAAGTGATCCAGGCTCACAATTAGAACCCCGGCGTTAGCCAGGGCTGCGGGCTACCTGCCTCGGCGTGACATTCCGAAAGTTGACGCCAATTGCTCTGTATATGACCTTGAGCTGCCGCTGTTCAGGTCGTTTAGCATCACCTTGACAATAAAATCTCGCTGGTTTCTTTGCTCCACGGCGGCGGATGCTTGTTGTGGCTTGCCGTTGTTAATCACCTGGACATCGACGTTGATAGGCCCGGCACCACCTCCCTCGCCGCCGCGCTCTTCCCGTGCAATATAGTTATCAAGGCGATCAGCTTGGGGTGCATTGAGTACCCGCTCGCCCTTATCTAGAAGCCAGGTGCCTTCTCGGGGAATGCGGTCGATACCATCGTGGGCCATACCAGTAAGGGCTAAAGTGCTACTTAGCCCGTAAGCCGATGACATGCCCGCCATGGCCGGTACTGAGTTGGCACCGAATGACGCAAGGGACGCCGCAGCCGCTGCCGGTGCGTAAGCCGCTGCAATCGATGAGCCGGTGGCAATGGCTGAGCCGATGGCAGTCGCCTCAGTGCTCTTACCTAAAGCCAACTGCACACCATGATAGGCAGCCCACTGCCCCGCCATTTGTCCCAGCGTATTGATCGCCGTACGCCCCATGCCCTCAAATAGGTTTTGTGCTGCTTCACGGGCTGTCTGGCTATCGAAGACCATTCGCTCAAACGCGGTACCAAACCCTTGCTGGAATGATTCGGCGGTATTAGCAGCCATCTGGTCGAAGTCAGTAAAAGCCGTTTCAGCGGATTCGAGCCACTTGCCCCAATAATCCTGACCCTGATTGCCGACCACGTCCGCCATGGGATCAGTCGGCGCGCCCACTCCGCCACGGCTGCCGATCTCAGAGCCAAAGCCACCGCCGCCACCGTAGGCATCGGCTGCCGTTTGCGTGCTCATTTGGGCTTGCTGCAGCCGATTAAGCGCCTCTAGGTAGCGCATAACGCCCATCTCGCCCTTAGCCCATGCCATGGTTAGCAATTCTTGATCGTCGCGATAGCTTCGCTGCGAGGCTTCCAGCGGGAATAATCGATCTTGTATGGATTGGAGCGAATCAGAGAATAGGTCGGCTTCTTTTTGGGCGTCCTTTTGAGCCTTAGCCAGTTCATCGGCTGAAATGACAGCGCGATCTAGCTGCACTATTTCCGGCTCGGTGACTGGCAAGCCAGCTTGTTGCAGCTCTTTTTTGCGGTCGATCAGGGCGGTGTATTCCCCTCTTAGCTCGCCAAGGGCTACGATAGAGTCTTGCGCCTGAGGTGCGTCCGCCCCAAACATATCGATGCGCTGCTCAAGCCGCGCCTTAGTATCAAAAAGGGCGTTTAGCTCGGCGTCTATGCCTGCAATCGAGCGCTTAGCCTCGCCATCACGGAACGAATCCATAAAGACGTTGAAGCCCCGAGCCACGTTATTAATGCCGTAGCTAATGCCTTCCAGAGACGATTTCATGAGGTCATCGAATTGCGAGACGGCGCGCATTGTTTCAGTGCTTAGTTGCTGCCCTAACTGGCCAAACTCGCCGCGAATATCCTTTAGGCGCTGGATCTCCATTTGGCTCAGTATGGCACTTAGGTCGTCTGCCTCTTGCCCGAGCCGCCTCATCTCGGCACCGCCATCACGTAACAGCGGGATCAGGGCGGTTGCCTCATCAGCGACGCTTTCCATGTAAAACGTCATCTCTGCTTGGCTGAGGTTCGCCGCCTGCAAGCCGTCATAATACTTTTGCAGCGCCTGGGGCCCGGAAAGGTTGCGGAACTCCTCGGCAGTCACGCCAATTTGTGGCGCTATCTGCTCGAAAAAATCCTTCATCTCACCGCCGCCGGTACTCAGGAAGTCGCCAACACGATCGTTGGTATCCTTGAGAATATCGGCTAGCTTGTCTTGTTCCACCCCATAAGCACGCGAGGCGAAGGATAGGCGCTGAAAATCCTCGACGTTGGTGTTAGCCAGGCGTGATAAGTTGTCGATCTCTGCGGCTGATTGTGACGCTGAATGGGCGATAGCAGTGAACACCCCAGCTCCAGCACTCAGACCCATTATCGCACCACCCGCGACCGTGGCGAACCTCTCAACTCCCGCCAGGCGCCGCTGCATGTTCGTCATAGAATCAGCGGCGTCATCACCGGCGCGGTCCACCTCACTCAGCCTTTTTTCCATTCTATTGAGGCTTTGCTCGGCATTGCGGCTACTGATTATAAGTTCAAGCCTTGAACTGCTTCCCATAGCCTAGCCCTCAGTTATCCAGCCGCGAAGGGAGCAACCCTTCCGCACGCTTCAATAGGTCACGATGGTCGGCATGATTCATTTGGCCCATCTTTAGTTGCATATTAGCCATTGCTCTCACCATCCCAGCAGTTGCCTCTCGCATCTCGTCAAGCTCCTGACTCCCGGTATCTCGCATCCATTCCAAAGAGAGCACCATCGCGTTGATATCTTGGCCAATCATGCGCGAACCTCCTGGCGTTCATGGCTGACGCTAAGCATGTAGTCCAGCTCAATCAGCTTGGCAGCGGCAATCACGTCGCCACTATCCGCAGCCTTACGCAGTGTCAGCCAGCATTGATCAATAGCGCCTTTTCCCGGGCGCCGGTTGAGACCGCGCTTCCCTTTTGCTCTGTTCATTTGAGTTTCCTAGAAATTAAATTCCACAAAATTACGCTTACAAGCAATATAATAGCTCATATACTGGTTTTATATCAGGGTGTAATTAATAACAGGAGAAAGGCATGACTTATAGAATTGATAAGTACGAGCACGAGAAATTTGCATCTGGTAAGTGGGTTACCATAGAAGGCACAAGCCGGCTGAAAGTGGCTTACAAAGGGAACGCTGAGTACCTGGATCACCTCATGGAGGTAGAGAAGAAATACAGCCGGAAATACTGCAATGAGTTAACAGCAGATCAGCGAATGGCTATGCATTGCGAGGCCATCGCCCTAGGGATGCTCAAGGATTGGGAAGACGTGGGCGTGAATGGTGAAACACCTGCCTATACACCTGAATTAGGAGCAGAGGCGTTGAAACAAAACCCGGTGCTATTAGATTTCGTCAAGACGCAGTCTGGCAACCTAGATCGCTTTGAACGCGAGATTAGCGCTCCTAATGAGCATGATTAGCTGCTACGTTAACTCTCTGATCTGAATAACTAGGGGCTTGTACGATGAAATTAGGATTTCACTTATGGACGTGAACATGGCCTACAATCTGCCGATACACCCAATGCTGTTAATGGCTATCGTGATCGCGGTCTACTTCCTGCCGATAATCATTGCTGCCGTTCGTAATATGCGGCATGCCGTGGCTATCAGTGTTTTGACCGTAGTAGCCGGCTGGACATTCGTAGGCTGGGTAGTTGCTTTGGTTTGGGCGTGCATGGACAAGCCTGAACCCAAGAAGGAAGAGTGAAGCTTTCATATCCATTCATGTCTCGAACACGAAAGATGAGGCCGAAATCCCGGCCTTTATTTATGCATTACCTTAGCCGCTCTTAGCTTCTCATGGGGTTTAAAAGTTATACCCCGGCAGCCTTTCGCACATCCATACCCAACAGGCGGTATGCCAACGCCAGTCGCCCCAAAGCTAGAAAACCATCCCGCCATCCTCTATCCATAATCGCCATGTGAGCATTCTTTAAGCCGTTTCTCGATCTTTGCAGGTGCTCGCCTAGCGTTGAGTGTATCGCTGTCTAGAACTGCTCTATACGCTCTATACGCTCTATACGCTCTATACGCTCTATACGCTCTAATCAATAATGTCAGCCTGACTCATTCTTATCTCAACCAAGTAATGAGGCCTGCCATGAAAGAAAATATTCTAAATGTAGGTGAAGCAGCCAAGATGCTGGGCGTAGATCGCACGACACTCTGGCGCATGCACGCGAAGTACAAAATGATTGCGCCGCCAGCACGTTTCAGTATCGGCCGTACTGGCTACCTGCAATCTTACATTGAGCAGTGGATGCAGGATCGCATGAAGGAAGCCATTGAAGAGCTTAACCAATCAAAGTGATGCTACGGAGATAGCATCGCCAACGGGCGCAGCTTTTCGCCGATTACTGTTTGAGACGCTTAGCGCAGAGTGTGAACCTCAGAGCAGCGCCTAACCCGCGCCTGTTGATTTTGACCGGGAACAGTGGGAACAGCGGGAACAATGTTGATTGATATGATGTTTTCTGTTCCCACTGCTTATTATTCACCGGGAACAGGCGGGAACAAACTAGAGTGAGCAGTTTCGCGTCTATAAGGTTTCGAGGTTTCAAACCGCATAACCTCTTTTGAGATAGAGCTAGCTGGCGCTTTCATGCGCTCTTGAATCACAGCTTAAACCTGAGCATTCCTGAGCAAATGCGCTGCGTGAAGATAGTGCGTGAAAGCTGGACGACGCGCTTTCCATACGTAAAGCTCAAATTGGACATAATGCGCATTATTTCCAATTTGAATATGGCTTCAAATACACGCCTTGAGTTGGCTCATACTGACGAATGCGAACTTTTGCTGCGAACCATGATGCGAACTTACCACCAGTGCGCACTTCTGATTGCGCACCTATCGTGCGCACCAAGCTGCGTACCAATTCGTACCAATCGCTCGTGCCAAAATTCGTACCTTCATCTGGTTACCATCTCAAAGTGATTACCTTTACTGGTTAGTTGTTGGTTACCAGCACTAGCCATCTGGTGGATACCGCCCTGGATACCAGCAAGTGGATACTGGCGATCTGGTGGAAACCAGCGTGGAAACTTGCTGATGGAAACCACCAGCAATAGAGCTAGAAAGGTGTAGAGAAAACACTACGCCCACTTGAGGTTTTATGAGGTTCTAAGCGCAACGCGATTCGCTTATGAAGCGTGACTTTTCACTACCAGCAATTATTTTTTTGGAGCAGTCGTTAGCGTCTTCAGCAGCTCATCCAGACTATTAGATGCTTGGCTTGCCGCACTGGCGTGATTCTCGCTGCGAGAATTGCCTTGTACGTGGTGACGTGCAGCTTTTCCTCGATTATGCGTATCAGGTGCGGTAGATGCGGTGTGACTGGTTTCCTCAAAGGCACGAGAGTCGAGTTCACCGAGCCTTAAAATACTTCCCATAGTGACGCGCCGGCCTTTCCCTTCGCCCGCGACGTTAAGTCGCCCATCGCGTACCATCTGGCGAACAGTCCAGTGGGAAACACTGAGCATTTCGGCGGCTTCGCGGTACGTAACCAGCGCTTTCATTTGCGCTTCCTCGTATAGGAAAATCCGCCGTAGCGGGTCTTGGATTTGGTTTAACATGCTACCGCGATAAAGCTTCTATCGTCGTCCACAGCTCTACAGGTTGGCCTCCAATGAAGGCGCGTACCTTAACTTTACCCCTCAAAATCTTAGTATCGATTACTGATACCTGAATACCAGAGCGCGGCACAACGCATCCATTATTAAGCAGATACTCAATACCGGCTGTGTTTCGACTTACGGCAGCATCGATTATTTGATCAAGTAGGTTTTCGGTAAGGCAAGCCGGTTGGCCATTGCCGTTAAATTGACGGGCCTGGGCATTGCTTGAGAAAACTATCAGGGTAACTGCTATGGCTATCATAAAACTGCGCTTCATGTTGTGCTGCCCCTTTGTGTCAATACTCGCAAAGCACAGTGCTGGGAGCCCTGCTGCTAGTTTGGATAAGGCGTGGCTCAGTATTCCCATTACAGCCATAACGTCGCCAGGCGATATCACAGGCATTACTTGCATCATCCATAGCAGCGTATAGGCCATCCATATACTGGGCGCCATCACGCACAGCCACTCCAAACCTGGCATCCACTTTACGCTCAGTATCAACGCGCACTTGCAAGCCAGGGCACATACCAGCCGCTTGCAGCGCATAGCCAAAGTGATAAGAAATATCTTCCTGCGCGCTTGCCGTAGTTGCACATAGCGCCAGTGCCGCCGCGATAATTAGCCTCATCTTTCCACCTTTATTGATAATCAGAGTAAAAGCTTTATGTAAGCACCTCGCTGCCACTACCAACCGAACAACCAGATTAGAAGAAAGAAAAAGACCACGCCGACGACTACAGCCACAGCCCACTCAGCACCCGAGTAATGCTTTTGCTTTTGTGGTGCGCGCTGCGACCTAGGCTTATCAATGCGATCTGAGTAAGAAAGCCCAGTCCCTGGGGCGCTAACTCGTGCTCGCGTGCCTTTTGAGCCGATGTTGTAGCCACCGTACTTATTGCCAATACTCACGCTAGAGCTTTTCTTGCCAAAGTTGACTCGCACTCCCGGAGCGACCTTTACTGACTTTCGAAATTTTAGGCCCATGATCATTTCCCCTTGAATCTTTTTGTTATGCGCCGCTATGAGCGCTCTAATCTATCTTAGCGTTACAAGTTAATTGCTAGCCATAGGACTTGTGTTGAATAACATCTTTTTTGGTGCCGTTCCGTTAAGAGTGCAGCCTCTTTACGCTCGCCGACCTTGCCTCAAGGGCCCATGCTTGTACGCGCGCGTACTGATCCGAAAATCATCAGACTGAAAATATTGCTCACGCGACAAGGTGTCGGCAAATCATCAACCTTAATGACTCTACTCGCGTAACGACTGCACAAAAATCTTCATCTAATCGACAGAAATCACCCTCTCAATACCAACTTTTATCACCCCCTCATGGGGTTTAGCTCACCCTAGCCTAATACCCACCGGCTTTAGGTGCTTATTCATTATCTCAACCATCTCGGGGTCTTTGGCTGGATCCCTGAATTCAACTAATAAGTGCAGCACCTGCGGTTTCTAGTGCTCTTGAGTATTCACCTAAGAACA
>NZ_JPUA01000028.1:187076-195471 GCF_002211105.1 Halomonas campaniensis | reverse complement strand
GTCGTAGGCCTGCCAGGCACGCTCGTCGATGGTGCGATCAAACTGGCCGCGCATGGGCACGCCATCCACCGTCAACAGGTCGGGATCGCTATCTTTGGCGATTAGCTCGCCGCTTTGAGTCCTACCCGCAGCTTCGGGCGGGGTGGAAAGAGGAGAGGCGATCTTGCCAGGGTTGAGCTGGTTGAAAGGGTCAAAAGCCGCTTTTACCCGCTGTAGGCTGGGATAGAGTTCGCCAAAGAATTTAGGTGAGTACTCCGAGCGCACGCCCTTGCCGTGTTCGCCCCACAGCAGGCCGCCATATTTCTGGGTAAGCGCCGCCACTTCATCGGACACCGCGCGAATCAGTTTTTCCTGTTCGGGATCCTTCATATCGATGGCGGGGCGCACGTGGAGTACGCCGGCGTCTACATGGCCAAACATCCCATAGGATAGCCCGCGGGCATCCAGCGCGGCGCGGAACTCGGCGATAAACTCGGCCAGATGCTCCGGCGGCACGGCGGTATCTTCCACAAACGGGATCGGCCGTTTCTCGCCCTGCACATTGCCGAGCAAACCCACCGAGCGCTTGCGCATGGCATAGACTTTCTGGATCTGCCCGCGACCCTCGGCCAGGGTGTAGCCTAGGCGCTCAACGGTGGTGTCTTGGCTTAGGTGGTCGGTAAAGGCGCGCACCCGCTCGGCGAGGGCGCTCTCATCGTCGTCATTAAATTCGATCAGGTTAATGCCACGAATCGCCGTGCTACCGGTGGCGGGGAAGAACCCCGCCACGCTGTCCCAGACGAAGTCTTCCATGGCCAGTTGCAGCACGGTGTCGTCGATGGTCTCAATCGAGGTAGGCTGCGCGCTGGCCGTCATTAATGCTTTGGCATCACGCAACGCGTCCATAAAACTGGTATAGCGCACATTGACCAGGGTGGAGTGCTTGGGAATCGGCAGCACGTTCAACACCGCTTCATTTAAAAAGCCCAGCGAGCCTTCCGAGCCGCACAGCAGGCTGTTGAGGTTGAGCTGCCCCTTGTCGTCGCGCAGGTGGGCCAAGTCGTAGCCGGTCAAGCAGCGGTTGAGCGGCGGGAACTTGGCTGCAATCAATTCGCGCTGCTGGTCGATAATATTGGCGGCGGTGGTATGTACGCGGCCCAGAATGCCTTCCTGCTGGCACTCAGCCTGCTCTTCATCCGATGTTAAGGCGCGGCTGTGCAGGTGCTTTCCACCGATCAAAATGGTATCGAGCTGCAGCACATGATCACGGGTTTTGCCGTATTCGCAGCTACCCTGGCCGCTGGCATCGGTAGAGATCATGCCGCCAATAGTGGCGCGGTTGGAGGTCGAAAGCTCCGGGGCGAAAAACAGCCCATGGGGCTTGAGCGCAGCGTTAAGTTGATCCTTTATTACGCCGGCTTGAACGCGCACCCGCCGTGCGTCCACATCGATCTCAATGATCTTATTCATGTGGCGGGAGACATCCACCACAATCCCGTCGGTGAGCGACTGGCCGTTGGTGCCGGTGCCGCCGCCTCTGGGCGTCAACACTATGTCCCGGTGAGTGGTTTGCGCGGCCAGCCGGGTGAGGCGCTCTAGGTCTTCGGCATGCTTGGGGTAGACCGCCGCCTGGGGTAGGCGCTGGTAAATCGAGTTATCCGTCGCCAGCACCGTGCGGTTGGCGTAATCGGGAGCGATTTCGCCTTCAAAGCCACGGGCGCGCAAGGCGTCTAGAAACGCCACATACCTACTGCGCACTGCCGCCTCGCTGACCATTGCGATCATGCCTTGAGCGTCTCCAGCGCCTGCTCGATGAGCCCTAGCCCTTCTGCCATGATGGCTGGTTCGGTGGTCAACGGCGGTAATAAACGCAAGACATTACGTTTACGACCACTGGGCATTAATAAAACTCCAGCATCACGGCCGGCTACCAACAGGTTGGCCAAGTGCTCCGCACCCGTCGCGTTCTCAGTATCTTCAAAGACGATGCCGCGCATAGCGCCAATGCCTGTCATAGCCCCCAGCATGGGGAAACGCTCGCTTGCTTGCCAACGCTGGTAAGCACTAACAATCGCCGCTTCTTGCGCATTTGACCATGCGGTTAGCGTTTCTTCCTGCATGACATCCATCACTGCCAGAGCAGCCGCGCAGGCCACCGCATTACCCGAGTAAGTGCCACCCAAGGCACCTTTGGGCAACGCATCCATTAATTCGCCCCGGCCTACTAATGCGGCCAGCGGCAGGCCTGCAGCCATGCTCTTCCCCATGAGTAAAAGATCCGGTTCGATGCCCAAATGGGTAAAGCCAAAACGCTGGCCAGTTCGCCCAAAGCCAGACTGAATTTCGTCACAAATCAATAAGATGTTGTGCTTATCGCAAACGCCTCGCAGCGCTTTGGCAAACTGCGGGCAGAGTAAACGAAAGCCACCTTCGCCCTGAATGGGCTCTACGATAATGCTGGCTACTTCATCGGCCGGTATTTCAACTTCAAACAACCTCTCCAGCGCATCAAGCGCCTGCTCAGCCGTTACACCGCTGTCCCGACTAGGAAAAGGCAGGTGATAAACCGGCCCCGGCAAGGCGCCTAATCCCGATTTATAAGGTTTAACTTTGCCATTTAGGTTTAACGCTGCCAGCGTCCGGCCATGGAAACCATCGTCAAATGCAATAACCGCTTGCCGCCCCGTCACACCACGAGCAACTTTGAGCGCATTTTCGGTAGCCTCTGCGCCACTATTCGTCAGCATGCACGACAGAGGATACGACACCGGCACGAATTGATTCAGCGCCTCTACCACCGCTAAATAGCCACGATGCGGCAGCGCATTAAACGCAGAGTGCATTAAGGTCTCAACCTGGGCTTTAACGGCTTCGACAACCGCTGGGTGGCTATGGCCAAGGTTCAGCACACCAATACCACCGATGAAATCGATATAACGCTGGTCGGCTTCATCCCAAACTTCAGCATTACGCCCACGAGCAATACAAATCGGGTGTATGACACCCAGCGCGGCACTTACATGAGGAAGATCCATTGCCGTGACGTCTCCTGTCATTTCGTGTGAATGACAGTATCAAAGCAAATTCACGCAGCAGTTCACAAACGAAAAAAAGCGCTCAATGCATGCCAAATTGGAATGCTAGACGCAAAAAGGACAAGGATTTAGAGTGTAAAAAAGTGCAATACTGCAAAAAAGGAATGAATTTTTAGATTAGGGCATGTAAGAAGCAAACAATAAGAGTGCTATAGCCCTTCCAGCAGCCGCAAAATCATTTGCGGCTGCTGGTTGGCCTGGGCCAGCATAGCGATGCCTGCCTGCTGCAGAATCTGCGCACGCATAAGGTTAGAAACTTCCTTGGCGTAGTCGGCATCCTGAATACGCGACCGTGCATCGGAGGTGTTAACAATGCTGTTATTGAGGCCGTCAATGACGCCTTCGAAGCGGTTCTGCACGGCGCCCAAATAACTGCGCTGACGATCTAACCGCTTAATCGCCTCATCCACTCTATCTATCGGTTTATCCGTTCCACTGACATCCTCAGTCACGTCCAAACCATCCAGACCCAACCCCGTTAAATTCATGGCTTCAAAGCGAACGGCAATGGTATCGCCGGCGTTAGCCCCCACTTGAATGTTCAGTGATTTAGTATCGTTAAACAGCCCAATGCCATTAAAGCTACTTTTTCCGGCGATGCGGTCAATCTCTTCCAAGCGCTGACCAATCTCGGTCTGAATAGCGTCAAGATCATTAGACGAATTGGTGCCGTTAGCCGCTTGTACGCTCAGCTCACGGATGCGCTGCAGGTTGTCGTTGATTTGATTGAGCGAGCCTTCCGCTGTCTGCACCATGGAGATGCCGTCATTGGTGTTGCGGATCGCCTGGGTCATGCCTTTGATTTGCGCCGTCATGCGATTGGCAATCGCCTGACCGGAGGCGTCATCCTTAGCACTATTGATGCGCAGCCCAGAAGAGAGGCGCTGCATCGCGGTCTGCATGGATTGCTGACTGCCGCGCAGATTGTTCTGCACGGTTAGCGACATCAAATTGGTATTTAGGCTGAGCAACGCACGCCTCCAGGAAAATTAGCCCATCCAACGTATGGGGGCTACAACGTTACTATCGGCCTACAAGCAAAAATCATGAGCGTTTTTGTGATTCAAGGTTACGGCCACTGCTCGCCAGCACTTCATCGACCGGTTTTCTCACATAGTTGTGCTGGAAGTAGCCGTCATCAATGACCTCCCCATCCCATGCCACAATGTCTAGATCCATGGTGCGTGGGCCCGATTTAATTGCTCCCCGAACACGGCCCAGACGATCTTCCACCCCTTTGAGATAGGCGCGAAACGCCTCCCGCTCAAGTGGCGTGCTCACCAACAGTGCGGCGTTTAAGAAATCGGGCTGCTGCTGGTACCCCACCGGCGCTGTACGAATCGCTTCTGAATGTGCCAATAACACGCACTCGCGGCTGATAATCTCAAGTGCTTGAACGAAATAATGGTCGGGGTCGATATTGGATCCCAATGAGATAAAACACTCATGGAGCGGGGCGGTATGCGTGGAAGGTAAAGAAATGGGTGGCATAGCGACATCCTATTCAAAGTGACGTCTTGTAGAACTACCCTGAGGTAGGGCATTTCTATTACACCCCCAAATCTAGCTCTTCGTGCAAGCTCTGTATAAGTTATTGACAAACGCTACACTCACGCAGACAGTCTTCCAATACCAATAAAACAGTAGGGAACACTATATGCACCAACATGCTGCTATGGTAACCGGCGGTGCCACCCGTTTGGGGCGCTATTTCTCCGAAGCCCTGGCCGATGCGGGTTACGACATTGCTCTTCACGTTAATCGCTCGCGGGAGGAGGCCGAAAAAGTCGCCCACGTTATCCGCGCTAAAGGGAGGGAGTGCGAAATTTTCCCCTGTGATTTTCTGAGCGACGACTTAAGCGACTTAATCCAATCGGCGAAGCAGTGCTTCCCAGGACTCAACCTGCTCCTTAACAGCGCCTCCACCTATGAGCCAGCGCCGATTGCCGCCACCGAACTCGCGGCGCTGGAAACCCAGTTCCGGGTCAATATGTTTACCCCGCTACTGCTTACGCGCCACTTTGCCGAAGCGGTTCAAAAGGGCCAGGTGATCAATATCATCGATAACAAAGTGGCCTATCACCAATACCCTTACGCAGCGTATCTGCTTTCGAAAAAAAGCCTGGCGGAGATGACCCGTATGGCAGCATTGGAGTTCGCTCCGCGCATCCGCATTAACGGCATCGCCCCTGGCGTGGTACTGCCTGCCTCCCAGCGTACCAGCGACTATATTAAGTGGCGTATTGAAGGCATTCCGTTGAAACGCCAGGGCGACCCGAACCACCTTGTACAAGCTTTGCACTATTTATTGGACAACCCCTTTGTGGCGGGGCAGATTCTGTTTGTCGATGGCGGGGAGTCGATCAACCTGGAGGGGCGTCACTCGGAAAATTACTCTGCTTAAAAAACTCTGCTTAAGAACTCGGCTTAAAATTTCTTCTGCTCCAAACGCAGCGGGGCCGCCCGAAGGCGGCCCCGCTTAAGGCTAAGATGAGCACCGTTTAGGTTTCATCAACATCATCGTGGTCGGGTTTCAGGTGATCAGGCTCGCTGGTTTGCTGTACACCTTGAGAGGTGTCGCTCGTAGCCAACGCTGACTCCTCCACTTTCTTCTCTTTAGCGGTCGACTCCAGCACCCGCACATGGGCAGGCGGTGGATTGCCGTTTTTATTATCGCCAAAGTAAAGCGTGGTGTGCGGGAAGGGTATTTCGATACCCGCCTCATCGAAGCGCATTTTCACCAAGCGGTTGTAGGCGCGGCCAACGGCCCACTGATCCCCCGGCGTGGTTTTAATCACCACACGGATATTCACGGAGCTGTCCGCCAGGGCCGTCACACCGGCCACGGTGAGATCCGCCAGTAGCTTAAAGCCATGCTCTTCACTGGCTTTGAGATCCTCAAAGGCCAGCTTGAGCTGCTCGATGGCTTCGTCGATGCTCTCGCTATAGCCAATGCCGTATTCGCCCACATGGTTGCCGTACTCACGCATGTAGTTAGATACGGTATCCACGCTGGAGAACGGTACGATATGGTAAGTACCGGATAGATCGCGGATCCCTACAGAGCGGATACTGAGCCGTTCTGCGGTACCTGTTATGCCACCTACCGTCACCACATCCCCGGTGTTCATGGCATTCTCTATCTGAATAAACACCCCGGTGATAACGTCCTGCACCAGTTTCTGGGCGCCAAAACCAATCGCCAGACCCAGTACACCGGCACCGGCAATCAGCGGGCCGATATTGATGCCAATTTCCGACAGCACGATCATGCCGGTAATGGTCACCATGGCGATTGCCAGGGCATTACGAAACAGACTGAGCAGCGTTTTCGCCCGCGCCGACGGTTCTCCGTGGCCGGTTTCCGGGTTGAGCTTGTGCTCAATCAGGCTCGCCAAACCTAGCCAAACGGCTAGCGCCACAATCAAAATCACCGCCACGCTGGTCAGGTTGCCAACCAGGTTGGCACCGCGTTCAGAGGCGTACCAGGCGGCGAGGTCAAAGGCGCCCCATGCATTCAGCACCATCATGATGACCACGATCAGAATAATCGTGCGCAGCACGCGGAGTGCATTGGGCACGTAGCTGTTCAAGCGCTTCTCAAGCAGGGGCAGTTTGCGCCGCAGGTCGTCGGACAGGGTAATCCGGCGGCCAATGGTTTGGGTAAGAAACGACGATACCAATAGCCCAACAACAATCGCCGCCAACGACTTCAGCGTGGCAAACATCACAAATGGCAATGCATCGCCAGGGCGCGTCAAGGTCAGTACAAACACCATCAAAAAGTACAACAGCGCGAACAGATGCCAAGTACGGGCAAATAGCTGTAGCGAAACGCGGCTGGCGGTGAGCGTCGATTTTGCCGCCATCTCGTTCAGGTTATCGCGCAGGCGGGTGCGGTTCTTAAGCACCACGACCACGGCGTAGATAAATGCCAGCACCATGATCAGCGTACCGACCGCTTGACCCAGCGAAGCCGACACGTAGAAGTTAACCAGCGGTACCACCACCATCAGGCCATAACCGACCATGCCGATCAGCCGAGCTAGCCAGCGGTTCCAGTAGGAGGCTTCTTGGGCAGAGATAGGAAGTAGCCGCAGCCCTTCGTAACGCGAAGAGAACAACATCCGCACCGCGGCTTTGAGCAGCTCAATAATCAAGAACGCATTCAAAAAGAGCGAGGCGCGGGTAGATAGCTCACCGGCTTCACCAATCGCAAACGTGGCCAATAGGTTGCCACCCACATAGGCCAAGCCGACAAGCAACACATCAATGACCGCCGCAATGGCCACACAGGCAATCAAGCGCAACACCGGCGTTAAGTTACTGCCATTCAGCGACCAGCCACTGATTTTGGTAAATAGTGGCTTCGCCAACCGTCGCACGATGATGAATAGTGCAAAGGTGGCGACAATCACCATGCCCAGATTAATCGCCGCACTGGTGAACGCGGCCATATCAAAGACACTGTCTGCCTCTTCTCCAGAAAACAGACCGCCAACAATGCCCACCACTTGCTCGAACTGCCCCCCCACATCGCTAACCACACGACTAGTGAGCTCCGCTAACTGACGCGGCAGGGAAACGTCCTCTGGTGCAATCTCACTGCCTTGGGCCGCCGCTTCCGGAGAGAGCTCATTGGCAACGCCACCGGGCAGCGACGAGGCTTGATTACGCAGCATCTCAATCAACTCTTGCCGCGACTGTTCATTTTCCAACAGGCTGGCCAGCGCCTCGTAGGACGTCGGCGCCGCCTCTTCAGACGATGCTGCACCATCGGCACTGGCCGACTCACTTGGCGCGCTCTGCGCCATTGCTGGCGTCGCTATCAAGGCAATCATTGCCAGCAGCCAGACACCTAGCCAGGGTAATAAACGAAGTGGCTTCACACCTAAACCTCCTTTTGGGTGAGTGTTGTGTTCAATCTAACGGCTGCCTGGTTTTACGCAAGCTAACGTAAGGCAACTGATGTTGCTTACACTCTACACTGCTCGCACAGCTTGTTAAAAAGTTGTACAGGGTAACATGACTTGATTAATAAGGCGTTTCACTGGCAAAGCGGTACTAGCCACTGCTGCGCCAGCAGTAACACCACGGCGTAACGCGCGCCTTTAGCGACCACAATCCACGCTAGCGCCCGCCACCAGGGCAGCCGAAAAACGCCGGCCAGTACAGTGAGGGGGTCGCCAATAATCGGCGCCCAGGAAATCAGCAGGCTCAGCTCGCCAAAGCGGTGATACCAACCTTCCGCGCGCGCCAAGCTACGCGGCGATGCGGGAAACCAACGGCGGTCTTGAAACTGACGCGCATAGCGGCCCATC
>NZ_JPUA01000028.1:67441-186959 GCF_002211105.1 Halomonas campaniensis | reverse complement strand
GGCTCGCCGAGGCACCACAGCCGCGCCAGCCACACTTCCGACCCACCGGGAAGCAGCGTAGCGCTGACCAGCGCGACAAAAAACAGACTTATCATTCGTTCAACGACCCAGGTTAACGCGGCACCTGCCCACCCAACTGCTGGGTAATTTCATCGGCCGTTTGGCGAACCAGCGCTCCCAGGGTAAGTAAGCGAGCTTCCGGGATTCGCGCCACCGGGCCTGACACCGAGATGGCTGCCAACGGTGCGCCGTGCTCATCGAACACACAAGCGGCCACGCAGTGCAGGCCAACGGCATGCTCTTCCCGGTCGCAGGCAAAGCCCTGGGCACGGATTTTCTCTGTTTCCACCTTCAGTGTGTCGGCTTGATAGAGCGTATTAGCGGTCACTCTTGCAAGTTCGTGACCATTCAGCAACTGAGCCCGTTCATCATCAGGCATCCATGCCAGCAGTGCTTTACCTACCCCTGAGGCATGCAGCGGTGCACGGGAACCTAAGCGGGTGATCATGCGCATCATCTGTGGTGATTCATGCTGCGCTAAAAATACCGCCGTGGCCCCATCGCGAATGCCCAAGTTCGCGGTTTCACCGGTTTCAGTGGTTAAACGACGCAGAAAGGGACGACTTGTGGCCACCACGTCGCGGGCTTCAAGAAAGCTATTGCCGATACGGAAGGTTTTAACATCGATTCGCCATAGCCCCTGCTCGTTCTCCTGGGTGACAAACCCCTGGCTCTGCAAGGCTTGTAGCAAGCGGTGGGTGGTAGAGGGTGCCAACTCGGCCATCTCTGCCACTTCTGAAAGGGCTAGCCCAAGTGGGCTTGCTGCGAGATGTTCCAGCAGCGTTAAGCCACGTACCAGCGACTGGCTATGACCACCGCTAGCTTTGGCGGTACTCGCCGGACGACCGACCGTCCTGCGTTTGGCTTCACTCACCTGGCTTTCTCCTAAAAGACGCTCTCAAAAAACGCTCCCAAAAGCGCTCCTACTTACGCAAAGCGCCCTTCTCAGGGCGGCCACGAAAAACACAAAGGGCGTCAGGATAACGTGACAACAGGGCAATTGTCGCGTTTACGGAAACGAATTCCATTCATTCAGCGATGCCGCCACTGCGGTGGCCGCTTGGCAATAAACGCATCGATCCCCTCACCCACATCCTCGGCCAGCATATTGCAGGCCATGGTTTCCCCGGCAAAGGCGTAGGCTTCGTCGAGCGGCATGGAGAGCTGGCGGGCAAACATGGCTTTTCCAGTGCGCACCGCAACGGCACTTTTCGCGCAGATACTGGCGGTCAGCTCGTCCGTGGCTGCATCCAGCGCGTCGTCTTCTGCCACGCGATTAATCAGGCCCCACTCGGCAGCCTGCTCAGCGCTGATAAACTCCCCGGTCAGCAGCATCTCCATGGCGCGCTTAGAGGCCACGTTGCGGGAGAGCGCTACCGCCGGGGTGGAGCAAAACAGCCCCACGTTGATCCCGGAAACAGCAAAGCGGGCGCTGCGCGCAGCGACGGCCAAGTCACAGCTCGCCACCAGTTGGCAGCCTGCGGCGGTGGCGATGCCCTGCACTTTGGCAATTACCGGTACGGGCAGGTGCACAATCGCCTGCATCACGTCGCCACAGCGGGCAAACAACGTTTGGTAGTAGGCTTTATCGGGGTTGGCGCGCATCTGCTTCAGGTCATGCCCGGCGCAAAAGGCTTTCCCTTCCGCGGCGAGGACAACACAGCGCACGCTGCTATCGTCCGCAATCTCGGTCAGGGCGTCGTGAAGTGCTTCCAGCATGGCTTCCGAGAGCGCATTAAAGCGCTCCGGTGTACTCATGATTAACGTGATGACACCTTGATGATCAAGGCGCTGCAGAGGGGGGGCAGTTGACGATGGATCTTCAGAAAAGGATCCGTCAGAAGAGCGTCGGTCAGAGGTAATGGGCATGGTGAACTCCTGGTTTTGAGTGACACTTTTGCCCATCAGTCTAGCCCACAAGGCTTGTCCACGATGCCTGCCTACTGTGCCCTCGCTTATTTTTTCATTAGCCGGGTATCACGGCCTAAGGGGTGCGGCTCGCCGCGCTGTTTGGCTAGATCGATTTGGCGCTGGCGTTCACGGGCGGCAGCGCGGGTCTTCTCCGGCAAAGAATCGATGCAGTGTGGGCAGCTAATCCCCGGCTCGTAAGCAGAAGACTGCATATCTTCAGCAGAGATCGGCATGCGGCAGGCGTGGCACTGCTCGAACTCACCTTTGCTTAAGTCGTGGCGAACCGTCACTCGGTTGTCGAACACAAAACACTCACCGCGCCATAGCGACTGCTCTTCCGGGACTTTCTCCAGGTAGTTCAGCACGCCACCTTTCAGGTGATAGACCTCTTCAAAGCCCTCTTTAAGCATAAAGCTGGAGGCTTTTTCACAGCGGATGCCACCGGTGCAGAACATGGCCACTTTCTTATGCTTTTCCGGGTCGTAGTGCTCACGCACGTACTCGGGAAATTCACGGAACGTAGTGGTTTTAGGATCGATCGCCCGCTCGAAGCTGCCAATCGCCACTTCGTAATCATTGCGAGTATCGATCACCAGCACTTCAGGGTCGGCGATGATGTCGTTCCAGTTTTCCGGCTCGACATAAGTACCCACGGTGTCATTGGGGTCGATGTCGGGCACGCCGAGGGTAACGATCTCTTTTTTGAGTTTGACCTTGGTGCGGTAGAACGGCGTTTCGTCGCAATAGGACTCTTTATGGTCAATATCCGCCAAACGCGGGTCAGCGGTCAGCCAGACAAGCAGGGCGTCGATGCCCTCGCGACTACCCGCCACCGTACCGTTAATGCCTTCTTTGGCGAGCAGCAAGGTGCCTTTGACACCGTTATCCAGCATGGTTTGGCGCAGCGGCTCACGCAGCGCTTCGAAGTCGTTCAGGGTGACGAATTTGTACAGCGCCGCGACCACAATGGGCGGGGTATCGTTAAACTCAGACATGCACTTGCTCCAGGTAGTCACCCTCGCAAAGGGCGGACCGGGTTAAAAGAGGCCAGGATTTTACGCGAAAGCTAACCAAAAGTTTAGCGGTGGCCATCTTATTTAATACATCGATTTATTCGACAGAAACGTACTGAAAGCTTCACCCCACGCGGTCTCAACGAGGCGTATATTGTCACTATTACCTCTAACGCAACCTGCGGAGTACAGCATGATTATTCGTCGTTCCAACGAGCGGGGCTATGCCGACCACGGCTGGCTGCGCTCCTTCCATACCTTTTCGTTTGCCAACTATGTTGATCGCAACCATATGGGCTTTCGCGCCTTGCGCGTGATCAATGAGGATCGCGTTGCGGGCGGCCATGGCTTTGGCGCCCACCCGCACCGGGATATGGAGATTATCTCCTATGTGCTTGACGGTGAAATGGAGCACAAGGACAACATGGGCAATGGCGAGGTGATGCGCCCGGGCGATGTACAGCGCATGTCGGCGGGCACCGGGGTGCTGCACAGCGAGTTCAATCACTCCAAGCAGAATGAGCTGCACTTCCTGCAGATCTGGATCAAACCCAAGCAGCTCGGCATTAAACCCAGCTATGAACAGAAAGCCTTTCCAGCCGCCGAACGGCAAGGCCAGTGGCGCTTAGTGGCCTCTGAAGAAGTTCGCGAGGGGTCAGTGAGCATCAACCAGGACGTCAATCTATACGCGGGCTTGTTTAACCCTGGCGAACAGGCAACAGCGCCTCCTTCCCGCTACGCTTGGCTGCATGTGATCAACGGCGAAATGGAAGTTAACGGCGAGACGCTAAGCGCAGGCGACGCCGCGGCGTTTACGCCGGAAGAGTCGATCAGTCTCACGGGGCAAGAAGCGGGCGAAGTGTTGCTGTTTGATTTGGCTTGATTACTTTGTTAAACGGCTTAACAACCCGTGTTGGTTTCCAAAAGCAATACGGCGCCTCGCAAGAGACGCCGTTTTTATAGCCAATTTATTTAACCAATTGCGTTAGCTATTCTGCGCCGAGTAGAGCGCACGAATCTTCAGCGTATGCTCAACCTGTTTCAACGCTTCCAGCGCTTGAGGGCCGTAAGCTTTATCTACGTCAATAACCACATAGCCGACTTTTTCATTGGTTTGCAGGTACTGACCGGAGATGTTGATGCCGTTTTCAGACAGCACGCGGTTGATCTGCGAGAGCACACCCGGCACGTTATCGTGAATATGCAGCAGACGGTGCTTGTCCGGGTGAGCGGGCAGCGCGACTTCTGGGAAGTTGACCGAGGTCACCGTGGTACCGTTATCAGAGTAAGTGATCAGTTTTTCTGACACTTCGATACCGATGTTCTCCTGGGCTTCCAGAGTAGAACCACCTACGTGCGGCGTCAGAATCACGTTCTCCAGGCCGCGTAGCGGGCTCTGGAACTCCTCGTTGTTGCCTTTCGGTTCAACTGGGAAGACATCAATCGCGGCGCCGTTAAGCTTGCCAGCCTTAATCGCCTCAGCCAGCGCATCAATTTCCACCACGCTGCCGCGGGCAGCGTTAATCAAGATAGCGCCTTGCTTCATGGCAGCGATCTCTTTCGCGCCAATCATCCAGCGGGTAGAGGCAAGGTCGGGCACGTGCAGGCTGACCACATCGGCCCGGCCCAGAAGCTCTTCAAGGCTGCCTACTTGGCTGGCATTGCCCATGCCTAGCTTGGCAACTACATCGTAAAAAATGACGTTAAAGCCTAGCGACTCGGCCAGCACAGAGAGCTGGGCGCCGATGCTACCGTACCCCACAATACCCAGCGTTTTACCACGCGCTTCGTGGGAGTTCTTCGCTGACTTCAGCCAGCCACCCTGGTGAGCGCGGGCGTTTTTCTCAGGGATTCCGCGCAGCAGCATAATCGCTTCTGCCAGCACCAGCTCAGCCACCGAACGGGTATTGGAGTAAGGTGCGTTAAATACCGCGATGCCGCGAGCAAGGGCGGCAGTCAGATCTACCTGATTGGTGCCGATACAGAAACAGCCAACGCCGACCAGTTTTTCAGCCGCTTCGAACACACGCTCAGTGAGCTGGGTGCGGGAGCGAATACCGATGAAGTGAACATCGCGGATCTTGTCAATCAGCGCGTCTTCATCAAGGGATGTAGGCAGATGCTCGATATTTTCATAACCGGCGTTGTGAAAATTGTCCACCGCACTTTGGTGGACGCCCTCGAGTAGCAGGATCTTGATCTTGCTCTTGTCCAGGGACGTTTTGGCCATGGCTGAATCAACCTCTATGGTCGGCGGCATGCGCCGTGTATCGGTTCACGGGAGGCGCATATCGTAGCACAGCCCGCGCCGTTCAGGCCGGGTGTGAATGATGAAAAGTCTGCGTGCAGACGATGAATGGATCGCAAGTTGCGCAACAAGCTGTACTGAAGAGGGCAGACGCCGCCCCCCAGCCTCGGTGTATACTGTGGGCTTATTTCAGCTTATTTAAAAACATACCGGTTTGCAGGCACCCCCCAATGAGCGACAAGACACCACCCCCGCAGGACTTTGCCGCGACGGTTGAGCAACTCGAAACCATCGTTGAACGTCTCGAGTCAGGCGAGCTCTCATTGGAAGATGCACTGACCGCGTTTGAACAGGGCGTGCGGCTAACCCGCGATGCCCAGCAGCGTTTGGATAGCGCCGAACTTAAAGTGCGGGCGCTGAGTGAAGACAGCGAAGGGCGTTTAAACGTCGCCCCCTTCGCTGGCCCCGACGACCCCAAGGATGCGGCCGAGGATGACAGCAAGGAGACGCCCCCATGGTAGCCGTGCAGCCTAGCCAGCTTGCCACCCTGCGCCAGACCAGCAATGCCCGTGTAGATGCCACCCTGGCGGCGCTGTTTGATAGCCGCCCAGCGGTAGCGCCAAGGCTTGAAGCCGCCATGCGCCATGGCCTGCTGGCCGGTGGCAAACGCCTACGCCCGCTGCTGGTCTATATGGCCGGGCACGCGCTAGGGGCTGAAGAGAGCGCCCTGGACGCCCCCGCCGCGGCCATCGAGTTAATCCACGCCTATTCGTTGATCCATGATGATTTACCCGCCATGGATGACGACGACCTTCGCCGTGGTCAGCCCACGGTGCATAAAGCCTTTGATGAAGCGAGCGCAATTCTGGCCGGCGACGCCTTGCAGGCGCTGGCGTTTGAGGTACTGGCAAGCAACGCTCACCCCCGGCTGGGCCACCTGGTACACACCCTGGCTTCCGCCTCTGGACGTGATGGCATGGTGGCGGGGCAAGCGCTGGATTTAGACGCCGTTGGTGGCCACCCGGATGTCGACGCCCTGGCCCATATGCACGCGCATAAAACGGGCGCCCTCATTGTTGCTGCTGTGCGCTTGGGCGGTCTGGTTGCCGTTGAAGACTCCGACCCCCGCTTAACGGCGCTGACTCGCTACGCCCGCGCCATTGGGCTAGCCTTTCAGATTCACGACGACATCCTGGATGTGATCGGCGATACCGTTACCCTAGGCAAAACGTCAGGCGCCGATGCCGCACGCGCCAAGCCCACCTACCCCAGCCTGCTGGGGTTAGAAGGTGCTCAACGCAAAGCGCACAGCCTGATTGACGAGGCCATTGCCTCGCTCGCCCCACTGGGCGAACGTGCTGCACCGCTGGCCGACTTAGCCCACTATATGATCGAGCGCGACCACTAAAGATGCCCATGAAGCTGTTCGACGAAATCCCCCGCGAGCGCCCCACGACGCCGCTGCTCGACTCCTTTGAGCACCCCGCCGCGCTGCGGGCCATGAACGCCAAGCAACTCGCCCAACTGGCTGACGAGCTGCGCGCCTACCTGCTTTATAGTGTGGGTGTTTCCGGCGGTCACTTTGGCGCTGGACTCGGCGTGGTTGAGCTGAGCATTGCTCTGCACCATATCTACCAAACGCCCAATGACCGACTGGTGTGGGACGTAGGCCATCAGGCCTACCCGCACAAGATTCTCACTGGCCGCCGCGAGGCAATGCTCAGCATTCGCCAGCACGGCGGCTTGGCGGCGTTTCCTCGCCGCGCCGAGTCCGAGTACGACACCTTCGGCGTCGGCCACTCCAGCACGTCGATTTCGGCGGCGCTGGGGATGGCGCTGGCAGCCAAGGCACAGGGCGATAAGCGCCGTGTGTGCGCGATTATTGGCGACGGTGCACTCACCGCTGGCATGGCCTTTGAAGCCCTGGCCCACGCGGGCCACGTAGACGCCAACCTGCTGGTGATTCTCAACGACAACGAGATGTCGATTTCCGAGAACGTCGGCGGCATGGCGACCTATCTTGCCCGGGTGCTCTCCAGCAAGCCCTATCTAAAAATACGCGAAGAGAGCAAAAAAGTGCTTTCCCACCTGCCCGGCGCACTGGAACTGGCCCGGCGCACCGAAGAGCATATGAAAGGCATGGTCAGCCCCGCCACGCTGTTTGAAGAGATGGGCTTTAACTACGTAGGCCCCATGGATGGCCACGATCTCGACGCGCTCACCGATACGCTCGAAAACCTGCGTGACCTGGACGGCCCACAGTTTCTCCATATCAAAACAGTCAAAGGCAAAGGCTTCCTGCCCGCCGAGGCGGATCAGATTGGCTACCACGCCATTACCAAACTGGAAAAGCCCGAAACGCTAGCCAACACGACTACGGTCAAGAAACCAGTGGTTACCCCGCCACCCGCGAAGAAAAAATACTGCAATGTGTTCGGCGAATGGCTCTGCGATATGGCCGCCACCGATTCACGCCTGATGGGCATTACCCCCGCCATGCGCGAAGGCTCCGACCTGATTCGCTTCTCAAAAGAGTACCCAGAGCGCTATTTTGATGTGGCGATTGCCGAGCAGCACGCGGTAACCCTCGCCGCGGGTATGGCCTGCGAAGGCATGAAACCGGTGGTCGCGATCTACTCCACCTTTCTACAACGCGGCTATGACCAGTTGATTCACGACGTCGCGGTGCAGAACCTGGATGTTACCTTCGCCATTGACCGCGCAGGCTTGGTGGGCGAAGACGGCCCCACCCACCACGGCAGTATGGATCTCTCTTTCCTGCGCTGTGTGCCCGGCATGGTGATTCTGGCCCCGGCGGATGAGGCTGAGTGCCGCGCTATGCTGAGTGCCGCCTATCACCACCCCGGCCCCGCCGCGGTGCGCTACCCCCGCGGCACTGGCCCAGGCGTGGAGATCCCCGCGCACCTTGAGCCACTGGCCATTGGTAAAGCGGAAGTACGCCGCCATGCCGCCAACGACGGGGTGCGTATTGCGCTGCTCGCCTTTGGCAGCCTCAATAGCGCCGCAGCAGAAGTCGCCGAACGACTCAATGCTACCCATATCAATATGCGCTCCATCAAACCGCTGGATCGCGATGCGGTGCTTCACGCCGCCGATGAGCACGAACTATTGGTGACCCTGGAAGAGAACGTGGTAGCCGGTGGCGCAGGCAGCGCTGTGAATGAGCTGCTCCACGCCGAAGGCGTTCAGGTGGAAGTGCTCAACCTCGGCCTACCGGACGCCTTTGTAGAGCATGGCACGCCTGCGCAGCTGCTTACCGACTGCCAGCTGGATAGCGCAGGCATTGAGCAGGCTATTCGCGCCCGACTCCCGTAAGTCATTATTTTCACATTACTTTTGAGACCAATATGCTATTTCTGATTATTATCTTCGCCTTGATTGGCCTTGCGTTTGGTGGCCCGGTGGGCCTCCTGATTGGCGGTGGTCTGGGCTGGTGGCTAGGCAAACGCCTTAGCCGTCGTCTGAATATCGCCCGCATGCGCATCCAGGAGGGCTTTCTGGAGTCGATCTTCTCTGTGATGGGTTGCCTATGCCAAGCAGACGGCAAGGTGACCGACGGCGAGCTGGACATCGCTGAAAAGCTGTTTGACCAGATGCATCTTCAGGGCGAACAGCGTGCCAAGGCCCGCGCCGCCTTCGAACGTGGCCGCGCCGATGACTTCAATCTGGACGCCGAGCTGGCCAACGTTAACCGCCTCACCCAGCGCCAGCCGGTTTTGCGTCAGGTGTTTATCCAAGTGCAGCTAACCGCCATAGCGGCAGACGGGGTACTTCATCCCGCCGAGCACGAAATGATTCTGCGCGTCGCCCGGGGCGTAGGCTGTAGTGATGCGGAAGTCCAGCAGATCGAAGCGATGCTCCACGGTGCCGCTGCTAATTCCCAGGGCGCCAGCGAAGAGGCCCTCAAAGACGCTTACCGCGTGCTCGGGGTTTCTGAAGACGCCAGCGATGCAGAGATCAAAAAAGCCTACCGCCGCCTGATGAGCCAAAACCACCCGGACAAACTCGCCGGCAAAGGCCTCCCCGACAGCATGCGCGACGTCGCCCAAGCACGCACCAGCGAAATCGGCAACGCTTACGAGCGAATTCGTGAGGCGCGGGGTAGCGCTTAGAGGTAGCTCTAATAGATAGCATCGAGATAATCGACAGCGACGTTCACGCCCGTTAGATTAAAGCATCGATTTCTCGCCAGGAGCACGCCATGATCACGCTATACACTTTCCCCCACTCCCGCTCGCTACGCGCAGCGTGGACGCTTGAAGAGTTAGGCCTAGAGTATCAGTGCCAGCACGTAGCGCTGGATAAAGGTGAGGGCCAAACAGCCGAACATTTGGCGCGCCACCCGGACGGTAAGGTGCCGGTGATCGAGGATGGCGAGCTCACCCTCTTTGAATCGGCGCCGATTTGCCGTTATCTAGCGGAGCAGTATGGCGATGGTACACTGCTGCCCAGCGATCCCGCCGCCCGCGCTCAGGTCGACCAGTGGCTTAGCTTTATTGTTACGGAAATTGAGCAGCCACTGTGGAATCAGGCCAAACATAAATTCGCCCTGCCTGAAAATAAGCGCGTGACGGCTGTGCTGCCGACCTGCGCCTGGGAGTTTCAGCGTGCGCTAAGCGCCCTCGAGCGTCGCTACAACGGTCAAGAAAACCTGGTGGGCAATACTTTTACCCTCGCGGATCTGTTTTTAGCCCATACCTTATCGTGGGCGATCAGCATGAAGCACCGCCTGCCCGAGCCGCTGGTGGTCTATCGCGAACGCCACATACGACGCCCCGCGATGGCAAAAGCAATTGAGAAAGAGCAGGCAGCCGCGAAGGGTTAATCAAAGTAAACGACAGCTAAGCGCTTTCAAAACCGTTGCTGGCAGCGCATGGCAACGGTTGTTTGCCGGTCTGAGTGCCTCTAAAAGCCAAGTTCATCAAGCAAATCATCGACCTGATCCTGGCCTGACACTGCGTCAACCTTGGTTTCGCCTACCTGGGGACCATTGCGCAGTTTGGCATGTTCATCGCGGCCATCTTCAAGCTTAACGCCATCGGTGACGTTAGGCACATTATCCACTAACACCTGAACAAGCTGCTCTTCGATGAGTTTGATGACTTCCATCATTTTCTTGATCACCTGGCCGGTGAGATCCTGGAAGTCCTGAGCCATCATGATTTCAAGCAGCTCTTTTTGTGTAGCCCCGGTTGCGCTGGGAAGCTTGCTGTTCAAAAAGTCCTGGGTGTCTTCGACGAGACTGGGATCACCCTCTACCGCCGCGAGCTTGGCTGCCGCTAACTGCCAGCGCTTATTAAGCGCAGCGCCCTCTTCTTCGAGACTGTCTTGCACGGGTTGCGCGCGCTCAACGGCATTCAAGGCCCGCTCTGCTGCCTGCTCCGTCATGGAGGCAACATAATTGAGTCGGTCATTGGCATCCGGTATCGCTTGCGCCGCCTGGGTAATTTGCTGATCTAAGCCCAGCTCTTTCATGCTGTCCCGCAGCAGGCGCGTCAAGTGGCCTATGCGATGCACCATTTCATCAGTACTGTCTTTTTTGCCCAGTACCGACGGCATGGTCGTGTCGTGGGCGTTGTTAACAGTGCTCATGACAATCCTCTTGTTGGAAAATCTTGTTGAATGTCGTTTTGGGTGTGGCGATAGACATCACTATGCGAATCCGCTGTGGTTTTTCAGGCCATTCGGCGTTAAATACATCCAGGTCAGTATTTAACCCTATTACTACTTTCGGCTTAATATCTTAAAACTTAAGTTTTTGGCTTAGTTTACAGAGGGATTCTACGACTTACAGGAATTTTCGACCCGCTAAAAAGGCAACTAATAGATAGGCAAATCGAAAAAGGAGAGTGATTTCGACGTCAGGCTATTAACCGCTACGCAGCCGAAACGTGGGGCAACACGGCATTATAAACGGCAAAGTAGTGGCAGACGCTTCCGGCAACCACAAACAGATGCCAGATCGCATGGTTGTAGGGGATCGCGCGCACGGCGTAGAAAATAACGCCTAGTGTGTAGGTGATTCCACCCGCAGCAAGCAGGACGATCCCCGTTGTCGATAGGCTCGCTGCCATATCGCCTGACGCCAGCACGATCATCCACCCCATAAGCAGGTAAATCGCCACGCGCAATATCGAAAAGCGCTGTGGCCACAGCAGTATGCAGGCAATGCCCACTAGCGCCAGCGACCACACGGCGGCAAACAAGACCCAGCCCGTCGTACCGCGCATATTGACGAGTAAAAAGGGTGTGTAAGTACCTGCGATAAGAAGATAAATCGCGCAGTGATCAAGTAATTGAAAACGCTGTTTCCAACGCCGATGAGGGATACCGTGGTAAAGGGTAGAAGCGGTATACAGCAGCACTAGCGTAGTGCCGTACAGGCTCAGGCTGACAATTTTCCAGGGGTCGACATGGGCGGCGTAGCTCGCCGCCACCAACAGTACTACCATTCCGACCAGACTGAGCACAGCACCAATACCGTGAGTGATACTGTGCAGCCACTCTTCAATAACGCTGAATTCACCCTGCTCTTCGGAAGGCTTTTCACGCTGTTGTTTATACTGCTGGTAATGCTCCTTACTGACGGCGTTCATCCTGGGGCGCTCCTGGCATGCCATCTCCCACTCATATCACCCTTTACGTTCAATATCTACATCGCTAGCCTGAGTGAAGTCATCCAAGGCCATCATGTGGCCAAGCTTGCCCGCTTTGGTGGATAGATACTGCTCATTATGGGGGTTAAGCCCGGTGGTGATCGGCAGGCGTTCGACGACATTCACGCCGTCGCGAGTGAGGGCATCCACCTTGCGCGGGTTATTGGTCATTAACCTTAACGATGTGATGCCCAAATGGTTAAGCATCGGCACGCACAGGTCATAGCGGCGCATGTCAGCGCCAAAACCGAGCTGCTCGTTGGCCTCGACCGTATCTGCCCCCTGATCCTGCAGGTGATAAGCGCGAATTTTATTCAACAGGCCAATACCGCGCCCCTCTTGGCGTAAGTAGAACAGGACACCGCGGCCCTCTTCAGCAATGCGTTTGAGCGCTTCCTGCAGCTGGTAGCCACAGTCGCAGCGCATGGAAAACAGCGCATCGCCGGTCAAACACTCGGAGTGCACACGCCCCAACACCGGCGCATCGCCGGTCACATCACCCAGCGTTAAGGCGATATGATCCTTGCCAGTGGCCTCATCTTCGAAGCCATGCATAGTAAATGTTGCCCAGGGCGTGGGCAGCCGGGAAGCGGCAATGAAGCGAATGGTCACAGGTTACCTCGCTGATTGACCAAACCAGTTAACCACACCAGTGTTGGCAAAGTGGGTCAGTATTCTAACAGGAAGCGGCGCAGGCCTCACGCTGGCGAAGAAGCTAAAATCGGCTAAATAGGCGAGAAAAATTGGCCGGGTGCGACGATTTTTGCCACCGAGTACCCCGCCCTGGCGCTTATCTTCAAGTACAATTGCTCGCATACGTTCCCAAGTACCTACACCCAGTACAATGCGGGCAAATTTCTTAAGAGCAAGTGTCTATGACCACTACACCGTTGCAAAATGATCGCTTTCTTCGCGCACTCGCGCGCCAGCCCGTCGACCGCACCCCGGTGTGGATGATGCGACAGGCGGGCCGCTATCTGCCGGAATACCGCGCCAGCCGTGCCGATGCGGGCAGTTTTATGGATCTGTGCCGCAACCATGACCTGGCCTGCGAAGTCACCCTACAGCCCTTGGAGCGTTACCCGCTGGACGCGGCCATTCTGTTTTCAGATATTTTGACTATCCCCGATGCCATGGGGTTGGGGCTCTATTTTGAAACCGGCGAAGGGCCTAAATTTCGCAAAACCGTGCGCACCTCCGAAGAAGTGGCGGCACTCAGCGTTCCTGATGCGGAGCGCGATCTGGATTACGTGATGCGTGCGGTGTCGACCATTCGCCGCGAGCTGAACGGGCGCATGCCGCTGATCGGCTTCTCCGGCAGCCCCTGGACACTGGCGACTTACATGGTGGAGGGCGGTTCCAGCAAAGACTTCCGCCATCTAAAAACCATGCTTTACGATACGCCGGACACCATGCACCAATTGCTGGACACCCTGGCCCACGCGGTGACTGACTATCTGAACGCCCAAATTCGTGCGGGTGCCCAGGCAGTGCAGATTTTTGATACTTGGGGCGGCGCGCTTTCGACGCCAGCTTATCTTGAGTTCTCGCTGCGTTATATGGAGCAGATCGTCTCCGGCTTGATTCGCGAGCACGACGGACGCCACGTACCGGTCATTCTGTTCACTAAAAACGGCGGCCAGTGGCTTGAGCATATCGCCTGCGCCGGTGCCGACGCGCTGGGTATCGACTGGTCAACCGAACTTTCTGATGCGCGCGCTCGTGTTGGGCACAAAGTAGCACTACAAGGGAACCTGGATCCTAACGTGCTGTTCGCCCGCCCCTCGGCTATCCGCGCCGAAGTGGCTCGGGTGCTGGAGAGCTACGGTCACGGCCCTGGCCACGTGTTTAACCTGGGTCACGGTATCAGCCAGTTTACCAACCCCGATAACGTCACCGCCTTTATGGAGGCGCTGCACGAACTCAGCCCGCAGTATCACCGCGATATTCCAACGCACTCAAACGCACAGCACTCAGGAGCCAATTGATGAGCGATTTACGCGACGACCAGTGGTTTACCGAAGTCTTTGATAGCCACGGCAGCGCCTTCTCACTAAAGATCTCTGAAAAGCTGCTGGATGTGCAGAGCCCGTACCAGCACCTGGAGGTCTACGCCACTGAAACCTACGGCAACCTGATGGTGCTGGATGGCTGCGTGATGCTGACCGATCGCGATAACTTCCTCTATCACGAGATGATTGCGCATCCGGCGCTGTTTACCCATCAAGATCCCAAGCGGGTGGTGATTATCGGTGGCGGCGACTGCGGTACCTTAAAAGAGGTGCTGCGCCACCCAGGTGTTGAGCAAGTTACCCAAATTGATATCGACGAAGAGGTTACCAAGGCGTCTGAGCGTTTCTTCCCGTCGTTGGTAGAATCGAATAACGACCCGCGGGCGGAACTGCTGTTCGCCGACGGCGTCAAGTGGGTGGACGATGCACCTGATGAGAGCATCGATGTGCTGATTATCGACTCCACCGACCCGGTTGGGCCTGCTGAAGGGCTGTTCAAAACCGACTTTCTCAAGCGCTGCCACCGTATTTTGAAAAGCGGCGGCGTCATGGTGCAGCAGAGCGAATCACCGCTTTACCACACGGGCTCGATCATTCGTGAGTTACGCCACGATATGCTTGAAGCGGGTTTCGACAGTGTTGCTACTTTGCCCTTCCCGCAGCCGGTTTATCCATCAGGTTGGTGGAGCGTGACACTGGCGGGTAAAGCCACCGATGTGAATACGTTCCGCGAGCAGGCAGCCGCCAGCCACGACCTCCCCCTTGAGTACTACAGCGTTGAAGCCCACCGTGGCGCCCTCGCCCTACCACCGTTTATGCGCAAGGCCTTTGCAGCCGAGTAAACCCTCGGCCGTTTTGCCCACCTTTTCGTCACCGCCCATTTCGACTTGCCCCACAAAGGTGCAAGCTGGAGTGGGCGCTTGCCTTTCTTGCACCTAGACCTTCGTCTCGAATTCGTTGAGTAGCGTTGAAAAGCGCTGAATTAACGCCTGTACCCTTGTTGGCATCTTCCTTGCTAGGTTTAGTTACATGCTACGGCATGCACAACTATTTCAATGACTGATTTCAGCGACTGATTTCAATAATCAATTTCAAGAACTTCGAGGGAAACTAAATGTTCAATAAAAAACACCTAGTGCTGCTGGCATCTGCTGGCTCACTTAGCCTAGCGGGAATAGCAACTGCTCAAGCCGACACCCTGGAAGATACCATTGAGCGTGGCGCCGTTCAGTGTGGTGTGAGCGATGGTCTGCCAGGCTTCTCAGCGCCGGATGACGACGGTAACTGGCAAGGCCTGGACGTTGATGTTTGCCGTGCAGTGGCGGCAGCGGTTCTTGGCGATGCAGATGCGGTGAACTACATTTCCCTCAATGCGGTTGAACGCTTTACCGCCCTGCAGTCGGGTGAGGTTGATGTACTTTCTCGTAACACCACCTGGACAACGACCCGTGACACCACCCTGGGCCTAAACTTCACCGGGGTTAACTTTTACGACGGCCAGGGCTTCATGGTTTCCCGTGACCTGGGTATTACCGGTGCCGATGAGCTCGACGGTGCATCCATCTGTATTCAATCGGGTACTACTACCGAGCTGAACCTTGCTGACTACTTCCGTGCTAACGACATGGAATTCAATCCGATCGTATTTGATACTTCTGAGCAAACAGTGGGTGGTTATCAAGCTGGCCGCTGTGATGTTCTGACCTCTGATACCTCTCAGCTAGCCGCACTGCGTATTCAGCTAGACGACCCTGAAGCGTCCATGATCCTGTCTGAAGTGATCTCCAAAGAGCCGCTGGGCCCCGTGGTTCGTCAAGGCGACGACCTTTGGTTCAATATCGTGAAGTGGTCACTGTTCGCCATGATTAACGCCGAAGAGTACGGCGTCACCAGCGAAAACGCAGAAGAGATGCTGAACTCTGAAAATCCCGATGTTGCTCGCCTGCTAGGCCAAGACGGTAACTACGGTGAAGGTATGGGCCTTGAAGCAGACTGGGCTTACAACATTATTAGCCAAGTTGGTAACTACGCTGAAAGCTTTGAACGTAACGTGGGTATGGACTCTCCGCTTGAAATTGAGCGCGGTGTTAACGCCCTGTGGAACGACGGTGGCTTCCAGTACGCTCCCCCGATTCGCTAAGCGTCTCGCTTGACCCCGGCCCGCCCTCTCTCACGTATCTGTTCCGAGAGTATGGGCGGGCCATTTGATTGACCTTCCGTATTGCGGAGACGCCACCCATGTCTGTAAGACCTAACGCTCGCCCCGTCGGCCAAAAGCCGCCGTTTTGGCGAGACCGCGCAAAGCGCGCACTTATTTTCCAGCTCATTTTAGTCGCCGTTGTCGCGGCTTTCCTGATCTATATTATCGGCAATACCCAAGCCAACCTGAACGCCCGCGGCATCACGACAGGCTTCGGCTTCCTGGGCAATACAGCCGGCTTTGGTATTGGTCAAAGTTTAATCGAGTACTCCTCCCAGAGCACCTACGGTCGCACCTTCGTGATTGGCTTGCTCAACACGCTGTTGGTCGGTGGGCTGGGGGTGTTAGCTGCCTCGATTATTGGTTTTATCGTTGGTATTGCACGGCTATCGCCCAATTGGCTGATTGCTAAGCTAGCCAACGCTTATATCGAAACGTTTCGTAACATCCCGCTGCTGCTGCAAATTTTCTTCTGGTACTTTGCAGTACTGCGGACGCTACCCAGCGCCAGAGAGAGCATGGCATTTGGTGAAGCCATCTTCCTAAATGTTCGCGGGCTCTACCTGCCGCAACCGCTTTTCGAGTCAGGCTTTGGGCTAATCCCTGCGACCTTTGTGGTGGCCATCATCGCTAGCATTGCGCTGGTCATTTGGAACAAGCGCCGCCACGAAGCCACCGGCAAGCGCTTGCCAGTTTTCTGGATGTCGCTGGTGATTATTTTTGGCCTGCCGCTGCTGGTATTAGTCGCCACCGGTGTACCGGTCACCTGGGAGATGCCGGTACTTCGCGGCTTTAACTTTGGCGGAGGCATCACCATTATCCCTGAGTTTTTGGCTCTATGGCTGGCGCTGTCTATCTATACGGCCTCCTTCATTGCGGAGATTGTGCGCTCAGGCATCCAGGCTATTCCCCATGGTCAAACGGAAGCCGCCCAGGCATTGAGCTTGCCGCGCAATTTAGTGCTGCGCCTAGTGGTGATTCCACAAGCCATGCGCGTCATCATTCCGCCGCTCACCAGCCAATACCTTAACTTGATTAAAAACTCATCCCTGGCCACCGCCATTGGCTACCCCGACCTGGTATCGGTTTTTGCCGGTACTACGCTCAACCAGACCGGTCAGGCAATTGAAGTCATTGCCATGACCATGGCGGTTTATCTGATCATCAGCTTGCTGGTGTCCATGTTCATGAACTGGTTCAACGCTCGCGTTGCGCTGGTCGAACGCTAGGCCGGAGGCGACCCCATGATTCACAATAAAGAAACCATACCTCAGCGCCCGGCCCCTAAAGGCACCATCGGCCCAATTGCTTGGCTACGTGGCAATCTGTTTAACGGCCCCATCAATAGCATTTTCACGCTGCTGGGCCTCTACGTGCTGTATCTACTCGTGGTACCAACAGTTCAATGGGCATTCATTGATGCCAACTGGGTAGGCGATAGCCGCGAAGACTGTACCCGGGCGGGCGCCTGCTGGGTATTCGTTAACGCACGTTTTTCCCAGTTTATGTATGGCCTCTACCCCAGCGAGGAGTACTGGCGCGCTAATATCGTGTTCGCCATGTTTGCAGGCATTATTGCCTGGATGGTCATTCCACGGCTGCCGTTCAAGCGTTGGATGGCACTGTTTGCCCTGCTGATTTTCCCCGTGATTGCCTACGTGCTGCTACACGGCGGCTATTTTGATCTACCCAGGGTTTCCACCCACCGCTGGGGCGGATTGATGCTGACGCTGCTACTGGCAAGCGTAGGGATGATTGGTGCGCTTCCTATCGGCATCGTACTCGCCCTTGGGCGACGCTCGAACATGCCTATCGTCAAAACATTCTGCGTGATCTTTATTGAGTTTTGGCGCGGTGTGCCACTGATCACCATTCTGTTTATGGCCTCTGTGATGCTGCCGCTGTTCCTACCGTCAGAGCTTAGCGTGGATCGCCTTGTGCGGGCGCTAATAGGCCTTACGCTGTTCCAAAGTGCTTATATGGCGGAGGTTATTCGCGGTGGTTTACAGGCGATTCCCAAAGGCCAGGACGAGGCCGCCGCGGCGCTAGGGATGACGTATTGGAAACGTATGGGGCTTATCGTGATGCCCCAAGCACTCAAAATGATGATCCCCGGTATCGTCAATACGTTTATCTCGCTGTTTAAAGACACCACCCTGGTGATGATCATCGGGCTGTTTGACCTGTTGGGCATTGTGCAAGCGGCGCTTTCCGACTCGCGCTGGCTGGGCTTCTCAATTGAGGGGTATGTATTTGCCGCGTTCGTGTTCTGGATCTTCTGCTTCAGCATGTCGCGCTACAGCCAGTACCTGGAACGCAAGCTAAATACTGGTCATAAGCAATAGGCTTATCCTCACGCTTAATGCCGAATCTATTTACGTTTTGAGTAGGATTTCAACATGACACAAGCAGCCACCAGCACCTCTGACACCAGTACTTCTGACCTGATGGTCGAGATGCGCAACGTTAACAAGTGGTACGGTGACTTTCACGTACTGCGGGATATCTACCTGGAGGTAAAACGCGGTGAACGTATCGTGGTTTGCGGACCCTCGGGTTCGGGCAAATCAACGCTGATCCGCTGTATTAACCACCTTGAAGAGCACCAAAAAGGTGAAATCGTGGTAGGCGGTGTACCGCTAACCCAAGATGTGAAACGTATCGAGCAGATTCGTCGCAGCGTCGGCATGGTGTTTCAGCACTTCAATCTGTTCCCGCATTTATCAGTGCTGGAAAACTGCTGTATCGCGCCAATGTGGGTACAAAAGAAGCCCCGCAAAGAGGCCGAAGCGCTGGCCATGGAGTACCTTGAAAGGGTGCGTATTGCCGAGCAGGCTACTAAGTACCCTGGGCAGCTCTCTGGTGGGCAGCAGCAGCGTGTAGCAATTGCCCGCTCACTCTGCATGCACCCGGATGTGATGCTGTTTGATGAGCCCACCTCCGCCCTTGACCCTGAGATGATCAAGGAGGTGCTGGATGTGATGGTGGAGCTGGCGGAAGAAGGCATGACGATGATCTGTGTCACCCACGAAATGGGCTTCGCCAAAAAAGTGGCTGACCGGGTCATCTTTATGGATCAGGGGCAAATCATTGAAGAGAACGCACCGGAGCCGTTCTTCAATAACCCACAGTCTGAGCGTACCAAACTGTTCCTTAGCCAGATTCTGGGGCACTAATACACAGCCCAGACTGCAAAGCAGCTGTGGATAAGTAAATTATCATGGGCCTCTCTTGAGGCCCATGATGGTTAACAGACTTAAAAAAACAGCCAGTAGAAACAGTTAACGAAGGATAAAAACATGATTGAAAAGCTGTTTATTGACCGTGCGCCACAGCCTATTGCGCCTTTTTCCCACGCCTGCCGGGTGGGCGATCTGGTCTTTATCACCGGACAAATGCCGACGGTGCCAGAAACCAATGAGATGCTTTTGGGCACCTTCACCGAGCAGACTCACCGAGTGATGCAGAACCTGGCGATTGTATTGGAAGAAGTCGGCAGCGACTTCGAATATGTGGTGCAGTCGCGGGTGTTTATTACCAATATGGGCCACTTCGATGAAGTGAATAAGGTCTACGCCAGCTACTTCCCCCAGCCGTTGCCAACCCGCACCTGCATTGGGGTGACCGGCTTGGCGGGCGGCGCCGATGTAGAAGTCGATATGATTGCCTGGATACCGCCTGCTGCCGAGAACGCCTAACCGCCTACTTGGGTAACGCTCGCGGGCAGTAATGCGGGCTGTTCACGGTGCTGGGTAAGGGGCTTATTCGCCAGCGCCGTTAACAAAATCTGTAGCGGGTCGCCGTGACTCACCAATAGGATGGTTTCACCGCTAACCTGCTGCTCCCACGCCGCTATCACCGCCTGCATGCGGCTCGCCACCCCGCTTAACGCCTCTACCTGATAGTGACGATGCTCGGCATCCTCGGCATCCAAAGCCCATATACGGGGATAGCGATCGTCTCCCTGCCCCTCTAACTCGCCAAAATGGCGCTCTCGCAAGCGCGTATCCACGCTGGGCACTAACCCGAACCTGGCTGCTACATGGGCAGCGGTTTGAGTGGTACGCAAAAAGTCTGAATGCACCACCCGGGTCGGCACAGGCCACTGCCAATCGGCAACGAGCTGGGCAAGTTGTTGCTCGCCATACTCGGAAAGACCGAAGTTTTCTATCCCTCGCTCTGGCGAGCTGACAATCACCCCCTGCTGATTGGCCTGGCTATGGCCATGGCGCATTAGTAAGTAGCGGTTACGCCAATGGTCGGAGAGCGGCTGTAAAGTATTTGACATAAGTTTGTCACAAACCCTAGATTGAAGGTGTCTACTTTCGAAAATAACCATCCTTGGCGCGGAATGTCCACTTACGAAAGCTTTTCTGTTTTCGATAGTGGCAAAACGCAGCAAAGGAAACACCGCTCGATCCATGCAAGAACACAACAATAACGCACAAACGAGGCTTACCATGGCAACTTCGCTCTTCCGCAAGCGCCCCCTTGCGATACTTACCGCCGCATCTCTATTACCGCTCGCCCTGCTCACTACGCCCGCTTTAGCTGAGTGCGAACGCGGCGATTTAGATACTATTTACTGTGATGAAAATGGCGATATGGTCGCCGACCGCCCTGCCGATGAGTCTGAGTGGGCTAATCCAGACACGCTGATTTTTGCTTATACCCCCGTAGAAGACCCGGCCATCTATTCAGATATTTGGCAGCCCTTTATCGATCACTTGGCTGAGGTTACCGAGCGCGATGTGCGCTTCTTTGCTGTGCAGTCCAACGCGGCGCAGGTTGAAGCTATGCGAAGCGGGCGCTTACATATCGCCGGTTTCTCCACTGGCCCTACGCCGTTTGCGGTGAACTTGGCCGGGGCCGTGCCGTTTGCGTTAATGGGCTCTGATGACGGCCAATTCGGCTATACCCTGCAGTTGTTTACCCATGTCGACTCTGATATCCATGAGGTAGAGGATCTCAAAGGCAAACGCGTCGCCCATACTTCTCCAACGTCCAACTCGGGTAACCTAGCCCCTCGCGCTCTGCTGCCTGAACTCGGCATTACCCCCGATGAGGATTATGAAGTGGTCTACTCGGGCAGCCACGACCAATCCATGCTGGGCGTCGTGGCTAAAGACTACGATGCGGCTCCGGTCGCTTCCGAAGTAGTCGAGCGGATGGCGGCGCGCGGACTTTACGATGAAGAGGACGTGCGCCTGATATTTGAGTCCGATCGTTTCCCCACCACCTCGTACAATTACGCGCACAACCTGCACCCCGATCTGGTCGAAAAAATTGAAGAAGCCTTCTTCAGCTTTGATTTTATCGGCACCGAGCTAGGCGAAGAGTTTGAGGGCGTCGAAAAATTCATCCCCATCAACTACCAAGACAACTGGAAGGTGATTCGTACCATCCAAGCGGCCAATAACGTGAGCTATACGCCCGAAAATTTGGAAGAGTAAACGTAGCGCACCGCCGCCGGCGGTGCGGTTATTGTCTCGACGATGGAAGCGGACACATGCTGGAAATTACCAATCTGGTCAAACGCTATGGCCACGATGAAGCCGTGCTGAAAGGGCTTGACCTCAAGGTAGAGGGAAACAGCGTTGTTTCTATCGTAGGTGCCTCGGGTGCAGGTAAAAGCACCATGCTTAGATGTATCAATCGCCTGGTCGAACCAACCTCGGGCTCGATCAAGCTCAACGGCAATGAGCTGGTGAACCTTAAAGGCGCTGAATTACGCCGCGCGCGCCGCAAAATCGGCATGGTGTTCCAGGGCTTTAACCTACTGGATCGCTTAACCGTGATGGAGAATGTACTGGCCGGGCGGTTGGGTTACGTCAATCTCTACCAGGCGATTTCACGTCGTTACCCCCAGGCAGATATTGAGCGTGCGTTTGTACTGATGGAGCGGGTGGGCATTGCTCATTACGCCAACAAGCGTGCCGATGAGCTCTCCGGTGGGGAGCGCCAGCGGGTAGGCGTGGTGCGCGCTTTAATGCAGGAACCTGAAGTGCTGCTGGCGGATGAACCGACTGCCTCGCTGGATCCACGCACTTCCGAGCAAATCATGATATTGCTGCAAAGCCTGGCCAGTGAGCTGTCGCTGCCAGTGTTGATCAATATCCACAATGTTGCACAGGCCAAAACCTATACCGAGCGGATTGTGGGTCTACGCCACGGTAAGATGATCTTTGATGGGTTGCCTGCCGATTTCAACAAAGACGCGTTAGACGCTATCTACGGCGGCATTGAAGCACCGGACGATGCGATTACCGATACGCCAGCGGAGGAGCGCTCCCATGACTCCGCCTGAGTCCCCTTCAACGGCCCCCCGCACCTGGAGAAAGCCGCCGTTTATCGCTAACCCGCTGCTGCGCTACGGGCTGATCATCGTCGCGGTGGTCTATTTGGTCTGGGCCTTCGGCTCATTGCCGTTTAACTGGGCGCGTATCTCGGAAGGTTTGCCACGCGCAGCACGCATTTTTAGCGGTGGCTTTCCACCCAACTTAGAGCGCTACGAGCTGCTGATAACAGGCTTTAAAGAGAGCTTCCAGATCGCCATTTTGGCTACCCTACTGGGGGTCTTTCTATCGATTCCGTTTGCCGTCATGGCGGCGCGCAATATCGCCCCCATGCCCATCTATCTCATTGGTCGCGCCGTCATTATTGTATCGCGCAGCTTTCACCCGGTGATCGTGGCGATTCTGTTTGTTGCCGCGGTGGGGTTTGGCCCGCTGGCGGGCATTTTGACCCTCACTCTCTACTCGATTGGTTTTGTAGGAAAGCTGCTGGCCGAAGAGATAGAAGAGATTGACTGGGGCCAAGTAGAAGCCATGAAAGCCGCTGGCGCGGGGTATGTGGCGATTCTGTTTTATGCCGTTTTCCCGCAGATACTGCCACGCCAAGTGGGGCTCTCCATGTACCAGCTAGACAGTAACCTGCGCGCATCAGCGGTGGTCGGAATCGTGGGAGCAGGCGGCATAGGCGGTACGCTAATGAACGCCTTTGGACGCTACGACTACGATTTCGCCTTTGCCATTCTGCTCATTATCATCGCGGTCATTTTGCTCAGTGAAGGTGTCAGCGGCTGGGTAAGGAAAAAAATATGGTAGATCACGCACAGCAGCTTGCCGACCGCGTTTGGCAACGCTACGACCGCAAACAGCGCCTTATTCGTTACGCCGTACTGCTAGCTACGTTGATGGTAGTGGTTTGGGCGGTACGCGACATCGATATTTTCTGGCCCTGGGTATGGGACGCGCCCAATCAAATTTCTGCGCTTGGGGGGCGCATGTGGCCGCCCAGCCCGGCCGGGCTGAACGGTATTATCGCCGCGCTGATCGAGACCGTGCATATCGCCACGCTGGCCACTTTCTTAACCATCTTCTTGGCGCTCCCGGTGGCCTACATTGCTGCCCAGAACACCACGCCTAACCGTGCCTGCCTGTGGCTGGGGCGTTTCATTCTGGTCTCTAGCCGCTCAGTAAACACCATTATCTGGGCACTGCTGTTCGTGGCCATTTTTGGCCCCGGCGTGTTAGCGGGCATTCTTGCCATCGTATTCCGCTCAATCGGCTTTATCGGCAAGCTGATGGGCGAGGCAATAGAGGAGATTGACCGGCGCCCCGTAGAAGCCATGGAAGCGACCGGCGCCTCCAAGGCAAAAGTGGTCGCCTACGCGATTGTCCCTCAAGTCATGCCCGCCTTTTTTGCCATTGTGATTCTCCGCTGGGACATCAATATCCGTGAATCAACGGTGCTTGGGCTAGTGGGCGCGGGTGGCATTGGGGTTATTTTGCAGGGGGCAATTGATACCTTCGCTTGGCCGACCGTAGCGACTATTTTAATTGCCATTATTGTGTTGGTGCTGATGGGGGAAGCCGTCACAAGCTTGCTACGTAGCAAGGTGCTGTAGCCCCACTGTTTAAACCAGGTTGTTTAAGCCAAGGTAAGCGTTTGACCTAACGCCAAACGCTTGCCATGGTTAGATGACCATCAACGACATGGAGTATGCACAGCGATGACAACCTATATCGTGGTAGCCGACGCCGCTCGCGCACGTATTTTTACCCGAGATGCCTTAACGTTGGCGGAAAAGGAGAGCATGGTTCACGCTGAAGGACGCCTGCACGAAGGTGACTTGGTCACCGACGGTCGAGGCGATGTGCATGAGTCGATGTCCACCACCTCTCGCTCGGCGGGTGAAGAGGGAACGGCTACTAAGCACGAAAACGAGCTGTTTGCGAAAGAGGTCGCTCAGCGGCTTTACAACGCTCGAGTAGGCAACAGTATGGAGAAGCTCATTATGGTGGCGCCGCCTAAATTTTTGGGGCTGCTACGTGAAAAACTTGATGGCCCAACTCAAAAGCTTGTTATTCACTCCCTATCAAAAGACCTCAGTAAAGCCTCACTGAACGACATCCAGCATGCAGTTAGCGACCTACGCTAGTCTGTTAAACGATAAATAAACCTTATAGCTAAAGGAAAAGTCGCTCTCGTCGATAGCTGAAGGGTCTCCCTTTTATCTTGTGCGGTCACAACGCGCTGATACAAACTTCGACCCAGAGAGCGACTATGCTTGCATCATTAAGAGTCCGAATCCTACTTGCCGCCTTGGCCCTCATTACCCTTGCCCTAGTGATTAACGGCATTGCCAGTTACACCACCGTTAAACACCATAATAACCAACAAGTAAGCCAGAACCTCAGCGCCGTAGTGAAAGGAAACACACAGGCCATTAATGAATGGTTTAACGTGCGCTACACCATGCTTGCCAGTATGGAAGATGCCGTTAATAGCGATGCTCCACTTGCCGCGCTGCGCCAGTTGGCTGCTTCTGGCAGTTTCAGGAGCACCTACATTGCCTATCCCTCCACACCAGACGCTATTTTTTCCGATGGATGGCAGCCCCCCAGTGATTACGATCCTCGCCAACGTCCCTGGTACAAAGGTGCGACCGAGGCCCAGGATACGGTTATCACTGCACCTTATATCGATGCACAATCAGGCGGGTTGATTGTCACCTTTGCACGCCCTTTTTATCGTAATGGACAGCTTGCCGCCGTCATCGGCGCTGACATTGCGATCACAGATGTTATAGAGATAGTCAGTGGTATCGCCCCCACAGAATCAAGCTTTGGCTTTCTAACCACTGACGACGGCACCCTGGTTGCCCATCCAGACGTGGAATTAACGCTTGAGCCTTCTACACGGCTGAGCGATGACCTGACTCCTACTCGTCTTAACCAAATCACCCAAGCCGATTCGCCCCAAATAGTGTCACTGCAAAACAGCGACAAGCTACTCATGGGCAGCCATGTCGGTGGTGACAGCGGATGGCAGTTAGTCGTTGCCATGGATGAAGCTGAAGCCACCGCAGGCCTACGAGCTATCGCCACCACCTCAATTGTGACACTACTGGTTGTCGCTGCCGTCACTGCTGTCTTGTTTGGCCTGCTGCTTACTTTTCTGCTGCGGCGTTTGCTAGTGGCACGCGACGCGATGAATAACATCGCCTCTGGCGAGGGTGACCTAACCCGGCGACTGCCTGAAGAAGGCAACGATGAGATCACTCAGATTGCCAAAGCCTTCAACCGATTTGTAAGCAAAATGGAAGCCGTCTTAATTGATGTGCGCTCAAGTAGTGAATCCGTTCACCATGCGGCTAACGAAATTGCCATGGGCGGTCAGGACTTGTCCCGCCGTACGGACAACGCTGCCGCTAGCCTGCAGCAGACCTCAGCATCGATCGAGGAAATCACCAGCACGGTTCAACACACGGCGGCCTCCGCAAAAGAGGCCAACAAGCTTTCTCAAACCGCCTCTGAAGTCGCCAACGAAGGCGGGAAAGTTGTGGCGAATGTAGTCACCACCATGGAGGACATTACCAAAGCGTCCGATAAAATTGGCGATATTGTGACGTTAATGAACAGTATTTCATTTCAGACCAACCTGCTGGCGCTTAATGCCTCAGTGGAAGCCGCTCGGGCAGGTGAGCATGGCCGTGGCTTTGCCGTGGTAGCTGACGAGGTACGCAAACTGGCCGGACGTAGTAGCGATGCCGCCAACGATATCCAAAAATTGATCGAAGATTCACAAAGCAAGGTGAATAACGGCACCACTCTCGTACGCAATGCTGGCGCCACCATGCAGGATATCGTGGCGCATATTACCCGTGTAACTGATGTATTGGAGGAAATCAATGCGGCCACCAGTGAGCAGAGTGATGGCATTAATCAAGTCAATATTGCCGTCGCCGAGCTTGATCGCATGACCCAGGAGAATGCTGCCATGGTGGAGGAGTCCACTACCGCGGCTGAACAATTGAAAGAACAGGCTGACCACTTGGCTGGTACCGTGGGAGCCTTCACTCTGTCAAGCAGTTCAGTGCCCCAGGATGGCCGTCTTATGGCGCCCACTCCACTGCCACAGTATGCGGTTACCTCGCTAGCATAAAGAGATCAACAACAATGAAATTTAAGTCCGTCCGCACCCTCATTGCCACGCTGGTCGGTGGTTGCATCCTTCTGGTCGTCGCTGCGCTTGTCATCTATTCGGTGATTGCCAACGCACGCTCCCAGGCGCTGGTTGAAAGTCAGACGAAGGAGTTGCTCGAAAGCAATATCGAAGCACGCCTGACGGCGATCGCCTCCGCCCAAACCGAAGAAATCAAAGGAGAGCTTGAGCACGCTCTGACCCTTGCCACTAGCTTGGCTAACACCAATGCCATGTTAGGCCAGGAGGACGAAGATGGGCGGCCTTTAATGACCATGAGTCGCCGCGAGCTTTCGCTGCTTGTGCGTCAAACCGTTGTGGATAACAGCGAACTACTTGACGCTTTTATTGGTTGGGAGCCTAACGCCTTTGGTAGTGATGCACGTTATACCGGGCGTGAAGATCAAGGTTACGGCCCCGACGGCCGCTTTATGCCCTGGTGGTATCGCACCGAAAGCGGCGATATTGAAGTTTTGGCGCTGGGCAGCGACATGGAAAACCAAGAGCGCGATGCTGATGGAATCCGGCGCGGGGAGTACTATCTATGCACCAAAGAAACGAAGCGTAGCTGTGTTGTCGACCCCCACCTATACGATTATAACGGCGAGATATTACTGGTTACTTCGTTTAATGCGCCCATCCTGGTAGACAATGAGTTTCGCGGCAGCGCCGGCGTCGACCTGTCTGTTGAATTTATTCAGAGTCTGCTGGAAGAGGCCAATGCATCGCTCTATGACGGCGCTGGAGAAATTGCGCTGATCGCTTCCCAAGGTGCTCTGGCGGCCTATACCAGCTCGCCTGACCTGCTAGGCAAACATGTTGAAAACGTGCTCGATGCTGACCTCCAGGCTGGCATCGCTCAGGCGCAGCAGGGAGAGAGAGTGCGCAGGCTCGACACGGAGCAGGGCATGACCGAACTTTACTGGCCCTTTTCCATCGATGAGAGTGGTAACCCCTGGGTATTGATGATTCGGCTGCCTGAAAGCGCCGTGCTTGCTGGCCTCAATGACTTGCAAGCGCAAATGGAAAGCCAGCGCGAGACTTCGACACTCGGTATGATTGGCATGGGTCTGGTGATCGCCTTTCTGGGTCTGATTGCCAGTTGGCTGCTGGGAAGCAGCATCTCTCGCCCGCTGAAACAACTGGCCGATCGCATGCGCGAGATCGCCTCTGGGGATGGCGACTTAACCCAGCGACTACCGGTGCGTGGGCGTGACGAAGGGGCAGAGCTGGCGATTCAGTTCAATGCCTTTGCGGTCAAGATCCACGATGTACTGGTTGACGTACGCACCAGCAGTGAATCCGTTCACCATGCGGCCAATGAGATCGCCATGGGCGGTCAGGACTTGTCCCGCCGTACGGACAACGCTGCCGCTAGCCTGCAGCAAACCTCTGCCTCAATCGAGGAAATCACCAGCACGGTTCAGCACACGGCGGCTTCGGCCAAAGAAGCCAACAAGCTTTCTCAGACCGCGTCAGAGGTAGCCAGAGAAGGCGGGCAAGTCGTGGCAAATGTGGTCACGACCATGGAAGATATTACCCATGCCTCGGACAAGATCGGTGAAATCGTCACCTTAATGAACAGCATTTCGTTCCAGACCAACCTGCTGGCGCTCAACGCCTCGGTGGAAGCCGCTCGGGCGGGTGAGCATGGTCGCGGTTTTGCCGTGGTGGCCGATGAGGTACGCAAACTGGCAGGTCGCAGCAGCGAGGCGGCCAACGATATCCAAAAACTGATTGAGGATTCCCAAAGCAAGGTCAATAACGGCACCACGTTGGTGCGCAATGCAGGGTCTACCATGCAGGAGATCGTGGCGCATATTACCCGTGTGACCGATGTTCTGGAGGAGATCAACGCCGCCACCAGCGAGCAAAGCGAAGGCATCAAACAAGTCAACATCGCAGTCGCAGAACTGGATCGCATGACCCAGGAGAACGCGGCCATGGTGGAAGAGTCCACGACCGCTGCCGAGCAGTTGAAAGAGCAAGCCGACCATTTAGCGGTCACTATAGGCAGTTTCAAACTGTCTCAACACCCACCGGCTCCGCTCACGCTAAAGTCTGCCAAAGCGTTGCCATCATTTTGAGGGATTAAGGAATCGGCGGTAGCGCTATATCCTACCTATAGGGGCCTCTTTTTGAGGCCCCTACTTCGTTATCCATCCCGCCTTAATCCGGTTTAATCCAGCGCGTATCTTCTCTCTTGCAAACCTCTAGCTACTCGAACTGACACATACGCCTAAAGTCGTATCTATCGGTGCCGATAGCATGACAGCAGATATTACTTACCAAGCGGTCAACTTCTGACCTTATTTTTCCTGAATAGCGAGACTTTCTTAATGCTGTCGTCCCTACGCTTGCGCATCCTGACGATCACTTTGGTGGTTATCACGCTGGCACTGACCATCAACGCCTCCGTCAGCTATCTGACCTTGCAGGCTCACAACGAGCAGCAGATAACTCGGCAACAGGCCTCCATCGTACAGGGTAACGCCCTAGCCATTGAGGAATGGGTATCTGCCCGTGCCGCTATGCTGGAAGCAACTCGCGCGCCCGTGCTCGATAATGCTCCTCTTGAGCCGCTAAAACAGTTAGCCGACTCAGGCGGGTTCATAGCGGCCTTTTATGGCCAAACCGATGGCAGCCATCTTTCTTCCGATGGCTGGATACCACCCAATGACTATGACCCTCGCCAGCGCGACTGGTACCAAGCAGCCATGGATCAGGATCGCACCATCGTCTCGCTGCCCTATGTGGACGCCAACAGCAATCGCTTAGTGGTTACCTTTGCTACACCGGTCAAACGTGAGGGTCGCCTGTATGGAGTGGTCGGCGGAGATGTAGCGATCGATAATCTGGTCAATCAGGTCAACGCTATTCAACCGACGCCGTCGAGCTTCGCTTTTCTAAGCAGTGGCGGCGAGACGCTGATCGCGCACCCCGACACTGCGCTGACTCTTAAGCCATTAAAGCGGGTCAGCGAGACCTTGACCCCTGCCGTTATCGAACGGCTTAGCGCTACACGAGACGCCTGGGAGCCTATCCAGGTTGACGGCCAGACCAAGCGGCTATCGGCAACCCCCATCGCCGGTACCGACTGGGAACTTGGCGTGGCGTTAGATGAGTACGAAGCGACTGCCGGCCTGCGTGCCATTCTCCACTCTTCATTGATCACGTTGCTGGTCATTATCGCAGTGACTGCGCTGTTGCTGAGTCTGTGGCTCAAGCGTACCTTCGCCGGTCTCGAGCGGGCGCGGGATGCCCTGGATGACATCGCTAGCGGCGAGGGAGACCTGACCCGCCGACTACCGGAGCAAGGCCGTGATGAAGTGGCCCAGATGAGCGGCGCCTTCAACCGCTTCGTAAGCAAAATGGAAGCGGTATTAATCGATGTACGCACCAGCAGCGAGTCGGTTCACCACGCGGCGAACGAAATTGCCATGGGAGGGCAAGACTTATCCCGTCGCACCGATAACGCCGCCGCAAGCCTACAGCAAACGTCAGCTTCGATTGAAGAAATCACCAGCACGGTTCAACACACGGCGGCCTCCGCCAAAGAAGCCAACAAGCTTTCTCAGACCGCCTCAGAGGTCGCCAACGAAGGCGGGAAGGTTGTCGCAAATGTCGTGACCACCATGGAAGACATTACTCACGCGTCGGATAAGATCGGTGAGATTGTCACCTTGATGAACAGCATTTCATTCCAGACCAACCTGCTGGCGCTTAACGCATCGGTGGAAGCTGCCCGCGCTGGCGAGCATGGCCGTGGTTTTGCCGTAGTGGCCGATGAGGTACGCAAGCTGGCCGGGCGCAGCAGTGATGCCGCCAACGATATCCAGAAACTAATTGAAGATTCCCAAAGCAAGGTCAATAACGGCACCACGCTCGTGCGCAACGCTGGCGCCACCATGCAGGATATCGTGGCGCACATTACTCGCGTGACCGATGTCCTCGAAGAGATCAATGCGGCCACCAGCGAGCAAAGCGAGGGCATTAATCAAGTCAACATCGCTGTCGCAGAGCTGGATCGCATGACCCAGGAGAACGCGGCCATGGTGGAAGAGTCCACGACCGCTGCCGAGCAGTTGAAAGAGCAAGCCGACCATTTAGCGGTCACCATAGGCAGCTTCAAGCTGTCTCAACACCCACCGGCTCCGCTCACGTTAAAGTCCGCCCAAGCGTTGCCATCGTTTTGAGGGATTAAGGAATCGGCGGTAGCGCTATATCATCACTGCGCTTGGCCCCGGCAGTCATTTCACGGCACAGACGCAGGAATTCGCGCACGCCGGTGGTGAGGTATTTATGCCGGTGCCAAATAAACGTGAACTGACGCTTTAGATCCAACTCCGGCGTGGGCAGCGGCACCAAGCTACCCCGCCGGAAGGCATCACGCAGCGCCAAGCGCGAGACACAGCCAATCCCCAGCCCCGACTCCACGGCACGCTTAATGCCTTCCGTATGCTCCAGCTCCAGCAGGGTATTGAAGCGGCTTCGGCGGTGGCGGGCAGCATGCTCCAGCGTCATGCGGGTGCCAGAGCCCTCTTCGCGCATTATCCAGTCTTCACGCAGCAATTGCTCAAGCTCAAGGTGCTCACGACCCGCCAGCGGATGACGTGGCGAACAAAACACGCACAGCTCATCTTCGACCCAGGGCTGGCTGATGATCATGTCATCGTCGCACTGCCCCTCAATCAAGCCTAAATCCAGCGAGTGCTGTCGCACACCCTCGATAATATGGCGGGTATTGCGCACCGCTAACCGCACACGACTCCCCGGATGACGCTGCATAAAATCGCTAATAAGCAGTGTCGCTAAGTAGTTACCGATAGTTAGCGTAGCGCCTACATCAAGCGTGCCAACCCCTTTCTGACCGCGCAGAAGCTCTTCAATCTCTTCACCTCGGTCAAGCAGCGCCACCGCTTTGGGCAATAGCTGAAAACCGAGTGCGTTGAGTTTTAGGCGTTTACCAATCCGATCCAGCAACTGGCAGTCAAACTGTCGCTCAAGCTCCGCAAGCGCGGTACTGGTTGCTGACTGAGACATGGCCAGCGCCCGCGCCGCATGGGAGACGCTCTCATGCTGGGCAACCGCCACAAAGACTTCCAACTGCCGCAGGGTGTAGTGCATAGCGTCTGACCTTTATTTGATCTATATCTATTTTTCAGATAACCGTTATCAATATAATTCGCTTAACAGATATACCACTCTTTGCTTAGACTTGCTGGCAACATATTTAATCATTTTTATTCTTTTTAAGAATATGACCGATGCGGACTAGCGCCAGCATCGACTAATGGAGAAAACGGCATGAGTAAGTTTGCTCTGGAAGAAGTGCTTAGCGTTCACCACTGGAACGATACCCTGTTCAGCTTCCGCACCACCCGCGAGCGCAGTCTTCGCTTCAAAACCGGTCAGTTTGTGATGATTGGCTTGGAAGTGAATGGCAAACCGCTGATGCGTGCTTACTCCATCGCCAGCCCCAACTACGAGGATCACCTGGAGTTCTTCAGCATTAAAGTGCCCGATGGCCCGCTCACGTCACGCCTTCAGCACCTGAAAGTAGGCGATCAGATTATGGTTAGCCGCAAGCCCACCGGCACGCTGGTATGCGATGACCTACTACCCGGCCGTAACCTCTACATGCTCTCCACCGGTACCGGCTTGGCGCCGTTTATGAGCCTGATCCAGGACCCTGAAGTGTACGAGCGCTTCGAGAAGGTAGTGCTGGTTCACGGTGTGCGGGAAGTTTCTGAATTAGCCTACGCCGACTTCATCACCAAAGAGCTGCCAGCCCATGAATACCTGGGTGAAGACATCGCTGAAAAGCTGGTCTACTACCCCACCGTTACTCGGGAAGAGTTCCACACCATGGGACGCCTGACCGACCATATTCGTACTGGCAAGCTGTTTGAAGACACCGGCCTACCGCCCATCGACCCGCGCCAGGATCGTGCCATGATCTGCGGTAGCCCCGCCATGCTGGACGACACCAGCGCACTGCTCGACGAGCTGGGCCTGAACATCTCGCCGCGCATGGGTGAGCCGGGCGACTACGTCATTGAGCGTGCGTTTGTTGAGAAGTGAGTAGAAAAATTCTAGCCGCTTTAATGACTACATCACTAATACAAAGCCCCTACTGGAGATGATCCGCAGGGGCTTTGTGCAACTTACGCCTTACAATTCACATTTCACAAACCTAAACCGCGTCTTTGCCCGTTTCGCCGGTACGGATACGAATCACCTGCTCCAGCGGCATCACAAAGATTTTGCCGTCGCCGATTTTACCCGTGTTAGCCACCTGAGTGATCGCATCAATCACTTGCTCCGCCATGTCGTCGTCCACGGCAACTTCCAGCTTCACCTTGGGTAGAAAGTCCACCACATACTCAGCGCCACGATACAGCTCGGTATGCCCTTTCTGGCGCCCAAAGCCTTTTACTTCCGTTACCGTAATGCCCTGCACGCCGATATCGGAGAGTGACTCGCGCACATCGTCGAGCTTAAACGGCTTGATAATAGCTGTGATCAATTTCATTACCATATCCTCTAACTGGGTGGCCGTGATGGGGTCGGGTTGAACGGCTGAGATTGCCCAACCGATGACCGCTAACTACCAGCATACACCGCTATCGGCAGAGAATAAAAAAGCCTCCCACTAAGGGGAGGCCAGAAGGAGCACGCCAGCTCAATTGGTCAGCATTAAATTATTTCTTAATACCGCTGTTTATTTCTTAATGCCAAATTCGGGATAAGCTTCAAGACCGCACTCAGCGATATCAACGCCTTCATACTCTTCTTCTTCACTAACCCGGATGCCCATGATGGCTTTCAGGATGAGCCATACCACCAGGCTTGCCAGGAAGACCCAACCGAAAATACCGGCGATACCGATGACCTGAGCACCGAACGACGCACCATCGTTAGTCAACGGTACTGCCAGCACGCCCCAGATACCCACAACACCGTGAACCGAGATTGCACCGACCGGATCGTCCAGCTTCAGTTTATCGAGGGTAACGATGGCAGCGACTACGATGATGCCGCCAACTGCACCGATAATAGTGGCACCCAGCGCAGTCGGGGAGAGTGGATCAGCGGTAATGGCGACCAAACCTGCCAGTGCACCGTTCAACGCCATGGTCAGATCCGCTTTGCGGAACCACAGTTTGGCCAGAATCAGTGCGGCAATCACACCACCCGCAGCAGCAGCGTTAGTGTTTACAAATACTTGCGCCACATTGTTTGCAGAATCGACAGCCGCCAGCTTGAGCTCAGAGCCGCCGTTGAAACCGAACCAACCCATCCACAGGATAAAAGTACCTAGCGTGGCCAAGGGCATGTTGGCACCCGGAATCGCATGGATAGAACCGTCTTTACCGTATTTGCCTTTACGAGGGCCTAGCACGATCACACCCGCTAGCGCAGCCGCCGCACCGGCAAGGTGCACAATGCCTGAACCCGCATAGTCAGAGTAGCCCACTTCAGACAGCCAGCCGCCACCCCAAGTCCAGTAGCCAGACACCGGATAGATAAACGCAGTCATAACGACAGCAAAGGCCAGGAAGGCCCAAAGCTTCATACGCTCAGCCACGGCACCCGACACAATCGACATGGCGGTTGCAACAAATACGACCTGGAAGAAGAAGTCAGAACGCATGGAGTAGTAAGGTGCGTCGTCACCACCAGCAGTCACTGCATCAACGCTGTTTTCCGCACCAATCAAGAACCCCAGATTGGGCAGGAAGCCGCCAGCGCTGCTGGAGTACATGATGTAGTAGCCCACCAGCAAATACATGGTGCAGGCAATGGCGAACAGCGCGATATTCTTGGTAAGGATCTCAGCGGTGTTTTTGGAGCGTACTAAGCCCGCTTCTAACATGGAGAAGCCTGCCGCCATCCACATGACGAGCACACCGCAAATTAGAAAGTAGAACGTATCGAGCGCGTAGCTCAGATCAGTCAACTCATTCATTGTAAGTTCCCCGTTGAACTATAGAAATGATCGGAAAAACAGCGTTAAACGGCGTCTGCACCGCGTTCGCCCGTCCGAATCCGAATAACGTCTTCAAGCGGCGTCACAAACACCTTGCCGTCACCGATCTTGCCGCTGTTAGCCGCACTGCAAATGGCATCCAGCACACTCTCTAAGCGGGCGTCGTCTACGGCCACTTCCACTTTTACCTTGGGTAGAAAGTCGACCACATACTCCGCGCCACGATACAGCTCGGTATGCCCTTTCTGACGGCCAAAGCCTTTAACTTCGGTAACCGTAATGCCCTGAACGCCGTTGTCGGCCAATGCCTCACGAACGTCGTCGAGCTTAAATGGCTTGATGATAGCGGTGATGAGTTTCATCCCGGATCTCCCCTGCTGGATAAGTCTTGCTAGATGGGTAGCGGCACAGCCGCCAGAATAAGCACCTGAACCGATAATGCGCATACTGTGCCAGCTGACTTTTTTTTCTTATATGTCAGCCAATTACCCGGCAACCAAGCAAACTGCAGGGCTAAATCTGGGCAAAGTCCATTAACGCGCCACCGCTATTGCACCAAAAAAGAGCGTAAGCAAAAGTTGCCTGCTCTATTTCGATGCAGACCAAGCGCTCCACAGTAAAGTCACGTGATACATGCGAATTCGCCGACTGTTGCGTATCCTTACCAGTAAGCGATTTTTAAAATGTTCATTTAGCGAGTTATTAAGGAGAGAGCGCTATGGTGCCTCAAGACCGCATCAGCCGACTGGCCCAGCAGCTTGGCGACCGTTTACAAAACGCCTCCCAGGCGCCGGAAGATATTCAAAAGGGCGTGCAGCAAGTCGTACGCGGCGCCTTTGACCGCTTGGAGCTTGTCTCGCGGGAGGATTTCGATATTTTAATGGACGTACTGCAACGTACCCGTTCACGGGTAGAGGCGTTGGAGCGCCAAGTGGCTAACCTTGAAGCGACCGTTGAAGCTGCTGCCCCAGCGGCCACGCCAATGGAAGCAGAGGCACCGCCGGTACCTACCCCCGAACCGGACGCCGATACAGATACAGATACAGATACAGACCAGAAGAATAAGCCCGCTTAACCCTTCCGCTTTAAGCGCAGCCATAGGGCATTGGCCTGTTGCTGCGCCTTACTCTTGCTACAAATATTCATTCGCTGGGACGGGCAGGCCAGCGAATGCCTCTACCCATCAACCATTGTTAACCAAAAAACAAATACGAATCACTATCGTTGACTTTGGCTTACGTGATGATAACCTCCGCTTCTTACTTGCTTATTTCCTCTATTATCGTTTGCGGATCGTTACCTATGCACGCGCTGTTATTTGCAAAATCGCCTTTTCCCAAATCGCCGTCGTCAACCGCTGCGCTCATTGGCACCGGTCTATTGCTGGGCTTCTCCAGCAGTGTTTTCGCCCAAAATACGGTGTCAAACGCGGACGAAGAGGAGACCATGGTTGTCGTGGGATCCCGTACGCCCACTCAGATCAGCCAAATTCCCGGTGCGGTGTGGGTGATCGACAAAGAGATGCTACAACAACAGACCCGCAATGGTGCAGACCTCAAGACGGCATTGGGTCGCTTGGTGCCGGGATTGGATCTGGCGCCACAAGGGCGCACCAATTATGGGCAAAACATGCGTGGGCGTGGCGTGCAGGTGCTTATCGACGGCGTCTCGCTCAACGGTTCCCGCGGGCTTTCCCGTCAATTCGATGCCATTGATCCCTTCAACATTGAACGTGTGGAAGTGCTTTCCGGCGCCAGCAGTCTGTATGGCGGCGGTGCTACGGGAGGGTTGATCAATATTATTACCCGCAAAGGCGAAGAAGGCCTGAACTGGCGGACTGAAGCCGGCATCACTTCCGGCTTTAACAGCAGCGATGATATGGATCGGCGTCTGTCACAATCGATCAGCGGCGGCAATGAGCGGGTTCAAGGCTATCTGGGGACTGCCATTGGTGACAACGGGCGCCACTATGACGGCAGCGGCCAGGAAATCTTCCCCGATATCGCCCAGACCGACCTGCAGGACAATCGCAGCATTGATGTATTGGGCAACCTCTCTTTTCGTTTGACCGATGAACAGAGACTGGAGCTGGGCGCCCAGCTGTACCGTTCAGGCTATGAAGGTAATCGGGGTGTCTACTTTCCCAACCTCGACGCAGCCACGCCCAATTTAAACGATGCCGAGATCCGTGACGGCTACCGTTCACAGCGCGATCCGGAAACCGACCGTAAGCTCGTCAACGTCAACTATCACCACGCCAACCTGTGGGGGCAAAATTTCTACCTGCAGGCGTTTCACAGGGAGGAGGAGTCCAGCTTCCAGGCCTTTCCCTACCCAGTCGCCGACGGCCTGCAATTTCGCGCCTCACAGCAAAATACCGATTTAAGCGGCATCAAAGCGCTGTTTGAATCGCGCCTGGGTGATGACGTTTCGCTAACCTACGGCCTCGATCTGGATAGGGAAACCTTCGATGCCAGCCAGATGCTGTTCGATACCGACATCTCGGACGCCTCCGGCGGCCTGGTTCAGCAGGCATCGGGGCTTGAACCCCGCTACCCCGGTTATCAAGTGGACGGGCTTTCAGGCTTCCTCCAGGGCGACTGGCAGGCCACCCAAGCGCTCAAGCTCTCCGCCGGGTTGCGTCAGCAGCATATGGACGTCGAGGTGGATGAATTCCAGGGGATTCCTGGCGGCAAGAATGACTACGAAGCGACGCTCTTCAATGCCAGCGCCCTCTACGACTACCGCAACGGACACCAGAACTGGCTGCAGTTTAGCCAGGGCTTCGAACTGCCGGATCCCGCCAAATACTACGGCAAGAGCCCCGACGTCAGTGTCGATAACAACCCTTTATCTGCCATCGAGACGGATCAAGTAGAGCTAGGCTGGCGCTACCAGGGGGGCAACTGGACGGCACAAACAGCGCTTTACTACGCCTGGTCGGACAAGGCAGTAGAGAACGCCGAGGATTTAAGCGTCAGCGTTGTGGATGAGAAGAAGCGCGACTTCGGCCTGGAAAGCGCCGTGACCCGTTACTTCGACAATGGCCTGGAGGCCGGGGGCACTCTGCACCTGGTGCGTTCCGAGCAGGAGAACGACCAAGGGGAGTGGGAGAAGCGTGATGCCCGCTATGCCTCGCTCTCTTCCGCCACCGCCTTTATTGGCTGGACGGACTATGTACGTTCGGCTCGCTTGCAGGCCAACCACAACTTCGACCTGAAAGACGATGCCGACCGGGAGATCGATGGCAATACCACCCTCGACTTATCGCTCAGTCAAGACACCGATTTTGGCACCTTAAGCCTGGGCGTGCAGAACCTGCTGGATGATCAGTACTCCACCGTCTGGGGACAGCGAGCAGCCATGTTCTATTCGCCCTACTACGGCCCAGAGTACCTCTACGACTACCAGGGCCGCGGGCGTACTTACACCCTGAACTGGTCGATGGCGTACTAAGTGCTGGTTCGCTGCTCGCTGACAACCGCTCAAGGGTGAGGTAACGGGGATGGCTACACTCGGCTCGATAACGCCATCTTGCGTACCACTCACCACCCATGACCTGCTGGCTATTGGTCAGCGCTTCGGGATCGACTACCGCTTTCCCGAAGCGCCCGACGGCTCCCAGCCAGCGCACTGTGTTGCCCGAGGGCGGGTGATGGACGTCGAGATAGACCCCACACTGCGCGTGACACACTCGGATCTTGACGTCCTGCACGCTTACGCCTCCACTTCCCGGCGTGCCGCGCCTTGGTTTCTCAGCGTGATACTCGAGGGCCATATCCAAGTCGGTCTAGGGCACCAGTCGTTTCAGTTGCAGGCTGGCGACGCTTTTAGCGCGCATTTCAACGAGCAGACCGGGCTTGAGGTCTTCCAGCCCGCACCACAGCGTTTGCGCATCCTCAACGTATCGCTTCTGGCTTGCACAGAGCTGCTCTCTTTATCGTCCATTAACTGTTCGCCTATCAATTTTTCCCCTCCGGCAACGCCCGTACTGCATACCTGGCAGGTGCCGCAGTTCCTTATTCATAGCCTGGAGGCAGCGCTGGCTTCGAACTGGCCAGTAGAGCGACAGCGCCTGCTATGGCAAGGTCTCGCGCTCCAGTTATTAGCGCATGGGCTGCCTGCCGCCCCCCTTGAGTCCAGCGACGCAGGAAAAGCCGTCAGCCTACCGTCGGGTCTAACCCAGCGCGACCACCAACGCCTGGAGCACTTGCGTCAGCAGCTCGAACACTCCCCCAACCAGGATTATCGGCTTGAGCAGTTGGCCCGCAACGCCGCGATGAGCCCGAGCAGTCTACGCAGCAAGTTTCACCGCTGTTACGGCTGCTCGATATTCGACTACCTACGACGTTGTCGCCTGACCCAAGCTCAAGCGTACTTACGCAAAGGGTATAGCGTGCAGCAAACCGCTCACGCCTGCGGCTACCGCCACGCCACCAATTTTGCCACCGCCTTTAAACGCGCTTTTGGCATTGCGCCCCATGAAGTACACCATCGCCATTAAAAGCCGCAGGGTTGTTTTTGGAGCGGTCAGGAGCCTCTGATTAACGTAATGAGCGCAGGCCAGACAAGGCAAAAATCAACGAAAAAAGGATCGGATTCGCGCGCGAATTTACGTGGGTGTAAATGAGCATTTTGATCGGACTCGCGCACGAGGCGATTTTTAACGCCGTATGGGCAAGCGTAATAGTTAATCAGAGGTTTCCTAAGTTCCTCTGTTGGACATTTTTTGGCAGCACGCATACGCCCTTTGTCATTGCGCATACCTTTCAACCGCCATTAAGCGCAATAATTCTCATTAACACATTGGTTAATTGATGCTTATTGCAGGTGCCTTCATGTTCATCCCCCACCACCGTTTTCTACGCTCTCCGCTTAGTGCCGCCGTTCTCTCGGCACTGGCTGTTTCCCCGCTATACGCTCAAGAGAGCACCGAGCTAGCCACCGTCACGGTGACTGCCCAGCAGGCTGCCACCAAAGTGGAAACGCCGACGATCGAAATACCCCAGAGCGTTTCTACGATTACCCGCGAACAGATGGATAGCCGCGGCGTAAGTACCGTACAGCGCGCCACCGACTACACGCCGGGTGTCTACAGCAACCAGGTCGGCGCCTCCAATCGCTTCGACTACCTGGTACTGCGCGGGTTTTCTGACGGCAGCTTGAGCAATACCTTCCTGGATGGCCTGAAAGTCATGGGTGATGCCAACTCCCATAGCAGCATGCGCATTGACCCATGGTTTCTGGAAAGCATTGAAGTAGTGCGCGGGCCCGCCTCGGTGCTCTATGGTCGCGCTTCCCCTGGCGGGGTGGTCGCCCTGAACAGCAAGCGGCCAGCGTTTGAACAGGGCGGTGAGCTGCGTTTTCGAGTGGGTAATAATAACCAGCGCAGCGCCGCTTTTGACCTCACCGGGCCGATTGGCGCAGAGCAACGGGTGGCCTTTCGCCTGACCGGCATTGCCAGCGCCGCGGATACCCAGTTTGGCCCGGCGGAAGAGGAGCGCTATGCCATAGCGCCCCGGCTCACCTGGGATATCACCGATGACACCAGCCTCACCGTAGAAGCCTACCTACAGGATGAACCCGAAGGCGGCTACCACTCCGGCGTACCCTATGAGGGGGCCGTGGTTGCCCATAACGGGCGCAAAATCAGCAACAACTTCTTTGATGGTGAAGAGGAGTACGACACCTACGAGCGCACCCAGCGCATGGTCGGCTACGCCCTTGAGCACCGCTTCAACGACCAGGTGACCGGCCGCCAGTTAATGCGCTACCTCAATTCAGACGTGGTGCTCAATCAGGTCTACGGCTTTGGCTGGGTATCACCAGACTCAGACGAACTCACCCGCTACTACTCCGGCAGTGATGAGTCGCTGGAAGCCTGGACGCTCGACAACCAGTTAGAAGCCACGATCAGCAGCGGCTTTATGGATCACACGCTGCTGTTCGGGGTTGATTACCAGCAGCGGGAAAACGACGTGTCGTGGCCATCGGGGTATTTCCCGCCGCTCAATGCGTTTGACCCGGTTTATGGCAGCGACCCCATCGAGTTTTATGCCCCGGTACGCGAACGCCATGAGATCGACCAGACCGGGGTTTACCTGCAAGACCAGATAGCCCTCGATAACTGGCGCTTTACCCTGGGTGGCCGCTACGACTGGGTGAATATCGACAATGCCAACCGCGATAGCGGTGATACCAGCTCCCTCAGCGACACCCAGTTCAGTGGCCGCGCCGGGGTGGTCTACCTGTTCGATAACGGCGTAGCCCCCTACCTGAGCTACTCCACCGCGTTCACCCCCACCAGCTTCGTGGATGAGAGTGGCGATCTGCTCAAGCCCATGGAGGGCGAACAGTGGGAAACCGGCATTAAATACCAGCCTAACGGTAGCCAAAACCAATACAGCGCGGCGCTGTTTCATATCAGCCAGGAGAACGTCGCCACCAAAGAGCAGCCCACCGACCCATACCGCGCTGTAGGGGAGATCGAATCCCAAGGGCTGGAGCTGGAAGCGCAAACCCAGCTAACGGATACCCTCTCGGTTCAAGCTGGCTATAGCTTCACCGACATCACCTACGCCAAAAGCGACGATGGTAACCAGGGCAACAACGCCATTTACTCCCCGCGGCACCAAGTGCAGCTCTGGGGCCACTACGAGGCCAACAAGGGCTGGCTGAACGGCGTGGATATGGGGGTCGGCGTCCGCCACTACGCGGATATCGCCGCTGACCGGGCCAACACCGAAACCGTGCCCGACTACACCCTGGTGGATGCCACCATTGGTTATGACCTGAGCCATGTTGGCGTTCAAGGTGTCGAAACACGTTTAAACGTGAGCAATCTACTCGATAAAGACTATGTGGCCTCCTGCAACTCGCTTGAGTATTGCTACTTCGGTGCGGAGCGCGGCGTCACCGCCAGCGTTCACTACCGTTTCTAAACGCTCGTGCTAGGCAGCGGTTCCAGCCCTTATCTAAGCATCGTTAATTTCTTGTAACTCCACCTGCCCAGGCCACTCCACCTGGGCATTTTTTTCTTGAATGCAGGTTTGCAAACAATAAATATTATCGTTTAAATACAGCCCTTATTTTCTGGATGGCCTCTCACCACCATGCGCCACACCAACCTGTTCTCTTTGCTCGCGCGCTGCGGGCTATTTGCCGTTTGTATGCTGTACCTGTCGGCCGCCCAGGCCCAGTGGGCCACGGTGGACTGGACGATCGCTGAAACACTGCTGGCCATTGATGCGCCGGTTAGCAGTGTTGCTCAACAGAGTGACTACCACGCCTGGGTAGGTGAGCCTCATATTCCCGATAGTGCCACCGATATGGGGCTGCGCACCCAGCCCAATATGGAACTGCTGGCCCAGGTGCCACCAGAACAGACGCTTATTTCGCCCATGTTTGCCGGTTTGACACCGCGCCTGGAGCGCATCGCCCCGGTCACTTCATTCTCGCTCTACTCGCCCGGCACCGATACCTGGCAGGAGATGCAAATCCTGACCCGCCAGCTAGGCGAATTAACCGAGCGCCAGCCCCAAGCAGAAGAGCTAATTGAAGAAACCCAGGCCTTGATGACAAGGCTGCGCGAATCCCGCACCCTCTCACCGTCAGAAACTGCGCCGCTGCTGATGGTGCAGTTTATGGATGCCCGACACGTGCGGGTGTTTGGGGAAAACAGTTTATACAACGCCGTGCTGGCACAGCTAGGCCTCCCCAATGCCTGGGATCAATCCACGAATGCTTGGGGGTTTGCACTGGTAGGGATTGAAGCGCTGGCGCGCTACCCAGAAGCAACGATGGTAATCATCGACCCGCTGCCCACCGGAGTCGAGGAAAAGCTTGCCAAAAGCGGCCTGTGGCAGCAGCTCCCCAGCGTCAGGCACGGCAGGATAGTACACCTGCCGCCGGTATGGAGCTTCGGCGCACTTCCCTCCGCCCAGCGCTTTGCCCGGAAGCTGACGACGGCGTTGGAGGCAGCGCCAGCGGTTAGCCATCAGGGCAATGAGTAGAAGAGCGTGAAGCTACCAAAGCGTTCTTAATTACGATAGGTTAAGCACTTAAGATAAAGTAGAGTTCGCTTACATTCGGGTTGGAGTTTTTACCTAAACGCAGCGAGGGAAGAGCATGACGCTAGCCATTGTCGCCACGCGAGCGGGCGTGGGGTTAGATGCACCGGCGGTGCATGTTGAGGTGCATCTGGCTAACGGCTTGCCGGGCCTAACGCTGGTGGGCTTGCCGGAAACGGCGGTAAAAGAGAGCCGCGAACGGGTGCGCAGCGCGCTAGTCAATGCGGGTTTCGATTTTCCTAATACCCGGCGTATTACCTTAAACCTCGCCCCCGCCGATCTGCCTAAAGAGGGTGGCCGCTTTGATCTGCCCATTGCATTAGGCATTCTGGCCGCCTCTGGGCAAATCCCGGTGGAAGCGTTAGAAGGCATGGAGTGTGCTGGCGAGTTAGCCCTGGATGGCAAATTACGCGCCGTGCCTGGAATACTCCCTTTTGCCCTGGCCACACGGCGGGCAAAGAAAGCGCTGATTATTCCCCGCGCCTGCGCCGATGAAGCCGCCCTGGCGGGCGATTTGCCGGTACTACCTGCCGATACGCTCTGGCAAGTCGTCGCTCACCTACTCGATCAAGAGAAGATCCCGCCGCACAAGCTAAGTGCCTCGGTGAAAACCACCGCCCCGGTAGATGATCTTGCCGATGTGCGCGGCCAGCAGCAGGCGCGCCGCGCGCTGGAAGTCGCTGCGGCCGGTGGCCATAACCTGTTGTTTGCCGGCCCGCCGGGCACCGGCAAAACCATGCTGGCCAGCCGCCTGCCGGGCATTCTGCCGCCGCTTTCCGAAGAGAATGCCCTGGAAGTCGCCGCCGTGCGATCGGTTTGCGGGCTACCGCTGGAAGCGGACTGGGGCAAAAGGCCATTTCGACAGCCCCATCACAGTGCCAGCGCTGCGGCGCTGGTAGGTGGCGGCTGTCATTTTCAACAATTGTTGCGACTAAACAATAATTACTGCGACAATCTCTATGTTGAGTTTACATAGAGCGCGCCCTTGTGACGGTTTCACTCAAACAATGCAGAACCTTTAGCTTTTCAGACGGCACTCTCAAAGACGAAGCTAAGCGCTTGGTCGTTTGGTGGTATGGGCCTGTCGAAAAAAATACCCGCGCAGAAAGCGTCCCTAAAATTTATGTATTTTTCAGGCCTATTGATCAGAATAACAATTTAGGAGATGTGATTGATCGACCAACGGTCTTAACACATATCGGGCTATTGAGGATTGGTTCCGTCTGGGAACAGGGGGTGAGCAACTCTCGCATTGCGTTTGATGAGAGAACATTCCCCGTTTCATTTTCTCCAGGCGGTTGGCGGATTGTTTCTCTAGATGACTTACGCAAAGCAGGACGCAGCCTCTACACCTCCTTTCATGATGATTACTATTTGCCACTGGACAGAAAGCAAAGATCGTACCTGATCGAATTTGACCTTCCAGATGGCAAACACTTGCTTATCCCTTGCACAGAATTTTTTACTCGCGTTTACGGCCGCTCTTCTGAGATCAAGCGAGTGCTCGCTACTTACCCTTGGGAAAAAGTCAAAGAGCGTCTTTATCGACCGCTTAATGCGCCTGCCGCTCCAGGTACATGGCCTGTCAAATTTACATATCGTGTTCATAAACACGATGCCATTTTGCTCGCCCATATGCTGTACGATCACTATGCGGAGCAGGCTGCCAGAAGAATTTATTCGCAGCTTGAAGCCCGCTTCCCCGAAGAGAAGATACTTTTTGAGGCCACGCCTTGGTTTCAGGGAAGCGGGGAACTCTCTGTGTCTGGCGTTCCGATTGACGGTGGCAACTCATTTCTAGGGTTGCAGATATTAGGCTGTACGCAGCCCGATGGTGCCACGATCCATCGCGAAAGAGAAAAGTCAGCGACAGTGCCCGCCACCGATGGCGATGATGCTCCCACTCCATTCCCCTATCATCAGCTTCAAGACATTCCCGATGTCATTGACCTGACCGATGATGAAGAACCCGACCATGGCTCTTCTTGGCTGGATATTACTGAGGACGAATTCGTTATTTTAGGTAAGCCTCGCGTTGTCCTGGATAAGCGATATACCCGAAAAAACGTGCCCGATACACGAGGCGTCCCCGTTCCTGGTGACGAAACGATTTTCTCCACCGGAGAGCTCTATGGGTCAGGAAAGGGAGTGGGGCAAGCATCTATTCATGCACCCATTACACTGGAGTCGCAGGGCTTTCTACGTGATATGTGGAATGCGCTTCTCTATTTAAAATCAGCCTATCCTACAGCGATTCATAGCGTTAGCTGGTTTACCTTTGAAGACGGCTTCAGCACGTCCCCTGATCCTCGATTAATTAGCCTCGAACCCTTCGGCACAGACGATGAGGTAGAAACGTCCGTGGCCAATTGGGTCTATATGGATACTCAGACCAAGGTTCTTCGCGGGGTACTTGTCATCAAGGTGCATGTGTTAGGTCAAGCGCTTTATCTCATGGAACTTCAGCGACGCCCTCCGAAACCCAGAAATGGCAGTAGGGAGGAAGGGTCAAAACCTCCGTCCTACAAAGGTTTAGTGTTTACGTTGGATCACCAAGACAGCTTTGAACACTGGTTGCGCCAAGTGCTGTCTAACGTGCGGCACGTTGAAGGTGTCGTTCAAAAACTCGTTCGACACTGTCCAGGATTCGCCGATACGTTCAAGCACCCGAAAGCCAAAAATGAGAACGTTCCCGGCGAAGCTTCCGTGCTGAATGCCTTTAGCAAGGTCGGTATCATGCGAGCAGACCTATCAGGTCACTAGCTATGTGAGGCACGTTATAAAAACAGCCAGTATAGCGGCATAGGCAAACAGATTGAGAAATCGGACGTTACTCATGAATCGTTCGTTTCTGGCGCTTTACGACTAGCAGTTATGACAGCTCAGACTGACAGAGCGCTAAGTGCCCTTGTCTTAAGTTCTTATGTAATACTGTTTCGGATATTCCTGACGGATGGAACTGTGTTAAAGCGTTTCGTTGCTCTCCTTACTGATCCTGAACAACAGACGCGGTCTTCTGCCTATCACTACGGTGACAAGCGCGCACTACTGCGCCGTGCAAATGCCATTCTTCTAAGCAATTATGGTCATACGATCAACCAGATTAGCCACATACTCGAGGTCCGCCGCGACGCCGTATCATGCTGGTTTAAATAATGGGAAGCGTCAGGCCTCAAGGGATTGATCGACAAGCCCCGTAGGGGTCGCACGCACGCCCTAGACGAAAGGAATCATCAGCGACTTAAGGAGCTTGTCGCCGAACAGCATCACCAGATTACTTTGATGAATCGGGCTTTTCACAATCGTCGTCGGTACCCTATGCGGGAGCCGCATCGGGCAACCCTGCGAGGTGACGGCCTACTCACACAGCCGTAGGCTGAACGTATTGGGGTTTCTCAGCCGTGCCGAGAAACTGTTCTACCACACCACGACGGTATCGATGACCTCCGAGACGGTCATCGAGGCGTTTAACCAGTTTGTAGCACAGAAAAACACCGATACCTTCACTGTCGTAGTGCTCGACAACGCCAGCATGCATCGCTCACAGGGCTTCAGGCGGAAAATGGTCGAGTGGATGTCACACCGTGTGAATCTGGTTTACTTGTCGGCCTACTCGCCAGAGCTGAATCTAACTGAGATACTGTGACGTCAGATGAAGTACGCCTGGCTGCCGTTGAGCGCTTACCCGTCGTTTGATCATCTATGTGAAAAGGTACACCGACTACTGGGTAGCTATGGAGCTGATGACGCGATTCATTTTGAATAAGCACTTAGCTGTAGAGCTACTTGTCTGAGAAGGCGTACTGCAAACTCGTAGTAGTAGGAAAATACTGTAAGGGCTGCTGTGTAAGTCTGATTAATGGCTAGCATGTCTATGAAGGAGCTTTACATACTGCTCTCCGGACGCATACCGCACATAGGAAACCATGTGCTCCGGCTAAATTTATGGAGGATACAGATACATGAATGCTTACACTACTGTCGGCGATGGCATCGTCAATCTTAAATTAACTGCACCTCCTCAGCAGAGCATTGGTTCCGACCAAATATTAGTAAAAATGCTTGCTGTGTCCCTAAATTACCGCGATCTCCTCGTTATAAATGGGGTCGCAACCTGGAAACCCCAGTCGAGAAGAATCCCTGTTTCCGATGGCGTGGGTGTAGTCCTCAATGTAGGCAAAGACGTATCAGAGTGGAAGGCAGGAGATATTGTCGCCGGAATCTATTTACCTGAGTGGCTGGACGGCCCCTTGACCGAGGAAAAGTATGTGAACCCGCTGGGCGGTGCAGCCGCAGATGGCGTTCTTTCAGAACAGGTAGTCTTTCATCGAAATGCTGTTGTCAAAGTCCCTGATCATTTAAGCCCGGTTGAAGCAGCGACCTTGCCAGTTGCTGCGGTAACTGCTTGGCATGCAGTGTCTTGCCGCAGTCAGGTGGCTCAGGGCGAAAGTGTTCTTATACAGGGCACCGGGGGGGTATCTTTATTTGCCATCCAATTCGTAAGCGCTCTAGGTGGCATACCGATCCTGATTTCAAGCAGCGATGAGAAAATCGAGAAGGCCAAGCGGCTAGGCGTAGCGTCGGCAGTCAACTACAAAAAATATCCAGACTGGGAAGACAAAGTACTCGAAATCACGAATGGGAAAGGGGTTGACCATGTTATCGAGGTTGTCGGCGGTGCAAACCTTAATAGATCCTTAAAGGCAATCAAGACCAGTGGCACGATCAGTTTTATCGGCCTCATCGCAGGGTTGAGTGCGCCAATCAACACCTACCACTTTGTCACCAAGAACGTGCAAATCCACGGCATTGAATCTGGCTCCAAGCAGATGTTTATGGATATGAACAAATTCGTTGGGCAGGAGAAGATCAGGCCAGTAGTTGATCGGATATTTTCATACAACGAAATTGGCGACGCGCTAAGATACTTGGAGAGTGGTGCGCACTTCGGAAAAGTTGTGGTTCAGTTCTGATTGCTCAGGGCCCTGTTTTAACAGGGCAAGCGAACTTGCAACTTTCGGCTTGCCCTGCTTGTCAAAACAGAGCCCTGCAATATCCAGGGAGTGGGGTCACCACGCTAGAGCTTTAGACAGTTTCGGTTTGAACGCTGGCACTTTCTTTCCGCGATCATTTGGATGCTAATCTTGGCCCCAAAACGGAGCGCCGGAACGCAGCCCATACCCCGTGCAGGCTTGTGATTCCCAAATGCATTAGCAAATAAGCCGTTCACACGATTCCAATCGTTCATGTCCGTCAGGTAAATAGCCGCACTTAGTAAGCACGTCAGTGAGCTCTGGGCGGCCTTCAGAATATTGCTGCAATTGTGAAAAAGTTGTCTGGCCTGGTCCGCTAGCGTCTCAGCGAGTGCTCCTGTTTTCGGATCAATCGGGAGCTCCATTGAGAGGTAAATTACACCCTCACTCTCAATGGTTTGGCTGTAACGACCATTGGCTGTAGGTGCTTCACAAGTCTCAATTTACTTCATTCGGGCAGCACTAGCTGGCCTTCGATAACTATCACGGCCTCACCTGCGATTTTGATAGAAATAGAGTCGTTTCGGTGACTTAGCCTTCCTTCTACAAGAACGCGGCCAGGCCTATTGAGTTCGTGCCCCTGACCAGCATAGAAGGATGCCAAACCGTCGCTATCAACCGGCAACAACCCGTGTCGAATCAAATAAGCACCCAGACACCCACTTGCATTACCGGTCACCGGATCTTCTGCTATGCCAATAGCGGGAGCAAACATACGGCCATGAGTGAGACACCCTGCGTCCGGGCTGTCGAAAGTCCAAGGGTAGAAACCATTGCAGCCAATTGCCTTGCTGATTTCAATCAACTCTTTATTGTCAGGTTGCATGCGTACAATAGACGCACGATCTCGAACCGGAATAACGACTTTGGAGTGCCCAGTGGAAACGATTTGGAGTGGATAGCCTTCAAGTAACTCGCTAGATTCAATTCCAAGTGCGGCGACAATTCGTTCACTGATTGCCGTATCGAAAGCTGGAGAGAATTCAGCTGTTTTCTGATGCATCCAGATTTGGCAGGCACCATCTTTTTCCGCTGTTTCGACTTTAAGTGGGCCGGCTCCGGTGTGTTGAGTACAGACCCCTGGGCCTTTTCCTGTACGAGCAAGAACAAAATGCGCGGCTATCGTGGCATGCCCGCAGATCGGCACTTCAGTGCTGGGTGTGAAAAATCGAACTGTTACATCACCGTCGCAGTCCCCGGAGGGAAAAACAAATGCGGTCTCGGAAAGGTTCATTTCTCGCGCGATGAGCTGCATCATCTCATCCGTCAGCCCACGGGCGTTCCGTACTACCCCAGCGGGATTCCCCGCAAACGCTTTTTGTGTAAATGAGTTAACTTGAAAAATATCAATAGAGTGCATGAACACGTTCCTGTTCGGCAAATAGCGGGCTGTAACATACCGACTGACAATCCATAATCCGAGCGCGAGCCTTTAGCGTATTGCGCGATAACGGCGACTGTCCTGTAATTTTCATTCTAGTTTTTAAAAACTAAGCTCCAGTGCTTTCATCGAACTGGTTGTTGAGCCAGTCCTTGAATGCATGGGTAACGGCGCTTGTGTATTTTCGTGATGGACGTATCAGGTAGATTCGACCTGGTTGCCCAAGTGTCCACTCTGGCAGTACCTGAACAACCTCGCCGCTCTTCAGCGCTTGATCAAACAGCCAGTCGCCAGCTCCAAGGATTCCAACGCCTGCTATGGCAGCGTGTAGCAATGCTTCACCATCGTTACCAGTTAGCGATCCTGAGACCCGTACGGTGGTTTTCTCTCGACCTTTGATTAGGCGCCAATTGGGGTGTGAAGAAAGTCCAGAGAACCCAAGACAGTTGTGATTGACTAAGCACTGGGGCGTGCTTGGGTAGCCATGGCGCTCAAGATAGCTCGATGACGCACACAGAATTCGTTGATAGTTTCCCATGGGGGTAGCGATGAGTCGGCTGTCATTGAGCTCGCCCACGCGTATTGCTGCATCAAAGCCTTCGCTAATTACGTCCACGAAGCGCTCACTGTGACTTATCTCCAAGGAAATGTCTGGATTAGCCAGGAGAAAACTTGGCAGCCTTGGTGCCAGCCACAGCCGCCCCATTGCACCAGGAACGGCAATACGCATGTGACCACGGACTTGAGCAGCACCTGAGGTCGCTTCTTGCTGGGCCTCCTCAATCAGGACTGTGGCCTGTCGCAACTTTGCCGCTAGGCGCTTACCTGCGTCAGTGAGGCTGACATGTCTCGTGCTGCGCTCAACGAGGCGCACACCGAGTCGAGCCTCAAGTGTTGAAAGCCGCTTCGATAGGATCGAAGGGTGACGCTGAAGATATTTACCGGCAGCCACAAACGAACCATGTGTCTCTACGGCCAGTAATGCGGTGATTTCGTCAGTCTGACGGCTATCGATGGGCATGAATCATCCAAGCACTAGGGAATCAGTACAATAGTGCCCTGAGAGTGGCCACTTTCGAGGGCTTCGTGTGCCTGGGCCACATCAAGCAGAGGAAAGGTCCTCCAGATACGGGCAACGATGATCCCTGCTCGGAGCGCAGATATCACGTCAGCTGCTCGTTCTTGATACTCTGCATCAGTCGCTGTGTGTGCGGCCAAGGATGGGCGGGTCAGGAAAAGTGATCCTTTTGCATTGAGCTGACTGACCTCTACCGTAGCGGGCGCACCGGACGATGCCCCAAACGACACCATCAGTCCCCGTGGGCGAAGACATTCCAGCGAACAGTTGAATGTGCTTCGACCAATAGGGTCGTAGACCACATCTACCTTATCGCCATTAGTCGCTGCTGCTACTTGTCTCGGTAGTTGCTCGGCGTCGAATACAAACACGTCATCGCATCCGGCGGCTTTGGCTTTATCGATACTCACGGCTCTTGAGACCACGCCAATAACGTATGCCCCAAGGTGTTTGGCCCACCGGGCCATGATGTCACCAACACCTCCAGCAACGCCGTAGATCATCACTTTGGTGCCTGCCTTTACCTCGTAGGTGGATTTGAGCAGGTACTGGGCAGTGATGCCTTTGAACAGGACTGCGGCAGCATCCTCAAAGCTGACGTCATCAGGTAGCTTTACCAAGCGACTAGCCGGTATGCATCTAGAAGCCGCATAGGCACCCAGCGGCCCAGTTGCGTAGGCCACTCGGTCTCCCGGTCGGAACCCTTCTACACCGGATCCTATTGCCTCTACGATGCCCGCACCTTCAAGGCCAAGACCGGACGGTAGCGGAATCGGCACAGCACCATTGCGTTGTGTGACGTCCAGGAAATTAACCCCAACAGCTCTTTGTTTGAGCAACACCTCGCCTTCAGTGGGAGCAGGTGCTTTGGCCAAAAAGGCTTCGAGGACTTCAGGGTGGCCGGGCCTTTCAAAGCGTATGACTGTGTGCATGATATGAGCCTCTCCGTTCAATGCCAGGATCGTCACTCATGATGAAAGATGCGGCAATACATCAAAAATGCAGTTCAGTGATGCACTAAATGCAAGGATGATCCAAGGACACGACTCCTGCAAATTCAGCTCTCCAGATTCTTTCGGTTACAAGCGGTCCAGATCGCTTTTTGGGGCAGTGTCTACTAGCCAATCAGCGAGCCACTGGGCAGCGCTACTTAGAGCCATTTCTTTGCCGTAGACGATGTAATAGGCCTTTCCTGTGAAGACTGCGTGCTCAAACAGCTGAACAAGCCTTCCTTGCTCAATATCGTCCTCTACAAGCCAAGGACTCGTCAGCACTATCCCCTGATTGCGACGTGCAGCCTCGATGGCAAGCTCCGACTGATCAAAGTGAAGCCCTCCCGATGCATCATCAGAACTTACGCCGGCCTCTGCGAGCCAGTGTGCCCAGTTCGCATGAGAGGTGGTGTAGAGCAGCGTAGCCTTACGGATATCGTTTACCTCGCTCAACCGTAAGTGCGCTCTGTAGCCAGGGCTGCAGTACACCCGTGCCTCATCTTCGAGTAACAGGCGTGAATGCAGCCGGTTATCAACTCCGTCGAAGTGGCGTACCGCCAAATCGTATGAGCCGATGACCAGGTCGACTGGGGCGGGCGAAGCGTTGACGTGAAGTTTCGTGTTTGGAAATTGCCGGGTGAAATCATGCATGCGCCGCGCAAACCAACTATTGGCAAACGCGGGGGGGAGACTGAGGGTTACGCGATTTGTCCTTTCCCCCATTACCATTTCGTTAGCCCGTTGGATCTGCTGAAGGGCAGGTTTGATTTGTGACCAATAGCGGAGAGCGGACTCTGTCGGCGTCAGCTTTCGGACACTGCGCACGAACAACTGGACTCCTAGCCATTGCTCCAGTTTTCGGATCTGTTGACCCACCGCTCCAGGTGTCACGAAAAGGCGCTCAGCCGCCAGGGTAGTGCTACCCGTGCACATCACTGCATCAAAACAGGCTATTGCCTTCAATGGGGCATCGGATCTCATGGCGTAGTTTTTCTCCTTCATGGCATGAGAACACATGATTTGTGGCTGCGCACTATCGTTACGACAATAAAAAACGTCCTGGTGCGTGGCGTTTGCTCGAGTAGCATTACGAAGCTCACCTCTAAGACCATGAACCCAGAGAGGAGTCCAATTTATGAATGTCTTGATTGTCCATGCTCACCCCGAGCCGCGCTCATTCAATGCCGCGTTAACGAAGACAGCGGTTGAAACCCTGTCGAGCCGAGGATATCACGTCGAAGTTAGTGATCTGTACGCGATGGGATGGAGTCCAGCCCTAAGCCCTGACGAGTTTGCAGACCTAGGTGAGGGGGACTACTTCAACCCTGCCAAGGCCCAGGAAATTGCTTACGCAAGCGAGCGGGTATGCGGCGATGTGGTTCGCGAGCAAGCCAAGGTGAGAGACGCAGATCTTTTGATTTTCCAATTTCCGATATGGTGGTTCTCAATGCCGGCCATTCTCAAAGGCTGGGTCGATCGCGTGCTAAGTCGTGGTTTTGCCTATGCCTCTGGCCGCAAATACGATAAGGGCATGTTCAGGGGAAAACGCGCCTTGCTGAGTCTCACGACTGGGACTGCCAGCTCTCTGTATCAGCCGAACGGTATCGATGGCGATCTAAACCACATTCTCTGGCCGATTCATAACGGTGTCCTCGCCTATACCGGATTCACCGTGCTTCCACCCTTTGCCGCCTGGATGCCGGCACAAGTCAGCGCAGAGCAACGCGAGGATTATCTGAGCGCGTATAAGCAACACCTAGATGGGCTGGATGAATTGACTCCATTATTCTTCCACCCCCGAGAAGATTACGACGACAACCAGCAGCTCAAGCCTGGAGTGGTCGCTCAGTCTGGCGTGCAATGGAATCCCAGCGCGGGTCAGTCTTTTGCACAGTCTGCTGAGTCAAACAAGCGGCGCTGAATATCACGGGGTACGCCCCTGCTAAAAAAAGGAAACTGTTTATGAGCGGCTATTGGATCATTTTCGCCTCAGAAGTTATCGATCAGGAGGCGCAGAAGGAGTACGGGCGCTTGTGGGGGCCTATCTCGGAGAAGTACGATGCAAAAATCAAGGTATTGGATCAAGGGGCCCTGGTCGAGACACAAGGTAGCAGCCGGGTATTGGTAGTTGAATTTCCGAGCTACTCACAAGCCAAAGCCTGCTACGAGGATCCTGCGTACGTCGAGGCGAAATCCTACGCTCTGCGTGCTGCGAAGCGAGAGGTGCTGATAACAGAGGGCGAGTTTGCATGGTGATCAAACTGGAGGTCGTTAGCTGATATGAGACTGCCTTCTTTTGACCGACCCTATTGAAAATAGTCTCGTCGCAGTTTTCCCTATGACAACCTTCTGGGCTCAACCGCCATAAGCAACCTAAAAATTACTGTTGCTTAAAATTTCGGCGGTACTCATCTGGCGTCTCACCAGTGAGGCGACGGAACATCGTGATAAATGCTGAGGCACTTGAATAACCAAGATCAAATGCGACGCCTTCAACTTTAGCTCCTGTTTCGAGCAGAGACATCGCTTTCACAACTCTCAAACGCTGCCGCCACTCTGATAGCGACATTCCCAAGTCGCGTTGGGCACGACGCATTAAAGTACGCTCGGTGGCGTGAACAGTCTTGGCCAGCTCAGCAAGAGTACGGTTATCATGGGGAGAAGCTTCGATTAACGACAGTACTTGGCCTAGCTGGGGGTCCTCAGAGGTGGGGAGGTAACTGCCAGCGCATTTCGCAGCAGCCAACTGATCCACCAACACCCGCAGCAGCCGCGTGACGTCATCAGGGTAAGGCGCTTGAACCTGATGGCGGCGAAGATGATCAAGCACAGACTTAATCAAAGGATTGATAGTTAACGCACAGGTCACCCTAGGCAGGCCATCAGCCAGCGGAGATGCAACATAGACAGAGCAGTGAACTGCCTCATAGCGGTTTAGCCCCTGATGTTCGACCCGCGGCGGTAACCATAGGCCGTACTGGGGCGGTGCAAGATAGTGCCGCTCACCAACCTTGACCTCTACCACCCCTCTATACGAATAGACAAACTCGCCCCACTCATGACGGTGGTATGGATATGCTGCACCAGCTGGCATACATCCGGTACGGAACACCACTGGAGCTGGCAGATGGTTGCTGAACGGCGGGAGAAGCAGATGTCTTGTAGAGTGTCCCATACCAGTATTTTATCTTTGTCTGAGTAGCTGCATTGGATGTCAAATCCTAGCTATATTTTTTAAATACGCCAAATATATACTCTCCTCTCGCAGCTAATTGCCTTGGAGGAAGCATGGATCCCCGCCAATCACTCGATTCTCACGCTGTCGGGCTGATGCTCGTCTTTTGCCTTACTCTGGGCATGCAACAAGTCGCCCTGAAGGCGACGGGTGATGATATCTCTCCCGTTTTGCAGATTGCACTGCGCTCTGGCATCGGCGCCTTGCTAATTGGACTATACGTGTTCGCAAGGCGGCAGCGCTTGTCGTTTAGTGATGGTAGCTGGAAACCAGGCTTAGCAGTGGGTGTACTGTTCTCACTTGAATACTTACTGCTGGGCGAAGCTCTGCGCTTCACCTCGGCTTCGCACACCGTGGTTTTTCTATATACTGCTCCAGTATTTGCCTCATTATTACTGCATTTCCTAGTACCCGATGAGCGCATGGCCCCTCTCCAATGGGCTGGTATTGGGCTAGCCTTTGGCGGTATCGCTATAGCGTTCTTGTTGCCTTCCGAAACCGCTGACACCAATAACGGTCCTTTGATGCTATGGGGCGATTTGTTGGCTCTACTGGCCGGTGCTGCCTGGGGTGCGACCACTGTGGTTGTACGCACCTCACGTCTTGCTCACGTGTCAGCCGAACAAACTTTGCTCTATCAATTAGTAGCGGCTTTCATCCTATTGCTGATGGGGGCCGCAGCCCTTGACCAACTGGCTATCAACCCTACGCCTTTAGCGTTGGCGAGCCTTGCCTTCCAGGCAGTTATCGTTTCCTTCGCCGGGTTTCTAGTGTGGTTCTGGCTGTTACGCCACTACCAAGCCTCGCGCATTGGCGTGCTTTCTTTCATGACACCGCTGTTTGGGGTTGGGTTTGGTGCTTGGCTGCTAAACGAACCTATTGAGCCAGGCTTTCTGATCGGTGCAGTGCTAGTCATCATCGGTATCACGCTTGTCAGCGGTCACGGCTGGCTTAGGCAACAGATGGGCTCGCTTGGCAAAACGGCGACAACTAATCGAAAGTAAGCCTCCCAACACGTATAGCCAGGGCCATTTCCCCGGCCCTGGATTTACATCTGATTTGTTGCATGCATGATGCTAGCGTCAGCATTTTCACAGTAGGCAGCCAGTAGGTCATACCCCATGGTAACCCGTACCCCATCGCTTGAACGCCCTATTCAAGAAATGGCGGTAAGAAGGAAGGGTCAAAACCTCTGTCTGACCAAAGGTTTAGTATTTACGCTGGATCACCAAGGCAGCTTTGAACACTGGATGCGCCAAGTGCTGTCTAACGTGCGGCACGTTGAAGGTGTCGTTCAAAAACTCGTTCGTCACTGAAGGGTAAAAAGCACACTTTAGACGTAGTATATTGGCACGGCGCTAGACGATTCATCAAACATCCAAACTGATAAGGCGATCATAATGGGTGACTTATACATCTCTTCGGCAGAAAGAGAAGCCTTAAAAAACCTCGACTCCGACGAGCTAGACATAGCCATCAGGGAGTGTGTCCACAGCGTAACGCTAAGTCAGCTCTACGGATTTAATTTAGAAAGTTGCGGCCTATATGTTTCAAACAAATTGAGAGACTTTCAAAAGTCAGTTGATGCACACAGTCGGGCCAAGTCTTCTAAAAAGCGTGATGAAACCGATGAGTCAATGCGTCGAGCTGCTGATGATCTAACACATGCTGTTCAACAGATGCAGCAGCGGATGGAAGAAGAAGAGAAAGACAACCTGTTGTTTCAAGTCGATGACCATATCTTCCAGCCCTTTCATTACGGTGATCGTCTGGAAGTGCGACTGGGGTACCAATGGCGTAAAAATACGGCGGATAATTGGACGTATGGCTCTATCACGTTCCTCTATACACCTGATCTTAGCCCCGATTACAGCTTTCCATTACCCAAGCGGAAGCCCAGTGCTGCGAAACTGGCACAGGAGCGTCAAGAAAAACTACGGCGTGAATGGGAACACCTTAAATTGTTAAGCCTTCATTCCCTGAGAAATTTTTTCAGAGAGGGAGGCATCGGTAGTGACATCCCTAAAACCTACCAGGTGACGTTAGATACCTATGGTCGCGGGCTCAATAACTTCAGTGCGGATTTTTGGCGCTAAAGACCATCTTGAGACAATGGTCGTTGAGGTTTTTTAGCACTGTGGCAAACCAAGCCGAAAGGCTGATTCCCTATCGCGTCTGGAACCGCTCCCGGTAAGCACCAGGGCTAATGCCTATTCGCTGGCGAAAAAGCCTTGTGAAAGAGCTGGTATCGCTATATCCAACCTGGCCAGCAATATTCTCTACGCTATCGGAGCTGCTCTCTAGCAGCGCCCGAGCAGCTTCCAGCCGGATATCCTGAAGATGGGCTAACGGCGTTTGATCCATGACAGACCGAAACCGCCGGTTCAGCGTCCTTTCAGTGACAGCAAGGGTAGCCGACAACTCTGACATCCTTATGGTTCTCGACATGTTGCTCTGTAACCATTGTTGAGCCCGGTACACCAGTGCGTCGGAATGACTCTTTTTGCCAAGTAACGGAAGATAGGGGATCTGGTTGGTCTGGCTAACGTCGATCAGCATGGTCTTTGCGCAAAGCGACGCGATGACAGGCCCCGCGAATCGCTCAATTACCCGCACCGTTTGAACCAAGTAAGACGCTGAGGCTCCTGCACATATCAGTCGATCCTCCTCCGTGAGGACTGGCTGAAGTTGCAAATTAACGCCAGGAAACTTCCCTCTAAAATGCTTTTCCAGCCACCAGGTCGTTGTCGCCGAACGACCGTTCAACAAGCCTGTTTGGGCCAGTATGAACGTGCCTGTGCAATTGGCGGCAACCCAGGCCCCTGACGACCACTGCGTTGTCAACCACTCACACGCGTTGGATTGCAAGTCAAGGAAGCTGTCGAACAAGCGATGCCCACCGTAGTAGATACTAGGGACGAACACCAGGTCATAGCGTTTACTTAGATCCAGCTTGTGAGTATGCAAAGCCATGCCATTGCTGGCGATGGCAGGTTCACCCGACATTGACACAAAGTCCCAATCGAATAGTTCGGATACGGGCGCTTTCTCAAGCCGTAGATGCGAATTGGCGACCTTCAGTATGTCTGCAAATCCCGCCACCGTGGATGCGTAGCAGTTATCAAGGGTCAGAATAGCAGCTTGAGGCATGAGATGTCCGAAATCGCATAAATTGTGTCATATTGAACACTTTAAGAGGTGTTGGTGGGTCTGTCCAATAGCGAGTGAGAACGTCATCTAACCCCTCTGTGCTGAAGGAAAATAACTGCTATGAAAAATATCGAGTCACTAAATTTCAGTATCGAAGATGGTCTGTTACACATTTGTATTGATCGACCCGACAAGCGCAACGCGCTCACGATGCCGATGTTCACCGCTATCACCGAGGCTCTGAAGGAGGCTGACCAGCGAGATGACGTGCTCTGCATCGTGGTCACTGGCAATGGCAGTGCATTTTGTGCAGGCCACGACTTAAAAGCTTTTGAAGAGTGGCCGCAGCAACCGCAAGACCCCGTGCCAGCATTCTTGCACGCCATTACCGACGTAAGAAAACCGTTGGTAATTGCAGCGCACGGTTCCGCAGCAGGCATCGGTGTGACATGGTTACTGCATGCTGACTGGGTAGTTACCAGTGAAGATACGAAACTCAAGCTACCCTTTATCGACATGGGCATCGCCCCCGAGGCAGCAAGCACGCTTCTGCTCCAACGTGCCGTGGGTCTTCCTCTAGCCAAACGCTTGATATTCGGAGGAGAAACCTTCAGTGGTGCCGATGCGTACCAGTGGGGATTGGTCGCAGAACTTTCGCCTGCTGAGGATGTGCAAGCTCGTGCTTTTGAGCGTGCAAAATTCTTCGCGTCGAAAGACCCCGTGATACTCAGACAGATGAAAGACTGGTTGCATCCGAGTAACGAGTATCATCAGCGAATAGACGAAGAAGTCGAAGGAATAAATGCGGCGGTAGAACGTCGAAGGAATGCAAGCGCGTAACGCGTTTGAGTGCTCATAAATCCAGACTGCAGGGCACTTTGGTAGACGCAAAGTCACAGGCCTAGTGCAAAGAAGTGTCCTAGCTTAAGCAGCAAACTGACGAACGCTTGAGCATGTCATAACCGTATTTCACCCAGAAGACACTAAATGAGATGCTGGAAGGAAGCCGGTATCACTTGATCGGCAGCCAATACCTTGAACCTGCGTGAAAAGCGACAACACCGTCACCAGCTTGGCTTAACTCATATGTCACTGCTGATTTTTTTGTGACCTTTTTATTATGAAAATACTCCATTCCCAATAAGACCCAACGTGCCATCCAAGCCTCATCTTTAGCGTCACTATCTGCCATTTCCATGATCATGCGAGCTAGCTTTTCTTTGCGCATCATCCTGACTCGTTTGCTATCCACCTTGGGAGCCAGCTCAGTGCTGTAGCGATGATTCAGAAAGTTGATAAATCCTGTTAGGGATGCTGCTTGCCCAGGCGCTACAACCAGGTAGTTTTCAACGTTAGCTTGGTTAGGCAACTGTAAGCCCTCAGGATGAGTCTTAAGTAATAACGTGGCAGCCGCCCTGAGCGTCAGTCGTGCAGAGGTATGCGACGTTTTCCCAGCCTCTATGCGCGCTTCCAATTGATGCCAGTAAGCTCTCAGCGCCTTTTCTGCTAGCGAAGCGGGCGGCATAGACCTGAGGCACTCCTGGATACGCCGTTTCTCGGAGTCGACTCGTTTTGCTTGATGATCCGGCTCCACTCCTTTTTCTTCATGTAGCCATCGCATCGGGAGCCTCACACGCCGCAACCCCTCTGCCCCGAAGTGGTGAAGTAGCTCCACATAGCTCGGTATCCGTGCCCATGCCTGGTCGAGCTCAGTGAAGAACGACCAGAAGTGGTTGATCTTCAGGGCAGCTTTATGCGGACCCGTGGTGCGAATCATCCATTCACCAAACTCCTCAAATGCCTCCCGTAACGCTTTGGTGGTGAGACCGGCTTGGCCAATGGAGATCCGCTTGCGGCATGTTCGTGTCCAGTAGCAGGGCTCACAGACATCGCCTCGACCGGCTGGCATAGGATGGCCACACGATGGGCAAGCAATGTCCCCTAGCTCATAACAGGCTTTGCACAGCGCATTCCCGTCGGGTGCCATCACCAATAAACGATGTCGACGACACGCAGAGCAAGTGCCGTGGTCTGCCGTCGCACAGCTTGGACATAACCGATGATCATGCCCCATACGCGTCACTCGGGTAAGACGTTGAGACGCCTTCCCACACCCCTCACAGGGTTCTGGCTCTCTAAAATAGGGAGCGCAGGCGTTACAGACAGGGCCGTAGGAAGTGACCTTGCCGATGGTGTAGTCTGAACTGGCTTTGCCACACCGTGCACACGGTTTGTCGACGTCACATTGGCGACAGACGGCTTCTGGGTCATTTTTAGGCAGACGGGCAAACTCACCACACTGTGGGCACATCCGCCGCTTAAACACACGGGCATAGCAGGTTGAGCAGTAACCATGCCCCTTATGACGTCGCCACAATTTGGAAACTTCCCGGCCACACTCATCGCAGCCGACCATTTGGTGTTGATTCAAGAGGATGGCTCCGCTTTCATTCTGCGTTTCAAACGCGCCCAAGAGGCTCTAACAGCACGCTCCGACGTAGGGCGATGATCCGGTTGAACGCGGCGGCGATGTGGCCCATGAGGATGATGAGATAATCGTGATAGTATCGGTAACAGGACAACAGGAGGTGACTTTCGAGGATCAAAAAGCGCGCTCGTTTTCACATTGAACGCGACCAACGCATCGAACGCCTCCTCAATACCTATGTCCATGAAGCGCTCAACCGCCGTCAATAAAGCACTCCGCTCGCTGATAGGCAACAGCTCAAACGCCAACCCAGAGATAGGCATGCGGTTATTCACGACGGGAATACCTAACGACAGAAGCGCTTCCGCGAGGGGTGATGAGGGCCGCCGACTTGCACGTCGCATAACGCCAACCAAAAAGCTCGCCATAGAAAACCAATCCGCGACTGCGATAGAGCTGCTCCCAAATCCTGCTCTCTCTCCTTTTAAAACACGATCAGCCAGCACCTGGAAACGGAACGCCTCAGGTAAAGGCGACGTGCATACTGCTTGTCTAAAATCCTCATGACACCGACTGCATTGAGCTAAATGTTGATCTTCCGCTGACAGACGATGAGGCTCTATAGGGGCCTTGCATACCGGACACTCATCTATCAGTTGCACTCCATGAAAGCCGCACCCAATGTGCCAAGCGAATCGCCAGTGTCGGCGTAAGTAAGGGGTAGAGTCCTCTGCCAAGCACAATGTGCATACTTGCTGTCCTCCATGGCGTAGTCGATTTCGGCTACCGAGGGCCAACAGCCAGGGCCAAGTTCGCATTTCCGGTAATGAGTCACCTGCCACTTTCTCACAGTCCTCCCGCATCCCCGCCTTCTGAAACTTGGCGGGAGTATTCCCCGAGGCATTCACCAATGGACGCATTCTTGCGAGGGGGATTTCCCGATCAATGTCCCTTGTCCATACACGCCATGATGGCCAGATAGCCCCGGTGAGCGATAAAGGATCACACCCCTGTCGCAACGCCGCCCGAACGAGCCATGAGGAAAGGGACTCCTCAGGCAGCAGAGGCACACTCAGCGCCCAAGGCATTACAACATCACTTCCCTAATGCCACGGGTAGGTCGCACCCATGATTTACTCTGAATAATTTTCTCATCGATGCGCTCAGCTCCAGACACAATAGCGGCATTCGCACACTCAACCAGCAGCCGGTGCAAGTCACCCAAATTACCGCCAGAAATCGCGTGGAGCTGAGTCGCCAATTGCGGCTCATGCAGCTGGGAAGGGTGTTGGAGCGGCAGGATCTTCTCAAAGCCAGCAAGCAGCTTCTGAAACTCCTGATTGAGCTCCCACTTCGGCAATGCAACCACATCAAAACGGCTCGCATGTTGCGGGTCTGAATGCAGCACACGCACAGCATCCTGCGTACCCACACCCACGATGGGTATCATCAACTCGTTGCATAGGAGCTTGATGGCATTCATCGTTTCCCGCTGCTTGACGGCTCCACCTGTTAACAATGAGTGGAACTCATCAATGATCAACAGGCGCGTATGGCAAGCCCGCAGTTGATGAATCACCTGGTAGCGCAGCTTGGGTACCGGGTCTGAAGGCCGATAGGGAGCCCAAAAGCTCTCTAGCACTGCGACATACAGACTTTTCTCATCAGCACTAGGTGGGGCTTGAGTGACGATCACGGGTTTCACCGGTTCTACGTCTTCATTCACGTAGCCCTCACCGTACTGTTTACGAAACCGTTGAACGATGGTGGTTTTTCCGTTGTTGGAATCACCCACGAGCAATAGGTTAGGCATACGAGGACGGCTAGGCTTCTCCATCAGCCCACGCATGACCTCGATGACACGATTGGCCAATGGGTACCCCAACCATCGCGGTTGATCCATAAACTCCATTCGCTCTTTAGCTGACAGTCCCAAGACATAACGAAGATCAGGATGAAGGTGTGTGCTCATGATATGTCCCAGTTCACATCGATATCACCCGATAAGAGACCGTCTGCCTGAGCGGGTGACTCTTTGGGAGCTGCGGTTGAAGGCGCATGTAAAAGGGGATCAGCAGGCGTCACCTTTTTCTCATGCTCTTTACGTCGTTGTGCCTGACGGCGACTTCGCTTGGTACGTGCTTGCGACTCCTCCACATGGGTTCGCAGTTCACTGATAGCGCGTAGGATTTCAGACTCATTGACCGAACTCCTACCTTCCTGGCGAAGGCGCGCTTTGGCCTGGGCATACTCCCAAACACTCATCGAGGGGAGGGCGAGATTGGCAAAGGGGACACGAAAATACTGCCCGAGCTCCGGATCTTTGAACCAAATGACGCTAATGTCACGAGGGTCACGCCGAAACACAAAGGTGCGTTTCTTGTTCGACGTGTCTGGATCTTTGGCATTGATCCATGGCCTGAGCGCCTCATCGTAATAGTTCATGCCATCGATGGTCACACCAAAAGTCTGGATCGTGCGCTGAAAGCTGGGCAAAAAGTCGAGCAATACAGAAAGTCTATTAGCAGGCCGTGGTGCTAAGCCCACTCCCTGCACATCGGCATTGCCAAACACACCGATTTCCCATTTCCGCATCGGTGACATACCAATGCCAGAATGAAGACGCTGGTGATAAACCTTACAAATCAACGTCACCAACCACTCTTCAAACTCGCTTTTCGTCATGGCCGCGTGCTTCTCGGGATCGTACCCCTCTTTCTCTTTAATGGAGGAAAAGGTCGTCCCAGGCAGGTTATGGATCTCCTTGAGAAGAGAGCCCAGCAACCGCTCGATGTGGCCACCGTAACGAGGCTGCTTAACAGGCCGAAATTCAAGGTTGATTCCATAGGCTAGGCATGAGCGCCGAAACGTCTCTGAGCGAAAATCGGGGCCGTTATCGACATGAATCGTGGCGGGCATGCCCCATACCGGCCACTCAGCCTCCACGTTATGCAGCAGCAACCATTCATCTTTAGGGAGCATTGATTGAGCCACACACATGCCGACGGATGTTTCAGAGGGTGGGTCGAACGATAAGTAATAGCCTGTGACTACGCGAGTGCACACGTCCATGGCCAACGTGATCCATGGTCGGCCAATCGGTTTGCGATGCACGTCATCGACCAAAATAATATCGGCGGGCGTGTGGTCAATCTGCATGACCGCTAGCGGATAGTCCGCATTGGGAAACTTCCCGGCCGCTGGCTGAAACTTGTTAATGGCTTTGTCTCTGAAGCCATGGCCACGCAACCGGTCGCGCTCTGGAATATCCCGCAGACGAGCACGAACGGTACCAGGGCTCGGCGGGTCGATGCGCCGTTCATGGCAACGCCGCATCACTTCCTGAACTGCTTTTTGTGCGGAGGGACGCTGCAGCGTCAGGTACACGTCTTTGATGACTTCCTGAATGACCGCCTCGGCATGCGCAGGGATACGCGACTTACCCTTCTTCCATCCTGGCTTTTGAGGAATCAAAGCAAGCACCGAGCCCGTCGCCTTGTACCGCTTCAACCAACGGTAGATCGTGGCCGTATCCACGCCTGTTTGTTTAGCACGCTCTTCCGCTGCATCTCGCCCTACGGTATGGCGATCCACCAAGGGCTTAATAATGGAAAGGCGATGCTCAGCCTCCCGCCAATCGGCATCCCCAATCTCAGACAAATCCTGCTCAAGGGGAGCAGGCCCTCTATGGAAAGGCGTTAATTCACTGATGCGAAGCGGACAACTACGCCCGGACTCAACGGCTATACCAATGACCGTCTCAAAATCGAGCACCTGAGAAATTCGGTAAACGGTGTCACCTTTCTGAACCTGCTCACCCACCGTGATTTGCAAGTGTTGGCGTGTTTGGGCAACACCGTTACTGGGTTCATCTGTGTTGTCACGAGGATTATTCATGATCGGGTATCCACACCTCTGATAGAGGGCTAAAGGATTGCGCCATATCGCAATCTAGCTGCCGGGTCGCCAGCAGATGCCATAAATGCGCAATTCCCTCTGCCCGATAAATGTCACCCATGAAGTGCCGAGACAACAGGTAATCCAAGGTCGCCACCCCCATCTCCCTCACCGTGTTGAGCACTGCCTGGCTTTCAACCGAGGCAAACACCATTCGTTTGTAGCGCGCCAAGAAGGTGATGTTGTCCAGGGTCTTATCACGAATGCGGCTCTCGTCATGAATGCTAAATGACCACCCCTCGTTGCTGGCATGCCGCATCGCCGCCTTCCATTTAGGCGACCATTCACGCCAATGTGCTTGCCACTTTTCCCGTGGTTTGACCTCCACCAGGAGAGGTTTTGGGTAATCCCTGTAATCACGATTACCGAGACGGTAATAAACCAAATAATCCGGCGTGTAGGTGTAGCGTCTACCGGTCACGGGATGATGAAACGGAATCTCGCACGGCTGGGAAATCACACCAAGGACGCTTACATCAAAGTCAGCCTTGATGAGGAAATCACGTTCGAGCGTCGACTCGAACGCAATAGACTCCTCCCCGCGAAAGGCATAGTAGCCAGACACACTTCGTCGGGTAGGGCCGATGTTACGAACGGATGTAGGCAGTGGCATGAGCAGTCGCACCAAATATTGAACAAAACGCGGTCTGTCGCAGCAATTACTATTAATTCTGTCGCACTCAATCTTGTACAGACTACCATAATAGCCCGATATTACGCGCTGAGGGTCGCATTAATTGCTGAAAATGACAGCGGCTCAAAACCCAAACCCGGAGAGATATCGCTGGCTCATCACGGCGTGCTGTTTTTGGATGAACTACCGGAGTTTTCCCGCCATGTGCTAGAGGTTTTGCGCCAACCGCTAGAAACGGGAGAGATCCATTTAGCCCGCGCCAGCCATGAGCGCCGTTACCCAGCTCAATTCCAGCTCGTCGCTGCAATGAACCCTTGCCCCTGCGGCCATTTGGGCGATCCGCGCCAGCGCTGCCAGTGTACCGCCAGTCAAATCCAACGTTATCAAGCGCGGCTTTCCGGGCCGCTGCTAGACCGCATAGACCTCCAGGTGGAAGTCCCTGCCCTGCCGCCAGATCAGCTCACCGCACAAACCCAAGGCGAGTCTTCAGAAGCCGTGCGTGAGCGGGTGATGGCCGCCCGAGAACGCCAAATGGCCCGCGGCGCGCTGAATAGCCAGCTAAGCGGCAAAGCCCTGGAGGCCGCCTGTGCGCTTAACGATGAAGAGCGCGCTTGGCTTGCGGGCGTGCTCGAAAAGCTCAAGCTCTCCGCCCGCGCCTATCACCGCGTACTGCGCGTAGCCCTGACCCTGGCCGACCTTCAGGGCGAACCCAAGCCCACCCAGCCGCATCTAATTGAGGCCATTGGTTACCGCCAGCTGGATCGGATGCTAAAGGGGGCGTAAGCCCCCGCAACCCACTGGACGGTTAGCGAGTGGCGGCGAGTGAGTCCACTAGGCGTTGGCACAACGCATCCAGCTTCTGCCCCGTGGTTTCATCGTGTAACGCGCCACTATCGTTGAAGGCGCTGCCCGCTTTTGCCAGCGATAATGGCTGTGGCAGCACAACCAGCCCCAGATTGGCTAACAGTTGCTGGCCCAGCGGTAGCGCACGGATGCCACCTAGCCCACCGGGGGAAGCCGCCACCAGCGCTGCCCACTTACCGGCAAACAACCCGAGCCCCGGCGTATCCTGGTAGGGTCGTGACAGCCAGTCCAGAGTGTTTTTCAGCAGCGGGGTGATAAAACCGTTGTACTCCGGCGAGGCGATCATCACTGCTTGGTGATCCGCAAGAATCTCACGCAGCTTCAGCACATTCTCCGGCATGCCCTGGGCTTCGATATCTTCATCAAACAGTGGGCAGGGGTAATCCTTTAAATCGATAAAAGTGGCTTCCCCGCCAAGCGCCTCAATACGCTTGGCGGCCAGCTTGGCTAGCTGCTTATTCAGTGACGCTTCTCGGGCACTGCCCGCAAATACCAGTACCTTTTTGACCGATGATCCCATTGTCATTTCCTCTTTGAATAATATATTTGAAAGCCACACCATTTATTAATATTTACGCCTGTTGAGCAAGGCGTATTTTACGACTCAGGGCCAGACTCGATGTGAAACCCTGCTGCCATTAAAACGTCTGCACTTTGTCATTCAACTATCACTATTACGGATGAAAATTAGCAAACGCTGCACCTGCTCTAATTTCTCTTCCCAAATGGTGAAATAGTGATGACAAAGCCGTTACTAGCGACTGCTCTACTCGCCTTTGCGTTTACCAGTACGGCACACGCCCAGCAGAGCTTCCCCGCCACACTGTCCGGCCATGCCCAACTGCCCGGCAGCACCTTTGTGACGGCCCCTGCCGGTGCCGCTGAGCACTACAACGTCTCAGGCCGTTTTACTGGCCAAGAGGGCCGCGTTGAGCAGCTGTATACGAACATGCAAGAGACCGGCCTAGCGCTACCCTTCCCCAGCCAGCCTCTTCAGGGGTTTTCTGGTATTCGCTCACTTGGCGATAACCGTTTCCTGGTGTTGACCGATAACGGCTTTGGCTCCAAGGCGAACTCCTCCGACGTCATTCTGATGTTTAACATCATAAAGACTGACTGGGACACTGGGCGTGTCATCGTTGAGGAGACCGTTCAACTCTCGGATCCAAACCGCAAGGTGCCCTTCCCGATTATGAATGAAGCCACCCCTGGCCGATTCTTAACCGGTGCCGATTTCGACCTCGAATCGATACAGCCGGTGGGCGATAGCTACTGGATTGGCGATGAGTTCGGCCCCTGGATTATCCAGGTCGATAACGAAGGTGAGGTGTTGCAGGTGCTGGCCACAGACCCAGGCGGCACACTAATGCGCTCACCCGACAATGCCTTTGCCCTCACCCCGAACCCTGGCGCGCCTCTCGCTGATGATGTGGTGGTGTTTCGCTCCGGCGGCTATGAAGGCATGGCGCTCTCCGAAGACCAAACAACCCTTTATCCCTTATTGGAAAAGCCAGTCTGGGACAGCAACGCCAACGCCCCGGAAACCATTGATGACGTCCCTGTGTTAAGAATGTTCGAGCTCCATACTGAAACCGGCGAATGGGGCGACGCAACCCGCTACTACCCCTTGGAGTCAGCGGATCATGCGATTGGCGATTTCAATCTTATTGGCGGTACCCGCGGCCTAATCATTGAGCGTGATAGCCGCCAGGGCGACCCGCGAGAAGAGTGGGCAGAGAATCCCGCCGAGTTCAAACGCATCTATCTCATCGACCTCGAACGTACGGACGAGCAGGGTGTACTTGAGAAAATCGCCTATATCGACTTGATGGACATCCAGGATCCAGAGGGCCTTGCACCGCGGGGCACGATCAACGGCACCTTTAACTTTCCCTTTGTGACCATTGAGAACGTGGATCGTGTCGATGAGAGCACCATCGTGGTTGCCAACGACAATAACTACCCGTTCTCGATTGGCCGCCAGCAGGATCGCGCCGATGATAATGAACTGATACTGCTCGATGTAGAGGACTTCCTGAACGCCCAGTAATGAAAGTAGGTATGAACATAGAAAGGTAAAAGCACTGAATAACCCCGTAGCGGGGTTTATTCAGTGCTCGTGACGTATAGGGAGTAATCTCGCCAATGTGTTTTACAAAATCTATTGGCTAGCACTTTCAACAAACCCATCTACAAAGTTATCCAACGCTTCAAACAGCACTTCACGGATGGGATCTGCCTCGTTTACCAAGTGGTGGCGAGCTTCCGGGTGACGATGAATTTCGGCATTAGGAAACTTCTTCGCCAGAATCGCTAAATTCCACTCCCAATCGACGGTCAAATCCTGCTCGCCCTGGAGTATCAGGGTAGGCAGTGGGTTGGGCTCCTGGGCCAGTAGGCGAGGCATCCAGCGGCGCATAGCGCTCACCCAGGCAACGCTCAAGCGCTCAGGCTGCAGCGGGTCACCCTCACGTAGAAACTCGGTGAACTGCTCGTCGGTAGAGTTGGGGCGATATTTACGCGGCAACTCTTTTACGAACGGGCTGGCAATCAAGTGCAGCCAGCTGGTTTGGCTCCATCCCCAAGGCCGCACCAGGGGCGCCAGCAGCACCAAACCCGACCAGCCGGACGCCTCACGGCGGGTGAGTGCATCGGTAGCCAGAATCGCCCCACCGGTACTCTGGCCCACGCCTAACCACGGCTCAGGCGCCATGGCTTGGCTCTTTAGGGTCATCTGCAAATGGGCCAGGCAGTGCTGATAATCATCGAAATCTTCTATTGCCGCCCGCGCACCGCTGGAAAGGCCGTGGCCGGGAAGATCCCACAGCACCACTCGCCACCCCTTAGCCAGCAGGCGTTCAAGCAAATGGCGATATAGCCCCATATGATCGAAATAGCCATGTACCACAAAGGCAGTGCCCACCGGCTGCGGGGGGCTCCACACTTGGCACCACAGCGCAAAGCGCCCTGTATCGATAAAGCCTGCATGCACTTCACTGGTATCTAACAGCAGTGCTTCTAAGCCATAGTGGTGGAAATAGCCTTGCATGGCGTCTGCCAATACTTCCCCTGGCAACAGGCGGCTAAGAGCGGTATCGCCCGAGGCGTGGCGAAACAAGCCTTCCAGATGTTGGAAATCACGCATCGTTGTTTCTCCATAACGCCATGTTCCGTTGGCCTAGACGCGGCTGTCGAGCCGCATTCCCAAAACCTAATACCTAGTCATTTGGTCGAGCATTTTACCGCATTAGGGTCTACGCTGTTTACATGCCCGAGCAGGTGTGGAATTATTTTCCATAAATACATTTTACTCTGACCGTGGCCAACACATTCCCCACGGGCATCCTCACAGGAGAAACCCCATGAGCGAGCGTATCACGCGCCACCGTTTACAAGTGGCAGCCGATTTAGACCGTTTTATAAATGAGCAGGCGCTACCGGGAACAGGTGTTGATGAAAACGCCTTTTGGGCCGGTGTGGATGCTCTGTTTCATGATTTGACCCCTAAAAATCGTCAATTGCTGGAAGAGCGCGACACGCTGCAAGAAAAACTTGACGTGTGGCACCGGGAAAACCCCGGCCCGGTCACCGATATGCCGGGATACCGCCGCTTCCTGAAAGAGGTTGGCTACTTGGCTGAAGCACCGGCTAACGTCAAAGCGACCACTGCCAACGTTGACCGTGAAGTAGCCGTTCAGGCAGGCCCGCAGCTGGTTGTACCGGTGAGCAACGCACGCTATGCGCTGAATGCGGCTAACGCGCGCTGGGGCAGCCTTTACGACGCCCTGTACGGCACCGATGCGATTTCCGAAGAGGATGGCGCAGAGAAAGGCACCAGCTTCAACCCGAAACGTGGCGCCAAAGTGATTGCCTATGCCCGCGGCGTGCTTGACCGCGCGGCACCGCTGGCGACTGGTTCGCACCGTGATGCGGTGAACTACGCCATTCGTGATGAGCATCTGGTGGTGACCTTGGAAGGTGGTCGTGAAACCGGCCTGAAAGATTCTGGCAAGCTGATCGGCTTTACTGGCGAAGCGGCCAAGCCCGACGCGATTCTGTTGGGTAACAACGGCCTGCACCTGGAAATCCAGATCGATCCCAACGACTCCATCGGCAAAACCGACCCGGCAGGCGTTAAAGATGTCGTGGTGGAAGCCGCGCTGACCGCCATCATGGATTGTGAAGACTCCGTAGCGGCTGTGGATTCAGAAGATAAAGTGGGCGTTTACAGCAACTGGCTGGGCCTGATGAAGGGCGATCTGGAAGAGACGATCGAAAAAAACGGTAAGACGTTTACCCGCAAGCTTAACGCCGACCGCACCTGGCAAACCACCGATGGCAGCAGCGTAACCCTACCCGGCCGTTCGCTGATGTTCGTGCGTAATGTGGGTCACCTAATGACCACACCGGCGATTTTGGATGAGAAAGGCAACGAGCTACCGGAAGGTATCCTTGATGCGGTGGTCACTTCACTGCTCGCGCTGCATGATCTGAAGAAAGACGCCGACCAGCCGCGCAACTCACGCACCGGTTCGGTTTACATCGTTAAGCCGAAGATGCACGGCCCTACAGAAGTTGCCTTCGCCAACGAGCTGTTTAGCCGCGTTGAAGACATTTTGGGCATGAACCGTGACACCCTGAAAATGGGTATCATGGATGAAGAGCGCCGCACCACCGTCAACCTAAAAGCGTGTATCGCTGAAGCGGCTTCACGGGTGGCGTTTATCAACACCGGCTTCCTCGACCGCACCGGCGACGAAATGCATACCGCCATGGAAGCGGGCCCCATGGTGCGTAAGGGCGACATGAAGAGCGCCGCTTGGATTCAGGCCTACGAGAAGAGCAACGTACAAGTGGGTCTTGCTTGCGGTCTGCGTGGTCGTGCGCAAATCGGTAAGGGCATGTGGGCCATGCCAGATCTGATGCACAACATGCTGGAGCAGAAAATCGGTCACCCAAAAGCCGGTGCCAACACCGCTTGGGTGCCATCCCCTACCGCTGCTGCGCTGCACGCCCTGCACTACCATCAGGTCAACGTCACAGACGTTCAACGCGAGCTGGAAGCGTTGGGCGAGCCCGACTATCTGGACGACCTACTCACCGTGCCGGTAGCGGAAAACGCCAACTGGTCGGATGAAGAGAAGCAGCAGGAGTTGGATAACAACTGCCAGGGTATTCTCGGCTACGTAGTGCGCTGGGTAGAGCACGGCGTGGGCTGTTCAAAAGTGCCGGACATCCACAACGTGGGCCTGATGGAAGATCGCGCCACGCTGCGTATCTCCAGCCAGCACATTGCCAACTGGCTGCTACACGGCATTGTCGATGCACCGCGGGTGGAAGAGACCCTCAAGCGCATGGCCAAAGTAGTCGATGAGCAGAACGCTGGCGACCCCACCTACACCGCCATGAGCGCCGATTTTGAAGGCTCCACTGCTTTCAAAGCCGCCTCCGATCTGATCTTCAAAGGCCGCGTGCAGCCTTCCGGCTACACTGAACCGCTACTCCACGAGTGGCGTCAGGTGCATAAAGCGAAGTAAGATCGTTTTACGGTGTAATCAGCCTCGAGGCTCATACCTCGGGGCTTTTTTTATAAAGGAAAACAATAATGACCGTAATGACTGCCGAGCAAATCGAACACTTTCTAGATGAAGTGTTTCCCCAGCGGATGGGCAAGATAGAGAGCGTGGGTGACATGACGGCCACCCTGCGCTTGAAGATAGGCAACGAGCACCTACGCCCCGGCCCGCGGGTTTCCGGGCCCACCATGATGGGCTTTGCGGATGTGGCTATGTACGTGGCGATCTTGGCACAGATCGGCCCCGAACCCATGGCGGTGACCAGCGACTTAAACTGCCACTTCCTCCGCGCAGCGTCCGGTGATCATGACATTATCGCCCACGCCAAGCTGATCAAACTCGGCCGTCGCTTAGCGGTGGGCGAAGTACAGCTATTCTCAGCCAGCGACGAAACGCGACCCGTGGTGCATGTCACCGCCAGCTATGCATTGCCTCAAAAACCTGATGACGTTTCAGCCTGAGCCACCCCGCGTCAGGCTATCAAGGTGCAGTATCAGGGAGTTGGTCGATCATTCGATCAAGGGTTATGGGGTATTCACGCACCCGAACGCCGGTGGCGTTATAAACCGCGTTGGCGATAGCCGCCGCAACGCCGCAGATGCCCAGCTCACCGACTCCCTTGGATTTCAGGGGCGATGAAGCCGCATCCGTGGTATCCAGAAAAATAACCTCCTGCTCGGGGATATCGGCATGAACCGCAACCTCGTAACTGGCAAGGTCGTGATTAACAAAGAAACCGCGCTCAAGGTCAACGGTTAGCCCCTCCGACAACGCAGCACCCACGCCCATCGTCATACCGCCGAGCACTTGGCTACGGGCGGTGATCGGATTTAGGATGCGGCCCGCATCACACACCGCGAGCATACGCCGAACACGCGTTTCGCCGGTATAGGCATGCACGCCCACCTCGATGAAATGCGCCCCAAAGGTGCCAATCTGCATGTCGTCTTTAAAGTCGCCAAAGTGGATCGTATCTTCGGCGACAAGCTCCTCACCATCTGCCACGTCGGCAAGCGCCAAATCAGTATCCCCGGCTAGTACGCGGCTGTTCTCAAAACGCGGCGTTTCAACGCCCAAACGCTTGGCGATCTGCTCTTGAAGCGCCAAACAGGCGGCGTACACGCCAGCGGTAGAACTAGTTGCGCCAAACTGCCCGCCCGACCCCGAAGAAGTGGGATAGGCACTGTTGCCTAGCCGAATCTCAACGTCCTCCATGGCCATCCCCATCGTCTCGGCAGCCGTCTGAGCAAGAATGGTGTAGGAGCCGGTGCCGATATCGGTCATATCGGTCTCAACGATCAGTCGCCCGCCCTGCAAACGTACGCGTGCCCCGGAATCCAGCGTGGGCGCTCTGCGATAGGCCCCTGCCATACCGTGGCCGATCAACCACTCTCCTTCGCGTTTTTCCCCTGGCGTGCGGTTGCGCGCCTCCCAGCCAAAGGCTGCTGCACCTTGGCGTAAACATTCGACATAATGGCGGTCGCTAAAGGGCTTTGAGGGATCTTCCGGATCGACTTGGGTGTCGTTGAATATCCTGAACTCGACGGGATCCATCCCCAGCTTCTGCGCCATTTCATCCATGGCAATTTCCAGCACGGCAAGCCCTGAGGCTTCTCCAGGAGCGCGCATATCCGCCGATTCGGGTAAATCCATCTCAACAGGCTGATGAGCGACTCGGCGACTCGCACCGGCATAAAACGTGCGGGTTTGATTGACCGGGTTCTCGCCACTGCCACCGGGCAGGGTATGCGAAACTGCCGAATGGTCGAAGGCAGTTATCTTGCCCTGGGCATCGGCCGCAATGCGCAGGCGCTGAATGGTGCCGGAGCGGTGTGTGGCATTGTTAAACACCAGCGGGCGAGGTAAAGCCAGCTTGACCGGCCGACCCGAGGCCCGCGAGCCGAGGGCGGCGAGTACCGCGTCAGCGCGTAGCCACAGTTTTCCGCCAAAGCCACCGCCGATGTAGGGGCTTTCGACGCGAATCGTGTCGGGGTCGATATTGAAGGAGGTCGCCAACGCCTGTTTATTCATTTCGATCATCTGGTTTGACGTCCACACCGTCATCTGGCCGCCATCCGACCAGTCCACGATCGTTGCGTGGGGCTCCATCATGGCGTGGCTTTGGGAAGCGGTGCGATAAACTTCATCTAGCGTGAAGGCCGCGGTTTGAAACGCCGCGTCAACGTCACCCACATCTGCCAACGGTTCACCGGTGCTATCTGGCTGTTTCCAGACCTCCTCAAGATCAAAGATTCCCTTCTCTTGTTGATAGCTGACATCGATCAACGCCGCGGCGCTGCGCGCCTGCTCCAGGGTATCCGCCACCACTACCGCGATGGCCTGATGGTAGTGGGCAATCTTATCGCCACCGAACAGCCGGGCAACGTTGTTTTCCGAGCGATCAAGGGGCTCAATCTCCAGCGTCGTTACTACTGACACAACGCCTGGTGCAACACGGGCAGCAGACGCATCCATATGGGTAATTCGACCCTTGGCAATGGTCGCGCACAGGGGATAACCCACCAGTTGGTTTGCCACAACGTCATGACGCTCGTAAGCATAGGGCGCACACCCCATCACCTTAAGCGTGCCGTCGATTCGCGCATGGGGTTTGCCAATAATACGGGCGCGATCGAACAGGTTATCTTCCGCTGATTGATTAAAGTCCATGGGTCACTCCTGAGCCAGCAGCGTGGCAAGCGTTCGCTCTGCTAGGGTAAGCTTATAAGCGTTGTCTTGGGTCGGGCGGGCGCCGTCCAGTAATCGGCTCATGACCGCTGAAGCTCCCTGCGGCAGCGCTGCATCGGCTTCGTCACGGCGCCAAGGCTTCGGGGCCACGCCGCCAAGCGCGACACGGCCTTTGCCATCCAGCGTTTGGATAAGCGCAACGGAGACCAGCGCGAATGCGTAAGAGGCTCGGTCACGCACCTTAAAATAGGCGTGGCGGCCTTCAACAGGCGCGGGCAGCTCAACGGCGGTAATCATCTCGCCCGCCTCCAGGGTGTTTTCTACCTCGGGAGTGTCTCCAGGCAGCTGGTAAAACGCATCCAGTGGCTTACGCCGCGTCTCCCCACTAGGCGTGATGGTTTCCACTTCGGCATCTAATACCCTAAGCGCAACGGCCATGTCCGAGGGGTGAGTGGCAATACACGCCTCTGACGTGCCAATAACGCCTAGCCCACGCGAGCTGGCGCCTTTGTCGAGTGCCGCACAGCCAGCCCCAGGCGAGCGCTTGTTGCAGGGCATCCCTGTATCGTAAAAATACGGGCAGCGGGTGCGCTGGAGCAGATTACCGCCGGTAGTGGCTTTATTGCGAAGCTGGCCCGATGCGCCTGAGACGAGTGCCCGGCTGAGCACCGCATAATCGCGACGAATTCGTGGGTCGGCGGCTAGCGCGCTGTTACTCACCAAAGCCCCCACACGCAGACCTCCGCTTGGGGTAGGCGTAATAGCATTGAGCCCAGTACCCGTTACATCAATCAGGTGCAGCGGGGTTTCAATCTCGTGCTTCATTAAATCAAGCAGGTTGGTGCCACCGGCGATAAATTTGGCGCCAGGCACTTCAGCGGCACGGGCAGCCGCCTGAGCAGGATCAGATACGCGTTCATAGGAGAAGGCTCTCATGCGTGCTCCTCCGCCACCTGATTAATGGCTTTTAGAATATTGGCGTAAGCGCCGCAGCGGCAGAGGTTGCCCGACATCCGCTCGCGAATCTCGACGTCGGTCACCTCAATCGGTGCGGTCAGATCCCTCGTTACATGGCTGGGCAGGTTCGCTCGAATCTCCTCGAGTACTGCCTTTGCCGAACAAATCTGCCCCGGCGTGCAGTAGCCGCACTGGAAGGCATCATGATCGAGAAACGCTTGCTGCATGGGATCAAGATGGTCGGGCTCTCCCAATCCTTCGATGGTCGCCACGTCATCACCTTCATGCATCACCGCCAGCGTCAGGCAGGCGTTAATCCGTTCGCCATTCACCAACACCGTGCAGGCGCCGCACTGTCCGTGGTCGCAGCCCTTTTTGGTGCCAGTGAGTTTTAAATGTTCACGTAAGGCATCTAGCAGCGTCGTTCGGTTATCCAGTTCGAGCTGGTGCTTTGCTCCATTGACCACTAAAGAGACGTTCGAGCGCTCCGTGCCATTCTGTGCGGTTTCGCGATGCCTTTCAGCGCTATTAGGTGGGTTCATAACTATGCGCCTTCCCTGCTCATTGCTGTCGTTTTATGGATGTCGTAACGACTTCAGCATAGTCATGATTGAGGTGAACAACCCGGCTATTGAGCATAAAAAGGTTCTGAAAAAATCTATGGCATCCTCTGTACACGCTGTTGCTACGCTAGGCTATGCGTTTTATGTCCACGCAAAAACAGGCAGTGGATGCCGTATGCTAACTATGGGAATGGCGGTTGTGGCACTCACCCGCAACCTTCGCAAAAAGCGCCTACCAGGTAACGAGCCTGAGGCGCACAGCATTACGGCGCCAGCGTCATGAATGGCTCATCTTGCTGGTCGCTAAAGGCATAGACGTTATAGGGTTCATCCTGAGGCCCTGGCATACCCGGCGTGCCAATGGGCATGCCCGCCAGGCCAATGCCATCGACGTCAGGTTGCTCTTCAAACAGTTTGGCAACCGCTTCCAACGGCACGTGGCCTTCAATCCAATACGCGCCCATCTCGATGGTATGGCACGACCCTAAACCATAGGGGACGCCCGCCTGCTGCTTGATATCACCCAGCTCTACGTCATCAATGATCGTTACTTCTACGCCAAGCGCTTCAAGATGGCGCGCATATTCATCACAGCAGCCACACTGGGGGTTTTTATACAGCGTAGCCTCGTCAGGCAGTGCCGCATGGGCAGAAGCCGCCCCCAGAACCAGTGCACCAGACAGGACTAGCGAGGTAGTTAAGCGGTTCATAAATAACCTCCTTGATGGAAACGGCGAAAAGATAATGAGTAACACGAAGCGACACTCAGCCATAAAAACGTCAGAAGCATAAAGCTTACAACCTGTGTGTTGCCCCAAGGTCAAGGTGAGCGATGACGGCGCGGCGCTAATAGAGCTACTCCACCAAGCGCCAGCCAACCGGCCATCAACAACAGCCCGCCGACAGGCGTAATAATGCCAAGATTCAGTCCTGCCAGTACCATCAAGTAGAGCGAGCCTGAAAAACACGACATGCCTAGCGCCCACAGCGCCAGCACCCAACGCTGTCCGGCAAGCGGCTGCACTTGGCGCCATACCAGCACGATCATGATGGCTAGCGTATGCCAGGCCTGATAGCGCACGCCGGTTTCAACAGCGCTCACCATCGTTTCTGTGGTGCGCGCCGCCAAGCCATGGGCGGCATAGGCACCTAGCATTACCATCATCGCGCCCGATAGCGCCGCGATACACCACCACACTTTGTCTGTTCGTTGCACGCTACTCTCCTACACCTATTGTGGTTGGCATCCATCGCGCTGATTGCACCTACGGCTTACCTTGCACGGCGCGAAACCGCTACAATAGAGAATACCCTAGAGAACGAACTGCCACGACGAATGAGACACGCCTATCTATGTCTATCCAGATACGTCTAAACGGCGAACCCCATACGCTGTCCACCGGCCTCACCGCCGCCGACTTAGTTGAACAGCTGGGCCTTAGCGGTCGTCGTATCGCCGTCGAAATTAACGAAGAGATCGTCCCCCGCAGCCAACACGCCGACACCCGCCTGGTCGATGGTGACCAAGTGGAAGTGGTTCACGCGATTGGCGGCGGCTAAAGGAAACACTATGACCCAACAAACGCATGTAGCGCTAGCCGATACCCCGCTAACCATCGCCGGACGCGATTTTCACTCGCGCCTGCTGGTTGGAACAGGCAAGTACAAAGACTTCACCGAAACCGGCGCCGCCATTGCCCAAAGCGGCGCTGAAATCGTGACCTTTGCGGTACGCCGTACTAATTTAGGCCAGGACGCCGATGCGCCCAACCTGTTAGACGTTATTTCCCCCGAACGATACACCCTGCTGCCCAATACCGCCGGCTGCTACAACGCTAAAGATGCGGTGCGCACCTGCCGTTTGGCCCGCGAGCTGCTCGACGGTCACAACCTGGTCAAGCTGGAAGTCCTGGGCGACGACCACACGCTCTATCCCAACGTGGTCGAGACGCTAAAAGCCGCCGAAACGCTGCTTGCCGATGGCTTTGACGTCATGGTGTACACCAGCGATGATCCTATTGTGGCACGCGAATTAGAAGCCATGGGCTGCTGCGCCATCATGCCGCTAGGCTCGTTGATTGGCTCGGGTCACGGCATTCAGAACCCGCACAACGTGCGCTTGATTGTTGAGCAGAGCAGCGTACCGGTGCTGGTGGATGCGGGCATTGGCACGGCATCAGATGCGGCCATGGCCATGGAGCTCGGCTGCGACGGCGTACTGCTCAATACCGCCATTGCTCACGCCCGCGACCCGCTGCGCATGGCCAACGCCATGAAGCTGGCCGTGGAAGCCGGGCGCGATGCGTTTTTAGCCGGCCGTATGCCGCGCCGCCAATCCGCCGACCCCTCTTCACCTTTTGCTGGCCGTATTAACGGTTAATTGATTCGAGACCCCATGACTGAACCCAAAAGCGCCGCTAACGAAAGCAACGACGCCCCCGAAAACACGGCTGAGACCACCACTCGCCCGGAAAGCTCAGAGGCACCGCTACATCGCCGCGGCATTAAAAGCTACGTAATCCGCGCGGGTCGTATGACCCAGGCACAAAACCGTGGCTTAGAGGAGATTTGGCCGCGGTTTGGCCTGACCATCGCCGACGGTCGCCAAGACCTGGACGCCCTATTTGGCCGTCAGGCGCCGCGGGTAGTGGAAATCGGCTTTGGCATGGGCAACTCGCTGATAGAACAGGCCGAGACTCACCCAGACACCGACTTTATCGGCATTGAAGTCCACGCCCCTGGCGTTGGCAAGTTGCTCGACGAAGTCGATAAGCGTGGCCTCACCAACCTGCGCGTTTACCGCGAGGATGCCCTGGCAGTGCTCGAACAGTGCCTGCCCGAAGGCTCGCTGACCACGCTGCAGCTGTTCTTCCCCGACCCCTGGCCGAAGAAGAAGCACCACAAACGGCGCATCGTGCAGCCTGCCTTTGTTGAGCTGATCCGTACGCGCCTGATGCCCGGCGGCACCTTCCATATGGCCACCGACTGGGAAGCCTACGCGGAGTGGATGGCAGAAGTCATGGAAGCAGCGCCCGGTTATACCAATACCGCCAGTGCGGAAACCGCCCCCTATGTACCGCGCCCGGCGTTCCGCCCATTGACCAAGTTTGAAGCCCGCGGCGAGAAACTGGGGCACGGGGTTTGGGATTTGATCTATCGCCGGGAGGGGTGAATCTACGGGCTGTCTCCACCTCGCGATGGCCTAGTCTTTACGCGCTATCTGAAATAGTGGGTTCCTACTCAAATTCAGTTAGCGCGAAGCTCTCGCCCTCCACCACCTTCGCCTGCCAGGCATGTAGCGTCGGGTAGCGGTTTTGCCAATCAAAGGCCGGTAGGCGAAAGCTGATATACGCCAGCGCCACGGCAACGGTAATCGCCCCCAGGGTGCGCTGGGCACTGCCTGCCAGCACGCTGGGATGGGCATTAAGCGTTATCAACGTGCGTTCGATCGCTTTTAAACGGCGCTGCCCCAACAGCGTCGTATCCACTTCATTACCACCATGCTTACGGCCGATCACCACGTTAAAGGCAGCGTCCATCAAGCCCTGCCCCAGACCTGCCAGCGCCAGAGTTTCAGCTAGTATTGTACTGGGTATCAGAGACGGCCCTTCACCCACTGCATCCAGATAATGAGCAATCAACAGCGACTCGGTGATGACGTCACCCGCATCGGTTACCAGCGTTGGAATACGGCTCAGTGGTGTAATCTGTACAAGCTCGCTATCCGCCGCCCAAGGGTCGCACCAGCAAAGCTCAGTGCGCTCGATCAGTTGCTTTTCATAGAGGCAAACACGCACAACGCGTGCATAGGGAGAAGAGGTGTTTAAATAGAGCTGCATGGGGCGGTCTCCTGTTAAGTCATATGTTCGTCGCGCTGTTTTATTTTAGTGAAGTTAGTATTCCCATTTGATGCAAGCTATCAATTTCAGCGTATATCTCTTCGCAGAAGGATTCAGCCACATTACTTAACGGCTTGTGTTTAGATTTAAGTAAGGCCATTTCCCACTCAATCGTTGGCTCCATGGGCTTTGATACAACCGCTGTTCCCTGCAGCAGTAGCTCTGCGATGGGATCAATGACTGCGACCCCAACTCCGCGATCTACTAATGCGCACACCCCACGCATATGGCGCATTTCAGCGGCAATATGCCTCTTTATATCCACTGTCTGCATAATGTAGTCCACGCGGGCACGCAAAGGACTATCCGCCATCAGCTCCACGAACGTCTGGTTTTGTAAGCTAGAAATCGATACAACGTCTTGCTTCGCGAGCGGATGCGTACGATGCATGATGCAGCGCGCAGAACAACGCGCAAGACTACTGGCGGTGGCCCCATAAGTGTCGGCTTCAAGCGTGATCCCCAGCGCCACATCACAGGTATTGTTGTCGATCATTTTAAGCAACTCTTGCAACCCCGCATCGATGACTCGAACGCCTACATGAGGGTGATTTTGTTTAAAGCGCTTAATCACATCGAGCAAAAAGGTATCGCAAAAAATGGGTTGTGCAGCTACCACGACACTGCCCAATTGGTTATTAGAAATTGCATCCGCGTCTTTTTGAGTGTCTCGAATACTCGCCATCAGCCGCAATACGGACGCGTGATATAAAAAGGCTTCTGACGTCGGGGAAAGCTGATTACGGGTACGTTTGAATAATGCAAAACCTAGCTCATCCTCTAACCCGATTAGTAATCGGCTTACCATTGACTGACTGATTCCTAACGTTTCTGCGGCCGCTTTTGTAGTGCCGTGTTTCATAAAGGCATCAAAAGCTTCAATTTCTTTTATTTTCATTACCTTAAGCTCTTTTTAGTAACTTTTAGCTAAATAGTCAGCAGATAAAAACAGTCTTCATAAACGATAGGCTTGCAACTTTGGCTCACCACTAGAACAAAAACGAATACTAAATTGAATTGTTGCAACATTTTTCATACCTGTCTATGTTTAAAGCGCTGGATTCAATTAATGCTCGTTACTCAGACCTTCAATAACAGCCATTAAGTAGCAGCCATTAAGTAGCAGCCATTCAATAACAGCTATGCAACAACCACTGCGGAGACAAGTATGAAACTCACCTTTAGCTTAGCGGCAGCAACGCTTCTCGCTGCCTCCACCGCCTATGCTCAGAGCTACCCCTCCGAACCCGTCACGCTGGTAGTTCCTTATGGCCCTGGCGGCGCTTCCGATCTGGCCGGTCGGGCGCTAGCGGAGTCTGCTCGTGAATATCTAGGTCAGCCTGTCACGGTCGTTAATCAAGCCGGCGCAGGGGGGATGACCGGCGCTCGTGATGTCGTACAGGCTGACCCCGATGGTTACACCTTGCTATTAGCCCGCGTCGGTATGGCGCTCTCACCAGCGGTCAACGAAAACAGCAGCGTTGACTGGGACGAGTACACCTTTATTAGCCCATTGGAAGCCACACCGATGATTCTTGCCGTGGCCGACGACTCACCCTATGAAAGCGTTGAGGATTTGCTGGAGGGCATTGAAAACGACCCGGGCGCGATGAGCTATGCCGCCTCCGGCGCCACCGCCATCGATGGCTTTACCGTGCAGTCACTACTGGCTGACGCAGAAATGGATCCGCTGACAGCGGCAACCTTGATTCCCTACCGTGGGGGCGGTGAGCTCGCAACGGCGCTACTGGGCGGGCATGTTGATTTTCTCGCCATCGCTGCTGCTTCGCTAATGCCGCATATTGAGAGCGGTGATATGCGCCCGTTAATGGTGTTCTCACCAGAGCGCATGGAAGCACTCCCAGACGTGCCGACTGCTGAAGAGTTGGGTTATGAGCTAGCTGGGCAAGTGATTGGTTGGAGCGCGCTGTATGGCCCGCCAGATCTACCTGAAGAAGTGGTTAACACTTGGGCTGACGTGATGGAGCAGGTGGCTGAGGATGAGACATGGCTCAGCCGTGCTGATGATCGTGGCTCAATTTCCACCATCGGTAGTGTCGATATGGAGACCTACGCAAAAGAGCAGTACGAGTTTTATCGCACCTTAGCAGAACAGTTTGGCTATCTGGAGTGAGTCAGCGTTAAGCACCACGTTGTTGTCACTACCTACATCATTTCATCACTGGAGGGGACATGGGTATAACACGCGGTTTAGTTATCACGGTGCTGTTCGGTATCGTTCTGTTTTTACTGATACCCGCCTATGTGCCCCGCCCGCGCTTTATTCCCGGGTTTGCGCCACCGCCTGATATGTGGCCACGCACGGTTTCCATGCTCGGCATGGCATTGGGCATACTGCTCGTAGGGCTGTCTTGTTCACGTAAAACCGAAGCCATCGCCGACCCTGAAGACGCCCGCTCAATACGTGGCGATACGCCGCTTGCCACACTACTCACTCGCTTCGGTTGGACGGTGCTGGCCTTTGCGCTGTTTATCGGCTCCGTGATGCTGCTCGGCTTTCTGCTATCGAGCATCCTGTTGTTGATGGCGATGCTGATACTGACCGGTTATTGGCGCCATAAAGTGGTGGCGACCATCGTTGCTGTCGCACTCCCACTGGTTCTCTACCTGTTTTTCTCCAGCGCACTCAATACGCGTTTCCCTGTCGGCAGCCTTTTCAAGGCGATCGGTATTTAACCAACCGCGTATAGGACTTACCACTATGCTCAACGACCTGCTGGTTGCCTTCCAGGCGGTGGCCACTATTGAGAATTTTTTGATCATGGCCGCCGGTATTTGGGGTGGCGTGATTATCGGCGCCATTCCCGGCATGACCGGCACCATGGCGGTTACGCTGGCGCTGCCCTTTACGTTTTATATGCAGCCGATACCGAGTATTTTATTACTTGTTGCGCTCTACAAAGGCTCAACCTACGGCGGCTCGGTATCCGCAATATTGATCAAGACGCCAGGCACCGCGTCGGCCGCCTGTACCACCCTTGACGGCTACCCGCTGGCCCAACAGGGCAAGGCAGGCAAAGCCCTCAACATGGCGCTCTATTCGTCCTGTACCGGGGACTTTATTTCCAACCTTTCGCTGATTTTTATCGCCGCGCCACTGGCGCTTCTCGCACTGCGTATTGGGCCACCCGAATACTTTATGCTGATGATATTCGCACTCACCACCGTCGCTGGGGTGTCAGGGCGTTCGCTGCTGCTTGGCCTTGTGTCGGCGTGCTTAGGGCTACTGCTCGCCACCGTGGGCGAAGATATGTACGGCTCGTTTCGCTTTGATCTAACCGTGGATATGCAGAGCGGTCTTGCCGTTGCGCCCGTGCTCATCGGTCTGTTTGCGATCCCTGAGCTGCTTAAAATTATTGTCTTTCGTCACAACCAAAGCCATAAGCCCATGCAGTTGGGCGATAACCGCGTAACGCGAGACGAGCTGCGTCGATCCTTAAAGGCAATGCTAAAAGGCAGCATGATTGGTGTCGTGATGGGAGCCATTCCCGGCATTGGCCCCTCGGCAGCGGCGTTCTCCTCCTACGGCGAAGCACAGCGTAGCTCAAAGAATCGCGAGAACTTTGGTAAAGGCGAACTGGAAGGAATCGCGGCATCCGAGTCCGCCAATAATGGTTGCTGTGGCTCCACCATGATCCCGCTATTAGCGCTGGGCGTGCCGGGCGATGTGATTACCGGCGTGATGCTGGGCGCCTTTATGATTCACGGTATGACCCCAGGCCCGATGCTGTTTGAGAACAACCTTCATGAGGTTTACATGCTGTTTATTGGCATGCTGTTCTCCTCTGTTCTGCTGTTTGGTGCGGGTAAAGCAACGATGCACTTTTTCTCGCATATCTCGCGAATTCCCCCCGGCCTAATGGCGCCTATCGTGCTTGCGCTATGCGTCTTCGGCATTTTTTCTATCTCCAACAGCCTGTATGACGTCATCGTACTGCTGGCGATGGGCATATTTGGTTTTTTCATGTTCCTGTTCGCCATTCCCGCCGCGCCCTTTTTAATCGCCTTCATTCTTGGCCCGATGCTGGAAGAGAACCTGCGGCGCGCCCTTGCGCTCTCGCGCGGGGATCCCAGCATCCTGGTGTCGTCGCCGATCACCTGGCTTTTCGCTTCGCTGGCGGTGTTTGTGGTGGTCGTGACGATTCGTCAACAGCTTAAGAAGGCCAAAGCCTGAGCCAACAACTCCCTTATTGCCAAGGAATGAACATTATGCAAGTTAGTGCCACGCCTAACGCTCACCCGCAGTTGGAAGCCGCGGTATCACACCTCGCTGACCTGATTGCTTACGACACAACCAGTGCTTACTCCAACCTCGAGCTTATTCATCACATGGAGACGTTCTTCTCCAGTCTTGGCGCGGAAGTAACGGTGCTACCAGATGAGAGCGGCGAAAAGGCCAATTTGGTCGCCCGTCTGGGGCCCGCCGACATGCCTGGTATCGTCCTCTCTGGCCATACGGACGTCGTACCCGCCAACCCTAAGAACTGGCAGAGCGACCCGTACAAAATGGAGCAGCGCGGCAGTCGCTTGTTTGGTCGGGGCACCTGCGATATGAAAGGCTTTGCCGCCTGTGTGATGGCGGCGGCGCCGGCGTTTGCCAGCGGCGAACTGCAGCGACCTTTCTATTTCTGCTTCTCTCATGATGAGGAAGTAGGCTGCCTGGGTGCCCCCGCCATGGCACGTTTCTTGGCCGCGCTTAAGGTACCACCAGCCCTGGCCATTATCGGTGAGCCCAGCGAGATGAAGCTGATCAACGGCCAGAAGGGCAAGATCGCTATGCGGGTGACGGTGCGCGGTGAAGGGGGCCACTCGTCGTTCTCCCCTCAACATGTCAATGCGGTGGAGTATGCCTCGCGTATCATCACCATGATCGCCGAACGATCACGACGATATGAGCAAGAGGGCCCTTTCGACCACGACTTTACCGTTCCCCACGCCACCACACTGACCACCATGATAGAAGGCGGTGTAGCGACCAACGTCACCCCCGACACCTGTAGCTTTATCTTTGAGCTACGCAGCATCGACCAGGATGCCGCTGCCACGGATATCCAAACACTGATCAGCGATATTGAGGCCACTCTACTACCCGACATGCAGCGCCAATCAGCCGATTCCGCCATTGAGTGGCAAGAGCTATTTGCCTACCCCGCCATGGGCGATGCCACCGACAGCGAGATGTTCAAGAAGCTCGAACCCATTCTTCCTGAGCGTGGTGGCAAGGTCTCTTATGGGTCTGAAGGTGGGGTTTTCGAGATCGATGGCGACATCCCCTCGGTAATTCTTGGGCCCGGCTCTATTCGCCAGGCCCATAAGCCCGATGAGTTTATTGAAATTGATCAACTCAGCCAGTGCCTAGCGTTCTTGGATGAGTTAAACACCTGGATGAAACGCTAACGCCTACATGAGTGGAGGTGAGTTATTTGGCACACACCCGATGCATGGTGCCACTTCCACTTTCAAAAGCATCGATGTTCGCCAGCGTGGTCTCGGCGATATTGGTCAGCGCCTCGGCAGTGAAGAAAGCCTGATGACCGGTGATCAGTACATTATGGAAGGTCGTTAGGCGCATAAACTGATCGTCGTCAATCACACCCTGGGAGAGGTCTTCAAAGAACAACTGCTCTTCCTCTTCGTAAACATCCAACCCTAAGCGGCCGATTTTGCCGCTTTTCAGTCCTGCTATCACAGCTTGGGTATCGACCACCCTTCCGCGGCCGGTATTGATCAGCATGACGCCTTCCTTCATTTGCGCGATGGCGTCAGCATCAATCAAATGGTGAGTCTCAGGCGTTAACGGACAGTGCAGAGAAATAATGTCGGCGCTGGCAAACAGCGTAGCTAGCGGCACGTACTCAACAAAGGATTTCGCAGCCGGGCTGGGAAATGGGTCGCTGGCCACTACCCGGCAACCAAAGCCGTGCATAATATCGGCAAAAATCAGCCCAATATGCCCCGTGCCAATAATGCCTACCGTTTTACCGTGCAGGTCGAACCCTAGCAGGCCATCAAGGGCAAAATTGCCCTCCCGCACACGGTTGTAAGCGCGATAAGTCATGCGGTTCAGGCTTAGCACGAGCGCCACCGCATGCTCGGCAACCGCATGGGGTGAATAGGCGGGTACCCGCGCAACCGCTATGCCTAACCGTTCAGCGGCAGCCAAATCGACATGATTAAAGCCCGCTGAACGTAGCGCTACCAATGTTGTGCCGCCATCATGCAGTTGCTCTAACACGGCGGCATCAAGGCAGTCATTCACGAAGGCACAAACCGCGTCAAAACCGTTGGCTAAGGTCGCCGTGTCTTCAGTTAAACGCGCCTCAAAAAAGCTTAAGTGGTGGCGATGCCCCGAGTTGGCGCGTGTAAGAAAAGTGCGGTCGTAGGGTTTAGCACTAAACACGGCGATGCGCATGGGCTTTACTCGTTGAGCGGTTTTAGCGGCTCCCAATCCGAACGATTGGCCAGAAACTCAGGCCTGGGCCGGTTACCGCAGTAAGGGTCGTGCAGCGTGTTTTCAACACTGTTGTAAACAAAGAACAGATTACTTCTCGGCCAGCAAGACATATTGATATTCGAGCCGTGCATGGTATTGCATTCAAAGATCACCAGCGAACCGGCAGGCCCCTTAGGCGCCTCGATATCGTTTTCTAGCATTATCTCGCGAAGACTACTGGCTGGGGGCACGCCTACCTCTTGGCTTTTTAGCGACTCTTTATAGTTATTTTCCGGCGTTCGTCCCACACAGGGAACAAAGTACTGATGCGAACCGGGGATTAGCATGAGTGGACCGTTAAATTCACCGTTGTCAGTGAGTACGATGGAGCAACTTAACGCACGCATACGCGGCATGCCATCTTCGCTATGCCATGTTTCAAAGTCGGAGTGCCACTCAAACCCTTTGCCTTTGAAGCCTGGCTTATAGTTAATGCGTGACTGGTGGATATATACATCGCTGCCCAGCAGTTGCTTGACGATCGCTAACAATTTGGGATCTTGAGTCAAGCGCTGGAAACGTTTTGAAACATCATGAATGCCGAAAACGGTGCGTATCTCTTCACGTCCTGGCTCAAGGATAGTGCCTTCTGAGAGCTTGAGATCAGCATCGTCTTCATACTCACGCAGCTCTTGAAGAAAAGCCTGCATATCATCGGCGTCAAAAAAGCCTTCAAATGACAGAAACCCCTTTTTCTCGTACTCATCAATTTCTGACTTGCTCAAAGGGCCATTCGCAAGCTGTGATTCATCGCCATATACCACGGGATCAATACGCTTAAACATTCCCAACTTTCGTTCCAAGCGAGTCGGGAAAAGATCTTGTGTATCGCTCATAGCAAACTCCTCCGTTAGTGTGCTTATTAATAAACGCCTTTAAACGCTACTTATAAAACGTAGACGCCAAAGCGCCCCCAAGCAATGACACATGTCATCCTGCGGCGCTACAGCGGTTTTTGTATTAAAAATATAAGCGGCTAAGCGCATACACGTAGCCAAAAATCGGTAAGCGTAGAGAGCGGGGAAGGTTAGTAGACGCAAAAAAGAAAGCCGCTCCATTGGAGCGGCAAAAAGACCGTGACTAGCAATGAGAGGGAGAAACCATGACAGGAAACTGGCGGTTTCTGTCGTGGTTGCCAGCGTCTCATTAAACGCTGACAATCACACTGTAATAGTTCTCATTTACCCCGTCAATACAAATACGAATATTTTTTATTACCGTTTGTCGAAAGCGAACAACGCAATCGCCCCCACAGGAGGTGAATAAAAATGGGTACCATAAAAAAAGAAAGCCGCTCCAATGGAGCGGCAAAAAGACCGTGACTAGCAATGAGAGGGAGAAACCATGACAGAAAACTGGCGATGAATGTTTGCCAAGCAGCTGTCCTGGTTGCCAGCGTCTCATCAAACGCTGACAATCACACTGTAATAGTTCTCATTTACACCGTCAACATAAATACGAATATTTTTTATTTAGCTTTCCCACTCTTAGCTAACCAGCTGAAGCCACAACGGGAGGGTGAGCATGGCCAGTAGGGTTTGGCCAGTAATGATCGCGGCCATCAGTTCGGCATCGCCGCCCAGCTGGCGGGCTAGGATATACGCAGAGGTGGCGGTGGGCAGTGCTGCAAACAGTAGCGCTACGTCGCGGCTTACGGGATCCAGCTGCAGGATCCAGGTTAATGCCAATACCAGCGCGGGCATGAGCAGCAGTTTAACGCTATTGGTGGCCAGTACGCCGCGGTCAATGCGTAGTAGCGCCGCCGGGCGCAGCGCCACACCCACGGCCACCAAGCCTAATGGCAACGCCGCACGCCCCAGCAGCGCCACCGTATCTTGACTCCAGCCGGGCAAACCAACGCCCGACAGGTTCAGGCCAATACCCGCCAAGCAGGCCAGAATCAGCGGATTTTTAATCAACGCCATGGCACTTTTACCTACGCTCGCACCGCCTAGAGTGCCAGCGGCGACAAAGCTGGCCACACACATTACGTTAACCACTGGCACCATTAGTGCCACGGCGACGGCTGCGGTGGTCGCGCCTAGGCTGCCGTGTAGCGCGGCGGCGCCAGCAACGCCCACATAGGTATTAAAACGTACCGCGCCTTGAAATACCGACGTAAACGCCGCAGGCGTTAGCTGTAGCCAGCCACGTAAACGCCAGAGCAGCAGGCCAAACAGCGCCATCGCGCCCAGCAGCACCAGCGCCAAGCGGCCAACCGGCACCTGGCTGACATCAGCGGTGGCCAGGGTTCCCACCAGCATAGAGGGAAACAGCACAAAGTAGATCAGCCGCTCCATTTGCGGCCAGAAGGTGTCGCTAGGCCAACGCCCATAGCCAAGCACGGCACCCAGTAAGATCAATAGAAATAGTGGGCCTAAAGCGCCAGTGATACTCTCCATTTACGTCCCTTTTGCCTGCGACATCCCAGCACAGCGATATCGGCGCGATTGCTGTTACCATGGCTATAACACCCCGCCCCCACGGCTTGCGTAGCGATTATTCTGCCATGAAGATGATATCAAAACCTGCTCCCCCGGCGGGCTTCCCCGCCTTAAGGGTACTGATACTGGTCACTGGCTTGGCGTTGGCGGCCTGCGCATGGTACGCCTTTGCCCATTGGCTTCATCGCGATAGCGATGTGACATGGTTTCCGCCCACATCAAGCTGTAACCTGCACGCAGCGCCCTGCACTGCTACTTTGGGTGATGTAGGCCGTATCACGCTCAACGTGCAGGCAAATGGACGGATTGATGCATTGGAGATACTGCCGCTGGAAGTGGAGGTGGATGGCCTCACCGCCACCCAGGTCGAGGTCGATTTTATTGGTCGGGATATGGACTTGGGCTTACATCGCTTTGCCCTTAGCGCCGATGCACCCGGCCACTTTCAAGGTCAAGGCCAAGTGGGGATTTGCACTCAGAACGTTATGCCCTGGCGAGCGCGTGTCATACTGCAAACCGCAGAAGGCAAGGTAGGCAGCTGGTTCGATTTTGACGTGATTCGGAGTTAACGCATATGGCACGAAAACCCTTATGGCTAGGCGCCGGGTTAGTCGCGGTTTTACTCATAGCCAGCGGCATTGGCCTCTATCAGTATGCCTTCGCCCCTCAAGATGGCGAACCCGTAGGAGGCCCGGTAGACTTACCCTCTACTCAGGGTGATTTTTCATTGACCCAGCTGGACGACGATCAAGTCGCGATTGTTTCGTTTGGCTATACCTACTGCCCTGACATTTGCCCCATGACCCAATCGGTTAAACGCCAAGCCCTGGCCCAGCTCTCTGAGGAGCAGCGCGAGCGTGTAGTGCCGGTAATGATCACCGTTGACCCCGAACGCGACACGATTGAGCGCATGCAGGAGTACATGGGCTTTTTCGGCGAGGCGTTTATCGGTGCAGTGGGCAGCCAGGAGCAGCTTGAGGATGTCGCCTCACGCTATGGGGTGATCTGGCGGAAAGTCGAAGCGCCGGGTTCAGCAATGGACTACACCATTGACCACAGCGCCTCGCTTTTTTTGGTTAATCGCGAGGGCGATATTCTTCAGCGGGTGCTCTACTCACCGACCCCGCATGGACTGGTTTCCGCATTAGAGAGCGAGCTGGGCGGCTAAGCGGCGCCTCTTAATCGGCTTGTTCAGGTGCTGACTGCAAACGATCCAACATCGCCATCAGCGCCCCAATTTGGGTACCGTCGCGGGTATCGTGCTGGGGGCTTAACTGCCAGGTGCTTTCGGCAAACCCCCACCAGTCCCAGCAGCCCTGCGGGTTCGCCATGCTGCTTTCGGCCTGAGGATAGAGTACGATTTGTTGATGCGCTGCCGCCCAGGCATTTAACCCGGTGTAGCGTATAAACGTATCGCCAATGGCCTCTGCGTTCATTTGACAGCCGTGCAGCGCCAGCGTGACCGGGCACTCGCCCGCTTCACAGCCTTCGGGTATAAACGCATAGCCGGTGTCCGCTAGGCCCTTTACCGCAAACTCTGACTGATCAAAGGCGACCAATTCACCACCTTGCCCTGCCTCTTGCTCACTAGCGCCCGAGGCTTCTCGTTCGGGATAGAGCCAATCCAGCATTTCTCCGGCAATATCCTCATCGCAGGACAACAAAAAGCTCCCCCCACCCTGACGACAATCACCCCACTCGTGGGGCCCGGGGGCGGCTTCGCTGGGTAACTGTATCGGCCAGCCATGCCCCGCCTTTTCACTGCGTGCAACGCGCAGTTGATCAGGCGAAGCAAGCCACTGCTGCCACTGCTCAGCAAGCAGGTCGCCGAGCTGTGGCTCAACCACTTCATCCTCTTCGCCGTGCCATAAGTAGGCTCTAAGCTGGCTAAGCGCCTCAGCGCTGCCAACCTGTTCAAGCTCAATATAGCGCTGGTGGCGAGCCTCCAATTCATCTAGCGAAGGCAAGCCACGGCGGGTCATCATGCACTGATTAAGCGCCAAACTGAGCGAGCCCTGGGCGCAGCTCCAGGGCCCTGCTGCCAGTACACCTAGGCCACTAAACCGCTCGGGCCAAGCTACCGCTAGCTGGGTCGCCATATAGCCGCCCGAGGATACCCCCACTACGCTGGCCTGCTCACTCGCAGCACTTAGGGCGGGCAAATTCTCAGGCTCACTGTCCGTCTCGGCCTGCGCTAGCAGCGGCGTGCACAGACCTAAGCAAACCAGTGTCTGGGCGAGAGAACGCAGGTTCGAAGAGGGGGTTGTGATCATCGCTTATTCGACGCCCAACAGTTCAACGCGGAAGGTCAGCACTTCGTTAGGCCCAATCGGCCCTTGACCATTCTCGCCGTAAGCAAGATCCGCAGGAATATACAGCATCCAGCTATCACCAACGCTCATCATCTGCAGCGCTTCCTGCCAACCTTCGATCACTTGGTTGGTTTGGAAGCTGACGGATTCGCCACGCTCAAATGAGCTATCGAAAACGGTGCCATCCAGCAGCATACCCTCGTAGTTCACTTCGACGGTGTCTTCAGGGCCAGGCTTCGCGCCGTCGCCCGTTTCAAGCACTTCATACTGGAGGCCTGAGTCAGTGACGGACACTTCGTCGCGCTCAGCGTTTTCAGCCAGGAAAGCTTCACCCTCCTCGAGATTCATCTGCGCAATCTCTTCAGCTTCTGCTTCACGCGCCTGCATTGACTGCTCCTGGAAGGCCATCAACGCTTCGGTCATCTCTTCTTCACTGAGCGCCAAGTCATTGCCTTCAAAGACGTCACTCATACCCTCGTGAAATGCATCCAAGTCGAGATCTTCGATATCCGCCTGCATGCTTTCACCCAGAGTGACACCCAGGCTGTAAGCCAAGCGCTGTTCATCGGTTTCGGGCGCTGCCGCGGCAAAAGGGGCAACCAAAAGCAAACCTGTCAGAGCCGTAGTAGAGAGCAGTTGTTTCATGAAAGATCCTTTTTATAGCGGCGCCGAACGCCAATCAGTGTTACGCAAAGACTAACACCCACCGCCCCGAGCTGCATCTTCGGGGTGGTGGGTGCCAATAAGACCACAAAATGAGAGAGAGGTTTAGCGGCTTTAGACCACCAGGGTGGGGCAGTGCGCCGCTCCCGCCACTCGTTGAGAAACGCTGCCCAACAGCGGGTTCTTCTCGCCATTGGTGCCCTGGGCGCCAATCACGATCAGATCGCACTCCCGCTTACGGGCAAAGCGGACAATAATGCGCGAGGGCCGCCCGCCCTTTACAAAAGCACGCACACGGGCACTGTCCGCGCCCAGTTCAATCGCATGGGACTTCGCATGCACAGCGATCTCGGTGGCGTACTCTTTTAACGCGTCGTCAGGAATATCCAACTGGTTAGGCCGCACCATAGAGAGCGAGGCTTCCAGCAGGCTGTGGTGTTTAAACACACACAGCAGATAGAGCTCAGCGCCGGTTAGCATTTGCAAACCCACCGCCTTTTCCAGCGCCCGCAAGGCGCCTTTAGAACCATCCACCGGGACTAAAATGCGATTAAACATTCGCGTACTCCTTGTGGCTGTTTAGCGGAAGGCAACATCGCGCAGGAACAGCGCAATTTGCGGGAACATAATCAGTAGAGCGGCCGCTAGGATCAGCATGAAAATAAACGGCGGAGTACCTTTGATCACATCCCAGTAGGGGCGCTTGAAAATTGCAATCGCGGTGAAAATATCGCACCCAAAGGGCGGGGTTGCCGAACCTATCGCCACCTGCAGGGTAATCAGAATACCCACCAGCACAGGATCCAGACCCGTCGCCGCAATGGCAGGCGCAAAAATGGGCGTCAGCACCAGAATAACCACAATCGGGTCAACAAACATACAGGCCACAAAGAAGGAGATGCAGATGGCGATCAATACGCCGGTTGGGCCTGCATCATTGACCCCCACCGCCTCCAGGATCATTTGTGGGATCTGGGCAAACGAAATGATCCATGAGAAGCCGTTACCGACTGCGACCAGGATAAATACCACGGCGGTAATCAGGCCGGTAGACTTGGCGATGGCATAGATGTCGTTCATCTTAAGCGAGCGGAAGACCACAAACTCAAGCAATATGGCATACAGCACACAGGCCGCAGCGGCTTCCGTTGGGCTGAAGATACCGCCGTAAATACCACCGACAATAATGACCGGAAAGCCAAGTGGCCAAAGAGCCTGCTGAACCGCTACCGCCCGCTCTCTCCAGCTCGATTTTGCTTCCGTAGGCACATCTTTAACGATGGCGTAAATAATGCAGTAAATCGAGAACATACACAGGATCATTAACCCTGGGCCAATACCGGCAATAAACAGTTCGCCGATGGAAGTACCCGAAATAACCCCATAAATGATCATGCCGATACTGGGGGGAATCAAAAACGCGATATCACTGGCATTGATAATCAGCGCCAGCGTGAAAGAGTCTGAGTAGCCCGCTTTAAGCATTTTCGGACGCAGCGGTGAGCCAACGGCCACCACGGTCGCCTGGGTAGAACCGGATACAGCACCGAACAGCGTGCACGAAGCCGCCGTGCTTACCGCCAAGCCGCCTTTAATATGACCAATAAACGCCATGACCATATCAATCAAACGGTTAGCGGACTGCCCGCGGGTCATAATATCGGCAGCAAGGATAAACATGGGCACAGCAATTAACGAGGCTGGTCGTATACCCGCCATCATCTGCTGGATCAGCGTATCCATCTGACCAAAGCCGTTAAACATCATATAGAAGCCAATTACCGCGGCGGTAATCAGCGGAATCATCATTGGAAAGCCCAGCAGCAGCAGGGCAATCATGGTGGTGACCATTATTGTCGTCATAGCTGTTCCCCTAGGGTGCAGTGCCCCGCATTAGACTTCTGTTTCAGTGTCTTTATAGCCATCCACCACGCCCGTCGAAAGATAGACATCGTGGGATGTAACGTTTTTAACGGCAGTCAGCAGGTATTGAATACCGGTGATTAAAAAACCCATCGGCACCCATAGGTAAATGATCCACACCGGTAAGCCCAGGGAGGGCAGCACACGGCCTTTACTTTGCAGATCAAGAATATAAACAATCGAATAGTAGAGGAGGAAAAACATCACCAGCGAGGTGAACAGCGCAATAAAAATCATCAGTACTTTGCGGCCGCCTACCGGTAACGCATCATAAATAGCCGACATACGTATATGGCGGCCATGGCGCGCGGCATAGCCGATGCCCGCGAACGTAATCATGATGATTAAAATGCGGTTTAGCTCACCCGAAAACATAATGCTGTTGCCAAATACAAAGCGGGCAACTACGTTGGTGACCGTATTCAGCGCCATTAGCAAAACACCCATCGCGAGTATCACGGCTTCTATTTTGCTAATTGCAGTGTCGATCACACCCAGTATCCCCGGCAAACCGGAGCGGTAACTCTTTTCCATCTCATCATCGGTCATGGCCGGACTCCTTTTGAACGGCGCTAACGGCATCCGTTAAGTGCCGTCGGCACAATAAACAAAGCGTTATCCCAGAGCTATCTAGTCCACACCCACTTCGTGTTACTGTCGAAGCGTTAATTCTAGCGTAACGGCATGCAGCCGCCGGTGATTCAACGCTTGATGTACGTAACCCACGGTTACGTTGTTAACACAGCCCGCATGGCTTGCGCCTTACCGCGCAAAACAAAAAGGGGCAGCCTGTGCTGCCCCTTGATCATCACCCCTACGCCAGTGTGGCTAAAAAAGGTGCTTACTCGTTAGTCACGGCTTCAAGGTCAGCTTTAAACTGCTCCAGTAGCTCCTGACCTTTCTCACCGGTCATTTCCAGGAAGGCTTCTTCAACCTGCGGGGCACGATCACGGAAGGCTTGAATTTGCTCTTCATCGAGACGTGTCACCGTCACTTCATCAGACGCTGCCTGAATCTTCTCTAGCGACTCTTCAGCCAAGCCTTTGATATGCTCAATGGTGTGGTCATAGGCGGCTTCAGAGGCTTCTTGCACTAGTTCCTGATCTTCTTCAGATAGCCCTTCGTAGAAGTCCTGGTTGGCCATCATGGCGGTGGTGAACCAACCGTGGCCAGTAAATGTCAGGTGTGGAGAGACCTCATACAGACCGCCAGATTCGATCCAGAAGATCGGATTCTCTTGACCATCGATGATGCCCGTTTGTAGACCACCATATACTTCGCCCCATGGCAGCGGGGTCGGCGTTGCACCAAAGGCGTCGTAGGTCTCTGTCAGGAGCGGGTTGGTCATAGTGCGAATTTTTTTGTTATCCAGTTCCTCAGGCGATGAGAACGGCTCATTGGTCGTAATAACCATTTCGCCTTCCGGATACATCTTCAACAGCTCTAGGCCTTGCTCAGCGTAAAGCTCAGGGAACATCTCGTTGATAGCTTTACTTTCGTCGAAGAACTCTAGGACGGTTTCTTCATCAGTCGGCAACAAGTAAGGAATGAAGAAAATTTGCGCTTCAGGAATCAGCGCCCCGGTAAAACCAGGAGACTGGTTTACGAACTGTAGAATGCCGTTCTGGGTCTGCTCCATAATATCGTCGGACTCGCCCAGCTCACCAAAGCGGTAAACTTGTACGGTGTGGTCTGAGTTATCTTCGATATACTCTTTAAAAGCGTAGGCAAAAACGTCTTGAACGTCGCCTTCATACTCTTCGTGAGCGTAGCGCCAGTTATCTGCTTGAGCAGCGGCGCTGAGACCAAACAGCAGTGCGCCTACACTGGCTGTGGTCAATAACTTTGTCGTTACAGAACGAGTAGAAACGGATTTGCTTGCCTTCATGCGGTGTTCCCCTTGCAGTGGTAAGCGCGCTGTACGAATGCGCAAAAACCTAGTTTTGAGAACCCCACTGTTAAAATTCAATGTTTTAACAGTGAGGTCAGTATCGCATTTCCCAACGCGACACTTTATTCGCCAACCGGGGTTTATTAACCCGTATCCCGGTGTGCACTAACAGGTAGTCATGCAATCCATACAGCAATTCACACTGCCTGCTAGCGGGCGAAAAACGCTAGGTATTTCAAAAACAGCTTAAATTCAGGCTAGCGCGCTCCTTGGTAAGGGTCAAGCTGGCAAGTAAGCGTTTGTAGCGACTTAAGCCACGTAGGTAGCTGTTTTAAGCGATTCTCAGAGAGACTATCATGCGGGCTAATAACAAGCTGTTTTCGCAGCCATTTAGACGCATCTGACGTCTTTTCGGCAACGTTTGCGACACGTTCTCTATTGTCGGACGCTTCCAAAGCCCACATTTGCCAACGTTGAAGGTTCTCACGCTCAGCCATCAATTCTGCCTGTTTGATGGTTGAGCGCAGCGCTTTCACGGACTCACTCGTCGCCGCCATGGCTTTTAGGTCGCGGCGTAATCCACGCAAAACCGCCGTCACATTACACTGCCACAAGCGGCGCTGCTCACGCTCACGTTTCAGTGCAGCGGGAATGGCTTCCAACCCGGACGAATAGAGCCAGCAATGAAACAGCACCTCGCAAACGTCCAGCCCAGCATCATCTTGAAGCGTCAGACAGGCGGCCTCAACGCCAGGCTTGGCATACAGCGTCAGTGCAAAATCCCATAAGGGTGTCTGCTGTAAGCGCTGCAATCGGGTAGAATCAAGCGTCATAGCATCTCGCATCAAATGACCCACTTTCTTCGGGAGAAGGCATGATCGCACTGCGCCAAGTCGCCCTGCAACGCGGCACGCAAACGCTACTCGACAACGCGGACGTCACCCTGAACAACGGAGTGAAGGCCGGGATTATCGGGGCAAACGGCGCCGGTAAATCGAGCCTGTTCAAACTGCTGCTCGGCGAGCTTGCGCCTGACCAGGGCGACGTCGAGATGAGCGGTGGCCAGCGCATTGCGCACATGGCCCAGGAAGTTGACGCCCTCGACCGTCCGATTATCGAGTATGTACTCGATGGCGACTTGGCGCTACGCCAGGCTGAGGCTGACTTACTTGCCGCCCGTGAGGCCGGGGAGGCGCATCGCGAAGCTGAACTGCACGGTTTGATTGAAACCCTGGATGGCTACCGCGCAGAGTCACGCGCAGCGCAACTGCTGGTGGGGCTGGGCTTTGTCCAGGCGGATCTCTCACGCCCGCTCTCGGCGTTTTCCGGCGGCTGGCGAATGCGGGTAAACCTTGCCCGTACGCTATTTATGCCTTCCGACTTACTGCTGCTGGATGAGCCCACCAACCACCTGGATCTGGATGCCCTGCTGTGGCTGGAGCAGTGGCTGACCCGCTACCCCGGCACCCTGCTGCTGATCTCACACGACCGCGACTTTTTGGATGCGGTGTGCGACCACATCGTGCATATGCATCACCAAACCCTGGAACTCTACCGCGGCAATTACTCCCAGTTTGAGCGCACCCGCGCCGAAAAGCTCGCCCTGCAGCAGGCTGAAGCCGCCAAACAGCAGGCTCGTCGAGAGGAAATCGAGCGCTTTATCGCCCGCTTCAAAGCCAAGGCAACTAAGGCGAAGCAGGCACAGAGTCGGGTAAAAATGCTCGAGCGAATGGAGGATATTGCCGTTGCCCATGTCGATTCCCCTTTCCATTTCACGCTGCCCGCCGCCGATAAAACGTCCCACCCGCTGCTGGTGCTGGATCAGGCCCAGCTAGGTTATCGAGGGGAAAAGAGTGATGTCATCCAACTGGATAACGTTAACCTTACTCTGCTGCCCGGCAGCCGAATTGGCCTTCTGGGCCCCAATGGGGCGGGTAAATCGACACTGATTAAGTCGCTTACCGGGGAGCTGGAACTGCTTAATGGCAAGCGGATACCCGGCGAGCACTTGGCGATTGGTTACTTCGCTCAGCATCAGCTTGAAGGGCTGGATGTTACCTCAACGCCCTTTGTGCACGTCCAGCGCCTTTCCCCCACCGCCAGTGATCAGGATATCCGCAACTTCCTGGGCGGTTTTGGTTTTAAGGGCGATGACGCCTTTGGCACCGTCGCCAACTACTCCGGGGGTGAGAAAGCCCGCTTGGCGCTGGCGCTCGTCGCCTGGCAGAAACCCAACTTGCTGCTACTCGATGAGCCTACCAACCACCTGGATTTAGAGATGCGGGAGGCGCTGACCCAGGCGCTGGCCAGCTTTGAAGGCACGGTGATTCTGGTCTCCCACGACCGCCACCTGCTGCGCGCCACGGTCGATGAGTTTTGGAAGGTGGCGGATAACCGCGTCGAGCCCTTCGATGGCGATTTGGAAGACTATCGGGTTTGGCTCAAAGCGCGCCTGGAAGAGAGTCGACGGGATTCTCGCGGCGAAAAAGCCGAGCGCCAGGGCCAGCAGCCCAGCGGCGACAGCCGTGAAGCGCGTAAGGCGTCACGCAAAGCGGCCGCCGAGCTGCGCGAAAAGCTACGCCCGCTGAAAAAGCAGCGCGATCAGGCTGAAAAAACCATGGAAAAGGCCCAGCAGGAACTTGATCAGGTAGAGCAAGTACTGGCAGACCCAGAACTTTACACCGACAGCGCCCGCAAAGCCGAACTCACCAAGACGCTTAGCCAGCAAGCGGAGATTAAAGCGCGATTAGACGAGTCAGAACGGCAGTGGCTTAGCGCCGAAGAGGCGTTGGAAGCAATGGAAGCAGAACTGCTCGCCAGCGAAGAGACGGCTAGCTAGCGGAAAGCGAATACTCAACAACAGGGCTAGCTTTCCAACAAAAACGTTACCGGGCCATCGTGGAACTGGAATGCCTGATCATTAGCTCGTAGAGGAACCCTGGGGATGTGAGATGTCTATTTGGCTCTCGGGAGCGTCACCACCTGCCAACTCAGGTTTGCCGTCTTTCCAAATAACCGCGTACTGGCCAAGTCGACGCTTACGCTCCAATGTTTCTGTCACAGCGGCACGAAGGCTGTTGAGCATTTCCTGCGTGTCGGGTGCAAGCTGGCTCATGGCGCTGACTCCTTACAGATTAATTGAAAATACGGATCATTGATTATAACTCGTTTGCTTCCACGCTGCTCAAAGACAAGTTCTGGCATATCGCCATCATTCATAAAACAACGAGCGCGAGTAACACATGGCGCAAATAGCGTTAATAGGTTGCGCAAACTTCGCGGAAATCGGCGCTGAATGTCTTTCGAAGGAATATCGTGGCCGCCATGTGAAACACGCTCTGCAACGCGTAGACGTGACATTTCGACGGAAGGTAGGGCTAGATAAACTAACTCTACGCGCCAACCCTCTGATAGCAGTTGTTTCACCAGCCGCATATAGCCTCGTCCAGATAGTGTTGTTTCAAAGGCAAAGTCATCCCTTTCCTCAATTGCCTGTTGGACTTCGCCCAAGAAAATTCTGCTAGCGGTTAGTAGCTCCCGCTCTGGCGCCAGCGGAGAGAGCCCTGCAGCAATCAAGTCGGCATTGATAAACCGGGAGCAATGCGCTACCTGAGGGAGATAATGAAGTGCGAAGGTCGTCTTACCGGCTCCATTAGGCCCAGCAACGATCCAGCAAGTGGGTGGCTGAGTATTCGATGTAATGACGACTCTCCTTTCCATCGAAGGATATTTGCAAAGTAAACAACTAGCTTTCCAACAAAAACGTTACCGGGCCATCGTTGATTAGCGCCACCTGCATATCAGCGCCAAATTCACCGGTGGCGACATTCGGCCAGGCAGTGCGGGCCTGGGTAACCAGCAAGTTGAATAGCGCTTCGCCTTGGGCGGGTGGCGCGGCGCTGGAGAAGCTGGGGCGCAGCCCCTTGTGGGTATCTGCCGCCAGGGTGAACTGAGAGACCAGCAGCAAGCCGCCGTTCACCTGCTGCAGGTTTTGATTCATTTTGCCTTCGGCATCGCTGAAAACCCGGTAGTGGAGCAGTTTATGCAGCAGCTTTTCTACAGCGGCCACGTCATCGTGCTTCTCCACCCCCACCAGCGCCAGCAGCCCGTGATCGATACTGCCAACAATCTCGCCTTCCACTTCTACGCTAGCACGCCTCACGCGCTGAATCAGTGCCTTCACAACGCCTCTCCCAGCTAACAAACGGCCATTATAACGACCACTTGTTAATTTTTCCCCAGCAGCGCATCGCGGAAATCTTCACCCAAAGGCCGTTCCCCTAGCCAGATACCAAACATGGCGCTAGCCAGTTCTGCGTTATCTCCCTCATATAGCGTGTCGCCGTTTAGCGCTAGGCGCAGCGTGTCACCGTCCCAACTCAGCACATAGCGATCTTGCGGCTCGACATCCTGGTAGCTTTGGTTAAATGCCTCAACCTCTGCTTCCAACTGGGAAAATTCATAGGCGGTAAGGCTCTTTTGCAGCGTTTCTGTGGTGGCTTCCGCGAAGTCGGGAGCGTCGATGGCGTGAAAATAAGCAAGCTCCAGACGCCGTGGTACGTCGCTCAACGGCTGCGGCTGGGTTTCTCCCTCAAGCTGGTAATAGGCGCCAGCATAGGCTGTCCAGATCATATAACGAAACACGCCGCTCCCGATTAGCCGATAGCGCTGGCCGTGCTCCTCTACCGTGCGCTCAAAGGTTTCGCCTTTTTCGGTCACACTGCTGGCCACCGCCGAGTGCATTAGCGAGAGCCCCGCTAACAGCAGTGACAATTGAACAGCGCGCCTTGCACCCAATATGCGTGTGTACATAGAACCTCCTCATATCATCGTATCTATACATACCGATACGGTAAATAAAGGTTCCGTACAACATTTATTATTGCCAGCACAATACTGTTATTGAATTTCGCTGTTTACCAGGCGCGGCAGAGCATTAGATCGCAGTGCGGTTCACATAGCAGCATCTCGGTTAGCTGGCTGGTGTGATGGGGCTGCCCACGACTGCCGATCATCACCAGATCCGGCGAGTGGCGCTTCATATACGCCTGCAGTACGTCGCAGGGCGCGCCTTGCTCTAGCACCAACTCAACATCGGGAACACCTGCAAGCTCTCCCATCAGGCTATCAATTTCGTTATTCAACTGCTCGCGCAGTCGAAGCACCTCATGCTCCCGCCAGTGGGCGTAATAAGCCTGTGAACCCAGTTCACGTTCACCGGGCAGTGTCCAGGCATGCAGCAGGGTAAGCGTCGCTTCAGGAAAGAGGATCAATGCCTCTTTCAAGGTATGCCGCGCCGTCAGCGAAAAATCGATAGGTACCAGAATATGCTGCCAGGGCTGGGTGGGCTGGTGAGAAGAGACCACCACCGGGCAAGGCGCGCTGCGCAACACGCGCATGGCAGTGGTGCCCGACAGCAGATCTTTTTGCCCCCGTTTGCGGTGCATACCCAGTACAATCAGCTCGGCGTTGCGCTCATGGGCTTCGCGGACGATTTCAACGTGAGGCGAGCCGGTCACGGTCTGGATCAGCGTTTTCGGCGCTTCCAGGGCATAGTCTTCGCGCAGATCTGTCAACATGGCGGTAATGTCTTCCACCACCGCACTCTCGACATCGCGCAGCACACGCCGGGGTAGATAGGGATCCAGTACGTGCAGCACATCTAGCTGAACACCTCGGGCATAGGCCAGTCGTAAAGCTCGTGCAAACGCAGCGCGGTTGTCAGCAGAAAGATCGGTGGCAAACAAGATCGTACGAGGCATGGCGAAACGCTCCTCGGCTGAGCAACCCAGCCTTATAAGCCGTTAAGCAAACACTCCTTAGCATGGTGTGCAATGCGCTTTCTCGCAAGTTACCGATTGCCCAAATGCCTCAAAGCGGTACACCCATCACCACCAAGCGTGAAAATGGTGCACCGGGCCACGGCCTTTACCCACGCTTAAGCGTACGCTCGCTTCTAACGCCGCGTGCAGCCACTGCTTGGCATCGCTGATGGCGGCGACCGGGGCATCCGTACCGGCATCCACGGGTAGCTTCGCCAGGCAGGCAGCAATCGCCGAAGAGAGCGCACAGCCGGTACCGTGTAAATTGTCGGTATCGATACGCGAGGCAGGCAACCATTCATGGCCATTGGGGGTTGCCAGCAAATCCGGGCAGGTCGCCCCACGCAAATGACCGCCTTTCAGCACCACATAGGGCGCGCCCAATTGCGTTAACCCCGGCAGCATTGCTTCCATGGCGTCTAAACTGGTGGGCGAGGGCATGTCGAGCAGTACCGCGGCTTCTGGCAGATTGGGGGTTATCACATCGGCCAAGGGCACGAGCACATCGCGTACGGCGCGAATGCCTTCATCGTCGACCAGAATATCGCTGCTCTTAGCGACCATCACTGGGTCGAGGACAATCCAGCGTGGACGGCGCTGACGCAATACGTCCGCGATAACCTCGGCGACCTCGCGGCTTGCCACCATGCCAATTTTGACCGCATCTATCGCCACATCATCCAGCAGGTGTTCCAACTGCTCGCGAATGGCCTGGGGAGCGACAGGGTACACCGAGGCCACGCCGCAGGTGTTTTGGGCAATCACCGCGGTAATCACGTTGGTGCCGTAAACGCCGAGGGCTGAAAAGGTTTTCAAATCCCCCTGTAGACCAGCACCACCGGAAGGGTCGGAACCTGCGATGGTAAGCACATTGCGAAGATGGGAATGGGTAGACATGGGGCTCCTTCACGGCAAAATCGGCAACAAACGCCACTGTGCCTCTAGGATACCCAAGCTGGGCGCCTTATGCTGCCGAAACGTACCTGCCAGCCACACAAAAGCCGCCCGAAGGCGGCCATTGCGTTCGTGTGCGTGAGCACGGCAGACTATTGAGCGGTGTCGCCTTCCGGGTTGCGGGCGTTGTAGTACGCCTGCTCGGAAATGGCGTGGTAATCCTCGACTTTTTCCTGGAACGCTTGATAAGAGTCATAGATACGCGTGGCCAGCTCGCTCGATTCCGCCAACTCTGCAACCACATCAGCCGAATGCTCGCGGGCTTGAGCGAGTACATCGTCAGGAATGCGGCGTAGCTCAACATCATGCTCGTTGACCAGGGTTTCCAGCGCATCGTTGTTACGCGCGGTGTACTCATCCAGGACGCTTTGGTTGATGTCGCTAATAGCACTGCGCAGGATCGCCTGTAGATCCGCGGGCAGCTCCGCGTAAGCCTCTTCGTTAACAATCGCCTCGAACATTACCGTGGGCTCATGCCAGCCTGGATAGTAGTAATAGTCGGCGGCTTGATGCAGACCAAATGCCAGGTCGTTATAGGGACCAATCCACTCTGTTGCGTCAATCGCTCCCGACTGCAGCGAGGTAAAGATCTCGCCGCCCGGCATATTGACAATCGCCACCCCCATGCGGCTCATTACTTCGCCACCCAAGCCGGGCATACGCATTTTCAGGCCGTTCAAATCGTCAACGGAGTTGATCTCTTTGTTGTACCAGCCGCCCATCTGCACGCCTGAGGCACCCGCGACCATTACGTCAACGCCGAAGTCATCGTAGAGCTCGTTCCACAGCTCCATACCACCGCCATAGCTTAGCCAGGCGTTCATCTCTTGGGCGTTCATACCAAACGGCACGGCGGCAAAGAACTGTGCAGCAGGGGCCTTGCCCTTCCAGTAGTAGGAGGCAGAGTGACCCAGCTCAGCAGTGCCGTCAGAAACGGCATCAAACACCTCGAATCCGGGTACTAACTGACCGGCACCGAAGACTTCGATGGTCAGACGGCCATTCGACATTTCATCGACCAACTGCGATAGGCGCTCAGGGCCTTGACCAACACCTGGGAAATTCTTCGGCCAGGAGGTGACCATTTTCCAACGGAACTCTTCCTCTTGGGCCTGGGCTTGGTTATCGAAGCTAGAAACCACCAGCAAGCTGGCGGAGAGTGCGGTCGTCATGGCGATGGCGACGGGGAGCGTTTTGGCTTTCATACAAGAACCCTCTTACTTTCTATTATTACTATTATTGAGTAGGGAATACTCCGCCTAGCGTAGAACACTAGGCGGTTTACGGCAGGCCCTTAACGGCTGCTAACTGCTTTTTAATTAGATTGCCACATATATCCGTTGATAGCTGAGATGTTTTTCAACTAACGCCCCGTTCGTTAAAACTGGTCGGGAAGCCACGTTGCCAGCTGCGGGAAGAAGCTCAGCATGAGCAACATTCCTAGCTGCATGAGGATAAACGGGATAACACCGCGGTAAATAGCTGACGTAGAGACCGACGGCGGCGCCACACCGCGCAAGTAGAACAGCGCGAAGCCAAACGGCGGCGTTAAGAATGACGTTTGCAGGTTTATCGCGATCATGATGCCCAGCCAAATCGGATCAAGCCCCATGGCGAGCAGAATCGGCCCGACAATCGGCACTACCACAAAGGTGATTTCGATAAAGTCGAGAATAAAGCCGAGCAGGAAGATCACCAGCATAACGATAATCGTCGCGCCGACCACCCCACCAGGCATTGCCTCGAACAATTCAGTCACCATATGCTCGCCGCCGTAGGCACGAAACACCAGCGAAAACAGCGCCGCACCGATCAGGATCAGAAACACCATGGTGGTGACGTGGGTAGTCGAACGCAATACGTCTTTCAGGGTCGCCCAGTCAAGCTGACGATAGGCCAATGCCAGCACTAGAGCGCCGAAGGCGCCCACCGCAGAGGCCTCTGTGGGGGTGGCAAAACCGCTTAGGATCGAGCCCAGTACCGCCACAATCAGCACTACGGGCGGTACTAGCCCTTTGAGCAGCAGCATACCAATCCCCGAGGTATGGCCCAGTTCGGCCATCAGCTCTTCACGGTCGGCAGCAGGCGCCATGTGCGGGCGCAGCCAGGCCACCAGGGCCACGTAAATCATATACATCACGACCAGCAGCAACCCAGGCACCAGCGCGCCCATAAACAGATCGCCTACGGAGACGGTTTTAGGGCTGAAGATCCCCATATCCAGCTGCGCTTGCTGATACGCCGATGACAGCACGTCACCGAGCAGTACCAGGGCAATGGAGGGCGGAATAATCTGGCCCAGCGTGCCGGTGGCGCAAATAGTGCCTGTTGCCAACGAGGTGCTGTAGCCACGCTTTAGCATGGTGGGAAGCGACATCAGCCCCATGGTGACCACGGTGGCCCCGACGATGCCGGTAGAGGCCGCCATTAGCATGCCCACCAGAGTCACCGAAATACCCAAACCACCACGCATTGCGCCAAACAGTAACGCCATAGCGTCCAGCAGCGTCTCGGCCACTTTGGATTTTTCCAGCAACACACCCATTAAAACAAACAGTGGCACCGCCAACAGCGTTTGGTTGGTCATAATGCCGTAAAGCCGGTTGGGTAAGGCGGCAAGATAGCCACTATCAAAGTTGGCGTCGATGCCAATGGCTTCCAGACCCAGCCCCATACCGGCAAACAGCAGCGCCGTGCCCGCCAGCGAGAGCGCCACGGGAAAGCCGAACATCAGCACTATGCATATAACGGCAAATAAAATAATCGGCATGAATTCCAGCATCAAACACGCTCCTCAAGATGGTTGCCACCGGCAGCAGACGGCACTATCCGCCCGGCCATCACATAGCCATTGCGCACAATCTCAATCACGCCTTGCACGATCATTAGCACGGCAAACAGCGGTATTAAGGTTTTCAGTGCGTAGACTGCCGGAATACCGCCGTAATCGGAGGAGGTTTCCAGAATGCGCCATGAGTTGGCCACGTAACCCAGGCTGGAAGCGATGATAAAGATCATCACTGGAATCAATAGGGTAATAATGCCCACGACGTTGATTAATGCTTGACGGCGCGGAGTCATCCCTCGATAGAAGATATCCACCCGCACGTGGCCGTCGTGGCGAAAGGTATAGGCGGCAGCGAGCATAAAGACAGTCGCGTGCATATACATTACGAGCTCTTGCATAAAGATGCTGTTCACACTGAAGGCGTAACGCAGCAGTACAATCGCGAACTGAATCAACATCATTATGATGATCAGCCACGCAAGGGAACGCCCGAACCACTCTGAAGCGCGGTCCAGCGCACCAATAAACGCAGGTAGTTGTGTTGTGTCCGACATGGGAGTGTCTCGCGTAAAACGGCTAAGGGGAGTCAGCGCTCCAGACAATAGCGCATATACGCGCACAATGCAGCGCCCTCGCGCTGCACGGAGTGCTTATTATTAAACGCTTGGGCGAATTGCCGCTAAACAGGCCTCTGGCAAGGGCAGATCGACAGCGATCGGCAGGTGGTCAGAGAATAGGTGATCCAGCACTCGCACCTCAGCGGCCTCTAACGACTGCGACAACAGGATATGATCCAGCGCGTGGCGCGGCTGCCAGGAGGGGTAACTTAACAGAGGTTTAACCGGATGCAGCGGTAGCGACGCACTAAAACGCTCATGAGCATGCAGTTGGTCAGGGGTACAGTTGAGATCTCCCATCACCACAACATGGCGCAGCGGTTGGATAATCTCGCTTAAATAATTGAGCTGACGCACCCGACCACGATGGCTAAGCGCCAAGTGAGCAACGAATATGTGCAGTGCATCCGGCCCTTCGCCAAAGCGTGCATGAATCGCACCGCGGCCAGGCATCACCCCAGGCAAACGGTGCTCTTCTACTTGGCTGGGTACCAGCCGCGAGAGTAAACCGTTACTGTGCTGAGCAATACGGCCCAGATTACGGTTGAGCTGCTGAACGTGATGGGGAAACCCCGCTTTGGCAGCGAGGTACTCGACTTGGTTGACGCGGCTTGAGCGAAAACTACCGCCATCGACCTCTTGAAGACCGACCACGTCATACTTGCTCAGCACCTCCCCCATTACATCCAGCCGCTTCTGGCGACGCGGATGAGGCAGAAGGTGCTGCCAACTGCGCGTGAGATAGTGATGGTACGCCGATGTCTGGATACCCACTTGCAAATTAAAGGTCAGCAAACGCAAGTGTCCATCTTCAAACAGCGTCGAGCGTGGGCCGTTTATGGCTGCTTCATCACGCTCTCTGGCTTCGCGCAACACGGTTATTCTGCGCGCTCTTCACGCACCTGCTCTACCAACGCCTCAGCGATTTTCGGCATGTTGTCCAGACTGCCGGCAGAGCTCGGCGTTACCAGATAGCGACCATCAATCACAATGGCCGGCACGCCCATTAACTTCATTTTGCGCATACGATTATTGGCATCATTTACTTCACTGCGCACACCAAAGTCGGTCAGCGCCTGCTTGGCTTCTTCTTCACTGACACCATAGTTGGCGAAGAAAGCAGCGATGTCATCGGGCTCGGTGAGCGATTGATTTTCCTGATGGATGGCGTTAAAGAAGTCGGCATGGAGTTCATCTTCGATGCCCAGCGACTCCGCCGCGTAAAACGCTGTAGCGTGGGTATTCCAATCACCGCCCATGGTGGCAGGCATCTTGACGACACTCACATCATCGTCCAGCGTCTCGTACCACTCGTTAATCGGCGTTTGCAGACGATAGCAGTGCGGGCAGCCAAACCAGAATATTTCAGTGACTTCAATTTGCCCGTCGTCAACCTGGGTCTCTACCGGCGATTCAAGCAGCTCATAGTGCTGGCCTTCCACCACTTCCTGGGCACTTACCGCCGCAGAAAGCCCCAAACCTGCCACTGCAACCATTAGCGTTTTAAACATATTAGACATCGTGTAAGTTTCTCCGTGGGTAAGCGAGGAGTGAGACCGTTGATACGCCAGCGGGTTCCCTCAGTTGGCGAACGTTGCCAACTGAGGGCCCGCAAACGGCATAAGGAAGTGTTTAGGCTATCGATTTCTGGTTTGAAACGCGCTTACTGACAACCTTAGTTCAAACCCAGCACGTAATTAGCCACGGCTTCCATATCGTTGTCGCTCATTTTTGAAGCGATGTCGCCCATGATGTTATTGGGGCTATTGTTACGATCGCCTGATGCGAATGCCTGCAGCGTTGAGACCGTGTACTGAGCGTGCTGCCCAGACAGGCCGGGGTAAACGGCGCTGCCGATACCGACACCCGTCGGCGTATGGCAGGCTGAACAGGCGGGGATACCCTTGGACATATCGCCAGCGCGGTAAAGCTCTTCACCGCGGGCCAGCAACTCAGCGTCCTCGTCGCTGGTTTGCCCCAGGTTGGCATTCTGGCGCGCAAAGTGTGCCGCAACATCCCAGGCGTCTTGATCGGAGAAATCATCCACTTGACCCGCCATTTGGGGAACCATGCGGTTGCCGTCGCGGATATCCATAATCTGTTTGGCCAGATAAGACATCTGCTGACCCGCCAGGTTAGGGAAAGCGCCCGACGGGCTAATACCCTGCTGCCCATGGCAGGCGGCGCAGGTTTGGGCCATTTCCTGGCCGGCGGATGCGTCTGCATCGGCCTGGTAGTCCGTTTGAGCGTGGGCGATGCCAACGGCGCCCATGGTAATTGCTAGGCTTGCCAGTAACTTTCTCATTGCTATTCCACTATGCCGTTTTATGTTTGACTGGTACGCACCCTGGGCGCTTCCCAGGTTTCACAAGTTACCAGGGTTAGCTCCGCCAATACCAACCTTCGCTAATACCTACAACGTATCGCGATGGTACACTAGCGCCCCAGGTCGCAGATATAAACCGCTTGCATTATAACGAATCACCCCAGCGGCGGGAATGCAAGTACTTACCTGCTTTAGGGGTAATTCGTCGCGGTACCGCTCTCACTTCTTTATCATTAGTCGCGATTATGCGTTCTACTTTACCTGATGGTGAGGCGATAATGAGTTGATAGTGCGCAGAGTAGGCCGCTTTTATGTTCGTTTTTCAGGATTAACCCCATGACTACCCCCCATGATAGCCCAGTCCCTCGGCTGAACTACCCGACGGCAAGTTTCCTTATTAGCGCCCCAACCCTGGCCCTGTGCCCGGACGACACCGGCGCCGAAGTCGCCTTTGCCGGGCGTTCAAACGCGGGCAAATCAAGTGCTATCAATGCATTAACGCAACAAAATGCGTTAGCACGTACCTCGCGAACGCCGGGGCGCACCCAACTGATCAACTTTTTCAGCGTGATGAATGACGAGGCGCGGCGCTTGGTCGATCTCCCTGGCTACGGCTACGCCAAGGTTCCGGAGGCGGTCAAACTGGAGTGGCAAAAGCATCTAGCCGAGTACTTACGCAACCGTTTTAGCCTGCGCGGCTTAGTACTGCTAATGGACGTGCGCCACCCGCTCACCGAGTTCGACCAAATGATGCTCGACTATGCCGACCAGCGCGGTATGCCGGTACATATTTTGCTCACCAAAGCCGACAAACTGAAGCGAGGCCCGGCCAGTGCTGCCTTGCAGAAAGTGCGCTCACGGTTAAAAGAGTGGGAAGACCTCGTCTCTGTTCAGCTGTTCTCTTCACTCAAGCGCGACGGCGTAGATACGCTATCCCAGAAGCTCAACCAGTGGCTGTATACGCCACCTGAATGATGTCGCTATCGCTCCGCTGATTTATAACTTCTCAAGCACACTGGGCAATTGTTTAATATGGGCTATGCGATGCACCCGTGGCGGGAGTGGTTGATCCTCTGTTTGAGAAATCCATACTGCATGCATGCCCAACTGCTGGGCGGGCAGCACATCCTCCAGCCACGAATCACCCACGTGCATGGCGCACTCGGGGGCCACGTTTAGTCGCGACAGTGCGGTGAGGAACGGCGTAGGATCAGGTTTGGGCGCCAATATCTCGCCCGCGGCAATGGCGACCGGAAAGTAGGCTGCCAGCGGCTGACGTTTAAGATGAATATTGCCGTTGGTGATCGCCGCCAACTGATAGCGTTCCGCCAGGGCAGCCAGCAAACCGGCCGCTTCCGGGTGAGGCGTAACCTGCACGCGCAGGCGGTGGAACTCATTCATCGCCGCGGATGCCCACATCAACGCAGCGCTACGGTGCAAACCTGCCTCTTCTAACTGGGCCTCCAGAGCACGCAAACGCAGCCAGGTGAAATCCCCGCGACGCTCCGGCACCTCTTTGGCCAACTGTTGACGACGCTGAAGATAATCCAGCCCGCCCTCTTCATAGGATAGCCCCAGGGTAGCTTCCTGGCGCGCTGCCCGCCATGTATCCACCGCCTCCAGTAGCCAGCGGTAGTGCCCTTCTTCGGTGCGCGCCATCACTCCATGGTTATCCCACAGCGTATCGTCGAGATCGAAGGTAATCGCCTGTAGCATCGTCATGGCTTGCTCCTGGGGCTATTCGTGGGATCGTTGGGGCCTCGCTTGGCCCGGGGGTGTGCGGCATCGTAACTGGTGGCCAGATGCTGCCAGTCAAGCCGGGTGTAAATTTGCGTGGTCGACAGATTGGCGTGCCCCAGAAGCTCTTGCACGGCGCGCAGATCCTGGCTTGATTCCAACAGGTGGCTGGCAAAGGAGTGGCGCAAACGGTGGGGATGAAGGTGTTCGGGCAAGCCACGGGCAACCGACAGCTGCGCTAACCGCTTTTGAATGGCGCGGTGGCCTAACCGCTGCCCGCGCTGGCCCACAAACAGCGCCTGCTCAGACATAGGTGCCAGCACGGAGCGACACCCGAGCCATTCGGCCAGCGCCTGCTGGGCGCGGCGCCCTACCGGCACCTGGCGGGGTTTGCCGCCTTTGCCCATTACCCTGACCCGGCTGTTTTGCAAATCGCCCAAATCGAGCGCCGCCAACTCCGCCAAGCGCAGACCGCTGGAGTAAAACAGCTCAAGAATGGCTTGATCCCGCACGCCCAGCGGCGAGCCGTCGTGGGGGGTATCGAGAAAGCGCGCCAGAGCATCGACATCCACTGGGCGCGGCAGGTGGCTGGGCTGCTTTGGCGTACGCAGTAGTCCCACCGGGTTATCCACCAGTACGCCCTGCTTGACCAAGTAATCGGCAAAGCGAGAGAGTGCCGCCCGTCGCCGAGCCAGGCTTCTAGGTGCCAAGCCCCTGCTGCGTTCTGAACCTAAAAACGCCCGCAGCAGCGCGGTATCTAACGCCGCTGGATCCGTCACTGCGCGACGTTCGGTGAAGGCACACAGCGCGGCCAGATCGTGCCGATACGCCTCGACAGTGGCCGGACTGGCATGGGACGCCAGCGTTGCCAGAAAGGCCCCAACGCGCTCGGTTATCGGCGTTTCAACCAGGGGTGTCTCATCCACCATGGTCGCCCAGTCGCACCAGCAAGCGCGCGACGATATCGCCCAAGTACTCGGTGAACAGCGTGTCCATACTGGCGCGGTAAGCGTCAGGGCTGGGGCTGGCCAGCAGTAAATAGCCCAAGGGGTCACCCGCGGAGAGCCGTGAAATCGCACAGGAGCCCGCTTTGCGGGGTGCTTTGACATGGGGCAACAGGCACTTCCAGTCGCTGACACTCAGTTTTACGCAGCGGCTGGTGCGGCCATCCAGCAGCGCCGACAGCCGCGCGCTGGCATGCTGATCAAGCACGTGCCGCGGCGCCTGGGGCGGCGTCGGTTCACTATCGCTTAAGGCGGAGGGGCACCATAGCGCCATGGCGGGGGTCTCAAAGCGCTCGCTCAGTTGGGTGGCCAACGCTTGCGCCAGCGCATCGCGGTCTGGCGCTTCCACCAGCGCTATCAACGTTTCCCGCAGTCGACGGTACTGGGACTCGTTATGGCGAGCGGTCTCCAGCAGGTGTTCCAGGCGACCCTCGGCGGTTTCCGCACGCTTACGCAGATCCAGCACCAGGCGCTCTAGCAGCGATACCGCCCCGTCGATATGAGGGTGAGGCACCTGCAGTTGCTGAAGCAACCCTTCACGGCCGACAAAAAAATCGGGATGGCGCGCCAGCCAGAACGCCACTTGATCAGGCTCGAGCGTTTTGCGGGGTTCGGGGGCTTGTGACATCGCCGTTCTCCTCGAATTAATTAAGTGCTACGCGGCCATCAAAGACGCGTGTCGCTGGCCCCACCATCGTTAGCGCCCCTTCTGGGTCAGGCCACTCAATGCTGAGTTCTCCACCGGGTAAATGGACTTTTACCGGGCTTTTCAGCAGCCCCTGGCGAATGCCGCTGGCCACTGCGGCGCAGGCACCGGTACCGCAGGCCAGCGTTTCACCGCTGCCGCGCTCATACACGCGCAAGCGAATTTCACTGGGCGAGAGTACCTGCATAAAGCCCACGTTAACACGCTTAGGGAAACGAGGATGCGCCTCTACCAGTGGCCCAAGGCGTTCGACCGGGGCGTCGTCCACGCTATCGACCTGCAGCACCGCATGGGGATTGCCCATGGAGACCACGCCAATCTGCAGCGTTTCATCCCCCACTTCGAGCTGATGCAGGGGTTGATCCCCAGGGGCATCGAACGGCAGCGCCAGAGGACTAAACCGTGGCCGGCCCATATCCACCCGCACCATGCCGTCGTGCTGAACGGTTAGCACCAAGGGGCCACCGGCGGTTTCCACATGAATTTCATGCTTATGGGTTAGCCGCTGATCGCGCACGAAGCGGGCAAAACAGCGCGCGCCATTGCCGCAGTTCTCCACTTCACTGCCATCGGCATTGTAAATGCGGTAGCGAAAATCCATCTCCGGATCGCGGGGAGGCTCGACCACTAACAGCTGGTCAAAGCCAATACCGAAACGACGGTCTGCCAGTGCGCGGATTTGAGCTTCGTCCAGCCGTGCGCGCTGAGTGACCAGATCCACCATGACAAAGTCATTGCCCAGGCCATGCATTTTGGTGAAGTGCAACAGCATCAGCGCCCCCCTTCGGGCAGCAGCGCTTCGCCCGCCCACAGGCTGGCGACGGTTTCCCGTGCGCGTACCACGTGGCAGTTGTCGCCATCGACCATTAGCTCGGCGGCACGAGGGCGGCTGTTGTAGTTCGAGGCCATGACAAACCCATAGGCTCCCGCCGAGCGCACCGCCAGCAGATCACCTTCGGCAATGGCCAGCTCGCGCTCTTTGCCCAGAAAGTCACCGGTTTCGCAAACGGGGCCCACCACGTCGTAGAAGGCACTCTCCCGGGATTGGCGGGTATCCACCGGCACAATCGCCTGCCAGGCCTGGTACAGCGCCGGACGAATCAGGTCGTTCATGGCCGCATCGACAATGGCAAAGTTTTTGGTCTCTCCGGGCTTTAAGAACTCCACCCGAGTGAGCATAACGCCCGCATTGGCGGCTATCGAACGGCCTGGCTCGAACAGCAGCGTAAGCGCTTCGCCACCTTCCCAGCGCGAAAGCCGCGCCAGCAGTTGGCTGGCGTAATCGAACGGCTGGGGCGGCTTTTCGTCACGATATGGCACGCCTAAACCACCGCCTAAATCGAGGTGCTCGATTTCGATGCCTCGCTCGCGCAGCCGCTCCATGAGTACCAACAAGCGTTCAAGGGCATCCAAAAACGGCGCCGTTTCAGTAAGCTGGGAACCGATGTGGCAGTCGAGCCCCTTCACTTGCACATTGGGCAGGCTTGCGGCCAGCTCATAAACAGCCAGCGCTTCATCCACCGGAATACCAAACTTGTTATCCTTCAAACCGGTGGAGATATACGGATGAGTACCCGCATCCACGTCCGGATTAACCCGCAACGAGACCGGTGCCACTTTACCCAGCTCGCCAGCGACGCGATTCAAGCGCTCGAGCTCAGGGCGCGACTCAACGTTAAAGCACTTAATGCCCACTTCCAGCGCACGGGCCATTTCATGGGGCTGCTTGGCGACCCCGGAAAAGACCACCTTCACCGGGTCGCCCCCCGCCTTCAGCACCCGCTCAAGCTCGCCGATGGAAACGATATCGAACCCCGCACCCAGTTTGGCCAACAGGCCCAGCACGGCCAGATTGGAGTTGGCCTTCACCGCGTAACAAATCAAGTGCGGGTGGCCGCCCAGCGCTTCCGTGTAGGCGCGAAAGTGGCGCTCAAAGGTCGCTTTCGAGTAGACGTAGCAGGGCGTGCCGTACTCGTCGGCAATCCGTGACAGCGGCACATCTTCGGCGTACAGCACGCCATCGCGGTAATTAAAATAATCCATGAGGCTCTCCCCTTCTCCTACGCCTGTCTATTCAGACGGCTGCTCATCGGCGGGTGCATCTTCCGGCAGATAAAGCGGCCCCTTTTGCCCACAGGCAGTAACTGCGGTTAACAGCAGCGCCGCAAGAGCGATGATTGCCAGCGTTTTCATGCGCCCGCCTTGAGCGCGGCCAACGCCTCACGCGCCCGCTGGGCGGCCGCCCGCACTTGGTTGGGAGCCGTGCCACCAATATGGTTACGGGCGGCGACCGAGCCTTCCAGAGTCAATACCTCGAACACATCCTGCTCGATGGTAGCGGAGAACTGCTGGAGCTCTTCCAGGCTCATTTCAGACAGGTCTTTTTCGCTTTTCAGGCCATACGCCACCGACTGGCCGACAATTTCGTGGGCATCGCGGAAGGCCACGCCTTTGCGCACCAGATAGTCGGCCAAATCCGTGGCGGTAGAGAAACCACGCCGTGCTGCTTCATACATGCTGGCTTTTTTGGGCTCAATAGCAGGCACCATATCGGCGAAGGCTTTCAGGCAGTCGCGCACGGTGTCCACGGCATCGAACAGCGGCTCTTTATCTTCCTGATTGTCTTTGTTGTAGGCCAACGGCTGCGATTTCATCAGCGTTAACAGCGACATCAGGTGGCCATAAACACGACCGGTTTTGCCGCGCACCAGTTCCGGCACGTCGGGGTTTTTCTTCTGCGGCATGATGGATGAGCCGGTGCAGAAACGATCGGGCAGGTCGATAAAGTTGAACTGGGCGCTGGTCCACAGCACCAGCTCTTCGCTCATGCGCGACAGGTGCATCAATAGGATGCTGGCAAAGCTGGTGAATTCAATAGCGAAGTCACGATCCGAGACGGCGTCCAGGGAGTTCTCCGTGGGGCGGTCAAAGCCTAACAGCTCTGCGGTGACGTGGCGGTCGATGGGATAGGTAGTGCCAGCGAGCGCCGCGGCACCCAGCGGCATGATGTTGACGCGCTTACGGCAGTCCAGCAGGCGTTCGTGATCGCGAGCCAGCATCTCTTGCCAAGCCAGAATATGATGACCAAAGGTGACCGGCTGGGCGGTTTGCAGATGGGTAAAGCCGGGCATAATGGTCTCGGCTTCACGGTCAGCCAGCTCGATCATGCCTTCGCGCAGACGTTTCAGCTCCACTTCGATAACGTCGATCTCATCGCGCATAAACAGGCGGATATCGGTGGCCACCTGATCGTTACGTGAACGCCCGGTGTGGAGCTTTTTACCGGTAATGCCGATCTTTTCGGTCAGCCGCGCTTCGATGTTCATATGCACATCTTCCAGCGGCACCGACCAGTTAAATTCGCCGCGCTCGATTTCGCCCTGTATCTCGTTCAGGCCGTTAATAATCGCATCGCGCTCATCATCGGTAAGCACGCCTACCCGAGCAAGCATGGTGGCGTGGGCAATAGAACCCTGGATGTCCTGGGGGGCCAGACGCTGGTCGAAATTAACCGACGCGGTGAAGCGTGCAACAAAGGCATCGGTGGGCTCGCTAAAGCGACCGCCCCAAGACTGATTCGTGGCTTGGCTCATCGAAGATATATCCTGCTGACAAAACAATGGAGTCGTTAGCAGAAAGTGTACCAGAGTCGCCCCGGTCAGCGGCACGCCGTTTTTATTTCTGCGGAGGCTAAGAGCATGACGTTATGACCGCAGGTGGTTTGTGCAGCAATTCGCACAAGGCATTGAGAGGCATTGGGCGAGCAAAGTAGTAGCCCTGATAGTAGTCACAGTGACGCTGTTGAAGATAGCCAAACTGCTCTACCGTCTCTACGCCTTCGACCAATACCTCCAAACCCATTTTCCCCGCCATGGCGACCACGCCATCGATAATGGCGGCATCGTGGCGGTCAAAGATCACATCACGCACAAAGGAGCGGTCAATCTTGATGCGGTTAATCGGCAGGCGCTTTAAATAGCTTAGGCTTGAGAAGCCGGTGCCAAAATCGTCTAAAGCAATCTGAACTCCCAGCGCTCGCAAGTTCTTTAACGCCTGGATGGCTTGCTCGGCGCTATCCATCAGCACCCCTTCGGTAAGCTCTAACTCTAACAACGCTGGCGTTAGGCCGCTGCTCGCCAGCACCTGCTCAATGGAGGCGAGGAACCCGGGACGTTGAAACTGCATCGGCGAGATATTGACCGCCATGGTGATCTCGCCCAACCCCAGGCTATTGAGCTGATGGGCATCGCGACAGGCGGTAGCCAACACCCACTCGCTGATGGGAATGATCTGACCAGTATCCTCGGCAAGGCTGATAAAATCAGAGGGCGGAATATTGCCGCGCTCAGGGTGCTGCCAGCGGATCAGCGCCTCAACCCCCACCACGCGACCGCTTGGCGCATGAATCTGCGGCTGGTAATGAAGCTCAAACTGCTGCTGCTCAATGGCTTGCTGTAGCGCGCTGCGTAAGCTGACCCGTTCGCTCACCTTGCGATTCAAGTCTTCGGTATACCAGTGGTAGGTATTACGCCCGCGCCGTTTGGCTTTATACATGGCCAAATCCGCCTGCTGGATAAGCTGGTGGGGGTTTTTCATACGGCCGTCATTGATGGCAATGCCGATACTGGCGGTGATGCGCAGCTCACTGCCGCGGTACCAGTAAGGGGGCGAAAGGCCCTGAAGCACTCGTTCGACCACTTGTATCACGTCATCTTGGTGGGCCAGATCCGGCAGCAGCACAACGAACTCATCGCTACCAAAGCGCGCCACGGTGTCCCAGGGGCGCAGTTCATTTTCCAGCCGCTTGGCGACCTCGACTAAAATAAAGTCGCCCACTTCATGACCCAGGGTATCGTTGATCGGTTTGAAGTCGTCCAGGTCAATAAACAGCACGGCTATGTAGCGCTGATAGCGGCGCGCCACCACGCACCCCTCTTCCAAACGCTGACCTAGCAGCAGGCGATTGGGCAGCCCCGTCAGCGCATCATGGTGGGCGTTGTGGGCGAGCTGGGCCTGATATTCGCGCTGCTCCGATATATCGTTCTGGACGCCAATAAAGTGGGTCACCTGGCCGTTCTCATCGAGAACGGGTGAAATGTACAGATCATTCCAAAAAACCGTACCATCGCGCCGATAGTTACGGATCACCACGTGCACTTCACGCTGCTCGGCAATTCCTGACTTTAGCTGCTTGATAGTGGCGGGGTCGGTCTCTTCACCCTGCAGAAAACGACAGTTGCGTCCCAGCGCCTGGCTGCGCGAGTAGCCGGTAATGCGCTCGAAGGCAGCGTTAACGTAGACCATAGGCAGGGCGCTGCGCTGGGCATCGACAATCACTACCCCGTTAGTACTTGACTCAACGCTACGCTCAAGCAGTTTTAGCTGATGCTCGGTCGCTTTACGCTCGTTAATATCACGGAAATAGACCGTAAGCCCTTCGGATGACGGATATGCGTGCACCTCAAGCCAACTATTGAGACGCGGATTGAACGCTTCAAAATGTACCGCTTCCTGCTGGCTCGCAGCACGCTGATACTCTTTTTGAAACCTGCTGCCCATGGCGTCAGGAAACGTCTGCCAAATATATTGGCCTATCAGTTCACCTTCACGGCGCTTCAAAATACGTTCAGCTTCCCTGTTCACGTAAGTAAAACGCCACTCCGTGTCTAGAGTAAAAAAACTGTCGGTGATGCTATCCAGCGTAATGGTGAGCCGGTGCGCAAGCTGGGAAAGGTTTTCGCGCAGCTGCTTTTGCTCGGTAATATCCTGGGACGCCCCCTGTACCTGAATAATGCGGCCCTCGTCATCACGCACCGCTTTACCAATGGCCCGCACCCAAAGATGCTCACCTTGGCGGGTAATCACCTCAAACTCATCATCAAAACTAATGCCGTCCTCACAGCAAGCATTGAATGCCGCCATCAGGCGTTCTCGTGACTCAGGTGCATAGAAGGAAAACGCCTCCTCAACGCTGGGCTGAAAGCCAGTGGGCATACCGTGAATCTGGCTAAGCTCATCCGACCAGATAAACTTGCCGTCCACCATGTCGACAAACCAACCACCAATCAGCGCGGTTTCACCGGCAATTTTAAACAGCCGTTGGTTGCGCTGCAGTTGCTCATCGGCTGCCTTACGCCGCGTAATGACCCGGGCGATCACGTAAATCACGCCCTCCCCAAATGAAGCAGTGACTTCCAGCCAGTGCTTCTTGCCGGTGGCGGAGACAGCGCGCACCTCGAAGGGGGCGATTTTTCCGCCTTGATGCAGTCGCTGTAACGCCCCCTCGATCACGGAATGATCAAGGGGGTCTATAACGACGCCACAGGCACGCCCGATCAATTTTTCGGACGAATACCCCAGCAGCGTTTCGAAGGCTGGATTGACTTGCAACAGCGTGCCTTCAAAGTCGATACAGCAGAACAGATCCCGTGAAAGCAGGAAAAACTGGTCAAGCTGGCCGTGGGGTAACACTAAGGACATAGGGTTTCCTAGAGAGCGAATAAAACACGTGACGGGAGCATAATGAGTTCCGTTATTTTTACTGTGGCGTTCGGTGCTTTATGATGACACTTATCATAGCTTGACTCGCCGTGTCTGCGGTATAGGGAGAATAACGTGCTATCAATCACCAAACTGCGCATTGCCACGCGTAAAAGCCAATTGGCCATGTGGCAGGCTGAGTACGTTCGCGACCGCTTAATGGCGGCCCACGACGGCCTTGAGGTCGAGCTTGTGGCACTGTCTACCAAGGGCGACAAAATTCTCGATACGCCGCTTTCTAAAATTGGCGGTAAAGGGTTGTTCGTTAAAGAGTTGGAAGACGCCATGCTCGATGGCCGCGCCGATATTGCCGTCCACTCAATGAAAGATGTCCCCATGCACTTCCCCGAAGGATTGGGGCTATCGGTCATTCTAGAGGGCGCCGACCCTACCGATGCGTTTGTATCCAACCACTACTCTAGCATTGATGAGCTTCCCGAAGGGGCACGGATTGGCACTGCCAGTCTGCGCCGTGGGCTGCAGATGCGTGAAGCCCGCCCCGACCTGCAAATTCTTAATCTGCGCGGCAACGTGCAAACGCGACTAGGCAAATTAGACGCGGGGGAATTCGACGCCATCATCCTGGCGACCTCTGGCCTTAAGCGGTTGGGCTTGGATGAGCGGATTGCCCAGGCACTGCCGCCGGAAGTGTGCTTACCCGCCTGCGGCCAGGGCGCCTTAGGCATTGAGTGCCGCCTGCATGATCCTGAACTGATTGCCTTGCTGGCCCCGCTGGATGACGCAGATACCGCGACACGCGTGCGTGCCGAAAGAGCCATGAACACGCGTTTAGAGGGCGGCTGCCAGGTACCCATTGCAGGCCACGCGGTACTGGACACCGCCAATGAAACTCTTTGGCTACGCGGCTTAGTCGGCAATCCTGAAGGGACTGAAGTATTACGTGCCGAAGGGCGTGGTTCGATGCATGAGCCGGAAGCGCTGGGCATCCGGATTGCCGAAGAGCTGCTTGATCAGGGCGCCGGCGATATTCTGGCTGAGGTTTACGGCCGCGCCATATGAGCCAACCGGTATTGATCTGCCGCCCCGGCGAGCGCGGTGAAGCGCTCGCTGCTGCGCTTCGCGAACGGGGCGAGAGCGTTGAATCACTTAATGTGATGCAACTCGAAGCCTTGCCAGAAAATCCCGATATGCGACAAATCTGGCTGGATATAGATCAGTACCATAAGATAATCGTCATCAGCCCCTTTGCGGCGATATGTTTAAGCGAAGCGCTGGATCGCTACTGGCCACAACTACCGATGGGTATCGATTACTACAGCGTTGGCAGCGCCACCGCGGCGACGCTCTATGATCAGTTGGGTGTCCGCGTGCATGTGCCATCGACCAGTGTCGGCGAAGATACCAGCGAAGCACTGCTTGCGCTTGCCTCACTGCAGCGGTTAGCGCACCAGCGTATTCTGCTGGTGGCCGGCGAGGGTGGCCGTTCACTGCTCGCGGAATCGCTTGCCGAGCGGGGGGCAAAGGTGACTCGCGTGGCGGTGTATCGCCGCACCTATCACCCCCTTGCACCTGCTCTGCAAACGCGTCTTTCTTCAGGTAATTATCGGGCGTTGATCGTCACCAGCAGCGAACTGCTGGAACATCTGGCAAAATGGTGTAATCAGGCGGCCTTGAACCAACCGCTAATCGTTTCCAGTCGCCGTTTGGCTACACTGGCTGGCATACTGGGTTTTCGTGACCTCAAGGTGGCGTCCGGAGCTACGCCAGCTGCATTGATAGCGGCGTTGGAGACCTGCGACCCACAGGGTGCCGATGTCGATCAAGGAACTTACTAAGGGCTAGCGACACATGAGCAAACAAGTAAACGATCAGGACGATGTACAACCGACGTCCGCCGATGCCTCCCAAGGCGTCACTAAAGCGACCGACAAAGCAGCTTCCACGACCGACGCGACTGAGCCCAGCACGCCGACCACACCGCCGAGCTCAACGACACCTGCTCAGAGTGGTGCCAAAAACAGTCGGTCGCGGCGGCGTGGAAAGGGCTCTGCGAGCTCAACCGCTGCTAGCAGCACCACCGCTAAACCAGCGGAGACCACGACCTCCAGCAGCGCGGCCTCACCGTCACCGAGTGCAGCGCAACAAAGCCCTTCTTCATCGTCAAGTGCCACATCTTCAAGCACGGCTTCGTCCAAGCCGACCGGCGACAA
>NZ_JPUA01000028.1:6209-67337 GCF_002211105.1 Halomonas campaniensis | reverse complement strand
GCGGCAGCGGCAGCGGCAGCGGCAGCGGCAGCGGCAGCGGCAGCGGCAGCGTCCAGAACGGTGGCAGCAAAAGCGGTGGTGGTAAAAGTGGTGGCCTCGCGATTGCCTTGGTGATTATTCTGGCGATTGCCTTGGCGTTCATCGCCTGGCAAGGCTGGCAACGACTGGAGAGCCAGCAGCAGCGCCTCGACGAAGTAGCCCAACAGGCTGAAGGGAGCGCCTCACAACAAGCGGTTAGCGACCTGGAATCACGCCTGGACAGCGGCGAAGCCGAGCGCGATGAAGCGTTGCAGAGCACTCTGGGCGACCTGCGTGATGAATTTGACAGCTACCGCAGCGATGTTGATGAGACCCTAGGCCAAGTGCTGGATCAGCTCTCTCAGGAGCAGGATACCGACGAGCGCGAGTGGCTGCATGCCGAAGCCGCCTACCTGCTACGTCTGGCCAATCAGCGCCTACAACTGGAAGGCGATGTTGATGGCGCGGCCGCACTGCTGCGTACCGCCGATGCGCGCCTAGTTGATGCTGATAACCCAGCATTGACGCCCGTACGCGAAGCCATTGCCAATGAGCTAGCCGCGCTGGACGCCGTGCCCCAGGTTGACCGTACCGGCCTCTACCTAGCGCTCAATGCCCAGCAGGAACGTATCTCCTCTCTGCGACTCTCTCAAGAAATTGAGGAGCAAGCGGTAACCTCCAGCATCGAAGAGCCGCCGACCGGCACTTTCCAGCGCCAGCTGGCGCGCTTTGGTGAAGAGCTTAAAGACCTGGTGGTAGTTCGCCATCACGATGAAGCCCTGGAAGCGTTGATTACGCCAGAGCAAGAGTCTTACCTGCGTCAAAGCCTGCGTTTAGTGCTCGAACAGACCCAACTGGCCCTGCTCAACGAAGAGAAAGAGCTTTATGACGCCAGCATCGACAAAGCCCTACAGCTTTTGAACGACTACTACGACACCACTCGCGAAGAGACACAAAGCGTTATTGCCCGCCTTGAAGAACTTAAGCAAGCCGAGGTAAAACCCGAGCTGCCCGATATCAGCGGTTCACAGCAGGCACTTGCTCGTTTTATCGACAACCGCTATGAGACGCGTGGCCAAAGCGGAGGTGATTCATGAGAAAGCTTGTTCTCCTCATTGTCGCAGGCCTCGCCGTCGGGGCGCTGTTTGGGCACCTGATGATGTCGGTGCCCGGCTATTGGCTGATCCGCGTGGGTGACTCCTCCATCCAAACCTCCTTCTGGTTTGGACTGGTGCTGCTGTTTGCCGCCTTTATCGTCCTACACTTCGTACTGCGCCTGCTCAGCGGCATTATTCGGCCCATGGGGCGTTTTCGCAGTTGGAACAGTCGTGCCCGTAACCGCCGGGCCATGCAGCGCACCGTGCGTGGCCTGGTAGCGCTTACCGAAGGGCGCTGGAAAAAAGCCGAAAAAACCCTGGTTAACGCCGCCGATGATTCCAGCACACCGCTGGTCAACTACCTATCTGCCGCGCTGGCGGCCCATTACCAGGGCCACCACGTGAAATCCCAGGAGCACCTGAATCAGGCGCAGCTCACCACCGACGGTGCCGATACCGCCGTTGGCCTGATGCAGGCGCAAATGATGATTGAGCGCCAACAGCCGGAAGAAGCGCTGGCGATTCTTAATCGACTGGATAAGCAGCTCTCCAACCATCCGCAGGTGCTCAAGCTACTCAAGCAAGTGCATTTAAGCGTCAACGACTGGGAAGGCTTACGGCGTTTGATTCCACGCCTGGCGGCGCAGAAGCTGATTACTCAGCAAGAGCGTGAGCAGTTGGAGTTTAAAGCCTATCGCGAACTTATCGTGTTTGAAGCCCAAAACCCCACCAATATTGAGCGGGTGCGCGGCTTGTGGGCGGATATGCCGGACTACCTGCGCGGCAATACCGAGCTGATCGTGCTTTACAGCGAAGCGCTGATTCAAGCCAACGAAGAGCCGATTGCCGAACGCTTGCTCAACCATTCGCTTGATCACCACTGGGACGCGCGTTTGGTGAAACGCTACGGCCTGCTGAACGTGAACGCTGCTCGCCAACTCGTTAAAGCCGAAAAATGGCTGCAGGAGCGCCCCAACGACCCAGAGCTGCTGCTCGCTTGCGGCCGTCTCTCGCTGCGCATCGGCCAGTGGCAAAAGGCACTAGAGTATTTTGAAGCCAGCCAGCGTCAGCGCCCCAATGGCGAAGTGTGTGCGGAGCTTGCGCGCCTCTATGCCAGCCTGGGCGAGCATAATAAGAGTCAGCTCTACTACCGTCACAGTGTCGAAATGCTGGCTAAATCACTGCCGTCGCTACCGCAACCCAGCGATGCCAACGACAGCAAAAAGCCTGACAGTAAGCAAAAAGAGAGTAAAACCATTAAGAAAAGCGCCTAGGTTGCTGCTGGTATAATGTGAAAGGGCGCCACTTCAGCAGTGGCGCCCTTTTTAGTGGCTCAAGGTTTGGCAGGTGGCATTTGCGGTGGCGCAGAGGTAGCTTCAACCGGTGCATCAACCTCCGCTGGCTGTTCCAGCATTGCCGTGCAGTGACCACAGCGAGTGGCTTTGATCGGCACTACCATTAAGCAGTAAGGGCACGGCTGCTCCGTAGGACTCGCAGGCGCCACCGCCTCCTCGCGCTTTAATCGGTTAATGGTGCGTACCAATAAGAAGACCACGAAGGCGACAATCGTAAAGCTGACCACCGCATTGATAAAAAGCCCGAGGTTTAGCGTTACCGCCCCTGCGGCCTGGGCATCCGCCAGCGTCGCATAAGGGCCGCCCACCGCCCCTTGGCGTAACACCACAAACAGGTTGGAAAAATCCACACCGCCCACCAGCAAGCCAATCAGTGGATTCATCACATCCGCCACCAGGCTCTGCACAATCAGCGTAAACGCCCCACCGATAATGATCCCCACCGCCATATCGACGACGTTGCCTTTTACCGCAAACTCACGGAATTCCTGGAAGAATTTTGCCATTTTCAAACGTCCTAACGTTTTTTAGCTACCAATTAGAGTTTCATTAGCCAATGAAAAGCATGGGCGATGATGTATTTGGCGGCAAGTGATTTCCTTTCGGCTCGATACTAGACATTATAAAGCGTTGAAGCCTCTTCCTCGTGCAACTATGTGTCAGCAACTGGCCACAAGACGATTCGTTGCTGAAAGCTCAGCGAATAGGCGTACACGGCTGCTCTATCCCTCTTGTTACTATCTTGCATTACTAAAAACCTTAGACGCATTTAGCTTTTCAAGCGCATAAATACTGGTAGCGTTATAGCGCCTCACCTAGCTAACTGAGCAGATTGCCCTGTTGCTTGAGCAATGCAGCCTGATTGGAAGCCACAGAAGGTAAATGCCACCATTAGTTAAGAATTTACTCATATTTTGGAGTTCTTATGGAATTACGCCACCTGAGGTACTTTTGCGTTGTCGCTGAAGAGCTTAACCTGACCTGTGCCGCTAAGCGCTTGCATATGTCACAGCCACCACTTTCGCGCCAAATCAAACAATTAGAACAAGAGGTAGGGGCTGAACTGTTTGAGAGAAGCTCACGAGGCCTTCGCTTAACATCATCGGGTATATTTTTTCAGCAGCGTGCTTTAGAAATTTTAGAGAAAGTCGACGTCACCATTGATACAACACGCCACATGGCACGAAGCAAGCGAACGCTATTTGGCATTGGCTTTGTCCCCTCTATCTTTTATGGGCAGATTCCAATGCTGGTTCGCGACTTGCGTCAAATTGAGAATGTAGAAATATCATTGACAGAGCTTACGACCATACAGCAAGTGCAGGCGCTTAAAGCGGGTCGTATTGACATGGGATTTGGACGTCTTCGCATTGATGATCCGGACGTAGAGCAAGAGATACTCTTCAATGAGCCATTTATTGCAGCCCTTCCTAGCGGGCACCCCCTAGAGGGCACTACGCCTACAAGCGAAGAATTGGCACGCTATCCACTCATTCTTTTCCCAGCTAAACCACGCCCTAGCTTGGCAGATATGGTACTGGGTATTTTCCGCCGTCAAGGCTTAAAGGTTGAGGTCATACAGGAAGCGAACGAAGTCCAGACAGCACTTAGCCTCGTCGCCTCTGGCATCGGTATTACGCTGGTACCTGAGGAAGTAAAACGTGTACAACGAGATGGTATTTCTTATGTAGCATTGGCGGACAAGACAATTACCTCACCTGTTGTCTGCAGCCGTCGCCGAGGTGAAAAATCATCACCTCTCATGAATGAAGCGACCACCATTTTACACAAGCTTGTTGATGATCGCTTCATGGGCCGCTACCCATAACCTAAGATATTCAATGGGGTATGGCTTCTTTGGCGTTTGTCATTATCTCTACCGAACACAGCCCGTCTGTAAAGCCCTTCAAGCATTTAAAGGTACTTAACGAGACTATTAAACCTTAGCGGTACCCGCCAACTGACTAGCGAGATCCTGTTCGTCCTCTTTGGCCCGTGGACGGGCGTGGCGTACCTGCAGCTCGGGAGCTTCGGTTTGGGCCAGCTCCACATCGAACACCACGTGGGAGAACGGGCCATCCAGATCACGCTTGGCAATCTCGGCCGGATCATTGATCCGTTCGGCGGGGACGACCAGCTCTTCACGGGTGGCAAAGGCGAAGTCATCAAAGGTGTAAGGATCGCCGGCCAGATTAATTTGGGTGGTCAGATGCTGGTGACCGGGTGCGGAGACGAAGTAGTGGATATGCGCCGGACGCTGGCCATGACGGCCCAGCGACTTGAGCACTACATCGGTCGGAGCGCCTTCGGGCACGCCGTAGCCGGAGGGGATAATGCTGCGCGCGGTGTAACGACCATCGCTGTCCGCATAGATCGTGCGGCGCAGGTTGTACTCCGATTGAGAGGAGTCAAAGAAGGAGTAGCCGCCCTTGGAGTTGGCATGCCAGATCTCGACCTTGGCACCAGCAATCGGCGTGCCGTTCACGTCGCGCACTTGGCCGGTCAGCCACATGGTCTCGCCGTCGTTGTCCTGGCCGTCGTCCAGACGGGCAAAGCCTTCTGCTTCCGGGGCACCCGCCACGTAGAGCGGGCCTTCGATGGTGCGCGGTGTGCCGCCGGTACGCTTGGCTTCGGCATCGATCGCGTCCTGGCGCATATCGAGAAAGTGGTCAAATCCTAGTCCTGGCGAGAGCAGCCCGAACTGGGTTTGGCTACCCAGGGCATTGAGCAGGTTAACGCCCGCCCAGTACTCTTCTTCAGTGACATCGAAGTCGTCGATCAGCTTGAATAGGTCGCTGACCAGTCGATGGACGATTTGCTTGGCGCGGTCATTGCCACCGGCTTTGTCAAAGCCAGCAACGGTTTTGATGAAGTCTTGAACTTCGGGCGTGTCGAATATTTTTACGGCCATGGTGAAACCCTCTGTTTGTTATAGGATGTTGTTTTATCAATATGAACTGGCGTGTTAAGTAAATAATTAGCTGTCGTCGTCGCGCACCGAAGAGGGGTGACGACACAGCGGTTTGACGCTGATCTCCATATAAGGGAAGAGCGGCAGATTGCTGACCAGCTCTTGCAGCTCAGCATTGTCCTCCACGTCGAAAATACTAACGTTCGAGTAGCTACCCGCTACCCGCCACAAGTGGCGCCATTTGCCCTGGCGCTGCAGGTCTTGGGAATACGCCTTTTCCGTTGCCTTGATCTTGGCTGCCTGCTCGGCGGGCATGTCGGGCGGCAACTTAACGGTCATCTCTACTTGAAACAGCATACGTCTCTCCTCTTGCATCGCGGGCGAACGCAAACGATGGTTCTATTTACCGTGGCGTTTATTTACGCGAGTAGTGAGTCAATTTACCTTCATCCAAGGTGACACCCAGCCCCGGCCCTTGCGGCAATTCCACTCCAAACTCGGTGTAGTTGAGGGGCTCAACGACGATGTCGTCTTTCAGCAGCAGTGGGCCGAACATTTCCGTACCCCAGGCCATTTCCGGCAACGTCGCCCAGGCGTGTAGAGAGGCAGCCGTGCCAATGGTGCCTTCCAGCAGGGTGCCGCCATATAAGCCAATGCCAGCCGCTTGGGCGACGTGAGCCAGCTCAAGTACCCCGTAAATACCGCCGGATTTGGCGATCTTCAGGGCAAAGGCACCATTGAAGCCGCCGCAGACGAGATCAAGTCCGTCGCGGGCATCCTGAACCGCCTCGTCAGCGAGCATTGGCACATTGAAGCGGTTAGCCAAACGGACTAGACCGGCGTGTTCACGGGCAGCGATGGGCTGCTCGATTAACTCAATACCAGCATCCTGCAGTGCCTGAATACCGCGCACCGCGGTCGACTCATCCCAGGCCTGATTAACATCAACGCGCACACTGGCTCGATCACCCAGCGCTTCCTTGATCGCCGCCACATGGCGCACGTCCTGATCCACAGGGTTAGCACCAATTTTTAACTTAAAGTCGCAGTGCCGACGCTGCTCTAAGCGCAGCATGGCCTCATCAATATCTTTGGCGGTATCACCGCTGGCTAGCGTCCATAGCACAGGCAAGTGATCTTGGCGTGCGCCGCCCAGCAGCTCGGCGACGCTCAATCCCAAGCGTTTGCCCTGAGCATCCAACAGAGCCGTTTCTAAGGCAGATTTGGCGATCATGTTGCCGCGTGCATGGCGGTGAAGCCGAGCGCGCAACTGGTGAACATTGTTGGAAGGCTGGCCGACCAGCAGGGGGGCTAGGTAAATATCAATATTGCGCTTAATGCTCTCCGGGCTTTCTGGGCCGTAGGCCAAGCCGCCAATGGTGGTGCCTTCGCCGAGCCCTTCGATACCGTCGGAGTGGCGCATGCGCACAATCACCATGGTTTGGCAGGCCATAGTGGTCATGGAGAGTTTGTGAGGACGGATGGTCGGTAGGTCGACCAATAGCGTCTCAATATGTTGGATGACGGTTGACATGCAGGCTCCAGCGTCTGGCAATCGTTGACTAGGCTGCAGTTTGGTAGCATCTGATTTTAGAAACCAATATTGTTTAAGTGCCTTTCCATACCGTAAAGGTATCGCCAACCCAGCATTAACATTGCTGTTTAACGCTCATTTGTAGCTGCGGCTTAAATTAAACCGTGCAAAACAAACTAAAAATAAATCCCCTCAAATTCCGACAGATTAAAATTCAGTAAAATCAAATTACTACAATAAAGATTAGTACAGCTTAACGCTGCACCGCTAATCACTAAATGAGCATGGATGCCTTAAATAACGAAATGAGAAGTGCCGTAGCGCTTCAGCCGTTAGCCCGATACGACAGCCATTTGCCGCGGCCGCTAGGGTTCTCAACCACATCGCGCTACAAAATACTTTTACGACAAAAGGATAATGCTGGCTACTTTATGGAAAATTACCAGTGACTACTGACATATCGCGAAGTAAGTGGCCCTCTTTGTCACCTTAAAGGCGACTGCACAGCAATTCGATGATGCTTGAGTATGTTTCCTCACTCATCGATGGGTAGTGGGTAGCAGCTAACATTCTCACGCATTTCTCAACCCAAGCATCTCACGGGCCTGCTGCCAGGTAGCTACCGGGCGCTCATACCTTTCGCATAAGTCGACGGTACGCTCGACCAACGCCGCGTTGGAAGGCGCCAGCGTATTACTGTCCAGGCGAACGTTATCCTCAAGCCCGGTACGCGTATGACCGCCTGCAGCAATCGACCACTCATTAAGTACGTATTGATTGGCGCCGATGCCTGCGCCACACCACTGTGCATCCGGCGCTAGCCGCTTGAGTGTCTCGATATAGAAATCAAAAGTCGGCTTGTCCGCTGGCATCGAATTCTTAACGCCCATGACAAACTGCACATAGAGCGGTGCTTTCAGCTTTCCCTGCTTGGAGAGTGCAACCGCCTGATGGATATGCGATAGATCAAACGCTTCGATTTCAGGCTTAATGCCATACGTGAGCATCTCATCCGCAAGCCACTCCACCAGCTGCGGCGGATTCTCGTAAACGCGATTGGGGAAATTATTGGAGCCCACCGAGAGGCTGGCCATATCAGGCTTCAGCGGGAGCATCCCACCCCGGGCTTCTCCTGCCCCGGAACGCCCGCCGGTGGAGAGCTGAATAATCATTCCGGGACAGTGCTTCTTAAGCCCCTCCATCAGGCGGCCAAACTTTTCTGGGTCAGATGAGGGGGTTTGGTCATCGTTGCGCACATGGCAGTGGGCGATGGTAGCCCCTGCTTCGAACGCCGCCTGGGTGCTCTCAACCTGCTCTTCTACCGTAATCGGTACGGCAGGATTGTTCTCTTTGCGTGGCAGACTGCCGGTAATGGCGACACAGATAATACAGGGCTGGGACATGGAAGCCTCTTTGTTCTTATTGCGAACACTAATTTGCATAACGAACACTTTAGGCCGGATATCTGATATCGTCAAATCAGACTGGCTGCCAACGACGTTGGCAGCCACGGTTTAGAAAGAGACATCGAATACCAAAGGGACAATGGTGTAGAGCGCGACCATAATCACCAGCAAACCGATGACGTTGAGCCAGATACCTGCTCGGATCATGCTCTTGATTGGAAGATCCCCTGTTGCGAAAGCCACTGCATTGGAAGGTGTAGCCACCGGCAACATAAAGGCGCAGCTCACGGCAAAGGTAACCACGATGGTCATCAGAAAAGGTTCGATACCCAGTCCCACGGCAATAGATCCCATAATCGGGAAGAAGGCAGCCGCCGTCGCCGTGTTACTGGTTAGCTCGGTCAATAGGATAATGACGATAGCAGTGATGGCTAGGATCAGAATCGGAGGTAAGTCCGATAATCCCGAGACGCTCTCGCCAACCCACGCACTCAAGCCAGTGGCGGTGAACTGGGCAGAGAGTGTTAGGCCACCGCCAAACAAAATCAGTACCCCCCAGGGCACGTCTCGGGTAGCCGACCACTCCAGCAACGCCCCTTTTCCATTAGAGGCAGGAATCACAAACATCAGAATCGCCGAGAGAATCGCCACGCTGGTATCGTTGATGTTACCCAACCAAGGCAGCGCACTCTGCACGACAGGAATTCTCGCGATTAACGGCAGGAATACCCAGCAGAACACTGCCCCGGCAAAAACCATCAATACACGTGACTCTTCAGGCGATAGTCGGCCCATTCCCTTGAGCTCTGTCTCGATCATCGCCCGGCCACCCTGGATGCTCTCGACTTCCGAGCGGAACACCAGTTTGTTAAGCACAAACCAAGCCAGCATTAGCATGGTGAATGAGAACGGCACACCCACCAGCATCCAGTGGCCAAAACCGATGCTAAGCCCGTGGGTGCCTTCCATGTAGGCCCGCATTAGCGCCATCGGCGGCTGGCCGATCAATGTGGCCATGGAGCCGATGGTGATGGCATAGGCAATGCCCAGTAGCACAGAGGCAGAAAACTTGGGCGTGTCATCACCGTTACCCAGTGACTTCACTAGCGCAATGATCGAGCCTCCAATGGGCACCATGATCACTGCGGTGGCGGTATTGCTCACCCACATAGTGATAAACCAGCTAGCGAACATCAAACCAAAGACGATTTGAGCCGGCTTAGTACCCACGGTGAGCACCGTCAGTAGCGCGAAGCGGCGATGTAAATTCCAGCGCTGCGTTGCCAAGCCCAGCAGTACGCCACCCAACACTAGAAAGACAATGCTATGGGCATAGGGCGAGGCGGTCTCACCGACCGTGGCAATATCGAAAAAAGGGAACAGTACAAGCGGCAACAGCGACGTGGCAGGAATGGGTATCGCCTCTGTCATCCACCAGGTGGCCATCAGCATCGCAATGCCTGCCACAAGACGAGCATTGAAGGCCAGCGTTTCAGGCAACAGGAAGAAAACACCCAAGCCAATGACGATACCCATCACAAGTGAGATTGGCTTAAAAGCAGAGGCTTCAGCATAGGGCAGCTGTTCAACGGCCCCTGTGTTATGCGACATGATCGTTTTACCTGCATAGCAATAACGGTGCAGGTGAGTGTTACGTTTGAAGTAACGCGCTACCAATACCTCTCAGGTTGATATGCATACCTAATTGAGTAAATTGGCATGAATGCAGAAAACCACATATAGCCAATAAAATCAGTTATTTAACCATAAAATGGTTGTTATTTTCGTACTTAACCTACTCGTAACTTTCACAAGAGATAGGGAATATCCTGCTTAATTACGACGTATAGTTTACGACTAATGGATGAGCTACTGTGAAAGCGTGGCAATTTCACTACCCGCGTGACGTTTAAGCACAAGCGCTAAGCAGAAGTTTGAACAAAAAGGAGTAGTTCAGGAAAAGGCAGGGCTATTGATAGCCCATAGGAAAAATGTAAGTACTTTGCCGCGATGACAGTAATTCCAGCGTCCCTCTAGACCTTAAAGCGCGTTTAAGTTATGAAACATCCTACTCAAGCACTGATTGATATAAACAATGTCCTGTTTACTGAAATCGGCAAAGGCTTTTTCCACCAGACGGCTAGTAACTTGCCGCGCAATATCCAACTTCGCCTCACCCGCCTCGGTAAGCTCTACTTCAGTGACGCGACCATCCTGCGGGCTGGCTTCTGTTTTAAGCAAACCCGACTCTTGCATTCGGTATACGATTTTGGTGATAGTTGACAATTTTGCAACAGCGTGTACTGATATATCCGACATGCTAAGGCGCCCATGTTCATGTAGGATCATGAGAATGCGCCACTTAGACGAACTGAGTCCGAGTGGTTTCAGTAGTGTATCGACATCAGCGCTGTATTTAGCATTCAGCCTCGCGACCCAATAAAAAGGAAAATCACGCGAGCGAAATTCATCGGCAAGAGGAAAAAAGGAAGACGATAATTCATCCTTGTCGACCATAAGAAGCACGCCATCCAAAAAAAATAGTGGATTATTCTAGCATATATCCATCCGAGTGTAAGCGCCTGGAGCCTCTAGGGATAGTGCATGGCATCTACTGGCCCAGCAGATATTGCCTCGGCTTCACACCCCAAAACCATCACCTGCTTGGTGCATTGTTGAGGTGAACCATGGGTACAACACCGTTTCTGCTGCAGAAGCACGCTATTCTGCGCACCGATTCACAAGAGATCATTCGTGAGCATGTTACCCACTACCTGTGCCCACATCGCATGCGTTTATTTGACGGCCCGCGACTTGCCTCACGCTTAAGTGCGGTCAGTTTCGACCAATTGGCTATTATCGAACTGCAGTATGGTGCCAATGTCGAAATTGACCCTGTCGAAGAGTCGAACGTTTACCTGTTTCGTATCACTCTCGAAGGTCAGGGAACCATCGTATACGCTGACCGTCAGGTGAGTATGGTTCAGGGAGGTATTACCGTCACTTCCCCCTGTCAACGCGCCCTCATCCAAACCTCTCCGAACTGCCATAACATCATCGTTCGAGTACCGCGCCATCAGTTGGAGCAACGCTTGTCGTGTCGGCTCGATCAACGCATTGACCTTCCGATCATCTTTGACCACTACTTTCCCGAGCACTATCCCGGCACGGTTTTTCTGCTGGATACCATCAAGTATTTTGCCCGTCTCACCGACTCTCTTCACCAGCAAAATGCCCCGCGCCAGCAAATCAAGCTGATGGAAGAGTACTTATATGACAGTCTGCTGGGGCTGTTCATGAACAACTACAGTCAGCGCTTGAGTGGTAACCCTTCTCCTCTCCCACACTATGTAAAAAGCGCCAAAACCCATATAGACCAGAACCTCAAGCTGGGTATCGAGCTCGAGACACTGGCCTCGATGGTGGGGGTATCAAAGCGCACGTTGCAGTACGGCTTCCAGCAATTTATTGGGCTCTCACCCAAAGCCTATTTTACTCAGCAACGCATGAAGAGTGTGCACCAGGCGCTGCTTGATGCCCCTCGCGGTCATCGCGTCACCGACGTCATCATGCAACATGGCATCAACAGCCCTGGCCACTTCTCTGCACAGTACAAGGAGGTCTATGGGGTGACCCCCGTGCAAACACTGCAGTCAAACCGCGAACATACTACTGGTAACGAATTGGCCAACGTCTGGCCCTGAGCTACTGTCGCCTCTGCTCTTTTTATTCAGCCTCGGTACGATACTCCTCGATCAGCTCCTGCATTCTTTCTGCAAAGGCGTACGCGGGTAGGCCTTGCTGCTCTGCATCCGACAGGATAGTTTCATTGACCGGCGCGAGCTGGTCATCCCAACGGCTAGCCTCATCATCGTCAAGTGCTATCACTTCAACCCCCTCTTCCTGCTGCGCCCACTCAAGTGAACGCTGTATATGCTCATCAAGATATTGACCGGTGAAGGTTGCCATCTCCGGCGCCAACTCCTCGATAACCGCCTGTATATCAGCAGGGAGCGCCTCCCACTTCTCTCGCGACATCAGCGCTGCAAAAATGGTGTTAGTTAAGGGGTAATCGGTCACGTACTTAGCCAAACGCGCGAACTGCATATCCATTAGCACTTCCCGGGACGCCGCATACCCATCGATAATCCCAGATTGAAGTGCCTCGCCAGCATCGGCCTGCGACATACCGACTGCTGTTACCCCCAATGCATCCAGCGCCCTGGAGTTATCGCCGGAAATTCTGATTTCCAGCCCATTCAGGTCTTCCAGTTGACGAATCGGTTCAATGGTCTGGAAATAGGCAGGCTCGGAGGTAAAGGCCGTGATGACCTTGAACTCTTCGAGTTCGGGCATCTGCTCACCAAACTCTTGAATCAGTTGGTAAGTCATGCGGCTGGCTATTTCTGAATTGACGTCCTGGCCGGTCAGGCTTCCGGCCAAGTTGATCAGGGGAAAACGGCCCGGCTCGTAAGAGGTGGCTGAAAGCCCTATATCCGCAACACCATTCAGCACACCATCGTACATGTTGCTGGCTGTGAGCAAGGAGCCCCCGGGGAAGAGGTCGACTTCGACACGCCCATCGGTACGTTCATTGAGCTCTTTCGCCCAGTGCTCCATCTGAACGGCAGGAAAGCTCTGCGCTGGAGCAAAAAAAGCGTAGCTGAGGGTAATCACCTGGGCGTCGTCGCTAGGCTCATCGGCTACCCCCTCCTGTGCATCGCTACACCCCACCAACGCCATTGCAGCGATTAGTACGGTTAACGCTCCCACCTGTGTACTGGTTTTCATTATGGCTATCCTCGGCGAAGGCCTACAGGAACAGCATGGTTTCCTATAGGCGCTTTATAGGCTGTGAAGGATTAATAACGGGTAGTGACTGTCGGCATCAGCTCAAGCAACTCAAGACGCTTTAGAAAAGCGTCGGAGCGCTGCCTTCGGTAGTTCGACAGATCGACCCCTGAGTAGTCGAAGAAGCCCACGCCATCTTGGAATCCTCGACGCATCTCTTGCATATTCCGGGTAATAACCTCAGGTGACTTGAAGCGGTTATCCAGCTTGTCGCACAGGTAGTTGGAGGCGTAGAAAAGCGTATCGCCACCGCCCCAATCGATGAACTCCAGCACTCCCAACACCGAATAGCGCAACCCCAGCCCAACCCGAATGGCCACATCGATATCCTCGGCGCTAGCAACGCCCTCCTCGACCATACGCGCGGCTTCGTTCATGAGCAGCACCTGCAGGCGGGGAATAATGTAGCCCGGCGCCGCCTCGCACAGCACCGGTACTTTCCCTATCCCTTTAAGCACCGTGAACAGCGCATCAACATAGCGCTGCTCGGTATCCTTGCCCCGACTTACCTCCACTAAGGGCATCAAATGGGCAGGATTTAGCCAGTGGGCGTTCATAAACCGGGCCGGATGGCTAACCATGCAGGCGAGTTCGGTGACCAGAAAAGTGGACGTGGTCGATGCGATAACAGCCTCTTTATCCAAATGTCGGCTTGCCCAGGCCAGCCCTTGCTGCTTAATCTCGCTGACTTCAGGCAGCGCCTCGAAAGCCAAACGGCTTCCCGCCACCATCTGCACCTGCTGGTCATCCACGATACGCAGTTGCTTCACCATTGAAGCGATCTGCTCTTCCTGAATGAGCTGCTTCTCCTGAAGATACTTAAGCTCCGTCACTAGTCGACTGCGAGCCTGCTCATAATAGTGCTGACGCTCTTCAGGGCTGCGTGACTTGAAGTCGATCAGCACGACCTCCTTGCCAGCCAGAATAAATGAGAGAGCAATACCTTCTCCCATTCTTCCTGCTCCCAAGACGATGATGTTGTCCTGCATGATGCGCTCTCCTCTATCGGTAGGTCAGGCCTGAATGCCATACGTCAATAAAGAGCGCATCTGCGCCAGGGAGAGCGAATCCAGTCCCAGCATTTCCAGCGTTCGGCCTTGGGCATAGAGATCTTGGCCGGTGATCGCCGAAGCAATGCTCAACAGCCCCTCCGCTACTGGCGTGGGTTGCCCCGCCCAGCGGCCAACCGATACGATGAAGGAGAGCCCCATTCGGGTGTCCTCCAGCATGTAACGGTGGCTATGAAGGTCGATGTTCTCTCGCCAGTCGCCACTATCGGTCAGTTTGCCGTGGGCGCCCCGGCCATACATCCACTCCTCGCCTTCGGAGGCGTAGTGGTTGGCAAGAGGAAAATGAGAGGGCTGGTAACCCAGCCTTTCGCGCACCGCGATACGCTCATTGTCTAGCGCGGTGGTCACGCTTCGGATAGAGGGCTGGGTTCCTTCGTTGTGAATATCCCAGGCATCAAAATGCTCCAGCGGCCCCGCATTCATCATAATTAAAGGCGGATGGATAATAGGGCCAGCGTTCATTAAGGCGCCACTGAGGCCATCTTCGATGGGTTCAACGCTGGGGTAGGCTTCCCGCAATACAGAGAAGGCGTGTGCTGACAGTTCGCTGGGGAAGACGCCGGTAGGGAGCCGGGTTGCATAAACGCTGATGACTACCTTATTAGCACCGTGTTTACGCGCCAAATAGGGGAGCGTTCCCGTTTCACAGTAGGCCACTTGGCTGTCGTTACCCGCTTTTCGCATCGCTCGGTGGAACAGGTAGCTGCCGAATGTACCTGGGGGTAGAAAGACCACCTGATCATCCCGTAGTAACGGCCCCAGTTGGTCGGCTAGCGTGTCATGGGAGGTGGCGGGTAACGGCACAATGATTAGCTCCGCCTGTTGCGCCGCCTCCGTTAGGCTATCTGTTAGAGATAATTGATCCTTGTGAGTACCAATCTGAATACGCCGTTCACCTTGCGCATCCTTGACGACCAAATAGCCCAATTGACGCAACTCCTGCAGAGCATTGCCATCCCGCCGCCACAATGTCACGTCGAAACCTTTCTCCACCATCTCGATGGCTGCGGCGTAGCAGCCATGTCCACCGCCAATAACACTGACTTTCATGCTGATCTCCGTTTCTTGTTAACACCTTCAGGCGTCGTTAAACGGTACAGTCACCGGGTTACTGACGGATATCCACAATGCGCAACCATTGTTCATAAAGCGCAATGAATGTGCTTTCGTTGGCTTCAAAGTGACAATCAGGCTCGCCAGGCTAAACCACAGAAAAAGACAGACATCATCGATAATGTTGCGCTTGAAGTTTGAGACCAGCCTATTCGGGGGTGAAAAGCCCTTTCTTCATATATAGCTTGACCCATAATACAGCGATGATACTAATGACTAGCAGAATACTTCCCGCAGTAATGTAAATTTGTTGTGTTAACTCAGGTGTAGGGGAGTTATTAAATGCAACGTAACCCATCCCGATAATTCCCAGAAATTGTGGCACAGGGAAGAAAGGGCTTTTATAAGGACGAGGTAATTCTGGATAGCGAATGCGTAAAACAATGACATCAACATGAGCTATGATATAAGCCAGTAACCAACTAGTAGATGCTGAGATAACCAGTACGATAATAAAATCAATACTCATCGTCATCATGAATATAGAAACCATAAGCGACATGAACACAATGGCTACCCATGGGGTTCCGAACCGCTTGCTGGTTATTTTTAACTGCGGGAACGATTGCCCATTTTCTGCCATACCCTGTAGCATGCGTGAAACACTGGCAAGAACTGTATTGACAGTGCTACAAGTCGCTGCAATAGCCATTACAGTCGCAAAGAGAAGACCTGCCTTCCCAAAAACAGCATTCGCATAATCAAGATAAGGAATAGGTGTTCCGGTTAGCGTTTCGGGAGTTAAGTACTTGGATGCCCCCCAGATAAAGAAGGTATATATACCTAGCATTATACATAATGACAGAATCATTGCCCTAGGAATATCCCTCTCTGGCTTTTTGACTTCATTTATCATTGGACAAACAAATTCAACGCCTACAAACATCCACATCGCGAGGGAAATAAGCCCAATGGTATCTACACTTAATGCCTTTTCTAAGTCCCAAGTAAGTGCTGAATTTTCCAGCACGGGGTACGGTTCGGCGATCCCAGTGACAGCTGTTAATCCAATAGTTATCAATGCACATACTAGAATGAATGCAAAGAAATTTTGCGCCTTAGCGAATACATCTGTACCCAAAACATTGGTAATTGTCAAAGCAATCAAGATAACAAATGGTATCAGCATCGAGGGGAACAAACCGGGCAATAACTCATTCAATATCGCATCTACCAGAAACATCTCGGCAGGAATCCCTAGCACTCCCACAACGACGTAGCCTGCATATACTGCCAGAATTGCAGGAAAGTGCCCGATTGCTTTTTCGGTATACGTACCTAACGTTCCAGCATGCGGGAACATGAGCGACAGTTCAGAGAAGGTCATAGCATTGAAAAGAGAAAGGATGAACGCAATAATAACTGCTGCGACAAAGGCTGCCCCTCCGATCCCTACACCCTGCAAGGCCGACAGCATTGACCCCTGAACTATAACTAAGCCAATACATATAGAGATCATCGTAATGAAGCCGAGACGAGACCTCTTTCGAGCCTTCCCATCTACAAGGGGGCTATAGTCGCCCGCCATTCCTGATTTAGGGCTGTCTACTTTATTCATTTTTCAACCTCACGAACCAAAAGGCAATTTGTTGAGCATTGTTAGATAAAACCACGGTCTTTATATGCTCATATGCGAACCTTTTTTACTTGCTCTTTTCTGCCAGAAATTTGAATTATTGTGACAGATCCGCCTTGGTAACAGACCAAGCCTTACACTCTCTATATGCAATTATATTTATTTAGCGTATCAGAAGTAGCAGCCGAATCATCTGAAATATTAAAAATTTTATCGCAACAAGTGCTGTGATTTCCATTCCTTCTGCGCTTCCATCGGTTTCGCTAACCCCATACCTTCTGACAGTGCAGCCAGGAAAAAAAGACGCATTAAGTCGTTTAAAGTTGTACGCTGCCCTCAGAGTCTGCATCCGCCCACACTTAATTAACATGAGCTTCAAAAATTCCCTCTCACTAGGTTAGGCAGCCATATACAACAAACTTGGCAGCCACAATCAATTTTTCGATTGCGAATTAAGGATGTAATAGAGCTTACGACGATCCGTTCAGCGCAGCTTCAATGTAGCTACGAGATTCGGACTACAGCGCTGATCTGTGCGCGGTGAGAACCATGATTCTTGGCATCTTGGTATCGTTGCCACTTGAGCTAATTTTTTACGATCAGACAAAGGGGCTTCACGGTCTGATTGACTAACGACTGTTACCTTAACTTTGAACTATCTCACATTGTCCAGGAGCCCTCATGAACGAATTACAGCTTTTGCCTCAGGTTCGAGACTTTCTTCAACAAAACCACGCCCACTTTATTGATGGCCAGTACTACATGGGCCACCCCAATACTAGTATCCCGGTTATTAATCCGGCTAACGAAGAAGTGATTACCGAGATTGCTAGCGCCAGCATTGCCGATATCGAAGCTGCCATCTTTTCGGCCCGCAGTGCGTTTAAAGGAAGCTGGGCAAAGACCTCTCCTTATCAGCGCGGTGTGGTTCTTAACCGCTTGGCCGATCTTATCGAAGCAAACGGTGAGGAACTGGCCCAGCTGGAGACCCTTTGCTCAGGTAAAACCATTCATCTATCGCGATTGTTCGAAGTTAGCCAAAGCGCGATGTTTTTACGTTACTTCGCTGGCTGGGCGACCAAAATTAACGGCGAAACTATGAGCCCTTCTTTTCCCTCCATGGCTGACGAGAAGTACACTGCTTTTACCCGTCGCGAACCAGTTGGCGTAGTAGCAGGCATCGTGCCGTGGAATTCGTCTGTGATGATCGGTGTATGGAAAATCGCCGCCGCGTTAGTCACCGGCTGTACTATCATCATCAAACCTAGCGAATTTACACCGCTGACAATGCTACGTTTGGCACAGCTAGCGGTAGAGGCCGGCTTACCTCCTGGGGCGTTTAATGTGCTCAATGGAGCAGGCGGGGTCGGTGCGGAACTGATTAACCACCCGCAAGTGTCTAAGGTCTCTTTCACCGGTTCAGTGCCGACCGGCCTTAAAGTTGGCCAAGCTGCAATGGCGGCTAGCCTTACACGTGTGACATTGGAACTGGGAGGGAAAAACGCAGCTGCATTGCTGCCGGATGTAAATGTCGATGCGGCTGTTGAAGGCCTAATACAAAGTGGATATGTACACCAAGGTCAGGTCTGCGCGGCGCCGGAGCGTGTGTACGTACCACGTGAGCGATTACAAGAGGTGGTCGAGAAATTCAGCGCTGCTTTGGAGCAGATGACGATCGGCTCTCCACTGGATGAAAGTGTCCAGTTCGGCCCGCTGGCCAACAAACCGCAGTTCGACAAAGTTATGGAGTGTTTGCAGGTCGCTCATCAGGAGAGCAAGGTGCTATTTGGTGGTAAAGCACTGCCCCAGCTTGGTTACTTCGTAGAACCAACCCTATTGCTGGCGCGTAACTCGCAAGATCGAATGTTACACGAGGAAACCTTCGGCCCAATAATCACCCTGTTAGCGTATGACGACATAAATGAATTACCTGCTTTGATCAATGATTCGCCTTTCGGATTGACTGCCAGTGTTTGGAGCAACGATCTCTCCGGCGCACTGCGCCTAATAACTGAAATTGAAGCAGGTACGGTGTATGTCAACATGCATACTTTTATCGACCCCGCAGTGCCGTTCGGAGGTATCAAGGCTTCGGGTACGGGGCGAGAATTTGGCAGCGCATTTATTGAGGACTATACCGAAATTAAATCTGTAATGATTCGCTACTGAAGCCTTGCCATAAGGTTGACGCCTCACTGGCGTCGACCTTCTTTTACAGTTTAAAAGTGAAAACTGTATATTATTAGGCAATAAAAACTATGAACAAACATGATTTAAATTTAATATATAGAGTATAAATAGACTAAAAATAGCTAATTTTAAAAACTTTTAAGGCGACTATTTCTCAGGACTTTGAAGCTTAAACAGCAACTTAACCTAGCATTCAACATTGCTGATAAAGGTTTTCCTTTTAAACTCTAATCCCTTCAAGAAGTGGATCCTCCATGCCTATTGCATTCCATCACTGTACAGATGTAACCGAGCATGCCACGTGGTTACCTGGTTGGCAGCAGGAGTTTGACCAGATTGACGAAGGAAGCTTTGCTGGGGAAATCATTGATATAAGCGAGCAGGGAATAAGACTTTTCCGCGAAAAAGCCAACCTCGCCGTCTCGCAATTAATGCGTTTCCCGGAAGATCAGTGGCATTTAGCCATGCCACTACGATGGCCTAACAATTCACTCTTTCGCTCTGATGCCATTACGGTACTGCCGCGTTGTAAAGAGTTTTTGGGGATATCACCAGCTGGCTACGACTTGATCGTGGTCTCGATAGACCTTAACCGCCATAGCTGGCTAGAGCAGAATGCAAAAAAATCCCGAGTGCTCGTGGTTACACCGGATTTATTCAAGATGGTCAAGCAGCAGTGGTGGGCATTGACAGAGCATTTAAGAGCCTGCGGAGGAGAAGCCACGCCATGCGCCCAGCAAGCTATAATGTGCCAGCTCAAGGAGGGTATCGACTTGTTACTGGAGTCACCATCGTGCAATGTGGTGTCTGATGACAGTAGCAACTACCGCACTCGTCGCTATATAGTGGATCGTTGCCATGCACTGTCCAAGATGCATCCAGACAATCCGCCTTCGATGATGGCGCTTTGTCATCAACTCAATATCTCACGACGCACACTACAGTATAGTTTCCAGGCTGAGACAGGCCAGTCTCCGGTGCATTATCTCAGAGCGCTACGCCTCAATGCAGTGCGTCGCAGCCTGATGAGAGACCCTACCCTTTGCTTGGCTGATGCGGCAGCACAGCAGGGTTTTTTTCATCAAAGTTACTTCAGCCGCGAATACCGTCGCCTATTTCTCGAGCTTCCCTCTGACACTCGCAAGCGAAGCCAGGAAGCATAAGAAAGCGCAACACATCGATTAACAAATAATCAATCATATAAACAATGGAATCGATAATTATCTCCGCTACCAGTTGGAAAAAACTTATGTCACGGCAACGCGATACCTGATAAGCCCGGTGTTGTGCTTGGCCATTGTGCTCTTAACTCTGAATCCCTGTTAGTTATACATTTTAACTTACAAAGCTCCGAATTATTTTTATTTCGTTAGGCTGGCCACGAAAGACAAAAATCTGTCAGTAGCTGTCAAGTTTTTAAGAAAAATGTATGTTTTGATAAGTAAAACGAGCGCGAATATACAACAGTCTTAGAGGCATAACATCGCCAGGACAGCCATGCCCAGTCCAGCCCCTGGACGAATATGAGCAAAGTTGGCAAAAAGGGGCTATGTCAAAGATGGCATGACATGTTTATAAATTATTATTTAATTTATAAAGCTTTATGCCATCTGCTGAAAATGTCTAAGATAAACCTTGAGAGGTAATAGTCATGCACTTCCGGTCGCTACGAACCTTCGTTACTGTACTGGCCGGGGCCTGTTTGGCAGTCGCGGTTATGATACTCACTGTCTATGCAGTAGTCACCAACTCACAAGCCCAGGAGCGATCTAACCACGTTACCGAGCAAATGATTCAGGAAGGCGCTAAGCGTCGGCTCTACGCAGAAGCCGCCTATCAGGCAGAAAAGATACAACTGCAACTAGGGCAGGCATTGGGAGTTGCCAAGAGCCTGGCAGACGTCAATACCCTCATGGGTATGGAGTCCGCCCAGGGAGTCTCGCAACTCGATCTCAATCGGCAGGAGGTCATGAACGTCATTCGCCAATTCATGACCACGAATCCTGAGATCACAGATGCCTATATTGGCTGGGAGCCCAACGCCTTTGGATCAGATGCCCCTTTTGCAGGCGCCAGTGTCCCGGGCCACAGTCCTGATGGTCGATTCATGCCACTCTGGTATCGCGACGAGAATGACTCACTCCAAGTGATGCCTCAGGGCGCTGACATTATCGAAAGTGATACCCTGCAGCCCAATGGCCTGCGCCAGGGTGAATACTACCTGTGCCCAAAGGAAACACTGGCGCCCTGCATTACCGATCCGGCGGCTTACGAAGTCGAAAATAAAACCGTCATGCTGACCTCCTTCAATGCACCAATCGTCGTTAATGGGGAGTTCATGGGAAGCGCCGGTGTCGACCTGTCCGTTGACTCCCTCCAAGCCACATTGGGCGAGGCCAACAGAGCTCTCTATGACGGGGCTGGGGAAATGGCGCTGATCGCTTCACGGGGCGGTGTAGTCGCCTACACCCAGGAAGCAGTGGCACTGGGTGAACCGATGGCGAAGACACTGCAACCCGCTCTGCAGGAGCGTGTTACCCAGGCCCAGCAGGGAAATATAGTCTTCGAAACAGATTCCCGACAGGGCATGGCCGAGCTCTATTGGCCGTTCACCATAGCTGGGGTCGGCAAGCCTTGGGTGCTAATGATTCGCCTACCTGAAAGTGCTGTGCTCGCGGGACTGCATGGTCTGCAAGAGCAGATGCAATCCCAGCGTCAAGCCGACATGCTGGGCATGTCCCTTATGGGTCTTATCATTGCCGGATTGGGACTGCTGGCGGCTTGGTGGGTAGGTGGTAGCATTGCTCGCCCGCTACGCCAATTGGCTGAGCGTATGCGTGATATTGCCAGTGGAAATGGTGACCTGACAAAGCGTTTGCCGGTGCATGGGCGTAACGAGAGTGCCACGCTGGCCATACAATTCAATGCGTTCGCCGACAAGATAAACAATGTATTACTCGATGTCCGTGAGAGCAGTGACTCAGTGCGGGTTGCAGCCAGTGAGATTGCGATGGGCAGCCAAGACCTGTCGTCACGTACCGAGACGGCAGCCACCAACTTGCAGGAGACCTCCGCGTCGATGGAGCAGCTTACCAGCACTGTCGAGCATACGGCGGCGTCCTCGCGGGAGGCCAACCAGCTATCCTTGTCAGCTTCCGAAGTCGCCTCCCAGGGTGGTGAGGTGGTTTCCCGGGTAGTGCATACTATGGATGAAATTGATGCATCGTCCCGGCAGATCGCCGAGATCGTTTCGGTGATGGACGGCATCGCCTTTCAGACTAACCTGCTGGCGCTTAACGCTTCGGTAGAGGCGGCACGCGCTGGCGAACAGGGCCGTGGCTTTGCGGTGGTTGCTGGCGAGGTGCGCCAGTTGGCTAGCCGCAGCGCCCAGGCCGCACGTCAGATCAAGGAGTTGATCGGAACGTCTACAACCCGGATCCAGGCCGGTGCTGAGTTGGTGCAGGCTGCCGGAAAAACCATGGATGAGATCGTCGCCAGCGTGGCGCGGGTCACCGGCGTACTCGGCGAGATCAGTGCGGCCACCAAGGAGCAAAGCCAGGGCATCGGCCAGGTCAACCAGGCAGTCGCTGAACTGGATCACATGACCCAGCAGAACGCGGCGATGGTTGAGGAGTCCTCGGCGGCAGCTGACCGGCTAAAGGAGCAGTCGCTGCGTCTGAGCGAGGTGGTAGGCGCGTTTTTCCTGATGGAACGTGACGCTCCCGGTAGAGAAACCACTCCTGCAGAAAGACTCTCGCAACAACCTGGATAGCTGATGCTCGATGAGTAAACGTAAGTAGAAGATCGAGCCCATTCCATTTAACGAATCGTGTATTGATCAGCAAGAGGTCGCGTGCGACTCGACGCCAGCGCTGGCCCCATGGGCGGAGTTTAGACCGTGGTGCCGGTGCGATTTATTAGCCGCTTCAGGTTGACTCAACTGGTTTCTCTCAGCCCTTTGTGAGGCCTCTAACTAGCAAAGCGGGCGATACGCTCTATGAATGCATATAGCAATTCATTGACCACTACTTGCAGAAAACCGAGCTAGGGCCAGCATTGGTGGCTAAGCAATTTCATATTTCTACGCGCCAACTTTACCGCCTTTTCGAACAACACATGAGCCGGTTTGTCGTTACAGATACTTGAGCATCGTGCTGCAGTTATTCTATGAATTCAGGCTGAAGAACTGGCTACTCAGCAGGAAACCGACCAACCCACCACGCCGATTGCCTCGCAAGTGGGAGTTCGCGGATCCAACCCATTTCAGCCACTCTTTCAAGCACCATTTTCATAACTCGCCACATCAGGTTAGCCGCAATGCACTAACGCAAATAACTGGAAAGAGAACGCCTACTCATTGCAATGAGCAGGCGTAGTGGAGGTTGCTTCAGTAAGCAATATCAAAGTTTTGTTTCGTGCCTCAAAAATTAAATCCAACCAAAAGCTGTGTGTACAGATTGGCACTATCGCTGCCGAGCTGAGTACCACCGCTAGTGGCTGAGGCATCCGGGGTATAATGTCCGATCAGCGGCATTACCCACCAGTGTTCACTAGGCGCCCAAAAAGCATATAAGTCGAGTTCCTGCCCACCGGTATTAGGCCCGGCGTCATCTGACAAAGAGGTAAAGTCATACCACATCGCGCCGAAGCTCAGCGTTTCGAAAGGCGACAACGATGCGTTCAACTGATGAACCCGCGTATTAGTATTAAACGGGCCGCCGTAGTTAGCGGCCACTTCTCCCTGGAACCAAGTACCTAACGCACGTCCATTGCCGTAAAAAAGCGGATCATATTGATCCGAGAAACGGCTGAAACGGTAGCTAACACTGGGTGTCCATGCCGCGTCTGAAAACGTCCAGCCAGCTTCTAGGTACCACGCGTTTTCGTCACCCGCACTGCCATTTTTTTGCAGCGCGTATTCGCCAGAGAGAAACAGGTTTTCGACACCGGCATTGCCTTGCCCCCGCACGCTATAGACCTTAACGTTTTCCCGGTCAGGGTAGAGGAAAGCATAGTCGTCGTCCGTATTGAGTACATCAATATAGGAGATGCCAAGCGTACCGTTATCGGTTACACGCTCAAGGTTAGCAACGGCCAGTTCTGACTTGGCCTGTGCAGGGTTGCCTGATGCTAGCCACATTACATCCCCACGCCAGCCTTGCTCTCCCCCCAGCTTCAGCACAGCTGTGTTTTCAAACGACTGGCGTCCTGCTAAATAGTAAGCGCCTCCGCGGTCAAGATCGCCCCCTAACACCCCTTCGCCAAAGTTGAGTGCATCGCCTGAGATCAAAAACCCATCGCCGAGCTGGATACGCTGACGCCCCAGAGAAAAATCGATGCCGTCTACCCCCAAGGCAGGCAAAGCATTGCCCGATTTCCAGCCGGCGTATAAATTTTCCAGACGGGTTTTACGCTCATCGCCGGTCGTATAGCCTGCCGCGTCGCCTTGGCCGGTAGTCGCGCTGGATACCCAGGCTACGTTGGCATAAAATGAGCTTTCCCCTAGCGCATGCGTAGCATCCAGTCCAAATTTGGCAAACCCTTCCTGCCAGTCCCTCCCACCGGGCGCACTGGTTTCGCTCTGGGCGTATCCTTCCTGGCTATGAAAGGCCCCCAGCACTGCCTCAATGTTGGCACCAATCTGGGTGTCAGTATTACTAAATATTTCAGCCGCTTGCGCACTGCTAAGTGACGCTGCAATTACGCCACTGGTAACAGCAGCAACAGGTAAAAAAGCGGAGTAGCATAATTTCATATTGAAGAGCCCCTTGTTATTTTGTCTTACCCCTTTAATTTCTGGGCAGTTCATCAAGGGTATTCAGTCGTGGTGCGCACATCTTGTCTTTGTTTGACGAAAATATGGATTTCCCTGCCGTTTTGACAGCTGATACTTCGTCATACCCTATCTATCAGCGCATCGGAAATACCTGCTTGCCGAGCTATTTCAGCAGCGCCTCTTTGCGCTCTGGGGAATATAGCGGACATTACAGTACTCAAATCGGCCCCGGGGGATAGTTAGGGTAGAGCCATGAGGAACTACTTCGCTTCTTCGGTATTTTTCTGATACAAATAATACATGAATATTCATGCAATCATCCGCTTCAACCGCAGGCATGGGTTTTAGTACAAGAACATCCTAAAAAGGAGATCTGCTGTGAATGTGCAAACTGCTTATGATTTCGATAGATGGAATGATGCTATGCAAGCCGTCTGCGGACGTTTTGTAACCCAGCGCGCAAACTGTCCCGAACATTTTGTTGGCAATATTCAACGCTATGACTTGGGTGGTCTCACACTAGCGGACATACGTGTGAACGCTAGCTCAATCCGTCGAGAACGTGGAGTTGCGACACGGGGAGATGATCGCTTCTATTTCCTTGTCCTACAGCGCCAAGGCAATATGGTAATACTTAACAATAATCACTCCTTTACTCTACAGCCAAATGACATGGCTTTGCTTGATTCAGCTCAGGCGTTTGAGATGAAGCCACAGGGGTTAATCAATCAATTGTCGATCCACCTTTGCCGTGACGCTGTTGATCGACTTTTACCTGCCGGTACCTGCCGCTTTGGTAAGCTCGAACAGGCCAGTCTTAGCAGACGACTGTTATATGGAATGTTTCAGCAGATTAGCAAGGATCACATAGCCCTGAGCGAAGGCAAGCAACATGGTGAAGCGCTACAGGATGCCTTGATCAGTCTATTGCAGCCCTGCTTGCACGTTGAAGACGCTATCAAAACGGGGAGCCCGTTGCGGCGTCTCGCCGAACAAATGATCAATGAAGCATTGATGGAGCCACCTACGCCGGATGAATTGGCTGCCCGCCTGAACGTATCGGTGCGTCATCTCTATCGTCAATTCGAAATGAACGGTGAAAGCATATGCCGTTATATTAATCGTCAGCGCTTGCAGTGTTGCGCCCGCGAACTGACCCAAACTGGTAATGGCCGCCTACCGATCACAACCATAGCCTACAATTGGGGCTTTGCTGACTCAGCGCACTTTTCCCGTGTGTTCAAACGACACTACGGTATGCCTCCAAGGGATTATCGTGCTCAATACCAAAAAATCGCCGATTAAAGGATTTTGATAACGTCTCACTCTTTAATCTGTAAGGTAGATTCGGGCCTGCTGGCCTTCGTATATTGTTCTTCAATATGCTGGCCTTGCAAACCAATAAAGCAGAGGCCCCCGTTGCCGGGATGAGTCGATGAACGATCATACAGCCAGCGGAATCGGCTTCTATCGCGATGTAGTCAAACGCTTACTGCACACCCTATCTCATAAAATTAGCATCTATTAATACAAAATTTTCTATTATTAAGGAGAACGTTAAGCAATCACCAGAAACTTAATTGTCATTTTTTATCTAGCCCCTTTGGATCAGCATGACACTTAGTTTTTTCCTATTTTTACAAAAGCTTAAAAACAACCTCTTTAACATTGTTACGTTATCAAAAATACTGACAGGCGCTCCAAAACCTAAGAGAGATGAATATTAGGGAAAAGTTAAAATAAAGATTTATCGATCCTTCCTCATTAGCAGTAACAAGTTGCCGATTTGTGCTAACGCTGCCGACTTATGAGACGTAGCTTTATTCAACAGCGTGTCGGAAACCACGCTCAAAAACACTTATGGGTGACGTATTTAACAGCACAATATATTGAGGTAGCTGCTGTTTTAAGCCCCTGAGGAAAACAATGACGATACCGAGGTCTACAATGAAAAATAACACACAAATCGACTTTATTTACCTTTCCGAGCAAGACATGATACGCGCCGGTGTGACTGATATGCCCGCTTGCGTGGATGCGATGGAAGAGGTGTTCAGCCTGCTCCACCAGGGTGATTACCGTATGGCAGGCCCCAATAACGACTCGCACGGCGCGATGATCATGTTTCCTGAGGAGTCACCATTTCCCACGATGCCCAAGCCAACAGCAGACCGCCGCATGATGGCAATGCCTGCTTATTTAGGTGGTAGCTTTCGCACCTCCGGGGTCAAATGGTATGGGTCTAACATCGCCAATAGAGAGAAGGGGCTACCACGCTCTATTCTTACCTTCACGTTAAGTGATGCTGATACCGGCGCACCTCTAGCTTTTATGTCGGCCAACCTGCTATCCGCTTATAGAACCGGCGCCGTACCTGGCGTAGGTGCCCGGCATTTGGCACGAAAGGACTCCAAAGTCATTGGCTTACTAGGCCCAGGTGTGATGGGAAAAACATCTGTCTCTGCCTTTATGGCAGTTTGTCCCTCTATCGATACGATCAAGGTGAAAGGGCGCGGGCAAAAAAGTCTCGACAATTTCATCCAATGGGTTAAAGACAGCTATCCGCAAATCACTAATATTCAGGTAGTCGATAGTATTGAAGCCGTGGTACGCGACTCCGATATCGTCACCTACTGCAACTCTGGTGAAGTGGGTGATCCTTCAGCCTACCCCCTCGTCAAACGAGAGTGGGTCAAACCCGGCGCTTTTCTCTCCATGCCAGCGTTATGCAACCTGGATGAAGGGATGGAGAAAGAGGCACGTAAAGTCCTCGACAATACTGGACTTTATCAGGCCTGGTACGAAGAAGTGCCCAAGCCAGCCCACCACTATATTCCAGTGATTGGGGTTCGCTTTATGGACATGATTGCCGAGGGGAAAATTACTCTCGACCAGTTGGAAGACCTAGGCGAAATCGTGACGGGCGAAGCGCCAGGGCGAAAAAATGATGACGAGATCATCTTGCTATCCGTTGGGGGGATGCCAGTGGAAGATGTGGCATGGGCAACGTATGTCTACCGTAATGCTATCGAAAAAGGTATCGGCGTCTCGCTAAACCTGTGGGAAACCCCCGTGTTGAGCTGATATCAGCCACAGGCATCTTTTAGTACGTCGAACGATTGATCACTAAATAGTTCAGGATAGTAGGATAAAACGATGGCTCACATAGTAAAAGTCAAGACAGGCTCAACGTTTGAAGAGCGCGCCAGCTATTCAAGATTAGTCGCGGTTGATAACTGGATTTTTGTTTCCAATACGGCTGGCCGCCACCCAGAAACAAAAGAGATCCCGGAAGATGTTGTCGAGCAAACACATCAAGTGTTTGCCAATATTGAAACCGCCCTATCGTCAATCGATGCGTCACTGGCGGACGTCGTTATGTCACGCGTGTTTATCCAGGATCCGCAAGATGTACCGACTGTTATGGAAATTATCGGGCAAAAATTTAAAGGCGTTGATCCAGCCTCCACGGTAACGTGCCCCCCTCTGGGTTCAACCGTTTATAAAGTCGAGCTCGAAGTCACTGCTTATAAAGGGGCTTCGCAAACAACAGTAGACGTGATCAATACGGCTGCAAAATAAGCGATTACTTATCCTGCTAGTGCGGCCTCCCTGGGAGTCCGCACCTTCTAGTAGGCTAAAGCACACTCCTAAGGACACCGACTTTATGGCTCCGTCAATAATCCCCGTCGAGACATCACAACATCTGCCTGTTTCGACAACGGTTGTCATCATTGGCGGCGGTATTATCGGGCTCACCGCCGCTCTGACCTTGGCAGAGCGCAACATTCCCGTCGTCGTGCTTGAAAAAGGCCGAATTGCTTGCGAGCAGTCATCGCGCAATCTCGGCTGGATTCGCAAGACGAGCCGCCATGAAGAAGATATTCCGCTAGCCCAGGCCGCTGACCGCCTATGGGCAGAGATGCCTGAGCGTGTCGGTAGCGACGTCGGGTATCGACAGTCAGGCATTATGTTTGTGGCCCGTACAGACACCCAGATGTCAGTCTATGAAAACTGGTTAAACGCTGTTCAGCATCTTTCATTGGACTCCCAACTGCTTAGTCCTCGTGAGATCAGCGATATGGTACCTGGTAACCGTAGCGACTGGGCTGGTGGAATCTTCACCCCTTCAGATGGGCGCGCAGAACCGACGCTCGCCTCCAGCGCGATTGCTAAAGCCGCTATCGCCAAAGGAGCCGTTATTGTTGAAAATTGCGCAGTGCGCACATTATCGACATCCCGAGGACAGATCGACGGGGTGGTTACCGAAACCGGCGAAATTCGCTGCGATCAGGTACTTTTAGCGGGGGGCATGTGGTCACGGCGTTTTTTGGGCAATCACGGCGTATCGCTGCCTACGCTTCCTCTCATTTGCTCTGTTCTGCGCACAAAACCCATGGAAGGTCCCACTGATATTGCGGTCGGTGCGCCTGATTTTTCATTTCGTAAGCATCGGGACGGCGGCTTTATTATCACTCAGCGCGGTGCGTTGGATGCACCGCTAACGCTGGATCATTTACGGGTCGGTATGCACTACATGAAGGCGCTGCGTGCCCAGCGTAGTCTCCTACGAATAGGACTCAACAAGCATTTTTTCAAAGATTTAGCGCTGCCACGCCGTTGGTCCGCCACCCAACGCTCACCCTTTGAACGCGTACGAACAATAGACCCACCTGCGAACCAAACTCTCAACAACGAGGCGTTAAACAATCTGAAAGCAGCATGGCCAGCATTCGATCAAGCTGAGATCGAACAGACGTGGGCAGGCATGATCGATATTACACCGGATTCCAACCCAGTGATCGGCTCGGTGGACCAGCTTCCAGGACTAACGGTGGCAACTGGATTTTCCGGTCATGGATTTGGTACTTCGCCAGCCGCCGGTGAATTAGCAGCCGACCTTCTCTCTGGCAACCCACCGATCATAGATCCAAGGCCCTATCGGTTTGATCGATTTTCATAATTTTGGTTACATTTAATCAGAGGCCCCGCGCTGACAAATCTTGGATGGCAGCTCCCTAAAAAAGCAGGTGTATTCACGGGTAAAATAGCTGTGGTGGAAAAAAACTGACTTGCAATTCGTTCCACAGGGCTTCGCAATAAAGACCTGTGTACTGCATTAAGCCATAAGGCACGAAGATCATGCACTGGTGGTTAGCCTGGGCGGCCTCAAGCTCCAAGCGCAAAACTATTGTACGTTCTGAGTGCCGGGTACTGCTTTCTTGAGCATGTCAGCGAAAACCTCTAGGTAGTGGTGCGTTCAGTGTCTCTTTTGGTCGCTTTCTCAACTATAAAAAAGTCAAAACTTGCCTTCCACATCACACCTTCTTCACTGCAGGGTATGTAGTCGATTATTAAAGAGTCCTTCACTCCAAAGACAGCATCCGATATAAGATACGGATCTCCGGAGACGAATGTATGCGTAACGATGCGTTCGTAGCGGCTATGGTTAAGCATGAAGTGCATGTGGGCAGGACGCCAGGGGTGACGTCCGAGCAATGTCAGCATCTGTCCCACTGGGCCATCGTCCGGAATGGGATAAGGCACAGGTTTGATACCGGTGAACCAATAGCGACCATCGGAACCGGTAATGAATACCCCGCGATTATTCCAGGTCGGCTGCTCCCCCGGTTGCTGGACATCGTAAAAGCCCTCGCTGTTGTCTGACCACACGTCGATTCGCACACCTTCGACAGGGTTACCGTCCAGATCAAGCACGCGGCCCTCGTAGAGACAGGTTTCTCCCTTACCGTCCAGGGAGATATTGGCGCCCATTTCGAGTACCGGGGCACCATCCACATGGAAAGGGCCGAAAACCGTGTTCTCAGTAGCACCAGGGGGGCGGCGGTGCTGGATCGCATCTACCAACATCGAGACGCCTAGCGTATCGGAGAGTAAAATGAACTCCTGGCGTTTGTCATCGCATATCTGACCGGTATGGGTAAGAAATTCAATAGCTGCTTCCCACTCCTCCTGGGTGAGTTCGACATCTTTAACGAAGCTATGTAGATGTTTGATCAGTGAGACCATGACCTCTTGCAAGCGCGGAGCGGTCTCTTTACCCATACGACCGTTAACTGCCTCAATGGAGTTTTCTTCCGTGAAATAATCTATTCTGGTCATACTGTTTTCCTTGCTGGGGCCTCGCTTCGGCAAGCCCTGATTGATCATTCGGGGCGGGCACCGCTCCAGGCATACTGTAACAGCTCACGTACTGCTTCTTTCTCGACCGGCTGAGGGTTCCAGTAGGGGTTCTTCATCGCCAGACCAGCAGCCAGATCCAGCTCAGCCTCGGCCAACCCTAGATCCTTGAGCGCCAGGGGGGCACCTAGGGATCGGGCAAAGTCGTAAAGCCCTCCACCCAGCTCACCACCAAAGAGTTCGGCAACGGGTGTGAGCACATCCTTTGCAGCCCGAGCGTTGTAGGCCACTGTATGAGCTAGCATGATGGCATGGGTTTCGGCGTGGGGCAGATTGAAGCTCCCGCCCAAGGTATGACACAGCTTGTGATGCAGAGCCATACCCACCGTGCCCAGCACGGTACCGCATAACCAGGAACCGTAGAGAGCTTTACTGCGAGCTTCCACGTTTTCTGGTCGCTCAACGATTACGGGCAGAGCTTCCTTAAGGCTGCGAATACCCTCCATAGCCATCAACGTGGTGATAGGGTTGCGATCTTTGGCGTACAGGCCTTCCACAGCGTGGGCCATAGCGTTTAGACCGCTGGTCACGCTCATCGATACCGGCAGCCCTAGGGTCAACTCGGCGTCGTAGATCACTACCTCCGGCAGAATCGATGCATCCTTAACGGTAGTCTTCACACCGTTCTCTGTCTGCCCCAGTATCGGAGTAACCTCCGATCCGGCGTAAGTCGTGGCTACGACAACTTGAGGCGCATTATTCCGGTAAGCGATCGCCTTCCCTAAACCAATAGTGGAGCCTCCCCCTAGCGCAACCACACAGTCAGCTTTTACTGCGGCAAAGGCTGCCATTGCTTGCTCAGTCACCTCTACAGGGGTATGCATAGCCGCTTCGCTAAAGACGCCAGCTCCCAGTTCTCCCAACTGTTGACTAAGGCGCTCGGCATCCTCCCGCTGAAAAGGAGTCGATAGTACCAGCGCTCGAGTACACTCCAGCCGGCGCACCTCATCAGCAATTTGCGCCAAACTGCCAGGGCCGAAAACAATACGTGCAGGATTGGTAGAATATAAAAAAGAGTATGGCATGCTCTTACCTAGACTGTTTAGAGAATGCAGTGGGCTCAAGGTATAGTAATAATGAGCCCACAAATCTTTTAATAACCTTACAAGTTATATAATCAGGGTTTGAGCAACATTGATTGAGAAGGAAAGTCAGACGCCCAACCTTCCTTAAGAGGTGCAACAAACACATTCTCTGTACGCGTCCTAGTAATTCTCCATTTACCATCAGACTCTTTGCGAAAACCATTATTCAGTCTTGATGAGCGAAGCAGTGCCTTACCATCAGAGAATATCCAGGGTTGGCAGTGTACCCACTGGCCTTCCGCTGTATCACCAGTCACATGAATTTGCTCTGATGTCAGATAGTGAACGTTTAGCAAGAGCTTAGGGTCTTGATCTTTTTTCCAAAATCCTTCGAAATGCTTACGGATAGCAGCAGCCCCTTCTGCGCGACCAAATTGATTATCGTAATATTCTCCAACGCCTTCCCATATAGCATCCTCTGTATACAAATCCATAATCAAATCAATTCGCTCATCATCACTTTGCACGCCATACTCTGGAATCGGCGTGTCACATAAGAACATATAACGTGCTTGAATACGACGAATGTCAGCTTCTGCTTCGAGTACCTCAATACGTGATACCAAAGCTTTAATTTCACTATCAGATACTTGTGTCATGTTAACCTCCAGGTTTTTCGGCGTGTAAAAAACGCCATCTGTCTTATAATTATTAGCCTTAAGAAAGTAGTGCTTTCTCAAGCCTACTTGCCAATGAATTCAATGTTTAAGCAGTAGTACCAAGGCGTTCGATTACTCGCCCCAGCCCTGATTTGATAGTGCTTATCTCGGTTGGCTCTAAACTTTCGAAGAGACGCTGCTCGTAGTCATCTGCCATAGCCAATAACCGCAGCGCTAACGTCTCTCCCGCTTCGCTGAGCAGAACGCTTCCATCGTTTGCTAGCACCACTAGCGCACGCTCTTGTAGCCCATTCAATGTATCGTCGAGATCCGCAATAGGCTGGGCCACAGACCGGGCCAAATCTTCGACCCCTAGAACACCACGATCTGCCAGTAAGGTCAGTATTCGCCATTCATTGTCATTGACTCCGAGGCTGGCGAGCCGAGGATAGAAATCGCCGCGATAGGCGGCGAGGGCTTCGCGCATCAGGTAGAGCAAATGCTTACCCAAACGACCATTCAAGGAACTCTGTTCATTCACAGGTAGCAACATGGGATGCGGTTCAGGCACCGCATAACGGCCATTGTGGAACACGAGCGCGCTGCCCGCGTCCCGATAAGCATAACGCACCACTTCACCAACAATAATAAGGTGATCCCCACCCTCATAGACGTTCCATGTACGGCACTCAAAATGGGCCGCCGCATCCGTTAACTTGGCGGCTCCACCAACCCCCTCCTCAAAGGTGGTATTGGCAAACTTATCCTCGCCACGGCTTGCAAAACGATTTGAGATATCGACTTGGGCATTGCTCAGCACATTGACAACGAAATGTTCTGCAACTTGATACGTAGCGAGGCTGTGAGCCCCTTTATCTATGCTCCACAGGATCAACGGCGGATCCATCGACACCGCATTGAAGCTACTCGCGGTGACGCCAAAATTTTCACCGCTGGTGTTGCGGGTCGTTACCACCGTGACGCCAGTAGCAAACTTGCCTAGGGCGCGGCGGAAATCTCTTGCGTCAAAGTTCATTTTTCATTCTCCAGCGTGTTTATTGTTATGAATCAGCGCCCTAGCTTCTCGCCGGTGACGCCACCAATTCCATACTCGCTCTTGGGTACCTCACTAATAATTACCCGAACATTCTCTTTGGGCGCACTCAGCGAAGAGACCACAGCATCCGTGACTTCGCTGATCAGTGACTCCTTCTGCTGCTGTGTCCGGCCTGACATCATGTAAACGTGAACGGTAGGCATCGCGATCCTCATTATGCGTATTTGAGCGGTTGGCTCGGGGTGGTTAAAAAGCGGTTAGCTCGCGGTACTCGTCATAGCGCTCGCTAAAGTTTTGATACGAATCAATGACGTCGGCAAAGTCGTTATCACGCTGAGCCGCTTCTTCCAGCACCTCCTCTGTGGCCAACTGCAAGGCAGCCAACACCTCTTCAGGGAAGCGTTCAACGGTGACGCCAGCGCTGCGAAACTCTTCCAGGGCGGCGGATTGAGCCTGCATATCGTGAGCAAACATGCGGATACTCAAATCACTGCAGGCATTGCGCACGGCCAAGCGCTGGCTTTCTGCCAATCCAGCCCATACGTCAGCGTTAACCAGCAGCTCATTGAGGCTGCCGGGCTGGTGCCAGCCAGGGAAGTAGTAGTGCTTGGCAACTTCAAAGAAGCCAGCACTGGTATCAATGGTGGGAAAGCTGAGTTCAGCGGCACCAATGCGCCCTGTATCTAGCCCGAGAAACGTCTCGCCAGCGGGTATGGACACCGGCGACACTCCCAGGCGACTCATTACCTCGCCCCCCAGACCACTAATGCGCATGCTCATGCCATTGAGGTCTTCCACACTGGTGATTTCCTCGGTGAACCATCCGCCCGCTTCAGAGATCATGCTGCCGCAGGGAATCGGTACGACATTATGGGGAGCGTAGAGTGCCTCCCATAGCTCGAGACCGCCGCCACCATATAACCAGGACAGGTACTTCGGCACATCGGGGCCGAAGGGAATGCTTTGAAACAGCGCGGCAGCCGGAATCTGACCTGCCCAGTAGCTGGCGGCCGACCAACCTGCATCCAGGCTGCCGTTACCGACGTTTTCCAGAATTTCGAAGGGGGGCGAAAAGGATCCGGCATCATAAGGAGTGAAGGTCAGCTCCCCGTTGGTCGCCGTGGAGACATCCTCGACAAAGCGATGTATTGAGGTATCGATGACCTCAAGACTGAAGGGAAAAGCGGATTGCAGGGTCAAATTCTGGGCCATCGCGGTGGAGGCAAGTAGCGACGCGCCAGTACCGATAATGGTGCTCTTCAAAGACAACTTCATAGTGTTCACTCCTGTTCTATTTGTTTAGTAAGTTCTATTTCCTAAGTTCTATTTCCTAAGTTCCATTTCCTAAGTTCTGTGTCGTAAGTTCTGTGCGGTGATGGTTGATGCAACGGCTACAGCATGAGCAGCCACGGAAACAGCAGGATCAGTAGCAAGACGAACAGCTGGATGGCGATGAAGGGCAGCACGCCTCGATAAATATCCAGAGTGGCTACGCGATCACCCACGGCCCCTTTTAAATAGAAGAGCGATACGCCGAACGGGGGAGTAAGAAAGGAAGTCTGCAAGTTGATCGCAAACAGAATGGCAAACCACACCAGCAGCGCTCCACCGGTAAGCCCATTCGCCAGCTCCAACTGGGTGATGATAGGCACAAAGATAGGCATCAGAATCAAGGATATTTCCAGCCAGTCCAGGAAGAACCCCAGCACGAAGACCAGCAATAGGATGAGGATTAAAACGCTCCAGCTGCCTCCCCCCATCAGCCCCAAGCTACTGCGAATTAAGCCATCACCGCCGACCCCTTTAAAAATGAGCGAGAAGCAGGTCGCCGTAATGACCAACATCATGATCATGGCAGTGGAGACCACGGTCTCTCTCGCCGCTGTCATTACCGATTCCGCATCAATTTTCTGCATGACACCGGCAAACCCCAACACCGCCAGCACGCCCACACCGCTGGCCTCCGTAGGCGTCGCCACCCCATAGACGATGGTGCCAAGCACGATGGGAATCAGTACGAGGAAAGGGAACAACGCCAGTAGGTTGCGCCAAACGCCACCACCTTGAGGCTCATCTGGGCATTTGATATCCGTTAAAGGCGAATGCCGCTGCCCCCATGCAAGGGCAAGCGAATAGAGGGTGTAGAGCAGTAGCAGCAAAGCACTCGGAACCAAGGCAGCCTTGAACAGATGACCGACGGGTACCGATACCAAGCTGGATAGAATAATCAGCATAACGGAAGGCGGCATCAGAATGGCGAGCGTGCCCGAGGCTGAAATTAGCCCCGCCGACGCCGGTGCCGAGTAGCCAGCATCGAGCATGCGGGGCAGCGCCAACACCGCAAGCAGGACAACGGAAGCGCCCACCACGCCGGTGGTAGCAGCCATCAATCCGCCGATGAACAGCACCGTCAGCGCGAGATGGCCAGGAAGCCTGCGCAGCAAGCGTTCGCTGACACGGAAAGCATCACGGGCCAAGCCGGTGCGCTCTAACAGCAACCCCATCATGATAAACATCGGGATGGCAACGTAGAGCCAGTTGCTCAGCGCGTTCGCGTATACCCGTGTCAGCATGAGGTTGGCGAAGGCCAAGGGGAGGTCTGAAAACAACAGAAAAATGGCCGACACCCCACCCAACACAAGTGCCACCGGATAGCCCGACAAAATACCCGCGAATAGCAGCAGCACCATGGAGAGTGGCATCCAGTGTTCAAGCATGATCCGAGCTCCCTGACATAAATAACCAGGTTCGTTTCACTAACAGATACACCAGCACCGCCAAAAACAGGGTGATACCGACAGGCAGAGTGGCCTTGATAACGTATATGTCCGTCAGCCCCCCATCTGTCGAGCGCTCACTGGTCAGGTAGGCACGCTCGGCAAACCGATAAGCGGGCAGCAGTAGCAACGCAAAGAAAGGAATACCGAACAGTGCATGCCCGACAATATCGATCCCATGCCGATAGCGTGCCGATAGACGGGAGTGAAACACATCAACCCTAACGTGCCGATCCAGCAGCATGACCGGGGCGATAGCCATCATGATGGCTACTGCAAAAAGCAGCACCTGTAACCCCATCAGAGAGTTGAACGTAATCGCTCCCCCCACCAGCCAATGGGGTGTTTCAAACGCAATGAGTTGCGACACTCCAAACAGGTGCATCAACACCCCCGCGCCGATGACAAAGGCAATCAGTAACAGGCAGAGGCCACACAGGTTTAGAATCGACTCACAGAGTTTTGCTTTGACGGCATGCATACGGTTTCCCTTTACGCTGGCGGATCAAAGGTCAATGACGAGACGTGCGCTTTTAGCCCTGGAGCAGCACACGGCAATCTGGTCGTTATCTTCCTTTTCTTCTTCGCTGAGAAAGTGGTCACGGTGATCGGGAGTACCCTCCAGTACCTCGCAGATACAGGTGCCGCAAACCCCTTCTTCACAGGAAACATTGACCTTGACGCCCGCCGCCCTGAGCGCCTGGGCGATGGACATGCCCTCTTCCACCTGAACGGTGACGCCGCTGGCAACCGCTTCAACTTCAAAGGCGGCACCGCTGGTATCCACTTCTGCAGAGAAGTACTCTGAATGCACACGGCTGTGCGGCCACTCCGCCTGGCCGGCGGCACCGATCACCCAGTCCATGAAACCGGTGGGACCACACACATAGAGGTGGGTATCGGCGGGTTGTGCCCCTAGCAAAGCCTTGATGTCCAGCCGCTGGGCGGCCTCCTCATCATCGAAGTGCATCACTAACGCATCGCCAAAGGCAGACTCAAGCTCATCAATAAAAGCTGCCTTGTCACGCCCACGGCAGCAGTAATGCAACTCGAAGGAGCGTCCGGCATCGCGCAGCTCGTACGCCATGGCAATCATGGGCGTAATACCGATGCCACCGCCCACCAACAGGCTATGCGGTGCCGATCCATCCAGTGGGAATAGATTGCGTGGCACGCCAACCTTCACCTGGACACCTTCGTGTAAGCGTTCGTGTACTGCCTTGGATCCCCCCCTCGAAGCGGGGTCGAGCAGCACCCCGAGCCGATAACGGTGGCGTTCCCCTGGAGGGTTACTCAGCGAGTATTGACGCACCAGCCCTTCATCAAGGTGAATATCAATGTGGGCGCCTGCTTCAAAGGCAGGCAGATCAGCGCCACTCTCAGCAGCCAGATCGATCACTGCGATCTCATTGGTTTGAATATCGCGGCGCACAACGCGCAGGGTCATGATGTCATCTTGCATGGTCATCTCCAGATGCTCAGCGCATGTAAATGCCGCCATTGACGTCCCAGCAGGCACCGTTTACAAAAGCCGCCTGAGGGCTGGCAAGAAAGCTCACCATTTGTGCGACCAGCTCAGGGGAGCCCAGCTTGCCTACGGGGATATTGGCAAGCGCTTTATCCAGGTTGTCACCGAGTACCTCACGCACCATCGGGGTATCCAGTGGCCCCGGCGCAATGGCGTTGCAGGTCACCCCGTCCGCCGCCAGATCGCGGGCGAAAATCTTGGTCAAGGTCAGAATGGCGCCCTTGGAGGCGGCATAATGAGCGCCAGTGGCGGTACCGCCGTTCTGCCCTGCCAGCGACGCCAGGTTGACGATGCGCCCATAGCCACGCTCTCTGAAGTGGCGACCAAAAATCTGGCAACCGGCAAAGACACTGCCAGCGTTGGTGGTCATCACTTCGTTAAATTGGGCGGGGTCAATATCGAACACCCCTTGCACTGCGGTGCGGGCTGCGTTATTGACCAGCACTTCGCAACTGCCCCAGCGGGCGACAATCTTGTCCAGCACACCCTGGAAATCCTCTGGCTTGGCGACATCGAGGGTCGCGGTCACCGCGGTCTCTCCGGCCAGGTCGAGTTCGGATGCCAGCGCTTCGGCGGGGCCGGTGTCGATATCGGTGATAACGACACGAAACCCCGCCTTATGCAGTGCGCGCACAATGTGAACCCCGAGTCCACGTGCGCCGCCGGTCACCACTGCGGTCTGAATTTTGTCGGGTAGTGGTACGCTCATCAGAACAAATAGCTGAACGAATTCAGCACTCCATCAGCGTTGAGTAGACGAACCACCTTCTCCTGAAGACGGAAGCCGGTATCAGTGGACGTGAGGGTGTAGCGCACATTGGCGGCCCAAATGCGCTGACGCCCAAACTTGTCTTCAACCAGGTGCTCAGCGCATGAAACGACAACCGTATTGCCATCGACGGCATCGATCACAAAACGAGACAAGGTGCGTACGGTGACGGCAGGGGGTGCCGAAGAGATCGAGAAGCCATCCTGGAAGCGTTTAATACGATCCCGGCGCATCTTGTCATCGTCGTAACAGAGGTTGAGCACTGCCGCGTAATCGTCGGCGTCCTCGATAGGAATGATGTACAAGCCCTCTGGCTGCCACAGATCGAGCCAAGCGTCGTACTCTTTTGCGTCCAGAATCGCCGCTTCGTGCCAGATAAACTGCGTGACCTGCCAGAGCAGGTTTTCATTGTCGATTGTGTTCATTTCGCTCACTCCTGCATCATCCGTTTCCACATCGCATAGGCGGCACGCATGCCCGTTTCATCCGATACATGACCACGTGGCCCTGCCTCGCCCGGCACTTCCTTCTCAATGCCGCGATTGACCAGAATCGGCAGTTCGGCACCGCCATCGACCCCCCGCTGGATTCGCTCCCAGACCTCGGCATCGTCGGGAGAACCAAAGCCCATGGGGCCCTGAAAGTGTTCATGCAAGCGCAGGCGTACGCGATTGGCGATGTCGGGACCTCCCTCCATACCAATGGCAATGTGGCGAATATCCGTTTTATCGACAGCAACGGGCGTCAACACCCGGAAGAAGGCCATTGAGCACGCCACGTTGGGGAACAGATTAAGGTTGAACCCGGAGCCACCTACCGCGCGCGCAATGCGGCGGACTTGATCTTCCGGATAGCCTTCGTCGCGCAGCGCCTGCGCCAGCTCTGCAAAACGCTCTGGAATCTTGCGGTCGAGATCCTCCTCTAGATCGACGAGCTCGGGAATCATGACCATGACGGAGTGACCGTTACCCAGGTCTTCAACGAAGCCTTCGCCATCAAGGAAGGTGAACGTCTTTTCGGCTTCCTCATCGAGGGATTGCAGGAAGGACTTATGCACGATCGGAAAGTGATAGGCGTCGGTGGTGTTCTCGAGCTGAACTTTCCAGTTCATTGGCACCGAAAACTGATGTTCGCCAAGGGTTTTTACGGGGTATCCACCACCCTGTTTCATAAACAGATCGATCCACTTCTTGGCAGCCCCCAGGAAGTCTTCCAATGGCTCAATGCTCTCGTTGAAAGTGGCGAAGATCATCCCTTGATAGCTTTCAACGCGTAGCTTGAGCATCCCATGCTGTGACTTATCGAAATCATCGCCATACTGCTCGGGATTCGGCAAAGCACGCAGACTGCCATCGAGTCCATAGCCCCAACCGTGATAAGGGCATTGGAAAGATGAGGTCTTGCCCTTGTGAACCTCGCATACCGTTGCTGCCCTGTGGCGGCAGCGATTAACCATTACATGGATATTGTCCTTACGGTCACGTACCACGATGACCGGTTCACGACCTACTTTGGACAGCTTAAAAGACCCCTTATCGGGGATCTCGCTGGTATGCGCGACCCATACCCAGGTGTTACGAAAAATCTTCTCTTGCTCTTGCTCAAATAGCTCTGAGCTGGTGTACATCGGGGTCGCAATCTTATCGTTATGGACCAGTTGATCTGGATCGAGCGCGATGTTTTTGACGTCGATTAATTGATTCATTTTGTTCTCCTCATGCCTAGCCAGCTAATGCTGTCTTTATTCAGGTACCACCAACTCACGGCCGATACGCGCTTCGACACGGGCGTATTTCCAGAGCTTATAGGTGCCGTCCCCCACCGGGATGGTGCGGAAGAAGTTGCAGGCGGCTACAACAGTCTCGTAATCAGGGACATCGGCCATGATGTAGGCGGTCCAGGGGGCGGTGGCGGAAGGGCCGACCATGATGCGGTCGTCATCCATGATCCCCAGGATAGTGACGCCGGGGAGTTCATCGATGCCTTGCATCATCTGGCTGAAGGCTTGCCAGACTTGCTTGCCTTCCTCAGCGGTTGCATTCATGAAGTTTTGGTTGATACCGATGCAGAAAAGTACGCGATGCATAATGTCGATCTCCGTTGGTTAAACTACGTAGGGTGGTTATAGGTAACCCGGTAAAGGGTCGTGGCCGAAGAAGATCGCGCCGGCGTTCTTCCAGGTGATCTCGCCCATAAAGGCGTGCTGGGTGCACAACTGCGAGTCACGCAGAATGCGCGAGAGAGGGTGGCCGTTTTCGGCCCCAGTCATACCGCTGATCTGATAGACGCTGCGAATCGCCTCAGCGCACTCATGGGTCAAATGGGTGGTAGAGAGGCGCAGCAGGTTGACCTGCTCACGGCTTGGTTCGCCCCCGGCCAGAATGCTCGCCCAGGCGGCCTCAGTACTCTCATAGAAGAAGGCGCGGGCGGCGCGAACTTTGGCCTCGGCCTTGCCGAGGGCAATCTGGGCATACTCACGCTCACCCAGGTTGGGGGCGCCAGTGACCGATTTCCGCCCACCGGCCGTGGCGCGGACGATATCCAATGCCTCGCGGGCCAAACCCAGTGTCGTCACTGCCAGCACCTGAGCGGCGAAGGAGAGCGATGGGTAGCGAAAGAAGGGGGAATCGACGTTGGGTTTGCCGCCGCGCACGAAGGTCCAGGCTTCTGGAACATAGGCGTCCTCGACCACCAGATCGTGGCTGCCGGTGGCTACCATGCCCAACATATCCCAGGTCGGGTCGATCTTCACCTGGTCGCGGGGCAGCACTGCCATGCGCGGCAGCGCTCCCTCTTCGGCGGGGAGAATGCCCACACCACATAGCGAAGCCCCCATACAACCACTGGCAAATTTCCACCGTCCTTTGATACGGAAACCGTTATCGACCCGCTCAGCGGGTTGGGGCGGAAAAATCCCGCCAGCGAAGACGATATCAGGGGAATCCCGCCACACTTCCTTTAGGGTCTCCTCGGGTAACGCGGCCAAATAGGCGGGGTTCATGCCAAAACTCGCTACCCAGCCAGAGGAGCCATCCGCCGCCGAGATCGCTTCAACCATTTTCAGGAACTCGGCGGGCGACTTCTCATCCCCACCGTAGGTGGCGGGTACCATGGCGCGATAGACGCCAATGGCCTTGAACTCATCAATGATATCCATGGGAATATGGCGCAACTCCTCGAATTCTTTGCGCCGAGATCGGATTGACTCGAGCAGCGCATCAAAACGCTCCTCGCCTCCCCACTGTGATTTATCAATGTGCTGTTGCATGATTTGCTCCTTTTTTTTGTTCCTCTCCCGCCGACGAAACCCGGCCCATAAGTTGCGAAGCCGCCCGGCAAACGCCTGCGTCATCGCCACGACGTCCGATCAATTGCACGGAGACAGGGAGTGCTTGCTGAGACTCAAGAGGGATCGATAAGGCGGGATGCCCTGAAAGGTTGAAGGGGCGCGCAAGGGACGATATTTTCAGATCCTGGTGGCCCGAAAACGCATCCTGAACGGTCATGGGAAAATGCGGCAACGTTGGCAGCACCAGGACATCATGCCGCTCTAGCACTGCGTCGACTTCGGCGGTAAAGGCACGACGTATGCGCTCCGCCTCCTTTAGCTCGGCATCGGTCGTCGCGGCAGCGGCCTTCAAACGCTGATCGACATCCGCGCCCACCTTGCCAGTGGCAAGCAACGCTTCGCAGGCACGAAAAGTTTCGCGATTGATAATCACCATGGCAGCTTCAAACGCCTCGGCCATAAGCGGCAAGGTGACATCCCCACGCGCCAGTCCAGACCGGCTTAGCTGGCCTTCGATACTTGCCCAAATGGCCGACTCAGCATTCACGCTGATACACCCCAGAACAGGTGCAGAACCCTTCACTGGCGACTGAAAGGAAGGATCAATCGCACTCATGAAAGCCATTAGTACGTGGAGATCGCGAGCCATGGGGCCCACGCAATCGAGGCTACTTTCCGCTGGCATAACCCCTTGGCGACTCAAGCGCCCGAAGGTGGGCTTAAAACCGTAGACACCACAGCAAGCGGCGGGGACGCGAATAGAACCGCCGGTGTCTGTACCAATACCAATATCGGCAAGACCCGCGGCCACCGCGGCGGCCGACCCACTGGAAGAACCGCCAGGGATAAGGGTGGGGTAGCGCGGATTCTCTGGCGTGCCAGCCCAGGCATTGATGCCCGTCATACCAAACGCCAGCTCATGCAGATTGGCCTTCCCTACAATGTGGTATCCCGCTTTGAGGGTTCGCTCGACAATCTCTGCATGAGCCACGGCTGGCGGCGCGTCAGCAAGGGCAGCGGAGCCTGCGCAGGTGGGGAAACCGGCGATATCGATCGTATCTTTGACGACCACTTTGTGCGGCCCCTGCCCCAGGCTTAACCTCGATGTCAATATAGTCACCTCAGCCACCTCGCTGGACTTATCACATGAAATTTCAAGTAAATAGGCATAAGATTTATAACCATTCATCTAATCGGGCGAACGCTAAAGGACGAACAGTACGATCTGAGGGAGTACTAACAGCAAGGCAATGCACAGCAGATAAGGGGGCATGAAGTAACCCACTCCACGGAATGTCTCACCCATTCGTAACTCTGCATCCAGGCTCTTTACAATGAAAGCGTTCACCCCCACCGGCGGGGTAATCGCCCCCATACTGGTAACGATACAGACCACCACGCCGAACCAAATGGGGTCGTAACCCAAGGCAAGCGCTACGGGAAAGAAAATCGGGATTGAGATAATTAAAAATCCCATCGCATCCATTAGCGCTCCGCCGATCACATAGATCAATAGGATACAGGCCATTACCATTATCGCTGGCAAGGGCAGTGCCGCCGCCCACTCGCCCACCATGTAAGGCAGTCTCGTAATGGTAAGAAAGCGCCCGAAGATGACCGCTCCAGCAACCAACATCAAGATCATGGCCGATGACTTGAGTGCATTCGCGATGGCCTCATTTAAGACGGCCCAGGAGAGCTTTCCCTGTATCAGGGTAATGACCATTGCACCAATGCAGCCCACCGCAGCAGCCTCTGTCGAGGTGAACCAGCCCGCAAATAGCCCACCCAGTACCAGTGTAAAAAGGGCACCAATTTCGATAATACCTTTCAGCGAACGCCACCTTACGGACCAGCTCGAACGCACACCTGCGGGGCCCATATCGGGGCGACGGCGACAGAGCAGTCCAATCGTCGCGATGAACAGCACGACCAGAATAAGTCCGGGGACAATACTCGCCAGAAACAGATCGCGGATAGCCAGCTCGGCTTGCAGCGCAATAACAATCAGCACAGAGCTTGGTGGGATGATAACTCCCAGCGTGCCCCCCGCCGCGACACTGCCAGCACTGAGCGCACGGTTATAGCCAAATTTCTTCATTTCGGGGAGAGCAATGGTACCGACAGTGGCCGCCGTGGCCGTATTCGAGCCGCTAACCGCTGCAAAACCTGCGCTGCTAAGGATCGTCGTTGTGGCCATGGAGCCGCGGAAATGGCCTATCCAGGCATAGGCAGCTGCAAATATCTTTTCCGTTATCCCCGAGCGAAACAGTAATTCCCCCATAAAAATAAATAGGGGTATGACGCTAAGAGAGTAACCCGATAACTGCTCCCAGATGCCTGAGCTAATAACGTTATACGCGGCAATAGGGCTAGTCATGTAAAGCATGCCAAAAAAACCCACCATAAACATAGCGAAGCTAATCGGCATTCTTAACAAAATAAGAAGAAACAAACAGAGCACGCCTAACAAAGCTACCAGCGTCATACTCATTGTGTGACCACCTTTTTTAAACCACTCAAAAAGTCTGCTAAAAGAACCAAGCAAAAAGCAGAAAACCCTAGTGCCACTAGATAAACAACGGGGTAAAACGCAATACGCAGCGTTTGCGATAAAGAGCCCCTTTGCATAGCGCTAAAGCCATACTCCCAAAGTTTCCAAGCCACCATGGAGAAGAATAAAAAACTTGCGCCTGAGACCAAGACGTAGAGAACGCTTTGCAGACGGGCGGGCAAATGTTCGACCAGCAAGTCCAGCTCAATATGGGCTTTGGTAAGCTGGGAGTAAGCGAGCGATAGTGCAACTACCACCGCAGTTAGCCAACCAACCAGTTCGGTGGTGCCACCAAATGAAGAGCTGACTTGGCGCATTACGATATTACCGACCACCAGAAACACCATCATCAGCAATGCCGAACCGGCTACATAGAGTAAGAGACGGCTAATTACCCAATTAAATTTATTCATGGTAACTACCTAGGTCTATCAACATGGCGCTTACTGGGCGCAAAGATATGCGCCCAGACAAAGAGCGTAGGCATTATTGGTTTTGTTCGATCAGCTCAATAAACCGATCGCGCAACTCAAAGGCAGGAAGCCCTTGAGCAGCCACCTCTTCCAGCCGTTGTTCATTGATGGGCTCCAGCAAGGTCGACCAGCGCTCAGCCTCCTCCTCGGACAAGGTGAGCTGTTCAAGGTCATGGTTCTCGGCAGCCCACGTCAAGGATTCCTGGATGTGTTCATCTAGGTACTTACCTGCATAGGAGGCCATTTCGGCACCCAATGCATCGATCTCCTGCTGAACGTTTTCAGGTAAAGCGTCCCACCGCTGCTGATTCATCACCGCAACGAAGACAACGTTGGTCAAAGGATAGTCAGTGATATAGCTCACATTGCGGGCATACTGTAAATCCATCAGCGTCTCACGGGAACCTACATAGCCATTAACGATACCCGCCTGAAGGGCCTCCCCCGTTTCCGATTGGGTGAGACCCACAGGCACGCCACCAAGGGCTTGAACAACGGCCGTACTGTCACCTGGCACCCTGATCTCTTGGCCCTCAAGATCCTCCAGCGACGTCACTGCTTCTTGCGTATGTAGGTAGCCTGGCTCGGAGGTGAATGCCGTAATGACTTTGAAATCTTCCAAGCCCAGCGTCTCCGCAGGAAACTCTTTGATCAGTTCGTACACTGCCTGGCTGGCAGTCTGCGAATTCACGTCGATACCCGTTAGATTTCCGGCCAAATTGAGTAACGGAAAACGTCCCGGCTCGTATGAAGTAGCAGAAAGGCCGATATCGGCAACACCGTTTAAGACGCCATCGAACATATTGGCAGCCGTCAGCAACGTTCCGCCTGGGAAGGTGTTGACGTTTACCTGGCCATCGGTTCTTTCGTTAAGCTCTTTCGCCCAGTGCTCCATCTGCACGGCGGGAAAGGTTTGAGAAGGCGCAAAGAAGGCATAGCTGAGGTTGATATTATCCGCTAACACACTGGTGCTGAGCAGTACCCCAGCGCATACGGCGCTCAAGCGGGTCAGTCGGCGAGTAGTGTCGAGCCGTAGCTTTTTTTGGCTGGTCATTGGTCATTAGCCCTATTTGTTTTTGTGTTGAATGTCAGGTAATCCTAGCAGAAAACATTCAACATCACATGAAAAGTAAAGTAAATACCCAGACGTAAATCTATTCTTTTTTTTGCAAAAAACTCGCCGGATAAATTTAAAATAAATATTATCAATGAGATAGATCGATTCAGTAAGAATAGCTAGTCGGCTAGCCAAATAGTCGAATGCCTTGGCCAGTATCACAGCGCACCAATACTGTGCACACTGGAGGGGATCTGCTCACATTTAATTCGTCACGCTCAAGCGGAAACCTCCACCGCCATTACTCACTTAGACCAAGGGAATAGTCCACGAAAACGCTGTTTAAACTGAGCGAGAAGGTGCAAAAAAGCCCAAGCATCAGCCTGGGCAAGGAGGATCAATGGAGAAAGAGGCTATTCCAACGGCTCATAGGGCAAGCCGACATAGTTTTCAGCGATAGTCGTCAGCCCTGCTTTAGAGCTGGTTACGTAGTCCAGTTCGGCCAACTGCATGCGGCTGTTGAAATCCTCCTGGTCAGAGAAGTTGTGCAGCATGGAGGTCATCCACCAGGAGAAGCGCTCCGCCTTCCAGATGCGTTTCAGGCAGGTTTGCGAGTAGCGCTCGATCAAATCCGTGCGGCCTTCCTGGTAGACCTTCATCATTAGCCGATAGAGTGTATTGACGTCGCTGGCGGCCAGGTTAAGCCCTTTCGCGCCGGTGGGCGGTACAATATGCGCCGCATCGCCGACCAGGAACAGCCGCCCGTACTGCATGGGTTCGACCACATAGCTGCGCAGCGGAGCGATGCTCTTCTCAATCGAAGGCCCAGTCACCAGCTTTGCGGCAACGTCATCAGGCAGGCGGCGCTTCAGCTCTTGCCAAAAACGCTCGTCCGACCAATCTTCTACCTTTTCACCCAAGGGTACTTGAAGGTAGTAACGGCTGCGGGTGGCAGAGCGCATGCTGCACAGACTAAAGCCACGCTTATGGCTCGCATAGATCAATTCATCCGAGACCGGCGGGGTATCCGATAGCAAGCCCAACCAGCCAAACGGGTAAACCTTTTCGAACTCTTTTATGCGCTCTTGAGGGATCGCCTGACGGGAGACGCCATGGTAACCATCGCACCCGGCGATGTAGTCGCACTCAAGCCTGACCGTTTCACCGTTATGTTCAAAGGTGAGGTAGGGGCTGTCACTCTCCAAGTCATGGGGCTGAACATTTTCCGCCTCGTAGAGCGTTGTCGCGCCAGCCGCAGCGCGGGCTTCCATCAGATCCCGAGTTACCTCAGTTTGGCCATACACCATCACTTTGCTGCCACTGGTCAGCTCATCCAGTGCGACCCGCACGCGGCGATTGTCGAAAACAAGCTCAAAACCGTCATGAGGTAAGCCCTCTTCATCCATGCGCTGGTCAACACCCGCTTCGCGCAGTAAGTTCACCATGCCCTGCTCAAGCACACCCGCGCGGATACGGCTTAATACATACTCACCGCTGCGCCGCTCAACAATCACATTATCAATGCCTTGGCGATGGAGTAGCTGCCCCAGCAGTAGGCCAGAAGGGCCAGCGCCAATAATCGCGACCTGTGTCTTCATAGGGGATGCCTCATCGTTGTCATTATCAAAAACTTATGACTTGTATTTTTCAATGAAACACGCCGCATAATAAGGCATGATCTAGATCAATAATTGGACATTTAGCGCTTTATTACCCCACCTTAGTCGTATAGGAGATACCGGTGATGCCAGCCTCGTCGGCAACGTCCGTTCCAGTATTTAAGCTGTATGGCGAGACGCAGCATTGGCCCACGCCCGACTTGCTCCACTGTGAGTCGATCCCCGAGCGCAGCCAGCTACATGACTGGCGTATCCGCCCTCATCGCCACGCTGATCTCGTGCATATTCTATTTGTTTCTCACGGTAGCGTTGATCTGGAACTGGAGGGGACAAGCCATCAGCTTCAGAGTCCCAGCGCTATCGTTGTGCCCGCGATGGCTATTCACGGCTTTCTCTTTTCACCGGATGTGGAAGGACACATTATCACCCTGGCCAAACCGCTGGCCGACCACTTACATGCACTAATGGGTGAAAACAGTACGCTAAAAAAAGCTGACTTCTATCCGCTGCTCCAGCCCAACCAGACCGACAGAATTGCCACGCTGGTGGCTCAGGTCGACCAGGAGTACCGCCAGCCCGCCCCCGGGCGCAACAGCCTACTCGAAGCACTTACCCAAGCCTTGGTAGTCGAGCTATCGCGTCTTTGTGCTTATGCAGGCCGCACGGCAAAACGCTATAGCCCCCGCCAAAGCGACAAAGGACGGCAGCATTTAGAGCACTATCAAGCGCTGATCGAAGCCCACTATCGCGAGCAGCCAAGTATTGAGCAGTTAGCCGAGCAGATCGGGGTGAGTAGCGCGCACCTGAACCTGCTCTGCCGCCAACTCGCAGGGCGCAGCGCCCTGCAGTTGCTACACGAACGCCTGCTACTGGAAGCCAAGCGCCAGCTCACCTATACCAATATGACCATTGGTCAGGTCTCTGACAGTTTAGGTTTTTCTGAACCGGCCTACTTCACGCGCTTTTTTAAGCGTAATACCACGTTTTCGCCGCGGGAATTTCGGCTGCGCCAGCACGCCCAGTCATAGGCGCAAAGCCGTTGCTATCTGGCAGGCAATGAGAGGTCACCAACGTTGAAGCCAATAGCCTGAAGCCTGTGAGATCCGTGTGGATGACTAACCTTCTCAACCAGAAGATGGGGCGTTAGCAAAACCTAGTAGAAATATTGTTATTGAATTTTCATGCGCCTTTATCAGAGCTCAAAAGCTGATTAAGCCGATTGTGCGCCAACCTGACTGCCCATCAGGGCCTGTTGAGTTCAACAGGCCCTAACCTAAACCTCTATTAGCCCACATCTGTTTTACCACTATCACTGCCCCCCCCCTCTGCATTTGCAGGGGTTACTTCCCGAAAGACTCTTTCTAGTATGGGGTGCGAGCACGCCTCAACCGCGGGCACCTCATGGCCACTTAGGCCAGCCCTACCCTCGCTAGGAGACCCCATGACTATTCCCAAGAACAATTCCACGAGCTATTCAAAGAACTATTCCAAGAACTACGCTATCTATCTTGCCGCGATCGTTTCTCTCACCTCAACGGCCTGTTTGGCCGCTTCTCTACCCGAAAACGGGGAGCAAGCAATCGGGGAACAGTGGGGCACCGAGACAATGATGAATGCTCGGGCCAATATGTTTAACCCTGACCTCAATTTTCTGACGTTCCAACAGCTAGACAAGATGTTTGCCACCCGCCGCGTGGCCGCCTCATCAACCCCATGGCCGCTGGAGACAGACTTAATTGAGATTAATGACAACTTCTCGTTCGAAGGAAACGACGTTCCTTTGGAGGAGTATTTGGAGAACACCAGAACCAACGCGCTGTTGGTTATCAAGGATGGCAAAATCGTTTATGAGCAGTACCGCAACGGCTTCAGTGATGACAGCCAGCACGCGGTATTCTCGGCCTCAAAGTCAATTCTCGCGACCTTGGTAGGCGTCGCTGTGGAAGAGGGCAAAATTGAAAGCCTTGATGACAAGGTCACCAAATACCTACCCGAGTTAGAAGGCACTGGTTACAGCGATGTTCGCGTCATCGACGTGCTGCGGATGCGTTCCGGGGTTGCCTGGGAAGAAGTCTATGAGTTCGGCGGAGACACCCAGCTTACGGAAGTGCACGACAATGCGCTTGTGGCTAACAACTACCGCTGGTGCGATTACGCCATTGCCTCTTCCGAACCGGAGTATGAACCCGGCGAACGCTTCAATTACGCCACCCTGGATACCAGCGTGCTGGGCTGTGTGCTGGCGAGCGTTTTAGATACCACGGTCGCTGAGTACATGTCTGAAAAGATCTGGCAGCCCGCGGGTATGGAAGCAGATGGTTTCTGGATTATGGATGGTGGCGATGAGTTCTATGGCGCTGGTTTTAACGCCACCCTGCGCGACCTTGGCCGCTTCGGCCTGATGATGCTCAATATGGGCGAAGCCAACGGCAACCAGGTGATACCCGCCAGTTGGGTAACAGAGGCCACGGTGTCCGACCCTGGCTATGAGCATATTTCGGAAGGTGCCGACCTCGGCTATCAATATCAGTGGTGGACCTTCCCTGATAGCGATGCGTACACCGCCATGGGTATCTACAACCAATACATCTATATCGACCCGGACAACCAAACCGTGGTGGTGAAGTTGAGCCACACGCCAGATGCCAACGGCTGGGACGACGACAACTTCGCCTTCTTCGACAAACTTTCTGAGCTTGTTTCTCAGTAAAAATCAGTTAAAACGACGCTTACCGGGCCTTGGCATACCAAGCCAAGGCCGCGGCACTTTTCACTCGCCAGGCTGACGCAGCGCTGAAAGCAGTTCTACTTTGTTGCTAACACCTAGCTGGACATAAGCGCTACGCAGATACGTTCTTGCTGTTGCCGGGGTGATCCCCAGCATTCGAGCGACTTGTTTATGCGAGTGGCCTTGAGCATAGAGCCTAGCGGCACTTAATTCACGCGGGGAAAGCACGTTTGAACGCTGATGGGAACATAGCGTCAGGGCAACGAGGTCGCCGCAATGGTGCACATTGATGCCTTTGTGTTCATTAGACATTAGCGTGTGCGGTGCCGTGCTTAACTGATCAGAGATAAGGCGTGGGAGGCTAGAGCCTTGCCAGCCAGCATATTTTCGTTCGAGCGCTACGCGAACCTCTTTACCTATATAAAGGAGCTCTCCCTTCCTGTTGGAAAGGGCATAGCTATCCCAGCCATTGGTCAGGTCATCAAAACGAATTTTGGCTAGGTACTGCTTCCAGTAATACGCCAGATGGTTAAGAAACTCCTCCATCAGCACTGCATCAAGCCTATCGAATTCACTGCTTGTTTTGCTGCGATAAATCGACACAAAAAACAGCATACCGCTGCAGGGAAACTCTAGCGTTACGGCCATACTATGCAAGATGTCATGCCGCTGACAAAAAGCTTCAACCTCGGTGCAATCCGTATTGGGTAAATCGTCATGGCCTCCCCGCACGGCTTTGCCCAGGTAGGATATTGAAGCCTTGGCGAACCGATCCACCCCGGAAATACTATGCCACTCTTGGGCAAATGATGAACTCAGCCCCAAGCTGCCATCCATCATGACACTGGGTGAAAAGATAGATGACGAGGTATCCGAGGGTAGATAAAGTTGCCCCCACCAGGCGGCATCAAAACCCACAATATTAGCGAAGCCTTGTACGGCTTCACATAGCCACCTTTCAGGCATCGAGCATCTTGGTAGCTCCGTCAGCTCCATTAACGCACGGCTGAAACGCTGCAATAGATCGGCATTGCCATGGCGTGTGGATGCCTTATTGTTATTGATCTCCATCGTTTCACCTACTGACAGCCATAAACCCTTGTCGGTAATGGCTTGATGAGCCGCGACGGCTCATCAAGCACCAGCGTCAGTCTCTCCACACACTTGCGCTCGCATAACGCCTTTATCGCCACTATCCAAACAATGCTTAGACCAAGCGGATGACGCAAGCTGACTAGAGCAGAAACAGAGTGCTCAAAATAGGGAAGGCGATTAATAGCGCTAATCGTATTAAGTCAGAGACCACAAAAGGCGCTACCCCTTTAAATATCTCCCCCAGCCCAACATGCGGCGCCATCGCTTTAATCACGAACACATTCATCCCCACCGGCGGGGTCATTAGCCCCAACTCTACCGTCAGCACGGTAAGAATACCGAACCACACCGGGTCGATGCCCATGGCCTGAATAATCGGGTAAACCACGGGCACGGTGATCACCAGCATGGCAATGGAGTCCATAAACATGCCCAGCACAAAGTAGAGTGCCAGGATGCACAGCACCACGACGATGGGCGTCAGATCCATACCGTAAAGCAGGTCAGTAATGGAGAACGAAATGCGCGACACCGAGATGAAGTAACCCAGCGTTTCAGCCCCTACCAGCATAAAGAAGACCACCGCGGAGAGCGCCAATGTCTCTTGTACGCTGTGCCATAGCTGGGCGCCGCGCATGCCTTTTACCAGAGCGTAGAGCAGCGTGGCGAACGCACCGACACTGGCCCCTTCCGTCGGTGTAAAGGCACCAAAATAGATACCTAAAATCATCACCAGAAAAACGCCAAAGAACGGCACTAAGCCGGTCAGCGAGAGCAGCTTCTCTTTCCAGGCAGTGGGTTCGCCCGCTACCGCCAGAGAGGGGCGCAGGTACATCACCACGGTAATGGTCAGGGAGTACATCACCAGCCCCAGCAAGCCGGGAATCAGCCCCGCCATAAACATATCACCAACGGACTGTTCGGTAAGGATGGCGTAAATCAGCAGCGCGATACTGGGCGGAATCATAATGCCCAGCGTGCCGCCTGCGGCAAGCGCACCGGTGGCTAAGCCACGGTTATAGCCATAGCGCTCCATCTCCGGTAGCGCCACCCGGGTCATAGTGCTCGCGGTCGCCAGCGATGAACCGGAGATTGCGGAGAAAATGCCGCAAGAGCCCACCGCGGCAATCGCCAGGCCGCCCTTCCACCCCCCGCAAATGACGCGGGTTGAATCAAACAGCTTACCGGCCATCCCCGAGTGGGCAGCGAGTACGCCCATTAAAATAAACATGGGCACGGCGCTGAAGCTGTAGTTAGAGAGCACCTCAACCGGGACGGTTTTTAATTGTGCAACGGCTGCGTCCCAGCTTATGACCTGAGCGAACCCTACAACCCCGACAATCAGCATGGTTAAGGCAACCGGTACGCGCAGAATCATCAGTACCAATAAAAGCCCTAGCCCAATGGCACCAATCGCTTCACTCCCCATGAGCCGCCTCCTCACCCGCCGCATAAATCATGCCTAGCAAGGCGTGAATAAAACTGCGTATCCCCAATAGCAAACTAAGCACCGCTGCCAATTGGTAAATCGGCCCCATGGGCAATCGCAGGTCTTGGGTTATTTCCCCGTGCCGCGTAGCGGCAGCAGCAGAATCCAGTAACCCCACAAACAGGATCAGCCCCAGCGCCATAAAACCGAGCAAAAAGAGACCTTGCACGCGATTTTTGATTGTTTGCGGTAGGCGATGTGAGAACGCTTCAACCACCACTTGGCTTTTTTCGACATTTGCCGCCATCGCTGCCAATAGCGCGAACAGCATCAAGTAGCTAACCAACTCCACGCTCCCCGATACGCGCAGCGCAATCGCGCCCTCCGTCAACCGGGAAAGGTAGCGTGTGCTGACATCAGCAATGGTAACCGCCAGCAGGCCAATCAAAGCGACCCCGGCCACCAAGCGACAAACAAGGGCCAGCCAATGGCTGGCCCGGTAAAGAGTAGACTGCATAACACATTACCCCTATTGGGCGCTGCAAGACTCACTGGCTGCCAATGCCGCCTGATAGACATCGCGCGCCTGATCAAGACCGCGCTCTTCCAGCTGCGTCAGGTAGTTTTCGATGCCTGTTTCAAGCGGCTCCTGCCAGTCAGGATGCGCCAGCGGATTTTCGATTTCGCGAATGGTATGGCCTGCATCAGCAGCTTCTTGTTTGCCTTCTACATCAAGCCGATCAAACACCGCACCGGCGTTTTCAGCCCACTTCATGCCTGAGTTATTATCGATTACCGCCTGTTGCTCTGGCGTCAGGCTGTCATAGGCGCGCTGGTTCATGGTGGCGACGAAGATCAGCGTGTAAAAGGGCACTTCGGTGTGATAACTCACTAGCTCGTTGATGCGGAAGCCTTTGAGGCCTTCCCAGGGAAAGCTCAAACCTTCAATAACACCACGCTGCATGGAGGTGTAGATATCAGGGGCAGGCATGCCCACAGGAATCGCGCCCATATTTTCCAGCATCTCGCCCGCTACAGCGGTGGGACGGCGAATGCGCAGCCCTTCCAGGTCGGCAGGGGTTTGCACATCGGTGTCGATGGTGTGAATGCCACCCGGGCCCGTGGTAAACATAAATAGCGGGCGGGTGTCTTCGTATTCGCTATCCAAATGGCCGTCGTCGTAGAGCGTTTGCAGTACGCAAGCACCTTGCGTTGCCGTGCTCGCTACCCCGGGCAGTTCAACGATCTGGGAGAGAGGGAATCGGCCGGCCGTATAGCCCTGGGCAGTAGCACCAATATCGGCAATACCGTTGGCAGCGGCTTCATAAATAGAGTCCGGTTTGGCTAAGGTACCGGCGGGAAACATTTGAATAGTGAGATCGCCATTGGACTCTTCGGCAATGGTATCGGCCCATGCCTGTAAAACATCCTGATTAACGCCTGAAGGGCCAGGCCAAAAGTGAGCCATACGCAGGGTGGTCTCTGCCTGGGCAGAGCTAATGGCCAGGCCAGCAATCGCCGCTGCCAACACACACCGGGATAAGGAAATTTTCATGGGAGCCTCCAGGACTTTTCTTGGACTATTGTAAGTTCGCATGGCGAATACTAGTTCGCTTTAAGCAACCACATTAGTCCACTATCAGGCGTAAGGCTAATCGACATTCGTCTATGTTTAAGCAGCGCAGCGAGCCTTTATGCCTGCACTTCCACAGCCCCTCCGTATTGCGATCTCAATACACCTCTCAAAGGTACTATAGCAACCAAAAATTGGACTTTTACAATATCGACTCACGACCATGGTCGAATTCAAATACAAAAGCGCTGCCCATAAATGGACAACGTCTTTTGTTGAATAAGTAATGATCGTTCGTGAGAAGGCTAGAAATCAAAAAACACCGTCTCGCCTTCACCCTGTAGTCGGATATCCAGCCGGTAGCGCACCTTGCCATCCACCTCTTCGCGCTTGGCAATCAGCGTTTGGCGGCGCGTCGGTGACTCAATACGCGTGAGCACCGGGCACTGGGCGTTCGCCGCAGCTTCATCATCGAAGTAGAGCCGTGTTTGCAGGTGAACATTGACCCCCCGGGCAAAGACCGCCAGGTTAATATGCGGCGCCATTGGCTGGCCGCTGGGGTGCTTCACCGCGCCCGGCTTAATGGTGGTTAGCGACCACTCGCTGCCGTGGTCAAACGTCGTCGCGGTACGGCCGAAGCCATTGAACGGCTTGCTGAGGTCGTAATCGGATTGGTAGTTGCCAGCGGCATCGGCTTGCCACGCTTCTAAAAACGCATCGCGCACCAGGTCACCATTGCCGTCGATAACGGTGCCGACGACTTCGATATGCTCGCCCTCGGCGTCGGGCTTGGCCATCTCGTTCCAGATCTCTTCATCCCGTACGGGGTTGCCGGCTGCGGCGAGCGCCAGACCAATATGCACGTAGGGGCCAGCAGTTTGCGACGCCGTTTCGCGCAGCATCAGCTCGCTAGTTGGCTGCGTGTTGGGCTGAATAGCGGGTTGTTTCATGAGGTTTCCCCTGGCCTTACTGGTTTTCGAAGTAGGTTTGCAGTTCACCGCGCACCACGATGTCAAAGCGATAAGCCAGGCAGTCCATCGGTTTACTGTGCGCCATATCGAGTCGGCCGATCATGGTTTCCACTGCGTCAGGATCTCTGAGCGTATGCACAATGGGGCACAGGGGAATCAGCGGATCACCTTCAAAATACATCTGAGTAATCAGCCGGGTTGAGATCGAGGGGCCGGTTACCGATACGTGAATATGCGCTGGGCGCCAGCTGTTCACATCGTTGGGCCACGGGTAGGGGCCAGGCTTGATGGTGCGAAAACGGTACATACCCTGCTCATCGGTCAAACAGCGACCTACTCCGCCGAAGTTAGGGTCTAGCGGCGCCAGATACCTATCGTTTTTGTGGCGATAGCGACCGCCTGCATTGGCCTGCCACATTTCCACTAGCGTATGCGGTACCGGCTTACCAAACTGATCCACCACTCGGCCAAACATCATAATCCGCTCGCCCTGGGGGAGTCCGCCCCGGTCTGGATCCTGGCGGAAGTTCAGCAGTAGATCGTTATCGTGGGGCCCCATGCGCAGGTGGCTGAAGTCGGGGCCGGTCAGTTCGGAGGCGGTGGGTTGCTGCATACTCACCAGCGCCTGCTGTGGCGAGCGCGGTACCGAGGTTTTATAACCCGGCGTATAGGCTGGGGGATGCCAGTTGCGGTCACGGGTCACAAAGCGGTTATTGTCATTTGGCATACAGGTATCTCAAGGATTGAAACGGACGGTATTAGTGTCATGGTTAATCCACCACCTGCCAATTAATAACTTATCCAACCCTCATAACCTATAGATTATGCCCTTTGACAACGTCGGCAGCCACTTCCCGCAACACTTCACAGAACGTTTCAGTCGCCAGAGTAGGGCGCAGTGAACGGTTGATACATGCCCCGACGGAACCGCCATGGGGCTCTAAGGGCAGGGCGAGTTCGCAGAGCTCTCTGCGCTCAAGGGCTGAACGCACCGCTTCTTCTGGCGCCACCCAAATAGCATCACCGGTAAGCGTATAACGCTGTCCCAGCGCTAACGACAGTGTCTCAATGCGCTGGGCTGGCAGCGTGAGCCCATGACGTACAAAGAAGCTATCGACTTGTTGGCGGAGCGTGGTCTGCGGCGGCGGCACAATCCAGGGGTAGGCGCAGAGTTTATCGGCACCTGGCGCCTGTTCGAGCAGTAACGGGTGGCCTGCGCGAACCACTAGCTGAAGACGTTCGTAATAGAGGTGTTCAAAGCTCAGATCATGAATTTCGCGCGCTTCTGTCATGCGGCCTACCACCACATCCAGCTCACCGCGGCGCAAACGCGAAAGCAGGAAGGCGCTGGTGCCGGTAACCACCTGTGCGCCTCGTTCGGTGGTGGTACTCATCTGCCAACGGCGCAGAGCTTCAGGTAGGAGCCAACTTTCAACCGTAGATAGCGTGCCTACGCGCAACCAGTGAGAGCCGGTTTGAACGGCCTGAATAGCATCCACGCCCTCCTCCAGCGCGCGCACTGCCGGGCCTGCATGTCGAAGCAGTGTCAGTCCAGCCTGGGTAAGGGAAACACCACGGGGAGTGCGCTCGAATAGCTGGACAGCGAGGGTATCCTCTAGCTCACGAATGGTTTTGGAGATACCCGGCTGAGTAATGGCGAGGCTTTCAGCGGCGCGGGCAAAACTTCGCTGCCGCGCCACTTCGAGAAACGCCTGCAAGTGCCGTAGTTTTATCCGCGCGTTGAGCATAACACCCTCACAATAACCCTTTGGTTATGAGGATACCCTGTCAGCACGTGTACAGCGAGTGGCGCTTTACTCGCCCCACCCCAGCTCTTTGGCAAGCGAAAAAGCGTGATTTGCCGCTGGAACACCGCCGTAAATGGCCACGTGCATCAGCACCTGGCGCAGCTCGGCTTCCGTTAGCCCAATACGCTTGGCTGTTTTCAAGTGCAGCGTTAGCTCTTCACGGCCGAGGGCGGCGAGAATGCCGGTGGTGATCATGCTGCGCTCACGCCGCGTGAGATCATCATTGCTCCACAGCTCGCCCCAGGCTAAGCGGGTAATCATTTGCTGGAAGGGGGCATCCAGGCTGTTGGCGTTGGCGGTAGAGCGCGCTACATGCTCTTCTCCCAATACCTGTTTGCGGGTTTCCAGGCCAGTGGCGTAAGCGACGCCATGGTTGGCCACATCGCCCAGATCCGTTGCCAGCACGGCGAGGAACTTTTGCGCGAACAGCGCCGAGGCTTCTACCGCAGGCACATGGCCGACGCCCTCAAAAATCTCCAGCGGTGCATCACCGAGCTCTGCCGCCAGGGCTTCCAGCGTCGCGGGCGGCGTGGCCATATCTTCACTGCCGCCAAACAGCTGTACCGTCGTACTCTTACCGGTAAGTTTGCCGGTAAAGGTATCCCGACCGAGCATTTCACACAGCTGAGCGTAGGACTCATCGTCGCCACGGCCCATCTGGGTGCACCAGCCCGCTTTCAGCGCCGGGCTTGCCTCAAACGCTGCCGGAGCAAACCAGCGCGGCACGATCTCTTCAGACATCGCCGCCAAACCCTCCTGGCGTACGCGGCCTGCGCGGGTGTTCCAGAGATCCGGATTGCCGATCACCGCGCCAGTATTGGTTAGCGTGCAGGAGAGCAGGCGTTCGCTGTGCTCGGCAATCAACTGCTGCCCCACCACACCGCCAATGGAGGTACCGGCAAAGTGAAAGCGCTGCGCGCCCGCCAGTTCTACCAATGCCAGCGCCTCAGCGGCTAAATCAGCGGGGGTGATCTGCTCACCGCTAACCGCCTGGCTGGCACCGTGGCCGGGGAGATCCCAGGTCAGCACCCGATAGCGGGGCAGCAGTGCGGGAATCACGTCATCCCATACTGCCTGGCTCATGCCCAAAGGGTGCGCCAGTACGACCAGAGGGTTCACTTCTGCGCCGAGCAGGCGGTAAGCCACACTGCGGCCGTTAATGGTATGAAATGCCATGACGGTCTCCGTTAAACGCGTTCAATCAGGGTGGCAATGCCCTGGCCAACGCCCACGCACATGGTGCAGAGCGCGTAGCGCTTGCCGCTGTTTTGCAGCTCATGAGCGGCGGTCATTAACAGACGCGCACCGGACATGCCTAGCGGGTGGCCAAGGGCAATCGCGCCGCCGTTCGGGTTGACTCGGGGGTCGTCGTCGGCCAGTCCCAGGTCGCGCATGCATGCCAGCGCCTGGGCGGCAAACGCTTCGTTGAACTCAAACACATCGATCTCATCCATCGAGATGCCGGTGCGCTTGAGTAGTTTCTGCACCGCCGGTACCGGGCCATAACCCATGATGCGCGGCTCTACGCCTGCCGTGGCCATGCCGATAATTTTCGCCATTGGCTTAAGACCATGCTGTTTGACCGCCGCTTCACTGGCCACCAGCATCGCCGCCGCACCGTCGTTGACGCCAGAGGCGTTGCCTGCGGTCACGCTGCCGCCTTCACGGAAGGGCGTAGGCAAACCGGCCAGTTTTTCCAGGGTGGTTTCCCGCAGGTGCTCATCCTGATCAAAGATCAGCGGCTCCTGCTTGCGGCGCGGGATCTCGATGGCCGTGATCTCTTGAGCAAAGCGCCCCGCCTTTTGGGCGGCCGCGGCCTTCTGCTGGGAGCGCAGGGCAAAAGCATCCTGATCTTGACGAGAGATATTGAACTGCTCGGCGACGTTCTCTGCGGTCTCCGGCATGGAATCAATGCCGTAGGTTTTCTTCATCAGCGGGTTGATCAGACGCCAGCCAATGGTGGTGTCTTCGAGTTTTTGACTGCGGGCGAAAGCGCTATCGGCCTTGCCCATGACGTAGGGCGCGCGAGACATGGACTCCACGCCGCCGGCCAGCGCCAGCTCCATCTCACCGGCTTTAATGGCACGAAACGCCGTGCCTACCGCGTCCATACCCGAGCCGCACAGGCGATTCATGGTCGTGCCGGGAACTGAGGTAGGAATGCCCGCCAGCAGCGACGACATCCGCGCTACGTTGCGGTTATCTTCACCGGCCTGGTTGGCGCAGCCCATAAAGACTTCTTCAATGGCAGCAGGGTCGAGATCCGGCGCTTCTGCCAGTACGGCTTTAAAAATCGTCGCGGCGAAATCATCCGGGCGCACGCTGGCCAGGGTTCCACCAAAGCGTCCCACGGCGGTGCGGCGGGGATGACATAGAAAGACGTCTTGCATAACAACATCGCTCATAAATAGCTCCTTTATGCGTCCGCGTGGGCCCGCTCAGTGCGCGCTTTGAGCTCACGTAAAATCGTCAGCTCGTTTTCGCTGGGCTCTGGTGTGCTCTCAAGCTGTTCGGCAAAGCGAATCTCCCAGCCGGTCGCCTCAATCACGTCTTCGCGGCTGACACCAGGATGCAGTGACACCACTACCAGCTCTTTGGTCTCCGGGTCGGGCTTCATCACGCACAGGTCGGTGATTACCCGGGTGGGGCCTTTGCCGATATTAGGTACGTTATCGCGCCCTTTGCCGTCGCGGCCAAAGCCTAGCGTGGTGACGAAATCAACATCTTTTACAAAAGCGCGCTTGGAGTGCTTCAGGGTGATAAAGACTTCACCGGCGTTGGTGGCAATTTCCGGCGCACCGCCGCCGCCCGGCAGACGAACCTTGGGCGCTTTGTAATCGCCGATCAGCGTCGTGTTTAGGTTAGCAAAACGGTCGATTTGCGCGGTGCCCAAAAACCCCACATCGACTTTGCCGCCCTGCAGCCAGTAGCGAAACATCTCCGGCACCGCCACGGTAGTGAGCGCAGATTCGCACAGCTCACCATCGCCAATAGAGAGAGGCAGAATATCGGGCTTGGTCTGCAGCGTGCCGGACTCGTAAATCAGTACTACATCGGGTGCGTGGGTCAGCCGTGCCAGGTTGGCGGCTTCCGAGGGCAGCCCGATACCCACAAAGCAGGTCATGCCATTCTCCAGCGCCCGCGCGGCGGTCACCGACATCATTTCAGAAGAGGTATATTCGAGACTCATTAGCTGTTCTCCCCTGCATGATTTTGGACAGCGTTAAAGACGTTGTCGTCGAGCCACTGGGTAAAGGTGTCGCGATCGCGGGCGATGGCATCCCACTCTTTATAGAAGCGGTTGCTGCGGCCGTAATAGCCGTGGGTATAGGAGGGCAGCGCGCCTTTCTCGGCCACCGCAATGGCGCTGATGGCCCAGCTTGGAATTACGCAGGCGTTGGGGTGTGCATTGAGGTCATCGACGATCTCTTCCACCGTGACGATGCTGTGCTTGGCGGCCAGAACCGCTTCTTTCTGTACGCCAACGATACCCTCTACCAGCACGTTGCCCTGGCGATCCGCCCGCTGGGCATGGATGATCGAAACGTCCGGGCGCACCGACGGCACAGCGGCCAGGCGTTCACCGGTAAACGGGCACTCGATGAATTTGATTTGATCG
>NZ_JPUA01000028.1:0-6098 GCF_002211105.1 Halomonas campaniensis | reverse complement strand
AGCCCGGCGCCCCCCGCCTCAAAGGCGCAGGCCATGGCGGCGTGGCTATGCTCAAGAATCTCGATCTTATTCGGCCAGCCTTTCTCAACCGCATCGCGCAGGCGGTGCAGCGAGCCCACGCCGGGGTTGCCACCCCAGGAGAAAATCACCTTTTTAGCGCAGCCCGCGCCAATCATCTGATCGTAGATGATATCGGGGGTCATGCGGATCAGCGTCAGGTCGCGCTTTTTCTGACGGATCACTTCGTGACCAGCGGCAAACGGAATCAGGTGGGTAAAACCTTCCATGGCCACGGTGGCGCCGTCTTCGACGTAGCGCGCTACCGCGTCATGCAAGCTGAGAAACTCGGCCATGATGGGTGCCTCTTAGCGGTTAGCAAAATGTTCGTTAAGCGAACATAGATCCTCTATACGAACAATCTACTGCTGAACGCTAATGGGGTCAAACCCATCGGCGCTCAACTAATTACCCTGCTGAACCCATCCACCACGCCAAACCTAAACGTAACGCTTTGTTTTTAAATACGCTTATTGCGCTGCTAGCCATTTTTTGGCACGAGTGACCTGGGCGGCGCTGCTACCAAGGTATAAAGCGGGGTCGCAGGCATTGCGCAGCGACTCGGGGTCTACGACCCCTTTCACATCAGGATGCTCGGCAAGCACCTCTGAATAGGGGCGTGCTGCCTGGCGTGAGGTTTCTGCCGCTTCTGCGCTGACCGCTTTGGCTCTCTCCACACCTAGCGTAGGCGCCAGCAAACGTGCCACTGGCTCGGCCATAATGCCGCCGCCAGTGGCCGCTAGGTTACGCTGCATTTTTTCGGGATAGACCTCCAACCCTTCCAGCAGCACGGCCACTTGCTCTAGCGCACCTTCTACCAGCAGAGCGCTCTCCATCAACGGCGCCCACTCCGCATGCCACTCGCCCAAGCCACGCTCAAGGGGCTGAGCGGCAGCATTGATCAACACGCTGGTATGGCCATGTACTTGCCGCGCGGCGCCGCGGATCAGCGCGCTGCGTACCGGGTTACGCTTATGGGGCATGGAGGAGGACTCCCCCATCCCCGGTGCCGAGGGCTCCGAGGCTTCGCCGACTTCGGTTTGGGTGAGCAGCGAAACATCCAGAGCGATTTTTTCAGCGGCCCCGGCAACGGCATCAAACGCCGTGCCGAGGGCATGGATCGGGTAGCGGTCGGTATGCCAGGGCAGTACCGGCACCGCCAAGCCTAACCGCTCGGCCAATGCATCCATCCACTCAAGCCCGAGGTTATCCCAACCCGAGTGCACGCCCACCGCACCACCAAACTGAACGGGTAGCTCAATAGCGCTTAAACGGCGGCGCGTTTGCTCCAGTCCAATTGCCCAGTGAGCCACCTTGACCCCAAAGGTGATTGGCAGTGCCTGCTGCATCAGGGTGCGTCCCACCATGGGCGTGTCGATATGAGTCTCCATAAGTGCTGTAGCGGCCGAGCGGCAGCGCAGCAGCAAATTATCCAGCGCCGCTAAGCGCGGTTTAAGCAGCAGCATCAGCGCAGAGTCGACCACGTCCTGGCTTGTTGCACCCTGGTGCCAGTAGCGCTTGAGCTCATCGGCGAGCAGCGCACGGCTCTGTTTAACGAAGGGAATCGCCACATTGCCTCCGCTGGCGATGCCCTCAGAGATCTCAGCGACATTAACGTTGGCGCGCTCAAGCTGCTCACGCATTTGCTGGCTAACCCCGGCAGGCACGGCTCCGCTGGCTTCTTGAACCTCGGCCAGGGCCAACTCGAAGGCCAACATGGCACCCACCATGGCGTCATCGTCACTCTCAGCGACGGCTCGCTGGCTCATAAAGGGGTGTTTTAAAAATGCAGAGGGCATGGCGGTAGGCTTCCTATTTAACGCTGTCCAGCGCCTCAAAATAGCTTATAAGCAGGGCCCAGGACAAAATTGTACATATGTTCGCTCTTCGAACGTACGCTAAGAACCATACGCTAACTAGGTAGGCGTGAACTCACAAGCGTCGCCCTGCTTAGGAAGGCAAGCTTGCGAATCAACATGAACTGATGTTGCTCACCATTAAACGGTCGCCTAGTTGGGACGCACGTAACGCATCACCATATCGGTAACATGATCTTCTAATTTTTGCTGATTCTCTGGCGCAGCTTGGTGCCAATCAAAAATCCGCGAAAAGGTGTGCTGATTTGAGACATTGAAAAACGACAGGGCGCTAATCAGCCAGTGCAGCTCCCGAGGATCCAGGCCTTCGCGAAAACAACCCTCCTCTACACCGCGGCTATAGACGTTGGTGAGTACATCAATCACTCCAGCATTGAGTGATTGAATCAACTCTGACTGCGCCAAAAAGCGGCCATGATGAATATTTTCGATCATTACCAGGCGAATAAAGTCAGGGTTTTTGGCGTGATGACAAAAGGTAAACCGCACCAGCCGACTAAGCGCTTCAAGCGGGGCCAGGTGGTCAAGATCCAGCTCAGCCTCCTGCAGGCGCACTTTCTGGTAGGCGGCTTCCAGGGTGTGCAGGTAGAGCGTCTCTTTATCATTAAAGTAGTAGTAAATCATCCGCTTGGAGGCGCGGGTTTTCTCGGCGATCTCATCGATCCGGGCTCCAGAGAGGCCTTTTTCTGAGAATTCGCGGGTAGCCACCGCAAGAATATCGGCGCGCACAGATTCGGGGTTATTTTTACGCCGACGCCGCGCGGCAGGGGGGCTGGCCTTAGTCGAAGGGGCTGTCATAGAGCGTGCCTTTTATTGTCATGGTCATCTTTTGTCTAGTATGCCACAGCTTGACTGAACGTACCATTTCGTACATTGTTGATTATGACAGGATGAAAAGGCCAGGCACGCCATGTCTATAAGGCTTTTTCAAACCCCATGACAACGGCCCGATAAGAGGACAACAACAATGTCTCCAGTGTTTTCAGTAAAACAAATATCCATGAAGCGCACGCTGACGGCAGCCGTCGCTGCCGCTACTCTCATTGCCGCAGCAAATGCTTCCGCCCAGACGTTACGCTTCGCCCACGTTGACCCAGATGACTGGACTACTTCGAAAAAAGGCGCAGCTGGTCAGGTGTTTAAAAACCTGGTGGAAGCCGAAACTGACCTCACCGTAGAGGTCTATCCCGCTGGAGCGCTAGGTGGTGAAACCGAGCTGATTGAAGGCGCCCAGGATGGCACCATCAGCATTGCGATGGTCTCCGGCGCCTACGCCAATTTTTGCCCGGCGGTCGCCGTAACGGATATCCCTTACACCTTCCCGTCAGCGCCAGTGGCGTGGCAAGTGATGGACGGCGAGTTTGGTACAGCACTAGCCGAGCATTGCTTGCAACAGACTGGCCTCCGCACACTGGCTTACGGCGAAACGGGCTTCCGCCACTTCACCAACTCCGTGCGCCCCATCAACTCGCCTGAGGATATGCAGGGGCTTAAGTTCCGCGTGCAGACTATTCCGCTCTACCTGGAAATGGTCAGTGCTTTAGGTGGAGAGCCTCAGGGCATCGCCTGGGGTGAAGTACCCACAGCCCTTGCCACCGGCGTCGTCGATGGCCAGGAGAATCCCATCTCGGTGATCTACGGCAATAACTTCTATGAGTTTCAGGATTACTTGACCCTGGATCGCCACGTTTACGGCGTTGACCACTTGCTGATCAACGATGAGATATTCCAGTCGCTTAGCGAAGAGGAGCAAGCGGCGGTGAAGCGCGCCGCTGTTGTTGCCGGTACCACCGGTCGTGCCATTCAGCAGTTCAACTCGGCAGAGGGGATCACCAAACTTGAAGCAGAGGGTATGGAGATCACCCAGCCCACCGCTGAGCAGATGGAGGCCTTCCGCGCAGCAGCCCAACCGCCGGTTCAGGCGTACCTGACCGAAGAGCTTGGCGATGACGCGGAGTGGATTGAGCGTCTCTCTTCCGCTGTGGAAGAGGCTTCCGCACGCTTCTAAACCCCGCCTGATCAAAGCGCTTTTGCGAGTGGGCCTTCGGTGGCCCACTCGCGACCCTGCATGCCTGACTATCGATTGAAGGTGCTCCTATGTCTCGTCTTCTTGCCCGGATACATCGCGGCCTGATCCTGTTCAATGGCAGCTTGGCAGGGCTTGCCATGGTGCTGATTTTTCTGCTGGTCGCAGGCAATGCCTTTGCGCGCTACACCTTTGGCGGCTCCATCACCTGGGGGGAAGATACCGCCATCTACCTGATGATTTACGGCCTGATGTTTGGCATGTCCTGGGCGTACCTACAGGACAAACACATCGGCTTTGACCTTATTCGACGCCTGCTGCCGCCACGCTGGGTGCGCTGGCAGGCCGTGGTTGTTGACTTGGTGGTGCTCGTGGTGGGCATTGGCTTGATGGTATCAGCCGTTGAGTTTATCTCCGCACGGGGTGGCCGCACCTCATCAAGCACCGGCATGCCGATGTGGCTGTTTCAAGCCTCTATGCTCATCGGTGGCGGGCTGCTCTGTCTCTCTGCACTGGTGATGGGTGCGCTGCGCCTATGTGATCAGCGTGGTGAGGAGGCTTCATCATGATTTTTATACTACTTTTAGCCCTTGTGCTGCTTGGCGTGCCGTTTGCCTTTGCCATCCTCGGTTCGCTGACGGTGCTGATGAGCACCGGCGATTTGCCCTACCACATCCGAATCGTCTCGCAGCAGTTTTTCGGCGGGATGGAGTCCTTCCCGCTACTGGCGATCCCACTGTTCATTCTGGCCGGCGAGCTGATGAACGAAGCGGGCATCACGCACCGGATTATTAACCTGGCCACCGCCATTGTCGGCCGTCTTAAAGCCGGGTTAGCGCACGTGAATATCTGGGCCTCGGTGATTTTTGCCGGTCTTTCCGGTTCAGCGATTGCTGACACCTCCGCGCTAGGGCGGGTCTTCATTCCATCAATGGAAAAAGAGGGCTACCCACGCGATTTTGCCGCTGCGCTTACCGCTGCCTCTTCGGTGATTGGCCCGATTATTCCACCCAGTATTCCGGTGATTATCTACGCACTGACGGTGTCGGGTGTCTCGGTACCGGGGCTGTTTTTAGCCGGTATTGTGCCGGGCTTTTTGCTGGCATTGGGGCTCTCCGTCTACGTCTACTTTTTTGCCGGTGACCTTGGCGCCACCCAGTCAAAACAGCAGTCGCGCCGCCACGCCCTTCTCCACGGCCTGCTGCCTGCGCTCATGCCAGTGTTTGTGGTCGGGGCGATTCTTGCCGGTATCGTCACGCCCACCGAGGCGGCGGCCTTTGCAGTGGTCTACGCGCTGATTCTGGGCGTGGTGCTCTACCGCAATATCAAACTGGTGAATCTGCCCGGTATCTTCGCCCGCGCCATGCGCGACAGCGCGGTGATTATGGTCATCATGGGCGCCGTTGCCGCAGCCAACTGGGTATTAACGTTCGAACGCGTGCCCAACATGCTCACCGAGTGGGCGCTGATGAGTATCGATACCCAGTGGACTTTCCTGATTGCCGTGATTCTGCTCCTGCTGGTGGTGGGACTGTTTTTAGAGGGTATAGCGGCCATCTTGGTGCTCGTGCCTATCCTCCACCCCATCGCCATGGCGCTGGGTATCGACCCACTGCATTTCGGCATCGTGGTGATCTTCAACCTGATGATGGGGCTGATCACACCGCCCATGGGGCTCTGCCTGTTTGTCGCCGACTCTGTCTCCGGCGTGGGAATGGGGCCAATTATCCGCCGCATTCTGCCGATGCTGGGCGTGCAGTTTTTGATTCTGCTGCTGATTACCTTCGTACCAGCGCTGGTCACCTTCCTGCCGCGCCTGGCGGGCTACTGATGTTACTCAATGTAAGGAGCGTGATGCCATGTACTCATCCATTGCCACGGTTTGCCTAAGCGGCTCCCTGGAAGAGAAGGTAGACGCCATTGCTCAGGCAGGCTTTGAGGGGCTTGAGCTGTTTGAAAACGACTTAACCGCCTTCACCGGCACCCCGCGAGAAGCGGGTGAGCTGATCCGCTCCCGCGGCCTTAAGCTGGTCACGCTGCAGCCGTTTCGCGATTTTGAAGGTCTGCAGGGCCGCGCACGTGAGCGGGCGTTTGATCGCGCCGAGCACAAGTTTGATCTGATGGAGGAGCTGGGCACG
>NZ_JPUA01000027.1 GCF_002211105.1 Halomonas campaniensis | reverse complement strand
ATTATGTTTCGTCATGAAAAACACCCCAATCGTTGGATGAGCGTCCAACTTTTGGGGTGCAGTTCATTAAAGGGGCCGGTTTTTTGTGCAGCCATCACGCTAGCCTAAGCTGGCTGAGTGGTGGTGCGCAGTAAGTGGGCGGACAGTAGCGACCACTGATCTTCCCAGTGTTCAGTGGGCAGGCGTTTAAAATCGCTACGCACATACTGTGAAATGCGCCCCTCCGCCTGGGCCGCCAGCAAATTGGCAGCGGCAGAAGCGGGAATCGTGGGGCGCAGGCCTTCACGCAGTTCGGCTTCGCGCAGAATCTGCTTAAGCTGCGTCTCCAGTCGCTCGAACAACTGATTGACCCGCTGACGTAGCCGGGCGGTTTCGCCGGTGAGTACGTCGCCGCCCATTACTCGGGCGAGGCCAGGGTTTTTTTCAGCAAAGCCCAGCAGTAGCGCCAGTATGGTGCCACAGCGGGTGGTAGCGTCAGGAACGTCTTCTAAAATGCGCGTGATGCGGGCAAAAATACTCTCTTCAATAAAGTCGATCAGCCCCTCGAACATACGCGCTTTACTGGGAAAGTGGCGGTAGAGCGCCGCTTCTGAAACGCCGACCTGGCGAGCAAGGGCGGCGGTAGTGATGCGCTTGCCGCTATCTTCCTCGAGCATTAGTGCCAGGGCCTGAAGAATCTGCTCGCGGCGGCGTGGTTTTTGATCTTCGCTCATAATGTGGCCTCCGTCGCGGTTAGCTCGCGTCCTTGATTTGAGTACCGACCCCAGCGTTGGTGAAAATTTCCAACAACACCGCGTGGGGGACTCGGCCATCAATAATGTGCGAGCTGTTCACGCCGCCCTTCACTGCATCCAGTGCACAGCGGATTTTAGGCAGCATGCCACCATAAATCGTGCCATCGGCGATGAGGTCATCCACCTGAGCGGTGCTTAGACCGGTGAGGACTTCGCCTTCGGTATTCATTAACCCTGCCACATTGGTGAGCAGCATCAGCTTCTCTGCATTGAGCGCTTCGGCAATCTTACCGGCCACCAGATCCGCATTGATGTTGTAGCTGTGGCCTGCGGCGTCGACACCAATGGGGGCAATCACCGGGATAAAATCACGCGCCGCCAGCATCTCGATAAGCTCGGTTGAGATCGACTCCACTTCGCCCACGTGGCCAATATCGATAATCTCGGGCGCCGTCATTTCGGGGCTCTGGTGCTCAACCTTGAGCTGCCGGGCTCGAATTTGTGAGCCATCTTTACCAGTCAGGCCAATCGCTTTACCGCCGCTTTGATTGATCAGGTTGACGATGCTTTTGTTGACCAAGCCACCTAACACCATCTCGACCACGTCCATGGTTTGCGAGTCGGTGACCCGCATGCCGTTGACGAAGCGCGACTCGATGTTGAGCTTTTTGAGCAGATCACCGATCTGTGGTCCGCCGCCGTGCACGACCACCGGATTGATACCGACTTCCTTCATTAGCACGATGTCGCGGGCAAAGGAGTCGATCAGGGTGCTTTCGGTCATGGCGTTACCGCCGTATTTGACCACCACGGTTTTGCCGGAGAACTGCTGGATATACGGGAGGGCTTCGGAAAGCACCTCCACAACGACCTTGGGGTCGCGACTGGCTGAACTCATGAGGTTGTCCCTTGCGAACGTTTATTGTGCTGCTAACGTTTATGTTGATTAAGTGATGAGGGTCACGCTTTCTAGGTGGTCGCGATCCCTTCAGCGCCGAACTGTTTGGCGAGCTATCCACTGAGTTGCCGGGTCAGTGGGGTAGCTCGATGTCTGGCGCGACGTGCCGAAGCGCGTCGTTAAAAACGGCCTTGATACGTGCTAGCGCGGCATCGTCTTTACCTTCAAAACGCATCACCAGGGCAGGCGTGGTGTTGGAGGCGCGACACAGCCCCCAGCCATCCTGGTAGTCAACGCGGATACCGTCCAAAGTTGTTTTGATACCTTCGCCGAAGTCGCCCTCGCGAGCAAGCTTATCCATCAGAGAAAATTTGTTATCGTCGCTAACCGCAATATTAATTTCCGGGGTCGCAACGTCCTGGGGGAAGTGGGCAAAAAACGTATCGGCATCGTCGGTTTGGTTGGCGAGAATCTCTACCAGCCGAGCAGCGGCATAGAGGCCATCGTCAAAACCGTACCAGCGCTCTTTGAAAAAAATGTGCCCGCTCATTTCACCACCCAGCTGTGCGCCGGTCGCCTGCATACGCGCCTTGATCATCGAATGCCCGGTACGCCACATTTCGGGTTCGCCGCCGGCCTCGCTGATCACTTTGACCAGATTGCCCGTGCACTTGATGTCAAAAATGACCTTGGCTCCGGGCTGGCGCGCGAGCATATCGGTGGCAAACACCATTAGCAGGTGGTCGGGATAGATCAACTTGCCTGAGGGCGTCACCACGCCCAGGCGGTCGCCATCTCCATCGAAGGCAAGGCCAATATCGGCCCCAGTTTCATGAACGGTGCGGATCAGATCCTGCATATTTTCCGGCTTGCCAGGATCGGGGTGGTGGTGGGGAAAATGGCCATCTATTTCCGCAAACAGCGGGATGGTCTCGATACCTAATCGTGCCAGCAGCTGGGGGCCCAGCTCTCCGGCAACGCCATTACCACAGTCGACCACGGCTTTAATCGCTCGATGGATCTTAACGTCGCCTAAAATGCGCGTTAAATAGCGCTCACGGACATCCTGCTGGCTTATGCTGCCTTGTCCAGTTGCCAGCGCCCCGGACTGAATACGCTCGAAAAGCGCCGTGATGGCATCGCCGGAGAGCGTCTCGCCGCCCAGCACGATTTTAAAGCCGTTATAGTCAGGCGGGTTATGGCTACCGGTGACCATGACGCCCGATTGGGTGCCATCCAGTATATGGGTGGCGAAATAGAGCACCGGGGTGGGCACCATGCCGATGTCGATGACGTCGCACCCAGCGGCGGCCAGGCCCCGCATCAGTGCCGATTGCAGCCGGGCGCCGGAAAGGCGGCCATCGCGTGCGACCACCACGCTGGATTCGCCCCGCTCCGCGGCTTCAGAGCCCACCGCGCGCCCGATCATTTCTACCGTCTCTTCAGTGAGCGTTTCGTCAACGATGCCGCGAATATCGTAGGCGCGAAAAATCGAAGCGGGTACAGGCTGTGCGTTCATAGGGCTTCCCAGCTAACAGACGTTGCCTTAACAAGGCTTCCTAAATAGGCGTGATCATTGGTTACTGACTGCCAGTGCTGCCAAATCCGCCGCTGCCCCGGGAGGAGTCTTCAAAAGCGTCCACCAGGGAGAGTTCGGCTTGTACCACTGGCACAAGCACGTACTGTGCCAGTCGGTCGAAAGGAGCTAGCGTAAACGTACTTTGACCACGGTTCCAGACCGAAATCATCAGCTCGCCCTGGTAATCTGAGTCGATTAAACCGACTAAATTGCCCAGCACGATGCCATGTTTATGCCCCAAACCGGAGCGCGGCAGGATCATGCCCGCCAAACCCGGATCTTCAATATAGATGGCAATGCCGGTGCGTACGAGCTGGCAATCGCCGGGCGCTAATAGTAACGGCTCATCCAGCAGGGCGCGCAGATCCATTCCTGCCGAGCCCTCGGTGGCATAGTGCGGCATGTAATCGTGCAAACGCTCATCTAATACTTTGCACTGCAGGCGGGGACGGGCACTCATGAGGGCTCTCCAGGTGTTTGTGTAGGGGGTGTTGTGGGTAGCAATGCGAGCGCTTGACGGATAATGGTGGTGGCCAGCTGGGTCTTCGGCTGTGCAACTTCTGAGCGGCTCTCGACGCCTTGAGGAGTGCGCCAGAGTAGCCAGGCGGCGTTTTGGTCGCTGCCAAAGCCTAGGCCAGCCTGGGAGACGTCGTTGGCGACGATCATATCCAGTCCTTTGCGCTGTAGTTTATCCCGTGCGTAGCGCTCAACCTCCTGGGTTTCGGCGGCGAAGCCGACCACCAGCGGGCGCTGTTTTGCGGGCAGCGCCGCAACGCCAGCGATAATATCGGGGTTTTTAACCAGGGTCAGGGTAAGTGTGTCGCTATCCTCCTGCTTTTTGAGCTTATGCTCGGCAGGGGTTGCCGCGCGATAGTCGGCAACAGCCGCGCAGCCGATAAACAGCGCCGCTTCAGGCGCTAGCCGCTGAGCTTCAGCGTGCATCTGCTCGGCTGACTCAACGTCAATCCGTGTGACGCCCTGGGGAGTGGGTAGGTTAACCGGCCCGCTAATCAGCGTTACCTTGGCCCCTTCCTTCACTGCCGCTGCGGCCAGGGAAAAGCCCATTTTCCCAGAGCTGTGATTGGAGATGTAGCGCACGGGATCCAGTGGCTCACGGGTAGGGCCAGCGGTAATCACAATATGAGGGGCATGTGAGTGAGGCGCTGTGGTGATAGGGGCTGCAAGCAGCGCCGTAACTGCGCTAAAAATCTCTTCAGGCTCGCTCATGCGCCCCGGCCCCACATCGCCACAGGCCTGGTCACCGGCGGCGGGGCCGATCAGTTGCCAGCCATCATGCTCAAGCTGCGCTACGTTGCGTTGGGTGGCGGGGTGGCGCCACATCGCCTGGTTCATCGCTGGGGCAATCAATTTGGGCGCTTCTGAGGCCAAGCAGAGCGTAGTGAGCAGATTGTCGGCCATACCGTGCACCAAACGAGCGATAAGATCGGCAGTCGCCGGAGCGATCAGCACGACATCCGCCCAGCGGGCCAGCTCAATATGCCCCATCCCCGCCTCAGCTTCGGGGTCGAGTAAAGAGGTGCGCACGGGCTCACCGGAGAGCGCCTGCAGCGTGAGTGGGGTAATAAAGGCTTGAGCCCCGTCGGTCATAACCACGCGCACCTCGCAGCCCACCTGCTTGAGCAGTCGCACAATCAACGCGCTTTTATAGGCAGCGATACCCGCACTGACGCCGAGCAGTATGCGTTTGCCTGCCAGCGTCGAGGCGCTTGTCGAGTTAACAGCAGAGGCCATGGTCAGCGATCCCTATCCGCGTTCGTAAGGAGGCTTACCATACCACTGGCACTAACAATTTGGCATATTGAGCACAAACAAGGGTAAGCTAGGTTTAGTGAGGCTTGTTGCTATAAAGCGATGCGTGTTGAGGCTGGCTTCGATCAACCTAGATGAGCAGCGTGGGTGAGGTGCGATGGGAATCAATCACTGGCCGGAAGGTGAGCGGCCCCGGGAAAAGTTACTTAACGTCGGCGCCCAGGCGCTCTCCGACGCTGAATTGCTGGCGATTTTTTTGCGCGTTGGCGTGCAGGGGCGTTCGGCAGTCGATTTAGCGCGTGATCTACTCAGCAGTTTTGGCGGCTTGCGCCAACTGTTAGAGGCTGATCAAGAAAGCTTCTGTACTGCCCGGGGGTTAGGTAGCGCCAAGTACGCTCAACTTCAGGCGACGCTGGAGTTATCGCGACGCCATTTAGCCAGCCAACTGGCGCGAGGCAATGCACTGACATCGCCTGCCCTGGTGCGCCACTACTTGAGTTCGCAGCTACGCCATTTAGGGCATGAGGAGTTTGCGGTACTTTTTTTGGACACCCAGCACCGAATTATTCGCTATGAATCGCTGTTTCGCGGTACCCTAGACAGCGCATCTGTATACCCCCGCGAAGTTGCCAAACGTGCGCTAGAACTGAGCGCTGGCGCCGTTATTCTGGCTCACAACCACCCATCAGGTGTGGCAGAGCCAAGCGATGCTGATCGACGTATCACTGCACGCTTAAAAGATGCGTTGGCCCTTTTTGACGTGCGCGTGCTGGATCATTTCGTGGTGGGGGATGGAGAGGTGGTTTCTTTTGCCGAGCGCGGCTGGCTATAAGCAGCATCAATAGGTTCTGCTCTACGCCGTATTGACTAAGTCGAATGAGCGAAAAAGTGCTTTTTCAGCCTTTTTTGGGGGTTTTGCTTGCTGCAAGTCGGGCGCTCTGGTATAAAGTGCCACCTTTAAACTTGGGTTGAATAACGGATTTGGATAAAGCTTGGCGGTTAACGGCGCCGATACCTTCCCTGCTCCGGTTTGCCCGACAGTTTTGAACACTCAGGTAATTATATCCTGGCCAAGCAGTTGGAGGCTCTAATGTCCAAAGTATGTCAGGTTACCGGCAAGCGTCCGGTAACTGGAAATAACGTTTCACACTCCCAGCGTAAGACACGTCGTCGTTTCTTGCCAAACCTGCACACTCACCGTTTTTGGGTTGAGTCTGAAAACCGCTTCGTCAAGCTGCGCGTTTCCACTAAGGGAATGCGCATCATTGACAAGAAAGGTATCGACACAGTTTTGGTTGAAATTCGTAAGCGCGGCGACGCTATCTAAGCCAGCTTTTTATACTAAGCCCTTTGGGCCAGGTATTTTGGGCCAAGCATTTCGGCCAAGCATTTTGGGAGAGTTTAACCATGCGCGATAAAATCAAGTTGGTGTCTAGCGCCGGTACAGGCCACTTCTACACCACTGATAAGAACAAGCGGAACACTCCGGATAAATTCGAATTCAAGAAATTCGACCCGGTCATCCGTAAGCACGTGATCTACAAGGAAGCTAAGATCAAGTAATCGCTTTTGCGATGTTGATCGGCTTCCACTGCAGGCGAGTGCCTGTTCAAAAACCCGGCCCCAAGCCGGGTTTTTGCATGCATGCATTTCCCATATCGCAGCTTTGCTAAACCACCTTCACAAGGCTGTCATTACAAGCCGGTACGATGCCTCAATATGCCCGAACTGCCCGAAGTTGAAACCACCCGCCGCGGAATTGCTCCTTATATTGAAGGCCAGGAAGTTACCGAAGTGCTGGTGCGTCAGCCGCGGCTGCGTGTGCCTGTGCCCGATGACCTGGCCGAGCGGCTGGTGGGCGCGCACATAGGGGTATTGAGGCGGCGGGCAAAATACCTGCAGATTCCTGTCCAGCCTGCTAACGGGGGCAAAGGTGACGTTGGCGCGACGCTGTTATGGCACTTGGGTATGTCAGGTAGCCTGCGGATTGCCCGGGTAGGGGATTTGCCTAAAAAACATGATCACGTGGATGTGGTCACCGCCAGCGGCTATGTACTGCGCTATCACGACCCCCGTCGGTTTGGCTTTGTGGATTGGCAGGCCGAAGACGAAACACAGGATAAGCGGCTTGCTCACTTGGGCCCCGAGCCCTTGTCTGATGCGTTTAACGGCAAATGGCTCTACACGCTCTCACGCAATAAGCGCGTGGCGGTAAAACCGTTTCTGATGGATAACCAGGTGGTAGTCGGCGCCGGGAATATCTACGCGGCGGAAGCGCTGTTTATGGCCGGTATTGACCCGCGCCGCGCGGCGGGAAGGGTTTCCCGTGCGCGTTACGACGCCTTGGCCCTTGCTGTTAAAGAGGTGCTGGCGGCGGCAATTACCCAAGGGGGTACCACGCTGCGGGACTTTGTCAGTGGCCAGGGCGAGCCCGGTTATTTCGCCCAGCGTTTGAATGTTTACGGCCGCCACGGCCAGCCCTGTTTGCGCTGTGGCGTTGAGCTTCGCCGCATTACGCTTGGCCAGCGCGCCAGCGTGTTTTGCCCCGGCTGCCAGCGCTGATGTCGACCTATAAGTGCTATTGTTTTATTTAAGTATTGCTTTGCTTACGTTTTTTGGAGATTGCTGTGACCCAACGCCTGCGCCTGAATAAAAATGCTGACCGTCGCCTGAAAGCGGGTCATCTCTGGATCTACTCCAATGAAGTGGATATCAAAGAGACGCCGCTGAAAAACTTTGCGGCAGGCGAAACCGCTTTGGTAGAAGCCTCCAATGGCAAAGTGATGGCTGTTGCGTATGTGAATCCTCATTCGTTAATTGCTGCCCGGGTCATGTCCCGCGACCCTGAAATGCGCTTGGATCGCTCGCTGTTTGTGCACCGCTTTAATCAAGCGCTGGCACTGCGCCAGCGCCTCTATGCCCAGCCGTTCTATCGCTTGATCCACGGCGAAGGTGATCTGCTGCCAGGCTTGGTGATTGATCGCTTTGGCGATGTCCTCGTCGTGCAGCTCAATACCGCGGGTATGCAGGCGCTGGCGGATGAGATTGTCGATGCGCTGGAAAAAGTCATCAAGCCGGAAGTGATTGTTTTCCGAAACGATACGGGTGGTCGTCGTCAGGAAGGTCTTGAGGCCCACGTTGAGGTTGTCAAAGGCACACTGCCTGACGAGGTAGTGCTCGAAGAGAACGGCGCCCGCTTTGTGGTACCGGTGCTTAATGGGCAGAAGACCGGCTGGTTCTTTGATCACCGGGTTAATCGCGAATGGATCAATCGCAATGTGGAAGGTAAGCGCGTGCTGGACGTATTCAGCTACGTAGGCGGTTGGGGCGTACAGGCGGCTGTTCATGGCGCGAAAAAGGTGATGTGCCTTGACTCTTCAGGCCCGGCGCTGGAGCAAGTCGCCCGCAACGCTGCGCTCAATGGCGTGCAGGAGAAGGTAGCGGTGAGTGAGGGAGATGCGTTTGAAGCGTTAGCGGCGCTGAAGGCGGAGGGCGAAGAGTTCGATGTGATTATTCTTGATCCTCCCGCATTCATCAAAAAGCGCAAGGATATCCCCAACGGCGAGCGTGCCTATGCGCGCTTGAATCGGGAAGCCATGCGTTTGTTGGGGCGCGATGGCCTGTTGCTGTCAGCCTCCTGCTCCATGCACCTAGCGCCCGAGCGGCTAATGGATGTGGTGCGCGGTGCGGTTCGCCACCAGGATCGCCATGGGCAGGTGATTTTCCAAGGTCACCAAGGGCCAGATCACCCGGTGCACCCGGCTATCCCCGAAACATCTTATCTGAAAGCGCTGGGTGTGCGGGTGTTCCGCGACTAACCACGTTTTGAGCCATCAGCGGAGGAGCCAACGCCATGGAGTGGGCGCTACCCGAGCCTTTTGTGATCAATATCCGCGTGGCTGATGAAGCGATTGATGCCTATCAGCACGTCAATAACAGCGAATATCTACGCTGGGTTGAGCAGATTAGCTGGGCGCACTCCGAGGCGCTCGGCCTCTCTCTCGAGCGTTACCGCGAGCTTGACCGTGCCATGGTGGTTCACCGCCATGAGCTGGATTATCTGGCGCCTGCCTTTGCCGGCGATGCGTTACAGCTTGCGACCTGGATTGTCGATTGTGACGAGCGCTTCAGTCTGACCCGTCGCTTTCAGCTGGTGCGTGCCGAAGACGCTAAAACGCTGCTTAACGCCCGCACCCGTTTTGCCTGCGTGGCACTCTCAACGGGGCGGCCCAAACGCTTACCAGAGGAGTATCGGCGTATTTACGGCGGCGCTGTTATTGTGGAGTGACGTAGAATGAAGTTGATTTTTTCGTGTAGAACCGGCAATCGCTAGATTTTTCTCCTAAAAAACGCCTTAACCGGCGTTTTTTTTGTTTTGTGTTTCTGGGGTGGTGGTCAACGTTAGCTGTGCTGTAATTTGCTTATCAACAAGAATGGTCTTTACAAACACAGGAAAAATCCAATGAAAATCGCCGTCCCTAAAGAGATCAAAAATCACGAATATCGCGTGGCCCTAACGCCGACTGGCGCCCGGGAGTTAACCGGGCGCGGTCATCAGGTGAGCGTTCAAAGCGGTGCCGGCGAAGGCGCAGGCTTTGCGGATACTGATTACCAGGCTGCCGGCGCACAAATAGAAGCAGATGTGGACGCTTTATGGCGCAACGCCGAGCTGATCCTCAAGGTGAAAGAGCCGCAGCCGGACGAGGTGGCGAGACTCACCCCACAGCATACGCTGTTCACCTATCTGCACCTGGCCGCCGAAGAGGCCCTTACCCGCGGGCTGATGGAGAGCGGTGCCACCTGTGTAGCGCGTCGCGAAATTTGAGAAACCGCGCCGCTTGGTATGAGAATACTATTAAAGGGGTTTAAACGCCGGTTAACTGCCAGTTAAAGGAGAGAGCGAAAGGCCATCCTTGGCAGGTCTTACTCCCTAGCTAGAGCTTAGCAGTAAAGCCGACTTGCAGGTGTTTGGTGACCAGCGCCGGTGTTCCAGCACCTGAGATGGTCACTCCTCTTCTCATCCCGCCTGATAATCAACCATAATAATCCCTGCCGCGCCCTCGCTAGTCATCTCTGCACACGACGTTAATCTCGTATCGATCCACGGGCGACGCCTGGGGCGCCAATCGCCGTTATTCTCGTACTCCGCACACGTTTTTTGATCAGCCATAGCCCGTGCGTCGCCTTCTGACTCTGCACGTATCAACATGCCTTGCGTGACATCATGCCCAGGGTTGAACGGTTGGACGAGGTTTAAGATGAAAATTTTCATGCTTGAACTCCAGTTGCTTGCAACCCTGCATTAATAAACAGCTGATCCACTTGCTCAGATGATAACCCCAGCGCCTGTGCAGCAGAGTTCAGTGTCGGGTCACTGCGTCGCCAGTTTTGCGCTTTGTTGATAAACGCACGCTCTGAGAATGTGCGGGCTGGGGCAGATGCCCAGCTTTCGTAATCCTCTGCTAGGCCCGCTTTATCTAGTGCCAACAGCGCTTCTAAAGCGGGTATAGAATCAGGCACTGGAGCGGGCGGTGCGGGTGGCGAAACAAACTCACCAGTTTGAGCGTCGTAGCTGTCGCCAATGCGCGCATCGTCGCTAATAATCCAACCCTGCGATTGAGCAAACGAGCTGTCACTGACGTTGACTATGTTGACGACTCTATCGTTTTCGATAATTACGGCTTTCATATCTCACCCCTCTTAATATTGCCAAACGCATACGCGGCCATCACCGCCGTCGCCGCTCTCGTTACCTGCGCCACCTGAACCGGCTCCGCCACCGCCACCTGGAAATTCACCAGGCGAACCCGCCGTATCAATGCCACCGGCACCGCCGTCGCCGCCGTCTTGAGACACGCCCCCATTAACTATCGTAATCCCCGATGTGCCGCCGCCACCTGGGCCGCCGCCACCACCGCCTTTTATGCATGATGCTCCAATCTCAGAAGAACATCCGCCGCCGCCGGAGCAGAAGCCCCCTTGAGGTCGAATGATGGTCGAGAGCCCAATTTTATAAGTGCCGAGTTCACCGCCTCCACCCGATCCGCCACCAATAGCAGTGCCACCGAGTCCACCTGATGCAGTCAAATAGCCACCAAATTGGGAGTCGCCTCCGTTTCCGCCAGTGCCTCCCGCAGTGTCGGTACCTGCGCCTCCGGCACCCACTATGATGTTTAACGGTGTCACTAGATCGGCAGCGCGGAATAAACCTGCGTTGAACGCGCCTCCACCACCACCGCCACCTCTTATCGAGTCGCTGCTCGCTACGCCACCAGCACCACCACCGCCGATGACTTCCACGTACACCCAGCGCGCACCAGGTGCTGGCTCCCACTGAGCTGACTCAGTGAATTCTGTGTAGCTGGTAATGATCGGCTCCGCATCTGCTGCGGACTGCGCGGCAGCTGAGGCTGAGCTAGCGGCGGAGTCTGCTGAGTCAGACGCCTCACCGGCTTTAGTGGTCGCCGTATTAGCAGCCGTGCTGGCCGTGGATGCTGAATTAGCGGCGGCGTC
>NZ_JPUA01000026.1:272127-292141 GCF_002211105.1 Halomonas campaniensis | reverse complement strand
TGGTGATTTGTCACCAACATCAGCAAGCGCCCACATGAATTACCTGATCAAATTGTTAAAGAGCTGGTCGCTGAGGCAGTGCCCCGTTGACGTGTGGCGTATACTACCCGATTTCCCGCCAGGGTCAACAGCGATTTGAATATTTATGAGTAAAAACCTAGCACTGCATTTAATAGCCGTCACACCTACCAAATTAACTCGGCGTAAACCGTTTAAGCTGTAGCCAAACGAGCCATCAGCTCTTGACGACGCTGCGGGGTAACAAAAGCCTCTTCAATAGCATTGCGGGTTAGCTGACGAAATACCGCTTCGTCCCAACCAAACGCATCGGCGCAAGCAATGTGATTGGTCAACATACCGCCACCAAAATAGGCGGGGTCATCCGAGCTAATGGTTACCTTAAGCCCTTCAGCCAAAAGCTTGGGCAGCGGATGATCACGTAGATCCTCTACTACCTTCAAGCTGACGTTGGAGAGCGGGCAGACCGTTAGAACAACCTGCTCACGGCGTAAACGCTCAACTACTTCATCGCTTTCTAAACAGCGCACCCCATGATCTATACGCTGAACGTCAAGAACATCCAGCGCTTCTTTAATATACTCTGCTGGGCCTTCCTCCCCGGCATGGGCTACACGCACAAGCCCAAGCTGCTTAGCGCGCTTAAACACCTCAACAAATTTTAACGGTGGATTATTGTGCTCAGCACTATCCAGACCGATAGCATCTAGCATTTTCCAATAGGGAGCGGCTTGCTCAAGTACATGCAACGCCTCTTCTGCGGGACGGTCGCGTAGAAAAGCCATGATCATGCCGATAGAGAGGTCGAGTTTATCCTCTGCCTCCTGCTTAGCTTTTAATAGCCCAGCCATTACCACTTCAAGCGGCACGCCACGCTGTAGATGCGCCTGGGGATCAAAATGCATGTCGATATGCACAACACCCTCCTCCCGCGCGCGCTTGAAATAATCCATCGCCAGATCGTAAAAGTCTTCCTCGTTACGCAGTACGCTCATGCCCTGAAAATAGAGATTCAGGAACCCCTGTAGATCATTGAAGTGATAAGCGTCCTTGGCTTCTCGAACTGTCGTATAGGGCAGCTCAATCCCATTGCGCTGTGCTAGCGCGAACATTAACTCTGGTTCCAGAGAGCCTTCGATATGCAAATGGAGCTCTACTTTAGGGAGATTGCGTAAAAATTCGTGCATGGAGGGCTCCTAGCGGTCTTATCAATTAATCAATGTCGCTCATTATCGATTATTTAAGCGGGCATTGGTTAAGTTTACCGGCATCTAGATGCCAGTGGTACTCGACCCCAGGCAATGGGTTCAGCAAACTAACTTGATGGACAAAGAAGATAACCGTTCGATTACTCAGCCATTTATCCAGAGAAGACGCGATGTAGTTTGCCGTCGCCACATCTACCCCTGCAAACGGCTCGTCAAGAATCACCACTTGAGGATTACATAGCATCAGGCGTGCTAATGCCAAACGCCGACCTTGGCCACCCGAAAGCTGCTGGCCTTTCTCTCCCACCGCTGTGGCTAAGCCTTTCGGCAGTTGCTCAACCCAGCTATCCAAGGCAACGGCACTCAATACCTCCCAAAGCTTGTTATCGCTTGCGGTGGGGTTTGCAATACGCAGGTTCTCAGCAATAGAGGCATCAAACAGATCCACCTGCTGAGTAAGCATGGCAAAATGATTAGCACGGCTTTCGGCCGAGAGCTGCCACACTGGCACGCCGCCTACCATTACCTCACCCTGAGGTGCTTGTAAGCGCCCCATCAACACACTGGCTAAAGACGATTTTCCGGCACCAGAATTGCCGGTAATCACGGCTCGCTTTTCAGCGGGCAGGTGAAGATCAATACACTTTAGCGCGGGCTCTAATGTTTGCGCATAGCGCAGAGAGAGCTGATTAACCTGGATGCTTAGGCCAACGTCTTCAGGCAGCGAAACGGCGGGGGCAGCCGGCGATGAGTCGCCGGTTAACGCATTTAACCGACGCACCGCTGCATAGCTAGCGCCTAGTTTGATAAAGCTCGCGGGTAGTGCAATAAACGCCTCATTCGCTCCCAGCGCTATTAATGCAGCCATCACCAGAATAGGGCCCGACACCAACTGCTGACTGAATACCAGGCTAGCGAACCACACGACTGCCACTACCATTAAACCGCTTATGACACTCACCAGGCAGTTTATTAGCGCCGCCTTACGGCCCAAGCGACGCTGATTGCTGAACGCTTGCTGCTCTTGAGTAGCGATCATGGTCCGATGCCACTGGGTCGTTTGGTAGCTCATCAACTCAGCTGAGGCCTGTACTTGATCGACCACTAGACGACGCAGCGACTGCTGATCAACCACCTGCTGATAGCTTTGCGAAAATCCCCAGACAGCAGCTAACAGTGTCACCACTAGCCAGAGCAAGCCCAGTGTCACTGCCATCAGCACGCCAACCCCGGGCAGCCAAATAGCCACAAACAGCGACACAGCCACCACACTAAGTAGCGCCACTAACGGTGGCACCAAGAGGCGCAGATAAAAATTATCCAGGGTATCGATATCCGCCGTTAAACGGCTCAGCCAGTCGCTGGCACGCTCACCACGCAAGCGAGCATCATCAAAGCGCGTCAAATAACCAAACACCCGATAACGCAGATCCGCAAGCAGCGTTAACACCGTATTATGGTTATACAGCCGCTCCATGTAGCGCGCTATAGTGCGCGCCAAGGCAAAAAAACGAATGCCTCCACCGGGGACGTAAACATCTAACCGTGCGGGCAACCCCATGGAAAGCGCGATACCGGCCAGGGCACTAGCGGTGATAAACCAACCCGATAGGCCCAAAAGCGCCAGCCCAGCCATCAGGGTGACAAACACCAACAAAGTGCCCAACAAGAAACGTCGACGACGCCGGAGGAGAAGCAGCAGCCAGGGGCAGAAGTCGCGGTAAATAGCCCTCATTCGGAGACCTCCACCAACTCACCCTGCTCAAACGCCAAATGGCGCTGGGCCGCGTCAATAACTGCCGGGTGATGGGTCGCTATCACCAGAGTGCGGCCCTCTTGGGCAAGCTCTAGCAAAGGGGCCATCACCAACTGCTCAGTCTCGTGGTCTAAACTCGCCGTCGGTTCGTCTAGCAGCACCAGTGATGCATTGCTGAGATAGACGCGTGCAAGGGCCAGGCGCTGCGCCTGACCACCTGACAACCCTACCCCGCGCTCGCCTATTAACGTATCCAACCCATCGGGCAGTTGCGTTAACAGGGGCCCAAAACCCGCTCGCTCTAGTGCGGTGAGCATTTCTTCACGGGAAGCGTCAGGGGACGCTAAGCGCAAATTATCGATCAAACTGCCATGCAAGAGAGAGGGCTGCTGATCCAGCCAGGCAAAGTGACTATCTTCCTGCCGCCTATACTCCCCAGCACTGGGGGCGATAAAGCCCGCCAGCAGCGCCAGCAGCGTCGACTTGCCGCTGCCGGAAGCACCGCTGAGCACGACGACTTCGCCGCGCTGAATAGTGAGATTGATTGGGCCTATCACTTGCCCACGGCCAGGGTAAGTAACACAAACCGCCGTTAACTCTATGGCTGATCTATGCGACAGCGGCATCAGAGAACGCTGCTTGCTCACCAAGGTTGCCTGGTTGAGTATATTCACCACGCTTTCGGCAGCGCCCAAAGCCGCAGCGCGATCATGGTAGTGCTGAGAAAGGGTGCGCAGAGGCTGAAAAAATTCGGGTGCAAGCAGCAGCACCGCCAAGCCCGAAAAAAGCGTCAGTGCAGGAGACGGCCCATACTCGATGTAGCCCAGCAGGCCGAAACCGACGTACATGGCCACAACCGCAATCGCGACCGAGGAAAAAAACTCCAGCACCGCCGATGAGAGGAAGGCTAGGCGAAGAGTACGCATGCTAAGGCGCCGATAACCGTCAGTGGCATACCAAACCTCCTGCTGCGCCGCTGCCGTGCGGCCAAAAAGCTGAAGTGTGGTCATGCCCCGCACACGGTCAATAAAGTGCGCCGACAATCGAGACACTGCAACAAACTGATCACGATTAAGGCGCTCCGCCCCCATACCAACCAACGCCATAAACAGCGGAATTAGCGGCGCAGCAAGCAACAGAAACAGAGCCACCAAATAATCGAGCCACCCCGCCACCGCCAGTATCAATAGCGGCAAGAAGAGTGTAATTCGTAGTTGAGGGTAAAAACGCGCGAAATAGCCTTCCAGCGCATCAATGTGCTCGACCACTTGGTTAGCTAGGGAACCGCTGTGCTGGCTGGTTAGCCAAATCGGGCCTAGCGCGGACAGTTTATCCAACAGCTGAGCTCTGGCACGTTGTCGAATACGCAGACTGGCTTCCAGGCTCAGCATTTCATGCCCCCACTGAAAGGCTGCGCGTAACAGCACGCAGCCCACCAGCAGGGAAAATATCGGCACTAAAGATATGGGCGATTGGTCATGAACCACCAACTGATCAATAAGCCAAGCAAGCCCCACCACCACAACGATCGTTTGACTACCTGCCATCACGCCACAAAGCGCTGAACCAAGCAGGCGCTTACGCTCTCCCTTAGCCAACATTTGCAACCAGCTGCGCGGCGTAAGAGAAAGCGCGTCTTCATTTATCATGGATCAGTGGTATCCCTCGCCTACACGCACCTTGCCGCGGAACACCCAATAGGTCCAGGCGGTATAGGTCAATATAATCGGGATAACGAATACCATACCTACCAGCAGGAACAGCTGTGACTCCGGCGAGGAAGCCGCATCCCATAGCGTATAATCCGGTGGCACGATCACCGGCCATTTACTGACGATCAGACCTAAATAGGTAAAGACATAAATGCCGATAGTGGCCAGGAAAGGCACCCCTTCACGCCGTTTTTGCACCGAACGGAAAACCACAAAGGCACAAGCCAAAGCCATGAATGGAAAAACCCAGATCAGTTGAATATTCCCGAACCAGCGCTCCCATACCAACGGGTTCACAAACGGCGTCCAGAGGCTGATTACGGCGAAAACAAACAGCACTATTGCCAGTAGCAGCGGAGTAATCTTATAGGCCCAATCCTGCACATGGCCCTCTGATTTCAGTATCAGCCAAGTAGCCCCCAACAGCGCATAACCCGCCATCAAGCCCAGCCCGGTTAACACTGAGAAAGGCGTTAGCCAATCAAAGGCGCCGCCCACATAGGCAAAATCCTCAACCGGGAAGCCCTGGATATAGGCCCCTACCACCGCACCTTGGGCAAAGGCGGCGATCGCAGACCCCCAGCAAAAAGCGCGGTTCCACCAACGGCGGTTACGGCGGGATTTAAAGCGGAACTCAAAGGCCACGCCGCGGAAAATAAGCCCAGCCAGCATGAGAAAAACACCGATATAAAGCGCGGGCAAAAACACCGAATAGACCAGCGGAAAAGCACCCAACAGGCCTGCTCCCCCCAAGACTAACCAGGTCTCGTTGCCATCCCATATCGGCGCTACCGAGTTCATCATCACATCCCGGGCATCTTCATCGGGTGCAAAGGGGTAAAGAATTCCAAGCCCCAAGTCGAAACCATCCATTAGCACATACATCATGATGCCGAAACCAATGATGAAGGCCCAAATCAACGTTAGATCGAACATTTCCATGTCTAGCTCCTCACCGGGTCAACGTCATCGTCAAAAGGTGTATGTGCCGCCGACATAGGCCGCATCGGACGCTTGAAGTTCTCATCAGTGGTTTCGCGCTCCTCTTCCGGCAGCATGCCGTTACGCACAACGCGCGTCAGGTAATAAATACCGGCGTAAAACACCACAGCATAGACCAAGACATAGCCGATCAACGTAAACAGCGCCATTGGGCCAGTGAGTGAGGGCGTCAATCCCTCTGCATGAGTCATCATGCCGTAAACCAACCACGGGGAGCGCCCTGACTCAGTGACGATCCAACCCGCCAAGACAGCAATAAACGGCATGGGGATCATCGCCGTCAGGCCTTTTAAAAATAGCCGCTTGTCGTAGATGCGCCCTTTGCGACGCAAGATTAGCCCCGTCAACGCCACCGCAATCATCAGCAGCCCAATGCCCACCATGACACGGAAGCCCCAGAAAACAATCAGCACCGGCGGCTGCTCTTCAGGCGCCGCCTCGCTTATTCCCGGCACCTCCCCATCAACAGAGTGAGTCAAGATGATACTGGCCAGGTTCGGAATACCCAGCTCAAAGTGATTGGTTTGAGCCTCTTGATCAGGAATCGCAAACAGCAGCAGCGGTACATTGCCAGAGGTTTCCCAATGCCCTTCCATCGCCGCCACTTTAGTCGGCTGGTGCTCTAACGTATTAATGCCATGGAAGTCGCCGATAACTGCCTGGGTGGGCGCTAAAAAAAGCAGTAGCCAAAGGCACATAGAGAGCGCGCGACGATTCGCTTCCGGATCCCGATCGCGCAACAGAAACCAGGCACTCACCCCTGCCACAACAAAACCACCGGTTAGAAAGGAGGCAACGGCCATATGCATAAAGCGGTAGGGAAACGAGGGGTTAAAGATCGCCTCGCTCCAGGAGGTCACGTGGAAACGGAAGTCGACCAACTCAACACCTGCCGGGGTATGCAACCAGCTGTTAGCGGACAGAATCCAGAAGGAGGAGATAAAAGTGCCCACTGCCACCATAATGGCAGCAAATAAGTGAACCCCTTGGGGCACCTTACCGCGACCAAACAGCAGCACGCCCAAAAAGGCTGCCTCTAAAAAGAACGCCGTGACGACTTCATAGCTGAGCATGGGGCCAAGGAAGTTCGATGAAGCCTGGGAAAAGTTACTCCAGTTAGTACCAAACTGGAATGACATAACAATGCCTGATACCACCCCCATGCCAAAGACAACGGCAAATACCTTTGTCCAGAATAGCGAAAGGCGATCCCACGCAGGGTTCTTCGTCTTGAAGAAAAGGCCATGAAGCAGCGCTATGTAGGATGCAAGGCCAATCGTAAACACGGGGAAGATGGCGTGAAACGACACGACAAATGCAAATTGCAATCGTGACAACACCAGCGGATCAAGTTCCATTTCACTCTCCTAAGACCTGAATCGGTATCCCATGGATGGGTTAACACAAGCTTAGTTGAGCCTTCATGGCACGACACTTTTAGTTATAAGCACTAAGCTTATTTCTTTACGCAAGGCTCCTTAGTACAACGCTGCTTTGCGTTTGCGTTGCGGAACTAAGCTTCTATCACTAGCACACCTCTTGGACAATCATTATATTACAGCCATCGGATGTCCAAGATGAGTCGCATTGACGCACCAATCCCCCGCATGAGGCGCAATGACGCAATAAGGCTATCGCGACATTATGACGACGCTGACCATATAACCGGTGTAGGCGATAAATAGCGCCAGCAGAATCCCCCCTTCCAAGCGGTTTATACGCCGAGGGCGGCCACGCCAGGAGAATGCAAACAGGATCATCAACAGCGTCATTCCGGTCATCACACTCCAGTCGCGCACCAGCACTTCGCGCCCAGCTTCAATGGGCGCAATAACGCCGGCAAGGCCGACTACCGCCAGGCTGTTAAAGAGGTTGGATCCGACCACATTCCCCAGCACCATGTCGTGCTCATTTCGGCGCAGGGCGGTAATAGAGGAGGCTAGCTCAGGTAGCGACGTGCCAATAGCGACCACGGTAAGACCAATAATCAAGTCGCTCACACCAAAGCGCAGCGCAATTTCTACAGCTCCCCACACCAGTAGCCGTGAACTGGCGATTAGCAGCACTAACCCTACCAGGGTCCACATGATAGCTTTGCCCCGGGACATCGGTTTGCTATCCAGGGTTTCTGCTACTTCAGCAACCAGCGCATCTTCGGGTTGATTGCGCGAGCGAACGATACTCACAACGATAAAAACAACCAACGCCAGCAAAAGGCACACGGCCTCCCAGCGCGCGACAAATCCGTCCAGCAGCATCAAACCCGTCGCCAGCATGACCAGCATCAGGATAGGCATCTCTTTACTGATAACGCTAGAATGCACCGACAGCGGCGCCACAAGGGCTACCAAACCGAGAATCAAACCGATATTGGCAATATTTGAGCCGTAGGCGTTACCGACAGCCAAGCCAGGGTTTCCGTCCATAGCCGCCAGAACGGACACCATCATTTCTGGCGCCGAGGTTCCAAATCCTATGATCAACATCCCGATCAGCAATGGGGACAGGCCAAGCCAGCGCGATGTTGCCGCCGCGCCGTCGATAAACTTCTCGGCACTCCAGACCAATAAAACCAATCCAAGCACAACCGCTAATGTGGGAAGCAACATTCCATTTCCTTCATGACATAATGATTGTCACAGTTTGCAGATTTTGTACCGAAGTACCACTTCATAGCGACGGCAGTCAGATGCTATTACTAGCTATCCTGACCTCTATGCTGCGACACTTTAATGAGGAACCAACCTGACAGAAAAGTAGGCGGCCTTTATGATCGCATTTAACTGCTCGTCACTGCGCCGCAGCATCGTTGTCTAAACTAACGCTTTGGTCAAGCGGCTAGCCTATGTTTTTTAACACTCTTTCAGCGACATAGGCTTGCTAAAATGCGCATTTGACAGCCTAATCCGCCACATCCTAGTAGCTTTGCTAAGGGTTCGCACTGAGAGTTTTGCTTTTTGCTTCCACAACGATTGATTAAGCGCCGCACATTACCGGTTAACGCCCCCCTTGTTGACCGTTTGCCACCTGAGGCTCGAACTCAGCGAAGGCGTTTGCGTGCCTGTCACGAGTGCGACTGGGTATCGGCACTGCCGCCGTTAAACTCAGGTGAGAAAGCCAGCTGTCCGCGCTGTTCACATGTTTTGGTTAAACGCCATCGCTACCCGGCACAGCGCAGTATGGCCCTGGCCATCGCCTCCCTTGTTGCGCTTATGGTCGCGGTCTCGTTCCCCTTTATCAGTTTCACGGTCAGCGGGGTGAGTAATCGTATTGAGCTAACTCAGACCGCCACCACACTGATTGGCTTTCACCAGCCAGTGGTCGCTATCGCCGTCATTATGACCATTGTGGTACTCCCCGCGGTCTATCTACTGGGTGTCCTTTGGCTCCAGTTTGGGTTACTGCGCGATCGCCCCCTGCCCTTTAGCCGTGACATCGCACGCTCACTGGCGCACTTAACGCCATGGATGATGGCCGACGTGTTCATTATCGGCGCTCTGGTAAGCCTGATAAAAATCGCCGGATTGGCCGATGTAACAATAGGCATCTCCTTCTGGGCGTTTTGTGCTTTTGCACTACTGCTACTGATGACAACCCAGTCCCTGGATGCCGACTGGATGTGGTTCTCGTTAGAAGGAGAACCACTGGCTCCCGAAGGTACGCAAACAGGACTGCCTGCTGGCGCTCAAGGCCTGACCGGCTGCCCTACCTGCGGGCTGATCAACCGCTTATCGCCCCAGGGGCGTGGTCACTGCGTTCGCTGCAATGAAAAGCTTCATCAGCGACTGCCGCATAGCTTACAGCGCACCTGGGCACTTCTCGCCGCCTCGGCCGTTATGTACATTCCTGCTAATGTGTATCCCATTATGACTACCACCAGCCTGGGCAACTCCTCACCTTCAACCATCATTGGCGGCGTGGTTCAACTAATCCAGATGGGCTCCTGGCCGATTGCGGCGGTTATTTTTATTGCCAGCGTGATCGTTCCCGTCGGCAAGTTATTGGCGTTAATCTGGCTATGCTTAGTGGTTCGGCGTAGCAGCGCATTAAACGCCCAAAGCCGTACGCGACTCTATCGTCTAACGGAATTTATTGGACGCTGGTCAATGGTCGATGTTTTTGTGGTGGCCATACTCGTGGCACTGATTCGCGCAGGCTCCTTGATGTCAATTACACCAGGCCCGGCGGCACTCGCTTTTGGCTCGGTGGTTGTATTAACCATGCTAGCGGCGATGACATTTGATCCGCGTTTAATTTGGGACACTCCGCTTCCACCTCGTCACTCCCTTCTTCGCCGTAAAGCGGCCACCAAGGAACCTGTTGATGGCTAATGAAACAACACCGCCTAATACCAATCCAACAAACGACCAGGATCTTAATAAGGCCAAAACCTCACGCCAAACCCGGCTCTCCCCTATCTGGGTCGTGCCTATCGTTGCGATTGCCATTGGTCTATGGCTGGTTTATGACAACTACGCCAGTCGCGGCACGTTGGTGACACTGACCATGGAGAGTGCTGAGGGTATTGAGGCGGGCAATACGCTGATTCGCAGCCGTAATGTTGAAGTGGGCCGGGTGCAAGGTGTGCGCTTGTCGGACGACCTTTCCCATGCCGTACTGACCGCTCGTATTCAGCCGGAGGTTGAGGATCTTCTGCGCGAAGACACCCGCTTTTGGGTGGTTAAACCACGCATTGGCCGTGAGGGGATTAGTGGTTTGGGCACCGTACTCTCAGGTGCTTATATTCAGCTTGAACCAGGCACCGCGGAAGCACCACGGCGGGAATTTCCCGTCAGCGATATCCCCCCGGTTGCGCCCGCCGGCCAAGCGGGGCTACGTCTTAGTTTGACGAGCCAACTGGGCAACTCACTGCGGGTGGGCGACCCTGTCTCATACCAGGGCTATACCGTGGGGCGTATCGAAGAGAATAATTTTGAGCCTCTCTCACGCACCATGCAGCATCAGGTGTTTATCGAAGAGCCATACACCGATTTAGTCACCGACAGCACACGTTTTTGGACGTCTAGCGGTATTGACTTTCGCTTAGACTCCGACGGTGTGCGCGTTAACGTTGAATCCCTTGAAGCACTCCTGGGTGGCGGTGTTACCTTTGGCGTACCCGAAGACCTGCCCATGGGACAGCCGGTTGAAGCCAATACCCGGTTCACTCTCTATGCCGATGAAAACGCCGCCCGCGAAGGTACTTTTAATCGCTATCTAGAGTATGTACTGCTGGTAGACGAAACAGTGCGCGGACTGTCCAAAGGAGCCCCTGTAGAGTTTCGCGGTGTGAGATTGGGTACCGTTGCTGCCGTGCCCTGGAATTTTACCGCACCACAGCCCGACTCACGGGCCCGCTTTGCCATCCCCGTACTCATCAGGATTGAGCCTCAGCGCCTGGGTATTGAAAATAGCGATATTGACCTTGATGAGTGGGAGGCGCGGTTCCAGCGTATGTTTGGTCTGGGGCTACGCGCATCGCTAAAAAATGGCAGTCTGCTAACGGGCGCCCTGTTTGTCGACTTAAACTTTCAGCGAGACTTGGCTGATCAGTATGTTGCCGAGCGCTTCTCGGATCGTCCAGTGTTCCCCACCGTCCCTGGCGGCTTTGCCCAAATACAGGCCCAAGTGACCAATTTACTTGATAAGCTAAACGCCCTTGAGGTTGAACCGCTGCTAACCGGCTTGGATCGTAACTTACAGGCCTCCGAACAGATGCTGAATGAAGTTCGCGAAGTGAGCGCCTCTCTGAACCAGTTGCTCAATGATCCTGAAACACAGGCCGTTGGAGGAAACCTTAACGCGACGCTGGATGAACTACGTAGCACGCTCCAGGGCTTATCGCCTTCATCGCCAGCTTATCAAGAGCTTACTACGGCCATTGAGCGGCTGGATCGCTTGATGCGTGACCTACAGCCATTGACACGTACGCTCAATGACAACCCCAGAGCGCTGTTGTTTGACAATCTGGATGCCCAAGACCCCATTCCGCGCGCGCCACGAGATTAAGGAGCCCACTATGCTCACAGGGACGCAGATATTCAAAGGGACGAATATGTTAAACGCAGCAAGTATGCTGACATGGATAAAATGTTTGCCGCTGCTGATGGTCTGCGTACTGGTTTCGGCCTGCGCCAGCAGCGTCACACCACCCTCTCGCTATATGCTGCCGAGCGACCCGCTGACTAGCACCGCTCGCCAGCCCGAGGGCACGCTTATAGTGAACTCACCTCGGCTTGCCCACTATCTGGATGTCGACGGCATTGTGATGCAGCTAGACGACATTACGTTGAACGCCGCTCGCGAGCATCAGTGGGCAGAAGGGTTAGGCAGGCAGTTAGAACGGAATCTGCGCGCCAACCTGGCGCAAGCGCTGCCAACACTTAGGGTTATGCGTGCGGAAGGCGAACAGGCTAACGCCTTGACGCTGCGCCTCAACGTGGATCAATTCCAGGGGCGCTTTGACGGTGTCGCCGTGGCTAGCGGCCAATGGCAATTACTTAACGATGCTGGAGAGCTGTTAGTGATGGAAAACTTCTATGCAGAAACCCCTCTAGCAGAAGATGGCTACCCAGCCCTGGTGCGCGCATTAAGTGATAGTTGGGATCAAGCCGCCGAACTGATCGCCACTGAAATACGTCAGGGCGATTATTTTGATTAATCAGCGCTTTTCTAAACGGAGCTTGCTGCACTACGCTTAATGCTAACCCTCTGAGGGATGTCACTATGACAGCTGAACAAAGCCAGACCACAGGCCTGCCCGTTGAACAACTGCGCGATACCATTAACACCCTCATGCATACCGTCACGGCACTGCTTGAGGGTGAATTGACGCTAGATGTACTCGAAACGGCTTTAAATAGCCACGACGAGCTGCGTGGCCAGTTAACAGCTCTAAGTCGTGACACCTCAACGCTAGCCGCGCTTCAGCGCATTGAGCAGTTCATTACCCTTCAAGCGGGGCACTATTATCAAACGGCTAGCGCCGATTTTGATGAACAGCAGAACAGTCGTTTTCTCACCCTTTTTGCACGACAATTACTGGCGCTTGATGGCATAGGGCCAGCCACGGCCCGCCAACTGTTTCAACTTGGTGTTTTCACCCCTAAGCACTTTTTTGCATTACCTCCCAAGGAAGTCGCCCAGCTCGACTTGCCCGCGGCTACGTTAGCACGGTTAATTCCACTGCATGCCCAGGCACCGCCACTGGAACGATTCAGCGAAACAAGCTGAGGCCCCATAACCGTGTTACACTACCCGGCTTATTACTGACACGTAGTTTTCTGGTGTGTCCGTGCACACCAGGATGATAGTGCTGCTTGGCGCTATAACCTTCACGTCTCCTGTCACGGTCATCCACGGCTAACCAACGACCATCGCGGCACGCTGAATTATCTGGCACACTTCGCTGCCGCGAAGGTGAATCAACCTCGCTTTTTGAACATAACACCTAGTGATAACAACCATTTACCGGTATTAATTCACTAGGTGACTGCGGAGAACGCATGAGCTTTTCTGAACTTGGCCTGCACGCCGATTTGTTACGCGCTGTCACAGCGCAAGGTTACACCGAACCCACCCCGATACAACGACAGGCTATTCCCGTCGTACTAGAGGGGCGTGACATGCTGGCCAGCGCCCAAACCGGCACGGGTAAAACCGCTGGTTTCACGCTGCCAATGCTGCAACGTTTAAGCACTGGCAAGCGGCCTGGGAAACGTCAGGTACGCGCACTGGTACTAACCCCCACCCGTGAGCTTGCCGCTCAAGTAGGCGAAAGCGTATCGACCTATGGACAACACTTGGCTCTGCGCTCCCATATTATTTTTGGCGGCGTCGGCCAACAGCCTCAAATCGATGCACTAAAAGCGGGTTTGGATGTACTGGTTGCCACCCCTGGACGCCTGCTGGATCTCCATCAGCAAGGGCATGTGGATCTCTCCTGCGTTGAGATCTTAGTGCTTGATGAAGCTGACCGTATGCTGGATATGGGCTTCATTCACGACATTAAACGCTTGCTGCGCCTAGTGCCTAAAAAGCGCCAAAACCTGCTGTTTTCGGCGACATTCTCTAACGAGATCCAGACCCTGGCACAACAGCTGCTGGATAACCCGGCGATGATTGAAGTCGCGCCGCGCAATGCCACTGCCGACAAAATTGAGCAGGCCATTTACCGCGTTGATCGCGAGAAGAAGCGTGAACTGCTGGCCCACTTGATTCAGCAAAATGGCTGGTTCCAGGTGCTGGTATTTACGCGTACCAAACATGGTGCTAACCGCCTTGCCGAGCAGCTCTCCAAGCAGGACATCCCCTCCATGGCAATCCATGGTAATAAAAGCCAGGGAGCTCGTACTCGCGCACTAACGGCATTCAAGAGTGGCGACCTACAGGTACTGGTGGCCACCGATATCGCTGCTCGCGGTCTGGATATCAATGAGCTGCCCCACGTGGTTAATTTCGACCTGCCCAACGTAGCGGAAGATTACGTCCACCGCATTGGCCGCACCGGTCGGGCTGGCAGCAATGGCGAAGCCGTTTCGTTGGTATGTGTCGATGAAGACGCCCTGCTGGGCAACATTGAGCGCCTGATCAAACAGACGCTGCCTAAGCACATTGAGCCAGGTTTTGAGCCCGACCCCAGTATCAAACCTGAGCCCATCGAAAATGGCCGACGCAATCAACGTCAGCCGCGCGCCAAACGCAAACCCGAAGGCCAGAGTGCCAATACCGGTGGCGAGCGTAAACGTCGCGCACGGCGCTAGCTCAGCGCGCAGGAATATGCGAAGGTGTCGCCTTTGCATATTCCAAGCCGCTGTTTTCCGCAGCTATTTTAGCCAATACCTTTCACGGAGTGATTATGGCGTCTTCTCAACTGATGACCGAGTACCGCCAATGGCTGACGTTTCAACGTCAAGAGCAGCTCAGCCGCGAACACCAAGGAATCGTGCAGCGTTTAGAGGACGCCCGGGCGTCAGCAAACCAAGTGGTGCAGGCCTATCGCAGTATGGCTGAAAAGGCCTCAATCGAAGGCGCCTGCTATCGTACGATTTTCCTACGCCAGCGGGATGACAATTACGCCCTCCCCTGCGAAGGCTGGCTGTTTGTGCGCCGCATGCTTAGCGAAGGTAACAGTACCCGCGTACGCGTCACCCTGCTGGAGACCTTCACCCTTGAAGATGGCATCTTGGCGCCAGGTGATAAGCCTGCACGTAAGCTAACGTTAGAAATATTCGACCAGTTGAATATGGATAAAGGCATGCGCACTAACGTTAGAGTTGATTGCCTGGACACTCCCCAGGATTACCACTTTATTACGCTACTCGATGCCGTTCGCGGAGACTTGCGTCCCCACCTTAAGTAAGCACTCGTATGGCAACGCGTCGCTCGATTACGTTTATTTTACTGATGGTTGTGGTGGGGCTAAATCTACGGCCCGCCATGTCTTCGGTTGCTCCATTACTTACCCGCTTGCAAGAAAGCGCCGGGCTTTCCGCTAGCGCGGCGGGTCTACTCACCACGCTCCCCGTGCTTTTTTTAGGCCTCTCCGCCCCACTTGCCCCTGCCCTGGCTAAACGCATAGGCAGTGAACGGGCGCTGAGTGTGGCACTGACACTGCTGGCTGTTGGATTGATTTTGCGTGGCTTGCCGCTTGCCGGCGGGCTCTTTATCGGCTCGGCGATGGCAGGTTGTGCAATTGGCGTTGGTGGCACCCTGCTACCGGCCTTGGTGAAGCGTGAACTCCCCGACAGTGCCGACCTGCTCACTGGCTTATACACCATGGCGCTCTGCTTGGGAGGCGCTTTAGGTGCCGGACTCAGCGTTCCACTGACCCAACTGCTCGGCAGTTGGCAGGCGAGCTTGATGAGCTGGTCACTGTTGGCGTTATTCGCGCTAGTGCTTTGGCACATCCAAATGCCCCGCACCACCATGACCAACACATCAACAGCGCCTAAAAGCGGTATTTTACGGCTTCTTAAGCAGCCACTTACCTGGCACGTTATGCTGTTCATGGGTATTCAATCCTCCATGGCGTACATCGTATTTGGCTGGCTGCCTACACTGCTGGTTGATCGCGGTTATAACGAGGCCGATGCGGGCTGGACCATGGCGGTGTCTATTATGTGCCAGCTTGCCTCAGCGCTGGGCGCCCCCTGGCTTGCCCGCATGGGGCGTGACCAGCGTCCTGCGCTGCTGCTTGTGCTGCTTAGCACCGCCATGGGCCTGTGGATGCTGCTTATCGCCCCACTGGTATGGAAATGGCCCGGCGCTGCACTGCTGGGTATCGGCCAAGGTGGCAGCTTTAGCCTGGCGCTAAGCCTGTTAGTATTACGCACGGCCAACTCACGCCTTGCCGGTCAGCTTTCTGGGCTTGTCCAGGGCGGTGGCTATACGCTGGCCGCACTCGGCCCCTTTGGTGTGGGGGTTATGCTGCAATCAGGCGCCAACACCCCACATATCGCCTGGCTGTTGATTGCCCTGATCCTGGTTTGCTGTGGCTTTGCGCTGCTTGCGGGCCGCAATCAGCGCTTAGACGATCATAGTGGCGAACTTTTGGTACAACGTGTTACGCCTACTTTCTGAATTAGCAGGTTTCGCATAAAGCCCCAGGAGATGGCGATGCCCCCCTACTCACCTCTAGCCGACAGCGTTTCCTCCCAAGAGCGCATTTTAGTTATTTACACGGGCGGCACTATCGGTATGCAGCAGCATGCAGAAGGGCTCAGGCCTGGTGGAGACTTCACTACTCGCATGGCGACGGCGCTTAACCAACTACCGCTTGCCCAACAGCAATCACTTCCGTCTTATGAGGTTGTTAGCTACACCACGCTGATTGACTCAAGTGCGGCTACTCCCCTCACTTGGCAACAGCTCGCCCGCGATATTAACGACCAGTTAACGGCCTACGCCGGTTTCGTGATTATTCACGGCACCGATACACTCAGCTGGACCGCCGCGAGCCTTGCCTATCAACTTCAGGGCTTAGATCGACCAGTGGTCGTCACCGGCTCAATGTCGCCATTGGAATCGCCAGGCAGTGATGCCTTGGACAACTTGCACGGCGCGCTGCAGTTTGCCGCTAAGCCCGAGCTCCAAGAAGTGGCTATTTACTTTGCAGGGCAATTGCTGCGGGGAGCCAGAGCTATCAAGCAGCACAGCGAAGCAGCCAACGCCTTTGCCAGCCCCAACTACCCACTGCTCGGCGAGCGCGTAGGCGACGATTTTGTTTATTACCCCAGCCGCGGGCTTGGCCTGCAACAGCGTGGCGCGCCGCGTTTCGAGCTCCCCGACTACCGTCTGGTCAATCAGGGAGAGATCGTTCGCATCGCTCTTTGGCCGGGCATATCCGCGTGGCAGCTAGAGGCATGGCTGAGTGATTCGCGTGTTAAAGGGGCGTTGCTTCAGCTTTGGGGCGCTGGCAACCTTCCCAACGCTCCTCATTTGCTTGACGTACTCGCCAGAGCCAGTGGCGAAGGCAAATTACTCGCTGCCATTAGCCTGTGCCCGCAGGGTAGCGTCCACCTGGGCGTTTACGCAGCGGGACACGGCCTTAACGATGCCGGCGTACTCGCTGGCGATGATATGACCCCAGAGGCAGCGTTCACCAAGCTGGCCCACTTACTGGCCCAACCGCTCACGTTGGAAGATCAGCGTCAGCGCTTTTTAACCCCACTCGTCGGCGAACGTTAATCAAGCAAAGCTTTGAATGCTGGCGTAGGCTGAGAATCAAGCTATGTTGAAAGGATCTATCTAACCGTTTGAAGGAGCAAAAGATTATGGAAAAGCCAGTGCATCATTTCAGCGAACTGTTCGAACAGCTGGGCCTAGCATCTGACCCTGATTCGATAGAACGCTTTATCCAGCGCAATGCTCCGCTCCCGGAAACGATGCCCTTGGCTGAAGCCCCCTGTTGGAACGAGGGACAGGCAGAATTTCTAAAAGAGGCCGTGGATGAGGACGCCGACTGGGCAGAGGTGGTTGATCATCTTGATGCTTCCATGCATAAGGCCCAATAAGCTTGATGAGTTAATGAACGTTGCGCGCCGCCTCTATGCGGCGCCTGTACCAAGCTCCAATCAATAACAGTATCGCCAGCGCTATTAATGGCAGCACCACATCAAATTGCAGCGCATTCTCCTCCTCAATTGCCTCCAAAGCGCCATAAATCGCACTACTATAAACTCCCCACTTGACCGCTAAACCAAGCGTTGCTGCCAACAAATAAGTCTTAAGGGAAATACCACGCAGTCCTGCCGCAAAATTGATAACCGAGTGAGGGAAGCCAGGCAATATCCGTAAAGCACACTGGGTCATCAAGTCGCTACGCTGCTCCAGCATCTTCATAACCTTCAACGTCAAACCGCTTGGGTTCCAGTTTTTTCCAGCGCGAGCGGCTATTTGATACGCTCCCAACGCGCCTACCACACTGCTTAGTGTCAGCATCACGGTGGCAATTATCGGTGGGTAAAAGGGTGCAATTAACCACAGCCCAATACTGCCGGGCAATCCAATGGCTAACGTCACAGCCATGATCACCATCACCCCGATAATAACGACAGGATGATGCGATGCCTGGGAAGCCCACTGCTTCACCGCCATCAAATCTGGCGAATACCAAAGCCACACATAAGCCAGCATGGCAAAACATGTAAACCCTAACGCCCAACGCCAAGGGTATCTTGGTGGGTTATTCATTCAAACCTGCTTATCATGCAAACGCGCCTCTACACGCTCAAGAATTTGTCGACTGACTTTTCCGACTAGCGGCTTGGCGGCTTTGTTTACGGCCTTCTCCATTAAGCGATTGCGAATTTCATAGCTGAGCGTCAACGCCACTTCGGTACCTTCTGCCACCTCGCGAAGACGGTACCGCCCCTGGTTCTTCACACCGTCCAGCGACTCCCAGGCAAGCACATGGGGCGGCTGGATCTCGGTCACCATGACATCAAACGCCCAGTCCATGCCCACAGCACGCACGTGCCAGCGATAGCGGTTTTCGCCCAGCGTTTCTATCGAGCGAATCAAATCCGAGTAATCGGCAAAATCCTCGACACGGCGCAATAATTCAAACACACGTTCGGGCGGAGCGTTAATGATTTCACTATGTTCAATCGTTGCCATTGGTTCGCCTCTAACAACATGGATGAATAGCGTAGCATGTTGATATTCATGCTGCCCGCCTACGCACTTTTTACTTCAATCAGGTACATGGTAAGCGCTAGAACTGGTCAGACTAACGTCTATTGCGTAAACTGCCGCCCTTCCGGACCGGACCCCGGAGCGCCGCGCCAGCTAAAGGCTGCTCGCGATTAATAAATTCTCCGACAAAGAGTGCTTTCTTATGTCATCAATACCCCAAGTGACTGCTAATACAGCTACCACCACCGTTGTTATCTATTCCGGCGGAATGGACTCTTTTACCGTGCTTCACCGCGCGCTGCGTGAAGGGCTTAGCGTACACGCGCTTTCCTTTGACTACGGCCAGCGCCATGCCCGCGAACTCGATACGGCACGCCAAGTGTGCGCCTCGTTAGACCTGCCCCATCAAGTGGTCGACATTCGTGCGATACACGGTTTAATTGATAATTCAGCGCTCACCAATCAAGACCAGGCGATGCCCCAGGGCGACTATGACACGGACAACCTGCGCGCTACCGTGGTGCCTAATCGTAATATGATTTTGCTCTCCCTGGCGATTGCCAAGGCCGTGAACATTGGCGCAGAGCGAGTCGACTACGGTGCCCATGGAGGTGACCACGTTCTATACCCTGACTGTCGACCCGAATTTGTCGAGGCGATGAATCACGTAGCGGGCATTGCCAACTTCGAGCCAGTGAAGCTACATGCTCCTTATCTTTCTGCGAGTAAGGCCGATATCCTGCGTGAAGGCCTGGCAATGGGGTTGGATTACCGCCATACCTGGACCTGCTATGAAGGCCGTGAAATGGCCTGTGGCGTATGCGGTAGCTGTCGCGAACGGCTGGCCGCCTTTGCCGCCAACGGCGTGACCGATCCACTGGCTTACAGCGTAGACAGCGCAGTAGGTCAGCGCTGATGTATCAGGTTAAAGAAGCTTTTTATACTCTGCAGGGGGAAGGTGCCCAAGCAGGAAGAGCGAGCGTTTTCTGTCGTTTTAGCGGCTGCAATCTGTGGTCGGGCCGTGAGCTTGATCGAGCGACGGCTAAATGCACTTTTTGCGACACTGACTTTATTGGCACTAACGGTATCAATGGCGGTAAGTTTGCCACTGCTACCGAGCTTGCTGAGCACATTGCCGCGCTGTGGCCCAACCAAAGCGGTGACGCCAAGTCGCAGGCGAC
>NZ_JPUA01000026.1:126451-272051 GCF_002211105.1 Halomonas campaniensis | reverse complement strand
CCGGCGGCGAGCCGCTGCTGCAGCTTGACGCTACGCTGATTGCCACGCTGCATAGTCATGGGTTTGAGGTGGCCGTCGAGACCAACGGCACGCTGACACCGCCCCCAGGCATCGACTGGCTGTGTGTCAGCCCTAAGGGCAGCAATCCGCTGGCCGTTACTCAAGGCGATGAATTAAAGCTCGTCTACCCTCAGAAGGACGCTCCCCCGGAGCAGTTTTCAAGCCTGGGGTTTCGCCACTTCTTTTTACAGCCGATGGATCTTGCCCCTCTCAATCAGGATAAGACTACCGTCGCTGAAGCGACCGCCTACTGTATGGCTAACCCCCAGTGGCGCCTGTCGCTACAAATGCACAAATTAGCAGGTTTTGATTAATGTCCCTATTTGTTCAACAACTGACCCATATCGATGTTTCCCTCTGGTGTTCCCAGCGCGGCTTAGTCGGCTGTAGCTGGCAAGTAGACGCAGTGCTGGATGGCGAGCTGGGCGAAGATGGCATGCTGTTCGATTTTGGTGAAGTCAAACCGTGGATCAAACGTACGCTGGATGGCGGTCTCGATCACACCCTGCTGGTGCCCACTCAAGCCCCTGGGATCACGGTAACTGAGTGCCCTGAAGGCTTGTGTGTGCGTACCACCACCCCCTACCCGATGGAAGTGCGCGGCCCAAAAGAGGCCTTTAGCCTGCTTCCCTGGCAGGCTATTGAGCCCGACACGGTCGCTGAACATTTAAGCCAGCAGCTCACCGAACAGCGCCCTAAAAATGTCCACCAGGTCACCCTAACGCTTAGCGACGAGGCCATTGAAGGCGCTGCTTATGGCTACACCCACGGCCTAAAGCGCCACCTGGGCAACTGCCAGCGTATCGCCCACGGCCACCGGTCGCGGCTACATATCTTTCAGCAAGGGGTGCGTCAACCTAAGCTCGAAAAGCAGTGGGCCGCATGGTTGGATAATCGCTACCTGCTTGAAGAGGCGGATATCACCTCCCGGGATAACGACTTCCTTACCTGCGGCTATCGGGCCGCCCAAGGCGATTTCTCCATTACGCTGCCACAGTCGCTATGCGCAGTCCTTCCCGGCCCTACCACGGTAGAAAATATCGCTGCTTGGCTGGCGAAAGAGGTTGCCACGCAAAGCGGAGTAGCCACGCGCATTCAGGCCTTTGAGGGCATTAACAAGGGCGCGATTGCTATGTTTACACCTAGTGCTACACCAAGTCGGCTATGAGTGAAGGGTGTCGTGCGGGGTGTGGCGCCTGTTGTATCGCGCCTTCAATTAGCTCAGCCATCCCCGGCATGCCTGAGGGCAAGCCGGCGGGCGTCCGCTGTGTTCAGTTAGACGAGGATAATTTGTGCCGTCTGTTCGGCGATCCGAGTCGCCCCAGGGTTTGCGAGCGATTTAACTTTGACGCCAGTGTATGTGGCGAGCACCGGGAAGAGGCGCTCGCCACCTTGACCTGGCTGGAGCAGGACACCCGTTAAACAGTGCCCTGCTTTAGCTTATCAACCTTCAGCGCCTACCGGCCGCGGCAAACGGCGATCCAACAAGCTAATCCAGCGAGTGAGCACCGGGGCATCACTGTGGCTGACTTCACTCAATAGCCGCCTAAAACTCTCTTTGGCCTGCTGATCATTGGGTTCAATACGCGTCAACCATAGCTCAAGAGCCGCTAGCTCCTGGTGGCGATTGCCATGCTCGCGGGACTGGTTAATCGCCATTTCAGCCAGTGCTTTGACTTCATTGGCAGGGTGCCCAAGCAGATCACGCACCTTGGCCAGCTGGGTAGCCAATTCAGGCAGGAATAGCGTGGTACGCTCACGGGCAATCACCAGGCACTGGTCAAGATAATCCTCTGCGGCGTTTAACTCGCCCAGCTCAATGCAGGCATCGGAGTACCATAGCACTGGCCGCTGGTAGCGGTCGCGACCGTTCAGCTCCGCCATTTGATCCAAGCTATCGCGCAACTGGGTTAGGCCAGTGGCATCGCCTGCCAGGGCACGCTGCCAACCGAGAATACACTGGCTGGAAATTTGCCACAGCTGCAGATCGGGCGTTCCCGTCATTGCTGCTGCCCGCTCCGCATGCCGTGCGGCCAAGTGGACGTGTCCTAGCTGACGATAGAGGGCAGCGGCAAAGAGCAGTGCCAGCGCCAAGGTACCGGGATGAGCAATTTTCTCCGCCAGCCGAATCGCCGCCGACACCTGGCGCTCGGCACGCTGATAATCACCCCGCAGGCAGAGCGCCCAGCCTTGGAAGCAGGCCGCAGATACTTGCGGATGATCGGAGAACGGCAACCATTCGATCATCATCTGCACATTGAGCGGATCGATTTCATCCAAATGGTCATGAGCCTGTTGAATGCGACCAGCCCAATACTCGCAGTTGGCACGGGCATAATCGGCCAAACGACGATAACGAGGATCTTCAAGGCGTGCAGCGAGATCCGCGAGCGTCGACGCCAGTGCAAAAGCATCCGCATGAGCATAGCGCTGGCTGCGGCCCACCCAAAGCCCCCACTTAACCAGGAATATCTGCTCTAGATCTTCTGGGTCTTCTAACCTATCGCTACCCGATTCGCGCAGCAGTTCCCGCGCACGCACAAAGCTTTCATGTGCGGTTGGCGAACCGTGGCCTTCTAACGAGAACGCCGCCTGACCGCGCACGGTGAGCAGGCTCACTTCACGCTCAATCTCGTGCTCGACATGGCGCAGACTCGCCAACCCGAAATCGGCCATACGCAGCGCGGTTCGATTGGCGCTCACCTTAAGCGCTTCACGGGCGGCCAGTTCAAAATAGCGCGCACCACGAGCATAGTGGCCGCTGCGGCGCAGATGGGTGGCAAAATCCCCGGGATGGCGACTAATCCACACCGGAAAGCGCTCCTCTATCAAGGTCACCACTTGCTGGTGCAGCTTGACGCGAACATCCCGAGGGCAGGAAAGGTAGGCCGCTTCTTGCAGCAGCTGATGACTAAACTGATATTCGTGCTCACCGCTCTCTTTATCGACCGGCTCAACAATCTCCAGCACACGCATATGTTCGAGCGCTTGGTTAAGGCGCCCTTTTTCCCAACCGCTGCACTCCAGTAGGAAATCCAACCGGAAGCGCTTACCCAGCACTGCCGCCACATGGGCAATTTCGCGGTCACCCTCAAGCTGATCGATGCGGCTAGCCAGTAGGCCTAACAACCCTTTGGGCAGTTCATCAAACTGAACACTACGCCCCTCGCGGCGATCCATGTCCAATCGACGGCAAATTTCCTGCATATAGAGCGGCACACCATCGCAGCGCTCGATAATCTGGTTGCGTAGCCGTGGGCTTAGATGAATACGATAGCGCCGTGACAGCTGTGACAATAGCCGCGAGGACTGCTGCGTATCCAGATTGCCCAAGCTAATCTGCTGATCCCAATGCAGCTTCACCGGCAGTTGTTCTCTGCCATGGTGGCTGGCCACCAGCATAAAGGCAGTATTGATCGGCAGACGAGCCTGCAGCCCGGCGAGCACTTTAAAGGAAGGCTCATCCAGCCACTGCAGGTCGTCAACCATCAGCACCAGGGTATGAGTGGTCGCTTGGCGCTCGATTAAGCGGTGCAGTAGCATCACCACCAGTTCGACCGCTTCGCCGCTTTGAGCCAGCTGAGTGATCTCCTGCACCTCGTGCACGCCAAGCGCTTCCTCCAACAGGTGCTGCCGCTCAGGGGTAAGCTGGTCAAGTTCCAGCGTCGCCTGTAGTTCGTGAATTGCCTCAACGGTCAACGGTTGCTTGAGATACCAGCCAACCAGGGTGCGGGCAACGCCGTAGGGATCCAGCACCGATAGCCGAGTGGTAGGCTGCCAGCAAATAGCCGCATCACGGCTGAGCTCTAACTGACGAAATCCGACCATCAGCGCCGACTTGCCCATGCCAGAGGCACCGCGAACCAACACGCTTTGACGCAAACCTATACCTGCCCGGGCCAACGCATCGCGTAGCGTACGCAGCGAGGTTTCACGCCCCACCAGGCTAGGCGGCAGCGCATCGCGGCCGCCTTCGTTTAAGCCCAGCACTAAAGCTCGCAGTCGAACGCGACCATCGCTAGCCACTAAGCGTGATACCAGCCGTGGCTGGAGATCGAGCGCAGGTGGCATGTGCTGGCTGGCTTCTTGAGAGATGACCAGTTCACTGCCTTCGGCAGCGCTCATAAGCTCCAGGGAGGTCTGGGTAACTTGCCCCAGGGGATCCGCCAATTGCCGCTCGGGCAAGTAAACGACCCGCCCGCTGTGCAAACCAGCGGCCAGCTCAAATTGCGGCACTTCGCCCTCGCCCGACCAGTGGCGGGCGCTCTCTTGGGGAAGCGCTTGCCGGCAGTGCTCATAGAGCGCTACCAACTCAGCCAACTGGTGGGCAGGCCCATGGGTACCGAAACACGCCAATCCTAAGCCACCTGTGGCGCCAGGCAGCCAGAAGCCGCCCAAGTGATGGCACTGCTGCTCTAACCAGCGCAACAACTCTAACTGCAGAGTAAGGCAGTGTCGGGTCGCGGCGCGGTCTTGCCACTCCCCTTTCAAGCGCAGCCGGATAGCCATCACCGAGAGCTGACGCAGCTCAATTTCGTCTTCGCGCAGTGGTTTGCTGTCCGACGCCAGCGCGCGGGAAAACGCACCCTGGGGACTCATCATGCGGGGGTCATGGTGACCGTCAGACCAGTAGCTGGCCAGCTGTAAAAAGCTAGGCTCAGGTTGCTGGCCTGACAGCGCCAGTAGCTGCAAGTAGCTATTATACTGCTCGTGAGCGGCGGCCATTTGATTCTGTTCAGCCAGTTGGCGCACCAAACGCTCATGAAAGGGGCCGTAGCCTGAAAAGCGACTGACCAGGGTTTCCAGGATCAGGTCAGGCACATCGGTGTGGGCGTCGAGCACCTGTTCAGCAAAACGAATAACCCGTTGGCGCCACTCATTGCGCACCTGGACTAACCAGCGCTGAAATTCACTACAGCTTGCCAACTGAAGCTCTTCAATCAGGTCGCCTTGGTAGCAGGACATCAGTGCTTCCAGGGTATCCAAGTCCCGCGGGCCTTCAAGCAGTTGCTGCAGCGTATGCAGGTCGACTTTCCAATTGGCCGGGAGCTGAAAGGCTATCGTCTGCCGGGAGACACTCAACACCTGGTCAGCGCTCTCACCGAGCGACTGACGAAGGCAGTGCAACGCATGGCGTAGGTTAGTCCTGCCTGAGGATAATCCCTGGTCGGGCCATAGTAATTCGGCCAGTGCGGCGCGGTTCACCGGCTGGCGGTGCAGCAGCAGATAAACGAGCAGCGCCTTCACTTTGTCGTAACTAAAGTGGGTTAATACATCTTCGCCCTGGGTAAGCGAAAAGTGACCAAAGAGAGTCAACTGGTCTGTCTCACGAGCATCGCGCATGATAAACATCCTGCCAGGCTAAGCGGTTTAAGCTGGCACACCGCTATGAAAACGAAAAGCCGTATCGGTCGAAGTAATCAGCTCCGCTTCACGCGCTACAAAAAAAGCGATCCGCTCATCAATTGAGTCCGACGTTTGTTGGCGAGCCAGTAACAGATAGTCCTCAAAATGACGGCCTTCTGACTTCACCAGGGTACGATAAAACTTGGCAAGCTCTTCGTCTAAATAAGGAATCAAGCAAGCGAATCGCTCGCAGCTACGCGCTTCAATAAGCGCGCCGATAATCAGCACATCAATGAGCCGCTCGGGGTCATTGCTACGCAAGTGTCGTCTTAGGCCTTCCGCGTAGCGCGAAGCGGTTAAATGCTGGTAAGCCACGCCACGTGCCTCCATAAGGCCAACCACCTGCTCGAAATGGAGCAACTCTTCCCGGGCCAACTGCGACATTTTACTGAGTAGAAGTGGCTGGTCTACGTAGCGATAGAGCAAGCTCATTGCCGTAGAAGCGGCTTTTTTCTCACACTGAGCATGGTCAATCAGCAGCGTTTCCGGGTTTTCAAGGGCCCACTGCAGCCATGCGTCAGGGGTTGCACAGGCTAAAAACCGGTGCAAGCTTTCCGGCAACAGATCATCCGCTTTGACCGTGTGTTCAGCCGCTTGCAAGGCACTCGCATGTATCGAAGGCTGTGACATACCAGGTTGTATCAACATAACACCATCACCAAGCTTACATCTCACTATTGTACAACATATAAGCGCGCAAGGCGCTTATAGTTCCCTGTAACATTGCGTTCTTTATATCCTTCATCGCCTATCACTAATGTAGTTAAGCGCCTAAAAATGCTCCACACACTTTTACTCAACACGCTTGCATAAGTACCACAGCAGTAAAACGGCTCTAAGGTTATAAAGTGAGGAGTATGGTAACGCGGTGTAACGAGAATCACACCCGCACAGCGGGAAGTTAGCTTAGAAGTGGGAAAAAACTTTCCTGGTTTTGAGCCAATTGACTAATAAAAAGCGCTTTTTTGATCCATTTAAATCTTGGCATCAACATAAAGTACAAGAGCCGTCTCTACTTGCCAGCTTAACATTGTCGACAGTTTGCCGTAGAATCGCAGCCATCCAACCACACGCTGTTTGTCAAGCGTATGTCATATGTGATCGGCCCCACTTCACAACCACTGCGCGGCCAACACCGTGCATCGTGCAGGCCATCACCATAAAGTAAATGAAACGTGAATGAGAGGGCCCCAACGTGCTTGAAGCTTATCGCCAACATGTCGAGGAACGTGCCGCCGAGGGCGTCCCGCCCAAACCCCTAAATGCCGAACAAGTAGCCTCACTGGTTGAGCTACTGAAAACGCCGCCGGCTGGGGAAGAGGAGTTTATCCTCGATTTGATCACCAACCGCGTACCGCCCGGGGTTGACGAGGCCGCCTATGTAAAAGCGGGTTTTCTCACCGCCATTGCCAAAGGTGAAGCAAGCTCCCCGCTAATCGACAAGGTTCACGCCGTTAAGCTATTGGGCACCATGCAGGGTGGCTATAACATCGTATCAATGGTGGAGCTACTCGATAATGAGGAGCTTGCCCGTGAAGCAGGTGAACAACTTAAGCACACTCTGCTTATGTTCGATGCCTTCCATGACGTAGAAACTCGTGCCAAGAACGGCAACAGCGTCGCTAAAGATGTGATTCAGTCCTGGGCTGACGCCGAGTGGTTTCTGTCTAAACCGGCGCTGGCTGAGAAAATCACGCTCAGCGTGTTTAAAGTGCCCGGCGAAACCAATACCGATGACCTCTCGCCCGCGCCGGATGCCTGGTCACGCCCGGATATCCCGCTCCACGCCAATGCCATGCTTAAAAACGAGCGTGACGGCATTGAGCCTGTCGTCCCTGGCACCACTGGCCCGCTCAAGCAGATCGAAGAGGTAAAAGCCAAAGGCTTCCCGGTCGTGTATGTGGGTGACGTTGTGGGCACCGGCTCATCGCGTAAGTCAGCGACCAACTCCGTTCTGTGGTTCTTTGGCGACGATATCCCCTACGCGCCCAACAAGCGCGCTGGCGGCTTCTGCTTTGGTAGCAAAATTGCGCCGATCTTCTTTAACACCATGGAAGATTCGGGTGCCTTGCCGATTGAGATGGACGTCACCCACCTGAATATGGGCGATGTCATCGATGTTTACCCCTACGCAGGTAAAGTGTGCAAACACGGTAGCGATGACGTTATCACCACTTTTGAGCTTAAAACGCAGCTGATTCTGGATGAAGTACGCGCTGGCGGCCGTATTCCCCTGATCATTGGCCGTGGTTTGACTGGCAAGGCGCGTGAATCGTTGGGCCTACCCACTTCTGACGTTTTCCGCCTACCCGATCAGCCTAAAGATACCGGCAAAGGCTTCACCTTGGCCCAGAAAATGGTCGGTAAAGCGTGCGGTCTAGAGGGCGTTCGCCCCGGCATGTACTGCGAGCCCAAGATGACCACCGTTGGCTCACAAGACACCACCGGCCCGATGACCCGTGATGAGCTGAAAGACCTTGCCTGCCTGGGCTTCCAGGCCGATCTGGTCATGCAGTCGTTCTGCCACACCGCCGCTTACCCGAAGCCGGTGGATGTAGATACCCACCACACCCTGCCCGACTTCATCATGAACCGTGGCGGCGTTTCACTGCGCCCCGGCGACGGCATTATCCACAGCTGGCTTAACCGCATGCTGCTGCCGGATACGGTGGGCACCGGCGGTGACTCACACACCCGTTTCCCGCTCGGCATCTCATTCCCAGCCGGTTCCGGCCTGGTAGCGTTTGCAGCTGCCACCGGTGTTATGCCGCTGGATATGCCGGAGTCGGTACTGGTTCGCTTTAAAGGCAAGCGCCAGCCTGGCGTAACCCTGCGCGACCTGGTTCACGCTATTCCGCTCTACGCCATCAAGCAAGGCTTGCTGACCGTGGATAAATCCAACAAGAAAAATGCCTTCTCCGGGCGCGTGTTGGAAATTGAAGGCCTGGAAGATCTAACCGTAGAGCAAGCCTTCGAGCTCTCTGACGCCTCCGCCGAGCGCTCAGCCGCTGGCTGTACAATCACGCTGTCTGAAGAGAGCGTTACCGAGTACTTGAAGTCCAACATCACCCTGCTGAAGTGGATGATGGGTAACGGTTACGGTGACGAGCGCACCATTAGCCGTCGTATTGAAGGTATGGAAGCATGGCTGGCCAACCCCAGCTTGATGCGCGCCGATCAGGATGCCGAGTACACCGAAGTCATCGAAATTGATCTGGCTGAAATTAAAGAGCCGGTTCTCTGTGCACCCAACGACCCGGACGATGCACGCCTGCTGTCTGAAGTCGCTGGTCAGAAAATCGACGAAGTCTTTATCGGTTCCTGCATGACCAACATCGGCCACTTCCGGGCTGCGGGCAAACTGCTTGAGAAGCAGCCTGCTGGCAGTTTAAAAACCCGGCTGTGGCTGGCACCACCGACGAAAATGGATCAGCATCAGCTGACCGAAGAGGGCTACTACGGCATTTACGGCCGTGCCGGTGCCCGTATGGAGATGCCGGGCTGTTCACTGTGTATGGGTAACCAGGCCCGCGTTGCCGCGAAGAGCACCGTGGTGTCTACGTCTACACGTAACTTCACGAACCGCCTGGGCGATGGCGCCAATGTCTACCTCGCCTCTGCGGAACTGGCGGCCGTTGCCGCAGTAGAAGGACGCCTACCCAGCGTTGAGGAGTATCAACGCTATATGGGTGAGTTTGACGCCATGGCGGGCGAGATTTATCGTTATATGAACTTTCACGAGATTGAGGAGTATCAAAAGATCGCCTCAAACGTGATTCCGGTCGCTCAAGAAGCCTAACGCTTGTTAAGCGCTTGAGACAGACCGCCCCATCGCCGATGCTCGCACCATCGCAGACGATGTAATCAATTGCATCTTCTGAGTCGATGACCGAACGCCCCGCCACTGTTCTACAGGGCGGGGCGTTTTTTTTGCACGGCCCGGTTAGCAGCCTATGCTGATACCAACCTCTCATAAACGGAGCATATGATGACAAACGCGATTGAAATAGTGACGCCCGATCTCTGCGATGCACACCCGGAGGTGGCAGTGCTGGATCCGCTGTTTGCCAATTTTGGCGGCCTTGAAGCCTTTTATGGCCCTATTCGTACGATAAAGTGCTTTGAAGATAACTCCATGGTAAAGCAAGCTGTCGCCGAGCCGGGTAACGGCGCGGTGCTGGTGGTTGATGCGGGTGGCTCACACCGCTGCGCCATGCTCGGTGATATGCTCGCAGAGCAGGCCGTTGCCAACGGCTGGGCGGGCGTTGTCATGTACGGCTGTGTGCGCGATGTGGATATACTCGCTGCCCTACCGATTGGCGTTCAGGCGCTGGGCAGTCACCCGCGCAAAAGTGATAAACGCGGTGATGGACAGCGTGATATTGATGTCACCTTTGCCGGCGTTACCCTAAAGCCCGGCCAGTGGCTGTACGCAGATAACAACGGCATTATTGTTGCCGAGCATGAGTTGCCGCTTTCGTAGCAACGACCTGCATAACAACGACCTGCATAGTAATTAGGTTTGTCTTAACAGAGTCTCTTGCCAGGTGTGGCGGTTGCTGCCACCCTGGGAATTCATTCTTACCGTTTAATGACGATGCAGCCTTTGACCTATCTTGGCTCAGCCTTATTGCGCACGTTACGTGATCATCTTCGCCCCCTGATCGCTTACCACCTGTTTTTTACCCTGCTCGCTTCAGCCCTGCTGCTGCCAGCAATCACCTGGGTAACACGCTGGCTTCTAGCCCAACTCAACCGTACCGTGGTCACCAACGATGAATTGATCGCGCTACTGTTTAGTCCGCTGGGTCTGGTAGGCATGCTGGTGGGGCTGGGGTTCGCCTTCCTGATTATTTACTGGCAGCAGGCAGGCATGCTGCAGGTGGCCGTCAGACCTCGTGATAACCACTATCGTTTGGCCCTTGAGGCGCTATGGCTGAGCACCCGCCGGCTGCCTGCCCTGGCCGGTCTTGTGATACTCCAGGTAGGCACTCACTTGCTGCTGTTGGCCCCCTTTATGGCCGGGCTAGCATGGCTTTACGACCTGTGGCTAAGCGGCATAGACCCCTACTACCTTCAGCGCGTGCGCCCCCCCGTATTGTGGTACTTCATTGCCTGCGCGCTGCCACTGGTTATCGGCTGGATATGGGCAGCGTCATGGCTCTACCTGCGCTGGCTGTTGGCGCTACCCTTCGTTGCGCTGGAAAGTTGTGGCCCGTGGCAGGCGCTCAGACGCAGCGTTAGCTTAACCCGCGGTTGGCGTCGCTCCATTGGCGCTGCAGTACTTTTGCTATTGGTGCTGATTGTCAGCCTACCGCTACTCGCTACACTGTTGTTTGATCGGCTGTTTACGCCGCTACTCTGGTGGTTACCTGAGCATAATGCCGTGCTTATCCCGGCGATGCTCGCCTACTTAATCGGCTATGTGCTGGTTACCCTGGCCATTACCTTTATCGGTATTGCCGCCAACGCGCTGCTGTCCGCCTGTCTCTATATGCAGTTGGCTCACCGAGAAGCTCGTCCAGCGCCTCCTCCCGAGGGCATCAATGCGGGTAAACTGGCCTGGGCGGTAGAACTGAGCGTGCTTATTTTTGCCGGGCTCCAAGCGTGGTGGATACTCAATAGCTTTGAGATACGTGACAATGTGGCGGTGATTGCTCACCGGGGCAGCTCCATGGTCGCGCCGGAAAACACTCTCGCTGCGTTAGAACAGTCACTGATTGACGGTGCTGACTATATCGAAATTGACGTGCGGTTGAGCCGTGACCAGCAGGTGATGCTCTACCACGACCGAAGTTTGGCACGTTTAACCGGCGATAACCGCGAGTTTGGTGAGCTGACCAGGGAAGAGTTACAACAGTACGATGTAGGTAGCTGGTTTGGCGACGCCTTTCGCAATGAGGCTATTCCCGGCCTGGACGAAGCACTCGATAGAGTGCGTGGAAAAGCAGGGTTAATGATCGATATCAAGCCCCTGCCGGGGCAAGCGCAGGCGTTAGCCGATGCCGTTATCGAGGCCTTAAATGTAGAGAGCGACGTGCGCTATCGATGCTGGGCGACCCAGCAGAGTGCCTTCGATGGCTATACAGCATGCGGTTTTCCCAATGCGCTAATGGATATGCGCATGGCCACCATGTCGCCATCATTACTTAAGCATATCAAAGCCCAAGCACCTGAATTACGCGTTACCTTACTGGCCCAACTTATACTGCCCGGAACACTAAACCGGCGCAACTTTGATGCCCTTGGTCTACGCCATAACCGCATCACGGAAGGTGAAATTCAGTTAGCACGACTGTATGGCTACGAAATACACGCCTGGACTGTCAATGACCGAGCTCGCATGTCGACGCTGATTGACCTGGGTGTCGATGCGATTATCACCGACTACCCAGATCGTTTAACCGAACTCATTCAAGACCGGCGCGAATTAAGTGACGGGGCGCTCATGTTGGTGAAACTGCGCAACTGGCTGCGCCAATAAGCGCTCCCTTAATCACCCATTACCACCCCTTCGCGTCGGGGGTCAGCGCCCCCAAACAGAGTGCCATCGTTAAGGCGCATAATGGCCTGGAGCCCGCTGGTTAACTCCCGCTCGCTTACCGTGTGGCCCCGCTCGCGCAGTGATTCTATGGTCGCCTCTGGAAAACGGCCCTCTTCCACATAAACATCCCCACCCAGCGTAATGGCATGGGGTAGGTTGAGAGCTTCCTGAGCACTTAGCCCCCAGTCGCGCAGCGCTACTAGCGTACGGGCGGTGTAATGAATAATGGCGGCGCCGCCCGGTGAGCCCAGGCTGGCCACCAGCTCGCCGGTTTCCTGATCGAACACTAGGGTTGGGCTCATGCTGGAACGTGGTCGCTTGCCGGGCTCTACCCGGTTCGCTACGGGCTCGCCATCCACTTCAGGCGCAAATGAAAAATCGGTGAGCTCGTTATTGAGCAGGAAACCACCCGCTAGCCCCGTGCCACCATCAGACATCATTCGCGAGCCAAACGCCTGCTCGATGGTGGTGGTCATGGCCATTGCATTACCCTCTTCATCCACGATGCTGATATGGCTGGTACCGTACTCGGGCTGCTCGGGCTGACTCGCCCAGCTAACGGCAAGTTCGCCAGGGTTACCCGGTTCAGCACTATCGCCCATGCTCATCTCTTCGATAAGTGCACTGCGCTGCTCCAAGTATTCCGGGGCTAGCATCAGTGACCAGTCGCCTCCCGGCGCCTCGACAAAGTCAGGATCGGCGATATAACGACCACGATCTGCAAAGGCCAAGCGCGAGGCTTCTAAAAACTGGTGCAGCCACCCGCTGCTTGAAGCGCCATCATCTAACGGGGCTTCAAGCAGCGGCTGTTGATCAAGCATGCCTAAAATCTGCATCACGGTAAGGTGGCCCGACGAGGGCGGCGGGAAACCGCACACCTCCCACTGCTGCCAAGGCGTACACAGCGGTTCGCGGTTAAGCGCCTGGTAGCCACTCATATCCTCAAGGGTCAAACTGCCTGGACGCTCAGGGTGGCTCTGAACGCGTTCAACGATGTCTTGTGCCACTGCCCCTTCGTGGAAGGCGGCGCTGCCTTGATCAGCAACGCGGCGAAGAACGGCTGCCAAGGCTGGGTTTTTGAGCGTTTCGCCCACAGCGATAGCCTCACCGTTTGAGTCATAATAAAACTGGCTTGCTACTGGATCTTGGCGCAGGAACTCATCGTTTGCCAAACTGGTATGCAACCGATTGCTAACCTCAAACCCTTCCTCGGCCAGAGTAATAGCAGGGGTAAACAGCTCTTTCCAGGCTAGCTCACCGTGCTCAGCGTGGGCTTTTTCAAGCATTCGCAGTGTGCCTGGCACGCCCACTGAGAGGCCGCTAACCACTGCATCATTAAACGCCAGCGGCTCGCCATCTTGCATAAATAGCTCACCGTTAACGCCTTGAGGAGCGGTTTCACGACCATCGTAGGCACGCACTTCATCGCCATCGAAGTGCATTAAAAAAGCACCGCCTCCAATACCACTGGATTGCGGCTCGACCAAATTCAACACCATCTGCACCGCAATGGCCGCATCAATGGCGTTACCACCGGCTTTAAGTACTTGGTAACCGGCATCGGTGGCTAACGGGTTGGCCGCAGCTACCGCAAAAGACTCTGCTTCCCAGCCGGGCTTCTCTTCATAGCCCGATTCGCTTTCAGGGGAAATGGAGGGTGTCTCATAGCTAAACCCCCAGCTATACAATGGCGCTACCAGCAGAACAGGTAGCGCAAACTTAACCGATTTTGGTGACATCTTAGCGCTCTCCATGACAAGTTAAAAAAACCACTCCAAAAGGGTAGCCTATTAAAACATCAACGCCCGGCACAATGGCCGGGCGTAAAGTAAAAGCTGAGAAGGGCTCGATTAATCGATTTTTTGCCCTGCCAGCATAAACCAGGTTTCCAGTACCGCATCGGGGTTAAGTGAAACAGAATCGATACCCTGCTCCATCAACCATTTAGCCAGGTCAGGATGATCGGAAGGCCCTTGCCCACAAATACCGACATATTTGCCCTTCGCCTTACAGGCTTGGATGGCCATGGCGAGAAGCTTTTTAACCGCTCCATTACGCTCGTCAAACAGATGCGCCACAATACCCGAGTCACGATCCAAACCTAACGTTAGCTGGGTCAGGTCGTTTGAACCAATCGAGAAACCATCAAAATACTCCAGGAACTCATCGGCCAGCAGTGCGTTGGCGGGCAGCTCGCACATCATAATCACTTTCAAGCCTGTGGGGCCGCCACGTTCAAGGCCATTGGCTGCCAGCAGCTCTACCACCTCACGCGCTTCGTCGGTGGTACGCACAAAGGGCACCATGATTTCGATATTCTCGAAGCCCATCTCTTCACGCACCCGCTTGAGCGCCCGGCACTCAAGTTCAAAGCAGGGACGAAACGCCTCTGAAATGTAGCGCGATGCGCCCCGGAAACCGAGCATGGGGTTCTCTTCCCCCGGCTCATAGAGCTTGCCGCCAATCAGGTTTTCATATTCGTTTGACTTGAAGTCTGACAGCCGCACGATGACGCGCTGGGGGTGGAACGCCGCCGCCAGGGTGGAGATACCTTCAACCAGTTTATCGACGTAGAAACTGACCGGGTCGCTATAGCCCGCGGTGCGCAAATCGATCACCTGCTGTAAATCAGCCGGCAAGGTGTCGTACTCCAGCAGTGCTTTAGGATGGACGCCAATCATACGGTTAATGATAAATTCCAATCGCGCTAAGCCCACGCCTGCATGAGGCAGACTGGCAAAGCCAAAGGCGCGGTCAGGATTACCCACATTCATCATGATTTTGAAAGGAATTTCCGGCATCGCATCGACACTGGAGACTTTGCAGTCATACTCCAACAGACCTTCATAGACATTGCCGGTGTCGCCTTCAGCACACGAGACCGTGACGTCGATGCCCTCTTTTAATTGGGTAGGGGCATCGCCACAGCCGACCACGGCAGGAATGCCCAGTTCACGGGCGATGATCGCCGCGTGACAGGTGCGCCCGCCGCGGTTGGTGACGATCGCGGAAGCGCGTTTCATGATCGGTTCCCAATCCGGATCGGTCATATCGGTGACCAGGATATCGCCATCATGGATCTTGTCCATGTCATCAGGGCTAAGCACCACTTTGACGGTGCCGCGGCCAATGCGCTGACCAATCGCCCGCCCCGTAATTAGCGTGCGTCCCTTTTCACGCAGCTGGAAGCGTTCGAGCTTGCCGCCCTCCTGCTGGGAGACCACCGTTTCAGGACGCGCCTGGACGATGTAAAGCTCACCGTCATCGCCATCCAAGGCCCACTCAATATCCATGGGCCGCTGGTAGTGTTGTTCAATGGTCATCGCCTGACGGGCCAGATCCATCACTTGCTGATCGTTGATACAGAAACGGCCACGGTCGGCATGAGGCACATCGACGGTCTCAACCGATTTACCGGCGCTGGCATCCTGGCCGTAAACCATCTTGATCAGCTTGGAACCCAAATTACGGCGCAACACCGCAGGGCGATCCGCCGCCAGGGTCGGCTTGTGCACGTAGAACTCGTCAGGATTGACGGCGCCCTGTACGACGGTTTCACCCAGGCCCCAGGAGCCGGTGACAAACACGGCATCTTTAAAGCCGGATTCGGTGTCGAGGGTAAACATGACGCCTGCCGCGCCGGTCTCTGAGCGCACCATTTTTTGCACGCCTGCCGACAAGGCGACATTTTCGTGGGCGTAGCCGCGGTGCACACGGTAAGAGATTGCGCGATCATTAAACAGCGAGGCAAACACCTCGTGCACCGCACGCTTGATATTGTCGAAGCCTTCGATATTCAGGAAGGTCTCCTGCTGGCCTGCAAAGGAGGCGTCGGGAAGGTCTTCGGCGGTGGCTGAGCTGCGCACGGCCACTTTCAGCTGTGGGTGCTGTTGCTGCAACTGGCCGTAAGCATCGCGCAGGGCCGCTTCAAAGCTTGGGGGTAGCGGCGTATCGATGACCCACTGGCGGATGTTGCTGCCCGCCTCGGCCAGCGCTTTAACGTCGTCGACGTCCAGGCGAGCCAGGGTGGCATTAATGCGCTCGTTTAACCCTTCGTGGGAGAGAAATTCACGGTAAGCGTGGGCGGTAGTAGCAAAACCGCCGGGTACCGTTACACCGGCACCGGACAGGTTGGAGATCATTTCACCCAGCGAGGCGTTCTTACCACCTACGCGTTCGACGTCCGCCATGCCCAACTGATCGAACCACAAAATGTACTCTTCCACGTAACCCCCTCACTCATAGATATCGGCATGACCACTGATATGGGCATTAATGCCGTGGATCATGGATAATTCACTGGGCTACCCTAGCATCGCGCCAATATATTCGCCATTGGTCTAATAGCGAAGAGAGTGGAGGATTTTTACAACAGCAAAGCATTTTGGGCTATTTATGTAGTCAGGCGCATGGGGCGCTGAAATACCAACCGGTGATGATACGTTGTGCTGACAAACGGCTCGGCTCACAATAGCCGGATCACTCACCCGTGGATTTTGTCATGAAACGTACGGCTTTTTTTATTTCAGATGGTACCGGCATCACGGCGGAAAGTTTAGGACGTAGTTTGCTGGCCCAGTTCAGCGATGTTGAGATCGATATGCAGACCAAACCCTATATCGATACGCTGGAAAAAGCTCAGGCGTTAGCCGCCATTATTGAGTCAACGGCCAACCGCGACGGCCAACGCCCGATCATTATCGACACCATTGTGGATCAACAAATCCGCGATGTAATTCGGCAGGCATCCGGGTTTAAAGTCGACATTTTTTCTACCTTCCTGGAACCTCTGGAGCAGGAGCTAGAGACCCACTCCTCTTACAGCGTTGGGCGCACTCACTCGATTGGCAGCGATGACGTCTACATGGATCGTATCCACTCGGTGCATTTTGCGCTGGATAATGACGACGGCGCACGCACCCACCAGTACGATAAAGCCGATATCATTCTGGTCGGCGTTTCGCGCTGTGGTAAAACCCCTACCTCACTTTATCTGGCACTACAGTTTGGCATTCGGGCGGCTAACTACCCGCTGACGGAAGATGATTTAGACGAAGATGGTATGCTCAAACTACCCAAAGCGCTCGCGCCCCATCGCAACAAACTGTTTGGCTTGACCATTGATGCACGGCGCTTATCGGCGATTCGCAACGAACGACGCCCCAACAGCCGCTATAGCTCGATGGATCAGTGTCTGCAGGAAGTAGAGCAGGCTGAGTCGCTCTACCGCACCATGCATATCCCCTATATAGATGCGACACGCTTCTCGGTTGAGGAGATCTCAACGCGGATGATTGCTGAAACCGGCCTAGCGAGGCGTTTCTCGCCCCGCTAAGCTGCAAAACCACGGCAAGCCCTCAGCGGATTACATACCCTTGGGGGCAAAAATCCCGGGCGCGTTGCGCCAGTAGCCTTTGTAATCCATGCCAAAGCCAAACACATAGCGGTCGGCCACTTCCAGACTGCAGTAGTCAGCTTTCAATCCAGGCACGGCTTTGCGGTCGTGCTGTTTATCGACCAGCACTGCTGTGGTGACACTGGCAGCTTGGGCCTCTTCGCAGTAAGCCAGAATGGCCGCCAGCGTCGCCCCCTCATCCAGAATATCGTCAACAATAACCACGTGGCGACCGGCCATTGGCACCTCAGGTGAAACCCGCCAGAAGAGCTCGCCGCCGCGCAGCTCATTGCGGTAGCGAGTGGCGTGCAGATAATCGACTTCCAGTGGAAAGCCAAGACGAGTAAGTAGATGCCCTGTGGTAATCAGGCCTCCGTTCATCACACAGTAAAAAACCGGTAGCTTATCGCCTAAATCTCGCGTAATCGCTTCCGCCATACGATCAAGCGCCCGCTCCACCTCTTGCTGAGAAATCAGGCAGTCTGCGTTATCCATCAATTCGCGCATCGAGTCCAGCGACTCTAATGCTTCTTTATCCAGCTTTGACATCTACCAACTCCACGGCGGGTTATAGGCTTCAATTATTCAAAAAAGGGATTTATTTAGCGTTTGGCTTGCTCTGCTTCCGCGCTGGGCCTACTCGGTTTCCGCGCTGGTCTGGGGCTTATCCGCTAGCGCCTCCAGCTTAGCGTGAGTACGACGCCAACGGCCCAGTGCACTCAGCGCGTCCAGGTCTGGCCGAGCACGGCTATAGCGCAGTTTGGCGGGGCGCTTGGTATTGATTCCCTGGCAGGCATCCATCACATCAAGCGCGGCGGCTCGGTCATTACATACCAGTAGCATATCGCAACCGGCGGCCAGCGCTGCCTGGGCTCGCGCTTTGGGGTCACCTGCTTCGTGAGCGCCTGCCATACTTAGGTCATCAGAAAAAACGCAGCCTTTAAAGCCTAGCGACTCCCGAAGCATGCCCAACCAGGTGGGAGAAAATCCTGCGGGGCGTGTATCGAAGGCGCTATAAATAACGTGCGCAGGCATGACGCCATCCAGCTGTGAGGCCAACTGGGTAAAGGGAACGAGATCATGCTGTTTAATCACCTCCAGCGGGCGGTCATCTACCGGCAATGCAACGTGGGAGTCCGCCGCAACGCCGCCATGGCCAGGGAAATGCTTACCCACCGCAGCCATACCGGCATCGTGAAGCCCCTGAATAAACGCGCTGCCCAGCTGGACAACGTGCTGGGGGTCACTACTAAAACTACGATCACCAATAACGCTGGATAGCCCGCTCTCAACATCCAATACCGGCGCGAAGCTCAGATCCAGGCCGCAAGCGGCCATCTCCATCCCCAATAGCCAGCCGGCGTCTTTGGCTAACAGCAGCCCCTCTTCCGGGGTAGTGCGATAGCACTCGCCTATGCGCGCCATGGCAGGCAGGCGGGTTAAGCCCTCCTTGATGCGCTGAACACGGCCACCTTCCTGATCCACGGCGAGCAGCAAATCAGCACGAACACGGCGAATATCACTGCAGAGCTGGCGAACCTGATAGCCATTCTCGACATTGCGGGCAAACAGAATAACACCCCCCACCGTCGGTTCTAGCAGCAAGCGTTTCTCTGCAGCCGTCAATTTTGGGCCTTCAAGGTCAAGCATGACCGGGCCTAACGGTTGAGTCATCGTGATTGATCCATTAAAAGGGGCGATGATTCTAGACGATCGTCTAGCGGTGTCAAAATCTGGTTAATCGAAGGACTGGCGGCCACCGTGCAGCCACACAGGGGTACCCGGTAAGGCTAATGAATAAATGTAGAGCAAATCACTATTGCGTAAACGAATACAGCCATGAGAGGCAGCCACCCCCATGGGTTCGTCAGGCGGCGTACCGTGAAGATAAATATAGCGCCGCTGAGAATCCACCTGCCCACCGCGATTCACGCCCTTTTCCAATCCACACAGCCACAGGATGCGGGTCAAAATCCAGTCACGCTCCGGGTGCGCTTCGGCGAGTGCGGCGGAAAAGGTCTCGCCCGTCCAGCGACGGCCTCGAAACACCGCATTTTCGGGCATATCTTCACCAATAGCGGCACGCACATAGTGCCAACCATGCGGCGTTTTACCGCTACCATTGCGCTCTCCATTACCGGCAGCACCGGATGAGATGGCACACTCGTGGAGCACTTTCGGGCCACGCCAGCAGCGTAGCCGTTGTTGAGCGGTGTCAATCTCCAGCCAGATATTCTCCGTCGGCGGTAGTTCAGCTAGCGTAGGCGTTCGCATGTTTTCCTTCTTCAGGTTTGGCTGCTTCAAGGGTCATGGGTAACGGCGCATTCATGGCAGCCACCACCACCGGGAGCAACCGCCTGACCAAATCACGTACAGAGACCTGTTCGTGGTAATCCTTCTCGGCAATATCGCGTAGCGCATCGAGGCCAGACAGGGTAAAGATTACCGTTCCTAACATAAAGTGTAGCCGCCAAAAGCGCTCCGCATCGGGTAGATCCGGCGTCGCTTTGCGCACAAGCTCTGTAAAGCGCGTAAACACATCACCATACTCTTGCTGGATATAGCGCCTGAGATGGCCCTGTGCCTGGCTGTAGGCTAGGCCGAGCAAGCGCATAAACACTTTTAAGCTATTGCGCTCGGCGGGTACCGCAAGCACGGTTGTAGCCATCGTTTCTAGCAGTGTTTCAAGCGGGATCACGCGCCCGGCGTGTTGGCCTTCAAGCTCATCCAGCGCGGTATGAAAACGCTGATTAAACGGGTCCAGATAGCGGGCAAAAACGGCCTGAATCAAGGCTTTTTTTGAACCAAAATGGTAATTAACCGCGGCTAAGTTAACCCGCGCTTTGCTGGTGATGTTGCGCAGCGAAGTCTCGGCAAAACCCCGCTCTGCAAACAGCACCTCGGCGGTATCGAGTATACGGGTCACCGTATCAGATTGAGCCATGTCGCTCTCCAGGGAAACAGGTGTTTAAAACATAGCAAAATACTATGCCATAACGTAGGCGGGCTCAACGCTTGATTTATTGATAAAATATGACGGGTTAAATAAGCAAAAGCTTAGTTTCAAACGATTAGGAAAATTGTATGGACTTCGGTATTAGGTAGTCACAAGGCATATACTGGACAGAGGGACATACTGTATACTTAACCACTTGTTGATTAAGTTGCCATTTAACTTGTTACTGTCTATTCACTATTTATGGAGTCTGGTATGTCGCGTCCGCTAACCGCTCGCCAACAGCACGTATTTGATTTTATCGTTAAGACGATGGGCGAATTTGGCTACCCTCCTACCCGTGCCGAGATTGCCAAGGCACTTGGCTTCCGCTCCCCCAACGCGGCTGAAGAACACCTACGCGCGCTGGAGCGAAAAGGGGTTATTCGCATTATCCGCAACACATCACGCGGCATACGGCTGCCCAACCAGGAACCTCAGGACCTTCTGGATAGCGCAGTCACTACGTTACCTGCTGCCAACATTGAGGCAGCGCCTGCTGGCCTGCCCGTCATCGGGGAGGTGGCCGCTGGCAGTCCGATTTTAGCCGCGGAGCATATTGATCGTTACTGCCCACTGCCAGCCGAATACTTTACCCCCAAAGCCGACTACCTGCTGCGTGTACGCGGTCTTTCAATGAAGGATATTGGTATTTTGGAAGGTGATTTATTGGCGGTTCATCGCACCGACAGGGTTCGCGATGGCCAGATTGTGGTTGCCCGACTGGAGGATGAAGTAACGGTTAAGCGCTTTAAACGCCAGGGCCACCAAGTAACGCTGTTTGCAGAGAACCCTGACTTTGCGCCCATTGAAATCGACCTGCGCTCCCAGCCCCTCGATATCGAAGGCGTCGGTGTTGGGGTGATTCGTGGCGGCAACGGCCAAGCCCTCGGCTAGTCACCAAGCTACTGCATGTCGATATAGCGGTGGTCATTGAAGGTGGCCACCCAATTCGGGTGATAGACCAGCAGGATGCTCAGCAGCATGCCGGTAATAAACGCCTCTGAAGGCATTAGCAGGGGCAAGAAACGCGCGTACTCCTGGGCGAGATAGATCGCCTCAGGGTCAGTTCCCGCGACGATAATCAGCACCACCGTCGCCAGCCCTCCTCCCAGCGTTGCCAGCGCCGCGCCAAAAAAGCCGCAGGCAAATAGAAAGACCATCAGGTTATCCGGCAGGCGGCGATCTACCAGCCGCCATACCGTGCCAATAACGGCCGCCGGAACGATCCCGGTAACCAGCACGTTTGCCCCCAGTAGTAACCACTCATTACGGCCAATCACCACCATGGCGATATTGATCAGCACGTTGCTAATCAGCGCTAATGGCGCTTTAAAAATGAGTGTCATCAAGACCGTAAAGACAAGGTGCAGCGTTAGCCAATCAACCGCCTGGGCACGCAACTGCCACATCAACATCACCGCCAGGGTAGCACCCAGCCAGCGGTGCTGAAGCGCGGTATCCGCTATCAACACCTGCCAGGGCCGCCCCCAAAGCGCCCATGCGATAACTGCTAACGAGAGTAGCCAGGTGAGCAGCAGCGCCCACGGCGCTAAAACACTTTGCGCGAATGACATGGCGGCCTCTCAGGTCGATGGCGTTTGGAAGCCTCTAGCTAAATACTACTGTCTTATTGCCGTGCACCAGCACACGATCCTCTAAATGCCAACGCAAACCGCGGGCAAGCACGGCTTTTTCGACATCACGACCAAAGCGCACCAAATCTGTCGGTGTGTGGCAGTGGCTAACGCGATGGATATCCTGTTCGATGATAGGGCCTGCGTCGAGTTCCTCGGTCACATAGTGACAGGTAGCGCCAATCAGTTTAACGCCTCGTTGGTAAGCCTGGTGATAGGGTTTAGCGCCGGCAAAAGAGGGCAAAAAACTGTGGTGAATATTGATCACTCTTCCCGCATACCGCGCGCACAGCTCGGGGGGCAGAATTTGCATATAGCGTGCCAGCACTACGCAGTCAGCGCGAGCACTGTCGATTTCGGCCTGCACCTTGGCAAATGACACTTGCTTATTGTCAGGGTCGACAGGGACATGGTGGTAGGGAATGCCATACCACTCGGTCAAAGAACGCATATCGTCATGATTGGAGATAACGCCGACAATATCGCAATCCAACTCACCCGCTTGCCAGCGGTAAAGCAGATCGACCAGGCAGTGTGACTCTCGCGACACCATCAGCACCACACGGCGGCGGTGCTGGGTATCCACCAGTGACCACTGCATATTGAATTCGCTGGCTACTGGCGCAAACGCATCGCGTAGCGCTTCCACCGACATACCCACCGAATCCGCCAGAATTTCATAACGCATAAAAAAGCAGCCGGTTTCTAAATCGGAGTGCTGGCTGGCTTCGGTAATGGAGCCGCCCTGCTGGGCAATAAAACTCGATACACGTGCAACAATGCCCACTCGATCAGGACAGGAAACCACTAAGCGATAATAATGAGACATGTGAGCTACTCTTGACCTATTTCTGAGGTAATTATGACAAACCAGCGGCTTAGGCCTCATATTGTATCGGAAGGCCAAGGATGATTGTTAGCCGCCCCTGCCTTCCCGTATAGTTAAGTCACTACTTTTTAGGTTTTTCATAACAGATGCATTCATCACGCGTTCAAATTCGTCCCCGTCGTCGTCCACCACTGCGCCTTTTGCCGCTGGGGGGATGTGGTGAGATTGGAATGAATCTAACGCTATACGGTTATGACGATCACTGGATAGCCGTGGACTGCGGCATGATGATTCGTCAGGATCTTCCCAACTCGCCGCTACAAGTGCCCAATCTCGACACACCGAAAGCACTGGGAATCGTACCCAAAGCCCTATTTATCACCCATGGCCATGAAGACCATATTGGGGCGGTAGCCTGGCTCTGGCCAATGTGGAATTGCCCTATTTATGCCACCCCACTGGCGGCAGGGCTGTTGCGCCTGAAGTTTGCGGAACACCAGCTTAGCAGCGCGGCTATTCACGTCATTGAACCTGGCGAGGCGCTAGAAAGTGGGCCCTTCACGCTGCGCTACTTGCTTTTAACCCACTCGATTCCCGAAAGCTGTGCGCTGGTAATGATGGCCGGCGGCTATCGCGTTTTACATACCGGCGACTGGAAGCTCGACCCAGAGCCTATCATCGGCACGCCAATCAATGCGGCCCACTTCAAGGCGCTTGCGCCGATTGACCTGGTAGTGGGCGACTCCACTAACGCCCCCATGCCCGGCCACTCTGGCAGCGAGGGGGATGTGGCTCGGGCGCTGGCAAAAACACTGAGTCACTGCCAGGGCCGCGTGGTGGTCTCCTGCTTTGCCAGCAATCTTGCCCGTGTCTTAGCGATAGGACGCGCAGCCCATCAATGTGGCCGCCGCATCAGCTTAATGGGTCGCTCAATGGAGCGCATGGTCAGCGTTGCCCGGGGGCTCGGCTATATGGATGATTTGCCGCCACTGGTACCCAATCAAGACCTGGGGTATCTCCCCCCGGATGAAGTGGTGATTATCGCTACAGGGAGCCAGGGGGAGCCCCGCGCTGCGCTACAACGCCTAGCCCAGGGCCGCCACCCCTATGTTGACCTGCAGTCAGGCGACAACGTGATATTTTCGGCTAAAGCCATTCCTGGTAATGAACGCCCCATCGAGCAGCTTAAAAAGCGTTTGGCGCAGTTGGGCGTCAACCTCTATGACGAGGTCAACCACCCTGAATTGCACGCCACAGGGCATCCTGCCGAGGATGAACTGATAAAACTCTATCAGTGGGTCAGACCCAAACATCTTATGCCGGTGCATGGCGAAGCACGTCATCAGCAGGCACATCAGGCCATTGCCAAGCGTTTGGGTATTAGCGCAACGCTAACGCCGATAAACGGCGATCTCATCAGTTTCGATAGCCACGGATTGAACTGCGAAGCGCGCTACCCGCAGCCCCCCTGCATTGTCAGTCAAAACAGCGTAGTGCCTCACCCTGGTTTGGAGGTGAACGATGCCAATAAGAAAGCCCGTCGCGGCAGCTTATACCTGGCACTGCCGGTGACGGCTACTGACACTGGGTGGGCGCGCATTGGTCGTTTGATGCTGGATGCCGCAGACGCCAGCCCACTGGATGAAGATAGCTTCAGCGATTGGCTGGATGATCAGCTCGAGGAGATAACCGCGGAGACGCTCGCCGACTTGCGACAGGCATTGCAGCCCCGCTTGGTTCACTGGCTCACGGAGCATATGCAGCACCTGCCCGATGTGCATCTACAGATTATGGCCGCCGAAATGCCAGATCCTATCATTCTGGACAACGCCGCCAATCGTTAGGAGGGTTGCTCACTCCGTGGGTCAAGGGCAGGTTTCCGCGGTGGAATAAGCCGTTATTTCACAGAGCAGCATCAACGCCAGCGCTCCGCATCTTGTTGATCAGAGTGGCGCTCTTTAACCCAATATTCGCCCTGGGTAGAGTGCTCTTTCTTCCAGAAAGGCGCCTGGGTTTTAAGAAAATCCATAATAAAATCGCAGGCTTTGAACGCCTCACGCCGATGTGCACTAGCCACTAACACCCGCACAATCGGATCGCCCGGTTCCAGGTAGCCAACGCGATGAATAATCCGCACCGCCTGGAGCGACCAGCGTTGCCATGCCTGTTCACCAATCTCCTTAAGCGTGCGCTCGGTCATGCCCGGGTAGTGTTCCAGCGTTAACGCTGTGACGTCCGGCGTTTCATTGAAATCACGCACGAGTCCGGTAAAACTCACCACTGCGCCAATATCGCTGCGCCCCGCTAAGGTATCCTCATAGCCGTAAGCCATTGAGAACGGGGCTGCTTGAACTGCTACTGTAATATTTGGCTTAGTATCCACACTTACCCCCCAGTCACCGGCGGGAAAAACGCCACTTCGTCATCATCGGTCACTAACGCATCATCATTGGCCATCACCTGGTTAATCGCGCAAAGCGTGCGCTGATCGGTGAGCTGTTTAAAGCGACTATCCTGCTCCGCCAGTGCGGCTTTTAATCCGCTAATGTCACGGCTAGCCAGCTGATCAAGGCTCACAACCGCCTCGCTTTCGCCTACCCGCTCGCGCAGTTCGGCTAAAAACTTGACCCGCACGCAGGGTGAAGGGCAGCGTTCGCCCAAGCTGACTTCCCCGGCTACGCCATCGCCTGTCACTATTGGTGCTTGGGCGCTCATGCGCTGGTAGTCACCCCGCTGGCCACCCTGCTTACTGTCGAGCTGAATGGCCTCAATACGCATACCTTTATCGACCGCTTTGCACATATCGTACAGCGTCAAACAGGCGACCGAGACGGCGGTCAGGGCTTCCATTTCAACCCCGGTGCGGCCATTCAAACGGCACAGCGAGGTCACGTGAACGCAGGACTCGGCCAAATCAATATCGAACTCAACCGAGACCTTGGAGAGCGCCAATGAATGACAGAGAGGAATCAGCTCATGGGTGCGTTTGGCCGCCTGGATACCGGCGATACGCGCGGTGGCCAGCACATCGCCCTTGGGCAATTCACCTTCGCTAAGTAATTTCAGCGTTTCCGGCTGCATCACAATGCGCCCCGAGGCGACTGCTTCGCGGCGGGTTTCCTGCTTATCGCCGACATCCACCATATTGGCTTCGCCACGGGTATTGAGGTGGGTAAGATGCATATTGTCACCGTTCCTTTTTTGAAGCCCAAGCACTTGAAAATATAGCGTCGTTTTTCGCGCTTACCCAACTGACTATCCAGCGCGCTATTGCTTCACTATCGTCTAGATCTAACTGAACTACCGAAGCCGCCAAGTCGATAGGCGGTGGCGCGCTGAGTGCGGCCGCCTCAACCCATCGGTCGGATAAAATAGCAGGATCACCAATCCCATCGCGGTATAAAACCAGCTTAGGGATTGGCCAAGCTTTGAATCCTTCGACAATCAACAAGCCGGGGTGGTGCGGCACCATCATGGCAATTAGCTCAGCTAAATCTGGCTCGTCCTGGCCGGGGGTTTCTTGCATCAGCGCAAAGCGCTGACGAGAAGCCACTAGTACCGGTGCCGCACCTGCGCTGCGCAGTTTATAACTATCTTTGCCGGGCTGGTCGACATCAAATGAGTGGTGAGCATGTTTGATCACGGCGACTTTCAAGCCATACTCACCCAAGCGTGGCAGCAGCTTCTCTAACAGGGTCGTTTTTCCAGTGCCGCTCCAGGCAGCAACCCCTAGGATAGGAAAGGGTGCGGTTAGTTCGTTTTCCATACTGCCGAGACTCCCGATAATCACTAAACGCACTTTACAAGCAACGCGACGCTTACAATGCCCGCACTTAGCTTACTCGCCCTCTTGCTCGCGGGGTAATAGCCAGTTCAACGTAATACCCACCAAGGCGGCCAGACTAACGCCTTGCAGCGTAAACTGGCCACCGCCAAACTGCATGCCGCCAATACCAAACACCAGTATTAGCGATACCACGACCAGATTCCGCGCTGCAGTCAACGACTGACCGGCGCGTACCAGGGTGTTCATACCGACCACTGCGATAGAGCCAAACAGAAGCGTCATGATACCGCCCATTACCGGGCCGGGAATAGTCTGTAACAGCGCGCCAAGCTTGGACACAAATGCCAGCACAATAGCAATCATCGCCGCAACGACCATGTACTTGGGATTAAATGCCCGCGTGAGCGTAACCGCTCCGGTGACTTCCGAGTAAGTCGTATTTGGCGGCCCGCCGAAGAGTGCTGCCACGCTAGTCGCCAGTCCGTCACCTAATAGAGTGCGATGTAAGCCAGGTTTCTCAAGATAATTTTTGCGGGTCACCGAGCCAATCGCCACCATATCACCAATGTGCTCCACCGCCGGGGCAATCGCGACCGGAATCATAAACAGAATGGCCGCCCAGTGAAAACTCGGGGCGGTAAAGCTGGGTATCGACAGCCACGCAGCCTCCCTCACCGGTGTAAAGTCGACGACGCCCATCAATAGCGCCAACACATAGCCGGTGACAATGCCGCCCATAATGGGCACCAGCCGCAGTAGCCCACGGCCAAAAACAGCCAGTACTAATGTCACCAATAGGCTGGTCATGGAGAGGAAAATCGCCGCACCATAGCCGATGTTGTCGCTAGTTTCACCGGTCGCCATGCTAACCGCTACCGGCGCCAGCGCCAGGCCAATCACCATAATCACCGGCCCCACCACTACAGCGGGCAGTAAACGGTGCAACCAGGCAGTGCCTTTCAAGCGCACAGCCTGGGAAATCGCCACATAGACCAGCCCAGCCGCCATCAGCCCACCCATGGTGGCAGGCACGCCAAAGCTCGCCACAGAGCCTTGAATAGGCGCAATAAAGGCAAACGATGAGGCTAAAAATACCGGTACGCTCTGTTTGGTCACTGCATGGAAGACCAAGGTTCCCACCCCCGCCGTGAACAGTGCAACGCTGGGGTCGAGTCCTGTCAAAAGCGGCACTAATACCAAGGCGCCAAAGGCCACAAACAGCATTTGTGCGCCGGTTAAGATGACTTTTGGCCACGACTCAGCCTGACTGGCAGCTTCACGCATAAGTGAATTCCTAGAATTATTGGATGGCAGGTATACAAAAAAATGCCCCTGACGCTAGGCGTAAGGGGCAATGTCAGTAACGATGCTTAGCGCGTTCCGAAAATCTTGTCGCCAGCGTCACCCAACCCGGGGACGATGTAGCCATTTTCATCGAGACGGTCATCGATTGAGGCGGTGTAAATTTCGATATCAGGGTAAGCGTCCTGCACCCGCTTGATACCTTCAGGGGCCGCAACGAGTACAATCACCTTCATATGCTCGCAGCCCCGCTCGCGCAGCATGTCCAGCGTGGCCACCATTGAGCCGCCAGTAGCCAGCATGGGGTCGATAACGATGGCCATGCGTTCTTCGATATCGTTGGCAAACTTGGCGAAATAAGGCACCGGTTGAAGAGTCTCTTCATCCCGATAAAGACCTACAACGCTTACCCGCGCGCTGGGGATTAGATCTGTGACGCCTTCCAGCATGCCGAGCCCTGCACGCAAAATCGGTACGACGGTGACTTTTTTACCCTTTAACCGACGCGTGGCAATCGGCTCGCCATTCCATCCCTGGATTTCATGATCTTCCAGCTCCAGACCTTTGGTTGCTTCATAGGTCAACAGCTTGGCAACTTCACCTGCCAGTTCACGAAAGCTCTTAGTGCTCAGGTCAACTTCGCGCATCAGACCCAGCTTATGTTGTACAAGCGGATGGTTAATGGCGTAAACACTCATGGGACTTCCTCACTGCAGGGGATTCAGAATGGCAACCAAGGTTGCATCAGCTAGGCACAAAATTGCGCGTATTCTACCCGCAACCACTTAAGAGGTTAAGGGGTTTCCGGTAATTGCCACTCGATAGGGGCTCGCCCTTGCGCCTGCAGAAATTGATTGGCTTGGGAAAAATGCCGAGTGCCGAAAAACCCCCGGTGTGCAGAAAGCGGTGAAGGGTGCGGGGCTTCCAGTATTAGGTGGCGCCCCTGGTCGATCAGCGCCTTCTTCTGGCGCGCATGACTGCCCCATAACAGAAACACACACGGTGGTGCGTGCTGGCTGACGGTTTCAATCGCGCGATCAGTGAAGGGCTCCCACCCTCTACCGCGATGCGAGGCCGCATTGCCCTGCTCCACGGTCAGCGAGGTGTTTAACAGCAGTACGCCCTGCCTCGCCCATGCTTCCAGATGGCCATGGCGCACGGGGCTAAAACCGACATCGCTGGCCAGCTCTTTATAGATATTGACCAGCGACGGCGGCACCGGGACGCCGGGTTGCACGGAAAAACATAAGCCATGAGCCTGATTGGGGCCGTGGTAGGGATCCTGGCCTAAAATAACCACCTTCACTTCGCTCAACGGGGTCAGCTCAAAGGCGCGAAACCAGTGTGAGGAGTGGGGATAAATGATTTTTTTGGCTGCTTTTTGATCAGCCAAGAACGCTTTTAGCGCCAGCATGTAGTCAGCCTGAAATTCATTACCCAGCCACTGATTCCAGTCGTCGGGAAGCGGATTAGCCATCACTACCTCTTCATCTGATCGACAAGCGGCTCAACATAGGCAACGCCCATATCCCATGGGAACTGGATCCAGCACTGCTGAGCCACTTCGGTTAGGTATTGATCCACCAGCGGGCGACCATCCGGCTTGGCATAGATAGTCACAAAGTGCGCTTTCGGCAGCATTTTGCGAACTGCCCGCGCCGTTTTGCCGGTATCCACCAAGTCATCGACCAACAACCAGCCTTCACCATCATGATCGACGCCCTTCATGATATCCAGGCCGCCTTGATCCATGTGGTCGTAGCTTTTAATGCATACGGTATCGATCAGCCGGATATTAAGCTCCCGGGCAATCAACGCGGCAGGAATTAAACCGCCGCGGGTAATCGCTACGATGCCTTTAAAGTCACGCTCGATCATCTGGTGACAAAGCGTACGCACGTCACGGTGCAGTTGATCCCAGGAGACAGTGAAGTGTTGGTGATAGCGATCGCTGCTCATGGGGATTTACTCGTCTTCGTTGAAAGAACAAACTGCGAATACGCTATAACCAGCATCGCGAATTTTCTGCGAACCACCCAGTTCAGGCAGATCAATAATGGTGGCGGTCTCCACCACATGGCCACCGCTGCGCTGAATGAGGTTGGCCGCTGCCAGCATAGTGCCACCGGTGGCAATCAGGTCATCCATCAGCAGAATACGATCGTCCGTTTGGAAGGCATCGGAATGCAGCTCCACTTCAGAATGACCGTACTCCAGGGTGTAGGTCTCGCTGATGGTTTTGAAGGGCAGTTTGCCCTTCTTGCGCACCGGTACAAAGCTGCAGCCCAACTCATAGGCGAGCGGTGCGCCAATAATAAAACCACGCGCATCGATGGCTGCAATGGCATCCAGGTTCATCTCCTGATAGCGGTGTACGAAGCTATCGATCAGCTTGCGAAAGGCCGCGCTATTTTGCAGCAATGGGGTGATGTCGCGAAAATTCACGCCCTGCTCAGGCCAATCGGGAACCGTGCGAATAACGGACTTAATGTAGTCGCCGTAGATGCTCATCGCGTCTCTCATTGAGTAATAAAAAAAGTGATAAGGGCTAGTTACCCTAGGAATAAAAATCTGGCCGCAAACAGCAGCGCTAGAATAATCACCGCCGGATTCAGATCGCCAAAGCGGCCCGACAGCGCCTTGATCGCCACGTAGCTAATAAAGCCTAGCGCGATGCCTTCGGCAATCGAGAACGTCAGCGGCATTGCCAGGGCGGCAATCAGTACCGGTGCGGCATCGGTGGGATCTTCCCAATTAGCATGAGCCAAACTTCCCGCCATCAGAACAGCCACATACAGAAGCGCACCCGCAGTTGCGTAGGCCGGAATCGAGCCCGCCAGCGGTGCGAAGAACAGGCTGATCAGGAACAAAAAACCGACGACTACCGCCGTTAAACCAGTGCGACCACCCGAGACGATACCCGACGTCGATTCAATGTAGCTCGTCGTGGTGGAAGTACCCAAGGCAGCGCCCGCCATTGAGGCAGTGCTATCGGCCATCATGGCGCGACCAATGCGCGGCAACTTGCCGTCTTTGTCTAGCAGTTTGCCGCGATGTGCGACACCGATCAGCGTACCCGAAGTATCAAATAGATCCACAAACAGGAAGGCAAAGATCACGCTTAGCATCGCCACGTCCAACGCGCCCATCAAATCCATGGCCATAAAGGTAGGGGCAATGGAGGGCGGCATCGACATTAGGCCACCGTACTCATTATGGCCAAGCACCATCGCTGCAACGGTCACGCCTAAGATACCAATCATCACTGCACCGGTAACCTTGAGGTATGCAAGCGCGGTAATCACAAAAAAGCCCAGCAGTGCATAAATAGCTGGCGGCTGTGAAAGGTCGCCCAGGGAAACAAAGGTCGCCGGGTTAGCGACCACAATACCGGCATTCTTAAGCGCAATCATCGCCAGGAAAAGTCCAATACCCGCGGCTATCCCCAAGCGTAATGTCATTGGAATGGAGTTAATGATCCACTCGCGAATTTTAAAAATGCTTAATAAAAAGAAGGTTAAACCGGAGAAGAAGACTGCCCCCAACGCAGCCTCCCAGGTATAACCCATCCCCAGTACAACGCCATAGGTGAAGAAGGCGTTCAAACCCATGCCTGGTGCCTGGGCAATAGGGTAATTGGCCCACAGGCCCATGACGAAACAACCAATCGCCGCCGCCAAGCAAGTCGCTACGAACACCGCGCCGTAGTCCATCCCCGCTTCTGAAAGAATGCTCGGGTTGACAAAAATGATGTAGGCCATCGTCAGGAAGGTGGTGATCCCGGCGATAACTTCTGTTTTCACGTTGGTTTTTTGCTCGGAGAGCTTGAAATAGTTATCCAGAAGTTTCATGAAGTTTGTTGTCCTTAGCCCTAACGTCGCATGACGTGTATGCGTTCTGGTGCTGAGAAAAGCCGCACATACTACCGAAACGCTCGCCTTGATGCGAGCGGCTCAACATGGCGACCAATGTCGGCGGAAACCGCCCCGCTGCCGAATACCAAGCAATCTTTAGGCCATGATCTAACCGATCGGTCAGCCCAACAACCAATAAACACCATTACCGCTGCTGTTGCGACAATACGCGCTCAACGGTTTCAACGATTACCTGGGTTTGCGGATCAATTTCGATATTGACCTGATCTCCCGGTGCCCTATCCTGAAGGGTGGTGCGCGACAGCGTCTCAGGAATTAAATTGACGCTAAACTCCACGGCGCCCCTCTCCGCGTGGCGTACATCGCCAATGGTCAAGCTAATACCGTCCACCCCGATATAGCCCTTTTCAAACACGAATCGGCCCAACCTTTCCGGCAGTGAAAACCACAGCCGACGGTTATTAGGCGCCTCTTCAATGGCCACGACTTCAGCCATGGAAATAATGTGGCCCGACATGGAATGCCCACCAATTTCATCTCCAAAGCGCGCAGCGCGCTCAATATTGACGCATTGCCCTGGGGTAATTGCACCAAGATTAGTCAATCGCAGCGTTTCACGCATCAAATCAAAACTAACGTTATCGCCCTCAATCGCCGTCACCGTTAAACAGACACCGTTATGGGCCACGGAGGCGCCGATCTCAAGCCCCTCGCGCATTGAAGGGGGCATTTCCACCACATGCACGCGAAAATCATCCAGCTCACGCACCGCCACTACCCTGGCCACGCCTAGCACAATGCCAGTAAACATAAGGCTGTTCTCTCCTAATGTAGTGAAAAACGTATAGTAAAAATAAAGTCGTCAAGAATGAGCAGTAAGAAGCATTGAGCCGTCAAAGTGCCAAGTCATTGGCGCAAGCTTACTACTGCTGCCTGAGATTTGTGCACCGCGTTGTTGGTTTTTCACTGCCCCATTCTACGCCATTCACATTCCTGTGGCTGTTAAGCGGGAGGTGTTTTCATCCAGTTAAAGACTGTTCAAGCACTACCAACAGAACTTAAAACCAAACCGTTCACAAATATTAGAAAATAATGCCATTTCACAGGGTAAAAACATAAAATACGACGGCCAAAATTGACAAGACAGCTATCCAACCCTAAAATTTTGCCTCAAATGTAATGACGCCGATTTGTACCCAGATTGCGGGCGTCCACTTGGTCACTGATTTAGTATTGGTTATTGACCCGGTGAAGTGCAGCTAAAAGGGTGTGTCCAGCGTTGATGGCCACCCATTAGGGTGGCCTTTTTTTATTCCCCGCCCTATCCTTAGCCGCCCTTTTTTAGTGACCCGAGAGCTTATCCCAACTGTTTTTAATCGCTTGGGTTGCACACTCCCGCACACTGTTTTCGGCCTACCGGTAAGGCAAACGCTATGATTGAACTTAGCAACGTTAGTAAAACCTATTTCAGCAATAACAGGGGCAGCGGTGCAAACGCCATCCATGCGCTCAAAAACGCTACCCTTACGGTACCCAAGGGTACGATTCACGGCGTCATCGGCCTGTCCGGCGCAGGCAAATCGACGCTCATCCGCTGCGTCAACTTGCTAGAGCGCCCCACCAGCGGCAGCGTGACGGTCGATGGTCAGGAAATGACACGCCTGAGTAATGCCGAGCTAAACCGTGCGCGCCATCGTATTGGCATGATCTTTCAACATTTTAATTTGCTGACCACACGCACCGTATTCGACAACGTTGCGCTACCCCTTGAGTTAATGGGGCAAAAACGCCACACCGTGCGCGATCGCGTTATTCCGCTGCTGGAGATGGTAGGTCTGGCGGATAAAGCCAACCAGTACCCTGCCCAGCTTTCCGGAGGACAAAAGCAGCGGGTAGCGATTGCTCGGGCCCTGGCCAGCAAGCCACAGGTACTCCTCTGCGATGAAGCAACCTCGGCTCTAGACCCACAAACCACCAGCTCAATACTGGAACTGCTGCGCGATATAAACCATCAACTGGGCATTACCATCCTGCTGATCACTCACGAGATGGAAGTGGTCAAATCGATTTGCCACCGGGTGAGCCTGATTTCGAATGGCGAACTGGTGGAGGACTCGGAAGTTGGCGACTTCTTTACCGCCCCACGCACCCAGCTGGGTCGTGAGTTTCTCAACGACTTCCTGCAGCTAACGCCGCCCAAAGAGCTGATCGAGAGACTCCTTGATGCCCCCGGCGAAAACACCCACCCCGTGGTACGCCTAACCTTCTCTGGCGATGCGGTCTCGACCCCGTTGATTTCACGCCTGGCGCGGGAGTGCGGGGTCGATGTGAGCATTTTACAAGCGAAAGTAGAGTCGATTCAGGAGCGTACCCTAGGTCTGATGATTGCGGAGCTACTGGGCTCTGCGGCGCAAACCCAGCAAGCCATGCACTATCTCGAATCCCATCAACTACAAGTGGAGGTACTCGGCCATGTCCAGCGCAATGATTGATTTAATTTTACAGGCCACGCTGGATACGCTTTATATGGTGGCCGTTTCAGGACTTATTTCCACCCTCGTTGGCCTGCCACTCGGCGTGATGCTCTACGTCACGCGCCCGCGGCAAATATTAGCGAAGCCAGTACTTAATCAAGTACTGAGCATTGTTACCAACATTGGACGCTCGATCCCGTTTATTATCTTGATGGTGGCGATCATTCCTTTCACGCGCATGCTGGTGGGCACCTCGATTGGTATTAATGCCGCATCAGTTCCGCTCACCATTGCCGCTATTCCGTTTGTCGCTCGGCTGGTCGAGGCAGCGCTTAACGAAATTTCCCCCGGGTTAATCGAAGCTGCCCAAGCCATGGGGGCAACCCCTTGGCAAATTATTCGCAAAGTACTGATTCCGGAAGCTCGTGGCGGCATCATGACCGGCTTAACCATCACCGTGGTCACACTGGTAAGCTACTCCGCCATGGCCGGTGCAGTGGGTGGCGGTGGCCTTGGCGACTTAGGCATTCGCTACGGCTACAACCGCTTTAACCCCACCATCATGCTGATTACGGTGGTGATCCTGGTTGTCATGGTGCAGGGGTTTCAGAGCCTGGGCGACTATCTGGTTCGCAAAAGTGATCGCAAATAGTAGTAAGCTCACCACCCATCTCTTATAACCAAAATGCATTAGACAACGGTTTTTTATTGCCGCATCATTGCACTATTAAGCACAACGTCACTGGAGAGACCTCATGCAAAAACTGATTATTGGTAGTCTTACCGCCCTGGCACTTGCAGTTAACGTCGCTAATGCTGAAACGCGCAGCATTAAAATGGGTACCGTTGCTGGCCCTGAGACCGAAGTGATGGAAGTGGCAGCACGTATTGCCAAAGAAGAGTACGACCTCGATGTGGAAATCATCGAGTTTACCGATTACGTTACCCCGAATGCCGCCCTGGCAGACGGCAGCCTGGACGCCAATGCTTACCAGCATGAGCCCTACTTGCAGTCGATGGTCGACGACCGTGGCTATGACCTGGCTATCGCTGGCTACACCTTCGTTTATCCCATTGGCGCTTACTCAGAAAAATACGACAGTATCGATGACCTGCCAGACGGCGCTCAAATCGCGCTGCCCAACGACCCATCAAATGAAGGTCGCGCGCTGATTCTGATGCACAACGAAGGCCTGATCACCCTCAACGATCCAGAATTCCTCGAATCCACGCCGATCGATATCGCTGAGAACCCCCGCGACTTCCGTTTCCGCGAGATCGAAGCCGCTCAGCTACCCCGAGTGCTGCCCGATGTGGACATGGCGTTCATCAACAACACCTTCGCACAACCGGCCGGTTTAAGCCTGGATGATGCCCTGATCAAAGAGGGCCCTGAGTCCCCTTACGTCAACCTGATCGCGGTTCGCGGCGGTGACGAAGAGCGTGAAGAGATTCGCCAGTTGGTCGACGCTTATCAGCGCGACGAAGTGATCGAGAAAGCCGAAGAGCTGTTCAAAGGCGCAGCCGTTCCTGGCTGGATCGAGTAATACCCCGATTAGCAGAAAATAGATACCATCCAGGCCGACACTCATATGCCGCCCATATGAATAAGTGTCGGCCTGTTGCGTTAGTAGCATAGGAGCCCACATGCAAAACAGCGTTGACTACCCACTTCTCAATCGCCAGCTTGAAGCGCTGCTCGATACACGCGATTGGCTCACCAACAGTGCGCAAACCTGTGCGTTTATTCACCAACAGCTTAGCGACTTAAACTGGGTAGGCTTTTATCTTCAGCGCCAGCCTGATGTGTTAGGTTTAGGCCCCTTCCAAGGGCAGCCCGCCTGCCATCCAATTCCCTTTAGCAAAGGCGTATGCGGCGCGGCCGCTCGCCACCAAACCACCCAGCGAGTGGACGACGTCCATGCGGTTGCCGACCACATTGCCTGCGACGCCAACTCTCGCTCCGAACTAGTGGTTCCCATCGTAGTGGATGGCCGCCTGTGGGGCGTATTGGATCTGGATAGCCCACTGCATACGCGCTTTACTCAACAAGACCAAGCAGGCGTCGAAGCCCTGGTCGCCACTTTTATGCGCCAAACTGACCTGCCCCACTTTGTTTAATCAAGCGCAAGTTTAGCGCTAGCTATTAAAAGCCTTAGCGACTAAAAAACCAAAGACGCTATCACACCCACGCAAAAACGCCCCAGGCATCGCTGCCTGGGGCGTTTCTGATAAAAGCTGGTAGGACCAGGCGGATTTGAACCGCCGACCTCCACGATGTCAACGTGGCGCTCTAACCAACTGAGCTATGGTCCTGAAAAGGGGTGTTAGCAAAAGACTGGTAGAACCAGGCGGATTTGAACCGCCGACCTCCACGATGTCAACGTGGCGCTCTAACCAACTGAGCTATGGTTCTATTACGCTATCTATTAGTCTATCTAGGCTATTAGTCTATCTAGAGCGCGCTACTTAGATAGCTGCGCGCTTTGCAACGGATGCATATCTTACGCTTTTATCACTGAATTGCAAGCTCTTTCCCATTACACGCCCTCTCCCTCCCGCGTTACACCCATGACGAGTAGATGTTCAATTCGACACCTGCAGCCTTCTAACGCTAGGCTTAGTGCTTCAATGCGCTGGGCGTTATCTACAGGGAGATAAACCATGCTGGGTATTTTGCTAGGAAGCATAGCGATTGTGCTGTTATTAGCGACGCTGATAGCACGCATACATTTACATTGGTGGTGGATTCGCAGTTTTGAATTTCCACGCCTGCAGATTGCTTTCCTGGCTTTAATCACTTGGCTATTAGCCGTTATCTTCGTTGAGCCCGGCCCCTGGCTATGGGTAGCTCTATTCGCCTCGGGCATCACTTTACTGTTCCAGCTCTACTACATTCTGCCCTGGACGCCACTCTGGCCGGTTCAGGTTAAAACGGCGGAAAGCAACGATTCAGATAAACGGATAACGCTGCTGATCGCCAACGTGCTGACCCCTAATCGGCAGGCTCAGGCGCTGATCGATATGATCAAACAGCACCAGCCGGATATTGTACTGACCCTGGAGTCAGACCAGTGGTGGCAGGATCAGTTGGATCCTGCCCTCGCAGAGCAGTGGCCACACAGCGTCAAGATCCCGCTCGACAACCTTTACGGCATGCACCTCTACTCGCACCTGGAACTTACCGATACTTCCGTTAAGTGGCTAATACAGGACGACATTCCGTCTATTCATACCCGAGTAACGCTTGCTAACGGCGATAGCATTCGTTTTTACGCACTCCACCCACGGCCACCGGCCCCCAGTGAGAGCGAAAAATCTTTATGGCGGGATGCTGAGCTGCTGTTAGTGGGCAAACAGATCCACAAAGATCCCCGGGCAACCCTGGTCGCCGGGGATCTGAACGATGTGGCCTGGTCACGCACTACTCGGCTTTTTTGCCGCGTGGGCGGCATGCTCGACCCACGCCGTGGACGGGGTTTATTCAGCACCTTCCACGCCAAATATCCCATGTTGCGCTGGCCCCTGGATCATATCTTCGTGACCGAGCACTTCACCTTGGTTGGTATGCAGCGACTGAACTACTTTGGCTCCGACCACTTTCCGATACTGGCCACCTTTTGCTACCGCCCCTCGCGCCAAGACGAGCATGAAACGCCCGAAGCGGATGCGGAGGAGCGCAGTGAAGCCAGCGAAACAATTCAGGAAGGCAAAACCGAGCGGCAAGAAACCTGAACCACAAGCCAACCTTAACGCTGCTTAAGGGTGTTACTCAGGGATACCTCCCTGAGTTAACGCGGCGGGATCCAGCAGTCGCTCAAGCGTCTCCCGGTCAAGATTCGTTTTCTCCTCGGCCACATCAATAATTGGCCGCCCCGCCTGGTAAGCCTCTTTGGCAATTGCCGCGGCGGCGTTGTAGCCAATAGCGCCATTTAACGCCGTCACCAAGATCGGATTTCTGGCCAATGGCCCTTTCAGGTTATCTTCACGCACCTTGAAAGTGGCAATCGCACGATCAGCCAGCAGCCGTGCGGTATTACTCATCAAGCTGATTGACGTAAGCAAATTGGAAGCCACCAGCGGCAACATCACATTTAGCTGGAAGTTACCGCTCTGCCCTGCGACGGTAATCGCACTATCCAGACCAATGACCTGCGCGGCAGCCTGGGCGGCTGACTCAGGAATCACGGGGTTCACCTTCCCCGGCATGATTGAACTGCCGGGCTGTAACGCCTCCAGCTCGATCTCACCCAACCCCGCCAGCGGGCCTGAATTCATCCAGCGCAAATCGTTGGCAATTTTCATAATCACGCAGGCCAAGCCTTTCAACTGGCCGGAAAGCTCTACCGCGGCATCCTGGGAAGAGAGGCTGGCAAAGAAGCTGTCATTAGGAGTGAACATCAACCCCGTCTGTTCGCTCAGCTCTTGGGCGACCTGTTCAGCAAAGCCGATAGGAGCATTAATGCCGGTGCCCACGGCGGTTCCGCCTTGAGCTAATCGGCACAGCCGTTTCATGGCGCTATCAATGCGCTCAATGGCCTGACCTAACTGGCTCGACCATGCGCCCAGCTCTTGATCCATACGCAGCGGCATGGCATCCATGAGATGGGTACGGCCGGTTTTTACCACATGGCTTAGCTCACTGGCGCGCTGGTCGATAGTGCTGCGCAGGTGAACGAGGGCGGGACGCAGCGATTCATGCACGGCGATAGCAGCCGACAGATGGATGGCCGTGGGAATCACGTCATTGCTGGACTGCCCCATATTGACGTGATCGTTCGGCGTCACCTCGACACCTTCCCGGCTTGCCAGGGTCGCCAACACTTCATTGACGTTCATATTGGTCGAGGTGCCTGAACCGGTTTGAAACACATCGATGGGAAAGTGTTGATCATGCTTACCTGTTAACACCTCGCGAGCCGCTTTTTGAATCGCCTCCCCACGCGCACTGTCAAGCCCTCCCAGGGTTTGATTAGCTCGGGCTGCCGCTAGCTTGATACGCGCGACTGCATGGATAAAGGCTGACGGCATAGGCGAATGAGAGACAGGGAAATTATTGATGGCCCGCTGAGTTTGGGCGCCATATAGGGCTTCAGAGGGCACTTCCAATTCGCCCATGCTATCGCGTTCTATCCGTGTTGCCATTGCTCTTACTCCCAACAGTGAAATTAACAGTGATGCCTATCTGAGCGCATAACCGGTCTATCGTTCGCTGGCTAAAGCCATGCTCTCTACCTTCAAGCTAGCTGGTTAGAGCATGCGGGTAAACATACGCTTGCCCCGCGGTTAGTAGATGCCAAAAACCAAATGTTGCACTGCACAAAAACAGTTGCTATGCTGCAACGCAAGATAGCTTAAAAAGCTACTCATTCAATCGGCAGCGCCAACCTCTGGATAGCTGCTTGTGCAAGACCAAACCCAGGAGGGTATGACGATGCGTACATTAAATACTAACGAAATGACTCAGCAGTTTGACAACATGTTTATGGCCCCAGTACGCGCCTACATGGCGTTGAGCATCGATTACAGCGAAAAAATGATCAACGCTCAGATGGATGCCAGCAAAGCCTATGTTGATACCGGCATCGCGCAAATGCGTCAAATGATGGACGTAAAAGACGCAGAAGGCTTGCGCAGCTATATGGAAGGTCAGCAAAAAGTGGTTAAAGAGCTGGCTGAGCGCGTTAAGGGCGATACCGATAAAGTCGTCTCTCTGCAGCAGGACTTTATCCAGAAAAGCCAGAAAATTACCGAAGACAACGTTAAGCAGGCGCAAACCGCTGCCAGCAAGTTGAGCAAAACTGCTTAATCGCTTATTGAAGCACTAAGCGAATAAAAATGTTTCATAAAACGCCCCTGCCGGCTCTCGCTGACAGGGGCGTTTTAGTCGTTGCCCATAGCATTTTAGATCCGCAGATTCACCAACCGAGGGCGGATTTCACAAACGGAATCGTCAATTTACGCTTAGCTGATAACGATGCCTTATCCAGGGTTTCCACCGCGCGGCACAGCTCACCTAATTCTCGCGGCCCACGATGCAAAATATAGCGCCCAACGTCATCAGGCAGTTGCATCCCTCTTACACTGGCGCGCAGCTTTAGCGCTGCTAAACGCTCGTCATCATCTTCCAAGGGGTGAACATGAAACGTTACCCCCCAGGTCAGGCGGGAAGCCAAATCCGGTAGCACCACGTTGAGCTGTCGTGGGGAGGCACTGGCTGCAATCACCAATTTCTTGCCCGCATCTCTTAGCCGGTTAAAAGCGTGAAACAGCGCCTCTTCCCAGCGCTTACGGCCAATCACGCACTCCAGGTCATCAATGGCGACCAGATCCAGGCGTTCGATGTCTTCCAGCATTAACGGCGGAAAGTGGCCCAAATCATACAGCGGCAAGTAAAGCGCTCGCTTATCTGCGTCAGACGCCGCATGACACGCCGCCTGAAGCAGATGGCTACGCCCTACCCCAGGCGCCCCCCACAGATAGAGAAACTGCTCACCCTCAGGGGTAAGCTGCTGGGTAAGGTGCTCAACCAGCGGCGTGTTCGAACGCGCCACATAGTAGTTATCAAAGGTTGCGTCATCGCGCAGGCCAATCCCCAAAGGAAGCTGTGCCGGTATTCGGCTCATGACGACTCCCCTTGATCTTTACGGCTATTTCCATCACGACTAGGGGCATCACGCCCAAACTCAGCAGAACTCACCTCAATGATTGGGGCATGCTTTTCGGTATTATTTTCATCGTACAGTTCGCTATGCTGATAACGAACTTTCACTTCTTTCAGCAGCACCAGGATTACCGCAGCAACAGGTAGCGCCAACAACACGCCGGTTAGGCCAAACAGGTTACCACCGGCCAGCACGGCGAATATAACCGCGACCGGGTGCAGGCCAATTTTATCCCCCAATAGCTTAGGCTGCAGAACTACGCTCTCAGCCATTTGGCCAATACTGAACACGATGATGACGCCCAGCACCGCCCACCAGGTAGCGTATTGGAATAGGGCAACAACCAGGGCAATCACCAAGCCAACAATAAAGCCCAAGAACGGTACAATACTGACCAACCCGGAGACAAAGCCGATCAGCAGGCCAAAATTAAGCCCCATCAACGTTAAGCCCACCGCATAAATAATCCCCAAACAGAGCATCACCAGCAATTGGCCACGTAAAAACGAAGACAGTACTTCATCGCAACGGCGCGCCAACCGGAAAGTATCATCCGCCCACTGGCGAGGCACGAGATTGGCAATATTGGCCAGTAAGCGATTCCAGTCCAACAGCAGATAGAAAGTAACCACAGGAATCAGCGCCACGTAGGTAATCCATGACGCAAACGCCATACCTGAGCGGCCAATTTGTCCTAACACCTGGGCTAAGTAGCCGCCCGCATCGCGCCAGTTTTCGACCAGCGTCTCCCGAGCATTGGTCAATTCCGCGGTTAAGTCATAACCGGTCCACTCTTGCACCTGTGGTGCGAGTCTGTTTTCTACCCAATTGAAGATACCCGGGATAGCTTCGCCCAGCTGTTTAAGTTGTTGAACAAGCAGCGGTATCAAGATCAACAGGCTCGCCACGAGGACGACCAGCAGTACTAAAAACACGCTGCTTACCGCGAAGGGTCGGTTCATGCCCCAGCGCTGAAAACGGTTAGCCAGCGGATCAGCTAAGTAAGCGAGAATCATCCCAGCAATAAAAGGCATCAGAACCGCGTCTAACAAATAAATTAACCCGCCTATTACCACCAAAAATAGGACACCCCACCAAGAATTCCGCATAGATCCCTCTCAAACGTGAATTTAATCCGCTTATTTGCACTTATCGTTACTATTGCACTTATCGCGACACATTTTACTGATTACACCTAACGCTCACTCGTTGCTACTATCCGTTCACTTATCCTTTCACTCGTTGCTACTGTTTTTACCACGCCACTACTATGCCGCAAATGAGCGAAAGTCGCTCGTATGCTTTTCATCGTGCGCGACAGCGGTGCGACCTGCGCCGCTGAGTGTTACAATCCGCTCCAGTTATCGTCTAGCACTGGCCAAGTCGCCAGCACTACCAGCACCGCTATTTGCTTCACAGGATCTGTCATGACCGAGACCCCCTCTTCTTCGGCTACTCCTTCCCTCAGCTACAAGGACGCAGGCGTCGATATTGATGCCGGTAACGCCTTAGTTGACCGCATTAAACACGTTGCCAAACGCACTACGCGCCCGGAAGTCATGGGCGGACTTGGCGGTTTCGGCGCACTATGCGAGATCCCCGCAGGCTATCGGCAGCCCGTGCTTGTCTCGGGTACCGATGGCGTCGGCACCAAGCTGCGTCTGGCAATGGATCTTGGCAAGCACGACACCATTGGCATTGATTTGGTCGCCATGTGTGTCAATGACCTCATCGTGGCCGGCGCGGAGCCGCTACTGTTTCTTGACTACTATGCCACGGGTAAGCTTGATGTGGATATTGCTGCTGACGTTGTTACCGGCATTGGCGCTGGTTGCGAACTGGCTGGCTGTGCCCTGGTAGGCGGAGAAACCGCCGAAATGCCGGGCATGTACGAAGGCAGCGACTACGATTTAGCGGGTTTTTGCGTAGGTGTGGTCGAGAAAGCGGACATTTTAGATGGCAGCAAAGTGGCCGAAGGCGATGTTATCTTGGGGCTTGCTTCCTCCGGGCCGCACTCAAACGGTTACTCGCTGATTCGTAAAATACTCGAGGTCAGCAACGCGTCGTTAGAGACCGACATCGACGGTAAAACCCTCGGCGATGCGCTGATGGCACCTACGCGCATCTATGTTAAATCGCTGCTCTCCTTAATGCGCAGCAGCGAGATTGCCGTGCACGCATTATCGCACATCACCGGCGGCGGCTTGTTGGAAAACATTCCCCGCGTGCTGCCCGACAACCTCGCGGCGCATATTGATATTGCCAGTTGGCAACGCCCAGCCGTGTTTGATTGGCTGCAGGCCAACGGCAACGTGAATGAAACCGAAATGCACCGCGTGCTCAATTGCGGTATTGGCATGGTTGTTGTGGTGCCGCAGCATCACGCAGAGCAAGCAGTGGCTCATCTGCAAGCCGAGGGCGAGTCCGTTTATCGTCTGGGCCAGATCGTTGCGCGCCAAGGGGACGCCGTTATTCTGGAGAACCTCTCGGCATGACCAATACGGACTACCAGAGCGATACCATTAAAGACGTCACGCCGGAGCCCCTCGGTGCGCGCCGCATTGTGGTACTTATCTCAGGCAGTGGCAGCAATCTGCAGGCGCTGATTGATGCTCAGTCCCACGACCGTTTAGGTGGTGGTGAGATTGTCGCGGTCATCTCTAATATCGCTGACGCTTATGGTTTGAAACGCGCCCACGAAGCAGGCATTGAAGCGGTTGCGCTACCCCACCGGGAATACGATAGTCGCGAAGCCTACGATGGCGCCTTGATCAAAGTCATTGAGCGCCACGAGCCGGATCTGATTGTACTGGCAGGCTTTATGCGCATTTTGACGCCTCGCTTTGTGCAGCGCTTCCTGGGCCGAATGCTGAATATCCACCCTTCGCTACTGCCAGCTTATCAAGGGCTCAACACTCACGCCCGTGCGCTGACAGATGGGGCTGCCAGCCATGGTTGTAGCGTTCACTTTGTGACCGAAGAGCTGGACGGTGGCCCAGTGGTACTGCAAGCGGAACTGCTAGTGACCAGTGACGACACCGCTGAAACGCTGCAAGAGAAGGTTCGCGCCCGGGAACATCTGATCTATCCGATCGCGGTGCAGTGGTTTTTGGAAGGTCGGCTGCAGTTCAGCGCCGAAGGTGCCAAGATGGATGGCCATCTACTGCCGGAACACGGCATGCGGCTCTCCCACGCCGACGCAGCGGAAGAGCTTGATGAAGACCTTGATGAAAAGCTCGACGAAGAGTCTCAGGGCTAGACTGGTATCATCACCATAAGCATTAAAAAGCGCCTTACGGTTTTGCCTTAAGGCGCTTTCTCGTAGCAGTGCATTGCGTAAACTAGGTACGCGGCAAGGTCACACCACGCTGACCCATATACTTGCCGCCGCGGTCTTTATACGACGTTTCGCACACTTCATCAGACTCTAAGAACAGCATCTGCGCGACGCCCTCATGGGCATAGATTTTCGCTGGCAGATTGGTGGTGTTAGAGAATTCCAAGGTAACGTGGCCTTCCCATTCGGGCTCCAGCGGCGTCACGTTAACAATAATGCCACAGCGCGCATAGGTGGATTTACCCAGGCAAATCGTGAGCACGTTACGGGGAATACGGAAGTACTCCACCGTGCGCGCCAGCGCGAATGAGTTGGGCGGAATAATGCACACGTCGCCTTTAATATCGACAAAGCTTTTTGCGTCGAACGCCTTGGGATCAACGATCGCTGAGTGAATATTAGTGAAGACTTTGAATTCATCTGAGCAGCGCACGTCATAGCCATAGCTAGACGTGCCGTAGGAGATCACCCGCTGGTCATTCACATAGCGCACTTGCTCGGCTTCAAACGGCTCGATCATCGCGTCGCTTTTGGCCATGCGACGAATCCAATTATCAGATTTGATACTCATTTATTTCGTTATCACTCACTAAAGGAAATAGTTGGGCCGTCGCCTTGGTTAACGCTCACCGCCTCAGCGACTTTTTTGGCAATAGCCGCAAAGGTTTGGCTCACCGAGCCTTCAGGTTCAGACACTACGCTTGGGCGTCCCGAATCCGTTAACTCTCGGATGGAGAGCGTCAGCGGCAGTCGTCCAAGCACTTGGGTATCGTACTCTTCGGCAATGCTGTCGCCACCGCCGGTGCCAAAAATAGCCGCCTCATGACCGCAATTTTCGCAGTGGTAGAGGCTCATATTCTCCACCACGCCAAGCACCGGCACATTAACCTTACGGAACATTTCGATCCCTTTACGGGCATCTAACAGCGCAATGTCCTGTGGGGTGGTCACAATCACCGCGCCAGCGACCGGTACTTTCTGGGCCAGGGTCAGTTGGATATCACCGGTACCTGGGGGCATGTCGATCAACAGAAAATCGAGATTGTCCCACTGGGTTTGCGTCAGCATCTGCTGGAAGGCGCCCACCACCATTGGCCCGCGCCACACCATCGGCTCGCGGGTATTGACCATAAACGCCATCGACATGGCCTGAATGCCATGGGCCTGGAGCGGCAGGAACCGGTCATTACTGGCCGCCTGGGGGCGCGTGCCCTCTTTAACACCAAGCATCTGTGCCTGACTGGGCCCATAGATATCCGCATCCAGGACGCCTACTCGATAGCCCTGTGCTGAGAGCGCTAATGCCAGGTTCACGGTGACGGTGGATTTTCCCACGCCCCCCTTACCCGATGCCACTGCAATAATATGCTTAACCCCATCCATTCAATGGCACTCCTCGTTTAGGCTTTTACTTTCTGAAATTAACGTTGAGTGAATGATACGCTTCACAGTCCCAATCATAAACCTACAACAAGAGGGCGGATGCCGGTTCTCCGACATCCGCCCTTAGGTTACTGGCGCGAAAGGCCCCTAACCGCCCTACTTTCTAGCCTCTTATTATCCAGCGTTTTGCTGAGACTCTTCACTACCACCATCGCTATCATTGGCGCTCTCATTTGAAGAGCTCTCATTTGAAGCGTCTTGATCTGACGAACTCTTCTCTGTTGAACTCTCCTCTGTTGTTGAAGAGTTTTCAGAACCGCCGTTCTGTGAAGAACTGCCCTGTGCGGATGAGGTAGCCTCACTTGCGGACTGTTCCGCATCGGCCAAACGGCTATCGAGAGTCGACAGTTCATCGCGCCATTCGCTTAACTGGCTCTCCAAACGCTCCAGTTGATTTTCACGCTGCTCGATATCACTCTCGACGCTGGCCACTTCTTCGCGCCCCATATCCAGAGCGACCATTACGTCATCCAGCTCACCGCGCACCTGACTCAGACTCTGCTCTTCCTCTTCGCGTAGCGCCGTTAGCGAATCAACATCATTTTGCAGCTCATCGCGCTCGCTAGTGAGTGAATCACGCTCATTTTTTAGCTCATCAAGCTCGCTTTGAGCAGCCGAAATTTCTTCTTCCAAGCTGCTTAGCTGTTCGTTGGCTTGGCTAATCTGTTCTTCAAGCGAAGATAACTCTTCTTGAGTAGCACCCAGCTCTTCAACCGCGTCTTGGCGCTGCTGCTCAGCTTCCTGACGGGCAGCCTCAGCTTCCTGGCGAGCTTCTTCAGCGCTAGAACGCGCCTCCTCTACTTGCTGGAGGGCGCTCTCCGCCTCATCCCGAGTACTGGTTATTTCGTCACGCTCTTCGCGCAACGCGGTCATTTCGCTCTCAGCGCTCTCTACTTGGTCATTAAGCGAGGCAACTTCTTCTTCCAGCGCAGCTCGCTCAGACTCAAGCTCTTCTAAACGCGACTCTACATCACTGACGTTACCTTGAGCACTTTCAAGCGACGAACTCGCTTCTTGCTGCTGCGCTTCCAGGGATGCCATCTCCTCCTGAAGGGCAGCTAAATTGCTTTCAGCTTCCTCGATTTCGTTAATACGCTGGCTCATTTGGCTGTTCTCTTGCTCAGCGCTGGCGAGCTGCTCTTCAAGACTATCAACGCGATCCTGGCGGGAGCCTGCATTGGACTGGGCCATAATCGCCCAAATAACCGCAATGGCGGCGATACCGGCAATGGCTTTTACCCGGTTATCCTGAAATAAGGTTTTCATATCCGACTTTTTAGCCGGCTCTGGCTTGTGGGCTGGTGACTGGTGATCCGAGTGGTTTGCTTCCGACATTATGCGTTCCTCTATGGTCTAGGCTAACGTTTGTCCAAGCTAACGATAATCAAGTACGTAAATAATGCGCTAACCGTGGATGATCTCTCCCTTCAGCATACACAGCTCTCTGCATCTAGCCAGTCTGTTTGCAAAATCGTGTACAAATGTTTCAGAAGTGTTACCACTCGAACAGACATACCCACCGCTTAGCCTGAAGGTGGATGCTTTCCCTCATGGAAGCCTGAAGCTTCTCCATTATGCGCATCAAACCAAGCCAGTGTGGTATGCAGGGATACCACGCTGCCCACTATCATTAGCGTAGGCGGTTTAATATGACCCGCCAAGAAAGCATCAGGTAGCGCCAATAACGTACCAACGTGGGTAAGCTGTTGGCGGGTGGTTCCCTGCTCGATGAGCGCCAACGGTGTTTCGGGCGCCAAACCGTGCTCAATCAGCGCTTGGCTGATTACCCTAACGCTGCCTAGCCCCATATAAAACACTAAGGTTTGCCCAGGCCGCGCTAGCGCATCCCAGTCAAGCTCACACTCCCCTTGCTGTAAATGCCCGGTGACAAAACGCACCGACTGGGCGTGATCGCGATGCGTTAAGGGAATCCCTGCATACGCGGCGCAACCTGAGGCTGCTGTCACCCCTGGAATCACTTCCACGCTCACTTGCGCCGCCACCAACGCCTCAAGCTCTTCTCCACCACGGCCAAAAATGAACGGATCACCGCCTTTCAAGCGCACGACGCGCTTACCCTGCTGGGCCCACTTCACAAGCGCTTGATTAATGCCCTCTTGGGGGACGCTGTGCAGCGAGCGTGCCTTACCCACATAAAATCGCTGCGCCTCGCTGGGTATAAAGGCGATAATTTCATCGCTAACCAAGCGGTCGTAAAGCACCACTTCAGCGGACTGAAGGCGTTTATACGCTTTTAGCGTTAACAACTCCGGATCGCCAGGGCCCGCGCCCACTAGACTTACCAAGCCGTATGGCTGAGACGTTTGCTCTCGTCCTGCTTCCAAGAATTCACCTCAGGAATAAAAAAGATTTTTAATATGCAAAAAAGTAATTAATTTTACCACTAAATACCAATAACGCCTTGTCTATTGCTTAGAAGACAATCGAATGTATATAAAAAAAGAATATCTATATTCTAAAAAAATATAGATAATGCTCATTTTGTCTGCAATGGCTTACATCCTGATTACGTATTTAGGGCTAATCTTCACGATCGAATTTAAATTGGCACATGTTTGGAGATTCACGCATGCCCGTGAATGATATAGACGCACCCGAGCAAGTCAGTGCAGACCACCTTGTACCCCACATACCCGGCGTTATCTTTCAGTTTCACCGTGCGCGCAATGGTCATATGCGGTTTCCCTATTTAGAGGGCGGTGGCGTGGCTCTCAAACATATTGACCGGGAGCTGCTTGCCGAAAATGCGGGCCAGCTGGTTGAGCAACTGACCGGCAACGACCACCCCAAAATAATGTCCGCGATAGAGCGCTCAGCGCGCTGGATGCTGCCTCTCACCACACGCTTTCGGCTTCCGTTTCCAAAAGAAAAACCTCACTGGATTGCGGTAAGCGCCAAACCCACGCCCGTTGACGATGGCGTGCAGTGGAACGGCATAATGATGGACATCAGCGACCAAGTCGGCGAAGAGCAGCGGCTTCGCAAGTTATGCGATACCGACCCCCTGACGCAACTGCCCAATCGGCGCAAACTGATGATGCACTTGACCCATGTTGCTTCGCTTAGTACCCGCCACGGTACACCGCTCTCCATCATGATGATCGATATTGATCACTTTAAACGTCTTAACGACCGCTGGGGCCACCTACATGGGGATGACGTGCTTAAACAGTTAGCGACCCACACCCAGTCGCTACTGCGCTGTGAAGATATGGTGGCTCGGCTGGGAGGAGAAGAGTTCATGGTAGTGCTGCCGCTCACGCCGCTGCAGCAATGCCATGCACTTGCCGACCGCTTGCGCCAGGCCATCAGTGTGCACGACTTCGGCATGGGGCCAGGCCAGGTGACGCTAAGTATTGGAGTGGCCGAATATCGCTGCGGCGAACCCCTAACGAGCCTGATCGAGCGGGCCGACCAGGCGCTGTATAGCGCCAAAGACGTTGGTCGCGACTGCGTTTGCCATATACGCTGATAGGAAATCCCCCATTGCAGGAGCCAAACAATGACAAGGCTAGCCGACGCCATTTGTGAGCCGTGTAGCAAAGATGCTCAGCCGCTAAGCAAAGATGAAGCCCAAGAGCGGCTAAAAAGCCTCAGCCAGTGGCAGATTGTCGAGCACGATGGCATCATGAAGCTGTCACGAAGTTTTAAATTCCGTGACTTTGCCAGCGCGTTGGCGTTTACCCAAAGCGTTGGCGAGATTGCCGAGCAGGCTGGCCATCACCCCGTTATCGTGACTGAGTGGGGCAAAGCCACCGTCACGTGGTGGTCTCATGCTATTAAAGGCCTGCATCTTAATGACTTCATTCTTGCCGCCAGAACCGACGAGGTAGCCGAATAAATGTTTGAGCATATTGAGCGAGTCCCAGGAGACGCCATTCTCGGGCTGATCGAAGCTTTCAAAAAAGATACCAATCCGCAAAAAGTGGATCTAGGTGTTGGTGTTTACCGCGATACCCAAGGCAATACGCCGGTAATGCGCGCCGTTAAGGAAGCAGAAGCTCGCCTGCTCAAGAATGAAACGACGAAAACCTATATCGGTTCTCACGGTGCCCCCAGCTATGGGGAAGTAGTCCTTCCCATGGTGTTTGGCGCTGAGTCACCGGTACTGAAAGCCAACCGTGCCAGCGCTACCCAGTCGCCTGGCGGCACCGGCGCCCTGCGTTTAGCAGCTGACTTCATCGCTTCACAGCTGCCGGGCAAAGGTATCTGGGTAAGCGACCCAACCTGGCCCAACCACCACGGTATTTTTACCGCGGCGGGTATTGCACTGCATAAATACCCCTATGTAGACCCCGACAACCGTCTCGACTTTGACGGTATGCGCACAGCGCTGAAAAGCATTCCAGAAGGCGATGTGGTGGTACTCCACGCCTGCTGCCACAACCCGACCGGGTTTGATCTTTCCCACGCCCAGTGGCAGGAAGTGCTAGAGATCGTCCGTGAACGTAAGCTGCTGCCGTTGATCGACTTTGCCTATCAGGGCTTTGGCGAAGGGCTGGACGAGGACGCTTACGGCGTTCGCCTGCTGGCAGAAAACCTCGACGAAGCGATCATCACCAGCTCTTGCTCGAAGAACTTCGGTATTTATTGCGAGCGTACCGGTTGTTTGATCATGGTGGCAAAAGACAGCGAGCAGATGGACAACATTCGCTCACAGGCCGCGATCGTGGCCCGGGAAAACTACTCAAATCCGCCTGCTCACGGTGGCGCTATCGTCAGCGAGATTCTTCATGACCCAGAGCTGACTGCGCTATGGCGCGAAGAGCTCACCGAAATGCGCGACCGTATTAACACCCTGCGTCGCGACTTCGTAGAAGCCCTGAAGCCTTACGGGCTGGATGAAAAATACGCCTGCGTGGCAGAGCAGCGGGGCATGTTCTCCTACACCGGCTTAACGCCTGAACAGGTGGATCGTCTACGCGATGAGTTTGGCATCTACATGGTGCGCTCAGGCCGCGCCAACGTAGCAGGCTTCTCCCAGGAGAACCTGCCCTACTTGGCCAAAGCGATCGCCGCTGTCAACGACTAGGTAGCATCCCAGTACTTAACAAGTACTACCGCACTACAAACGCCCAGGTATTCCTGGGCGTTTTTGTATGCTGAACGTTTTTGCGTACCGGGCGCTTGACCGATCAGTCAACTCTTCGGCACACTCAGCGTTGCCTTGTATACAACACACCATAATCAAGAGGCCTATCATGGCGGCTGCCAGCACCCACTACCCTTGGTATAAAAAAGAAGATACTGACGCGTTCTTCGCCCTGTTCCAAAACAACATTGCCAACTTTGTCATTATTGCCATCACCATGTTGGGCATGGGATTCCCCTCCTCCATTGTCTATGGGCAGGTGCTGCCAGGTGCTGCGGTAGCGGTAATGGTGGGTAATTTCTACTATGCGTGGAGCGCGGCAAGACTGGCCCGCAAGGAGAATCGTGCCGATGTAACGGCGCTCTCTTACGGCATCTCACCCCCGGTGATGTTTGTGTTTCTATTCGGCGTACTGCTCCCCGCCAAACAGCTCACCGGTGATGCCGAAATGGCCTGGAAAGTAGCCGTCGCCGCCTGCTTTATCAGCGGCGCCATCGAAGCCGCCATCAGCGTGATTGGCCGCTGGGTGCAGTATCACCTGCCGCGCGCCGCCATGCTGGGTGCCGTTGCCGGTGTCGCCCTGACCTTTATCGCCGGTGAAATGCTATTCAAAACACTGGAAATGCCGATTATTGGCCTACTGGTGCTAGCGATCATTATTGTTGGTCTGGTTGCCAGAGTGAGCATGCCGTTTAAACTGCCCACTTCGCTCTTTGCCATCATCATTGGTACCGCCATGGCCTATTTGATTGGCGATGCCGGTACCGAACGCTTTAGCGATGCCTTTACCCACCTAGGCTTTTACCCGCTGCTTCCCAATCTAGCCTGGTTTGAAGGGCTGGGTTTACTGTTCACCAGCATGCTCGCAGTCTTGACCGTCGTTCTGCCGATCACGCTCTATAACGCCATTGAGACGATGAACAACGTCGAGGCGATGGAGGCGGCAGGCGATAAGTACGATGTGCGCGAGTGCCAAGCGGTTGATGGCGCCGGCACCATGATTGGCGCCCTGTTTGGCGGCGTGTTTCCTACCCCGGTCTATATTGCCACCGTGGGGGCCAAATGGATGGGTGCTGGCCGCGGCTACAGCCTGCTCAACGGCGCTGTCTACGCGCTGGCCACCATGTTCGGTTTAATCGCCGCCCTGGCCGCCATCATCCCCGTTTCAGTGGTCGCTCCGATTTTGGTGTTTGTCGGCATGTCGATGATTGCCACCGCGTTTCAAGCCAACGACACACGCTACTACCCTGCCGTGGCGCTGGCCATGCTGCCCTACTTCGCCAACTATGTGATGACCCGCTTTAACCGTGGGGCGGGCGAGGTCGTCACCGATATTTCCAGCGCCATTGTGGTGATGGGCCAGGGAGCGATGTTTATGGCCATTCTTTTGGGCGCTATGACGGTGTCGGTAATTGATCACCAGTTCCGACGCGCGGCCGCCTTCGCCGCCATTGCCGCGGGCTTCTCCTTCGTCGGGCTAATGCATGCCCCGGAGCTGTCATTCAATGCTGCCCCAGAGTTCGTGATGGGCTACTTAGGCATGGCGCTGCTGTTTATCTACTTCTCCTTTCAGGAAGCTGGGCGCCTGCGTTAATTAACGAATCCCGCCTGCCGATGCGGGCGGGAGAGAATACGCCGCATGACCTGCCACGCCATCAAGCCCGCCAGCAGGTTACCCACCGCGGCGCCTCCCGCAAGACCCCACCAGCCGAACAACTGCGAGCCCAGCCATAAACAGGGCAAATAGCAAATAAACAGCCGTGCACTGGATAACAGCATCGCTCGCAGCGGCCAACCTAGGGCGTTCCCTGCCGAAACCACGAGCATACAGACGCCCAGCGCAGCATAGCTGGGCAGCAGAAAGCGAATCAGCAACGTCAACTCACTCTGCACCTCAGGATTACCCGCTAAGGCCATGGAAAGCCAGGGTGCCCCAAGGGCCAGCAATACCCCCAGGCTTAGCTGCCAGACCAGCGCGACCTTGACCGCCAAGCGCATAAGCTGCTGAATCTGCCCCCAATCACCGGCGCCATAGCAGCGTCCTAACCACGGCGGCAGCGACATGGTCATAGCCAGTATGACCATCAGCGAAAGCGTTTCCAAACGGCTCGCCAAGCCCCAGGCCGCCACCTCACTTTCACCCAGCCCCGCCACCACTGAGATTGCCAGCATCGCCGCCAAAGGCGGCATCAGTTGGCTGACCATCGCTGGGGCGGCGATGCCTGTAAAAGGGCGCCACGACTGTTTCGCCTCTAGCCACAACCCCTTCTGCGATGCCCACTGACGCTTGAGCAATTTACGCGTTGTCACCATCAGCCCCACTGTAAAAGCGATGGCGGTTGCCCAGGCAGCGCCGGGCAATCCCCAGCCCTCCCAATCGCCGACCCCAAAGATGAGCAAAGGGTCGAGCGCAAGGTTAACGAGGCTACTCAGCACCATCATTTTGCCCGGCAAACGGGTATCGCCGTGGGCGCGAAAGACGCTATAGCTAAAATAGAGCAGCGCCCCCAGCCAAGCAGATAACAGCTGAGGCCCCCAGTAAATGTAGATATACGAGAGCGTGGCTGCGTCCGCACCCAACAGGCGAAAAATGGGCACATGAAATAGCCATAAGGCGATCGACAATAGACCGATCACGCCACCGCCCGCCATTAACACCAAACTGCTTAAGCGCCTCGCCCGCTCACCTTCCCCTGCGCCTAGCGCCCGGGAAATAAGTGCCGCAATAGCGATACCCATACCCACTTGAATGCCGATAATCAAAAATGACAGCGGAAAGGTGAACGACTGCGCCGCCAGCTGTGCGGTGCCCAAACGGGCAATAAAGGCGCTATCAACAAGCTGAAAACCCAATAGCGCCAACACCCCGATGGCCATTGGCCAGGTTTGACGCCATAGGGTTATTGCCAACTCGCGTTGCTGCATCACCATTGCCAAGTCAACTCTCCTATTTTCACCTTAAACGCAAAAAACGCCACCACCCCTAACAGGGTGGTGGCGTTTAATTAAACCGACGCTTTACTGACGAATGCCTTCAAACGTCACGTATAGCTCAAGCTCATGCATGGATTCAGGGAAATCGCTCATGTCGATGCCGTAATCACCCAGGGTCAGCGTGGTGGTGCCTTCAAAGCCAGCGCGGTAGTTGCCCCAAGGGTCATCGCCCTCACCCATCAGCGTCACCGGCATTTCAATTTCCTGGGTTTCGCCATGCAGGGTTAGGTCACCTGTCAGCACACCTTCATTATCGCCGGTTGATTCAAAGCCAGTTGATGTAAAGGTGGCCGTCGGAAACTCGCTAGCATTGAGAAAATCATCGCTTAAGATGTGACGATCGCGCTCAGCGTGATTGCTGGTCAGACTATTAACCTGCACTTCGATTTCGGCAGAAGAAGCATCCAAATCTTCTGGATCGTAAGCAAACTGACCATCGAACTCTTCGAAGCTACCCAGAATGTAAGAGAAGCCCAGGTGAGAAATTTTAAACTGAACAAAGGCGTGCTGGCCTTCGGTATCAATTTGGTAATCAGCTGCCTGTGCTTGGCTCAATGGAACCAACGCTGCGGCGGCAATCGCAGAGGCAAATGCAGTCTTCTTTAGCATAATCAACAACTCCTTGGGGGTTACTTAATAAACACCGTGAAAGGCAGACATCACCTTCGCGACGGCAAAACGAATCTACCTTACTACTTTGAATCATTGCGCGTGCTATAGGCTGGATTAAGCATACGCACCAGCGTTGCGTGCTTATCTAACCAGTGGTGCTTGAGCGCGGCGAGCGCATGACCACCGGCAAGAATCATTAGCGCCAAAGCGCTGTACCAATGAATATCACCTGCCAGACTTGCCTGATTAGGCAGGTCATATAGCAGAGCGGGCACTTCAAACCAACCAAATACACTGATACCACGACCATCGGCGGTAGAGATCAAGTAGCCGCTCACCATGACCCCTAATACAAGCACATAAAGAGCAATATGACCGAGATGAGCCGCAATGGTTTCTAAACGGCTACCCTCTGCACGGGGTGTCGGCTGGACGAAGCGCCATACCAAACGCGCTAGCGTAGCAAACAGAAGCAAGATGCCAATAGAGCGGTGCACCCAAGGCCCCTGATTATACCAAGGGTCATAATAGCCAAGGTCGGTCATCCACCACCCCAACGCAAACAGCCCGATAATAGTTAGCGCGCTTAGCCAGTGAAATAGAATACTGATCAATCCCCATCCGCTGCGACTGTTCCGCCACATTGTGCTATTCCTCGTTTTATCTATGGCGACGTCTGCTTCGCCAACGCCCTAATCTGAGCGTGGATTGCGCTATTGGCCCACGCCGAGAACCTTACCGCTAGAAGCTACTGATAACCTCTGAAAAAAGCAGAATATTTCATTCGTAAAAACCATTGAATACCCAGCTAACGATTTTTACACAGTGCCTTTCAGAACAGGTAAACGACAATATATTCTATAAAATCGAATATATTGAGCAAATTTAATCAATTTTATAATCTTATTAGCACGCTTATTATTAGCACATGTCCTCAGAGACATTGTGCAGCGGTCTCAAAAGCTGCACACACATTTTCTATTAGAGAGCGCCAATCATGAAAAAAATCACCCTTATCACCGCGATTGTCATGGCTTTGACTTCTACTGCTGTTCTAGCCGAACAGGGATCTGGCGAGCTTAACCAGATTGTTCACCCTAGCTCTTCAGCGAATCCAAGCACTGAAAACGCGTACCTGACACCAGCTGATTTGCCCTTGGTCAACGGAGATGCAAAGAGCAACACCGTTGTTGCCCCGAGCTCTCACATCAATCACTCTTCCAGCAGTGAAGACCAGATTGCGCTGTCAGATCTGCCTCACCGCAACGCTTCTTAAAAAGTAATGGTTCTTTGCTGACACAGCATATGACCCATTAGGTTTCAAAGGCGCGAAAAAACCCACCTTCAAAGGTGGGTTTTTCGTTACCGTGTCGACTTGCCTAATCACCGTTAGTCAGCCAGAACGTCCAATCCGTGGGCAAGGTCGCGCTGGATATCCCGCTGGCTCTCCAGGCCTACCGCCACGCGAATAAGGCCTGGCGTAATACCTGCCGCCTCCTTCTGCGAATCGGATAAACGGCCATGGGTTGTCGTCGCTGGATGGGTAATGGTGGTTTTAACATCACCCAGGTTACCCGTGATAGAGAGCATACGGGTTGCGTCAATCACCTGCCATGCCCCCGCCTGCCCCCCCTTCACTTCAAAGCCCAATACGGCGCCAAATCCCTTTTGCTGCCGTTTGGCCAGGGCGTGCTGGGGGTGATCTTCCAGGCCACTATAAAACACTTGCGTCACCGCCGGGTGAGCATCCAACCAGCGCGCTAGGGTCAAGGCGTTCTCACAGTGAGCATTCATACGCAGCGAGAGGGTTTCCAGGCCCTTGGTAAAAATCCACGCGTTGAAAGGACTCAGGCAAGGCCCGCAGGTGCGCACCACGCCGAACACCTCTTCAAGCAGCGCATGGCTGCTTACCACGGCCCCCCCCACTGCGCGGCCTTGGCCATCCAGATACTTGGTTGCCGAGTGAATGACCAAATCAGCGCCCAACGCCAGGGGCTGCTGAAGTGCCGGGGTAAGAAAGCAGTTATCTATCGCCAGTAGCGCGTTGTGACGCTTTGCCAGCGCTGCCAGGGCCGGAATATCAGCAATTTCTGATAGTGGATTTGAGGGCGTTTCGGCAAACAGTAGCCGCGTTTTAGGGCCGATCGCCGCCTCCCAGGCTGAAACGCTGGAAAGCTCCACATAGCGCGTGGTAATACCCAGCTTGCCTAAGTACTTATCGAACAGGCTAACCGTAGACCCAAACAGCGACCGGGAAGCCACTATCTCGTCCCCCGCTGAAAGTAGCGCCAGCGCGGTGGAAAGAATCGCGGACATACCCGAACTGGTGGCGACACAGCGCTCGCCGCCCTCAAGGGCCGCTAAGCGTCGCTCAAAGGTATGTACAGTCGGATTGGTAAAGCGGGAGTAAACGTTGCCCGGCTCCTGCCCACCAAATTTACGCGCCGCTTCTGCAGCGCTTGCGTAAACAAAGCTTGAAGTCGGAAATATAGGCTCCGAATGCTCCTGCTCGAAGGTGCGCTGATGGCCCGCACGGATCGCCAGCGTCTCAAGTGACCACTCATCCTGGTGATTGTCTTCCTGGTGATTGTCATCATGCATATGGCTGCTCTCCTAATCGTCCAGGTCGTCGTCCTGATTGTGCATATCAACCAGGGCGTGGTCACCGGCGCTTTGATCCTTGGCAGAGTCATTGCGGCTAGCTTCCAAGGCGGCCAGGTAGGCGTCGTCGATATCGCCGGTCACGTAGTTGCCGTCAAACACCGAGCAATCAAACTCTTCCATCTCGGGATTGACTTCGCGGCAAGCCGCTTTTAGATCGTCCAGATTTTGATAGAAGATGCGGTCTGCTCCAATCAAATCCCCCACTTCCTCTTCGCTACGGCCATGAGCTATCAGTTCAGACGCCGCCGGCATATCAATGCCATACACATTCGGGAAGCGAACCGGGGGCGCCGCCGAGGCAAAATAGACCTTGCGTGCACCGGCATCACGGGCCATTTGAATAATCTGCTTACAGGTGGTGCCGCGTACAATGGAGTCGTCCACTAGCAGGACGTTCTTGCCCTTAAACTCAACATCAATGGCATTGAGCTTTTGGCGTACCGACTTTTTACGCTGGGTTTGCCCCGGCATAATAAAGGTACGCCCAATATAGCGGTTCTTCATGAACCCTTCGCGGTAGGTCACACCCAAGTGCTGCGCCATTTCAAGGGCGGAGGTGCGTGACGTATCAGGGATCGGGATGACCACGTCGATGTCGTGATCCGGCCACTCGTTAAGAATGCGGTCGCCTAGTTTGCGGCCCATCTGCATCCGGGTGCCGTAAACGTAAGCACCGTCAAGCAAGGAATCAGGGCGAGCCAGGTAAACGTGCTCAAAAATGCACGAACGCAGCTCAGGGCGATCAGCACATACCTGAGTATGAATATTGCCTTCAATATCGACAAAGATGGCTTCGCCAGGTGAAAGGTCGCGCTCAAGCTCAAAACCTCCCACGTCCAAGGCAACGGACTCGGAGGCGATCATCACCGCCTGCCCGTTCTCCTCTTCGCGGGTACCAAACACCACGGGGCGAATACCGAAGGGGTCGCGGAAGGCCACCATACCGAAGCCATTAATAATCGCGACAGCGGCATAACCACCCTTGCAGCGGCGGTGAACGCGGCGCACGGCGTCAAAGATATCTTCCGCTTCCAGGTGCAAACCTTGCTTGCCCAGCTCGTGAGCAAAGACGTTGAGCAGCACTTCCGAATCGGAGCTTGTATTGATATGACGCAGATCGGTAGAGAACAGCTCCTGCTTCAACTGCTCTGAGTTGGTCAGGTTGCCGTTATGCGCCAGCGCAATACCGTAAGGAGAGTTAACATAGAACGGCTGTGACTCGGCTTCACTGGAAGAGCCTGCCGTCGGGTAACGCACGTGACCAATGCCTAGATTACCTTTTAGGCGGGCCATATGGCGGGTGTGAAATACATCACGTACCAAGCCGTTACTCTTGCGCAGTAGGAAGCGTCCCTCGCTCCATGTCATCATGCCGGCAGCGTCCTGGCCACGATGCTGAAGTACGGTCAGGGCATCGTAGATTCCCTGATTTACCGCCTGCTTGCCCAGAAGGCCCACTATACCGCACATTCACGTTACCTCGCTTAATGCCATGGCTTGCCAATATCTAATCAAGCCCGAACGTTCATAGAATCAACTTCACTAACAGGTCAATCACCTGTCGGGATAACTTCTCGCTCCGCCGAACCGGGCATGCGCAGTTCTGGCAGAGAAATATCGCGCAGCGACGATGGCGTTTCAGGCAGCTCGCGATCCCACTGATCTAACTGACTCACCGCCCAATCGCGCAGTTGAATAAAGGTGGGACGCAGCTCGGCCTGTTGCCACGCCTGTAAGTCTGCCAGCGGCGTGAGGGTAATCAGCACAGTGGCGATTAACAAAATAACCGCCCCGCGGGCAACGCCAAAAGCGGCCCCGGCCACGCGGTTCAATAGCCCCATGCCCACCCACTCAATCGCCGCATGCACCAAGCGGATCACGATGCCGCAAAGCAAAATCACGGCAAAGATGACCAGTATAAAAGCGAGGACTAGGCGAGCATCAAAGCTATCGATAAACCCGCTCATCAGCTCAGCCACCGGTTCGGCAAGTACTCGGGCAACCATTAAGGCAACGACCCAGGCGGCCAAACCCAAGGCTTCGCGAACAAATCCTCGGACGAATCCGGCTAACATTGATAGCGCCAGCACGGCCAAGAAAACCGCATCAATCCATGTTAACGCCATGGTTTAGTCTCTTACCCGAACAAGAAGGCCCTGCACATTGGCTCGCTCTTTAATTGAGGCCATGGCGGACTCCCCATCCTCGGAAGTGGCATACGGGCCCACAAAGACGGTGGTCATATTATTATCGCGCTCGCGCTGATAAACCGTAAAACCTTCACCAGACAGCTGTTCGCTTAGGCGCTGCGCATTAGAGGCCTCACCAAAGCTGCCGACTTGCACCGCCCACTCTCCCTGAGCACTGACGGAAGGGCTAGATGCGCTAGAAGAGGCGCCTTGTGATGAGCTTTGGGAAGAGCTGCTTTGTGACGCACTTTCAGCACTGGTTTGGGCGCTGTCGCTATTGGTGGCAATCAGGTCAGCAATAGGATCGCTATTGGGCGTTGCCGGTGCCTCATCGGGCTCGCTGGATTCCGCTCGATTAGAAGCCGTAATTTGATCGGTTTCCGGCAGCCGCGGGTCGGCGTCAATAGGCATATCGCCATCCTCCCCCACTTCGCGGGGCGTCGACGATAGCGATGGTTCACCAATGGTTGAAGGTCTTTCCGGTGCAGGAACATCTCGGCGCTCCACTTCAACCGGCTGCTCGATCACAAAGCTCGGTTGGGGACGCTCTTCTCTAGGCGCGGGGTCACTCATTAGCCACGGCACAAAGATCGCCAGTAGCGCGAGCAGAATCACAATACCGCTAATGCGTTCCGTTTTACCGTATTTCATTTCCGTCTCCATCAAGCGACGCAGCGCCTGTTGGCAGTGGCCGAGCCAGCAGTGCCGCTACTGTAAAGAACGACCCGGTAGCCAAGACACGATCATTGGGCGTTAACACCTTAGCCAGCCAATCGACGCCTGCTTGCGGCGAATCGGCACTAAAATGCACCCGCCCTCCCTGAGCGATAATACGTTGCGACAACTCGCTTGCCTGGCAACCTCGCTCTCCGCTCAGCGACACGCACACCCAATCACTAATGCGAGACGCTAACGCCTGTATGACACCGTCGATATCCTTATCATTCAACATGCCGATAAGCCCCCATTGACGTCCTCCTGCTGGCGGTGGAGGCAAATGGCGAACGACATACTCAGCCGCGTGGGGATTATGCCCAACATCCAGACACCAAGGCCCAATCCATTGCAGCCGCCCGGCCAACTGCACCGAACCCAGCGCTGCTTGCACTCGCGATTTCTCTAACCCAAGCCCGGCTAGCACAAGAGACTGTAAGGCGGTGGCAGCGTTATCGATGGGCAGCCCAGGGTTCGGGAGCTCGTCAAGAACAATGCTTAGGCCATCCGCATCCTGGCCCTGCCAGCGCCACTGGGTAGGCTGAGCAGCCGTCGCCTGATGGGTAAATTGCTGGCCCAGACTAAACGTAGGCGCGGCAAGCACCTGGGCACGCTCAGCAACGCTAGCGGGCAACGTTTGACTACCTAACACGGCGGGACGATTGGCCCGAAAAATGCCGGCTTTTTCACGCCCAATCTGGGCTAAATCAGTGCCTAAAAAGTTAGCGTGATCCTGGGCAATAGTGGTGACGATCGCCACATCCGCATCAACGATATTGACCGCATCAAGGCGACCACCCAGCCCCACTTCTAGCACCGCAAGATCCAGCTTTGCATTGGCCAAGCACCACAGCCCGCACAGTGTACCGGCTTCAAAATAGGTCAGACTGATTTCACCGCCCTGCAATCGCGCACGCTCAACTTGCTCAAAGCCTTGTACGAGCAGTTGATCGTCGGCTTCCTGGCCGTCGATTTTAACGCGTTCGTTATAGCGCAATAAATGGGGAGAAGTGTAGGTACCCACATGCCAACCATGGGCACGGGCAACGCTATCAATCATGGCAAGGGTTGAGCCCTTGCCATTGGTGCCTGCTACCGTAATAACGCGGGGGGCAATGGGGCTTGAAAGCAGCCCCATCCGCTTCGCCACCTGCGAAACCCGCTCCAGGCCCATATCAATCCCTACAGGATGCAGCGTTTCCAAATGCTGGAGCCACTGTTGCAAAGAGTAGAGCGGCAAAGAAGGCGTCTGTAGAGAGTCAGGCATTGCGTGAATGGTCATCACTCTTAGCGGTAGTGGTGTCCTTCTTAGGCGCTTCAACCTTCTCAAACGTGACGTCAGAGGTTTCCGCCAATGCGTCCTCCTCAACAATAGGCTCAACAACGTCAGCATCATCAGGATTGGTCGAATTCACCGGCGTTGCTTCATGGTGCGTTAACTTACGCAGCACGCTGCCCACCCGGGCACGCATTTCATGACGATGAACGATCATGTCGACGGTACCGTGCTCAAGCAGAAACTCGCTGCGCTGGAACCCCTCTGGCAAGGTTTCACGCACCGTTTGCTCGATAACCCGCGGGCCAGCAAAACCAATCAAGGCATTAGGTTCGGCAATATTCAAGTCACCCAGCATAGCTAGTGAGGCTGAAACACCGCCAAAGACGGGATCCGTGAGCACAGAAATATACGGCACACCCGCTTGCTTGAGCTTTTCAAGCGCAGCGGATGTTTTAGCCATCTGCATCAACGAGAAGAGCGCTTCCTGCATGCGCGCACCACCGGAAGCAGCAAAGCACACCAGCGGAATATTCTCTTCCAGCGCCAAGGTAGCTGCGCGAACAAATTTCTCGCCGACCACTGCCCCCATTGAGCCGCCCATAAAGGTGAACTCAAAGGCAACGGCAACCACCGGAAGACCATCCAACTCACCGCGCATTGCGACCAGCGCATCTTTCTCGCCGGTATCTTTTTGCGCCGCGGTCAGGCGGTCTTTGTATTTTTTGGAGTCGCGAAATTTCAACCGATCATTGGGTTCGATTTCCGCCGCGATCTCTTCGCGTCCTGCTTTATCCAAGAACCAGTCCAAGCGTTTGCGTGCCGTCAAGCGCAGGTGATGATCGCACTTGGGGCATACGCTGTTATGTTTCTCTAGCTCAGGAAGATAGAGAACCGCTTCGCACTTGGGACATTTACGCCAGAGGCCGTCGGGCACGCTAGCGCGACGGTCTTTACGCTGGATGCGACCCATAGAGGGTACGATCTTGTCTAACCAGCTCATATCAAAAAGGCTTCCGTTATACGTCAACGCCCGGCAAAACCAGGCTCGATGAGTGTCGTGAATCTATTCAGTATAGGCGATAAAGCATTTTGCCTTAGGCATCCATCGCCGTACGCATCTCTGCTAATACACTTTTCAACTGGCCCGCAATGGTCTCCGGCGCATCGACACTTTCAGCAATGCGGTTAACCAAAGCGCTACCTACAATCACACCATCGGCGACTTTAGCTACTTCAGCGGCCGTCACACCGTCGCGGATACCGAAACCAACACATAGCGGTAAATCGGTCATCCCCCGCAGCGGCGCCAAATGCTCGGCCACATCGTCTGCGTTCAGGGTGGCGGCACCGGTCACGCCTTTCAGCGAAACGTAGTAGAGGTAGCCCTCGCCATGGGCGCATATTGTAGCGGCACGCTGATGTGAAGTGGTAGGCGCAACGAGAAAAATCGCGGCTAAATTGCGCGATTTCAGCAGTGGCCCGATCTCTTCGGCCTCTTCAGGCGGCATATCCACAATCAACACACCGTCAACGCCCACGCTGGCGGCTTGATCGGCAAAGTTTTCGTAGCCGATACGCTCAATGGGATTTAAGTAGCCCATTAACACAACCGGTGTCGTGGTATCGGTTTGGCGGAACTCTTTGACCATCTGCATAAGGTCAATCAGCCGTGTACCCTGCTTTAACGCACGCTCACAGGCTTTTTGTATGACCGGGCCATCCGCCATGGGGTCGGAAAAAGGCACGCCTAGCTCAATCACATCGGCGCCTGCTTCCACCAGGGCATGCATAAACCCCACGGTGTACTGAGGTGCTGGATCACCTGCGGTGATGTAAGGGATCAGGGCCTTGCGTCCCTGCTGCTTAAGTTCACTAAAACGCTGATCAATACGGTTCATGCTCGCCCTTAAAAAAGCTGACCTTAAAATTCGATGCCATCAATCTTAGCAACGGTCATGATGTCTTTGTCGCCACGCCCGGAGAGGTTAACCACGATATGCTGGTCAGGACGCATGGTAGGCGCCAATACCTTGGCATGGGCCAGCGCATGGGCCGACTCAAGGGCGGGCATAATACCTTCCATATGGGTCAGCTCGCGAAACGCTTCAAGCACTTCTTTATCATTAGCGGCCACATAGGAGACCCGCCCCACGTCTTTCCAGAGCGCGTGCTCTGGGCCTACGCCAGGATAATCCAGGCCAGCTGAAATGGAGTGCGTATCCGATACCTGCCCAGCTTCGTCTGACATCAAGTAGGTGCGGTTACCGTGGAGCACGCCACGCGGCGCATTGGATGCCAACGGCGCCGCGTGACGGCCGGTTTCAACGCCATCGCCACCGGCTTCAACGCCATACATAGCAACGCCGTCGTCTTCCACAAACGGGTAGAAAAGGCCAAGGGCGTTAGAGCCACCGCCTACGCAGGCAATCAGCGCATCGGGCAGGCGACCGATCTGCTCCAGCGACTGGCGGCGCGCTTCGCGCCCCACCACAGCGTTGAAATCGCGTACTAGCAGCGGATAAGGGTGAGGTCCCGCTACGGTACCAATGATATAGAAGGTGTTATCAACGTTGGTAACCCAGTCACGCAGCGCTTCGTTCATGGCATCCTTGAGCGTGCGGGTTCCGGACTCCACCGGAATGACCCGCGCCCCCAACAGGCGCATGCGATAAACATTCAGCTTTTGCCGCTGGACGTCTTCAGCCCCCATATAGACATCGCACTCAAGCCCAAGACGAGCGGCGACGGTCGCCGAAGCGACACCATGCTGGCCTGCCCCGGTTTCAGCAATAATCCGCGGCTTGCCGGTTTTTTTGGCCAGCAGTGCCTGACCAATCGTGTTGTTCACCTTGTGGGCGCCGGTATGGTTCAGGTCTTCCCGTTTCAACCAAATCTGTGCGCCGCCAAGACTCGCCGACCAGCGCTTGGCGTGGTAGAGCGGCGACGGGCGGCCCACGTAGTGGGCAAGATCGTAGTCAAACTCGGCCTGGAAGTCGGGGTCATCACGCAGGCTTAAGTACGTTTTCTCCAACTCTTCCAACGCAAAGCTCAGGGTTTCTGACACAAAGCGACCACCATAAGGGCCAAAATGACCACGGGCATCCGGCATTCGGGTCAGATCGCTGAACTTGGTTTTAGAAACAGTTTCAGAAACGGTCACAGAGATACCTCACAAGATCGCCAGAACAGGCAAACAAAAAATGAATCGACGTAACACGTAGCTCGATAAAATACCCATAAGCAATACGTATAAATTACACACAAACCGGGCACACATAAACTTGTGCGGCGAACGCTAACGGGTGTCGGCCAACGCCACCTGGCTGACGAAAGAAGCCATTTTGTCAGCATCTTTACAGCCGTGGGAGGCTTCAATACCGCCTGATACATCCACGGCATAAGGTGCTACCTGACGCACAGCGTCAGCGATGTTATCAGCACTCAACCCACCGGCGAGGATAACAGGTTTTGCAAGATTTGCGGGGATTCTCGACCAATCGAAGGTCTCCCCCGTGCCCCCCGGCGTTCCTGGTCGGTAAGCGTCCAACAACAGCGCCTGGGCCTGGTGATAGCGCGCCGCCTCGTGGGCAAGGTCTATCTCATCGCGCATACGCAGCGCTTTCATCCACGGCAGCAAGTACTGCTGACACGCCCCAGGTGTTTCATTGCCGTGAAATTGAAGCATATCAAGATAGGGCAAGCACTGCTCAATGAGCTCAGCAGGCTGATCGACAAACAGCCCCACGCGGGTAACGAATGCGGGCACGCGGGCAGAGAGCGCCGCTAGTTGTTCAACACTCACACTGCGCGCACTTTTGGGCCACATAACGAAACCCAAGGCGTCCACGCCCAGTGCCACGGCGCGGTCAATATCCTGCTCACGGGTAAAGCCGCAGAACTTGATTCGGGTACGGGTTAGCTGAGCAGTGCTCATGATGACGCCTCCTGTTCAGGGGGAGCAGTCGGATGACGCAGTGATCGTTTGCGTCGATAAGCTACCCTTGGCGTATCAGGCAGCTCACGCTCTCCCGTCCATTCACCTGTAAACGAGAGCAGATGCGGCCCCAGCGGCTCTTTGGGCAGATCAAAGCGCTCATCGTAAACCGAATCAACAAAATGCAGCCCGCAGGCGGGTGCGGTAACGTCGCCTTTGCGACGGTTTTTAAGCGCTAAGAGTTCACCAATATAAGCTTCATCCTGGGCACCGCGTCCGACGCTTACTAGCGCTCCAGCAATATTACGAATCATGTGGTGTAAGAACGCGTTGCCTTGAATGTCGATCATCACCAGCTGGCCATAGCGCTTCACGTCCACAAAGTGCATATGCCGCCAGGGGGTTTTGGACTGGCAGCCAGCGGCACGGAAGCTGGAAAAATCGTGCTCGCCTACCAGCGCCTGAGCAGCTCGGTGCATGGCATCAGCGTCTAAGGGGTCACGGCACCAGGTCACATTGGCCCGCTCCAGTACCGGGCGACTTATCTGATTCAGCAGCACGTAGCGGTAGCGGCGCCCCAAGGCGCACAGGCGTGAATGAAAGTCATCGCCCACTGGCTTCACCCAGCGCACAGCAACGTCGCGGGGCAAATGGGTATTAGCGCCGAAGATCCAGGCTTTTTCGGAGCGCCCCACTGGCGGGTCAAAATGCACGATCTGGCGCGTCGCATGCACACCCGAATCGGTGCGCCCACTGGCACTCACCTGGATGGGCTCATTGGCCACCTTGGACAAGGCACCTTCTAACGATGCCTGAACCGATGCGGCGTGGTTTAAGCGCTGAAAACCGCAGTAGCGGGTACCATCGTATTCGACCCCCATTGCCAGGCGGCCGGTAAGCGGAATTTTCTCATCGAAGTGATAGAACAGCGTCATCAAGCCACATCATTTTGAAGATTTTGAAGGATCGCTATTATCCAGGCCCCGGGGCTTGAATGCTACCTCTTCAATATCCCACTCCTCTTCAATCGGCCGTCGAGGCTGTTTAGCCGGTGACACCGACGCTCCTTGCGGCTCACTGGAGAACTCTACCGCGGGCTGCATGGGAGTCTCAGGGCGCTGGCCCTCCTCACTGCTTGAAGCGCTGTTTAAAATCGGCGGATGGTAGTCGATAAAGCGATGACCTGGATCTTTAGTTAATTCAGTTGGCTTATCGGTTTTTTGCCCGCCAGCATCAGTCAGCGGATCAGATGCAGGCAAACCGGTCTCAAGAGAAGCCAGCAGTTGGCGAATGGAATTTGGCGGCGGTGCCAATGAAACGCTTTCAGCGCGCGCCACGGGAACGACGGTAAGGCCCATCCGTCGCTGGCGCACCTGCTCAGCCAGTCCCGATGCCTGACTTTTTTCATAGCGAAGCGTCTCTTCTTGAGACGGCTCCGGCCCTTGATTGTCGACCAGCCACTGATCAGTATCCACTGTTGGCACGGCGTTAGAGACCGGAGCACCAGTCTCAGCACTGGGCTCTGGTTTCTCGGGCGCGGGCTGTTCTGGCTTGGGTCTTTCTGGCTCAGGCTCTGATTCGCTTTGAGACGCTGTCGACCGGCCGCTGTCGTTGCGCGACTCATCAACGTCACCTTTATGGGATGGCGTTGGGTAAGTGACAGAGACAGCCTCTGCCATAGGCGGCGCCTTGGGCGCTGTGCGGGGCGAAACCGCTGGTTTCACTACTGGCTCTGCAAGTGGAATATCTTCCCAGGTCTCCTCACGGCGCTTACGTAGCCATACCAAAAGCCCAACTAACAGTACGATGGCACCCAGTGCCAACGGCCACTGGTAGCGCTCGATTAAAGCAACCACATCTGTGCTATCCGTGTCGTCCATGCTGGCAGCAAGTGGCTCAGAGGATTGCTCTTGAGCAGGCTGCTCTTGGGAAGCTAGTGCGCCACTTAACGACTGTGTTAGTGAGGCAACTTCACCACGCAGCTCGTTAAGCTCTGCGTGCATCAATTCACGCTCTTCGAGCACCTGCTGAAGTGTCGATTGGCTGAGACGCAGTTGCTCGGTCAGTTCCCTACGGGAGAGTGCTTCAGGCTCGTCGGTAACCGCTTCCGAATCGCCAGCGGCAAGCGCCCTATTAGAGTGGGTGAGTGCGTTAGCGTGCAGCGTTTGAGCGGCGGCTATTGCAATATCAGCCACAGACGCAGGCTCAACCTCTGGTAGCGACACCGCCTGCAACGAGCCATTGCGGCGTGACCGCCAGGCTTCATTCATCGCCTTGATCGCAGCATCCGCATCACCATGGGAGCGCGCCAGAACACGCTCAGCATCCGGTATGCGCAGCGTTTGACCTGCACGCATGTCATTTATATTGCCTGAAGGAAAGACGTCAGGGTTTGCCTCCAGCAGCGCAACCATCATCTGCTGAACACTGGCTTCGCCGGGCTTAATACGTTCGGCAACGCTCCAGAGGGTATCGCCTCTGCCCACGTAAGCGCTATTTGCATTACGGGGAGCACGGTTGTTGGTACCAGACGATTCAGTCGTCGTTGATTGCGCGGTAGATGCCTTCAGCGCTACCGGCGCAGCGGTTTGCGACTGACTCTGGTTTGAAGCACCCTGCTGCGAATACTGTTGAGAAGATCCCTGTTGAGAGTACCCCTGGGGATCAAACAGCAGGGTCACATCCCGTGTCTGTTGACCACCAGGATATTCCAGGGTGAATAACAGCTCCAACCAAGGCTCTTCCATGGACTGACCTGAACTCAAGCGCAACTGGCGGCGCCCCTGCTGCTCTTCAACCTGGACGCGCACGCGGTCTGCTAAGGGCGTCCACTCAAGGCCAGCGGCGGCAAATGCTGACGGCTCGGCAACGCTGACACGAATATCATCGAGGGCGTACTCACTGCTTTCAAGCAGCGGGATCGAGGCATCTAACGGCGCATTCAAATACGAACTGACACTTGCCGGGCCCAAATCAATGGCCAGCGCCATAGGACTCACTGCGCCCAACGAGAGCCATGTCATCCATGTCAGTGTTTTTTTCATGCATGTTCCCTGATCGCCTACTTACTTTTAACGACTGATGCCAGATTATTGTATTACGTCGTTTTAATCATAACTTAACGAAATAGCGACATTATTCCCACTACCGTGATGGCTGGTCGCATAAAAAAACGGGAAGCTGCGAACAGCTCCCCGTTTTTGACTAGCGGACTACAAGACGTACTACAAGCAACGAATTACTGTTCGCGCAGAATCTTCAGCATCCGCTTCAGTGGCTCTGCGGCGCCCCACAGCAACTGGTCACCCACGCTAAAGGCCGAGAGATACTCGCCGCCCATTTGCAGCTTACGCAGACGACCAACCGGCACTTGCAGCGTACCAGTGGCAGCGGCAGGCGTTAGGCCAGCGATGGTGGCGTCTTTATCGTTCGGAATCAGCTTGACCCACTCGTTATGCTTGGCGATACGGTCTTCGATCTCATCCAGTGGCACATCGTGCTTCAGCTTGATCGTAAACGCCTGGCTGTGCGAGCGCATTGCGCCGATACGCACACATAGGCCATCAATGGGGATCGGGTTATTGTCGAGGCCAAGAATCTTGTTGGTCTCAACGCTGCCCTTCCACTCTTCGCGGCTCTGGCCATTCTCTAACTTGGTATCGATCCACGGCAGCAGACTACCCGCCAGCGGTGCGGCAAAGTTATCGGTCGGGAAGTCGCCGCTGCGCATGGCCGCCGTTACTTTACGGTCGATATCCAGAATCGCGCTGGAGGTATCCTTGAGCTCTTCGCCCACGCTATCGCGCAGTTGGCCCATTTGGTTGAGCAGCTCGCGCATATGCTTAGCGCCAGAGCCTGAAGCCGCCTGATAGGTCATGGAGGTCATCCACTCGACCATATCGGCTTCAAACAGACCGCCCAAGCCCATCAGCATCAGGCTTACGGTGCAGTTGCCGCCCACAAAGGTTTTGGCGCCTTTAGCTAGCTGGTCGTCAATCACCTTGCGATTGACGGGATCCAGCACGATAGTCGCTTCATCTTCCATACGCAGCGTGCTGGCAGCGTCAATCCAGTAGCCTTTCCAGCCTGCGCTACGTAGGTCTTTATAAACCGGCTTGGTGTAGTCACCGCCCTGACAGGTGACAACAACATCCAACGCTTTAAGCGCTTCAATATCAAAGGCATCTTTCAGCGGAGGTACGTCTACACCGATGTCGGGGCCGGGCTGGCCAACCTGGGAGGTGGTGAAAAACACCGGCTCAATGCCGTTAAAATCACCATCTTCCTGCATGCGCTGCATCAGCACTGAACCCACCATGCCACGCCATCCCACGAAACCGACTTTCAACATATGAAGTCCTCCTGCAAAGAATGAGTCTTGGTATTATACACACTTCTTTACGGTGATTTTGAAGCTGCACTGAGCGGTTAATGATAATGGTTGAACACACAAGGGCGCCGGGGATAGGTCGTAGAGGGGGTCATTTGCCATGGCCGTAAAATGCGTCCATGCAATTACGGCATTTCCGCCATCCATGGCGGTCAGTGGCAAATGTAGCGCCCAGGGAGGGGTTCACAGCGCCCCCTCGTAGACCTATCGCCGGAGTAGCCCGACGGTTTCACTCAATGCTTAGCAAACGCCGCTAATACCGCATCGCCCATAGCATCGGTGCCGATGGTTTGCATGCCTTCTGACGCAATATCAGCAGTACGCAGGCCGTCATCCAGCACACTACCTACAGCAGCTTCAATACGCTCTGCCATAGCATTCTCGTTCAGCGAGTAGCGTAGCATCATGGCCACCGACAGCATCATCGCCAGGGGGTTAGCTACGTTCTGACCAGCGATATCCGGCGCGCTGCCGTGGCAAGGCTCGTACATGCCCTGCCCGCTTTCGTTTAGTGAAGCAGATGGCAGCATACCGATAGAGCCGGTGAGCATCGCGGCGGCGTCAGAAAGAATATCGCCAAACATGTTGCCAGTAACTACCACGTCAAACTGCTTGGGCGCGCGCACCAGCTGCATGGCGGCGTTATCCACGTACATATGGGAAAGTTCAACATCTGGGTACTCCGGCGCCAAACGCTCCATCACTTCCCGCCACAAAATGGTGACTTCCAGCACGTTGGCTTTATCGACCGAGCAGAGCTTTTTGCCACGCTTCTGGGCCATTTCAAAGGCAACGCGGCCAATGCGCTCAATTTCGCTCTCGGAGTAGATATAGGTGTTAAAACCCACCCGCTCGCCGTTGCGTACTTCAATGCCCCGGGGCTGGCCGAAGTAGATGCCACCGGTGAGTTCGCGGACGATCATAATATCCAAACCTGCTACCAGCTCAGGCTTAAGACTGGACGCGCTGGCCAACTGCGGGTAAAGCATTGCCGGGCGCAGGTTGCCGAACAAACCTAAATTTTTACGTAGCCCCAGCAGGCCTTTTTCAGGACGCTTGGAGAGGTCTTCGATTTTGTCCCACTTAGGGCCACCCACCGCACCGAGCAAAATAGCGCTGGCCGCTTTGGCTTTTTCGAGGGTTTCCGCAGGCAGCGGCTCGCCGTGAACATCGTAGGCGGAGCCGCCCACCAGACCTTCTTCGACTTCAATATCCAAACCCGCTTCCTGGCACGCCTTCAACAAGCGTGCCGCCTGTGCGGCAATCTCGGGGCCAATACCATCACCCGGCAGCAATAAAACTTTATGCGTCATGCTGAATCCTTAACGTGTTAAAGAGCGACGTTGGCCGCTTGGCGCGTTGCAATGGGGTTGCAACGCGCTATCAAACTTACTGTGAGAAATGAAAATCCTTTAGGCAGACTGACGGAACAACCAGGGGCGTGCAGCTTTATGCTTTTGCTCAAAGGCACGAATGGCGTCTTCGTCTTTTAACGTCAGGCCGATATCGTCCAACCCCTCCAGCAGGCAGTGCTTGCGGAACTCATCCACTTCAAACTCTAAAATCTCGCCGCTCGGGGTAATGACCCGCTGGTTCTCCAAGTCCACATCCAACTGGTAGCCTTCATTGGCATCTACCTCGGCAAACAGGCGATCGACCACGTCTTCTGGGAAGGTGATCAGCAAAATGCCGTTCTTGAACGAGTTGTTGTAGAAGATATCCGCAAAGCTAGGTGCAATCACTACCTTGAAACCGAAATCTTCCAGCGCCCAAGGCGCGTGCTCGCGGGAGCTACCGCAGCCAAAGTTGCGCCGCGCCAGCAGCACTTCAGCGCCTTTGAAGCGCGGCTGGTTCAAGACAAAATCAGGATTGAGCGGGCGCTGCGAGCAGTCCTGCCCCGGCTGGCCTTCATCCAGGTAACGCAATTCATCAAACAGGTTAACGCCGAAGCCGGTGCGTTTGATCGATTTCAAAAACTGCTTTGGGATAATCAAATCGGTATCGACGTTGGCGCGGTCAAGGGGCGCAACCACGCCTTCAAAACGTTCAAATTTCTTCATGGCTTAGGCCTCCTGTGCGTGAGTAGCGTCGTTGGCAGGCAAGGTGCGAACGTCAACAAAGTGACCGGCAATCGCTGCTGCCGCTGCCATGGCGGGGCTAACCAAGTGCGTACGTCCGCCGTAACCCTGGCGGCCTTCAAAATTGCGGTTAGAAGTAGAGGCACAGTGTTCGCCAGCGCCCAATTTATCTGCGTTCATCGCCAAGCACATGGAGCAGCCCGGCTCGCGCCACTCGAAGCCTGCTTCGATAAAGATTTTATCCAGACCTTCCGCTTCAGCTTGGCGCTTCACCAAGCCGGAGCCCGGCACCACCATGGCAAGCTTGATGGAGTCTGCTACCTTTTTGCCCTTGGCTACTTTGGCGGCTTCGCGTAAATCTTCAATACGCGAGTTGGTGCAGGAGCCGATAAAGATTTTATCCAACTTGATATCGGTGATTTTCTGGTTGGGCTGGAGGCCCATATACTCCAGTGCGCGGGTGTGGCTACGCTGCACGGTTTCATCCAGCGCGGCCTGCGGATCAGGCACTTGACCGGAAATACCGGTGACCATTTCCGGGCTGGTACCCCAGCTCACTTGCGGCTCGATCTCTTCAGCCTGCAAAGTAACCACTTTATCGAATTGCGCATCGTCATCAGAGACCAGATTGCGCCAATCCGCCACGGCGGCATCCCACTGCTCTGCCGTGGGCGCGAAAGGACGCTTGGCTAAGTAATCAATAGTGGTCTCGTCAACGGCGATCAAACCGACCCGTGCGCCCGCTTCAATGGCCATATTGCAAACGGTCATGCGCCCTTCCATGGAAAGCGAGGCAATGGCACTTCCAGCAAACTCAATGGCGTAGCCGGTGCCGCCTGCGGTACCAATTTTGCCGATAATGGCCAGCACCACGTCTTTTGCAGTCACACCCAGGCCTAACTCGCCTTCCACGCGCACCTGCATATTCTTCATTTTTTGCGCCAGCAAGCACTGGGTCGCCATTACGTGCTCGACCTCCGAGGTGCCGATACCGTGGGCCAAAGCACCAAAAGCGCCGTGGGTCGCGGTATGGGAGTCGCCACAAACCACAGTCATGCCCGGCAGCGTGGCACCCTGCTCGGGGCCAACCACGTGCACGATGCCCTGGCGAGGATCGTTAATCTTGAACTCTTCGATACCGTATTCCAGACAGTTATCGTCCAGGGTTTGAACCTGAATCAACGACACCGGGTCTTTAATACCGCTGTTGCCCTCGGCACGCTCTTTAATCGTCGTTGGCACGTTATGATCAGGCGTGGCCAGGTTGGCATCCAGACGCCACGGCTTGCGGTTGGCTAAACGCAGCCCTTCAAACGCCTGGGGGGAAGTCACTTCGTGAAGCAGCTGGCGGTCGATGTAGATCAACGCCGTGCCGTCATCGCGCTGCTTCACCAAGTGTTGATTCCAAAGCTTGTCGTAAAGGGTTTGGCCTGACATGTAACTCTCCTGGGCAGTGCCCTGCTAGTTCGGTATGGCCGCCTCTATGGGCTGCTTGACTTGCTTGTGGAGTCAGTGTCACGCGACTCGCACATAAAAGCAATTCATGTTATTCATAGTTTAGATTCCAAACTGGAATAGCTAATTAGGAAGCAGCCCTTGGATACCCAAAGCCTACAAGCCTTTTTGGCCGTGGCGGATACGCAAAGTTTCTCCCGCGCAGCGGAACAGCTTTACCTGACCCAGCCGGCGGTGAGCAAGCGTATTGCCACGCTGGAGTCTCAAGTAGGCACACGGCTATTTGACCGCATTGGCCGGCGCATTGCGCTCACCGAAGCAGGCAGCGTACTGCTGCCCCAAGCGCGGCGCATTCTATTTAGTGTGGAAGATAGCCGCCGCGCGCTGGCCAACCTTTCGGGCCAGGTAGGCGGCAAGCTTACCCTGGCCACCAGCCACCATATCGGCCTGCACCGCTTACCGCCGTTATTAAAGCAGTACACCCAGCGCCACTCCGAGGTTGAGCTCGACCTGCACTTTCTTGATTCCGAACAGGCTTACCAGGGCGTGCTGGATGGCACGCTGGAAATGGCCGTGGTAACGCTAGCCCCCCACCCTCACGAGCAACTGCAGGTCGTGGAACTGTGGCGTGACCGGCTCTGTTTTGCCTGTGCTATCGATCACCCTCTTAACCAGCAGCCCCCTCAAAGCGAGCTCTCCCTGACCGATCTGTGCGAATACAACTGCGTAATGCCGGGGGCGAAGACCTTTACAGGCTCCCTTATCGCCAAGCGTTTTAGCCAAGCGGGCCTGGAACTACCGGTCAGCATGGCGACCAACTATTTGGAAACGCTAAAGATGATGTGCAGCGTGGGGTTAGGCTGGAGCCTGCTACCGGAAAAGATGATCGACAGCGAACTGGTAGAGCTAAAAGTAGACACCCCGCCAATTTACCGCCCGCTGGGGTATTTGGTGCATACCAATCGAACGCTCTCGAATGCGGCACGCATGATGATTGAGGAGCTGGAAAATACGCGGGGCGAGAGCCCTATAAAATAAGCCCTATGTGTTATGCGCACACCCGCTTTGTCGGTTTTCGTAGCGCGTGGTAAGCCTCAGGCGCACCCGCGAGAGCAGCGCAGCGGTGCCGGGGTTTAGGCTATTGTGGGCATTGCTGGCTGGTTGCCATTGGGCGTCGTTCCGCCGCCTCCCGCGGTGCCGGAGTTTGGCGGAAGTGCCTCCGGGCGTCGTTACGCCGTCTCCTGAATTGCCCCCTATTCACCAAACTGGGCGAACACTTCTTCGCCGGTCAACTGCTTGGTTTTTTCTGCTAGTGAATAGTAGCTCGGCTTTTGATCAATGAATATTTGTTCGGTTATTTTCCAATCATCCGCGCCATCAAGAAGCCCAACGGGAAGCGCATAATGTCCATCCTGCTTTAAGCGATAGAAAAGGTGGGTGCCACACTGCTGGCAGAAACCACGCTCAGCCCACTCCGAGGAACTGAAAGTGGATATATGTTCTGCGCCTTTAAAGTCCACATCACCGGCAAACTCAACCGCAAACATAGGGCCACCGCCCCATTTTCTACACATCGAGCAGTGACAAACGCCGACATGGTTGCTTTTGGAGGCAACAGTAACGCTGACAATCCCGCAAAGACAGGCCCCATGAAGCTGTGTGGTGGGTGCCATATTTGTCTCCTTCAGATATTCGTGTTTAACCCTCAAAAGCCAAGATAGCTCAAAATTACCCCCTCAATATTGCCCCCTGTAATCTGTGAGGACTTTCCGCTACGGGCGCGTGTATCTTGGATCAAGTGGGTAGAAACAGCACGCTTGGCTTTTTCGCCAAGGCACAGCCGCAACGAAGATGGCCAACCCTGTTGGTGCGTCTAACCTTAGCGGCCAATAATCATCTGAAGCCTACTGAAAACTAGGCGTACGATCAGCTTCAAAGGAAATGACCTATAGGCAGGTGGCTCAGTTGGCAGAGTGCTGGGATCCTTGAGAGATTTGGTGGCAATACGTGACTGGAGAGCCGGTGCTTCGTCTACAAACCGTTGGCGATACAACGAGATCCAGTGCTGCGAATTTTCGAACGTAACAAAAAGAGGCGAATTGCAGCACGTTGCCACCATGCGTCTCGTAGGCGAGTTCTCACGAAATGTATAAGGACGTAGAAGCCCCTGACCGCGCACTACGGCGTATCGATCATTACGATAAAGCACATAGTGGGTTCCCAAGAATGAGTCCATGATGGGCTCCGGCGGAAAAAGCTTTGCAAGCTCATCAGCCGCAAATTGGCAATCATCACAATGACACACAGTGCAATAGATTGGCGCTCCCTTAAGCTCAACGGCAACTTGGCCACATGAACACTCGACTAAAGATTGTTCAACCGGCATCCGATTACCTCCAAGTGGACACTAGCGACTAGGCTTGCCAAGGGCAATAAAGCGCCTGCTGACAAATAATCCAATCACTGCACATGGTTATGCAACTCTTGCCCCAAAATATACCGAAACTAGGATTCGACAGGATCAATGGTTAAGCGTTGAGCCAGGGCTTGGTAAAGGGTATGCCGAGCCGCTTCGTTGAACAGTACAAAGCGGATCAGATGTACTTTATTCAAGCTGGGCAGCATGGCTTCAAGGGTAGCCACGCACACTTGAGCGGCTTCTTCCGCCGGATAGCCGAAGGCGCCAGTAGAGAGGGCCGGAAAGGCCAGCCGCTCAATACCATTCTCTTCGGCAAGTTTCAGCGCGTTGCGGTAGCAGTCCGCCAGCAGCTGATCCTCCGGCTTGTCGACGCCGTACACCGGCCCCAGGCAGTGAATCACCCAGCGATTGGGCAGGTTATGGCCGCCGGTAAGTACCGCTTGGCCCTGGGCGATGGGCGCCATAGGCCGCCCCTCTTCTGCTAAGCCTGGCCCGGCAGCGCGATGAAGCGCGCCTGCAACGCCGCCACCGGTTCGCAATTGCGCATTGGCAGCATTAACTACTGCATCCACATCGGACTGTTGGGCAATATCGCCCACTACGCACTGCACGCGAATTCTGCTGTGATCGCTCATAAGCTCCTCCCTCTATTACCCACATCGTGTCACGCACGCTGGTGAAGACCTTCCTTTACAGCGGCCAATATCGAAAGTGCAGCCGGAACAGAGCGCTTCCATTCAACCTACAGTTCAGGCGTTGTCTTCGATAATCGCCCCAGCTTTACGCATCTCGTCCGTCACGGCACCCAATTGCGTCGGGTTCACTGCGCGGGTGGCATTGGCAATTAGGTGGGTTTCAAAGCCGAATTTGCAGGCGTCTAGCACGGTAGCTTTAACGCAAACATCGCAGGCCAGCCCTCCAATCCAAACGCGCTTGATCCCCCGGCTCTCAAGAAAGTTCTGAAGGCCGGTGCCGTCGAAGGCGGAGTAAGCGTCGCGATCAAATGCTGTACCCTTGCTAACGCGCACGGCGTCCGGCGGTAATTGCAGATCCGGATGAAAGGAGGCTCCCTTGGTGTCCTGAAGGCAGTGCTCTGGCCAGGGGCCACCTTGGGCCACAAAGGAGCAGTGTGCCACCGGGTGCCAGTCCCGGGAAGCAATGGTCAGTGCGCCCTGCCGGGCGGCCCTAGCCAGCCAATCGTTGAGCACCGGTACCACCGCATCGCCACCTTCAATGCCCAGCGCCCCGCCGGGGCAGAAATCGTTCTGCACATCCACAGCGATTACTGCGTCCTGTGAGCAAAGTGTTTCCGCAGCACCCATAACCACCTCCTGCTAGCTTGTCGACGTTGCAACACCGTTACTGACATCATAGCGCCACAGACATCAGTCACCCAGCGAGAGCTCTTGACCAAACATGATTCGATGCCCCTCAGGCGTTGCTACACCAAACTCACGCAGCCCCCAAGGCTTATCCGCTATTGCCTGGAAAATCTCGGCGCCGCGCTGCTGATAATCAAGGTAAAGCTCATCTATACCCTCGCAGTTTACGTATGCGAAGTACGAATGCTCGCGTGTATCACGGGCGGGAAGTTCGTCCGGGCAGTGCCCCAACATAATGTGAAAACCACCCAAACTCAGAAACGACCAGCCATCCACACGGAAACGTAGCGAGAAGCCAAGTTTGTCGAGAAAGTAGCTCTCAGTCTTCTCGATATCGTTAACTGCCAGCACATGTTGAGTTGCTTTTACCGCAAAAATTGATGGCTCCTTTTAACCATATAAGCGCATTTTCCCTCGGTAAACTTCAATAACAGATCCGCCACATCCGCGAACGCTAAAGTTAGAAACATTTCCTTCTGCGGATATGTCATTTTCTTATTACTCACGAGGAAAGTTTAAAAGATAGTTGAGATGGGCACGCACCTCAGGCCATTCGCCCTTGTGCAGGCTATACATCACCGTATCGCGAATAGTGCCATCTCGACGCAACACGTTGCCACGGATCACACCGTCTTTTTTCGCGCCTAGGCGCTCAATCGCATGCTGGCTGGCAAAGTTGAAATTGTCAGTACGCCAGCCGACTACATTACAGCCCAACGTCTCGAAAGCGTATTCCAATAGCAGCAGCTTGCAAGTAGTGTTGACATGCGTGTGCTGCACTCGCTTGGCGTACCACGTGTAGCCAATTTCTACTCTTTTTACGTCGGGCAAAATATCATGGTAGCTAGTAGAGCCAAGCACCGTGTCGCTGGCCTCTTCAATGACGGCGAAAGCAAAGCGATGACCTTCTTCTCGGTCTTTCAAGGCGGTCTCAATATATCGGTGCGTCTCGTCAGGCGCTGGCACCGATGTAATGCGCAGGTTCCACAACTCTCCGTCCGCTGCGGCAGCGCTCAGGCCAGCTTCATGGTTGAGTGTAAGCGGCACGATTTTTACGCCGCGCGCAGAGAGGGTGACAGGTTCGATAAAAGCCATGTTTGCTCTCATATATCTTTTGTAGTGCTCAAGGGGGGGGAGGCTTACGATGAGCACAAATAGCAGGGTTGGGGACTACAGTTTGAGTTTCATTCCTTCATGAGACGCTACGAAGCCGAAGTCCTCATAAAAGCGTAATGCATCCGGCCTCAACTTATCAGTTGTGAGTTGAACCAGAACACACCCTCTTTCTTTAGCGCGATTTATGGCCCACTCAAACATAGCGCGACCAATTCCAGATGATCGGATTTCCTTGGATACGCGAACACCCTCTATCAGAGCTCGCCATCCCCCCTGGTAGGTTAGATATGGAATGAAGGTAATTTGAAGCACGCCCACAATATGATGGCCTATAATTGCAACTACCAACTCATTGTTAGGATCAGCATCGATAGCTTCGAAGGCCGTATGATAGGAATGAGACAGAGGAGTTGAAGGATCTTCACGCTTTAGACCAAGGTTATCGTCGGCTAGCATCTGTACGATAGCTTGCAGATCTTGGTGGGTGGCCACACGAAACGAAACGCTTTCCTCTAGAGACTCGCACATCTCATTTTCTCCTTCCAAGGGCTAAAGCTAAGTGCAAGGGCAGCCTGCAATGTACAGATTTTTGTGCAAAACCAGGAGCGCAGCGGCCGCACACAAAATGTGCCTGTTGTAAGCTAGCCTCCAGAATGAGTGGTTAGATTACAACGCACCGGTCTTGCTTATGGTTCCAAGAGAAACCGCAACCAACTTCTCCTCGCCATTTCCTTGCGAGTATACTTTACACTCACAAGTAGACTGGTGCTTACCTGAGTATAAAAGTGTAGATCTAGCAACCAACCGATCTCCGACAGCAGGCCGGACATAGTTTACTTTGTATTCTGAGGTAACGCAGCTTCCTAGTACTGACGCGCCAGCAAAGGTGATGCAGTTATTCTATGAATTCAAGCCCAAAACCAAGCCATCTCTAACCCCATATATCTCATCATTCTTAAAAGACCAGTAAAGCAATGAGAAATTGAGCTTATCTCGAATAGCCACTTGATAGACTCTTAACCAACGTGGCGGCTTCATAAAGACAAGAACGGTAGCTCTAGACGCTCTATCCGAATAGGTTCTAGAGCTCCCTCCTTCAATGATCCATTGATGTTTTGATGCCCAGGATCTTACCGTGCTATCAATTTCGGAGTTTGTCCGAAGCTCCCCTCCTCATCATGAACGGCCTTATCAACACAATAAACAGCTATGTCAAGTAACCTCGAAAGCCTAAGTGCCAACCTAGATTTACCTGAGCCAGAACCTCCGATGATCATTATTCGTGTCGCGCTCATCCCTTCTCTCTTTATACCTAGCGCTGAGTTAAGCCGCTTTGCGGTATGGGTTTAAATGATTGCTTAGACCTTACCGCTCAGTCAGCGCGAGCTGTACGCCTAGACCCGCGAACGCTGCCGCGAAGCTCCTTCGCAACCAACCCTGAATCTTAGGTGAATCAATAACGGCTGCTCTAAATGCATGGGCAAGCTGCCCGTAGATGATGAAGACAACAAAGGTCATCGCCATGAAAATAGCGCTCAGTCCGAGCAATTGCCCTAAAGATGACTGGACGTCTGTTGCAATGAAATGCGGCAAGAAGGCTAAGAAGAAAATGGTCAGCTTGGGGTTGAGGATATTCAGCAGAAACGCCTTACCCATCAGCGAAACGGCATCGCCCTTTCGCCTCACCTCATGAACAGAGAAAGCGCTTCGATCACGCCAAGTAACGACGGCCAAGTACAGAAGGTATACAACCCCCGCATACTTGAGCACCTGGAATGCTATCGCGCTCGTATGCATGATAGCCGCTAGGCCCAGAACAGTGGCCAGCAGGTGCGGCACAATACCAAGTGTGCAACCGATAGCAGCATAGAGACTTGCCAGACGCCCACGCATTAAGCCAATGGAAACGGTGAAGATAACACCTGTGCCTGGGATCAGTACGACAACCAACGAGGTAAGCAAGAACTCAGCAGAGAACATAAACGACGACTCCTCTATGGGGCACGCCGCTGCCCGATGCACAGCAGCGCAGTAGGTTCCAAGTCTGAAGGCAATCTCAATGCTTTCTTCACCCTTGAATCATCGAACCCTGCTACTAGAACACAACCAACTCCGAGAGCAGTACTCTGAAGATGAACATGTGATGGTGTAGGTAAGTCGAAGACCATACGATTACTCCCTACCCGTAACGTTGATTATGCGATGCTAATCGACGACGAACAACTTAGCCTCCTGAGCAGCAAAAAGTTCGCGACATGCTCGCCGCCTGTTAAATCTACGTATATTACTCTGCCCAATTCCAATTGCTTGCGCACGGGCTCATGAATAATTGAAGGGCAGCGTAAATTGCTCCGCTGCAACCGGCTAATGTGTGCTGAACCATATTCTTCAATGCTACATTCATTTATCCTTGTTTTTGCGCATACTCCTGGAGTAATTCTGGGAATTTCTCCTGTGGTGGAAACTTAACGAAGCTATGCTCTGCACCAGTCATTGTCCACTCCAGCTTTTCATCCGTGTAAGTTTCAATGAACGGCTTGTAGGTTCGAGAATTTTCTAGCAACGTTGAGCGCACATTTACAAGGTCATCCATGCCTTCAGGACGTGTGAATAGCCAGCTCATGCAATGCCCACAGAAAAAGTGGCGTGTATTACCGTGCAGCCCTCCGATAACAGGCTCTCCAGATGTGATCGAAAAGGCGGCGCTAGAAAATAGCGAGCTAAGGCTAAACGCGCTTGAGGTCATTTGCTGGCAGCCTGTGCAGTGACAAGCCATTGTGATCATGGGCTTTGAGCTAACCTCAAATTCAACCTGACCACAACGACACCGACCTTTAATATTATGAGACGCACTGTTCATCGTATTCTATCCCCGAGTTTAATATTTTAGAGCCTTATTCGTTCCTTAGCCTGAGACTTGGACACAAGCCAGTACAGGATAAGTAACAAGGCACTAGTAAAAACCAAATTTCGATCTACCTCATATTTTCTACTGTCTTAACTTATTTTTTGGACAGTCTGCAGCGGGCATTTCATTAGAATCAACCACATCGCACATCGAAATCAACATGCATCCAAAAGCTATCAGTTTGTCCGGCAACAAAAGTTCGAAAACTGGGGCCGCAGGTACTGAGTTTTGTCAGATGCGAGTCGCCATAACCAAGCGAGATAGGCAGATCTTCACCGGCCGCAGCCCCAACTTTGTCCGCTCAACCGGAGTGTTGTGATCGAGTGCTAGGCGGTAGGCATGCAACAGGCTGAGATCATCAGCAGGAGTGACAACTCACGTTTGCGGGGCTCGCGTCATACTCATCGTGGCGCCGAACCCAGTCCATAATTTCCTTCTCGTTGCGGCCTTTCGGCGTGATGTCGAGATAAACGAAGGCGCCAATAACCTCTTCATTGCCACGAGCGTAGCTGGAGTAGGTGTGGAACACAGACCCGCTCTCATCCCTGTAGAAAACGCTAAGGCCGGGCAGTTCTTCGCTGAAGTATTTTGGATCCTCGATAGCTTGGTAGTTGTAGTAGAGCCGACCAGCCTCAAGATCCTCCCTAGCGAAAGAGACCTGAAAGTCAAAATTGAAATCGCTGCCCTGGGAAGACGCCCAAGTGGCTGTCCAGCCCATGCGCCTCCGGTAGGCTTCCAGCTTTTCCAGCGGCGCGCGGGATACACGAACGTAACTGACATCATGATTGGCGAGGTGAACGATGGCTCCCTCAGCATGATCTGCCTCCAGCGAGCAGCTCGGGCAGCCCGCATTCCAATCAGGGCCGAACATGAAATGGTGAATGACCAACTGACTGTTTGTGCCAAATAGCTCTGCAAGCGTCTTCTTCCCTTCCAGCGTGGCGAAGACGTATTCCTTCTCTATCTTGACCCATGGCAGATCGCGCCGCTCACGGGCGACCAGGTCGCGCATACGCGTGAGCGCCTTCTCGTTCTTTAGGTGGGCTTTGCGTGCCTGAAGCCACTCCTCTTTGGATACAACTCTCGGTGATTCAATCTGACTCATGACGGACTACCTCGCGTAAATTCAGCGTTGCTCCGGCTTGCAGCACCGGAATAATGCGTTTTGCATAGAGTAGTCGTTCGCCACTGATCAAAATCGACAACACCGCCGCAATTAATGACGATGCGCTTGGTGAAGTATTGATACATCGCGGCCCTAGTTCGAAAGATTGAGCTGCCAGGAAACGCCATACCTATCCTTTAACCACCCAAACTGTTCACTGAAACCGTAGTTATCCAAAGGCATTAGTTCAGCGCCATCCTCAACTAGGGCATGAAAAGCCTTTTCAATTTCGCTCGTTGATTCACACTCAACATACAACGACATCGATGGCGTGAAAGTAAATTGGTGATCAAGGTGGCTATCTAGCGCCAGAAACTCAGTACCGTTTATCGTAAAGCGAGCCATCTTGGTGGAACCCTCTGGTTCGTTCTCACCCGCTTGGTAGCGCTGAATATCGAGGATCTCTGAACCAGGAAATAGTGAGGTATAGAACCTGATTGCCTCTTCGGCCTTCCCGGCTTGCTCGCCGACAAACATTAGCGAGGTCGTAATGGACTTCATGTATGCCTCTGTTCCAATTGATACGTATAACGCTAAGAGTTTAGCGCCCTTGTAATGGAGGCGAAGCCACATTAGGAGGGCAGCAAAAATTTTCCCCTGTGACTATGGCTGTTCGGGCTTCTCCCGCCGCTATGCATCAAGGCACGCCTCAATCGTTTTTTTCATATACGAGACAAGCGCTTTGAAGTCCTCACGACTCTTTTCCCACTGGTCTTCAATCTTGCCGAGGTAACCTTCACGAGCGTACTGTAACAGCACTGCGTGATCAGGAGGCGCTTGCTTTTCCGCCCACTGCGCCGCTATATCCTTTGGGGCGATATCACCAGTTGCAGCGGTAAGCCACATACGGGACAAGGTTAGAACCACGTTACGCTCATCACCAGCTGCCTCCGCCAGGAGATTGGGTAATGAGTCACGGATTGCCATTCGGATATCAGTCAGTGGCACAGGCTCGAAAAGGCTAGCAGCATCAGTTCCATACAGCGGCAGACTGTTATCAATTACCTTTTTCAGAACAATCGCAAGATCAGGGTCGCGGACTGGCTCCGGGACGTTTCCGGCCTCGAATTCCTCTCGCAACCACTCACCGTATACAAACTCGGCCCGTGGCGGAAACTGCCAAGGGACAACATCAGAGACCGTTATCACCGTAAGCTCTAATGGCCTTTTGGCCTGTGAATTCCCAATCACGCCAGATACGCTCATCAATTGAGCAACCAAGGTCTTCCTTTGCATAAAAGTAGGCGGATTAGAGGTTGCAACCAAGATATCTACGTCGCTGCTAGGCTTTAAACCACCAACAACGGCAGAGCCGAAAAGATAAATGCCGACGATTGAATCACCAAGCACATCTTCAATGATTGACTGTGCCTGCGTTGCTTCATCTGGTATCTCTGGGTTTACCATATTTCAGGGAGTTCCTCTCGCCACCCTCGAACTGCTGAGTAAGCTCAACACAGCCATTAAGGTTATAATCACGGACTAAGCCAAACCCACTCGACAATTGAATGCCAAGCCTCAGGCCTAATACTGTGAACAAGCACCCTCAAAGTGAAAAAAGCCGAACCAAGCCTGTTCGCAAAGGCCTGCACCCGAAGAATCTACACAACCAAGGCTATGACTTTCCAGCGCTCGTAAAGAGCCACCCAGCGCTAGCTCTCTATGTGAAGCCGAACGCTCATGGCGCCCTTTCCATCGATTTCGCAAACCCACTGGCAGTAAAAACGCTCAACGCCGCGTTATTAAACCGATACTACGATATTGTCGATTGGGATATTCCAGAGGATGCACTTTGCCCTCCCATCCCAGGCAGAGCCGACTATATTCATCACATGGCAGATTTATTGGAGTTTAGGCTTGGAAATGAACAGCCCAGCATCAAGCTGCTCGATATAGGGACGGGGGCCAATGGCATCTACCCACTACTGGCCTGCCAAATTTACGGCTGGCAGTGTGTCGGTAGTGACATTAACCCTCTGTCGCTTGAAAACGTCGCCACGATTATCTCCCACAACCCCACACTCGAAGATCGCTTCACGCTGCGCACGCAACACGATAAAAACCATGTTTTTGAAGGGATCATTCAACCAGGGGAGTTCTTTGACGTCAGTGTATGCAATCCCCCTTTCCATGCCTCGCTCGATGAAGCACTTAAAGGTAACCAGCGTAAACTCAATAACCTTGCGCGTAGTCGCGGTGAACAAAAAACAAAAACCCCCACGCTGAATTTTGGCGGGATGGGCGCGGAACTCTGGTGCAAGGGAGGCGAACAGCTGTTTCTTAAAAAGCTAATCAGAGAAAGCCAAGTGTATGCAACTCAATGCCGCTGGTTTAGCAGCCTGGTTTCAAAAAACGACAATGTTAAGCCTGCCAAGAAGCTGATCCGTAAGCTCGGTGCCGTTGACGTACGGGAAATAGAGATGAATCAGGGAAATAAGATCACGCGGATATTGGCCTGGACATTTATGTGAGCCGTTCCGGAGATGGCGCATGATTATGCGAAGTCTGCCGTGACATTATTCCGCTATAAACACTGGAGAACTGCCAGTGCTCAATCAAAGACGCGCTACGTGAAAGGTACCTGGCTACAGCGGATCTCGGCTATCAAACTTAGCCGTCAGTGTTTTTTTCTAACAGCCTCAGCGCTCAATATAGCGGCACGTTGATACGCCCGGCGGCTCTTGCTAGTTATACGATCATTCCTCTTCGTTTCATTTCTTCCTCAAGATTTCGCGGAATGGGGCGGCAGGAACAGTTTTTAAAATGCGCCAAGTGCCACTCAATTCTTTCCTCTAAGGTAGGGTTCTTAGGCATCCTATGGTTGCGATGCCACTCTGCGTTCGTTTTTTTCATAGTGGACTCTAGCTGTCATAGGCTTGAAGGGCGATTGGCAGCGAGCGTGTAACTATGTTGCCTGCTGCTGGCAGGCCAACGAGTATTGCGCTGATTATTTCTTCTCTAGATGCGCCCGCTTCCTTCGCAACCTTCACATGAAATGGAACACCGCTATCAAGGCCTTTAACAGACAATACGGCTAAGTAAGCAAGGCTCTCTGTTTTCTTGTCTAAAGCACAGGCATTGCCCAAGCTCTGGACTGCTATCATCCATGCTTGAGCATGCTCCGGCGCTTCCTGCATGAATATCTGATAAGCATTGCTTACCAAGTTTTCATTACCATTCATTTCGTTCCCCTTTTTCTTTAGGCACATACGCCCTCCATAAACAGCGCGCGAAAGGAACGTCCTGCGACCGAAGGGAGTGAATTTAATGGCTTGTTTATGCCTGTTTGTCATCAGTCGCAGGCACCATTTAGGATGTGTGCCAATCAGTGATGAATAGTTTCAAAAAGTCATCTTTGGTTAGAACCGTTCCAACATAGCCAAGATCACGGAGAAGCACCACCATCAACTTACAAGTGTCCGTAGCAATTCTATTCCGTCTAGCTCGCCACTACTGGACTTAGCTTTCCACTGCCAGAATCTATTACTGCCTCATCTGAGGCATAGAGAAAAAGCCGGTGCCCAGCTCCATCACTTATGAGTTCCACTCAGGCAGGTTGCGGCGAGATCATGGCAGGATGGTGGCTACAAGGTGGCGAAGATGCCTGTTTCTCGCCAAAGCGTGGATACAAGCTACGGAGAGAGCTCGCCTGTGGTAGTTATTCAGAAATCGACCATATCACCACGGCCGCTCTCAGATCCCACAGCCGCCACGAAAGCGCTACCCGCCCTACGCCAGGGCAGTTTTGCTGACCAGCACGACACCGAAGGCGATCAGCATCAGCAACACCACTTTTCGGAAGGTGTCGGCATCCATCCGCTGGCGTACGATACCGCCGATCTTGGTGCCGACGTACACGGGTATCAGCCCCAGCAACGAGATCCAGATCGTTTCGGCCGTCATGAGCCCCAACTTCGCTAGGCCCACGGCCATGACCAGGCTCGAAAGGGTAAATGAGATGTTGATCGCCTGGATAAACCGTTTGGGATCGAGTTGAAGCGCCAGCAGGAAAGGCAAGACCGGCATGACTTGCGATCCGGTCATGCCATTCACCACACCGGTGAGGAAGCCGGAAACCGGCGCAAGTTTGCGGCCCAGGCTCTCCGACAACGGTTGTCCAGGGCGAAACAGCGTGAAAGCGCCGTAGCCGATAAGCACCAGGCCCAGTATCGCGCCGGCGACCAAGCTATCGATCAGATCCAGTACGGCGAGGCCGATCAGCAGGCCGGGGATGGTGGCGAGAAACATCGGCCAGAAGCGCCGCACCGTCTCCCCAAAGTGCCCTGCCTGCATCATCACGATGGCGTTACTCACCAGCGAGGGAATGATGACCAGCGGCATGGCGGATTTGAGGCCCAGCCCAAGCGCGAGGATGGGTAGCGCGGATGTTGAGAACCCCAAACCGGTCGCCCCTTTGACGAAGGCAGCCACAAGATAGGCACAGGCGATGATCAGAATCGTCTCGAAATTCACGGTGCATCCATACGGCAACTCTCACAGATTGGTGTTAGGCCGGCTTCGCTTCCTACCGGCTGGTTTTCCGGCGATCCATCGCCGCGGCAATGTCCTCTTCGTGCTCTTCTCCCCAGCCGCAAAGCGGCTCCATGGCCTGCACCAGACTTGCCCCAAAGGGCGTTAGCGAGTAGTCGACGCGCAGCGGGATCTCGCCATAGTCGGTGCGCTGGACGATGCCGTCGGACTCCAGCTCCTTCAACTGCTGGATCAACATTTTGTCGCTCACGCCCCGGACGCTTCGCTTGAGCTCGCCATAACGCGTCGGGCCCTTGCTTAAAAAGAACAGAATCAACGGCTTCCACTTGCCGGAGATCACGTGCAGCGTCGCATGCAGGCCACAAATGAAACGTGGGTTTTCAGAGTTTACTTTCGCCATAAAGGTACTTACCAAAAGGTGCATACTTGAAGATTTGTAAGTTGTTTATATATTGTGAAAGCGCATCGAGTCAACACACACGGAGACCCAACCATGAATCGACTAAACGGTAAAATTGCACTAATCACTGGCGGAGCCAGCGGCATCGGCCTGGCCTCGGCCCAACGCCTCATCGACGAAGGCGCCTTCGTCTTCATTGTCGGACGGCGCCAGGAGGCCCTCGACAACGCAGCTGAGGCATTGGGATCCAACGCCCGGGGCATCCAGGCGGATGTAACGAAGCCACAGGATCTCGACCGCGTATTCGATACAGTGCAGAAAGAGAAAGGCCGCCTGGACGTACTGGTGGCCAACGCGGGCGTCGGCGAATTCGCCAGCCTGGGAGAGATCACTGAGGAGCACTACGACTACATCTTCGACATCAACGTCAAAGGCACCCTCTTCACTGTCCAGAAGGCCCTCCCCCTGATGACGAACGGCGGCTCCATCATCCTCACCGGTTCCACGGTCGGCAGCATGGGCACCCCCGCGATGAGTATCTACAGCGCCTCCAAGGCGGCCGTCCGAAATCTGGTGCGCAGTTGGGCCTATGATCTCAGGGGCACCGGCATCCGCGTGAACGTCATGTCTCCTGGCCCGACCAAAACAGACAAGTTGATCGAATTGCTCCCATCCGACGCCCTGAGCAAGATGAAACGGAGCGTACCGCTTGAGCGTCTGGGAGATCCCCAAGAAACCGCAGGCGCGGTGGCGTTCCTGGCGTCCGACGATAGCAGCTTTATGACCGGAAGCGAGGTGTTTGTTGACGGAGGTTACGCGCAAGTTTAGGAGTTAGGCCGAGAACGGGAGGCAATGAAAAAAAGGGATCAGATAGGTTTTAGATCAGTCAGCTTGGTTAAAAACAAATCAACCTGCTCTCTTTACATTGATCAGAATAAACTCGATCTGACCCCTTTCATTTTGGCTTCCCTTACACATAACGAACTTTTCAGAGAGCGCGTTCTTTTTGCGCTCCGCTGCAAAAGACTTGTTAAGCCTGTTTGAGGCAGAGCCGCGGCATCAGCGCGAACACTCCTCAGCCGAGATACTCACGCGTGTAAGCTGCATGGCGCTCAGGCTCCGAGGACAATTTGGATTGAACCTCTTCTGCCAACTCATCGTTGGGATTGGCTTCAAGCCATCGGCGCATGGTGAGCCATTTGGCCGCCTCGTATCTGTCCCAGCCGTCCTGATTGGCCAGCACCATTTCAACAACGTCGTAGCCCTGGCGATCGAAAGATCTGACCAGTTCGGGCAGCACAAGGAAGTCAGAAATTGCATTTGCCAGACACCCCTTGGCGACAGCTTCCGTTGGCGGCAACTGCAACCAATAAGGTTCTCCGATAAGGATAATTCCTCCGGTGCTCAGGCTTCGCGCAAGAAGTTCGCTGGTGCCAGCGACTCCTCCGGCGATCCAGGTAGCCCGACGCATGCGGCCACGCTGACCTTCTCGTCAGCAACGTAACCGACAGCATCCCCATGAATGAACTCGACGCGATCAGCGACCCCCGTTGTTCAGCGCGGCGCTTCGCTTGCTCGCTGAATAACTCGCTCATGTCGATGCCGGTACCGACAATGCCGTAGTCGCGTGCCCAAGTACAAAGCATCTCACCCGAGCCGCTACCAAGATCCAGGACGCGATCCTCCGACTCCAGGCGCAAAGCCTCACCGAGAGTGGCGAATTTTTCAGGTGTGAATGGATTATGTATGCGGTGCCCACTCTCAGTGATGCTGAATATTCGTGGGATGTCCATTGCGTACGGTTCCTTGCGGCTATAACAAATTTGATAAAAGCATAATGCCTGGGCTAAGCCGCCGGTTGGAACGCCAGCGCAAACCGGTCGGCTTGAGACCCTTGTTAACTCAATGTCTCGTGGAACAAAGAGTTTAGGTCGTTCATAGTTTGCCCGCTTTTACCAGGGCTCTCTGCAAAAGATTCCAACCGCTGAAGCTCAGACTCAATGAAATGGTTTAGCTCAGTGATCGGCGGCGCCAACTCCTTTTCCAAGCTCCTCTTTTTCCTTTCGAGCAACTCTGAAATCTGGCTATCCAGATCAATTCTTTCGCTGACCATTTTCCGAAGTTTCTCAAATTCAATTGGTGCTGGTTCCCGATATTTTTCCAGCCACATAATTGAAAGCAGTGGCCTCAATACATAGAAATACTTCTTAATGGGAACTAGCTCTTCGCGGAGATAACCCCTGTAATTCGTCTTCGCCATACTGCGGTAGTGGTATATTCCTTTTTCAACGGAATACACCTTCGGAAGAAGCTCCCGCGCTTCCTGAGCAAAATTGCCCCGCTCGATATAGACGATGGGTGACTGCAGCCATTCCACAAACGCAGGATTTGACTTAGAAAAAAGCTTCAAAGCTTTTCTGATGTCCCACCCATTAATGTCGATTTCGTCGACAATCGGATATTCAATAACATCCCTCTTGTCTTCTAGATCGACGGCCACATACCAGTCCTTGGGATGGGCATATATAAAGCGGACATCGTAGTCACTGTTGGGTGACTCGAAACCCCAAGCCCGGCTACCTGATTCAACGGCATAAAGCACTCGTACCCCATGCTCTTTTTCAGCTTTCTCAATCCTGGAAAGGATCTCTTCTTTAACAACTTGTTCGATCATAGGTATTTTTGAGTTAACGCCTGCCATCACCGGTGACAAAGCCGGAGCGAAGCTTAGGTTTTGGCATCCGCTGCACGGCTTGGTTATGCAACATGTAGCGGCTTGATTCGATCCACTTCTTCCTTCACCGACTTCGCAGCATTCCAGAGATCAACAGACCGCTGTGCATTCAGCCAGAATTCTGGCGAGTTACCAAACAAGCGAGCAAGCCGGAGCGCCATTTCAGGGCTAACAGCACGACGTTCGCGCAATAATTCATTAACTGACTGACGAGAGACACCCAAAGATTCGGCCAACCCCGAAACCGTCAGCCCATAATCCGGAAGAAAATCTTTCCTCAGCATTTCGCCTGGATGTGTGGGTTTGCGTAGCATACCGGTCGTATTAAGAATAGACATATCATCACCTCACTCAGTGGTAGTCACACACTTCGACTTCATACGCATCACCACCTTCAAAACGAAAACAGATACGCCACTAATCATTGATTGAAATTGCGTGCTACCCCTGCCTGTTTCCCGACAGCGGGTGGAGGCGATTGCCGGGCGGCACTTTCAAATCCTCTAGCTGTACGGCCAAATCCACGTATTCAAGTTTTCTAGTTGCTCTCGGAGCAACATCCGCAGGAAATTTCTTTGACTTGCCCTTGGAGTAGAGTTCTTGGGTTCGTTTGTCAGCGAAGGATTTGATCATGAAGAGAAGCGTAATGCGTCACGTGACGCTTGCCAATGCGATCTGGAAGTGACTGCATAACGCTCACGTTCAGGTGCGTTTGAGACTATGCGTGCGCTTGCACCAGCAAGGGTGCTCAGCGGGTCAAACGTCACCTGAAACGTGTTGTTATACGTCGCGCATGAAGCTGGCACAGAGCGCCTCCAACGCGCCGAGATACGGCCTAACTTCTTCATCAATTTTGGGATCGATTGGAGCATATCCAAACGATTTGTCCAGTTTGAGGTGCGCGCAGCGATGACGAACATCAACCACTTCGTCTACGAAGGCTTCGAATTTCCCGTCTGGAAACAGTTTCTCAAAATTTCGTCGAAGCTTTTCGGACTTCTTGAACGCGGCCTTCAAGGGTTCCTTCTTTGAGCCCGAAAACAAGCTTTCAAGGATTCTGAAGAAACCCAGAAATCTTTTGATAGGGCTCTCATCCGCCGCAGCGTCATTGAACTGAGCAAGTAGGCGCATGTCGATCGGCTTGAGAGCATTTTCTTGAAATTGCTCCGAATCAAACGCTGGAGTTGGTATGACTTCTTCTAAATGAAGCTCAACAGAATAAAGCTTATCTCCGAACTCCTTCTCTTCCTCCTCCGTCTCCGCGATACGCTTGCATGTAACAAGGCCGTAGTTGATCTTGAAGCGGCCTGACTGAAACGAAATTTGCTGAGTCATGTACTGGGCGATCCAGTGAGCCATAGGCTTCGCTTCTTCCACCCCATACCCAAGGGTGATGTACAAAGTGCCCACTTGCTCCACACCCGGGGGACAATTGCGATCATTTCCAGGCTCAATCCGAGCCTCGAACTCTAGCCGCTCAATTGTGCCATTCCCGAAGTCGACCGGTTGCTCAGACGCCCCCTTGTACTTGTGTTCCTTTCCAAAGTGGAAATCGACCGCCTCAAAACTAAATTGCCACTCGGTCTTCAATGGAAGCCTCCCTACGACGTATAACGCCGGGCTTTGCGGCGGTTTTGGAGGAGCGAAGCGACGGAAAAACCGTACGTCAACAGCCCTTTGATACTCATTGAGCCTTCTCCCCCAGCTCAGCCCGTTTGGCTAAGCTGAAAAGGCGACCAAACCTAACAGGAGAAGACTCAATGAACTTTTACAATAGCACTCATCGCCACTACTGTGGAATTGATCTGCATGCCCGTAGCCTGTATGTCTGTATCCTGGATCAGCAGGGCGAAACCCTTCTGCATAAAGAGATTCCAGCCAAACCAGAACCTCTGCTTAATCTGCTCGAACCTTACCTGGACGATCTGGTAATCGGCGCCGAATGCATGCACTGCTGGTACTGGATCGCTGATTTCTGTGAAGACCAGGGCATTGTTTTCATTCTCGGTCATGCCCTTTATATGAAGGCCATTCATGGCGGTAAAACCAAGAATGACCGTGTGGATTCTTACAAAATTGCGGCGCTTATTCGAGGCGGTAATTTCCCCCTCGCTTATGTCTACCCACGCAGCATGCGAGCTACCCGTGACTTGCTTCGCCGCCGAACTGGGCTCGTTCGCCACGGCGGTGATCTCAAAGCTCATGTGGTCAACACAACGAGTCAGTACAACCTACCACCCAACAAGGTCAATTTAAAAAATGTCAGTGCCAGAGAACAATTGGGCAGAACCTTTGATGACCCGCTCGTTCAGCGCCATATCGATCTCGATATGGCCGTTTTAGAGTGTTACCACCGGGAACTAAGCCAAGTGGAATGGCTATTGGAAAAACAGGCCAAAAAGCATCAGCCAACCTACTACCACTTATTAAAAACCATTCCCGGCGTTGACATTGGCCGTATTCTGGCCCTCACCATTCTGTATGAAGTGGGTGATATTCGACGTTTTGAATCTGTCCAGAAGTTTGCCTCCTATTCCCGACTGATCATATGCAAAGCCGAATCGGCCGGTAAGACCTATGGCACCCAGGGCAACAAGATTGGCAATGCCCATCTAAAGTGGGCTTTTTCTGAGGCTGCGGTGCTTTATCTGCGGGGCAATCCAGGTGCTCAAAAACTGTTACAACGTTTACAGAAACGCATGGGTAAAGCCAAAGCTTTATCGGCTCTGGCCCACAAGCTCGGACGTGCGGTCTATTTCATGTTAAAGAACGAGAAGGTGTTTGATGAGCAACGCTTTTTAACGAGTTAGTCACGCAGCAGGATGATGATCAACGTCTAACTGGATCATCACGGAGTGTGCTGAAACCGGGTGTCTGCTGACTGATCTTGAAATCTGCAACTCGACTTCTACACCCAACTAGAAGCCCGTCGCTTTGATTATCCATCCTGCTGGCGTGCACCAATACCCTGAGCAAGTGGGCTTACACCGGCGCTGAACCTGAAACTAACTGGAACTGTAAAGTAACCCGCTTTTTGAATAGGACAGATGCTGGTTAACCGATGAATGTCTAGTACCCCAGCCCCCCTGCAAGGAGCACCCCGGTTTGGCAGTGGTGAACTACCACGTTAGAGAGCCTCAATAGGTGTTTGCTGTAAGCCACCCACAGCCAACGATGACAGATGAAGTAGGATCACTGGCTCAAGGACTTGATATTGACCGCTTACGCGGCCAATAAAAAATACTGCGGCCTATTGACAGAGAGAAGGCTCATAGGTGTTAGGCGATTTAGACAGAGACAAACAGGCCATTTTCCGTTTCTTGCACAAGAATCATAAAATCGATATATAGTGAGACGACTTCGTCCTGCCCATTAACTCCCCAGAATGCGGGATAAGCACCATCTCCAAAACCACTTGTGGATATAACGCAGTCGTCTTCACTTGTCATAGATACTAATTCTGGCTTGCCGGAAAGGCACCATTTATTAAAGATCCGTTCTTTTTTGATACGGCTTAGACCCATGAGATGACCGACATCGAAAATGGCTAAATTGCCGGCATCTACACCATAAACACCATTGCCGCTTGACGTATTAGCCGCATACCAGTTAACTGGCTGCTCACTCTCATTAAGCTTTACCCGAATACCAGCTACTCGGTCATGTATCATTACGGTTTCAACAGGATAATCCCCTGACTTCACCTTTCTTTGCAGAGGCTCAAAATTATAAATGTCATAACCGAAATCTAAAATACCAAGCACCCCAGAGCTAATTTGAAGCTTCCCGATCCGCTCTAGCTTTGCCACTCCTTCATCTAAATGTGGAATCTTGATGTTACGTTCCGCTTGAAAAAGTGTGTTTTCATTGAGGTCTATATGACCTTCCCTGTCCATAAAAGGAGCATCAGAGATGCTCAAAGAAAGGATGCCTGCATGTTTATAAGCGTCAACAACAGGGCTTTTTGGAGGATGAAAAAGAGTAGATATGTCTGCTATTTTCCAACCTTTCTCTGTGTCAAATTCAAGGTCATAGACGTGATATTTTGATGACTTAAACGCATCTTCGTAAATCTCTGTGAATACGCTGGCTACGTCGCCTTGAATGTCGCATTCTGTAATTTTCTCTATATTGGGGTCGTAATCAGCTTGCGAGCCAAACGAATTTCTAGACCCCGAATTACTCCCAGCAACAAAATGAGTCCGATCAACATCTGATATAAGGTCTCCCCAATAGTCAAAATCCACATCTTTACTCATTTTTATTCGGGCTTTTGACCATTGATCATACCAATGAGAAATAAACGCTTTGACCCTATCTTCAGGAGAATCAATCACGCCACCGTGTCTATTGTTTTTCTTGAAGAAATTAATGATATTTTTCATTCTCGATTTCGAACTCCGGTTTCACCTAACGCCATGGCTTTGCGGCGTACCGAAGTGGCAGCGCAGGTACGTCCGCCAACAGCCACTTGTTAGGTACAGTATTCACAGGCCCCACTCAATGGAACTCTGCTCTTTAAGACTATTTGGCGTGTGGAAACGATCTACATATGGAGCAGCTCTGATATGATTCATTAAACGCCAAAACCATTGTTTGGCAATCTCCTGAGTGACACCGTCTGGATAGTCGAACCTATACGAGAACCCGTCATTTCCGGGCTTATATGACGTTGCGTATAATGGCTCCAAATACCTCTGAATACCCCAGCGCACCTCGTTTAACAATTCCGCCATCCAGGTTGCATAATAGATGAAATAGTTCTGCTCGAGATGCTCCTGAAAATCTTCTAACGCGAGAGGGATTAGCTCAATAGGAACATCGTAGCCGTGATCAGAAAGAATTCTATGAATGTCTTTGGAAACACCTGTTAGTCTTGAAATATTGTGCTTTGAACTGTTACCAGAAATTTTTAGAAACTCGATTCTTGATACTTCTATTTCTGCATTCACATCCAGCGTAGGCAACCAAAGTTTCACGGAAGCATTTCGATTTAACCAATTCTTCAGCTCATTAACCGCATCTTCGAGCTTGCAAGCACTGCCATCAATACCAAGGCACTGATTGGCACAGACGTTATCGAGGATATCAACACAAGAACCAGTAACGCCTGTCAGTTGACTATCCCCAGCTTCTTTTGCGAAATCGAGAAACCGAATAATAAATAGTGACCGATGTACCATATCCTTGAAATAAACGAGGGCTTCGCCAGCGGATTTCGAGCTTTTTCTGACGTCAAGCAATGCATGATTGACTATCTCGTTAACCGCCTCTAAACAAACGCAAAGCCCTATGGCTTCTCGTTCGGTATTGGTCAGATCCATACTCAGTCCCTTGCCTAACGCACGGCACACGCGCCGATCTGGAGCCGCGAAGCGGCGGAAAAGCGGTCGCCGTGATGCCGCTTGTTAAGCGTCATTGCTCGGTAGGTGCAAGATTTCACCTATGAGTAGATATGTGTTTAGAAATAAGGCTCTCGCTTCTTCTACAGTAACTTCGTTGTGAACACCGGTGGAGACGCGGTCATAGAGGTTGGCCAAATTTTGACGAAATCTCTTTTTCCTTGTATTACTGTCGATACGCTGGTGAATATAGGCATTAATCCTGTTTTGATGGCGATTAGCAGCCAATGAAAGTTGATTGCCTCCAATTTCGATCGTTTCCTCTAATGGAGGAAAGATACTATCTGCAAAAGAATCTATGACTCTGCGACAAGTTGTAAGTGATTGGCTTATTGCTTCTTGATCGCCCTCAGCGAGACGGCTCATTACAGATGGAATTTGTTCAATAACTTCCCCGCATGATTCACCGATCAAGCTATCGACATCACTCTTATATCTCTCAAAAATTGACTCAGACAGGCTGTCGAATTGCTTTTCATAATATATTTCGCTAACAAATTCATGGAGTTTGGCAAGAACTCTACTTTTTATTCCGCTTAGCTTTGAGATATACGAAGTCGATGAAGCCATCTCGTCAGTGACTTTCTTTGTCGCAATAAACGCCATATCTCCTGCGGTATCAGGTACTCGCATCGCGTGTAACTTTGCTTGCTCAGCAATTATTGCGGCTTCTTGTTGAGCTAATGGCCCCCAATAACCTTTTCGTTTTTCGCGATCCACCCATCGCCCTGTGATTGTCATATATCTTAGGGATATCTCATTTGATGAGTTATATCCTTGCATTTCAAGTTTTAGCCAATATCGAATTTCTTCAGAACCAACCCATCTGGCTAATCTAGATGCTTTTAGAATTAAGCTTTCTGCGCTTGTGCGGCTTAATTCAACATCATCTAGAAGTTCTTTTGCCAATTCGAGAATATGTTCTGATCTACTCTGGTCAACCACGATATTTCCTTGTTATGTATAACAGGTATTAGACGGCGCGTCCTATGATTGGATGAACGCGTCAGCATGTTTACTTAGTAAATGTAGCTTACCTTATCGTGCATAACCACATGATTTTAAAATAAATTAATATTAATTAGGCTTCATTTGCAGAATTCGCATGCTTGCGCGTTTTGCCAAGCCCAATAATACTGTATGCATATCCACCACCAAGAGACAGACAACCAAATGGATATGCAAAGCAGGCCTCCGAAACTAATGGATCGTGTGAAAGCTGTTATGCGAGTAAAGCGCTACAGCCCACGTACTGAAAAAAAATACTGTTACTGGATACGTTACTTCATTCGCTATCATGGGCTGCGACACCCAGCCAGTATGGGCTCTTCTGAAGTCCAAGCTTTTCTTGAGCACCTTGCCGTAGAGCGATATGTGGCTGCAGCTACACAAAACCAAACGCTTAATGCTTTAGTATTTCTGTATCGTCATATCCTTGATATGCCATTGGGTGAGATTGGCGCCTTTTCACGAGCTAAACGCCCGCGTCGATTACCTGTCGTGCTTTCTCACGAAGAGGTTATGCGCGTGTTAAATCGAGTGTGTGGGCCTATGAATTTGATAGCCAACCCTGACCTGAGGAAGGAATTTGCGGGTGTGCGCTGCCCTTTAGGCTAACGAGCTAAAACAAACCACGCTACCGCCACGGCACACCTGGGTTACGTTAAAACGCTCCAGTTGCAACCGTGTTTGACTCATTAACCATACCTTATTCATAAATTTTGATTAGGTCACGTATCGGTGCAAAAAAGTGTTTCCTCTTTGGGGTCAACAGATCGTTGGTTGCATTGATCTGGTACCGCTGTGCGGTACTTTCGCGGGTGCCTCGCTTCGCTCGTTACCACGCGCTACGAAATGGGGCTACGCAAGTAGTGGTGCCAGTTCTCCTCGCGCGTACAAATCCTCGTGCTTCATAACTCGTTGCCGCTGGCCTTCCTCCGCAAATCCGATTAGCCTGCTAATTCACTATTAAGGGTTTGGCATGCAAGAGACGACTTTTCGGCAGCGCTTGGCGGGCGTGCTGATTTTGCTTGGTCTAATCGCGCAAATTATTGGTTTTACCGGCTGGTTAAGCACTGCCCATGCGGTTAGCTATTTGCTGTGGGCGGCGGTTGTGTTGCTGTGGCGGGATATTCCCCGTCGTTCGCGTATCCAGGCGGCCGTACTAATCGCACTCGGTACAGGCATGCTGCTGGTGGCGCGGTTTGTGTATGGCGCCGAGGTGGATTGGCCCGCGATGTTGCAGGGCAATTCGTTTGTGGCGGCCATGCTGGTGGGCGTTAGCTTTATCTCGCTGATTGGTAAGCAAGGCAACAAGGGCGCGACGGGAAGTCGAGTGACCGGAGCGGGTGGCGTGCTGCGTACCTGGTTGGGCGTTCACTTCCTGGGTACGATTTTAAATCTCTCTACCGTATTTATGGTGGGCGATAAGCTGGCCCGGCGTGGCCCCCTCACTACGCCGCAGCTGTTGGCGCTTAACCGTGGGCTGAGCAGCGCGGCGCTGTGGTCGCCGTTTTTTGCCTCCATGGGCGTGGTGATTGCGCTGGTGCCCGACGTTGAGTACGCGCAAATTGCCGTGGTGGGTTTTCCCATGGCGATGCTGTCGGGGCTGTTAACTACGCTGGAGCTGCGGCGCCGGTTTGATCTCAGCGAGGTGGATGGCTACTCACTGGCACCACGTAGCCTATTGATGCCGGTAGGTATGGCAGCGTTGGTGATGCTTTTTCACTTTGTGCTCACCCCTACCCTTACCATTGTCAGCATTATTACCTTTCTGCTGCCCAGCGTGGCGGTATTGAGCAACCTACCCCATGGGCCCCGTTTTACCCTGCGACGCATTCGCCAGCACACCACCACGCGGCTACCCGCCATGCGCGGGGAAATTTCGCTGTTTTTAGCCGCAGGGCTATTAACGATTGGGCTTTCAACACTGGTAACAGCCGCGGCAGGCAGCGACTGGACGCTGTTCATCCGCTTTGGCACACCTCAGGCGATGCTTAGCTTTGCAGCGATTACCCTGAGCGCACTGGCAGGGCTTCATCCCATTATTGGAGTGTCGGTGCTGGCCTCGATACTGAACTTACAGAACGGTGAGCAAACCGTATTTGCATTTGTGGCATTAACGTCGTGGGCAGTGGGCACCAGCGTGGGCCCGCTTTCAGGGATCAACCTGTCACTGCAGGGGCGCTACGGGGTGAGCGGCTACCGCATGATGAAAAATAACCTGCTCTACGCAGCAGTCATGAGCCTGCTCTCGCTAGGGGCGATCGCAGGCGTCAGTTTACTGGTTAGCTAATGGATCAGGTCTCAATGATTTTGCTAGGAAAGCGGTAGAAGTAGCGATGGCCACACTGATGGCAAGGCTCCAGGCGTGCAACGGTAGGCAGCATCACCTGGGCATCGCAGTGGGTGCATGCCATTAGGCCGGGTGCCGCCATCTCACCTTCGCAGTAGTCGGCGCGGGCAGCTTCTAAATCTTCCTCAAAGCGCTCGCGTTCGACCACGCTGCGGTCAGCAATCGAAAGCAGCGACTCTGCCACGCGGCGCGAAAGTCCGTCAATATCGATACCCAACCAGCTGGCTACCTGCTTGCCGGTGTCTGCCATGTAGTAGCGCATATCTTTCAGGTCACGCTCGACCCAGGCGCGTAGCAGGGCTAGCTCGTCTTTGGTGTACTCTTCCAGCTCCGCTTCAAACTCGACCGCGTCGTCCAGATCCTTCTGCAAGTTTTCCCAGGTTAGCTCGTTAGCGCCCCCCTGCATCCGCTCTAGCAAGCGTTCGTAGCCTTCGCGTAAGCGATTGTCATTCTGCTGTTCACTCATGGTGCCTCTCCTTTTGTCGACGCGTGCAGTTACCTATCATCGGCTTACCGTTCAAGGATACACCCGCATAGGATACAATCGACCTCACTTATCTGACACTCGTCATCTAACATTCACTTTGCGCCCCTTTTGGGCGAATACGCCAAGGCATTAATAAACCGATGGACGCACACTACAGCCCTCGTGATATCGAACGCGACGCCCAGCAGTACTGGGACAAACATCAGTGCTTCAAAGCCGTAGAGGATGCCAACAAGGAGAAGTTCTACTGCCTCTCCATGTTCCCCTACCCCAGCGGCAAGCTGCACATGGGCCACGTGCGTAACTATACTATCGGCGACGTTGTGTCCCGTTTCCAGCGCATGCAGGGTAAAAATGTCATGCAGCCCATGGGCTGGGATGCCTTCGGCATGCCCGCGGAAAACGCCGCCATCCAGAATCAGGTGCCTCCCGCCAAGTGGACCTACCAAAATATCGATTACATGCGCAATCAGTTGAAGGCGCTGGGTTTTGCCTACGACTGGAGCCGTGAGTTCGCTACCTGTGATACCAGCTACTACCGCTGGGAACAGTGGTTCTTCACCAAGCTGGTGGAAAAAGGCTTGGTGTATAAGAAGATGTCGACGGTCAACTGGGATCCGGTGGATCAAACCGTCCTCGCCAATGAGCAGGTTATCGAAGGCCGCGGCTGGCGCTCCGGCGCTTTGGTTGAGCGCAAAGAGATTCCGCTGTGGTTCTTGAAGATTACCGATTACGCCGATGAACTGCTGGCTGACTTGGATAAAGTGGAGTGGCCGGAGCAGGTCAAGACCATGCAGCGCAACTGGATTGGTAAATCCCGCGGTGTCGAGCTGACCTTTGATGTTAAAGGCGCTGATGGCCAAGCCAATGAGCCGCTAGCGGTCTATACCACTCGCCCGGATACGCTGCTGGGCGTTACTTATGTGGCGGTCGCCGCTGGCCACCCGCTAGCTAAGCAGGCGGCCGAGCAGAACAGTGAGCTTGCAGCTTTCTGTGATGAGTGCGCCAGGGGCGGCACTTCCGAAGCCGAGATGGCCACCAAAGAGAAGAAAGGCATGCTCACCGGGCATACGGCGGTTCACCCGCTAACCGGCGATGAAGTACCTGTTTACGTAGCTAACTTTGTACTGATGGAGTTTGGTACCGGGGCGGTGATGGCGGTACCCGGCCACGACCAGCGCGATTGGGAATTTGCCACCAAGTACGGCATTGCCATCAAGCCGGTCATCGCCGATGAAAGCGGCCAGCCTGCCGACGTTTCTGAGGCGGCCTACGCCGAATACGGCACGCTGGTCAATTCAGGTCAATTTGATGGCCTTGATTTTGAACAAGCCTTTGACGCCATTGCCGCCAAACTGGCTGAGCTTGGTCGTGGCGAAGTCAAAACCAACTACCGCCTGCGCGATTGGGGCGTTGCCCGTCAGCGCTACTGGGGCGCGCCGATACCAGTTAAATACGGCCCGGAAGGTCAAACCGTGCCCCTCACCGATGACGAGCTGCCGGTTTCTCTCCCCATGGAAGTCACCGTAGACGCCTCGGGCTCGCCGCTGAAAAAGATGCCGGCGTTCTCTGATCTGGGCGATGGCTGGACGCGTGAAACCGACACCTTCGACACCTTTATGGAGTCCTCCTGGTACTACGCGCGCTTCTGCTGTGCCGATAATACCGAAGCCATGCTGGACGAACGCGCCAACTACTGGCTGCCGGTGGATCTCTACATTGGCGGTATCGAGCACGCTATTCTGCACCTGCTTTACGCGCGCTTCTTCCACAAGCTGATGCGTGACTTCGGCTTGGTGGATTCCGACGAGCCCTTCCAGCAGCTGCTGACCCAGGGCATGGTGATTGCCGAAACCTTCTACCGCTCTACTGATAACGGCGGCAAGCAGTGGTTCAATCCCGCTGATGTGGAAGTGAAGCGCGACGAGAAAGGCCGCCCGCTGAGCGCCATTTTGATGAGCGATGGGGAGCCGGTGGAGATGGGTGGCATCGAGAAGATGTCCAAGTCGAAAAACAACGGCGTTGATCCACAGTCGATGATCGACAAGTTCGGTGCCGATACCGTACGCCTGTTTATGATGTTTGCCGCACCGCCGGAGCAGTCGCTGGAGTGGTCGGATTCGGGCGTTGAAGGCGCACACCGCTTCTTGAAGCGCTTGTGGCGTCAGGTCAATGAGCACTTGGCCGTCGGCACTCCCGGCAAGTTGGATACCAGTGCACTCAATGACGACCAAAAGGCACTGCGGCGGAAAACCCACGAGACGATCAAGAAAGCCAGCGATGACATTGGCCGCCGCACCACTTTCAATACCGCCATTGCTGCGGTGATGGAGCTATCTAACGCCATCGGCAAATTCGACGATAGCTCTGAGCTTGGCCTGGCGGTGAGTCGTGAAGCGCTGGAAGCCTGCGTGCTGCTGCTCTCGCCGATTACTCCCCACCTGTGCCATAGTCTCTGGGAAGCGCTGGGCCATTCAGGCCCGGCCATCGAAGCGACCTGGCCGGTGGTGGATGAATCCGCCCTTACCCGTGACAGCATCGAACTGGTGGTGCAGGTCAACGGTAAGCTGCGCGCTCGCCTTGAAGTCCCCGCAAGCGCAGATAAGGCGTCTATTGAAAAGCTGGCGATGGAGCATGAAAACGTTCAGCGCTTCCTCGAGGGCAACACCGTACGTAAAGTGATCGTGGTGCCCGGAAAACTGGTTAATATCGTGGTGAGTGGATGAACCGACGCACATTTTTAACCGCTAGCATCGCCGCCTCGGCGGCGATGCTGCTCAGCGGCTGTGGGTTTCGGCTACGCGGCACTGAATCGCTGCCTACGCTGCCCACTCTTGCCTTAGAAGGCGACAACAATAGTGCCGTCGCCCAGCAGGTCGCTTCGAGGCTTCAACAGTTAGGCACTCAGGTAGCCGCTGATGCGCCCTGGCGGGTTACGTTGGGCACGCCTGCCTTAAGCGAACGCCGCTTGGGGGGTGATGGTCGGGCAAGCCGCGAACACGAGTTAGTGCTCAGCATTCGCCTCTCGGTACAGGAGCGAGCCTCCAATGCCTATCACATCAATAACCAGACCCTGTCGACAGATACGCGTATTCGGGTCAGCGATGACGACCTGCTCAACCGTGAAACGCTGATGATGGAAGCTGAGCAAACGCTTTCACGTCAGCTCGCTGATCGCATTATCGAACGCTTGGCTTACGTTGAGGGTATGCAGTGAAGGTATTTGCTGATCAGCTGCCCGCTGCGTTGGCAAAAAAGCTTCCCCGCGTAGTGATCGTAGCGGGGGACGAACCTTTGCAGCATCGAGACGCCTGCGATGCGGTGAGAGCCGCCGCGCGCCAGGCAGGCGTTGAAGAGCGCGAAGTGCTCGACGTGGAGCCCAATTTCGCCTGGGGTCGCTTGATGGAGATGTCGAGCAATCTCTCGCTGTTTGCGACCAGCAAGCTGCTGGAGTTGCGCCTAGGCAATCACAAGTTGGGCCAGGAAGGCAGTAAAGCGTTAGCTCAATACGCCGAAACCCTGGATAACAGCGATGACGTTTTGCTTATTGGCATGGGCAAGCTAGACGCCAAGCAGCAGAAAAGCGCCTGGTTTAAAGCGCTGGATAAGCACGGCCTGTTTGTGCCGGTTTGGCCGGTGGATGCCTCCCGCTTAGGCTATTGGCTGCGGGATCGTGCTTCGCTGCACGGTTTACAAATTGATCTGGAAGCCGCTCGCCTGCTGGGTGAGCGCACCGAAGGCAATCTGTTGGCCGCCGACCAGGAGCTGCAAAAACTGGCGCTGATTCATCCCCAGGGCACCCGCTTGAACGTCGAGAGCATCGCCCAGGGCGTGGAAGACAGCACCCGCTTTGATGTCTTCAATCTGGCAGATGCCTGCTTGAAAGGCGAACCCAGCCGCGCTTCGCGCATTGTGAATGGTCTGCGCAGTGAAGGCGTTGAAGCACCTATCGTACTGTGGGCGCTTAGCCGAGAGCTACGCACGCTGCTGTCGCTGCATCAGCACCTGGATCAGGGCCAGAGCTTTGAACACGCTTGCAAAACTCAAAAGCCGATGATTTTTGATAAGCGCCGCCCCGCTTACCAGAAAGCCATTGGCCGCCTGCCCATGAAGCGACTGCATAAATTACTATTAATGGCGCAACGCCTCGATTTAGCCGTTAAGGGTGCGGCAACGGTACCGTTATGGCCCGGTCTACACGATCTGGCCATGACCATGGCCGGGGGCCGCGGACTGCTCTCAGAGTCCGCCTGGACTTATCGCATTAGTGCAAATAATTAGCACTTTGCATATTACGCTTAAAAATCAAACCATTTGTTTCTATACTCATTCCTTACCACCCCGACTAGTCTATAAGGAAGAAGACGATGAAAACATTGCGTGCTTACCTCTCTACCCTACTGATTGCAGCGCTCGTTATTACCAGCTTACCCGTTGCTGCTGCCCCCGCTGCACCTCAATCCATGGATTTGGTCTCTACCCAATCTGTTTTGTCAGCTGACCGTGCTGGCGCTGATCGCGAACGGATCAACGAGATCCTGGCCCGCGCCGATGTGCAAGATCAACTGGTAAAACAAGGTGTTGATCTGGACGAAGTCGAAGCCCGTGTTGCCGCCCTAAGCGATGCGGAAGCACAGCAGATGGCAGAACAGCTTGAACAACTGCCGGCCGGTGCTGGCGTTGTAGGCGCGCTATTCGCCGTTTTCATTATTTTGCTGGTCACCGATATCCTCGGCCTAACCGACGTTTACCCGTTTACTCGCTAATATAGGCCGCTCATGACCTATCTGTTTTCCAACGCCCGCTTTGCGGGCGTTTTTATTGTGTTACTCCTACTGGGCGGATGCGCGCGAAACCCGGTATTACTGCAAAGCACCCATCAAGCGCTACCGCCCCATACAGAAATCACCAACGTGCCGTTTTATGCCCAAACGGAATATCAGTGTGGCCCTGCCACGCTGGCAATGGTGCTCAATCATCAGGGCGTCGACACCGACGTTGACGAGCTGATTCCTCAGGTATTTCTGCCCGGGCGCGATGGCAGCGTGCAGCCTGAAATGCTGGCCACGGTGCGGCGCCATGAACGGCTCGCGTTTCCTATTCGCGGCACAATGGATGCCTTGTTAAACCATTTGGCAGCGGGCGACCCGGTGGTGGTCATGCAGAATTTGTCGTTGCCAATTTACCCAATGTGGCACTACGCCGTCGCTATTGGCTACGACCTACCCAGTGAAACGCTCATTCTGCGCAGTGGAGAAATTGAGCGGCATACGCTGTCGTTTAGCCGTTTCGATGCCACCTGGGCACGTACTGAGCGCTGGGGTTTTGTCGTGGCCGAGCCAGGTACGCTACCGGCGGGTATTAGCGCCCGTAATGCCCTAGAAGCAATTAGCGCCTACGAAGAGACCCACGGGCCACGTGCAACGCTCCCAAGCTGGCAAGCGTTTGTGGCGCATCATCCGGCTAACGCAATAGGGCAGTTTGCGCTGGGCAACGCCTTTTATGCTGACCAGCAACCCGACAACGCCCGCAAAGCGTTTGAGCGAGCAACCGAGCTGGATGAAGCAATGGGGGCTGCATGGCTAAATCTGGGTCTTTTACTGCTGCAAAGCGAGTCCCCAGACGCGGCCCGTGAAGCATTAACCCAGGCCGCATCTCTTGAGGGTAGCTGGCAAGAAAAAGCACGCTTAGCCCTAGACTCCTTAAAAAGTCATTAAAATCAATCACTAAAATCGATATTAATAATAACGAGCATAACTATGATGCTGCGATTAGTAAAGTTGTGGGATAGCCGATACGGCGAGTGAGTGCTTAAGTTGCACAAGGATGATGTTAGCTGTTCATTGGATTACCTAACCATTAACGGGAGAGGTGCCATGTGGAACTGCCCTGTGCAACGGAAGCTCTCTTTTGATCACTACGCTTTTTTATCAAACGTACTCTCGCCTGCTCAGCAGTATGCAGAGAGAGGCAGCATCACTGGCTGCTTGCTGATTATCCTGTGATGATGCGTCGCTTTCTTCGTCAGCCTGGCGGACGCTTAGCGTCCATTTTTGCTGCCCTCCTCTTCGCGATGTCGGCCGTGATGGGTAGCTACCTCTACAGTGCGTGCCAAAAAGCCAGTGCTGACTACACCACGCTGATTAGTGACATAGTCTTGGCCCAGCAAGCCACACCTCAGTTACGTGCCGCCCTAGAGGAAAGCAGCCGTTTACCTGACCGCGAACATATTCAATACATCGATTATTTTATTTCACTCTCCAAGCAGCATTTAAATAACATACAGCGCAGTATTGAGCGCCATCGTTATCTCATCGCGGATGTTGAATATCTCAATACGCATTTCAGCGAGCTTAATAGCCGCCTTTCAGACCTTAGACAGCAAGCACAAGAAGCCCAGCAGCGCCCAGAGCTTCGTGACCCGTTACAGAGCATGGCTATTGAGATCGGCGGCGCTCAGTCTTGGCTGTATAACCAATTGCTGGAAAAGGTTCGGGCCATATCCGTTCAACAGCGCTTAGTCATGCAGCGACTCTCGATCGCTGTAAGTGCGCTACTGGTGTTGATGGTCAGCGCTGCGATCACGCTCTGCCTGGCCGTCATTTACCTACAACGTCAGCGCAACATTATGCATCGTCTAATGCTAACCGATGAGTTGACGGGGCTCTATAACCGGCGACATCTGGTTAATGTAGCCTCGGCAGCGCTCATCCAGGCACAGCGCGATCGAGTACCACTTAGCCTGCTGCTATTAGATCTTGACCACTTTAAGCAGATTAATGATAACTACGGCCACCCAACCGGCGATGAGGTGCTTCGCCAGATCAGTCAACTGCTTCGTCAGCTTAGCCGCCCTGCGGATACATTAGCGAGAATCGGTGGAGAGGAGTTCTGTTTATTGATGCCCAGCACGACGACCCATGATGCGCTACAGGCGGCGGATCGGCTACGCCGGGAGGTTGAAGTTAATACCTTTAGGGGGATCGACCTGCATACCCACCCGACCGTTAGTATCGGTGTGACGACATGCCAAAGCGGTTCGCTGTCTTTTGAACAGCTTTACTCGTTTGCCGATAAAGCGCTCTACCAGGCTAAAGCGTTGGGGCGTAACAGGGTTGAAAGCCTGCTACCCCCTGGGGATCCCCTAACCTATACCGAGGCACAAGCTTGCACTCATATTCTCATCCGCGAATCTAGCGACTCTTAAACGGCAACTATTAGAATAAACGGTAAGCATTAGAAAACCCGATTTAAACCGTTCTGAGCCGCCACGCGGTAGGCTTCTGCCATGGTGGGGTAGTTAAAGGTGGTATTTACAAAATACTTCAGCGTATTGGCAGCGCCTTTTTGCTGCATTATGGCTTGGCCGATATGCAGAATCTCTGAGGCCTGATCGCCAAAACAGTGAATGCCGAGTATTTCCAATGTGTCCTGATGGAAAAGAATTTTCAACATGCCCACGGTATCACCCGTAATCTGCGCCCTGGCGGTATCTTTAAAGAACGCTTTGCCTACTTCGTAAGGCACTTTTGCTTCCGTAAGCTCCCGTTCATTGGGCCCAAACGAGCTGATCTCGGGGATGGTATAAATCCCGGTGGGCACATCACTCACAAAGCGATACTCTTTATCGAGCAACTCGTTGCATGAGTTCAAACCTTGATCATAAGCCGCGCTCGCCAAACTCGGCCAACCGATCACATCGCCGGCTGCGTAGATATGGGAAACCGCGGTACGGTAGTGCTCATCGACACTTAGCTGCCCACGCCCATTGGCGGTTAAACCAATGTTTTCAAGGCCTAAACTATCGGTGTTACCGGTTCGCCCATTGGCCCACAAAAAAGCATCTGCGCGAATTTTTTTGCCTGACTTGAGACGCACGATGACACCTGAATCATCGCCCTCTACACTTTCGTACTCTTCGTTATGACGCACCAATACACCATGCTTGCGCAGGTGGTAAGAGAGCGCATCACTAATCTCGTCGTCCAGAAACGACAGTAGGCTGTCACGGTTATTAATCAGGTCAACTTTGACACCCAAGCCGGAAAAAATAGAGGCGTATTCACAGCCAATCACGCCAGCACCGAAAATCACCAGAGTCCGCGGGGTATGCGAGAGGCTTAATATGGTGTCAGAGCAGTAAATCCGTGGATGTCGGAAGTTAATATCCGCCGGACGATAGGGCCGCGACCCAGTGGCAATCACAAACTTCTTGGCCACTAGCTCTTCCATACCTTCCTGTCGGTCACGCACCAACAGGGTATGCTCATCTTTAAAACGGGCAACACCGTGAAAAAGATCGATCCGGTTACGCGCATAGAAGGTGGTGCGCATCTCGACCTGCTTATCGATGGTCCCCCGAGAGCGCTCCATCACTTTGGGAAAAGAGAACCAGCGTGGCTCACCAATATCGCGGAACATACGGTTGGTATTGAAGGCCATGATCTGCTTGACCTGATGGCGCAAAGCCTTGGAAGGGATAGTCCCCCAGTGAGTACAGTTGCCACCTACCTGCGCCTGCTTCTCAATGATCGCGACGCGCTTGCCATGCTTGGCCGCATTGATAGCAGCGCTTTCCCCCGCCGGCCCCGTACCGATCACCACCACATCGTAATTGTGAACCGCCATACTCACCGCGTCCCCTGTTCCCCGTTAAAAAACACACCCTTCCACACACATGATTTACGCATAGATTCCTGCTAATGGATGGCTACGTAGACCTGCATGCCTTTATCTCTGCTCACTCTTCACCGGCGTGTGGCATCGTAGCCCAGATCGGCACCGCGGCTCTCGTCGCTACGGCGGCGCACGCTACCGCGCTTACGGTTCTCTTCTTCACAAACCTCATCTTTGCCACCGCAAATATCGCAGCCATCTTTCATGCCGATTTGATTCAAACCACCGCATGAACCGGCAATCGGTTTGCGGCCCATAATGACGCCCACGGCCATTGCCCCCATTATCAGCGCCATAAAGCCGAGTACCAGTAGCCAAATCGTCATATCAACCTCCCAGCATCACATTGTTTAGCTTTAAATTATTGGCCTCACCTGACGACAACAGTTGTCGTGATAAGTGCCTCACGGTCATTCCTCATTACCACCATTATACCTTAGCCGAGCCTTACTTATCAGCGCAGTGATGAGTCATTAACGCCGCCTATCATCAAGCACCCATTTGTTCGCCCATGCGTATAAAAAACGGGGCCAGCCCAAAAGGCCAGCCCCGTTTAACGTTTGCGCTCGATTTACATCAAGTGCTTAGCCACCGAAATCATCCAACAGGATATTTTCCGGCTCAACGCCCATATCAAGTAGCAACTTGATAACCGAGGCGTTCATCATCGGCGGACCACACATGTAGTATTCACAATCTTCAGGCGCTGGATGATCCTTCAGATAGTTTTCGTACAGCACGTTATGGATAAAGCCTGTTGGCCCCTCCCAGTTATCTTCCGGCTGGGGATCAGACAGCGCCAAGTGCCACTCAAAGTTGGGGAACTCTTCGGCTAACTGGTCATACTCTTCGTTGTAGAAGGTTTCACGCCAGGAGCGAGCACCGTACCAGAAGGTAATCTTACGATCAGACTTCAAGCGCTTCAGCTGATCGAAGATGTGACTGCGCATCGGAGCCATACCCGCACCACCACCGATAAAGATCATCTCGGCATCAGTATCACGAGCAAAGAACTCACCGAACGGCCCCATCACGGTGACCTTATCACCCTCTTTAAGGCTGAAGACGTAAGTCGACATCAAGCCGGGGGGATGGTCAGTGCCGGGAGGCGGCGTAGCGATACGAATATTGAACTTGAGGATACCCTTCTCATCCGGGTAATTCGCCATAGAGTAGGCGCGAATCACTTCCTCGTTGTTCTTATGGGAAATTTTGAACATATCAAATTTTTCCCAGTCACCCCGGTACTCCTCTTCAATATCAAAATCAGAGAATTTGACATCATAAGGGGGCGCAACCAACTGAACGTAGCCACCGGCGCGGAAGGCGACTTCTTCACCCTCTGGCAGCTTGAGATTCAGCTCTTTGATAAAGGTGGCAACGTTGGGGTTAGCAATAACCTCACACTCCCACTTTTTCACACCAAAGACTTCTTCAGGCACTTCTACCTTCATGTCCTGTTTTACAGGTACCTGACAGGAGAGGCGCCAGCCCTCTTTCTTCTCACGCATGGTGAAGTGCGACTCTTCGGTCGGCAAAATAGAGCCGCCGCCCTCTTCTACCCGGCACTTACACTGAGCACAAGAACCACCGCCGCCACAGGCGGAAGAGAGGAAAATGCCGTTAGCGGCAAGCGTGTTGAGTAGCTTACCACCGGCCTGGGTCTTCAAAGTGTGTTCGGGGTCGCCGTTGACTTCAATGGTCACGTCCCCGCTACTCACAAGCTTGCTTCGCGCTGCCAGAATGATCGCCGTTAAGCTAATAACGATGACCGTGAACATGACAACACCGAGCAAGATGACTGTTGTATCAACCATGTCGGTTTCCTATTGCTGGAGGTTTTCTATTACCCAGCGGTGTTCCGCACCGCTGGGAAAAACCGGCGCCGTTTAAAGCTGAATGCCCGAGAAGGACATAAAGCCCAACGACATCAGCCCCACGGTGATGAAAGTAATGCCCAGCCCTTGCAGGCCACCCGGCACATCGCTGTACTTCAGCTTTTCACGAATACCCGCCAGAGCCGCAATGGCCAATGCCCAACCGGTACCCGCACCAAAGCCATAGACCACGGCTTCACCGAAGTTATAGCTACGCTCTACCATAAACAGCACACCACCAAGAATGGCGCAGTTAACGGTAATCAGCGGCAGAAATACCCCTAGCGCGTTGTAAAGCGACGGCACGTACTTATCAAGGAACATTTCCATGATCTGTACCAGCGCAGCGATAACGCCGATATAGGAGAGCAAGCCAAGGAAGGACAAATCAATATTTTCAGCACCGCTGATACCGGTCCAGGTCAACGCACCTTCCTGCAGCAAGAAGGTATAGACAAGGTTGTTAACCGGCACAGTGACGGTCAGCACCACAATAACCGCAATGCCTAGGCCAATCGCTGAGGAGACTTTTTTGGACACCGCCAAGAAAGTACACATCCCCAGGAAGAAAGCCAGTGCCATGTTTTCAACAAACACCGAGGCAACAAAAAGACTCAGATAATGTTCCATGTTACACGGCCTCCTTGGGCTTGGTGTTTTCCTTCATTTTGAACTCATTATCTTCTACCTGCTCAGGGTTGACGGAACGCAGCACCCAAATCAGTAGACCGATAATAAAGAACGCCGAAGGCGGTAGTAACAGCAAGCCGTTGGGTACGTACCAACCACCGTTTTGTACAGTTTGCAGGATGGTAATACCGAATACGCTACCTGCACCCAGCAGTTCACGGAAGAAACCTACCACCATGAGAACAAAGCCATAGCCCAGACCGTTGCCGATACCGTCAAGAAATGACATGCCCGGCGTATTGGACATCGCAAAGCCTTCAGCGCGACCCATGACGATACAGTTAGTGATGATCAACCCCACAAAGACCGAGAGCTGCTTGGACATCTCATAGGCATACGCTTTGAGAATCTGATCAACCACGATAACCAGTGAGGCAATAATCGTCATCTGCACGATGATACGAATCGAAGAAGGAATATGATTCCTGATCAACGATACGAACAGATTTGAAAATGCCGTTACGAAAATAACCGCCAGCGCCATAACGAGCGATACGCTCATACTGGTGGTTACCGCAAGTGCCGAACAGATCCCCAGAATTTGCAGCGCAATGGGGTTGTTCTGGAAAATCGGCGCCGTTAAAACGCCTTTTGCATTTACGTCCGCCATGATCAGGCCCCCTCAACGTCTTCGAAGTTGGTATCGGTCTCTTCGGCGTCTTCCGGCTCAGTACCGCTGCGGAATTTAGCCAAATAGGGACCGAATGCTTCTTCGCTCAGCCAGAATTGCAGCATATTCGTTACGCCGTTACTGGTCAGCGTAGCGCCAGATAGCGCATCGACTTCGTATTCGCTGCTAGCACCACCCTTGGTTAGGTGAATTTCCGGTGAGAGGTCGCCCTCTTCATCGTAAATTTTCTTACCTTCCCACTGAGCCTGCCAGCGCGGGTTGTTAACTTCAGCGCCTAGACCAGGTGTCTCGCTGTGCTCGTAGTAGGTGATACTGACGATGGTGTTCCCATCCCCCTCTACAGCCAGGAAGCCACGCATCAAGCCCCACAACCCCTGACCACGAATCGGCAACACGATCTGTTGCGGATCATCTTCATCACCAATCAGGTAAACAGTGGCATAGTTTTCGACCCGCGAGAGGCCGGCAATATCGGTATCGCCAGAGAGCGTGCGCCCCGAGGCCGGGTCACGAGCGGCTTCAAAGCTGTCGTAAGTATCCGGATCATGCTCATCGGAGTATTCGCCCGTGTCGAGCTCAACAACCCGGGCGGTGATCTCTTCGCTGAATACCTTTTCAACGTCCATGCCGGGTTCGTAAAGCTTGGCAACGTTTAAGATATTGGTTTTACGATCCAGCTCCTGGTTAAGCTGCTGCATGGGTCGCAAAGCGACCGCTGCTGTCGAGACAATGACGGAGCACACAATACAAAGCGAGAACGCCACTATCAGGACTTTCTTGATGGAGTTGTTACCTTGTGCCATTAGGCAGTCTCCTCGGCCGGTACGCCGGTACGCTTAACGCGACGCTTAATGTTGGCCTGGACGAAGAAGTGGTCAATCAACGGCGCAAACAAGTTAGCGAATAAGATCGCCAGCATGATGCCTTCCGGGAAAGCCGGGTTCACAACGCGGATCAGGACGGTCATCACACCAATCAGTGCGCCAAACAGCAGGCGACCTTGATTGGTCATCGAGGCTGACACGGGGTCGGTGGCCATGAACACCATACCGAAGGCGAAACCGCCGATCACCAGGTGCCAGTACCACGGCATGGCAAACATCGGGTTGGTGTCAGAGCCGATCAGGTTAAACAGCGTACTGGTAACCACCATGCCCAGAAACACACCCAGCATGATTCTCCAGGAGGCAATTCCTGTCCACAGCAATACAGCCGCGCCGATAAAGATCGCCAGTGTTGAGACCTCGCCCACTGAACCGGGCATAAAGCCAAGGAAGGCATCCCACCAGCTGAAGGCATCAGTCAGCGCAGACATACCGTCCTGGAACGCCATAGAGAGTGCCGTGGCACCGGTGTAACCATCGGCCGCTACCCACACAGAGTCACCTGAAATTTGCGCTGGGTAGGCAAAGTAAAGAAAGGCACGACCCGTTAGCGCGGGGTTCAAGAAATTCTTACCCGTGCCACCGAAGATCTCTTTACCAATCACCACACCAAAGGTGATGCCTAGAGCAACCTGCCAAAGCGGAATAGTCACCGGCAGAATCAAGGCAAACAGCACCGAGGTAACGAAGAAGCCTTCGTTGACTTCGTGTCCGCGCTTGATCGCAAACAGCACCTCCCAGAAACCACCGACCACAAAGGTGACCAGATAGATAGGTAGGAAGTAGGTGGCACCGAGAACAAAGTTCGCCCAAAGGCTGTTCGCATCATGGCCGGACGAAAGCGTCATCATAATCGCTTCGCGCCAGCCTCCCATAGAGGCGTAGCCCGCATCGATGGCGGTGTTAGCCTGCCAGCCGGCGTTCCACATACCGAACAGCATCGCTGGGAAGGTACACAGCCATACGGTAATCATGATGCGCTTAAGGTCGACACCATCACGCACGTGAGCAGTGGTTTTGGCCACGCTCGGCGGTGTGTAGAAAATTGTATCGACCGCTTCAAACAGCGGATAGAACTTTTCGTACTTTCCGCCTTTGTGGAAATGCGGCTCGATATTTTGGAGTGTCTGTTGAATACCCATCATCAGGCCTCTTTCTCGATCATGGTGAGATTGTCACGCAGGATAGGGCCATATTCGTATTTGCCAGGGCAAACATACGTGCACAGCGCCAGATCCTCTTCGTCCAGCTCCAAACACCCAAGCTGCATGGCAACCTCAATGTCGCCCACGATCAACGAACGCAGTAGCTGAGTCGGCATGATATCCAGCGGCATCACCGTCTCATAGGCACCTACCGGCACCATAGCACGCTCGGAGCCATTGGTAGACGTGGTCGGTGCATAGTTGCTCAGGCCCTTGATCTTAGAGATATAGATGCCTAATACAGAGTGACGATTAGCACCGGGAGAGAGCCACCCCATAAAGGTGCGCTTATTGCCTTCCTCCAGCAAGCTTAGCTGATTGCTGAAGCGGCCAAGGTAGGTCAACTTACCCTCGGCGGCAAAGCCAGAGAAAACAGAGCCTGAAATTACCCGGGTGTCTTCGGGTTTGATGATTTCATTGACCAGGAGTTCATCTGTACTAGCGCCAATACGGGTACGGATCAGACGCGGATTTTCAGCACGCGGGCCACCAATGGCGACCACGCGGGTCATATCCAGTTTCCCTTCTACAAAAAACTTACCGAACGCGATAACGTCCTGATAGCCGATGTGCCACACTTTTTTATGCAGTGCGACCGGGGATAGGTAATGGATATGGGTACCGACAAGCCCGGCTGGATGAGGGCCGGCAAAGCTTTCCGCTTTAACACCGTCAACATCGCCGCCCGGAATGGAGGCATTTTCGCCCGTACATAAGAAGACGTTGCCCTCGGTCAGGCGCGCTAACACCTTGAGGCCATCTTCGAATGCCTGCGCCTGTTCATTGATGATCAGTGCAGGATCAGGGCTAAGTGGATGAGTATCCACGGCAGTTACAAAAATATCGGCCGGGGTGCTATCAATGGCCGGTGTGCGCGAGAAGGGACGGGTGCGTAAAGCAGTCCAGAGTCCCGACTCTACCAGTTGGTCGACCACGACCTGACGTTCAAGTTGCGCTAAGGCATTACGATCATGAGCAGCGAATTCGACCGCTTCCTCAGTTTCGTCGACTTTGATCACGACAGACAGTAAACGACGTTTTTCGCCACGGTTTATTGCAAGCACTTCACCGGCAGCGGGCGCGGTATAGCGCACACCATCAATTTTCTTATCGGTGAAGAGCAATTGGCCCAGTTTGACCTTATCCCCTTCCTGAACTTCCATGGTTGGCTTCATGCCAACGTAGTCAGTACCCAGGATTGCCACGTGACGCACAGGCCGCGCATCTTCAATACGCTGCTCGGGCGCTCCCGTGATGGGGAGATCCAGGCCTTTTTTGACTTCGATCATAGTCTCGCCCAGTTGTTGGATCGGATATACGAAGGTATGGGGTTCGAATGCTTATTTTCTGCTCAGCGAATTGTTATGTTCTGCTCAGATTGTTACCAGTCCGGCCCAAGCAGCACTTGAACCACCCCGAAAAATCCCTCGTATTATAAAGACAAGCGCGTCCAATGACCACATCCCTGATGACCACCAAAAGTGCTATAGACATTAATAAAAGGCTTGAAAACGGAAAAGAAAACGCCACCCTAAGGTGGCGTGGAACGTTTGTTTGGAGCGGTAGGCCTTTATGCGTGGCTTCCAATACGCTCTTAATTAGCGCGGCAGCTTTAAGAACCGTACATTAGACATCTGTTGGAGGATACGCACGACCTGGCAGCTATAACCAAACTCGTTGTCATACCACACATAAATGACCGCATGATGACCGTTGGCAATAGTCGCCTTGGCATCGACAATGCCCGCATGGCGGTTACCCACGAAGTCCGACGACACCACTTCTGCAGAGTCAACAAAGTCAATTTGCTTCTGATAGGCCGACTCAATCGACATCCGGCGCAGATAATCGTTGAGCGCCGCAGAGTCAGTCGTTTTATCCAGGGTCAGGTTGAGAATAGCCATGGAGACGTTGGGGATCGGCACACGAATAGCGTTACCCGTCAGCTTGCCTTCAAGTTCAGGCAGTGCTTTTGATACCGCCTTGGCTGCACCCGTCTCGGTCAAGACCATGTTCAGCGCCGCACTGCGGCCACGACGATCGCCCTTATGGTAGTTATCGATCAGGTTCTGGTCATTGGTGTAAGCATGCACGGTTTCCACGTGACCATTGACCACACCATACTCATCGTTAAGTACTTTCAGCACCGGAACGATCGCATTTGTGGTACAGGACGCGGCGGAGACAATAAGGTCGCTGTCACCGATCGACTCGTGGTTAATACCATAAACGATATTCTTGATATCGCCTTTACCCGGCGCCGTTAGCAGCGCTTTGGCAGCGCCCTTACACTGCAGGTGCTGACCCAAGCCCTCTTCATCGCGCCAGATACCGGTATTATCAACAATTACCGCGTTATCGATAGCATACTGGGTGTAGTCAATCTCACTGGGCGAATCGGCGTAAATCACCTGAATAACATTGCCGTTGACCGTCAGGGTGCGGGCCTCTGCATCAACCATAATGGTGCCATCGAAGGGCCCATGCACGGAGTCACGGCGCAGCAGGCTGGCACGCTTTTCCAGGTCTTTCGCCACATCGCCACGGCCGCGTACCACAATGGCGCGCAAGCGCAAAAGGTTACCGCCCCCTGCTTTTTCGACCATTACTCGGGCCAGCAAGCGGCCAATGCGGCCAAAACCGTAGAGCACAACGTCTTGCGGCTCGCCGGTGCTGGCTCCCGGCTGATAGCCATCAATAATCTCGTGCAGCTCTTTACGCAGAAAGGCGTCGACATCCCCACCGCCCAGATTCTTGAACATTACCGCCAGTTTCCCCACATCTACATGGGCAGGGCCAAGATTTAAAGCGACCATCCCTTTGACGATAGGGTAAGTGTCCTCAACAGAGAGCTCAGTTCCTTCTATTTTGCGCACGAAGCGGTGGTCTTTCAGAATGCGAATGACCGACCGTTTAATAAGCGAACGTCCGAACATGGTGGCAACGACGTTATTCTGACGATAGAGCTGCCCTACTAACGGGATCATCTGCTCCGCCAAGGCTTCGTTGCCTTGCCATTCTTGAAAAACGTTTTCGAGCGCTTGCTGACTCACGTGCGGCCTCATCAGGTAGTGGGAACGAAGGGTGCATTATCCGGGGCAAGCTGCGGGACCGCAATGAAAGGATAGTCGCACAACATGTAGGGGTATTACATAAATGCCAATCTCACTACAAAACGTCGTTCAGAACAGATTAACCCGCTACCTTAAGCCGCGGCACTCTGACTGAAACCAGTGATCGTGTATGATCTCTTTTCCGTTTCAGCGCAAAACGATATCTTGCTTATGCCGACATTCTCACTGCTCGAACCGCCCCAGCCCCAAGGGACTCGCGATACGCTCTACTGGACATCGCCGCCGGGCAGCGCGACTGCGCTGGCACTCTCCCGCGTTGCCACCAAAGCTCCGCTATTGGTAATCACCCCCAATACGGCCAGCGCGCAGCGCCTTGAACAAGATCTCTATTTTTATAGCGACGTACCGGTTCTGCCTTTCCCTGATTGGGAAACGCTGCCTTACGACAGCTTTTCACCCCATCAGGATATTGTCTCGGCCCGGCTGCGCACGCTGCGCCAGCTGCAAGACGGCGTGCGCGGCATTGTGCTGGTGCCGATCAACACACTAATGCAGCGCCTGCCACCGGTTGAGTACATTGCCGGACGGGTGATGACGCTCAAAACCGGTGAACGTTTAGATCGCGAAGCGTTTCGTGAGTCACTCTCCCGGGCAGGCTACCGTGCCGTTGAAACGGTTTACGAACCCGGCGAATACGCCATGCGCGGTGCGCTGATTGACCTGTTTGCCATGGGCATGGACGAACCGATCCGTATTGATCTATTCGATGATGAGATCGACTCCCTGCGCCACTTCGACCCTGGCAGCCAGCGCTCGACTGACAAACTGGCATCGCTTGAACTTCTCCCCGCTCACGAATACTCGTTAAGCCGCAGCGCTATTGCCTGCTTTCGCGAGCAGTTTGAGACCTTGTTCGACGTCGACCCGCGCCAATGCCCGCTTTACAACGATGCGCTAAAAGGCATTCCGTCCCCGGGGCTTGAGCACTACCTGCCGCTGTTTTTCGAGCAGACCGCTTCGCTGTTTGACCACCTGACCGACGACACCCGGGTAGCACTACTACCTGGGGTTTTTGAGGCGGCTGAGCAGCACTGGCAGTCGATCGACGCACGCTATGTCAATTTGGGCGTTGACCCCACACGACCACTGCTGCCTCCGCATCGGGCGTTTTTCCCGGTCAACGACGTTTTCTCGGCGATTAAAGCCCGCCCACGCATCGAACTTACTGAGGATAGTGAGCAGCGCCACGCGCAGCAGCCTGACGCTGCGCCGCTGCCTACTCTCTCTATCAACGCCCGCGCCAAGCAGCCTTTAGCCGAGCTGTCGGCATTTTTGCAAACCCACGCCCAAACCCGCGTGCTGTTTGTAGCGGAGTCGCGGGGTCGCCGGGAAGCCTTAGAAGAAATACTCGCACCGCTTAAACTCTCGCTGCCCCACGCCGATAGCTTCCACGACTTTATTGCCAGCGCCCCCCCTTATGCCATTACTGAAGGCTTGGTGGACAGCGGCCTATGGCTGAACAACCCTAGTGTTGCGGTGATAAGCGAAACAGAGTTGTTTGGTGACGTGGTGCGCCAAAGCCGTCGGCGCGAAAAAGCCACGGATGACAATGAACTTGCAGTACGCCACCTGTCGGAGCTGCGCGAAGGCGCGCCAGTGGTACACCAGGCCCACGGCGTGGGCCGCTATTTAGGGCTGGAAACCTTAGAGGCCGGTGGCCAGGCGAATGAGTTCCTGGCGCTCTCCTATGCCGATGGCGCCAAGCTTTATGTACCCGTCGACAGCCTGCATATGATCTCCCGCTACAGCGGTGCCGACGACGAACTGGCCCCGCTGCATAAGCTCGGTTCGGATCAGTGGGAGAAAGCCCGCCGTAAAGCGGCTGAGAAGATTCGCGATACCGCCGCGGAGCTGCTGGATGTCTATGCCCGCAGAGAAGCCCAGCAAGGAGTGGTCTACGAAGCCCCTGGCGAAGAGTATGTTCGCTTTGCCAGCAACTTCCCGTTTGAGGAGACCGCCGACCAGCACGCGGCGATTGAAGCAGTCATCAGCGATATGACCTCCCCGCAGCCCATGGATCGTGTGGTGTGTGGCGACGTTGGCTTCGGCAAAACCGAAGTGGCCATGCGCGCCGCATTTCTGGCCGTGCAGTCTGGACGCCAGGTGGTGGTACTGGTACCCACCACCCTGTTGGCTCGCCAGCACTTTGAGAATTTCCGTGACCGTTTTGCCGATACCGCCGTCAATATTGGCTTAATCTCCCGCTTTACCAGCGGCAAAGAGGTTACTCAAACGCTGGAAAGCATCAAGAGCGGCCAAACCGATATCGTCATTGGCACCCATAAGCTGCTCGCCAAAAGCGTTGAGCTACCCAAAATGGGTTTGCTGATTATCGATGAGGAGCACCGCTTTGGTGTCGCGCAAAAAGAGAAGCTCAAGACTCTTCGCGCCGAAGTCGATATTTTGACCCTAACCGCTACTCCGATCCCGCGCACGCTCAATATGGCCATGAGCGGTATCCGCGATCTGTCGATCATTGCCACGCCACCCGCTCGGCGCCTGTCAGTCAAAACCTTTGTCCAGCAGCACGACACCAGCATCATCAAGGAAGCTCTACTGCGCGAGATACTGCGTGGGGGGCAGGTGTATGTGCTGCACAACGAAGTCAAAACCATTGAGAACAGCGCCGAAAAAATTCGCGAGCTGATCCCCGAAGCGCGAGTGGCGGTTGCCCACGGCCAGCTCCCCGAGCGCAGCCTGGAGCGGATCATGTCGGATTTCTACCACCGACGCTTTAACGTGCTGGTGTGTTCGACCATCATTGAAACGGGCATTGATGTGCCCAGCGCCAACACCATCATTATCGAACGCGCTGACAAGTTTGGCCTGGCTCAACTTCACCAACTGCGGGGCCGGGTTGGGCGCAGCCACCACCAGGCTTACGCTTACCTGTTAACGCCCCCGCCCAAAGCAATGACCCGTGATGCTATCAAGCGATTGGAAGCGATTAGCGCGTCCGATGATCTAGGCGCAGGCTTTACCCTGGCCAGTCACGATATGGAGATCCGTGGCGCAGGGGAACTGCTGGGGGATGAGCAGAGCGGCCAGATGGAAACCATCGGCTACACGCTCTATATGGAGATGCTGGATCGCGCCGTGAAGGCTATTCGGGCGGGTAAAACGCCCAATATCGATGCGCCCTTCAATACTGGCGTGGAAATTAGCCTCAATCTGCCTGCACTGATCCCCAGTGATTACATTCACGATGTGCAGCAGCGCCTGGTGATGTACAAACGGATAGCCAACACCCAGAGTGATAGCGAGCTTAAAGAGTTACAAGTTGAGCTAATCGATCGCTTTGGCTTACTCCCCAACCCGCTGAAAAACCTGATTCGCCAAACCAAGCTTCGCCATCGTGCCGATCAGCTCGGCATCAGCAAGATCGAGGCTGGGGAAAGCCGCGGCAGAGTCCTGTTTAGTAGCAGTACCCAAGTGGATCCGTTAACCCTGGTGAACCTGATTCAGACGTCACCAAAGTACTACCGCTTGGATGGATCTGACACCTTACGGTTTGAATTACCAATGGAAAGTGTCGACAAGCGCTTCCAGCAGCTTGAAAACCTGCTGAGCACCCTTAATCAAAAAGTAGCGGCGGCGTGACGCTTGGGGCAAACTTGCTAGTAGCGCCATGCCCGGTTGGTCAACAGCCGCTGGTTGGCAGCCATAAACCAGCAACCGCGGCCCCATATCGCGCAACAGCAGTGAATTAACACATTAGGAACGACCCATGAACATTCGCAATACCTTTACCCTCTGGGGCCCCACCAGTTTGGCCGTACTACTCGCGGCCAGCCTGGCAAGCCCCGCTTTTGCGCAATCGGCCGACGACGAGCAGGCCGAGAGCCCAGCCCAAGAGCAAGTGCAAGTGCAAGTGCAAGTGCAAGAACAGCAGACGCAAGAACAGTCAGAAGAGGCGCCACAGCAGCAGGCTCAGCAAGTCAGCATCGATGCCGCCGACAGTGCTACCCAGGTGGCCAGTCAAGACGAGCTGCCCCGTGGTCACTTCCGCCTCCCTGATGAAGGCGATGTGATAGGGGAGCGCTACACCGTCGTTGTTGAAGACCCCAAGCAAACGCTGATCGATATCGCCCGGCGCCATAACATTGGTTACGAAGAGATTCGCATGGCCAACCCGGGTGTCAGCCTCTGGGTACCTGGCGTAGGTACTGAGGTGGTGATTCCGGCCCAGTACATTCTGCCACCCGCACCGCGGGAAGGCGTTGTGGTTAATCTTTCTGAGCTGCGTCTCTACTACTATCCTGCCGATAAACCCGGCATTGTCGAAACCTACCCGGTGAGCGTTGGCCGTGAAGAGTTCGCCACTCCAGTGGGCATCACTCGCACAACGGTCAAGGTAAAAGATCCGGCATGGGCACCACCGGCCTCCATGCGTCGCGAAGCAGCTGAGCGCGGGGAGCCTGCCCCGTCGGTAGTGCCACCTGGCCCGCAGAACCCCCTTGGCGAGCACGCCATTCTGCTGGCCATGCCGAGCTACCTGATTCATGGCACTAACCGCCCGGATGGCGTGGGCATGCGCGTCAGCCGCGGCTGTATTCGTATGTACCCGGAAGACATAAAATCACTCTATGAGCGTCTGCCCAGCGGCACCCAGGTCAACCTGATGGACGCGCCGTTCAAAGCAGGCTTTGCTGCCGACGGCACGCTATTTGTGCAGTCATTCCCGCAGCTGGAAGAGAATGTGGAGGGCTTTGAGCCACTCCTCAATGCCCTTGAGCGCGTCACCGAACTAACTGACAGTGACGTTGAAATAGATGCCGAGCGGATTCAGCGCGCTGTCGAAGCCCCTGATGGCCAGTTTATCGCCCTCTTTGGCCCTCAGGCCCCGGAGCCAGAACCAGAACCCGTGGAGTTGATTGACGAACTTAAGCTCAGCGCCGCCACTGACAGCGATAAAGACGCTTAACGGCAGAAGCAGGCAGCAACAAAAAACCCCGCCAAGGCGGGGTTTTTTGCGCAGCTAGTAAAATAATCTAATGGTTTGACGCTTAAACTTACGACGCCCTGCTTTCGATATCTTAACTAACTACATCCAGCAGCTGCTGAGAGAGTCTGGTGACTCCCTCAGCAGCCCAAGCAGAATTACTTCTGCATGGAGCGCTGGAACATACGGTTCATTTCTTCACGGTTCTGCTCAGACATCTGCAGAGCAGCCTGCGCATCGCGCTGGGCTTGGTTTGCAGTGTTCATAGCTTGTGAAGCCATGCTGCGTGCTTCTGCAGCGTCAGCCTGTGCAGATTCTGCAGTCATGCGAACTTCTTCCAGCGCGCTGGTAGAAGCACAACCAGCAAGAATTGCCAGTGAAGCGGCAGCAGCAGTCATCTTCAGAGTAGTTTTCAGAGTCATAATGTTCTCCTTGAGTCGTCCTTGGGTACTACGTTAAGGGTATGACAAAAATAAGGTTACGCACTTAAATAACATGCTTAGCTTAAATTTGTCTACCTGCGGTGCAGGTTCTTTTCAGTGACTTGTGCTGCAAAGCACGCAAGTCAAACGCTGTTTTATAATAGACCACAGCGGATGTCTATAGCCACTTGTTTAAAACCTCGAACTTCCATCAACGGCATTAGCTTAACGGATCACTACACGAGTGCCAACACCCACGAGCGCTACCAAGCGATCAATTTGCTCGTTGGTAACGGCGACACACCCTTGTGTCCAGTGATAGCGACCATGAATGTCTGGATCTGCGCTACCCAGGCCGTGAATCCCAATCGCCCCACCCAGCGCCGTATTTTGCGGCGGGTGGCCATAACGTCGATAGTAGTCGAAGTAATCATCATAGTCTGTTTGGGAATAAATACCTTTCTCCAGTGCCATTCTAGCGTGCACCGGCGTTGGGTAATCAATACCAATAAACGTACGCCATTGGCTTTCGTAATTAAAACGGTTGACGTGAAACTCGCCCATGGGGGTCACGTTATCGCCACGAACCCGCTGAGTTTTAGCCCCAGCCCGGCCAAGTGATACAGGGGAAAAACGCTCCATCAGCGCATTACCCCGATAAACACTGAGAGAGGCCTCCTTATCATCCACCAGCACCCACACCTCATTACTGTGGCGCGGCACATGGGCTCGACTAAGCAACGTTTGCACCAGGTCAGTTGGTGCAGCCTGCCCTGGCTCAGTAATGACTGGCGCAGTGACAGCAGCGCTGGCAACGGCTGGGAGGCTCAGCGCCATGGCTAAAAATCGACGGCGATTAACTAAAAACATGGTAGCTCTCGAAACAAATTAGCCCGTGGTTGGCCGACTAGGTACATCTGGTGGCTGTTATACCTTATTCCCACATCTGCCGTTAGTAATTTCATCATATACGTGGCTAACGCGCCCCAAAAGCCATGCCTCATAAGCCACTGATAAAAACGCATTAAACGCCCTGCAACTCTTCCATACTCGCCATTATATGGCGTATTTCAGAATTATGCCCTTGAGCCAGAGCGTTGAAAAACTCCTCTTCAGGCTCAATTTTCGCACGTGAAGCACGATGTTCGTAGAGCGATTGCAGACGTTGATGCGCCGATGTGGCAGTTCTCATCGCATCCTCTATCGAACCGGTGATTGTTTGTTCGGCCAGGCGATCCAACTCAGGCGGCTGGGGGAAATCGCTGGAGTCATCGAACCATAACTCCAGCACCTCTGAATGATCAGAGCCCTCGCGGAAGAGATCTTCAAGGCCAGTTTTCATTTTCAGCTCGCGGCTGGCCAAGTAATTCAATGCCATCTGCAGGCGCTCATTCTCTGCCTCGTCAGCAGCTTCGCTATACTGGCGCGCCATGCGGGCATGAAAACCCGCGGCCCATTCGACTAAATCTTTCACTTGGTTATAGCGCATCATGATCTCCTTCCTTGATGACGTGGGCGATACATAACAGTAAACACTACCACTCCAGGCTAGTTTCACGCAGCGCACCTATTTCACGCTTAGCGGCCTGAAGATTCTCTAGTAACTGTTGACGCAAACCGATTTGATTCCCCACCGCAATCATAGCGGGGTTGTGTGTAGCGCGCCGCGCGGCACCTTCGTCACTGTGTAGGCGCTCAAGTTGCTCCTCCAGCCAATTTAGCCAGCTTTCCGGCTGAGCGGCTAAATCGCGCAGACGCTGTAACTCGGCTAACGCAGGCCCCTCAGGGGCCAACAACACAGACCAACGATGCTCTGGCAGGCGGGCATGTTCGGTCACTTCACGCAATAGCGACTCTAACGCCAGTTCAAACAGCGCTAAAGCGCTCTCTTCCAACGCCATCTGCCGTGCGGGGGCATGCTCATCATCCCCCGCAGGCAATATTACCAGTAGCTCCGCTTGGTAGAGTAGCTGATTGGTGCGTGACCGTGCATTCACTTGCGTTTGTCCTCCACATGCCATTTACCGCCGTCAAACATCGCCTTCCAACCAGTGGCCTTGCCCTCTTCGTCCGTCATCACATACTGCTCTTTACTCTTACGCGAGTAGCGGATTTGCGCCGGACGGCCATCGGGATCTTCGCTGGGCGCTTTGAGAATAAAGTGATACTTCTCAGGCAGCTCGTCGGCATGCGCCTTCAGCTCTTTCACTAGCGGTGGCCGCGTTTCGCGATTTTTCGGAAACTTGCTGGCAGCCAGAAACAGTCCGCTTGCTCCGTCACGTAGCACGTAGTGGTCGTCAACTTTTTGACAGGCCAGTTCCGGCATCGGGATAGGATCCATTTTTGGCGGCGCCACTTCGCCACTCTTCAACAGTTTACGAGTATTTTTACACTCACTATTGGTGCAGCCAAAATACTTACCAAAGCGGCCTGATTTCAACTGCATCTCAGAGCCACACTTATCGCATTCGATAATCGGGCCATCGTAGCCCTTGATCTTGAATTTTCCGCTCTCCACTTCATAGCCGTCGCAATCGGGGCTGTTACCGCAGATGTGTAGCTTGCGCGTTTCGTCGAGCAGGTAATTGTCCATCGCCGTGCCGCACTTGGGGCAGCGTCGCTTGGCACGCAGCGCATCAGTTTCGGCCTCCTCACCCGCATCTTCAGCCACCGCCTCTTCACCTGGAATCAGGTCAATGGTGGTTTTGCAGCGCTCTTTGGGCGGTAAATTGTAGCCACTGCACCCCAGGAAAACCCCGGTAGACGCAGTACGAATCTGCATATGACGGCCACAGCTTGGGCAATCGATATCCGTGGGCACTGGCTGATTGGGCCGCATGCCATCTTCGCTCTCTGCCTTGGCCAGCTCTTCCTTAAACTCCTCGTAGAAGGCGTCTAGCAGCGCCTGCCAGTTACGTTCGCCTTCGGCGACTTCATCCAGGCTATCCTCCATGCGGGCGGTAAACGAGAAGTCCATCAAATCAGGGAAGGACTCTTTCAACCGCTCGGTGACGATATCGCCTAGCTTTTCAGCGTAGAAGCGACGGTTTTCGAGCTTCACATAGCCACGATCCTGGATCGTCGAGATGATCGAGGCATAAGTCGAAGGCCGACCAATGCCCTGCTTCTCAAGCTCCTTGACCAGGCTTGCTTCGGTGTAGCGTGGCGCGGGTTTGGTGAAGTGCTGCTGAGGATCGAGGGCTTCCAGCGCCATGGGCGTGCCCTTAGGCAAGTCGGGCAGGCTCTGGTCTTCATTTTTTCCACTGGGCTTCATCACCCGAGTATAACCATCAAACTTCAGCACGCGGCCTTTGGCGCGCAGCTCATAGCCATCGACCTCCACACTCAGGGTGCTGGACAGGTACTCTGCGGGGGTCATTTGGCAAGCCACAAACTGACGCCAGATCAATTCGTATAGACGCTCCGCATCGCGCTCCATACCGGCCAGGTCGGAGGCCTTACGCTCAACGCTGGAGGGACGAATCGCTTCGTGGGCCTCTTGGGCGCTCTCTTTGCTACTGTAGCGATTAGGCGCTTCTGGCAAGTAGCGCTCGCCAAACTCTGAGCCGATATAACTGCGTACACTCTCAACCGCATCTTTCGACAGGTTGGTGGAGTCGGTACGCATATAGGTGATGTAACCCGCCTCGTAGAGGCGCTGGGCCATGGTCATGGTCTTTTTGACTGAAAAGCCTAATCGACCACTCGCTGCTTGCTGCAGCGTTGAGGTAATAAAGGGCGCCGTGGGTTTTGAACTAGTCGGCTTATCTTCCCGGGAGGTAATTGCCAGCTTGGCTTTTCTGAGCTGCTCAATACGCGCCAGGGTGTCTTTTTCGGAGGTGGGCTTAAAGGGTTTGCCATCCTGGCGTACCAGGGCAAAACGCACCAGCTCACCCTCGGGTGAGGCCAAATCCGCGTGAACGTCCCAAAACTCTTCAGGTATAAAGGCGCGAATTTCACGCTCACGCTCGACAATCAGTCGTACCGCAACTGACTGCACACGACCCGCCGACAGCCCACGCGCCACCTTCGCCCACAATAGAGGCGAGAGCATAAAGCCCACCACACGATCCAGGAAGCGCCTGGCTTGCTGCGCCTCCACCCGCGGTATATTAAGCGCACCAGGCGCCTTGAAGGCGTCCTGAATAGCGTTTTTGGTGATTTCGTTAAACACCACTCGCTTATAGCGGTTATCGTCTCCACCAATGGTCTCGCGCAGGTGCCAGGCAATGGCTTCCCCTTCGCGATCCAAATCCGTTGCGAGATAGACAGCGTCGGCTTTCTCAGCCAGCTTTTTGAGCTCGGCAACGACTTTCTCTTTTCCGGGCAGCACCTCATAGCGGGCTTCCCAGCCGTTGTTAGGGTCGATCCCCATCCGCCGAATCAGTTGATCCTGATTTTTACGCTTTTTATACGCTTCTTTCTCTTCCGCCGACATCTTGCGTGTCGCTGCGGCCTGGCGTGCGCGCTCCTTGGGGTCGGAGGCTGCCTTACCTGAGCCGCTGGTCGGCAGGTCACGAATGTGACCCACGCTCGACTTCACGATGAAATCGTTGCCGAGATATTTGTTAATCGTCTTCGCTTTCGCTGGCGACTCGACGATGACCAGTGACTTGCCCATAGTGCTCCACTTTCCTAATGCACGGGCTGTCTAGCGCGTGCTCTGAATTCGGTGCCGTATCGCTGGGACGAAACCGCCCATTAAACAAGATACGGATGAAAAAAATGCGCCTACCCTACCCCAGCCCTTGGTGAAGCGCCAGTAGCAACCAAGCCGCAGGGGGAATCCGGAGTCTTAAGACGTAGTTTCTCGACATACTTTTAAACATGCTTTTAAACGCGCTTCTAAACATCGTTTTAGACAAAGAGTAGCTAGACACTAGACTGCCACCGGCATTACAGCAACCCAAAAGCGACGGAAACAAACAAAGCGCCCCCACCAAATAGGCGGGGGCGTGGTAATCTAAGGCACTGTTTTAGCGCTTAGGGGGCGTCTTTTTTCGCCCAGCAGGCCTAGCTGGTTTAGCCGTTGGCTCACTGATCGAATCTTTCGCCGCAGACGACGCAGGCGTAGGCTCCCTTGAAGGCGCTGACTCATTAACAACAGGCTGCTCAACAGCCGCTGGCGCAGGCTTAGCTGACGGGGCTGCGGAAGGCTTTGCCGTAGTGGCTTGAGGCTTATCATCACTCGTTGGCTTCTGTGCAGCAGCAGGCTTGGCTGCCCCAGCCGCCCTTCTCTTTGCGGGCTTGCTCGCTGCAGTTTTGTTCGCTGCTGGTTTGCTCGCTGCAGCCTTACTCGCTGCTGGCTTGCTCTCGACCGGTTTATTCTCTACCGACTTGCTGGGCCTAGCCTTATCAAACAGCGCTTTAATCTGAGCAAAACGCTCAGCAGCATGCTCAGAAAGCTCCCCGCTGGCGGCAAACACATGCTCAAGGTGGCTGATATAGCCATCGATATCGGCGCTGCTGCTACCTGCCAGTAGAGTAGGCAACGAATTCAACGCCTGTTCCCTATCGAGCTTCAAGATAAAGAACTGCTCGCGCACCAGGTTTTTAAAATCGCTCAGCTTGATACCTGGCTCTAGCTCTGCCCGGGAGGCACGCAACCGCTTAAAGTTACGTTCATCTGTGGCTGGAGCACCACCGAGTACGTAGATAAGCGAGCGCATAACCGCTTCATGGGCACTACCCTGGGCAATTTTCTCGCGTAGCGCTTCCTGACGCTGTTCAATAAAGCGACGATGCTCGGGTTCAGCGCCAGGGCGGCGGCGATGAACATGGGCATCGCCATACAGGCCAACGGCAGCCTGCAGCAGCGGTTGGCCGTAGATATCCATAAACATTTTTTCGGTGCTGCTATCGCGTAAATCGCGCATAGCATTGAGACCGGCCACCAACTGATCAGACCCCATGGTTTCAAGCGCTTTAAACAGGTTGTCTTGCGCTACCGGGTGACGATTCTTGCGCACGGCTTCCGCCATTACCGGCAACGGTACTGAAAGCGGGTTACGGTCGGAGAGCAGCTTGTAGCCTAACCGAATCGGGTGCATACGACGAATAAAGCGGGCTGCTTCCGGCGTCATGATCGCTTTTAGCCAGGGCTGCATAAAGAGCCGGTACATTCCCAGATTGATCTCGGAGATACGGGCCACGGTAGCAAAACGCCGATCATCCTCCGGCTTATGCATGACCGCCCGATCCAGCTCGGCAAAGTTGCGCGGCATAAATTCGAGCAGGTAGTCACGCTCGAACAGTTCGGCATCTTCGCCCTTTTCGGCCGGTGATATGGACGTTTCATACAAGCCAGGCGGCAGTACGTCAATGTAATCCATATTGGCAGTGAATTCGGTATGCTCTTTACGTGACACACTACCCGAAACAAAAATGCCTAAGTGGCCGGTGGTATCGTGCTGGCAATAGACGATGGTTTGCTCGTTCGCGATGATGTCGTCTTCGTTTTCATACAAATCACGAATCCAGCCCAGGGCTTGAGGGGGCGGTGTGATATCGTCGCCACGCGAACAGAACACGACCACTGGCGAGCGCACATTACGCAGATCGATGCGACGCCCATCGCGGGTCACCAGTTGGGCGGTAGAGAGTCGATTGCCGATAAACAGGTTATCAACAATATACTGGATCTCTTCACCGCCCAATACGACGTGACCACCCCACCAGCGCTCAAAATCGAGGTAACGGCCTGCTTCAGTATCGATATTGTCGTAAAGGTGATACTGCTTTTTCCAATAGGTGTTGGCTGGATTGAGGCGCTCAAAATTCTGCACTAACCAGGCGCCGTCGAACAAACCATCGCCGATGTCGCTGGTGAGCGCCGTAATCCAACTGCCTCCTGCCATACCACCGGTATAACGCATCGGCGCTTTGCCATGCTCGCCAGCCCAGTAAGAGAGCGGTGCACCGGCAATCAGAATAGGGCCGAATACGTCCGGCTCCAGGGCGGCCGCCATCATGAGCTGCCAGCCCGCCTGGCAATTGCCCACCACCATTGGTTTTTCGGTAGTTTCGGGATGAAGTTCGATCACATGGCGAAGAAAGGCAATTTCCGACTCAACGACGTCTTCGACGGTTTGGCCCGGCTCTGGAAACGGCAAAAAGCCAATAAAATAGCAAGGATGCCCTGCTTTGAGCGCCACGCCCAACTCACTGTCCGGCTTAAACCCGCCAATCCCTGGCCCATGACCTGCACGGGGATCCACCACAACAAAGGGGCGCTTTTGTAGATCAATCTCCGTCCCTTCGTGAGGCAGCACGCGCAACAGCTCGTAGTTGGTTGGCCGGGGTAGTGTACGACCATCCATGAGTACTTCAGTATCGAACCCCAGCACATTGGGCTTGGTTTGCTCCATATGCTCAAGGTACTGATTACCGCGTTCGCGCATCACATCCAGATAGAGAACGCTGCGCTCCATGCTGTCACGCCAGTAGCCAAAGGCAGCACGACCAAATCCGAACGGGTCGAAAAAAGCTGCGATCGCCTCGCTACCGGGCACCATGGTGGCGTCATTATTCTGTTTCGACCATGCGCTTCTAAAAGCGCTAGCTGGGAACAAAGAGGTGGTCAGAGGATTGGCAAGAAAGTTCATAGGGTCTCCCGTTGGGTTGATGCACAAGCATCAGACCCGAAAGCAATAATGCTGCAATGCAATATAGTCTAGTCCACTACGTGCACTACGTCGATCTTTAACCCTTACAATTACGCCTTACACGACTAATCAAGGCCTGTTTAGGCAGCGCTAAAGATTCAGTGTTAGCATGCTTTGCCCTGGCGATTGAGCCTGATTTTGATATTACTCTTTAAACGTTTAAGGGTGCCCACTACGAGGTAGCTATGTCATCCCCCAACCTGCTCAATCGCCTGACATTTCGGCAACTTCAGGTCTTCCAAGCGGTGCACCGGCAGCGCTCATACTCCCGTGCAGCTGAGCAGTTGGGATTGACCCAGCCCGCGGTGAGCGCACAAATACGTCAGCTGGAGCTGGCATTGGGTCAGCCACTTTTCAATTACGCGGGCAAAACCCTGCACTCGCTACCTGCCGCCGACACCCTCGCCCACTCAGCGCGAGAAATTTTTGGTCAGCTTTCGCGGCTGGAAATGAACCTATCGGATATTAACGGCAAAATTAGCGGAGAACTTAATATCGCAGCGGTCTCCTCAGCCCAATATGTAGTGCCTTATTTACTTGCCCGTTTTCGTGCTCGCTATCCTGAGGTGCACGTCCGCTTAAAGGTGTGCAACCGCCGTCAGGCGCTCGAGCGACTCACGGAACAGCAGGATGATCTCGTCATCATGGCGATGGTGCCTGAAGACGAACGTTTAGTGGTGATGCCGATTATTGATAACGAACTGATCGCCGTTGTCTGGCCAGAGCATCCGCTACTTTCGATGCCACAACCCTCATTAGCGGACTTCGCTCGCCACTATGTTCTGATGCGCGAACCCGGCTCTGGTGTACGCAACGCCTTTGAGCAGATGGCAGCCAGCCAGCAGGTTGCCCTTCCCCACTGCATCGAGCTGGGCACCAACGAGGCAATCAAAGGCGGTGTCATGGCCCACTTGGGCGTAGCCGTGCTGCCACGCTTGGCGGTTCAGTTGGAGCTTGAGCAGGGGTTACTTTTTGAACTGGGGCTGCCCGACTTCCCCATCCACCGCTCTTGGTGCACGGTCTATACGCGGGAGCGCTTACCCACACCGGTCGCAGAGCTCTTTTTAAGTTTTGTTCGAGAGCACTTACCCGATTACCGTCGCCACTTTCAGGCGCCCTCCAGTCCCCTGCCCAGCCATGGGGTAGCCTGTTTGCCGATACTTTCACCCTGAAAGCGAGTAACGGCTTACGGTGTCTTGTCGACGACGAGATATGTTACATTAGTGGACACTAGGGCGATAAAATATCGCGCATACTTGGTATTAATTAGGTAACAATTGGCAGGCTCTGGAAGGGACGACACCCTTTCATGCCTTTGGCCTACCGCACAGAAGAGAGGCTCTGTCCCTATGAGCAATACCCCCTCGCAGCGCGTGTCCAGCGGTGAAAAATACCGTAACGAACGTGGCATGTCGGTGATCAAGGATGGCATGAAGCAGCGCAAAGCGCAGCCAGAGCCCTCTTCTGTTGAGCTTGAGCGCAAGCCCAAGTGGCTGCGAGCACAGATCCCAGGGGGCGAGCGTTTTGAGGCGGTCAAGAAGAACGTCGCCACCCATCGCTTAAGCACCGTTTGTGCCGAATCCCACTGCCCCAATATGGGCGAGTGCTGGAGCAACGGCACTGCTACGATCATGCTAATGGGCTCGGTATGCACCCGCGCCTGCCGGTTCTGCGCGGTGGATACCGGCAACCCCCAGGGCTGGCTGGATCAAGAAGAGCCAGAAAACACGGCCAAATCCGTAGAGCTAATGGGGCTGCGCTACATCGTACTGACTTCAGTAGACCGTGACGACCTCGACGATGGTGGCGCCACCCACTACGCCAACTGCATTCGTGCGATAAAAGCGCGCACGCCAGAAGTGGTCGTGGAAGCCTTAACCCCCGACTTCGATGGCGAACTCAAAGCTATCGAACGCGTCGTCGATTCTGGTCTGCAAGTATTTGCCCAGAATGTGGAAACCGTGGAACGTCTGACAGCTCGCGTGCGTGACCGGCGGGCAGGTTACCGTAAAACCCTTGATGTACTTGCCCATGCCAAGCGCTATCGTCCTGACATCATTACCAAAACCAGCCTGATGCTGGGCTTGGGTGAAACGGACGAAGAGATTTTGCAAACCTTTGACGATCTTCGCGAAATTGGCGTGGATATCGTCACTCTCGGCCAGTACCTTCGCCCAACCAAAAACCACCTTTCGGTAGAGCGCTGGGTAACGCCTGAAGAGTTTGATCGCTACCGCGTGATTGGCCTGGAAAAAGGCTTTATGGAAGTGCCTTCAGGCCCGCTGGTACGCTCTAGCTACCGCGCCGACCGGGTGTTCGAGAAAAACAACCTGGGGCTCGCCTCCCCTGCCGCGATCCCCGGCCAGGAGCAGGAAGCAAACTCCAATATAATTCCAGCGCTCAACGTAGGGTAGGCCTCAACCTAGCGCCATCAGGGAATTCCCAAGATGGCGCTGCGTCACCCGATGTTGAGTATTCCCCCCCTTCAGGCTACCAGCCTAACTACCTTGGGCGGGGGAAGGTGGCACGCTTTTTAAAGCGGTGAACGTTCAACACTCACCAATTCGCGGTTTAACCTTATGGCTAATGCTTTAGCCAATTGTTCACCCACCCGGTGCTCGCTTGGCAAAACGACCAAGTCAGCCAGCTTCACCATGGGCATTCCCGCGTAGCCACAGGGATTAATGCGTAAAAAAGGCGCCAAGTCTCCGTCTACATTTAACGCCACGCCGTGAAAGCTTGCTCCGCGCCGAATACGCAAACCAAGTGAAGCAATCTTCGCCTCCCCCGCCTCGGTCATTACATACACACCGGGCGCATCCGGCCTTGACCGGGCGCTCACACCATAGCCGCTTAAAACATCAATCACGGCATTTTCCAATGCAGTGACTAGATCCCGAACGCCAATTTTGCCTCGCCGTACATCCAGCAGTGGATACAGCACGACCTGACCTGGGCCGTGATAGGTGACCTGCCCCCCTCGATCAACATGCACCACCGGAATATCGCCGGGCAGTAGCAGATGTTCGGGTTTACCAGCCTGGCCCTGGGTAAATACCGGGTCATGCTCAACCAGCCAGAACTGATCCGGCGTTTGCGCATCCCGAGTATCCGTTAGCGCGCGCATGGCCTCCCACACCGGCAGATAGGCTTGGTGTCCCAAGTCGTGCAGCTCAATCGGTGCGGGGCTATCCACAGTCACACCACCATATGCACACGGCCGGTAGCCTTAAGATCCTCAAACAGCTCCTTAATATGCTGCTCTCCGGTCGCCCTAATCACCACTCGCACCGATTGAAAGCGGCCATTGCGACTGTCGACTACCTGCATCGCAGTTGCATCGAAGTCAGGGTCGTGGCGCACAATCACTTGGCACACGCAGGCAGGGAAATCCTCGGCGGCATCACCTACAACTTTTAACGAGTAATCACAGGGAAAAGTGATTTTAGGCGGCTCCTGAGCCGCCGGTTGGCGCAAATCACGCAGCCCCTGGGGAGCATCTTTTTTCATAACAAGCCTATTTCGTAAAGACACCGTTTATTACAGATACACAGCACAACCATTCATCGTTCAGTTCGTTGTGCTGATTAATCGGTAAAATTACTAATCAAGTTACTAAAGAAGCGCTGTACCTGATCGAACAGGCGCTTGAACAGGCCACCCTCTTCGATGTTTTCCAGTGCTACTAGGCGACGCTCGCCGACCACTTCGTCACCCAAGTGCACTTCCAGCGTGCCGACCTCGTCACCAATGGCGATCGGTGCCTTCAAGTCTGGATTGAGGTTAAGGCGCGCGCGTAACTCTTCATTACGGTTGCGCGGCAACGTCATAAACACTTCTTCATCCACACCGACGCGCAGCTCGTTGATATCGCCGCCCCAAACCCGTGGCGTTGCCAGTACGGCACCACGCTCATAAAGCTTCATGGTTTCAAAAAAGCGGAAACCATAGCTGAGCAGCTTTTGGGTTTCCTGAGCGCGCGCTTCGTCAGAATTGGTTCCCATGACCACCGAAATCAAGCGCATATCATCACGCTTGGCCGATGACACCAGGCAGAACCCCGCTTCAGTCGTCCAGCCAGTTTTCAGGCCATCTACAGACGGGTCACGCCATAGCAGACGGTTACGGTTGGGTTGGTCAATACCGCCATAAGAGAAAGTGCGATGGGAGTATATTTCGTAGTGGTCGGGGTAATCATTAATAATATGCTGGGATAACTGTGCCAAATCATGGGCCGTTGAGTAGTGATTTTCAGCTGGCAAACCAGTGGCATTTTGGAAGTTAGTGTTATGCATGCCCAAACGTGTGGCGTGTTGGTTCATCAGATCCGCAAAAGGCGTTTCACCGCCCGCCAAATGCTCAGCCATGGCCACGCTGGCATCATTCCCTGAAACGATAATAATACCGTGGAGGAGGTCATCCACTGAGACTTGATCACCCACCTCGATAAACATTTTCGAGCCACCGGTACGCCATGCGTTCTCACTAATATTAACCATATCAGTGAGATTAATGGTGCCACGATTGAGTTCACGCTCCACTAAATAGGCGGTCATCAGCTTGGTCAAACTCGCCGGAGGCAGACGTTCATCGGAGTTATGCTCTGCCAGTATGCGGCCACTATTCGCATCCATGAGTATCCAGGAGCTTGCCGCTAACTGGGGAGCAGCAGGAATAATGGTTTGTGGTTGTGGAATGACCGGTTGAGGAGTTGACTGGGCACCGGCGGGTACGGCAACGGTCACCACAACAGCAAAGAGGCACAGGCGGGCAGAGCGACCAATGGATGTAAATACGTTCATAACGTCAGTCTCACTTACTTGAAAGCTTGATTAAAAAGCTTATTTGTAAAATATGGCGGCGCGTAAGACGCGCCACAAGAAATAAATTAGGAGGGATGAATTATCGCACAACAAAGACCTGGGGGAACCCTGCTTGGCGCAGTGTTTCTCGCGCTTGAAGTTCTTGGCCCGAAGTAATGGGCCCCACTTGAACTCGATAAACATCCGCATCGTTCATAATCCGCACCGCGTGGGGCTGCTCACCTTCTAAACGCTGCTGTAACTGCTGGGCACCTTCCGGATTACCTAACGCCGCGATCTGTAAATACACTACGTCACCTGTTTCATTACCTGTTTCATTTTGGCCTGATGACGACTGCGTCGCTGGCGCTTGAGACGAGGGTGCAGATGTTGGTGGCGCAGACGCCACGGCCTGAACAGGCGCAGGTGAAGCGCTGGACTCACCCCGCGACGTCTCCGCGACGCTTGGCTGTGCGGGAGCGCTACCCACTCTGCCCCGATCGGCTAGCCACTGCTCAGGGTTGATCGCTTCCACTTTCACGGAACCGGTACCATTGTCGAGGAAGCCTAGGCGGGCGGCTGCCGCATAGGAGAGATCGATCTCCCGGTCACTATGGAAGGGACCACGATCATTTACCCGAACAATCACCGACCGCCCGTTATCCAGGCTGGTAACCCGCGCAAAGGTGGGTAGAGGCAACGAACGGTGCGCCGCCGACATTTTATACATGTCGTAGATTTCACCGTTTGAGGTCGCGTATCCATGAAATTTTTCACCGTACCAGGAAGCCGTACCGCGCTTCTCATAGCCCGTTGCATCTGGCAGCACATGGTAGGTTTTACCCCACACCTCATAGCTAGGACGGTTACCTGATCGAGAAGGCTGCTCGATGCGCGGCTCGGCATCAGGCACTTTAGTAACATCCGGTGGCTCAAGGGGGTAAGCATCGCCACTCATGGCATAGCGACCGCTGCTGTTGCTGGCCGCCGATGACGTAGGGGCTGCCGATGGTTTACTAGAGCTAGGCGCGTCTACTCGTTGGGTTTCATTACTGGCACAGCCGGCGACCAGGGCTAATAAAGCGATCATGCTCCCTGCCCGCTGGGCCATCGTCAGTTTGCTATTCATGCCTCATCCTCATGCAGCTCAGCAATCGCTTCCGCCAACTCGGTGACAGCCATGGCGTAGAGGTGACTGTGGTTGTAACGGGTAATGACGTAAAAATTAAACTCACCTAACCGGTATCGGGTTTCCCCATCGGCGAATTCAAGTGCCAAAGGTATGACTAACAAATTATCATCAAGAGACTCTTCAGCCTCAATACCATGGCCAGCCAACTGCGCAACACTCACCGTAGGAGGCGACGTTTGATTGAATGAGAGTTCCTGCAGTAGCTCTACGGGTAGTACCTCTGGCCCCCTTGCCTGGTGGTAAATATCCCCACCTGGCTGCCAGTTATGCTCAGCAAAGTAATTGGCAACACTGCCAATCGCATCGACCGGGTTCTCCCAAAGATCCCGCCGCCCATCGTCATCGAAATCAACAGCATAAGCTTGGTAACTGGTGGGAATAAATTGCGGATAGCCCATGGCCCCTGCATAAGAGCCGCGTAGCTCGGTAGGGTCGACCTCCTGTTCGTAGGCAATGCGTAAAAAAGCCGCTAGCTCACCACGAAAAAAAGCCCCCCTTGTCGGGTGGTGAAACGCCAGTGTGGCAAGCGAGTCCAGCACTCGGTGTTGGCCTTTATGTCGGCCATAGTAGGTTTCAACACCAATAATGGCAGCAATAACCTCTGCAGGTACGCCATAGGTGTTTTCGGCTCGCGAGAGGGCATCGGCATGCGCATCAATGAACGCCACCCCCTCTTCAATACGCTGCTGGGTCAGGAAAATATCGCGATACTCATGCCACTTAAGGCGACGCTCCGCGGCTCCTTCCATGGCATCCAATACACTCTGCGTGTATTTAGCCTGCCCTAGCGCTTCTTCCAGCCAAGCCTGGGGAAGCCCTTGTTCGACCAGCTCTTCCATCAGCGCTTGGCTATCAGCATTCTGCTGGGGTGCAAAATGCTGTGGAACAGCGAATTGAGATCCTTGTGAAGGCTGATCGGCAAACGTGGTCGTTGTCCAGCACATCAGCGCGGCCAACACATAGCAGCTCGTCTTCCCTTGAACCTTGTTCATTGGTTCTCCACTGTTGAGCTATTCATTCCAGAAACATCCATGCCTAAGCTTTTCATTGACGAGCAACAAGGCGTTGTTTGAGAGGGGCAGCGTTGCCTACCGTGACAGTAGCCGACGATGAGCATGTATTGACATGAGAATACCGAAACCCGCTAGCAAGGTCACGCTTGAGGTGCCGCCATAACTCACCAATGGCAGCGGCACCCCTACCACGGGTAAAATGCCGCTTACCATGCCCATATTGACAAACACGTAAATGAAAAATGTTAAAATGATGCTCCCCGCCACCAAGCGGCCAAAGGTATCTTGCGCTGAGCTTGCCATCCACAAACCACGGCTCACAATCAATAGGTACATGAGCAGCAGCGCCAGCATACCGACCAAACCAAACTCCTCACCCAAGACAGCAATAATGAAATCGGTGTGCCGTTCAGGCAAAAACTCTAACTGGGACTGGGTGCCCTGCAGCCAACCTTTTCCCCATAGTCCGCCACTGCCAATAGCGGTGGTCGACTGAATAATATTCCAACCTGACCCCAATGGATCGCTTTCCGGGTTGAGAAACGTCAATACCCGCTGGCGCTGATAGTTATGCATATTCATCCAGAGCAGCGGCACACCCGCAGCCCCCAGGGCGGCAATAAACCCGATTAAACGCCACGATAAACCCGCCAACAGCACGACGATCAGGGCAGCGCTGGACACCAGTAGCGAGGTGCCTAAATCTGGCTGGATCGCGGTGAGCACCACAGGAACGCCAATAATGACACCGCATACCACAATATCGCGCAGGCGCGGCGGTAGCTCGCAACGATTTAGGTAGGCAGCGACCATTAACGGGGCCGCCAGCTTCATCATTTCCGATGGTTGAAAACGTATCACGCCAGGAATCACTAGCCAGCGCTTAGCCCCCATGCCCACATCGCCCACCACATCCACAGCCACCAGCATGGCAACCCCGACGCCATACGCCAGCGGCGCCCAGCGCAAAAAGGTCGATGGCGAAAACTGGGCAATAATCACCATTCCAACCAACGCGATTCCAAAGCGCATACTTTGACCAATCACCGCATCAAGGGATTGCCCTGAAGCGCTGTAGAGAACGATTAAGCCACTGCCCATTAAAATCAGCAGCAAACCCAGCAGCCAGGGATCGAGATGGATTCGCTCCCAGATACTCTTGCGCCTGGCGATGCCACTTTCGGGTGGTCGTACAGGATGGCCACGCATTGATCGCGCTATATAATGCCAAGGCATGGTTTAGTTACCCTCCACATTGGCATCATCTTCTTCCAGCACTTCGCGCACTTCCTCAACATCGGGGGCATCATCTTTGAGCAACCATGCATCCGTCATGGCCCGCGCCAGGTGGGCCGCGTGGGTACTACCGCCGCCGGCATTCTCGACAATAACGGACACGGCAATCTGAGGATCATCCAGCGGGGCAAAAGCCATAAACAGCGCATGGTCACGTAGCCGCTCTGCCAACTCGTCGGCGTTGTAACGCTGATCCTGTCCTAGCGAAAACACCTGCGCCGTGCCAGATTTGCCGCCCATCCGGTACTCAAGGCCGACACCGGTTCGGCGTGCAGTGCCTTCCCGGCCACTCATCACTTTCTCCATACCGCTGAATACCCTATCCCACCAGCTATCATTGGCTAGCTGTATATCATTCAAGGTATTGGGTAGATCACGTGGAACGGGGGTATCACCAATCTGGCGGGCCAGCCTCGGTTTCACCCAGTGACCGCGATTGGCCAGGGTTGCCGTGGCGCTGGCGAGCTGGAGAGGTGTGATCTGCCAATAGCCTTGCCCGATCCCCACCGAGAGGGTTTCGCCGGGGTACCAGGGCTGATTAAAGCGCGCACGCTTCCAGTCTCGCGAGGGCATCAAAGCGGTGCTTTCTCCTTGTACGTCATGGGCCACCCGCTGGCCAAAACCAAAATTACTCATTTGTTCATGCAAATTATCAATGCCCAGGTCATGGGCCAAGGTGTAGTAGTAAGTATTATTGGAGACGGCCAGTGAGCGCTCCATATCGACACGCCCATGCCCCCAACGTAGCCAATTTCGGTAGCGACGGGAATCATTAGGCAGCTGGTAGTAACCGGGGTCATTGATGGTACTGTCTGGGGTGATCACCCCTTCGACCAATCCTGCGAGCGCCAGAAACGGCTTAATCGTAGAACCTGGCGGATAGTGACCACGAATAGCGCGATTAAACAGCGGCAGGTCGAGGTCTTCCTGCAATCCTCGATAAGAGTCAACGTCGATCCCGGTGACAAATTGATTACTATCAAACCCTGGGGTCGATACCATTGCCAAAATTTCGCCGGTGGCCGGCACAATGGCCACAATAGAGCCGCGACGGCCATCCAGGAGCTCATAAGCCAGCATCTGCATCGACTTGTCTATGGTTAGCGTTAGATTCGCCCCGGGCACGGGATCGGTGCGGCCAAGTTCGCGCAACACTCGGCCACGGGCGTTCGTTTCAACTTTGCGCAAACCTGCCTGACCGTGCAGTTCTTCTTCGTAAAAACGCTCAATACCGGTTTTACCAATAAAGTGAGTACCCGCGTAGCGGCCCGCATCCAGCGTTTCCATCTCTTCCGCGTTAATACGCCCAACATAGCCTAAGGCATGCGCCATTACTTCTGCATCGGGATAATAACGCAGCGGCTGGGCCTCTATCTCCACACCAGGCAAGCGGTGTCGGTTAACCGCCAGGCGCGCGATTTGCTCTTCGCTTAGGTCACTGGTAAGTAGCGCAGGCTGAAAGGGGCGCTGGCGTTGGCGTGAACGCACATTGAATGCCTCAATTTCTTCCTCTGGCAGCTCAAGCAGATCTACCAGCAGCGCCAGGGTTTCGTCCAGGTTATCGACCCGCTCGCGTACCAGCGTGAGGTTGTAGGTAGGACGGTTTTCAGCCAGCAGCACGCCATTGCGGTCATAGATCAAGCCGCGGTTCGGCGGCAGCGGCTCGACGCGAACCCGGTTATTTTCGGAGCGCGTACTATACATATCATGCTGGACGATCTGTAAATAAACCAAGCGACTCGTTAGCAAGCAGGCAAGCACAAAAACCACTAGCACCGCGAGTAGCGCTCTAACACGAAAAATACGCAGTTCTTGCTCGGAGTTTTTTAGCGTGTTGGGGCGCTTGAGCATGGCAACGATGACTCTCAAATCAAACAATCAAATCAAACAAAAGGCGCAGCAGGGCATAACAGTGATCGCCTGCCATCTCAGTCAGCCGTTAGCGGTGATAAGGGTGACCTATCAGTAATGTCCAGGCACGGTAGAGCTGCTCGGCAAGCATTATCCGCACCAGCGGATGGGGCAGCGTCAGCGGGGAGATCGACCACTTTTTATCAGCCATCGCCGATAGCGAGGGCTCAAGGCCATCGGGCCCACCCACAAGCAGGACAATATCGCGCCCGGCCATGCGCCAGGTGTCGGCTTCCTGTGCCAACTGCTCGGTGGTCCATGGCTTACCTTTAACTTCCAGGGCTACCACGTATTCGTCGCCACGCAGCTTATCGCGAATACGCTGCGCCTCTTGGGCGCGCGCTTTCGCGATATCTGCATTCTTGCCACGCTGGCCGAGGGCAATTTCCTCTATCTCGAGATTAAAATCTCTCGGCAGCCGTTTGCGGTAAGTATCGACGCCCTCTTCTACCCACCCGGGCATTTTGCTTCCCACCGCTAACAGCCGGATCCTCATGACATGCTGGCTCGCTCTTGAAAGCGCTCAAGCGATTCGCCAATTGCCCCTGAATCGCTGGGCAGATCGGCCCACAGACGCTCCAGGTCATACAGCGTGCGCGCCTCAGGCATCATCACATGGACAACAACATCGCCCAAGTCAACCAGCACCCAATCGGCGTTATCGCCACCTTCAACGCCCAACGGCCCTAACCCTGCGGCCTTGGCTTTTTCCACGACGTTTTGTGCCAGCGCCGCCACATGACGTGTTGAAGTGCCGCTGGCGATCAGCATGAGGTCAGTTACCTCGGTTAATTTGGCAACATCCAACTGCGTGATGTCACGTGCTTTCAGTTCTTCTAGCGCGTCAACGACTAGGTTTTTCAATGTATCGATGTGCATGACTCCTAAAGACAACCTTTAGTGGTTAATCGGTCAATAAAGCCGGCCATTGTAACGGCTTCTTTGATGACTGCCAGCGCTATTCGCGCCGACGATAAAGACCGCCCTGCTCAATGGCCCGTTCAACGGGATCTGGCAGCAAATAGCGGACACTTTTCCCCGCCTCTAAACACTCACGAATGTAGGTTGCAGAGATCGCCATCAGCGATGGCAATTCCAGCGACAAATAACCGCCAAATGGCCGCTGCATCAATGTCTCTACGCTATCGACTCTGCGATGCTCTACCAGTTCCATTAATGATGCCGGTAGCGGATCGTTATAGCCCGGCCTTGCAATCACCACTAGATGGGCAAGCTCGAACAAGCGCTCTGGCCGATGCCACTGGGTGAGCCTAAGAAAAGCATCAAAACCAATCGCCATCACCAGACGCGCCTGGTCGCCGACCTCGGCGCGCAGCTCCGCCAGCGTGTCGACGCTGTAAGAGGGGCCTTCACGGCGCAGCTCGCGGGCATCGGCAACCAGCCCGGGGGTATCACCAATCCCCGCAGCTAACAGTTCAAAACGCTGCTGCGCAGAAACCTGGGGCCGACCACGTAACGGTGGCTGTTGGGCGGGTATCATATGCAGCCGATCAAGCGACAGCGCCTCATGCAGCTCCACCGCGCTGCGCAAATGGCCCAGATGAACAGGGTCAAAGGTACCGCCTAACATGCCGATACGTTGTTCCGCTTGACTCATCTCACCACCCTATTCACGCACCTGGCCGTCACCGAACACTACGTACTTCTGCGTGGTTAGGCCCTCTAAACCAACAGGCCCACGGGCGTGAAGCTTGTCGGTAGAAATGCCAATTTCGGCACCCAGCCCGTACTCAAAACCATCGGCAAAGCGGGTCGAAGCATTGACAATCACCGAACTGGAGTCGACTTCCGCCATAAAGCGACGTGCCAGCGAGTAATCCTGAGTAACAATGGCATCCGTATGGTGAGAGCCGTACTGCTCGATATGGGCAATCGCCTCATCGATACCATCGACCACTTTTATGGCCAGTACGGGAGCCAAATATTCGGCATACCAATCGCTCTCTTCGGCTGCTGCAGCCTGGGGTAACAGTGCCTGGGTTCGCTCACAGCCACGCAGCTCGACTTCATGCTCAGCATAAGCACGGGCTAACTCGGGCAGTAGCAGATCCGCAACCGGGGCATCCACCAGCAGCGTTTCCATGGTATTGCAGGTGCCGTAGCGATGGGTTTTTGCATTGACAGCAATGGCTAACGCCTTGGCGGGGTCGGCAGTAGTATCGATATACACATGGCATACGCCATCGAGATGTTTAATGACCGGTACGCGGGCATCACGACTAATACGCTCAATCAACGACTTGCCACCGCGGGGAATAATCACATCAACGTATTTCGGCATACTGATCATTTCCCCCACCGCCGCACGATCAGTGGTGGCTACCACCTGCACGCTACCGGCAGGCAGGCCCGCATCCGCCAATCCCAACTGGATACAGGCGCTAATGGCAGCATTGGACTGACTGGCTTCCGATCCGCCGCGCAAAATACAGGCATTGCCTGATTTCAGACACAGGCTCGCCGCTTCCAGGGTCACATTCGGCCGCGACTCGTAAATAATTCCGATGACACCCAGCGGCACGCGCATTTTGCCCACCTGGATACCACTAGGCCGATAGCGCATATCGCCAATTTCACCCACCGGGTCAGGTAAGCCCGCCACCTGCTGTAACCCTTCAATCATGGCATCTATACGCGCGTCGTTCAGGGCTAAACGATCTAACAGCGCGCTCTCCAAACCATTCTGGCGGCCACGCTGTAAATCTTCAGCGTTGGCGTCCAGTATTTGGCCTCGCGCTTCAGCCACGCGTTTTGCCATGGCCAACAGAGTACGGTTTTTTACCCCCGTATCCGCCCTGCGCAGTTCACTAGCGGCACGCCGCGCCGCCTGCCCCAAGGCCTGCATATAGGCGGGCACATTTTCGGCAGATAAATGCTGAAGGGCCTCGTCTTGGAACGGTGTTGAAGCGCTCATAGTGTCTCCATGCGAAGAGTGCTTTAATTTTTTAATTAGCCGAATGTAGCTGTTTTCTACGTTTTGCTTATGTTACGTCATTTCGCCGTTATACTGAGGGCGATTAAGGCGCTAGTGTGTCGCGTACCTTTATTATCCTACAATTACTTTACTTGATGAGACACATCTGGTTATTCAGGACGAATAATAAGTCACCATGCAAAGCAAGTACAAAATCCGCCTACTACGGGCCAATTTACTAGCCGCGGCCGTAGCCCTGGCATTATGGACACCTGCCACGCCCCCCGCTGCGGCCCTCGTGCTGTGGCTATCTGTCGGCTGGTTATTTATCACCGCGCTAATGCTTGATTTTAGCCATCGCCGCTCACGGGGATTACCGTGGCAAATTGTGCCTGGTGCACTGCTACTGGGTTTAATTGCGGCGGCCCCAGAGCGGCACGGCATTTTAATCTGGGCGTGGGCGGCAATGCTGATGCTGCCACAAAATAATTGGGTAGCTGCTTTCAATCTCAGTGCTGGGCTGATCAGCTCTGTAATGGTAGCGCCGCTGTTGAATGCGCCCGCCTTTATACTACTGATTTGCTCTCTGCTGGTACTGGGCCTGCTGGCTTTATCCAGAGCACAGCAGCTTATCGATATGAATGGCTCGATTCGTCAACGCCTGCGCTTGATCCCAGGCCTTAACCTGTGGGCAGGTGAGCAGTTGCTGCGCGATATCAGCCGGGAACAAACGCGCTGTGAACGGGAAGGTGTCCATGCAGAGCTATTCATTTTACATGTAAAACGCCACCAACTCTGGCCAACGGCGCAAAAACTGTGCGAGTTAACCTACGATTTTGAAAATGTTTACCGCTTAAGCAGCACAACGCTGGCGACATTGATTCTCGCCAGCTCACCTAAAGAAGCCTCGCAACGACGCAGCCTACTGCTCGCCGACTTACCCGACAATATCGCCAGCGAACACCTTGAGTTAATTGATATCGAACCGGCAAAGCTTTCGGTGCATGAGATCAGTAAACTACCGGCTGAACGGGTGCGAGAGACAATATGAGCGAGCACTATATTCCCAATCGGTTGATGACACTCGCCTATGCGGCCAGCATCCCACTCATGGCAGGCTACGCGCTCTGGCTATATGCCATGGGAGATTACCGCGACCTGTTGATTCCCACCTTTATGACGCTGCTGCTAATGTCGGCCCTGTTAATGCATATCGGGCATGGGGTAAAGAGCTACCTACCGCGCATTATTCTACTTTGCGGAACCTATTCGGCCGTCTTGGGCGCTTTTTATTATCAGCCTCAGGTATCGCCTATCTGGCTAGGCCTGCCGATTACCGCTGCTTTTTTACTGCTACCACTCTGGGCCGCATTACTGGTCAATATCGGGATCGGGCCTTTGTGGTGGCTGCTTCCCTCGGTCTCCTCGGCCCCCCCGGCCATTATCGTTGGCTATGCAGCCTTGACGCTGCTCCTCGCACTCCCACGCTGGGAACATGCGCGGCGTCGGGCGCTTCTGCGGGCAACAGACCCCAATGATAGCGATTGCAGTGCCTACCACATTGATACGCTAAAAGAGCGCTTACATAGCGAGTTCCAACGCGCTGCAATGCTCAATCAGCAACTCGCGGTGCTGGTGCTGCATTTACCGCAGCTGGATATGGCAGAAGAGCAGTTTGGCCACCGGGCAAAAACGGCACTGCTGGGGGCGCTGTGTGGTGAAGTGAATAGCCGTTGCCGCGATCATGACGTGCTTGGGCGCGCGGACAGTGCCACTTTTTGGCTCGTACTTCCTGACACGAGCGAAAGCGGTGCGCTGCTAGTGCGCGAACGTTTGCAAAGAGCACTTTCACAGCGCGTCTTAGTAGAAACCGGCCAATTGGAAGCACGCATTGCGGCCTGCCTCCCTAGCCGTACAGAATACTTCGCGCACTATGTAAAGCGCCTGGAAGCACGCGGCGCCGCCCTAGCCAACGTCTAGCCCTAGCTTTTCATCTCAATTTTCTGACGGTGGAGTTCTCTGTGCCGCTAGCTGATATGCTCCATTCATTAACGCCATCACCGCCGCTTATCATCTGCCTGGTGCTGGTCATTTCATTAGTAGAATCACTGGCCCTAGTGGGGCTGCTGGTGCCAGGGGTGGTGTTGATCACCACCGCAGCTTCCCTGGCGGGCCACCAGGATATCGGCCTAGCTTGGTTAATCGGCGCCGCCTTTATCGGCGCAGTGTTAGGCGATGGGATCAGTTTTTCGCTAGGTTTCAAGCACCGAGAACAGGTCACACAGCGATGGCCACTGTCTCAGCATCCCGAATGGTTAGGTCGCGGGGCGCGCTTCTTTCAGCGCTATGGTATTTGGTCGGTGTTTATTGGCCGCTTTGTCGGCCCGGTAAGGCCGATTATTCCACTGGTGGCGGGCATGATGCAGATGTCACCAAGGACGTTCGTTTGGGCCAACCTAACCTCTGCGGCGCTGTGGGCACCAGCCTATGTACTGCCTGGGTACTTGCTGGGCCGCACCTGGCAGCACCATCTAAATCTGCCGCCGGGTTTAGAGACGGCACTACTCATATTTGCAGCCATAGTTGTCACGCTTGCCGTCATTTTCTCATGGGGCCGACATCAGGCGACAAGGCATGGGCGACTTTACCGGACAATTGCCGGAAGCATTCGTCGCGTACCGCTGCTGCGTCGACCTTGGCTTGCGATGAGCCAAACCGGTGATGTGCCCTTGGCCTCGCTACTACTGCTGGTCATAGCGTTGGGCAGCTTGTCTGGCTGGACATTGCTGATCATTACCCACCACGGCCCGCTGGAAATGGATCTGCTCGTTCAGCAATTGTTCGCCATGTTGCAGAGTGATTTTTCTTACCTAGCGGGGAACATATTTGCCCGAATTGGCGACACCCTGGGCATTATCGCCTTAATACTACCTTGGGCGGCGTGGATGCTGTTGAGTAGGAGATGGGAGGCTTTACTGCACTGGTGTGGCGCGTTTGCCGGTGTCGCCCTTTTAAACACAGTGGGCAAAGGGCTGTTTGGCCGCGCTCGCCCAGAGACGCCGGACTACTTGATGGGCTCTTTCTCCTATCCGAGCGCCCATACGTCAACCACCGTGGTGCTCGTCGGCCTTGCAGCTGCCTTCGTCGCGGCCGAGATACCTCGTCAAAAACGCTTTTGGGTATATTGGATAGCACTCGCACTGGCGCTGCCCATGGCGCTATCAAGGCTGGCGGTCGGCGTACACTGGTTCAGTGATCTGGTGGGCGGTGCCCTACTCGGCCTGGTCATCTGCGCG
>NZ_JPUA01000026.1:49084-126359 GCF_002211105.1 Halomonas campaniensis | reverse complement strand
CAGCCACGCCCGCCTATGCGACCCTGCCCGTGGCTACTGCTCAGCGTGGCATCGCTAGTGCTTATTAGCGCCCGAGTAGGGTTGTTACCCCCCGTTTAATGGCTATTACCCCAGCGCCAACCATAAACCAACGCCAATCATCAGCGTTCCGGCAATACGGTTAAGCAAACGCACATTGCCGCTTTTACCCAACACACTGCGCAACGTTTTACCACCAGTGGCATAGACCAGCATACTGGCAAACTCGATGGTCAAGATGACCGCGATGAGCAGGCTGAGCTGCCCTGGCAAGGGGCGGCTACTATCCAGAAAGGGGGGTAGAAGCACCATAAAAAAGGCCCACCCTTTGGGGTTTGCCACTGCCGTCACAAATCCTTGCATGGCTAACTGCAGAGGACTTGCGGGTGGCCCTGCATCCAGCTCACTGGGGATCGCCATGCGCCCACGGGAGCGCCACATCATAATGCCCAAATACCCCAGGTAGGCGCCGCCCACCCACTTAAACAGCACAAACAGCTCTGGCTGTCGCAGCATTAACGCCGCCACCCCTGCGCCAGCGGCCGCCGCCACCAAGCCAACGCCCAGTAACTCACCGATCATCATCCACAGCGTACGTTTAACGCCTTGGGTCATGCCCAGTACCATGGCGAGGGTCATGCACATACCGGGGGTTAGCGAAACAAACAGAAACGTTGGCACAAAAACCGAGAGCGTAGCCCACGACATCATAGATCAGTCATCCTTGTTTTCGACCTCACCCCAGCGAGGAACCAGCGAGTGCTCGATGCCTAGCTGGTTGAGGATACGCGCGACAATAAAATCAATCAGATCATCAATGCTTTGTGGGCAGTGATAAAATCCTGGGGCTGCCGGCAAAATGACCACGCCCAAGCGACTCAATGTCAGCATGTGCTCCAAGTGAATCGGCGAAAACGGGCTTTCCCGTGGCACCAGCACCAAAGTTCGGCGCTCTTTAATCGCCACATCTGCCGCCCGCTCAATCAGGTTGTTGCTGGCCCCCGTTGCCACGGCAGAAAGCGTGCCGGTAGAGCATGGGCACACCACCATGGCAGAGGGGGCGCCAGAGCCTGACGCCACCGGTGCCATCCAGTCCTCGCGACCAAAGCAGCGAATCTGACCGGGCCGCGCCCCACTGCGCTCACTCAGCGCCTCAGCTAAGCGCTGGGGCTGGGCGGGCAGCTCAATATTGGTTTCAGTGGCAATGACCATGTGTGCGGCTTTTGAAATCATCACCCACACTTCATGCCCTGCGGCGACCAATACATCGATCAAGCGCAAACCGTATTGCGCCCCCGACGCGCCAGTTAGCGCCACGGTAATCGGTTTCTTGAACGCGGTATCGGCGTTAGCTGTCACGTTTCCCCCTCCTTGGCTGCAGCCAATGCGGCGAGCAGTCGTTCATGCACCCCCTCAAAGCCGCCGTTGGACATCACCACAATGCGATCCAACGGTGAGGCTTGAGCGACCACTGCCGCCACCAGCGAATCGATATCGCTAAACAGCTGGGCATCCGCGCCCTGGGTGGCGACCAGCTCGTCCATCGACCAGTCAAGCCCGGCGGGCTGAAACCAAAACACGCCATCAGCGTCAGCCACGCTCTCAAGCAACCGCTCGCGCAGCGCGCCTAAGCGCATGGTGTTGGAGCGGGGCTCAATGACCGCCAGCAAGCGCCCCTTAGTAGTTGCCGCGCGTAGCCCTTTAAGCGTCGCGGCAATCGCCGTGGGATGATGGGCGAAATCATCAATGACCTGAATGCCATTAATCTCACCACGCACTTCCTGACGTCTCCTGGGCGTTTCAAAACGCGCCAGCGCCGCACAGCCACGGGCTAGATCAACCCCACACAAATACGCCGCCGCCAGCGCTGCCAATGCATTGCGGGCGTTATGCTCGCCGGTCAGCGACCACTCAACCACCCCATCTTGTTCTTGACTACTCACCGCCTGGCCCTGCTTATCACCGCTATAAATGACCTGGAAGCGACTGGCGTCGGCGCGTTCTAGCTTAAGCTGCCATTCGGACGTGTCCTGGTCACCAAAGTGGACTACCGGCGTCCAAACGCCTTGCTCTAATACGCGTTCAAGCGCGGGCTGCTCATCGGCGACTAGCAGGTGGCCCTGACTTGGCACCGTTCGCACCAGGTGGTGGAACTGGCGCTCGATAGCGGCCAGGTCAGGAAAGATGTCGGCGTGGTCAAACTCAAGATTGTTGAGGATCGCGATATCCGGGCGATAGTGAACAAACTTGGAACGTTTATCGAAGAAGGCGGTGTCGTACTCATCAGCCTCTACTACGAACGGCGCTTGTGGGTCTCCCAAACGCGCCGACACGCCAAAGTTACGCGGCACTCCACCAATTAAAAATCCCGGCTTTAAGCCGGCACTCTCCAATAGCCAGGCTAATACACTCGCGGTGGTGGTTTTTCCGTGGGTACCTGCCACTGCGATGACGCGACGACCGGGCAACACGTGTTCTGCCAACCACTGCGCACCCGAGATATACGGCAAGCCGCTGTTCAGTAGCGCTTCAACCTCGTCATTGCCCCGCGACAGCGCATTGCCCACCACGACGAGATCCGGCGATGGCGACAGATGCTCGGCATGGTAGCCCTGCATTAAGGTGATGCCCGCATCAGCCAATTGGGTGCTCATCGGAGGGTATACGTTCTGATCAGAGCCACTCACTTGGTGCCCCATTTCACGCGCCAGCAGCGCCAGGCTCCCCATAAAGGTGCCACAGATACCCATAATATGCAGATGCATGGCTCTCGCCCCGTTAATCGCCAGTAAACTCATTCAATAAAAGCCAAAAAATGGCGTAAAAATAGCTAACTAGCCTAGCATGATGACACTATTTGCTCATCACCTCATCGCTAAAAACGGCGGCAATACGCCTCCCAAGTGACAAATCCCTCTAGTTGTTGCAGGATGCGGCCACTGTTTACTAATGATGATCATCACTTTCTTACCACTCGTCACGCTGATGTGAGCCAGCATCAGCAAAGGAGTCTTTCAATGCGCATTTTAATTCGCTATTTTTTCCGCGGCCTTCGCTTGGTGCTTGCCCCTGTCATGCTGATTTCGGAGAAGCTATCTACGCCTAAAGCAGTGGAGCGTACCCCTGAAGAGCAAGCTAAAGTGGATCAAGCATGCCAGAACCTCGCGTTGTACCAATTCCGCACCTGTCCTTTTTGCATCAAGGTGCGCAAAGAGATAGCACGACTGGGCTTAAACATTGAAGTACGTGATGCGCAACTTGATCCTGCCCATAAGCAGGCGCTCTTGGAAGGGGGCGGCAAAGTCAAAGTGCCCTGTTTGAAAATCACCCACGACGATGGTCGTGAGGAGTGGATGTACGAATCAGACACCATTAATGCCTGGCTGCACCAACGCTTTGGCTAAGGCCTTTCTGCTTGGCATGGGAGCCCTCTCAAACCTTTTCACCAGGTCGGCGTAAGTCGACCTGGCGGGTTAAAACTCTATTTTTTGTGCCTCAACATCGAATGCCACGTCAATCTCAATGCCCTCTTCAAGATTTGCTGGCTCACCTAACGCCACTTGCAGCGCCATTATCCCCTCTATTTTGCCAGCCACATGAACCGCTTGACTGGTACGTTCATAATGCGTCAGCGTAACGGCCACATCGCCACCCTCCGAGGTAAATAGTGGCGGAGAAACAGAACTCCCAATGACGTAGATCACCACCGCATTGGTCAGTTGCTCTTCCGCCACGGTCAGGCTAATCGAGAGTGCCTCATCACTTTCCCATTCCTCACCGTCAACAGAGCCAGTGATGTCAATGTTGATATCGTCGCCTAATTCTACGAATGAGGCATTCGAGTCACTGCCATGGCTTAATACAAACCACTCGCGGCGCTCACCCTCCAGCGACCCTGTGATTTCAGGCGCTGCTTGTCCAGAGGCGCCTAGCTCGGTGGTAAAACCGCTTGTAGGTAGCCAAGCAGCCAACAACGCTATCCCAACTTGTCTCCACATAATGCTTTTCCATCCTGTTATGCATGGCTTTCTACTTACGACTTTTGTCTAAAAAAAAGGCCGTAGCATGCCGCTCTTAGCCTCATCATTCAGTAGACGAATGATGCCTGTCATTATTTCGATTGTGTGACGCGATAGGCACTCTCTATGTTGTAAGCCTAGGTTGTACACCTGTGTTGTAAATAGGTATACGAACTGACCGTGTCTGTTTTGCTGGTGCTTTCTGGTTGTAGCAGTGCTCCCTGCCTCGAAAATGGCGGCAAAACGAACAATAAACAATGACCTAAGGGAACGATAATGACGCTCAAGAAAACCTTACTGGCTTCCGTAATTGGTGCAGTGGTAGCGGGTACGGCGCTGCTGCCGATGACCGCAAGTGCTGAAACGCTGCGCATTGGTTACTCCGCTGACCCTGAAACCCTCGATATTCACGAGCAGCTCTCGGGTGGCATGTTGCGTTTCTCTCACCTTGCGTTTGATCCGCTGGTACGCTGGACAAAAGATTTCCAGTTTGAGCCGCGCTTAGCCACCGAGTGGGAGCAGGTTGACGAAACCACCATGCGCATGACCTTGCGCGAAGGCGTTACCTTCCACTCAGGCAATGAGTTCACCGCCAAAGACGTGGTATGGACCATTGAGCGCCTAAAAGAGAGCCCTGACTATCGCGCTATTTTTGAGCCGGTTGCCAGCGCCGAAGCCGTTGACGACTACACCGTTGAGATTGTCACCACCGAACCTTACCCGCTGCTTCTCAACCTGGCTACCTACATCTTCCCGATGGACAGCGAGTTTTATAGCGGTGAAACCGACGGTGGCAACGACAAAGCTGAGATCGTTAAAGCAGGCAACTCCTTCGCTTCACGTAATGTTTCTGGCACTGGCCCCTTCATCGTCACTGACCGCCGCCAGGGTGTACGGGTAGATTTTGAACGCTTTGAAGATTACTGGGATACCGAAAGCGAGGGCAATGTCACTAATATCGTACTGACGCCTATCGCGGAGAACGCCTCACGGGTTGCTGCCCTGCTCTCCGGCGGTGTCGACTTTATTGATGCCGTACCACCCAATGACCTGGATCGCGTACGCGAGGCCGACGGCGTCAATCTGGTAGAGGTTGACGGTACACGCATCATTGGCTTCCAAATGAACGAAGAGCGCGTCGAAGCCTTCCAGGATGCCCGCGTTCGTCAAGCAGTGGATTTGGCCATTAATCAGGAAGGCATTGCCGACCGTCTCATGCGTGGCTTTGCTAACCCGGCGGGACAGTTCTCACCTGAGGGTTACTCAGGCCATAACCCTGATTTAACGCCACGTTACGATATTGAGCGCGCCAAGGAGCTGATGGCCGAAGCGGGCTACGCAGACGGCTTCAGCGTTGAGATGATCGCCCCCAACAACCGTTACGTAAACGATGCCCAAATTGCTCAGGCAGTGGCCAACATGCTGGCCCAGATCAACATTGACGTTGACCTGCGCACCATGCCCCTGGCGCAGTACTGGCCTGAGTACGATACCCGCCAATCCGATATGGCGATGATCGGCTGGCACGCAGATACTGAAGACACTGCGAACTTCTTCCAGTACCTCTCTTTCTGCTTCGATGAAGAGACCGGTGCTGGCCAGTACAATTACGGCGGCTACTGCAACGAAGAGATCGATGCGCTGGTCACCGCAGCCGATAGCGAAACCGATCTGGAAAAACGCAACGAAATGCTGCGCGAAGCCGAAACCATGCTTTATGAAGACGTTGGTTATATCACCCTTCACTGGCAGAACCTTGCTTACGCAGCCGCTGATGGGGTTGAGATTGAGCCTGTGGTCAACGCCCTTGACTTCCCTTACCTGGGTGATCTGGTGATTAATCGCAGCGGCGACTGAGCATTAAGCCAAAAGAGTCACTACAGCATTAACCGCCTGAGTGTTAACGGTAAATGAGTTAGCCGCAAGGATACTTCGCTCCCTAAGCGTTTAGGGAGCGAAGCCTTTCGTTGGGCGGTTCGCGGCTGTGAGAACTCTGCATAACATGCCCCTACTTCCTTTGATGAACCCCTCACATAGGTGGCGTACGCCATGATTGCCTTTTTAATCAAGCGGCTGATGCACGCGGTTTTGGTGATGTTTGTCATCAGCGTGCTGGCCTTCGCCATTCAGGATAACCTGGGTGACCCCGTACAGCAGATGGTTGGCCAGTCTGTGCCAGAGAGTGAACGTGCAGAAATTCGCGAGCGCTTAGGCCTCAACGACCCCTTCCTGGTGCAATATGCTCGTTTTGCTAAAAACGCCGTTCAAGGTGATTTTGGCTACTCGTATTTTTACCGCGAACCGGCGTTAGAAGTGATTGCGCGCCACTTACCCGCCACTCTGGAGCTGGTATTTGCCGCAACGCTGATTATTGTGATTTTTTCTGTCCCCATAGGGGTGTACAGCGCCATCAAACCCCGCTCACCGATATCACGCCTATTTATGGGTATATCGATTATAGGCATTTCGATTCCGGTTTTTTTGACCGCGATCGTACTGATTCAAATCTTCGCCATCGGCGTTACCGTTACGCTGTTCCCCGAGAGCACTGGTTGGGGCGCATGGCTGAATGACTTCTTCTCCACCGAAGGCAATATGCCCTCCTTTGGCCGTGGCTATGACCTCGTTAACGTAGTGGGCCATTGGGACACCAACTTGGCAACCTGGAACGGCGTACAGCACCTAGTGTTACCGGCAGTCTCTTTAGCCTCCATTATGCTACCGCTGTTTATCCGCCTGATTCGTGCCGAAATGATGGAAGTCCTGCAGTCGGAGTACGTTAAGTACGCCCGCGCTAAAGGAATCTCCATGCGCCGGGTCTATTTCGTTCATGCCCTCAAAAACACCATGCTGCCGGTAATAACCGTAGGCGGCGTACAGATCGGCACCATGGTCGCCTACACCATTTTGACCGAGACCGTTTTCCAATGGCCCGGTATGGGCTTGATGTTTTTGGATGCGATTAACCGCGCCGATATTCCGCTGATTGTGACCTACCTAATGATCGTCGGCGTGATCTTTGTCGTCACCAACACCATCGTGGATCTCATCTACGGCATGGTGAACCCCACCGTTAAACTGACTGGGAAGCCCGCATGAGCACCACAACTAATTCCACACCAGCGAGCGCCTCACCCAGCCGCTGGGAACGCCTGCGCGACTCCTATATGTGGTACAGCTTCAAGCGTGACCGCACTGCCCAGCTCTGCTTGGCAGTGTTTATCTGCATGGTCATCGCCGCCTTTGCCTCACCGCTACTGGCCCCCACGAACCCTTACGACCTCTCGCAGATCGATATTATGTCATCTGAACTGCCGCCCTTCTGGATCGACGGCGCCGATGAGCGTTACACCTTGGGCACCGACGCCCAAGGGCGTGATCTGTGGTCGATCGTGCTGTATGGCACCCGTGTTTCGCTGCTAATCGGTTTCGGCGCAGTTATTTTGCAGGCATTGTTAGGGGTCACCTTCGGCCTAATGGCAGGCTACCTGGGCGGGCGCGTTGACTCTATCTTAATGCGTCTGGCGGATATTCAGCTGTCATTCTCTACGCTAATGGTCGCTATCGTGGTGGGCGCCTTGGTCAAAGCGACCATGGGCAGCGCCTTCTACAGCCAGTACGCGGTGATGATGCTGATCCTGATCATCGGCCTGGCCGAATGGCCCCAGTATGCCCGCACCGTGCGCGCATCAGTGCTGGCAGAGAAAAACAAAGAGTACGTTGACGCCGCCCGCGTAATGGGGCTGCGCAGCAAACGCATTATGTTCCGCCACGTGCTACCCAACACCATGTCACCCATCTTCGTTATCTCTACCGTGCAGATCGCCAACGCGATTATCTCTGAAGCGGCGCTGTCGTTTCTGGGCCTGGGAATGCCAGAGACGCACCCGTCGCTAGGTTCACTAATCAAATCGGGCTTTGACTACATTCAGTCCGGCTCCTGGTGGATCACCTTGATACCGGGCGCAGTTCTGGTGGTGCTGGTGCTGTCGATCAATCTACTCGGCGATTGGCTGCGTGATGTCATGAACCCACGACTCTATAAAGGCTGAGGACACCATGGCACTACTTGAAGTCAACAACCTCGATGTACGCTTTGCGCTGCGCCAGGGCGAAGTACACGCCCTGCGCGATATCTGTTTCAGCCTTGAGCGCGGTGAGCGCCTGGGTATTGTCGGTGAGTCCGGCGCAGGCAAATCGGTTGCCGCGTTTTCGCTGCTCAACTTGATCGCTAAACCGGGCTTTATCGCCGGCGGCACGGTGACGTTTGACGGTCAGGTGCTTAACCGCATGTCTGAGCGCGGCCTGCGTAAGGTACGTGGCAACCGCGTCTCGATGATCTTCCAAGACCCAATGATGACGCTGAACCCGGTGCTCTCCATTGGCGAGCAGATGGTCGAGTGCTTAAAAGCGCACCGGCGTATCTCCTCCAAAGAGGCCCGCAGGATTGCCCTGGACAAACTCCAGCAGGTGCAAATCCCTTCACCAGAGACGCGTTTGGATCAGTATCCCCACGAGCTTTCCGGCGGTATGCGCCAGCGCATTATTATCGCCATTGCGCTGCTACTCGACCCGGACATTATTATCGCCGATGAGCCCACCACGGCGCTCGACGTAACGATCCAGGCCGAAATAATGGCGCTGCTGCTGGATCTTTGCGAGCAGCATAACGTGGGGCTGATTCTCATCACCCACGATCTGGGCGTGGTCAGCCAGGTCACACAGCGCATGCTGGTTATGTACGCTGGCCGAGTCATTGAGCAAGGGCCAACTCGGGAGATTATCAACGACCCGCAGCACCCTTATACCCAGGGGTTAATCAACGCCCTGCCTCAGATGGCAACGCCGGGCGAAAAGCTCAATCAGATTCGCGGCAGCATGCCGTCACTCTCTAACCTGCCCAGCGGCTGCGCGTTTCATCCGCGCTGCGATTTTATCAATCGTGCCGATGGCAAGCCCCGCCCCGCCTGCACTCATCAGGTGCCTGAATTTGTCGAATCCGGCAACTGCCGTGTGGCGTGTCATATGGTGGCTGAAATGCTCGAAGATCGCCGTTTGAAGGAGGAAACCTCATGAGTGCGCACGCTGAGGCCATAACGGACAGCCCCAATCCTACTCTCCGTCAGAACGAAGAGAGCGCTGATTCGCTGCTGCAGATTCGCGACTTGAAAAAGCGCTTCTCGCTCTCTGGTGATTTCCTCGATCAGCTACGCTTTAAGGGCGGCAAGCTGATTCGCCACCAAGAGCACGTCCACGCTATTAATGGCGTTAATCTCGATATCAAGCGCGGTGAAGCGCTGTGCGTGGTCGGTGAGTCGGGCTGCGGCAAGTCCACGGTGGCGCGAACCGTCATGGGGCTACTGACGCCAACTGAGGGTGAGATTCGCTACGACGGCAACCGCATCGACAACTTAAGCTCGCGCCAGCTGCTGCCCTATCGCAAACGCATGCAGATGATCTTCCAGAACCCCTATGCGTCCCTCAACCCACGCATGACCATTCAGCAAACCCTGGAAGAGCCGCTGCGCCTGCACCACCCTGACTGGAAACGACCGCAGATTCTCCAAAAGGTAGAAGAAGTGATGCGCTCGGTGGGCATCGACCCTGACTGGGGGAAACGCTTTGGCCACGAATTCTCCGGTGGTCAGCGCCAGCGTATCGCCATCGCCCGCGCTTTGGCCGTCGACCCGGAGTTTATCGTTGCCGATGAGCCTATTTCAGCGCTGGACGTCTCCATCCAAGCCCAGGTGCTTAACCTGCTGATGGAAGCCCAGCAAGAGCGTAACCTGACCTACCTGTTCATTACCCACGACCTCGCCGTCGTGGAGCACTTTGGCACCCGCGTGGCGGTGATGTACTTAGGCACGGTGTGTGAAGTTGCTACCACGGCGACGCTGTTCGATAAGCCGCGCCACCCCTATACCCAGGCACTGCTCTCAGCCATTCCTCGCTTGAAGGATGACCGGCCCCAGCACATTCGACTCACCGGCGAAGTGCCGACACCGGTTAACCTACCGAGTGGCTGCGTATTTCATGGCCGCTGCCCCCATGCCAATGCGCGCTGTAAGCAAGAGATCCCCATGCTGCAAACACAGGATGACGGAACCCGTGTGGCGTGCCACGCTGTTGAGGAGGGGCGCCTATGAAGCGGGTGTCATATTCGACACAGCGAACCCAGGCGCTGAGAGGTAGAGCATGGAAATTCGCTGGCTAGAAGACTTTATCGCCCTGGCCAGAACGCGGCACTTCTCACGCGCAGCAGATGATCAAAACGTTACGCAGCCCACCTTCTCCCGGAGGATTAAACTGCTTGAGGAGGAGATGGGCGTAACACTGATTAATCGTCAAACGCTGCCGCTTTCGCTCACCCCGGCCGGGGAGGAGTTTCTGACCCTGTGCGAACAGGTGACCGAGCGCGTGCGGCTGACCCGGGATCGTGTACGCGAAATTAACGCTGGCCAGCAGCGGCGCATTATGGTCGCAGCACCGCAGAGTCTGTTGCCGCACTTCTTGCCGGAGTGGCTAGCGGCTACGGGGTGGCAAGATCGCGTACAGCCCTATTTGCGGGCGACCGGCTGGGTGGCAAATGACTACTTCCAAGCCTTGGCGCGTGCCGAGTGCGATCTGGCTATCTGTTACTGGCCGATTGGGCGCTGCGATCTGGAGATCGACACCAGCGCGTGCAATTATCGTGTGATTGGTCATGAACGACTGATTCCAGTCACTGGGTTAAATCCAGAGGGAGAACCGCGTGCCCTGCTGCCTGGCTCGCGCCACCAACCACTGCCGTGGCTTGCCTACCCCAAACGCGGGTTGTTGGGGTCTGCGGTGAAAGCACACTTAGCCCGGCTCCCCCAAACCACCTATTTAACCGCGCAAAGTGAAAATCTCTATGCGGCGGGTATTAAAGAGCTGGTACTACTTGGCTACGGCATGAGTTGGCTGCCAGAGCGCAACGTCGCGGCAGAGCTTGCTCAAGGCACGCTGGTAAGAGCGGGCGATAGTCGCTGGGATGTGCCTATGGAGCTACGGCTATACCGCCATCAAAATCATCGCCACGCGGAGCTGGATAGCCTGTGGAGCGAACTGGCGCCGCCACGTGGATGAATCCGTATTTGCGAAAGCTTATTTAACAGAGGGCACAGCTTTGTATGTCAACCACCCTATTTAACCTACAGCATGATCATATAGCGCATCTACAGCGTGCTTATTCGGATATTTTGACCGACCACGGGTTTGATAGTCTGGCGATTTACAGTGGTCATACCAGCGTACACTTTGCTGATGACCACGCGCCCCCTTTTCAAACTTACGGGCATTTTATGCACTGGGTGGGTTTAGCCGATGTGCAGCATAGCTGGTTGATTATTCAGCCAGAAAAGCGCCCGCAGCTATACTTGTATGCACCCGCCGACTTTTGGCACTTGCCTACTCATCTGCCCGAAGAGCCCTGGGTGGCAGCGTTTGATATCCACTTATGTAGCGAGAAAATCTCCCCACCGCTTACGGGAAAGGCTGCCGTTATTGGCGATATAGAGCGTCTGCCTACCAGCACCCAGAAGGCCCTAAAAGCTGAACATCACCCTGAACGAATAGTGTATGCCCTTGACGAATTACGGATGTTTAAGACGCCCTATGAGATCGCCTGTCTCCGTGAAGCCAATCGCTTAGCGATAGCGGGACATCAGGCATCCCAGGCCGCGTTTATTGGCGCATCAGGTGAGTTGGATATTCAGCTAGCGTACTTAGCAGCAAGTCGCCAGCGCGAGTCAAATGTGCCTTACCAAAATATTATTGGTTTAAATGAGCATGCTGGCGTGCTGCATTATCAACACTACGACCTTACGGCGCCTAAACAGCGCTATAGCCTGCTAGTGGATGCGGGTCGCCGCTTTCGGGGTTACTGTGCTGATATTACGCGTACCTATGCTGGCCCCGATGCTCCCGCAACATTTGGCGAACTGGTCACCGCCATGCATGGGCTGAAAGATGAGTTAGTCAAAGGCGTAGCCCCGGGGGTTAACTTTTTGATACTGCATGAGCAGATGCATCACCACCTGGGTGAAATATTAGTGGCTAACGATCTTTTTAAAGGTACCGCCGAACAAGCGGTGGCCGAAGGCGTTACGCGGGCATTCTGCCCTCATGGGCTGGGTCACTCGCTGGGCCTTCAAGTGCACGATGTGGCCGGATTGCGCCACCCGGATGGCACTCCCGCCCCTGCTCCAGAGCACCACCCAGCGCTACGGCTGACACGCACGCTGCGCCCCGGCATGGTCGTCACCATTGAGCCTGGGCTGTATTTTATTAATATGCTGCTTGCCCCACTGCGCAATACTGACCTACCCATTAACTGGCAACTCGTCGACCAGCTTGTGCCCTGTGGCGGTATTCGTATTGAAGATAATGTGGCGGTGACGGAAAGTGGTTTTGCGAATCTAACGCCCTAGAGTCTCTAAAAGCTTTTTTCAAACGCAAAAAAACAACGCCCGGCACATGGCCGGGCGTTGAATTGTGTCTGGCTATCAGGAGAAGCCAGGTCGAACTTAGAAGCGGTAAGTAACACCACCGCCAATGGTGACAGGTTCGATGTCGACTTCACCGCCCACATTGATGTCTGCGTTCACGTCAGCATAGCTGGCGTAACCGTTAAGCATAATATTGTCAGTCACAGCCAGATCAACACCCACTTGGCCGATCGCGCCGTAGCTTTCGTCAACGTTCACACCACTGGGCTCACCAGAGAAGCGTGTGTAGTTAAGGCCAGCACCCACGTAAGGCTGAACTTTAGAATCCAGGCCGCCCATCGGGTAGTAGTTCACCAAAAGGTTTATCGGCAGGCGGTCTACGCTGCCCACATCGCCTAGAGCAGATGTATTCAGATCGTGCTCAAATTTCTCAGAGCTGTTGAGCTCAACGCCAACCTTATCAGTAAACAGGTAACCAGCACCGAAGGTGAAGCCGCGAGCGCTCTGCACGTTCAGTGAATCACCATTCAGATCACCATTACCTGAACCCGTATCCGTTTGAGCAACACCGCCACGAACAAATACGTCACCAGCGTTATAAGCCAATGCTGCCTGGCTTGCCAGAGCAAAACTAGCAGTGATAACAGCGGCAGAAATCAGTTTCATATTACTCATCAGGGTCATCCTCTATGCAGCGCGCAGTTCCATGCGCTTGGGGATTGCGGTACTTGCTATCCAACTTTCCTATACAGTGTATATTATACGAACACTGTTTCCAAATTTCTTGTAAAATATTGTTATAAGAAACCGCCCTTTGATAGTTTTTCTATTTTGTAAAGCGTGTATATGAAATTCAGGCATAAAAAAAGTCCCCCGAAGGGGACCCAGGTGGAGCACGCCAGCTCACTCGGTTTATCGCTGAAAGTTAGCAGCGATGTAGGTGAAGAAGGGAGAGAAGCCAACTATCTAAGCTGTTGTTTCTCTATTCACTCACCCTTTGCCATATATATAGCGATCTGCGTGCCACCTTTTTAAAAACATCAAAAAAACAAAGAGTTAATATAATTTCATTTGATACGCATTAATCTCCCCTCGCACTGCAGCAAATAAACTGCACCACCATTGCGCAGTTTTCAGCCTTTGTGCATCACAAAGTATCATGTGAGTTCGTTAGCGCTCAAAAATCCTCACATTAGTGATTAGGTGTCACGATGATTTTCACTTGGGCTTTGTCGCTTAATAGCGCCTCAAAACCCTCCTCGACGATATCTGCCAATGGAATGCGCTGGGTGACCATATCTTCGGCGCGGAAGTAGCCCCGTTGCATTAGCGCCATTACTGCTGGGTATACATGGCGATAGGCGATAATGCCCTTCATGGTGCGCTCTTTGATGACGAGGTCGTTAGGCTGAAAGCTGGCCTCCCCTTCCCAGATACTGACCACCACCACTTCGCCGCCTTCGTGGGTGCTATGCAGCGCCTGATTCAGCACATCAGGAATGCCGGTCACTTCAAACGCCACGTCCACGCCGCCACCGCTCAGTGATTGAATCGTTGCCACCGCATCCTCCTGCTGCGGATCAACCACAATGGCCCCTAATGCTTCGGCCTTGGCTTTGCGGGAGGGCGCGACCTCTACGGCATAAATCTGCGCCGCCCCTGCGGCCTTAAGCGCTTCAATGGTCATCAGTCCTATGGGCCCTGCGCCGAATACCGCCGCACAGTCCCCGGCTTTCAGGGAGCTTTGGCGCACCGCATGCAGCGCTACCGCCGCGGGCTCTACCAGGGCACCCTGTTCAAAGCTAAGGTCATCCGGCAGCTTGTGCACCATATGCTCACCCATCACGGTGAACGCCGAGAAGCCGCCGCCACCGCCCGAGAGGCCATGAAAGCCTAGTAAGGGCGTGAGGTTATAGCGCTCCATCTGATAAGCGCCATCCTTGTTGGGTGAAAGAATCGGTTCAATGGCCACACGGTCACCCACTTTCACTCGCGTTACCTTATCGCCGACCTCGACCACTTCCCCGGAAAATTCATGGCCCATAATGATCGGCGCCTGCTCGCCACTGATCGGGTGCGGCTTACCTACCGGAATAAAAATCGGCCCGGCGGCATACTCGTGCAGATCACTACCGCAAATGCCACAGGCGGCGACTTTTACCTTCACTGCATGGGGGTCATTGATGGTGGGGATCGGCACTTGCTCGACGCGAATATCTTTTGCTGCGTACCACACCGCTGCCTGCATCGTTTGCTGACTGTTACTCATGGGTTACCCTTCCTGTTAAGACGTGTGGTGAACCGACTGCAGGCCGTAGACAGGCGTTTCCAGTCCTTCCATGCGAGCCTTTAGCTGCAGCGCCAAATAGTGCGAGTAGTGCCGAGATTGGTGTAGGTTGCCGCCATGGAACCACAGCGCCTCTTGCTGAGTCGGTTTCCACATATTGCGTAGCTCGCCCTCCCATGGGCCAGGGTCTTTGGTGGTATCAGAGCCCAGGCCCCAGCACTTGCCGACTTTATCCGCCACCTCTTGGGAGATAAGCCTGGCCGCCCAGCCGTTCATGGAGCCATAGCCAGTCGCATAAACGATCAAATCTGCCGCTAGCTCGCTGCCATCGGTGAGTGTGATGGAGTGGGGATTGATGCGCTCAATGCCTACGCCGCTGCGCAGCTTGATATCGCCACTGGCGACCAGATCACAGGCGCCCACATCGATGTAATAACCCGAGCCCCGGCGCAGATACTTCAAGAACAACCCAGAGTCATCGTCACCAAAGTCGAGTAGAAAGCCTGCGTCTTCCAGCTTTTGATAGAACTCGGCGTCGCGCTGTTTAATCGCCTCAAACGCCGGGCGCTGAAAGTCCGGCAGCACTTTGTAGGGAATCGAAGCAAAAATCAGATCAGCCTTGTCGTGGGTTAAGCCATTGGCCACCGCCTCTTCGGAGTAGAGCGGCCCCAGCACTTCCTCCATCAATGAATCCGACTTAACGATATGGGTAGATGAGCGCTGCAGCATGGTCACATCGGCGTCGTGCTCCCAGAGTGCCGCGGCAATATCGTGAGCGGAGTTATTCGACCCCACAATGACGCACTTTTTGCCTTTATAGGCATCTGGCCCAGGGTGCTGACTGGAGTGCTGCTGCTCGCCTGCAAAGCTTTCCGCCCCTGGAAATTGCGGCACATTGGGCATACCCGACATCCCGGTGGCCATCACCAATTGCTTGGGCCGTAAAGTGATCGCTTCGCCGTTACGTTTGACGTTCACCACCCACTCCCCTGCGGCTTCATCGAAGTGAGCATTCTGACACTCGGTGGAACTCCAATAATTGAGCTCCATCACCTTTGTGTACATCTCCAGCCAATCGCCCACCTTGTCTTTGGGGGCAAACACCGGCCAGTTTTCAGGGAAGGGAATATACGGAAGGTGGTCGTACCAGACCGGATCGTGGAGGCAGAGCGACTTATAGCGATTTCGCCAGGAGTCTCCTGCACGTTCGTTGCGCTCGATAATAATGGTCGGCACGCCCATCTGTTTTAGTCGCGCGCCCAAACCAATACCGCCCTGGCCGCCGCCAATAATCACACAGTAAGGCTGCTGCGTGTAACCAAGCTCCGCTTCTTCGCGCTGTCGTGCTTCCAGCCAGGTTTCACGCTGCTTATTGGCGCCGTGCTCAGCGCCTTTAGGACGGTGATGATTACGCGGTTCGGGGAAGTCATGCAGTGACTGCATCGTGGTGAGCAGCGTCCAGCATTTGCCGTCTTTAAGGCGCAAATAGCCTTTGCCACTGGCGACCGCGGTCTCGAAGGTGAACCACGCCTCAGCAACATCGCCATTTTGGGTCGCTTCACCCTCTAGCTGCCAGTTCGAGGGGCGTGCGTTCTCCAAAGTGGCATTGAGCATGGCTTGAATCGCGTCTTTGCCCTCGCAGGTCTTTAAATTCCAGGTGAAAGTAAGGAAGTCGCGCCAGTAGCACTCGTCATTAAACAGGGCGAGCACACCTTGGATATCCTGGGCTTGCAGGGCCTGATCAAACTTACTCAGCCAGCCTTGAACAGTAGCTGTGGCGGTTTGTTGGGCTTGTGTCGCTGACATAGCGGGTACTCCATGCAGGTTTGTTATTGTTGGCTGTCTTGTGACACACAACCCTAAGCACTCACTATGCCAATCACTTAAAATCAACTTCAAGATATTGAAAAATATAAATAAAAAAATAAAAAAACGTTAGCAATTGGGCATTAGGTAGAGTGTACACCTGTCACACCGTTTACACTCTGGCGTTACAGGTGTAACACACGACTAACGGCGTAATGGCACGTCGTTGACACCCACGTCAGAGCGCATAGTCTGGAAGGACAATAACAAGCCCCAGAGTGAATCACGCCATGCCCACTCAATCGCCCCTGCCTGCACGGCTGCAATCCGTCCAGCGCCAGCATATCGAGCATGTTTTCCAGCTCGGCGAAGGCTTGGACGTTCCGCAGCTACCGGCGCAAGCGACCATTCGGCGCTCCTGGCTGCGCTGCCTAAACGAGTACCAGCTCGACCCCACCCGGCCTCGCCCTGCTCGCGTGGTACCGCAGCAGACCCTGATTGAGCACCGGGAGTCTGTCGATGAGCTTTTGCACGTAGCACGCGCAGGGGTTGACCAGCTCTATCAACAAATCGCCCAACTAGGCTATGTACTGCTGCTCACCGACCACCGCGGCATTACCGTTGAGTTTCGTGGCGACCCTAATCAAGACCAGCAGCTGCGCAGAGCAGGCCTCTACCTGGGGGCCGATTGGGACGAACGCTTTGCGGGTACTTGTGCCGTAGGCACTTGCCTGTACGATCGCCAGGCGATTATCTGCCACCGACAGGAGCACTTCGACGCCTCGCATATTTCGCTCACCTGCACCGCCGCACCTATCGCTGACCCTCAGGGCAATGTCATAGCGGTGCTGGACATCTCCGCGCTGCAATCGCCTACTCAGCATGAGAGCCAAAATTTCAGCCTCTCGCTGGTAACGCTCTACGCACGCATGATTGAGGATGCTTATTTTCTGCAGCGCTACCGCGACTGCCTGATGGTGCGCCTGGATACCTCACGGGAGTTTGTACACGTTAACGGACGGGGACTCATCGCCATTGAGGAGAACGGACAAGTGATTGCTGCCAACGCAGTGGGTCGTGACTTGATCGCCGAGCACCAGCGCCGCTGGCCACCCTGGTCGCTAGACCCTACGCCCATGCTAGGAGAATTATTCGAGTGTGATATCGCCGATGTGCTTAGCATCAACAGCGCCACCGACGACCAACTGCGCGCTTTTCGTGCCAGAGTCGACAACACCATTTACTTTATTAGCCTGCTGGAGCCGCGCCGCCCTCGAGCTGCTCAGCAAGCGCATTCGCTCCCTTCCAGCCTCCCAGGGCCATTGGCACGTTTAGGCGCCGACGACCCCGCCATGCGCAAAGTCCAGAAGCTGGCCGAACGACTGTGCAACGAAGCCAGCGTTAATGTGCTGATTAGTGGAGAAACCGGCACCGGCAAAGAGGTGGTTGCCCGAGCACTACATGACAGCGGCCACCGCGCCAAGGGGCCCTTTATCGCGGTGAACTGCGCCGCTATCCCCGAAGCGCTGATCGAAAGCGAGCTGTTTGGTTACGAGCCAGGCGCCTTTACCGGTGGCCGTTCCAAAGGCATGCGCGGGCTAATCCCTCAGGCCCACGGCGGCACACTGTTTCTGGATGAAATCGGCGATATGCCGCTGTCACTGCAAACCCGACTGCTGCGTGTGCTGGCGGAACGAGAAGTGATGCCTCTTGGGGCCAATAAGCCTGAAAAGGTTGATATCCGGGTGATTACCGCCACCCATCGCAATATCGATACGATGATCCAGCAGGGTGAATTCCGCGAAGATCTCTATTACCGCCTTAACGGGGCCCAACTGCGCCTGCCCGCGCTACGCGACCGCGCCGATAAGCTCTACGTTATCCGCCGCGTATTTGACGACATCATTAAAGAGCGCGCCTCCAGCCAATCACCGCGCCTGCGGGCCGATGCCATCAGCGCTCTGCTCGCCTATGCCTGGCCCGGTAATATCCGCCAGCTAAAGAATGCGCTGGCGTTTGCACTAGCCACCTCGGAAAGCGATGAAATCACCGTTCACGATCTGCCCGAACAGTGCCTGAGCCAACGCATTACCCAGCAGAGCCCCCACAAGCCTGCAGACGCTCATGGCGACACCGATCACACATTGCTGGAAATGCTTAAGGCACAGCACTGGAACATTAGCGCCGTGGCTCGCGCGCTGGGGGTTTCGCGGCCTACTGTATACCGGCAAATGCAGCGCCAGGGCATAGTGCCGCCGAATTGGCAGGGGTGATAAAAAAGCTACTTCAGAGCTTTTGATTTGGAAATAACTGCAACATCTCTTGAGAACACGGTGCGAGGGCAGGTTGAAGCGAGGGTCTTTCGCCATGGATGGCGAAAGTAGCGCCCACGGATGGGTTAACAGCGCCCTCGCGGAAACCTGCACTCGGCACAGTGTTGTGCAGAATGCCAGCTATCACTACCTCTTGGCCTTGAGGGTGACCCTCACGTACACTTGTTTGAATCCGTTTATCTATTTATAAACCCGCTTTCGACAAGCCGAGGCCCTCCCATGGCGTTTGATTCCACTTCTTCCTATATCGCAACCGATGCGCTTAAGCAGGCGGTGAATGCTGCCGTGATGCTCGAGCGGCCGCTGTTGATCAAAGGCGAGCCGGGTACCGGCAAAACCCTGCTGGCTGAAGAGTTGGCCGAGTCTCTCGATACCCAGCTGATTACCTGGCACATTAAATCCAGCACCAAGGCGGCCCAGGGCTTATACGAGTACGATGCCGTCAGCCGCCTGCGGGATTCTCAGCTAGGCGTTGAAGGCGTGGAAAATGTCGCCAACTACATCAAGCCCGGCAAGCTGTGGGAAGCGTTTACCGCCCATCAACGGGTGGTGCTACTGATCGACGAGATCGACAAGGCCGATATCGAATTCCCCAACGACCTGCTCCAAGAGCTGGATCGTATGGAGTTCCATGTTTACGAAACCGGCGAAACCATCCGCGCCGAACAGCGCCCGATTATCATCATCACCTCAAACAACGAAAAAGAGCTGCCGGATGCGTTCCTGCGCCGCTGCTTTTTCCACTACATTGAATTCCCTGACCGCGAGACCATGCAGGCGATTGTCGATGTTCACTTTCCGGATATCGGCCCCCGGCTGGTCAGCGAAGCCCTAGAGGTGTTTTTCGAGCTACGTAAAGCGCCAGGCCTTAAGAAAAAGCCGTCCACATCTGAACTAGTCGACTGGCTCAAGCTACTGATGGCTGACAATATTGCTCAAGAGGCGCTCTATAACCGCGACCCGGCCAAAGCGCTGCCGCCCATGGCCGGCGCCTTGGTCAAAAACGAGCAGGATACCCAATTGCTTGAGCGCCTGGCGTTTATGATCCGTCGCCAGAAAGGCACAGGCCGCTAAGCCATGTTTATTGGCCTGTTTGAGACGTTAAAGCGCGCGGGCGTGCCGGTATCGCTGCGGGAACTGCTGGATCTTCACGCCGTGGTAGAGCGCGGCGTGGTATTCGCAGATATAGAGGCCTTCTACCAAGTGGCCCGGACGGTGATGGTCAAGGATGAACGCCACTTTGACCGTTTTGATCGTGCCTTCGCCGCCTGGTTTAAAGGCCTTGAGGATATGGACGCGGCTATTGAAGCGCTGATCCCCGATGAGTGGCTGCGCCGGGCGTTTGAGAAGCAGCTTACCGACGAAGAGAAAGCCAAAATCGAATCTCTGGGCGGCCTCGAAGAACTCATCGAAACGTTCAAAAAACGTCTGGAGGAGCAGAAAGAGCGCCACGCCGGCGGCAACAAATGGATTGGTACCGGCGGCACCAGCCCGTTTGGCGCCTACGGTTATAACCCGGAAGGCATTCGCATTGGCCAGGATGGCTCTCGCCACCGCCGTGCCACCAAAGTCTGGGACGAGCGGCGCTTTCGCGACTACGACGACTCTCTGGAGCTGGGCACCCGCAATATCAAAATGGCGCTGCGTCGCCTGCGCAAGTTTGCCCGCCAAGGGGCGTTAGATGAGTTTGACGTGGAGAGCACCATCCGCGAAACCGCCAAGGACGCCGGGCTACTCAACGTGCAGATGCGTCCAGAGCGCCACAATGCGGTAAAGGTGCTGCTGTTTTTGGATGTGGGTGGTTCAATGGATGATCATATTCGCGTCTGCGAAGAGCTGTTCTCGGCAGCCCGCTCGGAGTTTAAGCACCTGGAGCACTACTACTTTCACAACTGCCTTTACGAAGGGGTTTGGCGGAATAATATGCGCCGGGGGAACGAACGCATCCCAACCATGGATGTTTTGCACACCTACGGCGCGGATTACCAAGTAGTGATTGTCGGCGATGCGGCCATGTCTCCCTATGAGGTCACCCACCCCGGCGGTAGCGTAGAACACTTTAACGACGAAGCGGGCGGCGTGTGGCTTAAGCGGCTATGCGATACCTTCCCGCGCCTGGCATGGCTTAACCCGATGCCGCCCCGAGCATGGGAGTACACCTACTCGACAACGCTGATTCGCGAGATCATTGAAGATCGCATGTACCCCATGACCATGGAAGGCCTGGAAACCGCCATGCGCGAGCTAGCAAAGAAGTAGTCTAATTATCCGGCTATTATCTAGCCATGCGCGTCAGCACGTCGTGGTGAGTCAGCTTGCGATGCAAAATGGCCATCACGATGTGCCCTACTATCAGCGCTAGCAGTGTCCAGCCCAGCTCACCATGGAGCAAACCGCCGAGATCCGTCATCCAGGTGATCTCCTCGCCCTCAAAACCTGACATCAGATTAATTCCAAACACCTCAAGCGAACGGCCCGAACCGTACTGACGAATAAGCGCAATCGTCGGAATTGCGATCATCAAGCCATAGAGTGCAAGATGGCCCAGTTTTGCCATAACGCTCACCGATGGCGGGCGACGCGACGCATTGGCTAACGCCCATATCGCTCTCAGTACGACTAAGGTCAGTAGCAATACACCCACTGGGTAATGGGTTCCCCAGAAGAACTCTTCAAAGGGTGTGTCCGGAAAAAGCCAGTGCGCCGTGGCACTCGTAAACTGCCAAGCAAACAGTAGCGCCATCCCCCAGTGCAACAAGCGGCTAATCGCACCGTAACGTTGACTGTTATCCATTATCGGTAATGCCATGCAGCTTCTCCCTTCTTTTAATAAGCTAGTCGTGATGCTTATTTTATCGGGGCAACACGTAAAGAACATGGCAACAACGTGCAACTTGGTTGCACAAACTGGAACGCAGCGTTTCCCAAGGGCTATTAAAGCGACTGCGGAAAATCGTTTAAACCTTTCAAAAAGGCCTGCTTGGCAGCCTCAAACGCCTTAGGGTCATGTTTAAAGCGGCGTAAAATGAGCGCTTCATCCAAAGCTAAGGTGGGTGCCAGTTCGCTAACGCTTTTAGCAGGATGGCGTGCGCCTAGGCCTATGCGCTTTCCACCCGCCCCACCAAACCAGCGCTTAATGCCACTTTTTTGATAGAACGCTTCTTGTTCGGCGTTATCCACTTCGACACGTAGCGGCGCTTTCAAAGTAAGTTCGCTGATTAACCGCTGGTGAGCATCTGCCTGGTCAAGCGCGCAGGCGTGGGTCACCGTCATGCCTTCGCCCTCCTCGTCCAGCACTAGTAGTGCCAGCGCTTGAGGTTTACCCTGGCCGTCAACAGCAGCGAATAACCGCGCGGCTTCTTGCGGAAAGAACACACTGCAGGTGCCGGTGAACACGACCAGCGGCGTAAGACCCGCCTCTTGTCCGTAAACCTCAGCGCATAATCGTGCCAGACAGGCGTTGCGCTGGGCCTCTGCGTTAACGTGTACGACCTTCATTTGAATCATCCTCAGCGACTAAAAACCCGCAAGCCTAGAGCAAACATCACCGTTTTGACAGCGCGACGTGCCTCACCGCGACGTCCATTCATTTTTACTGATACTGAACACTACTGTTAACAATCTGTCGAAGTGAACTGTAAGCGTGAACATCACCTAGAAGGAGCTAGTATGCCCACCTTTATGAATGACCCTACCATGCCCACACCAAGCTTCCCTGGTAGCCACATGGTCGTCGATGATCACTATGTGTTTATTTCAGGACTGACCGTTGGCGATCTCTCTAACGGCCACGCAGCCCGGGGCGACGTTAAAGAGGAGACTCGCCTTGTGATGCGTGCACTCTCGCGCATGCTTGAAATGGAAGGCGGCAGCTTAGCGGATATAGTGCGGGTGGATATCCACCTCACGGATCTACACGCTATCCAAGACATGGACACTGTTTACGCGGAGTACTTTGAACCTGGCCGCTACCCTGCCCGCACCTGCACCGAATCCCCTAACCTCTACGGAGGAAGCAGTATTGAAATCACTGTGATGGCGAAACGCGCAAAACAGTAATTTCTTTAAACACAAAAAGCCAATTTAATGGCTTTTTGTGTTTGTTTAGAGGCAGTCATTTTTATAACCCAGCCAACATCCCTGTGGGATAGGTAAGCGTTAACAGATTCGCCATCCCCATTAAGAAGAGTGTCACGCCAGCCGCTAAACCCACGGCAGCCATGGGCTTCATACGCGCCACCACCAGTAAGAATCCAAGGCAAAACACCGCGGCGGCAAACAGGAAGCCGAACACCATCACGCCACCTATCAAAGCGAAGAAGCCAGCCACCCAAAAGAACTGCTGGCGTAATGTCTGAATTTGCCACTTCATCGGTTTGATAACCGTTCTGATGATTTCCATCAGACACGCCGCCACGATAATGGCAATTGCCAGCCTCGGCATGATGCCCCCTAGCATGGAAAGGTCAGCAAACGCCCACCACATATATCCAGCCACCGCTAACAGGCTGCCCAGCAATACCACATCGATCACACCCAGCGACAGCGGCGCCACCTCTTCTTGAAGCGCATGTTTAGCAGAGCTCTCGGTTGGGCGGCGCTTTTGCAGGTAGCTGCGTAAAGGAGGAACAATCAATGATGCCGCAATCAGTGCACCAATAATCAGTACCCCAGGTCTCATAAAGGCTTCTGCACCTTGAAACTGAGCGGCTTGATAGAAGTAGGCTTCTGCACCGGGTGCTAACACAAAGCCAATCAAAAAGGCGGGACGAGACCAGTTTGCCTGCTTAAACAGCACGCCAATCGCGCCAATAATGCCGAGTGCAAATAGATCACCCAGCGAACGCGTCGCTTGATAGGCCGCGAAGAGGATCAAGATGGTGATCAGCGGCGCTAAAATCACGAATGGCACCCGGGTTAAGCTGGCCACGGGCCTAGCTAACCCTAAACAAAGCGCCGCGCCTAAAATATTAGCCAGCGCTAATGACCAAATAATGGTGTATGTCAGATCGAGGTTCGTCTCTAACATACTGACACCGGGCTGAAGGCCAAGCAGAAGCAATCCACCTAAAAACACCGCCGCCGTACCCGAACCGGGTATCCCAAACAGTAAAGTTGGCACCATCGCCCCGCAGGCACAGGCGTTGTTAGCAGACTCCGGCGCAATCACGCCGCGAATATCGCCTTTTCCAAACTGCGATTTATCTTTGGCGCTCTGTACCGCGTGGCCATAGGTGAGCCAATCCACCACCGAGCCCGCCAAGCCAGGAATAGTCCCCATCAAGCTGCCAATCCCCGCGCAGCGGGCCACTAATCCAGGCCTTCTGGCCACATCCTTTACCCCTTCTTTCCAACCTTTACCTAGTTGGCAGGGCTGTTCGGCAATCGCGCCACGCTTCACCAATAGATCAATAATTTCGGGCAGTGCGAAAATACCTAAACCGACCACCACTAACGGCAACCCGTCATAGAGGTAGTCAATTTCAAACGGCAGCCGGAACTCGCCGGTAGCTGGAGCCATGCCGATGGTGCCGACCAATAAGCCAACGCCGCAGGCGGCAATGCCTTTAAAAACATCCTTACCAGAAAGCACCGCCACCATGGAGAGCCCTAGCAGCGTCAACATAAATAGCTCTGATGAAGAAAACGACAGCACAACAGGCCGGGCGATGAGAATAAAGGCCGTGAGCACCAGCGCACCGATCAGGCCGCCCAGCATTGACGACAAGAACGCGCTAGAAAGCGCTCGCGCAGCCTGTCCTTTCTTCGCCAACGCAAAGCCATCCACCACGGTGGCTTGGGAAGCACTAGAGCCTGGAATGCCGAGCAGTACAGAGGCAAATGTATCGCCAGTAGGTATCACCGCCACCAATCCCATCAGCATACCCAGGGCGACAGAAGGCTCCATGCCATAGAGGAAAGGCAACAGAAGCGACATACCGGCAATGCCGCCAAGGCCAGGGATGATGCCCACAATCAGCCCAATCAGGACACCGAGCACCATGTACAGCATATGGGGAACAGTAAATAACTGCCCCAAACTGGAGAATAAGACATCTATCATTGTCATGGCTCTTATGTTGTTTAGTGTAAGGGAGCCCAAAAGCACCGCTTAAGCAGTGCTTTTTTTGTGTTAACTGGCGTGTTAAATACGGGCACCGTGCTGCTCTAACAGCCACTCGACCAGCCACTGTCGCGTGTCATCATCAAGTGACATGGCCTCCTGCAGATGCTGCTCGACGACCTTACCGACCACCGGCGTGTAGGGGCCAAGCTGGATCATCGCTGCATCTTTAAACGCTTCTGTGTCCACAAAACGCTGTGCCGCTTCGCGATACTCCTGAATGAGATCAGCTGGCACGTCACTAGGCAGCAGAATCAGTTTTTGCAGCGTGAACCCTGAGGCAAAGAATTTGCGATACGCCTCGGCGGCGGGGCCGCTGGGGGCTTAGCCATGAAGGGTTTCGTAAACTTCATTGAAGGTCGGCAAGTCAGGGAAGGCAGGGTCACGAACGATCTCGCCGCTGTCGTTGAGTACGCCCAGGGAAAACAGCGGCACCGCTCGTCCGCTCTCTACCAGAGGTTCCACGCTGCTGAAATAGGCAGAGGTGGTTTGGAAGTCGATATCCGCCTCGCCGCGCTCAAAGGCTAACCGCCCTTCTCCACGGCTACGCATGCCAGAAACGGCCTGTACATCAGCACCCAGCAGATCAAGCGCAATCAATACCGGCAGTTCCAGCCCTGTATGGCTTTGCACGGCAAATTTAACGCGCTGGTTGGTCACCGCGTTCAGCACCTCCTCTGCGCTATCGCCCAGACTAGGTTGGGCATACACCACGCCGCCGGTGGGGGTCGCTAAAATCGGTGTCCAATCGTCGTAGCTATAACGTACTCGGCGGTCTTGTAGCATAGCGGGGTACTGGGTAGAAGCAGACGTGCCTATCCATTGACTGCCATCCGAGGCAGCCCGCATAGCGAACAGATTACTGCCATTAATGGAGCCACCGCCGGGCACGTTATCAATGACTAGCGTAGGGTTACCTTGAATATGGTCACTCATCCAGGTAGAGAAGAAGCGTGCCCACACATCGGTTCCACCGCCTACCCCAAACGGAATAGTCCAGTGGATAGTGTCGGGCACGCTCACATCGTTAGCTTGGGCATTCACACTGATAGCGCCCAGCGTGGAACAAGCAACGACAAGTAGCGCTTTCTTGAATGTGTTAAGCGGTGTGTGCTTCAAGATGGTCATGGCGATACTCCTGTTATTGATTATTGTCGGTTGTTAGTAGTGGTAGCGTGATTCAATCAACGGTTTCGATAGCGTGATGACCCACTTCCTTTGAAGGGCTCGCATAAAAAATTTGCCCGCTCATAATTTTGCGAGCCGTTCGAATAAGCGATACGCGCGCCAGGTCAAACGCATTCTGTTGGCGATACTCTGCCGTTAGCTCAATAGAGCCAGAAGGATGCTCTAACACAATCTGTGATAGCAGTTGCCCAGCGGGAAGCTTCTGAGTGCTCATGGCCATTTGATTGGCCACCGAGCCCGGCACGTTAATCGCCGCCGCCACCGCCATCGCCCCTGTTACGGCGATCGCTTTATGGCAGCGATGAGGCACAAAATAGCGAACATTCAGCGTGTGCGATGCCGCTTCAGCCGCTGAGATCAGCACCACCTTGGGCAGCACGCTGTGACTAACATCGCCCATTCCCATCCGCCGCCCCGCTTCCCGACGCAGGGTTTCTAAGCGGGTTAACAAGGCCGCGTTATTATCCAGCTCAGCAGGCGATTCATGGCCGGTTAATCCGACCGACTCAGCGCGCAGCAGCATAATCGGGGTGGCCGCATCGATACAGCTCACCTCAACCCCTGCTATCTCATCGCATGCGTTTCCCGTAGGTAACAGGTGACCTGTTTTACTGCCCATGATGTCTAAAAAGCTAAGCTGGATGCCCGCAGCACTGCCCGGAACGCCGCTAATGGTGACACTGCCTTCGTACTGCACCTGCTTCCCCGGTGTAGGGACATGGCATTCGATCAGCCGCTGGGTGTTTAAGTTATGGACTTTTACCACGGTGGTACCGTCTTGCGGCTCTACCAGCCCCGTCTCTATAGCATAGGGCCCGACGGCAGAGAGCATATTGCCGCAGTTAGGGTTAAAGTCGACACGCTTATTCACTACATCCACTTGCGCAAACAGATAGTCAACATCGGCATCAGGATGTGACGAGCGCTCCACAATGGCCACTTTGCTGGTGAGCGGGTCGCCGCCCCCGATACCATCGATCTGTAACGCGTGCCCGGAGCCCATCAAGCTAAGCAGGATGTCTGCCTGCTGCGCCTGGTCATTGGGCAGGTCTTTCATGCGAATAAAGGGGCCTCGAGAGGTGCCGCCCCGCATAATGACACAAGGAATGCTGTTCATATCGTTCCGCCATAGTTCGCGATGACTGTATGCACGGAGAATGTCAGCCAATCTTTAATGTCTCAAATGCAAATATAGATTGCTATAAATACGATTCTTGCATTAATGTGTTTTGGTTATTAATCCACTTTTTTTGCGCAACAATCCCATGCTGCATAGACTCGAATTTCTTGACCTTCATGCGTTCATTTTAGTCGCTGAACTAGGCACCTTTCATGAGGCGGCTCAGCGCTTGCATTTGTCGCAACCGGCCCTCACCCGCCGTATCCAAAAGCTGGAAGAACTCCTTGAAGTTGAACTACTTGAGAGAACCACCAGGCGTACTCGACTGACGCCTATTGGGGCAGATTTTTTGCCCCGGGCCAGGCGTATGCTTGAGGAGTACGAGTCCTCTATTTTGGGAATTCGGGAGTTGGTCACGCACCAAAAAGGAACCGTGACAATTGCCTGCTTACCGACCGCGGCATTCTACTTTTTGCCTAGTGTCATTCGTGTGTTTAGCGAGGCTTGGCCGGGCATTCGCATCCGAATTCTGGATGTCAGCGCCAACGAGGGGCTGGAAAAAGTCATTAATGGCGAGGCGGATTTCGGCATCAACATGATCAGCGCGCAAAGCTCCGAGGTGCGCTTTACCCCGCTGCTGCGAGACCCTTTTGTATTGGCACTACGCTCGGATCATCCACTCGCGAGCAAAAAGCAGATTGAGTGGAGCGATCTAGAAGATGTTCGTCTCATCACCGTAAGCCGCGATAGTGGTAACCGCACGTTGCTGGATAATGCGCTCTCGGCAGAGGGTATCCACTTAAACAGTTTTTATGAGGTTCAGCACTTGTCGACCTCTTTGGGTTTAGTGGAGTCAGGCTTAGGGGTGGCAATTTTGCCGCGTATGACCATGCCTGGGCCAGATCACGACACGTTGTGCTCAAGAGACCTGCCTGAGCCGCGCATTCAGCGTTCCATTGGTCTTGTGCGCAGCAATACCCACAGTCTCTCAAGTACCGCACAGCTATTTATTGATTTACTGCTGGAGCACTGGGTCAAAGAATCTATTTAACAGTTTTCATTGCGCCAGTCTCAATCAGCGCCATAACCACCTCAATATCAATGTGCTCTTCCAACATATCGGCCAAACGATCGAGCTCACGCTCGCGGTGGGCTTGGTAATCACTTTGCTCCCCATTCAAAAGGCCCAACTGTGTTAACAATGCTTGGCAGGCCTCCGGATGATCAAATAGTCCGTGCAGGTAAGTACCGATAATTTGGCCATCTTTGCTAACGGCGCCTTCTGGGCGTCCGTTTAAATCAAATAGTGGCGATCTAAGCGCAGCCCCATCGCTTACGCCGTTATGGATTTCATAGCCGGTAACGGTAGCGCCCTCTGCCACGGTTAAGCCACTCACGTTGCGCAGCTGCTTACCCGCTACCATGCGGGTGGTAAGGGGCAACAGCCCTAATCCCGCTACTTTTTCAGGTTTTCCCTCCAGACCGTCAGGGTCATCTACCCACTCACCCAGCATTTGGAAGCCACCGCAAATACCCAATATCTTGCCGCCATAGCGCAGATGGCGCTGAATGGCTTTATCCCAGCCCTGCCGTTTTAACCACGCCAGGTCGCTTGCGGTACTTTTACTGCCGGGCAGCATAATCACATCGGCGGCAGGAATTGGCTGGTCGGCCCGGATAAACGACAACGAGACCTGAGGATGTAACCGTAGAGGGTCAAAATCGGTGTGGTTACTAATACGCGGCAGCGCGGGAACGATCACCTTAAGCGTTTCATTGGCCTTTTCAGCGTGGGTTAAACCAATGCTGTCTTCGGCATCGAGTACCAGACCCTGCAAGTAAGGCAGCGTGCCAAATACGGGCTTTCCAGTGCGCTCCTCCAGCCATTCAAGCCCAGGATTGAGCAGCGCAATATCACCGCGAAAGCGGTTAATAATAAAACCCTTGGTACGCGCCTGCTCGCTTTCGCTTAGCAGCGCCAGCGTACCCACCAACTGAGCAAAAACACCGCCACGGTCGATATCGCCCACCAGTAATACCGGGCAATCTACCGCTTCGGCAAAGCCCATATTGGCGATATCGCCTTTACGCAAATTGATTTCGGCCGGGCTGCCCGCACCTTCGGCGATAATCACATCAAAGCGGCTTTCTAACGCTTGCCACGCGGCCATTACGCTCTCTTTAGCGGTGCGTTTAAAAGCGTGGTAATCGAGGGCATCCATATGACCATGTACCTTGCCGCGCAGAATCACCTGAGCGCCGCGATCGGTTTCTGGCTTTAGCAGTACCGGATTCATATCGCTGTGAGGTGCCAAATAGCAGGCCTGGGCCTGCAACGCAGTGGAGCGTCCAATCTCGCCACCATCTTCGGTCACGGCGCTATTCAGTGCCATGTTCTGGGGTTTGAACGGCGCCACTGATATCCCACGCCTTGCCAGCGCGCGGCAAAGGGCTGCCACCACGGTGCTTTTACCCGCATCCGAGGTGGTGCCTTGAATCATCAGTGTGGCCATAAAGTGGTCTCGCCCAGGTTAACAAGAGCAAGACTTTAGCGGGCGGCGCTAAGTGGCGCAATGTGTTCAGTCTCCGCTCAAGCACCCTAATTCCTTTAATAATCAAAATTACTTTTTATCGCCATCAATTCGTCATATGCCGTCTTTAGGCTGATACCTGATAAATGAGATCGATCTCATTGTATTAATAACAGGTATTCCCATGGCAGATTTACTCAGTGTGGCCAAACTCGCCGGGGTTTCCCGGGCAACCGCAGCACGGGCTTTTTCAAGCCCCGATTTGGTACGCCCAGCGACGCGTGAAAAAGTGTTTAACGCTGCCCAGCAGCTGGCGTTTAGGCCTAATAAAGTCGCTCAGCAGCTACGCTCACAAGCCACGCAAATGATTGGCGTGATGGTGCCCAGTCTCGATAACCCGGTGTTTGCCGAGCAGCTACAAGCTATGGAAGTAGCAGCCAGAGCGGCTGGTTACTCACTGATCGTTACCACCAGTGACTACTCGCCCAGCCGCGAGGGTGACATTGTTGAGGAGATGCTGCGCCAGCGCGTGGACGGCTTAGTACTTACCGTGGCTGAAGCGGATAACAGCGCCGTGCTGGAGAAGCTGCGTTTGGAAAAGACGCCTTGCTTACTGGTCTACAACCCACCCGGCAATAGTGGTTTCCCCTCCATCGGTGTCGATAACCGCGCCGCCAGCGCTGATGCCACGCGACATTTAATCACTCTAGGGCACCAGCGCATTGGCATGGTCGCTGGCCCACTGCTGCAGTCAGACCGCGCCCAGCAGCGCTTTGACGGTTACTGCCACGCTATGGGCGAGGCCGGCTTGATCGCCCGCCCATTGGTTGAGATGGCTCGCCATACCCAAGCCGACCTCAAAATCCTGATGACTGCACTGCAAGGACCAGAGGCTCTCAGCGCAGTGATTTGTACCAATGATCTGCTCGCCATCAGCCTGATGGGCGAACTGCAACGCGCAGGTTTTAACGTGCCTGGCGACCTCTCTGTAATGGGTTTTGACGGCATTGCCTTAGGCAAGCACCTCTACCCGTCGCTATGCACCATTGAGCAGCCTCGCGCCGATATTGGGCGTACTGCGGTTCACACCTTGCTAGCCATGATTCGGGGAGAAGAATGCACACCTGCTCCCCTGCCCCACGCACTGCGTCAGGGCGAAAGTGTCGGAATCCCGACATCCCGTAAGTCCACGTCAAGCACTTCCTAGAGGAACACAGTATGAGTCTTAAACGCATGAACCTTAAGCGTCTTTATCAAGCGTTACTGGCCACGGCGGTTATCAGTGCGTCAGGGGCTGCTACTGCCCAGTCAAGCGACAACGCAATCTGCTACAACTGCCCACCAGAGTGGGCGGACTGGGGCACTCAGCTGCGTTTGATCGAACAGGAGACCGGCATTCACGTGCCGCAAGACAACAAAAACTCCGGCCAATCCTTAGCCCAATTGGTCGCTGAAGCGGCTAGTCCGGTGGCCGATGTCGTTTACTACGGGGTGACCTTCGGCATTCAAGCCATGGAAGAGGACGTAGTGACGCCCTACCAGCCCGAACACTGGGATGAGATTCCTGAAGGTCTAAAAGACCCCGAAGGCAACTGGTTTGCCATTCACTCCGGCACCCTCGGCTTTATGGTCAACGTCGACGCCTTGGATGGCGCGCCGGTGCCCACTTCCTGGGAAGATCTGCTCAAGCCCGAGTATCGCGGCATGGTGGGCTACCTTGACCCCGCCAGCGCCTTTGTCGGTTACGTTGGTGCCGTGGCGGTCAACCTAGCCATGGGCGGCGATCTTAACGACTTCACCCCGGCGATCGACTACTTCAACCAGCTCGCCGAAAACGACCCGATTGTGCCCAAGCAAACCAGCTATGCACGGGTGCTTTCTGGCGAGATCCCGATTCTTCTCGATTACGACTTCAACGCTTACCGCGCACGCCATAGCGATGGCGCCAATGTAGAGTTTGTGATTCCCGAAGAGGGCAGCGTGGTAGTGCCCTACGTTATGAGCCTGGTAAAAGATGGCCCTAACCCTGAGAACGGCCAGCAAGTGCTTGATTTCGTGCTCTCTGATCAAGGCCAAGCGGTATGGGCTGATGCTTACCTACGCCCTGTGCGCGCCAGCGCTATTTCCCCTGAAGCCCGCGAAGTCTTTCTGCCCGATAGCGAGTATGCCCGCGCCGAAGCACTCGACTACCCCGCTATGGCGGCTGCTCAACGTAGCTTCTCTGAGCGGTATCTGTCGGAGGTTCGTTAATCATGACAGCGGCATCCAGGCAGCCCTCCGGGGCTGCTTCTTACGTCAATACTCATCAGATCATGGTGGGGCCCGTGCGACGAAAAAGCCTTATCGCGTTGTTTGCCTTACTGCCAGCACTGGTGGTTTTCTGCGCCTTTTGGCTACTGCCTTTTTCGCGTCTGATCATGATGGGCGCCGAGGCTGATCCAAGCAGCGGTATTAGCGCCTACCTGACTATTCTTACCCATCGTCAGTACTTAATTAGTCTAGCGACCACCGTTGGTCTCTCGCTGGTAGTGTCACTGGTAGCGGTTGCCATTGCGGGCGTTGCCGGATTTTTTCTCGCCCGTCAGCGTTTTTTTGGCAAGTCCATACTCGTAGCTATCCTCACCTTTCCGCTGGCTTTTCCAGGCGTGGTGGTGGGCTTTTTGGTCATTATGTTGGGGGGACGCCAAGGCGCCTTGGCGCAGACCAGCCTGTGGCTGTTTGGCGAGCGCTGGATGTTTGCCTACTCTCTGGCCGGGCTCTTTATTGGCTACCTCTACTTCTCCATTCCTCGTGTGATCACCACGGTAATGGCTGCCTGCGACAATCTGGATCAAAGCCTTGAAGAGGCAGCCCGCTCGTTAGGCGCTAACACTTGGCAGGTCATCAAAGACGTTATCGTGCCCGGCATTGCACCCGCGCTACTCTCAACCGGTGCCATCTGCTTTGCTACCAGCATGGGCGCCTTTGGTACGGCGTTTACCCTGGGCACACGCTTAAGCATTCTTCCACTCAATATCTACGGCGAATTCACCAATTACGCTAACTTTGCCATGGCCGCCGCGCTTTCGGTGGTGCTGGGTGTGATCACCTGGATGGCGTTAAGCCTTGCTCGCAGGCTGGCAGGTGGCAATCTGGGAGCTTCAGTATGAAATCGCGCCTACGCTTCACGCTGCAACTCAGTTTCACCCTGCTGGTGTGCCTGTTCATGATTGTGCCCGTCGCCATGTCGGTCATGGCGGGGCTAACCGAGAACTACTTTGTCGGCCTTGAGAGCGGTCTGACCCTGCGCTGGGTAAACGAGGTATGGCAGCTCTACGCCGATACCATCTGGCTGTCGATTAAACTGGCGCTAGCCTGCTTGCTGATCACTATCCTGATTGGCGTACCCGCCGCCTATGGCCTGCTGCGCAGCCGTCGCCGCTGGGCCAACGCGATTGAAGAACTACTACTGCTGCCGGTTGCCGTGCCTGGGCTGGCCACCGCGCTTGCCCTACTGCTCGCCTATGGCAGCTACCGCGAATTTCGCGGCAGCTGGCTATTTATTCTTGTTGGCCATGTGCTGTTTACATTGCCCTTTATGGTGCGCGCGGTGCTCTCCGTGATGCAAACCGCCAAGCTTCCCCAACTTGAAGAAGCCGCCGCCAGCTTAGGCGCCAGCTTTAGGCAACGCTTTTTCGGGGTGGTCATCCCCAACTGTATGAGCGGCATTTTGGCGGGAGCGCTGATGGTAGTCACTTTATCGATCGGCGAATTCAACATTACCTGGATGCTGCACACCCCCTTGACCAAAACGCTACCGGTCGGCTTAGCCGACAGCTACGCCTCGATGCGCCTGGAAATTGGCTCAGCCTACACGCTGATATTTCTGGTGATGGTGGTGCCCTTGCTGGTGGCGATTCAGTGGGCGGGCCGACTCACCGAGCAGCGCCGCTAAGCGGTTTCCCAGGTACAGCATTCAACACTTAAGTAGAGATCCGTGATGAGTTCATCTGTCAGCATTACGCTCAACCAATGCAGCCGCACCTTTGCTGGCGGCAATACAGCGCTACAGCCGCTTGACTTGCAGGTTCATGCGGGCGAAACCCTGGTACTGCTGGGCCCTTCCGGCTGCGGTAAAACCACCACCCTGCGCATTATTAGCGGCCTGGAAAGCCCCGACAAAGGCGGACAAGTGCAGTTTGGTGAGCGCGATGTCACCGCTCTGCCGATTGAGAAGCGCGACGTGGGAATGGTGTTTCAAAACTACGCGCTATTTCCCAATATGAGCGTTGCCGACAATATTGCCTACGGGCTCAAGATACAGCGTTTGCCGCGTGCCGAGATCGCCCATCGGCTTGATGAAGTCATGCGCATGGTCGACCTACAAGGCCTTGGGGAGCGGCGCATCGATGCCCTCTCCGGTGGCCAAAAGCAGCGCGTCGCTCTCGCCCGTGCGATTGCTGTTCGCCCCAAGGTGCTGCTTTTTGATGAGCCGTTAGCAGCCCTCGACGCCAAACTGCGCGACCGATTACGCATCGAAATTGGCCAACTGCTACGTGAATTAGGCACTACGGCGGTTTACGTCACCCATGACCAGGACGAGGCGATGGCGTTAGGTGACCGCATCGCGGTAATGCAAGCCGGACGCATTGCGCAGCTGGGTTCCCCCCAAGAGATTTATCATCAGCCAGCCAACGCCTTTGTGGCCGATTTTATTGGCGCGGTTAACTGCCTGGACGTGATTAGCACACGCGCCAATGCCAATGGAGGATTGGTTGTCCATGGCGGTGAACTCCGAGCCTCACATTTGCGGGGTGTATCCACTGTCTACTGTCGCCCAGAAGACATTCAGGTGGTTTCCGTTGACCAGGCCGATGTAACAGGCAAGGTGGTACAGAGCATTTTCCTGGGCCAGACCCAACGCTTGATGGTGGACACCGGCGGCGCTTCGCCACTCCAGGTTGAGGCACCCTCCCGCCAGCGCTGGCCAAACGGCACTGCCATTGGTTTGGCACTTCCCTCTAGCGTGCTTTTTCATCCAGATAAGCCCACTCCCCCTGTTAATGCCAAGGAGATGGCCAATGGCTGATCAAGGTTTAAACATTCAGAAAGCCCCTCATGCCCAGCAATGTCTTATCGCCCAGATTAGCGATCCGCATATCAAGGCGGGCGGGAAGCTCTCTTACCGCCAGGTAGATACCGCCAGTGCGCTGCGGCAAGCAATCAGCACGCTCAATCAGCTAGCGCCGCGGCCCGACCTGGTGCTGATTAGCGGTGATTTGGTTGATTTTGGCCATCCTGACGAGTACGCCACCTTTAAGCAGATCCTGGCTGAATTAACGCTGCCTGTGTACTTGATCCCTGGCAATCATGATGACCGCGAACATCTGCGCGCCGCCTTTCCGGAACACAGTTATCTGTTTCAGCACCGCGACTATTTACAGTGGGTCGTGGATGACTACCCGGTGCGCTTAGTGGGGCTCGACTCATCAGTGCCCGGTAAGCCCCACGGTGAGCTAAGCGATGAAAGTCTGCAGTGGCTAGACACCACCCTGGCAGAGCAGCCCGAAAAACCGACTCTGATCATGGTGCATCACCACCCTTTTGTTAGTGGCATCGACCATATGGATCGCCAGCCGCTGAAGCGACCAGACGCACTAGCCGACGTCATTGGCAAACATACCCAGGTCGAGCGCGTGCTCTGTGGGCACTTACACCGCTCGATCCAAGCTCGCTTTGCTAACACCTTGGCGATTAGCTGCCCAGGGGTTTCCCACCAGGTAAGCTTGGATCTCACGCCAGACGGCCCCTCCAGTTTTCAGCTAGAGCCCCCCGGTTACCTGATGCACCAGTGGTCAGCAACTAACGGTATGGTGACGCACCAAGGGTTTATCGAGCGCTACCCTGGCCCTTTCCCGTTTTTTGATGCTTATGGGCTGATTGATTAGGTCGTTAGACTGGGGGCGAGCGCTGCGTTGTCTGGGTGAGCCAGCGCCAGCTCCCAGGCTTGTACCATCTGCTTTTTCTCTAAGCCCCAGCGGTAACCACCAAGTGCGCCGCTTTGTTGAATCACCCGATGGCAGGGGATCCATAGCGCGATGGGATTAGCGCCCACCGCATTGCCCACTGCACGGGACGATTTAGGTGCCCCCAGCGCCTGGGCAATGTGGGAATAGCTAGCAAATTGCCCCTCGGGAATCGTTAGCAGCGCTCGCCAAACCGCTATTTGGAAGTTGGTGCCGGTGACATGCAACGACACAGCGGCGTCCCCCTCTTCGGACTGAGAGAACAGCCTCTCCACCGCGTAGCAGGTGGCCTCAGTGCTATGTTGAAAGGTGCTGCGCGGCCACTCTTTCGCCAACCTTGCTAGTAACTCCTCCGAATTAGTCGTATCGACAAAGCCCATTCGACAGATACCCCGGGGGGTTACCGCGACGAATAGGCGACCTAATGGTGTTTCGTGAACGCCATAAGCGATCTCCACTCCTTCGCCCTGGCGCTTATACTCACCGGGCGTGACCGCCTCTAACTGAACAAAGTGGTCGTAAAGCCGCGAGCCACCGCTCAGCCCAAGGGTATGGGCGATATCCAACAAAGAAGTGGACGACTGCATCAACTGCTTGCCGCGCTCTAAGGTGAGTGCCTGCAAAAAGCGTTTGGGGCTAATCCCCGCATAGCGACAAAATAGCCGCTGAAAGTGGAAGGCACTCAAATGAACATGAGCAGCCACCGTTTCCAGGTTGGGCTGTTCCGCCGCATGGGCCACCATATAGGCCATGGCTTTTTCGATACGCTCATAGTCATTCATTGGGTTATCTCTCTGACCGTCGGAGCTGCTTAGATCCTTTCAGCCTAAGCCTTCACGGGCGAGTTGCCGACCCGAATCTTGCGCACTGGCGGGTATTCAGACAGTTTATGTTTAAAAGAGACGCTATGTTTAACAGACATTTCCACTCGTTTTCGCTAGGGTAATGCCCCGCCTCCATTGACGGTACACGATACGCCCATGCAAGACTTGATCAATGACATTGCCGCAGCCATGGCAAACGCCGAAGAACGCGGTAAGGTCGCAGACTATATTCCCGAACTTGGCCATGTTGACCCACAGCAGTTCGCCATTTCGCTCGCCACGGTGGATGGCAAAGTGTACTCGGCAGGTTGTGCTACCACGCCTTTCTCGATTCAAAGTATCTCTAAAGTATTTACGCTGACCATTGCACTAGGGCAAGTGGGTGATTCGCTGTGGTCGAAAGTGGGCCGCGAACCCTCGGGTGATCCGTTCAACTCCATCGTTCAGCTAGAGCATGAAAGCGGCAAACCGCGTAATCCGTTTATCAATGCCGGGGCCATTGCGGTGGTCGATGCGATCATGATGGGCCATGAGCCCAAAGAGACACTGGGCGAGATTCTTAGCTTTGTGCGCTATATCGCCAATGACGACAGCATTTACTTCGACCACGCAGTGGCCGCTTCAGAGATGGCCCACCGCGACCGTAACGCTTCGTTGGCACACTTTATGAAAGCCTTTGGTCGCCTGCGCCATGATGTCGATAAGGTGCTAGGCACCTATTTTCACCAGTGTGCCATCGCCATGAGCTGTGAGCAGTTAGCCCATGCCGGGCTGTTTTTGGCCTCGGATGGTATCAACAAACCCAGTGGCATTCGCGTGGTAGCCCCCCAGCGTGCACGGCGTATCAATTCACTAATGATGATGTGCGGGCACTATGATGCCTCGGGGGAGTTCGCCTTTCGCGTCGGCCTGCCTGGCAAAAGTGGTGTGGGCGGAGGGATTCTTGCGATTGCTCCGGGCCATGGCTCCATAGCCGTTTGGTCGCCGGGGCTGGATGCCTACGGCAACAGTTTGTTGGGCACCCAGGCGCTCGAAATGTTTGTGCAGCGCACCGGCTGGTCGGTTTTTGGGCATTAGCAGGGCAACACTTTAAACAACGACCTCAATTTTGTGCAATACCGCCAGCCGTTGCCATTGCAAACTCCTGTCACCACCGAGGAGGATGACAATGAGCGTCTTACTAGCATCGACAGCCTTACCCATGGCCGCATTTGCGCTTGCCGCGTCTATTTCGCCGGGGCCGGTCAACATCGTTTGTTTGAGTAGCGGTACGCACTACCCCATTACTAAAGGGCTTGTTTTTGTAACCGGCGCTACGCTGGGGTTCGTTGCGCTGTTTTTAGCCATTGGTGCGGGTCTTTACTCACTGCTGAGTGTAGCGCCGCTGCTGGAAGTGCTTTTACGCTGGGCAGGTATTATTTTTTTACTCCACCTTAGCTATCAGCTGTTGCAGCACGATGGTCGCGTACAGGAAAGAGGCGCCGACAACGCACCGGGGTTTTGGGCAGGCGCCATGATGCAGTGGCTCAACCCCAAAGCGTGGTTGGCGTCTGCCGCCGGCATTGGCGCCTACACCACTGCTAATGAGCCCTATCTGCTATGGCTGTTCGCCAGCCTCTATCTGCCTATTTGCTGGCTATCGCTGGCCAGTTGGGTCTATGCAGGTGCTTTTCTGAAACGCTATGTTCATCGTCCTATCATCTTACTAACGATTAACCGCGCACTCGCTATCTGCCTGGCGGCTAGCGCTATTGTCTTACTGATTGAGTAGCGGATAACGATACTGGTTGGGTGTCGCGGCTACCAGCCGTTTGAATGTTCTTTGAAAGTGGGGCTGGTCATTAAAGCCAGCGTTCAAAGCCGCCTCAACAATAGGCTGCCCCTGTTTTAACGCTTTCTGCCCCATCTGAATGCGCTGATTAATCAGGTAAGCATGGGGTGTTAGTCCGAAGTGCTGTTTAAAGGCGCGAATCAGGTGCCCAGCACTATAGCCGGACTGCTCACATAGGCGTTCTAGCGATATATCAGCGCTACAGTTGGCACGCAAATAGGCCGCGACCTGTTCTAGCGCACTGGGCGCTGGGGGCAATACCGCGTGGGATTCTTGAGCAAGCACTTGCATCATGGTGGACAAGTACTCGACGAGCGCCGTTTGCTTAGCGCCAATCTCGCGGTGTTCATCCAGCAAACAAGCAGGCATATCGCAGTACCCGGCATAAAGCGCTGGCTGGGTAATGACGGCGGTGGCGATATCTTGCCAATACGGCGTATTCAACAGACCCAATTGGTAACGCAATTCACTCAGCCACTCGGTATCGACGTAGAGCATCATGTACGCCCAGGGCTGGTTCTCAATGGGGTTGCAGGCGTGCACCCAGTGGGGGTTCATCATAACGATGTCTCCCGCACTAATCTGATGCGTCGCATCGCGATAGCAAAAAGTGCTTTTACCTGCGGTAACGGCCCCTAGAGACCAATGCGTATGGCTTTGCGGCGCATAGCAAACTTGTCGCGCGTCGCTAATCTTGCGCAGCTCTACATAGGGCATACGCGCATCCCGCCAGAAAATAGGTGACGAAATTGTACTCATGTTCTGCTCGTGTTATTCACAAATAGCCTTCCACATTTCGGCTTGGCCTAGGCTGGACAATAGCACAGCACAAGGCCAGTATGGGCCGCTGATAAGCGCTATATGAACTAGATTGCATAGGGATGCGCAACGCCTAATATGTCAGGAGGACACCATGGCCAATAGTATGAATAACCCCGACCACCGTGATGCGATTACCCTTTTCGCCCGCATGGGTTACGCCTCTCTGGGCATTGTGTATGTATTAGTCGGCGGCCTTGCAGCGCTGGCAGCCTTTGGGCAAGGCGGCCAAACAGAAGGCAGTCGGGGTGCCTTAGAACGCGTGCTCACCGCCCCCTTCGGAAAAGTCTTGTTAGCCCTTATGGCCATCGGCTTGGTGGGCTACGCGATGTGGCGGATCATCCAAGCAGTTAAAGACGCCGACCATCACGGCAACGGCGCCAAAGGTTTAGCGATTCGCGCAGGCTTATTAGCGAGCGCCATTACCCACACGCTGCTGGCATTTTTTGCCGCCACGCTCATCTTTCAATTGGCGGGCTCTTCTGGGGATTCCGGTGGTGGTTCCCAAGGTGTGGCGGGTTGGCTGATGCAGCAGCCTTTCGGGCGCTGGCTGGTAGGCGGAGTTGGCTTCATCATGATTGGCGTAGGCATCGCCCACGCATTTAAAGGTTATAAGGCCAAATTCGACAAACACTTCTCTATGCCGACACAGACGCAACAGTGGGCCTATCCTATCTGTCGTTTCGGCTTGGTGATTCGTGGCGTTGTGTTTGTGATCGTGGGCAGCTTTTTCATCATCGCCGCTTATCAAATCGACCCCAATGAAGCAGGTGGCATGGGTGAAGTGTTTAGTACCCTGCGAAGCCAGCCCTTCGGTCAGTGGTTGCTTGGTTTTGTCGCGCTGGGACTCTTCGCGTTTGGACTCTACAGCCTATTAGCAGCTATCTATCGCCGCATTAATCCCGAAGTGTAGAGACCTGCATGGCCATGGCATCCAAACGCACTAAGCAGTGGTTTGAGCGCATTAACCGCTCGAAGAATATGCTGTGGCTACTGGGCACCCTCTCCTTTTTGGAGACTATTATTCTACCCATACCTATTGAGCTGGTGTTGATCCCGCTGATGGCCGTCAATAGGCAACGGCTTTGGTTGCTGGCCACGGTCACCACCGCTGGGTGTCTCATCGCCTCACTGATTGGCTACAGTATTGGCTTATTACTTTATCAGTCTGTGGGTACGTGGTTTATTGAATTTATGGGTATGGAACAGAGCTATCAATCTTTCCAAGCCTTCTTCGATCAATACGGTTTTGCCGCGATTTTAGCCATTGGAATACTGCCGATTCCTTTCCAGGTGGCGATGATTACCGCCGGACTTTCCGGCTACCCGATTATGCTGTTTGTGCTGGCGACGTTAATCGCCCGTGGCTTGCGTTACTTCGGCTTGGCTTGGCTGGTTCACCGTTTTGGGCATGGCGTGCTGGTGTTATGGAAACGCCATGCCTTGGTAACCAGTTTGGTGGCGGGAGCCGCTGTACTGGCGATAGCTTTAGGGATGCAGGCACTGGCTAGGCTGGTGTTTTAGGCAATGGAACTGCTGGCAGTCGCTAAATTGCGTAATCTCGTTCCACTTTGGCGATACGGGTTTTGAAGTGTTGGTACCACTGCTGATGGCCTAGCCGCTGAGCCTCTTGATGCTCAGCATGGGCTTTCCACGCTTTAATAGATGCCAAATCGGCCCAGTAAGAGACCGTTACACCTACTTCATTGCGGGCAGACTCCACCCCTAAAAATCCCGGCTGCTGCGCTGCAAGCTCAACCATTCTTGCCGCCATGGCGTCATAGCCATCATCGACCTCTGTGCGGAGGGAGGTAAAAATAACCGCGTAGTAAGGGGGCTTGGGGGTGTCTGCAATCAGCGGCATTGGATATCCAAGTTGGTTAAAAGCTTACGCCAGTGTCACTGGTCAGGTTTATCGACGTTTTGTACCGGCGAGACATGCTTAGCCTTCATATCCCTAAAGGCCTCCATGATATCCATCGGTAATGGGAAAACAATCGTCGAAGCGTTCTTGTTGCTCATATCACTCATGGTTTGCAGATAGCGAAGCTGCAGTGCAGCCGAGTTTTCCTGCATGACATTAGCGGCCTCAACCAGCTTTTTGGAAGCCTGAAGCTCCCCTTCGGCATGAATGACCTTGGCGCGGCGCTCACGCTCAGCTTCCGCTTGGCGGGCGATAGCGCGAATCATGCTCTCATCCAGATCCACATGCTTGATTTCAACATTGGCGACCTTAATGCCCCATGCTTCGGTTTGAGTATCGATTATTTCCTGGATATCGTCGTTAAGCTTATCCCGCTCGGAAAGCATCTCATCCAGATCATGCTTACCCAGCACGGAGCGCAAAGTGGTCTGTGCCAGTTGACTGGTCGCCTGGGTAAAATTCTCGACTTGAATGATCGCTCTTTCTGGGTCGACGACGCGGAAGTAAAGCACCGCATTAACTTTAACGGTGACGTTATCCTGAGAGATCACGTCCTGTTCCGGTACGTCCATGGTAATGACGCGCAGATCCACCACCTCCATCTTCTGGATGGCGGGGATCACAATGACCAGCCCAGGCCCTTTCACTGTCTGATAACGGCCCAGAAAAAACACTACGCCGCGTTTATATTCCGGCAGTATGCGGATAGAGGCAGCGATCAACATCACCACCAGCACGACAGGAACTAAATACGAAATAATCATTAGGCACCTCGTTTAGCAGTGGGTCGGTTATGTCAGAAAGTGGGCACTAGCGGTGCGTCACATATACCGTCAAGCCTTCAAGGCGCATCACCACCAGCTTTTCACCTCGTTTGACTGGCGCATCGCTTACTGCGTTCCAGCGCTCGCCATGCAGCTGAACATGGCCGCTGGTCTCAAAATCCTCCAGTGCCACCGTTTCTGCGCCGATTAACTGCTCCGCACCGCTGTGTGCCGGACGACGGCGCAGGGTTGAAAAGCGTATTAACGTCCACAGCATTAGCCCTCCAGACATCAATGCCACACCACCGATGAGCGGTAGCGAAATGGCAAGATGCTCCGCATCCATCAGCATTACCGAGCCAAGTACAAAGGCAATGATGCCGCCAACCCCCAGCACACCGAAGCTAGGCATAAAGGCCTCGCCCACCATCAGCGCCAGCCCGACCACCATCAGCGCAAGCCCGGCGTAGTTAATCGGTAGCACCTGAAATGCAAACAGGGCGAGCAGCAGGCAAATCACGCCAATGGTGCCTGGGAACAGGCTGCCGGGACTGGCCAGCTCGAAAACCAGTCCGTAAAAGCCGATGATCATCAAGAAAAAGGCGATGTTGGGATTAGTGATCAGCGATAGCACCTGGGTGCGCCAATCAGGGGCAAAGCGCTCAATGGTGAGGCCTGCAGTCTCGAGGGTGGACTCGCCGCTTTCCATGACCACACTCATGCCGTCAACCTGCTCAAGTAGATCGTCAAGATCACGCGCCACCACATCGATGACGTTCTGCTCTAGCGCTTCGCTAGCAGTGAGGTTGACCGCATTGCGCACGGCCTCTTCACCCCAATCGGCATTGCGATCATGGCGTTCCGCCAGGCTGCGGATGAAGCTCACCGCATCTTCCACCACCTTGCGTTCCATGGCGCTGCCCTCGCCATCCGACTCCTCAGCCGAATTATCTTCTTCGCCGTCATCGCTGCCGGGAAACCCGCCGCCCATTTGTACCGGCGTGGCCGAACCGAGATGGGTCGAGGGGGCCATGGCCGCCACATGGCTACCATAAAGAAGATAGGTGCCCGCGCTTGCCGCTCTCGCTCCGCTGGGGGAAACGTACATCACCACTGGAATATCAGCGTTGAGCATTTCACGAATCATGTCGCGGGTAGTATCGACCAACCCGCCAGGGGTATCGAGCTCGACGATCACCACTTCGCTCCCCTGCTCACGGGCTTTATCAAGCCCACGCTCAAAGTAGTCCTTGGTCGCCGGGCCAATGGCGCCTTCGATATTGAGTACCAGAACGCTGGACGACGAGGACTGCGCCATGGCTTGCCACGTCAACGACATGGTAACCATTAGCAAACCGGCAACTATCAACCAGAGCCAGTGCGATTTGAGAGAAAGGGATTGCATACCCACTCCTCGCATTCAACACCTTTAACGCCATCTGAGAATCTGGAGCTGATCCACGGCGATCTACACAAGGTCATCTATTTAACGTAGCAGCCACGTTGAGCTTCGTCATGAACAATGTGATGGCAGGATGGACGAGTAAAACGAGCCTGCTCCAAGGGGATCATGTTGACCTGGGGAGGGTTGTAATACGTTTTTAAGAGTAAGTTAGTTCACGTAATAACCACTGACTTTCCACGTCCCCTCTTCCAGGTACGGAGTGATGGTTTCCGTGATCTGCGGTCTGTTCTCAAAACTCGTCTGGAATGTCAGTACCGTGTAGTCACCACTTGGCGCCCCTGGCATAGAGGTTTGGCGCACAATACCCACTCGGCGACGCGACTGTACAGCGCCAAAGTCACGACGCGCAGCACCAATCGTGCGCTCCAGCATGTGCGGTGAAAGCGGCTTTTTTAGGAGTGTAGAGGAGGATTCCCAGGCCTGCTCATACTGCCCACTATCGATGGATTCTAGCCACGCCAACGCCGCCGCCTCTGCATCATCTTTATGAGAGAGGGCTTGCGTGGATAGCATCAGGAGCAAGGGGGCGAATAGTAAGGACAATATTTTCGGCATAGCAGGCACTCTTGGCATCTAGGATCGAGCAGAGAAATCTCGATGCTCTTAGATATATATCGGTCATCGCCAGGGGTTCTTTAGGGTCACAGGCGGTATTTCGTTTACTATGCGCCCCTACCCTCTTTAGCTCCCACCATTAGGCGAACATGTCCTTCAACGCACTCTATACCGACCTCTCTGGCTACTACGATTTAATGTGTGTAGATATCGACTACCCCGCGCAAAGCAACGCCATTCATAGGCTGCAGCAGATTTTCGGTAACGGCGAAACCGCACACTTGGATTTAGCCTGTGGCACCGGCCCACACGTGCGCCATTTCATTGATTTCGGCTATGCCAGTAGCGGACTGGATATCAACCAACCGATGCTGGATATCGCCGCCACACGTTGTCCAGAAGCCCAGTTCACCCTGCAAGATATGGGCAGCTTCGAGGTGAGCGCACCCCTCGACCTAATTACCTGCTTTTTATACTCAATCCACTACAACGCTGGTATTGAAAAGCTAAAGATGTGCATGACCAGTGTGCACCGCGCACTCAAGTCTGGCGGTGTTTTCTGTTTTAACGCTGTCGATAAAGAGAAAATTGATAACGGTCTATTCGTTAAACATAGTGCCAAACAGGGTAGTGAATTATTCACGTTCCGCTCCGGATGGCACTATAGCGGGCAGGGTGAAAAGCAGTCTCTCAGGCTTAGTATTGAAAAGACGGACGCTGATGGAACGCAGGTGTGGAACGATGAGCACCCTATGGTGGCGGTCAGCTTTGCAGAGTTAGTGACACTTTTAGAGCCCTACTTCGAGGTTCATCTGTTTGAGCATAACTATGAAAAAATCATCCCTTGGGAGAACACCTCAGGGAACGCTATTTTTGTCTGTGTGAAGAAATAAACCCTGTTTGTATCTACGAATCCCCCTGCCGTGCTGTCCGCTAGAACACATTGGCCACCCATGGCCGAAATTGCCCCCTTTGTGACCGGCCAACGCATCGTTGGCTGAATGTAGAAAAGCTAATCTGTAACCTCACTTCAACACAATGAGATTAGCCATGAGCCAGCCTAATACCGCCTTGCTATTAATTGACGTTCAAGCCTCCTTTCCCGCCCGCGATTACTGGGTAGAATCGCTGGCTCAGGCATGGCGTCCCAAGCAGCGCGCAGTGCTTAACGCCGCACAGGCAAACAGTATTCCCGTTATCCGCATTCTGCATGAAGAGCCTGGCAGTCAAGGAGCTTTTGACCCCAAGAATGGCCTGATTCGTCCGCTTGATGGCTTTAATGATGAAGTAGTGGTGACCTATCATAAACGTGTCCATAACGCCTTTACCGACACCTCGCTTGAAGGCTGGTTACGGGAGCGTGGCATTGAACGGCTGGCGATTAGTGGTATTCGTACCGAGCAGTGCTGTGAAACCACCGCCCGAGTAGCGTCGGATTTGGGCTTTAGCGTCGACTTTATCAGCGACGCTACCCTGACGTTCCCTATGACGCGCCAAGGTGTCACCTGGTCAGCGGATGATATTAAGGCGCGCACCGAACTGGTACTTGAAGGCCGTTTTGCGCGTATTATCAATACACAAGACATGGTCAACGAATGGCAAAGCACGCGTGAGTGAAGAGCAATCAAATAGCCAACCGCCATCCCGAAGAGCCACCACTTTGCGGGTGGCGGTACTGATGATGCCCGGCCAGGTGCCGCTTGATTTGATTGGCCCGCTACAGGTTTTGCAGTGCGCCGATCGGCTCTCAATAGACGTCCGAGTACGCTATATCGGCCCCAAGTCGGCCATGCAGTGGTTAGGGCCGCTTACCCTTAGCGGCATTGACCCACTACCTGAACAGCTTCACCCTCAAGATTTACTGCTGATTCCGGGGCAGTATCGCAATAGCCTTGAGCCAATGGCACAACAAGAGTGTATCGCTTGGCTCAAGGCGAATGCCCACTGTGCGGATACGCTAATGACCGTTTGCTCCGGCACGCTGTTACTGGCGGATGCTGGTCTGTTAGCGGGGCGACGCTGTACCACCCACCACACGCTAATCGAGCAATTGCAGTCCAAAGCCCCTCAAGCAAAAGTACAAAGTGATTGTATCTTTACCGAGGACGGTCGCTATTTAACCAGCGCGGGGATCTCAACGGGGATCGATACCATGCTTTACTGGCTGACCCGTGCTTGCGGCCATTCACTGGCCTTGGCGGTAGCGCGGGAAATGGTGCTGTATCTTCGCCGCAGCGGTCAGGAGCCTCAACTGGGCGCCTGGCTTGAGGGCCGCAATCATGTGGATGAACGGCTGCATCGCGTTCAAGATGCCATCTGCGCCGCGCCCTCTCAAAGGTGGCCAATTGAAACGCTGGCGGCTCAGGCCGCCATGAGCGAGCGCCATTTCCGCCGGCAATTCAAAAACCTCACCGGCATGCTGGTTGGCGACTATATTATGGGGTTACGCCTGCAGCGAGCCAAAGCGTTGATGACCGAAACGACCTGGACGCTAGCACGCATCGCCGAAGCCTCCGGGTTCGGTGATGAACGTCAGCTAAGGCGCAGTTGGGCTCGCCAGGAAAATACGCCGCCTAGCGTGTGGCGGCGGGCCTGCTCCCAAAAACTGCTTGATTGAGGCAATAAGAGCTACTATTGGTAAAACCTATCGCTGACTGACGCCATGACTGACCTCATTCTGCCCAGCAACACTGACTATCTAAACTTCCGGCATCGCCTGCCTGATAGGCGATTAACGCCTTGGGTTCAATGCTTTTGGTCAATGGGAACTCCAGGTCACCTCACTGAACCCAGAACCGAAAAGTTCTACCCCGATGCAGGGGCTAGTCTTAGCATTAAACTCTCCAGCTCCCGCCCCCTCATCACACTCTGTTTCAACAGGCGAACGTTAATAGAAACACTCGACACAACCACACCCTGTTTGGGCATTCGCTTTAAAGCGGCAGGCGCCCACAGCTTGCTGGGCTTACTACCCGAAGCATTCACAGATACATACCATCGCATGGATAACGAGCTTGAAGAACTAAGTGTGCAAAAATTAAGGTTGCAAGGATTAATGCCTGTGGTAGAGCGCCTCTACCAGTTGGACTCACAACAGGGATTACGCCTGCTGGAAACATGGTTGTTAGATCGACTAAAGAGCCAGCCACCTGCCAATAGCCGTATCACTACGATTGTTCAAGCCATTAGAGAGCTACAACTTCCACCCCAACAGTTAGGTACCACGCTAGGGTTTACCAGACGTACCCTGGAACGCAAATTAAAGCGCGAGGTGGGCGTTACCCCCGGCCAATTAGTCGCCTATGCCCGGCTAAACCGTGCCCGCCACGGATTGCTTGCAACCACACTGCCTCTAGCGGAAATAGCGCTGCAATGCGGTTACTATGACCAAGCTCACTTCACCCACGCCTTCCAATCACTTGCCTATGAAACACCCGCCGCCTATCGCAAACGCAAACTGTCGCAAATTTACAAGGCATAAAAAAACCTCGACGTTAAGCTGAGCTCCCAACTTACTCATCGAGGTCACCCACATGTCTACTCGTATGTCTCAACAGTCAGTGTATCGCCTTGTACCACGCCTAGCTAAGAACCTGACCGCCTTAGGCAATGTTGCTTCAGACTCAACGGTTAATCGCTCGATCATTCACTTAGTAAACCTGCGGGTTTCGCAAATTAATCACTGCTGCTTTTGTCAGCACATGCATTCGCAAGAGGCCAGAGACGACGGCGAGCACCAGGTGCGCCTGGATGTATTGCCTGCTTGGCGTGAAGCTCCCTGCTTCAGCACTCAAGAGCGCGCCGCGCTCGCCTGGGCCGAAGCACTAACCCATGTCAGCCAGCAAGCGGTAAGTGACAGCGACTATCAAAACGCACTAGATGCGTTTGGTGAGCAGGGGCTAATTGACCTCACCGCCATTATTGTCCAAATCAACAGTTGGAATCGGATATCGGTAGGCTTTCAGTTTTCACCCGACATCACTATTTAAGCCCGATGAAGCACTTGAAAGTAATATTGCAGACAAGGAAATAAAATGAACAGTGAGATGGCACAGCATCAACAGCTACCCAACCTACTCGGTCTCTTATCAAGCTTATTTTTCTTCTTTGGCAGTCTTTTGTTTCTTCCCGCTTTTGCGAGCTACGCAACCGTAGGCGTATGGTGTTTTGTCATGGGCTCGCTGATCATGTTTATTATTTACGTAATAAGCATGAAAAGTAGTGGTGAGAAAATTGTTTAATTGATTCAATATTTGGCGTTGATATAGCCGCTGGGGTTTAGCCACCTAGCGGCTTACTGGCTGTAATGCCTTTCAACATTGGCTGAGACCTTCGCTGCTATGATGTTAACGGGAAGAGTTATTGCCCACCATACCTGATAACTAATTATCAACGGAGCCAAGGCGTTACATATACTCTAAAAACCATTTACTTCATATTAGGTATTTACGACCAGTCTAGGCCAGGTTTTCAACCACCGCTTGCTATATATGCGGGCCTCAAAATCTACTCGCTTTGGCCTTTTGGGATTTAATGTGATGGTATAGTCAAACAGTGGCTTAACACCAAAGGGAGCCACAATAATGACTTCTCCATCATCAGCCATTGAAGCACCTACGGCCGTCTCTACTTCAACCCAGAAACTCATGGCATCTTCCGTTGAGGTATACGGGCAGTCCCTATTTCGCTCGTGCATTCTTGCTTGGTTCTTTACCGACCACGGGAGCTTCGAAGCGGCCCTTAACTCGCCTTCAATTTCCCGGTCACGAGCATCGCTCATATCTTGTTGATCGAAGTAAATTAAATCAATGTCGTTTAGCGGCGTACTCGATGAAAAGTCGTGTAGCTTGTCCCACACTAAATTTCTAACGAATCCAGCGGCGAGGCACCAACCCGGTAGTTTCTGAGCAGCCGCTATAGTAAGCGCCTCCATCCGCACCGGATCGTTCGTCACCCAGCGTTTGATCACCGCTTCATGATCCATCTGAATGCCTTACTCGTATGGCTGTCTTTAGCTATGAAGCTGCACAGAACCAACCAAACCATAAAATTACGCCTTCCTTATCCCCTGCTATTGATCAGATTCATGGTTAATACCGTCGCTAACCGGCAAATCGTCCAAGTCATAGGGATTAACACCTTCCAAACACCCGACATTAAATCCATACACATTGGGATTGGAGCGCGTTTGGTGGTGAGTGTAGACGCCGCAGTTTGAACAGAAGTAGTGCTTAGCGACGCTCGAATTGAACTGATATAGCTTTAAATGCTCAGCGCCGCGGAGAACGCGAAGGCCGCTCAACGGCACATAGGCCATGACAGCGCCTCTGCGCCTGCAAATAGAACAGTTACACCTTTTCGGGTCGACAAGCCCTTCAGGCAAATCAAGTGCGAGCTCCACTATGCCGCAGTGACACGTCGCCCTGTGCTTAGGTTGAATTTTAACCCTGCCTACTTGCTTGATCACAAACCTTCTCCCCTGTGACGATCCTCGCTGGGCTTTATCGGCCTCAACGTTTGATAAAAGCAGCTACCAGCAGTGGGGGCAGCTCAATGAAGAGGTTAAGCGTGGCGATGATGTGGCGAAGAAGCTGAAAACTCAACGAGGGCTTCAATTCTTTTGAACTCACTGAAGCCAAAGCTATGAACTCAGGACTCAGTGCTTGAGCTAGAAGCAGCCTGATTTGGCCGCAATTGAAGCTGAATACCGAGCAAAAAATTGCGCAGCACCTGATCTTTGCACTCGCGATAATTCTTATGGCTCGGCTTGCGGAAAAACGCACTTAATTCATGGTTACTTATGTTGAAGCCAGCCAATTCAAACGCTGCCAAAATATCGTCAGCCTTTAGATTCAGCGCGATGCGCAGCTTCTGGAACACCATGTTGTTGTTCAACTGCGACTCTGGCACGGGCTGAGGCCCTTCGCGCTTGCCACGCTTAAAGCTAATAAAGCCGTTCAAAAACGCCGCCAACTCTCGGTTCTTCATGGTGACAAAGGCGTCGTCATCATCCTTTTTCAGCCAGGCAGTGACCTGCTCTTGAGCCACGCTGACCTCTGCCAAGGCGAAGATATCCACGATGGTGCTGTCTTTTAAATCGAAGGTGTAACGTATGCGGCGAAAAATATCGTTATTGGTCAAAATAGTGTCCCTAGTCTTAGGCAAACCCAGCACAATGAGGCTTTATGTGCATCTGCGTCTATCATGAATAATCGGATGAATAATCGGAAAATCAGTAACCTAGCAAGCCTAGCCTGCCGTCAGCTTCTCAAGCAGTTCATCAATTTCATCTTTGAGCTCGCCATCTTCAATCTTGTTGGCAGTGATCTGGGCATTTTTAAGATTGCTGATCGCCGCGTCGGTCTGACCCAGTTCAACTTGCAATTTTGCCATGGAGAAAGCTATCGATGACATGTGGTCTTTGGAATTAATCGCGACGGCTTTTTCGAAGGCTTTCTCGTAAACAGCCAGCGCCTCATCAAGCTCTTCAGTAAAATCAGCCAGGGTTTCCCACTGTTCTGGGTGATCTTTATCGCTATTTTCGTTCTCGGTGCAGATCGCTTCCAACTGCGCATAGAGCGCATCGAAAGCCTCTCTATCCTCTTTATCGGCAGCCTTCATGAGTTTTTCAGCCAGTTCGTAAACTGCCTTGTATATTTTGGTATTGATCATGAACGACTACCTTTTCTCTATTTAAAAATAGTAACAAGCAAATTAACCTGCTGAAATATAACGCTTGTAGCGAAGCCACCCTACTGTGGCAGATGACATTATACCCTTTGGAGACGGCTCCACGGGCGTTCATTTGACGGTTTCTGTGTTGGAATATTGGTATGTTTTGCTTGTGAGGTCATCTTTAGCTGGCAGCGCCATTAAACCGCATGCTGGAAGCATTGGAGGGCATTTCAGCCTCATGGTAAAGATTTCGTCTCGCTCAACAGCTTCTCCTCCGCAATGCCTGGTTAAGCGACTCCAGACTATCGGGGCCACCGGCCAGCCGAATACAGTTATCGGATTCTTGCGCCCACAAGGCGGACGAAGAAAAATGGAGATGCACAGCCACTTGAGCAACCGCCATCTCCTCCAGTAAACCGGCTGGAACCCATATTAAATCGGTGTCTCTCAACCTGTTGGGCACCGGGCTGCCGCAGCCTGAACAAAAATCACTCCGATAGCCGGTTGGCTTTTGAAAAGAGCAGATGTTCGACTGACCTGAAATCCAGCGAAAGCTCTTGCCTTCCACAAAAGTGGCAGCGTTAGCGTTAGATCCCGTCGCTTTGCGACACAAGGAACAGTGACATTGGTAGAGGTTTGGTAACTCACCCTCAATTTCAAACACTACCTCTCCACATAGACACTCACCTTTCATCGAACACTCCTGGGTACACAATGCCAAGCCAACCCCAACCCACTGATTAGCCGCTGTTTCACCGCTGTTAACCGTAATACTCCATAACCAACTCTGGATGACCAGTTCGTTCATCCATCTGCTCCCCCAATGAAATAAATCCATGCTTCTTATAGAAATGGATACTTGGATCGTTCTCACGGTAGACCGTCAGTTGCAAACACTCCCTTCTGCTCTTGGCATAATCAATCAGCGCTGTGCCCACGCCCTTACCCTGCAAGCTTGGTGCCACAAAAACAGCAGCCAACGTATTTTCATACAGGCTATAAAATCCAGCTATTTGAGCCCCAGACTCAAATACAAAGGTCTCCGAGGCGGGGAGATAGACATCACGCATTTCGCTAACTTTTGATTCCCAAAACGCTGATTCAATAAAGGCGTGTGCTTTAACCGATGCTGAAAGCCAGATATCTAAAATTTGATCCATATCCGCTTTCTGATATTTGCGAATCATCAAGATATTCCTTACTGATGGTCAACTGCGACTAAGGTACTATTGAGAATCGTTTGATAAATATTATCTCTGCAGCACAGAGCGAAGCAAATCAGGAATCCAATCAGGTTTGAAGAGAGAGGCTTCGTTTTCGAGTAGCTCGTCCAAGCTCCACCATTTCCACGTTTGAATCGTACTCTTCTCCTCATCAGTCCACTTTGCAGCAAATACCTCTCTGTTGGCAGGCCATTTAACCAAGAAGTACTTCTCAAGCCAACGTGCTGGCACCGACCGTGCAACGGCATAGACGTCATCTCGTTCTCTTAACATTTCATCGACGTCCTGTATTAAGCCTGTTTCCTCATATAACTCGCGTTTCGCAGCCTCGACGTAGTTCTCACTTGGCCTCAGTTCACCGCCAACGGTTGCCCAAAATGGCGCCTGATGCTCATCTTTGTATAAAAACAGTAGCAAGCGCCCATGTTCATCAATAATCATTAAGCGCGATGATTTTCTTGTCTCCAATTCTAGCGCTCCATTTCTTATTTCAATATTCATCAGATCTAGGTTCACAGAGATATACGAAGAGACATACTAAAGATCAGTCATCTAAGCCTATGGCGACTACCTGTTGTTAAAAACTTCTTAATCACCAAGGTTCGCTTTGTAAAACTACCTCTCCAACTGGGGTCAAGTCACCACGATGCATAAACTCGAAGGTAGAAAGCACTGTCTCACCTTGCTGCAGAAAATAAACGGCACCAGAATGCCGCTGATAACCATGTCTTTCGTAATAAGAAACTAGCCGAGACGGGCAAAAAAGCGTAAATACTCCAGTTCCAAAATGGTTGCTCGCCTGATGATGAACTTCGTTAAACAGTAGAGCTGGAATGCCTTGCCCTTGATATTCTGGCCTCACAACAACCTCACCAATACCAATCACTAAACGAGGCACAGCATCGATGAGGACTTCAAAGCTATCAAAGCCAATGTGGCCAATAGGGTTCTTCTCCTCCGAGTAGACGATGCTATGCCAAGAAACAGGGGACCACTCTTTACCACGCCCCTCTGCAGGAAAAACTTGCTCCTTCCATTGGGTTAAGTAGTGCCACTCGCCTTCCAATATTCCTTTTTTGGTTTCAATTCTCACTGAAAGCTCCTGTAGTTTTACTGTTAACGCAATATATTATATTATTCTAATTAAAAGTAAATCTACCCCATTCATCTAATAAGCAGTCTACCAAATGAGCGGTAAGCCCAGCCTACGTACTCAGCTGTCTTGTTTGCCCAAGGCTGCTTTGACCACAGTTCACCGGTGACAACGGCGTCAAGGTTATCGGCCACATCAGCAACATGGGCCAGCCCAACTCTGTGGCCTTTCAGATCACGGCTCTTCCCTTCGCCATGATCGCTTAGCGCCATGCACAGGTGAACTTGGGTGCTAGCTACTAACAGAGGATTCGGATACGAAGGTGGTTACTGCGGCTCCCTAAGTGTCCGATTTTTCAACCGTTAAACCGATTTCCTGTCCATACGAAATTTCTAAAACATGGCCATCTGGATCATTTATAAAGGCCCAATAGCCTACCGGATAGCCGCTATCCGTCGCCTCCCGGGACAATATGCCTTCGCGCCTAGCTTGGTCACATAAATCATCTACTTCACGCTTGCTTTTACAACCAACACCCAGGTGGGCAAAAGGCCCTAATATAGGAACCGGATTACTGTTTTGTACTAGCACTAATACAAATGGGCGTGATTTATCCGACAACCAAACGACCCGCTTGTCAATTTCCTTATCTGTTCGCTCATGAATGACAGCCATATTGGCGTAGCGCTGATAAAAATCAACACTCTTATCTAAGTTACTTGCTGATAACGCAATGTGCGTAAAGCCGACATCTATTTTCATTGTCAAACCCCAAATTTTAAGTTTTACAAAAGAGGCTTCCTGGCTCGTTATTGCTTAAATACCCCTGCTTATCAAGAGCACGCTGTGCTGACTTGATTACCAACCCCGCAGTTGCCCACCTCTCCTACGTTGCCGTTTTCTGAGCATCGCGGTTTAAATTCCGTTCAGCCGGTATATCACTCAGATACTCGACAAACTCAACTTCAAACCCAGCCGGATCGACAAAGTAGACATTTTTACGAAACGGCTCTGTTGCTCCTGGTTTGGCAATGGCAAAACCCGCGTTATTTAACCTGGCCACAACGGCGTCAAGGTTATCGGTTACATAAGCAAAATGGGCCAGCCCAACGCTATGGCCTTCCAGATCACGGTTCTCCCCTTCGCCGTGATCGCTTAACGCCAAGTAATGTTCATCATCACCAAAGTGTATCCACTTGCGTGGCTTGCCATACCACTCACCATGGCCTTCATCTCGCACCCGCCAGTGGGGGAATACGGCGCGGTAAAAATCCAACATGGCATCCATATCATCAACGACCAGATTAACGTGTTCCAAGTACATAAGAGTCTCCTTGCGTTAAGTGAAATGGCAGGATAAAACCTCAACTTCACTTGAGGTAAAGTGTTTTTTGGGAAAAAATGGCAAAAAAGATTCAGAGGTGAGTGATGGCAGAGGCTATTTGGAGTGTGGGCAAGGTGGCAAAGCGCTGCGGCATTAAAGTCAGTACCTTGCACTTTTACGAGCAGCAAGGCCTGATCCAAAGCTGGCGCAATGCGGGCAACCAGCGCCGTTATAAACCAGAAGTACTTAGGCGGATTTCGGTGATTAAAGCCGCGCAGAAAGTCGGCGTCAGCCTGGAAGAGATCAAGCGGGCCTTTGAATCACTGCCCTATAACCGCACACCGACGGTTGAAGACTGGCAACAGCTTTCAAAAAACTGGCAGCAGATGCTCGATGGCCGGATTGCTTATCTACAAAAGCTACGTAGTAACTTGGCTGGCTGTATCGGCTGCGGCTGTTTGAGTATGACCAGTTGCCCGCTCTACAATCCGGACGACAAGCTGGCGGAATCAGGTAGCGGCCCGGTGCTTCTGGATCAAGCAGAACAGAAAGCGAGAGCCCAGCAAGAACCAAGCGCTAGCTCATAGACCTTAAGAGTAGTCCTTAAGAGTAGACCTCAATAATAGCTGTCGAGCCTTAAACTACACGGATGAACCACTTGGGCTTGATGCGCCCGAAGTCACAACGGTTTCCCGCTCGCTTCTAGCAAACACCACCCAATGCCAGAAAGGTCTGCCCTGCTCCATGCGCCATTTGATCGCCAACAGTGCTTTATCTGGAAGGCGCTCCCAGGTATCAAATGGCGTCTCCGTAGGGGCAGCCGTGATCCCCAAAGCACGCAAGAGCTTACGGACGTACTCGGTGTCTGACCAAAGCGCTGTGTCTTCGGCATAGATACCCATGGCGTTGGCTGTCTCTTTCGCCTGTGCATAGGTAATGCCCGCAAGAGCAGCGCATGCTGCGATGCCACAGCCGGATATTTCTTCTTGAATGACAGGGTTCATTTGCATATGGATTAACGTTTGCCATAAATGGTGCGAGGAACAAACGTGAAACGATCTAAACTATTGAATTTAATTGAATTTTTATTTCGCTCACTCACGATTTAACTTCAACTACCCTGAGACTCCACTTTCGCCAATTTCTTCTCTAGCTTAACAACTTTAGAAAATGAAAGGATGCCAAAGACAAACCCCAAGATGCCCATCGACATTCCCATCATTCCAAAAATGAATCCTATATCACCCATGTTATCTCTCCAATTTTAAAGCTAATTCTGACCAACATTAGCGTACTATAAAGCATCACTTACCATTTATTTAATGAATGCCTTTAATTTCATCACAAAAGTCGCCGTTCAGCACTATGAAGCTAATTGCCCTGTTCGAGCAACGAGCGGCTGCTTTTACGCTATACTGAATCATTTTTCATTTTCGACACACCTTACGACCATCGGTCAGAGCTCCTAATGCCATTTTCAAAACTAGGATTATCCAGTCCTCTTGTTCAAGCGATTACCGAACTAGGTTACAACACGCCAACGCCCATTCAGGAACAAGCGATTCCTGCCATTCTCTCGGGTAACGACTTAATCGCCACCGCACAAACAGGCACAGGTAAAACCGCTGCCTTTGTTCTTCCTCTGCTAGAGCGATTCAGTAACGCGGGCACGTTACGTGGCAAGCGGATACGTGCGCTGATTCTCGTGCCGACCCGTGAGCTAGCGGTTCAGGTCGAAGCCAATGTGGCTCAATACGCTAAACACACGCACCTAACCTCGATGGCGATGTATGGCGGTGTGGATACCGAAGCGCAAAAAGAGCGCCTAATCAAAGGAGTGGATATTCTAGTCGCCACGCCGGGCAGATTGCTTGATTTGGCGCATCAGCGTGCGCTGCATTTTGACGAACTTAAAGTCATGGTACTGGACGAAGCGGACAGAATGGTCGACATGGGGTTTGCCGACGATATCCATAAAATCATAGATCGCCTGCCTGAAGACCGTCAGAACCTACTGTTTTCGGCTACCATTACAGACGACGTTCGCGCCCTCGCCTACGATTTTTCGGATCGCCAGATGACCGATCTGGCGGCTGAAATATCCATTTCTCCCAACGTCCGCGCCGCCGCTAATGTCAAACAATGGCTCATCACCGTCGACAAAGACACTAAGTCCGCCTTGTTGAGCCACTTGATCAACGAGCAACAATGGGATCAGGCGCTCATTTTTACCGAGAAAAAACACAATGCGGCCAAGCTTGTTGCTCAACTGGAAAAACGCGGCATCACAGCGGACTCTATCCATGGCGATAGAAGCCAAGCAATGCGCGAAAAGATTTTGGCCCAGTTCAAATCTGGCGAGCTAAAGTACTTGGTCGCCACGGGAGTTGCCGCGCGTGGTTTGGATATTGATGAATTGAGTCGTGTGGTGAATTACGATTTACCTTTTCAGCCAGAAGAGTACATCCACCGCATTGGTCGAACCGGCCGCGCGGGCGCCTCAGGTGAAGCCATCTCTTTAGTCGACATGAGTGACTTTAAAAATCTTTGCGCTATTGAAAGACGCTTAAAAAGCATTATTGAGCGCAAAGAGATTGCAGGGTTCCCGGTTCGAAAAGCAGTACCTGAATCAAACTTGAATTACAGAAAATAAAGTAATCGTTAAAACTTACCCAAGAAGCTCATCTTTTAAAAGGGTGGGCTTCTTTATTATCGATATTTCACGAATCCGGTAAAAATGCATCTAACAGTTCGGCATTAGTGGGATATTTATCCAATAACGCAAGCAGCTTCTGCGCGCCTTCTACTGGCTTCAGCGCTGTCAAACCTCTACGTAATGTCCTTACCTTTTCAATATCTTTTGCATCAATCAAAAGCTCCTCTCGACGGGTACTGCTTTTAGCAATATCTATCGCCGGAAAAATCCGTTGATTGGCCACATCCCGGGACAGCACGAGTTCCATATTGCCCGTGCCCTTAAACTCCTCGAAAATCACCTGATCCATACGGCTTCCCGTATCCACCAGCACGGTGGCCAGAATGGTGAGCGACCCGCCGTTTTCGATCTTTCGCGCAGCGCCAAACAGTTTTCGGGGTATTTCCATCGCTCGGGAATCCAGCCCACCCGACATAGTGCGACCATTACCTCGCTGCTCGACATTATGAACGCGCGAGAGCCGCGTAAGAGAATCGATCACAATCATCACATTATGACCGTCGCCTGCTTGCTTACGTGCCGTCTCAAGGAGTTTATCGGCCATACGCACATGGTGCGTGTAGGTTTCGTCTGAAGACGATGCATGTACTTCTGCCGACACACTGCGCTTAAAATCGGTCACTTCTTCAGGGCGTTCATCAATCAGTAAGGCATACAGCTTTATTTCCGGATGAGCCTCAGTCACGGCCTGACAGATATGTTTTAACATCGTCGTTTTGCCAGAGCCTGGCGGCGCCACAATCAACCCTCGTTGCCCCATACCAATGGGCGTAATCAAATCCATCGCTCGCACAGTACGCTCTTGAGAGCCAGGCTCTAAAGCAATGCGGGGGGAAGGATGAATAGCAACGCCATTTAAAAAACGTTTTTCGGGATCATTGGGGAATTGATCGTCAACCTCGTCGGCGGGCTTGGCATCTATCTCTCTTTTTACCTTCAAACCTAGTGTTTTTCTCGTCATGGTATCGATGTATCGCCTTGAAAAAGCTGAATGTATAGAATAACTGCATCATAGCCAGCCGACCGATAGCGTCGTTGCGGTACTTGGCATGGAAAACGGGTAAGTTTAGCTTGTGCGCAAAGGTACCGGGCTGCGGCTGATCTTAGTAGTTGACCACCACCATGGCATTTTGATCGTGGTTATAAGGATTGAAGCGCGGCATGCTGACCGCTCCTCGTCTGTATTCCTTGATCCCATCAAAACTTAGCAATCCACAGGTTTTCTTCAGCCTCAACGTCTGAGCTAAGCGGCGCGCCTCTGGCGCATCCTGTGGAGGCCGAAGGCCAGAACGAACTTGAGCGGATTGTTAGACATCGTTCTTGCTAATGGCACCGGCCTGCCATAGCGAAATTGCAACGTCCATCTGTGAGTTCTCCGACTTAGCCTCCCCTCGCATGATTTCCTTCCAGACCTCGTCTGGTTTGTCGGCCAAAGAAGGCGCCTTCCGGAGAAGCTTTACCGCTTCGCGTGCATAGCGACGATTGTCTTTTGATAGTGTGTACTCGCCTGATGGAACCCCTGACACTAGACCGTCGGAGCAAAGGCCCAAGAATGCACCGCGAGGACAGCTTTTCTCCCGGGATAAGGGGCTATTCGGAAAGACTTCATTTACGGCCCTGTTCCAGGCTGAGACAGGTTCCAACTTTCTATTCACTGTCAAAAGCTCCTGAGCTCGAATAGCGGCCTTTCCGTATTTCCCCATGTCTCTTCCTTACGTATGCCTAACTCTGATGGTAACCGGCGCCGGAACGCAGCTGGGGGATCAAAAGCGCCACGCTTTTGGCGTCCGCTTGACCGCCTAGTTAGGTTTATTCTTTTCCGCGGTGAATCATAAGCCCCTTTGGCTTCGAGAATTCACAAAACTCTTCCGCTGTATATTTCATTACCAGAGCCGAAATACCACTTGCAAGCAAGGGAATTCCAATTCTGAAATCACCCATAGTGGTAACCACCGCTGCAGAAAAATAGCCTTCGTTAAAGACTTTGGGAACCCGATTTTTCCATAGTTTATATATCGAACTATCTGGATTACAAAACGTCTTCCAAGCAATGCGCTTGATTATTGCAAAGGTGATTTTTCCTATCTTTTTTGGTTGCTCTGATTTTTCGGGTGACGGCAACAGCTTTCTATCTGGAGGAGGCAACTGATCCAATGAATAAGTGCGCACATCTCGCAGAAGGCTAATACTGGCCGTTGGAACCGAGTTGCCGATGAGCTTAAAGATTTCGTCATCAGAATTTCTTTGAATCAGGAGTACAGCTTTTGCTTGGATCTCATCAACATTCATTTCGGCGTGATTGGTTCCAATCAGCTCAGTCAGAATGCATTCTTCTTCAATCCGTTCGATCAAGCGCTTTTGGAACTGATGCCTTGTCCTCTCGGAGCTGATATTGTTCACTTTTTCAATAACTTCCTTAATCAAGCCCTTTGCTGATGAAGTATCCTTTGACCTGAGATGGAAAACAGCCAATAGGCTGGACGCCTCTAGGTAAAGGCGAGTGGTTGGGGCAGATAGCTTTCTTATACCAATGAAGCCCCTTTGCGCATAAGAGAGCCTATTGGCGTCCAAGCAAGATTCAAAAGCCCACAATTTAGCCCGCAAAAGACGATGATGCCTTCTCCATTCCTTTGGAAAAAGCTCTTGAATCTGTGTTGCAATTTCAATTGCTCTGTCAGTATCACTAGAGCGCACTGCATATTTTAGCTCCAATTCCAGAGGTTTGAGCTTTTTTAGTTGATAGTCAGTTAACTTAGTAGAGCTCATATTCTCCTCGGAAACCTAACGCCAGCGTAACGGGTTGGTTTGGAGCGCCAGCGGGAAATCAATCTCGTTGACGCACTGGTTAGGTTTCTTCACAGATCCACCCGCAAGCACTCGAATTCGACATGACCGGTGCATGGGACCTCTCCGAAATCCAGTACAAAGCCCATCACCTCAACAAGTCCCGAAGACTGGTCGGCAACATAGCCAATTCCTTTGTATGAGAACGGCCCCGTGCGCTCAATCCTTTCTACAGCGTGCTCTTTCTTCATTTCATCCGGCCAATCAGCCAGATAAGCAGCCTTGGCATCTCCGTCTAAGACGCTCAGCTTGTTTGGCACCAAATCCCCTGGCTTAAAGTCACATGGATAGCTGAAGACAACCAGCTCTCCGAACTCGCTCTGCAGCGAGACTTTCGCAGACTCATCTCCTGGTGAGAATGGCTCAACACGCGAGACTAATAGTGGCTTCATATATGCCTAACGGTGATCAGACTGCACGTTCTGATATTGAATGAACGCGCAGCGCTGTTCAACATTCTTATCACGCGCGCCGAAATAGCACTAACCATCTAACATTTAATAAAATTAACAATAGTTTGGGAGTATGCCCAAAATTCAGGCGCGCTCTCGTTTTGCTGATCAAATCATACTCTATTCATAAAATTGGCTTAGGTCACGTGACTTTGCAGAAAAATTGAGCTGGCGCTGCCTTCGCGCCGGGCCGCCGCTGCGGGTGCCTTTTGGCTCGTTCCTCGCCAAGCATTACGCCGTACTAAGACTATGCAATTTTATGATTTTATAGAGTTTTTAGCGAAGCACACTCGCAATAGTGGCCTGGCACTCTATTGGGCTGGATTTTTTATATGGTCGATTCTTCGCGCGCTGAAGCGCCCTCCCACAACACCGGGTCAGCATCACTAATGCAGCAGTTGAGTTTGTGGGAGGCGCTTGGATTTATGCTTTGAGTACGTAGCGCAGTGTCTCGACCACCTGATCAGTAGTGGTGCACCAAGCCTGGGCACCAGCATCAACTTCTTTCAGCGGGTGAACGATGTCTTCGCTGTGCAGGGTGATATAGGGCTTTGCGAGTGCGGCACAGTAACCTGCATCGAAGGCGGCGTTCCACTGTTTGTACTGGTCGCCAAAGCGTACAACGACCAGATCAGCCTGCTCGATCATGGTGCGGGTGCGGATGGCGTTGACCTTGGATGACTGGTGGTCGCGCCAGAAGCCATTTTCCGGCTTGCCCAGGTGGTCGCCAGCGGCGTCAGAGGCGGCGTGGTCGGTCACTGGTGCGGTAAACACGATATCCAGGCCCGCGGCCTCGGCGCCGCGTTGTATTTCTTCGCGCCAATCGGTGTGGATCTCGCCGGATAGGTAAACGTAAAAGCTCATGGCCATTCCTCACAAGTTAGTTAGTTGGTTAGTAGCGCTATTTTATGGAAATTCATTCCATATTAATACCGGCACTATAGCAGGGGCTGTTTGGCCAGCAGATAAATATCCATGATCCAGCCGTGTTGTTCGCGCAGCTCTGCGCGGCGCTGGATGATCTGGTCGCCGACGTCGCTTAGCCAGCCTTTGATCAGGCACTGTTTGTCCATGCCCAGGTAGGCGCCCCACCAGATGTAGGTGTCATCTTGCGGAAGCGTGGTAAAGGCCCCGCCGCTATCTAGCATTACCGCGACGGTGGCCGCATCGCTTGGCCAGCCGCGTTCGCGTAGGCGGCGGCCGGTGGTGATTTGTACCGGCTCGGCGAGAGCGTTGAGGGGAATTTTATGTTCGGCAGTGAGCACTTGCAGGCTGGTGATGCCTGGCACTACCTCTACATCCACCTGCTTACCCGCAGCGCTTAGGCGCTGGGTAATGCGCAGGCTGCTGTCGTAAAGCGAGGGGTCACCCCATACCAGCATCCCTACCCGCCCGCCGCTGGGGAGATGTTCATCCATTAACTGCGCCCAGACGCTGGCGATGGCAGCGTGCCAGTCGTCTACCGCGCCCAGGTAGTCATTGCGACCATCATCACGACTAGGAAGATCGAACTCGACGATCTTGGTGGTCACCGGCGTTTCCAGCAGCCTTTCGCAGAGCAAGCGGCGCAGGTCGATAAGATCCGACTTGGCCTCGCCTTTGCGGGGCAGCAGAATCAGATCGGCGTTATTGAGGGCGCGCACGGCGGCCAGGGTGACGTGATCGAGGTTGCCGGTGCCGATGCCAATGAGCGAGAGCGTGATCATGGTTCGCTCTCTTGATCTTGGTTTACCGTGGCAAAAGGCGAATCCGCCGACTGGGGGCGAAAGCGGCGGTCGTAGCCTACGGCGTAGAGGCTGCTCTCTTGGAAGTCGTCGCTCTCCAGCACCGGCCCCACCAGAATTAGCGCGGTGCGCTGCATAGTGTCATCGATCAGCGCTTCTATGCTGGCTAGCCGTCCACGTACTATCCGCTCGTCGGGCCAACTTGCCCGCCACACAATCGCTACCGGGCACTGCTCGCCGTAGTAAGGCGTTAGGCTCTCTACCACCTGGGAAAGATTATGGATAGAGAGGTGGATAGCCAGCGTGGCGCCGGTGCGGGCGAAATTGGCAAGCGTCTCGTCGCTGGGCATGGCGCTGGCCCGCCCCGGCGTACGGGTGAGCACTACAGACTGGGCGACACCAGGTAGCGTCAACTCCTGGCCCAAGGTTGCCGAGGCTGCCGCAACCGCAGGCACACCGGGGGTAATGCTGTAGGGGATCTCCAGCTCGCGCAGGCGGCGCAGTTGCTCGCCCATGGCCGACCACACCGAGAGATCCCCCGAATGCAGCCGGGCGATATCCTGGCCTTCGGCGTGGGCGCGGCTGATCTCCTCCATGATGTCATCCAGCGATAGCGGCGCGGTGTTAATCACCCTTGCCCCTGCCGGGCAGTGTTCGAGTATTTGCTCCGGCACTAATGAACCCGCGTACAGGCACACCGGGCAGGCGGCGATCAGGTCGCGCCCGCGCAGGGTAAGCAGATCCGGTGCGCCGGGGCCGGCGCCGATGAAATGTACCGTCATTATCTATTTCCTTCTGCCAGTGCGGCGGTGGCCTGCCGATCCACTGAGATTATTCTTGGCCCTAGCAGCGTTGCCCCTGGGCCTGCCGCTAATAGCGCTACGGCCTCGGCCACGCTGCCCGTGCCACGCGCCTGCAAACTTTGTTCTGAATGAGTAAGCGTTGTCACAGTCGCTAGCTCGGCGTCCACCACGGCGATAACCTCGATGCCTCGTAGCCGCCCCAATTCTTCGACTAACGACAGCATTGAATGAGCCGCCGCCAGCTTATCGATAGCCCCGTAGTGCTCGACAAGCTGATCCAGCGCTTGGCCGAGCGAGCCAACCGTGGCCTCGCGACGAAAGCCAAATCCCGCTATTCTCAACGCCAATTGCTTCACCGAACGCCCCGCCACTGAACGATGGGGTAGCTGGCCTTCCAGACTCGCCGGGTGCCGATGGGGGCGGCGTTGGCCAATTCCAGGCGCAGCAGTTCGCCGCCTACTTTGTGCTGCCAGTGGGCCAGCAGCGCTTCGGATTCCAGGGTGACGGCATTGGCGACGACGCGCACGCCTTCGGGCAGGCGCTGCCATAAGTCGTCTAACAGCGTTTGGGATAACCCGCCGCCGATAAATACCGCCTCCGGCAGCGGCGTATCGTTTAGCACTTCCGGCGCGCGGCCCTCTTTGACCTCAAGCCAATCAACGCCCAGGTTCTCTGCGTTGCTACGCGCTCGCGCTGCCCGTTCAGTGTTTTGCTCAAAGCCCACCGCCTGATTATCCGGGTGAGCGAGCAGCCACTCAATGGCGATAGAGCCTGAACCGGTGCCGATATCCCATAGCCGCTCGCCGGGCATGGGGGCCAGCGCCGACAGAGTCATGGCGCGAACGGTCTGTTTGGTGATCTGGCCGTCGTGGTCAAAAAAATGATCCGGAAGGCCGGGCGTCAGGGGCAAAGCAGGGCCGTTACCGGCGACTTCCAGCGCTACCGCGACCGGATGGGCAATATCCTGGGGCAGCTCGCCATCGGCATTCAAAGCGCGTATCCGCTCGTTATCGCCGCCCAGGGCTTCCAGCACCGTTAGCAGGGAATCCCCAAAGCCGAATCGGTTAACTAGCGAGGCGAGTTCGGCCACCGCCGCGCCGTCCCTTACCAGTACCAGCAAACGCCTACCGACATGCAGGTAAGGCCGAATGCGCGCCAGTGGTTTGGCATGCAGGCCCAGGCAGGTGCACCACTCCAGCGGCCAGCCCAGGCGGGAAGCCGCCAAGCTGAAGGTGGAAGGCGCTGGCAATGACAGCCACTCGTCAGCGCCGAGATGCTGCGCCAGGGTGGTGCCCGCCCCAAACCAGAACGGGTCGTTTGAGACCAGCATCACCACCCGGCGGCCACGCTGATTGATCAGTTCGGGAATGCCATCGGCAAAGGGCACCGGCCACTCAATCACCTCGGCATTTAGGGGCGGCAAAAGACGCAGGTGACGGCGCGCGCCGAACACCACCTCGGCACTTTCCAGTGCGGCGCGGCTTGCCGCCGTTAGCGCCTGTGTGCCACCCTCCCCCCAACCTAACAGGGTCAGCCAGGGAGTGTTGTTAACCTCAACCATGATCAAGATCCTAATTCTCGGGGGAACCTCGGAGGCCAGCGCCCTGGCCAGTGCGGTTGCCAAGCGCAGGCTTCCCGCCATTTTCAGCTATGCGGGTCGCGTTGCCACGCCTAAATCCCAGCCGTTGCCGACCCGTATTGGCGGCTTTGGCGGCGTTAGCGGCCTTGCCGACTTTGTGGCCCGGGAGCGCATCTCCCATATCGTCGATGCCACCCATCCCTTTGCCGCGCAAATGAGTGCGAACGTGTTAGCCGCTGCGGCGCAGTGCGGCGTAAAGGCCATTGCCCTTACCCGGCCTGCCTGGCGACCCGTTGACGGTGACCAGTGGCAAAGCGTGGCAAGTATCGATGAAGCCGTCAGTGCCCTGGCGGGCCCGCCCCAGCGGGTGCTGCTTGCTATTGGCCGCATGCACCTTGCGGCCTTTGCCGGCCAGCCCCAGCACCATTACGTGCTGCGTTTGGTTGACCGGCCTACCAGCCCGTTGCCGCTGCCGAATTATACCGCCGTGATCGATAGAGGCCCGTTTACCTTGGAGGGCGACTTAGCCCTGCTGGAAAACCAGCGTATCCAGCGCATTGTGTGTAAAAACTCTGGCGGCGATGGTGCAGCCTCAAAGCTGACCGCTGCCCGTAGGCTCGGCCTGCCCGTGGTGATGATAGAACGGCCTCACCTGCCATCTCGTCTTGAAGTTCATACTGTTGATGAGGTTATCAACTGGATAACTTAACCCTACAAGGCTACCGAAGTCAGCGGCACATCTTGGTAGCGAGGGCAGGCTGCTGCGAGGGCGCTGTAAACCCGTCCTTGGGCGCTACTTTTCCCATCCATGGGAAAAGACCCTCGCATCAGCCTGCCCTCGCCCCTGTACATACTCACTGGGAGAAACGCGGCGTATACACCAGCGGCGCTCCATCCCGCTCAATCAATCGCGTCTGCTGAGAACCGACAATCACCAGCGTGCGCATATCGGCCATTTCCGGCGTCGCTTGCCCTAGGGTGGTGACTCGAATTGACTCTTCCGGGGTTGAAACCGCCCGGGCGAAGATGATCAATCGATCCGGCCCGCAGGCTTCCCGCAGTACGTCCAGCGTGCGCTCGAAGCCCGCCGGGCGCGCCTTGGAGCGCGGGTTGTAAAACGCCATGGCAAAGTCGGCCTCGGCGGCCAGGCGCAGGCGCTTTTCAATTAGCGCCCAGGGCTTGAGATTGTCGGATAGATTAATGCAGCAGAAGTCATGCCCCAGTGGCGCGCCGACGCTTGCGCTGGCGGCCAGCATGGCGGAAATGCCCGGCAGTACCTGAATATCCAACATGCGCCACTGGGCATCGCCCGCTTCCAGGGCCTCGAACACCGCCGCGGCCATGGCAAAGACGCCGGGGTCGCCGGAAGACACCACCACTACCTTATGGCCTTCAAGCGCCAACTGTAGCGCCTGCTCCGCGCGGCGGATCTCTTCGCGGTTGTCCGAGCCATGGCGAACCAATCCAGCACGCGGCGCAACCCGATTAACGTAGGGCACATAGCCCACCACGTCGGTGGCTTCCTGCAGTGCGGCCGTTACCTCGGGAGTGACCATGGCCTCTGAGCCCGGCCCCAGGCCAACGATTTTCAGCCAGCCGCTCATGGCCGCCTCCCGTGGCCATGGATCAGCACAATCGAGAAGTACGGCACGCTCTCGCCCACATCCGCCAGCGGCAATACGCGTTGTTGCGTCATGGCGGCGTACTCGATCAGCCAGGCTTCGCCTTCGCGGCCAGCGTGAACCAGGGCCCGGCGTAGCTTGGCCAGGTTGCGGCCTATCTTCATCACCACCAGCGCGTCGGTCTGGGCTATGCGTTCGGCCAACACTTCTTCAGGTAGCGTTGCCATCAGCACGGTCATGATGTCATCGCCCCAGGTAATGGGCTGGTCGGTGGCCGTCCACGCCGCCGACATGCCGGTAATCCCCGGCACCACCGAGACGGGCACGCGGTTCAGCAGCCGGGTGTAGAGGTGCATAAAGGAGCCGTAGAAGAACGGGTCGCCTTCACACAGCACCACCACATCGCAACCGGCTTCTGCCATCTCGATCAGTTGGGCCACGCTGCGTTCGTAAAAAGCCGCCAGCAGCTCATTGTAGCGCGGGTCGTCAAAGGGAATTTCCGTGGTGACCGGGTACTCCATGGGCAGCTCGATTGCGCCAGGCGGGATCATGCCCTCCACGATGGCACGCGCATGCCCGCAGCGGCCCTTTTTACGGAAATAGGCCACGTGGGTCGCGCCGCGTATCAGGCGGTCGGCGCGCACGCTCATCAAGTCTTGGCTACCAGGGCCCAGGCCAACGCCGTATACCGTTCCCAGGGTCATTCGATGCGATCCGCCATGGCGTTGATGGCCGCTACCGTCACGGCGCTGCCGCCCAGGCGACCGCGGACGATACAGCTGGGCAGCGCGGGATTCGCCAACAGCGCTTCCTTGGATTCGGCGGCGCCGACAAAACCTACCGGGCAGCCGATAATCGCCGCCGGGCGCGGGCACGCTGGGTCTTCGAGCATATTGAGCAGATGAAACAGTGCGGTAGGCGCGTTGCCAATGGCGACCACGGCGCCTTTCAGGTGCGGCCGCCACAGTTCCAGCGCCGCCGCCGAGCGGGTGTTGGCCATTTCCTGGGCGAGGCCGGGCGTGCGCTCATCGTTAAGGGTGCAGATGACCTTGTTGTCAGCGGGCAGCCGCTTGCGGGTGATGCCTTCCGAGACCATGCGGGCATCGCAGAGGATCGGTGCGCCCTGCTCTAAGGCAGCGCGGGCCTTATTGACCACGTCGTTTTGAAAATGAATATGCGCGGCCAATTCAACCAGCCCGGCGGCGTGAATCATGCGCACCGCCACGGTCTCTTCTTCCACTGAAAAGCGGCCAAGCTCGGCTTCACTGCGAATAATCGCAAACGACTCCCGGTAAATCGCCGGGCCACTGGTTTCGTACTTATAGGGCACCCAAACTCTCCAAATAAACTAATTCGCAGTTGCTGGTCTGCAAGGCCTCCGTGCCAGGACAGGTTTCCGCGAGGGCGCTGTGAACCCGTCCCTGGGCGCTACTTTCGACGTCCTGTCGAAAGACCCTCGCTACAACCTGCCCTGGCACTCAGCTATCCAGCATATAAGCCACTATTTTTTTAATATCGATAAACCTAACGGCTTTCGCTGAGCTTTTTTATAACATCCAACGCCTCACTCTCAGTGAGGCCTGTCTTAACCGGCGTGCTATCGGCACTGCCGTTAACAATAAGATTAAATCGGCCTGCCTCGCCGACCAGGCATACATCGGCCGGTGAACGGCGGGCGCAGCCCTTGGCACAGCCAGATATATGCACCGCTCCTTCCACCCAGCCGCTTAGCTTCTCGGCAAGCGGCTGGGTGGCGACACTCGCCTGTTCGCAAAAGGGCGCGCCGGGGCAGGCGTCCATCGCTAGCCGCGGGTCACTATTATGACGGATCAAGCCATCAATCGCGGGTAGTGTATCGCAATCCTGCAACAACAGGTGCCGCCAGGGAGTGACCTGCACGACGCGGGCACTTGTTTGGGAGACAGCCTCGCGAAGTGTTTCAGCCGCCACCCGACCAAAAGGAAGGCCAACCACCATGCCCTCGCGATGTTCGCCCAGCGTCAGCTTCTCGCCGGGGGGCGCGGGGGCGGTATCAGCCTGCGCCCAATCGGGCAGCGGTGCTGTATGCCGCCGCATACGCCCCGCATCCCGGCCGCCGCTGTCCACGAACCAGTGGGTCAGGCGGATCAATTGCTCGACGGCGGCTTCAACATCGCTCACCGCCGTGCCTTGCGCGTAGCCATCGGCGCGTACCAGTAGGCCGCCTGCCATTGAGCGCTCGATACGAAAATCGGCGGCGCTGTCGCCAAGTACCGGCGTTTTTCCCGCATCGATGGCGATGCCCACCTTGCCGGGCATGGTGGCTAATTTGCTACCCCGCGCCTGCAAGAGGCGGGCAATGGTAGGGGTGTCATCGCCCTTTTGCCAGGCGGGCGCCAGCATCAGCTGTGGCTGGCGTTCTGCTTCGGGGTCGTCGCTCACCAACTGATGCTCGACCAGAAACGCCATCAGCGGCGGCCAGCTTTCGTCAGTCACCCCACGCAGCTGCAGGTTGGCCCGGCTGGTCAGTTCGATTAAACCGCTGCCGTAGGTTTCGGCGGCGTCGCATAGTGCCACTACCTGTTCCCGCGAAAGCTGGCCCAGCGGTGGGCGCACGCGCACCAGCAGGCCATCGCCGGTGGCCATGGGGCGCCACGCGCCGGGGCACCAGCCTTTAATGCGCGGGCTGGGCGACATGACCACTGGTCTCTTTGGCTTCGTCCATTTCCAGCAGCAGATCCTGTAGCGCTTGGCCGTGCTCGCCTGGGTCTTGCCACATGCCCCGCTGGGCCGCTTCGAGTAAGCGCTCGGCCATCTCTTCCAGGGCGGCCGGGTTGTGCTCGCGCAGGAACTGCTGATTGGCGGCGTCGAGCACCAGGGCGTCGCTCACCTGGGCGTACTGGTAGTCGGCAATCAGGTCGGTGGTGGCGTCGTAGGCAAACAGGTAGTCCACCGTTGCGGCCATCTCAAAGGCGCCTTTGTAGCCGTGCTCGCGCATGGCGTTGATCCACTTGGGGTTCAACACTCGCGAGCGAATCACCTTCGCCAGTTCTTCTTTCAAAGTGCGAATCTTGGGCATCGCGGGGTTGGCGTGGTCGGCGTGATAAATCTCCGGCGCCTTTCCGCTTAGCGAGCGGGTAGCGTTGGCCATGCCGCCTTGGAAGGCGTAATAGCTGTTGGAGTCGAGAATATCGTGCTCGCGGTTATCCTGGTTTTGCATCACCGCATCCAGCCCTTGAAGCTGCTGCTCGAAGGCGCCGCGTGCGGCCGTGCCCGACTCCTTAAACTGGCCGTAGGCGTAGGCGCCTGCCCCCAGGTAGGCCTCGGCCAAATCGTCGGCGCTGTCCCAGGCGCGGTTTTCAATCAGCCGGTTTAAGCCCGCGCCGTATTCGCCGGGCTTACTGCCAAATATTCGGTAGCTCGCTTCCTGGGCAGCCATCTCGGGGCTTAGCCCCTGCTCTTCCAGCTCCTGCTGGCGGGAAAGCACCGCCTCACGGATGGTGTTGCTGTTGCCCGGCTCTTCATAGCTCGCCACCGCCTGCACGGCGGCGTCAAACAGCCGAATCACGTTGGGGAAGGCATCACGGAAGAACCCGGACACCCGTAGCGTGACGTCGACCCGTGGGCGATTGAGCAGCATCGACGGGATCACCTCAAAGTCGCTCACCCTCTGGGAACCCAGCGACCAGATGGGCCGCACGCCCATCAGCGCGAAGGCCTGGGCGATGTCATCGCCGCCGGTACGCATGGTGGCGGTGCCCCAGATGGATAGCCCCAGCCGCCGCGGGTAGTCGCCGTGATCCTGCAGGTAGCGTTCGACAAACGCCTGGGCGGACTTTTCGCCCAGCGTCCAGGCGGCGGGCGATGGAATCGAGCGGTTATCGACGCTGAAAAAGTTACGCCCGGTGGGCAGCGTATCCAGCCGCCCCCGGCTGGGCGCACCGCTGGGCCCAGCGGGCACGAAGATGCCTTCCAGGCCGTCGAGCAGCGACTTAATCTCCATCTTCACGCCGCGCTGCATGGTGACCCATAGCTGGTCGCGGGCGTAGCGCAGTTGCGCTGCCGTAGCGGGGTAATCCTGGGCCAGGTCATCCAGGCAGCCGTCTGCCAATACGTAGTCGGCCACCCAGCGCTCGGCCAGCAGTTCCAGGCGCTCGCGGGCATCCGCCCCGGTGCGCCAGGGGGTATCGAGCTGCTGGCTTAAAATAACCGGTTCGGGGCCCTGCCAGGGCTCGTTGCCCGCGGCTAACGGGTCAAAATCCAAGCCTAGATCGCTGGCCAGGTTGTGCAGCAGGCCGCGGCTTGCCACCGTTTCGCCACGGGGTAGCCGCAACAGCGCCACCAAGGTGCCCGCCCGCTTCTCTTCAGGCGGCAGCGTGCCAAGAATATGCAGGCCGTGACGGATCTGCGATTCCTTGATGTCGCACAGAAAGGTATCCAGTTCGTTAAGAATCTCGGCGTCATCAGCGCTATCCACGGCGTGCGCCAGCTCCTGGTCGATACCGGTATCACGCAGGTGGGCGAGGATCTGGCTGCGAATCAGCGCTTCCCGGCGGGGATCCATATCCAGCGCTTGGTAATACTCGTCGGTGAGGGCTTCAAGCTCGGCCATGGGGCCGTAGAGTTCGGCCCGCGCCAGCGGCGGCATCAGGTGGTCGATAATCACCGCCTGACTGCGCCGCTTGGCCTGGGCGCCCTCGCCGGGGTCATTGACGATAAACGGATAAAAGTGCGGCAGCGGCCCCAGGGCAATATCTGGCCAGCAGTCGGCGCTTAGCGCAATGCTTTTGCCCGGCAGCCATTCTAAATTACCGTGCTTGCCCACATGGATGACCGCATCGACCTGGTAGTGCGCGCGCAGCCAAAAATAAAACGCCAGGTAGCTGTGGGGCGGCGCCAGCTCCATATCGTGGTAGGACTGGGTGAGATCGTCGATAAAGTCGCGTTCCGGCTGGATACCCACAAAGGTCTCACCCAGACGAATACCCGCGATCATCAAGCGCCCCTGGCGGCATTTGGGGTCTTCATGAGGCGCACCCCAGCGCGTCCATACGGTTTCCTGCAGCTCGGTGGGCAGGGTTTGAAACCAGGCCAAGTAGTCGTCAACGCTGATACTCTGCCAGCAGGCGCGCTGGTCGAGGCTGCCGTGATCGTTGGTTACCGCGCCCTGAAGCTGGCGGATCAATTCATCGCCATTTTCCGGCAGCTCGCTTAACGGATAACCCGCCTCCTTCAGGGCGCTTAAAATCTGCAGCGTCGACGCAGGCGTATCCAGCCCGACCCCGTTACCGATCCGGCCATCTCGATTGGGGTAGTTGGCCATGATTAGCGCGACACGCTTCTGCCCGTTGGGGGTTAAGCGTAGCGAACAAATGCGCCGCGCCAGCTCGGCCACAAAGGCGGCCCGCTCCGGGTGGATCACGTGGTGGGTTACCGCCAGCTGGCAGCGCGGGTTGTAGTGGGCTTCGGCTTTAAAGCCCACCGCCCGGGTGATGATGCGGCCATCCATCTCGGGGAGCACCACCTGCATCGCCACATCGCGGCTATGCAGCCCGGCGGCCATGCCCTGCCAGTCTTCGCTAGTGCTGCTGGCAAGAATCGCCTGGAGCACTACGGGTCGGCCCACAAACAGGTTGTCGGGTAGTTCTTCCCCCTGGGCATTCAGCCCGTCGGCGTTGCGGTTGACCGCAAAGCTGGTGGTATTGATTACCAGCATCGCGCCAGTCTGCTCAATCAGGTGATTGATAAAGTCAATGCACGGCCCTTCTTTCAGGGACGCCACGGCGACCGCCAACGGCTCCAGCCCCTGGTCTTTAAGTGCTGCCAGCAAGCCGTCGGGTACGGCGGTGTTCGCCCCCTGCAAATGGCTGCGATAAAACAGCAGCAGGCACACCGGCCGCCCCGGCACCTGGCGATCGCGCCACTCGCTGAGGCTTGACGCCTGCTGCTCCTGGGACGCATAAATCACCGCGGGCGGGATGACCTTGGGCTCCTGCCAGTCGCCCAGCGGCTTGTCCATGTACTCATTGGCGACAAAGCGCAGCAGCTGCTCGGCGTTATCGGTGCCACCCTCTCGCAGGTAGCGCCACACGCGGTACGCGTCATCGAAGGCGATGGTGGAATCTTCCAGCAGGGCGTCATCCGGGGCATCGCAGCCCGGCACCAGTATCAGCTGGCGCTCAGATTTCGCCGCCGCCCAGGCGAGCAGGCGTTCATGGCCGTACTGCCAGTAGGCCTTGCCGCCCAACAGCGAGACGATGACCAGCTGAGCCTTTTCCAACACCCGATCTTCGTAGAGATCGTAGGCGGCCGGTTTTACCAGATTCATCCAGTTGGCCAGTCGCACCGAGGGGTACGCCTCGCCCAGTCGGTCAACCGCCTGGGCCAGCGCCGACAGGTTGCTATCGGCGGCGGAGAGTATCACGACCTCGGCGGGGCTCTGTTGCAAGTCGATAATGCCTTCATCATCGACAAAGCCTCCGGGCTTGGCGGCAAATAAGTGCATTAGGTAGCCGTTTGAACCTCTGCTTCAGTCAGCGCGTCACGTAGCGCTGCGCTATCCAGGTGTTTGCCAATAATCACTAATTGGGTTTGGCGGGTTTCGTCCTGAGCCCATAGCCGGTCGAAGTAGCCTTCCAGTCGCTCGCCCACCGCCTGGATGACCCGACGCATGGGCTTGCCGGGAATCGCTGCAAAGCCTTTGGCGCGGTAGATTTCGTGGCTTTTCAGCAGCTGTTGCAGCTTGTCGGCCAGGATGTCGCCATCGACTTCGCCCAGGGTGATCACGCAAGAATCAAAGTTATCGTGGGCGTGGTCGTGGTGAGCGCCTTCAGCGTGGTGCTTGTCGTGGTGATTGGTAATGCTATCGATGTTTTTTTCGCTTGCTGCACCGATGCCCATCAGCGCTTCCAACTGGGTGGTGTCGGTGGTCTGGGTCTGATCGATAAACAGCGTTTTCACCGAGGCACTCACCCGAGCCTGAATCACCGCTTCCACTCGGGCACGCTCTTCCGGGCTGAGCAGGTCGGCTTTGCTGACCAGCACCAGATCCGCCGCGCTGAGTTGGTCATCGAGCAGCTCGCGAAGACTGGGGTCGTGATCCAGGCTCTCGTCGGCGAGGCGCTGGGCGGCCACCTTGTCCACGTCGCTGGCATAGCGCCCGGCGGCCACGGCGGGGCCGTCGATCACGGTAATAATCGCATCCACGGTGCAGTGCTGGCGAACGTCGGGCCAGTTGAACGCCTGCACCAGCGGTTTAGGCAGCGCCAGGCCGCTAGTTTCGATCAGGATGTGGTCGATATCATCGCGGCGGGCGACCAGCTTTTTCATCACCGGCAGAAACTCTTCTTCCACGGTGCAGCAGATACAGCCGTTGGCCAGTTCATAGATGCTGCCGTCTTCACCGTCTAGCTGCCCGCCTTCGCTACCCTCTTCACACCCCAGCGCACAGCTGCGCAGCAGGCTGGAGTCGATATCCTGCTCGCCGAACTCATTAACAATCACGGCGATCCGCTTGCCGGTGACTTGACGCAGAATATTGGCCAACAGCGTGGTTTTGCCGCTGCCCAGGAAACCGGTCACGACCGTGGCAGGAATTTTATTGAGTTGCATGAATGAACTCCTCACTTTCGAATTGCTGTTCGGCGGGTGCCGAGCTTGATAAAAACAAGCGGGCCACAGCGTCAGGATTATTAGGGAAAAACAGATGTAGATAGGTCGCCGTCAGGCGCTTTTGGCGGTAAATCGCCTCTCCCGGTGCGGGGTGGCGCTGGCGTCGGCCGTGGCCAATCGGCTCGGGGGTGCCTTCCGCCATGGAGCGGTGGTGCGCATGGCCGCGAACCGGGCCTTCCGGCAGCTCGGCGGTTTGCATCCCCTGGCAGCCACGACGCCCGCGCATGGCCCCCTGCCCAGGCAGCAGGCCCAGCATGGTATGGGTAATATCGTCGTAGTCGGTCAGGGTTTCCAGGCAGTACAGCAGCCCGCCACACTCGGCCAGAATGGGCTTGTCGGCGCGGTAAAAAGCCTCAATAGCCGAACGCATGGCGCCGTTATCCGCCAGCGTTTCAGCGTGAAGCTCCGGGTAGCCACCGGGCAGCCACAGGGCGTCGCACTCGGGCAGGTGGCTATCCGTCAGCGGTGAAAAGAAGCGCAGCGTTGCGCCCATCTGCTCCAGCAGATCGAGGTTGGCTTGATAGACAAAGCTGAAGGCGGCGTCCCGGGCCACGCCAATGGTGTGGCCGTTGAGCAACGGCTTAGCGGCCGCAAGTTGTTCCTGGGGGGCGGTAAAGGTCACCGGTGAAAGCGCGGCGAGCGCATCCAGCAGCCCAGCGGCTTCCAGCGCTTTAGCACCCGCTTCGAAGCGGGCTTCCAGATCCTCGCGAATCTCCGCCGCCTGCACGAGGCCCAGGTGGCGCTCGGGGAGCGACAGTGCAGGGTCGCGGGGCATAGCGGCTAGCAGGGGAATCGTCGGCGGCAGCGCGCCTTCGATCAACTCGCGGTGGCGCTGCGAGCCGCAGGCATTGGCGATTAGCCCGGCGATATAAATGTCATCGCGAAAGCCGACCAAGCCCGAGACCAGCGCGGCGGCGGTCTGGGCCATGCCTTTTACATCCATGACGATCGCCATGGGAATATTAAACAAGGCCGCCAGATCGGCGCTGGAGGGCTCGCCGTCGAACAGCCCCATGGCGCCTTCCACCAGGATCAAGTCCGCTTCGCAGGCGGCGTCATAAAAGCGCTGGCGGCAGTAGGCTTCGCCTGCCATCCATAGATCCAGCTGATCCACCGGCTCGCCGGAGGCCTGGGCCAATATCTGCGGATCCAGGTAGTCCGGGCCGGTCTTGAACACCCGCACTACCTTACCCTGGTTGCGCAGCAGGCGCGCCAGACCCGCCGTGACGGTGGTTTTGCCCTGGCCTGAGGCCGGGGCGGCGATAAACAGCGCGGGGCAGCGAGCGGTTGGCGTCATCATCAGTATTCGATCCCCGCCTGGGCTTTGACGCCGCCGCGAAAGGCGTGGCGCTCATCTTGAACGACGCTGATGGTATCGGCGATCTCCTGCAGCAACGTGGCCATGGTGCGCCCAGTAATAATGACGTTCTGGTGCGCCGGGCGGCGCTGAAGCGCTTCCACCACCGGTTCGGGGTCGAGATAGCCGTATTTGAACATATAGCTCATCTCGTCCAGCACGATCATATGATAGGCGGGATTCTCCAGCAGCCCTTTGGCGACGGCCCAGGCGGCCTCGGCGGCTTCGATATCCCGCTCGCGGTTTTGGGTTTCCCAGGTAAAGCCGTGGCCCATGATGTGCCAGTCAAGCTTGGGATGATCGCGAAAGAACAGATACTCGCCGGTTTCGCGGCGGCCTTTGATGAATTGAATTACCGCGCACTGCTGACCGTGCCCCAGTGAGCGCGCCATGGTGCCGAAGGCGGAGCTACTTTTGCCCTTGCCGTTGCCTTTGAGCAGAATCAGCACGCCGCGCTCTTCCGTGGCGCGGCTGATGCGCTCATCGACCACGTCTTTTTTGCGCTGCATGCGATTGAGGTGGCTTGCGTCGCTCATGAGAAGTTCCCAGGTTGATGTGCAGAAACAGTATGCGCCAAAGAGGGTTTGCCAAACGAAGCTGGCCAGTAGCGAGCGCCCAGCTGTTGGGCGATGCGCGCGCCCTGCCCGCGCTTGACTTTGGCCTGTTCGGTATCGATCAGCAGGCACTCCTCCAGCGGGGCGAGATCGTCAACGGTTTCCCGGGTGCGGCCATCGGTAATCAGATAGGTGCGCACCTTCAGACCGGGTTCGCGGCGCTGCCACTGGCGGATCAGCCGCTTGGCTTCAATAATCGCTTCCCGCAGCGGGGTGCCGCCACCGCCTTTGGCGCTGTCGAGAGTGCCCCGCGCGTTTTTAGGCGCTCGGCGACGAGAGAGTATCGGCACCACCCCGCCATTACCAAACCCCAGCACCGCTACCTGCTCCCGCGCGGCGTAGGCTTGGGTCACCAGCGATTCAACCAGCCCTTTCGCCTGACCCAACAGGCGCTGGCCCAGAGTCGAGCCGGAGGTATCCAGCAGCACCAAGTGCGCCGTCGCCTGCCCCGCCCGGGCCTTGCGCATTTTTAACTGCTGCCAGGGCCACTGGCCGCGGTTGGCGATAATGGTCGCAAAGCCGTCCAGTCGCGAAGTCGTCACCTGGGATCGCCCCTGGCCCAACGCCCCGCCTTTGCCCGCGCTAGCAGCGGTATGGGCACGCTTACCCCGCTGAGCAAACTCATCGCTATCGGGCAGTTTCAGTGCTGGCTGGCTAATCGACGCTTGAGCCGTGGGAGGCATGGCGCCCCACTGGCCCTGTTCACCGCGCTGACTAGACGTCCCGCCGCTGGGCGCGTTATTAGCTGCCGACGACCCGCCCTCGCCTTGCGAAGGCGTTTGATTAGTCGGCGATGACAGCGGACTTTGCTCTGGCGGTTGGGTACGCCGATGCGCCAGCACCCAAGGCTCGACGGTATCGATATCCTGCTGCTCCACGCCACCCACGCCACGCCAGGCAGCGTGGGCCTGTGCAGCACGGTGCCAAGTAACGTCTGCCCGTAAGCCTTCAACCCCGGCGGCCTCACAACGGTTGGCAATCGTTCGATACACCCAGGAGTCGGTGGTGATCTCTTTGAGCAAACGCTGGGCTTTAGCAATACGCTCGGCCAGGGCTGCCTGGGCATGTTCATAGTTTTGCAGCGTGCCAGCAGGATCGCGGTCAAAGGCCTCCCGCTGCTGCACGATAGCAATACGCTCGTCGATGCTGATGGACCCCGCCTGCTCAAGGCAGAGACCAAAGCGATCAAGCAATTGTGGGCGCAGCTCGCCTTCGTCCGGGTTCATGGTACCGATCAGGCTGAAGCGCGCCGGGTGGGAGTGGCTGATGCCATCGCGCTCGACGATATTGGTGCCGCTGGCGGCCACGTCCAGCAGCAAATCAACCAGGGTATCCGGCAGCAGATTGACTTCATCTACATAGAGCACCCCGCCGTCGGCTTTAGCAAGCAGCCCGGCATGAAAGGTAGCTTCGCCATTAGCCAGTACCTTTTGCAGATCCAGACTGCCGACCAGCCGATCTTCACTAGCACCCAGCGGCAGAGTGACAAAAGGGGCACGCTGCCCTTCGCTATCGCCA
>NZ_JPUA01000026.1:0-49015 GCF_002211105.1 Halomonas campaniensis | reverse complement strand
GGCGGCCAGCGCCCGAGCTAAGGTGGATTTCGCGCTGCCTCTTGGCCCACTAATCAGCACCCCGCCGATACGCGGGTTAATGGCGTTCAGTAGCAGCGCGGTTTTCAGCGCCTCCTGGCCAACCACTGCCGCAAAGGGAAACTCACTCACCGGCACCTCCCGTGCTGGCTAAGCCCGCTAACCGATCACTAATAGCCAACTGATCCAGGGAGCGTGGGGCTTGAATATGATTCATGGTAACTAGTTGAGTGGTAATAAAACCATTCATAAAAAAGTGGGAATTTAAAAGGCATTCAGTATAGAGGAAGGCATAGCGGCGAGGCCAATTTGTTACAAGCTATTAACTTTGCGAGGGTGTATATCAGCTGACGCTATGAATGCAACTGGATTTTTACACGCCCTCAAAATATAATGTTATAACATTACCATTATGACGGGATCTCATAAGAACCTTAGGCTTTGTGTTGTTCGCTATTCCCCTGCCACCTAGAATGGCCAGTGTCGGTGTTCCCCACGGAACTTAATAGAGAATCCGCCGCGGCTGGCCGCGAACCGGAACTGCCCCCGCAACTGTAGGCGGCGAGCGATGCTCTTTGATGCCACTGGACACAGCGTCTGGGAAGGCGAGCTAGCCATGACCCGTCAGTCAGGAGAACTGCCGATATATTACTTACATCGAGCGAAGTGGCTCGGTCAGTGTTTTCTGTCCGATTGCGGAGCTCATCATGCACGGGAGTGTACATGATGTTGAGATTGACCACGGCCATCGCCGCGAGCGCTGTTGGCCTTGCCCAGGCGGCTTACGCCTCCACCGACTACCCGCTTACGCTAACCAACTGCGGCGTAGAGATCAGCGTGGCGTCGCCCCCGGAGCGAACGGTAACAGTAGGCCAGTCAGCCACGGAGATTCTCTATTCGCTGGGGCTCGCTGATCGAGTGAATGGCACCTCGGTTTGGTTTAATCCGGTTCTTCCCCAGTTTGCTGATGCCAATGAAGCGATCGAGCGGATCGCCAACGACGACCCGAGTTTCGAGACCGTGGTCAATAAACGGCCTGACCTGGTGGCGGTACAGTACGAGTGGCACGTAGGCCCCACCGGCAGTGTCGCCACCCGTGAGCAGTTTCATGAGCTGGGTATTAACACCTATATTATGCCCGCCGACTGCGACACCAAGGATAACTCTACCGGCGGCGATGGCACCCGCACGGCCGCTTTCTCCACGGATTCGATCTATAAAGGCATCACCGAACTAGCACAGATATATGATGTGCAAGACGCTGGCGAGGCGCTTGTAGCCGACTTAACCGACCGCGAAGAGCGGGCAATAGCACTGGCGAACAGCCTGGACTTACCGGACGATTTATCAGCGGCTTTCTGGTTCTCATCGACAGACCTGGGGGTTAGCCCCTTCGTTGCGGGTCAACTCGGCGCACCGGGCTATATGATGGACAAGCTCGGCATTCGCAATGTGATCGAGTCCGATGAGGAGTGGCCCACGGTGGGCTGGGAGAGCATCGCCAGGGCTGATCCCGATGTGCTTGTTATCGCTCGCATGGATCGTCGTCGCTTTCCTGCCGACGACATTGAAGCCAAGCGTGAGTTTCTGCGCAGTGATCCGGTCACCCGTGAAATGACGGCGGTTAAAAACAACCGCATCGTAGAGATGGATGCCCATGCCATGAGCGCTACCATGCGCACTATTTACGGCCTTGAAACACTGGCCGAGGCGCTAGCGACGATGGCATTTGACGAATGAGCCTAGCGATAACGCAGCTATCTACGGCGGATTTTGGACTGCGCTGGCTATGGATCACGCCGCTGGTGCTCGTGGCGGCGCTGATCGCGGGCACCGCCATCGGCGAGACACCGATTCCCGTTGATACCATTCTCAAAGTACTCGCCAATCAGCTACTGGGCGCGGATTATGCGGTTGACCGGATCGATGCAGGCATTATCTGGAACTACCGGCTTAGCCGGGCCGTCGTGGCCGCCTGCTGTGGTACCAGCTTGGCGCTGGCGGGAGTCGTGCTTCAGGCGCTGCTGCGAAATCCTTTAGCCGACCCCTACCTGATGGGCATTTCCGCTGGGGCGTCTACCGGTGCAGTGGCCGTGGCCGTCGCTGGTATTGGCGCGGGGGCGCTTTCGCTCTCCCTGGGTGCCTTTGTGGGCGCCCTCCTCGCCTTTGGCATCGTGGTGATGCTAGCCCATGCGGCCAATAGCGGTGTAGGTGGTGGTCGCGGCGTTCAGGCAGCGGGAGCGATTATTCTGGCAGGCATTGCAGGATCACAGCTGTTCAATGCGCTGACCGCGTTTATCATTACCAAGTCAGCGAGCGCCGAGCAGGCGCGGGGCATCATGTTCTGGCTGATGGGCAATCTTTCCGGGGTGCGCTGGGCCGATGTGTCCCTGGCGGTGCCTGCCGCGCTGTTTGGGCTACTGGTTTGCCTATGGCATCGGCGCTCCCTGGATGCGTTTACCTTCGGTGCCGACAGCGCCGCCTCCATGGGGATCGCCGTGCGCCCAGTGCGTGGCATGCTGATTATCGCCATGGCGCTGGTCACGGCGGTGATGGTGTCTATTGTGGGGGCGATTGGCTTTGTTGGGCTGGTGATTCCCCATGCCATGCGTTTTATTGTGGGTAGCCGTCATACCCGGCTGGTACCAGCGACCGCCTTAGCGGGCGCGGTATTTTTGATTGGTTCCGATATTCTTTCCCGGGTGCTAGTGTCCGGCCAGGTACTTCCCATTGGGGTGATTACCTCGCTGATCGGCGCGCCGGCTTTTGCGCTGATTCTGGTGCGTGGCAAGAGGTCTTAATGCGATTATCTGCTGAACAGCTCGCTTGGTCAGTGCATGGCACGCCACTGCTTAGCGACGTCAATCTCACCGTCGAGCCCGGCCAAACCTTTGGCCTGGTGGGGCCGAACGGCTCGGGCAAAACGTCGCTACTTCGCCTGTTGGCGGGCTTGAACAAACCCAAGTCAGGACAGGTGCTGATAGGTAGCCAGCCCCTGCACAACCTCAAGCAACGGGCGATTGCTCAGTCTATCGCCTTAGTCGAGCAGCAGGCCGACACCACCGATAGAATTAGCGTGCGTGACGTAGTAGCGCTGGGCCGGACGCCCTTTCTTACTGCATTGCGCCCCTGGTCAACTGAAGATGATGCCATCGTGGTTCAGGCGCTGGTAGATGTCGATATGGTGCATATGGCGGATCGGCTTTGGCACACCCTTTCTGGCGGCGAGCGCCAGCGGGTGCACATTGCCCGTGCGCTGGCCCAGAAGCCTAAAATCCTGCTACTGGATGAACCCACCAACCATTTGGATATTCGCCATCAACTGTCGATTCTTGAATTGGTCAGGCAGTTGCCGATCACGGTGATTATCTCGCTGCACGACCTTAACCAAGCCATGGAGTGTGACCGCATCGGCGTGATGGATGGCGGCCGCCTGATCGACAGCGGCCACCCTAATGAAGTACTCACCACCAGCAGGTTACAGCAGACTTTTGGGGTATATACCCATGTGATCGATGATCCTGTAGATGGTAAACAGATCATGCGTTTTCGCAGTGCAGTTTAGTTGGACAGGCAGCTCACCATAGCGCCCATTCAACGGAAAAAATGCCAAACCACGCTGTGATCCGTGCCCATACTCCACAGCAGTACAATCACCACGAGCAGCGCTTCCAGCACCAAGACACCAACACCCAACGTCGTTGTTGACAGAATAAACCCGCGCTCATGGCTGATGCCTAAAAAGCTGGGGGTTCCCTTATAGAGAAGATAGGCACTGTAGAGCAGCCCGATCACCATACCCAGCATACAGAACCAAAAAGCCGGATAGAGGGCAAAAACGCCGCACAGGAACATCGGTGTCGCAATGTAACCCGCGAAAATAAGGCAATCGCGGCGGCTGGGACGAGTGTCTATACGACGGGCTAACCAATGGATCAAAGTGCCCACAACAGCAACCGCCATTAGGATCAGCGCATAAAAAGCCACGCCTAATGCAATGCCATTGGCGAGAGAGACTCGATAGGTTTCAGAGCCACCATAGGTCCAGCCAACCTGGGTAGTGCCTATTAGCGCACAGACGACAGGTATAGCAGCGAGTAAAAGGACATGGTGGGCATACAGATGGCTGATAGATTCATGCTCGCCACGGATCGAGTGCCACTCTTTTTCAGGATGGTGGAGAAGCCCCCAAACATGATGGATCATAACGACCTCCCGGTTTTGTAGATGCTCTGTTGTTAGGGTCAGACGATGATCGATTGGATCAATTAGATTCCGAATCATTTTTAGTGTAGAACACAAAATCATTTTCGGAGGTGAGGATTTATCTTTGCTAAGGTGGGGTGGTTCATTCTATTAATTGGTGGGATATCCATATGCGTATTCTGTTCACCGGCGGCAGTGGCAAGGCTGGCCGTCATGCGACGGCTTATCTTCGTGATCAAGGTCATCGAGTCACCAACCTAGACTGGGTGACATCAGACGTACCCGGCATTACCACCCTGAAGACCGACCTGACCGATGCAGGCCAGGTATTCAATGCCTGCCTGGCTTACGCCGATTTCGACGAGCTGGAGCCAGGCACCGGCGTGCCGCGCTACGATGCGATTGTCCACTTTGCGGCGATACCCGCCATTCTGCATCGACCGGACAACGAGACTTACCGCATCAATGCGCTAAGTACCTACAATATTCTCGATGCTGCCACCAAACTGGGAATTCCCAAGGTCATCTTCGCCTCCAGCGAGACCACTTATGGCGTTTGCTTTGCCGATGGCGAAAAGAAGCCGGACTACCTCCCCATCGATGAAGAGCACCCCACCGTGCCTCAAGACAGCTACGCCATGAGCAAGGTAGTCAACGAAGTAACGGCACGCTCCTTCCAGGCGCGCTCGGGCATCGATATCTACGGCCTGCGCATCAACAACGTTATCGAGCCCCACGAGTACCGTCAGAATTTCCCAGCCTACATGGACGACCCTGCCCTGCGTCGTCGCAATATCTTCGCCTACATCGACGCCCGCGACCTGGGCCAGATGGTCGATTGCTGCCTGAAAACAGATGGCCTCGGCTACCAGGTGTTTAACGTCGCCAATGACGATCTGTCGGTTAGCCTGAGCAACGCCCAGGTGATCGAACGCTTCTACTCCGGTGTTCCGATCAAGCGTGAAATGAGCGAATTCGAAACCTTCTACAGTATCGAAAAGGCCCGCCGTCTGGTCGGCTTTGAACCACGCCACTCCTGGCGGGAAGAGCTGGGGCAGTAAGTATCACCCCTTTATCGGCACAAACACCGGTGCGCCATCCACCTCTACTACCGCGAGCTTTTGGCGGTAGAGGTCTTCCAGCGCACTGGGCACCAGCATACTATCCCGCGAGCCCCAGCACGCCTCGCCATTGGGATAAAGCAACAGCACATGGTCGCACCAGCGGGCAGCCAGGTTGAGGTCGTGCAGGCACATGATGACCGCCTGCCCCTGATTGGCCTGTTCTGCTATCAGTGCCATCACGGCACTCTGGTGGTGAAGATCCAGATGATTGGTGGGTTCGTCGGCCAGCCACACATCGGGCGCCTGGGTCAGTACAGTAGCAATCGCCACCCGCTGGCGCTCGCCGCCGGAAAGCGTGCTGACCAAACGATCATGCAGGTGCGCCACATCCAGGCGCTCAAGAGCGGCTTCGGCACGGGCATAGTCATCGGCGCCTTCCATCTGCCACGGAGAGAGATAGGGATGACGGCCAATTAGCGCGGTTTCCAGCACGGTCGCGGGAAAGCCATCCTGGCGCTCCTGAAACACCAATCCCAAACACTGGGCGACCTGGCGGCGGCGCAGTTGACCAATCACTGAGCCGTTGAGTTGAACACTGCCTGAACGTGGGGCATGCAGCCCTGCCAAGGTATGCAACAGCGTGGTTTTACCTGCCCCGTTAGGGCCTAAAACGCCCCAAACTTGGCCTGGCTCGATGGTGATATTAAGCGGCGTACCGTCTGCGCGGCCGGGCACGTCGATGATGAGGTCTCGGGTAGCCAATACGCTCATCAACGGCTCCGGTAGAGCAGAAACAGGAAGGTGGGCACGCCCAACAGCGCAGTGATCACGCCAACGGGAAGCTGTTCCGGGGCGATCATGGTGCGAGCTAGTGTATCGGCCAACACTAACAGCGTGCCCCCCGCCAACGCACAGGCAGGCAAGATCAGCCGCTGGTCATTGCCTAACAGCAGCCGCAGCATGTGGGGCACCACTAAACCGACAAAGCCAATGCTGCCTGCGGTGGTCACTGCCGCTGCGGTGAGTAGGCTGGCGGCAATATAGATACACCACTCAAGTGGCCTGACCGCAACGCCCAGCGCGGCGGCCTGCTGAGGGCCACGGGCCAGCACATTCAGGCTACGCCCAAGCGGAATCAGTACCACGCAGGTAGCCAACAACAATAGCAGCGGCGGCCAAGGGGTACGCGCGTAGGAGAGGTCGCCCATCAACCAGTAGAGCATGCCCGGCAGGCGTTCGGCGGGGCTCATCGCCAGCATTAGGGTAATCACTGCCCCCCACCCTGCTGCTACCACCACGCCCGTTAGCAGCAAGCGCGAAGGCGTCCAGCCGCCGCTGCCGTGGGCCAAACCGAAGACTAAAAACGTCGAAAATAGCGCGCCGCCAAACGCCGAACCTGAAATCGCCAGTCCGCCTAACCCGCCTAACATGGCTGCCAGTGCACCAATCGAGGCTCCGCCGGAAAGACCAAGTACATACGGATCCGCAAGGGGATTGCGTAGTAAGACTTGCATTAACGCCCCGGCTACCGCCAACAAACCGCCCACGGCAAACGCCGAGAGCGCCCTGGGTAGGCGTAACTCCATCACCATCGTCCACGCCAGAGTGTCACCTGAGCCCTGCCCTATATGACTAAGCGCCACATCCCAAATTTGCGCTGGCGGAATCTGTGCGCTGCCAACACCAAGGGCAATCAGTAGCGAAGCCAGTGCTGCTAGCAACAACACGCCAAGCGGAAGCCCCAGCCGCGCTAGCATTAGCGACGCTCGCGTTTTTGACGGGCGATGTCGAGCTTCTCACAGAGTAACTGCGCACCCTCCATCAGGCGCGGCGTTGGCCGTTGGATCAGCGATGGCGGCACAAAGAAGAGGTTATCTTCTGCCACCGCCGTCAGGTTGGGGTACTGCTCCCAGTGGGTCAGCCAGTGTCGGTTCTCTTCCCCCATGCCCCCGGCCACAATCGCCTTAGGATTCGTCGCCAGCACGGCTTCATCATCGATGCGTGGCACCAGCCGCGCCTGCTCGCCAAACACATTCTCGCCACCGCACATCTCGACCACTTGGCCGATCAGGTGCTGGTCATTGACGCTCATTAACGGCTCATCCCAGACCTGATAGAACGTAGCCACCGGCTCTCGATCAGCATAGCGCGCATCAATTTCACCCATGGTCTGCCGAAAATTGGCGGCCACTGCCTGGCCGGCGGCTTCTGTGCCCGCCAGCCGTGCCAAACGCTCAATGGCACTGGCCACGCCTTCTACATCGCGGGGTTCGATATAGAACACCGGCATGCCCAAGGCTTCGAGGGTTTCAAGCTGTTCGGCGGGGTTACCGGTTACCCAGCCAATGACTAAATCCGGCGCCAGCCCCACTAAGGCCTCTAAATCAATCCGGGTGTGGCTACCCACTGACGTTATCTGCTTGGCTTCCGGCGGGTAGTCGCTGTAGGAAACAACGGCGACCACTTGATCCCCTGCACCTGCAGCAAAGGTCAATTCGGTCGCACCTGGCGACAGCGTGGCAATACGCTGAGCAGCGTTGTAGAGGCAAACCTCACGGTCACGATCATCCACTACGCAGCGCGAGTGGTCATGGGCGTGGGATATCGACGACAGTAGCAGCAGCGCGAGGCCTAAGGCCCCACGTACTAAGTAGCTGCTTTTATTGACCAAAATGAACACTCAAAAATCCTGCTCGGCCAGCGTTAATATAGTCACGGGTCGTTGAATACTCTTTATCAAAAGCATTTTCTAGCGTAACACGGGCGCTCCAGAGTGGCGCAAACTGCCAGCCTGCACGCAGATTAACCAGCCCATAGCCCCCTAACCGCTGGGTGTTGGCGGCATTATCATAGCGGTAACTCTGTGCCACTAACGAGCCCCCAAATGACCAATCGCCAAGCTCACGATCTGCATCCAAGCGCACGCTTTGGGTAGCCCGGCGGGCTAGTCGATTACCGGTTGCCCGGTCTTCCGGATCCAGGTAGGTGAAGGCAGCTTGGAGTGTCCAGTCATTGACCTCTACGCCGCTTGACAGCTCAGCCCCACGTATACGCGCGCTGTTAACGTTTTGCGGCGCCCATAAGCCACTCGACGTTGGCGCCCAGGCAATCATGTCGTCATAGTCGTTTTGAAAGGCGGCCAAGTCCCAGAACCATTGGTTGTATTGGCCTCGAACACCCACCTCGACAGTTTCAGACTTTTCTGGATTGAGATCAGGATTACCCGAATCCGGCCAATAGAGGTCATTAAAGCTCGGCGCTTTAAACGCGGTGCCTACACTGGCACGCAGCGTATGGTAATCATCCAGATCGTAGCCCAGCGCCAGACTGCCGGTGACTTCATCGCCATAGGCTTCATTGTCGTCGTAACGCAGGCTGGCCTGAATGGCAAACGGCGAGAAATCGAGCAGGCCTTGGGTAAACACGGCGGTGTTATCGCGGCTGGTGACGTCAAAGTCGTTGGTGCTTGAAACGCGATCTTCGCTGATTTCAGCGCCAGCAATCAACTCATGGGCCCCAAACTGAAGATTATTCTGCCAGCGGGCGGTTTGGGTGCGGGTATCAATGACGGAGGCGCCGAAATTATCAATCGTATCTAGCTCATCACGGGCTTCGCTAAGGGTCAGGCGACTCTGCCAGGTATCGGTGACCGGCACCTCGGCGTAGATGCCTGCCACCTGCTGGACGAAGTCATTCTCACCACCGTCGTATTCGTTGTTACCGCGGGCACGCAGTGCCAGTACGCCAACTTCAGCGCCACTCTCAAAAGTATGCGCCACGCGGGCAAGCGCCGAGGTATTGTCGTGGCCTTTGTCTTCACCGCCGCGACGAATAGGCTGACCATCGGTATTGAGGTGGCTCGCTGCAAAGCTGTAGCGGGTTCCACCCTCACGCCCACTCAATCCAGCACTTAGCCGCTGGGTATTGAAGGAACCGCCGCCCACTGAAATGCTTGGTTGCGGCCCCTCCTCATCACCCTCAGGGGTAAACAGCTGAATGACACCGCCGACCGCATCCGCACCGTAAAGGCTACCACGGGGGCCGCGCACGATTTCTGCACGATCAAACATGCGTGGGTCTAGGTACTGAAAAGCGGCGCCGCCTGCCGTGGCAGATCGCAGCCGAATACCATCGATCATCAGCACGGAAGCATCGCTGGGCGCACCGCGTAGATAAACGCTGCTGTTTTTACCAAAGCTGCCGTTGCTGGTGATATCAACGCCTGGCTGGCCGCGCAGAAGATCACTCAAGCTGGTGGGGTCTTGGCGGCGAAAAGTGGCTTCGTCCAGCACGCTAACCGATGAAAGGCTCTCGTTGGCAGTGCGCGGCGCTAACGTCGCGGTAACCACAACAGGATCAAGCCCTGCTAACTCAGTCGTCGCTTCGGCGTATTGGGCCTGGGCGGAAAAGGGGATGGCGAGTGGTAAAGCAGCCATACTCAACGCCGCCCGTTGGGCGGTGGTGCGGAAACGGTAGTTCATGGAGAGATCCCTTGCTCGTCGTGCTCACCCGCACGGCGTATTTTTTTGACCGAGCGCAGGACAAAACAAGGAAATCACGGTCGCGCTGCATAATTGCGCTGTGCCACCGTTAATCGCCCTGAGAGCACCCACCGCGCCTCGGCATGTATCGGTTCAGGTTGAACCGTTACTCTCGGGCCGGTCTCCGGGCTGACGAGCGAAAGGCAGCATCTAACAATGCACCTTTCCGAACGACCACCTTCCCGTGCTTGAGCACAGTGGCGTCTTAGCCGTTCTTATCTCGATTACCGTTGCGGGGGCAGCGTTGGAATCACGCAAGGCGTTCACCAACTTCCCGTTTCACTAGCGGCTTGATCACCGCCAGCACCTGAGAGTGGGCGTAAGCTAGCAACTTGTTGGAGGGTGGTCAATTGAAGTGCGGCGCAAAACGCGCCCAGCATAGGACTTACCGAGCTACTTAAGTGCCACCACTAACCCGTGGCGCACATAACACACTTGATCACCCCGAGCAGTGGCATCTTGAACGAACCAGCCATTTAGATCACGCAGGCGACGCTGCTCGGGCTGCATGGGCACAATGCCGCGGCCTACTTCGGTAGCGATGATAATTAACGCTGCGTTTAGCTCGTCAGCCCGCTGACTGAGCTGTGTCATATCGACCTGCCACTGCTCGCGGAGGGGGGCGTTTTCCGCGTTTGCTAATGCAGCTTCGAGCCACTCAAACACGCCGGTTATCACCAGCGGCGTGTCGGCAACCAGCGCTTGCTGACACTCAGCCAGCCGCTGAGACAGCGTGAGTCGGTACCATACAGCACCAGGAAACCGCGCCGCTACGGCGTCGCGTTTGCCAGCGCAGGCACCGCCGATGAAGAGCTGCATTGCCATTCTCCTTGTCCATTCGCATCGGTGTAATAAGAGAGTTTCCAGCGCCTGCCTTGGGCCTGACTCACTGAGCCATCCCAGAAGTGAATGGTTTCAAAACGACGGCGCAGCTCGCGAATCACGCCGCCGTGGGTCACTGTCAGTACCTTTTTATGGTCACCCGCTTGGGCATTAGTCGCAACATCGTGTAGCCAAGCATCCAAGCGCTCGCGTAACTGTGCAGCCGATTCGCCACCAGGGATTTGCAGCTCGCCCACGCTGTCAATCCAGGCGCGGTAATGGGGTAAATCCTTTAGCTCGTCGTAAACCTTGCCTTCGTACTCGCCAAAATCGAGCTCGCGCAGGCGAGGTTCAAGCGTAAGGGGCACGCCTGGTTTGGCGACTTCCGCCCACTTTAGCGTTTGCTGGCAGCGGTTAAGATCGCTGGAGTAAATAGCATCAAAACGCTCATCCGCTAGTGCCTCACGCAGCGCCAGCAACCCTGCTTCGGCATCGGGAAACAGCAGTGGAATATCTTGCTGGCCCTGATAGCGACGCTCTAAATTCCAAGCGGTGATACCGTGGCGAACTGCCACCAGCTCCACACTAAGATCAATAACCAAAGCTCCCCTCCTTCAATGGTGGCGCCTACCATATCGCCGTTGATGCCGTTAAACAGTCGCAACATAAACCAGCGCATAAGTACCACAAAAACCATGACCGTTAGCCCTATCAATACGACTGGCGGGGCTAACAGTGCGATCAACGCCAATGGCAATAGCGCGAGCGCCACGTCCTGGCCGCTAAGCGACTGTTGCCAACTCCAAGCCAAGCCTTTCGGCTGGGCGCAGGGGGTCAAAACTAGCAAGGCAACGCCCGCCCAGCGCCCTAGCGCGGGCACCACCAGCAGCCACCAGAGCGGCGCTTGATAAGTGAGCAATGCCCACAGCAGCACGCCCTTCCAGGCGAGCAGAAACAGTAGCGCCAGCATTCCAAAACTGCCGATTTGTGGGTCTTTCATAATCTCCCAGCGGCGCGCCAGCGGCTGATTGCTGCCCAGCGCATCGGCGATATCCATGACGCCATCCAAATGCAGCCCACCGGAAAGCACCACCCACACACTTAATATCGCCAGCGCGGTGATCGGCGCGGGGGCGTCGTGCATCACAAACGCTAGCAGTACCAGCACGCCGCCTATCAACAGGCCCACCAAGGGGTAGGCGCGCACCGCCCAGCGGCGGGTATCGGGCGTCCAGGGAACGGCTATTGGGATTGGGATCCGGGTCAGAAACTGCAGCGCCAGCAGGAGACCGAACAGAGCATTTTTCACAGCAGCTTCCCGTGGTTTTTCCATTCGATGGCGCAGCCTGCGACCACTTCTAGCACCGAGTCCGCTTCTGCCGCTAGCGAGCGGTGAGCACGCTGAAGAAACGCCAGGTAGCGCCAGGTTTGCGTATCAGTGGGCGGCAGCGCTTCGTTAATATCGTTAGAGACAACCACTAGATAAATGCTGCGCGTGCGAGCATCCGATAACATCCTTATCAACAGCAACATGCCCTCGTCATCGCTAAGTTCACTGCCATACAGCACTTGGCTGGCCCATAGCGTTAAGCAGTCCAGCAACACCGCGCTGCCATCGGGCACCTCGGCCAGCGCTTGATCTATATCCACAGGCGCCTCTAGCGTTACCCATCGAATGGCTTGCCCGTGACCGCTCCTAGCTTGCTGGTGTAGTGCCACTCGCTCAGCCATCTCTGCGTCGTATACGGCTGCGGTCGCTAAGTAGTAACAGGGTGAACTACCCGCCGCCTCCACTACTTGCTGTTCGGCAATATCACTTTTGCCGGAGCGTGCGCCGCCGCTAACGAAGACAATCATGCAGTACCTTTTTCAGCACATTAACTAGCCGTCGGTTGGCAGGTTCGTCACGCAGCGCCACTCTCAGCCATTCGCCATTAAGCCCGGCAAAATTGTGACTATGACGCACTAAAATGCCCTGGCGCAGTAGCTGCTCAAATAGCGCATCCGTGGTGATTTCCTGCGCAGCACTGGGGCGGATCAGAAAAAAACACGCCTGGCTGGGCACAACGTCCAAGCCCAACTCGGTAAGCGCTTGCGCCACACGCGGCCGTTCGCTGGCCAACCACCGCTGGGTGCGCCGGGCAAAGGCATCATCCGTCAGCAACGGCGCCACTAGCTCAGCCGCCAAGTGATTAACACTCCAGGCTGGCTGGCAAGTCTCTGCGGCCTTGATCGTTGCCGCCTCCGCCAGCATATAGCCCAGCCGCAGCCCTGGCAGGGTATAAAACTTGGTCATGGAGTGCAGCAGCGTCAGGTGCGAATAGCGCGCCAACAGCGGAGCCATAGAGGCCTGCTGGGGCGCCTCGCCTACCATGTCGATAAAGGCCTCATCGACGACCACATGGCAGCCAATGGCTGCGCTGTGATCTAACAGAGTTTCCATTGCGGACATATCAATTAGCGTAGCGGTAGGATTATTGGGGCGGCATAAAAACAGCACCTCAATGCCGTTAAGCCCTGCCAACAGCGAATCAATATCCAGCGTAAAGTGCGGCGCGGGCAGTGCGATCTCAGTGATGGAGAGCCGATGAGCACGACAGGCACGGGCATACTCGCCAAAGCTTGGGGTAATAATCGCCGCCCGCTTCCCTGCATGCAGCGCGGCAGCCAGGAAAATCGCCTCAGCGCCGCCGTTGGTCAGCAGCACTTGTTCAGGCTGAAGCTGGTGGTGGGCGGCGATGGCCTGACGTGCAGCGGCGTAATCCGGCGCGGGGTAGCGTTCAAGACCTGTCAGTTGCTTAGTCAACCAATCGCTCACCCAGGCCGGAGGCCCCAAAGGATTGAGGTTGGCGCTAAAATCGTCCAGACGGTGATCGGCGGGCAAACCGAAGTGCGCTAATAGCGCCTCGGCTTGGCCGCCGTGACTGGGCCATGGAGAGCTCGGCCATGGAGAGCTGGGCCACATAGGCTGACTCATAGTAGCCCCTTAAATATGAATAATATGCTCGCTATGACCACCACTGAAAGCACCGTAAACAGTATCCAGGCACCGTGCATTAAGCGCACCGTGGCCGTGATATGCGTGACCTGCAGCACTTCAAGCGGCTCGCCTAGGGTCGCGCGCTGCGACACCACACCTTGATAGACATTGGTGCCACCCAATTGAACGCCGAGCAGCCTTGCCACCATGGCCTCCGGCCAGCCAGCGTTGGGGCTTGGATGACGCGGCGCATCGCGGCAGGTGCAGCTCAGTGCGCCTTTCCAGCGCAGGTTCAAAACGCCTGAAACATCCAGTAGCAGGCCAGCGAGCCACAAGCATAGCGCGGTTACGCGTGCGGGTATCCAGTTGGCCACGTCGTCCAGCTTCGCGGAGGCAAAGCCAAAGTCGGCATAGCGCTGATTTTTGTAACCTACCATTGAATCCAGGGTATTCACCGCCTTGTACGCCAGCGCCAGCGGCGCTCCGCCGATTAGTGCGAAAAACAGCGGCGCGGTGATGCCGTCAACGGTGTTTTCCGCCACAGTTTCCACCGTGCCCCGGGTAATCTCCGCCTCACCCAAGGTTTGCGTATCGCGGCCAACAATCATCCCCAGCGCCTTGCGGGCGGCGGGCAAATCGCCTTGAGTAAGCGGTTTGATCACGGCGCTAGCCGCATCGCCCAGGCCTTTGATCGCTAGCGTAGTTGAGAGCAACCAAAGCTCGGCGATCAGCGCTAACCCTGGTTGCAAGCGTTCCAGCAGTGCCAGCGCTAGCCAGCTAATAGCCCATACGCCGCCGACGACAATAGTGGTTAGCAGAAAGCCACTAACTCTGCGCTGCTGCGCGGTGCCACGATTCCACAGCCGCTCAAAAGCACTGATAAAGCGCCCGACCAGCACCACTGGGTGGGGCAACGAACGCGGGTCGCCAACCACTAAATCAATCACAATGGCCAGAACAATCAGGGTAATTCCGCCAAGTGTGACGCCTGGGATCATGATTTCGCCTTATCGCTAACACCGGCACCGGTAAAGGTAGCCATTTCACGCATCATCGCGGTGGCTGCTTGCAGTAATGGATAGGCCAGCGCGGCACCACTCCCCTCACCCAGCCGCATGCTCATATCGAGCAGTGGCTTGGCCTCTAACGCCTTTAAGGCGATGTCGTGACCAGGCTCCTGTGAACGGTGGCCGAAAATCAGGTAGCCGCGTACAGCGGGGCAAAGACGGCAAGCAGTCAGCGCCGCCACGGTGGCAATAAAGCCATCCACAATCGCAGGCAGTCGATGCGCCGCTGCGGCCAGGTAAGCCCCAGTCATCGCCGCAATTTCCAGGCCACCTAACTTGGCAAGCACTTCCAATGGCGCCTCTGGGTTGGCTTGACGAGCACTAATGGCACGTTCAATCACTGCGACTTTGTGCGCCTGCTGCTGCGGAGCAATCCCCGTCCCCGCCCCCACCACGTTTGCGACCGGCTCAACCGTCAGTACTGCCAGCATTGCGCTGCTGGCCGTGGTGTTGGCAATGCCCATTTCGCCCACGATAAGGCATCTTGCTCCAGCACTTTTGGCGCGCTCAACGGCCGCCACGCCTACGTCAATCGCGGCTAAGGCTTGCTCAAACTGCATCGCATCCTCTACCACCATATTGGCGGTGCCGTGGCGTACCTTCGCAGAGGTGACACCCTGCATGGTTAAGGGGGCCGCGACGCCCACATCCACAATCTCGACTTGAGCGCCTATTTGCCGGGCAAAAACATTAATCGCCGCCCCGCCGCTGGCAAAATTAGCCACCATCTGGGCGGTCACTTCTTGGGGAAAGGCGGAGACCCCCTCGGCGGCAACGCCATGATCGGCGGCAAACACGACCACCGCTGGCGGCGTGACGCGGGGCTTGAGCTCACCGGTGATGGCACTCAGCTGTATCGCCAACTCTTCCAGGGCACCCAAGCTCTCGGGCGGCTTGGTCAGCGTGTCCAAATAGCGACGCGTCTCTTCACCGGCATTGAGATCAACGGACTGAATCTGGTCAACAATGGCGTGCATGCAGGCTCCGGCTCACTAGGGGTCATCAAACATTCAAAGGCAAGGCGCAAAATGGTAGCAAAAGCCTGGGTGCTATACTTGCTATTTCCTCAACAGGTCTTCCACCCTGTTAGGGCTTATGGCTTTCTTGAGGTTGTGAGCGTGGCGCCATCGCCACCCTACATTCGGGTAATAAAACTACAAATATGGTTTTTATTGCCGTAAAGTCTCTTAAATCGACACCAAAAAATGTAAAATAACTACAATCTTTACCCACCGTCTCTATCATGCAGAGGTCCCTATGCCGAGCTCAACACCTGCTACGTTAAATCCCACCGTTGCTGAGGTTACCCAGCGCATTCGTGAGCGTTCTGCTGAGCGTCGCGCCCTCTACGAGCGGCGCATGGCTGACCAGCACAAGCGTGGCGTGCACCGTGCTGAGCTAAGCTGCGGTAATCTGGCCCACGGGTTCGCCGCCTGTAACCCGCGTGATAAGAACGAACTCAAGCTGATGAACAGCGCCAACTTGGGGATTATATCGTCTTACAACGATATGCTCTCAGCGCACCAGCCGTTTGAAACATTCCCGGAAACGATTAAAGCCGCCGCCAGTGCCATGGGCTCCACCGCCCAGTTTGCCGGTGGAGTGCCCGCCATGTGTGACGGTGTGACGCAAGGCCAGCCGGGGATGGAGCTATCTCTGTTTTCTCGCGATGTGATCGCCATGTCTGCGGCCGTTGGCCTCTCGCACAATATGTTTGATGCTGCTCTTTATCTGGGTGTATGCGACAAGATTATTCCAGGCCTATTCATCGCTGCCGCACGCTTTGGTCACCTGCCCGCCATGTTTGTCCCCGCGGGCCCTATGCCCAGCGGCTTGCCAAATAAAGAGAAGGCGCGCATCCGCCAACTCTACGCGGAAGGCAAAGTAGGCCGCGCCGAGCTGCTAGAAGCCGAGTCGGAGTCTTACCACAGCCCTGGCACCTGCACCTTTTACGGCACCGCCAACTCCAACCAGCTAATGATGGAGGTGATGGGTCTGCACCTGCCCGGCACCTCGTTTGTAAACCCCGGCACCGAGATGCGCGAGGCACTGACCCGCTACGCCACCGAGCAGGCCATCCGCAACACCGAACCCGGCGGCGACTATCGCCCGTTCTTTAAACAGATTGATGAGCGCGCGATTGTTAACGCTGTGGTTGGCTTGCTGGCTTCCGGTGGTTCAACTAACCACACCATGCACCTGATCGCCATGGCCGCCGCTGCGGGCATTACCCTGAACTGGGATGACTTCACCGACCTTTCGGCGGTGACGCCCAGCCTGATGCAGGTTTACCCTAACGGCCAGGCGGATATTAACCACTTCCAGGCGGCGGGCGGCATGAGCTACCTGTTCCGCGAGCTGCTGGGCGCAGGCTTGTTACACGGCGATATCCCTACTGTTTTCGGCACCGACCTGACCGCTTACACCCAGGAGCCGTTCCTGGAAGATGGCAAAGTCGTCTGGCATGAAGGCCCTGAAAAAAGTCTTGATGAAGATGTTCTTCGCCCCGTCGCTAAGCCCTTCGCGGCAACGGGTGGTTTAACGGTGATGAAAGGCAACCTGGGACGCGGTGTGATTAAAATCTCCGCCGTCGCCGAAGAGCATCGCATTGTTGAAGCGCCAGTAAAAATCTTCGAAGATCAAAATGAAATGAAAGCGGCTTTTGAGTCTGGAGATTTGGATCGCGATGTCATCGTGGTCGTACGCTTCCAGGGGCCCAAAGCTAATGGCATGCCGGAGCTACACAAACTAACGCCGTTCCTGGGCGTGCTACAAGACCGCGGCTTTAAGGTAGCACTGGTCACCGATGGGCGGATGTCGGGTGCTTCCGGCAAAGTGCCCGCGTCCATTCACATGAGCCCTGAAGCCTTGGATGGCGGCCCGTTGGCTAAGCTACGTGATGGTGACATTGTCCGTCTGGACGCCAACGCAGGTACGCTGGAAGCCAAAGTCGATCCCGCCACCTGGGCTGAGCGGCAACTGGCCATCGGCAACCTGGATCACTACCACGTGGGCTTGGGTCGCGAGCTATTTGGCGGCTTCCGCCACTTGGCCATGCGCGGCGAAGAAGGGGCAGGCGTATTTGGTGGTTTTGAAGCCGATGACCTTGCCCGTCAGCAGGGGCAAATCTCACAAGAGGATGCCTGATGCGACCGGCACTTATCGGCGATATCGGGGGAACCAACGCCCGCTTGGCGCTGGTTTCTCCCGGTGAAGTAACTCCTCACGATATTTTGAATTTGCCCTGCGCCGATTACCCCGGCGTGGTGGAAGCGGTTCAAGACTACTTAAGCCGTGTCGGCGCGACGGGTGAAAACGCCCCTCAAGAAGCCTGCTTGGCCTTTGCCTGCCCCGTTCATAACGAGCGGGTCAAAATGACCAATAATCACTGGGATTTTTTAAAGCGCGAGGTTCAGCAGGCGCTGAATCTTTCGCTGTTTAAAGTCATCAACGACTTTACCGCCCAGGCGCTGGGCGTTCCCCATGTGGCAGCCAGTGATTTGGTCGAGGTTCAGCCGGGGCAAACCCAGGCCCACTCCACACGCTTAATCATCGGCCCAGGCACTGGTCTGGGCGTTGCCGGGGTATTTCCTGGGCAACACGCCTGGATCCCACTGCCCACCGAAGGCGGCCATGTCACCTTTGCCCCCACGGATAGCACCGAGGTGGCACTGCTGAATGTATTTCTCCAGCATCATAAACGGGTCAGCGTAGAGCGCATTCTGTGCGGCCAGGGCTTACTGGAGCTTTATCAGGCGCACTGCCGCCTTGAGGGCGTTGAACCACGCTTCTCCACTCCCGCAGAGGTGACCACAGCGGCCAATCAAGGCGATAGCCTGGCAACGGCTGCCCTGCTGCGCTTTCTCAAAATTCTTGGCGATGTATGCGGCGACGCTACGTTAACCATGGGCGCAAGGGGCGGCGTTTATCTATGCGGCGGTATTCTCCCCCGCTTGCTGGAGTGGCTGCCGAAAAGCGAACTGCGCGCCGCCTTTGTCAATAAAGGCCGTATGGGCGCTTATAACGCGGATATTCCTATATGGGTGGTGACCGCACCCTGGACGGGGCTGCTGGGCGCCGCCGAAGCACTGCACAACGAAGAAGTTTTCTAACAATATCAATAGGAAAGAAACCATGTCCGTCGCCGCCTTTGATGTGCCGTTTCTGCTCGGCATGATGCGCCTGCACGAAACACCCGCTATGCACGACCCAGAACAGTTGGCGCAGTGGATAGAAGCACGCCTGGAGCAAGGCCTTCACTGGTTTGACCATGCCGATATCTATGGCAGCGGCGAAGGGGAAGCGCTGTTCGGTGCCGCCCTGCAGGCGCGCCCGGCGCTTGCTCAGCGGGTCAATGTCGTCACCAAGGCGAGCATTGCCAACGACAACCCTGCCCCCGCTTCGGGCAAGGTAAAGCACTACAACGCCAGCCCTGCTTATCTTAATAGCGCCATTGACGCCTCCCTTGAGCGGTTGAGTGTCGAGCGCCTTGATCACTTTCTGATTCACCGCCCCGATTTGCTGATGAATGCGGAAGCCACCGGCCGAGCGCTGGACAACGCCATTGAGGCGGGCAAAATTGGCGCTGCAGGCGTTTCCAACCACCTGCCCAGCCAGTGGCGGCGCTTGCAAGGCGCTATGCATCATCGCTTAAGTGCCAATCAGATCGAGCTCTCGATTGCCCATACCACACCGCTGTTTGATGGCAGCTTTGATGATCTATGCGCCGATGGGCACGCCCCCATGGCGTGGTCGCCGCTGGCAGGTGGGACGTTGATGCAGGGTGCTGTCGGCGAATGCCTAGATAAATGGGCCGCTGAGCTTAATAGCACTTCCAGTGCGCTAGCATTGGCATGGCTGCGTACGCTTCCTCATTCACCGATGCCGGTGATCGGCAGCGTTAAACCTGAGCGAATCGACACGATGCTTAATGGCCCCGCCAGCCTGCCTCGCGAAGTGTGGTACGAACTTCTTGAAGCCGCCCGCGGCCACTGCGTGGCATAAACTGTCCGCTTTAAAACAATTCAATAAGGAGCCACAGATGACACCCGTTATCGCTTTTGGGGAAGCGCTGGTCGATATGCTCTCCAGCCGTTTAGGAACCGCCACTGATGCCCAGGAAACCTTTACGCCCTACGCTGGTGGCGCTCCTGCTAACGTGGCGGTCGCCTGCGCCCGCCTGGGTGTGCCTAGCCAGTTTTTAGGTATGGTGGGCGACGATACCTTTGGGCATTTTTTGGTACGTGAGCTCAACAGCCACGGCGTAGACACCAGCGGCGTGGTTTTTACCCAAGCAGCCCGCACGGCACTGGCGTTCGTCTCCCGGGATGACGTGGGCGAACGCACCTTTGATTTCTATCGTCCACCCGCCGCTGACCTGCTCTATCGCCTTGAACATTTACCTCATGGCGTCTTCGAGAACCCGGCCATTCTGCACTTGTGCAGTAACAGCCTAACCGACCCAGAGATCGCCGACGTCACCCTGGCAATGGCCACCATGGCCAAGCGCGCAGGCTGCCTGGTAAGCGTCGATGCCAACCTACGCCACAACCTATGGCCCGGCGTCGAAGCCGATGCCAGCTTAGTCACACAGCTGCTAGACGGCGCTGAGCTGCTCAAGCTCTCCCAGGAAGAACTCGACTACCTGCGTGCCGATCACCCTGCAGAGTCGTGGCTATCAGAACGGCTTGCGGCAGGGGTAAAAGTAATTTTGGTAACCGATGGCCCAAACGACGTGGTGCTCAAAGGCATCGGTATCGACCAGCGCATTGCGCCGCCCAAAGTGGAAGCGATCGATACTACAGCAGGGGGCGATGCCTTTATTGGCGGGCTGCTGGCAGAGCTCTCGACCCACGGCATCGGTGAAAACTGGCAGAGCGATGTCGATTTTCTACATCGTGCAGTGGCTACCGCCTGCCGCTGCGGCGCCCATGCTGTTACTCGACCAGGCGCATACGCCGCACTGCCAACGCGCGCGGATATTGGCTAAATAAGTCGCCCTATAAGCTATTACCATAAGGCACGCCTGACCCAGGCGTGCCTTTTTTGTACCTGACTTGAGGCGACTAGACATCAAATTAAACTCGGACTTTTGTCTAAAGCAGTTCGCTTGTGGAAATGTCAGACATTTACTAGACTAGCGGTCATAGAACACATAATAAGAGACAACCAATGACGCTGGACACTCTGCCGTCCCATCAGGGTGGCGCTGAACAGTTAGCGCGCCTACTCGCCCAGGCACTGCTGGCAGGCCACTGGCAGCCAGGCGATGTTTTTCCCCGTGAGCTGGATATCGGTAAACACTTTGCCGTTAGCCGAAACCAGGTGCGTAACGCCCTCACTAGCCTCACCGCTGCGGGTTTATTAGAGCGCACCGCGGGCCGGGGCACGCGAGTGCGCGAGATGGGTGATTGGCATTTACTCGACCCTCTGATGAGTGAATGGATGACCGGGCTGGTCAACCTCGACCCGCAGCTGGTAAGAGCCATCTACGCCTTTCGTTTTTCTGCTGAACCGGTGGTTGCTGGACTCGCTGCCCAGGCCGCCCAGGCTGAAGATATAGAACGGCTGGAGAGCGCCTTTGCAGGCATGGAGAGCAGTGCAGGCAGCGTTAAAGCGCGTGCTGAGCATGCCGAGTACGACGTCGCCTTTCATGACGCCACCTACCGGGCCAGCCACAATTTAGTCTGGCGGCAAATGGGGTATCTGCTGCGCCCTTCAATCATGGCGCTGATACACCGTTCACAACACCGCACCGATACGCTAGACGACAGCCTTGCACGCCACCGTCAGGTGCTTGACGCCATACGCAACCGTGATACCAGCAGCGCAGAGAGTGCTGCGAGAGAAGTACTGCGCCGCACCGCCATCGATCTTGGCATCGTCAATTAATAAGGATCTGATCTAATGAAAATCACCAAACTCAAGACCTGGCAAGTTCCTCCGCGCTGGCTGTTTCTCAAAATCGAAACCGACGAAGGCTGCTACGGCTGGGGTGAACCGGTGATTGAAGGCCGCGCGGCCACCGTTGAAGCCGCCGTGCACGAGCTTTCCGACTACTTGATCGGCCAGGATCCGCACCGCATCGAGCATCTATGGAACATCATGTACCGCGCCGGTTTTTATCGCGGTGGGCCGATCCTGATGAGCGCCATTGCCGGGATTGACCAGGCGCTGTGGGATCTTAAAGGCCGCGACCTGGGTGTGCCTGTTCATCAGCTGTTAGGCGGCGCCGTTCGCGACAAAATGCGCATGTACGCCTGGACGGGGGGCGACCGCCCTAGCGACGTAGGCGCTGGGGCTAAAGCGCTGGTCGAAAAAGGCTTCACCGCTTTTAAAATGAACGGCACCCCCGAGATGCAAATCGTCGACTCCCACCGCAAGGTCGATGAAGCCGTTGCCCGGGTGGCAGAAGCCCGCAACGCCGTTGGGCCAGATGTAGGCATCGGCATCGACTTCCACGGCCGCGTGCACCGCCCCATGGCCAAAGCACTGCTGCGCGAGCTAGAACCTTTCCACCCCATGTTCGTTGAAGAACCGGTTGCCCCGGAGCATCTGCCCTGCTTGAAAGATATTGCTGGTGGGCTTGGCTACCCGTTAGCCACCGGCGAGCGTTTACACACGCGCTTTCAGTTCCGCGACCTGCTGGCAGATGGCATGATCGACATTATCCAGCCGGATATTTCCCACTGCGGCGGCATCAGCGAGGGCCTCAAAATCGCCTCCCTGGCCTCCGCCTACGATGTCGCCCTGGCGCCCCACTGCCCGCTCGGCCCGCTGACCCTGGCCGCCTCTCTACAGCTGGATGCGATCAGCCATAACGCCTTTATCCAAGAGCAGAGCATGGGTATTCACTATAACCAGGGTAACGACGTACTCGACTACCTGGTCGATAAATCCGCCCTCGCCATTGAAGACGGTTTCTGCGCCATTCCCCAGGGCCCAGGCCTTGGTGTAGAGATCAACGAAGAGTTCGTTGAGGAGCGAGCGAAGGTGGGCCACCGCTGGCGCAACCCGGTCTGGACTCATGAAGACGGCTCTATTGCGGAGTGGTAAGCCATGGGATCAACCGGGATGAATGAAACACCAGGAATTACAGATCAATTAACCTGGATTGCCGTGGATTGGGGCTCCAGCAATCTGCGTGCCTGGGGGCTGGATCAACACGACCAGGTGATTGCCCAAGCCAGTAGCGACAAGGGCATGCTGACGCTCAAAGCCGATGAGTACGAAGCCGAGCTGGAGCGGCTGGTGGGTGATTGGCTGCCTACTGCCGGGCCAATTGATGTGATGGTGTGCGGTATGGCAGGCGCCCGTCAGGGCTGGCTGGAAGCCGCCTATTTACCGATCCCCACGCGGCTTGACCAGCTTAGCCAAGGCGCAGTAACGCCAACGCTTACAGGCGACCAGCTGCGTGTTTATCTGCTGCCCGGATTAAGTCAAACCCGCAGTGCTGCAACCCACTTTGATGTGATGCGTGGCGAAGAGACCCAGTTGGCAGGCCTCGTCGCTGACACACCTGACTTTACGGGCCTCACCTGTTTGCCGGGCACCCACGCCAAATGGGCCACTCTTGAAGCGGGTGCTGTGAGTGGATTTTCGACCTACTTAACCGGCGAGCTTTACCAATTATTGGCCAACCAATCGGTCTTGCGCCACTCAATCGGTAGCGATGAGCTTCAAGACCACGCTTGCCGTGAGGCGTTTGTTTCGGCAGTTAGTGAGATCTACACAGCCCCCGAAACCTTTAGTAGCCGCCTGTTCGGCCTGCGCGCGCAAGATTTACTCGACGGCCGACTACCTGCAGGCGATACGCGTGGAGCCGTTCTTGCGGCCAGGCTCTCCGGGCTCGCCATTGGCCTTGAGCTCGCTGGCGCCTGCCGTGAGTGCCCTACCGATAAGCCGATCATGCTGATTGGCAACCAAGCCCTGAGTCAGCGCTATGCGTTGGCGCTTAATGCGATCGGCTATCAGACGCAGCATGTGGATGGCGACTCTGCCGTGCTGGCAGGTCTATGCCTTGCCCACCGTGCGCTCAAGGCTTAACGCCACTAACTATTTATGGGGAGATTTGCTATGTCGCAGCCACTGATTGGAATTTTACGCGGTGTAACGCCTGATGAGGCTGTTGATATCGCGGAAGCGGTGCTAGCCGCGGGCATCACCCAGATTGAGGTACCGCTTAACTCCCCCAACCCGCTGGAGAGCATTCGCCGCTTGGTCGACGCATTTGGCGAGCGCGCGGTCATTGGTGCAGGTACGGTGCTCACTCCGGCTCAGGTGCGTGAAGTTCACGCTGCTGGGGGGCGCTTAATCGTTTCTCCCAACTGTCGGCCAGCGGTGATTGAAGAAACACATAAGCTCGGCATGGCAAGCTGGCCGGGCATTGTGACGCCTTCAGAAGCCTTCGATGCACTGGATGCAGGCGCCACCGGACTTAAACTATTCCCCGCGGTACAGGTAGGATTGGAAGGCATGAAAGCAGTACGCGCCGTGCTTCCGGCAGGCACGCTTTTGTATGCCGTCGGCGGCGCTGGAGTCGATAACTTCGCCGAATGGCGCGCAGCGGGTGTCGATGGTGCAGGCCTGGGCAGCGCACTATACAAACCCGGCCAAAGCGCTTCCCAGGTAGGCCAACAGGCACAAGCCCTAGTCGATGCCTGGCTAGCGGGAGAACAATAAGGAGAACCAACAATAATGAATACCGATATGAGTGTTTCAACGTGGGAGGCCGAGTTAGCGGTCGATTGCCGCTGCTCACTGGGTGAAGGCCCGCAGTGGGACGCCAAAAATCAGCGCCTTTATTGGTGCGACATTCTTGGAAAACAGCTGCACTGGCTCTCCCCCGCAAGCGGGGAAAGCGGCCACTATCAGCTCGATCATCGGGTGTCTCTGGCAGCGCCCCTGGCTGAGGGTGGCCTGTTGCTGGTGGGCGAAGACCGTTTAAGCCGCTTCGACCCCAGCAGCGGCAGTATCGAAAAGTGGTGCGATTTCGAAGCCGATAATCCCATCACCCGCAGCAATGACGCGCGCATTGATCGCCACGGCAGCCTGTGGCTATCCAGCATGGGTAAAAGCGCCGAAAGAAACGCTGGCAGCCTTTATCGCCTGCATCGCGGCGAGCTCTCGCGGCTGCGTTCAGGCCTGACGATTCCCAATGCCATCTGCTTCTCCGAAGATGGCGAGTTCGCGTGGTTTACCGACACCGTGACCGGTGTAGTGATGCGCTGGGCACTGGATAGCGACGGCTGGCCGCAAGGCGAGCCGCAGCCTTGGGCGGACTTTTTCTCCAGCCAAGGCAATCCCGATGGTGCAGTGATGGATAGCGAAGGCTGCCTATGGCTAGCGCTGTGGGGAGCTGGGCAGGTCGTGCGTTTGGATCATGACGGCGAAATAATAGGCCGCGTCGAGCTACCGGTCAGCCAACCCTCCTGCCCGGTATTTGCAGGCCCTGATCTAAAAACGCTGTATATCACCACCGCGCAAGAGGGATTCAGTGCTGAGCAGTTGGCCCAAGAGCCAACAGCGGGCTCGCTCTATGTGGTCGAGACCGGCATCGCTGGACTCGCCGAGCCACCTCTACGTCTGGCTTAGTCAGAAATGAGTAGCCCCGCGACTGCGGGGCTACTATTGAGTGCGAATCTCCTATTTGTCTGCCCCTGCAGCACAATCGATCACCTACTCGGTCGTTACGGATCTAATTACGCGATCAATTTGAACAGCCACTTAAAAGATACGTGTCTTCTTCATTGAAGCTGCTTGCCATGTTGACCTTGTTTCAGTGTGCTGCCTTAAAGCGATACGTACTGTTGGCGGACTAGGTTATGCCACTACTTGCCTCGCTGGATTCTTTGCTTCAGCACATTATTAGCATGGTGTTCAAATATAAATGGGAGTTCGTCCGTTAGGATGTGGCCTAACCAAAGTGGATCATCTCGGCTCTTCAACAAATGAGCATCAGCACCATTCAGGATGGCCGTTAGAAGACTCCACCGCTTGTCAAAACCTGCAGTTTTAAAGGCCTCTAGCAGCGCTCTTAGGCCTGCTTCCTTACGATGGTATTCGAGCGCCTGCAGTGCCGAATGCCTAACTTCGCTAGCGCTATCTTGGTCAGCAAGCCCAACGAGAACGTTATTAATTTGAGGAAGTGGCAACCAAGCAGCTAATTCAGCGATGACCTTTCTCTCGGAAGCTGTACCCTTTACGCGCTCGGCAAACAGCGGGGCAATTATTGCAGGGTCGAGCTGTCGCAGAGCTCGTCCGACGGCACTTCTAATCGATTCCCGCTCAATCATAACAGCCGCATTAATCAGCTTCTCGGCTGCTACATCTGGCGCGAGGCGAACGAGCAGCCTCGCCAACTCTCGCTCAATCTTTGGGTGGGTTTGGAATGCCAACTCAATTGCATCAACAGCACGCGCCATATTAAATTTGGCTAGGCCTTCAATTGCGCGCAGTGGCTCTGTCATGAATAAAGAGTTTTTGGAAAACGCCTTATCCAGAATTTGTTCCCGCAATATTGGGTCGCTGGCTTCAGCTGCAATGCTATAAGGTGCGTCGCCAAAATTAAGGCTGTGTTGGCAGGCTTCTGCCGCGGCCGCCGTAGCCTGCATACGTGTTGTTGGATTTTCGTACAAAACATTAATTACAAATGACTCATAATCTACTCGTGAGGCGGTATTAGAACTTTGTAACCATTCCGTCAGCAGTTCAATACCGTGGTCACCAAGGTTAGTAAGGGCAGTGAGACCCCACCACGCATTATCTTTTGTTTGAGCTACATCAAAAGCAAAATGAGCAAATTCCACTGATACGTCGCCAAGCTCACTTAGCGCGATACAGACATATATTGCCAAATCACTCGAGGGATCAGTCGTTGCTAGCAATTTATGTACTCTAGGCAAAAGAGTTGCGTTACCGCTTACCCAAGCAATAATAAGAGCTATGTAAAGTTCATCTTGTGCTGCATCCTCATCACTCAAAATAAAATTAACCTTTTCGATGAGTTCGGTTGCAATCGGATTTCGATACGATCTAAGCAAAGCGAGATTATCAGGTATGTTCTTAGCCTCGCTTGCAATAAGAATATTAACTAGGGCGTCATCTGCGCCGAGAGCCCCTAATCCTTGTATCGCCTTATAGAATTCGTGGTTAAACTCCTCACTCGGCTTTCCCTCAATACCACGCGCATTAGATTGACGAGCAATAGCTGTCAACCGCTTAATGATTCCATCATCGCGGCGCGTAAAAGCCCAATTTAAACCGTTATGGCGTACCCAGTAGTGTTCAGACTCTAACTCTTTACTAAGCAACACCGTCAGCCCTTCGCCGCCGATCAAGGTGAGGAGGCGGCGTGTGCCCTCAAGAATATGATCCATAGACCTGCTATTAAACCGCAGTCGGCTGCAACCGACAGTGGTGATTACTCGCTCCAGTTCACCACCTGCCTCTGCCATTATGATGGTAAGAAGATCCGGGCGCGTAACAGCACCCAAAAAACTCAGCGGGCGATCAGGCCACCTCAGTTCCTCGACGGTGATCGTATCGAGATCTTCCAGCAAGTCATGTTCAAGGGAGCGTAGTACAAACCGCAACATCGCCTCGTTGATCTCGTCCGGCCTCTCGCCGAAGAGAATTTCAATCATGTGACGGCCTCTCGGCTGCGCCTTAGCTAGCGCGAGCACACGATTCAGCGTCAATTCCGGCTCAGCGCGCAACAAGCTTGGTAGCCACTGATTTCGAGATAAGTAACGCCCTGACTCACCAACCTCCTCGAGCCGATCAATTGTAGCGCGTGGGTCAAGAACGGAGAGCGCATAGAGTCCAGCCCCGCTAGCGAAATCCTGCTTTTGTGTGAGGTTCTGAGTAATGAAATCCACCTTTTCCCGATCGCCAAAGCGTGCGATGCAATGCAGCAGGCTGCGGGGCTTACTTGCAGGCATCATTTCAATCAATCGATCCCGTGTTTCTCTCCAAATAGTCAGCGCATCGGGGTGTTCTAGGGTATTTAGCAAATATCCAAGATCGCAGATGGACTCCTTACCGGGATCGACAGAGAGTATTCGCAGCCGAAGCCATTCCGGACTCTGGGCAACCCCGGCGCGCATGGCGGCCATGGTAGATTGGTAGCCATCATGCGATACGCTGTTCGATCGGTCTTCTAAAATTGCGACGCAACGTTGGTGAATGTCCCAGAGTCTATCGAGCCAACGTGCATCCGGCGCGACTTTAAGCACCTCTATCGCCACACTCTGAAGATCCCATACATTGGATCGAAGCAGCAATACCATAACCTGCGCCAAGTCGACATGATCCTGCCGAGCCAAACTTGTAAAGGCCTGGCCGATCAAGTTCACACGGTAATCTCCAGCCCCGCTGGAAACTACAGAATTCAAGCGCGAGAGAAGAATTGGAACCGCACGCTGACCCAATGTTGGAAGCAGATGCTTGTACAGTTCTCCTCCGTAGCTTCCGAACTCCCGGCTTTGTTCCATTCGTGCGATGATCATGCCCAACGGTTCGGCGTTTTGATCGTTTTCCCCGAGCAGCCAGATCGTATCCATCGGCACATATCCGAGTCGACGCCACTGTGACTGGTCTTCTTTGCTACCACCTGCAAGAATCTCGCCGAGTTCTTCCACGCTCAAATCGCTTCGCTGATACTGGTGAACAAGCGCTTTCGCAACAGCCCAATTCAGCAGACGGTCATGTGCGAACTCTATTTCGCCTTGTTCAGTGGCACGCAACCACCCAGCGGCATCCAGGCGTGCACGACTGTCATCGGTCAAACCAATTTCGCTCCATCTCTCTCGAGGAAGAGGATCAGACTCCTCGCCGACGTATAAACCAGCGAGAGCGAGTACGATTCCTTCATCGCCGGGGCGGCCCTTCAAAGCAATACGCTCCCAAAAGGTCTCGAAGATTTCATACTCGCTACGAGGAACTCTCTGTATAGAGCTATAGGGAAGTTTGAGAAAAAGACCTGCTAAAATTGGAGTGCGTAGAAGCATCTTGAGGTCTGATGGGAGTTCCAACCAGCTACGACAATTCTGATGTAACAACCGATTGAGTTCTTCGGTAGAGAAATCAAGGACAGGATGCAGATGGGTATACTCTCTGTCAGCTGACTTTATTGCAGGTACCACATCATGCGGTACAGTCATGACAAGTCGCATGTCCCACTCAGCCCAATCCTGTCGAATCAGAGTGCGGACAACATCCACGTCTTGAACATCATCAACGGCGATCGTGACCTTTCGAGCCTTGGCGTTTGGCACAAGCTCGCAAAGAAATCGCGCAACCGCAACAAGTGATTTCTCAGATGTTTCGTCGAGCCCGGTTTGCCAGATATCCTGTGCTGCATCCTTCAGCACTGTTTCCGAAGCGCTGTTAGAAGGTACGAGAGTGACTATCTCCCGGCTTTGCGCCAGAGTCTCCAGAAGCCGCCCCAGTTGCCAAGTTTTTCCCATACCGCTTGTGCCAGCGATCAAAAGAACGGGCTTATTATCTGGCCAATCCGGTGGGTTCCGCACATCACACTCAGGGCGATACCCCATACGATCAAGACGATTGCGAGTCCGCTCGCCCATCGTTTCAGCTAGTTGCTCAAGACGAACCATCCTCTCTGGATTGAGCCCTACATTGCGAAACATATCGTTTATCTCTTGGCGATCAAGCCTTGCTTCTCCCTTACTTAATTTCTCAACAAGAATACCTACAAGCCGCTCTCGTATGCCGCTCTCATCTCCCAGGTTAGGGGCATAGCGGCGCAGCAGTTTATCTACAGCATAAGACCTTTCAGCGCCATAAGAGCCAAACTCCAGCTCCAAATTCTGAAGCAAGTGAAAGACCTTCATTCGCTCATCAGCTGCCGAATGCTTACCCGCTATTTGGCTGTTAGTCACAACATATTCAAAAAATTCATTATTTGTAAATAACAACCCAGAGCTGAAATTCTTCTCATCCGACTTGTCCAGGTCATCCGGCGTCGATACTAATTTCACATCAGTAAAGAACGCATTTAAGGAAGAAAGGTTGCCAGGGCGGCCATCAGTGACAAACCGGTAACAGGCAAAGGATGGGAGTTGGGAGGGCACCGCCTTTCGAAGATCAGAGAGAACAGCGACGATATCTTTGACAGACCAAGTTCTGTCTTTACGTGTTTTGTACTGCTCGACGAGATATATGCCAGTCGCCTCTGCTCGTGCGTCGCCACCATTACGCGGCTCAAGAACCAGACATGCATCATCGATCAGCGCCCCATCTATAGTGCCGGAGAGCGAGACTTCCGTAATCCATCCTAAGTGATGGAGAATCTGGTAAAGAAAGCCATTTATCGCAGCAGGCCCGCCAGCTTGTGTCATTCTCTCGTCCTCAATTATCGGCTAAGGCAAGTGCCTTTAAAGCTGGCACGGCCGGATCAAACAAGCGACGCACCGGTTAAATGATTTTTAAACTCTTAAATTAGTGTCCACTATGGGTAAGAAAAGTCAGTGAATCTAAAAATACTGAACCAAGCACGCGATATGATCAACGAATCAATCAAAAGCTATAACCGAACCTGCCTCCTGAAATACAGAACGCCCGCTGCAATGCAGCGGGCGTTCTGATATGACATAGATGTCAAACTAATTAGGTGCTACACAAGCTAAATGCTTCAGAAAGCCGTTTAACCCGCAAAGCTAATATACATAACGATCACTAACACGACCAAAACGATACCGGCGGGTACCGCCCCTTTCCAGGGTGTTAGATCCACATCGCCGCTGTGCTCCTGAATCCAGTCGGTTTCCCTCGGGCGCAGCTTGCCGATGATCAGCATCACGACGACCAACAGCACAAAGACCAGCGCCACGAAGTGGAACTCGTGCATGATCTGGGGCAGCAGCGTAAACGGTGGCACAAAGTAACCGGCGGCAATCAACAAGCAGCCGCCCACCAGGGCGATTTTGGCCGCCATCGGCGGAACCCGTTTGGTTAGCAGCCCGACCAGCACTACGGCAAGAATCGGAATAAAGTAGATTGCGTTCATCTTCTGCAGGTAACCAAACAGACTATCCTGGCCTGCCAACAACGGCGCGATAATCATGGTGAGAATGGCCATGATCCAGCCAAAGACCTTACCCGATTTAACCACCTGCTCTTCCGTAGCCTCTTTGTTCAGCACGCCTTTATAGATGCCCAGGCTGAAAATCGTGGTGGTACTGTTAAGCGCGGAGTTAAACGACGACAGAATTGCACCGACCATCACCGCAGCGAAGAACCCGGTTAGATACGGTGGCAGTACGTTAAACACCAAATGACCGTAGGCTTCATCAGCACGCACGCCCTGATCGGCATAAAGGTGATAAGCAATGATGCCCGGCAGCACTAGGTACAGCGGCCCCAGTAGTTTGAAAAGGCCGGTCAGCAGCACGCCCTTCTGACCTTCGGCGAGGTTTTTGGCTGCAAAGGTACGCTGAATAATCTGCTGGTTGGTGCTCCAGTAGAACAGGTTGATCAGGAAAACGCCGGTAAACAGGGTAAAGAACGGCACCTGCTGTTCAGCACCGCCAATCGAATTAAGCTTATCCGGGTCAGCCTCTTTAAGGATGCTCCAGCCTTCCATAATACCCGTGCCGCCACTCACGGCCTGCAGGCCGAAATAAACTATTACGAAACCACCGATCAGGAGGCCAACACCGTTGAGCGTGTCGGAAACGGCAACCGTGCGCAGGCCACCAAACAGGGCATACACGGAACCGATAATACCGACGATCCACACCGTTAGCCAAAGCAGCGTCGTCGAAGAATCAATGCCGGTTAACCCCTGTAGGTCGAGCATTCCCTGCAGACCGATGGCACCTGAATAGAGAATGATCGGCAGCAGAATCACCGCGTAAGCAATCAAGAAAATGATATTGGTGATTAGCTGAGTCGTTTTATCGAAACGAATCTCGAGTAGTTGCGGCAGCGTGGCAATACCACTTTTCAAAAACCGCGGAAGGAAGAAGAGCGCCAACGCCACCAGTGCGATAACCGCGACCACTTCCCAGGCCATTACGCTTAAACCATCAGCAAAAGCAGCCCCGTTCAGCCCTACCATTTGCTCGGTAGAGAGATTGGTCATTAACAGAGAGCCAGCGATCAGCGGGAAGGTTAGCGTGCGTCCAGCCAAAAAGTAGCCGCTGGTACTTGAGTGGTCATCTCGACGGGTGATGCGCCAAGTGATAAAGGCGACAAGCCCTGTAAAAAACAGGAAGGACGCCAGGGTCAACGCGTGCATTTTGACTCACCTCATGATCATTATAAGTGGCACACACGTTACTGTATGCGCGTAGAGCGAAATGTCAGACAAATCGAGCCGTCATTTTAGTTGAGCTGAATATGCTCCGTTATACGCCTTTGGTCTTACGCTAGGGGCCAAGATAGGTAAACGCAAAATTTTGCCCTAAAAAAACCTAGCAATGTTTAGAAACATTGCTAGGGATAGCCGTTCTTGCTCAATGGGTACAGCCAGTAGTGGCTTACTTAGTGATGAAAGCGCTCTGCTGATTGACGGGCCAGCTCGCGGATGCCGTCCCAATCTTCGGCATCGACCATCGCTTTCGGCGTCAACCAGGAGCCGCCTACACACATCACGTTCGGCAGTGACAGGTAAGAGTCGGCGTTGTCCACGGTAATGCCACCGGTTGGACAGAAGCGCGCTTCTGGAATCGGCGCACCAAACGCTTTGATGGCTTTAGCGCCGCCACTGGATTCAGCGGGGAAGAACTTGAACCGACGGTAGCCGTACTGCCAGCCGGTCATCAGTTCAGAAATGGTCGATACACCTGGCAACATCGGCACCGGGCTTTCCACGCCGTAGCGGTAAAGCGCGTCAGTAGCCCCTGGCGTCACCACAAAATCAGCGCCCACCTGCTCGGCTTGGCGATATTGCGCGGGTGTTAGCACGGTGCCCACGCCAATGCTGGCACCCGGCAGCGCTGCTTTCATTCGCTTGATGGCGTCCAGGGCGCAGTCGGTACGCAGGGTCACTTCCAGCACGGTTAAGCCGCCTTCCACCAGGGCGCGGCCTAACGGTACCGCATCTTCCAAGCGCTCAATGGTGATGACCGGAATCACTTCGGCTTTTAAGCAGATGCTATCCAGCTCGGCGGTACGGGTAGAGGGTAACTGTTTGTCTATAGTCATTCGTGAGTCTCCAAGCAATTATTATTGGCTAAGGCAGTTAGCGCTCAAGGCGCCCAGTAAATTGCCAACGGGCAGGTTAAAAAGGCACGAATAGGCAGTTGACGAACGTCGTCGCCGTTGAGTGCCTTGGCCAATACGGCGCGTTTATCTTCGCCGGTAATATGTAGAATGTGCCGCCGCGCCTGATGCAGGCGATCGGCGGAAAAGGTGATCCGGGGTTGCGGCTGACTAGGCGTTCTTACCGCCACTAACAGCTCCTCGGTGGCAAGGGCCAGGGTCAGTTCAGGACTATCGGGAAATAGTGACGCCGTATGACCATCACCGCCCATACCTAGAATCACCACGCTGGCAGGCCACGCTAGCGATTCCGCTTGCTTGGCAACTTCATCAACGCCCTCTTCAGGTGTAGCCGCGCTGCAAGTTAACGGTATAAAAGTGGCCGCCGATGCTTCGCCCTGTAGAAGATGCTCACGCACCAACTTGGCGTTGCTATCGCTGCTCTGCTCGTCTACCCAACGCTCATCGGCCAGCGTTACATCTACCCGATCCCAGGGCAGCGGCTTGGCCGCCAGTGCCTTAAAAAAGGGCACTGGCGTAGAGCCACCAGAAACGACCAGTAGGACGCGCTCCTGATGGTTTAAATCTTCTTGCAGCCCTTGAAACACAGCTTCGGCAAGCTGCTCGGCCAACTGTTGGCGTGCTTGGCTCATATTAATAATCCTCGTACCAGCTGCGTCCATCCTGAGTAATCATGGCAATAGAAGCGACCGGCCCCCAAGAGCCTGCTGGATAACGACGCGGCGGCGTGTCGCGTTTTTTCCAGCCATCAATGAGCTGGTCGCACCAGCGCCAGGCGTGTTCAATTTCATCGCGACGCACGAACAGGTACTGCTGACCTTTCATGACTTCGAGCAGCAGGCGCTCGTAAGCATCGGGTATCCGCGATTTGGGAAATGCGCTGTTGAAGTCCAAATGCAGCGGCCCCGGGCGCAGACGCATGCCTTTATCCAAACCGCTATCTTTGGTCAATACTTGCAGGGCAATACCCTCTTCCGGCTGCAGGCGAATAATCAACTTATTAGAGGCGATGCCGCGCTGATCCGGGTCGAAGATATAGTGGGGCTGCTGACGGAAGTGAATGACGATCTGCGAGAGCTTCTCCGGCATGCGTTTACCGGTGCGCAGATAGAACGGCACGCCTGCCCAGCGCCAGTTAGCCACTTCGGTTTTCATGGCCACAAAGGTTTCGGTCTGGCTCTGGGTATTGGCGCCCTCTTCTTCCAGGTAACCCGGCACCGACTGGCCATCGCTGGTGCCGGCGATATATTGGCCGCGAACCACATCACGGCCAAGCGCCTCGCCCACAAACGGCTTGAGCGCTTTAAGCACCTTCACCTTCTCATCGCGAATGGCGTCGGCATCCAAGTTAGAGGGCGGATCCATGGCGATTAAGCACAGCAGCTGCAGCAAGTGGTTTTGCACCATGTCTCGCAGTTGACCCGCCTGGTCGAAATAACCCCAGCGCCCTTCGATGCCCACTTTTTCGGCAACGGTAATTTCCACATGGGAGATATTGTTCTGGTTCCACTGGGTACCAAACAGCGGGTTGGCAAAACGCAGCGCAATCAGGTTCTGTACGGTCTCTTTACCTAAATAGTGGTCAATACGGTAAATCCGCGATTCGGGAAATACTTGACCAATGGCGTCGTTAATTTCAATGGATGAGTGCAGGTCGTAGCCGATGGGTTTCTCAACCACCACACGGGACTCATCGTCCAGGCTTTTACTGGCCTGCAGGTGACGGCAGATATCGCCATAAATAGGCGCACCAACGGAGAGATAGACCACCATTGGGCGCGGTGAGCCCTTTCGCCACTGGCGAATGGCGTCGTAACCTTCAACGCTGGAAAAATCGAGTTTTAAATAATCTAGGCGGGCGAGAAAGCGCTCGAGGCTCTGCTTATCCTGCTCGCTGCTTTTCAACCGTTTCTGCAGCGCGTCGTTAACCATTTTCCGGAACGATGCAGCGTCATGCTCATGGCGAGCCAGCCCCATAATGCGCGTGCTTTCAGGCATCAAGCCTTCGCGATCAAGATGGTATAAGGCAGGAAATAGCTTGCGCATGGCAAGATCACCCAGCGCCCCAAACAGCGCTAAATCAATAGCGTTATTCGGATCGCCCAGCGGTGCACCTTGGGAAGCAGTGGACTGGCTCATCGTCACTCCTGTTTATAATTAGGCATCTAATGTAGTTAGATTACCTAAAATTTACCGTAATACGGGTATTGTACGCAATAATTCGTGTAATTTTACTACAAAATAACCGCGGATTCTGCTCTATCGACGCACTCAGCACTTCATATCAATCCCTCTCCTTCCACTTTTACTCTACGCCCTTGATATACGCCACTGCTACGCCCCCTGAGGAGGAGGTGACCTTGCGCATAATTGGCCACTCTGCGGAAGTTGATAAATAAATGACCACAACAACAATGAGGTTATTACTCGATGGCAACGCTACGCTACTTTATCAGACCGCTACTGACAGCCACTCTGGCTGCCAGCGCTACCCTGCCAGCCTTCGCGTTCGAAGATGACCGCTTAACCATCTGGATGGGCGACAACAAGGGCCAGGAAGGCATTCAGCTGCTGGCCGATCAGTTTCTTGAAGAGACGGGCATCGAAGTTGAGGTGGTCTTTCCGGATAACCTGACAGACCGTTTTCAACAGGCGGCAGGTAGTGGCCAAGGGCCGGATATCGTGATCTGGGCACACGACCGGATTGGCGAGTGGGCACAAAGCGGCCTATTAAAACAGATAGCGCCTAGTGACAGCTTCCGTGAGTCTTTTTATGACTTCTCCTGGGAAGCGGCCCTGTGGAATGGCGAAACCTATGGCTACCCCATTTCAGTGGAGTCACTCGGCCTCATTTACAACAAAGCCCTGGTGGACACGCCACCGGAGAGCTTTGCCGAGCTAATGCAGCTGGACGAGACGCTTTCCCGAGAGGGTAAAAAAGCCATCCTGTTCGACTACAGCGAGCCCTACTACGGCTGGACGCTGCTAGCCGCTAACGGTGGCTACCCGTTTAAACAAACTGACGCAGGCTACGACGTTACCGATATTGGCGTTAACAACGAAGGCGCCGTACAGGGTGCTGAGTTGCTGGTCGAGCTGATCGAAAGCGACGTGGTGCCGCGGGGAACCGACTACAGCATCATGGATAACCGCTTTAACAAGGGCGAAGTGGCGACCATGATTAGCGGCCCCTGGGCCTGGCCGAACCTTGAGCGCAGCGACATTGATTACGGCGTCGCCCTGCTGCCCAAGGTCGGCGACGAACGTGCCAAGCCCATGTTTGGCGTTATGACGGCAATGATCAACTCAGCGTCGCCCAACGACTTCCTGGCCGTCGAGTTCCTGGAAAACTACCTGCTCAGCAAGGAGGGTATGCGCACCTTCAACAGCGATGGGTCGCTGGGGGCCGTGGCCCACATCGACTATCAGGCCGAGCTTGCCGACAACCCCAACATCGCGGCTACCCTCGAGAACGCTGAAGTCGGTATGCCAATGCCGAACATTCCTGAAATGGGCGCCTTCTGGGCAGCCATGGAACCCGCGTTGCAAAACATCGGCAGCGGGCGTCAGTCCCCCCAGGAAGCACTGGATGCCGCCGCGCGGCGTATGCGCCAGTAGCCACTCGCCTTTCCTTCACTGCCCTGCCATGGCACACCGCTGGCAAGGCCGGGCAGTTTCGCAGGACATCTTTAATGTTTACCACGAATGCTTCGCGGGGTTTGCCCCGCCACCGCTCCCGCCATGTGGCCGAACGCTATTCCCGCTGGGCAATGCGCAGCGTGATCGGGCTGATGGTACTGGCCCTACTTTGGCTGGTGATGGCTTTTTATCTGCACGGCCAATGGGTGTTTGCGCTGCTATTTTTAGTGCTTGGCACGTCGCTGGGCGTGGTATTCAGTCGACGTTCGCTGATGAGCCACCGGTATATTTTCCCGGCAGTGGCCGGGCTTGGCGTTTTCGTTATGTTCCCGCTGGTGTATACCGTCGGCATTAGCTTCAGTAACTACAGCTCGGACAACCTGCTCAGCCAGGAGCGCGTGCGCGCTCAGCTCACCGCCCAAAGCTACCAAGCAGAGGGCGCAGCCTTTTCCTATTCGCTTTACCAGCAGGACGAGCTGGTGCGCCTCTACCTGGAAAGCGACGCTCCTGCGGGCGACAACGACCGGCTACTATCCGCCGCGATCAACCTAACTAACAGCGAAGTCCGTCGCGCTCCAACCCAAGCCGTAGACGGCCCGCCCGAAGGTGAGCCGCTTCCCATGCGCGCAGCTATCCAGGCCCGCGACGCCCTCCAGGCGCTGCGCCTGCAAACGCCCGGGGGCACCGAGCTACGCATGGCGGGCCTGCGCCAGTTCGCGCCAATGATCGACCGCTATGAGATTCGTGACAACGGCAGCCTTTATGATCAGCAGGAGGGTCAGGTGCTGACGCCGGATAACGATATCGGCTTTTTCGTCACCGAGAACGGCGAACGCATCACCCCTGGGTGGCCGGTGAACGTGGGCTTCACCAACTACAGCAAGATCTTCACCGACCCGGATATACGCGGGCCGTTTATGCAGATATTTGTCTGGACCTTCGTGTTTGCCGGGCTCACCGTACTGTTCACGCTGGCCGTGGGGTTCGTCCTCGCCTCGCTGCTGCAGTGGGATCAGCTCAAGGGCAAGGCGGTCTATCGGACGCTGCTGATACTGCCCTACGCGGTTCCAGCGTTTATTTCGATTCTGATTTTCAAAGGCATGTTCAATCAGCATTTTGGTGAGGTGAACATGATTCTGGAGGCACTGTTCGGCATTTCGCCGGAGTGGTTTACCGACCCCTGGCTAGCCCGAACCATGCTGCTGATCGTCAATACCTGGCTGGGCTACCCCTACATGCTGTTGCTGTGCATGGGGCTGATTCAGTCGATCCCCGGCGATCTTTACGAGGCCTCGGCGGTAGACGGCGGCGGGCCGATCACCAACCTGATGAAGATCACTCTGCCGCTGATCATCAAGCCACTCACGCCGCTGTTAATCGCCGCCTTTGCATTCAACTTCAATAACTTCGTACTGATTGCGCTGCTCACCGGGGGCAGCCCGGACATTCTGGGTGCCAGCACGCCCGCGGGCACCACCGACCTGCTGGTGAGCTATACCTACCGCATCGCCTTCCAGGATGCCGGCCAGAACTTCGGTCTGGCGGCAGCCATTGCTACGCTGATCTTCCTGCTGGTGGTGGGCATGTCGGTGGTGAATTTGCGGCTTTCCAAGGTTAAAGTTTAGGAGGTTTACGATGGCGATGGTTCAACCCCGCTCCATTCGCGCACGGCGATGGGGCGCCCATATGGCGCTGATCGGCTTTGTTTCACTGATCGTGTTTCCGCTGCTGTTGGTAATTTCAATCTCGTTTCGTGAGGGAAACTTTGCCTCGGGGAGCTTGATCCCCGAGCGCTTCTCGTTGGAGCACTGGTCACTGGCGCTGGGTATTCCCTGGGAGCGCCCGGACGGTAGCATCGTCCAGCCCCCCTTTCCGGTACTGCTGTGGCTGTGGAACTCCATCAAAGTAGCAGTCGTGTCATCGGTATTAATTCTTATGTTAGCAACCACCAGCGCCTACGCCTTTGCCCGTATGCGCTTTAAGGGCAAGGAGCCGCTGTTGAAAGGCATGCTGATTTTCCAGATGTTCCCCGCCGTGCTCTCGCTGGTGGCGCTCTACGCACTGTTCGACCGGCTGGGTCAGTTCGTCGGCTGGCTGGGGATCAACACCCATGGCGCGCTGATTGTCGCCTCGCTCGGCGCGGTAGCGCTGCATATATGGACGATCAAGGGCTACTTCGAATCCATCGACGGGTCGCTCGAAGAAGCTGCCATGGTGGACGGGGCAAGCACCTGGCAGGCGTTTCGCTACATCCTGCTGCCGCTGTCGGTACCGATTCTGATGGTGGTGTTCATCCTGGCGTTTGTGATGAGCATCATGGAGTACCCCATGGCATCGGTGCTGCTAGTGGATGAGCATAAGCTCACCCTCGCGGTGGGCGCCCAGCAATACCTGGCCGACCACAATCAGCGCTGGGGCGACTTCGCCGCTGCTGCCGTGCTCTCGGGGCTGCCAATCACTGTGGCCTTCCTGATCTGCCAGCGCTGGATTATTGGCGGGTTAACCGCCGGGGGCGTTAAAGGTTAATTTTAGGCCATTGACAACACCGCTACTCTCGCTTGAACGGCATGCTGACGACCGGCTCCTTTGGGGCCGGTTTTTTTAGACCAACGTCATTTTTTTAGGAGAATTTTACAGACTTTTAGTAATTGCCATGGTGAGATACCACGCTGAACACTAGGGCAAATTAAGAGCGGCAATATGACCATTTTTCCCAGCGGCCTGTACTACCGAGACGCTTACCGTAACTGGGCGCAAATATTTAAAATCATGGCAGTATTGTGGTTAGTGCTTGCCATGTTCATGGCGATTCCCTGGATCGTATTGCTGGTAGAGAATGACCCAGACGCCCCTGCTTTTGGCGTGTCTATTCTGATTGTTCTTAGTGCTACCCTAGCCACTTGGCTACTCACGCGCAAAGTGTCTCTGGAGCTAAAGCCCTGGCAAATGTTTGTGCTTACAGCGGCCAGTTGGGCAAGCATTACTGGCTTTGCGAGCCTACCGTTGATTTTAGGCGCGCCCCAGCTCAGCGTGACTAATGCCGTCTTTGAATCCGTCTCTGCCATCACCACCACCGGCTCGACGGTGATGGTGGGGATTGAGCATTTCTCCGACGGATTGAAGCTATGGCGCGGCTTAATGCAGTGGATGGGCGGCATCGGCATCATCGTTATGGGCATTGCCATTCTGCCGTTTCTGAAAGTGGGCGGTATGCGGCTATTTCATACCGAGTCTTCCGACTGGTCGGACAAAGTCATGCCCCGCACAGGCGGCATTGCCAAAGCGACGCTAAGCATTTATGTAGCCCTAACGCTTGCGGCCATGGTGAGTTATTGGGCGGGAGGCATGTTACCGCTTGATGCTGTTGTGCACGGCATGACGTCCCTGGCTACCGGTGGTTTTGCCAACTCGGATGCTTCATTTGGGGCTTACGCCGAGCAGCCATGGCTACTGTGGATGGGCAGCTTTTTTATGCTAAGCGGGGCGCTGCCGTTTGTTTTATATATTCGCTTTATTCGTACATCGCGCACCGCTCTGTGGAAAGACCAGCAGGTACGCGGACTTTTAAAGCTGTTACTGGTCGCGATAGTAGTGCTTAGCGGGTGGCGGGTGCTGCAAGGCGATGATTGGTTTGTTTCGCTTACCCACGTCACCTTTAACGTGATTTCAGTGGTGACCACCACCGGATACGCCTCTGACGACTACACGCTATGGGGCGCGTTACCGGTGACTGCTTTTTTCTACCTAACTTTTGTGGGCGGCTGTAGTGGCTCTACCAGCGGTGGCATGAAGATTTTCCGCTTTCAAATTGCCATGCTGATGCTGCTCAACCAACTGCGTTATCTCATTCATGCCAACGGCGTGTTTACTACTCGCTATAATCAGCAGCCGGTCACCAGCGATATCTCCAGAAGCGTGGTGGCCTTCTCGTTCTTCTTCTTTATTACCATTGCGGCACTGGCCCTTAGCCTTTCGGCACTTGGGCTGGATTTAGTTACCGCTATTTCTGGTGCAGCCACTGCGGTGGCCAACGTCGGCCCCGGCCTTGGAGATACTATTGGCCCAGCGGGTAACTTTTCGTCGCTACCCGAGGCGGCAAAATGGCTGCTGTGTATCGGTATGTTGATGGGCCGCCTGGAAATTTTGACGGTGGTAGTGCTAATGACGCCGATGTTCTGGCGCCGCTAGTTTTTTCAGGCACCTATTGTTTTTTTCCAGGTACCTAGGACGTTGCGGGTCGCTGAGCTGGCTCTACCAACAGCCGATAGCCGACCCCGGCTTCTGTTTGTAGCAGTACGGGTGTTTGGGGGTCATCGCCGAGCTTTTGGCGCAGGCGGCTGACCACAATACGCAGGTAATGGGTGTCGTCTACATGGGTCGGCCCCCATACTTCTTTAAGCAACTGGGTCTGGGTGACAACGCGCCCGGCATAGCGGCAAAGACGGGCCAGCACGGCGAACTCTTTGCGGGTCAAATGCACACGTACCTCGTGCAGAGAAACCTGCCTTAACTCAAGATCGATCACCAGTCCCTGGCTAACATAGTAGCTAGCGGCCACCTCTCCCCTCGCTTGCTGCGACTGACGCTGTACGGCCCTAATGCGAGCAAGCAGTTCTTGGATGCCGAAGGGTTTAGTAACGTAATCATTGGCGCCGTTATCCAGCGATAAGACTTTCTCCTCCTCCCTATCCCGCACGGATACGACAATTACCGGCACAGCGCTGTGCTCACGGATGCCCTGCAGCACCTCGTGGCCATCCATATCGGGTAGGCCTAAATCAAGCAGCACCACGTCGGGCGCTTGGGTATATACCGCTGCCAAGGCTTGCTCACCGTTCTCTGCCTCCAGCACAGCGTAGCCTTGAGAGGCTAGGCTGATACGAAGAAAACGGCGTATTTGCTGTTCGTCGTCAACAATCAGAATGCGCCCACTGCCTTCACTCTTCATCAACACTCCTAATATCTGCGCCCAACAGTGGCAGGGTAATAATAATCGCTGTGCCCCGTCCGCTTTCGCCGGTGTCAGCATTAATCGTGCCGCCATGGGCGCCAATCATGCCACGACAAATGGCCAAACCGAGGCCACTGCCATGGGCACTGCGGTCGCCGTCGCCGCCGCTGTAAAACATATCAAATACCTGCTCGCGCAGCTCGGGGGAAATCCCTGGGCCTTGGTCTTCAATGGTGATTACCAAGGTGGCTGGATCACCTTCATTAAGGTGGGCCTTGATCAGCAGCTCGCCGCCTGGCGGAGAGAAGCGCTGGGCGTTATCCAGCACGTTAACCAGCGCCTGCTCCACCAGCGCGGGATGAACGTACAACAACGGCAGCGTGGTGGGCCACTGTTTGCGCACCACGACGTGTTTTAGCGATTGCCCCAGTCGCTTCAGCGCTGAGTTGATGACGTCGTCAAACGACACCCAGTCACGCTCTATTTTCAGCGTGCCGTGCCCCAGCCGCGTCATATCGAGCAGGTTTTGAATATAGCGGTTGAGCCGCTCGCTCTCGGATAAGATACCGTCTAGCAGCTCGCGCTGATCGTCTTCACTGAGCTGGGGTTTTAGCTCAATTAGTGAGCTGGTGGCGCCAATGATAGATGACAGCGGCGTGCGCAAGTCATGAGAAACCGACGAGAGCAACGCCGAGCGTAAGCGCTCGTTCTCCTCGGACACACGCGTTGTATTCAATTCGGCCACCAAACGCGTGCGCTCCAGGGCCATACTGAGTTGCCGCACCAGGGTGTCAATTAGCGACTCACGCTCATGGTTGAGCGCCTTTGGGCTTGCCGACAGTTTGAGCGCCAGCATCCCCACTTTTTCGCCATGCACCGCCAGCGGAAGTAAGCGCCACGCCTGCTGGCTCAACGTTTGAGTGCCCCGACCGCTCGGTTTTTGGTGCTGCCAACTCCATACCGCTGCCTGCTTGGCGGTCATATCCAAACGCTCGGCATCCGGTAGCGCGTAGACCACTTGCACCTCGCTAGCGCTTTCCGCCGTTTCAATAAAGATAACGGGGACTTCAAAACACTGCACCAGCGTATCGACACCCACTTTAGCGGCGCTGGCACTGTCGGTGGCGGTGGAAAGCTGCTCGGCGTAGCGCAACAGAAGCTGGGTCTGGTCGCGGCTGGCCCGCAGTGCGACTAAACGCTGGCGTCCACGGCCCGCCAATTGCCCCACCACTAGCGCTACCAAAAAGAAGAACACCACCGTCAGTAGTTGCCCCCGCTCCACCATGGCAAAGGTCAAACGCGGCTCTGTAAAGAAGAAGTTAAACACCAAAAAGCCCACCACGGCACTCAACATGGCCATAGCGGTGCCCGCCCAGATAGCGCTGAACAGCACGGCGGCTAAAAACACCAGCGACAGATTAGCAAGCTCCAGCCAGGGTTCTAGCAGGTGGGCGATTCCCAATGAGGCCATCACCGCCAAGCTGGTAGCGAGTAGTTGAGGTGGACGCACTCTCCAGCCAGGCTGCCGCTTACGCCTACCTTGCTTCACGCTCCCCTGCGCTACTACCACGATATCAAAGACATCGGTATGCGCGATCAAGCGTTGGGCAAGCGGCCGCGGCCGCAACCGCAACCACGGCCACCAGCGGCGCTTGCCGTCGCGGCCCACCATAATCGTGGTGGCATTAATCGAGCGGGCGTAGTTGATCACTTCACCTAGCTGGCTATGCCCCTGCAAGCGAAGTGAATCGCCTCCCAGGCGGGTCACCAGGCTAAATATTTTCTCAACCGTTAGCTGCTGCTCGGGCGAGGCGACACCTTTATCTACATAGACCGCCCGCCATACGGCCAGACGCCTCTCGGCCATTCGGTGGGCTGCGCGCACGAGGGACACATCGTCTTCACTCCCGTTAACGACCACCAGCAGGTGCGGCCTTACCGGCCAAGGGCCTGCTCTGCCGCTGGCATCCATGGCCACTTTTACATCGGCATCCACCCGCTCGGCCATGGTTTGAATCGCCAGCTCGCGCAACGCATTGAGGTTCGACTCATTAAAGTAGCCCTCCATGGCGGCGCGTGCCTGTTCCGGGATATATACCTTGCCGCGTCTTAAGCGTTCGAGCAGCTCCTCCGGGGTTAAATCCACCAGCGACACATCCCGAGCGCGCTCCAACAACGTATCGGGAACGGTTTCGCGCATGCGTATGCCGGTAATCCGGGCCACATCGTCGTTAAGGCTTTCCAAATGCTGGACGTTCACCGTTGTCCAGACATCAATCCCCGCATCCAGCAACTCTTCGATATCCTGATAACGCCGTGGATGTCGGCTGCCGGGGATATTGCGATGGGCCAACTCGTCTACCAGCAGAATGGTGGGCTTCCGCTCTAGGGCCGCATCAATATCGAATTCGTAAAACGTTCGGCCATGGTGCTGTAAAGGCGCCAGCGGAACACGCGACAGCCCCTCGCAGAAGGCTTCGGTATCGGCGCGCCCGTGGGACTCCACCACGCCAATTACGATATCGTCACCCTCTTCTGCCCGCTCCCGGGCCGTGCGAAGCATGGTGTAAGTTTTGCCTACGCCGGGGGCGGCTCCCAAAAAAACACGCAAACAGCCGCGCGCCTCTCGGCGCGCGGCTTTTAGCAATGCATTGGGATCGGGTCGCTGATCCGCTGAATACATTTAGCTACTCCACAGGGGGGACGGACGATGTGGTGGTGGCGACGGGAAAACGCTCATCCAAACTCACATTCAACTGCAATACGTTGACCACTGGCGACCCCAGCCAGCCCGTGTTTTCAAGCGCTTGGCCGATCAGCTCAGTGACGCTAGCTTCGTCGATTTCACGCGCCTGCGCTACCCTTGCAACCTGTAATTCAGCGGCTGGTAACGAGATATGCGGGTCAACCCCGGAACCCGAAGCGGTGATCAGATCAACCGGGATTTGATCGACCCTGACGCCTTCTCGCTGGGCAATCGACTGGGCATCGGCCTGGGCACGCTCACGAAGCGCTTCATTGCTAGGTGCCAGGTTAGAGCCAGAAACTCCACCCGCATCGTTGCCCGCCGCTGACGGGCGACCGATAAAGTATTCATCGCTGACGAAGGTTTGCGACACCAGGCTTGAACCCACTACCCGACCATCGGCGTCACGAACCAAGCTGCCTTGCGCCTGCTCAGGAAACAACCAGCCACCGACCGTTGTCGTCGCTAAGGGGTACACCAGCCCAAGCAGAACGGCCATCACCACCATAAAACGCAGCGCACTGCCCCAAGTGGCTTTTGCCTCAAACGTTGGTGCCTGCTGTTCTTCGTCATTAATCGCCGCGGGATCTTTAATACCTATATTCATGACGCTTCTCCTAGATAAACAGCGCAATCAGCATGTCGAACAGCTTGATGGCAGGGAACGGTAGTAGCAGACCACCAAGACCGTAGATCAGCAGATTGCGGCGCAATAGTACCGTCGCCGAAGCGGCCTTTACGGACACGCCACGCAGCGCAAAGGGAATCAATGCAGGGATAATCAGCGCATTGAATAGCACGGCTGCCAGCACCGCCGTAGTGGGTGAATGCAGGTTCATTACATCCAGCACGCCCAGCGCCGGGAAACTTGCCGCAAAAAGTGCCGGTAAAATCACGAAGTACTTAGCGACATCGTTCGCCAAAGAGAACGTGGTCAGTGCGCCTCGTGTCACCAGCAGCTGTTTACCAATTTCCACCGCGCTGATTAGCTTGCCGGGATCGGAGTCCAGATCGACCATATTGGCCGCTTCGCGGGCGGCTTGGGTGCCGGAATTCATGGCCAGACCAAGGTCAGCCTGGGCCAGCGCCGGAGCGTCATTGGTACCGTCACCCACCATGGCCACCAGTCGGCCACTGGCCTGCTCTTCGCGAATCAGCGCCAGCTTACGCTCAGGCGTGGCCTCAGCAATGTAGTCGTCGACCCCAGCCGTGGCGGCTATCGCCGAAGCGGTAATCGGGTTGTCACCGGTGATCATCACCGTTTTGATACCCATGGCACGCAGCTCGGCAAACTTCTCCGCGATGCCGCTTTTGATCACGTCAGACAGTGCTACTACGCCCAAGACTTGCTTATCTTCCGCCACCGCAATGGGGGTGGCACCATCCCGAGATATACGCTCAATGACCTGGTTATAGTCGCTGGGGATATCGCCGCCCTGCGTCCTTACCCACTCGGCGATGGCATTGGGGGCACCTTTCCGTAGCTTTTTACCGCTGGTTAGATCCACCCCCGAAAGTCGGGTTTCAGCACTGAAGGCTTCAAAGGTTGCGCCATCCGCTTCTTCACTGAGCTGCACATCCACCCCCTGCTCGGTGGCGAGCGCCACAATCGAGCGGCCTTCCGGCGTGGGGTCTTCCAGGGAGGTCAGGAACGCCGCGTCGCGTACCTTGTCCCGCGACACCTGCTGACAGGGGGCGAACTCCGTCGCGCGGCGGTCGCCCAGGGTAATGGTGCCGGTTTTATCCAGCAACAGCGTATCGATGCTGCCAGCAATCTCCACCGCCTTGCCTGACTTGGCGACCAGGTTGGCCCGCATGGCGCGCTCCATACCGGCAATGCCAATGGCGGGTAAAAGACCGCCAATAGTGGTGGGGATCAAGCACACCAGTAGCGCTACCAGCATGACCGTCGAGGTTTCTACTCCTACGAAAGCGGCCATGGGCACCAGCGTCACCACCACAATCAGAAAGACCAGGGTCAGCATCGCCAGCAGCACCGACAGCGCCAGCTCGGAAGGCGTTTTCTGACGGCTGGCGCCCTCTACCAAGGCAATCATGCGATCCAGCAGGGACTCACCGGGGTTGGCGCTGACTTCAATAATCAGCTGATCCGAGAGCACTTTGGTGCCCGCGCTGACGCCGCTGTTATCAGTGCCCGCTTCACGCAGCACCGGCGCGGACTCACCGGTTACCGCCGACTCATTGATAGACGCCGCACCCTCGACGATATCGCCATCTGCCGGAATCAGCTCACCTGCCACCACCTTCACTCGGTCGCCTTTACGCAACGAGTCGGCGGTCACGGCGCTGGTGGTGCCGTCAGCGTTTAGCTTAGCCGCCTTGAGCTCCCCTTTGGTTTTGCGCAGCGCTCCTGCATGGGCCTTACCCCGGGACTCCGCCAGTGACTCCGCACCGGTGGCAAACAGCACGGTGGCGAGCAGCAGTAGCGCAATGGTGAGCGCAAAGCCGCCGTTTTCGCCCTGAGCGAAGGCAACCGGCGTTAGCCCGAAACACACCACGGTACCAATGGCGACCACTGCCATAACCGGATTGCGCGCCAGTAGATGGGGCGCAAGCCCTTTTACCGCGCCGGCGACGACCTGGCCAATGGGCAGCGAACGACGCGGCTGTTTAGCAAGCTCTGTATGTGACATCTCTTTTCTCCTAGAAGCCTTGCACGACGGATTCTGCAATCGGGCCAAGCACTAACGCCGGTAAGAAGCCAAGCAGGTTGACGATCACAATCACCCCTGCGGTTAAGCCCATAAAGGCGGGGCTATCCATAGGTAGGGTTCCACGCCCCGCCGGTGCCGTGCGCTTAGCGGCCAACCAGCCGGCTACCGCTAATGGCACTAGCATGGGTAAGAAGCGGCCAATCAACAGGGCGACCACGCAGGCGATATTCCACCATGGAGTGTCATCACCCAGCCCTTCAAAACCAGAGCCGTTATTGGCAAACGCGGAGGTAAATTCGTAAAGCACTTGGGATAAGCCATGGAACCCTGGGTTTGAGTTGGCGGCAGCGTTTGGCATCGCTACGGTCAGCGCACTCAACCCCAGGATGACCAGCGGCTGAGCCAGAATCGCCAGTGAAATCCAGCGCATCTCGCGGGTTTCTAACGGTTTGCCAAAAAGCTCGGGCGCCCTGCCCACCATCAACGAGCCCACAAAGGCCGCTAACATCAGGTAGAGAAAGAAGCCAATCAGCCCAACGCCCACGCCACCGAAGGTCACGTTCACGAACATATCCATCAGCAGCATCATGCCGCCCATGGGGTTGAAGCTATCGTGCATGGCGTTGACTGAGCCGTTGGAGGTTTGCGTTGTCCAACTGCCCCACAGAGCGGAAAGGTCAGTGCCAAAACGCAGCTCTTTGCCTTCCAAATTGGCCCCCGGCTGGGAGAGTTCGGCCAGGGCAGCATTTGGCATGCGTTCCGAATAGACCACCACCGAGGTGGAGATCAGTGAGAACGCGATCATTACGGCGCCAATGCCCATCATTAGTCGGCGTCGGCCACTGATCAGAGCAATCGCAATAAGCAGCGCCACGGGGATAATCGTCAGCGAAGCGGTTTCGATAACGTTCGCCAGCGGCGTGGGGTTCTCAAGCGGCACGCTTGAGTTGGGCCCGTACCAGCCACCCCCGTTGGTACCCAACTGCTTGATCGCCACCATGGACGCCACCGGGCCTAAGGGAATCGACTGCACTTCTTCCACCTGGGGATCCAGCATCTCTACCTGGTGGGCGGCCTGATAGCTGGCCGGTACGCCCTGCCATGTGAGCAATAGTGCGACTACCGCTGCCAGTGGCAACATAACCCGTACCAGGGTGCGGGTAAGGTCGTGGTAGTAGTTGCCAACGCCGTTTAACACCTTGGCAGGTTTAGCGACTAATAAAGTGCGGGCAATGGCGACCAACACTGCGAGCCCCGTGGCGGGGGTTAAGAACTGCAGCGTGACAATGGCGAAGGTTTGGCTTAAATGCGAAAGCTGCGCTTGGCCAGAGTAGTGCTGCTGGTTGGTGTTGGTAGCAAAGGACACCGCCGTGTGCAGCGCCGTGTCCCAAGCCATGCCGGGGATGCCGTCCGGATTGATTGGCAGTAGGCCCTGACACATAAACACTAGCCATGCCAGCAGTATCAAGCCCATATGCAGCTTCAGGATGGCTAACGCGTACACTTGCCACGTCATGGCATGTTGACTGTTAACGCCCGCCAACCGGTAGATAGGCTTTTCAATCACGCCAAACAGCGTGTCGAGACGGTTCGGCTGGGCACCTAGCGCATGGGCAATGTAGATACCCAGTGGTACGCTAAGCAGAGCCACGAGGGCGTAAATAGCGATCATATCGTTCATGGTAATCTCCTAAAAACGCTCGGGGCAGATAAGTGCGTAAAATAGATACGCCGCTGTGCCGGTCGCGATAATTAGCAATGCAATATTCATGAAAGTGCCTCCTTTGATTGGCACCTTGAGCTTAGAGATTGCAGGCGTAAAAATTCGATGGCGTTTAAGGCGTTAGCCGTCAAAAAGACGTAAAAAAAGCCTTTTTCGTCGGCCAAAAGTAGAGATCTGAAGCTCCCTACCCTCGACAGTTTCCCCTTGGGTAGGTGAGTATCTGCATTAACATGTCGCCGGAGTGACCTAACGACTAATGAAAATTATTATTCTCGGCGCCGGCCAGGTCGGCGGCACACTGGCTGAACACCTCGCCCGTGAGGAGAACGACATC
>NZ_JPUA01000025.1:90978-100569 GCF_002211105.1 Halomonas campaniensis | reverse complement strand
CGCCGAGTACCGCGAAAGCGTACTGCCCAAAGCGGTCACCAAGCGTATCGCCATCGAAGCCGCCCATGCCGACTACTGGTACAAGTATGTGGGCCTGGAAGGCCGCGTGATCGGCATGACCACCTACGGCGAATCTGCGCCAGCGGGGGATCTGTTCAAGCACTTCGGCTTTACCGTCGACAATGTGGTCAAGCAAGCGAATGAACTACTGGGTTAAATCTTAAAAGCAGGCACAAGCTCAAACCAGGCTCCTCACTTTGCTATCAAACGAGAGGAGCCAGCTTTATTGAGGCTGTTCAGTAAGGCTGCGGAATCTCGCCGTCGTCATCATCGTCGCGCATACGCGCCTGGCGTTCCGCTTCTTCCTCTTTGGCATCGTCGATGACTTCCATCAGCTCATCGACGTTAGCAATATGGGTGTCGGCATCGAAGTGGCCGGTGAGTTTGCTATCCGGATGCAGTTCACCGGTTTCGTACAGCGCCCACATCTCTCTGCCATACTCGGTGTTTAGAAGCTCTGGCGCAAACTGGCCGAAGTAATTGCGCATGTTATCCACATCGCGATACAGCATGGCGGCCGCGCTGTTATTACCGGCAGCGTCAACGGCCTGGGGCAGATCGATAATCACCGGACCAGAGGCATCGACCAGCACGTTAAATTCCGACAAATCGCCGTGAATCAGTCCCGCGCAGAGCATTTTCACCACGTCTTGAATGACCTTAGCGTAGTAGGTCTGGGCCTGCTCTGGCGTTAGCGTGACCTCGTCCAAGCGCGGCGCGACGTTGCCTTCGGCGTCGCTGATCATCTCCATCAACAGTACGCCGTCCACAAAGCCATGAGGCTCAGGTACCCGCACACCCGCCGAGGCAAGACGGTAGAGCGCGTCGACTTCGGCATTCAGCCACGCCTGCTCCTGCTCTTTCTGGCCGTAACGGGTTTTTTTGGCCATCGCTCTTGAACGACGGCTATTGCGCTCTTTACGCCCCTCTTGATACTGAACGGCCTGTTTAAAGCTGCGCTGTTTGGCCTCTTTAAACACCTTGGCGCAACGCACTTCCTCACCGCAGCGCACTACGTAGACCTGCGCTTCCTTGCCACTCATTAACTGCACCAACACCTCGTCGATCATTCCATCATCGACCAGGGGTTGTAATCGCTTAGGGATTTTCATGGTTAGCTGCGTCGGCTCCTCTTTGGTACGCGTTCAATAACGGATACGGCGAACACGGAAAGCACGCCCTTTTAATTTATCACGCTCGAGTTTGGCCTGAGCTTTTTGAATCACGTCTCGCTCAACGGCCACATAGGCACTGCGGGCGAGTACTTTGATTTTACCCACTTGATCGCCGCGCAGCCCACCTTCACTGGTTAGCGCTCCCAGAATATCGCCGGGGCGCAGCTTATCTTTTTTACCACCGGCTAACTGCAGCGTCGCCATTAGCGGCTCGAACGGTACCGAGTGCTGGGGTTTCGGCAGGGGCTCGGTTTTAATCGCCTGCTCCAGCAAGCCTTCCAGCCGCTCCAGGCGGTAGCTCTCTTTAGGGGTTACCAACGTGCAGGCAATGCCACTGGCCCCGGCACGCCCAGTGCGGCCTACCCGGTGCACGTGAACATCAAGCTCGCGGGCAATTTGGTAGTTAAACACGGCGTCCAGCTGGGCAATATCCAGGCCACGGGCGGCAACGTCGGTGGCCACCAGAATAGAGGCACTCTGGTTAGAGAACAGAATAAGTATGCGATCGCGGTCTTTCTGCTCTAAATCACCGTTTAACGCCACGGCACTAAACCCTGCATCGGTTAGCTGTTCAGCCACTGCCTGGGTTTCGCGTTTAGTGTTACAGAATACCACGCTGGTCGCGGGCCGATAGACCAACAGCAGCTGGCGCAGGGCGTCAAATCGCGCCTCTTCATTGGCGACACTGTAGAAGTGCTGTTGAATCGTGGTGGCGTCGTGCACCTCGGCGATTTTCACCATCACCGGTTCACGCATGACGCCACGGGTCATCTCGGTTAGACCGCCCGATGACTGCTCATCCGGGAAGGTCGCGCTGAACAGCAGCGTTTGGCGGTCGGCTGGGGTCTCAGCAATAATGTCATCAATGGTCGCCTGGAAGCCCATATCCAGCATCCGATCCGCTTCATCCAGCACCAGCGTCGTGAGGGACTCCAGAGAGAGCGAACCTTTGCGCAAATGCTCGTCTATACGCCCCGGTGTGCCCACAACAATGTGCGCGCCGTGCTCTAAAGAACCGAGCTGGGGACCAAAGGGCGCTCCGCCGCAGAGGGTGAGTATTTTTACGTTGGCCATACCGCGAGCTAAACGGCGCAGCTCTTCAGCCACTTGGTCAGCGAGTTCCCGGGTGGGGCAAAGCACCAAGCCCTGTACCGCGAAGCTCTCCACTTTCAGCTTAGCTAGCAGCGCTAAACCAAATGCCGCGGTTTTGCCTGAGCCGGTTTTCGCCTGGGCCAGCACATCACGCCCGGCCAGCATGGGCGGCAGACTCTTCGCCTGCACCGGCGACATTTCATGGTAGCCAAGGGTGTCTAGATTCGTCAGTAGCGCTGCTGGAAGCGCCAGAGATGCAAAAGAAGTGTCGGACACAGAAAATTCCTGAAGGGGCCGTATTGCCCCGCAAACCTATAATGTGAAGCACCATACCAGAAAGTGCCCCGGGCTGCGCCGCCATCACATCGACATCAGCTTGCAAGGGGCACAAAGATGGCCTGACTTAGCTTGGCTAAGTCCCCAGGCGCCAGCTCAATTTCAAGCCCGCGTCGCCCGGCACTCACATAGATACTGGCAAAATGTTCGGCAGAGTGATCAATAAAGGTGGCCAAGCGCTTTTTCTGCCCTAAAGGGCTAACCCCTCCTAGCACATAGCCGGTGGTGCGCTCTACTTCCGACGGCTCCGCCATGGTGGCTTTCTTTGCACCGGCGGCTTTGGCGATCTGCTTTAACCCCAGCTGGCCATTAACCGGCACAATGCCTACCGCCAGCTGTTTGCCATCCAGCTTCACTACTAGAGTTTTAAATACCTGCTCCACCGCAACGCCTAGTTTTTCAGCCGCCTCCAATCCATAGGAGTGTGCGGTTGCATCGTGATCGTACTCATGGATTTGAAAGGCAATACCTGCGTGTTTCGCGCTATTGATAGCCGGTGTCATGTCGTTCTCTTCATTAACAGCGTTGATACGATGACGTTACAGAGTGGCCCACTTCGCCCAATAGGTTAATAACGTGGCAGGCAAAGGGAAGTCAACGGGTGGTGAGGCATGAATATTAGCACGCTATAAATGGAAAGCTGAGCACCAGTGACTATGCTTAAAAGTGCAATGCTCAATAGTGCAGTAGGTAAACGGAAGCTAAACGAAAGGAGTTCAACAATGCCAGCAACCTCCAAAGCGCAACAGAAAGCGGCGGGCGCGGCACTATCCGCAAAGCGCGGAGAAACCAAGCCCAGTGAACTTTATGGTTCGTCTAAAGAGATGTATGACTCCATGAGCGAGGAGGAGCTAGAAGACTTCGCGAGCACAAAGCGCAAAGGCAAGCCGGAAAAGAAACAGGATTGATCATCCTATTGACTCTGCCTGTTATAAGCAGCCCTATAATGCAGCAGCGCCAGCTTAACGAAGCTGGCGCTGTTGGACTAGCTAACCGTTACTGCTTGCAAGGCACCACTTTACGCAGGGTGTCTTTTGCCCATAGCGTTTGGCCATCCGGCGTACGACCATGCTCATTCCAGCGTTCGGCGGTTTCCAGGCAGAACGATCCGGCGCTTTCAACGCTCGCATCGCGGTTAGCCGGGCGCTCGCCGCCAATCCGCATAACATCAGGATTGTCGGTGGTATAGCTTGGCGCAATGGTAGAACTTGCACAGCCAGAGACCAGTGCGGTCAGTAGCAGTACGGGTAAACAGCGGCGCAGTGGCATGTTTTTACGACCCTCAATGTATCATTATTTAGGCCGACACCTATTGTCGGTAGCGCTAAATAGCATTGCCTCTTACAAAACGTCAATCTTTTTTCGCCCGCCTCAGCCAGTGACTAAGGTAAGACTGGTAATAGGGCGCAGGTTTAGCCGTTTACAGCGCTTCTCTACGCTATCCACTATCTCTTGAGCGTCGTCGAACTGCTGCTTGTCGAGCTGGATATCGACCATCAAAAAGCTGCCTACCTGAGCCAGACGCACATCGTCGGCGGTGACATCAAAGTCAGCGACATCTTCAACCACATCGCGTCGTACGCTGCTGCATGAGCCGCCGAACATCAGCTCCCGCAGCGCCCCCTTCACCATGCGAATCGGCATGGGTAAGAAGTAACCTGCAATAACCAGCACCATCACCGGGTCGGCAAAGCGCGCGTAGCTGGCCCAGGGCGACTGGGTTAACAGCCAGGTCAGCCCAAAGCCCAGCATAACGGCGGCACTCAGCCAGGTATCCATCTGCCACTGACGTAGCTCGGCGGCCAACAGCGAAGAGCGCGCCACCCGGGCGTAGCGCGCCAGCCACCACCAGGTTAATAAACAACCCGTGACGTTGACCACGCCAAACATCAGCGCCAAATCCAGCGTGACCAACCGCCCACCATCGAGCAGGCTCCATAGCGCGGAGACCAATGACACGATACATACCATCGCGATCACTACGCCTTTGAGCAGCACTGCAAGCGGCTCTACCGTCAGCCGCCCAAAGGGGTAGTGATCATCCGCAGGTTTACGCGCCTGCTGAAGAGCAAACAGAGATAGCGACGCCAACACTAGGCTCAGCAGCGAGTAGCCGCTGTCAAAAAGAATCGTTATGGAACCGCTGGTCAGCCCTAGCGCAAGCCCGGTAAACGCAAACAGGCTTGCAGAAATGGCTGAAAATCTTAGCGCACGGCGCTCGGCAACAAAGGGGGTCACGCGGATAACTCCATCACATTAGTCGGATTGTGCGCCATAATAGTGAAGAGTTATGACAATCACGAATCGCTCAGCGCCAAGTTAACTGGCGCTCGAAGCGCTAAACGAGGCGACTATGCGTGCAGAACAGGTACAGGCCTTTATTGATGTCACCGAGCACGGCTCCTTTGCCGCCGCTGCACGACATACCGGCCTTAAACGGAGCACGCTAAGTGCCGCCGTCAATGCGCTTGAGGATAGCCTGGGCGTGGCGCTATTTGAGCGTTCAGGCAATAGCCTAACGCTTACCGCCGTGGGCGATAGCGTGCTCCCTGACTGCTACCGCCTGCTGACCAGCGCTAGCCGAATCAAAAAACACTGCCACCAGCACTTGCAGGGCGTGGAAAGCCAACTCGGCATCGCCCGGGATGACGCCCTGCCCGAGGTGTTTTGGCGCCAGGTGATGCATGATTTAAAACAGCAGTTCCCGCTAACCGCGATTTCGGTGTACCTGGTGCCGCCCCAGGAACATACCCAGTTTGTGCAGCGCCAAACGGTGGATATTGCCTTTGGGCTGTATACCGCCGAAGGCATTGATGCCAACGCAGCCAACCTTGCCCCCGTCAGCATGCGTTTAGTGGCCGCGCCCCATCATCCGCTAAGCCGCCTCCCGAGCGTTAACCGTGATGACTTAGCCCAGTACACCCAAGTGTGTTTAACCCACGTGCAGGATGACAAGCTGATCAGCGAAGCGCTATTTTCCGGTAATTATCTGGGTTTAACCATGTTTGAAGTGATCCGCGACGCCGTCATCAATGCAACCGGCTGGGCGCTGCTGCCTTATCCGCTGGTGAAAGGCGCCCTGGAGGCTGGCACGCTCTGCACGCTGAATCACGATCTAGCGCTAGAGAGCCACTATTACCGCTACGTGGAGAGTGATAACTGCGGCGTGGTCGCCACTGCACTGTTAAATAAAGTGACGCATTTTTTGGCTACGCTCAATTAAGCCAATGCGAACCCACTGACATATCGTTGAAATCTTTTTATGGAAAAAAACACCAAAGCCTTCCACGCTATTACAAAGAGCTAAATAAGGAGCCGCCAGGACACGCCACGTGAGGAACACTGGTAAGTGTCATCTGGGCGTAATACGCACCTGCCAGTGTCGATGTTGCCGTCAACCAAGGAGTGATTCCAACGATGGTACGACTCGATAAGAAAGCCACTCGGCTGTATGTGTTGGACACCAATGTCCTCATTCATGACCCCACCGCGCTCTACCACTTCGATGAGCACGACGTTGTTATCCCCATGACCGTCCTGGAGGAACTTGATAAGCACAAAAATGGTGTACGTGAAATTGCCCGCACGGCTCGCCAAATCAGCCGTACGCTCTCTGACCTTACCAGCCAAGTCACTTTTGATGAGATCCAACGCGGTATTCCGATTCCCCGACTCAGCGGCGACACAGGACGCCTGCACTTTTTATGCTACAACGATTTAAAGCTCTTTGACGCCCTCGACGATAGCCCCGATAACCGCATACTGGCGGAGACCTGCCGCCTTCGCGAAGAACGCCCCGACGCCTCGGTCATTCTAATCACCAAAGACATCAACCTCCGCGTTAAAGCCGCCGCGCTGAAAGTGCCCGTTGAAGATTACCTCAACGACCGCGCCTTCTCCGACAGCGACGCGATGATTGAGGGCGCCCAGGTCTACGCATCAGCAGGGCAAAATGGCGCCTCCCTATGGGAAGCGTTGAATGTCGACGTAACTGTTGAGCGCCTGGATCACCACACTTTCTATCAACTCACCGGTACCATGCCCCGAAACTGGCACGTGGGCATGCTGGTCTCGGATAGCGAAAACGGGGCAGAGTTCGAAGCAATCGTTCGTGAACTGGGGCCCTCTTCGGCGCGCCTTCAGTTGCTGACGAACTATCGCCACCACGCGGGTGTTTGGGGCGTTCACGCCCACGACAGTCGGCAAAACTTCACCTTAAACCTACTCATGGATCCCGATATTGATCTGGTCACCATTGCGGGTAATGCCGGTACCGGTAAGACCTTTATGACCCTGGCTGCCGCCTTTCAGCAAACCCTGGATGCCAAGCTGTTTGAACGCATTGTGTTTACCCGCGCGCCGATCCCCATGGGGGAAGACATTGGCTTTCTACCCGGCACCGAGGAGGAGAAAATGTCACCGTGGATGGGTGCCTTCCACGACAATATGGATAACCTGCTGCGCAATGAGGAGGGAGAAACCAGCTGGGATAATGGTGCCACGCGGCAGTTGATTGGTTCACGGGTACAGATCCGCTCGCCGAGCTTTATGCGCGGGCGCACCCTAAACGACACCTTTTTAATCATTGATGAGGCGCAAAACTTCACCCCCAAACAGCTTAAGTCGCTAGTCACACGGGCGGGGCGCAATACCAAAATTGTCTGTTTGGGTAACGTCGGGCAGATTGATACGCCCTACCTCACTGCCAACACCTGCGGTATGGCCGCAGTCGTTGAGCGCTTCCGTGACTGGCCCCACGCCGGGCATATCACCCTAAAAAGCGTTGAACGCTCTCGCTTGGCCCTGGCGGCGGAAGAGCTGCTTTAAGCCTGCTGTCTTAAACCTGTTGTTTTAAACCAATCACCTCCCACCGCTAGTGGGAGGTGATTCTCGGCACTCAATTCTCGTTACTGTCTTCAATATCCTTCCACGGCCGGGGGGCACCAATGGTGTCCGCGGCAAACGCCTCGCGTTCACCTAGCGGGCGCGCCTCGCCAATGGTGGTGTCAGTGAAGGTTTGGCGCTCCATCTCACAGTTGACTTCTGCACCAAACAGCACCACAAACGCGGAAAGCCAGAACCAGATCATGAGCGCCACCACCGCCCCCAACGAACCGTAAAGCTCACTAAACATAGAGAAGTAGCGTACATAGAGCGAAAGTCCGCCGGAGCCCAACAACCACATCACCGTCGCCAGCAGCGTCCCGTAGCTTAACCAGCTCCACTGAGCTGAGCGCCGATAAGGCGCGTAGCGGTAGAGCAGCGCAATTAGCATGCTCATCACCACTAACAGTGCAGGCCAGCGTAGCCACTGCAGGATTTGATCCAACGGAGGATCAATCGCCAGGGAGTTGACAACTACCGGCACGATGGCGATAAAACCCAGCGAGATCAGCGTCATAATAATCAAGCCAAAGGTCAGCGCGATCAGTACCGTACTGCGGTGTAGCAGGCTACGCTTTTCGGTTTCGCCATACACCACGTTAAGGCCAATGACCAACACCGCCACTCCTTTGGAAGCAATAAACATCGCAATCAGCAACCCGGCTAGAGCCCCCAGAAAGCTACCTGACTCCGCACTTTCAACTACCTGCTGGGCCTGCTTATCGATTAACTCGGCTGCATCCGGTGGCATAAAACGACTGATTTCATACAGCTGCTGGCCAGCTTCATAAGGGTCAAACAGTAGCCCCCAGAGGGAAATGACCGCCGCGATAGTAGGAAACAGCGCCAGCAAGGCGTAAAAAGCCACCCCAGCCGCCAGCATGGTCAGGCGGTTACGACGCGCAGCGCGCACTACCCGCCAGATGATGTCGTGCCACCCCCGCTGAGGAATATCGCCAGGTACCTGCGCGCGGCGGCCACGGGGGAGTTTACCCATAGCAGGCTCCTGACGAGTTCATCCCACACAGTCGTCTCATTGCTGTCCTTCCCACATCATTAGCGCCGCAAGCAGCACGGCAAGCACCATCATCAAACCACCGGCATGGTGACGCAACCAGGACTCTGACGACAACAGGCGAGTTAAATGACCCATCAACGTCTCTTCAGCTTTTTGTGCGTTTGCCACACTCGCCGCTTTAAGCTGGGCGCAGTAGTTTCCACACAGTCGTATCGGCACCAATGCAGCGCCGACGATACCCGCGTAGAGCCACCATAGATCGCCAGCGGGGAGTGATTTACCCTTAAGCGGACGTGTTAGTAGCCAGCCCGCCACAGCGAACAGAACCCCCACCGGAAATGGCCACATAATTCCCAACCACTCTTTAAGCGGCGGCATCTCTATACTGCCAGCAGGTAGGGGAAGCCAAAATGGCGTCAACAGCGCTGCCACTATGGCAACTAACCAGGCGCCCCACTGCCCTGGTTGACTACCCCCTTGATGGCGCTGCTGCCACTGGCGCCATAGGGCAACGCTTACCAGTGCCGCTGTACCAACAGCCGCCCAACTGAGCAGCTTGATCAAGGACTCATGGTGCATTTCATAGAGCGGGCTCTTCACGCCCCATTTGCTGACCAGGCCCGCCCCAATGGCGCCCGCCAATGAGATACCCGGTAGAGCCAACAAGCCCCAAACCGCCGTCAGTGGCCAGCGGGGTAAGTGCTCACTGATACTGGTGCCCATAAACAGCGCGCCTTTGGCCAACGCGTGATGGGCAGCAAACAGCACCAGGCCCGGCCACAGCAATGGCCATACCTCTGGCGCCACTAAGCCCATGGCCACCAACGCAGTCATCATGCCCATCTGGCTAATACTGGAGTAGGCCAATACCGCTTTAGGGTGACGTTGAAAAACGCCATACAGGGCGGCACCAAAGGCTGCCGCCAGCCCTGCGATTAACATGAAGCGACCAAACTGGGCTAACGAGGCCGAAACCTGCTCACTCCCGAGCGGCAACACGTTGATCCACCCCAGCAGACCCGCCTT
>NZ_JPUA01000025.1:80261-90869 GCF_002211105.1 Halomonas campaniensis | reverse complement strand
TACCCACACATGCAAGCCAATGACGCCGGCTTTTACGCCAAAGCCCAAACACAGCAGAGTGGCCATCCATGCCCCCTGTTCCGCCTCCAGAATACTTTCACGCACTCCTTGCAACGTCAGCGTGTTCGCCTCCCCAGCCGCCCATAGAAAGCCGCCTAGAATTAACCCTTCCCCCACCACGGCTAACATCAAATAGGCCTTGGCTCCCAGCCGAGCCTGTTCGGTACCGCTATGCACCACCAGGGCGTAGGCAGCAAAGGTCATCAGCGCAAAACCTAGGTAAAAACTGGCGATATCCTGGGCAATAATCAGCAGTACGTTACCAAGCAGTGTCAGCGGCCACAGCAGCGCTAAACGCAGCAGGCGCCGCTGGGCCTCCTGACCACCGCTCCGGGCCTTTTCCTGCTCCGCCGCAAAATAGCCCTTGGCATGCAACGCAGCCAAGCTCCAGAGCAGTGCGGTAAACGCAAGCCAGGGGCGGCTTAACGCGTTTAGCGACCACTCACCACCCAACATCCAGCCATCGATCGTCCAGTGGGCCTCTCCGCCATAGGCTAATAGCAGCGCGGGCCAAGCGGCGCTTAGCCATAATGCTGAAAAATAGCCCTGCTGTTGAGGGGGTGTGCGGTAGGCAATCCATAGCGTCCAACCGACAACGACCAGCGGCCAAAGCAGCGCCAGGGCAAGCAGGATGGTGATCATGGCAGATACTCCCCGTTGGCAACCCGGGCCGCCCAATCCAAGGGGCTAAAGGGGAGCCCGGCGAACAGTCCTGCCCCCAAACTCACCAGTGCGGTAAACACCATCGGTAACAGCAGCCAGCTATGGGTTTCAAAACGGCCTAGCCGCTGCTCTTTGGGCCAACTGCCGTTGCCATGGGCTGGCCCTACGCGGAACCATAAGCGGTGCACTATAGGTAAAAAGTACATGGCGTTGAGGGTACTGCTCGCCACTAGAACGGCGACAACCCAGTACATCTCGGCCTGAATCGCGCCAACGCCGAGGTACCACTTGGTAATAAACCCCGCCACCGGCGGAAGGCCAATCATGCCAAACGCGCCAATAGTAAAGGCAATGCTGGTCAACGGCATACGCTTGCCTGCGCCGTCCATTTCATCAATGCGATGGATCCCCAGCTCTTCGGCATAGTTGCCCGCACAGAAGAACAGCGTGACCTTCATTAGCCCCTGATGCAGCAAGTGCGCCAAGGCGCCGACGGTGCCGAAAGGGCCAAACAGCCCGATACCCAGAATTACGTAGGAAACTTGGCTGACGGTGGAAAACGCTAGGCGGGGTTTCAGCTCCTCTTGGGCAATGGCCCTTAACGAGCCATATATAATCGTAATCGAGGCCGCTACCGCTAGCGTGGTAATAACGCCGAGTTCCACGCTCAATTCAATGCCAAACAGATCGTAAACGACCCGCAGAATGCCGAAGGCCCCCGCCTTCACCACCGCTACCGCGTGCAGCAGCGCACTCACCGGCGCAGGAGCCACCATCGCCCTGGGCAGCCACCCATGCAGCGGTACCATGGCCGTTTTTACCGCCAACCCACCCACTAACAGCGCAAATATCAGCGTTAGCAAACCGCGATGATCGTTTAAATAGTCGCCCAAGCCCTCCTCTGAAGAGAACGACTGATCCCCGGTCAGGCTATACAGCAGCACGGTGCCAAGCAGTAGTACCACACCAGCGCTTAAGGTGTAGCGCAAATAGACGCGCCCCGCATCAAGGGCCTGCTGAGTGCCTTTGTGAACCACCAACGGGTAGGTGGAGAGCGTCAACATTTCGTAGAAGATCAGGAAGGTAAACAGGTTATCCGCCAAGGCAATACCGATCGTGCTGGCCACACAGAGGCTAAAAAAGCCAAAAAAGCGCTTACGATTAGCGGAACCTTCAAGGTAGCCAATGGCATAGATGGTGGTACACAGCCACAGCAGTGACGATAACCCAGCGAACATCACCCCTAGCGCGTCACTGCGCAGGACAAAATCAACGCCCCCGACGACTTGAAAGCTAAATATATCCTCATGGCCCGCGGCTACCCGCTGAACCATAAGCATCACCAGAACAATCTTAACCACCGCCGCAGTCAGGTTAATGGTGGTACGCAACCGCCTGGCATCTTCTGGCAGCGCAAAAATAATCACCACCACCAGCAGCGAAGTGGCCAAAGCAGTCAGCGGTAACCAGGCTGCGTTCATGGACTGCCTCCGTGCATCAATTCCAGCGGGAAATGCGCCAATAGCCCCAGGGCGAGCGCAGTCAGGGCAAGGGTTAGGGCGATCAGTTCCATGCCCGGTGCCAGGGGTTGATAGCGATGCCGTGGGGCCGTCTCATCAAAGCAGTAGCGGAACAATCGGAATATATAGGCCGCTGTCAGCAGCGTGCCGATTAAGAGCGCGGCCACTGCCCACCACTGCTGAGAGATCACCATCGCTTGTAGCAGCAACCACTTGGCAGTAAACCCTGAGCTGGGCGGTAACCCCATCAAGGTGATAGAGGCGATACCAAACACTAATAGCGAAAGCGGTAAACGGCGACTGGTACCGGCCAAACCTTTGAGCGTGCTCTCCCCTGTGGCCAGTATCAGGTTGCCTGCAGCCATAAACATGGCGGCTTTGGCAAAGGCGTGGCCCATCAGTTGCAGCCAAAACCCTTCCCAGGCTAACGCACGGGGTAGCGGCGCAATATCCGGCCCCAACAGCAGCGGAAAAGCCACCATGAGATACCCCAACTGCGCCACGGTGGATGAAGCCACCAGGGTTTTAAGTGAATCGGTACGCCATGCCAGCAGCCCGCCCCATACAATCGCCAGCATGCCCAGCCAAGCAATAACACGCGGGGCGTAGAAAGCATCAGGGAGCAGAATGCTCCACAGCTGCAGCAATATAAACAGCGACGCCTTGATCACCAGCGCCGCATGCAGCGCGCTTACGGGCGTCCAGGCGCTCTCATGGACGGGTGTCAGCCACGCATGTAGGGGAAATAGCGCGGCTTTTAAAGCCAGCCCCGCACCGATCAGCGCAGCGGCGAACCACGCCACCGGCCCTGGCTCTACGACCTCAGTCAAGCCTGGCAAATCCAACCGGCCCCAGTGGCCCAAAATCAGCGCCACTCCGAGTAGATAGGTGAGCGAGCCCACCAGCGCCAGCAGCAGATAGCGCATTCCTGCCACGAGTGCGGGCGCCTTTCCCGATAGCATCAGCATGCCGACCGCCGCCAGCCCCATCAGCTCCAGCGCTGCATAAAGGGTCAATAGGTCGGTGGCCAGCCAAATTAGCGACAGCGCACTCAGCACAACACCCATCAAAGGCCACAGCCAGCGTGCCAACGGCCCCGTTTCGCTTAAACGCAAATATCCCGGCGTATAGAGCGCTGCCGCAACGCCGATCACCTGGGTCATTAACAGCATTAGCACGCTCAGTCCGTTTAGACGCAACGACAGCTGGATACCGGCGATCTCCCACTGCCAGCGCAGTAGTCCAGCTTGATCGTAAGCAGAGAGCAGCATTAGCCCAGAGACCAATACTGGCACACTGGCTAGTAAGACGGGCCATGCCCGCTTAGGAGGAAAAAGTGCCGCCAGCATGCCCAGTAGTAGCGGCAAGCCAAGCGCCACTAGCAGCGCCCAGTGGGTAGGCAGAAGGGGTTCAAAGGTGCTATCGAAAAGGCCAAAGCGCCAAATCATGTGACGTCCTCTTCAGGTTTTCCGTCACGCCCCAAAGCCTCGACCCCTTCCAGATGCAAAAGCTGCCGAATCAACAGCGCACCCAGCATTGACCCCAGCCAGGCGACTAGCAGCCCTACACTAATCAGTGCCTGAGCAGTCGCCGAGGTACCTGCCACGCCTGCCAGCAGCATAAACACCCCTGAGCCGAGCAGATTAAACGCCAGTAGGCGGCGCAGTAGATGACGGTGAAGCGCAAAGGCGCCTAAGGCACTGGCGGCAATCACCACCCCGGCAAGCAGCAACGGATGCTCTAAAGGCGAATACGCCATGTCGGCGATTACCGTGCGAATAGCGGCGCCCACCATGACAAACCAGGCCAGCGCCAAGAGCACCCGTATCGCCACCCGTGATCTAGGCTCGCTGAAGGTATCGCGCTCAAGAGAGGAGGAAGCGCCGGGTAAAACGTGGCCCAGGGCATAAAAAAAACAGGGGCCGGTTAACCCTAGCCCCAGCACCAGCTCAGCAGTTGCCAGCCAGGGAGCGCCGAGTTGCCACCATGCCACCGTCATTGCAGCCGCAAAGACCACAAAAAAGTAGCAGGCACGCACCAGATGGCGATCAAACAGACACACCAGCGCCGATACCACCAGGCCCAGCGCCAGCAGCACTTCGACTACATGAAAAGCGGCTACCGCCTCAAAGAAAGCTATCATTCGTTTTCGCTACATCCTTGCATCGGTCACGAATAGGTGCTCAGTTCAACCGCGAACTCAGCCACTTGCCGATATCATTAACCTGCTGTGGGCAGAGCGCATGGGCCATGGGGTATTGGCGGTAGTTGACCGCGTAGCCCATCGCTTTTAAGCGGTCAGCGCCGCTGCGGCCCAGGCTTTCAGGCACAATGGGGTCGAAGTTGCCGTGTTGCACCTCAATAGGAATCTGACGATTGGCTTCCGCGAGGTCGATATTGTCGGCGGTCGCAAAGTAAGTCGACATGGCCAACAGCCCCCCTAGCGGCGCAGGGAACGTCAGCGCGGCATGGTAGGCAACCGCCCCCCCTTGCGAAAAGCCCGCCACGATAATGCGCTGGCTATCGATACCCTGATCGATCTGCTCTTGAATCAGTGCCTGGATTCGCTCAGCCGATTTCTTAAGCTGCACCTCATCGACTCGGCGGCCCAAATCCATGGCCAAAATATCGTACCAGGCAGGCATCACCATGCCGCCATTAATCGTCACCGGCAGGCGTGGCGCATGGGGCATGATAAAGCGCACGCGGGAATCTTTGGGCAGCGCTAATGCGGGCACCAGCGGCTCAAAATCGTGCCCATCCGCACCCAAACCGTGAATAATAAACACACAGGCATCGGCGGGTTGACCATCTTTCGGCTCAATAACCAGTTCGCCAGGAGCAGTCATAACGTCGTATTCCTTTATGCAAAAAGCGTCACCCTAGCGCAAACCTACGTTAACAGCGAGCGGGAGAGCACCTAAAATCGTGACAACACACTTAAAAAGGCCAGACCAGGGGAATTAAAACCAGCGCGATGGCACCCGTCAGTATATTTAATCCACTGCCCAGGCGCAGGAAATCGCTCACCCGATAACCACCTGGGCCATACACCATCAAATTGGTTTGATAGCCAATGGGGGTTAAAAAGCTCGCCGAGGCGGCAAACATCACCGCCACCACATAGGGCATCGGGCTAACGCCCAAGCTTTCTGCGGCGCTCATCACCACCGGAAAAATAATCACCGCCGCTGCGTTATTGGTCACCAGTTCGGTAAGCAGCGCCACCACGCAGTATGTGCCAATTAACAGCAGCAGTGGGTTACCCGCCACTAGGGTCAGCACTCCTCCACCGATCACGCCGGCGGCACCGGAGCTCTGCAGGGCCGCCCCTACCCCAAACGACGCGGCAATGGTGAGCAGCACCTGGGTATCCAAGCCACGCTTGGCGGCGCCCACCGAACAGCAGCCCGTGAGTAGCGCCAATGCCGCCCCCAGCATGGCAGCGTTGAGCATGCTCAGCACCCCGAAGGCGGCGAGCAGCACGGCGCCTAGCAGTAAGCCCCACGCTAGCGGCGCTTTCTCATGGATAGGCCGCGCTGCGCCATTGAGCTCACTAATCAGCAAAAAGTCCCGCGACTGTCGATGCCGCTCAATAAAGGGGGGCCGCGCCTCCAGCAACAGCACATCGGCGGGCTGCAGTCGCACTTGGCCAAGATTACCCTTAACCCGTTCTCCGCCACGGCAAATCGCCAGCACCGCTGCCCCATAGAGGGTTCTAAAGTGACCATCGCGGATACGCTGGCCTATAAACTGACACTGGTTGGAGACCACCGCCTCGACCAAGCGACGCTCTTTAAACTCCTTCTCCAAACTGGAAGTGCCGTCTCGGGAAGGGATCAAACCGCGGATTTGCTGCAACTCCACTGCCGCATCAGAGGTGCCTGCAAACACCAACCGGTCGCCGCCTTTGAGCTGCTCGCCAGGCCCTACCACGCTCACCACGTTGCCTGCGCGTTCAATCTCGACCAGAAACAGCTCCTGTAGGTGACGTAATCCCGCCTCTTCAACGGTGCGATCCACCAGCACGCCTGCCGGGTCGACTTCCATTTCAATAGTGAACTCCCGCGGGTTGGCAAACGCATTGGCCAGCCCTTCCCTGGCGGGCAACAGCCGTGGCCCAAACAAAATAAGATAACTCAGTCCTACGACGGCGACAGGAACACCGACCCAGGCCAAATCCAACAGGCCCATGCCTAGCTCAGGGTAGCGCTCCAACAATAGCCCATGCACTACCAGGTTCGTGCTGGTACCGAACAGCGTAATGGTGCCGCCGAGGATAGAGGCGAAGCTAAGCGGCATCAGCAGCCGCTGGGGAGAGAGGCGCAGCCGACGGCTCCAGCTCATGACTGCGGGGATATAGGTAGCAACGACGGGGGTATTATTGACGAAGCCGCTAAGCGAGGCCACCGGTAGCAGCAGGCGAACCAGCGCACCTCGCTCACTTTTTGGCCGTTTAAGCACATAGCGAATAATCAGGTCGATGCCGCCGGTTTCGCGAATGCTGGCCACCAGCACATACATAAACGCCACGGTAAACAGGCCACTATTGGAGAAGCCCCCCAGCGCCTGCTGGGGGTCAATCACGCCAAGCGTCATTAGCACAATAACCGCGCCCAGCAAGATAATATCCGGCCCCAGGCGTGAAAAGGCCATTAACGGAAAAATGGTGAGCACCACCCCTACCGCTATCCAAGCATCCAGTGACATAACCACGACATCCTTAACCAATAAGCATGGAGGTATTGTGAAGCCAATCTTATATTCTAAAAAGTTATTTTTAGAAACATTTAAAGATCGAAATGGAATATGGTGTGAGGTGTGAGGTGTGAGGTGTGAGGCGAGTTTAAGTTACAAAACCTAAAAAGCGAAAACCCCGCGCTTGGCGGGGTTTTCTGGTCAATCAGCGCTAAGCGATGATTGCTAGCATCTCAGTGCTTAAGCATTAACTTAAATAACTTTGATGTTAGAAGCCTGAAGGCCTTTTTTACCCTGGGTGACGTCGAAGGAAACCTTCTGGCCGTCTTGCAGAGATTTGAAGCCTTCAGCCTGAATTTCTGAGAAATGCGCGAACAGATCGTCGCCATTGTCGTCAGGAGAAATGAAGCCGAAACCTTTAGTGTCGTTAAACCACTTAACGGTACCAGTTGCCATGATCGAAATCCTCGATGTTGCTAATTAAACCGGGAAATACCCGAATTACAGTGGGTATAACAAGAGACTTTCACCAGATTTAACGCTAGAGGCGCTTCTATACTGCTGACAACGTTCGACTTGCTAACCTACTTCCGCCATTTTGCGCTTAACCACCCTCCCACGTCAACACCCCGATAAACGCCGATTAATAGCTCTACGAGCTACCAGAAACTTCTCCACGCTCAGCAAGTAACCAACTAGCAGCCTTCTCTGCAATCATTAGCGTGGGCGAGTTGGTATTGCCGCTGGTGATCGTCGGCATCACGCTGGCGTCGGCCACTCTCAATCCATCAATACCGCGCACTCTCAGCCGCGCATCGACCACGGCCATGGCATCGTCCTCGCGGCCCATTCGTGCGGTGCCCACTGGGTGGAAAATCGTCGTGCCGATATCACCGGCCAACCGGGCAAGCTCCTCATCGCTTTGGTACTCGACGCCGGGTTTAACTTCGTCAGGCGCGTATTTGGCAAACGCAGGTTGCTCGGCGATGCGCCGTGTCACGCGCAAGGAGTCCGCCGCCACCTTGCGATCCTCTGGGGTACTCAAGTAATTGGGAGAAATCGCCGGAGCCTGGCGCGGGTCGCTGCTTTTAAGGCGTACCGTTCCCCGGCTAGTAGGGTTCAGATTGCAGACACTGGCGGTAATCGCTGGGTAAGGGTGTAGCGGCTGACCAAAGGCTTCCAGGCTTAGCGGCTGCACGTGGTACTGAATATTGGGGTGCGGTTGATCCTGGGTGCTGCGGGTAAAGGCCCCTAATTGCGAAGGCGCCATACTCATCGGCCCCGAGCGTTTAAGCAGGTACTCCAAGCCAATGCCTGCTTTACCCCACAGCGTGCTGGCCATGGCGTTGAGGGTTTTGCCATTGGTGATTTTATATATCGACCGAATCTGTAGATGATCCTGCAGATTCTCTCCCACGCCGGGCAGTTCATGCACTACCTCAACACCTTTTTCGCGCAGCAGTTCGGCTGGCCCAACCCCAGAAAGCTGGAGTAAATGAGGTGTACCGATCGCACCGGCGCAAAGCACCACCTCTCCGCTCACCATGGCGCATTGGGGGTAGCCATTACGCGCCACCTCCACCCCTCTGCAGCGCAGTGCTTCCCCACTCTTATCAAACAGCAGGCGATTGACCTGCGTGGAGTGCCAGAGCGTTAAGTTTTGGCGTTTCAGCGCGGGGCGCAAAAACGCTTTGGCGGTATTCCAGCGCCAGCCCGAGCGCTGATTGACCTCAAAGTAGGCCACGCCCTCATTGGAGCCGCGGTTAAAATCGTCGGTACGCGGGATGCCCGCCTGGACGGCTGCTTCAGCGAAATCATCCAGCACCTGCCACTTGAGGCGCTGCTTTTCGATCCGCCACTCCCCACCGTGGCCGTGAAAATCCCGGTGCTGGGCGTCGGCATCTCCGCCATCGTCCAGACGGTAGTGGTCTTCGTGTTTGATAAAGTCGGGAAGGCAGTTCTCCCAGCGCCAAGCGTCGTCGCCGGTGACGTCCGCCCAGTGGTCGTAGTCCCGTGCCTGGCCGCGCATATAGATCATGCCATTAATGCTGGAGCAGCCGCCCAGAGTTTTCCCCCGCGGGTAAATCAGCGAACGGCCGTTGAGGCCTTTATCAGGCTCAGTGCAAAACAGCCAATCAGTGCGCGGGTTATTGATACAGTAAAGATAGCCCACTGGAATATGAATCCAGTGGTAGTTATCCCGACCGCCCGCCTCTATCAACAGCACCTTATTATTGGGGTTGGCACTCAAACGATTAGCCAGCAGGCACCCCGCGGTGCCTGCGCCGATCACGATATAGTCGAAGTGGCTGGTATTGTCGACGTTGTTATTGGTGAGTTCTGACATGAGTCGGCTCCGGTAACGTGGGCGGCGCTACTTCGCCGTGGGCATCACAAACTCGGCCCCGGCATCGATGGAGTCTGACCAACGCTGCATAATCGACTTCTGCTTGGTGTAGAAACGCACGCCCTCTTCACCATAAGCATGAGTATCGCCAAATAAAGAGCGCTTCCAACCGCCAAACCCGTGCCACGCCATAGGCACTGGAATGGGCACATTGATACCCACCATGCCGACCTGAATACGGCGGCCAAACTCCCGAGCCACTGTACCGCTTTCGGTAAAGCAGCTAACGCCGTTGCCAAACTCATGGTCATTAATCAGTTGAATGGCCGTGGCGATATCCGGCACCCGCACACAGACCAGCACCGGGCCAAAAATCTCCTCCTTATAGATCGTCATCTCGGGGGTGACATTGTCAAACAGCGTGCCGCCCATCCAGAATCCTTCAGCACACTCATCACCCGCCTCGGAGGCATTAAAATCGCGGCCATCGACCACCAGTTCGGCGCCTTCCGCCACGCCTTTTTCAATATACCCAGTAATCCGCTGATGAGCTTGGCGGGTCACAATGGGGCCCATTTCTGCATCCAACTGCATACCATCTTTTACTTTCAGCGCTTTAGCACGCTCTGCCAAGGCTGGGACGACCTTATCCGCCACATCACCCACCAACACCGCCACGCTAATCGCCATACAGCGCTCACCAGCCGAGCCATAGGCGGCACCAATCAGCGCATCGACGGCTTTATCCAAATGCGCATCCGGCATCACTACCATATGATTTTTGGCTCCGCCCAAGGCTTGAATGCGCTTGCCGTTGCGCGCTCCGCGCTCGTAGATCAGGTTGGCAATTGGCGTTGAGCCTACAAACGACAGCGCCTTAACATGCGGATGGTCGATGAGCGCTTCCACGGAGTCTTTATCACCCTGCACAACGTTAAACACGCCGTCGGGCAGGCCTGCCTGCTTTAGCAAGTCAGCCATCAGCAGCGAAGCACTGGGATCAAGGGGGCTTGGTTTCAAAATAAACGTATTCCCCGCCGCAATTGCCAGCGGGAACATCCACATTGGCACCATGGCTGGGAAATTAAATGGCGTTATACCAGCCACGACGCCTAACGGCTGGCGCATCGTCCAGTTATCAATCCCGGTACTCACCTGCTCGGTGTAGTCACCCTTTAACAACTGCGGAATTCCACAGGCAAATTCGACAATATCGATACCGCGGGCCACTTCACCCTGGGCGTCGGTGAACACCTTGCCGTGCTCTTTGGTAATCGCTTCGGCTAGCTCATCTTTATGCGCGTTTAACAGTTCTAAAAA
>NZ_JPUA01000025.1:22798-80141 GCF_002211105.1 Halomonas campaniensis | reverse complement strand
CCGCCGTATTGACATCCGCCGGGGAAGCTAGCGATACACGGCCGGTAACTCGGCCAGTGGCGGGGTTAAAAACGTCTTGAGATTGAGCAGACTCACCAGCGGTGACCTGACCATTAATAAAGTGCTGAATCGCTGTAGTTGTCATAGTTGTCATGGGAGTACCTGTTTTTAAGAACGCACGCCGAGAGGATGTGCAGAGAGCTTACCTTCAGCCTAGCCTACTGGGCCCAGCGAACGGATCAATTGAGTTATTTAAAAGCCAGTTATAAGCTCTACTAATATCATGACAAGTATTTGAGGCTAATTATGCAAGAGTACGCCACGCTGCGCGCCTTTGTGGCCGTGGCACGAACGGGTAGCGTGTCGCGAGCTGCAGAGCAGCTACACCTGACGCAACCGGCTATTAGCCTAAAGTTGAAGCAGCTACAGGCCAATTTGAGCCTCACGCTGTTTAGCCGCCGCCCTCAGGGCCTTGCCTTGACGGCCGACGGCCATGCGCTGCTACCTGCCGCTGAAAAAGCCCTGGCCAGCGCCCAGGCGTTTGAACAGACCGCAGGAACGCTACATAGCACGCTGCGCGGCAAGCTCTCAATCGGCACTATTGTTGACCCGGAATTTCTCCGCCTGGGGGCGTTTCTAAGCCGCCTGATGGCCCGTGCGCCCCAGTTAGAAACCGAGCTGCACCATGGCATGAGCGGCAGCGTGCTTAATCGCATTGAACAAGGCGATTTGGATGTCGGCTTTTATCTGGCGCCGCCCGACGAAGGATCGGGCCAAGAGCATGGAGGGCTCACTTGGCGTGAGCTAACCCACTTTGATTACCATGTGATTGCCCCTGCGGGGTGGGAAAATCGACTTACTGACACCCGTTGGGAGCATCTGGCCACGCTGCCATGGATTGTGACGCCCCAAGACTCCGCCCACTACCGGCTGTTAAAGCAGGCGCTGGCACCGAGCGGCGCAGTGCCCAATCGAGTAGCCCAAGTGGATCAAGAGGCCTGTATGTTGGATCTGGTGCGCGCAGGCGTTGGCTTAAGCCTGGCCCGGGACGCCCTAGCGATGACCGAGCGCCAGGAGAGTGGCTTGACAGTGGCGGACAATATTCGCCTGCCCTGCGCATTAAGCTTTATCTGGCGTCATGAAAGCACCAACGAACCCACCGTTAACGCGGCGCTTAGCACGCTGGATGAGGTATGGCCTCATCGTCTAGGCTAGGTAGTGATAAAGGGACTGTAAGGAAAAGGAACACCAAGCGACTAATCAGCTCACTAATAAAATAAGCAGTAACTCGCCCCTCCACCGGAGTGCTTGCAATGATCCGTCTGCCCCCTCTTCGCACATTTACGCTTAGCGTGTTGGCTGCCGCTGGCCTAGCCAGCCCTTCGCTTCAAGCCCACTCCTCTGAAGCGACTTTTGCCGGTGGCTGCTTCTGGTGTATGGAACCGCCGTACGATAACCAACCCGGCGTCACTGCCACCATTTCCGGCTATATCGGCGGCGAGCTAGAGAACCCCAGCTACGAAGAAATCTCCCAGGGCGGTACTGGCCATGCTGAAGTCGTGCAAATCGAATACGACCCCGAGCAGATCAGCTACGAACAGCTATTAGAAATCTTCTGGCGCAACATCGACCCCTTTGCGGTCGACCGTCAATTCTGTGATGTGGGCGACCAATACCGCTCGGCGATCTTCTATCATGACGACGAGCAGCGCGAACTGGCCGAAGCGTCCAAAGCGGAAATGGAAGAACGCTTTGACCGGGAGATTGCCACCCAAGTAGTACCCGCCACCACCTTCTGGCCTGCCGAGGAGTACCATCAGGACTATTACCAAAAGAACCCGGTGCGCTATAAATTTTACCGCTACAGCTGTGGTCGTGATGGCCGCCTGGAAGAAGTATGGGGTGAAGAAGCCGGCGGGCCTACGTTTGAGTAGCAGGTGTTACGGCTTACACATTGACTAGACTAATTGGTTGAACTGTTTGCTTTACTCACTGCCGGAAAGGTAACGCTAATGTTATGCATGGTCGCTCTTTTTGTACTACAGTGACCTTACGCAAGAAATAGACCGGTTGGTTTATTAGGCGTCCTGGAGCTGGACGCTGTGACCCCACGTTGATCAATAGATAGGAGATCTTATGAGCAACAGTATTAAGACGATCAATCCCACCAATGGTGAAACCCTCGAAACCTATACGCTAATGAGCAGCGCGGAAGCCAAACAGGTAGTGGACGCCTGCTACGAGGCGTTTCTCGATTGGCGCTTAGAGTCCCTGGAAAGCCGCGCTAAAACGGTCAAAGCCATTGGCCAGGCGCTGCAAAAGCATAAAGACGAGCTTGCCGACCTGATGGTCAAAGAGATGGGCAAACTGCCTTCTCAGGCCCGCCAGGAAGTGGATCTGTGTACCGGTATCTGTGACTACACCGCTGAGCACGGCCCGAAAAAACTGGCCGACGAAGAGCGCCAGCCTGGCAATGGCGAGCGCGGTTTCGTGACCTACTCACCCATGGGTGTGATCTACGGCATTCAGCCCTGGAACTTCCCGGCGTATCAGGTGATCCGTTACTCCATCGCTAATCTTATGGCAGGTAACGGCGTGCTGCTGAAACACGCTGAAAACGTGACTGGCAGTGGCCTATTGTTGGAAAAAATCTACCGCGAAGCGGGTCTTCCGGAAAACGTCTTCCGTACACTGGTGATCTCTCACGATGTGTCTGATGAGGTGATTGCTCATTCTGCGGTACGTGGCGTAACGCTAACGGGTAGCGATGGCGCAGGCCGTAAAGTCGCTGGTAAAGCGGCTGAGCACCTTAAAAAGACGGTGCTTGAACTGGGCTCTAACGACGCCTACCTGGTGCTCGATGACGCCGATATGGATGTCGCTATCGACACCTGCGTACAGGGGCGCGTCTACAACGGCGGTCAAACCTGCGTCGCGGCCAAGCGTTTTGTGGTCACTGAAAAGAACTACGAAACGTTTAAAAAGCGCTATGTAGAACGCATGCAGTCGCTTAAAGCGGGTGACCCGACCCAAGAAGACAGCGACCTGGGCCCGATGGCCCGCCTGGATCTGCGCGATGATCTCCACGACCAAGTGGAAGAGAGCGTGCGCAAAGGCGCGAAGATTCTCTGCGGTGGCGAAAAGCCATCCGGTAAGGGCGCGTTTTACCCGGTCACCGTGCTGGATAACGTGACTCCCGGCCAGCCCGCTTACGACGACGAGCTGTTTGGCCCCGTCGCTGCGCTGATTCGTGCCAAAGATGACGAAGATGCCATGCGCATTGCCAACGACAGCCGTTACGGCCTGGGCGGCGGCATCATCTCTAAAGATGTGAAACGCGCCACCGAGCTAGCCAGCAAGTACTTTGATACCGGCATGGTGTTTATCAACGGCTTTGGTGTTGCTACCCCGGAAATGCCTTTCGGCGGCGTTAAAAACTCCGGTTACGGTCGCGAGCACGGCGGCTTCGGCATGCACGAGTTCGTCAATGCCAAGTCGGTGATTGTCGTTCAAGAGTAAGGCTGTAAGCGCTCAAAATCGTGAGTGATAACCGAGAGCGCCGCTAGCTTTTCATCAGGCTAGCGGCGCTTTTTTCGTTGCAAGCATCATGAGTTTAACTGTTGCCCAGAGGTTCGACGCTGCCAAAGCTTTAGCCCAATCGCTATTACCACCCAGGTCACCAACGCCGCGATAACATCATCCAAGACAATGCCAAAACCGCCATGAACATACTCTGCCAGATGAATCGGCGGCGGCTTCAGCGCGTCGAAAAAGCGGTAAACACCGAATGCCAGCGCCATAACCAGCGGGTGGCGTGCTGCCTGCAACCCGATTACCGCCAACGGAAACGCCACATATTCATCGGCAACGATACTGCCATGATCCAACCCGGCGTAGTGCCGGGCAGCGACGTGGCAAACCGGTATCGCAAGTAGCAGCAGCGTTGCCATGATAGCGCCTTGCTGACCTAGCTGACGGCTTAACAGCCACCACGCCAGAGGGATGCCCAGCAGCGAGCCAAAGGTACCCGGCGCCATCGGCGCTAGCCCCAGCCCAAAGCCGGTAGCTAGCCAAAAATTAACCGTATCCAGCATTAACCCGCCTGCTGCGCTTGACGCTCAAGTTCGTCAGTCATCTCTTTGGGTAAGTTAAGCGCACTGGCTAACTGGTCGAGCCAGGCGCGCTCCATGGGGTTTTGATCATCGGTCACGGCCACGCTGATCAGGTACATTTCCCGGGCCGCTTGAGGGGAGTCCGCTTCGCGGGCCAGCGCTTGGGCATCCAGCGGTGCTTTTAGCTGCTGCTCCACCCAGTTATGCATCTCCTGGTCGGCACCCAGGGCATCAATCTGCTCGGTAATCAGCGCCTGCTCCTGCTCATCAATATGGCCATCGGCCCGGGCAGCCATAATCATCGCTTGCAGTAACTCCAGGCTGCGGCGCTCCTGGTACTCACCGCTAAGCACTTCTACTCGCTCGCCCTCTGGCGCATTCTGGGCCGTATTTTGCTGGGCATTGCCATTTTTTGCCGCCTGGGAGCTCTGCCACGCTTTCCACGCCAGCACGCCCACCCCAGCAATGGCGCCGTATTTCAGCGCTTTACCGCCCATGCTGCGGCCGCGTTTGGAGCCGACCAACATACCCATGGCGCCGCCACCGAGCAGGCTCTTAACATCGAAGCCACTGGAGGAGCCGCCACCTTGACCACTGCTGCCACTGCCTAGCTGCTTAGAGAGCCCGCTCAGCATGCCTTTAACATCAACACCACTGCCACTGCCGCCCTTCTGACTTCCGCCAGCTTGCTGCATCAGCTGCTGTAAAATTTTGCTTGCGTTCATCCTTGTACTCCTAAGTAGATAGTATCTTCAGAGCTCGTTTGACGATTAAGTCACTTTATAAAACATTCTATATGAACGCAGCATGAACCAGGCCTTGGAGGAAAACTGCCTGCAATCGGCCATGCGGCGTTAAGCGTTAAAGAAGTGCGCCCTTTACTTCCACTGAGCTCCCCTGCCGGCTGGCACGCACGTCTATACGGACTGGCATTTGCTCTTTGAGTTCGCTGACATGGGAGATCACGCCGATCATGCGCCCGCCCATTTGCAGTTCGCTGAGCATGGCAATGGCTTGATCCAGCGCATCCTGATCCAGGCTGCCAAAGCCCTCATCGATGAATAGCGTATCCAGTTGAATGCCGCCAGCGTACGCCTGCACTACATCCGAGAGCCCTAGCGCCAGCGAGAGCGCGGCCATAAACGACTCCCCGCCTGAGAGTGTCGCTACCGAACGGTTCTTACCGGTGTAGGTGTCGGCCACATCAAGCTCCAGCCCTGAGGCTCTGTTACCTTTGGAGGGATCTTCCCGGCGCACCAACTGATAACGCCCGCGGCTCATGCGTACCAACCGCTCCGAAGCTTGAATCAATACGTCATCCAGCAACACTCCCAGCACAAAACGCTGCAGGCTAATACGGTGCCCCGTACGGCCGTTAGCAACCTCGCTGAGCGTGCCCCACAGCTGATACTGGGCTTCGAGCTCTGCCTGCGCCGTTTGGGCAGTCGCAAGCTTTTGACGAATGCCTCGCAGCGTGGTCAGCCTCCCATCCAGCCCCCGCCACGCCTCTAGCTGGGTGTTCTCTTCGACCTGGGCCGCCTCGGCTAGGCTGTTCAGCGCGGCCATATTTGGCGGCGTTTTTTCCGCAAGCTGGGTTTGGTAGTTCTCCAGCGCGCCTTCAAGCTCGGCCAGGCGGCGTTGGTACGCCTCTACTTGCCGAGTCAACTCTTGACGCTGAGCATCATCCAACTGCGCAGCCTGAAACGCCGCCTCATCACCAAAGGGACTAGCCTGCAGGGCAGTTTGCCACTCTGTTTGCACCTGCTTTAGCGTCTGCTCACTACGTTCGATTCGCTCGTTCGCGCCGCGTAGCTGCTCTTCCGCCCGGGCCAGCTGGGTTTGGCTGGTCGAGAGCATCTGCTGGGCGCTCTCCCAGGCTTTTTCAAGTTGTGCGATCTGGTGTTCAAGCTCAGTGAGGGTTCGGCGCATTGCCTCAGGGTCGCGGGCATCTTCAGGCAGCGATTGGCTCAGCTGATCGCGCTGACTCTCCAGGCGTAACGCCTCCTCTTTCGCCTTCTCCACCTCGGAACGCTGGGTTTTAAGCTGCTTATCCAGCGCGCCCCACTCGCGGCGCAGCGCTTCGCGAGCGGTGTTCTGCTGGCTAATCTCACGTTCAACGCTTTCCCGGCGCTGCACTTGGCGGCGCAAGCCTTCGCAGGCATTTTGCAGCTCAGCCAGCGGGTGACTAGCCCACTCGCCCAACTGTTGGGCAAGCCGCTGGGCCTGTTCTGTATTGTAGTTAATCTGCTGAGTGAGCTGATGGTGATGACGTTCGGCACCCTGACGCGCTTGGCGGGCCTGCTCTTGCGCCATCCTGGCTTCTTCAACCTGCGCCTGACTGACCACATTGGCACTATCAACCGCTGGGGCTGGATGCTCCAGGCTGCCACACACCGGGCAGGGCACATCCTGTTCAAGAGTAAGCGCTAACAGTGCGGCCTGCCCCTGGTGCCAGCGCATCTCCTGCTCAGTGGCGTGGAGTTGCGCGTGCTCTGCTTCGCTTTGCAGACGGTTGAGTGTCTCTGTCGCCTGCTGCTGTTGGCTGGTTAACTCACGCGCTTGCCGGGCGAGTTCATCCAGCTCTTGGCGCTGGGTCAGCAGGTCGTTATGGCGGCTTAGCTCAGCGGGGGCGCTGGCCAGTTGCTGAAACTCTGTCTGTAAGCGTTCCAGATTAACGCTAATCGCTTCGCCCTGCTGGCGAATATTGTCTAGCTGCGCCTCATCACGCTTGAGCGCACTATCAGCGTGTTGCCAGGTGGCCTGCACCGTTTTAAAACGCGCCTGCAACTCGCTTAACTGCTGGCTTTTATGAATAAATTCGCCCAATTGCCGATGCCGTTCCCGGAGGGCGGGGAGCTCTGCCTGACGCTGGCGTGCCACTTCTAACGCCTGCTGCGCCTGCTCTGCGTTAGTACGTTGTGTGGCTAACGCGGCTTGCGCCAGTCGCTGCTCGGCCTGGGCGGTGTTCAGCGTCTGCTGCGCTTGGTCTAAGGCAGCTCTCTGTGGGCGCAGCGCCTGGGCGTGGGTGCTTTGCGCTAAACGCTCCTTACAGCTTTCTATCTCAGCGTGCTGCTCAAGATGGCGGGCTTTATCCGCCGCCAGCTGATCCCGGGCCTCAAATTGGCGCTGCAGTGCCATGGCCTCATCACGCTGCTTTTCGGCGCTACGTCGCTGCTGCTGGGCGGTTTCAAAGCGTTGCCGCGCTTGGTCTACCTGGGGTGTCAGCGCTTCAAGCTCTTGCCCTAACGCGGCTTCGCTCTCAAGCTCTCCCCCGGCGAGGATGCCACTGATATGCTGGCGATGATCACTCACTGCCCGCTCGATTTGATTGGCCTGGGTGCGCAGGCGTTCTTCGATTCGCTGAAAAATCTGGGTTTGAAACAGCTGGGAGAAAATCACTTCGCGCTCTTTGGAGCCTGCCAGCAGCAGTTCACGAAACTTGCCCTGGGGGAGCACCATCACTTGGCGAAACTGGTTGGCATCCAGGCCGATCAGGGTTTGTAGCTCGGCGGTGGCATCGTTGACCTTGCGCGCCACCAGGCAGGTCTCTACATCACCATCGGCTTTTAATCGCCACAGCTGGGCTTCCGCGTTATGAGTGGTGGTGCCTTCGCCGCGGGCTTTGGGGCGCTCCTGCTGGGGAACCCGGCGCACCCGGTAATCCACACCCCGCAGGCGAAAGTCCAGCGTCACTTCGGTTAGCAGGGAGGCATCGGCCTGGTCGCAGCGCATCTGCGCCGGATCACGCTCATTGCCCGTGGTCTGGCCGTAGAGCGCAAAACAGAGCGCATCGAGAATCGAGCTTTTACCGGCGCCGGTGGGACCATTAATCAGAAACAGCGGACTTCTGCCCAGGGCAGTGAAATCGATGGTCTCACTGCCCGCAAAGGGCCCAAACGCCTGGATGGTAAGGGTTAGCGGTGTCATCCCTGAGCCTCTTCATCACGGCTAAGCTCGCCTATTAGTGTGCTTATCGCCTCGGTTTGTTGGTCGGTCAGGGGCTCACCACTGGTCTGGGCGAAGAAGTCGCTGAACATATCCAGGGTGCTGAACTTTAGCCGCTCACGGTCGAGCTGCTGATTACCACGGGCATCCAGCATGCCAGGCTTCTCCAGGTGCAGCACGTTGGGATACACCTCACGCAACTTGCCCATGGGGTCGAGAATGGCGTGACGATCGGTAAGCCTCACCAGCAGATAGTCATCAGCTTGCGGGTCTGTTCGCCCCTGGGCAATCAATGCATCAATCTCGCCCTCTAGTACGCGCACTTCACGGCTGGGTAGTAACGGAACCTGTTCAATCCGAGCGACGCCGGACGCGTCGAGATCCACCAGCGTTACGCCTTTACGCTGGCTGGCTTCGGAAAAGCTGTATTTGAGCAGCGAGCCGCTGTAGCGAATATGCTCGCCACCGCGGTACTGGGGGCCATGCAGGTGGCCAAGCGCTACGTAATCAAAGCCTTGCATCGGCTCCCAGGCGACGCTTTCGGCGCCGCCCAGGGTCAGCGGGCGTTCTGAATCCGAAGCACTACCGCCATCCACAAAGCAGTGGCTCATTAGTATGCAGGGGCGTGCGGGGTGGCGCTGCTCTTCGATACGTTCAACCAAATAGCGGTGGGCAGCGTCAAAATCGCGTACATCAACGTTAAACTGGCTGCGTACATGTTCGGGGTCGGCGTAGGGAATGCCAAACACATCGACCTCACACCCCTTGATCGTCAATGTGACGGGGGTGTCAAAATCAGCTAAGTCGGAAAGGATATGTAGCCCGGCCTGGCGCAGATGGCGCGCACCAAAGCGCAGCCGCTCGGCACCGTCGTGGTTGCCCGAGATCATAACCACCGGTAGTTTGCGCTCCTCGCAGAGAGCGTGGAGCACCTCATCCAGCAGCGTTACCGCCGCAGAGGGTGGCACCGAGCGGTCGTAGATATCGCCCGCGATCAGCACCGCATCGACGTTCTCCCGGTCGATGATCTCGATAAGTTGATCGAGCACATGGCGCTGATCATCCAGCAGAGAAAGGTTGTGGAACAGCCGCCCCAGGTGCCAATCAGCGGTGTGAAGTAGACGCATAACAAGCTCAACTGCCAATAGTGTAGCGGCATCATAACAACCTAATAGGGCTGCGTTTAGCGCTTGCGTTAAGCTTGTATCAAATGATGCTACGGCGTTTTGGGTAGCTGGCGTTTATGTTCGGTGCGTTGATAGGTGCGGGTAATGGTCGTGTAAGCCTGCTCGCTCACCTCCTGGCCGCTAAGAAACGCGTCGATTTCAGCGTAGGTGACACCCATTGCCTCTTCATCAGCCAATTGAGGTTGCAGTGATTCCAAATCGGCAGTGGGCAGTTTCTCGACCAGGGAGGCGGGCGCACCCAAGGCGGCGCCAATCTCTCTTACCTGCGCTTTGGTAAGACCGGTCAGTGGCGCCAAGTCGCATGCACCGTCACCATATTTGGTGAAAAAACCCATCAACGCTTCCGCCGCTTGATCAGTCCCCACCACTAAACCTGACTTAGCCCCCGCGACGGCATATTGGGCAACCATGCGCTGTCGCGCCTTGATATTGCCCAATACAAAGTCCCGCTGAGCAGCATCTTTAAACTCCAGCCCCCCTTCTTCCAGAGAAGTTAGCATAGCGTCGCTAGCAGGCTTTACGTTTACTGCTAACACTTCATCGGGGCCGATAAAGGTGAGTGCCTGTTGAGCGTCCTCTTCATCTTTTTGATCCCCGTAAGGCAAGCGCATCGCGTAGAAACAGGCGTCAAACCCTTTATCGCGAGCTTTTTCGACAGCTAACTGAGCTAACCGCCCCGCAACAGTTGAGTCCACGCCGCCACTGATACCCAGTACCAGTCCGTGCTGGCCTGTCTCTAGCATTTGGCTGCAAAGAAACTCGACCCGGGTATTGATTTCATCACTCGGCGCAATAGATGCCTTCACCTGTAACGCTGACTGAATAAGCTGTTGCTGATCTGCTTGTTGAGTCATTGCTCGTTCTGCCTCCATGCAATTGATAGGGAATCGCTGTTACGACTCATCAACACGCGGCGCGTTACCTGCCAGCACTTCACCATGTTGCTGCGGAACCATTTCCAGAGCGTAATGAGCTGCGGCGAGACGAACCTGATTCCGGTCACCTGAGAAACGCCGCGTTTCGGTGGTTAGGAATATCTGTTGGTTATGCCGAAAGGCCCAGGCAAAGCATACCGTACCAACAGGTATTCCATCGTGAGGCTCAGGCCCCGCAATCCCCGTATTGGCCAGCGCCACATTGGCATCATTATTATTTAATGCGCCCAATGCCATTTCACGCACGGTTGCTTCACTGGTTAACCCGTGGTTATCGATGGTTTCAAAACTGACGGCCAAGTAGCGATTTTTGGCCTCGGGTGAGTAAACCGCTAAGCCACAGTCTATCGATTGCCCGCTGCCCGGCACTCTGGCGAGTTCGGAAACAATTAACCCCGCAGTATAAGACTCCGCTGTGGCCATTTTAAGTTCATGCTTTTGTAAATACGCGCTAACTTTTTCAAGCAGTTCCATTGCTCATCTCCTTATTACGCCATGAAACTCTACTCTCTCTTATGCTTATGGCACCTTGTAGGCACTATAGTTAAGCGCTGTGATTTGTCTAATCTCTATGGTGAACTTTAATATTGTTTATAAACGCGATGTGATTAAACAACTACTAACAAAAAGCCCCGCTCAATGGCGGGGCTGATGGTTCTCTAAAGGTTCTAGGCTCTACCAACGCTAGCGACGGAAGGCGTCAGGGTAGTTGGTGAGGTCAACTCCCCACATGACCGGCAGCAGGAAGTACACCGCCGCCACAATCAGCAGCATGGCGATGATGTTGATCCAGAAGCCGGTGCGCACCATCTCGATAATTTTCAGTTTGCCAGTGGCGAAGATGATAGCGTTGGGCGGGGTACCTACTGGCAGCATAAAGGCGCAGTTAGCCGCCATGGCGGCGGGCACCATCAGCACAAAGGGGTGGATATCCAGCGCCAGCGCCAGCGACGCCAACACCGGCAGAATCATGGTGGCCGTTGCGGTATTCGAGGTGATTTCGGTCAAGAACAGCACCATGCCGGTCGCCAGCAGGATGACCAGCAGGAAGTTGGCGCCTTCCAGAACGCTCATTTGCCCGCCAATCCACTCTGCCAAGCCGGAAGAGCCAAAGCCTGCGGCAATCGCCAAACCACCCCCGAACAGGAGCAGAATGCCCCAAGGCACATCTTTCGCCACGTCCCAACCCAGTAGGCAGCCGCCTTTGTTTTTGGAGGGAATCAAAAACAGCAGCAGCGCAGCGACTATCGCGATCATGGTGTCATTAATGCCGGGGATATTGATGATCTGCCCCTGCCACAAGAACGAGCGGGTGATCCACATAAAGGCAGCGAACAAAAACACCGCCAGTACCGCTTTCTCTTCGAAACTGGTGTTACCCAGCGCTGCTTTTTCTTTGTTAATCAGCTCTCGCCCGCCCGGCAGGTGACTAAACTCGATACGGAAAAATACCCGCGTTAGTAGTAGCCAGGTGCTAAACAGCAACACCAGCACGACGGGAAAAGCAAACATGAGCCAACCGGCAAAGGAGATCTCGATGCCAAACAGTTCATTCACAATGGCAGCGAGAATGATATTCGGTGGGGTACCAATTAGCGTGCCTAATCCCCCAATGGTGCCGCCATAACCGATACCAAAAATCAGCGCTTTGCTGAACTTATCGATTTCGTCACTGTGGTCGCCGTCACTTTTTGCCAGCTCTTGGCTCACCTGGTAGACGATAGCGGTACCAATCGGCAGCATCATCATGACCGACGCGGTATTGGAGACCCACATCGACAAAAAGCCGGTCGCGGCCATAAAACCAAACACGATGCTATTAATACTGGTGCCCAGCACGGCGATAATCGACAGCGCGATACGCTTGTGGAGATCCCATCGCTCCATTGCCAGCGCGATCATAAAACCGCCCAGAAACAGGAAAATAATTGGGTTACCGTAGGCGGCCGTGACGGTATTGCCATCCAACGCGCCGGTAATCGGCAATAGCACAATGGGCAGCAACGAAGTCGCGGGGATAGGAATAGCTTCGGTGATCCACCATACGGCTACCCACAGGGTGGTGGCGAGCACCATGCGCCCTTCAAAACTTAAGTCTTCAGGGTGAAAGAACATCACCACAAAAGCGAACAGCAGTGGGCCAAGCAGCAGGCCAATCTTTTGCGGAGTGGTGTAGGCAGGCGGCTTAGGTTGATGGGAAGGATCGCGCTTGGCATTGGAAGCCGCGGCGTTGGCGGCCCCACCCGTCGGCAGCGCGCACATCAATAGATTTTTGGCTTGGTAGTGGGAGTGCCATAGCTGATCCCATACCGTCATCAGGGCAGTTTTATGCATACAATTTGCGCCACTTACGGTCAGAGTGAAAAGAACAAATCGAGGATCAACATTCCGACATATATGCCGCACGCGGGGCAATACGGAACCTCCTTTGGCGCCCTTTATTAACTGCAATAGGCAATTAGTCCAGTGATTTACCCATAATTACAACCAAAGTCTAACAACTTTAGTTTAACTATGCGGTAATGCTAACGGTGACATCAGCGTATGAACTACGTAAGTTGTCGGTATTATTAACGTAGACTTTCCTATACCTGTTGAGGAGAAACGTGTGCTTGACCGCTGGACAATGCCGCTTACCCAGCGCCCCTTGAGACGCATCGCAAAGACGTTACTGAATAAGCACATCACCCCCGATCAAGTGACACTTAGCGCTTTTGTATTGGGTATAACGGCCCTGCCTCTGCTGGCATGGGAGCAGTACGGATTCGCCCTGCTGGTAATTGTGCTTAACCGTCTGGGCGACGGTGTTGATGGCGCCTTGGCACGTTTAGCCGGGCGCTCAAGCGACGCAGGCGGGTTTCTGGATATTGGGCTCGATTTTGTTTTCTATGCCGCAGTGGTGCTGGGTTTCGCATTGGCGAATCCCAGCCAGAACGCCCTCGCCGCTGCGCTGCTGCTATTTGCCTTTATCGGTACAGGCACCTCGTTTCTAGCCTTTGCCATTGCCGCCAAGCAGCAAGCCATAGAGCGCGCTCACTTTCCCAACAAAGCGTTCTACTATTTAGAGGGGTTAACCGAAGGCACCGAAACCGTGCTGGCACTAGTGGTATTTTGCTTATTCCCTGAACACTTTCCCATTTTGGCTATACTCTTCTCTATTGCCTGCCTTATCACTACGGCAACCCGGCTGTGGGGAGGATACTGGACACTGCGCAGGCATGAAGCAGGCTAGATGCTCGAGGTGGCATCACTGTCTTAACGTTACCCAAGTAGCTCATATAGCCTGCATAAGCGCAGTGAAAAAGCGCAATGTGCGCTAGCGCACGGACGCAACCTCACATCACGACCATTGTTCTGGTAAGGAAGCATCGTTGGTGCGCCGAGGTGCACTCTTACCAGGATGGAATCTGTGAAACAACTTCTCCGTTTTGTGCGTCCGCACCCTACGTTTGCAGCGCCGTGGAACTCCACTGCCCCCGTCAGGGAAGAGCTCTTCAGCGCAGAGCGACTTGAACAGCACGCAGGAAGCTTGGCGCTTAACCAAGCAGTGACCAGCACGCCACCCAAAGTAGTATCGTTAACAAGACGGCTCAACGATAACGCGCGCGCCCTGTTGGACGTTTACCGCGCCAGCGCCACAGCGCTGGCAGGTGGGCGAGAAATTGTGCCTGCTGCCGCTTGGCTGCTCGATAATTACCACCTAATTGAAGCGCAAATTCGTGAGATACGCAGCGACCTTCCCCCTGGGTATTACCGTCAGCTACCGAAGTTAGCCAACGGGCCTTTTGCAGGCTACCCGCGGGTATTCGGGATCGCCTGGGCCTTTGTGGCGCATACCGACAGCCATGTCGACCTGGATAATTTGCAGAACTTTATCACCGCTTATCAGCGCGTTCAGCCATTGACCATAGGCGAGCTCTGGGCGGTGGCGATCACGCTACGTATTGTGCTGATCGAGAACCTGCGACGCCTTGCCGACCAAATTATCAGCGAACAAACCGCAAGGGACGAAGCCGATGCATTGGCCGCTAAATGGCTAACGCCCACCGACCGGCAAACCTCCCTGGAACGTCATACCTTTCACCTGGAAACCAGCACGCTCAATATTCATAAAGGGCCATTAGCAGAGCCCTTCACCGCGCAGCTCGCTAAGCGGCTACGCGGCTTAGACCCCCGCTGTAGCCCGCTGGTAGGCTGGCTAGATGAGCAGATTGGCCAGCAGGGTGAAAGTATTGACGACATGGTTCAGCACGCCCAGCAGCGCCAAGGCGCCGCCAACGTTACCGTGCGCAATATCATCACCAGCATGCGTTTCGTCTCCAGCATCGACTGGGCCGAGCTGTTTGAGAGCGTTAGTTTGGTAGATAGGCGGTTACGCCAGCAGAGCCACTTCAGCCAGCTCGATTTCCCCACCCGCAATCAGTATCGCAGCGCCATAGAACAACTCGCTCGTGGCTCCCGTTTCAGCGAGCTTGAGGTAGTCGAAGCGGCGCTCTCACTCTCCCAACAGGCGGGGGTCGCCACCAGCGACCCGGTCGAAGCTGCACGCCGGGGAGACGCTGGCTACTTCTTGGTGGGCTCAGGGCGGATAACCCTTGAGCGGCAGATACGCTTTACCCCCTCCTCACGCCAATGGCTGCGCCGGACACTCATTCATCACGGCATTCGCAGCTATATCGTACTGATGGGCGTAGTGACGCTGAGCCTGATGACGCTGGCCGGCGGGCTGCTGCTTTCGTTGCCGCTGGCGATGGGCGACGTACCGCTACCCTGGCTAATACTACTAGGGGCGTTCGGCTTCCTGCCCATTATGGAAGTCGCGACGCTGATCGTGAACCGCCTGATTATCTACGCTATCGACGCTCAGCCGCTGCCAGGGCTCGACCTTGCCAAAGGCGTTCCGCCTCAGTTAAGAACCCTGGTGGCGGTGCCTACGCTGCTGACCAGCGAAGAAGAACTGCGCGAACAGATTGAGCATCTTGAAGTGCACCACTTATCCAGCGGTGAGGGGGCGCTTGGCTATGCGCTGCTGCTTGACGGCGTGGATTCCCCCCAAGCGGAACTCCCCCATGAGACAGCGCTGTTAACGGCTGCCCAAGCAGCAGTGGAGCAGTTAAATAAGCGTTATTGTCCTCTCGCCCTCGATAGCGATAAACGCTTCTTTCTGCTCCATAGGCGGCGGGTATTTAACGCCAGCGAGAATACCTGGATGGGATGGGAGCGTAAGCGGGGCAAGCTACACGAGCTAAACCGCCTGCTACGTGGCGCCACGGACACCACCTTTATTGAGCCGCCGCCGCTGCCCAGTGACGTGCGCTACGTCATCACTCTGGATGCCGACACTCGCCTGCCTCGGGGCGCAGCCAGCCGGTTGATCGGTAAAATGGCGCATCCGTTAAACCAGCCACGACTGGATCAACAACTACGCCGAGTCGTGGAGGGGTACGCGATATTGCAGCCTCGCGTTACTCCGTCGCTGCCCACGGGGGGCGAAGGCTCCATCTACCAGCGGCTATTCTCCGCGCCAGGGGGCATCGACCCTTACGCCGTCGCTATTTCAGATCTCTATCAGGATCTGGTCGGTGAAGGCTCGTTCGCCGGTAAAGGTATTTACGCGATCGATGCCTTTGAAGCCTCGCTGGCTGGCCGGGTGCCCGACAACAGCCTGCTCAGCCACGATCTGTTCGAGGGTGTGTTTGCCCGTGCGGGACTCGCCTCCGATATCGAAGTGATTGAAGACTTCCCAGCCCGCTATGACGTAGCCGCCAAGCGCCAGCACCGCTGGACACGCGGAGATTGGCAACTGCTCCCTTGGCTAATCGCCCCGGCGCTGCCGCTCACTGGTCGCCTAAAAATGCTCGGCAACCTGCGCCGCTCGGTAACGCCACCATTAGTGCTGGCAAGCCTTGCGGTTAGCTGGCAGTTGCCGCTGAGCATGGCGATCACCAGTACACTGCTACTACTGGCCGTTGTCGGGGCACCGGTGTTGCTTTCCCTAACGGCCTCATTCATTCCCTTCCGGGCGTGGTCTAGACTACGCCACCACTACCACCTTTGGTTTGACGAGCTAAAGCTGGGTAGCGCACAAATGCTGCTCCTGATCCTGTTTTTACCTGATCAGGCGTGGCGCATGCTGGATGCCATCGCCAGAACGCTCGTCCGCGTGCTGGTCACCCACCGGCGTCTACTGGAGTGGACATCTGCCGCCCAGTCGATGAAAAGCCCGCCGCTGACGGTTATGGGGTTCTATCAGCGCATGGCTCCCGGCACCGCACTAGGGCTAGCGGTGGTGATCAGTGCGCTCTGGACAGCCAGCCACACATGGCCCCTCACACTGCCCATGGCGCTGCTTTGGCTAGCCGCACCCGCAGTGGCATCCTGGTTAAGCAGCAGCACAAGCGTCGTTGTCCAACCCACTATTTCGGAAGAAGAAGCCCTTGAGCTAAGGGTTATTGCCCGGCGAACCTGGCGCTTTTTCGAAACTTTCGTGACCGCCACCGATCACCGCCTGCCGCCGGATAACTTTCAGGAGGATCCTCAGCCCGTCCTCGCCCAGCGCACCTCGCCGACCAATATGGGGCTCTATCTACTCTCAACAGTCGCCGCGCGGGATTTCGGTTGGATGGGCACCCATGAGACGCTTGAGCGACTCGAAACAACCCTGGGCGTAATGCTGGGGCTACCCCGCTACCGAGGGCACTTCTATAACTGGTACGCCACCCACGACCTGCGCCCGCTGAACCCCCGCTATGTGTCTACGGTGGATAGCGGCAATCTTGCAGGGCACCTTATCGCGATCGCCAATGCCTGCGAAACCTGGCAGACGGCAGGCTATTTAGCTGACCCACGCGAAGGTATTGCTGACACCCTAAACCTGGCCCGTCAGACACTTAAGCAAGCATCCACGTTGTCGGAAAAGTTCACCGTTCAGCTTAGCGTGCAGTTAGAAGCCATAGACGCCCAGTTGAAAGGCAACGTGATGTCGCCGGTATGCTTGGCAAATATCGCCGCATTGACGGATAGCACATTAACGCTGGCGCGTACTCCACTCAACGAGCATAGCGACCCATACAGCGAAGACCTGCTGTTTTGGTTGCAGGCCCTGCACGCCTCAGTGACGCAACACGGCCATGACCGGGAAACCCAGCCTAACTTTGAAGCGGGTGCACTCGCCCTACGCCTGCAACAGCTTGCAGACTCTGCGCGACGCCTGGCACTGGGTATGGATTTCGCTTTTCTACTCGATAGCGAGCGCCAGCTGTTGTCGATTGGCTATTCGCTGGATGACCACTGCCTGGATACCAGTTGCTACGACCTACTGGCCTCCGAGGCGCGCCTGGCTAGCCTGTTTGCGATTGCCAAAGGTGATATTCCCACCCGCCACTGGTTCAAACTCGGTCGTGCTGCCACCCCGGTCACCTTTGGCTCAGCGTTGATCTCCTGGTCGGGGTCGATGTTTGAATACCTGATGCCGTCGCTGGTGATGCGCGCCCCTGGAGGCAGCCTGCTCGAGCAAACCAACCGTCTAGTGGTTAAGCGTCAAGAAACCTACGCCGCCCAGCTCTCCGCTCCTTGGGGTATTTCCGAATCCGCTTATAACGCCCGTGATCGGGAGTTCACCTATCAATACTCTAATTTTGGGGTACCGGGGTTGGGACTCAAACGCGGGCTCTCTGCTGATCTAGTAATCGCGCCCTACGCCACCGGGTTAGCCGCCATGGTTGACCCCAGCAGCGCCTGCCGTAATTTCAAACGCTTGGCGGAGATGGGCGCATTAGGCCGCTATGGCTTTTATGAAGCGCTCGATTTCACCCGTTCACGGCTACCCACCGGAGAGAAAGTAGTGATTGTGCGTAGCTTTATGGCCCACCACCAGGGCATGACTATCGCGGCCATCGCTAATACCCTCCACCACGGCCAGATGCGCGCCCGTTTTCACCGCGAACCGATGATTCAAGCCAGCGAACTGCTGCTTCAAGAGCGGGTTCCGCGTAACGTGGCGATAGCCCACCCCCGCGCTGAAGAGGTGAAGTCAAACGCGAGTCAAATGATTAACGAAGCACAAACCATTCGCCGCGTTTCTACGGCGGCCAGTGGCCCACCCGTTACCCATTTACTCTCCAACGGCTGCTACTCGGTAATGCTAACGGCCACCGGCGGTGGTTACAGCAGATGGCGCAACGTCGCCATTAGCCGCTGGCAGCCGGACGCTACTCGCGACCACTTAGGCAGCTTTATTTTTCTGCGCGATGCCAAGCACCCCGGCGTGTGGACAGCCACCGGGCAAACGGCTGCGCACCCAGTTGGCGCTCTGGATGAACATAGCCATGCGCTATTTGCTGAGGATTATGCTCGCTACAGCCATCGTCATGACGACATCACCAGCCATTTGGAGGTGCTGGTTTCCGGCGAAGACGACAGCGAAGTTCGCCACCTTTCGCTCACTAACAGCGGTCGTCACGCACGGGACATCACGATCACCTCCTATCTAGAATTAGTATTGACCGCTCCCAGTGCCGACAATGCGCACCCTGCGTTTGCCAAAATGTTTGTGGTCACCGAGTATCTGGAGGCCTTCAACGCCTTGATCGCCACAAGGCGGCGGCGCTCACCCGATGAAGAGCAGGTGTGGGCGGCTCACTTTGCGGTGGTAGAGGGTCACACCGTGGGCGAGCTGGAGTTCGAGACTGACCGGGCCCGGTTTTTAGGCCGCGGCCGAAGTACGCTGCACGCCTCAGCACTGGCAGAGGGTCAGCACCTTTCGGGCAGTGTGGGCAGCGTACTGGATCCTATTTTTGCACTGCGCTACTGCCTGCGCGTGGCCCCAGGTAAAGCCGCCCGCATCGCTTACTGGACAGTGGTCGCCTCCTCCCGTGAGGCGCTAATGGATCTAATTGATAAACACCACGACCGCAGCGCCTTTGAGCGCGCCAAACCCCTCGCCTGGACACAAGCCCAGGTACAGCTTCGCCATTTGGGCATTCAGCCTGAAGAGGCCGCCGACTTTCAGCGGTTAGCTGCGCCCATTCTTTACCCCGATGCCCGCTTTAGAGCGTCCTCCGAGGCCATTGTGCGGGGTGCCGGGCCGCAGTCGCGGCTCTGGCAACACGGCATTTCCGGTGACCTACCGATTATCCTGCTGCGCATCGATAGCATTGATGACATTTGTCAGGTACGCCAACTGCTGCGCGCCCATGAATATTGGCGCATGAAGCGGCTGGGCGTGGACGTGGTGATTATCAATGAGCGCTCCTCCTCCTATATTCAGGATCTGCAGCAGGCCATTGAAACAGCGGTGCTTAGCAGCCAAACACAGCCTCGTCTTAAAAAAGATTTCGCTCAGGGCGCCGTGATTGCATTGCGTGCCGACCTCATAAGTCTTGAAGTACGTATGCAGCTTCAGTCGATCGCCTGCGTTGCATTAATGGCCCATCGCGGCAGCATAGCTAACCAACTGGCTCTGACGCTGCCCACACGCCTCGCCACAACATCGCCCCAAGCGTTGGTCAAACGTCCCCTGCCCAGGCACACCCCGCACAATGCCAACGAAACGCCACTCCCAGCGCTTGAGTTTTTTAATGGCCTGGGCGGCTTTGCTCAGAAAGGACGTGAGTACGTGACGACGCTTGAGGCGGGGAGCTCAACGCCCGCGCCGTGGATCAACGTGGTCGCCAACGCTGGCTTCGGCTTTCAGGTATCAGCAGAAGGCGCGGGCTATGTATGGGCGGATAACAGCCGCGAAAACCAGCTGACGGCCTGGTCAAACGACCCCGTAATGGATCCCAGCGGCGATGTGATCTATGTTCGCGATGATGAGACGATGGCGCTCTTCACCGCGACTGCCCACCCTTTACGGGATCACGGCCGCTACTTGGCACGACACGGCTTTGGCTATAGCCAATTCGAGCATCAAGCGGATGGGATTGCCCTGGAGCTGCTGCACTTCGTGCCATTAGAAGACCCGCTTAGGATTTCGCGGCTACGCCTTAGCAATCACTCCGGTCGGCCACGCAAGCTCTCCGTGACGGCTTATGCCGAATGGGTGCTGGGCACGTCGCGCAGCGGTTCAGCACCTTTTCTAATCTCGCACCCAGATGCCAACAGCGGCGCGCTGCTGGTAGAGAATCCCTGGAACATAAATTTCCCTGGCCGGGTAGCGTTTCTGGATATCGGCACCCAGCCAACCTCCTGGACGGCTGACCGCTGCGAATTTATCGGCCACGGCGGCAGCCTGGGGTCGCCCGCGGGGCTGCGCAGCCAGGCGCCGCTTTCCGGCACCCACGGTGCGGGGTTGGATCCTTGCGCCGCGCTAAACCGCAGCGTAACGCTAGGGGCAGGTGAAAGCGTCGATATCGTTGTATTGATGGGGCAAAGCAGTTCAACCGCTGAGGCCAAATCGCTGATCGCGCGCTATCGCCAGGCAGACATTGACGCGGAGCTCGCGCTGGTCACTGCGCACTGGCAAACGCAGCTTAACGCGATACAAGTTTCCACCCCTGACCGCGCCATGGACATCATGCTCAACGGCTGGCTGATGTACCAAACCATTGCCTGCAGAATTACCGCACGTTCCGGATTCTACCAGGCCAGCGGCGCCTATGGCTTCCGCGACCAGTTGCAGGATGGCATGGCGTTAACCTTCACCAGCCCCGAAACCACTCGCCAACACCTGCTCCGCGCCGCCTCACGCCAGTTTGTCGAAGGCGATGTCCAGCACTGGTGGCTGCCCCACTCCGGCCAGGGGGTGCGTACGCGTATTTCCGATGACCGGGTCTGGCTGGCCTATGCCTGCGCCCGCTATATTGCCACTTCCCACGACACCGCCGTGCTCGACGAGCCGGTGAGTTTTCTGGAAGGTGCCGAATTAGCGCCTGAAGAGCACGACTGCTTTTTCCAACCGATGATTGCTGGGGAAACCGCCTCGCTATTTGAGCACTGCGCCCGCGGCTTGGATCAGAGCATTGAGCTAACCGGCGAGCACGGCTTGCCGTTGATCGGTGGCGGCGATTGGAACGATGGCATGAACCGCGTTGGCGAAGCAGGCGAAGGCGAAAGCGTGTGGCTAGGGTGGCTGCTGGTGCATACCCTGGAGCTGTTTCTACCCTATGCTCAGCAACGCGAAAAACAAGCGCCTTCAGCCACTCCACGCGCCGAGCGTTGGCGCGCCCATATCACTGCGCTGCGTATTGCGCTGGAAAGCAACGCCTGGGACGGCCAGTGGTACCGACGGGCAACCTTCGATGACGGCAGTTGGCTGGGCAGCAGAGAGAGCGACGCCTGCCAAATTGATTCGATTGCCCAGACCTGGGCGGTACTCTCAGGGGCAGCAGACTCCCACCGCGCAGCCCTCGCCATGGCATCAATGGAACGCGAGCTGGTTAGGCACGATGAGCAGCTTGCGCTACTGTTCTGGCCCCCCTTCGATCAGCCCCAGCGCGACCCTGGCTATATCGGCGGCTACCCACCCGGTATGCGCGAGAACGGTGGCCAATATAGCCATGCCGCAATGTGGGCAATTCTCGCCTTTGCCAAGCTCGGCGAGGGCAGTAAAGCGCATAGGCTTTTTGCGCTACTCAACCCGATCAATCATGCCCGTACCGCCGAGGAGGTCGCTCGTTATCACGTCGAACCCTACGTGGTGGCCGCGGATGTCTATTCGGTTGCGCCTCATACCGGACGCGGCGGCTGGACATGGTACACAGGCTCAGCGGGCTGGATGTACCGCGCCGGGGTGGAGGGCATTCTGGGCATTCGCCGAGAAGGTGGCTGGTTGGTGCTAGCCCCCTGCCTTCCCCAGGATTGGCCAGGCTATAGCGCAACGCTGAACATTGCCAACACCCGCTATACGGTTAAGGTCATCACCGCCAATGAGTCGCCCAGCGCCCAGCTTGATGGCCGAATACTCACCCGCCAGCAAGGTGAAGTGCGCATTCCGCTGGATGGCAAACAGCATCATCTAGAGGTATTTATCAAGCAAACTACAGCCACGGAGCAATAACCTTTGCCACAGCCTTTTTCGCATTTGCTTCTCACTCACGACTATATTAAGCTCAGTTTCGTACAACACACGTACAACTCAAATGCAGGCGGTTATCTCAAGTTAACCGTCGAACCATTAGCAATCACACGGAGCCGTGATATGCATAGTGAAACGTCAAACGACCTTTCCCAGGCGGGCCTTCACATCGCCATTCAAGACATCAAGGATGAGCTATTCGACACCCCCGAGTGCGACTACGCCATTGCCCAACTGCTTACCCGCTGGGGCCAGGCTGAAAAAGCCGATCAAGTGCTGGATGAGATGTTGATGAAGTGGGGCACTTCCCCTGAAGTGCTTGCTTTAACACAGCGCGGATATACGGAGATGGTTGGCAGCAGTGAGCTATCTGCGGATAACGACGAAACCATCCGCAAACCGCAAAAAACCACTCCCGCTGCTCTCGACGTCGTGGCGGCTTGACCTAAAAGCTAGATCGCCAAGGCAACAAGCATCATTTGCTAATGCCCCTGCCCGCGAATGAGGCAGGGGCATTTTTATTGCATGAATACAGACATTAATCCAAGTGATCCAGCGTGACGATGATGTCTTGTGTTGAGACATCCACGTTCCAGAAGGTATAACTGTCCTCATCCTCATCAACTAAGCGAATATCGAAATAGGGGTTGGTATAGCCCGTTAGCGTGACTCGCTGGGTGTCGCCGTTCATTAAGACATCGTTGCCCAGCACGTCCTCTTCCCAGCTTTTCGAATTCCCGGGGCTCACGTACATATAGTAGATGGTGTAACCCGTTCGGTTGGTGATATCCACATAGTAGTCAGCAGCCATCGCCAGCGATGAAGCACATAGTGCAATAAGCGCAATTAACAACGTTCTGATTCGCATTGGAAAGTTCCCTGCATTTTTTTAGAAGCAAACAGCAAGTTGCGGGCTAAGTGATAGATGATTATTCACACTCAACGGCGGGCGCAGTATATAGCCTGCGCGTTTTTTTACCCAGTCGCCCGCGTCATGCCTGTAGCTGATAGAATACCGCCCCTTTCAGGCGCGTTAGCGGCTAAACGCCGCTACGCCCCCCCCCCTTTTACTACCTGAGAGTTGCGCAATGATCGCCACCGCCCGCACCGTTTTCCAGCCACTTATTCGACTGGGCCTTATCCCGCAGATTTTAATCGGTATCGTTGCCGGGGTGGCGCTCGCCCTGTTTGCGCCAAACATTGCAAGCAACGTGGCCCTGCTTGGTCAGCTCTTTATCGCCGCTTTGCAGGCGGTGGCGCCCATTTTGGTGTTTGTACTGGTAGCCGCAGCGATCTCAGCTCATCAGAAAGGCCAACCCACCCACATTCGCCCCGTGCTGGTGCTCTATGTGGTAGGTACACTGATCGCCGCGCTGATTGCGGTGGCAGCCAGCTTCCTGTTTCCCACGGAGCTTACGTTAGATTTGGGGCAAGTTGACGGCAACCCGCCCGGGGATATTTTTAGCGTTCTACGCGACCTGCTGTTGAATGCGGTGGCTAACCCGGTTAGTGCACTCATGGAGGCTAACTTTATCGCTATTTTGGCCTGGGCTATCGGCCTTGGTTTGACCCTGCGTCAAGCCAGCGATACCACCCGCCAAGCATTGAGCGATTTATCTGCAGCGATCACCCGCATTGTGACACTGGTGATTCGTTTAGCGCCGCTGGGTATCTTTGGTTTGGTGGCAGGCACGCTGGCAGAATCCGGCGTTGCGGCGTTGCTCAACTACGCCCAACTGCTGGGTGTGATTTTGGGCTGCATGCTGTTTGTCGCGCTAGTGAGCAACCCGCTGCTGGTTTACTTCACCACCCGGCAAAACCCTTATCCCCTGGTATTTACGTGCCTGCGCGGCAGTGCGATTACCGCCTTTTTCACCCGTAGCTCGGCAGCGAATATCCCGGTGAACCTGGAGCTATGCCGCCGCCTAAAGCTCGACCCTGACACCTACTCCATTTCCATTCCGCTGGGCGCGACGATCAATATGTGCGGTGCGGCCATTACTATTACGGTAATTACTCTGGCAACCACTCATACGCTGGGCATTAGCGTCGACTTTCCCACGGCGCTGCTACTTTGTGTGGTTTCAGCGCTGGCGGCCTGCGGCGTTTCAGGCGTGGCGGGCGGCTCACTGATGCTGATTCCCATGGCCGCCAACCTGTTCGGTATTCCCACGGAAGTGGCCATGCAGGCGGTGGCGATTGGCTTTGTGATCAGCGTGGTACAGGACTCCACCGAAACCGCCCTCAACTCCTCTACCGATGTGCTGTTCACCGCTGCTGCTTGCCAGTCGCAAGAGGCGAAGCGCGCTTAAGCACTCACCCAGGGGAGTGGCTGCTTATCAAAGCCGCTCCCCAGTACTTTTACCTAGTACTTTCCCACATTAACGAGTGGATGTTTTAACAAGCCCCGCCAAACGCTCCCGTTCATCCTCTTCATAGAAACTCGGGTCATCGAATAAGTCGCGCTGAGTATCATCGAAGATCATTTCCAACACCTCTGCACTACTTTGCACCATCGGCTCAAAGTGTGCGGTATGCGTGACCACTGCCCTAATGCGGCGGCGGCGATACAGCGCGTAGATACCTAGCAAAGTGAACACGCAAGCAATATAGAGCGGCAAGCCATGACCTCCCACTGCGCTCATCAGTGACCCCGCCGCTATCGGCGCCACGGCGCAGCCCGCCCCGTGCATTACCAGCATATCCGCCGAGCCGGAGACAATTTCATCCGGCCGGAGCTGGTCAATCAACTGCGCTACCGCCAGCGGGTAGAGGGAAAACGCCAAACCGCCCCAGATAAAATAGAGCCCCAGCAGCACCTCGTGGCTGGGTGCAAAGGGCATGGCCGCTGCGATTAAGGCCGCGAGCAGCACCACCCAGATCATGACCTTAGGGCGGTCGTGTTTATCAGAGAAGCGCCCAATGGGAATCTGCAGCAGCGCGCCGCCAATAATCGCCACGCTCATCAACAGCCCGACCCCACCAATATCAAACCCCAATTGAGTGGCGTACACCGGGGTCATCGACCAGAACGCGCCCATAGCAAGACCCGACAACGCGGCGGAAGCCACCGCCAATGGCGCAAAGCCTAACAATGCACGCAGGCTACTTTTGGGCCGCTCAGGTATTTTGGGCTGCACGCGACGGGTCATGGTGATGGGTAGCAGCGCCCAACTGATCAAAATAGCGATCACCACAAAGAGTAAAAATCCGTCAGGTGAAGAGAGACGCAGGAGCTGCTGGGCCAGTGCTAAAGCGCCTAGGTTAACCACCATGTATACCGCAAAAATACGCCCCCGCTCATGGCTGGCGGCTTGGCTATTCAGCCAGCTCTCAATCACGGTCACCAAGGTGATAAACGAAAGCCCATAGATCACCCGCAACGGTAGCCATACCCAGGGGGTGATAAACACCAGGTGCAGCAGCGCCACCGATGCACAAATAGAGGCACAGAAGCCAAAGGTACGGATATGCCCCATGCGCCGAATTAAGCGTCCGCTAACCCAGGTACCGCAGATAAAGCCGACAAAGTAGCCGGACATAATCATCCCCAGCACCGCGCTGGAGAAGCCCTCCCCCGTTCCACGCAGGGTTAGCAGCGTATTCAACAAACCGTTGCCTAGCAGCAGTAACGCCACGCTGTATAGGATCGATTTAACCGGTTTGAGCATTGCCAATGAACGCATTGCGCTTCCTCGCAGCAGCCAACCTAAAGGTCATGCATAAAGAGTGCCACTGGAAGCGCTTGTCACAATCATTGACAGGCTAACGTTCTTTATATAGAACGTTCTATAAAAGGAACGCGAGATAAAAAGATGGATAAGCTTTCACTCAATACCCTAGGCCAACACCTTCAAGCACTTCGCCTTGAGCGGGGCCGGTCGCTGTCGCAGTTGGCCAATGAGGCGGGGATTGCCAAATCCAACCTGTGTCGCCTTGAACAGGGCAACGGCAACCCGACCCTGGATACCATTTGGCGGCTGGCGGTGCAGCTCAATGTGCCCTTCGGCACCCTGGTAGCGCCAATCAACGTGCCGCTGGGTGAAGATGGCGTACAGGTGCGCTTAATCGACCAAGGCAAGGACTCCCCTCAGGTGGACGCCTACTGGATGCGCTGCGCGCCGCATACGCTGCGCCATGCTGAAGCTCATACAAGCGGCACCCGTGAATCGCTTACGCTAATTAGCGGTTGGCTGGAAGCGGGGCCAGAGGGCGCCACAACGCAACTCACACCCGGCGACACAGTGACCTTCCCCGCCGACCAGCCACACCTTTACCGCACCCAAGCAGCGGAGGCCACGTTAATGATGACCATCACCTACGGTGCAGAAGGCCAAACACCATGAGCCAAGCTGCCAGCCACTCTCCACTGCGTAGCGCGCTACAGGGCGTGCGCGAAGCTATCCCGCTACTGGGCGGCTACATTCCGGTGGCGCTGTCATTTGGCTTAGTCGCCACCCAGGCAGGCTTTAGCACGCTGGAGGCCACGGCTATTTCAGCGCTGATTTACGCCGGGGCCTCGCAGTTTCTGTTTGTCGGTATGATTGCCACCGGCGCACCACTGTGGTTGGTGGTGGCGATGACGCTGCTGATTAACATCCGCCATGTGGTGTACGGCCCTAACCTGGCGGCGTTACTGCCGCGCAGCCGCCATTGGCCCTGGTTAATGCACGGCCTCACCGACCAGGTGTTTGCACTGGCCCTAACCCGGCTGCCCCAACTGCCTGAGGTAAAGCGTTTTAGCTGGTTTTTGGGCGCATCACTGCTGGCCTGGGGCGCCTGGATAATTGGCACCGCGGTGGGCGCTACCGCCGGTGAGGCCTTTACCGCCCGCTGGCCGCTGCTGGGTGAAATTATGCCCTTCGCGCTGCCCGCGCTGTTTTTGACCATGGTAGCGCCACGCTTTACCGACAAGCGTTGGGCAGTCGCCATGGGCTGCACCATTTTAGCGGCGCTGTGTTTAACGCTGGTCGGCTGGAGCAACGTGGCGATTCCCCTAGCCGCCGCCTGCGGCGCGCTGTGCTTCTACTCCACGCAGTTCTATACGCAAAGATTCGCCACCAACAGGAGGCGTGAATCATGAGCACGGCACTTTGGATAGCGGTCGCGGTTTCTGCCATTGGCACGTTGCTGATGCGGGTAGTGCCGTTTTTATGGATGCAGCGCCGCCTCAACAGCGAAAGCGGCCTTAATAACATGCCCCAGTGGCTGGGTATTCTCGGCCCGCTGATGATTGCCGCCGTGCTGGGGGTGTCCATTGTGCCGGTTAACCCAAGCGCTATTTCCTGGATCGCCACCGCCATCGGGCTTTCCGTCACACTGCTGATGTGGTCGCGGGTACGCTCACTGGGCTGGCCGGTCGCGGCTGGCGTCGCGGTATTTGGGATGGTGGAGGTCGCGGCCTTCATTTGGTAATGCTTTGCATTAGCTTTTACGTCATGCCATCATCCTGGCTCTTAAATCCGAGCCAATCGTAAAGTGACATTAATGTTAAAAGCACACACCCATCGCAAGCAGGTTTTTATGAGTGTGTTGCTGTTAACCCTGGCGGCGCTAATGCCCTTAATGGCAGCCGCTAACACGCCGAGCAGCCCCCCGGAACCGCCACGCATTGTGACGCTTTACCAGGGGGCGACCGACAGCGCCGTCGCCCTTGGACTGACGCCTATTGGCGTCGTCGATTCCTGGCTGGAAAAACCCATGTACCGCTATCTGCGCGATGCGCTTGATAGCGTCGAGCATGTGGGGCTGGAAACCCAACCCAATCTGGAAAAGATCGCCTGGCTTAATCCAGACCTAGTGATTGCCAGCGACTTTCGCCATGCGCGAATAGCACCGCTATTGAATGCTATTGCCCCCACTGTATCTGCCCCGACAGTGTTTAACTTCCAAACCACGCTCACCATGGTGGCTAATGCCACTGGCCGCGAAGCGCAGGCGAATGAGCTGCTTGAGCAATGGGATGATCGTGTCGCCGACTTTCGTCAGCAGATTGCCACCCGGCTAGGCAGCGAGTGGCCGCAAAAAGTGGCCGTGGTGCGGTTTAAAAGCGACCACGTGCGTATCTATACCAGCGGCTTTGCGGGCTCAATTCTTGATGAACTGGGCTTTGCTCAGCCGGATACACTGCAAAGCCAGAGTTGGGGAATGAAGCTTTCCAGTACTGAAAACATTCCGGTGCTGGATGCCGATGCCCTCTTTATTCTGCTTGAGCCCGATGACCCCGCTATTGCAGATAATTACCAGCACTGGGCCTCACACCCACTCTGGCAACAGCTGTCAGCGGTACAAAGCGGACGCGTATTTGAAGTGGAGCCAGTCAGTTGGATGATGGGTGGTGGCATACTGGCGGCCAACGCCATGCTGGATGATCTGTATAGTCACTATGGGCTGTTGCAACCCGAAGCGGCGCCGCATAGGGCTTGCCTGCCTCACGCCAGCGGCCGTGGGGAGACTACTTCATGCTAAACAGTGTTGCCGCAAAAAGTATTGGCCTTTTCATCGGCGCGCTGCTGGCGCTGGGCGCCTTTTTCGCCAGCGTGATGTTAGGCACAACGGATATCCCCCTCTTCGCTCTGTTCGGTTCGTTAGCCCATTACGACCCTACCAACATCGCCCACATCATTTTTTTAACTGAGCGCTTACCCCGTGCGGTAATTGCCGCTCTGGTGGGCGCCAGCTTAGCGATTGCCGGCGCACTGATGCAGACCATGACGCGCAACCCGCTGGCGTCGCCGGGCATTTTAGGCATTAACGCCGGCGCGATGTTTTTTGTCGTGGTCGCAGTTTCGCTATTGCCGCTGCACACGCCCGCGCACTACGTATGGGCCGCGCTATTGGGGGCACTCGTTGCGGCCATACTGGTGGTGGTGCTTAGCCGCGGCCGCCACGGTGAGCTCTCCCCTCTGCGGGTCGTGCTGGCAGGAGTAGCAGTGACGGCAATGTTTGTGTCGTTCAGCCAAGGGCTACTGGTCATTGACCAGCAAAGTTTTGAAAGCGTGCTTTACTGGCTGGCGGGCTCAGTGTCGGGCCGCGATCTTTCATTGGTAGCGCCCTTACTGCCGCTTTTTGGTGGAGCACTGCTGCTCAGCGCACTGCTGATACGCCACGCTAACGCACTATTACTAGGCGATGACATGGTCACTGGACTCGGCATGCAGGCCACCACCATCAAGCTACTACTAGGACTGATTGTGATTGTGCTAGCAGGTAGCTCCGTGGCGCTGGCGGGCATGATCGGTTTTGTCGGCCTGATTGTGCCCCACATGGCACGGGGAATATTTGGCATCGACCACCGCTGGCTGCTGCCTGCCTGCGCTCTGCTGGGTGCCTGTTTGCTGCTGCTGGCCGATCTGGGCTCGCGCTTTTTAATGCCACCCCAGGAGATCCCGGTCGGTGTGATGACCGCGCTGATCGGCACGCCCTTCTTTATCTATCTGGCACGACGCAAGATGGCTGGCCAATGAGAACAAACGCTACGTTAACCCTCCATAGCGCAGCAAATAGTGACAGTAAACGCTTACTGCGAAGCCTGATGATGCTAAGTCTTTTATTGCTAGCAAGCGCCGGACTGTCGCTCTGTTTAGGCAGTTTTCCCACGCCGCCTCTGCAGGTGCTAAACACGCTTGCAGCCCCACAGAGTAGCGATATCGCCTTTATTATTTGGGAGCTTCGGCTGCCCCGCATTACGCTAGCGATACTGGTTGGCGCCGCCCTGGCAATAGCGGGGGCGATTCTGCAAAGCATTGTGCGTAACCCGCTGGCCTCCCCGGATGTGATCGGCATTACCAGCGGTGCGGCGCTGGCGGCGGTGGTGTTCTTAGCGCTATTGAGTTCCACCCTTAGCATTCACTGGCTGCCCGTTGCGGCCATGCTGGGGGCGCTGGTTTCGGCACTGCTGGTGGTTAGCCTGGCCTGGAAAAACGGTATTAGCCCATCGCGCATGGTACTGGTCGGCATTGGCCTGGCGGCGGCCATGGGCGCTGGCACCACCCTGTTAATCGTGATCAGCGATGACACTGCCGCCATGACCGCCTATGTATGGCTAACCGGCAGCCTTTACGCGGCGCAATGGGACGATGTGTGGGGACTATTGCCGTGGTTAGTCGTCGCGGTGCCTATCAGCCTACTCTTCGCCCGCCATGCGGATGCCATGGCCCTGGGTGATAGCGTTGCCGAAGGGCTTGGAGTGGCGATTCTTCGCAGCCGGTTAGCATTGCTGGCCTGCAGCGTGGCGCTGGCAGGCGCCGCGGTGGCGTTTGCCGGTGGCTTAAGCTTTGTGGGATTAATTGCGCCCCACTTGGCGGCCAAGCTGGTGGGGCGCAACATGGCTCGCCTGGTGCCTACATCAGCGTTGGTTGGCGCCTTGATTGTGCTTTACGCCGATCTGCTGGGCCGGGTAGCGTTTTTGCCCAAAGATTTACCTGCGGGCATCTTTGTTGCCGGGATAGGCGCACCCTTCTTCGTTTATTTACTGCATAGATCGCGAGCTCGCTTTTAGCGCGAATTGACGAAAAAAGCGGCGCCCCAGAGGCGCCGCACAACAGTCACGAGCATAGAAAGCGGCTGATTAGAAATCCAGACGATAACCCAGCGTTAAGGTGCGGCCTCGCCCGGCAAAGTAGCGCTCATCATTCACTAGAGCGCTTTGCGAGTAATATGTGACGTACTGCTCATCAAGTAGGTTGGATACCCCTACATTGACCTGACCAACGGGTAGTTGGTAACCCACGGCAGCATCCATCAACAGATAGCCATCAAACTCGCGGTTGGCTTCATCGAAGGTTTTATCAAAGGCGTAGTTGGCCTGAACAAAGGTAGAGAGTTCATCTGACCAATTAGCTGACCAACTGGCCGTCAGGCGATCTGGAGAGACATCCAACCCCGATAGCTTGGCATCTAAGTTACCGTCGTCGTTGCTATCGTAACGCCCTTCCATACGCGAGTAGGCCAAGCGTCCGGAGTGCTGATCGTTAAACTGATAATCCACCGATGCTTCGAAGCCTTTGATCTCGGTCTCCTGGCGCTGCATGTAGAAGACATCATCAACCTCCGTAAGGCGGCTGCCGAAATCGGAAGATGATTCGTAATAGCTAAGTTCAGCCGCCAGACGCCCGTTCTCAAAACGCACCCCGGTCTCGATATTATCGGTAACGATGGGGCTCAGATTTTCGATGCTGTTGACGGATTGATTCGGCGTACTGATCCCTCTCAATGCACGCCCCACATCGGGAATGGAAAACCCTTCAGCGTAATTGGCAAATAGGCTCCAGTGGTCGACCGGCTTCCACACGGCACCAAGGTTATAGAGCGTTTCATTGAAACTGGGGTCGCCACCCTCGACAGTAACACCATTGTTGGCCGCTACCGTCTGGTAACTGTTGATATCGAGCTTGGCATACTCATAGCGCGCGCCAGCGGAAAGCAGTAGCGACTCTACCGGGCGCAGGTCAACCTGCACAAAGGGTGACAGGTCGGTGTATTCGGTGGGCGGCACGTAGGTGCGGTCACTTTGATACAGGTACTGTTCGGTTTCATCGAACAGGGTATCGAAACCCAGGGTCATTTTCAGACGCTCATCCCACAGATCATCCTTGGTTAGCGAGACCTTGGTACCAAACTTGCTGGTGGCTGCCATGGTCTGGTCATAGAAAGTTCCTACAGGGGCAATGGCAGGATCCTGGAAGGTAGCGGAATTGGTCGCTCCAAACAGCGCCTCGTAATCCTGGTAGAAAGCCAGTGCACTCAAATGCATGCCTGCAAGATCATAGTGGTCGTAGCTGAGCCCCGTCGTCCACACCCGGTTGTAAGGCGCATCTCCTTCCGGCGTGCCGCGCTCGGACGTCGTGACTACTCCATTGGCACGATCACCCGTTACGCTTACATAGTTGTTGTGCCCCTCAATATTGTAGTGATTGAGCGAAAACTGCAGGCGCTGATTGTCATCCAACCAGTAAGCCAGCTTGCCCAGAATATCGAAAGAGCGCGCATCCATGAGATCGCCCTGGGTGTTATCCACCCCGACCGCGTTTCCATTGCCATCCAAGAACAGCCCTTGATCCTCATAACTGGCCGAGAACAGGTAATCCACATCACCGCTGTTACCACTCACGCCGTAGCTGGTTTTATAGCTCAGCGTATCGCCATCAAGCTCGCTGGTGGGCGTGGTTATCTGCGCTTCCACGTGCTGATTAAATGAGCCTGGCTCGGGGCGCTTGGTAATCAGGTTGATGACCCCACCCGCCGCGCCAACGCCATTAGTGGCGTTGGCGCCCTGTATCACTTCGATCTGCTCGACCATTGAAAAATCAATGGCATGAGCTTCACGGCCGGTGGGGCGCAGCGGGTTTGACTGGGGAATCCCGTCAATTAGGATCAACGGCGTACGCCCACGCAACGTCTCACCGCTGCCGCTCATTTTCTGGCGGCTGGGCGAATATGACGGCAACAGGTTGCTCAAAATTTGTGAAGAGTCGCTGGTAATTTGCAACTGCTGATTAATCTCTTCCTCACTAATGATCCGCACTGTTTGAGGCGAATCTTCTTTTGTTGCATTAGTCCGCGAGGCGGTCACCACGACTGTTTGATTTGAGTCACCTCGGCCACTTTGCGCCTCGTTGGTTGCCGTTTCCTGAGCGTGCCCCTGTGTGGCTGCGATTAATCCCACAAGCGTCACCGTAGGCCAAAATACCTGGCGTTTCTTAGTGTACATCTAGTTTTTATCCCCTGCTTTTGAGTGAACCTTACCGTGAAAACGTAATCTACATCTAAATAATAATGATTATTTTATGCATATAAGCCACAAAGGTCTACTCAAGCGGAACGCACAGTTCAGGATAACGACACTCATTCTCCCCTCTCTTACCCCCTATTTCCTCTAGAGCCGACGCTTAAAGCAGTGGCAATTGGTTGCTGAGCAATGCCAAGTATTGAAAATGAGAATATTTTGGCTTACGGTTCTGCCTGCTTTAACAACCCCAATGAGCACATTCATGACCCACCCTTCTCATCAACCACCTCGCTTGACGGGCGAAGCCCTGCACGCGGGCTATGACACTCGACGTGTACTGGATGGTGTCGACATTGCAATTGAGGAAGGCAAGCTCACGGTGCTCTTGGGGCCCAATGGCAGTGGCAAGTCGACGCTGCTAAAAACGCTGGCGCGCACGCTCACGCCTAGTGGCGGGCATGTGTATTTGGACGGCAAGGATATCCATCGCAGCAAAACGCGAGAGGTCGCCAAGCGTCTGGGAATTCTGCCCCAAGGCCCGGTAGCGCCTGAGGGGCTGAGCGTAAAGCAGTTGGTGGGAATGGGGCGTTTTCCGCATCAGGGGTTATGGCAGAAAAATGCTCAGCAGGACGCAGAAGCTATTCGTGAGGCCATGGCTTATACCCGCGTGACGGAGTTTGCCCAGCGCAACGTCGATGCGCTCTCCGGCGGCCAGCGCCAGCGCTGCTGGATTGCCATGGTGCTAGCGCAACAAACCGACCTGATTCTGCTTGATGAGCCCACTACCTTTCTGGATCTGAAGGTACAGGTGGATTTGTTGGAGCTACTTTCGCGCCTGGCCCATGATAAAGGCCGCACTCTGCTACTGGTGCTCCACGACCTCAACCTGGCCGCCGCCTACGCTGATCAGTTGGTGATGATGTGCGATGGTCGTATCGTCACCAGCGGCGCGCCTGGCGAAGTCTTTACCACGACCAATCTCAAGCGCGTGTTTGACCTTGATGCCCATGTCATCCATGACCCTGAAAGCGGCAGCCCGATTTGCGTACCACGTAAACGTTGCCAATCCATTACTGAATCGGATGTGGTTGTTTAGCAACGCTGCGTATTGGGAGACGCTACTCGACCTGCCAGGGGGTGATAATAGGGATGTCTAAATATTTGAAATCTTTCACATTGCGGGTAGCAAGCTGGGCGTGGTGCTGCTGACAAATGGCGGCGATTTGAGCATCAGCAGAATGCACTACCCGGCCGGAACGCTCGCTGTCGGCAACTAAAGTTGCATAATAGGCAGCGGCTACTTCATCAAAAGGTAAAATACGTTCGGTAAAGTCTTCCTCAAACATCTCGGCGGCTAGCTGTGCAAAGCGCTGCTTACGCTTGCCATCAGGCAAACGTTCAATGCCGTAAAGAATTTCGGCCCCGGTAATAGCGGTTATCGTGACGCCGAGAGGCTCCTCAGCATTAAGCCAATTAACTACCCTCATATTGGGCGCAGGGCGCATCAATTCCGACAATATGTTGGTGTCAAGAATAATCACGACTCAAAGTCCGCGGCTCTTGGTTTTTCCTGACGTTTTGGCAACGCTAATTCCAATTCGCCCTCAGCGGCAAAACGCTGATGAATGCGACTTCCCAACCCACCCTGTTGTGGCTTTACTAACGCCTTGCGAAGAATAAGCCGTACCTCTTCTTCCATAGAGTGCCCATGGCTCGCCGCTTGAACGCGGAGCTGCGCTTTGAGTTCATCATCCAAATTACGCACCGTTATAGTTGCCATTTGCACACCCTCCTCATTGCTAACACTGACATCATTGACTGCAATGATAGCACATGATGAAAATATGGAACGGTGGGCAGCTCTGACCTAAGGGGCTTTCTCCAACAAATACTCAGCCACTGCTTGATAAGCTGGGAGCGAGGTGGGGTCGTTGGCGGCATTGCCTGCCACCGGGTGTGATGCAAAGCGCACTATTACCATCTCCGCGGTGGGGTCGATGTATATCGTTTGCCCATGCACACCGCGGGCAGCGAATGCACCATGGTCGTTATGCAGCGACCACCACATGCCACGGTAACTGCCGCCAGGTAAATAGCGGTAACCTGCAGCGGCAAACGCTTGCCTGTCACCCCCTTGACGAATACGTTCTATCGCCGCAGCAGGAAACAGCCGTTCTCCGTCAACAACACCCTCACTCAGCACCAACTGCCCTACTCTGGCCATATCCCGCAGGCCTGCACTTAAACCACCACCAGCAAACGGTGTACCGATGGAGTCAACGGTAAAGTAGCCATCCTGCTCGGCGCCTATGCGTTGCCAAATTCGCGACGAGAGTAACGACGTCACCGACTCGCCCGTGGTGCGCGCAATTACCCAACCGAGTGCATCGGTATTGATGGTTTTATAGCCAAACACCTGACCATGCTCACCTTCCGGCTGTACGGTGGCTAAATACTCATAGTACGTGCGTGGCCCAGAGTAGCCTTCTGGCTTGGGGAGCGGGCTTGCCGCGGCGTTATAAGCCCAGATCTCCGCATTGGGGTCGCTGTAATCTTCGCTATAGGCAAGGCCTGTGGTCATTTCTAGCAACTGCTGCACGGTGGCATTGCCAAAAGCGCTATTGACAAGTTCTGGCAATATGTCGCCGACGAGCGCCTGCTCATCCAACGCTCCTTCCGCTACCAGTATTTCCCCCAACAGACCGGTCATCGACTTAGTCACCGACATTGCCCCGTGCTGGCCCGCTTCATCTAAACAGCCAGCGTAGTACTCATACACCACTTGCCCCTGATGAAGAATCAGCAGGCCATCAGTGTAATTCTCGTTCAGCGACGCCTGCCACGACATGGGTTCACTACCGTCAAGGGGTGTAAACATCACACCGTTGATGGCGTCATCCAGCGCATAGGTGAGCGGTGAAGGTGATCCCAACCCACGACTTACCTGTTTAGTGGGCAGCAATTCGCGGAAGTGGCACACCGTCCAGCGCATTTTAGGAAAGCTAAAGTAATTGGAGTCAGGTTGGCCAATTACCCGTCCAGAAACAGGCGGAAATCCCTGCATCCAACCCAAACGGTTGGGATCTGACTCCTCGGCGCTTAACATGCCACTGTCATGTGTATGCGCGACGGCGGAGGAAGCCCAACCAACTAGTATCGCGTGCAGCGCAAGCGGAAAAACACTGTTAAATCGACGGATTAAACGTGGCATAACTGACTCCTGAGTTAGCTGTTCTGCATAGAAGAAGAGCAGTCAGCGTCCTCAGTATAGCTAGAAACACACGATACCGTACCTAGATATACCTCAAGCCCCTAAGACATAACCCAGATGCGCAAACGCCCGACCTGTATGGCCGGGCGCTGTGGTTTGCAATGGGCTTTACCAACTATATTTCACGCTGCCAATCACACTGCGGGATTCTCCGTAGTAGCACCAGTATTCACAGCTGGCCACGTACTCTTTATCGGTAAGGTTGTTGACGTTGACCTGGGCCTGCCAACCGTCAGCAAACTCATAGCCCACCATGGCATCGACCAGGGTGTAGCTATCCACTGCCGTGTTGTCGGCGACGCTGGTATCAACGGTGCTGCCCACATAACGCACACCCCCACCCAGGGTCACACCGTTTAACGCGCCGCCGGTGAAGGCGTAATCCAACCATGTAGAAGCTTGGTGGCGCGGGATTAACGGCGCACGCTCATCGCCTTCCAGGCGGGCATCGGTGTAGGTGTAAGCCGCGGTGACTTTTAACGCATCGGTAATATAACCCACCCCTTCCAGCTCAAAACCTTGAGAGGTTCGCTTGCCCTCTTGTACCTGGAAGCCTGCTGGGGAGGTGACTAGAGTATTGGTCTCTTCCAGATCAAAAACTGCCGCCGTTACATAGCCATCCCAGTCGAACGGCGCCAATTTAGCGCCTATTTCCCACTGACGACCTTCACGGGGATCATACAGGTCGCCTGCATCATCAACTCGACCCACTGGGTCAAATGACTCAGTGTAGCTAACGTAAGGATTAACGCCGTTTTCACCCAGGTACATCGCGCCACCTGACCAAGACACTTGGTCGTCATCTGAGCGCTGAGTGGTTCCTGCGGTTTGATTACGGTTATCTGTTTCCGCTTGGTCGTAGCGTACGCCGCCCAGTAGTACCCAGCGGTCATCGATACGCAGCTGGTTTTGGGCATACAGGCCGGTCTGCTCTTTATCGATTTCCCGCGTTAGCAGATCTTCTTCCGCAATCGGCGTAAAGTTTCCGTAGGTTGGGTTAAAAATATCAATCGGTTCGCCGAACGCATAGTTATCCCCTTCCTGGCCGCGCAGGCTCAAGTTTTGATAATCAACCCCCAGCAGCAGCGTATTCTCGGTGCGATCACCGTACCAAGTACCCACCATGCGGTTATCAATCGTCCAGCTATCAATGGAACCATCGCGATAAACCAATCCACGGGATGCGCGTCGCTCATCAATCATGGAAAGTGCGTAGGTACTGCGCAGCTCTAAGTCCAGTTCGCTATAGCGCAGGTCTTGCTCAAACGACCAGGTATCGTTAATTGCATGGCGAAGCTCATAACCTATCCCCCACTGAGTGCGTTTATCCCGATCGTATCCAGGCTCGCTCAAGTTGGTCTGTGGGTCTATGTGGCCAAAAGGGGTGTTTTCCACAGTGCCATAGGGCAGCTTAAAGCCATTAACGGGAACGCCATCATCTTTTTGCACGCTGGCTAAAAAGGTAACGCTAGTGTCTTCACTAAGATCAACCGCCAGGCTCGGCGCAAAGTAGTAGCGCTCGTTATCCGTGGCGTTTAAATCGCCGTCGCGCTCTTTGTATAATCCCACCAGGCGATAGCGCACATCGTCCGACTCTCCCAGCGGCCCGCTAGTATCAATACCGACTTGGCGGTGGTTGCGGTTACCAAGCTGTAAATTAACCTCCCCTTGAGGCGTCTCAGTCGGACGCTTGCTCACCGCATTGATCAAGCCCCCAGGAGGTGCTTCACCATAAAGAATCGATGAAGGCCCTTTAAATACCTCGATACGCTCCAGACCATAAGGCTCGGGTAGCCACTGATAAAACCCTTCGCGGTAGATTCGCAGGCCATCTTGGTAAGTCGATTGATCAAAACCGCGCACCTTGAACCAATCGGTATTGTTATCGCTACCGTAATGTCCCGATAGCACGCCCGCGCGATAGCGGAACGTTTCATCTAGCTGTTGGACGTTACGCGTTTCCAGCTCTTCACGGTCAACGCTTGAGACTGGGCGTGGCGTCTCTACCAGCGGGGTATCCACTTTCAAAGCCGTGGCCGTGACCACCACAGTATCGTTGGACGTAGACGTTTCTTGAGCATAGGCAGATGTGCAGAAGAGCGCCGCGGTGACGGGAATGAGCGCGGCGATTGAGCGCGCCAAGGGGCGACGAGCAAACGGCAGACGAGGCATGGTGTGGTCTCAGTTAGATTTAGGAGCAAAGTGGAAGCAGAGCAATAAGCATCATGATAATCGTTGTTATTAGTATTCATGATAGCGCTTTTAAATAGCTGCTTTCAATGACCTAAGTCTGGGGTTTTCAACGCTGCCTGACAGTGATACCCACACACATCCCATGCATCATTCAGCTTCACTGACAAAATGCTTTTAGCAGTGAAGAGTTTAGAAAGGAGGCGCTGCCTTCCCTGCAGCGCAAAGTGCAACATCCGTATTAAGGCAGTCCGTCGCCTCACTCATAGGCACCCTAGACGGGATAGTAGCGACTGACTGTGCGCTGGCGAACACGGGGTGTAAAAATTCTGCAATAGCTATCCATCTCTGACTAACCTCTCTTATACAACGCGCTCGGTTTCAAATCCTGTCCCAAGAGGCTTATGTGCGTTAGCGTACAGAGTTTGCCCCGCGACACTCTATACTTAAGTAAGGCATGCCTTACATAGGCGACTGTAGTCAAACTGCGCGACAGCCAGTAATAAGGGGGATATTCAATGCCAGTGCCTTGTGATTTCCAGCAGAATGCTCTTTTAGGACTGCTGCCTGAAGAAGAGCTTTCCCGCTTGCTGCCTAATTTAGAGAAAGTAACGCTGACATTAGGCCAATCGTTATGTGAATCTGGGCAGCAAATGAAACATGTCTACTTTCCACTCGATTCCATCGTCTCGCTGCTGTGCGTAATGGAAAATGGCGCCTCGACAGAAATTGCTGTTGTCGGCTATGAGGGTGTGGTTGGCGTTTCGCTGTTCATGGGCGGTGAGACCACCCCCAGCCGAGCGATCGTTCAGAGTGCCGGGCAGGCGTTACGTCTCAAGGGTCATTTGCTCAAAAACGAGTTCTACCGTGCTGGCCCAATGCAGCGCCTACTCTTACGCTATACCCAAGCCCTGCTGACACACATGGCACAGACAGCGGTATGCAATCGCCATCACAACGTCGATCAGCAGCTTTGTCGTTGGTTGCTGCTCAGTATCGACCGATTGCCGGGTAATGAACTGATCATGACCCAGGAGTTAATTGCCAATATGCTGGGAGTGCGTCGCGAGGGAGTCACCGAGTCGGCAGGCAAGCTCCAAAGAGCTGGCCTGATCTCCTATCACCGTGGTCGGATCAATGTGCTTGACCGGCCGGGATTGGAGGCACGAGTCTGCGAGTGTTATGGAGTGGTCAAAGAGGAGTACGACCGCCTGCTTAACCACAACAGCGTTATGTGAGTTATGTACGCTAGCGTGCCGACGCTTGATTTACCCAATGTTAATATGCAGATAGGCCGTCAGCGTTCAGTAACGGCTTATCTGCAGCCGACATCAAAATGATTTATACCTTCATTGTGCCGTTTGACAGGTTCTTATAACCGGAGAGGCACATGACGTCTATTTTGAACGTTCCCGCTGCCAATCAACTGCTTGTTGAGCTGCCGGAAGTCGAGCGAAATGCCTTTATGGCTGCCTGCGAAACCGTGGAGCTTAGCTTTGGTGAAGTGCTGCTACAGCCCACAGAGACATTTACCCACGTCTATTTTCCCATCGATAGTTTCATTTCACTGATTGCGGTCGTCGGTACTGACAGCCGCTTGGAAGTCGCGATGGCGGGTCGAGAGGGCATGCTAGGCATGCCTCTGGTACTCAGCGTCGAAGAGACTCAATTGATCGCCTTGGTTCAAGGTGCGGGGTCGGCCCTACGCATGACCGCTGAAAGCTTTCAGCGGCTACTACCTGACAGCCCGGTATTACATCAGCGGCTGAAGCGCTATATCTATGTCGTGATGACGCAATTAGCGACATCAGCGGCGTGTAATCACTTCCACCGAATTGAAGAGCGCCTCGCCCGCTGGCTGCTGATGACTCAGGATCGCGCGGGGACTGATCAGTTGAATCTGACCCACGAGTTTCTGGCCATGATGCTCGGGGTTAGACGGGCCGGCATTACCCTGGCAGCGATAGCCCTGCAGGCACGTGGCCTAATCTGTTATCAGCGCGGAACCATCACGGTGCTTGATCGACCAGGCCTAATAGAGGCGTCCTGCGATTGCTATAGGGATGATTGCGCGTTATATACCAAAATGTTGCCGATGATATAAAGAAAGGAAGCGTAACGCTTGAGCAAGCGTTTCATAAGCTCCCTCTGCAACGCCAACGGGCTACGTAAAGAGGCCATTAACTGGCCTCTTCATTACTCAGCGTTTCTTAAGCAGCATTAAGCCTGACTACAGAACATTTTTGTAAGCCACTCCCCCTTTCATAATCAGCATGAGCTGCTCATCCGGCTGAGTAAGCACATTAATGTCATCCAAGGGATTATCTTTAAGAACGATTACGTCTCCCCTTGCGCCTGGAATAATCTCGCCAAAATCACCGGTGTGGCCATAAGCGTCGGCGGCGTGGCTTGTCGCTGCACGAATCAGCTCATCGGTGGGCACCACGTCCTTACGCAAATTAAACTCGTTAAGCTGGTGGCGCTGCATCCGACCCAGTAAGTCAGAGCCGTATAGCATCTTAACTCCATGGCGTTGAGCCATTTCCAGCGCCTTGCCGCCAGCATCCAAAACATCATAAACCTTGCGCTGTAGGTGCTGAGCCATCCCCGCCTCCACACCTTCTTTCGCTAGGGCATCGTAAGTGCAGAGAGTCGGCGTTAGATAGGCATTGTGCTCTAGAAATAGTCGGCAACTCTCCTCGTCCATGAGGTTGCCATGCTCAATGGTCTTGACGCCTCTGGGGATAAGCCGGTTGATAGCGCGCGCCGTATAAGCATGGGCCATGGTATGAATATTGGCGGCGGTGGCCTCTTCCACAATGGCGTCAATTTCCTCAAGCGAAAATTGCGTGCTGTCGATACGGTCGGTAGGTGAAGAGACGCCGCCAGACGCCATAATCTTGATCTGGGTGGCACCCTTTCTGATCTCGTCTCGTGCGGCCCGGCGTACTTCACTGACACCGTCGCAAACACGACCTAGACCCGCGCAGCAGAAGCAGCCTTCAAAGGTTTGTTGGCCTGGGCCGCGCATATCAGCATGGCCGCCGGTCTGGGAGAGCGCATTCCCTGCGTACATGATGCGCGGGCCGATCAGAGCACCTTCGTCTACAGCCTTGGCTAGCCCGTAATCTGCACCGCCAGCATCACGCACGGTCGTGAATCCGCGCATCAACATAGCTTCCAGCAGCTCGCTTGATTTGGCACCGACATAGAAAGGCGAGAGCGTCTCAAGCAGTGCAAAATTGGGTGTGATTGCCGTGACGTGGACATGCGAATCAACCAAGCCGGGCATCAGGAAGTGGCCCTGAATATCGATGACTTGATCATCACTGCCCTCTAGCGGCGAATCGCTCACAGCGACGATACGGCCATCCTGAATGCGCACCTGCTGGTTGGCGAGTACTTTTCCGTTGCGCGTGTCGATAACGTTGGCATTTATAAAGCGTGTCGTTGTCATGAGTATTCCTTGTGAGTGTTCTTGTGAGAGTGGCGTTAAAACATTTTTTGAGGGAGGTAGAGCGAAAGCGCTGGAATCAGCACGATCAACAACAGGGCAACAACATCCATGACGATGAACCAGGTGACGCCCTTGAACACTTCAGACAGGGTGACGCTATTGCCCAGGGCTCCTTTGATGACATAAACATTGAGCCCGATAGGCGGGGTGACCAGCCCTACTTCAAGCAGCTTGACGACGATGATGCCGAACCAGATCAAGTTAAGGTCTGCGCCTTCTACTAAGGGCAGGATTAGCGGCAGAGTGAGTAGTAGTAAGCCGATGGAGTCGATGAACATGCCCAGCACAAGGTAGATCACTGCCACAGCAAGAATGATCCACCAGGTCTCGGTGCTGACGCCGAGGATTATTTCGGAGAAAGCAGCAGGCACGCCACTCATGGCTAGAAAACGGGTGAAAAACAGCGACCCAATGAGAATAATAAAGATGCTTGCCGTGCTCACCGCCGTGCGAATCAGCGCTTCCCGAATGGCTGAAAAGGTGAGCGTGCGCCGTACCAATGCAATCAAAGCGGCAATGGTTGTACCCACGGCCCCCGCTTCGGTAGGTGAGAAAATACCTAGGAAAATCCCGCCAAGAACTGAGCCGATCAGCAGCGGCAACGGCCAGATATGCTTAAAGGCATCCCATTTTTCGTCCCAGCTAGAGCGGACATCGGTGTTGCCCGCTAGGCTGGGGTTAAGCTTGGTTCGCACCATAATCATGGCGATATAAAGCAGCGCGGAAAGCACACCGGGAATGAATCCCGCCATAAACAGTTGACCCACCGACACCTGGGCATAAACGCCATAGAGCACCAGCAGAACGCTTGGGGGAATTAGCGAGCCGAGTGTTCCCGATGCGGCGACGGTACCGGTGGCCAGCCCCTTGTCGTAGTTATGCTTGAGCATTTCGGGCACGGCAATCCGCGACATAGCCGCCGATGTTGCGACGCTAGAGCCCGAGGCGGCGGCAAAGAAGGCAGAGGCCATAACACTGGAAACAGCCAGACCGCCAGGAAGGCGCGCCAAATAAAGGCGCATGGCATGAAACAGGCCTTGGGTCATATTGGTGCTGGTACACAAATAGCCCATGAACAGGAACATAGGTGCAGCAGTCAGCTCCCAGGTACCTGCAAAGTCGAATGGAGTGGCCGAAATCATCCCCCAGGCCACGCGCATACTGGTCATTTCACCAATGCCGATGATCGACACCAAACCTAGTGCAACGCCGATTGGCACGCGCAGGGCGATCAGGGCCAAGGCGATAGCAATGCCTGCCACGCCTATCTCGATATTACTCATTAGGAAACTCCTACAGGGCTTGGCGTTGTTGCAGCGCCTTAATCATGTTGGCGAGGATGGCCAGACACATAGCCGCGAAGCCAACCGGTAACGCCCAACGACTGGGCCATAGATAAAAAGTGAAATTGGCCATGGCCGTTTCCATTCGAACCGTAGCGCGCACTGCATCTAGATAGCTCTGGTAGCAGAGCATGCCGAAATAGAGGAGCCCAAGGGTGCTGGCAAATAGGTAAAGCGTCAGTTGGGCAATAGGCGGGAGCCTCCCCACCAGCACATCCACGCTGATGTGTTCCCGCTGAAGCTCCACATAGGCGAGCGGCAGAAAGACGACGGCGACCATGTAGTAAAAAGAGACAAACTCCAGGGTGCCGGTAAATGACTTTCCAAATAGGTAGCGCAGCCCTACGTCCAGTGAGACATGCAGCGCCATAAGCACTAGAAATAGCGTCGCAAGCACCATGGCGCTTTTGGCGACCCATTGGCTCAGCGACTCTACGTATTTGGCGATCATACGGGCTGCCCCCTCTTCGCATCTGAGGCAGAAAAACCCAGTTCTAGCAGCGTCTCTTTCCAGAACAGCAGCATATCGCGGTAGAGTTCGGGGTCATCACGCCAAATGCTTTGCGCCCCCATACCTCGCATCATGCACAGAGTGGCATTCAGAGCGACGCGATTCTGGTGTGACGTATGGCTGGCGCTGGCAACCAGTTGCTCCCAAATCTGCTCCAGAGAGTCATTGAAATTGGCTGCCAGCGGCACTAGCACTTTCATTATGTCGGGGTCGGTGCGTGCATTAGTGAGATATTCGAGGGTCACCATATAAAGGTCGCCCTTGAAGTGCTCATGCAGTGCTTTAAGCAGGTTATCAAAGTTAAGTTCGCCTGCTTTAACCTTCACAGCCATCTCTCTTACGCTTTCGACTTCGCGACTCAGCAAGTCCTCCAGCGCCGCCTGCATCAATAAGGTCTTAGAGGGGTAATGGTGAACTAAAGCGCCACGGGAAACGCCCGCCAGACGTGCGACATCCACGGTTGAAGTGGCACGAATGCCCTTCTCGAGAATGCACTCGATAGTCGCTTGCGTCACCCGAGCCTGGGTTTGGCGTGAGCGTTCTTCTTGATTCTGTCGCTTCGTCATAGCGAACCCTTAGTTGGCCTAGGCCGCCTCAATGCGGCGGCCTCAGTGTTGCAGCGTTAATAGATTCCGTAGTCAGCAGGAAGCTTATTGTAGATCTCTTCCATGGCCAGTTCTGCCAGGGCCTCTTCGTCTTCGCGATCAACCTCGCTGATTAAGGCATCCCACTTTTCGTAGGTCGCGATAAAATCATCAATCAGCGCCTCGGGGTCTTCAACGCCGTACTCATCACGGGCCTTATCGTAGACGTTTGCCAAGGCCTCATCGCGGAAAGCCTCCACGGAAGCCATCAGATCCTCTTCGGGCTCGTAGATGTTATTGCCGTTTGAGGCGGCTTCTTCCAGTGCGGCTTCAGAAGCGCCCAGATACTGGACAATCATGCGGGTCATTGCCTTGGCCGTCGCTTCTTTGAAGACGTTACGCTCCTCATCGCTGAGGCTAGCCCAAAAACCTGAGTTGAAGCCCCACTGAGGGCCAGACCAATACATGCCGGTAGGCAGCAGTGTGGTGTGTTCGGCAACCTCCCACAATGAGCGGTCAATCAAGTCGTTAGCCGCATTCGAGGCGCAGTCCAACGAACCACGATCGAGGCCGCTGTACATCTCACTGGAAGGCACATTGACGGGTGTTCCCCCAGCTTGCTCGACCCAGGCGGAAACAGTCGAGCCTGCGGTACGAATACGCTTACCGCGTAGCTCTTCAAGATTGCGGACTGGTTCGCGGCAGAACAGCACATAGGAAGGCGTGTTATAGGCGCCCAGGTAGACAATATCCAGCTCCTCCCACTCGGCTAATTGAGTGGGATTATTAAGGCTAAAATCTGTCACCGCCAGTATGCCAACCAGCGGGTCATCATAGTTAAACCCCAACTCCTGCACGGCATTCGCGACCGGCATCTCAGAAGGCGTGTAGATAGCCGCATGGTGAGCAACCTGAACCACGTTATCCTGGATACCCTGCAAGTTAGCCCGCGGTGCCAGCAGTACAGTGCCGGTATAAACCTCGGGTTGCAGTTCGCCGTTCGAGAGTTCCTTGACCATTTCTGCCCACTCGATATAACCGTAACGGGAGTGAGGGTGTTGTTGGTCGTAGAACGAATTAGCAATAAAGGAGGTTGCGGCATGGGCCGAAGAAGCAACGACAGGCAAGACCAGCGCTCCAACGGCGAGTGTCAGCGTATTACGAGTGAAGTTCATATAGTTTCCCGGGCCGATTTAATCGGCTGTTTTTTTCTGTTGTATTGTTTCATCTTGTTGACACGTCACCCGCTGTGGCGCGTGTTCATAATTCAATCTAGACTTCAAATAATAAAAAAACAAGCAGGTCTGTTTGTTTTTGACACGACCAGCTTCGCGTAGAAAGGTTAAGCAATGAAAACAAAAGAAAATCCTACTCGGCTGGATATTGCGGGTACCTGGCGAGGGATTCGTATGATGCTGCCTTTAGCGGTTTTTACGATCGCGTTTGGATTGGCGTTTGGCGTAGCCGCTGTGCACCAGGGGTTGGCCGGTTGGGAGGCGATGCTAATGAGCCTGTTTGTCTTCGCAGCGCCATCGCAATTTGCTGCCCTAGAGATGTGGCATTCGCCTCTGCCACTGCTTGCTCTGGCAGCGGTCACACTCGCTATTCATACCCGGCATATGCTGATGAGTGCGGCGCTTTATCCCTGGCTCAAGGCGTTACCTCAACGCCAGCAATTCGCGATGGTAATTCTGCTAACCGACTCCAACTGGGCAATGGCGCTGGGAGAGTATCAACGCGGCGAGCGAAACCTGGGCATTCTTCTCGGTGGCGGAATCGCGCTGTGGGGCGCCTGGGTCGTCGGCACCGCAATAGGGTTAGCCTTTGGCGGAGGCATTACCGAGCCTGAACGCTTCGGCCTTGATGTGATCATGCTGTGCTTTCTGCTGATGATCGTTGTCGGTGGGAACCCAAGAGCGGCAATGGCCCTACCCTGGCTGGCAGCAGCGGCGAGCGCATTAATGGCGTACTGGTGGTTGCCGCCGTATCTACACGTGATGGTGGGTGCCCTTACAGGTGGCGTGGTGGCCGTATTGTTGCCTGGACGCTGGCTCAGGGAAAGCGCCTCATGATCCCATCGCCCGTATGGCAGTCGTTGATAGCCATCACGCTAATGGTAGTCATTGCGTATGGCTCCAGAGTGCTGGGGCTGCTAATCATGTCACGTGTGCCGCTTGGCCCACGCGTTAGGCGATTCGTCGATGCCATGTCTAGCTCAGTCCTGATTGCCGTCATTACGCCCATCATCGTGCATGGTGACGGCGGCGTTCGGCTCGCGGCCATTGCGGCGGGTACGGTGGCGGTAGTGATGAGGAATCCGTTGGTATCGATTGCTACAGGTATGCTTTGTGCTGCGGGTTGGCGCTGGTGGGTTGGGTAATGTCGTGCAAAAGCGGCGGCGCTCGGTTTATTTACTTTTTGGCAACGGCAGAAAAAATCTACCTGATACTGGCCTACCCCAAGAACGTGAAGGACAGCTTAACGCCCGCTGAAAAGGCCGCTCTGAAAACACTGACCCACCAACTGAAGGCGGAGGTTTCCGAATGAGCATTTTTGACGAACTGCAATCATCACTGCAGGAAGCCGTTGAGATCAAACAAGGCAAAGTGAAGGCCAGCCGCCTCACGCGCCATGAGGTGGCTGATGTAAAGGCTATTCGCGCCCAGCTACACGTCTCTCAGGCTGAGTTTGCCGAGGCTATGGGAACCAGCGTGGACACCATCAAAAGCTGGGAAACCAAGCGCCGTAACCCGACGGGGCTAGCCGCGAAGGTACTGGCTACGATTCAGGACAACCCCTCCTTTTACAATGAGCTTGCTTCGCACTAAAGCAATACCAGCAAGAATTCACTTGCAGCGCCTCTCCTTAAGGCCTGCGAAATATATCGCCATGAATACTATCAAATAGCTCTTCCGGCACATCTTCAAAAAAGCGACAGAACGGCAAGGAGCCAACCAGTGTGACGCTCTGCTTGGCTCGAGTCATGGCAACGTAGAGAACACGACGCAACAGGCTCGCCTCCAGTTCCTCATCCTCTCGCGCAACGCTGTCGAGAATGCGGCCGGGATATTGAGCGTCATGCAGCCCCATGACAACCACATGGTCGAATTCCAAGCCCTTCAGCTGATGATAGGTGGTCACGGCTACTCCGCCTGTAAAGCTGCCAAGTCCGGCACCCTTGACCTTCTTAACCTTGACGCCGCGCTTTTCCAGTTCCTTCTGTGCAGGATAAAGCTGACGAGAGAAAGGTAACACTACTGCCACTGACGTCGTACGCAGTCGCTTAAACTCGCTGGCAACAAAATCATAGCCTTTTTCATAGGCTTGCTTGGCATCAGGTGCCAACAACAATTTGACCTTATCGCCTTCCTTGGTAGGGCGAACCGGCGTCGTGTAATCACTACTCTCGGTCACGTCATTGTTCGCCAATAAGTGCTCGGCGACATCCATGATTTGTTGTGTGGTGCGGTGACTAGCGGACAAGCGTCGAGAACGCCCGCCTTGTACCTGAATACCGACAGAGGACCAAGTAAAGCTTCGGCGATAGATCTTCTGCGCCATGTCACCGGCCATACTGAGTGATACACGCGGAATCTTGGCGACCACCAGCAGCCAGCTTTTGTCGAAATCCTGCACCTCATCAATCACGACGTGATCGTAGCGGTAGTCATCAGGAAGATCTCCGCCCCGCTCCATCAATACGCGCAACAGCACTCCAGCTGGATTGTCATAGTCCTCCTGACGAGTTTCTTCGAGCCACTCCAAATACAATTCAAAAACAAACCAGATAAAACGGCGGTCTTCCTGCGTTACACGTACTGCGGTGCCTCGTCCAGTACGTTCGACGGCAAGATAATCGTCGAGCCGTGTGACATGCTGACCAAAAAGCCAAGCGATCTCTTCAGCCCACCATCCCAGTAGCTGCGGCGCCTCCTTAAGTTCAAAGAAACGATGGCTGCCAATCTCTTCTTCCGCCTCCTTAATTAGCCTCTTGAGCTGTTCTCCACGCGCCTTGCTATCAACCCAGCCGACGAATTCTAAGCCCATATCCTTAGCGGTGCTGCGTGACCAATCGTGAAAGGTTCTGACGTCCACGCTTCCCTTCATCCCTGCCTGACTGAATGCCTTCTTCACATAGGCACACAACGCTGAGTTGTAGGTCAAAAATAGCAAGGAGCCTTTATTCATGGCCGATAACAGCCTGCCTGCTCGAGCGGCTAACACAGTGGTTTTGCCGCTACCCGCCTGACCTCGAACTAATAAATGCTGGGAGGGATCGAGGTCGATTACCGCTTGTTGCTCATCGGTAAAAGTGATGGTCGGCTGGGCGGGCGTAGTTGGCATAGGCTCGACGTTAGTCTTTGCACTTCCGCCCTTTTGGGGGGAGGCACCCAGAAGGCTCCAACGATATGCCGCATCGACTTCTGCCTTACCTTCCGTTCGCAGGCGATACAGTAGCGAATTGATATCGCTCCGATCCACATGCTGACCGAACTCATCTTTTAAAATAGTCGCTAACTGGCGTGCCTTTACCGGTGCATGCAGCTGCAACAGCTTCGTCACCTGAACTTCAAATACGTCCTGATTCATTACCTATCCTTGCACTTTGCCCTATCCCTGCGTATTTAATGTTTGCCAGAGTCGATTTGTCAGGCAAGAGGGCCAATTGGGTGGCTGACTCTCTGTCAGTTGTCGCTTATAAAGGCTATCTATCAACCACAGCCTCAATGTCCTTTTTATTTTGCTAGCTTAACTAATCAACTGTGCAGTTTCTGGCTCATAAACCACACCCATAATTGATCCATCCCGAATCCTCTGCACCGCCTCATCAATCACATGCAATGGCACCAAAAACCACTCTCGTGGCTTAACCGGATGCCCAAAGCGATCCTGAATCGTCAATTCAAGCTGTGCGGGGGCGAAAATGCGATGAAAAAGCGCTTCCAGTTTGCGGCGGTTAATACCAGCCAGCTTGTAGGTGGCGACCACCTCAACATCAGCCAGTAGATAGGTGGCATCGTGTGCGGCATTGGCTATGCGAGCTTCGACCTTACCACCTGTCACGCCGATTTTATGGATCAGCTCTCGATGTTCCGACACAAACGGTTGTTCTGACAGGCTGCGCAGCACATAGATGGTGCCGCTTTCTATGTCGTCCTCTTCCCACGTTTCACTAAAGCGGCTTTCATTGGGCTGTTGTTCAGCAAACAGAGGCCCAGCATCTGGCTCGGTAATACGGCGGCTGGCTTCATCTTTGTAAAGCGCTCTGACTAACGATAGGCGCAGCAGATTGCTTTCCGTTCCGTTAGAGAAAATTACTCGCAGGCGGGCATCTTTCTTGCCTTGGGGTGAATCAAATTCCTCCCCCTCTTCGGCTACATAGGCCGTTTGCCCATCCACGATGAACCACTGTCCTACCTCAATGGTAGCGTTCTTACCGAATCGTCGCGTGGTTCTTAGCCCACTTTTCAGCTCGCTTTCTATTTGCTCAAACAGCGGCTGGTAGGTTGCAAAGTCTTCGCATTTCTCTCTATTGGCCACCTCTTCAGCGGCACGTTTCTCCGCGCTTGAGCGCACATGCTTTAGCTCGGTAAGCTCAGACACCCCGGAAATCCCAGACAGCTCAGTAAGCAAGGCGTCATCGTCCATCGTCTCTGTCGCATCCACGTCGCTGACACGGTTGCCATCTAGCAAGCCTTGGCGGTCAAGGGGCTCCACCAGGGTTCGGCACTCCTCAAGCGAACGAATGCGATCAAGACGCACGGCATAGAGCCGTTCAAAAATATCGTTGCCTTCACCGTGCTGCGGGGCACAGCCATGCTGATCGACAAAGCGCTGAATCTCTTCAAAGCCCGCGATGATGCGCTCTTCACGTGCCGAAAGGCCTTTCTTTTTCTCGGGTTGAGCTAACTCATCTAGCTCGGCGCGCAAGTCGTCCAGGTCAGTCATAACGCCCCTCATCTTTAAAGCGCACGAATGCAGAAGCACCTTCGGCCATGCGTTTTTCCCAGGCATCTTGGGAGCTAATTGAAGGCAAACGCCCTCGCTCTTTTTTGAATTTGACCGCTCTCATAGCCAGCTCTTTGGCTTCATCTGGTGACAGGTTGGTACGTTTACCAGAGATGACGGCGGCTACTTGCTTCAAGCTATCTTCACTCATGCTCTTGGCCAGAATCGCGTAGGCCTCGCTAAAGGGGTTGATACGATCAATCAAATCGATATCGAGCTCCCGCACGTCCATCGCGTACTTGCGTACCCCTGCTATTAAAGCTGTGTTCGGCTTTGGCTCATTGCTACCGATATCAACGGCCTCGCTACCCGCCAGCAATAGTTTGGCCTGCTGGGTGAGGTTGAGCGCTGCGATGGCGTGTTGGCGAACAGCTTCTTGGTCTTGTTCGTCCAGGTTGGGGTAGCGCTCCTTGATGATCTTGCCCATGCGTACCTGGGTGAGCTCTTCGGGCACCAGTTCTTCATCAAACAAGCCACGTTCAATGGTGGTCTTGTCCTGCACGAAGCCTGTAATCACCTCATTCAGGTCTTCTTGGCAAATCCGGGTGGCTTCTTCGCTTTTGGGTTCTGCCAGCCCCTTAATTTCGATTTGATACTTGCCGGTTTCTTCGTTAACGCCCACATTGCATTTGCTATGGTCGTAGCCCTCGTCACCGTAGTCGAACCCTTCTTGCGGGCCGCTGGTAGGGTTCTTTGGCTTGAACTCAAAGCGTGGTGCCAGTACTTGCTCCATCAGCAGGCTGGCAGCAATGGCTTTTAGGGTATCGTTAATGGCTTCGGTCACTGCCTGTTCAGCCGCATCCGGTTCGGCGATCAAATTCGTGAAGCGTGCCCGTGTCTTGCCCGGCGCATCCCGCGTGGCGCGACCAATAATCTGCACGATCTCCGTTAAGCTAGAACGATAACCCACCGTTAACGCATGTTCGCACCAGATCCAGTCAAACCCTTCTTTGGCCATTCCCAGCGCGATGATGATGTCCACATGGTCACGATTGTGCTTCTGCGCGGGGTCTTTCAGTGCGCTCGACACACGCTCACGCTTGGTTGAATCATCGTCTACCAAATCAGCAATTTTTAGCAGCCGACCTTCTGGTGTTTTTACCAATTGAAAACCTGTGACTGGGTCAGTCCCCTGCCACTCCCCTAGCTCCTCGATGATGTGCTCAACCTCACGCACCTTATCCTTGGAACTCTCGCGTGAATTAACATTGGGGATATGAAGAATGGTCTTCTCAGCAGGATCGAGCACCTTGAGGATGTCATCAGCGTAAGAGCCAGAATAGAAGTAGTAGCCGATATCTAGCTGCTTGAGGTACTCGTAACCGTTGAGCTGCTCGTAATAGGTGTAAGTCACCGTATCAAAACGCGACTCATCCTGCGGGGCCAACACCGCCTCGGTGTCGCCGCGGAAGTAGGAGCCGGTCATCGCGACGATGTGCACATTATCGCGGTTGATAAAGCCACCCAAGTGAGCACCTAACTTATTGTCGGGATTTGCAGAAACATGGTGGAACTCATCCACGGCGATCAAGCAGTCATCAAAAGCTGCTAACCCAAACTGATCAATCGCAAAACGGAACGTCGCATGGGTGCAAACCAACACCTTATCGCTGCTTTCGAGGAAAGCGCCTAGAGATTTGACCTTGCCGCCATTGTCCGTGCCCGGCGCGTTGCACAGGTTCCATTTGGGTTCTACATGCCAGTCAGCCCAAAAGCCGTAGTTACTTAGCGGTTCGTCATTAAAGCTGGAGCCGATAGATTTTTCTGGCACCACGATAATGGCCTGTTTAAGCCCCTGGTTATGCAGCTTATCCAGCGCAATAAACATGAGAGCGCGGCTTTTTCCCGATGCAGGGGGCGACTTGATCAGGAGGTACTGCTCACCTCGCCGTTCGTAGGCACGCTCTTGCATGGGCCGCATGCCAAGCTCATTGGACGTGGTAGAACTGCCATTGCTGGCGTACGAGACGGAAACTGAGGGTACTCTCTTCGTCATAATGCAATCCCTGTCAGGGCTTTTTGCCCTTGTATTTGAGGTCTTGTTCCAGCTGTTCGATTTCCTTTAGATCAGCGGCATCGGCTGCTTTTGATTCAGCCGTGCGCCGTTGCTGGTCGAACACCTCATAACGCTCACGGGCAATTCTTTCCATGCTTTCACGGCTAACCGAGCCTGCGCCTTCAAGAATGGGCTGATCATTAAACGCCAGCATCTTATCGACGTTGTTACGCCAGAAATCCAGGGTCAGCTCTTTCTGTTTCTTTACCCTGAGCTCTGCCTGTTCAAGGAAGATCACTACCAAACGGTTTAGCGTGTCGATCTCGTCTGCCGTCAGGTAGTTTTTGGCAACAATGACATCCTGCTTGCGAACCCGTGAGCCACTCCAGTTGGTCAACGCCATATTTGGCATAGTCGGGTCTGAGCGTTTTAAGATCAGCTCAGCAGCGGTGTGACTTGTGGCCGCATACAGCAGTTTGTTTTGTACTTCAGCAAAAAACTGTGCCGTCTCTCTCTCGCGGGCCTGATAGTCGGAGCTAAGCGCAAAGAGATCGCGGACTTTCTGGTAGAAGCGCTTTTCCGAGGCGCGTATGTCCCGGATGCGTTCCAGCAGCTCATCGAAAAAGTCCCAACCACCGGGGTTCTTAAGGCGCTCGTCGTCCATCACGAAGCCCTTAATCAGAAACTCCTTCAGGTGAGCGCTGGCCCACTGGCGGAACTGCACGCCGCGAGACGAGCGGACGCGATAGCCAATGGCCAGGATCAAATCGAGGTTGTAGTAACTGATCTTCCGCTTGACCTGACGCTTACCCTCAAATTGAACTGTCAAGGAATCCTTGACGGTTGCCTCAGGGTCTAACTCATTGTCTTCGAATATATTTTTGGCGTGCAGAGAGACATTCTGCTTGGTGGTCTGGAACAGTTCAGCAATTTCCAACTGGCTAAGCCAGATACTGTCACCTTCCACCCTAAGGTGCAGCTGGGTGCGCCCATCATCTGTGGTGTACAAGATTAGGTCGCTCATGCCTTCCTCCGTGCTTTCTTACTGGCAGACCCTTTACCAGGAGCCTCTGCGGTCATCTTGGTATACAGCTCAAACAACTTTTCCAGGCGCTCCGTATCGTTTTTGAAACGCCGTCCGATGTAGATGCGCTCCAGCACCTCATCATTGCGTTCATGGGCTTCACGCAGATTGTCAGGCATTTTTTCAGGGTCGTAGAGATCGGCGATGGTGGCCGGAAAGTGCGCTTCGCGAGCCAAAAGAATGTTTTCGGCTGCTGCTGTTAGGTCAGCACGGTTCTTATCAGTCAGTTTAGGGATGGGAAAAGTGTTCCAGCCCATTGTATTAGAGTAGCGGAAGTCTGTTTTCATCTTGCCGCATACGGTGGCGATCCAAACTAGGTGCAATCGGGATGCAATCAGTGCCATGTTCCAGAGCGAAGCGTCATATAGAGCAAAGCATAGATTAGTGACAGTAGACTTATTGTCTAATAAACCTGCAGGAAGGTATGCACGGTTCTCAGAGGATACGCAGGGCATCGCGATTGTCTGTCGTGTACCAATATTCATTTCGCGCATCTGGTGAGCACGTTTCGCCATTTCATTAGCGCTTTTATCTCGACTATTCCGTCGCATATTGCGCACGCCTTCAACACGCTGGCGGATTGAGTCTATCGCCATTGCCTCTCGCAAATGATCGTCCTCAATCCACAAGCAATAGCGTTCTAAGCCACGGATAAACTCCGCCGAGCCGTAAATGCGCCGGATGAAGTGAGCACGTTGATCCGAGCTCAAACCTAAAGCCTCCATCTCGCCTCTGGAAAGAAGAAGGTGACCGCCATCGACAGGCTTATTTCCAAAGCTCATGTCAGAAACATCACCCAGAGGCTTGGATACCTTTTTAACGATGACATTAGGAGCGGCGGTTAGATACGAATTGATATTATTCGTTTGCTTCTCAACCGTTTCGCCAGTCTTCGAAAGGGAGAATAATTTTCTCGCTAAACCTGGATGGTTACTTATTGCAACAATAGCAACAGTAACACCCGCGTTATGGCTAGCAAGATTCGCCCATTTGAAACTGGTATGTGCAAAAGCGATCTCATGTCCAGTCTCAAAAATCAGCGGCCAGAGGATCGGCACCTGCTGCCCCTGACATATTGAGTTGGTGGATACAAAGGCTGATACAGTAGGCGTGTGAACCCCGTAATCAGCAGCTTTCATAAACCAGCCCGCTACATAATCGAGCGACTTCCAACTCTTCGTGCGCCCATCGAAAATACGCTTCAGGTCTTCCTTTTGCTCTTTGCTTTGCCATGTGGATCCTAGATATGGCGGGTTTCCACAGATATAGGTTTCACCCACCTCATTCTCAAAATCGATTTGAGCCTGATCCAGCGGGGTATCGAAAAGATCATCAGCGGTGAGTTTTACGCCTGTACTGTAGACATCCATCAATTGCAGCCAATCAAGCCTCAAAGCATTGCCGCAGGTAATCCAATTATCGGAGCTGAGGGGTAAAAACTCGGCTAAAGCCAGCTTCTTGCCGCGATAATGCAAGTCACACTGGTACTCGGCAATGATTAATGCAAGCCGAGCTACTTCAGCTGAGAAGTCCCGCAGCTCAATGCCTCGAAAGTTGGTCAGCGGTATATCGGTTGGCCGATTTGGCTCAACACGACGCTGGTTAATCTCAGCTTCAATTTCACGCATTTGCTTGTAGGCGATGACCAAAAAATTACCCGAGCCGCAGGCCGGGTCAAATACGCGAATTTTGGCCATGCGGTTGCGCAGGTTAAGCAACTTGCGAGCGTTGTCGCCTGCTTCTTCCAGCTTTTCGCGCAGGTCATCCAGAAACAGTGGGTTCAGCACTTTTAGAATATTCGGCACGCTGGTGTAGTGCATGCCCAATGCACCACGCTCTTCATCGTCGGCCACCGCCTGAATCATCGAGCCGAAAATATCAGGGTTAATTTGTGTCCAATCCAGGCTGCCGATGTGCAGCAAGTAGGAACGAGCGATCTTGCTAAAGCGCGGTACGTCCACACTGCCGGAAAACAAGCCGCCGTTTACATAGGGAAACTTCCCTGCCCAGCGGGGGATATTCGCCGCAGCATGCGCTTCTTGCCGCGTGTTCATGGCGCGGAAGATTTCGCTAATCACTTCGTGGGTATTGGCGGAATCTCTGGCGCTCATTTCTGAGACGGTGTCGGTGAACAGCCCGCTACCGGCGAAGATATCCGTGTCTTCGGCAAAAAAACAGAAGATCAGGCGGGCCATGAAATGGTTCATCTCGTGGCGCTGCTCTTCCGTACCCCAGCCTGGGTTATCTTTCAGCAGCTCCACGTAAAGTCGGTTCAGGCGGCTAGTGGCGCGAATATCAAACGAGCTTTCACGCACCTGCTTAACAGTGGTAATACCCGCCAGGGGCAAAAAGAAACCGAAGTGATCAGGAAACTCTTCATATTTGCAGGCGACTGTCTCGCCGCTTTCCAGCTCTTCGGCCTCAAGCATCTCACCGTCGGTGGCGAGCACAAACTTCACCTTGGCACGTGCAGTGGCTGGGCTAGCCTTCAGCGTGGCCAGGGTTTGGGTAACGGCACCGGCCTCCGCCACCGCGATATGGATATTGTTCGTTTGCAGTACTCCGCCCCAAGAGCCTGCAAAGTCCGACTTATTGGACGTACCCGAACGCAGCCGCTTGATGGTGGTCGCCTTGTTGCCAAAAGCTTCCAGAAAGGCATAGGGGAACTCAGCCTGATCGAAAGGCTGTTGTGCTAAATCAGAAATTGCGGATTCGATTTCAACTGCGTTCATGACGTGCCGTTTTTCCTGTTCGCCTTAAAGCGAGTGCTGCATTTCTCGTTGCTAAGCCGTTCAGTCGCAATAGTTACATGCAGACTGCATAGCGCCATTGAACTGAGAACATTAATCGCAAATAAAAATAAGCGCAGCGGCTAAGTACTGGCATCCACAGTACCTGTCCTCACTCAATAAGTATTTGTTAATTGCGGTTATCATACACAGCCAACAACGAGCTATCAGCCGTTGAAAGCGAACAAGAAAGAGATAAACAAAGAAAGGGCAAAACGAGTGGCGGAGAGCCGCAGACCAAGGGACTCATAATCCCCTGCTATTAAAATAGGTAAATATAGGAATGGTGGGCCCAGTAGGACTTGAACCTACGACCAAGGGATTATGAGTCCCCTGCTCTAACCAACTGAGCTATAGGCCCGAAAAGCGTGCATATCATAGCGAATGTGGCCGGGTGAGGCTAGCCCCTTTGCGCTATCTTGATGTCATTACGGCACTTTATGGGGATTGGGCAGTCTGGTGAGTAGTTCTTTATGCGGAGACGCGCTGTGAAAGCATTGATTGCTCTATTCCCCTTATTGTTGGCGCTGCCCGTGCACGCTGATTGGCAGCTTGATCCTGGCCAGTCCCGGGTGCAGGCGTCGGTTACTCAGTTGAACGGCGAAACACCGCAAACGCATCACCACCAAGTGCGCGATCTGCAGGGTGATATCTCCAGTGATGGCACCCTGCGTTTGCCGTTAAAACTCAGCCAAACGGATGTGCTGGAACGCTTTGGTGAGCTGCCGCCGTGGATAGGTTTGCTGGCCAACACCACCTTGGTGACGCTAGAGGCGCAAATGCCGCCAGAGCGGTTGGACGGTTTGGATATTGGCGAATCCCTGGTGGAGACGCTGACCTTTAGCGTTCAATCAGACATGGTAAACCAACAGGAATCCGTGCCGCTGCGGTTTACCCGCGAAGGCCTGAATGAGATACGCGTCACCCACGCGGAGCCCATGGCGATGGATGGCCGAGCACTGATGGCCAACACCACGGTGCGCACCGTGATGTCGTTACTGGGCTACCAGGAGATTGACGAGCATGTACCCGTCACCCTCAATGCGCTCCTGGTTAATAGGTAATAGTTAATCGGTCGTCGTTAAAGGTTACTGAGTGCTTCCACATCCCCCGCCTGAGCTTCGC
>NZ_JPUA01000025.1:0-22730 GCF_002211105.1 Halomonas campaniensis | reverse complement strand
TGCACCCGCCACTGGGCGGCGTAGTGGCCGTTAGCTGCCAATAGGCTGGAATGAGTACCCCGCTCGGCCACTTGGCCTTTCTCGATCACGACGATCTCATCGGCATGGACGATGGTCGAAAGCCGATGAGCAATCATAATCACCGTGCGGCCATGGGCGATGCGCTTAAGCGAGCGCTGAATGGCCGCTTCGGTTTCGTTGTCCACTGCGCTGGTGGCTTCATCCAGCACCAAAATAGGCGGGTCTTTAAGTAGCGCCCGCGCTAAAGAAAGCCGCTGGCGTTGGCCGCCGGAAAGCCGCACGCCCCGCTCCCCTACCGGCGTGTCCAACCCTTGGGGCAGCGTTTCGATAAAGCTCCACGCCTCGGCGGTTTTGGCGGCGTCGATAATCGCCGCTACGTCCGCGTCAGGTTTGCCGTAAGCGATATTGTCGCGAATGCTGCCTTCAAACAGGTAAACATCCTGGCTGACCAGGCCAATCGACTGGCGCAGCGAGCTCATGCTGACGTCGGTAATCGGCTGGCCATCGATGAGTACCCGCCCGTTTTCCGGGTCGTAAAAGCGCAGCAGTAGCTTGATGAGGGTCGATTTGCCCGAGCCGGTCGCGCCTACTAATGCCAGAGTGTTGCCTGCAGGTGCGTGTAAATGAATGTTTTCCACGCCAACGCCACTGGTGGCGTAGTGAAAGCTCACATTGTCGATGGTCACTTCGCCGCGCACCGGCTGAGCGAGCGGAGTGGTGCTATCGTCTTTAACGGTAATCGGCACTTCAAGTAGATCGAGAATCCGCCGCGTGCTGGCCATGGCGCGCTCGAACAGGTCGATTACCTGCGCCAGACCGGTGAGCGGCCAGAGCAGCCGCTGCGTCAGGAATACCAACACACCGTACGCACCCACATTCAGCGAGCCGTTGAGCGCCATCATGCCGCCCACAGTAAAGGTGGCCAGAAAGCCCGCCAAAATCGCCATGCGGATCACTGGAATAAACGCGGAGCTAACCTTGATCGCCCTTCTATTGGCATCTACGTAGGCTTCGCTGGCCTCGCGCAGGCGTTCAGCTTCGCGGTCTTCACTGGTAAAGCTCTTAATCGTCGCGATACCGCTTAGGTTGTTGGATAAACGGCTGGCTAAATCGCCCACCTTTTCACGCACGTCGCTGTAAAGCGGCCCGGCTTTGCGCTGGAAGAAGAACGCACCCCAAATGATCAGCGGAATCGGTGTAAACGCCAGCAGCGCGATCAGCGGCGAAAGCACGAAGAAGACCGCCCCCACTGCCACCACGGTGACCACCACCTGAATAAGCGAGTTAGCCCCGCCGTCTAAAAAGCGCTCGAGCTGATTGACGTCATCGTTCATGGTGGCCACAAGCTGACCGGAGCTTTTCGACTCGAAGAACGCCATATCCAGCCGCTGGGCGTGCTCGTAGGTATCCTGACGCATATCCGCTTGTAAGCGTTGAGCTAAGTTGCGCCATAGGATTTGAAAGAGGTACTCAAACAGCGACTCCCCTGCCCAAATAACAAACGTCAGCACCGCCAGCATGGTGATCTGCTGTTGAGGCGTTTCAAACCCGAGGCTGGCCACAAAACTCTGCTCCTGGTTGACCACCACATCGATGGCGACACCAATCAGAATCTCTGGGGCAATATCAAACAGCTTATTGATAATCGAACAGGCGGTGGCGGCAATGATGCGCCGACGATAGCCTTTGGCGTAGCGTAGTAGCCGTAGCAACGCTTGAAAACTGTGTGCAGGAGAGGACACGAGTGTTCCTTACTGAGGTTGTTATAGCTGAAATAGGTTTAGAGGCGATAGAGTAATGAAATCGCCCCGCTATCTCTAGCAGGGCATCAACTTAATGCAACTTTAGCAATGCGGCGAAAGGCTAGAGCCTGCTTAGTAAGCGGGCACCGCGGAGCGGCGAACATTGGCCAGCAAGGGGCTGCCGGTATCAGGGTCGGTGAGCAACGTGCACTCCACTTGATAGAGCGTTCGCACAAGGTCAGGCGTAACCACAGTAGCGGGAGCCCCTTCCGCGATAATCTGACCTTCGCGCATGGCGATGAGATGGTCAGCGTAGCGGCAGGCGCTGGCGAGATCGTGCAGCACCATCACCACGGTACGGCCGTGGTGGGCAAGATGCTTTACCAGCTCGAACACTTCTATCTGGTGGCCCAGATCCAGCGCGGAGGTAGGTTCATCCAGCAACAGCAGCGGGGTTTGTTGGGCGATGGTCATGGCGATCCAGGCGCGTTGGCGCTGGCCGCCGGAAAGCGCATCAATTGGCCTGTCAGCGAGTTGTTCAAGCCCTGCCGCCGCTAGCGCGTGCTGCACCACGCGCTGGTCCTCTGCTGACCACTGTCGTAGCCAGCCTTGGTGGGGCTGGCGACCAAAACGAATCAGCTCGGTCACGGTGAGCCCCTCCGGTGCAACGGCTTCCTGGGGCAGTAGCGCCAATTGCGTAGCGAGTTGGCGGGTGGGAAGGCGCTGAATATCGGCGCCATCGAGCAATACAGCACCGCTATCGGGTTTGTGTAAACGAGCAAGCCCGGCCAACAACGTCGATTTTCCGCAGCCGTTAGGGCCCACAATGGCAGTCACTTGGCCGCTAGGCAGGGTGATATCCAAGCCATCGATCACCTGCCGGGTGCCATAACTCATCCCGAGCGACTGCGTGGCAAGAGAAGGCATGGTAGATGTTGGAGATTGGCTCATGTGAAGCTCCGTTGCGGGCGCATTAATATCCAAAGTAACCAGGGCCCGCCGACCACGGCGGTAACGATACCCACCGGAATCTCGATCGGCGCCAGCAGCGTACGCCCGGCCAAGTCGGCGAGCACCATGACCAACGCCCCCGCCAGCGTTGCCGCCAAAACTGGCACGCTACGAGAGCTCGACATTGACCGGGCAATCTCGGGGCCAATCAACCCCACCATGCCCACAGGGCCTGCAACAGCCACCGCCAAACCCGTCAAGGCGACAGACAGCAGCAGTACTTCCAACCGGCGCCGCTTGACGTTCACGCCTAGCCCGCTAGCGGTGGCATCCTTGAAACGCAGTAGCGTTAGCGAACGGGTTAACGCCATGGCAGCGACCAGCCCTAACGTCAACCCGAGCATGAGTAATTGCAGTGCGCCGCTGGGGCGGGCATTGAGCGAACCCACCGTCCATGGGTAAGCGGCATTGGCGGTATCAATGGCGACGCGCGCCAGCATCAATTGCGTTATCGCGCCAAACACCGCGCCCACGCCAATCCCCGCCACGATAAAGCGATAGCCCTGGGTGCCGTTGCCCGCGGCAAGCCCGAAGGTGAGTACCGCCGCGGTGGTTGCCCCGGCTAACGCCATGGCAGGCGGCGCGATGGAAACGCCAAGGCCTACGAGGGAGGCCACTGCAAACGCTGTCGCGCCATTATCAATGCCGATAATACCCGGTGTCGCCAAGCGATTACGGGCCAGAGTTTGCATCAGAATGCCCGCTAACGCGAAGGCCGCCCCGGTACTAGCGGCGGCGGCCAAACGCGGCAAGCGTAGCTCCTGCACCACAAAGCTCGCCATCATATCTGCATTGCCAAACAGCGCCTGCAGCACTGCCATAGGGGCGACCTTAACGCTGCCCAGGCTTAGGTAAATAACGCTGGCAAGCAGTAACGCGCCAAACAGCCCCAGGTTAACGGCTACCGCACGCTGCTCAAACAATAGGCTGTTCGTACCGTTCCCGCTTCGCCAGGCGAATCGCCTGTAACCTTGCGGTGGCGGTACGTTGTTATTGCCGTCCGCGCGGAACTGGTCTTCCGAAGAGAAAGGCATAGACGAGCTTTTTATCGGCGTGGTTTTCATGAGCGAATTCATAGCATCGGTAGGCGGCGCGCACGTACGACCGCTATTAGTACGGGTGCGCCGCACAGCGCCGTGAGTACGCCCAACGGTAGTTCCGATGGAGCGACCACTACCCGAGAGATGATATCGGCCGAGAGGACGATCAGCGGCCCGATGGGCAGGCAAAACCATAGCGTGCGACGAATATCAGGCCCGGCAAAGGCCCGTGCGACAAACGGCACCACCAACCCAACAAAGGCAATGGGCCCGGCGATGGCGGTGGCAGCCCCCACCAACAGCGCCACGCAGGCGATGACCAACCAACGAATGAGGTTGGGGTGATGGCCCAAACCAGAGGCCACTCGTTCGCCTAGGGCCAGGGCAGCTAATGGCCGAGCAATCAGCACAACCATCACTGACGCGACCAGCATACTGGGCAGCACGGCAAGTAGGTCATCCAAGCGGCGGCCTGCCAAGCTGCCAATCACCCAGAAACGAATTTCATCAGCGGCACGCTGGTCGTAAAGCAGTATCAATGAGGTTAATGAGGCCAGCAGACCCGAAAATGCGGCTCCGGCAAGCACGAGCCGGATAGGGTCGTTACCCACACCGCGAAAACGCGCCACGCTCAACACGCACACGCAACCCACCAGCGCACCTAACTGCGCGACTGAAATGCGTAACGTGGCGGCGCTGGCACCCAGCACTAAGGCCAGCGCCACGGCAAACGCCGCCCCCGCACTAACCCCTAAAAGCCCTGGTTCAGCCAGCGGGTTGCGTGCAACCGCTTGCAACAGGGCGCCAGCGACACCCAGCGCCATGCCCACCACAATACCAATCAAGGTGCGCGGTGCGCGCAGCTCCCAGACGATGAAGTGCGCTTCACTGTCCTGGGCGCCACTCAGTAGCGCCAGAGCCCTACCCGGGCCAACGCTACCCGCGCCGATTAATAGACTAACGAGACTCACCGCCACAAGGGCGGTGAGTAGTAGCAGCATTAGCGTTCGGTGAGTAGCACGCCTAACGTTAGGCGTTGCAAAACGTGGAACCGTCACGGCAACAGCGCTGCCTCTATATCGTCAAGAATCGCCTGGGCGGCCAGCGGGCCATTGGCGCTTGTCCATAGCTGGCCATCCACCGGCACTACGTGGTCTTGCTGTACCACGTTTAGGCGCGTAAAGGCGCTGCTTTGCTTGGCTGCGTCCACCGCCGCTTGACCATCTTCGTTGAGCGTTGCCAGGAATAGCCAGTCGCCGTCCACTTGGGAAAGGTTTTCCAGGCTGAGTACATCGCTATGTACGCCGCGCTCGCCGACCAGGCCAGCGTCCTGAACATCCAGCCCCGCTTGGGCTAACAAACCTGCAGAAAAAAGGTTTTCCGACATCACCATGGGGCCACCGGGCATCCAGCGCACCAAGAAGGCGCTACCACCGACACCGGCCTTTCCTACTGCCTCAGCGACCTCGGCGGCGCGTTGCTCAACGGCCTCAATCGCTTCTGCAATGGCGGCCTGGCGATTAAGCGCTTCGCCGTAAAGGCGGGCTTCCGCTTTCCAATTATCCGGCGCCAGTGGCTGGGTCGGTGGCACCACCGTGGGTGCAATACGTGACAGCAGTTGATACTGCTCATCAGAGAGCTGAGCGGGGGCCAAAATCAGATCCGGCTGCTGCGCCAGCACGGCCTCGATATTGATCTCGCGCACCACGCCCATAATCGCCGGCGGGTGTTCACCAAGATGCGCTTCAATGTAGCTTGCCACGTTGTCGCCACCCCGCGTCGTCACAGCGCCTAGCGGGTTCACGCCTGCCGCTACGGCAGCGTCCAAAGCGCCTTCGTAGAGTGTTACGACGCGCTCTGGGGTTCCCTCAACGTCTACGTCGCCAAAGGCGGTTTCCAGCGTGCGCGCTTGCGCAGTGCCTGCCACAAAAATACTTAGCAATATACCGACCATACCTAAACGCCCGCTCTTAGCGAGGGTGGCGGCCATTGATGTCGTTTCCACCAGCATAAGTTTCTCTCAATACGGTACTTTGGCAAGGATAATAACGATTCTCAAAAGCGCTTGCACTACTATTCCAGCGAATGGCGTGTTCCGTTTCCTGCAACTCCTCCACCCTCTCACTGTTTCAGTATGCGCAACGCAACGTTCCTCAATCATTCTCTCGCGTTTGGGAACTTTTCTTTTTAGACTCCCGCCTTTATTTGATAATTAATATCATTAGCTAATAATTATCGTAACCAAGAGGGAATGACATGCCACGCTTTACTCGCTCTGTTCTGGCTAGCGCCGTCACGCTTGCCGTTTCTGCAGGCACAGCCACCGCTCAAGAAGAGCAACAGCTGGACAATATCGTTGTTTCGGCCAGCGGGTTTGAACAGGCGATGGTCGACGCGCCTGCCAGTATCTCGGTGATCTCTCGTGAAGAGTTGGAACGCACGCGGGTGACAAGCATCGCCGATGCGCTGCGCAACGTTGAAGGGGTCGATGTGGGTGGAGCGGTAGGCAAAACTGGTGGTCGCAACATTAGTATCCGTGGCATGCCCAGCGACTATACGCTGATCCTGATTGATGGCCGCCGCCAAAACGCAGCGGGCAGCGTGACCCCCAATGGCTTTGGCGAAACCTCCACCAGTTTCTTTCCACCCGTTTCCAGCATTGAGCGCATTGAGGTGATTCGTGGGCCGATGTCGACCCTGTATGGCTCTGACGCCATGGGCGGTGTCATCAATATTATTACCCGCCGGGTTGGCCGCGAGTGGACAGGCTCTATTGGGGTTGAGAATACCTTTAACGAGGATCGCGACTTCGGCGATCGCCGCGAGATCAATCTCTATACCAGCGGCCCTCTGGTAGAGGATACCCTGGGTCTTCAACTGCGCGGGCGGATTTATGAGCGTGACGCTTCCGAGCTTACCTATACCGATAACAACGGTGAACCTGTAGAAGTCGACCAGCGCGGCCCTAGCCTAGTGGAAGGCGATACGTACAGTCTGGGTGGCAAGCTAACCTGGACACCCACGGACAGCCATGACCTATGGTTGGATGGTGAAGTGAGCCGCCAGCGCTACGACAACGACGAGTGCCAGCTAGGCACCCTGGATGGTCGCACCCGTAGCTGTGCGCCCGACCCTGGCAGCGCCAACGGCTATTCGGATGAACTCCGTTTTGAGCGCGAGCAAATCGCCATTGGCCACACCGGCCGTTTTGCCTCGGGTACGTTGGAATCCAGCCTGATGCGCAACACCACCGAAACCAAAGGCCGCACGATTCCTGGTGATACGGGCGTCGCTTATGAGGGTTTTCCTGGCATTGTAGGTGGTGCTCCACGGGAGCTGGAAACCACCAATACCGTGCTCGACAGCAAATTCATCATGCCGCTAGACAACCATATGGCCACCGTGGGTATGCAGTGGTGGGATGCGGAGCTTGACGACGGCTTGGCCGGTGAGACCTTTGCCCAGACCACCTGGTCGCTGTTTGCTGAAGATGAGTGGATGCTGCGGGACGATTTAGCCCTGACCCTAGGCGGCCGTTATGATCACCACGACGCCTTTGGCAGCCAGTTCAGCCCGCGCGGCTACTTGGTGTGGAACACGACGCCCAACTGGACATTAAAAGGTGGCGTGAGCCGCGGCTATAAAACGCCTACGCTTAATGATCTTCACGATGGCATCAATGGCGTTACCGGCCAAGGCACCGTGCTGACCATTGGTAACCCGGATCTTGAGCCGGAAACCAGCACTAGTAGCGAGATCGGCGCCCATTACGATAACCAGCAAGGCTTTACCGCCAGCGCCACGCTGTTCCACAACCAGTTTGACGACAAGATTGCCAGCGGCAGCGATATTCTGGTGGAAAACGACCCGCTGATTCCTGACGGCACTTACAGTCAACAGGTCAATGTGGACGAGGCGATCACCCAGGGGGTTGAGCTCTCTACTGGCTACCAGTTCGCTCCCGATTGGCGCGTCAACGCCAATTACACCTACACCGATAGCGAACAGAAGAGTGGCGATAACAAGGGCGAGCCGCTGACAGATACCCCGGAACACGCCATTAACGCCACCCTGCGCTGGCAGGCAACGGCAAAGCTGGATACCTGGCTCTCAGCAGAGTACCGCAGCGAACGCTACCGTAACCGCGAAAGCGTCCGCGGCGCCCCCTCGTTTGATGACCTGGGCGATTTTAAAGCCTATTCGCTGTTTCACTTGGGCGGTAATTACGCGGTCACCGATCAGCTTAATCTGAGCGCGACGATCTATAACCTGTTTGACAAAGACTTTGTCGACTACCGTGCTTACGGCGATGGCACCAGCTTTGGCAACGTTTACGCCAATAGCGAAGAAGGCCGCCGTCTGTGGCTCTCCGCCCGCTACGAATTCTAATCGGTTTCAGCTCGCTACTGTTTCGATGCTCTCCTTCTGCCCCGGCCATGTGCTGGGGCTTTTTTGTTTCTGCCCCCTCCCCCTTTCCTAAGCCGCTAAAAAAGCGGCTATCGCTGGATAGCCGCTGCAGTGTTGCTTTGATGACGGCAACCTAGCGCTTAAAAGGCAACGTTGAGCCCTAACCAAACCCGACGACCATCTTCTACATAGCCGTACTCGTCGTAGCCGATCGTTTCGTCGAACAGGTTGTAGATACCCGCGTTCAGTTGAGTACTTTCGTTCAACTGGTAGCCAACGCCTGCATCTACAAAAGTGTAGGAAGGAGCCACAATGGAACTGCTCGAAGGGCCGGTAGTCGGTTGGCTCTCTTCGCCGCGGTAAGTGACTTTTGTCCATTGACTCAACTTGGCAGAGTCTTGCCAATCTAACGAGGCGGATACCTGATGCTTAGGCAGCTGTGTTAACGGCTCGCCGGCATACTCACCGCTTTTTTGCTCGCTATCGGTATAGGTGTAGCTGGCCGTTAGCTCAACGGTATCGGTTAACGGCGCAGCCACACTCGCCTCTACGCCTTGAGTCACCGCTTCATCAACGTTAACGCGATAAGTCGGGTCGCTGCCAAACTGGTTAGCGCCATCCGTACAGATATCGATGGGGCAAGCTATTCGGGTAATTTTATCGTCAAAGTCGTTATGGAACAGCGTGAAGCTGCCGCTCAGGCCAGAGTCGTTGGCATAAAGCAGGGCCAGTTCTTTATTGAGCGAGGTCTCTGGCTCAAGGTCAGGATTACCGTAAATATTGCCACCACGACTGACCTGCCCCCAGTCGGGGGTGATCTCGCGCAGGTTGGGCGCTCGATAACCGGTTGAAACGCCGCCTTTTAACGTCCAGTCAGGCGTCATATTCCACACGCTGTAAAGCCGCGGGCTAAGGTGGCTGCCGTAGTTATCGTCGTCATCAATACGCAGCCCGCCGGTCAGTGCCCAAGCATCGGTGAGCATCCACTCATCTTCCACAAAGAGGGCCCACTGGCTATTCTCAATCTCACTACGATCAGAGCCAGGCAATTGATTTGTCGTACTATCGTCAAGCGACTCCTCTTCGTAGCTAGCGCCTACCGTCAGCATATGCATGCCTAGCGGAATGACCGCGCTGGTTTTGGCGGTGGTGTTGATGATTTCAATATCCCGCGATTTGTTTTCGCTACTTTCACGCTGAAGGTAAGTTTCGCTGGTGCCCCACTCGAAGCGCCCGCTGTGGGTCACCGCGACATGCTGGTGGGTGAACTCATTAAAACTATCGGAGCAGCCGCCGCGACAGCCCTCGGATGGCGCCGAGTTGCCCATCAGTGATTCGCGCTCCTGCTCGGTAATACCCGCCTCAAAAGTGAAGTCATGGTTATCAGTCGCCGCAAAACTCAGCCGTGCAGTAAGACTTTGCAGGCTTTTATCTTCATAGCCGTTGAGAATAGTGTCTTCATCGCGCTGCGAGGCACGGCCATAGAGCTGAAGACCTAAACGATCCCCTACCAGCGGGCCGCTCAGGTAAAAGTTGGCTTGGCGGCTATCACCGGAGTCGCTGTTTTCCTGAAGTACGGTGTCGAGTTGCACATTACCGTGCCACTCCTGCGCAACCTTGCGGGTAATCACGTTAATGACCCCGCCGATGGCATCGGAGCCGTAAAGCGTCGACATTGGCCCACGCACTACTTCAATGCGCTCGATAGCCTGTAGCGGCGGCAGCCAGTCTTGCTCAAACCCGGCGCTACCATTGGGGCGGGACTCACGGGAATTCTGCGGGCGACCATCGACCAGTATCAGGGTGTACTGGGAGGGCATGCCGCGAATGGAGATATCCTGGCCGTTATCCCCTCTCCCGCCGCCGGTGACAATCACACCGGGCACATCGCGCAGCGCATCGGTAACACTCTGATAGTGGCCTTGTTCCAACTCTTCCCGGGAAACCACGCTGATAGAGGCAGGTGCATTGGTAATCTGCTGTTCAAAACCTGACGCGGTTACCACCATATCGTCTAAGCGGGGCGCGTCTTGTGCCCATAGAGCACTACTGGCAAGCGAAGAGATAGCGCAGGCCAGCAGCGTACGGCGCAAACAGGGAGACATAACTTCGTCCTTCATAGTGTTTGAGAAGTGTGAGAGCAATGTGGATAAGCATCCGCTCTATTAAATGCGAATTATTAGCATTAATATTTTTACACACTCTTTGCACATCGGGGTGAGACGGTACGTTCAACATACCGGAACACAAATGCCTATTATTTCCATTCGCACCGAAAAATGGCACAATCAGCCTTCTCCCTTTTCCCGTGGGCCTGACCATGTATGACTTTGACGAACTGACCGCCTTTGCCGATGTGATGACCACGGGCAGTTTGACACGCAGTGCTCAGAAGCTCGGATTAGCCAAATCGACCCTTAGCCGCCGAATCAGCCAGCTTGAAGCCCGGCTTAACCAGCCGCTGCTGCGCCGTCAGGCCAACCGCTTAATTCCCACCGAGGCGGGGCTGCTGTTTCACAACTACTGCACTGAGCTTTTGGCAATGGCGGCGCATAGCCAGGAAGCACTGGCTGAGCTGCGCGAGGAAATTAGCGGCGAAATTACCCTTGAAGTGCACGGTGCCCTGGCCCGCAGCTGGTTAGCCAGTGCCATTGATGCGTTCTTAAACCGTCATCCCAAGGTAGAGCTAACGCTACACACTCGAGAAACGCCGCCCACTAAAATGCACAGCAATAGCGTGCATGTCTGGCTTGGGCCGACTCATGAGTGCGGGCTAAACCAGGAGCGCCTGGGCCACCTGTCCCGCGGGCTTTATGCTAGCCCACGCTATTTAGCAGCGGCTGGCACGCCGCACCATCCTGATGAGCTAAACCAACACGCCTGGATAGACCTGTTGGGCACGGCTTCAGACGGGCTACTGCTCACTCATCCAGAGCATGGCGAATACACCTTTAACCCGCCCCGTTCACGGCTGCGGGTTGATCTCACTACCCTGCATATAGATGCCATTGCGCGCAGCCAGGGTATCGGCTTGCTCTCACACTGGTTAACCGCAAAACGCGAACAGCATCATCCAGGTGAGCTGATTAACTGCCTGTCCGGCTGGGAGCCGGTGCCACTCCCTATCACACTGCTCTACGCTTACGGTCACCAGACCCGCCGTACCCACGCGCTGCTAGAGTTTTTACGTAGCCAAGTGCCCGCACCGTGGCGCGCGTCAGCCGCGACGGTGTAGGTTAATTCGAGTGTTAGCCTTGCCAGTTAGCCCGCTTATTAACGACAATGGGCGGCTAACGATTGCCAAGGACAGCCAATGCTTGCCGAACTTTTTGCCGTCATGGCGCCTGTGCTGGCGGGTGCAGGGCTCGGCTACCTGTGGGTACGCCTAGGCCATCCCTACCCGGTCGACTTCATTACCCGGCTCGTGTTTAACATTGGTACGCCCTCACTGGTATTGGCCTCTCTTGCGGGGGCCGATATTGATGCCACCACCTTTGGCCAAACCATGCTGGCCGCCGCGTTAGTGATCCTCACTATGGGGGCCTCGACTTTTTTGGTGGCAAAACTGTTGCGCCGCAGTTGGCGGGTTTTACTTGCCCCCATGATGTACCCCAATACCGGCAACATGGGCTTGCCTGTGGTGCTCTATGCTTTTGGTAGTGCCGGGTTTGCCTACGGCATTACGGTGATGGTGACCGTATCGCTGTTTCAGTTCACCTTAGGGGCCGTGCTTAATAGTCAGGGCAACCCGCTCAAAACCCTTGTCAAAACACCCACGGTGTACGCCATCGCCATCTCCATGGCGTTGCTGCTGACAGACACTGCCCTGCCGCCCTGGTTGGCCAATACGGTGGACTTGATGTCGGGGTTCACGGTACCGCTAATGCTCATTACCCTGGGCGTATCACTGGCCAGCATTCAGGTGAAGAATCTGCGTTCAGGGCTAGGGTTTAGCCTGGTGCGAGTGCCGCTCGCCGCCGGTGTCGCCTGGCTGATCGCTGGCTGGGTGGGCCTTCCGCCACTGGCGCAAAGTATTTTAGTGCTGCAAATGTGTATGCCGGTGGCAGTCTTTAATTATCTCTTTGCGCAGCGTGCCCAGCGCGAACCCGTCTATGTGGCCAGTCTGGTCTTCTGCTCAACGTTGTTAGCGCTGTTTTACCTGCCCGTGCTACTTGCCCTGCTGATGTAATAGTGGAACCCCCACGTGGCGATAGGGTCACTGCTAGACTACTGGCAAGGATGCCAATGATTAATTTCACCAGAGGGCACGCTATGCTTTATATGAACAACAGCCACTCGACCCGACTGAAGCCTGCGGTTTTGGCTGGGTTCAGCGGGTTAGTACTGGCGAGCGCTATCAATACTGCAAAGGCGGAAATCATTCAGGAGTCGCTGGAGACCGATCACCTGACGCTCTCCATTGAACGCATCGCTGATGGGTTCGAGCACCCATGGGCGGTGGCGTTTCTACCTGATGGCCGCTACCTGGTGAGCGAACGCAGCGGGCAGTTGAAACTCGTCGACCCCGAAAGCGGTGAAGCCAACACTTTGGAAGGCATGCCCGAAGTAAGTACTCAGGGCCAGGGCGGGCTGCTGGACGTGACGTTACATCCTGATTTTGAAGGCGAAAATAGTAACGGTGATAACGACTGGATCTATTTCACCTGGAGCAAGCCCGACGGCAACAACAGCCGCTCGGCATTATCGCGGGTAAAATGGCAAAATGACCAGCTGGGTGAGGTGGAGCACTTGTTTGAACAGGATCGCGCTTCCGGGCCTGGCCGCCACTACGGCTCAAGGTTAGCGTGGTTGCCCGACGGCACCCTGCTGATGAGTATTGGTGACCGTGGCAGTGAACCACCCCGCGCCCAGGCACGCGATGACCATGCAGGCTCTACCCTGCGCCTTACCGACACGGGCGGCGTTCCAGATGACAACCCCTTTGTCGGCGATGACACCACGCTGGATGAAATTTACTCCATGGGTAACCGCAATATTCAAGGCATGACCGTGCTCAGTAACGGCGAAGCCTGGGCGTCAGAGCATGGCCCCCGCACCGGCGACGAGTTGAATCATATCGAAGCGGGCAACAATTATGGCTGGCCAACCGTCAGCCAGGGCAATGACTACGCGACCAATGAGCCCATTGGTGAAGATTCGTTACCCGGCATGGTGGATCCCGTGTATCTCTTTGAAGGTCGCTTTGCCCCTGCCGGTCTTGCCGAAGTTACCAGTGAAGCCTTCGGCGAGTGGCAGGGCAGCTTATTAGCCGGCGGCTTAGGTAGCGAGAAACTGCTGCGTTTGCGCCTAGATGAGGGCCGGGTCGCCGAAGAGGAGCTGATTTTACAAGGCGAAGTGGGTCGCATTCGCGATGTTCGCCAAGGCCCTGATGACGCTATTTATCTGCTGACTGATGAGCCACAGGGCGGCTTGTATCGCCTAGCACCAACAGACCAGTAGCACTCCACTCAACCGCTGATACTAAACCGTATTAACACCACCATGGATGCCCCATGCGATTACGCAATTTAATTATTTTGACGGTGATTGTGCCGCTGTTTGTCATCCTGGTGGTGTTTAGCTTAGTGGCGATCAAGTCGCTTGAGGATAATGTACGTTCGAAGCTACAAACGGAAGTGGAGATTATTACCCGCACGCTGAGCTCTTCGCTCAGCTACGCGGTGACGCCAGACAGCAGTACACCGCTTGAAGAAGCGCTTCAGTCAGCGTTCTCATTTCACCGCATTTACGGCGCTTATGTATTCGATACGCAGGGTCGCGATATTTACGGCCTGGGCCTTGGTAAAGATATTTTCAGTCGCGAAGAGATTCAGCAAGTCATTGAGCGCGATGACTTATATAGCAATTATCGCCAACATGATGGTTGGAACTACTACTCTGCGTTGACACCACTGCGCTCCCAAGATGGCACTGTGTATGGGGTACTACAGGTCAATCGGCTCAATACCGGTATTGAGAACTACACGGGGTTTATCAGCATTGTGGCCGTGTTGGTGTTTGTGATTGGCGCCGCCGGGATCGTGTTTAGTATTTGGTGGGGCTTCCGGCGCCATATTGAGCGGCCGCTTAACCGGCTGCTGCACGTAATGCTGCTGGTAGAAGATGGTGATCGCAGCCAGCGTGCCACCGAAAACGGCCCCACCGAATACCGCCGCCTCGCTTCCGGTTTGAATGGCATGCTGGACGCGATGGCCGAGAAAGACCATGAAATTGAGGAGCGCCAGCGGCGCGAAATAGAGCTTGAAAAGCGCCTGCGTAAATCGAAAAAGCTGGCTGAACTGGGCGTACTGGCAGCCGGCGTGGCCCACGAGATAGGCGCGCCGCTGACGGTGATTAACGGCCAGGCCCAGCGCCTGGCTCGCCGCAGTGTTATTGGTGATGACGAACGAGCGCGATTGGGCCGCATACGCGGCGAAGTTGAGCGCATCGTTGAAATTGTGCGCCAACTGATGGAATTAGGCCGCCAACATAACGTGGAAAAAGGTGAGCAAGCGCTCGATCAGCTTATTATAAGTGCCAAAGACCTGGTGGAAGATGAGCTGGAACCACGCAATATTCGCTTAGACGTTGAATTACCGAAGCCTACACCCCACTTACTCGCTAACGGCCAACAAATTGTACAGGTGCTGACCAATTTACTGCGCAATGCCGCGCAAGCCCCCGAAGTAAGCCGCATTCGGGTACACGCCCAGCAGCAAGAACACGAATTGATACTGTGGGTGGAAGATGACGGACCGGGAATACCCAGCTCGCATCACCATAAAGTGTTCGACCCTTTTTTCACTACCAAACCAGTCGGCCAAGGCAGCGGGTTGGGACTCTCTATGGTACATCGCATTATTAACGACCACGGCGGTACGATCGGCGTGTTTAACAGCGCCCTTGGCGGCGCTGGATTTGAAATTACACTACCTATTAGTGAAACCGCATCCGCGTGAGGAAAACATTTGTGACCCAACAGGAATCCCTTTTACCTTTGTTGGTGGTGGAAGATGACGCCGCTATACGCGAGTTATTAGAAGAAGAACTGCAGGATGCAGGCTACACGACGCTCGGCGTACCTAGCGCTGAAGAGGCAATCGCCTTACTAAGCCACACCTCCGTCTCATTGGTGATTACCGATGTGCGACTGCCGGGCATGACCGGCATTCAACTACTCCAACAGCTCCGCCAGGCGGGCAGTGAGCTGGGCATCATTGTGATTACCGCTTTTGGTACCATCGACCAGGCGGTTGAGGCACTTAAGCTAGGGGCTGACGACTTTTTAACCAAGCCGTTAGACCTTGATGCCATCCGCGATGCCGTATTTCGTGTGCTGGAGCGTCAACGTCTGGCAGTTTCCCACGACGCTGACATCAGCCACTTCCACGGCATTGTGGGTAAAAGCCAGGTCATGCAGACGCTATTTCATGACGCCTCCCGCCTTGCCAAAAGCGATGCCCCCATTCTGATCTTGGGTGAAAGCGGCACCGGCAAAGAGCTACTTGCCCGCGCCATTCACCAGGAAAGCCCTCGCCATGACCAGCCATTTGTACCGGTTAACTGTGCGAGCATTCCTGCGGATTTGATGGAGAGTGAGTTCTTTGGTCATGTTAAAGGCGCCTTTACCGGGGCTAATGAAGCGCGCAAAGGCCTCTTCCAAAGCGCCCAGGGCGGCAGCCTGTTTTTAGATGAGATTGGTGAAATGCCCATCAATCTGCAGGCTAAACTCCTGCGCGCTTTACAGGAAAAGACCGTGCGCCCGGTGGGCGGAGAAAGAGAAGAACCGGTTGATGTACGAATTATCGCCGCGACTCACCGCAACCTGGAGAAAGAGATCGAACAGGAGAATTTCCGCAGCGACTTATTCTACCGCTTGGAGACATTCTCACTGCGCATTCCCCCGCTGCGCGAGCGCGGTACCGATATTGAGCACCTTGTGTTTGCGCTTATCGATAAGCACGCGGAAGCACAGGGTAAACAGATCGAGCAAATCGAGCCGGAAGCGCTCAACAACCTGCTCAACTACGCCTACCCCGGTAACGTTCGCGAACTGGAAAACGCCATTATGCGGGCCGTTACCCTAAGTGAGGATGGCTCGCTCAGCTATAAAGATCTGCCCGAGCGTCTGCGTGAGCAATCGACGGTGGAAACCGGTAGCCCTCTAGTGCCCACTGTGAGCGGCGAAGTGCTAGCCAGCGGACAGATGCCCACACCGCCGCCAATCCGCTGGCCCAGTTTAGAAGAGGTCGAAAAGCGCTATATTAACAAAGTGTTGGAAGCCACCGGTGGGAACAAGCGACGCACTGCCGAAGTTCTTGGAATTGCTCGTCGGACGCTCTATCGCCGTCTGGAAGATAATGAGGAGTAGCCACCGCCAAAAGCAGCTAAATCAAGTAGCTCAATTGAGAAACGACAAACGCTAATTAGAAAGTAGACAAGTAGAAAGTAGGCAATAGCTAAAAAGCAGACAAAAAAACCCCCGCGGGCGCGGGGGCGTAAAGGATGGTAAACCGTGTGGAGCAGCCGCAGGGAACAAACAGCTGGGTCGATTTACCATCGTAGGGAGCGGTACACTTACCTATACTTAAAACAGTGGGTTAAAAACAGTTACTCAAAAAGTTAACTAATTAATTAGCGGTTGAATTTTCATCGTCTTCAGTACCGGGCATAGGATCGGTACCTTCACCAAACCCAGGCTCGTCCTCATCAGGGTTCATCGTACCTTCTGCTGGCTCGTCCATGGTGTCTTCTGGCATGGAGTCTTCAGACATCGTTCCTTCAGACTGTGACATATCGCCTTCTGTAGCGGGGTCATCACCTAAACCAGGATCCTCCTCCATCGCGGGCTCTTCGTTCATGCTCGGTTCTGGCTGAGAAGTCGCGTCCTGCTCTAAGGGAGAAGCTTCATCCGCAGGCGGCGCTGCCTCTTCATTATCACCACAACCGGCTAGTACAAGTACACTTGCTGCCGTCGCCATCATACATAGCGTTAACCAGCGTGGGCGGTTGGAAACCTGCTTACTCTCAGTGTGGTCGTGATGCTTATCCATAATACCCACCTCCATTGCTAACACCGTATGTTTCTAAACGTCTCGCTGACTAATGGCTAACCAATCTTACACAGACAATAAGTCGCCTACACCCACCCCATTCACTTTGCGTGCCAAATCCATAAAAAAAAAGATAAAACAATAAAAATCAAAAACTTAAAACAAAACAAGCATATTGCTATAAGCGTGCAGCGAAACACCTCTGGTGGGTGAAAAATGACACATGTAACGTTAATTGCCCCGTTGAGCGAGCCGTTGTGACACACTGCCCCTACCTATGTATAATAATTTTTAATAAATTATCCGACTCAAACTCTTATTTCTTTATGAATGGCTAAGCAATGACATCCGCCCATTCTGTTCAACAAAAAGGCATCGCCGATGGACGAGACACGACCCGTCAAAATTAAAGTGCGCGGCTTAAGCAAAGTCTTTGGCAAGCAACCACAAAAAGCCATTGAGCTACGTAACCAGGGAATGAAACGCCCCGAAATCCTGGAGAAATCCGGCCAGACGCTGGGGCTATCCAATATTTCGTTTGATGTTTATGAAGGCGAGCTACTCGTCATCATGGGGCTATCAGGGTCGGGCAAATCGACCTTGATCCGCTGCCTGAACCGTCTGATTGAAACCACCGAAGGTGAAATCATTATCGACGGTGAAAACATTCCGACGCTAAAAGAGAAAGCGCTGCTAGAGTGTCGCCGCCGACACTTCTCTATGGTATTTCAAAATTTCGCGCTATTTCCCCACCGCACTGTGCAGCAAAATGCCGAGTTCGGTTTGGAAATTCGCGGCGTAGAGAAGACTGAGCGGCAAAAAATTGCCCACAACGCGTTGAAACAAGTGGGCCTGGAGGGCTGGGAAGACGCTTACCCCAACCAGCTTTCCGGCGGCATGCAGCAGCGGGTTGGCCTAGCCCGCGCACTGGCGAACGATGCCACCGTTCTACTGATGGACGAAGCCTTCTCAGCGCTCGACCCGCTGATTCGCAAAGATATGCAGCAAGAGCTTTTACAGCTGCAATCCAAAATGCAAAAGACCACGGTTTTCATCACCCACGATTTGGACGAGGCGCTCAATATTGGCGACCGCATCGTGCTGTTGAAAGATGGCGAAGTGGTACAGATCGGCACGCCGGAAGAGATCCTCACCAAACCAGCTGACGACTACGTGCGGCGCTTTATCGAAGGCGTTGACCGAGCGCGTATTTTGACCGCCGAGAGCGCCATGCGACCACTGCGCTCCACCGCACGGGAGAGCGATGGCCCACGCACGGCACTGCACCGTATGCGTGACCATGCAATCGACTCTATCTATGTGGTTGACCGCGACCGCCGCCTGCTCGGCCTGCTTGAGGCCGATGCCGCCAGCAAGGCCATTCAAGCGGGTGACGACTCGATCATCCCCTACTTAACCCAAGATTTCCGCAAAGTCCCCATGGATGAGCCGCTGCACAACCTGTTCGCCATGTTTAGTGAAAAGAGCTTCCCTATCGCCGTTATTGATAAGCAGGAACAGCTCCTGGGTGTGGTGGTTAAAGGCGCAGTACTCGATGAACTGGCACGTGCAGGAGAGCAATAATGGATATCCCACGCATCCCGCTAGGTGAATGGATTGAAAGCGGTCTGACTTGGTTAACCAGCGAATACTCCCTGGTTACCCGCGGTATATCGCGTTTCACGCAAACAGGTATCGATGTTTTAAATGACAGCTTGATGTGGTTGCCTGAGTGGGCGCTGCTCGCGTTAATCGCACTGCTCTGCTGGAAGTTGGCGGGCTCTCGGCTTGCCATCGGCGCCGTCGCTGGTTTGGCACTGATTTGGAACCTGGGTCTCTGGAATCCGATGATCGAGACGCTCACGCTGGTGGTGTTCGCTACCATGGTGGCGGTGGTCATCGCCTTACCGGTAGGTATTGCGGCGGCGCTATCCAATCGGCTTTACCGGGTCATTATGCCGATTCTGGATTTTATGCAGACCATGCCTGCCTTCGTTTATTTAATTCCAGCGATTCCCTTTTTCGGGATTGGCTCGGTCTCGGCGATTTTTGCCACAGTGATTTTCTCAATGCCCCCGGCTATTCGCTTTACCACCCTTGGCATTCGTCAAGTACCGGTGGAGCTGATCGAAGCCGCCGACGCCTACGGTGCCACCCGTGGTCAGAAGCTAATCAAAGTACAGCTACCGCTGTCACTGCCCACCGTTATGGCGGGTATCAACCAGACGATTATGCTGGCTCTCTCCATGGTGGTAATTGCCGCCATGATCGGTGCGGATGGCTTGGGCAGCGAAGTATGGCGCGCTATTCAACGCTTGCGCCCTGGCGACGGCTTTGAAGCAGGTATCGCAGTGGTTATTCTGGCCATGCTGCTTGACCGCTTAACGCAGTCACTCAGAAAAACCCGACAATAGCGAAAATGCACGGGTAACGTAAAACGATAAAGTAAGAGAGCAGAAGCGGCTGCGTTGAGCCATTAGCTTGCTAAGTCGCCCTATGCTCACCATGCTGTGTTTTGCAGCAGCTGTGTTTGTTGATAACTGTGTACGTTAATAACTTTAAACCCAAGGGAGAAAGTGAATGAAACATCGCACATTGAACCTCCGTATTCGTCTTGCGTCACTGGCACTGCTTGCAGGTGCAGGCGTTGCCGTCAGCAGCGCGGCGCAAGCCGAAGAAGAGAAAGGCACGATTAACCTGGCCTACGTGGAGTGGTCATCCGAAGTCGCTTCTACTAACGTCATTGCCGCGGTGCTTGAGCAGGCTGGCTATGAGGTTGACCTAACCTCCCTCTCAGCAGCGGCCATGTTCCAAGCGCTCTCCACTGGCGATGCGGATGCTATCGTTGCTGCTTGGTTGCCAACCACTCACGCTGATTACATGGAGCGCTTGGGTGATAGCATTGAAGACCTTGGCCCCAACCTGGACGGCACCAAGCTAGGTCTCGTTGTTCCGTCATACACCGACGTCGACTCGATTGCTGACCTTAACGATAACGCCGACAGCTTTAATGGCGAGATCATCGGTATTGACCCCGGTGCAGGCTTAATGAGCCTCACCGAAGAGGTTGTGGATACCTATGACCTTGAGCTGAATCTGCGTAGCGGCAGCGGTGCCACCATGACCGCCGCGTTATCCAGCGCGATCAATAACGAAGAAGATGTCGTTGTTACTGGCTGGACGCCTCACTGGATGTTTGCCCGCTTTGATTTGAAGTATCTAGAAGATCCTGAGAACGTCTATGGCGGTGCGGAGCAGATCCATACCGCGGTTCGCCAAGGCCTGGAAGATGACATGCCGGAAGCGTATGCGATTCTCGACGCTTTCGAGTGGACGCCTGAGCAGATGGGCGAAGTCATGCTAATGAATCAGGAAGATGGCAGCGACCCCTATGAAAACGCGAAGCAGTGGGTTGAAGATAACCAAGACGTAGTTGCAGAGTGGCTCGATAGCTAAACGAACCATGCAGTCACGACATCAGGGGGCTTCGGCCCTCTGTTGTCGTTTTAAGAACTGTTTTGAGCCCTGCTATTAAGTACTGTTTAAGTGCCATGGTTCACATTACGTTGAATACTGTGATTACAGATTTGCTATTGTGAGCACCTGAGCGCGCGCCATGCAATGCTGGCTGATGACCACATTTTGGTTTCTGTTAAACCTACTACTTCACCTAACTAGAGAGGCTTCTGTGGATAACCACGACGATAAACGCCCCCCTGAAGAGCCGGTCTCTGAAGGCATACCTGCCCCAGAGGGTGCGGCCAATCTGATTGATACCGATTACGTTATCGGCCAAGACAACATCACCACCAACACCCTGGGTCTCAATCTTGACCTCCACGGCAAGGTGTTCAGTATCTCAGCCGTTATCGTACTGCTGTTTGTGGTACTAACCCTTGCACTGCAAGACACCATCGCGCCTATTTATGACGCCATTTTCAGCTTTTTAACCGGCAACCTGGCGTGGTTCTTTATCCTCGCGGCGAATATATTCGTTATTTTGTGTGTTGGCCTGATCTTTTCACCGTTAGGTAAAATCCGTATTGGTGGCGCTGAAGCCAAACCGGATTTTACCTATATGGGCTGGTTCTCGATGCTGTTTGCTGCGGGCATGGGGATTGGTCTGATGTTCTTCGGCGTTAACGAACCGCTGACGCACTTTGGCACTTCATTTGACGGTGGCAGCTGGGCGCCGCTTGCGGGCGCGGAAGGTAATGCTGCCGGTGCTGAAGCGTTAGCTATGGCCGCAACCATCTTCCACTGGGGGCTGCACCCCTGGGCGATTTACGCTGTGGTCGCACTTTCGCTGGCGCTGTTCTCTTTCAATAAGGGCCTGCCGCTATCCATGCGTTCAGTGTTCTACCCTCTTTTGGGTGAGCGCGTATGGGGCTGGCCAGGCCACGTAATTGATATTTTGGCAGTGTTTGCCACTTTGTTTGGTTTGGCTACATCCCTTGGTTTAGGGGCAACCCAAGCAGCAGCAGGCCTCACTTACCTGTTTGGTGCGCCAGAAAGTGATATCACCATGATCCTGTTGATCATCGGTATTACGATGATCGCCATCGGCTCAATCGTGGCAGGCGTTGATAAGGGCGTACAACTGCTCTCCAAAATCAATATTATTCTTGCCGCAATGCTACTTTTCTTTGTGATTGCGGTTGGCCCTACCCTGATGATTGCCACGGGCTTCTTTGAAAACCTTTGGAACTATGCGGTTCATCTGCCTGCGTTATCGAATCCTTTTGGTCGTGAAGATGCCAACTTCAGCCAGGGCTGGACAGCCTTCTACTGGGCCTGGTGGATCTCCTGGTCTCCGTATGTTGGTATGTTTATCGCGCGGGTATCCCGCGGCCGTACAGTGCGTGAATTTCTGGTCTCGGTGATGCTGGTGCCGTCCACGGTATCAGTACTATGGATGACCACGTTTGGTGGCACAGCCATTGATCAGTACGTCAGCCAAGGCATTGAGGCCGTTCGCGATGCAGGCGTTGATCTGCAGCTATTCATAATGCTCGAGCAGCTACCGTTATCACAAATCACCTCATTCGTAGCCATTGTGCTAGTCATCGTGTTCTTCGTGACGTCGTCTGACTCTGGCTCACTGGTGATTGATTCCATCACCGCTGGCGGTAAGGTCGATGCACCGACGCCACAGCGCGTTTTCTGGGCGATCATCGAAGGCGCGATTGCCATTGCGCTACTGCTAGGCGGTGGCCTGACAGCGCTGCAAACCATGGCGGTTTCTACCGGCTTCCCGTTTACCATCATTCTGCTAGTGGCCTGCTATGCCATTATCAAGGGATTGATGAGCGAACCCAAGGCGGTCTAGCACTGTTGTAAACCGATCATCGGTTTAAACCTAGCGAGCAAGTAAAACGGGCAACCCACTGGTGAACTGCACCCCAAAAGTTGGACGCTCATCCAACGATTGGGGTGTTTTTCATGACGAAACATAA
>NZ_JPUA01000024.1:32377-39595 GCF_002211105.1 Halomonas campaniensis | reverse complement strand
AGCGGCGGCGTCCGCTGAGTCAGACGCCTCACCGGCTTTCGTGGTCGCCGTACCCGCTGCCGTGCTGGCCGTGGAGGCTGAGCTAGCGGCGGCGTCTGCTGAGTCAGACGCCTCACCGGCTTTCGTGGTCGCTGTATTGGCAGCGGTGCTGGCCGTGGACGCTGAACCAGCGGCGGCACTGGCTGAACCAGCAGCTTGATTGCGCAGTGTTTGGCACTGTGCGACATAGCTGGCCGCTGCCGCTGCGTTGCTTTGGGCTGACAGCCCCATGGCCACGGCTTGCTGCAAGCAGGGGATAAACCGAGTTGTGTAGCCTAGGCCGTCCAGGCCTGTGTCCGGGTCGGCGTCGTCGGTGTAGGTTTGGCCGTTGCCGCCTAGCTCTTCGGGGAACGTTACGCTCGCCATTTATAGAATCTCCAGTAGTGACATCGCGTGTTCATAATTCGCGTAATAGGGGTAGGTAATGCCGTTCAGCTCGACCTGCTGCGCGATCATTGCGCGGGCAAAGTTGATAGGGGACGGTACCGGCGACCAGAGGTAGAGGATCTCACCGACGATGTCCTGAGTGCGCTGCAAGCGGTGAATTCTGAGAAACGCCTCATCTTCGTTGAGGTTATTTAAGTCGAACGTGACTGTGCGCTTGGGCGTCACTCGACGCGCATATCCTGTGCGTGACGGATCACCCGCCCACGTGATCTGTGTGCCGGTGTCGTAACCATGTTGAACGCCGTGATCCAGGTTTTTACGCGGCTGCCACACGTCGGTCACCATCACTCGGCCCATAACGATGGCACCGTCAGGGTTGGCGGTATCCCGAAGCTCCACATGCATACTGCTGCCTAGTAACCGCTCCTCAAAGAAAACGATCGCCAGCGGTGTGTAGTTCTGTCGATCATCTTCAGCCAATCGACGGTTCCAAAAATTGTCGTTTCCCCACACCACGTCATCTAAGCCGTACAGGACTGGCCATACGTCTTGCCAGCCTGTATTTAGGATTAGGTCTGTCTGCCCTGCATCGCGATAGACACGAGCACGCAGCGTGGCTGTTGAACTCATGTTGTGGGCAGGGATCGCGAGTGCATGTAGGCGCTGCCGTTTGGGTAATGTGATTGAAAACTGGGTATCAACAGGATCTAACGTTGCTGTTTTAGCGACGACCGAAAAACGAGCGTCTTTTACGTGCTCAAGGGGTAGCGTGGGCACCCAAGCACCGCCACTGACAACGGCGGTGCCTATGTAATTGGGCCAGCAAAGGGCTATTTTATTTGGATCAAGCGCCATATCAGCCCCACAAATTGAGTGTTAGTTCATCGGTTTCTGCGTTGAGTCGATAGCCTGTAACGCGCATTGCGCGGCCATCCCCGTAGCCCTGGCGTAGCGTGATCAAGGTGAGATTGCCGCCAATGGTGGGTAGTGGTGCTTCGATAGCCTCTACCTGTACGGTATCCCGCCGAACACTCAATAATGCGAGTACCCTCTGGGCAACTTCTTGGCTTTTCGAATAGCTGGCCAACACGCTGTTAATCGTTATTTCACTGGCCAATGGGTTGCGATTACGTACGGTTTGATCAGTGGCCACGACTCGGCGGGTTTGCTTAGCCATACGCGCACGGCGAGCATTACTCACATCACCGGATAGGTCGTTTTGAACGGTCTCGATGCGGTCGCATTCCAGTGTGACGCGCCACACCGGCAGGCCACCTTGACCGGCTCCGGTGGCGCTGCGGCTTAGGGTCACAATGGAGTAGTCGCGGACTGCATCATCGGTTGGCTCAGGTTCCTCCCAATCCCCTAAGCGCAGCACCTGGTCAGGCTGTACTGCGAGCCAGCCGCCAATGCTCTCGGCGATCCGATCGAGCAGCTCCAGCGTGTTGGTCTCGCCTGTGATGTAGAATCGGACAGCGCCATATTCGTTGAGAGTGGCCACGTCGTCAGCGTGTAGGGTGTATCCACGAGCCGCAGCCATTGCCTGGGCAACGGTGCCTGCCCGTGGGTCGCTCTGTTCAGCGTCGACAGTAATGGTGCCTGTAGCTGTGCTACCTAGGCGAATGAAACCCTGGTAGCTGCGCCATTCATCAGGCTCGGGCTCGGAGCTTTGTAGCTGCGCCAGGCTTGTGTAGTTGCCGCCGTTATCGAGCGCGTAGCCTCGGTCATAAACGGCTGTCACCGTGCAATCTGAGAGCGAAGACACCTGGTAGATCAGCTTCGAAGTATTGACGGCAACCGGCTGTGCGTTGCGCGCTTCACCCAGCACAAGCGGTTTAGACTCACCCGCGATATCGTCTTCGGTGCCTTCTAAGCCGTCGGGCAGCACGTTAGTGCCTGCATAGGTCTCCATGGGGTGCGGTGAGCGCAGCAGCTCTAGCGGGTCACGCAACACAACCGACACTTCAGTATCAGAAAAAGCCAGGCGTGCTACGGTGCCGTTCACCTGCGGCACGCCTTTAAACGCTAGCTCCACCTCGCGCCCATCGACGGCGTAATCAGCAAGGTAGTCCAGCCCGCCGTCTGCATTGACTAACGTGGTTTCGCCATAGCCTGAGCGGCTCTGCTGGAGCAGCTGGCCAGCGTATAGGCCCGCTTCGTACAAGCCAGGCTGCAAGATGCGCGGATCGTAGAAATTGTCTTCATCATCCAAATAAATGCCAAGGCTAAACCGCAACGTTTGTGGCTGGTTCTCTTCATCTCTGGCGTCACGAATAATCAGCGTCCAGGTCATCGCTTCGCCGCCTCCAAGCGCTTGTCGTCTTCGAGCTTTTTGAGCATCTTGTTGCCGCGCTCGATAGCACCGATCTGACCCTTGGCCGCTGCGCCGCGTTGATTGTTAGCTGCCGCCAGGTGTTTGTTGCTTTCACTCATCAGCTTTTTAATGTCAGCGCGCAGCTGCTTGTTTTCATTTAATACGTCGCGCATTAGCTGCGTCTGATCGCTTTGGTCGAGTAGCGGGAACGCGGGCAACGTGGGCGCGGGTAGCCCACGCGGCGCAGGCATCGGCGGAGCTGACATCGCAGTGCCACCGGCTAATTTGCGGAGCACTTTGGCGTCTTCGGCTGTCGCGACCATTTCGCCGCGGTGTAGCTCTGCGATATAACCGTCGAACGGAACATAACCCAGGCCGGTAGCGTGAGAGCCGTTTGTATTGGCACCAAGAATCTGCTTGAAAGCGGTTGCAATAGAGCGTGCACCAGTGCCGTTTTGGGCGGGAGAAAGTGACACGCCCAGACCAGCACCGCTAGAAGGGTTGAATTTACGCTGCATCTCATTCGCGTAGTGATGACCCCACCAGCGAACAACGGACTCGTTTTGCTGAGCGTTCAGTGCGCGCACGATGGACTGCTCTGACTGAGTCAAATCACGCGACTTGGCTGCCGTTACGAGTTGATTTGTCTGCGCGTCTAAGCGTGAGATCGTGCCCGTGCGTGTCGCATCCAACTGATTAAAGATTCGGCGCAACTCGCCATCAGTGGCCATTCCGGCGAACGTATTGCGGAACTCGTTGTAGTCGATGAGGCCGTCCGCGCTGATGTCAATTCGGTCGAACTCACCAGCAACGGCGTTAGCGATCCCGCGTGACAATCCGCCCAGGCGCGAGTTTGTCAGTTCCTGCTGGCCGATCATTCCATCGCCGTTTACATCGACTTCGCGTATTAAGCGGCTAATTTCAGCGTCGGTTGCAATCGGGGAGAGTGCATTGCGAATCTGGCTGTGGGTTAATTGGCGGCTATCAAGCTCACCCAATTTGTTGCGCAGCACGGTACCGAGCACGGCGTCGGTGGGCATGCCCGCAATGACGACGCTCTCTAGCTGACTGATAACGCCATCGGTATTGAGATCCATACCGCGCATCATGGCTTTTACTTGAGCGTCAGTTGCGAGCCCCCCTAGGCCTTGCCTTAGCTCGGAATATGTCAGCAATCCATCTAGGCTGGTGTCTAAGAGGTTAAACGACCCCTCTAGTGATGAGGCCACACCTTTTGCCAGACCACCCAGCCGGGCGTTTGTCAGCTCTTGCCTGCTGATCATGCCATCGCCGTTCGTATCCACGGCGGCGATTAATACTGCAACTTGGGCGTCTGTTGCCTTGTCACCTAACGCTCTTTTGATCTCATCGAAGGTCAACAGGCCGTTTAGATTGCTGTCGATCCGGTCGAAGTTGCTAGACAGCGATGTGACGGCATCACTAAATCCGTTGCCGAATATATCCCCCAACGCTTCAGTCTGGTCGGCAACAATCCCCCTGAATTCATCAGCCAGAAATTGCTCAGCACTGAGCTGGGCAGGCAGCGATTCAAGCATGCCTGCGACTTTGTCGATTGTTGCCGTTGTCTGACTGCCGCTCGCTGACCAGTTCTTCTGCGCTTCGATGAAACGATCCGCGTATTGCGTGATGCTGTTCATCGCATTGCGATCGCCCGACGCGGCTTGGGCGTACTGCTCCTCAAACGCGGCGGAAGCGGCTGCGAGCTGGTCGGCAGGCGATGCTAGCCCGGCGTCGGTGCTGCGTAGGTTATCTACGTAGCTGGTGATGCTGACGCCAAAGCTGGCTAGCTGCTCGCGGGCGCGTGCCATTGCACTGGCTTCTTGATTGATCGTGCGTATGCGTTCTTGCTGTGCGCGCTCGGCGTCCTGCTGTGCAGTTTTTTCGTCTTCGATTGCCCAGATGCGGCGCTGCATCGATGTCAGATTTTTGACTTCAGCCGTTTCGAGTTCGCGTAAGCGATCTATTTCCAGCTGTCGAATTGCGTCTTTATTGCCCTGCGCTTGCAGCAACTGCCGTTCTAGCTGCTCTTGGGCTCGCAGCGCATCCGCCATGGTATCGACGCTGCCCGCCGCATCATCAGCGGCGAATGCGGCGGCTTCTGAGCTGGCGGCAATAGCCGTGAGCGCACGCTCTAGCGTCGCTGATCCGCTGGCGACTTGATTGAACCAGTAGTCCATGCCCGCTGTTTCGGGGGCACGGCCTAAGCTTTCTCGGTACTGCTGCTCGATCGCATCGCGGACTGCGTCATTGGTCTGTCTCAGCGCCGGGGCTAGCTCCATCAGTCGCACGGCTAGCTCGCCTGCGGCTGCGTCGTTGAGGTTCTGGGCTTCGACTAGGGCGCGCAGCTCGCCGACGGTGTTGGGCACCTGGTCGGTGACGCCTGCCAGCGAGGCGCGCAGATCCGCTTGTGAGCGGCTTAGGCGCTCGGTTTCTGTGTAGGTGGCTTGGTAATAGCCCTGGTTGATGGCGGCTAGGTTCTCGACGCCACCGGCAATTTGCGCCAGGTTACCTGCCGCTTCTAGGGCTCCGGCGGCGGTGTCGTCAAACTGAAGGTTCAAGCGATCGGCGGTTTGCATAAGCACGCCCATGCCACCTGCCATCACTTCAAGACGGGCCGTGAACTCATCGGCGGGCAGCGAGCTAATAGAGTCGCTGAAGGTATGCCCAACCGACTCCAGCGCGGCCAGGGCGCGGCCTTTGAGGGCAAATTCAATGATCTCACCGGCGTTGCGCCCCGACGCTTCCAGCCCTTGAACGGTGTCGCGCATCGTCGCGATTTCTTGATCAGAACGCGCCACGCTGACGGTTAGGGCATCCATGGCGGCGGTGGCGTTGACGAGATCTTCTGCCCACTGTTTGTCTTCCCCTACGCCTGCGCGCTGGAGACGTTCCGTGCCTTGGTCGCGGAATCCCGCATAGCCCAGCGCGGTTTCGCGGTAAAAGCGGCCATCAGCCTGGTGCTCAAAAACGCCGTCTTTACCGGCGCCTTCGCTGCGGTCGAGTGACGCGGTAGTGCCAAAACGACCGCTAAATTTTGTGGGGGCGCTGCCGAACAATGAGCCTACACCGCCACCCAGGAATGAGCCGATGGCTGAGCCGATCGGGCCTGCCAGGTAGGTTCCTGCCAGCGCGCCGAGCGTGCTGCCAATCTCTTGTTCGGCTGACTTTCCAAACACTGAGCCAGCAGCAAAGCTGCCTGCAAAACCAGCACCGGCACCGGCTAATCCCTGCATGCCGCTAAAGTTCTGCATGCTGCCGCCCATCCAGCCGGTGGCGCCTTGTGCTCCACCCACTTGAGCGGCGGAGCTTAACGCCGAGGCGTTGAGTCCATTACCAGCAAATTGAGCAGCGTTTTGCGCGCCAAGAGAAGCCGCGGTATGCCCGCCCCATTGGATGCCGTTAAAGCCTCCTTGAAGGGCGTCCCATCCGTTCTTGAGTGAACTGACAGAACCCATATTTAAGCCACCGCCCGCTTGCTGGCCACCAGCACCCGTGCCACCAAACCCCATGCTGGTAGCGAGCTGCACCGTGATCGGTCGAGTGAAGGCCATGTGTGCCATTTCGGCCAGCGTCTGATCCAGCGCCCGCTTCATGATGTCGGTAGCGTTCAGGCTCCCGTCGATCGCGCCTTCCCATAGGTCGACAAAGCCGTCGTCAAGTCGACGTAGGCCGTTCAGGCGCACTTCGTCCCATGCGCCCTGCATTGTGAAGGCGGCGTCTACCGTCTTCGTGGCCAGGTCGTCGGTGTCTTTCTGCGCTTCGATGAACTGCTGCTGGAGCAGACCCATCATCTGGATGTTCTGAGCGATGTTGCCGGTGCCCATGGCAATCGCGAGGTTTAGCGTCTGTATGTCGCGGGCTAGCTGGACTGTTTCGCGGCGCCCTGGTATCAACCGGTCGTAGAGGTCTTCTAGGGCGTCGGACTGTGCTTCTGTGGACTTGGCCAAGTCTTTTGCCTTAGTGGCTGCGGCTTCATTCGCATCGCCCAAGTCCGTTGTTGGCGTGATGGTTTCACGCGTTGTGCGTTCAAGCTGCGCTAGCTTTTCATCTATTTCAGTGACTGAGCCGCCCGCTGCATCAATCGCGTTGCGGGTGTTCATCAGCTCTACTTGGAGTTCATGCAGGGCTTGCTGTGACTCGCTACGCTGCCCCATGCCAAAGGCTTCTTGGCCGCCCACAGCATCCCACTGCTTTTGCTCATCCGCCACAATTTGACGCTGGCGGGAAACATCCATTGCTAATGTGGCTTGGCGGAACTGCTGAAACTGCTGCTCAGCTTCCAGCATTGCTTTAGCGTTTTTCAGCGCGGCTTCGGAGTTGGCGTCTAGCGCGCTGGTCATATCGTCAACGCGCCCGGTTGCCGTCTGCACTTTGGGGGCGACTAAGCCCAGCTCTTCACGGAAATAATAGATCGCGCCGCCCGCAATGACCGCAGCGCCCAACGGACCACCGACCAG
>NZ_JPUA01000024.1:0-32289 GCF_002211105.1 Halomonas campaniensis | reverse complement strand
GGCCCCTGCCAATGCCATTTGACCCGTTGCGGCGGTTGCACTAACACCCGCCATGCGGGCTAGCGCTGCTTGGTACAACACCGCTTGACGGGTGGCCGCCAATTTAGCAGCCGTGGCAGTGCCGATCGCACCCGCGTAGCGGCCTGCCATCACTACCGCAACACCGGTGCCTGCATCTTTAACGGTATCGAGAATTTCAGCAGCACCGCCCATTTCATCGACCCACTCACTGGCGGTTTGTAGGCCGGTGGTCATGGCGGGCACTAGCTCAGAGGCCACCTGACGGGTCACGCCGGTGGCCACGGCTTGGAATCGGGCCATTTCATCGTTATAACCCGCCATGGCATTGGCGGTGTCCTGGCTGATGGTCAGCCCCAGACGGTCGGCTTCTTCGCGCATGGCGCGAATGGCATCGGCTCCCTGGTTAGTTATCTGCAACAGCCCAACGCCTTCGGTGTCCCACAACTTCATGGCTAAGGCGGTACGGTCGGCTTGGCTTTCAACCTCTTCAAGCGCGACGGCGATGCGTTCAAACTGGTCTTCAGGGGCCAACTGGTTCAGTGCTTTGGCGCTGAGGCCTAGCGCCTCTAGCGCGTCTTTGGCGGCTCCCGTGCCTTGCGCGGCTTCAGATATACGGCGTGTTTGACGCTGCCACGCGGTCGTTAGGTTGCTAAACTCGACGCCGGAGAGGCTAGCGACATGGTTGTACTGACTAAGCGCTTCAACGCTCGCACCAATCCGCAAGTTGGTTTTTTGTAGCTGATCGGCATAGTCGATCTGGCCTTGCAGCGCTCGCGTGGCAAACATACCTGCCAGCGCTGCCCCAACGGGAGCCGCCAAGCGGCGTAATACCTGAAGTTCACGCCCCACCGTACCTGCTTGACGCTCAACACCTGCGAGTGAGCGTTCAGCACGCCCCCCTTCACGCTCAGTGGTACCCCCAAACGCCTGCACTTCACCCTGCGCATTGCGCAGGGTGCCTGTGAGTTGGCGGCCATCGCCAGTGAGGGTAACGCTAAGCGTTAGATTGTTCGCCACGGTGTTTCCTTCTAACGGCTAGTTGCGGGGTTGGTTCATGACGCTGAGCGCGCCGCGTTCGATTAACTGCACTTGATCCAGCCGCTCAAGTTGTTGCTCTGGTGGAAGCTGGTAGAGGCTGAGCACGCTGATGATTGCCTGCAAATCCAGTGCTTCGCGGTGGCCATCCATTCCCCTGAACAGCCACTGACGGCAGCAGCGCAGGAATATCTCAAGGGCGTCCCAGTTTTCGGGCAAAACCTCGAACTGATCCGGCTCGGCTGCTGCTGCCTCGGCTTCTTCGGCCAGCTCCCCGGCCAGCGTGATCCCCAGTGCAGCCACATCTTCTTTAACCAGGTTGGGCTGGGCCGTGCTGGCCTCAGCCCAATGCACTCCAGCCTCTAGAAGATTCGCGGTTGGTTCTTTTTTCGGATACTCGTTTGGTAAGCGCTCTGGAGTGCGGCGCAAATGGCGGAGTCGTTCTTGGCGGCATGTAGCAGCTCGTCGCCTTCTAGCGCTTTGCCGTCTTTATCTGTCAGGCGAATCTCTTCCACACCTACCAGCACTTGGTCTAGCAATGCGACATCGGCCCCAGAGTTGCGTAGCTCATCTTCTGGGACGACTTTGAAAACGGCCTTGAATTTACCGCTAATCTCTTTACCTTCTTCGTCATAGATGGTCAGAGGGACGGGGTATTTGTAGGTGCGACTTACGTTGACTGTGAACACGGGTAGTTCTCCTGGTGATAACTGATCGTTAAAGGCTGTTTAACGGCTGGTTACTTGATTGCTAAGGGCTTTCGACTAACGGTGTGCCAACAACGATGGTCACTTCGTCGTTACCGTCGACCGGCTGAGGCATATAGTTGATCGTCAACATCTGTTTGCGCTTCACAGCGCTATAGGTCGGCGACTCAATACCGATGCTGGGCATGTAGAACGTGATCATCTCGGCGGGCGTTTTGCCGTGGGTGAGCTTGAGCGGGCCAGTTTCAGCATTCTGGTGAACCGCGAAGTAGTCCTTCACGCCGACGCCGGGATCTTCGATCTGGAATGAACCGGAGGGGCCGCGCCCGTTGATTTCGACATCCGCACCACCGACCACCTCGGACATGTGCTCAACCTGAGTGCTCATGTTGAGAGAGAACTGACTGAACGGGGCGCTGACACCCATCAGGCTCAGGTTCTCGGAATTCGTACTGTTGACCGTCAATGCATCCCGCCACTGAGACAGCGTGACGTTGGGCAGCTCCGCTGCTGTAACAGGGCTAATTAGGCCGTACAGCGTGAAGCGAATCACAGGAGTGGCGTTACCGTTAAATGTGAACTCCGGGGTGCCGTGCGCGCCGCGCCCCTTATGCAGGTTGCCGTCCATGTGGGCGAAGAACACACACGAGTCTTCGTCATCGGAGACAGGGCTATAGATGACACGCTCGCCCACTTCAATGACTTCGCTCCAGCCGCATGCGCGCAGCATCTTGCCCCACGGTGGCGGTGTGCCCAGCTCGCCGCTAGTGTTCGCCTCAACTTCAACCACCACCTGAATATGCTTTTCGCCAGGCGCCTGCTTTGCATTGCCGTAGTAGGGGCGCACAAAGTTGCGATCGATGTTTTTACCGGCCAGTGGTGTGGTGGTAATTTCACGCGCCAGAACAGCATCACTGGCCGCATCCGGCGTGGTGGTGCCATCGTTGTATTCACTCTCTAGGGCGACGATGAGCGCCCGGCGGTTTTCTTTCATGCTCACGGTTCTTTCTCCTACCACCGGTATTCGGTGGTGAACACGTCGACCCAGAAAAGGGCGTGTGATTTAAGGGCTAGGATTTGGCCGCGCTTCCATTTAATAGGGATGTCACAGCCCGGTGGTAACCAATTGATCAAGCTGTCCAGCGTTGGATCGCGTAGATTCGCCAACTCATCATCGGTGTTGCCCAGCGGTAAGTTTCGACGCTGGATACCGCTCACCAGCAGTATTTCTGGCTTTACCCAATGCTCGGCACCGTTGTTCATGTCCACGTGATCCACATTGTCACGCCCTAACACCAGCATCAGGCTAGGAAATTCCTTGGTGCTCTGGGCAGCTTCGACATCCGCTGCCATCTGCACCTTGGGTATGCCTTCCAGGGCGTTTAGGCGTTCGACAAAGGGCGTGAGCCTGAGCAGCATTACTTGGCCTCGTTGCCTGGTTGCTCTTCAATGGCAACTGCCTTCGGTGGCGGTGTTGCCTTCTCCATCACCATGGCGGGATCGCGGGCAATGGCTTTGTAGGCGCTGCCGCGATCATCCAGCGTTAGGTACTTCCAGGCGTTGTCGAAAATGACGCCACACACCTGGCGTTTTACACCGGGTGATTTCGTCTTCACACGCACCGAGACGGCTTCACGGGGGCGTGGTTTCTCTTCCTTCTCAGCGCTTTTATCAGTCGCTGCTTTAGTGGTCTGTTTGGCACTCATGATCTGTGTTCTCCGATCGTGGCGGGGCTAGAAGCCACCGCCGTTAAACACCTGGCGGCCGGACTGCATTTGCACGCTGCCCGCGCTGCTTGCTGCCGGGCCGGTCGAGATGCCGAGCTTGACGGTGCCGTTGGCAACGCGAACCAGGAACTTCACCGCATCGTCGTAGCGCTTTTGCACCTGCTCACTGGCGTGTTCGTCATAGAGCCGGTAACGGGCGATATCGCACGCATAGGCCGTGATGATGCGCGTTACGTTTGCGAGCGGTACGGTGTAACCCGCAGCGCTGACATAGCCGTCGATCTCACCGCCAGCGTCGTCACAGGCACGCTCGACAACAGTGGTATCAATTGCTGTGCCGCTTTCATCGCGTGCGAGTGCGAGCAGCTCGTTTTCGCCGAAGCGCTCAATAAGATCCGCTTGCGTGCAGTAGGGCATGGGTTAGGCCTCCGGTTCGCTGGTCGCTTCATCCAGCGACAAGTTGCAGTTGGTCACTTGCAAGGCCGGGTCTGCGAGCAGTTGCTCCAACTGCTCTTGGCTCAGCAGCTCCAGCGCAATGCTGGTGCCCTCGCGATTGAAGCGGAAGCCAGCGCGGCGGCGGCTTTTGATCCGGCGCTTGGTACGAACGAAAACGCCTGGTATTTCCTCCATCGGCGGCAGCGCGTTGCCGGTGCCTCCGCCCGAGACGGTATTGCCCTGGATCTCGGTCGGCTGTGGAGCTGCTGCTGGCTCAGGATTGGCCGCTACGGCGTCTGCCGGTGTTTGCGCTTCCGGTACCGGCGCGTCTTTGGCTTCAGTCGCCTCTGCTGTTGATGCCGCCTCTGCGTTTGCCTGTGCGTCCTGATCAGTGTCAGGTGCTACAGCATCGGCTGGCGTTTCCGGTGCCGGTTCGGCTTTCGGCTCGGTCGCTTCCGCTTTTGCCGGGGCTTCCTGTTTTGCCTTGGTCGCGGTGGTTTTACGTGTTGCCATGGTGGTGCTCTCCGTTGCGCAGTACCTGGCTAAGCAGGCACTGCGAAGTGCGGTTTAACGTGCCGTTAAGCGCTGGTTAACCAGGGGTTCAGCACCAGGGTCGAGGTGTTGGCCCACTTGTTGGTTTCACCACCGGTGGTGAGCTGGTTTTGCAGCACGGCACGGGCAGCCCCTTCCATGCTGTTGGGCACCATGGTGTGCGAGTGGCGCAGGGCCAGCGGGCGGCCATGGTCGCCTTTCATCTTCTGCAACGCTTGGCGTGCCAGCTCGTAGTTCTCGGCGTTAAACGGCTGACGAGAGCGCACCGCTAGCTGCCACAAACCAGGGCCAGCATTCACACGGGCATCCACGCCGAACATGAAGTTGTCACTCATGAACACTTGTGTGTCGTTGAGATCGGTAATAGCGCGGAAGTTGTAATCACGGCGGCGCTGAAAAACGATTGGCTTGATCACGCGGGTCAGATCCATCACGTACCACGCATCACCGCTGCCACCCATGTCGTTGGAAACCGAGACTTCACTACCCGCTGTATTCAGCACCGGGTGATCGGCATCAAACAGCGGCTGACCGTCATAGCACTCCGGGTTGGCTTCCAGCACCTCAACGCTAAGTTCGTTAGGGTGTTCGCGGCTGGAGCGGCCAAACTCTTCAAACACAGGGCCATAGAGGCCGTAGGTGTCGTCTTCGATAACGTCGCGGGAGACGCCTTCGGTCAGCTCGAACTTGCGGTTCTTGAGGCTGAATGCGGCACCTTCCAGCGAGTGGATAACCCGGTCGCCTAGCCATTCCCGCATGCGCGGTAGTGACTTAAGGAACGGGTAAACTTCAACAGCGGTGGTCGACGGAACGATGGTGCAGAACTGTTCATACAGCGCACCCTGTTCTCCCATCGAGCTAAAGCCCTGCTGGAAGTTGGTGTTATAGGCCTGGAACAGCACCCGTAAATTTGCGGAAGTAAGATTCATGTAGGCAGTCCTTATCAGGCGCTAGCGGCAACGCCGTTAGTCGGGTCGATGTTGACCCACACGCCGTATTCATCGACGTCGTCGACGAGGCCAGCGGGGGAGCGAGTGTCTGTGCCGTTAGTTTTGGCGACGGTCTGATCATCAACGATGAAACAGGCCTTGCCGATATCAGCCAGAGTGATCTCATCGGCACCGGCGGAATTCGAGAAGCGGAAGTTGCCGCGAGACACTTCAACGGGCTGGTCGCCATCAGCGCCTTCCGTGTTGTCTTGGTAGTACTCAAACACACCAACAGCGGTTAAGCCGGTGGCGGTAGTGCCTGGCTCGCCATACCCGCCGCTATTAATCACGGCGATGGTGCCTGCGAAGCACTCAGCACCAGCAGCGACTAATAGGCCGCGAGACAGGCCTCGGCGGTGAGCGGTTTTTCGGTTCTGGGTTGCAGCGGTCACGGTGTGATCCTCTTGCCTGTTGGGTTAGTGCGCCTGTTTATGCAGCGGGTACGGGGTTCGCCTTGCGATACGCTTCCGGCGAGATATCCATGCCTTTGCAGACTGCTAGCTCTGTTTCGGTCAGCTTGTCGTCGCCTTTGGTCTCAGCACCTTCCGGCGCTTTGCCTTGGGTCTGGGTGGTTTTCAGTGCTGCGATGCTGGGCGCGCCGTCCAAATGCGCTTTACAGGCGGCAATGCCCTGGGTGCGTAACCAGTCCGCCGTTTTTTTGCCGGGGATGCGGCCATCTTCCAAGCCTTCCTTGATCAGTGCGTCCAGCTCAGCGGTGTTGCTGTTGGCTTTCAGGGCCGCTAGCTGCTGGGTGGTTTCTTCATAAACGTCTTTGGGCACGTACTGGCTCATATCCGCTGGGGCGGTGGCGCTGGATGCTTTAAGGGCGGCCACGGCTTCCGCTGGCTTCGCGTCGTCTTTGGCACCCAGTGCTGTGCGGAAGGCGGCGGCATCGGCGGCGCTAGCTTTCAGGGCAGCAAGGGCGGTGTCGATCTGTTCGTCGGTGGCCTCGGCAGCTAGGCCGAGCTTGGCAATTAGTTTTTCGCGGTCCACGGTGTTCTCCTTTGGGGGTGTCGCTTCAGAGGCACCGCGCCCGGCTCGGGCGGCGGCGAGTTCAGTAATGGCGGTGTCGATGGCTGGGGTGTTAGTCAGCGCGACATGCAGAAGATCGAGCACGGCGCCGGTCTCGGCGTCGTAGGGAAAAACGGGGGAAAGGTAGCGGTAGCTGTCGGCGTCGATAGCTGCACTGGCGGCGGCTGTCCACGCCACTTGGCCGTAAAGACCATCGGCGCGCCATTCGAGCGAGCGCGGGTCAATCCAGCCCGCTGCCGGTGCCGGTAAGCCGTTGCGTTCGGCCATGAGCGTTTGATGCTCGTAGTCGATGGGGATGTCGGTAGAGCGTGCGGCGGCAAGAGCGATGATGGCTTGGGCACCGGTGGCATCCAGTTGCCAGGGGCCACTGCCGGTCATCGCTCCACGGGGCGCGTTAAATTCTCCGGCTGGAATCAGGCGGGTTTTGCCGTCGTCTCGGGATACACGCAGCGCCAACGCCGCGATGGGGGCGGTGTGACTGGCCGCGCAAACGGCGATGGGGTGAGGTGCTGCGGTTCGGGTTTTCATGCCCCCAGTATCGAGCGGATACCGGGGGGATTGGATTTAAAGCATTTTAGGAATTTTGAGGCGTTTTCGGTGGGGGCTTGCGGGGATGAGTAACTTGATGCACGGGCAGGATATGAAACCCCGTTTAAACCGTGTTTAAAAACGCCGCCACGTGGTGAACTATTTTTGCGGCGGCGATGATACCTGTTTGCCGTTTAACGCCTTACAGGGGCTTGTAGGGCGTTGCGAGATTATAGCGCGAGGTGGTCGACTACTCGTTAGCAATGTAATCGCTGAGGATCTCCAGTACCACGTCCTCATCCTCATCCGACAGGCCCAAGAAAGGGCGTGCGGGAATATCTCCCCACAGGTGGGCAAAATCCGAACGGCGGCCACCAAACTGTTGCATGGCTGCGTACTGCCGGGTGGAGCCGATTTCCAGCGTATTGCCTGACACATTAGGGAAGATGGCGTCGGCCAGCTGGGTTGTTTCACCGATCAGTGCATCGTCTCGGCCCTTGCGGTCGATGGTGACAGGGCTGTTGCCCTTCCAGGCGGTGCCGTCTGGTGCGGTTTTGGTAGCGAAGCGTTGCTTGGTGCTCTCCACAAGATACTCGCCGATTTCCTGCAACGGCTCGCTTAAATCACCGCTTTGCTGCACCAGGCGGTTGAGCGCTTCCAATACCTGCGTGTTATCGACGTGGATCTTGGCGGCGGCCATGGCTATACTCCTGTTATCGAACCCGTGCATCAAACCGTTGTGGCTCATGCCATGAAGCGTTACGGACGTTAGGCTGAGGGCGGGTTCGAATTCTCATCTAGTCACCCGCGCCTGTGCGGATATAGAACGTCTGTAAGGCCAGTGTACGGCGCTTGCGGCGGATCTCAAAGATAGCCACGAACGTTTCCCCGTTAATCGTTAGCTCCCGGCGTACTTGCGCTGTGTTGGTGGCGCGTGATTCCCCGGCATCCACCAGTGCTTCCCCTTCGTTCAATAGCTGCGGCAATAGCGCGTAGTCGTTGGGCGTGACAGGGCGTTGGCCGCGCTGGCGTTCCGCTTCTCCGCCGTGGCGCTCTTGCACGTGCTTCACTACGAACGGGTCAATCGAGTAATCGAAGCCGTTGACGTCTTGCCCCTTGATGTCGGCTACTTGCGCCGTATCTCGCGTGGTGAGTAGCCCCAGGGTACGCACAGGCTCCAGGCGTTCTGGCTCGGTACCGTTGAGTACCCGCTGGGCATAACGCCGGGCGTCGTCACCTACAGAAGGTAATGAGCGATAGCTGGTCGCTAACTGGTCGCGCACCTGCTCAGGCACACCCTGCATGTAGCCTTTGGCAATTTGGTAATCCCAGTGGCGCACCTTTTCCGCCATGGTGCTCACGGTGCGGTTAACGCTGGCACCGGGCGCATAGTCCCAGCCTTGACCAATGCCCGCCGGTGCGCCGGTGCTGGGATCGGTCGCGTCCCAGCCTTCTGGCAGGGCTTTATCGGGATCACCGCCCATGCGCCGTGCAATAGATTCCCGCCGGGCACCTACTACATAGCACCGGCAGCCCCATCCATTGGGTGGGTAGTGAGTGGCCCAAAACGGGTGATCAGCCGGTAGCGTTAGGCCATCCCATCCAAGATGTTCACGGCGTGGATTACGGACGCTGTCGTTATGGCGGTAGATCCAGAAGGTAAAGTTCCCCTCGCGCAACTGGGCGAAGCGGCCAGCGGCATAGCTGGTTTGAGCATTGGTGCGGTAAATGACGCGGGTACGCCAGGCCCGACCGGCGGCAGTGCCTTCGCCTGTCCAGCCATGCCAGCCGTTCTTCTCTACAATGCTGCGAAAGTCGCGGCGAAATTCCCCAATACCCTTACCTTCAGTGATGGTGCGGTCTACGGCGGTGGCAATGTCGCTGAGTAAATCCGCTTTCGTCGCCCCGGCAATCATGAAGCCTGCATCGTGCTCGCTGCGGGTAAGGTCATCCCACCGGGCAGTGGCCACCAAGTTGCCCAGCTTCTGGCGAAAGAATGCCGTTTGCTCATTAAAGGGGCGGTTCATCACCACCGACAGCGACGGTTCACTCATCGGCGGCGTCCTCGATGTCGCTACGGCCTGCGGCCTGTGCTGCCGTGAGGGCATCGCCAATCATTTCACCCAGCCCCGCTTCTTCCAGTTCCGGCTGGGCGGCCATGAGCATTTCGCGGAACTCCTCCAGGCTCTCGGCGCTGTCGAGCATGGCCTCGATACGCGCTAGCCATTCAACGATGTCACCCTGGCCTTGGCGCTGCATCTGTTCGGCCAGTGCATCAGCGGGCGTCATCGGCTGCACGTCTTGCCGTAGCGCCGCCAGGCGTGGGGGCGCTGGCAGTTGCCGTAATGCACCCATAAACGGGCTTGGCGCTGCCTTTGGCATCAGCACCTCTTCGTCTTTGGCTGCTTTTGGGATGCCGCTTTTCTCATGGAACCACCACATGGGCACTTTCACGCCCATGTCCACAATGGTGGGCAGGCTCTTTGAGAGGCGTTCGAGATCCTCGGTTTCGCCACAATCCAAGTAAAAACGCGGGGCGCGGCTGGGCTTATCAATGCCGTAGTTGAGCGCGGCCATAGGCCACAGAATTTGTTTGCCGATACTGCCCGCATACTGACGCACATCGGAGCGGATCAGGCTGGTTTGCCCACGCTCGTGAACATTGCCCAGCGCGTTGGTGTTCGTGCCTTCGCCGGTACCGCTGGTGAGTGTGCCGCCCAATATGGCCTTGGCTTTGGCGCGCTCGCACCAGTCCATCATCGTTTTGTAGAGATCCGCAGACGCTCCCCTGCCAGCGGCTTCCTTGAACTCAATGCCCATGCCTTCGGGGATGATGCCCGCCGCGTTTTGACCGAGGGTAACCACAGCGCGTAGCAGCGTGGCTTTCTCTTTTTCGGTGGCGTTTCGTGGGTACGTACCGATGCGGGCTGGCAGTCCATAGATTTCCAGCAGCTGGGCGAGATCCCCCAGGGCGTAATTCTGGAATAGGTAAGGCCACGCTAGCATGCGGTGTAGCCCCATGCGGGCCACGTAGCCGGATTTAGCGCGGTGGCGGTGCTGAACCCAGCCGAGTGGCCATAGCTCGGCACCTGTAGCAGTGTGGTCGCGCAGGGTGATGCAGTTTTGGTCGTCTGGATGCAAGCGGAACCAGGAGTGTGGGCGTAGCGTGGGCTGCTCAATGTAGCGCAGTGCGCCATCGCGCTGCCATGGCAGTTCAAGGTTTGCCCAGCCGTGTCCGATGCCGGTACCCAAGTCCAGAATAAGATCCTCAACCTCAATGCCCGAGAACACTTCCGCCGCTTGCTCGGCGGCTTTCTTTTCCTGGGCGTTAGCACCGTCCGGCGGCACGATCTGCCACTCTAGCTCTGCCGCTAGCTGACGGCGTTTGCCCAGGTCGGCTCCGATCTGCGCGTCTTTCTCTTCCATATCGTCAAAGAGTTCAGACTGTGCTTTGAGGTCGCCTTGCTCGGCGGCTTCGAGGATCTGGTACAACCGCGCAGGTGTGAGCCCTTTCGTGGGGTGCTCGGCAAATTCGCGCTTGAGCTGGCCGATGCGAGCGTCGTTGGTTTGCTGTTCTTTTAGCGCTTGATTATTGGGCTTGATCAAGTTGCGCCGATACTTCTTCGTGGGGCTTACCATGCGCCGCCTCCTATGCCGAATCCGGCGTGTTCAATGTCGTCGTTATCGCTGTCGTCGTCCTGGCGGCTGCCAGGTAGGGGCGCGGGGGTGAATTCAATCAATCCGCCTGATGGGTTGGTTGCTGCAAAGTTCATCAGCGCACCAGCGATTGCACCATCACCGTGGCGTACCAGGTCGGCGTCTTTTAGGTCTTTACGCTCAATACGCGGCACCATCGGTATGCCATCGACGTACTCAACAGCGCGGTGGTCATCCTCTAACGAGGCATCCCTGGGCATAGTGATAAAGCCGTCTTCGAACAACGAGATGTATTTGCTCATCCACTCGCCGTACCACTTACGCGACAGTGAGACTTCATGCACTGGGCCACCTGAATAGGAGCCGTTGTCGGGATTGAGTTCTGCACGCCCATATCGGTCGCCGGTGTACTCCATCAGCGTTTGGCCTGGGCCTGTGGCGTCGCCTGCAAACGTCCAGTTAGTAAGCTTATCCAGCATGAACCAGAGTATTTGCTCTTGCTGGCGGGTGGGGGCGTTGGCGAGTTCGATCAGAAACGGGGCGTGTCGGCTCAGTTCCTGGTTAACCTTGGCAGGCGTGATCACCGAAAAGTGGCGGTGGCGCGCAAAGTCCATTCCTATTGCCCAGCGCCCAGTGAAACGGTTCATCGCTTCACTCAGTACCGGCGCCAGATTGGCGGCTATCCACTTATCGCACCAAGCCTCACGGTCACGTTCACTGCGTTTTGGGAAGTCGTCATCAAAGACGATACGCAGCACGGGCCGCACTTCAGGCATGGCCTGCTCAATCCAAACAGACGGGATTGCTGACCCTTCACCGTCACGTGGGATAACGTCTAGCTCTTCTCGCATGGCGGCTTTGCGTGGGCCATAAGCAGAGCGAATGGCTTCATACCAGTCTCGCTTTCCTTCCAGCGTTGGCTCTATGCCTCGCATAACGCAAACCCGCTCATAGAGACCATTCGTGACGGCATCATCGAATGAGATGCGGGTAGCCTTAGCGTTCTTTCCATAACGGCCTGCACGCACGTCTTCTACCAGCTGATAGAACGCGTTTTTCTTCCCACGGTGTGTTGACCAAATGACGATGCTGCCACCCCAGATGAGGAGCGCCGTGGCGGATTCAAGCAAGTGAGAGACATTTTTATGTAGCGCCGCTTCGTCGATTCTCACCTTGCCCTGCAAGCCGTGGATATTCTCAGGACGTGAGGACAGTACAGTGATGCGAAAGCCACTGGCGAAACGCACTCGAAAGGCCTGTATTTGTCGGCTGCCACCATCGGGCAGTTGGTCTTCAAAGATGTGTTGTTCGATCATGGTGGCTTGGCCACGCGCAATGATCGTTGCGAACTTCCCAGCATAGCCAATGTATTCCAGGCCTTTTTCCCTGGTATCGGCGATGTAAAAAATATTGTCGCCACCTGCTTCTTTTGAAGAGGCCGCCGTGATCGTGTCGGTTAACGCCTGGGCAAAGGTAATGCCGGTGCGGCGACCTTTCTCGCAAACTGCAATATCTAGCCCTTGCTGCATGCGAATCCAGTCGCTTTGATGTGACATAAGCACACCTTCAGCGAGTGGATTAAAGTTCGTGGGAATCTGTCGGGCGCGCTCCGGTAGCTCATCCCAATCAACTACCCGTTGAGTATCTGGGAGCGGTGCTGGCATGGTCATTGATTACATCCCCATCAGCACTTGCTCGCGCCAGAACTTAGCATCTTCCGCGCTAAGGCCTTTTGCTTGTGCAGCCGCATCTACGCGGTTGGCCGCTTCTTGAAGCACTTCGGTACGGATCTCCCTGGCGTGTTTCTTCTGGGCGATGGAGACGCGCCCTAAGCTCGACAGGGCTTTTGATATCTTGCCCAGGTTATGAGTAATGTCTTCCGGGTTTGACTCCGCCTTCCTTAGCTCAAGCGATACCCGTAGCAGCTGCTCTTGAACGATCCGCGCCGTGGCGTCGATCAGGTTGCCTTCGTCGTCTTCCACCGCATCGGCCATGGCCTTGGCCATTTCGGTAGTACGGCGCACGCTGCCCATGGCCTCCTCGAACTCTTCTTGAAGATCCTGACCATAGCGCTGAACAGAACTACGCGAGACTTGAAAGCCCCTATCGGTTAGCCAGGCGGCAAGCCCTTCATAGCCCTGGAAGCCTGAGCTTACGAGCTTTTCGTTCAGCTCTTCGCGCACCTCTTGAGGCAGGCTAAACACCTTATTGCGTGGGGCCATGGCCTTATGCTCCTGGGCGCGGTTTTTCAACACCCGGCACTTCTGCCAAGCCGTTAGCCACATCACTACCACGGGCTGTTAGGGTCAAAATCCAGCCTGCACGAGGGCGTTGGAGAATCACAAGATCTTGTTCATCCAGCCAGGCCAGGTCGTTGTGCAGCCGATCGGAACTGACGATATGACCATAGGCGCCTTTCAGCTCATCGTTGAGTGAGTACTCATTGGTGGTGAACTGATTACGACGCGCCAGAATGCGCAGAATGCACAGGCGGCGGCCTCCTGTTTGAAAGTCGTTGTAGTCCATCAGTGACCCCCTCGCGGCTGATTATTCATTAAGTAGTCATCCATACGGTTCACCTGGCGCGCCATGGCCTTTTGACTGGCACTGATTTCAGCTAGCAGCAGATTGGTTTGCGTCATCTGCTCTTGTAGCTTGTTTAGGTCTTCGTGATTGGGCAGGCGTTCGAGTTGGTGCTCTAGGCTGTCGACTTTTTTCTCGACGCTATCGATGCGCTTGTTGGTCGTTTTGATGGCGGTTTGGCTAGCGCGATGCTTGTTGATCAAGTACACGTACACCGCCACCGCGCCGGTGAAGATCGCTTGTATTACGTCAAATGCCACCTTCGCGGCAGACCAGTTAATCGGTTCCACGATGTCCCCCTTAGTCGTTGTCATCGTCGTCGGCGCTTTTTGCGCACTTATCGGCGTGTTCGCGGGCGCGGGCTACTTTGAGCCAACCCCGCGTTCCCCATTGGTGTAGCGCGGTGATGTAGAGCGCCACGTCCTGCTGTGTGTAGTCGCCAGCAGGCACCAGCGGCGAGTCTTCGCGCTCTGTCATGCCCGCTGGCGTGGCACAGCTGTAAACGTTGATAGAAGGCGGTGGCGGTGGTGGTTCGGGCGGTGTGCTGCCGCAGGCGGACAGCGCTGCCCCAACGCCTAGGATCACGATGGTTCTTAGGCTCATGGCAGCGACTCCAACGTTGAGCGCAGCACCGGGGCCACGGGGCCGTCGTCGCTGGCTGGTGAGCGCTGGATGCGCTGGCGCAGGATGTTGTAGTCTTCGGCCTGCTCGGCCAGTTCTTCTTGAAGCGCTTTAATATCGGCTTCGGCGAGGCGACGGCGGCGCTCGGCTGTCTCCAGCTCACCCAATGCCTCTAACGTCTGTTGACGCGCCTCTTGGGTGCGCTGCCGGGCGTTTTCAGCGGCTTGGCGCTCGATGGCTACCATCTCTTTTAAATGGCTGGTGTACTGGTATTGCATGATCACGGCAATCACCAGCACACCCACTATGATCAGCCCGACCTTGGTCAGCATGGTTCACCCCCTTGCCAGCCTGCCCGCGCATAGCGGGGTGTGAGATCAAGCAGAATGTGACGCACGTAGTGGCGGTTTTCCCGCAGGGCCCAGCCTGCGCGGTTGGTGTACCGCTCAACGCTGCCAAACCAAACGCCGGGGTTATCCCCGGCGGCGGTCGCTAAGCGTCTATCTCGGTTCACCCACCCCAGGCCGCCGTTGTAGGCGCTGAGCACCATGGCCCAGTGCTGGCATTCGTCAGCAGTATTAGCCAGCCGCTGCCAATGCCACTTGTTATAACGGGCCTGAGCACGCATGGCCCAGGTGGGGGAATACGGCGCGGCACTGCCCAGGTCGGGGTAGATCTCCGCAATCCACTTTGAGGTGCTGGGCATGAACTGGCTGAGCCCTTGCGCACCCACAGGGCTGTTGACGTTGGAACGCCAGCCACTCTCCTGGTGGATCTGTGCGGCATGTACAGCCACACGGCCATTCATGCCCCATTCCTGTTGCACGATGCGGGTTAGCTCGCGCTGGTAGCCGTTTGCGGCGCTTGGGATCTGGGCGTGTGCTGGCTGGCAGGATTCGAGAACTAGCAGTGTGGCCAGCACCAGACTCATTGCGATCCAGATGCAGTTGGTGCGCAGGTAGGCTTTAAAATCGTTCTTCATGACCGTTCCTCCTGGAGCGCCGATTCCGCACGCTCGACCACATCTTGCAGGCGCAGGTAGGCGGCTAAACGCTTAGGGCCAGCGGCAAGGGAGTCGATCTCAGCAACAAGGCGCTCGCCCTCTGCCAGCAGTTCAGCGGCGGTATCGGCGCCCATGTCAGACTCCTAGGCCAAGGGCCAATACAGCAGCGGCAATGATGATGGCGCGACGAAGCATGAACAGCCCAAGGGAACTCGCGGGCAGCCCTAAGAGATTGCCGGGGCGGGCGTAGGGGAATATCGAGCGGTCGATCCAGTAGCCCAGGTAAGCACCCCAGCAGAGCTTTGTCAGCGACCAGAGCAGCACGCCCAACTGGTGTGGGTAGAACCAGCCAACGCCAATGGTGGTGAGAATAGCGAGGATCAGCCAGGGGCCAATGCGCAGTTTATCGAGTAGTTTGGGGCCAATGTGGAGTTTGTTGAGCAGCTTCTGAAAAAGTGATGATAGGTTCACGAGGTAGCCTCATTGCGTGCGGGGTGAGCAAAAGCACAGTGCAGTGAGGTTCAGGATAGGGAGTTAACGCGGGGCGCTGGGAATAAAGCGTTTTAGGGATTTTTCAGGGGCTAGACAGCAAACAACCCGCCGGGGCGGGTTTGTTTTGGTTGGATTGAACTTATCGGTCATTACGGGCAATCGGTAATCCATCTAACTTCAAAAGTTGGCCATTCTGATTCAAGATAAATAGCCTTACCTCCATTACTAGCGACGAAGCGCTCGTATCCAGCATAGGCGCCATAAGAATTTTTCCCGTTCACCTCACCACATACGTTATACATTCCTCGTTTTTCACCACCTTTCACATTTCTAAACTGGGCTGAGCTTGGATCTCTTAATCGCTCGGCTACAGCTTTTTTGGCCTTGTCTTCTTCTGACTCGAACAGATTACATCCCGCAAGCATTGTGGTGCAGATGATAGTGGTAATTAGCGCTACTTTCATGAAGTTCCCCTTATTTTGAAGCTAGCTTAGCCGTTCGCGGGTTCGTTGAACAGATCGGATTGATGCCGGGAGTGCGCTAGCTTGCGCTGCTCAGCGATGATGTTATAGACCTGCACCACGGTAATGCCTGCACGCTCCGCCAGCTCTTCAACGTTGTGGCCGTTGTGCAGTTCCCACAGGGCGCGGTCGCGCAGCGCTCGCTCTAAGTGCTTGCCCTGGGCCACGTATAGGCTACGACCGCCTGCAAACTTGGAGATGGCCCGCACCATGGTAAAAGCGTGTCGGCGGGCACAGTGGCGGTCTTCTCCTGCCTTCATCAATGCCTCTTCAACAACGCTCAGCATATCCGCTAGGCTTTGAGGCCATTTCTTGAGGATCTCCGGGTCGAGGTGCTCCAAAGCGTCGTCAGGAACGTCGAACCCCATATCCAGCGTATCGTCATCGTGCCTATTCACGGTGGTCTCCTCGCGTTGAGTGCAGGCCTAGTTCGGCGATCATGGTTCTTAATCTTTCGCGATTGGCTTTGCGCTGTGCTTCGCTCATAGGTGGCTTAGGAAGGCGTGGGCGCGGTGGACGATCTGGCAGCCGCTCAAGTAGTTGGCGAGGTGCCGGCCATTCCTTCGCTTCCCGTGTCAGCCTCAGAAAGGCCTTATGTATGCGAATAGCATCAAGCCCTTGATCCCAACCAATGTTGGCAGACCATATCGACTGAACCCAGATATCCTCTGTTTTATCAATCAATTCTTCGCTAGGCGTAAAGGGCAGGCGCAACACCCAGAGTGCCTTGAGGCCATCAGAGATAGAGCGGTAGAACCACTGTGGATACTGACTCATTGACGCGCTCCTAGTTTGCTCAGCCCTAAAGCCATCTTGCTTTTTGGACGCTGCGCACTTTCACCTTCATGAAACGCTATGGCTTGAACAGCCACTGCCCGTGCGCCTAGGGTTTCAACCACGCGCTTGAGGTAGTTGTGATTGCGCAGCGGGCGTGTGTCTTCGCCGGTGTCGCGCTTGGTGCGGATGGCTTCGACGGTGTCGGAGAGTGCCGCGCCCACTACCAGGGTGTCGGTGGCCAGGGCTAGCGCCTCGCGCATGATGCGCAGTTGGCGTTCATAGGCCATGGCGCGGGTCTTGCCCCGGAACAGGCCGATGTAGGCGACCAGCGGGCGCGACACTTCACGGGGCAGGTCTGCCAGGATGGCCATCATTTCGCGCAGGGATTCGTCTTCCATGGCGTGCTCTAGCGTGAAGGTGGTGTGGCAGCAGGGGCAGCGAGTTTCCATAGTTTCTCCGGCGTTTAATCGTGGGTTAATCGCTGCTTAACAGCTGGGGTCGAAGGTCTGAACGTAGCGCGCTGGTTCGGGCAGTACTTCGGCCAGCTTTTTCAGCATGGCCAGGTTGCGCTCCCAGCCGTTGGGCAGGTTGTAGCGTGCGGCCAGTTCTTCACGGCTTTGGTTCAGCGCTTCTAGGCACTCATCCACGTAGGCGATCAGGTCACGCTTTTGGTGCTCGACATCGAGGGCGGCAATCACGCCCTTGAACTGCGCTTCCGTGCGCAGCCAGTCGATGCGCTCAATGCCGGTTTGGCGCTTGGCGATCGCTCCGGCATATTCCCAGCTAAGGCCCATATCGGTCAGCTGCGCTTCGATCTTGGCCATCTGCTCGTGCTTGTTGAAGGTGTTGGGCAACCGGCCCGCCCGCTTGGGCGCTTTGGGCTGAAACCCCAGGCGGCGGAACTCGTGCAGCACACCGCCCACGGTGCGGTTATCGAGATCTTTCGAGCTGCTCACGCCTGCCGTGCGGGCGAGAATGGCGCGGTATTCGTCATCACTCAGCCCTAGCTGCTGCTTGGCGATGTGGATCTGGGCCAGCTTGCCTTTGCTGATCATGGCTTGGCTCCGTTCATCTGGCGGCGTACCGCGTTACACCAGCCGCCACACGGCTTGCCGTGGTTATCGCCCTCGTGGCAGGCAAACACACCTTGGCGCTTCACAGCGGCGTTGAAGTCGCGCTGGGTGTGCAGGCTCTTTGATGCATCGCTACCACGGCGAGCCGCACAGCCACCGCACATAGGTACTGCGTTGTTCAGGGCTTCTTCCAGTTCCTGGCCTTCCAGGATGCGCACCGGCTTAGGCTCGTAGCTGAGGCAGGTAATGCCCGCGCCGGGGTCGGTGACCCAGCCACCCTGGGGCCACGGCGTGCCGCTCTTCATTTCGATCATGCCTTCGATGATCTGGCATGCATCCAAGTGCTTACACATGCCGCACAGCATGGCGAAGGCTTCTGTCCACGCTTCGCCCTCTGGCTTGAAAGGGGTGCGTTCAAAAGCCATCGGCCACCTCATCAACCTTGATCTCAAGGTCAGGAAAGTGCTTTTTGAGGTGAGCCACTGCGGCGCCTTCGGTACCAAAATTAGGCACAACACCGACCACACGCGGCGTTACCATGCGATCGGCTTCCTTCTTGCCCCACCCACGCTTCAATGCCGCATAGTCCTTTTTGCGATAGGCTGCCCGCTTCATTGGCCGCCAGAAGCGCCCTTGGGGATGCAGTGGCTTACCGTCCTCGGTTTTTGTCCATTCGAAGTCCACGATGCCGTCCACGTAGACCATAACGAAAATCTTCTTACCGTCATGCGCCTTGGTCAGCGACAGCGTGTGCCCATCCGCCAGCAGATCAACTCTGCCGCCCAGATGCTTTAACCGCTCTTTTATCTCTTTCCACTTATCCATTGTTCACCTCTTGACTACTCATCAGTGCCGGGCCACGACGCCCAGCAGGTTTCTTTTGCTTGCGCTGTTTATCACGCTTACGAATAACGGATGGCAACTGCTCGTAGCAGGCCTTACACGGCTGGATGGTCACGCCATGAGTCAGGTAAAAAAACTCGCTATCGTCCGGCCACCATTCATCGCACTTCGTGCATAGCTTCTCTGGGCCGAGATCGGTCATCGCGATCTGTGATCGTTGTCCCTTGGCCATAGCTAGTCTCCGGCTGCTCATCAGTGCTGGGCCACCACGCCCAGCAGACGCCCCACGTGGGGGCGTTTCGCTTAATGGACGGTTGATCTCTTAGCTATATCTAACCGCTCGACTTCCTTGACTATTGCCTGCATGCCGACAACCGCCAGATGGTGAAGGCGCTTTGCCTCTGGGCTTTGGTCTTCAGTGCGGGAAATGCTTGAGGCACAGACGGTGGTGATTCCCTTCTCATCAATGCCGAGCGTGATCACGCTCTTTATGTCGACCTTTGGTTGCTTGTTCATGCGGCACCTCGGTTAGCGCGGTAGGTGATGTGGTAGCGGTACTGCATGCCCGCCGCTACATCGGAGTGGCGCAGGTAGTCGTTAACGACGTTGACCTTTGGGCCGTACACCTTGCGCGCTACGTTTAGGGCTGCGTCGCGGTGGGTGGTACCCGTGGCACGCTTGCCGCGCAACGTGCCAACAAAACCGCCGATCGCAGGGCTGACGCTGATGGAGGACGCATTCAATACGGTGCTCATTGGGTCACCTCATCGGTCATGTTCTCGCTAGCCCAGCGCCAGGCGCTGTGCTTCCAGTTACGCGGCGGCGGGTTCTGCTTTAGCCACTGTTTGGCTTGTGCGGCACTGATGCCGCGCTCCTGGAGCTGGTAGAAAAACGCGCATTTGCTGGGCATGGTTAGGCTCCTTTGATCGCTTCGTTTAGAGACTCAGTAATAGCGTTAGGCTGGTCAGTCGGGCGCAGGCTGTTAGTGCGTACAGCTACTTTTCTTCCGTTGCGCGCCTTAACAATCGAAAGCCCACCGCTTACCTCAACTAAAACGCCTGTGCGGGAAGAGATATGAACCGAGCTACCTGATCGGCGAGAAAAGACATAGGAGACTTCATCACCTGGCTTTAGATTTGAGCTGGTCACCTCACACCCCCGCGATATCTAGGCTGATGGGCTGGTATTGGTCGGTACTGCCAATGCGCTCATAGATGCGGATGTAGCTCTTGGAGCCCGTCACCTGCACCGCGTCACTGATGGCGTCCATGGCTTTCAGCCAGCGCTTGTCCTGGATGTTCAGGCGGCGCAGACCTAGCACTTGGCCGGTGCGGATGTTGCCCGCTGTATCGACGCGGAAGGCGTCTTGAACGATGGTGGCCACCTCTGGGCGGGCGTCCGCTGTCCAGTCTTCCAGGCAGTATTCGATCAGGCCTCTGGCCGCTTGCAGTCGCTCATCAAAGGTGATGGTTTCGGAGATAGCGCGCTGCACCTTGTAGCGGCCACAGAACGACACCAGCTGCACGTTGCCTTTCTTGCCGCCGATCTGAACGTCGTACTCCTGGGCGGATGTCTCGACCAAGGCGGCGATCTCGCTAAACACATCGGCCTTGAAGTCGCGTAGCTGGTCGCGCAGCTCACAGGCGCGGTCGACAATCGAGAGCACGAGTTCATCGCGCACCTGGTCGATCGGCTTGATCTGTGACTCGGGAATCAATCGGCCTTTGGCGTCCATGCGGAAGCCTTTGGGTACCTGCTGGGTATCGGTTGCGGGGGTGTTCATTTGGTTACTCCAAAACGTTGATCGAGTTTGATATCGCGTGTGACGTTGTTAATGGCGTCCAGGTAGCGCTGGGTATGCGGGCCGTGCAGGCAGACAAACGCGGCGAACGGCTGAAACTGGTGGCTGCGAGTGATGGCCACCGCGACTTGCTCAGCGCTGTCGGCGCCCATGTCGTGTAAAAGCTGGCTGACGTTGGCGTCGCCGATCTCGTCGGTGTCGATCAGGCGCATAATCGGGTTGGCGGTGTTTATGCTCATGTCAGGCTCCTTTGCGCGCTTGCTTGCGGGCGAAGTTAGAGGTGCAGCGGGCATTGCCCCGGTTGTGGCGGTGGTGGCGCATGGGCTCGACATAAGCGCCGTTGCGCTGGCTCAATTCGCACATGTCGCGTTCAGACTGAGCCACTTCGTCGCGCCACTGATCGAGCAGGTCGCGCCAGTCCCAGGCGGTGGATTGCGCCTTGATGTCGTCGTAGTCGCTTGCCTCTTCGGCGTGCTCTGCAAGGCCGGTGTCCCAGGCGTGCCATAGGCGCAACACGACGTTGTGCTGAGCGGGTAGCAGCGGCAGCGGCGCAAACGCCAGGTGTTCGTAGCGATCGGGCGCGGCCAGGTATTGCGGCAACGTGATGCCGTGGCCTTTGAGGTACAGCGCGACATAGCGGTTGGCGTAGCACTCCAGGTATTCGTCGGTGTAAGTGGTCATGCCTCATCACCTCTCTTTGCGGGAATCGCTTCACGAAAGCGCGACGGGCTGAAGTCGCAAACTTCGTCAGCAGGGATATGTCCGAAAATTTGCGTACAGCGGCGGCAATGGACGCAGTCAGCGCAGGTCTTCCCGGTGGGCAGATCCATATCGTCGCCCTGGCGCTTGTAAGGAGTGCGGGTGCTCATACATCACCGCCTAGATCTTTCCAGGCTGCTCGAATGTGCGTCACGCTGGGCTGGCCGCTGGCAAACAGGCTGGCGAGGCGCAGTGTTTGGCTAAGGCCGCGCAAGGCACCAGGGCGCTTGCCGATGTCGTGGCCTAGCGTGCGTGATGCCATGTCGCTAATCGCCCAGGCATCCAGTAGCGCGTCAATGTCGCCTGCCTTGGGGCGTGATAGGCGCACGCGCTTGGCCACCCGGCTGAACAGCTGGGCAAAGCCAATGCTGCGGTTGCCGCCGGTGAGCTGGGTGTAGACGATCTCGTTGCCCACAAGCGCAAGGCCGATGCCCGCGCCTTCGGCGATCTGGCGGATCTGATCAAGGGCGCGGGGGTTGAGGTGCTGGGCTTCGTCGATCACCAGCAGGCCTTTGCTATCGCGCAGGCGTTCGATGATGTTGGTCTCGACCATGTGCACGGCGCCGGTGGCACGAATGCCAAGCACCTGCGCGATGCGGGTCAGGATCGGGCCAGGCGCTGAGGTGGCGGGCGTGGCGGTGGCTACCCACACGTTGGGTGACTGCTGGCAGTACTGGCCCACCGCTTCGGTTTTGCCCACGCCTGCGCCGCCGTAGATAACGGAAATGGTGGCGGCCATTTGGGCAAAGCCAAGCGCTGAAATAACGGCGCGGGCGCTGGGGGTTTCTACCCACTCAGGGGCAGCGGGTAGGCTGGCGTTGAGGCTTTCGTTCTGGCGGCGGCTTTCCAGCCAGCGGTTGGCAGCGCTTTCCACCTGGCTGTTATCACCGCGATAACTGCCTTTTAACCACTGGTTAAAGCGGGTTTTATGCACGCCGATCAGCTGCGCGGCGGCGGCCTGCGAAAGCCCTTCGGCTTTCATGGTGGCGGCGACTTGCTCGGCGAGTTCGTCGTTACGTTGTTTGAATTCGGCTACGTTGTTGCTCATCTGTTATACTCCAGTTGCTTTTTGATAAGCCCCTTTGGGGCGTTGTGTGGGCCCTGTGGAGTTGCACCTCCGCAGGGCCTTTTTTATAGCTGCTGCTTTTTCCACTTTGCGTGTTGGCTAACGATGTGTTCGTGAAAGCCGTAGGTTTCTGCGGCGTCTTCGTCATCGCTTTCCACCACATCACTGCCTACCACCCGCTTGCGCTCGCCGAAGCTGCCGCGCGTCACATCGCTCTGGATGGGCGTGTGATCTTCTGGCTCGGGCGTGGGTAGGTACTGCGCCGCTTCCAATGCGCTCTGCGCGACCTCGGCTTGTTTGGCCTGTTTGCCTGCCTTGAGGCGTTGGGTGTGCAGCCTGCGCCATTCGCGGCCTTTGCTGGTGTCGCCAAAACCGGCGGCGTGGATACAGTCGGCAGTGCCGATGTAGCGGCCATCGTTCTGGTACACATGCACTTGCTCATGAAGCTGGTCGGGGTCGAACCGCACAACGACACGCTTGCCGATGTAGTTGATAAGGCAGTCGGCGCCGTAGCGGTTTTTGCCTTGGGGCCCACTACCAACGCTTAACGACATGCTGCTATCGCGCTGCACCAGTACCGACTCGGCAGCCAGCAGCCACATGCGACGCTGGGCAGCCGTGGCACGGCGGATGCGGTGGGTGTTGCGCTGGTAGCTGTCGTCGAACGCTTGGGCGTAGCTGAGCTGCCCGCCGCAGGCTTCGCTGCGTCTGCCGGTTTTGGCGTTCCAGGCGCGGATACGGTCGGCGAGTACTTCGGCGAACACTTCCCAATCAACGGCGGTTTCGGCGTAGTTCTCCGGCTTGGCCATGGGGTTTTCACCGGTATAGGCGCCGCTGAACTTCGGGTGCTTGTCGACGTATTCACCCAGGCCACCCACGCCAAAGGCGCGTTCGATGGGCTTGGCTTGGCCGTGGCCACGACCGTTGTGCACGGTTGTCCAGTGCACTTGAATACCCAGCTGGGGCATCAGGCCCATGGGGTCTTCTTCTTTGATCTTGAAGCGGTAGCGGTTCTTAACGCCGCCGGTCATCCATTTGTTGGCCGCTGCGCGAGTGTTGTCGATCGTGCAGTGTTCGGGGATGCCGTAACGCTCGATCACATCGCCCAGGGCGAGGCGGATCACATCGGTGTGTTCGGTGCGGTCGGTGCGGTAACCGACAATCCGGCGGCTGTAGATGTCCTGGAAGAACCACGTTTTGGGCCGTCCGATGCTGCCGTCGGGAAACTTCACAAAGACGTTGTGCTGGTAGCCGTCGCCGTTGATCCAGTAGAGGGCGTGCAGGTCGCGCACGGTGCGCTGCTGGCTGGGGTAGAGGCGCATCATGGCGTACTCGCCTTCGCGGGCGAGTACTCGCACGGTGAGCGGGATCTCTTTCACCCTGCGATTAACGGTGCGCAGGCTGGGCACTTTCCAGCCGTGTTTCGCCGCCGCTTCTTGCAGCAGGTCGTAGCAAACCGCTTCTGTGGGGCCTTCATAGCGCAGGAACATGGATTTAAAAAACTCCCATGCAGCTACGTCCCATTCAGCGGTGGCGGTGCGGCCTTGGTAACCAGGGGCTAACAGGGCTAGCCAATCGCTGGTGTCAGCGCCTTTCACGAACCCTTGCCAGCGGTAAAGCGTGGCGCGGCTTTCGCCATACACGGCGGCGACCTGGTCAACGGCAGTGACTTTGCCCGCGCCGTTATCCACCAAGCGCTCCACCGCTTGAAGGGCTTGTAAACGGCGGGCCGCTTCATCTTTCACGCTTTGGGGCTTGCGCTCGTAGGCGTCCCATAGCGACTCGCGGTCGACCGTGGCAGCGATGGATTTTGGGCGCGTTACAGGTGCTGGAGCCTGCTGCTTCAGGAGTGCGGTTTGGGTTTCTAGTGGTAGCGAGTTCAGTGAGTACTCTTTACCACCACCTTTACCGGTACGCTTGCGCTCTTGCCAGCCATCACGCTTAGCACGTCGGACAACCGCGCTGTGCGTGTCAGGCATCCCCGGTAAGCCCGCCAGCTCTTTAGCGGAGTACCAATCACTCATGAGCGGCACCCCTTGAATAGGCGGGCGTTGCACTCTGCGGTAGATTGAGAGGTGCAACCCAAACCCAATCCATCCTTAGAGGAACGCCCATGAAAGACGATATTGATGATTTTTTAGATGGAAGAAAAAACACGTTTTCTGATGCGGCCGAGGCGCTCTGGCACGGCACAGTAGGCGAGCATGTAGAGAAGCTCTTATCTAAAGGCGAAGCGCTCTCACTAGAGTCATTGCGAAACGCCCTGGTAACCACGAAGGAGGACGCAAAGCAGGACAGCTTGATTAAGCTGCGCGCAGTTAAGGCGCTGGAGAAGTTAGATAACATCACTTCCCCTCGCTCTTAAGGGCGCAGCCATAGGCAACAATGAATCCGCTTAAGGTATGGGCCGCGCTAAAGGTTTGGCTGGAAGCTAACCAAGCCTGACGAGCGGCCACCTCGGTTGTTACCATTTGCGGATCGCTGGATAAGTCGCGCAGCAACTCAGTCACTTCGTCCATGAGTTGCTGCACGCACTTACCCTCTTTCAGCGCCGAATCAATAAGTGCGCGAATTTGCTCTAATACGCTGTCTTGCGGCTTTAATTCGCTCATCGGTTATGCCCCTTCAAACAGTTCAAGTTCTGGCGCGTTGGCTTTGCGCACGTTTTCGCGGTGGCTAGCGAGTTGCTTAATCGCCTGGGTAACACCCTCTAATGTGCCGTCTACATCGCGCTGTTCGCGGTAGAAGTGGCTGAGGTATTCAACCGCTTTGTTTAAACAATTTTGCAAATCCATTAAGTCGTTCTGGCTGCACTTCTTTCCCGCTGGAATATCGATCACTAACTTCTGCGCACTACCGGCGATCCACTGGGTGATAAAGGTGGCGTCGCACGCAAACTCAAACGGGCGAATGCGGCGGGTAGGGATACAGCCATCAGCAATCCATTTGTAAACCGTCCATTCACTCACCCCGACCAGGTCGGCCACCTGGGCCACGCTGCGGTTGTGCTTATGCAGCGCGTAGTCGGCACACAGCCGTGTGGCGTGTTCCAAGCTGTGGGGTTGAACCGGCTTCCAGCGTTTACGGGTCATTGGAAGTGTGTCCTTGTTCAGTAGCTACAAACGTGGCGCCAATTTGCATCTAGTCGCTGTATTAGCGGCGGCTTACGCTAAGTGGCACATGACTGGAGTTCGACCTATGCTGCTTTTCTGTTCCCCTGCTGACAGTTCCGTTTATTGGAACCAGTGGTATCCTTGTCCGCGTAACGACTCGGCCAGATGGTCTGGGCGTCGGTGCCGATTGCTTCGGCGATCAACCGCTCGCCTTTTGGCCAAGGCCGATCAAGCGCTACGGTCAGTTGGGTGGCGCAGGCATAACCGTGATGCTTGGCGAGCTTTCGTAATGACCAGCCAGCTTTGCGGACAGCGGCGACGATGTCGGCGCGATGCCAGTCTTTGGGACTGGCTTTTTTTGATGCGCTTTTTTCATTCATGTCATAAGGCTCTTTGCTGCTATTGGGTTACTACATGAATCAATATATCGCCACGAACGTGGATACGTCAACCACGTTAATGGAGGTCAACGTTAGGCATGGCTGTAAAAACGTGGCAATAAGTCAAAGAAGATAATGGGATCAATTACTTGGGTGTAACTATGACGCGTCAAACTTCTGCTAACGATCAGGTCAATGTTCAGGCCGAGAAGGTTGACGCTTTCGGTGAGAGGGTTGCCATTGCCATAAACAGGGTTGGTGGATCCACAAAAATGGCTGAAATAGCAGGTGTATCCACGTCTGTGTTGAGCAAGTGGAGGCGCGGAGAGTCTGACCCGTCTCGTTCAAGGCTAATAAAAATGGCCAGTGCGGCGGGCATTTCGTTGGAGTGGCTGGCAACCGGTGAAGGGCCAATGGTCGTTGAGTACGGTAGAGCAGCTGACAAGGAGCCAGTGCGAGTTGAGGAGCTGGACGCATACTTTGCATATGCGCATAAAGCAGACGTGGAGCGGGCTGCAAGCGAGCAGGAGCAGCCTTCGCCGATCCCAAATACGATCTATGCAAGGCTTGTAGGCCCGCTTTATGAGCTGGTGCCAGACGATCTTGGTATGCGAGAAGCGGTGCTCGAAAGAAGCGTCAATATACTGAGAGCCGCTACGAACGACGACCCTGTGGAGATGTTGCTGTTTGAAGAGGAGGAGCTTCGCGCCATCGTTACTTCTGCCCGCGCAGCGTATAAAATAGCGAAGAGACGGCGGGGCGTTTAACCATTTTTTAAACGCCGTTTAATCCCTGCTAGGCGTTTATCACTTCATCTGTCGCGAATTGGCGTTACCGCTTGCTTCGCCAAAATTTCGCAAATCATAGCGGTGCTCGTTTCAGCGCGCCGCAAATGCCCACAAGCCCCGCCATTGCTGCTTTGAGCGCACATCAACTCGCATCAACTCACATTAACCCAGGTTTCTCAGACTAAATGTCCCCACACAACCTGTATCGCCTATGAAACCATTACCGATGCCCGCGGCGGCTTACCGCTTCTGGCCCCTATGAGCACCGTAGCCGGGCGAATGGCGGTGCAAGCAGGGGCTCATAGCCTGGAGAAGGCTCAGGGCGGTGCAGGTGTGCTGTTGCCCGGTGTGCCGGGCGTGGCGCCGGGTAAGGTTACCGTGATTGGTGGCGGTGTGGTGGGCGAAAACGCTGCCCGTATGGCGTTGGGGTTAGGCGCAGAGGTCACTATTCTGGATAAGTCGATAGCGCGATTGGAAGTGCTGGATGACCGCTATCAGGGCCGCATCAAAACGGTTTACTCCACCGCAGACGCCCTGGAAACGGCCACCCGCGAGTCGGATATGATCATTGGTGCGGTGCTGGTGCCCGGCGCCGCAGCGCCAAAATTGATTACGCGCAGCATGCTGGCCGATATGAAGCCCGGCAGTGTACTGGTCGATGTGGCCATCGACCAGGGCGGCTGTTTTGAAACCAGCAAGCCCACCACCCACGCCGAGCCGACCTATATCGTCGATGGGGTGGTGCACTACTGTGTCGCCAATATGCCCGGCGCGGTGGCGCGTACGTCCACCCAGGGGCTGACCAACGCCACGCTGCCCTTTGTGCTCGCCCTGGCGGATAAAGGCTGGCAGCAGGCGCTAAGAGACGACCCGCACTTCCTGCCGGGCCTGAACGTACATGCGGGTCAAGTCACTTACCAGGCCGTGGCAGACGCCTTTGGGCTGGAGAGCAGCGATCCTGCGAGCGTTGTTGCAGCTAACTAAGTTATCGGAAACTAGTGGCTGGCGGCTAATCAATTAGTCGCATCGGGGACTATCGATCAAGGCTTCTGTTAGCTCAGTAGTGGGGCGGCACATTATCCTCGGGGCGCTGACCGCCCTGGGGGTCGCTTGCCTGAAGTGCCTGGTGCTGCTCACGTAGGCGTTCGCGCATCAGGCCGCTGAGCTGCTCCAGTTTGTCCAGGCGCCGCTCCTGCTGAACCACGGCTTGATCCAGGGTGTCCAGCCAGTGCTCTTGGTGGGCGAGTCGGCTCTCTAAAGATTCAAGGCGTTGAGCCAGGTCAGCAGGCGATAATTCGTGGGTCATGATATCATTGCAACCTTATGTAGTAGTATGCCAGTGCTATTGGGAATGGGCCTGATAGTGCCGGTATTGTCCTTCGTCTGTTACCCATACAACAAGAGAGCTTTTTTTTTCTATGAACCCAAAAGTTGTGTTTCGCTGTTTCTTAATCAGTGTATTACTTGCCGCCCCCACGCCACTTTTGCTGGCGGGGATTGTTCATTTAACCGATAGTGCCCTCGCCGAGCTGTGGATGGCCGAGCTGGCAATCAGTGGAGTTAGCGGTGTCTATATTGCCGTTGCTATAGGTAGTTTTATTGTTCTGTGGATTGGCACATTAGCGTCTGCTGCTTTTGCGCCCTCGATCGTGGTGGCGCCGGTGGCTCATGCCAAGCCAACATCACGCCAGCCCCAGGCAGCCGCTCCGTTGGACGATGATGAGGAAGAAGATATCATCGATCCTAACGATGGCCGTGAAGAGGGTGAAGTGAAGTGGTTCAACACCAACAAAGGCTACGGTTTTATTACCCGCGATAATGGCGAAGACGTGTTTGTACACTTCCGGGCCATTCGGGGCCGTGGGCCGCGAATGCTGGCAGAAGGCCAAATCGTGCGTTATCACGTGATAAAAAATGAGCGTGGTTTGCAGGCCGACGATGTCAGTATTATTGAGTGAGCCTTACGGCTAGCTAAATGGTTAGTTGGATAGCAAACGACCCCGCCTTGGCGGGGTCGTTGTCGTTAAAGCGCCCGATTAACGCCCTGAGTCGGGCCACTCTATTGCACCCTCCTTACCGCCGGGCAGCACCTGCCAGAAACGGTCAGGGTCATCGCCGGGGTGCCAGCCGCCTAGAGAGCAGCGCACCTCTGTTTGCAACGCTTCCGCGGCCTGTTGGGCACACTCTTGGTCGGTCATCCAGGGGGTATGGTTGCTATCAAACCAGAGACTGGCAAAGCCATCAGCGGCTTTATCGACCAGCAGTACCGGCACGCAGTCGCCCTGGTATTGGCCGCGGGTTTGCCATTTGCCTTTACCCGCTGGGCTAAGCGGTGGTGCGATCAGTGTACTTTTTAACCACTCATTGAGCGCATCGAGCGATACGCTGGCCAGGTAAATCTCTATATCGGGGTAACGCTCCATCATAGGTTTACCTCGCCGGAGCAGAGCAGCGCTTGCAGCGTTGCTTCGTAAATCCGGCTTAAGTCGTCCAGGTCGCTGGCGCGAACGCGCTCATTGACCTTGTGGATAGTGTCGTTGAGCGGGCCCAATTCAACCACTTGAGCACCCAGGGTGGCAATAAAGCGGCCATCCGAGGTGCCGCCGCTGGTGGAGAGCGCCGGGCGCTTGCCGGTTACCGCTTCGACGCCTTTAATGGCGGCGTCAACCAGCGCGCCTTCTGCGGTTAAAAATGGCTCACCGTTGAGCGTCCAGTCTACCTGATACTCCAATCCATGCCGGTCTAGAATGGCCTCCGTGCGCGCTTTGAGCTCATCAGAGGTCACCTCGGTAGAGAAGCGAAAGTTAAACACCACTTCCACATCGCCAGGAATAACGTTGGTGGCGCCAGTGCCGGCCCGCAGGTTGGAAATCTGAAAGCTGGTGGCGGGGAAAAAGTCATTGCCCGCGTCCCAGTGCTCGTTGACTAACGCATCCAGCGCGGGCATCGCCTGGTGGATGGGGTTGCGCGCTAAATGCGGATAGGCCACGTGACCCTGCACACCTTTAATGTGCAGCGTAGCGCCCAGTGAGCCGCGTCGACCGTTTTTGATCGCATCGCCAAGGTAAGTGGTCGAGGAGGGTTCGCCGACAATGCAGTAGTCGAGGCGCTCATTACGCTCGCGCAGGTGCTCGACCACCGCGCGAGTGCCGTCGACTGCCGGGCCTTCCTCATCGGAGGTGATCAAAAAGGCAATACGGCCATCATGATCCGGATGGTTGGCCACAAAGCGCTCAACGGCGGTCAGCATTGAGGCCAGGCTGCCCTTCATGTCCGCCGCGCCACGCCCGCACAACATGCCCTCATCATCGATACAGGGCTCAAACGGAGGGTACTGCCAGTTGGTATAGGGGCCGGTAGGCACTACGTCGGTGTGGCCGGCAAAGGCCACCACTGGGCCGTGATGGCCGCGCACCGCCCAGAAATTTTTCACGTCGCCAAACGGCAGCCGCTCAATATGAAAATCGAGCGCCGCTAAGCGCTCGATCATGAGTTCCTGGCAGCCTTCGTCGTCCGGCGTTACCGAGGCCCGGCTGAGCAGCTCAAAAGCGAGCGTGAGCGTTGGTGACACTCCTTCAGGCTCAGTTGTGGGCATGCAGTGCCTCGTTCAGGGCGATGGCACTTTTATTGGTCAGGCACTCAATGCGGCCACTCTGGGAGTTGCGGCGCCACAGCTGGTCGTCTTGGCCGGCCAGTTCGCGTGCAGCGACGGTCTTCACCACTTGGCCTTGATCATCCAGCAGCGCGACTTTGGAGCCTGCAGTGATGTAGAGCCCTGCTTCCACCGTGCAGCGATCACCCAGGGGAATGCCGATGCCCGCGTTGGCGCCGATCAGGCAGCCTTCGCCCACTTTGATCACGATATTGCCGCCGCCGGAGAGGGTGCCCATGGTGGAGCAACCGCCGCCCAAGTCTGAGCCTTTGCCGACCACGACGCCGGCAGAGATCCGGCCTTCGATCATGCCGGGGCCTTCGGCGCCCGCATTGAAGTTGACGAAGCCTTCGTGCATCACGGTCGTGCCTTCGCCCAGGTAAGCACCCAGGCGTACGCGGGCGGTGTCGGCAATACGGATGCCGGTGGGTACCACGTAGTCAGTCATTTTGGGGAATTTATCGACACAGTCGACGGACAGCGCACGGCCGGCCATGCGGGCTTTCAGGCGGCGTGTAGGCAGTTCTTCGATATCGATGGCGCCTTCGTTGGTCCAGGCAATATTGCGCAGCAGGCCAAACATGCCGGTGAGGTCAAGGCCGTGAGGTTTGACCAGTCGGTGGGACAGCAGATGCAGTTTTAGATACACCTCGGGCGCGGTTTGTGGCGCTTCGTCGCTCTCCAGGAACATGGCGACCAGCGGGCGCTGGCTGGCAGAGAGCGCTTCGGCGAGCTCTGCCTGGGCGGAGTGCCCCGCGGCTTCTAACGCTTTAGCCAGGCGGGTGCAGTCTTCGGGTAAAAAGCTGATGGCGGCGTTGCCTTGGGGGGCATCCAGGGCCTGCTTAGCGGCTTCCACTAGGCTTGCGGGTGGGTTGAGCAGTGGCGCCGGGTAGTAGATCTCCAGCCAGTCGCCCTGGGTGTTTTGGGTGCCGATTCCAAGCGCAAAGCTCAGCATAAGAAGTTGTCCTGTCGTGTTGGGAAGTGAAGGTTGGAAAAAAGAGCCTGATTGCCTAGGGCCTTGTAACGTTAGCCGCTTAGCTTGTCGTAATCGCCGTCGCGGTAGCCGACTACAATGGTGCCATCGTCTTTTTCCAGCAGCGGTCGCTTAAGCAGCGTAGGGTATTTCATCAGTAGCTGGCGGGCGGAATTGGCGTCGTAATCTTTCTCTTCATCAGAGAGTTCGCGCCAGGTTTTGCTGCGCTTGTTAATGACTTCCACAAGCGGTACGCGATGTAAAATATGCTCCAGCAGTGCAGCGGAGAGACCATCTTTGTGCAGATCGTGGGTTTTATACAGCAGTGCTTTCTCATCTAACGCTTTACGCGCTTTGCGGCAGGTATCGCAGTTATCGATGATATACAGCGTCAGCATACGACCTCCTGAGAATGTTGAGCCAGAGAATGTTGTTAACCGCGCTCGACGAGATGGCGAATTCGTTGGGCGGCTTCAAGGGTGGGCGCTAATTCAGCCACCAGCGCTAGGCGCAAACGTCCTGCGCCGGGGTTAACGCCATTTTCACCCGTGCGTCCCATTAGGCTGCCAGGCAGTACGCTCACGTGCTGCTCGGCAAATAGCCGCTGGGTGAGGGCGATATCGTCGCCACCTGGTACGGCGGGCCATAGGTAAAAGCTAGCTTGTGGCGCGGGAAAATCCATTACCGGGGCAAGTACATCGGTCACCGCGCTGAACTTCTCCCGGTAGGCGTTGCGGTTGGCGCGTACGTGCTGCTCATCCTGCCAGGCGGCGATAGAGGCGTGCTGCAGCGGTAGCGACATGGCGCAGCCGTGGTAGGTGCGGTAGCGCTTAAACGGCGTGAGCAGTGCCGCATCCCCCGCCACAAAGCCCGAGCGCAGCCCCGGTAGATTGGAGCGTTTGGAGAGCGAGTGAAACACCACGCAGCGCCGGTAATCATCACGCCCCAGCTCGGCGCAGGCTTGCAGCAGCCCAGGCGGTGGGGCGGCTTCGTCGAGGTAGAGCTCCGAGTAGCACTCGTCCGAGGCGATAATAAAGTCGTGTTCGTCGGCGAGGGCAATCAGCTGCTTAAATTCATTAAGGGGCGTGACCGCACCGGTGGGGTTGCCCGGCGAGCAGATAAAGACGATTTGCACATCGCGCCACGTAGCGGCAGGGACGG
>NZ_JPUA01000023.1 GCF_002211105.1 Halomonas campaniensis | reverse complement strand
ATGCGAGAGTAGGTCATCGTCAGGCACTTATTTAACGAAGAACCCAGCCATCCGGCTGGGTTTTTTTGTTTGTGTGGAAGAAAATAAATAGCGCTGGATAAATGCTATGATGCGCCCCAATTAATTAGGTAGCCCACACCGTTTGTGATGGGCGGAATCGAGGTGAAGTGGTGAGTGAAACGGTACCTACGTCATGGTTGGTTTACTGCCGTCCTGGGTTTGAAAGTGATGCGTTGGCAGAACTGCTGCATCATGCAGCATTACAGGGTATTGCCTGTGAGCCATCTCATGGAGAAGGATGGGTAAGCTTAACGCGTGTCGATGGGGAAGCAGTGAATGATTTACACCGCCAAGCAGCGTTTAAAAAGCTGATCTTTGCGCGCCAGAGCTTAGCGGCATTGCCTGCGCTCACTCTTTCACGTGACGACCGTCTTACCGCTATCTTGGAGCAGGTAAAAGCCAGCCGCTGGAGCTTTGAAGAGATTTGGCATGAAACACCGGATACCAACGATGGCAAAGCGCTGGCCGGACTGATTAAGGCGCTTACCAAGCCGCTGGAAAGTATGCTGAAAAAACGTGGTGCGTTAAGGCGCAGCGCGGGCGCACGACGCCTGCATATTTTCTGGACTGACGGTGATCAAGTGCAGTTGGCGATGAGCTTCCCAGGCAACCGTAGCGATTTGATTAATGGTATTCGTCGGCTGCGCTTTCCCTCCCGTGCGCCTAGCCGCTCAACGCTGAAGTTGGAAGAGGCGTGGCACGAGTTTATTCCTAGGGATGAGTGGGATGTGCGGCTAGCACCGCATATGCAAGCAGCTGACTTAGGGGCCGCCCCAGGAGGTTGGACGTGGCAGTTGGTTCAGCGCGGCATGTACGTGTACGCCATTGATAATGGCCCCATGGAATCACAGTTGATGAAGACTGGGCAGATTGATCATCTCAAAGAGGATGGCTTTACCTGGGAGCCACCACAGCGTCTAGACTGGCTGGTGTGCGATATTGTTGATAAACCAGTGAGAGTGCTAGCCATGGTGGAGCGATGGCTGATTCGTAAATGGTGCAAAGAGGCGATCTTCAACCTTAAGTTGCCCATGAAAAAGCGCTGGGATGAGGTAACGCGTTGTCTAACGGCGTTGGAAGAGTCGCTGGAAAAGGCGGGTGTGCATGCGAGCGTATCATGCCGTCACCTCTACCATGATCGGGAAGAGGTAACGGTGCACGTGAGGTTAAGAGATTAATGGGTCAGCAATGCCTGTTTAATAGCCAGGCTCATAAATCCGGATAGTTTCATCTTCGGTTAACAGCGGTAAAATACGCTGCATGGCCATCGTCCGTGCTTCGCTTGAGTGCCACTCTTTCCAGGCGCGGATATCACGCCATTTGGTAATCATCAGTCGACGATCGGTGTGACCCAGTTCTACCAGTGTTTCACCGCCTATGAAGCCCCTTACGCCAAGGGAAACGCGCATTGCCTCCCGCGCTGCTTGCTCAAACTCTTCTTCAAGACCGGGCATGATTCGCCGTTCGATGATAACTTTAATCATACTTACTGTTTCCTACATCGAGGATATTAATGGCTGATAATACGGGTACGTTACCCAGCTTTGACGCAGTATTGGACACCACCGGGCTCTATTGCCCAGAGCCGATTATGCTTATGCATAACAAAGTGCGCGAAATGGCCTCAGGCCAAGTGCTCAAAGTGATTGCCACTGACCCAGCCACCACACGAGACGTGCCCAAGTTTTGTCAATTTTTAGGACACGAACTGCTTGAACAGGATACCTCCTCTGAGAGTAACTACTTCTACTTTATACGTTTAGCGTAGCCCTTTGTAATAGCCGACCCGCCCATGCGAGGCTCGCATCACCCCATTGATGTTGGCCTCGCTCAAAAAGCGGCATTAAGGCGCTCGGTTAATCACTTGCCACAACCATCATGGCTAGCGCATCAAGCGTAGCTGGATCTTCTTCCAGTATACGGTTGGCAATATGGCGCTGGAAAAAGTAGACGGTTTGATGGCGGGCGTGGGCGCTGTACAAACACGTATCCCCTAACAAAATCGGCGTCATTGCGGCTTTGTTCTCGTCGGCAAGCAATGCGTCCAGACTGCCGTCGCTGTAAAGGCGCCAGCCGTAAACGGGTTTCATATGCCAGGGCGAGTTGGGATGATTCATGCACAGTGCATGGGTGCCCAGAGTGTCGGGGATTTGCTGAATGAGGGTGACTTCGCCAGAAGCCTCATAATCAAAGTATTCAGCCGCCGCGACGAGCTCGTGGTATTTGTGATCAGGTGGTGTGTCAAAAATTTCTTCCGTTTCAGGATCACGATAACCTATGAAGTAGCCATTCTCTTGGCTATTCAAATCTTGGCAGGCTGCCAGGGTTTCCATCCACGGCACCAAGCCGATGACGCTACCGTCCTCTTTTAATCCCCAGGCCAGAATAGGCAAGCCATAGTAGGCATCTGGACTCGCAGCGAGTTGGTACACCATCTCTAAACCATCTAGCTCAGGAGCTAAACGGACTAGGCACTTTTGCGCCTGCTGACGCTGGCGCACAGTTTCCAGGTCGATGACCTGGGCAGAGCGGGGTGACAGGGATGCGCCCATTGTGTCCCTCCTTGTGCTGCGTGGTCATCACGTTGGTGAAGCAGATGTTTGGTGTGCGTCGTTATTCATCTTGCTTCATTACTCACCAATAGCACAAGTTGCTCATAAGGTTAAGGGTTCTACGCTTTTTAATTGTGTGAACAAGGTGAAAACTGTGCTCGTAGCGCTTGGTGCTCCAGAAGTGCTTGCTGGAACTGGCGCCAGGGCGCTTGGCTATTTGTCAGCGAAAGCCAACGTGCTTGATAGCGTTGAACCGCCTTTGGCTTGTCTACCTGCTGCGCATCGATTAAGCGATTGATCGCTGTTAGCCACTGCCTGGCTGTGTTTGCTAAACGCTCAAGCGGCTGCGACTCCCAATAAGTCAGGCAGCGAGTGGTATCGCTGTGCCGAGCTAACAACGCGCTTGCTTCTGTTAAGCGTTGAGTGGCGAGTAGCAGGGCGCGCAACACTTCGGCGGTTAGGGGGCGCTCTTGCAGGGTTTTTAAATGGTTTTCAAGGGTTGAAGAGTCCTGCACCCAATTGTGGTCAAACTGGTGGTCGGTCATTTGCTGTAAATAATCGATGGCGTCAAGCTGCTGCTTAATAGCGGTTTCATCGACGTTAGAGAAAGGTTGGCTTGCTCGTGAGAAGCTCTTCACCCACTCGCTGGAATCAAAAATAGCGTTCCAGCTTACCGCCGGCAGTTGGCCTGTTTTAGTGACTGTTAATTGCTCTAGGCGGGTACGATCCTCATCGCTTAACTGATCGGGAACCTCGCTATTCAAGCAGGTGCTGAGCCGTTGCCAGAGGGCGCGCTCATATAACCACTGTTGGCTGGGCGGCGCGACTCGGCCTAGCTGGTTATTGCGTGCAGCAACCAGGGAGGTTATTTGGCATTCACGCAAAGCGTATACATTCAGTAGGCTATCCCGAGTCTCAGGGATCGCTATAACCCGATCAGGGCGCTCAGGGAACTCACCAATATTACCGGGATCAGTTCGTTTGATGTCCGTCACGGCAAGGTCATTGGCAAGCTGTTGATGATAGCTCTGCCACCGCTGCTCAGTGGGATTGTCGCCACAGCCAGCCAGGAGTGCGCTTGAGATGATTGCGAGAGAATGGTTTCTCCACCGATCCATTTTCACCCCCGAATGCTAATTCGCTGTAAGCGCCAGCCAAGTAGTAGGGCCGCAGTGCTTAGGCCCGCGATCAAGCCAATCCAGTAGCCATGCACTCCAAGTGGAGCAATCATGTCACCCACACCACGGGAGCCCAGCCAGTGGCCGCCGCCGAGCCCTACGATCCAGTACGAGAGCACCGTTATCACCATCACAATGCGAGTATCTTTATAGCCGCGTAAGGCGCCTGCTAAATTGACCTGTAACGAGTCGGAGAGTTGGAAAATAACGGCCAAGGCAATGATCGAGAGCGCTAGCGCCTGTATCTCACTATTGGAGGTGTAAAGTGCAATCACCGGTACGGCACTTACCCACAGCAGGACGCTGTTAATAGCCGCAACGATGACACTAATAACAATACCATTCCAGGCGACTTTACGGGCGTGTGCCAAGCGTTGCTGACCGAGGGTGTTACCGACTCTTACGGTCAGCGCCATACTAAGCGACAGGGGCAGCATAAACAGAATGGAGGTGAAACTTAGCGCTATTTGGTGGGCACCCACCGTGACCTCACCAAAGCTGGCAATGAAGAGTGCAATCAGCGTGAACAGGGTTACTTCAACAAAAATGGCCACGCCGATGGGAACGCCCACCACCACTAATTCACGTATACCTAGCCATTGGGGCGGTGTCAGTTTGTGCCAAATCGCAACGCTTTTATAAGTACTTCCTCTGCGCGTGTAGTAGGCCATCGCCAGCGCCATCGTCCACATGGAGAGTGCCGTCGCAATGCCACAGCCAAAAGCGCCCAAGGCAGGTAACTGTTGCAAACTAGTGGGAACCCAGGGGCCAAATAGATCAACCAAGCCATCGCCGCCATAGATCAAGAGGTAGTTGGTAGGAATGTTGACCATAAGCCCGACCAGACTGATCCATAGCGCCGGCCGGGTATGATTCATGCCATCGGAAAACGCTCTAAGCGCCTGAAAAAGGGCGATCCCTGGCATGCCAAAAGCGACGGCTGAAAGGTAGTCAGCAGACTCCTTTGCCACCTCTGGAGGCACCTTCATTAATATAAATATCGGCATAACGGCCGACCAGAGCAGCACTGCAGCCACGGCGCCTAGCAATAGCGCGACCCACAGCGCCTGGTGAACGGCCGGGCGAATAGCCGTATTGCGCTGCCCGCCTAGCAAATGAGCCACTATGGGCGTCAGCCCCATCAAAGTGCCGGTCATAAAGAGCATGAGCGGCATCCATAGACTCGAACCCACCGATACGGCGGCAAGGGACGTGGCATTATGTCGGCCGGTCATCATCACATCGACAACGCTCATCCCCGCCTGAGCCAGCTGGGCACCACAAATAGGCAGTGCCAAAAAGATTAAGGCTCGGGTTTCTGGCCAGTACACTGATCTAACGTTTTGAGTAAAGCCGCCCACTTGTTGACTCCTAATGGGTAAAATTTGCTATGAAAGGCCGCTATATTAGCAGGAGCGACTGCCTTTGGGGCTAGCCGTTAGCTTGTGTTAACTGTGCAGGTATAATGTCTCAAAACCAATGACAAACGAGGTCAATGTGAGTGACACGCAGGATCGATGGACGCTAGCCGATATTACCGCGCTTTTTGACGGGATTTTTGCTGAGCGCTATCAAACCCGATTGGTTCGGGGCGGGGACGAGCCTCTCTATCGGCCCGCTAACAGTGAAACCCCTTATCATCAGGTTATCTTTGCGCGGGGCTACTATGCCAGTGCGCTGCACGAAATCAGTCATTGGTGTATTGCCGGTGAAAAGCGACGCCAGTTGGAGGATTACGGCTACTGGTATTGCCCAGATGGCCGTAATGCCGAACAGCAGAGGGCATTCGAGCAGGCTGAAATAGCCCCACAGGCGCTGGAGTCTATTTTTACCCGTGCCTGTGGTCGGGTGTTCCATGTCAGCGTGGATAATTTAGGCGGCGATATCGAGGTGGATATAGCGGCTTTTGCGGCGCGAGTAGAGGCCCGCGCCCAACGCTATTTGGAAAAGGGCTTGCCAGCTCGCGCCAACGCCTTTCAGGTGGCGCTTAGAGGCTACTACTCTGACCAGGCGACGTTAGCGGAAGCCGTGGCACAGGCTCATGCCACCTTGGATGAAAGGGATAAAGCGCTGTCGGCTTAATCCTCCTCGGTCGGGCGCTGATGCATCGATAGCATAACCTCAAGCTCATGTTCGGGTCGCATTGGCTCCAGCCCAAGCTCGCTAAACGTTTCGCGACGCTGGCGGTGCCATTCGCCTGGGGTAATGGAAGGGTAGAGCACCGACGCCGGGGCCAGCTCCACGAAAGGGTCTAGCCCATAGGTGTCAAACAATCGCGCCAGTGCCGCTTCGTCGTCGCCGTTGTCGCTGGTATAGAGCGTGGCGGAGAAGTGATCATTCTCAAGCTCGCGAATCACCTCTAGCGGGCTAACGCCCAGGCTCTCCAGCTCTTCCATGCTATAGGCGCCCATTGCGTTGGTATCTTCTTTGATCCAGCTATCGTCCGGCTGAATCAATGTCTGCTTCACCCGGCCATCGGGTAGCGACCAAGCAATGGCTAGCGGGAGCCCATCGTCTTCGCCCGTTTCAATGGCTATAAACCCTGGATAATCGACCACGCTAATACTCCTGTTAAGATTCCGTAGGAAGACGGAAAAAACGCTGGGCTGTCTGTGTGGTTGCCGCGCCTAGCTCAGCTTCGCTAATACCTTGCCACTGGGCGATCTCGCGGACAATCCACGGCAATAAAGCCGGTTCGTGTCTTCGCCCCTTTAACTTCGCCGGTAGGTTGCGGGGCAACAGATAAGGGCAGTCGGTTTCCACCATTAATAGCTCCAGCGGTATATCGCTTACCAGAGGGCGCAAATGATGACCGCGCCGCTCGTCGCAAATCCAACCGGTCAGGCCTATATGCAAGTCTAGGTCGAGATAACCAAACAGCGTATCGCGGTCAGCGGTAAAACAGTGCACTACCGCGTGGCTGATGTCGTCTCGCCACACATGCAGGATTTCGCGCATACGCTGGCCCGCATCCCGCTCGTGCAAAAACAGAGGCAAGCCGCTTTCTACTGCCAGTGCCAGCTGTGCTTCAAAGGCTCGCTCCTGCTCCTGGGGCGTTGAGAAGTTGCGATTAAAATCCAAGCCGCACTCGCCTACGGCGACGACTTCCGGCATGGCATGCAGGGCCGCCATGTCGCGCTCGAGGTTCTTATCCCAGCGACTGGCGTCGTGGGGATGCACTCCCGCTGTGGCGTAGAGGCCAGGATACTGCTTAGCCAGCGCAACCGCTTGCTCGGCGTGGGTCAGGTCGGTGCCGGTGACGATCATGGTGGTTACCTGCGCGGCCCGGGCACGCTGGATAACTGCCTCAAGATCACGACCGAAGCTTTCATGGGTCAAGTTAGCGCCGATATCCACCAAAGGGGCGCTAGGCCGAAACTGTAGTGCTTCGGGTAAAAAATCATCGGCATCCGCAATAGCCAAAGGTCTCTCCCGTTCAATCTGCAAAGTCACCATTGTAACGGCATGCGCGAGCATCGACTAATGGTGTATTTAAGAATGTGAGCGCAAGGAAATGGCATGAATTGCAAAAAAACTGGCTCGATAGGTAAACAGCTAGCGCTTATTAGCGCCTAAGATGAACGCAAGCTATGGCGTGCTACGTCGCTGCGATTGATTCAATAACACCCTTTAATAACAACAAAAGAGAGCAACATAATAATGCCAGTATCTCTTCGTTTATCTCACAGCTTTGCTACTTCCACTCTCGCCGCTGCCATTCTGATGGCCAGCTATGCGCCCACTACTTTTGCTGATGAGGGTATCTCTGATAACGAAATCCGCATTGGCTATTTAGCCGATATGTCCGGCGTTTATCGCGACCCCATTGGCCCATTGGGTGAAGACGCTATCAATATGGCGATTGAAGATATGGGCGGCAGCGTCAATGGGGCCAATATTGTGGTGTTTAGCGCCGATGACCGTAATAGCCCCGATGTAGGCTCAAGCGTCGTGCGTGAGTGGATCGATGAGCGCAACGTCGATATGGTCACCGGGCTGGTGGCATCTTCTGTCACTCTGGCGGCGGTGAGCCTGCTGGAAGAGGCGGATAAACTTGGACTGGTCAATGGCGCTGTCTCTTCAAGCATTACCAATGAGCACTGTTCGCCCAATCATATTCACTGGGTTTATGACACCTGGGCGATGTCCAACGGAACGGCAAAGGCAATTACCGATGAGGGCCACAAAAATTGGTTTTTGTTAAGCGCTGACTACTCCTTTGGCCATGCACTGGAAGCCGACGTCACACGCGTAGTGACTGAAAATGGCGGCACCATCGTGGGCAGCGCTCGCCACCCTTTCCCCAGCAGTGACTTCTCCTCTTTTATGCTCCAGGCCCAGGCGTCCGGCGCTGATGTCATTGCGCTGAATAACGCTGGCGGCGATACGATTAACGCGGTGCAGACAGCAGGGGAATTCGGCATTACCCAGGCAGGGCAGATTCTGGCGGGCATGGTGCTGTTTAGTACTGATATACGCAGCATTGGCTTGGAGAACGCGCAGGGTCTGCAGTTTACCAAAGCGTGGTACTACGATTTAAACGAAGAAACTCGAGCCTGGGCGGAGCGTTTCCGTGAGCGTACCGGCAGCATGCCTACCATGGTACACGCGGGTCTCTATTCCAGTACTCGCCACTACCTTGAAGCGATTGAAGCTACCGGCACCGATGACACCCAAACCGTCCGTCAGCAAATGGCCGATACCCCCATCAACGACATCTTCGCCACCGATGGCTACATCCGTGAGGATGGCCGCATGGTTCACGATATGTATTTAGTAGAAGTGAAAACACCTGAAGAGTCGCAGGATGAGGATGATCTCTTTCATGTTATTCGCACCATTCCTGCAGAAGAGGCCTTCCGTCCGCTTTCAGAGAGTGTCTGCCCGCTGGTAAACAGTTAAGTCTTTGCCAACTCACTACAACAACTCAGAGGATTTGGCATGCCGGAAACGTCGGTTATTCAGCAAAACAGTATCGGGGCTGCTCTAAACCGCAGCGCTCGAAAATATTCTCACCAGCTGGCGCTGGTATTTGGCGAGCGCCAATGGCGCTATCAAACGCTCAACCAGGCAGCCAACCGCGTAGCCAATGGCCTGCTGGCAGCCGGGCTTACGCCAGGTGATCGGCTGGCGGTGTATGGCAAAAACTCTGATGCCTATGTCATCGCCTGGCTTGCCGCTGCTAAAGCGGGGTTGGTGCATGTGCCGATCAATTTCGCTTTAAGCAGCGATGAGCTGCGCTATATTCTTGACCAGTCGGGAGCAACTGGCCTGCTCAGCGATATCAGCCTCGCCGACAAAGTAAGTGCCGCGACCGAAGGCTTGGATCTAACCATGATGGGCACCCTGCATGCGGATCAGGGGCGAGATGCGAAAAGCTTTGATGTACTCGCTCATGCAGTTTCAGGATCCAGTAGTGAAGCGCCCAATAGTGAAAAGAGTAGCGAAGAGCCCAATGTGACGGTCGACGGTGCCAGCCTTGCTCAATTGCTCTATACCTCGGGCACCACCGCCGCGCCTAAGGCCGCGATGATGACCCATCAGGCACTGATGGCCGAATATATGGCTTGTATGGTTGAGCTGGATATTAAAGGCAGCGACGCCATGCTCGCCGCGCTGCCGCTCTACCACTCAGCACAAATGCACGTCTTTCTCATGCCAGCACTGTTGCTCGGTGCGCCCGTCTATTTGCTAGAGGCGCCGCTTCCCGAGCTGTGTTTAAGCGCCATAGCTGATCACCAGATCGCGTCATTTTTTGCCCCGCCCACGGTCTGGATCAGCCTGCTGCGCCACGCTGAATTTGATCGCTTTGATTTAAGCGCTCTAAATAAAGCCTATTACGGTGCCTCGATTATGCCGGTGCCGGTACTGGAAGAGCTTCAGCAGCGTATACCGGGCGTCGGGCTCTATAACTGTTATGGGCAGAGCGAAATAGCGCCCTTGGCGACCGTGCTTCGACCTGAAGAGCACGCCGAGCGGCCCGCTTCAGCCGGGCGGCCCATTTTGACGGTGGAAACCCGCATCGTCGATCTTGAGATGAACGATGTGCCGCCCGGCGAGCATGGTGAAATCGTCCACCGATCGCCGCAGCTCATGAACGGGTACTGGGATAAGCCGGCGATGACTGAAGAAGCCTTCCAGGGCGGTTGGTTCCACTCCGGGGACGTGGGCTACTTCGATGAAGCGGGCTATTTGTACGTTGTTGACCGTATCAAGGACGTGATCAATACCGGCGGCGTGCTGGTGGCTAGCCGTGAAGTAGAGGAAGGGCTATTCAAGCATCCGGCGGTCTCCGAAGTGGCGGTGATCGGTCAGCCCGACGAGAAGTGGATCGAAGCCATCACGGCGGTAGTTGTATTGAAAGAGGGCCAAGAGGCAAGCGAGGAGGAGCTGATCCATCACGCAAAAACGCTGATGGCACCTTATAAAGTGCCTAAGCGCATCCTTTTTTCCGATGCGCTGCCCAAAAGTACCGCAGGCAAAATCCTTAAACGCCACCTACGTCAAGACCTTAAGGGGTAAGCATGGACGCGCAAACGACCGACCTGTTTCACGCCATGATCCAACGCTGCCTAAGACAGGAGGTTGCCCCGTACTACGATGAGTGGGAGGCAGCGGGTGAAATGCCGCGCTCACTGTGGCATGCATTGGGAGCGGCGGGGCTGCTCGGCATTGACCTTGACGAACAGTACGGTGGTTCAGGGGCTGATATCGCCATCACCCAGCTGGCGCTGGAAGAGCTCTCCCGCCAGGGGTTTGGTGGTCTTGCCAGCGCCTATAATATCCACGCCAATATCGTTATGCCCTACCTGCAGAACCTGGGGACAGCGGCGCAATGTGAGCGTTGGCTACCTGCCATGGCCCGTGGTGATGCGCTTGGGGCCATCGCCATGACCGAACCCCATGCGGGTAGTGATCTTGCGTCAATGAGAACTAGGGCGAAGCGCACTAGCGATGGCTGGGAGTTAAGCGGTAGCAAAATCTTTATCACCAACGGTCAGTTTGCCGACCTGGTGATCGTATGTGCCAAAACCGACCCTTCCGCCGGGTCAAAGGGCGTGTCACTGTTTTTGGTCGACACCCGCTTACCCGGCTTTTCACGGGGTAAGCCGATTAAAAAGATTGGCCAGCACGCCAGCGACACCGCCGAGCTGGCCTTTGATCAAATGCATTTGCCCCATGAGGCGCTGCTGGGGGAGGAGGGCGCCGGGTTCCGCTACCTAATGCAGGAACTGCCCCGTGAACGCCTGGGCGTAGGGGCACAGGCGCTGGGCGCCGTGGAGGGAGCACTGGCGCTGACGTTGGAGTACGTACAACAGCGCCAGGCGTTTGGACAGCGGGTGGCGGATTTTCAAAATACCCGCTTTACCCTGGCGGAGATCAAAGCCCAGCTGGACGTGGCCCGCGCCTACTTTGAGCACTGCGTCGAAAAGTACCGCCAGGGCACCATGAGCAGCACGGATGCGGCGATTTTAAAACTGCAGCTCAGTGAGCTGCAGTGTCAGGCGGTGGATCGTTGCCTGCAGCTATTTGGCGGTTACGGCTACACCCACGAGTATCCCATTTCACGTTTTTATCTGGATGCCCGAGTACAAACGATTTATGCCGGCAGCTCGGAGATCATGAAAGAAGTTGTCGCCCGCTCGCTGCTGGGCAAAGTGGCTTAGCAAGACGATGCGTTTGAACACAGGAGAGAGCCATGCGGTTGGATGATGTAGTGATTTTAGGTGGTGCACGAACCGCTATAGGGAGTTTTGGCGGGTCGCTCTCAACCAAGGCGCCGTTTGAGCTGGGGGCGATAACCGCCAAAGAGGCGTTGCGGCGGGCAGGCGTTAAGGGCGGAGATATCGATCACTCGGTATACGGTCACATTATTACCACTGGCCCTCAGGACGCCTATCTGGCGCGCCATATTGCCCTTGAAGCAGGTGCGCCGAAAGATGCAGGGGCCTTCAACGTCAATCGGCTATGTGGTTCAGGTGTACAGGCGGTAGTGTCCGCCGCCCAGCAGATTGCTCTGGGCGACAGCCGTTTAGCGCTGGCAGGCGGCGCGGAATCGATGTCGCGTGGTGCCTATCTGCTGCCGCCCCAGGCGCGCAACGGCGTACGTATGGGTGATGTAAACGTTGAGGATTTAACCCTGGGTATTTTGAGCGACCCCTTTGGTAGCGGCCATATGGGCTGCACCGCCGAGAACATCGCGAAACAGTATGGCCTAAGCCGTGAGCAGTTGGATCAGTTTGCCTTTGAAAGCCATCAAAAGGCGGCGCGGGCGATTGCTGAGGGACGCTTTGACGATCAAATCGTAGCGGTGGAAGTCAGCCGAGGTAAGCAAACGATTCAGTTCTCTCGCGATGAGCATGTGCGCGATGGCGTCCAACTTAGCGATTTGGCGCGGCTCAAGCCTGCCTTCCAAAAAGACGGCATGGTTACCGCAGGAAATGCCTCGGGTATCAACGATGGCGCAGCCACGTTAGTGCTGGCCCATACCGATGAAGCCACACAGCGTGGCTTAACGCCCAGGGCGCATCTTCGTGTTGCCACAACAGCAGGCGTTGAGCCAGCGCTGATGGGCCTTGGCCCGATTCCTGCGGTGCAACGCTGCCTCCAACAGGCGGGGCTAAGCATTAACGATATTGATGTGATTGAATCCAATGAAGCCTTTGCTGCCCAAGCTCTGGCGGTGGCCGACACGCTAGGTTTTCCGTTAGAGAAACTAAACCCTAACGGCGGCGCGGTTGCCTTGGGGCATCCGGTGGGGGCCACAGGGGCTATTCTGATTCTCAAAGCGCTACACGAATTGGAACGTATTAACGGTCGCTACGGCTTGATAACGCTGTGTATTGGTGGAGGGCAGGGCATCGCCCTGCTTATCGAGCGCGGCTGATCCGAATCGGTTGCTACAAGAACAGTGCTATAAGAACAAAGTTAAAGGAGTTTATATGCCTTCAGTAACCCCGAAAATTTTACCCGCCACGGCCTCTGCGACAAACCCTGCTTTAATGATTGGTGACCTGCTGGAGGCTGGTGTGCGTATGGCAGGCGACAATCAGATTGTCTATCGGGATCAGAGCCGTCACAGCTATGAGCGCTTTCGTGAGAGAGTGCATCAACTGGCCCATGCGCTGACGTCACAGGGCGTACAAGCCGGTGACGTGGTAGCAGTACTGGATTGGGATAGCCACCGCTACTTGGAGTGCTTCTTCGCCATTCCAATGATTGGTGCGGTACTTCACACGGTGAACGTGCGGCTGGCCCCGGATCAAATCCTCTATACCATGGATCACGCCGAAGACGCTTTCGTCATCGTACACGAAGAGTTTTTGCCACTGCTTGAGCCGCTGGCCGATAAGCTGCCACAAGTACGTGGCTACCTGCTGTGTCAGGAGGCTCCGCAAACAATCGATACCACGTTGCAGCTGGTGGGCGAGTTTGAAGCGCTATTAAGCCAGCAGCCCACTCACTACGATTTTCCCACCTTTGATGAAAACGCCGTCGCCACACTGTTTTACACCACCGGCACCACGGGTAACCCCAAAGGGGTTTTCTTCACCCACCGCCAGTTGGTGCTGCATACCTTGAACGAGTCTAGCGCTTTCCAGGCGCCCGGTTTTGAGCTGCTCAACCGCGACAAGGTTTATATGCCCATTACCCCCATGTTTCATGTTCACGCCTGGGGAGTGCCGTATACCGCCACGTTGATGGGGGCTACCCAGGTCTACCCTGGCCGCTACGAGCCGGAAATGCTGGTCAAGCTGCTGGTTAGCGAGAAGGTCGACTTCTCCCACTGCGTTCCCACCCTGCTCAATATGGTAGTCAGCGCCGAGGCGATTGCCTCAAAACAGGTCGATCTCGCCGGTTGGAAAGTATTGGTTGGTGGCAGTGCGTTAACACAGTCGCTGGCAAGCAAGGCATGGGCATTAGGGATCGATACCCGTAGTGCTTATGGAATGTCGGAAACCTGCCCGCTACTTACAGCCGATATTCTGCCGCGGGATATAGGCGATGCTGATTTTGAGACCCAGCTACCCTGGCGCTGTAAAGCGGGCCTGCCGATACCATTGGTTAAACTTCAAGTGGTCGATGCGGACGGCGAGCCGCTACCCAATGATGGTAAAAGCGTTGGCGAAGTGCGTGTTCAGGCACCCTGGCTGACCCAGGCCTACTACAAAGAGGAGAAACGCAGTGCGGAGCTATGGCGCAACGGCTGGCTGCATACCGGGGATGTGGGCTCCCTTGATGAGCGGGGCTTTCTGACCATTAGCGACCGCATCAAGGATGTGATTAAAACCGGCGGCGAATGGCTCTCGTCGTTAGAGCTGGAGAGCTATATCAGCCAGTGCCCAGGGATTGCCGAAGTGGCGGTGATTGGGGTGGCGGACGATAAATGGGGGGAGCGTCCTGCTGCTTTAGCCGTCCCAGTGGATTTAAACAACCCACCTACCACGGAAACCGTGCAGGCGTTTTTAGAGCAGTTTGTCACTGAGGGCAAACTCAACCGTTGGGCAATCCCCAGTATGATTCGCTTTGTGGATGTTATCCCCAAAACCAGCGTGGGCAAGCTGGATAAAAAACGTATTCGCAGCGAAATTTAGATACTCTTAGGATTACTCCTTCACAACTGCTCATCCACAGGGTACGAGGGCAGGTTGGAGCGAGGGTCTTTTTCCATGGCCGAAATATGTTCCCAACAATTTCGGCATTTCCGCCATCCATGGCGGTTAGATGGAAAAAGTAGCGTCCACGGATGGATTCACAGCGCCCTCGCGGAAACCTGCCCGCGGCACTGATGCCTTCATTCAGGTAACTGCTATAGCTTTGCACGATCAGAGAGCATTTCCCGCCGTGCGTGCTTTGCGATACGCGGCGGGGGAGTTGCCTGTCCAGGTTTTGAAAGCCCGGCTAAAGCAGGCTAGATCCTCGAAGCTCAACGCCTCCGCGATGCTGATCAGCGGCTTCTCACTGCAGGTAAGAGCCTGAATCGCTACATCGCGGCGGTACTCATCCTTGACCGCTTGAAAGTGAGTGCCCTCCCTTTTGAGATGCCGCGCCAGTGTACGTGGGGACATATGCAACGCATCAGCGACGCTATGCACTGTGCCGGAAGTGGTCAGGTGGCGTGCGAGGTGTTCGCGCACCCGGTGGGTGAGCAGGCGATCTGCAAACGACACATAGAACCAGTCTGCCGGGGCGCGCTTTAGAAAAGCGCCCAGGTGTTTCTTGGTCTGCCGAATAGGGTGATCAAGGAAGTCGCGGTCTATATAAATTGCGGTTTGCGGCTGCTCAAAGCGCACCGTGCCTGGGTAAAAATAGAGATAATCAGCGCTGTATGGCGGCTGAGGGTAAGCGCACTCCATCAAAATGGGCGGTATTTTACGCGCAATCATCCACGACGCGATGCCGTGGAACAGCTTGAGCATCAGCTCATGAATCAGAGTGCGGCTGCCCAATAAGGGCGCATGCTCTACTAGCGCCATGCGAGCGAAGTCTCCTTCAAGCGTAAACACATAGCCAAAATCATCGAGAAGAATACGGAAAAACTGCGTATAGCGGTGCAGTGCCACCTGCAAATTGGGCGCATCCAGCATGCTTAAACACAGCAGCTTCAGGGTGCCTCCCCGCAATGGGCGGGAAAAAAAGCCGGGCGTTTCGTCGTCCAGTTCGTTCACCAGCCCGCGATACAGTTCGGCAAACTGCTCAACCGTGACGCGGCCATGGGGGGCCGAAAGTAAAAAGGGCGAAATACCCGCCCGTTCCAGGTAGCGTGTGGGCGATGTTGAGCTGTTGGGTAAGCCTTTAAAAAGCTCATTCACAAAATGCATCGAGACGGTCACCGTCACGTTCAGCCCGCCTTTAAAAGTCGTTTTTTGGTTGAGATATTGTCGTTGCTGGCAAAACGGTATCACGCTGGTGATTTCCGCTCTACGATTCACCTCTATATGGTTCCCCCTCCTGGGCCGCTCATGCGTTACACTGTGCGCCTCACGATTTAGGAGGACACCGCGTGACCCTGTTACGACTCGAACAGCTGCAACTCGCCTACGGCAACCATGTACTACTCAATCGCGCCGACCTGACGGTTGAAAAAGGCGAACGGCTGGCGCTGGTCGGGCGCAACGGCACCGGCAAGTCCACTCTGCTGAAGCTGGTAGCGGGGGATATCCTCCCCGATGACGGCTCAATCTGGCGGGCACCTGGCCTCAAAATCGGCGTGTTGGCTCAGGAACTGCCTGAGTCATCCGGCCTGACCATTTTCGATATGGTCGCCCAAGGTCTGCCGGAAGCTGGGGAGCTACTCTCCGAGTACGATCATCTTATCAATGATCCCGAACCTGATATGGATCGCATGGCGACCCTGCAAACGCGTCTGGAAGCCATTGATGGCTGGTCTTTCCACCAGCGTATCGACACCGTGCTGACCCGCTTGGGCCTGCCCCCAGCGGCTGAGATGAGCTCCCTCTCCGGTGGCTGGCGGCGCCGGGTGGCGCTGGCGCGTGCCCTGGTCGCCGAGCCCGATCTACTGCTGCTCGATGAGCCCACCAACCACTTGGACTTAGACACCATTGCCTGGCTGGAAGAGCAACTGCTGGCGTTTAACGGCGCGGTGCTGCTGATTACCCACGATAGGGCGTTTCTTTCCAAACTGGCGACCAATATTCTGGAGCTGGATCGCGGCCAGCTAGGCCGCTATCCCGGCAAGTACGAAGAGTACCAGGCCCGCAAGCAGCATGAGCTTGAAGTGGAAGCCCGGGAGAACGCCGAGTTCGATAAAAAACTTGCCCAGGAAGAAGCCTGGATTCGTCAGGGCGTTAAAGCACGGCGTACCCGCAACGAAGGCCGGGTTCGAGCGCTCGAGGCAATGCGTAACGAGCGTAGCCAGCGCCGCGAGCGCCAGGGCAATGCCAACCTGACGGTGGATCGCGGTGAGCGTACCGGCAAGCGCGTTGTGGAGCTGCAAGGCGTCACCCAGCGGTTTGGCGATGAGGTGATACTGCGCGATATTAACCTTGAGGTACTGCGCGGTGACCGTATCGGCTTCCTGGGGCGCAACGGCGCGGGCAAGACAACTCTGCTGAAAATCCTGCTGGGTGAGTTGGAACCCAGTGAAGGCAAGGTACAGATGGGCACCAACTTGAAAGTGGCCTATTTCGACCAGCTGCGCGCCGGGCTTGAGCTAGAAAAAACGGTCTATGACAACGTTGCTCAAGGTAGCGACCGCGTTAGCGTGGGCGGTAAAGATCGCCACGTGATGAGCTACCTGCAGGACTTTCTATTCACCCCCGAGCGGGTACGCCAGCCGGTGAAAGCGCTCTCCGGTGGTGAGTCCAACCGCCTGCTGTTGGCCAAGCTGTTCACCCAGCCAGCTAACGTGCTGGTGCTCGATGAGCCGACCAACGACCTCGACATGGAAACCCTGGAGCTGCTCGAAGAGCTGCTGCTCGATTTCGACGGCACGCTGCTACTGGTCTCACACGATCGAACCTTTATGGATAACGTGGTAACCAGCATGCTCGCCTTTGAGGGCGATGGCGTTGTGCGTGAATATGTAGGTGGCTATACCGACTGGATTCGCCAGGGTGGCAAGCTACCGCCAGCGCCTTGGGAAGGGGCCGCACGTCAGCGTACCGAGCCCACTTCGGAAGCGCCCAAAAAAGTGGCTGAAGCACCTGCCGCAACGGCCAAGAAAAGCGTCAAACTCTCGTATAATCTGCAGCGTGAGTTAGATGCACTGCCCGCTGAAATCGAACGCCTTGAGGGGCAGGTAGAGGCGCTGGAGAGCGAAATCGGAGACCCTGCGTTTTATCAGCAGGACGCTGACGCCGTCACGGCTAAGCTGCAAACACTTGAAAAAGTGCAGAAAGCGTTAGAAGTTGCGATGGAACGCTGGATGGAGCTGGAAGCGATGGCTGCTGGCGAATAAGCTTTAGAACGTTAAAAGGCGCCGTATGGGCGCCTTTTTTGTAAGCGATACAACGCAGTAGATTATTCGTCGCTTTTTTCGCCTTTTTTACCCACGCGTACCGCGAGGACATCGCATTGGGCGCCGTGAAGTACGCCGGTAGAGGTTGAGCCGAGCAGAAGGGCGAAGCCGTGGCGGCCGTGGGAGCCCACCACGATCAAATCTACACCGTGTTCTTCAGCAAAACGGTGGATTTCGGTGTCGGGCATACCCACCACGACGTGCTGGTCAGCCTCGGCAATATGTGGGGCGGCAATTTCGGCTAAGCGTTTTTTGGCGTGTTCATCCAATTGATCCTGGATGCTGGTCAAGTCCATGGGAATATCGCCACCGTAGGCGAACCCAAGCGGTTCCAGGGTATGCATAATGGAGATTTTGGCTTGGTCGTTGCGTTCAGCGATCGCAACGGCACGTTCCAGAATCTTGTGGGAGTCTTTGGTTAAGTCAACGGCAACTAAAATGTGGTGATAGCTCATGGCGTATCTCCTTGGCAGTAGGTAACAAAGAGGTTCTTTGTTCAATGACCGTTACTTTAGATGGCGTGTCCTGTTTTAACAATGACTTGAGTCAAAACAGCGACCTGAGTCATGGTTTTTAGAATAGTTTATATAGTGTGGCTTATGTGGGAGGAAATGTAGAGATGGAATGGTTGATTATCGTGTTTATTATGCTGTTTGTCATTGCGCCGGTGATGTGGCTAAAGCCTAGCCCGCGTCAAAAACGCCAGCAGGCGCTGCGCACTCAAATCGCTAAACAGGGCGTCAGCATTAAACTGGAAAAGCCGCCGCTACACCATTTTAGAGGTACCATGCCGGCTTATCGCTGGCACTATCCCCAGGAAGGGCCGGGGCCTGATTTTCTATTGGTAAGAGACAGCAATGCCAGTGAAGCCTTAACGCCATTTCATGCTGGCTGGCGCTGGCGGATAGCCCCTTTGCGGCCTTTACCTGATGCCGCCACAGCAGCGTTAAAAACACTGCTTGAACGCTTACCGCAAGACGCCTTGGTGGTGCAGTCGACCCCTTATGCATTGACGCTTTGGTGGTGGGAGTCGCAAACCGCGGAGCGATTCGCGACCTACCTACCTGAATTTCAGCAACTGCGGGAGGCGCTGCGTGGTCGTGCCGACCAGCCTTTCAGCCAGCCGTTAAAGGGCACTGAGAAGTCGTCTTCTAAAGTAAGTGATCAAGATACTGGGCTATCCTGATCCCGTGCTTGTATCGCTAAGCCGTTGGATTCAATCACCGCCAACCATTCGTTGAGTTGTTCGAGGTTCTCTTCGCTTAAGCCAGCGAACATCTCTTTGCGCGCTTGTTGCGCAACGCTGTCGATCTGTTCCAGCAGCGGCATCGCGGCAGGGGTAAGATAAATCCGCTTGCTGCGACGGTCGTTGTCGCAGGCTCGGCGCTCCACTAAGCCTTGTTCTTCGAGCTGGCCCAGAGTGCGCACAAGAGAGGGCGCCTCAACGCCAATCGCACGGGCGAGATCGCACTGTGGATGGCCTTCGCCAAGACGCCACAGGTGATACAGCGTCACCCAGCGTGTTTGGGTTAATCCCAAGGGCGCCAAGCGGCGATCCAAGATGGAGCGCCATAAGTGAGGCAAGCGTGCGATGCGAAATCCAATCGTTGAAGCCATAGGTAACTAGCTGCCAATAAATGTGAGTAGTCGAATTGTCATAAGCTACGCCGCTGAATGCAAGGCGCTTGACCCTTCAATCTTCCGGTCGCGCCTCTTCATCGTTAGGTCGACCCGGCACGAACCGCCGTAAGTTTAATCCACTTAGACCACTGGCGCGTATCTCTCCATCTGCCAGCGTGGCTTCCTGAGCATCGTCTGAGACCTCAAAACGTATTAATCCCAAGCGCTGGCCAGTACCTGTCATGATATCAATGCGCCAATCGCCGGTAGGGTCTTCGGGAAAGTTTTGTTTGTGGCTCCATGCGCGGTAACCCTGCTCGCGTCCGCCATCGATATTAAGCTCGACGACATCCATTGGCACACCATTGTGATGCCAGGCATGGGTAATAGTTTCACTTAATCCACGCGGTGCCCGAATAGCGGTGTAAACATAAAGGCCATTTTCGCTGATGGCTTGCGGCGTTAACGCCATTGAGCCTTGGGGCAGGCGCTGCTCGATATCAAAGCCGGGAGACAGCGCGCTGCTGGTCATCCATAGGCTGGCGGGCGGCACCCAAATGCGTCCAAGCCACGCGCCATAGGCGAGCAGTAGGGTCAACACAAAAAAAGCGCACCAGCGTTTGAGGGAACGCTGCTTCAGCAAGTGCCAAAAACTGGGCAGAGCCACCAGAATGGTGATCCCCAGGGCCAGCAGCAAACTCTGGCCCGTAGTGAGGTGTACCATGATGGGCAGCGTCACCAGTAGAACAAGAAAAACGCACTGGGCGTGGAAGATGAAGTAGACACTCCGCCATCGCTCGGCAACTTTGAAGTAGAGTGGATCGATAATTGATAGAAGCGCCATGCCGCCCACCAGTAGCGCAAATAGCGTTTGCCCGCTATTCCATACGGTAGTGACTAAAATGAACGGCAGCGTGAAGAAAAGCGTCTCCTGGTGAATCATCTGGGCGATAAAGGTGGTCACGCCACGGGGTGGTGTAGGGTGGCCCCGCCGAGAGAGCCAGCGACTGATCAAACCTTCAGAGAGCAGAAGTGTCCAGGCAAACAGTAATCCCAGCGCCAGCGCTGCGCCGAGCCACTGCTGGCGATCCACCAGAAAGAAACTACCTAAACCGGCAGCGAACGCCATGGGTGGCCACATCCAGCTCCACGGTTTTATCCGTTCGACAATGCTTTCAATACGCCGCTGAACGGCCTCAATGCGCGATGGCGTGAGCAGTGTGCCCATAACAAGGTAACCTACAAAATTAAAAGAAGCGTGATCCTAGCAGCATGAACGGATACAGGGGAGTGCTGGTCTCACTAGATGGGTAAATTAGCCAAAAGTCTGGGCTTGACGTTATCAGGCAACTCAACCAAGCTAAGGTAATCAAACGACCGTATGAAAGTCGTGTGGAAGCCGTATGAGAAACGTGGCGGGTTCTCTTTTCAGAGCCAGCCCGAAAATGTGGAGAGAGCGCGGATGATCTATCAAGGCAATGCCATTACGGTGACACGTCGTGACACCCCGAGTGGCAATAATATCGCAATGCTCACTTTCGATCTGAAAGATGAGTCCGTCAACAAGCTTTCCAGCGCGGTGGTCGCAGAGCTGAGCGAAGCAGTAAAAGCCATTCAAGCTGAAAATAGCTTAAAAGGTTTACTTATTGCGAGCGGGAAAGATGTGTTTATCGTGGGCGCCGATATCACCGAGTTTCACACTCTATTTGATAAAGGCGAAGCCTACCTTGAGGAGATGAATCTCAAGGTTCACGATATTTTTAACGCTATTGAAGATCTGCCGTTCCCTACCGTAACAGCGATCAATGGTCTGGCGCTGGGTGGTGGCTGCGAAGTACTGCTAACCACCGATTTTCGCGTGATGGGCGACAAAGCCAAGATCGGCTTGCCCGAAACCAAGCTCGGTATCCTGCCTGGTTGGGGTGGCTGCGTGCGTCTACCGCGCATTATCGGCGCCGATAATGCCATTGAGTGGATTGCCGGTGGTACCGAAAACCGTGCCGATGCCGCGCTAAAAGTGGGTGCCGTCGATGCGGTGGTGACGGCTGAACAGTTGGAAGAGGCCGCACTGGATATTCTTGACCGTGCGAATGCCGGTGAGCTGGATTACCAGGCCCGTCGTGCTGAAAAGACCAGCCCGCTTAAGCTCAACCCGATTGAACAGATGATGGCGTTTGAAACGGCTAAAGGCTATGTCGCCGGTAAAGCGGGGCCTCATTATCCGGCGCCGGTAGAAGCGATCAAAGTGATTCAGAAAGGCGCTGGCGAAGAGCGTGGCCGTGCCCAGGCGATTGAAGCCAAAGCTTTCGCCAAGCTGGCACTCAGCAGCGTGGCGTTCAACTTGGTGGGTCTGTTCTTGAACGACCAAGTGGTCAAGAAAAAAGCCAGCAAATATGAGAAGCAGGCGCAGCCGGTGAAGCAAACGGCCGTGCTGGGTGCGGGTATCATGGGTGGTGGTATCGCTTATCAGAGTGCCTCTAAAGGCACGCCGATTCTGATGAAAGATATCAAGGATGACGCCATTGAGCTGGGCCTGAAAGAAGCCCGGAAGCTATTTGCCAAGCAGGTAGAGCGCAAAAAGCTGACCACCGAGCAGATGGCGGAGAAGCTGACGAATATTCGTCCAACGCTCTCCTACGGTGATTTTGGCAACGTCGATCTCGTTGTCGAAGCGGTGGTAGAAAACCCCAAAGTCAAAGACGCCGTACTGACCGAAGTGGAAGGGATGGTGGGCGAAAATACCATTCTCACCTCGAACACATCGACGATTTCTATCAACCGCTTGGCGCAAAACCTCAAGCGGCCGGAAAATTTCTGCGGTATGCACTTCTTCAACCCCGTACACCGCATGCCTCTGGTAGAAGTCATCCGTGGTGAGAAGACTTCGGATGCCGCCGTTGCCGCCACCGTGGCCTACGCCCGGGCAATGGGTAAAACACCGATTGTGGTCAATGATTGCCCCGGCTTCTTGGTCAACCGCGTGCTGTTCCCCTACTTTGGCGGCTTCAGCTTCTTAGTCGAGCAAGGCGCTGACTTCCAGCACGTTGATAAAGTGATGGAGAAGTTTGGCTGGCCCATGGGCCCGGCCTACCTGCTGGATGTGGTCGGTCTGGATACCGCCGTTCACGCCAATGAAGTCATGGCGGAAGGCTTCCCAGATCGGATGGCCCGCGACGGTAAAACCGCTATTCAGGTCATGTACGACAACGACCGTTTAGGCCAGAAGAACGACAAGGGCTTTTACGCCTACGAAGAAGACAAGAAGGGTAAGCCGAAGAAAGTCACTGACGAAGCGGCTTACGCTTTAGTTAAAGAGGTGGTGAAAGAGCATAAAGAGTTTTCCGATGAGGATATTATCGCTCGCATGATGGTACCGCTCTGCTTGGAAACCGTGCGCTGCCTGGAAGATGGCATTGTGGCAACGCCAGCCGAAGCCGATATGGCGTTGATCTATGGTATCGGTTTCCCGCCGTTCCGTGGTGGTGCATTGCGCTACATCGACGCCATGGGCGTTGCAGAGTTCGTCAAGCTGGCGGAAGGGCTAGCCGACGAGTTGGGGGCACTGTATGCGCCCACCGACAAGCTGCGTCAGATGGCTCAGAACAACGAGCAATTCTATTCCAGTGACAACTCTGCCACCCAGGCCTAACCACCACGCACAGGAGATATAAGATGAGTTTGAATCCGAGAGACATTGTGGTGGTAGACGGTGTTCGTACCGCCATGGCGAAAGCTAAAAATGGCGCTTTTCGTAACGTTCGCGCAGAGAACCTCTCTGCGGCGGCAATGCAGGCGCTATTTACCCGCAATCCTAATCTAGACCCTTCTGAAGTGGATGATGTGATCTGGGGCTGTGTGAACCAGACGCTTGAGCAGTCGATGAATATTGCTCGTAACGCGGCGATCATGACCGGTATTCCTCGCTCGGTGCCTGCGCAAACCGTTAACCGCTTGTGTGGCTCTTCGATGACGGCGCTGCATATCGCCGCCGCCAATATCAAAGCGGGGATGGGCGACTTCTTTATCATCGGCGGTGTTGAGCACATGGAGCACGTACCCATGGCCCACGGCGTTGACGTTAACCCGGCGGCCAGCAAATACGCAGCCAAAGCAGCGATGATGATGGGCCTAACCGCGGAACTGCTGGGCAAAATGCACGGCGTTTCCCGGGAAGAGCAGGATAAGTTCGGCGTTCGCTCTCACCAGCGCGCCCAGGCGGCGATGGAGAAGGGCTACTTCGATAACGAAATTATCGGCGTCGAAGGCCACGACCAGCGCGGTTTCAGAGTGATGGTGACGCGGGACGAAGTTATTCGTGGCGACTCCACCCTGGAGTCCATGGCGAATCTGAAGCCGGTATTTGATCCGCGCAACGGTACGGTTACGGCGGGTACTTCCTCGGCGCTTTCCGTGGGTGCCTCGGCAATGGCCGTGATGAGCTACGAGCGCGCTCAAGCGCTTGGCCTAGAGCCTATTGCGAAGGTGCTCTCTACCGGTGTCGCGGGTTGTGATGCGTCGATCATGGGCTATGGTCCGGTACCTGCATCTAAGAAAGCGCTGAAAATTGCAGGCCTTTCCGCGGCGGATATTCAAACTGTTGAGCTTAATGAAGCCTTCGCCGCTCAGGGGATTCCAGTGCTAAAAGATCTTGGTTTCCTGGATGCCTTGGACGATAAGGTTAACCTGAACGGTGGCGCGATTGCCCTCGGGCACCCGCTGGGTTGTTCTGGCTTACGTATTTGCACCACGCTGCTTAACGTGATGCAGCAGCGCGATACCACCCTCGGCTTAGCCACCATGTGTATTGGTATGGGGCAGGGCGTTGCGACGGTATTTGAGCGGTTGAAATAACCACTTCGCTCTTATTGCTTCAAATCGGCACCTTGCGTGAACTGCACCCCAAAAGTTGGACGCTCATCCAACGATTGGGGTGTTTTTCATGACGAAACATAA
>NZ_JPUA01000022.1:13957-118826 GCF_002211105.1 Halomonas campaniensis | reverse complement strand
ATTATGTTTCGTCATGAAAAACACCCCAATCGTTGGATGAGCGTCCAACTTTTGGGGTGCAGTTCAGCTTGGGTGCCTTTTAGTGAGCGCCTAATAAAAAACCCGCATCATTGATGCGGGTTTACTTGCTAGCACTATCGCGCGAGGTAGTTACGCGACGTCAAAGCGATCTGCGTTCATCACTTTCGTCCAGGCGGCAACGAAGTCTTTAACGAACTTCTCGTCGTTGTCGTCCTGGGCGTAGACTTCTGCGTAGGAGCGCAACAGCGAGTTCGAGCCGAATACCAGGTCAACGCGAGAAGCAGTCCACTTAACGGCGTCGGTTTGGCGGTCGCGAATCTCATAGGTGTTACTGCCGACCGGCTTCCAGCTGTTGCCCATATCGGTCAGGTTGACGAAGAAGTCATTGGTCAACTGGCCTTCACGGTCGGTAAATACACCGTGCTTGGTGCCGCCGTAGTTGGTGCCGAGCACACGCATACCGCCCAGTAGCACGACCATTTCGGGCCCTGTCAGCCCCATAAGTTGGGCGCGATCCAGTAGCAGTTCTTCCGGCTTCACTACATAGTCTTTCTTCTGCCAGTTGCGGAAACCATCCGCCAGCGGCTCTAGCGGCTCAAATGACTCACCATCAGTCATTTCGGCAGAGGCATCGCCACGACCTTTCAGGAACGGCACACGGACATCATAGCCCGCTGCTTTAGCGGCTTTTTCGATACCTACACTACCCGCTAGCACAATCACATCGGCAAGGCTGGCGCCGGTATCGGCAGAGATCTTCTCGTACACCGCCAGCACTTTGGCGAGGCGCGCAGGCTCGTTGCCTTCCCAATCCTTCTGGGGCGCCAAACGAATGCGGGCACCATTAGCACCGCCGCGCATATCAGAACCACGGTAAGTGCGTGCGCTGTCCCAGGCAGTGCTGACCATGTCACTGATGCTCAGGCCAGCTTCGGCGATTTTCTGCTTAACGACTTCTTCACTGTAGTCGGTGCTGCCAGCCGGGATGGGATCCTGCCAGATCAAGTCTTCAGCAGGTACTTCCGGGCCGATGTAGCGCGATTTCGGGCCCAGGTCACGGTGGGTCAGTTTGAACCATGCTTTAGCGAAGGTTTGCTTGAAGTACTCCGGATCCGCCATGAATTTTTCGCAAATGGCGCGGTAGGTCGGATCCATCTTCATGGCCATATCCGCATCGGTCATGATCGGATTGTGGCGAATAGAGGGGTCGCTGGCATCAACCGGTTTGTCCTCTTCCTTGATGTTCACCGGTTCCCACTGGTGAGCACCGGCCGGGCTTTTGCGCAGTTCCCACTCGTATCCAAACAGCAGGTCGAAATAGCCCATGTCGAACTGGGTGGGGTGAGTGGTCCAGGCGCCTTCAATGCCGGATGTCACCGCATTGCTCGCCTTGCCACCCATGGTCGGGTTACCCCAGCCGAAGCCCTGGTTTTCAACGTCAGAGGCTTCTGGTTCAGCCGACAGTGCTGCCGCATCGCCATTACCGTGGCACTTACCTACGGTGTGGCCACCGGCGGTAAGCGCTGCAGTCTCTTCGTCGTTCATCGCCATACGGGCGAAGGTTTCGCGTATCTGTTGGCCGGTCTTCAGCGGGTCGGGCACACCGTTAACACCTTCGGGGTTAACGTAGATAAGGCCCATCTGCACGGCTGCCAGCGGGTTTTCCATGGTTTCCGGCTTTTCAACATCGCCATAGCGCTCATCAGAAGGCGCCAGCCACTCTTTCTCATCGCCCCAGTAGATGTCTTTTTCGGGTTCCCAGATATCCACACGGCCAAATGAGAATCCGTAGGCGGGTAGGCCCATGGATTCGTAGGCAACGGTACCGGCCAGAATCATGAGGTCGGCCCAGCTGATCTTGTTGCCGTACTTCTTCTTGATCGGCCACAGTAGACGACGCGCCTTATCGAGGCTGACGTTATCCGGCCAGGAGTTGAGTGGTGCAAAACGCTGGTTACCGGTACCACCGCCGCCACGACCGTCAGCAAGACGGTAGGTGCCAGCAGAGTGCCATGCCATGCGGATCATCAGCCCACCGTAGTGGCCCCAATCCGCCGGCCACCAGGACTGACTATCGGTCATCAGCGCATGGACGTCCTGCTTGAGCGCGTCGAAATCGAGCTTTCTGACCTCTTCCCGATAGTCAAAATCAGCATCCATCGGGTTTGATTTGCGGTCTTGCTGGTGCAGGATATCCAGGTTTATCCCTTCCGGCCACCAGTCTTTATTCGACGTGCCCGTGGAGGTATTGCCACCATGCATTACAGGACATTTACCACTCATAGCTCTCTCCCTCTCACTTCATTTTGTGCTAGCTGCTTTTGTCTTGGTTGCATTCATCTTGAGCTACCAAGTCAACTGACGGTGAGCGTCCTTATCTGCGTGCTCAAACAGCAACGTGTGATCACAGAACGCTTCACTCACTTGGTACATTTTTAGCCCACAACCTTCATAGGCACAATTTACTTTTAGCGACCGATCTAATAGCTTTTATACATCGCTACTTTGCGTGCACTACCGTGACTCAAACTCTTCCGTATCGATGTCCGCTTGCTGCGCCTCACTGTAGCGCGCACCTGCCACTTGGCCTGGAGTCATCATGGCACTCAACTGAGACAAGGTAGTGACATCAAGGTGCAGTGTCTCTGCCGCTAAGTTTTCACGCATATGATCAGCCGAGCGAGTACCAGGAATGGGGATAATGTCCTGCCCCTGAGCCTTCAGCCACGCCAACGCCAGTTGCCCTGACGTAACGTTCAAGGCCTGCGCCAGCACCGCCAGGCGTTCAAATAGTTTTAAATTTTGCGGGTAGTTGTCGGCACTAAAGCGCGGCATATGTCGGCGCATATCGCCCTCTTCTAGGCGCGCCGGGTCTTTGATAGCGCCAGTTAAGAAACCACGCCCCAGCGGGCTAAACGCTACCAGAGCAACATCCAATTCTCGACACGCCTGAATCAACGCAATTTCAGGATTGCGCGTCCACAGCGAGTATTCTGACTGCACGGCAGCAATAGGGTACTCAGCCACCGCACGACGCAGCGTGATCGCTGATATTTCGGATAGCCCCACACCACCTATCTTGCCCTCTTCGACAAGGCGCCCCAGCGCCCCCACGCTCTCTTCGATGGGGATTCGGCGATCCAAGCGGTGCAGGTAGTAGAGATCCAAATGGTCGGTGCGCAGGCGCGCAAGGCTTGCTTCGCACTGCTTGCGCAGGGTTTCCGGGCGGCCATCAATCACCCGTTTGCCCGACTCAGGGTCCATCGCCATGCCACATTTACTGGCCAGAAAGAGCTGGTGCCGCTTGCCCTCCAGGGCGCGCCCGACCACCTTCTCATTGGCCGTGGCGCCATACAGGGTGGCGGTATCGAAGTGGCGATAGCCCATATCGAAGGCCTCATCCAGCGCCCGTAGGGCTGCGCTTTCCGGCACGATACTGCCGTAACCGTGGGAGAGGTTCATACAGCCCAGACCAATCGAAGGGGCGTTTACGGCATTAAGGCGCTGAAAGAAGCTCGACATAAGGTTTCCCATCGTAAAAAGAACCGTTTTATTACGTTTCACCGCCAAACTGCAACGCGGCTAAATGACGATAGAGCGCGCTGGTGGTGATCAATTCCGCGTGGGTGCCCGCCGCGACTAGCTTGCCGCCATCAAGCACCAGTAAGCGGTCAGCAGCAATAACCGTCGCCAGCCGGTGGGCGATCACGATACTGGTGCGCCCGACCATTAACCGATCCAGCGCCTGCTGTACCAGCCGCTCGCTCTCCGCATCCAAGGCGCTGGTGGCTTCATCCAACAGCAGCACGGCGGGATCTTTAAGCAGTGCCCGGGCGATGGCGAGCCGTTGACGCTGGCCACCGGAGAGCTGCACCCCACCGGGGCCCAGGGGCGTGTCAAAACCTTGGGGCAGCGCGTCGATAAAGTCGAGGGCACTGGCGTCCTGAGCGGCAGTGCGCAATCTCTCGATATCCGCTTCAGCGTCTCCGTAACGCAGATTCTCGGCCACCGAGCCGCTAAACAGCACTGGCTCCTGGGCTACCAACCCCATAGCATTGCGTAAGGCGGCAAGATCTAGCGTACGGACATCCCTATCATCCAAGGTAATGCGCCCCTGGCTGGGGTCATAAAAGCGTAGCAGCAGCGCCAGCAGCGTGCTTTTACCTGCCCCGGAAGGCCCCACCACCGCTACTCGTTCTCCCGGCTTGATATGCAGGTCAAACCCGTTCAGCGCTGGGGTTTCCCGACCCGGGTAGATAAACGTGACGTTCTCCAGGGTAATCTCACCACGTGAAGGGCTTGGCAAGCTCTGCGGATTTACCGGCGACTGGATAGCGGGCTGCGTATCGAGCAGCTCCAATAAGCGCTCGGCAGCTCCTGCCGCGCGCTGCACATCCCCGGCTACCTCGGCCAGGGTGGCAATAGCCCCTGCTGCCAGCACGGCGTAAAAGATAAACGCCGATAGCTCGCCCGCACTCATGGTGCCGTCTAGCACCGCCTGACCGCCCTGCCAGAGCATTAAGCCAACCGCCGTAAACACCACTAGCATGGCAACACCGGTTAACCAAGCGCGCTGCTGGGTGCGCTCTACGGCGCTGCCAAAGGCCTGTTCTACCCGCTGGCCATAGTGGGTTTTATCCACCGCCTCGTGGGTAAATGCCTGAAGCGTTTTAATCCCGCTCAGCGCCTTCTCAGCATAGCGACCTAATTCGGCCACGCGATCCTGACTGGTGCGGGAAAGCCGCCGCACCCGGCGGCCGTACCACACGATAGGTAGCAGCGTGGCGGGGATACCTATCAATACCATCGCCGAGAGCCACGGTTGGGTGACCAGCATGAGCACCACGGCCCCCACCAGCATGACCAGATTACGCAGCGCCAGCGATACCGAGGAGCCAAACAGGCTCTGCAGTACGCTGGTGTCCGCCGTCAGGCGTGAGGCGATCTCCCCGGCGGCGCGGCCGGCGCTTGCGCTCTCGAAAAAGCTTGGCTCCAAGGTGAGTAAATGATCAAACACCCGCTGGCGCAGGTCGGCGGCCAAGCGTTCGCCAATCCAGGTAACTTGGTAGTAGCGCAGTGCAGAGGCCAGCGCCAGCACCGTAACCACGGCCAGCATTAAACCTAGCGATTGGGCCAGTGCCTGCTCATCCGAGGCCAAAAAGCCCTGATCAATCACCAACCGCAGCCCATTACCCAGCAGCAGTACGCTACCCGAGGCCATCAGCAACGCTAACCCCGCTAACGCTAAGCGAGTTTTGTAAGGGCGAAGTAGTCCCAACAGGCGCAGCAGTACCCGGGGGTTAGGGCGTTGATTCATGGTAGCAATTGCTCAACAGTGAAGGCGTTATCCGACCATAGCAGGAGTGTCGAAAGCATGCAGCTAGGGATATATAGCGCCGGACAAAAAAAGCCCGCGAATAATCGCGGGCTCAGTGCTCAATCTCTCTTAATCATTCGTTTCTAGTTAGCTTGCCCTCACCTAATCAATCAGCGGCAGCAGCGCATTTAAGCTATCCCGGGCATCGCCGTAGAACATGCGCGTGTTGTCCTTGAAGAACAGCGGGTTCTCGATACCGGAGTAGCCAGTTCCCTGGCCGCGTTTGCTGACAAACACCTGCTTGGCTTCCCATACCTTCAACACCGGCATACCGGCGATAGGGCTGTTGGGGTCTTCTTCGGCCGCAGGGTTCACGATATCGTTGGAGCCAATCACGATCACCACGTCGGTGGTGGCGAAATCATCATTGATCTCATCCATCTCCAGCACGATATCGTAAGGCACCTTGGCCTCCGCCAGCAGCACGTTCATATGCCCTGGCAAGCGCCCCGCGACCGGGTGAATACCAAAGCGCACGGTCTTGCCCGAAGCACGCAGTTTGCGCACCAGATCACTCACCGCGGTTTGCGCCTGGGCCACCGCCATACCGTAACCCGGCACGATGATCACGCTATCGGCATCGTTCAGCGCACTTGCCACGCCGCCGGCATCAATGGCCACCTGCTCGCCTTCGATCTCCGCCGCGGGCCCTTGGCTACCGCCAAAGCCACCTAAAATCACGTTAACGAAGTTACGGTTCATCGCCTTACACATGATGTAAGAGAGAATCGCACCGGATGAGCCTACCAGCGCACCGGTCACAATCAGCAGATCGTTGGAAAGCGTGAAGCCGACAGCGGCAGCCGCCCAGCCGGAGTAGCTGTTGAGCATTGAAACCACCACCGGCATATCGGCGCCACCAATGCCCATAATCAGGTGGTAACCGATAAAGAACGACAGCGCTGCGAGCACAATCAACGTCCAGAAGCCCGCACCGTTGAGGTACAAAATGGCTAACAGCAGTGACAGCACCGCCGCTCCGGCGTTAAGCAGATGCCCACCGGGCAGTTGGCGCGGTTTACCATCCACTTTACCGGCCAGCTTACCGAACGCCACCACCGAACCAGTGAAGGTCACTGCACCGATAAAGATAGCGAACACGACTTCAATCTGTAGAAAAGTAAGCTCGTCAGGCGCCTTGGTGGCGACCAGCGCGGCAAACGCAGAAAATTCCTGCATAACGCCATCGGCTGCTTGTGCCGCCAGTACCCGGCGGCGCTCTAAATCCGCGCTCCAGGCCACAAACACCGCGGCCAAGCCAACAAAGCTGTGCAGCGCTGCCACGAGTTGCGGCATTTCGGTCATCTCGACCTTGCCCGCCACGTAGACGCCGATACCGGCACCAATGACCATCATCGGGATCAGCCACCAGTAGCCACCGATACCCGGCCCTAAGGAGGTGAAGAACACCGCCAGCGCCATGCCCACAATGCCGTACCACACGGCCCGCTTGGCTTTCTCCTGGTTACTCAAGCCGCCCAGCGACAGAATAAACAGTACGCTTGCCGCGATCGCCGCGGCAGATACGAATCCTTGACCTAACATATCGTCTCTCCGCCGCTTAGGATTTTTGGAACATGGCCAGCATCCGGCGTGTCACCAGGAAGCCACCCACGATATTGATTGACGCGATAAGCACCGAGATTGATGCCAGCACGCCCACAATGGCGCTGCCGGAGCCAATCTGCAGAATCGCCCCCAAAATAATGATGCCCGAAATCGCGTTAGTCACCGCCATCAGCGGTGTATGCAGCGAGTGACTGACGTTCCAGATCACCTGGAAGCCGATAAAGCAGGCCAGCACAAAGACAATAAAGTGCTGCATAAACGACACCGGAGCCACTTGCCCCAACAGCAGCATCAGCGCACCACCGACGGCCAACAGGCCCACCTGGCGCTTGGTTTGTGCTTTGAAGGTAGCAAGCTCGGCGGCTTTTTTCTCCTCCGCCGTGGGCTCTTTCTCTTTCTTCTTCGGCTTAGCGGCCGCAATCGCTTTGACTTTGGGCGGCGGTGGCGGGAAGGTTATTTCACCCTCGTGAGTCACCGTGGCGCCACGGATCACATCGTCTTCCATATTGTGATTGATCACCCCGTCTTTCTCGGGGGTTAGATCGGTCAGCATATGGCGGATATTGGTGGCATAAAGCAGCGATGCTTGGGTGGCCATGCGCGAAGGGAAGTCGGTATAGCCGACCACCACAACGCCGTTATCCGATACCACGCGCTCATCGGGCTTGGTCAGGTCGCAGTTGCCGCCCTTCTCAGCCGCCAAATCGATAACCACCGAGCCGGGCTTCATGGCCGCAACCATGTCTTCCAGCCACAGCTTGGGCGCGGGACGACCAGGAATTAGCGCGGTGGTAATCACGATATCCACATCCGGCGCCTGCTCGCGGAAGCACTCAAGCTGCTTTTCGCGAAACTCCGGGCTTGAGGGCGAGGCGTAGCCACCGCTTTCAGAACCATCCTGGCTCTCGTCAAAATCGAGGAACAGGAATTCCGCGCCCATGGATTCAATCTGCTCAGAAACCTCGGGGCGTACGTCAAAGGCGCGCACCACGGCGCCCAGGCTGGTGGCGGTGCCGATCGCCGCTAAGCCCGCCACGCCTGCACCGATCACCAGCACCTTGGCAGGCGGTACTTTACCCGCAGCGGTAACCTGGCCAGTAAAGAAGCGGCCAAAATTGTTGCCCGCTTCAATCACCGCCCGGTAACCGGCGATATTGGCCATGGAGGAGAGTGCGTCCATCTTCTGAGCACGCGAGATACGCGGCACCATATCCATGGCAATCACGGTGGCGCCCTGGGCCTTACACTTCTCCAGCAGCGCTTCGTTTTGCGCTGGCCAGAAGAAGGCAATCAGGGTTTGGCCTTTGCGCAGCCGCTCGGCTTCTGCATCAGAGGGCTCGCGGACTTTAATGACCACCTCGGCGTCGTTCCAGAGCGCATCCGCTCCTTCCACCACGGTAACGCCCGCCTCACGATAAGTGTCGTCATTAAAGCCCGCCGCCAGGCCTGCGCCGCTCTCTACCAAGCACTCGTGGCCCAGCTTCTGGATCTGCTTGGCGCTCTCGGGGGTTAGCGCAACACGCGCTTCCCCCCGGGCACTCTCTTTCGGTGCACCTATTTTCACTCGCGTTCTCCTTTGTTTTTTTCTGCTGCTGTTACCTTCCTACAGCGCCGCCACATAGCGGTTGGGCACTGCCCATTTTCGACCTTCGTCATAACGCCTGTTAGCAGTCTAGGATCTAACGGGGCGGCTGCCAGATACTATTCAACCTTTGATTCAACTGGGTTGTTTAACTACAACATGGGCTGATTGAGGCTTCAAGCCCCACCCAAAAGCGCGAGAAAACTACTTCCAAAGTACCACAGGCAGTTGGCTCTACCAGTGCTTTACTGAAGAAGCGGGCATGGCAATAACGCTTAACCGCTAATGGTACCCACACCAACATAGGTAGTAACACTTGTAACGACAGTTGCAATACCGCTCACGACAATATGCTTAACAACGCAGGAGAGTTCCTTATGTGGACGAAACCGACCTATCAAGATATACGCCTTGGCTTTGAAGTAACGCTCTATATCTCTACCCGCTAACTTCTACATCATTGAGTCGTGCCCCCTGTCTATATCAACCCGCTCATACTAGGCAGGGGCTTTCACCGCAGCACCAACTTAAGAGGCCAGCTTATGCAGGTGATAGTTCTTGGGGCTGCCGCAGGGGGCGGTTTTCCTCAGTGGAATTGCAACTGCCCGAACTGCTTCCACGCTCGCCAAGGCAGCAGTGACCATCAACCGCGCACTCAGTCATCCATTGCGTTAAGCGTTGATGGCAAACGGTGGTTGCTATGTAACGCCTCCCCTGACATTCGCGCCCAGCTCAACACCACCCCGGAATTATGGCCTAACGAACTGCGTGGCAGCGGTATTCGAGGCGTGCTGCTGGTAGATGCCCAGATCGACCACGTCACCGGACTACTTTCCCTAAGAGAGGGCTGTCCGCTGGATGTATGGTGCACTCCCAATGTGCATAACGATTTATCTACTGGGTTTCCACTGTTCCCGATGCTGGAGTACTGGGGCGGGCTGTGCTGGCAGCCGGTTGGATTGGAAGATCATCAGGATGTTGTCGAGTTTTCGATTCCCTTCCTGCCGGACATCGCGCTTACCGCCTTTGCGCTACACAGCAATGCCCCGCCCTACTCACCACGGCGCGGCGCTACTTCCTGTGGCGATAATTTAGGATTGTACATTGTCGACCGCCGCAGCGGTAAGTCGCTGTGCTACGCCCCTGGGCTTGGCAACCCCACGCCACTGGCTATGCGCTTTTTACACGCCGCCGATGTGGTGATGGTGGACGGCACCCTGTGGGAAGACGACGAAATGCAGGCACTAGGCGTTGGCACCTCAACAGGCCATCAGATGGGGCACCTCGCGCTCAATGGCAACGGCGGCATGTGTGAGCTACTTAGCGACCTACCCAGCAGCACGCGGCGCATTTTAATTCATATCAACAACACCAACCCGATTTTAGACCGCACCAGCGAGGCGGCAAAAACACTTCAGGACGCAGGCATCGAAACAGCCTACGACGGTATGCAGCTCACGCTATAACCCTGTCGCCAATAGCTCTTGTTTTCCAGAACCGGTGTTTAGCCACTATAACGATTAGGAGATTGACCATGGCGCTAACAGCGATAACGCCCTGTGCTTCTGACATCCCGCTCAATCGGGAGGCGTTCCGTGAAGCGCTGATGAATAAAGGGCAGTACTACCACCTTAACCACCCTTTTCAGCAGGCGATGGCCAACGGCGAACTTAGCCAAGAACAATTGCAGGGCTGGGTGGCTAACCGCTTTTACTACCAGCTAATGATTCCCCAAAAAGATGCCGCGCTTCTGGCCAACTGCCCGGATACAGCCACCCGCAGGCGATGGGTGCAGCGCCTGCTAGACCACGACGGCCACGCTGGCGATGAGGGTGGGATTGAAGCCTGGCTGGCCCTCGGTGAAGCAGTGGGCTTACACCGCCATACGCTGCTCTCCCAGGAGCGCGTGTTACCCGGCGTGCGCTTTGCAGTCGATGCCTACCGCCACTTTGTCGCCCGAGCGCCCTGGCAGGAGGCGGCGATCTCATCGCTTACCGAGCTGTTTGCGCCGCTTGCCCACCAAAACCGCCTGGATACCTGGCCCCAGCACTACCCGTGGATTAAAGAGCAGGGCTATCGCTACTTTCGCAAGCGCCTCAGCGAAGCCCGCCGAGACGTCGAGCACGGCCTGGAAATCGCCATAAGCGTGTGCACGACGGTGGCGCTGCAGCAACGTGCGCTGAACATCCTGCAATTCAAGCTTGATGTGCTGTGGAGCATGCTGGATGCCATGACCATGGCCTATCAGTTAGGCCGTCCGCCTTACCATACCGTTACCCGTGAAGCGGTGTATCACCGTGGGCTTGAGCACTCACTTTACTAGACCTTGATTGACGAGCGTTGGGGGAATTCAACATGGCACAGCAAGATATTTACCAACTGCGACGCGGCTGGCGGTTACAGTGGGAAGCCATTCAGGGCTGCCACGTCATTCTTTACCCCGAAGGTATGGTCAAGCTCAGCACGACTGCCGGAGCGATTCTTGAACAGGTCGATGGCCACCAATCCGTCGCCGACATTATCGCCACCCTACAGCGGCGCTACCCAGACGCGGAGACCTTAGCAGACGACGTCGTGCAGTTTATCGAGGAAGCACGCGCCAACGGCTGGCTAGCCGTGAAGGAGGTTCACTGTGGCTGATAAAAACAGGTTGAATGACCCTACGGTTAATCAAAGCACATTCAAGCCAAGCGCTGAATCCACTTCACCGCCTTTATGGCTGCTGGCAGAACTCACCTACCGCTGCCCGCTGCAGTGCGCCTACTGCTCTAACCCGCTGGCATTTACCCGCTACCAAAACGAGCTGGATAGCGAAGCGTGGTTTAGCGTGCTGCGCCAGGCGCGGGCCATGGGGGCGGCTCAGTTGGGCTTTTCCGGCGGCGAGCCGCTGATCCGCCAGGATCTGGAAGCGCTGGTACGCGAAGCACGCACGCTGGGCTTTTATACCAACCTGCTAACCTCCGGCGTGGGCCTTACTGCCCAGCGAGTAGACGCTCTGGCAGAAGCAGGCCTGGATCATATTCAGATTAGCCTGCAGGCTGCCGACCCCGAACTGGCCCAGGTGCTGGCCGGTTCTGCCAAGGCCCACGCCAACAAGCTGGCTATGGCAAAAGCCGTCAAAGCCGCTGGCTACCCCATGGTATTGAACGTGGTGCTGCATCGGCACAATATCGATCAAATTGGCGAACTGATTGCTCTCTGTGATGAACTCGGTGCAGATGCTGTTGAGCTGGCCAACTGCCAGTATTACGGCTGGGCGTTTTTAAACCGCCAAGCATTGATGCCTACCCGGGAACAGCTGGTACGTGCCGAGGCGGAAACCAACCGCTGGCGGGAAACCCTGGCGGCAAGGGGCCGCGATATGTCGTTGTTATTTGTGGTGCCGGACTACTTTGAACAAGCGCCTAAGGCATGTATGGGCGGCTGGGGCAGCATTTTTATGACCGTTGCCCCGGATGGCGCCGTGTTGCCCTGCCATAGCGCCAGGGAACTGCCGATGGCGTTTCCCAACGTAAAAGAGACGTCGCTGCAGGACATTTGGTACCAAAGCGATGCCTTTAACCGTTTTCGCGGCACCCAGTGGATGCCAACACTCTGCCAGCAGTGCGACGAGCGCGATAAAGACCATGGCGGCTGCCGTTGCCAAGCTTATTTGTTAACTGGCGATATGAACGCCACCGACCCCGTGTGCCAGCACTCTCCCCAGCATGGGTTGCTAGAGAGCCTGATCGCAGAAAACGCCCAAAGCGCGCCAGAGCAAGCCCCCCTGATTCCCCGCAATGCCCGCCAATCAAAGCAGTTGCAAACAAAGCAGTTACAGAGCCAGGGTGGTTCAGCGGCGCCTTCGCCCCGCCAAACGCCCGAGCTGATTTATCGGCAATAAATCCATTTATCGGGAATAACCCCATTAAGGCTCGCAGGTGGCTCGCTCAGCATGGGCAGGCAACTGCGGGCAAACAGCGGCTAATGAATGGCCGCTCGCTTGCCAGCCATCCACCCCATTGGGGTACCAATAGAGCTCTTCATAGCCCATTGCCTCAGCGCGTCGGGCAGCATTCCAGGAAAGCCAGCAGTCGCTGCGGCAAAAGAACACCAACGGCGCTGCCTCAGCGTTCTCACGCTGCGCATCGAGTGCTTGCGTGAAGTAATCACGCCACTCATCTTCCAAAGCAGGTGCGCCCACGTTAGGCAGCCAAATACTGCCGGGGATCGTTAAGTGAGGCGTATCCTGCAGAAAAAGGCCGTCATGCCAGGTTAACGCGTAGACATCCACCAGGATGACCGACGACGAGTCCAGCAGCGCTTGAAAAGTATCGTCATCTAACGTGGTCACCCCAGGTAGCGGTGCAGTGACAGGGGCTTTAAATGGCGGTAACCGATAGCCTTGTTGGTTAAACGCCGCTGCAGGCACGTCAGCACCCGCCACGCCGCTAACTATTCCACTTATCCACGCCAAGCAAATGATATGGCGGCGCACAGAGTGCGCCGAGTGTTGTGTCGACATGATGACATCACTCCCAATCAAACGGGCAGGCGGTACATCCCTCCATTTGGGCCATTTGGAAGTTACCGTAGTGGATGCGTGCACCAGTCATATCGGCATCGTTAAGACGGGCAATGTTCATTTTGACTTCTTGCAGGTTAGCATCGCGCAGATCCGCCCCAATCAGGTTGACCTTATTCATCCAGGCCATTTCCAGGTTGCTGCCCATCAGCTTCGCTCCCTGCATACTGGCCCCAGACAGCCGGGCAAATTCCAAATTGGCCCCAGTCAGGTCAGCATGATCAAACGTCGCCCCCTGGGCATAAATACTCCAGCTATCCACCCCAACCAAACTGGCATGGGAAAGATCGGCACCACGCAGGTGGGTGTTGGGCATACGCGCGCGATTAAGGTTAGCGTGGCGCAGCGATGCACCTTCAAAATCGACGCTGCGTAGATTGCTATGGCGGAAATCCGAGCCGTCTAAGTTGCTGCCCGCAAAGTTAGCGCCTTGCAAATCAAGGTTAGAAAAGTCACCGCCGGATAAGTCCATATTGGCGCACTGGGCGCCTGGTACCAGCTCGCAGCCGTTATGTACTGGCGGTTGATACGCTTCAACATAATCGTCGGCAACGACACTGCCTATAGAGCTAAGGCAGAGAAAAACCGCCGTTATTTGGCGGCGCCATAAAGGCACAGTATTAGGCGCTATCATTATTGTTCTCTCCATGACCGTTATCTTGATTCAAAAAAGGGCGGCAAAGGCCGCCCAAGAGGGGTTAATAACTTAACGGTTAGCCAACTCTTTAACGAAGGACGGCAACTTGAAGACCCAGAACGAACCGCCCTGGGCAATCGGTCGCGTCAGTTCAGCCATATCACCGCCCCAAAGCGGAACTGCGCCGCCATAACCTGCAGTGACACCGATGTACTGCTCACCGTCCATTTCCCAGGTAACCGGTGGTGAAATAATGCCGGTGCCGACCTGGAACTTCCAAAGCTCTTCACCGGTTTCAGCATGGAAGGCTTTGAAGTAGCCATCCCCCGTACCGGTAAACACCAAGTCACCGTGAGTAGCTAACACGCCTGCCCAAAGCGGCATAGGCTCTTTATGCTCCCAAGCGTACTCGCCGGTCACCGGGTCTACGGCGCGCAGAATACCCACATGGTCGTCGTACATACGCTTAATACGGAAGCCCATACCCAAGTAAGCGGCGCCTTCCACGTACTCGACTTCTTCTGTCCAGTAGTCTTCCTTCCAGTGGTTGCCAGGCACATAGAACAGCCCTGTATCCTGGCTATACGCCATGGGGTTCCAGTTTTTACCACCTAAAAACGGCGGTGACACTTCAACGGGTTCAGAGCGGGTTTGCCCTTCTTCCAAACGCGGTGGACGCTGGCCTTCAGCCTCAACCGGGCGACCGGTTTCCAGATCGATATGGGTCGCCCAGGAGATGTTATCGACAAATGGGAAGGCGTTGATGAGCTCGCCGTTAGTGCGGTCAGTGACATAGAAGAAGCCATTACGGTCGGCGTGGGCACCGGCGTTGACCGTTTGGCCGTTTTCATCTTCGTATTCGAACAGCACGATCTCGTTATTGCCCGAGAAGTCCCAGGTGTCGTTGGGCGTGTGCTGATAGAACCACTTAACTTCGCCGGTCGAAGGGTCGATACCCAGTTGACCAGAGGTATAGAGGCTGTCGTAGTCAGACGGGTCGCCATCTTCAGAGGTGCGTGCCCACCCGTTCCAGGGGGCCGGGTTACCCGCACCAATGATAATGGTATTGGTATCAGGGTCAAAGCTGGCGCTCTGCCATGGCGCACCGCCACCTTGGCTCCAGGCTTGTACTTTGCCGGTTTCGCTGTCTGGGTCATCGGGCCAGGAGGGCGCGCTGGCATCTCCCGTCGGAGTGCTCTCCTCACCGTTTAAACGCCCCATATGGCCTTCAACAAAGGGGCGCATCCAAATCTCTTCACCGGTATCAGGGTCACGGGCATAGAGCTTACCCACAATGCCGAACTCATCCCCTGAAGAGCCATGAATCAGCAATACGCGACCCGTTTCGCTATCTTCTACAATCGTTGGTGCGCCCGTCATGGTATAACCCGCGCGGTGGTCACCAAAGCGTTCGCGCCACACTACTTCACCGGTATCTTTATTCAGCGCCACAATCCCCGCATCCAGCGTACCGAAGAACACCTTGTCGCCGTATATGGCCGCGCCGCGGTTCACGACGTCACAGCAGGGGCGAATATCGCTGGGCAGTCGATGATTATAAGACCACAGCCTCTTTCCAGTACGTGCATCAATGGCAAAAATACGTGAATAGGAGCCGGTAACATAGATAACGCCTTCATGGATCAGCGCCTGTGACTCCTGGCCACGCTGCATTTCATCGCCAAATGAGTGAGACCATGCAGGGGTCAGCATCTCTACATTGTCTGCGTTAATTTGATCAAGCGGGCTGTAGCGCTGGGCTTTCACGCCCATGCCGTACATCAACACCGTTTCAGTGGTGTTATGGTCATTGAGAATATCGTCCCAGGTCACCTCGCTGGCGTGGGCTGTCAGTGCAACGCCTCCAACACCTAGGGCAGAGGCATAAGCAACGGCGGCGGTGAGGGTACGCAGGCGAAGGGGCCACGAAATTTTGCGGGCTGACGTGTTGTTATTGATAGCGTATGTCATGGGCTTTCCATCCGAGTAATGATCACAATGCAATGGCTGCAAAGCGGCCAAGCTGCTGCTTGCGTGGTGCCAGCAAGACTAAGCTCAGCTTAGAAGCCCAGATCAAAAACCCATCTACCCCTCCAGTCGCGTTCGCATCCTGAATTAGCACTACTTCCAAAGGATGAGGCTAGCGATACCTAAGGTGCTATAGGTTCGGCATGTGTGCCTGCCTATGCTCACTCAAGTGACGATACATTGATCCCCTGAGGAGCTAATCCATGACAACGCTTACAAAAACAATCTCAAAAACAATCTCAAAAACAGGCTCTACAAAAACATCCATAGGCCAAGCAGGTGCTATCGCCCTTGTGGCTTTGCTGGCTGCACCACTGGCATGGCCCCATGGCAGCGTGACCCCTCAAGCCGTTGATATTAAAGATCTTGAGCGCCTAGGTGACGAATGGCGGGAAGAGAACCCTTACCGTGATCACCCCCAACATGATCTAGCCGTGGATATTGGCGCCCGCGCTTACAACAGCAACTGCGCCGCTTGCCACGGCCTGGAAGCGAAATCCGGCGGCATCGCCCCCGACCTGCGCGAGCTGGAGAACGGCCCATGGGGCGATGAGTGGTTCAAAGAGCTGGTCACGAACGGATCCGAGCGCAACGGCCGTGTACTCATGCCGCGCATGTCCGACTACGTCAGCCAAGAAGGGCTATGGGCCATTCGCACCTGGTTAGAAACGGTCAGCATAGAAACTACCGGACAGTAATCCCTAAGCTGGGAGGCACTATGGCAACCCCAACGCCCATCATCACGTTACAACGGCTCGCCGCGGCTCTCACGGCACTCCTCGCAGCGTTTATCTGGCTAATATTTATGTTGCCCTCCACCGCATTGGCCGCCGTGAACACCGCTGAACAGGATCCGCTTAATTCCTTTATGTGGCCTGTGTACCGCGAGCGCTTTTTGGGCGACGCCCCTGTGGTGTTTGATGAGCGGGTCATCGTTAGCGCGCCAAGTTTCGCCGAAGACTCAGGCCAAGTGCCCATTGAGTTAGACGCCAGCGGATTAGAAACCAGCGGCGAGCCGATAACCGACATTATCGCCTGGGTGGATCTCAATCCTATTCCCCGCCTGTTTCACTACGCACCGATGAGCCATGGCCTAGCCAAGCTTTCGTTAAATATTCGCTTGGAACAAGCTTCCGCGGTACGCGTAGCAGTGAAGCAGGGGGATACCTGGCATGTGGGCGGCACCTACATTGAAGCAGAAGGCGGCGGCTGTACCACGCCGGGTATTGCCGGCGCCGACAACGACTGGGAAAACACCTTCGGCGAGCTGCAGGGTCGGCTGTTTGCCAATGAGAGCGAACAGCGCCTGCGGGTGCGCCTTTCTCACCCCATGGACAGCGGCTTAATCCCCAGCCAACCCGCCTTTTACGTACAGTCGTTTGAGCTGCTGGATCAACAGGGTCAGCCAGTGGCCACGCTGGAAATCGAAGCCTCGGTGAGCGCCAACCCTACCCTAGGGCTGCATATGCGCCCCTCCCCAGAGGGCTATGTGATTGGCGCCCGGGACAACAACGGCAACCGCTTCTCTATGGGTCTGCAACCATGAAAACGCGCTTTTTAGCGAGCCTAGCGGCTCTGCTGACCACACCGCTAGCGGCCAGCGAGCCGGTTATGTTCTGCGAACGTCCGCTAACGGCCCAGCCAATTGCAGAGAACACCTGGATGGTGGAAGGCTTAAGAGAAGAGCTTTCCACCAGCAACTGCGGCCATATCGGCAACCAAGCATTTATTGCCACACCCAACGGCGTCATCCTCATCGACAGCGGCAGCAGTCCGGTATTTGGCGAAGCATTAAAAGCAGTGATTGCTCAGCACACCCCCCACCACGTACGCTGGGTTTTGAATACCCACCACCATCCCGATCACTTTTTCGGTAATGCCGCCTTCGGCGAGGCAGAGCACCTCACCTTAGCCAGCACTCGTAGGCTGATGGCCCGGGATCGAGAAGCACTGATCAATAACGTAGAGCGGCTGACCGGGCGCAGCTTGGCGCGCTCGCATATTGGCCTGCCCGACACGATTGAGGCAGGCGAGGTAACGCTGGGAAGCTACCCACTCACGCTATACGCCATGAGCGGCCACAGCGGGGGTGACCTAGTCATTATGGATCACGCCACCGAGGTGCTGTTTTTGGGCGATATGGGCTTCTACCAACGTGCTGCCGCTACGGCTCACAGCCCTGGCTTGCAACAGTGGCAGACAGAGCTTAACGAGCTACGTGGCCTCAACGCCAGAATCGCCGTGCCCGGCCATGGCCCCAGCGCGCCGCCCAACACGGTTTTAGAGCAAACCGCTCACTACCTCGCATGGCTAGACCAGCATCTCAGTAACGCGGCTAGCGAAGGGCTGGGAGCCAACCATGCCTTGGCCATCGAGATTCCTGACGCCTTTAACACCATTGCGCTCACTGAATATGAGTTTACCCGTAGCGTGATGCAGCTTTATCCTCACTATGAAGCACGGCTGCTGTGGGGCGCCCCACAATAAGGAGCACACACCTATGCCGCTTACCCTGGCAGATGCTGCCGAACCCACCGACACCCTGGCCGAGCTGCATAGCGACACCCAGGCCGTTTACTGGCTGGCTCGCTGCCCGCAAACGGGCGGCATGCAGCTTTGGCGATGGACGGCTGACAGCAACGAGGCGCCGCAATGTTTGATAGAGGACGCTGTGGGCAGCCGGGTGAACCAGTACGGCGGCGGCAGCTATACGCCACTGCTAGGCGGCGTCGTATGGGTACGCCAGCACGACCAGGCCATTATGCACCTCGACCACCACGGCGCCAGCCACTGCTGGCAGAAGCGACCACAAACAGCCTACGGTGGGCTGTGCGCAGACCCTAAGCGCCAGCGTGTATTAGCGGTTGAGGAAGATACCCATGGTCAGCGTCTGATCGCCCTCACTGACAGCCATCGGCAGGTATTAGCAGAAGGCGCCGACTTCTACGGCGCGCCGATATTAAGCGATGACGGTAACTATCTAGCGTGGGTGAGCTGGTCACTGCCTCATATGCCCTGGCAGCGTAGCCAGTTGCATCTCGCACAGATGGCGGCTAACGGTAGGCTCGAAGCCTTTGAGCGCTGGGACTTCGGCGCAGCGCTTAGCCAACCGCAGTTTGGCCCCCATAACGCGTTGATTTGCATGAGCGATCACGCGGGTTGGTGGCAACCCTGGCAGGTTAGCTTGGCCACTCCCCTTTGCCTGAGCAGCGCCCCGGTGGATCACATCACCACACCGTGGCAGCTAGGTGAGCGCCAGCACGCTTGGCGAGATAATCGGCAGGTTTACTGCCAACTCCACCAGGGTGCGGCTCAGCTTTACCAACGCTCCGGCGAGCAGGTGGCAGCACTGCTACCGTCCCCAGGTCGCGTGGTAAGCATCACGCTGGCAAGGCACGGCGATTACGCCATAGTGCAAAATACTACCAGCGGCGCCCTGCTGATACGCTTTACCGAAAATTGTCCACACCGCTGCCTAGCGGGTAACGTTGTGGATAACGCAGCGGGTAGCCTAGCGGCCAAAAATACCGCCACTGCGCAATGGCTGGAAGCCCCCGTTGGCAACGAAGGGGAAACAGTTCACGGTTTTTTCTATTCAGCCTCAGCCAACCACACTGCGCCGCTGATTGTACGCGTTCACGGCGGGCCCACTGCCGCCACTTACCCTGTTTACGATCCACTGGTGGCCTACTGGCAGCAGCAGGGCTTTCATGTGCTGGATATCAACCCACGCGGCAGCGGCAACTTTGGCCGCCACTACCGTGAGTGTTTAGCGGGCCAGTGGGGCATCAGCGATACTGACGATGTGATCGCCCTGGTTAACGCCGCCTGCGCACGCTTTGCGATAGATACAGCGCGCTGCTTTATTCGTGGTCAAAGCGCTGGCGGGTTCACCGCCCTCAATGCCCTGGCCGCCACGCCACTGTTTGCTGCAGCCACTAGCCTGTACGGGGTAACCGATGCGTTATCGCTATCAGCAAAAACACATCGCTTTGAGTCTGGATACCTGGGCTGGCTAATCGGTGACGAGTCTCTGCTCGCCCAGCGCAGCCCTACCTATAAAGTTCCCCATTGCCGGCGCCCTTTGCGGGCACTGTTTATCCAGGGTGGCAAAGATGCCGTGGTAGTACCGGAGCAGACCCACGCCATGGCGCGGCATATCAAGCAGCAGGGAGGCCAGGCGCAAACACTGCTATTCGATAACGAACGCCACGGCATTCGCCACCCTCAGGCGCGCCAAACCATGCTGGCGCGCGAGCTGGCCTTTTATCAAGAAGGATGACTTGCCCCCTAACGACGGCACCAAGGTCGTAGCGCAACAATCTCCTAAGGTGCTTAAGATAATGGTTAACAATTATAAACGAGACCGCCCCATGACTTCGCCACTCACACAACTTCGTAAGTTTGTCGCGCCTGAAATTATTTTTGGCGACGGGGCGCGCCACGCTGCAGGCAACTACGTCACTACTTTCGGGGCAGAAAAGGTACTGCTGGTCTCTGACCCGGGCGTACTGCTGGCAGGCTGGGTGAGCGATATTGAAGCCAAACTGCTGGAAGCCAACATTGCCGTTGAGCGTTTTACCGCCGTATCCCCCAACCCACGGGTAGATGAGATTATGGCCGGTGCCGAAATCTATCGTGAAACCGGCTGCAAGGCGATTGTGGCGATAGGCGGTGGCAGCCCGATGGACTGCGCCAAGGGGATTGGTATCGTCACGGCTCACGGCGGGCACATTCTCGATTTTGAAGGCGTTGATACGATTCGCGTGCCGATTCCTCCGCTGATTTTTATTCCTTCAACGGCGGGCACCTCGGCGGATATTTCCCAGTTTGCGATTATTTCCGACCAGCAGCGGCGCATGAAATTCTCGATCATCAGCAAGGCCGTAGTGCCGGATGTGTCGCTGATCGATCCTGAAGTCACCATGACCATGTCACCCTACCTGACCGCGTGTACCGGGGTCGACGCATTAGTGCATGCCATTGAAGCCTTCGTTTCAACCGGCAGCGGCCCGCTCACCGATACCCACGCCCTGGAAGCCATGCGTTTGATCAGCAGCCATCTTGAGGCGCTGGTGGCGAACCCCGCCGATGGTGAGCTACGTGCTCAGGTAATGTTGGGCAGCATGCAAGCGGGCTTGGCGTTCTCAAACGCGATTTTGGGCGCAGTACACGCAATGTCGCATAGTTTGGGCGGCTTCTTAGATCTTCCCCACGGTTTGTGCAACGCTATGCTGTTAGAGCACGTGGTGGCCTATAACTACGAAGCCGCCCCCGAGCGTTTTAAGCGGGTCGCCGAAGCCGTTGGTATCGAGTGCCGGGGACTGTCACAGCAGCAGATTAAAACAGCGCTGTTTCAGTATTTAGTCGATTTAAAACATGCGGTTGGCCTGGGCGGCACGCTTGGCAAGATGGGCGTCTCACGCAGCGACGTGCCATTTCTCACCAACCACGCGCTGGGCGACCCCTGCATTTTGACTAACCCGCGCCGTTCCAACTCACGGGATGTAGCGGTGGTGTACGAAGAGGCGCTATGAAAAAAGCCAACGATCCCTCGGGCTTTTCGGTCAGCGATCTACTCGGGTTGGGTCAGCAGTCGGCGCGCAAAAGCTACTATCGCGAGCTATCAGTGCGCTTGGAAGAGCTTGAAGTTGAACGCAACCGCTATAAATGGCTGTTTGAAAACGCGCTACACGGTATTTTTCAGGCATCGCTCTCCGGTAAGCTGCGCGCCGCCAACCCGGCCCTTGCCGCCATGCTGGACGACCCTAGCGTGGCGCATACGCTGGAGCGCTGTGCGCGCTTTGACGCGCTGTTTGTTAACGCGACTACTGGGCAACAGCTGCGCGACCTGCTGCTCATTCAAGGGCACGTAACAGGCCAAACCACCTTGCTGCAGGGAGCCTCTGGTCATCAGGTTCCCGTCGCCATTACGCTGATCAAAAAGCCCGCCGAACTTGCCGGAGACGAAGACCTGATCGAAGGCTTTGTGGCCGATATTACCGAGCGTGAGCGCGCCCGCCAGCACTTGGAAACACTCAACGCCCACTTGGAAGCCCGGGTAGCTGACCGCACCCAGGCACTTGAACGACTCAACGAGGAGCTTAGAAGCGCGCGCGATGCTGCCGAGTTTGCCAACCACAGCAAAGACCGCTACCTGGCCGCCGCTAGCCATGACCTGCTGCAACCCATGAACGCGGCACGCTTATTGGTGGCCTCACTACAGGAGCGGCTGAACGACAGCGATAATCTAGCACTGGTTGAGAGGGTGCAAAACTCGCTGGAAGGCGCCGAAGCGATTCTTTCCGATCTATTGGATATTTCAAAACTGGATCACGGCCAGGTACAGCCGCAACTGCGCCACTTTAAACTCGACGATATTCTTAGCCATCTCGCTGGCGAGTTTGCCCCCGTGGCCCAACGGAAAGGGTTAACGCTGCGCTATGTGCCTTGTTATCAAGCGGTGACCAGCGACCCTCATCTGCTCAGCCGTATTGTGCGCAACTTTCTGGCTAACGCTTGCCGCTATACCCAGCGTGGCGGCATTTGCCTAGGTGTGCGACGCCACAGTGACGACAGTCTGGCCGTACACGTCGTCGATAGCGGTATTGGTATTCCCGAAAGCGACTACCAGCTTATTTTCCGCGAGTTTCATCAACTCAACGCCACCCGCGCGCGCGATCGCCAGGGCGTTGGCCTGGGGCTTGCGATTGTGGAGCGGATTAGCCAGTGCCTTGAGCACCCGCTTTCTGTGCGCTCTGCACCCGGCCAAGGCTCCTGTTTTGCGGTTAGGGTGCCCCGTGCCAGCAGCATTTCCTTTAGCCAAACACCCGCCCCCAGCACGCCGTTTTCTGCTGGCGCCGAGTTCGAAGGAGTGCGCGTCCTGATCCTGGATAACGAACCCGCCATTCTTGAAGGCATGGCACTGTTGCTAAGTGAATGGCAGATCAGTTGCGATACAGCGCTGGATGTGGCGGCCGCCAAAGCCTGCCTGGAGGCGCCGGATATGCTGCTGGTCGACCTGCACTTAGACGATAACGTGACGGGGTTGGAGGCTATTCGACAACTTCGCCACCACTGGCATGACTCGCACTTACCCGCAGCCATTATCAGTGCCGACCGCTCTGACCACTGGCTAAGGCGGTTACGCCATGCCGGCGTTCCGCAGTTAAACAAGCCGGTACGACCCGGCAAACTGCGCGCACTACTGCGTAGCCTGCTCAATGACTAACCTGCGCTTCCCACAGTCCTGTATCTCCCTGCCTAGCGGCGTGCAAGGCGTTCTGGCCCACGCGCCCCACTTAACCCACGCTCACGTCAGCATTACTATAGCAGCGGGCTATTTGGATGAACCGCCCGCCCTGCCAGGCCTGGCCCACTTACTGGAGCACGTGCTCACCACCGCTCCACTGACAACCTCCTCTAACACCAGCCTGCTTACTTGGTTTGCCCAGCGTCAGGGCAGCCTGAACGCCCACACCGATGACTACGTCACCGATGTGCATTTCTCGATACCGACAGACAGCCTAGAAGCGGCGGCTCTCACTGTTGCCAGTCAGCTCGCCACGCCCACTCTTTCGTCGCCGACCATTCGCACCGAAGTCGCCGCCATTGACGCCGAATGGCAGGCCCGCCAGCACAGCTCGGCGATGCAACGGCTATCAGCCATCGCCACACTCAGTGACCCGCAGCATATCGGTGCTGGCTGCCGCCACGGCAACGCACAAACGCTGGGCCATAACATTGAGTTGCTTCATGAGGCGCTGACCACGTTTCACCGCGACCACTACCACCGCGGCGGCCGCGTTAACATTGCAATTATCAGCCCCAGAGCCACAGAAGCGGTGACCCGCCTTATTCAACGCATGGCAACGCTGTTTAACCCGCGACCGCCCAACGCTTCGGCACTTGCTATTACGCCCCGCTGGGGCAGCCTGCCCCGCGCGAAGTTGGTCGGGACGGCCCACGCCGTTGAGCTATTGTGGCCGCTACCCTCGTCCGTTTCACGTCATCAGTTTAACGCCCTTAGCGACGTTGCCGATTCGTTAAACCAAGGCTACTTGGTGGATCAGTTAGCTGACTCGATTATCGACTACCACGCGACTGCCGCCCCAACCGGAGCTACAGACACCTTCAGCTTGACGCTAATCGGTACCGCCGCGGCGCAGGAACGACTGGAAGTGCTTGCCGATTCCCTCAGTGAACGCCTGGCAGCCCTGCTCGCGACGGCCGCAATTGATCACCGCACCGTTTGGCAGCCCCCTGTCGGTACCGTGCAACTGGCGTCGGCGTGGTTTGTCTATGCACGCCAGCAAGCATTGGCACGTCGGCTTGCTGCCAATACAGCGGCTCGGCCATATTTTCCCACCAGGGATCGCAGGCCAACTCCTCTCTGGCTCGTTTATAGCGCGCCTACAACGTTCCAGCATACTGACGATGCAGCACAATTGGCGGCCACCCCCAAGGTGCAGAGTTGGTGCGGACAGTATGGTGTCAGCGATGATTTCACCTCACTTGCCAACACCGCCTGGGCAGCCTGCTTTATTCCCAATGCGATGTTTCTCCCCGCCCCACTGGCTGCCAAGCAGTGCGCCCGCAGAGGTGTGGTATGCCAGCACATGCAGCTAGCGCAAGGCAGTTGGGTGATAACCGTGGGTAAGGGAGCGGCCGTTGCCATGCAAACCTTGCTGAAAGAAGCGAATGTTAATACGACAATTACCCTCCAAGGGCTTCTGGCTCAGCGGTTGTTACAGCGCTTAACCCCGCTGCCTGCCACGCCTGCGGTATGGGTTTCCCATGCAACCGATGCAGACGCTGTTTGCCACGCACTGGCAGATTTGGCTAGCCGCATAGCAACACGTTCTGTGCAGACGCCTTCTATCAATGAGTCGGCCAGCACAGCCATCATGCGCACACTGAGCTTACCGGGCACGCCCACACAGCGCTGGCTATTAGCGCTGGTTGAGCAGCACCACAGCGCGGCCTTTTTTAAGCAGGCGCGGTATGACCACCACTTGGGGTATGTGGCAGCGGTACGCAGAGGCGACGGCACACCCTGCTCACTTGGCTATGTGGTGCAAACCAGCGAAGACGCTGAACCAGTAGGCGAAAAGCTACTCTCCATCACCCATACCCTGTGGAAAACGGCGGATGATGTCCTACAGGCGCCAAACTCACTTAAACGCTCGCTAACACCGCCCGAAACGCCCCTTGCCGCACTGATTATTCAGTGGCAAAGCCTGTTGTCAGGCACCGATCAGCCACTGCATCGGCTTGGGCAGCAAAGCATCGATTCACAGGCGCTTACCGATTTACTCACTCAGATAAACACCCACGGTCACTGGCAAACCCACTGGTTAGATAGCGCTGGCCACTATCGCGTCAACGATTGAGGCGAGTCAGCGCTTGAGGAATTGAGAAAAATCGATATCGTTGGCCGATAAAATTGCTTGTACGCGGCTGGTCACCCCCAGCTTGCGCAAGATCGCCGACACATGGGCTTTCACCGTGGTTTCCGCGATATTGAGGTGATAGGCAATCATCTTGTTAGATTCACCGCGGGTCATGTGTTCCAACACCTGCAGTTGTTTGCGTGTTAATTGGCGCAGCTGTTCTGCCGTAAAACCCTGCTCCTGGTGGCGACGCTTACGAATACTATCCGGTGCGCGCATAGCATCGGCGGGTAGAAAGATATTGCCTTCCAATACCTGGGCAATGGCGTGGCGCATCTGATCACGGGGCAGTGATTTGGGGATAAACCCCGCTGCTCCACAAGAGACCGCCTGCAGAATAATCTGCTTATTCTCTTCCGCAGAAACAATCACCACCGGAATCGTAGGGTGCTCGTTACGCAGCTGTAAAAGTCCCGTTAACCCGTTCATGCCAGGCATATTTAAATCTAGCAATATCAAGTCAAGATCAGGATCTTGCTGTGTATGGGCGAGAGCCGCATCAAAGTCTTCCACCTCGATAACCTCAGCATCTACGTAAGCTTCACGGATCACCCGCGCCATAGCATCACGTACAAGGGGGTGATCGTCGGCAATCAGGAGTTTATACATTGCTGTCATTATTATGGTTGCCTTTGGTTTAGCTGCATCCCGCTTACTGCGTCTTTGCTAACACTCTACTAAGTCACACGCCTTTATTGAAGCAACTTCCCACCATCAACCAGGCCGCAATTCCCCTGAAGAGACTTGCTGCTGGAATGTGTCGGCGAACTCGATCAGTGATTGAGTTAGCCAGATGAGAGCAGGATCGTTGGCAAACAGCCCATGCTGAATCAACGTCATTTTCAGTGTGGGGAGCTCTTTGGGTGGCTCCACCATACGCACCGGCAGCATCATGACAAAGCGCTCAGCCATTTGACGTGGCAGCGTCATGATCGCTTCCGTTAGTGCCACTACCCGCGCCGCGGCAATATAGTTGAGATTTTTTGAAATTACCCGGCGGGTTAAGCCGTGTTGCACCAGACAACTATCGATATTGCTGGGGCGTAGGCCGCTAATATCCGCCAGCTCCACATGGAGCGCATCAGCAAACTGACCAATATTGAGCGCATCGCCTACGCGATCATTATGGGTAGCCGCCAAGCAGACCAACTCCTCATCCATCCAGGGAGTCTGAATAACGCCTCCAGGCAGCGCACTTTGGCTATCCAGCCCCACCACCATATCAATTTGGCGCTGTTCCAACCCCTCACTTAGAACATCTGGGGTAATCAGCTCAATTGAAAAACTGATGCCCGGTGCATAACTCAACAGTTGGCTAAGAAAGGGGGGGTACATCACTTCTTCAAAGTAGTCGGTGGTCGCCAACGTAAAACGCCGCTTGCTAGTCGCCGGCGAAAACAGCGCAGGCGGTGCCAGGCCTTGCCGTAGCAGGGCCAAGGAGTGCTGTACGACAGGCAACAGCGCCAGCGCCCTGGGCGTGGGCTGCATGCCATTTTCGGTGCGTACCAGCAATGGGTCATCCAGCGCCTCACGCAGCCTTTTGAGCGCATGGCTCAAGGCTGGCTGGCTTAAATGCAGCGTTTCTGCCGCGCGAGTGACATGACGCTCACGCATCAGCGCTTCAAAAACCAGCAGCAAATTCAGATCAAAATGGCGTAGCGAACGCATGGCTTCTCATTATTCATATCACGAATGATTAAATTCTAAACATTCATTTAAATTATCGCCAGGAATTGCTTATTGTCGGCCGCACATTCGCTCACCAGCGACTATCAGCGATAATCCAGTACTCAAGGAGAAGCACACCGGTGACCCACCCACAAGCGATGTCCGCACAAACCATGCCCAGCCTTTATGGCGATGTGATTTCTACTTTTATGGGCGTAGCACAAGCAACGGATCCTAAACAAACCGATGCCGACGTGGTAGTAAGTGGTGTGCCTTTTGACCTTGCTTGCTCTGGCCGTGCGGGCACTCGTATGGGGCCAAATGCAATTCGCCAAAGTACCGCCAACCTGATATGGGAAGGCAAGCGCTGGCCATGGGACTTCGCCTTGGAAGATCGCCTTAAGGTGTGCGATGCAGGCAATGTAAATTACGCCTATGGCGAGCCGGAGAGCCTGGTCGACAACCTGGAAACCCACGCCAACCGCTGGTTAAAAGCGGGTAAAAAGATGCTTACGCTGGGCGGCGACCACTACATCAGCCTACCGCTGCTGCGCGCCCACGCCCGTGAACACGGCCCCCTGGCGCTGATCCACTTTGACGCCCACACTGATACCTATGAGCAAGGCACACGCTTCGACCACGGCACTATTTTTCATCACGCTTTAAAAGAAGGCTTGGTAGTGCCTGAGCACTCGCTGCAAATTGGCATTCGCACCAGTTATGACCGCCACAACCACCCATACGAGGTATTGGATGCGGACTGGGTCAATGACAACGGCGCAGCGGCGGTGCTTGAGCGCATTCGTGCCCGCGTGGGTTACCACTCCGCCTACGTAAGCTTGGACATCGACGGCCTCGACCCGGCCTACGCCCCAGGCACCGGCACGCCGGTGTGCGGCGGCATGTCCACCGATCTCATGCTGAAAGTGATCCGTGGCATGGTAGGCATGGAGCTAATGGGTATGGACGTGGTGGAAGTGAACCCCGCCTACGATCACGGCGACATTACCTCGCTTGCCGCCGCGACGCTGGGGCTTGAGTTTTTGTATACCCTGGCAGCCTCTAAAGGGCATTAGAGGCTGGATATAAAGAGCACCGTTAGTTAGCAATGGGCAGGGGGTTATCAATCAAAGCGACAGCGCTAGCGACCCACCTGTTCACGCACCGCGCCGATATCCCAACTGCGCATTAGCTCTACTGCCGTATCCTGGGAGGCCAAATTCGTCCCCTCCACCTGGATTAAGATCCGACCATCGAGCAGCAGGGAGACCTCCGCCGAAGAGTAGGAGGGCTCCCACGTCACGATGGCCGATTCACGCCCCATGCGCACCCGCTCGGTATTCGGTTGGGCCGTTAACATAGCGGGGTTGTTGAAGAGCGCCGCCATGCCCTGAATCATAGGGTTGTCGACCATGATGCTTGCCGTCAGCTCACCATCACCACCATTTTCACTGTAGTAACGTTCGAGCATAGCGCCACCGCCCATCATCGCCGCTGCACCATCGTCACTGGATTCGGCGTTACCGGCCTCCCAACCTTCTGGCGGCTCGGGAAAGGTCTCAGCGATTCGAGCTGACTGCAATTTGCGAATATCACTGATCGCGAACTCTAGTTCGGTAAGGGCGCTACCGTAGTCCTCTTCCTGATAGCGCTCAAGCCCCAACTCGATCTGTTCGACGACCTCATCGGCCATCGCAGCAGACGCTACGGGTAGCATCAAAGCACTAGCCAACAGCACCTTGTGGAGTGAAGATTGCGTCTTCATGTTTTTCTCCTTTTCAATGAACAGTCATCACTAAACTGCACTGCCACTGCAGTTGCCGCACTTAAAGCACTGACCACCCACGCTCACCCAGTATCGGTTCGGTAAAACCTGCAGCCCCTCATACCTTTCAATAGGCATTTTTCACATGCTTAAAGCGAGCAGAGATCACTTAGCTATTGGAAGTTGTCGAGCAGATGTCTTTACTAAGCAGAGTTTGTTGCAGTGATTAATTAAGCCAGCTTAATGATTCTAACGATTATCTGCTGATAGCGTAAACAAGAGGCGCTAGGCTGATGCCTAGCGCCATGTGCCATCTAGCGGTGTAAGCGCCAGTTCTTGCTTATCCTTGCGAAGCCGCTAGCGCTTGATCAATATCCGCCAGTAGATCGTCGATATGCTCGATGCCGATCGACAGGCGTACCATATCCGGCGTGACCCCAGCGGCTTTTAACTCCTGCTCGTTGAGCTGGCGGTGTGTGGTTGAGGCGGGAATGGAAGAACAGCTTTTGGCATCGCCGATATTCACCAGGCGCAGGATCAGCGCCAGCGCATCGTAGAAGCGCTCACCAGCGCCCTGCCCGCCTTCGATGCCAAAACTAAGAATCCCCGAAGCATGGCCATTCATATAACGCTGGGCCAGCGCATGATCCGGATGGTTTTCCAAGCCAGCATAATGCACCCAGGTGACTAATGGATGGCTTTCCAGATGCTTGGCAACCGCTAAGGCATTGGCACAGATACGCTCGATCCTTAGTGACAGCGTTTCCAGCCCCTGGAGCAGGTTCCAGGCCGCCTGGGCAGACAGCGCAGCGCCCATATTACGCAGTGGCACCACCCGAGCACGTGCAATAAAGGCCGCATCACCCACATCACGGGTGTAGCTTACGCCGTGGTAAGAAACATCCGGCTCATTGAGGAGCGGAAAGCGATTGGCATGCCTAGCCCAGGGAAAAGTACCCGAATCAACAATCACTCCACCCACCGTGGTGCCGTGACCGCCGATATACTTAGTAGCCGAGTGAACGACAATATCCGCTCCATGCTCTATTGGCCGGCATAAGAACGGCGTCGCCGTGGTGTTATCGACTATTACCGGCACCCCATGACGATGGGCCGCTTCGGCGAGCTTTGTTAGGTCAACCACGCCACCGGAGGGGTTACCAATACTTTCGCAAAAAACCGCCTTGGTTCGTTTATCTATCAGCGCTTCGATGCCGTCAATATCGTCCTTGTCGGCAAAGCGCACCTGGATACCTTGGCGTGGCAAGGTATGGGCAAACAGATTGTAAGTACCGCCATACAGCTCGCTGATCGAGACAATGTTATCGCCCGCTTCAGCAATGGTCTGGATCGCATAGGTGATCGCCGCCATCCCCGAGGCCACCGCCAGCCCGGCGATGCCGCCTTCCAGCGCGGCGACCCGCTGCTCCAACACGGCGCAGGTCGGGTTCATAATGCGCGAGTAGATGTTTCCTTCCACTTTAAGATCAAACAGATCCGCCGCGTGCTGCGCGTTATCGAAGGAAAACGACGTGGTTTGATGAATCGGCACCGCCACGGCGTTTTGTGAATCAGGCGAATAGCCATGGTGAAGAGCAATGGTTTCTGGCTTCATGAGAACGGCTCGCTATTTTTTTATTGGGATCCGCTATTGATCCTAAACAAGCGCTGCACGGAAGGCCAATAATCGTTCGCCCTCTCCTACGCCAAGCAAGCCCATGCACGTTCACCAATTCCACTCACTGCACGCCACTGCATTGTGGGCGTGTAGGCTTTCTGCATGCACCACCTTGAGCTGAAAGCCGGTGACCTCCGATGCTTGCCGCAGGGCTTTATCTACTCGCCTTGCCGCGTCTTCGCAGAACATCAGGTTTTGCCCGTTGGCGAGGGCAAACGCCTGCTCGTCGATACGCTTCACGGCGGTTTGCAGTGCGGTGCCTAGCGCCCTTTCGATACGATCAATCAAGCGCTCAATGGGGAGCTCACCGTGATCGTCCTCAGCTAAACGTAACGTGCACTCCAAAAAGCTACGCTGACTATGGGGCGTCGCCAGAATGCCCTCTTCACTCCCCAGCCATGCCGATACCGCCGATTGGGTTAGCGGGATTTCCGAGAAGTCCTCCTCAAAGGCCTGTTGAATCAACTGCCGCGCCAGCGCTGCCGAGCAGGGGCAAGTAGATGAATAGCCCACTGTGAGCCCCAGCTCGGCCTGAAAACCCTCTGGGGTTAATTGGCATCGCAATGTGAAGGGATAGCTTTTCCACCCAGCCAATGGGCTGATTAGCGCTTCCCGCTTGAGTGGCAGCTCACCTTCCACATTAAGATACGCATGCTGGGACAACCCCTCCTGGCTTGCTAAAAACGCGCTCAATATATCTTTAACCGTTGGCAAGGTGAGCGCTGCGTCCTCTAGCGAGGACAATCCCAAATAAAGACGCGACATATGAATACCTCGCGCGTCGGCATCATCAAGGCTTACCCCCGCATCCAGTTTGGCTGTCAAGCTGCGAGTGCCAAGCTGGATAGGTAACGCAATGCCCTCCATGCCCACCCAGGTCAAGGTACTCGTTAAGCGAGTGGTTTGGCTGGCAATATCAGGTAAGGTTAAAATGGTCATTGGACTACCTCTTGAGAGGAGTTGAAGAAGTTGTAGAGCCCAGCCACAGTTTCAGGCGCCACATTTTTTGCCAATAAAAACAAAGCGTTATACATAAGATCTGATCAAGACATAGTCAAACGCGTCAGAAATCATTTCCCCTTTTCGTTATAGCTACGCCTAAGCAGGATCAATACTCATCAGCAGGCGTTTGCTACCGTTTTCCAGCGCCGGGCTTCTATGCACCAGGCCTCGCTCTTCGCAACCAACCCAACCACTTCCTTTGATTAACGCGATATCACCCGGCGCAAGGCGCTGAATAGCGCTGGTGTCGGTTGCGATATCGGGGCGGTCAGGGTGCGGCGCGCCCAAGCCTTCTCGGTTAATGGCGTACTCTGGCAGCCATTCACTACCCGGCCCTAAATAGGTAGTTACCATGCGCACCGGGAGGTTGTCGCAGTGAAAACGCGGGCACATGGCACTATTAAGCAGGCGCAAGCGAATACCGACGGTTTGGGTGTCAAACAGAAAGGCGATGGCTTCGGCGATCGTCGCCATATCCTCAATCAGCGGGGAAGCCGCGTCCGGGGCGGGAATGTGACGGCGCAGGTCGGCGATGAAGGCTTCATCGGGGTGACCAAGCCAGCTATATTGCCAGGCGCGATCCGTTTGGCATTGCGCCTGGGCGCTAAAGGCAATATCGGCGGGCAACGGGCGCTGGAAGATCGCGATGCTAATGGCGTCTTCAAAAATACGCGGCAACACGCTGATGTCGTGATCCACGGCGGCATGGTCTGGCAACGTCAATTGAGCAGCAGGTACTGCAGGCATAAACGAAGACATCAATGACTCCATAAGCGATGTTCATGAACTAACGGGGGATATGGCAAAAGAGGTTGCCACTGTTTCCACCGCGCTATTTATCGGAATGACAGGACGCGGGCTGGAGGCGCTGACGCAACAAGCGCCAGCCTTGAGTCACAACCGTGGCCATGGTGAACAGCACAGCGGCTAGCGTGACAATCGTCGGGCCGGTCGGCGTATCCATCACATAGGCGGTTCTAAGCCCTGCCGTCACCGCAAGCATTGCAATCCCCGCGGCCAGAATCGCCATCGCTTCTGGCGTACGGCAAAAAGGCCAGGCGGTGGCCGCAGGGATGATCAACAAGGCGGCAATCAGCAGCACGCCCACTACTTTCAGCGCCACGGCGACGACCACCGCGAGTGCCAAGGTGAGCACCAACTGTTCGCGCCGGGGCTGGATGCCGCTGGCATAGGCAAGCTCGTCGCTTAACGTCGCGGTCAATAAGGATGACCAGCGCCAAAAAAGCAGTATTAGCACCAGCGCCACACCGCCGCCGATGATCCATAGGTCGTTTTTGCCGACGGCCAAAATATCGCCAAACAGATAAGCATTGAGATCAATGCGCACCCCGGCAAGAAACGACACCGCCACCAGGCCGATGGCCAAGGCAGAGTGCGCCATCACACCCAGCAGGGTATCCATGGCATAGCCACGCCCACTGAGCAGTGACACACAGCTCGCCATCACCAGGGCAACCGTCAGAACTCCCAAGAAGATGGAGACGTTCAGTAACAGCGCTAATGCGACGCCCAGAATGGCGGCATGCGCTGTTGCATCACCAAAGTAGGCCATGCGCCGCCACACCACGAAACACCCCAACGGCGCGGCAGCCATCGCCACCAGCACCCCGGCGAGCATGGCACGCCACATAAAATCATCCAGCATTGGCGGCCTCCTGATGCTGATGGCGGTAGAGAGCTAATGTCTGGGCGGTCTGGTCGCCAAACAGCGACTGATAATCCGGAGATGAGGCAACGTGTTCAGGCTTGCCTTCGCAACAGACAAAGCGATTCAGGCACAGCACGTGATCGGCGGTGCGCATCACCACGTGGAGATCATGACTGACCATCAACACAGCGCAGCCGTAGGTGTGGCGCACGCTTTCAATATGCTGATAGAACGCAGCGGTACCCCGGTGGTCTAGCCCTTGCGTCGCCTCATCGAGAATCAAAATATCGGGCTTTACCAGCAGCGCCCGGGCGAGCAACACGCGCTGAAACTGGCCACCCGACAGTTCGCTCATGGCTGCGTGAATCAGCGCCTCGGCACCGGCATCTTCCAGCGCCTTGTGTACATCGCGATTTGCATGGCGGCGCGGCAAGTTGATAAAGCGCTTGACCGTCATGGGCAAGGTGGGATCCAAGTGAAGCCGCTGCGGCACATAGCCGATGCGCTGCTGTGGCGCGATCGTCACCTGACCCGATGTGGGCGTTAACGCACCGATCAGGGTTTTTACCAGCGTGGATTTCCCCGAGCCGTTGGGGCCAATCAGGGTCACGACCTGTGCTCGATACAAGTCGAGATTTATGTTCTTAAGAATCTGCTGTCCACCGAAGCGAACGTTCAGTTGGCGAACGCTCAGGATCGCATCGCTCTCAGGAGGGTGAGCAAGCCGCATAGTTAACATTCACTCTCAACGTATTTGTTATGTTATAACATAAAAGAGAAATGTAGGCGAGCCTCGGCTCACTGTTACGTTTATTCACTGTCACTTTTATCAGGAGCACCCATGAACAACCGTTTAGCTCGTTTATCATGGCCACTACTGGCGGCTTTCCCCCTTGTGGCCACCGCTGATGTACCACGTGTTGCGGTGGATATTCCGCCCGTCTATTCGCTTGTTTCCAAGGTGATGGGGGAGCGCGGCGATCCTGAGCTGTTTATTCAGCCCGGTGCATCGCCGCATGGTTATTCGCTACGGCCTTCCGAAGCACAATCCCTCGATGATGCAGATCTGGTGGTATGGGTAAGCGACGCGCTGACGCCCTGGCTATCAGGCCCCATTGACAACCTAGCGGGTGATGCACACCACCTTGAGCTAATGGATGTGCCTGGCATCACCACATTGGAATATCGCGAAGGCGCGACTTTTGCGCTCAACGATGGGGATGAACACGGTCACGGGCACCATGATCACGATCATCATGAGCATGATCACGGCGATCACAAACACCACCATCATGAAGACAGCCATGACGAAAGTGGGCACGATCATAACCACCACGACCATGATCACAGCCATACCGGCATGAATCCCCATGCCTGGCTGGATCCTGCCAATGCCCGCCGTTGGCTGGATGCCATCGCCGAGCAGCTAAGTGAGATCGACCCTGACAACGCCGCGTACTATCGCGATAACGCAGGCCAGGGGAAAGAGGAGTTAACCAGTCTTCAGGCACATATCCAGGATCGTTTGGCCAGCAGCGCCGACACACGCTTTATTGTTTTCCATGATGCTTACCAGTATTTCGAGGAGGCCTTTAACGTTCACGCGGCAGGGGCCATTTCCCTCGGCGATGCCTCTTCACCTAGCCCTGCACGTATTGAGAAACTGCAGACGCTGGTGAATGACGAAAATATCCAGTGCGTGTTTAGTGAACCCCAGTTCAATCCGCAGATGGTCAATAACGTTTTCGGGGATACGTCGGCTTATATTGGCGTCATGGATCCCTTGGGCGTGGGTCTGACGCTGGATGCTGGCCTTTACGATGCGCTACTGGAACAGCTGGCTAATGAGATTACGCGCTGCACTGACGGCTAAACAGCTTTATTCTTAAACAGCTTGCCGAGTTGATAGAGGTCGTGCATATATCTATCAAACTTAGTAATAAGCAGCGACGCAAAGATAAAGGCATAAATCAGCAGCATGACTGCCATGGGGTCGTTTAGCCAAGCTAGCCAAGGCGTCGAGACTGGATAACCCAGCGTATAAACACTCATGGCAGCCAGTAGCTGAACCAGGAAACAGTTCAAAATAACCAGAATAATCAACGCTGCGCGTATATTGGTACGCGGCAGCGTTGTTTTCCAGAACGGCAGGTGATGCACTTTTATGCAGTTGCTCTCTGCACCTTCTCGAACGCCGTTAAAGCTCAATCTTTTTTTACGCCGCAGTAAAGGAATTGCATAGCTGCCCGCTTCCTCTTCAGAAAACGCGGCCAAGGCGATATCCCGATTGAATTCAGGGCCGAAGGCATTGGCCGCCGATTGCTCGAAATCTGCCCATGCATGGTTTTGTTGGGCGGTTTTGGCTTGCTCAGAAAGCACTTTTAAGCGGCTTTTATCAGCCTTCGACAGCTTTTTATCATTGCCGATGTTTATATTGTAATGAATATCGTACACCTGATATAAAGCTACGGTCACACCCACAAAAATCATAAAAAAGACAAAATATATCAACATATTAATAGACACCTTTTAAATGAAAACGCAGCTGTTCAAGTGGAATATTTGTTAGCCTTCAAACTAACATTGCGACTATGCCTGTATACCGTTCATCTGTACAGGCTCAGAAAGCTGCTAAAAAGGCGGATCAGATCAACTCCAGTTGAGTAGCCATGTTCACACAAAAGCGCCGTACCAAGCGCCAACCACCTTGGCTAAGCGGGATTAAAACACTTCTCTACCAACGGCCGTATTGCCTGCATTACCACATCGTTTCCATCAGCGGTTCGCCACCCCATTTCAATGGGAAAAGTGCGCAATGCCAGCGGGCAAGGTAACACTTGCAAACCGGTGAGTGCGGCGATAGCAGCAGCGGCGTGCGATGGTATGGTTGCGATGGCTGACGTCCCTTTCAGTAAGTACGGCAGGGCTGCAAAGTGCGTTGTGGCAGCCACAATACGGCGCGAAAGCTCCCTCTCTGCCAATGCTTCATCGACAATACCCACAAAGCCGCAAGATGACACCAGGATATGCTCTGCGGAAACGAAGTCTTCGATATCTAATACTGTTATCGCCCAGCGTTCAGGGTCCACCACACAGGCGTAGCTCGCCTCGCTGAGTAGACATCGGCTTACCCCACTTTTTGCCAATCCTCCTGAACTGATCGCTAGATCCAGGTCTCGCCCTGCCAGAGCATCAGCGACCACCTGGCTGTGGGTCTGCCGGAATATCAGACGCAGGCCTGGCATTGCGCGCGCCGCGAACTCAATCAGACGTGACCCAATGGCGATTTCAAAGTCATCGGAAAGGCCAATTGTCACAGAGCGCCCCTCAAAACTGCGCCCGAAGGGCGACACCATGGCAAGGCTTTGACGAATTTTGTGCAGCGCCTCTGAAACAACGGGCTTCAATTGTTGAGCAAGCAGCGTCGGCGCCAGCCCGCGCCCGGTGCGCTGAAACAATGGATCGCCATAAACATCTCTCAAGCGCTTCAGTGCTGCACTCACCGCGGATTGTGTCAAAGCCAGCCGTGTGGCTGCGCGGCTAGCGCTGCCCTCTTCATAGAGGGCTTCAAACACCTTGAGCAGATTCAGGTCAGTCTTCGCTATATCAATTCTATTCATATCAAATAGAAACACATCCATCTTCATTAATATCGCTACAGCTTATAGCATTTCTTTGTTATTAACTTTTGATGCTTCTTTCCCAAAGGTACCCAGCATGGCGCAAACGACCGTTGCCGCACTCCAGATCGGCTCACTCCCTTCCGGCAAAGCCGCTACACTCGACCTTATCCTCTCCTATGAAGCCTCGATTATTGAATCTGGCGCCACCTTGGTGGTGCTGCCAGAAGCCGTTCTCGGCGGCTATCCCAAAGGGGAGATATTCGGCACTCGGCTTGGTTATCGGCTGCCCGAGGGGCGTGACGCGTTCGCTGCTTACTTTGCCAACGCTATTGATGTTCCTGGCCCCGAGACAGAAGCCCTTGCTGAGCTCTCGGAACGCACCGGGGCAACCCTCGTGGTAGGCGTCATTGAGCGTGACGGTAGCTCGCTCTACTGCTCCGCGCTGTTCTTCGACCCTGGACAGGGTCTTATCGGCAAGCACCGCAAGCTGATGCCAACCGGCACAGAACGGTTAATTTGGGCCCAAGGCGACGGCTCCACCCTCACCACAGTGAGTACCCAGGCAGGAACAGCTGGTGCCGCCATCTGCTGGGAAAACCATATGCCGTTACTGCGTACCGCCATGTACGCCAAGGGAGTTGAAATCTGGTGTGCCCCCACGGTGGATGAACGCGATGTGTGGCAGGCATCCATGCGTCATATCGCCCACGAAGGGCGTTGTTTCGTCGTCAGCGCCTGCCAGATCCAACCTTCCCCCGCCGAGCTGGGCATTGAAGTACCGGACTGGGACAGTAACCGCCCGCTGATTCGCGGCGGTAGCCTGATTGTAGGCCCATTAGGAGACGTCCTTGCAGGACCGATGCGTGAGCAGTCAGGCTTGCTAACAGCGAAGGTAGATACCGCCCAGCTCGTTCAGGCACGCTACGATTTTGATGTGGTCGGACACTACTCCCGTCCTGATGTATTCGAGCTAACCGTCGATGAGCGGCCAAAGCAGGGTGTCCGTTTTATCAAGGGAGATAATGGGCCGTAACCTACTTTTGCTCTTTGCCTGGCTAACCAAGACCAAACCGTCACGAGCCGCGTTGAGCCAGGCTTACATTGTAAGAGATGAAAGATATGCTGGCTGGTCGATGATATCCGCCACGTAGTGCAGCCTCTCTTCCCATCCATCTCGGGTGAGCTGACCTCCGAAGCACAAGCGCAAGGCTTCAGGCGGATGGTTGTCGGTGCTAAAAGCCGCGCTGGCAACCGCACTCACCCCATGGGAGCGTAATTGCACAGCCAGCTCCGACGGGTTCCAATTTGAGTGTTTAGGCAGTTTCAGCCATAGATGGAAAGCGCCCTTGGCAGAGTCGATACGCTGTCGGCCAAGAATTTTCTCTGCCAGCGCAAGTCGCGCAATGGCCTCATTGCGGATGGCTTTTAGCATGGCATCCGCCGTGCCATCGATAATCCATTCAGAGACAAGAGCATCAATTAGCGGACTGGACATCACTGACGTCGCACGTAGGGCGCCAGCGCTTCTCTGAGCCTGACGCTTGGTTGGGGCGTGAAGAAATGCCGACCGCAAGCCTGGGCCAAAACACTTGGCGGTGCCGGTTACATAATACGTTAGCTCCGGTGCCAAATCGGCAATTGGAACGATCTTCTCCTCGCTGAGCATGGTATAAGCATCATCCTCAATGATCGGGATACTGTAGCGTAAGGCGACATCGGCCAAGGCTTCACGGCGCCCTAACGAAATAGTCGTCGTCGTAGGATTCTGGATGGTGGGATTAATATACAAAACAGCGACCTGCCCCTGTTTACATATCTCCTCAAAAGGTCGCACCAGGGGGCCGTCTGAGTCCCGCTCCAACGAGTGCAGGGTTAACCCAAGCTGAGCAGCAATCGCCTTTAAGCCAGGGTAAACCAGACTCTCAACGCAGATGAGTTGGCCCGGCGCTGCCAACTGCATCAACAGACCCACTAAGGCACTATGGATGCCTGGGCATATCAACACCTGCTCCAAAGTTGTGTTTTCCAACCGCCGATCCAGCCATTGCAGAGCGGCTACCCGATCATGATGGCTACCACCAAAGGCTTGATAACGCAGTAGCGAGTAAAGATCCCGCTGAGCCAACACCGAGATAGCGCTATCACGAACGCGCTCAATCAAGGTCGGTATCGCAGGCTCAATCATCAGGTTCATGGTCATCTCATAACCGCTACTCGGCTTCACCGACAATGCCCTGCCTTTCACAAAAGTACCCGACCCCGGGTGTGAATCTATCAAGCCGCGCAGCTTGGCTTCGTTATAGGCACGCGCTGCGGTCGTGTAATTGATACGCAACCCCCCTGCCAGCTCTCTCAGCGGTGGTAGTCGCTCGCGGGGCTGCAGCCGACCACTATCGATGTCTTCAGCAATCAATTCAGCGACCAGACGATAGGCTGGCTGACTGCCTTCCTTGTCTAGACGTTTGCGCCAGCGCTCCAGCTCAGATGGATGCATATATTCCCCGTCGTTAAATAGCCTCAGTTACCCACGCCTGTTCTCACCCAGAACTTATCACTGATGGGCTAAAGATTGCATAAATTAAAAAATTGATCGCATTTACACTTAATGGTGCAAAACACACTTTTAATGCACAAATTGGGTGAAAACGGAGTTTTTATCTGAATATTTACCCCTATCATTTTTTAAGCATAAAAAATATGGCCAATTTCTAGACTTAGAGCGATCCATATGATCGACAATTGATCGCATAAAAAAGCATATCAATTGGCACGTTGATTGCTCCGTATTGATCGTACCGCTTGTGTAAGCACGGCGGTTAACAACTCTCCCACTCGCAATAATCGGAGCTTAGACATGCCTACAGTGACGCAACCACTCAACAAGAAAGGCGATTTTCTGGTCGACTACGAAGAGAAGGTTTTTGAAGACGTAAAAGCGAAACCAGGCGAAAAAGCCCTGGTAACTTTTCATACGGTTGCCTTTGAGGGGTCGATCGGCTTCGTGAATATGCTGCAAGCAACACGCTTGCTGCGTAAAGGCTTTGAAACCTCCATTTTACTGTATGGCCCTGGCGTCACTTTGGGTGTCCAGCGAGGCTTCCCAACCTTGGGCGATGAAGCGTTTCCCGGCCACATGAACTTCAACAATCAGTTGACCAAGTTTATGGCCGAGGGCGGCAAGGTCTACGCCTGCCGCTTTGCTCTTCAAGCACTCTATGGCCATGGCGAACCGTCACTCATTGAGGGCATCCGTGCGATCAATCCACTGGATGTGCTTGACCTCAAGCTGCTGCACGTGCGCGACGATGCACTGATCATCGATACCTGGACGGTCTAAGGGGAGCAGCGGCCATGGCACAAGCCAACATGACAGAAACTACCATAGTGCGGGCCGCTGCCGCTCAGCTTTCTCCTGATTTAGAGAGTGTTGACGGCACGCTGGCCAAGGTACTGGATGCCATCGACGAGGCGGCCAGCAAGGGGGCCGAGCTGATCGTGTTTCCAGAAACCTTCGTTCCCTACTATCCGTACTTTTCATTTGTCTACCCAGCAGTGGCCTGTGGCGCCGAGCACTTACGGCTGTATGAACAGGCCGTGGTGGTACCCGGCCCGATCACCGATGCTGTCGCTGAGCGCGCTCGCACCCTGGGCATGGTCGTCGTGCTGGGCGTTAATGAGCGTGATCATGGCACCCTCTACAACACCCAACTGATCTTTGATAGCGACGGGCGTCTGTTGCTGAAACGTCGCAAACTTACGCCGACCTACCATGAGCGGATGATTTGGGGCCAAGGCGATGCCTCAGGTTTGAAGGTAGTGGATAGCGCTGTTGGTCGTGTCGGCGCCCTGGCCTGCTGGGAGCACTATAACCCGCTGGCTCGCTACGCACTGATGACCCAGCACGAGCAGATCCACTGTAGCCAGTTTCCTGGTTCGCTTGTCGGTCCAGTCTTTGCCGATCAAATTGAGGTAACGATCCGGCACCATGCCCTTGAGGCGGGTTGTTTCGTGGTTAACGCCACCGGCTGGCTCACGGACGCCCAAATCGAATCGATCACTCCCGACCCTTCACTACAGCGTGCTCTGCGAGATGGCTGTAACACCGCCATTATCTCGCCAGAAGGTAAGCATTTGGCCGAACCGCTGCGCAAAGGCGAAGGTATCGTTATTGCTGACCTGGATTTCGCCCTGATTACCAAGCGTAAGCGGATGATGGATTCGGTGGGCCACTACGCCCGCCCTGAACTACTGAGCTTGGTCATTAACGATAGACCCGCCCACTGCTGCCAGCCGCTGGCGACATTCGCCCAGGGTGAAAACACCCGAGGAGATGACGATGAATAATCTAGCCGACCGCTCGCGTTTGTTCACCGAGCTTCAAACCCGAGGGGTACGTCTCCAGGATACCTCACAGGAGCATGTTAGCCGGCGCGGTGGCGCCGGCCCCTCTGACCACCAAGCGATCACCATTGATGGCGTCACCGTGATGGTGCCGGTTTATACCCAATCGGCATGGCGCTCACCGTTCAGCGTAGCCTCCTGCGAAGAGGGGGATCAGCTGACCGAGAATACCATCCCTATGGCCGATATCACCTTTGCTGATACGCCGCGCTTTTATAATCTGCAAACAGATGACGGCATCCCCTATACGCATATCGCCACTTTGCATAGCCGCGATGTACTGGCCACGACGGTACTGCAAACATGCATCCGTTATGAGAGCAGGCGCAAAGCCTGTAAATTCTGCTCGATTGGTCAATCACTTCAAGCTGGGCGCACCATTGCGCATAAGTCTCCAGACCAACTGGCCGAGGTGGCTAAGGCCGCTGTCGCGCTCGACGGCGTCAAACATATGGTCATGACTACCGGAACCCCAGCCACGCCTGACCGAGGGGCCAGCGTCCTTTGCGAAAGTGCAAAGGCCATCAAAGCGGCCGTGGATCTTCCGCTGCAAGGGCAGTGCGAACCGCCGAAGGACCCCATTTGGTATGCCCGGATGAAAGAAGCTGGCGTTGACAGCCTGGGCATGCATCTCGAAGTGGTGACACCTACGCTAAGAAAAACGCTGATGCCAGGCAAAGCCGAAGTTGGCATTGAAGCGTATATGCAAGCCTTCCAGGATGCCGTCGAGGTTTTTGGTCGCGGACAAGTCAGCACTTATATTCTTGCCGGGCTCGGGGATACCCGTGAGGCCATTTTGGAAACCTGCCAACGCCTAATCGAAATCGGCGTTTACCCTTTTGTAGTGCCGTTCGTGCCAATTAACGGCACGCCATTAGAAGATCATCAGCCGCCCAGCGCCGACTTTATGGAGTCGATCCTGGCGCCGCTTGGCAGGCGCTTAAAACTCGCGGCGCTGCGCGCTAGCGATATCAAAGCGGGCTGCGGGCGTTGCGGCGCCTGTTCAACGCTGTCTGAGTACGAGCGCTAACAGCGCGCATGCACGCTTAATAGAGGAGTGCCCGATGATGTCAACATCCGACGCCTATTCGGCCTATTCCGACTACCGGATCAAGTGGGCGAGCCTACCTTGGGAAACCGGTGAAGCACTGGCATTGCGGCGGCGCGTTTTCTGCGATGAGCAGGCGATATTCGATCAGGACGACCGAGATGCTATCGATGACTCGGCCCATCTGCTCGTCGCTTTAGGGTGCACCGGGGGCTGGTATGAACAAGTCGTGGGAACGGTGCGTATTCACGAATCAGCCCCTGGCCTCTGGCATGGCTCGCGCCTTGCTGTTGACCCAGCCTTCCGCGCCCAAGGCCGCCTAGGCTCCACGCTGATTCGGCTGGCCGTCTCCAGCGCTCATGCACTGGGCTGCCAACGCTTTTTGGCCCGAGTACAGGCCCAGAATGAAGCCCTGTTTAAGCAGTTGCACTGGCAAAGCATTGGTGAGGAGTTAATCCTTGATCGGCCGCATGTCGTCATGGAGGCCGACCTTAACCACTACCCGCCTTGCCACTCCCCTCTTAGCGGCTTTGTTGTGCCTGGGCGTCAACGCCAGCCTCTCGCTGAGTTGGCGCCCGGGCTGCTTAAGATTCTTTCAGCCCCCACACTGAGACAAGCATCATGAGCCAAAAGCAACGACTCGACCTAGCAGAACTACTCCAGAAAGTGCACGACTACAGTGGTCTTGCCCATAAGGCCGATATTGCGCGGATCGCTCCCAGCCTGACAGCCCTGCCCGATGGCTGGCACCCCAACGGCGACGATACCGCGGCCATTCCCTGCAGTGAAGGCTACACGCTACTGGCGATGGAAGGGCTACTGACCGCCTTCGTCGCCGTGGATCCTTGGTTTGCGGGCTGGTGTTCGGTGATGGTTAACGTCAGTGATATCGCCGCCATGGGCGGGCGGCCCCAGGCAATCGTCAATGCTCTATGGAGCCATGACCCAGAAAGCGCTGAACTCATTGTCAAAGGCATGCGTGAGGCCGCCGACACCTTCCGCATTCCCATCGTTGGGGGGCACACAAACCTGCGTTCCAATCAGCCGCAATTGGCGGTCGGCATATTGGGTCGTGCCCAATGCCTGTTGAGCAGTTTTGGGGCACGGCCAGGGCAGCTATTAGTGGCAGCCATTGACCTGCGCGGCGCCTATCAAGCGCCCTATCTGAATTGGAACGCGGCCACAACGGCGCCCGCTGAACGTTTGCGTGGCGACATCGAACTACTCCCCTGTATTGCTGAAGCAGGCTTGGCTATCGCCGCCAAAGATATTAGCCAGGCCGGTCTCCTCGGCACCACCTTAATGCTCATGGAGAGCGCTAATGTAGGCGTGAACATTAAGCTTGACGCCATCCCGAAGCCCGAGAAAGTCACTTGGCAGGACTGGTTATGCACCTTCCCTAGCTACGGTTACCTGCTCACCACGGATCATGAACACCTCCCCATGCTGCTGGAGCGCTTCCATGCCCGCGGTATCGCCGCTGCGCAAATCGGAGAGATCGCTTCCTCACCGCAGCTCTGGGTAGCAACCAACGATGATCGCCAATTGTTCCATGATCTTTCCACGACACCGTTAACCGGGCTGAGTCGCCCCCAAATGCCTACCCCCCAACAGGAGCTTTGATGATGCCAGCCACACACTTCCACGTTCGCTGGCCAGACGGCAGCGAAGACCAATGCTACTCACCCTCTACTGTCGTAAAGGAGCACTTCCAGGTCGGCGAGCGTCTCAGCGTCGCTGCTTTTGTGGAACGCGCCGACATAGCCCTAGAGGCGGCCAGCCAGCGAGTCGAACAAAAATTCGGCTTCTTCTGCTCCAGTGCCATGGATCAGTCGACGGTCATCAAGGCCAAAGCTCAGCAGTTTGGCAATGGCACCCAGGACATGGTCGAAATTATCCACATCGACTAACGCATCAACCATCTCATCAAATATTTCAGCAATCGATACAAAGTGAGAGCGATATGAAAGATCTACGTCAACACTACTCTGCCATTATCATCGGCGGCGGTCAGGCGGGGCTATCCGTCAGCCATTACCTTCAAGCCCAGGCGGTTGATCACCTCGTCATTGAGAAGCATCGCTTGATGCATAGCTGGCAAACTGCTCGCTGGGACTCCTTCACCTTGGTGACACCGAACTGGCAATGCCGGCTACCCGATCACCCCTATGACGGGGATGACCCTAAAGGCTTTATGAAACGAGACGAGGTCGTTGCTTACCTTGACCGCTTTGCAGCCAAGGTTCAGCCTCCCGCCCTCGAAGGCGTTGCGGTGAATCGCGTCAGCCTGAATAGCAACGGAAAATATGAAGTTAAGACGTCTTCCGGCGAGTTTAGCGCAGACCAAGTCGTGGTAGCCTCCGGCGGTTATCACCTCCCTATCATTCCACGTATGGCAGAGCGACTGCCTGATCGGTTATTCCAGCTACATTCAGCGGAATATCGAACCTCTGAGCAGTTGCCCGAGGGAGCAGTGCTGGTGGTGGGCTCCGGCCAGTCTGGCGCCCAGATTGCCGAAGACCTGCATATTGCTGGGCGAAAAGTCTTTCTCGCCACCGGTGATGCCCCGCGCGTGGCGCGTCAATATCGCGGCAAAGATGTTGTCGAATGGCTTGATGAAATGGGCTACTACGAGATGTCGGTCGATCAGCACCCATTACGTGAGGGAGTAAGAGATAACACCAACCACTATGTCACAGGTCGTGACGGGGGCCGGGAGATCGACCTACGCAAGTTCGCTCTCGAAGGTATGGAGCTATTCGGTCTATTAGAAGAGTACCGTAATGGGGACTTTATCTTTCACGATAATTTGAAAGCCAACCTTGATCATGCCGACAGTGTTTATTGCAATATCAATCAGCGAATTGATGCCTATATCGACTCCCAGGGTATCGAGGCACCACCCGCGCCCGAGTACACGCCGTGCTGGGAGCCTGATCAAGAGCATACTGAGCTCAACCTGGCCGACGCAGGGATTAGCGCCGTTATATGGTGCATTGGCTTTCGCCCTGACTTCCACTGGTTGGATGCCCCGGTATTTAATGGCCAGGGCCATCCCGTACACCAGCGCGGCGTCACCCAGCAGCCTGGCCTCTACTTTATTGGCTTGCCATGGCTGCATACCTGGGGTTCGGGGCGGTTCTCTGGGGTAGCGGCTGACGCTGAGTACTTGGTTGAACGCATCAAAGCTTATCGGCTCCCACATGATATGGCTTTGCCGAAGGTAGCGGAGCAGGCACCAGCCTAGGGCCAGCTTCGCTCGATTCACACCAGCCATTGGGTTACTATCAAAGGGTTGCTATCAGAGTGTTACTGTATTGTTATGCAGCAGCCCTCCCCACACGTCAGCTGTCAGCGACACGATTGGTAACCCTATGAGCCATCCACTACTCCCCCTCAATCCGCTCAGAGCGTTTGAGGTAGCCGCACGTCTACGCAGCCTAACCCGTGCGGCAGACGAACTGCATGTATCCCAGGTAGCGGTTAGCCGCCAAGTGAAAGTATTAGAGGATTACCTTGGGGTAGCGCTGTTTAATCGTCTGCATCGCGGTATTGAGCTTACCCAGGAGGGTGCGGAGCTCTACGCGGGGGTTAAAAACGCTTTCCGCGAACTTGAAAATGCCTCGCGCAAAGTATCACGTCGAAATAAGCGTGATGTGCTCTCGATCCAATCCTACACCACGTTCTCGCAGCGTTGGTTGATTCCCAGGCTGGCCGATTTTCATAACAGAAATCCGCTGCTTGAGGTCAAGTTGTCATCCTCGCTAAAGCCGGTTGATTTCCAAACACAGGGCATCGATGCCGCCATCCGTTCCGGGCATGGTGACTGGCCAGGACTACATGCTGAAAAGCTGGTGGATATCGAGCTGATTCCCATTGTGTCCGCCGCTTTATGGGAAGCCGAGGGGTTGGCTAAAAACGATATCGCTAAGGTGCGTCGGCTACACTCCATGGCGCGCCCAGACGACTGGAAGACATGGCTGGGAAAAAGCGGCTTAGAAGGCCTGGATGAAGAGGCTGGCATGAAGTTCGACAACTCAGCGCTAGCCTATGAAGCGGCGTCAATGAATATTGGCGCCGCCATCGCCATTAAGGTGTTTGTCGAGCGCCAACTGCAGGAAGGCAGCTTTGTAGCGCTATCAGACACGGTATGCCGCACCGACGAGGCGTACTACCTAACATGGCCTAAAGATGCCCGCCCTTCTGATGCCCTGATCAAGTTTCTAGAGTGGATGAAGGATCTGATTGGCCACCCCTTGGGCCAGCTAAGTTAAGGAACGCTTACTGAACTTGCTGCCCTCTAAGGCGCTGAAAAAGCAACCAGTGCAATAGAAGCAGCACCCCGCAGGCGAAATACGCCAATGTAAAGCCGCCAAGCTGAGTCACAATCCCCAATAGCAGCGGTGCGGCAAACTGCATGGCCCGATTAGCCATCAAGCGCACCGCTAAGGCATGGGCGCGCTGACGCTCCGGTACGGATTCTGCGATGACCACCATGGAGAGCGGCTGAGAGAGCCCTACGCCCAGCCCCACCAGAATGGAAAACAAGCATAACCAGTAGACATTCCCCGTCACCCCCACCAACATTAGCCCCAGCGCCATAAACAGCAAGGTGAGCGACATAGTGGCGTAACGGCCGTGAAGCAGAGCGACAATGGCACTGGTAAACGGCCTAACCGCCATGGAGGCAAGTGCACGCAAGCTGACCAACAGCCCTATCGTGGTTCCCGAAAGTGCCAGACTTTCAAGATACACCGGAAAGTAGCTGCCATGCGCGCCCAACGCCAGCATGGCCGCCAGGGAGATAATCAGCGATAGCTTCACTCCTTGGGAGGTTTTCAGCAGTTGCCACTGCTGCCCAACGCTGATGAGAAAACCAACGCCCTTATGATCACCGCTTGATGTGCGCTGGTTGGCCATAAAAAAGGCCACCAGCGCCACAAAAGAGGAAATAAAAGCGCCGTAAAACGCGGCACCTGGACCGCCACGATAATCGATGATCCAGCCCGCCAGTAGCGGCCCCACCATCTGCCCAATCGATAAATAGGTGGTGTACCAGCCAAAATACTTTTCCAGCACCGTGCCCTGGCCCAGGTAAGTGATTGCCGTTTGGGCTGAAATAATCATCAACAGCTGCGCCAAACCAATCACCAGCTGCCCGGCGATTAATCCCTTAAAGCCTGGCATGACCGCCAATAGCCCGGCACCGATCACCATGGCCACGGCCCCTATCTGAAGGGTGCGAGGGCTGCCCAAGCGTGCCACCAGTGAGCCAAAAGGGAGCGCTAACAGTAGCGGTAATACGTAAGGAGCACTGACGATAAAGCCCAGCATTAACGGTGTCGCACCCAGCTCAATGGCCGCGAGCGGCACCGCCACCAGTAGCATCGTTTGTACGACAAAGGCGGTGCCTAAGCTGAGACAGATGCAGGCAAACGCCTTATTCATGGCATCTTTCGAACGTCATGCCGACCTCCCTGTCACTGATGCCCATGGTGAATAACGTTGCCAAGCACCCATTAAGTATTAGTGGCTCGATACCCCTTCACTTTTTTACGAAACATACCCAGCGCCGGGAGAAAGAAGGAGAGTGCTGCAATAGCTAACAATGTTGCACTCAGCGGATTAGTAATCAAGGTCGTCACATCACCATTGGAAATAGACAGCGCCCGGCGCAGGTTGGTCTCCAGCATATCACCTAATACCAGGGCCAAAATGACCGGCGCCAAGGGAATATTCGCTTTGCGCAGCACATAGCCGACAACCCCAAAGGTAAGCGCCACGTAGACCGGGAACATGGAGCTTGTCGACGCATAGGCCCCAATCAAGCTAATTGATGCCACGATGGCGGCAATCGCCGGACGCGGGATATCCGCTACTTTGGCCCAGAACCGCGCCCCTGCAAGGCCAATAAAGACCATGATCGGCACACTCAACCAGAGCGACACAAACACCGTATAGGGAATTTCAGGGTTCGTGGTGAACAGCAATGGGCCTGGTTGCACCCCGTGAATCATTAGCGCGCCGATCATAATGGCAGTCGTAGCGGAGCCCGGAATACCCAGCGCGAGCAACGGCGACAAAGAGCCCGAAACCGAGGCATTATTGGCCGTTTCAGAGGCCGCAATCCCTTCGTAGCTGCCGTTACCAAACAGCTCAGGCCGCTTTGAAAAACGCTTCGCCACCGCGTAGGAGATGAAGGAACCAATGGACGCCCCAGCCCCCGGTATGACGCCCACAAAATAGCCGATCAATGAGCTACGCAAAAACAGATACTTCATCTTATAAAAGGTTTTGAAGGGCACCTCTAAAATACCGCTCATTGGCTGATTCTTTACTTTATGGCTTGCGCCCGCCTCAATCATAAAGAGTACTTCGGAAAGGGCAAATAAGCCGAGCAAGACAGGGACTAACGGTAGACCTTCAAAAAAATCTGGATGATAGCTAAATCGTGGAACACCGGTTTGACTATCCAGTCCGACGGTGGCTAAAGCAAGGCCAAACCCCATCGCCAGAGCACCTTTCAGCATTGAACCGGACGAGAAGCTCGACACCAGGCTCAACCCCAGCAGGGCAAGCGCAAAATAAGCCGATGGCCCAAAATTCAGCGCATATTCAGAGAGCGGTACGGCGGTAAAAAACAGCAGAATGGTGCTGACAAAGATACCGATACCCGAGGAAATAATGGAAATATTCAGCGCAATACCGGTTTTACCCTGCTTGGTAAGGGGGTAGCCGTCCCAGGTGGTCGCCACCGCCGCTGCCGTGCCAGGAGAGTTAAGCAAGATGCCCGAAATGGCGCCGCCATACTCGGCAGCGGCAAACAGCGCGACCAGCATGACGATAGAGACAAGCGGATCCATACTGTAAGTGAAGGGAATCATCAGCGCGATCCCCAGGCTAGGCCCCAAGCCAGGAATAGCACCAATCAAGTAACCAATTAAGGCGCCCGCGATAAGACCAACAAGCACCATGGGGTCGGCAAAGGCATTCAGTCCTATCAATAGATTATCAATCATGTTCAAACCTCAATCAAAATAGACGCCGAGCACCAGTACGAAGATGGCGTAAATGCCAAGTGCCAGTAAGGGTGGCAGCGTTAGCAGTAACGAGTAACGGTTCTCCCCTCCCAGTTTCATTAATAAAAACGCCATGAGGGCAATGCCCACTATGAGTCCAACCCATTCGAGTGCCAGCACCACAGCAGCCATCACCATCATCGATAGCAACACTTGCGCAGGCCGGCTAATTTCAACCAATGAATCGCTTTCCTGGCTAGGCTTACTTAAAAAACTCACTACAATTAAAAGCAGTAATGAAACTCCCATCAGCGTGGCGACCAACAGCGGAAACCCACTAGCACCAATACCTGACGAGCTATAGCTGGGCAGCTTAAGTGCGTCATTGGCATATAAAGCCGTCGCTGCCAGCAGCACAAAATAGACCGCTAATTCCAGCCACTTTTTTCGTATTACAAGTGTCTTATTTGCCACTTCAGGCGCTTCTGCATCAGCATTTTTAATACTCACTGGCGGCCTCCATATTCTTGTAGTTAATGATTGGCGTATTCTTAAAAAACGCCACCACACTTATTTTATTAATATTGCTTTTCCAGCTACTGTTTTTAATGGATGTTTTTAACGTCTGTTTCTAGTATTACCTTTTTTCCAATCATGGCGCAGGGCGGCCAAAAGAGAAACTGACCATTTATCAGGCTTGACCACCGCTACTATTAGGCTGAAACACGACTAAAGGATGATCGACACCTAAAAGGCCTGTCGATGGGTACGCTGGTGGCCTTTACCACTCACGTCGGCTAATGTGTCCAGCGCGCTTTCCAATTGGCGATCGCTCATCTGTCGAGCAATAAACAGCGGGCCGCCCCGCCAGCGGGGAAAGCCATAGCCATTGACCAAGGCAATATCAATATCTGCTGGTCGCTGGCACACGCCCTCCTCCAGCAACAGCAGGGCTTCGTTGATCAAGGCAAGCTCCGCGCGCTGCTGGATCTCCTGCGTGCTAAACGCGTTAGGCGTAATGGCGTGCTCTTCCCGGTAGCGCTCGACTAGCTGGGCGACTTCCGGGTCTGACGTCGGCTGCGTAGCTTCGTCATAGCGGTAGTAGCCACGGCCGGTTTTGCGCCCGAAACGGCCCGCTTCGCAGAGCAGATCCGGTATCCCCACGTAGCGCCTAAGGTGGCGGGTATCGGCAGTTTGCTGGCGCATTTTCCAGGCGATATCCAGTCCGGACATATCCGCCACTTTAAAGGGCCCCATGGCGAAGCCGTAAGCTTCTAGCGCGGCATCAATGTGCTCAGGGCTAGCTCCCTCTTCGAGCATAAATTCACACTGGCGCCGATAGGCGGCGTAGAGCCGGTTGCCCACAAAGCCCCATGAGTTGGCGACGACGATGGCTCTCTTTTTTAACTGGTGCGCAACGCGCGCGGCGGTGCTCAAGGTCTGCTCGCTGGTGGCGTTACAACGCACGATCTCCATCAGCGGCATGCGGTCTGCCGGGCTGAAAAAATGTAACCCTAGTACTCGCTCGGGGTGGGGAATACCCTCGGCAATCTGCTCGATATCCAGATAGGAGGTATTACTGGCCAGCAGCGTACCCTCGCTCACCCACTGGGCCAAATCGGCAAACAGTGAGCGCTTGATGGCCAACTCTTCCACGATCGCTTCGATCACCAGGTCGGTACCGGCCACCTCGGGTAACTGCTGAGTAGGATTCAGCCGAGATAGCGCATCATCCCGCTGTGCCTGGGTTAGCCGCTGGCGCTTGACGCCTTCATCTAACGCCTGGGTAATCCGCGCCACGCCTGCTTCAAGCGCTTGATCGTTTAACTCCAATAGATCGACGCTGTAGCCTGCCTTGAGCGCACAAAGGGCAATACCGCTCCCCATGGTGCCTGCGCCCACTACCGAGATACGCGATACCGGCGCGGCCTTAACGGGCTGAGTGGGCTCAAAGGGTTTTTCACGTTCGGCAAAAAACAGATAACGCAGCGCCTGGGCCGACTCGCTGCCACGCAGGGCAAGAAACTGAGCCCGCTCTTCGGCAATCGCGGCGCTAAAGCTGAGCGTAGGGGCTTTCATTACTATTTTGGCAGCGACCGGTGCGGCAGGTAAGCCGCGCGCACGTGCCAGCAGCTTGTCAACCTGGGCGTTTAGTGCTTGCTCATCAGCAGGGGGCACATCGCGTTCTGCTAGTGGCTGTTTGCCCCCCTGGTAGCGGTTGGCGTAGGCCAGCACCTGCTCGAATGACTCTGTATCCGACCCGTCGCCCTCTGAGGAGCGGAGGAGTTCGTCGACCAATCCGATCTTATGGGCGTCAAGCGCCGTCATGGGCTTACCGGAAACGATCATATCCAGCGCCAGGGGTAGGCCTACCACCCGTGGCAGGCGCTGGGTGCCACCGGCACCGGGTATCACGCCTACCGTCACTTCGGGAAGGCCCAGCAGCGCGGTGGGCGTGGCGATGCGGCTATCGCAGGCCAGCGCCAGTTCCAGGCCGCCACCCAGAGTATGGCCACTGATCACCGCAATCACCGGCAGTGGAAAAGCACTAAGCGCGGCGGTGACCTGGGGCAGCGTCGGTTCTGTTGGTTCATGTTCCAACTCGCGCAGGTCAGCCCCTGCCATTAGGTTCGGGCCTTTACCCATCAGCACCACGGCACGACTCTGCTGCGTATCGATCCTGTTCAGCGCGGCCAAAATGCCTCGGCGCACCGCGTCGTTGCTGCTGTTCACCGGCGGGTTATCCAGGGTGATAATGGCAATTTGCCCTTCCTGACTAAGATGAACGCGGCCCGAGATGGGTGAAGTGTTGGAAGAATCAGCCATGAGCATCACCAACTTCCATGCCATCCTCCAGTACCAGTACCGCATCAGCGGCCACGACACCTTGGCCTTCCGGCATCACGAACAGCGGATTAATCTCAGCCGTGGTCAGACGGTCACCTAACCCAGCGGCCAAGGCTGAGAAGGCGACAATCGCTTGGGCAAGCGCTTCGGTATCACGCCGTGGCGCACCGCGATAGCCATCGAGTAGTGGCCATGTCGTTAGTTGCTGCATCATCTCCCGCGCCTGCTCCAGAGTCAGAGCGCCTCGCTCTGGCAGCAAACGTAGGGTGGTGTCCTTGAACAGCTCTGCCGTGACCCCACCTGCGCCCAGCAAGATGGCCGTGCCCAACGCATCACGGTTAGCACCGAGGATCAGCTCGTGCCCACCCGCCACCATGGCTTCCACCAGAAAGGTATCAGGGCGGCGTGCAACGTGGGCCTCAACGTCGCTCACCATCTGATCAAACCGCTGACCAATAGTCTCGGCATTTAAATGCAGTGCAACGCCACCGATATCGCTTTTGTGCAGTAGGTTGGCGTCCATCACCTTGAGCACCACGGGGGCGTCCAGTTCTTTGGCTGCGCGTTCCGCCTCTTCGCGGCTGTGAACCACCCGGCTAGGCGGTACACTAATGCCTGCCTGGGCGAACAGCTGTTTCGCCGCGGCTTCGTCAATTGAGCCCTTAGGCAAGGCAGTTAAATCGGGTAGCGATACACGGGGTGACTCACCGCCGCCAAGCAAAGGCCTACCGATAAAGTGCAACGCTTCCAGCACCGCGCTGCAGCTCTCCGGCGAGCTAAAGCCGGGGATTGAGGCACGATTCAAGCGCTGCAGCGTACCTGGGGCGTAAGGGCTAACATAGGCCAGGAGTGGCTTATTGTTAGTCGCCAGGCTGTCGCGGATGGCCCCCACGACAAGATCGGGCATCGCCAACCCGGAGGAGCCAATAATCACGACCAAGGCGTCGTAGCTATCGCTTTCCAGCAATATGCGAATCGCTTGGCGCAGCAAGTCGGGCTGCAGCCCCGCCAGAGTCACGTCGATGGGGTTACGGTCTAGCGCGGTCGGCGTATCGCCCTGCAAGGCGCGCAGTTTTTCTGCCGTCGCGTGATCCGGCGCGGGCGTATCAAAGCCGTTGACACCGAGGCTATCGGCAATCAGCGTACCGGCGCCCCCGGTCGAGGTCAGCACCGCCACCCGACGCCCGGCCAGCTGGCGGCCAGCAACGAGTACTGCGGGCACGTCCAAGAACTCGTCAAAGGTGTTTACCCGAATCACCCCTAACTCACGGAAGAAGGCATCGTAAACCCGATCTTCACCCGCCAAGGCACCGGTGTGGGAGCTTGCTGCGCTGGCACCGGCTTCGGAACGGCCAATTTTGAAGACTACCAGCGGCTTGCCCGCCGCCCGTGCGCGCAGGGCCACCTCACGGAAGCGCGCCGGGTGACGAACACTCTCCAGGTAGAGCGCAATTACCTTGGTGTTCGGATCATCCACTAGGTAGTCGACAAAATCGCTGACTTCCAGATCCACCTCATTACTGGTGGCAATCAGCGACGACAAACCAATGCCCCGCCCGGCGGCCCGCGACAGCAGCGCGCCCAGAATGCCGCCACTTTGGGAAACTACCGCGACACTCCCCTTGGGTAGCTCGCTCACTTCCAACGCACCGCTGGCCGAGAGCGGAATGCCCGCCGATAAATTAACCAACCCGATGGTATTGGGGCCGAGGAGTCGCATGTCGCCTGCGGCCGCTTTTAACTCCTCCTGCAGCGCCAAACCTTCCTCGCCAGCCTCGGCATAGCCACTGGCCAATACCACCGCCGCTTGGCAGCCCATCTCGGCCAGGGAGCGCACTGCGTCGATACTGCGTTTGGCATTCAGCAGCACAAGCCCTACATCGGGCGCTTCAGGCAAAGCTTCAACATTGGGGTAACAGGTCAGCCCCTGAATCTCGGTGGCTTTCGGGTTAACCGGGTAAATCGGGCCTTTAAAACCGTGCTTAAGCAAATAAGAGACGGGCAGCCCGGAGGTTTTTTTAGGGTCGGCGGAGGCACCGATAACGGCAATGCTCTTAGGGTTCAGGAGGGCGTGGATCTGGCTCATTGTTGAGCCTCCTTCATACGATCAAGGAAGGCCTGCACCGAAGCACGGTGCTCTTCGGAGGTGTAGCAGATGCCCTGGGCTTTACTGCCTTCGGCGAATACTTGGCTTTCAGACATTTCGTAGCTTTTGTTGATAATCGATTTGGTCAGCGCCACCGCCGTGCGTGAGCCGCTGCTCATCTCATCCGCCATGGTACGGGCAGTGCCAAGCAATTCATCAGCACTACAGCGCTGATCAGCAATCCCGAGTTGCAGCGCCTCATCGGCATTGACCCGCCGACCGCTAAAGATCAGCGCTTTGGCGCGTGCTAGTCCTACCCGGCGTGGCAGGAAGTACATGCCACCGCCGTCTGGAATCAGTCCGCGGGCAATATAGGCCCAGGTAAAGTGGGCATAGTCAGAGGCAATCACAAAATCACAGGAGAGTGCTAAATCCGCCCCCAAACCGGCGGCCGCGCCGTTCACCGCCGCCACGGTGGGAATGGGCAAGTTAAGTAATAGACTTGCCGCATAGTGAACGCCCTGCTGACGCTCCCAGCCATTGAAACCAACGGTAGCGGGGTCGGCTTCCATGCGAGTTTTCATACCGGCGATATCGCCACCCGCGCAAAACCCTTTGCCGCTTCCGGTGAGTACCAGGGCGCGTATCGAGCGATCTGTACGAACTCCCTGCAGATGATCGACCAATTCGGCGCGCATGGCATCGCTCATGGCATTGCGTTTATCGGGGCGGTTTAGGGTAAGCAGGGCAATGCCATTTTCGACTGAATAAGAGACTAACGGTTCTTGGTTCATAACCAGATCCTCTAATACGTTATTATTTGCGGGACTATTAGAAACAAAAGCACTAACAAGTATTTTGACAACAATGCCTTATAGCTTCCATTGATGAAAAATAAGGATTTGCCTATTAAATGGTTATGGCAAAAGTGAAATACAAAACGCCAAGAAAGAAAGAAAAAAAGATAAAAATGCGGCGAAGAATTTCGCCGCATTGAAAAACTCAATAAAACTTATTTTATTTATCTAACTCTTGCTGGGCGACCTCACTAATTTGATAAGCGAACTCGGTATACTCTTCAGGGCCCATCCAAGAGTCCGTTACCCCAGCGCTACGCGCATAGGCTTGGTAGTGCTCGGTTTGCATCGCCTCATGGAACGCATCGGCAATTTGCTGCTGGAGCTCCATGGGCATCCCGGCAGGGCCAAATATGCCTCTCACTTGCACCCAGCTTGAGTCGACGTCATACCCTTGTTCTTCAAAGGTAGCCACATCGGGGAGGCTCTCTAGCCGCTCTTCACCATGCACACCGAGCCCTTTCAAGCGACCCGCGTCAAAATAGGCCTGGGCGCCGCTCAAGTTGGACATCCCCACATCGATATGACCGCCCAATACGGCCGCCACGATGTCGGGTGTGGCATTGAAGGGCACCCACTCGAATTCCACACCGGCGACATTCTCCAGCATGCTCATGCCGATATGCTGCGTAGAGCCTTGCGGCCCAAACCCGCCAACGGTGACTTTTCCATCGCGCTGTTTCGCTTCGTTAATCAAATCATCCAGATCACTTATCGGGGAGTCGGTACGCGTCCAGATCAAGTTAGGATCAGACTGCGCCGTCGCAATCCAGCTAAAGTCATCAATGGCAAATACGCCTTCCAAATTCGTGAGCATGCCCGTGAAGTGTGAAAGGGTATTCACAGCAAGCGTCAGGCCATCGGGTTCTGCAGAGCGTACTCGCGACATCTGGCTAGCACCGCCGCCGCCGGGCGAATTTATAATCGCAATGGACTGGCCGATCTGAGGCTCCAACGACTCGGCAAGTGTGCGCATGAACACATCGGCGGAACCACCCGCTTTAGTGTGCATAATGATGCGGACGGTATCTTGGGGCCACTCTTCTTCATTAGCAGACACCATAGCGCTTGTCGCCATTACTGATATGACTGTAGCACCCAACAGCATCTTAGATATTACATTTCTCTTTATAGTAAACATGGGCATGCACCTCATTTTTGTAGCTATTGTAATAGCGTTATTGAAAGATTCTTAAAACTTAAAATCATCTCGCTTTAAAATTATTCATTTAGCTCAGCCTGAGCTACCTCACTAATACGAGACGCAAACTCGGTATACGCTTCAGGCCCCATCCAAGAGTCCGTAATTCCCGCATTCCGGGCATAGGTTTGATAATGCTCACTCTTCATGGCCTCATGAAAGGCATCAGCAATTTGTTGCTGTGTTTCTACAGGAATGCCCGCTGGCCCAAATACCCCTCTAACCTGTACCCAGCTAGTATCGACATCAACGCCTTGCTCAGAAAAAGTTGGCACGTCGGGAAGAGACGCTAGGCGCTCATCAGCAATGACGCCAAGCCCCTGGATTCGCTCTGCATCGAAAAACGTTTTTAACGCACTCAGATTAGAAACCCCAACATCCACATGCCCGCCCATAACGGCGGCTACAATGTCAGGGGTGCCGTTGTATGCAATCCATTCAAACTCGACATCAGCCGCATTCTCGAGCATCGAAATAGCGATATTTTGTGTGGATCCTCGAGGGCCAAACCCGCCAACGCTGACTTTACCACCACCCTCTTTGGCTTTATCAATCAGCGCATCAATGCTATCTATTTCTGATGTTTGGTTTGCAAAAACAATATGAACATCCTCTTGGGTAGAGGCTATCCAGGAAAAATCATCTAGTTCAAAAACACCCTTTAAGTTGGTCAGCATCCCAGTAAAGTGGGATAGCGTATTAATACCCAGCGTTAAACCATCTGGCTCTGCGCTCTTAAGGCGCGACATTTGGGTAGCACCCGCACCTCCCGGTGTATTGATCACCACAATCGGCTGGCCAATTTGTGGTTCCAATGACTCGGCGAGTGTCCTTATAAATACATCTGCCGAACCACCTGCCTGGGTATGCATAACAAAGCTAACAGGGCCTTGTGGCCAACTGTCATCACTTGCGTTTGCAGCGGTTAATGGAAGTGCCAATGATATTAATGCAGCGCCGACTACTAACTTACGCAAAGGAGTTATCTTATGAACCACGTTAAACACCTCAATCGTTATAATTGTGATAACCACTTTATCGATACTGGCACAGCCGCAAATTACTGACCACCAACGATACATTGGGGGTTGGTTAACTTATTGTCTGTCATCTCTTGCATCAAAAAATGTAACCGAACCAGGCAGCTCATTACTCGACATTACGACCTCTTGCAGTGATTGAAGCGCCGAAGGTGAGAGCGATCCGCTGGCTAACTCCTGATACTTTTCAAGCAGTTCAGCGTCGGTCATGGGGTCTTCTGGATCCCCTTTGCGCGTCTCCTGAAGGTGCTGGTAGGTAGTGCCATCGGTAGTGGCGACCCTAATATTGGCCATGCGCTGGCGGGGGTAACGGGCAGCAATGTCGGCGCACTCTGCGACGCTCACTTTGGGCATCAACGCGCGGATACGAGCATCTTCCAGCACCGGCGGCTCGAAGGCTTGCAGCCTAACCTTGCCCAACACCAAGTAAGCGGCAATACAGTACTGAATACTGAAGCGCGCCTCTTGGGCTGAAGACGGGGAAGGACGATTGCACATCGAGTAGGTCGCGCCGTAGCCTTCGATATGGATGGATTCAATGCTCTCCGCTGTAATGGGCGCGGAGGCTTGCAGCGCTTTTAAGCCATCCAGGGCGGGAAAAATATGCCCGCAGCAGCCATGGTTTTTCACCGTCATGCGGGTGATCGGCGTCCACTCATCGAGCCCCTCAAGCGCCGCGGCCCAATCACCCGTGGAGTCGCTGGTGGCCGCGGCAAATCCATTGCTGGCATGTAGGCTATCTAGCGATGCGGTCACCCCTTTTACCGCCGCCACTCCCGCCATGACGCCTGCATCAGCGGCGTGACCCGCATGCAGCGGCTTGGCCATACCCTCGCCCTGCAAGTTCTGCTGGTGCCCACCCGCAAAACTACTGGCCAGCCCCATGGCGTGACCCATTTGCTCCGCGGTGGCACCGAGCAGCATCGCGGTGGCAACCGCCGCCCCTAGGGTGCCCACAGTGGCGGAAGTGTGCCAGAAGCGGTAGTGGCTGGGCTGGATGGCAAGGGCAATGCGACAGCCCACTTCATAGCCGCCAATAATGGCGCGATGAAGCTGTTCTCGAGATGCCTGAATATCTTGTGCTACCGCCAGAGCCGCCGCAATCGTTGAGCTACCGGGGTGATAACCGCCATCCTTGAAGATGTCGTCAAACTCAACGGTGTGGCTCGCCGTCGCATTCAACAAAGCAGCATAACGTGGTGACCCCAGGTGACCATCGACATAACATACCGACCGGCCTTCCCCCCGCGTGGTGGAAAACGCATCCGATAGCAGCGTGGCGGGTGCTTGGCTGCACCCCGGCAGCGTGGTGGCGAACCAGTCAAGCAATGCCCGGCGAGCGGCCCAATCAGTCTCAGCGTTCAGCGGGCGAGTGTTCCAGTGATAAGCAGACTGGGCCAGACGTTCAAGCGGGTTAGTTATAGAGTTGTTCAAGTTCGGCCTCCTGGGCGGGTAGCGATTCCAATGCCTTCCTCTATAGGCCCGCTAATTGCGCCATCGGCGATCAGTGCCGCTAACTCCTGCTTTGAATAACCCAAGCTCTTCAGCACCTCTTCAGTTTGCGCGCCCACTTTTTGCGGCGGTGACGTAATGCCACGGGTTCCCTCGGACATGCAAAACGCGGATACCGGAACAGTGAGCGCTTGCTCAACGTCTGGACTTAGCGGCTGAGCGTGTAAGACGCCTCTGGAGTGGACATGAGGATCATCCAGTGTCTCTTCGAGCCGCCTAATGCGTGAGGCAGGAATCCGGCGTTTCTGCAAAAACGCCTCCCAGTAATCGGCAGTCATGGTGCTAATAATCTCGGCGATCACCTTGGCTTCTTCAGCGTGGCTATCAAGACGTTGATTATTGTTTTGTTTGATCATGTCCTCTCGGCCCAGGGCCGTCCAAAGGCGTTTTTGTTGGGTCAAGTTTGATGCAGCGATCATCAATGGCTGGTCAGATGCGTGGTAGCAGCCAATGGTGGCGAAAGGAAAGGTATTGCCTTTAGGCTCTGGCTTTTTGCCATTCCACAGCAACGCCGTTAAATAGGGACTGGCGAGCATCATCGCCGTATCTGACATGGAGACATCCACAAATTGCCCTTTGCCACCATTGCGTTCACGCTGAAACAGCGCGGTTGAGATGGCAAACGCAGCCGTGGTGCCGGTGGCATAGTCCACCACAGGCGCGCCGCTTTTGAGCGGGCCGGTATGGTGGTCACCCGTCATGGCCATCATGCCCGAATAGGCTTGAATCACATTATCGTAGGCGGTGAGCTCCCGGCGCGGGCCGGTGCTGCCAAAAGCGGAGATGGAGCAGTAAATCAGCTTAGGGTTGAGCTGTTTCAGGTCGTCGTAACCCAGCCCCAGTTTCTCTAATGCCCCCGGCCGATAGTTTTCGACAAACACATCTGCGGTGGCGAGTAACTTCTTTAACGCCTCACGCCCCTGGGGATGTTTAAAGTCGATCGCTACGGCTTTTTTATTGCTGGCTTGGGACATAAAGGCGGTGCCCAGCCCCTGATCATTAAGCGCTCGATCAGACCCTTGCATGCGCGCTTGATCCGGGTCACTTGGCGACTCTACCTTGATCACATCGGCACCTAACACCGCCATCTGGTAGGTAGCGAAAGGGCCCGCCAATACGTGGGTAGCATCAACGACACGGATATTTTCAAACGGGGAAGACATAATGACCTCAGCGCACTTATTGATTGTTGTTGCTCTTCATTGTTGACCAGCAATGATATTTCGCCGATCTATCATGAATTAACAATGCAGAAATAAGCGCGCTATGTGGACTGATAAAACGTCAGGTGATGGTTAACAAATGGTTCGCAGAGTGCTTTAGCCTGTGATCATGCCACTCGATACAGCGCTCAATTCCACTAGGTGGAATTGAGCGCTGTATCGCGTGGACAAGTTGCACGACACTTATTCATGAAAAGCATTCCTAAATACAATAATAGCCATAAGGAACATCTCTTATGAATAAGCCAACACTACAGCTCTCGAATACTATTAAGTCGGCCCTGCTCTCTTGCCTGTTACTAAGCAGCTCAACGCTCGCAATGGCAGGCGATACAATTGAAACGTCACCGCTAATACCTGAGGCCTCTTCTTACCGATTCATTGTGGGCTTTGGCCCAGGTGGCATACCCGACCTTGCAGCGCGTCTCATTGCTGAGAAGCTCAGCCAACGCCAAGGGATACCCGCCGTAGTGGTTAACAGGCCTGGCGCGGGAGGAACCATGGCAGCCCAAGATGTACTATCGGCACCTGCCAATGGCACAACCCTACTTAGCATTACACCTGCTCATACCACGGCACCTGCCATATTCGAAACGATGCGGTACGACACCCTTAACGACTTCTCAGCGGTGACGTTGATTGGTGATGGGCCTGCGCTGCTGATTGTTCCAAATGATTCAGAGTATGCCACTCTTGAAGAGCTAATCATTGCAGCCAGAGAAAATCCTGGCGATCTCGATTACGCATCAGCAGGCGTCGGCGGTAGCACTCATTTTGGTGCAGAACTGTTTAAACAGCAGGCGGGTATTGATGTACTCCACATTCCCTACAGCGGTGTGAGTGATGCCATCACGGAGGTGATGGCAGGACGCGTTGATTTTACACTAGCTCCGTACGTAGCGGCGATTGATTACGTCAATGCTAACCGGGTTCGGGCACTGGCCGTAACCAGCAGAGAACGCCTTCCTGATATGCCGGAACTGCCTACCGCAATGGAGGCCGGTCTGCCCGATTATGAGTGGATGTTCTGGTATGGCTTGCTTGTTTCTGCACAGACTCCCGACGAGACGGTGCAACGCTTACACCAAGAAATTGCAGAGATCCTTAACCTTCAAGACGTTGCCAACCGCTTGGGGGAAATGGGCGTCACTGTATCGGCAGCCCCCCCAGAAGAGTTTCAACAGCTTCTTGAAGCAGAGCTGGATAAGTTCAAGCAGATTGCTGCAGAAGCCAATATAGTTCCAGAATAATGGAGTGAATTACCCAATGAAAACGACGATAAACGGTACTGATATCAGCTACTCTATCATTGGTGACCAAGGGCCATGGATTGTTATGTCACACTCACTTGGTTGCACACAAGCCATGTGGGATCACCAACTAGAAGTGTTGAAGGGCTATCGCTTGCTACGTTACGACACCAGGGGGCATGGAGGGAGCGGTAGTTCAGAGCCCCCCTACACTCTTGACCTGCTCGCTGATGATGCTCTGATGTTAATGGATCATCTGGGTATTCAGAAAGCACACTGGCTAGGCTTTTCAATGGGGGGGATGATTGGTCAGGTACTAGCACTAAAATACCCTGATCGTGTGCTCTCGCTCATGTTGGCAGACACCACCAGCGAGCATAAGGATACACCACTCTCAATGTGGCAAGAGCGTATCCGAACGGCACGTGAGCAAGGCATTCCCACCGTCGCTGGCCCCGCCATCACACGCTGGTTTACCGAAGAGTTTCGGACACATGACCCTAAGCAAACGCAGTGGGTCACCGATATGATTCTCGAAACCACCATTGATGGTTGGTGCGGATGCTGTGCTGCTATCGCAGACGTGCACACAACCGATCGATTACATGAAATCACTTGCCCAGCACTGGTCATCGTAGGGGAACGCGACATTGGAACTCCCCTGGAGGCCGCACTGACCATCCACCGCAATCTTAAAGCATCCACGTTGGTGGTAATCTCTGATGCTGCTCACATGACTTGCATAGAACAGCCGGAACAATTCAACAGGGCGTTGACACTATTCTTGAACACAGCGGCTTAATAACGACAGTAGGTTGCCCCAAAAGAGGGCAACCTTCAGTCGAGAGAAAGTTGAATCCTAAAAAGCTCGCTTAATCGCAGCGCGCTATCATTCCGCCATCTACCACGATTTCCGTACCGGTAATGAAGCGGGCTTCATCCGAGGCCAGAAAGAGCGCTGCATTGGCGGTATCACGCCCATCACCCATAAAGCCAAGCGGAATTCGAGCAAGTCGTTGTGCAAGCAACGCATCAACATCCCCACCAGCCCGCTGCCCGGCTAGACGCTCCTCTACCATTGGCGTGTGCAACTGCCCTGGGACGACCGTATTGACCCTGACACCTTTGGACGCATACTCCACCGCCACGACTTTGGAGAACTGAATGACAGCGGCTTTAGTCGCTGCATAGGCAGACTGGGCAGAGCCTGTCCAGCGCATTCCCGACGTTGAAGACGTATTAACGATAGCACCTGAACCACGCTCTGCCATATGCGGAAGCACAGCCCGGCTGGTCAGATACACGCTTTTCAAGTTGAACTCAATTTGACGATCCCAGGTTGCTTCATCCATATCCACGGGCCCGCCTTTTGCAGAGCCACCCACATTATTGACAAGAATATCCACTTGTCCAAAACGTTCAATACACGCCGCCACCATACTTTTCACAGCGTCTTGGCTGGTGACATCACATAGATAGGTCTCTACGGTACCGCCAACCTCATGCACTCGGGCAACCGTCTCGACCATCGTCTCTTCACGGATATCGACGGCAAAAACGGCGGCTCCCTCTTCAGCAAAACGCACACAGGCTGCCCGACCATTACCCCAGCCTTTACCCACGCAACCTGCACCGGTGATAATGGCCACTTTCCCTTCCAGACGTTTTTTACTCATCATAGAGCCTTATGTTTATTAATTTATATTGACGTTTAAGCACACAGATCATTAGCTGAAACTTGGTGGAGTACCCTGTGGCGGTGATATCTTAAAGATATTAATAGTGAGGGAAATCAACGAGTAGTAGCCAAGCAGACCGACCAGGTCGACCAGTCGATCTTTACCTAAGATATCGAACGCCTGGTTGTACAAGGTATCGGAGACGCTTCTATCCAGATGGGCGGCCAGCGTGAAACGATAAACAACCTCCTCATCCTGTTTTTCAAAGGCTGGCTCTTCACCCTCTTTTATCGCCCTAACGACGCTTTCAGATACGCCTGCATCAAGGGCGTGCGGCTCGTGTGCAAACCACTCAAACTCGGCCTTCCACACTTTTGCAATCGTCAAAATCGCCAGTTCGGATAGTCGTTTCTCAAGGGAGCTATCGTATCGGCAATACTCGCCTAATGATTGAGCTCGCTCGGCCAGCCCAGGCCGGTTTAGCCATACAGCCAATGGCCCTCTGACCTGTCCTCGCGGGCCGGAAGCAATAAGGTTGTGGATTTCTTGCTGATGGGCGTTATAGGTACTTTGATCTGGCGGTAGTAACCTTTGAGTCGGCCAAACGTGAGATGATGGCATTGTATTCGCCTATTATGCTTATATTATTAAAAAACAAGACTAAATCAGAGAGGTTGTCTATAGCAGCAGAACGTCTAATGTTAGAACAGCTATACCGTCAAACTAACACAACCCAACTTCTATACAGAAAAAGCGCTATACCAATAGAGTATCTTTAAAAAACCATTATTTGAAATACTATATAGTCATACCTGCCATCAATTAAAAGCATAAATTACAGGCCATCACTCAAGGAAAATCGCCCCATTATAAAATTGGTTTAATCACTTCCATATCCCTTCGGATACAAGTTTTTTTGTAATATCTTGTATAGCGAGTTCTACGACTTGTATCGCTCTTTTCTTCTGCTGATCAGCTTTTGTAGCGATGGCAAGCGGCCAGTTAATAACAGGATCCGTGATCGGCACAGCGGTCAGTGTTCCTTGCTGTACTTCAGATATCACTGCGCCATAGGTTAAAATAGAGTGACCATGACCGTGGCGCACTAACGACTTTAGGTGCCAAAGACCATCAACATGTTGGGTAACATTCAATTCCATTTTCATATCACTAACATGGCGGTCAACTAGCGTGCGCAGAAAATTTTGTCGGCTTGGCATAACCAAAGGCAAAGACGCGGCTTCGCTTAGCTGTATGCTTTTCCGAAGGTGAGTTTCAGGCGGCGAAATCAAATAAAGTCGATCCGTCAGTAAAGGCTTAGAAACGATCTCCTCTTTTTCGGGTGGGTTATGCATTACAGCAATGCCAATTTCCCCACGGGCAAGCTTACCCTCTAACTCTCGACTAAACCCTTCTATAAACCGCAGTTCGATTTCAGGATATTGCTCTTTTACAGAGGTGAGCAAAAGAGGGGCAATAAACTCACCTGGCGTAGGAGGCATTCCCAGCACAACGACACCCCTCGGTTCTTCAACGTGGGCGGTGACATCGTGATGAGCTTGGCTGATTTGCTCCAGGATAGCGTAGCATCGGACAAGCAGAATCCCGCCCTCCTCTGTCAGCTCAACCCCCCGGGATGTTCGCGCAAAAACAGATAAGCCTAGATCATCTTCAAGCTTTGCGATTTGGCGGCTCAGCGCAGGCTGAGCAACCATTAATCGCTCGGCAGCCCGGGTTATACTTTTTTCCTCGGCAACACATACAAAATAACGCAGTGTTCTTAGTTCTGGCTGCCATTCCCTCACATTTCTTCTCATGACCCACTCCTATTACAGATTATGAAAACAGTGATCAGGAAACTGTTTTCCTCGTAGGCATCGACTACTAACAACACCACCAAACATCTATTTAAACTTTAAAATAAAAACCCTTTAGATTAAAAACACTTGGTACTTAGCTGAAAAACAGCCAAACATACGTTATACTAACCATTCTCTTACACGCATCTAGTTTAAAGCCTTATACAAAAGATACAATTTAACGAGCATATGAATTGACGTATAATGTTAGGCTACATTTTAAAGAATATTATTCAAAGGGGAAATAAAAATGCAAAACACTCCCTCCGATTCCCATCCTAAGCCAGCAAGCTCCAGAAAAACAGTGCACTCTTTAGAGCGTGGCATCGAGATCATTCGTGCGTTTCGTGTAGGCTACGACTTAATAGGAAATAGTGAACTGGCAGAACGGACTGGCCTTTCACGCTCAACAGTTAGTCGATTAACACAGACGCTTTGCTCAGCAGGAATACTTGAACATGATAAGCAGCAACGTGCTTATCGGCTGGGCGCTCCGGTGTTGTGCTTTGCACATGCCATGCGAAATAGTAACCCCATACTCAAATACGCGGTACCACTAATGCGCGCCACCTCAGAGAAGCACCATGTCAATGTAGGCATAGCGAAAGCTGATCGTGATGAGATGGTTTACCTTGAGTCTATACGTTACCACGCCAAATCAGCATTACGTAACATTGTATCGGGTCAACGCATCCCCATCGAATTGACATCCTTGGGTCATGCCTACCTATCTACCATTCCCGAGAGTATGCGAAAAGAGATACTCACTTCACTAACGCTAAAGAAACACACCCAAGAACTGCAGTGGCATTCTATCCAACGATCTATGGAGTCTGTATGGCTTAATGGCTACTGCATCTTATCCTGGCAGCCTGAGATTATTGCCTTATCTACTCCCATATCAATCGCCAACCATGCTACCTATATAATGAACATCAGCCTCTCGACCAAACGACCTATTGGCGATATTGAAAAAGTCATGTCACCTATTTTATTAGGGCTCAAACGTGAGGTCATCAATACGTTAGAAAAATCCCATACATAATAAAATGCATGCCAGAGTTTATCTGGCATGCTCACTACGTTCAGATAAATATTAGACTAACCAGATACCGAAGATCGTCTAGCATTACCTACTATTCGAACGGCAATTCTAATCAGCAATATTGCTGATATTGCCAAAAGCACTGCGGTAATTGGTCGCTCCAGCAGTAGCATAAAGTCACCCCTTGCCAACAACATTGCCCGACGCAGATTCTCTTCAAGCATTGGCCCGAGTACAAAGCCAATAAGAACCGGTGCCGGTTCAAAGCCAAATAGACGCATGAAGTAACCGAGCGCACCAAACACCAGCACTAGGCCAACCTCAAATAAGCTATAGTTAAGCGTATAAACACCGATACATATCAAGCAGAGAATAGTAGGATAAAGGTAATTATATCTAATTTTGAGTAAGCTTACCCAAATCCCAATTAACGGAATATTAAGAATCAGCAGAATAATATTGCCAATCCAAAAGCTCATGGTTAGTCCCCAGAAAATATCGGGGCGCTCTGCAATGAGCCCTGGCCCAGGGGTGATCCCATGGATCAATAACGCCCCCAGCATCAGCGCCATTGTCGCGCTGCCTGGGATACCCAGGGTTAACGTAGGGATAAATGCCGCTTGAACAGCCGCATTGTTGGCTGCTTCTGGTGATGCTATTCCTTCAGGTGCCCCCTTGCCAAAGCGCGAAGGATCTTTTGAGACGCGCTTTTCAACCGCATAACCGATAAAGGCAGCAATCGACTGCCCAGCGCCTGGCAAGGCCCCGAAGAAGCTGCCAATACCGGCACCACGAAGCATGGGTAGGCCAATTTTACGACGCTCTTCCGCACTAGGCATCATGGAGCTCAGCCGAACACTCATGTCCTTTGATGCCGACTTATGGGTGTTAATCGACGAAATAATCTCCGCCACCCCAAAAAGCCCCATCGCTAATGCCACTAAACTAATGCCATCATAAAGCCCCAGTAGTCCAAAGGTGAGACGCGTTTCGCCGGTATTAACATCTGCCCCCACAGCGCCGAGTAAGAGGCCTAGTAAAACCATTGCCAAACCTTTCAAGGGTGATCCTTGTACCACGCCTGCGGCGGCAATCAGGCCCAGGGTCATTAGCGCAAAGTACTCTGAAGGCCCGAACGATAGCGCAAAACTTGCTAAGAGAGGGGCAAAGAGCATCAACATCACAATGCCAATTGATCCACCCACAAAGGAAGCGATGGTGGTAATGAACAGAGCAACGCCGGCTCTACCGGCCATCGCCATGGGGTAGCCATCTAAACAGGTAACGGCCGATGACGGGGTGCCCGGTAGGTTAAGCAGTATAGAGGCCGTTGAGCCCCCATACTCTGCGCCATAATAGACACCTGCCAGCATCACCAGCGCCGTCGTTGGGTCAAGATAAAAGGAGAGCGGCAGCAGCATAGAGACGGCGGCTAGGGAACCAATACCAGGTAGTACACCAATGAAGGTGCCCAGAAAAACACCGCCAAAACAGTACATGATATTTTCAAGCGTGAAGGCCGTTTGCAGGCCAAGTAATACGTTATCCAGCATGGCGCTTAAAACCTCCACTCTAGGAAAGGAATAGGCAGGCTTAACCCCTGGTTAAAAATCAACCAAGCAGCAAGCGGAACAAGTGCAGTCAGTATCGCTACGTCTTTCCAAGTGCTATTTTTGTCTGCCATTGATGAAATAGCGATCGTTAGGACAATGGCGGGTAGTAAGCCACCTAAAAACATCGCCAGCATAAAACCGGCCAAACTAATAAATATAACCACCATCGGTCGCCAAGAAACGTTCGGCAGGCTTTTGGCTTCGGACTTGATGCCCGCGACCATAATCAGAGCGCCCACTACACTGAGGAGACCGCTCATAATTAGAGGAAAATAACCAGGCCCCATTCTTCTTGCAGTGCCGATATTATAATCAGTCACTATTAACAGTGCGGCTAACCCTATCAGTAAAATAAGCAAGCCTGCTGCCACCTCTTTTCTATTGATACTCATCAGGTAGTGTCCTGTATTTTTGAATTGTTATTGGTTATTACTTTTGGTCAAAGAGCTATATTGGGCGCGCATTCAGTCAATATCAAAAACCATAAAACCAAGCTGGGTTATCAACTAAAAGCGCTTTCCTATGTAAAGGGTCAGGCGCAATACTCTCCAGGATATCAACCAATACCCCATCATCCGGGGTGCCACCCTTGATATTCGGGTGTGGCCAATCAGTTCCCCATAAAATACGGTCGGGGAAGTTTTTGACCAGTGTTTGGGCAAAAGGCACCGCGTCGCTGTAGGGCGAGCCAAGCGCTGACGCACGATCACAGCCACTCACCTTGACGAGAAACTTGTCATTCTCCATCAGCGTCATCAAGGCATTAAAGGCGTCTTGGTCGCTCCCTTGCGCAGCATCGATACGACCCATATGGTCGATTACCACCGCTGTTGATGCGTGGCTAAGCTGTTGACCAATACGCTCTATCAGAGTGTGATGCATATGCACTTGCAAGTGCATGCCATGCCTCGCTAGCCGATGGCTGAATGCCACTATTTCCTCGGGACTAGCCGCCGCATCAAGATGGGGCATAAAGTTGAATCTAACCCCTCTTACTCCTTGCTCCGCCAAGCTTGCAAGGTGGGCGTCACTGATATCGACAGGGGCCAGCGCCACGCCCAGGTACTGCCCTGGGCGCGATCTCATGGCATCCAGCATCGCGCTGTTGTCGAACCCATGGCAGCCTGACTGGACGATAATACAGCGGTCAATACCAAGGTGTTTGTGCAGAGCGAACAGGGCTTCTTTGGGCGCATCCTGAGGTCGAAAAAGCGCATTCTCCGCATACGGAAAGGTGCTCTGTGGCCCAAACACATGGGTATGACAATCACACGCTCCTTCCGGCAGCCATAAACGCGGTTTACTTGGCTGCGGCATGTAGCCAGTGGTGTCACTCATACTGAGGCCTCCGACATCGTGGCTGCTAATAAAGGGTGGTGCTGATTAAAATCATCCAGCCATTTGACTAGCTGAGGATATGAGCTGCGCCACTCCACTGGTCGGCGCCAGTCGAGGTACCCCAGCGCAGCGGCCAACGATAAGCTGCTGGCCGCCAACCGGGGCATGACCGGTGGCAACTGTTCACTTATTGCTAGCAAGCCACGCGTCACCTTGCCGCGCTGGTGGGATAGCCAATATTCTGATTGCTGTGATGGTTCACGGAACCGGCCCTCGTACACCATCGCCAAGGCTGCTTCGGTAATGCCGTCGGCTAATGTGATACGGCTTCTCTCAATGGCCAGATCCAGTGGTTGGCTGGGAAACAGGTCTGAACTGTTAGCGTAAGCACACAGGTACTCGACGATTGTCTTACTATCGTAAAGCGTATCGCCACTTGGCAGCACAAGGCAGGGCATTTTTCCCAAGGGGTTCTGCTGACGTAGGCTATCGTTCTCGTCTAGCGGGTTAGCGCCCACCACTTCTATCTGCTCGTCAATCCCCAACAAAATAGCGGTCATGCGAACCTTGCGGCCAAAGGGTGATGTTAGAGATGTTCTCAACAACATAGCTTCAGACATAATATTTATTCTCATTAAACGGCTAGATCATGGGGATAGCGGAAACACGTATCGCTGATATACCGCTAACGGATATAGTGTTAGCGGCTATTGCAGAATGGCCCCGGTTGCCTCAACAACATCTGCCCAGCGCTGTGTCTCCTGAGCGATATAGTCGCTAAACGCTTCAGGGGATGAGGCAATAATCTCCAAGCCCTGTAGCTCTAATGCGGCGACTACGTCAGGGTCAGTGAGCGTGGCATAAAAGGCGGTATGGAGTGTTTCAAGGATTGCCTCTGGGGTACCCTGAGGCGCCACAATGCCGTACCAATTCTCGGCAACGACATTGGCAAGGCCCATTTCTGCTGTAGTTGGAATATCAGGCAGTGCGGAGGAGCGCGTTTTGCTGCCGACAGCGATAGGGCGTAAAGCCCCCTCTTTCACTTGAGAGAGTAAGATCGGCAGGTCAGCAAACATCATATCAACTTGCCCACCCACTACATCCAGCACGGCAGGCGCTGCTCCTCTGTAGGGGATGTGCACCGTATCAATGCCCGCTTCATAGTTAAGCATTTCACCGGCCAAATGCTGCATCCCACCGGGGCCAGAGGAGGCATAGTTCAAGTAACCGGGGTTATCTTTAGCCCACTGAATCAACTCAGGCAGTGTTTGGGCTTCAACATCAGGCGATGTCACCAGCAACTCTGGCACCGTGGCAATCAGCGTGATGGGGGCTAAATCCGTTAGGGTGTCATAGGGCATTTGGTCTTGAACACTTTTGCTTATCGCCAGTGCCCCCGCACTACTAATGCCGATAACGTAACCATCCGCCTCGGCTTTTGCCACCGCATCGGTGCCAATGACGCCGCCTGCGCCACCACGGTTCTCGACAACCACCGGCTGCCCTAGCTCTTCTGACAGCTTAGGCGTCATTAATCGCGCCACGGTGTCATTGGGGCCTCCAGGTGCAAAGGGGACAATCAAGCGTATCGGCTTCTCTGGATAGTTCACACCATCACTGCTAGCAAGTGCACTACTGCCGAGCGTCGCTAACGATGTAAAAATAGCTATCACGGGGAGTGCGAGATAGTGTTTCATGACGTTCTCCATAAATATTATTGCAAATACAGTTATAGTTTTATTTACAAACTAATTATCTTTTTGAAATTAAACGCTCTTGCCGACTAAAAACTGATTCCTTAAATTTTAGGGAGCATTTACTTAGAGCTTTAGTAATACGGCCATTTAATTAGAAGAGTCTTCTGAAGCCTCGACGACGGCCTCCCACTTAATTGTCTCGCTCTCAATGTACGCTTGAAACGCTTCTGCCGTTGACCCAGCAAGCATAACGCCCATGTCATTCATTCTTTCGATCACTTGCTCATCCTGGATGACGGTCATCAAAGCATTGTTGAGTGTTTCAGTGATATGGTCAGGTAGCTCAGGGGGTGCAACGATGCCATACCAGTTGACCGCAGTGACTTCCGGAACGCCTGCTTCTGACATGGTGGGCACTTCGGATAGCGCCTCCATGCGCGACTGACTACCCACCGCTATCGCCCGCAGCGCGCCCGCTTTCACATGGGGAAGAAGAACGGGGCTATCAGCAAACATCATATCCACTTGACCACCCAGCAGATCCAATACAGCTGGGCCTGCTCCCACGTATGGAACGTGAACAATATCAATGTTTGCCACATGCCCGAGCATCTCACCGGCCAAGTGCGGCATCGAACCAGGGCCCGACGAAGCAAAATTCAGCACCCCTGGGTTATCCGCTGCGAGTTCAATCAACTCTTCAAGAGAGGTCGCCGCTACATCGTTGTTAACCACTAACAACTCAGGCACATTGGCCAGTAGCATGATGGGAGAGAAATCAGTGGCATTATTGAACGGTACGTTCTCATGGACGCTTGCGCTAATCGCCAGAGCACCAGCGCTCGTCATAGCGATTAAGTAGCCATCAGGCTGCCCTTTGGCCACATAGCCAGTGCCGATCACGCCACCGGCACCACCACGGCTCTCAACGACGACAGGGGTTCCCAGCACATCAGACAGCTTTGTCGCCACTACACGCCCGATGGCATCCGCAGGGCCACCGGGTGCAAAGGGAATAATCATGCGAATGGGTTGGTTAGGATAATCACTCTCCCCATTTTGATTAGCCCGTTTTTCATTAGGCGAGTTTTCATTGGATGCAGCCGCCCCTGCATATGCAGCTATCAGCATGCCAAGCATCAAGCTAGATATTGTTTTTTGTATATTCACGAAAATGCCCATCAAGTTTTTTATTTAAAAATTATTTGCAGGCACAAATTAGCCATAACAAAAAACAGCGTCCAATACCTTTTAACTCGATGAGGTATTACATTTAATCATGGCAGCAAACACAATACTAAAGAATACTATACTTAAGTATTAAAACATCAACAATCAGCTAAGTAACAACTAGCTCAAAAACTCATTAAGTAGCCTGTTGAAAAGTTATCTTCACCTACTTACTCCCCAGAAGGCCCGAGGAACCGCGTTTCAATGATGCTCGCTATCGATGGATCATCTAAGGCGGTGATATGCAGTTCGATAGGATGGCTAGGCTGCGTCAGGTCATCCGCATCGGCGGTGAGGGCTAGCCGCAGGCTGCGCGTTTCAAAAGCCGCTACCTCGATGGTGTCCATTCCCCCCAGGCGAAGCCCTGGCAGCCCTGTAGCCGATACCGCATAGCGATGTGTTTGGCCATCTTGATTACGCAGTGCCACATTGTAGTAATTGATCAGTCGACCTTCTGCTGTGCTTTCAAACAGCGCTTGTCGATCCCGTGCAATATCGACATCAAGAGGCACACGTGCATTTAAGAAGCCAATGAGCAATACCACCATGGCGAGTAGCGCCGTCGCATAGGCAAATAACTGAGGACGCCAAAAGCGGGTCGTTTTACCTGCCAACGCGCGCTCGGTGGTGTAACGAATCAGGCCAAGCGGTTTATTAATACGCGCCATAACACTGTCGCAGGCATCGATACACGCAGCGCAGCCAATGCACTCATACTGCAGCCCATCACGAATATCGATACCGGTGGGGCATACCTGAACGCAGAGTTCACAGTCGATGCAATCCCCAACCCGAGTGGCCTCAACGCCCTTTTGAGGAGAGTTCCTGCGCGGCTCGCCGCGGGCGGCATCGTAGGAAACAATCAGCGTATTGGCGTCGAACATCGCCGACTGGAAGCGCGCATAGGGACACATATGCAGGCAAACCTGATGGCGAAGCCAACCGGCATTCAAGTAGGTAAACAGGGTAAAGAAACCGATCCAGAACAGCGCCAAAGGGTGCATATCCAGAGTGAACATATCCACTGTTAACGCTCTTATCGGCGTGAAGTAACCAACGAAGGCTACCCCCGTTGCCACCGCAATCATCAGCCAAGCCGTATGTTTGGCGGTTTTGCGCCATAGCGTATCCATACCACCTGGCGCTTTATCACGCCGAATGCGCCGGTGCCGTGGCCCTTCCAAACGATGCTCAAACCAGATAAATAGAAACGTCCACACGCTTTGCGGGCAGCTGTAGCCACACCACACCCGCCCCGCCACCACCGTGATCAAAAACAGGCCAAAAGCACAGATCACCAAGATCCAGGTGAGTAAGATAAAGTCCTGTGGATAGAACGTCGCCGCGAACAGGTGAAATTCCTGGGCAGAGAGGTCAAACCACACCAATGGCCGGTCGCCCCAATTGATCCATGGCAAACCAAAATAGAGCGCCATCAGAAGCCAGTTAGAGCGTTGTCGAATGCGCTGGAAAAAACCACCTATTTCGCGCACATAAATATGCCCGAGCTTGGGTGGCTTGCTATTGGGAGGCCGAGAGCCAGGAGCCTTAGATGGAGGCGTATGGTGTTCAACGACCGCCTCGCTGGTCATGTCTTGCAGTGGAATGCGTTGCGTCATACCGATATCCAAAAAGAGGAATGAAGGTTTATGCGGTCGAGGGGCGTCGCAGTTAGGTAGTTCAGTATTTGTTTGAGGGCGCGACTTTTACCATTAGCCGCTACTATGCCGACACAGTCTGCGTACAAACAGGCGCAGTTTTAAAGAAATACTCCATATCAGTTACCGCAATCTAGCCCATACAATCACCTTCTGATACGCTTTATATCAACGAAGTTGAGCCTGTTTTATGCTCACCACATAAGACACAGTGATGTTTTCTATTAGCAGAGAACCGCACTGTGCCACCTAACACTGTGATGGAGTATTCTGGCGTTCTACTCAATGCACCGACGGTTTACCCCATGAAACGCTACGAACAGTTTGCCGATGAGATAGCCACGCTAATTCGCCAAGGTGTACTTGGCCCTGGAGAGCGTATTCCTTCGGTGCGCCAAGCGAGCCGCCACCATGGCATCAGCCCTTCTACGGTGTTTCAGGCTTATTACTTACTGGAAAACCAAGGCCTTATTACCGCGCGGGCACGCTCAGGGTATTTTGTTCGTGAGCACGCTAGGCGTTTGCTGGACGAACCGCGCGTCACGCTTCAGCGCACTGACCCCGCAGAGGTAAAAGTCAGCGAGCTGGTGTTCTCAGTGCTTGGCTCGCTTCAGGATGACCGAACGGTGCCCTTGGGGTCGGCGTTCCCCAGCCCCGAGCTGTTTCCGCTTTCTCGCCTGGCTACTAGCATGACACGGGGGTTACGCGAGCTTTCGCCCCAGCAGGTGGTGGCTGACATGACCACCGGGCACACCGACCTGTGTCGGCAGATTGCGCTGCGCTACATGCTGGGTGGTATTCAACTGCCGATGGAAGAGCTGGTGATTACTAATGGTGCAATGGAGGGACTTAATCTAGCGCTGCAGTGTGTTACCCAGCCGGGCGACCTGGTGGCGATTGAGTCGCCAGCATTTTATGCCAGCCTGCAGGTATTGGAGCGGCTAAAACTTCGCGCCGTGGAGATTCCGGTTCACCCACGGGAGGGGATCGACCTCGACGTATTGGCAGAGCGGCTAGAGACACTGCCCATCAAAGCCTGCTGGTTTATGAGCCATTTACAGAATCCAATCGGCGCCAGCCTGAGCAGAGAGCGCAAACAAGCCCTCTATCAACTGATAAAACAGCACCAAGTGCCGATGCTAGAGGATGATGTATATGCCGAGCTGTACTTTGGCAGCACCCCACCCGCCCCCGTAAAAACCTTCGATGATGAGGGGTTGGTCATTCACTGCAGCTCCTTCTCAAAGTGCTTGGCCCCCGGATACCGGGTCGGTTGGGTAGCGGGCGGCCGCTATGCACAGGCCATCTCACGGCTAAAACTGATGACCACCATCTCACCTTCCGTGCCCGCCCAAGCAGCCATTGCTGACTACTTGCAGCACGGCGGTTATGACCGCCACTTACGCAAGCTCCGCCACGCATTAGAGTCCCAACAAGGCAGTATGCTGGCGGCAGCGGATCGCTATTTTCCTACCAACACCCGCATTACCCGACCCACAGGCGGCTACTTCTTATGGGTTGAATTTCCCGAGCAGGTGGATTCGCTGCAGCTATTTAATACCGCACTCGATCATGGCGTTAGCTTAGCGCCAGGCCCGATTTTTTCCGCCACGCAACAATTTCGCCACTGCGTACGGCTAAGCTACGGCCACCCCTGGACACAAAGCAGCGAACGCGGCATGGAAACCTTAGGCAGGTTATTAAGCCTTTTTTAGCGAAGACCGCCGACGCTATCGCCAGGCAACTGATATGGTTATTTAGTTAAACACTGAGCCTGTTATGCAACACAGAAATCACTAGACTGTCCCGATGAAGCCACACAGCGGCTATACCGGCCCACTATTTAGTTAAGACAGTGGCTGTCATCGGAGGAAGCGCCATGTTCGGAATCGCGGCCATTGATCTGGCCAGGGTGCAGTTTGCTTTTACTATTTCCTTTCATATTATTTTTCCCGCCATCACCATTGGTTTAGCCAGCTACTTGGCCGTGCTGGAAGGGCTATGGTTAAAGACCCAGCGGGATACCTACCGCCACCTTTACCATTTTTGGTCCAAAATATTTGCCGTCAACTTTGCCATGGGCGTGGTCTCGGGCATTGTCATGGCCTACCAATTTGGCACCCACTGGAGCGGGTTTTCTGCCTTTGCGGGGAGTGTCACAGGGCCATTGCTCACCTACGAAGTGCTCACAGCTTTCTTCCTGGAAGCAGGCTTTTTAGGTGTAATGCTATTTGGCTGGGAGCGCGTTGGCAGGGGCCTGCACTTTTTTGCCACCTGCATGGTCGCGCTCGGCACCCTTGTATCGATGTTTTGGATACTCTCCTCCAACAGTTGGATGCAGACCCCGCAAGGCCACGACATCGTCAACGGCGTGGTGATTCCCGTTGATTGGATGAAAATTGTCTTTAATCCCTCTTTTCCCTTCCGCCTTGCCCATATGGCGCTAGCAGCCTTTTTAAGCACGGCGCTATTTGTCGCCGCCTCCGCCGCTTGGCTGCTGCTAAGGGGCAAACACTCCCCAGAAGTACGCACCATGCTCTCAATGGCGCTGATCATGCTGGCCATCACTGCCCCTCTTCAGGCCGTGGTGGGTGACTTGCATGGCCTTAATACTCTGGAACACCAGCCTGCAAAGATCGCCGCTATCGAAGGCCACTGGGATAACAGCAGCGGTGAACCCACCCCGCTGATCCTGTTCGGCTTACCCGATATGAACCGCGAAGAGACTCGCTTCAAAGTGGAGATACCCGTGTTGGGCAGCCTGCTGTTAAAGCACAGCTTGACCGAGCAAATCCCAGCCCTTAAGGAGTTCGCCCCGGAAGACCGCCCCAATTCGACTATCGTTTTCTGGAGCTTTCGGTTAATGGTTGGGCTTGGGGTGTTAATGATACTGCTTGCCATCCTGGGCAACACCCTGCGCATCAAAGGGCGGCTATATACATCACGCCGCTTTCTAATGTTTACGTTAGGCATGGGCCCAGCAGGGCTAGTGGCTTTACTGGCTGGCTGGTTTACCACCGAAGTGGGCCGCCAACCTTGGGTCGTCTACGGATTACTGCGTACCGCGGATGCCGCTTCAGCGCACAACGCTGTGCACCTCAGCATTAGCTTGGCGGCCTTTGTGGTGGTCTACCTGGCCGTCTTCGGCACTGGCGTTATCTACATGATGCGCTTGGTTAATAACGGCCCAAGCGACTCTCCTTCGCACACCTCAGGTGGCCCAGGCCATCAACACACGCCCGCACGGCCGCTCTCGGCGGTTAACGACACACTGACGACTCACTATTAGATTGGGGTGCACTATGGGCATTGATTTATCACTTACCTGGGCCATTATCATCCTTTTTGGTGTGATGATGTATGTGGTCATGGATGGTTTTGACTTAGGTATTGGCCTACTTTTTCTAAACGTTCATGACGAGCATGAACGCGACATTATGATGAACACCGTGGCGCCCGTGTGGGACGGCAACGAAACCTGGCTGGTGTTAGGCGGCGCGGGACTATTCGCCGCCTTCCCTCTCGCCTACGCCGTGGTGTTGGAAGCGCTGGCGATTCCGCTAATCGTTATGTTGCTGGGATTGATCTTTCGCGGGGTCGCCTTTGAGTTTCGCTTCAAGGCTACCCCCCAGCGGCGCCATGTGTGGGATAAAGCTTTTATCGGTGGCTCGCTGCTGGCGACCACTGCACAAGGCGTTGCTTTGGGCGGCTATATTCAGGGGATCGCCTTCGATGGCGTTCATTTCAGCGGTGGCTCGCTGGATTGGCTCACGCCTTTTTCGCTGTTTTGCGGTGTTGGACTGCTGTTTGCCTATGCGCTACTCGGCAGTACCTGGCTGATTATGAAAACTGAGGGCAGTTTACAGCAGCGCATGTACCAGATTACCAAGCCATTGATGATCGGGCTTCTGGTGATGATCGCTCTGGTCAGCGTATGGACACCGCTGGCCTACCCGAATATTGCTGCTCGCTGGTTCTCGCTACCCAACTTACTGTGGTTTTTACCGGTACCGCTTTTAGTCGTGCTTACTGGCTGGTGGCTATGGCGTGCTATCTCCTGTCAAGACACCGCCCTTCCCTTTGTGTTGGTACTGGCACTGGTATTTTTAGGTTACAGCGGCCTGGGTATTAGCCTGTGGCCGACAATTATCCCGCCCGATGCGTCTATCTGGCAGGTCGCTGCCCCCGCCCAAAGCCAGGGCTTCGCCTTAGTAGGCACGCTGTTTATTCTGCCGGTTATTTTGATGTACACCGCCTGGAGTTACTACGTCTTCCGCGGCAAGGTAAAACCTGGTGACGCTTATCACTAATGCTGTTAACGAAATAGGCACGAGAACCGAATAACGAAGGAGACCGAAATGAAACCAATTGCTAAGCGCCTAAGCTGGCTAGTCGCTATCTGGCTTTCAAGTGTGGGTGTATTGCTGCTGATTTCGCTGGTGCTTAAGTTTGTGATGGGGATGGCAGGGCTAACCAGCTAACCATCTCTTTTGCCCCCATTACTCAAAAAGAAAATGCTGAATCCTTTCTCAGCAAGGATCCAGCATTTACATCTAATGCTACAGCGGCTTGTTAACACTCAATAGCGTTAACCGCTAAGCCACCTTTGGATGTCTCTTTATACTTATCCAACATATCTCTCCCCGTATCGCGCATGGTACGAATCACTTTATCCAGCGATATAAAGTGAGTGCCATCGCCGCGCAGTGCCATCTGAGCGGCATTGATCGCCTTTACCGTTGCGATAGCGTTGCGCTCAATACAAGGGACTTGAACCAACCCTCCAACGGGGTCACAGGTTAGCCCTAAATTGTGCTCCAAGCCGATTTCGGCCGCATGCTCTACTTGTTCGGGCGTGCCCCCCATCACATCAGCCAAGCCAGCGGCTGCCATGGCACAAGCTGAGCCAACCTCCCCCTGGCAGCCCACTTCGGCGCCGGAGATTGAGGCATTTTTCTTGCAGAGAATGCCAATGGCGCCTGCCGCCAGCAAAAAATCCACCACGTTTTTCTCACAGGCGTTGGGCTGAAACTTCATATAGTAGTGCAAGACAGCGGGGATGATGCCCGCGGCGCCGTTGGTCGGCGCCGTGACCATGCGCCCACCTGCGGCGTTTTCTTCGTTGACGGCGAGGGCAAAGATATTCACCCACTCCATCGCTGAGAACGTCGAGGCGATCAGGCACTCATTCTGCTCTGCTGCTTGAAGGCGTTGATGAAGCAGCTTGGCCCGGCGCTTAACTTTTAACCCGCCCGGCAGTATCCCTTCGTGGGTTAATCCGTTGTCGATGCATTCACACATCACTTGCCAGATACGCCACAGTTCGTCTCTGACCTCCTCCTCTGTCCGCCAGACTTTCTCGTTCTCCAGCATCAGTCGGCTGACACTTAGCTGCTCTTTTTTACAGAGCGCCAAGAGCTGGTCAGCGGTGTCAAAGTTGTAAGGAAGGGTAACGCCACCCAAATCGTCCAGCGGCATATCCACCTGGGCCTGTTCAACCACGAAACCGCCGCCCACCGAGTAGTAGGTATTTTCATACACCAAGTCGCCCTGATGCGTAAAAGCCGCCAGCTTCATGGCATTAGGGTGATGTGGCAAGCTCTCTTCATGAAAATAGAGGTCACTCTCCCAAACAAACTTCACTGCTTTTTGTCGACCCAGCTGTAATGACTGGCTCTCTTTCAGCGCCTGAATGGCGGGCTCAATAATCGAGGGATCTATTGTGCTAGGGCGTTCCCCCATCAACCCCATAATAATGGCGTTATCGGTGGCATGTCCGATACCGGTGGCGGATAACGAGCCATAAAGATGGACTTCAAGATGCCCTACCTCATCGAGCAGGCTGTTTTCGCGCAGGGTGGTGACATACTTAAAAGCCGCCTGCATGGGCCCGACGGTATGGGAACTGGAGGGGCCTACTCCAATCTTAAAAAGGTCGAAAACACTGATAGGCATTGGAGCACCTCTTGACGTATAAACAGGGGAAAATCAGGCGGCGCCTGAAAGTTTTAATAAGTTATTGATGTGGCGACAAATAAAACGAAACTATCTTTTATTGATGATTTTTTTTATTTTTATAAACCGAAATTTTTAAGCACGCATTAGCATGTTTAAGGGCTACCTAGCGCACTGAAAAACGCTTAGCGGCGACAGTAGCCCAGTTATAAAAGCGCGCTAGAACTGTGTGTATTTATCGTTAATCGCTATAAGCCAAAAATCTTAGTTACCAAACACCACCGTACGTCCTGAATAAAAAAACACGCGGCGTTCCAAGTGATAGCTAATCGCTCTAGCCAGGGTTAAGCACTCGATATCACGCCCCTTGGCAACCAGATCCTCTGGGTAGTGGGTGTGATCCACTGGCTCGACCCCTTGGGCAATAATGGGCCCTTCATCAAGGTCATTATTAATGTAGTGGGCCGTTGCGCCGACTAGCTTAACCCCTTTCTCATACGCCTGATGATAAGGCTTGGCGCCTTTAAAACCGGGCAGCAGCGAGTGGTGAATATTGATGGCCCGGCCGGCTAAGAGCTCACACATAGAGGGCGAAAGCACTTGCATATACCTTGCCAGCACCACCAGCTCAGCGTCGGTATCCGCGATGATTTCGCGTATCTGCGCTTCCTGCTGCAATTTCGTCTCGGGCGTGATCGGCAGGTAGTGGTAGGGCAAATCGTGCCATGCTGCCAACGGCTCCAGATCAGGATGATTGGAAATCACCGCCTTGATATCCAGCGGAAGCTGGCCCGTCCGATAACGGTAGAGAAGATCATTCAAGCAGTGATCGGCCTTGGAGACCATAATCACGGTGCCGGTGCGTTTGCCAGGGGCCGTCAATTCGAACTGCATATCGAATTCGTTGGCTCTTGCTGCAAAATCGGCCTGAAAGCGCTCTTCATGAAACTCATCTTGTTCTGGGCGAAACTCGGCGCGAATGAAAAAGCGCCCGCCCAGTCGATCATCGAAAGAGTTGAGTTCGGTGATATAGCACTGCTGCTCTTTCAAGAAGCGTGTGACGACGTCCACCGTTCCCAAGCGACTCGGGCATTGGGCGGCAAGTATCCAGGTATCACTCATTCGGCTCATAGTGCATCTCTAGTAGCGGCAGATCATCGCGAAAGATCGTAGCGGCCGAAACAGTGTTCCGGCCTGCCAGCTTATTGTTCTACGTTAACGCCGTACTCTGAACCGGCATCCAGTAACCAGCGATAGCAGTAGTCGGCAAAGCTGCGCCGTACCACTAGCTCCCAGCGCTCTTCACTAGGGCGACGAAGGATAGTGGTCGCCTTGGCAAAAACGGTAGTGACGCCTTTCCCCACTGGGAAATTACTGGGGTGAACATCGTAGATCACCGTTTTCATCAACAGCTCACGGGCTGCCTCGCCGGAAAGCTCCAGCACTGTTTGTCCACCACTAACGTCGCTAATGGCGAAGTGGGCATCTCCCAGACGCTCACGCAGCTGCGTCTCCAGTGGGAACTCTTCCCCACCGGGTACAATCACCAGCCACTCGTCCGGGGAAAGCCACTGAATGGAGCGCTCGCCGCTGGCATCAAGCACCAGCGCCTGGGGTTTGCCAGGCAGGCTGATCCCCAGTACCTCGCGCACTGCCTCATCAAGCACGATGGCGCCACCACGCAGGATCAGATGCCCCTGCATTGCCCGCTCGCGTAGCTTAAGACGGTAACCGCTGCCCCGAGGAGCGCCGCTGCGACGATAGCTATAGGCTAACGGGGATTCTACCGGGATCGCGGTATCAGTACGGGTGTCGAAGGTGGCCGCGTTAGACATGCTGGCGCTCTCCCTTGGGGTCGTAGAAAATGGTGCTGACGATTTCAGCCTCATGGGTTTGTCCATCCGCCATGGGCAGGTAGACCGTCTCGCCTAGTTTCTGATGGCCACCCTTGACCACCGCTAGTGCAAAGCCTGAATCCAGAATCGGGCTGTAGTAGCTGGAGGTAACATGGCCCACCATCGGCATAGGGATCGCATGCTTGGGATCAAGCACGATCTGGGCCCCCTCTTCGAGGATCACCTTCGGGTCTTTCGGCCTGAGCCCCACCAGCTGCTTGCGGTTCTCACGCTTGGTGTCACTGCGTGTCAGGGCCCGCTTACCAATCCATGAGTAGGGCTTGTCGTAGCCAACGCACCACTGCATCCCTAAGTCTTCCGGCGTCACGGAGCCGTCGGTTTCCTGGCCCACGATGATGAAGCCCTTTTCAGCACGCAGAACGTGCATGGTTTCGGTGCCATAGGGCGTCAGGCCGTACTTCTCGCCATGTTTGAACAGGGTTTGCCACACGTGCATGGCATAATTGGCTTGCACGTTGATCTCGAAGGTCAGCTCGCCGGTAAAGGAGATGCGAAAGACCCGTGCCGGCACGCCCGCCACTTTCCCGGAGCGCCAATCCATGAACTTGAAGCTATCGCGGTCAAGATCGATATCACTGATCTCGGCGAGCAGCTTGCGCGCTTCCGGGCCAGTGATGGTCATGGTGGCCCAGTGGTCAGTCACCGAAGAGAAATAGACATCCAGTTCCGGCCACTCGGTTTGATGCCACAGCTCCAGCCATTCCAGGATCGCTGCAGCGCCACCGGTAGTGGTGGTCATCAAAAAGTGGTTTTCAGCCAGGCAGCTGGTCACACCGTCGTCGGTGACCATGCCATCGTCTTTACACATCAGGCCGTAACGGCATTTACCAACCGCCAGTTTCTCCCACTTGTTGGTGTAGACCCGCCCCAGGAATTCACGCGCATCCGGCCCCTGGATATCGATCTTGCCAAGCGTTGAGGCATCGAGGATACCGACCTTCTCGCGCACCGCCAGACACTCGCGGGCAACCGCTTCATGCATCGTCTCGGTCTTGCCATTCACCTTCTCTGGGTAGTACCAGGGGCGCTTCCACTGACCTACATCCTCGAACTCGGCGCCACGCTCTACGTGCCATTGGTGCAGCGCGGTGTAACGTTCAGGGTCGAACAGGTCACGGCAGTGGCGACCAACAATGGCGCCGAAAGTAACCGGGGTGTAGTTGGGACGGAACACCGTAGTGCCCACCTCAGGAATGGAGCGACCCAGGCAGCGGGCGGCAATTGCCATGCCGTTGATGTTGCCCAGCTTGCCCTGATCCGTACCGAAGCCCATCGCGGTATAGCGCTTGATGTGCTCGATGGACTCGAAGCCTTCCCGGGTCGCCAGCTCGATCCCCGCCGCGGTGACGTCGTTCTGCAGGTCGACGAACTGTTTGGGACCGCGCAGCGTTGGCTTCTCATGAGGCACCTGGAAGAGCGCCACCGCAGGCCCTTGCTGCAGACGTTCAGCGCTCGGCAGAGTGACCGTCTGAACGGCATGTCCCATGGCGGCCGCTGCCTTGATGCCCGCCTCGACACCTTCCGCCAGCACGTCACCCAGCGCATAGCAGCCGTTGGCACCGCCACAGGCCTGAACGCCCTTCACCAGCCCCGGCACGAAGCCAATAATATCGTCGCGCCAGTTAGGCCGCGCCCCGGTGTGAGAAGCCAGGTGAATCACCGGGCTGTAGCCGCCAGAGCTGGCAATGGTGTCACAAGCCAGTTCCTGAACCGGGCCGCTCACTTTGAAAGCCTCAATATCGATCTTGGCGACCCGTGCCGCGGTGACCCGATTGCTGCCCTTCGCCTCGATAACGGCGCTGCCGGTAATAATCTTGATACCCTGGGCGCGCGCGGCATCGACCCAATCGCCCTTTGGTGCCTCGCGGGCGTCGACGATAGCGACAACCTCGCAGCCGGACTCTTTCCAGTCCAGGGCAGCGCGGTAGCCGTAGTCGTTGCTGGTGGAGAGCACCAGCTTGCGGCCCGGCGCCACGCCATAGCGGCGAATGTAGGTCGACACAGCGCCAGCCAGCAGGTTGCCCGGAACATCGTTACCTGCATAGACCAGTGGCCGCTCGTGGGCGCCCGTGCACAGGATCACCTGACCCGCGCGTACCCGGTGCAGGCGGGCACGTACCTGACGGTGGCCATTTTCCACTGGCGCCGTATCGCTTAGGTGCTCGGTACGCCGCTCGTGCAGCGTCACAAAATTGTGATCGTGATAGCCGTTGGCCGTAGTACGCGGCAGCAGCGTGACGTTCTCGCAGCTCGCCAACTCGTCCAGCACCCGGGCAACCCACTGATCCGCTGGCTTGCCTTCCAGGGTTTCACGGCTGGCCAGCAGCGAGCCGCCCATCTCTTCCTGCTCATCGGCAACGATCACCCGAGCGCCGCTGCGCGCGGCGGCCAGCGCTGCCGCAAGACCTGCGGCGCCTGCGCCGACAACCAGCACATCGCAGTGCTGATTGAAGTGATCATAGCTGTCCGGATCGGCTTCCATGGGGCTGCGACCCAGCCCCGCCGCCTTGCGGATGTACTTCTCGTAGGTCAGCCACATCGAGGCCGGCGCCATAAAGGTCTTGTAGTAGAAGCCCGGCGGCATAAACTGCCCGCCCAGCTTGCCGAACAGCCCCATCAGGTCGCGCTGTACGTTTGGCCAGCCATTGGTGCTGCTGGCGGCCAGGCCATCATATAGTGCCTGCTGGGTGGCGCGCACGTTGGGCACCTGGGCCGCTTCACTGCTGCCTAGCTGTACGATGGCGTTGGGCTCCTCGGCACCCGCAGCGACAATGCCGCGGGGCCGCGAGTATTTAAAGCTGCGGTTAACGATATCCACACCGTTAGCCAGCAGCGCCGAAGCCAGGGTATCCCCAGGGTGCCCTTGGTAACGCTGGCCGTTAAAGGTAAAGCTCAACGTGCGGGAGCGATCGATACGGCCGCCCGTGTTAAGGCGGTACACTTGTTGCTTGGACTGACTCATGCCCGCACTCCTTCTTGTTGGCTTACCGCAGCGCCCTCGCGAGCCTGGCTCTGGCTGTCGGCGGTAATCGACGGCTGCTCGCCCATTTTGTAAGTCTCGAGAATTTCGTAGCTCACGGTGTGGCGCGTCACGTTGAAAAACTTGCGGCAACCCACCGCGTGCACCCACATTTCATGGTGAACACCACGGGGGTTGTCACGGAAGAACAGGTAGTCACCCCACTCTTCGTCACTACACGCCTCGGGCTCCTTGGGGCGCTCGATATGCGCCTGGCCCTTGGGGTGGAACTCCTCTTCCTCACGGTGTTCGCCGCAGTAGGGGCAGTAGATATAGAACATGCGGATATTCCTCTCGTATGAACCCTAGTGGGCCACGCCGGCAGCGCCGTGTTCGTCGATCAGCGCACCGCTATGGAAGCGGAACATGGAGAACGGCTCGGCAATGGGGTGCATCTCCCCCTTGGCTAGGCTGGCGGCAAACACATGCCCCGATCCCGGCGTCGCCTTGAAGCCGCCGGTGCCCCAACCGCAGTTGAAGTACAGGCCTTTCACTGGCGTTTTGGAGATAATCGGACAGGCATCCGGGCAGGTATCAACAATACCGCCCCACTGACGATTCATGCGCACCCGCGAGAAGATCGGGAACATCTCGACGATCGCCTGAAGCGTGTGCTCCACGGTGGGATAGCTGCCGCGTTGACCATAGCCGTTGTAGCCGTCGATGCCCGCGCCGATCACCAGGTCGCCCTTGTCGGACTGGCTGATGTAGCCATGCACCTGGTTCGACATCACCACCGTATCGAGAATCGGTTTGATCGGTTCAGACACCAAGGCTTGCAGCGGATGGGACTCTAACGGCAAGTTAAAGCCGCCCATCTTGGCCAGTACGCTGGAGTTACCGGCAGTCACACAACCGACGGTTTTGGCTTCAATATCGCCACGGTTGGTGTGTACACCGTAGATCTGGCCATCACGAATCTTGAAGCCAGTCACTTCAGTCTGCTGCAGAATGTCCACGCCGTGGGCATCGGCACCGCGGGCATAGCCCCAAGCCACCGCATCGTGGCGGGCCACGCCAGCACGCGGCTGCCAGGAGGCACCCATGACCGGGTAACGCGCGTTTTTGGAGCAGTCCATAATCGGCACCAGCTCCTGCACCCCTTTGGCGTCTAATACTTCGCCGTCAATGCCATTCAGCCGATTGGCATTCACCCGGCGCTGGATATCGCGCATGTCCTGCAGGGTATGCCCCAGGTTGAGCACCCCCCGCTGGGAGAACATGACGTTGTAGTTAAGGTCTTGGGAAAGCCCTTCCCACAGTTTCATGGCGTGCTCATAGAGAGCGGCCGATTCGTCCCATAGGTAGTTGGAACGTACGATGGTGGTATTACGGGCGGTGTTACCACCGCCCAGCCACCCTTTTTCGATCACTGCGACATTTTTGACGCCGAACTCTTTGGCCAGGTAGTAAGCCGTGGCCAAGCCATGACCACCACCGCCAACGATGATCACATCGTACTGCTTCTTGGGCGTTGGATTACGCCACTGGCGCTCCCAGTTCTCGTGGTGGCTCAGCGCGTGCTTGACCAGGCCGAAGCCGGAATAGCGTTGCATAGGTGTCTCCTCAGTTCAGCCGCGCCGGGCCCTGCCGGCAAGCCAATTCAAGCAATGGATTCGACGGCTTCAGCGGCGGACTCAGCGTAGACAGGGTGCTGGGCACACACGTCGGTCACTTTGGCCTGCACCTCAGCTTCAATGGAGGTCGTGTCTTTGCCTGCCGCCAATTCGTCTAAGATGTCGCAGATCCATCCAGCCAGCTCGCTACACTCCTCGGCATCGAAGCCACGCGTGGTGACCGCGGGGGTGCCAATACGCAGGCCAGAGGTCACAAAGGGGCTTTGCGGGTCGTTGGGCACCGTGTTTTTATTCACCGTGATATGTGCGCGGCCAAGGGCTGCATCCGCATCTTTACCGGTAATGCCTTGGCGTATAAGCGAAACCAAAAAGAGGTGGTCGTCGGTGCCGCCGGACACCACGTCGTAGCCGCGCTCCATAAACACTTTGGCCATGGCCTGGGCGTTATCGATCACCTGCTGCTGGTAGCGCACAAACTCCTGGTTCATGGCTTCCTTGAACGCTACCGCTTTGGCGGCAATAACATGCATCAGCGGGCCGCCCTGCTGCCCCGGAAATACCGCCCCATTGAGCTTCTTGTAAAGAGCCTCGTCACCATGGGCGGAGAGAATCAAACCACCCCGTGGGCCGCGCAGCGTTTTATGGGTGGTGGTGGTGACCACATGAGCGAAGGGAAGCGGGCTTGGATAGAGGCCAGCGGCCACTAATCCAGCGACGTGGGCCATATCGACCATCAACCAGGCGCCTACCTCATCGGCAATAGCGCGAAAACGGCGCCAATCCACCACGCGAGAGTAAGCGGAGAAGCCCGCGATGATCATCTTCGGCTGGTGCTCGCGAGCCAAGCGTTCAACTTCTTCGTAGTCGATCTCGCCGGTTTCCGGCTTGAGGCCATACTGTACGGCGTTGTAGTGCTTACCCGAGAAATTGGGGGCAGCACCATGGGTTAAGTGCCCACCGTGGGCAAGACTCATACCCAATACGGTATCGCCCGGCGATACCAGCGCCATAAACACAGCGGCATTGGCCTGGGCCCCGGAGTGCGGCTGCACATTGGCATAATTGGCACTAAAAAGGTGGCAGGCCCGCTCAATGGCCAAGGCTTCAACCTTGTCCACGAACTCACAACCACCGTAGTAACGGCGACCTGGATAGCCTTCTGCATACTTGTTGGTCAGCTGTGTACCTTGCGCTTCCATAACAAGCTTGCTGGTATAATTTTCGGAGGCGATTAATTCAATATGCGCTTCTTGGCGAACCGTCTCTTCTGCAATTGCTTCTGCAAGCAAAGAGTCGAAACTGGCCAAGCGTGCATTGGGGGAAAAATTAGTTTGAAGCATTACCGCCTCCTCATGAGTCACTTTTTTATTAAGTGCTGGACATACTCTTTAATGCTGATAAACCCAGGTCGCTTTTAACCAAAGTCCCTATCAACGCGTTCTTACCGCGATACTATCGTTGGTTTCCGGGCCCAAGATGCTTGCCGACGTCACCACTCGATGCATTTGCGACATCGGCTACATTTAGGTTGCTGCTGACGCGAAAGCACCGGAAAAGCCGCCGAAAAAGCCCCATCCCAGCAGGGTATAACCAATGGTGAATGCTTACTTATTAGCGACCAGTGCTGTCCAAGATGGAGGTTTATTGGTTATCACTAAAACCAAAACGCCCTTTACGGCCATAACCATAAAGGGCGTTTTGTGACAGGGATTAAAATGGCTGCCAGCGCTAGAAATCCACCACCAGATCTCCTTTAGGACGGCTGCAGCAAGACAAGATATAGCCTTCTTCGACATCCTCATCCGTGATACCGCCGTTATGCTCCATTTCCACCTCACCCGATTTGAGCTCTACACGGCAAGTACCGCAAATCCCCATACCACAGGCCTTGGGAATATGCAGACCCAGCTTGGCTGCCGCCGCATGAACCGTCTCACCCGGCTGAATGCGCACACTTTTCCCTGAAGAGGCAAACTCGATGCTGTGCAATTCGCTGGTATCGACATTTTCGGCTTCGACTTCCGCCTGCTCAGCCAGCTCAAGGACATCTTCACGTACCTCAACCGGCGTCGCGCCAAACGACTCCTCATGGTAGTGATCCATGTTGAAGTTGTTGGCACGCAGAATATTTTTGATGGCGTTCATGTAGGGGGTCGGGCCGCAGCAGAATATCTCCCTTTCCATGAAGTCCGGCACAATGAGTTCGAACAGCGGCTGAGTAAGGTAGCCACGGTAGCCGGCCCAGGCCTCACCAATGTCCTCCTTGCTCTCGCATATGATATGCAGCTTGAACTCAGGAATGCGCGAAAACATATGCACCAGCTCGCGATGATAAATCACATCACGAGGGGCTCGAGCGCTGTGTATGAACTCAACGTCCACAGTGGCATTAGTATCAAAAAGCCAGCGTGTCATGGACATCAATGGGGTAATGCCGACACCGCCAGAGAGAAACAATACTTTTTCGGCAGGAAAGTCGATGGAGTTGAAGTTGCCTACCGGGCCGTGCACGACCAGCTCGTCACCCACTTTCAGGTTCGCATGCAGCCAGTTGGATACCTTACCCCCAGGCACTTGCTTAACGGTGATGGAAAAGCTGTAAGGGATCGAAGGGGAACTGGAAATCGTATAGGAGCGCATGATCGGCTGATGATCAATCTCAAGCTCCAGCGTCACGAACTGACCGGGCTTGAAAAAGAACAGTACAGGCTGCTCGGCCATAAAACAGAACGTGCGCACGTCCTGGGTTTCCTGGATGACCTTAACGCAACGTACCTGGTGACGGCCGTTGGTCCAGGTTTGGGTCGTGACCGGATTGAAGAAATTGGTTGTCATTATCGCCTCTGCCTGACCAGCCGTTATCACTATGCATCACCGAACCGTAATCGCTATACGGTCAGTACCGTTGAGATGCATTCTGGGGATGCGCCTGCTAGCCGACTTACCTGACAACGACGCGCACTTACCTCGTGCCACTCTTTATCGTTTAGAAACCTCTTTTTTAGTCGCCACTACGCCACCTAATGTCGCGGGCAGATAACTGGCAGGGAGTAGCCTGCAACACAATCTGTCCCTGACGTCAGACCACATTTGAATAAAACGCCAGGTTACGCAACAGAACAACAAGATAAACAATCTTGACTAACGGCCGACTCGCAGCCCTAGAGGGGAAAGCGGTGGTTTACGAGGATACTGGTATGCAAAAGTACGTGTTAAACACAATGGATGACCCGCTCGTCGCGGCCCGTGAGTCAACGGCCAATATGCTGCAAACGAGGGAGCGCACCTTTTCACTTCCGCAGCCGTTTTATAACGATGCCCGCCTGTTTGCAATTGATATGCAAGAGGTGTTTGAGAAAGAGTGGCTGTTCGCAGGAATGACATGCGAGATCCCCACCAAGGGTAACTTCATGACACTGGATATCGGTGACAACCCCGTTGTCATCGTACGCGGTGGTGAAGGTACCATTCATGCCTTTCACAATGTCTGCCGCCACCGCGGTTCGCGACTTTGCGTAAAGGATAAAGGCAAAGTGGCAAAACTTGTTTGCCCCTATCACCAGTGGACTTACGAGCTTGATGGTCGCTTGCTGTTTGCCGGCAGCGATATGGGCACTGATTTCAACCTGGATCAGTTTGGCCTCAAGCCGGTCAGCGTTTGCACCGCCGGCGGCTTCATCTTTATCAACTTAAGCGACAACCCGACCCCCATGGATGACTTTCTGGAAACGCTTGAGCACTATCTTGAGCCCTACCAGATGGACAACGTCAAGGTCGCCACCGAGTCCAGTATCGTCGAGCAAGCCAACTGGAAGCTGGTCATCGAAAATAACCGCGAGTGCTATCACTGCAACGGCGCACACCCTGAGCTGCTGAACTCATTGCAGGAGTTTGATGACACCGACGATCCGCGCGCAACGCCCGCCTATAAGGAGCTGGTGGCATGTAAACAAGCGGATTGGGATGAGGCGAAAGTGCCCTATCAGTTGAAGCGCTTTGGCAAACGCAATCGTCTGACCCGCACGCCGCTGCTGGACGGTATTGTCTCCATGACAATGGACGGTAAGCCCGGCTGTAAGAAGCTAATGGGCCGCCTACCCAACCCTGATATGGGCTCGCTGCGCATCCTGCACCTGCCCAATTCATGGAATCACTTCATGGGCGATCACGCGGTGGTGTTCCGCGTACTTCCCCTTGGCCCGCAGCAAACCGTGGTGACCACCAAGTGGCTGGTTCACAAGGACGCGGTGGAAGGCGTTGACTACGACCCCGAACAGCTGCGCCGCGTATGGGATGCCACCAACGACCAGGATCGCCAACTGGCCGAAGAGAACCAGCGCGGCATCAACTCCAAGGCCTACCAACCCGGCCCTTACTCTGAAACCTATGAGTTCGGTGTTATCGATTTTGTCGACTGGTACGCCAATCGGGTGCTTGAGAACTTAGGCTACGATACCCCGACGCTTCATCTAGCTCAGGGTTGAGGTTCTCAGGATTATAAAAAAAGCCTGGCCCGCTAATGCGGGCCAGGCTGTAGTGGACAAGTATTTTTAGACGCTTAGCGACTCCTTCTCTTGAAGGGTAGCACTGCGGCTCAACCGGCAAGCGGCATACTTGAACTCCGGAATCTTGCCATAAGGATCCAGCGCCGGGTTGGTTAACAAGTTCGCCGCTGCTTCCCCGTAACAGAAGGGCACGAAGACCATCCCCTCCGGCATTCCCGGATCCGTCCTCGCTTTGAGAGTGATGGAGCCCCGCCGGGTGGCGATTGTCAGGTCATCGCCCGGCGCCATTCCCAATCGAATAAACTCAGCGGGGGCCAGGCTGGCTACGGCTTCCGGCTCCAGGTCATCAAGCACTTTGGCGCGCCGGGTCATGGAACCGGTATGCCAGTGCTCTAACTGGCGCCCGGTAGTCAGTACCGTGGGATAGTCGTTATCTACTGGCTCATCCGGTGGCAGCGGGCGCGTGGGGGCGAACTTCGCCCGACCGCTGGCAGTGGGGAAGGCATCGCTGAAGACCACGTCGTACCCTGGCGAGTCCTCCGCTGGGCAGGGGTAGGTCACCGACTGCTCACGCTCCAAACGCTCCCAGGAAATATGGTCGAGAGAGGCCATGCCTTGCTTCATCTCGGCGAAGACGTCCCGCGGGTGCTGGTAATCCCAGCCCAGGCCAAAACGTTTGGCAATCTCTTGAATGATCCACCAATCCGGCTTGGCTTGGCCCGGCAGCGGCAGCGCCGCACGCCCCATCTGCACTTGGCGATTGGTGTTGGTGACGGTGCCGTTTTTCTCGGGCCAGGCGGAGGCAGGCAGGATGACATCGGCGAACTGGGCGGTCTCAGTGACAAATAGATCCTGAACCACCAGATGCTCCAGCTTGGCCAGGGCAGCCCGGGCGTGGGCCAGATCCGGGTCGGACATCGCCGGGTTTTCGCCCTGGATATACATACCGCGAATGGTGCCCGCGGTGATGGCGTCCATGATTTCCACCACGGTGAGGCCGGGTGTGGGATCCAGTTTGGTATTCCACAGCTCTTCGAAGGCACTGCGTACCTGGGCATCGCTAACGGGCTGGTAGTCCGGCATGACCATGGGTATCAGACCGGCATCAGACGCGCCCTGAACGTTGTTCTGCCCCCGCAAAGGGTGCAGGCCGGTGCCGGGGCGACCGGTCTGGCCGCAGGCCAACGCCAGCGAGATCAGACAGCGGGCGTTATCGGTGCCATGGGTGTGCTGGGAAATGCCCATGCCCCAGAAAATCATCGCCCGTTCAGCGTTGGCATACAGCCTTGCCACATCGCGGATGATCTCGGGCTCAACACCGCACAGGCCGCTCATCGCTTCGGGGGTCATATCCACCGTGTGCAATTTAAGGGCCTCAAAGCCCTCGGTATGCTCGGCGATATAGGCCGTGTCATACAGCTCCTCGCTGATGACCACATTGAGGATGGCATTGAACAGCGCCACATCAGCGCCCGGTGAAAAGCGCACGCTCAGGTGGGCATAGGCATCCAGCGCCTGACCGCGGGGGTCGAGGATCACGATCTTGGTGCCACGTTTGGCGGCCTGCTTGAAGAAAGTAGCCGCCACCGGGTGATTCACAGCCGGGTTGCAGCCGGTAAGAATGACCACATCGGCCTGGCTGGCCTGCATAAAGGAGGCGGTGACCGAGCCCGAGCCAATACACTCCATGAGTGCCGCCACGGAGCTGGCATGGCACAAGCGGGTGCAGTGATCCACATGGTTGGAGCCGAAGCCGGTACGTACCAGTTTCTGGAACAGCCACGCCTCTTCGTTGGAGCACTTGGCGCTACCGAACCCGGCCAGGGCATCCGGGCCATGGGCCGCTTTTAGGTTCACAAGCCCGCTGGCAGCAACATCCAGGGCTTCGTCCCAACTGGCCTCACGGAAATGGGTCAACGGCTTGGCAGGGTCGAAGTCCGGATCAATCCCTTTAGCGACACCTTCACGGCGAATCAGCGGAGCGATTAGTCGGGATGGATGGCGCGGATAGTCATAGCCGAAGCGGCCTTTAACACACAGCCGGTTCTCGTTAGAGGGGCCGTCGCGGCCCTCCACGTAAAGGATCTCGTCATCCTTGATATGGTAGGTGAGCTGGCAACCCACCCCGCAGTAGGGGCAGACCGAATCGACCTGGCGGTCAGCCACCGCAGAATCACCGCGCCCTTCTGCGTTAACCAGAGTGGCGGGCATAAGCGCGCCAGTGGGGCAGGCCTGCACACACTCGCCACAGGCCACGCAGGTGCTATCCCCCATGGGGTCGTCGAAATCAAACACGATCTTGGATGCCGCGCCGCGGTGGGCCAGACCGATCACGTCGTTAACCTGCACTTCGCGACAGGCACGCACACACAGGTTGCACTCGATGCAGGCGTCAAGATTGACGCGCATGGCAGAGTGGCTGCTGTCTTGTTCCAGACTTTCCGCCCGGGACGCCACATGATGTACGGTGGGCGCCTCGCGCTCTTCGCGCCTGGGCAGTTTACGGCGCACCGCCGTGGCATCAATGGCCAACTGGTCAGCCATGGCCCAAAAGTGGCTTGAGCTGTCGGGGCTCTCTTCCCGCTCAGGCTGGTCGACCAGCAGCATCTCCATGACCATCTTGCGGGCGGTATGCGCCCGTTCGGAGTTGGCGCTTTTGACCACCATGCCGGGGGCTGCCTCACGGAGACAGCTGGCGGCCAGGGTGCGCTCGCCCTCGATTTCCACCATACAGGCGCGGCAGTTGCCGTCGGCGCGGTAACCGCTTGTGTCCTTAAAACAGAGATGGGGAATGGTCTCGCCGGCGCGCTTGGCCACCTGCCAGAGGCTTTCACCGGGGGTTGCACTCACCTCAACGCCATCCAGCGTCAGGGTAAAGCTTTTGCCTGGGTTTTGTTCGCTCATGCTCATGTTCATCCCCCTACCCCTTGACGATTACGTTCTGGGCGGCCAGCTCGCCGCGGAAATCCTTCAACAGCCCCAGCACCGGATTAGGTGCCGCTTGGCCGAGTCCGCAAATAGAGGCATCGATCATTACCTGGGAGAGCTGCGTCATCAGCCCGGCGTCCCACTCATTCCGCTCGAGCAGGGTGAGCATTTTTTCCGTGCCCACCCGGCAGGGCGTGCATTGGCCACAGGACTCATCGGCAAAAAAGGCCAATAGGTTGGTAGCCACCCCGCGCAGATCGTCCTGATCGGAGAGTACGATCACCGCTGCGGAACCGATAAAACAGCCGTGCTCCTGAAGGGTGTCGAAATCGAGGGGAATATCGGCCTTGGCAGCGGGCAGAATGCCGCCGGAGGCGCCGCCGGGTAGGTAGGCCGCTAGGCGGTGGCCGTCGGCCATGCCTTCGCAATACTCGTCAATTAATTCCTGAAGGGTTATCCCCGCGGGCGCCAAATACACACCGGGCTGCTTGACCCGACCCGAGACAGAGAAACTGCGTAACCCTACGCGGCCATGGCGACCCTGGCTGGAGAAAGCCTCCGCGCCACGCTGCCAGATCATGGGGATCCAGTAGACGGTCTCGACGTTATTGACCAGCGTCGGCCGATCAAAGAGCCCCTTCTGAGCCACAAACGGCGGGCGGTGGCGGGGTTTGCCCGGTTTACCTTCCAACGATTCGATCATCGCCGACTCTTCGCCGCAGATATAAGCCCCCGCACCACGACGCAGCACAATGTAACCCGGCGCCACCAGACCAGCAGCCTCCAGTTCGCCAATCGCCTCGCGCAGCACGCCGTGTAACGCCGGATACTCATCGCGCAGATAGATATACAGCGCCTCGGCCTCTACCGCCCAGGCGCTGACCAAGGCGCCTTCAAGGAACTGGTGGGGCGAATTTTCCAGGTAATAGCGATCCTTGAAGGTACCGGGCTCGCCCTCGTCGGCATTGATAGCGCAGTAACGGGGGCCGGCCTCCTGGCGCACGAACGTCCATTTTTTGAAGGTAGGGAAACCCGCGCCACCCAGGCCGCGCAGATTGGCCTGCTGCATCGCCTCCATCAGCGCTTCCACCGTGACCTCTCCCTCACGGCAGGCTTGCAGTAACGCGAAACCGCCCTCGCGGCGATAGTCGTCCAGTCGCTGCCAATCGACGGGGTCAGGATGAAAGTGTGCTTCCTCGATCACCGACGCGATACGCTCCTGAGTAGCGAACGGCACATGATAGTGCCCCACTTCCGCCACCGGCGCCGTGTCGCAGCGCCCCATGCAAGGAGCGCGCAGCACTCGCACCTGCTCGATATCCACATTCGCTTCCAGCTGTGCCTTAAGCGCCTCGGCACCGGCCAATTGACAGGTTAGGGAGTCGCAGACGCGAATGGTCACCGCGGGCGGCGGCAGTTGGTCATCGTGAATGACATCGAAGTGGGCATAGAAGGTGGCGGTTTCGTAAATGGCCGCCATGGGCAGGTTCATATAAGCCGCCAGAGCACGCAGATCTGCCAACAGCAGATGACCGCGGTTATCCTGAAGGGCATGCAGGTGTTCAATCAATAAGTCGCGGCGGCGCAGCGTGGCGTCCTGGCGTTCGTCGCCCAGCAGCTCACGCAACGCCTCAAGAAGATGGGGGTCGAGTTCACGGCCGCGGGGCTTGCCGCGGAAGCGGCGCTTGGGGATCACGGTCTGGACGGTCATGGGTTACTCATTATTATCTTGATCAGCTTTTTGCCGAATGAACAAAGACGGCACCCCGCGGGGCGCCGTCTAGGGTCGCACTAGCCTGCCCTCAGGCAGTGGTCAGGGCTTGTTACTCAGGCCATATTGCTCAGGACTTATTGCTCAGTGCTGATTACTCAGTGCTTATTAAATAAGTTATTAAGCCACGCTGCCATGTGGGTCAATAACGAATTTCTTAGCCGCACCGCCATCGAAGTCGGCGTAGCCCTGGGGCGCCTGATCCAGGTTAATCATTTGGACATTCACCGCATCGGCAATATTGACCTTGCCGAACAGAATAGCCTGCATCAACGGGCGATGGTATTTCATCACCGGGCACTGCCCCGTATGGAAACTGTGTGACTTGGCCCACCCGAGGCCAAAGCGCATGCTCAGCGAGCCCTGCTTGGCAGCATCGTCTTCCGCGCCGGGATCTTCGGTCACGTAGAGGCCCGGAATACCGATCTGACCACCGGCTCGGGTCAACGACATCGCCGAGTTGAGCACCGTCGCAGGCGCTTCTTTGCCGTGATTGCAGCCACAGGCGTGAGCCTCAAAGCCAACGCAGTCGACAAAGGCATCAACCTCACGCTCGCCGAGAATCACCTCGATCTTGTCGGCCATGTCACCGTCCTGGGTCAGGTCGATGGTCTCACAGCCAAAGCTGCGGGCCTGGGCCAGGCGCTCTTCGATCATATCACCAACGATCACGCAGGCCGCACCCAGCAGTTGAGCGGAAACCGCAGCGGCCAGCCCCACAGGCCCAGCACCAGCGATATAGACGGTGCTGCCGGGGCCGACACCGGCGGTCACACAGCCGTGGAAGCCGGTGGGGAAAATATCGGAGAGCAGGGTCAGATCCTTGATCTTCTCCATGGCCTGATCGGCATCCGGAAACTTCAGCAGATTAAAGTCCGCATAGGGAACCATGACATATTCGGTCTGGCCGCCGACCCAGCCGCCCATATCCACGTAGCCATAGGCAGCGCCTGGGCGGGCTGGATTAACGTTGAGGCAGATCCCGGTGCGGCCCTCTTTACAGTTGCGGCAGCGGCCGCAGGCAATGTTGAACGGCACCGAGACCAGATCGCCCGGCTTGATGAATTCAACATCACGGCCGGCCTCAATCACCAAACCCGTGATTTCGTGGCCGAGTACCAGGCCAGGTGAGGCGGTGGTGCGGCCGCGTACCATATGCTGGTCGCTGCCACAGATATTGGTGGTGACTACTTTGAGAATCACGCCGTGCTCGCATTTGCGATTGCCGAGGGCGAGTTCAGGATAGGCGATGGACTCAACGGCGACCTCACCCGGCCCCTTGTAGACCACTCCGCGGTTGGCTGCATTCATGGCTGGCTCCTGTGGTTTATTGTTCTGTTCATGATGGTTGATGGCGCTTTCCCACCCTATCCCCTCCGCGCTTAAGGACTTACCCGAATAAGGCACTCACGTATCTATTCAAGACATCCTAGCCAAGACGAATAGATAGAGGTCGCTTTCACGACATTCCTCTTTTGAAACAGGCCCAACAATTCATAGCGTCGGCAATGGTGATGCATACCCGACGTCTAACAAGAGCCACCAAGGAAACCTGATGAATAACAACGACGACCCGGTTCTGTCGCCCGGACAGGACAATACTCAGATATTGGGGTTGGACTTTCATAACCCCGTCTTTCCGCTTTCCGCTCTCGCCATCCTACTGTTTATTATCTACGCGCTGGTCTATCCAGATGCTGCTAATACCCACTTAGGGCTTGCCAAAAACTGGTCGATCGAACACTTCGACTGGCTGTTTATGATCGCTGGCAATATTTTTGTGGTGTTTTGCCTTGTACTGATCTGCTTGCCACTCGGGCGGATTCGGCTAGGCGGTAAGGATGCAAAACCTGAATACTCGCGCACCTCCTGGTTCGCCATGCTGTTTGCAGCGGGCATGGGTATTGGCCTGATGTTCTGGAGCGTTGCTGAGCCCGTAGCCTACTACACCGACTGGTATGGAACGCCCTTGAATACACCGGCAGGGACGCCGGAGGGCGCCAGCGCCGCCATGGGGGCAACCATGTTCCACTGGGGACTGCACCCCTGGGCCATTTATGGCGTGGTGGCACTCTCGCTGGCCTTCTTTTCCTATAACAAGGGCTTGCCGCTGACGCTTCGCTCCGCTTTCTACCCCATCCTAGGCGAGCGAACGCGCGGCTGGGCGGGCCATATCATCGATATTCTTGCCGTGCTGGCCACCATTTTTGGCTTGGCTACCTCACTTGGGTTTGGCGCTACCCAGGCAGCTGGCGGCCTCGCCTACCTGTTCGATGTCCCTAATACCATCGGTACCCAGTTGGCAATTATCGTGGTGGTCACGGTCATTGCGCTGATCTCGGTATGGCGGGGTATCGACGGTGGCGTTAAGCTGTTCTCGAATATCAACATGGTCATCGCGGCGGCGTTGCTGCTGTTTGTGGTGGTGGCAGGGCCTACCCTGATGATTCTGACGGGGATTGGCACCACCGCACTGGACTACGCAAGCCACCTGCTGCCGCTGTCGAACTGGATTGGCCGCGATGATGACACCTGGTACCACGGCTGGACCGTCTTCTATTGGGCGTGGTGGATCTCCTGGTCACCGTTTGTCGGCATGTTTATCGCTCGTGTATCACGGGGGCGCACGGTTCGTGAGTTTCTCATCGCCGTACTGCTGGTACCCACGCTGGTCACACTGGTGTGGATGAGCGCCTTTGGCGGCACTGCGCTTTATCAGGCTGCCAACGGTGTGGGTGAACTGGCTAACGGTATTGGCGACGTTTCGCTTGCCATGTTCCATATGCTGGAGCAGTTGCCCCTGACCAGTATCACCTCGACGCTGGCGATTATTCTGGTGTTGGTGTTCTTTATTACCTCGTCCGACTCCGGCTCGCTGGTCATCGACAACATCACCGCCGGTGGCAAGACCGATGCGCCCAAGAGTCAGCGGGTATTCTGGGCAACGCTTGAAGGCGTGATTGCTGGTGTGTTGCTGTATGGCGGAGGGAGCACGGCACTCAGCGCACTGCAGGCGGGCGCGGTGGCCACAGGGCTGCCCTTTACACTGGTACTCTTGCTGATGTGTTTCAGCCTCTACAAAGGGCTTCACAAAGAGTGGCAGCAGAGCAACGCGATGCCTAAAATCGCTAGCTAATCAAACCAACCATCTGTTGCTTTCGGGGGCGCCAATGCCATGGCGCCCCTTTTGGTTTGCGGATATGGTGTCGTGATTCCGGCACTGTGTGCCGCTAATGGCAATGAGAAGGCAGGTAAAGCGCTGCACCATAGCTAAACAACGTCAACAACTCCACGGCTATTTCCATGATCTACACCATCGCAATACTGCTGAGTCTGGTCGGCTATTTTGTCATCGGCCATCTGGCCGGGCGGCGCGTCAAGGGGCTGGATGACTATCTGGTCGCCGGTCGCAATGCGCCCACCTTCTTTATACTGGGCACGCTGGTGGCCAGCTACTTAAGCACCAGCGCCTTTCTCGGCGAGACGGGTTTTGCCTATCAGGGCTATCCGTTTGTCATGTTGATCTTTGCGGCGGTGAGCACCTCGGGCTGCCTGCTGGGCGCGCTGGTGTTTGGCCGCTATCTGCGCCGCAGCGGGGCACGTACCGTGCCGGAGTTCTTCGGTAAACGCTTTGCCTCGCGCCGGGTGCAGGCCATTGCCGGGCTCACCACGATCGTCGGCCTGGGCGCTTACCTGCTGGGCGTAATGCAGGGCGCGGGCATCATGTTTTCGGAATTGACCGGGATGCCCTACTGGGTGGGCCTGGTGCTGGTGTGGGCGACCTATACCGGTTTCATCCTCTACTCCGGCTCACCGGGGGTCATGCTGACCGACACCATCATGTTCGTGATCTTCTCGCTGGCCGCAGTGGGCGGCTCGCTGTATGTCATTCAGGACTTAGGCGGTTGGAGCGGGGTCGTCGAAGGGCTGCTGATTCAGACGGACAAGCCCGGCATCGCGCTGTGGCATGGGGTGATCGAAGGGCCGGAGGCCAGCTTCTCCTCTCCCGGCGAGGCGCTGATCTGGGGCCTGACGCTGGGCCTGGTCTGGGCGGCGGTGCTGGCGGCAAGTCCCTGGCAATCCAGCCGCTACCTGATGGCCCGCAACGAGCACGTGGTGATGCGCTCGGCCATGCTGACCGCCGTGGCACTTGCCGTTTTCTACGCTCTAATGATGATGACTGGCGCGGCGATCAACCTTTATGACCCGCAGCTCGACCCTGAACGCTCCATGATATGGGTGGCCCTCAACGTGCTGCCTACCTGGCTTGGGGTGGTCATTCTGACCGGGGTGTTCGCTGCTGGGCTCTCGTCCTGCTCGACGTTTCTGTCGATCATTGGTTTTAGCCTTTCCAACGATATCCTGCCCGCCTCAACCGACGAAAAATCGGCCATGCGCAAAAGCCGTATGGCGGTGCTTGGCGCGGGCCTGATAGCACTGCTGCTCGCGCTGTTCCAACCGCCGGCAGTGATGTCGGTGGTGTGGTTTGCCGCCACCCTGTTTGCCTCCTCCTGGGGCCCGGTGGCGTTGATGAGCATCTGGAGTCGCAGGATCACCGCCGCAGGCGCGAGCTGGGGCTTGGCCGTGGGCTTTGTCGGCAATGTCGCTCTCTCGTTGATGGTGCAGGCCGAGTGGCTCAGCCTGCCGGTTTATCTGCATCCGGTGCTGCTGAGTACGCTGATGGCGCTGGTAGCGATTACGCTGGCGTCAAAAATGACGCGTGTAAGTCAGGCAGAGACAGCGTACCGGGCTTTCCTGCATGAGTTTGATAGCGGCGCGGTAAGCGGTTGGGTATCGGGCACCCGTTGGATCGCGATATGCACCATGCTCTCTGGAGTCGCCATCGGGCTGTTTTTGTGGCAGCAGTACGCGGCGACGTTAGCCGGATTTGCCGAGCGCTTCGCGCTCGCATCCGGTGCGGTTCAAGGAGCTTACCTGCTGGCGATAGGTTGCGGCAGCATGCTGTTTATCGCCGGGGCCGTAGGCTACTGGCTGGTTCGTCCTGATCAGAAAGCCGCCCCGGCGAGCACGGTCATGGCGGACAATCGTTAAGCGCCGAGACCCAACCCGAGTAGGCCAACGATCATTGGCCTGCTACTAATCACTCAACCGCTCGCCTACCCGGCGGGCGGTTAGTTTTTTTTGCTGACCAGGAGATAGGATCATGCAGCTAAGTTCGTACCAGCGCGGCCTGCTTATCGTGATACTCGGTGTGGTATGCCTCAGCTTCGACGGTCTGTTGATACGCTTGTCCGATACTGATGGCTGGACCATCGTATTCTGGCGCGGAATATTAATGTTCTGCGTGCTGGGGGTGCTGTGTAGTGTTAGCAAGCGACTGGCAACGCTGAGAAGCAACCCCTTTTCCTCGCTAGCCTCAGCCATACTGCTGGGTCTCATCTCCAGCCTTTTTGTGCTGGCGGTCATGAACGCCAACGTGGCCAACGTGGTGGTGATCCTGAGCACCGCGCCGCTGTTTGCTGCGCTGTTTTCAAGGATTTTCCTGGGTGAAAAAGTCGCGCTGCGAACGCTGGTGGCCATTGCTGTCTGCATGCTGGGCATGGGCCTGGTGTTCATGGGAGAAGGGGCCATGGGGATGCTGGTAGGTAATCTTTATGCCTTGGCGGCCGCGGCAGCTATCGGCGGTAACCTGACTCTACTGCGACGCTATCCAGCGATTGACCCTATGACGGTGGTTGCCGGTGGTGGGCTGCTCTCTGCGACGGTTGCCCTGCCCATGGCCTCGCCGTTGGATCTGGATGCCCAACGCTATGGCGTACTGGCACTGATGGGGCTGGTGCAGATGCCCTTGGCCACGGTGCTGATCAACAGCGCCACTCGCTATCTGTCGTCAACGGAAGTGGCGCTGTTTTATTTGGTCGAAACCGCGCTGGGCACGCTATGGGTGTGGTGGTTATTAGGTGAGACACCCACCACCTCGACGCTGCTCGGTGGTGGTGTGGTCATCCTGGTGCTGGTACTGCATGCCTGGATAGGCTTGCGTCTGGAGAGACAGCGCCTTCAGCTTTATCCGGGCTTTGTTGGCAAATAGTCAATGCGTCGTGTGGGCCATCACCCAACAAAAAGCCCGCAGGGAAGCGGGCTTGAACGATGGTTAGAGGCGTGATGCGTTTCAGCGCAGCACCTCTTCCTCCTTGAGCAACTTGTAGATCGCCTCGGCGCCCTGCTCGGGGGTCACATCGGTGAGCACCTGCCCGCCTTTGCCCTCGGACTTGGCCGCTGCCGCCTTGAAGCGATCCCTGGCCGACGCAGCTTTAACGATTTTCAGACGCTTAGGCCGTTTACGCGCTAGGGCAAGTTGCCACTGGGCCAGCTCGCTGTCGGCTTCAGGGGTCGTCGGCGTAACCGCAAAGGTGGCGCGACGCGCCGGGCCGAAGGCGCTTTGACGCGCCGCCGGCGCTGCTTCATCCACACTGATGATAGCGGGCAGACGCACCTTGAGACGGCGACGCTGGCCCCTTGGCAACGCCTGAAGCAGCGTTACCACGCCATTTTCCACCTTTTCTATCGATGCCAAGCTATTCACCAATGGCCAGCCGAGATGTTCTGCCAACGCATAGGGCAAAAGCCCAGAGCCTTCACCGCGCTCTGCCCGGGCACCGGTGATCACTAGCTGGGGCGAGGTAGCGGCTAAATGCTCCACCAGGGACAGAATGGCATCACTGCCCGCGGGCTGTTCGAGCAAGGTCATGGATTCAAGCCCCATGCCCAGGTAGCCGCGTAGCGCCGATTCGCTGTCATCCGCCTGGGGCCCCGCATGCAGTACGCTAATCCGAGTGCCCGGCAGTTCGGCTTCCATGGCCAGCGCTAGCTCCAGGCCCCGGGCATCCTGTTCGGCGCGCCGCGCGCGTCCGGTTGTCGGGTGACGGCCTATGGAGACCAGCACTGCCACATCGATTCCCTGCTGTTGTTGCTGTCGATCAGGCTGCATCGCGCTGACCTCCCCGCTGCTGTTCCACCATGGCCACTAATGCGGCCAGAATTTGCGTGCTGTCGCCAATCACCGCCAGGTCGGCGCGCTTGATGATGTCGCACCCCGGATCGAGATTGATCGCCACCACTTTGTCGCAGCGCTGAATGCCCTGCAGATGCTGGATAGCGCCTGAAATACCCACCGCCATATAGACTCGGGCGGTTACCCAGGTGCCGGTCGCACCCACCTGCCGATCGCGGGCCATAAAGCCGTCGTCCACCGCGACACGGGACGCCCCTTCGGTAGCGCCGAGGACTTTCGCGGCATGGTGGAAGGCATCCCACTCTTTAACACCGTTGCCGCCGGAGAGGATGAACTCGGCCTCGGCCAGCGCCACGCCGGCGGGATCCACCGCCACCTGCCCCAGGTCTTCAATGCGCGATAGAGTGGTGGGGATTGACGCTGCCAGGGTCAGGTGCTCGGCCGCATGCCGGGTCTCGTCCACCGGTTCGGCGCACTCGGCCAGCGCCAGGGCAACCCGCGGCAGAGGGCGCTGGATATCCAGGCTTCCGGCGCCGCCACGAGCCGTACAGCGCCAACCCAGTGGAGACTCGTGGTCAGCTTCGATCTGCCACACCCCCGTGGCAGCGCGTTCGCCCAAGCGCAAGGACAGACGCCGCCCCAGGTCGGCGCCCCCCAGCGGGGAGTCAGGCAGCAACCAGAAGCGCGGCGTCATCTCCCGCTCGACGGCGCTTAAAGCCGCCAGGCGCGCTTCAGGCGAGAACCCCGCGTAAAACTCATCATCAAGATGCACGACGCGATCGATGCCAGCTTCGCCCAGCGCCTCTTCCTTATGCTCGCCAAAGAGGATCGCCACCACGGCGCCAGGATGCTCGGCGTCGGCATCCGCCAGGCGCCGTGCCAAGCCCAGCAGATCCTTGTCATGTCCGGAGAGTCGCCCGCCGGTCAGGTCGGGCACCACAGCCACCAGGAAGGCGGGTTGATCAATGGTCACCGTGCGGCGGCTATCGCGGGCCGCCGTTGTTGCCGCGGTGGACTGCCCTCCTTGCTGGAGGCCACTGCGGTCAATCCGTTTGACACCATTAGGGCCGATAAAACCGATGGCACGAGGGTTCTTGCGCACCACGCCGTTGGGGCCCATCCATTCGCTGGTCGCTCCGCCGCCCCTGTGTACACCCAGGGCGGCCAGCACCGTGGCGTACTCGGGGTGCAGACGATTCCGGGCGATCCACTCGCGACGCGGATCGCGACGTATAATCTCGCTCATACGGTAACCTCTTCAGCCGTCGTCGTTGCAGCAGGCCGGCGGGGCCCATCAGACGCATCACCCGCGGGACGCTCTACCAAGGCATCGGCCACCAGCTCGGCGATATCACGCACTTCGGCGCTGGCATCCACCACCCCTTCCAGCATGGCGGTACATTGAGGGCAGCCCACTGCGACCAGCTCGGCGCCGCTCTCTTTGACGTCATTCATGCGCATGTCGGGAATCCGCCGTTCGCCGGGAATATCGGTAATCGGTGCCCCACCACCGCCGCCGCAGCAGCGCGAGCGGTAGCCGGAGCGCTCCATCTCCTTGACCTCGATACCCAGCGCCTTAAGTACGTTGCGCGGTGCCTCGTATTCACCGTTATAGCGCCCCAGGTAACACGGGTCGTGATAGGTGACGCTGCCGCCTTTCCAAGGTGCGAACGCCAGTCGACCGGCCTCGTATAGCTCGGCAATGAAGGTGCTGTGGTGGCGAACCTGATAGTCGCCACCCAGTTCGCCATACTCGTTGCCCAGCACATGAAAGCTGTGGGGATCGCAGGTAACAATCTGCAAGAAGCGATACTTGGCCAGAGTGGCAATATTGCGCTTCGCCAGAGACTGGAACGTCGCTTCATCGCCCAGACGCCGCGCCACATCGCCGCTATCGCGCTCTTCAGTACCCAACACTGCGAAATCGACTTCAGCGGCGCGCAGCACTTTGACCAGTGCGCGCAAGGTACGCTGGTTGCGCATATCAAAGGCGCCATCCCCCAACCACAGCAGCACATCGACCTGCTTAAGATCTGCCATGAGCGGTAGGTTAAGATCCGCCGCCCAGTTGAGCCGCGAGCCAGGGTCGAAACCGCCGGGATTGTCGGTGGCGATCAAATTATCGAGCACTTCGGCGCCTTTGTTGGGCGTTTTGCCACGCTCCAGGGTCAGGTGGCGGCGCATATCGACAATCGCATCCACATGCTCGATCATCATCGGGCACTCTTCGACACAGGCGCGGCAGGTCGTACAGGACCAGAGCGTATCGGCGTCGACCAAAGCCTTTCCCTGTAGCGCCACAATAGGCCCATGGGGCGAGCCAGCGTGTTCACCTACCGGCTTGCCGGGGTAGGGAGAACCAGCATAGGCGGCATCACTGCCCCCGGCCATGCCCACCACCATGTCCTGGATCAGCTTCTTGGGATTGAGCGGCTGACCGGCGGCAAATGCCGGGCACACCGCCTCGCAGCGACCACACTGCACGCAGGCATCGAAGCCCAGCAGTTGATTCCAGGTAAAGTCGGCTGGCTTTTCCACGCCCAGAGGCGCCGCTTCATCCTCAAGGTTGAGTGCCTTGAGACCCGTTGATCGGCCAGCGCCCCCTTTCTTGGTGGAAAAGCGTTCGGCGCGACGATGAAAGGCCAGGTGCAAGGCACCGGCGAAGGCGTGCTTCATGGGCCCGCCCCAGGTCATGCCGAAAAACATTTCCCCCAGGCCCCAGGCCACAACGCCCGCCAATACCAGCGCCAGCAGCCAGCTACTGCCACCTTCAAGCAAACCCTGGGGCAGTAGGCCCACCGTGGGTAGAGTGATTAGGAAAACACCTAGCGAAAACGCCATTAGACTCTTGGGCAGGCGCATCCAGGGCCCCTTGGAGAGCCGAGCGGGCGGATTAATACGTCGGCGTGCCACGAAGAGGCTGCCGACGAACATGGAGGTACTGGCCAGCAGCAACAATCCGCCTAGCAGGGGGGTCGCGATGC
>NZ_JPUA01000022.1:0-13843 GCF_002211105.1 Halomonas campaniensis | reverse complement strand
GTTGGAGATCATCTTGTCACGTCCCACCACATGGTGCAGATCCACCAAATAGCGGCGCGGCATGGCCGCCAACCCCTGCAGCAAGTTAACTCGCGAGGGGCGCCCCTGGCGCCACAGGCGCATACGCCGCACGGCGCCGATGACTGCCAGGGCCAGGGCAGTAAAAATCAGTATCGGCAAGAGCGTTTCGAGCATGGTACTCACCTCATCTTTCGCGGCGGGGCTACTCCGGCAGCAGACCTCTGCGAGGGCGCTATGAACCCATCCCTGGGCGCTACTTTTGACATCTGACCGCCATGGATGGCGGAAATGCCGTAAACGTACGGAACTGTTTTACGGCCCTGTCAAAAGACCCTCGCTACGGTCTACCCCCGGCGCCCCGGCTCTCGCTCAGGTCAAAAGTCCTTGCAGATTCGCAAAGCATCGTAGATAGCCGCATGAGTGTTACGCGGTGCCGTGCAGTCGCCCAGGCGGAACAGCAGGAAGCCATCTCCTGACTCGCTCAGACAAGGCTGCGGCTGGATTGCATAGAGTGCTTCCAGATCCACCTGCCCTCTGTTGCGGGACTGCTCTTTGAGGGCGTAGTAGAGCGCTTCATCAGGGCGCACACCGTTCTCGACCACTACCTGATCGACCACGCGCTCTTCCAAAGCCCCGGTGTACTCATTTTCGAGCACCGCCACCAGGCCATCGCCCTCGCGGTAAACCTTATGCAGCATCAGGTCGGAGGACATGATCACCTCCTTCTCGTAGAGGCTGCGGTAGTAGGTGGGGAAGGTGGTACCGCCCACCGCCGCGCCGGGCTTGATATCGTCGGTGACGATCTCCACTTTGGCGCCCTTATCGGCGAGAAAATCCGCTGCCGAGACGCCGGAGAATTCGCAAATGGCGTCATAAATCAGCACGTTCTTACCTGGCGCCACTTTGCCTGAGAGAATATCCCAGGTGCTGACCACCAGGCTCTCCTCGGCATTCTCTGAGTAGCCCCACTCTGGGTGCTGGCTCAGGAAGGGCTGACCACCGGTGGCGAGTACCACGATATCCGGGCGCAGGTCGAGTAGCGTTGCTTCATCGGCGCGGGTGCCCAGACGCAGGTCGACTTTCAGCCGCGCCAGCTCCAGCTGGTACCAGCGGGTGATACCGGCGATCTGATCACGCTGGGGCGCTTGGGCGGCAATGGTGATCTGCCCACCCAAAGCGTCAGCAGCCTCAAACAGAGTGACATCGTGGCCCCGCTCAGCGGCGACGCGTGCTGCCTCCATACCGCCGGGGCCACCGCCTACTACGACGACTTTGCGTTTGGCGCCCTCGGTTTTCTCAATGATGTGGGGCAGCCCCATGTATTCACGGGACGTGGCGGCGTTTTGAATGCACAGTACGTCAAGCCCCTGGTACTGGCGGTCGATGCAGTAGTTAGCGCCCACGCACTGTTTAATCTGGTCGATCTGGCCCATCTTGATCTTGGCGATCAGGTGCGGGTCGGCAATATGTGCCCGGGTCATGCCCACCAGATCGACATAGCCCCCTTCGAGAATTCGCTGGGCTTGGTTGGGATCCTTGATGTTCTGAGCGTGAATCACCGGCACGTTCACCACTTCCTTGATCCCCGCCGCCAGGTGCAGGAAAGGCTCTGGCGGGTAGGACATATTAGGAATGACGTTGGCCAAGGTGTTGTGGGTGTCACAACCGGAGCCGATGACGCCGAAGAAGTCGACTTGGCCGGTGGCATCGTAGTAGGCGGCGATCTGCTTCATGTCATCGTGGGAGAGGCCATCTGGATGGAACTCGTCGCCGCAGATCCGCATGCCGACGCAGAAATCGTCACCCACTTCGGCGCGCACCGCCTTGAGTACTTCCATACCGAAGCGCATGCGATTTTCGAAGCTCCCGCCCCACTCGTCAGTACGCTTGTTGACCCTTGGGCTCCAGAACTGGTCGATCAGGTGCTGGTGCACGGCAGACAGTTCGACACCATCGAGCCCGCCCTCTTTCGCTCGGCGCGCGGCCTGGGCGAAGTCACCAATGATGCGCCAGATCTCCTCGACTTCAATGGTCTTACAGGTAGAGCGGTGCACCGGTTCACGGATACCGGAGGGTGAGACCAGCGTCGACCAGTCAAAACCGTCCCAGCGGGAGCGGCGCCCCATATGGGTAATCTGGATCATGATCTTGCCGCCATGCTTATGCACAGCGTCGGCCAAATTCTGAAAGTGCGGAATAATGCGATCAGTGGACAGGTTGACCGAGCTCCACCAGCCCTGCGGGCTATCAATGGACACCACCGATGAGCCGCCGCAAATACACAGGCCACAACCGCCTTTAGCCTTCTCCTCGTAGTACCTGACGTAGCGCTCAGTGGTCATACCACCGTCGGTGGCATGCACTTCGGCGTGAGCGGTACTGACCACGCGATTGCGGATGGTCAGCTTGCCGATATCGATCGGCTCGAAAATTGCGTCGAATGCCATCTTTGTCTCTCCTCTCCCCCTGGCTAGCGGGCGGCGTCGGTCAGCGGCTGGACGGAAAAGAGGCCGATGTCACAGCCCTCTTCGGCGGCACTCTGGGTCTGCTCGGCCACAGTGCGCAGCGAGCTACCACTGGCAGCGAGGATTTGATCCATGGCGCCGGCAAACCAGCCGGTGAACATGTACTCCTCTTTTTTACCGGTCTTGCCCAATTGGTAAACGAAAGCGCTGTGTTCGAGACGCACCTGAGCCGTGCCCGACTCGAGATCGATCTGCTCAGTAAGGAAAAGCCCCCAGCCGCGCTGGGAGAGTCGATTCATGTAGTGTTCGAAGACGGCCACACCTTCGATGCCGTGGCATTCGGCCTCTTTTTCACACCAGTGCCAAGCACTCTTGTAGCCGGCGTGATAGAGAATCTCGGCATACTTCTCGGCACCCAGCGCCTCTTCGACGGCCACATGGTTGTTGATAAAAAAGTGCCGTGGTACATACAGCATTGGCAGGGCGTCGCTCGTCCAGACGCCTGTTTCGCTATCCACTTCGATGGGCAGTGCGGGGGCCAGTTTGGTCACGGTTGTATTCCTCAAATCTTTGTTATGTCAGGTTATCGACGGGGCTACCCCGGGAGCATGCCTACGAGGAGGCGCTATGAATCCATCCCTGGACGCTACCGACGCCATCCCTGGCGTCGGATCTCCTCTACGGCATGCTCCCGGCGCCCCTCACTTCGGAGACAGCCGCCTGCGCTGAGTCAGGCGCCCCACACATCCTTGAGTACGCGCACCCAGTTCTCTCCCATGATCTTGCGCACCTGGGTCTCACTTAAGCCGCGCTTGAGGAGTGCCTCGGTGAGATTGGGGAACTCCCCAATGGTGCGGATTCCTTTGGGATTGATGATCTTGCCAAAGTCAGTGAGGCGACGGGCGTAGCCCTTGTCGTGGGTCAGCCACTCGAAAAACTCTTGACCATGCCCTTGGGTGAAATCGGTACCGATGCCGATAGCGTCTTCACCGACGATATTCATGACGTACTCAATCGCCTCGCAGTAATCTTCGATGGTCGAGTCGATACCCTTTTTGAGGAACGGCGCAAACATGGTGACACCCACGAAACCGCCGTGGTCGGCAATGAACTTCAGCTCTTGATCGGATTTATTACGCGGGTGCTCTTTGAGACCGGAGGGCAGGCAGTGGGAGTAGCAGACAGGCTTTTTGGACTCGAGAATGACCTCTTCGGAGGTCTTGGCACCGACGTGAGAGAGGTCGCACATAATGCCGACGCGGTTCATCTCGGCAACAATTTCGCGACCAAAGCCAGAGAGGCCACCATCGCGCTCGTAACAGCCAGTACCCACCAGGTTCTGGGTGTTGTAGCACATCTGCACGATGCCCACGCCCAACTGCTTGAAGATCTCTACGTAACCAATTTGGTCTTCGAAAGCATGGGCATTCTGAAAGCCAAAGATGATGCCGGTCTTGCCCTCCTCTTTCGCCCGCGTGATGTCAGCGGTAGTGCGAACAGGACGCACCAGGTCGCTACACTCCGCCATCAACTGGTTGGACTTGACGATATTATCGACCGTGGCCTGAAACCCCTCCCACACCGAGACGGTGCAGTTAGCCGCAGTTAGACCGCCGCGACGCATGTCCTCAAGCAGCTCACGGTTCCATTTGGCGATGATCAGACCATCAATGACAATGGCGTCATTGTGCAGTTCAGAGGGGGTCATAGCTAAGCTCCAACATTGGTTAATGTAGCGAGCATAGCGCTGACGTTGGATTGGACTGCTCTTGGAAACGACGGCGGAAATTCCAAAAGCGTCATAGTGTCGTGAACACGACCACTACCCACGCACCCGCTAACCTTTGCAGAGGAGGAGGAGTACTTTAGCGATAGCAGCTACTAAAAAACCTGCTGCCCGGAGGTGGGCAACAGGTTTGAAATAGTGGCGACGAAGTACCTATCAGCGCAGTAGCGGCACGCTGGCAAAGGTAGGCTCACCCTGGGCATGGGCAAGCGCCTGCTGGGCACTCGAAAGAGGTTCGCTTTTGTAAGGTTCACCCCCCCATCGCTGAATTAACGATGGCGACTTAGCAAGGTTACTTCCTTGCCGGTCATGCACCCCCAAGCGCTCATTTCTCGGCGGTACCCCAAAGTATTCACGATAACACTTGGAAAAATGGGGCGTAGAGACAAAGCCGCAAACGGACGCAATTTCGATGATCGAGAGAGGTGTTTGCTTGAGCAATTGACGGGCACGCACCAAGCGTAGCTTGAGGTAATAGCGGGACGGAGAGCAGAGCAGATAGCGCTGGAACAACCGCTCTAACTGACGCCGTGAAACATCCACATACTTTGCCAGCTCATCGAGCTCGATCGGCTCCTCAAGGTTGGACTCCATCAACGCCACAATCTCTAGTAGCTTGGGCTGAGTCGTACCCAGCACGTGTTTAAGCGGTACACGCTGCTGATCCTGCTCGTTGCGCACACGCTCGTAGATAAACATCTCGGAGATGCCTGCCGAAAGCTCTCGTCCATGGTCGTGGGCAATCAGATTTAGCATCATATCCAACGGTGCGGTGCCGCCAGAGGCGGTGAATCGATCACGATCAATAGAGAAAAGGTGCGGGGTCAGAATAACGTTGGGGAAAGCCTCCTGCATGGAGGCCAGGCACTCCCAGTGCACGCTGGTTTGATAGTGATCAAGCAGCCCCGCCTGGCCCAGCGCCCAACTGCCCGTACAGACCGAGCCTAATCGTTTTAGCTGGCGCGACTGGGACTGCAGCCAGCGCACGTGCTCGCGGGTAACACTGTGATGAGGGCCTACCCCACCGCAAACGACTACCCACTCAAGCGAGAGAGGGGTATGCATAGAGGCATCCGGCGTCACCTGCAGCCCATCACTGGCGCGTACGGGCAGTCCGTCTTGGGTCAGGGTGTACCAGCGATACAGCTCGCGCCCAGCCAGTTGATTAGCCATCCGCAAAGGGTCTATCGCGGAGGCCAGCGAAATCAGGGTGAAATTATCTAGCAGTAGAAAGCCAAGGGTTTGCGGTTCACCCGCCCGATCAGTCTTTGCTGCCGGGTCTTTTGCTTGATTTGATGTCATGGTCTTACCCTCCGTCAGCTTTTAAGCATCATTTTTTTCTTATTAGTATAGGCGTCGCTGGCGTATTTTAGTTTCCCCCTTACTGGCGTGAATACTCGCTCGTCAGGAGGGGCATTGCTCTTTGGTCGTATATTGGCATGAACAGGACGGAAAGCGACAACACTATCACGCGAATCTGGCGATCAGTCGCAAATACGACACTGGAGGTCGCTTCCGAAATCTTTAACCCTAGCCAACACACCACCGGCGTATCCGCGAGCGACTCGACCACTCGATCACGAATTAACCGGAGTAGATAAGAGGTATCCATAGTTTGTCTCTGGCAGCGTCCAATTGCAGGCTATACCAGCGTCCAATTGCGGGTTATCAAATAATCGGTGGCATCGGCTCCAGTGTAAAAGCGCAGCATTATCTCGATGTATAGCGCAGTCAATCAGCGGGTAGAATTGCCACGCGGCGATCCAGGGCTTACAACTAGATGGCGAGATATAGTTAATAACTCAACAACAGGACAAGTAACGCTATGTCGATTGAGCTTTGGCTGTCGTTTGTGCTGGCTTCGTTTTTGGTGATCGCCTCCCCCGGCCCCGCGGTGGCTCTGCTGGTCATGACCGGCATCAACCAGGGACGCAAAGCGGCTTTAGCGATGCTGCCCGGCTTTTTCTTGGGCGACCTGGTGGCGATGTCACTCTCGTTTGCTGGCGTAGGCGCCCTGCTGATGGCGTCGGCGGAGCTATTCGCCGTCGTTAAATGGCTAGGCGTTCTCTATCTGCTTTATCTAGGCGTCAAGATGTGGCGTGAATCCGGCCAATTGAATGACCTGGAAGCCTCGGGCGCCAGCGTTAAGCAGGGCACTGCAAAGGCCTTTTGGGTGACACTCCTGAACCCCAAAAGCATTCTGTTCTTTATGGCCTTCATGCCGCAGTTTATTAACCAGACCCAGCCATTGGCCCCCCAGTTGGCGATTCTTTTCACCACCTTTCTTGTGATAGGCCTCATCTCAGACCTTGGCTACACGCTGCTATCAACCAATAGCCGACAACTAATGACCGCCAAGTTTCGCCGCCTGCTTCACCGCTGCGGCGCCGGTAGCTTGATTGGCGCTGGGGTATTGATGACCGTGATGCGCCGCCCTGCTGGGTAATATTTAAGCCCTGCGACAACGCGGCACCTCCCACATCGCAGGGCTGACAGGTTACAGCGTGAGCCCGAGCAACAGATAAGCAGCCAGGGAAAGTAAAGCGACGGCGAGCGCAAAGGGAATTTGCGTTTTGATATGGTCGATATGATCAGAAGCGGCCCCCGTCGAGGCGAGCACGGAGGTGTCCGAGAGGGGCGAACAGTGATCTCCAAAGACACCTCCACCCGCCACAGCGGCCACTGTGGCATACACCAGCGGTGTAACCATATCGCCGCTAAAGTTGAAGGCGAGCGGTACGGCGAGTGGCATCATGATAGCGAAGGTGCCCCATGAAGTGCCTGTGGAAAAAGCGATAACGGCGGCAATCAGGAACGTCATGGCCGGGAGCAAAGCAGGTGTTAGCCAGCCGGCGGTGGCTTCGACGATATAGTTGGCCGTACCCATGTCTTTGGAGAGCTGATTCAACGAGTAGGCTAGCGCCAGAATGATAATGGCAGGCATTACTCCCTTCATCCCCGCCATCGAGGTTTTCATAATGTCGCTAAAGGGAATGCCCTGAAGGCGCATAACGATACCGAGAAACACGGAAGCCGCCAGAAATGCCTCCATGGTCTTGGCTGAGTCCATCACAATAAAGGTGCCCACCGCAACGCCGATCACTACCAGTACCGGGGCGAAAAAATTCCAGAACAGGCTGGTACGTGCTCCTTCATAAGGCGGAATTTCTGTTAGCTCCTCACCCACCAACGGTTCTGCCCCATCACGCAGCACTTTGCCCTCCTCCTGAGCCCGCCGCTCAGCTTCGCGCATCGGCCCAAAGAGCGGAATGACGCCCACTATCACCAGTCCGACCACCAACACCGATAGCCAGGCATAGAGGTTGAAAGGTATGGCATGCAGAAAGACTCCCATCGCCTGGGCAGCATTTTCGATAGGGCCCATGCCAATCAACAAACCGGAGATAAACACTGCCCAGCCCGTGATGGGCACCATGACACTTACCGGCGCCGAGGTGGAGTCGGCGATGTACGCCAACTTTTCCCGCGAGACCCGGTAACGATCCGTCAGGCCACGCATGGTGCTACCAACAAACAGAGGGCTGAAGTAGTCGCTGAAAAAAACGAACATGCCCATCACCCAGGCCACCAGCTGAACCCGTACCCGCGATAAGGCACGGCGTTCCACCCAGGCGGTAAAGTTCTGAATTGCCCCGGTGCGTTGGAAAAACGCGATCACCGTGCCAATGAATAGCTCCAACAGCAGTATCCAGGAGAAGCTGGTGGTGCCCAGGGTTTCCTTTAACAACGTCGGAAAGCCCATCAACCCATTGCCCAGGGTAATCACCCCAACGAAACAGGCAACAGCCAGCGAGAAAACCGTATTACGGGTAACAAACGCCAGCACGATGGCCAATGCCGCCGGCATGACGGACAGCAGCCCGATATGATCTTGAGGATCCATTGTCATCTCTCTTTTTTTATAGTGGTGGGTGGAGTCAGGTTTCGTGTTTTGCCTTGCGGCGCTCCATTTCACTGGTCAGGTAGAAACCCAACCGACGTACGGGATCGGGCGGCATCCAGCTCGCTTTGCCGAATAGAGATGCAATATCTTCAACCGGCTGGCCGAGCGCGTATCGGGCCAAGGCATCCCCCAGGAAGGTTCCTTTGACGATACCGCCGCCATTACACCCCGCCGAAACATATAACCCGGGCTGGATCTCGCCCCAAAGTGGCGCACCGTTATAGGTCAGCCCGGTGGTTCCCCCCCAGACCTTGTCGAAGTGCACTGGGGTGAGCTCCGGGTAGCGGGCCTCAAGGCTCGCTTTCAGCTCGGCCTCGATACGGGCGTTATCGGCTTCGCGTTCATAGCTGTAACGCGAGCGGATCATCAAACGACCATCAGCGGTAGTGCGCAACGTACAGCCTAAGCGGTGTGCGGGGAGCAGCCCCCAGGTCGTCGCGGCGATGCGTTGGCGCTCTGGCTCCGGCAAAGGCTCGGTAATAGCGGCGTAGGTATAAATCGCGGTTAGCCGTGAAGGGTCGGCACCCAAGGTCCTGGAAAAAGCGTTATTGGCCAAAATCACCTGCCCAGCCGTCACTTCGCCTTCGGGTGTTATGACGCGCCACGTCTTGCCATCAGGCACTATTTGCGTTGCTGGCGAGTGCTCATGCAGTTCGATGCCGGCTTCCAATGAATCCGCTAACCCCACAATCAATGCGGCGGGCTGGACGAGATAACAGTCCGGTGAATAAATCCCCTGTGTGTAGTAGCGCGTGCCGATTCGCTCAGCGAGTTGGTTAGCGTTCAAGGTCTGGTAAGACAGACCGGCAGCCTTAAGAAACGCTTCATACTGTCTCAAGGCTCGCTGGCCTATGCCGCTACGGGCAGCGCGATAGGTGCCGCTACGCTCGAGTTGGCAGTCAATGCCTAAACGTTCGACACGCTCGCGCAGTAACGCCATGGTTTGTCGGCTTAACGCGTTCAGCTTCTCCATGCGCTCAAGCTCTTCGGGGCGAGCATCGTTAGCCAGGGCAATTTCCAGCATAAAGCCGGAGTTGCGCCCTGGGCTTCCTTCGCCTATCCGGTCAGCTTCGAGGATTTTGATGCGGTCATCAGGGCGCGCCTGCTGCCAGGCAGAGGCTGCCGCAAAACCGGTGTAACCGGCGCCGATGATGACGACATTTGCCTCGGAGTGACCGCGTAGAGCGGGGCGCGGCTGGCGCTCGGTTAGCCAAGCGTTCCAGCCGCAAGGGCGCTGATGGGATGGGTGCGTCGTGTGTGGCATAGCGCGTTAATCCAGATACAGCAGGCCATGGGCCTGATTGACCATGGCGGCAACCTCTTCCCGCATGCCTTGGAGCACTTCCCGCTTGTGATCTTCCGTCATACGCGATTTGAGCATCGAACAGCTCATCGCCCCCAGGGGATGGCCGCTATGATCGAGGATGGGAATGGCCAAGCCGCTGTATTCCGGAAGCAGAGAACCTTCTACGCCCCGGGCGTAACCATGTTTCAGTTGGTGGGAAATTTCGGCTTCGATGTCGGCGATGGCGATCGCGTATTCGTCCATCAGCCGTTCAGCGTTATGGCTGAGTATTTCGCCTCGCTCATCAGTCCCCAGGTAGGCAAGTAAGGCAATCGAGGCTTGACCAACACCTAGCGGCAAACGTCCACCCGTCGCTCTAACAAAGCTGCCCACGGGATAAGCGCCGTTCTGCACTTCCAGGCAAACGGCATTAACGCCATCGCGAGCGAACAGATAGAAGCTGTCTCCCCAGCGCTGCGCCAGCGCCAGTAACCTTGGCCGGGCCAAGTCCCTCAATCCTGCGCCATTGCCCGCCTGGGCACCCAGCACTAGCAGCTCATAACCCAGCAGATAACGCCCGCGAACAGGAGAAGAGCGTAAAAACCCTTGCTGCTTGAGACCTTTTAACAACCGGTAGAGCGTAGGACGGCTGAAGCTCAACGCATTCAGGTAATCGTCTATACTTGCCCCCCGGTAGCCACCACGCGCGGTAATCTGCAATATCTGCATGGCATGATTGAGCGTCGTAGGGCCAGACGCTGTGCTGCTTTTATTTACCGGCATTGTGCTTATCGTTATTTGTTAATGTAGGCTAAAACATAGCAAGACAAATTCATGACTTCATCTCACTAAATGAGACATAGCCGCTTTAGCGCATAGAGATGAAGGCTAGTAACAAGCCAAGACCGAAAGCGGCCAATAATAGAGTTGATAGCTTTGCCATCTCCCCCATCTAATCGGAGGTTGTTGATGACACACCCGATGACAAAGGAAGACTTCCCCGTATCGAATATCAGACACTTTCTTGAGCCAGGCCCGATTGTGCTGGTTTCATCGCAATGGCAAGCGCAAACCAACATCATGACCATGGGTTGGCACACGGTGATGGCGTTCACCCCTTCGCTCCTCGGCTGCGTTATAGATGCGGGGAACCACTCCCATTCCATGGTGCGCAACAGCGGCGAATGCGTGGTCAATATTCCCTCGGCGTCGCTTGTCGATACTGTTGTAGGTATCGGGAACTGCTCCGGGAGCGAGGTCGAGAAGTTCAAGGCGTTTAAGCTGACCCCAGGCAAGTCAGAACAGGTCGGAGCACCACGGGTAGAGGAGTGCTACGCATCTTTTGAGTGCCGTTTGCACGATGACGCCATGATTGAACGCTACAACCTGTTTATCTTTGAGGTCGTTAAAGCCCACGTAGCGCCTTTGGCAGATGAGGAAGAGTCGCTGCACTACCGGGGGATGGGAGAGTTCATGCTGTCGGGGCGATCCATTGACCGTACGGAGCTATTTAAACCGTCGATGCTAGTCTGAGCGTTGTGCGCTGGAGACTTTCCATCCATCTCTCATCGCCACACGCCCCTGGAAGCTGGCCAGTTAACCGAACTCGCTTCGATTAACCGGCCATCAGGGACTGTGTAAGTAACATCTAGCGTTGAAAACTCAGCGTTGAACACCTCGTTAAGAGCGACGCTCCCACAGGGTGACTTCCGAGAGGCTATGCTGGTATTTATGCATGGTCTCACGGATCACAAAAGGCACTTTCTCAGGCTCGCTGATCATCCGGAAGTGAGGCTCCAGCAGCTCTTTTAGGCCATCCAGGGTGCTGAAGTTTTCACCATTTTTCTTGAATCCACCGATCCACTCCTCCATCGGCGTGTACTCTTCCAGCCAGGTATATGGCGACGCTATCATCAGGATGCCACCGGCATTGATACGCTGATGAATGGTCTGCAGGAACTGGGCAGGCTTATACAGCCGATCGATCAGGTTAGCTGCCAGCACCAAATCATAATGGCTGAACTGCGGCTTGAGATTGCACGCATCCCCCTGGTGGAAGCTAACGCGGTCGGCCGCTTCTTCCAACCCCAGGCTTGCCAGGGTACGCTCCTGATAGCTGACCAGTTCGCCCTCTTCGGTGCGGGTATAACGCAGCACTTGCTGCTCCGCCATTTCCACGCCCTGGCGGATAAAGTTGGCCGAAAAGTCCACGCCATCGACGTGTTCAAACTCACGGGCCAGCTCAAAGCTGGAACGCCCGCTGGCGCAACCTAAATCCAGAGCGCGCTTTTTCTGGCGTCCTGCCATGCTGGCTAACGCCTTGTTAGCCAGTACCTGCGGGAAGTTGGCAACGCCAAACCACTCATCGCCGTAATGAAATTCCGCGTACTCCGCCATGCGGGCATTGCTTTCATAATAGGCGCTGGGCAGCGTGACTTCCGCATCCGAGACGACGTAGCGGAACCCCGCATGCTGAAAGAAGTGGCGCCGGAACGCGTAGCGCGCGCTAAGGCGGGTTTCGTTACCGCAGGATATCCAGGAGCCGCCTTTGATCAGGTTGTGCTGGTTGTCGAAAGTCGGCGTGGTGAAATCATCGTAGAGGGGATGCACCTTGAACCCTGGGAATGGGTAGGTAGGCGTTTCCACCCATTGCCAGACGTTGCCCACCACATCGAACCACTGGCCGTGCTGGAACCGTGTGACCGGGCAAGAGGAGGCGCCGTGATCCAAATGCAGGTTGGCGTTGGCAGGCTTGTTACTCTCAAGCTCAGAGATACCCGCTTCTTCCACCAGACGATGCCACTCATCTTCCGTCGGCATACGCACGGGCTGCCCCGTCTGCTGGCTTTTCCAATGACAGAAGGCTTTGGCCTCGTGGAAATTGACCTCCACAGGCCAATCCCAGGGCATCTCAACTTCTTCGGTCATCAGGCGCAGAAACCACTCATTTTTCCACACCCAGAAGGTGGGGTGAGTCGCCTTGGCAAAGTTGCGCCAACCCAACTCCTCTTCCGACCAGAAGGCGTCGTTCAGGTAGCCACCGGCTTCGACGAACTCAAGAAACTCGCTGTTGCTCACCAGAAACTGGCTAGCTTTGAACTCTTCCACTTCGGCGCGGTGATGGCCGTACTCGTTATCCCAGCCATACCATGGGTCGTCAAACGACTTGCCTAACACCACCTCGCCTTGAGGCACCGTAATCAGCGTATTTTCCGGCGGCTCACCGGTAGTGCGAATAGGCTCCCAAGCCGGCTGGGGCGTGACCAGATCGAGCGACTGCTGGCGAATCAGAACAGAAGACGTTTCAAGATGAATACGCTCATGCTCAATGCCCATCATGATAGGCCAGAAGGGGCTATCCCAACCAATAGGTAGTGCAATGGGCAGCTCACGGATCAGGTTCAACACTGCTACACGCACCTTGGCGCGGTAGTCCATCACTTCGCTGACCGACGGCCAAGAGTAGTGAGCTTCGTTGAGATCATCCCAGCTCATTTCATCGACACCCACCGCGAAAATAGACTCCATATTGGGGTCTATCCGGGCAGGCAAGAGCTTCGCCAGTACCAGCTTATTGACGAAAAACGTCGCGGTATGGCCGAGATAGAAAATCAGTGGATGCCTGAGAGCAATAGGTTTACGAACGTAGGCTTCTTCGCTTGTCAGCGTGGTAAAGAGTGACTCATAGCGGTCAAAGGTAGCAGTGAAGCAGGTCTCAATTTCCCGGCGCGTTGCTTCAGGATCGCTGCCTGCCAACATCACAGTGCGGGGAAACAGATCGGACGAGGCCGTCTCTTTTAGGCCCAATGGCGAGCTTATAGAAGTCATAGGTTAGAGCGCCTTTATCTTTAAACGACGATGATTCGCCTAGGTAAACATATAAGGACATTAAAAACCAAAAACTCATACAAAAGCTACCATTAGTTGTACAAACCTATTCCATCATGACCTTGCTCTTTGCGGATGAAGGGCGACAACCGGCTGAGTGTTAGACTGGGGCTAGCTAACCCGACTTCTTCTAATATGTTCATGAAAAGGCGAATTGATGACCACCGTTGCCATATTTGTTGATATTCAAAACGTCTATTACACCGTGCGTGAAGCCTATGGCCGAAACTTTGATTACAACAAGTTCTGGGCACGAGTAACTGCTAACAGAGAGGTTATTAAAGCTGTTTGCTATGCCATCGATAGGGGTGACCAAAAGCAGCGAGAGTTTCAAAACATACTCCGAGCGATTGGTTTTGATGTGAAATCCTGGATTCATAGAATAACCGCAGCACTTTGGATCACACAGTAGAGGAAGGAGGGCCAGCGCCGGT
>NZ_JPUA01000021.1 GCF_002211105.1 Halomonas campaniensis | reverse complement strand
CGCCGAGTACCGCGAAAGCGTACTGCCCAAAGCGGTCACCAAGCGTATCGCCATCGAAGCCGCCCACGCCGACTACTGGTACAAGTATGTGGGGTTGGATGGCCGCGTCATTGGCATGACCACCTACGGCGAATCTGCGCCAGCGGGGGATCTGTTCAAGCACTTCGGCTTTACCGTCGACAATGTGGTCAAACAAGCCAACGAACTACTCGGCTAAGCCATGCCAGCACTCAGTGGCTTTCTATGGTTGATTAGCTACTGGCTGATCGGTGAAGTGGTGATCCACTTCACCGCTTTGCCGATCTCTTCAGGCGTGATTGGGATGCTACTGCTCTGCGCAACGCTCGCCGTGCGGGGCCGTGTTCCTAACAGCATTGCCGCTGCCGCCCAGCCGCTGATTGCGCTACTCGCCATGCTGATTATGCCCGGCGTTGTTGGGGTGTTTTTTATCATCGGCGAGCTGGCTGGACAGTGGACGGCTATCCTTATCGCCTTAGTGCTGGGTACGTTACTCAGTGTGGTGACCACGCTTTGGTTGCTCAAGCGGCTAATCGGGCAACCCCATGTCCGATAACTCCTCGTTGCTCACGCTATTAACCACCACCCCGCTGTTTGCAGTCGGGTTAACGCTGGCTGCCTATTTGCTCGGCAGCCTTCTGTTTCAGCGTTTAAAGCGCCCCTCATGGCTGCCCGCTATCTTGATCGCAGCGCTGCTGCTAGCGGGGGCGTTGGCGCTAATAGGGCTGCCGTACGCCACCTACCAGCAAGGGGCCACATGGTTAACGGTGCTGTTGGGGCCCGCCACGGTGGCGCTGGGCATGCCGCTCTATCAACAGCTGCCGCGGATCGTTGAGCTGTGGCGTCCACTGGCGATTTGCTTACCCATCGCGGCAACACTGGCGGCTTGCTACTCGCTGGGCATTGCCTGGTTACTGGGCAGCTCGGACAACGTACTCGCTTCCATTGCCGCTAAATCAGTGACCGCGCCAATTGCTATCGGCATTACCGAGCAGCTCGGTGGCACCACCGCACTGCTACTGGGTGCACTGCTGGTCACCGGGGTGATTACCATTCCCTGTGTTAGCTTGGCAGCGCGTTGGCTGGATATCCAAGATGATCGCTTGACCGGTTTTGCCCTGGGTCTCAATGGCCACGCCATCGGCACGGTAAGGGCGTTTGAGATCAGCCCTACGGCTGGCGCTTTTGCCTCACTGGGCATGAGCCTGACGGGTATTTTCACTGCGCTGCTGCTGCCACTGGCCTGGCGATTGATCGGCTTGGTCAACTGATGGGCAACGGCAGTTGATGAGAATCGCCCGCTAAAATACGTTATCATCACAAAGCGTTCTCGACTTTATCGATCATCGAAACACTTTTAAGAGCCACTCCTCCGCATGGCTAATTCTGCTCCCAGGTATCGCATCGCCATTAACGGTTACGGACGCATCGGCCAGTGCGTCTTACGGGCGCTCATTGAGCGGCACCACCCTGAGCTTGAAGTGGTGGCCATTAATGAAATGTCTGATCTGGCGACCATCACGTACCTAACCCGTTACGACACTACCCATGGTCGCTTTCCCGGTGACGTCGATAACGACGGCCAGACCCTTATCGTTGACGGCCATCGCATCCAGGTACTCTGCGAGCAAGACCCACGCAAGCTACCCTGGAAAGCGCTTGATGTGGATCTGGTGCTGGAGTGCTCTGGAAGCTTTAAAGATCGCGCCACCGCCGAGCTACACCTGGAAGCTGGCGCCAAGCGGCTACTGTTTTCCCAGCCAGCGGAGAACGATGTCGATGCCACCATTGTGTGGGGCATCAATGAGAACGAGCTAGCGCTGTCTCAGCGCATTCTCTCTGCCGCTTCCTGCACGACCAACTGCCTGGTGCCACTACTGACCGTCCTCGACGAAGCCCTCGGCCTGGAGCACGGTGTGACGACGACGATTCATTCGGCGATGAACGACCAGCCGGTGATCGATGCCTACCACCAGACTGACCTGCGTCTTACCCGCTCGGCGATGCACTCTATTGTGCCGGTGGATACCGGCTTGGCGCTCGGCATCAGCCGCTTGATGCCCCACCTTGCGGGCCGCGTTGAGTGTCTGCACGTACGCGTACCCACAATCAATGTCTCGGCCATGGACGTGGCGCTCACCGTCAGCCGGGACACCCACCGGGACGATGTCAATGCACTGCTGCTGGCCGCCAGCCAACAGCGCTTAAAGGGTGTGCTTGGCTATACTGAAGCCCCTATGGCGTCGGTTGATTTTAATCACGACCCACGCTCAGGCATCCTGGACGCTACTCAAACCCGGGTCGCAGGCGAGCGCCTTATCAAGTTGCTGTGCTGGTTTGACAACGAGTGGGGGTTCGCTAACCGTATGCTCGATATTAGCCAGCGGCTGGCCAGACTTTCAGCTCAAACATGACCTGTTGCAGTCGCTTTTTATATTAGCTATTTCTACTTAGTTCAACGGCATACACACGAGGATACCGCATATATGAACGTAAAAAAGATGACTGACCTTCCCCTGGAAGGGCAACGCGTGCTGATTCGTGAAGATTTAAATGTGCCCATCAAACACGGCCGCGTCTCCAGCGACGCCCGCCTGCGTGCCGCATTGCCAACCATCCAAGCCGCCGCAAAGGCTGGGGCGAAGGTGATGTTGATGAGCCATTTAGGACGCCCCACCGAAGGTGAACCCGCCGAAGAGTTTTCCCTCGCACCGGTGGCTGAACACCTGGGTGAACTGTTAGGTCGCCCAGTGCCGCTGATCACAGCCTATCTCGGCGAAACGCTGGATCTCGCCAACGGCGACATCGTGCTGCTAGAGAACGTGCGCTTTAATAGCGGCGAGAAAAAAGACGATGAGCAACTGGCAAAACAGTACGCCGCACTGTGCGATATCTTTGTCATGGATGCGTTTGGCACCGCCCACCGCGCCCAGGCGTCCACCCATGGGGTAGCGCGTTTTGCCCCCAGCGCCTGTGCGGGGCCTTTGCTGGCCCAAGAGTTGGATGCCCTTGAAAAAGCACTGGCGCATCCCGCCCGGCCCATGGCCGCCATCGTCGGTGGCTCGAAGGTCTCTACCAAACTGGATGTACTCACCGCGCTGGCGGAGAAATGCGATCAACTGATCGTCGGTGGTGGTATCGCCAACACCTTTATTGCCGCCGCGGGATACAATGTCGGCAAATCGCTCCATGAGGCCGATTTGGTGGGCCAAGCGAAAGCGCTGATGGAAAAAGTCTCGATTCCGCTCCCGACCGATGTGGTCGTCGCCACCGAGTTTTCTGAGTCAGCCAAGGCCACTGTCAAACCGGTCGATCAGGTGGCTGACAATGAGATGATTCTGGATATTGGCCCAGACACCGCTGCACATTTGGCCAGCATGCTCAAAGACGCCGGCACTATTTTATGGAATGGGCCGGTTGGCGTCTTTGAGATCGATCAGTTTGGTAAAGGCACCCAGGTGCTTGCTCAAGCCATCGCCGATAGCGCAGGTTTCTCTATTGCCGGCGGCGGCGATACCTTAGCAGCCATTGATAAATATGCCATTGCGGATCGCGTTTCATATATTTCTACTGGCGGCGGCGCCTTTCTTGAGTATGTCGAAGGCAAGCAGTTGCCAGCCGTCGCGGCACTCGAAGCCGCCGCCAAACGCGGTTAACATTGTCCGACCTGAAAACAGTACGATTTGAACCTGAACGCTCATCACCGTTCAAACTGACAGCTCAATCTTGACAACCCAGTCTCTACCACATAGATAAGGTAATTTCATGGCTTTGATCAGCATGCGCCAGATGCTCGACCACGCCGCCGAATACGGTTACGGCATTCCGGCGTTTAACGTCAATAACCTTGAGCAGATGCGCGCCATTATGGAGGCAGCGGATGCCACCGACTCACCGGTTATTGTCCAAGCGTCTGCTGGCGCGCGTAAGTATGCGGGGGCCCCTTTCCTGCGCCATCTGATTTTGGCGGCCGTGGAAGAGTTTCCGCACATCCCTGTGGTCATGCATCAGGATCACGGCACGAGCCCCACCGTCTGCCAGCGTTCTATTCAGCTCGGTTTCTCCTCGGTGATGATGGATGGTTCGCTGGGCGAAGATGGCAAAACGCCCACCGACTACGACTATAACGTCGACGTTACTCGTCGCGCGGTGGAAATGGCGCACGCCTGTGGCGTTTCCGTCGAAGGCGAGCTGGGTTGCCTGGGTAGTCTGGAAACCGGCATGGCCGGTGAAGAAGACGGCATCGGCGCAGAAGGCAAGCTCGATATGGAGCAGTTGCTGACCGACCCGGAAGAAGCTGCCGAGTTTGTGAAAGCGACCCACGTGGACGCGCTGGCGATTGCCATTGGCACCAGCCACGGTGCTTACAAGTTCACCAAGCCGCCGACCGGTGACACGCTCTCTATTCAGCGCATTAAAGAGATTCACGCACGGATTCCGGACACTCACCTGGTCATGCACGGCTCCTCGTCTGTTCCCCAGGAGTGGCTGGAAGTGATTAACCAGTATGGCGGTGAGATCCCCGAAACGTACGGCGTTCCCGTTGAGGAGATCGTTGAGGGTATCAAGCATGGCGTGCGCAAGGTCAACATTGATACCGACCTGCGCTTGGCGTCTACCGGTGCCGTGCGTCGCTTCCTGGCGGAGAACCCGTCTGAATTCGACCCACGTAAGTTCTTGAAAGAGACCGTTACCGCCATGCGCGATCTATGTATCGCTCGCTACGAAGCCTTTGGTACGGCGGGCAACGCCAGTAAGATTAAACCGATCAGCCTGGAAGAGATGTTCCTGCGCTATGGGCGTGGCGAACTGGCTCCTAAGGTAAAGTAAGCGCGTTATTGCCGCACGTTCGAAGAAGACGACCAATCGGTCGTCTTTTTTTGTGGCTAATTAAATAGATGTTGCAATGCAGCATTAATGCACTAACACTGGTGATGAGGCCACGACATTTCGTGTTCCAGCAAGGAGGCCACAACGCTGATGAAATCGACAACTCCCCTGTCCCTAATGCCGACTCCCCCAGTCGCGATGTTCGATATATGGAAAGTCGGTATCATGGCCTTTGAGCTATGGTCGACGTCTTTATCGACAATCACTATGCGACATCATTTATGGCAAACACAGCCGTTTTTCAGTCCTAAAATGATGCAAGAGAATCAACGCATGGTCACTGAAAAACTCGAGGCCAGCATGGAAGCTGGCCTCGTTATGCAAAAAGCGCTGCTCAACTCAATGAGCGGTAAGCAGGCCCCCTGGTGGGTTACCAGCCAGCGCACAATGAAGCCTTACCACCAGCGTAGTAGCGCTAACTCGCGCAGGCTCGCCAAGTAGCGCTTAGGCACCGACGTTACTCACTGTCGTCGGTGCCATCCTCATCATCTTCACTATTTTCCTCTTCGCTGCTATGAATAGCGTCTTCCGGGCTGCCAGTGCCACCGGTGCCAGCTTCGGGATTGCGTTCCTCACTCTTGCCAGGCTCTAGTTCTACGTCAGCCTCGCCCTCGCTGGTGGCTACCCCTTCATTTTTCTCTTCCTCCTCCTCCTCTTCACGGACGCGGGCCTGTTCATCGGTGTCATCGGCATTACTGGATGACATATCCTCGTCGCGTTTCACCGACCCCGCTTTAATACCGTACTCCTCTTCAAGTGCTGCATCATCCAGAGGCTCATGCTGTTCACCCTCTGACTCATGGCTATCGGCCAATGCATAGCTCGTCGTCGTTAGTAAAGCAGCGCTGAGCGCAAAAGGTAGCATCCAAGGGGTTAATCGCATTAGGCATTCTCCATGTTGTGTTTATGACTCGATAGTGTATCCCTACCGTCCCTTCGGCGCAGCTTGGCCATTTCCAACGCTTGCACGACTGCACCACTGACGCTAGATGGCTTATAACAAAAGCCAGAAAAATAAGTGTAGCCGTTTAAGCTGGCTCAAGAGTCGCGTTCAGGCAAGCAAAAAATAACAAAACAGTGTTCACAAATGAGGTAAAATCCCGTTCAATAGCAGTATGGATGGCTTCAACTAATACTGGCAGTGCATAAGCCGCTGCAAGGAACCACAATGCCGCTCCCACTTTTGCTGTTTGATTGTGATGGCACTCTTGTCGATAGCGAACCGCTTCTGGCCGAAGAGATGGCTACCGGTCTTAATTCAATCGGCCTGCCTTTCGCGTCTAGTGATTATCTTGGCGAGTTTCGCGGAGCACGCTTTCGACGCATCGTTGCTGAACTGCAACAACGCTTTGGTGAGGTTGACCCTGAACAGCTTGACCGCATGGAAGCCTCTATGCGGGCCAATCTAGCCACCCGGCTTGCCCAGGAACTGACGACGATACCCGGCGCCCAAGAAGCGCTGGATACCTTGTCGGCGTATCCCAGCGCAGTGGTTTCTAATGGGCCTGAAAGCAAAATTCACACGGCTTTAGAAGCGACCGGGCTTAGCCGCTACTTCGGTAAGCGTTTTTTCAGTGGCTATACCGCCAATTGCTGGAAGCCCGAGCCCTGTCTACATCTACATGCAGCGAGTATCATGGGCTATTCAGCGCATGACTGCATTGCCATAGACGATGCCTTGGTAGGTGTTCGCGCAGCGCTTCAAGCGGGGATGACGGTGATCCACTTAAATCGTTTCCCAGATGCCGAAACAACGCCTGAAAACGCTATTATGATCAGTAATATGTATCAGCTACCCGCTGTGGTGGAGCGACTCACGCGTGAGTACTGGCATACCCCTGTGCCTCAACACTCAATGGGAGGAGGATGATGGGCTCTTTACGCGACCAGCTCGGTGGTCTGGTTTACTCCACCGAACATGGCAAAACTTGCCCTACCTGCCGGGAACCACTTGATGCCTGCCACTGCGATGAGCTGAGTGAGCAGCAGCGTCTAGCGGCACTGGATGGCGTGGTACGCATTCGCCGCGAAACGAGTGGCCGGAAAGGCAAAGGCGTGACGACCATTAGTGGCATTCCACTGCCTAGCGAAGAGCTTAAAACCTTGGCAAAAACGCTTAAAAAGCGCTGTGGAACAGGTGGAGCCGTTAAAGAGGGTGTTATTGAAATTCAAGGCGATCATCGCGATACCCTGCGTCAAGCATTAAGCGATCTGGGTTACCAGGTTAAACTCGCTGGAGGTTAGGCCTCTACACCACTATGACTTATCGTCAGAACCTACTACTGAATAAGTCTCTATAGAGCAAGGCACTGCAATGGCTTGGCTGGAATACGTGCTACCCCTGATATTTCTATTCCCCATGGCAGCAATGGCCAGTATTGTCCTTGCGCTGCGCAGCCTGCATGATGCTCGCGTTCACTCCCCTTTCAACGCCCCCCTTCATGAACCGGGCCAAGCGCTGCGGCAGCGTCTTGACAAAGCGTTTTCCAGCCTATTTTTAAATGGCGCATTAGGGCCCATTATCAGCCTCGCACCGCTTGTTTACGGGATGGGGCGCATGCTGTTTGTAGAGCGGCAAGACTGGGTCGAATGGGCACTATATGGTCTACTCAGCACCTTACTTGTGCTGGCGTTTTCACTGCTATTGGTACGCGACTATCAGCGTATTCGACGCTTAAAATTAGGCTTAGCCTGCGAACTCGCCGTTGGCCAGGAACTCGAGCGCTTGGTTCGCCCGGACGCCCACCCTTACTACGTATTTCACGATGTCCCCACCGATAGCTTCACGATTGATCACGTCGTAGTCACGCCCCACGGGGTGTTTGTGGTAGAGACACGGGCAAGGACACTCGCTATCGGCACCGATGGCAATGAGCTCAACACAGTGGCGGTGGAGCGCGAACGGTTGCGCTTTCCGCACTGGCAAGAGCGCCGACCGCTGCATAAAACGCGTCAAGGAGTTAGCTGGCTGACTCACTGGCTTGAGCGACGCTGCGGTGTGCCCGTGCCCGTACGGGGCGTATTGGTGCTGCCGGGTTGGAAAATAGATAACAGCGAAGCCGCCCCGGACATTCTGGTAGTTAGCGGTGATACCCTTGCCAAGCAGATAACCGAGCTGACCCCAGGCCCGCTCAACGATGCCATCCATGACAAGGTCATTAATGTGCTGCTTGAGCGCGCTCAGTTGATGGAGTTGAAGCACCTGAGCCAACCTTCGGTTTAATGACGCAGTCCTCAATCACCGCGCAGACGGCCGCCCATCTCCTGGGCTAGATCCACCGCGTAGTGGTCTGTCATTCCACCGATAAAGTCCAGCATTCGTCGATAGCTATCGTAGAGCGGCCAAGATGGCAGGGGCGTGTTTTCTCCTATCAGGGCCAATACACGCTGGTGTTTAAACGATGAGTGCCCTGTATGGTGAAGCTCGTGCGCAGCGCCAATAAAGGCTTCCAACAGAATACCCAGCGTCGTATAAGCGCCTATCTCCAGCTTTGCCTTACGCTCATTCTGAAAAATGCGCTCTCGAGCCAACTGCTTCGCCGCCTGAACGCCCCAGCCCAGATCAGGGTGGCACAGCTCTAAGAGGTCATCACTGAGCGTGCCGCTCAGCAGAGCCTGCTCATGCTGCACGAACACCGCGCCGACATCATTAACCGCGCGCTCCATGGCCGCGCCTCTTAGCAGCGCAATACGCCGTCGCTGAGACACATTGCGGGCCTGCATATCGGCATATTCGGGCGGAAACTCGCCAGCAATCTGGCGAAGTATTTCGACTACTTCTTCATAACGCAGGATGCCCATTTCCAAACCATCTTCCAGATCCAGGAGGGCATAGCAGATATCATCAGCGGCTTCGACAAGCCAAGCCAGTGGATGGCGACACCAGCGCTGTTCGCCCTGGGGTAATAAGCCTACCGCTTCAGCCACCTCTTTGAGCAGCGCCTGCTCTGACTGGTAGGCGCCAAACTTGCCTGCACGACCGCTGTAACGAACCGTCCAAGGATATTTAAGCAGTGCTCCCAATGTGGCTGCAGAAAGCCGCATACCGCCATTAAACTGGTTATATTCGATTTGGGTAATCACCCGAAAACCTTGGGCGTTACCTTCATAGGTCAGCAGATCCTCGCGCTCAGCGTCTGAAAGACCTTCTAACAGGCCGCTGCTTTGAGCTCGCTGAAACCAGTCGCGAATCGCATACTCACCGGCATGACCAAAAGGGGGATTACCAATGTCATGGCCAAGGCATGCCGTTTGTATAATGACGCCAAGATCCGCGGGGGTGATCCATTCAGGCAAACGATCATGCAGCAGTTCACCCACAATCATCCCCAGAGAGCGGCCTACACAGCCAACCTCTAGTGAGTGAGTTAAGCGAGTATGGATATGATCGTTTTCGGTCAGCGGATGTACCTGAGTTTTGCGCCCAAGGCGCCTAAACGAACCGGAGAAAACAATTCGGTCGTGATCCTTATGAAACGGACTACGGCCGATTTCGCGGGTGCTTGTTGAGCGTTGGTCGTGAAGACGACGTGGGGAAAGCAACTGCTCCCAGCGCATCTGAGTCATGGGCATTCCTCCTAGAGGAGTGCATTCTGACATAAAACGCCGGAAAACCGTATGTTAGGGTGAGGTGTGAGGTGTGAGGTGTGAGGCAAAAAAAAATCCCCCAAGGCGCAAGCCCTGGGGGATTTTTCATAATAAGTGCCTGACGATGACTAGGGCGGCTCCCCGCTACTCTACA
>NZ_JPUA01000020.1 GCF_002211105.1 Halomonas campaniensis | reverse complement strand
CCCAGCAGCACTGGAAGCTATTGCTGACCAGTTAAATATTAGTCAAGCGGAAGCTGCGCAGCTGGTCTCCGCGATAAATGGCTTGGTCGGGCAACAGCAGGGTGCTCAAACATTGTCTGCTGATTCAGCTCGTTCAACTGATACGCGCTCGCCTGTGGCTGAGTTCCAGATAGCCTCTAGGCCACAGCCCGATACTTTTGTTAGTCAACTCAACACCTCACCACAGATTAATACCACCAGCGCAGCCCCCACCGTCAGTAGCGAAGCTCTCATGGGCGCTCTACTGGCCGCTGATGGAACGCCGAAAGGAAGTCAGAGTGGTGAACAATTACCAACAGGTTTTGCTTTAAATACAGGCAGTAACTCGCTAGCAATGCCGCAATCCACTCAAACGTATGCGCCTGCGTCTACCCCGACAGCAGCCACGTTAGCAACACCTTTTACGAGTCCTGCCTGGTCGCAACAACTAAGCCAACAGTTGGTGCAGATTTCACAGCGGGGCGGCGATCAGCATGTCCAAATGCAGTTGAATCCAGCAGAACTGGGACCGCTCTCTATCTCACTAAAATTTAGTGAACAAGGCGCTCAAGCACACTTTTTGTCAGCCCATGCACAGGTGCGGCAAGTGCTGGAGCAGGCGATTCCCCAGCTAAGGGAAGCGCTGGCAGAGCAAGGTATATCACTAGGTGAAACGTCTGTTGGCGAACAGCGCGACCCCAACGACCAAGCTTTTGCCCAGTCAAGCAGCAAGAACGGCACTAAAACCGGCAGCGACAGCGGCGAGGTTGGTTTTGATGAAGCAGCTCATCAAAACGCCGGAAGTAACCCGCTGGCACTGGATGGGCGGGTAGACCTTTACGCTTAAGGGCGACACCAGAATTTGCATGGCCTTTCTGGTACTACACATTAGTACGCTAATGAAATAGCTAAACCAAAAGATAGGCTTGCCAAACGAGCCTGTTCATTTCATCACCAGCATGTGCTTTTGGCATAATGCTTTGCTAGTGATACGCATGGAGTTCACAGGAATCACAAATGGCAGAAAAAACCGGCGGGTCAAAAAAACTGCTCTGGATAATGATTATCCTGGTCTTGCTGTCGTCAGCAGGCGCAGCGGCGGCTATTTATATGGTAATGGATCAGCGTGATGACGGTTCAGAAGATGCAGAAATGCAGCAAGCGATGGAGCGCGAACCGCCTATTTTCATGCGGATTGAACCCTTTACCGTCAATCTTGCCGATGATAGCTATGGCTCACGCTTACTCTATACAGGCGTGACTCTGCGAGTGGGTAATGAAGAAAGTAAAGCGATTCTAGAAGAGCATATGCCGCAAGTGCGTAGCCGTCTGCTGATGCTGCTATCAGGCAAGCAGGCTGATGAACTTACTTCCCCAGAAGGTAAGCAACAGCTTGCACAGGCGATTGTTGAGCGACTCAACGTCCCGCTGACGGAAAATCAGCCGCCGCTTGATTTGCGCGAAGTTTTATTCACCGAATTTATTGTGCAATAACCTCGGGAACTGGAGCCGTTCATGTCACAGGACGATCTACTGTCCCAGGAAGAAATTGATGCCCTGCTGAAGGGCGTTAGCGGAGACGATGAGCCATCGGCTTCATCGTCCAAAGCGCAAGACGAAACGCGCGTTCGACCCTACGACCCGTCGACTCAGCATCGCGTTATTCGTGAGCGCTTACATGCGCTTGATTTTATCAATGAGCGTTTTGCACGCTATTTTCGTACTGGCCTGTTCAACCTATTACGGCGTAGTGCAGACATTACCGTCGAGTCGGTGCGTTATCAGAGCTTTAGCGAGTTCTCGCGTAATGTTCCTGTGCCAACAAACCTGAACATCGTATCGATGAAGCCGCTACGTGGTTCAGCTCTGGTGGTATTTCCGCCTAACCTCGTTTTTATGGTGGTCGATAACCTCTTTGGTGGTGATGGTCGCTTTGTCACCAAATCGGATGGTCGAGAATTCACGAACACTGAGCAGCGTATTATCCAGCGCCTGCTTAATCTCGCCATTGATGCCTACCAAGAGGCATGGAAAGTCGTTCATCCTCTGGATGTCAGTTTTTTACGTTCAGAAGTGCAGTCAAAGTTTGCCAACATCACCAATTCCCCCAATGAAATTGTGGTGAATACCAAGTTCAATATCGAAGTCGGCAACCTTTCGAGCAATTTTCAGATATGTATGCCTTACGCCATGATCGAGCCGTTGCGTGATTTACTGGCCAACCCGATCAATGATAGCAACCACGACCAAGATGGCAGTTGGTCTCGCCGGATGGCGAGTGAGTTACGTCAGTCAGAAGTAGAGTTGGTCGCTGAATTTGCTCAAATACCGAGTCGTATTGCCCACGTAATGGGGTTGAAAAAAGGCGACGTGCTACCGTTAGATATTCCGAGCTCTATCACAGCAAGTGTTGACGGGGTTCCCGTCATGGAGTGTGAGTACGGTAGTCAACGCCAGCAGCATGCACTGCGGGTGCTACATATGATTGACCATGCCGCCATGAATAACGCATCGTCGAAGGACTTCATTAAAGGGTCTACGCGACAGAAAGCCAAGGAATCCAAAGCATGACTGATCCCAATAAGCCTGATCAGAACGTCTCTGACGACGATTGGGCAGATGCCATGTCCGAACAAGAAGAGCCCACAGCTAGCACCGATGCTGCTAGCGAAGAGGAAGATCCTTGGGCCGCTGCAATGGCAGAGCAAGAATCTGCTGAAGCGAGCGAAGAGGAAGATCCTTGGGCAACTGCAATGGCAGAGCAAGAGTCTGCTGAAGCGAGCGAAGAAGAACCCGCTGCTTCACCTGCGCCAGCAGCGAAGTCAGCAAGTGATGCCATATTCCGCCCGCTAAGCCCGGACAGCGGCTCCTCTCAGGCACGTGAGCTCGAGATGATCATGGATATCCCGGTGAAACTCACCGTGGAGCTAGGCCGCACAAAGCTAACCATTAAGCAGTTGCTTGAGTTGGCGCAAGGGTCTGTCATTGAGCTTGAAGGTCTCGCCGGTGAGCCGATGGATATCTTGATTAATGGCTACCTGATCGCTCAAGGCGAAGTCGTTGTGATCGAAGATAAATACGGTATTCGTATTACTGAAATCATTACGCCTTCTGAACGTATTCATAAATTGAACCGATGAGCGTTGCAACTTCCTCGACGCAAAACGGTTCGCTCGATGCACTGGGGAACGGCGGCGAAGCATTGATAGGCATGGCTGTTTTAGGCAAGACAGCCGCGGCTTTAGCTCTCGTTATTGCGATCATTCTAATCTGCACGGCGCTTTTAAAGCGCTGGGGCAACCATACCACACGCCATGGCGCTCACCTGCGCATTGTGGGCACCACTTCCGTAGGTAACCGTGAGCGTATTGTGGTTGTTGAAGTGGAAGATACCTGGTTAGTGGTTGGTGTGGGGGGCGGACGTATCACTAAACTACACGAGCGCCCGGCCCCAGCAGAGCGTACGCCAACCGAATCTACTCCACCCGCCTCCCGCTTTTCGCTTCGCCTATCAAAAGCGTTAGCCGCTGGCCGCCACCGCGATTCATCCTCGCCCACCGATCCACATCAGACGCCATGAGGCAATGGATGCACCTTTCTTGGCCCTGTGTTTTGAAGAGCTGTGCTTTGAAGAACAATATCGCTAAGCCACTTTCCCTTTGGCTGTCTATTATTGTTGCCTGTTTTATAGCAGGCCCTGCGCATGCACAACAGATACCAGGCATTATTTCGCAACCGCTAGAAGACGGCGGACAGCAGTGGTCGCTTTCACTGCAAACACTGCTCTTTTTAAGCTCGCTAGCGTTTTTACCCTCCATGCTGCTCATGATGACGAGCTTCACGCGCATCATCATTGTGCTTAGCCTACTGCGTACGGCAATGGGCACCCAGGCAACGCCGCCCAATCAGGTACTCTTGGGTGTGGCGCTGTTTTTAACTTTTTTTATCATGTCGCCAGTATTGGCTCAGGTGTACGACAACGCCTGGGTACCCCTGACTAATGAAACGATTAATTTTGAAGAATTTTTGCTGCTTGCCCAGGATCCCTTTCGCGAATTTATGCTTGCCCAAACTCGCGAGCCCGACTTAGCCCTGTTTGTGCGCTTGGCGGATGTCGGGCCGATGCAAGGCCCGGAAGAGCTGCCCATGCGAGTGTTATTGCCCGCTTACGTTACTAGTGAGCTTAAAACTGCCTTCCAAATTGGTTTTACTATTTTTATCCCGTTTTTAATCATCGACCTCGTCGTCGCCAGTACGCTCATGGCGCTCGGTATGATGATGGTTCCACCCATTACGATTTCGTTACCCTTTAAGCTAATGCTGTTCATTTTAGTGGATGGATGGCAGCTTATTATCGGCTCGATGGCAGAAAGCTTTTACATGATATAGCGTTTCATTGAGTCATTTTCACATATGACAAGCCGCGTCGTTTTATACGGCCCACAGGATTCCAACTATGACCCCTGAAATGGTGATGAGCATTGCTTACCAAGGTATGCGTGTAACGCTTCTCCTTGCTGGCCCAATGCTGTTGGCGGCGCTGTTCACTGGTCTTATCATCAGCCTCTTCCAAGCCGCCACGCAAATTAATGAAATGACGCTGACGTTTATTCCTAAAATTCTGGCTGTATTTACGGTGCTGGTATTAGCTGGGCCCTGGCTGATTGGGCTGATCACCGACTTTACTCACCGCCTATTTACCAATATCCCCAGTATGGTGATGTAGCGGTATGGTGGAAGTCACTTTCGCACAACTCCAGGGGTGGTTGGTGGCTTTTTTATGGCCGTTTGCGCGCATTACTGCTTTTATGGCGTCATCGCCTCTATGGGGCCACTCCAGCGTACCTAATCAGGCTAAAGTCGGTCTGGCTGCCCTAATTTCCATTGTCATTGCGCCGATTTTACCGGCCATGCCTGATATTGCCATCATGTCATGGGCTGGGATGGGGGTGATGATCGAACAGATTCTAATCGGCTTAGCGATGGGTCTCGTCATGCATATCATGTTCGCGGTCGTTCAAGCCGCAGGGGATTTTATCGGCCTGCAGATGGGCTTAGCGTTTGCGAGCTTTTTCGATACATCGAGTGGTACCAATATCATGGTGCTATCACGTATCCTCTATATGATAACACTGCTCATGTTTTTGGCGCTGAATGGCCATCTGATGGTGCTTGAAACCCTGATCATGAGCTTCCAAACGTTGCCCATTGGCATTGGAACCTTTAACCCGGGTGCTTTTGAGTTACTCGCCCGGTATGCGGGAACAATCTTTGCTTCGGGTATGTTACTGGCGTTACCGCTGGTGGGCTCCCTGCTGACCATTAACCTAGCCCTCGGTATACTCAACCGTTCAGCTCCGCAGCTCACGGTGTTCAATATCGGCTTCCCTACCTCTCTCATCGTGGGTCTTATACTGATGATGGTACTAATGACCGACATTAATCGCTTTTTACAACGGTTATTTACCCAAGGACTGGGGTTTATGCAGGGGCTAATCGAAACGATGGCGCCTTTAAATTAAAACGCCCATGCTTCACGCAGAAGCATGGGCGTTTATTGATACACAACTAAGGCAAATAGAAACTACATATAATTAAGCAGCGACATTCCTTTCATATCCACGAACGTTTTTTGCGCGGCTTGTAAGCCCACCTGACGCAAACTATATTCAGAGATAGCTTCAGAATAATCAAGGTCTACCAAATCTGACAGCGTCTGCGTGTAGTTCAGCATTCGATTATCCGCTACTGCATCAATAACCTTAAGCTCATTCAAACGAGCGCCGGCTGAAGCGCGTACGGTAAGAACGTTATCTAGACTATTGTCCAAATCGCGCATTGCAGTATTCAGAGTATTGCGCTGATCGGCTTTCTTAGTGTCGTTGTCCGCAGGATTTTCTAACACACGAATAGCTTCTTCCATTGTGCGAAACAAGTCAGCACCACGAACATCCCCGCCTGATTTGGCAACCAATATCTCATCATCCGGCGCAGGGGTACCTTCAAGGCTAATCGATAAACCACCGAATTCTAATGAAATAGAACCCTCGTCGTTAATATCATCTGCCCAGACGCCTGAGCTCAATGCTGCACCATCCGTGTCGTTGTCCACCCAGGCATTCGTTGTATTATCAAATCGTTGAACCTGATAAGTTGGATCAGCCGCAGTTCCATCAAAGCTGACGCGATAATCACTACCATAATCAGCGTTCTTGACATCAAGGGTCTGGGGCCCGCGATATGTCACATTACCTTGATTTAGCGTGCCATCCTCTTTCTTTGCTTCTGCTACATAACCCGCACCGCTAGGTACACTTTGGAAGATAGTCACGCCATTATCCGCTACCGGCATTAAGCGAGTAGCATCTACACGCTGCTCGCGTGCATTCGTATCGCCTTTATATTCCACGCTGCCGTCGGCTGATTTCACAAAAGGAGGACTATTATCTTTGTAGCCGCCGAACAAATAGCGTCCATTACCATCCGTTGAATTGGCCTGGCCCACTATCGTTTCATAAACACCTTTGAGCTCGCTAGCGATGGACTCGCGCTGCTCGTCAGTCAGCGTGTCGCTAGACGCTTGAATCAACAACCCTTTAGCACTGGTTATCGCATCACTAACGCTATTAATGATGCTCTCTGTCTGCGACAGCGAGTTACGCGCCGATACGCGAGAATCTGAAAACTGTTCAGTTGCCGCCTTTGCCTGATCAACGCCAATCGCCCGCGAGGCGGCCTGAGGGTCATCGGATGGATTAACCACACGTCGGCCACTGGCAATCTGCTGACTCACCCTCATCAACTCGCTCTGCTGGCGGTTCAAAGACGCCGTGCTCTGCTCGAACATGGTAACGGTACTAATACGCATACATTAAGCTCCCGAATTAACCGCGCAGGTTCAAGATGGTGTCCATTAACGAGCCAGCCGTATCGATGACCTTCGCGTTAGCCATGTAGTATTGCTGGTAACGCATCAAATTCGCCATTTCTTCGTCAATACTGACACCCGATTCCGACTGTTGCACAGCGCGCAATTGATCCGTTAACCCCTGCCGCGCATCAAGGTTCACTTCCGTAATATTGGTTCGGTTACCAACATCGCTGACCATGGATGCATACGCACCGGTAAGGGTTGCCCGCCCCCCGACAATCGACTTAGCCTGTAGTTCTTGCATGGCTAAGGCATTACGGTTATCGCCCGCGTTCGCATCACTCAGGGTGATAGAAACGCTAGTACCATCCGCCTCAGGCAGCTCGTTTAGGGTAAACGTAATATCGCCAATCTGAATACGATCCTTTGCTTCCAGCGTCTGGGTAGCTGGATCAAACGGGTTACCATTAACCGTCATCGTCGCTGCCGCTGGTTCCACTCCGCTAACGCTGCCATCCTGATCAACCGTAATCGAGTACTCTTCATCGACATCAGCAAAAGCGCCATTGGCAATGCTTACTTTGCCTATATCTAAGTTGCCTTCAAAGTCAGCAAAGCTAGCCGCGGCAATCTTATCTACGTCAGCAATATTCGTTTCCATGCCATTGGCGGCGCGCCGTACCGGTTGAATTTCAAAGCTGTCACCATCTTGCGGTACACCACTGAATTGAATACTGACACCTCCAAAATTTAATTCACCATCGTCATCCCAGGCGTCTTGATCGAAATCTACAACCTGCCCATTATCTTTACGGGTAACGACGGGCTCTCCAGCCTCAAAACGGACGGTATAATCAGTCGCTCTAAGGGCGTCAACCTGATCAGGGTCAAATTCAGCGCTAGTAATGGTGACGGCGGGTAAGCTATTACTTTTATCGGCATATGTTTGTGGGGCACGCACTGCAAAGAAGTCTTCGCCCTGGTCGCCGTTAAGATCCACGCCTAATTTATGTTGCTCATTGAAAGCCGTCGCCAATGACACAGACAATTGGCCAATTTGGTTCTGTGTCTTATCTAAGGTTTCTGAACGGAAGGTCATTAAGCCCCCCAATGCCCCGCCTTTGATCGTGGACTCATCTAGTTGAACGACATTACCACCACCATCGCGATACCCCACTACCGTACGCTGGGGATCGTAATCTGCCTGCATCGCTTCAAGTTGGAATGAATCGGTGCCAGTTACCAGCGGCTGACCATTGGGCAAGCTAAGACTGTAGCTTTTGCCATCCTGAATATTTAGGCGCAAATCCATACGCTCATTAAGCTCAGATACCAATTGATCACGCTGGTTGAGCAGACTATTGGGAGCCTCGCCGCTGCGAGCGCGAGCCAGGGCAATCTCTTTATTTAAGCCGGCGATCTGCTCGGTGGTGTTATTGATCTGGGTAATTTCATCCTTGATCTGGCCATTAATATTGCCTTGCATATCTTGCAAGTAGCCATCAAAGGAACGGAACTGTGAACTCAGCGTATTAGCGGTACCCAGGACGCCCTGACGAGCCGCTGGGTCAGAGGGTGAGGCCGCCAGGTCTTCTAATGAAGAGAAAAAATTCTGCATCAGAGGAGCTAAACCGGCTTCACGGTCTGCCAGTAGATTATCGATTTGCGTCACTTGACTATAATAAGTCGATAAGGCACTCGATTGTGTTTTGGCACTATTTAACTGGTCAGCTACATACGTATTAAACTGACGCTCGATATCATTAACACGAACTCCCCCACCAATGCCTCCCTGGCCTAACTGTGTAATCTCACGGTTATAGCCAGGCGTATTGATATTGCTAACATTATTGCTAACTGTGTTGAGGGCATTCTGCGCCGCATTGAGGCCGCTTAAGCCGATAGAAAACATGCTCATGGTTCAATTCCTTAGGCCGGTACCTATCTATTTTTTAAGTATCGGCACTGCGCAGAAAAACTTGAGGATAGGATTAGCGAGAATCGGCTAAGAAGCTGCCGGCTGCGTTAAGTGGGCCCATGGTATTCATCACCGCGACCAATTTGTCAGCATAGCGTGGGTCAGTCGCATACCCACCGCGCTGCAGCTCTCTCGCCGCCTGTTCCGCGGTAGGTGCCTGCACCACACTGGCATAGCGAGGGTTATTGCCGATTAGGCTGGCATAGTCAGTAAAGGCGTGTTCGAACGAGTCGTAGACACGGAAAGTATCCACCACCTGCGTCCGCCGCCCATTGATATATTCGTGAGTCACGATATCAGTGGTTTCGCCCTTCCAGTGACTGCCGGCTTTGATACCAAACAGATTGTGACTATTGTTGCCATTACGAGTAGTAATTTCGTGCCGCCCCCAGCCTGTTTCCAGCGCTGCCTGGGCTAGAATTAATTCAGCAGGCACTCCGGTAGTCGCACTGGCCGCCTGGGCAGGGGCTGCTAGCGTTTGCATAAATTGACTGACATGCCCTGAACCATGTTGCACTTGCTGGGTTAGCGTGGGCTCATCTACCGCCCCCCTCTTCGCGCCTTGGCGAATAGCCTCCAGCTCGGCTAGGAATTGACCGTTGCCCTGTGTATTAGTGGTTCCATTAGTATCAGCGTTAGCTGCGTATGAATCGTCAAGCACACGCGGAGCGCCACGGGGGATGCCAGCTATCAATGCTTGTAACTCTTGATCGGCATTGGGCTGCGCTTTTGAGATGGCACCTTGGCGTTCCAGCTGTTCAACAAGCACATCGGCTAGGCCCATTCCACGCGAAGCCATCACCTGTGACCACTGTTGATCCAGCATCGATTGATAGGTATCCGTCGCGCTGCTGTTCATCAGCTGTGAACTGGGTGTCGCATCACGCATACTTTTCATCATCATTTGAATAAAAAGCGCCTCAAACTGCTGAGCTGCGCCATTTACACCCGACTCAGGGTCGACGCGAGCTGTATGCTGAAGACGCTGAAAACCATTCATATCCAGGGCGAACTGGCTGCTCATATCACTCGCACTCATTAAATAACCTCCAGCTCAGCACGTAGTGAACCCGACGCTTTTAATGCTTCCAGAATCGACATCAAGTCTTGAGGGGTCGCGCCTAAGGCATTCAAAGCATTGACCACTTCGTTGAGCTGCGCGCCCTCTACGATTTGTAGATAAGCCTCTTGCTGCTCAATATCGATATCCGCGTCGGGTACCACGACCGTCTCACCCTCTCCAAAAGGGTTAGGCTGGCTAACACCAAACTGGGTATCAATCATGATCGACAAGCTGCCGTGGGCTACCGCCGCCTCTCGTAACGTGACGGCGCTGTTCATTACCACCGACCCGGTACGTGAATTCAGCACAACACGGGCTGGCGCTTCCGTAGGCGTTACCTGAACATTCTCGACACGGGCCATAAAATTGACCCTGGCATTGTCATCATTAGGCCCATCCAGAGCGATTACCCGACCATTACGTGCATAGGCTACCGACTGGCCAAACTCGGTATTAATCGCCGTTACCATACGCTGAACGGTGCCAAAGTCAGAGTCGTTGAGCTGTAATTCAAGCATGCCGCCGTTACCCCCAAGGTTAAGCGGCACTTCTCTTTCAACCAGCGCACCATTGGGGATACGCCCTGATGCCTGCTGGTTGATCTGAACACTGCTGCCTCCCGCTTGTGCGCCAGCGCCACCTACCAGCATGTTGCCCTGGGCAATGGCATAGGTATCACCATCAGCACCTTTTAAAGGGGTCATTAGAAGTGTGCCGCCACGCAGGCTGCGTGCGTTAGCAATTGATGAAACTACGATATCTAAGCGCTGCCCCGGTCTTGAGAACGGCGGTAGGTCAGCTGTCACCATCACCGCTGCCACATTGCGTAATTGTAAGTTCGTACCAGATGGGACGGTTACCCCCAGTTGAGAGAGCATGTTGGTCAGGCTTTGGCTAGTAAACGGTGCTTGGGTCGTTTGGTCACCGGTACTGTCCAGACCAACCACTAGACCGTAGCCTACCAGTTGGTTATCGCGGACACCGGCAAAGCTTGCCAACTCACGAACGCTTTCCGCCTGGGCAGGTAATGAGAATAGAGCTATTAGCACTATGGCGCCCAGTTGGACAGCCCAAGCATTCATTGTTCGACAACCATTTACCCACAAACGATTAAACCGCATCGCTATAGCGCACTGACGCTCTTTCATTGGGTGACCTGTCATTGGCAGCTCTGCCATTAGTAGCTTCCCCTAACGTTAGAAGGGTGAGACGTTTAAGAAGAAACGTTGTAGCCAGCCCATGTGCTGCGCTTCGTTAATATAACCGTCACCCACATACTCAATACGCGCATCCGCCACCTGTGTGGAAGGGACTGAGTTCTGAGCGGTAATCGTACGAGGGTTAACCACACCAGAAAAACGAATGAACTCGGTGCCCTGATTAATGGCAATTTGCTTTTCACCACGCACACGTAAGTTGCCGTTATTCATCACCTCTAATACTGATACCGTGATGGTACCGGTAAAGGAGTTATTGGCCTGCGACCCACCGCTACCGGTAAAGTCGTTTTCACCTGAAACATCAAAGCCATACTCTGCAAGCGTATCCAGAACATCAGGCAGCTGTGCTAGTTCCAGACTGGCGCTGCCGCTGCGCCCCGCATTGGATTGCGAGTTTTTACTGGCACTGACTTCTTCATCCAGCACAATGGTCAGAATATCGCCAATGGCACGCGGCCTGCGATCTTCAAAGAGCGGCTGATAACCTTGCCTAGCTTGATAAATAGAGCCATTGGGGATGGGGGGCGGGCGATCCAAAATGCTGATCTGCTCTTGTTCACCCACAACCGATGCTCTGGGAATCTGAGCGCACCCGGCAACAACTAGCATTAAAAGCACCAGCCCCGCTAGCGCAATACGACGTGACATGTGGTGCAACTCCAGCATAACGCAACCTATAAAGTAAGCCCGGTGAGTAGCAACCGTTACAGCTGGCTTAAGCGTGCCAACATTTCATCGCTGGTGGACACCGCTTTGCTATTGATTTCATAGGCACGCTGGGTCTGAATCATATTGACCATCTCCTCAACGACGTTGACGTTGGACGTTTCGACATAACCTTGGAATAGGCGGCCTGCGCCATTCATGCCCGGCATATTCTCATTGGGTGCCCCGGAAGCTCCCGTCTCCAGGTAAAGATTGCCGCCGATACTTTGTAGGCCTGCAGGATTAATAAAGGTACTGACTGTGATTTGCCCCACCTCATTATCAATTGCAACGCCCGGCTGGCGTACACTCACCGTGCCATCTTCACCAACATTAACTGACAGCGAATTAGCTGGTAAGAAAATGGCAGGTTCAACAGGGTAGCCATTGGCCGTTACCATTTGGCCATTCTCATTGAGCTGAAAGCTACCGTCGCGGGTGTAAGCAGTCGTACCGTCTGGCATTAATACCTGAAAGAAGCCTTCGCCGTTAATCGCCAAATCGCGTGAGTTTTCAGTCTGTTCTAGCCCACCTTGGGTATGCAGACGCTCAGTGGCCACGGCACGCACGCCGGTTCCCACCTGCATGCCGGAGGGCAGACGATCCTGGATATTGTTCTGCGCGCCGGGCTGCCGCATGTTCTGATACAGCAAGTCTTCAAACACTGGGCGTGAGCGTTTGAAGCCATTGGTGCTAACGTTAGCCAGGTTATTTGAAATTACATCGAGCTTGGTCTGCTGAGACTCCAAACCCGTTTTAGCTGTCCATAACGACTTAATCATAATTATGCTCCCTTGACCGACTGACTTACATCAGCTCTAAATGGTCAACATCAACCTTGGATAGATAAAATGCCGTTGGCGCGCTGAGCATTTTCGTCAGCCGTGCTCAGCACTTTCATCTGCATATCATAGCGACGGGCCACATCAATCATGGAGACCATGGCATCGACAGCGCTGACATTACTGCCCTCCAGGGCGCCACTCACCAACTTGGCGTTTTCGTCGGCGGGCAAGGCGCCTGGCTCACCCTCCTCATTAGGGGGGGCGCGAAAAAGGCCATCTTCGCCACGTGTTAAGGCGCCAGCGTCAGGCGTCACCAGTTTAATACGCCCTACCTCGACGAGGGCTTCCGGCCCTACACCTTCGGGAATGGCACTAATCGTCCCGTCGGCACCAATTGATACCTGCGCCCCTTGCGGTATGGCAATGGGACCACCTTCGCCCATTACCGGTCGCCCTACGCTTAGCAGTACCCCGTCACTGTCTACCTGCAGATCGCCACGCCGTGTATAGGTTTCAGTACCGTCATTAGCCTGCACCGCCATCCACGCGTCGTCCTGCATCGCGACATCAAGGGTGCGGCCCGTATATTCAACGGGCCCCTGAGAAAAATCACTGCCAGGCGTGGTAGTCACCGCTGAGTTTCGGGTGGCCAGCAACGCCTCTCCCTGCACAGGCACGGAGCGAGCCGCCTGCAACTGGGCGCGAAAACCAGTAGTGGTTACATTCGATAGGTTATTACTTACCACCGACTGCTGATCCATACTGTTCTTGGCGCCACTCATGGCGGTATAGAGCATTCGATCCACTGCACTTACTCCTTACAAATATGACCGATCATTAAAGATTAATAACGGTCTGCAGGAGCTCATCCTGGGTACTGATGGTGTTGGAGTTTGCCTGGTAAGCACGTTGCGAGACAATCATATCCACAAGCTCTTTGGCCAAATCCACATTAGAAGCTTCGACAGCACCTGACTCAATTTGACCATACTGTCCAGAGCCGGGCGCACCCGTGTTAGCTACACCTGAACTATTCGTTGCTGCCCACAGGTTGTTGCCTAACGGTCTCAGCCCCTCTTCATTGCGAAAAGTATCTAATACAATCTGACCTGCAGGACGAGATTGCTCATTAGAGAAGTTACGCATTACGGTACCATCCGCAAGCACTTCGACACCCACTAAAGCGCCTGATGTGTAACCATTTTGATTAAACTCTCTCCGCGAAGAGATGTCTGCAAACTGAGTGCTTCCATCAAACATTAAATCAAATGAAACGTCTTCCGCGTCAGTACCGCCTGGGAAAGTAATTGTAGCGCTATCATCGCCTCCATTTACTCCGGTTACGTTACCATCAGCATCTGTTAGCAATCGCCCGCTAGTAGTAAAGTCAAGTGTGAAAGTGCCTCTTTCTACACCTTCGGTAACCGCTGTCGCATTCCACTGATTGTTTGCACCCCTCTCAAAATAAGTCGACACGTTTATCGCATTACCTAACGAATCATAAGCCGTAAAACTGTTTGAAAAGTGGTACGGCAATTCAGTTCCATCATTTAATTCGACAGTGCTTAAACCCTGTCCTTGAACAGTCGTGGCGTCCAGATTAAGAAGGATGTTAGCTTCTGAGGTAGCCCTCGCTGGTATGTCATTCGCAGCAACATTCAAAGGAACCGGATCACTTCCCGCTAACACGTCAGAAAAAGGAAATGCTAACTGCTCGGCCGTATCTTCAGTAATCTGGGTATCCAGACCGTATCCCATCAGTCTGGCGCCTTGCGCATTAACAATATCGCCATTAGCAGCCAAGCTGAACTCACCATTTCTTGAGTAGGCTACTTCACCTGAAGACTGTTCCATACGATAGAAACCACTTCCAGAAATAGCTAAGTCGAGATTGCGGTTTGTGCTTTCGATACTACCTTGTGAGAAGTTTTGACGAGTATCGGATACCTTGACACCAATTCCTTGAGAATTAGCGAATACGTCGGCAAAACGAACGCTTGAACTTTTGTAACCCACGGTTTGTGAGTTGGCGATATTATTGCCTGCAGAGTTAAGCTTTTCTGACTGTGCGTTAATACCAGACAGAGCAGTAGTAAATGACATAGTAGATCCTCAAATATCCGAGTTATAGAATTTGTTTAACGTCGTTTAGGTTGACTTGGCCATAGATAGCGCCTAGATCCAGCCGGACACTGCCACTGCCATCATTCGGCGTTACCCGATTAACCACCGCGTACTGCAAGGCCGTGGATTCAATTTTTTCACCTTCAGCGTCGGTCGCCTCTATCTGAACCGAATATCGGCCACTGGCAACCGCGTCGCCTTGGTCATTTTCACCACCCCAATCGAAAGAATGAACGCCCGAGTCCAGAGATTTCAAATCAAGCTGTCTGATCACTTGGCCACCTTGACCAACAATCGTGGCTTTAACGCTCTTCGCCGGCTGGGCCAATTCTATGCCAAAGGGTGTTGTATACGTATTCCCTTCGCTATCTTGCTCTACCAGCACATCCTTACCGGGCACCATGACGCCTTTGCCAATTAGGCCACTCGCCTGCAGTGCCTGATTGGCATCCATTTGACTGGTAATACCTTCTAGCGTGCTATTCAGTTCTTCAATGCCACTAACCGTGTTAATTTGAGCTAACTGAGAAGTCATCTCCGAATTTTCCATCGGATTGAGCGGATCCTGGTTCTGCAATTGCGTAATCAGCAGCGTCATAAAGCTTTCACGCAGCTCATCGGACTGTCGGGCGGAGAGGACGTTAGACCCGCCGCCATTGATGTTATTCAATACACTCGTATCAACATTCATGGTTTACCCCTCTCCCAGCGACAGCGTCTGTATCAGCATCTGCTTACTGGTATTAAAGACTTCAACGTTGGCTTGGTAGGAGCGCGAGGCAGAAATCATATTGACCATTTCATGCACGGGCTCAACATTGGGCTTTGCTACATAGCCCTCTTCATCTGCCGCTGGGTGATTGGGCATGTACTCCATGCGCAGAGGCGAGTCGTCTTCTACTACTTCGGTGACACGCACACCGCCAACGCCGTAGCGATTACTTTGCGCCTGAGTCTCAAACATCACCTGTTTCGCTCGATAGGTTTCACCATCCGGCCCGGCGATACTGTCGGCATTGGCCAGGTTGCTAGCGGTGACATTCATTCGCTGGGACTGGGCGCTCATTGCCGAACTGGCAATATCAAACGTAGAGAACATCGACATTGTTGGTTAACTCCTGACTAATTTGGCCTGGATTATTCGGGCTGCATGGCATTTTTCAGTCCCTGGATACGCCTATTGAGCATCGTGAGACCGGCTTGATAACGAACAGCGTTATCGGCAAACTGCGTGCGTTCACGATCCATATCAACCGTATTGCCATCCAAACTAGGCTGGTCGGGGATACGGTAAAGTAAATCGGTGCTACCCGCTCCACGCCATGCGGGGCCTTCTCCAGCAATATGATTCTCAGCGGTACGCGCCAATGTTAGACCGCCGCCGGTATTGCTAGAGGCACTCTGAGTACCGTCTACTGCTTTTTTCAACTCACTAGCAAAATCGATGTCGCGCGCTTTATAGTTAGGCGTATCGGCATTGGCAATGTTAGCGGCCAATACGTCGTGGCGTGCTTGGCGTAGACTCACTGCTTGCTGATGAAAATTAAAGGCAGATTCCAGTTGATCAATCATGCCGACCCTCGCTTGAGGCATAAAATAAAATGGATTTTGTTGATGATGAAGAATACGTTTGGAACTGTCAGCCTAAAGCATGGAACAGCTGGCGTTTCTGCCAGCATTTCGCGTGATACGGCTGCTACCTTTTCGCTACACTGGGCCATGAATCCTCTTCTTATGCCCCTCCTTTCTAAGCTCCCAAGCAAGTGACTCCCCATGCTACGACAGCGCTTTACTAAGCCAAGCACGCTTCGCTACTGGCAAGTGATTGTCTTGTTGGTAATCCTAAGTATCACTGCGTTAGCCAACGCTCAGGCTGATGACGACAACCTTCTTCAAAAAGTGCATCAGTTTTTATACGAGGAGACCCGGGCTTTAGGCGAAGAAGTTGTGATTGACTTACGCCCACCGTCCCCACATTTACCGGAGTGCGTCCAACCGGAGCCTTTTTTACCCAATGCCAATCAAGCCCCCTTGGGTCGCGTTTCCGTTGGAGTACGTTGCGGTGAAAACAGTCGGCAAGTCCGCTACTTGCAGGCCCAAATTGATGTCATCGGCAATTACATGGTGGCCGCTAGAGATATTGAACGGGGCGCACTGATCACCTCAAACATGCTAAGCGAACGCGGTGGCAATCTTGGTGACCTGTCAGCTCAGGCCCTCACTGCTGAAGAAGATATTGTGGGAAAAATAGCTCAGCGCCCCATTCGCAGTGGCAGCGCCTTTTTAGCCCATTATTTACAAGCGCCTCACTTAGTTGAACGCGGGCAGCGCGTTACTGTCATAGCTCAGGGTTCTGCTTTCCGCGTTTCACGCGAAGGCGAAGCGCTTGAAAATGGCGCGCTTGGTGAGCGGGTCAGGGTTCGTTTTGGTTCACGGGAAATTCTGACTGCCCGCGTCACTGACCGGGGTACTTTAGTGGTGGATTTTTAACTTACCACCTAAAGTTATACTCAGCCCAGCCGATAGTTATCTTCATACAAGCTACACTAAACGCAAAGCGCATCGACGCTGACGATGAGGCAGACGACGTGAATATTGATAACATTAATTCGCTGTTACGCTCTAACCAAGCCCAGCAGCGCGATGAAACGCAAAAGGCTAATAGCGTGACTCCGGCAACGCCCGGCGGTACAACGCGCGAATCGACTCAATTGAGCCAAACAAGTATCGATGATTCTCAGGATATCGATAGCGCCAAAGTTGAAGAAATCCGTGACGCTATTCGTGAGGGCCGCCTGGAAATGAGTGCTGATCGCATCGCCGAGGGCCTCATTGCAAATCTTAAAGATTTTTAAGGAGACGCTTTAAATGAGCCTTGCATCCTTGCTGACCGATCAACAGCAGCGACTTGATGAATTAATTTCGCTGTTGTCCAGCGAGCAAAATTTATTGACGCAAGGTGACATTGACGGTGATGCACTATCAAAAGTCGCATTAGATAAGCAATCGCTACTGGCTGAATTAGAGCGCATAGAGATTGTGCGCCGCAATGTACAAAAACGTCTTGGCTATGCCGAAGGCGCTGACGGCGCCAAAGCGGCAGCCCGCGATGCCGACTGCCTGACAGCCTGGGATAGCTTACTAGAAAAGAGTGAGCGAGCTTCGCGTATGAATGAGTTAACGGGCCAGATGCTATCTGTTCGAATGAAGCATAATCAGGCGATGCTTGACTACATTCGGCAAATCGCAGAAAAAACACTCTACAAGCCGGATGGTCGTAATAGTGCCCAGCCGGGCAGAATCAACGCATCCGCCTGACCTCCCTCGACAAGACGCCACCATAGCGTTTCAATGAAAGCCTTCACTAGCAGGATTGCAAAGGCTTCTCATGTTCAGTTTACTGCCTCATCATTTTACAGCGTTGGTCATCGGCGCATCTGGGGGGATAGGCTCTGCCATTATTCAGCAGTTACTCTCTTCCTCTCATGTCGGCCACATCATTGCGGTAAGCCGCCAACCATCACGGATTGACCACTCCCGCCTTACTCACCTAATGCTCGATGTCTCCCAAGAGCAGGATAGGCATGCACTTAAGAAAGAGTTAGCCACCCAGCCAATTCACTTCTTTTTTAATGCCATCGGCATACTTCATGATGACACACAACAACTCTTCCCCGAAAAGCGCCTTGATCAGCTTAGCGTCGAAAACCTAGCGCACACAATGAACATCAATGCCTTTGTGCCAATCTTACTGCTAGCGGCACTGAAAGACTCTTTCAAAGGAACACACCCTGCAGTGATTGCCAGCCTTTCCGCTCGCGTTGGCTCAATCGAAGATAATCAACTAGGAGGCTGGTACAGCTATCGTGCCAGCAAAGCAGCGCATAATATGCTGTTTAAGACAGCGTCCATTGAACTCAGGCGGCTTAATAAGCAATCCACCGTGCTATGCCTGCATCCAGGCACCACCGACACGGCACTCTCCAAACCCTTTCAAGCAAGGGTTCCTCACGAGAAGTTGTTCACGCCCACCTTTGTAGCAGAGCAGTTGCTGTCAGTTATCGCCCAGCGAACGCCTGATGATAGCGGTACCTTTTGGGATTGGAATGGCCAACCTATCGATTGGTAAGAGCGAGGTGTTTTTCTGTGCGCAAACAAAAAACCCAGCCGGATGGCTGGGTTCTTCGTTAAATAAGTGCCTGACGATGACCTACTCT
>NZ_JPUA01000002.1 GCF_002211105.1 Halomonas campaniensis | reverse complement strand
TTATGTTTCGTCATGAAAAACACCCCAATCGTTGGATGAGCGTCCAACTTTTGGGGTGCAGTTCACTCGGGTGCCGTTTTTGTTTTAACTACTTACTGCCTACTAACCAGCCTTACAACGCTTCAATCTTCGCCTTTTGTTCTTCCAGCAACTGCCTGGTGGCTTGGAATTCGGCCAGCTTGCCGCGCTCTTTATCCACCACTGCTACCGGGGCTTTGGCGATAAAGCCGTCGTTGCCGAGTTTTTTCTCGATGCCGCCGATGAGTTTGTCCTGCTTCTCGATCTCTTTGCTGAGGCGGGCGATTTCGGCGTCTTTGTCGATCAGATCTGCCATCGGCACCAGCACTTCCATATCACCCACCAACTGCGTGGCTGAGAGCGGGGCGTCGTCTGGGTTTTCAAGCCAGGTAACGCTTTCCAGCTTGGCGAGTTTAGACAGGAAGCGACGGTTGCTCTCCAGGCGCTCGGCGTCTTCAGGCTTGCCTTTGGCAAGCAGCACGTCGAGCGGTTTGCCGGGAGCGATGTTCATTTCGGCGCGGATATTACGCACGGCGATGATAACGCCTTTCAACCACTCGATATCCAGGCTGGCCTGGTCGTCGATTTTGCTCTCGTCGGCTTCAGGCCAGGCTTGCAGCATGATCGACGCATTTTCCCCCATATACACGCCTGCCAACGGCGAGACGCGCTGCCAGATCTCTTCGGTGATATAAGGCATCATCGGGTGGGCAAGGCGAAGAATCGCTTCGAGTACGCGCACCAGCGTGCGGCGTGTTCCGCGCTTCGCCTCTGCCGTGGCATTTTCATCCCATAAAACAGGCTTGGAGAGCTCCAGGTACCAGTCGCAGTACTCATTCCAAACGAACTCATAAAGCGCTTGGGAGGCGTGGTCGAAGCGATACTCCTCCATCGCCCTGGTGACCTGGGCTTCGGTTTTCTGCAGCTGCGAGATAATCCAGCGGTCGGCCAGAGAGAGCTCAACCTCTTCACCACCAGTGCCGCAGTCTTCGCCTTCGGCGTTCATCAACACGTAGCGCGAGGCGTTCCACAGCTTGTTGCAGAAGTTGCGGTAGCCATCCAGGCGGCTCATATCAAACTTGATATCACGCCCGGTCGTGGCCTGGGAGAGAAACGTAAAGCGCAGCGCATCGGTGCCGTGGGCTTCAATGCCGTCTTTAAACTCCTCTTTGGTGGCTTTGGCAATCGCCTTGGCCTGTTTCGGCTGCATCATATTGCCGGTGCGCTTTTCGAGCAGCTCCTCCAGCGTAATGCCGTCGATCAGGTCGATGGGGTCGAGTACGTTGCCTTTGGACTTGGACATCTTCTGTCCTTGGCCATCGCGCACCAAGCCGTGCACGTAAACCGTCTTGAACGGCACTTGCTTGGTGAACTTCAGCGTCATCATGATCATCCGGGCAACCCAGAAGAAGATGATGTCAAAACCGGTCACTAGAACGCTGGAAGGGTGAAAGGTCGCAAGCTCTGGCGTCTCTTCCGGCCAGCCGAGGGTGCCGAACGTCCACAGGCCCGAGCTGAACCAGGTATCGAGTACGTCTTCATCTTGCGTCAAGGTTACGTCGGGGCCGAGCTCATGCTTCTGGCGAGCTTCAATCTCCGTACGGGCAACGTAGACATTGCCTTCCTCGTCGTACCAGGCCGGGATGCGGTGGCCCCACCACAGCTGCCGGGAGATACACCAGTCCTGCAGGTCGCGCATCCAGGCGAAGTACATGTTCTCGTAGTTCTTGGGCACGAACTGGATATCGCCATTTTCCACCGCTTCGATAGCAGGCTTGGCGAGGGACTCCACGGCTACAAACCACTGGTCGGTGAGCAGCGGCTCAATGACATCGCCGGAACGGTCGCCATAGGGAAGGGTATTGTTGACGGCTTCGACCTGCTCCAGCAGGCCCAGGGCATCCATATCGGCAACGATCTGCTTACGTGCCTCAAAGCGGTCTAGCCCTGCATATTTGGCGGGCAGGCTGGCATCTTCGTCCGGCTGGGGCTGGCCTTTAAGATCGAAGATCTCGGCTTGCTCAAGAATCGTCGCGTTTTTGGAGAAGACGTTGATCAGCAGATGGTTCTGGCGCTTGCCGACTTCGTAGTCGTTGAAGTCGTGGGCGGGGGTGATCTTCACACAGCCGGAGCCTTTCTCCATATCGGCGTGCTCGTCGGCGACCACCGGGATGCGGCGGCCGACCAGCGGCAGTTCGATAAATTTGCCGACCAGTGATGCGTAACGCTCGTCTTCCGGGTTAACTGCCACACCGGTATCGCCCAGCAGGGTTTCCGGGCGGGTGGTGGCCACGACCAGATAATCCTTGCCGTCATTGGTTTTGACACCATCTGCGAGCGGGTAGCGGAAGTGCCAGAAGCTGCCTTGCTGCTCTTTGTTTTCCACTTCCAGATCGGAAATGGCGGTGTGCAGCGTGGGATCCCAGTTGACCAAACGCTTGCCACGATAAATCAGCTTCTCTTCGTGCAGACGCACAAACACTTCCTGAACCGCTTTGTAGAAGCCGTCATCCATGGTGAAGCGTTCGCGAGACCAGTCGACGCTAGCGCCCATGCGGCGCAGTTGGCGGGTGATATGGCCGCCGGACTCGTGTTTCCACTCCCACACCTTGTCGATAAACGCTTCACGGCCGAGGTCGTGGCGGGTCTTGCCCTCTTCAGCCGCAATCTTGCGCTCCACCAGCATCTGCGTGGCGATACCGGCGTGGTCGGTGCCTACCTGCCACAGGGTGTTGTTACCCTGCATCCGCTTCCAGCGCGTCAGGGTATCCATAATGGTGTCCTGGAACGCGTGGCCCATGTGCAGGCTGCCGGTCACATTGGGCGGTGGAATCATGATCGAAAAAGGCGTGCCCTGGCCGGAGGGAGCAAAACGGTTGTCGGCTTCCCAGCGCTCGTACCAGCGGGTTTCGATCTGTTCAGGTTGGTAGGTCTTTTCCATGGAGAGTTGGCTCACGGCTGGCGAGAAATGTGCAAAGTTTGAAAATATATAGTGCAAGAGTATACCGCGATAGCGCCTTGATCGTCAGGGGCTACTCATGCTCGATTATCGACACTGACCGTATGGGCAGAAAATCCGCGCATGGCAATTAACCCAAGAATGGGGCCCGGCAGCAGCCACCAAATGACCGCCAGCGACTGGCTCGACCACAGTGAGGTGACCAGTGCGATGGAGGGAATGGTCAGCCCAAAGCCGATCGCATTCATCATCGCCAGCGCCGCCCCTAGCCGCTCGGGTGGAGCCGTGGCGCTGGCCAGCGCAGAAAATTGCGCAGAGTCGGCAATCACGCTGACGCCCCATAAGCCGAGAAGTGTCAGCAGCAGCCAGGGCGAGGCGCTGCCCAGCAGGGGATAAACCAAACAGAGCGCACCGGAGGTGGCCAATGCCACGCAGGCTACTCGATCGCTGCCAATCTGGCGGCTCCATTTGCCCGCCAGCACGCAGCCCGGCAGGCCCAACGCGATCACCGCAAAACTTAGCCACGGTTGAGCGCTGCTTGAAGCGCCCAAGCGCTCCAGCTCCCGGGCGACCAGAAACGGCACCAGCGCCCACAGCGCATACAGTTCCCAGCAGTGGCCAAAATAGCCCAGTGCGGCGGCACGAAAGCGGGGCTGCCTGAACGCCGCTAACCCCGCCCAGGGGCGCCCGCTTTTGGCGGTGGCTGGGAGGTGGGGGCCAACGCCTAGCTTGAAAATCACTAGCGCCGCGACCAGCGCCAGCAGTGACGCCAGCAGCAGCGGCCACTGCCAGGGTAAATTCAGCGTTAAACCGCGTAGCAGATGCGGGGAGGCAATGCCCAGGGTGAGCATGCCCACCAGCCAGCCCAACGCCGCCCCGGCGTGGCTGGGTGTCCAACTCACTACCAGTTTCATACCCAGTGGGTAGATGCCCGCCAGGCAGAGCCCGGTTGCAAAGCGTGCAACAGCGGCGAGCGTTACGCTCTCGGCCACGCCGATAAAGGCGGCGTTGATCAGTGCGCCGAGAACGGCAGAAATCGCAAACAGGTGGCTGGCGCGAATGCGGTCAGCCAGGCCAGTAGTAGCGATCAGCAGCGTGCCACTAATAAACCCGGCCTGAACGGCGATGGTGAGCAGGCCCAAGTCACTTTCGCTAAGGCCCACGGCCTCCTGCAGCGCCAAGCCAACACCGTTAACGCTAAACCACAGCGAGGTGCCGAACAGCTGGGCGATAACGATAACGGCCAATGGGGTACGGGCTAAAATGGCGTGGGACAGCATCGGCACTCTCGTTCGTTGCGTTATTGTTGTTAAATAATGAGTTAACCGAGCTTATGCGGCACAACCTCATGGCCCATTTCTTTATAGCGCTGCCAGCAGGCGCGTTTGGCGACCAGCACTTGTTGATGCTGATTAATGATCTCGGCAATTCGCGCGTAGCGCTCTACGCCTTCGGGTATTTCGGGGTGTAGATTAAGCAGTGCGGTCTCTTCCGTGGGCACCGGTAACTGCTGCCAACCTAGCGTGATCGGTACGCTGGTGGCCATCTCGCTATCCTCCAGGGCATGGGGTAAATAGGCGTCCGGGCGAAAATTCCACAGCGCGCTATCGGCCTGCTCGGCGAGGGCTTTATCTTCGCAGTGTAGGTGCAGGCGGTAGCCTTTGCGCCAGATGGTCTCGGCCAGTTTGCAGGCAAACTGCAAGCGCGCTTCCAGGGTGGTATCGGGCAGAATGTAGAAATCAATGCGCGCCATAGCGGTTCCAGGTAAAACGATTGCAGATACGTCGATGACAAACAGCACCGCCGCATGAGTGCGGCGGTGCTGAAAAGATAAGCGTTGGTTTTAAAACCGCTTAAACCAGCTGGGTTAGCCAGCCGTACTTATCTTCGCTGCGACCGTACTGCAGGTCGAGCAGCTTGGTACGAATGCGCATGGCGATCTCATTGTTGCCACCGGCGGCTAGCTTGATACGCTCGTTTTCGGAAACCAGTTCGCCCACCGGGGTAATGACTGCAGCGGTACCGCAGGCAAATACTTCGGTGATCTCGCCGGACGCCGCGCCTTCACGCCACTCGTCAATGCTGATCGGGCGCTCTTCCGGCGTTAGGCCTTCATCCTTGGCCAGCGTCAGTACCGAGTTGCGGGTCACGCCTTCCAGAATAGTGTCGGTTAGGCGTGGGGTGACCAAACGGCCATCTTTGAAGACGAAGAACAAGTTCATGCCGCCCAGCTCTTCCACCCACTTGTTTTCAGCGGCATCCAGGAACGCGACCTGACCACACTGGTGGGCTTCGGCCTCTTTCTGCGCGGCCAATGAAGCAGCGTAGTTGCCGCCACATTTGGCAAAGCCGGTGCCGCCGGGGGCCGCGCGCTTGTAGTTAGAAGAGAGCCAGATCGATACCGGTGCAATGCCGCCTTTAAAGTACGCCGCAGCGGGGGAGGCGATCACGTAGTAGTCGACCTCGTGGGCGGGGCGAACGCCTAAGAAGGCTTCTGAAGCGATCATAAACGGGCGCAGATAGAGGCTGCACTCATCAGAAGCGTTAGCCGGTGTAGGCACCCAGGCTTGGTCTTGCGCTAGCAGCGCTTTTAGCGAGCCAATGAAGTCTTCATCGGAAAGTTCCGGCAGCGCTAACCGGCGGGCACTGCGGCGGAAGCGCTCGGCGTTTTTCTCCGGGCGGAATGTCCAGATCGAGCCATCGGCATGGCGATAGGCTTTAATGCCTTCAAAAATTTCCTGGCCGTAATGCAGTACAGAAGCAGCCGGGTCGAGGGTTAGCGGGCCGTAGGGACGCACCTGATGGCCGTGCCAGTCGGCGTCAACCGTCCAGCGCACATGGGCCATGTGATCGGTAAAGTGTTTGCCAAAGCCGGGGTTTTTGAGAATGTTGTCACGGATCTCATCGGCTATCGGCTGGTTGGATGGCAAAATCTCAAAGTTAGTGGGCACGGCATGTTCTCTCTACTTGATCCAAGCCCTGAAGGGCAAATATAGGCGTCGTAATATAAGCGTTAAAGTGGGTGTAGCGTGTGCCTTGAGATAAGGCACACGCTAATGGGTTTAGGTGTAACGGTTGCGTCAAATAAAGGCAACCGTTGATTGCCTGATTGTGTTGTTAGACGTCGCTATTTTCTACTTGGGCGTCTGCTTCACGGTCAAGCAGATACTGGGTTAACAGCCCAACGGGGCGCCCGGTAGCGCCTTTTTGCTTGCCGGAGTGCCAGGCGGTACCGGCAATATCCAGGTGCGCCCAGGGGAAGTGGTCGGCAAAGCGTGACAAGAAGCACGCAGCGGTAATCGTGCCCGCGGGGCGGCCACCAATATTGGCCAGGTCGGCAAAGTTGGACTCAAGCTGCTCTTGATACTCATCCCACAGTGGCAGGTGCCAGGCGCGATCCCAAGCCCCTTCACCTGCGTCTAATAGATCAAGCGCTAGGTCATCGTCGTTGGAGAGCAGGCCGGTGGCGTGGTGGCCCAAACCAACAATCACCGCGCCGGTGAGGGTGGCAATATCGACCACGCTTGCGGGGGTAAAGCGCTCGGCGTAGGTCAGCGCATCGCACAGCACCAGGCGGCCCTCTGCGTCGGTATTCAGCACTTCGACGGTGAGGCCTTTGAGGGTTTTGATGATATCGCCGGGCTTGGTGGCGTGGCCGTCGGGCATATTTTCCGCGGCTGCGACGATAAACACCAGGTTGAGTTTGGGTTTGATCGCCAGCACGGCTTTCACGGTGCCGAAGACACTGGCCGCGCCGCACATGTCGAACTTCATTTCGTCCATGCCTTCGCCGGGCTTGAGCGAAATACCGCCGGTATCGAAGGTAATGCCTTTGCCGACCAAGACATGGGGCGCTTCGTCGGCATTTTCAGCGCCCTGGTACTTCATTACGATCAGGCGTGTGGGCTCTTTGCTGCCGCGGCCTACGGATAGTAGCGAGCCTGCGCCCAGGGCTTCCAGCGCCTCTTCATCGAGAATATCGACTTCGAGCGCGCCTTGTGAGTCGCGCCCCAACTGCTGCGCCTGCTCGGCTAAATAGCGGGGCGTGCAGATGTTCGCGGGCAGATTGCCCAGGGTGCGGGTGTAGTTGATGCCTTGGCCAATGGCGTTGCCCACTAGCGCCCCCTGCTTCACCTGCGCAACAGCATCGGCATCGCTAATGATTAACGTCAGCTTGGCTAGGCTGGGGGCTGGCGCAGGCGACGATTTGAACTGATCAAAGCGATAAATCGCCCGTTCAACGGCTTCCATCACCTTACGCGCTTTCCAGGCCGGGTCACGGTCAGTCAACGGAACATCGGCAAATATCACGCTGGCTTCGTCGATGGGCAGTTTCACCAGGGCGGTCATGGCCGCATCCAGCGCCTTGATAAAGGCCGCTTCCTGGCATTTTTCGCGCTCACCCAAACCAATCAGGAGTATGCGCTCGGCGCCCAGGCCCGGTGCAAAGGGCACCATCTGTACATTACCCAGTACGGCGTCAAAGTCACCCCGCTCCAGCAATTGGCCGATCAGGCGCTCGCTGGCGTCGTCCAGTTTGGCGACAGTGGGCAGTAAGTCGCCCCCTTTAAAAACCGGCACCAACAGACAAGGTGTTTCAGCTTTGGCTGGGTTTGCGGTCTGAACGGAAAATTCCATGACGGCTCCAACAAGACAAGCATCGAGGGATTCGGGATAATGCCCCGTTGCTTTTGATTTTGAAAAGGGACTGTGAATAGTTTGATTAGTGTACCCAAGCCATACACTTATTGCATGGCATCCTGCACGTCTAGCCGGAGAGCGCGTTGATTTTATTTCGGTATCTAACTCGCGAAGTGTTACTCACCATGTCAGCGGTTGCTGGCATTCTGCTGTTGGTGATCATGGGCAGCCGCTTTATCCGCTATTTTTCGGACGCAGCGGAAGGCGATATCCCTGTCACCATGTTGGGCAGCCTGATGATGTTTCATCTGCCTGGCTTTATGGAACTGATCCTACCGCTGTCGTTTTTTCTAGGCATTCTGCTCGCTTACGGGCAGCTCTATATGAACAGCGAAATCACCGTGATGGTCGCTTGCGGGATGAGCCCCACTCGGCTGTTGAAAGTGACCTTGCTGCCCGCCAGCGTGGTAGCAGTGTTGGTAGGCGTCTGTAGCCTTTGGTTGACGCCTTTGGGGGCGCTGCAAACCGAAACTGCGCTGGAAGAGCAGCGTAGTCGCCTGGACGTTTCGGTACTGGCCCCAGGGCGCTTTCAAGAGTTTGGCGGTGGTCGTACCGCTTACATCGGCAGCTTCTCTAGCGACGGAACGGAGATGCAGGATGTGCTGGTGCACGAGCAGAACCAGCCCGGCGACGAAGGCACTCACGACTACGTTACCCGGGCGGCATCGGGCTATCAGGAAACTCGCCTCGAAACCGGCAGCCGTTTCCTGGTGCTGGATGACGGTGAGCGCTATGGGGTGACGCCGGGCGATAAAAGCGCCGAGCGACTCACCTTTGAGCGCTACACGTTACGATTGGGGTTGAATCGCGATCGGCAGGAGCTCGATTCCTTGGAGTATGCCACCACGCCTGCACTATGGAACGACCCCAACCCCCGAGCCCAGGCCCAATGGCAGTGGCGTGCGGGTCTGCCATTAATGGTGTTTGTGTTGGCCTTGATGGCGCAGCCGCTCTCCCGGGTTAATCCCCGCCAGGGGCGCTTTGGCAAACTACTGCCCGCTGTATTTTTATACGTCGCCTATCTCAGCCTGCTGCTGGCAGTGGTCGATGCTACTGGCAGCGGTACCTGGCCAACTACGTTGGGGGTGTGGCCGGTACACGGAGTGTTCTTAGGATTGGGCCTGCTAATGCTGTGGCACTCGCAACGTAAGGGGATGCGCTAATGGTGCTTGATCGTCTTGATCGTTACATTGCCCGCAACGTGCTGGCGGCCATTGTCGTCGTTCAGTGTGTGCTGCTGGGGCTGGATATTACCATCGCCTATATCGATGATTTAGGCGATGTTCAGGCGGGCTATACCGCCTTTGATGCACTCCTTTACCTGCTAATGCGCACGCCTTGGCGTTTCTATCAGTACGCCCCGGTGGCGGTGTTGATTGGCGCACTGATTGGCTTGGGCAGCATGGCCTCCAGCAATGAGCTCACCGTTATGCGCGCCGCGGGCCGCTCCCTGGCACGCATTGTGTGGGGCGTGATGAAGCCAGTGCTGGTGGTGGTCGTTGTAGTGCTGTTAGTCGCCGAGTATGTCAGCCCGCGCACCGAGCAGTATGCCGAGGCGTGGCGGCTGGAAAAGCTTCAGGGCGAAGGCGCTATGCTGACCAGCCGCAGCGGCTGGCAGATCGAGGGCAACAGCGTCTACCGTTTCGGCGCGATTCGTGCCGATGATGTGGTGCTTGATTTAACCCGCTACCGTTTTGATGACCGCCAGCTAGTCGAAGCCACTTACGCTCAGCGCGCCCGTTGGGAAGATGATGCCTGGCGCTTGGAAAATGTCGCGACCACACGCATTTTTGCCGACCACACCGAGTCCGAACAGACGGCAAGCATGGGCTGGGACACCTCCTTTACCCCCACCCAGTTAGAGCGGCTGCTGCGCGAAATTGAGAGTCAGGCGCCCAGCGAGCTTTGGGCCTATGCCCAGTTCCTTGAAGAGCAGAACCTGCAGAATGACCAGGCACTGCTCTATTTTTGGCAGAAGATGCTGATGCCGCTCACCATGGGGTCGCTGGTGCTGATTGCCGCCTCCTTTGTATTTGGCCCGCTGCGCACCGTGGCTGCCGGTACCCGGGTGTTTTACGGCGTTGTCACCGGGCTGAGCTTTAAGTACGTTCAGGATCTGCTGGCGCCCGCCTCGACGATTTTTGGCTTCTCGCCCGTCTGGGCGGTGCTGGTGCCGACACTGGCATGTGCCGGGGTCGGGATCTACTTTCTGCGTCGCAACGGTTAATACCGCCACAGTGGCGCTACTTATTAGCGCCTAAAACCGCTAATAAACACCCAGGAGCTGAGAAAGAATGAGGGAGACACGACGCTTTACTCAGTTGGACAGCGTATGGCCAGCGGGCCTTGGTCGCCGTTTGGGCGCCATGCTGTACGACGGCTTTTTGGTCACCGCGATTTGGATTGCGGTGACCGTCGTGCATATGCTGTTTTTCCGCTATGTGCTGGGTCAGCAGCCCGAAGAGATTGGCACTACGGCCAGTGATATTTGGAGCCTGCGCCTCATGCTGGTGTTTTTCGTCACGCTATTTTTTGTTTTTTCCTGGTCGCGCGGGGGGATGACCTTGGGCATGCAGGCGTGGCGGCTACGGGTGCAAACGGCAGATGGCCGTTCGCTGAACCTGAAGCAATGCCTCATCCGCTGCGCGGTGGCGTGGCTCTCGCTGCTGGCCTTTGGTTTGGGCTACTTGTGGGTGGTTTTCGATCAGCAGCGGCGTAGCTGGCCGGATATCGCATCCAACACGCAAACGGTGGTTTTGCCGAAAAAATAATTTCAGTCGGCATGTGGCGAAAAATGCTTTTACGCCAGTACGTTATTTTGTTGCTCCTGCTTATTAAGACGAATGGATAGCAAAAAGCAGTGATTTCTACTTGATAAGATGTATGCGAATCATTTACATTCATCTCATGATTTCCATGAGGTGTCGCCATGTACGTTTGCGTGTGCAAGGGAGTAACCGACCATCAAATTCGCCAGCACGTTAGCGACGGAGCGCGCAGCTGGCGAGAAGTGCGCGAGGCAACCGGCTGCGCAACGCAGTGCGGCAAGTGCGCGTGCTATGCTAAATCAATTACCCGCGATGCCGTTCAGGAAGCACGCCAAGAGGCCGATCTGGGACTCGCTTACGCCGTGTGACGCGAATCACTATTGTTAGGGTTATCTTTAGCAAATAACTGATTTGCTTGAACTTTTAGTCATCTTATCTATACTCTCAGAAACGCTGAGAGTATAGCTATTTGCGTCTATACTCTTCTCCAAACGTAACTGCTTGATCGTATTGTCTAAACTAGATTAAACATCAGCATTACAGTAGAAAAGGTGACGTTATGAAAGGTGATACGAAAGTTATTGAGCATCTTAATAAGGCGCTCGGCAACGAACTGGTTGCGATCAATCAGTACTTTTTGCACGCCAAAATGTACAAAGATTGGGGCCTGAAAGCCCTCGCCAAATGGGAATACGATGAGTCCATCGAAGAGATGCAGCACGCTGACAAGATCATCGAGCGCATCCTGTTCCTAGAAGGTATCCCTAATCTGCAGGATCTGGGCAAGCTGCACATCGGTGAAAACGTCAAAGAGATGCTCGAAAGCGATCTGAAAATCGAGCACGACGGTCGCAACGATTACATTGAAGCGATCACCTACTGCGAAAGCGTCAAGGATTACGTCACCCGCGATATGCTGCGTGACCTGCTCGCCGACGAAGAAGATCATATCGACCATATCGAAACCGAACTTGGTTTGATAGACAAAGTGGGCATCCAGAACTATATGCAGCGCCAAATGCAGATGGCAGGTGACGAGTAAGTTACCCGCTGTTGCCCGCTTAACAAAAGCTAGGCTCCCACACTAGCTAGACACCCAAATTAGATACACAGAAGCCAGTCAGTACTCACTGACTGGCTTTGTTCATTCTACGACATCTCAAGCCTCATGGCGCTTTCGGCACCCCCGCTCTATTACCACTTCCTGTGAAAACCTGCGTTCGAATGTCATAAGCCTGACACGGTCATGCTGTTTGATAGTCCAGTTGATGCTGCACGTTTAATGACATAACCAGATGTTTCTTCGGCTCAGGCAAGGAATCAACCTCCATCATGATATTCACACGTACACCCTCACTATTGGCGCTTGCTATTACGCTAGCTGCTTCACATTCGGTCAGCGCGGCGGATAAGCACTTCAACCGCATTGCCAGCTTCGCTATCCCCAGTAACATGGCGGAGGGCGAAGATCGTAGTCGCGAAACCTCGGCGGAAATTATCGCTGCCTCCGGCGATGGTATGACGCTGGTTTACTCGGACAGCCCGCTGGGCGTGATCGGGCGCATCGACATTAGCGACCCCGCTAATCCGCAGCCGCTGGGCAATATTGATGTCGGTGGCGAGCCCACCGCAGTAACGGTGCTCGGCAATATCGCCTATGCCGGGGTGAATACCTCGGTCTCTTATAGCGAGCCTTCCGGGCAACTGCTCACCATCGACATCGAGAGCGGTGAAATACTTGCCTCCTGCCCCTTGAACGGCCAGCCCGATAGTGTGGTGGCCTCAGCGGCGCCAGAGGGGCGTTTCGTCGCTGTGGCCATTGAGAACGAGCGCGATGAAGACGCCGGCGACGGTCGTGTTCCGCAGATGCCTGGTGGCTCTGTTGCTCTGGTGGAGATCAATGATGCAGGAGAAGTGAACTGTAACAGCCTGCTCTACGCCGATGTGACCGGGCTTGCCGAGATCGCCCCGGAGGATCCCGAGCCGGAGTTTGTCGATATCAATGCTTTAGGTGAGATTGCGGTCACCCTGCAAGAGAATAACCATCTGGCGGTGATCGACCATGCTGGCAAAGTGGTGTCGCACTTCAGCGCCGGGGCGGTGGATCTGGACGGGATTGATGCCAGTGATGATGGTGCGCTGCTCTTTAACGAGCAGCAGGCTCAGCGGCTGCGTGAGCCGGATGCGCTGCAGTGGATTGACAGCGATCACTTTGCCATTGCTAACGAGGGCGATATGGATGGCGGCTCCCGAGGCTGGAGTATCTTTCATAAAAGCGGCCGCTTAGTGTATGAGTCTGGGGCGGATTTCGAGCACGCCGTGATTGAGGTTGGCCACTACCCCGATAAGCGCTCGGATGCCAAGGGCAGCGAGCCGGAAGGGATGGAGTTTGCTGTTTTTGACGACACACCCTATGTATTCCTGCTCTCCGAGCGGGGTTCTTTGGTGGCTGTTTACGAAGTTAGCAACCCTGCCGAGCCTCAGCTCAGCCAACTACTCCCCTCGGGTCTTTCCCCGGAAGGCGCGGTGGCGATTCCCAGCCGCGGTCTGCTGGCTACCGCCAACGAGACTGATCTGGGTGAAGAGGGCGGCCCGCGCTCCCATGTCATGATCTACCAGTATCAGGACTCGCCCGCGGTCTACCCCACGCTCACTTCGGCAGGCAGTGACGAGCTGATCGGCTGGGGGGCGCTGTCTGGCATGGTTGCCGCTAATGGCGTGCTCTATGCGGTCAACGACAGCTTCTACAGCGCTCAGCCGCGCATTTTTACCATTGATCCTTCCACGTCACCTGCGCGGATTACCGCTGCGTTGGATGTGACCCGTGATGGTGAGCCTGCGCTGGGGCTTGATATGGAAGGCATCACCACCGATGGCGAAGGGGGCTTCTGGGTCGCTTCCGAAGGCAATGACAAAGGACTTGCCAACACCCTCTATCATGTTGGCGCTGACGGCGAGATTGATCAGGGTATTGCGCTACCCGAGGTGCTTGCCCAGCAGGCACTCAAGTGGGGGTTGGAGGGCGTTACCCGGATCGATAATCAGCTCTGGCTGACGGTGCAGCGGCCCTGGAAGGATGACCCCGAAGGCATGGCCAAGCTGCTGCGCTACGATCTCGACAGTGGCGAGTGGGGCGCTGTTCACTACCCGCTGGATCGTGTCGATGAAGGTTGGGTCGGCCTGTCTGAGATTACCGCTTACCAAGGCGACCTCTATCTGATCGAGCGCGACAACCGCATCGGCGCAGATGCCCAGGTCAAGCAGGTGACCCGGGTCGCTTTGGAAGGCTTGGCACCAGCGCCACTAGGCGGTGAGCTACCGGTGGTTGAGAAACACCGCGTGCGCGACCTGATTCCCGATCTGGCCAGCTACAATGGTTTTGTAGTGGACAAGATCGAAGGCATGGCCATCAATGAGCAGGGCCATGCCTGGCTGGTCAGCGACAACGACGGTGTCGACGACAGCAGTGGCGAGACCTACTTCTGGTCAATACCACTGGAGTAATGGCGTAGTGGTTCAGTTGCAACGGGCAGCCCAGTGGCTGCCCGTTTTGCATGGTAGGTAGAAAATGGTAGGTAGAAAACAGAACTGGGCGGGAGCTCTGTTCGCCTAACGCGCTGGTCGGCGGGAGCCTGCAAGACTGGAGAGCGACACCGCGAGTACCGACAGCAAAATCAGCGCTAGCGCTGGGATCAGCACCGCCCAGGGGGCGCGCTCGATGTAGGGCATGCCTTCGGCCAGTATCAGCCCCCACTCGGGAGAAGGCGGGCGCGGTCCAAGGCCAAGAAAGCCCAGGGCTGCCAAGGCCAGTGCTACCCCAGGCAAACGCAGCATGGCGTGGCGAAATACCGGGCCAAGCACGGCGGGCAAAATGTAGCGGCTCATTAAGCGGAAGTGGCCCACGCCCAGGATCGGTGTGATGCGCACATGGGGCTGGGCTTTGGTTTCCGCGACCAGGGCGGCGGTGTGGGCCGCCAGCGGCGCCCAGGCCACGACAGTCACCGCAATAATCGCCCCACTGGCGCTTGGCCCCATCACACCCGCTACGATAAGCCCTGCAATGGCAGGCGGTGTGGCTTTAGTGATTTCAATCGGGCCGGTGGCTAGCCGGGGGGCTAAGCCAACCAGTAACCCTAGCAGCAAAGAAAAGAACACCACGACCGTCGCCATCCCCATGGTGGATAGCGCTCCATGGGCTACCCGCGCCAGAATATCCCGGCCGGTGCCGTCGGCGCCCAGCGGCAACGCCAGGCTGGGCGGCTGTAAACGCATAAAGGCTGAGCTAAACGGGTCGCGGCCAATCCCCGCTGCCACCAGCAGCACCAGCAGCATAATAGCGATGGCGGGCACCACCCATGCCCAGCGCTGAACGCTTTGCTCGTGCTGTGCCACTGGCAGCGCCCCGACTCGAAAAGCCCGGCCTAGTAGCAGTGCGCGGCCGATGTTGGCCAAGCTGCCCAATACAATAGCGATAATCAGCAGGATCAGAATGCCGGTTTGTAGGGCAGGCATATCCTGGGCCGATGCGGCGCCCAGGGTGGCTCGGCCAAGGCCGGGAATCGAAAACACCTGCTCGACGGCAATGGCCCCGCCGGTCAGGGCGACCATCACCATGCCCACCTGGGGCATTAGGCTGGGCAGGGTTCTGCGCAGTGCTGCCAGGGTAATCCGGCTGCGGGAAAAGCCCGCCACGTTCCAGGTGGCAACCCAGCGCTCGGTGAAGGTGGCTGCAAGACCGTCGCTAAACAGCCGCCCCAGAAGGCCGCCCGCGGGAAGGCCTAGCGCAAAGGCAGGCAGTACCGCGTAGCTGAGGCCACGCCACCCATAAGGCGGCAGCCAGTTTAGCCAGGCAGCAAAGATCACCAGCAGGATGGAGGCCAGCAGAAACTCGGGCAGCGCCGTGAGCGCGGCGCCAATCGCGCCGGATGAACGGCTAACCTGGCCATTTAAACCACGACGCACCACGGGCACACAAATCAGCGTAGCAGTGACGACAGCCACCAGCATACCAAACGCCATTAGGGTGAGGGATACCTGGGCGCTTTTTAGCATGCCCGGCAGTACAGGGGCGCCGGAAATCCAGGAGTTACCCGCATCGCCCTGCAGCAGCCCCATCAGCCAGCTCTGCAGCTTTTCGAAGGGGCCTAGATCCAAACCCAGCTGGGCGCGAATAGCGGCTAGCGCCTCGGGCGTCGCTTCCTGCTCGGCAGAGCGCGCCCGCAAAATGCTCAGCGCTGGATCCCGGCCGGATAACCACGGCAGTAGCCCGACCAGCACCACTACGCAGGCTAATGTTATCAGGCGTGACAGCAGCGGAATAAAGGGTTCGATGCGCAAGCTGCGCCATAGGCGCAGCGGTGTTGCGGTTGTCATGCGCGGCGTACCCTCAGGAGTCACTGTCGGCGTCAATGGATGTCTTCTCAGTGATCAGCATACGCTCGCGGGGGTCACGCTCTGCGTTGGTAACTCGGGCAGATTCCCCCTGAATAACGCGCTCATGCAGCATGGGTATCGCTGCATCGGTGCGCAAAATAGCGGCTTCAGCAGCAATGATTGCCTGACGGCGTTCGTCGCCCGTGGGCAGTACCGCCGCCTTGGCCAGCGCTTCATCCACCGCCGGATCGCACAGCTGGGCGATATTGAAGGAGCCTTCGCAGGCGAAGTCGCTAAACATATAAGCCACCGGGTCGCCGGAGTCGAGGACGGTGGCTCGGGAGAGAATAAAGGCATCAAACTCACCGGCAAGGGCGTCCGCTTCGATATGGGCGTACTCACGCACTTCCTGGTTAACGCTAAAGCCTGCTTGGGTCAGCTGTTGTTCAAGCAGTACCGCCACTTCGGGTAGCTCGGCGCGGTCGGTAAACGTTGCCAGGGTGATCTCGGTACCGTTGGGATCGGTGGGCGCAGTGCGATCCTCAATCGGAGAGCGGTAGTCGCTTGCCCAGGCCAGTGCGGGGCCGAGTAGCCCTTCGGCGATATCGGCGCGGCCTTCGTAAACAGTGTTGACGATAGCGGGGCGGTCAATTGCTTCACGGGCGGCGGCGCGCAGGCCGGGGTCGCTCATGGGGCCTGATTCGGTATTCAGGTAAAGCGTATTGGTGCGCGGCATGGGCACCTCAAAGACCAACTCAGGGTCGAGTAGCGCTACCTGGGAGACCGGGATGGCTTCCACCACATCGGCCGCGCCGGTTCTCAGGGAGGCCGCCCGAGCGGTGCCATCGGGCACATAGTCGGCGTCAATGCCAGCCACCGCGGCAGGTTCGCCCCAGTAGCCGTCAAAGCGGTCTAACCGGGCGCTGGTGGTGCCGTTGATCTCTTTTAACACGAAGGGGCCGGTGCCCGCTTCAATGGGGTTAACCCGGCCATCTTCACCGTAAGCGCTGGCCGCTAGAATCGCCAACTGCGGGCTTGAAAGGCGATTAGGGATTAGCGGGTCAGCTTTTTCCGTGCGCACAATCACCGCGTTATCGCCATCGGCTTCGATGGTCATGTTCACGCCGTCTAGAATCCGCGGTTTCGGGGCGGCCTGGGTGGCGGCGGTGAGTGAGTTCACCACATCGCTGGCGGTTAGTGGCGTGCCATCATGAAACGCAACGTCATCACGAATCACAAATCGCCAGGTGTTGGCCTCCAGCTGTTCCCACTCGGTGGCCAGAAACGGCTGGGGGTCGCTGCTGGCATCCAGACGAATCAGCGTTTCCGCCGTGCTCCAGCGGGATAGCTTAAAGGCATCGTCGGAAAGTGGCGTTAAGCCAGAGCGCGGTGGTTGTAGCATTGCCACGCTAATACGCTCACCGGCTTCGGAAGAGGTGCTCTCGCGCTGTTCATCAAAACAACCGGCAAGCAGTAGCGGCGTGGCAAGGGCAACGGGCAGAGACAGGCGAAGCGAGCGGCGTAACATCGTAACGACTCCTAAAAATAAGCGGCTAGTCATACCTGGGAAAATGAACAACGGCACAGCCTTGCGGTGTGCAAATGGTTAAGCACTGCATCAAGCGCACCCAATGCAGCTCAAGGGGTGCATCAAAACGGCGTGGAGGATTTACACCAACGCTTCAACCTCCGCGGCATTGCAGTCGGGGAGCGCGCACTTGGGCAACTGCGAGACTGCATTGATTAGCGCCCAGGTAGCCGGGTGGCGGGGGGTGCGCCATAGCCCCGCGGTTGGTCGGTCTTCGACGATATTGCCGTCATGCATTACCAGCGTGCGCTGGCACAGTTGGGCGACCACCGATAAATCGTGAGACACCATCAGTAGCCCGGTACCATTCTCATCGCAGAGATTTTTCAGCACCTTGATGACCTGGGCGCGCACCGGTAGATCCAGACCGCTAAGTGGCTCATCGGCCAACAAAAAGCGCGGGCGGGTGGCAATTGCCCGGGCAATGGCCACACGTTGCGCTTGGCCGCCGGAAAGTTGATGGGGCTGGCGATCCAAAAACGGCGCGTCCAGGCCGACCTGCGCCAGGGCTTCGCGCGCGCGTTCGTCAGGGTCACAATCGACGTGCAGCCGGATCAACGGCTCACTTACCAGGGCGCGAACGCTCATGCGTGGATCGAGCGACGAGGCCGGGTCTTGGGGAATGTACTGAACCGCCCGACGGTACCAGCGTAGTTGGGCAGTGGAGGCGGGGCGCACGGGCCGATGCTGACAAGTAATCGATCCGCTATCGGGCGCTTCAAGCGCCAGCAGCGAGCGCAGCAGGGTGGTTTTGCCCGAACCGGAAACGCCCACGAGCCCCACCCGCTCGCCTGGATAAAGGCTCAGATCGATGTCGTGCATAATCCGTTTGCGCTCGCCCGCTCGCCAAAACACCTCGCGGGGAAGGGACACGCTTTTATTGAGCCCGTGTGTGCAGAGAAACGCTTCGCTGCTATTAAACGCGGCTCTTTCAATAGGTAGCAACGGGCTTGGCATCTAGGCGCTCTTCAAAAGATCGTTTGGAGTTAAAACATCGGTGGCTGCCTGAGGGCTTAGCGTTGACGGTTGAACGTTATGCGCTGCGGCGACCAGTTCCTGGGTAAAGGCGTGCTGCGGGTTGGTAATCAAAGTGTCTAACTCGCCGCTTTCGATCATCACGCCGCGCTCAATAATCACCGCTCGCTGGCATAGCTGTGAGGCGGCGTGCAGATCGTGGGTAATAAATAGCATGGCGGTACCCGAGTGACCGGTATGCTCACGTAATGCGCTCAGCACTTGGGCTTGAGTGACCACATCCAGTGCCGTGGTGGGCTCATCGGCCACCATCAGTGAGGTTTTGCACGCCATGGCCAGAGCAATGCAGACCCTCTGGCGCTGGCCGCCGGAAAGCTCGGCGGGTGTCCGCTGGATTAACCGTTTGGGGTCAGGAAGATCCATTGATGCCAGCAGCGCCATGGCCGCTTGTGTGGCAGCCTTGCGCGATAGGCCGTGATGGCGGATAAACGGTTCGCGTAACTGGGAACCAATGGAAACCAGAGGATTAAGGGCTGAGAGTGAGTCTTGAAATACCATCGAAACGCGGGTTTCTGCCCGGCGCCGTGCGGCGGGAAGGGCAATCGCCTCTTGGCCTTGAATGCGAATGCTGCCTTCGACTTGGGCATGAGGCGGTAAGAGCCCTAATACCGCTTTTGCAGTGAACGATTTACCCGACCCAGACGCGCCTAGCAGGCAGACACGCTCGCCGGGCATCACATCGAAGGAGAGCCCATCGACGATCTGCTGTCGGCCAATTTGAATGCCCAGGCCACGCACGGATAAGACAGGTTCAGGTACGGATAGCGTGGAGTCACTGCACATTGACAACATCTCTGGCGGGGTCGGTAAATTATAAATGATCGTTATGATATAACGTTTGATTGTTGGGCGGCAATACGGATAGCCCTAAGGCGTTTAGTGGCAGGACAAACGACAGCTTGAGAGGTAATCAACAGATATAAAAAAAGCGCTGAAAAATCAGCGCTTTTTAGTAGCCAAGCGGCACCTGCGGCCGGTTTGCAACGGGTTATTTTGCGGCGTTGGCAGCGAGAGGTTCTTGCGTGCCGAAGTTGTCGGCTGGCTCGTCTACCGCAAAGGTCGCCCGGCTCAAGCGGCGGACACGCTTCATAAACAGCGCAATGCAGATTAGTGTACCCAGTGCCGCCACCACATAGCTTAGCTGCAGCGGCAGACCAAAACCGATCGGCGCGTAGGCTAAGTAGGTGAACGTTGCCATGGTCATAAAGGTGGCGGGGATCGAGGTAATCCAGTGAGGCTTACGCGACAGCACCAGGTACATAGTGCCCACCCATAGCGCGATCACGGCGGTGGTTTGGTTGGCCCAGGAGAAGTAGCGCCACAGCAGTGTGAAGTCCATATGGGTTAGCGCATAGGACACCACAAACAGCGGCAGAGCGACCATGATGCGCTTAACGATCGGCTTTTGATCGACCTTAATATAGTCAGCGATAATCATCCGCGCGCTGCGGAAAGCGGTATCGCCCGAGGTGATCGGCAGCACAATAACGCCGAGTACGGCCAGGGTGCCACCTACCGCACCGAGCATGGTGGTAGACACTTCACTCACCACTGCTGCAGGGCCACCAGCAGCCAGTACATCAGAGAGCGACTGGTCGCCGTAGAACAGGCTCATGGCAGCGGCTGCCCAGATCATCGCGATAATGCCTTCGGTGATCATCATGCCGTAGAAGATTTTGCGCCCGTTGGTTTCGTTTTGCGTGGTGCGGGAAATAATCGGCGTTTGGGTGGCGTGAAAACCGGAAAGCGCGCCGCAGGAGATGGTTAAAAACAGCAGCGGGAAGATTGGTGCGGCATCAGGGTGCATGTTCTGGAACGAGAGCTCGGGGATCGGAGCGCCGGTGACCACCAGGCCAATACCGATACCTGCAGCGCTGAACAGCAGCAGGGCGCCAAAGTAGGGATAGATACGGCCAATGACCTTATCAATCGGCAGCAGCGTGGCGATCAGGTAGTAAATAAAGATGGCGACAACGATCAGTGTCAGCGACAGCGAGGTCATATTGGCCAACAGCGCCGCGGGGGAGGTCACAAAGACCGTACCGACCAGCAGAAGCAGCAGAATCGCGAAGCCATTGACGACGTGCTTCATCGCTTTACCCAGGAACTTACCGGCCAGTTGCGGTAAATGGGCTCCGTGGTTACGGATCGAGATCATACCGGTCAGGTAATCATGCACGGCACCAGCAAAGATGCAGCCAATCACAATCCACACAAAGGCGACCGGGCCATACAGCGCGCCGAGGATCGGGCCAAAAATAGGGCCAACACCGGCAATATTTAGTAACTGGATAAGCGAGTTGCGCGTGGTGTTCATCGGCACATAGTCGATGTTGTCGCGCATGCTGAAGGCGGGCGTCTGGCGTTTACGGTTAGTCACAAACACGCGCTCAACGAACTTCCCATAGGTAAAGTAGCCCGCTATGAGTAGCAGGATCGATACAATAAAGGTGATCATCTAAGGTACCTAGAGCAGTAAGGGGATGGGCGAGCATGCCAATGAGCACACAAGCAGGCACTTCTTAAGCAGGGCTGAATTTACAGATAAGTGCTATAAAATCACAGTTAGACTTTAGTGGGCCGCAAACAAAAAACGGACAGCCATAGCTGCCCGTTTTCCCTTATCAGCGGCGTCTGATGTTTTACGACCCCGCTTTTACCAATGAGCTTTTTTTAAAGTTTCACCCATTAAGATTCCACGACGCCACAGGCCATACGGGTGCCACCGCCGCCAAGATGGGGCTCATCTTTGTAGGTGTCGCCACCTTCATGAATCATGATGCTGCGACCTGGCATATCTTCCATGCTCAAGCGCGGTGCCAAAACCGGTAGGTTAGCTTCGCCATCTTCATTAACCGTCAGCACAGGTAGGTCGCCTAAATGGCCTTCGCCATAGGGGCCCTGGTGGGTGCCGGTTTCTTCGGGGTCATAGTGACCGCCCGCCGCGAAAGCAGCGGTCATTTCGCCGTCGTCATTCTCGGCAGGATCGCAGCTGGCGTTCTGGTGAACGTGAAAACCGTAAACACCGGGTTCAAGATCCGTTAGCGAAGGGGTCAGCAGTAAGCCGTGATCCGTATGCTCAAGGGATACGGTACCGATTGACTCTTCATTACCCTCGGTGCTGACTTTATGCATCTCGACATCAAGCGTTTCATTCGCTTGTGCCGCTGAGGTAGCGAGCAGCAGCGAGGCGGCAATAGCGGTAAGCGGTGTTGAGAAACGTATAGTGGAATAGCGCATGGTGATCTCCTTCCGAATCCATGGAAACGCTGTGGCAGCGTTGCTTATTCAAGGTAGCTGGCGAGCCGTTACTTCGCCACCCGCCTAGCGAGGATCTGCTGAGATATGTTGTAAATTCAGTAAAGTAGCCGTTAGTGCTTGCGTCCGCGGCACCAGCGTATCGAGTAAGCAGTACTCCTCATCAGTATGCATTTTCGCACCGACCGGGCCGAGGCCACACAGCGTGGGAACGCCCAAGCTGGCCGTCCAGCCCGCATCGGAACAGCCGCCGGTAAATTCGCCATCGACAGCAAAACCGATCGCTTTAGCTTGCGATTGATAAAGCGCAAACAGCGCGCTGCTCATACGCTCTTCAAGCGGGAAGAACTCCGATGTCTGCTCGATGGTGGCTAGCGTGCCGGGAATATCAGGCTCGGCGATTATCGCCTCAATGGCTAGATAAAGCTGGTCACGTTGCGCTGTGGTAACAAAACGGACATCCAACTGAGCAGAAGCCGAAGGCGCGACGGTGTTGCGAGATACGCCGCCAGTGACAGTGCCCACATTGGTGGTTATGCCTGCCTCGTAATCGGTCAGCGCATGCAGTTTGATGATCTTGCGGGCGAGTGTTTCGATGGCGCTGGCACCATCGGCATGGCTCACGCCGGAGTGGGCGGCTTTGCCGGTGACGTTGATTAAAAAACCAGCGCCCCCTTTTCGGCCCGTGACCACATTGCCGCTGACGCGCCCAGGCTCGACGTTCAATACGGCACGTGCCCCCTCTGCCGCAGCCTCAATAAACGGCCGTCCATCCGGCGAGCCAATCTCCTCATCGGCGGTAAACAGGGCGCGAACGGGCAGCGGGCAGTTGGGCAGACGGCTTAGCGCGCGCAGTACAAAGCAGTTCATCACCAGGCCGCTTTTCATATCGGCAACGCCAGGGCCAAAGCCAAGGTTCTCTTTTTGGCTATAGCCTCGGCCCGCCACTGTGCCGGTAGGAAAAACCGTATCCCGGTGGCCCATAAGTAGCGCATGGCCTTGGCCAGCCTCACCCAGTTGGGCCTCTAAAATATCGCCTGAGTCGGGGCGTTGGTGGCGTATCACCGTGATGCCATCCTGTTCGAGCCACTGGGTAATCAGGTCAGCCACCTCATCGTTACCCGCTTTGTCGTAGCTATTGGAGTCGATATTGACCAGGGCCGCTAAGCAGTCAACCATTGCCTGCTGCTGTCCCTCCAGCCAATCGCAGGCTTGTTGTATTAGTGGCTCTTGCATGACGCTCGCTCCTTATGAATCTCTGCACCTTGGGCACTCAAATCCCAGAATAGCCCTGCCATTAATATAAGCGCTTCTGAGGCAATGCTTCCCAACAGGTGTTCATCGGGGGCGTGTTGCGAACAGGAGGGGTAGGAGTGGGGAACCCATAGTGTGGGTAAGCCCAGCGTCTCGGCAAATACATCGTTGGGTAACGAGCCGCCCAGGTTAGGTAACAGCGTGGGCGTTTTATGGGTCGATAGCTGCATTGAGGTTAACGCCCAGCTCACCCAGGGGTCTTCAGGATCAAGCCGCGTCGCATTCATCTGTGACATGCGCGCCGCGCTCACTTCAATATCGCTATAGCCGTGTTGATCCAGGTGGTGGCGCAAATGGGCTAAAAAGTTATCCTGGTCACTGCCCACCACATAACGCAGCTGGCAGTGGGCGTAGGCGTGGGGTGGAATCGCATTGGCCGGGGCATCCGGGTTGCCTGCCTTCATGGCGAGCACTTCTAGCGTGTTCCAGCCAAACAGGCGCTCAGCGGGGGATAGCCCTGGCTCCCCCCAGTCGGTGTCGATGGCGGGGGCATTGTCACCAACCCCTACCTCGAGTAAGGCAAGCGCTTGGCGCACGGCGTCGGGTATCGGCGCTGGGCGTAACCCTTCAATCTGGATCACTCCATTGGCATCTACCAAGGTGGCAATTGCATTGGTTAACCGCACGGCAGGGTTTTTGAGCACGCCGCCCCAGTTACCCGAGTGGTGTGCGCCTTCACGGGCTTGTAGTTTAAGGTCAAAATTGAAGGAGCCCCGTGAGCCTAAAAACAGCGTGGGGGCGTCAGCGTTCAAACGGGGGCCATCCGAACCGATAAACATATCGGCCGCCAGCCGCTCGCGGTAGCGGTGGCAGACCTCTTTTAGCCCCGGCGATCCGGTCTCTTCGCCCATCTCCAGCACCAGCTTCACGTTATAGCCCAGATGCCCTCCGTTGGCTTTTAGCACACAGCCCAGGGCGGCTAAATTAATCGTGTGTTGGCCTTTGTTATCGGCGGTGCCACGGCCATACCAGCGATCCCCCCGCTGGGTGATTTGCCAAGGTGACAGCCCGTCGGCCCACTGGTCATCATAGCCACGTATTACATCGCCATGGCCGTAGGTTAATACGCTGAAGGCGGCCTCTGGCTCAACTCTTTCCGCGAGAAGAAAGGGCCCAAACCCTGCCACCGGGTTATTGACGATTTCCCATGTAAAACCGAGCTGCTCAATGTCTGGGATAATCTGTTCCGTCAGATAAGCGTGCAGTTCCTCCTGCCTATTCGATTCCTGGCTTTCACTGCGGATGGCAATACGCGGGGCAAGCTGAGCATAAAACTCACCACTATCAAAATAGGCTTTGGCATTGTCTAAGGCGTGTTGGCGCGACATAACTATTCCTTTTAACGTGAGGCGTTAATTAACCGCTGTTAGGCAAAGTGGCAGGCGACACGCGCCTGATTGCCGTGACGAGTCGCCTGAGCAGACGTCTGAGCAATAGCGCTCAGCGTTGGCGCCTGCTGTGAGCATGTGGGCTGAGCAACGGGGCATCGAGGGTGGAAGGCACAGCCCGAAGGTGGCTGTGTAGGGTCGGGTTGCCCCGCCCCAAGGCCGATATCAGGCACGCCCAAGCCAGGCTCTGGGGTCAGCGCAGAGGCCAGCAGCGCTTGGGTGTAAGGGTGGCGGGGCGCGGTGAAGATTTGTTCACGGGTACCCTCTTCGACAATTTGCCCCAGGTACATCACCGCCAGCCGATCCGCCAAATGTTCCACCACGGCGAGGTCGTGGCTTATAAACAGATAGGTAAGACCAAACTCATCTTTAAGGTCGAGCAGGAGATTGAGAATCTGGGCCTGAACCGACACATCCAGTGCGGAAGTGGGCTCGTCACAAATCACCAGGTCAGGGCGCATAATCAGTGCCCGGGCAATCGCCACCCGCTGGCGCTGCCCGCCAGACATTTGCCCTGGGTATTGCTGGGCCGCGCGTTTGGGCAGCCCGACCAACTCGAGCATCTCCTCGACTTTTACGGCCTGCTCCTTGGGGGTGCCGATGGCATGAATACGCAGCGGTAGGCCAACGATCTGGGCAATCCGCTGGCGGGGGTTCAGTGATGAGTAAGGATCCTGGAAAATTGGCTGTATATGGCGGGCCAGTGCCTTTTGGTTAGCGTTAACAATCGCTTTGCCATTGATCAGCACATCGCCTGCGCTAGGGGGCGTCAGCCCCAGCAGCATTTTGGCCAGGGTGCTTTTACCGCAGCCTGATTCGCCCACCAGCCCCATCACCTGACCGCGGGGAACGCGCAGCGATACATCGTTGACGGCTTTTAAGGTACGGCTTTTATGCAGCATCCCGCCGCCCAGTTTGAATGTTTTGGACAGCGCGCAGAGCTCAAGGGCAAGCGGGTCAACAGGGATTTCGGCACTGCTCATAGCGTTACCTCCTGAGCGTTTAGCTGCGCTGGGTTTGATAGCTGATGAGCAAAGTGGCAGCGCGACAAGTGACCATCTGCGACGGTTTGCAAGGGCGGTGTGGTGTGACAAAGCTCATCCGCTTGGTCGCAGCGATTACAAAAGGCGCAACCGTCAACTTTCTCTACCAAGTTGGGCACTACCCCTGGAATAGCCTGCAAACGGCTGCCCGGCAGCGTTTTTCCGGGTGTCGGTATGCAGCGCAGTAATCCTTGGGTGTAGGGGTGGCTAGGGGCTTGAAAGAGCGCCTGGGCAGAGGCGGTTTCAATCACTTCACCGGCATACATCACGGCAACCCGATCGGCGATGCGTGCGACGACGCCTAGATCATGGGTGATGAAGATAACCGCCGTGCCAAACTCCTGCTGCAGGTCGCGCAGCAGGTGCAGGATTTGCGCCTGAATCGTAACGTCTAGAGCTGTGGTGGGTTCATCTGCAATGATCAAATCGGGTTCGCACATTAGCGCCATGGCGATCATGACCCGTTGGCGCAGCCCGCCCGAAAGCTGGTGGGGGTATTGGCGCATACGCTCTTCGGCGGCGCTGATGCCTACTCGTTTAAGCAAATAGAGGGCGCGGTCGTGGGCCGCTTTACGCGATACACTCTGATGGCGGCGCAGGGCTTCGCAGAGCTGATTGCCCAGGGTGTAGGCGGGGTTGAGGGCGGTCATGGGCTCTTGGAAAATCATCGCCATGCGCGCACCGCGCAGGTTGCTGCGCTCGCGATCGGAAACCGTCAGCAGATCAACGCCGTCAAAGTTGAGGCAGTCGGCGTTGATCTGCGCTTTGCGCGGTAGCAGTCCCATTAATGCAAGCGACGTCATGGACTTGCCACAGCCCGATTCGCCCACCAGGCAGAGCATTTCACCCCGTTCAACGTGGAAGTCGATTCCCCGCACGGCGTGAAGGGTACCTTTTGCTACCGGCAAGTCGACGCGCAGCTGTTTTACGGTGAGCAGTGGTGAGGCTGGTGCTGTTGAGCGCTCAGCTGAGGAGAGATTACTCATTGCGGCCTCCTGGTGCGCTGAGATCGCGCAGTCCATCGCCTAGCAAGTTAATCGCCAGCACTAGAATAAATAGCGCGCTGCCGGGAATCGTAATCACCCAGGGCTGAAAGAACATATAGGCTTTGCCTTCGGCGATCATCAGCCCCCAGGAGGGCGATGGTGGCTGCACGCCCATGCCCAGAAACGACAGCGTTGCTTCGAGCAAAATGGCGTTGGCGACCTCAAGCGTGGCCACCACGATGAGAGCACCGGCAATATTGGGCAGCACTTCGCGCAGCAAAATATACGGCAGCGGACAGCCCAGTGCCTGGGCAGCCTGTACGTACTCGGCATCGCGCAATTGCTGAGTCGCCGAGCGGGCAACGACTGCAAAGCGATCCCATAGCAGCAGCCCCAGCAGCAACGTGACGGTTAGCATCGAACCGCCCATCAGCGAGGCCATGGCCAGGGCTACCAATACCACGGGCATAGCAAGGCGAGTGGTGAGCAGGTAGCTCACTACGGCATCAACGCGACCGCCGAAGTAGCCTGCCAGCACGCCCAGAGTGGTACCAATCAGCCCTGAAATCAGCGCCACCACCAGCCCGATAAAGAGTGAAATTCGGGTGCCATAAATCAGTCGGCTCAGATAGTCACGGCCGAGGCGGTCGGTGCCTAATGGGTGCGTCCAGCTACCGGTTTCGTGCCAAATAGGTGGCACCATGCGGTTAGCGGTATTCTGTAAATAGGGATCATGAGGGGCTAGCCAAGGGGCCAGAAGCGCCACAATCCCTAGTGAAGTGATGATCAATAATCCTATGGTTAAGCTGCGGTTATTGAGCGTGCTGCGCAGTAGGCGAGATTGCCAACTGCCGACTAAGTGTTGCTCTGCCGCCACCGGTGAGGAAAGGGTGTGTGCCATGGTGTTCTCCGTTAGCGCGCGCGTAGGCGTGGGTCTAAAACTGCGTTGAGAATGTCGGCAAGCAGCGTCAGCACGATATAAAACAGCGCAATGATCAACACGATGGCTTGAACCACCGGATAGTCATTGCGTGAAATCGCGTTCCAGGCCAGTTGCCCTAGCCCGCGCAGCGAAAAGACGGTCTCGATGACCACCGAACCGCCGAGCATAAATCCCAGCTCCACGGCGGCCAGCGCCACCACCGGAATCACCGCATTGCGTAGCGCGTGTTTGAAAATCACCGTGCCGGTGTGCAGCCCCTTGGCCCGGGCGGTGCGAATGTAGTCAGCCTCTAGGACTTCCAGCATGCCGCTGCGGGTTAGCCGCATCATGGCGGGGGTGGCGTAATAGCCCAGCGCTACGGCGGGCAGTACAAAGCCTTGCCAGCTATCGCTACCCGCCGCAGGAAACCACTGCAACTTGACGGCAAACACAATGATCAGCGTTAAGCCAAACCAGAAATTGGGCATGGCCTGGCCAGTCACCGCAATCGCCATGGCCATGCGGTCTATCCAACTGCCCCGCTTGAGGGCAGCTACGACGCCGAGGGGTATAGACACGCCTAGTGCAATTGCCAACGCTAATATCCCTAGGGTCATCGTTACCGGTAGGCGCTCGACCACCAGATCCATGACCTCGCTCTGATAGTAGTAGGAGCGCCCAAAATCGAGCTGAACCGCCCCCCATAGCCACGTGGTAAATTGCTCAAGCACCGGGCGATCCAGGCCGTACTCAACGCGGATTTGCTCCACCTGTTCAGCGGTGGCCTCGGGGCCGCCAATGGAGAGCGCCAAGTCCCCTGAGAGCTGCAGCAGACTAAAACAGAGCACCGAAATGGTGAACGCGACGCTAAGGGCTATCAGCGTGCGCTTGAAAACAAATGCCCACATAAAGCATCACTCCCTCGCTGCGGAAAGCGAGCCGTGGCGAGATTGCCACGGCTGCCATTACGTCGATCACACGCCGTTACTTCCAGCTCGCCTCGTAGAAACGGGGGAGTTCGTCCGGGTAGGCGGTGAAGTCGAGATCAGCGGTGTGGGCGTAATAGGTGGAGTAGGAGAACAGCGGCGCCCAGTACGCTTGCTCGGAGATGCGGGCGAACGCTTTTTGGTAGTGCTCTGAGCGCACATCAGGATCTACCGAGGTGTCGGCGGTCTGAAGCCACTCTTGCACTTGGCTGTCCTGCCAGAGATCGTCAATACCGCCTGTGAAGTAGACGCTCACGAAGGCCGATACATCGTTAATAGAGAATGAGCCCCAGGCTTTAAACGACATATCGGTTTGGCCGTTACGCTGAAGCTCAAGTAGTGCGGGGGAGGTCATAAAGCGCAGGTTGGCATTGATGCCTACGGCGCGTAGATCGCCAATCATCGCTTCAGCGTAGTCGCGTTCCCGGTAGGCGTGAAGGTCGATATCAAAGCCATCGGCGTAACCCGCTTCGGCGAGGAGCTCACGGGCTTTTTCAGGGTCGTACTCATACTCGATGACGTCTTGTGTTTCACAGCCGAACTGGGTGGGAAAGCAGGGGGCGTAGAGGGCCTGGCTGCCGCCGCGTACTAGATCTTTAGCGAGGCCTTCCCGGTTCATGGCGTGGTTAATGGCTTGGCGCACGCGAATATCATGTAACGGCGAATCTTCTCGGGTCGCGGAGTCCAGGCCGATATAGCCGACGCGCATGGTTTCGCCGCCCAATACGCTAAGTTGGGGCATACCGCCTAATGATTCAGCTTGATCCGACGGTACGCGCCAAATCCAATCCACTTGCCCCGACATCAATTGCGCCATACGTGAGTCCGCATCGGCAATCGCCTTGAACTCGATATTGCCAATCTCCGGCTGACCAATGGGGCTATCGGTAAAATAGTCATCAAAGCGCGTCAGGCTGACGCCATCCCCCGGGCGGACATTGGTAATCCGGTAAGGGCCGGTGCCGACGGGCTCGCGGCTAAAGCCCTCGATACCGACTTCCTGGAAATACTCATCGGGATAAATCGGCATCGGGCCTGAAAGATACTCAAGGGCCGCTGGGAAAGGCTCCTTGAGATGAATGCGAACCTGGTAATCATCCAGTTTCTCAACGCTTTCGATCCAGTCGACATTCTGGCGTGTTACCACCCGCGACTCCGGTGACACCGCATAGTTGAAGGTGAAAACCACATCGTCGGCGTCGAAGGTCTCGCCGTTATGAAAGGTCACGCCCTCGCGAAGCACAAGATCCAAGGTCGAGTCATCGACCCACTCCCACTCTGTCGCCAAACGGGGCTCGTACTCATTGGTTTGTGGGTTGCGGTAAATCAGCGTGTCCCAGGCCAAATGGGCGAGAATCACCCCTTCGCGCAGGTTGTTATGGTAGGGACTAACGTTCTCAGGTTCGCTGTCAGAAGCATAGACCAGCGTGTCGTTGGCCTTGCCCGCCACTGCCGACGTGGCGAAGCCGAGTAACGTAATTGAAGCAGCCCAAGCGGAAACAGCCCGAGCGAGTTTGCGTTGTGGATGCATGTCATACCTCGTTATTTTTTACTAAGAAAGGTTATGAGCGTTTGGCGTACCAGCGGGGCTTTTTATTGTGTTGGATGAGTTGCCCTCTGAGTTAAAACTAAGCTATTGATTAGTCATGCCGCCAGTGCAATGTTTAGAATTTATCATTGCCATTTCGGCAATGATGATGGCGAAGGGAGCCTTTATGAATTCACGGGTGCTACAAGAAACCGCGTTACGCTATTTTTTAGAAGTCGTGCGCTGCGGCTCCATCAGTGAGGCTTCGGGGAAGCTAAACGTGGCGCCTTCGGCGATCAGTCGTCAGATTGCCCGGCTGGAAAGTGAGTTGGATACGCTGCTGTTTGAACGCCGTGCCCGGGGCATGGTGCCGAGCGCGGCAGGCGAACTGTTGGCGGTGCACGCACGCCATATGCAGCTGGAAGCCGACCGTATTGGCAGTGAAATTCTGGCGCTGCGTGGATTGCAGCGGGGCAAGGTGCGCTTGGCTAGTTCAGAAGGCTTTGCCGTGGATTTTTTACCGGCGGCCATCGCCGCTTTTCGCAAGCGCTATAGCGGTATTCATTTTCATTTGATGGTGGGGCCACCTGCCCAGGCGACCCGGCATGTCAGGGAGGGCAATGCAGACATCGGTATTACCTTCAGCCTAAAGCCCGAAGCAGATATTAGCGTCGCGCTTAGACAACCCGCGCCAATTATGGCGCTGGTTTCACCTGGCCATGAGCTAGCCACAAAAAAACACCTAACGTTAGCGCAGCTACAGCGCTATCCACTGGCGCTGCCCTCGCCAGAAACGACCCTGCGGCAGCTGTTTGATATTTGCTGTAGTCGCCAAAATCTGGCGTTTGAATCCATTTTTAGCAGCGATTACACCGAGGCATTGATTAACTTCGCTATGTTGGGAGGCGGGGTAGCGCTTGCCGGTGAGATCTCCGTTCGTTACCGCATTTATCAACAGCGTGTCGTCGCGATTCCTATTCGTGACCAGGGCATGGATTCCCGCTTTATCGAAGTCCAGACCCTCGCCAATCGCACCTTGCCGAGTGCTACCCAGGCTTTTTTGGCGTTTATTAACGAGCACATCCCGGGTGGGAAGCTGCCGTTTTTACCAAATCCACAGCTATTGACGGATATTCATGCGCCTTCTGAGTAAACATGGGGAAGTGATGCAGCATTGCTTGGATGACATCTCCCTGTCTAGCCGCGACAATAGCGACCTGTTGCCATTGTGATCGATCTTTTTTGTTGCCAGCTTTTACTCGGGAGCGTTATGACGCCACTTAACATCCTCTATCAGGATGAGCATCTAGTTGCAGTGCACAAGCCATCAGGGCTTCTCGTGCACCGCTCGGCGCTGGCCCGTGGCGAAACTGAATTTCTACTCCAGCGTTTGCGTGACCAGCTTGGTAAACGGGTATACCCAGTTCATCGGCTGGATCGTCCTACTTCTGGAGTGATCGTGTTTGCGCTCTCTTCAGCGGTTGCCGGGTTGCTCAGCGAAGCCTTTAGCGAACGTCACGTAGAAAAGCGCTATTTGGCGGTGGTGCGCGGTAAAGCGCCAGAAAGTGAACGATTGGATTACCCACTGCGGGAAGAAGACGGTACGCGGCCTAAGGCGGAGATGCCCGCCATGCCCGCGATGACCGATATTCGCCGCCTGGATAGCGTGGAGCTGCCAGTACAGGTCGACCGCTACCCGGTGGCGCGTTACTCATTGGTGGAGGCGCGGCCGCTGACCGGGCGGCGCCACCAGATTCGCCGCCACCTCTCCCGGCGGGGCTATCCGATTATTGGCGATGCCAAGCACGGTAAAAGTGTCCACAACCGTTTTTTTGCCGAGCAGATGGGGGCGCCGCGTTTACTGCTGGCGGCGACCTATTTGGCCTTTGACCATCCGCTGTTAGACAAGCGCGTGCAGTTGAGCTGCGCTTTGGATGAAACCATGATTGCGCTGTTTAATCAGCTTGGCTGGGCAGTGCATTTGCCGATGGACAGCGTGCGTACCCCGCCTCAGAAAACGCCCTCAGCCCTCCAAGCGCTATAAGTGAGTCTGCTATGTCCTCAACTGTGTCATTGACCTCGTCATCGGCTGCCACTGCCGACTCATCAAGTGACTATGAGTTTCGCTTTGGCGGCATTCGCCGTCTTTATGGCCAGCGTGCAGCCGAGACGTTTCGTCATGCCCATGTGGTGGTGGTAGGCGTCGGCGGGGTAGGAAGTTGGGCGGTGGAGGCACTTGCACGTTCGGGCATTGGCAAGCTGACGCTGATTGATCTGGACGACGTCTGTGTCTCCAACGTCAACCGTCAGCTCCACGCCCTGGATGGCACCATTGGTCAGCCCAAGGTGGAAGTGCTTGCCGAACGCTGCCGCTTGATTGCTCCAGAAATCGAGATTGTGGCCGACACCGCCTTCGTCACACCCACCAACTTGGCTGAGCGGATTCCTGATGACGCTGACCACGTGGTGGATGCCATCGACAGTGTGATTGCCAAAGCTGCGCTGATTGCTTGGTGCAAACGACGCAAAATTCCCATCACGGTGACCGGTGCGGCCGGTGGGCAAACCGATCCCACGCGTATTCAAGTTGCGGATCTCACCCGTACCGAGCACGACCCGCTGCTATCCAAGGTGCGCTCGCGGCTGCGTCGGGATTACGGCTTCTCCCGCAACCCCAAGCGGCGCTTCTCGGTGGAGTGCGTCTACTCCGACGAGCAGTTAATCTATCCCGGCGCCGACGGTGAAGTCTGCCTGCAAAAGCCCGGCAGTGGCGACGCCACGCGCTTGGACTGCGCCTCTGGCTTTGGCGCCGCCACATTTCTGACCGGCACCTTTGGTTTCGTCGCCGCCTCAAAAGTGCTGGAACGCTTGGCCAAAAAAGCCAATCAGCCAACTGCCGCAAACGCCACTTAAGAGGAAACCGAATGACCGCGCCCGTTCCCGGCATTTACCGCCACTACAAAGGCAGCCTCTACGAAGTACTCGGCACTGCTCAGCACAGCGAAAGCGAAGAGCCCCTGGTCGTCTACCGCGCCCTTTACGGTGAATACGGCCTCTGGGTGCGCCCGCTCGACATGTTTGTTGAAACGGTGACTAAAGAAGGTCTCACCCAGCCGCGCTTTGCGCTGGAGAAAGTGTTTTAAGTCGGAATTCCGCTATCAAGGAGTATTCATGCCCCCTATATCACCCCAGCAAACGCTGAAAGACGTATTCGGTTTTGACGACTTTCGTGGCGGCCAGCAGGCGGTGGTGTCCAGGGTGTTGGATGGCCACTCCACGGCGGCGATTTTCGCCACCGGTGCGGGAAAGTCGCTTTGCTACCAGCTCCCAGCGTTGCATCTGCCGCATCTCACCCTGGTGGTGTCGCCGCTGCTGGCGCTGATGCAGGATCAGCTCTCTTTTCTAAACCGCCATGGCGTGGCTGCCGCTAGCATTGATTCCACTCAAGACCGCGAAACGACGCGCGATGTCATGGAGCGCGCCAAAAGCGGTGAGCTGAAAATCCTGATGATCTCGGTGGAGCGGCTCAAGAACGAGCGCTTTCGCCACTTTCTGCGCCAAGTGAAGATCTCGCTGCTGGTGGTCGATGAAGCACATTGTCTTTCAGAGTGGGGGCATAACTTTCGCCCTGATTATTTGAAGCTGCCGGATTACCAGCGCGATTTTGCCATTCCCCAGGTGCTGCTGCTTACCGCCACTGCGACACCCACGGTGATTGCCGATATGGGCGAGAAGTTTGCTATCGCGCCAGAGAACGTCATCACCACCGGCTTTTACCGCCCCAATCTCGAACTGCTGGTGGCACCCGCTATGGAGGATCGTCAGCAGCAGTTGATTGAGTGGCTTAAACCCCAGATGCAGCCGGGCAGCGAAGCGCCAACGATTATTTACGTCACCCTGCAACAAACCGCCGAACGAGTGGCGAACGCACTGACAGCCCAGGGCATTACCGCCCAGGCGTACCACGCGGGACTAGATTCCCAGCGGCGGGATGAAATTCAGCGCCAGTTTATGGGCGGGGAATCGCCCTGTATTGTGGCCACCATTGCTTTTGGCATGGGCATCGACAAGGGCGATATTCGCAACGTGGTGCACTATGACCTACCCAAATCCATCGAGAACTACAGCCAGGAGATTGGTCGGGCGGGGCGTGATGGCCTGTCTTCCACCTGCCTGACCATGGCCGGGCGGGATGGCCTGCGGGTGCTGGAGAACTTCGTTTACGGCGATACACCCGAATACGCGGGCATCTACCGCCTGTTGGAAGAGATTGCTGCGGCAGGCCAATCGGCAGACCAACAGTGGGAGGTGCTACTCAATACGCTTTCCCGGGATACCAATATCCGCCCGCTGCCGCTGAAAACACTGCTGGTACGGCTGGAGATGCACGGCATTATTGCCCCGCGCTTTGCGTTTCTCGCCGAGTATCGGCTGCGCTACCATCTTGAGCCTAGTGAATTGGTAAATGGATTTGAAGGCGAGAGGGCGGCGTTTGTGCGACTTTTAGTCGATAATATTCTCATCGCCCGCACCTGGGGTACGGTGGATTTTGAGCGCCTACATCAGGCGGGGCAGGCGCAGCAGATTGACGCTTCCCGTGCTCGCGTCATTACCGCCCTTGAGTACTTTCAAGATAAAGGCTGGCTGACCCTGGAAGGCAAGCGGATGACCGATGTTTACGAGGTATGTCAGCCCAGTTTTGCCATTGAAACGCTGGCGAGCCAGCTGTATGAAGACTGCCTCAAGCGTGAACATATCGAGATCGAGCGGCTTCAGGCCATGCTGGCGCTGTTTGAGTCGGAGAGCTGCCTAACACGACGCCTGGCCGAGCATTTTGGCGATAGCACTTTTGATACGCCATCCGACACCGAGCAGGGGCGCTGTGGTCACTGCTCGGTGTGTTACGGCCACCCGGTAAAACTACCGGATGCACCTCCACAACCCGAATTAACGGCGGCTGATTTTCAGCGCAACGCAACGCCGCTGATTGAGCGTCACACCGACCAGTTTGGTCAGCTACCCAATGCACAGCGGCTGGCGCACTTCCTGTGCGGCTTTACCATGCCGATCTTCACCCCACTCAAAGCCCGCAGCCTTAATGGCTTCGCGATCTTTGAGCAGCGCTCCTATCCTGAAGTGCGCCAATGGGCGGAGGCAATGCTGTAGCGAGTAGCCCTAGGGCAATACTGCTGAACCGAGCTTCAAATGAAGCAGCTCAGCGGCACTTCTGCCCGCTACAGCCCCCAGCACCACAGCACTCAGCAGCCCATTGCCAGAAAGATAGCCGCTATCGTTGGAGCCTGAAACACCCCGGGCAGCGCCGCCTGCGGCGAACAGGTTGGGTAGCGCTTGGCCTTGGGTATTGAGCACGCGTGCAGTGCGATTCACTTCTAAACCGCCCTGGGTATGAAACAGCGCACCGGTCACGCGAATGGCGTAATAGGGTGGCTCGAGTAGGTTCACTGAGTCAAAACGGCGTCCAAACGCATCCTCCGTTTGCTGTTCGGCATGCTGCTGCATCTCCGCAAAGGTGGCCTGCAGCGCTGTTAGCGGCAGGTTCAAACCAGCGGCCATCTTTTCAAGGCTGGCAAAGCTGCGCACCGCGCCGCTCTCCTGGGCATTACGATAATCTTCAAACGCCTGAGCCGATTCATGAATACGGGCGTCATAAAGATTCCAGACAATTTTCTCCGGCTGGGCCAATACCTTGGCCGCTTGCTCTGAGTAGCCGCCGTGCTCGTTGGAGAAGCGCTCGCCGTTGATGTTGACCTGAATGCCGCCTTGCATCATCAGCGCCCAACTGATCAAAATCTGATGGGGCGTCGCCAGCGAGCCATGCCCCTGGCAGGCGCCCAAGTCTTTGGTGCTGGCGCCCATGGCCTGACCCCACAGCAGTGCATCACCTTGATTGCCTTCATGGCCGTAGTAGAGCGCGTGTTTGAGCGTGGGCAGGTAGCGCTCAACCAGCTCAGCGTTACCGCCATAGCCGTTGCAGGCCAGAATCAACGCATCGCAGCCGATGCTTTCGCGACTGCCGTCCGGGCGCTCAAGCGTGACGCCACGCACCCGCTGAGCGTCATCGACGTGTAAATCCACCACTCGCGCCTGGGTCAAAATATCGATACCCGCCGCCTCAATAGCGTTGAGCAGCGCGCCCATCAGCTCTTCGCCGGTTCGCCTTGGAGTAGCGTGCATGCGCAGGTGGCGGTGCCCAGGGTAGAGAAAGCCCTCCACCAGTTCAAAGGGCACGCTGTGCTGATCCGCCAGCCACTCGATGGTTTGGCCTGATTGAGTAGCGAGTAGTTCGACAATAGCTGGGTCTGCCTCAAAACCGTTCTTCTTTTGAATATCTTCCGCCATGGCTTCAGCAGAGTCAGTGACGCCCAAATCATGCTGAAAGCGCGTATTGGCCGCGGGAATAAAGCCCGATGACATCGCCGTACTGCCGCGGGGCAGGGCGTCGCGCTCTAAAACAGCAAGCTCAATGCCCGATTCCTGGGCGGCCAGCGCCGCGACCAGGCCGCAGGCCCCTGCGCCGATAATCAGCAGCGGAAGGTGGGCATCAAATCCGTCGTGTGTGTAGGGAAGTATCGCCATTACGCCTGCTCCGCAGCATGGTGGAAGGCATCCAGAATCTCACCCGCCGGGGCCTGCCACACTTCCGGATGCCCGTTAATATGGGCCAGCACTTCTTCTAAGCAGGCAATGCGATGGGGCTGGCCCACCAGCCAAGGGTGGAGGTTTAAGGCGAATAAACGACCGCCCTGCTCGCGAGACTCTTCCAACAGAAAATCGAAAGCGTCTTTCACCTGGGTCACCCAGGCATCTTCCGAGTGCAGGTTCTGGCTCATCACAAACTGGTCTTCGATCTCGGTGGCCAGCGGCATCATGGTCAAATTGCCTGTCTTGGTTTCACAAGCATAAGGCATATCGTCATTCACCCAGTCGGCGCAGTACTCAATGCCGTTTTCTGCCAGCAGGTCAGGGGTGTTGAAGCTTTGATGCTTGGCCGGGCTTAGCCAGCCGCGAACGGGTTGGCCGGTGACGCGGCGCAGGGTCTCCACGGAGCACTTGACCAGTTCGGCCTCCTCTTCGATGGGCTGGCCGCCGTAATGCAGGTGATCCATGTTCCAGCCGTGGGCGATAAATTCACCACCATGCTCTTTCAAGCGCTGCACCAGATAGGGCGTCTGCTCCGCCAGCTGTGCGTTGATCGCAAAGGTGGGCGTGATGTCGTGCGTGGCCAGCGCTTTGAGCACGCGATAGATGCCCACGCGGTTACCGTAATCTCGCAGCGAAAAGTGGCGCAGGTCCGGGTAAGGCATGGTCATGCCGTTAGGCACTTTAAACGGCATGCCGCGCTGGTTCAGCGGATAAAACTGCAGCGAGATATTGATCCATACCGCCAGGGTTTTGCCCTCGGGCCAGGTCACCTTCGGGCGTTCACTCAGCATCGACCATGCATAGCGCTCATGGTCGTAGCCGTGGCGGCGGTAAGGGTAGTCGAGATAGTCGTCATTGAGCGCCATAGCGTTATCCCTGTTTGCCTGCGGTGGCGGCCTGGGCCGCGATACTGTCGAGGGCGGCATCGTAATAGTTGGCTAAGTAGTAATCAGCAATCTCGCGCCCGGTGGCGACCCATACATCCGGATGGCCGGTGATGTACTCCAGCGCCTCTTCAAACGCCTTGATACGGTGTGGGCAGCTCACCTGATAGTTGTGGGTGGGAATGCACATCACCGTGCCAGACTCCGCGCCCTCGGCATATAGGCGGTCAAAATGGCGCTTTAGCATGGTGGCGTACTGGCGTGGCTCTACTTTGTTCACTGCGTAGACAATGGTGTCGTTCATCTCCAGCGAGTAGGGCATGGAGATAAACCGCTTACCGGAGCGAACGCTGATCGGCGTCGGCTGGTCATCGTGGAACAGGTCGCAGGTATAAAGCCCGCCTTTCTCGCCGAATAGCTCTTCGCCCACTTCAGCAAATAGATCCAGGGTGCGCTCTGAGTGGGAGAGCGCAGGCGCCAGATAGCCCGCGCAAGCTTGGCCGGTATGGCGGTGAATGGTTTCCATGCTGTCGCGGATCATCGCCCGCTCCTGGGCTTCGCTCAGGCCGTAGGTGTAGCGTGTGTTGTAGATGCCGTGGCTAAAGAACTCCCAGTCACGCTCGCGGCACATCTGGATAATCTCAGGGTGGTGCTCGCAGAGCGCCACCGACAGCGACACCGAGCCGCGAATGCCGTACTTCTCCAGCAGGGCCATTTGACGCTGGTGGCCAACCCGGTTGCCGTAGTCCCGAATGCTGTAGCCGGGCACCGAAGGGTGCGGATGCGGCCAAGGGTTGCGCTGGGGGTTCAGCGGCGGGTCGAGTTCGTAATACTCGATATTGGGGGCGACCCAGAAGGCCACCTTGGCGCCTCCTGGCCACTCGATTTTAGGGCGTTGGTCGTAGGCCCAGTAGTCGTAAACGCCTAGTGACTCTTTCATAACCGGCTCCTTTGAAACTTGGTAGGCCTTAGGCGTTGCCACTCAGCCATTCGAGTACATCGGCAACCGGCAGAACATCGGCGTACTTGAGGTGCAGGTCGGTCAGGTTGGCGTAGTGGTAGCTCTCGTGCTTGTCTGCCACGCACTCCATGGGCACGATGGTGCGGTAGCCCCGGGAAAGGCTCTCCACGGCGGTGGCTCGAATGCAGCCAGAGGTAGAACCGCCGGTAATAATCACCGTGTCGACCTGATGCCACACCAGCAGCGACTGCAGCGGCGTTTCAAAAAACGCTGAGGGCATACGCTTGGTGTAGATCACATCGCGGCTGCGGTCGATCTCGCAGCGCTCGTCGAATTCGGCCCGCTCAGAGCCGTACTTAATGTTTTGCAGCGAATCAGGCGTATCGGTGCGAGTGCCCCAAACCCCTGCGTCTTCGGCGGAGTCTAGAAAAGCGACGTGAGTCCAGACCACCGGCCAACCTTTCTCCCGAAAACCGCGTGCCAGCTGGTTGGTGTACTCCAACTGCTTGGGGTCGGTTTCGTAGGCGGTTTTGAAGAGATCGGTGCGGGTGTAGGCCTTTTGCGGATCGACGTTAACCAGCACCGCTTTGTTGCCAAAACCAAACGGCACCCGCTGAGGGTTAGCCATGACATCGTTAAAAATCTCTTTCGCCGTTTTGTCAGTGGTCTGCATCGTCGTCTCCTGAATAGTTATTTATTCGCACTTATAAATAATGGGCATGGTTTGGTGAGCGAGGGCTAGCGATTGTCGTACTGCTCGCCAAGCTCCAGCATCGCCTGGGTGCCTAAATAGTCGTTAAGCTGTTTGAAATCGAGCATCTGGTCGCGGAAGGCATCGGTGGTACCGTCCTGTTTTAGCGTGGCAAAGAAACGGCTGGCCATATGGGTAATCGCCCGCACCAGTGCGCCGGGGAAAATCACCAGCGAGAAGCCAAGGTCTTCAAGTGCCTGGGCGTTCTGCAGCGGTGTGTCGCCGCCTTCGACCATATTGGCCATAATCGGCACCTTGCCTTTGAACTGGGTCATGATCTTGCTGATATCTTCGTCGCTACGAATGCCTTCGATAAACAGCATATCCACGCCCGCTTCATAATAGGCCTGGGCGCGCTCAATGGCGCTGTCGGTGCCTTCCACGCCCAGCGCATCGGTACGGCCAATAATAAGCGTGCTGTCGCTTTCTCGGGCGTCCAGTGCAGCATGCAATTTGCCGACCATTTCGCTTTTGGAGACCAGCGTTTTACCGCGCAGGTGGCCGCAGCGCTTCGGATAGGTTTGATCTTCCAACTGAATAGCATTGGCGCCAGCGCGTTCCAACAGGCGCACGCTGCGCATCACATTCATGGCGTTGCCAAAGCCGGTGTCGCAATCCACGACCACGGATAAGTGGGTGCGCTCACGAATATGCGACATGGCAGTGCAAATTTCGGTAATGCTGAGCAGGCCAATATCCGGCCGCCCCAATTGGGTATAGGCCAGGCTGGCGCCTGAAAGGTAGACCGTGTCGAAGCCAGCTTGCTCGGCCAGGGAGGCGCCTAGGGCGTCAAACACGCCAGGAGCAACCACAATGGAGCTGTCTTGCAACTGCTGTTTAAGTTGGGCGGGCTGGTCTGTAGCGTGCTGTTGGCGTGTCATAGCTATCTCGTCATTGTAAGGTAAGCGAAAGGTAGGGTAGGCGTTAGCGGTAGCTGCTTGGTCTAACGACTAGCGCCAAGTCATTCCAAACGTCCTGGCGGGTAATCAAGCCATCGGTTAATTCAAAACGGTCAATAAAGCGCACGCCGGTGGAGGTGCTGCCATCCAACCACTCCACTGCCAGCTCGCCATGGCAAACCACTACGCTGTGGGTAGTGGAAGTGTCACAGTTTGGATAGCGGCAGAGATCGATGGCGTAAAGGATTTTGCTCACCCGGCGGTAGCGGGTTTTTGCCCACTCAACGACTTCGCTTAATTGCTGCATAGGCGGAGCGCCAGGGAACTGCATTACCACGTTAGCCGCCAGATAGCGCTCTGCACTGGCCAGGTCGCGGGCTTCCATGGCACTTAGAAAAGCGCGCACCTGCTTTACATCGTGGCTTTCTGAGTCAGTCATCTCTGCGTTAGGCATTTCGACTCTCTTGCAACTAGCTGCTCACGTGAGGCCACATCGTTAGCGATACGAAACAGCGCTGGTTCTGTGATAATGGCCTTCAAGTGGCAGTGATTGTGTTATTGATTAGCTGTCGATATGTATTATATGTAATACATTTTTATGTCTATTATTATCCCTACGTCAAGCCTGACATGAATTTTTTGAACAACATCCTGAGGAGAGGCGTGGATGAGTGAGGCACAATCCTCTGCGGTGGGCGGCACCAAATCCCACCGTATTTACCTGTTACTGAAAGATGCAATCTTGAGCGGGCGGCTGCCTGCGGGCAGTAAATTGCCCGGCGAAAATAAACTGGCGGAGCAGCATGGGGTGTCGCGAGTCACCGTTCGGCGTGCCATGGAAGCGCTGCAAGCGACGGGCATGGTAGAGCGTAAAGCAGGCGTGGGCACGGTGGTGCTGGAGCAGCCGCTGGATGCCACGGTGATGACCGCCAGCGTCTCAAACCTCATGCCCAATATGGTCAAGATGAGCCAGGCTTCTCAGGTGCGGCTGTTGGAGTTTGCCTATGTGCTGCCACCGGAAATGATTCGCGAGCGGTTAGGCATGGGGCCGAGTGGGAAGGTGCAGCGCTCGGTGCGGGTGCGTATGGTCGACGACAAGCCGTTTTCCCATTTGGTAACCCATGTGCCTGAATCGATTGCCCTGCACTACAACGAGATGGATTTAGCCAATACACCGCTATTTGTGCTGCTGGAGCGCAGCGGCGTGAAAGTTGATCACGCCTCCCAATCGATTTCCGCCACTCTGGCTAGCCACGAAGTGGCGGAAGCGCTGGATGTGGCCGTGGGTTCCCCGCTGATTTCACTGACCCGCGTGGTATTTGATGAGCAGGGCCGAGGTGTCGAACATTTGGATGCGCTCTACCGCCCTGATCGCTATCGCTTCCAGATAGATCTAGAGCGAAACGGCGATGATGACTCCCGCTACTGGGAACCGAAGGTGGGCGGAATGCCTACCGGCGGGAAGGCTGAATAGCGTCATTAGGCTGTTTTTTAATGTATTAAATTTAATACAGATTTAAAATTATAAAAAATACATTTGACCTGTGTTGTGGAATTGCGCTAGTTGTATTGGGTAAGAACGATAAGTCTAACGAAGGCCGAGGCAACGAGCGACGACCATGAGTACCCCAACAACGCTGTTTGACAAAGTTTGGCGCGCCCACGAGGTTCACCGTAGTGAAAGCGGTCAGAGCCTGCTGTGGATTGACCGCCACTTTGTCCATGAAGGCTCCTTCCATGCGTTCAATAAGCTGGCTGAACGCCAGTTGCCCGTTGCCCGGTCCGATTTAACCTTTGGTATTGCTGACCACTACGTACCAACGCTGACCCGCGACCTGGTAGGTGTTGCCGATCCCAAAGTGCGCTCAATGATCGAGCAGCTCTCCCGCAATACCCAGCAGCATGGGGTGGCGCTGTTTGGTCTTGATGACCCCCGCCAGGGTATTGTGCATGTGCTGGGGCCCGAACAGGGACTCACTCAGCCCGGCATGGTGATGGTCTGCGGCGATAGCCACACCGCCACCCACGGCGCCTTTGGCAGCATTGCCTTTGGTATTGGTGCCTCGGAAGTGGCCCACGTGCTGGCCACGCAAACCCTATGGCAGAGCAAGCCCAAGGTGATGAGGATTACGGTGGAAGGCCAATTGGCCGAGGGCATCACCGCTAAAGATATTGCGCTGACCTGGATTGCGCGCCTGGGCGCCGACGGTGCCCGCGGCTATGCCATTGAGTACGCTGGTGAGGCGATCCGCTCGCTCTCCATGGAAGCGCGGCTTACGCTGTGTAATCTCTCCATTGAGGGCGGCGGTCGCTGCGGCATGATTGCCCCAGACCAAACCACCTTCGACTATCTGCGTGACCGTCCCTGGATTCCGCAAGGGGAAGCTTTCAAACAAGCCTGCGCCTACTGGGCCACGCTCTACAGCGATCCAGGCGCCCGTTTTGATCTTGAAGTGACGCTGCATGCGGACGAAATCGCTCCCACGGTGACCTGGGGCGTCTCGCCTGAAGAGGCACTGCCGATTGATCGCGCTGTGCCCGACCCAGAGCAACTGAGCGATCCCGCGAAAGCGCGCCAGGCTCGGGAGAGCTTGGCCTATATGGGCTTAACGGCGGGCCAAAAGCTCACCGATATCAACATTGATCGGGTCTTTATCGGTTCTTGTACCAATGCGCGTATTGAAGATTTACGGGCCGCTGCCGCCGTGCTGGTAGGGCAAAAAAGTCGTGTGCCCGGCATGGTCTCGCCCGGCTCAACGCTGGTGAAAACCCAGGCCGAAGCTGAAGGATTAGACCGTATCTTTATCGACGCAGGGCTTGAGTGGCGACACTCCGGCTGCTCCATGTGCGTAGGCATGAACGGTGATTTAGTGGCCAGCGGCGAGCGCTGCGCTTCGACGACCAATCGCAACTTCAAGGGCCGCCAAGGGCCGGGGGCACGCACTCATCTGATGTCACCCGCTATGGTGGCCGCCGCGGCGGTGAGTGGGCGGCTAACCGATGTGCGTACGTTAACAGCGGGCGTTGATTCATCCGTTCAGGCTTCAGGAACTCGCTAATGCAACCTATTACCGTACTAGACACCCTTGGCGTTGCCCTTGCCGCGGCTAACGTGGATACCGATCAGTTGATTCCCGCGCGCTTTATGAAAGAGCCGCGCAGCGTCGGCTACGGTCAGTTTTTACTTTATGACGTTCGCCACAACGAGCAGGGCACACCGGACGCCGAGTTTATTCTTCATCGCCCTAATGCTGCCGACGCTGAAGTGATGGTCAGTCGCCGCAACTTTGGCGCGGGGTCATCGCGGGAAGCGGCAGTCTATGCACTGGTCGATTACGGCTTTCGCTGCGTGGTGGCGCCAAGCTTTGGCGACATTTTTGCGTCTAACGCCGTCAATAACGGCTTATTGCCCGCAGTGGTGGAAGAGGATGACGCCGAGCGTTTGCTAGCAGCCCTTGGTGATACACCGGCGGCCATTTACGTTGATTTGGAGAAGCAATTAATTCGTGTCGCTGCAGTAGAGGTCAGTTTTTCAATTAGCACCGTTTGGCGCACCAAGCTGCTGAACGGTTGGGATGATATTGATATGACCCGCCAGCACGCTAACACCATTACCGATTTCGCAGCGAACTACGCCAGGCAGTTCCCTTGGACAGCGCCCAGGCTTCCTGAGACCGAGATTATTAGTAAAGGGTAATGCCAAGGCTAAAACAATATTGGCAAACATTCTCATTACAACAATGTGCACGCTTGCATCAGATGTTTTAAGAAGGGTTCACAAAAAATATCAACACAACAACCGCTATAAAAAACCACCTTGTGCAGGAGACTAACTCATGAAAAAAGTAACCCTTACCCTGGGCATGCTAACAGCCCTGGCGTCCACTCAGACCCTAGCATTGGATCAAATTAACGCGGTGCATGCGTTTCCTCCCTCGCTGATCTATACCCAGAGCTTTTTAGAGTTCGTCGATAAGGTTAACGAGCGCGGTGAAGGTGTGGTGCAAATTAACGTGCGCGGCGGCCCTGAAGTGATTGGTCTTTCCGAGCAGCCCGACGCAGTGCGCAACGGCGTGGTGGATATGGCCTACACCGCCGCGAGCTTCTACGCAGGTACCGTGCCAGAGCGTGATGCCATGGTGGCTTCTAACACCAACGCTATTTTCGCCCGTGAAAATGGCGGCATCGATCTGCTGAATGAAATTCATCAGGAGAAGATGGGCACTTACTACCTGGGCTGGTTCGACAGCGGGGTCAGCTACAACTTCTACACCATTGATGAGCCCACTATTGATGACGAAGGTAATCTAAACGTTTCGGGCCTTCGTCTACGCAGTAACCCGGTGTATGACGCCTTCTTCCAGGACTACCTGGGCGCGCAGCCAATCAGCCTGCCGACCACCGATGTTTATGCGGCCCTGGAGCGAGGCGTAGTGAACGCGACCGGCTGGACTCAAATTGGCCTGAAAGACCTCAATTGGGATCGTTTCCTTAACTACCGGGTTGACCCTGCCTTCTTCTCTACCGATATGGGGGTGATCGTTAACCTGGATAAGTGGAACCAGCTCAGCGAAGAGTCGCAGCAAATTCTTCAGGAAGTCGCCATTGAGCATGAGCGCGACAGCGCCGAACAACTGGCTGAGTTAGCCAAAGAGCAGCAAGCCGAGCTTGAGGCTGATGGCATGCAGGTCATTACCCTGGAAGGCGAAGCAGCACAGCGCTTCTCAGACGCTGCCCGGGATGCCACCTGGGAGCGTATGCGCGGCCAGATGGAGCGCCACCCCATGGGACTTGAGCATTACGATACGCTGATTGAAAAATTCAACGATCTATAGAAACGTAGGGGCGCCGAGCGATCGAGCCCCCTATTTGTGTGGCTTATTTTCTAGGGTCTTTTATGCGCTACGCACAACGCGGCTACCTGCTGCTGCTTAACGGCATGGCCCTGCTGGCCGCCATCATGCTGGTATGGCTGATGGTAGCGGTGGTGCTTTCCGTGGTGATTCGTAACTTAGGGCTTCAGCCCTCGGCGTGGTTTTTCCTCTCCACTGAATACGCCATGTTCTACCTCACTCTGCTCGGGGCTCCCTGGCTGGTGCGCCAAAAAGGGCATGTGCATATCGAGCTGCTGACCTCGGTGTTGCCACCAGCAGCGCTGAATATACTCAGCCGTGGGGTGTCGCTGCTCTGTGTCGTGGTGTGCGGCGTGCTGGCGTGGAAGGGGCTTGATCTGGTGCTGCTCAATATTGAGCGCACTGACTATGACGTGCGGGCTTTCTTTGTGCCGAAATGGATACTGACCATCGTCTTCCCCATCAGCTTTTCCCTGATGGCGATCGAATTTGGCCGCTTTGTGGTGGGCCATGAAATTCTTCACAGCGGCGAAGCGGGGATTAAAGAATAATGGAATGGTATTTTGCGCTCGCTTTCCTACTCTCGCTGATTCTCCTGTTCATGGCCATTGGCACCCCCATTGCTTTGGCGTTTTTGGCCGCCAACGTGATTGGCGCCTGGCACTTTATGGGTGGCCAAACCGGCATCTTACAGATGCTCAACAACGGTTTCGGCGCACTCTCCAGCTTTAACTTGGTGCCCATTCCGCTGTTCTTGCTGATGGGCGAACTGTTTTTCCGCACCGGGCTGGGCATGAAAATGTTCAACGCTGTGGATCAGCTAATGGGCAAGGTGCCGGGGCGTTTATCTTACGTCACAGTGGTGGGGGGTACGGCGTTCTCAACTCTGAGTGGCTCCTCCATGGGCTCTACGGCATTAATGGGTTCGCTATTGGTGCCGGAAATGGAGCGGCGGGGCTATAAAAAGAAAATGGCGATTGGCCCGATTCTGGGCACTGGGGGCCTGGCGATTATTATTCCGCCCTCCGCGCTGGCAGTGCTGTTAGCAACCTTAGCGAAAGTGGATATTGGCGCACTGCTTATCGCTGGTATTCTGCCGGGACTAACGCTGGCGGGGTTCTATATCGCAACCATCTTTATTCAGACCAAGCTGGATCCACTGGCCGCCCCGAATTATGAGCTTGAGCCGGTGCCGCTGAGCGCGAAGCTCAAACTGATCGTGACCGATATTCTACCCATGCTCAGCGTGATGGTGATTATCGTCACGCTGATGCTGATTGGGTTTGCCACGCCGTCAGAAGCCGCAGCCTTTGGTGCGCTAGGCGTGATTATCCTGGCGTTTATTTTCCGCTGCATGACCTGGGAGGCGTTTAAACTTTCGGTCACCGGGGCATTAAAAGTCACGCTAATGGCCTACCTGATCGTGTTTGGCTCGGCTACCTTCAGTCAGCTGCTTGGCTTCTCTGGCGCTTCGGGTGGCTTAATCGGCTGGGCGACCAGTTTTGATCTGTCGCCGATTCTGATGCTCCTGGCAATGTTCGCGGTGCTACTGGTGCTGGGCACCTTTATGGAGCAGATCTCTATCATGATGCTCACCGTGCCGATCTTCTTCCCACTTGCCCAGGCGCTGGGGTTTGACCTGGTGTGGTTCGGTATTGTGGTTTTATTGGCTCTGGAAATCAGTTTCTCAACGCCACCGTTAGGACTGCTGCTTTTTGTGATGAAAGGTGTTGCGCCCGCGGGTACGACCATGAGCGAAATATACTCGGCGGCGATTCCTTATATCCTCTGTTCGATGCTGCTGGTCGCGGTACTGATCGTGTTTCCGGGCCTGGCGACTTGGTTGCCCAGCATGTTGCAGTAATTAACCCGTAAATGTCGTGAATAACCTCCCAGGCTAACATTAGCCTGGGAGGTTTTTTTATTTTCAGATCCTTGACTACGCTTAAGCTCTTTCAAGAGCATCAACGCAGGGAGCAGCAATGTTAAGCGGAACTGGGGCGGCCATTGTTATTACGGCGATAGCGGTACTGGCCAGTGTGGTGGTGCATTTTGAAGTGGCCATTCGGGTGAGCCGCAAACTTGAGTACTGGCCGTTAACGCTAAGACGGCGTTTTCTAGTCCTAATGTTCTCGTTGTTTGGAGCGCATGTGGCCGAAATTTGTCTGTTTGCTCTTGCGTTGGTAGGTCTGCAATATCTACCGGAAACGGGACAGCTTTCCGGCAGTGAAACGGTAGCACTGTGGGATTATCTCTATGTGTCGGCAACGAGCTATACCACCCTCGGTTTTGGTGATCTAACTCCCGAGGGTGGTATCCGCCTGCTTCTCAGCACCGAAGGCCTGATCGGGTTCATGCTGATTACCTGGTCTGCGTCGCTTACCTTCCTACAAATGCAGCAGCACTGGGCAGTGGGGGCTGAGTAGCCAGCTAGGTTACTCCCAGGCAGGGAAGGGGTCGGGTAGCTTCTTCCATGCTTTCATGCCTTCCTGCAGCTCGGCTTCGCTCAATAGGCAGGCGTCCAGGGCTTCACGCATCTTGGCTTGATCCAGATCCTGGCCGATAAACACCAGCTCCTGGCGCATATCCCCGAACGGCTCCTGCCACTTCTCCATAATAAACTGTCGCGTTTCGGGGTCGGTAGGCCAGCGCTCTTCGGGAATCGCTTTCCAGAACACCCCCGCAGGGCCATGGTGGGCGATGCCGCCTGCCTGGCTCCACTGGCCCGCAGCTTGGGGACGGGTGGCAAGCCAGAAAAAGCCCTTCGAGCGTAACAGGCCTTTGCCGAACCACTCCTGATTGAGTAGGTCATGAAATTTCTGCGGATGAAAGGGGCGACGGGCGTGGTAGGCGAAGCTGCCGATGCCGTACTCCTCGGTTTCTGGAACGTGTTCGCCACGCATCTCCTTTAGCCAACCTGGCGCCAATTGGGCGCGCTCGAAATTGAACTTACCGGTATCCAGCACTTTGCCCAGTGGCACGCCACCTTGGGTAATGGGCACTAATTCCGCATCGGGATTCAGCGTGCGCAGAATGGCTTTCAGGGCTTCCAGATCTTTCTCATTAATCAGGTCAGTTTTACTGATCAGCAGCACATCGCAAAACTCGATTTGATCGACTAGCAGGTCGGCGACATTGCGCTCGTCGTCTTCGCCTAAGCTTTCCCCAGCTTCAGCGAGGCTTTGTGCTTCGCGGTACTGTTCAAGAAAGTTGGCACCATCGACCACGGTGACCAGCGTATCCAGCCGGGCAACATGGGAAAGGCTTTGGCCGCTTTCATCTTCAAAGGTGAAGGTTTCTGCCACGGGCAGCGGCTCGGAAATCCCAGTGGACTCAATAACCAGGTAATCGAACTTGCCTTCCCGGGCCAACTGGCTGACTTCTTCTAGCAAGTCTTCGCGCAGGGTGCAGCAGATGCAGCCGTTACTCATTTCTACCAGCCGTTCCTCACTGCGATTAAGCGCCACGTCGCCGTCCAGCGTTGATTCGCCAGGGCCGCCGCGCACCAACGCACCGTCGATATTTACCTCGCTCATATCGTTAACGATAACGGCGACACGGCGACCTTCACGGTTGGCCAGAATATGATTGAGCACGGTGGTTTTACCGGCGCCCAGAAAACCCGAGAGCACCGTCACGGGCAAGGGAGTAAATGCGGTCATTGCTAGGTCACCTCTAAACGGGCTTGTGTTATGTGATAATATAACAATTAAGTCATTTAGAGAAAGGCTTCTTTTGTAGAAGACTTGGTCAGTTTTGTAGGTGCTAATTTGTTAGCGCTTGTACTGTGTTGGGCAGTAGCCGCGTAGCACATCCGGCGAGCGTAGGGCTTGGTGTTTGGTCGTACGACCGGTAACACGTTTGCGCCATAGGCGAAACGAGGCGGGTTTGAGCTGATGACGCATCACCTCAATGACATCCGGCTCGCCAAGGCCAAATAGCGTTTCGATGGCTTCAAACGGCGTGCGGTCTTCCCAGGCCATTTCAATGATGCGCGACTGCTCGTCATCGGGTAGGCGGCGAAAGCGCTTAACGGGGGCTTTGGGCATCGTTCACCTCATGGTATTCGAATGGCGGGCATTTAGCGTGCGGGCAGTGTAGCGCTTTTTAATAGTCCAGCGCAGCGCATCGATCACCACAAAAATCGCTAGGCTGGCGCCCAGGACAGGCAGCGCCAGGCCCACAGCGATAGTGCCTGCCAGCAGGCTTAATTTGGCCGAGAGCGGCAGTTGCCAAAACGGCTCAGCCACCGTCGGAAAGCGCTGACCGCTTACTGCGCGTAACCGCCGCCACGCCATTAAATAACCCCATACGATCAATGTCACAAGCCCGGCGGCGATCAACGCCAGCACGATTTGATTGGCAATACCAAACAGCACCCCCATATGCAGATCAATCCCCCAGCGGGTGAGTTTGGCGGCCCATGGAAAGGTGGCAAAGTCGGTTTGATCAGTCACTGCCATTGAGCGTGGATGCAGTGCCACTTGATCTACCTGGGTGGGCCATTGGCGGTCAATTTCCGCTACCCGCCATGCCTGCTGGGGAGTGCTTGGGGGCGTGAGTTGCATCCGCGCTGCGCTGAGGCCCGCCTGACGAGCAGCATTCAGTGCCCGATCAAAATCTTCTGGCGTAATAGACGTGGCTACCATGGCCATATGGCCGTGATGCTCGGCATGTTCGTCGACGACTTGGCTATCGGTATCGTTCAACGCCGTTGAGGCACTTGGCGTGCCCCAGCCCCAGGCATGACGAAGTTCCGCAATATTGTCCCCCGCCCACTGTGACCATGTAAGCCCGGTGGCCGAAAAGAACAGTAACCCCAGCGAGAGTACCAGCCCAAGCGTTGCGTGGCGCCGGCGAGTCCTGTGAGGGCTGACAAGCGCTTTCAGCGAGCGGCGCTGACGAATCCATAGCAGCACACCGCCTAGCGCAGCCACCCATAGCCATGAGGCGGCCAGTTCACTATAAAGACGCCCTACGTTACCCATTAACAACTGGCGGTGAAAGTGATCAATCGCGGTGCGTAGTGGCAGGATGCCACTGGTACCGTAAACAGTTGTCTCACCCGTCACTTCCAGCGAAATGGGGTCAACGAATACAGCGCGGTGTTCAGATGGGCCAAGGCTTGGCTCGCTATACATCAGTCGGGTCGTGCTGCCGGGGTCCGGTGCCGGGCGCACTGCGCTTGGCAAGGTGGCGCTGTCCAGGTAGCGTTGTGCCGCCGCAATTTGTTCGGCAAGTGGCTGAGGCTCTCCCTGGTTAACCCCATTCAGGGTGTCGTGGTAAAGCCACTCTTCAAGCGGTGGGCTGAGTAAGTAAGCGATGCCGGAGAGGGCCGCAATCAGTATAAAAGGGCCGACGAAGAGGCCGATATAGAGGTGCAGACGGCTAATCAGGGCAAAAAGCAGTTTGCCAGTGTGGGTAGAGGGGCGGGTTGGGGCTGTCATGCGCTGGATCCGAGTGGCATCGGTAAAAGAGAGAGACAGCTTAGATAGTTTACTTAGCAACTACTAGCCTACACACAGCGGTAAAAAGTCACACGCCTAGCGATTAGAGGGTGTGGGTTTCGCGGCTAGGAGTGCACGAAATAGGCCATTCATTAGCACCGGTTCGTCGTGGCGAATCAGGAACCCAGCGTCGGTGAGCAGAGGCTCCGCTTGCCGGGTAATGTCGGTTGCAAGGGCTGATGTAAGTAGGTTCAAGAGGCGCCGGCCTGGCCCTGCAGGTTGTGCATCCGGCTGAAACTTATCCATTACACACAGTTGCCCGCCGGTTTTAAGCACCCGGTGAGCTTCGGCAAGCCCTTGTCGTGGGTCGGGCATCACCGCCAGAATCAAGTGCATAACCACTACATCAAAGTGCTCATCGGGGTAACTGAGTGCTTCGGCATCCATCACACCGCACTCCACGTCTCTATTCAGCGCAGCCGCCCGTTTAACCGTTCGCTTGACCATGGCAGGGGCTATATCAGTGGTGTGTAATTCGATGTCCTGGGGCAGGAAAGGCAGATCCAACCCTGTCCCCGCGCCTACCAACAGCACGCGCATGCCGGGCTCCCAGTCCACTTGGCCAAGCGCTATGCGCCGCGGCCTGCGAAACACGCGGGCCGCAACCGGATCGTAAAAAGGTGCGTAAACCGTATAGCGCAGTCGGTTCCAAGCAGTGGTGTTGAGCATAGCGCCTCTTTGCAGCACAGCGCTGCGATGGCTGAGCAGTGGTGACTGGTTACCTATAGCATAAACGCCATTATTCAACCAATAGGGCACTGACGGTGTGGTGCTGGTTTATAAGGCCGATATTGAAAAGCGGGTTCCTTTCTTTATGTTGAATCAAAATTTTAAGTTTTGAAAAAGATCAATTTGGTTTTGATTATAAGGTTTATTATGGTCTGATTTTTAAACCGTGGATGTGTTATTGTCATTATGTTTTTTACCCTTTCTGAAGGCGCGTAGTTAAGTTTTCAACAATATCGATCACTAATTTTCTATCATTTTGATTTAAAGGGGCTAAAAGTTGCTTCATTCTGCTTGACTGGTCATCAATATGAAAGCTTGCTTGGCCAAGCAGCTCCGCGGCTTCGCAATTGAAAATTTCAGCAAGCTCAATTAAGCGCACGATATTAGGGATCACCCGCCCGCGCTCGATACGCGAAACGGCTTCATTGCCAACGCCTAAGCGCTCAGCAACCTCTTCTTGGGTCAATTGACTGCGAACCCGCTGTTTGGCAATGGCTCGGCCAATACTGCCCGCTAGCCGTTCCTGTTCTGTTTTGTTCACGATGCCCTCCATTAGACCTAGATGGTTGAGGAACGACCTATTGACATGAAGGACTGTTTAGGTTGAATATCATCTTCTAAGGTTGATTTGGATGCTGATAGTTACTTTTTGTTTCATTTGATTACTCGCTGAAATGAATAATTGGCGGATATGAATTTAATCGACTATCCAAAAAACATAGATGGATAAATGAAAAACCTCAGCTATGAAGTGCACTATCGAAGGTGATTTGATAGGTAGAAGCTGAATAGATTGAATGTTCGTATTTGAGTTGAGTTTTCTTTTAAAATTGGCATCAATGTTTTAAAGAAGAAGTGTCGTTAGTGTTTAATGATGTTCGTGTGTAAGTTTTAGCGTTTGAATAAAACTGTCGAATAACGTTTATGCGGTAGACGTATGTGTTTTTTCAAATAGAGTGTTCAAGAAAACGGGATAGAAGCTTGATATTTAAATCTGAAGGCGCTTAATAGCATGCACCCTACTTCTGCACCAGAGATTTTTCGACAGCTGGCGGATAAGTTGTCCTATGTCAGTGAAGAGGGTTTTTTTCACCACCTCGTGAGATCCTTGGCGGATATTCTCGGGGTGGATCACGTTGTTGTTGAACATGTTGATAGCCATCAGAGTATTTCGACAACCCTGGCTGTGTGGTCTCAAGGTGAGTTCATTGAGCTGGCTCCCTATTCGCTCCAGAACACACCATGCCAGCAGGTCGCCAATCACTCACGTCTATTTGTTGCCTGCCAGATTCGCGAGCAGTTTCCGGCTGACCAGCGTCTGGCGGCCTTGAAGGCAGAAGGGTATTTGGGCATCTCTATCGCGGCACCTGGCGGCGGTTTTTTGGGCGCTATTGTACTGATGCACTCCTCTGCTCTGGGGCTTCCTCCGTATGCCGACGAAGTATTACGTATCGCAGCGGCGTTGGCAGGCGCCGAATTGGCGCGCCAGTTAGCGGAGAGTCAAACACGCGAACGTCTGTTACATAAAAAGCTAGCGCTGCAGCGCATTGGTCGATACAACGAAGATTTGATTAACACCCTTCATGAGCAGCAACGTTTCCAGCACGCTGTGGTTAGCGTGGCCACTGCTATATCAGCGGAAAATGGCGAAGCGTTTCTGCATCAACTAACCGCCCATATGGCTGAGGCGTTATCTGCCGAAGTGGGGTTTATAGCGTTGCTGGATGAGCAGGATGCCGATATTGCTCATACCTTAACGCTGTATGTCCATGGTCAGTGCCAGGATAATTTTGCTTATTATCTTCCCGGCGTCCCTTGTCACAAGGTCATGATAGAGCAGGAGTGTATCGTGCACGAGGGCGCCGCCATTATGCTGCCTGCCGAGAGCAACGGGGCGCTTTCGTGGGTAAACGGTTATGTTGGGCGGCGGCTGGATGATAGCCATGGCCAGCCCATGGGGCTTATTGGTGTCATGTTTAAAAAGCCGCTGAACGATGTGGAGGTGGTGCGCAATGTGCTGCAGATATTCGCCGCGCGGGCCGCTTCAGAGCTAGAGCGCCAGCAAGACGAAGTACGCATTCGCCAATTGGCCTTTTGTGATGCTGGCACCCAATTGCCTAATCGGTCGGCCTTTATGCGCCACTTGGAAAACGTGGTCGCTGATCCCCAAACCACCGAACTAGCGCTATTGCTGCTGGATCTTAATCATTTCAAAGAGATCAATGATACCGCTGGCCACGACCTGGGTGATTTAGTCCTTAAGGCCGTGGCCGAACGCTTTGCGGCGTCGCTAACAGAGGGGCAGTACCTGGCCCGTTTAGGTGGCGATGAGTTTGTGGTGGTATGCCCAGGTGTCCAGGCAAATAGCGCGTTAGCGACGGCTCAGCGACTGTGTGACAGCATCGCACTGCCCTTTATGGTTGAGCAACACTCTTTCGAGCTTTCCGTGGGCATCGGCCTCGCGCTTTATCCCCAGGATGCGGCAACGCCATTAGAGCTGCTGAAACACGCCGACATTGCCATGTACCAAGCAAAACGGCAAAAGCTTCCCGTGTGCGTATTTGAGCCCTGGATGGAGCGCATTGTGGCTGAACAGCTGCATATCGCCAAACGCTTAGCGTCAGCCATTGCAGAGAAACAGCTGAGTTTGCACTTTCAGCCTCAGGTAGATTTACACAGCGGCCGGTTAATTGGCGCCGAGGCACTGTGCCGGTGGCACGATGAGGAGCTGGGACAGGTTTCACCGGGCAAGTTTATCCCCATTGCCGAGGAGCGCGGCATGGTCGTTGCGCTTGGCAGTTGGGTCATTGAAGAAGCCTGTAGGCAGCTTGCCGCATGGCGAGAGCAGGGACACTCCATGCCTGGCCAGTTGGCGATTAATATTGCCGCCCAGCAGTTTGAAGAGGATGACCTGGTCGCCAGCGTGCTCAATCGCTGTGCCCAGTTCGCCGTTGAAGCGTCACAGCTGAGTCTTGAAATTACCGAAAGCGGCATCATGGAGAACCCTGAAAAGGCAATTGCAATCACTGAAGTGTTAAAGAGCAAGGGGTTAGGGCTGTCTATTGATGATTTTGGCACCGGGTACTCGTCGCTTGCTTACCTGAAGCGCTTTGCCGCCGATAAGATCAAAATCGACATCTCCTTCGTCCGCGATATGCTCACCAGCGACAATGACCGTGTCATTGTGGCAACGATTATTGCCATGGCGAATACGCTGGGTCTAGAGACCATTGCAGAAGGGATTGAAAACCAAGACCAAATCACCGCGCTGCTGGCATTGGGCTGTGCTCAGGGCCAAGGCTATTACTTTGATCGGCCATTGACCGCAAAAGAGTTCGCCGAGCGCTGGCTTCGCTAGGTCAGTAGGGCGGTGTTGCGTTCAGCGTTTGTAAAGGGCGTCCACCAAACCTATCTCTATAATAATGATAAGCTTAAGATAGCACCTGTTCTCCCGGCTCAACGAAGCGAGCCAACTCTCATTTTAGCTGCAACTCTTTCAAAAAGCCCGGTTATTCAGGGTGCCAAGTAGTCTAGACTCATGCTATACCTAAAACGTAACCTCATCTTCAAATACGCTCAAGGTGCGCGCTTTCGCGATGGTGAGAAAATCAAAAGGACGCATTTAGCTGATCGAATGGACGCTATCGTATGTCGATTTGGTAAATAAGCGAATTTGAATTCAGTCAAAGGATTGTACAGGAGCATTGCGCTAAATGAGTGAATCGACCCTGCAAAGTAAATTCTCAAGTCGCAAAGGTTGTTTTTCAGCAGTTGTTCTAAGCGGGCTACTGGTGGGGAGCATCCCGCTTGAGGCTGTGGCGTTTGGTTTTGATGATGTCGCTCGAAGGGCAGAGGAACTGGCTCAACAGGGCTACCGTGCCCCAGAAACATCTTTGCCGGATCAGTTGCGCGAACTCAGCTATACCGAGTATTCGCAAATACAGTACAAGCGCGATCGCGACGTATGGAGCGGTAAAGGCGCACCTTTCACACTGAGCTTTATCCCTGAAGGAATGCATTATGACAGTGCCATCCAATTAAACAGTATTGATCAGGAGGGCGAGGTTCACGGCTTTGCTTACAACCCTGACGACTTTACCTACGGTGATTTAGACATCTCCGACGATGTTAAAGAGAGCGATGGCGTGGGTATCGCCGGCGTCAGAATCAACCACTCACTCAATGGTGTTGATAGTAATGAAGTGATGGTGTTTCTGGGCGCAAGTTATTTTCGCGCTATCGGCGAAGGGCAGGTTTACGGTCTTTCAGGGCGCGGGCTGGCCGTTGATACGGGATTATCGTCGGGCGAAGAGTTCCCTCGTTTCAGCGAAATGTGGATCGTCGAACCAAGTCCAGAAAGTCAGTACTTGACGATTTTCGCCCTGCTTGACTCGCCAAGCGTTACCGGTGCCTACCGCTTCGTGCTACGCCCCGGAGAAGACACCATCGTCGACGTACAGTCGCGGCTATATTTGCGTCGGGCTGTCGAGAAGCTGGGGATTGCTCCGCTAACCAGTATGTATCTCTACGGCCCAGAGCAGCCTTCATCGACGCAACACTATATCCCGGCCATGCATGACTCAAATGGGCTATTAATCAGTGATGCGCAGAATGGCTGGCTGTGGCGCCCGCTAGCCAATCCGGCCAGATTGATGATGAATAGGCATGCTACACCTCAGTTACGCGGTTATGGTTTGATGCAGCGTGGCCATCACTTTAGCGATTATCAGGATATTGATGCACGTTATGATTTGCGCCCAAGCGCCTGGATTGAACCACGCAACGAGTGGGGAGCTGGTAGCGTTGAGCTGATTCAGATTCCGACAGACAACGAGACCAACGACAACATCGTCTCGATGTGGCTGGCTGACGAAACGCATGAACCTGGAGCACCGCTGGAATTCGATTACCGCATTACGTTCACCGCAAGTGAAAGCCGTCACCTTGATCCTGAGCTTGCCTGGGTGGCAGAGACGCGTCGCTCACGGGGGGAGGTGATTCGCGATGACCTGGTGCGTGAGCCCGACGGTACACTCGCCTTTGTTCTCGACTTTGTCGGATCCTCGCTTGAAGGGATCGGCAAGGGTGCCAATCTGAGCGTTGAAGCCAGCGTAGGCGATAATGGCGAATTGGCTAATAGTCGCGTTGTTCAAAACCCGGCCACTAACGGCTGGCGCGTATTTGTCAACGTGAAGCGCAATAATGGCAGCCAGCCGTTGGATATCAGGGCCAAGCTAATGCTGGATGGCAAGCCATTATCTGAGACTTGGTACTATAGGCTGCCTGCCAATGGCTGAAACAATGTCTTCTTCGCAGGCAACGCCTACGGATCTTTATTTAGAGCGGTTGGCGTTAGAGACCCAGGATCGTGAGGAGCGCTACAAGTTACTGGTCGGTGATCTTGATAAACACGACATGGCTTCGCTGCATGCGGCGCTGGGTGGGGAGAGAGATTGCCAGAGTAAGGACAGTGATGACCCGGCAGCGTTATCTGTGGGTAGGCGTTTGGCGCTTGCCTATGCAGAGCCGCCACTAGCGCCACCGGAAGTGCTGTCAACGGACACGTCGGGCATTACACGACTATGGACTGCGCCAGCGATGAAGCGGACGCCGCTGGCCCCCCAAAAGTGGTCGACCAATCCTTTTGTGAATATCGGCCGACGTTTCAAGCGCTGGGCTAACGGTGATTTCCGTCGGCGTAAAAGAGCGTCACCCTCCGCGTCTTGGAAGTGGGTCGCCTCAAGGCGTCGCTGGATTTTGCTGGTGCTTATTTTTGGTCAAAGCATCATCGCCGCCAATCAGATGCGTACCGTACTCCCCGGCCAAGGCCTGGAGTGGCTTGAGATCACTATCCTATCGTTGTTTGTGCTGCTATTTGCCTGGGTATCCGCCGGGTTTTGGACGGCCTTGATGGGGTTTTTCCAGCTATTACGACGCCATGACCGCTACGCTATTGATAGTGAGGTGGGTGACGAGCCGATTGATGATGAGGCACGTACAGCGTTGCTGGTGCCCATCTGTAACGAGGACGTTGCCAGGGTATTTGCCGGGGTGCGCGCCACCCTGGAGTCATTGCGCAGCACGGGTAATGATCGTCATTTTGACATCTTCATCCTGAGCGATACGTCCGATCCCGATACCGCCATTCAAGAAACCTATGCCTGGCTGGTGTTGTGTCGCGACTTGGATGCGTTCGGTCAGGTTTTCTATCGCCGTCGACAGCGTCGTGTGAAACGTAAGAGCGGTAACCTTGACGATTTTTGCCGACGCTGGGGAGCACTCTATCGCTATATGCTGGTATTGGATGCCGATAGCGTTATGAGTGGCCAATGCCTTACCCGGCTGGTGCAAATGATGGAGGTGCACGCCAATGTGGGTATTATCCAAACGGCGCCACGTGCTTCCGGACGTCTCAATTTGTACGCTCGCATGCAGCAGTTTGCGACGCGGGTTTACGGGCCGCTGTTTACCGCCGGGCTGCATTTTTGGCAGTTAGGCGAATCACATTATTGGGGCCATAACGCGATCATTCGCTTAGCGCCGTTTATGCAGCACTGCATACTGGCGCCACTGCCCGGTAAAGGCTCCATGTCGGGCGAGATTTTATCCCATGATTTTGTCGAAGCAGCGCTGATGCGCCGCGCCGGTTTGGGGGTATGGATTGCCTACCAACTGGAAGGCAGCTATGAGGAAATGCCGCCTAACCTGCTCGATGAGCTCAATCGCGACCGACGCTGGTGTCACGGCAATTTGATGAACTTCCGGCTGTTTTTTTCCCAAGGCATTCATCCCGTGCACCGTGCCGTTTTCCTGACCGGTTTAATGTCTTATCTTTCAGCGCCGCTATGGTGTCTTTTCCTAGTCCTCTCTACCGCACTGTTAGCCGTGCACACGTTTAGCACCCCCGACTACTTTCCTGAGCCGGGGATGCTGTTTCCTGTTTGGCCGCAGTGGAACCCCACCTTAGCAGTAGGACTGTTTGGTGTGACGGCGTTACTGCTGTTCTTGCCTAAGCTGCTCAGCGTATTGCTGGTGTGGATACAGGGTAGTCGTCGATTTGGCGGGCCACTCAAGGTGTTGGCGAGCATGGTGCTTGAGTCGCTCTTCTCGATGCTATTGGCGCCAGTCAGGATGCTGTTTCACACTCGCTTTGTGCTTACGTCATTGATGGGGTGGGCGGTTCAGTGGCGCTCACCATCACGGGAAAATAGCGACACGACCTGGGGGGATGCCTTTCGCGCTCATTGGAGTCAAACCCTAATAGGGGCTGTTTGGGCAGCGGGCGTTTACGTTATGGAACCAACATTTCTGTGGTGGCTCTCGCCCATCGTCGTCGCCTTGATGGTATCGATCCCGGTATCCGCGCTGTCGAGCCGTGTCTCGTTAGGGCGGTTCTGCTTCCAAAGGCGGTTGTTCCGGATTCCCGACGAAACGCAACCGCCACGAGTACTGCGGCGCATGGTGAGCTTGCTCTCCCGTATGAACACAGGCATGGCGGCGCCCTCTTTTGCCCAAGTGGTGGTAGACCCTGTGCCCAATGCGTTGGCCACTGCCTTAGCAACATCACGGCATAACGATGTTGAACCAATACGTCGACGTCGCGCCGAGCGGGTGGCTCGCGGAGTCAGGATGGGGCCCGCGGCAATGAGTCGGCTGGAGCGTTTGGATTTTCTAGATGACCCGGTGATGCTGTCGCAGCTGCATTATCACATTTGGGACGACAGCATGGCGCACCACAGTTGGTTTGATTGTGGTCTGCCGGGGCGTGAATCCAAGCACCTGCCGACCTTTAACTAAGCTTACTAACGCGTGTTTAATAACTACCGCAGTTAATCAGGCCCGCGGAAGGCTAGCTTGTATAGCCTATCCGCGATTGGCTCAAAACGCTCTCCCATTAAGCGTTTGCGAAGGTGACTCCCCAAACTGCTGCTTATAGTCGTGGGCAAATTGGCCCAGATGCCAGAAGCCCCAATAGGTCGCAATGTCTGTTACCGACTGCTCCGGCGATGCCGCACGCAGCGCCCGACGTACGCGATTCAGCCGTGTCAGGCGTAAAAACTGTAGTGGGCTAATGCCTAAAATGGTCGTAAAGCTGTATTGCAGCGTGCGACGGCTAACATGGGTCAACTGGCAAAGCTCCTCCATGGTCACCGGGCCATCCAAATGTTCGTCTACATAGCGCTTAACACGATCAACCACGTCCTTGCGATGGGCGTAGCTGGGGGGCAGTTCGGCGCTAGGCTGCTCTGCTTGTAGCAGTTCCAGTAGCGCCATAAGCAGAATATCTTGATGAATATGGCTGGCGATCGTCAGCGTTTGGCTGGTGAGTAAACGTTCGATAAGAAACGATACGGCATTCAGCGTCTCCTTGGGCGCAGGCCGACGTGGTCTCTCCTGCCAGCGTTTATCCAGGCTCACACCCTGCCGTTGGGCAGCCTCTGCTAACGCTGGTAGCTGAATCACTAGTCCATAGATATCGAAGGTTTCGGGGGTGACCAGCTCAAAGTCCCGTCCGCCAGGGCGGCACATCACCTCGCCCGCGCTAAGCGGTTGACCGTTGATACGCGTACCCTGGCGAGTGGTAGGAATCCCGATCCACAGCGAGTTTGGCCACACCCGGCAATCCTGACGTAGCGCCTGCCCGGTGTACTCCTTAAACACCTGCATGGTTTCAAGTGCCACTTCATCCAGGCGGCCATAGAAGCTGCCAGGACTGAGCTGATCGTACTCCTGCTGCCAGCGCGTCAGGTTTTGCGCATGCTCATCGGCATCAAAGGCCTCTTGAATGCACCTTGTTGGTGCGAATGAGCTGTCGAGCGTGGTCATGAAGCGCACCTCGCAGTGATTATTTGGCTAATCATAATTTATTTATCGCCATAACATTTTGTATTTATTTGGATTTGTGAAATGTCAGTGGGTTTGCCAAAACTCGATACTACCTGACTAGTGATAGCGCTATGGTAGAAACAAGCAAGTTTTATACCTCAACGCGTATGCCTGACGCTGTGTCTAAAAATATACGTAGAAATTGAAATATAAAAAAGGAAGGCCCCATGACGCAGACCTATCACACGACGGTGGGGAGCCGCCGCTACCGTTTTGAAAGTCTAGCCGAGCTGATGGCCAAAGCCACGCCACCCCGTTCCGGCGACCGTTTGGCCGGGGTAATGGCGGAGAGCGCCGAAGAGCGGGTGGTCGCCCAAATGGTATTGGCCGAACTACCGCTCACTACTTTTTTAAACGAAGCGTTGATTCCTTATGAAGAGGATGAGATCACCCGGCTGATTATGGATGAGCATAATGCCGCCGCCTTCGCTCCCATCAGCCACCTGACCGTGGGCGACTTTCGTAACTGGCTACTTTCTGATCACGCTACCAGTGAGGTACTCGCGGAAGTGAAAGCGGGGATTACCCCCGAAATGGCCGCCGCTGTCAGCAAGCTAATGCGCAATCAGGATTTGATTCTGGTTGCGAAAAAGTGCCGGGTTTCCACTGCGTTTCGTAATACCATCGGCCTGCCGGGGCGGCTCTCTACTCGGCTCCAGCCTAATCACCCCACCGACGACGTGACCGGTATTGCGGCGAGCATCCTGGATGGCCTGCTCTACGGCAGCGGCGATGCGGTGATTGGCATCAACCCGGCAACGGATAATGTCGCCCAAAGCGTCAAGCTGATGCGCCTGATGGATGAGGTGATTCAGAAGTATCAAATTCCCACCCAGTCCTGCGTGCTTACCCATGTGACCAATACGCTGGAAGCGATCGAGCAGGGCGCCCCGGTCGATCTGGTCTTTCAATCGATCGGCGGCACCGAGGCCACTAACCGCAGCTTTGGCTTTGACTTGAGCACTCTCGCTGAAGCCGAAGCGGCGGCCCAGTCGCTGAATCGCGGCACGGTGGGGCGCAACGTAATGTATTTCGAAACCGGCCAGGGCAGCTCGCTCTCCGCCGATGCCCACCATGGGCTCGACCAGCAAACCTGCGAGGCCCGCGCCTACGCGGTAGCGCGCAAATTTAATCCGCTGTTGGTCAACACCGTAGTGGGGTTTATCGGCCCCGAGTACTTGTTCGACGGTAAAGAGATCACCCGGGCCGGGCTGGAGGATCACTTCTGCGGCAAGCTGCTGGGCGTGCCCATGGGCTGCGATGTCTGCTACACCAACCACGCCGAAGCTGACCAGAACGATATGGATAACCTACTCACGCTGCTCGGCGTGGCGGGCTGCAACTTCATAATGGGTATCCCCGGCTCTGATGACATTATGCTCAATTACCAGACTACCTCCTTTCACGACGCGCTTTATGCACGGCGAGTGCTGGGGCTGAAGGCCGCGCCGGAGTTTGAGCGTTGGCTCGAAGAGATGCAGATTTTCCAGGATGTCAGCACCCACCGGCTCAATGACCAGCTACCCGCCGCCTTTGCCAACAGTCTGCGCCACCTACCCAAGGAGCCTCGCCATGGCACATGATCCATCATCACCCATCGTGGTGGAGAACCCCTGGGAGCGGCTAAACGCCTTTACTGACGCACGAATTGGCCTGGGGCGCGCTGGGGTTAGCCTGCCGACCAGCAAACTGCTGGCGTTTCAACTCGCCCATGCCCAAGCCCAGGATGCGGTTCACTGCCCGCTGGATGTGGAAGCACTCTCCGCAGAGCTAACCCAAGCCCTAAGTTTGTCTGAAGCACCGCTGCGCCTGCACAGCCACGCCCAGGATCGTGCCATGTACCTGCAGCGGCCCGACTATGGCCGTCGCCTTAACGACGAGACCCGTGAGTACCTACAGAAAGCCGCTGAGTCTCAGCAGCGCTATGACCTTGCGATCGTTGTGGTCGATGGGCTTTCTGCGTTGGCTGTACAGCAAAACAGTGCGCCGTTTCTTAGCGCGCTTTATCAGATGCTGAACAGCGATGCGGCTGATTGGACGCTAGCACCACTGACGCTTGTCGAGCAGGGGCGTGTGGCGATTGGCGACGAAATTGGCGCACTGCTCAATGCCGATGCCGTGCTGGTGATGATCGGCGAACGGCCAGGGCTAAGTTCGCCGGATAGCCTGGGGCTATATATGACCTGGGCACCGGAACCGGGGCTAAAAGATGATCGGCGCAACTGTATCTCCAACGTACGCCCGGCAGGTCTACAGGTGGAGGAGGCTGCTCGACGCTTCTTTCTACTGTTAAAAGAGGCCCGTCAGCTCAAGGTATCCGGGGTTAAGTTAAAAGACCGCAGTGAAGACGATGTGCTGGAAGGTGATGCCTCATCCGGTTCAACACGCAACTTTTTGGTCGCTGATTAACGACCTTGGCCCACGGCAAAAGCCGTACAGCAGCAGACGTATAACACCAGACGTATAACAACAAACGTTTAACAATCAGGACGTAACAATTCTCCCATAACAATATGGAACGCAGTAAGCAGCCTATAGCAAAGCACGCCGCTGACGACACTTTCGTTCCACACCATGAGGGTAAAAAGATGACACAACCATCTGTTGATGAAGCGTATCTGGCCAAGCGCCAACTGCGCAAAGGTACCGCTGGCTGGATGCTGCTGGCGGGCCTAGGGGTTTCCTACGTAATTTCCGGTGATTTCGCCGGGTGGAACTTTGGTATTGCTGAAGCTGGCTGGGGTGGCTTTGCGATAGCCGCGTGTCTGATGGCATTAATGTACCTGGCGCTGGTGCTGTCACTTGCCGAAATGTCGGCGGCGATACCCGCGGCTGGGGGCGGCTACAGCTTTGCCCGCCAGGCAATGGGGCCTGCTGGCGGCTATCTGACCGGGCTGGCCGTATTGATCGAGTATGCCCTGGCACCGGCGGCTATTGTGATCTTCATTGGTGCCGCCGTAGAGTCGTTGCTGGGTATCAACGGGCCGCTGGTCTACCTCATTTTCTACGCGCTGTTTATCGGCATTCACCTGGCGGGGGTTGGGGAAGCGCTAAAAGTCATGATGGTCATCAGCGGCTTGGCAGTGTTTGCTATCCTGGCTACTGCCGTCGCACTGATCGGTGATTTTGATGCCACCAACCTGTTCGATATTGCCCCTACCGATGCGGCGGGTGCGAGCACCTTTATGCCCTTTGGCTGGTACGGCGTCTGGGCGGCATTACCCTTTGGTATGTGGCTGTTCCTGGCGGTAGAAGGCGTACCGCTGGCTGCCGAAGAGGCTAAGGATCCTGCCCGGGACATGCCCAAAGGCATTATCGGCGCGATGCTCTTCCTGCTCTTCACCGCGCTGTTAGTCGTGGTGCTGCTGGCGGGTGCGGCGGGTGCCGAGATGATCGGTCAAAGCGGCGTGCCGCTGGTGGATGCGTTGAATGCAGCAGGTAACCCGACCCTGGCAACCGTGGTGAACGTGCTGGGCCTGGCGGGGCTGATTGCCTCCTTCTTCTCTATCATCTACGGCTACAGCCGGTTGGTGTTTGCGCTCTCACGGGCGGGGTACCTCCCCAAGGCACTGTCGCTGACCAGTGGCCGTAAAGTGCCTTACCTTGCCTTGATCGTGCCCGGCGTGTTTGGCTTTCTGGTGTCGTTAAGCGGTGAAGGCGACCTGATGCTGGGAATGGCCGTGGTCGGTGCGACGATCTCTTATGCGCTCATGGCACTCAGCCATATTCTACTGCGGGTAAAACAACCCGACCTGCCGCGCCCGTATAAAACCCCTGGCGGTGTCGTCACCTCAGGGATTGCACTGGTGCTTTCCCTGGTTGCGCTCACCGGGGTATACGCCTTCGACCCACGCGCCTTTAACTACACCATTGTGCTGTTCATTGTTGGCGCAGCCTACTTCTTCCTCTACAGCAAGCATCACCTCGTAGCGAAAACCGCCGAGGAGGAGTTTGCGCTGGTGGTCGCTTCACCTGAAGATCTGGAAGGTAGTGATTCAGACCCAGCTGTCACGACAGCGAAGCTGTAATTTGCGAGGTTAATCGCCTAGGCTAAACAAGCCTCTTTGCCCTGCGGCAAAGAGGCTTTTTTGGCTAATGATAAAGGAGTCGTCATGACGTTGACATTTGATCGTCCCAGCGAGCAGCAGCGCTGGTATGCCGTTGATGATGACGTAATGGGAGGCGTTTCAAGGAGCGCTTTTCGCGTTACTGATGGCGAAGGACATTTTCATGGCGAGGTGTCACTGGAAAACGGCGGTGGCTTTGCCTCCGTTCGTCGCGAGCCCAACGGCTTCGAACCCACGCTGGCGGATGCCCAGGGCCTCGCGCTGACCGTGCGGGGCGACGGGCGTACCTATCAACTACGTCTGAAAAGCACCGCTCTGGGCGATGCCTCAGCGTACCGAGTGAAGTTTACGCCTGCTCAAGATGCCTGGGAGACGCTGCACTTTTCATGGGATGCTTTTGAGGCAGTGCGGCGGGGAACGGTATTGAGTGACGCGCCAGCAATAACGCCAAGCGAGATTCACCAGCTCGGCTTTTTGATTGCTGACCGCACGTCTGGCGCCTTCTGCTTACAGGTCAAACATATAGAGCCCTTGCGCTAACTGGGCACAGGGTACCCACCAAGGTCGTCTCGCATATGGTTTCCAGTTACGCGAAGCTGGTAAAAATAATCTGGAGCCTGGCCCGTGAAGCACTCACCTGCATACCGCTTAGCGACGACGATTTTGCATGGCTTCGATGAGTATCGCGCGCGTTTTAAAGAGATCACTGCCGATGCCAGCCGTCGTTTCCGTGACGCGGCGTGGCGCGAAACGCAGCAAGCATCCGCCGAGCGCATCAATCTCTATAAGGAAAAAATTGATGACACTCTGGGGCGCTTAAAGCGTACTTTTGATCCCGAGGTGGTTTCTCACTGTGAGTGCTGGCGCGAGGCGCGCAACCACTACGCTGAGTTGATCAGTCACCGACTCGATTATGAGCTCGCTGAAACCTTCTTTAACTCGCTGTTCTGCGCCATTTTCCACCACCGCCATATCCGCAACGACTGGATGTTTGTGTATAGCTCCCGGCAGGATGCCGCCCACCGCTCGGGAATTGACCTATGCCGTCGCAAACAGGTTAACGGCGACTGGCAGGCCGCGCTCAAATGGGCGCTTATCGATGCCCCCTTCGAAAATCGCTTTGCGGAAATAGATCAGGATACTCATCTCGGCGCCACCTTTTTACAACAGCACTTACCCGCGGCGATTTTGAGCGCTGATAACGCTGAAGTCGAGCTGCTCAATAGCGTCTTCTATCGCAATAAAGGCGCCTATCTGGTCGGGCGAATCCTGGGCGGCGGTGAGCAGGTGCCGTTAGTGCTGCCGGTACTCCACGGTGAAGGGTTTGGTGAACAGGCAGGAGGCGATCCCCGTCTACACCTGGATACGGTGCTGATCGAAACGGATGAAGTCTCGATTATTTTCTCCTTCACCCGCGCCTACTTTCAGGTTGATGTGGCGGTGCCCAGGGAATTTGTCGACTACCTGCAGCAGTTAATGCCGCACAAACCGGAAGGCGAGCTCTACGCAGCTATCGGCTTCTTCAAGCATGGTAAAACCGAGTTTTTCCGGGCCTTGAACCGTCAGGTCGCCAAACGTGAAGATCAGTTTATTATCGCCCCAGGCGTGCGCGGCATGGTCATGGCGGTGTTTGTACTGCCCAGTTTTCGCACCGTGTTTAAGATCATCAAAGATAAATTCGACCCGGCCAAAGACGTGACCCACGCCGTGGTGCGTGAAAAGTATCGGCTGGTAAAGCGCCATGACCGGGTAGGGCGCATGGCCGATACCCAGGAGTTTTCCAATTTTATTGTCCGTCAGGATCATTTTGCGCCGGAGTGCCTGGAGCATCTGCTGGAAGTGGCGCCCTCAACCGTTGTGTTGAAAGACGATAAGGTCATCATCAAGCACTGCTATACCGAGCGGATGATGACGCCGCTCAATATCTATTTGGAGAAGTGCAGCGACCAAGAGAAGGAGATGGTGCTCAAGGATTACGGCAATGCCATTAAGCAGATGGCGGCAGCGAATATCTTCCCTGGCGATATGCTGCTGAAAAATTTTGGCGTGACACGCCATGGAAGGGTGATCTTCTACGACTACGATGAAGTCTGCTACCTCACCGAGTGCCGTTTTCGGCATATCCCTAAATCCTACGGCAATGACTTTCAGGGAGGCGACACGCTCTCTATCGGCCCCAACGATATCTTTCCAGAGGAGTTTGGGCCCTTTATGTTTGCCAATAAAGCGCTGCGCGATATGTTCATGCACCAGCATCCTGAACTCTTCGACCCGGATTACTGGCTGGAACTGCAGCAGGCCATTATCGATGGGCGCGTCATTGATGTTTACCCTTACCGCAATAAGCAGCGCTTTGCGGGCAGTGTCGGTCAGCTAGTATATTAAGCAGGATTGGAGCATTAATAACGAGGTCATCATGGCAGCAAGCCCGCATTTGGTGGTGTTTACCGGCTCGGGGATTAGTGCTGAGAGTGGTATCAAGACCTTCCGTGCCAGCGACGGCCTATGGGAGAACCACCCGGTCGAGGATGTCGCCACTCCCGAGGCGTGGCAGCGTAACCCGCAGCAGGTGTTGGATTTCTACAATCAGCGCCGGGAGCAGATTCGCCGCGCCAAGCCTAACGCTGCCCATAAAGCGCTGGCTGGCCTGGAGCAAGATGGCTTTAACGTCAGCATCATTACTCAGAATATTGATGACCTGCATGAGCGGGCAGGTTCGCACAATGTACTGCATTTACATGGTGAGATTTTAAAGGCTCGCTCATCGGTAGATGAACGTATGCGCTATCCGCTGCTTAAAGGCGGCATCGAACTGGGGAATGTTTGCGACAAGGGCAGCCAGCTGCGCCCCGATGTGGTTTGGTTTGGTGAATCAGTGCCGCTATTTGCCGAAGCCTGCGACCTGGTTAGCCAGGCTGACTTTTTGCTGGTCGTCGGTACGTCGCTGGCGGTCATGCCCGCCGCTTCGCTTCTTTCGTACATTGACTACGACACCCCCTGCGCACTGGTCGACCCAGAGGCGGATAGCCTTAGCCCGCCGGGAGTGCTGGCAATTAACACCACCGCCGGCGAGGGTGTGCCAGCGCTGGTAAATCGCTGGAAGCAGCAGGGTAATCTACTGTTGTCTTAGTGCTCTTCGGGCACTGCAAATGGCACCCGTGGGAGGCAGCTTTAGCTCGCGACCATCCTGGCTCGTAGCCTAATGGCTTTGTCTTTTAGCTGTGGCTAAACCACGCCTTCATCACCTCGGTAATCTTTACCATCTCCGCTTCAGAGGTGATATAGGCGGGCATGGTATACAGCCAACGGCCAATGGGGCGCAGCCAGACGCCCCGCTCCCGGGCGAAGCCGCCTACCCCTTTGAGCGCCTCGGCGGAGTGGGCTTCAATCACCGCAGTGGCGCCCAGCACTCGCACGTCGGCAACGGCGGTATGCGCGTTGAGCGCACGGTCTTCCAGCAGTTCGCGGCGCAGTAAGCGGTTAAGCGTCGTAATCTTGCCCAGATAGTTCTCATCCTCGAAGACGCGCAGGCTCTCCAGCGCCACGCGGCAGGCCAGCGGGTTGCCCATAAAGGTCGGCCCGTGCATAAAGGCGTGGTGGGGAGTGTCGCCGATAAAGGCGCTATGGACGCGATCCGTTGCCAAGGTGGCGGCGTGGCCTAAATAACCGCCAGTCAAGCCTTTGGAGAGCACCATGATATCTGGCGTAACGCCCGCATGGTCAGCGGCAAACAGTTTGCCGGTGCGGCCAAAGCCGGTGGCGACTTCGTCAAAGATCAGCAGCACATTAAACTCATCGCACAGTGCCCGGGCGCCAGCAACATAGGCAGGGGAGGTCATATTGAGGCCGCCAGCCGCTTGTAAAAGCGGCTCCATCAGCAGTGCGGCAATCTCATGATGGTGGCGCTCCAATACGCTACGCAGAGCGCTAAGATCGTGCTCGACCTGCTCAGCGGTGGCATCAAAAGGGGCTGTGGGCGCCGGGGCGAAGTGGTGCTGGGGCAGCAGACTGGCAAACAGGCTGTGCATGCCTTCTTCAGGGTCGCACACCGCCATGCAGCCGGTGGTGTCGCCGTGGTACGCCTTCATCAATGAGAGCATCCGGCTTTTTTCCGGGTGGCCAGTAAGTACCTGGTACTGCAGCGCCATTTTCATCGCCACTTCCATGCCCACCGAGCCGCTGTCCGAATAGAAGACGTGATTCAGACCGGTGGGGGTAATCCGCACCAGTTCACGGGCCAACTGGTCGGCGGGCTCATGGGTTAAGCCGCCGAGCATCACATGGCACAGCTCGCCGGCCTGTTCGCGAATGGCCGCTACCAGGCGTGGGTGGCCGTAGCCGTGGATCATGCACCACCAGGAGCAGGTCGCATCCAGCAGCCGCTCGCCGCTCTCGAGCACAAAGTGAGCGCCGTCACCGCCCACCACCTTGGGCGTGGGCGTTTGGGTTTTTAGGTGGGCGTAAGGATGCCAAACAGGTGTTGTCATAACGGCTCCAGGGAGAGATAGGGGGCGGCAGCCGCGGCACTGGGTGCATCAAGAGGAGGAATAATGCCTAAACAGGGGGCCGCCAGCTTGGCGTTCAAATGGGCGATATTGGCCTCAAAACGATCAGAGTCGGCGGTAAAGGTGGGGTCTACCACGCTGCCCGCCCAGCCTGCTAATACCAAGCCGTCTGCGTGGATGGCTTCTGCGGTCAAACGGGCATGGTTTAAGCAGCCCAGCTTTAAGCCGACGACCAGAATCACCGGTAGCTCTAGGGCCATCGCTAGGTCGGCAAAATCCTCCTGGTCGTTTAACGGCACGCGCCAGCCACCGGCGCCTTCAATCAGGGTGAAGTCCCTGGGTGTTTGGCTAAGCGTTTCGCGTAGTGAGCTTACGATGGCGCTAACCTCAAGTGGCTGGCCCGACTCCTTCGCGGCGAGATGAGGCGCTATGGCGGGGGCAAAGGCGATAGGGTTTACCGTGGCATAGTCGACCGGCGGCACACTCTGCTGCTGTAACGCCAGTGCATCACCATTGCGCAGACCTTCGCTAGTCGGCTCGCTGCCTGACGCCACTGGTTTAAGGCCCAGCGAGCTCAACTGCTGTTGGTGGGCGGCGTGCAGTAAGCCGCTGGTCACTAATGTTTTACCCGCATCGGTATCGGTGCCGGTCACAAACCAGACGTTCATGGCGATTTTTCCAGTTGCAGCGTTAAACAGCGATAGCTCACCGGCAGGCCCTCCGGCTGGCGCAGTTGCTCATAGCGTGCTTTTGCAGCGGCGATGTCAGCCCGGGTAAGGTTGGCATGCGCCCGGGGGAGCTGCGCACCGACGCCTTTAATGGAGGCCATAACGGCTTGCAGGTTGGCATAGTAGAAGCGCTCAACGGTGGCCGCTTGCCGGGCAATGGTTAAGTCACTTTCACCAATGGCCCATTCGACGCTGGCGAGGTTAGGGGGTTGCAGCAGCGCCTCGGGGCGCTGCCAGGCAAAGGCGATCTCTTCCAGGGTGCCGGGTAGCAGCGTGGTGATATGCGCCTGCCCACCGGGGCGAAGCACGCGATAAAGTTCCGCCATCACCGCGCCGATATCGCGACACCACTGGAGTGCCAAGTTGGAAAATGCCAGATCAACACTGTGGTCACTAAGCGGCAGTGCCGCCGCGTCGCCTTGCTGCCAGTGGACAGCGCCACCATAGCGCTGGCGGGCCTGGGCGAGCATGCCGGGGGCTAAATCTAACCCGGTTATCTGAGCGTGGGGGTAACGTTCAGCCAGTTGCTGCGTCCAGTAACCGGTGCCGCAGCCCAAATCGAGGACTTTATAGGCGTTGTGGGGTAGCGAATCCCATAGCCGTTGACCGATTTGGCGCTGAGCAGTGGCTAGCGCATCGTAGCATGGGGCGGCCCGGGAGAAAGCGTGAGCGATCTGCGCCTGCCAGCGGGCATCGCTGTTCACCGTTAAAATGCTCATAAAACCGCCATATTGGCGTTAGCCATCAGGGTGGCATGGTGGGTAATCGCAGCAGCCAGAGCCTGGGGCTGGGAGAGCATAGGGGAGTGGCCGACGCCGCTTAAGGTTTCACCTAAGCAACGCTGGGCCGGGCCGAGTAAGGGGTCATGTTCGCCGCTGAGCCGTACAACCGGGCAAGGGGGCGCTGCTAGGCGCGGGCGGTTATCAAGCGTTGCCAGCCAGTGCAAACCGGTAGATAAGGTGCTGTTATCGGCGGGCGGCGTATCGCCCAGCAAGTCACGCAGTTGCCGGTAAGCCAACCGAGGGCTGGGTTCCCCTTGTGTCTGCCAGCGCAAAAAGTGCTGCCAAGTGGCAATAGGGTCGCGCAGAAAGGCGCGCTGAAAGGCCTTGAGCTCGGCAGTGGTGACGCCATCATCGGCGCAGAAGGTTGGGCCTGCGCCTAATAAGATCAGCCCCTTAGGGGCGGGAAGATAGTCGAGCAGTGCAGTGGCAAGTAAGCCTCCCAAAGACCATCCTACCCAGATAGCATCGCTGGGTAAGGAGTCAGCCATAGACTCTGCCAGCTGCGCCAAGGTCGCATCAGCGGACAGGGCAGGAGCGTCACCATACCCTGGCCACTCCACTGCCTGGGGGGTGAGTCTGCTTGGCCAGTACCCGTCAAGTAACTGCCAAATACGCTGGTCAATGCCCCAGCCTGACAGCAGCACTAAGCGTTGGCGTGGCACGCAACCTCCTCGCGTTGACACGCAGCTAGCGCCTCCAGTAAACGGTCAATATCGCCCTCCTGGTGACGAGCACTTAGGGTTATGCGCAGCCGGGCCTCACCTTTCGCCACTGTGGGTGGTCGAATCGCTCCAACCTGTACCCCTTTTTGCCGGAGCTGTACCGCCCAGTGGAGTGTACGTGCTTCATCACCCAATATCAGTGGTTGAATGGGCGTTACTGAGGTGGTTAGCGGTAGTCCCACGCGCAGCGCCTCGCGGCGAAAGTAAACGATGTTGGTGTTGAGGTTGGTACGGTGCTCTGGCTCACTCTGAACAATTTCCAGTGCTGTAAGCGTGGCGGCAGCAATGGCCGGGGGCTGGGCGGTGGTGTAAATATAGCTGCGCGAAAACTGAATAAGGTGGTCGATAAGCGCAGCATCGCCGGCCACAAAGGCCCCTGCGGTGCCCAGTGCTTTACCCAGGGTGCCGACCAGAATCGGCACCTCGGCACTGTTCCAAGAGCTACCCACGCAGCCGCTGCCATTGTCGCCTAGCACGCCTACGCCATGGGCATCATCGATCATTAGCCAAGCGCTGTGCTGCTGGCTGACTTCGACAAGCGCGGCAATGTCGGCGACATCGCCATCCATACTGAAAACGCCATCGCTGACCACGAGCTTGTGCGCGCATTCACTGCGCGCTAGCAGGCTTTCCAGATCAATAGCATCTCGGTGATGAAAGCGCCGCGAGCGGGCACCGCTTAACGCCGCACCATCAATTAGCGATGCGTGGTTGAGGCGATCCTGGAAAATAGCGGTATGGCGATCTGCCAGCGCTTGCAACACGCCAAGATTGGCCATATAGCCGGTAGAAAACAACAGCGCACGTTCGCGGCCTGTCCAGCGTGCTAATGCTTCTTCCAGGACGTCGTGAGCCTCCAGATGGCCGCTAACCAAATGCGAAGCGCCTGCGCCTGCACCGTAACGGCGAGCGCCCGCTGCCTGGGCCTCGCTAACGCGCGGGTCTTGAGCAAGGCCCAGGTAGTCGTTACCTGCAAAGTCGAGGGTATTGCTTTTGGCTACTTGTCGAGTGCGCCAGCGATCCGTCTGTTGACGATGAGCGCGGGCGTCGGCCAGACGCTGTTGCCACGCTTTAGACACTGGCGTCTACCGCCAGCTCGGCAACGCGTTCGGCGTGCACCTGCTGCTGTGTCTGTTGGGCAAGGCGTGCTGCTTGAGTATCCTCGCTTTCACAGGTTTCGATCTTTTCAGGGTGCAACCCCAGCTTGGCAAACAGCGCACGGTCGCGATCCACTTGAGGGTTGCTGGTGGTCAGCAGTTTGTCGCCGTAGAAGATCGAGTTGGCGCCGGCCAAAAACGCCAGCGCCTGGGTCGATTCGTTCATCTGCTCGCGGCCAGCGGAGAGGCGCACATGGCTTTGCGGCATCATGATGCGGGCGACCGCAATGGCGCGTATGAACTCAATGGGGTCTAGATCTTCGACGTTTTCCAGCGGTGTGCCGGGGACTTTCACCAGCATATTGATGGGCACGGATTCCGGGTGCGGGGAGAGCTTGGCCAGCTGTTGCAGCAGGGCGCTACGATCCTGGGCATCTTCACCCATGCCGAGAATGCCGCCGGAGCACACTTTCATGCCCGCATCGCGCACGTTGGAGAGGGTTTCCAGCCGGTCGCTGTAGGTGCGGGTGGTGATGATTTCGCCGTAGTAATCTGGCGAGGTATCCAGGTTATGGTTGTAGTAATCGAGCCCCGCAGTGGCCAGTCGGCTGGCTTGCTCGCCGTCGACCATCCCCAGCGTCATACAGGTTTCCAGGCCTAGGGCTTTCACCTGACGAACCATCTCTTCGACCAGCAGCAAGTCTTTATCCCGTGGGCTGCGCCATGCCGCACCCATGCAAAAGCGGCTGGCACCGGCTTCTTTCGCTGCCTTGGCTTGTTCGACGACTTTTTCGATTTCCAGCAGCTTCTCTTTTTCTAGCTGGGTGTTGTAGTGGCCGGATTGGGGACAGTATTTGCAGTCTTCCGGACAGGCGCCGGTCTTGATCGACAGCAGGGTAGAGACCTGCACCGCGTTAGCATCAAAGTGGGCCCGGTGAACCTGCTGGGCTTGGAACAGCAGATCATTGAACGGCAGCGCGAACAGCGCGTTGATCTCTTCTAGCGTCCAATCGTGGCGCTGTTCGTGAAATCGCTCGTGGGGCACGGTCATGGTGTAAACCTTTTTAAATTTAATAGTTGACGAGACTTTAGCGGCGTTGCGCTTTGTGTGTCAACGTTGGATGTTTTTTAGGTTTACGGTGGTAGCGATGAAATATGCTAGCCTTTGCATAACCCCATCTGAGGTGAGCTACTATGCGTTTGAGCGACTATCAGCGCCAAATGATCGTTCAGTCAGTAAAAAGCTGTTTCGGCCCCAAGGCACGGGTGAAGCTATTTGGCTCGCGTACGGATGACAGCCGTCGAGGCGGTGATATCGACCTACTGATCACCACGGACATGCAGGATGTTAATGATATCGTCCGGGCTGAAATGCGGTGTCAGGTGCAACTTCAGCAGGCGCTGGGCGAACAAAAAATCGATATGTTGATTGACTACCCCAATAGAGGTCACTACCCAGCCATTTTCCGCATAGCCGAACAATCAGGTATTGCGTTATGACTCAAGATATTTCGCAACAGCGTTTACTTGATGCTTGGCGCGAGTGTCAGCGTCATCGGCATTTCATTGACTATGCGTTGTCGTCTTTGCAAACGTCGCTACCTATTACCGGCGAGCGCTTTGCGCGACTAAGTGATGCAGAGATCCAAAGCCTGGATCAATTCGTGCTTCGGTTTGGCAAATTGCAGGATGCTATTGGTGCGCGATTGCTCCCTTCGGTACTTCTATACCTTCAGGAGCCTTATGAAGATCGGCCTATGCTCGACAAACTTCATCGTCTCGAAAAGCTAGGTTACATCGAAGACAGTGAGCAATGGCAAGCGCTTAGAATGCTGCGCAATCGCTTCGCCCATGAATATCCGGATGACCCCGATAAAAATGCGGCGATCTTGATGTTGGCGATTGAGTCAGTAGCCTGTTTGAGTTCTATTCTGGAGCGCATTGACCAAAAGCTTGCGCTTTCTTCTATCGCATAATCATTTCCTCATAGCCCTGTTCTTATGACAGAGTGCCTAGCTGATCAGCGCTACCCTGCTTTATACTCTGCGCCTTTTACCATTCTCGGTAGTTCTCGTTTTAACTTTTTCACTCTTTCACTCTTGGATTTCCCACCCTATGGAGCGCGGATGTCTGCTTTTGATAGCTCTGTTGATAAGAGCTCTGTGAATGATCGCTCTGTTGTTGGTTCGGGAGACAGCCCAACCAGTGAGTATCCGCGTCCGCCGCGGCGCGAGTTCAAGGCGCGGGGCAGTTTTGTCACCCGCTGCGATCACTGCCAGCTACCCATACTGAATTGCCTGTGCCCCTATCAGGTGAAGGCGGAGAGCCATGCTCAGGTCTGGCTAATAACGCATCCGATAGAGCACTTTAAGCCGACCAATACCGGGCGCTTGATTCGCGATGTGATCACGACGACCCAGGTGTTTACTTGGTACCGCACGGCGCCGGATGCTCAGTTAGCGGAGTTGCTAAAAGACCCGCGTTACGCGCCCTTTGTGATCTTTCCCGATGATCAGCCCGATTACGCGGATCGGGTGGTGGGTATCGACGCGGTTCACTCGGCGAAAGAGCTGGCGCGCATTCCGGTGTTTATCATTCTGGATGGCACCTGGCGTCAGGCGCGGCGTATGTTCCGTAAAAGCGCCTATCTGGATGCGTTGCCTGTGCTGCCATTGAGAACAGAGCGTGAGACGCGCTACCGGCTGCGCAAGCCAGCGTCGAAAGCGCACCTTTGCACTGCGGAAGTGGCTATCGAGCTGCTGCGTCAGGGTGGGGATACGGTTGCTGCGGACGTGCTAGATGACTATTTTGAGGTGTTTAACGATAGCTATGCGGCGAGTCGATTGCATCATAAAATCGACCCGCCTACTGCGGCGATGCGGCGCCTAGCCGCCAAACAGAGCGCCAGCGATTCTGAACCCGGCCACCCAGGTGCCTATCGCCGAGCCTAGTGTCGCGAGAATAAACACCAGCAGGGTGCGCGATACGCGGTTTTTCCACCAGCCTTTTAACTGCGTGACATCGTGGCGTAGCGATGAAAAATCGCGCACTTTGGGTTTGCGCATATAGAGCTCAACCCCGGCGGCCACAAAGCCAGCGCCGATGGTGGGGTTCAGCGAGGTGAGCGGCGCAGCAAAGAAGGTAGCAATAACGGTTACCGGGTGGGCCATGGCGATAATCGTCGCACCGCCAGAGAGAATGCCGTTAATCAAGAACCACTCAAGCACCAGTTGCCAGCCAAGGTCGGTGTTGCGCGAAAAACCAATCGCAAAGCCGGTAAGCACCAACGCGGTAATCAACCACGGCAGCGCTTTCCAAAGCTTGGACGGCGGCGGGGTGGCTTCCAGCGCTTCGCGCTCGACCTTTGGCTCGGCGGGCAGTGGCGCTTCAAGATGCTCGCCGGTGCCTTTGAGGTGGCCTGCGCCAAGCACCACTAACACGTGTTGGTAGCGCCCTGGCGGCGCATCCTCGGCCAAACGAAGCGCCATATAGCGGTCGCGTTCACGAATCAGCGGTGTATAGAGCGCTTCGGATTCGGCGGCAAACTCGCTGAAGGTGGCCTCCAACATATCGCCCTCTTTGAGCTTTTCTATATCCTCTTTGGAGATATCCTGGCGGGATAACACACTGCCCAGCAGACCTGAGAAGAGCGAGAAGCGCTGCCACCAGGGTACATTGCTGTAAATGCGTTTCAGCGTTATGCCGACATCGCGATCGACCAGCAGCAGCGGTAGCTGACGGCGGCTGGCTTCCTCAACGGCGGCGCGCATTTCGGCACCCGGCTGAATGCCGGATTGATCGGCAATCCGCTGCTGAAAGGCGCCCAGCGCCAGGCTCGCGGCCACCATGCCCGCTTTACCCTGTTTAAAGACTTGAAACAGATCCTGCTCGCCCATGGCATCCGGGTTGGCCATGCTGTGGTGACGGGCATCGCAGAGCTCAATGGCGACGGCGTCAAACGCACCGCTATCCAACAGGGCGCGAACATCGTCGGCGCTTTCCGCCGACACGTGAGCAGTGCCTAGCAGCGTGTAGCGGGATTCGCCAATGGTGAACGTTTTTAATGGCCCACTGGTAGGGGGAAGCGGGATCGCTGTTTCAGCCAGCGGCCTCGCCTCTGCGTTAGGCGTTTCTTGGTGAGATGGATCATCGTGGTTCATTAACAGCTCTCAATTCGATCAAATAAGTGGGTCTGGTGGAGGTTCAACGCCGCCAGAAAGCGGGCGTAAACAGCACCAGTACCGTAAAAATTTCCAGGCGCCCAAGCAGCATGGCCATGACCAATATCCATTTGGCCAGGCTGGGCATGTCGCCATAGTGGGTGCTGGCTTCGCCTAGAGCGGGGCCAAGGTTGTTGAGCGCAGAACCCACCGTCGACCAGGCGGTTACCTGATCAACCCCGGTCGCCATCACACCCACCAGCATTAAAAAGAACAGCATGACGTAAACCGAAAAGAACCCCCAGACCGCTTGAGCAATGCTGTCGGGAACGCTGACCTTGCCCACTTTGACCGCAATCACCGCGTTGGGGTGGATCAGCCGCATGATTTCGCGCATGCCCTGTTTGATGATCAAAATAATTCGGATCACTTTCATGCCGCCGCCGGTAGAGCCGGAGCATCCACCTACGAAGGCTGCCACAAACAGCAGAAAGGGCAGGGCGCCGGGCCACATGGAGAAGTCGGCGACACTAAAGCCCGCGGTGGTGGCCACCGACACGACTTGGAAAACCCCGTGGCGCAGGCCGCGTAGCGTGTCATAGGTGTCGGTTAACCAAAGAGAGAGCACGGTGATCACTGACAGCGCGAGCAAAAAGAGCATCAAAAAACGCGCTTCGGGGTCGTGAAAGTAGTGCATCAGGCTTTTTTCACGCCAGGCGATAAAGTGCAGGCTAAAGCTGAACGCTGAAATCAACATAAAGCCCACGCATATCATTTCGATGGCGGCGCTATCGAAGTAGCCGATGCTGGCGTCGTAGGTGGAAAAACCACCGATAGCAACCGTCGAAAAGCTATGACTCAAGGCATCGAACCAGCTCATGCCTGCTAGCATATAGGCAATCATGCAAGCTAATGTCAGCGTGGCGTAGATGTACCACAGCGCTTTGGCCGTTTCGGTGATACGGGGGGTGAGTTTGGAGTCTTTCAGTGGCCCAGGAATCTCGGTGCGGTAAAGCGCCATTCCACCCACCCCCAGGGTCGGCAAAATGGCAACGGCCAGAACGACGATACCCATGCCACCCAACCACTGGAGCTGCTGGCGGTAGTAGAGAATCGATTCGGGTAAAAAATCGATACCGGTGACCACCGTGGCGCCGGTGGTGGTTAAACCGGAAAATGACTCGAACACCGCATCGGTGATACCCAGTGACCCTTCACCAAATAGCATTAGCGGAAGCGAGCCGAACAGTGCCAGCACCGTCCAGAACATCGCGGCGATGATAAAGCCGTCGCGGATACGCAGCTCTTTTTGTGAGCGTCGATTAGGCAGGTAGAGCAGCAGCCCGGTGGAGACAGAAATCGCAATGCCGCTAATAAAGGCACTCCACACGCCGTCGCGAAACCACAGTGAGATCAGGGTAGGGGGGAGCATGGTTAGGCTGAACAGCATGAGCAGCAGCCCCAAAATGCGCAAAATAACCCGCAGACTCATAGTTGTCGCATGCTCCTGTTATTAGCCGCCAGTGGCAGTGATTCGAGGGTTATCAAAAGAACGTTAAACCGACTTGGAACAGACGCTCCACATCGCGAATGCGGCGCTTGTCGATCACAAACAGAATCACGTGGTCGCCACTCTCTACCATCACATCGCCGTGAGCGATGATGACCTCTTTGCCGCGTACAATCGCGCCAATCGTGGTGCCATCGGGCAGGTCGATCTCACGAATAGTGCGGCCCACCACTTTCGATGACTGTTTATCGCCGTGGGCGATGGCTTCAATGGCCTCGGCGGCGCCCCGGCGCAGTGAGTGGACGTTGACGATATCGCCCCGGCGCACGTGGGTCAGCAGGCTGCC
>NZ_JPUA01000019.1:118272-128727 GCF_002211105.1 Halomonas campaniensis | reverse complement strand
GTTCCTGGGAGAGTATTCAGGGGAGCTAAAAACCGCGGGTGCTGCGCTTAATGTTTGAATTCAGGATTAAAGCCCTTTATTCAGCGCTCAGACGGCTCTGCAAAAGGCGACTGGGATGTGGGCATCGCGCTTGACGCCATGGAGTACGCCGAAAAGGCAGACGTGATCGTGCTGGTCTCCGGCGATGGTGATTTTGACCTGCTCGTCCAAAAAATCCGTGCTAAGCATGGCAAAAAAGTCGAAGTGTATGGTGTTCCCCAACTGACGGCAGCGTCGCTGATAAATGCGGCCAGTGAATTTATAGCGATAGATAAAGGGCTTCTATTGAATTAATTATAGTTCGAAAAGAGTCTGCGCTGCTGTTGATAGAAGGCTGCCGCGAAGACATGGAGATTGATCAGGTTTCTGGCCGATAGCACATCTATCTAGGCGCTATACAAAAATATCAACCAATTCTAAACGTTTATAAATCGTTTATTAGATTTAGAGAAATAAGCGAGGCGAACCTTTCAAACGCATACTTTAGTCTAAACCCTCCATCATATTTGCCCATACCGAACCGGCATAGGCTATGCACAGAAGCATGCTGCCAGTTAAATATTCTAACGCTCTGGCCAGCCACTACTCTGTTGAATAACGATGATGACATGCTCCGATGCCCTACGTTCACGATACGCTAACGCGACTTAATAAAAGCAGCCCTGCACAGTCAGAATTTTATCAAGCCACCGAAGAAGTGCTCGAATGCCTGCGCCCGCTACTCGAGCAGAGTGATTACTATCATCACCACAGCATTATTGAGCGAATAGTTGAGCCCGAACGGCAAATCATGTTCCGGATAAGCTGGGTAGATGATGCTGGCAAGGTACGAGTCAACAAAGGCTATCGCGTGCAGTTCAACTCTGCCCTCGGCCCTTACAAGGGCGGCTTACGTTTCCACCCCAGCGTTACCTCGGGCACCATTAAGTTTCTCGGCTTTGAGCAAATTTTCAAAAATGCGTTAACCGGCCTGCCGATCGGCGGCGGTAAAGGCGGCGCCGACTTTGACCCCAAGGGAAAATCAGACAACGAGATCATGCGCTTTTGTCAGGCGTTTATGAGCGAGCTCTACCGTCATATTGGCCCTCACTGTGATGTGCCTGCTGGGGATATCGGCGTCGGCACGCGTGAAATTGGCTATCTCTTTGGTCAGTACAAGCGACTCACCGGCCACTATGAAGGCGTGCTCACTGGCAAAGGGCTTAACTGGGGAGGGTCGCTTGGCCGTAAAGAGGCTACCGGGTACGGTGCAGTGTACTTTGCACAAAACATGCTGGCTGCCCGCGGCGAAGAGCTGCGCGACAAGACCTGCCTCGTTTCCGGCGCTGGCAATGTAGCCATCTATACCATTGAGAAGCTATACGAACTGGGGGCTAGACCCATCACCTGTAGCGATTCACGTGGCACCATTCACGATAAAAACGGTATTGATTTAGGCTTACTCAAACAGCTCAAAGAAGTGCAGCGCACCTCTTTAGAAGCCTATGTACATGAGCACCCTGATGCGCACTACATTTCTGCACGTGACTACCCTCAGGGCGGGCATGCCGTATGGCGTATTCAAGCCGATGTTGCGTTCCCCTGTGCGACCCAGAATGAGCTGACCGAAAGCGATGCGGAAATCCTACTCGCTAATGGCATAACGTGTATCAGTGAAGGGGCCAACATGCCTTCTACCAAAGAGGCCGTCGACCTTTTTCTAGGCGCTAAAATTGCCTATGGGCCCGGCAAGGCCGCCAATGCAGGTGGCGTTGCTACCAGTCAGTTAGAAATGGCACAAAATAGCAGCATGGAGCAGTGGCCACTGGAGAAAGTCGACCAGAAATTACAGCAGATTATGGCCAATATTCACCGCCAGTGCGCCGACACCGCCGAGGAGTTTGGTGATAAAACCAATTTGGTACTCGGCGCCAATATTGCAGGCTTCCGGAAGGTAGCTGACGCCATGATTGAGCAAGGGGTGACCTGATCGTCTTTATTTTATAAATCGCTTATACTCTAAAAGCACGCAGTCCTTCCTTTACTAGGGAAGGGCTGTTTTTTATTGGTTTAAACTTATTGCTTTCCAAGGAGAGTAATCATGGGACAACGTCCTGCTATTATTATTAACCGTCTTGATGCCGAACGCCTCCAGCGCTTGATCGACAATGCATCCGAAAAAGACATGGCCGTGGCTCAGCTACTTGAGGAAGAGTTAGCACGAGGTGAAGTCTGCGATCCAGAGGATATTCCGGATGACGTGGTCAGCATGAATAGCCAGGTTCGCTTCACCGACCTTACCCGCGGGCTTAAGATGATTCGAACCCTGGTCTACCCGCACTCCCTGGAAAGCGTAGCAGATGGCATTTCGGTCATGGCGCCTATTGGTGCTGCATTGATTGGCCTCAAGGTGGGCGACATCATCGAGTGGCCGCTACCCAACAATACCGAAACACGGCTCCGCATCGATGCCATTTATTGGCAGCCCGAACGCGAAAAGCAGTTTCATCGATAAGTCGCGCCAAAGAGTGAGCTGGCTCCGCTAGCTCATGACTAAGTCAGCTATTATCTGCGCCCCCTTATTTCACATAAAGGGAGTCTATTCAGAACGCCCTTCGCTTTCACATACTTCCTTTGGAAGACGATACCTAAGCGGCTCTTTATCGCATTAAACACACCGTCCCTGCTATCAATCATAACCATGGTACTTTTCACAATTCTGCCAGTGATAATGTTTGGAGGGTTACCTTAAAACTTGAATTGGTAAAGCATTACAGCGCTCATAGGCGCCATTACCCCGGGAAGTGGGCACAGTGACTTCCTATCAAGAGAGGGTCGAATCAGGCCAAACGACAAAAAAACGTGATACGATAATCTTTTGTATTCGTCATATTTTCTGTCGTTTTTAGCGACAACCTCACCACAAAGGGAATCAACGTTCACCATGTCGTCAGCTAAAGAGTGCGTCGCTACGCTTATTGATGACTTCCAGAAGCGTCGGCCAATTCGCGCCGGCTCATTGATTATTACCGTCTATGGCGACTCTATCGTTCCGCGGGGCGGTACCGTTTGGTTAGGCAGCCTATCGAAACTTGTGGAGCCCATCGGTATCAATGAGCGGCTGGTGCGTACATCGGTTTACCGGCTGACCAATGAAACCTGGCTACGGGGAGAGAAGATTGGTCGTCGCAGCTACTATCGGTTGAGTGGCCCTGGTCGGCGTCGTTTCGAACAAGCCTTTAAGCGTGTCTATCACGGTGCCCAGCCAGCTTGGTCGGGACAGTGGACATTGGTATTGCTGACACAGCTTCCCCCAGACCGGCGCCAGCAGATTCGAGATGAGCTCGAATGGCTAGGCTTTGGTAGTTTTGCTCAGGGCGTGCTGGCGCATCCCACGCTGTCATGTGCAGAAACCATGGCGGCCTTGCAAGAACTGGATGCAGCAGACGATACGATTGTAATGCAAACGCAGACCATGGAGCCCATGACCAGTAAGCCGCTGCGTCTCCAGGTTAGAGAGAGCTGGAACCTCGACGAATTAGCCGAGCTCTACCAACGCTTTCTGGTTAAGTTTCGCCCACTCTGGAATGCCCTCAACGCAGAGAACCATTTGGGGCAGGAAGAGTGCTTCATTGCCCGCACTTTGCTTATTCACGAATATCGCAAGGTTCAATTACGCGATCCCCTCCTGCCTGAGGAACTACTCCCCACGGCGTGGGAAGGACGATACGCCCATCAGCTCTGCCGCAACCTTTATCGTTTGCTCTACGAACGTGCAGAACGCTGGCTGGATCAACATCTGGAAAACGCCGAGGGCCCACTACCCGCCCCCGGCCCCAGCTTCTACCAGCGCTTCGGCGGGTTGGATTGAACGCCTAACGAGCCCGATGAATCCGTCGTTACATCGGGCATAACGCACCTTATGGCTGTGGCGACTGATCCAGCGTCTGCTGTTTAGGCTGAGTATCACCAGCCAGCAAGGCTGGACGATCAGCATCGAGTTCTGCCAGCGGTTCACAGGGCTCCAGGCTGTCCCGACAACGGCCCACTAAGCGCTGATACTCCTGGGTACCCTGCTGTTTCCAGGCGAACTCTTCATCACTCAGCGCGCGCTTAACCTTTGCGGGCGCCCCCATCACAAGCGACTGGGGCTCACACTCGAAGCCCGCCTTGACGAACGCTGCTGCCGCAACGATAGAGCGTTCAGCAATGTTGGCGCCATCCATTACTACGGCGTTCATACCAACCATGGCATCACGCCCAATCACGCAGCCATGCAGTACCGCGCCGTGGCCGATATGACCATCCTTCTCAACCTTGGTGACGCAGCCAGGGAAGCCGTGCATCACACAAGTATCCTGAAGGTTAGACCCCTCTTCCAGCACCAACCGCCCGAAATCACCACGCATCACCGCGCCGGGGCCTACATAACAGTTAGGGCCCACGATTACGTCGCCAATTAACACCGCAGTAGGGTGGACATAGGCGGTCGGATGTACCACTGGCGTCACCCCTTCAAGTCGATAGTAAGGCATCACACTCTCCGTTAACTTGATTGGCCGTGTGGGGTGCTGCCCCCATCGCCCGCTCCTCGAACTGTTCGGCCCCTGCCCCATCAGTTGTGTAGCACCTAGGGGTATCGCACCGTTGCTGCACTGATTGCGTCATGGGCCGCTCCTGCGCTCAATCCATATTGATACGCAATATTAGAGAAGATTATATTTTACGTAACAAAACATCAAACACTTTACCTTTCACCGTCTACTGAAGAATTGGTACACCGTTATCTAAAAACTCGATTCACCCTGGCTACAAGTCAGTTTTTAGACAATCTTGGCTTTTGTATACCAACGTCTAACCATTATCTTATATTCGTAAAAAATCATCACAAGCCATTGTTAAAAATGCATAAATTATCAAAAACAACAACAAGCGACACACCATAGTAATTCATTCAATATTGATGTGTATCAAAATAAATCTATACTCGGCAGAGACTCACCCTGTGCACCACAGGCCGAACGGGCGCTGGCGGGCACCGCCGACCGCGAAAAGGGCATGCGCCTTCCAATAAAAACGACCTGCCACTTTTCAAGGGCACTGACACAAGGACAATACCCATGAGCCAAGCGCCCCTGCTTTACAGCGTGGAAGACGGCGTCGCCTGTATCACCCTGAACCGCCCCGAAAGCCTGAACAGCTTTAATACCGAAATGCATACCGAGATGCGCAAGGCGCTAAAAGCTGTGCGCCAGGACTCAAGCGTTCGCGCTTTGTTACTGACGGGCAACGGCCGAGGCTTCTGCGCCGGTCAGGATCTTTCCGACCGTAGCGTCGCGCCCGGCGAACAAGCCCCCGACCTCGGCGAGTCGCTTGAGAAACGTTACAACCCCATGTTGCGTGCCTTCAAAGACATGCCATTTCCCACCATTTGTGCGGTGAACGGTGTAGCAGCTGGCGCTGGGGCCAATATCGCCCTGGCCTGCGACATCGTCTTGGCGGCCCGATCGGCAAACTTCATTCAAGCCTTCTGTAAAATCGGTTTGATTCCAGACTCTGGCGGCACCTGGACATTGCCTAACTTAGTGGGCATGGCTCGCGCCAAGGGCCTGGCGATGCTGGGCGACAAGCTCCCCGCCGAGACCGCCGAACAGTGGGGCATGATCTGGCGCTGCGTCGACGATGAGGCGCTCCAAGAAGAGGCCATGAACATGGCGCGCCACCTGGCCACTCAACCCACCCGTGGCCTGGCACTGATTAAGCGCGCTCTGCATGCCAGCAGCGATAACAGTTTCAACGAACAGCTCGACCTGGAACGCGACCTTCAGCGGCTGGCCGGGCGCTCTGAAGATTACCGCGAAGGTGTCAGTGCTTTTATGGAAAAACGTCGCCCCACCTTTAAGGGAGAGTGATATGCCAGCCCTTCCACCGCGCCCTAATGCACCTGCAAAAGAGCTACGGCGAAGAGCGCTATCGCAGCCTCTTTCCGACTGCGTCGCAAAGCTCTGAGCGAGGAGAACTTTCATGAATGATACCCAACTGACGCCACAACAACTGGCAGAAGCCTGTGCCGATGCAATGTTTTCCCGCGACCATGCCAGCCAAGGGCTGGGGATGCACATTACCCGCGTGGCGCCCGGCTTCGCTGAACTGACCATGACCGTGCGTCAGGACATGGTGCAGGGGCACGGCAACTGCCATGGCGGATTTCTGTTTGCCCTGGCTGATTCAGCTTTCGCGTTTGCCTGCAACAGCTACGACGAAGCCACAGTAGCTTCCGGTTGCAGTATCGACTATCTCCTCCCCGGCCAGTTGGGCGACGAGATCACCGCCACCGCCGAAGAGCGCAGCCGCCGCGGGCGTACCGGCATTTACGACATTACGTTGCGTAATCAGCACGGCGATACCGTTGCCTTGTTCCGCGGGCATTCCTACAAAATTCGCGGCAGCGTACGCCGCCTGGAAGAGACCGCTGCTGGCGATAACCAATGGAAGACGCGCTGATCATTGAGCGCTTATAAGCCCATTACTAAAGCCATTTCATCGCCCATGGCGCATTTAGAAACTAGTCCAATAACAACTAGCTTGATCGGAGACCCCTGATGAATCAGCCCGCAACGCGTATCAACACCGCGACTCTCGATCCCCTGGAAACCGCCAGCGTCGACGAGCTGCGCGCCACTCAGGTCAAGCGCCTGAAATGGAGCCTGAAGCACGCCTACGACAATGTGCCCTTCTACCGCCAGTCTTTCGCCAAGGCTGGGGTGCATCCCGACGACATCCAGACGCTAGCGGATCTCGCCAAACTGCCTTTTACCACCAAGGCTGATTTGCGCGACAACTACCCGTTCGGCATGTTGGCCACGCCGATGAGCGAGATCGTTCGCATCCATGCCTCCAGCGGCACCACCGGGCAACCGACGGTGGTGGGCTACACCCAGAGCGATATTGATGTGTGGTCTGATGTGATGGCGCGCTCGATCCGCGCCGCTGGCGGCAGCCGCAACGACAAGGTGCATGTGGCCTACGGTTACGGCCTGTTCACCGGCGGTCTGGGTGCCCATTACGGCGCCGAGCGCCTGGGCTGCGCGGTGATCCCCATGTCGGGTGGCCAGACCGAGAAACAGGTGCAGTTGATCCGTGATTTCGAGCCGGACATCATCATGGTCACTCCCTCGTATATGCTCAATATCGCGGACGAGATGGAGCGCCAGGGCATTGATCCCCACACACTGCCGCTGCGTACCGGCATTTTCGGTGCCGAACCCTGGACAGACAGCATGCGAACTGCTCTTGAGAAGCGCCTGGGTATCGACGCATTGGATATCTATGGCCTGTCGGAAGTGATGGGGCCCGGCGTGGGCATGGAGTGCCTGGAAACAAAAGATGGCCCGACTATCTGGGAAGACCACTTCTATCCTGAGATCATCGATCCAGCCAGTGGTGAAGTGCTACCCGACGGCGAATATGGCGAACTGGTGTTCACCACCTTGACTAAAGAAGGCCTACCGGTGATTCGCTACCGCACCCGTGACCTGACCCGCCTGCTGCCGGGCACCGCGCGCCCTATGCGGCGCATCGACAAGATCACTGGCCGCAGCGACGACATGCTGATCATTCGCGGGGTGAATGTGTTCCCCACCCAGATCGAAGAACAACTGCTCAAGATCGCGTCGCTTTCTCCCCACTACGAGATCGAAGTCAGCCGCCAAGGCAATATGGACATGGTGCTTGTTCGTGTTGAGGCGAATCATCATGACATCGCCCGCGACCCCGTAGCTTGTGAAGAAGCCGCGCTACAGCTCCAGCATGCCATCAAAACGCACATTGGTATCAGCACCCAGGTCGAGGTGTGCCCGGTAGAGAGTGTTATGCGTTCGATGGGTAAGGCCAGACGCGTCAAGGATCTGCGCTAATTCAACCCCCTGACGCCTAGCCACCGTTTACCGTTGCCCCTCCTGTCAGGCCAAGCCCTTTAAAGAGCTTCTTTAAGGGGGCTTTTTCGCACCCAAACAGCCATCTCTAGTTAAAAAATTCGACACATTAAGAATCACTTATTCTTGGATAATTTTATCATATAAATCAATAGCATTAGATTTATAGATTATCACAAAGCCCCAAAGTGACACACAAAAATACTTATTGATAAAATATTTTGTGTCACTATACTTTAGGAAAGATAAGCCACACTCCCTGATAGTCCGACGCCGCGGAGGTCTCTATGTACGCGCAGCTCGTTGAAACCGGTTCTAACAAACTCAAAACGCTTGATGAGATGAGCCCTGAGGAACGCCAGTTCCAGGAGCGCATCAATGATGAAATTAAAATAGAACCCAAGAACTGGATGCCGGACGCCTACCGCAAGACCTTGATCCGTCAGATCTCGCAACACGCCCACTCCGAGATCGTCGGTATGCTGCCGGAAGGTAACTGGCTGACACGTGCGCCAACCCTTAAGCGCAAGTTGCAGTTAATGGCCAAGATTCAGGATGAGGCGGGTCACGGCTTATACCTCTATAGCGCTATGGAAACCCTGGGTGCCGACCGCGACGAAGAGATCGACAAGCTTCACGACGGCCGCGCCAAGTACTCCAGCATTTTCAATTACCCGACGCTCAATTGGGCGGATATGGGCACCATCGGCTGGCTGGTTGATGGCGCTGCCATCGTCAATCAGGTACCGCTACAGCGCACCTCTTACGGCCCCTATGCACGTGCCATGATTCGCGTATGCAAGGAAGAGAGCTTCCATCAGCGTCAGGGTTATCAGATTCTGCTGACCATGATGCAAGAAGGCACTGACGATCAGAAAGCCATGGTCCAGGACTCTATTAACCGCTTCTGGTGGCCAGCACTGATGATGTTCGGCCCGTCCGACGAAAACTCTCCTAACAGTGCCCAGTCGATGGCCTGGAAGATCAAGCGCCACAGCAACGATGAGCTGCGCCAGCGCTTCCTCGACCAAACCGTACCGCAGCTAGAGCTGCTGGGCTGCACCGCCCCTGACCCGGATCTCAAATATAACCAAGAGACCGGCCACTATGAGTTCGGAGAAATCGATTGGCAGGAGTTTTTCGACGTAGTGAAGGGCAACGGCCCCTGCAACCGCGAGCGTGTCGAAGCACGCCGTAACGCTATTGATAACGGCGCTTGGGTACGTGATGCCGCCGTGGCCCACGCCGCCAAGCGCCAACACCGAGCAGCCTAAACTGGCTACACCTGATTTTTAAAACAATAGAGAGCCCCGCGGCACGGGGCTCCTTTGACCACAGAGGCTTTCCTCATGGCTGACTGGCCCCTCTTCGAAGTTTTTATACGCAGCAAGCACGGCCTTAATCACAAGCACGTTGGTAGCGTACACGCCGCCGATCGCCGCATGGCCATTGAAAACGCCCGCGAGCTTTACACCCGTCGCAATGAAGGGGTGAGCATCTGGGTGGTTCCGGCCAGCGAAATCACCGCCTCGTCTCCCGATGAGAAAGAGCCGCTGTTCGACCCGTCTAACGATAAGGTCTATCGCCACGCATCCTTCTACAAACTGCCGAAAGAAGTCGGCCACATGTAGGGGAGGCAGTGATGCAAAACATGAACCAGAAAAACATAGCTCAAAAAACACAAACCCCGTTGATCGAATACCTGCTGCGCCTTGGCGACAACGCCTTGGTACTCGGCCAGCGCCATGCACAACTGTGCGGCAAGGCACCAGCATTGGAAGAGGAACTGGCCTTAATGAACGTGGGTCTCGACCTCTTTGGTCAGGCGCGCAACTGGCTGGGCTATGCTGCTGAACTGATGGCTGCTGAACTGATGGCTGCTGAACTGGAAGGCCAGGTTCATGATGCCGACTATTTAGCCTTTCGCCGCGATGCCCAGGATTTCCGCAACCTGTTGCTAGTTGAACAGCCCAACGGCGACTTCGCTGACATCATGGGACGCCAGTTTCTGTTCGATGCCTGGCACGTACACCTGCTCGATGGGCTGACTCACGCCAGCGACCCGCGCATTGCAGAAGTGGCGGCCAAGTCGCTAAAAGAAGCGACGTATCATCTGCGCCGCTCTTCTGAGTGGGTTATTCGCCTGGGTGATGGCACCGAAGAAAGTCACACACGCATGCAGCGCGCACTCGACAATCTCTGGCAGTTCACTGGCGAGCTGCTGCAGGTCGACGAGATTGATCAGGCCATGCTGGAAGCCGGTATTGCGCCAGACCCAGACACGCTGGCCACCCGCTGGAAAGCAACCGTGGAAGAGGTACTTGAGGAAGCTACCCTGGCACGCCCTGCCTACGATTCCTGGATGTATACCGGCGGTAAAGTCGGTCATCACACCGAGCACCTGGGCTTTCTATTAGCGGAAATGCAATACCTGCCGAGGGCATATCCCGATGCAACCGTCTGGTAACCATCCGTCTGCGTCTAGCGATGACAAGCTTATCGA
>NZ_JPUA01000019.1:53916-118189 GCF_002211105.1 Halomonas campaniensis | reverse complement strand
GTGGGGCGGCGCCCGCGGCGCCCTGCCGCCAGCCGGTGATGAAGGCGATGTCAACGCCGTGCTGGCTGTACTACAGGAAGTGCCAGACCCGGAAGTGCCGGTGGTTAGCGTGGTGGAGCTGGGCATTGTGCGTGATATCGACTGGCTGGATGGCAGGTTAGCGGTCAGCGTGACCCCAACCTACTCCGGCTGCCCGGCCACGGAAGTTATCGAACAGCATATCCATGAAGCGCTGGTGGCCGCTGGCTATTCAGACCCGCTGATTCAGCGCCGCCTGTCCCCCGCCTGGACTACCGATTGGCTTTCAGAGGCCGGGCGCGAAAAATTGCGCGCCTACGGCATCGCGCCACCGGTGGAAAGTGCTAGTAAGCGCAGCCTGACGGGCCAACCTGATCCGGTAGTGCCCTGCCCTTTATGTGGCAGCAACGCCACCGAACGCGTTAGCGAATTCGGCTCTACGGCTTGCAAAGCGCTCTACCGCTGCCGTGATTGTCTGGAGCCTTTCGATTATTTCAAGTGTCTGTAAAACGACGAGACCATTTCCCATGAGCCGATTTCACGCCCTGACCGTCAAGGATGTGCGCAAGGAAACCCATGATGCCGTTTCCATTGCCTTCGACGTGCCCGATGACCTGCTGGACGCCTTTCGCTTTACCCAAGGGCAGTACCTGACGCTACGCCGCGACATCGAAGGCGAGGATATCCGCCGCTCTTATTCGATTTGCACCGGCGTGCACGAACATGAGCTAAGAGTCGCCGTCAAGCTGGTGCCCGGCGGCAGCTTTTCCACCTTTGCCAATCAGCACTTGCATCCCGGCGACCGCCTGGAAGTGATGCCACCCCAGGGCAAGTTCTTCGTGCCTCTCGACCCCAGCCGTGAAGGGCACTATTTGGCGGTGACCGCTGGCAGTGGCGTCACCCCCATTATGTCGATTGTTTCCACCACGCTGGAAAGTGAGCCGAAAAGTCGTTTTACCGTGATTTATGGCAACCGTTCCACCACGGGTACGCTGTTTCGCGAACGCCTTCAGGATCTCAAGGACCGCTACCTGGAACGCCTCAACATCATTTATGTGTTCAGCCGCGAACAACAGGAAATCGATCTATATAACGGGCGCATAGATGCCGACAAGTGCAACGCCCTGTTTGACCGCTGGGTAGACGTACCCAAGCTCGACGCCGCGTTTATCTGTGGCCCGCAGGAAATGACCGAGATCGTGCGTGGTGTTCTGACCCAACATGGAATGCCGAAGGAAAAAGTGCACTTCGAGCTGTTCACCACTGGGCTACCGGCGGCAGGCGCCAAGCGCCGCCAGGCGACGAAAGCGGCCCAGGTGAAAGCAGAAACCTCGCACATCAAAGTGATCATCGACGGCCGCACCATTGAATACGACCTGCCCCGCAATACCCAGAGCATTCTGGACGCAGGTAACGAGCACGGCGCGGATATCCCTTTCTCATGCAAGGCTGGGGTGTGCTCCACCTGCAAGTCAAAAGTCATCGAAGGCGAGGTGGAAATGGACGCCAATTACGCCCTGGAAGATTACGAAATCGATGCCGGCTACGTGCTGTCCTGCCAGTGCTATCCGATCAGCGACAGGGTGGTGCTTGACTATGACGAGGTATAAACCCTAACCCACCTACTTCCAGGCCGGCGACCGCGTCGGCTTACTCTATGTTTTGCAGGAGAACGCTCAATGCCAGTTTTACAGAGTTACATCGCAGGCCAGTGGTTCGGAAAGACCGAATCCAAAGCGCTTATTAGCGCCATTAACGGCACAACCGTTGCGCATACCCACCAAGAAGAGATCAACTTCCGTGAAGCGGTGGCGTATGCCCGCAACACCGGTGTGAAAAATATGCTGGCACTGGATTTCCAGCAGCGGGCCGCCACTCTTAAAGCGCTGGCCGCCTATATCCAAGAGCGTAAGCGTGAGCTGTATGCCATCTCTCACCACACTGGCTGCACCAAGGCCGACTCCTGGATCGACATCGACGGCGGTTTCGGCACCCTATTTACCTACGCCTCCACGGGCCGCAAGGAACTGCCCTCCGGCAATGTGGCCCACGAAGGCCCGGTGACTCAGCTAGGAAAAGAGAACCACTTCAACGGCACCCATATTCTGGTGCCCCGCCGCGGTGTCTCTGTACATATCAATGCGTTTAACTTCCCCATTTGGGGCATGTTGGAGAAGCTCGCGCCGGCCTTCCTGGCAGGCATGCCGTGTATCTTCAAACCGGCAACCGCCACTAGCTACCTGACCGAAGCTGCCGTGCGCGTCATCAACGACTCTGGCCTGCTGCCGGAAGGGGCGCTGCAACTGATTATCGGCGGAACCGGTGATTTACTGGATCACCTGGAAGAGCAGGACTTTGTCACCTTTACCGGCTCGGCAAGCACCGCCCTGAAGCTGAAAAGCCACCCTAACATCATGGCCAAGAGCATCCCGTTCAACGCCGAGGCGGACTCGCTCAACAGCGCCATCATGGCCCCGGATGTTAGCCCGGAGGACGAAGAGTTCGAGATTTTTGCCAAAGAAGTGGTCAAGGAGATGACCGCCAAGGCAGGTCAGAAATGTACCGCGATCCGCCGAATTCTAGTGCCCGCCGCGCATCTGGATACCTTGGCGAACACGCTTAAGTCGCGGCTTGCCAACATCGTGGTCGGTGATCCCCATGAAGAAGGCGTGCGCATGGGCGCGCTCTCTTCCCGTGACCAATTGAGAGACGTTAATCATGCAATTGAACAGCTGCTAGAGACCAGTGAGTGCGTCTTCGGCAGAGACGGCAGCTTCAAGCCTGTCGGCCAGGGTGTTGAAAACGGCGCCTTCATTACTCCCCACTTGCTGATCAACCGTAACCCGTTGAACGACGGCGGCGCTCACGACATTGAAGCCTTTGGCCCCGTCGCGACGCTAATGCCCTACAGCGGCATCGACGAAGCCCTGACCATCGCCGCCAAGGGCAAGGGCAGCTTAGTGACCACGCTGACCACAAAAGACCCTGCCATTGCGGCTGAAATGATCCCCGTCCTGGCCGCCCAGCACGGCCGCCTGCAGATTCTGGATGCTCAGGCAGCAAAGGAATCCACTGGCCACGGCTCGCCGCTACCGATGCTCAAGCATGGCGGGCCCGGTCGCGCAGGCGGTGGCGAGGAGCTCGGCGGCATTCGTGCGGTTCACCACTATCTACAGCGCACCGCCATCCAGGGCTCTCCGAGCATGCTCGCGGCAGTCACAAAGGAGTATGTGCGTGGCGCCAAGGTGATCGAGACTGACGTCCACCCGTTCCGCCGCCATTTCGACGACCTGCAGGTTGGGGAGTCACTGTTAACCCACCGCCGCACCGTCACTGAAGCCGACATCGTCAACTTCGGCTGCCTCTCCGGCGACCACTTCTATATGCACTTCGACGACATTGCCGCCAAGGAGACGCAGTTCGGCCAGCGCATTGCCCACGGCTACTTTGTGCTGTCTGCCGCTGCGGGTCTGTTCGTTTACCCAGGCGAAGGCCCCGTACTGGCGAACTACGGCCTGGATACGCTGCGCTTTATTACGCCTGTATTGGTCGGCGACACCATCCGTGCCCGCCTCACGTGTAAACGCAAGATTGATCAGGGCCGGACATCCCCCGACGGGCACCCACAAGGGGTGGTGATGTGGGACGTAGCGGTGACCAATCAAAACGATGAACTGGTCGCCAGTTACGACATTCTAACGCTGGTGGCCAAGCGGCAGTAACGCCTCAGCCGATACAGCCAAACAAAAAAGTAATACAAAAAAACGGCTGACAGAGCGCTTACCCTGTCAGCCGTTTGTTTAGCAAGGACGTTAATAGAACCGTATTAATAGCGTAGCTTTAATATAGTAACTGCGGCAGGAAAAGCACGATCGCTGGGAATATAAGCACGAGCAGTGCGCGTAGGGTACCCGCTACCCAGAACGGGGTGACGCCGCGGAAGATAGTGCCGGTTGATACGTCCGGTAATACGGCACGTAGTACGAACACATTCATCCCGACAGGTGGCGTTATCAAACTGATCTCGATGACGATAACCACCAGTATGCCGAACCACACCAAATCATAGCCAAGCCCCGCCACGACCGGGAAGAAGACCGGCACGGTCAGCAGCATCATCGACATGCTTTCAAATACACAGCCCAATAGTACGTAAATGGCCAAGATGACGAGAATAACCACGAAGGGGGCCACGTTCAGCCCAGTGACCAACGCCAGGAGGTCATTGGGAAGCCCCGCCCGGTTAATGAAATTAGCAAAGATTAGCGCCGTCAACACCACTGCAAACAGCATCGCTGTTGTTCGCACTGTGTCCATCAGGACATTCATAAGTATCGTCGGCGTCAAAGCACGCTTGAGCAGCGCAATCACAAAGGCGCCCATTGCGCCAATACCCGCCGCTTCGGTTGGGGTGAATATACCCAAATAGATGCCGCCGATAACCAATATGAACAGCGCCAGGGTACTCCCCACATTTTTTAGGGCCGCAAGGCGCTCGTTCCAGGGTACTTTTTCGGCCGCTGGCCCAGCGCTGGGATCACGCCACAAAACCCACTTGACCGCGCCGAGATACATCACAATACCCAATATGCCGGGAATAAAGCCCGCCGCAAACAGTTCACGGATGCTGGTCTCAGTAATGATGCCGTAGATCACCAGCATCACACTGGGAGGGATCAGTATCCCAAGGGTGCCGCCTGCTGCAATGGAGGCTGCCGCCAACGAGTCCTTGTAGCCATACTTACGCATCTGGGGCATGGCAACACGCCCCATGGTGGCGCAGGTCGCAAGGCTCGACCCACAAATAGCACTAAACCCACCACAAGCCACAATGGTGGCCATCGCCTGACCGCCCTTACGGTGACCAAGAAAACCGTTAGAGGCTCGGAATAGCGCATCAGAGAGCCCCGCATGAGACACCAGGTTACCCATCAAGATAAACAGTGGTATCACCGACAGACCGTAGTCCCTAGCGGTGTCGACCACCCGCCGCGACGCCATGGCTTCAGCCGCGTTCCAGTTACCGGTCAGGTAGTAGAAGCCCACAAACCCAACGATCCCCATGGCAAAAGCCAGAGGCATGCGCAGGAATACCAATATCAACAGCGCTGCAAACCCATAAAGTGCTTCAGTCATGCTTATCTCCCTGGCTGACTGGGCCACCGCACTTAATCACACCCACGCCTTCTAGGAGGTAACTCACCGCTCGACCGATGGTGAGTAGAGCGGAAAGAAACAGCATGATGGCAATCAGATAAATAAGGTAACCATCGGGAATGCGTAGAAACTCAGTGACATCGCCCCACTCGAAAGCGCGCACGCCCAGTGCCCAAACCCGTGTAGCGATCACCCACAAAGCCACTGCGATAATTACGTTGACGATCATCTGGCGCAGCCATATCCAGCGCGCAGGGAATATGGCATCCAAGAGATCCACGCTAACGTGCTCTTCACGCCAGCATGCTACTGGCAGTGACAGAAACACCACAGCGGCCAGCATCTGCTGGGTCAACTCGACGGTTCCAAGGATAGGTAGATTAAAGAAATAACGGCCTACTACATCAGCAGTCGTCAGCAGCATCAAGGCAAAGAGGGTGGCACCCGCCACCCCCTCCAGCGCCAGCTGCATGACCCTACCGACATTTGACCAGCGAGTCGTCAGGATCTGCATAGTCGCCCTCCACTTGGCGAAGGGTAATTATGATTGTGGCACTAAGGATGCCACGCTCTCTTGTGTAGCAGCTTCTTCAAGCTGTTGGTGGAAGTAATCGAGCGCCGCCTGCGCATCGACACCCCGTTCACTTACGTTCTCGGACCAGGTGTCAACCAGGTCGTTACTGATGCCGCGCAGCGTCTCAAGATCTTCGTCGCCAAGGGCTGTAAAGGTATGACCTTGCTCTTCGGCGAACTCGACGCCCCGCTCATCGGATACATCCATCATGTAGCCGAATAGTCGCGACAGGCGCTCACCCGAGACTTCTTCCACAGCGGCACGATCTTCAGCAGACATCTCATCCCAGATACTCGGGTTAACCACGATGGTGAAGCTGCCTCGATAAAAGCCACCATCCACCGTCAAGGTATAGGGAAATACCTCGGCTACCCGAAAGCTTCTAAGGCCTTCCGGCACCAGCATAGCGCCATCAATAACGCCCTGAGAGCCAGCTTCATAGACCCCGGTTGGCGGCAAAGCCACGCCGGTCAGGTTCAGGGCATTAGAGAGATCTCCCATCACTCCGCCACCGACGCGAATACGTTCATTCTCTAAATCAGCAAGGGTTTGGTACTGCTCGCTACTAAAGATCCAACCCGGGCCGTGCACACCCGCAGCCACTACATCAACGCCGCGGTGTTCATCAGCTTGGGCTAAGTGCTCCTGGTGAGTATGCCAATAAGCAGCAGATGCGTTCTCCGAGGAGAAGTCTTCAAAGGTAGGGAACTCGGGTAACTGGGTGGCCAGAAAACGCCCTGCGTTATAGCCATGGAATACCCAAGTGGCATCAGCAATGCCGTCGGCGACCATCTCCATCTGGGAGGCGGGAGGCCCAAGATCGTGCACAACGTCTACGGTCACGCGCCCGTCAGTGGCCTCTTCAATCCACGCTTTCCACGTTGGCCATACCATGGTGTTGATGCCGTGATTAGGACCAGCCCAGGTACTCACGGTGATTGTCGTTTGTGCAAAGGTGGAAGTACTGAGCGTTGCAGCGGCAATAGCGCCGATCATCAGGTTTGTTGTTTTATTCACTTTTCTTTCCTCTGGTCGTCACGAACTGAGAGCACAAAACGTGACACTATATTATTATAATTAAAAAAATATTCGAATCACGTTTATGATCACAATGCCTCCAGATACGTGATTCATGCAACGATCGATTGACTAACAAACACTAATACTTAAGTAGTATAACAAAAAATATATAAGCATTACAGATAGTTAAAAAAAACAAAATCTTCCTTGAAGAATTAATAATGGCGAAAGAGGATAATTTACAGTCCGAAATTACGTTACATAAATCATACTATTACCGACACCGCTGACACGTTATTGACATAATGTGGCTTATCTTCGGTCAGCTTGGCTCAACTTTTCCTGCGTCAAGCCGCTAGCCAATTCTCTCCAGCTGCCGTTCAAGCTTGCGCATGATATTGAGCAAATCACGATATTCACTAACGCTCAGGGTCGACACCAGGCCGGCTTCCCACGCCTGAGCTTCGGGCACTAGCTTATTGAGTAGCGCTTGCCCGGCATCTGTCAGTTGTAAGTCATGCTGCCGCTGATCCTGCTGTGATGGCGTGCGGCTTATCAGTCCACGCTCTTCCAGCGACTGAATCGCGCGAGATACGCGAGCCTTATCCATATTGGTGTAGGCACACACCTTCTTAGCGGTTAAATCATCACAGTGGCTAAGCCAGGCAAGTACGCGCCACTGAGCAATATTGAGTTCATAAGACTCGGCATAAAGCTTCTCTAACGCCTGGCTGATGCGGTCAGCTAAACGGTTAAGCTGATAGGGTAAAAATTGGTTGAGATCCAGCTCCGCCCTGGCTGAAGACTCCAGAGATGTATCGCCGCCGACTTTATCCATCGTCATTCTGTTTCTCCTAGAGCCGCCATTTATCTGGGGTAGTAATGAAAAATCAGCACGATAGCTGGGAATGTGGGCACCAGCAACGCGCCTATCGTACTGACCACATCATACTGACCACCTAGCGCAAGAGAGTCACCTCGCTCCATGCAATAACGCTCTTAGCTTCCCCCAATAACACCTCGCCACTTACTGCTCCTCAACATATAAGGGCGCCATCAGGCGTAGTTTTACCCTATCAGAACAAGGTGAAACAGTGCCGACAGGTACTCTCTCTTGCAACCAATTTATCGACTTTGATTATTATACTTAAGTATAGACTTGCGATAATAATCTGATTTATTAGGCATTATTGCTAAATCCGTGCAGAAATAAGACTGACTTGTTTGCAGACAACTGGACTTTTAGTTTCACTAGAAACTATTCTCTTGCATACAACAATCCAATAAATACCTGAACTACCCTGATAGCACCGGAGATATCATGAGCAAGAAATTCGCGTCCCATGCCGACACCCAAGAGAAGCAGATCAGCTTCACCAAGCTGGCAGAGGGGCTCTATGCTTATACGGCTGAAGGCGACCCCAATACGGGCATAGTGATTGGCGACGACAGCGTAATGGTCATCGATACCCAGGCAACGCCTATCATGGCTCAGGATGTCATCCGCCGTATCCGCGAAGTGACTGACCTACCGATTAGGCATGTGGTGATGACCCATTACCATGCCGTGCGTGTTCTCGGAGCATCCGCGTACGATGCAGAGAATGTCTACGCTAGCCAGAACACCTACGATCTGATTGTTGAACGTGGTCAGCAAGACTATGAATCAGAAGTCGGCCGTTTCCCCCGCCTGTTCAAGGGCGTGGACTCAGTGCCTGGACTAACCTGGCCAAACATTGTCTTCCAGGAAAAGCTGACGGTGTACATGGGTGAGCGTGAGGTACAGATCATTCACCTGGGCCGCGGGCATACCAAGGGCGATACCATCGTCTGGTTGCCGAAGGAACAAGTCATGTTTTCCGGTGACCTCGTTGAGTATGGCGCCACCCCTTACACCGGTGACGCTTATCACGAGGACTGGCCTTCCACGCTTGATCGCCTACAGGCCATGCAGCCCCAAAAACTGGTGCCTGGCCGTGGCGATGCTCTGCAAACTGCCGAACAGTGCCAGGAAGCCATTCAGGGCACCCGCGACTTCCTAAATGATATGTATGGAAGCGTCAAAGCGGGCAAAGCGGCGGGCAAGTCTCTCTCTGAGTGTTACGCCGAGACCTACGCGTTACTCAAGCCGAAGTATGGTCACTGGGTCATCTTCGATCACTGTGTGCCTTTCGATATCACTCGCTGCTACGACGAAGCTGGCGGCGAATACCCGGATCCCCGCATCTGGACGGCAGAGCGCGATACCGCTATGTGGCACTCGCTGCAGGACGCCGTCGAAAATCAGTAAGTGCCACCAGTGACACCCACTGATCATGCCCAGCAGTCGGGTTTAACGCACCCGACGCTGAGGGGGAGCAATAGATGCCAACAACCTATAAAAATCCTGTCTATCCTTACCGGCGCCCGCCTGAACTCGATATTCAAGAAGTTCGCCACTATCCGGTAGTGATTGTCGGAGCGGGGCCTAGCGGCCTCGCCGCCGCCATCGATTTGGCTCACCAAGGCGTTAATTCGCTTGTTCTGGACGATAACAATACCGTTAGCGTGGGTTCACGAGCGCTGTGCTTTGCCAAGCGCTCGCTGGAAATTGTCGATCGCCTGGGCTGTGTTGACCCGATGCTTGAAAAAGGCGTCACCTGGCAGCGTGGCCGCGTTTTCTTTCAGAATCGTGAGGTCTATGACTTCAACCTACTGCCCGAAGATGGTCACCGCATTCCCGCGTTTATTAACTTACAGCAGTACTACTTTGAAGAGTTTCTGGTCAACCGCACCCACGACTTTCCAGAGCAAATTGACCTTCGTTGGCAACATAAGGTCATCGACGTCGATGCTCAGTCTGACAGCACTACCATCAAGGTCTCGACCCAGGATGGTGATTACCAGTTGACCTGTGACTATCTCCTCGTTTCCGATGGCGCTAACAGCCGGATCCGCGACATGCTGGGCCTTAAGTGCAAAGGCCAGGTATTTCAGGATCGCTTCCTGATTGCTGATGTGGTGATGAAGGCAGACTTCCCAACAGAGCGCTGGTTCTGGTTTGATCCCCCCTTCCACCCCAACCAGTCAGTGCTGCTGCACAAAGAGCCCGATAATGTTTGGCGTATCGACTTTCAATTAGGCTGTGATGCCGACCCGGAAGAAGAGAAGAAAGAAGAGAACATTCGGCCACGCGTGCAGGCAATGCTGGGCAAAGACGTGGAGTTTGAGCTTGAATGGGCCAGTGTCTACACCTTCCGCTGCCGCAAGATGGATAATTTCATTCATAACAGCGTGATATTTATGGGCGACGCGGCGCATCAGGTATCGCCCTTTGGTGCCAGAGGGGCCAACGGAGCCCTACAGGGTGTGGATAACTTAGTGTGGAAACTTGCTCGGGTTCTCAAACAGCAGGCACCCAAGGCGCTTTTATCCACCTATAACACTGAGCGCCAATGTGGCGCGGCAGAAAACATTCTTAACTCAACCCGCGCCACTGATTTTATTACCCCGAAGAGCCATATCAGCCAGGTGTTCCGCGATGTGACGCTGGAGCTGGCTGAGCAATATGCCTTTGCGCGCAGTTTGGTCAACAGTGGTCGCCTCTCCATGCCGTGCCGCTATGACACCTCACCGCTCAATACGCCCGATGTTAATGGTGGCCCGAGCGAACTGCGCCCCGGCAGCCCGGCCAAGGACGCTCCCATTCGATTGAGAGAAGAGAACGCCTGGCTACTCAATCAATTTGGCGATGGCTTTGTACTGTTACTCGACGGCCGTATGGGTGGCGTGCACGCCGACACGCTTGCCGCGCCGTTTAAAGAGCTATTAGGCCGTTGCATTGATTTAAGCATGGTGGTCGTAGGCCCTGCGCCGGATGTGCTTAGCGCTTTACCGCGCACAACCATCGTGGACGATTCCGAAGGGCTAGTGGCGCATCGATATGGCCTGAAAGCAGGTGGCGGGTACCTTATTCGCCCTGACCAACACGTTGCTGCCCGCTGGCACGCCATCACTGCCCGTAGGGTTGAAGACGCATTAGACCGCGCGCTGGGCGTTTATCTTGCGGGTGCCGCTGACACTACCTTCCAGGAAAGCTGCCATGCCAAGGCTTGAGCTGAATCCGAACTTCACTGATCCGGACGCCTTTTACGCCGCGCTAACGGCGCTGCATCGTGACCGCAGCGAAGCCGAGAGCGAGCGTATCAATGCACGTTTAATCCTGTTGCTTGCTAACCACATTGGCGATCAACGGGTGCTTGAAGAAGCAATTTCCCATGCTGGGTTAGCGGGCGATAAGTAGCCGCCATACATTGTTCACTATAACGTTCAAATAACGCAGGGCTTAACAATGACTGAACAGTTGCAATATCAGAGCGGTTTTCATAATCACTTTTCAACCGAAGCGCTGCCGGGTGCACTGCCGATTGGACAAAACTCCCCTCAGAAGTGCGCTTATGGGTTATATGCAGAGCAACTAACCGGCTCTGCGTTTACAGCGCCACGTCATCAAAATTTCCGTAGCTGGCTTTACCGCATTCGCCCTTCTGTCGTTCAGAGCGCGTATCAGCCACTAGAAAATAACAGCGTACACACGGCCCCGTTAGACAAGCCAGCGGCGGATCCTAACCAAATGCGCTGGGATCCCGTTTCTCTACCGAGCGAGCCGACTGATTTTATCGACGGCTTATTTACCATTGCCGTCAACGGGGATGCGGGTACCCAAGCGGGTGTGGGCGTGCATGTCTACACCTTTAATCAGGACATGACCCAGCGGTTTTTCTACAACGCTGATGGGGAACTGCTGTTTGTTCCGCAAATGGGGGCCATTCGTCTACGTACCGAATTTGGTGACATTGAGATCGATAACGGTGAGATTGCCGTTATTCCACGCGGGGTGAAATTCCAAGTGTGCAGAGCTCAGGGGGCTGAGGCTGCGCGGGGATATATATGCGAGAACTATGGTAGTCCTTTAGAGCTTCCAGGCCTCGGCCCCATCGGGTCTAACGGTTTAGCCAACCCGCGTGACTTCCAAAGCCCCGTGGCGGCCTATGAAGACCTGGAGGGCGACTACCGTCTAGTAGCTAAGTTCTCTGGTCGTTTCTGGGAGAGCAAACTCGACCATTCGCCGTTAGATGTGGTGGCGTGGCACGGCAACTGCGCGCCTTATAAATACAATCTCGCCAACTTTAACACCATCAATACGGTGAGCTTCGATCATCCGGATCCGTCAATCTTCACCGTATTGTCGTCCCCCTCCGATACGCCGGGAATGGCGAATCTTGATTTTGTCATTTTCCCACCGCGCTGGATGGTTGCCGAGAATACCTTTAGGCCCCCCTGGTTCCATCGCAATTTAATGAGCGAGTTTATGGGGCTTATTCATGGTGAGTACGATGCAAAAGCGGAAGGTTTCACCCCTGGCGGCGCCAGCCTACATAACTCTATGTCGCCCCACGGCCCCGATGCTGAGACATTTGAGAAAGCCTCCAACGCTGAGCTTAAGCCCCATTTCATAGGCGATACACTGGCCTTTATGTTTGAAAGCCGCTACTTCTTTCACCCGACCCCTGCGGCGCTGAATGCTGACTTCCGTCAACGTGATTATGTGGATGTTTGGTCGACGCTGCGCTCCCACTTCAACCCAAGCCAGCCCTGAACCCTATACCACCCTGACGACAAGGATTGAATCACTATGAAACTGGCAACACTAAAGAAGGGGCGCGACGGAGAACTCATCATCGTCTCGCGTGACCTCTCCCACGCTGCGAGCGCCGTTGATATTGCCCCCACACTTCAGGCTGCCCTTGAGAACTGGGAGGCGGTTAGCCCCCAGCTTGAAGAGCGCTATGCTCAGCTTAACAGTGGTGGTGCTGAAAACGCTTTTGAGCTTGATCAGAGTGCGCTGCACTCCCCTTTACCGCGTGCCTATCAGTGGGCTGACGGCTCCGCCTATCTGAACCATGTCCAGCTGGTACGCCAGGCGCGCAATGCCGAGATGCCTGAAACCTTCTGGACAGACCCGCTCATGTATCAGGGCGGTAGCGATTGCTTCTTGGCACCCACGGACGATATCGAAGCGGTGAGCGAAGAGCATGGCATCGACTTTGAAGGTGAAATCGCCGTTATCACCGATGACGTCCCGATGGCAGTCACGCCGGAGGAAGCCGCCAAGCACATTAAGCTAGTAATGCTGGTCAACGACGTGAGTCTGCGTGGCCTCATCCCAGGTGAGCTCGCTAAGGGCTTCGGTTTTTTCCAAGCAAAGCCCGCCTCTTCGTTCTCGCCCATTGCGGTGACCCCAAATGAGCTGGGCGATGCCTGGCAGGACGGTAAGGTGCACCTGCCACTGACCGTGCACCTGAATGACAAGAAGTTTGGCGAGCCAGAAGCCGGGCCAGATATGATTTTCAACTTCCCACAGCTGGTGGCCCATGCGGCTAAGACCCGTTATCTCGGTGCCGGCGCTGTTATTGGCTCAGGCACTGTTTCCAACCCAGACCCCGACGGCGGCCCTGGAAAGCCGGTGGCTGACGGTGGCGTTGGCTATAGCTGTCTAGCCGAAGTGCGCATGGTGGAGCAGATACTGTACGGCCAGGTAAAAACGCCCTTTATGCGCTTTGGCGACCGGGTGCGTATCGAGATGTTTGACCGCGATGGCAACAACATATTTGGTACGATCGATCAGCAAGTAGTGCAGTACCAGCCCAAATAAAGGAAGGCAACATGACGACGCTTTACGGCTATTTCCGCTCGTCGGCTGCTTACCGGGTGCGTATTGCCTTAAACCTTAAAGGACTAGATTACGACCAGATCCCGGTCAATCTGGTGAAAGGCGAGCAGCGTGGTGGCGAGCATCTGGCGCGCAACCCTCTGGGGCTGGTGCCTAGCCTGGTGCTGGACGATTGCTCGGTGGTTAACCAGTCACTGGCGATCTGCGAGTATCTCGATGAGGTACACCCAGAGCCCGCCCTGCTGCCAGTTAACACGTTAGAGCGGGCGCGGGTTCGTGCGCTCGCTCAGTCGGTGGCCTGCGAGATTCACCCACTCAACAACCTGAGGGTACTCAAGTATCTAGTGAGAGAAATGGGAGCAGATGAAGCGGCTAAGCTAGCCTGGTACCACCACTGGATTGCCGAGGGCTTCACCGCCCTGGAAGCAACGCTCTCCAATGACCCCGGCAGCAGCGATTTTTGCCATGGCGACACCCCTACGCTTGCGGATATATGCCTGATTCCCCAGGTGTACAACGCGGAACGCTTCGAGTGCGATTTGTCAGCCTATCCGACGATCCAGCGCATCGCTGCCAACTGTCGAACCCTGCCAGCCTTCGAAAAGGCCGCACCAGCGGCGCAGCCTGACGCCAGCTAAACCATATTGAACAGGCCGTGCATTGCGCGGCCTGCATTTAGCTTGGTGGGCAGCCTCAGGCAGCTTCGACAGCGATGGTTTTCGAACGACCTTCGCGTAGTTCCTCCAGCAACTTCTCACGGCGCTCATTGGCTTTCTCGGCGGCAGCTTCGCGGACTGGCCCGAAACCACGAATCTCTTCCGGCAGCTTAGCCAGCGCCAAGGCAGTCCCATGATTAGTGCCATCAAGACGAGCCACTAACTCATCAATAAGCTGCTCGTAGTCAGTCAATAAGGCGCGGTCGAGCTTGCGGTCGGCGCTAAAGCGGAAAGGATCGAGAGCCGTGTTGCGCAAACCGCGCATCTTTGCCAGCGCGCCCATTGCCTTCAGCATCCAGGGGCCGAAGCGGCGCTTCACTGGACGCCCCTGAGCATCCTTACGACCACCTATAAGCGGCGGCGCCAAGTGGAAGGTTAGCTGGTAATCGCCAGAAAACGTTGCTTTAACCTCATCCAGAAAATCGCTCTGGGTGTAAAGACGCGCCACTTCATACTCATCTTTATACGCCATCAAGCGATAGAGCTGATGAGCAACGGCTTCACTCAATGATTGACCGCCGTTTAGCGGTTCCTCTGCTTCACGCACTTTAGTCACCTGGTTCACGTAACGCTCAGCCCAGGCACGGTTCTGGTAGCGCTCCAGGTGGCGACGATTACGCGCAATCACGTCGTCCAGTGTGGCATTCGCGGACAGTGGCATCGTATCCAGATGCTGCTGGAGGTAGTCAGGTTCCACCGCTGCCAAGCGCCCCCAGGCAAATGCCTGGCGGTTCTTTTCCACGACGACGCCATTGAGTTCTAGCGCACGCTGCAGCGCAGGTTCAGACAGCGGCACCAACCCTTGCTGCCAGGCAAACCCTAGCATCATCATATTGGAAAATACCGTATCCCCTAGCAGCTGTTCAGCCAGACGGTTGGCATCCAGCGAGGCAAAGCGCTCATCCCCTACCGCTTCACGCAACATATTAAGGCGCTTGCTGGCCTGCATATCCGCATCGCGATAAAGCACATAATCCGCCGTGGCTAGTTCGGCCAGATTGGCCACGATACGGGTGGTCGGCTGCAGCACATTCAGCGCTTTCTGGGAGCTAGCCACGACCATGTCGCAAGCGATCATCGCATCGGCCTGACCCGCTTCAATGCGTACCTGATTAAGCTCGCTGGGCTGCGCTGCCAAGCGTACATAGCTAAGCACCGCCCCGCCTTTTTGCGCAAACCCCATAAAGTCGAGCACGCTGCTGCCCTTGCCTTCCAGGTGTGCTGCCATGGTGATCAGTTGCCCAACGGTCACCACCCCCGTGCCACCAACGCCACCCACCAGTAGGTCGTAAGGGGCCGTCAAATTGGCAATGGCAGGAGTAGGCAAATGCGCTATACGTTTCCAAAAGGCGTTATCTGCTGCAACGCCCTGGCCTTTACGCAAACCACCCCCTTCCACAGTGACAAAACTAGGACAGAAGCCGCTGACGCAGGACATATCCTTGTTACAGGAAGACTGGTCAATTTTGCGCTTGCGACCTAGCTCGGTCTCGCGAGGCACCACCGATAAACAGTTGGACTGTACGGAACAATCACCACAGCCTTCGCAAACATGGTGGTTGATAAACACCCGGCGGGCTGGGTCTTCCAACAGGCCGCGCTTGCGCCGACGGCGTTTCTCAGCCGCGCATGCCTGGTCATAAATCAACACGGTGCAGCCGGGGATTTCGCGCAGTTCACGCTGCAGCGTATCCATCTCTTCGCGGCCGTGGAAGGTAACTCCCTTAGGGAATTCCTTTTCATGTCCCCGGTACTTATCCGGTTCGTCACTGACCACCATGACCCGGCGAACACCTTCATCCAGCGATTGCCGGGCGATCATCGGAACGCTTATCTGCCCGTCCACGGGTTGACCGCCCGTCATGGCAACCGCGTCGTTGAACAAAATTTTGTAGGTGATATTAACGTTGGCAGCCACAGCCTGGCGCACCGCCATTGAGCCCGAATGAAACCAGGTGCCTTCGCCTAAGTTCTGGAAAATATGACCGTTGCCGGTAAAGCGGCTCTTGCCCACCCAGTTAACGCCTTCGCCACCCATCTGAATTAACGATTCGGTGCTGCGATCCATCCACGAGGCCATAAAGTGGCAACCAATTCCCGCCAGGGCTTTGCTGCCCTCAGGCACCTTGGTCGAGCTGTTGTGTGGGCAGCCGGAGCAGAAATAGGGCATGCGGCGTACACCGCCGAGCTCTTTAACGCCTGCTTGGCAAGCATCAACGGTTGCCAGCTTGTCGCTAAAATCAATCTTGAAAAAGCGCTCTAAACGCTCTGCCACGAAGCCTGCCAAGAGACGCGGGCTCAGCTCTCCAACAAAGGGAATCAAGGGCTTGCCGGTTTCATCCTGCTTGCCGGTAACGATGACCTCGCCGGGATGGTCGGGTTCCGACATGTACTCCTTCAACTGGCTTTCGATAATGCCACGCTTCTCTTCAATGACCAGCACCTCACGCTTGCCATGAATAAACTCAAGGATGCCGGGTCGATGGAGCGGCCACACCATCCCGACCTTGTATATTTCTACCCCCAGTTCACGCAGCTTCGCTTCATCCAGCCCCAATAAACGCAGCGATTCAAGTAAATCCAGGTGTCCCTTACCGGTGGTGACCAGCCCAAACGTCGCCTGTTCTTGGCGAAATAAATACTGATCAATCGGGTTGGCCGTGGCAAACGCCTGAACGGCGGCCAGCTTGTGCTCAAGGCGAGTCTCAAGCTGGGGCCCAGGTAAATCGGGCCAGCGGTAGTGCAACCCGCCTTCCGGCATATCGAAATCCGGCGTTATATACTCAGGCAAGGGTGGCACGTCCACCGAAGCGCCACTCTCTACGGTTTCAGAAACGGCTTTGAAACCCACCCAACAGCCCGAAAAGCGCGAAAGCGCATAGCCCCACAGCCCAAAGCGTTCGTATTCCGCCAATGACGCAGGGCTCACCACCGGCATAAACCACGCCATAAAGGCGACATCAGACTGGTGTGGCATGGAGGACGACACGCAGCCATGGTCATCACCCGCGACCACCAGCACACCGCCAGTGGGTGAGCTGCCATAGGCATTACCGTGTTTTAAAGCGTCGCCTGCGCGGTCAACGCCCGGCCCTTTGCCGTACCACATGCCAAACACGCCATCTACTTGCTTAGCGGGGTCTGTCTCGACTTGCTGGCAACCCAGCATCATGGTGGCGGCCAGGTCTTCGTTTATAGCAGGGACAAAATCGATGTGGTGCTCTTCCATGGCGGCTTTCGCCCGCCAAATCTCTTGGTCTACACCGCCTAATGGCGAGCCTCGATAACCGCTGATGAGCCCTGCCGTGTGGCGGCCATTGTGGCGATCAAGCTCGGCTTGGCGTAAGGCAATACGCACCAATGCCTGTGTGCCGGTGAGAAAGACACGACCTTCTCCGCGGGTATAGCGATCGGCCAGCGCATAGTCATCGAGAAGATTGTCATCGAGTGCGATATCGAGAGGCTGGGTAATAGAACCCGCCTGCTCAGCGATTGAGGGGGTTGTCATGGGAGTTCACCAGTACGATCGAAGAGTTATGGTTGTAATACGCTTGAGTCTAGCCAAGAGCGCGCTAAAGGTGCTTGCTAATTAACTCTTCAAAAGTCTGGTTATTGATCATTACTTTCATTTTTTTAGTTTTGACGCAATGATATTCAACAAACCACAAATAAAAGAAATGGCACCATGAAAGAAACGACCAAAGAGATCGCCTTAGACAGGCATGACCAGCGCATTCTTATCCTGCTTCAGCAACAGGGGCGCATTACCAACAATGAACTTGCCGAACAGATCGGATTATCCCCCGCTGCCTGCTGGCGGCGCGTCAAGGCCTTGGAAGAGAGTGGTGTGATCCGCCGCTTTGCAGCGTTGGTGGAACCGAGTCTAGTGGGCCAACCACTGTCGGCATTGGTGATGGTGACGCTGGTTCGCCACCACATCGACAATACCGTCGAGTTTGAAAACCGCATCCTGCAATACCCGGAAGTGCTGCAGTGCTATGCCACTACTGGCAACGCGGATTTCGTGCTGCGAGTGGTGATTGAAGACATGGCAGCTTATGACCGCTTTTTGAATGAGAAACTCTTCACCCTGGATGGCATTTCCCAGATCAACTCCAATTTCGTGCTACGGAATATCAAAGAAGAGACCGCGATCCCGATTCGCTAACAGAACGCTGTTACTTAGCCACCTTTCACCGGCAACCCGGGCTCCTCTTTCATACTACGCAGTATTATTTCTGAGCGAACCTGGGTGACATTAGGATGAGGTAACAAATGATGATGAATAAAGTCCGAAAACGCTGTTAGATCCTTGGCGATGATATGTAACACATAGTCTGCGTCTCCCGACACAGAATAGGCCTCACGAACCATGGCATGCTTCGTCAGTAACGTCACAAAATCACCATCCATGCTTTCACCATGAGCTTTGAGATTAACTCTGGTAATGGCACGCAACCCAAACCCCAGGCTGGTGGCATCGAGCCTAGCCGAATACCCCTTAATGACACCTTCGGCTTCTAGCCGTGCTTTGCGTCGAGAGCACTGCGAGGGAGACAGGCTGACACGCTCTCCCAATTCTGAATTAGTGAGGGCCGAGTTCTTTTGTAACTCTGACAAAATTGCAAGATCATAACGATCCAAGGAAATTCCGTGCATACAGCACTCCCATTACGCACATTCTATGCACTATTTGGCTGGATCTTAGGTTAGTTTGCAACCTAATTGTACCGCCTCTTCCCTATACTGAACTTGTCACCCAACAAGACAATAAAGGAGAGACAGCGATGGGCCCCTTCCCTCATGACGCACCCAAAGCAACCATCAGTGATGCAAACCCAGCGGGCACAGATGGCTTTGAGTTCGTTGAATTTGCACACCCCGAGCCGGAAAAACTAGATAGTTTATTTCGGCAAATGGGGTTCGTGCCCGTTGCAAAACATCGTGACAAGTCGATCACCGTTTATCGTCAAGGCGACATCAACTACCTTCTTAACAGTGAACCTAACTCGCATGCTTCAGCGTTTATTGAGGCGCACGGCCCCTGTGCCCCGGCAATGGCTTGGCGCGTTGTTGATGCTCAGCATGCGCTAAAACGTGCCGTCGACTTGGGTGCAGAAGAGTTCACAGGTAATAAGTCCATCGATGCGCCTGCGGTTATTGGCATAGGCGGTTCGCTGCTTTACTTTATTGATACGTATGGTGAAAAAGGCAACTGTTACTCAAACGAATTTGAGTGGTTCGATGAGGTAGACCCTAATCCTAAGGGGTTTGGTTTTTACTATCTTGATCACCTCACTCATAATGTTATTCGCGGCAATATGGACACATGGTATAAGTTTTACCACGACACCTTTAACTTCCGTGAAATACGCTACTTTGATATCTCCGGTAAAATGACAGGCCTTACCAGCCGTGCATTGACTTCTCCCGATGGTAAAATTCGCATACCGATTAACGAAAGTGCCGACGATCACAGCCAGATTGAAGAGTACTTGCGCGAATATAACGGCGAAGGCATTCAGCATATCGCCATTGCCACAAACGACATCTACTCCGGCACTGACTTAATCGCTGATGCAGGTCTCGAATTTATGCCTGGCCCGCCGAGCATCTATTACGAAAAGTCTCTAGAGCGCGTTAAAGACCACCAGGAACCCCTCGACAAACTGCGTAGCCGTGGCATTTTGATCGATGGTGAAGGTGTCGTGGGCGGTGGCGAAACCCGAATTTTGCTACAAATTTTCTCAAAAACGGTTATTGGCCCCATCTTCTTCGAGTTTATTCAGCGTAAAGGCGATGATGGTTTTGGAGAGGGCAATTTCAAAGCTCTTTTCGAATCCATCGAAGAGGATCAAATTAACCGCGGTGTGTTGCAAGACACCACTGAAGAGTAAAAACATAACCTAGGCTTTGTCTGAAAACTGGCTGCGCTCGACCATACGGCGTTAAAAAACGACTCGTGCGCGAGACCGATCCGCCTTTTCGCCGATTTTTCAAACAAAGCCTAGCCCATTAGAAATACGTCGTTTAGGCGTCAGGATCAATCACATCGTCAGCGCTCAGGCCTTCATCGTCACCTGCGACAACCTGCAATTGTTCGAGAAAGAATGCGCGGGCAGTCTCTCCATCAACATCTTTCGCAGCTGCCACTTCAAACCAGTCGCTGGGAAGGTTGGCCGCCAATTGCATGAAGTTTTCGACCTCTTCAGCAGGCAACTCGATAAAGGTGTTGCCCTCCTCCTTGGCAAACTCAACGCCCCGCACATCGACGGTATCCATCATGAAACCAAATAGGCGGGACAGCTTTTCGCCTGAGACATCCATAATGGCGTTACGATCCTGCTCGGAAAGCGACTGCCAGGTATCCGGATTGACGACCAGGGAAAAGCTGCCACGATAGAAGCCGCCCGGCATTTGTACCGTGTAAGGCAATACCTCGGCTAATCGAAAGCTCTTAAGCCCCTCAAGGGTTAGCATTGCACCGTCAATCACCCCTTGCGTGGCAGCTTCGTAAGTCCCCCCTGGCGGCAGTGCTACCCCGGTGAGGCTTAGCGCGTTGGAAATATCCGCCATCACGCCGCCACCGATGCGCGCCCTTCTGCCCTGCAAATCGTCAAGGCTTTCGATTGGTTCAGCAAGAAAGAGCGCCCCAGGGCCATGCACGCCCAACCCGAGTACTTCTACACCACGATGCTCACCGGCATCGCTTAGGTATTCTTGGTGAGTACGCCAGTAAGCCACGGAGGCGTTTTCCGATGAAAAGTCTTCAAAAGTGGGGAATTCCGGTAGCTTGGTCAGCTCAAAGCGCCCTGGCATTAAACCATGGAAAAGCCAGGTGACATCGGCGACGCCGTCTGCCACCAACTCCATTTGCGCGTTAGGCGGCCCAAGGTCGTGGGTCACATTGACACTGACGCGGCCATCGGTCGCCTCTTCAACCCATTTCCCCCAGGTGGGCCAGACGATGGTATTAACGCCGTGGTTAGGGCCCGCCCAGGTACTCACCTGGAGCACGGTATCGGCCGCTGTCGCGCCTTGAAAAGAGCTCAAGAGCATCAGGGCTGAAAAGGTGGTCAACGTCGCCATTTTTTTCATTGTGATTATCCTTTTTGATGGTTCATGTACCCGATGGTGCCAGTGTAAAACAGAGGTTCTTTTAAGGGTGTTAACGTTTAGAGCGCCAGAGTCAGACGCTTGCCCGCTGCCCGCGAGCAGCAGGCCATCATGCGATCATTTGCGTCGCGCTCAGTACGGCTGAGCACTAGGTCTCGATGATCGATAGATCCATCGGTCACCGCCACTTCGCAGGTGCCACACAGGCCTTCGCAGCAGTCGCTCGGTACATCCACTCCCGCTGCGGTTAGCGCCTCAAGCAGGGTCTGGTGGTTACCGACCTGCAGCGTCAGGTCAGAGTCCGCCAGCACTACTTCGAAGGCGTGCTCGCTCTCAGGATCGAGGATGTTGGAGCGAGCGGTGAAGTGTTCAACATGCAAGGTTCCCTCGGGCCATTTCTCCGCCAATGACCCAAGCGCCTCCAGTAGTCGCTCAGGGCCGCAGGCGTAAACCTGCTCACCCTCGGCTAGGCTGCTAAGTGCACTCGGTAGATCAAGGCGATCCCCTTCATCACCGGCATGGAGGGTTAGCGCGGCGCTATGGTCACGTTCAACTCTCTCTAAAAAGGCCATGGTTCGCCGCCCAGCGCCGCAGTAGTGGAGTACATAGGGCTTGCCGAGAGCCTTGAGTCGATCCGCCATGGCAATAATCGGCGTGATGCCAATACCACCGGCAATCAGGGTATAGCGCGTTGCCGTCTCGTCCAGGTGGAAATGATTCTTGGGGCCAGCGATATGCAATATATCCCCGGGCTTGACCGTATCGTGGAAGTGCACCGAGCCGCCGCGCCCCTGGGGCTCTCGCAGGATAGCGATGGAGAGACGGTTACGGTCATCGCGCGTCCCGCACAGTGAGTAGTAGCGGCGCCACTCTGCCGATACCAGCTCTATATGCGAACCGGGAGTCCAGTCGGGTAACTCACGCCCATGGGGGTCTACCAGACCAACACGAATCACCGCCTCAGCTTCACGTTTCACCTCGGCGACCACCACCCGACGCACGATATCCTCCTTGATAGGTGCGCCAATATGGAAAAGCGTAGGGTTTTCCAGCACAGCGTGGTGTCGCCGCTCAGGATTCTGCTTAGGCTCCCACTCCACCCATAGCGACGTAGGCCCACGGAAAGAGGTATTGGGCAGATACTCAAACGATTGATCCTCAACCAGATCTATATGGGGTAAGCGACGGACAAATTCATCGAGTATGATGCGCATCTCCATGCGGGCAATGTTCTTCCCCATGCACTGGTGCGCACCGTAGCCGAAAGTGAAGTGCTCCGCTGAGTTATGGCGGTAGATATCGAACTCGTCAGGATTTTCAAAGTGTCTCGGATCGCGGTTGGCCGACGCCTGCACGATTAACAGCTTCCCCCCCTTCGGAATCTTCTTGCCCCCTACCAGGGTGTCTTCGGTCGCGATACGTCGCCAGGCCACAACCGAACCGGCAACGCGCAGGCACTCCTCAATGGCGCTGGGGATCAAAGCAGGGTTCTCGCAGATGTCGTTCCATGACTCCCGGTTCGATAGCAGAGTACGAAAGGCATTGGTGGTGGCGAACGCGGTGGTCTCATGGGCAGCCACCAGAATGGCCATCATCATTGAGCGCAAATAGCTCTCTGGCACAATGTCAGGATGCCTGTTGTGCATGCGGATCGAGTCGTACATCCATCCCTCGCCGCTGGGATCGGCACACATGCGGTCGAGGATAGTTTGTGCGGTTTTCCAGAATTGACCCACATCCTCGGCAATCTGCAGTTGCTGCTCCGGGGAGGGGCGGCCCCAGGTATTCAGCGTGTGGGCGACCGAGAACTTGCGAAGCTCCTTGGCGTCCTCATTGGGAACACCCAGGAAGCGCAGCGCGACGGTCATGGGAATTTCCCGAAACATCTCACCCACCAGATCCGCACGCCCCTTGTCGATGAAGCGATCCATATAATCACGCACCAACTCACGTACCCAAGCTTCGTGCTTCTCAAGGTTCTCGGGCAGGAAGGCATCCATCAGTAGGCGTCGGCGTTCCATGTGATCCGGCTCATCCTCGTTGACCATGGTACGACGCATTGCGAAACCGTAGCCCTCGAGAATTTTTGTCGCCTCGGGCGGTGCGGGGGTTAGTTTCTCCAGCGCGATAGAGGGCGAGAAGGTGACGTTGTCACGGAAAACCGCCTTCACATCTTCATACCGACTCACGACCCAGTAGTCGAGTTTGGGACTGTAGAACACCGGCTCCTGTTCGCGGAACCAACGCAGCGCCTCAGCGGGGTCAAGCTGATAAGGCGCATCGAAGGGATCGAATTCGGCCGCTTCAGGGGAGACAGGGCAGCCAGTAGGCGATAGTGCCACGGACGCCTGTGATGGTTGAAAAGGGCACTCGCCTGATGCGCTACCGGAACGGTGAGACACTGATGCCATGGAGGGCTCCGTAAAATTAAGCGGCTCGTATTTGTTTTACTTTTATCGAACACTTAGTTTCTTTTAGTGCACAACGAAGGTAGGCAGTTTCTGTCGGCGAGTCAACTCCTCGGCGTAGCTGCGTTAGTCTGTATCGCTTGGCTAACTATTGAGTCCAGTTATCGAGCTCACTTACCGCCCCCTAATACCGAGGTGCCTCTCTATGGCTAACAACACGTTGCAAACGCTTGATCGCGGACTCAAGGCACTGGAAATTGTCTCCGAGCATAGCGATGGCATTTCCATTGCCGACCTGGCTGAACGCCTCGATATTCATCGAGCCATCGCCTATCGTATCGTGACCACCCTGGCCAGCCATGGGCTGATTACGCGCACCCCCGAAGGCCCCATTCGCCTGGGTGCTGGTACGGCACTGCTTGCGTCCCGCTTTGAACCTCATCTACGCGCTATTGCCCAGCCACTCTTGCAGGCACTCGCCAGAGCCACCCGCGCCACCGCTTTCATCTCTGTCGCTCAGGGGGAGGAGTGCGTTGTATTAATGGTGGCAGAGTCAGGAGAAATGCCTCTGCAAATCGGCTACCGAGTGGGGAGCCGCCATCCGTTGACGTTGGGCGCTGCCGGTATTGCCATCCTTGCCGAACGGCCCCCTCACCCGGAGGAAGGTGAGGCGATAAAGCAGGCACGGCTCGACGGCTACAGCCTGACGCATGGGCAGCTACAGCGCGGGGCAGTAGGCGTGGCCAGCGCTATCTCGTCCGCATCGTTTCGCCCCACCATTGAGGCCTGTGTGGGCGTGGTGGCCATGGAGGATCTAGATAAAGAGACCGCTATCACGGAAGTAAAAGCCGCTGCCCAACGAATTGCCGAACTGATCGCTCGGTAACTCACTGGCTATTGAATAGCAGTAATGGACGAAACAGCGATAAGACGGGAGCCTTGTCGTCGGTATTGCTTGATCCCCCCTGCGCAATAGCTAGACCGTATTGGTCTCTTCGCTGGCGGCCTCAATGGGTTCGCCATCTTCGTCCAGCAATTGGTGATCGTAGGCGGCCTGAAGGCCGGTATCTTCCGCGGGTAGTGGCTGCGGCTCCTCCTCGGCCCAGTAATCGATATGGCCGGGATAGATGGGCGACAAAATCGCGACCAGGATGCCAATAACGGAGAAGATCGCAAAGGCATCCGCATAGCCAAATCCATCGACCAATACACCAACCACCGGGGAACCCACTGCCTGCCCAAGCGCACAGGCCAAAAAAGGCAGCACCGGCCCCATCGAAAGCCGCCCCGGCAGTAGCCGGATGCCGGTCATCAGGTAGAGTCCCGTTAGGCTCATGTAGGCAAGCCCGAACACCATTGCGGAAAACATCGCCAACGCTAACTGGCTTGGGCTAGCGGCCAGCAGCACCAGGCTTGCAGAGAGCATCATCAACATCAGTGCCTGGGTGATGGGTGGGTTGTTGCGATCAGCGAGGTCACTCACGACGGCACCACCCAGCCCCGCGATACCGACCGCAAACCATAGCCAGCCGGTTTGATTTGGGGGCAGCGCGCCGAGGGTCACCGCAAGGTCGGGGGCAAAAAGCCAGTAGGGGGCAGAAACAAAGCCCATAGCGAAGGCAAATAGCGAAAGCCGGATGAGCCGCGACCACTGCAACCGGGTAATGGGCGGCGGCGGTGCTGCATTGGCTGGCACCACGCGTGATACCGAAGGGATAAAGTACCAGGCGGCGATAACCCCCATGCCGGTTAGCACCGCAAAGAGCGTATAGGTCAGGCGCCAGGCATCCGCCAAAAACACCACCGTCGGCACCGCCACGATAATGCCGACACTGGTGCCGGCATTCATAATGGAGCTAACACGCCCGTGCATTGCCCGACTTACCAGCGCCTGCATCGCGGCGGTGAGCGCGGGCATCATCAACCCGGTGCAGATACCGCAGATAAACACCCCGACACCCAGCGAAAGTGCATCGGATGCCTGACTGATCAGCCCCAGTCCACCCACTCCGAAACCACCTGAGAGCACTGCCAGGTTACGCGCACCGAGCCGGTCAGCGGCAAGCGGCGCGACCAAAGTAGCAAGCACGAAACTGATAAACGGTAGCGCCCCGATGATACCGATCAGGTAGGAGGTGAGACCCAGCTCGGCGCTGATGGAGGGCACAAACAGCCCAAACGCAAAACGTGCCAGCCCGTAACTAATCGCAACCAAAGCGGCGCCAAAGATGGCAAACCCCATGTTCGACAAGGTCTTCATACTAACTACTCCATGGCCGCTTGCTGCATGAATAGGCGTAAGCTCCATTCATTGTCGTCGCCACAGTAGTAATGAGCAATACAGGTAGGCGGTCAATTTCCGAAGCGGTTTTCAGGATAATAGCTATCACACCTCTTCAAGATTGCTCTATAGTCGAGAAATGCTAACCGGATGAATCCAGCCTATGGCCGTTGACCTGCAAACGCTCTACCCCAAACTGATTCATCTGATGTTGGACACTGTCTTCGTAGTCGATCAAGACAACCAGATCGTCTTTGTGAGTGATGCCTGCGAGTCGCTTCTCGGTTACCTTCCCAACGAATTGATCGGCACCCCGATCACCAACTATATGCATCCTGACGACTTGGCGGCCACGCGGGACTCTATTGACCGAGTGATGGACGGTAAGCCCCATGTGGATTTCCGCAACCGCTATGTTCGTAAAGACGGTGGCATCGTGCATATCCTGTGGTCTGCCCGCTGGTACGAGGAAGAGGAAGTGCGGATCGGTGTTGCACGCAACGTTACCGCCCTGATGCAGGCCGAGGAGGAGTTACGCCACCTCGCCCATCATGATCCACTGACCCAACTGACCAACCGAGCGCTCTTTTATGATCGCCTGGTGTCAGGCCTGAGTGCGTCCCATCGCTACCAGAGCAGCCTGGCGTTGCTGTTTTTGGACATCAATGACTTCAAAGGCATCAATGATGTGCATGGACATGCCACAGGCGACCGAGTGCTCTGCACGGTCGCCAGACGGCTGGAGAGCTGTGTACGCGAAACAGATACCGTGGCCCGTATGGGCGGTGATGAGTTCACGGTGCTGTTAACGGACATCCAGTCAGTCGATACCGTGAATGAGAAGGTAGAACAGATTCGTATAGCCATGGAGCAGCCGCTAGGCGCTGAATTCGGCGCCGTGGAAATGCCCTCCTGCAGTATCGGCGTGGCCTGTTACCCAGACGATGGAAGGGATGCCGATACCCTGCTAAGCCGTGCCGACAGCCATATGTATCAGATCAAAAGGCGCAGTCGTTAGCGGTTATGACCGATACCGGCAGTCAGCTATGAATGTTTGCCTGACTGCCGCCCACAAAGTTCGACAATAAATCGGTGGAGTCTCTTTCGTAACGCCGTTAACGCTGACGGCCTTTGCGTAGCATTTTCCAAAGCTGTGAAAATACGACCAGCAGCAGGAGTGCGATAATCCCTTGCGAAATAGGACGCGTAAATAACGCCCCCCAGTCATCTTGGGAGAGCAGCATTGCCAAGCGTAGGTTCTGTTCCGCCATTGGCCCTAGCAGCACCCCCAGCACTACGGGAGCAAGCGGGAAGGCGAGTCGATGGAGTAAGTAGCCGAGCACCCCAAACGCTAACATGACATACAGATCCATCATGTTCCCTTTGACGGTGTACACCCCCACCGCCATTAGCACCAAGGTGGTGGGAACCAACAGGGCGGTCGGCATGCGCAAGACCTGAGCAAACAGTCGGGTCGCCACCATGCCGCCCAGTAACAGGAGCAGCATCGCCGTTATTAACATCTGCCACATGAAACCGAAGACCACATCAGGCGACTTCGTAAACAGTTGCGGGCCGGGCTGAAGGCCATGAATCATCAGCGCACCCAGCACTAGGGCAGCGACCAGGTTGCCAGGGATCCCCAGTGTTAGAGATGGAATCATTGCAGAAGCATTATCGGCACTGTTACCTGATTCAGCTGCTGCAACCCCCACAGGATTGCCCGTGCCGAAAGATTCAGGGTTCGTGGACTTGCGCTTCGCTTCGTTATAACTCAATAAAGCCGCTAAATTACCACCAGCACCTGGCAAAATGCCTACGCTTACGCCTATCAGCGATGAGCGTGTCCATGTGCGCCAGTGCTGACGTATCAATGTCAGCGCATTCCCACTCGCATCGACTTTGAAGCTTCCTGCATCGTAGTAGGTCGCGTTGCGCTTCTCGGCCATTTCCAGCACTGGCGGAATCGCGTAGAGGCCGATGAGTACGATGATCAGGTCGAAGCCCCCACTTAAATAAAGCGAATCGAACGTATAGCGTTCCGCCCCACTGATGGTGTCAACGCCTACAAGGCCGATGATAACGCCCGACAGGGCGCTGAGCATGCCTTTGCTGATATCACTTCCCACCAGGACGGCGATGCTGACAAGACCGAAAATGGCTACCCAGAAGTACTCAGTAGGCCCAAAAGCCAGCGTGACCTGAGCCAACAGCGGCGCTAACGTCATCAACGCTATGGCGCTGATAATTCCACCCACCGCTGACGACCAGCACGCCGTCTTGAGCGCCAGCCCGCCCTGCCCATTGCGGGTCATCGGGTAACCGTCGAATGTCGTTGCAATGGCCGCTGGCGTGCCTGGGATTTTTAGTAAGATGGCCGGAATGGCGCCACCGTACATTGAGCCATTATAGATACCGGCTACCAGCCCTAGCGCGATCACAGGATCGAACCCGTAAGTCAGTGGCAGCATAAGCGCAATGGCCATGACCGGATTAAGGCCAGGTAGCGCACCGATCAAAATCCCCACCAGCGTACCGACGAAAAGACTGAACAAGGAACCAAACTGCAGGGCCACGGGCAAGGCGTTGAATAAGGAATCAAACATAGCGTGCCACCCTATTTAGGAAACCAGGAAAAATTCGACGGGCAAGGGCCGTTTCAGCACCAGCGCAAACAACCCGTATAAGAGGGCGATGAAGCCCACCGTAATTCCTAGCACCACCAAAGGGCGTCTTTCACCCAGCACCAGGGCCAGGAGTACGATGAACAGGGTGCTAGTGGAGTAAAAACCCACGGTTGGCATAGCCAGGTAATAGATCAGGCAACAAGCAACGGTTGCCATAAACCGTCCAGTATGGTCGATTAGGGGTGATTTCACAGTGCCCGTCTCCCCTGCTGCTAATGCCTGCACAGCGCCTTTAAGTATCAGAGGAAGTGAGAACAGGCACATCAGAATACCCACCCCCATAGGCACGTAAGCGGCGCCAGCATCAAAGCCACTCCCCACCCAGACCACCGTGCAGCCAAGGATGAGGAAGGCGATGCCAGAGATAATATCTCTGAAGTTCATGAGCAAGTTACCGTCCATTACGCGATGAATTAGTTTTTCTTAAGCCCAAGCTTTTCGAGTGTCTCACCAATCGCTTCGGTTTCCTGATGCAGACGCTCCCGCAGCTCTTCACCGCGTACTAGATTCAGCGTCTCGCCTTGAGATGCCAGGAACGTTTGGAACTCAGGATGTTCGACGGCTTTAGCGACGGCATCGGCGATGACATTAACGCGCTGCTCATCCATGCCCTCCGGTGCCAGCATCATCCGCCATAGCACGGTTTCCAGTTCAGGGTGGCCGAGTGCTGCTAGGCCTGACGCCTGAGGAAGGGCCTCGTTATCGTCGGCTGAGGTGACGAGTAGGCACTTCGCCTTGCCATCCTCCACATAGGGAAGCACGGGTGTGATGGAGCCACCGTAGATATCCACATGCCCACCCAGGAAGTTTTGCAGGGTCTCGCCAGCGCCGCCAAATGGGATAGGACGTGCCTCAATGTCATAGGCTTCGAAGATACGCTCTGCTGCCAAGCGCATGGTTCCACCGACCCCGTCATTGCCGTAGGTATATTGACCGGGATTACTCTGTAGCTCGGCCAGGAACTCCTCACCCGTTTCAGCGGGAAAGTCGGGAGCTACACACATGGTGTAGGCGCTCTGCGAAGTGCTGGTGATGGGGGTCAATGTCGCGTAGGAGTACTGAACACGCTGCATATGCGGCACGGTGGTAATAGGGCTATTCCAGGTAGACAGCAGTGTGTAGCCATCGGGCCTGGCACGGGCAATCTGGTTGACCCCAATAGCCCCCCCTCCACCGGCGACATTCAGCACGGCCAGTGACTCGCCTAACTCTTCCTGAAGGTATTGGTTAAGCATGCGGGCAACGTTGTCAGTACCGCCACCAGCGGGTGCTGGTACGACGATTTCGATGGGACGATTCGGGTAGTCGTCAGCCATGACAGGCATAGCGGTAAACGCTGATAGTGCAATTAAAGACGTCAGCTGGAATGTTTTCATTGTTAGTTACCTTTTCTGGAAATGCAGGGTGGTAAGGCGTGCATCAAATGCAATCTCATGCAGGTTGGTCACCGAGCGTGACACGGTAGCGGAATCGCTCGGGTCGTCCGTGTACCCGGCGAAACTCGATGACTCTTCCGGCGGGGTTGCGGGCAATGCGCTGGATGGCGGCGACCGGTGCCCCAGTGGCTAGTTCTAGATGCTTTGCACTGGCATCGGTGGCAGCGCCGAACGACAGCTCGTCGGTTGCTGACGAGATCAAAATCCCGAATTCCTCCAGAAATACGGGATACAACAAAGGGCCCATCGCTTTTGGGTTTAGCGACAAGAGCCCATTGAAATCGGGTAGGCGTAGATAAATTTCTTCAAACAGCAGTGGGTCACCTGACCAAAGGCGAACACGTTCCAGTTTTATGCAATGGCTGACTGAGTCCTCACCAAAGGCTTTCTGTACCTCAGCGGGAAGCGGCACTTCATGGCAGCTAAGAATGCGGCTTTCTGGAATGACGGGTACATCTGGATCGTCCACGTCATGTACATGGAAGAAGCGAAACAGATCGGCTCGGAAAGCAGGTTGCTTAACGAAGGTGCCGGTGCCACGCCGACGATCTAACAGACCTTCATCGACTAACTGCTTCAACGCCATTCGCATGGTTGCCAAAGCAACGCCATACTCTTCGGCTAAACGGTTCTCCGAAGGGATCATATCGCCTGGTTTCCACTCACCATTGGCGATCCTTGACCCTAATTGATCGCGGAGTTTGGCATACAGGGGTAATCTTCCGTCCGTATTCGCAGAGAACTTGGCTTGCATAGGGCCACCCAGTGGTTAACTTTGATTTCTTGAGGTCATTGAAGACCCGTGTATACTTCCAGTCAACCAGTTCTCTAGAGAACTAGACTTATGTATAACAAGTTAGCTGATGTGAAATCTCCAGATATAACGTTATGAGGGGCCAAACGTGAAATTAGGTTTTGATTGTCATGCGCATGCTTACGGGCCTGTTAAGAACGTCAAAGGATCTAACTACAGCCCCTCACGACCTGCTCCACTCTTGGATTGGCAAAAAAACCTCGAAAGTTGCCGGTTAAGCGGTGGCGTATTGGTGCAACCAAGCTTCCTAGGCAATGACAACCGGCAACTGCTTGAAATGCTTGCCAAGCTTGATCACTCCTATCGCGGAGTCGTTCAGCTCGCCAAGGAGACAACGCTTGAGGAAATAGCCGCTCTTGATGCTGCAGGCATTGTGGGCGTGCGGTGGAACCTTATTGAGGGGCGAAGTGCATTGCCAAACCTCAGTGATCCTCAATGGATAGACTTTCTGGATCATCTCAAGGCCATGGACTGGCATCTTGAGTTACACCTGGAAGGCAACCGGCTGCCTGAAATTTTTCCAGCGCTGCATGAGCATGGCGTGAAGTTGGTCATCGATCATATCGGACTCCCTGTCGATGCCGCCCCGCTGCAAGACCCAGGGTGCCGCCTGCTGCTTGAGGCCGGACAGGCAGAACGCACGTGGGTAAAGCTTTCAGCTCCCTATCGCTCCCCCGTAATTAACCTCAAACCCCATGTTCAGGCTTTGTTGGATCACCTTGGGCGTGATCGGCTGGTGTGGGGCAGTGACTGGCCGTGGACGCGCCATGAGGATAAGCATACTTACCGCGATACTTACGGATGGCTCAGTGACTGGATTAGCGATGCTGATGATCGCCAGCACATCCTTGATACGAGTCCTAGAGCTTTGTTTAAGTTAGAGGCTCGATAGTCTAGGCATAAGAAGATAATAGAAATAAAACTGAATTAATGTGAATTCAGGGCCACACTAAACTGCATAAACTCACGCAAAGCCATTACGGCTTCATACTACTGAAGGGTAGGCAGCAGATTACGAGACATGGCGAGCTTGGCATTCATATCATCACAGTAGCCCCCGCCAACGGCGCACCTTGCATTAGTAAAGTTAAATTTGCGAGCCAGCCCACTATCCATAATATTAGAAGGAGCCGCCTTTCCCCAGCACGGATTTGGGTATCTTGGTTATTTGCTGATGTAGTTTGGAGTCAAAAACTGCAACCTTACAAATTGCTGTAGAAGCACGCTAGCAACCAGTAGAGAAGCACCTCTAACGCCTATGCGGTCATCACAAACCCTGCCTTATGCTCTGTTGCATGTAGAGCGTAGCGAAATAATGAAGGGAAATGGCAACGGTAAAAAAACCTTTTTAATCTCTCTTTCGACCGCGACGGCCTTTTCTCTGCTGCTATTCTCTTCTGCCTGGGCGGATGAAGTGTATAGCGAGACAGCCACCGGTATGGTCGAAGCAGCTGTTCAAGCGATCTGCGATAGTGATAAGAGCGGCATCTTTCAATGCACCAGCGAAAAATTGAACCCGATGTATATTATGAGGAAGAATTCGCTGCCTTCCATGAAGCATGCAGGGATAACGGTATAGCGGAGATTGAAACGACATCAGAATTTGACGATGCATTAATGCAAGAGCAAAAGCGTCGATTTCACATTGATGCGAAGATTGTTATGGGAGCTGGGGCAGTGTACACAACCACTTATCGAGTGGTTTGGGGGTCATTCAAGGTGCCAGAGAGTAGCAATCCCGTCGAGGCGTGGAGATTGGGTGTCCCAGTAGAGTAGAAGTGCCTATCCTCAGGGAAGACCTGTCACGAAATTAAATTCACCTTAACAGACCGATGAACAAAAACGCTGGTCGCCATGCTAATTAACGGATGGCTGATGGACTTACTCGCTGCTTTTCTTTCCCACCACAGTGCTTAGATAAATTTTCGCTCACTGAGCAGGCTCAGTGAGCGTTTTAAGAGGTTATTTTGCCAGGCTGGCAAACACCCCGAAGTAAACATCAGTTTTATTACGCGATTTCTTTCACAACCCAACTGACCACTTCTTCATTACCAAACTCTGCTTTCCACTCTTGAATGACTTTATGATTCCCGCCACGGGTTTCCACCACTTCGCCCGTGTGTGGGTTCTTGTATACCTTCAAGGGGCGCTTTTTACGACCATCCGTGCTGCTTGTGCTTACCTTGCCAGTTTTTGCTGGTTTGGAGCGGTAAGTTGGGTCAAGCATTTCACATACGTCGCGCGCTAATTTTCCGTGCTCCGTCATGAGCGCTTGCAGTCTCTCTTTGAATTCAAGCTCTTCTTTTAGCTCACTGTTATTTTCCAGTGCTTGCAGCTCTTCTTGTAGCTGCTTTAACATCTGCTCTTTTTTGAGATAATCACTCAGTACCGACGCCATAGTCTAATTCCTATATTTTAAAATTTATTTAAGATAACCCTTAAACATATATCTTGCGTATTATAGCTTTAATATAGTCATTGAGAAAAGAAAAGCTCAAGTTTGATTACTGGGTAGGGGGCGTGCCATTTGGTCACACCCCAAAAAAGGCTTGCGAGAAATCGCAGGCCTTTTTTTGCAATTTGGCTCGCCCGGCAGAAGTTGAACCGGCGACACTCGTTTCGAAGGCTGGTTTTAGCCGCTATTTTAGCAACTGTCTTAATCACTAGGAGCCGAACTGCACAACGAAGATTGCATACAAAAAAGACTAAAGTCTAGTTTTTAACCCCTAAAATTGTGATCTATCTTGAAATTGTATGCAACTTTGGGCGCTAAATCGATGGACGCTATACCCGCAAACGCCTCAAAAGTGGTTCAGACCGCCACGGCTAGAGTCCATGATGTAGTCAAGCAGCGGATTCTAAATGGCCATTACCAGGCAGATGAGTACCTTCGTGAAACAAGCGTAGCCAATGAGCTTAACGTCAGCCGTACACCCGTGCGTGAGGCGCTGCGAGAGTTGGTGTCGGAAGGTTGGCTCGAAGCCATTCCCCATCGTGGCTCACGTGTGGTGGCTTGGACGGCGAAAGATGCTCGCGAAGTATTCGAATTACGTCTGGTGCTAGAGCCCTTAGCGGTTCGCTTAGCCTCCACACAGATAAGCAAGCCGTGCTTTACGTATTTAGAAACCCTAGCGACTCAAATGGAATCGCTCACCGAAGAGGTCAACACAAACGCTGAATCCCGCAACGGCATTGCGTCACTTAATCACGAATTTCACCGAACGCTGATTCTCGCTAGCAACAACCAACGTTTAGCAAATTTGCTCGAAAATGTCGTTCGCACATCGGTCATTCATCGTAACTTCGGCAACTATGACCTTGCCAACCTTCGCCGCAGCATGCGTCACCACCGCGAGATTCTGGAGGCCATCGCTGCTGGCAGTCCCGAATGGGCTGAGAATGTAATGCGCGCCCATTTGCTGGCTGCGCAGGCATTGCACGTCCCGCACACCAATACCCCCTCCGGTTAGAGAGACATTGGTTGATTATAAAGAGGCCTAAGAACAACAATGAGACAACAAGACACGCCCGCTCCGCTCCCCCTTGAGAACATTAGGGTTCTTGAGCTAGGACAACTCATCGCAGGGCCCTATTGCGGCCAAGTGCTTGCAGATTTTGGTGCTGAGGTAGTGAAAGTCGAGCCTCCCGGTAAGGGGGATGCTATGCGGCAGTGGGGAGAAGCCGACCAGGAGAGTGGCGACCCATTGTGGTGGAACGTGATTGGCCGCAACAAACAATCGCTGACCCTCGATCTTCGTCAGCAGCGCGGGCAAGACGTGTTGCGTCAATTAGCGGCGCGTGCTGATGTCATCATCGAAAACTTTCGCCCCGGCACCATGGAGCGCTGGGGTCTAAGCTACGACGAACTCTCCCGCCACAACCCAAAGCTGGTCATGGTGCGGGTCACTGGCTTTGGCCAAGATGGCCCTTACGCAACCCGGGCGGGGTTCGCATCAGTGTGCGAAGCCATGGGTGGGCTACGCTATTTGAGCGGCTATCCTGATCGCCCCCCGGTGCGTGTTGGCATCTCAATTGGCGACACGCTGGCGGGCTTGCACGCTGCGCTAGGCACCATGATGGCCCTTCATCAGCGCGAGCGAAGCGGAAAAGGGCAAGTGGTCGATAGCTCGATATTTGAGTCTGTCCTGGCCATGATGGAGAACTTAATTCCCGAGTATGCCCGGGCGGGAAAAGTCCGCGAGCGCAGCGGCAGCTTCTTGCCCAAAATTGCTCCTTCAAATGCTTACCCAGCCCGTGACGGGCGCGACGTTATTATCGGCGCCAATCAGGACACCGTCTTCCGCCGCCTCTGTGAGGCCATGGGGCAACCTCGCCTGGCCGACCATCCTGACTACGCGACCCATCGCGCACGCGGGGAGAACCAGCAGGCTATCGACGACCTTGTTGCGGCCTGGACCCAGCAGCACGACGCTTCTCATATCGTGGATATCCTCGCCGAGGCGGGGGTGCCCGCGGGGTTAGTCTACCGAGCCCCCGATATGCTTGGCGATCCACACTTCCAGGCGCGTGAGTCGATCGTAGCGGTGCCTGATCGCCAGGGCCGCCCACTGCCGATGCAAAATGTTTTCCCACGGCTCTCCAGCACCCCAGGCAGGGTACGTAGCGTCGGCCCTGCCCTGGGCGAGCATACCCATACAATCCTCGCCGACTGGCTGGCGTTCTCAGCCGATACTCTCGACGCTCTTCGCGCCGACAACGTGATTTGAGGGGGAGAGCAGCATGGATCCCATTATCGTTCTTGCCATTTTAGTCGGGCTGATTGTCATCGGTTTCCCTATTTTCCTAGCCCTGGGCTTATCCGGGTTAGCCGGCCTCTATATGGCGCGCGGCTCAATGGCGTTTTTTTTCGCCCCTACATCTCTGTTTGGCCAGCTTAATGCCTTCGAGCTCATTGCCCTTCCCCTCTTTATTCTGATGGGTAATTTCCTGGGGGCAACACCGGTGGGGTCGAGTCTTTTCACTGCCGCCGTGCGCTGGCTCAACTGGCTGCGGGGCAGTCTGGCGATCTCTTCAGTGGGGGCTTCGGCTATGTTCGGCGCCGTATCAGGGGTGAGCCTAGCGGGCGTTGCGGCAGTGGGATCCATTGCCGTACCGCAGATGCTCCAGCGCGGCTATAGCCGATCATTAGCCGCGGGTGCCGTCGTTAGTGCTGGCGCCCTGGCCATGCTGATCCCACCTAGCGTGCCCTTTATTATCTATGGCGCCGTCTCTAGCGTCTCGGTGGCGGATCTATTTATCGGCGGCATCGTTCCCGGCATTGTGCTCGCGTTAGCATTGTCACTGTTCATCTACATTCGAGTGCTGCTCAACCCTGAAGAGGCACCCGCCAGTAAAGAGCGCTTTACCTGGAAAGAGCGCTGGGCGAGCCTGGCTAACATCTGGCACGCCGCGCTGTTGGTGGTGGCAGTGCTGGGCTCGATCTACTCGGGCCTCGCCACACCCAGCGAAGCCGCGGGCATCGGCGCGGGCGGTGCCTTTTTGATCGCCACCCTGATATTTCGCAGCCTCAGTTGGCGTAAGTTCCTGGAGATACTGGCGACGACTGCGCGCGTCAGCGGTGCCATCCTACTCATTATCGGCTGTGCCAAGATCTTCGGCGACTATCTCAACATGGTGCGAGTACCGCAGCTCCTCACCGAGGCACTCACCGCCACCGGTCTGCCCGCCTGGGCGATCTTGGTGGCGGTCATGCTACTGCTGATCCTACTGGGCATGATCGTCGATGCCGTGTCGCTGATCGTGGTGACCACTCCAGTACTGCTGCCCCTAGTCACCGCCCTGGGCTACGACCCGCTTTGGTTCGGTATCGTGATGGTGCTCAACCTTGAGATTGCCGTGGTCACTCCCCCGGTGGGGCTCAACCTCTACGCGCTGCGCGGGGTCTGCCCCGAGCTCTCAGTGGAAGAAATCATCAAAAGCGCACTGCCATTTGTCGCCGTTCAGTTCCTCGTGCTGATGCTGTTTGTGTTCTTCCCCAGCCTCAGCCTGTGGTTGCCGGGGCTGATGTAGCCCCGGTGTTTCAACGTCAGTGAAGTGCAACGTTACAAAGGTGCATCACAACAAACCTTTACAACAGACTCTTACTGCAGATTCTTACAACAACAATCAGGAGATTCACCATGACACTGTCTCGCCGCCAAGTGTTGAAGTACGGCACCTTCGCCACCGCCGGTGCCACGCTGTTTGGCACCCAGAGCCTGCTGCCCCCCCGCAGCTACGCCGCCACCACGCTGACGGGCGTCACCTATCTGCCCGACTCCTACAAGGCGTTGACCTATGGCTCCAATCGCTTCGTGGAGATGCTCAAAGAGCAGGGAGGCGATACCCTCTCGGTGGAGTTTTACGACTCCGGTCAACTGCTCAAAGTAGACGAACAGCTGCCAGCGCTACGGGCGCGCAGCATCGATTTCATGTTCCATACCTTCTCCTACGTCACCCGCTCCATCCCGATACTGGGCGTCACCGGTTTGCCTGGGGTAGTGGGCGAGCTCTATCGCCATCCGGAGCGCCTGCGCCAGGGAAGCCCACTGATGGAGCTGATCAACGAGGTACTGGCCGAGGACAACCTCTACATGCTCACCTCCGGTGGCGGCATCCTTGAACCGGAGTACCTATGGAGTACAGAGGCTAGCCCCATCCGCCGCCTTGAGGATGTCCGCGGGAAGAAGATTCGCATCGTTGGCTTCGAGGCCACCAAAGCCTTTGAGCCTTACAACGTGGGGGCGACCCGCATTCCCTCCTCAGAGACCTACATGGCACTGCAACGGGGAACCGTAGACGCAGGGGTATTCAATATCTCAACGGTGATCGGCCGCAGCCTCCAGGAGCAGTTGCAGGTCTGCTACAAGCTGCCGATTACCGGTTTCTCGGTTGCTCCCTTCATGTTGCGGGACACCTGGGACAATCTTGACGACGAGGCGCGCGCCGTACTACAGCAGGCAGCTGACTGGTACGACGAGAACTTCATTGAGCACTGCAACAACGACATTTACCCCAACGAGTACTGGCCCCAGATTGAGGAGGCAGGGGTGGAGATTATCGAGCCTTCCGATGAAGACCTTGAAGCCTTCAATGCCGGCGTCCAGGACGTCTGGGATCACTGGAAGGGTGAAGTCGGTGAAGAAGTCGGCGATCGCGCCATCGCGCTGGCCCTTGGCAACGCTTAAGGGAGAGCGAAATGACAACAATGGCAATGCGTAGCTGGGACGGCCTATTGGCCGTTCTACGCTGGACATCCATGGCTGTGTTGGTCTTCATGATGGTGTCTATCTGCTATGACGCCACCATGCGATATGTCTTCGCGGCCCCCACTAGCTGGAGCCTGGAGATCAACTCCTTTCTCCTGGTTTACCTAGCGGTGATTGGCGCTGCCGAAGCACAGCGTCACGACGCCCATATCCGTATTACCTTCTTTAAAGATAAGCTGCCAACGCGTATCCGCGCCTTCATCGACCTGACGACGGGCCTGTTGGGCATGCTGTTTTGCATCATTCTGGTATGGCGTGGCGGCATCATGACGATGCAGGCGTTTGAGTACAGCGAGCGTGTTTCAAGCTCGCTAGGAACGCCAATGGTTTACCCCTATGCACTGCTACCCATCGGCTGCGCCGCCCTGGGGTTACAATTCCTCATTGACGCTGCCCGTGCCGCTAAGCGCTTTCGTCACTCCTTGGAGCAACCAGCGGAGAACAGATAATGACGCCCCTATCGCCGCCATCCAATATTGAACTTGTCGAGGTTGCACCACGAGACGGTTTTCAATCGATACGCGACATACTGCCCACTGCCGATAAACAGCGCTGTATACAGGCGCTACTCGATGCAGGCGTCACTCGCTTGGAGATTGGCTCTTTCGTAAGCCCCAAGGCCATTCCCCAAATGGCCGATACCGGCACGTTAGTAAAAGCGTTTGCTGACCGGCCAGATGTGCGTTTCTCTGCCCTAGTGCCCAACCTCAAGGGTGCAGAACTAGCGTTGGAGCACGGCATTCGCGAAATCGTCTATGTCGTATCGGTATCGGAGTCCCACAACCAGAGTAATGTGCGCCGCAGCACCGCCGAGTCACTTCAAGAACTACACCAGGTGATTGAGCGTATGCGCCGCACCGAGGGTAGCCGACTGCGCCTCGACCTTGGCACCAGCTTCGACTGCCCCTTCGAGGGAACCATCAGTTGGCAACAAGTTGATCGTATTCTCAGCGCCGCACTTGAGCTTATTGGCGACTTGCCCCTAGAGGTAGCGCTTTGTGACACGACCGGTCGAGCCACCCCCTACCAAGTAGCCGACTATTTCACGCAATTGCGCGAACGGCATGCCAGAGTAGGAGTGAACTGGGCCTTCCACGGCCATAATACGTTTGGCATGGGGGTAGCGAATGCCCTCTTCGCCATAAGCCATGGCGCCACAGCAGTCGACACCGCTTGCGCAGGACTTGGTGGATGCCCATTCGCGCCAGGCGCCACGGGTAACACCGCCACAGAGGATCTGTTATATGCCCTACATGGCGGCGGAGTAACGACCGGTATTGACCTACCGAAACTCCTAGAAGCAGCTGATATGATTGCCGCCCTGCCTGGCGGTCAAACAGCTAGCCATCTGCGCCAGGTTCCTAGGGAACGAGTGAGCTGAGGGGGTTCCCATCATTGCCCAACTCCCCATATTGGCCTTCTCCTCACTAATGCCACTTTTTCTCGCCGCTATTGCGCCGAAATTGGCTGATGCGTGAGGCGTTTCCTCAGCGACAGCAGGCTTGCCGGTTAGCTGGTCTTGGAACTGGCCCCACTATCGTTGAGCGTTTCATTCAACACTCATAGCACCCTTCACCTCCCTATTAACTCAGGGCTTGGTGGAGGTGATCGTCGCCATTTTCTTTGCCACCTTTTTAGACTCCGCCTCGCTGGTCGCCATGTGGATCGTACTGGCGGGCGATACTTGAATTACCGCATGCAGAAAGCGCTAAAGTCGAAGGACTAGGCAACATAAAACTTGGGCCTGCGAGAAATTGGCATGTCAATCTCACGGCATGTGAAGGGACGCACGCTAGATGCGGCCTATGACTACCTCAACTGGTGGATTTCTGGATGGCCCGGCGTCGTCATGGCTCGCCAAGGTTATTACATTTCCACCCCAGAACTGACCCGCCCTCACCTTTCCGCTGCGGAGTGGGGCTTTTGGTATGGCGGCAAACCTGCCGCCAAGAACCTTTCGGGCCCCGATTGCACCTCTGATATGATTCATCAAGGTGAAATCCGCGACGGCGGAGACTACCAGACAAGAATGAGCCGAGTCGCGGTGTGGAATACCGTCATGGATGAGTATAACTATTTGGTAAGGCGTTGGAACGATTTTATGTCCGCTTAAGTCGTGTGTTTGATCTAGCATTTAGCCTACTCTCGCCCTCAGCCCTCATACTAGCAGCTAACAGTGTGATGACCATTAGCGCCCCGCCCCTCCGCCTCTTGGTTCTCACGAGCTTACGCGGGGTTCATGTTTGTTCCCCATTTTCTCCCCACCAGCTCGCACCTCATCAAGACTGCACCTGCTAAACACTCGCCAACACCGAAAAATGTTATGGGCCATAGCCAGCAGACCACAAAGAAGCGTTGAAAAGAAAAACTTACGGGCCTCAGCCTACTTCAGCTGCTTGTGCTAGGCTAAATTCAGTAGAGAATTGGGCTCGTACCCAAAAGCTAAAAGGCAGCGTATGACTACGTAGCATGAGGCTGGAAATGCCCAAGAGCGAACCCTCCGGAAAATGCAGCAGGCGCGCGAATTTTAGACATACGAACTAATGGAAATTAATAGGAATACCCGTCATATACTTAGAGCAGATTTTGCAGGCTTTATTTGTCGGACAGACGTGGCGTCGCGTTTGTTCAGTCATAAGATGGGAAGTCTAATAAGCTGTTAGGGGTACAGGATGAATCCAACGAGTTTTATTTGTGAGCGCTCAGCAGAATATATATTGGTTCCTCAGGTAATAGAGGCACTTAGAAATAAATTTCGGTATGTAGTTCCTATATATCCTTGGATTTCGAGAGAAGGGGGTAATACATCTAAGCTGGTCAATGGATCCTATTCTTTCAAAGTCCTTGGACTTTATCCACGGCGCCCCAAGTTATTGCCGAACGATGAAAGAATAATAGTGAAATTCAGCGAACAAATTATCTATGGCGCAAAAGCTAGTCAAAAGTTGGGGATCCCTATTATTGCTGGTTGTCCATTGGCAAAAAGTTTTTGGGAGTTAAGTGAGTGTGAAGACTTTTTATGGGCAGATTTGGCTGAATTCAATACTGATGATATTAATTATTGGGCCATGATTAATGCTCAGGGCGTAATAGCAGAGGAACCTGAAGGTTATTTCTTTAATGATATTGGCAGGGTTTCTGAAATTATTGATCGTTCCGACACGCACTTTGATATAAGTACATTTATCGATGCAATTAAAGAGATCAAGATGAGCAGCAGGGGGGGTGGATCACTATATTACAATGTATTTTATGGGTGGATATAAGCCTGTGTACTTTATTCTAGCAAATCCCTAACAAGTCAAAGCACGCGGACTTGGCAAAGCTGTCACCTTTTTCGCTTACGCAAAAAAGTCGCCAACTTCACCAATCCGGTGTTTGAGACGTTAACCAGAAGAAAGAGCATCTAGATGTCAGTAAACATAGATCAATTCGCAATATACGCAGCCAAGATTTTTGAGGTTCTCTATGACTCGTTTCCAATTTCAGCCCGACTCGATAGGAATTCAATAATCTCCGAGTATCTTACTTTTGATCAGAGCGAAGAGTTGAAGAATCTCAGGATGAAGAACGACTTCGCCAATATCATCGAAATGACAGATAACGTAGAGTTGCAAAACAGGTTTAGGCAGCAAACTCCGGCTGTTAAAGAACAAATTAATGAATTAGAGAATGAGCAACGCTTCGACAGACACCGCCAAGAAGCGATATACGAAGGGACTCTCGAATTTTTGATTTCTGAACAACTATTGAGAGAGCTTGAATCTGGAGGCTATCAACTGACATCAAAGGGATTCTCTCATCTGAACATGGTGTTCGAGAGCGGTAAAATATCTGACGATAGAAGTTCGAATATAGCCATTCTGAAAACGATATTCGAAAAATCATCAGATACCTCTCTTCAAGTTGCGGCAGGTACGGCGGTAAATGTAATTACTCGGATAATTGGGTATGGCTAACACCTATGAGCCTTCTCTCTGTCAATAGGCCGCAGTGTTTTTTTGGCCGCGCCAGCGGCCAATATCAAGTCCCTGAGCAGTGATCCTACTTCATCTGTCATCGTTGGCTGTGAGTGGCTTACAGCAAATACCTATTGAGGCTCTCTTAACGTGGTGGTTTACCACTACCAGACCGGATTGCTCCTTGCAGATGGATCTGGGGCACTAGACATTCATCGGTTAACCAGCATCTGTCCTATTCAAAAGGCGGGTTACTGTTTACAGTCCAGATTCAGCGCCGGTGTAAGCCCACTCGCTCAGGGTATTGGTGCACGCCAGCAGGATGGATAATCAAAGCGACGGGCTTCGAGTTGGGTGTAGAAGACGGGTTTCAGGTCTGAATAACCAGTTAGTAGACACCCCGTTTCAGCGCACTCCGTAATGATCCAGTTAGAGGTTAATCATCATCCCGGTAATTTTGCTATAGTACTCTAGTATTGACCGTATGTTTATAATTGCATTTTCTGATGTTCAAAGCAATTAGTTGCTTTGCAGGAGCTAACAAGGTATTGCATTTAAAACTTCTAAAGGTTAACATAATTGCTAATACACATACCCATCAAACATACTTTTGCGCAGTTGTATTTTTTATTTTATCTGTTTATTTATATAGCCTTCTTTACTCAACAGCAGCAGCGACTACCTACATTTATTTTTTCAGTCTCGTTAAAAAATTCGCCAAACGAGGTTTTACATGAGTAAGAGTATGCAATCTTGGTCGCATGTCAATGAATCACCAATATTTCAGAATATAAAATCAAAGTGGCAGTGCCTTTTAAATAATAGAGACATGAAAGAAGAAGATTACCAAAGATTTTTGAGCGACCACGCTGGCTTCTTCTTTCCCAAAAAAAGCCATATTAGCGGCGACCACCTTGTGTTAGAAAAAATTCAATTAGGCACTCAGTATAAAACTGACTTTGTCAACGCAGAGTGCAACCGAAGCTACGGATTCGAGTACACATTGATAGAATTGGAAAGCCCACATGATACACTCTATACAAAGAACGGTAGGCCAACAAAAAAATTCGCACAAGGGCTTGAACAGATACGCGATTGGAAGCACTGGGTTCAAAAAAATAACTCTATAATTGAAGGCATATTTCCATCAAAAAGCTTCTCACTTACTGGCAAGCCCTCGTTAAAGTACATGCTAATAATTGGACGAAGAGAAACAAGAGAAAATAATTTCGATACAAGAAAGAGGCTTGAAATCTTCAACAACGAATGCATCGAAGTAAGAACCTACGACTATCTTACGGATATATTGGAAGCCAGCAGCCCGAAAGCGCATCTATGGTTATCACACGACTTGATAGGCCCTTCAGAAGAGGAAAACAATGCCTTTTCCAATCCTTTTTTCAAGGCAATCCCTGACGCAAAGTGGAGGAAGATGCTTTCAGAATTTAAGATCAACTACTCTCATATGATATCTCAAAACATTGAAACCATATTAGAGCATCGTACCTTAAACGAACCCCTTATGAACGAGTACATATCTTGGATTAATGAAAATGGCCTAAATCTCATCACAGAACATGAAAAGAAACCACTACAACAAAGTTAAAACATCATGCAAGATCTCTCTAGCCATGTTAGCACCTTCATTACTAACTCACTAGTGAATTCTGAACAATTGGTATAAAATTTTTCATACACGTTATTTTTCCTTATTTTACATCATTACAGATGTACAACACATTGATACCACACCCATCTAATGTGCTGATTTACACCTTGCTTTCTGACTTATAGAAAACATTGGGAGTCACATCTCATGATCAATAAGAAAAGAAATTACACTAACCTAGTTCTATGTCTAGTTTCATAAACCTCATGCTGGCATGCATCATGTGCCTGTAAATCGCCATCATTAAAAAAAACATAGTTATTGCCTACAGAAAATGAACTCTTAAACATTAAACCGCTAAAATCCGGCACGCTTTTTATAAACTCACACAAAAACTGAGTAGGAATATACTCTAATTGACTACTTTCCTTGCTAACTGGTCTAGATAGGTCTAGCGAAAGTTGCTCCAGCAAGTTTAAATAATTTAGAACAATAGACAGTTGTTCTTCCTCAAATGAAGATGCTGAACATAGCTTTCTTGGACTAGTTAAATCCAGTACCACTAGCTCTTTTATGGGCGAAAATTTAGCTACTACAACCTTGCTAGTATTAGAAGGCCTAACTTCTGCAATGCATGTTTCGATATTATCCGATAAATATAAATAAGGTATCCCTACAGGATTTGCTCTACCACCAGTAGCTATCTCTTTTGGAGGGCATCCCATTTTAGATAAATCAATCATCGAATCAGATATTCTTGCCCTATAGAAGGCATCCTGTGGATAAACTTGTGTCTTCAACTGTTCTAGAAGTTGAAAAAAAACCGCAGCATCTACATTCGCCTTAGAACTTGAAAAAAGAGACGAGTAGATTATCCCCCTAGGAAAAAACCGATTCCCATGTTTAATTTCCTCTTTGAAATCTGCCCACTGTACTTTAAAACCATCAAGTTCAAAATTAAAACTAAAAGTTTTATCCAAAATTTCTTCGCCGAAAGCATCTTGAACAATATGCTCTACTTTTTCTAAGCTTTGCTCAAACACTCCATAATAATCTAGTATTTCTGAAAACTTTTTACCACCAGCATCTTCGACAAGTCCGTAGAAAAAAATTTCAAGCTTTTCTGCTAATTTGGTCGTATCTATACAATGAACACGCCTAGTCAAGCAGTAAGTACATCTAGTAACATTTTCTTCCTGATGGATTTTTGTTAATAACGCTGAATCAGAGATACACTTCACACAGCAATTGGGCACTTTTATTCTCCAATATATCTGCATGTTGTTTCAATATGATGTTTCATTGAAAGTTTTTTAACGTGTCCTAGTCCCGGGAAAGAACTGTCTTTTAGGTAAATAAACTCCTTTAAGCCAGATGTCATATAAAAATCATCTGGATGACTATCTACATAATGGCAAAGTTTATGAAGTGCGCTTTTAAACTTCCCCCCGGGATTTGCAGGTGACTCATCATCATAAGAAGAAAAATGTCTTACTCTCATAGAGTCAAATGATTCTTCATCAATATAGCTCAGATGTATCGTGACAACGTATGCAGGACCGCCAGCTTCAGTATAATCTTGGCTTAAAATTGTATAATCACCAAAACCTATTGCTCCGCTAAAACTCTGCCATTCAGTATGGAGCGTGGAGAAAAAAGATGTTTCTGAATAATCAGCGTTTCTTGTCTTCTTATCAAAAGAATCTGAATAAAGCACTACTCTTTCTAATTGAGACAGAGCCCCTGGGTGAATTTTCTCGCGGTCAACCAACACACACTTAGCCATTATCAAGTCACTTAACATTTTCCTATCAACACTTCCCGCCACAAAAACCGCAACATCTTTGATATCAAGAGAATATCTTGATATATTATCAATATCTTTAAAATCATTCACTTTCAGGCATGGAGTAAATAAATTAATATAGTCATTCATATCAGATAGAAAATCAAATGACTCTTCTTTATTTGAAAAATTACCAATATTAGGATTTATTATAAGTAAAGGCTTAACCCCTTTCTCAGAAAGAACTTCAAGAGTTTTTTTCAGTGGCTTCGTATTATTTCTAACCGGCTCAATCACAGGGCAGAAGGAGTTCTTATCAACAAAATCTGCTAACTCTCTAATAGCAATTAGCTCAAACTGCTTACCTCTAAGAATTGGGTAGTACATAGCATTTCCTTACTTAAATTTATCTTTAAATTTTTTATCAGTGACCTTCTATTACCCTGCTTAAGGGTATAGCTAATCCCAGCCATCAACAAGGACTCAGGAAGTTTAGTCACATAATCCTTATCAACTTTTCTTGTTTCCTTGAGCACCTTACAAAAAAGTCCTCTAATTATGTTGGATGGGATTTTCGAAAGCTCTTTTTCACATCTTTCAAAAACTTCTGTATTGTTCTCCAATGGCATTTTTCCAGTAGCTAAACGCACCATTTCTTTATATTCTTTTAATCGCAACGACTTCATCAAAACTGGAACATCGACGGGCTCGCTATTACGGCTAGCACTTCTTAAAACACTCAAAGTGTTTCTTTTAGTTAACTCAATAACTCCAACATCTAGTGGAATATTTTCAAACACCTTTTCTAAATGTTCATGACTAGTCACAACAAAAACTTCATCAAATATCTTTTTATATGATGCTAATTGATCAGGCAACCGCGATAAATTATCATAACTTGATTTTATTTCGTAGCAGACACTTCTTCCGTTCAAAACTACGCAATCAGCTTTATTTTTTCCAACACGAAATTCAGGAATAACAGTTGCAGTATTTAAAGAATGAATTCCAAACAGTATCTTCCTTGCGACCGTGTTTTTAAAATAATACTCAGCCCTATAACTTTTAGACAATTCAAGGAAACAAAGCTCAAAAACATCCAACACTGTAAAGAAATCCGGCAACTTCTTTTCATGCACAGCGGCTATCTCTAATAGAAAGCTTAGATCCCCAGCGGCAATTTCATTGATTCGCCTACTCGTAAAAAGCTGAGCATTCCTTTTAGATTCATGCATTTTTTCACCAAAACCGCATATCAACCGCATTAGAATTAATATAGTCTGCCATCACTTCTACTTGCAACCGTCTCGAAGTAGGTAGCTACAACAAAAAAACCCTAAGCAGAAGATAATAGCTGCTCAGGGTTTCAATTTGGCGCGCCCGGCAGGATTTGAACCTGCGACCCTCGGCTTCGGAGGCCGATACTCTATCCAACTGAGCTACGGGCGCTTGTGGGTGCGTATCGTAACTGTGCAGGGGCGCTGTGTCCAGCCGTATGGCGCTTGAGTACCTTTAGTCAATTGACCGTTTTCCCTGGTGTGGTGCATGCTTTGGGAGCACTTCTGCACCTTAGTCCATTGGGAACACAATAATATGAAAACATTTGCACGTAGCACGCTGGCTCTGGGCATCTCCCTGGCGCTGGTGAGCGCCGCGAACGCCGCTGATTTTGCTGATATGGATCCCGTCACTCTGCGCCTGGCCCACGTGGTCAATGAGCAGGACGGTTTCCACATCGCCGCCACCAAATTTGAAGAGCTGGTAGAAGAGCGCACCGAAGGCAAGGTGGATATCGAGATCTACCCCAACGCCTCACTGGGTGACGAGCGTACTTTGCTGGAAGGCATGCAGATCGGCACCGTGGATATGGGCGTCATCACCAACGGGCCGGTAGCCAACTTTGTCGAAGAGATGGCGGTGTTCGAACTGCCTTTCCTGTTCCCCTCCCCGGAAGCCGCTTATGAGGTGCTCGATGGCCCGATTGGCCAGGAGCTGCTCGATAAGCTTTCTGAGGTGAATCTGAAAGGCATGGCCTACGCCGAACGCGGTTTCCGCAACCTGACCAACAGCGAACGCGCCGTAAACTCGCCGGAAGACCTGGACGGCCTGCGTATCCGCGTGATGGAGAACCCGGTCTACACCGATACCTTCCGCGAGCTGGGCGCCAACGCGATTCCCATGGCGTGGACTGAAGCGCTGACCGCCATGCAGCAGGGCACCATCGACGGCCAGGAGAACCCGGTGAACGTGATCCACTCGTTCAACCTGGATGAAACCCAGAACTACATGACCCTCTCCCGCCACACCTACGCCCCAGCAATTTTTGTGATGGGTATGCCCGCCTGGAACCAACTGCCTGAAAACGCCCAAGAGGTACTGCTCGCAGCCGCACAGGAAGCAGCGGAGCATGAGCGCCAAGTGAATGCAGAGATGGAGAGCGAACAGCTGCAGGCCCTGCGCGATGCGGGCATGGAGATCAACGACGATCCAGATATGGAGGCCTTCCAAGCCGCTGTCGAGCCGGTGTATGAGAAGTACGGCGAGCAGTTCGGTGATTACCTGCCGCGCATCCAGGAAGCGCTCAAGTAATTCGCTTCCCATCGAGGCAAGCCCGACATTAGATACAGTGCTTTTACAGCAGTGGCTGAGGGCTGTTCCCGCGCAGGAACGGCCCTTCCAACCAAGAGACACGCCTGATGGCTGACACCACCCATACGAAGCTGGCGAACAGGCTCAATAAGATCAATCTCAATTTACTATTGGTTTTTCACACGCTGTATTGGAAAAGGAGTTTGACGCTCACCGCACAAGCGCTCTGCCTGACGCAACCGGCCGTCAGCCACTCGCTGAAAAAGCTCCGCCTGTTAATGGATGACCCGCTTTTCATCAAGACATTGGAGGGCATGCAACCGACCCCGCTTGCCCGGCAGATGGATGCCGCCGTAGCCAAAGGGCTGTTCTACCTCGATCAGGCAGTTCACAGTAGTAACGAGTTTTCGCCCGCCACCTCAAAGCGGGAGTTTCGGGTCAGTTTGGTGGACTATGTCAGCCAACAGCTGCAACCCAAGCTTATCCAGCACTGTTTGGAACACGCGCCCGATTTGTGTTTCAACATGCTCTCCACGCGCATCGCGAGCGCAGAGGGCGCCCAGCAAGTCCTTCAAGAACACGATATCGACCTGGCGGTGGTGCAGTTCGAAACCTTGCCGCTCACCTCTCACCATGAGTACCTGTTTGACGATGTGATTGGCTGTGTGGGTGATGCGACCTTTCATGGCAAGAGTAGCGCCATTACCCTTGAGGCGTTTTTAAACTCCCCCCAGGTCGCTTTGTCCCATCGTGAGGACAGCCCGCTGTTAATCAATGAAAAACTGCGGGAGTTAGGGTTAGAGCGGAAAATCGTCGCCAAGACGCCCTACATCAATCCACTGCAAGAAATACTGGTGTCCACAGCACTGCTCTGCGTGGTGACAGAGAGCGCGGCCAGGGTCATTTGCCGCAACAATAGCTTGAAGTTCTACGCTCTGCCCCTGGACGTCCCAGCGTTCAAAGTCTGCCTGTGCTGGGATGAAAGGAAGGATCATGATCCTGGCATACACTGGTTGCGGCAATTAACCCGGGAGCTGATGACACCAGCCCCCTCCGCCCTGGGCAACCCTTAATCAAATAGCCAAACTCACTCCACTGCCACGACTTTACCTCGATTCAACAGTAGCTTGGGATCCAAAGCGACTTTCATGCGCTTCATTAAAGCGATCTCCTCGCTGGAGCGGGAAATACTTAGATAATCGCGTTTTTCGAGACCAATGCCGTGCTCGGCAGAGATCGAGCCGCCGTACTCTTTCAGGGGCGAGTAAACCAACTGCTCAACTTGGCGGCGGCTTTGCGGGCTGTCGTCGCGCACCGTGATCATGATGTGCAGGTTGCCATCGCCAAGATGGCCGAACACGATCATTTTTCCTGTTTGCGGAAACTGCGCCTTGAGGTTTTGATCCAGGGTATCGACGTACGCGTCCATATGGGGAATCGGCAGGCTGATATCATAGGAGAACATCGGCTTCAGCTGGTGCACCAGCACTTCGATATCCTCTCTGATCGCCCAGATGCCCTGGCGCTGGGCGCCGGAACTGGCCAGCACGGCATCTGTAATCAAACCGTTTTCCATCGCCTTTTGCAGAATCTCAGAGAAGTGCTCCGTATCCTGGGCGTCATCTAGCCCCAGGGTTTCGATGATCGCGTAGAAAGGCGAGTCGTCGGCCAACGGGGGCGCATGCTTGCCGCTCTCGGTGGTCACCAGCCTGTAGTGGCTATTCCACAACGCCTCGAAGGCGCTAAGGCTATTGGCGAGCTCTTGGGAGACCCTACGTAACAGCTGGGTCAAGGCATCGAAGGAGGGCACCGCGACCAGCGCAGTTTGCTCGCTGGGCATATGCGGCTGCAGCCGCAGCACGGCGCGGGTGACGATACCCAGCGTGCCTTCGCTACCGATAAATAGCTGTTTGAGGTCGTAGCCAGCGTTATTCTTGAGCATTTTGTTCAGCGAGCTGACCACGGTGCCATCGCTAAGTACGGCCTCCAGCCCCAGCACTTGCTGGCGCATCATGCCGTAGCGAATGACCCGTATGCCGCCCGCATTGGTGGCGATATTGCCGCCAATGGTGCACGAGCCCCGGGCGCCGAGATCGAGCGGAAACTGCATATCGATCTCTGCCGCGGCTTCCTGCACACGCTGGAGCGTTACCCCAGCCTGAACCTGAATCGTAGAGCCTACCAGATCGACCTCCTCGATCTGGTTCATCAGTTCCAGAGAAACCACCAACTCCTCGGGGCTGGCTTCCCCCCCGTGCACAATGCCGGTCATGCCGCCATGGGTCACCACCAGCTGGTCGGCCTGATAGCATAAGGCCATGACTTTGCTAAGCTGTTCGGTGTTGCGGGGCCTTACAATGGCCTTGGCACGACAGGGCGCCCCGGTAAACCAGTCGACGCTACGCTGGGAGACATCTTCACCGAGCAGCACGCCTTCTGGGCCGACTACCGCTACTAGGTCGTTAAGCAACTTATCCATTGGTTATTCCTGTTTTAGCTGGCGTTGCCATGGTTAGTAAGAACATGGTTATCAAGACTCACCATCGGCCAAGCCTTACACTCGCCTTCCAAGGCAGTTAATCAATCGTCAATGCTTGCAGGCTATCGCTAACCTTTAAATCACTCAAGCCTAAGATCTATAAAGATTTTTTGGATTATTATCGCGAATAGTGGAATGAAAATAAGTAATTTGCTCTGTTAGTTCGATGTGATATAGATGAAGCCCAATAAGACAATAAGAACAGCCACCACTAGGAGATAATGTGAATCACAACGCCCGCTTCACCGCTCACGCCGCATCCTGTTATACAAGTAAATTCAAACAGTTAAACTTGACATTGCTATGCGCTGGCCTGTTTGGTTTACCGCTCATGGCCCAGGCAGAGGAAATAACGCCTACCAACCTGCGCTTAGCGACCGTGGTAAATACAGAAGATACTTACCATATCGCCGCCGAGCGCTTTCAGCAGTTAGTCAGCGAACAGACCGACGGCGCGGTCTCCGTAGAGATCTTCCCCAACGCCTCTCTGGGAGACGAGCGCACCATTCTGGAAGGCATGCAGATCGGCACTGTCGATATGGGCGTGATCACCAACGGGCCGGTGGCCAACTTCGTTGATGAGTTCTCGGTTTTTGAGCTGCCTTTCCTCTTCCCTACCGCCGAATCTGCCTACTCTGTGCTGGATGGTGAGATCGGCCAGGAAATACTGGGCAAATTAGAGGATGTGAACCTTAAAGGGCTGGCGTTTGCTGAGCGCGGCTTTCGCAATATCACCAATAGCCAGCACGCGATCAATGCGCCCCAGGATCTCGACGGCCTGACACTGCGCGTCATCGAGAACGAGGTCTATGTGGATACGTTCCGGGAACTCGGCGCCAATGCCGTTCCCATGGCGTGGACAGAAGCGCTGACCGCCCTGCAACAAGGCACGATTGATGGCCAGGAAAACCCGGTTAACGCCATCCATGCCTTTAACCTGGCGGAAACTCAGGACTACCTCACCATGACGCGGCACATCTATGCGCCAGCGATCTTCATTATGAGCTTACCCGCCTGGAACGGCCTTCAAGAGGAGGTGCAGGAGATCGTACTCGATGCCGCCAGCGAAGCATCTAGCTATGCCAGAGAACAAAATGCCATTATGGAAGCCGAGCAGTTAGCCGACTTGGCTGAGGCAGGCATGGAAATTAACGAGTCGCCCGATATCGCTGCCTTCCAGAAAGCCGTCACCCCAGTGTATGAGAAGTACGGTGACCAGTTCGGCGATTACCTGCAACGCATCCAGGAGGAAGTGAAGTAAGTGCCCACTCACACGCATCCATTGGTAACGCTGCTACAGCGTACTGAACGCTTTCTGGACGCCATTCTCCAGCCCGTGGTCTTTGCGGGCATGGCGGCGCTGATTGCGGTGATTACCCTGCAGATCGTCTCCCGGGTGCTATTCACCGCGGTGGGCTGGACGGAAGAAGTCGCCCGCTTTCTGCTGGTGTGGATCACCTTCTTAGCCGGCACCTTGGCGTTTCAGCGCGGGCGGCATATTGCCGTGACCTTTGTGGTGGATGCCCTGCCCGGCCGCTTGCGCCAAATCGCCCGCATTGCCGCCCTGCTGATCGTGCTGGCCTTTATGGTCACGCTGATCGTGATCGGCTACCGCTATATGCAGGTGCAGAGCTTTCAGAAATCCGCCTCGCTGCGGCTTTCGATGACCTACGTCTACGCAGTGATGCCGATCTGCGCGGCGATTATGGCCTGGTACGCACTGGTCGATATCATTGAGCTGCTGATTAACGGTGAAACCTCCCAGCCCCAGGAGGAGTCCCTATGACGCTGCTGCTGTTTGGGCTGTTCTTCCTGTTTATGCTGCTGGGCGTGCCGATTGCCTTTGCGATTGGCGCCAGCACGCTCTATGCGCTCTATCAATCCGGCGTGCCGCTGATGGTGGTCACCCAGCAGATGTTCCAGGGCATTAACTCCTTTGCCCTGGTGGCTATCCCAATGTTTATCCTCGCCGGGGATTTAATGGCCCAGGGTAAGGTGAGCGAGAAGCTGGTCAGCTTTGCTGATTCATTAGTCGGCTTTATGCGCGGCGGGCTTTCGGTGGTCTCAGTGATGGCGGGCATGTTCTTTGCGGCGATTTCCGGTTCTGGCGCCGCGACCACCGCAGCGGTGGGCTCAAGCCTGGTACCGGAGCTTAAGCGTAAAGGCTATGACCCGGCATCAGCAGCCAGCTTGATCGCCGCCAGCGGCACCATCGGGGTGGTGATACCACCCTCGGTGCCGATGATCATCTACGCGGTGATCGCTCAGCAGTCGGTCTCCAAGCTGTTTCTAAACGGCTTTTTGCCAGGGCTAGCGATGGGACTAGGATTAATGGCCATTGCCATTGCTCAGGCGTATAAGCGCCAGTACCCCAAAGGTACGCCGCTATCGCTGGCAACCATCTGGACGACCTTTAAAGACGCCAGCTGGGGATTGATGACGCCGGTAATTATCCTGGGGGGTATCTTCTCAGGCATCTTCACCCCTTCAGAAGCAGCGGTGGTGGCGGTGAACTACGCCATGCTGGTGTCGCTGTTTGTCTACCGTGATCTGACCCTGCCGCAGGTGTATAAGCTGCTGATCCGCTCAGCGATGACCACCGCGGTGATTATGCTGGTGATTGCCATGTCGGCGGTGTTGAGCTGGACGCTGTCTAGCTGGCAGGTGCCGGGGGCGATTGCCCAGGCCGTGCTGTCACTCTCTACCAACCCTTATGTGATTATGCTGCTGATCGTAGGGATTATTCTGCTCACCGGGGTGTTTATTGAGACCGCCAGTGCGCTGATTATTCTGACGCCGGTGCTGCTACCGCTGGTGCTGCAGTTGGGGATTGACCCGATCCACTTTGGTTTGATTATCGTGGTAGGGCTCTCCATCGGCATGATTACCCCGCCGGTGGCGATCAATCTCTATGTGGCCTCATCGATCACCCAGCTACCGCTGGAGCGCATCACCCGGGCGATCATCCCTTACCTGCTGGGGCTGATCGGGGTGCTGCTGCTGGTGGTTTACGTGCCGATTATGCTGGGCTGGTCGGGGGGTTAAATCAGTTCCCCGCCGTTACTATCAAAAGGAGCCTTCGCGCTCCTTTTGTTTTTTCATTTAGGTCTGTCCACCCGTTACTCATACGTGCTTCCCGCTTGGCACAACTTTCTAAACTGAGTGGGCGTCATTTCGAAGAGCTGATAAAAACAGTTCCGGAAGTGAGAAATGCTGACAAAACCTGTTGCAACAGCCACTTCGGCTATAGGCTTACTGGACTGCTGTAACAGCTGCCGGGCACGCGTTAAACGCAACTCCATATAGTACCGAGATGGGCTAGCATTCACATGATGACAAAATAGTCGCTCCAGTTGGCGCCTGGATATATTGACCCACTTGGCAATCTCAGACATCAATAAGGGCTCTTCGATATTATTTTTCATGAGCTGCAAAGCCGTTTGTAGCGCTTCAGGTAGCGTACCGTTTTGATCAACGCTGATCGTCGAGATATCCGGAGCCTCAATGGCTTTATCACAGCTCAACATCTCTTCAACGGCACAGGCCACATCATTACCACAGTCACTTCTGACAATTTCGATCATCATGCTTAGGGAGCTGCTCGCACCCGCACAACTCAGACGATTACGGTCAACGATGAAACTACGCTTAGAGACCGATACATCTAAAAACTCCTCTGCCATCAATGCCCTTCCATCGGGGTGGTAGGCACACTGATAGCCACTCAATAGCCCTGCTTCGGCAAGAAAATAGGCACCATTCCATAGCCCACCCAGCACCACACCTTGACTATCTGCCTGTTTTAACCTCGTTCGCAGGATAGGCATGGGCTGAGGCCTTACACGCAGCCCACCACATACAATAAGCGTATCCACTTGATACTGATTGAGATCGAATGCCGATAGCGCTACGTCCGCCTCAATGCAAATCCCTAAATCCGACAGCACGCTTCTATCTTGAGCAGCAACGACGACTACTTCATAAGCAGTATTCGATTTCATCAAGTTCGTGGTAACTAATGCATCGACTGCGCCAGTAAAAGACATCATGGAGAAATGATCTAGCAGTATGAAGGCCACCCGCTTAACCCTTACAGATGACTCACTCGAAGTCTCTGAGTGCAGGTAAGCCATGTTTTTATTCTTTAATTTACTAATAAAACCATCTCTCATTTTCCCTCTCCCCATTCAAGGGTGCTACTTAGCTTTTTTTAAAACTCACCAAGAGGCAAGCTCTTGGCATCACAATCCCCGCCCCGCTTAAAACATTGCAAAAAATGCGCCAAAAAATCACTCACCTTGAGAAATTGGTTTACTATTTGGCCAATAAAACTAAAGACAATTAATTATCGATATTAAAAAAGTTCATTAACTATTTCCCCATGTCGCTTATCAGGCAACAAATGTCGCAAACCTAGCTCTTTTAGCAACGACTCCTGCCGCAAGATGAAATGCCCACCTACCCCAACGAGACATCCACAATGAATAACTTAAAAAGCAAAAAAATAGTGTTTGGTATTTCTCTTCTTGGCTCCCTCGCTACCATTCAACATGTTCAAGCAGACAATATCACTTTAACTTTTCATAGCGGCTTAGCTCAGTCTAGGCCTGAAGCAGCGCAGATTGATAGATTTGCTCAGTTGGTCAAAGAAAAATCAGAGGGGGAACTGGAAGTCGAGGTCTATCATGCAGGCGCTTTAGGATTAAAAGAAGCCGACATGCTAAGAATACTCCAGCAGGGCATGGTCGATATGGCATTGCTGTATGGCGACTATTATACCCGTGATGCACCAGCCCTGGCGTCGGTTTATGCTCAAGGCGCTATTACCGAGTCATCACAGCACAATGAGATCTTGAGCGTTATTAGAGAACTCTATGATGAAGGCTTTGCGAACTGGGACATTCAAATTGTCGGCGGCGTGGTTGCGCCCATCTTTGACGTCGGTTTGCACTGCAAAGAGCCGGTGCACACGCTGGAAGAACTACAGGACAAAAAAGTGCGTGTCTGGTCAAGGCACTTGGTCGACACCTTTGATTTACTGGGTATTTCTGCCCAGGTCATTCCACAAAACGATATGTATATGGCACTCCAGACAGGCGTTGTGGATTGTGCCTACTACCTATCAACCGTTGCGCCCACCGTTTCGTTACAAGAAGTGACTGAATACGAAGCGTATCTGCACCCTTGGGCAGCCTCACCATGGTTATTTGGCATCAGTGAAAAAGCGCTTTCCGGCTTGAATGATAACCAACGCCAGGCATTAGAAGAAGCAGGCCAAGAAATCTGGGAAGCCACCAGTGAATCCGCAGTCGACCCAGAGCGCGAAGCACAGGCACGTCAAGAGCGTGAGGCCCTTGGCATAACCATGCTACCGGCATTTTCTGATGAGGATCTTGATACCTTTGTAACGGCCGCTTGGAGTGCATGGCAAACCATGGCTGAAGAGTCCGGCGAAGAGGGTGAGCGTTACTACAACACGGTTACTCAAGCGCTTTCAGATAATCAATAATTAAATAGCTAGAAAAAGAGCCAATTTTACCTTGGCTCTTTTTTGGAGCATAAAAAATGATTGTGAACATTAACAAGGTTATTCATAAAGTGGCCTATGGCTCTTTTCTGCTTGGCGTAGCGAGCGGTATTAGCATGACCGCACTGATATTCATCAGTACATTAATGCGTTATCTGGGCGGGCGCCCCCTACGCTTTTCAGACGAACTCGCCGGTCTTCTCTTTTTATCACTCACCTTTCTTTGCCTACCTCATGTGCTTAATCAGGGGCGTCATATTCGAATTGAAATACTCATCAATTTAGTACCGTTAGGTATCGCCAAGGTAATGGACTTTATTGGTGTGATAACACTGCTTACCTTCTGCTCTATTTTTGCCTATGAGTCCTGGAATTTCATGAATTTCTCGTTTTCGCTTAATTCACGCACGGACATTAGCGGCATTCTACTCTGGCCGTGGATGGCGATTATGCCGTTATCGATGGTGCTCTGCATGTTAGTTCAGATCACGCATGGCCTGAAGCAGCCAGCAGCCGACGCCACCTTAACAGAGGATGTCATTTAATGAGCTGGCTATTATTAAGTGGAAGCTTGGTTATATTTCTGACAAGTGGAGCCATCTTGGGGGCCGCGTTAGGGCTGACAGGCATACTGCTGCTCTATTTTCAGGCAAACGGAGCAACGCCCTTAGCCATTAACGCCACGTGGAACATGCTGACAGATTTCACCTTGAGCGCTGTACCGTTATTTATATTTTTGGGTGAAATACTGTTGGCAAGCGGCGTATCAAAACGCGTCTATAATGGCCTCACCCCTCTGTTTGCCCGCGTCCCGGGCCAGTTACTGCATACCAATATTGCCGTTTGTACGCTGTTTGGGGCAGTGAGTGGCTCCAGCACCTCCACGGCCGCCGCCATAGGCGCGGTTGGCTATCCGGAGCTTAAAAACAGAGGGTACAACCCAAGCGTTGTGGTCGGCACGCTTGCGGCCGGCGGTACGCTTGGCCTGTTAATCCCTCCCAGTCTGGCGCTTATCATTTATGGCGCAACGCAAAATGTATCCATCGGGAAGCTCTTTATCGCCGGCATGCTGCCGGGATTACTGATTGCTTTAGCCTTCTCCACGTGGATTATCATACGCTCTAAAATCGGCGAACCTGTCACGCCAATATTCAAAGAGAACGTAACCCGCTCACATGTTTTAAACGGGTTAAAAGAGATTTGGCCTCTCCCCATACTCATTTTCTTCGTGCTTGGCACCATTTACATGGGCATAGCAACGCCGACGGAGTCGGCAGCGCTTGGGGTAGTGGCCAGCATCGTGCTTGGTTTGACCTGGGGAGATTTAACGTTAAAGCGCCTTTGGCTAGCTTTTAAGCATGCCTCTATCATGTTTACGGCTATCGGCATGATCCTGATTGGAACGGTTATCCTTTCTCAAGCGGTGAGCTTATTAGGTATTCCACGCGCAGCGGTAGAAACCATTGGTAACTTTGGCCTAGGCCCTTATGGCATATTACTGATGATCGTTGTTGTCTACATTGTTTTAGGGTGCTTTTTTGATGGCATATCACTGCTATTGATGACACTTCCTATTACCTTCCCGATGATCACGAGTTTAGGATTTGATCCCATCTGGTTTGGTATCATTGTCACTCTGCTAATAGAGATAGGAATGATCACACCACCTGTAGGGCTGAACCTCTTCGTCTTATCGTCTATTTCTAAAAATGAAGTAGATTTAACCGCCGAGGCGAAAGCATCGCTGCCGTATTGGCTGATCCTATTAGGAGCAGTGGGGGTGTTCACACTTTTCCCCAATATTATTCTTTGGTTCACTAATTATTGAAAAAGCCCACAATCCGCCCCCGGCCTTGAGATACGGTCGGCTCTTTAACTAAAGAGCCGACCGTTTATTTCACCTCCTAACCTATGACCTTGATGCCTCTCTACCTTATAAAAAGCTGCCGATCTCGATCACGCAGCCACACTGGCTGGGGCTATAACCCGGCAGGCGCTGCACCGCCTCCTGGAATGAACTGCTGCACAATGTCTGCAAAAAGTCGTCAAATTTAGGCTCTTTCAGGGAGCGGTGGTGGCAGGCCAGCAAATAGTCTTCCGTGGCTAGCGGCACAAAATCAAGCCCAAACCGCTGCGCAGCGGCCTCGACACCGAAGCCTGCATCCGCCATTCCCGCCGCCACATAGGCCGCGACCGCCGAGTGGGTGTACTCCTCAATCTGGTAACCATTCACTTTGGATGTAGCAATGCCCGCCTCATCCAGCAAGCTATCCAGCAGTTCCCGCGTTCCCGACGACGCCTGCCGGTTGATAAACGTGACAGGCCTATCGGCCAGTGCGGCAACGCCATCTATGCCCAGCGGATTACCCGGCGCCACCATTAGCCCCTGTTGGCGAGCAATAAACCCTACCAGCCGGTGATAGCGAGGCTTGAGCAGGCGGCGGTATTTGCGGCGTATTTTCTCACCCACCGCGCCTCTGGGAAGATGGCAGCCCGCCAGATCGCAGCTATTACGGTTAAGCGCCGCCAGTGCCTCCAGCGGGCTGCAGTACTGCAGGTCAAGCTGCAACTCGCCCAAATGCTGCGGCAGCAGCTCTATCGCAAAGCCATGACTGGCGTGGAGGCGCAATACCGGGTGCACGCCTTCCTGGTGCTGCTGAATGGCAAGATTCAGCTCTGAGCTCAGGCTATCAAGCTGCGGGCTTAACCGAGCGGTGGCGCGCTGCTCGGCCCACAGCAGCTTCTCACCCAGCGGCGATAACCGCGCCCCGCGCCCACGCGCCATCTCTACCAAAGTGACACCAAAAAACTCCCCGCCCTGGCGCAGTAAATTCCACGCGTGGCGATAGGAAATACCCGCTTCCTCGGCGGCATGGGTCAACTTGCCGTGGCGATGAACCGCCCCGAGCAGGCGCAAAAGATTGGTATCGAGACGATGCCCCTCTTCATCGCTAAAGCACCAGGTGGGCGTTACCTTGATCCGCTTCATAGGCACACTATTTCATATTTTTAAGTCGATAACTTGATGCTAGCTTTGTCTTAACCGTGATGCACGTCTTTTTAAATATGAAAAGTAGTGCATATTTAAAACATAAAAAGCAGTCGTGAGGAGGGCATCATGAACCAATCCCAGGAGTGGGCGCCGCAGGCAATTCAGGCCGAGGTCGACGCCCTGAAGCACAAGCCCGGCGCCCTACTGCCGATTCTCCACGCCCTTCAGGATCGCATCGGCTTCATCCCCGAGGCAGCGGTGCCGATCATCGCCGATGCCCTGCACCAGACACGTGCCGAAGTGCACGGCGTCATCAGCTTCTACCACCACTTTCGCACCACGCCGCCAGGGCGCCACGTGGTGCAGATCTGTCGTGCCGAGGCGTGTCAGTCGGTAGGGGCGCGCCAGCTCGAAGCCCACGCCAAAGCGCGTTTAGGGGTCGACTACCACCAGACTACGCCAGATCGCGAAATCACCCTCGAAGCCGTTTACTGCCTGGGCAACTGCGCCTGCGGCCCGTCGATCCGCGTGGGAGACAGCATACGCGGCCGCGTTACCCCGGAAGCCTTCGATGAATTGATGGATGAGCTACAAACCCGGCCGCTGGAGGTGATGGGATGAGCATCCGCGTTTTTGTCCCCCGCGATACCACCGCGCTTTCACTGGGTGCCGATGTGATCGCCAGCCGACTGAGAAGAGAGGCCACCGCACGCGGTCAGTCAATCACGCTGGTACGCAATGGCTCCCGCGGTCTTGCCTGGCTTGAGCCGCTGGTGGAAGTGGAAACCCCCATCGGGCGGTTCGCCTACGGCCCGGTAACACCGGGGGATGTAGCGGCGCTGCTCGACAGCGGCCTACTCGAAGGTAGCGTCAGCCACCCCCTGGCACTGGGCCCCACGGAAGAGATTGACTACCTTGCCAAGCAGCAGCGCCTGACCTTCGCGCGTATCGGTATTACTGACCCGCTGTCGATTGACGACTATTGCGCCCATAGCGGTTTTTGCGGCCTGGAGGCAGCGCTGCAACGCGAGCCCCAGGACATCGTCGAGGAAGTCAAAGCCTCCGGCCTGCGCGGGCGCGGCGGGGCCGCCTTTCCGACCGGCATCAAGTGGCAGACCGTGTTCGACACGCCCGCCGACCAGAAATATATCGTCTGCAACGCCGACGAAGGCGACTCCGGCACCTTCGCTGACCGGCTAGCGATGGAGTGTGACCCCTACATGCTGATTGAGGGGATGACCATCGCCGGGCTTGCCGTTGAGGCAACCCAGGGCTACATCTACCTGCGCTCCGAATACCCACTGGCGAAACAGGTGCTCGACGAAGCCATTGCCCGCGCCGAGCAGGCCGGTTACCTGGGCGACAATCTTTGTGGCAGTGGCCGTACCTTCCACCTGGAAGTACGTCTCGGTGCCGGTGCTTATATCTGTGGTGAAGAAACCTCGCTACTCGAAAGCCTCGAAGGCAAGCGGGGCCTGGTGCGTTTCAAGCCGCCGCTGCCCGCCATCGAGGGGCTGTTTGGCCGCCCTACGGTGGTCAACAACGTGCTCTCGCTAGCCGCCGTGCCGTTCATTCTGGCTGAAGGCGCCGAGGCCTACGCCAACCACGGTATGGGCCGCTCGCGAGGCACCCTGGCCCTCCAACTGGCGGGCAACGTCAAGCGTGGCGGTCTGGTGGAGCTCGCCTTTGGCACCACCCTGCGCACGCTGATGGAGGAGTTTGGCGGCGGTACGCTCACCGGCAAGCCTTTGCGCGCTGTTCAGGTGGGCGGGCCACTGTGCGCCTACCTGCCCGAAAGCCAGTGGGACATGCCGCTGGATTACGAAACCTTCGCTGAGGTGGGCGCAGGCGTGGGCCACGGCGGCGTGGTGATGTTCGACGAGAGCGTCGATATGGCCGAGCAGGCGCGCTTTTCGATGGAGTTCTGCAAGGTGGAGTCCTGCGGCAAGTGTACGCCCTGCCGAATTGGCTCGACCCGGGGCGTGGAGGTGATCGACCGCATCCGCGCCAACGACAATCGCGAGGCCAACCTCACTCTACTCCACGACCTCTGCGAAACGATGGTGGATGGCTCGCTCTGCGCCATGGGCGGCATGACCCCCTTCCCAGTGCAGAGCGCGCTCAAACACTTTCCCGACGACTTCCAGCGGGCGGCGAACGGAGACAGATCATGATTGAACATTACGATCCACGGCGTCAGGCCAACAGCGTCGATTTTTCCAAGGACTATGGCACGCCCTCCCCCTACCCGGGCGCCGCCACAGTCAACCTGGAGATCGACGGCGTATCCATCAGCGTGCCGGAGGGCACCTCGGTACTGCGCGCCGCGGCCCTGGCGGATATCAACATTCCCAAACTGTGCGCCACCGACAGCCTGGAGCCCTTCGGTTCCTGCCGGCTGTGCGCCGTACAGGTAGAGGGGCGTCGGGGCTTTCCCGCCTCCTGCACCACGCCGGTGGTGGAGGGCATGAAGGTGACCACCCAGAACGAGCGACTGGCCAAGCTGCGCCGCAACGTGATGGAGCTCTACATCTCCGACCACCCGCTGGACTGCCTAACCTGCCCCGCCAACGGCGACTGCGAGCTGCAGGACATGGCCGGTAGCGTGGGGCTGCGCGAAGTGCGCTATGGGTTCGAGGGCGAGAACCACCTCCAGGCCAGCAAGGACGAGTCCAACCCCTACTTCAGCTTCGATTCCAGCAAGTGCATCCTATGTTCACGCTGCGTGCGCGCCTGCGACGAAGTCCAGGGCACCTTTGCGCTAACCATCGACGGCCGCGGGTTCGACTCCAAAGTATCAGCAGGCCAGAACGACGCCTTCATGGACTCGGACTGCGTCTCCTGCGGCGCCTGCGTGCAGGCCTGCCCCACCGCCACGCTGATGGAGAAAAGCGTGATCGACCACGGCGTGCCGGATCGCAGCGTAGTCACCACCTGCGCCTACTGCGGCGTGGGCTGCTCGTTTGAAGCCCAGATGAAGGGCGACCAGCTGGTGCGCATGGTGCCCTACAAGGGCGGCGACGCCAACCACGGCCACTCCTGTGTGAAGGGGCGCTTTGCTTTCGGCTACGCCACCCACCCGGATCGCCTGACCACACCGATGATTCGCGACAGCATCGATCAGCCCTGGCGGGAGGTCAGTTGGGAAGAGGCGATCACCTTTGCCGCGAACCGTCTCAAGGCAATTCAGGCTGAGCACGGCCGCGAGAGCATCGGCGGTATCACCTCATCGCGCTGCACCAACGAAGAGACCTACCTGGTGCAGAAGCTGATCCGCGCCGCCTTCGGCAACAACAACACCGACACCTGCGCGCGGGTTTGCCACTCGCCCACCGGCTACGGCCTGAAGACCACGCTGGGCGAATCCGCGGGCACCCAGACGTTTGATTCAGTGATGAAGGCCGACGCGATCATCGTGATCGGTGCCAACCCCACCGACGCCCACCCGGTGTTTGGCTCCATGATGCGCAAGCGCCTGCGTCAGGGGGCGAAGCTGATCGTCGCCGACCCGCGCCGCATCGACCTGTTGAAAACACCCCACCTGGGCGAGGCCCAGCACCTGCCGCTGCGCCCGGGCACCAACGTGGCGCTGGTCAACGCGCTGGGCCATGTGGTGGTGACCGAAGGTCTGGAAGACAAGGCGTTCGTCGCCAGGCGCTGCGACACCGATGCCTACCACCGCTGGCGTGAGTTCATTGCTGAACCACGCCACTCTCCGGAGGCCAGCGAAGCGATTACCGGCGTGCCCGCTGAGGCCGTGCGTCAGGCAGCGCGCACCTATGCCACGACAGGCAACGGTGCCATCTACTACGGCCTGGGCGTCACCGAACACAGCCAGGGCTCGACCATGGTGATGGGCATTGCCAACCTAGCCCTGGCCACCGGCAACATTGGCCGCGAAGGCGTGGGCGTGAACCCGCTGCGCGGCCAGAACAACGTCCAGGGTTCCTGCGACATGGGCTCCTTCCCCCATGAGCTGCCGGGCTACCAACACGTGGCCGACCCCATCGCCCGGGGCCGATTTGAGTCGGTGTGGGGCGTCGAGCTGGACGACGAGCCGGGGCTACGCATTCCCAACATGTTCGACGCCGCCATCGAGGGCACCTTTAAAGCGCTTTACGTGCAGGGCGAAGATATCGCCCAGTCCGATCCCAACACCCAGCACGTCGAGGCGGCGCTCACGTCGCTGGACTGCCTGATCGTCCAGGACATTTTCCTCAACGAAACGGCCAAGTTCGCCCACGTGCTGCTGCCGGGTTCAAGCTTCCTGGAGAAGAACGGCACCTTCACCAACGCCGAGCGGCGCATCAATCGGGTACGCAAGGTGACGCCCCCGGTGGCCGGCAAGGAGGACTGGGAAGTCACCCAGGATCTGGCCAATGCGCTGGGCTACCCGATGCACTATACCCATCCGTCCGAAATCATGGACGAGATCGCCCAGTTGACGCCAAGCTTTGCGGGCGTCAGCTACGCCAAGCTCGAAGAGCGCGGCAGTCTACAGTGGCCCTGCAACGCCGAGTATCCGCTGGGCATGCCGACCATGCACGAGGTTGAGTTCCCCATTGGCCTGGGGCGCTTTGCGATTACCGAGTACGTGGCCACCGAGGAACGGGCCAACCGCCGCTTCCCGCTGCTGCTCACCACCGGGCGGATTCTCAGCCAGTACAACGTGGGCGCCCAGACCCGGCGCACCGACAACCAGCGCTGGCACGACGAGGACGTGTTGGAGCTACACCCTTCTGACGCCGAGCTGCGCGGCGTGCGTGACGGCGACTGGCTGGGCATCACCAGCCGCTCGGGCCAGACAGTACTTCGCGCGCGACTCAGCGAGCGTATGCAGCCTGGGGTGGTCTACACCACCTTCCATCATCCTGGCAGCGGCGCCAACGTTATCACGACGGACAACTCGGACTGGGCCACCAACTGCCCGGAGTACAAGGTCACGGCGGTGCAGGTGGAAAAAGTCAGCCAACCCTCCGCCTGGCAGCAGCGCTTTAGCACGTTCGACCTGATCCAGCGTGACCACCTGGCCAACGCTCATCAGGAGGCGCCATGAGCACCCACC
>NZ_JPUA01000019.1:44574-53854 GCF_002211105.1 Halomonas campaniensis | reverse complement strand
CCACCCCCGCGATGCGGTAGCGCGCCAGCCGGTGGAGGTGCGCCGCGGCGCTAACGGCTGGTACAACGATACCCAGGAGGATCTACTGGCCTTGGAAAGGCCGGTAGCCCTGGTCTACAACGGCATCTCCCATGCGGTGATGATGGCAAGCCCCGCCGACCTTGAGGATTTTGCCCTCGGCTTCAGCCTTTCCGAAGGCATTCTGGCCAGTACCGATGAGTGCTACGACCTTGAGATCCACGAAGCGCCCCAAGGCCTCACCGTTCAGCTCACCATTGCCAGCCAGCGGATGGCCGAACTCAAGCAGCGGCGGCGCAGCCTGACCGGGCGTACCGGCTGCGGCCTATGTGGCACCGAAGCCCTGGAGCAGGCTATTCGTCCGATTCCCCATGTGGTGGCTCCGCCTGTGAGCGATGCCGCCATTCAGCGCTCCCTGCAGGAACTGGCCACCCACCAGCCGCTGCAGGCAGCCACTGGCGCTAGCCACGGTGCCGCCTGGTGCGATGCCCAGGGGCGCATCCAACGGCTCCGCGAGGATGTGGGCCGTCACAATGCCCTGGATAAACTGATCGGTGCCCTTGCCCGCGAGGCCGCCCCCCTCGGCGGAGGGTTCGCGCTGGTCACCAGCCGCGCCAGTTATGAGATGGTGCACAAATGTGCCAGTGCCGGTATTGGCGCCCTGGTGGCGGTCTCGGCGGCCACGGCGCTCGCGGTGGAGCAGGCCAAGGCATCGGGGCTGCTACTGGCAGGCTTTGCGCGGCCCGGCCGCCACCTGATTTACCATCGCCCCATGTCGGCGGCGATGGCACACGGCTGAGGAGGCACGCAATGGCGTCGCACCAAGAGACTCACCTGATTCACATGACCAACCAGATCGCCGCTAACCTGGGCGGCGGTCGTGATGAAGAAACAGCAGCCGCGGCCACCTGCCGCCACTTAGAAACCTTCTGGGCGCGGTCAATGAAGCATCGTCTGATCGCAACACTGGAACACGAGGATGGCGAGCTTTCACCTCTAGCGCGGCGGGCCGTCACCCTGCTGGCGGAAAGGCTTGCAAAACGGCATGCCGGATAAGCGTTAACGCAACGGGGCTTGCCATCTGGCAAGCCCCGTTTTTATACCTATCGTTCATAAGTGCTGATACCACACGCACGGTTCGTCAGCGTTAGAACTCTTCCCACTCATCTGCGGCATGCTTCGCCGGTGAGGGCTTTGAAGATGGCTGTGATGAGGCATGCGATGAAAGCGCAGGGCGCTTCAGGCCGCTATCGCTGCCACGCTGCTGAGGCGCCGGAGAGGCGAGCGCCTGATGCTGTGGTTCATCTTCACCAAGGACAAAAGAGTTGATTAGCTGATTAAGATGCTCCGCGTGGCGGCGCATATTGGCGGCGGCGGTGGTCGACTCTTGCACCATAGCGGCGTTCTGCTGGGTCATGGTGTCCATTTCAGCCACGGCGGTGTTGATCTGGCCGATACCACTGCTCTGCTCTTTAGCCCCCGCGGTGATCTCACCGATCACATCGGTGACTTTCGCCACGCTGGAGACAATCTCACGCATGGTATCACCGGCGCTACGCACCAGCTTCGCGCCGGAGTTAGTGTGCTGAACCGATGCATCGATAAGCGCACGAATCTCTTTGGAAGCATCGCTGGAACGGCTGGCCAGAACCCTAACCTCTTGCGCTACCACGGCAAAGCCGCGGCCATGCTCACCTGCCCTTGCGGCTTCCACCGAGGCATTCAGCGCCAAAATATTGGTCTGGAAGGCAATCGAGTCGATCATGCTGATGATGTCACTGATACGCGACGCAGAGTCGTTAATATCGCGCATGGTGCTTTCCACCTGCCCCATCGAGGTCTCGCCTTCGCGGGCTACGTCGGCAGTAGACTGCACCAGCGTATTGGCCTGCTGGGCGTTGTCGGCGCTGTGGTTGACGGTCGAGGTGATCTCTTCCATGGACGCTGAGGTTTGTTGCAGGTTCGCGGCCGCCTGCTCGGTACGGGTGGCAAGCTCATCAGAACTTTGTGAGATCTCCCCCGCTGCCTGGTGCACGCTGAGCGTGCTGCGGCGTACATCGCGAAGCGTGTCCTGCATCCGCGCTACAAAGGCGTTGAACTGAACACTAAGCTCGCCAATCTCATCGCCGCTTTCAACTGCCAAGCGACGGGTTAAATCACCGCGCCCCTGTGCGATGTCTTGCATCGCCGCGGTAGTCCGCTTGATCGGCCCCAGCGTTCGACGCACCAAGGCGTAGGCTATCAGTGCAATCACAACAAACAGGCCCAGCCCCAGAAGGGAGGCAAATATAATGCCTTCGCGCAAATCGGTAGCAGCCGCGGCTTCAAGCTCGGCAATGGCGTCGTCAGCATCGGTGACGTAAACGCCTGCACCAATGAGCCAGTCCCATTTTTCAAGGCGGTCAACGAAGGAGTGCTTGGGTTCAATTCTGTTAGTACCTGGGTAATCCCACATGTAGCTATAGAATCCCCCACCACTTTGCGCGACCTTAATAATTTCGCGAATCAGGTAAGTGCCATCGGGGGTTTGCGCATCGATCATGTTGGTGCCTTCACGCTCCGGTGCAGGCGCCGTGACGATATTGTTACCGTCATAGTCGTAGATGAATATGTAGTTGTTGTCTTCAAAGCGCATAGAACGCACAAGCTCAGCGACCTGCTGCTTGGCGGCCTCATCGTTGGCCCCAGCTTGTTCGTAAATGGGCTCGATGGCAGAAGTCGCCATCTGGACAATTTTGCGTACCCCATGGCGGCGCTCTTCAATAAGCATTTCACGCTGTTCTGCCAGTACGTTACGGGTGTCTTGGATGTTGCTATAGGCTTTAAAGCCAACCAGCGTAACCGTTACTAACAGAAGGGGGAGCAGTACAAGCATCAGCACCTTGGTCTGTAAACCAAGGGCTCGTTTGGGAGCAGTAGGAGTGGCCATTTGTGAGCAAGTTCCAGAGTCAGTCTTGAGTGAAGAGTTTTTAATAGTTATAGGGGCCTTATCGACCTAACATGCGCAAACTTTAACCAGTTTTAGGGTTTTTCTACTTAATATTCAAATAATTAGTAACTAATAGTTAGGTTCATAACCTAAGTTAAGGTTATTCATGAAATAAACGTCCAAGGTGGGGGTGTGGTGGCCAGGGATGGCCCGTTTTAGCACGATGCTAAACCACAAACTTCGGTTGCCCTGACCTCCCTACCGCCTGGTCAGGGCGACCTTTTTGTTTCTAGGGCGGTTGTTTATCTCCTGCTTCTTACTACCCTCGCCTGAAGTCAGCTCGGCCAATGTGCGACCTTCTTGATATTTGCCCTTGTTACTGGCTTTTGTTACTTACTCGCGTCATCAGCGTATCATGGCGGTAGGGTCTAAAGGAGAGTAGCAAGCATGGTTCGAAACCACCCATTTGTTAGCGCTGTCTTGCTCTTGCTCCCTCGGTTGGCTCACTTTGCTTGGCGCGTATTACGCAATTTCCTGAAAAATCACGGCGTCCTGCTGGCCGGTGGGGTGGGCTACAACATTTTGCTCTCCATTGTACCGCTTTTCGCCGTGCTCGTTGTGCTGTTAACCCAGGTGGTGGATCAGCAACATCTGCTCAATGTGCTGGCTGTACAGGCACGCCATATGGCGCCTGCCCATGCAGAGGTGTTGCTGGAGGCCGTTCGCAGCCTGCTGGACTCACGCGACGTGATCGGCATTCTGAGCTTTCCTATCCTGCTTCTCTTCAGCTCCTTCGCTTTTCGCATGCTGGAAGATGCTCTGGCAATCATTTTCCACGCGCCAGATAGCCCGCATATCAAGCGCAGCGTCTGGGTGTCGGTGATGTTGCCCTACGCCTTTATGGTGGTGTTGGGGGCGGCGCTGATGGTGCTCACCCTGGTGGTGACCCTGGCCAGCTCGCTGAATGCGCTGGTCATGGCCATTTTCGACCGAGAACTGCCATTGGCGGGGCTGTCAGAACCAGTGCTTAACCTAGCCAGCTTCATCGGCGTTTTTCTACTCTTCAGCGCTATCTACAAAGTGCTGCCGGTGGTGCGCATCGCCTTACGCCGGGCAATCGTAGGGGGATTTGTGGCAGCCCTGCTGTGGGAGGGAGTTCGGCTGTTGCTGGTCTACTATTTCGCTAATCTCTCGTTCGTGAACGCTGTCTACGGTTCGTTGGCAGCGCTGGTAGTCGTACTGATCAGCCTGGAAGTGGGCGCCATCATTTTACTGTTGGGCGCCCAGGTGATTGCCGAACTGGAACGCAATACCCGCCTTGGGTTGCCCTGGTACGTCGATCCCAGCCGCCAGCCGATTACGCGGGTCGAGTGACGTTAGCTAGCGGTCGCTTCGGCCTGAGGGCGCCGCTCATCCAGCATCCCTTTATCGAGAATAAAGCGGATGATCTCCTCAAGCCCTACGCCGTCATAGAGGTTGGTAAACACGAAGGGCCGCTCGCCGAGTATCTGAGTCCGGTCGCGCTATTGCCTCCAACTGGCCGCCAGGGCGTCCAAGCGCTCACGCTGAAAGGCCTGCAGGTCTGCATTGGGTTGTTGCAGGCGCAAGAACTCGAGCATCGGATCCGCCACATCGGTAGGCACATCGCTGAGTTCCTCCACCACCGCATGGCCACAGAAGGGAACGTAGGCCTCGGAGTAGCCGCCCTCGTGGATCATCACCAGGCGCCCACCGCAGAGTCGCTCAGCGGCTTGGCGCAGCGTGCGGGTCATCTGGCGATAGGACTCGCTGGTCAGTAGCATCCGCGCCAGAGGGTCGAAGCCATTGGCGTCAAAGCCGGAGGCGACGATGATCAACTCCGGGGCAAAGCGCTCCAGTGCAGGTATCACGAGTCGCTGTATGGCATGCTGGTAGGCGTCCTCGCCGCCACCGGGCAGCAGCGGGATATTGAGGTTATAGCCAAGGCCTTTTCCGCTGCCGCGATCCTCGGCCCCGCTATAGCCCGGCGGGAAGCAGCCCTCCTGATGCAGCGAGATCGTCAACACATCGTCGCGCTCGTAGTAGATGTGTTGGGTGCCGTTGCCGTGGTGCACATCCCAGTCGACTACTGCGACACGGGTAAGTCCCGAGCGGGCTCTGGCAGCCTCGATGGCGATAGGAATATTGGCCAGCATGCAGAAGCCCATGGCGTGATCCGGCAGGCAGTGGTGGCCCGGCGGGCGCGACAGTGCGTAGGCGTTGTCCGCCTCTCCGCACAGCACTGTGGCCACGGCCTCGATGGCCAGACCTGCGGAGATCCGTGCAATCTCGTAGCTGCCCGGCCCGATAGGGGCATGGTCGCCCAGTTCGCCGCCGCCCGCATCGCTCAGCGTCTTGAAGCGTGCCAGGTACTCAGCGGGATGAATACGCAGCAGGTCCTCCTCGCTGGCCATGGGAGCCGTGCGAAGATCCAGGGCCCGGCTCAGCCCCGAGATATCCATCAGGGACTTGAGGCGTCGCTTGGACTCCGGCGACTCGGCCAGCCCCCCTGCGGCGGGGGGCTGTACCCAGCCGCCTACCGGCATGACCAGGGCGTGCTGGCCAGCGCTGTGCCACAGGCAGTGTTCATCGAAGAAGAAGGCGGTACGGCGGGTCATGAGTTCACTCCTTGGGATGGTGCGGTTCGAGCGCCCCGCAACATTGTCGAGGTGCCACTGGAAATCAAGATGAGGATCAGGGAGAGCAGGCCAAACAGGGCGGTGATCAGTAGCCTGCCGGTGTAGTGGCTCTGAGCCTCGATCAGTTGTCCGGCGATAAAGGGAGCCACCATTAGAGCCGCCGGGGCCAGGGCGACGACCATCCGGCGCGACGAGGTGTCTTCGGTAGCCGATGTCTTGAGAGTCATAGTGGGATCTCCGATTGTCGTGGGTTCACCACACACGAGCCAGGCGCAGCAGAGCCTGACTGCCGTGGAAGGCGTTGTCGGTATCGACATTATGCGAGAGGGCTAGCATTACCTGATGGCGGGGAGAGAGTTGATGGCCTAGCTCTACGCCCAATTGGGTATAGCGCTGGCGGGTGTCGTCCAGCGCCCGACCATCCAATTGCAGGGCACCGCCTTCGGCATGGATCAAGCGCAGGGCGCCATAGGTGTTATCCATAAGGTCGTAGGAGGCGAATGCCTGGAGGCGGTAGAGCGGATCCTGCTCGAGGGTCATGCCCAGGTAGTCGCCATTGTCACCGTAGAGTTGGGCTTCGAGGTTGGCCTCCAAGACCCATTTCTCGCCTACGCCGCGGGTGTAATTGAACACGAAGGTGGCCCCCCAGCGGTTGGCGCCAGGAGAGGTGCCAGGGCGCTGGCCATCGTACTCGCCTATTGGGAGGGTCAGCATCGTCAACAAGCCGCTGGCGACGCGATCCTCGGGGCGGTCGACGAAGAATAGCGTGCCGCCCAGCTGGGGATCCCCCAGACCACTCTGGCGTTCACGCTCAGCGGCACCGGGCAGGCGGGCATCCACCTCCACCAGAGGCATGACGAACTGGGGCGTGCACAGGCGCCCGCAGATATCACTGAACCAAATCTGGCGATAGGCCAGGGCATTGACGTCGAGGCGGGCGTTGCCCTCGGGGTCGGCTGCGCCGTGAAAGCGATTGGCCTGCTCGTTGCCCAGGTAGAGCACGCCTATCGAGGTGCCGGCCGGGGCAGAGAGGAAGTCTCTGGCATTGAGATCAGCGGCCTGGGAGGTAGTGGCACTCAGTGCCAGAGCCGCAGGCAGACCGATGATGAAGCGCTGTAGCATGAGAGATGTTGTCATTGTATAGCCTCTGGTTTGGTCAAGACGCAGGTATGCGACACCGTCACCCGCTCGGGCGATGGTCGGCATAGTGGGAATGAAGTGGGGCGCGGGGCCCGACGGGCATCAGCCAGGTGGCGAGCGGTTGAGCAGAGTGGCCACGCTGGCCTTATCGTGGAGATCGAGTTTCTGGTAAATGCTGCGTATATGGTGGCGCACGGTGCTGGGGGCGATCGCCATCTCTCGGGCGATTTCCTTGTAGGTAAGTCCGCTGCCGAAGTGCTGGGCGACCACCAGTTCTCGTTCGCTGAGACAGGCGAGAGGGCCCAGGCGGCAGACGGTGAGTAGCCAGAGATCGAGAACCGGAAGGCACTGGATGCTGATTCTGGCACCTTCATAGCCAGCCTCGTCCAGGTGCACCGGAAGCGTCGGCCCCTGCCAGTCGGGCCACTCATCGCCGAGCAGGTCGCTGAAGCCTCGTTCGGCGCTATGTAGCACGCCCTGGCGGTCGCAAACCGCCAGGGCCAGGTGTGGCTGGCTTTCCAGGCACTCGCGACGCGCCACCAGAGTCCGGATCTGGCTAGCATCCACGGCTATCGAGAGGTGGCTGATAAGGTGGGTCAGTAACTGGCGCTCCCGCTCGCCGAAGCGGGCCGAGCCGGGGCGGCGATAGAGCGAGAGATGGTCACTGAGCCGGGTGCGAGGACTGGTGTGAATCACGCAGAGCAGCTCGCTGAGGTCATGGCGCTCTCCCAGCCAGGCGAGCCCCGGTGTGGTGGCACGCATGTCGACGATCACCGCCTGGCCCGGCTCGCGGTGGCTACGCTCCACGGTGACGTCCTGATGTTCGATGGAGCGCCAGTCGGCCAGATACGTCTCGGGGAGTTCGTAGAAGAAACGGCTGTGCTCCTCGATCCGCCCATCGATCAGTACCGACCGCCCCCACCAGGCGCAGTCGAAGGCCAGCAGTCTCTGTAGCCGAGCTAGGGCAGCGGGATGGAAGTCGGGCAGAGGAAGCCTCTGGGCAAGTTGGTTAATGTCCCAGAGCAGTTGGCTGAAGGAGCCCAATAAGTCGTCAGACGCCACGGCATCGAGCTTGGTCATCGTCGGGTACCATTGTTATTAGGAGGTGGCCGGGAACCAGAGCCATGGCACCATCTTAGCCCCACCAGGAAGGGCCTGACATCGTGCAGATGAACGATGCGTCGCGCCGCTTTCTACCCTTGCAGCCAAACAGATCTATACGACGCCTCGCTGCGTTGAGCGCCCGGAAAATAACATTATTCCGAAGCCCGCTGAGGCTTTTGACGAGAAGCCCTTGTCGCCTCGACTCGCTGGGAGGCAGGAAACTCACTGCCCCTATCACAGCGCCACAGGGCGTTGTGATAGGGGCGAGCATAGCGATAATGTCGACGGATCAGGCTGGCCAGCCACGCACCAGGACGCTGAGAGAGACCAGATCGAGGAAGGCGAACAGGGGCCGCCTTAGGTTAGCCCGCGATGGCCGTTCGGCGCTCATCCAGCATCCCTTTATCGAGAATAAAGCGGATGATCTCCTCAAGCCCTACGCCGTCATAGAGATTGGTAAACACGAAGGGCCGCTCGCCGCGCATCTTTTTAGAGTCGCGCTCCATCACCTCAAGCGAGGCATGTACCTGCTCGGCAATATCGATCTTGTTGATAATCAGCAGATCGGATTTGGTAATACCGGGCCCCCCTTTGCGGGGAATTTTGTCCCCGGCGGAGACGTCAATCACGTAGAGCGTCAGGTCGGAAAGCTCAGGGCTGAAGGTCGCCGAGAGGTTGTCGCCGCCCGACTCCACCATTACCAGCTCTAGCTTGGGATGGCGCCCCTGTAGCTCATCGATGGCCGCCAGGTTCATCGAGGCGTCTTCGCGAATCGCGGTATGCGGGCAACCGCCGGTCTCCACGCCCAGAATACGATCCGCCGGCAGCGCATCGTGCTTGAGCAAAAAGTCGGCGTCTTCGCGGGTGTAGATGTCGTTAGTAACCACGGCGATATCGTAGTAATCGCGCAGCGCTAAACAGAGTTGCTTGAGCAGTGCGGTTTTGCCGGATCCAACCGGGCCACCCACACCAACACGTAAACAGTGAGTCATTGTTCTCTCCTCAATCGATAAGCTGATTAACTTCTAAGCTAGTTAACGTCTAAACCTTTAACTTCTAAACAAGCGCGAATACTGGGTTTCGTGTAGCGCACTGGCCAGGGCCAATCCGGGTAGCACCGGGCCTAGTTTTTCATCCTCAAGCACCAGCGCCTGATTAACGGCATTCACTAGCGCTGGGCGCAGTTGTTCAATTACTCGCTGTGCAGCCGTATGCCCTAGCGGCAAGGCTTTACAGGCCACCGCTAGTTGGTTCTCCAGCCAGGCCCAGGCAAAGCCCAGCAGGGTTTGGCGAACAGAGACGCCGCGGGCGTGGGCGGTGTAAGCAAACAGCGTTACATAGCCTGGCTGCTCTGGCAGTACGGGCGATAGTAAGCCCTCACTTGGCAGCAGTTGCTCTTTGGGTAATAGATCCAAGCTGCCCAGTAGCCGTT
>NZ_JPUA01000019.1:0-44480 GCF_002211105.1 Halomonas campaniensis | reverse complement strand
GGTTCCCCGAGTGGCGGCGAGCCACTCATCCCAAGCGGCGATTGATTGACTGTCTGCCTGACCCAACGCTTCATGCAACCGCGCCAGCACTGGCAGTTCGCAGCGGGTTAAGCCATCTTCCAATACGCCGCTTAGCCAGTCGGCAAGGCTGGCTTCGTCGCGCACCCAGTCCAGCTCAAAGGCGCTTTCCAACCCTTGTGAGAAGGCAAAGGCGCCAATCGGCAGCGCTGGGCTGACCAACTGCATCAGCCCCAACAGCGCTAGCTCGTCGCTTTGGCTTTCTAACGCGGCGAGTTCAGTGGGCATGGTGATGCTCATGGTCGTGCGAATGGTCATGGGAGTGATCGTGATCGTGGTCGTGGTCGTGGCCGTGGCCGTGCCCGTGGGAATGTCCATGCGAATGACCGTGTGAATGACCACCACCGCCTATCTGATTATAGGCGCCCGGTTCCGGGTCAAAGGTATTCTCATGGTGTTCCATTTCAGCGCCCAGTAGCACGGCGAGTTCTTCTAGCACGTGATCCGGTGGGAAGCGCACCCAAGCGCCTTTTTCGTCTTCACCCAGTGCCAGTTGAACGTGGCGATTGCCCAGATGGTAAGCCAACCGCGCCAGCGGTAAGCCAGTACTCACTCTCGCGGTCACCACCGGTTCTACGGCGGCGCAGACACGCACGACTTCGCCTCTCTCAGCTTTTAAACCTTCGCCGCTGCGCAGCACCGGGCCGCGATCCAGAAATAGCCCCAGCTCGCGGCCGCTATCGCTTTGCGCTTTTAAGCGCCCACGAATGCGTAGCTCAAAGGGCAACGTGAGTGTATCGCTCGCCGCGCTTTCCTCTATCGGCCCTAAGCGTTCTATTAGTTTCAGCATCTCTACCGTCCTTTCGCTAGCTAGGAGGCTGTGCCAGGGGTAGGCCTACGAGAGGGCGCTGTGAATACCTCCCTGTACGCTACTTTTGCCATCCATGGCAAAAGACCCTCTCTACGACCTACCCCCGTCACCTCTACCTAAATGAAATAGCCTCAATTAAAACAAATGATAACGCTGGGCCAGCGGCAGTTCGGTGGCGGGTTCGCAGGTTAAAATTTCGCCATCGCAGCGCACTTCGTAGGTTTGCGGGTCGACGGTGAGTTCTGGGCAGGCATCGTTTAGCTTCATATCCTGCTTGCGCACCTGGCGCACGTTTTTGCACGCGGCGAGCTCGCTATTTAGTCCCAGGGTCTCTTTAATACCGGCGTCCAGCGCAGCCTGGCTGACAAAGCTGAGTCGGGTTTGGCTGGCCGCACGGCCAAAGGCACCAAACATATAGCGGTAATGCACCGGCTGCGGCGTGGGAATCGAAGCACTGGGGTCGCCCATGGGCGCCGCCGCAATCATGCCGCCTTTGATCATCATCGCTGGCTTAACGCCAAAGAAGGCCGGTTTCCACAGCACCAGATCCGCCAGCTTACCGACTTCGATGGAACCTACTTCGTGAGCGATCCCGTGGGTAATCGCCGGGTTAATGGTGTACTTGGCGATATAGCGCTTGGCGCGGAAATTATCGGCGCCCAGGGCTTCGTCCTCCGGCAGCAGGCCGCGCTGCACCTTCATTTTATGGGCGGTTTGCCAGGTGCGGCAGACCACTTCGCCCACCCGTCCCATGGCTTGGGAGTCAGAGGCGATCATCGAGATCACGCCCAGATCGTGGAGGATATCCTCGGCGGCGATGGTTTCCCGGCGAATGCGTGAGTCGGCGAAGGCCACGTCTTCAGGGATATTGGGGTCGAGATGGTGGCACACCATCAGCATATCGAGGTGTTCGTCGATGGTGTTGACCGTGTAGGGCCGTGTTGGGTTGGTGGATGACGGCAACACGTAGGCTTTCGAACAGGCGGTGAGTATATCCGGCGCGTGGCCGCCACCCGCGCCTTCGGTGTGATAGGTGTGAATGCAGCGCTCTTTGAACGCGGCCAGGGTGTCTTCCACAAAGCCCGATTCGTTTAGGGTATCGGTGTGGATCGCCACCTGCACATCGTAGGCATCGGCCACGTTAAGGCAGTTATTGATCGAGGCAGGCGTGGTGCCCCAATCTTCGTGCAGTTTGAGGCCCATGGCGCCCGCTTGGAGCTGGAGCTCCAGGGACTCAGGCAGGCTGGCATTGCCTTTGCCCAGAAAGCCGATGTTCATGGGCATATCGTCGACCGCCTGGAGCATTTTACCAATATGCCAGGGGCCGGGTGTGCAGGTGGTGGCGTTGGAACCCGTCGCCGGGCCGGTACCGCCGCCAAGCATGGTGGTGACGCCGCTCATCAGCGCTTCTTCCACCTGCTGGGGGCAGATAAAGTGAATATGGGAATCGATACCGCCCGCGGTCAGGATCTTGCCTTCGCCGGAGATGATTTCGGTGCCGGGGCCAATCACGATCTCAACGTCAGGTTGGGTATCCGGGTTGCCTGCTTTGCCAATCGCGGCGATGCGGCCGTTTTGAATCCCCACATCGGCTTTAACGATACCCCACCAATCTAAAATCAGCGCATTGGTGATCACCGTATCCATCACCGTGCCATCGGCGCGTTGGCTCTGGCCCATGCCGTCGCGGATGACTTTGCCGCCGCCGAATTTCACTTCATCGCCGTAGTGGGTGGCGTCTTTTTCGACTTCGATCCACAGCTCGGTATCGCCCAGGCGCACGCGGTCGCCTACCGTGGGACCGTACATATCGGCGTAGGCTTGCCGACTGATCTTATTGGTCAGTTTCATTGTTTACCTCCATCCAGCGCGCCCATCACATCGCCGCGGAAACCGTAAATTTCGCGCTTGCCGACATAGGGAATCAGCGTGACTTCACGGGTCTGGCCGGGCTCAAAGCGAATCGCCGTGCCTGCGGCCACGTCCAGGCGAAAGCCTCGGGTTTTGTCGCGATCAAACACCAGCGCCGGGTTGGCTTCGGCAAAGTGGTAGTGGGAGCCAATCTGGATCGGACGGTCGCCGGTATTGGCCACTTCCACGCTAATCCGCTCACGCCCCGCGCACAGCTCGATATCACCCTCTTTTAACTTGTACTCACCGGGAATCATCTACTTGCTCCTTTCAATCGCCCCTCACACAATAGGCGTATGGACAGTGACCAGCTTGGTGCCATCCGGGAAGGTGGCTTCCACCTGCACTTCGTCGACCATTTCGGCGACACCTTCCATCACGTCTTCACGGCTGAGGATCTCGCGGCCATAGCTCATCAAATCGGCTACGCTGCGGCCATCCCGGGCACCTTCCATAATCTCAAAGCTGATTAGCGCCACCGCTTCCGGGTAATTAAGTTTTAAACCACGCGCCTTGCGGCGCTCCGCCAGTTGGGCGGCCGAGAACAGCAGCAGCTTGTCTTTGTCTCTTGGGGTTAATTCCATGGAATATGTCTCCAGCAATGCATCACAGTGATACGAATTAAGTTAGCCAAATTCGTGGTGTATGCGCTTCACGCTCAATCCACCGGGGGCGCAGCAGTTGCCAGGCTTGTTCACACAACGCCCAGGCTTCGTTGCGCGAGTTGCCTAAGTAGCGCAGCAACAGAACACCGTGGCGGGCGGTGACTGCCCAGCGCGGGTTATCCGGCAGCGCTTCACGCAGGGCGTCAATGGCCGCAGGCGCGTCAGCAATGCCCACCGCCCAGAGCGTGGCCTGCACCGTTGCACCGCCCTGCCCCCAGCGCCCCACGAAGCGTGGGTGGAGCGGATCAAGCGGTTGGCGCTCTAACCACAGCGGCTTGCCATCCAGGGTCAGGCGGAAGTGCTGCTCAATACGCCCTGAAACATAGGGTAAATCGCTGGCCGGGCGCCCCAGCGCCATCACTTCCCAGCCCAGGCAGCGGGCGCTGCCGTGAAGATCAATTTGGGTGCGCTGCTCACCCTTGGAACCATCAAAGGCGATGGTCTCCTGGGGCAGCCATTCAAGTGTCGCGTCATCTTCAACGCTCAACCGGGTGTGCTGCGTCCACGCCACGCCCTGGCTGTCGGCTTTATAGAGCTTATTGGCGGCTGGGGTCGTCAGCAGTGCATGAGCGCCGCGCTCAACGTGGGCGCTAATGGTGAGCGCATCGCCGCTGACTAACCCGCCCGGCGGGTGTAGCACATAGACATGGCAAGCCTCACCGCGCCCTTCCGGGTAGAAAGGGCGCTGCACCCGCAGTGGCCCCTGATGGCGAGCCTGCACCATGCGCGTGGCGCCATCGCGATGAGCAAAGTTGAGCGCTAACGAAGCCGCCCAATGGCGGCCTGCATCGAAGCGGTGGCCAGAGGCAACGGGGGGGGTGGCGATATCGCTCAGAATCATGGGTGGCTATCGCTTCCTTACAGTGAGCTTTTCACTAACCACTGCAATTAATGCGCCAAAATGGTGAAAAACCTATTTTGCGGCCGCGGGAGGGCTTGGATCGTCGTAATAGGTCACATAACGCGCGCCTAACGCGTACTTAGCGCGCACATAACGCACCAAAAAAGAACAGATAAATACGATACGCACCAGAAAAGCGCATTAATGTTCGCTGCATACCTCCAGCAACATCATTGCACCACTACCCGATCCCGCCCGCTGCGCTTTGCTTGATAAAGCGCCTGGTCGGCCCGCTGTAAGGAGCGGTGATAGTCGGGGTGGCCGTCATGGAGTGTGACTCCCACGCTGATCGTTACGTTTAGCAGCGTATCGGCGCCAGCGAGCATTGGCTCTTTTGCCACCGACTGACGTAAACGCTCAGCAAATAACCGGCTGCCATCGTGGTCAGTATTGACCAGCACAATCAAAAACTCTTCGCCGCCCATGCGGAAAACGTAATCACCACCACGGGTGGAACGATCCAGAATACTCGCCACCTGCTGCAGCACGCTGTCGCCTGCGTCGTGCCCATGGGTGTCATTAATCGACTTAAAGTGGTCGATATCGACCATTAACAGCGCAAAGCAGTGCTCCGAGTGGCGGGCGATCTCAATCTCGCGGCTAAGCACCACCGACAAAAACTTGCGGTTGAGCAGCCGGGTTAAGCTGTCGCGTCCAGCATCTAAACCGGAGGCACGTTCCAGCACATCGTCGAGCAGCATCAACACCATACGAGCGGCGTCACGAATCTCACTCAGCGCCTGGAGCCGTTGGCTAGGGTCTTCATGGAGCAGGACTTCCAGCCACTCACGATCCACTTGCTGAATATGGCGAGAGATAGTGGCAATTTCCGGCGCACCCTCAAACGCATGGCACGCTTTATGGAAGTACCATAGACCAAAATCGGAATTGGATAACCGCGGCAGTGTGGTCAAATCCTGCTGGGCGGCAACGGCAAACATCAGCATATTTTCCCAGTGCAGCAGCGCCGAACGCTGACGTTCACGCTCGTCACCGATGCTTTGAGTAAGAGAAAACAGCTTATACGCCTCTTCGGTGCGCGCATTACGGTCACTGGCCACCGAGTAGGCATGGCTCATAATTTCCATGGCCATATCGATATGGTCGGAGACATACACCGAAGCATTCCCCGGCGATAGCGGGCTTTTGAAGGTGGCATTGATCTGCTGATAAAACGCCTGTTTAAGCTGCCGCGCCCCGTTAAGCACCAGGTTAACCGGTATATCGATACGTGCATGCACCTGCCCCACTTTCTCCTGCTGCTCAACCAGGGACTCAAAATCGGCGTGATCGACGGCAAACATGGCCTTCAGCCAGCGCCGCATTGAAGGGTTTAAACGCTGCTCTACTTGATCATTGGAGAGAAACAGCGAGGCGTGCGGGTCTTCCAGCATCACCCGATAAAAGTGGTCAGCAAAGTAATCACCGTGGCTCTCCACCAGGGTCTCGACGGCTTGCCGCAACGGCTTAGGCGTACGCTCCAGAAGCGTCTGCCACTCGGCGGCGAGCTGATATTTATCTTTATAGCGCATACCCCACCTGCTTCTTATTGCTAAAGCAATCAATGTTACAGGCAAAAAATCGCCTGCAACCGAACACAGAACAGGGTTTTAGCGATTAGCCCACCAGATATCTTCTCTCCTATGTGCATCACTTGACGGCGGCAAATGCATCATGTATATCAATTGATAGATCTTTAAAGTATCAAATGAGGATAACGCCATGGATGTCCATTTCACTCAGTACCAACCACCCAAAGCCTTGGCGTTCGGTTTCTGGCAACAAATTGGCCTGCCTGCCCGTGGCCGAAAGCTGCATGAGTTATTGCATGAAGGCGTGGAGTACCGGGTTTACCCTCAGCTTGCCAAAGTGTCAGGTATTGAGCAGAAAGTACTGGCGAGCTATGTGGACATTCCCCCTGCCACGTTGAGCCGTCGCGCCAAATCGGGCCGTTTCAAGATGGCGGAAAGCGACCGGCTGTATCGCTTTGCTGAGCTCTTTAAAGCGGCGCTGGATCTGTTTGAAGGCGACGCCGATGGCGCCCGCGCTTGGCTGCTCAAGCCTAATGCCGGGCTAGGCGGGCGCCGTCCCGTGGAAATGAGCGCAACCTCGGCGGAGTATCAAACGGTGCTTAACTTGATCGGGCGGCTTGAGCATGGTGTCTCGGTATGAGCGAGGTCACCGCTTACCGGCTGGTGAAGCGCAAGTTTCAGGAGACAGCGTTTGATAGCGAAGGCGCACGACTTTACGGTGGGCGCTGGAGCAGTCCAGGCAACGCCTGCGTGTATGTGGCAAGCGCTGAGTCGCTGGCGCTGCTGGAAATTATGGTGCATCTGGAAAGCTATCGGCTGCTTAATGCCTATGCGCTGCTGCGCCTGACGCTACCCGCCGAAAGCATTCTCAGCGTTGGCGCCGAAGATTTACCTGCAAACTGGCGGGAAGCACCCGCGCCCGCAGAGACCGCCGAACTGGGTGATGGCTGGCTAGCCTCCAACCAGAGTCTGGCACTGGCAGTGCCAAGCGTGGTCGTGCCGAGAGAGCCCAATTACATGCTCAACCCGGCACACCCCTTATTCGATCAAATCGTCGCAGCGGCCGAGGCACTGCCCTTCCAACCCGATCCAAGACTTTGAACCGGGTGTGGATAACGTTTTTGACATCACCTTTCAAACGTTACATGAGCCCGCCAGACGCTACTCCGCTTGGTTACTCCGCCTATCTGAAAACAGCCTTTCCCGACCCTAAGGGGGAGAATAGCGAGCTTCCCCAAGTGAGTTCTCGGTCAGTATTACTAGCGCACCAGTAATAAGCGCTCGCATACCTTCATCTAATTCCGCCTCCATTTCGACCTCCTCCAGGCCGCGGTTAGCCTCCTCGACAGGCTCTTTCCCCACTACCGAATAAATCGTATCGGCGACGGAAAAGCATTGAAAAGCTATCGTCGCCAAAAGCCAGCGAGCCTGCTCCTGGGAGATATCATACACCTCCGCAATATGGTTTTGATGTGCACGAATTTTTTCAATCATGGGCTGAGTAGCAGCCAAGCGACGAATCACATAGGGCGTTAATCCTGGGTGAGCTTTGACAAACTCGCGTATCGAGGCGGCAAAAGTGAATAGATACTCTTTCAATTCCCCGGGCGCATCATTGGAAGCTCGTGGAATTTTCCAACGTTGAAATATCTCTTCGGCCACTAAGCATTTCAGCGCCTTTAAATTGGGCACATGCTTATAAAGCGCCATATGGCTGATGCCTAGCGCGCTGGCCACCCCGACAAAGGTGATGTTGGGTAGGCCGATTTCGATACCCGCATTCGCAATACGCTCAAGCGTGATGGTAGGCGGCCGCCCCCGTGTTTTAACTGGCTGTTGCGTTGTCATATTGCGTCCTTGATCGCTAGCGCCCCTTATCTAGCCATTCACTCACCGTAGGGTCAATTAGTCGATTGACATGCAATTATACTAATTAGTTTATTGCCATGAAACTAATTATCTATTAGCCTACTTAAACGCGACTAATTCTCGTTAAAGCTCGCTGCTACGCAGACTCTTCCATTAGATGCTGCCGCAAGCACGCAGGCTCGATCACCCCCTATGGCCGAGTACTAACGTTTCATGAGCACGCACGACACATCGATACCCCAAGGCAAGAGCACTATCAGCCAAGTGTTGGCCCCTATACGCACACGGCTTATTGCCGCAGCAATGCTAGCGGGCATCGGCACGATATTAACGATGGTGCCGCTTGCCGGTATGGCGCATATCGCCAAGATTCTTGTCTCTGACCCAGGCACCACCGGGGAGTTATCAACCGCCAGCATGCGTGAAATCGGCTGGGTGGTAGCCGCCAGCGTCGCGAGCCTCTTTGTCGGCATGGGGTGTATGTTCCTGGGCGAGCTGGTCACGCACTTGGCGGATAACCAACTCACCTACCAGCTACGCTTGGCTGTGATGCGGCGTTTGTCCCAAGCACCGCTTGGCTGGTTTACCAGCCGCGCCTCCGGCGACGTAAAACAGGCGATGCAGGACGACATTGCGACGCTGCACAGCCTGACCGCGCACTTCTACACGGCGGTAGGACGCGTGCTGGGCGCCTTACTGATCTCGGTGCTCTATCTGGTCGCGCTGGATTGGAAGATCGCTCTGGTGACGTTGCTACCCCTGCCCGGTTTCTTTCTTTTCCTGCGCCGGCTGATGCAAGCCAGCAAAACCAATATGGGGGAGTTTATTGCCCAGCTGGAGCGCATGAATAACGCCATTAATGAATTTGTCTGCGGCATTCCCGTCGTCAAGGCCTTCGGTACGACCGGCAAAGCCTATCGTGGCTATCAAGCAGCCGTGGATAGTTTTGCCCAAGCCTTTGAGCAATTTACCCGCCCTCTGGTCGCGTCTATGGCGCATGTCCATGCGATGGTGACAGCCGTAACGGTATTGGGCCTGACACTCACGTTTGGCATTTTTTCAGTCGCCATCGGCTGGTCAGAGCCGGTCGACCTGGTGCCCTTCATTCTGGTCGCCCCAGGCATCTGCGCCCCGTTACTGCTGCTGCATACCTTACTGCACGACTTAGGCAGTGCCGTGGGCGCCGCCCAGCGCGTCATGGCGCTGCTTGAAACGCCGGTGCTGCCATCGATCCCCGCTGACGAGCGCCAGCTCCCAGACGACCATGAAGTTCGCTTTGAAAACGTCAGTTACGTCTATGACAACGCGCAAAACGGGCTATCTAACCTTCACTTTACGCTCCCCCCCGGCAGCGTGACGGCGGTTGTTGGCCCCTCAGGGGCGGGCAAATCCACCCTGGCACGCCTGATGCTGCGCTTTTTTGACCCCACCCATGGGCGCATTACGTTAGGCGGGGTGGATCTGCGCCATATGGAGATGTCGACGCTCTACCAGCGGATGGGTTTTGTTCTCCAGGACGTGCGCCTGATCCATGCCAGCATTGGTGACAACATTGCGCTGGGCCGCCCTTCGGCCAGCCAGCAGGAGATCGAGGATGCCGCGCGCGCGGCGAATATCCACGAACGTATTGCAGCGCTCCCTCACGGCTATCGCTCGATGGTTGGCGAGGATATTCAGCTCTCCGGTGGCGAGCAGCAGCGTATCAGCATCGCCCGCGCCATGTTACTTGATCCGCCTTTATTGGTTCTGGACGAGGCGACAGCAGCGGTTGACGCCAGCAACGAGCTGGCCATTCAGCAGGCACTTTCGCGTTTAACCCAGGGACGCACGCTGGTGATTATTTCGCATCACCTCAATTCGATCATGCACGCCGACCACATTCTGGTACTCGATGGCGGCAAGGTCGCAGAGCAAGGCGATCACGACCAACTGCTAGCCCGCAAGGGGCTTTATGCTCGTCTTTGGGCACTGGAAGAGATGACAAATTCACTGCAATCGAAGGTGGCAGCGTGCTGAACATGCTCACTCAACTACTGGGCGACGACACCGTGCTGTTACGTCGCTATCTCGGGCTAGCCATTGTCTATGGTGTGCTAAGCGGTTTGACCATCTTGGCCCTTGTTCCGCTTCTCAGTTACCTTTTGATCGGCCAACTCAGCGTGGCCACCGCATGGCTGGTCGCGCTGCTGTTCGGCATCCTGGTCTGTTGGGGCGTGCGGTGGTACTTGGAGCAGGCAGGCGTCCGTGTCGGCGTCGCCATCTTACAGTCGGGCCGCCACCGCCTTGGCGAACACGTCGCGCATCTGCCGGTCGGCTGGTTTACCGCGGCGAATACCGCGCGCCTTAGCCATGCCACTACGCAGGGGATGATGGCGGTAGCCCAGCTTCCTGCCCACGTCTTTACACCGGTGATCAGCGGGCTTGTCACGCCTATCGTCCTGCTTTCCGCGCTGCTGGTGCTGCACCCACCGCTGGGGCTTGCGGCGCTGGTCGCCCTGCCACTGCTGTTGGCGGTTTTATCACTCACCACTAAGCTTGCCCGGCATGCCGACAGAGCCTTCCAGCAACACTTTGCCGCTACCAGCCAGCGCATGGTGGAGTTCGCCAGTGCCCAGGCCGTCTTACGCGCCTTTAGTGGCAACCACCACAGCACGCGCTTTCTAGAACAGGCCATGCAACAGCAGCAGCGCTCGGGCACCAGGCTGGCTTGCCTCTCGGCGCTTTCGGCACTGCTCAATGCCTGGGCAGTACAGATCGTCTTTGCCGTGCTGTTGATCGTCACAAGCCTGTGGATCAATACGCTTCTGGAAGGAGCGTTGACGGTATCGAGCACCATCAGTGTCATCATTGCGCTGGTGCTGGTAAGCCGGTTCGTCGAGCCGCTGCTGGATGTCGCTCAACATAGCGACATTTTGCGCAGTGCAAAGGGGCAACTCGAAGAGATCCAGGCGATTTTCGACGCTGAACCCTTAGCCGAGCCAACGACACCTCAGCCACCCCGCGATGCATCCATCGAATTGCGGGCTGTCCGCTTTCGCTATGCACCGCATGAGCCCGATGTGCTCAACGGGGTTAGCCTATCGATCACGCCTGGTAGCATGACCGCATTGATCGGCGAGTCAGGGTCGGGCAAGACCACCCTGGCCCGACTGGTCGCGCGGTTTTTCGATGCCGATCACGGTAGTGTGCTGGTCGGCGGCGTAGACGTGCGCGCGATGTCGAGCACCCAGTTGGCGAACCAAGTCAGCCAGATCTTTCAGGAGAGCTACCTGTTTGCTGGCAGTATTGCTGACAATATTCGCTTTGGATACCCCGACGCCAGCGATGCCGAACTGCTGGAAGCTGCGCGCCTGGCCGGTGTCATCGAGATCGTCGAACGCCTGCCCCAAGGATTGGACACCCCGGTGGGCGAAGCAGGCACCCGCCTTTCCGGCGGCGAGCGGCAGCGTATCGCCATCGCCCGTGCCCTCATTAAAAATGCGCCCATTCTGCTGGTGGATGAAGCGACAGCCGCACTGGATGCGGAAAATCAGGCCATCATCACCCAGGCGCTGGCGCGACTGAGAGGCCAACGCACGCTCTTGGTGATCGCCCACCAACTCTCTACGGTGAGCATGGCTGACCAGATCATCGTGCTCGATGAGGGGCGTGTCATTGAACAGGGCGCGCCCGATGAACTGCTCGCACAGCAGGGGCGCTACGCCACGTTTCTTGGCCAACGCCAAACCGCCAAAGGGTGGCGCATCACCCCGGATAAAACGCGAGAAACCGCACAGTGATGCGCGTGTATCTGCCTCTCCTGTTTGTATTGCTGTGCGCGGCATCATTACTGGTCGGCGCGCGGCAGCTCAGCGGTTACCAACTCATCAGCCTGTCGGATGATGCCTGGTTGACGTTGACGGCCAGCCGACTGCCACGCCTGATCACGGTGTCATTGACCGGCGTGGGTCTCGCCATTTGCGGTGTGATTCTGCAGCATATCGTGCGCAATAAGTTCGTGGAGCCCGCCACCTCGGGTGGGCTTGATGCCGCTAAACTGGGCATTCTCGTATCGCTGCCCCTCATGCCCACGGCGAGCGCTGGATCACGCATGCTGGCCGCCCTGCTGTTCTGCTTCGCTGCGAATGTTGTCTTTATCGCTATCGTTCGCCGCATAAAGTTCACCAACACGGTGCTGATTCCCGTCATCGGTTTGATGTACGGCGGCGTGCTCAGCGCCCTGGCCGAGTTCTACGCCTACCGCCACAACATCCTGCAAAGCATGCAGGGCTGGCTGCTGGGAGATTTTTCGAAGATCGTCCAGGGTCATTACGAAATTATCTACCTTATTCTGCCGGTCGTTGTACTCGCCTACGTCTACGCGCATCGCTTCACGGTACTGGGCATGGGCGAAGAGATGGCGACGAGTTTGGGCGTCAACTACTTCGTTACCGCCGCCCTTGGGCTGATGCTGGTGGCCATTACTGTCTCGGTCACGGTCATCACCGTGGGCGCCATCCCCTTTGTCGGGTTAGTGATTCCCAATCTGGTGGCGCTCTACTACGGCGATAACCTGGCTCGCACGCTACCCGCCGTAGCGCTGTCGGGGGCCACCCTGCTGCTGGCCTGCGACATTGCGGGACGCCTGCTGATCTACCCCTTTGAGGTGCCCATCGGCTTAACGTCGGCGTGTGTCGGGGGCGTGCTGTTTCTGATCCTGATCGTCAGGAGGGCACGGTGATGAGTATCAACGCTCGCCATACCGTTTGGGCGGCCGTGCTCGCTCTTGCGCTCGCTTTTGTCTTCGTACACTCCGGCTTCGACTTCGCGTATGTGATTCCGAAACGCCTTGAACGCTTGGCCACCATGGTGATCGGTGGCATCTGTGTCGCCTGGTCCGCCATCACGTTTCAGAGCCTTACCGGTAACCGCATATTAACGCCTGCCATCATGGGCTATGAGGCCGTCTATCTGCTGTTTCAGGCCCTGTTGATGCTGATGCTGGGCACCCGCAGCCTGATGCTGCTCGGCGAGCATGGCAACGCCGCACTCTCGATCCTGCTGATGCTTGGCTACTCCTGGACGCTGCAGCGCTGGCTGTTTAGAGACGACAGAGACAATGTCTATTTCCTACTGTTGATAGGACTGGTACTGACCATGGTCATTACCACGCTCACCCAGTTCGTTCAGCTCAAGATGAGCCCAGGTGAGTTCTCCATTCTGATCGGTTACAGCAAAGCCACGTTCGGTAACGCCAGTGCCACACAGCTGCTCTACGCCACGCTGATCGTGGTCACGATTTGCCTGGTGGGCCTGAAAAGCCTGCCAATGCTCGATGTGCTGTTGTTGGGCAGAGAGCAGGCCATATCGCTTGGTATCGATTATCGACGCTGCGTGCAGCGCCAGCTCTTTTTGATCGCCGCACTGGTGGCAGTATCGACCAGCCTGCTTGGCCCCACGGCATTCATGGGTATTTTCGTGGCCAATACGGCCTATGCGCTTGCCGGGACTTACCGCCACCGGGTCACGCTGCCGTTGGGTTGTGCCATCGCCATTGCCCTGTTCATCCTCGCCCAACTGCTGGTCGAACATCTCTTCAACTACACCACCACCGTCGGCATCCTCGTCAACCTTGTGTGTGGGGCTTACTTCCTGTCGCTGATGGTGCGTAAGCGAGGCACCGCATGATCTCGGTTCACGACCTGCATAAAACCTACGGCGCCCGTTCGGTGCTATCGGCGGTCAATCTCTACTTTCCATCTGGGCAGTTAACGTCCTTGGTGGGCCCTAATGGCGCGGGCAAGACGACGCTGCTGATGATGCTGGCGAGACTGCTTAAGCCCTCCCGGGGGGATATTCAGCTCGACGGCGCCCAAGTAACGGGCATTCCCATCAGCGAGTATGCCAAGCAGGTGGCCACGCTGCGCCAGGCGCCTGAGTTCAACCTGCGCCTGACCGTCGAGGAGTTGGTTGCCTTTGGCCGCTTTCCCTATAGCCGTGGCACGCTCACGCGGCATGACCATCGTGTGATTGACGACGCCCTGGCGTTTCTATCGCTGACGGCGCTACGCGGTGCTTATCTGAATGAGCTCAGCGGCGGCCAGCGCCAGATGGCCTTCCTGGCCATGACCATTGCGCAGCAAACCGATTACCTGCTGCTCGACGAGCCACTGAATAACCTCGATATCAAACATGCCGTTCAGATCATGCAGGCGCTTCGCCGTCTCTGCGATGAACAAAGGCGAACGGTGATCCTGGTCGTTCATGACATCAACTTCGCCGCCAACTACTCCGATTACATCGTCGCCATGAAGGATGGGGCCGTGCACTGCGAAGGCAAGGTCTCCAATGTGATCACCGAACGGCGCTTGAGTGAGCTTTACGGACTGAAGTTCGACATCGCCCATAACGAACGCGGCTATCTCTGTAATTACTTCAAGCCCTCAGGAAACCTGGAATGAAACGATCTCTCAACAACCGCTTGGCCCGCTTTCTCCCACTCGCCTTGGTGGCGTTGCTACAAGGGTGCGATCAACCTTCAGCCAATGATATGCCCGCCCAGGAGGCCATGACGCCGCTGACGATTCACCACGCGCTGGGCAGCACCGTGATCAATCACCGTCCACAACGGGTAGCGGCATTGGATATGAATGAAGTCGATTTTCTGGATCAGTTGGACATTCCTGTGGTGGGCATGCCAAAGGACTTTATTCCCCATTTTCTGGACAAGTATCGAGACGATCCGACGATTGAAGACCTGGGCGCCATCGTACGCCCTAACCTTGAGCGAGTGCATCGAGCTCACCCTGACCTCATTCTTATGACGTCATTACAGGCCAACGACTATAACGAGCTGACGCAGATCGCCCCCACGCTGCACTTCGACGTGGATTACCGCAACAGCCAGACCAACCACATTGACGTTGTCATGGAGCATCTCATGGATCTTGGGCAGATCTTTGGCAAACAGGCGTTGGCCCGTCAGCGTGTTGCCGAGCTGACGCATACCATCGAGGAGGTCAGGCGTGTGACCCAGGGCCGCCCCGAGAAAGCCCTTATCCTGCTGCACAATAATGGCGCTTTCCACTCCTTTGGCGTGCAGTCACGCTACGGCTTCATCTTCACCGAACTAGGCGTTGCCCCCGCCGCACCTGACAGCGATACCGGCCTGCATGGTCAGCCGGTCTCTAGCGAATTCATCCAGCAGGCTGACCCCGACATCATCTATGTCGTGGATCGTACTGCCGTGATGGAGCACCGGCCAACCCTGAGTGCCGACAGCCTGGCAAACCCGCTGTTACGCCAAACTAACGCCTGGCGAAATGACCGTGTGGTGTTTGTCGACCCCGAAGCCTGGTATGTCACCGCCGCCAGCGTTAGCTCTCTGGTGATCATCGCGGATGACATTATCGACGGCTACCGGCACTAGCGGCCCATATCACCTAAGCACCTAAGCACCTTAAAAAAACGCTTTCATGGACTGCTTCATGGCGCCTTTTAACAGGCACTCCATTGAAGCGGTGTAGTTCCTCTGTGTTTAAAAATGGAGATCGACATGCCCTTACGTTGCCACCACCGCCCCTCACAGCCAGCGAGAGCACTACATTGCGCCTCTTACGCAAACCCTTTATCGCTCGTCAGGCGCGCCTTTCCGCTGGCGCTGAGCGCGAGCGCTGCCTTGCTGCTCTCCTCGCAAATCCTCGCACAGGATCAGGAGTCAGAGGCCAGCAGTACCAGCGTTCTGACGCCCATCACCGTACACGGAGAAGCAACAACCGTTAACGATGCGTATGCCGGTGGCCAAGTCACCTACAGCAACCGGGCGGGTTTTCTGGGCCATAAAGACTTTATGGAGACGCCTTTCAATGCCATTAGCTATACGGATCGTTTTATCCAGAATCAACAAGCCCAGACTATTACCGATGTGATTGCCGCGACGGATCCGAGTGTGTTCAGCAACGGCGTTACCAGTGCCTGGAGCGAAACCTACTCGATCCGTGGTTTTGACGCTAGCACACGCGACGTCACCTTCGGCGGTCTGGCCGGGATGGCCCCTTACTACCGCACGTCACCAGAAATGTTCGAGCGTATCGAGGTACTCAAGGGGCCATCGGCACTCCTCAACGGGATGCCGCCAGGTGGCTCCGTTGGCGGTGCCATTAACCTGGTTCCCAAGCGGGCTGGCGATGAACCGCTGACGCGTTTCACCACCACCTATATGTCTGACGCTCAGCTTGGCGGGCACCTTGATGTTGGCCGACGCCTGGGTGACGATCAGCAGTTTGGCGTTCGTTTTAACGGCGTCTACCGCGACGGCGAAGGGGCTGTGGAGAGCCAGAAACCCAGGATCCAAATGGGCTCTCTGGGGCTGGACTGGCGCGGTGAGCAAGCGCGACTGTCAGCTGACTTGTACAGTGCGGACGACCATATCGATGGCCCCGTTCGAGGTATCAATCTGGCCCCCGGCCTGGCAGTTCCGACGCCTCCCGACGCCGATACGCTGATCAATCCGAACTGGGCCTTTGCCGACACGCGCGACAAGGGCGCCATATTGCGTGGCGAATTCGACTTTACCGACGAGATCATGGGGTACGCGTCCATGGGTCGAAGCGAAACGAACTACACCTACAACGGTGCCATGTCATCCCTGGTGCTTGATGATCAAGGCAACTATCGCACAAGCATTGGTCAGCTCGCCTTCGATGTCGAAAAAACATCGGCGGAAGTCGGGCTTCGCGGCCATTTCCAGACCGGCGCCGTCAGCCACGCCATTAGCGTCAATGCCACCCACTACGAGCATGAGCAGCACGACTATGGCCGCAGAACTGTCCCCGGCGCGGACTGGGTCACCAATCTATACGACCCGCAGTGGGGCGAGGCTGCAGAATTCATCACACCGCACATCATGCATACCGAGCTACGCTTGAACAGCTACGGCTTGGCGGACACGCTCTCGTTTGCCGATGATCGCCTGCAATTGACGCTCGGTGCCCGGCGCCAGGAGGTAGTGAGTGACGCCTACAGCGTGGCAACTGGCGCACGCATCTCCCGCTATGATGAAAGCGCGGTCACCCCCGCCGCCGCACTCCTCTTCAAAGCCACCGACCGGGTATCGCTCTACGCCAACTATATCGAGGGGCTCAGTCAGGGGGCCACGGCACCGATGAGTGCCGCTAACGCGGGTGAAGTATTCGAGCCTTACACGACTAAACAGCACGAGGTTGGCGTGAAACTCGATCTGGGTGACTTTTCACACACGCTTAGCCTGTATGAAATCAAGCGACCCAGCAGCTACACCGATCTGGAAACCAACATCTTCTCGGTTGGGGGCGAGCAGCGCAACCGAGGAGTGGAGTGGAGCTTCTTCGGCAGCCCCCTCAGCAACCTGCGCCTGATGGGCGGCATCGCCTATGTCGATCCAGAAATCACCCGCGCCGCGAGCGATGAAGAACAAGGTAATCAGGCAACCGGCGTACCAGACCTGCAAGCCAAGCTAGGCACTGAATGGGATCTGCCCGCAGTACCAGGGCTGACACTGACCGCTAATGCCACCGCAATGTCAGAGCAGTACATTAATAGTGACAACTCCCTATCAGTACCCGGACACACTATTTATGACGTTGGCGCACGCTACGCCTCTAACCTTTCCGGCTATCCGCTCACACTGCGTGCCACTGTTAACAATGTGACCGATAAAACCTACTGGGCAATGCCGCAACTCTCAAGCCTCGCCTTAGGCGCCCCCCGCACCTTTATGTTTTCGGCCTCACTGGACTTCTAGACGGCTGTCACAAGCGGTGCTTTTGCCCTAACGCCTAATGTGTTTTTCACTACTAGGCCAATCAACATACACCACCTACGCCAGCCGAGCAGGCGTAGGTGGGGATAACTTAAACCGTCAGATGCTGCTTGATCAGCTCATTGGAGAGCTCGCTGATCTCGCCTTTGGCTACCGGGCGGCCGCGATCCATGATCACAAAGCGGTCGGCATACTTGCGGGCAAAAGGTAGTTTCTGCTCTACCAGCAGCACCGTTAGGCCATCCTCTTTGATCAGCTGGCGGATTACCTGGCCGATTTGCGCCACAATATTGGGCTGAATACCCTCCCCCGGTTCATCAAGAATCAGTAGCTTAGGCTCGATGACCAGAGCCCGGCCAATCGCCAGCTGTTGCTGCTGGCCGCCGGAGAGATCGCCGCCACGGCGGTGTTTCATCTCTTTAAGCACTGGGAACAGCTCATAGACCCGCTCAGGAATCTTTTTCAGCCCGTCGCTGCGGGCGGCAAGGCCGGTGCGCAGGTTCTCCTCCACGGTCAGCAGCGGAAATATCTGCCGACCTTGGGGCACGTAGCCAATTCCCAACCGCGAGCGCGCCTCAACGGCTTTTTTAGTTAGCTCGATCTCGCCGGTGTCGGCGGTGTAGCGCAGCTCGCCACTTTTGACTGCCACTTCGCCCATTACGGCTTTCAGCAGCGTGGTTTTGCCCACGCCATTGCGTCCCATCACGCAGGTGCACTGGCCCGCAGGCACCTCAAGATCGAGATCCCAGAGGGTATGGCTTTCGCCGTAAAACTGGTTGAGCTTTTCGATCGCTAGCATCAGGCAGCCTCCTCGTCGTCGGCACCCAGGTAGACCTCGATCACTTTTGGGTCGTTGGAGACTTGATCCATGGTGCCTTCCGCCAGCACGCTGCCCTGGTGCAGCACGGTCACTTGGCGAGCGATTGAGCGCACAAAGCCCATATCATGCTCGACTACGACCACGGACTGCTTACCGGCGAGTCCTGTCAGCAGCTCGGCGGTGCGCTCCATCTCCTGCTCGGTCATTCCCGCCACAGGTTCATCCACCAGCAGCAGGCGCGGGCGCTGCATCAGCAGCATGCCGATCTCCAGCCACTGCTTCTGACCATGGGAGAGAATCCCTGCTGGCTGATGGCGCAGCGTTGTCAGGCCGATGGTTTCCAACACTTCATCGATGCGGTCTTTGATCTCGCCGGTCATGCGGGCGGTCAGGGTAGGGAAAATCCGCTTGTCCGCCGCCATGGCCAGCTCCAGGTTTTCAAATACCGAGAGCGCTTCGAATACCGTGGGCTTTTGAAACTTGCGACCAATACCCAGGCTGGCGATATCTGGCTCGTTCATATGCAGCAGATTATGTCGGCTACCGAACCATACGCTACCGCTATTGGGTCGGGTCTTACCGGTAATAATATCCATCATGGTGGTTTTACCCGCCCCGTTGGGGCCGATAATGCAACGCAGCTCACCGTCGTTGATGGTTAGGTTGAGGTTATTGATGGCTTTAAAACCATCGAAGCTAACGGTGACATCTTCCATATAGAGTATCGGCCCGTGGCGAACATCCACCGGTGAGGCCTGGGGCGCCATAAAATCGAACACCCGGTCACGCTGGGACAGCGATTGCAGCAAACTCATGCGGAGGCCTCCTCGGGCGTGCGTTGATGGTCAGGATCGGTCGTCTGATCCTCGCGCTTACGGCGTTTGAGGTAGCGAAACAATCCCGCCACCCCCTTGGGCAGAAACACCGTGACCAGTACAAACATCGCCCCTAACGCAAACAGCCAGGCGTCTGGCATTACGCCGGTAAAGATGGTTTTGGCGTAGTTAACTAAAATGGCGCCAATCACCGCGCCATACAGCGTGGCGCGACCGCCCAGCGCTACCCACAGCACAATCTCGATGGAGAAAATCGGCGAGAATTCGCTGGGGTTGATAATCCCCACTTGGGGCACGTAGAGCGCCCCCGCCAGGCCCGCCAGCATCGCCGAGACCACAAACACAAACAGCTGAAAACGCTCAACCCGGTAGCCGAGAAAGCGCGTGCGCGCTTCGGCGTCGCGGGTGGCCACACTCACCCGACCCAGCTTACTGGTGACAATCGCGCGACAGAGAATAAACCCCAGCGCCAAGGCCACCCCGGTGGCCAGAAAAAGCCCTAACCGCGTGGCGTCGCTGCGTAGATCAAAACCGACGATCTCGCGGAAGTCAGTCAGGCCGTTATTACCGCCGAAGCCCATCTCATTGCGGAAGAACGCCAGCATCAAGGCAAAGGTCAGCGCCTGGGTGATGATCGACAGATACACCCCGGTGACCCGGGAGCGAAACGCCAAGAAGCCGAACACCAGCGCCAGGAGGCTGGGGGCCAGCAGCACCATGGCGAAGGCGAACCAGGCCATATCGAAACCGTGCCAAAACCACGGCAAGCTGTCCCAGTTGAGGAACACCATGAAGTCGGGCAGTACCGGGTGGCCGTAGGTGCCGCGGTCACCGATCTGGCGCATTAAATACATGCCCATGGCGTAGCCGCCGATGGCGAAGAAAGCACCATGCCCGAGGCTTAAAATACCCAGATAGCCCCACACCAAGTCCACCGCCACGGCCAGCAACGCGTAGCTTAGGTACTTACCGAACAGGTTGACCGTATAGGCGCCAATATGCAGCGGATTTTCCGGTGGTACCGCCACGTGTAGCAGGGTGACCAGTGCCAGCGCGGCCAGTAGCACGCCGAGAAAAATCTGCGTAGAGCGTTCGCTGAATGGGCGTGTTAGCCAAAAATTTGTCGATGATTCGGTCGTTAGTGACATCGCTTAGCCCTCCGCAGCCCGGCCCTTCTGCGGGAAGAGTCCACGCGGGCGTTTTTGAATGAATAGGATGATGAAGACCAGCACGATAATTTTGGCCAGTACCGCGCCTGCCCAGGGTTCCAGCACCTGGTTGATCACCCCCAGCGATAGCCCGGCCACCAGCGTGCCCCACAGGTTGCCCACGCCGCCGAACACCACCACCATGAAGGAGTCGATGATGTAGTTCTGCCCCAGGTTGGGGCCGACGTTGGTGAGCTGGGAGAGCGCGACTCCGGCAAGCCCAGCCACGCCGGAGCCCAGCGCGAAGGTCATGATATCCACGCGAGTCGCGCGAATGCCCATGGAGCGGGCCATGGCACGGTTTTGGGTCACGGCACGCACCTCAAGCCCCAACCGGGTGCGGCGCATAATCAGCATCAGGCCAGCAAACACCACCAGCGCAAAGCCGAGCACGTACATGCGATTAAGCGTTAGCGACAGCGCATCGTTAACCACCAATGAACCGCTCATCCACTCAGGAGTAATTACGGTGCGGTTAAGCGGTGAAATCACCGTGCGCACCAGCTGCTGCAGAATCAGGCTGATACCGAAGGTCGCCAGCAGCGTCTCCAGCGGACGACCTTTGAGGAACTGGATAACACCGCGCTCGATCGCCACACCCGCCAGAGCGGCGACCATAAAGCCCGCGGGAATCGATAGAATCAACGCCAGCCCCGGCTGGCCGGGCAGCAGTTGCTGCATCGCCCAGGTGGTGTAGGCACCCAGCATCATCAGCTCGCCGTGGGCCATGTTGATCACACCCATGACCCCGAAGGTGATCGCCAAGCCAATGGCAGCTAGCACCAGCACCGAGCCAAGGCTCAAGCCGAAATAGAGGGTTTCCAGGCCGCGATTGATTTTTAGCTGCTGCTCGATACCCGCCAGGGAAGCGGCAGCGGCGTTGGCGACAACGGGATCATCGCTATTGGCTGCCCGGCTCAACGCCACGCGGGAGCGGGGGTGTAGGCTGCCGTCCAGCGCTTCGACCCCAGCCATTTCGCCCGCTTCGGTGCGGTAGATCGCCACGGCCTGGGTTAGCCGGTAGCGCACCTGCTCATCCTCTTCCTGTTCAATCAGGTCGTCGAGTGTGGGTACCAGCTCACCGTCTACTTCACCCAACAGGCGCTCGGCCGACGTGCGGCGGCGCTCCACGTTAGGCGAGTAGAGGTCAACTACTGCAATGGCACTGCGCAGCTGATTACGCAGGTTGTTGTTGATGCCGATACGTTCCAGGTCTCGGCGGGACATCTCGCCCAGCGCTTCGCCGGTCAGTACATCGGCCACCGGCCAGTCGCGGCCGCGGTTCTCGAGCACCAGCACGAACCGGCCATCTTCGGTACGCTGCAAGCGGCCATCCAACAGCGCCTGCAGCCAGTCTCGGGCGCGTTCGTCATCGCTTTGCAAAATGGCGGTGATCGCGTCGCCTTTGGCGGCGTAAGACTCAACGTCCAGCGCCTCCAACAGTTCGAGCGCGGCCGCATCATTAGTGGAGCTGCTGGCGGCGTCTGTTGATTGTGCCTGTGCTGTGAGGGTCATACCCAACAGCAGGAAGCAGAGCAGCGCCAAGGAAAGGAAACGCCTCATGGGGTTCTTCCTTTGGTTATCAGAAAGGGAAAGATAGCGTGCTCCTTCGCCACCCCTTAACTCTCAACGCTATGCGCTGGGGCGGCGAAGGGTAAGGTACTTACTCAGTTTTACTCAGCGAGTGCCGCTTCGGCTTCTTCTGCTGCGGTGCTGCCACCGCACGAGCCGTTGACGACGTTGAAGTTGCCGCACTCCATCGGCTTACGCCAATCGGCAATCAGGTCACGGGAGCCAGGCAGATAGTCAGACCAAGCGTCGCCAGCCACGGTAGAGGGCGTCTGCCAAACGATATCGAACTGGCCGTTGTCCTGAATCTCACCGATCAGCACCGGCTTGGTGATGTGGTGGTTGGGCATCATCGCCGCATAGCCGCCGGAAAGGTTAGGTACGGTCACACCGATAATGGCGTCTTTCACCGTATCGACGTCTGTCGTGCCCGCTTTGCGAACCGCTTCGGCCCACATGTTGAAGCCAATGTAGTGCGCTTCCATCGGGTCGTTGGTCACCGCCATATTGTCGCCGGTGTACTCGATCCAGGCATCGATAAAGTCGTAGTTGTCATCGTTATCGACGCTCATGAAGTAGTTCCAGGCCGCCAGGTGGCCCACCAGCGGGCCGGTATCAATACCGGTAAGTTCCTGCTCGCCCACGGAGAAGGCGATGACCGGAATATCGGCAGCGTCGATACCCTGGTTGGAGAGCTCGGTATAGAACGGTACGTTGGCGTCGCCGTTCACGGTCGATATCACCGCAGTGGGTTTACCCTCTTCACCAAAGCGGCGAATTTCCGCCACGATGTTTTGCCAATCGGAGTGACCGAACGGCGTGTAGTTGACCATGATGTCCTCATCCGCGATGCCGTGTTCATCCTTGAGGAAGGCTTCGAGGATACGGTTAGTGGTGCGCGGGTAGACATAGTCGGTACCCACCAGCGCAAAGCGCTCGATACCGACTTCGTTGATAAGGTATTCAACCGCAGGAATCGCCTGCTGGTTAGGCGCCGCGCCGGTGTAGAAGACGTTTTCAGAGGACTCTTCGCCTTCATACTGCACCGGATAGAACAGCAGGCCGTTGAGCTCCTCTACAACGGGCAGTACGGATTTACGCGAAACAGACGTCCAGTTGCCGAAAATCACGTCCACTTCTTCCTGATCCAGCAGTTCCCGGGCGCGTTCGGCAAACAGCGGCCAGTTAGACGCCGGGTCAACCACCACGGCTTCTAACTGACGGCCCAGCAAACCACCGGCTTCGTTCTGCTGCTCGATAAGCATTTCGACGGTGTCTTTAAGCACCGTTTCACTAATCGCCATGGTGCCGGAGAGGGAGTGCAGGATACCGACTTTGATCGGGTTGTCGTCTTGCGCGATGGCCTGGGTGCTGGCACTCATGATGGCGGTAGTGAGTAGAGCCGTCGCGAAACGGCCACTTGAGAGGAATGGGCGAGGGTGTGTCGAGCGTTTGAGAGTGTTCATTGTTAATCTCCTTGCACCCCTTATGGTTGGGGCTTGATGATGGGCTTCGCACTTGGGTTGTTGTGTTAGCTCCCCAATATGTCCACTAGCCATTAACACCTGCAAGGGGTGCGCCAGATTGGCACAAAGTCGCCTTATGGCTATTTAATCAGCCACTTAATCATCATCAGGAAATTTCGACATTCACCCAGCGCACCAAAATAAAGCGCATCCAAGCGGCTAAAGCACCCTCTCAATGCACCAATACGGAACAGTGCACCAACTAAGCACTCGAGCTTTTGAAGTACAGAGCAGTAACGCCAAGCTTACATAAACAATACAAAGCTAACTTTTAGTGAAGGTCTGGCGAGTATTGAAGTGAACGGGCGAGGTATGAAATTTTGTCGTCACTATGCAACTGACTAAGCTTATTTGCATTCTGGATTCAATGCTTCATTTCAGCACGAAGATGGGAAACTTCATCCACCGTTAGCTTGGCAATATCAGCAATCGCCGCATCATCCATTTCTGTTTTAAGAATCATATTGCGCGCAACCTCTTCACGCCCTTCACGCCGAGCATCGTTCAAAAACGACACCTCATCCCGTAGTGCTCGCTCGCGCACAAATGCCAAGCGACGAGTCTCTTCATCAGCACTGAGCTCGCGAATGCGGCTCATCGCCTTTTTGACCGGCTCATGAGCTATATTGGCCATAGTAAGTTCCTCTTGCCAGTGTTTAAAGAAGGTGATCCAGGCACGTAGTGGGCCTTCTGGCAGCCCTAAGCGATCTGCCTTGTTCAGTTCGATAAGGTTCATTTGCAGAATGTTCCCGAGCGAAATACTCGGCTGGAGCTCATCGCGCATTTCAAATCGCCATACTGACTGCTTACACTCCGCCTCCGTTGTTGTGAACAAATCGAAATCAAGGAGATGTAGCCCCACCGTGGCATTCAGCGCTTGATAATCTTCACCCGCACCAAGTTGATCCCCCAACATACGGGCCAGATAAAACAGTCCACGCTTGTGCCAAGCGCCGTAGCGGCGCACCTGTATTTCTACATTATAGCAGTGGCCTTCGCCATCACGGGCGAGTACGTCGAGGATGATGTATTTGCCATTCAGCTCAGAAGGCTCGATGGTCGGGTTGAGTATTTCCACCGACGCAATGTCAGGTAAATCGGGACGCAGGTCGTTGATTAAATCCACTAATAGATCAGGAGCTTCGGCGAATAATCGCTTAAAAACATAGTCGTTGGTGGGATCAAGTAATTCGTTCATCACCACTCCTCATGCAATGTGGGGTGATCTTCATATCATTGGTTGTAGAAATGCGATATGGATTGAGTTTGCCGCTTTACTGAGCTTCAAGCAATGTAGATAGGTTGTGATAAAAAATAAAAAAGGAGCCTTGGTATCACCAAGGCTCCTCGCTATTTACCCTTCAAATGGCAGCGTTAAACCGCCACATCGGGTGGAATTTTCTTACGGCGTTTTTTCAGTAACGGTAAGCCGAGTGACAGCACGGCAACCACTAGCAGGCCTAACGAGATGGGCTTGTCGATAAAGGTCATCCAGTCACCGCCAGAGATTTGCAGTGCGCGGCGCATGGACTCTTCCATAATGTTGCCCAGAATCAGCGCTAGAATCAGCGGCGCCGCTGGGAAGCCAAACAGGCGCATGCCCAGGCCCACCAAGCCGAAGCCAAGCAGCAGCAGCAGATCAAATACGCTGAAGCTCATGCCGTAAACACCGATCATGCAGAAGATCAGTATCAGCGATAGCAGCAATGGACGGGGCATATCGAGAATTTTGGCGATATAGGGAATCAGGGGCAGGTTAAGGGCCAGCAGGAAGATATTGCCGATATACATACTGGCAACCACGCCCCAGAACACGTCCGGGCGCTCTGTCAGCATCATTGGGCCGGGGTTAACACCCATGACAAGCAACGCGCCTAGCAGAACAGCGGTAGTGCCTGAACCCGGCACACCCAGCGTCAACAGCGGTACAAAGGAGCCAGTACAGGCAGCGTTGTTGGCTGCTTCCGGCGCCGCAACGCCTTTAATGTTGCCGGTTCCAAAGGTGTCGCCATCTTTGGCAATGCGCTTTTCCATGCTATAGCCAAGGAAAGAGCCGATAGTCGCGCCCGCGCCTGGCAGTACGCCGGTGAAGAAACCCAATACCGAACTACGCCCAATCGGGCCAGCGATTTCTTTTACTTCACTGCGGCTCAATTTCAGCGAGCCAATCTCATTGCGAGGCGCCTCTTTGCCACCGCCGCCACGCAGCAGCATGTAAAAGACCTCGGCAAGGGCGAAAATACCCAGCGCCACGACCAGGAAGTCGATGCCATCCAGCAACTGCACTGAACCGAAGGTAAAGCGCTCGGTACCCGTCTGCGTATCGATACCAATGATTGAGATAATCACCCCGACCACAGCGGCAATTAGACCTTTAATCAGCGACTTATCCGATAACGAGACCACCGCCGTTAACCCCAGCACCATCAATGCAAAGTACTCCGCAGGGCCAAAGCTCACGGCGACCTTAGAGAGCAGCGGGGCGATCAGCATCAAAAAGATGACAGAAACAGTACCGCCGATAAACGAAGCGTAGGCGGCAATGGCAAGCGCTTTACCCGCCTGGCCTTTTTTAGCCATCGGGTAGCCATCAAAGGACGTAGCGACGGTACCGGCCACACCCGGAGCATTGAGCAGGATCGACGACGTGGAGCCACCAAAGATGGCGCCGTAGTAAACCCCTGCCATCAAAATCAGACCCGAGGAAGGATCCATGGCAAAGGTAATAGGAATCATCAGCGCAAGCGCACTGATCGGGCCCAGGCCCGGCAGCATACCGATAATGGTGCCAGCAAATACGCCGGCAAACACGTAAGCGATATTGATAGGCTGAAGCGCGATGCCAAAGCCATACATCAGATTATTTAAGGCTTCCATGGGAATTACTCTCTCAATGTCCTGCTGGCTAAACGAACTATTGGCTTAATGACCTGCTAACTCGCAGATTAAAAAGGCAATACGCCAGAGGGTAGGTAGACATCCATTACCTGCGTCATGGTTAGGTAGAGTGCCAGCACTACCCCCAGCGACGTGGCGAGGTTGATCGCATGGCGGCGATAGCCGTAGTAAACCGTTAGCCCAACACAGAGCAGCGTAGAGGCGAGTACAAAGCCCAGCGGTACCAGCAAAAACGCATAGGCGGCAATGGCCAGCGAGGTCACGATGACCCGCGCCCAGGGCGTCAGTAGCAGCGGCCCGTTCTGCGCCTCTTCGTCGACTTCATCGGCACCGGCAATCGGTGTGGGTTTCTCAAAAAACAGAAACACCGATAGGATCAGTAGCGAGAAGCCCAATACTTTAGGAAACAGGTCAGAGTCGACCGGACGCGGCAGAGGAAAGATGGGAATTTGCCACGCCATCGCGATATAGCCAGCAGCCAATACCGCAAACACCAGTGCTAACCACTGATTGGTATTTAAACGAGTCATAGGAATCTCTCCGAAGGAGCCAACACGCCTCCCGCAGTTAACGTTCACTCATTGTGTTAACGTTAACTGCGGAAGACCCCAGCCGCGCTTGGGCGACTGGGTGATACAGGAGTGGGGATTACTGGCGCAGCAGGCCAAGCTCGCTCAGCACGTCGCTGAACTGCTCTTGCTGCTGATCCAGGAAGGCGCCAAACTCTTCGCTGTCTTGGTAGGCGTCGATCCAGCCCAGTTGGTCGCTCGCTTCACGCCAGGCATCGGTTTCCAGCATTTCGGCGAACAGATCTTCGTAGTAGGCCACTGCTTCTTCAGGCATATCGGGAGCGCCCATCACGCCGCGCCAGATATCGAAGGTGTAGTCGAAGCCCTGCTCCTTATAGGTAGGCACTTCGCTCAAGCCAGCGCCCAAGCGCTCTTCTGAAGAGACACCCAGCGCGCGCAGTTGGCTGCCTTCACCCAACTGGCCCACCGCTTCACCGGCACCGCCGACCACGGCTTCGATATGGCCGCCCATCAGGTTAGTCATAGCATCGCCACCGCCCGAGAAGGGGATGTAGTTGACTGCCGAAGCTTCCATTCCGGCTGCTGAGGCTAAGCCTGCAATAGCGATATGATCCATGGAGCCCGGCGCACTGCCGCCGCCCACGCTCAGGCTGGGATCTGCTTTCAGCGCATTGAGCAGGTCTTCAAGGTTCTGATACTCGGAGTCCGCTGCCACTAAAATGATCGAGTAGTCGGTGTTAATCCGCGCGACCGGGGTAAAGTCGGTGTGGTCGTAGCGTGAGGCACCTGCCAGCGGCACCAGGATCATAGGCGGGCTGGTGGCAAACAGCTTGTGCGGGTTGCCGTTATCGCGGGCGACTTGGGCCCAGGCTACGGCACCGCCGCCGCCAGGTACGTTGATCGCGGCAAAGCTTTCGTCAGCCAGCTCTTCTTGCTGAATCACCCGCGACATGGTGCGAACAAGGGTGTCCCAACCGCCGCCCGGGTTAGCCGGTGCAACGAATTCGATGGAGCGTTCCGGTGTCCACTCTTGCGCCTGTGCGGCGGTGCTTATGCCTGCTAAGGCAGCGATGGGAAGAGCAAATACAGATAAACGCTTGAGGGTAAGCGACGTCATGATGGCGTTCTCCACGTATCAGTGTTGTTGTGTGATGAGGTTGCTATGTAGCGCTTCTTATTGTGAGACTGCACGCCGCGAACGTTAGAAGACCATGCCCCTGACCGACAAGCTTGTGCTCATAAAAGACAAAAAGTTCTTTATGGGCATTTTGTTCATTTTGTTCACGCTGGCTTAATTAGAGTGATTCAAGCCACTTGTGTGCCGTTTCTAACAAGCGATAGCGACGCTCAGGCCGCCCTACATCACCATAGCCCAGCTCAGCGCTCACTGCCTGTTCGGCAACTAAAAACTCTAAATAGCGGCGGGCGGTTGAGCGGCTGGCGCCCATGGTGCGCGCCATCTGCATGGCGGTGAGAGAGTCGGGGGCGTCGGCCAGGGCATCAATCACCCGGCGCAGCGTCAGCCGATCAATCCCTTTGGGCAGGGCTTGAGACAGCGTTTGGTTGTTAGCACGCAACGGCTCGCCGGGCTTAAGGCGCGCCAATACGGAATCCAATTCATCCTGATTCATCTCGGCCCGGTTGGCCAAGGCTTCACGCTCGAGGCGAAAGCGGGTCAGCATTTGGGTCATCCGCGCGGCTTCAATGGGTTTGATAAGGTAGTCGAATACCCCGCCGCGCAGTGCCTCGCTGATGGTTTCCACTTCTCTTGCTGCAGTGACCATAACGATGTCCACATGCACGTAGTCGCGGCGAATCGCCCATAGCAGCTCCAAGCCTTCAACGTCAGGAAGATAGGCGTCGAGCAAAATCAAATGGATGCTGGCGGACTGCTCCGCCATGATCGCCTTGGCTTCACTACCGTTACGCGCCATGCCCACGACATAAAAGCCATCGCTCTGCTCAATAAAGGCCCTGTGGATATCGGCAATGCGAAAATCGTCTTCAACGACCAGAATGCCGTACTCTCCATCAGCCATTACCTTCCCCCTAGCCGTTGTGGTCACTGTTTTTGAGATTGTTTTTGAGACTGTTTTTAAGACTGCTTTTGGCACAGCGAGCGGTCGAGCACCGCGATAAAGCACGCGCCGCCTAGCTCGCTCTCCTCTAGGGTCACGGCGCCACCGTGCTGACGGCACAGCCTGGCCACCAGCGCCAGGCCAATGCCCTGGTGTTTGCCCGTTTTGGTCGAAAAGCCTTCCTGGAAAATCGACTCGGCGAACTGGGCAGGTACTCCGGGCCCGTTGTCCTCCACTTCGATCAACAGCTGCTCGCCCAAGTCGGTGAAAAACAGACGTACTTTAGGCGCTTTACTCGGCCCATTCAGCGCTGCGTGGCAGGCGTTGTCCAGCAAGTTACCCACTACGCTCATCATCACTTCTTGACCGGTCGGAGTCAGCGGGCAGGAGAGCGAACTTTGCTCATCGATTTCCAGCGCCACACCCAGTTCCCGCGCGCGGGTCAGTTTACCCAGTAGCGTACCGCTAAGCACGGCGTCGGCCACGTTGCGCATTAAAAAGCTCATCTGCGCCTGGGCACGCTCGGTTTCCTGGTGGATCAGCGCCAAGGCTTCCTCAATGCGCTCCAGCTGCAGCAACCCAGAGATGGTGTAAAGCTTATTGGAAAACTCATGGGCCTGGGCGCGCAGCATATCCACGTCACGGCTGGCTTGGGTCAGCGCATGGGAGAGATCAACGATCTCGCGACGGCTGCGGAAAGTGGCCACCGCCCCCTCGATCTCGCCTTCGTGCAATATCGGCACGCGGTTGACCACCACCGGGTGATCGCCCAGCCACATCTCCTGGTCGAACTCCTGCTCGCCGCGCCGGAGCACCTCAAGAAGCCGCGAATTAGGCACGACCTCGCGGATGGGCTGCCCCAGCAGCACATGCTCATCGTCCAGGTTGAGAAAGCGCCGCGCCTGCTGATTCACCAAGGTAATATGCCCTTCACGATTAACCGCCAGAATGCCTTCGTGAATCGACTGTAAAATGGCCTCTTTCTCCATGGCCAAGCGGGCTATTTCGTAGGGTTCCAGGCCTAGAATGACCTTTTTGAGGTGCTGCGACAGCCAATAAGCACCGGCAAAGCCGAGACAGATCATCAGCGCCACCAGCGCCCAGCCAAAGCTGTTGTAGCGGGCGACGTCCATGGCCACGCGATCCATCATAAAACCGACGGACACCAGGCCGATGATATTGCCCTCTTCGTCCCAGATAGGCGCTTTGCCGCGAATGGCAGTGCCCAATGACCCGGTCGCCTCGGAGACATAAAACTGACCATGGATCAGCGCCTGGTCATTATCGCCCCCCACCATTGGCTGACCAATTCGCTCCGGCAGAGGATGGGAGTAGCGAATACTTTGCGCGTTGCCCACGACGACATAGCGCGCCCCCGTTTCATGGCGAACGCGCTCCGCCAGGGGCTGAATAATGAAAGAGGGGTCGGGGATCGCAAAGGCATTAATAATTTGCGGCATCGACGCCACCGTTTTGGCCACTGCCAGCGCTCGCTCGCCCATCTGCTGGCTAATAATTTCCGCCTTGCGGTGATTGAGATACGTACCCTGTGCCAGTAGCATGCCTGCCAGCAGAAACCCGACTAACAGCATTACCTGAAGGCGAAAACTGCGTTTGTACCAGCTGCGTCTTGCGCGGGTGCGTCGCCAGCGCTGCAGGTCGGCTAACGTTCGGGGGCGAGAAGCGCTCATAGGTAGACTCAAAATGCGTGACCGCGCCATTATGGCACGCGCTAGCCAACGGCGTAATCGCCGTCACCCTAAAGTCATCGTTCGCTGATATAATGGCGTAATGCCGAAACCAAGGAGGGATATTGTGGCGATCGTTCGATGGATACTCTTGCTGGCCTGCTGGCCCCTGTGGTTAACCGCGGCGTATGCCAATCCGTTTTATGGCCCTCCCCCTCCTCCTGATGATGCGCCTGTGTTTAGCGGCGATGCTGAACTGGGTTTTACTCACCTTTCAGGCAACACCAACAGCCAGACGCTGATTGGTAAAACGCTACTGACCTGGCTGACCGGCAACTTCACCTACTCGCTGCGTGGAGAGGTGCGTAACGTTACCAAGGATGACGAGACCAGTGCCGAGCAGTACCTGGTGTCGGGGCGCGAACGCTATGAACTGGATGGCCCGCACTATCTCTTTGGCTTTGCCCGCTGGGAGAAAGATCGCTTTGCCGGTTACGATCAGCAGCTCTCCGCAATTGGCGGCTACGGGCGCCAGATTCTGGAGAACGACACCCATACGCTGTCGCTGGAAGCAGGCCCGGGTTATCGTCATGACCGGCTGCGCGAGTACGATGATGAACGTTTAATGGTGACTTACACCGCGCTGGACTATCGCTGGGGATTTTCGGACTACGCCGATATTCAGCAGGAAATGTCGCTGGAGTATACTGACCAAAACACCACCTCTCGGTCGCTGACAGCGCTTACAGCACGGCTCAACTCAAAGCTATCGCTGCGCTTATCTCACGAAATCAAGCACAATTCACAGCCACCTGACGACACCAATGTGCGCACCGATACGACCACCAGCGCTTCTTTGCTCTACCGTTGGTAAGTCCCCTATTGGCTTAGCGATTCTGCCCCCGGTGCGCCCACCCGGTCATCCGTTTCTCCAGTTGAGCAAACAGTTCGTACATCACCATGGCCATGGCGCTGATCACCAGCAGCCCCGCAAAGACCAGCCCCATACGCATTTGCGAACCGGCACTCATCATCAGGTAGCCAATACCCTGATTGGAAGCGACGGTTTCTGACACCACCGTGCCCACGAACGCCAGGGTAATGGCGACCTTCAGTGAGGCAAAGAAGTAGGGCAGCGAGCGCGGCAGGCCTACTTTTAACAACACATCCATACGCCGCGCGCCCAGTACCCGCAGCACGTCTTCCATCTCAGGTTCCAGCGTGGCTAAACCGGTGGCCACGTTGACCACAATGGGGAAAAAGCAGATCAAAAAGGCGGTGAGAATGGCCGGCACTGAACCGATCCCAAACCAGACGACCAGGATGGGCACAAAAGCCACTTTGGGAATGGCATTAAAGCCGACTAACAGTGGGTAGCAAGCGTTATAAAGAAAGCGCGAAGAACCGATAATAAAGCCCAACACCAGCCCCACGGCAACACCCAGGCCAAAGCCAATCAGCGTTGTCCAGAAGGTTTGCCAGGAGTGCATGGCGATAGGCCCGGAATAGGTCACCAGTGCCTGGGCGGTTTCCAGGGCACTGGGAAAGATAAAGCTGGGCACATCAAACACCCGCACCGTGACTTCCCAGATAATGACCAGAGCGACCACGGCGATCCATGGCGCCAGTCGTTCAATTAACGGGTGATTCTGTGCCATAAATGTACCTTTTATTTAGTACTGATATTAAGTAGGTTTCTTGTTACTAAGAGTGGAATTGGCTTTGCCAGCCTGATAACAGCTCCGGTGGGAGGTAGCTTTAGCTCGCGACCATTTAGGCTGCCAGCTTTATAGCCGGGGGTGCCTGCGGCACCCTTCGCCCGCTGGAAGCGGCCTCCCACATAAGCTGATGAATAACCATTAAATGCGGGTATCAAGTGCTGCGCACTTCGCCAATTTGAGCCCGCAGCTCCTGAACCAGATCAATAAAGGGTTTTTGGTAGGTGGTTTCCAGCGCACGGGGGCGCGGCAACTCGATTTGACGGCGCTCGATCACCCGGCCGGGGCGACGGCTCATAATATAAACCGTATCGGCTAGAAACGCCGCTTCGCGCAGGTCGTGGGTCACCAGTACCACCGTAAAGCGCTGTGCTTCCCACAGGTCGCGCAGCACGCACCACAACTCTTCGCGGGTAAAGGCGTCCAGCGCACCGAAGGGTTCATCCAGCATTAGTAAACGCGGCTGGTGAATCAGCGCCCGGCAGATCGACGCCCGCTGCTGCATACCGCCGGAAAGCTGCCACGGGTACTGATCTTCGTAGCCTTCAAGCCCCACGGTCTTGAGCAGCTTGCGTGCCCAGCCAACAAACTCTTCGCGCCGCTTACGAAACTGATGGCGGTAAGGTTTGACGATTTCCAGCGGCAGCAAGACGTTATCCAAGGTGGTGCGCCAGGGCAGCAGGTTGGCATTTTGAAACGCCATGCCGGAGATCTTCAGAGGGCCTGTAACCGGCTCTCCATCCACTCGCACGGCACCAGTGGTAGGCGCATGCAGACCGGTGCAGAGCTTCATAAAGGTCGATTTACCGCAGCCGGAGGGGCCCACGAAAGCGACGAACTCGCCTTCGTGGATACTCAGGTTGATGTCTTCAATGGCGTTGCCCGACTTATCGTAGGCCAGGCTAACGTCATCAAAGGTGACGAAGGCTGCCGACATGCTTATTCACCCTCTGCCGAAAACAGCCTGCGCGTTTCCTGAGTAGGTAAGTAGCTTGAGTTAAACACCTGATCCGGCGAAGGCACCGAGGGCAAGTCATAGGCGTCGGCGACCAGTTGAATGGCCTGCTCCAAGCGCGCTTCATCTACGCCACCTACGCCATGCTCACGGGCATCGGGGGTATCAACCACGCTATCCAGGGCCAGTTTCAAGCGTCGGGTCTCCATCTCCACATCGATCAGACCGTCACGGCTCTTAACATACTCAATAGCGGCCTCGGGGTCGGCAATGGTGTCTCCAAGGGCGCGGTTGAAGGCGCGCAGAAAACCCTCCACAGCGTCTGGATTAGATTCGGCGAAGGATTCGCTGGCAATAATCGCGTTACCGTAAAGCGGCACGCCGTAGTCGGGGAACGGCATAATCGTCAGTTCGTCTTCACTCATACCGCGCTCTTCAAGGTTGAGCAGGCTGGTAAAGTAAAAGCCGGTGATGGCATCCACATCGCCCCGAGTGAGCAGCGTTTCACGCAGCGTGGGGTCGACGTTCTGCCACTCAACTGCGTCGGCTTCCAGATCATTAGCGGCAGCAAACACGCCCCAGGCGCGGTAACCGGTGTCAAAGGCGGGAGCGGCGATGGTTTTACCGGCTAAGTCAGCCGGGCTCTCTATACCGCTCTCTTTACGCGCAAACACTGCAGCGGGTGTGCCGTCGTAGACGATATAGACGCCCTGAATACCGGGGCCATCGGGATTTTCAGCGAGAAACTCGACCAGCGCATTAAGGTCGCCAAAGCCCATTTCGTAGGCCCCAGACGCCACGCGGTTAATCGCCCCCGCCGAGCCGCTGCCGGAATCGATCTGAACGTCCAGCCCCTCATCCGCGAAGTAGCCCTTCTCAGCGGCCATTAAAAACGGCGCGGAGGGGCCTTCAAAGCGCCAATCCAGCTGAAAGCGTATTTGGGTGTCGTCGGCATGGCTGACAGCCGGTATTAAAACCACCGCTGCTGCGCAGCCAGCGAGCAGGCGCGCAGTAGAAAAACGGCGTTTCGAAGTGGAGGTCATCATCGTGAGCATACCTTGTATACAAAATATGCTTTAGCTTTGCAGCAATACTGCCATTATTGGATTTTTACTTTATTTTCAAATTGTTATATTTCCACCCAGGTATTACCACCTACCACCGTATGGCCAAAACAGTGCATTTGCACCTGGACTATGCACCAAGTTAAAACATATTAGACGTTGGTCTAAATTGGCGATATACTAAGCCCAGTTTCCTGTCTTGCGCCATTCCTTGAATGGCGCTTTTTTTTATCCGTTATTTGGCACATTAATCAGCACTTCGCCGCTTAACAAAAGGCGTCGATAGGCTGCTGTTTTAGCCAGCCCTGCCCCTACAAGGTATTCAACATGAATCACCCCGCCTCTACCGGCGAAGCCCCTGACACTTACCGTTCTGGGCGGCTTTCGCTCGGCGATCCTATTGTTTTGCTTTTGAGCATCGGTTTTATCGTCGCGTTTTTGTCACTATCACTTTACGACGTGACGTTAGTCGCTGAGTCCATTAGCAGAGGCTTCGCTTGGACGGCGCTAGCCTTGGGTAGCTACTTCCAGTTGCTTCTGCTACTCACTTTCTTTATTGCGATGGGATTGGCGGTCACACCCGCCGCAAAGGCCAAAATTGGCAATTTAGATGCACCAGAAATGAGCACATTTAAGTGGCTCTCGATCATTTTGTGTACGTTACTTGCAGGCGGCGGGGTATTTTTTGCCGCCGGGGAGCCGATTTACCATTTCATCGTTACGCCGCCAGCTTTTGATAGCGAAGCAGGCACGGCGGAAGCCGTTTCCAACGCCTTGGGGCAGTCGTTTATGCACTGGGGGTTTATTGGCTGGGCGGTATTGGGATCACTAACCGCTATCGTGCTGGCCCATGCTCACTATGTGAAAGGCCAGCCGTTGCAACCACGCACTCTGCTCTACCCTTTACTGGGGGAACGGCTAATGCGCGGACCTCTGGGTGGAATCATTGACGCCTGCTGTGTCATCGCCGTCGTGGCCGGTACCGTAGGCCCGATTGGTTTTTTAGCGACTCAGGTCAGTTTTGGCCTGCATGAAGTGTTCGGCCTGCCCAACAGCTACACCAGTAAATTGGTCATCTTGGCCGTGTTAGCCAGTATGTACGTGCTATCAGCGATGAGCGGCGTGCATAAAGGTATGCAGATGCTTAGCCGTTTCAATGTATTCCTGGCCCTTGCCGTGGGCGGCGTGATTATGGTGTTTGGCCCTAGCCTATTTCTATTCAACAGCTACGTAGCCAGTATGGGCGTCTATATTAACGATTTCTTCCCCATGGCGACGATGACAGCAGAAACCGCTCCCGCCTGGTGGATGCAGTGGTGGACGGTATTCTTCTTTGCATGGTTTATCGGTTTTGGCCCGCTGGTGGCGATTTTTGTGGCGCGTATCTCCCGTGGCCGCAGCATCCGTGAGATGATCATCGCAGTAGCGGTTCTCGCCCCCATTGCCACCACCGTGTGGTTTACCCTGCTCGGTGGTTCAGGTATTTACTACCAAATGACGGGCGCCATTGAGCTAAGCGAGGCGCTTAATAACTTTCAGTTTGATGTCGCCACCTTGACGGTAGCCCAGGCGTTGCCGGGCGGCGCCTGGATGACGCTAGCCATTTTAGTGCTGACGACGATATTCGTTGCCACCACCGGTGACTCGATGAGCTACGCTATTGCGGTTGTTGGCGCGGGCCACGACGATCCAAGCCCTTATATTCGCGCCTTCTGGGGAATCGCCATGGCGGTTATGGCGGCGGTGCTGTTATATATGGGCGCAGGCCAAATTTCGGCCCTTCAACAATTTATTGTGATAACCGCCATCCCGGTGTCGTTCATTCTATTGCCCTCGCTTTGGGATGGCCCCAAGGCAGCCTACGCCATGGCTCGGGAACAGGGCATTATTGAGTGCCCCATAATATTGAGTGACCCATAGTGCTAAGCAGCTAGTTAAGTAAGCTGTTTAGCACTTTTAGCATTTAACTTAGAGCCGCGCTTTAATCCATTCAGTAAATGATTTGACCTTATGCAGGTCAGCCATATGTTCTGGGTAGGCCATATAGTAAGCATCCTGGCTGTTCAGTGAGAACGGCCAGGGAATGACTAACTTCCCTTCATCAAGTTCTTCTTGGGCTAGAAATCTTGGCACTAACGCAACTCCGCAGCCTGCTCGCGCTGCGCGAAGGGCCATATAAAAGGTATCAAATCTTGGCCCGTGGTAGCTGTGTTCGGTATATAGCTGTTGGGCTTCAAACCAGTCGTGCCATGCTTCAGGACGAGTAGATACCTGCAGCAGAATCATCTTGGTTAGCGCCAGCGGATCATTGACGTCTGTTTGACTCATGACACTAGGCGCACAGACAGGCACTACTTCCTCATCTAATAATTTAATGCATTCTGCTCGCGGCCATACCCCGTGACCAAAAAAGAAGGCGATCTCAATACGCTCCTTCTGCATGTCAAACGGCTCGGAACGATTAGAGATATTGAGATTAATACTAGGATGCTTAAAGCGAAATCCGTTCAATCTTGGGATCAACCATCGCGCACCAAAAGTGGGCAATGTGGCCACATTGAGCACATCGGCCTCGACGCCATAGGACTGCATGTAGCGTGTCGACATTTCTACCTGGGCTAATATTTTGCGCGCTTCACTCAGGTAAACCGCCCCCTCTGGCGTCAAGTGAAGACGCTTTCTCACCCTTCTAAATAACGGATGTTGCAGGGTCATTTCCAACTGCGACACCTGCTTGCTTACAGCACTCTGGGTCAAACTTAGCTCGTCCGCTGCGCGGGTGAAACTCAGGTGGCGAGCAGCTGCTTCAAAACAGTGCAGGCCGGTTAAAGAAGGCAAATGTCGACGTCGCACCCCAACCCACCTCATGAAATAAAGGAATGATATTTTTCATAAACATCGTTTGAAGGCTCACCAATACCCTAGCAATACTGGCGCTGCAACCAATTTACTCACAACTCAATATTTGGTGAAGCAATGATTCATTCCCTGATGGAAAAAATGGGCGTCACAAAAGAGCAGTATCAAGGCGGCGATCTTATTGTTACAACGCCCATTGATGGCAGCGAGATTGGTCGTCTAAAAACGGCATCCAATAGCGACGTGGATACCGCTATCTCGAATGCAGAAAAAGCCTTTCTCGCCTGGAAAAGCGTGCCAGCCCCTCGGCGCGGTGAATTGGTTCGTTTGTTTGGCGATCAATTACGCCAACACAAACAATCGCTTGGCGAGTTAGTCACCTGGGAGTGTGGCAAAATTCTTCCGGAAGGCCTGGGTGAAGTTCAGGAAATGATCGATATTTGCGATCTTGCCGTTGGCCAATCCCGCCAGCTATTTGGCCTGACCATCGCCTCCGAGCGCCCTGGCCACCATATGCGGGAAAGTTGGCATCCATTAGGCCCGATTGGCCTGATTACCGCGTTCAACTTCCCTGTTGCTCCCTGGGCATGGAATTCAGCCCTGGCACTGGTATGTGGCAATAGCCTGCTATGGAAGCCGTCTGAAAAAACCCCGTTAACAGCACTCGCCTGCCAAGCGTTATTGGATCGTGCGATAAAGGCGTTCGGTGACGAAGCGCCCAAGCATTTGAGCCAGGTGATTATTGGCGAACGGGCAGCGGGCGAGCAGCTAGTGGATGACTCACGCGTAGCGCTTATCAGTGCCACTGGCAGCACCCGTATGGGTCGCGAAGTCGGCCCCAAAGTGGCGTCGCGCTTTGGTCGTAGCATTCTCGAGCTGGGCGGCAACAATGCGATGATTCTGGCACCGAGTGCCGATCTGGACATGGCGACGCGCGCCATTCTCTTCTCCGCGGTCGGTACAGCAGGCCAGCGCTGCACCACGCTTCGACGCCTGATCGTTCATGAGTCCATCAAGGATGATGTATTAGCGCGGCTAAAAAAAGCTTATCAAGGGGTGAGCATCGGCAACCCACTGGAAGGCAATCTGGTAGGCCCCTTGATCGATCACCAGGCCTTCGACGCCATGCAGAGCGTACTGGCCAAGGCTCGTGAACACGGTGCGAATGTCTTCGGAGGAAGCCGTGTTGAGATCGCTAACAACGATCAAGGCTACTATGTCGAGCCTGCCATTGTTGAAGTGGCCGAGCAAAATTCGCTGGTAAAGCATGAAACCTTTGCGCCCATTCTCTATGTGCTCAGCTATAAGGAGCTGGATGAGGCCATTGCCACCAACAACGACGTACCCCAAGGCCTGTCATCCTGCATCTTCACGACCGACGTGCGTGAAGCTGAAACCTTCGTATCTGCCGTCGGCAGTGATTGCGGTATCGCTAACGTCAATATCGGCCCCAGTGGCGCTGAAATTGGTGGAGCGTTTGGAGGCGAGAAAGAGACCGGCGGTGGTCGTGAGTCCGGTTCCGACGTCTGGAAGAGCTATATGCGTCGCCAAACTAACACCGTGAACTACTCCCGCGAACTCCCGTTAGCACAAGGCATTAAGTTCGACTAACCCTTCCCCATCAAGCAAGGGCTCTTATCTAAAGAGCCCTTACTAACAACATAAAAAAAGAAGGTGATGTATGCGTGACGATGTCCAAATCGGCCCGACGCCGGGCCTCGCGATGGCGCTACTTCCGCTGCTGGCCACTACCGCCATTCTTATACTGCAGTTTTTTATCTTCTCTGACTTTACTCCCCATATTCCCTTAGCTTTCGGCATTATGATTTGCGCCATGTGCGGGCGCATACGCGGCGTTCCCTGGGAAAAGATGGAAGCCTCAATGCTGGAGGTGGTCAAGCTAGGAATGCCCGCCATTTTTATTCTCTTGGCGGTCGGCATGGTGATTGGCACCTGGATTCTTTCCGGCACTGTTCCCACGCTGATGTATTATGGTTTTCAGTTGGTTTCGCCCTCCTATTTCTTGGTCGCTACTTGTTTGATTAGTGCCCTGGTATCGCTGGCAACGGGCACGTCCTGGGGCACGGTCGGGACACTCGGGCTTGCCCTAATGGGGATCGGGGAAGGGTTGGGTATTCCCATGCACCTTACGGGCGGCGCGCTCGTTTCAGGTGCCTTCTTTGGCGATAAAATGTCGCCCTTATCAGAGACGACCAATTTAACACCGGCGGTCTGTGAAACGGATCTATGGAGCCATATTCGCAGCATGATGGCGACCACCGTTCCCGCGATGCTGATAGCGCTGGTGCTCTATGTATGGCTCGGCGCTGACTATGGCGGCCAGTTCGAACGAAGCACCGATATTGCCACCTTTCGTCAGGCGCTTGATGACACCTTTACCCTTTCTTGGATAACGCTTATCCCCCCCTGTGTTGTCATCGCTCTAGCGCTCGCCAAGTTTCCGCCTTTTCCAACCATTTTTACCGGCGCAGCTATAGGCGGCCTGGTAGCCATCGGTGTTCAAGGCGAGACCTTACACGCGGTATTTGATGCCATGCAGAATGGTTTTAGCAGCGATACCGGCAATCCAGCCATTGATGCACTGCTAAGCAGTGGTGGCGTGCTCTCCATGACCTGGGTGGTTACCTTAACGTTCTTTGCGTTAGGTTTCGCTGGCATGCTGGAAGCCTACGGCACCGTTGATGCGATCATTAAACAGCTAATGCGGTTAATTAAAGGTCGTTTCAGCCTAGTGGCGACAAGCTCCGGCACTACGCTTGCAGTGAGTACTATTATCGGCGATGTGTATACAACGCTGGTCTTACCCGGCCGTTTGTTAAAAGGTCAGTATCAAGCCATGGGATATAAAACCTGTACGCTGTCGCGCTCGATCGAAGACAACGGCACGCTTTCTTCTCCATTGATTCCTTGGAACATGGGCGGCGGTTTTGTGTCATCGACCATAGGTGTACCCACATTGGCTTATGCACCTTTCGCTTTCGCTTGCTGGCTATCACCGCTATTCGGACTGTTTTGGGCACTAACCGGCCGCTTTATTCCCCGCGACGAACCGGAGCAGCCTGAAACAAACGCTACTGATGCACCACACTCTGCCCCCTCCTCTCAACAACCTACTTCATAGCCATAAAAGGTCGGCCTTGGGCCGACCTGCGCTTCTTTTTAAGGAGATACTAAAAAATGCCAACGCCCCTCTCCGAGCGCTGCCTTTGGCCCCAAACGAGTGCCGAAACACCTCTAGATTACCCCGCGTTAGCCAGCCATGAAGAGGTCGATGTGTGTGTGGTGGGCGGCGGGATTACGGGCCTCTCCACCGCATTGCATCTGGCCGAGAAAGGTATCAAAACAGCCTTGCTGGAGGCGGGAGATATTCCCAGTGGCGGGTCAGGACGCAATGTTGGTCTAGTGAACGCGGGGCTTTGGATACCCCCCGATGACATTGTGGCCGCGCTAGGCAAAGAGAACGGTGAGCGGGTTAATACTGTTCTAGGCGGCGCGCCGTCAAAGGTATTCAATATCATTGAGCGCCATGCCATTCAGTGCGATGCCACCCGAACAGGCACGCTGCACCTTGGCCATAACACCAAAGGCTGCCAAGAGCTGGCTCGCCGCAGGGATCAGCTACAAAACCGGGGAGCGCCGGTCACCTTAATCGAAGGCGAAGCATGCGAGCGGATGACGGGAACCTCTCAGATACATGCTGCACTGCTTGATAAGCGCGCGGGCACTATCAACCCCTGCGCCTATACGCAAGGTCTCGCTCGCGCTGCTGCAAAACTAGGGGCCACGCTTTACTGCCACAGCGCGGTAACCGGTATCGAGCGACAAGGAGATCGCTGGCGCGTGCTAACCCAAAACGGCAGCGTGACCGCAAATAGAGTCGTAATGGCGACTAATGCGTATACCGAAGATGACTGGAATCAAGTCCGTCAGCACTTTTTTACCGGGCATTACTATCAGCTAGCATCGGAACCCCTTACCGGCGACGCCGCCGATGCGATACTTCCAGAGAAACAAGGTGCTTGGGACACTCGAACGGTACTTAGCAGCATTCGTCGCGATAAGGCGGGGCGCTTATTGCTGGGCAGCCTGGGCAAAGGTGAGGGTAAACCGCTCTCTTACCTCACCCGCTGGGCCGATACGATACAGAATCACTACTTCCCTGCGCTCGGCAACGTTCGCTGGGAATACACCTGGACAGGTAAGGTCGCCTTTACCCCTGACCACACCTTACGTATTTTTGAACCTGCCCCTGGGATATTGTCAGCCACCGGTTACAACGGGCGCGGCGTTACCACTGGCACCGTAGTTGGCGAAGGGTTTGCTCACTATATTGCCAATGGCGATGACAGCCTGCTCCCTTTGCCGTTATCGCAGCCTAAACCCATCAGAGCACGCCCGTTATGGAGCTGTGCCTATGAGAGCGGTTTCTCGCTATATCATGCAGGCCAGTGTTTACGGGTACTGATCTAATCAGGTGTCACTACTTAACATTCTTTAAATAAAAACATGCGCCTCGAGTTAACCGCAGGCGCACGTTTTTTTATCGTTTAACTACTGCCTAAACCCACTTATTTAAGGGCCCTCTTATTAAAGAACTGCAGCGCATCTTTATGCTGCAGTTCTTTATAAACGACGGATTAACCTTTTAAACTTGCCAGCACTTTCGCTTTAGAGGCGTTTTCGCGCTCTGCGTAGAGCGATAGCTCATCCGTTACTTGAGCACCTAGCGCTTCCTCAAAGGCATCACGATTAGCGTTACCCGCATAGGCCTCATTCTGCCCTCCTCCTAGATTCGATTGGAAAATACCCGCCGCGCTGACCGGTAGAAAGTCTTCATAGGTAATTGGCTGGGCTTCCACTAGGCCTTGCTCGATCAACGCCTCAATATCGCGACCGGCACTCTCTTTAGCAGCCTGACCTGCCGCTGTCAGGTGATAGTGAAAATATGCCAAGCCTTCCCGGCGCATTGCCTCATCGTTATCCGGGAACTTGACAAAGACGTTGTCCATAACCGTTTGGTGCGCGTCGTTATCCAGCCCCGCGGTTTGTTCACGACCTTCGTTAAGCAACTGGTCATATAGCGCGCGGCCTTTCGGCGTTAGCGCCACTCCACGCTGCTCAATTTCACCAAAGCGCGCCGTGTGGGTACCTTGGGCATCACCGGCAAAGCGGATTGATTCTTCTAACGCCTTAAAGCTGGTTTGGCGTAGCAAAATGGGGCATTCACGACGCGGCGGCCCTTCAATCACAGCTTTGGGGTTCATGCCCATTTCAGGCATGCGGCGCTGCACTTCGTCGATATCCAAGGTGCGCGGCGTCAGGTGATTAATATGCGGCCCGCGGAAACACACCACATCGGCAATCAACCGGTGTTCATCGTGTAGCGCTTGATAGGTATCCAGATCAACCGTCGCATCCTGGTGCCAACGGAAGGTTTCCAGGGCTTCTTTTACAAACTGGTCGGCCTCTTCGCTGGTTAATCCCCCCTGAGTTTCATGACGCTCAATAAGTTCGCGCGCCCCTGGCGTAAAAATATCGCGCTTCGCCAGAATGTCTTCTGAACGCTGGCGCAGCGCCTCACTTTCAATGAGTTCTAAACGCAGTAGCGAGGTAAAAACGCGGAAAGGATTCATCGCCAGCGCGTCATCGTCGATGGGCCGGAAGGCGGTTGAGTGAACCGGCACGCCCGCTTCAGAGAGATCGTAATAACCGACCGGATACATGCCCATGACAGCAAACAGACGGCGCAGCATGAAAAGCTCATCGGCTGTACCTACACGTATCGCACCATGGCGCTCTACACTCAAACGTGCCAACTCGCCCTGGGCTTCTAGGCGGCGATGCAGTTCCGGCTGCTGGCTAAGCGTTTCCTGGTTAACGCTTTCCACAAGTTCAAGCAGCGTGCCGTACTGGGGCACTTCTGTTTGATACATGGCCGACATGGCCTTGGAGAAACGGTCGCGAACATCATTGGTTGAAAGAAGATCTGCTTGGGTCATTTTATTGCTCTCTCTTGCCTATTGTTGGATAACGATGTGATACCGACTTCAATTGCGCCAATAGTGCCTGTAAGGGGTGGTGCAACGTTTGCGCTGAGTAACGTTTCACCTGGCTGCGGCAGGAGTAGCCCGTGGCCAGTAGCTTTCCTGCATTCTCTTCGGCTTCCACTTGCGGCTGCCAGGACTGGGCGTAAATGGCCTTTGAGGTCGATACGTTGCGGGTTTCATGGCCGTAGGTGCCGGACATACCGCAGCAGCCGGTGGCCATCAGCTCAAGCTCTAACCCAAACGCCGCAAACACTTGCTGCCAGGCTTTAGGGCTACCTGGCGCGTTGGTCTTCTCGGTGCAGTGGGAGAGCAGCTTAAAGCCTGGGTCGGTCAACTTGAGCTTGCTGGGCGCTAGCGTGTTAATACGGGTTGCCAGCCACTCCTGTAGCATCAGCACCTCCGGCACCGCCTCATTGCCTAGCGCTTTGATGTACTCCTGGCGATAGGTGAGCGTCATCGCCGGGTCGATGCCCACCATGGGGATATCAAAGCGGGCCAACGTGCGTAGCCGCTCGGCCTGCTTGGCGGCGGTGCGTTCAAAGGCGCCCAGAAAGCCCTGCACCTGGAGCGGTTTGCCGTTCGCGGAGAAGGGCATCACAAATACGCGTAGATTCAGACGTGACAGCAGTTCCACCACGTCCATCACTAGCTTGGCTTCAAAGTGGGTGGTGAAGGCATCCTGTACAATAATCACGCTATTGGCGCGCTGCTGTTCGGTTAACAGGGTCAGCGAGAGCGGCGTTGCCTCGGCGACGCCCCAGGCGTTGAGCTGCTTTTTGACGCTGGCTCGTGAAAGCGCCGGTGAATCGCTCATGCCCAAGGTGCGGCGCATCAGTTGCTCTACCCAGCGCTGGCCAATCACCGCGTTATACAGCGGTGCCGCCTTGGCCAGGGTGGGCAGCATAAATTCGGTGCCGCCGATCACGTAGTCACGAATCGGGCGCAGGTAGCGGCCGTGGTAGACCTCTAAAAACTGAGAACGAAACTGGGGGACGTTGACCTTAACCGGGCACTGCCCCGCGCAGGATTTACACGCCAAGCAGCCCGCCATGGCGTCATAAACTTCGTGGGAGTAGTCGTGGTGCTGCTTGCGGCTTAGGGTGTTCGCCACCCGCAAT
>NZ_JPUA01000018.1:15459-47689 GCF_002211105.1 Halomonas campaniensis | reverse complement strand
TACTGGGTTCGAACCAGTGACCCCCAGCTTGTAAGGCTGGTGCTCTCCCAACTGAGCTAACCACCCGCTGGTCACGTGGCGCTGCATTCTACAGAAGGCTTACTAAATGTCAACATGCCGTGTTTAAAAACTGATTTAAAACTACTTTTTAAACTAGCCTTCAAACTAACACATTGCCCACTTCCGCATGGACAGAGCCATGAGCGCGGACGAAGGATGCCGCAACTTGGGTAGCCTCGTCAATCAAAACCGTTTGAGTCAGGCCAGAAAGGCGCCGCGGTTTAAAGTCGTGATCGCCATCTTTTAGCCAAGCGAGCTGCGCGTTTTCCGGCAATGTATAGCCAGCCACCTCCTCCCGGGTACCAAAGGGGTCACGTTCGCCTTGTAGAACCAGCATGGGGCAGGCAATCGCAGGCCAGTGTTCCAGGCGTAGCTTGTCAGGCGCTTTAACCGGATGAAATGGGTAGCCTGCCACCACCACGCCCGGTACCGGTTTACTGCATGGCTGCTCACTGATTGAGTGTTGATTGGCCAGCTGTTTACTGGCAAATAGGGTCGCTACGCGGCCGCCCATCGATTTGCCTCCAATCCATAGCGGTTCGTCAAATAGGTCAGCAAGTAGCGCATACCATTGGGCGAACTGATCAAGGGTCTGGGCGATGGGCGGCGGCGGTCGACGTTTGCCGGTTTCCTGTATTTTCTGCATATAAGGGAAATCGATACATAAAACCTGTACCCCTCGATCTGCCAACGAGGTGACAAATTGACGCATGAAAGGTGACTGCTGCCCTGCCCCTGCGCCATGGGCAAACAGCAAGCGACCTATCCTGGCTTGTCCATGGACGGCCAACGGCCCCATGCCCCGCACCAGGAAAGCGCCATTTGGCTGGCGCTTAAGCGCCTCCTTTAAGGCCTGAGGAAGTACCTCGATATAACCAGACAAAGCACAATGTGACACCCATCGCTCCTGATAATTCAGTCTTTAACCAATTGGTGTGTTCAGGTTAAGCCTCTGCTGCGCTAGAATCTTGGTCGGATCTTGACCTGCATCATCAAGCGGGTGGCCGCACCCGTGCAAAATGCCACGGGTTACCCCCTAACCGCGTTCGATGGGAACATGACATGAGCACAGCATTTGAACACCCGACCTACAACTACAAGGTAGTTCGGCAGTTCGCGATTATGACCGTTGTGTGGGGCATTGTGGGAATGACAGTGGGTGTCATCCTCGCCTCGCAACTGGTTTGGCCGCAACTGAACCTCGGCATACCTTGGACTAGCTTTGGGCGCCTGCGTCCGTTACACACTAACGCCGTCATTTTCGCCTTTGGCGGCTCGGCGCTCTTTGCCACGTCGTACTACGTTGTCCAGCGTACCTGTCAGACACGGCTTTTCTCTGACAAGTTAGCGGCCTTTACGTTCTGGGGCTGGCAAGCGGTTATCCTCTCTGCCGTGGTGTCACTGCCGCTTGGGCATACCACCACCAAGGAGTACGCGGAACTGGAGTGGCCGATCAACATTTTGATCGCGGTCGTCTGGATCAGCTATGCCATCGTGTTCCTAATGACGATCAAAAAGCGCACCACGTCGCACATCTATGTAGCGAACTGGTTCTTCGCGGCGTTTATTTTAACTGTAGCGGTGCTGCACATCGTCAACAATGCGGCCATCCCCGTGACAGGCATGTACTCTATTTCGATTTACGCCGGTGCAGTGGATGCGATGGTGCAGTGGTGGTACGGGCACAACGCGGTAGGCTTCTTCCTGACTGCAGGCTTTCTGGGCATGATGTACTACTTCGTGCCGAAGCAGGCTGAACGCCCGATCTACTCCTACCGCCTGTCAATCGTCCACTTCTGGGCATTGATCATGATCTATATGTGGGCAGGCCCTCACCACCTGCACTACACAGCGCTACCTAACTGGGCACAGTCGCTGGGTATGATTATGTCGATTATTCTGCTGGCACCCTCTTGGGGCGGCATGATCAACGGCATGATGACCCTGTCAGGGGCTTGGCATAAGCTGCGCACGGATCCGACGCTACGCTTCTTGGTGGTTGCCCTGTCGTTCTACGGCATGTCTACCTTTGAAGGCCCGATGATGGCAATTAAGACCGTCAACGCGCTGTCGCACTACACTGACTGGACCATTGGTCACGTTCACTCCGGCGCGCTTGGCTGGGTAGCGATGATTACCATCGGCTCGATGTATCACCTGATTCCGCGCGTCTTTGGTCGCACGGAGATGTACTCGGTCAACCTGATTGCCGTGCACTTCTGGCTGGCCACTATTGGCACCGTGCTCTACATCGCCTCCATGTGGGTCAACGGTATTCTGCAAGGCCTAATGTGGCGTGCGATCAACCCTGACGGCACCTTGATGTACACCTTTGTTGAAGCCGTTGAAGCCAGCGCACCGGGCTACTTTGTTCGCTTAATCGGCGGCCTCTTCTGGGTCACCGGCATGCTGATCATGGCGTTCAATGTGTACATGACCGTTAAGCGTCGTGAGGCCATCAGCCATTCAGCGCCACAAGCTGCCTAAACCGGGGAAGTTGAGACCAATGAAACACGAGATTGTCGAAAAAAACGTTGGCCTGCTTGCCGTGTTGATCCTTGTCGTGATCAGTTTCGGCGGCTTGGCTGAGGTGGTGCCGCTGTTTTTCCAGAAGCAGACCACCGAGCCAGTTGAAGGCCTGGAGCCTCTGTCTGCTCTGGAGCTGGAAGGCCGTGACATCTACCGCCGCGAAGGCTGCGTGGGCTGTCACTCACAAATGGTGCGTCCGTTCCGCGCGGAGACCGAGCGCTACGGTCACTACAATGTGGCTGGGGAGCAGGTGTACGAGCATAACTTCCTATGGGGCTCCAAACGCACCGGGCCAGACCTGGCGCGTGTTGGCGGCCGCTATAGCGACGACTGGCACCGTGCTCACCTCTACAACCCCCGAGATGTAGTCCCTGAATCGGTTATGCCGGCTTACCCCTGGCTGTTTGAAAATACCCTCGATGGTGACGCTACTCCCGCTAAAATGCGCACCCTGCGCCAGCTAGGCGTGCCGTACACCGACGAAGATATTGCCAACGCCACTGACGATGTTCGCGGTACTCAGGAAATCACTGCCCTGGTCGCGTACCTACAGCAGCTCGGAACCGTGCTCGAGGGCACTCGCTAAGTTATGGATACGGGAACTTTTCGCGGTCTCATCACGCTAATCTTGATTTTCGCGTTTATCGGCATCGCCCTCTGGGCGTACTCCAAGCGACGCAAGCCAGATTTCGACGAAGCGGCTAATTTGCCCTTTGCCGACGACGATGAGCTACCGACCAGTGACAAGCACGCTTCGCGTGAACGCGACAGCGAAGCGCATTCCCGCGACGACAGGGGAGATAAGAATATATGAACAATCTATGGGGTGACTCCCTATCCGGCTTCTGGAGCGCCTGGATCATTATCATTACGCTGGGCACAATCGCGCTGAGCGTATGGATACTACTGGCCAACCGCCGCACCGATAAAACGCCTGACGCGGACGGTAATGTCGAAACCACCGGCCATGCCGCCGATGGCATCGAAGAGTATGACAACCCACTGCCAAAGTGGTGGTTCCAGCTATTCGTCCTGACGGTGGTCTTTGCACTGGGCTACCTGGTGTTTTATCCCGGCTTGGGCAACTACGCGGGGATACTGGGCTGGTCGCAAGAGGGTCAGTGGGAAGAGGAAGTCGCTCAGGCCGAAGAGCGCTTCACACCGATTTTTGCCCAGTATCAGGAAGTACCCATTCCTGAGCTTGCCGAAGACCCCGAGGCAATGCAGGTTGCTGAACGTATCTACCAGAACAACTGCGCGGTGTGTCACGGCTCCAACGCTCAGGGCGGTTACGGCTTCCCCAACCTGACCGACGACGACTGGCTGTACGGCGGTGAACCAGAAAACATCCTGACCACCCTCAACCAAGGCCGCAACGGCAACATGCCTTCTTGGCAGCAGTTAGGGCAGGAGAATATTGAGAACCTGACGCAGTATGTTCTGTCGCTTTCTGATGAAGAGCACGATGCTGAACGCGCGGCGAGCGGCGAAAGCACCTTCGGTGCGGTGTGTGCAGCCTGCCACGGCCCCAGCGGCACGGGTAATACGGCTCTTGGCGCACCCAACCTGACCGATAACACTTGGCTTTATCTGGCACCCGGCCAGGATGTCGGTGACTCTATTCGTCAAACGCTGCGTAACGGCCGTAATGGTCATATGCCTGCGCAAGCGGCTTATATTGGTGAAGAGCGCGTTCATCTGGTCGCCGCCTACGTGTATAGCCTGCGCCTGGCGGACTGATTGCCCGCTGATAGCGGCAACCGTCAGTAACGCTAACCAAGCAAGGGTGCGGCTCCAAACCGCACCCTTTCTTTATACCCAACCCGATACAATATTAGCGAAACACCTTAGCACCTAAGACCGACTAAGCACCTAAGACCGACTAAGCATCAAAATTAACTAAGCACTAAAATTTTACCAAGCACCTCGTTTAACTGAGCAATTCATTTAATGGAAGGGTGCCATCTCTCCTGCCTTCTGAGCCGGGAAATATCGCCATGGAAAAGATACCAAGCCAAGACGTCACGCCGAACCCGGTGGGGCATCATGCCCCCTCTGACACGGTTACCCAAGAAATGTACGCCAAGCGTCGCCACATTTACGTGCGCGAAATTAAGGGTGTCTTCCAGAAGCTACGGCGCAGTGCCAACTGGGCGTTAATGCTGGCATTTTTTCTCTTACCGTGGATTAACATCGGTGATCGGCCGTTAATTCTATTTGACTTGCCTAACCGTGAATTCCATATTTTTAGCGCCACCTTTTATCCTCAGGAGTTCATCCTGCTGTCGTGGCTGCTGATTATCTGTGCCTTTGGGCTGTTTTTTATTACCGTGTTTGCTGGCCGCGTATGGTGTGGCTATACCTGCCCGCAAAGCGTTTGGACGTTTCTATTCATTTGGCTTGAACACCGTATTGAGGGTTCGCGCAATCGGCGCATTAAACTCGATAACCAACCGATGACCGCCGACAAAGCTTGGCGCAAAGGGGCTAAACACACGGCCTGGCTGCTCATTGCCCTCGCCACCGGCATTACCTTTGTGGGTTACTTCACGCCGATTCGCGATTTAGTGACAGAGCTTCCCACCCTTGAAGCTCACGGCTGGTCTTACTTCTGGGTGGGTTTTTTCCTGGTATTTACTTACCTCAACGCTGGTTGGCTGCGCGAACAGGTGTGCATCTATATGTGCCCCTATGCGCGTTTCCAGTCGGTCATGTTTGACCGCGATACATTGATCGTCTCCTACGATGAATCACGTGGCGAACCCCGTGGCCATCGCAAAAAAAGCCTAAGCCATTTAGAAGCCCGCGAGGCTGGCTATGGTGACTGTATCGACTGCGATCTTTGCGTGCAGGTCTGCCCTACCGGCATTGATATCCGCGATGGGCTGCAGTACGAGTGCATTACCTGCGCCGCCTGTATCGATGCCTGCGATAGCGTGATGGATAAAATGGGCTACCCACGAGGCTTGGTGCGTTACACCACCGAAAACGCCCTTGAGGGTAAAAAGAGCCATATTTTGCGGCCTCGCTTACTGGCGTACTTTGCAGCCCTTTTGGTAATGATCGGTACCTTTGTCTGGGCTGTTAACGACCGCATGCCACTAGATTTTGAGGCCGAACGCGAGCGTACCCAGCTTTACCAAATGACTCGAGACGGCCAAATTAGCAATGTGTTCAGCCTGACTATCCGCAACCTGGATGATCAAGACCACGTCTATCAGCTCAGCGTTGCCGGACTGCCCAATTTAACCCTGGATAGCAGTACGATTAGCGTACCCGCGGGGGAGTCGCGCTTGAAAGTGGTCACTGTGACCGCCAACCCCGACGATTTACAGCAACCCAGCCACCCCATTGTATTCACGCTGCAGGCTCAGCAGGATGCGGATATTCGCCTTGAGCGCGAGACCAGCTTCCTGGGCAACATTAGGAGATAAGCAACTATGTCATCCCTACCTTCCGGCGATAAGGTGACGCCTTGGTATAAACAGTTTTGGCCGTGGTTTTTAATCGGCATTCTGCTCTCGTCCATTATGTTTAGTATTACTTTTGCCGTTATGTCGGTTAAGAGCTTCGATGGCATGGTTGTTCAGGAGGATTATTACAAGCATGGTAAAGCCATCAATATGGTACTTGCCAAGCAAGACCGTGCCCGAGAGTTAAACCTAAGCGCAGATTTACGCCTTGATCCGCTTACCAGCGACATTGTGATTGATTTAAGCGGCGATGCGCGACCGGACAGACTTTATTTAGATCTTATCTTCCCGACCGAAGATGACCGTGATCAATCCTTTGTACTTGAGCATGTCCGCGATGGGCGCTATATCACCCAAGGCCCTGACAACCTGCGTTACCGCTGGTATCTACAGATTCAACCCGCGCTGGAAAATGCCGATTGGCGCCTTACCGGTGAGGCTACGTTCCCCGATGAAAACAGCGTCGCGCTACTGCCAGGAGGGCGTACAGAAAGCGAATGAGCGATGTAACGGATGTAACGACTCCTGCGCCCTGCTATCACTGTGGTAACCCGGTGCCCGCTGGGGCTCCCTGGTCGATTACCCTTGATGATCATGCCCATCCGCTCTGCTGCCCTGGCTGCGAGGCAGTGGCTCATGCCATCGTCGACGGTGGTTTAGAAAGTTACTACCGCTACCGCACCGAACTGCCCGAACGTCCGGATGAGCGCCAGACAGCCAAGGCTGACACCTGGTCGGTATTTGACGATCCCGGCCTGCAGGCGCAGTTTGTCCACCCCGATGGCGATGAGGGAAATGTAAAAGCCACCCTCGCCATTGAAGGCATCACCTGCGCCGCCTGCGCCTGGCTGATTGAGCACCGCCTGAACGCCTTAACAGGCATTGCCTCCAGCGCGGTAAACTTGACCCACCACCGCCTGCGGGTGAGCTGGGATCCCCAGCAGTTGAAACTCTCGCAACTGCTGGCCGAACTGGCCGCCATTGGTTATGAAGCCCAGCCCTACGAGCCCGATCAGGCCCAGGCGCGCCTGCAGCACGAAGAGCGTATGAACGTGCGACGGCTGATTATCGCCGCCGTCGGCATGATGCAGGTAATGATGTTCTCGATCCCGATCTATGTCTCCGGCCCCGGTGAGATCAGCGACGACTTCTACGCACTGTTTCACTGGCTCTCCTTTGCGCTAGCCACGCCAGTGGTGTTTTTCTCCGCCCAGCCGTTTTTCCGCAACGCCCTGCGCGACCTGCGCACCGGCGTGCTGGGTATGGATGTACCGGTATCGCTGGCGATTGGTGGGGCTTATCTTGCCAGCAGTTATGCCGTGTTATTCAACGTCGGCGAGGTCTATTTTGACTCGGTGGCCATGTTCACCTTCTTTTTGCTGTTTGGCCGCTACGTGGAAGGCCGCGCTAGACGCCGCAGTGGTCATAGCGGCAACGCACTCAGCGGCGTGCTGCCGATTTCGGCCACGCGCCTGGAAAGCGATGGCAGCGAGCGTATTCTGCCCGCCAGCGAACTCGCTCCAGGTGACCGTGTATTGATCAAGCCCGGCCACGGCGTGCCAGCCGATGGCATCATTGAGGAGGGTGAATCGAGCCTGGATGAATCGATGCTGACCGGCGAATACCTGCCAATCACCCGGCGCGTGGGCGACCCCATTACCGGCGGGAGCCAAAACATGGAAAACCCGCTGGTAATCAGGGTGACCCACGCCGGGCGCGATGCCCGTGTCGCGGGTATCGTCGATCTTACCGACCGGGCCTTTGCCAGCCGCCCTAGGCTTGCCCAGATGGCTGCGCGTATGGCGCACCTATTCGTTCTGCGCCTGCTAGTGGTCACAGCCTGCGTGACTATCGCCTGGTGGTTTATCGACCCCTCGCGGATGCTCTGGGTGCTACTTTCGGTGCTGGTGGTAACCTGCCCCTGCGCGCTGGCGCTGGCCACCCCAGCAGCACTGACCGCAGGTCACGGCCAACTGCGTAAGCGCGGCGTATTGATCACCCGCGCCGATGCCATGGAGACGCTCTCCAACGTGACTCGGGTGATTTTCGATAAAACCGGCACCCTCACCCGCGGCGAGATGCACCTGACCCAAACCCAGCCTCTTGGCGATCTCACCGCTGAGCGTGCACGGGCCATTGCCGCCGCCCTTGAAGCCCACTCAGAACACCCCATCGCCCGCGCCTTTCGGCCATTCCGGGATGCCACGCTGCAAGCCAAAAATATTCACAGCCACACCGGGCAAGGGCTCGAAGGGAACTTAAACGGTGCTCGTTGGCGGTTGGGCAAGCCCAGGTTTGCAATAGATAGCGCACTGGATAGTAAAGCGGATGACGTTATAGCGGCACCCGCCAAGGGCCAGTGGCTGCTCCTTAGCGAAAACGGCGAACCCCGTGCCTGGTTTGGCCTGCACGACGGCGTTCGCGACGACGCTGCCGATACAATCAACGCCCTCCAGGCCCAGGGCTTAAGCGTGGAACTACTCTCCGGCGATACCCAGGATGCAGTGGAAAGCCTAGCCGACCAGCTAAATATCACCACCTGGCACGCGGGAGTCAGTCCAGAGGGCAAGCTGGCCCGGATGAAAGCGCTTCAAGCCGAAGGCGAAACCGTGGTGATGATAGGCGATGGCATTAACGACGTACCGGTGTTAGCCGGTGCCGATGTGGCCATTGCCATGAATGGCGCAACTGACCTAGCCCGCACCCGCGCCGATGCGGTATTGCTCAGCCCTCGCCTGATGCGGGTTTTTGAGGCCATCGAGATTTCCCGGGCGACGAGGCGTATCATGCGCCAGAACATGATTTGGTCAGTGTGCTACAACTTTTCGGCGCTGCCGCTGGCGGCGATGGGGTTGGTACCGCCCTGGCTAGCCGCGATTGGAATGTCGCTTAGCTCGCTGGTAGTCGTCGGTAATGCCCTGCGACTGTCACGCTGGCACCCCCAGCCTGTACCATCGCTTGGCACTTCAACACCGGTAACCGCATGACGATTCTGTATCTGCTTATTCCGCTTTCGCTAATCCTACTCGGCCTCGCCGTCTGGGCGTTTTTCTGGGCGGTGAAGAATGATCAGTTCGACGACCTGGAAGGGCCGGCACACCGTATTCTGTTTGATGAGGATGAGAACGACCTCAGCCCTGAGCAGCGCCGCCAGCGTCAGCAGGCGAAGCGCTCTGAAACAGCAGCGAGAGAGACACCCGACGACCAAGAGCCACGGCCATGAATCCGACAGGGCTTGATCTGCCGCCGCTCGTGGCGGCGTTTGTATTTGGCTTGATGGGCGGCGCCCACTGCATTGGCATGTGCGGCGGCATTATGAGCGCGCTCACCTTTGCCGTGCCCCCCAGCATGCGCCATCCAGCGCGCATGGGGGGCCTGCTGCTCAGCTACAATGCAGGCCGTATTATTAGCTATATGAGCGCAGGCGCGCTGGTGGCACTGCTAGGCACGCTGTTTTCCCTTTCTGCTACGGCACGCCTGCTACTTCAGGTGTTTGCCGCGCTGATGCTGATATTAATGGCACTGTATATCGCCAACTGGTGGAAGGGGCTGCTCAAGATCGAAGCCGTTGGCCGCCGCCTATGGCGTTTTATCGAGCCTGTGGGGCGGCGCTTAATGCCGGTGGTGCATCTTCCCCAAGCCTTTGCCCTGGGGGCCATTTGGGGCTGGCTACCCTGCGGGCTGGTCTACTCCATGCTGGCATGGAGCCTGGCGATTGCCGACCCGCTGCAGGGCGCGCTACTCATGGGCGCCTTTGGGCTGGGCACCCTGCCTGCACTACTTGCCACTGGCCTCGCTGCCCGCCAACTCAGCCATTTGATACGTCACCCGGCAACGCGCAGTGTGGCAGCGCTGACAATTATCGCTTTTGCGCTGTGGCAGCTCTGGTCACTCACCGTACACAACCTCCATTAGCATGACGTAGCTCAACATTTACCCCCGCTCTGCGGGTTAGGCTAGCGGCATTTCCTAACGTCGGAGCGTCCTTTCATGCCCGTTCATGCCCCCGCTGCCTTGCCCATTGCACCTGCGGCAGCCGCCGCCCCCCTGCAGCCGGTGTGGGATGAAGCTTTGCTGCGCCGCTACGACACTAGCGGCCCGCGCTACACTTCCTACCCCACGGCACTGTCGTTTCACGACCAGTTTACGCCTGACGACCAGACCCAGGCGCTGGAGCGTAGCAATGCCAGTAAGCGTTCACTCTCGCTGTATGTGCACGTGCCTTTCTGCCGCAAGATCTGCTTCTACTGCGCGTGTAACAAAATCGCCACCAAGAACACTGCTCTGGCCGAGCCCTATATATCCCGGCTTGACCGTGAAATGGTACTGACCGCCCGCCACCTGGATACATCGCGGCCAGTGGAGCAGTTGCATTGGGGCGGCGGTACGCCAACGTTTCTCAATTTGAATCAGATGGGCGATCTGATCGATCGCTTGGATGCCCGCTTTGGCCTCTCTTCGGCCACTGACCGCGATTACGCGATTGAAATAGACCCTCGCGAAGCGGATGTATTCACCCTGCGTCATCTCGAATCCCTCGGTTTTAATCGCATCAGCCTGGGGGTACAGGATTTGAGCCCGCTGGTGCAGAAAGCGATTAACCGAATCCAGCCTCGGGTACTCACCGAAACGCTGATGGATGAAGCCCATCGCCTGGGATTTCGTTCGCTCAATCTCGATCTTATTTACGGTTTACCGTTTCAGACCGAAAAGAGCTTTGCGAATACGCTGCGCCAGGTGATTGAGCTCAATCCCGCGCGTCTCTCAGTGTTTAATTATGCCCATATGCCGGAGCGCTTTGCCCCCCAGCGGCGTATCAATGTCGATGACTTGCCGGGTGGCGAAGAGAAACTGGCGATTCTGCGCACCACCATTGAAATGCTCACCGCGGCAGGCTACGTGCATATCGGCATGGATCACTTTGCCCGGCCTGATGATAGCCTCGCCATTGCCCAGCGCGAAGGTTCGCTACAGCGCAATTTTCAAGGCTACTCCAGCCATGCTCAGTGCGATTTAATTGGGCTTGGCGTATCGGCTATTTCGCGCATTGATGACGTCTATGCACAGAACCCTGGCGACCTGGCCCGCTACGAAGCGGCGTTGGATCAGGGCCAGCTCGCCACCGTACGCGGCGTGCGGCTAAGCGACGACGACCTCATCCGCCGGGATGTGATTGAGCGGCTGATGTGCGATATGGGCATTGATCTTGCTGCGGTCAGCCAGCGCTGGAACATTGATGCCCCCCGCTATTTTGCACCCGCGCTGGAACGTTTACAGAGTGCCGAGCAAGATGGCCTAATGACCCGTAGTGGTGACCAACTTAATGCCACGCCCATGGGGCGGCTGCTGATTCGCCATCTAGCCATGGCGTTCGATGCCCATCTTTCTGGGCAAACGGGACAACGCTACTCTAAGATTGTTTAATCATCTTATTGCAGGCATGCTAACGCCACTACCATAAGTAAGAATTTACTAATTTTACCCTGGCCCACTCAAGGAGCATCGTATGTTGGAACCCATGAGCAGCCGGCGCTCGCTACTCCACGAAGCGCGCTGCCAAACCTGCAGCCTTAGCTCGCTGTGCCTGCCGCTTGCCCTTGAGCTGGACGATATGGGGCAGTTCGATGCGATTATTCGCCGCCGTGCGCCGCTAAAAAAAGGCGAGCCACTGTTTCGCCAGGGGGATCCCTTTACCAGCGTTTATGCCGTTCGTTCGGGCAGCTTGAAACAGACCAGTGCTGAGGGCAACGGCAGCGAGCAACTGACCAATTTCTACCTGCCCAGTGAACTGGTGGGGCTGGATGGCATTGACGAAGAGCACTACCCCGGGAGCGTTATCGCTCTGGAAACCACCACCGTCTGCGAGATTCCCTTCGACCGCCTGGATCTGCTCTCTGAAGAGTTGCCCGAACTGCGCGGCCAGCTCTATCGCAGCATGAGCAAAGAGTTGCGCGATGACCGCCGCATGATGCGCCTACTCTCGCGCAAAACCGCCGACCAACGTCTGGCCACCTTTCTGATTACTCTCTCGGATCGTTTTCGTCGCCGGGGCTACTCGCCTTACAGCTTTCGCCTCTCAATGCCCAGAGCCGATATCGGTAACTACCTGGGCTTAGCGGTGGAAACCGTCAGCCGCATTCTAAGCCGCTTTCAGCAACAGAGCGTGGTGGCGGTCTCCGGGCGGGAGGTCAACATTCTCGATATGCCGCGCTTGATCACTCTCGCCGAAGAGGAGGAGCAAACGGTTAGCTGACGTTGAAGGCCTGGATGCGCCCTGCCAGTAGCTCTGCCTGCTTGGCTTCCAGGCCTGCAAAATCGAACAGGCTACGGTCTGCCAACTGGGAAGGGGCAATGTTAGTGACCGCTTTGAACATGCTCTCCAGGCGGCCAGGGAACTTTTTGTCCCACTCGGCGAGCATCTCTTTAACCACCTGACGCTGCATATTGGGCTGGGAGCCACACAGGTTGCAGGGGATGATTGGGAACGCCATCAGCCGCGAGAACTCGGCGATGTCCGCCTCTTTGCAGTAGGCCAACGGCCGAATAACGATATTTTTCCCATCATCGGATAGCAGCTTGGGCGGCATGGCTTTCAGGTTGCCGCCAAAGAACATATTGAGAAATAGCGTTTCGAGAATATCTTCCCGGTGGTGCCCCAGAGCAATCTTATTGGCGCCGATCTCTTCGGCAAAGCCATACAGCGAGCCGCGGCGCAGTCGAGAACAGAGCGCGCAGGTGGTTTTACCTTCTGGAGTTTTCTCCTTCACCACCGAGTAGGTATCGCGCTCAACGATGTGGTACTCCACGCCCTGCTTATCCAGATACGCGGGCAGCACGTGTTCGGGAAAACCCGGCTGCTTCTGGTCAAGGTTGACCGCCACCAGCGAAAAATTGACCGGCGCATTGCGCTGCAAATTGCGCAAAATCTCCAGCATGGTGTAGCTGTCCTTGCCACCGGAGAGGCACACCATCACGCGATCGCCTTCATTGATCATTTGGTAATCAATAATCGCATTGCCCACTTCCCGGCGCAGACGCTTTTGCAGCTTATTAAATTCACGCTTCTGCTTCGCATCAGCTAGTTCAGCGTCTGGAGAAGCTGCAGAAGCAACATCGGGTGCGTCGAAATGCGGTTCGAAATAATCTAGGGATTGCATGAAATAAGCACTGCCAATAGTGAAAGGCGCTAAAGAGAGAATATTGCCGACATTCTAACAATACTCATCGCATGACCCAACTAATCACACGTAACCGCCCAAGATATCGCAATTGAAAATGACTATTTTGGCCGCTGCACCATAACGCGGTGCGAGGGTAGGTTGGAGCGAGGGTCTTTTGTCATGGCCGGAAAATATTCCAGACAATTCCGGCATTTCCGCCATCCATGGCGGTCAGATGACAAAAGTAGCGCCCAGGGAAGGGTTCACAGCGCCCTCGCGGAAAGCTGCCCTCGCCACCAAGAAGGAGACTACTAAGCCACCTGTGCCATAACGCGCTGCAGGCGCATATACAGCAGGGCGCTGGCGGTGGCCTCTCCAAGTACACTCTGCACGCCCATGGCGGGCACTTGCCAGCACGCTAACGCCTGGGCAAAACTACTGGGTGCCTCTACCTCCGGATGCAAACGCCGCAACTGGCGCTGATGCAGTCTCGCCACATCGACCTGGGCGTTGGGTAGTGCAAAATTCAGCCGTTTACTGAGCAGCGCATTTAAAGCCCCAATGCGCTTCTCTAACTGCCAGCCAACAATGGGTCGATTACCGATAAATTCAACTAATGCGTTCAAGTTATCCCCGTTTGGTGGCAGCACCGCCCCGGCCTCGCACAGCAAGTGATGACGGCGCAGCATCTTGCTCTCGGGCTGCTTCATACAACCAAGCGTGATTACAAAAGCACGGCTGGTATGCACCTGTTGCTGGCTAAGCACCACCGCCGCCAAGCTAATCACCGGCGATGATGGTGAGGGCGTTACAGTGCAGGCAAGTGCCACCAACTCCTCGCCCATATAGGGCTGAAACAGCCAGGCATAGGGGGAGTCTGCACAGCGACGCCGGTCGCTTTCACGCCTTAGCAGCGTGCGCAGCGAGCCGCTGAAGAGCGGCACGTGTCGATCCAATAACCGCATTCCGCTCACGAATACTCCAAATGATAACGGTGAGAAAGCCGCTGCTTAAAGTCTTTGACAATATGCATCGCTTCGCGCAGTAGATCGCGCTCCAGGGAAGAGAGGTTTTGCACTACAACGCGATTAGCGCGACTGCTGTTTTGGCCATTCGCTTCTTGAGCACCGCCAGGTGTCTCCAGCGCCGCTAGCTGCTGTTTGAGGCGCAGCTCGGAAAACAGCGCTAACGCCTCCCCCAAATCCTCTGCAAAACGACGATCCAGGCGACCATCGGCTGCCAGTGCATCCAAGCGGTCAAAGGTTGAGGTGGCTTTAATCCGACGCTCAAGCGCCATGGTACGTACGCCGTGTACAATCGGAAAAATACCGCCTTTCTTGATATCGATGCCGTGTTGGGGCTTTTTCAACGAGCCAAACAGCGTTAGCGGCGTCGAGAAACGCAGCGCCGTACGGGCAAAATAGGAGAGCAGCAGCTCATCCCCCGAGCAGCGATCGAACAGTTCATTACGGACGCTCTCAAGCAAGTGAGGGTTGCCCGCAACAGCATGGGCATCAAGCATAATCGCCAGCTTCATCAGGCTATCGCCATCCCGCTCCCTGGCCCACTTGGCAATATTGCCCTTCCACTGCGATACCGTGGCCACCCACTCAGGATTCGACACCATAATATTGCCCGGACACGGTGGGTAGCCCAGTTGAATCAGCGTATTGGTGAGCGTCTGCATATGGCTTGCCAGATCAGGCCACTGGGCGTCGTCGGCCAGGATCAAGCCGTTATCCTGATCCGTTTTGAGAATCTGCTCACCGCGCCCTTCGCTGCCCATCACCATCATGCAGCTCTGCTCCTGATAGCGCTCAGCAATGGTGAACTCCCAGGCCTTGCTTATAATGCGGCCATTCAGCGCGGCAAGCAGATCCATCGCAAAGCGCAGCTTAACGCCCTGGGCCATCAGCGCCTTGACCAGTTCCGGCGTACGCTGACTGGCTGCCGAAAGCGCCTCTAAACTGCTGGCTTGCTCTACCTGCAGGCTCACCACATAGCTGCGACTTGAGAAGAAGCTAAGCACATCGGTGAGCTCGACAACGCCCTTCAAGGCGTTTTGCTCCATCACCACCACCCGTGCCACTTTATGGCGGGTCATCAGTACCAATACTTCAAATAAGTACTGATCCGGCGCGGCGGTCACCAAGTTAAAGTGGGCGACTTCATCCACTGCTGACGTTACTGCGCTGCCTTTCAACACTAATGCGTTGAGCAGATCGGTTTTGGTTACCATGCCCAGCGTGTCCTGGGTCTCTACCAGCAGGCTGTCGGCGTGGCTCTCGTTGAGCTGTTTTACCGCGCTGGCAATATCGGTCGCCGCCGCCATCAGCAGCGGCTCACGCATACACTCGCTCACCTTGGCCAGCATAAAGCCCGCCATGGTGACGCCTCCCTCAGCACGCTTTTCGGTTAGCAGGCGAGCCTTATGGGTCAGCGACTGGCGAAAGAAATTGCTGAAATCGGGATAGTGGCGACACAGTTGCTGAAACAGCGCCTTCGGCAGTAGATAACATAGGCACTCCTGTTCAGCCTTGAACCGATAGCGGCTTTTACCATTGAGAATACTGATCGCGCCAAACAGATCCCCCGCCGTGTAGTGGCCAATACGTGAGGTGGACGAGGGTAGCGTCGGATCGATTTCAGCCACTTCGCCTTTATGAATCAGAAAGACAAACTCCCCCGCTTGGCCAGTCTCTAAAATGATTTCGTCACGATCAAAATAGGCAAGATCAATGCCACGGCGAATGTGGTCACGCCCCTCATCGTCAAGAAGCGTAAACGGCAGCTGGGATAGATCCACATCGACCATGGGGTTTAACCTCGTTCAACTAAAGGCGAACTAAAGAGTATGTAAGTCGTATTAAAAATGGCACTGCTTGATACTGATTCATATCGAAGGCGTCACTCCAGCGCTTCAAAAGAGATTGTCGATTATTATATGAAGGTGGCTGTACGGGTATAAAGGATTCACTTCCCAAGTAGCAAGTAGAACGTTGTTATACCTTTAGCTATCACGCTAAAGTCGAAGCGACTTTTGATACACGACCAAAGTATTGGCTTTTGCTAACCATTCTTCACGCAAAACTCAACGCATCTATTTAAAGTAGCCAATAACGGCTTTAATTTGCTCACTAGACTATCGTCCCATAGCTCTGCAAACGCCTTCAAATTTCGCTTAAACAGCGCCTAAAAACTCATATTTTCAATAGCATGCAGTTCATGAACAGTCATTTCGATGTTTATTGATACCAAAGTCTGGGATTTATTTTTTGACGTTTATTGCCCAGTATTAACAATGAGTCATGCAGGGTAATCGCACGTCACTAACTAACTCGACATTGCATATCGAATAATAAGGTGACGTGCCAACAGGAACTGGCTCACCACTCCTAACGATTGAGTGGCTTTAGACGTGCGATTGCCCTGATGGGTCACACGCTATTCCTCGTGAACTTTCCCAACCTTAAAAATCACAAGTGGAGAGCAACACAATGGCAGACGACAAAACCAATGCTGCTGAATACTGGAAAGCAAACGTCCGCTTAATTTTCGGATGCCTGGCCGTTTGGGCATTTGTTTCTTACGGATGCGCTATCCTCTTCCGCCCGCTGCTCGCCGGTATCCCGGTTGGCGGCACTGATCTTGGCTTCTGGTTTGCACAACAGGGCTCAATCCTAACGTTTATCGTGCTGATCTTCTTCTACGCCTGGAAGATGAACAAGCTCGATCAAAAATTTGGCCTTGGGGAGTAAGCCGGTATGAGCCAGTTTGCAATTAACTTACTGTTCGTCGGCGCCTCCTTTGCCTTATATATAGGCATTGCGATTTGGGCGCGCGCCGGCTCAACGAAAGACTTCTATGTCGCAGGTGGTGGGGTACACCCCATCACCAACGGTATGGCCACCGCGGCCGACTGGATGTCAGCGGCGTCGTTTATTTCCATGGCGGGTCTGCTGGCCTCGGGTGGCTACGCCAACTCCACCTTCCTGATGGGTTGGACCGGTGGCTACGTTATCCTGGCGATGCTGTTAGCCCCTTACCTGCGTAAGTTTGGCAAGTTCACCGTGCCTGACTTCATTGGCGACCGCTTCTACAGCAACACCGCTCGCCTGGTGGCGATCGTGTGCTTGATTGTGGCATCGGTTACCTACGTTATCGGCCAGATGACCGGTGCGGGCGTGGCGTTCTCGCGCTTCCTTGAAGTGAGCAATACCTGGGGTATCTGGTTAGCCGCGTTGATCGTTTTCCTCTACGCCGTATTCGGCGGCATGAAGGGCATCACCTACACCCAGGTGGCGCAGTACATTGTTTTGATCATCGCTTACACCATCCCAGCCGTGTTTATTGCCTTCCAATTGACCGGCAACCCGATTCCGATGTTCGGTATGTTCAGCACACATACTGAATCCGGGATTCCGCTGTTGGCTAAATTGGATGACGTGGTGAGCGCGCTGGGCTTCCGCGACTACACGGCCGATGTGGACAACAAGCTCAACATGGTGCTATTCACCCTGTCGCTGATGGTCGGTACTGCCGGCCTACCCCACGTTATCATTCGCTTCTTCACGGTACCGAAAGTCGCCGATGCGCGTTGGTCTGCCGGTTGGGCACTGGTGTTCATCGCCCTGCTCTACCTAACCGCACCCGCCGTTGGTTCGATGGCTCGCTTGAACCTGGCAACCACCGTCTACCCCGAGATGGCGGGGCAAGTCGAGAACTACGAAGAGGCTGCGCGAAACCCGATTCTCTACGAAGAGCGCCCAGACTGGGTTCGCACATGGGAAGAAACGGGCCTGATCAGCTACAACGATCTCAACAACGACGGCCGTATTCAGATGTATAATGATGCTGCCGACTACTCTGATCGTGGCTGGGAAGGCAACGAACTGACCGTTAATAACGATATCCTGGTACTCGCCAACCCGGAGATTGCCAATCTTCCCGGCTGGGTTATTGGTTTGATCGCAGCCGGTGGTATTGCGGCGGCACTCTCTACCGCAGCAGGCTTGCTGTTGGCAATTTCTTCTGCGATCAGTCACGATTTGATCAAAACAATGATCAACCCCAAGATCACCGAAAAAGGCGAGATGTTGGCAGCGCGAATCTCCATGGGTGGCGCGATACTACTGGCCACCTACCTGGGGCTTAATCCGCCAGGATTTGCAGCACAAACGGTGGCGTTGGCCTTTGGTATCGCCGGTGCTTCGCTCTTCCCAGCACTGATGATGGGCATCTTCTCCAAGCGGATGAACAACTCAGGTGCGATTGCCGGTATGTTGGCAGGCTTGATTTGTACGCTGCTGTACATCTTCACTTACCTGGGCTGGTTCTTTATTCCCGATACCAACACGCTGGCCAACACGCCGGATAACTGGATCTTCGGTATTTCGCCGCTCTCCTTCGGTGCCGTAGGCGCGATGATCAACTTCGCCGTTGCCTTCGCAGTCTCCAGAGTGACCGCTGCACCGCCGCAGGAAATTCAGGATCTGGTGGAAAGCGTTCGCTACCCGAAAGGTGCTGGTATGGCGATCGACCATTAAGTCATAATCCATCCGGGCGGCTTATCGCACTGTTGTGATGTCGCTTAGGAGTGACCTTACCATCGGGCTTCCTTAGGGAGGCCCGATGGCTTTTATAGATAGCTTTTATAAACGGCTTTTTGAAAGGATATTTTATGATATGGCATTTGATCGCCGCCGTTTTTGCAGGCCTGGCAGCCGCCGGGATTGGCCTGACACTGCGCGCTTTAAGCGGCAAACGTTTGCCCAAGTGGATAGTACCGGTGTGTGGGGGGCTGGGCATGCTGGGTTATCAAATCCAGGTCGAGTACAGCTGGTTTGAGCATAAGCAGGCGCAGCTTCCTGAGACCGCGACGGTCATTTCCACCGAAAGTGGCACGGCGGTATGGCGTCCATGGACTTTTGCCATTCCCATGACCACCAAGTTCAGCATGATCGACAGTGACAATATTCGCATGAGTGAGCAGGGTGGCGCCCGCTTGGCAGAATTTATCCTTTATCAGTTTGAACGCCACCACACCGATATTTTGATCACTCAGCCCTACTTACTCAATTGCGATAACCGCGAGTTGGTACCGCTGGATGAAGAGACCCGCGAACCGATTCTGGAAGAGATTCGCACGCTGCGCGAAACATCACCGCTGCTCAACAACGTTTGCACATAACCAAATAAATAGATAAATAAAAAGCCCGTGGTATAAACAAGCCGCTGGAATGGTCGTATAGACCCCTCCATTTCGCCTAGAATAAAGCCTTTTTTATTAGTGAACGATTAGCGGGTCGCAAACTCTGGCGGGGAGAAAGGCATGTTTCACGGCGGGCTACTGGTAGCGGTTTCGCTACTCTACATTGCCGTTCTATTCGGCATCGCTTGGTACGGTGATCGCCGTGCACGCACCCATGGCGCCACCCGTCGGCGCCCGATCATCTATAGCCTGGCGCTGGCCATTTACTGCACCTCGTGGACGTTTTACGGCGCGGTTGGCCAAGCCGCCACCGCGGGCTGGTCATTTGCGAGCATCTTCGTCGGGCCGATTTTGACATTTCTGCTCTTCTGGCCGGTGTTGGCCAAAATGATCCGCGTCGCCAAGCACCAAAACGTTACCTCCATTGCTGATTTTATTGCCTCCCGCTACGGCAAAACCCAGTCGCTGGCTGCCTTTGCCAGCCTGGTCGCACTCGTCGGCACCCTGCCCTACATTGCCCTACAGCTAAAAGCAGTTTCCACGACTTTTAGCGTACTCACCGATGCCACCGATGTGACCCATACGCCGCTATTTGGCGATACGGCCTTCTATGTGGCGATTGTGATGGCAATTTTCGCGATTCTCTTCGGCACTCGCCACACCGACGCCACCGAACACCATGAAGGCTTAATCCACGCAGTGGCGTTCGAATCGCTGGTCAAACTGCTGGCCTTCGTAATACTCGGCGCCTTTGTCACCTGGGGCATGTTTGATGGCCTGGGTGAGCTGATGGGGCACGCCGAAAGTCAGCTTGAGCTCCAGCGCCAGTTGGCCAACCAGGATTTTGGCCAGAGCTTCTGGGCACAAACGCTGCTGGCGATGCTGGCGATTCTGTGCCTGCCCCGCCAGTTCCATGTGGCGGTAGTGGAGAATATTCACCCTGACGACGCCACCAAAGCACGCTGGCTGTTCCCGCTCTACCTGCTGGCGATTGCCTTTTTTGTGGTGCCGCTCGCCGCCGCTGGTCTGCTGCTGTTTTCCGAAAGCGGCGTAGAGCCCGACACCTATGTGTTGGCGCTATCGATGGCCTCAGGCCATCAGTGGCTAACGCTGCTTACCTTTATCGGTGGCTTCTCGGCGGCAACGGGCATGGTGATTGTTGCCGCCGTAGCGGTGTCGATCATGATCTCCAACGAAATCGTGATCCCGGCGCTATTCCGGCTGCGCTGGTTTGATACCAAAGCCCGGGATTATGGACGTTTGGTGCTGCGCGCACGGCGCTTAACCATCGTTGCCGTACTGGCCATGGCCTACGGCTTCTATCAGTTGATTGCCGAATTCACCTCGCTGGCCTCGATTGGCATGCTCTCGTTCGCCGCCGCTGCTCAGTTCGCCCCGGCGCTGATTGGCGGGCTCTACTGGAAGCGCGGCAACCGGCTTGGGGTGATTGTCGGTATGAATGCGGGCTTCGCCATTTGGGCCTATAGCCTGCTGATGCCGGCGATGATCAACGCGGGCGTACTGCCCTCCGTTTGGCTTGACGGTGGCCCGCTGGGGCTTAACTGGCTATCGCCCACGACGCTGTTCGGCCTCAACTTGGGCGACAGCTTTACCCACGGTGTCATGCTCTCCCTCGGGGTTAACCTGTTCTGCTACATTTTTGTTTCCCAGGTCACTTCGCAGCGGGTGGTGGAGCGGATTCAGGCCTCGCTGTTTGTCGATAGCGTGGAGACACGTCAAACCTCGGTTAACCGCCCTTGGACCGGGGCGACTACCGTTGGCGATTTAAAAGTCCTCTGCGAGCGCTTTCTAGGCGCGGGTCAGGTGGATCGCGCCTTTGAAGACTACGCCCGTCGGGTGGGTAAACCGCTGGATGACGGCACCCGCGCCTCAATCGATATTATCCAGTTCACAGAGCGCTTTCTGGCCTCGGTGCTGGGCGCTTCATCGGCACGTATCGTGGTTAACTCGGCGCTTCAAGGGCGCGGCATCGGTATCTCGGATGTCATTTCGATTGTCGATGAGGCCTCACAGGTATTGGAGTTCAACCGGGCGCTGCTCCAGGCCACCATTGAAAACATTAACCAGGGTATCAGCGTGGTCGACCAGAACCTGCGCCTGGTGGTCTGGAACCAGCGCTATCTGGAACTCTTCCGCTTCCCTGACCATTTGATTCGCGTGGGTGCGCCCATTGATCGCATTTTCCGCTACAACGCCCACAACGGCGAGTATGGCCCCGGTGACCCGGAAGAGCACGTGCAGCTACTGCTCGACAATATCCGCGAAGGCCAACCCCACCGCTACGTGCGCTACCGCCAGGATGGCAGCGTGCTTGAGGTACAGGGTAACCCGATGCCGGGCGGCGGCTTTGTGTATACCTATCAGGATATTACCCAGCAGAAGCGTATCGAAGAGGCGCTGATTCGCTCGGAAAACAATATTCGTATCTACACCGACAACGTGCCCGCGCTGATTGCCTACTTCGACAAAGAGTGCCGTTACCTATTTACCAACCGCGCCTACGAGCAGGCGTTCAATATTGACCGTAACGCCGTTATTGGTCGCCGCTTTGAAGACGTGCTGCCGATAAAACAGGCAGAGGAGCGTGCCCCCTGGGTTAACCGCGCGCTTAACGGTGAGCGAGTCAGCTTTGAAGTCTCGCTGCGGGTCAACGAGGCCATGCGCTATATGCTGGTCACTTACACGCCGCACTTTGGTGACAGCCAGGCCATTCTAGGCTTCTTTGCGCTATATCAGGATATTACCGAACGCCGTCAGGCGGAGATTGCACTTAAAGAGACCAACGAAACCCTTGAGGAGCGTGTACGCGAACGCACCCAGGCACTCTCTGAAGCCAACGCGGCGCTGCGCCAGGAGAACCGGGTACGTGCCGAGGCGGAGCTTGCGCTGCGCCAGGCCAAGCAACTCGCGGAAGATGCCAACGCCTCGAAGACGCGCTTTTTGGCCGCGGCCAGCCACGACTTGCTGCAACCCCTGAACGCGGCGCGGCTATTTACCTCTGCGCTGATGCAGAACGTGACCACCACCGATACTCAGCGCATCGTTGGCCATATCGACAACTCGCTGCAGGCCGCCGAAGAGCTGCTAAGCACCCTGCTGGATATCTCCAAGCTGGACGCAGGCGCCTTAACGCCGCGGCGCAGTCACTTTGCCCTGGCCGACATTTTCCGTCCTCTACGCGCCGAATTTGAGGTGATGGCGGATGATCGGGGACTGGATTTAGACGTCGTGCCAACCCAGCTCTGGGTCGACTCAGATCCGCAAATGCTTCGCCGCATTGTGCAGAACTTCCTCTCCAACGCCATTCGCTATACCCAAGAGGGACGCGTACTGCTGGGCTGTCGCCGCCAAAATGGCTGGCTCTCCATTGAAGTATGGGACAGCGGCCCCGGCATTCCTGAGTCCAAGCTGACGGAGATTTTCCAGGAGTTCCGACGCTTGGATCAGGTTTCCCGCCATAAAGAGAGTGAGAAAGGGCTGGGCCTGGGGTTATCAATTGCTGACCGCATGAGCCGGGTGCTGAATCACCCCATAAAAGTCCGCTCGACGGTCGGCAAAGGCGCAGTTTTCTCAGTTAGTGTGCCGATCGTTACCGCCAGTGAAGCGAGCAGTGCCGAACTCGAGCCGCAGGCCCGGCGCGGCAGCCATAAGCTGAGCGGTACGCGGATTGTGTGTATCGATAACGAGACGCTGATTCTGGAAGGCATGACCGCCATGTTGAGCGGCTGGGGCTGCGAGGTGTTTACCGCCACCAGTATCGGCGGGGCCAAATCGATCCTACGCAATATGGATGGCGACCCTGACGCCATTCTGGCCGACTACCACCTGGATAACGAAGTCACCGGTTTAATGGCGCTGGAAGCGCTCAGCGAGCGTTTTGAGGGGGCGGTACCAGGGATTGTAATTACCGCTGACCGTACCGAGGCGGTGGCCGAAGAGATCAAACGGGCGGGCTATCAACTGCTGCTCAAGCCGGTTAAACCCGCGGCGCTGAGGGCGCTACTGACGCGCACGCTGCAGGCCAATCGTGCGGCGCGTTAAGCGCGCCGCGGTTGTAAGCAGGCGATGCTTGCTGTTGGCTACTGGCTTAGGAAACGACTTTCGGCGGTTCGACCTCGAGTTTCTGCGCCGCGATCACCGCTTGGGTACGCGAGTGCACGCCCAGCTTACGTAGAATCGCTGTTACGTGGGCCTTGATGGTCGCTTCAGAGACGCTCAGTTCGTAAGCAATCTGTTTATTCAGCAGCCCTTCGGTGAGCATATTCAAGACGCGGAACTGCTGGGGCGTCAGCGAGGCAATCGCCTCAGCAAAGCGCGACTCCTCTTCGCTGGTCTCTTCCAGCACGTTGGCTAACGCCTCTGGCAACCACACTTCGCCCTCCAGGATTTCTCCTACGGCCTCAGCAATTAGTTGTAGCGACGATGATTTGGGGATAAAACCCGACGCGCCGTAGTCAATAGCACGACGCACCACGTAGGGCTCATCGCTGCCGGATACCACCGCCACGGGAATATCAGGCATTTGGCCACGCAGTTGGATCAAGCCTGAGAAGCCGTGGGCTCCCGGCATGTGCAGATCGAGCAGAATCAAATCGGCATCTGGGTGGCGGTTCACCACGTCAGTGGTGGCTTCCATGGTATCCGCTTCGACAATTTCCGCCTGGGGGGCCAACTGGCGTAACGCTTGGGTCAGCGCTGCACGAAACAGCGGGTGATCGTCAGCGACGATAAACTTATGAGCTACTGCCATGGATATTCCTCCGGTTCCTCGAGCAGCGGGGTTGTCTGCCGCCGCGACGCTAGGCTCTTACGGTTGTGAAGCATGGTACCCCATGGGCTTCATCATGCCCAAGCATCACATGCACAATTTATAATAGATCGTTCATCCGAGTGAAACACGTATCTATAAACGCGTATCTATAAACACGACCGTGCCGACCTACTCAGGTCGGCACGGTTTTACGAGATAAACAGGCCTGATTAGGCTAAACAGCCTATAGCAGTGTCGCCCTTACTGATTGGCGCGGTGCTCAATCAACTCATCGACCACCGAGGGATCCGCCAGCGTACTGGTGTCACCCAAGCCATCACACTCGTTGGCAGCAATCTTGCGCAGAATACGGCGCATGATTTTACCCGAGCGGGTTTTCGGCAAGCCTGGCGCCCACTGAATGACATCCGGCGACGCAATCGGGCCAATATCCTTGCGCACCCACTGGGTCAGCTCTTTTTTGAGTTCATCTGTCGGGTCGATACCGTCATTCAGGGTGACATAAATATAGATGCCTTGTCCCTTAATATCGTGTGGGAAGCCAACAACGGCTGCTTCCGCAACAGCGCTGTGCGCTACCAGAGAGGACTCAATCTCAGCAGTGCCCATGCGGTGACCGGAGACGTTCAGAACGTCATCCACACGGCCTGTGATCCAGTAGTAACCATCTTCATCACGGCGACAGCCGTCACCAGTGAAGTACATGCCATCGTAGGTCGAGAAGTAGGTCTGGACAAAACGCTCGTGGTCACCCCAAATAGAGCGCGCCTGCCCCGGCCAGGCGTCAAGAATCACCAGATTGCCTTCGGTGGCGCCTTCCAGTTGTTTGCCTTCGTTATCGACCAGCGCGGGCTTCACACCGAAGAACGGCACCGTCGCAGAGCCAGGCTTAAGCGGCGTGGCGCCCGGCAGCGGGGCAATCATGATGCCGCCGGTTTCGGTTTGCCACCAGGTATCCACAATCGGGCATTTCTCGTTGCCGATAACGCGGTAGAACCACTCCCAGGCCTCCGGGTTAATCGGTTCGCCCACTGAGCCGAGCAAGCGCAGGCTATCGCGCTTGCTGGAGTCCATGACGTTTTCGCCATGAGCCATTAGGGCACGCACCGCAGTGGGCGCAGTGTAAAGAATATTAACGTTGTGCTTATCAACGATATCCCCCATCCGGCCATGGGTAGGATAGCTGGGCACGCCCTCAAACATTAGGGTGGTTGCACCATTGGCCAAGGGGCCATAGACGATATAGCTGTGCCCGGTGACCCAGCCAACATCCGCGGTGCACCAGTAAATTTCACCCTCTTGATAGTCAAACACGTACTGGTGGGTCATGGCAGCGTAGGTCAGATAGCCACCAGTGGTGTGCTTCAGGCCTTTAGGCGCACCGGTAGAACCGGAGGTGTAGAGAATAAACAGCGGGTCTTCGGCGCCCATGGCTTCCGGTTCACACTCGCTGGACTGTTTGTCGACCAGCTCGTCAAACCAGACATCGCGCCCCTCTTTCCAGTCGATCTCACCGCCGGTGCGCTTTACCACCAAGACGTTTTTGCACACATCAGTGCCGTCACGGGTCAGGGCGGCATCCACGTTCTCCTTCAGCGGCACGTGCTTGCCACCGCGCACCGACTCATCGGCGGTAATCACCAGCTTGGAGTCGGCGCCGATAACACGCTGGGCAACGGCGTCCGGCGAGAAGCCACCAAAGACAACCGAGTGAACGGCCCCGATACGCGAGCAGGCCAGCATCGCCATGGCGGCTTCGGGAATCATTGGCATATATAGTGTGACGGTGTCGCCTTTACCGATACCCAGCTCTTTCAGTGCGTTGGCCAACTGATTCGTACGTGCATAGAGTTCACGATAGGTAATGTGTTTGGAGTCGTCGGGATTGTCGCCTTCCCAAATGATCGCCGTTTGATCACCACGCTTCTCAAGATGGCGGTCAAGGCAGTTGGCACTGACGTTCAACAGGCCATCTTCAAACCAACGAATATCGACATTGTCACGCGCAAAGGAGGTATTTTTGATTTTAGTGGGCGCTTTAATCCAGTCCAGACGCTTGGCCTGCTCGGCCCAGAAGCCTTCCGGGTCGTCCATCGACTGCTGATACATGGCCTCATATTTGGCTTTATCGGCCCAGGCATTGGCGGCGAAATCATCGCGCACCGGATAGACGTTCTGTTGATCGCTCATAAAATTGCCTCTGTCCGTGAAAATGCACTCTCTAAGAAACTGTAGTCGATACGACTATTTATGGGGCCTAATTGACCATTATCGTAAGTATCGACTGCCATTAATGTTCCCCTAGCATAAACCTCCTCGCGCGGGCTTCCCTTTAGACATTGGTATTATCATTTTTTATTTTAAAAACAAAGATTTATAAACAAATTACGAGACGACTTCCGGCCTGTAGACCAAGGTCTTAGCGCAGTGTCGACAGCGGTAGCGACGCCCATTTACCACTAAAGCATGACGCCTCGGGGTAAATTGATGAAAGCGGCAATCGCACTGGTAACGATAAGGTGCGGACTGCGCCTGCTTAATATCAAATCGATGGGTAACACTGGGCACTAAACCAAAAAGATCGCGCATGACCGTTTTCCACTCGCGGCCGTGGGGTTTCAGACGTGGGCCATTGTCCAAATGAAATACCAGCCAGTGCGCCATTTCATGGGGAATCACCTCATCAAAAAACGCCGTGCGGTTTTCATTCAGCAGTACCGGATTAAAACGTAAACCGCCGTGGCCAAGGTGCGCCTGCCCGGCTGACGCGCCGCGCAGGTTAAACCACACTTTTGGCGCTGGCAGGGACGGGCACACTTCACAGCAGCGCTGCCATGCCTGCTCAACGCGAACCCGCGCGGCCTGGTGCAGCGCCGTTTCCGACATGGCTGCCAATTCAGCGGCAGGCCAAGGGGGCAGTGGTAATGTCTTCATTAGTGATAAACTAGCCGTTAAAGATAACCATTGATGAATGTTTGTATTAACGAGGCTTTACTCATGGCAGAGCGCAGCGATACGCCTGAAACGAACACGCCCCCGCAGCCACTGCTCGAGGATGAGCAGTTGGATAGATTGGACGACTTCCTCGATTCCGATCAAGTGGATGAAGACGCCCTGGATCTGATCTCCGCCCATGGTTTTTTAGTGGCCCTTGCGGTAGCCCCCAGCGAAGTGCCCACGACCCAGTGGCTGGCGGAACTATTCCAGGGTGAGCCGCGCTACGCCGACGATGCCGAGCGGGATGAGATTACCACCCTGCTCACGCTACTGCGCGACAATGCGGTGGCGGTACTCGAGCAAGGCGGCTTACCGGAACTCCCCTTTGAACTCACTCTGGGCGGTGAACCTGCCGAAGAGACGCCGATTGGCGATTGGTGTGCGGGCTTTATGGAGGGCGTCTTCAGCGACGAGAGCGCCTGGTTCCAGGACGATGAAGAGGCTGCCGCCACCCTGCTACTGCCGTTTATGCTGCTCTCTGGGCTGTTCGACGATGAGCCGGATATGGCCGAGCTGGCCAAGGATCAAGCGCGCCAGGAGTCACTGGTAGTACAGTTGCCGGAACTGGTGTTGGATCTTTACCTGCACTACCGCGTGCCCCAGGAAACGCCCAAACCCAAACCGCGCAAAAAAACGCCTGCAAAAGGCAAAAAGCGCTAGGTGCTTCGATAGAGACGTAGGTAAAAGCACGTAGGCATACGACGCTATTTAAGCCGCATTATCAGCGCGTCAAGCACACCATAGAGCCACTCCCGGACGCGCTGCCCCAAAGGCCGGGCCGCCCATGCCTCAGCATCAACCTCCTGGCTGGCGGCAAAGTTACGCTCAAACAGTTCGCGTACTTCGGCCGCGAGCTTCGGATCCTTCGCCTCTTGGTTGGCTTCTAGGTTCCAGTGTAAATTCCAGTGGTCAAAGTTACACGAACCAATACTCACCCACTCATCGGCGAGCACAAATTTGGCATGGATAAAGGTCGGCTGAAACTCAAAAATGCGCACTCCGGCCTTGAGCATGGTGTGATAAAAGCGCTGACCAGCAAAGCGAACGCTGGGATGGTCATGCTTTGCCCCCGGTAGCAATAAACGCACGTCAATCCCGCGGCGAGCGGCCCGAACCAAGCGCCGACGCAGCGCAAAAGTGGGCACGAAATAGGGCGTACACAGCCAGAGCCGTTCATTTACCTGGCTGACACGACGATGCAGCGAGTGGCGAATTGCTTGGTAGCGGTAGCCCCGTGCTGACATTGCCCGCCCAGGCACGCCATTGGGCAGCGCCTGTGGCTTGCGGGGCTGGGGGAGAGTCGCCGGACGTCGATCGCCCTTCTCCGCCCGGGTCAGGCGCGAATGCCACAGGCGCCGAAACAGCAGCTCCCAATCGGCCACTACCGGCCCTTCAATACGCAGCGCAATTTCGTACCAGGCGTTGAGAAACTCATCCACCGCGCCAAAGCCGCCGGTAAAGGCAAGCTCACCATCGATAACCACTATTTTGCGGTGATCACGGCTTAAGTTACGCGCTAAAGAGTGAAAGCCAATGGGATTAAAAAAGCGCAACTGCACGCCACCGTGCAGCAGCTTTAGACGATCAGCGCTGGAGAGTCCCATCGCGCCATAGCCATCCAGCAGCAAGCAGACGTGTACCCCTCGCTGGGCAGCCTCCATCAACACATCGCTGACTTGATCCGCCAACTCCCCTGACTCCATCAGGTAGAGTTCTACCAGCACATAGTGGCGCGCGGCCCTGACTGCCTCAAACATGGCTGGCAGAAAGCGCGCAGCCTCTGGCAGCAGCGTAAATTGATTACCTTCTCGCCACTCGTGCCGCATAGGTGCTCCTGGGTTGATGGCTGCCAACACGCTAGCGTGCTAATGAGCGATGCACGTACAAGTCGTAGCGGCTGGTTTTACCCTCGAGGGTGTGCTGTGGCGCGGGGCCCGCAATAGGTGGGGCCTTACGGGGGCGTTTAACCACTACCCGGTGAGTAGCCACATTCAGTGCGGCTTCAAGTAACCGTGGGGCATCGTTATCGTCACCAGCCAACTCCCGAAACAAGCGCATCTCTTTTTTCACCAGCGCCGATTTCTCACGATGGGGAAACATCGGATCCAGGTGTATCACCTGGGGCATAAAGTCCGCACTGGCGACAAGCGCCTCCAGAGCTTGAGCGCCATCGCCGTGACGCAGCGTCATCCGGGCAGCAATATCCGCCGTCTCGTTATGCCTCGAAGCGCGCTTCAGGCCATCCTCCAATAGCGCCGCAATCGCCGCGACTCGCTCAATTAACAATACCTGAGCGCCTAGGCTCGCCAACACAAAGGCATCACGCCCCAGCCCGGCGGTGGCATCGACAATGCTCGGTGTTACACCCTTGGTGAGACCACACGCCTTGGCGATCAGTTGGCCTCGCCCACCGCCAAAGCGGCGCCGATGGGCCGCTTTGCCCGCCACAAAATCAACCCTGAGCGGCTTGCCATAGCGTTTTTCATCACCGGCCAGCGCCAACCCTTCTTCGTCCCGAACCAAGCGCAGGCCGTCAGGCAGCACGATGCTCTCAACATCGCTCTCAACGTTGTTCGCAACAAGGCTCATGCGGGCTTTTTCCAGGCCACGTCGTTGCGCAGATAAACCGGCTGAACCAGGTGCGCGGCCTGCCCCAAACCAGCGGCAAAATCACGCGCCGCCAGCCACGCCATCTCTTCAGCGCGAGGCTCTAAATCATCCAAATGCTGGGGCATGCTGAGCTGCACATCGACAGTAAACTGCTCCCATAACGAAAAGCCGCTGCCCACGCCAACCCAGTCGGTTTCGTCGCCCGGTAGCCTCAGCCTCTGCGGGGCTAGTACCGCCTCGGCACTCATCGGCGTAATTGTATCGTTAAGACAGTGCCAGGTGGCGGCATACACCTCGCCCATGCGGGCATCCAGAGCGGTCACCACGTGGCGTAAGTGGTAGCGTCGATGGGCCTGAAGGGCCAGCGCCTCCAAGGTAGACACCCCCAGTAGCGGGCAGTCCAGGCCGAACGCCAGACCTTGGGCTGCCCCCGCGGCTATTCGCAGCCCGGTAAACGAACCCGGCCCGCGGCCAAAAGCCACGGCATCAAGCTGGGAAGGCGTTACCTGTGCGTCGGCAAGCACTTCATCCACCATCGGCAGCAGCCGACGGGTATGGGCACGGGGCGTCATCTCAAAGCGCGCCAGACACTCAGCGCCCGAGTCGCCTTGGCGCAGTAGCGCTGCAGAGCAGGCGCTGGAAGAGGCGTCAAGGGCAAGCAGATGTAACGGCATAACAAATGGCCACTCGAAAGAAAAGTTGCAGCATTATACCTTCGCCACGCTAATACGACGATGGCCCGCATTAAGCGGGCCATCGAAACAGGTAAAACGCTATGTATCAGCTAAGGGCTTCTTTTACCTGGCGGGTAATATCCGTCACGCTGCCCACGCCTTCAATGCGGTGATACTGAGGTGCATTCTGGGGATCCTGCTTGGCCCACTGCTGGTAGTAATCGACCAGCGGCGCCGTTTGATCGTGGTAAACCGACAGGCGATTACGCACCGTGGCTTCTTGATCATCCTCACGCTGTATGAGCGTTTCACCGGTAACATCGTCTTTGCCCGGCTCTTTGGGCGGGTTGTGCTCAACGTGATAAACCCGGCCCGATGCCTGATGCACACGGCGCCCTGCCAAGCGACTAACGATCTCTTCGTCGGGTACGGCAATTTCCACCACGTGATCCAGCTTAACGCCGCCCTCTTTCATGGCGTCGGCCTGGGGAATCGTGCGTGGAAACCCATCGAACAGAAAGCCATTTTCGCAGTCAGGCTGGCTGATGCGCTCTTTGACCAGGTCAATGATGATGTCGTCAGAGACCAGGCCACCGCTGTTCATGATCTCTTTTACTTTCAGGCCCAGCTCAGTGCCATCTTTAATGGCCGTGCGCAGCATATCCCCGGTGGAAATCTGAGGAATCTTAAATCGCTCGCAAATAAACTGAGCTTGAGTCCCCTTCCCCGCGCCGGGGGCACCCAACAGGATTAAACGCATGGCACTGCTCCTTGAAGTTCTTGGTATGAAAAAAGAGTTCGAAAAATGAGTATGTAAATTCTGTTAACTGACAATAACCGCGCCTCTCAAGCGACACAACTCCCCAAAAGCCTGAGAGACCCGCTTTTATTTCAATTTTTTTAAATTAAAACAGCTAAATGCCCTAAATCTACCACTTTGGTCGCCCTGCGAGAGATTTAGCAAGTCTTTAAGTTGAGTAAACACAAGCGGCGCCCCGAGGGGCGCCGCTTGTGAAAGCACATCGCTAACAGTTACAGCAGTAAGCGACGAATATCGGTCAGTACATCGGCCAGGAAGGCGGTAAAGCGTGCCGCATCGGCGCCATTGATCGCGCGGTGATCATAGGAGAGCGATAGCGGCATCATCAGGCGCGGCTGGAAGGCGCTGCCATCCCAAACCGGCTTCATCTGCGCTTTGGACACGCCCAGAATGGCCACTTCCGGCGCGTTAACGATCGGGGTAAACGCCGTGCCACCAATCGAACCGAGGCTCGAAATGGTGAAGCAGCCACCGGTCATCTCGTCGCGCTTGAGCTTTTTGGTCTGGGCTTTCTTGCCTAGCTCCGCCATCTCCTTGGCGATCTCGATCAAGGATTTTTGATCGGCGTTGCGTACTACCGGCACCATCAGACCGTCAGGCGTATCCACGGCAATACCGATATGGACGTAGTTCTTCCATACCAGGGTTTCACCGTCACCCTTCAAGCTGACGTTGAACTGCGGGAATTTACGCAGCGCAAAGGCGCAGGCTTTAACCATAAACGGCAGCGGCGTTAGCTTGGCGCCCTGGGCTTCCGCTTCGGCCTTCATCGCCTTGCGGAAAGCTTCCAGCTCGGTGATGTCCGCTTCGTCGAACTGCGTGACGTGGGGCACATTGAGCCAGCTGCGATGCAGGTTGGTCGCGCCCATCTTGAGCAGACGCCCCATGGGCTTCTCTTCCACTT
>NZ_JPUA01000018.1:0-15378 GCF_002211105.1 Halomonas campaniensis | reverse complement strand
GGGATCGGCGGAATCCCTGCCCCGCCGGTGGCCGCGGCGGCTGCGCCTGGCTGGGCTTTGCCCTGATTGGCAATCGCCTGTTTCACATAAGACTGTACGTCCTCTTTGAGCACGCGATCTTTCGGGCCGCTGGGCTTAACGAGCCCCAAATCGACGCCCAGCTCACGGGCCAGCATGCGCACCGCAGGGCCTGCGTGAACCAGCTTGCCATCCCGGGGCTTATGCGCCGCCATTTGGGCTTCCGGGCTGGGGGTACCGGCCGGAGATTCAGACGGTTTAGCGCTGTCCTTGCTGTCACTGCTCTGCGAGGCTTTTTCTGGTGCGGCCTTTTTCGGTGCCGCTTTTTTGGCACCCGCCACTTCCATATAGCCGATCACATCGCCTTCAGAGACGGTGTCGCCCTCTTTAACGGTCAACTCAAGGAGCTTGCCCTTATAGGGGCTGGGCACGTCCATAGAGGCTTTATCAGACTCCAGGGTGATCAGCGGATCTTCTTCGTTGACCTCGTCACCCGCGGCTACACCAATCTCGATAATCGGCACATCAGAGGAACCCGACAGATCCGGCACACGAATCTCTTTGCGCTCCGGTTCACCGCTGGCGGCCTCTTCCTGATCGTCTTCGCCTACCGACTCTTCGGGCTCGCTGCTGGCTTGGCTAGACGACTGCTGAGAAGAAGCGCTCTCTTGCGGTGCCTCTTCACTATCGTCGCCGCCTTCGCCTGCGATCTCCATCTTACCGATCACATCGCCTTCCGAGACGGTGTCGCCCTCTTTCACGGTAAAGCTGACAATCTTGCCGCTATGGGGGCTGGGCACGTCCATGGAGGCTTTGTCAGACTCCAGAGTGATCAGGGTGTCTTCGGCTTCGACCTCATCGCCTTCGCTGACCGCGACTTCGATAATTTCGACGCTGTCCGAGCCACCGAGATCGGGCACTGTGATATCCACCGTCTGCTTACCGCCGGCGGCCTTTTTAGCCGCGGGCTTCTGCTCTTGAGACGGCTCTTTCGGCTTATCCTGTTTCGCTGGGGCCTTTTCAGACTGGCTGTCCGACGAGCTCTCTTGCTCCTCGTCGCCGCCGCCTTCGACTTCCAGCTCTACGATATCGTCCCCTTCCGAGACGCTATCGCCTTCTTTGACCAGCACTTTGAGCACCTTGCCGCCTTTCGGGGCAGGTACGTCCATACTGGCCTTGTCAGATTCCAGCGTGATTAGGGTGTCTTCCGCTTCAATGACGTCGCCTACTGACACCGCAATCTCGATGATTTCGACATCGGTATCGCCGCCGATATCGGGAACTTTGATGATTTCGCTACTCAAGGTCGCGCTCCTTCCAAATCGGATCGAGCCGGTGGGCAAGCGCCCACCGGTCAGCGGGTTAGCTAGTCAGCGGGTTAGGCTTATTGGCATCAATGCCGTACTTCTTAAGCGCTTCACCAACCTGCTTGCGATCAATCTCGCCACGTTCAGCCAGCGCACGCAGCGCCGCCACGGTCACGAAGTAGCGGTCTACTTCGAAGAAGTAGCGCAGCTTCTCACGGGTGTCTGAACGGCCAAAGCCATCGGTACCCAGTACAGTGTAGTCACCCGGTACCCAGGCGCGTACTTGATCGGCATATAGCTTCATGTAGTCGGTTGATGCGATCACCGGGCCATCGCGCCCTTCCAGGCACTTAGTGACGTGAGGCTTGGCGGCCTCGGCGTCTGGGTTCAGGAAGGCTTCACGATCCAGCAGCAGCGCTTCACGACGCAGCTCGTTAAAGCTGGTCACGCTCCAGATGTCGGCGCCGATGCCCCAATCGTTCTCGAGCAGTTCCGCAGCCGCTTCCACTTCGCGCAGAATGGTGCCAGAACCGAGCAGTTGAACGCGGCCCTTGTCACCTTTGGTTTCGCGCAGCAGGTACATGCCCTTGACGATATCGTCGGCGGGCACGTTTTCCAGCGCCGGGTGCTCGTAGTTCTCGTTCATCACCGTCAGGTAGTAGAAGCAGTTCTCCTTGTCGGTGAACATGCGCTTCAGGCCATCCTGCAGAATCACGGCAACTTCATGGGCATAGGTCGGGTCGTAGCTGCGGCAGTTGGGGATGGTGGAAGCCTGAATCAGGCTGTGACCATCTTGGTGCTGCAGGCCTTCGCCGTTAAGCGTGGTGCGCCCTGCGGTGCCACCGACCATAAAGCCACGGGCTTGCAGATCACCCGCCGCCCAGGCCAGATCGCCGATGCGCTGGAAGCCAAACATCGAGTAGTAGATGTAGAATGGCAGCAGCGTGACGTTGTTGTTGCTGTAGGAGGTCGCCGCGGCGATCCAGGCTGACATGGCGCCCGCTTCGGTAATGCCCTCTTCGAGGATCTGGCCTTTCTGATCCTCGCGGTAGAACATGATCTGGCCTTTATCCACCGGCTCGTACTTCTGACCTTCCGAGGTGTAGATACCCAACTGGCGGAACATGCCTTCCATACCGAAGGTACGCGCTTCGTCGGGGATAATCGGCACTACCTTCTTGCCCAGCGTCTTATCTTTCACCAGGCCATTGAGTACACGCACAAACGCCATGGTGGTGGAGACTTCACGGCCTTTCGAGCCACCCATTTGCGAGGCAAAGGTTTTATCTTCGAGACTGGGGATCTCCAGGGCTTCGAAGTCGCTCTGGCGGCTGGGCAGATAGCCACCCAAGCGCTCACGCTGCAGGTGCATGTACTTGAGCTCGGGAGAGTCCTCTTCCGGCTTGTAGTAGGGCACGTCTTTGAGCTGTTCATCGGTAATCGGAATACCGAAACGATCACGGAAGGTCTTGAGTGCTTCGTACTCCATGCTCTTGACCTGGTGCGCTTCGTTGGCCGCTTCGCCATCGCCGCTGCCCATACCGTAACCTTTAACGGTGTGCGCCAGGATGACCGTGGGCTTGCCGTTAGAGGTATTCACTGCCTCGTGGTAGGCCGCATACACTTTGAACGGGTCGTGGCCACCGCGGTTGAGCTTCCAGATATCTTCGTCGGAGAGGTCGTTGACCATCGCCTCGGTTTCGGGGTACTTACCAAAGAAGTGCTCGCGGGTATACGCGCCACCGTTGGCCTTGTAGTTCTGGTACTCGCCGTCGACCGCTTCGTCCATACGCTTCTGAAGGATGCCTTTCTTGTCCTTCTCGAACAGCGGATCCCAGTGGCGGCCCCAGACGACCTTGATCACGTTCCAGCCAGCGCCACGGAAGACGCCTTCGAACTCGTCCATCACCCGGGAGTTGCCGCGGACAGGGCCGTCCAGGCGCTGCAGGTTGCAGTTGATGACGAAAATCAGGTTGTCGAGATTTTCGCGACCGGCCAGGGAAATGGCCCCCAGGGATTCCGGCTCGTCACACTCACCGTCGCCCATGAAGCACCAGATCTTGCGGTCGTACATATCTTTCAGCTCACGGTGATGCAGGTACTTCATCACATGGGCTTGATAGATCGCTTGAATGGGGCCAAGACCCATGGAGACCGTGGGGAACTGCCAGTAGTCCGGCATCAGCCACGGGTGCGGGTAGGACGAGAGGCCATCGCCATCGACTTCCTGGCGGAACTTGTCCATCTGCTCTTCAGACAGACGGCCTTCTAAATAGGAGCGTGCGTAGATACCCGGCGCCACGTGCCCTTGGATATAGATCAGGTCACCGGCAAAATCGCCCTGAGGGGCGCGGAAGAAGTGGTTAAAGCCCACGTCATACAGCGTTGCCGAAGACATAAAGCTGGCAATGTGGCCACCCAGGCCCGGCTTGGCGCGGTTGTTACGAATCACCTGGGCAATGGCATTGTAACGGATCAGGGAACGAATACGACGCTCCATGAACAGGTCGCCAGGCATCGGTGCTTCGCGGTGAACCGGGATCGTATTACGGTGCGGGGTTGTCACCGAGAAGGGCACCTTCATGCCGTCCCGGCGCAGGCGATCCGCCAGGCGGGTCATCAGGTAGCGGGCACGATCTTCGCCCTCACGATCCAATACCGATTCCAGGGAATCAATCCATTCCGTGGTTTCGATCGGATCGAGATCTTCTCTTGTCTCCAGACTCATAGAGGTCTCTCCGAATGACGATAAATGACAAAAATCCCCGCTACCCTGAAGGGCCTGGGGTGGCGGTGTGAAAATTCACCACGCGCCAATATTCAGCCGGTGATCAAACACCGGATAGGGGTTTTAGCTCTACATTCAACAAGCTACGTACTTATTTGGGTACTTATTGATGTAGTAAAGCTACATGATGCTGTTAAGCGTTAGCCTTTTGTATAGGTGAAGATACCTCAAAGTCGCCACGCTGCCAATTCCGTCACGGTGGAAAAGCCTATCGAAAACAAACTATTGCAGTGCAACATAAGCGATATATAGAGCATTCCAGGCGGCTATCTGCAGGTCGCCAAATGTAATTAAACTACCGTTTTATTATGTTGGAAGTTAAACACTTAACTAGTGAAATGCTCACTCGTCCTCCTTGCGTGCAATGCGCGACTCAGTTGCTGGTGAAAATATGCCCAATCAAATGCCGGGCCAGGATCTGTTTTGCGCAGCGGCGCCACACGGGCATGACTGGTGATACGCTCGCTATTGATCTCGGGGTAGCGTGCCATTAACCACACTGTCGCCTCTACCAGCGCGCTATACTGAGCTTTGCGGTAAGGAGTAACGTCATCTCCCTCGAGCTCAATACCCACCGAGAAATCGTTGAGCGCTGTTCGCCACCCTGCTTGATGAGCGTCCCACCAGCATGAGCGACCGGCATGCCACGCACGATGATCTGTATCAACAAACTGCACACATTCGCCATCACGACGAATGAGCAGATGAGCAGAGACTCTTAAGTGCGCTATTTCCGAAAAAAAGGGGTGCTCATCAACCGGTAGCCGATTGGTAAATAGCGCCTCAATAGCGTCGCCGCTAAACTGACCGGGAGGCAGACTAATGGCGTGAATGAGCAGTAGCGAGACCTCCTTACCGAGCCGGGCGTCGCAGTTGGGTGAGGCGACTTGCCGGGCGCTACTCCACCAACCGCTAAAGGGTTGTTTGTCTACCATACGCATGGTCTCCTTTAGGTAACGCGTTCTTCCACGGCTCTCTTTCATTATAATGGCCGCCCACAATCGATGACGTTCAGAGAATCACTGCCATGCATTATCAATCCGCTCTTGCTGAAGAAATCCGCGCCAGCGCCGCTCGCCTGTTGGCTGAGGACGTTGGCCCGGGTGATATTACCGCGCAATTGATCCCTGAACACCAGTGGGCCAGCGCCGACGTGATTAGCCGCGATGCCGCCATACTGTGCGGAGCCCCTTGGGTAGATGAGCTGTTTCGCCGCCTGGATAGTCGGGTAAGCCTGACCTGGCACGCCGCTGACGGCGATAAGCTAGAGGCCGGTGAGTGCTTTTTAACCCTGGAAGGCCCTGCCCGTGTCCTGCTCACCGGCGAGCGGGCGGCGCTTAACGTGCTGCAAACGCTATCCGCCACCGCCACCGCCACCCGCGCTTATGTCGACCTAATTGAAGGCACCGGTGTACGTCTGCTTGATACCCGCAAAACCATACCCGGCATGCGTTTGGCGCAAAAATATGCGGTCACCTGCGGAGGTGGACACAACCACCGCATTGGCCTATGGGACGCGTTTTTGATCAAAGAGAACCACATTGCTGCCTGCGGAGGCATTCAAGCGGCGGTCGCCCAGGCGCGCAAGCTAGCCAGCGACCTGCCTGTGGAAGTCGAGGTAGAAACCTTTGAAGAGCTGGATCAGGCGCTGGCAGCGGGGGCTGATATTGTCATGCTCGACAACTTTGCCATTGAAGACCTCCACGTAGCCGTTGAAATTAACGGTGGCCGCGCCACCCTGGAAGCTTCAGGCAATGTGGACGCCACCACCCTGCGGGCAATCGCCGATACCGGCGTTGACTGTATTTCCAGCGGCGCTTTGACCAAGGACATCGCCTCGATCGATCTTTCCATGCGGATTACCCGCAGCTATAGCGTGTAACTCTGCTTACGTCTCGACAGCGTTAAGCCGCTTGGTGAGCTTATAACGCAACAGCCGTTCCCCGCTTCGCTCGACCCACTGCTCGCCGTGGCTCTCCCAGCCACGGCGCAGTAAGCGCTCATAAAGTACTAAACTAGCCTCTATCTCAACTTGCCCCTTACCCTCCTCAATAAGTAACCGCTCGGCATGTACCAATAGCGTGGTGCCGATACCGCGGCCAGCCAATGAGGGCCATACGTAGAGGGTTTCAACCCGCCCGGCGACTAAATCCAGCTCAAGAAACCCCACGCAGCGACCATCACAGGTTGCCACTAAGGTGGTGTAGAGCGCCTGCCTAACTCCCCACGCGCTGCCCTCTCGGGGCAGCGCCTGTGCCCAGGCCTTGCGCTCCGAGAGCGTATAATGTGTGGCCGCACCTTGCATGACAGCGTGGTAAAACACTTCCGCCTGGTCAGCAGCATCCCGGGCCAGCGCCGCACGATACATTATCCGCGTACCGGTTGGCGCTTGCGGCTCCTCGGTATTCGTCATGCGTCACCTCTGAGCTGTTCAGCTAACATTCAATCAAGACTCCTTCGATCATGCCCACTGGGTCATTCCCCATTTGGTCACGCTTAAGGCATTGGCCTGCTTTATACTACTTGGATCAATTATACGCGAATCAACCCTAGCAAAAGGCAGTGTGATGGACGACGCCCCTAACAGCGAGCACTTTACGCTGACGCCCATTGGTCATGTGGTTAGCGACTACCCCGATAAATTCGGCATCCCGCGCCAGCCGGGACTCGCCCCGGCGGCCAATGCCCAGCTTGTGCTCACAGCGCCTTTCAACGACCCACTCGCCGTGCGCGGTTTGGAAGACTTCAGCCACCTATGGCTGAGCTTTATTTTTCATCAAAGCCCCGAGCGCTGGTCGCCACTGGTAAGGCCACCGCGCCTGGGGGGCAATAAAAAGGTGGGGGTTTTTGCCAGCCGCAGCACCCACCGCCCCAACCGCTTGGGGCTCTCGCTGGTGAGATTAATCGCTATCGACACTCAGCATGGCGTCACTCTGCTTCTCCAGGGCTGCGATTTAGTCAGTGGCACCCCGGTGGTCGATATCAAGCCTTATCTACCTTGGGCCGAATCTCACCCCAACGCACAGGCCGGTTTTGCCCCTGCTGCGCCATCGCTCATGGATGTCACCTTTCATCCCACGGCGCTGGACATGCTCGCTCATCGCCAGGACAGTGCCACACTACGGGCATTAATTGAACAGGTGCTACGCCAAGACCCTAGGCCCGCCTACAAGCAAAAGGAGCAGGGGTCTGAGCGGCTTTACGGTGTGCGACTGCGCGATGTGGACGTTAAGTTTTGCCCCCGCCAAAACGGCGAAGCCACCACCTTAGAGGTGATGGCTATCGAACCTTACGCCAATTCATAACTCAAGCGTGGCGGTTTACGCGGGGAAGGTAATGCCCAAACGGCGGCCAACTTCCTCATACGCTTCAATCACACCACCCAACCCCTGGCGGAAGCGGTCTTTATCCAGCTTCTCACGGGTGTTGGCATCCCAGAGGCGGCAACCATCCGGAGAGAACTCATCCCCCAGCACCACCTCGCCTTTGAAGACACCAAACTCCAGCTTGTAATCCACCAGCAGCATATCGCCTTCAGCAAACAGCGCTTTGAGGATATGGTTAACCTTGAAGGTGAGCACCTTCATTTTGGCTAACTGCTCAGGCGTGGCCCAGCCGAAGGTTTCCGCCAGCGACTCATTGATCATCGGGTCGCCCTTCTCATCGTTCTTTAAGAACAGTTCAAAGGTCGGTGGCGTCAGGGCGATGCCCTCTTCGACACCCAGCCGCTTCACCAAGCCACCTGCGGCGATGTTGCGGACGACGCACTCCACCGGGATCATCTGCATCTTTTTGACCAGACTCTCCGTATTGGAGAGCTGCTTTACAAAGTGGGTAGGAATACCCGCTTCCTGCAACCGCTCCATAATGAAGGCGTTAAAGATGTTATTGACCATTCCCTTGCGGGCCAGCGACTCCACTTTTTTACCGTCGAAGGCGCTGGTGTCATCACGAAAATTCAGCACCAACAAATCCGGATCGTCGGTGGTATACACAGATTTCGCCTTACCGGCGTAGAGTTCTTGGCGCTTTTCCATGGGGGCTCCGTAAGGGATTGAGGGATCAACAAATTAACGTAAATAACCGGAGACACGCTCAAGCAGCTCGCGCTGATCATCGGCGCTAAATGCCCGTTCGCTGGCATTAATGGCACGCAGAATTGTCTGGTCGCCATTAGGCTGCAGAGCAAGACGGATCTGCTGGGACATTTTGCGCACATCCGGGCTGAAGACGATTTGCAGCGGGTTGCGGTTACGCTCGGTTTCAGTCATGTACTCAACCATGAACTCATGACTGGCGGGGTCGGCGGCGAGCAAATCTCGCTGGCCCTCCTGGGCAAAATCCAGCTCAAGATAGTGATTCAACTCGGCCCATACCCGATCAATCGGCTGCGGAATCACCACTTCCCACTCGTCGTCCTGCTGACGGATTTGCAATGTCTGCTCATCGGTAAGGCGCTGAGCCGTCCAGGAAGAGGAGACACTGGCAGATGCACTGCGTGCACTGAGATGGCTCTCTAATGCATCCAGACAGCTAGCCATGGTCTGGCCGCCGCGTTCACAGCGAACCTCGCTACTCCCTGCGCGCAGCGCGCTTTGTAGTCGTATTTCCGCCTGGGACGTAACAATAACCCCCTGGGAAGCGCTGCTCTGTTGTACTTCCAACTGACGGGTGCGTACAAACTCTTCCAGCTGCGGCCAAACCGTACCGGTATCGGCGGCCACCACTAGCCAGGTTTGATCGCCCACTTCACGACGCTCGACGTACTCAGGCTCCAAACCACTACCGATTGCCAGTGACTGCGGAGGGCGGATTTCTGCCGCTTCGTCAAGCCGTGCCCCCTGGGTGGCGGCTTGAGGAACCGGCAGCGCATCGCGGTAGCGTTGGGTATTGCGGGTCTCTGGTAGCACCAGGGGCGGCGCCGGAGCAGCCTCGGTGTAGTCCAGGTTACGGTCGTGGTAAAAACCATCTCGCGCACAACCAGAGAGCGCGACAGCCGCTGCAAGTGCCAGCGGTACCCATTTAAGCGCACGTATTTCAAGCACAGAGCTCATCAAGCCACCTTATGTCAACAAATCAGGTACCCAGCTCAGCGGAAGGTGAGCTGGGTAGCAAAGGGTATTGTGTCGGGTTACTCCTCTACGACACCCGCCAGCTGCAGCGCTTCGCTCACTGTGGCGTGGTACTTTTCCGACAGCCAGGTTAGCGGTAAGCGAATACCCGCGTCCGCATACCCCATACGATTCAGCGCCCACTTCACAGGGATAGGATTCGACTCTATACCCAGATTGGTGTGTAGCGGCATCAAACGCGTATTAATCTGATGCGCCTTATCGGCATCACCGGCGACAGCTGCCGCGCAAAGTTCATGCATCGCTCTGGGGGCAACATTGGCGGTAACGGAGATATCGCCATGGCCACCCATCAACATAAAGTCGCAGGCGGTGGCATCGTCACCAGAGTAGAGCATAAAGCCGCTGCCCTTTAGGCGAGTGATTAGATCTTCCGCACGCTCCAGGTTCCCCGTAGCGTCTTTTAAACCGATAATATTATCGACTTCGGCCAGACGCAGCACGGTCTCGTTGTAGATATCCGAGCAGGTACGGCCAGGCACATTATAAAGAATAACCGGCAGGTCGCTGGCCTCTGCGGTGGCTTTAAAGTGCTGAAACAGGCCTTCCTGGGTAGGTTTGTTATAGTAGGGAGCCACCGTCAGGCAGTAGTCTGCACCCACCTCTTTAGCGTAGCGGGTCAATTCCACTGCTTCAGTGGTGTTGTTCGAGCCGGTACCGGCAATGACGGGGATACGGCCATTGACCTCTTCTACCACGCTGCGAATGACGTCAAAGTGCTCCGCGAAGGACATGGTTGTCGGTTCGCCCGTGGTACCCGCCGCCACAATGGCATCGGTGCCATTTTCGAGATGGAAGTTCACCAGGCGACGGAGCGCCTCCCAGTCGATGTCGCCATTGACCTTCATAGGCGTCGCCAGGGCGACAATGCTGCCTGTGATCATCCGTTTATTCCTCACCAGCCAAATTGTGATATCAACTATCTAGTTTTTAAGTGCTAGGTTTCTAAGTGCTAGGGTTTTAACTGCCAACTGCTTTAGAGACTTGTCGAAACCGAGCGCGATCACGCTATTTCGCCTCACGCGACAACCCGCACAGAGGCCAAATGGTACTCAGGCGATTCGAGCCTGTACAGCGTAAAGCGATGTGAGTTTGTCGTCACGCTGTTTTGCGCTTTGACAATGCCCTCTGGCTTGCGTGTAATCACTCTTAACATCCACCGTTAATAAGGATCTCATCATGTCTGTTGAAATCGGTCAGCCGGTCGCAGATTTTTCCGCCACTGCCACTGGTAATACCAGCGTGACACTGTCGGAACTACGCGGCAAACAAGTGGTTATTTATTTCTACCCCAAAGCCAGCACGCCCGGCTGCACCACCGAGGGGGGCGACTTTCGTGACCGCAAGCCCGCCTTCGACGCCGCCAACACGGTGATTCTAGGTGTCTCTCGTGACGGTCTACGCGCCCAGGAGAACTTCAAGGCCAAGCAGGATTTCAATTTTGATCTCATTTCCGACAAGGATGAAAATGTTTGCACGCTGTTTGACGTTATCAAGCTCAAGAAGATGTACGGCAAAGAGCACCTGGGAATTGAGCGCAGTACCTTCCTGATCGATAAGGAGGGCAAGCTAGCCCAAGAGTGGCGTGGCGTTAAAGTGCCTGGCCACGCCGACGAAGTACTTGCAGCGGCTGAAAGACTGAACGCGGCTAGCTAACCCACCGTGCCCGCGACCAGCGCGGGCAGTGCTCGGGCGCTACTCGTACTCTTTTACCGACGCCTGGGCTTCCACCCCCCGCTGCTCATCACGTCCTTGCATGCTGCGCGGCCAGGCGTAAATCAGCGCTTTCAGCAGCGTCGCCAAGGGAATGGCAAAGAAAATGCCCCAAAACCCCCAAATTCCGCCGAAAAACAGCACCGCTACAATGATGGAGACCGGGTGAATATTATTGGTCTCAGAGAACAGCACCGGTGCTAATACATTGCCATCCAACGCCTGAATTACGCCATAAGCCACCAGTACATAGACAAAGTCTTCGCTAAGACCAAAATAGAAACCGGCCACAGCGGCGACCGGCAGCGTGGCCACCGCAGCACCGATATAAGGCACTAGTACCGATAGCCCTACCAACACCGCCAGCAAGGCGGTATACGGCAACCCAAAGAACGCAAAGGTAAAGAACGCCACCGTCCCCACGATAATGATTTCAATAAATTTACCACGAATATAGTTGGCAATTTGATCATCCATCTCACGCCAGATACGCGATAACAGCGTACGCTTTTGGGGCAGCAGTGAGAGTATAAAACCGACCAACACGTCACGATCCTTGAGCATAAAGAAGACCAAAATCGGCACCAGCACCAGGTAGATGATCAGCGCCATGATGTTGCCTAGCGAGGCTAACGAGAGCGTTAAAGCGCGCTGGCCTAACTGGCTGATTTCACGGCTTGCGACACCTATCCAGCTCTGCATCTGATCCGGCGTAATAATGTTTGGATAGCGCGCCTGCAACTCATCCAACCACCCCTGACCACTGGCAAACATCCGCGGTGTCTCTTGAACCAGCCCCACTAGCTGATTCCAGATCAACGGCATCAAAATAAACGCCAGGGTAAGCAGCACACTGATAAAAGCCAGAAAGACCAGGATAACCGCCAGCAGATGAGGCACACCGCGCCGGGTAAACGCACTGACTACGCCCTGCAAAAGAAACGCGATCACCAGGGCGGTAAAAAAGGGCGCCAGCATTCGTCCGAACCAGATAATCGCCGCAAAGCCCGCTACCAGCACCACCAACAGAATGAGCGCCTCCTCATCCGAGAAGTAACGCTCCACCCAGCTTTTCAGAATCGTGCGCAGGGTCATAAGTGCGCATCCCCAGCTTTTCTAATCCAATACACATAAACATCGTCGCGCTGTTCCCGCCCCTCTAACGTATGCGCACTCTGATCGGTAAACGATGCCATATCCCGCCACGACCCCGCATCTGTCGAACGCACTTCCAGCAACTGGCCTGCCGCCAGGCCAGACAGCGCCTGCTTGGCTTTTAGCAATGGCAATGGGCAATGCAGCCCACAAGCGTCAAGCACCGTATCGGGTTGAAAGCCCCCGGTTTGCTCAGACATACACTCTCCCTCAAAATAACCTGCCTATTGACGACGTAGATTGATCAATGCTGTTACATAAACATTGTTTAATAAACGCTGCGGCATACACTGTCTTTTAGCGATTGATTTCACTAAGCAGTCGATTTAACGGCACTTCCCCGCCTTTATCAATGTCACACTGTGACTGACGAGCTTAACCATCACTTAAGAGGATGCCATGCCGACCCATCGTACCGCTTACCCAGGCTGGATATGTGCGTTCGCTTGTGCCTGCGGCAGCTTACTGTTTAGTCCACCAAGTGCTGCTAATAACGACTACGGCTTACCCAGTCTAGGGGCGGCATCTACCTCTGTCAGCAATGAAGAGTATCGTTTGGGCCGCGCCTGGTTGCGTCAGTTTCGTGCTCAGGCCCCACAGTGGCAAGACCCGATTACTAATGATTATTTGCAAAGCCTGATTGCCCGGCTGGCCCCGCACAGTGATATTAACGGCCTGCGCACTATTACCGTCATGGTCGATAACGGCTCCCTGAACGCCTTTGCCGTCCCTGGCGGCGTAGTAGGGATCAATTCAGGACTATTCGCGTTTGCCGAAGATGAAGGCGCCTTTGTCTCGGTGCTAGCTCACGAACTGGGCCACCTCTCTCAACGCCACTATGCCCGGGGCAGTGCCCGTGCAGCACAGACCCAACTGCCCGCTATGGCGGCCATGCTGGCAGGCATGCTGATTGCCGCCAGTGGCGGGGGCGATGTTGGCATGGCGACTGCCATGGGGTCTCAGGCGGCACTGATTCAGGATCAACTCAGCTACTCGCGGCTGTTCGAACAGGAAGCCGATAACATAGGCCTGCAGGCCATGGCCGATGCGGGCTATGACCCGGAGGCAATGGTACGCATGTTCTCAGCCATGCAGCGTATGGCCCGCCTTCAGGGCGATACACCGCCGGAATTCCTACTCACCCACCCGGTTACCGACAGTCGCCTTAGCGCCGCCCAAGCCCGCGCCGCCCAACTCAATATCGCCGATGCATACACCAGCGATACCCTCTACGACATGATGCGTGCCCGTGCGCTACTGAGCATTTACAGCAACACTCCCCAGCAAGCCACGTCTCGCCTTTCTCGGGAGGGTGCCGACCAAGCCGCCCAGGATTACCTGGCAGCACTGATCGATGCGCGTAATAGCCAAACCGACAGCGCCCTGGAGCAGTTGGACAGGCTTGCCAACCAGCATCCTGACTATGCCATGCTGCCCGCCTCTGCCGCCAGCGTGGCACTGGAAGCGGGGCGCTACGAGCAGGCCATTCAGCGCAGTCAGCGATTGCTGCGTTTTACGCCCGACTACCTGCCCGCCCAACTGATATTGGCCGAAGCACAGCTCCAGCGCGACCCACAGGCGGCTTACCAGTTGCTAAACGATATCACCGCACAACACCCGGAAAACCCGCAGGGCTTTAATCTACTGGCTGAAGCCGCCGGACGCAGTGGGCATGATAGCTGGGGGCATTTGGCCCGAGCCGAACACCTCCAGCTAACCGGTCGCGTTGACCGCGGCATTCGCCAGCTCTCCATCGCCCGGGATGCCGCCGAGCGTGAGAACGACCAGCAGGCACTGGCGAGAATCGAGCAGCGCCGCGAGGATTTCATTGAGTATCGCGAAACCCTGGAAGATTTTAACTAAACCTATGTCATTGCGAGGAGCGTAGCGACGCAGCCATGACATTCGGTTAATCTTTTCTCGCTATGCGTTGAAATTAAGCATCCGCTCGAGGGGTTTTAAAGCCTGCAGGCGCAGCGCTTCATCCACCTCAATTTCGCCGCTTCCCTCGCGCAACGCACCGGCCAGATTATCCAGCGCGTTCATGGCCATCCAGGGGCAGTGGGCGCAACTGCGGCAGGTGGCACCATTGCCTGCCGTAGGCGCTTCAAACAGGGTTTTGTCGGGTACCGCCTGCTGCATCTTGAAAAAGATGCCACGGTCAGTGGCCACAATCAGCTTATCGTTGGGTAGCTCTTTAGCCGCTTTGATCAGTTGCGAAGTGGAACCTGCCACATCGGCCAGTTTAACCACCGGCTCCGGCGACTCTGGATGCACCAACACCGCGGCATCTGGATAGATGCGCTTGAGGTCTTCAACGCCCTTGGCCTTGAACTCCTCATGGACGATACAGGCGCCATCCCACATCAACATATCAGCGCCGGTTTTGTTCTGGATATAGCCGCCCAAATGCTTATCGGGTGCCCAGAGAATTTTCTCGCCTTTAGCTTGCAGGTGCTCAATCACCTCTACCGCAATCGACGATGTGACGACCCAATCCGCCCGCGCCTTAACAGCAGCGGAGGTGTTGGCATACACCACCACGGTGCGGTCAGGGTGGGCATCACAGAAAGCACTGAACTCATCGGCAGGACAGCCAATATCCAGCGAACAGGTGGCTTCCAGGGTGGGCATCAGTACGCGCTTTTCAGGCGAAAGGATCTTGGCGGTTTCACCCATGAAGCGAACCCCGGCGACGACCAGCGTGGTGGCGTCGTGGCGAGCACCAAAGCGCGCCATCTCCAGCGAGTCAGCGACACAGCCGCCGGTCTCTTCCGCCAGTTGTTGGATAGCATCATCGGTGTAGTAGTGGGCAACCAAAACGGCGTTATGGGCCTTCAACAGTCGTTTGATCTCTTCAACCCGGGCCTGATCTTCCGCCGGAATGCGGGTCGGGCAGTAGGCCGTGGGTAGCGGAGCCTCAAGCTTCGCTTGAGTAGTCATAATAGTCATTGTGTCTACCACTGTGACGAACAGGGAATCCCCCTGTTAAACACTGGGCTACGGCGCAGTACATCTTGCACATGCGCCGCTCGTAAGGGCGATGAGCCGCTGCGTCTCTCGCGATGGCCATCGCTTAAAACCTGTTCTGAACAGATTTATTCTAAACCATTTTGGCGGGGAATAGCGTTTGACTGCAAACAGAATGTCACACACAGCAAAACGCCCCTCGCAGCTAAACTGCCAGGGGCGTTGAATTTGGTGGGTCGTGCAGGATTCGAACCTGCGACCAATTGATTAAAAGTCAACTGCTCTACCAACTGAG
>NZ_JPUA01000017.1 GCF_002211105.1 Halomonas campaniensis | reverse complement strand
GGCTCCCGCTATTGGATGAGCCTATGTCGGATTAGCTGGTTGGTGAGGTAAAGGCTCACCAAGGCAACGATCCGTAGCTGGTCTGAGAGGATGATCAGCCACATCGGGACTGAGACACGGCCCGAACTCCTACGGGAGGCAGCAGTGGGGAATATTGGACAATGGGGGGAACCCTGATCCAGCCATGCCGCGTGTGTGAAGAAGGCCCTCGGGTTGTAAAGCACTTTCAGCGAGGAAGAACGCCTAGTGGTTAATACCCATTAGGAAAGACATCACTCGCAGAAGAAGCACCGGCTAACTCCGTGCCAGCAGCCGCGGTAATACGGAGGGTGCAAGCGTTAATCGGAATTACTGGGCGTAAAGCGCGCGTAGGTGGCTTGATAAGCCGGTTGTGAAAGCCCCGGGCTCAACCTGGGAACGGCATCCGGAACTGTCAGGCTAGAGTGCAGGAGAGGAAGGTAGAATTCCCGGTGTAGCGGTGAAATGCGTAGAGATCGGGAGGAATACCAGTGGCGAAGGCGGCCTTCTGGACTGACACTGACACTGAGGTGCGAAAGCGTGGGTAGCAAACAGGATTAGATACCCTGGTAGTCCACGCCGTAAACGATGTCGACCAGCCGTTGGGTGCCTAGAGCACTTTGTGGCGAAGTTAACGCGATAAGTCGACCGCCTGGGGAGTACGGCCGCAAGGTTAAAACTCAAATGAATTGACGGGGGCCCGCACAAGCGGTGGAGCATGTGGTTTAATTCGATGCAACGCGAAGAACCTTACCTACCCTTGACATCTACAGAAGCCGGAAGAGATTCTGGTGTGCCTTCGGGAACTGTAAGACAGGTGCTGCATGGCTGTCGTCAGCTCGTGTTGTGAAATGTTGGGTTAAGTCCCGTAACGAGCGCAACCCTTGTCCTTATTTGCCAGCGAGTAATGTCGGGAACTCTAAGGAGACTGCCGGTGACAAACCGGAGGAAGGTGGGGACGACGTCAAGTCATCATGGCCCTTACGGGTAGGGCTACACACGTGCTACAATGGCCGGTACAAAGGGCTGCGAGCTTGCGAGAGTCAGCGAATCCCTTAAAGCCGGTCTCAGTCCGGATCGGAGTCTGCAACTCGACTCCGTGAAGTCGGAATCGCTAGTAATCGTGAATCAGAATGTCACGGTGAATACGTTCCCGGGCCTTGTACACACCGCCCGTCACACCATGGGAGTGGACTGCACCAGAAGTGGTTAGCCTAACGCAAGAGGGCGATCACCACGGTGTGGTTCATGACTGGGGTGAAGTCGTAACAAGGTAGCCGTAGGGGAACCTGCGGCTGGATCACCTCCTTAAACGATGCGTCACGCGTCGGTAAGCGTTCACAATGAATTACCTGATCAGATA
>NZ_JPUA01000016.1:71319-96552 GCF_002211105.1 Halomonas campaniensis | reverse complement strand
TGCAGGATTCGAACCTGCGACCAATTGATTAAAAGTCAACTGCTCTACCAACTGAGCTAACGACCCGCCTGAACGGATGCATATCCTACGCTTACACCTTATTGATAGCAAGCGTTTTTTCGCTTTCATTCTACAATAATGAACCATTTGCGTACCTGCTAGCGTCACTCAATGCTGACAGGCACGCTTATTCACCTAACCGCTAACGACTGACCGCCAAGAACTTCAACGGGCTCGACAAGAGGCGTTTAGCGCGCCTTGCTTTTCGGTTTGCGCAGCGCCTGTACCGGCTTGCGCTTGTGCTTATCACGGTTCCAGCGGTTCTTCTCATCCGGCGTCAGAGCGGGCACTTTGCGGGTTTCCAAGTTAGCCAGCGTGGCTAAGTCATCCACCTCATCCTGGGTAAGCTCGACCCATTCGCCGGCTTTTGCCCGCTTATCGAGGAAGATATTGCCGTAGCGTACGCGCTTCAGACGACTCACCGTCAGCGCCTGGGACTCCCAAAGACGCCGCACTTCACGATTACGCCCTTCCAGAATCACCACGTGGAACCAGGTGTTGATACCCTCGCCACCAAACTCCTGCACATCGGTAAAGCGCGCCGGGCCATCTTCCAGCATCACGCCATCGACCATCGCCAGGATATGCTCGCGCTTTACTTCACCCATCACGCGCACCGCGTACTCACGCTCCACCTGGGTAGAGGGATGCATCAAGCGGTTGGCTAATTCGCCATCGGTAGTAAACAGCAGCAAACCGCTGGTGTTGATATCCAATCGGCCAATGGCAATCCACCGCTCGCCTTTCAGGCGCGGCAAGCGGTCAAATACCGTGCGGCGACCTTCCGGATCCTTACGGGTGCACAGCTCGCCTTCCGGTTTGTTGTACATAATCACCCGGCGAGGCACTTCTTCTTCCGGGCGCAGTGCCACCGGACGGTCATCAAAACTGACTTTGTCCCGCGCTTCCACGCGGTCGCCCAGCTTGGCCACCTGGCTATTCACTTTAACCCGGCCGGCGGAAATCGCCGTTTCCATCTCACGCCGCGAGCCAAGGCCTGCACGGGCCAAAACTTTTTGCAGCTTTTCGCTGGTGGGGGGCGTGGTGCTATTACTCTGACTCATGGTCGTCTGACCTCACATCGGTAGTCTGCGTGCTTTCGCGCTCGTCTTGTTGGCGCTTGGCACGTGCCGCGAGCCGAGCCTGTAGGTCGGCAAAGCTCAGCGGCTGGGTTAACGCCGTCTCGGCGTGGGTCTCGGCGAGTTCAGCCGAGCTTAACTCATCGTTCTGGGGAGGCGCATCCTGCACGGTTTCGTTCGTTTCGTCCAGTGCTTCATGCTCTAAACCGGGGTCATTTTGTTCCTGAATATCCGCATGCTTCGTCATTCCCGGCTCTTCAGGTAGTTCGTTCTCGTCCCAGCTCGCCAGCGTGTGCATGGGCGGCAGCGCATCGAGGGTCTTTAAGCCAAAATCATCCAAAAAGCTGCGCGTGGTGGCATAGACCGCCGGCCGACCGGGCACATCACGGTGACCAACCACACGAATCCAGCCACGCTCTGCAAGGGTGCGCATGATTGAGCTACTCACGCTGACCCCACGCACCTCTTCGATATCACCCCGCGTCACCGGCTGCCGGTAGGCGATTAACGCCAGAGTCTCCAGCAGCGCCCGGGAGTAGCGCTGAGGGCGCTCGTCCCACAACCGCGACACCCACTGGGAGAGCCGGGGGCGAATACGCAGCTGATAGCCCGAAACGGTCTCTAACAGCTCCAGCGCGCCCTCCGAATGGCGTTGCTGCAAACGCTCAAGGATGTCACGAAACTCCTTGCGTGTGGGGCATTCGCCCTCCAGAAAAAGCGTTTCCAAACGCTCAAGGGGCAGTGGTTCGCCAGCGGCGAGCAGGGCCGCTTCAATAATGTCATCTAACGCGGTGGCGGCGTCACTCATGACGTCTCCTCGCCAGGTTCAAAAGCGGACTCACCATAGGCATCGCCTTCTATTTCGCCCTCATCAAAAGCACTCTCCTCACCATCTGTCAGGGCAGCACGCCGTGCGCGCACGTGAATTGGTGACAGCGGGGCATTTTGGACAATTTCAATCATTGACTCTTTAGCGAGTTCTAAAATGGCCATAAAGGTGACCACCACGCCTGCACGCCCCTCTTCCAGCGTAAACAGCGCCTCAAAGGGGGTATAGCGCTGCTGGGCGTCGTCGAGACTTAGCTGCTCCATAATTTTGAGCATGCGCTCGCGGGTAGAGAGCACCTCTCGACTAATCTGGTGAGCTTGCACCAGTTCGGCACGCTTGAGCACATCGGAGAGCGCGCTGAGCAGCTCATCCAGCTCGACCTCAGGGTGAATCACCCGGGACTCCAACGGGGGTAAGCCCGCCTGCACACTGAACCAGTCACGCCCCATGCGCGGTAGCGTATCCAGCGTTTCCGCCGCTTCTTTTAGGCGTTCATACTCTTGTAGGCGACGGATAAGCTCGGCGCGGGGATCCTCTTCCTCCTCACCCTCTGCTTTAGGCGGGCGAGGCAGCAGCGTGCGCGACTTGATTTCCGCCAGCATGGCGGCCATTAGCAGATACTCCCCTGCCAGCTCGATCTCCATGGCTTTCATCAGCTCCACATACTCGATGTACTGGTGGGTGATGGTGGCCACGTTAATGGTCAGAATATCCAGGTTTTGGCGGCGAATCAGATAGAGCAGCAGATCCAGCGGGCCTTCAAAGGTCTCTAAAAAGACACGCAGTGCTTCCGGGGGAATATACAGATCCTCCGGCATTTGCGTAATCGGCTCATTAAACAGACGCCCAAACGACATCTGCACAGGCTCATTAGGCTGAGAATCAGATGTTTCTATGTCGACATTAATGCTTGGCGTCTCGCTCACGCGGGTCGGCTCTCTTGGGATGTTTGGAATCAGGCGACAGCCTGGCGGTGGCGTGTCAAATCGCCCTGCCCGGCCAGAATTCCATCAATAGACACATCTTCATCCAACGCGTCCCAATGAATTCCACGGGCACTCAATTCATAGCACGCCAATTGTTGGGCTGACGCTTTAAGAAGGCGCGGGTACCAAGCTAGCGGTACGCCTACCGTGCGACCATCGCTTAACTCAACCCAGAAATTATCCTCATCAAACGTAACTCGCTTAGGAGAAGTAGTCATGCCAAGCCCCCTCTAGTGTATCGCGGTGTTGAATAATCATTGTCGTAATAGTGCGTAGCGCCTTGGCATCAAAGCCATCATTTCTCGCCAACTGCACATCAGGCGAGAGCCAAAATTTAGCTTCAGCGCCCGCTTTAAATATATGGATGTGAGCAGGCTCTAAAGGATTACCTTCATTTGAATAGAAGAAGAACCTAAAACCCTGCAAGCGTAGCACCGTTGGCATCGTGTGCTCCTGCAGTTTACAGCCTAAATATTGAATAATAGATGGTTTATCGACACAAGGCACATGCTACCCCGCCTCCGCCGCTTTGCGGTAGCGGCCAGTATAGTCAAACAGCTTGTCACGGATTTGGAAATGGCGCCCTACTTTGCGACCCACTACAAAATCTGGGTGGCGCAGGCGGCGCTGCTCGGCAACGACCTCCTCGGCGCTTCGCGGCTGCCATTTACCTCCCGGTGCGCGCAGGTGGTAGCGAAGAAAAGCGGCGTAGAAGGCGCGCCGCTGGGCGGGGGTTTCCAGCGCAAACCACTCGGCCAGATGGGTGCCGTCCTCGTCGTGATAGGTGACTTTCAAGCGCGGCAGGCCGCGACCATTAGTTGTTGCTTCCAGCTGCATACCGCTGACCCGCAGTACCTTGGCGTCTTTCAGCTTTAAGGCGTCCTTGAGCTTATCATCCGCGTCCACCAGTAGTTTTTCGCAACCGTGGCAGCGGCGGGCGGCAATATCATTCTCGGCGCCGCACTCATCGCACACTTTAAACCGGAAACGGAAGTCACATTGATGGCGCCTCCCTTCTTCATCCTCAATCAATCCCTGACAGCGGCGGCCAAAGTGCTCAATTACCAGATCGCCGTCGCGCTTACCCCAGTAAAGGTTGGCATGGCCGCAGGCGGGGCACTCCACCTGCACCGGTTCGCTGTCGCTATCCGGCTTGGGCTCGCCCACTTCTGGAGCAAAAATATCCCAGGGGTTACCGGCATAGTCCAGAATCAGGCAGTCGCTCTTGCCCGGCGACAGGCGCAGCCCCCTGCCCACCATCTGCTGATAAAGGCTCACCGACTCAGTGGGCCGTAAAATAGCGATCAAATCCACGTGAGGAGCATCGAAACCGGTGGTCAGCACTGCGACGTTGACCAGATATTTTAACTCCCGCGCTTTAAAAGCATCGATCAGCGCCGTGCGCTCCTGGGAAGGTGTTGCACCGGTGATTAAAGCCGCCTCTGCCCGAGGCAAATAACCGATAATTTCTTCAGCGTGGGCCACGGTGGCGGCAAAAATCATCACGCCCTGGCGATCAAGCGCACGTTCGACGATTTGCCCGATAATGCCCGGCGTCGCTCGACTGCCCGCCACCACGCGATTAAGCTCTTCCTCTTGGAACAAACCGCTTGAAGAGGGTTTGAGCGCGGAGAAGTCATAGCCCTCAATCGCCATGTCCAGGCGTTTGGGCTCAGCGAGATAGCCCTGTTTCACCATCAGGCGTAGCGGTTGCTCAAACACGCAGTCGCGGAAAAAGCTCTCTTCACTGCCCCGCACCATACCGTGATGGTGGCGATAGTAGATAAACCCTTGCCCCAAGCGGTAAGGGGTCGCCGTTAAGCCAAGTATCTTCAGTTGTGGATTGTGCTGTCGCAAATGCTCAATCACCTGTCGATAGCTAGCATCTTCGTTGAGTGATACGCGATGGCTCTCGTCGATCACCAGCAGGGTAAAATTAGCGTCGTTAAAACTCTCCAGGTTACGCACCACCGACTGCACCGAGCCAAACACCACTTGGCGACTCGCCTCTTTACGCTTTAAACCAGCGCTAAAAATGTCCGCTTCAAGCCCGTAAGCCTGGTACTTGGCATGGTTCTGCTCCACCAGCTCGCGCACATGGGCCAGCACCAGCACCCGCCCACGGGCCAAGCGCGCTAGCTCAGCGATCACCAGGGATTTACCACTGCCCGTGGGCAGCACTACCAGCGCAGGCTCGCTTGAGGCTCGGAAATGGCCCACCACACGTTTGACCGCTTCCTGCTGATAAGGGCGAAGCTGGGGCGCTGATGAGGTGGCTAATGAGGAGCTAGGTATCGACAAGTTAATTAGCCCGCTATTGAACTATTACGACTTTCGTCGCGTCGTAGTAGTGATGGTTTAAATAATCCCTGAACTCGCACCGTCTATCAGCGAGAAGATAATAGTGAGGTGAGCCATGACAACCAACCATTTCAGCCCTGAATGCCCAGAGTGCGGTAGCCGCTTAAAACGCTTGCCCGCCACACGTCGTGATCAAGCCCATGTGTTCTGTATGGATTGCGGGCACGATTTTGGACGCTTCGAGTACCTCGTTGAGCGCTACCGGCTAGAGCTTGAAACGCTGGAGGCCAAACTAGGATTGCCGCCCGAAGGCGCTGATAAAACACCGGCTAGCGCTCCCCAGCGGCACTCTTAATAACTGTTGTGACGATGCGCGTAACTGTTAACGGCGGAAAGAGATCCGCCGTTAACATGGGCGCTACGCCCAACGCATTATCGGGAGTGTCACCGGAATCAGTTGAGCCACACCCTCGCGTTGCGGAATAGCCGTAGCCAAGCGCCATCTTCGGTCCACTCTGCCGGACGCCAGGAGTTGGTGACCGCCCGCGCAACGCGCTCAGGGTGGGGCATCATAATCGTCACTCGGCCATCCGGCGTGGTCAGACCGGTAATGCCCGCCGGTGAGCCGTTGGGATTTGCCGGGTAGCGCGTGGTCGCCTGACCGTAGTTATCGATGTAGCGCAGCGCGATTTGGCTGCTCGACTGCATGCTGCGCAGGTGAGCGCTATCGCGGAACGCCGCCTGCCCTTCGCCATGGGCCACGGCGATGGGCAACTGAGAGCCTTCCATACCGGCGAGCAAAATCGAGGGACTCTTTTCAACCCGCACCATCGAAACCCGCGCCTCAAACTGCTCGGATTCATTGCGCACAAAAGTCGGCCAGTTCTCAGCACCGGGAATCAGCGATTTCAACTGCGACAGCATCTGGCAGCCGTTACATACTCCCAGCGAGAAGCTGTCCTCACGGGCGAAGAAGGCCGCAAATTGCGCCCGTGCACGCTCGTTAAACAGCACCGACTTGGCCCAGCCACCGCCAGCGCCCAGCACGTCGCCATAGGAGAAGCCGCCACAGGCCACCAGGCCTTTAAACGCTTCCAGCGAAACGCGCCCCTCCAGGATGTCGCTCATATGCACATCCACGGCATCAAACCCAGCTTTATCAAAGGCCCAAGCCATTTCCACCTGGCCATTGACGCCCTGCTCACGCAGCACGGCCATGGCGGGCCTGGTGGTATTAATGAACGGCGCACTGATATCGTCATTAATATCAAAGGTGGGCGTTGCGGTGAGCCCTGGGTCGCGGCTATCGAGCAGATTGTCGTATTCGTTCTTAGCGCATTCGGGGTTGTCGCGCAGCGCCTGCATCCGGTAACTGGTTTCTGTCCAGGTACGTTGGGTAAGCTGGCGCGTGGTTTCCAGCAGCGGCTCTTCAAAGAGTGTAACGCGCACCTGGTCGTCGTAACGCGGGCGAGCAATGACGCCGCAGGTTTCGATACCCGCCACGGCAAACTGCGCCAGCACTTCTTCAGTGTGTTCCCGATTGACCTGAATCACGGCACCCAGCTCTTCCGAGAATAGCGCGTTCAACGCCTCCACTGGCTCGTCGATCATCCAGTCGAGCTTGATCTCAAGCCCGGCGTGGGCAGCAAAGGCCATTTCCAGCAGCGTGACCAGCAGGCCGCCATCGCTACGATCGTGATAGGCCAGCAGCTTGCCGTCGCGGTTCAGACCCTGAATGACTTCGAAGAACGCTTTGATGTCTTCCGGGTCATCCACATCGGGACAGTCGTTGCCCACTTGACCATACACCTGTGCCAAGGCGGAGCCGCCCAAGCGATTCTGACCACTACCCAGGTCGATCAAAATCAGATCCGACTCATCCTGATCCAGATTGATCTGCGGCGTTAGCGTCGCCAATGCATCCGTCACCGGGGCAAAGCCGGTGACTACCAGCGAGAGCGGTGAGGTGACGCTTTTGTCTTCGTGTTCGCCCTCCTCTTTCTCATCGACCCAGGAAGTGCGCATCGACATGGAGTCTTTGCCCACTGGGATGGCAATGCCTAGCGCCGGGCACATCTCCATACCCACCGCATACACAGCGTCATACAACGCCTGGTTTTCCCCTGGGTGGTCAGCCGCGCTCATCCAGTTAGCAGAGAGCTTGATATCGCTAAGCTTGGCAATCGGCGCTGCCGCTAGATTGGTAATCGCTTCGGCAACCGCCAAGCGGGCGCTGGCAGCAGGATTGATTAGCGCCACCGGGGGGCGCTCCCCCATGGCCATGGCTTCACCCGCGTGGGTATCAAAGCTGGCTGTGGTCACCGCCACATCGGCCACCGGCACCTGCCAAGGGCCCACCATTTGGTCGCGAGCCACTTGGCCGGTAATCGAGCGGTCACCAATGGTGATGAGGAAGCTTTTGGAGGCCACGGTGGGCAGACGCAGCACCCGATCCAGCGCTTCACGCAAGTCGAGGTTATCGAGCATTACCCCAGAAAGCTCCGGGTCGTGACGCTCGAATTCGCGCTGCATCTTGGGCGCTTTGCCAAACAGTACACTCATCGGCAAATCCACCGGCTTGCTGTCAAAGTGGCCATCGCGCACTTCAAGGTGGTGCGCTTCCAGCGCTTCACCGACGACCGCATAGGGGCAGCGCTCGCGCTTGCAGAGGGCATCAAAGGTGTCTAAATCTTCAGGCGCAACGGCGAGCACGTAGCGCTCTTGCGCTTCGTTACACCAAATTTCCAGCGGACTCATGCCCGGCTCGGCATTCGGCACCGCGCGCAGATCAAAACGGCCGCCGCGATTGCCATCTTTAACCAGCTCCGGCAGCGCGTTGGAGAGACCACCGGCGCCCACATCGTGGATAAAGCGAATCGGGTTGTGGTCGCCCAGCGCCCAGCAGCGGTCGATCACCTCTTGAGCACGGCGCTCAATTTCCGGGTTTTCACGCTGTACCGAGGCAAAATCCAGATCGGCGCTGGAGGTGCCGGATGACATGCTGGAGGCTGCCCCGCCGCCCAGGCCAATCAACATCGCCGGGCCGCCCATCACAATCAGCTTGCCGCCGACAGGGATATCGCCCTTCTGAACATGATGGGCGCGAATATTGCCGTAACCACCAGCAAGCATAATCGGCTTATGGAAGCCGCGCCGCTCGATGCCGCCCTCGTTAAGCGACTCCTGCTCGTAGGTGCGGAAGTAGCCGGTTAAATTGGGTCGACCAAACTCATTATTGAACGCAGCGCCACCGATGGGGCCATCGAGCATAATATTGAGCGCCGACTGCATGCGCTCGGGCTTGCCGTAATCGAAAGCCTCCCAGGGCTGCACGAACTCAGGGATGCGTAGATTGGAAACGGTATAGCCTGAAAGGCCCGCTTTAGGCTTGCCACCAATGCCGGTGGCACCTTCGTCACGGATTTCACCACCGGAGCCGGTCGCCGCACCTGGAAAAGGGGCGATCGCGGTGGGGTGGTTATGAGTCTCTACCTTCATCAGGATATGGATGGGCTCCTGATGAGTGGTGTAGAGCGCGCGCTCGTCGTCAGTGCCCGTCAAAGGCGTAGCAAAGAAGCGCCCAGCCTGGCTGCCCTTAATAACGGCGGCATTATCGCTGTAAGCCGAGAGGACATTGTCAGGCGAGGAGGCAAAGGTGTTCTTGATCATCTTAAACAGCGAGTGACTCTGCAGCTCGCCATCAATCACCCAATCGGCGTTGAAGATTTTGTGACGGCAGTGCTCAGAATTGGCCTGAGCAAACATCATCAGCTCAACGTCGCTGGGGTTACGCCCCAGCTCATTGAATGCATCGACAAGGTAGTCGATTTCATCTTCAGCCAGCGCCAACCCCAGCGCCTGATTGGCGGTTGCCAGCGCATCCCGACCACCCTCAAGAATATCCACACTGCCCAGTGGCGCCGGGTCGTGTTGGGCAAACAGCTTGGCGGCGTCCGAAGCATCGGCCAGCACAGTTTCGGTCATACGGTCGTGCAGCAGAGCCGCCAGCGCGTTCAACCCCTCTTCATCCGGCATAGTGGTAAAGCCGACCCGATAATCGATGCCGCGCTCAATGCGGCTAACTTGGCGCAAGCCACAGTTGTGGGCAATATCAGTGGCTTTTGACGACCAGGGCGATTGGGTGCCTAGGCGCGGCACCACCAAAAAACGCTGGGCACGCGCAGGAACCTCTTCGTTCGATTGGGAGCTATGGCTCGGCACGTAGTCCAATAGTTGCGCCAAACGTTCGCGGGCAGCGTCATCCAGCTCCTCGCGGTGGTCATGGGCGTGAACATCAATAAAATGAACATAGTGGGCAGACAGCGCCTCCACCTCGGGAACACGTTCACGCAGCACCGTTAACAGCCGAGCATGACGGAAGGCAGAAAGGGCGGGCGCGCCTCGCAGTTCGAGCATATCCTGAAGCCTCTAGAGCAGGGAAATTCGAGCAGGGAAATCACCGGGCCGCTATGCGGCCATGCTTTTATGGTGCCGAAAATTGCCTATGATACTGGAAACCACCCGCCACACGAAATCAACAAGGTGACAGCCTGCCCCTGGCTGGGTATCGTGGCAGCTTGTTTCATGCCGACAAGACGCCATGCTGACGTTGATTTGCCGACACTTTGTAGCCCGAGCCAGCGCTTATTATGCGCTGATAGCTATTACGCTTTTGACGCTGGTGCCGACGCTCTCCCTGATTCCCCCCGGCGAGCACCTGACGCAGATCACTGCAAAAGATTTTATTACCGTCCACACCCGTAATACCCCCACTACTTATTACGAGGGTCGCCAAGGCCCTACCGGCTTTGAGTATGAGCTGATGCACCGTTTTGCCGATTACCTTGGGGTGAGTCTTAACCTTAACGCCCGCCACCACCCAGAGAGTGTGCTGCCGGCGGTACGTGAGAGCGGTGACCTGGGCGCGGCAGCGCTACCGCTGCTACCCAACCCTTCCGGCATTTACTACACCCGACCGATTATTCAAATGCAGCCGCTGGTCGTCTACCGACGCGGCCTTAATGGCATCAGTGAGCCGGGCGATCTGGTCGGCCTGGAGCTTGGTACACTTAGCGAAGCGGGTACCAGCGAAGCGCTGCGCGACCTCCAGAATCGCTACCCCACCCTGAGCTGGAAAGAGTCTCACGAACTGGAAGTCGCCGAACTACTGGCCCGGGTTGAGAACGGCACCTTGGACGCAGCGGTTATTTTTGAGCATCAATTCCGTTTAAACCGGCTGTTTTTTCCTAACGTTGAACGCGGCTTTATCCTCGGCGACCCGCTCTCCATGGCGTGGGCGGTGCCCAGCGGTCGCGGCTTAGGGTTACTCGAGGACGCCAATCGCTTCCTCCAGGATCTGCAGGAGAGCGGCACGCTGGATCGGCTGGTAAGTCGCTATTTTGGCCATGACGACTACTTAGAGTATGTCGGCACCCGCACCTTTCTTGATCACTTGGACGCGCGCTTGCCCCGCTACAGAGACCTCTTTCAACAGTCTGCTCGGGAAACGGGGTTTGATTGGAAGTTACTCGCGGCCGTGGGCTACCAGGAGTCTCACTGGGATCCTGACGCCGTCTCGCCGACCGGGGTACGCGGTTTAATGATGCTGACCAATGACACTGCCGGTGAAATGGGCATCAGCGACCGTACCGATCCGGCTCAGAGCATTGATGGCGGTGCCCGCTATTTACGCAGCATCAAGGATCGCTTACCGGAAAGCATCACCGGCGATGACCGGCTGTTTATGGCGATGGCTGCTTACAACGTGGGCCTGGGGCATTTATACGACGCTCGCAAGATCACCGAAATGCGCGCTGGTAACCCCGACAGCTGGGTGGATGTACGCGCCGCACTCCCGCTCTTGCAACAGCGTGAATGGCATAGCCAAACGCGTCACGGCTACGCCCGGGGCGGGGAGCCGGTAATATACGTACGCAACATCCGTCGCTACTACGAAATGATTGAGTATGTTGAGCGTAGCCGTCAGCAGTTTTTCCAATTAGAACAAACGCCTGTCAACGATGATCCACTGCTATTGTTCGAGCTTGTGCCGCCGCTTAATTAATTATTTCTGGTTCAGCTGATCACGTCGCGCGGTGAAAAAACGCTTCAGCAATTTTTGCGAGGGTGCCGCTAATACACCGCCCGTCACCGCTACCTGATGATTGAACCACGGCTGCGCCAACAGGTTAGCTTTGGATTCGACCATGCCAGTTCGGGGTTCGGCGGCGCCATACACCAGCCGCGCCAGGCGTGCATGAATCATCGCCCCTGCGCACATCATGCACGGCTCTAAGGTGACAAACAGAGTGCAGCCTTCAAGGCGATAGTTACCCTGGTGCTGGCCCGCTGCGCGTAGAGCGCGAACTTCCGCGTGACCGCTAGGGTCGCAGCTGGCCACCGGCGCATTGCAGCCGACGCCAATGATCTCCCCCTGCGCATCGACGACCACAGCCCCCACGGGCACCTCGTCCGCCGCAGCAGCCAGATGGGCTTGGTCAAGCGCCCGGTGCATGTAAAATTCATCGCTGCGCATAAACGTAAACTCCGCTAAGGTAGCTAAACGATCGTATGAAAGGGCTGCCCTTGCCGTGGCAACTCACTTCCACCGACAGCCTCTTATAGAGACAGCCGCAAGGATACCGAGAATGACAGACGCGCTGAATAAACTGGTAGCGTTACTAGAGCTAGAGACACTGGAAGAGACGCTATATCGTGGCCAGAGTCAGGATCTAGGCTTTCCTCAACTCTATGGCGGCCAGGTGCTCGGTCAGGCGCTGGCAGCCGCCGCACGTACCGTGCCCAATGAACGCCGCCCCCACTCTCAACACGGCTATTTTCTGCGTCCCGGCGATCCCCACCGTCCCGTTGTCTATCAAGTGGATACTATTCGCGATGGTGGCAGCTTCACCACCCGCCGCGTCACTGCCATTCAAAAAGGCCGACCCATTTTCTTCTGCAGCGCCTCCTTTCAAAGCGAAGAAGCGAGCTTTAGTCATCAGCGCGCCATGCCCAATGTGCCAGCACCCGAAGCGCTAATTAAAAACGGCGAGGCCAAGCACGAGCGCTTCCCCGGCCACCCAATTGAGTTTGTGCATCTACCTGGCAACCCCGACAGCGGCACGCCAGCAGGCCAATGCCTATGGTTTCGTCTTTCCGGCACGCTGCCGGACGACCCGGCGCTACACCGCCACCTGCTCTCTTACGCCTCAGACTTCAATCTGCTGACCACCAGCCTGCTTCCCCATGGCATTGAGTACCGCGACCCCAAGCTGCGCATCGCCAGCCTTGACCATGCCCTGTGGCTCCACCAGGACACCCGTTTGGACGACTGGCTGCTATACGTTATCGACTCACCCTGGGCAGGCGGAGCCCGAGGGTTGGCACGGGGGCATATTTACAGCCGCGACGGCCGCCTAGTGGCCTCTACCGCTCAAGAGGGACTAACGCGCTATGCAAAAGAGTAACGGAACAGCCCGTAAAAACACTTACGCCCGCTAAGAAGCGGGCGTAAGGATAAGCCTGGGCGCAGCGATTCAGCCGCCGTAAACGTCGTTAATTGACTGCAGCGGGTAGTGCGCTGGGAATGGCTTACGCGCTACGCCAGAATCAACCGCGGCTTGCGCAACCGCCGAGGTAACCCGCGCCAGCAGGCGAATATCGACAGGCGTGGGGATGATGTACTCGCGACCAAAGCTCATCTCGGTGCGCTCGTAGGCGTCCAACACTTCCTGGGGCACCGGCTCACGGGCCAGATCTTTCAGCGCATGCACCGCAGCCAGCTTCATCTCTTCGTTAATGCGCGTGGCGCGAACATCCAAAGCGCCGCGGAAGATAAACGGGAAACCCAGCACGTTGTTGACCTGGTTGGGAAAGTCCGAACGGCCGGTCGCCATAATGACATCAGGGCGCGCTTCGCGAGCCACGTCAGGGTGAATTTCCGGATCTGGGTTAGTGCAGGCAAAAATCACCGGATCTGGCGCCATTTTCTTAACCTGCTCAGCAGAGAGCAGCCCCGGACCTGACAGGCCGATAAAGACGTCAGCGTTATCGATAGCATCATCTAAGGTACGCATCTCGGTATCGCGGGCGAATTCAGCTTTATACTCATTGATACCTTCGCGATCAGTATGAATAACGCCACGCCGATCCAGCATTACCAGATTTTCTTTACTTGCACCACAGGAGACCAGCAGGCGCATACAGGCAATCGCCGCCGCACCAGCGCCCATGCAAACAATCTTAACGTCTTCGATTTCTTTGCCAGCAATATCCAACGCATTAAGCATGCCAGCCGCCGTGACAATCGCGGTGCCGTGCTGGTCATCGTGAAATACCGGGATACTACAGCGCTCAATCAGCGCTTTCTCGATTTCAAAACACTCCGGCGCTTTGATATCTTCAAGATTGATGCCGCCCCAGGTATCGGCAATCCGCGCCACGGTATCGATAAACGCCTGGGGGCTCTCCGCATCGACTTCGATATCCACTGAGTTGATGCCAGCAAAGCACTTGAATAGCACGCCTTTGCCTTCCATCACCGGCTTGCTCGCCAGCGGGCCCAGATTACCCAGCCCCAGAATAGCGCTGCCATCGGTAATCACGGCGACCAGATTGCCCTTACCGGTATAGCGGTAGGCATTTTCCGCATCCCGGGCGATTTCAATCACTGGCTCAGCCACGCCCGGACTATACGCCAGTGCCAAATCCCTCGCCGTCGCGGTGGGTTTGGTCAACTCCACCGAAAGCTTACCGGGAATCGGTTTCGCGTGATAATCCAAAGCAGCCTGCTTATTTGCATCCGTCATGGTCAGAGTCCAGTTACATAAAGTAGATAAGTCGTTTCAGAATATAGAAAAAACCATAACGCCTCAAGCGCGCCGTCAACTTACAACAAAACGCTCGTTTAACTGAATTTTACCTTCATATTCGTCACTTTTAGCCACTATTTGCAGAAACTTATGCAAATAGGCTTTATCCATAACGCTTTACTTATTGCTGCATGGCAGCATTTGTGGAAATTTTTTCCATATAAACTCCATGTAGCAATATATATCCAGCATACAAAAAACCCACGCCGAGGCGTGGGTTTTGCGCGAGCTTCGCCTGTTCTGAACAGGCAGGCTGGCGATATGGCTATCCGACTGGGATTAGCCGCGCTTAACAGCAGCGCCGAAACGCTTGTTGAAGCGCTCTACGCGGCCACCAGTGGTCGCTTGCTTCTGCTTACCTGTGTAGAACGGGTGGCAGTTGGAGCACACATCCAAAGAGAAGTCCTGACCAGAGGTCGTACCTACCTGGAAAGTAGCGCCGCAAGAACAGTTGGCGGTGACCGTGTTGTAATTCGGGTGAATACCTTGTCTCATTTCGAGCCTCACTAAGCTGTATGCCGCCACCTGATCTCTTGCCAAGTACCGCATACGGGTTTGGAAAAAACGACTAACCGGTTAGCCGCTCTGTCGTTACGATGGTTCTTTGCAACAGATCTTAGCAATAGACCTTTACAATAGATCGATAAAGATCGTTAAGATTCAGAGCGGTCGCATATTCTAGCAAAACTAACGCCGGAGGCCAATTGGCTGACTCCTTTTCTTCACAGGCATCTTTTCAAGGATCTGCTCAAGCACCCGACCAGGTGCTTAAAGTAGCCCTACCCTCGCCGCTGCGCCGACTGTTCGACTACCTGCCATCCAGGAAAGTGCCCTCCTGCGGCTGGCAGCCGGGGCTGCGCGTGCGGGTGCCGTTTGGACGGCGCGAAGTGGTTGGCGTGGTGGTCGAACTGGCTGACAGCAGCGACCTGCCGCGCAGCCAACTCCGGGCGATTAGTGAAACGCTTGATGAGGCCCCACTGCCGGAAGATTGGCTATGGCTATGCCGCTTTGCCGCCCGTTACTACCAGCACAGCCTGGGCGACACCCTGCACCACGCCATGCCAGCACGGCTACGTCAAGGACATCCCATGGCGGGGCGCACCCAAACTCTATGGCTCGCCCAGGGCGAAGGCGCAGAAGAGATACTCAGCCGAGCCCCCAAACAAGCCGAGCTATATTCGCTGCTGCGCCAACACCCACACGGCCTACCCAGTCGTGCGGTTAACGCCCACGGCTTTGCCCGCGATCAGCTACTGGCGCTGGAGAAAAAAGGCCTGGCCACGAGTCAGGAACACATCCTCACTGCTCCAGCGCCCCCCAGCGGCAACTTGTTGGCAACACCGGCACTTCCCCTTAATCGCGAACAGGCCACGGCGCTGGCAGCGCTGCACGAAAAGCTCGATAGCTATCACCCCTGCTTGCTCGAAGGCGTCACCGGTAGCGGTAAAACCGAAGTCTATCTTCAACTAATTGAAGCCATTGCCGCCAAAGGCAAACAGTCGCTGGTACTGGTGCCGGAAATTGGCTTAACCCCCCAGACGCTCGCCCGCTTTAGAAACCGTTTTCGGGTGCCCGTGGTGGCGCTGCACTCAGGCCTCACCGACCCAGAGCGGCTAGATGTGTGGGAGGCCGCCGCCAGCGGTCGGGCGCTGATTATTATTGGCACCCGCTCGGCAATTTTTACCCCGCTGGCCAACCCCGGGGCGATTATTGTCGATGAGGAGCACGACGGCTCCTACAAGCAGCACGACGGCTTGCGCTACCACGCCCGGGATTTAGCGGTGGCCAGAGCTCACTACCATAAAATCCCACTGCTGATGGGCAGCGCCACGCCTTCGCTGGAGAGCCTGCATCAGGCGCTTAGCGGCGCCTATCGCCACCTGCGTCTGACCCAGCGCCCCAGCCAGCACCCACCGGCCAAGCTGGAACTGATCGACCTACGCCACCAGCGCCGCCAGGGGGGGCTGCTTCCTGGCGCCATCAAGGCTATTAAAAGCACCTTGAGCGCTGGTAAACAGGTACTGATTTTTATCAATCGGCGCGGTTTTGCACCAACGCTTGCCTGCCACGCCTGCGGCTGGATCGCCGATTGTAATCAGTGCGACGCGCGCATGACGCTACACCGCCAGCCTCCCTTACTGGCTTGCCACCACTGCGATAGCCGACGCGCCCTGCCGGATGCCTGCCCCGAGTGCGGCAGCGGCGACCTGCGCGCCCTGGGTAGCGGTACAGAACGTACCGAAGAGACACTGCAAACGCTGTTCCCCAAGACCACCATCTACCGCATCGACCGCGACAGCACGCGGCGGAAAGATAGCTTTGAGCAGGTGCTCAAAGAGATACACCGGGGTGAACCCTGCGTATTGGTCGGCACCCAAATGCTCGCCAAGGGCCACCACCTACCCCACGTTACGCTGGTGGTTGTGGTCAATGCCGATGGCGGCCTCTACGCTGCTGATTTTCGCGCCCTGGAACACAGCGCCCAACTGCTCGAACAGGTGGCGGGCCGGGCCGGTCGCGCCGCCCACCCAGGCCGCGTACTGGTGCAAACGCTACACCCCGACGACCCTCATTTGGGCCAACTGGCCGAGCATGGCTATGGGGCTCTGGCACGCAATATGCTGGAAGAGCGGCGCATCGCCCAACTGCCCCCGTTCTGTTTTATGGCGCTGCTGCGCATTGAAAGCCCTAAAGAGGAGGCCGCTTTAGCCATGGCGCAGCAGGCCGCACAGGCCCTGCGCCAGTGGTTAAAAGAGACCGACGTGGCAACACGCTGCCTGGGGCCGGTGCCCGCTCCAATGGAAAGACGCCAGAACCGCTACCATTTACACGTTATGCTGACAGCCCATAAACGCAGTCAACTACACCCTGCCGTTAGCTGGCTGGTGCAGTGGCTTGAAGCCAATCGCGAGGCGCGCAAGGTACGCTGGTCGATTGATATCGACCCACAAACCCTTGCTTAGCACTTGTTTAGCAACATGGCTTTGAAACTGCGGCTCAATTGCCGATAATAGCCGCTTTGCCGACGCACCTTTACTGCTGCACGTTAGCACACGCCGCCATAGACGTAACCGGATACCTACATGAAAGATACGATAGTTTCACTGCTCGAAGGCGCACTCACCGCGCTCAAGCACCAAGGCGTGCTGCCCAACGACCTTCAGCCCACCATCAAAGTGGATCCAACCAAAGACAAAGCCCACGGCGATTACGCCACCAATCTGGCGCTGATGCTGGCCAAACCGGCAGGCAAAAATCCGCGTGAACTAGCCAACGCACTGGTTGAAGCGCTACCAGAAAGCGACGCCATTCAAAAAACCGAAATTGCGGGCCCCGGCTTTATCAACTTTTTTGCCGCCGCTGATGCCGCGGCGCAAATCGTTGCCCAGGTGCTCGACTGTGGCGATACCTTTGGCCGCAGCATGGTGGGCAAAGGTGAGAAGGTGCAAGTCGAGTTCGTTTCCGCCAACCCCACCGGCCCGCTCCACGTAGGTCATGGCCGCGGCGCAGCCATTGGCGACTGCCTCTGCCGCTTGCTCGAAGCCACCGGCTTTGATGTCACCCGCGAGTTCTACTACAACGATGCAGGCGCCCAGATCGCCAACCTGGCTCGTTCGGTACAAGCGCGGGTCAAAGGCTTGGGCCCTGACGATGAGAGCTGGCCTGAAGATGGCTATCGCGGTGAATATATCGTCGATGTAGCCAACGACTACCTGGCTGGCAAAACAGTCAGTGCCGATGACCGCGAAGTCACCGCCAAAAAAGACCCGGATGATTTAGACGCCATCCAAGATTTTGCCGTAGCGTGGCTGCGTCGCGAACAGGATCTGGATCTAAAAGCCTTCGGCGTGGAGTTTGACGTCTATTTCCTAGAGTCGTCGCTCTACGAAGATGGCAAGGTGGACGCCACCGTTGAAAAGCTGGTGAACGCGGGCCACACCTATGAAGAAGATGGCGCCATGTGGCTACGCACCACCGACTTCGGCGATGACAAAGACCGCGTGATGCGCAAACAGGACGGTGGCTACACCTACTTCCTGCCCGATGTGGCCTACCACCTGGACAAGTGGCAGCGCGGTTTCAAAACCGTGATCAACGAACAGGGTGCCGACCACCACTCCACCGTCACCCGCGTACGCGCCGGCCTTCAGGCGCTGGAAGTCGGCATTCCCAAGGGCTGGCCCGACTACGTGCTCCACCAGATGGTCATGGTGACCCGCTCGGGCGTTGAGGTAAAACTCTCCAAGCGCGCGGGCAGCTATGTCACCGTCCGCGATTTGATCGACGAAGTCGGCCGCGACGCCACGCGCTTCTTCCTCGCCGCCCGCCGCGCCGACTCACAGCTCACCTTTGATATCGACCTGGCCCGCTCCCAGTCCAACGACAACCCGGTGTATTACATCCAGTACGCCCATGCCCGGGTGTGCAGCATGTTGCGCAAGGCGCAGGATGCGAACCAACCGTTTGATCACGCCTTGGCACTGGCCAACCTGGCACTGCTGGACAGCGACCAGGAGAAAGCCGTACTTAACCGGCTAGCGCGCTTCCCTGAAGTCGTGGAAACCGCTGCCAGAAACCGTGAACCCCAGCAGGTTGCTCAGTATCTGCTCGATCTTGCCGGCGATTTCCACACCTGCTACAACGCCGTCAAAGTCATGGTCGAGGACGACACCCTGCGCAACACGCGCCTGGCGTTGGGCCTAGCCACCCGTCAAGTGCTGCGCAACGGGCTTGATTTAATGGGGGTTAGCGCCCCAGAGGAGATGTAAGCAATGGCTAGCCCGCGCAAAAAGGCCGCCCCCCGCCGCGGTGCCACCTCCCAGCGCAAGTCCAACCGCAGCTCAGGCGGGGGCTTCCGCCTACCCGGCTGGCTGTGGGGTCTTGCCGGTATGGCGGCAGGCTTCTTTTTGGCTCAGCACCAGCACGGCACCGCCCCCTGGCAAGAGCAGCCGAGTGAAACGCCTCAGGCCACGGTGCTACCCAAGCCTTCGGGTAGTGAAGAGCGCGCCGCCGCCCGGGAAACCGAAGAAGCCGCCGAACCTTCGATGCCGACGTTTGAGTTTTATACCCTGCTGCCGGAAACCGAGGTCATTGCCCCCGGCGTCACTCTGCCGTCAAGCGTTGTACGCCCGGAGGCACCGGAACAAACAGCTGATAGCGATGCAGCCGCAGGCGACGACCCTATTGCTCAGGTCATTGCTGCCAATACCCGACCTGAAGATCAGGTATCGGCAGCCCGAGAGAATGAGGCAGCCACCAATACCCCTGGGCGCTATATGCTTCAGGCGGCTTCATTTCGAGAGGCAAGTGATGCCGAACAGCTGCGCGGCCGACTGCGCAATTTAAGCCTGTTGGCGGAAATCAGCGAAGTAAAGGCGGATGGCAACACCTGGCACCGGGTACAAGTGGGGCCTTACGAGGACACCCGCGAGTTGAACCGGGCTCAGGATTTAATGAACACCCAAGGAATTGAGCCGCTACTTATCCAGCTGCAAAACTAATAATCCCACTTTGAATACCCTGCGGGCGGTTGATTTTTTATCGGCCGCCCGCATTTTGTTGTGAACGCTTAAACAATGGTCGCTTATTGAGCGGCCTGCCAGTCATCGGGAGTTCGCCTCCCCCAAGGAGTTATCTCCATGACCACTATTGTCTCTGTTCGTCGTGGTAACCAGGTCGCCCTCGCTGGCGACGGTCAAGTATCACTGGGCAATACCGTAATGAAGGGCAACGCCAGCAAAGTTCGCCGCCTCTACCGCGGCAAGGTACTGGCCGGGTTTGCGGGCGGCACGGCGGATGCGTTCACCCTGTTTGAGCGCTTTGAAGCACAGCTGGAAAAGTACCAGGGCCATTTGACCAAGGCCGCTGTTGAGCTTGCCAAAGATTGGCGCACCGACCGGGCGCTACGCCGCCTGGAAGCGCTGCTGGCCGTCGCGGATCACAGCGCCTCGCTGATCATTACCGGTAACGGTGACGTAGTCGAACCTGAGCGCGGCATTATTGCCATTGGCTCTGGCGGCAACTTCGCCCAAGCCAGCGCCCGGGCGCTACTGGAAAATACCGAGCTGTCGGCGCGTGAAATCACCGAGAAGTCGCTTTCGATCGCTGGTGATATCTGTGTATTCACCAACCACCATGTGACCCTCGAAGAGCTGTCGATTGACGATCGCTAATCAGCTGACGCGATCCACAAACGCCGCTCATTGCACACTAAGGTTACTTATATGACTCAGATGACACCCCGCGAAATTGTTCACGCTCTAGACCAATACATTATTGGCCAGCAGGATGCCAAACGCGCCGTTGCAATCGCTCTGCGTAACCGCTGGCGCCGTATGCAGCTCGATGACGACCTGCGCCCAGAAGTCACGCCCAAAAATATTTTGATGATCGGCCCCACCGGTGTGGGTAAAACCGAGATTGCCCGCCGCCTGGCCAAACTGGCTAAAGCGCCGTTTATTAAAGTCGAAGCCACCAAGTTTACCGAAGTCGGCTATGTGGGCCGTGATGTTGAGTCGATTATTCGCGATCTCATGGAAGCGGCGATCAAGATGGTGCGCGAGCAGGCCAAAGAGGAAGTTAGCCACCGCGCCGAAGATGCTGCAGAAGACCGCGTACTGGATGCCCTGCTGCCGCCGCCACGGGGTCAGGAAGATAAGCCGCGAGAAGAGAGCGGCACCCGCCAGACCTTCCGCAAGAAGCTTCGCGAAGGACAGCTGGACGATAAAGAGATCGATATCGATATCGCCTCCCAGGGCCCAGGCATCGACATTATGACCCCACCGGGCATGGAAGAGATGACCAGCCAGCTGCAGAGCATGTTCTCCAACATGGGCCAGCAGAAGCGTGAACACAGGCGCGTTACGGTAAAAGAGGCGCTGGTACTGCTACGCGATGAAGAAGCAGGCAAGCTGGTCAACGAAGAGGAAATCAAATCCCGTGCGGTCTACTCGGTGGAGCAACACGGCATCGTATTCCTGGACGAGATCGATAAAGTCGCCAAGGGCAGCGGCCAGTCCAGTGGCGGCGAAGTTTCCCGCGAGGGCGTACAGCGTGATCTGCTGCCACTGATTGAAGGTTCTACCGTCTCGACTAAGTACGGCATGGTAAAGACCGATCACATCCTGTTTATCGCCTCCGGTGCCTTCCATCTGTCGCGCCCATCGGATCTTATTCCAGAGCTGCAGGGCCGTCTGCCGATCCGCGTTGAGCTTGACGCGCTAACGCCCAACGACTTCAAGCGTATTCTCACCGAGCCCTCTGCTTCGCTGACCAAGCAGTACCAAGCGCTGCTGGCCACCGAAGGGCTGGACGTTGAGTTTACTGCTGATGGCATTGAGCGTATCGCTCAGATCTCCTGGCAGGTCAACGAAGGCACCGAGAATATTGGCGCCCGCCGCCTGCACACGGTGATGGAGCGGCTATTAGAGGAGGCCTCTTTCAGGGGCGGCGATATGGACAGCCCGCTGGTGATTGACGGCGACTACGTCAATGCGCAGCTTGGCGAATTGGCCGTCGACGAAGATCTGTCGCGGTATATTTTGTAAGCTGCGTCGGCTGTTATTATCAGCATTGGTATAGTCAGTAGCAGCAAGCCCGCTCTTTGCGGGCTTGCTGTCATGATATTTAGCCATGGACACTTAGCCATGAGGTCTCATCATGAACGCCCCTACCCCCAACCGGGTTCACTACCATAAACAGGCCCGCGAGCTGGAGCTTGGCTACGCCAATGGGGAGAATTTTCGCCTCCCGGTGGAGTTGTTACGCGTCTACTCACCTTCTGCCGAAGTGCGTGGCCACGGCGGTGACTCCGCGGTACTGCAAGTGGGCAAAAAAGATGTCGGCCTGCAGAATATTACCCAGGCGGGTAACTATGCACTGAAGCTGCACTTCGATGATGGTCACGACAGCGGCCTGTTTAGCTGGAACTACCTCTATGACCTCGCCACCCATCAAGAGGCTTACTGGAACAACTACTTACAGCGCTTAAAAGAGGCCGGAGCCTCACGGGAGCCCGCCAGCATTCAATTCAAGCAACTGTGACTACCTGACTCAGGGCCCTTACAAGAAGCCAGGCAGACAAGCCTGGGTGGAGAAGGCTACAATGGGATTCACTTTTAATCGCGTCGGCTCCTAGGTCAAAAAAACGTAGGGTCGATTTGCCTCCGCCTCGAATTCGGGAGCTACTTGCCCAATGAGCCCCACAGAAAAACGCACCACTGACTTTGGTTTTCAGGAAGTCCCTGTTGAAGAAAAAGCCTCCCGCGTGGCCGATGTTTTCCACTCTGTGGCGGCCCGCTACGATGTGATGAACGACCTGATGTCCATGGGCATCCACCGGATATGGAAGCGCATGACCATCGAGCGCGCAGGCGTGCGCCCAGGCCACCACGTGCTGGATATCGCTGGCGGCACCGGAGATTTAACCCTCAAGTTTTCCCGCATGGTTGGCCCCCGGGGCAAAGTGGTACTCGCCGATATCAATGCCTCAATGCTCAAAGTAGGCCGCGACAAATTGATGGATAACGGTGTCGGCGGCAACGTCGAGTATGTGCAAGCCAACGCCGAAAGCCTGCCGTTCCCCGATAACAGCTTCGACTGCATCACCATCGCCTTTGGCCTGCGTAACGTCACCGACAAGGACGCCGCGCTGCGCTCCATGGCCCGGGTGCTCAAACCCGGTGGGCGCCTGCTAGTGCTGGAGTTCTCCAAGCCCAATAACCCGCTGCTCTCCAAGGCCTACGATGAGTACTCTTTCCGCCTGCTGCCCAAGATGGGCGAGCTAGTAGCGGGCGACGGCGACAGCTACCGCTACCTGGCGGAGTCGATTCGCATGCACCCGGATCAGGAAACGCTCAAAGCCATGATGGAAGAGGCCGGGCTTGAGCGGGTCGAGTACACCAACCTGACCGGCGGTATCGTGGCCCTGCACCGCGGCATTAAGCTATGACATTTTGTGCCCTGACGTTTCCTGCCAAGAGGTCAGCATGCTGGTAACTCCAACCCTGCTGCTGGCCGGTTGTGAACGCACGCTTAACGCTCTACTCGCCCGTGACCCTGCGGCTCCTGCACGGCTAGCGGCACTGGCGGGGAGCCGCCTACTGGTGCGCCTGGAACAGCCTTCTTTAGCGCTGGTCATTCACTACCATTACGCCGGGCTCGACCTGATGCGTGGTGATGACGTTGATGAAACCGACGTAGACGCAGTCGTGGAACTCACTCCGGAAACCTTTTCCGAGTGGATCAGCGGCGCATCCATTGAGCGCCTTATGTTTGATGGCAAGCTGGCGGTGCGCGGGCGTATCCATCTGCTTGAAGCCACTCGCGACCTGCTCTTCGACCTGGATATCGACTGGGAAAGCGAGCTGGCCCGCTGGCTGGGCGATATGCCCGCCCACTCCCTGGCCGAAGGGCTGCGCCGTGCTGCCCGCTGGGGGCTGCGCGCCAAAGACGAGCTGATGCAGGATGTGTCTGAATATGTCTTTGAAGAGGCCCGCCTGCTGCCAGGACGGCAGCAGCGTAGCCTGCTCCGCGAGCATCTGACCGAGTTAGAGGTGGCAACCGATCGTCTGGAAGCACGCCTAAACCGCTTACAGCGGCGCCTGGAACAGCGTCAGCCTACGCCACAGGAGACGCGTCCATGAGCCTGCGCCTGCTGCGGATAAGCTGGGTGATCAGCCGCCACCGACTGGACACGCTGCTACCCTTAGAGCGGCTGCCCTGGTGGCTCCGGGCGCTGCTATGGTTCTCTCCGCTCCGCTTGGTGCCCGTTGGCAAACGCTCACGGGGCGAACGTCTACGCCTGTCGCTGGAAGCGCTGGGGCCGATTTTTATTAAATTCGGCCAAATGCTCTCCACCCGCCGCGATCTGCTACCCGCAGATATCGCCGATGAGCTGAAACGCCTACAGGATCAGGTGCCGCCCTTTCCTGGCGAGCAAGCCGCCGCACGGGTCGAGAAAGCGCTGGAGATGTCGCTGGAAGAGGCTTTTGCTGAGTTTGACAGGGTGCCACTGGCCTCGGCATCAATTGCCCAAGTGCACGCGGCAAGACTGCACGGCGGTGAAGACGTGGTGGTGAAAATCATTCGCCCCGGCATTGACCGTGTCATGCGTCAGGATATGGCACTGATGTACCAAGTCGCCAAGCTATTCTACAAAATCCCCGAGGCGCGTCGCTTGCGCCCGGTAGAAGTGATTCGCGACTACGAAGCCACGCTGTTTGACGAGCTGGATCTCTACAAAGAGGCCGCCAACACCTCCCAGCTAAAGCGCAACTTCAAAGACTCACCGCTGCTGTTTGTACCCACCATCTACTGGCCCTTCACCCGCCGCCACGTGATGGTGCAAGAGCGCATTCGCGGTATTCCGGTCGCCGACTTAGATACTCTGATTGCCCGGGGCACCAACCTGAAAAAGCTCGCCGAACGGGGCGTTGAGCTATTTTTTACCCAGGTTTTCCGCGACAACTTCTTTCACGCGGATATGCACCCAGGCAATATCTTCGTCAACTGTGACAACCCCGAAGACCCCCAGTACATTGCCATCGACTGCGGCATTGTCGGCAGCCTGACCCGGGAAGACCAGGACTATCTGGCGCGCAACCTACTGGCGTTTTTCCACCAGGACTATTATGAAGTCGCTGCGCTGCACATTGAGTCCGGCTGGGTGGGTGAAAACACCCGCGCCAATGAGTTTGCGGCGGCGATTCGCACCGTCTGCGAGCCCATTTTAGAGAAACCGTTGAAAGATATCTCCTTTGGGCAGGTGCTATTAGGGCTATTCCAAACCGCACGACGCTTTAATATGGAAGTGCAGCCGCAGCTGGTACTGTTGCAAAAAACGCTGCTCAATATCGAAGGATTAGGGCGCCAGCTCTATCCCGATCTGGATCTCTGGAGCACCGCCAAGCCCTACTTAGAGCAGTGGATGAAAGAGCGTGCCGGGGTCAGCGGGTTATGGGAGTCGCTAAAGCGCCAGGCGCCAGAGCTTTCACGCCAGTTGCCCGAACTGCCCGTACTGGCTCACCAGGCGCTAAGCCGTATGGAGCATGAGCATCGCCAGCGCCATCAGCAGGTAGACGCCATCAGCGCCATGCGTGTGCAGATGG
>NZ_JPUA01000016.1:0-71192 GCF_002211105.1 Halomonas campaniensis | reverse complement strand
GGATTGCGCTCCGGGGGTGGCCGATACTAGCGGCTGCTGCCATTGGCCTACTGCTGCTGGTATGGCAATAAAGCGACGCACTAAACGTTTACAAGGATTCCCATGGACAGCAACGCATTCTCGGCTAACAATTCGACTAGCCATACCAATGTGCTGGATACGCTCAATGAGGTGTTAAAGCAGCGGCGCCATGCAGCGGCGGAAGAATCTTATGTTGCCTCCTTGCATCATAAGGGTTTGAACAAGATACTCGAAAAGGTGGGCGAGGAAGCCACAGAAACAGTGCTTGCGGCAAAAGATGCCGAGCATGGAAGCGAGACCGAACGACAAGCGTTGATTTCTGAAACCGCCGACCTGTGGTTTCATAGTCTGGTGATGCTCTCGCACCTAGGAATGGATCATCAGGCCGTTTTAGACGAACTGGCACGGCGCTTCGGCATTTCCGGACACGAGGAAAAAGCCGCCCGCCAGCCATAGTGGCTAAATAGGGCTATCGCATAATGGTAACGCATGTGCTGTAGCCTGCTCCTAGCCATTGAGCGGGTATTTACCGGATCAGTGGTTAAAGAGATAACGCTGAAATAGATAGCACTCAATAGATAGTTAACCTGCTCCCATGAGGAAACGCATATGTTAGGTGGCATTAGTATTTGGCAGTTGCTGATTGTACTGGGCATCATCATTCTGGTTTTCGGCACTAAAAAACTGCGCAACGTGGGTACCGACCTGGGTGGGGCGGTTAAGGGCTTCAAGAAAGCCATGCACGACGAGGAGAAAGGCAAAGAGGCTGATAAAGAAGACGCCGACCAACCCCATGCCAAAGTGAGCCATGAAGAGCCTGGCAACACTTATGACGTTCAAGCCGAAGAGAAACAGGCCGCGAGCGACCGCAACGAAGAGCGCAAATAAACCATGCTGGATATCGGCTTTCTTGAACTGATGCTGATTGGCATCGTCGGGCTGCTGGTGCTTGGCCCGGAACGGCTGCCCCGCGCCGCCCGTACGACAGGCATGTGGATTGGCAAAATTAAGCGCACGGTATCCGGTATGCAGCGTGAAATCAGCGCCCAGCTGGAAGCAGAAGAGCTGCGCCAAAAGCTCAATGAACAGCAGAAGAAGCTCGATGACAGTTTGAAGAAAGCCAAGCTGGACGTAGAGAGCATTGCCGATACCCCTGCCCGCTCTGATGCGGTGCAGCCCAATACGCCGCCCACCCAGGCGGCGCAGAGCGAGACGGAGCAGCGCGTTGCCAAGGCCAGCTCCCGATTGGATGACGCCCTGCAAACGGTGCGTGAAGAAACGCCTCCGTCATCTTCCGCGCCCGCCGCCTCAGCAGCGCCCTCCCGCCAGGCCGAACCGGAAGCGGCTGACCCAGAGTCAACGGCACTTAATAAGGCTGAATCTGAAAAGGATCGTAATCACCAATGAGTATGTCTGGCGATTCAAAGGAGCCGCGGGAAGAACAGAGCCAAGCCCCCCTGATTGAGCACCTGATAGAGCTACGCTCACGGCTAATGCGCGCCGTGATCGTCATTTTGGTGGTCTTTTTGGGCCTCTACTCCTTTGCCAATGATATCTATACGTTTGTTGCCGAGCCGTTAATGGCGCTGCTGCCCGAAGGCTCGCAAATGATCGCCACGGAAGTCGCTTCGCCATTCTTAGCGCCGTTTAAGCTCACCCTGGTGGTGGCGGTGTTTATAGCCATTCCCTTCGTGCTGCATCAGGCCTGGGCGTTTATCGCGCCAGGGCTTTACGACAATGAAAAAGCACTGGCGATACCGATCCTGGTGTCGAGCATTGCGCTGTTCTACGGCGGCGCGGCGTTTGCCTACTACGTGGTGTTTCCACTGCTGTTTGAGTTTTTCACCCAAACCGGGCCGGAAAACGTCGCTGTCATGACCGACATAAACCAGTATTTGAACTTCGTTCTTAAACTGTTTTTTGCCTTTGGCGTAGCGTTCGAAATCCCTATTGCGACTTTTTTGTTAATACAGTCGGGCGCCACCACGGTGGAAAGCCTGTCTAAAAAGCGTCCCTACATTATCTTGGGCTGCTTCGTGGTCGGTATGCTGCTAACGCCTCCGGATGTGATTTCTCAGAGCCTGCTGGCGATTCCGATGTACCTGCTTTACGAAGTCGGACTGCTGTTTGGCCGCTTGGTGCGCAAGCGTAAAGAGGAGAAAGAGGCGGCAGAAGAGCACGAGACAGATCTCTAAACGCAGGACTCTCCGCGTCGATACTTAAAAGCCGCCGTCATTCACAATGACGGCGGCTTTTTCACTGCAGTATCGCACCGAGCTTAATCCATCATTTCTGCAATGCGATCTACCAGCTTGAAAATACCGGTCGCAGCTTCGCTGATACGCGTTGCCAGCATATAGGCAGGCGTTGTGACCACGCGGTGCTCAAGATCCACCACGATATCTTCTACGCCGCAGCTGCGGTGCAGGCCACCCATGGCACTAATGGCACCGGAAACCGCCGGGTCATTGCCCACTGTCACCGCAATGCCTTCATCCAATAGGCGGGGCACCAGAACGGGAGAAATACACATCAAACCAATCGGCTTGGCCTCCTCACGAAACCCTACCAAGGCCACTTTTAATGCATCCAGCACCTGCATACTGTCACCGGCGCTGGCGAAGTCAGACAGGTTCTTGGCAACGCCAAAACCGCCAGGCACTATCACAGCGTCAAACTTGTCAGCATCTAACTCCTCCAGCGGGCTGATCTCTCCCCGCGCCAGTCGGGCAGACTCCAGCAGCACGTTACGCTGCTCGCCCTCTACCACCTCTTGAGTAAGATGATTAACCACATGATGCTGCTCTATATCGGGGGCAAAACAGCGGTAACCGATACCTAACTGGTCCAAGCGCAGCAGCGTAAGCGTGGTCTCATATATTTCCGAACCATCATAAACGCCGCAGCCGGCCAAAATCACTGCCACCTGTTTGGTCATGCCTATCTCCTTATCCCAGGGTCTGCCGAACGCAATACAGCAAAGCAATCGCTCACTTTAGTCAGTCTGTCGTATTGTCACAAGGCGGCTTTCGCCGCAAGGCATGGCTGATATACTCCCTCCAAGCCTTCGGGCATATTTATTTACTATCCTTAATGTTCACGTTACCTGATTTTTACGACGTCTAATGGAGAGCCTCCTTGAGTACACCCACTGCCCGTCATTTTCCCGCCACCCGCATGCGCCGCATGCGCCGCGATGATTTCTCACGCCGGTTGATGCAGGAGAGCAGCCTGACGCCGTCAGACCTCATCCTGCCGGTGTTCGTACTGGAAGGCGACAATCAACGTGAAGCCGTCGCCTCCATGCCCGGCGTCGAGCGACTCTCTATCGACCTGTTGATCGAGCAAGCTCGCGAGGCATATGCGCTGGGCATCCCAGCGCTGGCCCTGTTTCCAGTGGTTGGCCCCGAGCACAAGAGTGAGCTTGCCGAAGAGGCTTATAGCGCCAGCGGTCTAGTTCAACGCAGTGTGCGCGCCCTCAAGGAGGCGCTGCCCGAACTAGGCATTATCACCGACGTGGCGCTGGATCCTTATACCAGCCACGGCCAGGACGGCATTCTTGACGAGCACGGCTACGTGCAGAATGACCGCACGGTGGATACGCTGCTCAAACAGGCACTCTCCCATGCCGAAGCCGGTGCCGACGTGGTCGCCCCTTCTGACATGATGGATGGGCGAATTGGCGCTATTCGTCGGGTGTTGGAGCAAGAACAGCTGCATAACGTGCGTATTATGGCCTACAGCGCCAAATACGCCTCGCACTACTATGGCCCTTTTCGCGATGCGGTCGGTTCGGCGGCTAACCTGGGCAAGGCGGACAAGCGCACCTATCAAATGGATCCTGCTAATAGCGATGAAGCGCTGCACGAAGTGGCCATGGATATCGCCGAGGGCGCCGATATGGTGATGGTCAAACCCGGCATGCCCTATTTGGATATCGTTCGCCGGGTGAAAAGTGAGCTACAGGTGCCCACTTTCGCTTACCAGGTAAGCGGCGAATACGCCATGCACCGCGCCGCCTTCGACAACGGCTGGTTAGAAGCAGCACCGGTTATTCTTGAGTCATTAATGTGTTTCAAGCGGGCAGGCGCGGATGGCATTCTGACTTACTTTGCTCTCGACGCCGCGCGTTTACTCCAACAACGCTAAGATGACAACCAGGTGACACCTTTTTGTCATCTTCTCCCCGCATACTGCACTGATATACCAGTATCAGGCTATGATACCTTCGAGCTATCAACGCGGGGAGATCCACTATGGACGAGCAAGCTTCAGATTCATTACCACTATCGTCTACTGATCACACCAGCAGCGACGGCGATATGCCACTACGGATCAATCGAACCCCGACCGGAGTTCAAGCACGTGAAGTGCTGCCTGAAACGGATCTTGACGATACCCAGCTCTACTTTAATCGCGAGCTGTCACACCTACAGTTCAATATCCGCGTGTTGGAACAGGCGTTAGACGACGCCCACCCGCTGCTCAATCGGTTAATGTTCCTGTTGATTTTCTCTTCCAATATGGATGAGTTTTTCGAAATTCGCGTGGCGGGCTTGAAGCATCAAGTTGCTCTGGGCGACGACACCACCGCCGCCGATGGCCGCCTGCCTAAAGCGGTGCTGGCGGAGATCTCGCAGCTTGCTCACGCACAGATCGACCGCCAATATCAAATACTCAACGATACCTTACTGCCCGCGCTGGAAACCCAGGGGCTGCGTTTTCGGCGCCGCGATCAGTGGACTGATGAACAGAAAGCCTGGGTCAAGGCGTTCTTCGATAACGAAATTATGCCGGTCATCAGCCCGATTGGGCTCGATCCCTCGCACCCCTTCCCCCGCTTGGTGAATAAAAGCCTCAACTTTATCGTTGAGCTGGAAGGCAAGGATGCCTTTGGCCGCGCCGGCGGCATGGCGATTCTACCCGCACCGCGTTCGCTGCCGCGCCTGATGGCACTGCCCAAAGAGATTTGCGAAGAGGGTTTTTCCGAGTATGTTTTCCTCTCATCGATGATTCATGCCCATGCCGAGGAGCTATTCCCCGGCATGAGCGTGCGCGGCTGCTACCAGTTCCGACTGACACGCAACGCGGATATGAGCGTTGACCCGGAAGAGGTCTCGGATCTCGCCTCAGCGCTGCGCGGTGAACTGCTGGCACGCCGCTACGGCAGCGGCGTGCGCCTGGAGGTCGCCGACAGTTGCCCGGATGACTTAACCAACTTCTTGCTACGCCAGTTTGAGCTCGAGAACGACGACTTGTATCGCGTCAAAGGCCCGGTCAACCTGACCCGCATGATGTCCGTGCTGGGTGACGTGGATCGCCCTGAGCTGCTCTATCGGCCGTTTACTCCCAGCATTCCCAAAGCGCTCAAAGCGGGTAGCCTGTTTGACGCTATCGCCAAGAACGACATTCTGCTCCATCACCCCTTCCAGTCGTTTACGCCGATTGAAGACCTGCTGCGCGAAGCTGCCAGGGATCCACATGTACTGGCAGTGAAGCAGACCCTTTACCGTACCGGCTCAGACTCAGCTATTGTTAACGCACTGGTGGAAGCGGCCAGCCAGGGAAAAGAAGTCACGGTGGTCATTGAGCTGCGCGCGCGCTTCGATGAGGCCGACAACCTACAGCTGGCTTCACGCCTGCAGGAAGCGGGGGCAATCGTTGTCTACGGCATTATGGCCTACAAAACCCACGCCAAAATGCTACACATTGTGCGCCGTGAAAAGGGCGAACTGTGCTACTACGCTCACCTGGGCACCGGCAACTACCACGCCAAGACTGCCAAGCTATATACCGATTACAGCCTGCTGACCGCCAATAAGGCGCTGTGTGCGGATGTGCATAAGGTGTTTCAGCAACTGTCAGGAATGGGTCGCGCGCGCAAAATCGACACGCTGTTGCACGCCCCCTTCACGCTACATGAACGCCTGGTGGAAATGATCGACCGGGAAGCGCAGATAGCACGCAAGGGTAAGCGTGGGCACATCATCATTAAGTGCAACTCATTGACCGAGCCCAAGCTTATCAAGGCACTCTACCGAGCCTCACAGGCAGGCGTAGAGTGCGATTTGATTATTCGCGGCATGTGCTGTTTGAAGCCAGGCGTACCGGGGGTTTCCGACAATATTCGCGTACGCTCAATTATTGGCCGTTTGCTGGAGCATACCCGGGTTTTCCACTTCCATAATGATGGCAAGTCCGAGACCTGGTGCTCAAGCGCGGACTTTATGTCGCGCAATATGTTCCACCGTGTCGAAACCTGCTTTCCGCTGCTGGATAAGAAGCTCGCCAACCGGGTGCGTAAAGACCTGGAGACGTACCTGGTGGATAACTGCCAGAGCTGGCTGCTTCAGACCGATGGCAGCTACCGACTCCAGGATCCTGGTGACAGCGATGCCATCAGTGCCCAGGAAACACTGCTTTATGCCTATGCCTCGAAAAGCTAGGTATTGGAAAGCTAGCAAGGAGTGGGTAGCGGGGGCTTAACAAAAGCCAGTAAGCCTCCTTACTTTCAGTCAAGCATAGCGTTGGCGCAGCACCTTAGCCGCTTCCACCATATTGGCCAGCGCTGGTTCTACTTCCGCCCAGTTGCGGGTTTTTAGACCACAGTCCGGGTTGATCCATAGCCGTTCGGCGGGGATTTTTTCCAGGGCTTTCTCCATCAAATCGACCATCCAGCTTACCTCGGGAATATTCGGGGTATGGATATCGTAAACACCTGGGCCAATTTCGTTGGGATAAGCGAAATCCTGAAAGGCATCCAATAGGTGCATATCCGAGCGCGATGTTTCAATAGTGATCACATCGGCATCCAACGCAGCAATCGCGCCAATGATATCGTTGAACTCCGAGTAACACATATGGGTATGAATCTGGGTGGCGTTGGCCACGCCTGCGGCGCTTAGCTGGAAGCTCTCCACTGCCCAATCAAGGTATTCTTGCCACTCATGTTGGCGAAGCGGCAGTCCTTCACGCAGCGCCGGTTCGTCGATTTGAATAATCTTGATCCCGGCTTTTTCCAGATCCAGCACCTCATCGCGCAGTGCCAGGGCAATCTGGCGGCAGGTGGTTTCCCGTGGCTGGTCATCACGTACAAACGACCACTGAAGAATCGTCACCGGCCCGGTCAGCATGCCCTTCATGGGTTTGTCGGTCAGGGTTTGGGCGTACTCGCTCCAGCGCACCGTCATCGGCGTCGGGCGGGAAACATCACCAAAAATCACCGGCGGCTTCACGCAGCGAGAACCGTAGCTCTGCACCCAGCCAAAGCGGGTAAAGGCAAACCCTTCGAGCTGCTCGCCAAAGTACTCCACCATATCGTTACGTTCGGCTTCACCGTGCACCGGCACGTCGATATCCAAGGCTTGTTGGCGTTCAACGGCGTAGGCAATCTCGGCCTGCATGCGGGCTTGGTAGTCCGCTGTCCCCAGCTCACCGGCTTTAAAGGCGCGCCGGGCGGCACGAATCTCGTCGGTTTGCGGGAAAGAGCCAATGGTCGTGGTGGGAAATAGCGGTAGCTTAAGCGCCCGCCGCTGAGCCTCAGCGCGAAAAGGGTAAGATGCCTGACGCTGGCTATCGGCGGGGCTAACCGCAGCCAAACGCTCACTGACCACCGCTTGGTGAATACGGGTTGACTCACGCCGAGCATCCAAGGCGCGAGTGGCCTGATCCAGGCGCTGCTCATCAACAGGCGTGGCGCGGTTATCGATCAAGCGGGCCAGGGTCACCACCTCGTCTAGCTTCTGCCGAGCAAAGGCCAGCCAACTGATTAACTCATCATCAAGATCGCTCTCCTGCGCTAAATCCACCGGCACGTGGAGTAGCGAACAACTTGGCGCCAGCCACAGGCGCTGGCCCAAGCGCACTTTTAACGGCAGCAGGCGTTCACGCAAGGCAGCCAAATCGGCCCGCCAAATATTGCGGCCATCAACAACCCCCACCGATAACACCTGATGGGGGCCAAGGCGATCAATCACGCTTTCCACCTGCTGGGGAGCGCGCACGGCATCAATGTGCAAACCCGCCACGGGCAGCCGGGTCGCCAGCGAGAGATTATCACCCAAGCCGCCGAAGTAAGTGGCTAGCAATAGCTTTAGCGGGGCAGACTGAAGGCGGTGGTAAGCGCGCTCATAGGCCTGCTGCCACGCCAGCGGCAAGTCCTGCACCAGCGCTGGCTCGTCCAGTTGCACCCACTCGATGCCTTGGGTGGCGAGCCGCGCTAAGATTTCGCCATACACGTCGAGTGCGCTGTCGAGCAGCGTCAGGCGATCAAAATCACCGCCCTTGGTTTTGCCCAACCACAGCCAGGTCAGCGGGCCCGTCAGCGTTACTTTGGGGGTAAATCCTGCACGTAACACCTCATCCACTTCATCAAACAGGCGGTTGGAGGCCAGGGTAAAGGTTTGCCCATCGTGCAGTTCGGGCACCAGGTAGTGGTAATTGGTATCGAAGTACTTGGTCATTTCACACGCCGCCGCGGGCTCACCGCTGGGCGCCCGTCCGCGGGCCATGCGAAAGGCGGTATCAAGGTCGATCTCACCACCTACCACCTCTGCTGCGGCGTTAAAGCGGCCCGGCACCGCCCCGAGCGCTAATGAGACGTTAAGCACTTGATCGTAAAAAGCGAAATCGCCCACGCTAACGAAATCTAAACCCGCGTCCTGCTGCGCCTGCCAGTGGCGTAAACGCAGCTCGCGACCAATGCTTTCCAGTTCGCTACGCGTGCACGCGCCTTTCCAGTACGCTTCCGTGGCTTTTTTTAGCTCGCGCTGAGCGCCGATACGGGGATAGCCGAGAATATGAGAAACTGTCATGATGAACCCTACCAACGTGAATAATTTCACACAGTCTGGGCACCACTCACCAATGAATCAAACTAAAGTTTTTAATACCAAAAATGAAAAACATTCATAACCATTGAGCAATGACATGATTGAGCTACGACACCTCCGCACCCTACTGGCGCTGCGTGAAACCGGCTCCCTGGTCGATGCCGCCGAACGCGTGCATTTGACCCAATCGGCGCTTTCACACCAGCTCAAGGATCTTGAGAGCCGCGTAGACAGTCCGCTGTTTGTGCGCAAAACCCGTCCGGTGGAGTTCACCCGCGCGGGGCTACGCCTGCTGGCCCTGGCCGACGAGATACTGCCTGAAGTACGCAAGGCGGAGCGTGATTTGGCGCGTCTGGCAGGCACCGAGCAGGGGCGTCTGCATATGGCCATCGAGTGCCACAGCTGCTTTCAGTGGCTAATGCCCACGGTGGACTATTTTCGCGATCACTGGCCGGAAGTGGAAATCGATATCCCCAGTGGCCACCATTTTGACCCACTTCCGGCGCTTGCCCGAGAGCAGTTGGATCTGGTGATCACCGCCGATCCCCAACCTCTTGAAGGGATTCACTACGCCCCACTGTTTCGCTATGAAGGGCTATTGGCCGTCGCCCGCCAGCACCCCTTTGCAGGTCGGGGCTTTATAGCGCCCCAGGCGCTGGCTGAGGAGACGTTAATTACCTACCCCGTCGAGCAGTCACGGCTGGATATTTTCACCCAGTTTTTGCAGCCGGCAAATGTACGCCCCCGGGAGATCCGTACTGCCGAATTAACGATAATGATGATGCAGCTGGTGGCCAGCGGGCGTGGCGTGTGTGCACTGCCCAATTGGGCGCTTACTGAGTATTTAGAGCGCGATTACGTTAGCGCAGTGAAACTAGGCGAGCAGGGGGTATGGAGCACGCTGTATGCAGCTATCCGCGAGGAGACACGCGAAGCGCCGTGGATGCAGGATTTCTTACGCACTGCGCGGGAGACTTCCTTTGCCGTGCTAACCGGCGTTAAGCCGGCGGATCGCGACGGGGAACCAGCAGCGTAAAGCGCGCGCCGCCCAAAGTGGGGCTGGTATCGATGGTCACGCTGCCACCGTGTCCGGCCATGATTTTCTGTACAATCGAAAGCCCTAACCCGTAGCCACCGGAGCTGCGGGCGCGGCTGTCGTCCAACCGGGCAAAAGGCTTGAAGATATCCGCCCGCGCTTCAGGGGGAATGCCGGGGCCGTCGTCTTCAACATCGATACGCACCAGATTGGGCTCATCCCAGAGGTGAATCACCACCTGGGACTTGGCATGGCGGCAGGCATTGCCGACTAAGTTCTGCACCGCGCGCTGGAGATAGCGCGGCTCTGCCAGCAGCTCGATTTCAGGCCCAGGCGCCAGCGCCAGCGCTAAGCCCTTATGCAGCGGCGACAGCGTATCGATCACCCGTTCCGCCATGGCCCGGCACTCTACCAGCGCCGTTTCAAGCTCAGCGCCGTTAACCGTTTCCCCTCCTAGGCGGGCATAGGTGAGAATCTCATCAACCAATTCATCGAGTTCGGCAATATCCGCATCGATACCCTGAAGCTGGCGGCGAATGGCGGGCTGGTCAGTCATATCTTCAACCATCTGCACGGCAAAACGAATACGCGCCACCGGGGTGCGCAACTCGTGGGAAACCGCCCGAATCATCTCTTGCTGACCGCGCAGCAGGCTCTGCACCTGATTGGCCATGCCATTAAACGCCATGCCCAAGCGACCTAAAAAGTCGCCGCTCTCTACCTTTACCCGTGTCTCCAGGCGACCGCTGGCGATCCGTGTGGCGGCCAGCTCCAGCCGCGCCATGCGGGCTTCAATGCTACGCATAATCAAATAGATGATCAGGCTGAGAACGATCATCAGCCCCACCAGGAGAGGCAGATGCAAATTGAGCGGTAGCGTATCACCGCGGGAAATAGGCCCCGCCTTCAGCCATTCTTGCTCGCCCGGCAACTGATAGAGCAGCGTAATCGACAGCTTATCGGAGACGAGCTGAGTGATAACGTTGCCGCTGGCCAGTTGAGCCTGCTGCGCCGTCGTTAGCCCTGCAGGCAACGAAGACAACCGCTGCAGCGGCCAACTCCCGGAACGCAACTGGGCAATGCGGCCATCACGCTCTTCCGCTGGCGCTGCTGCGAGCCACTCGCCAAGCAGCTCTATGCTGCCATGCCACTGGTGCTCACTCCAGTCGTCAAGGCGCGCTTGCAGTAGCCAGGTATCTCCGGGCAGGCGCTGTTGCAACAACCAAGGTTTTTCGGCGACCAGTATTCTGCCTTGCTCCAACCGTGAGCGCTCAAAATAGCCCAAATCCGCTTCGTTGATGGGCTGCAGAGTCAGTTGCAAATCGAGCTGCTCTGAAAAGTGCTCAAGCAAAGCACTTCGCTGCTCTGCCGACGTATCGGCTAGCCGTTGTGTCATCAGCGACATGGGGAGCGCGGCGAGTTGCTCACGGTAGTCTTCGCGGCGCACCTGTTCAATAAAGGAGCGCCCCATCAAGGCGATCACAAACACCACCAGTAGCGCGATGCCCAGCAACAAATAGAAGCGTAAAAACGAGCCGTTACTAAGCACCCGCCGCATGATGCTGTCCCTCTGAATGATCAACTGTCTTTAACGAAAAGATAACCTTTACTGCGCACGGTCTTGATCCGGTGAGGCTGGTTAGGATCATCGCCAATTTTAGGCCGAATGCGCGATACGCGGACATCAATAGAGCGGTCTTGGCCGTCGTACTTAATGCCCCGTAGGTCGCTAAATATCTCTTCACGGGTAAGCACGCGGCCTGCGTTACGACCCAGAAGCCAAAGCAGGTCGAATTCGGCACTGGTTAAGTCAATACGCTCACCCGAGAGCCAGGCTTCACGAGTCGCGTTATCGATCTCCAGATTTTCAAAACGCAGCCGCATTTCGCCGTCCGGGGCAGGCCCGTCGGCGCGGCGCAGTAGCGCGCGCATGCGCGCCAGCAGTACCCGCGGCTGAACCGGCTTCGGCACATAGTCGTCGGCGCCCATTTCGAGCCCCAAGACCTGATCAAGATCGTCGGTGCGCGCAGTCAGCATCATGATTGGGCCGGCAAAATTGGGTCTAACGCGGCGGCAAATTGCCAGACCGTCCTCCCCTGGCAGCATTAAGTCCAGAATCACCAGGTCGGGCTGCAGGGTTAAAATACGGTCAACCCCTTTAGCACCGTCTGCTTCCAGCGTTACTTGGAAGCCGTTCGCTTCCAAGTAATCACGGGTAAGCTCGGCCAGACGCTGGTCATCCTCAATGATCAAAACATGATCTTGGTCGGGATAGTCAGGCGTTACAGACTCTTGCGTCTCAAGCGCCTGAAATTGCTGTTCCAAATGATCTACCATCCTCTTTATGCACTCCGCTTAGGCTGTTTATTTTTTCACCCGCTCATCCAATACCAACACAGGTGCCCCATGATTGGCACTCAGGATAACTCAAAACCACCAAAACACCCGCTTCTGTCGTTACAATCGCGCGTATTGGTGAGTGCGTGTGGCCAGACACTTGATTCTTCCTTAACCGGGGACTAATGTGTAAACGCAAACTGTCGACAATTTGACAGGGGGAGCCTGCCATGGGAAGTAGCAAAACGAAAAGTGTTATAAAACGTGTTTACGTTCCAGCCCAAGTACGCGACCTGCCCAATGGGGAGAAGTTAAAAATCCCGGGGCATTATAAGGCGCCGCCCGGGGAAGGAAGCGACACTATTGAATAATGTTTGATTAAGTATATCTACTGCTAAAGCATATTAAAAAGGCAGACCATTCGTGGCCTGCCTTTTTTCTTCACTACTTTCTGCACTACAGGTTTTGACGCAATTACACGAGGCGCGCTTTTCAGCAACGTTGCTTTTCAGCGCCTACCCTTTGGGCCCAAACAGAAACCATGCAATTAAGCCAACTAACGGGAAAAACAGCAGCACTAGAATCCATATCAGCTTAGCAAGACCGCCAGCCCCGCTTTTGGCCACTTTAACAATGGCCCAAATCACAATAATGAGCCAAATTAGTCCTAATAATCCACCTACTTCAATGCCCATAGCAACTCCTTAGCGTGTTGGCACTCGTATCAACTTAGACAATCATATCAGTGGCACATTCACAAGCTGACCTCACTGCTCGGGAAGGCTCAACACCATCTCACCCGCCTGTATTTCTATCGACAATAAACTCAGAAAGCTCATGCCGAGTAGGACAGTGTCGCGCTCCATGCCAGGGCTGATAGACCCCTGTACATTCTGCACTTTTAGTCCGCCGAGGGAAACCTCATCAAGCTCCGTTAAGGCACCTTCCACTCGGCCGTTGGCGGTGTTGAACCAAGCGCTACGCCCAGGCTCAAGGCCTAACTCACTTGCCAAATCGGCCGGTATGGCGACATAGGTGGCGCCAGTGTCTAGCAAAAAGGTCACCGGCGTGCCATTGATGCTTCCCGGCGCCTCAAAATGCCCGGCCCGGTTACGCTTCAGGGTAACGGGCTCACCCGCAGGTAGAGTCTGCACAATATTAGCGTTGGGGTGCATCATCTTTTCCAGGCCACCGTGAATCCACCAAGTACCCACTGCCATTAACAGTACCCAAAACAGCAGCATCATAACGATGCCGCCACGCTGGGACACTTGACCTGCCTTATGCGTTGCCATACGCCACCTCACTGAGGTAAGGATGCCTCGTTAGCGTTATTGTTGTTGGTATGAGGGTTGGTTTCCCAGGCGAGGGCCGCTTCACGGCCACGACGCTCGTTGACCCTGGCGCAAATCAGCATCGCGATAACGAACAGGGCAACACATAATAGAATAGACGCTTGCAAGCCAACCAGCGTCTGTAATACCCCCAGCATAACGATGCCCAACACCCCCGCCAGTTTATTCGCCAATCCCCAGAAACCGAAAAACTCTGCTGATTTAGCCAAGGGTGAAAACAGTCCCACCAGCGCCCTGCTGGCGGATTGACTAGATCCCAGGCTAAGCCCCGCCAGGCAGCCGACCACCAGAAATACGTGCTGGGCCTGCCACTGCAGTTCAAAATAACCGTTTATCCACTGAGTCACCTCCGGCGTTGCCCAGATCGCAATAATCGCCACTACCCACAGCGCCAGCGTCATTTGGTACGTTCGCTTGGCTCCCAGCTGATCCTGAATCCAGCCGAACCCCAGGGCGCCCGCCGCGGCAGTGATTTGGACAATAATAAACATGATATTGCGTACGCTCTCATCCCAGCCGATCACTTGAGCGCCATAAATAAAGGCGAAGGCGATGATGATGTAGACACCGGCCATCGAGAACAGCAGTGAAACCAAAAACACGGTCAGATCTTTAAAGTAGCGCAACTCGTGAAAAGTGGTTGCGACACGATTCAGCGCAATATGCCGATAAGAGACGCCGCGGGGCTGGGGCTTGCCGCGCTCTTTCAACCATAAAAAGGTAGGAATGGCAGTAATCAGGAAAAAGCCTGCCGCAAAGGGCCCCACCCAGCGGATGCGCTCAAAGTTATCCGCGCTGGCCTCGCCGAGCACGACCAGGGTGAAGCCCGCCGCGAACAGCCCGCCGATGTAGCCTAACGCCCAGCCAAACCCGGAAATTTTGCCCAGCGACTGGGGCGGTCCAAGCTCGGGCAAAAAAGAGGCTATAAATGATTCGCCCATTGAGTAAGCGTAATTAGATAGCACTATCAGTAACAGCCCGGTAATAACGTAGCCCGGTTCAACGAAGTAAAGCATTGCTGTGGTGACGACAGTAGCCAGGTAGCTAATCAGCAGAAAGCGCTTTTTCTCCGCCCGGTAATCCATCACGGCGCCACATAGTGGTGCTGTGATCACCACCATCAAATAGCTAACCGCCAGGGCCAAGCTCCATAGGAAGTTGGCAAGCCGGAAGTTATCGCCGCGATCCCCCACAATGACGGTGGTAAACAGCTCACCAAATACCACAGTGATAATCAGTAGCGTGTAGGCCTGGTTGGCAAAATCAAACATTGCCCAGCCGAATATTTCGCGACGCGATGCGTAGCCATCCGTCGTCTTAGCAGAGTTAGCAGACAACATTGATTTTCTCTCACAGGGGAAGCCGTAAGCCTAGCAGGTGGAACCCGTAAGACGCCACGGCTTGCGTTGGCAGATTAGAGGTGACAGCCGAACAGCGTTGCTCTAAGTTTGGTTGATTGACAAGTAATATGGATAGACTGCGATGGAGTTAGTCCAGACATCTCCACGGCGATTATATCGACAACTGTTAAACAGGCTGTTGGCCGTGCTATGCCTCTGGCTGGCAAGCGTTGCAAACGTGCAGGCTGATGCGCCCAATACGTTGGCGCCATTAACCTTCATTACTGAAGAGTACCCACCCTACAACTATCTCGATAATCAGCAATTAACCGGGGTATCAATTGATTTATTGGAGGCTATTTTTGCAGCCACCGACACCCCTCTAAGCCGTCATGACGTCCGTTACTACCCCTGGGTTCGCGGCTATGAGTTAGCGCTAAGCCAGCCTAACACAGTGCTGTTTTCCACTACCCGCACGCCAGCAAGGGAAGCCAGTTTCCACTGGGTGGGGCCGATTGCCCAAGACCAGGTCGTGCTGCTTGCCCACCGGGACGCACCGATTGCGATCGATGCGTTGTCACAGGCGATTGATCGCGACCTGACCGTGGTGGTCATTAGGGAAGATATTGGCGCCCAGGCGCTATTGGAGGCAGGCTACCCTGAACGCCTACTGGTACCGGCCATTGATAACCGCAGCGCGCTCAGTATGCTCACCCGCGGGCGAGTTGACCTGTGGGCTTACAGTGCAGATGTGGCTGCCTGGATAGCAGAATCGGAAGGTTATTCTAGCGATAGTTTAATTCCGATACACACACTCAGCGAATCTTCGCTATACTTTGCCATTAACCAAGCCACTGACCGACGCTTGGTAACGCTGATGCAGCAGGCATTAGACAGGGTGCTAGCGGAACGGCCCCAGAGGTAGCTGACGATGGCTAATCAGGTAACCCACCGATGGCAGTACCGTATGGCCATTGCGCTACTCACCGCTATCGGCAGTTGCTCACTGTCCCTGCATGCGATGCCACTAGCGGCTATGCCAAATCAAGCCCTGCCGCTAACGATCAATACGGAAGAGTACCCCCCGTTCAACTATACGGACGGCCAGGGGCAAATTATTGGCAGCGCAACGCTGTTGCTACGTCATGCGCTAAGCCGGGCAGACATTGAGGCGCATTTTCGGTTACTGCCTTGGGCACGCGCTTACACCGAAGCACGCTTACGCGACTATCACTGCGTCTACTCCACGACGCGCACTCCAGAACGTGAAGCGCTGTTTCACTGGGTAGGGCCGCTGGTGGTTAATGAGTGGGCTGCATTTAGTTTAGTCGAGCGCGGTCTCAGCATTGCTTCACTTTCAGGACTACAAGGTTGGCGAGTGGGTAGTTTTCGCGAGGATGCCGTAGGCGATTATGTCGCCTCTCGTGGCATTAATGTTCTACGTGCTCCCTCGGAGCGAGAAAATATCCTGCGTTTAGAGGCGGGCCTGCTAGATGTGATTGTGACAGGCAAAGCAACCGGTGAATTTATGGCACAAGAACAACACATCGCGCTAACGCACTTATTTACCTTTTACCGCGCACCGCTTTATCTCGCCTGCCATCCGAGTGTGCCAGAAGCACTACTGGCGCGGCTGCAAACGCAGTTGAATGCCCTGCACCGCGAAATGCAGGAGGAGAGCCAGTGACCCCGCCTCGCCCACGGTTTTTGCTCTCGGCCCCAGCCCCTAAAAAAGGCAGTCTGACCAGTAAGCAAGCGCTACTCACCCTGCTGGTCGCTATGCTGATTAGCGGCGTAGCGGGCAGTATTGAACTACTCAGCCACGCCTCCAACATACGCCAGGAAACCGAGCAGCGCATTACCCATCAACTGGCCATAGTCAACGGAGCCGCAGCAGAAGCCGCTTTCCAGCTTAACCCTGACCTCGCCCACCAAATCGCCTATGGGCTATTTAATGCTGACGAGGTCGCATGGGTATCGATTCGTGACGATTTTGGGCGTGCGCTGGCTGAATTTGAGAGGCCCAGACAGGCTGCTTCGACTTGGCTCAGCCAGTATTTATTCGGCGATATAGTGCACTACCAAACGTCTCTCGCCTATTACATGGGCAGCGATATGCCGGAAGCAGTCGTCGGCGAAATTGAATTAATGCTGTCAGAAGGCTACTTAACCCAGCAGTTCCTGGCGCGTATTTACAGGGTGGTCGGGGTAAGTATTTTAGAAGCGTTTATTTTAAGCATCGTCGTGATCGCTTTTTTTCATCTATTTATTACACGCCCACTGCTCAAGGTACACGCTGCGATTGCCCAAACCGATACCAATCGCCCCGGTCAGTGGCCCAAGCCCATGCTGCGCGGTCATCAGGATGATGAATTAGGGCATCTGGTGGATAGCTTGGATCATTTGTTAAATGCGTTCCAGCAAGGCTTGGAGCAGCGCGATCAACTCCACCACCTCTCCAATATGGATGGCTTAACAGGCGTAGCAAACCGCCGCCAATTTGACGAGTTTTATCAACGTCACTGGCACCTGGCACAGCAAAACCAACAGCCACTATCGGTGATTTTTATCGATATCGATAACTTCAAAGAGTTTAACGACCACTATGGACATGCCATGGGTGACGATACCCTGCGCGCCGTTGCTAAAGCGCTCAATCAGTGTATTGAGCCCGCCAGAGATCTGCTCGCCCGCTACGGTGGTGAAGAGTTTGTTTGTGTGCTGCCAGGTCAGGATCATGATGACGCCGTGAGCGTCGCCAACTGTTTGCGCAAGGCGGTGCTGTCGCTCGCCATTCCCCACGCTTTTTCCAGCACCCACACAGACCTCACCGTTAGTATGGGCGTTGCCAGCATGTCACCCGGCTATTCTATCAGCGCTGAAACGCTGATTGAACGCGCCGACCAGCACCTGTACAACGCCAAACGACTTGGTCGTAACCGCGTAGAGACACGCAAACGCTTGGCATGAAAGCCGGACGTTAAGCACTTCTATTGCGAAAAGTATTGCGAAAAGCAGGTACATTAGAGCAACCAGTGAGCGGCCACAGCAGCGAGACCGATGATCATCGCCGTTAGCACAGCCACTGTCACCACCCGATCAAGCCAGCGATCAAACCCCACCCCTTTAGCCTGTCTTCGTGTCGCCCCATGGCGCCCTTGCCGCGCCATTAGCATCTTCGCTTCATTCGTCGCTGCTCCCGAATTACCTTGCCCGGCAATAGAAGGCTTGGTTACTTTTTATGAGTACTGATGAGTGATGCTAACTATTAATGCGCCGATTGACCACACTCGGAGCACGGCGCAAGCGCTCTTCCTCACCCAGCAGCTCGGCTTCAAAGGCATCCGCCCCCACCGGCGTTTCGCCATGGCGACGATAAAGCTGGGTAAGCATCGCCTTGCGGTCTGCCCGTAGCTCCTGAACCAATACAAATACCATCATATAGAGGATAAAGGTGAACGGTAGCGCCGAAAGCACTGCGGCTGACTGCAGCCCTGTTAAACCACCCGAGGCAATCAGCGTCAGGCAGATAGCCGCGATCAGCACCCCCCAAATGACGCGCTTGTAGAGCGGCGGGTTGATCGAACCATTATCGGTCATTTGCGCCACGATATACGAGGCCGAGTCAGCAGAAGTGACCAGGAAAATAAAGATCAGCAGCATCGCCACGACCGACAGCAGGCCGGTGAAGGGCATCAACTCAAACATCTCAAACAGCGCGACGGTTATATTATCCTGGGTTGCGGCCGCAAGCCCCACATCGGTGCCATTCAACTCCATATGCAGCGCCGCGCCACCGAATACGCCAATCCACAAACAGGCCAGCAGCGGTGGCACGAACAGCACCCCAAACACATACTCTTTAATAGTACGGCCACGGGACACCCGGGCAATAAAGGTACCCACAAAGGGCGACCAGGCAATCACCCAGGCCCAGTAGAAAATCGTCCAGCTGCTCGCCCACTCGTTATCGCTGTAAGGGGAAATGCGCAGGCTCATGCCAATAAAGTTCTGCAGATAGTCGCCAATACCCACCGTGATCGTCTCTAATATCGCCACGGTCGGGCCAGTGAACAGCACGTACAGCATCAACCCGATACATAAAATCATATTGAGGTTAGAGAGGCGTTTAATGCCTTTATCCAGACCCGACCAAGTGGATGCCATGTAAGCGCAGAACATCACAAAGAGAATCAAAAACTGCCAGAAACCGTTCTCTGGCAGGCCAAACACAGCATTTAAACCGCCGTTCATCTGCAGAACGCCCAGCCCAAGCGAGGTAGCCACACCCATAACAGTGGCAACCACGGCAAAGACATCCAACCAGGAAGCATAGGGACGAATTTTAGGGTTCTTGGCCGTGATTGACGACAGCACGGATGAGACCAGCCCCGCCTGCCCCTTACGAAACTGGAAGTAGGCGATGATCAAACCGACGATCGAGAAAGCCGCCCACTGGTGTATCCCCCAGTTAAAATAGCTGTATTGAATCGCGTAACGAGCCGCTGCTTCCGTTTCAGCGGTTCTGTCACCATAAGGTGGTTCGATGAAGTGGGTCATGGGTTCCGCCATGCCGTAGAACACCAGCCCGACACCAAAGCCTGCCGCCAGCAGCATGCTAATCCACGAAAAAAACGAATAGTTGGGCCGACTGTCCTGGGGGCCCAAGCGCACCTTGCCGTACCGGCTTAGCGCCAGACCAAACAGAAAAATCACAAAACCGAATACTGAAAATAGATAAAACCACCCGAATAGCCCAGTAATAGTCGTCAATGCTCCCTCTGCCGCATTGGCAAATCCTTCAGGAAATGACGCTCCAACAACTACCAAGCCAAAAATAATCACCACCGATGCGATGAATACCGACTTGCCTCCATGATTAGCCATATAACCGTCCTGTTAGATGAGCTCTATTTAGGTAAGCACAGCGTATTAAGCGCATGCTTGTACAACTAAACTTCTCCTGTACAGCTTAATGGTAACAGTTGAAAAACCTCGTCGCACTGTACCTGGAAGCTAACTAAGTATCTTCGCGCTAATGCATTAAAAATGGCGACTGAAATAACCCACTATATTGTGGTGCCAGGGCAGGTTGAAGCGAGGGTCTTTTAACAGGGCCGGAAAGTATTCCCGACAATTCCGGCATTTCCGCCATCCATGGCGGTCAGATATCAAAATTAGCGCCCATGGAAGGGTTCACAGCGCCCTCGCGGAAACCTGTGCTGGCAATGCATGGATCTACAGCACTACTCCCAGGCAGTGAACTTGCTGGAGCAACTGTGTTCCAATGGGTGCGAATAACCGATGGAGGCTCTTATGCCACAGATGAATCGCGACCAACGCAATGCTGCATGGCAAGCGGCTAACCAATGGCGTGCCCGTGCTGCGCAAACCCAACCTACTGGCTTGGCGGGTAGCCTAAAGCTGCTATTCACATGGCTGGCGTTTGGCGCGTTAATGATAGTCGGTGTAGTACTCGGCCTGTTTTTCCTATTGATTGGCTGGGCAATGATGCCGTTTGTACGGCATAAAATGAAGAAACGTATGGAGCAGATGCGTGCCCAGCAGGCGCAAGATATCGGTGGCGGCTACTCCAACGGGTCTACCTCGGCACCTAATCGTCCAGGTCATCAGGACGTGTTGGAAGGCAGTTACGAAGTTAAAGATGAGCGCTAATCGCGCAGTGAGTGACTTTTTTGCGCCGTCGATGGAAAGTTAAAGAGGCGCATACACCCAGGTAAATGCCGCCGCCAAGGTGAGCGGCATCACGACCAGACTCCCCAGGTTACCAATCAGCACTAACGAAGCCACTTTCTGTGGCGCAAGCTTATACTGCTCGGCAACCAAGTAGTTCAACACCGCAGGCGGCAGTGCTGCAAATACCAGCAGCACCGCCGCTTGCAGCGCGTTCAGTGGCAGTAGCCACATCAACGGCAAGGCAATCACTAGCCCGGACAACGGGCAGAGTAGCGCTCCCAGAATTCCTGTCCGCCAGTCGCTAAAGTCGATCTCCAGAAGCCGCACCCCCAATGCAAACAGCATTAACGGAATACATACTCCACCCAGCATATGCATCGCCTCAAGCAGCCAGCCAGGCAGCGGCAGCCCACTAATATTCACCGCTAAACCCGCCAGGCTCGCTAGGACAATCGGCATGCGCAGCATTCGCCATAGCGAGGTGCGCGGATTGAGCATGTAAAGCCCCACCGAAAAGTGCAGCAGCATTTCAACGATAAACACTACCACCGCCGCGGGAAGGGCCTCAGTACCAAATGCCAATACCAGCAGCGGCACGCCCATATTGCCCGCATTGTTGAACATCATCGGGGGCAGAAAGATTTTGCTATCCAGCTTTAGCCACTTAGTCAACGGCCACAGTACAACCCCCGACCCCAGCACCACCGCTATCGCTGCCGTAGCCAGCCAAGCGTATTCAGCCAATGGCGCTTGACGGTCGGCCAGCACGGCAAACACCAATAGCGGAACGAACAGCTCCATATTGAGCGTATTGAGGCTGCGAATATCCGGCGTACGGTAGCGCCCATAGGCAGCGCCACAGCCGGCAATTAAAAATACCGGCAATAGCGTGGCCAAAATGTGTCCAATCATATGGGCCGTCCTGCCCTATTTCTTGTGATCACTGTTGCTTCCTGGTTCGTTTGGGAAAGCCGTCTAGCTAGCTGTTATCAGCGGTGGAGGGTTCAAGAAAGCGCTGCCAGAGCGCGGTGACGATATCGCGATGAGCACGGAACTCATCACCATCGCTGAGCGCTTTCTGACCAGTGAGCGCTGCCCGATGCGTAGCGCTACGATAAGCCAGATAAGCCTCGCGAAGACGCTCCGCCTCTTCAGCGGGTAAGTGCCCACTCTCCGTCAGACTCTCTAGAATGCGGATATTATCGCTGTAAGTAAGTAACGCAGGCGTTTGGTGAGCAAGTGCTAACACCGCGTATTGGCAAAGAAACTCGATATCTACCATCCCACCGGCATCATGTTTGACATTAAAGGTGTTGCTGGCGGCTTTGCTGCCAAGGTGCTCGCGCATTTTGTGGCGCATCTTGACCACCTCTTCACGTAGTGCAGCTTTATCTCGCGCCTGACCTAGAATATCGCCCCGCAACTGACTGAATTTCTCGGCCAACGTCTCGCTACCCGCCACCACTCTGGCGCGCACCAATGCCTGATGCTCCCAGGTCCAGGCATTCTGACGCTGATACTCGGCAAAGGCTTTAAGTGAGGTCACCAATAGCCCGGAATTTCCCGAGGGCCGCAGGCGCATATCCACTTCATAAAGCGTGCCGGTGGGCGTTACCGCGGTCAGCAGGTGAATAATGCGCTGCCCCAGGCGGGTAAAAAACACCGCTGTATCAATGGGCCGTGGGCCATCGGTCGCGCCTTGACCATCGCTATCGTGAAGAAACACCAAGTCTAAATCCGAGCTATAACCCAGCTCAATGCCCCCCAGCTTGCCGTAACCGACAATTAGAAACGCTGCCTCCCCGGTGTTCAGCCCCTCAGGCACGCCGTGTTTGCGGGTGATATGTTTCCAGGCCATGGCCAACACTGCATCGAGAATCACTTCGGCGATAAAGGTTAAGTAATCGCTTACTTTCATCAGATGTCGCGTGCCAGCGATATCAGACGCTGCCACGTGTAGCGTTTGGGCGTGTTTAAAAACGCGCAGCGCCTCCAGTTGGGCCTCTTCATCGTCCTCGGGCAGGCGATTCAGCGTTTGGCGCAATTCATCGGCCAGGCGCGCTTTATCGGCGGGGGTATACAGCGTTTCCGGGGTCAGTAGCTCGTCGAGCAGAATGGGATAACGTGATAGCTGTTCGGCGATCCAAGGGCTGGCGGCGCATAGCCGCATTAAATGCTCAAGCGCCTGGGGGTTTTCGCGCAGCAGCGCGAGGTAAGCGGTACGACGCAACACGGCTTCAATCAGCGGCTGTACCCGTTCAAGGGCGGTGTCAGGTGCTTCATTGTCCGCTACCGCATCCAGCAGTAGTGGCATTAATGCATCCAAGCGCTCGAAGCCAATCCGCTGCATGCTTTGCACTTGCCGAGAATGATAAAGGCTATGCAGCCGCTTCAAGGCTTTTTCTGGCTCGTTAAAACCCGCATCAAAAAGGTGGGCACTTGCCTCCTCCCCCTCTAACTCGCCGCGCCAAATAAGCCGCCACTGGGCCAAGCCGAGCTGGCTATCATCGTTGGCGTCATCGACATCCTCTTCGGGGTCGGCAATCACAGCGTCAAAGTGTTGACGCACCCGCTCGCGCACTTCGTCGAGTTGAGCAACCAGCCCCGGCCAGTCTTCATGCCCCATGGCGAAGGCAACCCGCTCACGATCACCATCATCGCTGGGCAGGGTTTGTGTCTGGCGATCTTCCAGTGCTTGAAGCGCGTGTTCGACATCGCGCATAAAGGCGTAATCGGGCAGCAGTTCATCGACCACTTCCTGGGGCAACAGGCCCAACTCGGGCAAACGATTGAGTGCCGTTTTCAGCGATGTCACCTGCAGTTCCGTATCGCGGCCGCCCCGAATCAGTTGGAACGCCTGCACCACGAACTCAACCTCACGAATGCCACCCGGGCCGAGCTTAATATTGCTCTGCATGCCCTTACGCTTCACTTCGCGGTTAATCATCGCTTTTAGCTCACGGAGCGACTCAATAGCGCCAAAATCGAGATACTTGCGGTACACAAAGGGGCGCAGCCCAGCCAGCAGCTCACCGCCCGCGTCTAGATCTCCGGCAACCGGCCGTGCTTTGAGCATGGCGTAACGCTCCCACTCGCGGCCTTGATCCTGGTAGTAGCTGGAGAGCATGGAAAAGCTGCCCACCAACGAACCGCCGTCTCCCAACGGGCGCAAGCGCATATCAACGCGGAAGGCGAAACCGTCGGCGGTCATGGCGTCTAGCGCAGCAATCAGCTTTTGGCCCAGCTTGGTAAAGTACTCCTGATGCTCTAATGACTTACGACCACCTTGGGTTTCGCCTTTCTCGGCAAAGGCAAAGATCAAATCGATATCGGAGGAGAGATTCAGCTCCCCCGCGCCCAGCTTGCCCATGCCCAGGATCACCAGACGCTGGGAGGTGCCGTCATTGCGGGGGGCAGGTAAGCCCCAACGCGGTGCGTAAAACTGCTCTAGCCAGGTTAACGCAGCTTCCAAGCATATTTCAGCGAGCTCCGAGACCGCCGTGGCGGTATCCCACATGCTATAGCCGGAGGCACGATTAAGGTCTCGCCAAATAATTCCCAGCATACGCTTGCGGCGAAAACGGCGTATCGCCCGCTGCATTGCTTCTTCGTCTTCGGCACCCTCCAATGACTCATTTAGCCAACTGGCCAGCTCGTCCCGCCCTGGGTTGGCGTCCAACTCTCCGGCAATATCCAACTCGGCTAACCACTGGGGGTAGCGGATCAGGGTATCCAGTGCAAAGGTCGATATGGCCAAGACTCTGGCAAGCGCCTCGCGGCGCGGCTCAGAAAGCTCCTGCCAATTACTGGAAGGTAGCTCCTGCTTGGTCATCTCGGCGATATTATCGGCTTGAGCAAGCGCCTCGGTTAGCCGCTTCCAGGCAGACTGGGTGGCGGTATGTAACGACGCTGGCAGCGTCGACAACGGTAAAAAATCGTCGTTCCTAAGTCCAAATGCTTGCATAACGACCTCGCTGACAGCGTGCTAAAAATGAGTGGTTTTAAATCAGCTTAGCCAAAGAATTTTTCCCAGCCCAATAGCCCCCAGGTAAGGCCGGCCATGATCAGCGACAGCATCACTGCTGCCGAGCCAATATCCTTGGCGCGCCCGGAAAGCTCATGGTGCTCGGTGCCGATCCGGTCAACCACGTTTTCAATCGCACTATTAAGTAGCTCCACTATCAGTACAAAAAACAGACTGCTCACCAGCAGCAGCCAACTGATAGGGCCTTCGCCAATCCACCAAGCAAGCGGCAGCAACACCGCAGTAATGCCCACCTCCTGGCGGAAAGCCGCTTCGTTTCTAAACGCCGCTTTCAAGCCTTTCCACGAATAGCGCGTGGAGTGAACCAAATGTGTTAAACCGGTATGCCCAGGTTTCATGCAGGTCGCCTCACCTTGTGAGCGTGGAGTTTGTTCAATTCGCTAATATCATTGCTTCTAGATCCAGTGACAACGGATCCAGCACCTCAGACCAGCTTAAATAGGGCGTACTGCTGTTCCCATTGACCATGACGCTAAATACCCCCCAGCGTCCTTGGGCGGTGCGAAAATAGCCTGCCGCAGCACGCACGGCAAAGGGTTGGTTAAGCGTGCCCGTTTTGATCATGACATTGTTTTGAAACGTGGAGGAGCCTCGCCGAATAAAGCGCATCACCCCATTAGCCGGCGACTGAAAGGCCGCCACAAAACTGGGAAACAGGCTGCTTTGACGAAACATGTCCTCCAGCATCACGTTAACGCCCTGGGCCGATGTGCGGTTTTCAGTGGTCAGTCCGCTGCCACTATACAGGGTTAACGGCCCGTGCCCGGGCAGGCTCTGGACGTAACGTTCAATGGCTTGCCCTGCCTGACGTAGCTGCGCCTGGGGCGTATCGACGAGATCCAGCGCCAGTACATCGGCCATGTAGTTATTGGAGTAGTTCATGATGCGCAGCAAGAGCTCTTGCAGTGGCTGGCTATCCACTGCTGCCAGCCGCCGGGCACTGCTGGGCGGCTGTGAAGAGCTGACGCGCCACGGCTCGCGCACCGAAATGCCCGCCTGGTTCAACATCCCCATCAACACTTGTGCGGTGGTTTCGGCGGCATCGCCCGCGCCACGATAGACATCGCGCGCAGTCGCGTTGGTGGAAATCTGGCCTGTTAGCCGCATCACGTCACCGCGCTCATCGGTAATACGATCAGCACTAATCTCCGTACCGCTATTAGCGGGGCGGGTGACCACCTGATTATCAATGGTGATCAGCGACGCCTGGCTATCGCATAGCCCCACCTTGGCAGGCTCCCCCGCGCTAGAGGCGGGTGCCACATTAACGCACCAGCTACCAAAATTAACCCCTGCCGAGGAGAGCGGCGCACTATACGCATTGGCTACCCGCGTGAGGGCATCACAGCGATCCGTGGTGATGCACTCCACTGGCCCAAAGCGCCACTGGCTGACCACCAGCGCCCCCTCGATCTCCCGCACTCCGGCTAATTGCAAGCGCTGCACCAAACGCCACAGATTTTCAGTGGTCAGGCCTGGATCCCCACCACCTTCAAACACCAAATCGCCACGCAGCACGCCATTATCGATACTCGCGGAACTGACCAACTGGCTGGTAAAGCGGTGCTGGGGGCCAAAGCGGTTGAGCGCCGCCGCGGATAGGTAGGCTTTAGTGACCGAGGCTGGCGATAGCAGGCGCTCCGGAGAGATGCTGCCTAACAGCGCATTGGGCCCCGCATCGGCATCCAAAAGGCGTGCCTCGGCACTAATCGAAAAGCCTTTATTCTGCAGTTGGCCCAGGCGGTTGAAATCAGCGAACGCGCTGGCACTGACGCACAGCGCCAGCGTCGCAACACCAGCCACCAGCGACCAGCGCTGGCGACGCTTACTAGCAAAAAAACACCCCATTACAGCCCCTCAATGCACATTCATTTTAGAAAACACTTGCAGCATAACCACGCCGGCAACGATTAGGCTAATGCCTACCACCGCCGGCAAGTCGGGCTTTTCACCGAAGGCCACTATGCCGACCAGGGTAACCAATACAATGCCCAGGCCCGCCCAAATCGCATAGGCGACCCCCACCGGCAGCGTGCGCAACACTAGGCTAAGCAAATAGAAAGCTAATCCGTAGCCCACGACCACCACCAAGCTGGGCAGTGGGCGCGTAAACCCCATGGAAGCTTTTAAAGCGCTCGTGGCGATTACTTCGGCCACAATCGCCAGCACCAAATAGACAAACGTCATGTTCGCTCCAAATCAACACATAACCGCCATAGTGCCTGCCCACTTCGAGCATACTTAGCCTCGAACGGCGTTAAATAGTCATCTTTAGGCGCAATTTCAGTTACCGCGGCCTGTTGACCGGTTACCTGTGCTACCGCCAAGGCAAACTCTTCTACGTAGAGTGACCAGTTTGAGCGCAGCTCAAGGCGCCCGCCAAGGGCCAACAGTGTGGGTAAAACCGCATGGCCATGCCAGCGCATTTTTAAGTGCCCCGCCTTGGGGTAAGGATTGGGATAAAGCAGAAAGTGATACTCTGGCGCCCAACCAGCCTGGTAGGCCAAACGCCAAAAGTCGACCAGGTCGGCTCTTACCAGCAACGCATTGTCAGGCAACGTGCCGTGGTCACGCCCCAAACGATCCTCGCTGCGATCCACGCCGATTACCGCATGGGCGGGGAACTGCGCCGCCAGTTGGCGTGTCGATACCCCTACTCCACAGCCTGAGTCGAGTATCAAAGGTGCCTGACGATCCGCGAGCCACTCCGCCGCCAGGGCAAAGCTATGTTGGGTATGTTCGGCGATTGGTTTACGCAAAGGGTGCGTTAGCGCTCGGCTCACCCGGCGTGACAAATCCTGATGCGGGCCTGGCTGATTGGAAATGACGGGTCGAGAATTATGTTGCATGCCATTACTCGGCTGAAAAGCGTGATTCTATCAGTCTCAAACGCTTGCAGCATGACGCCGTTGCACAGCCGGTGCTATGATCACACCTGACATACTGTTTAGTGTACTTATTAAGCGCATGGTACTGGGCGAATTTTGCCCTTTAGACATGCCAATAATTGTTATTACCACCACTGCACCACGAGGAACCCGGCTTGTCACACTTACCGGTGATTGTCGGCATGGGCGGCATCAATCCCGCTGGCAGAACCTCTGGCCATCAGGCCTTCCGCCGCACTGTGCTTGATGCCCTTCCTGCTGACCAGCAACGCCAGACACTGGAAGGCTTGGCGGCGCTTATGCGCCTAGTAGAGCACTCTGAAAAGGGGTGGCAGAACAGCCAAGGCCACCCCGTCGATGACCCGGCGCAGTCACTGCGTGATCAGGTGTTGAAGCATACCCTGATCCGGCGCAATGAAGACCCGCGCTTTCTCGCCCCAGGCATGCCAGCCAACCGGCAAGCCAGTATGCAACTCGCCGAGCCGCTGCGCTTTAGGTTACGCCGCCGCCAGTTGCCCGAACACTTGCCGGAGGATTGGCAAGTGCGCGAGATAGATGCCCGCGAGGTAGAAGTAAGTGTGCCCGCAGGGGTGCTGGAGGTACTGCTACCCGACGCCCAGCTACCCAAGGTTCGCGCGGCGGCTCAGCTACCCAGCGGTTTTGACCCCGCGAGCCTTTACCGCAGCGTTCACCACCCCCGTGGCCTCTCCCTGGCGATATTTGGCGCCAGCGACTGCCTGGGTGCCAGCGGCCTCTCCTGGGAGACGCTGCGTCAGCAGCTGAACCCGGATCATATTGCCGTGTACGCCGGTAACTCCATTGGTCAGTTAGACGATCAGGGCTGGGGCGGCTTATTGAAAAGCCTGGTAAGTGGACAACGCGCCACCTCCAAGCAGATGCCCCTGGGCTATGGTCAGATGCCCGCCGACTTTTTAAATGCCTACGTATTGGGCAGTGTGGGCGGTACTGGCGCGGCACTGGGTGCCTGCGCCAGCTTTTTGTATAACCTGCGCCTGGGCATTGATGACATTCGCGCCGGACGCCGGCGTGTGGTGATGGTCGGCACCGCAGACGCCCCCATCACACCGGAAATCATCGAAGGCTTCCGGGCCATGGGCGCGCTGGCTGACGACGCTGGATTAAAAGCGCTGGATGCCCTGGAACTGCTCACCGACAGCGACTATCAGCGCGCCTGCCGCCCGTTTGCACGCAACTGTGGCTTTACCATGGCAGAAGCCAGCCAATTTGTGCTGTTGATGGACGATGCCCTGGCGATGGAAGTCGGCGCGGACATTCTCGGCGCCGTGCCTGACGTATTCGTCAATGCTGACGGTTACAAGCGCTCGATTTCGGCGCCGGGGATTGGCAACTACATCACCCTGGGCAAAGCCGCTGCACTGGTGCGCGATATGCTGGGTGAGAAATCGCTCAAAGAGCGCAGCTTTTTGCACGCCCATGGCACCAGTACCCCCAAAAACCGCATTACCGAATCCCACGTATTCGACGAAATCGCCCGCGCCAACGGCATCAGCGGCTGGCCGGTAGTGGCGATTAAAGCCTTTATTGGCCACTCCCAAGGCTCCGCAGCGGGCGATCAGTTGGCGAGCGCCCTGGGCAGCTTTGCCCACGACCTACTGCCGGGTATCCCCACACTGGATGCGGTGGCCGACGATGTCTATGCCGAGCGGCTGCACTTCTCGCAAGCGGCACAAACATTTCGTGCGGACGCGACTTTTCTGAACGCCAAGGGCTTCGGCGGTAACAATGCCACCGGCGTGGTGCTGTCACCTGCGGTGACCGAGCGCCTGCTGACTCAGCGTCACGGCGCGGCGGCGGTGAGTGCCTGGAAAATGCGGCGCGAAACCACCCGTGAAGCAGCAGAGCTCTACCTTGCCCAGGCAGACCGTGGCCACTACGCGCCCCGCTATCAGTTTGGTGAAGCGGTACTGGAAGGCCCGGAGCTGGATATTCATGCCGACCGGATTCATATTCCCGGTTACGACCACGCCGTCTCATTAACCAGCGATAATCCATTCGGTCGGCTGGATGAGGAGAGCGAGCAATGAGTACGCGGAAGCTGAATATCGCCGTCTACCCCGGCACCTTCGACCCCATCACCAATGGCCATTTTGATCTGATCGAGCGCGGCGCGCGGATGTTCGACAAAGTGGTCATCGCGGTCGCGGCCAGCCCCGGCAAAAGCCCCCACCTCGACCTGGAAACACGCATGGCGCTGGCGAAAACGGTCTGTGCATCGCTACCCAATGTTGAGGTAATCGGCTTCTCGACCCTGCTCACCACCATGATGCATGAGCAGGGCGCGACGATCATTCTGCGCGGCCTGCGCGCGGTGTCCGACTTTGAGTACGAGCTGCAGCTGGCCAATATGAACCGGGCGCAAAACCCAGAGCTGGAGAGCGTGTTTTTAACCCCCGCGGTGGAAAACTCGTATATCTCATCAACCATCGTGCGTGAAATTGCCAAGCTGGGCGGCGATATTTCTCCACTGGTGCATCCTCAGGTCGCCGAAGCGCTGCGTAACCACTACACTAGCTAACCAACGCCATTGTTGAGTAAAACACTCAGGTATTTGATAGCCTGGGTGCGAACGCCATCTGCGAGGTATGCCCATGGCCCTGATGATTACCGACGAGTGCATTAACTGCGACGTCTGCGAGCCCGAATGCCCCAATGATGCTATCTCCCCCGGTGAGGAGATCTACGTCATCGACCCTAATCTATGTACCGAATGTGTTGGCCACTATGATGAGCCCCAGTGCCAGCAGGTCTGCCCGGTGGACTGCATTCCGCTGGATCCAGAGCGCCACGAAAGCCATGAGCAGTTGATGAAGAAGTACCGCATCATCACGGCCGCCTAAACCTCATGCGGATTTGGGCCCTCGCCTGGCCAATCATTCTCTCCAATATCACCGTCCCGTTACTTGGTTTGGTGGACACGGCTGTGGTCGGGCACCTGCCTGACTCCCGCTACCTCGCAGGCGTTACCCTGGGCGCTACGCTGTTTAGTTTTCTTTATTGGGGTTTTGGCTTCTTGCGCATGGGCACCACAGGGCTGGTCGCCCAAGCCATGGGGCGCGAGAGTGACTCGGATGTACGCAATCTACTGGGGCAGTCGCTGATCATCGCACTGGTGATTGGCAGTCTGCTGATTGTGTTCGCCTCGCCGCTGATTACGCTGGGTTTGTGGCTGTTAGATGGCAGCGAGGTGGCCACCCATTTAGCCCGAGAGTACGCCCATATCCGCCTCTGGTCGGCACCGGCTGTGCTTGCCAACTACGCCATTCTGGGCTGGTTTTTAGGCCAGCAGAACTCCCGCGTCACATTGATGATTCTACTGCTTACCAACAGCGTCAATATCGTGCTGGATTTATGGTTTGTGGTCGGGCTAGGCATGACCAGTAACGGCGTGGCCTGGGCCAGCGTCATCGCGGACTACAGTGCGCTGGCGTTCGGAAGTTTTTTGGTGCTTCGCCAGCTAACCCGACTAGAGGGCCATTTTTTGCGCGAGCGCCTGCTGGCACTCACGGCTTACACTGCCTTGTTTAACGTGAATGCCAACCTGTTTGTGCGCACCCTGGGACTGCTGTTTGCCATGGCATTCTTTACCGCTCAAGGCGCGCGTCAGGGGGATACCGTACTTGCTGCCAACGCCGTACTATTACAATTTATCATGCTCACCAGTTACGCCCTGGACGGCTTTGCTCACGCTGCCGAGTCACTGATTGGGCGCGCCTATGGGCGCCAAGATTGGCGGGATTTTGCCGCCACTGTGCGCGCCGCCGCACGTTTTTCGTTCTGGACTGCCGGTGCTTCGGCCCTGCTGTTCGCGTTCGGTGGCAATGCACTGATTGCGCTGCTCACCGGCCTTGAAGAGGTGCGCACGACCGCGGCACACTATTTACCCTGGATGGTCGTGATGCCGCTGATTGCGGTATGGAGCTACCTGCTTGACGGGGTATTTATCGGTACCACCGCCGTGCGCGAAATGCGCAACAGTATTTTTATTGGGCTAGCCGCCTACCTGCCCGCCTGGTGGTTTAGCCAGGGGCTGGGCAATCATGGGCTCTGGCTGGCGTTTACGCTGTTTACGCTGGTTCGCTCAGCTGTCCTGATTCATTACTATCGCCGTTATCGGCTGACCCGTTGGCGTTAAAACCGTTACGCCTGCCCCTAACTGCGCTAACGTAGGATTAAACGGGTAGCTTCAACGTGAAAATTTCCGTACTCACCCGTATATTAGCTGTGTCGTTGCACTTCATATGTACTTCCAAGACCTTGCTTAGCCACTTCCTAATAATGAATAAAGAGAGCATCCCATGCTTAAAATGATCTCAAAACCGGCGGTCAAGCTGGTGGAGCGCTATCTCCCCGACCCGTATATTTTCGTACTGCTGCTGACGTTAATTGCCTCGGTCGCCGCCATTGCCATTGAGCGCCAAACACCGCTGGCGGTGTTGCGCTTCTGGGGCGATGGATTCTGGGGTTTGTTGACGTTCTCGATGCAGATGCTGCTGGTACTGGTCACCGGTTTTATGCTGGCAAGCTCACCGCCGGTTAAACGCATTCTGCATAAAATCGCCAGTACCGCTAAATCGCCTGGCGGCGCAATTATCCTGGTGACGCTTGTCTCATTGGCAGCCAGCTGGATCAACTGGGGGTTTGGCCTTGTGGTCGGCGCGCTATTTGCCAAAGAGCTGGCCAGGCTGATTCGCGTTGACTACCGCCTATTAGTGGCCAGTGCTTACTCCGGCTTTGTGGTGTGGCACGGCGGCTTGGCAGGTTCGATACCGCTCACCATCGCAACCGAAGGGCATTTCTCCGCCGACCAGATTGGCGTGATTGGCACCGGCTCTACGATTTTCGCCTTCTTCAACCTCGCCATTGTGGTCTGCCTGTTTATCGCTATCCCGTTGGTAAACCGCATGATGCTGCCGGATGAGAAGGATAGCGTCTACGTTGACCCCAGCGTGCTAAATGATGAACCCGAGCCAGTTGGCCGCATTACGCGACCTGCGGAGCGCCTGGAGAATAGCTTTACCCTCGCTCTGCTGGTTGGCGTGCCGGGACTGCTGTTCCTGCTTGATCACTTCCTGCTACGGGGTGGCGGCCTAAACCTTAACGTCGTCAACTTTATGTTTCTGTTCCTGGCCATTGTGCTGCACCGCACGCCGCGTAATCTGCTCAATAGCCTGCACGAAGCGATTAAAGGCGGTGCGGGGATTGTCATCCAATTCCCCTTTTACGCAGGCATCATGGCGATCATGGTGCAGTCGGGGCTCGCAGAGAGCATGTCCGAGTGGCTGGTCTCCTTTGCCACCGCCACGACACTGCCCTTCTGGTCATTCATCAGCGCTGGGATTGTCAACCTGTTCGTGCCCTCCGGTGGCGGCCAGTGGGCGGTTCAGGCACCGGTAATGCTGCCTGCGGCCGAAGCGCTAGGTGCTGACATTTCCCGCGTCGCCATGGCCGTCGCATGGGGCGATGCCTGGACCAACCTGTTACAGCCCTTCTGGGCACTCCCGGTACTCGCCATTGCGGGCCTAAAGGCAAAAGATATTATGGGCTTCTGCCTGATTCAGCTGTTTATCACCGGCATTATCATTTCCGTCGGTCTGGTCTGGTTTTAAAAAAGAGATTAGTTTTAAAAAACCGCCAATGACTGCTCGTCACTCAATTTTCCCAGCATTCGAGTGGCGAGCAGTCACTCATTAGTTACCACGTAATTGCAGGAGCACCGTATGACAGACGCCGAAATCAGCGCGAACGCTGCCCTGCCTGGGCAGCATGAACTCTCCATGACCGTTTTGATGACGCCCGACATGGCGAACTTCAGCGGCAAAGTTCATGGTGGCGCGATTCTTAAAAAACTCGATGAAGTCGCTTTTGCCTGCGCCAGCCGCTACTCAGGCCACTATGTGGTGACCCTGTCGGTGGATCAGGTGCTGTTCAAGCAGCCGATCCACGTCGGCGAGCTGGTGACCTTTTTAGCCAGCGTCAACCATGTTGGGCGCTCGTCAATGGAGGTGGGCATAAAGGTCGTGGCCGAAGATATTCGTAATAAGCTGATCCGCCATACCAACAGTTGCTACCTCACCATGGTAGCGGTGGACGCTGATGGTAAACCCGCCAGTGTACCGCCGCTCAGCTTGGCAACGCCCTTACAGCAGCTACGCTTTGAAAAGGCGGCTTTACGCAAGAAGTTACGCAAACAGGCCGAGAAAGAAGAGCTGTTTACCCAGCATCAGTACCCACCAAAGCCTCAGTCAAACACATAGCCCTCGACATAAGCCCCATCCAACGACAAGGAGTTCGTATGCCCGCCAGGGATCGCTATCCGCACCTGCCTAAAGCGGTTGAATACGCCCATATTGGTTGGGATTTTTTTATTCTGACGCTGGTGGTAATAAACCTTGCGCTGCTGTTGTTTGATTCGCTGTTTCTACTTGGCCCTATTAACCAGGGCATTGCCAACCTGGCCCCCGGTTTTCACACTTTCTATGATGAGGTGATTCATAGCCGCTTCATCACCATCGACCTGGTATTTGTCAGCTTTTTTGTCGCCGATGTTTTGCTGGGCTGGTCAATCGCCATTGCCGAGCGGCGCTATCATCGCTGGTTCTTTTACCCCTTCGTGCACTGGTATGACGTGCTGGGCTGCATTCCTCTTTCGGGCTTCCGCCTACTGCGTATTTTACGCGTCGTATCGCTGCTCCACCGCCTCCACCGCCTGGGTCTTATTGATGTTACCCGCTGGGATATCTATCAATTTATGGCCAAGTATTACGATATTTTGCTTGAGGAACTCTCTGACCGCATAGCCCTGCGGCTACTGGGCAATGTGCAGCAGCAGATACGCGCCAGCGATTCTCTCACCGAGCGCGTCATTGAGCGTGTGATCATGCCGCGCAAAGCGCAGCTGATTCATGAGATCGCTCAGCGGCTGGAGAGCACTATCGGCAAAGCCTACCAGCACAACCGTCAATCCATTATGGCGGCGATCAGCGAGTTGGTGAGCCGCACGCTACGTGAAAGCCCCGAAATTCAGCGCCTGAACCGGCTACCCATGGGGCAGCAGGCCACCAGCGCAATGGAAGCCTCGCTCAGCGGTGTTGCTCAGCGGCTAGTCGATGAACTGCTGCTAGGCATTCATTCAGATGAGTTTAGACAACTGGTAGAGCACACCGCCGACAGCGGCTTCGACACTTGGCTGACGGTTGACGAAGGCAGCAACCGGGTCACCGAACAGGTGCTTTACGACATCCTCGAAATGCTCAAAGACCAGGTGCGCCACCAGGGCTGGAAAGACCGCTACGAATAACTCACAAGGTGGCAGGGGCTAATGGACGCTCGGCTAGGCAGGCGGCAATGATACTCAACGCTTGAACGAGTTCACTGCGATCCGCTGCGGCGCCAATACAGAGGCGAATGGCTTGGGGCGCTGGCGTGCTGCCCACACAAAAGGGCTCTGCGCTGCTTACCTTAACGCCCCGCTGTAGTAGCCGATCACACAGTTCTCCGGCCCGGCTTCCCTCCGGCAGCGTCAACCAAACATTACTGCTGTGAGATCGCCCGCTGAGGGTAAACCCTTGCAGCCATTCGGCAGCCAGCCGCTGACGCTCCACCAGCTCCTGGGTCTGCCAGGTAAGTAGCTTTTCAGCCGCAGCCTGGCTAACCCAGTGGCAGACCACGTCGACCATTAGCGGCGGCACCATCCAACTCTGGGCGCGTAGGCCTGTCGCTAGCCGCTCGTGTAAGCTTTTTGGCGCGCGCAGCACGCCTATCCGCAGCCCACCCGCGAGTACTTTAGCGGTACTAAATACAAACAGCGTGCGTTCCGGCGCAAGTTTATAAAGCGGCGTGCCACGCTGCTCTGCGGGCAGATACTGCACGCCATCTTCAATCAGCCAGATATCGTAGCGTCTCGCCAGCGCCACCAACCGTTCGCGTCGTGATTCACTTAAACATACACCGGTGGGGTTGTTCTGCTCGGGGGTCAGGTATATGGCCCGAGGCGGCTGCCGGGCACACTGCGCCTCAAGCAGATCCATACGCATCCCTCCACCGTCTTGACCAATCCCCACCAGCTTTAAATGGCCCTGCTGCGCTGCGCTGATGGCACCGGGATAGGTCAAGGCATCGGCGGCCAGCAGATCGCCTGGCCGAAGCAAGGTGCTGAGCGCCAGACTAATGCCGTGCTGGCCACCCTGGGTGATGAGCAGTTCATCGGCCATTAGTGGCATACCTAGGGTATTTAACCAGCGAGCGAGGACTTCACGATGCTCATGGCGCCCCTGGGCCCCTTGATAGGTAACGCCACGTGCCAATGCTGCCCCGGATTGGCTTAAAGCATACAGCGCTTCGCTCAATAGCGACTGTCGCAGCGGATTAGGAGGCGGCAGGCTAAGGCTTAAATCGATCACACCGGCCGTTTCGTCAGCGGGGAATGTCAGGCTAAAAGCACTGTTTTGGGTTTGGCTCTTTACGTAGGTGCCGCTACCCACTCGTGCCGACACCCAGCCATTACGCTCCGCTTCAGCGTACCCCCGGGTAACTGTGCCAATGGTCACACCCAAGGCATCTGCCAAACGGCGCTGGGGCGGTAAACGCTCCCCAGGCCGAAGCTCACCTGCCTGGATAGCGGCTTCAATGGCACTGGCAATAGCGCGGTAACGTGAACCAGAAAACGCAGCTAGCGAAGGCATCCACATTGTCATGGTGACAATAAAACCTTTGACGTCAATTTAATCCCCATTATGCTAGCAAAACCCACACTAAAACAATCTCTCACTCCATATTGTATGGATACAATCAAATGAACAGCGAATGGTTAATCCTCGGCCCGGCCGCACTCTATATGATGTCGATGACCCTTACGCCGGGCCCGAACAACGTTATGCTCACCGCTTCTGGCGCCAACTTCGGCTTTAAGCGCACAATGCCGCACATGTGGGGAATTTTAGGTGGCTGCTTTTTGCTGTTCGCGGGGATAGCGCTCGGTTTGGGGGTGCTGTTCGAACGCTACCCGGCGATTCAAACCGTACTGCGCTGGGTCGGCAGCGCCTACTTGCTCTATTTGGCATGGAAAATCGCCAGCGCCCCGCCGCCCAATCTTAAGGCGCAGACCCATAGCGTTCCCTTTACCTTTTGGCAGGCAGCGGCGTTTCAGTTCGCCAATCCAAAAGCTTGGGTAATGGGACTAGCGTTGATGGCAGGTTTTCTACCCGAAAGCGGCCAACCGGTATTTAATGCGCTGCTACTGGCTGGTTTTGCAGAAGTGGTAGCCCTGCCCTGCATTGCCTTATGGGCTGCCTTTGGCACGGCCATTGGGCAGTGGATCAAAAGCGACGGCGCATGGCGGGCGTTCAATATTACTATGGGCGTGTTGACCGCCGCCTGCGTCGTGCTGATTTTGGGATGATAAAACGTCAACAGACCCTAGCCGCAGCGCAGATCTTCAACCATATCCTGATCGTCAAGATACACATTCAAACGGTCCGGGCGGTGATCCATGGTGGCCATATCACCAGGGCGGAGTACGCGCACTTGTCGCGTGCCACTGTCGCTTTGTAACTGCGCAACGTTCGCATCATCGAAGGGCTCACCGACAGCCGACTGGATAGCGTCTAGATCACAGGTGGCGGCTTGCTCATCACTGGCGCCACTCGAGCCTACCGTTGGCGGCGGTGGCGCAGCGTCTACGTCATCGTTGGCAGGAGAAATTGGCATTTGCGAGTTAACACAGGCCGTCAACAACAGCGCACAGGCGCTAACAGCGGCAAACTTGACCAAAGACGTACAGGGTTTCATCCTTGAATCTCCAAAAAATAGGTTATGAGAGTACTCTTTAAAACTCCACGGGCTAAGCGTTAGCCTAGCCCGTGGGATATTGCTTACATTAAAACGCAGTCTTGCCTATTTATTCAGCTGCATCTTGAACGGCTTTACCACCTTCTTGCACATCCTGGCCAGCGCCAGCGATGGTATTGCAACCCGTTAGCACACCCGCCGTCATCAGTAGCATAAAGCTCATGGCCAATAATTTTTTCATTTTCCGTTCTCCTTAACGAGTCATTCAACATCGGGAAACTCCACTGGCAACGTAATTTGCCACTTGGGAGTTTTTTCAGGGTAACAGCGTTTTGGCAATTGCGCTCATTTTCCCTACTTCACTTCGCGGCGACTATACTAGCCATTACCAAAACCACTGTCTGGAGCCGAACATTTGATCAATTTCGAGCTAGATGAACGTCTTGCCGCCGATACCTTCCCCATCGCAGACTTACCGCTAAGCCGCGCGCTACTAATGAATGATGCGCGCTACCCTTGGGTGATCCTGGTGCCGCGCCACGCTTCTATTAGCGAAGTATTCGAGCTTTCTGCCGACGACCAGCAGCAGCTGTGGCGTGAAGCCACTCAGCTAGGCGACGCAATGAAAACAGCACTGGGGGGAGACAAAGTCAATATTGCTTCGCTAGGCAATGTGGTTAGCCAACTGCATGTCCATGTGGTGCTTAGACACCACGGCGATGCCACCTGGCCTGCCCCGGTATGGGGCAATGGCTCACCCGAACCCTACGACCTGGATGGCCAGGCGCAGTTACGGGATCAGCTGCTAGCACTTATCCATGGCCTCAATGTATAGCCTACCGCTACCCCGTTAATGGGTGACCTTGCCGAGCAGGCGGCTCGTTGAGCAGGGGCCCACTGGCTGGCTGGGTAACACCCGCAATGCTAAGGGAGGTGCCCAACACCACGATCAACGCACCGCCGGCTAAGGCTACCCAGCCGGTGGCTTTTTGCACGCCACGCTGGCTGTGCTGCTGCTTGGATAAGCGTCGCTGTGCCCATCCGCGGGCAAAAATGCTCGCCAGCGCAAGCGCGGAGACCGTTATCCCAGTGCCAATCGACATGGCCACGACCGATGCCACGCCCACCTCGAACTGCCCCAGCAAGCTGGCTGCTCCTACCATCAGCACGGCACCGCTACAGGGGCGCATACCGATGGCGCCGACCGTCATCACCGCTGTCCGCCAATCCAACGCCTGCTGCGGTTCAATATGGTGCGCACCACCGCAGCAGTGACTGTGGTCATGATCGTGGCTGTGTGCGTGGTCTTGATGCTGTTCTTCGCCCGAGCCGTGGGAGTGGATAATTCGCTCTGGCTGGTAGGCTCGCCGCAGTTGCTTTACGGCTCGCCAACATAGCCACGCCCCTAAGGCCGCCACCAGCAAAAAACTGGCCTGCTCCACCCAGACAACGCTGCCCATGGCTTGCCGAGTCACCCAGCCCAAACCATACACCAACACCACGACTAGCACGATGGCGGTCACCCCTTGCAATAAGGAGGCGGCAAACGACAGCCCCAGGGCACGCTTGACCGCACCGCCATGGGTGGCTAGGTAAGTCGCCAATACGGCTTTGCCGTGCCCCGGTCCGGCGGCATGAAAAATACCGTAAGCGAAGCTAAGACCCAGCAGGCTCACCCATGTCATTAGGGTAGGGGTACGTGACAATTCGGTGATTGCCAGCGTTAGCGAACGGTGGAGATCGCGCTGCCACCCCAGTAGCTGATAGCTCACGCTCTGAAATCCGCCTTGCCAAGCGATGATAAGCACGACTGCAACGAACAGCAGACCCAGCATTAACCCTAGGTGTCGTTTAAAGGGCCGTGTTAATGACATCTTACCGCTCCACCGCAAAATTGTTACAAAGTAACACAAGCACAGTTATAGTCGATAGTTTGAGCATGACCAGCACGCTTTAAATAACGCCTAGCGGCAATCAACTTGGCCAGTTTCAGCAAAATAGCGCCCTAAGCCTGGCTCACCGCTCTCATCCTTATCGAGCAGCGCCGCTTGCATTACCATTTCAGGGTCTGGATCAGCAGGGAGGATAGACAACTCGCAGGCAGGCTCACCGTGGAGTATCAGCGCATCATCCTGGGGTTGGCCATCCTCCTCCTCGTGTACCACCTCGATATAGTAAGTGGGGTCAAACACTTGGTAACTAAGCAGAGCGTCTGTCAGCGGCTGAGGTGTCTCCAGCGGCAGGATAAACATAAAGACGAGTCTCCCATCGCGCTCCATGGCGGTATATTCGCTTACCTCGCCTAACGCCTGTCGCTCACCGTTAATCTTCACTTCGGTTAAATAGTGCTCCGCGGCGAGATTATCGCGAATCTCTCTGCCAAGCTGATCCAGGCCCTCCTCCAAACTGGCGTTTTCCACCTGTTGCAGCTCTTCAAAAACCACCAGACTGTAGAAAGGATCCATCCGCCAGGTTTGATGCAGGCCACTGACCACGCCCTGATCATCGGTGATGACCCGTACACTCAAGTCAATCCAGCCATGAGGATGGGCACGGGCATTAGGGCTGACCACAAAGCTACTCATGGCCAAGCAAACGGCAACGGCGCTCCCGGCCCACTTCATGGCGCAACCCCCAATTTATGCTGCAAGGCGACAAGCCAAGGGTCGAGCAACCGGGGCGGCAGTGGCTGGCTGCCTCTAAGTGCCGATACGCGCACGCGACTGCCACTCGCCTCTTCGCTCACCTGCAGTTGCAAACGATACTCCGGCCAGCGGGCAAGCGATGCTTCCGCTCGCCCCAACGACAGATCCGCATGGCGCACCACATACCCCTGCTCCACCATCAGCTCGACCGCATCGCGAAACGTCTCTTCTGGAGAGGTAGCATAAACCAGTTCACGGGGCTCTAAAGGCGTCGTCGTCGCGCAGCCAGCCAACCCTCCCAATAGCCCCACTAAGAACCAGTAGCGAATTTTCATAACGGCCTCCCGGTCGCAGGTAGGGTTTGCGCAAAGCGGGTTTGAAAACGCTGACAGAAATCGTCATTGCTGGCACTGTAGGATTCGCGCAAGTCGCCCCAGTGATCGAAGCGGCGAATATCACGGGATATACGAATATGCGCGTCGTCCACCAGTAGCGACACACGTTCGACCTCCACCGGCTGTTGGCCTACACCACCGCCAAAACCACCCCCTATACCGAACCCTACCCCGGAACCCCGGCCTACGCCCAAACCACCAAATAGGCGCATCCCATGCCCATAGCCGAAGGCATCATCGTAAGGGTCGTAATAACCGTGTAGCGGACGTTCGCGGCTGGCGCTGATCAACCCCAAGGTGGTATCGGTAGAGTTCAGGGTAAAGCCCCACTCGGTAAGCACATCAACGCTGGCTTCCAGCGCCTGCTGTTGAGCTGCGGGGAAGTAGCACGAAGCTGCAGGCGCGGGTTCTGCTTGAGGCAGGCGATCAGGCACTACCTGGCAACCTGCAAGTGCAAGCAGACAGGTTAAGCTTATGGGTATCGACTTCATGTTAGATCCTTTAACGGACGAGGCCGCTGGTTCTGCGCAGGCTAGCGCGCTAAGCTCCCAAAGGTGATCATACTTAACTGATACTGTAATGAAGACACCGTTTTGAAGACACTATTTTGCGGAGATCGTGCTAATGAATGTGTTGCTTTGCCCCGACAGCTTCAAAGATGCGCTCAGCGCCCAAGACGCCGCTGCCGCCATGGCGCGGGGTGTACAGCGTGCCGCACCTCAGACGCACGTTCAGATTTGCCCGTTGGCTGACGGCGGCGAAGGCAGCTTGGATGCTCTGATCGCCGCCACCAGCGCCGAGCGTCGCCAGCTAAAGGTTCACGATGCCCTGGGGCGACCTCGCCAAGCAGCCTGGGGCTGGCTGAGCGACCAGCGTACCGCGTTTATTGAGCTGGCAGAAGCCAGTGGTTTACAGCACCTTGAGGCCAATGAGCGCACTGCGCTGCACACCTCCACATTCGGGGTGGGCGAATTGCTGCTGGCGGCACTGGATCAGGGTGCTGAGAAAGCACTGCTACTGCTTGGTGGCAGCGCAACCAATGACGGCGGTGCGGGCATGCTCCAGGCGCTGGGCGCCCGCTTCTTAGATCAAAACGGGGAACCGCTGCCCCCTGGCGGCGCGGCGCTTAACCGACTAGCTCGCTTAGAACTCGAAGGGCTAGACCCGCGGTTAGCCAAGCTCAGCCTGGAAGCCGCCGTTGATGTGGATAACCCACTGCTGGGCGAGCGGGGCGCCAGCGCGGTATTTGGCCCACAAAAAGGCGCATCCCCTGAGGAAGTAGAGCAGTTGGATCGTGCGCTTGGCCACTTCGCTGATATCAGCGCCCATGTCTTAGGTGATGATTACCGCACCCTACCGGGCGCAGGCGCCGCAGGGGGCATGGGGTTTGCAGCCAAGGCCTTTCTGAATGCCACCCTGAAGCCCGGTATTGAGATGATTATGCAGCAGGCCGATATGAGTACACTCTTGGCCAATGCCGATTTGGTGATCACCGGTGAAGGGCGTCTGGATGGCCAAAGCTTGTCTGGCAAAACCCCGATTGGCGTCTCCCGTGCCGCCCAACGCCTCCACAAACCCGTTATTGTGCTGGCGGGCAGCCTGGGCGATGGCTGGCAGGCCTGCTTTGACGAGGGTGTCACGGCAGCGTTTGCGCTGGCCGATGGCCCCATGTCCTTAACCGATGCCCTACCGCGCACCGCTGAACTGCTGGAAGCGCGCTGTGAAAGTCTATTGCGGCTGTGGGTGCACAGCCCTTGAAACAAGCCCTTGAAAAAAGCCTACGCCGCCAGCATCTAACAAAGTAGTTAAAGGGTAGCGGCAACGATGTAATGTCATAGCGCTGATGTATAAATGCTGATGCCGAAACGCTATGGCAGCGATGCAAAAAACTTGTTTTGCAGCGCCGCAAAGCCACCCTATTCTGGAAGCATGAATTCACCGCCGCCTACCGTAAACAAACACGGTGGCATCAATACTGCGGCATAAATGAGGAAGCAGGATATGACGGATACCAATAGCATTGGCCTACACGAAGGCAGCGCTAGTCAGCTCGCCGAAAAGCTCAACCACCTGCTGGCCAACTACCAAATTTTCTACATGAACGTGCGCGGCTACCACTGGAATGTTCGTGGTAACGATTTTTTCGAGCTGCACGCCAAGTTTGAAGAGTTCTACACCGACCTGCTGACCAAAGTAGACGAGGTTGCCGAACGTATCCTGACCCTGGGTCACAAGCCGGTACACGCTTACAGTGACTACGTGAAACTCTCAAGTATTCAGGAAGATAAAGACGTTCATGACGGCACTACCTGTGTCAAAGGTGTGCTCAAAGGGTACCAAACGATCATTGAGCTGCAGCGTGAACTACTGTCGCTCGCCTCTGACGCCGACGATGAAGGCACCGCCGCACAAGCCGGTGACTATATCCGTGAACAGGAAAAAACCATCTGGATGCTCAACGCCTACTTGAGTAAATAGGCGTTTAAAAAGTTTTTAGCCATCCTGACGTCAAACGGCACCCATTTTGGGTGCCGTTTTCGTTGCGCTTATCGATTGAAAACGCGGATTAACGTTGCGTCGCGAGATCCTCGATCAACGCCCGCAGCAGCGTCCAGAACTCTTCCACTGAGGCTAACTCCACCCGCTCATCCGGCGAGTGGGCGCCGCGAATCAGCGGCCCAAAAGAGATCATATCCAAATGCGGGTATTTGCTACCAAGAATGCCGCACTCAAGCCCGGCGTGGATCACCTTCACCTCCGGCTCGCGTCCCAGCAGCGCCGCATGGCGGGCATTAAAGGTCGCCAATAGCTCGCCATTTGGATTCGGCGCCCAGCCTGGGTAACCGTTCTCGACTTTGACCCGTGCGCCAATCAATCCAAACAGTGCTTGAAAGCGATCCGCCATAGCGACCACCGCGCTGTCGTGCAGCGAACGAACCAGCGCGCAGAGGTGCAGCCGCCCATTCTCCAGGCTTAGCACGCCCAGGTTATTGGAGGTTTCTACCACACCGGGGACATCGGCGCTCATCCGCTCGACCCCACAGGGGGCAGCATGGAGTGCTGCCAGCAGCATAACGCTGGCGTCCAAGGTTAGCGGCTCTGCTTCGGGTGCCTCGGTTAGGCGTTGAACGCTGATGCTAAGACCACTATCACCACTGCCCAGCTCTCTTAGTAGAATCGTTTCCAGCCCCGCAATAGCCACCATGGCGGCGTCGACTTCATCGGCAGGCAGCGCTACCTGGGCAAAGGCTTCCCGAGGGATGGCATTACGCAAGGTGCCGCCGTGGTAGCTAATCAAACGCGCGTCAAACGCTTCCAAGGAGCGCAAAACTCGAACCAATAAACGGTTGGCGTTCCCCAATGGTTTATGGATATCCGCGCCGGAGTGGCCACCCTTCAGGCCGGTCAAGGCGATCTCGATCACTTGCTCGTGATCGGAAGTGGCGGCGCTGGGCAACTGGGCATCCACTTCAACGTCGGCACCGCCCGCGCAGCCAATATAGACCTGCCCCCGATCTTCGCTGTCCAGGTTGAGCAGCAGCGAGCCTTCCAGCCAGCTCTCCGCCAAGTTCAGCGCACCGCCCATGGAGGTCTCTTCCTCCAGGGTGAAGAGTGCTTCCAGCGGCCCGTGGCGTAAATCAGGGTCTTCCAGCACGGCAAGAATGGCCGCCACGCCCAGACCGTTATCTGCGCCCAGGGTAGTGCCATCGGCGTGTAGCCAGCCGTCAGCCACATAAGTGCTGATGGGATCGCGGGTAAAATCGTGGGCGTGACCGCTATTGGCCTGGGCGACCATATCCAGGTGGCCCTGGAGTACCACCCCCGGGGCCTGTTCACAGCCCGGGGATGCCGGTTTACGTAGGCGTAAATTACCGAAGCTATCGCGGTCATGGGCGAGGCCTTGGGCATCGGCCCAGCTTTCGAGGATAGCGACGAGTGCCGCCTCATGCCCAGAGGGGCGCGGCGTGTTACATAGCGTTCGAAAGTGGCGCCAAACCAATGAGGGCTCAAGCGCGTCAAGATGTGCGTTCATAAGGACTCTTCGTTATCGGTAACCAGCCTACTTTACCTCAATGAGGCTGTTGGCAGCGAGGCGTAGGGCTTTCAAGGCATCGTTGTGGGCATCCGCCAGGGAACTATTTTGAAACGCCCAGGCGGCTAACCGTTGATGCGCCTGCTGCTGGGGCTCGGTTAAAGTGCGGCGGCTGGCTTGCCGGGCCAAGGCTTGCAGCGCCGGACGGGCAAGGACGGGATCACGATGGGCGGTTGCTACGTCCTTGATATCCTGCCACTCACGGTCACTCAGCGGCGTGTTCGGCAATTGACCGAGCAGCAGTGCCAGCACGGCCGCAGGCAACGCTTTAAGCTCAAAGGCAAGCAGAACTGGCAGTGCCGCCTGAAAGCGCTCACTAAGGTCAGCCAGCACCGTCTCGCCTTCTGCATTCAGCGCTTTCGCCACCATAACAGCGAACTCACCGGTGGAGGTCTCCCGGCTAATCCCCAGGCGTACCGGCCTAAATCCCAACGCCAGCCAAAAGCTTAGCAGCGACGCCTCTGCCCCGAAGGTCGCGCCATAGAGCGCAACCCCCTGCTGCCTGGCGGCAGCCATATCATCGTGCAGCAGCGCTTGCCCCAAGCCTTGGCGACGTCGCTCGGGGTGGGTCGCGATACGCACCACTCGCCGCCAGCGGGCTGTTAGCGCTTCTCGACTGCCCGCATGGGTCGCCAGCGACTGGGCCAGCAGATGCCCCTGTGGACGGCGTTCACCACGGGCGACCTGCTCGGCAAGGGCGGCCTCAAAGCCGCCCTCTTCGCGAGTTACCAATACCGCTTGAGGCTCGCCCGCCTGCGCCATTAGGCGCAATTGAGTGCCTGGGCCGTCAAGCAGTTGGCGCAGGTCATTGGGAGAGGTGCGGTAGTGGGACTGCACCAGCAGTCCAAACAGTTTCTCCAAGAGGGCATCTTGTTGGGCAAGCCAGGCGCGATCAATCACCTTGGTTGCCACGACGCTGCCCTCCGTCTGAACGCTGGGCAGCGGCGCTTTTAACAACAGCAGTTGATTGACCAGGGCTTCCAAGGGGTCGCCGCTGCGCCAGCGAATGGGCGCGTTAAGCGTTAGCGCTTTCCATTGAGGCGTCAGGCGGTCAAGGGTCGCGCGAAAGCGCAAGGCAAACCCTCTTCCCGAGCCCTCATAGCCATGCACCGTGGTGGCAAAAGCAATACGCGGAAAGGCGGCGAGCCACTGCCCCAGCAGCGCTGCGGGAATCGCCGCTGCCTCATCGACCATTAGATAGCTGCCGTCACCACCCTGCTGCTGAGCGTTAATCTGCTCGGTAAGCAGATCCGGGGGTAAAAAAACCAGCTCACTGCCCTGGGCCAACACAAAGTGGCCTGGCGCAACGCGACCGCCGTCCGGGCAAAGCGTTGCTACCCGTTCGAACACGCTCGCAACCGCACTCAACCGTGGCGCGGTAAGCACTACTCGTTGGGCTTTATTGGTTAGCAACCGAGCGCAGGCGATACCCAGCGCCGCGCTTTTGCCCCGCCCACGATCCGCGGTGATGACCAGCGGGCGGCGGCGCTTTAAGCCAACCAGTTGCCGCACTGCGTAGGCCTGATCGGAGGTCAGGCAGTCGCTATCAGCCGTTCCAGTGTCGTCTACGATGGGCGAAGGCAGGTGAGGCAGATGCAGCGACTGATCAATGCGCCAGCGCACTACCTGAGACGAGCCCTGCAACTGACGCGCCAAGCGTGCTAAGTAGTGGCAACTCAGATCTGGCCAGCGCCAGGGATGATCGGCAAAACGCGCGTAGTCTGGATCCGGCGTCGCTCCCCAAGGCTGTGGAGTAAGTAGTACCAGTAAACCACCGGCGGTGAGCGTTCCCGCCAGCGCCCCTAGCGCTTCGGGATCAAATCCGCTGCCGTGGGTGTCGAGCACTACCAACTGATGCTCTGCGCCCAGTCGCGTGCGCGCCTTGCTAGGCGAAAGATGCCCATCTCCCACCCACAGCGGTGCATGCCAGGAGTGGGCTTGCCATAAAGCCTGTCCAAGCGTTCGGCACTGCTGGGCATCGCCGCTCAGCCACACTAGCTGGCGCCAGCGGCGGCGAGCTAAACGCTGCGCATGATGAACAAGCGCCGCCACCCTTCGTGCTTGCTGCTTATTCTCTGGTACTTGGCTATTTAACAACTGACCTCCTTCTCCAGCACGACTGCTTCCCATTACGTTACCCTTTTAAGTGTGTCAGTGTGCCGCTGAGCGCCTGATTGTGAGCCTTACCCTTACAACTTTGGTTGCACAATTTAACTCCTTTCAACGTTTTCGACTTACTTAGCCACTCTTTTTGGCGCTCAAAAAAACAGGTAACCACATGTTTTAATTAAATTTGCAAAGAATGCGTATAAAACCCCACAGACAACATCTCTTACATTACTGATATTGCACCGCAGCGGGGTGGATGTGCTAATTTAGCCCTGAAGCGCTAAAACCCTTGTTTACGTAAACGTAACTTAGTAGCGCTGCACTTTCCTGACTCCAGGTAACCAACACTAATAACGCCACACGCCAAACCAGGAAATACATCATGAAAAAAATGACCAAATTCGCTCTCACCGGCCTCACTGCCGGCATTGCCTTCGCGGCCTTATCAACCACCGCCCAAGCACAAGAACAGTGGACAATGACCACCACCTGGCCGGAAAACCTTGACCTGATCAAGATTGACCAGCACTGGGTGGAACTGGTCAATAAACTCGCCGGCGAAGAGCTACAAATCAATTTCCGCGCAGGCGGCACGCTAATGCCCGGCACCGAAGTGTTTGACGCCACGGAAACGGGCAGCATTGAAGCCGCGGGCGACTGGCCTGGCTATTGGGCAGGATTGAATCCCGCCTTCTCGCCACTGGCGACCACCACCAGCCTGTTTAATGGCGTTGACTACCTCAACTGGATTCAGCAGTGGGGCGGCCGCGAGCTGTATGAAGAGATTTATGGCCAGTTCAACATGGTTTATCTCCCCTACGGCATTACCAACAATGAATCGGGCTTTATGGGCCGTACCCCGATCGAGAGCATTGCCGATTTAGACGGCAAGCGTCTACGTCTTTCGGGCCGCGACCAGGGTCGCGTACTCGAAGAACTGGGCGGCTCGCAGGTCACCCTGGCAGGTGGTGAAGTCTACCAAGCCATTGAACGCGGCGTTATCGATGCTGGTGAGTTCTCCACCCCAGGCGTTGATTTTAATGCTGGTTTTGCCGAAGTGGCTGACTACTGGGCAACACCCGGCTGGCACCAGTCGGCCAGCGTATTTGGTGTAATGATCAATAAAGACGCCTGGGATGCGCTCTCCGAAGAGACCCAAGAGACCCTGCGTATCGCCGCGGACGCCACTATGGCATGGTCATTAGCCTGGTCAGAGCGCCAGTCTACCGAAGCCACCCAGAAGTTCCTTGACGCGGGGGTAACGATCAACCAGTTCTCTGAAGAGGATTTGGCACGCATTCAGGAGGTCACCAACGAGGTTATTCTGCGCGGCGCTTGCGAAGACCCTGACCACGCCAAGGTCTACCAATCGATGATTGCCTATCTTGAGCATTATGCGACTTGGCGCGATGTGTCCGCTCCCTACAACATGAGCCGCGTGATGGATAACCTGCCCTCATTGGAAGAGATCGAAGCCTGCCTGTAAGGCGCTTCTCTGCCGCCTCGGTTTCCGGGGCGGTTTTTTGTGCTGACCGCGGAGATCTTCCATGAATGCGATTGCCAAGGCGATCGATGCCATCAATGAAGCCTTTGGGCGCATCATCGCTCCATTGATTGCCATCATTACCCTGATTGTTCTTTTCGATATTGCGTCACGTTTTCTGTTTGGCCGCCCCAGCGACTGGGCTTTTGACGTCACCAAAATGCTGTTTGGCGCCCACTTCATGCTGATGGCGGCCTATGGGCTAAAACATCACGCCCACGTAGAAGTCGACGTGCTGAAACGCCTGTTATCGCGCAGGAAGCAAGCCGTGCTTGACTTACTCGGCTATCTCATTTTCTTTGTGCCCTTTATTTGGATGCTGATCACTCTGGGCTGGAGCTTCTTTGAACGCGCGTGGAGCCGCGGTGAAACCACCTATGGCATGGTCTCGATCCCGGTCTACCCGATTAAAGGGGTGATTGTGGTCGCTGCTATTCTGATCTTGCTACAGGCAATTGCCATTGTGCTGCGTGCCATCATGCAGCTTCGCGAGGAGACATCAGCATGAACCTAAGTCCTGAATTACTCACGCTGGTGATGTTTGGTGGCCTGATGATCGGGCTGTTTATGGGCCACCCGCTGGCGTTTGTGCTCGGCGGCGTAGCAGTTATTGGCGCCTTTCTTGGCCCCGGTGAGCGCATTCTCGGCACCCTGATCAACAATATTTTCGGTAACGCCATGGATAACTATGTACTGGTGGCGATACCGCTATTCATCTTGATGGCCCGGTTCTTAAACGACTCCGGCGTTACCGAAAAGATGTTTGACGCCATGCGCTTGCTACTGGCGAACTTGCGCGGGGGCCTGGCGCTTACCGTGGTTATCGTCTCGGTACTACTGGCTGCTACCACCGGTATTGTCGGTGCCTCGATTGCGGTGATGGGTATGATTGCCTTGGTGCCGATGCTCAAGTATGGCTACAACAAAGAGCTTAGCGCAGGCGTGATTATGGCCAGCGGCTGTTTGGGTATCTTGATTCCGCCCAGCATTATGCTGATTCTCATGGCCAGCTACTCACCGGTCTCCGTGGGCGCCCTGTTTGCTGGCGCGCTGATTCCCGGTTTGCTGCTCGGGGTCATGTATGCGCTTTATGTGTTGATCATCTGCTATATCAAACCCAGCTACGGCCCCAAAGTACCGCCAGAAGAGCGCGCTGAAGTCAGCACTAAACAGCTGCTGATTATGTTGGCCAAGTATGTGCTCCCGCCCATGTCGCTGATTCTAGGCGTGCTGGGTGCGCTATTTACCGGCGTCGCCACGGCCACCGAAGCCTCGGCTATCGGCGTATTTATCGCCTTCATTCTGTTTTTGATTTTCGGCGACCGCAAAGTCTCCACTTGCTTCTGGACAATGATCGAAGCGGGTAAAACCACCACCATGGTCATGCTCGTGCTGGTGGGGGCGACCGCCTTTACTGGCGTGTTCTCCCGTGGTGGTGGTATGACCGTGATCAGCGAATTGGTGCTGGCCATGCCCGGCGGCACTATAGGGGCGTTGATTCTTATGCTGTTCCTGGTGTTTATCCTGGGTATGTTCCTGGATTGGACCGGCATTGTGCTGCTGAGTTTCCCCATCATGCTGCCTATCGTCGAAACCATGGGCGTCGATATGCTGTGGTTCGTGGTGATGGTGGCGGTGGTACTGCAAACATCGTTCCTGACCCCACCCTTTGGCTACGCGCTGTTCTACTTAAAAGGCGTCGCACCGCCTGGGGTCGAAATCGTCCACCTCTACAAAGCGGTTGTGCCCTTCGTCGCGCTGATTCTACTCGCGTGTACGCTGATGGCGTTATTCCCGTGGCTGATCACCGGCCTGCCGAGCATGATGCTGGGTTACTAGGCCTTTTCCCCATCGGCTTAATGCTCCCCACCTCCTACCATTAATAGCCCGCCTTGGCGGGCTTACTTTTGCACGGCCGGCGAGCCTGCAAGGCTGCAGTAGTGCGGCGCCAGTGCTACTATTCACACCCGGTATTATTTCGCATCAAGTTTCGCACCAAGCGTGCAGCGCTACTTTCCGGCTTTCCCTACTGCTTCCGTCAACGCAAGGAGTGTTTGCTTGTTCAGATCCGGCTATCGCGGGCTATTTGCCTTCTCCTCTTCGCTTAGCCGTCGTGCTACCCCCTGGTCGATTGCCTTGATCGCGGTAGCGTTCGTGGTGGCGCTGCCCGTGCTGGTGGTATTTGCGCATATCGCGATGCCCACCGATGGCGTTTGGCAACACTTGGCCAGCACCGTACTGGGCCGCTATTTGAACAACACCTTCTGGCTTGTGGTGACCGTAGGACTCGGCACACTTCTCATCGGTACCGGAACGGCCTGGCTCGTGGTGATGTGCCGCTTTCCCGGTAAACGGCTATTCGAGTGGGCGCTACTGCTGCCCTTAGCCGTACCCACCTACGTTATCGCCTACGCTTACACCGACTTTCTCCAATTTGCCGGGCCGTTACAAAGCCTGCTACGCGAGACGTTTGGCTGGGGGTATGGCGACTACTACTTTCCTAACATTCGCTCCCTGGGTGGCGCAGCAACGGTAATTACCCTGGTGCTCTACCCTTATGTCTATCTGCTGGCCCGCGCCTCGTTTTTAGAGCAGTCGGTCTGCGTGCTGGATGTGGGCCGCACGCTAGGGCGGGGCCCCTGGAAACTGTTTGCCAGCGTCGCCGTGCCGCTGGCACGCCCGGCGCTGGTGGGTGGGGTATCGCTGGTATTGATGGAGACGCTTAACGAGTTCGGTGCCGTTCAGTTCTTCGGCGTTGATACCTTTACCACCGGTATCTACCGCACCTGGTTTGGCATGGGCGAGCAGGTGGCGGCAGCGCAGTTGGCGGCGTGCCTGCTCACCTTTGTGATTGTGTTAGTGCTGCTGGAACGCTGGTCGCGGGGTAAGCGGCGCTATTTCCACACCACCAATCGCTATCAGCAGTTGCCCGAGTACGTATTGCACGGCTGGCGCGCTGCAGCGGCGACGCTGGCTTGTCTGGTGCCGGTGCTGGTGGGCTTTTTACTGCCCAGCGGCATTCTGCTCAATTTAGCCCTCCAGGGGGGCGATTCGCTATGGGGCTCGCGCTTTATCGGCTACGCCTGGAACAGCCTGGGGCTGGCAACCATGGCCGCGCTGATCGCCGTGGGCTTGGCGGTGGTGCTGAGTTACGGCGTACGCATGCACGATACGACGTTTGCGCGGGTGGCTTCCCGAGTCGCCTCTATGGGCTACGCGATCCCGGGTTCGGTGGTCGCGGTGGGTATTTTAATCCCGTTTGCCTGGTTGGATAACGCCCTTAACACCTGGCTCAATAATCACTATGGTTACATCGTTGGTCTGGTCTTCAGTGGGTCGGCGTTTATTCTGCTATACGCCTATGTGGTGCGCTTTTTAGCCGTTTCTTTCAACGCGGTGGAGGCCAGTCTGGGCAAAGTTACACCCAGTATGGATGCCGCTTCGCGCACTCTGGGCCAGACCGCGGGCGGCACGCTGCGCCATATTCACACACCGATGATGCGCAGCAGCCTACTGGCGGCGGGGATTTTAGTCTTCGTTGACGTCATGAAGGAACTGCCCGCGACGATTATTCTGCGCCCCTTCAACTTCGACACCCTGGCCGTGCGGGCACATAACCTGGCCTCTGACGAACGGCTGGCCGAAGCCTCCACCTCGTCGCTGGCCATTGTGGTGGTGGGCATTTTACCGGTTATTCTGCTCAGCATGGCCATGCGCCGCTCACGACCTGGCGCTCACTCCTGATTAAGGTTAAGCCGTGAGCGGGAACACAAAGACTTGTGAAAGGTCGAGGTGAATATCCACCGGCTGGCCTTCTGCAGGTAGAAACACCCCCGGTACGCGCGCGTGTAGGTGCGCCTCGAGGCCGTTTTCGCCATGGGCACATAGGTGTAGCAGGCTGGTACGCCCCAGCAGTTTCGCCATTACCACATGGCTGTGGCCGTGCTCACCCGCAGGTAGATCTCGCTCGACAATTCGCAGCGCCTCGGGGCGGATCATGATTTGCGCATCGCTACCCTCCGCTAATCCCGGGGCAGGCACCCGCCCAACAGGCGTGTTCACAGCGCCATTATGCACTTTGCCCTGTAGCTCATTGACGTCGCCAAAAAAGGTCACCACAAAGGGGTCTTGAGGTGCGCAGTAAAGCTCGCGGGGGGTTCCTGTTTGTACGATTCGCCCATCGCGCATCAACGCGATGCGATCGGCCATAAACATGGCTTCTTCGGGGTCGTGGGTTACCAGCAGCGTCGCCGCACCGACCTTTTTGAGCACGTGGAGGGTATCATCGCGGATGCGGTCGCGTAGCCGCGCATCCAGGCTTGAGAACGGCTCATCCAACAGCATTAAACGCGGCGATGGCGCCAGCGCCCGCGCCAGTGCCACTCGTTGCTGCTGCCCACCGGAGAGCATATGCGGGTAAACATCCATATACGCGGCCATACCCAGCTGTTCAAGCAACTGTGCTGCCCGCTCCCGACGTTCCCGAGCGGCTAGATGTTTAAGTCCAAAGATGACGTTTTCCAACACGGTGAGATGGGGGAAAAGCGCCGAGTCTTGGAATGCCAGCCCAACATTACGCTTCTCCGGCGGCACATGGCGGTGGCCCTGCCCGGCTATATAGATATCTTCCAAGGAGACGCTGCCCTCTTGCAGCACTTCCAGGCCCGCGGCGATTCGCAGCAGCGTTGTTTTACCGCACCCCGAGGGGCCCAGTAGGCACACCACCTCGCCTGGAGCAACGCTTAAATCCACGCCTTTTACTACCGTATGGCCATCATAGGCATGCCGCACATTGTGCAGCGTTAACGCTGATGAGCCAGGCACCGCCGAGGTGACTTTCAGGGTTGCCGTCATAAATACCCCTCTACAGCTGGGCCAACCACACGACAAACGTCTAAACGCGGATTGGGTACATTTGAAAGTTGTTTGCATTCTATTTTTTATTGCCGAGTTATGCACGCATCTGATTTCCTCTACCAATGTTTTACTATTAGAGTCTTGACGCATAGCATACGAAACGCTTCAATAACAATGTTAATAATGCAACTTATTATCATTTAATAAATAAGGATGTACTAAATGAAAACCATACGCTTTGTTGCTCCGATGGCAGCGATGATGGTGGGTGCTACGTTTGCAGGTCAGGCTTTGGCAGACGAGCTCAACCTTTATTCTGCTCGTCACTACGACTCTGATGAGCGCCTATATGACGCTTTCACCGAAGAGACCGGCATCGAAGTCAACATCCTTGAAGGCGACTCAGACCAGTTGATCGAGCGTATTCAGCGTGAGGGCGTGGCGAGTCCGGCTGATGTCATGATGACCGTCGACGCAGGCCGTCTATGGCGTGCGGAAGATGAAGGCATTTTCCAAAACGTCGAGTCTGACGTCCTTAACGAACGCCTGCCCGAATCCATGCGCCACCCAGATGGCCAGTGGTTTGGCTTTAGTCAGCGCGCCCGGGTTATTTTCTACAACCGCGAAAACTTCGACCCAAGCCAGATTACCAGCTACGAAGATCTTGCCGATCCGCAGTTTGAAGGCAAGGTGTGCATTCGCTCTTCCAACAACATTTACAACCAGTCGCTGCTCGCTTCTATGATTGAGCACCACGGCGAAGAGGGTGCCGAAGAGTGGGCCCAGGGCGTGGTTAACAACATGGCACGGGATCCGGAAGGCGGCGATACCGACCAGATTCTTGGCGTTGCCAGCGGCGAGTGTGACATCGCCGTGGCCAATCACTACTACTATGTTCGCCTGCTGAAGTCTGATGACGACGCCGAGCGCGAAGCCGCCCGCAAAGTGGGTATCATTTTCCCCAACCAGGATGACCGCGGCACTCACGTGAACGTTGGCGGCGCCGGTGTGGTGGAAGGTGCGCCTAACCGCGAAAACGCCATTCGCTTCCTAGAGTACCTCTCTTCCGACACTGCTCAGGAAATTTTCGCCTCCGGCAACAATGAGTTCCCGGTAGTTGAAGGCATCAAGAAGGATCCGGTGCTGGAATCCTGGGGCAACTTCAAAACGGATGACGTGAACATCAGCGTGCTGGGTGAAAACAACCCTGAAGCTATCCGCATTTTTGATCGCGTCGGCTGGCGTTAAGCCTCTGCCCACTTTAAGGGCAAGTAGTTACAACTGCTATCAACGCCCGCAGCTAGCGCTGCGGGTGTTTTGCGTTATAGCGCGGCTACGCTTGCTGGCACTGGCGGAGAACTGTGGAGACGGCCATCTTCCTGCATATAAAGGCTACGCATCTGAGTGGCAGGCAATTCCAGGGGAACATGGCTGACAATAACCACTATCCCCTCCTCAGCACGGCGCACAAGGCTTGCGACCACATGACGCCGAGTCATCGCGTCCAGTCCGGCCAACGGTTCATCAAGCAGTAGCATGGGCCGTCGTGCCAGCAGCACGCGCGCCAGGGCAATACGTCGCGCCTGCCCACCGGAAACGGCGGCGCCATACTCACCTAAGGGTGTCGCTAACCCCTTGGGCAACCCTCGCGCCCAGCTGCCCAGCGCCAAATCATCGAGCACGCTCCATAGCGCGCCATCACTGGCATGTCGATCTCCAAGGCGCAGGTTCTCCGCCAGGCTCATATCAAACACATCCCACTGCTGGGGTAGATAACCGACGATATTGTTCATCGACCACTGCTCAATGGGACGGCCATTAACACAATACTCCCCCGAAAGCGGCAGCAACTCACCGGCCAATACCTGCAACAGGGTCGACTTCCCACCCCCCGAGGGGCCATGCACACAGAGTATCTCGCCACTCTTCAACGCCAGGTTGATCCCCTCCGGCCCCACCAGCGCGCCGGGCTGACGCGCCGTTAATTGACTGACATTTAGCTGCCAGGTGAGCGGCGAGGTTTGTGACTTATCAATGGCGGTTTGCGTCTTTGGCGCCGCTTCCGCCAAGGCATTGAGACGATCCCGGGCGGCAAGGCTCGCCCCCAGGGCCAGAAAACTACTGGTCAGCGGTGCCAGAATCTCCCCCAATGCCAGGATTGCCAGCACCGCAGCTAACAGCATCGGCAGCGTCAAATGGCTCGCTAATAAGCTTTCTGCCTGCCAGAGCACGCCAACGATGCTCATTCCCAGCGCCACCTGCTGCAACGCCGTGGTCAGGCTGGCAAGCAGTAATTGGCGTTCCTGATGCGCCAGGTAGGCGGCATCACGATGCTTCACTCGTTGCGCCATCTCCGCCCACCGCCCCCACAGCACCAGTGAGGTAATCGCCGCCAAAGGTTCGATTAGCGCCACCCGGCGGCGCTCGGCAAACTCGGCACTCCGGCGGGCCTGACCAATACCGCGCCATAACGCCAACAGCGGCAACCCCAGCCAAGCCACCAGTAACCCCGGCATCGCGGCCCACAACAGAGGAGCACTTAGCCAGTAAAGGCCTGCCATAACGACCATCACCATTAGCCCGGCCCAGCCCCAGGGCAACAATGCTCGCAAGACCACCTGATCAAGCTGGTCGATATCGCTGACCAGGCGATGCATGGTGCTGGCCGTACCGTGGTGCGATGAACGGGAAGTCGCCTGCAACGGCTTTTGCCCTAATGCCATAAACAGGCGGCAACGCAGGTCTTTGAGCAGCCCCAGGGCGGCATCATGGGAGGTCAGGCGCTCACCATAGCGCCCGGCCGTGCGAACGATGGCACACAGCCGAATCAGCGCTGCAGGGCGAAAATAGTCGAAACCGAAGGCGGTCGCCGTCATCGTACCGGCAACTGCAGCCGCGGTAATAAACCAACCCGAGATAGCCAACAAGCCAATCACAGCCAGCAGTGTAGCGGCGCCTAGCAAGAACGCCAGCGACCAGCCGCCACGCCGAAGCAGCAGCAAATCACGCAGCCGGATGGTGGCAGGCTGTTCCGCAGAAGGTGTCTTGTTTAGCCGCAGCATGCCATGGCCTCTTTTGATGTCAGCTCTATTGCGCGGTCGACCCACTCCAACCCCGCCGACTCGTGACTGACGATGATCACACTACGCCCACGGCTAAGCTTTCCGATCAATGTATTGAGTTGCCAAGCGGCATCTGGATCGAGATGCGCCGTGGGCTCATCGAACAGCCATAGCGCAGCATCGCGAAGTAGCAACTGCGCCAATCCCAAACGTTGTAGCTGGCCACCGGAGAGCCCCTGTCCGCGCTCGCCCAACTGCGTGGCAAGCCCATTTCCGCGCTGTATAATCGGCCAGAGCCCGACCAGGGTCAGAACCTCAACAAGCTCTTCATCTGTTTTATCCGGGCCCGCCAGGCGTAGGTTTTCCCCAACGCTGCCAGACTGTATCGGCGGTTGCTGACTCAGGTAGCCAAGCTGGCCTTGCCAAGCGATGCGAGACCACTGGGAAAGCTCGCGACCATTCGCCTGCAGGTTGCCCTGGTAGGCGGTAAATCCCAGCAGGGCTTGCAACAGGCTCGATTTGCCCACCCCGCTTTCCCCCTGCACTAGCAGCCGTTCGCCCGCGGCCAGCGTCAGGTTAAGAGGGGCCAGACGCAGGCGCCCGCCCTCACCGCTAACACTCAGCTCGCGACACTCAACAGCAAGAGACTTACCGCTAACCACTGCAGGGGAGAGCGGCGCCCCTTGGGGTTGCCAAGTGTCAGCCTCCAGCAGCAGCGTCAACGCCTGCATCGCGCCCAGCGCTTCGGCACGGGCATGATAATCGCTGCCCAATTGGCGCAGCGGCGCATAGAACTCGGGCGCCAGCAGCAAAATAAACAGCGCCCCCTGATACGGCACCGGCACTTCTGCTTTCGCCCAGGGCAACAGGCCAAGTAGCCCCAAGCCAAGGTAGAGCGCCACCAGGGCAATCGCCAAGGCAGCAAAAAACTCCAGCACCGCGCTGGATAGAAAGGCGAGCCTTAGCACCCGCATGGTGCGCCCACGGTAGGCGTCACTCGCCTCTGCCACCTTGGCCTGGGCCTGGTCGATCGCCCCCAGGCGCTGCAGCGTTGCCATGCCCCGCACCAGGTCGAGAAAGCGGCCGCCCATGCGCGCCAGGGCGGTGAACTGCTGCTGGCTGGCCCCCGCAGCAGCACGCCCCACCAGTATCATAAACAGTGGTACCAAGGGCGCGGTGATTAGCATCAACCCCGCTGCCAGCGGGCTATGCAACGCCACCACCGCGGCTATCAGGCAAGGCACTAACACCGCCAGCAAGCTCTGTACCCGATAGCGGCTAATGTAGCCGTCCAGCGCATCCACCTGCTCCAGAACCTGGGTGGCCAAGGCGCCATCACTGCCAAACTGACGTCTAACCGGCCCAAGGTGGCCAAGCTGCGTTAATAACTGGCTGCGTAAGGCGTCACGGGCACGCAGGCTGGCCTGACGAGACAGCCATTCCCGGCCAGCGTGGAGAAAGGGACGTAGCACGATGCAAATGACCAGCCCTGCTAGCCAAACCGTCGGATGGCCCGACGACTCCCTACCCTGCCAAAGCAGTAACCAATGGTGGAAAAGCTTGGCCAATAGCCAACTCTGGGCAATCAGCAGCACCACGCCGATCAATGCCAGCAGCGTGGCACCCCGCAACCACCAGCGTTGCGGGGCTAGGCATCGCTTCAGTCGCTGCCCTGGGTCAGTGGCTTCAGTCGCTCCGCTCATGCTCGGTTTCGCCTTCATAGCCATTCACTTCAAGCCACATGGCGTTAAGAATACTGACGGCAGCCGCCAGCGTGACACCCAAAATCCAGGCGAAATACCACATACGATCCCCTCCTCAGTAAAGCGCTTTGTCGTTATCACGAATGAACTGCTCATTCAGACGACCGCGCATGACCCAATAACTCCAGGCGGTGTAAAGCAGTATCAACGGCACGAAGATACACACCACCACGAACATGATCTTGAGCGTTAGCTCACTCGCCGTGGCATCCCACATGGTCAGGCTATGGTTAGGGTTGAGCGACGATGGCATCACGAAGGGGAACATCGTCACGCCCGTGGTGACCACCACCATGGCCATGGCAACCGCCGAACTGGTAAATGCCAGCGCATGGCGTCCCAACTTCATGGTCAGCGAGCAAAGTACAAAGCTTAAAACGCCCACTACTGGCAGTAGCCATAACAGCGGGAAGCGGCTGTAGTTGGTCATCCAGCCTCCAGCGCTGACGGCGACGATCTTGCCAGTGGTATCGTTGTAGCCCTGGGTGTCGATGACACTGGTGACCTGGTAGCCATCAATACCCAGTAGTAACCAAACCCCACCCAGCACGAACAGTACCGCGCACACCAGTGCCGTCAGGCTGCCGATGGCGGCACTACGACTGCGCAGCGCGCCCTCGGTTTTGAGCTGCAGCCAGGCCGCTCCATGGGTAACAAACATCAGCAGGCTCAACAGCCCGGCCAAGAGTGCAAACGGGTTCAAAAGCCCCAGCAAGCCACCCTGATACTCCAAGCGCAGATAGTCATCGAACTGGAAGGGAACACCCTGGAGAAGATTGCCAAAGGCGACACCAAAGATCAGCGCGGGCACGGCGGAGCCGATCGTCAGCCCCCAGTCCCAGCGACTGCGCCAGGTGGGGTTGTCCAACTTGGAGCGGTAATCAAACGCTAAAGGGCGCAGGAAAAGCGCGAACAGCGTTAGCATCAAGGCGAAATAGAAGCCGTTGAAGGCCGTTGCGTAAACCGGCGGCCAGGCGGCAAACAGTGCGCCTCCCGCGGTCACCAGCCAGACCTGATTGCCGTCCCAGTGAGGCGCCATGGAGTTGATCATCACCCGACGCTCTTCGTCGCCACGGCCGACTAGTTTGAGCAAGGTGGCAACGCCCATATCGAACCCATCGGTGACTGCGAAGCCGATCAACAGCACGCCAATCAGCACCCACCAGACAAACCTAAGTGTTTCGTAGTCCATCATCATGCCTCCCGGGCGGGGGTTGGGAGTGGATAGTCAGCATCGGCGTCATCATCCAGGTAACCGCTGCCGGATGGCCCCTTGCGGGCAAAGTGCTGCATCAACCACATTTCGATAATGACGAAGGTGGTGTAGAGGATGCCGATGGCAATCAGAGTAGTGAGTACCTGCTCCGCCGTTAGGCTGGAGATAGCCAGGTGCACCGGAAGGATCTCGCCGATGGCCCAGGGCTGGCGACCATACTCGGCCACGAACCAACCCGCTTCAGAGGCGATCCAGGGCAGCGGCAGGCTGAATAGCGCAAAGCGCAATAGCCACGGGGACTTCTCTGGCTGACGGCGCACGCTATGCCAGAAGGCCAGTGCGAACAGCAGCAGCATGCTAAAACCTGCCGCTACCATGGCCCGAAAAGACCAGAACAGCGGCCAAACCTTGGGAATCGACGCCTCTACGGCCTGGTTAATCTCGGCGGCCGTCGCATTGGCCACATCATCGCTATAGGCGCTAAGCAGCAGCCCATAGCCTAGATCGCTGCGCACCTCCTCGAACCGAGCCTGATCCCCTTCGCGCGCCTCACCACTGCGCAGGCGCTGCATAAGGGCATAGGCCTCCTGGCCGTTGACGATACGCTCGCGGTGCTCCTCTTTAAGCTCGCGAATGCCCATCACTTCGGTATCCAGCGAGCGCGTGGCAATCAAGCCCATCACGCCAGGGATGCGAATGGCAAAGTCGGTGTGCTGTTGCGCCTCGTTGGGTAGCCCGAATAGGGTGAAGGCTGCCGGTGCGGGATGGGTTTGCCACTCGGCCTCAATGGCGGCCAGCTTGACCTTCTGGACATCCCCCAGCTCATAGCCGGACTCATCGCCGAGGACAATCACCGACAGCACACTGGCCAAACCAAAGGCAGACGCAATCGCGAAGCTGCGCCGGGCAAAGGCAACTTCGCGGCCCTTGAGCAGGTACCAGCTTGAAATCGCTAGTACAAACACCGCGCCGGTGACATAGCCCGCGGACACGGTATGCACAAATTTGACTTGGGCGACGGGATTGAGCAGCACTTCTGCAAAGCTGACCAGCTCCATGCGCATGGTGGCAAGGTTGAGCTCTGACCCCACCGGATGCTGCATCCAGCCATTAGCCACCAGAATCCACAGGGCTGACATATTGGTTGCCAACGCCATGAGCCAGGTAACCGCTAGATGCTTCTCTTTCGACAGCCGATCCCAGCCAAAGAAGAACAGCCCGACCAGAGTCGACTCAAGGAAGAACGCCATCAAGGCTTCTATCGCCAGAGGCGCGCCGAAAATATCGCCGACATAGTGAGAGTAGTACGACCAGTTGGTGCCGAACTGAAACTCCATGGCGATACCGGTGGTGACCCCCAGCGCAAAGTTAATACCGAACAGCTTGCCCCAGAACTTGGTCATCTGACGATAAATGGTCTTACCGGTCATCACATAGACCGACTCCATGATCGCCAACAGTATCGACAGCCCTAGCGTTAAGGGTACAAACAGGAAATGCACCATCGCCGTAAAGGCGAACTGCAACCTGGATAATTCAACAATGTCCATGAGTGACTCCCGATGGATAGCGTAAACACACCCCTCGCCCCACCGGGAAGCCGCTCATTGGCGCTCACCCAGGTAAAGCGATGGGTATAAGGTTATGCCTCCACCCGAGCCAAAAATTTGATCCTGGTCAACTCCTTATCTGTGCACTGCGTAGTTGCGACAAAATGCCCTCCTAGTGCGCCTCATCCCAATTGGCGCCGCTCTCGGCTTCTACAATCAGCGGTACTTTTAGCTCTGCCGCGCCCTGCATGCGTTTTTGAACCTGCTCGATAAACGCCTCGACCTGCTTCTCGGCAACCTCAAACACCAGCTCATCGTGCACCTGCATGACCATCAGCGCGTCGAACTCGCCTTCTGCCAGCCACCCATCCACGTCGATCATCGCCTGCTTGATGATATCCGCTGCGGTGCCCTGCATCGGTGCGTTAATAGCGGTGCGCTCGGCGCCTTGGCGACGGTTACGGTTTTGCGACTGGATTTCCGGCAGGTAGAGCCGCCGACCCAGCACGGTTTCGACAAAACCATCTTCCGCCGCCTGGGAACGGATGCGCTCCATATAGCGGGCCACGCCAGGGTAGCGGTCAAAGTAGCGGTCGATGTAGGTTTGTGCCTGATTACGCTCAATATGCAGCTGGCGGGACAGCCCCCAGGCGCTCATGCCGTAGATCAAACCGAAGTTAATCGCTTTGGCGCTGCGGCGCTGGTCGCCCGACACCTTCTCAAGGGAGGTGCCAAACACTTCCGCCGCGGTGGCGGTATGGATATCGCGCCCCTCGGCAAAGGCTTCCAGCAGGCCTTTATCCTCAGAAAGGTGCGCCATAATGCGCAGCTCGATCTGCGAGTAGTCGGCAGCGACGATGCGGTAGCCGGGACGGGCAATAAATGCCTGACGAATTTTGCGCCCCTCTTCGGTACGGATAGGGATGTTCTGTAAGTTGGGATCCGACGACGACAGCCGCCCGGTAGCGGTAACCGCCTGGTGGTAGCTGGTATGCACCCGGCCGGTAGCTTTGTTAAGCAGCCGCGGCAGTTTGTCGGTGTAGGTGGACTTAAGCTTGGCCAGCCCCCGGTGCTGCATAATCACCTTGGGCAGCGGGTAATCCAGCGCCAGCTCTTCCAGCACGCCTTCGGCGGTAGAGGGCGCGCCTTTAGGGGTTTTCTTGAGTACCGGGATTTTCTGCTCTTCAAACAGAATTTGCCCCAACTGCTTGGGCGAACCAAGATTAAATTCCCGCCCAGCCAGCTCAAACGCCTCGCGCTCTAATTCGCCAATGCGCTGCTCTAACTGCTGGCTCTGCTTGTGCAGTAGATCCGCATCCACGGCCACTCCATTACGCTCAATGCGCGAGAGCACCTTGATCAGCGGCAGCTCGATATTATCCAGCACCTCCGCCAGGCGCCCTTCGCTTTCGACCTGGGGACGCAGCGTTTGCTGCAGCCGCAGGGTAATATCGACATCTTCGCAGGCGTAAGGCGCCGCTTGTTCCAGGGCTATCTGGTTAAAGGTCAGCTGCTTGGCGCCCTTACCGGCAATCTCTTCAAAGGAGATGGTCTTTTCACCCAAATACTTCAGCGCCAGCGAATCCATATCGTGGCGGGTGGCGGTGGAGTTGAGCACATAGGAGGCCAGCATAGTGTCGGCAAACGGGCCCGCCACGGAAATCGCATAGTTGGCCAGCACCGAAATATCGTACTTGAGGTTTTGGCCAATCTTGGTTTTTGTCGGGTCTTCCAGCAGCGGTTTTAGCGCCGCTAACACAATTTTGCGGTCAAGCTGCTTAGGCGCATCCAGGTAGTCGTGGGCAAGCGGGATATAGGCCGCCTCTCCTGCTTCCAGCGACAAGCCGACGCCGACGATTTCTGCATCCATATAGTTGAGGCTGGTGGTTTCCAGATCAAAACAGAAGCGTTTGGCGTTGTGTAGCCTATCCAGCCAGCGCTCAAAGTCTGCCTGTTCGAGAATGACGTGATCTTCACGCGCACTCCCATGGGCAGATGCCTCCGCGCCCTCCAAATCGTTATCGTCAGCGCTGGCGGGCGCTGGCTCGCCGCCTTTAACGTCATCCACGCCTTCGTCTTTACCTTCCAGTAACTCACCCAGCCACTGGCGGAACTCCATCTCTTTGTACAGGGTAACCAGCGCTTCGCGATCTGGATGGGCAATATCCAAATCATCCAAGCCCACCGGCAGATCGCAGTCGACTTTAATGGTCGCCAGTTGATAGGAGAGGAATGCCTGCTCGCGATGCTCTTCAAGCTTTTTAGGCAGCGTTTTCGCGCCCCGGAAAGTAAGCGTTTTTACTCGCTCTAAATCACCGTAGATGGTCTCCAGACCGCCGCCCATGCCTTGCAGTAGGCCAATCGCGGTCTTTTCACCCACACCGGGCACACCAGGAATGTTATCGACCTTGTCCCCCATCAGGGCGAGAAAATCGATAATCAGTGCGGGGGGCAGGCCAAACTTTTCTTCTACCCCTGCCTCATCCAGGGTTTCATCCTTCATAGTGTTGACCAGGGTGATATGGGCATTGACCAACTGCGCCATGTCCTTATCGCCGGTGGAGATTACCGCGTCGCGACCCGCCTGGGTGGCGTGATGTGCCAGCGTACCAATCACATCGTCCGCCTCCACGCCTTCGATGCACAGCAGCGGCAGGCCCAACGCTTTTACGCAGGCGTGCAGCGGCGCAATTTGGCTGCGCAGGTCATCGGGCATGGGCGGGCGGTGGGCTTTGTAGTCGCTGTACATCTCATCACGGAAGGTTTTACCCGGCGCGTCAAATACCACCGCCATGGGGCTGTCGGGATAATCCTTGATCAGCCGTTTGAGCATATTCAACACGCCTTTCACCGCGCCCGTCGGCTGACCATTGGAGGTCGTTAGCGGCGGCAGCGCATGGAAGGCACGGTACAGATAGGAGGAGCCATCTACGAGGACGATCGGAGCGCGAGCCATAACCAAGTTCCATTATTGAAAAATTGCTAAAATGAGTTGCTACCATGATACCCGCTGCGCAGGCTGCCTGCAGAGTCAAACTCTCCTCTCTTTCATACAACTCTTTCTTTCATACAACTCTTTCTTTCATACAACAACGCTGCCAACTCAGCGACCAAGCCGCTACAATAATGGGCTTAGCAACCTGGGCGAGACTCTCATGGCTGTATTTACCCCGCTTAGCGACGCACAGGTCGCCGCGTTTTTAGAAAAATTTGATGTTGGCAGTTTCGTTTCCCTACAGGGGGTGGCGGGCGGCACCGAAAATTCGACCTTTTTTGTCACCACCGACCGCCGCGAGCTGGTGTTAACCCTGTTCGAACAGGGCGAGCACGCCGAGCTGCCGTTCTTCGTTGAACTGCTCGACTATTTAGACGAACACCGCCTGCCGGTGCCCGGCACTATTCACGACCGTGAAGGCATCGCGCTGCATAGTCTGGAGGGCAAACCGGCGCTGCTATTCCCGCGCCTGCCTGGCCGTCATCCGGAAGCACCTAATCTGGCCCAATGCCGTGCCTTAGGCGATACATTGGGTCGCCTGCACGTGGTGTCGAAGCGCTTCCCCGGCCATCGCCCGAACCCCCGGGATCTGAACTGGCTGCAGGTAATGCACCACAAGGTGTTGAGCTACCTGAGCCCCGCGGATCAAACGCTGATGAAGGATGAAGTCGACGATTTCGAAAGTGCCTTTACGCAGCACGATGAGCTTCCCCAAGGCGCCCTTCACGGTGACCTGTTTCGCGACAACACCCTGTTTGAGGATGACCAGCTTGGCGGCATTATCGACTTTTACAATGGCTGCACTGGCGACCTGCTGTTTGATCTGGCGATCGTGATCAACGACTGGGCCTCTAACGACGATGGCACACTCCACCCTGAGCGCTACAATACCTTGTTGAGTGCCTACCAGGCACGCCGCCCATTAACGGCGGATGAACGGGAATTGTGGCCCACCATGCTACGCATGACAGCCCTGCGCTACTGGCTGTCTCGCCTGCTGGTGGTCTATGTTGATCCACCGGCCCACGACTTGACGCCCCACGACCCGGAGCGTTTCCGTACCATTTTAAACGCGCGCATTGCCCACGGTGCACTGCCGCTACCTGAGGTTTCTGCATGAGTGTGATGGCAACGACTAGCCCTGCCCTTCGCGCACGGCGCACCTGGAATATCGATCAATGGGGCAGCGGCTACTTCGACGTAGATGATCACGGCCAGGCCCTGGTACGTCCACTGGGTAGCGATGCAGAAGGCCCAGCGCTACCGCTTAGCGGCCTGGTGCGCCAACTGCAAGCAGCCGGGCTGCGCCTGCCGGTGCTGGTGCGCTTTAGCGATATACTTCACGACCGGGTCGAGCAGCTATGTGGTGCGTTTGATGCCGCCATGAGCGACTGCGACTACCAGGGCGGCTACACCGCCGTTTACCCGATTAAAGTGAACCAGCAGCGCCGGGTGGTGGAAGAGATTCTGGCCACCGCCGAGCGCGGCAGTGGTCGCGTGGGGCTGGAAGCGGGCAGCAAGCCGGAGCTACTGGCGGTGCTGGCACTTTCCGACGGCGGCTCCTCGCTGATTGTGTGTAACGGCTACAAAGACCGCGAGTATGTGCGCCTGGCGCTGTTGGGGGAAAAGCTTGGCCACAAGGTCTACTTGGTGGTCGAAAAGCTCTCCGAGCTGCAGCTGATTTTGGAAGAGGCCCGCGAGCTGGAGGTTACGCCCCGCATAGGCCTGCGCGCCCGCCTGGCCTCGGTGGGTAAAGGCAAATGGCAGAATACCGGTGGCGAAAAATCCAAGTTCGGCCTCACCGCCAGTCAGATACTTGAAGTCGTCGATACGCTGCGGGTCGAGAATGCGCTGGAGAGCCTGCAACTGGTGCACTTCCACCTGGGCTCCCAGATCGCCAATATTCGCGACATTCAGCGCGGCCTGCGCGAATGCGCGCGCTTCTACCAAAACCTGATGGAACTGGGTGCCCCAATTGACACGGTGGACGTCGGCGGCGGCTTGGGGATCGATTACGAAGGCACTCGCTCGCGCAGCTTCTGCTCGGCCAACTACTCGATGCGTGAATACGCCCGCAACGTCGTCAGCGCCTTTGCCCAGCTATGCCAGGAGGCGAACCTGCCACAGCCACACCTGATCAGCGAATCGGGGCGCGCACTGACCGCTCACCATGCGGTGTTGATCACCAATGTGATTGGCGAGGAGCGTATCGACGACACCCCACCGGAGCGGCATTCTCAAGAAGACACTCAGGTTGAGTTACTGTGGCGGGTATTTGAGCAACTAGCAACAGCACAAGAGCCGCGCATGCTGGTCGAGGCGTGGCACGACCTGCTGCAAGCGGTGAGTGAGCTGCAGGAACGTTTTGTAATGGGGTTGAGCGACATTACCGCCCGGGCCGAAGGCGAGCGGGTCTATATGGCCGCCTGCGCCCGGCTACGCACTCAGCTCGATACCCGCAACCGCGCCCATCGCGAAATTATGGATGAACTCGCGGAGAAGCTCGCCGATAAACTGTTCGTCAATTTTTCCCTGTTCCAGTCGGTGCCTGACGTTTGGGGCATTGAGCAGATCTTCCCGGTGCTGCCCCTTAGCGGGCTCGATCAAGCGCCCACCCGGCGGGCAGTGATTCAGGATATAACCTGCGACTCCGACGGCCGCATCGACAGCTATGTCGATGGCCAAGGCGTAGAGAGCACCCTGCCGCTTCCAGAGTGGGCTTCAGAGGATGAACGCTGGCTGGGATTCTTCCTGGTGGGCGCCTATCAGGAGATCCTTGGCGATTTGCATAACCTGTTTGGCGATACCGATTCCGTCGACGCCGCACTCAATGCCGATGGCGAGTGGACGCTCTCCAACCCATTGGCAGGCGATTCCGTGGCCCAGGTGCTGGCCTACGTCAACTTCAATGCCAATGTACTCAAGCAGAAGCTCACCGACCAGCTAGCCGCCAGCGGCTTCTCTGCCGATGAGCAGGCCCGCTTTGCGGCCAGTTTAAGTGAAGGGCTGGAAGGCTATACCTATCTTGAATAACCTGTCTTGAATGACCTGTCGTAAACAGCCCAAAAAGAAACGCCACCCGTGGTTAACGGGTGGCGTTTCTATTGATGACGATAGCGAATGCTTGTGGCAGGCTATCGGCTTCACTGCTTGCGCATTAATGGGTTAGTTACTCGACGACGCTGGTCTCAATTTCCAAACCGCCGGTCAAGGTTAAGCGCAGTGATGAACCGCGAACCAGTTCCCCAACGCCAGAAGGCGTGCCGGTTAGGATCACATCGCCCGGCTCCAGGGTGAAGTGACGGCTCATTTCAGCCACCAGCGTGGGAACCGCAAAGATCATATCGGAACCTTCGCCGTGCTGACGCTCTTCCCCATCAATTTCAAGGGTAAACGCCAGCGCATTCCAGTTGGGTACCCGGCTTAGCGGCAGAAACGACGAAAGCGGGCAGGCGCCATCAAACGCTTTGGCGATTTCCCAAGGGTGCCCCTTCTCTTTTAGCTTGGTCTGTACATCACGCAGCGTTAAATCCATCGCCAACCCAATACCGACAATCGCGCGCTCAGCTTCATCCAGGGTGGCATGAGTTAATGTTTCACCCACTAACAGCGCAAGCTCAACTTCATAATGCACGTCACCACGTGAAAAGGGTGGATCCAACGGTTTGCTCAGATCCACAACGCTGGTCGACGGCTTAATGAACAGCAGCGGCTCAGTGGGAACCGGATTATCCAGCTCTTTCGCATGGTCGGCATAATTACGGCCGATGCAGACAACCTTGCCCAGCGGGTGGGGAAACTCCTGGCCATCGGTAAACTGTGGAACAAAACGCATGGCGGGTATTCTCCTTCTCATTATGCGTGCCGCATTCGCAACGACAGGCGCAACAGTTTACCCCACCTAAACGAAGGTTCCACACCCTTCGGCCATGAATTTGTTTCCCCACTGCTGGTTAGCGATACTGCTTAGCCTGCTGATCAGGGCTATGAGCCAAAAAATCCGGCCGCTGCTTAGCCGCCGCGTACGGCGCCCGGCAGCGATTGTCTTGGCGGTTAAACACGAAGAACACATTACTACGCGGGTCGGGAGAAAGGTTCGCGTTCGAAGCATGCAGGGTATTGCAATCAAACAGCAATAAGCCACCCGCCTTACCTTTCGGCGCTTCAATCCCGTGTTCCGCCACTAGCTCAGTTAACGCTTCTGGGCTTGGCACGCCCACCTCCTGAGCTTTCAGAGAGCTTTTATGGTTATCTTCTGGCGTTTCACCCAGGCAGGGCACAAACTTTTTGTGCGAACCGGGAATCAGCATCAACGGGCCGTTGAACTCGTGGTTGTCGGTTAAGATCAACGAAGCGCTAACCGCATGCATTGCGGGCATGCCGTCTTCCGCGTGCCACGTCTCAAAATCGGAATGCCAGTTAAAGCCCTTACCGGCAAACCCAGGCTTGTAATTAATCCGCGACTGATGCACGTAAGGATCGCCGCCAATGATTTGACGGGCCGCGCCCGCAACACGCTCATCGCTGGCCAGTTTGCCCAACCGCTCAGAGAGAAAGTGCACCGCAAATAGCGAGCGGATCTCCTGGCTCTCTGGCTCAGTTACGCTGAAGTCCTGATTGAGATACTCATCGTTGCTCATCAGCGCCGTCATTTCCTGGCGCAGCTCATCAAGCTCTTCGCCTGAAATGAGGTTGGGAATAAACAGAAATCCCTTACGCTCAAACTCATCGAGCTGCGCCTGGCTTAACGGGCCGGAAAGCTGGTGCCCCTTGACCACCGCATCTTGGCGCGGCAGCCAGGTTTGTGCAGGGGGTGTGGCTAAGCGCGATGGGTAGGCATCCTGTACCTGTGCGCGCTGAACCTGCGTACTGTGAACGTCCTGAGTAGTGTGAACGTTAGGTGTATCGGCCATTTCGCTATATTGCTTATGGGCGGTTACAGCATTTAGCGGTGTGCTTTTGACTGTCATCTAATCCACTCCTTGTATGATTAGGTTTCAGATCGAACATATTGCACGTATAAAGATTAGCGTACATATAAATAAGAGAGCACGGTTGTAACGTCGTGCAGGAAGTAGCCTAGACGACGTGAATTTTCCCGCAAGGCATGATTTCCCGTTTGATAACTTAGGTTACGTGAAAAAAATTGAACGATGCACCCATAACTTATGTTAAGTCATGAGTTAACCTACGCATCAGCTGAGTAACTTACCACCTCAACATTAGTCCTTTCAAAATTTAAATTTTTATTAGACTTCCGTAGATCAAGCCCTCATCAAACCCTGTATATTTAGTCAATAGCTCTGGTTGTAACAAATCAATTGAGTTCCTGGTCTTCCGAATCATTTTCTTCTGCTCTAGTGCAGTCATGCAACGGCTAACATGCACACTAGTAATTCCCAACAACTCACCCACTATCTCTTGTTTAATTGGAAGTGAGATTACGTTTGAATCAATCATTTCTTTGAAATGATATCTGGCATACACTTCAAGCAGGAAATGGGCAACCCGCTCTTCTGCCTTATGATGTGTACAACTTCTCAACCTTTCAATGATAATATTATCATTAACCATTATATAAAAAACTACTGCTCTTTTTACATCTGCATATTTCTCAAATAGATCATGCAAATTATTAACAGAGATCCTATCTAGCTGACAGTCTTGCAAGGCCAATATTGTCATATCATTATTTTCGAAAAAGCTTTCACGAACACCTACAATATCACCAGGCATATATACATTACAAATCCCCTCTCCTCGGCTCTTAACCGAATGGCATAAGCTCACCCACCCCTTCTTCACTACAAATGCTTCCGCTCTCTCTTGGTACAAAGAGCGTAATTTTTGATTTTTTCTTAAAGCTACACTTTCAAGCTTAATACAAGATAGCTGCGTCAAAGCTTCAGCCTGAAGATCACCATAACGACTTAAAATATTACCTAAGTTGATAAGCTGAGATAAATCAACTATCACTTCAGATGGCTGAGCATAACGACCTTTCCTTTTCGAAATTCCGTTTTGCATATCAATCACATAACCTGTCATTTCTACATTCCTTGTAGTTAGACAAAAGGCATACACTCAATTATGCACGCACAATGCACTCGAACTTACCATTTATGTGCAAACAAATAATATAGTCAACATTTAGAAATACCGCAAGAGCCATCTATTCAAACACTAAAAAAGCACATAGCTCCAAAAACACGCAATAAGTGACTTATCGGAAATCAAAGCCAGGCAGCCAAGCAATAAAATTTCAACATAATCAACAAGCGCACGGCAATAAAAGCTTAACAGAACACTTATAAAAAACCCTGACAACATGCCAGGGCTAAATATTTACTATGCGAATAATCAAATAAGCCATTCGACTTAAATAATCATCTAATCAATTGAACATCTCATTCCCTTCAAAAAAATTTATACAGTTAGCGAGATAAATGTGCCTTGATGAAATAGTGTCAAGCTTAGCAGTATCTACTACATCTGCTCATTTTGAGCCCCTGAGTTTGGAGGAGCTTTACCTAGTTTCGCCTCCTGACCTTCCGGTTCAGGCTGATCCATGACTGAATAATTGCTCTTTCCATCCAGAGAGGGGCCTTCTGCCCAGCGGCCCTTCGGCGCCTTTTTATCGAGTAGGGTATTCAAGTAATAGTAAGAGTGCTGCATTGCCTCATGATCTTCTGGAGTCGAATTCGGAATGGGAAGCTGCGCTTGCATGCCACCCAACTCTTCTATGACGGCCAACCACTGCTGTTGATGGTAGGTGTCTCGAGCGATCAGGAACGATAAGAAATCCTTCATGCCATGATCGTCAGTCCAGTTATATAGGCGTGATGCAAGTACCCTGCCCCCAGCTTCCGCAGCCACATTGGCTAGCATGTCGGCACCAATATTACCGGTGGCATAGACATGGCTCATATCAAATGGGACACCATTCGCATTGACCGGCATCGCTGAAAGTCCTGAGGATAATAGGTGCCGTGGGTTGGCACCGCCCAGAATGGCATTCATTACCGGATCTTTTGCGGTCTCTTCTTGATAAGAGAGGGGCGCTCCTTCAAGGTTAAGCGCGACTGCATGACCTAGCATTTCGATATGCGATAGCTCTTCCGTTGCGGTCGACATCAGCATATCGCGGATACGGTCATCGCCTCGGGCGCCCATCGCTTGGAAGAAATACTGCATCGCAACGCGAATTTCACCTTCAATTCCACCTATCGCCTGCTGAAGCAGCATGGCAAATTGGGGGTTAGGCTTATCGACTTTTACCGGATACTGCAGTTTTGCGGAATGATGGAACATTTTAAATTCTCCTTAGTGAGCTACCAGAGAATCCTTCCACTGGCAGATATCTCATGGGTTATCTTTAAATTTATCAATGATTTAAAACCACTAAATTCATCGAACTTAGATAAAACACCATACAGATCGAACACTAATGAGCATAGCTTACGCCTCCCTTCTATCAAGCCAGAAGAGATAGAAAATAAAATATTTAACTTACATTAAAACCTGGATTCATAGAATAACCGCAGCACTTTGGATCACACAGTAGAGGAAGGAGGGCCAGCGCCGGT
>NZ_JPUA01000015.1 GCF_002211105.1 Halomonas campaniensis | reverse complement strand
AGCCATCCGGCTGGGTTTTTTGTTTGTGTGGAAGAAAACCAAGGGGTCTCCCATGTAGAGTAGCGGAGAGCCGCCCTAGTCATCGTCAGGCACTTATTATGAAAAATCCCCCAAGGCTTATGCTCTGGGGGATTTTTTTGCATGGTCGTGAGGGGTGAATAGTGAGGAGTGAGGGGAAATAGTGAGTAGAAAACGTTGGTGTAGGGGTATCGAACGAATATCCTGTTTCACCTCACACCTCACACCTCACACCTCACACCTCACACCTCACACCTCACACCTCACACCTCACCCTTTACTAGAGAAGCGTCTCCAGCGCCTCAATCAAACTATCCATCTCATCATCGGTGCCGATGGTGATGCGTAGGAAGTTGTTGAGATCCGAGGTATTAAAATGGCGCACCAGAATGCCTCGCTCGCGCAGGCCAGCAAATAGCTGCGCGCCTTCGTAATCAGGGTGCTGGGCGAGCACAAAGTTAGCCTTAGAGGGCAATACTTCAAAGCCCAATGCTTCAAGGCGCTGGCGAGTGCGTTCACGGGTGGTAATAACACGCTCGCGGCAGGCTTCAAAATGCTCGACATCTTTTAGTGCGGCGATGCCTACTAAGCTTGCTAAGCTATCTACAGGATAAGAGTTAAAAGAGTCTTTTACCCGCAGCAGGCCATCGATCAACTCCTCTGAGCCCACCGCATAGCCTAGCCGCAAGCCTGCCAAACTGCGAGATTTGGAAAACGTACCGGTGACTAATAGATTCGGATAGCGGTTAATCAGCGCAACAGCACTCTCCGCGCCAAAATCCACATACGCCTCATCCACGAGAACTACACGATCTGTGACTCGCTTAAGCAGCGTCTCAATTGCTGAAAGTGGGTGCGCGTGGCCCGTTGGCGCATTGGGGTTGGCAAAGATAACGCCGCTGCGGTTAGTCTCTGTCCCAAGCGCATCAATATCGATTTCCCACTGCTCACTGAGCGAGTGCTTGCGCAGCTCAACGCCATAAAGATTGGCGTAAACGGGGTAGAAGCTATAGGTGATGGCGGGTACGTCGAGTGGTGTGCCATGGCGGAAAAACGCTTGAAACGCTAATGCCAGCACTTCATCGGAACCATTACCAACAAACACTTGGCTGCTGGCTACCTGAAACGTCTCTGCCAACGCTTCCCGCAACGCTTTAGAGGTAGGGTCAGGGTATAGGCGCAGATGGTCTGTTGCATAGTCGCGCAGCGCCTCACCAACGCTTGGCGCTGGTGGATAAGGGTTTTCATTGGTATTGAGCTTAACAAGCTGCTCACGGGGCTGCTCGCCGGGCACGTAAGGGGTAAGTTCGCGAACGGCCGGACTCCAGTATTGGCTCATGTGGGTAACCTGATTATCCTAGCAAGGTGCACCATGGTCGCTTGAAGCCTTACTAAGCGCAAGCATTCGCATCGCTAGGGGTGTGCGTCGCACCTTGTAGCGGTTATGCTGTCACAAGTGCGCGTAAATAAATGTGATGTCCAACACGAGATTAAGGAGACACTCTATGCAACTTAAGAGTTTGCTGGCCGGTTCGGCCATGTTGGCACTGCTGGCTGGCTGTGCAAGCAGCCCTATGGAGCAGCAAGAAGAGGCGGCTACTGCACAGCAAAATTACCAAGGTTCACTACCTTGCCGTAACTGCGATGGTATTGATCTGGACGTCACGATGGTGGGTGAAGAGATGAGCGCGGCTGAAGAACGCACCTTCACGCTGAACGCTTCATATCGGAACCATCCTCAAACACCCCCGGATGAAAACTACGCGGGTAACTGGGAAGTGCTGACCGGTACGCCGTCTGATCCAGACGCTACGGTTTACGAACTGACGCCGGATGGTGATGGCCAAATCTACTACTTCATGCGCATTGATGAGAGCACGTTGGAGTTGATTGACCCAGAACGTCGTCGCTTTGAAAATGGTGAAATGCTGCAGCTAAAGCGCCAATAACGCGTTAGCCAGTAGTACAAAAGGCGGCCAATGGCCGCCTTTTGTGTTTGCTGGCAGTAGTGAATACAGCGGACGCGACGATTAAAAGCGATTAATAACAGTAAATGCTAACGGCAGCAAAGCGAACGTTGCCACTTAGTGACAGCAACCCTAGGAGTGTAATGGCAGTGGCCAAAGCCAAAAGCGCCTTTGTATGCACCGAGTGCGGCGCCGAATACCGTAAATGGCAGGGGCAATGTAGCAGTTGCCAGGAGTGGAACACACTCAGTGAAGTGCACCTGGCGAGCGCTCGCCCTGGTGGCGGCGCAGCCACCGGTCGAACGGGCTACGCGGGTGATCTATCCCGTGAAGTGATCGACCTGGGCAATGTGGATCTTAGTGAAGTGCCGCGTATGAGCTCGACGTTCGCGGAGTTTGATCGCGTGCTAGGCGGCGGTTTGGTACCCGGCTCAGCGGTTCTGCTGGGCGGCAATCCTGGGGCCGGTAAATCGACCCTGCTGCTGCAAACGGCCTGCAAACTAGCCCAGCAGCGGCGTATTCTCTATGTGACCGGTGAGGAGTCACTCTCCCAGGTAGCAATGCGTGCGCACCGCCTACAGCTGCCTACCAATGGCTTGAAAATGTTGGCCGAGACCAGCGTGGAAACTATCTTGGCGGTGGCTGAGCGCGAGAACCCCGAGATTCTGGTAATCGACTCTATCCAGACCATGCATCTGGAAGATATCAGCTCTGCACCCGGTGGCGTTGCCCAGGTGCGCGAGTCAGCCGCGGCGCTAACGCGCTTCGCCAAGAAAACCAATACGGTTTTGCTGCTGGTAGGTCACGTCACCAAGGATGGTAGCTTGGCGGGCCCTAAAGTGCTTGAGCATATGATCGATGCCTCGCTGTTATTGGAGGGTGGTGCCGACTCGCGCTTTCGCACGCTGCGGGGGCAGAAGAACCGCTTTGGCGCCGTGAACGAGCTAGGCGTTTTCGCCATGCTTGAACAGGGCCTTAAAGAAGTTAAAAACCCCAGCGCCATCTTTCTTTCTCGTCAGGAGGAGCAGGCGCCGGGTAGCTTAGTCATGGTGGTGTGGGAAGGCACTCGACCGATTCTGGTTGAGGTGCAGGCACTGGTAGATGAGTCCGCGCTGGGCAATCCTCGTCGGGTAGCGGTTGGCGTGGATCAAAACCGTTTAGCCATGCTGCTTGCGGTGCTTAATCGCCACGGTGGATTGTTTACGGGCGACCAGGATGTGTTCTTGAATGTCGTCGGAGGTGTCAAAGTGCTCGAAACCAGCGCCGACCTGGCGGTGCTGCTGGCCGTGGTTTCTAGCTTGCAAAATCGCGCACTGCCCAAAGAGTTAGTGGTATTTGGCGAGGTTGGGCTATCGGGCGAGATACGCCCGGTGCCGAGTGGCCAAGAGCGTATTGCCGAAGCGGCCAAGCACGGTTTTCTACGCGCCATTGTGCCGCGGGCTAACGCACCTAAGCAGGCGCCCAAGGGCATGGAGGTGATTGCCGTGGATAAACTCAGCGATGCGTTGGACGCCCTGTAGACTGAAGAGTGGGCTAAACTAATGATATCCCCCCAAAAGTGCCAAGGAGAGACACGATGAGTTCGATTCGCTTGACCCAATATAGCCACGGTGCGGGCTGTGGCTGCAAAATTGCTCCCGATGTACTGGATGGCATTCTCGCCAAGGCTGGGCCGGCTGCGGGTCATAAGAAACTTATCGTCGGCAACCAGGGGCGCGAAGATGCGGCGGTGTATGACCTTGGCGATGGTCGCGGCATGATCGCTACCACGGATTTCTTTATGCCCATTGTCGATGACCCCTTCGATTTTGGACGTATCGCGGCGACCAATGCCATCAGCGATGTTTACGCCATGGGAGGTACGCCAGTGATGGCGTTAGGCATTCTGGGCTGGCCGCTGGATAAGCTTAGCGCTGAAGTGGCAGGTGATGTAATGGCCGGGGCCCAGGCGGTGTGTCGCGAATTAGGCGTTGCCCTGGCGGGCGGTCACTCCATTGATGCGCCTGAGCCGATTTTTGGACTCGCTGTCAACGGCTTGGTCGACCTGGATAAGCTCAAGCTTAATAGCACCGCCAAACCGGGTGATCTGCTGTATCTAACCAAGCCGCTAGGGGTGGGTATGTTAACCACAGCCGAAAAACGCGGTTTGCTGCAAATGGGCCACCACGGCCTTGCACGCGAAACCATGCTCAAGCCCAACAGCATTGGCGTAAAGCTTGCCGATGTGAAAGGAGTGAACGCCATGACCGATGTCACCGGTTTTGGATTGGCGGGTCACCTTACTGAGATGTGCCAAGCCAGTAACGTCATGGCACAAATTGATTTCCGTAAGCTACCTCGCTTAGCCGAGGCCGAGTCCTATCGTCGCCAGGGCGCGGTGCCTGGCGGAACCCTGCGCAATCGCGATGCACTGGGTGACAATCTGCCGGCCATGGATGAAGCCCACTGGCAGTGGTTATGTGACCCTCAGACTTCTGGCGGCTTGTTACTGAGCGTTAACCCTGCCTGGGAGGATGACGTTGAACGTATTGGCCGCGAATTCGGCCTCTCATTACGCTCCTTTGGCGTCATGAAAGCGCGCCAGGACAACGCCTCCATTGAGGTGGTTGGGTGACGCTATCCACGACGCCAGCCGCCACCCCGGCAGTATTGAGTTTAATCACAGAAGAGCGACCGCTTATAGATGTGCGCGCCCCGGTGGAGTTTGCCCAGGGTGCGCTGCCCGGTGCCGTCAATCTGCCCTTGATGGATGATGATGAGCGTCATCAGGTGGGGGTTGCCTATAAAGAGCACGGCCAAGCCGCGGCGATTGAACTGGGCGAGCGCTTGGTCAGTGGCGAGGTCAAGCAGGCGCGGATTGCGGGATGGCAGGCGTATGTAGCCGACCATCCCGATGCAGTGATCTACTGCTTTCGTGGTGGGCTGCGTTCGCAAATTGCTCAGCAGTGGCTGGAAGAGGCCGGTATCTCAAGGTCACGGCTGGAGGGAGGCTGGAAAGCCATGCGCCAGGCGCTCTGTGAGCGCATTGATACAGCAGCGCGTCAGCCGATGCTGGTGGTTGCAGGGCTCACCGGATGTGCAAAAACAGCGCTGATAAATCAGCTCGATAACGGCGTCGACCTGGAAGCTTATGCGCACCATAAAGGCTCGGCCTTTGGGCGCAGGCCCGAAGAGCCTGCCACGCAAATCAACTTTGAGCATGCGCTGGCCAAGCGGCTAATCGGGCTGACGGAAGGGCTGGTGATCGAAGATGAGTCCCGTCAGATTGGTAACGCCAATATTCCGCTGACTTTCTGGCGAGCACTGCAGCAAGCGCCGCGGGTGCGTATCGAAATGCCGCTGGATTGGCGTCTTGCTCAGATTCAGCAGGACTATATTATCGATCTGGAACAGGCCTATGCCGCTCGTCATGGCGACTATCAAGGCTGGCAATTAATGCAGGCGCAGTTAAGTAATTCCCTTATCCGACTAGGCAAACGCTTGGGCAACGCCCGCCTTCAGCGCTTACAGCGGCTGCAGGCGCTGGCCTTCAAAGAGCATGCCCAGGGCAATCCCCAAGCCCACGAAGCCTGGCTTGCGCCGCTGCTTACCGAGTACTACGACCCGCTCTACCGTTACCACTTAGAGAAGCAGCGTGGCAGCGTACCGCCAGAGATTCATGTGGGTGATTGGGATAGTTGCCTGGAAGCCGCCAGGCAGTGGAACCGCTGACGGCGCTCCATCCTTCTGCGCTTACGCCGCTTTAAGCCACTGGGTCATCAGTCGGTCGAGCTGCGGCGCAAGGTGAATAAAGCGGTTGGGGTCTGCTAATATTTGCGCCGCATCCTGAACGAAGCGGGCGGTGGAAGGCGTGGCGGTGGGCCACTCAGCGCTCCCCAGCAACTGTTTGACACTTGCCGCGGTGGCTTCTAGGTGGCACAGCAGGCCGATAACGCGCCCTCTGTCCCAGGCAAACCCTTGCAGTGGCGCGGCTTCGCTACCGCCTAAGGGAAAGGCGTCGTCGGGTAGGCTGAAAACGTAGCGATGCCACATAAAAGCGGTGAAGGTTTCGGGTAAATCGAGCGAGTTTTCTGGCGCCAGGGTGACCGTATGCCAGCCTGTTTCCGGGTAGGTACCAGGCGCCACCACTGAGCCCAGCGCCTGGGCTATCCAGTGAGCGCCCAGGCCTATGCCTAACAGCGGTTTTTGGCCATCCAAGTAGCGGTTGATCAGCTTATCTTCCGCTTTAAACCACGCCGGTGGTTGGTCGAGTAGCGCCTCTGGGCCATCAAGGACAATCAACGCATCGGATTCGTTTGGGCGGGGGCTAAGCTCGCCTGCGTAGAGATGAAAAACGGTGTAACTATGGCCCATGTTGGTCAGCCAATCGGTTAAACGGGCGGGGCCATGGTCAGGGCCGTGCTGTAGCAGATGAATATGCATGGTAATCTCCTCGCCGGCCGTACAATCATCAAAGCGCTGGGGATCGCCCCAAGCGTAGAGAAACGATAACGTACCCGCTAACTTTCACCAATAACCCACGTCAAGCGATCCAGGAAATCAGTATGGTGTCGAAACCCCAGGGCTTTTACCAACGGTTGCAAGAACTCCCTCTACCTGCCCAGCAAGCCTTTATGGCAGCACTGTGCGAGCGCTTGCTGCCTAACTATGTGCTCTATGAGCAAACCACCGGCCAGGGTGATAGCCATACACTAGGGACTGTGCTGAGTTTGGTCTGGGAGCGGCTTAATGTACCCAATGCCAGTATCGATTTTGCCCGCCAAGCGGAAAAGTTAGCCGAGTGCGAGCCGCCTGAGGAGGATGACAGCTTTGGCGCCCGGCGAGCCCTGGATGCGGTGGTGTCTGTCTCGGCGCTGCTGGATACCTTGCAAGGCGACTCTCCAGAGGCGGTGCTGGACGTTAGCCGCACCTCTCGAGCGGGCGTACGCGCCTTTATAGAGCTCACTGAAGGTGAGGTCGACTCGCAAGCGTTGGCGCTGATTATTCGTGACCATCCGCTGATGGCCGACGAAAACGACTTCCAGGACGCCGTGTTGGAAGCCGTTAGCGGCTCGCTGGATAAAGTGGTGCTGAAAGAGGTGCGAAAATTAGGTCGCAATGGCGGTATCAGCAACCTGGGGTTATCGCTGGACGAGGTCGAGGAGTAGCGGCTAAAAGCGCACTCCTGCCGTTATCATCATGCCGGCGGCGCCAAACACAATCAGGTCAGACTCAAAACGGCCCCATTGCACCCCGATACTGGGGAGTGCGGCTGGGGCAACTTCCAAGTGGTTGAGCGGAATTTTGTCGCGATACTCGCCTTTATATCCGCGCAGGAGACCACCGGTGAGTTTGGCGCGCACGTTTAACCCCTGATCGGTTTGCCAAAGGGGAAACTCCCGCCCCGCATAGAAGTACCAAGTGGGTTGATCAAAGGAGTTTTTGAACCAAGCCGCGCCCGCTAGCCAGTTATTCGGGTTATGCAGTTCAAGGCTGATCAGGTCTTGCTGATTGGTATGTTCCGGGTCGGGACTGAAGTGGCGGGTATAAAAGCTGGTTTGCACCAGGGTATGATCCCACTCCAGTGCCGGTGTCCAATCAGGTAGCGAGAATGCGGTAGCAGGCATACTAAACAGCAAGCCTGCTAGCCATCCTATCCATGGATGTGAGCGAAACATTCGAAGCTCCTGGTTGATAAAGGGCATTTTAAAGACGCATTTCGATACCGCGTTCGGCCATATAGCGCTTAGCTTCGGGAATGGTGTATTCGCCAAAGTGGAAAATGCTCGCGGCCAGCACCGCATCGGCGCCACCTTTGAGCACCCCTTCCACGAAGTGATCCAAGTTGCCCACACCGCCCGAGGCAATCACGGGTACGCTCACCGCTTCGGAAATCGCGTGGGTAACGCCCAGGTCAAAACCACTCTTGGTGCCGTCGCGATCCATGCTGGTGAGCAGCAGTTCACCGGCACCGAACGCGACCATCTTCTTCGCCCACTCAACGGCATCCAGGCCCGTTGGGCGGCGTCCACCATGGGTGAAAATCTCCCAGCGGGGTGTTTCTCCCTCTTTCGATACGCGCTTGGCATCAATCGCCACCACAATGCACTGGCTACCAAAGCGCTCGGCGGCTTCGCGCACAAACTCAGGGTTAGTGACCGCGGCGGTGTTGATGGAGACCTTGTCCGCTCCAGCATTCAACATGGTGCGTATATCGTCGCAGCTGCGAATGCCGCCGCCGACGGTCAGTGGGATAAACACTTCACCGGCAATGCGCTCCACCATCTCCACCGTGGTGTCGCGGTCTTCGTGGCTGGCAGTAATATCGAGAAAAGTGATTTCATCGGCGCCCTGCTGGTTATAGCGCTGGGCAATCTCCACCGGATCACCGGCATCGCGAATGCCGACAAAGTTAACGCCTTTGACCACGCGTCCTGCATCTACGTCCAGGCAAGGAATAATGCGTTTGGTAAGGGTCATGAAGCGCCTCCCGTCAGTTGGTCGCTCAATCGCTGGGCTTCAGCCACATCCAGGCTGCCTTCGTAAATTGCCCGGCCGGTAATCGCGCCCAGGATACCGCTATCAGCTACTTCGCAGAGGGCTTTGATATCGTCCAGATTGGTCACACCACCCGAGGCAATGACGGGCAAACCGCCTTCACGGGCCAGTTGTGCGGTGGCTTCCACGTTGACGCCCTGCATCATGCCGTCGCGGGCAATGTCGGTATAGACGATGCTGGAAACACCGTCGTTGGCGAAACGCTTGGCAAGCTCAGTGGCTTTTACCGTGGAGACTTCGGCCCAGCCATCGGTGGCGACATAGCCATCTTTGGCATCGAGTCCCACGATCACATGGCCAGGAAAGGCGCGGCACATCTCACCCACAAACGCAGGCTCTTTCACTGCCTTGGTGCCGATAATCACATAAGAGACACCGGCGCTTAAGTAGTGCTCAATGGTTTCCGCACTGCGGATACCGCCACCGATTTGAATCGGCAGGTTGGGATAGGCGCGGGCGATAGCGGTGACAGCGTCGCCATTGACCGGCTTGCCCTCGAAGGCGCCGTTCAAATCGACTAAGTGAAGACGGCGGGCGCCAGCTTCAATCCAGCGCGCCGCCATGGCCACCGGGTCATCGCCGTAAGAGGTCGCGTCTTCCATGCGGCCCTGCTTCAACCGGACGCACTGGCCGTCTTTGAGATCAATAGCGGGAATTACCAACATACAAAATCCTCTCAGGGCGTCCAGTTAACAAAATTTTCAAGCAGGCGGAGGCCCGCGCGTGAGCTCTTTTCGGGGTGAAACTGCACCGCGAAGGTCGAATCCCGGCCAATGGCTACGTGGGCGCTTACCTTACCGTATTGAGTCGTGCCAAACACCTGGGCATCTTCCTCGGCATTAACGTAGTAGCTATGCACGAAGTAGAAGTGTTCGTGGTTATCAATACCTGCCCAGAGCGGGTGTTCATGGTGCTGTTCGACCACATTCCAGCCCATGTGCGGTACTTTTAAACGCTGCTCGTGGGCGTCGCGCATATCGCCAGGAAAACGATCCACACTGCCTTTAAAGAAACCCAGGCACTCCACGCCGCCGTTCTCTTCACTGCGCTCCAGCAACATCTGTTGGCCCACGCAAATCCCCAGCAGCGGTTTAGCCTGGCGGGTTAAAATATCATCCACCAGCCCGCGTAACTCGGTGCGTTCAAGTTCGCCAACGCAATCACGAATGGCTCCCTGGCCTGGCAGCACTAAACGCGTGGCGCCAAGGATACGGCGTGGGTCGCGGGTAATGACAACATTCTCATGGGTCACATGCTCCAGCGCTTTGGCGACAGAATGAAGATTGCCCATTCCGTAGTCGATCACAGCAATGGTCATGAAGCGCTCCTTGGAATAGTTGTTAAAATGTTGCTTAAGGCAGCACTTGGTACGGTGCTCGCATTCGGGCTAGCGGAGAGCAGCATTACAAACTCCCCTTGGTGGAAGGCATTTGGCCTTCCATGCGGGGGTCTTCCGCTACGGCCATACGCAGCGCCCGGCCAAAGGCTTTAAAAATCGTTTCCGCCTGGTGGTGAGCATTAAAGCCTTTAATGTTGTCGATATGCAGCGTTACCCGAGCGTGATTGACGAAGCCCTGGAAAAACTCCCAGAACAGCTGAGTGTCCAGGCTACCGATGGTGTCGCGGGTGAATTCGACATTCATATAAAGGCCCGGCCGACCGGAAAAATCGATCACCACGCGAGAGAGCGCTTCATCAAGGGGAACATAGGCGTGACCATAGCGGTAAATGCCGCGCTTATCGCCAATGGCTTTAAAAAAAGCTTGGCCTAGGGTAATTCCCAGGTCTTCTACGGTATGGTGGTCATCGATATGCAGGTCGCCAGTGGCATTGATATCAAGATCAATCATCCCGTGGCGGGCAACTTGATCAAGCATATGATCCAGAAACGGAACACCGGTTTGGCTGCTAAGGCGGCCTTCGCCGTCGAGGTTGACGCTGACCTTGATCTGCGTTTCGTTGGTGTCACGGCTAACCGTGGCAATACGCGCTGACATGTTGCATCTCCTGCGCTGAAGCGCACTCTGAGGGACGGCTGGTGGCTCTCATCAACTTACCACTGTTTGATCAGCCGGTAGCGAAGCGACCATTATAGTGAATCGGCGCCCTCATCCGCTACAATGCGCGAAATGTAGCCGCAATCAATTGTGGCAAAAATAGCAGCCAAGCTGCTTTGGCGAAGAGGATTTCACCATGCCGGTGACACTGCACCATGTCGACCAGGCCCGTTGGGAAGCCGATGAGCAGGTGCGCCTTGATCTAGTGCGCATCTACCAGGATGCGCCCCAAGAGCGTATGCCCACCCCAACGGTTGAGCCATTTATTGAACAACATTTTGCAGGCCAGCACTTTTTTGCCTGCGCACTCTTTAATGATCGGCTGCTGGGGGCGGTTGCTGTTCAGGAGGGCCAAGACCGAGCGTGGTGGCTGTCTGAACTCTGCGTGCGCAAAACCACCCGCCGCCGGGGCGTCGGCTCGCGCCTGATGGCCTTACTTGGCGAGCAAGCCAAGCAGGAAGGCCGCGTACTGCGCATTGAAACGTCCACGTTACCACTGGCCGACCGCGTGCTGCTCTCCAAGCTAGGTTATCGGCCAATGGCTAATCCAGAAACGCCGGCAGCGGGTATGCCCGCCACCAGTGATTTTGTTGAGTTAGACCCACAAGGGAAAGGGTAATGAAACAGCTATTACGTATCTTGCTGGCAGCGGTCGGCATTCTCGCCATCGTTGCGGTCGCCGCCGTGGTCTACGTGACCACCTTTCTGGATCCAGAGGATTTCAAGCCCCGTTTAACCGCCGTCGTGGAGGAGCAAACCGGGCTCAACTTGGCGTTGGAAGGCCCAATTACCTGGTCATTCTACCCGCGTATTGGCGTTAGCGTAGAGAAAGCCCGTGCCTGGCTTCCAGAACAGACTGAAGAGAGCGCTGCTTTTGCCGCTATTGACCGCGCAGAAGTAAGCGTCGCATTTGGCCCGCTGCTGCGCGGGGAAATTGCCGTTGACGGCCTAACCCTGGACGGTATGCGCCTTAACCTAGAGCGCGATGCCCAAGGCGAAGGTAACTGGGAGCCGTTGTTAGAGCGCCTCTCAGAGCACAATGAAAGCGCCGCTGAAACGGTGCTGGCGCCCGCCAGCGCAGGCCCCAATGCGGACGCCGGTAGCTTGGCCGTGGTGCTAAGTATTGCCAGCGTTGAAGTGAAAAACGCCGACATTCGCTTCCGCGATGCGCAAACCCAAGCACTGTGGCGTATGCAGCAACTAAATATCTCGGGTAGCAACGTCAACCCGCTGCGCGCCTTTCCGCTGAAGGCTATGTTCACACTGACCAAACATAACCGGCTCGATGCCGAGGCCTTGGAACGTACCCCAGACCTGACCAGTGAGATTAATCTCGAAACCCGCGTGCGGCTTGGTTTAGCAGATAAGCTTTTCGCCCTTGAAAATATGGCGCTGACCACCCGCACGACGCAAGGTGCTGAGGGAGAGCCGCAGCAACTCAGCTTGAAAGCCGCCGAGTTTCTCGCCCGAGTGGGCGAGCAGCAGCTCACCATCAAAGAGGGGCTGCTTGAGACAGGACTGCGCAATGCAGATAACTGGCAAGGCAGCTTGGCGTTGGCGCTTGCCTTTGGCCTGGAGGGGGATTGGCAGGCACAAACGGCCCAGCTCAAGGAGCTGCAACTTACCGGGCCGGATGGGCTCAGGGTGAGTGGGCACCTTAATATTGAGCAGCTACGTGATGCCCCCAAGTATCGGGGCCAGCTAACCGCTGCGCCGTTTACGCTACGCCCCTGGCTTGCCCGCGCTGGCGTTACGCTCACTACCGCGGGCGAGGCTGCGCTCAGTGATGTCGCCATGACCAGCCCCGTTGAAGGTGATACCGAACAACTCTCGCTGCCTAGCCTCTCGTTAGTGATTGATGACAGCACCTTTACCGGTGAACTGGCGGCCGCGCTGGATGGCTCACGCCTGGCGTTCGATTTAGCCGGTGATCAGCTAGACCTGGATCGTTATCTACCCGGTGAGGCCACCGCCGAACAGGCCAGCCGCGGCTTGTTACGTAAAGCTTTTGCCCAGGAGTCCAACACCTTGCTGCCGCAATCGTTGCTCAGTGGGCTGGCGCTAGAGGGCGACCTGAGTGTCGATACGCTTATTTTTGCAGGCCTTACCTTCAACAAACCACGCTTGCAGCTGCGTGGCGACGACGGCGTTCATCGGCTAACGGCGTTTGAGTCTGGTTTCTACGCAGGTGAACTCAGCGCTACCGGCCAAGTTGATGCGAGGGAGTCTATTCTGGAGTGGTCGCTATCGCCCACCATTAACAACGTCCAGATGGCGCCGCTGATTGAAGCGATCAGCGAAGAGGAAGAGGCGTCACCACTGCGTGGCCGCTTAAATCTATCTGGCGACCTTACCAGTCAGGGCAATACCCGCGAAGCACTCATCGGCAACCTCAATGGTGCGCTTAATGCTCGTCTAAACGATGGCGCTATTTTAAATACCAATATTTCCAAACAGATGTGCGAGCTGGTGGCCCAGTTAGAGGGGGAAGGCACTTTGCGGGATTGGCACACCGATACTCGCTTTGAGCGCTTTGATGCTACCTTCCAAATCAGCAACGGCTTAGTGAAGAGTGACGACCTGCTCATTACCCTGCCCGGTATCGATGTGCGTGGAGAGGGCGAACTCAACCTTGCCAGCTTGAACTTTGATACCCGTGCGAATGCTCGTTTGGTCGACACCGCCGACGCGGCCTGTGAGGTCAATCCGCGCCTTGAGCAGTTGCCGCTGCCGGTGCGCTGTGAAGGTGATTTCGGCGATGAGCGCACCGAGTGGTGCCGCTTTGACCGCGAGATGTTCCAAACCGCTGTCGTTGATCTGCTGCGTAACGAAGCTGGAGATCGCGTAAATGAAGAGATAGAAGAGCGCCTGGGCGACTCTTTAGATGAACTCGACGAACGCCTTGGTGAAGGTGCAGCCAAAGAACTTCGCGATGGCCTTCGCAGCCTGTTTAACTAAGCATCACAGGATGTGAAGTGACGCATTCATTGAAACAGTAAGTGTTGCGCCGGCCTAAACGCCGGCGCTTTTTTATTTGCACGGGTGTCTGCCCATTGCTGTTTCATATACCCATTTCTGTTTAAGGAGCGTACATGGCAGATATGCCCACCCCCCGGCTGGCGGCAAACGAATTCCAACAGCGCTTACTGGCCTGGTTCGACCGATATGGCCGTCACGACTTGCCGTGGCAGTCACCGCGTAGCGCCTACCGCGTGTGGGTGTCGGAAATCATGCTGCAGCAAACCCAGGTGGCTACCGTTATAGGCTATTTTGAGCGTTTTATGGCGCGCTTTCCTACTCTGGAAAGTCTTGCCAAGGCACCACAGGATGAAGTACTGCATCTCTGGACGGGCCTTGGCTACTATGCCCGTGCGCGCAACTTGCATAAAGCTGCCCAGGTTGCCTGGGAGGAGCATAATGGTGAGCTGCCGACTAAGAGTATCGACGCGTTAGTCGCCTTGCCCGGTATTGGCCGCTCCACCGCTGGCGCTATTGTTGCGCAAAGCACAGGGCAGCGGGCCGCTATTCTAGATGGCAATGTAAAGCGCTCGCTCACTCGCCTGCATGCGTTGCCCGGCTGGCCGGGTAAGCCAGATGTAGAGAGAAAATTGTGGGCGCTTGCGGAGTACTACACCCCCGCAGAGCGCCTGGCGGATTATACCCAGGCGATGATGGATTTTGGCGCCACGCTATGTAAACGCAGCAAGCCAGACTGCCTGAGTTGCCCGTTTAACGATGTCTGTTTGGCCTATGCCCAAGGCGAACCAAAGCGCTACCCGGAGTCCAAACCTAAAAAGGCGCTGCCCACACGACAAACGATCATGCTGATGCTGCGTGACCCGCAAGGCCGGGTATGGCTGGAACAGCGTCCGCCTAGTGGTTTATGGGGAGGGTTATGGAGTTTGCCGCAGTTCGACAGCCACAGCGAACTCAACGACTGGCTTGAGGTTAACGCCGTTAACCCTAAGCGGGATACGACGTCGCCCAGCTTTTACCATACCTTTAGTCATTTTCGCTTAGAAATTACCCCGCAGCCAGTGAGCTGCGATAGGCTGGGCGGTGTTCGCGAAAGCGGCGTATGGTACGACGTTAACTATCCGCCCGAGCTGGGGCTTGCCGCCCCCGTTAAAGCGCTGCTCAGCCAGCTAACGCCCTTTAGCCTCAACCCAACACCCGGGCACGCCTAGGCGTTTGCTAGCAGGTTGGGTTGGTTGAGATCATTGCATCAAATCCACATCCCTGAACCAGGAGTACGTTATGAGTAATACTGTTTTTTGCCGCAAGTACCAAAAGGAGCTAGAAGCCCTGCCCTTCCCGCCTTTACCGGGTAAGCAGGGTCAAGAGATTCAGGCCACCGTTTCCAAGCCCGCCTGGGAAGCCTGGCAGGCGCTGCAAACCCGCCTGATCAATGAGAAACACCTCAACATGCTCGACCCTGAATCCAGGGCGTACTTGATGGAGCAGATGCAGCGCTTCCTGGACAACCAGGAGACCGACCAAGCCGAAGGTTATGTACCGCCTACTCAGGCATAACCTGCGTAGTCATAAATAGCTGTCATCAATAGCGGGCATGAAGAGAGGGTGAGGAGGGCGATTAGGAAGAGCAACTGACTTGTCATCAGTGGCTCTCAGCCTGTGAACAAGGCAGCGCGAGCTAACGGTGGCGCAGGAAAAAAGACCCCTAAGCATCGGTATCGCAAGAAAGTTTCACAAAGGTGTTGACGAAAAGCGGCGTTTTTAGTTTAATACGCACCGTTGGCAGCGGCCAGATAGCTCAGTTGGTAGAGCAGGGGATTGAAAATCCCCGTGTCGGCGGTTCGATTCCGTCTCTGGCCACCACACTGCTGGGGTATCGCCAAGTGGTAAGGCACCGGTTTTTGGTATCGGCATTCCCAGGTTCGAATCCTGGTACCCCAGCCATTGCCAACAAGATTTCTTGTTGATTGCAAAGCCTAACAGCAAAGCAGTCATTTTCTCAAGAAAACGTGAAGCGCCGACATAGCTCAGTTGGTAGAGCAACTGACTTGTAATCAGTAGGTCCCGGGTTCGACTCCTGGTGTCGGCACCACTGAAAAGTGGTTAAAAGCAAAGCGTTAGAGAATTAGATTAAGCCGTCCGAAAGGGCGGCTTTTTCGTATCTGCAGTATCTATCCAGCATTGGCGTTATCCACATCCACTATTTATTTAGGGTTGTGGATAACGCGCTATTCAGGAAGCTTGCTTTCACCTGTATATCTGTTAGATAACCAGCGAAGCTTTATAACTTTAAAGGTAGCGTTGCCTTGCCATATTACTAATAAAGATGCACCGCTTCGAAGGCCGCCAGTGGTTCATTATTATCCCCTGAGAGGATAAGCTTTGCGCCATCCACGCTCCATGCTGTTACCTGCTTGAGTGCGGTTAGAAAGTCTCGCTCAGTTTTCATTTGGGCCGTTGGGCAGGCCATTTTAGTGCTGGCGATTTGACCAAATGCTATTTGCTCATTTTCCACACGGTAGGTGCCCATCAAGGTATTGCAGCCGGTAGCACCGGCTAAGCGTGAAGCCTCTTGATGAAGAACCAAGTGAGCTTCACGAAAGTTCTCATGAGTGACGACCGGCGTGCCATCGAGCATCACCAGCTTCCAATAGGTATTGATCAATGATTCATCCGGGGATGTGATGGACTTATGGGAATCCGTAGCGGCTACGGTGCAGCCGGAGGTCATTAATAAAATTCCTATAAATCCACATATCGCTAGCAGCCGTTTCAAGTTTCTATTCCTTAATAATCTAATGGGCAGAGATGCCGTCATTATAATATTCTTCGGTAAATTACCGCATTGCTTTTAAATTAAATTCGTATTCACTATTCCTGAATTCAAACATTAAGCGCAGCACCCGCGGTTTTTAGCTCCCCTGAATACTCTCCCAGGAAC
>NZ_JPUA01000014.1 GCF_002211105.1 Halomonas campaniensis | reverse complement strand
CGTGCCCAGCTCCTCCATCAGATCAAACTTGTGCTCGGCGCGATCAAACGCCCGCTCACGTGCGCGCCCCTGCAGACCTTCAAAATCGCGAAACGGCTGGAGCGTGACCAGCTTAAGGCCGCGGGAGCGAATCAACTCACCCGCTTCCCGCGGCGTGCCGGTGAACGCCGTTAAGTCGTTTTCAAACAGCTCAAGCCCCTCAAAGCCTGCCTGAGCAATGGCGTCTACCTTCTCTTCCAGGGAGCCGCTTAGGCAAACCGTGGCAATGGATGAGTACATGGACGTGTGCTCCTTGGTATCGAACAATCAGTAACCCGCCAGCAAGGCGACCGACCGGTGCTGGCAGGAATAAAAAATCACTTGTACCTACCCCACCCCTTTGCTGTCAGTTTGGATGAGCGGTAAAACGAACCGGTATGGTTCACGAGAAAACGAGCTGAACTCTCGAAGTGGCGATTGGTCTGCTGTCATCGAGTAAACAGATGCTGACGAGTCAGGCTTGTCGGGCGATCGCTTTTCGATGCTGCAAGGCTTTCAGATAGATCTCTTGGGTTCGCATGATGTGCGCGTGTAGAACGCTTTCGAAGCTTGCGATATCGCTTTTCTTGAGGTGCTCGATCATGGCGTGATGCTCCTTGAAGCTTATATTTCTTAACTCGGTTTGCGGTGACGTGATGGACGTTCGCAGGGCCGAAATACGATTGCTGATCAGGTTGAAGGCATCGAGCAGATATCGGTTGTCGCAGTGTTCGAAGAACATCTGGTGATAGGCGCTATCGAGGCTGGAATACTCCAGAGCATCGTCTTTATCCATAGATGACTGCATCTTCTGAGTGATCAACTGCAGAGATCTCACGAGTCTTATCGGGCTATTCGAAAAGCTGCGCTTTGCTGCCTGTAGCTCTACCATAAAGCGAAAGTCGCAAAGATCCACAACGTCCGCGCTGGTTGGCTCGAATACGAAACTGCCGCGTTTGGGCTTAACGGTGACAAGCCCCAACGTTTGAAGTCGAGCCAGCGCGTCTCTTATGGGTGTCCGGCTGACACCGAGTTTCGACGAAAGCGCCTCTTCAGGGATTTTTTCTCCCAAGACGAAATCCCCGTTGATGATGGCTGTTCGAAGTCGTTCGGCAACGATATCCGTCAGGGACTGAACAGGCCCTATGCGAGATTTGTTTTTCATTAATTCGCCCTACCAACCGGTTACTGTCTTTTGTTTTCGAATCAGTCGTAGCAAGACCGGCACAAACCATATGGAAAGCGTCAGGATGCCCAGCGTTGCGGCGATGGGGCGCGAGAAAAAATCGAGCAGGTTGCCGTCACTCTTGATAAGCGAGGTAATCAGGTTGCTTTCGAGCATGGGACCCATCACCAGACCCAGTATGACCGGGGCGACAGGCAGGCCATTCTCTTCCATGAAATAAGCGACCAATCCCAGCACCAGCATGATCACGATACCGGTGTAGGTATTGTCGATCGCATAGGAGCCAGCAATGGCAAAAACCAGGATGAAAGGCACTAGAATGCTCTTCTTTACCTGAAGAAGATGCCGAGAGGCAAATATGGCGATCAGGCCAAGTGGAATGATCAGCAGGTTGGCCACCAAAAAGGTAATGAAGACCGCGGTCACTTCGACCCCTTTCGTGATAAATACCAGCGGCCCCGGGTTGAGCCCCTTGGCGTAGAGCACCCCTATGACGATCGCGGTGATCGAATCCCCTGGAATACCGAACACCATGGCCGGTACATACGCACCGGATAGCGCAGAGTTGTTGGCAGAGCAGGCGTCTACCAGCCCTTCGTCGTGACCCGAGCCGTACTTTTCAGGTTGGCGAGACATCTTCTTGGAGACGGCGTAGGCAATCCAACTGCCGATATCGGAGCCCGCGCCGGGCAGAATGCCCACAATATTGCCGATCAACGAGCCCCGCAGGATGTTGACCTTGTAACGGAATAGGGTTTTGCCCAGGCCTGAAAACAGCGAACGAAAGGAAACGTGTGAAGGCGCCTTCTCTGTCGAATCCTTGTGGACGATGGTGCGAATGATCTCGGGGATGGCGAACATGCCGATCAGGGCTGGTACGAAGGCCACACCTGAAATGACAGCGTCGATACCGAACACGAAGCGTGGATAACCCGCCGTCGAGTCGAGACCGACCGTGGCGATCAAAAGTCCCACTCCCAGCGAGAGCAGACTCTTCAATACGGAGCCGGTACCCAGCATGACAGCCGCTGTCAGCCCGAGAAGCGCCAGCCAGAAATACTCGGTGGAAGTGAAGTTCAGAGAAACCAGCGCAAGCTTGGGCGCGGCGAAAATGAGCACCAGCGATCCGAAGACGCCGCCAAAAGCGGCACAGAAAACCGAGATACCCAGCGCCTGCCCTACCTTTCCTTTCACGGCGAGACCATTCATGTCGCTGACGTAAGCGGCCGAGGCGGCCGTTCCGGGAATTCGCAGCAGGGCGGTGGGTATATCGGAGGCGAATATCGCCATGGCCGCCGTCGTGACAATCGCGGCAATGGCGGGCACCGGATCCATAAAGAAGGTGATGGGTACCAGTATGGCCGTTGCCATGGTGGCGGAAAGCCCCGGAATGGCGCCCACGAAGAGTCCGAAAAGTGCACTGATCAGGATGACGCTGAGCGTGGTGTAGTTAAAAACTAAGGGCAGCGCTCCCACGATGTTGTCGGTCATGTCGTTATACCCTTAGATGAATGATCCGGCGGGAAGAGGCACATTGAGCTGTTGAGATAGCAGGTAATAAACCACGACGACGAAAAGAGCGGCGCAGCCAAGAATCAGCGGTTGGCGGTAGCCTTCAAGCCACAGTAGTGCCAGCGCCAGAATGATCCCACCGGGTACGAAGCCGATCTCTTCAATCCAAATCGCGAACACAAGACTTCCTAGAATCAGCAGTAAAAATCCCAGGACGCGTTTCTTTTTCAGCCAGCCCTGGTTGGCGACTAGTAAGGGAGTCGCTTTTCCCGCGAGCATGTACTTGGCGATCAATATCGCGCCGCCGATCAGAAAACCGCAGCCGATAATCGTTGGAAAGGTGGAGGGGCCGACCATTTGCCCAGGCATGGCGGGAAAGGTACGTGCCTGGAAAACCGCCAACGCGCCAATGAGCATGAAGGCAATACCAATCACAATATCGTTGAATTTCATATGAGAAGACCTGAAGCAAAAGGATACCTTGCAGGCAAGGTATCCTTTTTCGCTATTCAACAATGCCCAGAGATTTCAGCGTTGCGCCGATTCTCTGATCCGAACTCTGCATGAAATCCATGAACTCATCACCTTCCAGCCAAAGCGTTGCGTAGCCGCGATTGTTCATGAATTCCAGATAGGTCGGGTCGTTCACTATGGCGCTCATATGTTCCTGTAGGGTGCTGATGATCTCCTCATCCACGTCGGCAGGCCCGACTAGTCCGCGCCAGGAACCAAACGACCACTCGTTGCCCGTCGCTTCTTCGAAGGTCGGCAGGTCAGGAGCGTTCGAGGAGCGCTCTGTATTCAGAATCACGAGCGGCTTGATGAGTCCCGCATCCATCAGTGCACGCGCTTCCGGCATCGACGCGGCCGCGAAATCCACGCCGCCAGCGGCGAGATCCTGAAGGCCCGGAGCCGCGCCTTCGGAAGGAACCCACGCCACTTTGTCCGCCGGGATATCTGATGCCAGCAGCATGCCGGCTTCTGCAATGTGATTGACGCCGCCCTGCGCCGAGCCGCTGGCCTTGAACTCGCGATGTCCGGATGAGCGAATCGCTTTCAGCAGATCGTCGATGCTGTCATAGCCGCTTCTGGACGAAACGAAAATGGCAACTGGGTCGGCATTGTAAAGCCCGATGGGCGAGTAATCCTGGTAGGTGATATCCGTGAGGCCCTGGTAATGCATGCCGCCTATTTCAAGCGTGGCGATTCCGATCGTATAGCCGTCAGGCGTGGCATTGGCGATGGCCGAATGGCCGATAACGCCCGAGCCGCCGGTACGGTTGACCACGGGAACGGGAACACCAAGGCTCTCTTCGAGCAGGGTGGAAATCATGCGCGCGGTTGCATCTGTGCCACCGCCGGCGCCCCATGGAACAACCAGCGTGACGGGTTTATCAGGCCAGCTACTGGCGTGCAGAGGCGATGATGCAAGCAGCAGTAATGAGGCAATTCCAAGGGCTTTGTAGCCTTGGCTCTTCGTTGAATGAGTCATGAGGGTCTCGTATTGTTATCAAAAGCTTGTTGTATGTAACACATAACACTTCAATTTAAATGCCGGGTACCGTCAAGAAATAATACTCAAAAACGTATTATCAAAAAGTATAATAAATTAATAAGTTATTGATAATAAATAGTATTATTGTTTTATCACTATCCGTGCTTGAACACACAAGTGCATATTTAAAGCACGCAGTTCTTACATACAACAATCAAATTTTATTGAGTTATTGCTCTATAAAAGGGGCTTTAAAACGCTGAAATAGTGGTTTTTCTTATTACTTTAGTCTTAGTTAAGCGGTTTAAGCTCAGATTTGTCTTGACGGCTTCAGGATTAGTTGTTGTATGTTGTATGTAACATATTAGGTGGGTCGAGGCGGCGTACACGCTCAAGCGCCGGTTCCGCTACGGAGGAAAGATGACCAGGACAATCAACCTGATTTTTAGAGTGGTTGACGTCGCACTCGTGGCACTGCTGTTTGGCATGACGGTCATGGTGTTTGTAAACGTTGTCTTACGTTACGGTTTCGGCTCGGGTATCGACGTATCCGATGAGCTTTCGCGATTTTTTTTCGTGTGGCTGATTTTTCTTGGCGCCATCGCAGCCATGCATCGCAACATGCATATCGGCTTCGATCTGGTGCTTTTGCTGGCCCCGAGGCCGCTCAGGCGTGCCATGCTCGTCGTTGCCAACGGTCTGGTCGTTGTCGTTTGTGGGCTGCTCATCACCGGCGCACTCCAGCAGTTCGATATAAACGCGACGAATATCGCGCCGGTGACGCGCCTGCCGATGATTTGGGTCTTCGGCGCAGTTATCCCGATGGCTGGGGCGATCGGTTTGATCGCCGCGCTGCGTATGTTGGGCTATCTGACCGGGCGGCTGACCTCTCTACCGCGTGGCGGTGAGGTGGCGCCATGATTTTGGGTATCTTTGTCAGCACTTTGATCGCCACTCTGGCGCTCGGTGTCCCCGTGGCTTTTGCGCTGCTGATCTGTGCGGCCATGATGGGCTGGGCGCTCGATCTGCTCGATCCACAGATCATTTCGCAACAGCTAGTGCTTGGCGCCAACAACTTTTCCCTGTTGGCTATCCCGTTTTTCCTACTGGCTGGGGAGCTGATGAACGCCGGCGGAATGTCCAAGCGGATCATCGCTTTCGCGATAGCTTTCGTGGGCCATCTGCGTGGTGGGTTGGGCATCGTGGCGATCTTTGCCGCTATCATTCTTGCATCGCTGTCGGGCTCTGCCGCCGCCGATACTGCGGCCTTGATCGCCATCATGCTGCCCATGATGCGCGCATCGGGCCATGACGAGGCGCGCTCTGTCGGGCTCTTGTCGTCAGGGGGTGTCATCGCGCCGATCATTCCTCCTTCTATCGCCTACATTATTTTTGCGGTGGCGACCAATCTCTCGATTACCCAGCTGTTTCTGGCGGGCATCGTTCCGGGTGTTCTGATGGGGCTCGCGGCGATGGCGGCGTGGCTGATCGTTGCACGTCGCGACAATGTCGAACCACTACCGCGTCAGGGGTGGATGACGCGCTTGCACGAAACTCGGCGGGCGATCTGGTCGCTAGGTATGCCGGTCATCATTCTGGGCGGCATTAGGTTCGGTATTGTCACGCCCACCGAGGCGGCCGTCGTCGCCGTGGTCTATGCCGTATTCGTCGGCATGGTGATTCACCGAGAGCTGAAGATCAGTCATCTGTTCGAGGTCTTTCGCAACGCAGCGCTCACCACGGCGGTCGTCATGCTGTTGGCCGCAGCGGCGTTGGCCACCGCCTGGTTCATCACCATCGCCGATTTGTCGGGAATAGTGCTCGAGCTGGTCGGCCCGCTGGTGGAGTCGCCGCGTCTGCTGCTAATCGTGATCATGCTGATCGTGCTGCTGGTAGGCACCATGCTGGATATGGGGCCGACCATTCTCATCCTCGCACCCGTATTGCTGCCCGTGGTCGTCGAGGCTGGCATCGATCCGATCTACTTCGGGGTGATCTTCGTCGTCAATACCGCGATCGGTCTTGTTACCCCGCCTGTCGGCATTGTATTGAGCGTCGCCTCCGGGGTGTCAGGTGTCGCGCTGCATCGGGTGGCGCGAGGGGCGGCGCCTTTTTTGATCGCCCAGGTACTGGTGCTGGTACTGCTGGTCGCGTTCCCGCAAATCGTTCTCTGGCCACTGGAGTGGTTGGCTCGATAATGTCGAAGCGATCCAGCAGTGGTACGTCACTTGCGTCTTCAAACAATAAATAAGGAATGACTCATCATGAAAAAAATGACCTTCCTCGCCGCGACGGCTCTGACTGGCCTGACAACGCTGGTACCGGCCATGGCCCAGGAGTTCGGCAATCACACCTTTCGAGTGTCGAACGGCGCCGCTCAAGACCATCCGGTGGCCACAGGGGTTGATGCCATGTCTAGCTGTCTTCAGGAGGGCTCGGGTGGCGCGATGAAGCTGCGCGCCTTCTACTCTGGCCAACTGGGTGACGACGCTCAGGCAACGCAGTCGGTGCGCTCGGGCTCCATCGATATGGTCGTTGCCGGGGCCGACGCGCTGGCGGGCATCGAGCCTGCGATGGGCGTTTTCAGCCTACCGTTCCTGTTTTCCGATTTCGATGAGGTCGATCAGGTGATGACCGGCCCCTACGCTAACGATCTGGCCGAGAAGATGCCCGGACATCAATTGGTAATGCTGTCGATCTGGGAAAACGGTTTTCGCCATGCCACCAACTCGGTGCGCCCCATCCAAAGCGTGGCGGATTTCGAGGGACTGAGCATTCGCGTGATTCAGAACCCGATCTATCTCGCGACCTTCCGCGCGCTCGATGCAAACCCGGTGCCTATGTCGTTCGGCGAAGTGTTTACGGCACTCGAAACCGGCGCCGTCGATGGCATGGAAAACCCACTGCCGCTGATTCAGTCCCAGCGTTTCTACGAGGTTCAGGACTACGTCACGCTGACGCAGCACGCCTATTCCCCGTTGCCGGTCTTGATGTCCGAACGCAAGTGGAACGGTCTTAACGAAGATGAGCAGAATCTAGTGCGCGAGTGTGCAGTCGCGGCGCGCGACCCCCAGGTCACGCGTGCCCGCGAAGCCGTTGACGAGGCTCGCGCCGCGCTGGAATCCGAAGGCATGGAGTTTACCGAACTCAGCGAAGAGGCAATGGCCGAGCTTCGCGAGACGGTGGCGCCGGTTTACGAGAGCAGCCGTGACGCGCTCGGCGGTGACAACATCGACCGAATGATGGAACAGCTCGACAGCATCCGTTCAGGCAACTAATAAAGAGAGAATTATGTCTCGACCCACTGTACTGATTACCGGCGCGGCAGCGGGCATCGGCCGGGCCATCGCGAACCGGCTGGTTCAACGAGGCGCGCGCGTCCTGCTCTGGGACGTCTCGGCGCTGACACTGGAGCAGACACGCGACGAGCTCGGCGATTTAGCCCGGGCAGAGGTCGTCGATATCGCCGATGAAAATGCCATTGCTTCGGCGGATATGACCACGTGGCGTCCGACACACCTGGTCAACAACGCCGGCATTCTGGGGCAAAAGCGCAGTTGGCTCGACCTGGAGGCCGCTGAAATCGAGCGTTTGTTACGCATTAACGTGACAGGCCCAATGCTGGTCACCAAGGCCTTTCTGAACGCACGCGCCCTCGATACGCCCGGGGCGATCGTCAATATGGCGTCTATCGCGGGTGAAAACGGAGGCGCGCCGGGCTTTGCCGCTTATGGTGCCTCGAAGGGCGCATTGTTGGCGCTAACCCGCGCGATGGCGCGCGATCTGGCCCCGGATCTTCGGGTCAACGCCTTGGCGCCCGGCATCATTCAAACCGCCATGCAGACCGGCGCGCCAGGCGGGGCGGCGAACGCCGAGGCTATCCCGCTCGGTCGGGCAGGCAGCGCCGAGGAAATGGCCGGCGCCGCTGAATGGCTGCTGCTCGATGCGCCTTATACCTCTGGCGAAGTGCTACGCGTCGCCGGTGGGCGGCGCTGACGCCCACGTACTACTTCCATCACTCAAAGGTGCCCAATGACTGACACACGGCCAACTACCCAGGCTTCTCTTCTCAGATCCCTTATTGCCAAGGGCGATATCGTCGCCGCACCCGGTGCCCCCGACTCGCTGTCGGCGCGCTTGGTCGAGCGAGCAGGCTTCCCCGCTATCTATATGACGGGCTTTGGTGCCACTGCCAGTCGTTTGGGGATGCCCGATATTGGGCTTTTATCCCAGACTGAGATGACCGAGCACGCCCGTAATATGGTGCGAGCTGTCAATATCCCCATTATCGCTGATGCCGATACCGGCTATGGCGGGCCAAACAACATTTACCGCACCGTGCAGGAGTACTTGCAAGCCGGGGTCGCCGCGATTCATTTGGAGGATCAGGAGGCACCTAAACGCTGTGGCCAGCGAGCGGGTATACGCTTGATGGATGCCGATGCCAATGTACGCCGCTTAAAAGGCGCCATTGCTGCACGTGGTAGTCAAGATATGCTGGTCATCGGTCGCACTGATGCGATGCCGGCGGCTGGCCCCGAGGAGGCGATTCGACGCGCGAAAATGTACCAGGATGCGGGTGTCGACCTGGTGTTTGTCGATGGCATTAAGACCATTGCCGAAATTGAGGCCGTCGCTAAGTCTGTCGAAGGGCCTAAGGTGGTGTCGATCGTGGATGGCAACGAAACGGTCAAGCTGAACCAGACGGTACTGCAGGAGATGGGGTTCTCGGTCGTTTTCTATGCAGTCACCCTGCTGTTTACCGCGAGCAAAGCCATGGAAAACGCGCTGGTTCGCCTGCGCGAGGATGGTACCCCAGCAAATGTTGGTGATCAGCACAATTACAGCCAGTTCACCGAGATCGTGAACCAGGACTTCTTCAACGCTTTTGATGACCAATATGGAGCGCGTTCATGACCCCCAAGATTGTTGTTACCGATTTTGAATTTCCCGATTTAGCGCCTGAGCGAGCGGTCATTGAAGCGGCGGGCTTCCAGTTAATTGAAGCTCAGTGCAAGACAGAAGCCGAGGCGATCGCCGCCTGTGCTGATGCGGATGCCATCATTAATCAGTATTGCCAACTCTCCGCTGGGGTGATCGACAAGTTAGAGCGTTGCCAGGTTATCTCTCGTTACGGTATTGGGCTGAACACGATTGATGTGCCTCGTGCTACCGAATCTGGCATCTATGTGGCCAATGTGCCCGATGGCTCATTGGAAGAAGTATCGGATCATGCCATTGCACTGATGATGGCGCTGAAACGCGGTATTGCTATCTATGATCGCGCGCTAAGAGCAGGCAAATGGGACTACACCGTTGCCAAACCACTATCGCGGTTACGTGGGCAAACATTGGGATTTCTTAGCTTCGGCCAAATTGCCCAGCGTATGGCACACAAAATGGCGAATTTTGGGCTGCGTATTATTGCGCATGACCCATACGCCGATGCCGCTGTTGCCAAGGCCGCCGGTGTTGAGCTGGTGGACTACGAAAAGTTAATCGCTGAATCCGATATCTTGTCAGTACATGTTCCGCTGACCGATGAAACCCGGCACATGATTTCGGATGAACAGTTTGCGGCGATGAAGCCCACGGCGCTAATGCTTAACACCGCCCGCGGCCCAGTGGTTGACGAGGATGCGCTGGTGCGTGCACTGAAAGGTGGCCAAATTGCAGGCGCAGGGCTCGATGTGTTTGAAGCCGAACCGATTGGCGCTGATCACCCGCTATTATCGCTGCCCAATGTTATTACTAGCCCGCATTGCGCTTGGTATTCAGAAGGTAGCGAGTTCGAGATTCGCTCAAAGACTGCGCAGAACATCGTCGACGTATTGCAGGGACGTGAGCCGACTTATCTCGCTAATCCGTCCGTCCGCGATATCCTTCGCGTTAAAGCCTGACGGTGGATCGAGCCGGTGCAGAGGCATCATGATCCGTTTCGGATAAGCGTTCGACGGCAACGAGCTGAGTGCGGTGAACATGCGTTTTCAGCACTCTCTCAAACCTAGCCATGTCCTGTTGTTTTAGAGCATCGATGATGTCGCCATGTTCAGTATAGCTGGCCTCGCGGCGCTCTTCCCTGGCCGCTGTCAGTACGGTTCGGATTGTCGCTAGTCGTGCTTCGACCAGCATATAGGCGTCCTGTACCAATGCGTTGGAACAGTGTTGGAAGAATGCTTTGTGGAAGGCGGTATCCAGTGCGGCATAGCGCCGGGTGTCAGCGTTTTTATGGGCGATGGCCATTTCATCAAACAATCCTTGAAGCGCTTGAATCAACGTCTCACCGCCGCCGCGCATGGCAAGGGTGCAGGCTTCACGCTCTAGCATTTCGCGGTATTCGCATAGCTGGCCTATGTCGATGATCGTAGGGTTAAACACAAAACTGCCCCGCTTGGGACGTATTTCAACCAAGCCGGTAAATTGCAGTGCGTTTAACGCATCGCGCACCGGCGAGCGGCTGACACCAAAGGTTTCGGCGAGCGACTCTTCTGAGATTTTCTCACCCAAGGTGAACTCACCAGACACAATCGCATCGCGAATCCGCTCCGTGACAAGTGTTGCCAGGGACTGGGGGCGTTGAATCTTAAGAGGTTTGGAAGCCATAGGTATTCCGCACAGTGGGTGGTGACTGCATCTAGTATGTAAAGTACCACACACCTTAAATCTAAATATAGTTGCGTGATGTTTGCTTCATAGTGGGGTCCATTTTGTATGAGTGCTATCGATAAAGAGCTAGACAATATGGTTGCCATCATTACCGGGGCCGGTGGTGGCATTGGCGAGGCACTGGCTTATGAGTTAGGCCGGTGTGGCGCACGTGTGGTGCTGGGCGACCTAACCTCCCCGGAGGAGTTAGCCGTTAAACTCCGAGCGCTTGGCATTGAGTGCCGCGCCTGTGTGCTAGATGTGACAGACGCAGCCTCCATCGCAGCGGTCGTTGAGGCTGAGGAGCGGGTCGACATTTTGGTCAATAATGCGGGGATTATGCAGCCAAAGATCGCCGATCATCATGAGCAGGATGCGAGCTTACTGCCGCGCATGCTGGATGTGCATGTTGGCGGTGCATCGCTGATGGCCTCGGCGGTATTGCCTGGAATGAGTCAGCGCGGTAGTGGGCGGATCATTAATATTGGCTCGGTCATTGGACACGTGGGCCTACAGCGTCGCACCGCCTACTCGGTCGCTAAATCAGCGATTGGAGGGCTAACGCGCGGCTTAGCGCTGGAGTATGGGCGCCGAGGTATTACCGTCAACACCGTTTCGCCCGGCTATACACTGACAGAGCCGCTACGCCGCAAGATGGCGGAAGGTACGCTGGATTATGCGCTTTTCGCAGAACGAAGTGCCGTGGGCCGTTGGGCTGACCCGACGGAGATCGCACGTGTCGTTAGGTTTCTAGCCGAACCGAGTTCTGGGTTTATCACCGGCGCTGATTGGCTGGTTGATGGCGGCTACGCCATCAATGGTAATCCAGGTGAGTCCCTTGGCCCTTTGTCAAAACCGTAATATGTCTTCGCTTTTCTGCTAGCCTGCTTCCTGGCTGGCTAGCAGCCTAGCTGAGCTATCGCTGCTCAATATAAGGGTACTTAGCGCTACCACCTGCGGGTCAATCCATTTACGGGCGATGCCATTGGTGTCTTCGCCCGTAAATGGTTGAGGTCATACCGCAGCATCTTGAGTGCTGCCGCCAATATCCGTTTTCAGGCGCTGCTGCGCGGTGACGCGCACAAAGGCGTTCGGCGCCCCAAGCCCTTGGTAACCGTCACGCTGCACCAGCTCAAAGAAAAACGCTTTGCCGCCGGGCTGGGTATACAGCTGATAGAAGTCGCCATGGCTGTCTTGATCAAACAGGATGTGGTGATCCTGCATCCATGTCTGCGTCTGTGCCGAAAGGTCGAAGCGTGCGGCCAGGTCGCGGTAGTAGTTACCCTGAATCGGCAGTACCGGCGTCCCCGCTTGTTGGAGGGCTGCGCTGGTATCGCGCAGGGCACGGGTGCGCAGCGCGACATGATGAACCCCCGAGCCGCCGTATTGGCGCACAAAGCGGTTGCTGGTGGTCTCCGGCGAAGCGCTGGCGTTCAGCGCCAGACGAAAGCGGCCATTGCCATTCTGCAGCACCTGGCTCTGGATCAGCCCGCGCGGGTCGGTGACATCGAACGAGGGGGTGGGGGCCGGTTGGAAAATGGCGCGGTACTGGAGCATCAGCGAGAGATAGTCGTGGTAAGAGAGCGCCAAGCTGATGTGGTCGATATCCACCAAGGCCCCTTGGGGAACCGGCTGCACATTGACAGGAAATTCGCGATCCCAGGTGCGGCTTAGCTGCGAGTCGTCAATGATATAGGAGAGGCTACCGTCGACATTACGCAGCGCGCTCATGCGGTGGCTCGCGCCCACCTCTTCAGGCTCCACGATCTCGTAACCGAGTTTATCTGCCCGCTTGAACGCTTCATAAGCGTTACCCACCCGAAGGCCAATCGCCGTCACGGCCGTGGCGTCGCGCCCCGGTACGCGGCCGGTAAAGCTCGCCTCGGTATTGAGCACTAAATTGACATCGCCCGCGGCCCAGCGCTCGGCGTTCAGCGTATGGTGTCGCCCCACACAGGCCATCCCCAGCGCGCCAAGCATAGTGCGCAGCGGCGCCAGGTCATCGGGCTCCACTGCGATTTCGAGAAAGGCCACCGACTCGATTGGCTGTGGCGCGGGAATACCGCTATCGCGCTGCATACTGCGCAATAACTGGTAGGAGCGTAAACCGTCACGGGCCGTCTGGTCGCTGTGGCCCATGCGGAACACATCGTTAAAGATCTCATGGGAGAGCGGGCCGTCGTAGCGTGTCTCATCGAGCATGGCCATAAACTTATCCATCTGCAGCTCGCCCTGGCCAGGGAAGCAGCGGTAGTGACGACTCCATGAGAGGTGATCCATCGACAAGCGCGGCGCATCGGCGGTCTGTACCAGAAAGATGCGATCCCCCGGAATGCGGCCAATGGTGCCCAGCTCCGTCTGGCGAGAGAATATGTGGAAAGTGTCCAGCACCAGGCCAACATTAGGGTGGGCCGCCCGGCGCACCACCTCCCAGCTATCGCGGTAATCGTGAATATGGCGGCCCCAGGCCAGGGCCTCATAGGCCACGCGGAGGTGACGCCGCGCGGCACGCTCACCGAGCTCATGGTAGTCATCGGCGGCACGACTAATCCCAGGGAGGGCATCCGGGTGGACGGTGCTGCAAGCCATCAACAGCTCGGTGCCGAGCTCCTCCATCAGGTCGAACTTATGCTCGGCGCGATCAAAGGCCCGCTCCCGTGCACGGCCCTGTAGCCCCTCAAAGTCACGAAAGGGCTGCAGGGTGACCAGTTTCAGTCCGCGTGAGCGAATCAACTCACCGGCTTCTCTGGGCGTTCCAGCGAAGGCGGTCAAGTCGTTTTCAAACAGCTCAAGCCCCTCAAAGCCGGCCTGAGCGATGGCGTCGACTTTCTCTTCCAGCGAGCCGCTGAGACAAACGGTAGCAATCGATGAGTACATGGCATCACGCTCCTTGCATTGATAAAGTCGGTAGCCCAATAGGCATGGCATGAAGGGCGACTGGCGAGAGTGCTTTACCTACACAACTGCTCAGTCTGTGCCCGTGCTTCGGCGAGCGCTGTTCGCCTGGCATCTCCTTCACCCAGACCCGGCAGTTCAAGTGCTGCGTTCCATGTGCCGCGTAGCGCTGAGAGCATGTCCGGAATGGGGAGTGCGCCTTGACCAGGAGTGAGTCGGCCGCCACGAGCTTCAGCAATAATATCGCCTTGAAGCTCTGCCGTTGCGTCGCAAATCTGTACTAAGTTGACCATGTTAGGTGGTAGCGCGGCTAACTCCTTAGCGGTGCCGCCTGAGCGGGCAAGATGCAATAAATCCACCAGAATCCGGGCATTATGCTGCTCAGAGCGCTCCACCACCTCACGTGCATCCGAGAGTGTGCCAACAGCACGCCAGCGCATGAATTCAAGATGGACAAGCAGTCCGTGTGCTGCTGCGTTTTTGCAGATCGCCGTAAAGCGTTCAATTAACAGCGTTCGATCATCAATGTCGCCAGTCACAATCAGCCCTGTCGCCCCCAACTCCCTTGCGACTTGTAGAAGAGGTCGCAGCGTATCCGGCTCTAGATTGTGGGTGATCGGTACTAGCTCTATTTCACTGATGGAGACGCCCCGTGTATGAGCATGATCGCGCAGTGCCCGTGTCTCGACAGCGCCTGGTTCCATCGGGTAAACGGGGGTGCCAGCCGCCGCAGAGTGCAGCCGCAGTGCAACTGAAGCGTGTCCCGTTTCAGCAGCTAAGTCGATCAGCGCGGTAGGCTCAAGTTCTATTGCACTCAAATGCGCGAGTCCGATGGGATGAGCCATTAGTAAGTTGCCCGCCCGCCTGATGCGTCGAACACGAAGCCAGTGGTACATGAGCATTCAGGGCTTGCTGCAAAGGCGACAACAGCGGCTAGCTCCTCAATATCGAGTAGACGCTGCATCGGGATCTTCGCTTTTGAAGCAGCTATATGCTCTGCCGTCATTTGCTCTAATAGCTCTGTCTCAACCATGACAGGGGCCACAGCATTAACAGTAATCCCGCTGGTCACTAGCTCTTTCGCAAGCGATTTTGTGAAACCGATAGCCCCCGCTTTAGCTGAAGCGTAGGCAGCGATGCCGGGCACTCCCTCCTTTCCCGCAATTGAGGCGACGGTAACAATGCGTCCGTAGCCCTTTTCAACCATGGCAGGGACAAAGGCACGGCTAACCAGGAACACGCTATCAAGGTTGACTTGCACCACCCGTCGCCATGTCTCAAAGTCATATTCAGCCACGGGAACGACGGGACCATTAATTCCCGCATTATTGATTACAATCGAGGGAGTGCCATACTTCGTCAGCACTTCCTGCGCGGCAGTGGCAACACTGTCGGGATCAGCAACATCGACGGCCATAGTGTCAGTGGGGTTGAAGCCCGCAGCTTCTGAGTCGAAATACTCGGGCCGGATATCCCAGATAATGACCTGCGCGCCGTCTGCCGCCAGGCGCTTAGCGATTCCACGCCCAATGCCGCGAGCCCCTCCGGTAATGATCGTGATCTGCCCTTCCAGCTTCCGTGTCATGCTTCTACTCCAGCGTTCGCTTGGTAATATTGGATTGTCTTTTTCAGCCCTTCAGAAAGAGGGGTGGGGGACCAGTCCCCCAATATGGCGGCACTGTCATCGGGTGGCGGGAGCACAATGGGCATCGGCTCTCCCCTTGCTGTCACCGTGATATCCTCGCTGGCCTGCTCGTTAAGCAGGCGCGCCACCTCAACGGACTCGATCCTTTGGCCGAACAAATTCACCACATGCGCGCCTGCAGTATCGGCTTTCAGTGCAGCCACAAAGGCGGTGGCCACGTCTGCGACATAAATCATGTCAAGCAGCCCTGTGAAGGGGATAGTGAACGATCGACCTTCAGCCACAGCACGTGCCGCAAGGCTGGGGGCTGCAGAAAGGCCTATCTCGCGCCCAGGCCCGTAAACGACATAAGGGCGCACCCCGATGGAGGCGATCCCATCATCATTCCAGAAAGATTGCGCGCAGATTTCGCCGGCCAACTTAAAGGCACCATACAGCGTTGTAGGCTGGGGTATTGTGCCCCCGCTAGGGCCGTACACCCCGGCAGAGCTCATGTAAAGCACACCCTTCTGGTGGAGTGTTTGTGCGATAGCAAAGACGTTAAGCAAGCCAATCAGGTTCACTTCCGCCCCGAGCCGAGGGTTAGCGCGGCAGCCGGGCGTCAGCATGCCTGCTAGATGAATGATTCGCTCCGTTCCCATGGCCGCTGCTTGTAACTGATCCATGTTCCGGATATCGCCTGTATGCCAATGGAGCATGTTGGCGGCATCTGAGCCACAGATAGCGGCCACCAAACGGCGATCCTCTTGCAAATCAAAGACAACGGGGCAGTAACCTTCAAAGAGCAGTGCGCGCAGTGTCCAAGCGCCGATGAACCCCGCGGCCCCTGTCACCAGAACTTTGGGCGCATCAGAGGAGGGGAGTGGAGGGACGTCAAGGTCATGCATGGGCGTCAACATCGCTCAGTACGTGCTGGGTTTGGTAAAGCGTGACGCAGTCAGACGCAAGCGCTCCCAGGTAGTTCTTAAGAGCCACTATCGCCGTTTCAACAGAGGCGCGATCGACTCCCTCCACCAGCAGAGCAACGGCGACGGTGATGTCCTTATCACGAGACTCGCGAAAGGTCTTCTCCTTCGTGGGCTGTTGGCCTGCGGTAGGATCGCCTTCGAGCGCATGAGCGGCCAAGATGCCATCAAGATGTATCACTTTGTCGATCCAGTCGCCGTTAGCGAATGCGGTTGCCGTGTCTCGCTTGTCTTCTCCAAACTCAAAGGTGGCAATCCAACCACCGACACCGCGTCCTGTACTGTTAAGCACGCGGCAAAGCGTCCGCGATGGCGCTATATATTCAGACAAAATTCGCTGTGTCCAAGGCGTTGGGTCATTAAGGCGGGCAAGATAAGGTGCCGACTCTAATGTCTCAAGCGTGCGGGTCTCATACATCATGAAGTAGCGACGGTGAGCTGGTGTTCCTTCCACCGCAATACAGCGCCGACCACGCAGAAAGCCCGGAACCGACATCCTTTCAGGCATGTGCTCAAGGCTGTGCCAAGCGTTGTAATCTGTCTCTGCTACCTCGGTGACGCCACCCCAGTTGGCAAGTACTCCTTGCCCCAAAAATCCCGTCATTATTTGGCTCTCCTGCCGCATTGCCTAAGGAACTGCGCTGATGACTCAGTAGAATAGTTTTGGTAGTGCCAGCGTCAGCCAAGGCCAGAAGGCCACGAGGCACAGCGCCAGCATGTTGACGGCCAGGAAAGGCAACGAGGCAATAGATAGGCGCCCAACGCCAACTCGTGCAATCACCGAACCTAGATAGATACAGTTGCCCACGGGAGGGGTGACCAGACCAATCCCTAATGTCATGATCATAATGATGCCGAAGTGCACTGAATCGTAGCCCGCAGCCTCCGCAACAGGCAGCAGTATCGGGGCGAAGAGCACCAAGGCCGGGACAAGATCCATGAACATCCCAACCACCAGCAAAAAGAGAATGATCAATAGGATGATCGTCCAAGGGCCGTACCCACCCGTCTCAAAAAGGGTGACCAGGGTGGCTGGGTATCTCTCTACGGCAACAATCCAGGCTGTCACGGAAGTGGTGGCAAGGATAAACAGTGGAACCGCTGTGTTGATCGCAGAGTTAACCAGAACCTTCCACATTTGCATCAACGTCTGGTCACGATAGATCACACCGCCGAGCAGCAGTGCATAAATCACGCCGATAACGCCTGCCTCTGTTGCCGTCGTCAATCCGCTTACAATGGCGCCGAGCAGGAAGATCGGAAGCAGCAGCGAAAGAAAGGCGCTTTTAAAACTTTCCCAAAGCTCCCGGCGGGTAGCACGTTGCTCCCGGCGTGGCCACTTTTTGCGTTTGGCCATTGTGAAGACCGCGGCCATCAGCATCAGGCCGACCAACAAGCCAGGCACAATACCGGCGAGAAATAGCTGGCCCACACTCTCACCCACGGTAATACCGTAGAGCACCATGGGGATTGAAGGGGGGATCAGTACGCCGATAGTGGATGAGCAAATAGTAATGGCACCCGCATCTTCTCGGGTGTAACCCTGCCGTTCCATTGGCGGTACCATGAGTGAGCCGAGCGCCGCAGTATCGGCCACTGCCGACCCGGAGATGCCACCAAAGAACATAGAAGCGGCAACATTCACTTGCCCCAAGCCACCACGAATATGCCCAACAATCGCATCGGCAAAGCGCACGAGGCGCTGCGCTATCGATGTTTCACCAGCCAGTGCCCCTGCAAGAATGAAGAGAGGTACCGCAACCAGCGAAAATGACGAAATAGCGTTGACCATTTTGTGGCCGATGATCAGCAGCGGATAGCTGCCATCCAGCCAAATAGCGATGGTTGCCGCAAGCCCCATACCGAAACCGATGGGCACGCCAATGAGCAGCAGCAAGACAAAGACGAGTGCGATTGTCAGCAGCATTTGTTAGTTTCCTATCGGGGTAGTTTTATTATGCGTCGCGTCTGACAGCAGTCTTTAATGCCGGGCCCAGCCGCGCCAGCACCATGAGCACGATTAGCGACGATGAGACGGGAATAGCGCCATAAACCCACGCTTTAGGGATACGCAACGCTTCTGTGTAAGAGGTCATGCTCTGTTGTGTCATCAGCGCGCCTTGCCACAACATGATGCTGAAGAAGAGCAGAGTCACCATCAGCACAATTACATCGTTCCAACGACCAAGCCATCCTGGCAGCATTTCGCTCACCACTGTGAAAGCGATATGCGAGTGCTGGTGATAGGCGGCAACACTGCCGAGGAAGACTAGCCAGACCAGAATGATGTTCGGCACTTCAGTTCCCCAGTAGAGGGAAGATTGAAGGAAGTAGCGGTAGACAACGCCCAGCGTGACGACAGCCACCAGCGCAGCAAGCAATAGGCCGATCAGGATCTTCAGAATCCGGCTAATCATTTCCATTGTTTTAATCCTGGCCAGCGGTGCGGACGGCTTCAATGAGATCGGCGCCAATGCGGTCTTCATAGGCGGCCCATGAAGCTTCGGCGCCAGCACGGAAACTGTCACGATCCACATCTGAAACGATGGTCATACCGCGATCAGAGAGCTCATCAACTAACGCTTTGTTAGCTTCACGCGTGGCTTCAACCTGTGTATCACGGCTGATTGTCGCCGCCTCCATGACCGCTTCCTGCAAGTCAGCGTCTAAGCTTTCCCAAAAGCGGGCTGAGACAATGAACTCAGAAGGAATGGAGGCATGCTCAGTCAGCGAAAGCGTGTCCTGCACCTCATCGAAACGTGAGTTAACGATAACCTCGGGTGGGTTTTCCTGCGCGTTTACTACGCCTTGCTGAAGTGCTGAGTAGAGTTCAGAGAAGTCGAGTGGTGTAGGATTTGCGCCCCATTCACGAAAGGCGATGAGCCATGGCTCGACGTTAGGCACCCGGATATCGAGCCCCTCCAAGTCTTGTGCCTTGCGGATCGGTACGCCCGAAGTGGTAATGTCGCGGAAGCCCAGCTCGCCCCAACCCAACACCTTGTAGCCATTTTCATACATGATGTCGTCTAACGTTTGCTGAACCTCACTATCGCTGCGCAGTACCTCATCTAGATGGTTGGCGTCTCGGTAGATCATCGGCAAATTGAGCACTTCGAGTCGCTGATCAATCTGGCCGTGACGCCCGACTACCGCTCCTTCAATCACACCAAACTGCATACCTTCAAGGTATTCCGTCTCGTTTCCGAGTTGAGCATTCGGGAACGCCTCGACCTCAATTTTACCCGGTGCCAAGCGCTCCAGCTCGACCGAGAAATCCTCAATCCAGGACTGGTAGCTATGAGATGTGGGCATAGAGTGTGCTACGCGGAGTTTGATCGCGTCTTGTGCAGTGGCGTACTGGGTTCCCAGCGTTATTACAGCGGCAACCGCTAAGGTAAGAGGTTTCTTAAACATATTGTTCTCCTTTGTTTTTAATATTACTTACAACCTCACTGATAGAAATCTAATGCACTGACATACAGTATGTCAATAAACGGATAATGATCACTTAGAAGCATCTTTGCCTTATGGCAGAACGTAAGCACAGGCTCTCAATGAATGTAAAAAACCTGCATTCAGTCTTTTCAAGGACTTAGCATTGCCTTTCTCCCTGGTGCCCCAGAAAACCATGGCGTTCCGCTGAGTGACTCTGGAAGATATTGGAGTGTGTAACAGGATGGCGGGTAAGTGAGGTGCTGCTAGCGCTTCCTAGGCACTAAGCTAGTCTCTTTGCTATTGCTAGACCCGAGATGGTCGAGCTTATATCGAGCGTCGCATTCAGCGAGCCGGCAGTGCCAGTCACATGTTAGGCCTGACTTCTGCGAAACAAAGTTCACGCCATTGTGATCGGTTGGTTTGAATAGCTGAGGGAAGGATTGAAAGCCACGTATGCCTTATATAGGCAACATCACTCTTATGCGAAGCAGGGCATTGAGTCTATGGCTGTCAATTCAGTAGGTATCAGAGGGAGGCAAGCGCCTTCACATAGTTTTCTGTCATTGCCGAGATATGCTGCTCTAGGACGATCAGAAGCTTTTCCTCGTCCCTCTCCTCGAAGGCGTTCCCGATGGCTAAATGCTCGTCATAAGCCCTCGTGCGGTAAATCTGCAGCGGCACCGAAAGGTGCGCCCGAAGTGCACTAATCCGGCCCGAGATCAGCTCGTAAGCTTGTCCATAATAAGGGTTACCGCAGAATTCGAAGAAAGTGGCATGAAAGGCGTCGTCAGCCTCGGTGTAGGCTAGTAACTCATCGTTGTTACGCGCGTGGCCCATACTTTCAATTATACGGTTCAGTGCAATCGACGTTTCGGCGGGCGCGTTGTTAATAGCCAGCTTCGCTGCACCCAGTTCCATTTGTCGGCGGAAGTCGACCAGCATCTCGATGTCGCTAGCATCCGGACGGAAGACAATACTGCCTCGACGAGGTAGCACTGTTAGCAGTCCCTGGTGCTGAAGAATTGAAAAAGCCTCGCGGACAGGGGTTCTGCTAACCCCCATTTCGGTCGCTACACGCTCTTCCGAGAGTATTTCTCCTAGACCAATCTTGGTGGAGATGATTGCCGCCTTCAGCTCATCCGCTACTTCCATCGCTAGCGTTCGCGGACGTTTAATGCGTCCTAAGTTCATGGATTGCTTGCTGGGCATATTGGTCTAGTTATCCTCTTTCCGGCTTTTATAGCCCACTATTATAAATCGCCACTATAAAAAAAAATCTACCATTAGCATACAGTATTCAATTTCTTACGTGCCTATCTTTCCAAATACAACTCTGAAAATCAGTCGTATTGAAGTAGGTCATGTCGATTTATATAGCATTCTCTGGTTGAAACTATCACTTAACCTGAAAAGGGGAGCGAGGCTGGGTTTCGTCATAGGCCTGTCATCCTGGCAATGGCTGACGTTGGTGCTTTAAAAACGAATACGCAGCCCCCTTGCCTCTGTCCGTGCTTCAGCGCGAACTTTACGAGACGAACTGAGTAGAAGTGGAGACTAACTGCTCAATATAGTATGTACGCAGCGGTATCACATGCGGATCGATCTGTTCAGAGGTGATGCAATCGGCGGTGAAAAAGCGAAACGCATCCACGCCCTGAAACACAAACAGATCAACACCCGACAGTGTTTTGGCGCCCGCCTTGTGGGCGGCGTTTAACAGCTCAGTATGCGCGGGGATGTAGACCGCATCGAAGACCCAATGCTGGGCACCCAGCCCAGCGGTATCGATGGGGCAGCCGGGGTGGTTGATATGGCCAATGGGCGAGCAGTTGACCACGCCTTGCCACTGGGGCAGTTCCTGCTGCGCCTGCTCTGACGTGATACACGCCGCGTTAATGCCCATGGCGTTAAGATCACGGCTGAGGCTCTCTGCCCGGGAAGCATCGTGTTCGAGAATATGGATGTGGCTAACGGCAAGCTCCCCCAGCGCACACGCCACCGCACGCCCAACGCCACCGGCGCCAATGAGTAGTACCTCACCCGCGGGCTGGCTGCCGAAAGAGTGGCGGTAGGCGCTGATAAAGCCGGTGTAATCGGTGTTCTCAGCGCGCAACCCATCCGCGTCAAACAGCAGCGTGTTGGCAGTGCCTACCCGCCGAACGCCTTCGCCGCGGATATCGGCCAGCTGTGCCGCTTTCTCCTTAAACGGGAACGTAACGTTGGTGCCCCGGTAGCCCTCGGCACGCAGCTTTTGTATTGCATTGGGGAAGTCAAAATCTGCCACGCCCCGGCTATCGACTAAATCATAGCGTACCGGCTCGCCCAGTGAGGCACCCAGGCGCTCATGCAAATCGGGAGATTGCGATTTAGCAATACCTTCGCCTACCAGTCCGAGTTTGATCATGCTTGGCTCTCTCCCGAGTCGTGGTTTGGCGTTGCCTGAGCAATACCATCAATTTCCGCTTCCAGGCGTTGCTGTGCAGTGACACGCACAAAGGCATTCGGCGCGCCCAGCCCTTGGTAACCTTCCCGTTGCACCAGCTCAAAGAAGAACGCCTGGCGGCCGGGTTGGGTATACAGCTGGTGGAAGTCACCGTCGCTATCCTGATCAAAGAGGATGTGGTGTTCTTGCATCCATTGCAGGGTTTGCGCCGGTAGGTCAAAGCGCGCGGCCAAGTCGCGGTAGTAGTTACCGGGAATCGGCAGTACCGGCGTGCCCGCCTGCTGCAGCGCCGCACTGGTGTCGCGCATGGCGCTGGTGCGCAAGGCAACATGGTGAATCCCCGAGCCGCCGTACTGGCGCACGAAGCGGTTGCTGGCGGTATCCGGCGAGGCGCTGGCGTTAAGCGCCAGGCGAAAGCGGCCGTTATAGTTCTGCAGCACCTGGCTCTGGATCAGCCCG
>NZ_JPUA01000013.1:21649-58943 GCF_002211105.1 Halomonas campaniensis | reverse complement strand
ATCCAAATATTTGTTGCCAATGGCAAGACGATCGTACTCTTCACCTGGGCGGTTGGCATCGGCGGGATCCCAGGCGGCATCAGAGACATATTTATATACGTACTCGTTGCGGGCATCGTGGCCTGAGTAGTAAACCACTGGCTGACCGGCTTCCAGCTTGCCTAACCAACACCCTTCATGGCGGAAACGGCCGAGTGCCGTACGCTTAACCGCCAATGCATCACTATAGGGATCCACTTCCACCTGGTAGCCGAACGTGCGTGCTTCGTTACGATAATCATCTTCGGCACGTTCGCCGCGCGGGGCAATGTCGAAGCGAGCAAATTCGTCATTCTGTTCTGAGGCATCACCTGCCGAAGTATCCCAGCCATAGCGGCTTTTATCGGTGGGAATACCAATCCGCGCATCGTCCTGGAAGCGTTCGCCGCGGTTCACAAAGATATCGGGCCAGTTCTCTTCACAGGCTATATAAGTGCCCCAGGGCGTTACCCCGTTACCACAGTTATTGTTGGTACCACGGGTTTGGGTACCCTCAGGCGAAAAGCGCGTTTTGACGTAGTCACTGCCCGCCACTGGCCCGGAAAGTTCCATCACCGTCGCACTGGTAAGACGACGGTTATAGCGCGAACCCGGTACGTGCGCCCATTGGCCGCTGGCGTCTTTTTCCACCTCGACAAGGGTGACACCGTGAGCATTGATTTCGGTGCGTGACTCCTCGGCCGGACGCTGGCCCTCATCCGCATTGGTGGGGCCGCCCTGGGGCGCCCAGAGTGCCGACTGGTCGATATACTCATTGTTAAGCGCCAGCACAAAACGCCGTGAGGCGTTGTCGGTATCCAGGGCAAAGCCAGCCATGCCGTCATGGTGCATGCCCACACTCGAGGCTTGGCGCTCGGCGGTCATTGGCTGGTCAGGCTGCCAACTGTCGCCAGCGCTTAACGGCGTCCCCCAAGGCACTAAGACTTGGGCCACGTAACCTTCTGGCACCACCACAGCATCGGTAAGTGATCCTTGAACCGCCTCAAACGCCAGTGTCAGGGGTGTTTTTTGGGCTCCGCTTGAGGCAAGCGCTTGAGCAGCGCCGCCAAAGCTAAGCATCGAGGCAGCCGCCATGCTCAAACCACCGCGCATCACATCGCGCCGGGATACATGGTGCGCCAATACTTCGGCGAAAGGTTGATTGCCGCTGTGGTTAAACAGGCGATGATCTTCGATCTCTTTACTCATTCTGGTCTCCCCCTGATCGTTTGTAGGCCAACGATTGAACGTTAGGAGACACTAAAGAAGCTAAATGACAACACGATGACGTAGTGGCTGCATTTAGATGAAGAACGTGTGGTTAACCCGCCTATCCTCTCCAAATCCTATTGAGAGATACCGACAACTCTGCTAAATTAACGCTAATAGTTATCATTAACATAGGAGTTATCCTCTCATGCAGATCGCCGATAAGGGCACTCGCCAGGGGGAGACGCCCCAAAGGGATACGTCAGCCTCAGCGCCCCGCGAAGTAGATAGCAGCGAATTGCTCGGTAGCTCAGGCCAACTGGTGATTCACCATGAACAGCGCCGCTATGTGTTGCGCCGCACTAAAAGCGGCAAGCTAATCCTCAACGCTTAAAGCTGTTAACGCTTCAGGCCCTGATTAATTTAAAGATTTATACAGCAAAGCCAGCCAGGTAGCCCATCGCACCCAGCCAGCGACCTCTTCCACTTATCCCTGTTGGAACTCTCTGGCTTATGAACCACACACTCACTTTTGGTGGCCTCTGTTTAACGCTGCTCCCACTGTTAGCCGCTCAAGCAAACGACGCCGAGCTTAACCCAGTGACGGTCACCGGCACCCGGGCGCCTACGGATCTTTCACAGGCGCCGCTAATTATCGATATTATTGATCGTGATGATGCGGTGCTGGCCACCGCCAGCCGGGTCGAAGATGTGCTTAGCCGCCAACCCGGCCTGCATGTGGCTGGCCAAGGGCGTCGAAATGGCCAAACTTTGAGCATGCGCGGCTTTGGCAGCAAAGGGGTGCTGGTACGTTTGGATGGCGTTCGTCAGGATATCTCCACCGGCCATATCGGCAACTTCTTTCTCGACCCAGGCTTGATTCAAGAAGTGCAGATAGCGCGCGGTGCGCTCTCCAGCCTTTACGGCAGCAATGCCATGGGCGGTGTCGTCAGCTTCACCAGTGTGAATGCCAATGACCTGCTTGCCCCTGGCGAAGATAGCGGCGTACGCCTTTCCGTAGGCGGTGCGACGGCCAGCGACGAAATGCGCGGCAGCCTGACGGCCTTTGGCCGCCGCGATACCGCAAATGGCCAGGTGGATGGTCTGTTTTCAATCGGCCGCAGTGAATCCGGTGATATTCGCCGCGCCGGGGGCGATGAAGCCGAAGAGGATGCAACGCTCAATAGCCTGCTGCTAAAAGGCGGTTGGGAGCCAAGCGACGACCAGCGGGTATTTATGAGCTGGCAGCACTACGACGAACGCGCCACCCAGCCCGCCAACCCACAGCAGCTTTCAACCGATGCCAGCAATCCTCTGCGTGACCGCGATGTGGTAAGCAACAACGTCCAGTTGGGCCACCGCTGGCAGCCCAGCGCTGCCACCGAAGTCACTTCGCAGCTTACCTTTAGCCAACAAGATATTGACGAGCCCCTGGCCAACCGCACCCTAGAGCGGGCCGGTCTCCAGAGCGACGGCTACCACACCATTGATCACGGCTGGCTCTCGCAAACGCTGGTGTTCGGTGCCGAGCTGGAGCAGGCACGCCAACGGCCAGATGGCGAAGCGAATGGCTTCCCTAAAGCCGATATCGACACCCAGGCAGCCTATCTCGACACCACGCTTACCGCTGGCAGTTATTTGAAAAATGGCGGCGCCGGGCAGTTTGATGTTGGCCTGGGGGCTCGCTACGACCGCTACGACGCCAGTGGCCAAAACGGCGCCGATAGCGTCCACGACCAAGTGTCACCGCGCTTTCGTCTTGCCTGGCGGCCCGATGATGCCTTGATGCTGTTCTCGGGCTACGCCGAAGCATTTCGCGCGCCCAGTCTTTCCGAGCTTTACGCCAACGAGCGCCACTTTGCCGGTTTCTGCGCCGGGCCAGCCTTCTGCACGCCGGACAATTACTGGATTCCCAACCCCAACCTCTCGCCTGAATCCAGCCATACCTGGGAAAGCGGCGTGGTTTGGCATCAGGGCGACTGGCAGGTTCGTGCCAGCTACTTCGATACTCGCGCCGACGATTTTATCGACACCCACGTCGACATCATGGCGGGCACCACCCAGGCGGTGAACGTTCAGCGTGCCCAGCTATGGGGCTATGACGCCCGGGTGACCTGGCAGCCCAACGCCTTCCCACTACTCACCAGCTTTGCAGGCCTTTCGGAAGTCTCCGGAAAAGACCGCGATTCTGGCGAGCCCCTAGGCAGTCAAACACCGTTGGAAGCCACTCTGGGTAGCGAGGTGGCTCTGTACAACAGCGATATTCGCCTGGGCTGGCAAGCGCGTTTTGCCCAATCCTTCGATAAGCAGGGCGATGACGATCGCCTGCCCGGCTATGGGTTGCACGATGTGCATCTTGCCTGGCAACTCACTCCGGCCGTGGATACCTCGCTGCGCCTTGCCAATGTGGGCGACAAGGTGTGGTACCGCCCCGACGGCAGCCTGGGCGATGGGCGCAGCCTGTTCGCCACCCTCAACTGGCAGTGGTAAATCCATGCAGTCAACCCGATAGAGGTGCGTCATGATTCCATCCCAACAGATCGCGATTATCGAAGCCTTTGACGCGGCACGCGCCGCGCAGCCGCGGCTACCGGCGATTGAGATTGCCGAACGCTTATCGATCAGCGAAGGCGAGCTGCAGGCCGCCCGTTTAGGGCGCGACGTGTGGACGCTGCCGCTCTCGCCCAGAGATATCGCCGCTTACCTGCCCCAGTTGGGGCGGGTTAAGGCGTTGACTCGCTCCCGGCTGGCCGTGCTAGAGCAAACCGGCGACTACCCTGAGCTTAGCGGCGGGGAGCATACTGGCCTGTTGCTCGATCCTGGCGGCCTGGATTTACGGCTGCTCTACACGAACTGGCACTGGGCCTGCCTGATTCGTGATCCTATGCCGGACACCAGCACGCAAGAGGCGCAGTGGCGCTGGAGCCTGCAAATATTCAACCAGCATGGCTGCGCCGTTCACAAGTGCTTTGCCCTGGAGAACCCGCTGCCGCGCCCCTGGGGTGCCTTAGCAGCCTTGGGCACTCGGGACACTCCTGCATTTACCCAAAGCATGCCCCGCCTAAAGCGCCCACTGCCCGAAGCGCCGACCCTCGCTAGCGAGTGGGCCGCGATGCGCGACGTGCACCAGTTCTTTGCCCTCCTCCAGCGCCATCATCTGGAGCGTATTGAGGCCAACCAGTTAATGGAAGGCCGCTATACCCAAACGCTGCCCGTCAATGCCCTGGAAACAGTGCTGCAGCATGCAAGCCTACGCGCGCTGCCGTTGATGCTGTTTGTCGCTAGCCCCGGCTGCGTACAGATCCGCACCGGTAAATTACCCACCCCGCAACGCGCCCGCGGCTGGCTGAATCTATTTGGCGAGCAGTTCACCCTGCACCTTGATGACACCGCAATTGACCAAGTGTGGCAAGTCAGCAAACCCAACCGCGACGGCGGCGTGACCAGCATTGAAGCCTTCGACGCCGAAGGTTCGCTAGTGCTGCAACTCTACGCACAGCGCCAGGAAGGCCGCGCGGAGCGTCGCGAGTGGCGGCAGTTGCTGGATGAGCTCGGCAGCCAAGAGGCGGTGGCATGAACGCAAAACGCCTGATGCGCCGCTCACTGGCAGTACTGCTTATAGGATGGCTAACCACCGGGGCCGCATTGGCCAGCGAGCGCTGGGTAGTGCTGGGCGGTGATATTGCCGAAACCCTGGCCGCCCTGGATGCCGATATCAATGTTATTGCTCGGGACGACACCGTGGTGCACCCACCGGCAATGGCCGAGCTGCCCTCGGTGGGTTACCTGCGCCAGCTCTCCGCTGAAAGCGTCCTGTCGGTTAAACCTAACCGGGTGTTAGCCGCAGGGCACGCAGGCCCCAAGGAAGTGCTGGCGCAGCTTGAGGCGGTGGGGATCGACGTCGCCACTATTAACGCCCCGCCAACCCTTGATGCCATTGCCGATAAAGTCCGCGCCGTCGGCCAATTAACTGATCGCAGTGACGCAGCTGGGGCATTGGCAGACGCTTTGGATGAGAAACTTGACCGGCTAGCCAACCTGCCTGCCCTACCCCCGACCCGAGCCATGTTTATCATGCAGCATAGCGGCTTAACACCTCGGGCGGCGGGCAGCGATACCGCAGCACATAGCGCGCTCGAAGCGGTGGGCCTGACCAATGCCTTCGCCGCGATGCAGGGCTATCACAGCGTGGGTGCCGAAGCCCTGGCCCGGCAAGCGCCGGAGGTTGTGGTTGTCTCCGAGCGTGGCCTGGCGGCAATGGGTGGCGAAGCCGCGCTATGGCAGTTACCCGGTATGGCGTTAACCCCCGCAGGCCGAGAGCAACAGCTGATTGTCATTGATGACCAAGCCTTGCTTGGCTTTGGCCCGCGCACGCCCGATCAGCTACTCACCCTGCGCCAGGACGTTGAAGCGCTATTGGGCGTACCAACTAGCGCCCAGCTAAGCCCATGATAGCCATACTTCACACTAACCGCTTCTGGATGCGGCTGCCGCTTAGCCGAACCAGCCGCGTGCTCGCCGGTTTAACCGCAGCGCTGCTGCTGGCCTTAGCTTGGGCGGCCGCCTCCGGTGCGTTGGGCATTTCCCTCTGGGGACTCATCAGCGGCCAAGCCGACCCGCTCAGTATTCAAGTGTGGTGGCAACTGCGCCTGCCGCGCTTACTGCTGGGCGTGGCAGTGGGTGCAATGCTTGCCGGTAGCGGCGCCGCTATGCAAGGGCTGTTTCGTAACCCGCTGGCCGACCCTACTCTGCTTGGCCTTGCCAGCGGTGCCGGGCTTTTCGTAGCGGTATGGATCGTGCTCTTTCAAAACAGCGGCACAGGCAGCCTTTACGGTCAGTTTGCGGCAGGCTTTCTGGGCGCCTTATGCGTCTGTTTGATTGTCTTTGGCATCGCCAAGCGCCAGGGCGGCGGCAGTGCCGCTGTGATGACCCTGCTACTGGCTGGTTTGGCCATCAACACCCTAGCCGGAGCTGGCGGTGGGGTTTTAGCCTTTATCGCCAGCGATGAACAGCTACGCCAGCTTAGTTTATGGGGCATGGGTACGCTGACTAACGCCCTGTGGCGCACCACGGCCTTAGCACTCGTCCTGATTGCCGTTGCCCTATGGCTGTTAATGCGCAGCGCTCGTGAACTCGACCTGCTCCAGTTGGGTGAAGCTACCGCCCATGCGGCGGGACTGGATGCGGCGCGTTTAAAACGCCGGGTGGTGATCGCGACCTCACTGGGAGTAGGAATCTGTGTGGCGCTCACCGGCGTCATTGGCTTTTTGGGCCTGCTGGTGCCCCACTGCCTGCGGCTTTGGCTAGGGCCTGGCCACCGGCTGTTGCTACCCGCTTCGATGCTCGGCGGCGCGCTACTGCTGGTCGTGGCTGACACCCTGGCCCGCACCGTCGCTGCCCCGGCAGAAATCCCCGTCGGGCTGCTGACTAGCCTGCTCGGCGGCCCTTACTTCCTGTACCTACTAATGCGTAGGAACCGAGCATGCTAACGCTCCATCAGGCTGGCTTAACCACCACACCTACTATCGCTCCACTGGATGGCACGATTCGCCCCGGCGAGCTGCTAGCCATTGTCGGCCCCAACGGCGCGGGCAAGAGCACATTGCTCAGCATGCTGTCGGGGTTTCGAGCTGCCGAACAGGGCGAACTACATCTGGATGGCACACCCTTGCGCGAATGGCCCATTGCCGAACTTGCCAATCGCCGAGCGTTGGTCGCCCAGCAGGAGTTACCCGGCTTTGACTGGCAAACCGACGAGCTGTTGAGTCTAGGCAGTAACCCGGCTAAATCACTAGTAGCGGCGCTACTGGATGATCTGGATCTAACCCGCCTCGCCAAGCGCAGCGTACTCTCGCTGTCCGGCGGCGAACGCCAGCGGGTGATGATCGCGAGAGGCGCCTGCCAGCTACTCTCAAGGTGTTCTCCCACCGCCAAGGATGGCGGTATTTTACTTCTGGATGAGCCTACCAGCGCCTTGGATATCGGCCAGCAGCAGCGCCTGATGCGCCAACTGCGCGGTTGGGCCACGCAGCACCACATGGCCATTGTTTGCGTGCTCCACGACCTTAATCTCGCCAGCACCTACGCTGACCGGGTATGGTTGCTACATCAAGGGCAGCGTATTGACCATGGTCTACCCAACCAAGTACTCAACCCCGCAACCATCGCGAAGATTTACGCGGCCGAGCTGCAGCACATTGAGGGCGGCCCCCATGGCAAGCCTCTGCTCGCCCTGGCGCCTTAAGACGGCTTTCAGCAGCCAACGAGCCGAGTGGCAAAGCCCTCATATAAGTCCATACTTATCCATACGTAACGGGCAATATATGCATCACCGCGCGCTAATTGGGGAGCAAGAATGAGACTGATCAGCCTCATGTGGGTCGTGTTGGCAGGGATGAGTTTTAGCATCGGTGTATTAGGCATCTTTCTGCCCCTGCTGCCGACCACCGTGTTTATGCTAATGGCTGTTTACTGTGCCTCCAAAGGCTCACCGCGCTTTGAGGCCTGGATCCGCTCCCGCCACTATGTCGGGCCACTGCTGGTTACTTGGGAGCAAGAGCGCGCCATCCCCCGGCACGCTAAGTTGGCGGCTGTTAGCATGATAGCGTTGAGTGCTCTGATCACCGCTTGGTCACTCGGCCCCGGCTGGACTCGCTGGGGCGTGATCGCTCTACTGATGCTGATTGCCGTTTGGCTGGCCACCCGGCCAGAGCCCACAGTAAGAGAATAATCGACAGTAAACCTGCGACAACGCTTCAACGGGGTAGTCAAGAAGGTAGCCCTGATATGTCGGGTATTTAACGTTTCTAGAAGCGGCCATTATGAATGGCGGTGTTCATGTTAGATCCTTAGTGTCCTGCAAAAAGCGCTGCCCTTTAGGGGTTAAGCGGTATTGCTGAAGGCGGCTATTGGGCTTCTCGGGCAGCGTCATTTCAATAAACTGCTGCTGGCGTAAATTGCCTACCTGTTTATTGAGTTCACCGGAGACGCCCTTGTGACCCAGCTCACGCGCCATGGCTGCTTTTCCCAGCGGCTCCTGCTGCAGTATCAGCAGCACTCTGGCTGCCAGCGCTGACTCTAGCCGTGACTCTAGCCGTGACTCTAGCCGTGACGCTGACTTCACTGACTCAGCCTGGGTCAGTGAAGCTGACTGCTGGATCGCAACCGGTGCGGCCAGCCGAATACTCAAACGCACGCGATTGACAATTTCTTCAATATGCGGCTCTGGCAGCCCTTGGGCGTGGGCTTCCGCGAAAATACGCTTTACACCGCTGCCCCACTGCTCTATCAGTCCTAGCTCACGAAACACGCGGGCAATCACTGGGTTGCGAATCATGGAAACGCCGCGTTTCATGTCTTCTATGGTCATGCCAGGCATGAGCAGCCCTGGGCTTTCAATCTCGATACGGTCGTCAAAAAAACCAATGCGTATAGGGCTACCGCGCTGGGAGTAGTCACTATGTACCAAGGCATTGATGATCGCTTCACGCAATATGGTCAGTGGAATGCTCCAGACATCGCGACGGCGCATGGCCCCAAACTCTGCTTGCTTGAAGGCGTGTTTTTTGAGAAATAACTCAATTTCATCAACCGCTTGGGGTAGCGGCGAGTGGATATCTGCCTGATCAAAGATCTCGACCTTATCGGTGCCGCGAAAACGCCCACACTGAATCCAGGCATCTTCAAAGTGCCAGTGGCGCTCGTGGCCAAACAACAAAATTCCACCAACGCTGGGTACTAGGCGACCTTGATACGGCACCAGTAGCCGTAATGTTCGTAACTTGTTGTCATCAAGCGGTTGTTCGCTGCTGAAGGCTTGCTGTATGGCGTTTTGGTCAAGGTCGTCACGGCTAAGTTCGAGCATGGGCTGAACATCAAACGTAGTGCCGCTCGCTTGGCGCTGCATCTCCTGGATAAGAGCCAACCCCGCCTGCCGATTACTCGAACCGAGCCGCACCAGCACACCGTTTTCTTCGCCTAACGCTCTGAGAAAGTGTGGGCGAGCGCTACTCAAAAACACTTCAATACACACCAGGGTATGTTCATCCACGCTAACCAATTCAATATTGGGCAATAGCCGGGGGTGAATGGCATCCGCGATCATGCTAGTAAGGCGCTCCTCCATATCCAGCGGATCATCCACGCCTAGCACTGTGCCGTCGTCGTCAACACCAATGATCAGTTGACCACCTGCTGTGTTGGCAAAAGCGACCAAGGTTTTCAATATCGGCTTGGGCGATGACAAGTCGCGCTTGAATTCAAGCTGCTTACCTTCAGGCTCGCTTAAGCGCTGTTCAATGGTCGCGGTGGTCATGGCACATCCTAGTTGATATCGAAATACGCTCAAGTGCCTTTACTTGGGTACTCTTAAGTGACTGCAGCTCCACTGGCTATTACCGCCAGGCCTACCATCATAATGGGGGGGGGGTGAATAGAACTTATCGGAAAACGAGATTGCGTATACATCGCCAAAGCCAGTGTGTTCAACTACTGATGCATTATTCGCAGCAAGTTGCTGAGGCATCACTTTCCCCTGGGACTATAGTCGAAAATATGCCAATAAATGCGAAAATTGTCATTGGATTCGACAGATGACTCAGCAGTGTATTGCCCCCCCCCCGCATTATTGGTCGTCAGTAACACCCCCGCAGCAGATGCCGACCAGAAAACCAAAAATGGCTTGTCACATAGTGACGATCTATTGATTACAACCCCGCTTTCCAAAAGACTAAACCAGCACCTTATGGGTCGAGACCACCTGACGCAGCCCCATAAACGAGCGGATCTGGCGCACGCCGGGCAGGTAGAGCAACTGTTCAGCGTGCAGCCTGTTGAAGCTTTGGCTGTCCCGGGTGCGTACCAGCATAAAATAATCAAACTCCCCCGTTACTACGTGACACTCCATACAGCCAGAAACCTTCTGGGCCGCCTTTTCAAAGGCCGCGAAGGATTCCGGCGTCGAGCGATCCAGTACCACGCCAATCAATACCACCATACCCGCCTGTAGCTGCTCCGGGTCTAAATGGGCCACCACCCGGCTGATTACCCCATCCCGCTTAAGCTTTTCCACCCTGCGTAAGCACGCCGCCGGGCTCAAGCTCACCTGCTCTGCCAGTGCCACATTGGAGAGCGTGGCATCGTCCTGAAGCAGTTTAAGGATACGCCGATCTGTTCGGTCTAGTTCAGCGGCCTGATCATCAGGCTCAGGACGTGAACGGGAGGTTTTTGAGCGCATTATTATTTACCCTATTCATCTACAAACACTATTTAAACCCACATAAAACATGTTTTAGCAACTTTTATTGCTTTAAACCAGCCAACTTTGCAACACAAAAATCATAGCTAACACTTACTATAAATAGCAGAGAGCACGCCAATTGTTCACAACAACCTTAGCCGCCCTATATCGCCCCCAATGTTTTAAAGCTGGAGATTGCTATGAACCTCGAACGCTTCCCACGTTACCCACTCACCTTTGGCCCCTCTCCCATTACGCCGCTCAAGCGGCTAAGCGAACATTTAGGTGGTGAAGTTGAGCTCTACGCCAAGCGCGAAGACTGCAACAGCGGCCTGGCCTTCGGTGGTAATAAAACCCGCAAACTGGAGTACTTAATTCCTGAGGCGCTGGAAAAAGGCTGCGATACGCTGGTATCGATTGGCGGCATCCAGTCCAACCAGACCCGGCAAGTGGCAGCAGTGGCCGCTCACCTGGGCATGCAGTGTGTGCTGGTGCAGGAGAACTGGGTCAACTACTCCGATGCGGTATATGACCGAGTGGGCAATATCGAGATGTCCCGCATCATGGGCGCCGATGTACGCTTGGATGATGCGGGGTTCGATATCGGCATTCGTCCCAGCTGGGAGCAGGCGATGGAAGATGTGCGTCAGCGTGGTGGCAAACCGTTTCCGATACCCGCGGGTTGCTCTGAACACCCTTACGGCGGTTTGGGCTTCGTTGGCTTTGCTGAAGAGGTGCGTCAGCAGGAGAAAGAGCTGGGCTTTAAATTCGACTACATCGTGGTGTGCTCGGTCACCGGCAGTACTCAGGCGGGCATGGTGGTGGGGTTTGCCGCCGATGGCCGTGCCCAGCGAGTGATTGGCATTGACGCCTCTGCCAAGCCTGAGCAAACCCGTGAACAGATCCTGCGCATTGCGCGCAATACGGCTGAGCTGGTGGAATTGGAAGGCGGTATTAGCGATGACGATGTTATTTTGGATACCCGCTACGGCGGCCCCGAGTACGGCCTGCCCAACGAAGGCACGCTGGAAGCCATTCGCCTATGCGCTCGGCTTGAAGGCGTGCTCACCGATCCGGTCTACGAAGGCAAATCCATGCACGGCATGATCGATATGGTGCGCAACGGTGATTTTCCGCCAGGCTCCAAGGTGCTCTACGCCCACCTAGGCGGTGTACCTGCGTTAAATGCCTATAGTTTCCTGTTTAGAAATGGATAATAAGTAAAACACCTGCCCCGAACCGTCTGATCTAGCGTCTAAATAACGTCGATCAGACGGTTACTGCTGTACAAATAAAGCACACCCTTTAGTCTTGGCGTATAAGATGCTCACTCATGAGGATACGCCATGTCTTCAACGCTGCCCGCTCACCTCACCCTTGAAGAACTGGCGCAATGTTCCGCACCGCTGCCCGATGTAGAAGTACACGGACTCGATATGGGCTGGTACATCGTTCGCCTGCATCAGGATAACGCCGTCAGTTTACTCACCGACCAGAATGGTGAAGCGCAACGCTTTACCGGTACGCAGTGGATTGGTCGCGCGCTGGCGCCGCTGGGGTTCACCCACGGCACGCTGACCTGGGCCGACGCTACCGATGAAATGATTGGCACCGACGTAGCGCCCGTTTCTGCCCAGCAGCGCATGGCCTATGGTGTTCGCGTGGCGTTCAACCATACCTGTCTATAACATTCATAAAGCGAGCCGCCAGGAGTTTGCACTTCTTTAACACTTAGCTTCCAACAAGGACGGACTCTATGCGCGATGATGAAAAATACACCAATTCCGAAGAGCAGCTACTCTACCTTCAAAACCTGCTAGATGACCAAGACACAGCGGCACTACAAGCGTATTTCTCTGAACTCGATATTTTAGACATTGCGCGAACGCTGGAGTCCTTCCCGGCCAAAACGCGAGATTTTCTTTGGGAGTATGTTCCCGACGATTTAATCGGCGAGGTTCTCGCCGAAGTTGACGAAGACATCCGCGCTGACTACATCGAAGACTTATCGGCCAGCGACGTAGAGCAAATTGTTAAAGGCTTGGATGCTCAAGAAGTTGCTGAAGTTTTAGATGTTGCCGATGAAGCCATAAAAACCAGCGTTTACGCCAGCCTAGACCAAGAGATTCGCGCCCAGGTTGAGAATCTTCACGCCTATGAAGATGACGTGGTTGGCCGCTACATGGATCCTGAGACGGTCAATGTAAAACAGGGCGTGTCGTTAGAGGCCGTGCAGCGCTATATCCGTATCCACCATCTTCTCGACGATGAGTCGCAGCAGATCATGATTACGGATAAGGATAAACGCTTACTCGGCACCTTAACCCTGATTGATTTAATCAAACAGCCGCAGGATGCCGTGGTTGATGATTATATGGATGACTTTTTTACCCTAAATGATCAAATGAAAGTCAGTGATGCCGCCGCTTTACTGCGCTCTAAAGAGCTGCACTTTGTGCCCGTGTGCGACAGCGATGGGTTATTGGTAGGCCAGCTAAACGCCGCCGACGTCTTAGAGATCACTCAAGAAGACGCTGATATGACGTTAAAGCATATGTCCGGCGTCAGTAACGAAGAGGAAGTCTTCACGCCCGTTTTACGCAGTGCGAAAAGTCGCGGCATTTGGCTGGGTATTAATTTGTTAACGGCTTTTTTAGCCGCCTTCGTTATCGGGCAATTTGAAGCGGCCTTAGATCAAATCGTGGCGCTGGCTATTTTGATGCCGGTGGTGGCGAGCATGGGGGGTATTGCGGGCAGCCAAACCCTCACCGTGGTTATACGCGGCCTGGCGCTGGGCCAACTGGCGGGCAACAACGTCCGCTGGCTGTATAACAAAGAGATGTGGGTGGGTATGAGTAACGGTTTGGTTTGGGCATTAGTGGTCGGCTTGATTGCCCATCTCTGGTTCGGCGACCCCATGATCACGCTGGTGATCACCCTGGCTATCTTTATCAATATGAGTCTCGCCAACTTATCCGGCGTGCTCATCCCCATGGTGTTGAAAAAGCTCCAGATCGACCCTGCGTTATCCGGCGCGGTGATTTTAACCACCGTGACCGATGTGGTCGGCTTTTTATCATTCCTTGGGCTCGCGACGCTGATTATTCTGTGACTTTTTCTGCCCAACAGGCGCTTGGGCCTTTATAGAAAGACCCAAGCGCTTAGTGCAGTAGCAACGGCTATACTATCACCCACTGTCCCGACTGATCTGACCTTTCGATGGCATCGATCAGTCGATTGACCCGGGCCGCTTCTCGAAAATCGGGATAGAGAGGGCGGTGGTTGATGATGCCTTCGACAAGATCCCTAACCTCGATAATTTTCTGATCGTTATAGCCCAAGCCATGTCCTGGGGCAGGGCTAAATGAAGCATAATCAGGGTGCTCAGGGCCAGCGAACAAGGTGGTGAAACCACGTCTCCCAGGGGCATCGCCGTGGCGATATAGCTGCAGCTCGCTCATGCGCTCCTGATCAAACACAATGGCGCCTTTGGTGCCCGTTAGCGTGTAGGCCAGGCCCATTTTGCGGCCAGCCGCCACCCGGGAGGTTTCGATATTTCCGATTAACCCTTGGTCAAACCGCAACATGGCCTGGGCTTGATCATCGTTCTCTACCGCCGCCATACCGCTGCCGTCGGCCTTGAGCCGAGTGGGGATGGCGGTTTGTAGCTGACCGCATACCTCGGCAATGCGCTGCCCGGTTAAAAACTCGGCCATATTGAGAATATGCGAGCCCACATCGCCCAGCGCACCGGCACCTGCCGTTGCCCGCTGTGTATGCCAATCGTGAGGCTTTTCCGGGTCGAGCAGGTAATCCTCGTTGTGCCGCCCACGAAAATGAATCAGCTCACCAATTTCACCGCTGGCAACAATCTGGCGGGCCAGTTGGGTGGCGGAATTGCGAATATAGTTAAAGCCCACCAGGGTTTTGACGCCCGCCTTCTCAGCCGCGGCGACCATCTCGTCGGCATCGGCGCTACTTAGCGCCAGCGGCTTTTCGGCGTAAACATGCTTGCCAGCGGCAATGGCAGCCAGCGCCATCTCTTTATGCAGGAAGTTGGGCGCGCAGATATCCACCACGTCCACCTCACTATCTTCTACCAAAGCGCGCCAATCGTCGGTGGCGCGGGCAAATCCCCAGGCCCGCGCCCGGCTCTCTGCAGTAGCGAGGTCGACATCCGCCAGCAGTTCGCAAACGGGCTTAGCGGGCAGTTCAAAAACGCTGGGCGCCGCATTAAAGGCAATGGCGTGGGCTTTGCCCATAAAACCGGTGCCGATGAGGCCAATTTTGAGGGTTTTCATTGTGATTATCCCTGTTTTAAAACAGTAACGCTGGGCTGGGCCCGGCGTTGAATGGTGTCGTGCCCCGTAGCCTGTTTACATGGTCGGCATGGTGAAGTGGTTGGTCTCTTCACGAATGCCGCTGGGCCAGCGCTGGGTGATGGTTTTCATGCGGGTGTAGAAACGTACACCGTCGGGGCCGTGCATATGCAGCGGGCCAAACAGCGAGCGCTTCCAGCCGCCGAAGCTGTGGAACGCCATAGGCACCGGGATTGGTACGTTAACGCCAACCATGCCGACCTGGATCTGCTCGCAGTACTGACGCGCCGCATCGCCATCCCGGGTAAAGATCGCCGTGCCGTTGCCGTACTCGTGGGCATTGATCATGCTGACCGCTTCGTCGAAGCTGGCCACGCGAGCAATGGCCAGCACCGGGCCAAAGATCTCCTCGGAGTGAATACGCATGCTGGGCGTCACATGGTCAAACAGGCTACCGCCGATAAAGTAGCCATCGCCTGCGCCATCAATCGTGGTCTGGCGACCGTCAACCACTAGTTCGGCGCCTTCATCCACGCCGGTTTGGATATAACCCGCCACTTTTTCGCGGTGCTCGCGGGTGATCAACGGCCCCATATCGTTGTCTGGGCCATCGACTAGGCCAGGCCCGACCGTCAGCTTATCCAGTTCAGCCACCAGTTTTTCACGCAGGCGGTTGGCGGTCTCTTCACCCACGGGTACGGCCACCGAAATTGCCATGCAGCGCTCGCCTGCAGAGCCATAGGCCGCGCCCATCAGGGCACCTACGGCTTGGTCGAGATCCGCATCGGGCATGATCACCATATGGTTTTTGGCGCCGCCCAGGGCCTGAACACGCTTGCCATGGGCTGATGCGGTAGCGTAGATGTACTCGGCAATTGGGGTAGAGCCCACAAAGCTAACCGCTTGAACACGCTCATCAGTAAGCAGTACATCCACCGCTTCTTTATCACCATTGACGACATTAAAGACACCATCCGGCAGGCCCGCTTCTTTAAGCAGCTCGGCTAAGCGCAACGGCGTAGAGGGATCTTTTTCCGAAGGTTTCATGACAAAGGTGTTGCCGCAGGCCAAGGCGATGGGGAACATCCACATGGGCACCATGGCGGGGAAGTTGAACGGCGAGATACCGGCGCACACGCCCAGCGGCTGCATCATCGAGTAACTATCCACGCCGCTACCAACGTTCATGGAGTGCTCACCCTTCTGCAGGTGGGGAATGCCGCAGGCAAACTCGACCACTTCCAGGCCCCGGGTCACTTCGCCTTTGGCGTCAGAAAACACCTTACCGTGTTCGCTGGAGATGAGGCGCGCCAGCTCATCAGTGTGCTCCTCGACCAGCGCTTTAAATTTAAACAAAATACGCGCGCGCTTTAGCGGCGAAGTTTTAGACCAGGCGGCAAAGGCCTCATCGGCGATACGCACCGCTTCGCGGGTTTCATCGGCGGTGGCCAACGCCACCTGGGCGCTCTGCTCACCGGTGGCCGGATTATAAACCGGCGAAGTGCGCTGACTCTGAACGGCGGAGAGCTGGCCATTAAGATAGTGGGATAGCGTCTTCATACAAACTCCTGATTAAAAGGCGGCGCTGGTGCTGTTTAGCTAGCAACATCAAAACCTGCCTGCTCGGCAAGTTGGCGTAAGTTGCGATAACCCAGGCGGGCGTAAGTCAGCGGATGGGCGACTTCCGGGTCTTGTTCGGCTTCAACCACTAACCAACCCTGGTAGCCCTGTTCGCACAGGTGGGTTAAGGCGGGCAGGAAATCCACATTGCCATCCCCCGGCACCGTAAATAGGCCGTCTAACACGCCGTTTAAAAAGCTTTTGTCGCGATTGCGTACCGCATCCAGCACTGGGAAGCGCAGGTCTTTGCAGTGCACATGATGGATACGCTGGCTGTAGCGTTTGGCGATGGCGAGCGGGTCGCCGCCCGCACCGCGCAAATGACCAAAATCAAGCAGCAGCCCCACGCCTTCGCCGGTGTTGTCCATTAAGCGCTCAACGTCGGTCTGGCTTTCGATCACCGTGCCCAGGTGGTGGTGATATACCAACTGAATGCCCTGGGATTTTAGGTAGTTGCCCACCACCTCTAGACCACTTAGCAGGCGCTGCCACTCTTGCTCGGATAGATGCGGACGCTGGGAGAGCGGGCGCTCCTGATCGCCGTGTACACAATGGGTGACTTCGCACAGCACCATCACCTTGGCGCCGCACTCTTTGAGCAGGTTCATGTGATCCTGAATGGCTTCAATCTCCTCTTCAGGCGTGCGCTCCAGCAAGCGTGCGGAGTACCAGCCCGACACAAGCGCCAAGTCGTGGGCGCTAAGTACCTGGCTCAAAGCGTCAGGCGTGCGGGGAAACTTGTTACCTAATTCAAAGCCGCTAAACCCCGCTTCGCGGCCCTCTTTCAAACAGGTTTCCAGCGGTGTTGCGCCGCCCAGGCTGGGCAAGTCGTCGTTCGTCCAGGTGAGCGGGTTGATGCCTAAAGTAACCGTTGGCATAGCGTATTCCTTATGATTATGTTTGTTAAAGAAGGTGGTTAGCGAGCCTGGCGCTGCTTGGCTTCGCGGTACCCTTGATAGGCTTTATTGACCGCTTCTCGCTCGGAAACCTCGGGCACGGCCACTTCCCACCAGGCGCCGCCTTCTTGGGTACTGGGCAGCGGATCGGTATCAAGTGCAATCACATAGGTCGAGGTGGCGCTGCGAGCGCGCACCAGCGCCTGCTCCAGCCCCGCAATGCCGCTCACTGATTCAGACTCACAGCCCAGGGATTTGGCGTGGGCGGCAAAATCGGTTTTGGGAGCGCCCGACTCGACAGCGCGGCAATCTTCCAGCAGGTTGTTGAACCCCGCCCCGCCGGTGGCCTGCTGCAGGCGGTTGATACAGCCATAGCCGCGGTTATCCAACACGACCACAATCAGCTTGTGTCCCAGCATCACCGAGGTCGCCAGCTCTGAGTTATGCATCAGGTAGCTGCCGTCGCCGACCATCACCACTACCTCGTTGTCAGGCTTGGCCATCTTGACGCCCAGCCCGCCTGCTATTTCATAGCCCATGCAGGAGAAGCCATACTCCACGTGGTAGCTGCCGGGGCCCGAGCATTGCCAGAGTTTATGCAGCTCGCCGGGCAAGCCACCGGCGGCGCATACCACGGTGGTATCGTTACCTGCCTGGCGATTGACGGCGCCGATCACCTGGGCATCAGTGGGCAGCGCCAGCCCTTGATCGGCGGTCACGTTGTGTACTATTTTGGCCCATTCGCGTTTGAGCGTTCCGGTTTGTTCGCGCCATTCATCGCCGCCGCGCCACTCGCCCAGGGCCGCGTCGAGTTGGCCCAGCCCGATCAAGGCGTCACAGCTTAGCGGCAGCGCTTGATGCTTCAGGCTGTCGAAGCGGCCAACGTTGAGGGAAATCAGCGTTTTATCGCTGCCTTCAAACAGCGCCCGGGAGCCGGTGGTAAAGTCCTGCAACCGCGTACCCACCGCCAGAATGACATCCGCCTGCTCCGCTAATTGGTTAGCCGCTGCGCTGCCGGTCACCCCAATGGCACCCACTGCGCAAGGGTGGCTATCGGCCAACGCGCCTTTTCCAGCCTGGGTTTCAGCCACCGGGATGCCGCGCGCTTTGGCAAACTCGGCCAGGGCGTCGCAGGCAGCGGCGTAATGCACGCCTCCACCGGCGATAATCAGCGGGCGCTTGGCCTGCTGTAGCGCGGCGATAGCTTGGCGAAGCTCGTAAGCATCCGGCGGCGAGCGGCGAATGCGATGCACCTTGGGGGCAAAAAAGGCCTCTGGGTAATCGTAGGCAAAGGTTTGCACATCCTGGGGCAGCGCCAGGGTCGCAGGGCCGCAATGCTCCGGGTCAAGCAGGGTGGCAATCGCCTGGGGCAGACTGGTCAGCAGCTGCTCGGGGCGGTTAATGCGATCGAAGTAGCGCGACACCGGGCGAAAACAGTCGTTAACGCTAATGGTCGGGTCGCCAAAGTGCTCCACCTGTTGGAGTACTGGGTCGGGTTCTCGGGTGGCAAAGGTATCCCCCGGCAGCAGCAGGATCGGCAGTCGGTTGGCGTGGGCGAGCGCCGCGGCGGTGATCATATTAGTCGCCCCTGGGCCAATCGAGCTGGTCGCCGCCATTAAGCGCTGGCGGCCATTAGCTTTGGCAAAGGCAATCGCCGCGTGGGCCATGGACTGTTCGTTATGGGCGCGAAAGGTCGGCAGTGTGTCTTGCACGTGGTAGAGCGCTTCACCCATTCCGGCCACATTGCCATGACCAAAAATCGCAAACACGCCTTCAAACAGTGCTACTTCTTGACCATCAATCTCTATACGTTGTGCGGCGAGGTACTTGACCAGCGCCTGGGCCATGGTGAGTCGAATGGTACTCATCTTACGCCTCCTCCGTGTGGGCCTGCGTTTGCGGCTGCGCCTGCCTTAATTGCCGCCACGCCTTTATCAGTTCGGCATAGTTCTGGGCGACTCGATCTACCAAGCTGGCGTCGTCGATACGCCCGGCTAGCCAGTCACGACTCGCGCTGGCAAATAGCGTGCGGCCAACGGTGAAGCCTTTACAGCAGGCATGATTGGCCGCTGCTTCAAAGCCGCGCTTCATATCGTCCATAGGGGCGTCGAGCCCGAGCAGTACGACCCCACGGCAGTAGGTATCTTCCCGCTCAATGGTTTCACCCACCGCCTGCCAGGCAGCGTCTGACATGGCAGGTAGCTTCCACCAGTCTGGGTTAATGCCCAGGTTATAGAGCCGCTGCAGGCTGCGCGGCAAGGTGGTGTCGTCATTGGGCATATCGGCGGGCGGAATGACTTCAATCAGCAGCTCCAGCCCATAAGCACAGGCCGCCTGGTAGAGCTGACGCAGACGCTCCTCCTGCTCCAGGCGCAGTGAGATTTCATCGTCAGGGTGGTAGAACACCAGACACTTAATGATCTGCTCTCTAGGCCAGTTGCGCAGGCAGGCACCTAAATCATCGCCATGTTGGAAACGCAGCGGACGTGAGCCAGGAAGCTCTACCGGTCGACCAATCCACCAGCCTTTTCCACTGGCTTGATTGAGCGCGTCTTGACCCAGCACGTCGTCTACCAGAATCGCGGGCGTGGAAATACCGCCCAGTTTGGCACCCTCTTCGGCGGCGGTGACCAGGAGTTTTTTAAGTGCTGGCAGCCGCGCGCTGTCGGCATACTCTTCGCGGGCCATATCGGTGAGCTGGCGGCGGTGGTCAAATGCCAACCCCAATACTTCGGGCCACTGAACGGGCACTCGGGTAGTGACGCGGTGTAAATGGTTGAGGCGCTGATCGATATCCGGACGGGGTACCTCATCGCGGCGTTCCAGGTAATCGAATAACTCATCTTCGGTGGGCATGGCCGGGGCACAGCCGTGGCGGGAGACCACCAGCGCGCCGCAGGCATTGGCATAACCGGCGCTGGTTTGCCAGGGTTCATTGCGTAGCCAGCCACGCAACAGCCCACTCATAAAGGCATCCCCGGCGCCCAGTACATTGAGCACCTCGACCTGCACGCCCTTAACTAAAATGCCGTCTTCAATGCGGTCAGGAATCGCGCCTTCGAACACCACACAGCCCATGGGGCCCAGCTTGCATACCAGGGTAGCTTTGCTAACTTCACGCACCGCGCGCAGGGCCGCTAAGGTGTCCGTGCTGCCGCCGGCAATATGAAACTCCTCTTCGGTACCTACAATCAGATCAAAATCCGCCAGCCAGCGTTGCAGGTCGGTGGTGACGGTTTCATCCGCGATAAAGCGGGTTTCGCCATCGCCAGGGTTGGTCAGCCCCCACAGCACGGGACGGTAGTCGATATCCAGCACCCGCTTCACGCCATTATTGGCGGCAGCGTCCAGTGCCTTGCGGCACGCCCGGCGGGTAGTATCGGTAGAAAGATGTGTGCCGGTAATCGCCAGGGCCTTGGCCCGAGCGATAAATTCAGGGTCGATGGCGTCGGCATCAATGGCCATATCAGCACAGTCGCGGCGGTAAAATAGCAGCGGGAAGCTTTCACGGTCTTTTAACGCCAGCAGAACCAGGCCGGTGTGGCGCTCAGGGTCGGTTTGTAGTGCGGTGGTATCTACCCCCACCCGCTCCAGCTCTTCGCGCACGAAGTTGCCCATCTGCTCGTCGCCGACCCGCGAGAGCATGGCGGATTTCAACCCGAGACGAGCGGTACCGTAAGCCATATTGCCCGAGCTCCCGCCTAGGTACTTGGCAAAGCTGGCCACGTCTTCTAAACGACTGCCAATCTGCTCGGCGTAAAGATCGACCGCCACGCGTCCAAGACAAATCAGGTCAAGCGGTCGGTGTTGACTATTGTTATTCAGCATAAATGTCTCCCCACGTCACAAATTCGTGGTACTAGTCACAGGATGGCACTGGGCATAAAAGCGTCTTGGCTGGCAATCGATAAGGCTTATCAACCGTGGCTTAAAGTGAGAAGGCAGCACGGAATCGGTCAAGCGCGAGGTCGTCGTCGCCAGAGGCCCAGCCTTCCAGTCCTACGGTGCCGCGATAACCTATGTCGTTCAGGGCTTTGGCGATGGCCGGATAGTTAATCTCGCCGGTTCCCGGCTCGCAGCGCCCCGGCACATCAGCCACTTGCACTTCGCCAATATACGGCCCGCAGCGGCGAATCAATTCAATCAAATTACCTTCGCCAATTTGGGCGTGATAAACGTCCAACATGATGCGTAAGCTAGGCCGATCAACACTCTCCACCAGAGCAAGCACATCTTCCAGGCGCGCAAACGGCACACCGGGGTGGTCAACGTCGGTATTGAGGTTTTCAAGCACAAAGGTGACGCCGTGCTGCTCGCCGAGATCCGCCAGCCGGTTGAGCGTGTCCCGGGCTTTGAGCCACATAGCGCCGGTCATCTGTTGGCAGGGTTTCACGGGAAGACCTTCACCATCCAACCCCGTGCCATGCAGGTTAAGTCGCGGAATGCCAAGGCGCTTGGCTACCTCAACCGACTCAGCGGCGGTGCGTAGCAGTTCATCTGCCCCGGCGGCATCCGCCAGGGTGCCGGTGACATAGCCGGTCATGGATGAAAACGTCGCCCCGCTATTGGCCAGCGCGTCAATGTCGTGCTTAGTCCAGTCCCAGATTTCGACCTGAAAACCCAGTTCAGAAATACGCTTAACACGTTCCAACACGGGTAAATCGCGGAAAACCATTTCAGCGCAGACTGCCAGCGTGAACGGGGATGATGGGGTAGGTTTATTCATCATGGCTCCTTAATAGCCGCTCGCCGTTCGCGGTGAAGGGGGTTCAGTGCTGTCTGTTTCATCCGAAGGTTGAGTGTCTTGTTCGGCTAAGCTGGCCTTCTTGTCTTTATCGTCCCGCTGGAATTCCGCAAGCTCCGCATCCAGGCTTTCAAGCTCAGCACCACCCGCCATCATATTGAGCACTTCTTCGCGGCTGACTTCTTCTTTGCGGAAGGAGCCTAAACTGCCGCCGCGTGACAATAGGGTGAACGCATCAGCCACTGGGTAAGCATGGTGGACATTGTGGGTAATAAAGATGACCGCAAGCCCGTCCGCGCGGGCTTTGGCGATGTAGCGCAGTACGACGGAGGCCTGCTTGACCCCAAGCGCGGAGGTGGGCTCATCAAGAATCAGCACCTTGGCACCAAAATAGACGGCACGAGCAATCGCCACACACTGGCGCTCCCCACCAGAAAGCGTACCCACTGGCTGGCTTGGGTCGCGTACATCAATACCGATTTTAGCCATTTCCTCTTTGGCAACCCGGTCGGCATATTTCCAGTCAATCCGCTTTAAAGGCCCCCAGCCCACCGTCGGCTCGCGTCCCATAAAAAAGTTACGGGTAATCGACATCAACGGCACCATGGCCAGATCCTGGAACACAGTGGCGATACCAGCATCCAGTGCGTAAGCCGGGGATTTGAAACGTGCGGGTTTGCCATCCAGTAGCATCTCGCCATGGGTGGGCTGGTGAACACCGGAAAGGGTTTTAATCAACGTTGACTTGCCAGCGCCGTTATCTCCCAGCAGGCACATTACCTCCCCGGAATAGACCTGCATCGAGATATCGCTTAAGGCGATGACGCTGCCGAAGTGCTTGCTGACACTGCGCATTTCAATCATTGGCGTACGTGTGGTCATGTTATTTGGCCTCCATCGCCTTTTTGCGCATGTAATTGTTAAACAGCACCGCCACCAGCAACATCACGCCCAGGAAGACCTGGAACCAGTCCGTATTAACACCGGTGTAAAAAATGCCCATTTGCACCATGCCGAAGATCAGCGCACCGAGGGCCGCACCAATGGCAGATCCATAGCCGCCGGTCAGCAAAGCGCCGCCAATTACTACGGCAATAATGGCTTCCAACTCTTTTAGCAGGCCACGAATGGTGTCCGCCGAACCAGTATCCATCACCTGTATGCAGGCAAAGATGGTGGCGGAGAAAGCGGTAAACATGAACAGTGAAATCTTGACGCGGTGGACGGGGACGCCCGAATTGCGAGCAGCATTGGCATCACCACCGCTGGCAAAGATCCAGTTGCCGTAAGGCGTGCACAGCAGCACCCAAGTCGCTACAGCGGTTAAGCCCAGCCACCAGACAATCGAGACGGGAATACCGGTGACCGTGGGGTTGCCCGCAAAGTTGGTCGCCATCCAGCCATTTGCCGCCATCCAACTAAATAGTCCGGTAGCAACTTCTCCAGTGAAAAGCGCCGCGAACCAATCTCCGGGGATATGATCCTGCACTCCCCCCACCTGAGTACGTCCCGTCAACAACCGGCTAGTACCGATAGCCAGGCCACGCAGAATGAACAGGAAGCCCAGGGTAACGATAAATGACGGCAACCCCGTTTTATTGACCAGATTACCGTTAATCCAACCCACTAGGCCCGCACAGGCGAACGCCAATAAAATGGCGGCCCATAGTGGCCAGCCATACTCCACCGCAGGGATGGCAATCAGGATGCCGGCCAAGCCAATCATCGAACCAATCGAAAGATCGAATTCGCCGCCGATCATTAGCAATGCAGCCGCCGTGGCGATAATGCCGAGCTGAGCGGCGACTTCAAGAAAATTAATAATACCCGCTGGGGTAAACATCCCGGTGCCGCTGGAAGCAGCGATAAAGAAGGCAAGCACCAACACGGCACCGGCCAGCGCCCCCAACTCCGGGCGATTAAGAGCCTTCTTCCAGAAAGAGACTCTCTGGATACGCTCATCTTGAGGAGCGGTTGCTGGCGCAACCGATTGTTTCGTTTCAGTAGAATTCATGGCGATCGACCCCCAAGGCTCGACACCGCGCCGAGCCTTTTTCGATTAGCTCGTTATCAACGGATGCCCTGGCTACTCAGCTCAATGACCTGTGCTGCGTTTTCCTGAGTGACAAATCCTGGGCCGGTGGCAACATCCCCTGCGGGTAGTAGACCGTTCTTGACGAACTGATCTAGGAACATGACAGGCAAGTAGCCCTGCATGTACTGCTGTTGGTCAATCGCAAAGTTCAGCTCCCCCGCATCCAAGGCTTCTAAAATACCGGGTGAAAGATCAAAGGTACCGAGGGTGAACATATCGGTAGCTCCCTGCTCACGCATGGCCTGAATCATCGGTTCAGCGGCCAATGCCCCCAAGGTCAGCACACCACGCACATCACTGTTCTCGTTGAGGTAAGCGACAATGGCATTGCGAATGTTGGTGGGGTCGTAGGTCGTCGCTAGCTGCTCCGCATTGCCGTCAAAACCCTCGACAAAGCCATCACAGCGCTGATCAAGTCCCTGGTTGCCTTGTTCATGGTTAACGCAGACGCCTTTCTCGACGCCCAGTTCTTGCATGCGTTCAGCAGCCTGCTTACCTGCTTCGTACTCACTCTGCCCGATGTGCAGGCGGGCACCATAATCCCTCGCCACGTCGCCACCGGAGTTAATAGTGATCACTGGAATGCCGTTATCGACCGCATTTTGGACAGCGCCGCCCAGAGCATTTTCATCGGTAAAAGAGAGGATCAAGCCATCGGGGTTAGAGGCTACCGCTGCCTCTACAAGTTGCTGCATTTTGGCCATATCAAAGGTAGACGGTGCACGGTACTCCAGCTCAGCGCCTACGAGATCCGCGGCCGCCTCTGCGCCGTTTTTCACCACTGACCAGAAAGGGTCAGAGGGAACACCGTGGGTCACCATGACGAAACGGCTCGCTTCTTGTTCCGGTTCTTGTGCTTGTGCGACACCCGCCATTAATGCCGTGGTGGCGGCAGAGGCTAGAAGCCATTGAGATAGACGTGCCATAAATAATTCCTCATAACGTTATCGTTGTTGGTAGGGAAGTGGCATTAAATGCCTTGGCGCTATGAAATATAGATTCCAAATAGCAATTATTGCAAATTATTTATTCCATACCTTGGTATAAATGGAATATTTATTTCAATCAACTAGACTGCATAACAACCAGCCACTTTGCTCAGTGCTATTGCCCAGTCGTAGATGAGTGAATGAGTGGTACATGAGTTAACGCTAAGGAATTTGTATGCCGCAGCCCCCACAAAGCTACCGCGAGCTGGAAACACTGATCACCGCCGAGTACGCCACGCTAAGCAAACGCTTACAGCAAACCGCGCGTTTTATGCTTGATCACCCTCAGGAGGTTGCTCTGGCGACTGTGGCCAAAATTGCCGAACAGGCGGATGTCACTCCATCCACCCTAATTCGCTTGGCCAATAGCTTGGGCTTTAAGGGCTTTTCCGAAATGCAGCAACTGTTTCGCAGTCGCCTGGTCGATGAGCTGCCTAACTACACCGAGCGGATTCGCGCGGTACGCAGCGCCACCGGAGAAACACCGGATAGCACCCAGCTACTATGGGAGTTCGCTGACGCCAACCGTGCCGTGCTTGAGCAGCTTCCCAACCGCATTAATCCAGAGAGCCTGGAGAAGGCGCTGGATATTTTTGAAAAGGCTCATGCGATTCATGTGATGGGCGCAAGACGCAGCTTCATGGTCGCCAGCTACATGACCTATGCCCTGGCGCATGTGGATAAACCTGCGCTGCTGGTCAATGGTTTGGGCGGGATGTACGGCGAGCAGCTGCGCGCCATGAGCCAACACGACGCTCTGCTAACGATTAGCTTTTCTCCCTATGCCGAAGAGAGCCAAAAAGCCTGCGAAGACGCCCATCAGCGCGGTCTACCTAGTGTAGTGATAACCGATTCGAACCTTAGCCCACTGGCCCGCTTCGCGGATGTCGTCTTCGTGGTCAACGAAGCCGAAGTAAAAAGTTTCCGTAGTTTGACCGCGTCGCTCTGCTTGACCCAGACCTTGGCGATTGCCCTGGGCGTGCGGCAAGACAAAAAACGCAAGGCCTAAACAACCAAAGCAAGCAAACCAACAGCAAAAACAAAATAGGAGAGCTTATGAAACTCGCACTCATCGGCGCTGGACGTATCGGCAAGGTGCATGCCCAGGCCATTTATTCACACCCGGACGTAACCCTGGCCGCCGTGGCTGATTTTCATCAGCCTGCCGCAGAAACACTGGCCAAGCAGTACGCTAGCCGAGCGGCCTCTGTAGATGAAATCTTCGAGGATGACACCGTTGACGCGGTGCTGATTGCTTCAAGCACGCCCACTCACGCGGAGTATCTCGAAAGGGCTGCCCGCGCGGGTAAGGCGGTTCTGTGCGAAAAACCCATCGCCCTGGATCTAGCCCGCACTCGCGATGCCCTTCAAGTACTTAGCGAACACCCGGTGACCTGCGCATTAGGCTTTAACCGTCGCCACGATCCTCAGTTTTCGGCACTGAAAAAAGCGATTACCGAAGGGCGTATTGGCGCACTTGAAACGCTGACGATTATTAGCCGCGACCCCTCTCCCCCGCCCGCCGAGTACGTGGCTGAGTCCGGCGGCCTGTTCAGGGACATGATGATTCACGATCTGGACATGGCCCGCTGGCTGCTCGATGAACCCATCGAAAGCGTCTATGCCGTTGGCAGTAGCATTATCGACCCAGCGATTGGCGAAGCGGGTGATGTGGATACCGCCATGGTCACCCTTACCACAGCCAGTGGAAAGCTGTGCCAAATCAGCAACTCACGACGCGCCTGCTACGGCTACGATCAGCGTATTGAAGCCTTTGGCAGCCTAGGCATGCTGCAGGCCCAAAACGAGAGCGACACCCGCCTGCGCTTCACCGGTGAAGCAGGCCAAGTGGAAGACAAACCCAAGTGGTTCTTCCTGGAGCGCTACGCCCAAGCCTACCAACTTGAAATTGGCGACTTTGTCGCCGCATGGAAAGAGAAACGTGCGCCACTCGCAGGTGCTCAGGATGGCCTAGAGGCGTTGCGCTTAGCCGATGCAGCGGAGCTTTCATTGCGGGAAGGTCGCAAAATTCTGCTCGACGCTTAGGTCTAATTAGACGCAAACGGGTCTGTGTAGACCCTTCATATCGATAACGGCTAGCTGCCAACAGAGCAGCTAGCCATCAGAAGGAGCGACATATGGCTTCCCTACTGGTACGCCCCACCACCCCAGATGCCCAAGGCACCGTGATTGACGTTACCCCTGAATCTGCTGGCTGGACGCACGTTGGCTTTCGGGTGCATAAACTCGCCAAGGGCCAACGCCTGGAGGCCAGCAGCGATGATCAGGAAGTCTGCCTGGTGCTGCTCTCCGGTCGCGCCAATGTGGTATGCGGCGAGCACCGCTTTGAAGATATTGGCCAGCGCATGGATATTTTTGAACAGATTCCGCCCTATGCGGTTTACCTGCCTGACCATGTTAGCTACGCGGTGGAAGCGACAACGGATCTAGAGCTAGCCGTGTGCGCCGCCCCAGGGCATGGCAATCACGCCCCAAGGCTGATCGCCCCGGACAGCATCAAGCAGAGCACCCGAGGCCAGGGCACCAACACCCGCCACGTACACGATATTCTGCCGGAAACCGAACCCGCCGATAGCCTGCTGGTCGTCGAAGTATTCACACCCGCGGGCAACTGGTCGAGCTACCCGCCCCATAAACACGATGTGGATAACTTACCCCACGAATCATACCTGGAAGAGACCTACTACCACCGCATTAATCCTGAACAAGGGTTCGCCTTCCAGCGCGTTTACACCGATGACCGAAGCCTAGACGAGACGATGGCGGTGGAAAACGGCTGCTGTGTGTTGGTGCCCAAGGGCTACCATCCAGTAGGCGCCTCCCATGGCTACTCGCTCTACTACTTAAATGTAATGGCGGGGCCCAAGCGGGCATGGAAATTTCACAACGACCCCGATCACGAGTGGCTGATGAACGCTGGATAGATTGACACTTCGCCCGCTAACGTTTATCTAATGCTATGCTAACGAGCCCCGCCGATGCGGGGCTTTTTTGTGGTTCACTTTTTTGAGTATCCAGAGGCCTCAATGCTCCCCGACTACTCCGTCATCGCCTGGTTGTTAATTGCATTTTCCGTTTACCTGACCGGCGTTTCAAAAGGTGGCTTTGCGGGTGGTTTTGGTACGCTCTCGGTACCGCTAATGGCGCTGGCGATCAGCCCCGCCCAGGCAGCGGGCTTGCTGCTACCACTGTTGCTAGTGATGGACGTGTTTGCGGTGAAAGCATGGTGGGGCAAACAGGACGCCACTGAGGTCTGGCGCTTTGTGCCGGGGCTGTTTATCGGCGTGACGGTAGGGACGCTGCTGTTTGGCAGTTTGAGTGAACAGGGCTTACGCCTGACTCTCGGCGTTATCACCCTGCTGTTCGCCGCTTACATGTTGCTCAAGCCCGTTGCCAAGAAACCTATCTCCACCCGCTGGGCATTGCCAGCGGCAAGCGTCTGCGGCTTTACTAGCTTTATGGCCCATGCGGGGGCGCCGCCGCTCAACGTTTATCTACTGCCGCGCAAACTATCGAAAGAGACCTTTATTGCCACCTGTGCGGTGACCTTTGCCGTAGTCAACGTGATCAAGCTAGCGCCCTATATGTGGCTTGGCGAGATCAACGTCACCAGCGCCTGGGCGTCGCTGCTGCTGGTGCCCATCGCCTGGATCGGCGTGCGCAACGGCCTCTGGCTGCAAAGCCGGGTCAACGAAACGCTGTTTTACCGTTTAGTGATTCTGGCCATGTTCTTGGTCGGCTTTAATCTGATTTGGCAGGCGCTGAAATAGTTATCGCTGACCTAAAGCGCCACCAACACCAGCCCCGCCAACATCACCAGCGTGCCTAAGGCTTTCGCCCTGGATGCTGGCTCTTTCAGCCACAGCACACCCATTAGCACGCCGACTGGAATGGAGAGCTGGCGCAGCGCTACCACATAACTCACCTCGTCGGTAAGCGCCATGGCGATTAATACCAAACCATAGGTGCAGGTCATCATCAGCCCGGTAATGACCAGCATAGTAAGCCCTTGCTGGCGAAGCGCAGGCAGGCGACGGCGCTCCGCCGGTAGCAACGCCATTAGCGGTACTGACCAGGTTAATGTCATCAGCGCTTGCAGCACCATAAACACCGCCCCGGCGGTTAACCCGCTGTGCCCTGCCCCCTGCATTAGCCCGAGGGCCTGTTTGTCGATCAGCGAATAGCCAACGTTGCCTGCTGCCGCTAGTAGCGCAAACCCCATGGCAGGCGTGAGATAGGTGGATATCCTGCGCGCCTGCGGATGGCTAAGCGGCAGGCAGAGGGCACCCACTACCACCAGCACCATGCCAAGGCCGTCCCAGCGATCCAACACGCGGCTGCCCAAGAGCACAATGGATACCAGCGGCACTAACACTACCGGCAGTGCCCGGGCGATGGGGTAGAGTACGCTAACGTCCCCTCTTGCGTAGGCCCAGGCTAAGCCACCCATGTAGAGCATTTGGCATAATCCCGAAAGCGCCAACCAGCCCCAGAAGGCACTTGGTAACGCTGTGAGCGACGGCCCAAGCAACACCAGCGGCAGCATCACCGCCCCACCCGCGCCGTAAGCCAGGGTAAAAGCGGCTAACGACGGCGCATTACGTTTGCCCAACACATTCCAACCGGCGTGCATACATACCGAGACCAGCACCAGAGCAAGCGCGGCTGGGCTCAAGGACGCTCTCCCTGTTGAAGACGTGTATTGATGGCATCAGACATGCCCCGATTTTCCTGGCAGAGCATTAGACGACGGAGCACTTGGAGGCGTCCGCCAGTCTAAGCGCCGCCAGCCTTCGACGCTAGCCACCTCGGCCAGTACCGGGTCTGGATTAACCGCCACTGGGCAATCCACATACTGTAGTAGCGGAAGGTCGTTGCGGGAGTCCGAGTAGAAGGTGGTGTGGCTGGGGGTAATCTGCTGCTCGGCCAGCCACTGTTTCAGGCGCAACACCTTGCCGCCACGATAGGAAAAAATCCCTTCGCTGCCGCCGGTATAACGCGCCTCTTCATTGACACCGTTCTCGACACTTAGCTCTACCGCCAACACGTGTTCAATACCCAGGGTGGTGGCAATCGGCTCGACCAGGTGACGCGACGAGGCGGAAATCAGCAGCAGGGTATCCCCCGCCTGGCGGTGTGCTTCCAGGCAGGCCCAGGCCTGTTCAAAAATACGCGGCTGTAGGTGGGTAGCGACGAAGCGCTCCACCTCTTTTTGCACATCTCTCACCCGACGCCCGCGCAGCGGCGCCAGGGTCATGGCTAGGTACTCTTCAAGCTTCAATTTACCAGCGTGATAGGCCTGGTGCATTTGCTCCGCCCGCGCCATAAAGGCTTCGGCATCGCTGATCCAACCTTGCTCTATCATCCATAAATTCCAGCGGTCGCTGCAGTCTCCATCCAGGAGGGTGTCGTCAAGATCAAACAGGGCCAGGCGCATGGGGCACTCCTTTCATCGCGGGTTGGCGGCGCGTAGGGTATGCCAAAGGTGATGACAAGACGATGACGCTAAGTGAAGGCTACGTCGTTAACCACTGCGCCGCGAACTTATCCGCCGGTAGCGGGCGACCAAACCAGTACCCTTGCGCCTCATTGCACCCCATTTCAGCAAGCAAACTCGCTTGGTCGCGGGTTTCAACGCCTTCCGCCACGGTTTTCATCTCTAGCGCTTGTGCCATGGCAATGATGGTCTGAACAATGGTGCGGTCATGGTGGTTATCGAGCATCTCGCGCACAAAGGAGATATCAATTTTTAGTGCGTCGGCAGCAAAGCGCCGTAGGTAGGAAAGCGATGAATAGCCAGTGCCGAAATCGTCGATAGAGAGAGCATAGCCCGCTTGGCGCATGGTGTGGGTAATCTCAACGGCCTGATCCGGATCGCGCATAAAATCGCTTTCGGTCAGCTCAAGGGCGATAGCACTCGGTGAAACGCCCGCGGTGAGTTGCGCAATGTGGCTGGTGAGTTCTGGGTCGGCAAACTGTTGGGCGGAAATATTGATCGATAGCCTCCCAGGCAGCCCGCCTCCAGGCTGATTATGCCACTCCATTAACTGCCTAGCTGACTCCTCCAGCACCCAATCACCAAGGGCGCGAATCAAGCCGCGCTCTTCGGCCAGGGGAATAAACTCACCGGGACTCACCCAGCCCCACTCGGCGTCGTACCAACGGCACAGGGCTTCTGCGCCGGTCAACCGACCACTGGCAAGATCCACTTGGGGCTGAAAGTAGAGCGCTAACTGATGTCCACTGATAGCGGCGTTGAGTCGCTCCGTCATTCGTTGGCGCCGATGCAGCGCATGGCGCATCGTTTGGGTATAGGGGCAGATACTTTTTTCACGACGTTTAGCGTGATGTAAGGCAATGCTGGCCGCGTTAAATAGTTCGCCCGCCTCAGCCACATCCTGAGGGTAATGAGCAAAACCGATGCTGACATCAAGGTGGAAGACCCGCCGTTCCAGATAAAGCGGCGGCTTTACCGCTAAGCGTAGCTGCTCGACAAGGTGGCCTATATCACTAGGGACGGGATGAACCACCAGCAGGGCAAACTCATCACCTGACAACCGCGCCAGCGAGCCGTATAAGCGGCTAACCTGCTCTAGACGTTCAGCCACTTTCACCAGCAGTTGATCCCCCACCTGATGGCCATGAAGATCATTAACTTCTTTAAAACGGCGGATATCCAATAGCAGCAGCGAAAGCCCATGCTCGCCTTGCTGGGCCTCTTTCCACATCTGCGCTAACAACTCCATGAAACGCACGCGGTTTGGTAAACCGGTGGTGCCGTCGGTATACGCTAGCTGGTGCATGTGACGGTGGTCGCGGCGGCGCTCTAGCTCTGCCGCAGCACCGGTGGAGAGGATCTGTAGCACCGAGGTGGCGAACGCATTCGTTGTCAGTGGCTGGCGGTAAAACACCATCATTACGCCAATGGCTTCGCCGTTGGCGTTATCCAAACGCCGCCCAATCCATGCCCTTGTGGGTAACAATGTACCTGGCAACATCAGCGGCGGGCCATCATGAATGACCGCTTCACGCTCCAGCACCACCTGCTCGCAGGATGAGCCTCGCAACGCAAAGGTATGCTTATCTCGCTGCACGCCGTCAACGACCATGCTGACGGTCGTCGCCTGTCCATAGACGCTATCATCGCCCTGAGGGGAGGTATGCAGCAGCGCAATAAAGCCAGCGTCAGCTTCCAGCACTTTCACCAAGGTAGCAATCAACTGCTGAAAATAACCGTCCCCCACCTGGGTAGTGACCGTAGAAGCCACTTCTACCACAGCGTTTTGCACCCGCTGCGACTCTTGTTGGTCAGTCACATCAGAGATAAAGCCTTCTAAGCAAACGATTTCGCCCGCCTCATCTATAACGGCCTGGCCTTGCTCCCACATCCAGCGGTAGCCGCCGTCGCGGTGGCGAAGTTTATAGGTAACACGGTAAGGGCGCCTATCGGCAATGGCCGACTGCACCTCATGAAAGAGCTTATTCTGATCCTCAGGATGAATCAGAGCGGCAAAACTGATCAACCGATTACCCTGCAATTCATCAGGCCGGTAACCCGTCAGCGTTTCGGCCCCTTGGCTCACCAGTTGCATCGTCCAACTGCGGTCATTCAAACAGCGATAGGCCATACCCGGTAGATGATTGAGCAGAGTGTCCAAGCGTCGCTCGCTTTCCCGTGCAACCTCTTCGCTTTTTCTTAATGCCTGCTCCGCCTTTTGCCTACCCAGCTCAGCCCCCGCCTGGGCAGCGGCGATGTGGAGTATTTCATTGGCTAATTCCCCCAACTGCATGGGCGAGTTTTTGAGCACCGCCAGCAGGCCTATCAGCGCGCCATCCGCCGCATAGAGCGCTCGCCCCAAGTAGCTCTCGGCACCCAGTTCACAAAGCAGTTTATCGTCAGGAAAGTGCGACTGAACATCGCGCGCATAGAGGCAACACTCGCTCCCCAACGCGGTCTCGCAAGGGGTGCCAATCAGCGGATAAGTCATATTGCCAATTAAGCCCCCATTGGACCAGACGGCCAACGTTTCAGCCTGGTGCAGTTGAGTGACGTCAGCCACTAACACATGATCAACGCCTAGTATCGTTGCTAAGCGCTCCACCAGCGTTGCATAGAAGCGAGGGCTTCCACTGTGCCCTACGCCCTCAGCCAACTGACGAAATATATCGGCCGCGTCGTTCTTTGTGTGCATTGTTGCACTCACTTTTTTTAATTCTGGAGCAGTTAGGGCACCTGCCACTCACCTCATAAAGTATATCCAGCGACCTACAAAGCATAAACCGCGCTTTTCCAACTATAACAACGTCAACACTCGCTGAGCATATGGTAAAATTAGGGCATCACCTCATGATGGCTGGCGGCGACGCTACAAAGTGCGCAGGAGATAACGTGACTAAAACATCGACTAAGGATGAAGCACTCTATGTAATGCTAACGGAAGCACTGCCTGGTTTTCTAATCAGCGACTTTCTCAAGTGCCAGCGCTTACCTTCGCTTCCCTCAATCGCACTGCGCATCCTCAGGTTAACGCAATCTTCAAAAGCGACTATCAACGATGTTGCCGACACCATTGAGCATGACCCAGCCTTAACCGCTCGTTTAATATCGCTCGCCAATAGCGTTCACCACACACGCTCCGCCAATTCGACACAAACGTGCCTGGAGGCTATCCAGCGTTTAGGGCTAGATGCCACATTAACGGTGGTATTGAGCTTCAATCTTTTTCAGCACCCCAGCAAAGGGCCGCAGCATGCGCATATTTGGCAGCGATCGATCATGTCTGCACTCATAGCGCGCCAGCTTGCTGAACAAGTGTGCCCTCAACAGGCAGGTAGTGCGTTTACGGCAGCACTGTTACAGGATATTGGTATATTGGCGCTGAGTGCGACATACCCTGAACAAGTAGACGAGCTATACATCGATAGTGCGATTCCACATGCCCATCTTGTTGTGGAAGAGCAGCGTTACTTTGGCTGTGACCACACTATTATAGGGGCTTGGCTAGCCGCTAAATGGGGGCTCCCGGCTACGCTGATCAACACCATACGCTTTAGTCATGCCCCCTATAGAAGCACGAGAACAAGCGATAATACCGGCGATAGATTGATGGAAATGTGTGTCCGCCTATCCGGCCCCACGGCGGATGCCTGCCTATCAAGCACACCCGAAGAGCATCTTGCCGCCCTCTTATACGATTTGAGCACAACAGCGGACATACCCTCTCTCTCCTTTGAAAGCGTACTACAAGAAGTTCAACCCAAAATGGCATTGATCGCCAAAACACTGAGGATAGATACCCCTGCGGCGATTGATCCTAAAGAGCTGCTTGAAAATGCACAGCAACTCTTGCTAAACCATACCCTCGTACTCAGTAGCCGGAGGGAAGCCCAATCTAAAGCACTCACGATGCTACGCAAAGGGTACAGCGCCCCGGATGGGTTCAACAAAGACATCTCTTTCAAAAAGCTCAATAAACAACCCCGTACCAAACCTTAACTCGCTGACCAGACCATGCTTGCCATTCAGCACTTCGGCCAGCGCGTTTGTTTCGTTTGGGCTTTCTCTTATATAAGCGCCTTACCGGTTCATTGCCTCAGGTAGATAGAGTGCGATACCCGGGAAGATGTGCATTAAAGCAATTGCTAACAGCATCAATAGAAAGAACGGCAGTGTGGCTTTGGTAATGGTCAATATGTCTTTTCCGGTGAGCCCTTGAATCACGAACAGATTGAAACCCACAGGCGGGGTAATCTGCGACATTTCGACCACTACGACCAGATAAATACCAAACCAGATCAGATCGAAGCCGGCGGCGCTCACCAGCGGCATGATAATCGCGGTGACGAGCAGAATCAGCGAGATACCGTCGAGAAAACAGCCCATCACCAGCAGCAGCAAGGTCAGCGCAATCAGCAGCATGGTGGGTGAAAGCCCCATCTCACCAATTGCCTGCGCCAGCTTCATCGGTACCTGGGTAAAGCCCATGGCCGAGGTCAAAAACGACGCACCGGCAATAATAAAAGCGATCATGCAGGCAGTACGCACGGCGGCAAACAGCGAGCTTTTAAAAATGTCGCGATCGAAGTGACCGTTAAAGCGCGCAATCACGATCGACAGCACCACACCAACCGCCGCGGCCTCGGTGGGCGACGCCAACCCGCCATAGATCGAAAAGATAATCCCACCGATCAATAGCAGAATAGGCACCAGTGACCAGGTATTACGCAGTTTTTCAGCAAAGCTCATACCGGATTCATCTTCCCCGGTAAGTCCTTCACGGTTGCCCTTGAGCAATGCCCACAAGATGAGATAGCTCATAAACATGGCCAGGATCATCAGCCCTGGGCCAATACCGGCCATAAACAGCCGGGAGATCGACTGCTCGGTGACCACGCCATAGACGATGAGCACAATAGAGGGTGGTATCAAAAGCCCCAAAGTAGAGGCGCTGGCTAAGGTGCCAATCGCCATATTGCTGTCGTAGCCCCGCCGCTCAAGCTCTGGCAGGGTCATTTTACCCACCGTGGCACAGGTGGCAGCCGAAGAGCCGCATACCGCGGCAAACATGCCGCTGCCAATAATATTGGTATGCAGTAAGCGTCCCGGCAGACGGTTTAACCAGGGCGACAGGCCACGAAACATATTGTCAGCGAGACCGGAGCGGAACAGAATTTCGCCCATCCAGATAAACATGGGCAGCGCAGTGAGATCCCAACCGTAACTGGCGCCCCAAAAATCGGAAGCTAAAATAGAGGCTGGAGAGAACGAGCTAAAGAACTCCAATGCTACCCAGGCAGTACCGATCAGCGCGAAGGCGATCCATACCCCGCTACCCAGCAACAACACGAGGGTAAATATAGTGGCGAGACTTAGTAGCAGCACAAGGATCTCTCCCGTAATGTGGACACAGAGACAGTTAACGTCACCATTTAAAGCACCTCGCTGTCATCATTCGCCGTGGCTTCGCGAAAGCTCGCAGGATCACGGATGGCAATCCGTAGCGCCATAAACAGGGCTTCAGCCAGCGCCAAGCAGAGCAGCCCTACGCTGGTCGCGAGCACAAGCTGAGGTATCCAAAGCGGAATCGAGACAAAGCCCGAAGAGACATCGTTGTATTGCAGGCTCTCCCTCGCCAACCCAATAAGGCCGTAACTGAGCATTAAGCTGATCGCCAGGGCGATGATGAGGCAAAACACTTCAAACCACACACGGATTGCCGACGGTAGCCGGGTAATCAACAGCGTCACGCGAATATGGGCGTGATGCACAAAGGTATAGGCCAGCCCCAGAAAGGTCGCCCCCACCAATAGATACGAAGCAATTTCCGAAACGCCGGTAATACTCATGCCCAGGCGGCTCAGGCCAACGAGCACCAGCAGGGCGTCTACCAGGCGGAAGGTCACCTGAAGCGCTATCAGCGCACAAATGGCGACCATGCAGGCCGCCGCACCCCAAGCACCCAGGCGATAAAGCTTGTCGAATTTAAACGTCATGTTCGCAGCCTCACGAAGCACATGGGAAAAAGCACGCGGGAAAAGCAGCGGAGGCGTTACCACCCCCGCTGCAAGAGACATGGCAACAGCCTTTAGCTGTCGCGCTGCTCGCGGTAGCTTTCCAGCGCCTGTTTGGCTTCGTCGTCAGCACGCGACTGCCAATCTTCAAACAACTCATCTCCGGCTGCTTGAAGCGCCGCTGAAACGGCTTCGTTAGGCTCAGAAACCGAGATACCGTTCTCTTGCAGTGCAGCCAGGCTGGCGTCGTTATCTTCGCGGCTCATCTCCCAACCACGTTTTTCAGCCTCAGCGGCGGCTTCCATCAGCGCTTCCTGAGTCGCTTCATCCAGGGCATCAAAACTGCGTTGGCTAATGAAGACGATATTTTTGGGCAGCCATAGGTTAGCGTCGGTGTAATCCGTCACGTAATCCCACGCCGCCATGGAGTTACCGGTAGAGCTTGAGGTGATCATGGCATCCACACGGCCAGTGCTGAATGCCGTGGGAATATCGGATTCTTCAGTTTCGGTGGGGCTACCGCCCAGATTATCGACAAAGCGCTGGGTGTTGATGTTCGGCGCACGAACGCGCAAGCCTTCAAACTGCTCCGGGTCAGTAAGGGGTTCAGAGGTATAGATACCTTGCGCAGGCC
>NZ_JPUA01000013.1:0-21500 GCF_002211105.1 Halomonas campaniensis | reverse complement strand
GGTTATCCACTTCGAAAATGGGATCATCATTGGAAAGAACGGAGAGGAATACTTCACCCGCATCAATGGTGCCACGGCGAACCGACGGCTTGATTTCACCATGCGATACCAGCGAGCCGCCGCTATGAACGGTAATGGTCAACTCCCCGTCGGTAGCTTCAGCCACATCCTCGGCAAACTGCTTATTGTTTTGGGTATGAAAGCTGGCATCACCGTAAGGCGTGGCCATCGTCCATTCCGCAGCATGAGCCGTCACCGTTAAACCGCAGGCGGTCGCCAGGAGCAATGAAGTCGTTATTGTCTTGCGCATCATAAGAACCCTCTTATTTCTATTAATAGTATGGTGCTAATAGTGTGTTGCTTCGGTAGTACCAGAGGAGGCGCTGGCGGTAACCCAGCGCCCGGAGAAAAGTGTTGTTGTCATATCGGCACGGCGCGCCTGGGCATAGCTGCAGGCACACTGTTGGGCCAAACGGCCCACCCCGCGACAAAAGCGCGGGTGGTTAGCATTGCGCCATATCACATCATAGTGCATGGCCGGTAACGGCACCGGTAGCGAGAGACGGTAGAGCTCTCCCCGCTGCCACTCATCCAGCACAGTGGCGACAGGCAGCGCGCCAATCCCCAACCCTTCGGTGGTCATTCGTACAATGGTCATGAGTGTGCTGACGCTATGGATACGAGGATTAGCGACTCCCTGCTCTGCCAAATAACTCACCAACTCTGCATAGGGGCGAGCCTGCTTACCAAATGAAATAAACGGCAGTTGCTTGCCCCAAGTGTCGGCACTTTCGCCCAGTTGCTTGACGTGCCGGGGAGAGACAAACATGCCCATTTCATAAGGGCTCAAGGACTCGTACTCGATCTGCTTTTGCGGTGAATAGCCATTCATCGCCAATACAATGTCCAGTTCGTTGCCCAGTAGCCGTTCATTGAGCACCGGCGAATAATCCACTGTCAGTTCAATGGTCAAACGCGGATACCGCTCGGTTAAACGGCGCATAAATTCGGGAAACCAGCTATGGGCAATGGTTTCAATCGTGCCGAGCCGCAATGGTGCAGAAAACGCCTCTTCGTCATCGAAAAGCTTCATCGCCTCGTCACGCTGGTGCAGCATCCGCTCTGCGTGAACAAAGAACTCGCGACCTCGCATAGTTGGCTGAATAGGCCGGGCGGCACGCTCCAGCAGTAGCTCTCCGACCGTTGTTTCCAAGCGCGAAATACGCTCAGAAACAGAGGGTTGAGTAAGGTGCAGGCGGGTCGCCGCCTTACGAAAGGAGCCGAGCCTCACTGCCCATACGAACGCCTCAAGTTCCTTAAAATCGAGCATAGTAACTCGCCTGCCAATGACTGATTGGAGTAAAAACACTGCTGTACTGATACGCAAAGAGACCGGTGGAGTGCTATGGCTCACGACGACCCGATAACTACTCAACGTTAAGACCACTATGCAACTTTAAGACCAATCCCAGCAGCGCTATTTCACCAACGCTATTATCACGCCCCGCTCCTAATGTGATAAGCGTATCGTGCCCAAGCGTCAACCCTTTTTCCAATAAATAACAATATGATAGGAGTGTCCGATAGTTAGTATCGCCAAAAACGATTGGCACTGGGCAAGCCATGTTCATATATTGGTGGTGGACGACAATTCAGCGCTAACCCATCAAGCGCACCCACTGCATCGACACAGGAGTCGCTATGGCCATCCCCCTGCTTAATTGCGATATGGGCGAAAGTTTCGGCAACTGGCACCTCGGCCTGGATGCCGATGCGATGCCTTTCGTCGACTGCGCCAATATCGCCTGCGGCTTCCATGCCTCTGACCCTCATGTGATGCGCCGCACCGTCAAATTAGCGGTACAAAATGGTGTGCGTATTGGCGCGCACCCGGGTTATCCGGATTTGATGGGCTTTGGGCGACGCTCCATGGCTTGCTCGCCGGAAGAAGCGGAAGATATGGTGCTCTACCAAGTAGGGGCTTTGGCGGGCATCTGCCAAGCCGAAGGCACCCAACTGAGCTATATCAAACCACACGGTGCGCTGTACAACGACATGGCTGCCAATCCGGCGCTACTCGAAGGCGTGATGCGTGCGGTACGTGCGTACGATGCCAGCCTGCCGCTGATGATTATGTCTACCGCCGACCCCGAGCCGCACCGTGAGCTGGCCGCCAACATGGGCATTACCCTCTGGTTCGAAACCTTTGCAGACCGTGCTTATGACGGCAACGGCCACTTGGCCTCACGTCGCCTGCCTAACGCTGTGCACCACGACCAGAACACCATCGTCGATCAAGCGGTAATGCTGGCCAAAGGCGAGCCGCTCACCGCGCTTGATGGAACATCGTTGCATTTACCCTGCGATACGCTCTGCGTTCACGGCGATAACCCCGAGTCAGTGGCCGCCGTACGCGCTATCCGCGAGGCCTTTCAGGCGCTGGAGCAGGCGTGAAAGCCAATATTGAAAAAAGCATTGAAACCGCCGCCATGGATGCCCTGATGGTGCGCCTGTTCGACGCCATCGACGAAGCCAATATGGCCTGGGTAATCGCCGCCGACCAGGCGCTGCGTAACGCCTTTGGAAGCATGTTAATTGACCTGGTGCCCTCTTACACCACGCTGTTGCTGCATTACGACTGCCAGCAGTTAACCCATAGCGAGGCGATTCAACTTATTCACAAGGCGCTTTCTGGCCTTGCCCCTGTGGATACTCAAGCCGGTGAACTGCACGATATTCCGGTGTGGTACGACGAAAGCGTGGGGCCCGAGTTGCCCCTGGTCGCCAAGCGCGCTGGCTTGAGCGTTAAAGCGCTTATCGAACAGCACTGCAACCACGACTACTGCGTATTCGCGCTGGGCTTTGCCCCCGGCTACGGCTTTATGGGCTTGGTAGACGAATCCCTCGCTACGCCACGCTTGAAAACACCGCGCCGCAAGGTGGCAGCAGGTAGCGTGGGCATTGCCGATCGCCAAACCGCGATTTATCCGCTGCTCTCGCCGGGCGGCTGGAATATTCTGGGTCGCACCAACGTGCCGCTATTCGAGAATGCCAAACGTGGCGAGCCGCTGTTTCGCCCCGGCGACAAGGTGCGCTTTAGAGCGATCTCCCGCGAAGAGTTTGAAGCAGATGGTGGTGACACCACGCCCATGGAGGAGCGCCCATGAGCCAAGTCGCTATGAATGAAACACAGAAGGGGCTAGTGGTTAAACAGGCGGGGCCGCTGGCGCTTATCCAAGATGCCGGCCGGTTTGGCGTCGGCCACTTAGGCGTTACTCAGGGCGGCGCCGCCGACTGGATCTCTTTTCACTGGGCCAACTGGCTGCTGGGCAACGCTTTAAACAGCGCCGCGCTGGAAATCGTCATGGGCGGCGGCTTGAGCTTTGAAACCGAACGCGAAGTGCGTCTGGCGTTGACCGGCGCCGATCTAGACGCCCAGTTGGATGGCAAACCGCTAGCACCCAATACCAGCTTTAAGCTACTGCCGGGCCAGCGCCTGGTGTTTCGCCAGCCGCGCCAAGGCCTGCGCGCCTATCTCGCTTTTCCCGGCGGGCTAAATGCGCCGGAGGTGCTGGGCAGCCGCGCCTGCACTGCCCGCGAGCAGTTGGGCGGCCTGCATGAAGATGGCAAGCCTTTGCAAGTCGGTGACCGCTTGACCTGGACAGGCACCGCCCCTGCGCTACGCCGCATTCCTAAAGACCAAGGGCCGCAGATGCCCGCTTCGGGCTGCCGCTTACCCATCGTACTCGGTTCGCAAATCGCCTCGTTTAGCGGTCGCGCGCTGTTTCAGGCATTCAACCAGCCCTGGACAGTGGATAACCGCGCCGACCGCATGGGCGTCCGCCTCACCGGCCCTGCCCTACACGGCTCACTCACGGGGATTATTTCCGAAGGCATTCCGCTGGGAGCGGTACAGGTTCCGCCAGACGGCCAACCCATCGTGCTAATGAACGACCGCCAGACCATTGGCGGTTATCCGCGTTTAGGTGCTCTCACCCCCATCGCCTGCGCTACGCTGGCCCAGTGTTTGCCCGGCACTGAAGTGTGGCTAACCCCTGTCAGCGCCAGCCAGGCGCAGGATGATTACCGAAAGCAGTTAATGGTTTGGAAGAAGTAGCCGCAAAAGCAACCCAACGGTCTGCACAACCCTACGCGGGGGCGCTGTGAACCCATCCATGGGCGCTACTTTCGCCATCTGACTGCCATGGAAGGCGGAAATGCCGGAATAGCATGGAGCCATTTCCGGCCATGGCGAAAGACCCCCGCTACGGGTTGATTCCGACCTCAGTGAATAGTTAACGCTGGCTTTTTATCAGTATCACTACTTATTAGCGTATTAACCCCTAGCCATCTGCAGCTCTTTAACGACGATATCGCCATCAATCACGATAGGCTCATCATCGAGAAACAGCGAGCAGTTGCGCATGGGGATATCCAGGTGGCAGGCGGTATCGTTAGACCCACCCAGTTCGCTGTTCGGGCCGGTGGAGAACATCACGTTGCCGTAGAAGCTGCGCGGTTCCATCCCCATACCACCAGGGAACTCCCCCGGCACCATGCGGTGCCACTTGGCATTAGGGTTCATGCCCCAGCCCACATGGCTCATGCCCATGCCGCGCGGGTCGTTAAAGCTATCCATATAGGACTTCACCAGCTCCGCATCGAGCCCACCACGTATATCGGTAATCCAGCCTTTTTCAATGGTGTAGTTAATGGGTTCTCTGACATACATGTTCTGGGGGAGCAGAATATCGCCCGGCGCCACCACAATGGTGCCATCGACGCCATCGTCATCACCGCCGGTAAATACAAAACCAGAGGGCCAGTGATCCCAGCGCCCCGGTTCGTCAGTACAGGCATATTCAGCAACCGTCTCATACGTATTCAGCTGGTAGGTGACATCAGTACCGTGGGGCGAGGTGATGCGCATCACTTTGGCTTTTTCCAGCAGCGCAGCGGCCAGCTCGACCTTTTCTCTTAACTCCTTGGTGGGCAGCATTCTGGCCAGCAGTTCCGGGGGCTCAACTGCCGTTAAAATGCGCGTACCCGCGGCTTGAATCGCCATTTGCTCGGGAGAGAACAGCAGGAAAATACAATCGATCAACATGTCACAGTTTTTAAGCGCTTCCACCGCATCGGGCATACTGGCAAGCCCCGTTGTTCCCACGGCCCAGCCACCGGTGGGTAACGGCGCGGGTAACCGCATATGGTACATATTGGCACCTAAACGCTGCCCCGCCGCCATAAAGGCATCTGCATAATCGAGGCGTTCGCTGCCCTGGGTCAGCACGACGAGTTTTTCGCCTTCATGTACCCCGGACATTTTTAGCTGATGGAGGCAAATTTCGGCAAAGCTTGCGTGATCCATAAAGTCTCCTAACTCCCCAGGCGAAAGCACAGCTATAACATACCGGGAAGTGTTAGCTGAGAGCGCTCGTGTTCGCCTGTGGGCACACCAAGCGCTCTATGGTGTTATCGGTCAAAGCTGAACGTCAATTAGGCAGCCGCCTCTTTCGTCGCTTGATCGGTGGTAGTACGGCGCTTTTTACCCAGCTCTTCCGCGATGGCGGTAAAGAAGGCGTCCGAAGAGGCTTGATGAGGTTTGGTCATAAGGCTAACGCCAACAAACAGCACACTAGCGACCACAATGCCCCATACGCCTGCTGGCAGGCCCAACAGCGAATTCCCGGTGGCATACATCAACAGCACAAAGGCGCTGGTGCCCACCACGCTGACCAGTGCACCGACGCCAGTACCGCGCTTCCAATAGAAGGCACCGATAAGTGCGGGCACCATGGCAACCAGCCCCGAAGAGGCAGCCACCGACAGCACCGCAATAAGGTCAAGCTGCAGTTCGGCAAAGGCCAGCGCCATTAGCGCAATCACCGGCACGACAAACTTACCCACCAGCAGTTGGCGTTTTTCACTGACGTTCGGTTTAACGTTGGCATAGACATCCCGGGAAACCATGGAGGCCAGGGTCAGCATGATCGAATCAATGGTGGAGACGGCGGCGGCCATAATGCCGATCATCACAATCACCCCTAATACTGGCGGTACAAACTCCGAGGCCAGCAGAGTAGGCGTGGCTAAATCTGCGCGCTCAAGACTTGGGAAAGCAGCTAAGGCAGAGAAGCCCCAAAGCACAGAGACCATGGTGTAGATAAAACCAAACACCAGGAATCCAATCAGCATGTGTCGCATGGAGCGCAACGAAGAGGGCATAAACAGACGCTGGCTCACTTGCGGATTAGAGAGGCTAAAGAAGAACCAGGGAATAGTAAGCCCCAGGAAAGTGACAAAGCTGAACAGGCCAGGACCAGGCACCGTCAGCGACTGCGGATGTTCTGTTGCCAGTGTATCGAATAGTGCACCGAAACCACCCAAGCCCTGGATCACCAGGAAGGCCACCAGCGTTGAGGCGACAATCATCATGATTGCCTGAAGGGAGTCGGTCCACATCACCGACCGAATACCGGCAATATAGGAGAAGAAGATAGCAATCACGGTTGCCAGCACCACACCGGTGGTAAAGGTTATCGCCCCATCGGTAATGCCTTGCAACAGGTAACCAACGCCGGCGAGCTGAACCGCTGAATAAGGAATCAGGAAGATACAGCTGGCAATGGAAACGGCCATGGCCACATGCTTGCTGTTATAGCGGTGGCCGAGCATCTCGCTTGGCGTCACAAAGCCAAATTTTTTGCCGACGGCCCAAAACTTGGGCCCGAAAATAGCCACCAGGGAAACACCGGCAAAGTAGATAATTTCAAAGCCCAGCGCGCCAACGCCGCCGGCATAGGTAAGGCCTGCCAGGCCCACCATCATGAAAGCGCTGTAGGTAGTGGCACTGTAACTCAGCGCCGAGACAAAGCCGTTCATTTGTCGGTTGCCCAAAAAGTAGCCGGACATGCTTTCGGAAGGGCCTTGGCGAGACATAATCGCAATACCAATCGCGATTAATAAGTAGATGGCAATCGACCACCAGATGAGTGACTCAGTCATTGCTGTGCTCCTCAAAATCTTTAGTGATAAACACGTTCAGCGCAATGACGACTAGTCCGGCAACTGCCCAAAACAGGAAGCTGCCATACCAAAGTGTCACCCCGCTCAATAGGGTGTAAGGCACTAAATAGCTCAGCAAGACGACTGCCCATACTAGCCATATCCATTTACTGCGTTTCATAGTCCACCTCGTTTTATTCCGTCAGGGAGAAGAGTGTGAGTTGTTGTGGTGAGGCTGGCGTAACTCTGCGCTACGTTGTTTTACTTGTTGCCAAGGCGCTTTGTCTGGGGCAAAACGCGCTCGGAGATAGGTCGTCAAATCAGCGACCTGGGTATTATTAAAGCTGTCGGCAAAGCCTGGCATGCTACCAATACCGGGAACGTGTTCGGCGTGAACACCGCCCAAAATTGACTGAATAACGTTATCGGGATGATCGCTGTGCAAATTGGTATTCAGCGCCAGATTAGTGCTTGCCCTCGAAAAAGTAGGCACACCAGAATCAGCATGACACGCCGCACAGGCGCCCTCGAAGAGCCGCTCCCCTGCCTCCATTTCTGTTGAGCCAACGGCTGCACTGGTCACGCGCTGCGTAGCATCTGCCACAGCCGCATCGCTATTACCCGTGGGCGCCTGCATCTGTGCGGCAACATAGTGGGCTATGGCTCGCACATCATATTCAGGTAGCTCTGCCAGCCCCGCTACCACTGGGGCCATAGGGCCAGAGGCAACGCCGTGAAGCTCAGATTCGCCGTGGCGCAGATAGTCGTAAAGCGATGTTTCACTCCACGGTATGGGCGCACGCGACAGCGTATTAAGCGGTGGCGCTTCCCAACCATCCACAAAAGCACCGGCAAGGTACGACTCGCCGTTTTTCTCAGCGCCCATGGCATTGCGTGGGCTATGACAGGCGCTGCAGTGACCTAATCCTTCGGCAAGGTAGGCTCCCCGGTTATACAGTTCGCTTTGCATGGGGTCAGGCTCGAATGGCTTGGGATCGTGATAAAGCGTATTCCAGCCTGCCATTAAGCTACGCACGCTGAAGGGGAAAGTGAGCGCATTGACGTTTTTTTCAGTCTCTACAGGAGGCTGAGCCATTAAGTAGGCGTAGAGTGCCTGTAAATCGGCATCACTGGTCTTGGCAAACGCCGTATAGGGGAACGCGGGATAAAGGTGGCTGCCATCACGGCTAATACCGTGGCGCATGGCGCGCTCAAAGGCTGCGTAAGACCACTGACCAATTCCCGTCGCCTCATCCGGCGTAATGTTAGTGCTGTAGAGCGTACCGAAAGGGGTCTCAAACCCGCGCCCACCGGCATTGGTCACGCCACCTTCTGTGGTATGGCACGCCGCGCAGTCGCCTGCAGCCGCAACGAGTCGCCCGCGCTCAATGGTCTCGGCGGAGTAGAGGTTGGCGGCTGGCCGTGAGACAGGCGCAATGGCCCCTTTCCACGGCCACGCCACGGCCGCAGTGCCCGCAATGGTGGTAAACGCTGCAGCGGCTAACCAGCGCCGGTTCATTGACCGCGGCGGTTTCAATTTAGATGGGCGCCCTGCCTTCTCGATGGACGAAGCTTCGAGAGCTTGGCGTACGCGATTGGCGGTAAACGGTGGTTGGCGAAAACGCAGGCCGGTGGCATCAAAAAGCGCATTGGCTATTACCGCAACACCCGGCGATAGCTCCGCACCGGTTAATACGTCTTCACCGACGGTTTTATTAGCACCTTCCTCAACAGGGCTTGAAGAAGGTGCGGTGGTTGGCAATCCTGCGGAATCTTCACGTTCAGTCAGCGTACGACTGCCGTCACCCCACTCGTCGAAACTAGGCGCCTGCCCCAAAAGGGGGCGCGCCTCGCCCAATACCCGGGCCTGTAGCGTTTGCTGAAGGCGATCAGTATCCACATCAGCGCCGACGTCTTGACCAACGACCAAGCGGGTAAGCTGAACATCGCCGGTAACACGATTGACCTCCACATCGGCAATCCAGGCAGAGCGCACTCCCGATTCCACGCGCTGATTCCGATCGGGCAGTTGAGAATAGGCAAAGCCGCGACCGCGCAATAGATCCTGAGGTAAAGAGTTTGCTGATGGATTGGACGCCCTTTGCCACTCGGCCCGTTTAGCAACGGACTCAATCAGCTCAATACCACGCGCATCGTCAAGATGGCGAAGTCGCAGCGCGACAGGGTCTTGATCACTCTCGCGGGCAACCTCATCTAAAAAGGATTCCCGCGCAAACGTCTGCTGTATCCCCATCAAGGTGGAGTTGGTGGAGAGCGAAGCGGGCTGGGAGCGTGCGGCAAGGTATTGAGCGCGAAATACATAGGGCGAGAACGGCGTTGTGTCTTGCTCGCCAGCGGTGGCCTCAGCGCTAGACGTTGTTATCGTGGCTCTGCCGCTTAACAACAATCCGACGGCAGCCACCTCACCCGTAAGATTGGCCTGCTGATAGTGATAACGGGCTATCTCACCACTACTGGCAATATCCGCGTTTAGAGTAATTCGCTGCGCTTGGCCCAATGCCTGAGCATCCTTGGCGTAGCGGGCATCCAGCCAGACGGCGACTAGGCCGCCCACAGCCTGCGACATCAGCGCTGCATCCACGGCGGCATCGTCACCGCAATGGCGACCCAGCCCTGAGGCCTGATTTGATGAGTGTTCACCATCGGCGCTATAAAGCTCAATCTGGCTAATATCCAGCGCGGTTAACCGGCTTAGATCCTGTTTAAGCGCCGCTGGGGTAACGGTTTGCCCCCACACACTCAATTGTTGATCGCGACAATCGGCGATTACCCAGCTAGGGTGATGGCCCCAGCGCATGCGACTCGGCCAGCCATACCCATGGTTCGAATGCGTGTATGACGGGCTAGGCTTAACAAGAGGCGATTCACAGGGCGCTTGATCGCTATCAGATTCGGGCGCCTGGTGAACGGCCTGCCACTCAACCTTCAGCTGTTTAGCGGCATCGGTTGCCAAGGCCAAACTATCGGCAACCACCCCCACAAAATCCCCTTCCACCACGACTTCAATAGATCCAGATAGTGAGGCAATACTGCTGCTATCGACGCCCACTAAGCGTTCACTCTCAAAGCGCTCGCCATTCCACCGGTAGTAAGGAGGACGCACGACGACACCAAAACGTGCCTTCGCTAGCAACGCGGGGATGCCAGCCTGTTTTTGCTGGCCATGGAGCATCGACCCTTCACTCATGAGGAGCCTCCTGCAACACGGCCGCGTTAAGGATCACGGCACGCTCAGCTGCCTGCAGAATTTCTACATGGGTGCCACATCGGCAGAGGTTATGCTCTAAAGCGGTGCGGATCTGCTGCGCAGAGGGTTGGGTATTATGGTTTAGCAGCGCACGAACAGTGATGATCATGCCGTTCAAACAGTAGCCACACTGAGCTGCCTGAGCATCGATAAAGGCTTGCTGTACAGGGTCAAGCTCACCGCCCTGGGAAAGACCATCAAGGGTGGTTACCTCATGGCCAACGGCAGCGGACACGGGCAGCACGCAGGTGCGTGCGGCCATGCCATTGATCAATACGCTACATGCCCCACACTCGCCCAAACCACACCCATACTTGGGTCCATTGAGCGCCAGGTCGTTACGCAACACATTGAGCAGTGGTGTCTGCGGCGGCACGGCCAGCTCGCGTTCTTGCCCATTGATAGTTAGCTTTAGCGTCATAGGGGATCATCATCGTTATTGTTAAGCCCGCCCTCTTGCTCTGAATAGGGCTTGGATATGACTTAGATATTACTAATAAACACTGCCTGCCAAACACGCTTCGTAGCACCTTAAACCCGCCTATTTTCACCTACCTTTCACATACGGCCAATTCACTTGCACCAGCTAAGTGCAGAGCTAATACCCATCGAGCATTAAAGGTGCATACGCTATAAAAACAAGCCTAATAAACGTATAGCACTCAATCGATGCGTTTTTCAAGTTTTTGCACAAAACCCAAAAAACAACAAATAAACAATAAAATTCATAAACTTATTTAAAAATATTGCATTATTGCCATTAAAAAATAATTTCGAAACTAATTCTTGACCAAAAAATAAATGGTGTATACGTTGTTTTATAGCATTCACGAACGCATTCAGAAACGAGTGATAGGCGTATAAAACAGCGAGGAAACCAGGATATGAACAACAAACCCACCATCGCCGTTATTGGCGCGGGCCTTGGCGGCGCCGCTGCAGGTGCACTGCTGCAGCAAGCGGGTTACCCCACCAAGGTGTACGAACAGGCACCAGCGTTTGCGCGCCTTGGGGCAGGCATTCACCTTGGCCCCAACGTGATGAAAGTGATGCGCCGCATTGGTATCGAAGAGAAGCTCAATGCCATGGGCTCACACCCCGATTACTGGTTCAGTCGCAACGGCATGACTGGCGAGTATCAGTCACGTATCCCGCTAGGCGAGTTTGCTCGCGAAAACTATGGCGCGGCCTACATCACCGTACACCGTGGAGATCTGCACGAACTGATGGTCAGCACGCTCGACCAGGACAATCTCTTTTTCGATAAGCGCCTGGTCGATGTGGATGACAGCGGCGACAAGGTGGTCATGACCTTCGCCGATGGCTCAACCGAAGAGGCAGATTTGGTGATCGGCGCTGATGGCGTCAACTCGCGCCTACGCGAGAAGCTGCTTGGACCTGAAGCACCGATCTACAGCGGCTGGGTTGCCCACCGGGCGATTATCTCGGCGGAAAAGCTCAAGGCTTACGATCTGGATTTCGAAGCCTGCGTGAAGTGGTGGTCGGAAGACCGGCACATGATGGTGTACTTCGTGACCGGCGACGAGAAGGAGTACTACTACGTTACCGGCGTGCCTGAACCCGATTGGAACCACGGCACCTCCTTCGTCGACAGCTCACGGGAAGAGATGCGCAAAGCATTCGAGGGGTACCACCCCACCGTACAAGCGCTAATCGACTGCACTGAAAGCGTTACCAAGTGGCCCCTATTGGAGCGCAACCCGCTACCACTGTGGCATGAAAATCGGCTAGTGTTGCTAGGCGATGCCTGCCACCCGATGAAGCCACATATGGCCCAGGGCGCCGCTATGGCCATTGAGGATGCTGCCATGCTAGTGCGCTGCCTGGAGGAAGTGGGCGCCGAGAACTACCAGCAGGCATTCGAACTTTACCGCACCAACCGTTTTGAACGCGCCTCGCGGGTTCAGCAGGTTTCCCACGACAATACCTGGTTACGGGAAGACGAAGACCCGGCCTGGGTATTCGCCTATGACCCCTTTGAAGTACCGCTGAAGCAACCAACCAGTCAAGGGAGCCCAGCATGAGCAGCACCTATCTCTATGGCGCCAACGTGCACGCCAATGGTATTCGTCAGCACTACCTGCGCTTTGCCGACAGCGCCGAGACTTCGCGCCAGCCGATGGTACTGATACCGGGCATTACCAGCCCGGCCATCACCTGGCGTTTTGTGGCCGAGCGGCTCGGTCAGCATTTCGACACTTATGTGTTGGATGTCCGAGGGCGCGGCTTGTCGTCTACCGGGCCCGAGCTCGATTATGACACTGACACCTGCGCCGACGATGTGATCGCCTTTATCGATGCGCTAGGTCTAAGCAATGTCATTCTGGCGGGCCACTCCATGGGGGCGCGCTTTGCGCTGCGCGCCATGAGTCGCGGCGCCAAGGGCATCGACAAACTGGTACTTATCGACCCGCCAGTTTCAGGGCCAGGACGTCGTGAGTATCCCAGCAAGCTGCCCTGGTACGTGGATTCTATTCGCGACTGCACGCGGGGTGCCGATATCGAGACCATGCGCCACTACTGCCCCACCTGGAGCGACGAGCAGCTGCGGTTACGCGCCGAGTGGCTACACACTTGCTTTGAGCCCGCCATCGTTCAGGCGTTTGAAGAGTTCCACAGCGTCGATATCCACCAGGATTTCCCAGGTATCAAAGTGCCCACGCTGCTGATGTGTGCAGGCAAGGGCGGTGTTATCCAGGATGAAGATCGCGCCGAAATACGCACCCTGCTACCGACGATTCGCATTTCTACCGCGGAACAAGCGGGCCATATGATTCCCTGGGATGACTTCGATGGTTTTTTTGCCGCCTTTGAAGACTTCCTAGGCACACAACGCTAACAAAGGCCAATAATCATGACCCACAACTCCATGACCAAAACATACCGCATCGGCCAGATCGTCCCCAGCTCCAATATCACCATGGAGACCGAGATACCTGCCATGCTCGCTGCACGGCAGTTGATCCGCCCGGAGCGCTTTACCTTTCACTCCAGCCGCATGCGCATGAAAACCGTCAGCAAGGACGAGCTGGCCGCTATGGATGCGGAGTCTGACCGCTGCGCCCTGGAGCTCTCTGACGCGGCGGTGGATGTGATGGGGTATGCCTGTCTAGTCGCCATTATGGCCATGGGCCCCGGCTACCACCGTGAATCCCAACAACGGCTACGCAGCCGCACAAAAGAGAACGGCTGCGACACGCCGGTGGTCACCAGCGCCGGAGCTCTGGTTGATGCCCTGGGTGTGATGAAAGCCAAGCGCGTGGTGGTAGTGGCCCCTTACATGAAGCCGCTGACCGAAATGGTGGTCGACTACATCCGTCAGGAAGGCATTGACGTGCTCGACTACCGGGCGCTTGAGATCCCCAACAATCTGGACGTTGCTCGTCACGACCCCGCCAATCTCCCCGAGATCGTCGCCAGTCTCGATTTAAGTAACGTAGACGCTATCGTCTTGTCAGCCTGTGTACAAATGCCCTCACTGCCGGCCGTCGCCAAGGTCGAAGCCCTGACCGGCAAGCCGGTGGTGACCGCAGCTATCGCGACCACCTACGCCATGCTCAAGGCACTTGACCTGGAGCCTATCGTACCGGGCGCAGGCGCGCTTTTATCAGGGGCTTACTAGGAGATAGCGCCATGACCAACCCCAGCCAAGCAACCAGCGGCAGCGGTGCTAATGACAGCTCTTTAGATGACAACTTAGATAACAACTACAAAGGCGTCTGGGATGGCCGCATTGGCTTTGGCAAAAGGCCTGCGCTACTGGTGGTTGATTTTATGCAAGGCTACACCACACCTGGCTCGCCACTGTTTGCCCAGGGCGTGGTGGATGCGGTGGCCAATATGCCGCCGCTACTCAATACCGCACGGCGCACTGGCACGCCTGTTATCCACACCAACATTCTTTATCACGCCCCGGATCAGATCGATGGCGGCATTTGGGTCAAGAAGGCACCGGTCATGCGGGCGATGGTGGCGGGCAACCCTTACGCCGAGTTCTGCCCCGAGGTGGCCCCCCGTGAAGATGAGCTGGTAATGACCAAGCAGTATGCCAGCGCGTTCTTTGGTACTTCGCTGGCCTCCACGCTGGTCGCCATGGGTATCGATACGCTGATTATCACCGGCTGCTCCACCAGCGGCTGCATTCGCGCTACCGCCGTTGACGGCGTACAGCACGGCTTTCGGGTGATGGTGGTACGTGATTGCGTGGGCGACCGCCACCCCACGCCCCATGAAGCTAACCTGTTTGATATCGATAGCAAGTATGGGGATGTGGTTGGGCTGGATGAAACACTGGGTTACTTAATGAAGCGTTAGAAGTGCCCGAAAACACAGGTGAAGCGGGCGTCTCGGTTGTGTTATCCGTCCGCGTTCATTTTTTCCAGCAGATGCATTAAGGCAATCCGCTCTGCCGGGTTGAGATTTTTCATGGTCTGATCACTGATTTGCTTGGCACTGGGCACCATGTCCTCGACTAATGTCTCACCGGGTTCGGTGATCACGACCATGACTTTGCGTTGATCATTGGGGTCGGTGGTTAGCGAGATCCACCCCCGCGCTTTAAGACGCTTAATGACGCCACGGATAGTGGCTGGATCAATCGCCGTGGCGTTGACGATATCGGTTAACGAGCTGGGGCCGCGCTCCATCACCGTGCACAGCGTTACAAATTGAATGGCCGTGAGCTGTTTATCGCTGCTGTAGCGCTGAAAAATAGCCGTATGCCGCTGGTAGGCTTTGCGCAGTAGATGCCCTACTTGCTCAGAAAAATCATACCCTTGCTCTGAAGGCGTAGAGTGCTCGCCGGAAGACGAGTGTTTGAACGCACTATCCATTGTCATTCCATATCCTTAATCTATTGGCGACATCGTGTATCGAGTATGGCACTGGTTAACAAAATGATGCATCAACGTATGAAATACTCCTTGCGCTGGATCAATTCATCATGCTTTTATGGCGTACACGCTATAATTTTACCTTAGTTATCGTTCTTTCATCACCTAAAATTCATCGCACTGATCATCATAAATGCGAGCGTGGGAGGCAGACATGGCTGATAAATCAGACTATACAAGAGATTCATTGCTGTATGGGTCTGATGTCCTGGTGATCTATCGCGACCCGGTTACGCCTCCCAAGCCCGCGCCCGGACAGCCAGGTACACACTCAAACTTCACTCCCCATGAGCCCGAGATATTCATTGCCGTGCTGAGCGATAGTCATATCGTGGCTTTCAACGGCCATGTAGACCTGGGCACGGGCATACGCACGGCGCTCGCTCAAATTGTTGCAGAAGAGCTTAGCGTCGCGTTCGACAGCGTTACCATGGTGCTGGGCAACTCCGTTGAAGTTCCCAATCAAGGCCCCACCATTGCCAGTGCATCAATTCAGATCACTGCCGAGCCCTTACGCCGAGCGGCGGCTCAGGCGCGGGAGTACCTATTAACACTGGCCGCAAAGCACTTTGACACTGAGCGCTCGCTACTTAGCTGCCAAAACGGCGCTATTACGCTAAGTGATAATAACCGCTCATCCGTTAGCTATGGGGAGTTGCTGCGGGGCGCCCGTCATACGTTAAAGCTTGCCGATGAGGTGCCGCTTAAGCCGGTCAGCCATTATACCCTGGTCGGCCAATCGACCTCACGCGTGGATATACCTGCCAAGGTTACCGGGCAATTGACCTTTATCCATGACCTGCGCCTGCCCGACATGCTGCATGGGCGAGTGATTCGCCCGCCTTATGTAGGTCACGACAGTGGCGACTTTATTGGCAACAGTTTAATCGCGGTAGATGAAAGCTCTGTGGCGCATTTGCCAGGTGTGGTAAGTGTCGTGGTGGTCGGTGACTTTGTTGGCGTGGTGGCCGAGCGTGAAGAGCAGGCTGCTGCCGCAGCCAAGCAGCTAAAGATCCAGTGGCGCCCAATCGAAGGCTTGCCTCAGTTGGACAACATAGAGCAAGCACTGCTCGACCTGCCCAGCAAACAGCGCATACTCCTAGAAGAGGGTGATCTCGACAGCGCTCTGGCCGCCGCGCAACATCCGCTCAATCGTCACTATGTGTGGCCTTTCCAACTGCATGGCTCCATTGGCCCTTCGTGCGCGGTCGCCGATGCCAACGACGACGGCCTTCACGTATGGTCGGGCACCCAAAATCCACACAGCCTGCGCGCCGACCTTGCCCGCCTTACCGGTTTGGATGAAGGCGTTATCACCATTACCCGTATGGAAACTTCAGGCTGCTATGGTCGCAACTGCGCCGACGACGTTGGCGCGGATGCCGTGCTGCTGTCTCAGGCGGTTGGCCGCCCAGTCCGAGTGCAACTAACCCGTGAGCAGGAGCACACCTGGGAGCCTAAAGGGGCTGCTCAGTATATGGCCATCCAGGGCGGCTTAAACGCAGATGGCAGCCCAGCAGGCTATCGCTTTAATACGCGCTACCCCTCTAACAGTGCGCCCACCCTGGCACTGCTGCTGACCGGTGCGGCCTCACCGATTGATATCCCCTTTGAGATGGGGGATCGAACGTCGGTGCCGCCCTACCGCTACCCTCATCGCCAAATAGTGTGCGACGACGTTCCAACCCTGGTGCGTGCCTCCTGGCTGCGTGGTGTCTCGGCGCTGCCCAGCACCTTCGCCCACGAAAGCTATATTGATGAACTCGCCTACTTGGCGGGTGAAGATCCTGTCGCCTATCGGTTGCGCTACTTAGCCGATAACCGCGCCTGCGAGCTTGTCGAAGCGTTAGCCGAACATGCGAACTGGAAACACTGTACCGCCAACACCAACCCGAGAAGCGATGGCGAGTGGCGCTACGGCCGAGGCTTCGCTTACGCCCAGTACGTACATAGTAAATTTCCCGGCTTTGGCGCCGCGCTCGCCGCCTGGGTGCTTGAGCTAAAAGTCAATGTGAAGAGTGGGCGGGTTGTCGTCGAGAACGTATATGTAGGCCAGGATGCAGGCTTGATGGTCAACCCCGCCGGCGTTCGCCATCAGGTGCATGGCAATGTGATCCAGATGCTCAGCCGCACATTAAATGAGCGGGTAACCTTTGAGGATGGTTTACCGACCAGCAGAGAGTGGGGCGGCTACCCTATTCTACGTTTCTCGGAGCTTCCTCCCATCGACGTCATGCTGCTTGATCGCCCTGAACTGCCCCCACTCGGCGTTGGGGAGTCCGCCTCACTACCCGGCGCTCCTGCGATTGCCAACGCGCTTTTTGATGCCACGGGGGTACGCTTTACCCATCCCCCTTTTACCCCTGACACCCTTCGCGACGCACTGAAAGTCTCCTTTCGACTCCCCATGGAGGCGGCTAGTTAATGCACCACCTTGATCTACAGGTTATCGAACGCGCGTTGAAATGGGCCAACCAGGGGCTGACCGTTTGGCTGTGTACGGTGCTAAAAACCTTTGGCTCGGCCCCCCGGGAGCCGGGTGCCATGCTGGCCGCATGTTCGACAGGCGACTATCTGGGCTCACTGTCGGGTGGCTGTGTCGAAGAAGACTTTATCGCAAGGCTTCAAAAGGGAGAGTTTAACGAGCCGGTTCAACGGGTTCGCTATGGCGGGGATGCGGGTTCAGCGAATATTCGTTTACCCTGCGGTGGCAGCCTTGAAGTACTTGTTGAACGGCTAGCGCCCAACACCGAAAACCTCACTCACTTAGAAGTGATGCATGCCACGCTACTGGGTCGCCAACCGCTAACCCGCTGTATCAAGTTGGATGGCAGCGGCAAGCGTTTTAACCCATCGAAGAATACAGAGCCCACCGTTACTTTCGATACAGCTAGCGCCAATATTCGCATAGGCCCTGCGCGACGGCTGATCATCGCCGGCATATCTTCAATTACTTCGCCCTGTGCACTGTTTGCCCAATCACTCGGTTTTGAAGTAATTGTCTGCGACCCCAGAGAAGATGCCCGGAAAAATTTCGCTGTCGCCGGAGTGGAAGTGCAGGCGGTACTGCCCTCCGTGTTTATCGCCTCTGGCGGCTGCCACGCCAATACCGCCGTTGTGGCTTTGACCCATGACCCCCGTATTGATGATTTAGCAATGATCGAAGCTGTCCGAACGGACGCCTTTTACATTGGCGTTATGGGTTCCCATCAGACGTCGCAACAGCGTGCCGAACGTTTGCAACGCTCCGGCGGCCTGACGGAAACCCAGTTAGCCCGAATTGTCATGCCCATTGGCCTCAACCTGGGTAGCAAAACACCCGCAGAGATCGCCCTAGCCGTGATGGCCGATATTGTTCGCCTTTACCGAGGAAAAGAGCGTCATGCCTTGTAGCGACATTATCGTTATCGTGATGGCGGCAGGCCAATCAAGCCGCTTTGGCAGCGATAAACGAATAGCGCAATTGAATAGCGGAAAAACACTCTTAAACGCCACTTTATTGGCTATTCAGAAACACTTTTCCAATATTAGTATTGTCATTAAACCTGAAGACAACCTCGAGTCTTTCGAGCTCTCTGTAGAATCTTCTACAATTGTTAGTTCGCGCAGTCATTTAGGCCTGGGTTATAGTATTAGCGATGCCTTCAGACAACTCTGCAACGATGAAAATACGCATCACTACCGAGCAGCAGCCATATGGTTGGCCGATCTCCCCTGGGTAAGCCAAGAAACATGTTGCAAACTAACAGAGAAGGCCACACCAGAGTGCATCGTAAAACCACTACACCAAGGAAAACCTGGCCATCCTGTTGTTTTTGGTAGAAATTTTTGGCAAGAACTCGCACATTTAGAAAATGTAAATGGCGCGAACACTGTCATCAAAAAGCATAGTAACCGTGTTATTCATGTCTCTCTCGATGATCCAGGCGTGTGCACTGATGTTGATTACCCTGATGATTTAACCGAGTCACTAAAAAAACACAAAAGATACATAAACGCCACATACCACCCAAACAAAAATTACATTAAAAGTCAGAAAAAATATTAGCTTAGCATTACTATATTAGATTAAAAATATTAAAAAAATGAAAGCAAGCGCATCATGCATCGCTAATGATTAGCGGTAGCAATATAACTCCCAGGGAACCATAAAACAGCCAGAAAATGACACTCACCCATATCCTCGTGATCTGCTTCTGGCCAACACTTCGAGGCAACAAATGAAAAAAATTTCTCGTCTCTCACTGACGCAGAAACTGCTGGTCGCGGTCGCTCTTCCTCTCTTAGCGGTAGCCATCATTTTAGGTTTTGTCGTCAATCAACAGCTTAACCAGGCCATTCCTGCGTTAATCGATAATGCCGGTAAACGGCAAGTAGAAGCACGGGCCGATGAGATCAGCCGATGGATTACAGGGTACCGCAATTGGATATCGGTGCTGGCTAAGGATGAACGCTTGGTCGAAGACGTGCCGCTTGCGTCGCACCGCGAATGGCTCGAAAAGCGCTATCCGCCGGGTGGCACCATCGAATCACTGTTCTTTACTGACGCTTCAGGCGCGACGCTAACCCACGCGGGGGTCAACTTGCAGATAGCCGAACGTCCTTATTTCAAAGCCTTAGTCACTGACGGCACCCAGGATAGCCTGCTAAGTGATCCGGTTATCTCCATGGTGAGCGGCCTGCCAACGGCTATTGTTGCTGATACGGTATTCGATGAACGCGGCAATCGAGCGGGATTGCTGGGCATGACCGTTTCCATGGCCGCGGTCTCTGATATCACCTCCGATATTAATGTGGGCGAAGGCAGCTACGGCTGGTTAATCGACAGCCAAGGGCAGGTCATTGCGCATCCGGTTGAAGAGTACCGCATGTCGCTCAATTACACCGATGCCGACCAGCAGGGCTATCAAGGGCTGGATGCGCTAAGTCAGCAGATACTCAGCGGCACGGCGGGCTCCGGTGAAATAACCATGCCCAGTGGCGAGCAGACCATGCTCATGTGGAGCCCAGTGGAAGGCACTTCCTGGGTGGTCGGAGTCACCGTGCCCATCACCGCCTTTACGACCGTGACGAACAGCCTGCTGCAGTCGCTGCTGCTGGCCGGTGGGCTACTGCTGATCTTATTGTTGGTTGTGGTTGCCTATGCGGCGCGACGCTCCCTCGCACCAATCAAGCATACCGCTAGCGCCATGGCCGATATTGCCAAAGGAAAAGGCGATTTGACACGCCGATTGGAAGCCAAAACCCAGGACGAAATCGGCGATCTCGCCCACGGCTTTAATGCCTTTGTGGAGCGTATGCAGTCTACCCTTCAGGAAGTGCGCCAAAACGCTCGTACGGTATTATCCGATGCCAGCGATATGGCGGATGGTACTCATGAGCTTTCATCGCGTACCGAACAAGCGGCGGCTAACCTCCAGGAAACCTCCGCCTCAATGGAGCAAATCCACTCCACGGTGGCGCATACTTCCCAGGCCTCCGAACAGGCGAATAGCCTCGCGCTAGAAGCCGCCAGTGCCTCAGAGCGCGGCACCGAGTCCATGAGCCAAATGGAAGCTAAGATGGCCGCAATCAGTGATTCGGCCAATAAAATAAGTAATATTATTGGCTTGATTGACTCGATTGCGTTTCAAACCAATATCTTGGCACTCAATGCATCCGTGGAGGCTGCCCGCGCCGGCGAGCAGGGTCGCGGTTTTGCTGTTGTGGCGAGCGAAGTACGCACACTCGCCAGTCGCTCCGCATCCGCGGCGCATGATATTCGTGCGCTGATTGATATGTCCGTTAGCCACTCAAAAGAAGGCAGCGATATCGTCAAGGCGGCGGCTGAACGTATGAATGAGATTCGCCACAGCGTTACGCAGGTGTCGGATGTGATCGCAGAGATTGCCGCCGGTGCGCGAGAGCAAACCGCTGGCATTCAACAGGTCAACACGGCCGTGGCAGAGATGGATATGATGACCCAGCAGAATGCTGCCATGGTCAGTCAGAGCGCCACACTTGCCACGAACATGCGCGACAACGCACGCAGTCTCGATCAATTGATGAGTGAGTTTGTGCTTAATGAAGGTGGCGCTTCAGCCACCGCGCTGCACTACACCTCAACACACAAACAGCGTGCAGCAACAGGCACTGCATTACCTCAAACGCCTAGCCGCCAACCCCAGGCTGCCCCGCAAAAGCATGCCGTAGCGGAGTGGGAAGAGTTCTAACTCCCCCCTAACCAATAAGGCTAAAAGGCACCCGCTTTGAACTGACCCCATAAACTTGGACAGTGAAAAACTAAGCGGCCAAGGCCTGATTTCGGTACTGCA
>NZ_JPUA01000012.1 GCF_002211105.1 Halomonas campaniensis | reverse complement strand
CAGGACTCGAACCTGCGACCCAATGATTAACAGTCATTTGCTCTACCAACTGAGCTATCGAGGAACTGCTCAAACACGGTGCGTAGTATACTCATAGAAACGTGAGGGTCAAGTATCGATTATGGATGAACGCTAGCCGCTGGTTTCCTGTATCCGTATAATGCGCCTATACATGACAGTGGTTGGCACAGCATACTTGCCGACCGCGCGACAACACTCCATTCATCCTCGTCCACCGACGACTCATAGATGACAGGTACCGATGGCGAAGAAGCTCTTCATCAAAACGCACGGCTGCCAAATGAACGAGTACGACTCCTCCCGCATGGCGGATCTGCTCGGCGAATCTCACCAGCTCGAACTCACTGATAATGAGCGTGAAGCCGATGTCATTCTGCTCAATACCTGCTCGATTCGCGAAAAAGCGCAGGAGAAAGTGTTTCATCAGCTGGGACGCTGGAAAAAGCTGAAAGACGCTAATCCGAACCTGGTGATTGGCGTAGGTGGCTGCGTGGCGAGCCAGGAAGGCGAAGCCATTCGCAAGCGCGCCCCTCACGTGGATATGGTATTCGGGCCGCAAACCCTTCACCGCGTGCCCTCCATGCTGGATGCCCGTGGCAACAACCAGATTGCTGCCGTGGATGTCACCTTTCCAGAGATCGAAAAGTTCGATCACCTGCCCAAGCCCACCTCCGACGGTGCAACGGCGTTTGTATCGATCATGGAAGGCTGCTCCAAGTACTGCACCTTCTGCGTGGTACCCTATACCCGCGGTGAAGAAGTCTCACGCCCCTTCGAAGCGGTAATGGATGAAGTCATCCATCTTTCCGACCAGGGCGTGCGCGAGATCAACCTACTGGGCCAGAACGTTAACGCCTACCGTGGTGAGAACCAGCTTGGCGATGAAATCGACCTGGCCGAACTGATTGCTTGCGTGGCGGCGGTAGAGGGCATTGACCGCATCCGCTTTACCACCTCACACCCGGTGGAGTTTACCGACAGCCTGGTCGACGCCTTTGCCGATATCCCTGAGCTGGTGAGCCACCTACACCTACCGGTACAGTCGGGTTCAGACCGCATTCTTACTGCCATGAAGCGCGGGCATACGGCGGCCGAATACATCGAAAAGATGGAGCGCATCCGCGCCAATCGCCCGGATATCAGCTTCTCCTCTGATTTCATCATCGGCTTCCCCGGCGAAACAGAAGAAGATTTTGAAGCGACGATGAATTTAATTCATCAAATCGGCTTCGATCATTCGTTCAGCTTCGTTTACTCCGCACGCCCCGGCACACCTGCTTCTGGCCTGCCGGATGAAACGCCAGAGAGTGTCAAAAAGCAGCGCTTGGCGATTCTGCAGGAGCGAATCATTCAGCAAACCGCGCAAATTAGCCGCCGCATGGTCGGCAGCACACAGCGCGTACTGGTTAACGGATTTTCGCCCCGCGACCCCGGCCAGCTATCAGGTCGCACCGAGAATAACCGCGTGGTTAACTTCCGCGCTGCCAACCCCACCGAGCTGATCGGCTACTTTGTCGATGTAGAGATCACCGAGGCATTTCCCAATTCGCTACGGGGTGAGCTTGCCTCTCCCGAGCGCTATTGATCGTTCACTTATCACAGATCATTGCCCCGCTTCGGGCGGGGCAGTAAGCTGAACGATACACACACTAACGAGGGGTTCCCCACTCTTGAGCCAGCCAACACCTCAGGCCAATCGCATCATCACCTTAAGCCTTGAACCCAATGATCCGCAGCGCCTTGCTAGCCTTTGCGGCCAGCAGGACGAGCATTTGAAGCTGATTGAAAGCCGCCTAGATGTGACGCTGCGCAACCGGGGCAATGTGTTCCAACTAGCGGGCCCAGCCAACCGCATCAAAGCAGCGGCAAACGTGTTGGAACACCTCTATCGCGAGACAGCGGCGAGCGAACTTGACGCTGACACTGTGCACCTGTTCCTGCAAGAGTCCGGGCTTGAAGCCCTGGAAGAGGAAGAGGACGGCACCGGCAGCGGCGATGAAGTGATCATGCGCACCCCGCGCACCATGATCAAACCGCGCGGGCTTAACCAGCAACGCTACGTCTCTAGCATCCGCGAACACGACATCAACTTCGGCATTGGGCCTGCGGGTACCGGTAAAACCTACCTTGCCGTTGCCGCCGCGGTAGAAGCACTCAATCAGCAGGAAGTACGTCGTATTCTGCTCGTACGCCCGGCGGTTGAAGCGGGTGAAAAGCTGGGCTTCCTGCCTGGCGACCTGGCCCAGAAAATCGACCCTTATCTGCGCCCTCTTTACGACGCCCTGTACGAAATGATCGGTTTTGAGCAAGTCGCAAAACTGATTGAGCGCCAGGTGATTGAGATCGCCCCGCTGGCCTATATGCGCGGCCGTACGCTCAATAACTCCTATATCATTCTGGATGAGAGTCAGAACACCACCCCAGAGCAGATGAAAATGTTTCTGACCCGGATTGGCTTTGGCTCTACCGCCGTGATTACCGGCGACGTGACCCAGGTCGACCTACCCAAGGGCCAGCGTTCGGGGCTGATTCAGGTGCTCGACGTGTTGAAAGATACTCAAGGCATCGGCGTCACCCACTTTGCCGCCAAGGACGTGGTACGCCACCCGCTGGTTCAGCGCATTATCGAAGCCTACGATATGTTTGAATCCCAGCAGGAAGTGGAAGAGCGCGCCCGCCGCGAAGTGCGCCAGCAAGAGCGCGACGCACGCATGCAGGCACGCGAAGGCGCTTGGGATAGCTCGCGATGAGTGAAGGTACAAAGAATGGATGCATCGTTGATCGCCAGACGGCGATCAACGACCCCCAGCTCCCCTCGTTAACACAGCTTACCCAATGGGTGGACTGTGTGTTTGCCCACCACCCAGACGATCAGCGCCTTGAAGTGACTATTCGCTTTGTCGACGAGCTCGAAAGCCAAACGCTCAACCGCGACTACCGCGGCAAAGACAAAACCACCAACGTGCTGTCCTTCCCCTTTGAGAGCCCGCCGGGTGTGGAATTACCGCTACTCGGCGACCTGGTGATTTGCCATGCCGTGGTGGCCCAGGAAGCGGCTGAGCAAGGTAAGCCGATTGAGCATCACTACGCCCATATGGTCGTGCATGGCATCCTGCATTTAATGGGCTACGATCATATGGATGATCAAGAGGCCGAGGAGATGGAGCAGTTTGAGCGCGAGCTGTTAGCGGAGCTAAACATCCCCGACCCTTATGCTGATAACACCCACATGCACAACAGGGATGACGCTTAAACGCCTGCCTCTCTATTATTTGGCAGTAGGTGCGTTAAATCACGTAACAACTAATCTGGTACTATCCCCCGTTTCAGTGATAAAACAGCTACCTGACGACCTAGTCAATGAGATAGCAACTGTCTGCCCGCAAACGAGAGAATTGACGCATGAGCGAAGACCGATCGAGCAACCCCAATCAAAAATCCTGGCTCGAGAAACTCTTTGGCGCCCTTTCCGGAGACAATGACGAACCCAGCTCGCGGGATGAGCTGATGACGTTTTTACGCCATACTGCAGGGAAACTAAAGCTGGATCAGGACGCCATCATGATCATCGAAGGCGCCCTTGAGATCAGCGATCAGCAGGTTCGCGAAGTGCTGATACCCCGCTCCCAGGTATCCGCCATCGCGCTGGATCAAACCAGCGACGGCTACCTACCGCTGATTCAGGAAACCGGTCACTCCCGCTATCCGGTGATTGGCGAGAACTTGGATGATGTAAAAGGCATTCTGCTGGTTAAAGACCTGCTCCCCCTCCTCTCCCAGACGCAGGCCCAGCGTGATGCGTTCAAGTTAGATGACATTTTGCGCCCGGCGATGTTTATCCCTGAATCAAAACGGCTCAACAGCCTGCTCAAAGAGTTTCGGGATACCCACAATCATATGGCGGTGGTGGTGGATGAGTACGGCGGCACCGCGGGCATTATCACCATCGAAGATATTCTTGAGCAGATCGTCGGCGACATCGAAGATGAGCACGATACCGATGAAGAAGACGATATCCGCGAAATAGAGAATGGCCGCTACGCCATTCGCGCACTGACCCCCATCGAAGACTTCAACGAACGCTTCGACACCGAGTTCTCTGACGATGAGTTCGATACCGTTGGCGGCCTGGTGATGCAGCAGTTTGGTCATCTCCCGCGTCGCGGTGAACACACCATTCTGGGCGGCTGGCGGTTTGTGATTCTCAATGCCGACACTCGGCGCATTCGTCTCCTTGAAGCCTACCGCGACACGCGTCGTGATGACGAAGAGGATGATGACCAAGAGAACAAGCCCGACTAGGCGCTTGCTGTCGTGCTGCTCTCTACCCACTTTCTTGCACCTTACCGTAGATAGGTTATCGCTATGGGTTTCCCCCCCGCGTTTTTGTTACAGCTGCTTGCTGCCCTGGTGGCGGGCGGTTTCACCACCCTAACGGCTTCCCCTTTTGAGCTTTGGTGGCTAGGCCCGGTGGCGATTGGTCTGCTCTATGTGGGCCTGCACACCTTAACCCCTGCCCAGGCGGCTCTGAAAGGCTGGTTATACGGCGTGGCACTGTTCGCCAGCGGCACCTCCTGGGTGTATGTCTCTATCCACGACTACGGTTACACCGGCGTGCCGCTCGCCGTTTTCCTTACTGCGCTGTTCGTGACAATTCTGGCGCTGTTTTTTGCCGGCACTTTCTGGCTCTACCGGCGCTTCACCTCCGCACGACTCGCGTTTATCAGCTTTGCGGGCGCCTGGGTACTGGGCGAAGTACTGCGCACCTACCTGTTTACCGGCTTTCCCTGGCTGCTACTGGGCTCTGGTTTTGTCGATTCGCCGCTGGCCGCCTGGGCGCCCGTTGGCGGCGTCTACCTGCTCTCACTTATGGTCGCGCTTAGCGGTGCGCTTGGCGCTGAGCTACTGCTGCGCCGTCAGTGGTGGACGCTTGTCCCACTGGCTGCCATTTGGCTAATTCCCTTGGCACTCCCCCAGCAATGGACTACGCCAGCCGATGAGCCTACACGCGTGGCACTGCTACAGGGCAATCTGCCGCAGCTGTTGAAGTGGACGCCCGAAGGGCAGCGCACTGCGGCGAATACCTATAGTGAACTCACCCGCGAAGTCGCTGATGAGGTCGACCTGATCATCTGGCCAGAAACCGCCCTGCCAATGATGGAAACCCAGGCTCGCCCAGTCCTGGAGCGGGTGCAAGCGAACCTGCCCCCCGACGTCGCCCTACTCACCGGCATCGTTCAGCGCGACGAACAAGAGCGCTACTTCAATAGCGTGATTGGCGTTGGCGACGTAGAGGGCAGCTACCAAAAAGAGCACTTGGTGCCTTTTGGTGAGTACCTGCCGCTGGAGAGCATATTGCGCGGGGCGATCGATTTTTTCGACCTGCCCATGTCCACGTTCACCAAAGGTGCAACGGCGCAAACGCCGATGCAGGCCGCCGGGATCTCAATTGGCAATGCCATTTGCTATGAGATTATCTACCCACAGCTGGTCGCTCGCCGAGCCCAAGACAGCGGAGTGATCATGACGGTGTCTAACGACACCTGGTTTGGCGCCTCAATCGGCCCCCACCAGCACCTGCAGATGGCACGCCTACGTGGGTTAGAGAATGGTCGCTATGTGGTGCGTGCCACCAGTAACGGCATTACCGCTATTATCGATCCCAATGGGCAAATTGTTGAACGCGCCCCACAGTTTGAAACCACAACGCTTACTGGCGAGTTCTACGCTATGGAGGGGCTAACGCCTTTCACCCGCTTGGGTAGCTGGCCGGCTTGGTTGCTGGCAGGCTTGATGCTATTACCCGGCGTGGTGGCAGCGAGAGCCACCCGTCAGGCGTGAAGCGGGAACGTCAGAGGCGTTAGTCACAAGGAAGCTAGAAAAACGGCCCGAGTCCTCTGCTGGACTCGGGCCGTTTTGTTTTACTCAAGCAAGCCGCCTACCTAAGTGGCTAGATAGGCAGCTAGTCAATCCGTTATTTAGGCTGCGCTGTTTTTTAGCGTCGCCATATCAATCACGAAGCGATAGCGAACATCGCCTTTTTCCATGCGCTCAAAACCTTCGTTAATGTTATTGATATCGAGCATCTCGATATCACAGGTAATACCTTGATCCGCGCACAGCTTGAGCAGCTCTTCTGTCTCCGCAATGCCACCAATGAGCGAACCAGCCACCACACGACGCTTAAAGACCAAGTTAAAGGCTTCAATGGCTGGCTCAATAGGCTCAAGCAGACCGACAATGATATGGGTACCGTCATACTTCAGCGACGTTAAGTAAGGGTTTAAATCGTGCTGCACGGGCACGGTATCGAGCATAAAGTCGAAGGTTTCTGCCACCGCATCCATCTGCGCCTGGTCGCTGGAAACCACCACATGGTCAGCACCGTTACGCTTAGCTTCGTCAACTTTGGCGTCGGATCGAGTAAACACAGTGACCTCAGCGCCCAATGCTTTAGCCAGTTTAACGCCCATATGGCCTAAGCCGCCCATACCAATGACACCGACTTTATGGCCTTTACCTACGCCGTGATGCTTGAGCGGTGAATAGGTAGTCACACCAGCGCAGAGAATCGGCGCTGCCGAGGCCAGATCGATACCATCAGGCATTTGAAGCACAAAGTGCTCGCTCACCACGATGGAGTCAGAGTAGCCCCCCTGGGTCAGGGTGCCATCCTGGCGATCTTCGCTGCCATAGGTCATGGTGAAGCCTTCCAGGCAGTACTGCTCTACGCCATCTTTACAGGCGGCACAGGTACGACATGAATCCACCATGCAACCGACACCCACCAGATCGCCGGTTTTAAAACGCGTCACTTTATCGCCGACAGAGGTCACGCGGCCGACAATCTCATGGCCAGGCACTACAGGGTACTGACTCATGCCCCAGTCATTGCGAGCAAAGTGCAGATCGCTGTGGCAGACACCACAGTAGAGAATTTCGATGGCGACGTCATCGGGGCGCGGCTGGCGACGATCAAACGTAAACGGTGCTAAGGGCTTATCGTTAGCAAATGCGGCGTAGGATAATGCTTGGCTCATCGGTGAAACTCCTTATCAGCAAAAGACTGCTCTATAAATCAGCAGACGATTCCCCTCGTGCGAGGTATGCCGATAGTATTCGCCTAATGAGTGATGATAGCGATGAACGAAGCTACGCCATTTTTGCCAAATACTCCGATAACACGTAATAAAATAACAAAAAATGGCCATAAATCGTTATGATTATACAAAAGCCACCAGAAACCAGAGAGACACCCCATGGCCTCCACCGCTCAGGCTGGCAATGCGCTGGCTACCGTTATCGCGCCATTGGTTAAAGGCGACGGCATCAATAACACACCGCTGCCTGGCGTGTCGTTACTCTGTTTAAGCCGCCACCAGATCCGCACACCGCTGATCTATGAGCCAAGTCTGACCATCATTGCCCAGGGGCGTAAAATGGGTTATCTGGGTGATCGCGAAATCTATTACGACCCCGGTCACTACTTAGTCCAAACGCTGCCACTGCCCTTTGAGTGCGAAACCTACGGCTCGCCTGAAGCCCCGTTACTGGGTATATCGGTGCGCCTGGATCCGGCACTGTTAAGCGAGATGGTGATGGCCATGGGCGATACCGGACAGTACATACAGGCGCCACTACCCATGGCTTCGGTAGCCATGACAGAGGGCATGCAGGAGGCCGTATTGCGCTTAGCGCGCGCGCTAAATGTAGCGATAGAGTGCAGCGCCATGGGCAACGCCCGCATTCGTGACGTGGTGTTTGAAGCGCTAAAGGGGGAACAAGGGCCCGCTTTACGGGCGCTGGTACTGGGGCATGGGAACTATTCACGCATCGTGCAGGTGCTGTCTAAGCTTCACACCCATTTTGCCGACGACTTTAGCGTGGAACAGTTGGCAGCGCAGGCCCATATGAGTCCGTCGACGTTTCACCAGCACTTTAAACAAATTACCCGCTCGTCACCGGCCCAATATTTAAAACAGTTGCGGTTGATCAAAGCGCAGCAGTTGCTGCTGCAGGATAATCACAACGTCAATCAAGCTGCTGCTGCGGTGGGTTACCGCAGCGTGCCCCAGTTTAGCCGCGACTATAAGCGCTACTTTGGCGAGCCGCCGCTTCAACATCGCCGTCAGGAGCAAGCGTTACGGGCCTAAGGCCTCGCTGTTAGCGGCTACTATTTATTTTGCAAAGACCTGGCTCATATCTTTAAACGCTTTGAATTCCAGGGCGTTGCCACATGGGTCGAGCAGGAACATAGTGGCCTGCTCGCCGACTTCGCCTTTAAAACGCACGTAAGGCTCAATCACAAACTGTGTATCCCTTGCTTTCAAGCGCTCGGCCAAGGCTTCCCATTCGTCCCACGCCAAGATCACGCCAAAGTGCGGCACCGGCACGTTGTGTCCATCTACCGGATTGGTGTGTGCGCTCTCTTGCCCTGGCGTTTTGGGCTGTTCATGAATGACCAGTTGGTGGCCAAAGAAATTAAAGTCGACCCACTGCTCGCTGGAACGCCCCTCTTCCAAACCAAACACATCGTTATAAAACGCCCGGGCTAGCGCAACATCGTAAACGGGAATCGCCAGATGGAAGGGTGAAAGGCTCATGGTCATTCTCCATATTATGGGATGTTATCAGGGTTAGCGGGCACTTTATAAGGCTCCACTCTGTTCATCCTAGGGCGGCGCATGGGAAAATAAAATCAATAACTATTTAGCTGATTCACAAAAAGGATTTATCAATGATCCGCGAGCTAAAAACGCTGATTGCGGTTGCACAGGAAGGCACCTTCGCCGCCGCAGGCAACAAAATCGGCCTGACTCAAGCAGCGGTCAGCGCACAGATGAAACGTCTTGAGGAAGCGTTGGGTATCCCGCTGTTTGAACGTAAAGGGCGTGCCGCCATATTGACCCAGCGTGGGCAGGAAACGTTAAAACAAGCCCATGCCCTGCTCACCCTCTACAGCACACTGGGTGCTGCGGCAGCGGGCCAACCAGCCACTCAACGGGTCAACATTGGTGCCATCGCTTCGATACAGCGCTCGCTACTGCCCGATGCACTGGCTCGCTTTCATCACACCTATAGCGAGTGCTGCACGCGCGTGGTGCCTGGGCTATCTATGGAACTAGTGAATCAAGTCGACGCTGGGGAGCTGGACATGGCAGTGATTATTCGCCCGCCCTTTTCACTGCACAGCGATTTGCGCTGGACGCCCCTAGCCCATGAGCCTTTTCGATTAATCGTCCCGCACCATATTGACGGCGACCAGTGGCAGGAACTCATCACCCAACAGCCGTTTGTCCGCTATGACCGTGCCTCTTTTGGGGGCCGTCAGGTAGATCGCTTCCTTCGTCACAATCACTGCAACGTGCGTGAAGTGTGCGAAGTCGATGAACTGGAAGCCATCGTTAAACTCGTCGCAAAAGGAGTAGGCGTTGCCCTGGTGCCACAAGCGATAGCACAGCAACACTGGCCATCGGGAGTGCGTGCGATTGATTTAGGCGAGCACACTTTTCACCGCGATGTGGGTCTGATTCATCCCACCAGCGGCCATTTAAACGAACCCGCTAGGGCGCTTGCTCAACTGATTGGCGAAATCGCCCAGCGTCCTGACAAAGGAGTAAATGGATGAAGCCAGAGGATCTGGAAAAATTAGTGACGCGTACCATGCCCTTTGGCAAGTATGAGGGTCGGCTTATCGCTGATCTTCCCGGCCCCTATCTAAACTGGTTTGCACGGGAAGGGTTTCCCTCCGGGGAGATTGGTCAGTTGCTGCATTTAATGCATGAAATCGATCACAATGGGCTTGGCCCGCTGCTTGATCCACTGCGTAAAGCGCCGAGTCAGCGTGGCGAAACCTAAGGATTGGCGTTTTTTCGGCATTCTAACGCGCGTTGAGAGCACGCTGAAATTCAGCCCGATAAGCCGTCTCATGCTGTGCAGTATCCGCAGGAAAGCGGCCTAAGGCGACGGCTAGTTCAAAAAAGCCAGCCGCAGGTAAACCATCGCCTCGGCGGCTGACCACCAGCGCCGCGATGAAAGGCTTCTGCTGGGCAGCGTCTTCACGCATTAACTGCTCTAATGCCTGGGTGACTTGAGCAATAGTGCGCGGCGGCGTGAGCGCTAGTGCACTAGCCACCTGCTGATACGTCATGGGCAGAGTGTCACGCGGTGCACTGAGCAGTAGCTGGCGAAGCGCGGCTACGTTATCGGTCATATCTATCCTATCGTCTGGTTTAAAATGTTCACACTGCCCATTGGCGAAGTGTTTGTGCTAAGAGTAGCGAAATACGCGGTGATAAGGAGAGAACATGGTAACGCGACTAACAACGGTACGCCCTCGTGGAGGCCGTTGGCCAGGTATACTGGCTGGCTTGGCCATTCTGCTGCTAGCGGTGGCGGCCCTAATGATGGCGGGCGCTGGGCCTGCTTATCGGGGCGAACTCGTCAGCTTAGGTGAGGCGTTTAACTTACTTCGCAACGGCGTCTATGCCGCCGGAGCCGCAATAGCGATCAGTATTATCACGCTGCTGTTTAGCATGCTGATGCGTCGTTCCAGGCCGGCATTCATCGCCACCCTGGTCATCGTCGCCGCGGCTGCACTGCTTTACATACCCTGGCAGCACTGGCAACGCGCTCAACAGGTGCCTGCGATTCACGACATCACCACCGATACGCAAAACCCTCCTGCCTTTGAAGCGTTAGCTGACGCAAGAGAAGCGGCGCCTAACGCGGTTGACTACCCGGGCGGTGCCACCGCACAGCAGCAGCAAGCAGCCTACCCTGACATCAAGCCGCTGGTCTTGGACGAAGCCCCACAAACGGTACTCGCTGCCGCGCAAGCAGAGGCCGAAGAGGCTGGCTGGCGTATCGCCCGAATTACCGACAATCACATAGAAGCCACCGCGACCACGCGCTGGTTTGGCTTTGAGGATGATGTGGTGATTCGCTTAACTGAGGTTGAGAACGGGGTGCAGGTGGATATGCGCTCGGCGTCACGTCTGGGTGCCAGCGACGTGGGCACCAACGCGGCAAGAATCGCAGCTTTTTTAACGTCGCTGGAAGCGCGGCTTAAATAGCTCGTATTCGTTAATGTATCTGATCGCGCTTATGGCTATCTTCGCGCGCTAAAATTTGCTCAGCGTCCAGGGTGGCGATAGGCACCTGGTGGTGGGTGGGGATATCTCCACTCAACTGAAGCGCTTGATAACGCAGGGCACAAACGCGTAAAAACGAGGTGAAGTTGCCCAAATCGTGTCCGGCGTCGATGGATTCGTGATACAGCCGGGTGATCATCTGGGCCGTGTTCATGCCATCACGCTGGGCAATCTCTTCGAGAATATGCCAGAAATAATTCTCCATACGCACGCTGGTGACCATGCCATCGATACGCAGCGAGTGTGTCGCGCTGCGCCACAGCTCGGGGTCAGCTTGAACGAACAGTTTACACATGGGCGTAGTCTCTTTTGGTAAACATCTTCTCTTGGACTATTCGTGTCCACACGAGTCATTAGCATAGCGGACATAGGCGCAGAGCGCCCAGCAGGTGCTGGGCGCAAACGTCGTTATCACCGCAGATAACCTTACTTATTCAGTAACGCCATAAACTGGCCAAGCCAAGCCGGGTGTGCAGGCCACGCAGGGGCAGTGACCAGGTTGCCATCGGTTACCGCATCGGTCACTTCCAGGTTGGCAAAGTGACCACCGGCAAGCTCCACCTCCGGCTGGCAGGCCGGATAAGCGGAGCACTGCTTCCCTTCCAGTACTTTTGCAGCGGCTAATAGCTGAGCACCATGACAAATCGCCGCCACAGGCTTGTTGGTCTCAAAAAAGTGCTGAACCATGGTTAGCACCTCTTTGTTCAAACGAAGATATTCTGGGGCACGACCACCAGGCACCACCAAGGCGTCGTAATCGGCGGGGTTAATGCTGGCAAAATCAGCATTCAAGGCAAAGCGGTGGCCGGGCTTTTCGGAGTATGTTTGATCACCTTCAAAGTCATGAATTGCCGTCGCCACCGTATCGCCTGAGGCTTTCCCAGGGCAGACAGCATCGACACGGTGGCCAACGGCCATGAGTGCCTGAAATGGCACCATGGTTTCATAATCTTCGGTGAAATCACCGGTGATCATTAAAATGCGCTTGCTGCTCATCTCAGTGCTCCTCTTATCTATCTTATGGTTATTGATCGAGTGTTTGAGCACACGCGGGGCGTGTTAGATGAGACTAGCAAGCGCGCCCTGCTATCGGGTAGTAACTCAATACTACAGTGAAACTTCCTTCTGCGGCGGCAGCGTCAGTTGAGGCTGTCCGGCATGGTCGCTAACACGGAAGCGTCCTACCAGCGCATGCATGTCACCGGCACGATCATCCAACGTGTGGCTGGCTGTGGTCGCTTCTTGCACCAAGCGGGCATTCTGATGGGTCACTTGATCCAACTGCGAAATCGCCTGGTTGATCTGGTCGATTCCAGCCGATTGCTCATGGGTCGCTCCCGCAATTTCGGTAACATAGCGTGTTACCTCACTCAGGCTATCAATGATTTCCTGTAGGTGTTTGCTTGAGGCGTTGACCAGTTGCTCACCCTCACTTACCTTGGCGACACTATCGTCTACCAAATGGCGAATTTGGGCGGCTTCTTCGGCGCTGCGTCCGGCTAGTTTGCGAACTTCCTGGGCCACCACGGCAAACCCACGCCCCTGCTCTCCCGCTCGCGCCGCCTCAACAGAAGCGTTAAGTGCCAGCAAGTTGGTTTGAAAGGCGATATCGTCGATGGCTTTAATGATCGAGGTGATCTTTTCGCTTGCCTCGCGAATATCACTCATCGCCGACGTCGTGCGCGTGGACACATCGCCTGCAGCACGGGCGCGCTGGTCAACATTACCGCTAGCGTCTTTGGCCTGGTCAGCGTACTCAGCCGTTTGTTTGACCGTGGCAGTAATCTCTTCAAGGCTTGAAGCCGTTTCCGCCAACGACGCCGCCTGCTGATCGGTACGCTGGGAGAGATTCTCATTACCCGCGGCAATTTGACGGCTGCTGGCCGCAATGGCTTCAGCGCTTTCACGAATTTGCGCCACCATGCCTTCAAAGGTATCCATCATGTTATTGAACGCTTGAGCAGTTTGGCCCACTTCATCGTTGCGCTTAAGTTCAAGACGCTTAGACAGGTCAGCATTTTCGCCTGCGGCGCCGCTGATATTTTCCATTTGGTGACGCATCGCCACTAGCGGGCCCAGCACTCGCACCATGGTACGCCAGCCAAAAATCGCCAGTAGTGCGATAACCGCTAGAGTGACCATAATCAGTAACGAGCGACCCGCGTTGGCTAAGGTTTCGGCCTGGGTAGAGGCAGTTTGGGCTTGTCCAACGGTATAGGCTTCAACATCACTCAACGCATCACGCATTTGGTTCATGGATTCAGCCACACTGGTAAGTGCAGCTTGTACCTGTTCGTGTAGCGCCAGCTGTTGCAGACGTAATTCATACACAGCGTTGTCATCGGACACCATCAACCCTTCCAGCTCAACAATGACATCGTCTAAGTCTAGAATAAGCGTGCGCTGCTCTGCTTCGGTGCTAGGTGCTTCTGCAATCGCCGCTAATGATTGACGAGCCAACCCCACCTGTTGGGCAATTTCGTTGTAACGCAGGTTGACCAATGCATCGGCACTGCCCGTTTGCATCATCTGACGGCCAAGGTCGGATAGCTGCGCCAATGCCATGCGCGCGTTTCCGCTTAAACGACCAATATCAGCTTGTGTCGCAAACATGTTGTCCAACAGCTGCGTTGGCAGCGTGGTCATGCCATCTTCGCGCCAGGCTTCCATCAATACACGCTGCTCTTGGCGATTGCGAACCTGCGCCAGTGCAGCACGCCCAGCAATATTTTCCGCACTCAGCATTACTTGAGAAATTAGTGCTTGCATAGCACTAATCCGATCAGCCATCTGTATTTGCAGGCTCAGCTCCTCACGCCGCACCGCTTCAAGCGCCGTATCGCCTCCCAACAACGCTTGGTAGTGGCTCTCTAGTGCACTCAGGCCTTCAGCTATATCGATTCCACTCAATGCTTGCTGTGCAGCGCGAAAGCGTTCATCTAATTCGCTTTGAGGGGTGGCCGCGTCAAGGGCTGCTACGTTCTCTGCCGCAAGCAAATCCGCGTGACGTTGGCCAAACGCTCCCATCGTGAGCACCATGCCACGGCTGGCATCTTCAAGCGGGAGCACCTCACCAATAATATAACGCTGCGAATCAATGAGCCGTTGGTTGGTCACCCAGCCCGTTGCCGCTAGTACTATGGCTCCCAGCACCGCTGCTAAGAACAGGCTGATCAGCATTGCTCGAATACTTAAGGTTTTTTTCATTATCTGTTTTCACTTGTGTCAGGGTCTTACAGGTAACGTAAGCTTTGTGAATCGAAGCTTTAGGGCAACAGGCTCGCCCACTCCACCGACTCAAAACGGCCGTTTGTGATAATAGTGGGCCACACAGCATCGCTGGCTTGATGGTCGTTCGGCCCCAAACTAACCGGCTCCTCTAGTCCAATATCAACCGAACCCAAGCCGAGCAGACCATCCACAATCGCCTCACGATCAGGGTTAGCCCCGGCCGCTCTTACACCCTCAACAAAGAGTTTTGCCGCCAAATAACCCTCCAGGGAAATAAAGTCAGGCTCGCTACCCTGGGCATGGGTTGCTAGCGCTTGCCGGTAGGCCTCAACGGCAGGGAGGTCGGCATTTAGGGGCGGGACTACCTGAGTGATGATGACGCCTTCTGCGAGATCACCGAGCTCATCCATAAGGGCTTGGCTGCCCACAAAAGAGACATTCAGAAATACCGTGTCTGGAAGATCGTTTTTCGCTTCACGGATGAAGTCCGCCGCGGGGCCGTATGTACCGACAATGATAACGGCGCGCGGCGTCACCGGCGCTTCCAGAATGGTCGCTAGCCCCTGGTGGATATTACGCGTTCCGCGGGTAAAGCGTCCGTGGGCCAGCGCTGCGATATTTTCAACGCCATGAGCGGCTAACGCTTTTGTGGCGCCATTATATCCCGCATCGCCAAAGCTATCGTTTTGGGTAAAGAAGGCAATTTCCTCGGGCAAAACACCTGCTTCCAACAACCCGTCCACCATGGCAGCGGTTTCTTGTACGTAGCTGGCCCGATAGTTAATCACGTAGCGGTCTGGCGGTGTCTTACGCAGTACGCCTGCACCGGTAAACGCCCCATAAAGCAGCGTTTCATATTCGTTATAAATGGGAATGGTAACGGTAGCCGTCGGAGTACCGACATTGCCAATCGCCGCCAGCACTTCATCCTCTTGAATAAGTTCGCGGGTATTACTGGCGGCCTGCAGTGGTTTGTACTGATCATCCCGGGCAATCAAGGCAAGCGTTTCACCATTAACCCCGCCCGCCGCATTGACCTCGGCAAAGTAGGTTTCGATACCTTTCTGCATGCCCAACCCAAGCGGTGCAGCGCCTCCACTGGACGGGGCGACAATGCCAAAGGTAAGCTCTGCCTGAGCAAATAGAGGAGCAAGCACTCCGCCTAATACAGTTATTGTGAATAAAGCCCTTTTTAGCAAGGCCTTTCTTAACAACTTGGTTCCCAATCGTCGCATTGATCTGCTCCTTAATAGCTAGATCACTTCCCCACGTAAATAGCATGGGCGAAAGTGCGTAGCTTTCCCCTCACACTTTCGCCACATTACCGAACTTTTGTTTATTGCTATCTGAGTATTACTGTCTGTGTATTACTATCGGCAGGAGAATATACGACTAAAGATTAATTATCGTTAATTAATGAGTAACGTTTGTTACTCACTCTGTAACACTCACTCACAAGCTGACAAAGCAAGCCAAATGATCCCAAAAATCATGCTCTTAAAATCTCAACCGGTTGCTAAGCGGGCCTTTCGATAGCGAAACGATCGCTAATGCGGATGTAATCGCTGCCTGCTAGACGTCCAACAGGTTTGAGTAAATCCATATCCACATGGCGACCGTCCCACAGCGAATCATCAATATGGATGGAGACGACTTGAGCCAGTACTAATGTGCCTGCCAAGGGCTGATCTCCAAAGCTAATCATATCGAACAGTTTGCAGCCAAACGCCACGGGCGCGTTGGCAATCCGCGGCACGCTTACGCCAGACATCTCAGCCTTTTCAAGACCGGCCAGGGCGAACTCATCCTCTCCTGGGGGCAAGCTGGCGCTGGTGGTATTAAGCGCTTCAATTAACCCTTCACTGCCCACATGCACGACACACTCTGCGACGTCTTTTAAATTACGCACCGTATCTTTCAGCTCACCGCTGCCATTGAGCAGAGGGGAAAACGCCAGCACTGGAGGATTCACGCTGGCCACATTAAAGAATGAGAACGGTGCTAAATTGGCATTTCCCTGCTTATCCTGGGTAGATACCCAGGCAATAGGTCGGGGGCAAACAGTGCCCGATAGCAACCGATAAATAACCCCTAGGCTTAGTGGGGACTCATCCAAAAGGTAGTCGCTCATTTTTGACTCCTGGGTAATGGGTTTAGGCGTATTATCAACCTATAACAGCTATTACTTTACAATAGCATTGCCAGCAAGGAGCCGATTTGATGAAGATTGTTATTGCCGATGATTATCAGGACTGCGTGCGCGATTTAGACGCCTTCAAGCAGCTAGAGGGCCATGATGTCTCGATTTATCACGACACGCTCACCGACCTGGATGCATTGAGCAAGCGTTTTCAGGATGCCGAAGCGTTAGTGCTCATTCGTGAACGCACTCCTATCACCGCTGCACTGCTTGAGCGGTTACCTAACCTGAAAGTCATCAGTCAAACCGGCGGCGGCGCGGCGCATGTGGATATAGCGGCCTGCCGCCGCCATGGTATCACTGTCATGGCGGGCACCGGCTCCCCCTACGCTGCAGCAGAGTTAACCTGGGGTTTGGTGCTTGCCGCCATGCGCCATATACCGGCAGAGGTTGAGAATCTTAAGGCGGGCCGTTGGCAGCGTACCCTAGGCACGGGCCTCAAAGGCCGCACCCTAGGCATTTTTGGCTACGGCAAAATTGGCAGCTTGGTAGCACGCTATGGCCAGGCTTTTGAAATGAAGGTGTTGGTGTGGGGACGAGAAGGCACCCGCCAGCGCGCTGCTGAAGCAGGAATAGAGGTAGCCAAAAACCAGACCGATTTGTTCCAGCGTGCTGATGTACTCAGCCTGCACCTGCGGCTGAACGACGATACACGCGCTATTGTCAGCGCCGAATCTCTCGCTCAAATGAAACCCACCTCCCTGCTCGTCAACACCAGTCGCGCTCAATTAGTTGCCCCTGGGGCGCTTGAGAAGGCTCTAAAAGCCGGTCGACCAGGCCAAGCCGCAATCGACGTTTTTGATACGGAACCGCTGTTAGCTGACTCGCTGCTGGAACAACCCAATCTCGTCGCCACTCCCCACCTTGGCTATGTGGAAAAAGATAGCTACGAGCTCTATTTTGGCGATGCCTTTAGCAACTTGCTGGCGTATATCGCTGATCAACCCATCAACAATCTAGCCCGTTAATTGAGCGTGCTAGAGAGCGTAGCGGCCACCGCCTCTGTGCCAATTGTGCTAGCCTATAAGCCAATAAGTAACACAGAGGCCATTAATGCTCACCATTTCTAGCAACGTTACCCTGGCTGATTGGGAGATTGATATTAGCCAGATTCGCGCCCAAGGCGCGGGCGGCCAGAATGTCAATAAAGTCGCCTCAGCGGTACACCTGCGCTTCGATATTTTGAGCTCCACGCTGCCACCGCTGTACAAAGAGCGTTTAATGGCGCTGTCTGATCAGCGCATCAGTAAAGAAGGCGTGGTGATTATTAAAGCCCAAAGCCATCGTAAGCTTGAACTGAATAAAGAGGATGCGCTGGCGCGTTTAAAAGAGCTGATACAGAGCGCCACCAAACCGCAAAAAGTACGCCGCGCCACCAAGCCCACCAAAGGTTCGCAGCGCCGCCGGGTCGACCATAAAACCCGTAAGGGCAAAATTAAATCGCTGCGCGGTAAGGTGTCGGCCTCTTAATGACCAAAGACTCCGCACCTCCCGCTCCGCGCCCTCTTTCGCCCTGCATACAGATCTGTCAGATTGAACCAACCACATCGGTATGCGAAGGGTGTGGCCGCACGCTGGATGAAATTGCGCTTTGGGGCAGCATGACCGAGGCCGAAAAGACCCCGGTATGGGAACGCTTGGTAGCCGAAGGCTATGTTTCTAAAGGCTACGTTCCTAAAGACAATGTTTCCAAAGGCTACATTTCTAAAGGCAGTGTTTCCGGCGGGTGACGGTCGCGCAATATATGGTGTAGCTCTCCACACGCGACCATCGGGTCATCACAGTTAATAACGATATCCGAGTGGGCCAGTACATAGCTGCGGCCGGTAATGGTATTTTCGACGACCTGGTAAGCCCCTTCCTGATGGGTGCCAATGAAGGTGCCGATAAACCCCGTCTCACGTAGTGACACCGTCTCTAGCTTATCACCTACATTCAAACGTCCTTCGTAATTCATTAGCGCTAGACGTGCCGAGGTGCCGGTGCCCGTTGTGCTGCGGCAAATAACACCTGGATGCACGTAGGTCGTTGACCGTGAACGTGTATACCCCTCCCCTATCTGCTCTTCAGGGCCCATAAAGTGCAAAAATGGCAGCGGACCCACATCGCCCAGAGTGTAGTGGGAAAAGCCCCGCTGCGCTTTTATCGCTTCGACAATTTTGTAGGCGCACTCCGAAAGCGCACGCTCCTCATCACGGGAAAGCTTAAAGCCCAGCTCAGTGGCATCGACCAAAGCGTAAAAGCCACCACTATAGGCGATGGAGTAAGTCACTTCGCCAATACCCGGCACGTGAATCTTATCGCGATAGGTATCGATATAGCTGGGCAAGCCGCCACAGGTCACCGATTCCACCACACCGTTGTGCACTTTCGCTTCGATTTGCACTAACCCCGCCGGCGCTTCCAACTTAAATCGCTGTATGCCTTCCTGCTTGGGGACAATACCGCTCTCAAGCACCGCTGTGGCAGTACACAGCGTGTTGGAACCGGAATAAATGGGGTACCCCATTACTTCCATAATGATGTAACCCGCCACTGCCTCGGGATGGGTGGCTGGCACTAACAGGTCGACCGACATCTCCGGAATACCGTAGGGCTCTTCAAGCAGCAGGCGGCGCAAACCGTCGGCGTCATCGCGCAGATACTCCATCTGCTCGCGCACGGTAGCGCCAGGCAGACTATCTATCCCCCCCGTGACGATACGGCTAACATCACCTCCTGCATGGGTGTCCATTAGCTGGATGGTATGAAGGTTAGGCACTGGCGGTGCTCCTAAACGGCAGTGGAGGAATTCTCAAGGGCGAACGGCGCACCATGGGATGCCCACTGGGCATCGGGGACAAGCACGATTTTACCCAGGTAGTTGCTACCCCGATTGACAAAATAGCGCTCGGCAGCGTGCAGATCAGAGAGCTTAAAGGCAGCGTGCAGTACTGGTTTTAACTCCCCGCTGCGAATCCACGCCACCAGTTGTTCGGCCTCTTCACGGGTGCCGTGGGAAACACCAAATATCTGTACTTGATAAAGATAGATGCGGGTCCACATCATTTCGCTAAGGTTGCCACCGCTGGCACCGGCAATGGAGAGGCGCGGGTAGCTCTTACGCCCCTGCATATCGACAATCATGGTGTCGATAAACAGATTGGTCATCTCACCGCCGACCAAATCCATTACTGCATCAATCGGTTTGCCACCAGTGCTTTCCAGCACCCGCTCAACAAAAGTGGGCAGATCACCACGATCAATCACCGTTTCTGCACCGAGTGCTTTGAGTGCCTCGGCTTTATCAAGCTGACTGACTGCGTAAGGAATCGCGCCCACAATGCGACAGAGTTGAATGAGCGCGGTGCCCACACCGCCGCTGGCACCGCTGACCAGAACCCGCTCTCCGGCCCCCACCTTGGCGGCGGTCATCATATGATAAGCGGTTTGATACGAACACATGCCCATTGAGGCTAGTTCGGCATCATGCAGCTCTGGGTTAGGCACGTGATAAAACTGCTCCGCAGGCACGGCGATATACTCAGCAAAACCGCCGTCAGCCCCGTGACCATAGTAATCCGGGGTTAGATTGATATCCCGGCGTTCATCGGCGTAAATATTGAAATCAAGCAGTCCGCGCTGACCAATTCGCTTGGCGTCAACGCCTTCGCCAACCGCCACTATACGGCCAGCAACATCGGCGCCTTGAATCCGTGGAAAGGTTAAGGTTGGGGTGCCGCCCATGGCAAAGGAAGTCACATCACCTTTGTCTTTGGTCGGGTACAGGCCTTCACGCGCCTTGCGGTCAGTATTATTCTTCGCCGTAGCGGTCACCTGAACCAACACCTCGCCCGCCTTGGGCTGCGGCGTGGCGACATCCTGATGGTATTCCAGCTTTTCCATACCGCCATGCCCGGTCAATAGCATGGCAGCCATGGTAGTGGGCACCGTGTGTGTCGTCTCGGCCATGGAGTAACTCCTAGGTTGGGCTAACGTCAAACTGCTCAAAACTGATTAGCTAAAAACAGGGACGCCAATCAGCACTGTGTGCAGATAAAAAGCAAACACCACATACGCTATCAAGCCTACGAGCACGGTAGCAATGGTGGCCATTTTATGCGTACTGACGGGCGCAGGTGGTGTCAGGCGGTCGCGCTTTTTGGCGGCTTTAAACGCCAGGATAGCCCAGATAAGAAAGGCCGCAAAAAAGATAATCTCGCCCAAGCGTCCATTGGCCAGCAGGTGAGCAAACGCCCAGATTTTTACCGCCAGCATCATGGGATGGCCAAGCTTGGCCTTAATCGCGTTATGCGGAATATAGGCCGCCACCAGCATAATAAAGGCGGGTACCATCAGCAGCGCCACCGCGTGGCGCATTCCCATAGGCGGGTACCAGATATAGAGAGAGTCGAGGCGCATCTGCCCAAAACCATAAATCGCAATGGCCAGGCCAACGATGGATACCGCCGAATAGGCTACCTTCCAAGTGGTTTCGCCGTGTTTAGCAATCTGCTGCTGACGCCAGTTTTCAGCAAAGATACGTACAGAGTGGCTGCCTAAAAAAATCAGCAGCCCGATAATCATAATCGTCATGGAACAACTCCCAGTGAAAACGCTAGTCGACGGCTTTATGCCTTATAGTCTTGGTCACTGGAGAGGATGCCACACTCAGCCGCTGACCACCTATGTATGCGTCAATTTTTCGTTTCCTGATGAGTCTTTCCCTGGCGAGCCTAAAACCAGTCCTTAAAACCAGTCTTTAAAACCAATGCTTGCGCTTAAACAGCCATATCAGCCCCCCACCGATCCCCAGCATGGCACCCCATACAAAAAAGTAGCCGTACTGATAGCGTAGCTCGGGCATATTTTCGAAGTTCATGCCGTAAATCCCGGCGATAAACGTTAGAGGAACAAAGATCGCAGTAATGACCGTGAGGACGCGCATGGTGATATTTAGTTGGTGAGAGGAAATAGAGATATAGCCATCGATTAAGTCACCGCAAATGTCGTAGTACATTTGGGTCAAGGTATAGAGGCGCTCGAAGCGATCCGCTACATCGTTGATCGCGTGGAGGGTTTCACTCTCTTCCCGCGGCAAATGCTCATAGTCATAAGCGATGAGTTCTTGGGTAATACCCTGGTGGTAGCTAAAGATGCGGCGCATTTTAACCAGCCGCGAGCGATAGGTAATGATCTTGCGCATTAGTACATCATTACCATTTTCCAGCAGCTCGTCTTCCAGGTCGCTTAACGCCGTTTCGAACTCAAGTAGGCTATCGATATAAAAGCCCGCTGAAATATACATCACCCGCAGCGCGACATGTTCCGGCGAGTGGGCCAGTAGGGCTTTACCGTGCTCGTTGAATAGCCGTTCTATGGAGAGCGCTTGGCCGGGATGGAGGGTAACCAGAAACCGCTCCCCCACAAAGAAACAGACCTGTTGCGGTACGTAGTTCAGCTCAGCATCGAAGGAGGAGATGCCTCGGTAAATAATCAAGGTGTGATTATCAAACTCTTCGATTTTCGGCGGATGACGCTCTTTGTGGGCATCTTGAATCGCCATCGGGTGAAACTCAAACGCCTCTAAAATCGTCCGCTCGCTTTGCTGGGACTCCCCCTGCATATCGATCCAAATATGGCTGCCAGGCGTGGTCTGCCAAGCAGCCAACAGTCGTTCATCTCCCTCGTGGGTTTCGCCTTCAGGGGTAGTCAGAATCGTTCGAATCATGGTCGTCCTTGAAGATTTCCCTGGTGCTTAAAAAGCATTATCCAAAGGCTGGGCAATGCGTACTTGGGCTTTTCCAGAGCGCTTTGCATCATACATAGCCACATCGGCGCGCTTTAGCAGTTCATTAGCTGTCTCGGCACTCGCTGGTAAATACAAAGCAACCCCAATACTAACGCTGACATGTAACGCCGCATTACCAGCGGCCAGTGGCTCTTGAACCACCTGAACTAATTTATTGGCCAGCGAATCGATTGCGGTGGGCTCACTGCCTTCCAATAGCAGGACAAACTCGTCCCCGGCCCAGCGTGCGATATAGTCGGTTTCGCGCACCGTAGCCCCCAATCTTTTAGCAATCACGCGCAGCAATTCATCCCCCATGGCATGGCCATGGGTGTCGTTAATTGCTTTGAAACCATCCAGATCCATAAATAAAACGGCTAGGGGTTGTTGGGAGCGTCGAGTGCGGGCCATGGCTTCAGGTAAGCGCTCATCCAAGGCTCTTCGGTTAGGTAGTTTGGTAAGTGCATCTTCACGAGCCTGCTGATCACGCAGTCGCTCAAGCTGCTGACGTTCGGTAATATCGTGGATAAAAAGGCTTCGCCGCTCGCGCCCATCTATCATTAGCGTCTTAATGCGAACTTCAACAGGTAGCTCAGTGCCATCCTGGCGCCGTGCTGTAGAGGTGATGGAAGCACGGTTATTGCTGGGGGGCAGCCCGGCAGGAAAAATCAGCTGCGTTATCGTCCTTGCCAGTGTTTCTTTGCGTGGCCAACCAAACATCACTTCTGCTGCGCGGTTCCAGTCCAAAATAACGTCGTCGGCATCAATGCTAATGTAGGCGTCATAAGCTGACTCAATGACTAAATTGAGCTCATTGGTGCGCCGCTCAATTTGGCGTTCCATACTTTGATGTAGCTCATTCAGCGCCTGCTGAAATGCCGCGGCATTTTTCTTCTCCAGCACCACCCGCTCACGCAAATGAACTTCCTCTGTCGCTATTGCCGCTAAGTCTTGCAAGGCCGCTAACTCATCCTCGCTGACGACGCGAGGTTTAGTGTCGAGCGCGCAGAGTGACCCTAGTGCCAAGCCTTGCAAAGAGCGTAATGGAATACCCACATAAAAACGGATGCCATAGGGAGCAGTCACTAAGGGATTTTGAGAAAAACGGGCATCTTGGCTGGCATCCTCAACAACAAAGGGCTCTGAGGACATAATGGTATAAGCGCAGAAAGCCACATCGCGAGATGTCTCTTGGTTCTCAACGCCAATACTCGACTTAAACCACTGCCGTTGCGCATCTACCAACGTCACCGTCGAGATAGGCACGTCTAGCAGCTTGGTCACCAACCTTGTAATGCGATCAAAAGCAGGCTCTTCAGGGGTATCGAGAAGTGCAAGCTCATAAAGGGCTGCTAACCGCGCATCTTCGTCAGGTGCTGTGGGGAAACTCATTGTCATATCAACCATGAGGTAGCTGTTATTCTGCTAGCATAACGCGATCAGCTCTTTACTGCTTACATCTCACTTTTTTTTGGTTGAAAACGCGAGCAGCACACTCGTTAGCGTAGAGGCGATTAACGCGCCGACGAATGGCCCCAGGGTAGGGATACTGCCCGGAAAGCTGGCAGCCAAGATCCCTGCCATCAGGCTTCCGTGGCTTAACCAACCAGGAAGAATGGCACCTAGCAAACCTGCAACACCACCCCCAATGGCTGCAATTGGCGTCATACGTTGCCACAGGCCGAGCAACACAGGCACCACAATCGCGGCACACAGCAAGTCGGCAATCAAAAACAGCCGCAGTACCGACAGCCCCTGCAAGGCAATCAATACCACTGGCATCATCACCACAACCGTTATCCAACGGGCAGCAACGAGTGAAACGCCCTGTTGCTCGCTGCGTGCGACCACCAGCGAGGCAATGCCATTTTGCAGCGTATCAACGCTGGAGGCCACCAAGGTCACCGCCAATACCAAGGCGGGCAGTGAAAGCCAAATGGGGGCATCACTTAGCAGGGCAAAAAAGGGCATCGGGGGCTCCCCCAGAGAGAAACCGCTCATGGCAGCCAACACGCCCAAACCGCCAATCACCATGATCACGACGACCGTCATCGCCCCACCTAACCACGCCCCGCGCCCCAAGCTCTGATCGTCTTGCGCAGCCCACACGCGCTGCCAATAGCCTTGATGGAAAAGGTTAGCCGCGGTAACCGCGATCACTAGCGTTAACGCTACGCTGAGCGCACTAGTGATGGGAATGGAAGGGAGTACAGCCTCAGCAGGAATAGTGGGAAGCCGCCATAGCGCCATGATCCCCACCACACACAGCAGAACCAGCAGCAGCCACGCCTGCCAGCGATCCGTGGCAAGGCTGGCTCGCAGGCCTCCCGCTGCGGTATACACCAGCGTAGTAAGCGCTACGCCAATAATCACCAGTGCAGGGGGCACATCGGAAAGTAACGCAGTGATTGCCCCAATGGCGGTTAGCTCGGCGGCTAAAAAGCACGCCATATAGGCAATGGATACCAGCGTTACCCAGTGCCGTACACCCGCACCATAGCACGCCTCAGCAAACTCGGCGATGCTGCGCCCCTCGGGCAGCGCACGGCGAATCTTTGGCCCATACAGCCCTAAAACGATAAATGGCAGCGCAGAGCCAAGGGCATAGCCTGCCAGGGCCAGCGGGCCAACAAAGGCACCAATTTCAGGGGGCGCAAAGAGAATCCATGCCCCCATGCCGGAGGCTAGAAAGGAGAGTCCAAGTGTAGAAGCCGTTTGCGAATTACGAGCAGTGACATAGTCGTCAAGCGGGCCATCCACCCAGCGAGCCCGCAGGCCTAAATAAGCAAAGCAGCACAGCGCCGCGCCAAGCACGGCTGACGTTAGGTAAAGCATGTCGCGCTTCCTCCGCCGGTACGAACCGGATCAGGTTCCAGGGTCTGCGCAGCACACATCTCAGCCCTTTTGAGCAGGGCTCCCCTGGCGACAGTGAATGTAGATACGAGGTTAAGAACTGATTCAGGAACTATTCTCAATCAGAATAACCGCTTAGTAAAGCTTAGGATACCGTGGCCGCATGTTAGCGAGGTACACGCCCCATTAAGTAGAACTCCTCATTGGGCGGTGTGCCCGCCAGCGTGACCAAGCGATTTGAAAGACCAAAAAACGCCGCGATGGCGCCAATGTCCCAGCAGTCCTCTTGGCTAAAGCCTACCTCCAGCAGGCGGGAGAGCCATTCATCGGTCATTTCACCCACATCGATAGCGCAGTGCATAGCAAAATCGAGCATAACACGGTGGCGCTCGCTAATCGGCGCTACACGATGATTGATCGCCACTTGATCAGCGAGCAGTGGGTCTTTACTGTAAATACGCACCAGGGCACCGTGAGCGACCACACAATATAAGCAGCGGTTGCGTGCACTAGTGGCGACCACAATCATCTCTTTCTCCGCTTTGGTGAGCGTTTCCGATTCGCGCTCCATTAACGCATCGTGATAGGCAAAAAAAGCCCGAAACTCAGTGGGGCGATGGGCCAGCATCAGAAACACATTGGGCACGAAACCCGCTTTCTCCTGAACCGCTAAAATGGTACTGCGAATATCTTCCGGAAGATCATCCAGTGTTTCAGGAACGTTAAAACGACTTAATGATGCAGACATATTCACCTCTTTATTGTTAAATTTAAATATCTGGTAAAAACGGTTTAGCCGATGGGTAACAAAAAGCTAAATTAAGAGGCTTTTAATCAGCCAACCTGCTCGCCATACTGATGTATCGATCTGTGATAAAAAACCGCGCGCTACTCTTAATAAACAGTTCGTTCAAAGGGACACTGTCATGAACCAAAACGAAGCCGAAGCCAAGGAACATACCCCCGGTCGTCTAAATGAGCTGTTTACTGACCCCTATCGAGCATTTGAAAATGATACCGATGAGCGCCAGCTGCACATTCGTATTATGCTGCATATGTTACTTGCACGCCCAATGAAACGGGATCAGATGACCCTTCGTGTTATCCATGGCTGGGAAAACGGCGGCTTTGAGCCTGAAGACTTACAGCACGTCGATTACGCGCTCGGTGGTGTGCCTGACTTTAAGCGCGCGGTGCAGGATTTTGAACAAGCCTCCAAGCACAACACGCCGCTACCTGCCGACAAAAACGCCATCCTTGCCGCCCCACTCGCCGATGCAATTGCAGACGCCAAAGCCGAAGGGCAAGACCTTAACAATGACATTCGCGATACCCCAGCCCGCTGGCCAGCGTTTGAGGGCGGTTTAGCCCTGTATACGCTGTTTAAAATGTACCATCGGCTGATTTATGGCGAAGATGACACCTACCGCTGCACGCAATGCATGACCCCGTTGGGTATGCGCGAAATACACGAATTTCACCTTGAAGAGGGTGAGTTCGCCCTACTGGTTCCGCCCGCTGAACACTTCATGGAGGGAGAGTCACTGTTAGTGCTGCATGAAAGCCAGCTCGGCCCCATCGAACAGTTGCTCGAAGAAAGCCTGCCTTTATTCGATAATTTTTAGCAAGGAAGGCCAGCACCTCCCCCATCAACGGGCCTTGCTTTACGCAGGGCCCGTTTTGTTAATGCAGGAAGCAAGGCTCTTTAACCCAGCGAAATCGTGCTATTGATACCGCTGGAAACATTTTCTGGTTCGAACCAACGTGCCGTAACGGTTTTTGTTTGTGTCCAGAACGCTATAGCCTGCTTACCGTTAGGCCCTAAATCACCCAGTTTTGAAGCTCTTGAACCGGTGAAACTAAAGTAAGCGACCGGCACTGGGATTGGCACGTTAATACCAATTTGACCAACGTCGATATCGGTTTCAAAACGGCGCGCGACCCAACCTGAGTTGGTAAAGATGGAGGTACCGTTACCATTGGGGTTGGCATTGATAAAGGCAATCGCCTCATCCAGGGTTTCAACACTGACCACACACAGCACGGGGCCAAAAATCTCTTCCCGGTAAATCGTCATATCGGCGGTTACATCGGCAAATAGGGTCGGCCCCACGAAGTTACCGTTGGGGTAACCCTCTACCTGAACCTTGCGCCCATCGACCATCAGCTTGGCGCCCTCTTTCTCACCCGCATCGATTAAACGCAGTACGCGCTCACGGGCGGCCGGCGATACCAGCGGGCCCAGATCCGCATCAAGCTGAGTACCCGGACCTACCTTCATCTCTTTTGCCGCATCGACTATATCGCTAAGCCACTCACGTGCCTCGCCGACCAGCACGACTACCGAGTTTGCCATACAGCGTTGGCCCGCAGCACCAAAGGCTGAGCCCAGCAGGTTGTTGATCGCTTGACTCCGGTTAGCGTCGGGCATCACCACACAGTGATTCTTGGCGCCCATCATCGCCTGCATGCGTTTACCTGCTGCTGCCGCACGGTTGTAGAGCAGCGACCCCACATGGGTAGAGCCGATGAACGAGAGCGCTTTGATATCCTGATGATCGGCAATTTGATTAGCCACGTCGGGGCCACCGTGCACTACGTTGAGTACGCCCGCAGGCACACCCGCTTCGTGGGCTAGTTCCACTAACCGCATGGTGGAGCTGGGATCTTGTTCGGAGGGCTTAAGTACAAAGGTATTACCGGTAGCAATCGCCAGCGGGAACATAAAGCAGGGCAACATAATCGGGAAGTTAAAGGCAGTAATCCCAGCCCCGACCCCCAGCGGTTGGTGCATGGTGTAAACGTCTACCTCGTTGGCAGCGTTTTCGGCTAATTCACCCAGTTGCAGGGAGGTAATCGAGCAGGCGTGCTCCACCACTTCCAAACCGCGACCGACTTCGCCTTCCGCATCGGGCAGGGTTTTACCGTGCTCTTCAGTAATCAAGGCCGCCAGTTCCGAGGTATTGTCACGAATCAGCGCCTGCAGCTTGAGCATAATGCGCATGCGCTTACCCAGCGGCACTTTACGCCACTCCTTGAACGCCTCTTTAGAGCTGCTGATGGCACGCTCCACTTCGTCAGCGGTACAGAACGGCACGCGAGCCACCACCTCTTGTGTGGCTGGGTTGACCACATCGCGCCACTCCTGGCTTTGCGACTGCACGGGCTGACCATCGATATACATGGGAATTTCGCGAACGGACATAGCGTTGCTCCTATTTATGATTGTGGTTGTTATGGGTGCGAGTGTTAAAAAAGCTGTTTTTAAAATGCATCGCGGTAAGACAAGTACACAGGGTATAGCAGCAAGTTGACGTTAACGTCAACTAAGTATCTCGTGAGTAAACAAAATCTACACCTGGACGTCAATTAGCCTTTCCATTGTAGCGTCGCGCTGGCTATGCTTCGGCTTATCAGAGTGCACGTGTTTAAACACAGGGGATTATCTATGCAGGACTTTCACTGCCGCTGTGGCAATCCGCTGTTCTACGAAAACACCCACTGCCTCGCCTGTCAGTCAGAGGTGGGCTGGTGCCCTGCTTGTAGCAATATTACCGCCATTGAGCCCCTGGATAACGGCGGCTACCGTTGTACCCATCCAGGTTGCGATACGCCGCTAATGAAGTGCCACAACTACGCCGTTGAGAATGTCTGCAACCGAATGGTGGTGTTGGAGCGCGGGCATGCGGATACACTCTGCGACTGCTGCCGTTACAACGAAGTCATACCCGACCTCAATGTAGCAGGCCACCGCGAACGCTGGGCAGCACTTGAAGCAGCAAAACGACGACTATTTCATACTCTGGATCTACTTAAACTTCCCCACGGCACCAAAGACGACGACATTTCTGTGCCGTTAAGCTTTTCGTTTATGGCTGATGCCCTGCCCGATCAGGGCTTATGGCGCTCTACCGCCAAGCAGGAGAAGGTGTATACCGGCCATGCCGCGGGCCATATCACCATCAACGTTAAAGAGGCCGACGACGTTGAACGCGAGCGCTTACGGGTTGATATGAACGAATCCCACCGCACACTGATAGGTCATTTCCGCCACGAAATCGGTCACTACTATTGGGATGTGCTGGTTAAGGATCGCGATGAAGAGGCCTGCCGGGCGGTCTTTGGCAACCACCACCGGCCAAGCTATGCAGAAGCGTTAGAGCGTTACTACCAACAGGGAGCCCCCGCCGACTGGCCTAACCGCTTCATCTCCGCTTACGCCACCATGCACCCCTGGGAGGACTTTGCCGAAACATTTGCCTATTACCTGGATATGGTCGCCGTGCTGGATACCGCACTGCACATGGGCATTACCCACGTTGAGTACGACGGCAGCCTGGAGAGCATGCTGATTGCCTTTCACCAGGTAGGGATGGCAGTGAATGAACTCAACCGGGATATGGGCCTGCTCGATTTGGCCCCAGGAGTGCTTGCCCCGGCGGTGCGCGAGAAGCTGGCCTATCTGCATCAAATCGTACAGGCCGCCAGCCCGCTAGCGCGCAATTCCGTTACCGGCTAGTCGTTATCGTTATCCCCCGCGTGGCTTTGACTTTGGCTCTGACTCTGGGTTTGAGTGACACGGGGCACGCTGTCATCATTCACAAAGTAGGTGGCGCTAAGCGTATCGTGGATGGCGGCAAAGCCGATCTGCAGTTCGTCGATAAACAGGTGCAGCTTGCTGGGTGAGTGGGCCAGCGCTTGAATATCGGCATCCACCACGTCGGCACGCACCAGCGAAACGGTGGCCGCCGGGCGATCCTGTCTCGGCAGTAGCGTCAGCTCATGGCCCAGTGTCTCCAGACTACAGGCAATCGAGCGAGGCAGGTTCGGGTCTTGTAGCAAAAAGCGCAGCACATCGGGGCCACGTACGCGCAAACGCACCTGCTGACGGTACATTTGGTAGGCGGTGAGTGACTTAAGCACGCTCATCCATTGCAAGTTCTCAAACGGCAGCAGCTCTTCCGGGTTTTGCGGCAGCAGGCTGGCGGAGCGCACGTCAACAATGCGAGTGGTCATATCGGCCCGCTCTAACTGACGCCCCAGCTCAATGAAAGTGCGCGCAGGGCCATGGCTTAGCGTACCTTCAATCAATCCTGTCAGCGCTTGGCAGCCTCGGATAACGCTTTTGAGAAAACTATCCCGACGGCGTGGACTCACGCCATTTTCGGCATGATCGGCCACGCTCAGATAGAGCTGGTTAACCTCTTCCCAAATCTCCCGGGGCACCACATCCCGGGTGGTTCTCAGGTTTTCACGGGCACTGGCAAGGGCGGAGATAATCGAAATATCGTTGTCGGTATCGGCGCATAAAAAGTGCACCACATTGCGCTCTTCGAAGTCTGAATGTCGCGCTGTGAAGGTTTCCAGGCTGCCGGTCATTTCGATAAGCGGCGCCCAGCCGAGCGGCAGACGACCAGGCAAGTCGAGCATAAGGTGACTGTTGACGCTCAGCAAACGCGCGGTATCTTCAGCACGCTCAATATAGCGCGCCATCCAGTAGAGGTTCTCTGCAACGCGTGACAGCATGGCGTTAGACTCCTTGCACCGCGGCCGCTGCCGCCTTTTCGTCAGTTTCTACAATCCAGGTGTCTTTACTACCGCCACCTTGAGAGGAGTTCACCACCAGCGACCCCTCAATCAATGCCACCCGAGTAAGCCCCCCGGTGGTCACATGAATTTCAGGCCCAGAGAGTATGAAGGGGCGTAAATCCACATGCCGTGGCTGTGGTAAACCATTCGCCAACGTAGGCGTAGTTGATAGTGCCAGGGTGGGCTGCGCCATGTAGTTGCGCGGGTTCGCCTTAATCAAGCGGGCAAACTCTTCCCGGGTCTCCTTCGTTGAGCGCGGGCCAATGAGCATGCCGTAACCGCCCGACTCATTGGCCGGCTTCACTACCAATTCATCCAGGTGATCAAGCACATAGCGTCGGTCGTCCTCGAACATACACAGATAGCTGGGTACGTTGGGCAGCAGCGGCTCCTGGTCGAGATAGTAGCGAATCAGCGCAGGCACGAATGCATAAACGACCTTGTCATCCGCCACGCCAGCACCGGGTGCATTGGCCAGCGCGACTTTACCCGCCCGCCAGGCCCGCATCAAACCCGCCACTCCCAGCATGGATTCCGGGTTAAACGCTTCCGGGTCGAGGAACTCATCGTCTACGCGGCGGTAAATAACATCGACCCGACGCAGCCCTTCCACGGTGCGCATGTAAACCACATTGTCATCATCGACTAGCAGGTCACTCCCCTGCACTAGTTCAACACCCATTTGCTGGGCAAGGTAAGCGTGCTCAAAGTAGGCGGAGTTGTAGATCCCTGGGGTCAGTACCACTACCTGGGGGTCATCCCCCGGCCTTGGCGACATCGCCGCGAGCATGTCATAAAGCTGCGCGACGTAATCATCAACGGGCAGAATTTTTCCAGAGGCAAACAGCTCCGGCAGTACCCGCTTGGTAACGTTACGGTTTTCCAACATATAGGAGACGCCGGAAGGAATGCGTAAGTTATCTTCCAACACATACAGCGTGCCATCCCCATCGCGCACCAGGTCTGAACCGCACACGTGGGCCCACACGCCGTGGGGGGGATTAATGCCAACACACTGGGGGCGAAAATTAACCGACTGCGCCAGCACCTCGGCGGGCAGCACTTTGTCCTTAATGACTTTTTGGTCGTGGTAGAGGTCATCAATAAATAGATTCAGCGCCTGCACCCGCTGTTTGAGGCCTGCTTCGGTTTTGCGCCACTCACTGGCGGGTATAATTCGCGGCACAATATCAAATGGCCAGGCGCGGTCGATCATTGCGCCTTCAGAGTAAACCGTGAAGGTAATTCCCATGGTGCGAATCGCGATCTCCGCCGCGGTTTTCCGCTCGGCCAACTCCTCGGCGCTAAACCTTGCCAACATGTTGCAGAGTTCACCCGCGGACTCGCGTGGCTGACCGGGTGCGGCCATCAGCTCATCGTAATAGTCACGACACGCATAGTTATTCCAATTCACTTGGCTCATGGGCGCTCTCCTGGCGCTGGGGTGGAAGCGGCAACTTCCTTAATGCTCAGTGTAGGCCTGCCGCGCGCAAAACAATCAAACAATTGACAGCAAAATACGTACCATCTTTTGCGATATTTCAACGTTTGCTTACCCAAACGCTACTTGACAGGGAGCCGGGAGAAACATGAAACGCCTTTTCGCTCTGGCATGGTGCACATAAGCAGCTTCAAGTTGGTGCACAAAGCGATTTCCACTTTAGTTAAACGCCTTAGTTGAGATAGCGGCTGCAAAAAAGTAAAAGTGGAACGATACTTGCGAAACGTTCGGTTATTCCCTAACCCAGCCGACAAACCGGTTGATAACGGTTCCTTAGAGGGTGGCCCATGACCATTCGCGTTGCCTTGTACCATCGTACGACCTACCACTTTGACCGTCCGGTGCGTCTTTCGCCCCACGTTATTCGGCTGCGGCCAGCCCCCCACTGCCGCACCCATATCGAGGCGTACTCGCTTAAACTCTCCGGCGACGACCACTTTTTAAACTGGCAACAGGATCCGTTTGGCAACTTTAATGCCCGCGTAGTGTTCCCCGAACCGCGCAAAGAGTTAACCATTGCCGTCGAGCTAATTGCGCCGATGACGGTGATCAACCCCTTCGATTTCTTCCTGGATGACATTGCGCAAAAAATCCCCTTTGCCTATCCAGAAGCGCTGCGCCAGGAGCTAAGCCCCTATCTGGAAATAACCGAATCAGGGCCGCGACTAATGGCGTGGCTTAACGCCGTTCCCCGCGAACCCACCACCACCGTTGATTTCCTGGTGGCGCTTAATCAGCGCCTCCAGGACGACATCGGTTACCTGGTACGCCTGGAGCCCGGCGTTCAAAGCTGCGAAGAGACGTTAGCCCTGGCCAGCGGCTCATGCCGCGACAGCGCTTCGCTGCTAGTGCAAATTTTCCGCCACCTGGGCCTCGCCGCACGCTTTGTCTCCGGCTACCTCATTCAACTCAAGCCCGACGTCAAAGCCCTTGATGGGCCCAGCGGCAGCGAAGTGGACTTCACCGACCTGCACGCCTGGACCGAGGTGTTCCTGCCCGGCGCTGGCTGGGTAGGTCTCGACCCCACCTCGGGATTGTTCGCCGGCGAAGGCCACATTCCACTCGCCGCCACGCCGACCACTGGCAGCGCGGCGGCTATTACCGGCTTTTCGGATAAGTGTGAAGTGACCTTTGATGTGACCATGGAAGTGGAACGCATCCACGAAGACCCGCGGGTCACCAAGCCCTATAGTGACGAGCAGTGGCAGCGTATTTGCGCCCTGGGCGACGAAGTGGATGCCGAGCTGCTGCACGAAGACGTGCGCCTCACCATGGGAGGCGAACCTACCTTTGTGTCTATTGACGATATGGAGAGCCCGCAGTGGAATACCGAAGCGCTGGGCGAGCATAAGCGCGAGCGCGCTGAGGCGCTGCTAACCCGCCTGCAAGCCGCCTATGCGCCCGGTAGCGCTATTCAGCAACAGCAAGGCAAGTGGTACCCAGGTGAACCGTTGCCCCGCTGGGCGCTTGCCTGCTACTGGCGTAAAGATGGCGTGCCACTGTGGCGAGACCCGAAGTGGCTGGCCTGTATGGAAGGCGCTCCGAAAGTGGACGCTGACAGTGCGATGGCCCGACGCTTCACCAAGGCCCTTAGCGAACGCTTGGGGGTGGCGGAACGCTACTGGATTCCGGCGTTCGAGGATGCCTACTACTACCTCTGGAAAGAGCAGTCACTGCCGGTCAATGTTGACCCACGGGAAGCCAATCTCAAAGATGACGCCGAACGCCAGCGCTTAGCCCGTTTGTTGGAGCAAGGCCTGGATGAAGTGGTGGGCTACGCCCTGCCGCTGCGCCACTCGATCAGCCAAGCCCACCGCTGGGAGAGCGGCCGCTGGCCACTCAAGCGCGACCATTTATTCCTGGTGCCCGGCGACTCCCCCATGGGGCTGCGTTTACCCCTTTCGGCACTGCCCTGGGCGGATCCTGAAGAGCAGCCCCAGCCTGAATCGCTGTTCGCGCCACGCCCGGAACTGGGTGATATTCATGGTGAAGTTGCCCGCCGCAACGCCGAACAGCTGCATATCAGCGATGCCGAGCGATTGGGGCGCTCGAGCCACCCTAGTTCAACGCACCCCGAGGGCGAAGCCGTTCAACAGCAGCCAAGGGCTGATAGCGACCGGGAGAGTGGCGTTATTCATACCAGCCTGTGCGTGGAGCCCCGCGATGGCCGCCTGCATATTTTTCTGCCACCGCTGACCAGCTTGGAGCACTACCTCGACCTGATCAGCACCATTGAGGAGTGCGCCAAAGCCCTCACTTGCCCGGTCATGGTAGAAGGCTACTCGCCGCCCCGGGATCCGCGCCTGGAAAACTTTATGATCACCCCCGACCCAGGCGTGATCGAAGTGAATATTATGCCCGCCGCCAGTTGGCAAACCCTGGTGGCCCAAACCGAACGGCTATATGAAGAAGCGAGGAAAAGCCGCCTGGGCACCGAAAAATTTATGCTCGATGGCCGCCATACCGGTACAGGCGGCGGCAACCATGTCACCCTGGGCGGCTTGACGCCTGAGGACTCACCGTTTTTGCGCCGTCCGGATCTACTCGCCAGTTTAGTGACCTACTGGCAGCATCACCCCAGCCTCTCTTACCTGTTTTCAGGCCTGTTCATTGGCCCGACCAGTCAGGCGCCGCGGGTAGACGAAGCGCGCCACGAGGCGCTTTACGAACTGGAAATCGCCTTACAGCAAATGCCTGAAGGAGAAGTAGTGCAGCCCTGGCTGGTGGATCGCTTACTGCGCCACCTGCTCACTGACCTAACCGGTAATACCCACCGCGCCGAGTTCTGTATCGACAAGCTCTATTCACCGGATAGCGACAGCGGTCGCCTCGGTTTATTGGAGCTACGCGGTTTTGAGATGCCACCCCACGCCCGCATGGGACTGATGCAGATGCTGCTGATCCGCGCCTTAGTAGCGCGCTGCTGGAAAACGCCCTACCGGGCAAAGCCGGTGCGTTGGGGCAGCGCCTTACAGGATCGCTGGATGCTGCCCCATTACTTATGGAGTGACCTTGACGACGTGCTGGGGGATCTTCGCCACCACGGCTTTGATTTTGACCTGGAGTGGTTTGCCCCCTTCCTGGAGTTCCGCTTCCCGCTGCATGGCCGGTTGCATACCCCCATGCTGGATATCGAACTGCGTCAAGCTATTGAACCCTGGCATGTATTGGGCGAAGAAGCCTCGGCTGGTGGCACTGCCCGCTATGTGGACTCCTCGGTTGAGCGTCTGGAAGTCAAAGTCAGCGGCATGAGCGGTGACCGTTATGTAGTGACCTGCAATGGACGCCGGGTGCCCCTTTCCGCCACCGGTAGAAATGGCGAAGCGGTGGCCGGGGTGCGCTACCGCGCCTGGCAGCCCCCCTCGGCGCTGCATCCGCAAATTCCCATTCACGCGCCGCTGGTATTTGATGTAATCGATACCTGGAACCAGCGCTCCGTTGCGGGTTGCACCTACCATGTGGTGCACCCCACAGGGCGCAATTTCGACACTTTCCCGGTCAATGCGTTTGAAGCCGAAGCGCGCCGCCTGGGGCGTTTCAGTGACAGCGGTCATCGCCATGGCCATCAGGTACCCAAGCTGGAAACGCCCAGTCTGGAACTGCCGCAGACCCTCGATCTACGCTGGACACCTAGTTAAAGTTTTTTAACAAAGCTAAGGCTTTTCTCTTAACGCCCGGTACAGGATAATCCGCCCCTTACCCATCAGGATTACAAGGATAATGACGGCCCCTGTCTCTACCTCACTTCTCGCGCCCGTGGCTCACGGGCTCGTTGAGGATTACTTACACCAGCTAGGCAAGGGACAGCCCGGCACGTTTGACGCCATGCTCGATGGCCAGGGGCAGTTACGCCCCGGTTGGCAGAGTTTATTGGACTCTCTGGAAGGCATGGGCTCCACGGGGCGCTTGCAACAGCATGAGGAAATACAGCGTCTGTTGGCTGAAAACGGCGTTATTTTTAATATGCACGATGAAACCCAGGGGCGTTCATGGCGGCTTGACCCGCTCCCTTGGGTGATTGATGAACCACAATGGCATGCGTTGGAAGCGGGGCTCATCCAGCGCAGTCGTCTGCTCAGCGCTCTGTATGACGATATTTATGGCCCCAAAACGCTCTTTGAGACGGGGCTCTTACCAAGCCAGGCGTTGCTTGCCTCTCCACACTTTTTACTCCCCTGCCACCGCTCCCTGCCCACTGATCGCGCGCCGATCACGTCCCACGGGGTGGATGTGATTCAGGATACCCAGGGCCAGTGGCGGGTGATAGCAGACCGCCTTCAGGCCCCGTCAGGTACTGGGTTTGCGCTTGAAAACCGCATACTGATGGCCCGCGCGCTGCCGGATATGTATCGCAATGCGCCCTTAAAGCGGCTTGCGGGGTTTCTTGATCTGCACCATCGCACACTCATTGCGATGGCCTACCAACACCGCGATAACCCGACGCTTATTCTATTAACCCCAGGGCCGGGTAGCCCACGCTATTTTGAGCACGCCTATTTGGCCAACTACCTCAATATTGCCTTGGTAGAGGGGCAGGATTTGGTAGTGCGCGATGCCCAGGTATGGCTGCGCACCCTGGGGGGGTTGCAGCCGGTGGATGTGATACTGCGCCACTGCGACGACGCTTACTGTGATCCGTTAGAGCTGCGGGGTGATTCCCAGTTGGGCGTCCCCGGGCTACTCCAAGCCATGCGCGCCGGCGGCGTGGCGCTATCCAACGCCTTGGGGGTAGGCATTCTGGAAGCGCCGGTGTTGGCAGACTACTTACCGATGCTGTGCGAACACCTGCTTGGTGAGCCCCTGCTGCTGCCCAGCGCTGATGCCACGACTCAGCCGGCCACTGCGCCAGTTTTTGATCGCCACCTACAGCGCCTGGAACCCACCAGGCTCAACCTACGCTGTTTTGTGACACGTACACCGGGCAGCGCGACGGCTAAAAACAGCGCCACTGCCAAAAGCCGTCCAGTCAGCGAATACCAGGTAATGCCCGGCGGTTTAGCCTGGGTCGGCGAACCTGGCTCGCCATCGTTAAGCAGCACTGTCGTGAAGGATGTGTGGGTGACGGCGGCCTCTCCCCAGCCCCATGTTAGCCAACTTCGCCAGGCCAGAGGCCCGGTGGTGGCCACCCGTGACGGCACCGACCTACCCAGCCGAGTAGCCGAAAGCCTATTCTGGCTCGGCCGTTACGGCGAACGGTTAGACACCCGTGCGCGACTGCTACGTGAAGCGTTGCTCAGGCTGATGGAGTACGACCAGGATGAGATCGCCGATCAACTGCTTGATGAACTCCTGCTGGCACTGGATATCACCACGCTAAACGAAGAGGATGAACAGCGGCTACAGGCACCGTTGATGGGCTTTGAGCTAAAGCGTGCCGCGCTGCTGGCTCAATTTGATAATGTGGATCCCCAGGCATTGCAGCCGCTGTTTGCACAGTTAATGCGCAACGCCCGCAGCGTGCGCGACCACTTGGGCGATGACTCCTGGCGGGTGGTGCATCAACTGCGCCAGCGCATGGCCACCTTTAACCCCAGCTTAGGGGCCAGCGCGGCGCGGCGCGCCTGTGAAGGGCTGTCTGCTCAGTTAGCCGCCTTCTTCGGGCTGTGTAACGAAACCATGCCCCACCACTACGGCTGGCGGTTTATGGATATTGGCCGCTTTCTGGATCGCGTGCTGGGACTGCTGTCGCTGCTCAAGCTTACCCTCAATGCACCACACTCGCCGGGGTTGGCGCTGTGGGAAGTCGTGCTCGCCACCACCGATAACTTTACCGCCTATCGCCGCCGCTACCGCAGCGAGCTTCACCCTACGGCGATTCTCGACTTACTGCTGTTCGATGAAACCAATCCCCGCTCGGTGGGCTATATGCTCAAGCGCATTGAGCGGCAGATGGATCGCCTGCCCGGCAGTTCATCCCCCTACCGTAACGCTGAACGGCGGCTGCTGATACAAGCCAATGCGGCGCTGCACCTGGCCGACATTGATCGCTTAAGCCACTTGGCCGATACGTCAGAGGCACAAGATGCCTTGGCACAACTGCTGGATGCCCTGATTGAGCCCTTAAGTGCGCTTTCTGAAGCCATCAGCCAGAGTCATTTCAGCCACGTGGAGCGGCCGCGCCAGTTAGTCAGTATGGAGCCCGATGTATGAACTACACGTTGCGCCATACCACCCGTTACCACTACAGCGCCCCCGTGACCCTGTGCCATAGCGAAGCGCGGATGCTACCCCGCAAAACGCCACATCAGCAGTGTGGCGCCTCAGAACTGAAGATCAGCCCCGCGCCACAGGTGCAGATGGAGCGTCGGGACGTATTTGGCAATCGGGTGCTCTATTTCGCCATGGAGGAGGTTCATAAAACGCTGGATGTCACGGTGATAACGCCACTAAGCACGCAACCCTTATCAGCGTTGCCGCATGCTTCCTCAGCGTGGGAAAACGTTGCTCAGCAGCTTAGCCAGACCAATAGCTTTGACCTTCAGCTCTACCGCCTCGACTCCCCGTTTATTCGCCGTAACGATGAATTAGCGACCTTTGCTCATAGCTGCTTCACCCCAGGCAGGCCAATAGTGGAGGCAGCGCTCGCGCTTAATGCGCTTATTCATCAAACTTTTGAGTATGACCCAAGCTTTACCACACTAGCGACGCCGCTAAGCGAGGTGCTCGCCAACCGGCGCGGTGTGTGTCAGGACTTCGCCCACTTAGCCATTGGTGCGCTACGTTCGGTAGGCCTCGCCGCCCGCTATGTCAGCGGCTACCTGGAAACGCAGCCGCCGCCTGGGCAGCCACGCCTAATAGGCGCAGATGCATCCCATGCGTGGCTGGCGACCTGGATTCCCGAATGGGGCTGGCTGGCCCTCGACCCCACCAACGGTACCGTGGCAGGTGAGCAGCATCCGGTGCTGGCTTGGGGTCGGGACTATGCCGATGTCGCCCCGCTCAAAGGCGTTATGAACGGCGGCGGTGAACATCGTCTGGAGGTTGAGGTGGATGTGATGCCATTGGCGGGTTGATACCTGCCCACTGACCACTAGGCCGTCTCATAGGCGGCCTTGAGACGATAAAACTCCTCTACAATAGCGGCCATTTCATCGGCGTCATAATCACAAAGACCGCTCACCACGAGTTTTTTGGAACCAACGCCAACCGCTTCACCCGCAGACTCAATCGAGAAATCCAGCAGTGCATCGGCGCGCTTGCCATACACCTCTAACGAGGAGTGGTTCAACGTCAAACCGGGTGAAAAGCCATCCAATCGTTCGAGCGAAAACCCCATGCTGTCGTAGATAACCAAAGGACGTTTAGGGTTAAACATCACCCCATGTTGCTCCATCAAAGGTTTGAGATAGTGGGGGAAATTTTTGCCAGAGAATGCCACGTAACAGCGTGCGAATGCTTCCACCGCTGCCGTATCGCGGGTAATTTCGCCGCTGCGCACCACCTGCAGGTAGCACTTACCGCTATCATCGCAGACGTGCAGCGTGCCATCGTCTGCTTCGCTAAACTTAAGCGGCGTATCGGCTCCCACCATATTGGTGAAGCGAAACTCCATTTGCCGTGATAGCCCAAACGTTGCGAGTACCAGCGCAAACAGCAAGTCACCGGGCACACAAAAGCGGCGTGCATCCGGGTTATGAATAGGGTTGTAGTCACCAGCCACGCCTTTAGCAAAGCGACTGGCCTGCTCTGCAGAGATTACTACATACTCTCCGCGCTGCGTGTAAAAATCCTTGAACATGGCGTTTGTTGCCTGCCTAGCGTTGAAATCGAAAACCCATCACTGCCCAACGCCGCGCATAATGCCATAAAACACGCCCCAACAGGAGTTATCTGCTAGGGAAGCCACTATGCCAGACGCGAACACTCGTAAAAATCGCCTACCTCGCCTGCTGCTGAGGGTATTGATTGGCCTACTGTTTATCATCCTTATTTGGGTGGCAGGCAGCTATTGGCTGCTTAATAGCCAGTGGTTGCCAGCGCGCATTTCACAGTTTGAGGGCATCGATATCCGCTGGGAGCAGGGCGCTAGCCGACACCCTGGCCGCTGGGAAGTCGAGGGGCTCTATCTGGCTCGTGAAGATGAAGCACTGCCCATCTCGATTGAGGCCGAACGCGCCACTCTTTCGCTCTCACTACTGGCCCTATTGCGCGGCGAGCTGCATATCGAGGCACTCGATGCAAAGGGTATTCGCCGCCTGACTGTTGGTGACATTGCGCTTGAAGCTGACGGCCAGTTGAAGGTGGCGGAGACCACGCTTAGCCGTGACACTCTCGCGATCCCTAACGTCTCCCTCGCCATTACTAATGGTCGTTTAGTTCGCCTAAGTGATCAAGCGACCCTGGTAAGCGCTTTCAATCTTAACGCTGAGGCGACGCTCAAAACGATAACCCCTGTCAACACACGCAGCGGCGAGCTGACCCCCAACCTGCTGGCAGCGCTCTCCGCACAGCTGCAGTTGGAAGCCCAGGCGGATGCCTGGGATGTCTTTATGCCCTACCTGGACGCCCTCCCCTGGTTAACCCTGGAGGGCCGCGGGGCACTGACGGGAACACTAGAGCTCATCGCTGGCAAGTTACAAGCCGGTAGCGACGTTACTCTGAACGCCCCCTTGCTGCGTTTAGCCGTCGATGAGCAGCGTTTACGTGCACCCACTGACACACCAAACTGGCTAATTGCCGACGATCCACCGCCACGCCACACAGCCACCGGCCAAGGCCAGGTTCGTTTGGCCGTTGAGAGTGATCAACTACATTTTTCGACCCAGCTCAACGATGTAACGCTTGCTGACACTCATCCTTACGCCGAGAATGCCGACCTTCATTTAGCGTCCCAAATTCCCAATCAGCGCTTGGATCAGCTTGCACTACCCACGACAGCGACAGTTGCGTTAAAGGGCGATATCACGCGCTTGAATATGCTTGATCGCTTCCTCGCTCTTGATAACGAAGCGTCTGGCACGGAGTCTCCCGTTAGCCCAGTTAACAATGAAGGTAACATCCACCTTTCCGGTCATGGTCAAATTCAGGCCCATGCCAGCATTCGCGACTCACGCCCCCATGATGCCAAGTTGACGATTCAAGCGCCAGAACTGGCCGCCGATACACTTGGCTTCATCGCCCACGGCAGCGGCTCACTTAACGCCCAACTGACGCCGCAGGAGATCATAGAGGCAACGCTTAGCTTTGCCGATGCCACGCTGCACCACCAAGAGCGGTTGCTGCTTGACGAAGCCGACATCAACATCGTCGCCACCAGTCCCATTGACCCGCAAAAAGTGCGTGAAGAGGCATCGGCAACGCTGCGTTGGCAATCCGCACGCCTGCCAAATATTAATGTGTTACAAACCTACCTAGGCGCCCTTTTACCCGACCCGGCACCGCTGCAACTGCTTAGCGGGCAAGCCGCGAGCCATGGCCGACTCGATATCACCGCCGAGCAGCTCAGCGGTGAGGTGAATGTAGCCGGAGAGCGGCTTACTACTCGCTGGCAGAGCGAAGAGCAAGTCGGCACGCTAACCAGTGATATGCAGCTTTTTCTGCCTATTCGGCAGGCGGCAATGGATGGCTCAACCTTGAATATCAGCGGCACCCGATTGAATTGGCAAGTAGCCGACGCTGATCAACCAGGCGAGCGCCTAGCGAGTCTACTGGTATTAACCGACGGCCGTTTTCAACGTCGTGGTAACGCACCGAGCGGGCAGTTTTCGCTGGAAGGAAGCGTACAACAACTGGGCTTTTTGAATGCTTTCCTGCCTGATGCGCATGGTTTGACGATTGCGGGCGAAGGCCAGCTCTTCGCCCAGGGAGCCTTTCGCGATAACCGCTTGCTGGCCCCTACCCGGTTGAGGGTTAACGCCGACCAGCTAGAGGTTTCGTTTTTAGATTATCTCGCCACCGGGCGCGGTGAACTCACCGCCCAATTGGATAGCGCCGAGCAAGCCCAGCTCTCACTGGGCATCCCCCGCTTCGCGTTAAGACGCCAAGACGACAACAGCCCCCACCTGGAGGGTCGCCACTTTGCCCTCACCACGCAAACTGAGCACTTTAGCGACGTGCTTGAATCTCCCCAGCCGGAGCACTTCACCACCCGCATCGCGCTGCCAATTACCGAAGTGCCCGACTTCACCCGCTACAACCGCTACCTGCCCGAAAACGCGGGTATCAGGTTGCTGGACGGGCAAGCCAGCCTGGAGAGCGAGTGGCTGCTGGAAGGCTTAAACGCCCAGGGCGAAATCACCCTACGCGCTTTTGGCGCAGAGTTAGCGTTGCTGGATCAGCGGCTACGCGGCGACTTGCACCTTTATCTAGCGCTAACCGAGGGAGACCTGGAAACACGCCGCTTTACCGCCAACGACTCCTTCCTACACTTGGAAAATGTAAGCCGCCAGAGTGACAACGGCTCCGCAGATGCCGGTTGGTGGGTAACGCTTTCCATGTTGGATGCGCAGTTAGTGTGGGAAGACCCTATTCGCCTCGCTAGCCAGCTCCGACTTGAGATGCGCGATACTGGCTTACTCGCCAGGCTATTCCTCGCCCGGGCAAGGGACAGCGACTGGCTAGGACGACTGTTGAATGTTCACGATATCGAGGGCACGGCACAACTAGCGATCAGCGGCGAGCAAATTAGCCTGAGTGACTTAACACTCACCGGCGGCCCACTGTTGCTCCTTTCGGATGTCACGCTGGCCGAGCGCAGTGCCAATGGCGCGCTCTATGCCCGCCTTGGCGTGCTTGGGTTAGGGGTAGAGCTTAACGACAGCGAGCCAACCTTGCGGGTTATTCAACCACGCCGCTGGTTTGACCGCTGGCGTGAAGCAAACCGCTCCCAAGGCTTTAATAATTAGACTTAACGTTTTTTGCGTTCCCGGCGAATCATCCTCACCCGCTCTTTGGCCTTTTGCGGGGTAGAGAGCGGCGCCGACGCCTCGTCATGGTTTTTAGGCGGTACTGTGACCCAGGCAAACACCGGCAATGCCAGGCGCCAATGAATAGCCGCCAAACGCAGCCCAAGGGTGACGCTGAGTGAAGCGGCAATGGTCAGCGTTAACGGCGCCGCCAGCGCATGTAGCGCTACGTAGACGATTCCCCCCACCATCGCAGCGGTCGCATAAATCTCTTCGCGCAGCACCATGGGCACCCGCTGGGCCAGCACATCACGAATCATGCCACCTGCCACACCGGTCATCATGCCCATTAACACCGCCACTGTGCCCGAGGTACCCAGCAGCAATGCTTTATGAGTGCCAATCACCGTAAACAGTGCTAACCCAAACGCATCGGCAAACGGTAAAAAGCCCCGCGACAGGCGATGGATATAGTGAAACCCCATCAACGATACGCCCACGGTCGCTAAGATCACCCACAGGTAGGCTGGATCCGTCACCCAAAAAACCGGTCTTACGCCTAGCACTAAATCCCTCAGCGTCCCTCCACCAATGCCCGTAACGGCTGCAAGCACCAGCATACCTATCGGATCCATACGTGACCGGCACGCCAAAATCACACCCGAAAGCGCGAACACGATGACACCCGCCATATCCAGCCAGTAAACAACGCCCGACACGCCCCTCTCCTTTAATACTCGCTATCGTTAAAGGCAGGCAGGATAGCACTCCTGGCCGCTCAGCACCTCGACGAGCAATGCTGGGCCTTATTTAATGCTGATCTTGAACGCCATCTACTTAAATGCGTTACGCTTAAGCGCAAACGTGAACATCGCCATGAATAGGAGAGCCCATGGACTGGAACCCAGCCTATAGCTGGCTAGTACTCGCCTTGTTGCTGAGTCTGGCAGAGCTGACTTCTGGCGCGATGGTGCTACTCGCGCTGGGTATTGCCGCTGCGCTAACGGCGGCCGTTACTGCGCTAGGGTTAACGCTTCCTTGGCAACTGCTCAGCATGGGGATTTTTACCGGGATACTGCTGCCGATATGCATTATGGTCATTCGACCTCGCTTCTCCCCCCGCGGCGTTGCTTATGGCACAACAGGTACAGGTGTGGAAAAAGGTAATCGCTACGCAACTCTACGCCGCGATTTTGATGACGCCACCGGCATTAAAGTCAACGGCGACTTCTACCGTGTGCGGGTGCTTGATAGCGGTGAAACCGAGCTACCTGCCGGCACACCGGTCGTATTTAGACGTTTTGAAGGAACCACTGCGCTGGTCACACTCCATCAGCCTGCTGACATCACCCCGCAAGATGACAATTCCCAACGCAAGGAGCCTTAACCATGGATCTACCTATAAGCCCAGGTTTATTGATAAGCCTTATTATCGTCGTAATCGCGGTACTGATCATCTCAAAAGGTCTGATTATTATTCGTCAATCGGAAGTGATGGTGGTTGAACGCCTTGGTTCGTTCCACCGCGTGTTAGAAAGCGGTATTAACATCATTATTCCGTTTATTGAGCAGCCTCGCGCAATCACCATGCTGCGTTATCGCAAAATGGGCGAGGAGTACACCGCCATTACCTCCGATGAAACCCGCATTGACCGCCGCGAGACGGTGATGGATTTTCCCGGTCAGCCGGTGGTCACCACCGACAACGTCACCGTGCGTATCAACGGTGCGCTCTACTACCAAATCATCGACCCTAAGCGGGCCGTTTATGAAGTAGAAAATATGAGCCAAGCCGTAGAAGTATTGGCCAAAACCACACTGCGCTCAGTGGTCGGCAAGATGGAGCTGGATAAACTGTTTGAGTCCCGCGCGGAAGTGAATAACGAGATCCAGGCGGCTATGGAAGAGCCTGCCTCCAAGTGGGGTGTCAAAATCTCCCGGGTCGAAGTGCAGGATATTGCCATGCCGGAAGAGGTGGAGACTGCCATGCGCCTGCAAATGGCCGCCGAGCGCAAGCGCCGCGCCACCGTGACCGAAGCCGAGGGGGAAAAATCAGCGGCGATCGCCATGGCCCAGGGGCAGCGCGAGTCCTCGATCCTTAACGCTCAGGGTGACAAAGAGTCGGCTATCCTGCGTGCCCAGGGTGAGCAGGAGTCCATCAAACTGGTTCTCAGTGCTATTGGTGATAGCGAAGAGAACAAACGTACCGTCGTGGGCTACTTGCTGGGGCAGAGTTATATCAAGGTGCTACCCAATATGGCAAAAGATGGCGAACGAGTATTTGTGCCCTATGAGTCCTCTGCCCTGCTTGGCTCTATGGGTATGTTCCGTGAAATGGCTGGGTCACCGGAGGACACCGTGGCTAACCACCTGAAGAGAGGCAACGGCAGCGATAACAACCTTCGCAGTGGCATCGTCGGTGGCGCTGCAGGGGGCAATTAACGTTGTAGCGATTAATAATGACTGCTTGACCGTTTAAAAAGTACTATTTCAATACGCGAGTGCTTAGTGCTATTTATAGTGGCGGTGCAAAGCACGATTTGGCTGGATCGAGGGAGATCCAGCTATACCGTTTTAACCTTTGAGCGCTATAGAGTGCTGGAGGTGTCACCATTACCTAACACCGTAAACTGACGCCAAAAATAAGTGCTTGCTTTTGCGCTCACCACCCCATCGGTAGACACCGGTTGAAGCACTGACCAGTAGAAGTATCATAACCAAGAGGTGAGTACGACCATCATGCTGCCACGTTGGCTTGCCCTACGTCACTATGCTCAGCTACTTCTTCTCCTGGTCATCCTGGTGATGCTTCCCAGTGGCCTCCAGGCTGCTGCTCTGCCTCAACCACTGCAAAGCTGGGAGTATCGCTGGGGCGACTCTCCTTATGATGGCAATAACCACCCTCAATGGCTACAAAGCGACTCAACCGAGTGGCAGTCGATCGACTCCCCTTCTAACCCACCTGGTCGCAATGGGCACGAACACCTCTGGTTACGCACAACGCTTCCCGCGGGTGACTGGAGCGACCCAGTCCTCTTTATCACCAGCATCAATTTGATTGGGCAAGTGTATCTAGGCGACGAACTCATCTATCAATATGGTGAGTTTGACGATCAGGGCAAAGGCGATTTTGCAGGCTGGCCCTGGCACATGATCGATCTCCCACACGATGCCGCCGGTCAAACGCTTACCTTTCGCTTCTACTCTTACTACACCAGTATTGGCTTATGGGGCCAAGTACAGGTAATGGAACGCATTGACGTTCTCAAGCAGGTTATTCATGACTCCGCTCAGGATCTCGGCGTCAGTGCGTTGGTCTTGGTACTCGCTATCCTGGCCACCATTTTCGCGTTAATAGGCCCTGAGCGTCGTGGTTTCGGGTCTATTGCGTTGTTTGCCTACGCATCGGGGTTAATGCTGCTGGCTGAGACGCCTGCTCGTCAATTTATTGCCGATGGGCCACTGGCCTGGGACACCCTCCGTGCCGGCAGCTACTACACCTTGCCGGTGGCACTAGGAATGCTGCTCAGCCACTGGCTGGAAGGCGCCGCTAGGCGCTGGATAACACGCCTGTGGATTAGCCATTTGGCGTATCTCATTGTTGCGATTGGCTTAGTTCAACTGGGGGTGGTGAGCCTTTCTCTCACCTTCCCCGTATTCGATGTCATGCTGGCGATAACGCTCCCCATCATGTTGGCGCTCGCGCTCATGCGCTTTCAGCGGCTCTCTCTGGAACAACGACTCCTGGTAGTGAGTTTTACTTTTTTTGCCCCGCTGCTGTTGGCTGACATGGTGGTCGCCCATGGTTTTGTGGACTGGCGCAGTGTGCCCTTGAGCTACGGCTCATTGGCTTTTTCTTTAGCTAACGCGGCTATTTTTCTGTGGCACTACCGGCATACACAGCAGCAGTTGGCGATGGCCAACGAGACCCTTGAGCAGCAGGTTGCAGCGCGAACCGCCGACCTTGACCGGTTAGTGCAAGAACTGGAAGGCCTCTCACGCAAGGATCCGCTAACAGGCCTGCATAACCGCCGTCATTTCGATATGGCATTCGAACACCAGTGCCAGCGCGTAAAGCAGCATGCCAGTTATCTTTCCGTGCTGATGATGGATGTGGATCACTTCAAGCGAATCAATGACGATTTCGGTCATGACGCAGGCGATGCCGTGCTGGTGGAAATTGCCCTGATGTTGCGGCATCACCTTCGGGATTTGGACGTAATCTGTCGCTTTGGGGGTGAAGAATTTATTGCCTTACTGCCCGCCACTTCTCGAATCGCTGCCGAAACGCGCGCCAAGGCGCTGTTAACGTCCATGGCTCATCAGACATTTTCCCATCAAGGCACTCCACTGCGTAGAATCACCCTCTCCTGCGGGGTTGCAACGTACCCTGATCACACTGAAGACCCTAAGAAATTACTACGCCTGGCCGATGAAGCACTCTATCAAGCCAAGCACAGCGGCCGTAACCGCTGTGTCGTTTGGGAAGAAACACTTGAAGAGCAGGGATTTATGCTCGGTAGGCAGCAGCCTCAGTAATCGCCCATGCGATTGGCTGATTAAGCAGAACCCGCGGCCAGAAAATGATCGATAAACACCGCATAATCCTGCTCTGTGCAGTCAGCGTAAGCCACCGCCAGTGTCGACACCACCTCAACAAACAGCTCTTCACGCCCTTTTAATCGCTGGCCAACGGCCTTGGCAAAGCGTGTTGAGTCCCCCTGGTTAAGCGCCTGGGCACCGCGCAGATGTTCACGGGCGAGAATTTCTCCCCACTGCTGGGCCAGTTTTCGATATGACTTACCGCCCGAAAGTTTATGGGTCGGAAAGTCTTTCTTGAACGGCGAGCGCTCACGCACCGAAAACACCTTTCCGTTCATGGTTAGCCAGCCGAGATAAGCGTCCGGGTGCTCGGCAATGGCGTGGAAAGCAGCTGCATGGCGGATGGCCTCGTTAGGAAACAATTTACGCCACGCCTGCTGCTGGTGTTTATCCATTAAACGAAATGCTTCTGGAGGCACCTGCTCTTTGACATCCAGGATAATGTCATCGTGCTCGTGCTCAACACCGCCCTCAATCAAGACGTAATAGCGTTCCACACCCAACGAACCGGTGCCTGCATCCAAACGCCGTGCCGTATCCTTGACGCGAAAATGGTGGGAATCACTCTCTTTAACCGCCTGTTGCAGCGTTTGTTGGTACTCCTGCTCAATTAGGCGGCGCAACTGGCTGGCCACATCCGCCGGTAGGTTAGCCAGTTTGCCAGGCCGCTCGGTGAACTGGCGGCCTTTCTGCTCATCCAGGGTCGTCCACTTTTCGAGCATGCGCGCACGGCTCTGCTTATCGGCAACTTTGCTCATAAAGGGCTTAAGCGTGCCTTTGGCGCTATCAAGGGTCACGGCGTGAACAGGTTTGCCGTCAACATGGTGCGCCAGGGTTTGGTAATAGCCCTTTATTAACTTTTTTAGCGCTTTATCAATCGCTTTTGGATCCAGCTCAGCATTTTCACGAGCATCTAATACGACGCTGATAGCCAACCGCCACAGGTCATATTGGTAGTCGCCAATCAGCGCATCATCGAAGTCATCCATGCCGTAGCGCACTTGATCATCATGATGACCATAAGCGCCAAAATTATAGACGTGGGCGTCGCCCTGCAACCAGGTTTGGGTCTCCGGCCAGCCGCCAAAAAGGGCAAAACGCCAATCGTGCCATACATCATTCCAGTACAGATGATTGCTGCCGCGGAAAAAGCGGTAGGGCGACGCAGCCATTTTGGCGTACTTAGCTTGGCGAGTGGCCGTTGGCAAGGTGTTATTTGCCTGTTGGGTTGCCTCAATCACCCGCTGAGGGCGGTTATGTCCAGTCAATGCATGGCTCATTACGTTGCCTTTGTTGGTGCAAGTATCATTAGAAGCGCTGGTACCTATAAGCACTTTGCTACAAAGGTAGTCGATAACCATGAATAGATTAAGTCAGCACTCACCCCGCAGCTCTACATCCCCGCTGGGTAAAACCTCTTGGAGCGGCAATTCTGAAGAAACGCTCCACCACCTCAGCGTGGGTAGCAGGCGTCATCAAAGAGACGGCGACAAATACCGGCAGATTGAGCATCAGCCCCCAGAAGCCCGCGTGAATACCCAGTGGGTGTGGCCAAAGGAGAGTAAATGCCGTGGTGATCAAAAAACCTACCACGATGCCCGCCATGACACCCAAGCGAGAAGCCCGCGGCCAAAAGAACATGCCGATAAAGGCAGGCAGTACCTGGGAGGCAAACCCCAGCCCCACTAACAGAATCATCACCAAACTGCCGGGCTCGGCAATTGCCAGCGGCGCGACCACGAAGAACATAATGGGCAGAATCAGCAGCCGGGCGAGCTTTCCGGTCACGCCATCAGAGAGCTTTAGCACCGGCTGAAGAACATCTTTGCTCAGCGACAGCGATACCGAATGAATAAATGGCTCGCTGGAAGACATTGAGGCCGCCAGGGTACCCGCACCTAGCAATCCCACTAATACTACCGGCAAGTGCTGCATGGCATACTCAAGTACCACAGTGTCTGCTCGGGCCAGGTCAGGCAGCGAAAAGATCCCGATAAAGCCTACAACGACCATAGGCAGAATAACCACGTAATACGTAGGCAGCCACGTCGCGCTACGACGGATAGTGCGTGCCGAAGCCGCACTCATCCACTGCGTCCACACCGGCGGCATAAATGAGAACATGGAAACGATGATCGAGGTCGTCCAGAAACTAAAGCTCATATCGCCGCCTGCGCCTGGCAGGGTGAGAAACTCACTATGCTCGGCCTGAATGCGCTCGAATACCCCAGCGAAACTTAAGCCACCGGTTGCGCTATGCATGGCCCAAAGGCCAACGGCCCAAGCCACTATCAGCATCAACACGCCTTGAAAGGCATTGGTGCGACCAATCGCCCGCTGACCACTGGCGTAGAGATAGACGGCTATGCAAGCCAGTACCAGCACGACACCTAGCCAAATAGGAATCAAACCGCCGCTCATCACAAACAGAATATAGGCTGAGCCAATGGTTTGCAGTACCGCGTAGGCAATAGAGCCAATTGCCATCACGAGCGCCGCCAGCGCACCCAACGCGGGGCTTTGGTAGCGGTCTGAAATGGCGCTTGCCTGGGTAACATGACCAAACTGCTCGCCAAACTGCCACACCTTCGGCCCGAAGTACCACGCCACCAACGCCAGGTAAGCAAGATAAATCGCCACATAAAACACCGCGACGCCTTTGGAGTAAGCCCAGCCGGGTGCGCCCATAAAGGTGTAAGCACTTACACTACCGGCGGCGATCAGCAGGTAGAGCGTCACCGGCCCCATGCTACGCCCCGCCACGCCCCACTCCTCCAGGCTATTCATGGAGCGCCCTGCCCTGGCGCGTAGGCCAATCACCATGGCGATAGCGACATAGGTCAAGGTAATCAACAGTGGCCAGGGGCTATTCATGGTCATCTCGCTCCACAATGCGGTTGCCGATCAGCATCACCACCACGCAGGCAAAAATTACCAGGTAGCTCCACACAACTATCAGCGGCAAGCCCATCACCAAGGTGGCCCGGTTCACTAAACCAATCACCGGCCATGTGCCTGCCAGCACCAGCGCCACAAACGCAATTAACAGCCCCCAGCCCGCTCGGGAGGTAGGCAGCACCAACAAACGTCCCATAAGAGTTCCCCCTTAGTTTTTAAAGACCGTTTTTAAAGACCGTTTTTTAAAAGTGATTTTATAGAACAGCCGATTTACCGTCTGGCAGCGCAGGCCAGCGAGCTGGCAAGGCTAAGCGCGCTTCTAATTGCCGCGCAAGCTTCAGCACAAAGTGATCGGCAAAACGTGGGCCAACCAACTGCACGCCAATGGGCATATCTCCACGGCTAAATCCCGCATTGAGCGAGATCGCAGGCTGCTCACCCATATTCCACGGCACGGTATAGGCAATATGCTCAAAGGGCTGGCGCGGATCGTTGGTGGGCGATGGCCACTCGGCCGGAAAGGCAATGTTGGGTGTGGTGGGTGACATCACCGCATCGACCTTATCAAACACGGCTTCGGTGGCGCGTCGCATCACCATGGTTTGCTGAAAACCTTGCACCGCCTCTACGCCACTTAAGCGCGCGCCAGCGTCGGCCCAGGCTAAAATGGCGGGCAATACCTGCTCACGCTCTTCTGGCGAGAGCTTTAACAGCTCGCTCCACTGTCGGGCTTGCCAGAAGTGATCCAGCCCATCCAGCATTTCCCGGGTCAGCACTGGCGCCAGCGGCACCAGCGTTGCCCCAGCGGCTTCCAACTGCTTTGCGGTCTGTTCTACGTGGTGGCGAATCTCATCATCCAAAGCTAACCCGCAACCCGCCTCCATCATCACACCCACTCGCAAACCTTTAACGTCGAGTTCCAGATCCATCCAGTCAACCGTTTCCGGCGGCAGGCGCATCGCGTCGCGCCGATCCGTACGAGCAAGCGCTATCATCATAAGCGCGGCATCCTCGACGCTACGAGTCATTGGCCCAGCACAGCGGCCTACATAATAAGGGTCTATCGGTACCCGGCCTAGGGTGGGCTTAAAGCCGATGACGCCGCACCACGCCGCTGGCAGGCGTACCGAGCCACCAATATCGGTGCCCACATGCAGCGGCCCAAGCCCCGCGGCCGCCGCAGCGCCCGCCCCCGCGCTTGAACCGCCGGTATTACAGGCTAAGTTCCAGGGGTTGCGGGTTAAACCATGAAACGACGAGAGCCCGGATGAGAGCATGCCAAAATCGGGGCAGGTAGTTTTTGCCAACAGCAAGGCGTTGTCTTCTGCTAGACGCGCGGCTGGTGGGGCATCCTCAGTGGCAGCCGTCTGCTCTCCCAGACCGGTGCCTACCGGTACCGGCATACCTTTCGTTGCAATCAACTCTTTAAGGGTGACCGGGACACCATCCAAAGCGCCGCTTGGCTCGCCTTTTGCCCAGCGCTGGGTAGACGCTTCTGCTGCTTGCATGAAGCCATCGGGCTGATAGGCATACAGCGCGTTAATGTGCGGCTCCCACCGGGCTACATGCTTAACCAAGGCATCCGCCAGCTCATAAGGGGAAAACGTTTTAGCGCGGTAGCCATCAATTAATTGAGTGGCGGTGAGTTGGTGTAGTTCAGGCATCACATTACCTTTTTGCTGTTGTTATCAGACTGTTGCTATCAATAACCTCAGCATGAACCCACATAGCGCACTCTGCTATTTCAATATTGACTTCAGCGTGTCCACTTTTTGTGTGCACTCTATTCTTTCAGGATCTTCTTTCAATATCTTTCAAGATGACGGAGATTGCAGTGTTTGTAAGGCACTTGCCAGCAACGAAAGGCACGCCTCGGTGGCAAAACTACGCTGGCGATGGCGATAAACGCAGAGATCTACCCGCGCTGCTTCAAGCTCTAAAGGAGATAAGGGAATGCTAACGAGTTGACCCAATTGGCACTCCCGAGCTACCGCCATCGGTGGCAATACCAGAACGCCCGCGCCGTTAAGGGCGAGTGCTTTTTGAGTTTCCAGTGAGGCGGTCTTGAAGGTAGGGGCCAGAGCAACGCCAGCCTGATGAGCGGCGTGTTCCAGCGCTTGGCGCACACCATAGGATTCATCAGGCAGAATCAGCCGGTGCTCTGCCAAGGTGTGAAGGCTTACCTCAGTAGCTGAGGCCAGGGGATGATTCGGGGCTATCACGGCATGGTGATGTAACTCGGCGCTGGCAAAAGGCACAATGTCATCATGGCGGGGCATAAAGAACGACAGGCCAATATCCGCATCGCCTCGGCGCAGTGCCTCCACCATTTGGCTGGCGCTGGCGATTCCGATATCAAAACTCAAATGAGGATAGCGCTGCCCCATCTTGGCTAACGCTGGGGCTAACAGGCCAGCCACAACGCCTTCCGCCACCTGCAAACTGACCCTACCAGTTCGCAAGCCCTTCAAATCGGCAATATGTTCCTGAACCCGCTCTAGGTCTCGGAGAGTACGCTGCGCCTGGGCAGCTAACAACTCCCCGGCCGCCGTCAGGCTAATGCCGTTGGGGCCGCGCTCAATGAGCGGTGCGCCAAGCTGGTGTTCGAGTAAATCGATCTGGCGGCTAATCGCCGTGGGGGCGATATGCAGCTGGGCAGCGGCTTGGCGCAGCGAACGACACTGGGCCACAGTATCGAAATAGCGTAATGCGCGGCCACTGATCATAAGTGCCCCTTAAAGCCCCAACTGCCGTGACATCACTGTGACGGTCTCGCCCCGGTACTCAAGGCTTTCTAACGCCTGCCACCCCAGCCGTCGATAAAGCGCCTGTTGATCAGGTGTATAGAGATAGAAGCGCTCAAAGCCATGCGTAGCTGCTTCGGCTTCTATCCGGCGCACCAATGCAGAGGCAATACCCTGCCCCCGCCATTCAGGCACAACGAATACGGAGGCCAGCCAGGGGGTAAATTCGCGGCGAATACTCATATCATCAGCAATGAGGCTGGCGGTTCCCACAGGGGTTTCGCCTTGCATCGCCACAAAGATTGAGGGCACACCGCCCTGGCCACATTCGGCCTTGAAACGCTCAATAGCCTCTTCCAGCGTTAAGCCTGGGTGCAAATGCCCCCAGGACTCAAATGTCCAGCCCGCGACTATTTCAGCGTTAGGATCGTCGGCTCTTAGCCGCTGGAGAATGATATCGCATTGCATAAGTGGCGCCTGTCTTATTTAGCACAAGCAAATACAGTAGCGATATATGGGTAGGCTGGCTAGCGCCGATACCTCCTGCACACGCCGCTAGCCAGAGATCTCACCGCCATGCGCTGTCAAAAAAACTGCAACCAGGTAGGGCTAATCTCACCTTGCAAGCCCTGTTCGCTTAAGGGCTGGGCAGCAACACAGTCAATTCATCAGGCGGTCACAGGCTTTAAGTGCTTAGCCAGTTCATCATCCAACTCATTGGCACGCTTGGCTGCTGGCCTGCTTTCCATGCGCTCAATGTACTGCTTGAACACCTCGTTGGGCGGGATGTTCTTCTGCATCGTTTCCCACCAGAGATAACTACTAACCAAGATATCTGCCGCAGTAAACTGATCGCCGCAGATATAAGCATTTTCAGTGAGTGCTTTTTCAAGCGTATTGATACTGTCTTCCACTTGTCCACAGCCGACAGCCTGTGCGTTGCTGCTGTCGATTTTCCAATCATAAGTCATGGCGCTGGTGGCCATTTCGAACGGGCCCGCCATAAAAAACAGCCAGCGATAGTAAACGCCACGTTCGGGAGATTGCGGGGACGGTGACAGCTTTTTATCTGGAAACTGATCTGCCAGGTACGCGCAGATAGCCGCTACTTCCGTCACCACAGTGTTGCCATGTTTGATGGCAGGCACTTTCCCCATGGGGTTGATGGCCAAGTAGTCTTCGGTTTTCATCTCGGGGCCGAACTCCATCGCCTTTACCGAGTAGGCTATGCCTACTTCTTCCAGCATCCAGCGCACCACGCGCCCGCGAGACATAGGGTGAGTGTAAAACGTTAGCTCTGACATATTAGGCTCCTTTTTCAGTCAATTTTTCGGTGACATAAGGTACTGCCAGATCAGATTAGTGTGTTAATAGGTGATAATCCGTCCTAAATAAAAGCAACAATGCATTTTTCTGCAAGACTTTAACGATGGCTTGAGGAAGGAGGCGCTAATGGCAGGCCCCACAACACGCATACTTGCGGTGCTTGAGTTGCTGCAGGCTAATGGTCAGATGGGCGGCGCAGAGTTGGCCGAACGCCTGGGCGTGGATCGACGTACTATACGGCGTTACATTACGGCGCTGGAAGATATAGGTGTGCCGATAGTGACCGAACAGGGGCGCTACGGTGGCTATCGACTGGTGGCTGGCTTCAAGCTGCCACCGATGATGTTTACCGACGAAGAGACGTTCGCCGTTTCTCTAGGCTTAGTGGCCGCCAGCCAGCTGGGTATGACGAACGCAGCGCCTGCCATTGCCAGCGTGCAAGCAAAGCTCGAACGAGTGATGCCTGCGAAGTTAAAAAGACGGGTGCGCGGTATCAGTGAGACCACTCAGGTGATATTACCCCGGCGTGAACCCAGCCGTGATGACCGTGCACTTGAGACGCTGACGAAAGCCACTGAAGCCATGCGAACCGTCGGGCTGATCTACCACTCTCCGCAGCACGATCAGATTGAGCGTCGGATCGACCCCTACGGACTGGTTTTCCAACAGGGCCGGTGGTATGCCGTTGGTTTTTGCCACCTGAGGGGCGCCATGCGCTCATTTAGGCTGGATCGTATCAGCGGTGTCCACCTGCTCGATGCTACTTTCATACGACCCGCTCACTTCAATGCAGCCGATTTTTTGAGCGAAAGCCTCAGCTCCTGGGGGCCAACTCATGAAGTATCACTGGTGCTACACATCGATCATGCCGTGTCCGCTGACGTTGAGAACCGATTTTTCTGTACAGGCCCGTTTGAGGAGGTTGACGGTGGATTACTGCTCACCACCCGAACCGACAGCTTCGAGTGGTTTGCCTATTGGCTGGCACAGCTCCCGTTTCGATTTACCGTTCTCAAGCCAGATGGCCTCAAAGCGGCACTTCGCGAGCACGCCAACCATTTACTGGCCAGTTGCGAGACAGCTTCATCATATCCAATCGATACGCCCTGACACTGTCTGCAACTTATGAGAATGAAACGCACTATTCGTCTGACGCCAGGATAGGGCTTCTTAGCCACTTAGGTGCTAGTCTGTTGGTCAAATAACGTTAAATAAAGACTCACGAATGCAACCTTCTTTGAGACGCCCACACCGTCTTGCATTGGCAATAATTGCCCCACGCATTTTTGCCTTTTGCCATACCTTCGGGCTAACCGTATGGATCGCCGTTGTAGAAGGCAGCGGCTGGACGCTTATTCTACCCGGGATGTTGCTACTACTATGGCCCGGCGTTGCCTATGCGCTTGCAGCACACGCCCAGAACTCCAAGCGTGCCGAGTTCAGAAACCTCCTCTTTGACAGCCTGCTATTTGGTTTTTGGTGCAGCGTACTGGATTTTTACGTTTTAGCGACCATCACCATTGGGCTTGCCTGTTTGATGAATAATTTGGTGGTCGGTGGAGTGCGGAAAATGCTTATTGCAGCCGGACTTTTCATTCTTGCAGCTTTGTTTGGAAGCGCCCTAACGGGGTTCACTTTTCGTCCCTATGTAAGCAACCGTTTAGACATCTACCAATGGGCCGGGGCAGTGGTCTATTTTCTAACCATTGGCCGCGTCACCTACAGTCAGAATCGCAAGATTGGCCGCAGCATAGGCGAGATAAGGTTTCAAAACAGAGTCTTCCACGCCCTGCTTGATCTAGGAGCCGTCGCAAATCGCGCGACCAATATCCATACTCTGCTGGTTGACTCCTTAAACCACCTACAGACCCACTTCCCCGACTACGGATTTGCGGTTTTTTTACAAGAACGGCAGCGTTCAGAAGTGACACGCTTCGCAGCGGTGGCAGGGCTAAGCTCAGAGGATGAAAAACGCCTAAGATTTTTATTAACAAACGTTCATGGGCAAGGAGGAGATCCAACCACACTGCCACAAACAGATAAAGGCGAGAATCTGTATGTCGCGTCGATGGCGGGCCGACTAAGCATGTATGAAGGCTGGCTGATTGTGAAAGCTCCCAGCCGGGACGACGGTTTGAAGCAAATACTGTCTCTGTTTGCCGACCAGCTGGCGGCAGCTACCGAGAATAAATTGCTGCATTTGGAACTGAAGAAAACGGCTGAGCGTGACGGACTCACCGGGCTTTATAACCGAGGTTTTTTGGAATCAGCGCTGCAGATGAGTATTCAGGGCAAGGTGCAGACGCCAAACCTGGATTTTGCGGTGCTGATGTTGGATGTCGATAGGCTCAAGGACGTAAACGACCATTATGGGCACGTGGCAGGCGACCAACTAATTGCCTGCGTTGCCCAGTACCTGCAATTTCACTGCAGAGACAGCGACATACTGGCTCGCTACGGTGGCGATGAATTCGTCATTCTGTTCCCCTCTGCCGACCTAACGGCAGCTAGGCGTATGGCCAACTTGATCCAGGAAAACTTGCCTGAACAGCGCTGCACTATCGACACCGCCAGCGGTGAACATGAAGAACTCATGCTTCATGTGAGCATAGGCTGCGCCAGCTCCAGTGAAGTTCCCGCCCAACAGGTGTTTGCGTTGGCAGACGAGCGCATGTACGCAAATAAAAGCCAACGCCGTAAGCAATGGGCAGATGGACTGGGCACAGCAAGCAGGCCCTTCCTATAGAAGCGTGCTCACAACCCACTGCTAAACGGCTGCCCCCACTTATCGCCATGCACCAAGTCACTTAAAGGCAGGCGGGAACGCCAGCCTTGCGCTTCAAGCTCTGGCTGATCTAAAAACTCACTCACGTAGCCAAGGCAGAGATAAGCCAGCGGGTAAACGTGCTCAGGCAGATTTAACGCAGTGCTCAGCTGCTCCTGGTCAAGAATACTCACCCAACCAACGCCAATCCCTTCCGCCCGCGCTGCCAGCCAGAGGTTTTGCACGGCTAAACAAGTGCTAAACAGGTCGGTTTCCACAATGCTATTGCGCCCTAGCACATGGGGGCCGCCTCGGCTGCGGTCACAGGTAATGCAGAGATTAAGCGGGCTTTCCATAATCCCTTGCAGCTTAAGGCTGCGATAATGCTCTTTACGCTCACCTTCAAAGCGCTCGGCGGCCTTCTGGTTCTCTTGCTCAAACATCGCCAGCACCGTCTCCCTGACGTCGCGACTCTCAATCACGATGAAATCCCAGGGCTGCATAAATCCCACAGAAGGCGCATGATGCGCAGCTTCCAGCAGGCGGGTCAGCACATCAGGGGAAACCGGGTCAGGCAAAAACTGTGAGCGCACGTCGCGCCGCTCAAAGATGGCGCGGTAAACCCCTTGCCGTTCACTATCGGTAAAACGACCATTCGATACAGTCATAAAGAAACGTCCTACGGCTACGTCAGCTAACAGAGGGGCTTTTAGACGCCGACACGGCGGGTTTCAGCATATCGACATGCAGTATGCCATCTTCATCATAGGACTCACTGACGGCCTTAAACCCGAAAGATTCATAGAAGGCGGTTAGATAGACCTGTGCGCCAATCTTGATGCCGAGACTAGGGTAGGTCTGTTCGGTGAAGCGAATCGCCTCACTCATCAGCACACGCCCATACTGATGTCCGCGGAAGGCGGTAAGGGTCATCACCCGACCAATCGAGGGCTCGGCAAACTTATCACCCGGCCCCAGCAGACGAATATAGGCGGCCAGTTTCCCGCCTACCGTGGCCAGGAGATGCCAGGCGAGCGGATCCAGCTCATCCACTTCCTGATAAGCACACTGCTGCTCTACCACAAACACCGATTCTCGCGCTTTGACAATCTCATAAAAATCGCGGGTGCTAAGCTCATCGAATCTGAACCAGCGAAAATGTAAGGGCATACCGGTTAACTCTCCCGCTCATGGCGTTATTTTGTGTACGCAAAGTGTACAGAAGATTTGATAACAGAGCCTTTATCACGGCGCCAGGAAATATACGTGCTTAGCCTAGCCGCCAGCGCCAAGGGCTTGTCTCACACAGTACACCTTCGCTGTTCCAATCCTCCCAACCGGCAAATGGTATCGGCTTTTCACGCTCCCAGTGCGCAAGACGCGTGGCCCAGCACTCTTTACAGGCATTGAGATGGATCCGCAGAGCATCCTCTTTCTGATACTCAATACCACCGCCCTGCACGCCATAGCTTACTTGAGGCGGGAGTACATCAAAGCCAACATAGTAGAGCGAAGCATGCATAGGCCATAGCCAGGCGACCATATCACCCGCACGCCCAAAGGGTTGAAAGGCTATTCCAGGAGAGCCAGCGGTGACTGAGAGCATGGCACGTTTGCCACGAAAGTAGCCATGATCGTAACGCATACGGCTTGTGTAGCGCCCTCCATATACCAGTACGCGATCAAACCAGCCTTTCAAAATAGCGGGCTGGGCGTGCCACCATAAAGGGAACTGGAAGATCACCAAGTCAGCCCACTCCAACCGCGCCAACTCCCGCTGGACATCCTGCGGTAATGTGTCTTGCTGATAGTGAGCCCGCTGCTCATTGAGGGGATAGAAGTAGTCCGACGCCACGGCGCTATGCGGATATTGCTCAGCGTGCTCTACCGGATCAAACTGTTCAGCATAGAGATCACCCACCTCAACTTGATGACCCGCGTCCTCTAGCTGTTTTACCGCCACATCCACCAAGCCGCCATTGAACGACTTGCGTTCAGGATGAGCCAAGACGATCAATACATTCATTCTGCGCTGCCCCTATTGATTGGTTCAACGACAGACTAACCTGTTCAAATACGCTCAAACATTCGCGAAAAATAACAACTCAGCTTGCATGAATGAACAGCAAATAAGGTGGGACGATCTAGCAATTGTCCTCGCGACTACAAAGGTGAGGCGCTATCCGGCATCAGCCGAGCGCTGTGTATCAGCCATGCCAACGTTTACAGGTATTTAAGCGAAATGGAACAAGATCTAGACGTGACTCTTTTCAATAGTGGCGAATTTGCCACGATGACAAACCTCACTCCTGCTCAAATCCCGCTAAGAACTGCCTAAGCAGAACATCGAGTTGCGCTCGTTGCTCTTCAGTCAGGCCGCTGACCAGCTGCGCCTGGGTTTCCACATGGGCAGCAACGGCTTCATCGATTAACTCAAATCCACATTGAGTAAGAGAGATTAAAAAACCGCGACCATCATTAGGGTTTTTGACCCGCTTTATCAACCCCGCCTTTTCCAGCTGGTTGATACGGTGAGTCATGGTGCCTGAGGTCACCATCGTGGATGTCATTAAATCACCCGGCGATAGCGCGTAGGGCTCCCCCTCTCTACGAAGGGTCGCCAGAACGTCAAAGCTCGCATCAGTCAGACCGTATTTCGCCCAGGTCTTCTCCATTGCGCGCATTAAAGCGTGGTTAAGCCGTTTGACCCGCCCGATGGTACCCATCGGGGCTACTTCAAGGTCAGGCCGCTCCTGCCGCCACTGTTTGAGAATGTTGTCTACATGATCCATAAGCGTATTTTGCGCCTAATTATCTTGACGTCAAGATTAATCGCACATAACTTGATATCAAGACACTTTCGAAACGGTACCAATGAGAACTACGCGAATGACATTATTAAGCACTACCCGCTCCCACTCACGCACAAGAGTTTGGCTTGCCCCACTGGTGTATCTGTTATCCGGTGGTGCCTTACTGGGTCTATCGACTAATTTGGCAAAACTTGCCGGTGACATTCAGCTACCGGCACTCGCTTTTCTGTTTTGGTCAATTTCAGGAGCGGCGCTTATTTTATTGGTTCTCGCGGCCTTCCGCGGCAATCTACCGCCGGTAAACCTCCGCACCGTTGAGTACTACGCTATTTCAGGTCTGCTGGGCGTAGCGGGTGCCAACCTGCTTTTTTTCTCAGCTATCCCCCATGTGGGTGCGGGGTTCGTAGCATTAATCATCACCCTTCCACCGCTACTCACCTACGTCGGCGCATTAGCGTTAAAAATGGAACAGTTTCAGGTGTTGCGCGCAGCGGGGGTAATATCAGCCCTGGCGGGGGCCGTCACCCTAGCTTTCCATAAGCTTTCCGCGCCGGATGCCAATTATCTCTGGATTTTTCTTGCCTTAATCGGCCCCGTTCTGCTGGCTATCGGCAACCTCTACCGAACCTTACGATGGCCAGAAGGCGTCTCCAGCGATGCGCTGGCACCGGGGATGCTTATCGCCGCGGCCATCATTCTACTCAGTGTGGGGTTTCTGCCGGGCTTCTCACTGAACGTTCCGACAGAACGCTCCCTACCGTTCTTGCTAATTACACTCCAGGCGATGGTCTTCGCAGGCCAGTTCTTACTGCTCTTCCTGCTACAGAAAAGTGGCGGCCCGGTGTTTCTAAGCCTGCTGGGTTCCGTTGGCGCCGTGGTAGGCGTTCCGGTCGCCATAGTGTTGCAGGAAGAAACTGCCCCCGAGGGCTTACTGCTAGGCACTCTGTTAATTGGTGCCGGTATTGCCCTGCTCAATATTGGCAAAGCCAAACAAGCGCCTAATAAAACCGCCTAAACGAAGAGAACCACGATCATGGTTAGACGCCCCGTAAAGGGGCTCACCAGTAGCCGTTAAACAGACTTATTTTTACCATTAAAAAATGCGCCGCTGCATGTAGTGAGTATTATCTTCAGTTTTACAAATACGAAACCCCATATGCTCGTATAGCGCTATTGCTGGGTTGATACAAAACACACGTAACCGAAGTAAGTGAATGCCTGCTTGTTTAGCCATTTCCTCCGTGTATCGAATTGCCGTTGTACCCAAGCCTTGGCGCTGCCACTTCTTATCAATTTGTAGTTCACGAATATAGTAGGCATTTTCATCGTGATTGATGCATAGCAGACCCACTCGTGACGAGTTTATGATTAACTCGTAGCTGTCCAACTCCCCCCACTGTTTAGCAAACAGGGCGGTATCCCAGCGCATATCAAGCTGATTGTAGTAGGCTGACATATTCTGAATAATGATGTTTTCCGCGAACGCCTTGTCGTCAGTAGGCCGAATAATAGGCGACATATCTTCCATCCTATAGCTGCGTTCAGACAATTTCTCCAATAAGCGCGTTATTGGCTGCCTCAATTTCATACTGACTAAACACTTGAACGCCATGCTCGCGGAGCAGTGCGGCTGTCACTCCCATACCGGGTACTTTTTTACCAGAGAAACTGCCGTCATAAATAGCAGAGCTTCCACAAGAAGGGCTGAATTCAGCAAGTACTGCGACGCTGATATCGAATTTACGGCACAAGTTCAAAGCAATAGAGGCACCCGCTAAAAAGTCATTGGTTACCTTGGCTCCGCCTTTTTCGATAACATCGAGCTCGCCGTTTAATACGCCCTCACCACTACCTTTAAAAATCTCTGCGGGTGGTCTGGGAATGCTCATTCCCACCTCAACTTCAGGGCATACAGACACGATCCGACCTTCCGAACGCCACCGCTCAACGATCTGATCAGCCACCGCAAGGGCGCCACCATCGTAGCGAACCTTTTTCCCCAACAGGCAGGCACTCATTAATACTTTCTTCAAATCACCGCTCCAATCAATGCGAAACGCCAAGGCATGACCTTGGCGTTTTATCTTACTGCTTAACTTATCCCCTACCCCAACTGAAACGGATAAACCGGGCCAATTTTCAGCAGTTGAGTGAGTTCATCCAGCGCGGTGAGGGACTCTTCTGCCAGCTGTGGATCGGCCAAATCATCCGGGGCCAGCCGGTCGCGATAGTGGCGATTCACCCACGCGGTTAGGTCATCATAGAGCGTAGCGGTGAGCAGCACGCGGCCGGTGAGCGCTGCGCGTTCGGCGTCCGTTAGCACCACGCGCAGGCGCAGGCAGGCGGGGCCGCCGCCGTTGCGCATGCTCTGCTTAACGTCTTTGACGATCACTTCACTGATCGGGTTATTACCTGCTAGCAGGTGATTTTGGATAGTGTTCCATACCGCTTCGCGTTCCTGGCATTCGCCGGGCACTACCAGGGTCATGGTGCCGTCCGGGTTGGAGAGCAGCTGCGAATTGAAAAGATATGATGCCACTGCATCTTCCATACTCACTGCCTCAAGGGGCACCCGCACCGGAATAAGGGGTGTACTCATTTTAGCGCGCAGCGCATCCAGGGTGCCCTCTTCGTTCAGAAAGGCCATTTCGTGGTAGAGCAGCACGGGGCCATTACCTACGGCAATGACATCGTTATGGAAGACGCCCGCGTCGATGGCGTCCGGATGCTGCTGGGCAAACACCGTTTGCGCTTCGGTAAGCCCGTGCTGGCGAGCTACCGCCTGGCTGGCTTCCAGGGTTTGCCGGGCGGGGTAGCGCTGTGGTTCGCGATCGCCGCTACGCACGTCACCAAACGTTTGGCGGCCATATACGAACAGGTGAACGCCTGGTTCGCCATGCTCACCACACAAACGGGTGTGATTGGCCGCACCTTCATCGGAAAAGGCTGGGGTTGCAGGCAGCACCGGATGGTGGGCGAAGTGCTGTTCGTCGCGGAAAATTGCCTGCAGCACGCGGCCAGTGGTTTGCGGCTCCAGGTAGCGGTGAAAGCTGGATTGCAGATTCGCTGGGGTGAAGTGTACCCGGTTATCTGATGCGTCGATGCTGGGGGTAATGGTACCCGCGTTAGCCGTCCACATACTGGAGGCCGAACATACCGCTCGCAGCAACTGTGGGGCTTCAAGAGCGGCGCGAGCCAATACCTCACTGTTGCTACCGCTAAAACCTAAATCGCGCAGTGCGCCAATATCCGGGCGCTGTTGGGGCGGCAGAACGCCCTGGGCGTAGCCCGCGTCCATCAGCGACTTCATCTTAAGCAGCCCCTGCAGCGCGCCCTCTTTGGGGTTGGAGACCAGGCCGCCGTGGCTCATGGAAGCGACGTTGCCCACGGCCAACCCAGAGTAGTTGTGGGTTGGGCCGACCAGGCCGTCAAAATTGACTTCCCTGACGCTACTGATATCGGCGGCACTCATAGACTCACTCCCGGCGGCAGGGTCTCGGGCATCTCCAGGCTGTCAGCTTCCATGGAGGCCACCGGGTAGGCGCAGTAGTCTGCCGCATAAAAAGCACTGGGACGGTGATTGCCGCTGTCACCCACACCACCAAAAGGTGCATCGCCGGATGCGCCGGTGGTTTGGCGATTCCAGTTGACGATTCCGGCGCGAATACGCAGCAGGAAGTCATCCCAATCGGTTCGATCACCGCCAATTAAACCGGCGGAGAGCCCGTAGCGGGTGTTATTGGCAAGCTCAAGCGCTTCATCCCAATCGCGATAGCGGTGGATTTTCAGCAGCGGGCCGAAGTGCTCCTCGTCCGGCACGTCAAGACCGGTCACATCAATCAGCGCGGGACTTAACAGGCTGGTGTTCTCTTCCAGGCGCTTCATACGATTGATCACCGTGCCGCCCATGGTTTCCAACTCTTCTTGGGCTTTCAGCAGGCTATCCGCCGCCGCTACGCTGACCAAACCGCCATAGAACGGCGCAGGATTTTCTTCGAACTGCCCTGCCACGTGTAGCTTGGTGATCGCCTCTGAAAGCGCATCGATCAAGCGATCACCGACGGCCCCTTCCGGCACCATTAAGCGCCGCGCGCAGGTGCAGCGCTGGCCGCCGGAGAGATACGCCGACTGCAGAATGGTCAATACCGCGGCGCGCTCGTCGTCGACATCTTTCACCACCAACGGGTTATTGCCGCCCAGTTCCAGCGCCAGGATTTTATCCAACTGCCCGGCAAACTGTTGATGCAGCATACCGCCCACTTTGGCGCTACCGGTAAACAGTAGACCATCAATATCGGGGTTACCTGCCAGCGCTTGGCCCACCGGCACACCGCCCTGCACCAGATTGATAACGCCTGCGGGAAGCCCAGCTTCCAGCCAGCACTGCAGCGTTAAATCTGCCGTCAGCGGGGTTTGGTCGCTGGGTTTGAAGACCACACAGTTACCCGCCAATAGCGCAGGCACCATATGCCCGTTGGGCAGGTGGCCAGGGAAGTTGTAAGGGCCAAACACCGCCATCACACCATGAGGACGATGACGAAGCACGGCTTTGGCGCTGCCGACTTCTTTTTCCCGCTCACCGGTGCGTTCGTTATACGCTTTTACAGAGAGCGCCACCTTACCCACCATCGCGCCCGCCTCGGTGCGAGCCTCCCAGAGCGGTTTGCCGGTTTCAGAGGCAATCGCCACGGCAAGTTCTTCAGAGCGTGCTTTCAGCACTTCAGCAAATCGCTCGACAAGCGCCTGGCGCTCGGCAAAGGGTGTACGCGCCCAGCCGGGGAAGGCACCACGGGCGGCTTTCACAGCGGCCGTGACCTGTTCTGAGCTAGCCGTCGCTGCTTGCCATAGCGACTTGCCAGAAACGGGGTCGTGCTTGCTCAACGGCTCGGCGTCGCCTGCGACCCAGGCGCCATTGATGAGTTGCTGCTGTTGGGCGTGCATAAAAAACTCTCCTGTAAACGTCGCCTAGGTCTCGAGTAGCCGTAGGGTATCGCCGGCGGCAACGCCTAAGCGCAGCGCTTCTTGTTCGCTCAGCACGATGGTGTTGTCTTCGCTGGGCGCGCGGCCTACCCAACTGGCGGTAAAGTTGAGCATCTGGGTGGTGGCCGCCAGCCAGCGGCTGACACTCTCTTCGCTGGCAGCGGCAGAGATCTCCACCTGGCAGAGCCGTGAGTTGCGGATAGCGCGTACGTCATCAATGTACGCCTCCACCGTTGGGCCACCGTCGAAAATATCGATATAGCCTTCCCAGCGCAGCCCCTCTTTTTTAAGCATCTCCAGCGCCGGGCGGGTGTGACGATGCACCTGGCCAATGCAGGAACGCGCCTCTTCGGCCATAAAGGTGGTGTAAATGGGAAACTTGGGCATCAGCTCGCCAATAAAGCTCTTCTGCCCCAGGCCTGTTAGGCGGTCAGCTTCGCTGAAATCCATAGGGAAGAAGTGTTTGCCCAGGCTCTCCCAGAAGGGACTGGTGTTGTTCTCGTCGAACACACCGCGCATTTCCGCCAGCACTTTATCGGGGAAGCGGTCGCGGAACTGGGCGATAAACAGCCAGCGCGCTTTGGAGAGCAACGCGCCGTTGCGCAAATGTTTGTTGGCTTCGCCGCGGTATTCCGGGCGCAGAAACAGCGAGCACACCTCGGCATCACCGGTATGGTCGGAGCTTAAAAACAGCGTGTCGATAGTGCGGTGAAGGTCCAGCTGTACCGAGGAGTGTGCCAGGGTACCCAGCCGGTAGTTGTAGAACGGCACTTCACGGCCGACTTGGCCCTCTATGGCGCAGCAGCCAGCGAGTTCGCCGCTTACCTCATCTTCCAGCACAAAGAAGTAGAGCCGGTCATCCACCGGGGTGCGCTCTTCAAAGGCACTGGCGGCCGCTTCAATCTTGCCGGCTAGAAACTCGCGGTTATCCGGCAGCGAGGTAAAGCCAACGCCCGCCTGCTGCGCAAGCGCCTGAAGCCCATCCAAATCATCACGGGCAATGGGTCGAATGCGCATTACATTTCTCCTTCATCGAGCGCGTCTACCGCAGTGGGTAGCGTCAGCGGCGCGGCCAATACCGCTCGCCCTTCGGTCACGCCCAGCCGCTCGGCGTGCTCCGCTGAGAGCATCAACTGGCCCGTAGGCGAGAGCGCGTAGCGCGCGACGATACAGCGGAACTCGCCCAGTTTTTGATTGGCGACCAGTGCTGGCTCGGCATCGGGCAACGCGTGTTCAGGACGAATGCGCACCGGGTGCCAGGCGGCACTGCGGAAGGTTTCCAGCCGCTCGCGCTCGGCTTTGACGATCGGCCCGGCGTCAAAAATATCCACATGCCGCGAGCGCACGAAGCCCTCCGCCAGCATCTCCTCCAGCGCCTCTTCGTGGGCCGGGTGTTCCCGGCCAATCGCCGCCCGCGCTTGAGGCGTTAGCAGCGGCAAATAGAGCGGAAACTGGGGCATGACTTCAGCAATAAAACTTTTCGAGCGTACCCCGGCAATATGATTCATATCCTGGAAGCTGCGGGCGAAAAAGTGCCGCCCGACGCTCTCCCAGAACGGTGACTCATTGCGGGCATCCAGATAGCCGGGAAACGCCACCGCCAGAATGCGCGAAAAGCGCTCGGGGTACTGGGCGATAAACATCAGCCGCGCACGGCGCAGCAGGCTCTCCGCACTGGTGCCTTTATAACGCGGGTTAAGCGAAAAGGCGCACAGCAGGGTGGCGTCCGAGACTTCGTGGGAAAGCGCCAACGTCTGAACTTCGCGACGTACATTCAACTGCTGAGAAGCGTGAATCAGCGTTTCCTGGCGGTAGGTGTAGTAAGCCTCATTGGCTCCCGCCTGGGCACGGATAGTGGCCGTACCGAGCACTTCCTCGCGACTATCGTCGGCGAGTACAAACGTATAGTGCTCATCCTCAGGAAACTCGACGTCGCCGTTGAAGGCGTCCTGGGAGCGCGCTATACGCTCCTGGAGCCGTTCGCGATTTGCGGGCAAGTTGGTGAGCCTCGGCACCGCGTGCTCAGCCAGCTGCTCCAGCGCCATCAGGTCAGCCGCTTTAACGGGTCGAACTACCAGCATCCTCGACGCCTCCCCTTCAGTTAACACGATTGACGCAGCCTGTTGCTCTCTCATGCGCTCGCAACTAACCGCTCAATCGCGCGCTCTAAGCGAGCCATGCCTTCGGCGATATCCGCTTCTGGGATGACCAGAGAAGGTGCCATGCGCAGCACGTTCGGCCCGGCAATCAGCGCCATCAAACCCTCTTCAATAGCCAGCGGCAGAATGTCTTTAGCACGGCCCTCATAGGCATCCGACATCTGGGCACCGATCAATAAGCCCATACCGCGAATCTCTTTAAACACGCCGTGCTTACGGTTGATGGTTTCTAAGTGTTCGCGGAACAGATCATGGCGATGCTTAACGCCTTCGAGTACCTCGGGGGTATCGATAAGCTCCACCGCCGCCAGGGCAACAGCTGATGCCAGCGCGTTTCCACCGTAAGTAGAACCGTGGGTGCCCACCACCAGCGATTTGGCCACCGAGTCGATTGCCAACATAGCACCTATGGGGAAACCGCCGCCCAAGGATTTGGCACTGGTAAGAATATCCGGCGTGATACCGTAGTTCTTATAAGCGTAGAGTTCGCCGCTACGACCAACGCCGGTCTGCACCTCATCAAAAATCAGCAGCGCATTGTGCTCGTCGCATAGATCGCGCAGCCCTTGGAGGAATTCTTGGGTGCCCGGCACGATACCGCCCTCGCCCTGCATGGGTTCAACCATAATCGCGCAGGTGTCGTCGCCCACCAGCTTGCGCACGCTTTCTAGGTCGTTGTAATCGGCGTGGAGAATACCGCCCGGCACCGGGCCAAAGCCCTGGGAGTACTTGGGCTGACCACCCACGCTGACAGTGAAGAAGGTGCGGCCGTGGAAGGATTGATAGAACGATATGATTTTATCTTTCTGCTCACCGTAATTATCCACCGCCCAGCGGCGAGCAAGCTTAAGCGCAGCTTCGTTGGCTTCACCGCCGGAAGAGCATAAGAACACCTTATCGGCGAAGGTACGCTCGACCAGCGTCTTGGCCAAATTCAGCGCTGGCTCGTTGGTATACACGTTAGAGAGGTGCCAAAGCTTTTCGCCCTGCTCTTTGAGCGCGTTAACCAGCACCGGATGACAGTGGCCCAGGGAGTTCACCGCAATGCCCCCGGCGAAATCGATATATTCCCGGCCCTGTTGATCCCACAAGCGGCTGCCTTCACCGCGCACTGGAATGACCTGCTGCGGGGAGTAGTTAGGCGTCATGTAGTGGTCGTAATCTTGACGGCTTGGGGTATGGCTCATGGCACGCTATCTCCAGTGGAGGAAAGGAATGAAAACAGTATAAGGGGCCAACCAGCTTAACCGCTTTCAGCAATGGGACGGCAAATTATGAATAGCGGCGCTTAGTGATGCTAGTGGCTACCTTGAAGAACCCTAAAAGAGCCCCATACTTATTAGCAAGCTATGAAGCTATCCGTTGTGTAGCGAGGTATTAATACTCAGGACGAGAGGAGACCAACGTATGCATATTGATCTAAGCGGCAAACGCGCCATTATCACCGGCTCGACGGCAGGCATCGGTTTTGCGATTGCTCAAGGACTCGCCAATGCTGGCGCTCACGTGGTCGTGACAGGACGTACCCAAGCACGAGTTAATGACGCCATCGCCGCGCTTAAAAACGCTACTCCCAATGCGAAGGTAGAGGGTGTAGCGGCTGATCTCGGCACTGCTGAAGGTTGCCGAACGCTTATTAAGCAGCAGCCCAGCGCGGATATCCTGATCAATAACGTAGGCATTTTCGGCCCGCAGGACTTTTTCGATGTAGATGACGCCACGTGGCAGCAATTTTTCGATATTAATATCATGAGCGCGGTGCGGCTTTCCCGCCACTACGCCCAGGGCATGCGCGAGCGCGATTGGGGCCGCATACAGTTCATCTCCAGCGAGTCGGGGATCAACATCCCTAGCGAGATGGTGCATTACGGCATGACCAAATCGGCGTTGCTCTCCGTCTCTCGCGGGCTGGCCAAAGTGCTCAGCGGCACCCAGGTCACCGTGAATGCCATTCTCCCCGGGCCGACCCGTTCAGAAGGCGTGCTCAAGATGATTGGGGAAATGGCAGAGAAAGAGGGCATTTCTCAGCAAGAGATGGAAGAACGCTTCGTGCAGGAGAACCGCCCCTCTTCCATCATCCAGCGCTTGGCGACACCCGAAGAGGTGGCGAGCATGAGCGTTTACGCTGCCTCGCCCCAGGCCAGCGCCACCACCGGCGCGGCATTGCGCGTGGAAGGCGGCATTGTGGATACCTTAACCTAATCCTTTTCTAACCCAGGCGCTCTTCCCGCGGTGTCATGCCGAAATGGTGCCGGTAGGCGGTAGAGAAGTGGGCGCCAGAGGAAAACCCCGTGGCAAAGGCAATATCGCCTACTGGCCGGTCACTCTCTCTAAGCTGCTTGCGGGCTTCCTGCAAGCGCAAATCGAGGTAGTAGCGGCTGGGCACCGCCTGCAGATACTTCTTAAATAGCCGCTCCAACTGACGCCGGGAAATCCCCAGGTGCTCGGCAAGCTCCAGGGTCGAGAGCGGCTCCTCTATATTGGCTTCCATCAGCGTAACAGCCTCCACCAGGCTTTGTGGCGCATGGCCCAGACGGCTGCGCAGCGGCACGTGTTGGCGCTCATCGGCCAAGCGAATGCGATCACAGACAAACTGCTCCGACACCTGCTCCGCCAAACGCGCGCCGTGATGCTGGCCAATCAGCGTAAGCATAAGATCCATGGCCGCGGTACCGCCCGCGCAGGTCAGCCTGTCGCGGTCAATTTCAAACAGCTGTTGAGAAAGGGTTACTTGGGGATAGGCCTGGGAAAACGCTTCAAAACGCTGCCAGGGGAGCGTTGCCCGATAGCCTTCAAGCAACCCACAGCGTGCCAATACCTCTGTGCCACCGGCCAGCCCCCCCAGAGCCACACCGCGCCCCAGGTGTCCTCTCAACCACTCATTCAGCTTAGCGGGCAACGTATAGGGCAGCGGTGTTGGTGCGCATATCAACAGCAGGTCAAGCGGGCCTAATGCGGTACTTAAGGCGTGCTGAGCAATGAGCGAAAGCTGAGCACCGCTGCGCACGGGCTCGTCATTGAGACTTAATGTGACGGTGTGGTAAAGCATCTGCCCACTCAGCTGGTTGGCCATTTGCAGCGGTTCCAGTGCACTGGCGTGGGTCAGTAACGAAAACCCCGGCAACAGCAGAAAGGCCACCCGTCGACGGGGCGGCGCTGCCTGTGAGGCTAACGGGTTAGGCTGCATGATAACTGATTGAGCTGCTTGAAAAGATGCGTGAAACGCTGCATGAAAAACCGCCATCGCCGTAGGTAAACGACCATCTTACCCAATTGCGTAGCGGATGGCAGCGTTATGACCACTGCAGCAAAAACGTGACGCATGAATGCAAATTGCCGGGCGCAAGGCCCGGCAAATAAGAGAGCATGGCTAAGTACTAATTGCCCCGGTTAATAATGCCTAACACGACGATACTGACCACAATCACGCCGAGAATGATCACCACGAGCGGGAGCAGTTTATACAGCCCGTCTGGCCGCTTCTTGGCTTCAGGCTGTAGATGCGGTTTTGAGGTTTCATAATCCTCAGGTATCCGCTCATTGATAATATGCTGCTTCTCTTCTTCCGGGGTTTTGCTTTCCCTAGTATCCATAAACACCTCCAGCGTTCCGGTCGAATTGGGCGGCGCTACCGCCTCTGTGAATGGCTTACAGATTCACGACATCAAACGTCACCTCTGGATTGACGTCGGCATCGTAATCGACATCATCACGCTCAAAGCCAAACAGCTTCAAGAATTCGTGCTTATAACCAGCATAGTCGGTAATTTCGAATAAGTTTTCAGTGGTGACTTCCGGCCAAAGATCCTGACACGCCTTTTGAACGTCATCGCGCAACTCCCAGTCATCCAAACGCAGGCGTCCAACGTCGTCAGTAGTGAACTCGCCGCGTAGCCCCTTGGCCGAGTAGAGCTGCTCGCCGAATAGACGGTTCAACTGATCAATCGTGCCTTCGTGCAGGCCTTGCTCTTTCATAATGCGGTAGACCATGGCGATATACAGCGGCATTACCGGAATCGCAGCACTCGCCTGAGTGACCACCGATTTGAGCACCGCCACATTGGCACCGCCACCGCTCTCTTTCAGCTTGGCATCGATAGCCGCTGCTGCACGGTCAAGGTCTTCTTTGGCTTTACCCAGCGCACCGTGCCAGTAGATCGGCCAGGTGATTTCAGTGCCGATATAGCTAAACGCCACGCTCCGCGCACCTTTAGCAAGCACACCCGCTTGGTCAAGCGCGTCCATCCACAGTTCCCAATCTTCGCCACCCATTACCGTAATGGTGTCGTCGATCTCCTGCTGGGTAGCAGGTTCCACTTCCGCTTCGATAATCGCATCTTTATTGGTATCGATAGCAGTGGCACGGTAGGTTTCGCCAATTGGCTTAAGGCTTGAGCGTTTCACTTCGCCGCTATCCGGCAGTTTGCGAACGGGTGATGCCAGCGAGTAGACCACCAGGTCAATCTCGCCCATGTCCTGCTTGATCAATTCAATGGCTTTTTCCCGCGCTTCATGGGAGAAGGCATCGCCATTAATCGACTTGCTATACAGCCCTTCCTGCTTGGCGAACTTATCGAAAGCGGCACTGTTGTACCAACCCGCGGTGCCCGGCTTTTTGTCGGTGGCGGGCTTTTCAAAGAACACACCCAGGGTGTCGGCGCCGTAGCCAAACGCCGCGGTAATCCGGGCAGCCAAGCCGTAGCCACTTGAAGCCCCAATGACGAGCACTTTTTTTGGGCCAGCCTGCTTATCCAAGCCGCGAGCACGGGTCGCTTCAATCTGTTCGCGAACGTTCTGCTCGCAGCCAATAGGATGCGTAGTGGTACAAATAAAGCCGCGCACTTTGGGTTTAATAATCACATCGAACCTCGTTATCGGATTGATTTCGCTTTTGACATCATAACCAGCGACATCGTTTTGCCATAGTCTGTGCCAAAGTTTTTGGCACAGTATTTGAGATCGTTTTTGCCATGGCAGTGTTATGACTCATAGGGAGTATTCTAGCGGTCTAGCGGCGCCCTGTCCGCTATTAAGCTATTGTCCGCTGAGCTATTATTCTCCCTTGAGCTAACGACGCTTTCGCGTCACGATAGCCATCTATGCATGTATATAGACACTTATTGTAGGCACTTATGTTGTAGGTACTTATGCGGGTGCTTATATCAGCAACGACTTACCAAGAGACGAGCATGAATGCACAGCAGCTAGTAGATGAACGCGGCGACCTTTGGTTAGCGCTAGCCCCGCTGTGGCTGGATCGTGAGCCCAGCGAGCGCGATTACGCGCGTATGGTCGAGGTCATAGAGCGCTACGATATGACCCTTAACGAGCTTGAATGGATGTTCCGCCTGGAAATGGCACCGGTGATGTCTCGTCATCAGCTTTCAATCGCCAGCGAATGGCGACAATTTGACGACTACAAGCTGATGAAACAGTTGGTAAGCCACAACCTGCGGTTGAAAGGCTGGCGGCGCAAAAGTTGGGCGCTTTTTTCAGGGCTAACCACCATGATGGTGCGACACCGCTGGAACGCGCTAATGAATCGCGTGGCCGTTTCTCGGGGCGAAAAAGCCTAGCAACCTCAACGCTATGGATAGCGTTGATCAAGCGCCTCTTCCACTGCCAGGCGTAGTGGTCGCCCGTGGTCGCGCGATCCAAAGCGGGCAATCACCTTGCCATCACGGCCCACCAGGAACTTGGTGAAATTCCACTTGATCAACTGCGTACCCAGCACGCCAGGCGCCTCCCGCTTAAGATGGATAAACAGAGGGTGAGCGTCACGGCCATTGACCTTAACCTTCTCCAGCAATGGAAAACTGACCCCAAACTGCTTTTCGCCAAACTGACAAAACGCTTGGGCGCTTTCCGGTGATTGGCGGCCAAACTGATTACACGGGAAACCGAGTACAGTGAAGCCACGATCCCGATAGCGCTGAAAAAGGGTTTCGAGTTCTCTTAGCTGCGGGGTAAAACCACACTGGCTGGCAACGTTAACCACCAGCAGCACTTGGCCACGCAGCGCACGTAAGTTAAACGGCAGCCCTTGGTGGGTATAGCAGTCATTGTCATAAATTTGCATCACTCAGCCCCACAAAACCCCAAACGGCATAGGTATCACCATGCCACGGCTAGACTTTTTACACCAGCGGCCCGGCAACCACACGCAGTGCCAGTGCGATTAAAAGTACCCCGGTGATGCGGTTAATCCAGTGGGCACGCTGCTGCAGCCAGGGCAGAATCTGCGAGTGAGAAAGCACCACCGCCACCAACACGTACCAGCCCCCGTCAATAATCATCGCCGTTAATACAATGATAGCTTTAGCGGCCCCACTCATCTCCGGGGTCACAAACTGGCTCAGTAGTGCAACAAAGAACAGAATCAGCTTCGGGTTGCCTAATGCCACCAGTACGCCCTCTTTAGCGGCCTGGCTAGGATTAGTGGCGACAGCACTGGGCTCTAAAGCACCGGCTCTACCAGCGCGCAGCGCCTTAATCCCTAACCATGCCAGGTAAGCCGCGCCGAACCAGGTAATCAATTGGAACAGCAGCGGAAAACCGGCGATTAGGGCGCCTAGGCCCCAAACAGTCAGCAGCGCATAGAAGCCCACACCAAAAGCATGGAAGATGGCGGCCGTCACCCCGGTAAAGCGACCGCCGCCTAACGTATGGCGCAACACCAGTGCCAAACTCGGCCCCGGCGACATAGCCCCCATGGCACAAATCGCAGCGAGTGATAGCCAGAGTGTCAACGGCATGCCTGTTTCTCCTTGAAGAGTTGATATTACCCTGAGGGGACTGGCGGTCAGTATACGCTAAGCCAAGCAATGCTTCGGCGAGCGCCTTAAATAACGCTGTTAGCATGGTACGCTGTTGGGTAAAATTTACTCTTTTCGCTCTATGCGATTTATTCGCTCTTTTGAAAACATCCGCCCCGCCGCTCATTGCGCGGGGTATATAGAAAATATAGGTCTAGAAAAAATAGGACGGCAACATGGGTAGGGCTTTTCAGAACCGTAAGGAATCCATGGCCAAAACGGCCGATGCAAAGACCAAGGTCTACAGCAAATATGGACGCGAGATTTACGTTTGCGCCAAAGCGGGCGGCACTGACCCTAATGGCAATCTGGCGCTGCGCGGCTTAATGGAGCGGGCCAAGAAAGACCAGGTGCCCTCTCACGTGATTGATAAAGCGCTCGACAAGGCCAGTGGCGCCGGTGGCGAAGATTTCTCCCCCGCCCGTTACGAAGGCTTCGGCCCCGGCAATGTGATGGTGATTGTCGACTGCCTTACAGACAACCCCAACCGCACCTTTGGCGATGTGCGCGGCTGCTTCACCAAAACCAAGAGCAAAATCGGCACTCCCGGCAGCGTCAGCCACATGTTTGACCACTGTGCCATCTTCTCCTTCGCTGGAAGCGATGAAGAGGCTGTGCTTGAAGCACTGATGGAAGCCGATGTGGATGTCACCGACATTGAGCAAGAGGGCGAGCGCATCACCGTTTTCGCTCCGCACACCGACTATGCCAAAGCCAAGCAGGCGCTGCTGGATACATTCGGTGAGATTGACTTTGAGGCGGACGAGATTCAGTTCCTCCCGCAAACCACCACCCCGGTGGAAGGCGATGACGTAGCGATGTTTGAAAAGTTTCTTGCCATGCTTAATGAGCTGGACGATGTGCAAAACGTCTATCACAGCGGTGAATTGCCCGCAGAGAGTGATAGCTAGTCACCACCTCTTGAGTAAACTGACCCCACCGCGTTGCGGGTATCCAAGGCCGCATCCGGTGGCAACATCGCTGACTGCACACCCGCGGCACTCAGCACTGTTTTGCCGCGTACGGTGAGGTCGGTAATAAATAGAAACTGCTGACGGGGATCCACCGGATAGGCGCGTATGCGGTAGTGAGTGCCCCAGGGCTTCTCCTCAGCCACCACAATGATCGGCTGGTCGAATTTAAGGTAGGCACTGGTCAGCGCTACGTCACGCAGCGCTTTCCGCACCCAGCCTGCCTCGTGCTCAGGGTGAAGATAAAAGCTCGCTACGCACTGCAGGCTGGTACCGCCGTTGTTGGCATTATAAACGGCGTGATCCCACAGCTTTAAATGCGGTACATAGACCAAATCATCGTCGGGGGTTTGGATGTCAACAGTGCGTAAGCCCACGTGTTTGACTTCGCCGTAGGTATCTTCAATTTGAACCCAGTCGCCGGGTCGATAAGGGAGCTCTACCGCCGAAACAACGCCCGCTATTAAGCTGCTCACGTAATCTTTCATGGCAAAGCCAATGGCTAAGCCCAGTGCACCCAACAGGGTCACCATATTGCGCAGCGACGGCTCAATAATAATCGGTACGATGATGGCAAGTGCAGTAATCAATATCAGCAAGCGCGTCATCGGCACCAGAGCAAAAATACGAAAGCGAACTTGACCATGCATTCGGTTGCCGATCCAGCTCAGCCCCCGTTGGCTGACAATAATCAGTACGATGGCTGATAGCAGCACCACCCCAAGGGTAATCAGCGCTTGGCTATCGATATCGTTAAACAGTCGCGCATATTTCTGCTGTTCTTCCATGGGTCGCCCTCCACGGGCCTGTCACTTATAGCGGGTCTGCTTAGAGAGGATCCACTAGATAGTTTCGCGACTCTAGTAACTGCCGAACGCTCGCGTAGCTTAAAGGTGCAATCTGCCAACGTCCTTCACAGCTTGAAACAATGCCTTTGCGCTGCAGGGCTAGACGGGCATTGAGTGCTTCATGGTGTGAGAACGGCAGCACTTCTCCCAAAGAGTCGTCATCCAGACCGCCATGAACCATTAGCGCATGTAGCACCAGCGTGGCGATATCCCCGGTATCAACGGCAAGCTCCGCCTCTGCTAGGGCATCCACTAGCCACAGGGCCTCGTCATCACCTGCTTTTGGCTCACGAAGCCGCTCGCGCCAATAGTGCCAAGCAAGACCTATATGGCCGCGGCAGTGAGCCGCTAAGCGCTGCAGTTCTTTATTAGGCGCCTTACTCTTTTGATTAGATGCTGAGTCGAACAATACCTGCTTATCGGTTCGCGTGCTGTAAACAGGCGGTGGCTCCCCCGAATGGGTCGCAATTTGTGCAAAATAGCGTGCCAGTTGCTCGCCTTCCATGGATTGAAGGGTAAATACCGGCGCCCCATCAATACCGATTACATGTTGAAGGAAAGCGTAGGTACAGCTGTCACAACCAATCACTCCTTTGCCCAAACGTCCACTTAAAGCACGCTCAAGAAACTCCCGAACGCCCTGAATACCCTGGGTGTGGCGTAAAAAATAGCGTTCCAGAGCGGGAATGGCCCATTCTCGTTGATTGACACACTGCTCTACCCACTGAGTACTACCCTCAGCTATTTCGCTAAGCGTGGGCGGCGCTAAGCAGGCAACCTGATGCGTTTCAGCCCAATGAGTTACCACCGAAGCATGGCCGCTGTAGGGCGTGGTAATAAAGAACGTTACCGGCGCATCCTGGCCTTCTAGCTGCTGCCCCAATGCACTCGCCGCGGGAGCCCAATCAATAGGCGGCACTAAATGCGCTAGCCGCACCTCAGGTAGCGCACGCAGCTCGCTTTCGTCTTTCACCTGCTGCTCAGTGCTGTTTTTGCCCCCCAACCACGTTGAGATTGAACGTAACGAACGTCGCCACTGGCTCGCCTGGGTCTGCTCGGGGGTACGAAATTGATCTAGTTCCACGACCTCCCAAAGCGGCGTATCCACCCACGATGGTTGCTCCCCCATGACTATTTCCCTTTTGGCTAGCGGTAGACATCAACCTTAGCACGGCGCGCCCAACAGCTGATCTCCAATACGAACTTATGGTCTAAAATAAAGTCTTTACAAGCAGTAGTTAGCGCACTTAACGGACTATTTTTTATTGCGAAAGCAATAGCAGAAGCTAAAAGGAGAAAGCGATGAGTGTTGTCCCCGTTAGCGAAGCAGAGCTGCACGCCAAGCTTGAGAAGTGTATTGCCGGTGAACGGCTGCTGATTGAGCATGAAGGCAATCGCTTTAGTGCCAGAATCCAGCACGTTGGATTGATGGGCGTGAAGGTGATACCTGAAACCGAGATTAAGAACAGCCAGCGCACACCGGGTGACGTTGAAGGCGTCATGGTGCCCTACGACGAGATACTGGAGCTTGAAGTAAAGGGCGTGGTCTACAGCCGTTTACCAGAATAGTCTGCGCTTGCACGCCCGGCAAATACGCAAGGCGTGCAAACTGTTTGTCTATGACTCACTTCCTCGAAAGTAAGCCAACTGTTTTAAAACGTCAGACAGATTTTGCCGAAGTGCTGGCCAGACTCCTGATGGCGGAAAGCGTCGGCGATCTCGGCAAGCGGGAATTCGCGGTCAATGACCGGATGCATATCAAGGGTTTCAAGGGCGCGAATCATCTCTATTTGCTGGCGACGACTGCCCACAATCAAGCCCTTCAAGTTCGCCTGTTTGGCCATTAACTTGGCCGTAGGCAGCTCACCTTCACGGCCGGTGAGTATGCCAATCAGGGCGATGTGCCCGCCGATTTTAATCGCATCAAAGGATTGTGGCAGCGTACCAGGGCCGCCCACTTCGACGATATGATCAACGCCTTCGCCGTTGGTGAGCTCTTTGACACGCTTACCCCAATCAGGCGTCTCTTTGTAGTTGATGGTGTGCTCGGCGCCCATCTCGCGCAGCCGCGCCAGCTTTTCGTTCGATGATGAGGTCGCGATGACCCGCGCGCCCATCAGGCGGGCAAACTGCAGGGCAAAAATCGATACCCCACCAGTGCCCAGCACCAGCACGCTATCCCCCGCTTTGATACCGCCATCGACGACGAGCGCACGCCAAGCGGTTAAGCCAGCGGTGGTTAAGGTAGCGGACTCTGCGTGGCTATAGCCCTTGGGCTGATGAGTAAACCACTCGACCGGGCGCACCACCTGCTCACGCGCGTAGCCATCCACTCCGTCGCCCGGCGTGGTGCGAAAATCGCCCACTCTCGCCGGGCCTTCCAGCCAGTGCGGGAAGAAGGTTGAGACCACTCGGTCGCCAACGGCGAATTCGCTGACACCTTCGCCGACCGCTTCCACCACCCCCGCGCCGTCCGACATGGGAATGCGGTTTTGCTCTGTCGGGATCATCCCGGCAACCACTGCGTAGTCGTGGAAATTCAAGGAACTTGCATGAAGGCGTACTTTAATTTCGCCAGGGCCAGGCTCACCTGGGGCCGCTAGTTCAACGACCTCTAGCTTGTCTAAACCGCCGGGCTCTCGAAGCTGAATGGCTTGCATCACTACCTCCTATTGAACGCATGTCGTTAAAAAAACGACTGGTCTATTTTGAGATGAGGGCACTCTCTTCGAGATCAAGGTCGTGACCTAAAAAACCACCCGACTGACGCTGCCAAAGGCTGGCATAGATACCCCCTTTCGCCAATAGCTCCTGGTGCGAGCCGGTTTCGACGATACGGCCCTCATCCACCACAATCAGCCGGTCGAGCATGGCAATGGTGGAAAGCCGATGAGCAATGGCAATCACTGTTTTGCCTTCCATCAAGGTATCCAGCTGTTCTTGAATGGCGGCTTCCACTTCTGAGTCCAGCGCGGAGGTGGCCTCGTCCAGCACCAGAATCGGGGCATTTTTGAGTAGCACCCGAGCAATCGCAATCCGCTGGCGCTGGCCGCCGGAAAGCTTCACACCGCGCTCGCCCACATGAGCATCCAACCCGCGGCGCCCTTTCGGGTCGACCAGATCATTGATAAAGGTGTCCGCATGGGCGCGGCACACTGCGTTCCAAACGTCTTCGTCGCTGGCGTGGGGGCTGCCGTAACGGATGTTGTCACGCAGCGAGCGGTGTAGCAGCGACGTGTCCTGGGTGACCATGCCAATCTGGTGGCGCAGGGAGGTTTGGGTCACCTCGGCAATGTTCTGCCCATCGATCAAAATCCGCCCACCTTGCACGTCGTAAAAACGCAGCAGCAGATTGGCGAGAGTCGATTTACCCGCGCCTGAACGGCCGATCAGACCGATTTTCTCGCCGGGCTTGATGGTCAGACTTAGTCCATCAAAGACGTTTTTACTCTCCCCTTTCGCCTGGGCGTATTGAAAGCGCAGCGCGTCAAACACAATTTCGCCATGGGGAACCTGAAGCGCTTTAGCATTGGGCGCATCGTGGATCGTGGGCTTCTGAGCGATGGTGTTCATGCCATCCTGGACGGTGCCGATATTTTCAAACAGCCCGGCGACTTCCCACAAGATCCAGTCAGACATAAAGCGGATGCGCATCACCAGCGCGATAGCAATCGCCAGCACGCCTAGCGAAATCGCCTCCGTGTACCAGGCGCTGATCGCCATGGCCGCAGTGCCCACCAACAGCGCCGTATTCAGCAGCGTCAACCCCACGCTCATGATCGTCACCAAGCGCATTTGGCGGTGAACGGTGACCATAAAGCCTTCCATGGCATCCTTGGCGTAGCCTTGTTCCCGCTCAGTATCTGCAAACAGCTTAATAGTTTGGATATTGCTGTAGCTGTCCACCACCCGGCCCGTCATCTGGGCGCGGGCGTCCGCCTGAGCCATGGAGACATCCCGCAAGCGCGGTACGAAGTAGCGCATGATCCCCAAATAACCCACTAACCACAGCCCCAGCGGGATCAGCAGTAGTAGATCTGCCCGGCCCAGCAAATAGGCCGCGCCGGTGAAGTAGACGATGGCATAAACCAGCAGATCCATCACCTTGGTAACGGTCTCGCGGATCGCCAGTGCCGTTTGCATCACCTTTTGCGACACCCGCCCGGCAAACTCGTCCTGATAAAATGCCAAGCTCTGGCTCAGCATATGGCGGTGGGATAACCAGCGGCCAATCATTGGGTAGTTACCGAAAATACTCTGATGAGTGACAAGTGACTGCATCAGCACCAAGAGTGGCAAACCGATCAGTAGCAGCAACCCCAGGCCAGCAAGCCAGAGGCCGTTATCCGCCCAAAAGCCTGCCCGTTCAACGTTGCCCAGCCAATCGACCAGTTGGCCCATGTAGCTAAAAAAAACCACTTCCGCTGCCGACACTAGCGCTGTAAACAGCGTCATAAGCAGTAACAGCGGCAACATCGGCCGTGAGAAGTGCACAATAAAGGGCATTAACCCTTTGGGCGGCGTTTCCACCTTACCTTCTGGATAGGGGTTAACCCGCGTTTCAAAGTAACGAAATAACGGCTGTAAAACACGCGATAGCATGAGGCTTCCTTACGTTACTGGCGTTGGTATTAACGGTCTTTAATTTGTTATGTGTAAGTGTGCAGAGGGTAGATGTCGTTAAAATGTCATGAAGGATGGGAGTGGCGCAGCAGCCAACGCGCCCAGAACGGTGCAATAATCATCAGCGTCACCATACGCAACAGGTGATGAAAGGCGACAAATACCGGATCAATATTTAACGCCACGGCCAAAATGGCCATTTCGCCAATACCGCCCGGTGCCAGCGCCAGTAGCGCCACATCCCGCCCGACACCTAGCAACTGATGAATTAGCTCGGCAAATAGCGCCAGCACAAGCAACGCTAACAGTGTCGCCACGCCAGACTGGCATAAATAGCGCCCAAAGAGCTGACGTGTCATACCCTGAAAGCGCGAACCAATGGCGCTACCCAGCACCCACAGCATCAGGTTCATTCCCCACTCCGGTAGTGCAAGGCTGGCAATATCAACACCGGATAATAGAGCAGCGACCAGCAGTGGCGCCAGTAAAGCGGGGCTAGGAATGCGCAGCCATCGGCCCAGAGGCAACAGTAACGGGATCATCAGTAGCATCCAGCCATGTTCCAAGCCACTTTGTACAGGGCCGATGCCCTCGCCACCACCCTCATAGGCCCAAAACAGCGGCGGCAACACCAGAATCACTAAAATGATCCGCAGCGACTGCGCCACTGCGATACGCTGGGGGTCGCCGCCGCACTTTTCACCCAGCAGGATCATCGCCGTCATAGCACCAGGCGAGGCACCAAACCAAGCGCTAACCGGATCAAACCCGCAACGCCGATACCAGGCAGCAGCCACCGCGGTGGAAGCGGCCACTCCCAGCAGCAATAGCGCGGCAGAAACAGGCCAATCCAGCACACGATGCGCCAACTGCGGCGTGACCTGGCTACCCAGCACCAGGCCCATGACGGCTAAAAAGACATTACGTAGAGGCTCGGGTACCGAGACCTTAACACCTTGTGAAGAGGCCAGCAGGTTAGCAATCAGCGGGCCCAGCATCCAGGCCAGGGGCAAACCGGTGAGTTGGAACAGCGTGCCACCCGCGGCGCCAACGATTAGCGACACTGACAGCGCTTTAGCGCTCCCTGCATTCGGAATGATGCCCTTCACACTGCCTCCCTATATCTCACCACTCAGCCCCCTGAGATAATAATTAACCTGCTAAGAGCATCGTAGTTTACCACTGAACCAGCAACTTGGGCTTTAGGGTGGCGGAGACGGGCCGCTTCTATGGTTGGGAGCGGCTTTTAGCCGTGATCCTGAATTAACTTTTCTTGTCATGCTAACGGTATCCGTTAGCCCTCCAGCAAGCGTATAATACCCACCGCCAGTAATGGCGAACTTTCTCAGGGCGGGGTGTAAGTCCCCACCGGTGGTAATGCCATATCTTAATAGATGCGGACAAGCCCACGAGCGCTCAGCCAAAGGGTGTACCCGACAGTTGAGGACAGCAGATTCGGTGAGATCCCGAAGCCGACGGTCATAGTCCGGATAAAAGAGAAGGTTTCCTAGTGATATTACCCGTAGCGTTCCAACGCATGCGGGTGCTGTGCTATTGGATGCCTCATGCCCTGGTTCTGGTAAACAATCCATCAAGGATAACCATGAATCAGACCCAACCTTCTTCATCCCCTCGCGTTGCCTTTATCGAAGCGTCTTGGCACCACGATATTGTTACTCAGGCCAGAACAGCCTTTCTTGCTCAACTTACCGGCGAGCATGGCTTTTCAGCGGACCAAGTCGAGATATTCCAAGTCGCAGGGGCTTACGAAATCCCGCTTCAAGCGAAACTGCTCGCCAAAACTGGCCGTTACAGCGCCATTGTGGGGGCAGGCTTTGTCATTGATGGCGGTATCTATCGGCATGAATTTGTTGCTCAAGCGGTCATTGAAGGCATGATGCAAGCGCAACTGGAAACCGAAATCCCCATTCTTTCGGTTGTGCTAACGCCTCATCATTTTCATGAACACAGCACCCACCATGATTTTTTCTTTGATCATTTCCGTGCCAAAGGCAAGGAAGCGGCTGAAGCGTTGGTCATGACCCTGGAAAATCATCGAAGGATTCAAGGGCTACGGTAGGTCACTTCCTAACCTCTGGATACGCTTAGGTAGCGGGCAGTTTAAATGATTGCTCGCTACCGGGCTCAATCAAGACGTTTTTGAAGCCTGATCGCCATTTAGGATACTTGCCGAACAGCAGTACTTACTCGGCAAACATGCCTGCCCCCTCGGCTTTCGGAAAGCTACGCATCGTCTGCTGATTCCACGTCTCAAAGTGATCGTGCATTGCTTGACGCGCGAGCTCCCTGTCACGGGTTTTGACGGCAGCGACAATCGCAATATGCGTCTCGTTAGTTTTCTTGTGTGCTTCTTTAGATTGCCGTGCCAAAATCCTGCGCTGATGAAGCACTTTTTTCAGTACCGATGATAACCCTTGGAAAATAATCAATACGGCAGGATTTTTGGCCATAATGGCCAAAAGCTCATGGAATTCATAATCCGCCTGGATGCCTTCAAGAACATCGGATGACGTCACGATTTTTTCGCAGAGTAACTCAAGCCTTTTCAGCTCATGGGGCTGATGGTTAACCGCGGCAGCCTGCACGATCTCTTTTTCAAACATCTCACGTGCCGTTTCAAGATGATCGACGGAGATGTAGTTGAGCTTAAGCGCCAGCTCAAAATAGAGCTGGATAAAAACAGGCTCGGGCATTTTAAGAAAAGTACCACTCCCCTGCTTGCGTTCGATGAAACCAAGACTTTGCAATAAAGAAAGGACGTTCCTAACCGACGAACGATGCATATCAAAATGCTCACACAGCGCTCTTTCGGCCGGGAGTTTTAACCGGCCATCTTTAGACAGTTCGGAGACCGACACAAACTCCTTAAGTCTATCCAAAAGATTCGGATCGATCTGACTCATAACATCATCCAAGCGCCACCCCTATACCGTATCGTAAGTATAGGGGCAGCTTAGCATAATCAATGAATGTGCATACCGCCGTTAACATCCAGGGTGGCCCCTGTAATGTAGCTGGAAAGGTCACTCGCCAAGAACAGGAAGGCCTTGGCTACATCTTCAGGAGTGCCCATCCGTGCCAACGGGATGCCCTCTAAAATCTTGGCTTTCATCTGGTCGTCCAGCTTGCCAGCGGTAATATCGGTAGCAATTAATCCCGGCGTGACGGAGTTAATACGAATACCAAAAGCACCAAGCTCGCGTGCCATAGCCTTGCCCAGCCCTAACATACCTGCCTTGGCAGCACTGTAGTGCGGGCCCCCAAAGATACCGCCACCCCGCTGCGCAGAAACCGAAGAGGTATTAATAATTGAGCCTGACTTCGCCGTTTTCATATGTGGCACGACAGCCTGAGACATATAGAGCATGCCCCGGAGGTTGACGTCCAGAATGCGATCATAGTCTTCGGGTAAGATCTCTTCGAACTTCACTGGCTGAGTAATACCAGCGTTATTGATGAGCACATCAATGCGGCCAAATTTATCCGTGACTGCCTTCGCTAAATTGAAGCAATCATCACGGTTCGCTACGTTTCCAACCACTACTAGCGAGCGCTCAGGGTCAAACTCGCTGCGCACCTGATCGCAAGCCTGCTGATTGATATCGGAAATGACGATTGAAGCTCCGTTTTCATAGAAGAGCTTCGCGGTTCTCAAGCCAATGCCTTTCTCACCTGCCGCGCCTGTGACGATACAAACCTTGTCTTTAAGTAGCATAACGTTCTCCTTTTATTGATTTGTCGTAAATTGTTTGTCAAGAGACTCCAGCTTCATAAGAGAGCGGGAAATACGCCACTCGATGACATCGAGTGACAGTGGTTGCTCATCGCGCCAAGGTTGAGCATTGGCATCGCGATGAAGGCGGAATGGAAGCTCGAGTGAAAACGGCTTATTCTGGCGAAGAAGCTCCTCCGCTAGCGCAGTGTCATTCACATCCCCTGCTCCCAATGGAACGAAATCGATACCATCCTCGCGGCGCACACAGGGTTTAAGATGAAAATGGTCGGCAACATTCATCGCCGCACGGGCATCTTCAAGCGGTTCTCGAGCGGGGCAGTGGGCTAACAGATTGCCGATATCGTAATTAATACCGAAGGCCTGAGCGTCCAGCTGTTTAAGCAAGCCCGGCGCGTCACTGGCATGGTCGAGTAAGTTGGGAACGCCGTTGCCGGGATTCTCAAGCAGAATGCGCACACCATAGTTGTGAGCAATTGCAGCCAGGGTATCGGCCTGGGCAAAGAAGGTGCCTGCGCGCTCGCGCGTGGCAGCGTTAGTAATTACACAGGAGGCCCCTAACGACGCAGCAAAACGACAGCGTGCTTCAAGCCTGGCGACTGCGTTTTCAATGCCCAAATCAATATGGCCGGAAAAATAGCGGCACTGCTGGCCAAGGCGCTGCATTTCACTTTTTAGCTCAGCTGCGAAAGCATCAGTAAAATCGCTGTCGGTAAAGGCCTCTACATAACCATCGATAAAGGCAAACTCCACATTCCTTATGCCACACCGCGCTAGCGATGGCAGAATCACATCAAAATCATAGCCGTCGTAAGCCGCGGTACTGACAGATATAAAACTGGGCATAGTGTCCCCTTAGGCCGTTCCATTAAGCAGTCGGTAAGTGCGAATCAGCTGGCTGTCATCTAACTTGCCCTCTCCTCGCTCAGCGCTGGCAACAAATAGCTGACGCGCGGTTTCTGCCAGTGGCGTAAATGCCTTGGAGGCCTTGGCTGAGTCGCAGACAATGCCCATGTCTTTGCAGAAAATATCGACCACACTGGTGATATCACTCGGCTCAGCGATCATCCGAGGGCCACGATCCTTCAGCATCCAACTGGAAGCTGATGAGCCCTGTAACAGCGTTAGTATCGTTGAGGCATTAATACCGCTCTTCTCTGCCAGTGCCAACGCTTCTGCAGCGGCGGCAATGTGCACGCCGCATAGCAGTTGATTAACCGCCTTCATCGCCGCGCCCTGCCCCGGCCGCTCCCCAGCTTCAAATACAACTTTGCTCAACACTTCAAACGCTTGACGGCATTTCGACAAAGCGTCTTGGGTGCCCGCTGCCATAATAGTGAGTTCACCCGCCTCGGCACCTACCACTCCACCTGACACCGGGGCATCGATGAAGTAAAGGTCAGGCCTAATCGCCGCGACTTCTTGTGAGATAGCCGCCGCATCACCCGGGGCAATGGTCGACATTTGGACAACACAGGCACCTTGCCTAAGCGACTCAATACTGTTGGTACCAAACAGTACAGAACGCACCTGATCTGCATTTACCACCATGATAAAAAGTGCTTCGCAACGGGTCAGTCCGCGCTGCTTTTGCTCGGGAGATATCACCTGGTCGTTGAAAGCCGTTTCCGTTGACTCAACGGCATCCATACCCAGCACCTGGAAACCACCTTCTTTCAACCGGGTTGCCATAGGCCATCCCATGGCGCCAAGCCCTGCAAATGCGATAGTTTGCATAACCACCTCAGTAAATAATCAGCGCTGGCACGTAGGAGACCAGCAGCAACACGACAATGGCCACCAAATAGAAAGGCCCCAGCTCCTTTACCACGGCGCCAATACGTTCACGGGCAATAGCAGAAGAGACAAACAGAGTGGTACCGATGGGAGGTGTGAACAGACCAATGCTGAGGTTCACGCACATGATGATGCCAAGCTGCACCAGATCTAGCCCAATCGCGTTGGCGATGGAGACCAGCGTTGGCCCCAACAATAGGATGGCAGCGGGCAAATCGAGGAACATGCCGATAAAGAGCATCAGCAAGTTGATCGCCAAAATGATCAAGATAGGGTGTTTTAGATACTCGACAGCCCATTGAGCGACGGCCTGTGGGACACCGCCTGACGTCAGAATGTAAGCAATGATGTTGGCCGCCGCGATGATGAGCATCACAATGCCAGTGGTAATCACTGTGTTGACCAGCGCACTCATGACGCGTTCAGCCGTCAGATCCCGATAAATAACCGTACTGACCACCAGCGCATAGGCAACGGCAATGACACTCACCTCTGTGGGTGTGGCAATCCCCGCTCGTAGTAACACAACGATAAATACCGGCATCAGCAACGCTGGCAGTGCGGTGAACAGCGTGTTTTTTATTTCAGCGCTCGTATACTTGAGTGTAAGACGGGGGAACCCACGACGTCTGCCAATGATATTGCAGGCCAGCATCATGCCACCCGCAAGCATTAACGCTGGAATTACAGCGGCAATGAACAGTGATGCAATGGAGGTGTTAGAGACAGTAGCAAACAAAATGAGCGGGATAGAAGGCGGCATCAGGCCAGCAATCACAGACGAGGCTGAGGTAACAGCAGCACCGAAAGCGCCAGGATACCCCTCTCTCTTTTGCCACGGGATAAGCATGGAACCCAGTGCGGACGCCTCCGCTACCGAAGACCCTGAGACCCCACCGAAGACAGTTGAGCCCACCACGGTGACCTGACCAAGCCCGCCGTGATATTTACCCACCAACATGGAGGCTAAACTCACTAGCTTCTGTCCTAGCTTGCCAGACATCATCAGCCCACCAGAGAGTATAAAAAAGGGTATCGCCAGCAGCGGGAAACTTTGCGTCGGTTGAAAGATCTTCATAACCGCCATACTAGATGGCATAGGGCCAAAAACGGATAGTGCCGCCCAACCGCTTATAACCAGCGAGTAACCAACCGGCATCGCCATTAACAGCAACAAGACAAAGCCAATGAGCATCTGGGCCGTCATATCCCTTCCTCCCCGTGAGAAACTTGAGGTTCAGAGGATTGATCTCCCCCGGTGAGCACCATTGCGATGTTGATGAACGAAATAACAGCTAACCCCATAAAACCAACGACGACTGACCAATAAGCCCAGGACATACCAATCCGGGTTATCGGCAATCGCTGGGAGCCTGCAATTTCAACGACATCCAATCCGTTAACGGCCATGAAGCCAAAAGCGATCATTGCTATTAGGTTGACGGCCAACACCACTAACTTCTTCGGTAGTCTTGGCAGCTTTTCGACTACCAGCTCGACGCCAATATGCTCGTTTCTTGCCGCAGCGGCGACGATGGCGCACATGGTTAACCAGGGAAAAACCAAGTTGGGCACTTCCGCTACCCAGCCCAAGTTGGTAGAAAACACATAGCGAACCACCACACCCAGTAATAGCGACACGAAGATAGTCACAACGGCGACGATGGATACCCATTTGAAGATGTGATAAATCACACGCTTTGAGCTCACTAGCAGTGAAGTGGGCTCGCCCACTTCACTGCTGCGGCTCTCTGTTGAGAGCGTCATGAAAAGCCCCTTCCTTTATTGCGCTTCACGCTGAGCCGCATTGACGACCATCTCGACCAATTCTGGGTACTCTTCTGCCCACTGGTCATAAACGGATGAAGTGGCTTCGATGAAAGGTTCAGGATTTACTTCGTTAAAAGCGACACCCGCCTCTTCCATCTTACTTCTCAGCGCCTCGTCGGCCTCAAGTGACGCTTGACGATTGAACTCACCCGCCTCAACGGCCGCTTGCTGAATCACTTCTTGGTATTCGGGTGAAAGCGTATCCCAGACCATCTTGCTCATAAGTAGCGGGGTTGACTCATACTTGTGGCCGGTTAAGGAAATATAGTCCTGCACCTCGTGAAGCTTGGATGAGTAAATATTCATTAATGGATTTTCCTGACCATCAACGACCCCTTGTTCAAGAGCAATATAGAGTTCAGAGAAATTCATTGGGGTGGGGTTTGCGCCAAGCGCCTCAAAGATATCAACCGTCATTTCATCGGGAGGGGTTCGAATCTTAAGGCCTTCCAAGTCATCAGGGGTCTCAATAGGACGAACATTATTGCTGACATGACGAATGCCGTTATCCCACAGCGCCAGTAGCACAAGACCCTTCTCTTCAGAAAGCCTTTTCAGTTCATCGCCGACTTCGCCGTCCATAACCTCCCAAGCGTTGGGAAGAGAGTTGAACAGAAACGGTAGTCCCAGAACGGAGAACTGCGGTACAACGCTGGATGTCGAGCCCTGGCTATTGGTACTAAACGCTAAGGTACCCATTCTCATCTGGGTGATGGCTTCCATATCGTCGCCATACTGCGCATTACCACCAACATCGACTATTAATTCCCCATTGGTTCCTTCTTCGACGAGCTCTGCGAAGAGTTCTGAAGCATCCCACTTGGGGTTACCTTCCGCCGCATTGTGGGCGAGTTGCAGGGTTTGCTGAGCGGCGGCATTACCACTAATGAAAAAAGCGCTGGCAATGACAGAAGCAAGGACTGTTTTTTTCATGTCGTTTCTCTCTATTAAAATATTTGTTGTTAGAAATAGCGGTTATCAAACGTAGCTGGAGTCTTAGTTTTTTGATTTAGTTAGTATCTTCAGGCAACGTGCTGCTTTAGCGTTTTGATCACCTCCTTGGTGGAAATACCGTAACGATCATGCAGAGTCGGTAAAGCACCGGCATCCAGAAATTCATCGGGAAGGCCGATCTGATTAAATTTGACGGATACACCCTCTTTCATCAGCAGCGATGCGATGCTTTCGCCCAGACCACCAATGATTGAGTGGTTTTCGGCCACGAAGACGGGACGTTCAGGATAGCGACGAACCTCCGCCAGAATGGTATCGGTATCTAGCGGCTTGATTGTGGCGCAGTGTAAAACCGCCACGTTGGTGCCTTTCTCTCTCAGCTCATCGGCAGCCTCAATCGCACGCATCGTCATCAGCCCAGAAGAGATGATTAGGGCATCTTCTCCATCTAGCAGCCTTTTAGCCTTGCCGATCTCGAATTGGTAACCTTCAAAGCGATCTAAAACACGGGGCACCTTGCCACGCAGTAGGCGTAAGTAGACGGGGCCATCAAAATCGACCATCGCTTGAACTGACTGCTCAATATCGACCGCATCACAGGGGTCAATGATGGTTAGGTTCGGCATGCCGCGGAAGATAGCGATATCTTCGGTAGCCTGATGGCTCGGGCCATAGCCCGTGGTCAACCCGGGAAGTGCGCAGACAATTTTGACGTTCAGCTTCTCTTCGGCAATGGCTAAACAAATAAAGTCGTAAGCACGGCGTGAGGCGAAAACGCTATAGGTCGTCACGAAAGGGATAAAGCCTTCGCGAGCCATACCGGCGCCTGCCATAATGAGTAGCTGTTCAGCCATACCCATCTGGTAGTAGCGATCAGGGTAAGCCTGAGCGAAGATATGCAGATCGGTATATTTGCCCAGATCTGCCGTCATACCGACAATCTTGGGATTTTTCGCAGCAGCCTCTACTAATGCATGCCCGAAGGGCGCGGAGGTCGTTGGCTGGTCATCACCGGCGATGGACGCAATCATTGCCGAGGTCTTTAGCTTCTTCTTGGCGCTCATTTCACATCCTCCTTACTGGACACCGTAAACGTCATCGAGCTGTTTGAGCGCCACACTCCACTCATTCTCATCAACACGAATAAAGTGGTTCTTGTCACGTTCTTCGAGGAAAGGCACGCCGCGGCCCATTAGGGTGTCGCAGATAATCACCCGGGGCTTGTGAGAGACACTGGCTAGCGCACTGTCGAAAGCTTTGACTAGCGCTTCAAGATCATTGCCATCAACACGGTAGGTTTCCCACCCAAACGCAATCCACTTATCAGCGATCGGCTCGTAGTTGAGTACGGTGGAAGACTTATCGTCAGCCTGCTGATCGTTGACATCGACAATGGCAATCAGGTTATCCAGCTTCCAATGAGCTGCTGACGCGACTGCTTCCCAGGTCGAGCCTTCATTTAGCTCGCCATCTGAAAGCAGGTTAAAAATACGTGAGGCACTCTTCTTGCGCTTAAGGCCCAGCGCCATTCCCACACCGATGCCCAAACCATGTCCTAGCGAACCACCGGTGATTTCCATGCCCGGCGTGTAATCGGCCATACCTGACATGGGCAGAATGCTGTCGTCGCTGCCGTAGTCCTCGATCTCTTCCTCGCTGATAACACCAGCCTCTATCAAAGCGGCGTACAAGGCGATGGCGTAATGCCCGATAGAGAGCAAGAAACGATCTCGTCCTTCCCAGTCAGGGTTCTTGGGATCCAGCTTCAGGGCATGGAAGTAAGACACTGCCAAAACATCGGCAATCCCAAGCGCTTGACCAACGTACCCCTGCCCTTGTACTTCACCCATCCGCAGAGCGTGGCGGCGAATTTTGTAAGCCCGCTGCCGAAGTTCCTCAATAACACCAGCGCTCGACGCGGTAGCTGTTTGACTCATTCCAGTCACCTCCAAATGGTTGACCATTTAAAGATAGAGATAATTGCGACGGCTTGAAACGAAACTTTAGTCTAAACAATAACGGGATCGCGCATTAAAAATCAGTAAAATCACTCAAAACCAATGCTAATAAATAAAAAATAATATTTAAAAACAGAAACATGCATTTTTTTAAAAAAACCAGCGCTGTCCTGTGAAACAAACCACAATCGCTGAACTTAAATACCAGAGAAAAAATAAAAACACCTCAACCCTATAAATGGTCAACCATTTTTAAATTTTTCAAAAAATAGCTCGATACATTCTCACGACAGCACCAGCACTGACGTATCGAATGCTGCTGCTAAGAGAATTCCATACCGGGTAGGCCAAACAGTGATGCCCTGCTGCCAGTGCCACCTACGTTTTTGTACGGCCAAAGTGACATCCTAACGCTGATAACGTAGGCATCATGGGTACAGGTAGGATGGGTAGCTCAGGGTTGGAACGATAGGCATCCATTTAAGGACGCTGGGTTACCATCAGCGCTATGTTCGCCATAGCGGAGGTCAGGTAAGTGCAAAGCTCATGCTGCCGGCCCGGTACTCGCCCGCACCACCAGCTCGGGCGGCACCACCTTCCGAACCGGCGGATATTGCTCCCCCGCCATACGAGAAAGCAGCAACTCACTGGCACACTGGCCAATTAGGTCAGTGCGTACCCGTACACTGGTCAATGCTGGTGCCGAGTAGGCGGCCGCAGCCATATCATCGAAACCGGTGACAGAAATATCCACACCTGGGCGCACCCCATGCCGGTAGCACGCCGCCAGCACACCAAAGGCGATAATGTCCGAAAAACACATAATTGCGGTCGGTGGTTCCGGCATCGTAAGCAGCCGCTCTAGCATGGCGTCACCGAATTCCAGTGTTGTTGGCCCGTGGTGAACCGAATCACGTGTAACAGGCAAACCGGCAGCATCCATCTGCTGTCGGAAGGAGCATTCTCGATCTCGGGCAGTGGACGTATCACCACCACCACCTAACCAAGCAAAGCGCCGATGCCCTGCTTCATATAAGTGTTCGAATAAAAGACGGATGCCTAGCACATCGTCGTTGATGACTCGGTCGAACCCCGTATCAGCGACATCCCGGGAAATTAGTACCAGTGGAAAATCCTGTAGATGCCTTACCTGCGGCCCATCAAGATCTTCTCGGGTGGTACCAGCGACAGGCACTAAAATCAGCCCCGCGGCACCATGCTCGGCCATCTGACGAATGAAGCGCGCCTGGATCGATGGTGTTTCATGGGCATGGCAGAACAGCATCATGCGATCCGCCTCGCGGAAGCGCGCTTCCATGTGCCCGAGGAATTCGGTGAAAAAGGGGTTGCTCAGATCATTAAGGCATACCGCCACAGTGCCGCTATCGCCTCTCCGCAACCCCGCCGCATGCCGGTTATAGACGTAACCCAGCTCCTTCGCAGCCTGTTGTATACGCTCCCGCGTCGCTTGGGAAATTCGCAGATCATTACGCAGGGCTAATGATACTGCGGAAACGGTGACGCCTACCTGATCGGCGATAGTTTTAAGTGTCGGACGACTTGCCATATAAAAATCTCAACTCCCATGATTTATAGGCGACGGAACGCGATCTAGTACGCCAGCCTCCTTTTGGAATTATGAGCAACATACTCTCATAGCGGCTTTTTTAGTGATATCGCAAGCCTCGTAAACACGGAATTCCAATTTTATAACGACCAAAGTTGTATTTATTCAATCGATTGAACTAGGTAAAAAATAACGATGAAGGCATCTCAACAACTATCAGAAAACGCCGTCAAGATCCCTCGCCACTGTCTGGAGCACACAGCATGACAAGCACAAATTCGACAACAATAATGACTATTTCACTGGCCCTATGTGCCTCGTTGGCAGCCACTTCCGCCTCAGCCGATAACACTGAAACCTGTCACTGGCAGCCCGAGCGAGCCGTCACCTTTATCGTTCCCTGGGGAACCGGTGGAGGCACCGACGCCAATGCACGTCGGTTGGCCAGCTTGCTTGAGGAACAAATGGGCGTGCCCTTCAACGTCATCAACCGCACCGGTGGTAACGGCGTTGTAGGCCATACCTCACTTGCCCGTGGCAATCCTGACGGCTATACCATTGGTGCCGCCACGGTCGAGATCGACACCATGCACTGGCTCGGCCTAACGCCGCTGACTTACCAGGACATCACGCCCATTGCATTGATTAACCGCAGCTCCCCTGGGGTAGTGGTACAAAATAATTCGCCCTACGAAACACTTGAGGCCCTACTCGACGAAGCACGCCAGAACCCCGGAGAATTGACCGCTTCGGGAACCGCCCAGGGCGGCATCTGGCATCTCGCCCTAGCCGGTATGCTCAAGGCCGAAGGCTTGGCTCCCGATGCCATTCGCTGGATCCCTAGCCAAGGCGCGGGGCCTGCACTCAAGGAGTTGATGGCGGGGGGCGTTGATGTCGCGACACCTTCGCTCTCTGAGGCCCGCAACCTGATCGAACAGGGGGAGCTAAAGGCGCTGGGCTATATGAGCGATACCCCGATGGAACAGATGCCTGAAGTCCCCTTGACAGCTGACACACTGGAGAGTGGATGGACACTGAGTGCCTTTGTGACGGTCAGCGGCCCTGACGGTCTACCGGACGAGATCGCCTGTGCCTACGAGCAAGCAATCGAGACAGCTATCAACAGTGAAGCTTGGGCCGAGTTCAAGCGCAGCAGTGGCACTCAAGTAGTGTTCGAGAATCGCCACGAAACCGCTCAACTCCTCGCTGAGGCTGATCGTCAATTGGGCGAAGTGGTCGAAGCGATCGGCCTCGCTAAGTAAGCGAGGCCGATTGATAAGCAGGAGGTATTCATGTACTGCAATGATCGCTTATCGGGGAGCCTACTGGTTCTCTTCGGCGCACTGGTGCTCTGGCGCGCCTCAACCTTTCCGTCCCTGGCCGGGCTGGAGTACGGCCCCGGCCTGTTTCCCTCCATCGCGGCGATTGGCCTGATAGTTTGCGGAGCGCTAATCGGCTTTGGATCGCGGGGGCGGCGGAAGGCGCCGAGTACTTCGACGATGCCGCCTCGGCAAACAGGCTGGAGGATGGCGGCACGCCCCCTGGCCCTGCTGATCGTGATACTCGGCTATGGCCTATTGCTCGACCCCCTGGGCTTTCATATTGCTTCCTTCATGGCAGTCTCCGCCACAGCCCTGATCTTCGGCATGCGTGCTGGGGGCGCAGCACTGCTAGCGCTACCCCTGGTGATCGGCGTGCATCTGCTGTTCTATTCACTGCTGCGCGTCCCGCTCCCCTGGGGTCTGCTGACACCAATGGCATGGTGACTCTATGAGCGCCTCTACCCTCGCCGCCCTTTTCAGCCCAACGTCCTTAGCGGTCATCCTCGCCTGCACGCTCTATGGTACTTTCATCGGCGCCATGCCGGGCCTAACCGCTACCATGGCGGTGGCCCTTCTGGTGCCCTTTACCTACTTCATGGATCCGTTGATCGCCATCAGCGCCATTGTCGCCACGACTACCACAGCAATTTTCGCTGGCGACGTACCCGGCACTTTGATGCGGATCCCCGGAACGCCCGCCTCCGCTGCCTATGTCGAGGACGCTTACCGTCTTTCCCGCTCAGGACGCTCCCGCTCGACGCTGATGGTGTCATTGTTCGCTGCCTGCATTGGAGGCCTGGTGGGTGTCGCCCTTCTAGCGCTCATTGCCCCTCAGCTGGCCCGTGTCGCAGTGCAGTTTTCCAGCTTCGAAACCTTCTGGCTGGCCTGCCTAGGACTGAGTTGCGCGGTACTAACTAGCAACGGTAGCGTCGCCAAGAGTTTTTCCAGCCTCTTCCTTGGCTTATTTATCGCCACTATCGGCATCGATGTTGCCGTCGGCCATCCACGTTTCACCTTCGGCAATTACGAACTGTTCGATGGCATTAGCTTTATTCCTGCCATCATCGGCCTGTTTGCGCTCAGCGAGATCCTGCGCAGTGCACAGACAGGACATCGCGATCAACCTGCCAATGCAGCACAAGAGTCGTTTTCCAAAGCGCTGCATAAAGCAGCGCTCGTACTGCGTCGCTTCAAGCGCAACATCGCCCTCTCCAGCGTACTTGGCACCCTGATCGGCGCGCTGCCCGGCGCCGGGGCAGATATCGCTGCTTGGATCTGTTATGCGATTTCACGGCGCTTCTCGCGCCATCCCGAACGCTACGGCACGGGGTACATTGAGGGCGTAACCGACGGTGGCTCCGCCAACAATGCAGCTATCGGCGGCGCCTGGACGCCAGCGTTGGTGTTCGGCATCCCCGGGGATAGCGTCACGGCTATTGCCATCGGCATCCTGCTACTCAACGGGATGTCACCTGGGCCGCAGATATTTACCGAGTCGCCGGAACTGGTACATACCCTTTACGGCGCATTCGCGCTGAGCAATCTCGCGATGATCCCTGCTGGCCTGTTGGTGATCATGGCTTCCAGTCAGGTGATACGTATCCCGCGTCGGGTACTCATGCCCTGTGTACTACTGTTCTCGTTGGTGGGAGCTTACGCCATTACCAATTCGGTCATTGCTATCTGGACAGTGCTGGCGCTGGGTGCTCTGGGATACGCCATGGAGGTCAATGGCTTTCCGCTGGCCCCCGCCATACTGGGTATCGTTCTCGGCACAATCGTCGAGGAAAACTTCATGACATCGATGATGAAGGCCCAAGGCGACTTGCTGGCCTTCTTCGATCGCCCCTGGGCGGCAGCGCTAGGCACACTCACCCTGCTGCTCTGGGCGTTACTGCTGACTCGCGGTATCTATGAGAGTGTTCAGCGTCGCTCCCCCAGCCCTTCTTCGGAAACGGAAACCTATCCATGAACCATCGCAACCGTACAAAACTTGCCCTTAAGCAGGGTCGAGCCATTAGCGCCCTGTGGCTGGAAAGCGCTAGCCCCGAGCTAGCCGAAATTGCCGTTTGGGCAGGCTGGAAAACCATTCTGATCGACAACGAGCACGGTGTCTCCAGCCTCGAACACACCGCCCACCTAGTTCGCGCCATCGAAGCCGCGGGTGGTGAAGCGGTTTTGCGCATTCCCGCCAACGATCCTACCTACCTGAAGAAGATCCTGGATATGGGGGTACGCTCGATCATGGTACCGATGGTCAATAGTGCCGGACAGGCTCAAGCTGTCGTCGATGCCTGCCGCTACCCTCCCCAAGGGCAGCGTGGCTATGCGGCTCCTATCGTACGCGCCTCAGGCTACGGCGCTTTCAGTGATTATGCCAGTCAAGCCAACGATGACCTGCTGTTGATCACCCAGATCGAGCATACTGAAGGGGCAGATAATGTCGAGGCGATCGCCGAGGTTGATGGCATAGACATGCTGTTCATCGGCCCCAACGACCTGGCTGGCTCTATGGGCTTGCTCGAACGTCTCGAGGCACCCGAGGTACGCCGTCTGATTGAAGACCTTGAGCGCCGCATCGCCAATAGCGGGCGCTGGATGGGCACCATCACCGGCCCCGGTCGCGATGTCACCACTCTGACCAATAGTGGCTACCGATTCGTGGCAGGGCCCAACGACATAGCACTGCTTGCCAACACCCTACGCCACGAGGCGGCACAATGGCGTGAGCAATCGGCTGATTTCGGAGGATCCTGATTCCGATATGGCTCTTAGAGGCCGGGGCGTCACTGCCGCCGGCCTTTTGAAGACGCTAAGATAAAGTGACTAAGATAATGCTTAAAACAAACCGCTGCCGCACTCTATAGCGCTTCTTGTTGACACATCAATCTATCAACCTCGTCCGCCATCGGAATGCTACTGGCAGCACCGTGTTTTTGAACCGCCAGGGCAGCAGCTGCTGTTGCTCTTTGCAAGCACTGAGAAGGTTTTAGGCCAGCTTGCCTAGCGGCAAGGAAGTAACCCACAAAGGTATCGCCTGCGGCCGTTGTATCGATGGCCTTTACCTTTAAAGCCGCTTGAAAAAGAGTCTCACTGCTGCGCTGATACCAAGCCCCCTCGCTACCTAGAGTAAGAACCACCTCGACATCGCCAAGCGATTCTTTACAACGCCTTAGCAAATCTGCAGCGCTGGATTCTACCGGCATCTCTAATAAAGCGGCGGCCTCTGTACGGTTAAAAAAAAGCAGTTCACATTGATCTAGAGGAAGTGATGATACCTTCGAAGTCATTGGTGCAGGGTTAAATATCACCTTGCAACCGTGGCTCACTGCTAATGGAATAAGCTGACCAAGCCCGTTACATTCGTTTTGAATAAGTATTGTGTCTCCAGGAGCGGTTTGCGCAATAAGCGCCGTCATTCTCTCCTGCGTAAAACCATGATTGGCGCCAGAGAACAACAGAATAGCGTTTTCTCCCAGTGCGTCAATTTGAATGATGGCATGCCCACTTGGCTCTGGGGTCAATTCGATATCTTTCACACCCACACCCGCAGACTCAAGCTCACTGGTCACCCAGGCATCTATCGATGAAACTCGCCCCCAGTGACTCACCATGCCTTTGGCACGCGCTATTGCCAGTGACTGATTGACGCCTTTTCCACCTAATCCAATATTATAATCACCGCTTTCCAACGTTTCGCCAGGGCGAACAAAATAGGGTACACGGTAAGTATAATCGATATTAATGGAACCAAAATTAAAGATCATTGACACACCCTCTTATTCAAAAAGCCAGCCAGCTTTAAAGCTGACTGGCCTCTAGGTAAGGTTCTCTAACACTTACTCTTCTAATGCATTCTCTTCTAAAACCTACTCTTCCAAACCTTATTCTTCCAAAACTTATTCTTCCAAAACAAAGGGAGAGGTATAGTTATCTACATTATCTGGCGTAATAAGGATACAGTCATAAAGCTGCTTTTCACTATCCAACCCCGTTTCTCCAGTATTGATGTAATGATCAGCGATTTTTACGGCATCTTCTGCAAATACGGCTACCGGCTGTAGCACGGTGTAGGCCAACTCACCCGAGCGAACCGCATCAACCGCATCGGGTGAACCGTCAAACCCACCGACCAATACATCGTCTAGCCGCCCCTCTTGTTTCAGAGCGACAATAGCGCCTAAGGCCATTTCGTCATTACCGCTAATGACGCCTCGAATATCAGGATGAGAACGGAGCATGCTCTGCATTTTATTGCGCCCTTCCGTCCGATCCCAATTAGCGATGTCAGACGCCGCGAGGGTAAGGTCAGGGTACTGGCTAAGCACCGTCTCATAGCCATTGGATCTTGTCGCAGCATTATTATCGGAAGGAGGCCCTTTTAATTCTATATAAGATCCTTCGCCATCCAATTGCATTGCCCACTCTTGCGCGCCTAACGCGGCTCCCTGTGCATTATTGGAAACCAGTTGCGCCTTGGCTAATCCCTGCTGGTTAATCTCAGCGTTAATAATAAATACCGGGATTCCCGCCTCGATTGCTCTTCGCACCGCGCCAATGGAACCGTCCGCATTAGCGGGGTCGAGAATGATTGCTTTAGCACCATTGGTAATTGCCGTGTCAACCTGATTGCTTTCCGTGTTGGTGTCACCCACATGGGAACTTACATTTGCATCATAGCCCAACTCTTCTGCTGTGCGCTCAGCAATTGTTCCTTCTGTTTGCCAATAGGGGTTTGACATATCATTGACAATAATTGAGATCAGCCCCTTGTCCTGAGCAACTATAGAGCTACTAAAGAGCATCGAGACACTAGCGAGAGCTGTAAAAAGCATTTTTTTACTTTTTGGAAGCATGATTATTACCTCATAGTTATGATTGTTGGTCTTTGAATCGGTAGACCTGAGCAGGCCACACTGCTAAGCAATGCTACGTTAAGTAGCGCTTGCTCTAGAACCTTCACGCTTAATTTCTGCCGTTTTCTCGGCTTGTTGCGAGGACTTTCTTTTAGCACTGTATTGGACATTATTTAACATGACGGCGAAGACAATCACGCTACCCGTGAAGACCATTTGCCAATAAGCAGACACACCGATGATGACCAGACCGTCGGCTAGAAAGCCAATTACAAATGCGCCCAATAAAGTATTTCGAACCGTGCCACGCCCCCCCATCAGTGAGGCGCCGCCGATAACGACAGCAGCAATCGCTGTTAGCTCATAGGTGGTACCTGCCGTAGGCCCAGCAGAGGTCAACTGTGAGGCAAGCACGATCCCAGCCATGGCTGCGCACACGCCGGAAATAATGTAGACGGAGAGCTTAACGCGATTGACGGGCACCCCGGAAAGCTCTGCAGCACGGGCATTGCCACCGGTAGAGTAAATCCACCGACCAAAAGGCGTACGACTGAGCGCCAACATGCAAATAACCGCAGCACAAAAGAGAATCAAAACACCTACAGGAATACCGAATAGTTTATTAAACCCAAGCCATTCAAACCCAGTATTACCTAATGCAGGGTCACCACTTAAACTATTGAACGTTAATCCATCGGTTAACAGCAGTGCGGCTCCACGCGCGACATACAACATGCCCAGCGTGGCCACGAAAGCAGGCACTTTGAAGTAGGCCACTAATACGCCATTGATAGCCCCCACCAGGCCGCCCAGTAAGCAGGTAAGTACCACGACGACCCACACTGAAGGAAAGAAAGCCAAATCAAGCGCTTCAATCTCTACTCCTTCTAACAACATACCCGCGAACACTCCGCAAAGTGCCAGCGTAGAGCCAACCGATAAATCGATACCGCCGGTCAGAATGACAAACAGCATGCCGATGCCTAGCAAGCCAAAAACAGCCACATGCGAAGACATGGTTTAAAAATTACCCGTTGAAAAATAAACAGGCGAGAGCATGGAAAAGACAATAATGATCACGATTAATGCAAAAAAAGCCCTACCTTCCAGCAAAATCTTGACGATATCGATACTGCCTTTTTCAACTTGTAACGCGTTATTGTTGTGATGAGACATAGTCATTACCTATCCGATTGAATAATCATGCAGCCACTGATTCGCCCGAAGCAGCCATAATTTCATCTTTCGTTACACCCGGTTTGAATTCAGCGGAGATCCGTCCTTTGCTCATCACCAGCACTCTGTGTGGAATACTCAAGCACTCGCTCACTTCAGATGTTGTAAAGACAACCGCCAACCCCCGCCGAGCCCCTTGGCTCAATAACTTGAACACTTCGGCCTTGGCGCCCACGTCGATACCACGGCTTGGCTCATCAAGTATGATGACGTCTGGATGGGTAGCCAACATCTTACCGATCACCACTTTTTGCTGGTTACCGCCAGACAGTGAACCAATGGCAGCCTCCCCGCCGTCTGTTTTAATGTGCACCTTATCGATAGCTGAATTAATCATTTCTGCTTCCAAGCTGGAAGAAGTAAGCCCCTTGCGAGTAAACGCATGGATACTGGCTAGCGACAGATTTCTACCGACTGACAGGGTGGGTACTAACCCATCACGCTGGCGATCCTCAGGCACTAACACCAACCCTCTCTCGATTCGCTGTGCAATGTTGTAATGGGATACGTCAGTTGAGTTGAGCAAGATATTTCCCTTGGACTGCCGGGTTCGTCCTGCCACACATTCCAATAACTCAGTTCTTCCAGCGCCCATTAGCCCATAAATACAAACAATCTCGCCGGCGCGCACATCAAGAGAAAGATCCTCAACAACATAGCGACCTGCCACTTTATCGTCGCTTACGTAAAGGTTCTGGATAGAGAGCGCGGTGGGGCCCTGCTCATACCCCGTGGGCGGTGAGCCAAGATCGAAACTCTCTCCTACCATATGCCTGACGATCCACTGCAGGTCGATATCACTACGTGGGGCGTAAGCAGTCATGACCCCATCGCGGAGAACAACAGCATGATCGGTAATCTGCAGCGCCTCTTCCAAATGGTGAGAAATATAAACAATCGACACACCCTTGTTTTTGAGATCCTGAACGACTTTGAATAACGTCTCGACTTCCGTGGCACTCAACGCGGAAGTCGGTTCATCCATAATCAAGATGCGAGAGTTCTTGGACAGCGCTCTCGCGATTTCAACGATCTGTTGCTGCCCTACCCGCAGATCTTCGACCAGGGTAAGAGGGTGGATCGGTTCATCCAGCTCTTCCATTAACAGTTCAGCCTGATGCGCTTCTTCTTTATAGTCGACGCTGCCCCTTCCTTTAGTCAGCTCACGCCCCATAAAAATGTTGTCACGCACATTCAGGTTAGGGGCCAAGCTCAACTCCTGATGAATAATGGTAATCCCCAGCGCTTCAGCCTCCGACGGCGAAGAAAAGCTGATGCTCTCTCCTTCCAATACAATCTCCCCAGCCGTCTGAGCAATGACGCCAGACAAAATTTTCATCAGCGTAGATTTACCTGCTCCATTTTCGCCGAAGAGCGTTGTCACCTGCCCTCGATATATATCGAAGTTCACTTCTTTGAGGGCTTGCACGGCACCGAAACGCTTTTCGATATTGCGTGCCGAAAGAATCACCGGAGCCGCTTCCACTGTTGATGTATCGATACTCATAGCCCCTCACTCAATGATCGCTATACTCACCGGCGTAATTAGCCAGTTTTTGGGATTTATCATGGTAAAAGAGCCGACTACTTCTAACGTTTTTCCGGTTAACTCTTGCCCGGAAATATCCGCAAGCACTTGACGCTTCATTTCATCATTGAGCGCTGCGCCGACATCTTGGTACTCAATCTGATTGGTAAAGTCGCCAAATTGAATATTGCCGGTTGTATCTCTCAGCGTAGTGCCATTAATGGCTGGGCCTGTTTGCACGCGAATGACGATATCTGAAGGCACATCGGCAACCTCTAGGGTGTAAACGCCTCCCCGGCTTTCTACAGCAACTCCGGATAAAGAGACCGGCACAATATGGCCAATGCCGGCAGCGACGCCGTATTTCTCGCCTGCCGCTCCGGCATCCTGGAGAACCTCTGGCGCCAATACCGATGCATTTACAGCGTTATTCTCGACATACGCTTGGATTTCTGGAAATGTTTCCTGAGCAAATTGCTGTGGTGAAAACCCCACCGCGCTCTCAAGTTCAGTAAGACTAATGACTTTAGTATCAAGCGCCATGAGTGCAACCAGCGCTAAAGCAAAAGCAGCTGCCACATAGGCTCTTATACGCTTATTACCGGGCACCGAATTTAATGTCGCCGACATAATCACTCCGGTTATCATTGTAGTTATAAAAAAGTTATAAATAAGAAACTTCCCCTACCTACTTCCCGCCAGGTATAAGCACAACCTTTAAGGCGTTAGGGTCATTGCGCATTAGATCTAGTCCTTGATGAAATTCGGCTAACGGCAGCTTATGGGTCACCACATGATCCGTTGGGAAATCACCGTCTCCGATGCCTTCGATCACTAGTGGGTAACAATAAGGGCCTAGATGCGCACCCAGTATATCCAGCTCTTTACGATCGCTGATAATGCTCCAATCAACAGTCACTGGCTCTTTGAATACGCTGAACTCGACGAACCGGCCAAGTTTACGGATCATATAAAGCCCCTGCTCTACCGACTGCACCGCGCCGGTGGCCTCAATATAAATATCGCAACCATAGCCTTCCGTAATACTTTTCACGTAGTCAACCACATCGACGTCAGCAGGATTCAGGACAATGTCGGCACCAAACTGCTTGGCAAGTTCTAAGCGCTTATTGTTGAGATCCAGCACGACCAGTTTGGAAGGCCCGGATTTTTTGATTGCGCCAATCATCCCTAGCCCTAGGGTTCCCGCACCGGAGAGGACAACCACATCTCCCAGTTCAATCTGCGCACGCTTAACGGCATGTAACGAACAAGCATAGGGTTCAATAAGAACCGCTTTCTCCATCGGAATCTCATCTGGCAACTTGTGATTAATGGCTTCTTTAGGAAAGACCATATATTCGGCCATACCGCCATTTACGTTGTGCTGAAATCCATACACGTCGTGCTTTTCGCACATCCAGTACTGCCCACGGTTACAGAAACGGCACTCCCAGCAAGGCACGATTTGCTCAGAAATAACGCGATCACCGATCTCAAGGTTTTTAACGCCCTCTCCTAAAGCCATCACATGACCAATAAACTCATGGCCTGGAATCATCGGCGCCTTGATATAAGCAGGCTGAGTATCATCTCCCCAAAAGCTGGGGGCGCCTTCATATGCTTTGAGATCGCCTGCGCAGATTCCGCACGCTTCAACCTTTATCAGTACTTCCCCTTCTCCCACCTTCGGCACGCCCACCTCTTCAAGACGATAATCACCAGGTGCGTAGGCCACGACGGCTTGCATGGTCAGTGGCAGTTCGGTGTGATTGTTGTTATCGGCGTTATGCATTACTCACTCCTAATATATCTTGTATTGCCTGGCTAGCGACGCACGCTTTACAAAAGATCTTGTTGTGTACATATGAATTAACTGCCTTAAGCATAGCTGAGTCAATCCATAATGGAGTTTTCTAATCTTATACTTTAGACCAATAGAATAATTGGCTGTTTTTTATGTTTAAATTTTAAAAATGGAAATTATTTATTATTTCGACCATGCGAAAGCATCCCTTAAAGCCATGCTATATGATCCATCATCGTACAAATGTACAAATGCCTGCCAAATATCACTGACATTGGAGCGAAAGGAAGGAGGAAACTAGGTATGCCAAGGAGATCACATGCCTAAGGAAAGCCAATAAATGCAACAGATGAAATTGGGCTGGCCTAAGAGCAAGATGCAGAGAAACCCTAGATTTTGAATATAAATTAAGCGCGCACCTCACCTTTAGTCGCTTCATCGAGACGCAGAATAGTGTGAGCGTTAGTGACGCTAGTGGCCAATGTATCAATGACCCCAGTACGCAGCGCCCCCAGTATCCCGACCGCTTTAGTATTCTCACTGGCGATAGCGATAACGTCGGGAATACGCGTGAGGTCCTGGATATTGAGCCCCACCACACGCCCCTGCATCTGCGTGGCAGAAGGCTTCCCATGGATATCGATAAAGTCATAACCCATCATATCGCCCACGGTTCCAGAGAGCCGTGCTTCAGCAATCTCCTGGGCCGAAAACCACCCCATGCGCACCATATTACTGTCTTCACTGACATCGCCTACACCAATCAAAGCAGTATCCGCGCGTCGAGCCCGGTCTAGCGTCTGGCGCACGGTGGAGTTTTCATACAACGCATCCCTAAGTTCACCGCTCTGCACCAGTGCAGGGGCATACAGCGTCTCACTGTCACCGCCAAACCGACTCGCCAAACGTCGACAAATATGGTCAGGATTCATATGCTCGCCTGCGCGCAGCGAGCCGCCAATGGCGCACACAAATGAAACTTTTAACGACTCCGCCAGGAAAACGTTATCCGCCACCGCGGCGACGTTACGCCCCATCCCAACGGCCACAATCTGGCCATCGGTCAAACTACGCGACAAATGGTCGGCGACCAGACTCGCAACCGACGAGCGCTGTACATCCGGATCGGCATTATCCAGAGCGATCAATGCTCGCTTCAGGCCAAAGCGCCGTTTGAGCTCCTGCTCGATCTCAACACTCACGGCGGGATGCAGGCGCACGCGAACATCGACAATTCCTTCTGCCTGGGCACGCTTGAGCAGCCGCCCTATTCGCACACGCGAGTGGCCGAGCCTATTGGCGATCGCTTCCTGCGTTTCCCCCTGCACATAGTAGAGCGTTGAAATCTCTGTCATTAAGTCTATATCTGCAGCGTCTTGACCATTCATCCTCGGCATCCAGGGGTTGTTGAAGGGCATGTATCATGTCAGTTTGCTTGACACTTTTTCAACACAGGAATCAGCGCTTGAATAATCAGCGCCAATGAAACCGAACCGGCATCCGGTGTACCCACGCTTTTTTCAGCCAATGGGCGCGCACGGCCAACGCGGGGTATTAATTGCCTGGTAGCCTCAGCCGCCTCACTCGCTATGCGTGCAGCGGATTCCCAGCAAGCCAAAGCTTCCTGACCTTTCTCAGCCTCCCACGCCAGGGCATCGGCAAAAGGCACCAGCACATCGACAAGCGTTTTATCGCCCAACTCAGCCTTACCAAATGCCATCACTTGCTGACGGGCATTGACCACGCCAGCGGCAAGGCGCTGCCCTGATAACGGCTTCTCATTGCCAAGCGACTCCCCCATCGCTTTTAAGATCACCCGCCAGATAGCACCAGAGGTCCCGCCCGCTTCGTCTGACCAGCGCTGCCCAGCCCACTGCAGCACTGTCTCCGCGCCCGCGCCGCCATTAAGCGCCTCTTTGGCCGCTTCAAGCGCAGCCCTGCTACCCCGCTGCATACCAATACCGTGATCACCATCCCCAGCCACAGCATCAATCTGGCCCAGCATCTCGCAGTTTTCATTGACCGTATTGGCGAGCACTTCGAGCGCCTCAACGACGCCCCTGGCTAACGCTCGCGAGGTTTCGCTAGCCGCGGGAATCTCATCTTGCGTAACCACCTCTACCTCGGCAGGATGCAGCGCCTGCGCTGGCGTCACGCTGCCTTTTCGATAGCCCGGCGCATCCGCAGCGGCAGTCCACAGCGGCTCCATCTCTTTATCAAGCCAGAACAACGTCAGCGAAACCCCGGCCATATCAAGACTGGTCACCAGCTCGCCCACATCGGGCTCCACAATGATTAACCCAGCGTCCTGCAGCAACTCGTCAACCTTGCGATAAATAACGAACAGCTCTTCATACTTAACGGTACCCAAGCCATTGAGTATCGGTGCCACCCGAGCTCCTTGGAGTCTGATACCGTTAGGAACTTCTTCCAATAATCGGCCAACGAGAATTTCTGCCAAGCCATCTGCGGTAGGAATATCCGTCTCACTAATACCCGGCTCACCGTGAATCCCCAGGCCTATGGCCATCCTGCCTTCGGGCACATGAAAGAGCGAATCGGCTGCGCCCGGTAACGTGCATCCCTCAAACGCCACTCCAAAAGAGCGAGTGCAGCGATTTGCCTCCTTCGCCACTTGAACTACTTCTTCCAGTGATAGTCCCTTTTCTGCTGCAGCGGCGGCGGCCTTGAAAACGGTTAGATCACCGGCGATGCCCCGGCGCTTATCAATCTCCGCCAAGGGGGCACTGGCGACATCATCAGTGACCAGCACGATTTCACAGGGAATACCGTCCGCGATCAAACGCTCGCGCGCTTCACCAAAATGCAGCACGTCCCCCGCATAATTCCCAAAAGAGAGCAGCACACCACCGCCGTTGTTGGCGGCTTTGGCGACGGAATAAACTTGCTGTGCAGAAGGCGAGCAAAACAGATTTCCCATGACCGCCCCATGGGCCAACCCCTGCCCAACCAATCCCGCAAAGGTGGGATAATGGCCACTACCACCGCCAACCACGACCGCAACACTACCTGACTGGCTGCGCGTACTGCGTACGACACCTCCCGGCACAGCCATCAGCTTATCGCGATGAGCAGCTACTAAACCTAAACGAGCTTCTTCAGGGAAATCACTTGGATCATTAAATAGGCGTGTCATTATTATATCCTCTGGAGTGAGGCCAAACTGCGTTATCACAGCTTGCATGCTGTTGTTATTAATCAGCGTCGACGAATATGAGCAATCCCACGGTTAAGGAGTATTCAATCGAGACTCATATTCGTCAATCTTTGCTATTTTTAATTCGGAATTTCCACCCGAAAAGTGGCTGCCCAAAAAGGTTGCCACTATTGACTTAGCCAACTCTGGCCCAATCACTCTGGATCCCAGCGTGACAATCTGTGCATTATTACTGGTGCGCGCCTTTGCTGCTGAGTAAGTATCGTGTGCCTGCGCAGCGCGGATACCGGGCACCTTATTGGCAGAAATAGCCACTCCGATTCCCGTGCCACATACCAGTACTGCACGATCGAAGCGCCCCTCCTTAATCGCCGTAGCCACCTCAAAGGCAACATCGGGGTACAGCACCGGCTGGGCATTAAAAGTGCCAAAATCTTCAACCTCGTAGCCTAACTCTCGGATATAACCAATGAGAATCTCTTTCAAGTCGTAAGCGGCCTCATCACCGCCAATGGCGACTCTGAGAGAAGACGTCGCACTAGACATTCATGCTCTCCCTTTCTAGGAAATAGAAACGCGGACGACTAACAAAGATGAATACCACCACGCAGTTGCCAGCCGTCTACTGACGCTATTCAATCTATCACCAACCGAGCATTTGTAAACACACCGATCATAAGATCTGGTCGTATTTTTTGAGAGCACTCAGGATAAAAACCAAGAAAAAATTAATAAAATGCTGATAATAAAAGAATTATATGAAGATAAAGCATTATCTACCCAGCACTATACTTTTGTTCAATGACCTTAAAATCGATTTAAGTGGCATGCTGATTTGACTAAATCGGTCTAAATGGACAATCATTTGAACAAATCATGTTCATTTTTAAGGAGAGTAGGCAATGTCGCTTTTGGATGGATTACGCGAACACTCATTGGTCGTGGCCGACACGGGCGACTTGGATGCCATAAAGCGCTATCAACCGCAGGACGCTACCACTAACCCCTCATTGATTCTCAAGGCCTTCGAACTGCCTCGTTATCAAGAGTTGATCGACAAGGTGCTTGCTGAATCATGTCGTGATGAGAGCGACCCGAGCCGAATAGTTGACCAACTTTCGGTTGCGATTGGCGGGCAAATTGCCAATGTAGTACCTGGACGAATATCGACAGAAGTGTCCGCACACCTCTCTTTTGACACCCAAGCGAGTATCCACAAGGCCTACGAGTTGATTGAGCGCTACGAAAAACAGGGGATTAACCGCAACCGTGTGCTGATCAAGCTCGCGTCTACCTGGGAGGGGATCCGTGCGGCTCAGCAATTAGAGCGTGAAGGCATTAACTGCAACTTAACGCTCTTGTTCAGCGATGCTCAGGCGCAGGCCTGCTTTGATGCAGGGGTGTATCTGATATCGCCCTTCGTTGGCCGCGTTAGCGATTGGTACCAAAAGACAACAGGTAAGCAGTTCACACCAGAAGAAGACCCTGGCGTGCTATTTGTAAAGGGGATTTGCGAGAGAGCTGCCGCTGGTCATTATGACACTGTCGTCATGGGGGCAAGTTTTCGTACCACCGATCAAGTATTAGCATTGGCGGGCTGCCATCGCCTGACCATCTCTCCTGCACTGCTAGAACAGCTTGATAGCATGGAAGGAGAGGTGGCCTCAAAAATCCAACAGAAAACCGTCACTCGTGAAGCATTCACACCGCTATCAGAAGCAGGCTTTCGTTGGCAACACAACCAAGATGCAATGGCCAACGAGATGCTGGCTGACGGAATCCGACGCTTCGCCAACGACCAGCAAACATTAGAGTCGTTGATTACTCAGCGCCTGACTGCCCGTGCCTAACGAGATGCTACGCAATACAACAACCAAGGTATCACTGCTATGAATAGCCGTTTTGAGCTAGCCAATGCCATTCGCGCCCTCTCCATGGATGCCGTTCAGAAGGCCAAGTCCGG
>NZ_JPUA01000011.1:113005-171801 GCF_002211105.1 Halomonas campaniensis | reverse complement strand
CGCTGAAGGTCTCGCCGCCCACGGCCAGGGTGACGGTGTCGCCTTCGCGGGCGTCGCCGCCCACGGTGCCGGTCACGCTGATGGTATGGGTGGCTTCTTCGCCGTTGATCACGTCGTCACCGGCAAGGGTGTCGATGGTGATGGTGGCACTGGCGTCGGTGTTGACAGTGACCTCACGTGTTTCAGTCGCGGTCTGGCTGTTACCCGCCGCGTCGGTGGCAGTCACGATCGCTGCCACACTGTTGTCGGCAATCAGGTCTGCGGTTGCCACGGTAGTGCTGTAGCTCAGGTTACCTGCACCATCGTCGACTACGCTAGTGGTGTAGCTGTTTCCATTTACACTCAACGTGACCTGGTCACCCGCCACCACATCTCCGCTTACCGTGCCGGTGACAGCGGTGAAGTTCTGCCCAGCCTCGGTGGCATTGATCACGTCATCACCGGCAATGGTGTCGATGGTAATGCCTGCAGTGATCTCAGTGTCGACCGTGACCTCACGTGTTTCAGTCGCGGTCTGGCTGTTACTCGCCGCGTCGGTGGCAGTCACGCTCGCTTCCACACTGTTGTCGGCAATCAGGTCTGCCGTAGGTACGTCGATGCTGTAGCCCAGGTTGCCTGCGCCGTCGTCTACTACCTCGCCGGTGTAGTCATTACCGTTCACACTCACCGTGACTTGGTCACCCGCCACCACGTCACCGCTTACCGTGCCGGTGATGGTGGTGTTAGTTTCAGCGGACTCCTCGGCGTTGATCACGTCGTCACCGGCAATAGTGTCGATGGTGATGCCCGCAGCGATCTCGGTATTGACCGCGACATCCCGTGTTTCAGTGGCGGTTTGACTGTTACCCGCCGCGTCGGTGGCAGTCACACTGGCATCCACACTGTTGTCAGCAATCAGGTCTGCCGTAGGTACGTCGATGCTGTAGCCTAGATTACCTGCGCCGTCGTCTACTACCTCGCCGGTGTAGTCATTACCGTTCACACTCACCGTGACATGGTCACCCGCCACCACGTCACCGCTTACCGTGCCGGTGATGGTGGTGTTGGTTTCAGCGGCTTCTTCTGCATTGATTACATCGTCACCGGCGATGGTGTCGATGGTGATGCCCGCAGCAATGTCGGTGTCGACTGCGACGTCACGTGTTTCGGTCGCGGTCTGGCTGTTACCCACCGCGTCGGTGGCGGTCACGCTGACTTCCACACGCTTGTCGGCGATCAGGTCTGCAGTTGCCACAGCAGTGCTATAGCTCAGGTTGCCTGCACCATCGTCGACCACACTGGTGGTGTATATGTTGCCATTCACGCTCAGCGTGACTTGGTCACCCGCCACCACGTCTCCGCCCACCGTACCGCTGATAGCTGTGAAGTTCTGCTCAGCCTCGTCGGCATTGATCACGTCGTCATCAGCAATGGTGTCGATAGTGATGGTGGCTTCTAAATCGACGTCTGAATCGGCGTCCGCGTCGGCATCAGCATCAGCGTCGGAGTCAGCATCAGCGTCTGCGTCTGCATCCGCGTCTGCATCCGCATCAGCGTCTGAATCCGCATCGGCATCGGCATCCGCGTCAGCATCTGAATCCGCATCGGCGTCTGCATCGGCGTCCGCATCTGCATCGGCGTCTGCATCGGCATCCGCATCAGCATCCGCATCAGCATCCGCATCAGCGTCAGCATCTGCATCGGCGTCTGCATCGGCGTCTGCATCGGCATCAGCATCCGCATCGGCATCCGCGTCAGCATCTGAATCCGCATCTGCATCTGCATCTGCGTCAGCATCTGCGTCTGCGTCTGCGTCTGCGTCAGCATCTGCATCGGCGTCTGCATCTGCGTCTGAATCCGCATCGGCATCCGCATCGGCGTCTGCATCAGCATCGGCGTCTGCGTCTGCATCTGCATCTGCATCTGCATCTGCATCGGCATCAGCATCCGCGTCTGCATCCGCGTCTGCATCGGCGTCTGCATCGGCGTCTGCATCGGCGTCTGCATCAGCGTCTGAATCCGCATCGGCATCCGCGTCAGCATCTGAATCCGCATCTGCATCTGCGTCAGCATCTGCATCGGCGTCTGCGTCTGCGTCTGCGTCTGCATCAGCGTCGGCATCTGCATCTGCATCTGCATCAGCATCAGCATCAGCATCCGCGTCTGCATCAGCGTCGGCATCTGCATCTGCATCTGCATCAGCGTCTGCATCAGCATCAGCATCTGCATCAGCATCAGCATCAGCATCAGCATCAGCATCAGCATCCGCGTCTGAATCAGCATCAGCGTCGGCGTCGGCGTCGGCGTCGGCATCAGCGTCCGCATCTGCATCTGCGTCCGCATCTGCATCGGCATCAGCATCAGCATCCGCATCGGCATCTGCGTCTGCATCGGCATCAGCATCCGCGTCTGCATCCGCATCTGCATCAGCGTCTGAATCCGCGTCAGCGTCTGCATCAGCGTCTGAATCCGCATCGGCATCCGCGTCAGCGTCTGCGTCTGCGTCTGCATCAGCGTCTGCATCAGCATCGGCGTCCGCATCAGCGTCTGCGTCTGCGTCTGCATCAGCGTCTGAATCCGCATCGGCGTCTGCATCAGCGTCGGCGTCTGCATCAGCGTCGGCGTCTGCATCCGCATCCGCATCCGCATCGGCGTCTGCATCGGCGTCTGAATCCGCATCGGCATCCGCGTCAGCATCTGAATCCGCATCCGCATCCGCATCTGCATCTGCGTCAGCATCGGCATCGGCATCGGCATCGGCATCGGCATCAGCATCCGCGTCTGCGTCGGCATCTGCATCAGCGTCGGCATCTGCATCGGCGTCTGCATCGGCGTCTGCATCCGCATCCGCATCCGCATCCGCATCCGCATCCGCATCCGCGTCAGCATCGGCATCAGCGTCTGCGTCTGCATCCGCGTCAGCGTCCGCATCGGCATCTGCATCTGCGTCGGCGTCAGCATCTGCGTCGGCATCCGCGTCGGAGTCAGCATCCGCATCGGCATCGGCATCGGCATCGGCATCAGCATCCGCATCCGCGTCTGCATCCGCATCGGCATCTGCATCCGCATCGGCATCTGCGTCTGCATCTGCATCAGCGTCCGCGTCTGAATCCGCATCTGCATCTGCATCTGCATCTGCATCTGCATCTGCATCTGCATCAGAGTCTGAATCCGCATCAGCGTCCGCATCTGAATCGGCGTCCGCGTCTGCATCAGCATCCGCATCAGCATCAGCATCAGCATCCGCATCCGCATCAGAATCAGCGTCCGCATCGGCATCTGAATCCGCATCAGCATCGGCGTCTGCATCGGCGTCTGCATCAGCATCTGAATCCGCATCTGCATCGGCGTCAGCGTCGGAGTCAGCATCTGCGTCGGAGTCAGCATCCGCATCGGCGTCTGCGTCTGAATCGGCGTCCGCATCGGCATCGGCATCTGCATCCGCATCGGCGTCTGCATCCGCATCCGCATCCGCATCCGCGTCAGCATCGGCATCAGCGTCTGCATCCGCATCAGCGTCCGCATCGGCATCTGCATCTGCGTCGGCGTCAGCATCTGCGTCGGAGTCAGCATCTGAATCCGCATCCGCGTCCGCATCGGCATCAGCGTCGGAGTCAGCATCGGCATCCGCGTCTGCATCAGCATCGGCGTCAGCATCGGCGTCCGCATCGGCATCAGAGTCTGAATCCGCATCTGCATCTGCATCTGCATCTGCATCAGAGTCAGAATCCGCATCAGCGTCCGCGTCCGCGTCTGCATCAGCATCTGCATCGGCATCTGTATCATCTAGTTCATCTGAAACAGCCGCAGCGCCATCATCAAACTCAACAAACTCAGCGCCTTCTAGGCCGCCTTCAGTCTCGAAACTTAGCGGGTCAGTTTCTTCAGCAATACGTGCAACGCGGACGAAATCGCTGCCGCCGCCACCGCCACCGGCGCCACCACCAGCAGCAGTCGCGTCAAGAAGGTCGAGGAGATCTCCCTCTTCATCGTCAAGGGCAGCAAGTAGCGCTTCAAGGTCGTCGTCTTGAGCACTGGCATCGGTGGTGACAATCGCATCAACATCAAGCTCGGGAGTAACAGCAACTTCTTGACCACCCTCGACAACGTTAGCGCCAGTTCCGTCGGCAAAGTCTAGTTCAACACGGCCGTCCGCAGAGGTAATGAGCGTTTCGCCCTCCTGAAGAACGTCGCCAATGCGCAGTTCACGCAAGTTGCCGTCTTCGCCACGTGCCCAAGCCTGACCCGAAATCGCTATAACTGTCGCCGTTGCCATGTGCTGTTCCCCGCCCACCATTTAATTAAAGGTCGCCGCTTTATTGAAGCCTAATGAAAATGGCTATTTACGGCATTCTGAAGCAAGCCTAGCCTTGATCAAGGCAATTTCATATTGTACCGGTGGACAATACGGGCAAAGTGGCAGGAAAAGTAATACAAGTGACTTTTAGTGCTATCTGGAAAGGCAAGGGGTTGTACGCGGAGCAACAGTGCCATAAAACCGATACAGGCGTTTATGAGTAGTAGCTACTTTTCCTCCAAGCTCAAAACACGATGTAAGTCTGAAACATCATCATCTTGATCAGCAAAAAAAGAATGATGATGTTCTATTGCCTCATAAGCTTTTATAAGCCCAGACATCATATTAAGCGCTCCAGAATCATTATTAGCCTGACAACGCTGACAAAACTCGTGCCCGCGCGCAGCCAACGCAACGTAATGTGCAGCAATGGTAGGAGAGCCAAATTCAGACCATTTTCGCTGAGCGACCAGAGCTTCCCACTGACTTTCCATAACTTCAAACACTTCGTCATGCAGTTTTGCTGATAACGGCCAGTAAGCTCCCATCGTGTCATATACCCAGCCCTGCCAGTCCATGAGCAGCATGTGGCTGTCTATATTCGCCACCCGTGCACTACTCGGGTTTTGCACCGTCAGGCTTTTGGGGATTCTTTCCACCGCAGCCATCATTTGTGGCCACAAATGCATAAAATGCTCAACTTGAAAGCTTTCTTTATCCACGTGTGTCAAATACGCAAAATGCGAAGTCTTTATTTTCTTCATGCGCTCGGGTAAAGAGGCAAACGTTGCTGTGTATTGCGCAATCAGCCGATCAGGTAATGGAACATGAAACAGGCATTGACGCAGTTCACTCATCCAGGGTTTACGCTCTTCCGAGTTTTTCCATAGAGGAAGCTCGTCGCCCACCTCCAACAATGCAAAAGAGCACCAAGGCAAGCGGCCACTTTCCAGTAAAACAGGCACTGTGGGAATGGTGCCATAGCAATAGCCGCTTACTTCTTTTAGAAGCGCAGCTTCATGAAGTGCTTCATTCTCCCGAGCAGGCACATAACATTTGAGTAATACATAGCGTGAAGCGCCGTTACCATCCGCATCACGCACCAATACTTGCGCTATCGCCCGCCCATGTAGCAGACGGCACTGTAAAACATCAAGATCGCCGTTACAGTGCTGATGCTCAGCCAACCAGGGTAATAGCCACTGATTGAGAGTTGTTTGTTCAAAACGTTGAACAAAATCAGTAATTGAAAACAGAGAGACCTGCTGATCTCGCGGTAAAAGAAGCATATTAATCTGCTGAAAATACTTGATAATACTCAAGAAACTCACCAGCGCATTAATACTTGCCGCCATGAGTTGGCGCATACTCAGCAACAGTATAAATAGCGTCAGGAGCGGCCGCATAGTGCCATTTAGGTAATCCAAAACAATAATCAAAAACCCCAGTACAAAACTGATATTGATCACGGTAAGCACGTTGACCTGCAGCGTACCTTGAATCTTTTGCACCCTTTCAAAGCGGTAGTAAAAGCAAACTACTATTACCAACCCAAGCACACATACCACTGCCAATAGCGCTAACAGGGGATGCAAAAGAGCGATCAGCAGACAAAATAGCAATGCAATAACCGTTGATGATATGGCGCCTACCACCACACCCAGTACACGTTTGCCGAGTAAGCGGTGATTAGCAACCAGTCGCGTTTTATTTAAGTGACGCAGTATCGTTACCGAAAGACTCGCGACGGCTTTTTTAACCAGCCATTGGAGAAGGGCATAGGAGCAAAAACAGGCTACTGCCAATGCTATCAGCACCGCTATTTTGCCGCTGCCAGTGTCTGCCCCGGTAATCCAGCCATCGATGCGGCTATGGCCGGTTATCAGCACTTGAAGCAGTTGCCAGGGGAGCACTAGGCTTGCCAATAGCATTACCTGGCTGGCGATCTGCATCAACAGGATAGCGAGCACGCGCCAGCGGAATGGCCACAGCACCGCACGTACCAGCGCAACCATTAAATCGCGGACTTGATCACTATAGATTTCACCCATCTCACTGCGTGCCGCCAGGTTGCTCATCGCTCAGCCATTGGCTCTATAAGTTGCATAAATACACGTAACTCGTCCGGCTGATCTGCTACCGGCATATACGTTGAAACTGCATGATGCACTGCAGATAGGATGGCCTCATTGTGGCGCAGACTGCGCTGGTCTGCCTCCGCCCAGCCGTACACTGGCCATTGCTCTTGAGCTGCAAGTACTGCCCCGGCCTCATGCAGTGAAGAAAATAACAGCGGTAGAAATGCGCTCCCATAACGCTCGGACACCGCCACGACTTGGCTACCATCGTGATAGCGTATATCTCGAAGCGCATCGGGAATGGATATATCCCCTTGGGGGTCAAGCAAATAAAACAATCGCTGCCAAAATGGCGCTGCGCCATAGCTCTCTTGCAACACCCTCTCAAGTGCCTCGACATTAGCAGGTAAGGGAGGCCCCTCTTGTACATTTCCTCTCAATAGCGATTCCGACCAACGAGCCAATCCTTCATGCACCCATCCTTGCTTGAACATCATGTGCGCGTTTTGGTATAGATGAAATAGCTCATGTGCAGGGGTTAGGTTGTGAGCTGCATCCACTTGCCCACCCAGTGCCATGCGAATATGGCAATCGGGCGAGGCAGCGCTGCGTACAACTTCGTCATAAGCCTGCCCTCCACGTGTTTGATCCGCACGTAAAATAACCATAATGAAGCCCGCACGCTGATAGCGTGGCATATGCAAAGGTGGCGTGAGCCCCAATACTTGGCTATAGAGAGCATCGGCAGCCGCCAACTGAATATCCAGATCATCTAGGCGCGTAGAGGGTAGTTCCGAATGCGGGTCAGAGCTCTCGACAAAGAAGTGCGTGTCATCACCTCCCTTCGCAAGATTCGGCTCATTTTCCAACTGCTCAAGCAACCTATCGCGCTGCAGGTAATAGCATGCGCCGACTTCAGACAGCGGATAAGCAGCACCAGGAGGTAGCAACGCCACACAAAACAGTAGCAGAGCACCCCACCCACACCGAGCTATCGAGACGTAGTTACAAATAGCCGTCATGGTGAGAAAAGTGCGTGCAACCCAATGCCATGGGAAGCCTTAACAAGCACACAATCCTGAGGTTTTAAGTATCCAGGTAATGCTGTTTCTAATGCTTTGACATCTGCAAAGTGAAGCACACCGGCGGCTTCCCCTCCTAGTAGTGGCGCTAACGCTTGGCAATGTTGCCCGCACAGCAGTATTTGCCTAGCCGATAGCGCGGTAAGTATGGGCAAAAGTTCCAGGTGCAACGCCTCTGTCTCTGAGCCAAGCTCCAGCATATCACCGAGAATTAATAACTTTTGGTTAGCTTGTACGGGCAGTGCAGCGAAAGCCTCCAGCGCCATGCGCATCGATAGCGGATTAGCGTTATAGGCCTCATCATAAAGGGTGATCGCCACTCCGTGGTACTCAATGGCCCGCACCTCTCCCCTCCCTGCCACCGCCTTAAAAGAGGCTAAGCGTGCCATAACGGCATCTAAAGGTAAGTTGTCATGTCTGGCCACTGCCAGCACTGCCATGGCGTTAAGCAGCATATGGCGTCCAGCGGCGTTCATGCGGAGCTGATAAATAGCACCATCGAACGTAATACGGCCACTATTACCTGCAAATTCAAGCATGCGTATATCAGCGTCAACATGCTCACCAAAGCTGATTACTGTTAGGTTGTGGATTCTTGCCTGCTCTGCAAGATACGCATACTGCGGCATATCGCGATAGAGAATGGCGACACCATTGGGTGGCATACCCTGAAAAATAAGCGCTTTCTTACGGGCAATTTCATCCAAGGTGTGGTGGTATTCCAGATGTGACGCAGCAATATTCGTAATAATGGCAATATCAGGGCGAGCAAGCGCCGTATTTTGGGCCATGGAGCCGATGGCCATTTCAACCACCCAGTACGGAGCTTCTTGGGGCATTGAAGCAATATTCCAGGCAATACCAACCGGCAGGTTGGCGCTGCCTTGCGTTTGCCCTACTGAATTATTGTAGCTCAGAGCATGGGCTAGCATCGCCACTGCCGTTGTTTTGCCTGCACTACCGGTAATACCAACGACACGGCCAGTGTAGCAGCGCCGTTGCCGCTGGCCTATGGCCAACATCGCAGCTCGCACATTACGCACCTGTAGTACAGGGGTGCCGATATCAAGATACGTCTTACTATCCTCGCAGAGCACCGCGGAAGCGCCTTTGGCAACCAGTGTCCTCACTACTGATGGCAAACAACCTCTCCCCTTATCCTTCCCCCGGGCCACCACCACCTGCCCCGGCTGAAAAGATTGCGACCAACTGCACACCCCTCTTGCCAGCCAACCAACAGGTGGCGCTACTGCCCATACGCCACCTGTTGTCGAAGCCATCGTCGCAGCATCAAGCTTATTACCTAACGATGACTTAATACTGGCATATTCACCTTGGCGCAGCATTTGTTGATAAGCCACCAACCCCGAAAGATAGTGTTCTACATCGTCAATCCTTACGCGAAAACTGTGGTGGCGAATAAAAAAACCATCCACGATAGTAGCGGGCGCCTTAAAGTACATCGCCATTTCCGGCCAGAAAAAACCATTCAAAAGATGGTTCGCTCTGACGTGCAGTGCCCGATAAAACGCATTGATATCAAACCCGTCCAGCACATCGACTAAATCAGGCCGCGCCTCCAGCTTAAGCAGCGTCTTGTGAAACGCCATTGCTAGCTCAAGCAGCGTGGGAAAAGTGGTGATCCGCTCGCGAATAAAATCGACATAGCCCGTGATATTGCGCACCGCAAAGGCAAAATATTTTCGCTCTGGACGATGTGACACCAATTCATTTGAGCAATAGGCAAGCCAATGGTCATGCGCCTTTTCGTGTCCATTGGCGATAAAGTAGTCAAACGCTTTGACCACGCAGTCTAGCCAATGGCGGTTGCGGGTATGATCGTAGAGACGCATCAGTGCAAAGGCAGCTTCACCATCGTAATAAATTATCCGCGTCTTTTCCTTGACCGATAAATCCGCAGCATTGAGTACATGGACAAAGCTACCGTCGGCCTCCTGCATTCGCGCAATCCCTAGCGCCAGCGCATCTGCCAGATCAGCGTAACACCCATCTCCCGTGACCTGGTGATACTTTACCAACGCCAGAATAGCGACCGCGTTGGCTCCCAGCTTAATGACATCGCCGGTGTCCACTACATAAGCAGCCCCTTGGCGATGAATAATAAACTGGGAACATAAGCCGGAAAGTGCCCAAAGTATCTGTTGGCGTATCAGGTCTAGCTGCCCATCATTTAAAAGACGCTGATCTGCGCAGGCCTCATACCCCTCTAATAAAGCATAAGTGCTGCTGGCGTGACGTAGCACATTGTAAGTGTTGATGCGGCGGTCAAAGCAGGGGAAATATCCATACACATAGTGGCCATCTTGACTCACTTGCTTACCCAGAAAACGAGTGGAACGCGCTATCAGCTCCCCAGTAGATGCTGCTGTCAGAGGAGGTGCCTCTCGACGCCCCCAGCGCCTTGGCTGGGTATCCAGAGCATGTACACTTGGTGCTTCACCACTCACGTCTAGAAACACGCCAGCAGTGGAAAAGCTCCATACCGGCATATCATCAGCAAAATCCGGCATTTGGCTGGAACCATGACGTGCTTTTATAAAACGCTCAAGGTTAGCCTGGTTAACTTCAGCGTGCGCAACCCGATTGCCTGAGTACAAACAGGCATTGGCGTTGAGCTCCATCTCTGTTAGTAGGAGTCGAGGAAATTTCTTACCCACAAACGCTAAACCGCTACGGCAATAGTTTCGCTTGCAGCGCTTAATCTCTTTTTTCAGCGCCTGCCACTGCCACTCTCTCACGGCAAAAGGCCATTCCAACCGACACCACACCAAAGGATGGGAGAACTTTCGCTCCAGCCGTGTCAACGCTTGCTTAAAAGTGGGTAATAACGACGCCCAACTGCCTGCCTGCAAACTGGCCAAATCAAGCTGCACAGACGTGACTTGGGCACGCTCATAGCCATCGCTTACCGAAATCAGCATCACCGGTGTAAATTCCGTCACCTTTGCATGCTTGTTCAACCAAATAGGCATCACCGTATCGCCCATGCTCTCCAAAGCACGCGAAAGATCAGCCGCTCGGGCAGAATGCTCAGCGCTCGACTGACTTGATGGAAACGAGCAATGCAGTGAAGAATCTTTAATACCCGGCATTAAGTTGCTCAATAATAGAGGCTAATGTGAGGGTCAGAAATATAGCGAAGAAGCTCTGCATCACATTAAGGCCTACTCACGCTAAATTAAATAAATTAAAAGCGCTCTGGAACGCGCTCAACTATCGGTGCTAGTTTCAAAATAAGCTGTAAGCGATCTCGAACAGCCAATTTTTTGAAAATAGCGCTAAGATGCGCTTTTACCGTACGTTCAGTAATATCGAGCTGACGCGCAACTTCTTTATTTGTCGCGCCGCGCACGACAGCGAGTGCTACTCCCCGCTCACGATCAGTGAGACTCCCAATCTCGGCGGTATTGAAAGTTTCACCACCTTCAGCCCGCTGCTGAAGCGCTTTGAAAGAACCACCCAACACTTTAGCCAACAACTCTTGACCAACCCACACACCTTGATTAGTCACCACCAGTGCTACTTGCTTAAGCACCTCCGGCGCAGCAAGGGTGTGAACATATCCTCGCGCCCCCAGATCCAGGGATCTCAACGCTTCTCGGTCATTCGGCGAATAACTGAGCACAACGACAATAGCTCCCTTAGCAGTTAGTGAACCAATAAGTTCTGACCACCCCTCAACCGTCGTAGACAACCACACCACATCATTAGGCTGTGCTTTACCAATAAAAACATCAGGTTTGGAAGTAACCATCTCGGGAAACGCTTTTTTCCAACGCGCTTTCAAGTTACCGTCGGTGGTAATAAACCAATGCTTCATCAGCGCTCCCCCATGGAATCACGCCACGCTCTTAAGACAGGTTTCAGCATAAACTGCATCACTGTGCGCTTGCCCGTTACTATATCCACCTGCGCTGTCATGCCGGGGATTACTTGTAATCTATCGGCGACATTTTCGTTTTCTAAACTACGCACCCGCACTTGGTAGAAGGTATTACCGTCATCATCAGTAATGGTATCGGCACTAATACGCTCTAACTCAGCCTGTAAGCCACCATAAATGGCATAGTCGTAGGCCGTGAGTTTGATAGTGGCAGGCTGCCCTGGGTGCAAAAAGGCGATATCTTGCGGGGCGATGCGTGCTTCAACCAGCAACTGGTCGTCAGTAGGCACGATTTCAACAACCTCTTGCCCTGGCTGGGCAACCCCGCCGATGGTGTTGATGTGGATACGTTGAACGATGCCATCAACCGGCGAACGAATTTCGGTCAATCGAACGCGATCCTGCAGCCCTGTGCCCGATTGCTGTAATGCGTTTAAGTCACCGAGCGTTTGCGCAAGGTCATTGCGCCACTCACTCCGACGCTCTGCGCTTAGCTCCAGCAGTTGACCCTCGGCTTCTTCGACAGCGGCTTCAAGTCGTGAAACGGCAGCATCAGCCTGGTTACGCTCACCTGTAGCGCTGGACACATCCCTTTGCAGGCGCAACACCTCTACTTCCGAGACAGCCCCCGAAGCCAACAATGGTCGCGTCAAGTTAAGCTCCTGACTAGCCATATTGACCTCACGTTGAGCTGTATCACGGCGAGCTTGTGCCTCCCGCAGCTCTTCCCGACGCTGACGAATACGGTCATTAAGTACATTTTCCTGTTCGCGCAACTCTTCGCGGCGGCTCTCATAAACCTCGCGCTCCTGGGCCACAATATCCGGCACTTCTTGGCGCAGCTCTTCGGAAGGCTCAAATGCAGTGCCTGTTGCCAATGCTCGCAGCCTTTCAGCGCGTGCTTGAAGTGCATAGCGCTGAGCACGGTTTTCACGAAAATCCGAAACGAAACGAGTGGGGTCAATTTGCATCAGCACTTCCCCTGCTTCAACAATTTGCCCTTCGCGAATAAAGATTTGTTCAATAACGCCACCGTCAAACGACTGAATACGCTGCAACTGGCTGGCGGGGATCACCCGCCCCGCTCCTCGGGTCACTTCATCGATAGAGGCGAAATACGCCCACACTAAAAGCGCCACAACGGTCAGCAAAACGGTATACAGGAATAGCCGTGCACGAATGGGCTCTTGCTGCATACGCGCCCAGTCGGTATCGCTTGCCCAATCACGGCTTAAGTGGGCGGAAGAGACACGCTTGGCAAACAGCCGATCCATAAAAGGGCGAAATGGCTTTTGGCCTTTTTCTGAGAAACGGCCAATGGCATCAAAGCCTTTTTGCTCGGAGGTAGAAGAGGATTTACGCGCCATTACGATGCCCTCCCGATCTGGCCTTTGCGCAATGCCTCGACCACAGTGTCACGCGGCCCATCGGCCACGACCTTGCCGGCATCCATGACGATAATTCGATCTACCAGGGAGAGAAGCGAGGTGCGGTGCGTCACCACCAGAATCGTTTTTCCTGCAGCCACGTTTGTCAGATTGGCTTTAAATGCCTCTTCGCTGGCGTTATCCATAGAGCTTGTCGGTTCATCCAACAGCAGAATAGGCGGATCCTGCACCAGCGCACGGGCGATAGCGACGGACTGTTTTTGTCCACCGGAAAGCGCTTGGCCACGCTCACCCACTTGCAGATCCACACCATGGGGGTGGCTATTGACAAGGGACTCCAAGCCAGCCAGTTCAATTGCACGTAGCAACGCCTCGTCATCAACGCGGTCACTACCGCCACCCGCCACAATATTATCCCGCAGTGACCCTGAAAACAGGCTAACGTCCTGGGGAACATAGCCAATATGGCGGCGTAGCTGCAGTGGATCTAACTGGCGAATATCCACGTTATCCACCAGCACCGCTCCAGACGTTGGCTGATAAAACCCCAACACCAATTTATTTAATGAAGATTTACCGCAACCAATGCGGCCAAGCAGGGCTACTTTTTCTCCGGCTTTGACCGTTATCGATACATCCTTCAGCGCTTCACGCTCTTCACTGGGGTAGCGAAGAGTAACTTTCTCAAGACGAATATTGCCAACGAAGCTGGGCTTTTCTACATAAGCTTTGCCCTCATGGCGCTCTACCTTTTTGTCCATTACTGCGTTGAGTGACTCAAGCGCCGTTGAGGATTGATGGTATTGCGCCAGCAGCGCCGCTGCCTGACTGATAGGTGCCATCGCCCGTGAAGAGAGCATATAGGCAGCAATCAACCCGCCCTGGGTGAGGTTGCCTTCGATAATTTGATAAACACCGACAATAATGACGCATACCGCCACGCTGTGCTGCGCCCACTGGGCCACATTGGAGACAGAGGTGCTGACCATTTTTAACTGCGCGCCGGTGCGGGAAAGGAAGGCCGATGATTTTTCCCAGTGGCGCTGGATACGGCTTTCTGCCCGCAGCGCTTTAACATTTTCTAACTGAGAAATCGATTCCACCAACAGCGAGTTACGCTGTGCGCCAACCTCCCAGGTAGTTTGAGAAAGCTCATGAAGTTTTCCCTGAGCGGCCAGTGCGTAAAGCAGCACAAATACAATGCCCACCAATACCGGCAGCACTAGCCAGGGGCTAATCAGCGCGATAATCGCCGCAAACATCAGTACAAATGGAAGGTCGACAATGCCCAAAATAGTCGCAGAACCAATAAAGGCGCGTACCGACTCAAAAGACTGGAGCGTTGAGGTAAACGACCCGGTGGATGCGGGGCGCTCTTCTAAGCGCAGGCCCAATGCTTTAGCCATGATTGAGGAAGAGAGCTTCACGTCCGCACGGCTAGCGGCTAAGTCGACAAAACTGCTGCGCATGAGCCTAAGCACCAAATCAAAGCACAGCACTATGAAGATGCCTATCGCCAGCACCCAGAGCGTTTCCGTTGCCTGATTGGGCACTACTCGATCATAGACATTAAGAACAAACAGTGGCATTGCGATGGCGAAAACATTGATCGCCACCGAGCCCAATACGATATCGCGATAGAGAGGTCTGTTTTCGCGAATGACGCCCCAAAACCAGTGCTGATCGCGACGCTTCTTGACCCCTGGTTCAGACGCATTATCCGCTAGAAATTTAGGGCGGACATAAATAGCTTCGCCGCTATAGCCCGCATACAGCTCTTCAAGAGGCAGTTCAACATTTGATTCCGATAGCTCAGGAAAGATGACGTTTGCTTTTTGCTGCTTGAGATCAATCCCCAACAGCACACACGCCCTACCCGGCTCCAACAAGAGAATAGCGGGAAATAGTGCAGGGTTTAGTGCCGACAGCTTGCTTTTAACAATCCGCGACGTCAGCCCGGCACGGGAAGCGGCCCTACCAAAGACGGAAGGCGTCAGCTTACCCTCCTCCAAGGGTAAGCCCGCTCTAAGGGCCTCTGATGACACCTCGTGCTGATGAAATGAGGCAACCGCTTTCAAACATTCGAGTAACTCATCGCCTAATGGCTGCTCGCCAGCATTTGCAGCGGTCGGCCTTTCCAGCTTGGTTTGTGTCACAAAGACCTCTTTACCCTAATGCCTATATAGGCATCTATTTCCCCTATGATTAGCGGAGGCCGCTAATCCATCGCCGCCAAACGACGAATAACGCTGTTTCTGTACAGAGAACTATTCAAACACATTAGCCGTTAGTGACCAGCGCATTCTCGTGGCCCAATTGCAGCTACTGGGAAATCATAGCTAGCTGCTCATTGTTGGCATAAGACGACGTTAGCGTATCGGCGTGAGTAGGTAACGAAGAAATACCGCGCGTAAAGTCTTCTAAATTAAAGCCACGTGGCCCTTCCGTTCCACAGGTCATCTCATTACTAAGCGTTATATCGTCGTAGCCAAGTTCGGCAAGGCTAGGAATATCGTCGCGCACCACTTCAAGAGTGTGCATAAGTTGCCCCATTGCTGCTAGCGTACGCGCTTGGGCCAAGGTTAAATCAAACTCAGCATTTGCGAAGGCTCGGCTGGCCTCGAAATATTCGTTTTCACTGTCAAGCACGTCCAACAACGTTCGCTGGCCAATATCAAACTGCTGCTGATAAGCCGCGCGAACTCGGTTAATCGACTGACGATGCTCATTTAGATAGCTCAGTTGCTCTTCCAAGCGCTGAGTATCGTTATAGGCAATTTGAGTGGTTTGACGAACGTTTGTACAAGCCGCCTCACGTTGATTGACGGCTTGCTCAATCCGCGTGGCCGCCGCATCAAACGCTGCACTATCAGAACCACCGCGATAGAGGTTCATGCTAGCGACCAGTTGAATACTGTGCTCGTCACTGCGCCCAGCTATTGAGTCGTCTTGATTATTGGTTCCCGTGCGCCCCTGTATATCAAGGCGGGGCATAAAGGCGGCCTTCGCAGCCCCTTGCTCAGCACGTTGCACAGCAATATTTTCAATCGCGGCATGGAAATCTGGGTTCCCTTCAAATGCCATTTCGACAGCTTGGTTAACATCCGTGGGCAGGTCAGCAGCCAAGCTAGGTGCAGGCGACATATTCTGGGGAGGAAGTTCGCCGACGATACGCTGATAGCGAGCCGTGACGTCGTGTAGGTTCGACGCTTCGGTCATCAAGTTAGATTCAGCTAACGCTAAACGGCCGCTGATTTGCTCCAGGTCAACGCCACGCCCCGCCCCGGAAAGGGCGCGCTCTTCAATTTGCGAGAATACCCGTTGATGCTCGCGGTAATTATCTTGCGCTAAACGCACCATCTCGCGGTAGCGAAGCACATCAAGATAGGTGCGAAAAGCTTCCAGCGTCACTTCTTCACTTGCGCCCAGCAACTCAAAATAGGCAATCAACCGAGTGCGATCCAACCGCTCTACTTCACTACGGGTGGCAAACCCATCAAACACCATTTGGGTGAGTGTAAGTTCCGCAAAGTCACTGCTGTAGCTTCCACGCCCATCATTTTGCTGGTCTTGACGCCCTACTCCTGCAGAGATATCGATCGAAGGCAAATAATTACCCTTTGCGACCCTGACATCGCTACCGGAAGCGCTAAAGTTCGCCCAAGCAGCATTGACATCGGGGTTCGTAATGATCGTTTGCTGAATCGTACTGGGAAGATCGGTGGAGCCTGGTGCGTAGAGACTAGCGGGAAGAGACTGCGCTAACGCCGTAAGCGGGACACACGCTAACGTGGTCACTGTCAGTGGCTTAAAAACATGGTGACAGAAGATTTTTTTTAGTCTCGATACGGCATTTTTGTTCATCGTCAGCGTTCCCTAAAGTGTGGCACTCATCGCACACAGCGCATTATTCGTGTGACCCATTGAGCTATGTTGCACTATTGCTTCAAGTATAAGCTCGCGAAATCTCATCGCTTAGCGAGCCTGTGTCCCTACGAGCACCCAATTTTTTGAAGTAAACCTATGGTAGTTAAAACTTAATCAGCTGAGCTTAGCCTAATTTAGTTAATTTCCTACTCACCCTGACGTCATAAAACCAAATGTCACAAAAAATTACAATAAGAACATCATTAAAACACAGAAAAATATTCAGAATCGTTCGCTTTTCTGTACTTGCTGCAGCCCCAGACCCAGCAGTATCAGCACTAGCCCAATTAACGTCGATGGCAAAATAGGCTCTCCCACTACCAGGAAAAGTAACAGCAGCGATACTGGCGGTGAGAGAAAAATCAGGTTGGAGACTTTTGCCGTACGCGACACCTTATGCACTGCCAACTGCCATAGAATGAACGCCACCCCCATTTCAAATAGCCCCACATACACTCCAGCACCAAAAGCAGGCCAACCGTGCCATTGGTAACCAGGGCCGAGCAGTAACAATAGGGTCAATACAGGCAGGCCTACGCTAAAATTTTGCCATTGACCAACGAGCGGAGGGCGTCGATCACGCGCATTGAGTAGCCAATAAAGCGCCCATAGCAACGTCGAAGCAAGTGCCAGCACGACCCCTAGCGGGTCGGCAAAAGAGACATTAAAAACCGCGCCGCGTGTTGCTATCACCCATACGCCTGCGTAGGCGACCAACCCAGCAACAATATCCATACGCGTCAAACGCTGCCCAAGTAATGGCACCGCCAAAAACGCCATCGCCAAGGCCCAGGTGTAATTCAAAGCCATCGCCTCCTGCCCAGGGAGGCGGTCATAGGCGGCGAAGAGCACCAAATAATAGGCCACCGGGTTCATCAGCCCTGCCCAGGCTGCTGTCTTCCAGCCGTTGCGTAGCGCTGTGGCGATATTTCCCTGCTTAATGACCAGCGCCCCCATCAGTGCCCAGGAAACGAGCGCTGCAAGCCACATCAGCTCTAGAGGGCTCATCCAAGCGAGTGCCACTTTGAAGGCCGTTGCCACCGTCGACCATAATGCGACGGCCCCTAAGCCAAACAGAATTGCTTGCCGATCCTGATTCATCGGTCGATATGCCCTAAATCTCGCCCCGGCTCCAACTGATCGCGTACACGCTGTTTGAGAAGCTTAATATCCGGAAAACCACCATCCCGCTTGCGCTCCCATAACAGCACATCATCACACCAGATCTCGAACGTACCGCCATGGGAAGGAGCTAACGATACCTCGCTTAATCCTTCACCAAAAGTTGAAAGCAATTCCTGTGCATACCAACCACTGCGCAGTAGCCACTGGCACTGAGTACAATAACGGATTTGAATACGTGACATCCCTGATCTCCAAGGCAAGTTAATGTGGCATCCTAAGAAGATATTCTGTCATCTTGAGATGACTTGAGATAGGTCAATTAAGAAGGAGCTCCGATGGCCGAACATGATGTTTCACAGTCTCGACTCTATGAGTGGCTAACGGGCGATGACGACAGCCGCATGTGCGACGACATACCTGAAAGCGCCTGCGACGAGCAACCGCACAATTTTTTTCTCCATGTATGGGCCTCTTTGGGCAATAAGTTGGCTGACGAACTGTCGAGCGCGCGTTTGGTTTTACCCTGGCTGATGGGCATTATTGGCGCTCCCGTATGGATGGTAGGCCTACTGGTTCCCATCCGGGAGTCAGGCGCCCTGCTGCCACAAATTTTTGTGGCTGGGTTTATCCGTTTAAAGCCCAGACGCAAATGGGTATGGGTCACAGGTGCACTAACCCAAGCATGTGCTGCCTTAGCGCTTGCCGTATTAGCGTTATTCGCCAACGGCACCCTAGGGGGTGCGTTAGTACTCGCAGTGCTCGTTCTGCTCTCACTGGCACGGGGGTTATCTTCAATTGCCACAAAAGATGTGCTGGGTAAAACCATTGCCAAGCGCCGCCGTGGCACGTTAATGGGCTGGAGCGGCAGTATTGCCGGTGGTGCGACGCTGGCAGCAGGGGCAGTGCTCATGTTATTTGAGAGCCGCCCCGGCAATTTAGTCGTGGCAATACTGCTGGTCATAGCCGCCAGCGGTTGGCTAATGAATGCCATCGCTGCCGCGCGCATTCAAGAAGCCGCCGGCGCGGTAGAGGGCGGAGAAAACGGCTGGGACAGCATTAAACTGGGGCTCTCGCTGCTGAAAGATGACCGCACTTTTTTACACTTTAATGTTGCGCGGGCACTCTTGCTTTCAAGTGCTCTTGCTCTTCCCTATATCGCTCTTCTCGGGCAGAACCAAAGCGGCACCGATCTGGGGGGCCTGGGCATACTGATTGTGGTATCGGGACTAGCCGCCATGGTGGCTAGCCCGGTATGGGGAAAACGCGCAGATCATTCAAGTCGGGGCGTGATGCGCGATGCAGCGATGGGTACTACTATTTGCTGCTTATTGGCCGCCAGCCTGGCTTGGCTCCCCGGCGAATGGACACACAGCATCTGGCCCTATGCAACGATTTACGCCCTGCTCGTCATTGTCCACCATGGCGTGCGATTAGGGCGTAAAACCTATCTCGTCGATATGGCAAGTCAAGATAATCGCGCACTTTACGTTGCCCTATCAAACACCTTAACCGGCGTATTAATGCTGCTCGTAGGTGGTGTCGTTGGCGCTTTTGCACAGTGGTTTGGTAGCGGCGTATTACTGCTCATTCTGGCAGCTACCGGCGCCGGAGCGATGCTAAGCGCGCATCAATTACCCGAAGTCGATTAACATGCCGCTGGCAAGCAATATGAAACAAAAGGTTATTTTCAATAAGCATGTTGGCGTTAGGCTAGCGTTCACGATTGCAATGCATGACAACGCTCGCCATGATAGGGCCAGATAGCAGTGATGCGTTGGCACATTTGCTATGCTACCTATAATAAGTGAACGGACATTCCGAGGGTTCACAGGCGTAGAAACGGCTGTGAATCATGGAAAGGACTTGGAGCTGCAACAGGAACCACTTGATGAAACGATCCCCTTTGATCAGCCCGGAGCTGCTTGAACGTATTGTTGACGCATCGGAAGACGGCATCGTCGTTGCCGAACAGGAAGGGGATGAAAACATCCTCATCTATGTCAACAAAGGCTTTGAGCGCTTAACGGGCTACAGTGCGGATGAAATTTTGTATCGCGACTGCCGCTTCTTACAAAACGAAGACCGTGACCAGGATGCGCTCGTCGCTATCCGGGATGCGCTTAAAGATGGCCACCCTTCCCGAGAAGTACTGCGCAATTACCGCAAAGACGGCACCATGTTTTGGAACGAGCTATCTATCACGCCTGTCTATGACGAAGCTGATGAGCTGATGTACTACATTGGTGTGCAAAAAGATGTGACGGAGCGTGTAGAAGCACAGCTTGCACTGGCAGCGTTACAACAGCAGCGAGAAAATAGCTAATTATTAACTTTCTCGCTAAAAAAAACTATAAAGCTTGAACTTCATCCCAACTGGCGTTATATAGCGGCAAGGCGCTTGAACTGCGCTAGGCGCTTCACGCTACGTAGCATGTGTTTTTGAACTGCATGTGCACTCGTGTGAAGCCGTTGTTTCGCCGGCACGCCGGCTGGGTTGGAGGACATCACATGAGCCGTGACCCCCTAAGTCGTGAAACGTTTACTACCGATGCACTCGAATCAGACGAGTTTGAAAGCTTAGACGCCGTCAATGATGACCAATACGGCAAAAGCAAACCAAGCAAAGCGGACAGCTTACGTGCGCGACGCCAAGTTGAAGCATGGTTGGAAGAGCGCCGACTCCAGCGCGCCATTGAAGACGACTGGGACGAAGAAGAGTAACCCTTGAGTAGCTCGGCCTTCTCAGCAATTGAGTGGGCCTGGCTTGCTATACGTTCCTAGCCTTTCCTGGCGTAGACCACTATCATCACCCCCTGGTCAGTAATACGAGTCGGCAATAAGAGCCAGTAGTCTGCTGCTGTCGCTTTATTCTTTTCATCAACTTAACGGATCTCCATGGCGCAATACGTTTTCACCATGAACCGGGTCGGCAAAGTAGTGCCGCCCAAAAAGCAAATTCTCAAGGATATTTCGCTCTCGTTTTTCCCGGGCGCCAAAATCGGTGTGCTGGGGCTTAACGGTTCGGGTAAATCCACACTGCTGCGCATTATGGCCGGTGTCGATAAAGAGTTTGAAGGTGAAGCTCGTCCGATGCCCGGCATCAATGTTGGCTACCTTCCCCAGGAGCCGCAGCTTGACGACGAGAAAAACGTCCGCGACACCGTCGAAGAAGCGCTAGGAGAGATTAAACAGGCGCAGGAGAAGCTGGATGGGGTGTATGCAGCCTACGCAGAACCCGACGCCGACTTTGACGCGTTGGCCAGCGAGCAGGCACGCCTTGAGAATATTATCGAAGCCGCCGATGCGCACAATCTGGAGCGCAAGCTTGAAGTAGCTGCGGAAGCACTGCGCCTGCCCCCCTGGGAGGCCAAGGTAGGTAATCTATCGGGCGGTGAGCGACGTCGTGTAGCACTCTGCCGCTTGCTGCTTTCCAGCCCTGATATGCTGCTGCTTGACGAGCCTACCAACCACCTTGACGCAGAGTCGGTGGCGTGGCTGGAACGTTTCCTTCACGACTATAACGGTACCGTCGTGGCGATTACCCACGACCGCTACTTCCTGGATAACGTAGCAGGCTGGATTCTGGAGCTTGACCGTGGTCAGGGTATCCCGTTTGAAGGTAACTATTCTCAGTGGCTGGAGCAGAAAGATCAGCGTCTGAATCAAGAAGCCAAGCAGGAAGCCTCGCGCCAGAAAGCCATCAAGCAAGAGCTTGAGTGGGTGCGTAGTAACGCCAAGGGCCGCCAGGCAAAAAGCAAAGCGCGTCTTAACCGCTTCGAAGAGATGCAGTCAGGCGACTTCCAGAAGCGTAATGAGACCAATGAGATTTATATTCCGCCTGGCCCGCGCCTGGGCGATAACGTCATTGAGTTTCGTGACGTGGCCAAGCGCTTCGATGACAAGCTGCTTTACCAGAACCTCTCCTTCACCATTCCCCAAGGTGCGATCGTTGGCATCGTCGGTGGTAACGGTGCGGGTAAATCGACGCTGTTCAAACTGATTACTGGTAAAGAGCAGCCAGATGAGGGCGAAGTCCTGGTAGGGGAAACCGTCGATATCGCCTATGTCGAACAGCTACGCGACAGCTTAGACGATAAACAGAGCGTCTGGGAAGCCGTTTCCGATGGTCAGGATATCCTTAATATCAACGGCTACGAAGTCTCCTCGCGCGCCTATGTGGGTCGTTTCAACTTTAAGGGTAATGACCAGCAGAAGCGTTTGTCTGAGCTTTCTGGTGGTGAGCGTGGTCGCTTACAGCTTGCCCAAACGCTCAAGCAAGGCGCTAACGTACTGCTACTCGATGAGCCCTCTAACGACCTGGATATCGAAACCCTGCGAGCACTGGAAGACGCGTTACTGGCCTTCCCTGGCTGCGCCATGGTGATCTCGCATGATCGCTGGTTCCTTGACCGTATCGCCACGCACATTATGGCCTTTGAAGGTGACTCTGAAGTGGTCTTGTTTGAAGGCAACTACGCAGAGTACGAAGAAGACCATAGAAAGCGGGTCGGAAACGATACGCCTAAGCGCATGAAATATAAGCGCATTGATGCCTAATCATCAGCATCACGCTGGCAGTCAATGCTGACGGCAAAGGCCTCGCTCTGCGAGGCCTTTTCATTTGCGTTTACGCTGACACTAGCGCAAAGCCCTAACGTCTGCGGCCTGTAAAAAAAGACACAAGAAACAAAATAACAAACAACACAAACAAAATTTGCGCAATGCTAGACGCCGCCCCGGCGATACCAGAAAAACCGACCGCTCCCGCGACAATCGCAATAATGAAAAACAGCACCGCATTGCCTAGCATGGTTTTGCTCCTCTCCTTGGTAATAACTTTCCTTAAAAACAGCGCCGCATATCCCATTATGCAACGTGAATATGTATCAGAGGTGATAGACGCTTTTAGTCATCATCTTAGAGGCCAGGCGCATCCCCCACTTCACCGGCGCTGGAAAACGAACGCCGCCTGCTTCTAAGGCAAGCTGAGCGTGGTGAGCTTCATCCATGGCCATCTGGCGCAGTATGGCGCGTGAGCGGTTATCGCCACTGGGTAGCGACTGTTGATGCGAATCAAGATGCTTACCTGCCTGCTCCTCGGTCGCAGCGACCAAGCCCAAGCTAATGCGATCACTGACCGCCCCCGCGGCCACACCCACGCCAAAGGAAGCAACATAAAACAACGGGTTCAGGTAGCTCGTTCGGCTCTGCAGTTGCTCCAGGCGCTCATCGCACCAAGCGAGATGATCGATCTTCTCCAGCGCCGACTGCTCCATCTGGTGACGCCCATGGGGAAGTTTAGCGGTTACGCCCTGCCCTTGATAAAGTGCTTGGGCACACACTTCACCAGTATGGTTAATTCGCATTAATCCCGCCGCATGGCGGCGCTCTTGATCATCAAGCACTCCCTCGGCGACTCCTTCGCCAGGGCTGGTACGCTGGGACGAGGCCGCATGGGGCATCAGCGTTCGTAAGGCTGTATCGAACTGATGTATCAGGCGATCTGAACGACTCTGCTGACGATCCATGGCAACACTCCGTTTAATTGCGATAGCGGCCTGCTGAACTCAACCGGCAGGCCAGGTGAAGGCACGCCCACCCAATAAGTGCATATGAATATGGTAGACCGTTTGACCGCCCATTTCGTTGCAGTTCATCACCACGCGGTAACCATCTTCTGCAAAGCCCTGCTCGCGAGCAAGCTTGGCAGCGGTAAACTGAAGCCGCCCAATCAAGGCCAGATCGGCCTCATCGATATCATTGAGCGTGGCGATATGCTTTTTAGGAATGATTAGCTGATGAGTAGGTGCCTGCGGGCTAATATCATTGAAAGCCAGCACATGATCATCTTCATAAACGATATCAGCAGGGATATCACGGTTAATGATTTTGCAAAACAGACAATCCATACAGCTCTCCATTGTTTACGTCTTGTCACTCAAGTGTGGAATTATCTCTACAAGCATTGATGGCGCCGACGGGGAGACAGCAACCCAACGCCCTTCATCAGCGGAAGCGCCTCTGCGCAAGAAGATGCCTGACCAAGGGGGCAAGTATTAACTCCATCGCCAACGACATCCGCGCACCCGGCACCACAAGTGTGTGCGGTCGGGTCATAAACGAATCCCTAATCATTGCCAGTAGCCAAGGGAAATCGACGGTGGAGGGATCCCGAAAGCGGATGACCACGAATGACTCTGCATCGGTGGGAATATCCTGCACCTCAAAAGGGTTGGAGGTATCGACGGTCGGCACACGTTGAAAATTGATGTGTGTACGCGAAAACTGCGGCTGGATATAGCGCACATAGTCATCCATCCGACCCAGGATAGTGTCAATGACCGCTTCTTGTGAGTAGCCGCGCAGCTTGGTGTCACGGTCGATCTTTTGAATCCACTCAAGATTCATGGTCGGCGCCACGCCTACCAGCAGATCCACATGGCGCGCAATGTCATACTCTTCCGTGACCAGCCCACCATGCAAACCTTCATAAAACAGCAGGTCGGTACCACAGGGCAGCGACTGCCACTCGGTGAAAGTACCGACCCGACATCCTGCCTCAATTTTCTGCTTATCTTCAGCGTGGATATAGTGCCGAAAAGTACCCGAACCATGTTCACCGTACTCACTGAACAGCCCTTCAAGGCGATCCAGCAAATTCGCCTCTACGGCAAAATGCGAAAGCTCATCTTTGCGCTCCGGCTCCTCCCGGAAGATGCGATGCAGGTCATCGCGTGTATAGCGATGAAAGGCATCGCCATCGACCATCGCTGCATGCACATCTTCGCGCAAAAACATGCGCTCAAAACTGCGCCGAACGGTGGTGGTACCCGCCCCTGAGGAGCCGGTTACCGCAATAATCGGATACTCCCGAGACATCAGCCACACCTCGCGCGGGATAGCGCTTGTTTAACCTGCTCAGGCACGTCGACAGGACGCCCGCTAGCAAGATCAATCAGAAGCTGATTGATCCGCGCGGTGGCGACTACCTGCTGAGAATCCAGCTGATAAATACGCTGATATATCGTCAATGATTTACCTTGCGGCTCAGGTACAGCGGTTGCAATCGTTAACCCGTCGGGCCAGCGCGCCTCGCTTTGATACTGAACGGCGAGATCAGCAACTACCGAAGGGTATCCGTGCATATCCCACTCAGGCAAATCCAATGCCGCGAAAGCTTGAATGCGCGCCTCGTGGAGCAGCGATACCAGCGCATCATGCCCCAAGTGGCGGCCGTAATTCATATCGGTTACCCGCACCGTCATAGGATGACGATGAATGACCGCCTCAGCGGGAAAGTCCAGCTTGACACGCTCCATGCCTGTTTCCTCGTCAGTGAATTAGGAAACCACTGATTAATCGGGGTATCCGTTCAGTATTTGCTTAGCGTAAGGCTTATTTACTCCTCGCGGGCAATCGCCCGGAAGGCGATATCACGGCGATACTCGACGCCATCCCACTGAATGGCACTAACGCCCTGGTACGCTTGCTGTTGCGCTGCTGAGACACTATCACCCAATGCCGTCACACATAGCACGCGGCCACCTGATGTGGTGATCTCACCTTTGGCATTTTGCACCGTACCCGCGTGAAACACTTTGCAGCCCGCTGCTTCCGCCGCGGCTAGACCGTGAATCACATCCCCCTTGCGGTAGCTACCGGGATACCCACCGGCTGCCAGTACCACCCCTACAGCCGCACGGTCGTCCCATTCGCAATGAAGTCCAGTCAACTTACCTTCAGCACCCGCTAAACAGAGCTCAGCAAAATCAGAGGTTAAACGGAGCATGATCGGCTGGGTTTCAGGGTCGCCAAAGCGGCAGTTATACTCAATCACCTTGGGGTTCCCCGCTGCATCGATCATCAGGCCTGCATATAAGAACCCGGTATACGCATTGCCCTCTTCGGCCATACCGCGCACGGTGGGCAGAATGACCCGCTCCATGATGCGGGCGTCAACCTCGGGCGTTACCACCGGCGCTGGCGAGTAGGCACCCATACCGCCGGTATTGGGGCCGGTATCACCATCGTAGGCGCGCTTGTGGTCTTGGCTGGTGGCCATGGGGACGACATTCTCTCCATCCACCATGACAATAAAGCTCGCCTCTTCGCCTTCCAAAAACTCTTCGATAACGACTCGCGCACCCGCACCGCCAAAGGCGTTGGCTTCCAGCATATCGCGAATAGCCGCCTCAGCCTCGGCCTCACTTAGCGCCACAATGACGCCTTTGCCCGCCGCCAAACCATCCGCTTTAATCACAATCGGCGCGCCCATTTTGCTTAAGTAATCAAGCGCAGGGTCTACTTCAGTAAACGTTTGATAATCAGCTGAAGGAATATTGTGACGGGCCAAGAAGTCTTTGGTAAATGATTTTGAGCCTTCCAACTGAGCGGCCGCCCGAGTAGGACCGAAGATAGTTAGGCCGGCCGCTTGGAAACGGTCAACAACACCTTCGACCAAGGGAGCCTCCGGCCCCACCACAGTCAAGCCAATCTGCTCATCACGGGCAAAAGCGACCAGGCTGTCTAGATCCGTTGCGTCAATCGCTACGTTGGTCAGCTTGGCTTCCGTCGCGGTGCCGGCATTGCCAGGTGTAACAAAGACCTGCTCAACCTGGGTGGATTGCGCCAATTTCCAAGCCAGGGCGTGCTCGCGACCACCGCCGCCTATCATCAAAACCTTCATGTGCATCCTTCTCAAACGGGAGAGCGTGTATCGGCGGCATTATGCCACAGCGCAGCACCAAGTGGGGTCAGGAGGAGGGTTTGTTATCCTTGTTGGCCTCACTGCTATCGCTCTCATGCTGCTCAGCATCACCCGGCTCATCGATCTGTCCTGGCTGATTCAAGGTTTTTTGCCAAAAACGCATGTTCTCTTCGGCGAGCTCACGCATAAATTCAAGCGGCGTATTACGCATCGCCTGCTTCCACTGGCTCTGCAGACGCTTCTGCTGCTCCAGCATCAGTTGCGTACCTTGCTCGAGATAACGCGACAACGGCAGCGGTGACGTCATATCGTATACACGGATTAGCTGCGCCAGCAGATCGTTTGAAAATACTTCCGCTTCGCTATCGGCCTGCTCCTGCTCAATAATGATAGAGAGCAGAATAGTGCGCGTCAGGTCTTCTCCGCTTTTGGCATCCTCCACCCTGAAAGGCTCTTCTTCGATGATTAAACGGCGCAGGTCTTCCAGCGTTACATAACGGCTCTGCTGAGTATCGTACAACCTACGGTTGGCATATTTGCGAATTACGCGCACGGCGCATCTCCTTAAACGCGATAGGGGCTTTTATTCCCGTTACTGGTATTGTGCCTGCACCACGCGCCTATGCAAGCCACCTTAATCGTTTAGATAGCCGCACTGCGCTAATTATTGACCAATAGACCACTATTATGAATTTGATTCTGCTCAACCCCAACGATCTTACCGACGATGGCCACGTCTGTATCACCGACCCACGCCGCCTGACACACCTTCGCGATGTTCATCGTTCGTCACCCGGCGACCTGCTCACCGTCGGAGTTCAAGGCGGCAACATGGGTAAAGCGCTGCTAAAAGAGCTCACCGCTGAGCGGGCGTATTTCCAAGTGGAGAGCCTCAACGAGCCACCGCCAGCGCCATTACCCGTGCATCTGGTCTTGGCTCTGCCCCGCCCGCGTATGTTGGCGCGAACCTTGGAGCATGTGACGGCACTTGGCGTTAAAGAGATCACCCTGCTACATACTAAACGGGTCGAGAAGAGCTACTGGCAATCCCCAGAGCTACGCCCTGATAAAATCTACCAGCATTTGATACTTGGCTTAGAGCAAGCTCGTGATACGCAGCTACCCTCGGTAATCCTAAGCAAAGGCTTCCGCCCTTTTTTGCAACAGCAACTACCCGCTTTGCTAAACCAACGCCGCGGATTGGTGGCGCATCCTGGCATGGCCAATGCCTGCCCAAGAGGCATCAGTGACCCCACCCTGCTACTGGTAGGCCCAGAGGGCGGTTTTATCGCTTGGGAGGTAGAGCAATTGATGCTGGCAGGCTGCGAGGGTATGCACCTTGGCCCGCGTATTTTACGGGTTGAAACAGCCGTGACTGCGCTTCTGTCACGGCTGTTCTAAGCCTTATCTTATTGCATCAGGCCGAGTGAGAGCATCAGGACTGATCATCTTCCGGGTCGTGGGGCACCACCTCAGCGTTTTCCCCGCACCCGGGTTCTTGCAAGAAGGTTTCGCGTACATCCAGTAAGCCAAGGTGGCTAATGGTACGGCGACCAAGCAGCAGCGGATAGTTCATCTCTTCACGGTCACGTAGGCTAAACTGCTCTTCGTAAATGGTGTCCCCCATACACACTTCCAGCAGCACCACAGGGCGTTCGTCACGGCCGCCTGCGCCACGCACGGATAGTTCCCGATAGAGCGGGCGCTCGATCTGATCGCTAAACACTTCACCACTTGCCTGATCTTCAAGCTTCAACCGAAAGCGAACCCACTCCTCGTCATCCTGCTCGAACATCTCTATATCGCGGGCGTCTAACGAGGAGGTTAATGCTCCGCTATCCAGCTTGGCTTTTACTTCGATATCCCAGGGTTGCAAGGTGGCTTTTTCAACCCAGCCGAATACCTGGTCATCATTCGCCATCGTCGTGGAGGCAGACAGAAAGGCTCCTAACACCACACTGCTAACAAATATCTTACCCATCAATTGCATAACATCATCCTTGGAAAGTAAAAGCATCCGATAAACGCGACTTACTGCGAACGCTGACGTAGCTGTTCAAGCAGCTCCTGGGTTGCAAACCCATCCGGTATTACCCCTTGATCACGCTGAAAGTTCCGCAACCCTTGCCGCGTGTTGGGCCCCATAACGCCGTCAGCGCCACCCACTGAATAGCCTGCACGGTTTAATGCGCGCTGAAGTTCTTGAACATCGTCACGGGTCAGCGGCGCTTGCTCCCGCGGCCAGCTGTGCTGAATGCCCTCGCGTCCAGCGATCGCATCGCCTAACGTTGCGACAGCCAGTGCGTAACTAGTGGCATTGTTATAGCGTAAGATCGCACGGAAATTGGCACCTACCAAAAAGGCGGGGCCCTCCGCGCCAGCGGGTATCACAATGGCTGCACTATCAAAGTTCGGCAATTCACCCTGCTGCGCCCGCACGCCTTGACTGCGCCACTCATCGCTGCTGCGTCGCTCGGTCTGGGCGTAATCAAACCCTTCAGGCAGGCGTACCTCAACCCCCCAGGGCTGGTTAGCCTGCCATCCAGCTCGGTCAAGATAGTTGGCCGTTGAGGCCATTACATCGGGGATGCTGCCCCAAATATCGCGCCGACCGTCGCCATCGCCATCTACCGCGTAGGCTTCGAAGCTGCTGGGAATAAACTGAGTATGGCCCATGGCTCCGGCCCAGGAGCCTTTCATTTCATCAGCGGCAATATCCCCTTGATCAATAATCCGCAACGCTGCGAGCAGTTCACCGCGGGCAAAGTCACGGCGCCGACCATCGTAAGCGAGCGTGGCGAGTGACTCCAAGGTCGAAAAATCGCCAAAATTACTGCCGTAATTGCTCTCAATGCCCCAAATGGCGACAATGATTTCGGCTGGCACTCCATAGCGCTGCTGCATTTGCTGAGCCGTTTCGCGGTGTTCGGCTAGCTTTTCTAACCCGTTATTAATACGCGTGGATGAAACGGCTGTATCCAAATATTCCCAAATAGGGCGGACAAACTCAGGCTGGTAACCGTCAAGCTCAATCACCCGTTCACGATAGCGAACACCATCCAGAGCGTTACTTAGGGTCGCCTCACTGATTCCCTGATCCGAAGCATACTGGCGAAAATCACGCAGCCACTGCTGAAAATTAGCATAGCTAACCTCAGTGGCCGTTTGAGTATCGACTTCAGACATCAGTTGAGGATTCGCAACCGCTACACTTGCTGCAAACGGCGTGCTTAAAACGGCCATTAATGAGGCACACAGCAACGGGCTACAACGCAGCCCAATAGAGAAATGACGAGACATTATTTCGATCCTTAGGCAGTCCTTGGCATACCAGGGATGATGGCCTAGAAAAGAGCCAGATACTAGGGTCTGGCAGAAGGTGATGATTACTTTATAACGCTCGCCACATCAGGCAGTTCGGCTGAACTGTCAAACTCACTGCGAGGGATCAACCACCGCTCCCACTGCTCAGGCTCAACGCAAGGCGCTTCAAACGTAGAAGGGTCGGCACGCCACGGTTGATGCCGTGCCAATCCATGGGGAAGTTTTTCAAGTGACTTTAACCAATGGGCAACATAAAGCCCCTGGGGATCGTAATGCCCTGCCTGCTTCAACACGTTAAAGTAGCGATCCTGGCGCGGATCGCGCCCAACACCAGCAATATAGCGCCAGTTGCCCCAATTACTGGCCACGTCATAATCAATCAGACAGTGCTCAAACCATAGCGCTCCTAAACGCCAATCGACATTTAAGTCTTTAACCAAAAAGCTGGCTACGTTTTGGCGGGCGCGATTGGATAGCCATCCAGTGTGACGAAGTTCCTGCATGGCAGCATCCACAAATGGCAGTCCTGTGGTGCCGCTACGCCAGGCATCGAAGGCGGCACACGGCCTGTCAGTTTGGTGGGAGCCAAACATCGTATCTCCTTCCAACTGAGCGGCACGAATAAAGTACTCCCGCCAGAGTAGTTCGAAAGTAATCCAGTAGCTTGATTCGTTACTCCCGTTTTCAGCCTCCCACACCCTCACCGCATCATAGACTTGACGGGCAGACAGGCAGCCGCGCGCCAACCAGGGTGAAACGCGGGTTGAAAAATTTGCTCCCAGCAGCCCATTACGGGTTTTCTTATACGTTTCACCGCCCTGTTGACGCCACAAGTAATCCTTCAGGCGCCCATGTGCTGCTGACTCCCCCCCTCTATATGCATAACCTTGACGAGCATCAGGATGCCAGGTAGCGCTCTGCTCACAGACAGCTTTGAGCGGCGGAAACCCCCTTGCCGCCTCAGGCCACGGGGGCAGTGTGACAGGGGCGCACCCACTGGCTGGGACGGTACATTCACTCTCCACGCTGCGCCTAAAAGAAGAAAAGCTCGCCGGCAACGCTTCAAGCGCAAAGGGCAATGCCGACTGGTCGATGAGGCGTCCACTCTCAAGGCAGTCAAGTGCTGTTTGACTAGGCAAGCCTTCCTTAACCGCCCGAATATGAGCGGTTTCCTCAACCCCTGCATGCTCAGCAACTCGGACTTGCCGTGCGTTAAGTGTAGAAGCCAGTTCAATCACTACGTCACTGGGTTTGCCAATACGAACCAGCAGGTCACTGCCGCGCTGCAGAAGCTCCCCACGCAACTCCATTAAACTTTGCCACAAAAAACGCAATCGAGCAGGCCCGATCCGCGGTGTCGATTCGCCGTCAAGTAAAGGAGATAACCACTGCTCGTCCAATACGTAGAGGCACAGCAGGTAACAAGGTGGGGTGGCGAAGTGAAAAAGAGGGTTATCAGCAATGCGCAAGTCGTCCCGCAACCAGACAATATCAATCGTGCTGTTCATGCTTGAGCCTCCTAGAGGTGCTTTGATGCCTGGTACATGGATGCTGGTACTTTAGGCTATGGCTGCTTAGCACTACGGCGGCACCGCTCGCTGCAGTAGCGCACTTGATCCCAACAGCGCGCCCATTTCTTTCGCCATGTAAACGGTCGCTGGCATTCAACACAGGTTTTTTCCGGCAGGTTTCCTTTGCGTCGCATACTCACGTTTAATCACATTTTTGGCTTTTTATGGTAAAAAACATGAACTCATTATCTTATACAGTACAAATATTGTACATTATTTTCTTGTACACACTTTGCTTCGGTTGAAATCATAGCGAGTGTTTACACACTCCCTACGTCAGACGCAAAAAAGCCACCCTAAGGCGGCTTTGTCGGTTACGCATTGGCTGGCGATTTAGCCAGCTCTAATCAGACGCTAATCAGGATCAGTCTCGCGGGGTTGGCGCTTGGCATTTTCCTGAGTTTCCAGGCCACTTTTCAGCTCATGGGTGAGTGGATCGTAGTTGGGGCGTAACTCATCCTTTACGGTTCCGCTCCACAGCTTGGAGCCAACGAAGTAGCCAGCGCGACCAATCACGTGAGCCGCCACCGGAGCGGTCATCAGGATAAACACGATAATAGCGAACGAGCGAGCCACTATACCTACTTCAGCAAAGTGCATAGCGGCCGCCAACATAATTAAAATGACGCCTAACGCCGCGGCCTTGGTGGTGGCGTGCATGCGGGTTAACAAATCGGGCAGCCGCAGCAGCCCAACTGAGGCGAGCAGTATAAACAGCGCCCCACCGATGATTAGCGCGCCCTTTATAAAGTCAATCATCCCTCGGACCTCCCCTTTCCAAGAAGCGTGCAAAGGCAATGGCTGCTAAAAACCCCATTAATGCGATTACAATCGCGGCATCCAGAAAACTAGCCACGTCGGACTTGATGGCATAAACCCCAACTAGCCCCACCACGGTGGTCGAAAAAAGCTCTAACGCCACGACGCGGTCGGGCAGACTCGGGCCACGCACTACGCGAACAAAGGTGAGGATAAGCGCCAGGCTCATAATCACCTGGCTGATAAGAATAACGGTGTCCATTAGCGAAACAGCTCCAAAGCCCGGTGCTCCATCTCTTTTAAGTTGCGCCGTAGCTCTTCCTCGTTGTCTAAAAACATCGCGTGGATATATAAGACTTTACGGTCATCCGACACATCCAGGCTCAGCGTACCGGGTGTCAACGAGATCAGATTAGCCACCAGGGTAATTTCCATTTCAGTACGTGCCGAAAGCGGCATCGCGATGACGCCAGGCTTCATATGCCAGGGTGGGGTCACAATGTCGAAAGCGACGCGCAAATTGGCTTGAACCAATTCTTTTAGAAAAAAACCAATAAAGCCGATGAAGCGCGGTACCCGCGCCGGGTAGCCCTTCAAAGAGTCGAGCTGAGGCTCAATCAATACCAGAGTGATATAGCCAAATATTAACCCGACGAGAAGGTTTAACCCGCTAAAATCACCGCTTAACAGCACCCAAGCAAGGCCTAGCAGCAGGTTCCAAATGGCCCCGGTCATGGCGCTTCCTCCTCGGCGTTAGGCTCTGGTGAAGGTGGTTCCAGCAGCACATCGTCAGCACTGGCCGCAACGCCTAACACCGCTTCAATATACCCCGAAGGTTCGAACAGCTGATCCCCGACCCCCATCATTACCCACATGATTGGCTCTGCAAGCACACCAATGAGCAGTGAAAATAATGCCAACACCATAACCGGCAAATACATCATCCACAGGCTGGGCTTTAGCAACCGCCCGTCATCGCCAGTAGGTGTGGTCGTTTCAGGAACGTGATTATCTTCTGGGAGAGACTTCCAAAACACCTCGTTCCAAATTTTCACCATGGAGTAGAGTGTCATTAGCCCCACAGCCAGCGCGATGCCGGTAACCCAATAGGCTTCAATCTCTAAACCGGCACGCACAATCACAAACTTGGCAAAAAAGCCTGACAGCGGCGGTATCCCCGCCAGTGAGAAGGCTGAAAGGAAGAACGCTACCGACAGCCAGGGACGCTCCCGGTACAGCCCGCCCATTTTTTTGAGCTGATAGGTTCCCTGCAAGCGGTGGGTGATACCACTGATCAAGAAGAGATTCGTCTTCACCACCATATTATGCACGATGGCAAATACACCGCCGGCAATAGCGAGGGGCGTGTACAGCGCCAGGCCCAGAATCATATAACCAATCTGGCTGACAATATGAAACGACAAGATCCGCCTAAATTCGTGCTGGGCGGCGGCACCGAGCACGCCCGTTACCATGGTGAATGCAGCGCCCCAGAGCATAATATCCTGAAGGTAGCCCATGGTTTGATCGAACATCAGCGTGAACACACGGAACATGGCATACACGCCCACTTTTGTGAGCAACCCCGCAAATAACGCAGAAACGGCGACAGGCGGTGTGTGGTACGAGGCTGGCAGCCAGAAAAACAGCGGGAACGCGGCCGCCTTGATCCCAAAGGCCACCATAAACATAACGGCAAGCACTTCGACCATGCCCGTATGTTCCGCCGCATCCATGCGCAGCGCAATGTCAGCCATATTAAGCGTACCCACCATGCCATAGAGTAGCCCCACCGCGGTCAGGAAGATGACCGATGCCAACAGGTTCAAGGTGACGTACTTAATCGCCCCTTCCATCTGCGCGCGTTCTCCCCCCAGAATCAGCAGCGCAAAGGAAGCTACCAGCATTACCTCAAACCATACATAGAGGTTAAAGATATCGCCGGTTAAGAAGGCCCCCATCACCCCGGCGAGTAGCAGGTGCATTAACGGGTAGTAGCCAAATTTTTCGTGGCCACGGCCAGTGGTGGCCAGCGAGTAGATACCCATTGCCAAACCGATAAGCGCGGTCATCAACACCATCACCGCGCTTAGCAGATCCGCAATCAAGGTAATTCCAAAGGGGGCGGGCCAGCTTCCCATCTGCATGGTGACATAGCCGTCCGACAGCGTGGATACAAACAGCCACAGGCTAACCATTAGCAGCGCAACATTGCCTGCCACCGCCAAGAAACGCTGCATAGGGCGCGAGCGCCAAAACAGCAAGGAAACCGCCCCGGTCAGCAGGGGCAAGAGGACGGGAAGAGCAACTTCAGGCCTCACGTATCAGTATCCTTCATCTTATCGAGATCATCAGCCTTAACCACTTCGTAGGCGCGTCGAATCAATACCACGGCAAAGGCAAGCACCCCAAAGGCAATCACAATAGCCGTCAGCACAACCGCTTGGGGTAAGGGGTCGGCTACCCCGCTGGGCGGCAACATCATGCCTTCTGCGATCAGTGGCGGTACCCCCCGGGTCATGCCTGCGGTGGTAAAAATCAGTAAATTGGCGGCATTAGAGAGCAGCATCAGACCAATCACTAACTTGACGATAGAGCGGCGCAACATCATAAAAATAGCCGTCGCGTACAGCAGGCCAATCGCCACTGCCATTAAAGGTTCCATGGTGTGCCTCCTGTTAACTCAAGGTTCATCCTTGTCGACCTCCATCAGCGTCATCACCATACCGGTGACCGAACCCAACACGGCAAAGTAGACGCCTATATCGAAAATTAGTGGCGTGGAGGCTTTAAAGTCGATAACCGGAATAGTCCACCACTGGGCGGTTAGAAATGGCTGGCCCATAAACCAGGCAGGCACTACCGAGATCATTCCCAGCAATAGCCCAACTCCAATCAGGTCTCGAGGGTCGACCATCCGCAGTACTTCTTTAGTGGCACTAACGCCAAACGCAAACAGATAGAGCGTAAAGGCGCCTGCTGCGACCAAGCCGGCAATAAACCCTCCCCCCGGCTCGTCATGCCCTCTCAGCAATAGGAAAATAGAAAACATCAATTGCAGCGGCATTAAAAAGCGCGCGGCGGTATTAAGAATAATCGTGCCTGACTTAACCATCGTAAGGCTCCTTGGCAGCCACATTGCTGCTATCGGCGGTTTTCGTGTTGTTGCGTAGCTTTAACATGGCGATCACGCCGATGGCGGCAAGCGCTAACACGAACATCTCACCTAAGGTATCCAGGGCACGGTAGTCGACCAAAATGACGTTAACGATGTTACGGCCATACGCCAAAGGCGCACTGTTCTCGATCATGTAGGCCGAAATGGGCTCAAACTGTTGAATGCTCCAGGAGGTCATAATCAGCAGGCAGATTAAAATACCTACCATCGCGGCCACCACGCCGTCGCGTATGCGCTCCAAGCTGGTGGAAAGATTCGAGAAGCGCGGCAGGCGAAACAACACCAGTACCAGCAAAATAACCGTTAAAGTCTCTACCAGCAGTTGGGTAATCGCTAAATCTGGCGCACTGAACAGAATAAAAATCAATGCAATGGAAAACCCCATGACCCCTACAGAGACCACAGCCCCCAGCCGCGATCGAGAAATAGTCGCAAACAGGGCCCCCATTACCATGGTGCCAGCCACGACCACCTCGTGAAAACGCACCTCCAGATCAAAGGCAAACACAGGCGAATGGCGTAATAGAATTGAATTACCGATCAGTGCAATCAGCGTCGCTAACATCACTAAAATGTAGTTACGCATATAGCCGTTTTGGAGCAGCCGCGTTTGCCACTCTGAGAAGTGCACAATGCCATTCATCATGCTTTCATACCCCGCCTCGGGGCCATGGCGCATCAACGGTGCCAACACCGAAAGCTTGCCACGCACGCTGTCCCAACGTTTAAACAGCAAAAAGCCCAAGCCAAGGCTAATGATCGACATGATCAACGCGATGTTAATGCCATACCAAAGCGACAGCGCCACCTCTATCGTTTGCCCGGATATAGCCGTGGCGGTTGTCGTTAACAATGCATCAGCACCCAGTACAGCGGGCATCAAGCCTAACAGGAGCGACCCTAGCGCGAGCAACGCGGGCCCAAGCAGCATACCTGGCGGGGCCTCATGTGGCTCAAGCAGGGTTTGGTGACGTTTACCGTAAAAAGGACGTAACGCCACAATGAAAGCAACGGCGATAGTTAAAATAGATGCCAGAAAGGCGAACAATACCAGTAGTGTTCGGAAGCTATCGGCGCCGAGAACTGATTCCAGCATCAGCTCTTTACCGATAAAACCGAGTAGCGGCGGCACACCAGCAAGCGAAAGCGCAGCTACCAACGCAATGGTGGCAGTCAGCGGCATCACTGAGCGTAACCCGCCCATCTGGGTGACATCTTTCGTGCCGGTTTCATGATCAAGAATACCGGCAACCATAAACAGCGCCCCTTTATAGAGAGAGTGCGCCAAAAGAAACGTAACAAACGCGGTCATCGCGTACTCGGTACCGATGCCCAATAGCATCGTCAGCGTGCCTAGCGCCATAATGGTCGAGTAAGCGAGCAGCTTTTTGATATTGGTGTGATGAATCGCTAAAAACGCCCCCACCAGCATCGTGGTCGCGCCGACCAAGGAAAGAACGCCAACCCACATCGCCGTGCCGCCAAGCTCCGGGTGTAAGCGTGCCAGTAGATAAATACCCGCTTTCACCATGGTGGCCGAGTGCAGGTAAGCCGAAACAGGAGTCGGCGCGGCCATGGCGTTGGGTAACCAGAAGTGAAACGGAAACTGAGCCGATTTGGTGAAGGCACCCAGTAGCAAACAGATCAGCATAGGCGTATAGAGTGCATGTTTACGCAGGTCAGCCTCCTGATCTAGAATCTCCGCCAGCGACCAGCTACCGCTGGCAATCCCTAGCAGCACGAGCCCAGCCATTAATGCTAACCCGCCCGCCACGGTAACGAATAAGCCCTGCCGCGCTGATTTACGTGCATTGATATCAGCGTGGTTAAAACCAATCAGCAAATAGGAGGTAATGCTGGTCAATTCCCAAAAAACGAAGAGCGTTAATAGGCCGTCAGCGAGTACCAGTCCCAGCATTGACACCATGAAGGCGACCAAGGCGATATGAAATCGGGCAAGATCAGGGTGATCTTTAAGGTACCCGCCGGCATATACCAGCACGCAGGCACCCATAACGGTAATCAATAGCCCAAACAACAGCGATAGACCGTCCAACAGGAAGGTAAGACTGATCCCCAAAGAAGGCACCCACTGCCACTCTAAAAGTAGGCTACCGTTCTCAATGACCTCCGGAGCTTGGAGCGCCAACCATGCGGCCAACCCCGCAGGAAACAGAGCCAGTACAAGACTGGTACGCTGACCGAACCAGTGGTTTAACATTGGCGATAGCGCCGCCAGTACAAAACCCATTAACACGGCAAATTGTATCAAGCGAAACCTCCTGAAAACGAAAGGTTCAACATCAGACAGCGGCTATAGCCCAGGCATCGTGCCTTATCACTGGCATGCCAGCGTTGAATAATAGTGATCCTAAAGTTGTACACCTTATAACAGTCAGTTTTGGCTGACCAGTCAAACCCTTAAACGCAAACAGCCGCAGGCTGTTGTAATGCGCACTGCGGCTGTTACAAGCGAGTGTTAACGGCAAATAGTTAAGCTATGGAGCCGATAGCCATCCGGCTAATTCATTATTGATGACGCCTAACAGTGCCTCAATATGGTCATCGCGATCATTCAGGCAAGGTATATAGCTGAACGTTTCGCCACCCGCTTCCATAAAGCTATCGCGGATTTCCTCTTCGATCTCTTCCAAGGTTTCAACACAGTCGGATGAGAAGGCAGGTGACATAATCGCAATGTGCTTATGCCCCTGCTCGGCAAGTTCGGCCACATGCTTAACGGTTTGCGGGCCGACCCATTTCTCGGGACCGAACTGCGACTGGAAAGCGGTATCCACCTCCTCCTTGCTAAAACCAAGCTTCTCGCGGAGCAGGCGCGTGGTTTTCTGGCACTGACAGTGGTAAGGATCACCCTCCATCAAATAGCGCTCGGGAACGCCATGGTAGCTGGCCACCAGCTTGGTCGGCCGGGTCGAGAAACCGTCGTAGGCTTCTTGTACCGAATTTGCCAACGCCTGAATGTAGTCAGGATGGTCAAAATAAGCCGGCACCGTGCGTATATAAGGCTGCCACTTCATCTTCATCAGGGTGCGAAATGCCTGATCATTCGCCGTTGCCGTGGTCGGTGAACCGTATTGGGGATAGAGCGGAAAAAATACGATTCGCTCACAGCCCTTCTCTTTTAATCGCGTCAGTACGCTTTCAGTCGAGGGGTTGCCATAGCGCATGCAAAAATCGACTTCAACATCGTCACCGTAAAGTGCTTTTAACCGCGCGGTCATTTTCTCAGTCTGGGCACGCGTCGTTGTCAGCAGCGGGCTTTCGTTTTTCTCATTATTCCAGATGCCACGGTAGGCCTTGCCCGATGAGAACGGACGCTTGGTCAAAATAATCAGCTGAAGTAGCGGCTGCCATTTCCAACCGGCATAGTCGACCACGCGCTTATCCGACAGAAACTCATTGAGGTAACGACGCATTGACCAGTAGTCGGTGGCATCCGGGGTGCCCAGGTTCGCTAGCACAACACCCACCTTGGCACGCGCTACCGGCGGGTGATCGCTGGGTGCATGGGCCAAACGGCCCTCACCCGGCTGATCCTTGACGACATTCTCGGTCATTACTCATGCTCCTGGAAAAATAACGATGATGCTCTTCTATCAATTAATTAAATCTTATCACTTTTCGGCAAAGCGGCGGCATAAAGTTATACTATCGACATTATTTGTATAACTACAGGCCAACTCATGTCCAAGCCTCTGCTTCTGGTGCTCGGCGATCAGCTCTCATTGTCACTCACAACGCTGCAGGACGCGCCCGCCAATGCGATCGTCGCGCTGTGCGAAGTGGCCGAAGAAGCGCGTTATGTGCCCCACCATATCCACAAAATCGGCCTCTTTTTGGCCGCCATGCGTCATTTTGCCCAGGCTCTGCGTGACAAAGGCTTTCAAGTCCACTACAGCGCGCTGGATGACGCGGACAACTGCCACTCCCTTATTGAGGAAGCTGAGCGCATCGCCCAACAGTATGGCTGTGATGAGATACGCGTTGCCCGGCCTGGCGAGTGGCGACTGTGGGAGACGATGCAGCAGCGCGAAAACGCAACGCTCCCCTGGCGACTGCTTGAGGATGAGCGCTTCTTCACCACCCCCGATGATTTCGCCAACTGGGCCAAAGGCCGCAAACAGCTACGCCTAGAGTACTTTTACCGGGAGCAGCGTAAGCGTACCGGATTCCTGATGGAGGGTGACGAGCCTGCTGGCGGCAAATGGAATTTTGACCACGATAATCGTCAGCCTATCGAGGCCGCGCTCGAGTTTCCTGAGCTTCCTCAACATCGCCAGGATGCGCTCACTCAAGAAGCGCTCAGCGATGCCAAGCGCCATTTTGGCGACCATATGGGATCTCTGGATAATTTCAATCTGCCAGTCACTCGTCGCCAAGCGCTGGTGGATTTAGACCATTTTATAGACCATGGACTGGCTGATTTTGGCCGCTATCAGGATGCAATCAGCGACTCTGCACCCTATCTGTATCATTCGCGTCTCTCAGCTGCCATGAACATCGGCTTACTGTCACCACATGAAGTCTGCGCAGCCGCCGAGCAGCGCTACTATGACGGCGATGTGCCGGTCAACGCCGTCGAAGGCTTTATCCGTCAAATTCTTGGCTGGCGCGAGTATGTGCGCGGCCTCTACTGGACACAGATGCCAAGCTACAAAAGCGCCAACCAGCTAGGTTTTGAGCGCGATTTACCCGCCTTTTACTGGGACGCGGATACCGATATGCGCTGCTTACAGCGTGCTATTCAGATGACCATCGACAATAGCTACGCCCACCATATTCAACGACTGATGGTCACAGGTAATTTCGCACTGCTATGCGGGGTTAAACCCGAAGCGCTGTGCGACTGGTATCTTGCGGTTTATGCCGATGCCAGCGAGTGGGTAGAACTGCCTAACACCCTGGGGATGGTGCTCCATGCCGACGGCGGTTTAATGGGCTCCAAGCCTTACTGTGCTTCGGGTAAGTATATCGACAAAATGTCCGATCACTGCCAGCACTGCCGCTACTCGCCAAAACAGGTCACGGGGCCAAAAGCCTGCCCTTTTAACAGCCTTTACTGGCACTTCCTTGAAATCAACGCTGAACGTCTGAATAAAAATCCGCGTATGAAGCTGATTTACGGCTCGCTCAACCGCATGGCCGATGAGAAGCGCGAGGCTATCCGCCAACAGGCCGAGCTCTTTCTGGATCAACTGGAAACGTCATCTGGTTATGGGCAACTCTGCCACACGGCTGGCTATGCAACGTCCACAACCGAAAGCCAATAAGGAATAACGATGAGCCGCTACTCACCACTGAAGGCAACCTCGCCTGTCACCCTCTTTCACGATGGCCACTGCCCCTTTTGCCAACAGGAAGTTGCGTGGCTGGAAAAGCATCGCCATCGGGAACACATCGCGCTGGTCGATATTCAGGCTCATGGCTTTAACGCCAAGGAGCATGGAAAAGAATTTAACGCCATGATGGGCCAGCTGCACCTGCGGGATAGCCAAGGAGAGTGGTATATCGGTATGGATGCCAGCCGTGCCCTCTATGCGGTGTTGGGCTATCGGCGGCTGGTAAAGTTGTCGTGCTTACCGGGTCTATACGGCGCAATGAACGCCGGTTACCGATTTTTTGCCCGTCGCCGAATCCGGCTTGGGCGGTGGTGGGAAATGCGTAAGACTAAATATTAATGGGTGTGAGCAGCGTTAAAAAACAAGCGGCATACGCGATGTGAGCGGCTCACTATAGTGCGCATCGCGGCCTATCACTTCATCGTGGGGCACATGCTGAACAAGATATGCGCGATGAATCCCTGCGCGCTTGAGATCCATATAGGCATCGTCCAACGAGCGAAACAGCATCGGCTTAGCACGATGCGTCAGCATATGGCGCTCGCCTTCAACATCCTCCAGCTCAACTTGATAAAAACGGCTGCCCGAATGGGTAATCACGCGAATTTCAAAATTGTCGTGATTGGCAACAAACTGCTTAAGATCTTTAAGCTCCATGGTTCCCTCCTATTATTTGGCTATTTCATACGTTATGTCTTCAGGGCACAGCATGACTGCGCCCCATGACACTTCTGTTGCCCCGTCATTGCAATGTAATGACAATAAGCAATAACTAGACATTAATAGCTAAGAGGTCAATAGTGCAAGAGAGTTCCTGACCGGAAGGTCAAGACATCAATCGATTATTGATATTCAGAGGGGTCGATGGCTTTACCAAGCGAATTGCGGTCAATCCAGTTGCCACCCTTAGTCTCTTTGTAGCGGAACACGACCTTATCGCCCACCGTCACAGGCAGCTCACCATCTTCAGTCTGGTAACTATACTTCTCGCCCGCGACTACCAAATGGTAGCGATAAAGGTCCGGCATACCCAGCCACTCTTTGAAAGGGCCTTCCCGCTCTATCGCCTCTAGTTCACCGCGGCCTTCTAACTTAGGAAGACGCTGCCGATTACCGCGCCGAAATCCACCTGCCATTTGCTGCTCCCGTTTTTACATATCGTGGGTGGGGCATTATACGAGCTCGCTCCCCATCCTCAAGTGACTCATCATAAAGCTGTCTCTACCAACCAGTCTTTACAAAACTAGTCGCCGAACGCTTGGCCGTAACTGTCCGGGGCCAAATCCTCAAAGCGGGTATATTTACCGATAAACGCCATATGCACCGTGCCGATAGGACCATTACGCTGCTTACCGATAATTAACTCAGCTATTCCCTGATTGTCAGGATTATCTGGATTATAGACCTCATCGCGATAAACGAAGGCAATGACGTCCGCATCCTGCTCGATCGCTCCAGATTCCCTCAAATCCGACATAACCGGACGCTTGTTGGGACGCTGCTCCAAGGAGCGGTTCAACTGGGATAGTGCCACCACGGGGCAGTTAAACTCTTTCGCTAACCCTTTCAAAGAGCGCGAAATCTCGGAAATCTCACCGGTACGGTTTTCACTAAAGCCGGGGATCTGCATCAACTGCAGATAATCGATCATCACCAGCGCGATATTGCCATGCTCACGCACCACGCGGCGCAACCGTGAGCGCATCTCGTTAGGCGACAAAGCCGCGGTATCGTCGATAAACAGCTGTTTGTCTTTGAGCAAATTAACCGCGGAGGTTAAGCGCGGCCAATCCTCGTCTTCCAATTGACCGGTACGCACACGGGTTTGATCGATCCGGCCCAGGGACGACAGCATCCTCAGCATGAGCGACTCAGCGGGCATCTCCATGGAGAACACCATCACCGGCTTGTCGCTGGAAATCACCGCGTGCTCAACCAAATTCATCGCGAAGGTCGTCTTACCCATCGAGGGCCGTCCGGCGATAACCACCATGTCGGATGGCTGTAACCCGGTGGTCATTTCATCCAGGTCACGAAAACCGGTGGAAAGCCCAGTCATCTCACCTTTCAGATTAAACAACTCGTCGATGCGATCAACCGCTTTGGTCAATAGATCACTCATGCCAATAGGACCGCCGGTTTTGGGACGCTCCTCGGCAATCTGAAACACTAACCGCTCGGCTTCGTTAAGCAATTCATCCGCAGGACGCCCCTGGGGGGTAAAGGCACTATCGGCAATTTGGTTAGCGGCACGGATCAGCTTACGCAGCGTTGCCCGCTCACGCACGATATCCGCATAGGCGCGAATATTGCTCGCTGAGGGTGTGTTACGGGCAAGTTCGGCTAGAAACGCCAGGCCGCCTACGGTATCCAAATGATCACGCGCTTCCAGCGCTTCGGAAAGCGTCACCACATCCAGCGGCTGACCGGCTTCCGCCAGATGAATCATCACATTGAACACTAAACGGTGCTCATAGCGGTAGAAGTCATCAGCGACCAACCGCTCTGAGACGTTATCCCAGGCCTGGTTGTCTAGCATGAGCCCGCCTAGTACCGATTGCTCCGCCTCTAATGAATGCGGCGGCAGTTTTAGCGCTGCCGTTTCTGTATCGGCAGAAGGCTGATCCTGCATAGCGAGCTCCTTTAAACACTACTGCGTAGCCGGTGAAGATGCTTATCTTAGCCGCATGCGTTGCGACTACCAACATGATCGAGGCGTTGTCTTAAAATACCCAGCGGGGGATGGGCTAGATAGTTTTGGCAACGTCCAAAAAAATGGCGAATATCCAGAAAAACAAAAGGCGCGGGAGAAACCCCGCGCCTTTTGAGGCAGCTGTATTAGCTGCAGTTAGTAACGATTTTACGTCGTTACTAACTTAATTACGCTCACTTACTCTGCAACTACCACTACGCGTACAACGGCATCCACTTCAGCGTGCAAGTGAAGGGTGATGTCGTATTCGCCGGTTTGACGAATCGGGCCATTCGGCATACGGACTTCGCTCTTGGCAATATCGATGCCAGCAGAGGAAATCGCGTCGGCCAGGTCACGCGGACCGATAGAACCAAACAGTTTGCCTTCGTCGCCTGCTTTGGAAACCAAAGAGAGCTCGATGTCGTTTAACTGCTCAGCACGCGCTTCGGCTTCTGCCTTGCGCTCAGCGGCTTGCGCTTCGAGCTCGGCACGCTGCGCTTCAAACGCTTCGATGTTGTCTTTGGTGGCCGGTACGGCTAAGCCGTAAGGCACCAAGTAGTTACGACCATAACCAGGCTTCACGGTGACCTTGTCACCCAGGCCGCCCAGCTTACCAATGTTGTCGAGCAGAATGACTTCCATCTCGTAAACCTCTTGTCAGTTGCTGCGGGCAAGGCGTGCGCGAACGTTCGCGAATGTATCAATCAGCCCCAACAGCAGCACAATGAGAATCGTGGGCCAGGTCGTGATCAGTAGCACATAAAATGCTACCAGCCACAGCCCGTTCATCCCCTTTATTCCAATAAAACCATGCACTAACGCAACGCCAGCGACCAATAGCGGAATCCAACCCAGCATCGCCAGAGCATGAGCACCTAGCACCATACCGATCACCCCAATAACGGCCAGCAAGGCCAGCTCTTTGGGGGTCAAGCGCAGTGCGTGGAACTCTTCACGGAAGCCACCTGGATTATACAACCCAGCTTGCCAACTCCGCGCAAGTGCCAGACACAGGATGGCTGCCAACAGCACCACAAATCCGGTCACGCCACCCACTACCAGCGAAGCAATGGTTTGAGTATCGTAGCCCTGATTGGCAAATTCCGTGAGCATGCGATCAACTTCTTCTGAACCTTCTCGCAACTGCTCAAGCATTAGCTCAGTGCCACCTGGCGGACTGAAGATGCCGAGTTGAACCATGATAGCAGCGACCAAGGTCCCCACAATCAGGGTCTCACCCCACCGCATCCTCTCGCGCAGGATAACGGCCATCAGCGTAACTAGCAGTAAGCTAGCCAGCGGAATCACGTCACCCTGGGCCCACCACCAACCGGCCGGTAGTGCTGCAGCGATAATGACCGGCAGCGCAGGTGCAAAACCTTTGCGTAGGGTCATCAACGCGGCGATGGCTGCACCTAACCAGAACAGCCAGGGCACTAGCGTTGCCAAGGCCGCCCCGCCAGCAGCGTAAGGCGTGCCCCGCATTAGCCATCGGGCTAGTGCCAGCATCACGTTAAACGCTTACTGGTGGCTATCGGAGTAGGGCAGCAGTGCCAGATAGCGCGAGCGCTTGATAGCGGTCGCCAACTGACGCTGATAGCGTGCTTTGGTGCCGGTAATACGGCTTGGAACGATCTTGCCGGTTTCAGTAACGTAGGCCTTCAGCGTGTCCAGATCTTTGTAATCGATCTGCTTGATGCCTTCAGCGGTAAAGCGGCAAAACTTACGGCGACGGAAAAAACGTGCCATGGACTAGCTCCTTAAAACGTGCAGTGAATAAAATCAGGCAGTTTCTTCTTCTTCAGCGCGCGGTTTTTCTTCGCGACGCGGACGTTTTTCTTCTGCCGGTTTCATCATCGGGGAAGCTTCAGTAACAGCTTCTTTGCAGCGAACAACCAAGCTGCGGATAATGGCGTCGTTGTAACGGAAGATGTTCTCGATCTCGTCGAGAGTCTCACCGGAACATTCAACGTTCATCAGCACGTAGTGGGCTTTGTGGATCTTGTTGATCGGGTAAGCCAAATGACGGCGGCCCCAATCTTCTAGACGGTGCACAGTGCCGCTGTTTTCGGTAACGATGCTGGTGTAGCGTTCGACCATCGCCGGCACCTGCTCGCTTTGATCCGGGTGGACCATAAACACGATTTCGTAATGACGCATGGGATCTCCTTGCGGTTTGACAGCTTCCATTGTGTGCCACTGCGAAGTGCAATAAACGACGACAAGGAAGCAAGGAGTTAACTGAAGTGCTCCGCCACCGCACTAGGCGGCCACCGGGGCATCAAACAGAACTTTTATTTCAACAACTGTTTTTCACGACAGCTTCAATTACTAATTCTCACAGCTAACGCCCGCTTGCAGACAAACGGGCGCGTGTATCTTAGTAGTACGGCGATTAACTTGCAAGTTGACGCTGGCGGACAGCCTCAAATAGACAAATACCGGTGGCCACCGAAACGTTAAGGCTAGAGACTTCACCGGCCATCGGCAACTTGGCAAGATTATCGCATGCTTCGCGGGTTAAGCGTCGCATCCCCTTCCCTTCGGCCCCCATCACTAACGCCGTCGGGCCGGTCATATCTATCTCGAAGACGCTGGCCTGTGCCTCACCTGCCGTACCGGTTATCCACACACCGGCATCTTTTAGCTTGGCGAGCGTACGCGCCAGGTTGGTCACTTGATAAACCGGCACGACTTCGGCAGCACCACAGGCGACTTTGCGCACCGTTGCATTGAGCGGTGCAGCCTTATCCTTTGCCACAATGACCCCATGGGCACCGGCGGCATCAGCACTGCGCAGGCAGGCGCCAAAGTTGTGCACGTCGGTCACACCATCCAAAATCAGCAATAGCGGCGGTGTATTCGAGGGCCAGGCGCGCAGCTTAAGCCAAAGCGACTCCTCACCTTCAGGCGTTAACGGCGGACAAAACGCCACCACCCCCTGATGAGCCGCGCCCTGGGTTAATTGATCAAGCAGGTCGCGGGGCTGCTCTTTCACTCTAGCCCCTTGCCCTTGAGCGTGAGCGATCAGCTCCTTCAAGCGACTCCCCGCCCCCTGCTGCACCCAAAGCTCGCGCGGCGCTTCACCTCTGTCCAGCAGGCTCTGCAGGGCATGAACGCCGTATACCTGATCCAGGCCATCGGGAGTTTTGGGCCCCCGCCGAGATGACGCTGATTTCATGCTCAACCCTTATTCGGTGATGGTTTGCGCGGGCCATTGCGGGTACGCCGGGGGCCACGACGAGTGGCAGGCTTCTCACTACTGGATTTCTTCTCCCCCGCCGCTTTTGCGCCATCACCTTTAGCACCAGCGCCTTTAGCACCAGCACCCTCTTGCCCACCACGGCTCTTACGCGGCTGGCGGCGGGGGCGAGGTTTTTCATCCCCCAGGCCGAAGTCAATCTTACGGTCATCCATATCCACACGCGCCACCTGCACGGTAAGGCCATCGCCCAAGCGATAGGTCGTGCCGGTGCGCTCACCTTTAAGGCGGTGCTTCTCAGCTTCGTAGTGGTAGTAGTCCGAAGGCAGCGATGTCACATGCACCAGACCTTCTACGAAGAACTCATCCAAACGTACAAACAGACCGAACTGAGTGACAGAAGCGATGGTACCTTCAAACATCTCGCCGAGTTTGTCGGACATAAACTCGCACTTCAGCCAGCTCTCTACGTCACGGGTGGCTTCGTCGGCGCGGCGCTCGGTCATTGAGCAGTGTTCGCCCAGCTCAAGCATCTGTTCAAAGGTATATGGACACCACTTGCTGGGCGGCTCAACCGGTGCACCTTCTACGCGCAGCACCGTGTTGGTCTGGCGCGGACCGCGGATTACCGAACGGATGGCGCGGTGCACCAGCAGATCAGGATAGCGACGAATCGGCGAAGTGAAGTGGGCGTAGGCTTGATACGCCAGGCCAAAGTGGCCCTCATTCTGTGGCGAATAGACAGCCTGATTCATCGAGCGCAGCATGACTGTTTGGATGATATCGAAGTCAGGACGATCGGCAATCGCCTCACGCAACGCCTGGTAATCCTGTGGCGTCGGCATATCGCCGCCACCAACGGAAAGCCCCAACTCATTCAGGAAAAGGCGCAGCTTATCGAGGCGCTCGGGAGTAGGCCGCTCATGAATCCGGTAGAGTGCCGGCAAATCATGCTTATCCAAGAAGCGAGCAGTCGCCACATTGGCCGCTAGCATGCACTCTTCAATTAACTTGTGGGCATTGTTACGGCTACGTGGAACAATTTTTTCGATTTTGCGCTCATCGTTAAAGATGATCGCCGTTTCAGTGGTATCAAAATCTATCGCACCGCGTTCAGCACGCGCTTCGCGCAATAAATAGTAAAGCTCTTCCAGATTTTTCAGCGGCTTCACCAGCTCGCTGTGCTCTGCCCGAAGCGCTTCACCCTCTTCGCTCTCCTCATCAAGAATCGCGGCCACCTTGTTATAGGTCAGGCGAGCGTGGGAGTTCATGACGGCTTCATAGAAGCGGTAGCGGCTAATCGCCCCGGTTTGCGAGATATTCATCTCGCACACCAACACCAGACGATCCACGTGGGGATTCAGTGAGCAGAGCCCGTTGGACAGTAGCTCCGGCAGCATGGGAACCACTTGGCCAGGGAAGTAGACCGAGTTACCCCGAGTGCGACCTTCATCATCCAGCGGCGTGCCGGGACGCACATAGTGGGAAACGTCCGCGATGGCGACGAGCAGCTTCCAACTGCCGGATTTGGTTTTCCAAGCACACACGGCGTCGTCAAAGTCTTTGGCAGACTCATCGTCAATGGTAACCAGCGGTACATCACGCAAGTCAACGCGGTGCTGTTTATCCTCTTCCAGCACTTCCGCTGAAATACCAGCGATCTGATCAAGCACTTCAGGCGGAAATTCTGCAGGAATATCGTAACTGCGAATCGCAATATCAATTTCCATACCAGGATCCATACGCTCGCCCAGCACTTCGATCACCTCCCCCACCGGCTGTACACGGGTGGCCGGCTGCTGAACGATTTTGGCCGAGATCACCTGGCCATCTTTAGCCCCACCGCAGGCGCTATGAGGAATAATCACTTCCTGAGTAATACGCGGATTTTCCGGAATTAGAATGCCGAACTCGGGGGTATTACTACGGTAAACGCCGACGATGGTTTGCGTGTTGCGCGCGATGACATCGGCAATGGTCGCCTCATCACGACCACGGCGATCTCGGCCGCTAATGCGCGCGAGCACGTGGTCTCCGTGAAAGACACGGCGCATTTGGCGCGGGGGCAATACCAGGTCGGGTTTTTTGCCATCATCGCGTAGCAGAAAACCAAACCCATCACGGTGACCAAGCACCTTGCCTTTAATCAGATCGAGTTTGTCGATCAGCGCATAGGCACCGCGGCGATCGCGCAGCACCTGGCCGTCGCGCTCCATCGCCGCTAATCGGCGCCTGACGGCTTCGATCAGCTCTTCGTCTTCCAGCCCCAGCATGCGGCTCATATTTTCGTGGGTAATCGGCTTACCATAGCTTTCTAACGCAGCCAGAAGATACTCACGGCTCGGCGCTGGGTTGCCATATTTATGCGCCTCGCGCTCAGCGTGCGGATCATCACTTAACGTCCAGTACTTCATGCGATCAACATCCTTGATGGCGTCATTTGCGAGAGGCATAAAAAAGGCGCAAACGCGTTGCGTTGCGGGCTGGATATTTCAACGCTTGATAGGCTGAAATGAATAGGGTTTTGTTTAGTCATAGGCGCAGTATAGCGCTGCACGTTCAATCACCCAACCGTCTTAGAGGTTGTTTACGCAATTTGCTTTATAAAAAGCGCCTGTGGGGTCTTGCATTTAACCATCACCCCGGTATTATACGCGCCACTTGCCCAGATGGCGGAATTGGTAGACGCGCTAGCTTCAGGTGCTAGTGTCCGTATGGACGTGGAGGTTCAAGTCCTCTTCTGGGCACCAAACTGCTTTTATGCTATCTATTGGTATAAGCAGGTCGGTGTTAAGCAAGGCAAGGTTTGTGTTCGCCCAGGTGGCGGAATTGGTAGACGCGCTAGCTTCAGGTGCTAGTGTCTGTATGGACGTGGAGGTTCAAGTCCTCTCCTGGGCACCATACGAACACAAACGGTAAGTAGTTAATCCAAGCGTTAGATGATGCGCCCAGGTGGCGGAATTGGTAGACGCGCTAGCTTCAGGTGCTAGTGTCCGTATGGACGTGGAGGTTCAAGTCCTCTCCTGGGCACCATGACTTACATGGGCCAGTCCGCATCATTACTCTCCCTATTAAATGCTTGTTCGTCCCCCCTTTTTTTTTCGAAGCATTTCCCAGATTACTGGAACCTGCCCGGACGTCGTGCCACTTCTTCAAGTGCCCACCCCTGTATACGCAACTCTCCTTCCAATACAGACTCTACTTCCGTTGCTAAGTCTGGGAAGAAGTTAAGCCCTGTGCGTGCCTCAATCTCATCGATGGTCACCAAATAGTCATCCAGCGGCTCATTGCCCCGAACGTCTTGTGGCATGATAAACGCCAACGCTAATGGTGCCTCGTTGTGGGGCGCCACTATGATCTTGTAAAAAGCCGAAGGCACTTCGACCAGTCCCACCCGGTTGAACACGTTATCCATAAAGTGTTCTGGGAAAATGGGGCCGGTAATCACCTGTAAACGGTCAAAACGTGGCGCAAAGTGATCCATGACCGCTTCTTCCAAGCGCTGCCAGAGCTGTCGGTTCAGGTTGGGCCGCTGGGGGGTCATATTACTCATTAGGAGGGTATCGACCTGGGCACTTCGCCCATGCACGGCGGCAATCGCATAATTGGGCGCCATATGCCCTCGATCATAGCCGCTACCGGCGTAGCTATCGGTGCCTATCGGCCATAGCGTGCGCCAATCGGCTTGAAAATTTGGCCTTGGGCCAATGCTCGAGTCGTCTACTGCTTCAACCTGATAGCTTACCCATAGCGGATTGACCCGCACATCAGACCAGCCCACCAAATAGCCATCATTGCGCAACACCCGGTGCATCGTGGTGGGGCGAAACTCCTCCCAAGTGGGCACCCCCATCCAGGTGTAAGCATCTTTATGCTGGCGCTCCTGAAACTCCCATAGTCCTGTGCCAACCACCACAAAAAGCACGGCAATGCCCAGGCGTCGCCCCTGCCGACGCCAGCTCAAAAGCGATGTTCCCAACAGACTGTCCCCTTGTTAAATGCTTACATTAGCGCTTTTTCATTTTTACTTCGTTCGTGAACGCTTTGCGTGTAACCAAATAATAAAGGGCTACCAACCCAAAGAGAACATGGTTTCAAGATCGTGGCGGGAGTGAACCTGCATGGCATTCAGGGTTTCGGTATCGCTGATGCCTTCTACAGCATTCAGGCGCTCCGTCACCAATTCAGCCAAGCTTTCAAAATCACGGGTGCGAGCAATGGCTACTAAGTCGTAGCGGCCACAGGTGGAGTAAACTTCGCTAATGCCCTCTACATCGGCCAGACGCTCGGCCACAGCCTTAACCTGGCCTTTATCGGTATTGATTAAAATGACTGCGTTTTGCATGGCGCGCCTCTTTAGAGAAATATAGGTTAGAGAAAATAATCAAAAGTTGAGAGAAAATGGTCATAAAAGTAGTGTCAAAGCTGGGCAGAGTATAGCAGTGACGAGGAAGCGAGCGCAGCACCCGGCGACAGCGTGACCAATTGTCGCTATACCTGCACCAGTATTCGCACAACCTTTGTACATCCGCTAGCATGTAGTTGAAGTATAGAATTGAAAGATGCAGCCAAAAGCTCCGGCTTATATGATGATGCGGAGCATAAAGAGGTGGAGAACCACCCGATAACGTGACCAAACGTCAGACCGTGACGATAAGGAGTAATCATGGCTAATAAAAGCCGTCGTGACTTTATGCGCAACAGCATGCTGGGCCTTGCGGCCCTGCCACTGGGAGCTGGCATTCTTTCTAAAAATGCTTTCGCCCAAGAGCTGCCACGTCTTGATCCTTCCTCAAGCAATGCCCAAGCGCTGAACTACGTGGAAGACGCCAGTGAAGCCAGCGATCACCCGGCATATGAAGAGGGCGAACGCTGCGATAACTGCATGTTCTACAAAGCAGAAAACGAGGGCTGCCAGCTATTTCCGGAGAATAGCGTAGCGCCTGCTGGCTGGTGCCAATCCTGGACCGCCCAAGCTTAAGCATCTAACACTTGAGCGCTGATAAATACCTCTACCCCGCCTTTTGAGCGGGGTAGCTTTGTTGAAGACACGCCAGCGGCTAAGAGGTCGGACTTTCATCCTCTACCGGCCAGTGAAAACGCCGCGTTACCCGCCCCTCTTGCAAAGAGACGAGATGAACGGGAAAGCCCCATAGCTGCTGTAGGTGGCGAATAACGGGATAGACACTGCGCCCCAAAGGGCGCCGACTATCCTGGACATGATGAAGGGTCAAAGATCGATCTCCGCGAATAGCCGCTTCGACCACTTGAATATTGGGTTCGCGGACAGAGAGCGCGTACTGGGTAGCAAGCGCCTCACGCACCTGCCGGTAGCCCTGCTCGTTATGAATCGCTGCGACCTCAAGCGTCTCTACCTGATCATCATCCACGACCAAAAACAGCTTATGGTCGCGCATCACCTTCGGTGATAGGAACTGCTGGATAAACGACTCATCCTTGAAGTTGCGCATGGCAAACTCCAGCGTTTCCCGCCATGGAGTACCTGCAATATCAGGAAACCACTCACGATCCTCATCGGTGGGCGCTTCACAGACCCGCTTAATATCCATAAAGATCGCGAAGCCTAGGGCATAGGGGTTAATCCCGCTGAAGTGTGGGTTGTCAAACGCGGGCTGGTTAATCACCGCGGCATGCGACTGTAAAAACTCTAGCATCAATCCTTCATCGACATTGCCGTCGTCGTAGAGTCGGTTCATCAGCGTGTAGTGCCAGAAGCACGCCCACCCCTCATTCATTACCTGGGTTTGCCGCTGAGGATAAAAATACTGCGCCAGCTTGCGAACAATACGCACGATTTCGCGCTGCCATGGGGCCAACAGCGGCGCATTCTTCTCGATAAAATAGAGTAGATTCTCCTGAGGCTCTGGTGGGTATTGACCGCCGCTATGCAACCCGAGCGGATCATCTTCTGCATGCAGGCTGCCAGGTAGCGGTGCTTCCCCAGTGGATGTCTCGGGAATAGTACGCCAGAGCATATTAACCTGGGTCTGCAGATAGGCTTCGCGCTCCTCCTGACGCTTCGCTTCCTCTTCGGCGGAGATCGGCGATGGGCGCTTGTAACGGTCGACTCCGTAGTTTTGCAGCGCATGGCAAGCATCCAGTAACTGCTCAACGGCCTGCACGCCGTGGCGCTCTTCACACTTGGCGATATATTTACGCGCAAACACCAGGTAATCAACGATTGACGAGGCGTCGGTCCAGGCGCGGAACAGGTAGTTGCCCTTAAAGAAGGAGTTGTGGCCGTAGCAGGCGTGGGCCATCACCAACACCTGCATCATCAGCGTATTCTCTTCCATTAAATAAGCGATGCAGGGGTCGGAATTGATCACCAGCTCATAGGCCAGGCCCATCTGGCCGCGCTTGTACGCCTGCTCCACAGCCAGAAACTGCTTGCCGAATGACCAGTGGTGGTAGCCCACAGGCATACCGACACTGGCGTAGGCGTCCATCATCTGCTCGGTGGTAATGACTTCTATCTGGTTGGGATAGGTATCCAGCCGATACTCATCGGCGAGCCTTGCCAGCTCCGCATCAAAACGCTCCAGTACGCTGAAGTTCCAATCGGAGCCGGTAGCAATCGGCTTACGCTTGCGGGTCGCACTCATAGCCCACTCCTCTGCACGCGGTCACTAACCTGTATACAAGGTCACTAGGACTGGCTTAAGCGGCGCTTAAACAGTTCACGAAAGACCGGATAAATATCGCCCGCCTCCACAATCTGGCGCATGGCAAAGCGTTCGGGGAACTCTTTCACCACACTCTCATATTCATGCCACAGCGACTGATGGTCGTGGGGCGTGATCTCAACGTAGGCGTAGTACTGCAACTGCGGCATAAGCTGTTTGACCAGCAGGTCGCGGCAGATATTGGAGTCATCGTCCCAGTTGTCGCCATCGGAGGCCTGGGCCACATACAGATTCCATTGGCCAACGGGATAGCGCTTTTCAATAATCTTATTCACCAGATTCAGCGCACTGGAAACAATCGTGCCGCCGGTTTCCCGGGAGTAGAAAAACTCCTCTTCACTGACTTCCCGGGCAGCCGTATGGTGGCGCACGAACACCAGCTCGACTTTCTCGTAGTGCTTCTCCAAGAACAGATAGAGCAACAGGAAGAAGCGCTTGGCGATATCCTTGTGGTTCTGGGTCATCGAGCCGGAAACATCCATGACGCAAAACATCACTGCTTGATTGGAGGGCTGTGGCTGGGCGCTTAACTGGTGGTAGCGCAGGTCGTAGGTGTCAATAAACGGCACCCCGGCGATGCGCTTCTCCAGACGCTCAATTTCGGCTTTCAGCTCGACGATGCGAGCTGGATTACGCAGCACCGGGTCTTTACGCTCTTCGGCCTCCAAGGCATCAATCGCTTCTCTTAGCGCCCGCTTAATCGGCGCGCGCATGGCAATACGCCGGGCATAGGCTTCGCGCATCGAACGGGTAATGCTAATCCGGGACGGCACGCCGTCCCGGGAGAGCCCTGCCCGCACCATTTTGACCTCTTCCAGCGACTTCAGCGACTTGCGCTGTAGATGGGGCAGCTCCAGGCCATCAAACACAAACTCCAAAAACTCTTCGCGACTAAGGGTAAAAGCGAACTCATCAACGCCTTCCCCCTGGTTAGAGGCGCCGCCCTCGCCGGCGCCACTGCCGCCCCCCTGGCCACTGGGGCGGCGGATTTTGTCACCGGCGACAAACTCTTTATTTCCGGGGGAAACGATATTCCGCGCCCCGCCCGGCCCGTGTTGGAAGACCGGTTCGGAGATATCCTTCGCCGGAATCGAGACTTTCTCGCCGCGCTCCATATCGGTAATGGAGCGGCGGTTAACGGCCTCTTCAACCGAACGCTTGATATGCTTACGGTAGCGCTCCAAAAAGCGCTGACGATTTACCGCGCTTTTATGTTTCGCGTTCGGTCTTCGATCAATAAAGTAGGTCATACGACCTCCTTAGACACCCATCTTAAGCACGCCACTCCTTACTGGGATTTGCGCACCCGCAGATACCACTCGGATAACAACCGCACCTGTTTTTCGGTGTAGCCGCGATCGACCATCCGCGCCACAAAGTCTTCGTGCTTCTTCTGATCCGAGCGGGAAGCCTTGGCATTGAACGAAATCACCGGCAGCAGCTCTTCGGTATTGGCGAACATCTTGTGTTCAATAACACCTTTGAGTTTTTCATAGGACTGCCAGCTCGGGTTCATACCGTTGTTTTGTGCCCGCGCCCGCAGCACAAAATTGACCACCTCGTGGCGGAAATCTTTGGGGTTCGAGATGCCCGCGGGTTTTTCGATTTTCTCCAGCTCTTCGTTGAGCGCCTGGCGGTCTAGCAACTCACCGGTTTCGTGGTCGCGGTACTCCTGATCCTGAATCCAGAAGTCTGCGTAGGTCACATAGCGGTCAAAGATATTCTGACCATACTCGCTATAGGATTCGAGGTAAGCGGTCTGGATCTCCTTACCAATAAAGTCCACATAGCGAGGCGCCATATACTCTTTGATAAAGCCCAAGTAGCGCTCAAACACTTCCGAGGGCAGCTGTTCACGCTCCAACGCCTGTTCCAGTACATAAAGTAAATGAACCGGGTTAGCGGCCACCTCAGTGCTGTCAAAGTTGAAGACCTTGGAGAGAATCTTGAATGCAAAGCGAGTGGAGAGCCCCTGCATCCCCTCGTCGACGCCCGCAGCATCTCGATACTCCTGGATCGACTTGGCGCGAGGGTCGGTGTCCTTGAGATTTTCACCATCATAGACGCGCATTTTCGAGTAGATATTGGAGTTTTCCGGCGCTTTTAGCCGCGATAGCACCGAGAACTGGGCAAGCATGCGCAGGGTATCCGGTGCGCAGGGCGCGGCGTTAAGCGACGAGTCCTCAAGCAGTTTTTGATAGATCTTGATCTCTTCGGTAACCCGCAGACAATAAGGCACTTTGACGATATACACCCGATCAAGGAACGCCTCATTATTTCGGTTGTTGCGAAACGCCTGCCACTCCGATTCGTTGGAGTGGGCCAGAATCACACCATCAAAGGGAATCGCCCCCATACCTTCGGTAGGGTTGTAGTTACCCTCTTGGGTGGCGGTAAGCAGTGGATGCAGCACCTTGATCGGCGCCTTGAACATCTCCACAAACTCCATCAGCCCCTGGTTGGCACGGCATAAGCCACCGGAGAAGCTGTAGGCATCCGGGTCGTCCTGGGAGTAGAGCTCTAACTGACGAATATCGACTTTACCCACCAGCGACGAGATATCCTGGTTGTTTTCATCCCCCGGCTCGGTTTTGGAGATAGCGATCTGGTTAAGCCGTGATGGGTATAAACGCACGACCCGGAACTGGGAAATATCGCCGCCGTACTCTTTCAGCCGCTTCGCTGCCCAGGGCGACATGACGCTGCGTAAATAGCGCTGTGGAATGCCATACTCTTTCTCCAGCAGTTCGCCGTCCTCTTCGGGCGAAAAGAGGCCCAGCGGCGACTCATAGACCGGCGAGTCTTTAATGGCATAAAAAGGTATCCGTTCCATCAACAGTTTAAGACGTTCGGCAAGTGACGATTTACCGCCCCCCACCGGGCCAAGCAGGTAAAGAATCTGCTTGCGCTCTTCAAGCCCTTGAGCCGCATGACGGAAGTAGGAGACGATCTGCTCAATGGCCTCCTCCATACCGTGAAATTCGGCAAAGGCAGGATAGCGGCGAATCACTTTGTTGGAAAAAATTCGTGATAGACGCGGGTCTTTCGCCGTGTCGATCACTTCAGGCTCGCCTATGGCTTCCAGCATGCGCTCGGCGGCGCTGGCATAAACCTTCGGATCACGACGACAAAGCGCCAAATACTCCTCAAGGCTCATGTCCTCTTGCTGAACGCGGGAAAAACGGTCTTGAACGTGATCAAAGATGCTCATGGAACTCTCCTGTGGCCCATCCCCAGGCAGTCACCGTCAAGCCAAGTGTTTCGCAACGGTGTGCCAAACGAGGTGTCGCTTTTTTAGCGTAGTCAGCATTAGCAAAAAGTGATGACTAAAACCTTCAACGCTGCAGCGATATAGATAAGAGAATTATTCCGACGAATAGTTGCGTTAGTCCATGCGCCACCCATAAACGCAAAGCACTCAACCAGCAACGCCGCTGCGATTGGCAGCGGCGTTGCTAGATCGTGGGTCTCAAGCCGCGCCACAGTGAGCGCAGCGGCCGCCTTTAGTGCGCTAGTACCAAGCGAATATCGGCCAGTAGCGCATCCAGCAGTTCAACGGTAGTGTTCCAAGCACACACAAAACGGGCGCCGCCTGCGCCTATAAAGGTATAGAAGGTCCACCCTTTGCCTTTCAACGCTTCAATAGCGGAGGGCGGCAATTCAACGAAAACACTATTGGCTTGGGTAGGGAACATAAGCGATACGCCCGGCAGCGCTTGCAACCCTTCCGATAAGTAGCGAGCCATCTCGTTGGCATGCTGGGCATTGGTTAACCAGGCACCGCTCTCTAGTAGTCCTAACCACGGGGCTGAGACAAAGCGCATTTTGGAGGCCAACTGCCCCGCCTGCTTACAACGGTAGGAGAAATCTTCGGCCAGCTCCCGGTTAAAAAACAGGATCGCCTCACCAAACGCTAGGCCGTTTTTGGTGCCCGAAAAACACAATGCATCTACCCCTACCTGCCAGGTAAGCTCGGCCGGTGACATATTTAGGCTGGCACAGGCGTTGGCAAAGCGGGCGCCGTCCATGTGCAGGCGCAGGTCATGCTTATCGGCAATGGCGCGAATCGCCATAAGCTCTTCCCGGGAGTAGAGCGTGCCCACTTCGGTGGCTTGAGTGAGCGATACCACTTTGGGCTTGGGGTAGTGAATATCGCTGCGCTTGGTGACCAGCGCTTCAATTCCTTCCGGGGTTAGTTTGCCGTTGGCGCCCGACGAGGTAAGCAGTTTAGCGCCGTTTGAGAAGAATTCAGGACCGCCGCACTCGTCGGTTTCGATATGCGCCAGCTCGTGGCAAATCACGCTGTGGTAGCTGCGTCCCATGGCTGAGAGCGCCAGGGAGTTGGCGGCAGTACCGTTGAAAACAAAGAAGACATCGCAGTCGTAGTCAAACATCTCGCGGAAGCGATCCGCAGCGCGTGCGGTCCAGAGATCGTTGCCGTAAGCCAAATCATCGCAACGGTTGGCTTCAAGCAGGTATTCCATCGCCTCCGGGCAGATACCGGAGGTGTTATCACTGGCTAAAAATCGCGGGCTACACTCCGAGGTCATGACGACAGTCCTTTTATCTGGCGATCGAACAGCGCGAGCTGGGTGCCACTCGCGCCTTTAATATCTAACCATGCTTAACAGTTAGATTAGTCATTTAGTCTATCGCCATTTATGGGCTAACGTCACCTGCACTTTTAAGCACTTACTTATAAGCCGCCCTTATGCCCTTTTTTATAAGCTTGCCGCCAATCGAGTGCCTTGTTCAATCGCGCGCTTGGCATCCAGTTCGCTGGCTTCATCGGCACCGCCAATAATATGTACCGCTGTTCCTGCACGCTCCAGCGGCGCCAGCAGATCACGCACCGACTCCTGCCCGGCGCACACGATAATGCTGTCAACGGCAAGCACTTGCTCGACACCGTCGCGGCGAATATGCAGCCCCTCGTCGTCGATTTTGAGATATTCGCAGCCGGTGAGGGTTTTTACCCCCCGCTGCTTAAGCGAGGCGCGATGTACCCAACCGGTGGTTTTGCCCAGATACTTACCCGGCTTGGAGGTTTTACGCTGGAGCATGACAATGTCACGGGGAACCGCAGGCGGCGTGGGTGCTTTTAGGCCGCCCCGTTCGCCCACCGCCAAGTCCACGCCCCACTCGTCACACCACTCGGCAATGTCCAGTGCCGGGTGGCCTTGGTGCGCCAGCAATTCAGACACATCAAAGCCAATGCCCCCCGCACCGATCACAGCCACTTTACGGCCAACGCGCTCAGGGGATTCGATCGCCTCGGCGTAACTCAGCACCTTGTCGTGGTCGTGACCTGGAAGATTGAGTTCCCGGGGCTGAACGCCGGTGGCCATCACCACCTCATCGAAATCGGCGAGGGTTTCTGCACTTGCCGTAGTGTTTAGACGTACTTCTACCGCATATTTCTCCAGCATCACCCGGTAGTAGCGAAGGGTTTCATTAAACTCCTCTTTACCGGGAATCTTACGCGCATAGTTAAACTGCCCGCCCAGCTCGCT
>NZ_JPUA01000011.1:87280-112929 GCF_002211105.1 Halomonas campaniensis | reverse complement strand
CCACGCTATGGCCGCGGCTTGCGGCTGTTACAGCCGTTGCCAGCCCCGCCGGGCCGCCGCCCACCACGGCTACCCGTTTGGGCGTTTGTGTCGGCTCAATAGTCAGTTCGGTTTCATGGCAAGCGCGAGGGTTAACCAGGCAAGACGTCAGCTTGCCAGCAAAAGTGTGATCCAGGCAGGCCTGATTACAGGCGATACAGGTATTGATCTCTTCCGCCAGGCCCTGTTCAGCTTTTCTCACCCAGGCGGGGTCAGCCAGGAAAGGCCGCGCCATGGAGACCATATCCGCATGGCCTGCTGCCAGTACGCGCTCGGCCACCTCAGGCATATTGATACGGTTGGTGGTGATAAGCGGGATGGAGAGTGCCTCCTTAATGCGGTGGGTTACTTCGGTAAAGGCGGCGCGGGGCACGCTGGTGACAATGGTGGGCACCCGCGCTTCGTGCCAGCCAATGCCAGTATTGATCACATTCGCCCCGGCAGCTTCGACCGCCTGCCCCAACGTAACGACCTCTTCCCAGGTGCTGCCCTCTTCCACCAGATCGATCATCGAGAGACGGAAGATAATCACAAAGCGCTCCCCCACCGCCGCGCGAACCCGACGCACAATCTCGACCGCAAAGCGCATGCGGTTCTCAAACGCCCCGCCCCACTCATCGTCACGCTGGTTGGTACGCTGGCAGATAAACTGATTGATCAGGTAGCCTTCTGACCCCATGATTTCAACGCCATCGTAACCCGCCTGTTGAGCAAGCTTGGCACAGCGAACATAGTCGGCAATTTGTTGCTCAACCTCGTCGCTAGAGAGCGCGCGAGGCATAAAGGGGTTAATCGGCGCCTGAATAGCCGAAGGTGCTACCAAATCCGGCGAGTAGGCGTAACGTCCAGCGTGAAGAATCTGCATACACAGGTGGCCGCCCTCAGCATGCACGGCATCAACCACCCCTCGGTGTTCCGGCAACTGCGCTTCATCAATAAGCGCGTTGGCACCCTGGAACACCGCGCCCTCTGGATTAGGCGCGATACCGCCGGTGACAATCAGGCTAACGCCCGCCCTCGCCCGCTCGGCATAAAAAGCCGCTAAGCGCTCAAAGCCATTGGGCGCCTCTTCCAGATTGGTATGCATTGAGCCCATCAACACGCGGTTGGGCAGCGTTAAATGGCCAATAGTCAGTGGGCGAAACAGATTTGGGTACGCGGGCGTTTGGCTCATCACAGGTCTCCTTAATTTTATTAGAAGCATTATAAAACAAATTCAAACAAGCGTATGACATCCAGAGCATCACGTATAGCCCCTAGATACTGGTCTCTCGATACCAGGTCTCACGATGTTTGGTTTCTAGATACTGGGGCCAACCGCTTGCCCAGCGTGCAAATCCGCGGCACATTACCCGGCTAACGATAAGGAACCGTTGCTATGCCCTTGATGTATTTTTTGCCGCCGCTCGCCACCGTGCTTATCTGGTCGGGCAATATGACCATTAATCAGCTTAGCGTAGGCGCCATCGCGCCAAGCAGTATCGCTTTTTTACGCTGGCTGCTTGCTCTGGCGGTGATGACCCCCTTTGTGCTCCCCGCAGCGTTACGCCACCGCGACGAAATTCACCGCCAGTGGCCCAAGCTGGCGCTGCTGGGACTACTCGGCATGGGTCTATGGCAAGGGCTGGCCTATGTGGCGGCCGAGACAACGACCGCTACGAACATGGGGATTCTCGCCGCCATGGTGCCGTTGTTAACGGTGCTGCTGAGCGCGCTGATTCTTCGCGAGCCGCCGACCCTCGGCGGCATTGTGGGCGGCGTACTGGCCTTCGTGGGGGTTACCGTTCTACTAGGGCGCGGTAATCCGCTCTCGCTGCTACAGCTACAGGTTGCCCTCGGTGATGCGCTGATGGTGGTAGCCGCTACCTGCTACGCGCTATATGGGGTAATGCTCAAACGCTGGTCGATGAATTTACCCCCCTGGGTGATGCTTTACGCCCAAGTCTGTTTTGCGGTGCTGTTCTTGTTACCGCCTTATTTGATGGGGCCAATGACACCTATCGATGACCAGAATATCGGTCTGATTGTCTACGCGGGCATTCCTGCTTCGATCATTACCACCTTTTTATGGATGCGCGCAGTACGTCAAATTGGTGCCAACCAGTCGAGTATTTTCATCAATTTGATGCCGCTATTCAGCGCGTTGATTGCGATGGCCTTCTTGGGTGAACAAGTGGCGGGGTTCCACTTTACCGGTGGACTGCTGATTCTGGCTGGGGTGATCATGGCGCAAACGCTGACACGCCCGTTAACACGCGGTTTAACCTCGGATAAGCCGAGCAGCGCTCGATAATGCTAGAATGGCCGTCGATTTCTAACGCTGGGAAGCCCTGATATGTCCCTGGAAGAACTGCATCTTAATCTGCGCAACCTAATGAGCGATGACTACGATCAGCTCAAGGCATTGATGGACGCCGTCTATCACGATATCGGCGGGTCATGGCCGAAGCACACCATCGACAAATTGATTCAGGAATTCCCCGACGGCCAAATCGCCATTGAAGACGACGGCCTTCTGGTGGGCGTAGCGCTCACCGTTCAGGTGGATTACGACGAATTCTCCAACCCGCATAAGTACGATGACCTGATCGGCCATCGCGAGATCATCCTCAACGACGAGGATGGCGACGCGATGTACGGGCTGGATGTGCTGATTCACCCGGATTACCGCGGTTATCGCCTGGGCCGCCGCCTTTACGAAGCGCGTAAAGAGCTGTGCCGCTCCATGAACCTGCGGGCGATCCTAGCCGGTGGGCGGATCCCTGAGTATCACCAGCATGCCGATGAGCTCACGCCAGCCCAATACATTGATAAAGTCTCGCGCAAAGAGATCTACGATCCGATCCTCTCTTTCCAGCAGGCCAACGACTTTCAGGTAAAGCGCCTACTGCGTAAATACCTGCCGGAAGATGAGCAGTCGCGGGGTTACGCCACCCTGCTGGAGTGGAACAACATTCTATTTGAGCCCGCGGCCAGCGTGCTCGACAACAAGCCGACCCAGGTGCGGGTGGGCGCGGTGCAGTGGCAGATGCGTGAGTTCTCCTCGGTGGAAGCCGCGCTTCAGCAGATCGAATACTTTGTCGATGCGCTCTCCGACTACCAGAGTGACTTTGCCTTTTTCCCAGAGCTGTTTAACGCGCCATTGATGGGCCTACAGAATCGCGCCGCCCAGCAGGATCAAATGGGCGCGATTCGCTTTTTGGCCGGTTTTACCGAGCGCTTTAAGACTGAACTGTCGCGTATGGCGGTCTCTTACAACATTAATATTGTTGGCGGCTCGATGATTGAAGTGGGTGACGATGACCGCCTCTACAACATCGCCTACCTGTTCCACCGTGACGGCACCGTTGAGCGCCAGGCCAAGCTGCACATTACCCCTCAAGAGCGCCGCGACTGGGTGATCGAGGGCGGCGATGAGCTACAGGTGTTTGATACCGACGCAGGCCGCGTAGGCATCCTGATCTGCTACGACGTGGAGTTCCCCGAACTTGGCCGCTTACTGGCCGACCAGGATATGGACATTCTGTTTGTGCCTTTCTGGACCGACACTAAAAACGGCTACCTGCGGGTGCGTCATTGCAGCCAGGCACGGGCAATTGAGAACGAGTGCTACGTGGTGCTCTGCGGCAGCGTCGGGAACCTGCCTTCGATTGAAAACCTGGATATCCAGTACGCCCAATCAGCGGTGTTCTCGCCCTCTGACTTCGCATTCCCTCACGACGCTGTACTGGCGGAAACCACGCCCAACACTGAGATGATCTTCTTTTCGGATCTGGATCTAACCCGCCTAACAGTGGTACGTGCCGAAGGGTCGGTAACCAACCTTAAAGACCGCCGCAAGGATCTGTTTGATCTACGCTGGCGCGACTGGTCGTGGAAATCGGGGGCTAATTTGGAGGAGTGAGGCGTTAAATGTAAGAAGTGAGGTGTAAAGCAAATCACCAACGCTCATCATAAATTCGCAACCATATACAACGGCGCCGCCCAATTTGGGCGGCGCCGTTGTTTCTAAAACTGCCTTAAGAGGTTCAATCAGGCCAAACGAGGTGTGCTGGAACACGGCCTTTGGCATCGAACAGCACGCCCTCATCGCGTAATTTGCGGTGTTGACGTTCGGCGCCACCGTGATCGGCAAGTTTCAACGACGATGCGATCACGCGATGCCAAGGCAACTGGTGGCCATCCGGCAGATGGCGCATCGCTGACCCCACCATGCGCGGCGTCGCGCCTTCGGTCATGGCGGCAATGCGGCCATAGGTGGTCACACGCCCCGGCGGAATTTGATCGACAATGGTGTAGATCTGTTCGAGCAGTTCCGGCCGGGCCATGTGATTATCCTTCTATACCTTGAGATATTCCTTGAGAGCGCTTCTAAACGTGCTTAAAGCCCCTCAACCAATTGATCGATCGCTTGGAAAGCTTCTTTGATCGCGGCTTCACGCTGCTGCTCACCCAAATTCAGGCCTTCAGCATAGACCACGTCAACCTCTTTAATTCCCATCAGACCTAGCATGGTTTTCAGATGAGGCGTTTGGCTGTCAAACTCGGTGCCTGCATACTGACCACCACGGGCTGCCAGAATAATCGCTCGCTTGCCCTCTACCAACCCTTGCGGGCCGTTTTCGGTATAGCGGAACGTTTCACCGGCACGCAGAACACGGTCAAACCACGCCTTCAACTGTGAAGGGATACCCAGGTTATACATCGGTACCGCAATTACCAGAACATCATTGGCGCGTAGCTCAGCCAGCAGTTCGTCCGAGCACGCGGCTAACGCCTGCTGTTCGGCATTACGCTCTGCGGCCGCCACTTGCCAAGCCCCTAGCTCACTGATATCCAAATGGGGCAGTGCGTTCTTGACGACATCACGCTGGGTGACCTCGATATCGTTGCGGGCATTCGCCTGTTCAATAAAGCGATTCGCCAACGCATTGGATTGGCCATTTTCAGCCAGAATAGAAGAAGTAATCACCAGGGCACGCGTTGTCATTGAAAGCTCCAGAATCATTAAGGGGAAGGAATGGGAGCTATTCTACGGCGCTTTTCAGGAAGCAAAAGCGCAACGTTTTCCGGCTTGTATTCGATTAAATCGAATTGTGCGACGACCAATAAAAAGCCCCGCGACGCAAAATGCGAGGCGGGGCGCAGCCAGTGGATTAAATGGCTAGCTAGTTTACTTAAACTCGATTACTTCTTGGGCCAGGCCTTGGGGTCGACTTTATTAACCAGCTTGGGGAAGCGGCTGGGGTCGAATACCGGCTCTTTACCCGCTTTCAACTGCTCTTCATAGTCGCGGAAGAGCGAGAAAGCCACCGGAGACAGCATTAAAATAGCGACCAGGTTAATAATCGCCATCATGCCCATAGAGAGGTCGGCAAAGTTCCAAATCGCCCCCAGGCTTGCCATCGAGCCAATCATAATCATCGCCAGCACTGCCAAGCGGTAAATAAACACGGCAACCGGGGCGCGGCGCCCAGCCAAGTATTCAATGTTGGACTCGCCATAGGAGTAGTTGGCAATCACCGAGGTAAACGCAAATAGCAGAATCGCCACCGCGATAAACATACCGCCCCACTCGCCGACATGGCTGGAAAGCGCCATTTGAGTCAACTGGATGCCATTGTTCTCGTCCCCGGCCATCAATTCAGGCCCGGCCATAATGATGATGGCCGCCGTGGCCGTGCAGATCACCAGCGTATCCAGAAACACCCCCAGCATCTGAATAAAGCCCTGGGCAGCGGGGTGATCGGGCCGCGTAGAGGCGGTAGCCGCCGCATTGGGCGCTGACCCCATGCCCGCTTCATTGGAAAATAGCCCACGCTGAATACCGTTCATAATCGCCTGGGAAACCGCGTAGCCTACCGCCCCACCGGCCGCCTGCTCAAAGCCAAAAGCACTGCGCACAATGGTCATAATCGCTGATGGCAAGTCGCTGATATTCAACCCTACTACCACCAGCGCCAGAATTAAGTAGAGCAGCGCCATGAGCGGCACCACCAGTTCAGCCACCTTGGCAATCGACTTCAAACCGCCAAAGATGATCGGTGCCACCACCGCCATCAAAACTAACCCCATTGCCCAGGTGGGAACGGCAAATGCCTGCTCCATGGCCTGGGCGATAGAGTTGGCCTGAACGCTGTTGAACGCCAACCCAAAGGCAATAATCAAACAGATAGAGAACAAGACCGCCAGCCAGCGCAGCCCCAGGCCTCGCTCGATATAACGTGCAGGGCCGCCACGAAAGGTGTTATCACCGTGGTCGGTTTTATACGCCTGAGCCAGGGTTGACTCCACAAAACTGGTGGCCATACCCACCATGGCGGTCATCCACATCCAGAAAATGGCGCCAGGGCCACCAAAATAGATAGCCACAGCGACACCGGCCAGGTTACCCGTACCTACCCGGGCCGCCAGACTGGTTGAGAGTGCTTGAAACGAAGAGATACCGCCGTTTGATTGGCGAGAACTGCCCAGCAGCTTGAACATATGGCCGAAATAGCGCAACTGAATACCGCGGGTCAGCACCGTAAAATAGAGCCCTGCGCCTATCAGCAGGTAAATCAACACACTGCCCCAGAGCAGGCCGTTGCCGCGATCCACCAGCGATGTCAGCAGCGGAGGAAGAGTAAAATCCATGAAAGTCACGCCTTTTTAAACAATGAAGGCGCATCATTCTTCACGGCTGCACCAAAATGGCAAGAAAATTGGAAAAAAGAGCTGAAAACAGTCATAACATCTTACGCTATTGAATCACAAAGCCATCGCCACACTAATGCAGCTTCATCGCTCACAACCCGACGGCTAGGGCGAACCAGCCAGAAGCGCTCTTCGCTGGGGACACTGAGTTCAAAAGGCGCCACTAAATCGCTACGTTGCTCCATTAAGCGGCGGTGAGTTAGAGCGATACCACCACTTTGGCTAGCCAAGGCCAACGTCATCACCTGGTTATCGCAAGTGAGTGACCAACACTGCGCTTCAAGGTAGGCAACCCCCGCTTCCTGCAACCACCCCGGCCACCCCACGCCAAACCCCACTGCGTGGAGCAACGTATGCCCAGCTAGATCGCTCGGCTCGGTTAGCGTCTCCGCTAAGGCCTGCGAGCAAACAGGTAGCAGTTGCTCTTCGCCTAGCGGCTGCATTTCAACCCCTGTCCACTCCCCTTTGCCATAGCGAATCTCAATATCCGCCCCTTCGGGGCCAAAATCATCGGGCCAGATAGCACTTACTACACGAATCGCCACCTGGGGATGAGCCCGGTGGAAGGCAATTAAACGCGGCGCCAGCCACGACTGCTGAATAACCGGCGTGGCACGCAGCGTCACCGGCTGCTCAGCGGTGCTGCCGAAGACCTCCAGGGTGCCTTCGCTGATGCGCACAAATGCATCATGAATGCTCGGCAACCACGCCTGCCCGGCGGGGGTGAGCGTTAAGCTGCGCGCATGGCGCACAAATAGCTTCTGCCCCACTCGGTCTTCCAAAAGCCTTACTCGCTGGCTGATGGCGGCTTGGGTAACCCCCAACTCATTACCAGCGGCAGTAAAACTCAGAGTACGCGCCGCAGACTCAAAGGCTTGCAGCCATAACAAGGGTGGTAATGGGCTCATGAAAAAGTGACCTATAAATTAAACGATGTCTTAGGGGTCAGATTAATCGTTTGTCACTGGCGCGGCTACTCCGCATCCTAGATGGCACATCCCCCTACGTAATGCCACACAGGGAGCGAATCGGAGTTTTTAATGAACAGCGCAGCACAGACCAGCTTAACGCCACCCCATGCAAATACCCCTGAAATGGGCGAATTAACGCCTTATCACTCAGGCCCGGCACTCACTCAAGCGACGCTGACTCAGCATGGCGTAGCGCTAACTTGGCAAGATGGTCAACAAACGCCCCTGCCCCTGCGTTGGCTACGTGACCACTGCGCCTGCCCAGCCTGCCGCCACCCGCAGACCCGTGAACGACTCTACCTGCCCCTTGAAGCCATCACCGAGCCGCCCAGCGTTGCGCTACTGGATGGTCACTTGCACCTTAATTGGCAGGATGGTCATGTCAGTGCCTTTCATAGCGGCTGGCTCTATCAGCGCCGTCCAGAAGCCACGCTCGCCTCAGCCGTTCCCAAGGTTGCACCGTGGGAAGATCACTTTGCTCCCGAGCGCATCCGCCATAGCGACTTTTTAACCCCTCAGGGCGAAAAAGTCTGGTTGACCGCCATGCTACGGGACGGGCTGGCATTGATGACCGATGGCCCGCTGGTGGAAGAGGAAGTGAGCCGTTTAGCCGAGCGTATTGGGCCCCAGCGCGCTACCAACTTTGGCGCTCGCTTTGATGTACGTTCAAAACCCAATCCCAACAATGCGGCTTATACCGCGGTAGGATTGCCGCTGCATATCGATTTACCCAACTGGCGACAGCCGCCAGACATTCAGTTGCTCTACTGCCTGCAAAACGGCGCCAGCGGCGGCGAATCGCTGTTTGCCGATGGTGCGCGGGTGGTCGAAGCCCTGCGCCAGCAAGACCCGGCAGCGCTGGCGATTCTTAGCGAAACGCCGATTGATTTTCGCTTTCAGGATGAGACCCACGATATCTCCATGCGGGCACCGGTGATCACCCTGGATAGCGCGGGTAACCTGGTCGAAATGCGCTTAAACAACTGGATTCGAGATGCCCTTCATCTGCCGGTAGAGCAGATGGATGCCTGGTACAGCGCCTACGCCCTGCTATGGAAGCTGTTTCACAGCGAAGCGCACCAGCTAGAGTTCACCCTTCGCCCTGGTCAAATGGTCGCTTTTGATAACCGCCGGGTACTCCATGGGCGGCGCGAATTTGATCCCAACAGCGGCGCACGCCATTTACAGGGCACCTATTTAGACCGCGATATGCTGGCTTCACGCCTCCGCGTGCTGGCCCGCAACGTTTAGCGTCATCCAATAATAACTGTTGAACGACAACACCTATCCAGACAAAAACCAAGCAAGGAGATCCTATGACACACCTCAAGCCTCTCGCCTCAGCTATTGCCCTCGCCACTACCGCGCTGTTTGCCTCGGCGGCTCATGCCGACGATCAAACCCTCGATTTCGGTGTACCCGCCTGGCCCGGCATTACGGTAAAAACGGCCATCGCCGAACAGCTTTTAAACCCACTCGGCTACGAAACCAGTACCCAGGAAATCGGCCTGCAGGTGATTTACCAGGGTATCGAGAGCGGCGATATCGACGCCTTCCTCGGGGCTTGGCTGCCCGCCCAGCGTGAGATGTTCGATCCCCGCAAGGAGTCGGGTGTACTGATTGACGTAGCGAATAACGTCGACGGTGCGCAAATGACCCTGACAGTGCCGGAATATCTGTATGAGAGTGGCATTCAGAGCTTTGCTGATTTAGACGAAAACCGTGACCAGTTCGACGGTAAAATTTATGGCTTTGGGGCAGGTTCCGCCGCCAGTGAGATTCTCCACAATGCCATTGATAACGACACTTGGGGCCTAGGTGACTGGCAGGTAGTCGATACCAGTGAAGTGGGCATGCTTTCCGCTGCACGTGATGCCATCTCCCGGGAAGAACCGATTGTCTGGGTCGGCTGGACGCCCCACTGGATGAACCTTGATCTTCCCATGCGCTACCTGGAAGATCCCGAAAACCTATTTGGTGAGAACAACGGTGAAAGCGATGTGTTAACGCTGCTGCGCAGTGGCTATGCTGAAGCCAATCCCAATGTGGTGACCTTCTTTGAGCAGTTTACCTTTTCGGCTGAAGAGCAGAGCTGGATGATTCAGGCGTATGGCCAGGAAGAACAAGACCTTAATGATGTCGCCGAACAGTGGATCAACGACCACCCAGAACGCATAGAAGCCATGCTCGCGGACGTGACCAGCACCGACGGCGATCCAGCCTGGCCGGTCATTGAAGCCCAGCTCGACAACTAACGCTTGGTGTAAACGCACCTTCATCCCATCGGACAGCTAGCGTATGCTAGCGCTTTTTTAGCCGATGGGAGGGGGCATGTCGCGGACATTGAGCAAGGGCGTAGGCCTGCTGGTAGTCGTCGTGCTGCTGGGCATCATGTGGCAGTTACTGCAGCGCTACGACCTACTCACCCAGGCGCGGCTTAGCGAATTGATCGGCTACGTTCGCCAGTGGCGTACCGCGCCCTGGGTGTTTGCCGCGGTGATGGCCACTTACGCCAGCGCCCTGCTGGTGATGTTTCCGCTTAGCCTACTGGTCGTCATAACAGGCTTACTGTTTGGCCCGATATGGGGGTTGGTGTACGCCACGTTAGGCACATTGACGTCGTCGGTTGTCTCTTACTGGGTAGGCCACTGGCTAGGTCGAGAGGCGCTCATGCGCTATGGCGGGCGCCATCTACGTGGCCTCTCCGGCTATCTATCGAAGCGCGGCATTCGTACCATGACGGTGATCAACCTGCTGCCGCTGGCCCCGTTCACACTCACCAATATGCTGGCTGGCGCCTTCCACCTTAAGTTTCGCGACTATATGATCGGCTCCACCCTGGGTATTGTGCCTGGGCTGGCAGCGGTGATCCTATTGGGCAGCCAACTCGGCGCCCTTTTCACCGCGGCTACAGCGAAAGAACTTATCCTAGCGGCTGTCGGACTCGCTGCCGGAATTGGGCTGTTAATAGGCCTTAAACATTATGCCAGCCGTCGCCAAGCAGCAAAAAAACAGCCTCACCGTGAGGGTGAGTGATACTTGGCCAGCACCTCCGCGTAAAAGCTCGCCACGGCTGAGGCGAAATTGGCGATATCGAACTCCTCAGCAAAGTGGCTAGCCTGCTTGCCCAACTGCTGACGTAGCTCTGCATTGTCTTTCAACGCCACGACTTTCTGCCCCCACGCCTGGCGATTTTGCGGTGTTTTGAAGCCGTTTACCCCCTGGCGTACCACGTCATCGATACCGCTGGAACGCACCGCCACGACGGGCAACCCCGCCGACATCGCCTCAAGAATCACCATGCCCTGGGTTTCTGAAGTCGAAGCGAACACAAATATATCGCCTAGATGGTAATAAAGTGCCATGCGCTCCGGCGGCACCGCTCCTGCCAAGGTGACCTGCGAGGTCAGTTTCAAAGTATCGATTTGTTTTTGAATCGCCGCGCGATCCGGCCCATCACCAATCAGTAGCAGATGAACATCAGCGTGCCCCTGTGCCTTAAGCTCGGCGAGGGCTTCCAGCATAAAGCCAATATTTTTCTCCTTGCTAATCCGCGAGACGCTGATCAATATTTTGCTGGCAGGGTCGACACCTAATTGCTCGCGCAACGCTTCCAACGCACTCTCCTCTACCTGGGCAAACCGCGCCACATCTATGCCCGTAGGCTGCACTAGCGTGGGGGTTTTCACTCCAATCATGCGCAGATACTCCTCTGCGGAGTGGGTCGGCACAATCACCCCTTGGCAGCGGTTGGAAAAGCGCTTGATCAGATAGTGCGAGATCAGATTACGAAACAGCGCACCGGGCAATGGCACAAAGTGGGCATAGTGCTCCAGGCGGGTGTGATAGGTGTAGATCACCGGCACCTTGAGCCGACGGCCCATAAACAGCCCCATAGAACCGAGCCAAAAAGGGTGATGGACGTGAATAAGATCAGGGCTGAACGCCCGCAGGCAGCGGCGAAAACGCGCGCTAAAGGGATTGGTTAACCGGAACTCGCCCTTCTGGCCAAACGCCATCAGCGTGGGGATGCGTCTTATCGAACTGCCGTCCTGCCACGTTTCTCGGTAGCGCGGCACAAACAGTTGGATGGTGTGGCCTAGATCACATAAACCATTGCGCAGTCGATCCACGGAGACCGACACCCCCGACACAAAGGGGAAGTAGTTATTAGACACCATCGCTACGCGCAGAGATTTACCCAGGAAAGGCGTCGGGTCGATATCAAAATCGGGGTAGTAGTCGCGATCTTCAAAAATCAGCCGATGCAAGCGCATCGCGAGCAGCGCCAATACCCCCACAATCAGCAAAAACCGCGTATAGCTAACGTAGAAAAAGGCATACACCGTAGAAGCGACGCTACTCAGCATCCGCCACCAGCCAGGGCTATCCACGTTCAAACGCACTGGTGCAATAGTGACACTCTCACCATCTACATCGACGATGACGTAGTGATGAAAGCTACTGTCGGCATCGATCAGGATACCGCCCGCACCGCCGGTGGTGACGTAATCCACCCCATTAACCGTCTGCTTAGAGAAAAGCGTCAGGTTGGCGGAGAACACGGTATCGACACCGTGCGCCTCCGCCAGCGCCATAATCCCATCAGCCAGGCGGGGATCATTGAGGTAATTGTCCGCTTCAAACAGCGGCGCGTCGCTCACCACAGTGTGCAGCGGCAAACCAACAAACAAAAATTTATGTTGTGCTTCTGAGGCCGCAAGCTCCCGCTCCAACCAATCAAGCTGCCAGGAGGTGGAAGACTTCCCGGTGCCGTCAAGGAAGATAAAGTGGCTATTGCCCGCGACAAAGGAGTAAAAATGGGGGCCAAAGTATTCGTAAAACAAGTAGCTACCAAAATCACTATCTTCGTTTTCGCCGTAGGTGAGTAAGTAAGGGACATCGAGCGTCTCCAGGCTCTGGTAGATCGCTTGGTAGCTCTCCTGTCGCCCTCCATTCACGGCATTGCCCGCAGAAACCAGAAAGTCGATACCGCCCTGATTGATGAGCGGCACAATCTCCTCCTGAAACACGTTTACCGAGTTATTGATATTGCCCACCACCGCAAAGCGGTAGTCGGTTCGATCCCTCAGTACCTCGCGTATATCAGCCACTTCAAGGGTATGCACCGACTCAAATTTGGGTTCTGCGACATACAACCAAATTTGGTGAGCAATCAGCCCTACCACCAGGGCGAGATTAAGGTAAAAGAACAGCCGCAACCAGCGCTGACGGGAAAGGCGAAAAAAGGAGCGTCGAGGCATTTAAAAGCGCTTTTCAATAATAAACATGATATAGCCGCCACGCTGGCGGTTTGAGCCTAAAAACGCCTTTACTATACAGCAATGCTGCCTAGAGTTGGCGGCCCAGGTTAGCGCGCCTCGCACCCGTTTAGGGTAGCCAGTAACCGCCTTGGCCCCGCTTGATTGCGGTGTTCTCCCAGCCATATGCCCTGCCAGGTACCTAAGGCCAGGCGTCCATCCCGTACCGCCAGGGTAAGCTGTGTACCCAACAGGCTGGCGGCTACATGGGCGGGCATATCATCAGGCCCCTCCAGGGTGTGGCGGAAATAGGGTAAATCTTCGGGCACCAGTCGACGCAGAAACGCATCTAAATCGTGGCGCACATCCGGATCAGTGTTCTCATTGAGCGTTAACGAGGCAGAGGTATGCATCAGTTGCAAATGCAGCATGCCAATATGGCAGTCGTCTAAGCATGGCAGCGCGCGGGCTATATCATCCGTAATCAAATGAAAACCGCGCGCCACTTCGGGAAAATGGATCTCTTGTTGGAACCACATAAACACTCCTTTGTTTGCTGTTTAATAACGGCACGACATCACCAACGTGCTCTTCTTGTATGGCAAAATAGCGTCAGATAGTTCTTAAGATAGTTCTTAAGATAGTTCTTAAGATAGTTTTTAAGATAGTCCTTAAGATAGCCGATCCCCATGATTTTTCGCCAAGGAGCGCGTTAATGAAAGCAGTGCTAGGAAGCAGTGTCATCACCATGGCCCTACTCACGGGGTGTACCGGCATCCCTGATGGCACCGAGGCCGTCACTGGCTTTGAGCTAGACCGCTACCTGGGCCAGTGGTACGAAATAGCTCGCCTGGATCACTCCTTTGAACGCGGCCTTGACTGCGTTACCGCCACTTACAGCCTGCGCGATGACGGCGGTGTGCGAGTGATTAACCGCGGTTACAACCTTGAAGAGCAAGCGTGGGATGAAGCCGAGGGCCGCGCCTACTTTATTGATGACGAAAACGTCGGGCGCCTGAAAGTGAGCTTTTTTGGCCCCTTCTACGGCGGCTATAACGTCCTTGCGCTGGATGAGGAGTATCAATGGGCGCTAGTGGCAGGCCCTAACCGTGACTACCTGTGGATTCTTTCGCGCACGCCGGAGATGGATAGCGCGGCAGAAAACCACCTGCGCCAGCGAGCAGCCGAACTGGATTTCCCCACCGATGAATTGATCGACGTTACCCAGGGCGAGGAGTGCCCCAGCCGATAACGCCTTATCCCGCTGGCAGCGCCGAGACCCTGCCGGTCATCTCACACTGAATATAATCGATAAAAGCGCATAGCCGGGTGGGCACATGGCGGCGCTGTTCGAACACCGCGTAAAAATCCGCCCGCACGCCTTGCCAGCCAGGCAACAGTTCAACTAATGCACCGCTGGCAAGGTGTTCGTTCACGTCCCACCAGGAGCGCAGCATGACACCGTGGCCGTCCAAGGCCAGGCGGGTAATGACCTCTCCATCGTTGCTGGCTAATCGACCGCTGACCTTTATCGACTGCACCTTGCCAACGCCTCCTTGTGCAGGCTGATCGTTTTGTTCAAAGCGCCAAAGTGGAAAGTCGCTGTCGTTCTCGCGAACCACCAAACAGGCGTGCTGCTGTAAATCTGCCGGTACTTGCAGAGGCGGCGCCAGGGCAATGTAGGCAGGAGACGCACAGAGCACCCGTCGATTGGCCAGAATACGCCGAGCGACCAAGCGCGATTCCGGCGGTTCGCCCACGCGAATACCAATATCAAAACCATGGTCGCTCAAATTGAGCGGAAAATTGGTCAACTCTAACCACCCTTCCACTTCGGGGTGATCGGCACAAAAGCGCGACAGCAGTGGCGCGATATGACGACGGCCAAAGCCAAAGGTGGCGTTAACCCGCAAACGCCCGCTAAGTGCTTGGTCAGCCCCCTCTCCCAGTGAGTTTTCCAGTTCACCCAGCTCATCTAAAATCAGCGCGCCACGGGACAGATAGCGCTCCCCCTCCGCCGTCAGCGTCAACCGCCGCGTGGTGCGGGCCGCCAGTTCTACCCCCAGGCGCGCTTCCAACTGTTTAAGCCGCTTGCTCACCGCAGAGAGCGACAGCCCCAGCTCACGAGCCGTCGCGGTGAGGCTACCTGCCCGCGCCAAGTGCTGAAAAAAAGCCAAATCATCCAGGTGCGCCATTTCACTCCTTAGCCATTCTGCACTTTCAGGCAACAATAACTTGAATAGTAGCCTGATTATCTCCACCAAAATAGCCGCTACACTTTATTCACAACTCACAACTCACGACTCACGACTCACGACTCACGACTCACGACTCACGACTCACGACTCACGACTCACGACTCACAAGCATAAAAAGCAACCCACAAGATAAGGAACCCGTATGACCCACCGTATCGCCATTATCGCCGGTGACGGCATCGGCACCGAAGTCATGCCCGAAGGCATTCGCGCCCTTGAGGCCACCGCCAAGCGGTTTAATATCGATCTCGAGTTCACCACTTTTGAGTTTGGTAGCTGCGACTACTATCTCGAACACGGCCAGATGTTGCCGGATGATTGGTTTGAGCAGTTAAAAGGCTTCGATGCGCTATTTTACGGCGCGGTGGGCTGGCCGGATAAAGTGCCCGACCATATTTCCCTGTGGGGCTCACTGCTGCAGTTCCGGCGCCGCTTTGATCAGTACATCAACCTGCGCCCCTGCAAGCTCATGCCTGGGATCAAAAGCCCGCTGGCAGGCCGGAAACCCGGCGATATCGACTTTTACGTCGTGCGTGAGAATACCGAAGGCGAGTACTCAAGCGTTGGCGGTAAAATGTTTGAAGGCACTGACCGTGAAGTGGTGATTCAAGACACGGTCATGACCCGCACCGGCGTTGACCGGGTACTGAAGTACGCCTTTGAGCTAGCCCAAACCCGCCCGCGTAAAAAGCTTACCTCCGCGACCAAGTCCAACGGCATCTCTATCACCATGCCCTACTGGGATGAACGGGTGGTCGAAATGGCCAAGGGCTACCCTGAGATTGCGGTGGATAAATTTCATATCGATATTCTCACCGCCAACTTCGTTCTTCACCCGGATTGGTTTGATGTAGTGGTGGGTAGCAACCTGTTCGGCGATATTCTTTCTGATCTCGGCCCCGCCTGCACCGGCACCATTGGCATTGCGCCTTCGGCCAACATCAACCCGGAAGGCCACTTTCCCAGCCTGTTTGAACCCGTACACGGCAGCGCGCCGGATATCGCCGGTAAAGGCATCGCCAACCCGATCGGTCAGATCTGGTCAGGCGCCATGATGCTGGAGCACCTGGGCTATAAAGAAGCCGGGGATGCGATGGTCACAGCCATTGAGGAAGTATTAAGCAAAGGAGATACCACCGTACTTACCCGGGATGTGGGAGGCGAAGGCACCACCGCAAGCTTAGGCAAGGCGATTGCCAACGCTATTTCGCACTGACACACATAGGTCATAGCGATTGGCTGTCCGGTTGAATCCAACCGGACAGCCAATGTATGTTTTTTAATCACCTATGTTCTACATTTGTCCTGAGGGTGGAAGAAACGTCAGTTTCACTCCGCTCATAACAACATCAACAAACAACCATCAGGACAATGCTATGAAACTTGGACGCCGTCAGTTCCTTTCGGCATCGGCCGCCCTGGCCGCTGTTGGCACATCGCCCCAGCTTTTTGCTTTGCAGAGTTCACAAGATCCCACCCCAGAACGCTACCCAATCGATGCCTGGAAAGTCGAAGATTCGCGCTTTAGTGATTACATGATTTTTAATAGTCCTCTAGAGCGCCACTGGAGTGGAGGTCTGTGGACAGAGGGGCCAGCATGGAACGCCGTAGGTCGTTATGTCGTGTTCAGCGACATACCCCGTGCCAAGCAGATGCGCTGGGACGAATCCACTGGTGAAGTCAGCGTTTTGAGAGACAATGTCGGGTACTCTAACGGCAATACTTTCGACCATCAGGGTCGGCTAATTGCTTGCGAACACTACCCCTCACGCGTTTTGCGCTACGAGTGGGACGGCAGCACAACGGTGCTTGCCGACCACTATCAGGGCAAACCGCTCAATGCCCCCAATGACGTGGTGGCACTACCCTCTGGTGGAGTGATCTTCACCGATCCAGGCTATGGAGCCCACTTCGATTACGAGGGCAAAAAACGAGACCTGGAGCTAGAAACAGCCATTTATTACGTCGATGACAGCCTGGATGAGCCCATAATGCTGACCGACGATATTTATAAGCCAAACGGTATTGTATTAACGCCGGATGGCGAGGGATTCTACGCCAGTGACAGTGCCCCCACCCATTTCGACGAACCCGCGCGAATTATTCGCTGGTCGCTGGGGGAAGAGGGTCGCAGTGTCAGCGATCGGCAAGTTATCGTGACCAGCGAAGACACGATTTTCGACGGTATGGCCTGCGACGTGGATGGCAATATCTGGTCAAGTGCCAATGGTGGCGAAGGTATCGACGGAGTAGTGGTTTTTTCACCGGAAGGCACCCTGCTGGGCCGAGTATTGCTACCCGAAGTCTGCTCAAACGTGTGTTTTGCGGGCAAGGGCCGCAATCGGCTATTTATGACGGCCAGTCAATCTGTCTACACCATTTACACGGCGGCGCGAGGAGCGTAATCCCAGCCTTCATATCCCAACCCAACAAAGCCTCGCTGGATATGCCCAGCGAGGCTTTTACATGACTAGCTCGTATATGACGTGGCTAGTGAACTCATTAACTGGCCAGTTTAGCCGCCGTTTTCGCGACCAACTCACCCTGGAAGCGGGCAATTTTAAGCTCGCGCTCGTCGGGCTGACGCGAGCCATCGCCACCAGCGAGGGTCGCTGCACCATAGGGTGTACCACCGCTCACTTTAGAAATATCAAACTGCTCTTCAAGGCCGTAACCAATCGGCACAATGATCATGCCGTGATGGGCGAGTGTGGTCCAGGTAGAGGTAATGGTCATTTCATCGCCCCCGCCCGTACCGGTAGAGGTGAACACGCTGGCGACTTTGCCACGCAGTGCGCCATTCGCCCATAGACCACCGGTTTGATCCAGGAAAGTACGCATTTGGCCGGCCATATTACCGAAGCGGGTCGGGGTGCCGAAGATAATCGCATCGTAATCGGCAAGCTCTTGAGGCGTTGCTTCCGGCGTATCGTAATCCTGCTTACCGCCTGCATTCTTGAACGCTTCGTCAGGCATGGTTTCCGGCACACGCTTAACGGTGACCTCTACGCCGCTTACCCCTTTTGCACCTTCTGCCACGGCCTTGGCCAGCGTATCGATATGACCATACATGGAATAATAGAGTACCAGTACCTTCGTCATTACTATCTCCTTTACTTAGACCTTCATTAATGAGTCGCGCAATGGGCCTCGCCCAAAAGGTAATACAAACAACATAGCGCACTTAAACGTAGAAAAAAGCGAATGTTTTCGTCCGTGGGCGTCGATTTCATCGACGCACGCCACCTTGCACTTTACGCCAACCACCACTAACTTTTGTCTTGCCTACATCAAACGTATCCAAGGAGTCTGGAATGACGATTTTTGAAGCCCTGCGCCAGGATCACGACATTCAGCGCGACCTGCTCGCCCGCTTAGTTGAAACACATGGAGATAGCGACGAGCGCGATAACCTATACCAGCAGGTGCGTGCCGAATTGCAGTATCACGCCGCCGCCGAGGAGCGAGCGCTCTATATCCCGATGATGTCCATCGACCTGACCCAGGAAAAAGCCCGCCATAGCGTTGCTGAACATCATGAAATTGATGAGCTTTTAGAACTGCTCGATGAAACTGATTACAGCGCAACTCATTGGCTCACCCACGCCAAACAGCTCCAGGATTTAGTCACCCACCACCTGGATGAAGAGGAGCAAGAGGTTTTCCAACTGGCGGGCAGGGGCCTGCAAGATAAACAGAAGACATCGCTCGCTGGGGAGTACCAAGAAGAGATGCAGCGTCAGCGTTCAGCGTAACTTGGTGAACAAATTGAAAAACGCTCATGCACACCATGGGCGTTTTTTGTTGTTAGCGATTAAAGAAAACTACTTGTCAGCTTCAGCCTGGCTCATGATTACGCTTTTTCACGAATACGCTAGGCTTTTACACGCGAACGACCTGCGGGCTTGTGGCATACGCCCAGCATGGTAAACCTAGGCTCGCTTTTATACTGACAACGATACTCAAAACAGTTAACTGAGGAGCGACAATGCTAGGCCAATGGCTCGACTGGTCGCTTGATGGGCAACTCCCCACCGCCAACCAAGGCGTCTTCGCCAGCGGCACTTACCATTTGCATGCGCCTGGCATTTTGGAACTCTCTCCCAACACAGCTAGGGAGGGAGCTCATGCGTGCATCTTTTCAGCGGCCATCCACGGCAATGAGACTGCGCCGGTTGAATTGATAGGAGAGTGGTTAAGCGGCGTGGAAGCAGGCAGCATATCGCTTGGCGCGCCCGTGCTGGTGATTTTAGGCAACCTGCCCGCGCTTAAGGCGCAGCAGCGTTTTCTTACCACCAATTTAAACCGGCTATTTAGCCGTGAACTCACCGCCAAGGGCGAGGAACCAGATCGCGCCAGGGAATTAATGGCCGCCGTGGATGGTTTTTATGCCCGCCATGCCGGGCGACCCAAACTGCACTACGACCTACATACCGCCATTCGCGATAGCCGCTACCCCCGTTTCGTCGTGGAGCCCTTTACCGAAACGTCCACCGCTGCCGAGCAGTGGGGCTGGCTAGCGGCGGCGGCTATGCAGGCGGTGCTACATCAACACCAGCACAGTTGGACGTTCTCCCACTACAGCAAGCACTATCACGGCGCTCAGGCATTTACCTTTGAGCTAGGGCGGGTAGCGCCTTTTGGCCACAACGATATGGCATCATTGCAACCGATGCGCACACTACTCACCGCACTGAGTGAAGGACGTACGCCGCCGAATCAGCCCACCACGCAAATGCAGTTTTTCCAGGTTCAACACGAGTTAATGCGTCACTCGGAGGAGTTTACACTCTGCTTTGCCGAGGACACGGCCAACTTCAGTTGCTTTGAGCCGGGGACACTGTTGGCCCGAGACGCTAAGGCGGGTGAATTCCGGGTAGGTGATACCCCCCTTTATGTGGTGTTTCCCAATGCCCAGGTAGAAGTGGGCGCCCGCGCCGCGCTGTTGGTGGCGCCTATTGTTTAATCCCCCAAGCCGGAACAATTTTAACTAAGACAATAATAATGGTGAGGCGATAAATGGGCTGTCGATGTCGATTCGACTATCGTCGAGTGCATAATGTTATAAGGAAAGCGCGCATAATGCGCCCAGCCTGATAGAATCGCCCCTTTTTTCGCGCCAGCCGCATCAAACCCATATGTTGCTGCGGCAACTCTGTACTGGAGCCAATGATATGGCCGCTACGCCTACTCCCCTTGAAGTGCGTAATATTAAAAAACGCTTTGGCGATACGGAAGTTCTGAAAGGTCTTTCACTACAAGCCCAAAAGGGCGATGTGATTACCCTGATTGGTGCCTCTGGGTCGGGTAAAAGTACTTTTTTGCGCTGCATGAACTTACTGGAACAGCCCGATGAGGGCGACCTCATTGTGCATGGCGAACCTATTCGCTTTAAAACCACTAAGCACGGCCGTGAACCCGCCGATTGGAAGCAGGTGGTACAGATGCGTGCCAAGCTCTCCATGGTGTTCCAGAGCTTTAACTTGTGGGCGCATATGACGCTGTTGGAAAACATCATCGAAGCGCCGATACATGTGCTGAAAAAACCTAAAAAAGAGGCCTTGGAACAGGCTCACGCCCTGCTCGATCGGGTTGGCTTAACCGCCCGTGCCAACGCCTATCCTGCACAAATGTCAGGCGGCCAGCAGCAGCGCGGTGCGATCGCTCGCGCACTGGCGATGGATCCAGAAGTAATGCTGTTTGACGAGCCCACCTCTGCCCTTGACCCTGAACTGGTGGGTGATGTGTTGAAAGTCATGCACGGCCTCGCTGAAGAGGGCCGCACCATGGTGGTGGTGACGCACGAGATGGGATTTGCCCGGGATGTCTCCAGCCAAGTGATTTACCTTCACCAAGGTCTGGTGGAAGAAGCCGGCCCCCCAGCGCAAGTGCTAGAAAACCCGCAATCACCGCGTCTGCAGCAGTTCCTGGCACCTAAATACTGATCCGCGAGGCTCACCATGATTGATTTGCAAGGTTATGGTCCCCGGCTGATCGAGGGGGCAGGCGTCACCGTTCAATTAGCGGTGCTGTCGCTGATTTTAGCGATTATTTTGGGACTACTGACCGCCAGTGCGAAGATGTCGCGCAACTGGTTTCTAAGGCGTACAGCAACGGTTTACACCACGCTTATTCGCGGGGTGCCGGATCTCGTTTTGATGATGCTGCTATTTTTTGGCGGTCAGATTGGCGTTAACGCCATCAGCGATATGCTCTATTACAGCTACGACATCGATATTTATATTAACTTCAATGCCTTCGCCGCAGGCGTGCTGACCATTGGTTTTATCTTTGGCGCCTATATGGGCGAGACCTTTCGCGGCGCCTTTATGGCGGTAGATAACGGTCAGATCGAAGCAGGTAAAGCCTATGGTATGAGCAGTGGCCTCGTCTTTCGCCGCATCCGCTTTCCACAAATGATGCGCCATGCGTTACCGGGCCTATCCAACAACTGGATGGTACTGCTTAAAACTACCGCGCTGGTCTCAGTCATTGGCTTGACCGATATGGTGCGGGTGGCAGCCGAGGCTTCCCGAGCGACCCACGAGCCATTTACCTTTTTACTCCCCGTCGCCGTAGCGTACCTACTCATTGCAAGCGTATCCGAATGGATTTTTGCGCGCTTGCAGAAACACTACGACATCGGCTTTGGAGGTCAGTGATATGCTCGATATTTCCACTTGGTTCAATGACCTACTAGCTGGTAACACCATTTTCACCGCGGATACGCTGGGTTATTACTGGGAAGGCTTGGTCACGACCACCCAACTGGTATTTTTATCGCTGGTTGCGGGGCTCATTCTCGCTGTGCCACTGGCCATTATGCGCAGCTCGAAGCATAAATGGATTAGTCTACCGGTTTACCTCTACACCTACGTTTTCCGTGGTACACCACTGCTGATTCAGCTCTATATCATCTACTACGGCGTAGTGTTTGTTGATGGCATCCAAGAGAGTTTCTTGTGGCCTGTATTGCGTGAAGCTTTCTACCCAGCGCTGATCGCCTTCACGCTGAATACTGCCGCTTACACTACCGAGATTTTTCGGGGCGCCATTAAATCCACAGCCCAAGGTGAGATTGAGGCCGCCCGTGCCTATGGCATGTCGCAGAATTTAATGATGCGTCGAATCATCTTACCTAGCGCCTTTCGCCGCGCCTTGCCCGCCTACGGCAACGAAGTGATCTTTATGCTACACGCCAGCGCTATTGCCAGCGTGGTCACGCTGATGGATTTAACCGGTGCTGCTCGCTTTGTCTACGCCCGCTACTACGCCCCTTTCGAAGCGTTTCTATTCGTGGCTGCCATTTATCTATGTTTAACCTTCGCGATTTTGTTCTTTTTCCGCTATTTAGAGAAAAAGCTGCTCGCCCACCTGCGGCCGCAAGATGCTTAATCACGGAAAACCGGTCGATCATGTAAAAACGGTGCAACCGTCAAACAAACGTTGGTTCACAACGTAACGCCCCCTTTTCGTCAACGCCAACCTGGGTTAGTTTAATTGTCGGCTAACAACTATTTGTCAGTTAAAAACGGGGATCACTTACAAGTGAACCCGCTTTCTACGGAGTAATAAGATGAAAAAACTACTATCTCTTTCGCTACTCGGCTTAGCAGTAGCCGCCGCTTCCTCGGCACAGGCACGCGACTACGACAACGTGCGCATTGGCGTTGACGTTCCTTACGAGCCCATGGAATTCCGTACCGCTGAAGGCGAACTCACTGGTTTTGATATCGATCTTGGCAACGAGCTCTGCGACCGCATGGGCGTTACCTGCGAGTGGGTCGAGCAAGAGTGGGACGGCATCATTCCCGGCCTAATGTCGCGCAACTACGACGCCATCATGTCGTCCATGACCATTAACGACGAGCGTCGTGAGCAAGTGCTGTTCTCTGACCCCTACATCACTATGCCCTCTGCATGGTTTGCTGCCAGCGACCTGGGCATCAGCGAAGCCACTGAAGAGACGCTGGAAGGCATGACCATCGGCGTTCAGCGCGGCACCCTGCAGGACAACTACGTGACTGACAACTTCAGTGACGTGGCCGAGATTAGCCGCTACTCCACTGCCGACGATATGGTGCTGGATATGGAAGCTGAGCGTCTGGACATCGTGTTCCTCGACTTCCCGATTGGCCAATCTACGCTGCTGGAAAGCGAAGAAGCTGAGTACGTGGTGATTGGCGAGCGCATCAGTGAGCCTAAAGAGTACTTCGGTGACGGTTTTGGCATCGCCTTCCGTCAGCGCGACGAAGCGCTCGCCGAGAAGTTCAACGAAGCCCTGGCTGAAGTGCAAGAAGATGGCACTTACGACGAAATCTATAACCGTTATTTTGGTGAAGCTGAGTAAGATTACGCAGCAAGCCCTGATGTCTATCACCCAGACTATTACCCCGGCAACTGCCGGGGTAATGTGCTTTTAGAGCCAAGCTAATTAAGTGAACTAGGTAAAGCTACCTCTGTCTGTGTATTATTGCGCATGTTCAACACGGAGGTTTTATGGCTCAATCAACAAGCCCAGATGCAGGTACGCTCTCTCGCCCATCCTCCCATTGGACCGGCTGGGGGCAGTGGCTGGCGCTGATTACAATGACGGTGGATCACCTCACGCGATATGTACTGCCCGGCGATTGGGATTTGAGCTGGGCGGGATCTTCCATTGGCCGTATCGCTTTTCCGCTGTTTGCCGCCATGGTGGCCTGGCACGGGCTGTTTAATACCCGCAACCCGCTACGCTACTCACGACGAATTTTGGTTATCGGCTTGGTCGCCCAACTCCCCTATATGATGATGCCCCGTGCATCAGACGCCTTTATCCTCAATGTCTGCTTTACCCTGGCCACTGGTTTGGCCCTGGGCACGCTAGTGCGCCAAGGTTGGCAGCACTACCAACAGCAAACGCTAGGTTTGCCCTGGCTGTTCGCCGGTGCGGCGGTAGGCGTTACCGTGTGGTACTTGCTCGGTTTTTGGGTCGAGTACGGGCACAACGGGCTGCTGCTGATTCCGCTATTAATGTTCGCAATGCACGCTTTGAGCCAAGCTGAAAGTCATTTCCAAGCGCGCCTATGGGCAGGCCTAGCGGCATTTCCCGTACTCTGGATTGCCGGGCAGATGAATGCTTCTGACATGGCCAAATCGTTCACCGTAGGCACGTGCCTCATCGTGCTGATGCTCGCTGCAGGCGCAGCGCAGCGTATTCCCCCCGTCAGCTTGGTAATGCCGCGCCGGTTATGGTTGGCGTGGTACCCCGGTCACTTTGCGTTAATCGCTTTATGGGTGCTGCTCATCGGTCAATTGGCTTAACCGTTCAGATCACTGCATCTTGTCGCGCATCCAGGGCTGGTAGCGGCACAGCCGCGCCCGACCTTCTGTTTTTGCGCAATACATTGCAATATCCGCCTGTTTAAGCACTTCTTCGTGATCACAGTCGGCGGTCGTAAAACAGGTGTAACCTATGCTGGGTGTTACCTCCGTATCGTGGCTTGCCAATCGGTAAGGCGGAGAGAGCACCTGCTGAACCTCATGCATATAACGCTCAGCGCGTGCTTCAAGGGTCGCCTCTGTTTCCTCTTCAAACATCGCGAGCAACACAAATTCATCACCGCTGAGACGAGCGGCCATATCTCCCTCACTCAGACAACGTTCAAGCCGACGTGCGACCTGCACCAATAGATCGTCCCCTGTAGCATGCCCCCAGGTATCGTTAATTAACTTAAAACGATCCAGGTCTAAAAACATCAGTAACCCACGCTGCGTTTCGGTTTGCTTTTTGCCGCAGAGCGCTTCCAACCGTTCGATAAATAGCCGCCGATTAGGCAAATCGGTGAGCGCGTCATAGTTGGCTTGGCGATAAATCATCTCTTCGTTGCGCTTACGCTCAGTAAAATCCTCAACGATGACCACGCCACCCACAATCTCATCATCAACGCTATGCACACCATTAAAGAAAGCCCGCACGGGTGTACCTTCTGCGCGGTTAGATAAAAAGGGCATCAGCAACGTACCTTCGTAATACCCCGCCCCTTTATCCAGAGCGTTCTGAACAGCCGAAACCACATCAGCATCCGCCCCCTTCCGCATACTAACGCCCTGTAACCTAGCTGGGTCGATGGAGAGTATTTCTAATAACTTGTTATTGCAGTCGGTGACGCACCCATTCCTGTCGAAGTGTAGGACGCCCAGCGGTGAATGCTGAAAAATCGAGAGGTAGCGATTTTCGCTCTCTATTAGCTGTGTTTCACGGGCTGCCATCGTCAGGCGCAATTCGATATTGTTATGAATCAAACGACCTAAACGATGGCTGGTAGCAATTAGTAATGACACAAAAACGCCCAACAGAATACCAATCATGGTGTGTGTTGGAGCGTCAGAAAATATAAATAATAGCTGTAGTGGAATCGCGATAGGCAGTATGAAGAAAAGCA
>NZ_JPUA01000011.1:33391-87190 GCF_002211105.1 Halomonas campaniensis | reverse complement strand
CCCCGCCGCCACACCAGATAGAACAATGGCTAAAGCTGCAGCCTGCTCAGGCCGTTCACCGTCAAACATTAGCAAGCCGCCCGCGCCCCACACGCATCCTGTCAGAAATACCGTAAGGACAAACAAACGCAGCCAACGTGGGTGCTCTTGGTCAGTTGAAGAGGCGCGTAAAAAGTAGACGGCTATTCTTAAGCGTAACCCATAAACCAATAATATCGCCATAAGCCAGCCCAGCAGTACAACGGCGCTCACCATTTCTTTCATAAGAAATGCTAATAAAATAGCGCCTAAGACACCCGCGAAAACGGGCTGCCAAACATTGCCATATAGCAAACGTATTTTTTCGTTACGAAGATGTTGTGAACGATTTTTCGCGTCGAATGAATCATCCATTTACAACCTTCCATTTGTTTTTTGCAACATGTCGAAAAACTTAGAAAAAACAAGTAATTCATATAAAAGCGTCGAGCTAGGTTAGGTGCAAAAGAAGAGGCTCGGATAACCTGATGAGGTCAGAATAAAGAAAAGGCTAATACTTAGCACTTCAAAAATTGTTAAATTTCATGAACTTCAAAAAACGCTAATTTCACTACCTATCTAAAATTAAATGCACCTCAGCTCTTGGAAGTTACTCCAATAGCTGGGTGCAGCTTAAACGGACAGTTTTAGAAATTACTGCTTAATGGAAAAGCTTAAGGCTGGAGGCGGCGCCTCCGGTAGTAAGGCACTGCAGGCGTTCACTTTTTCCAGCAGTTCGGCATGGTTGGGCGCGAGGATATTGACGTGGGCGAGCTTGCGGCCGGCGCGCTCAGCTTTGTCATAGCGATGCAGGTGGGTATTAGCAAGCGCCAGAATCGCGGCGTTGTCGCCTTCACGACCAACCACATTAATCATGCAGGTGGGCGCAATCGCCTGGGTATCGCCTAAGGGCAAGCCCTGTATCGCGCGCAGATGGTTTTCAAACTGGCTGGTCACTGCGCCATCCATCGTCCAGTGGCCGGAGTTATGCACGCGGGGTGCCATTTCGTTAGCGAGCAGGCTACCATCGCGGGTTTGAAACAGCTCTAGCGCTAGCACGCCCACGTAATCAAGCTCATCCAACAGCGCACGAATATAGCCATCAGCGGTTTGCTGCACGCTAGCATCCAGATCCGGTAGCGGCGCCACGGAGTAGCGCAGGATGCCACCCACATGCTGGTTTTCGGCCATGGGATAGAACACCACCTCACCATCGCGACCGCGCACGGCAATCATCGAGACTTCCCGCACGAAATCGACAAATGCTTCAACAACTAACTGAGAGTGGCCAATAGCACTCCACGCGTCGCCAGCCTGCTCGGGCTGCTTCAAGACTGCCTGGCCTTTACCGTCGTAGCCTTCAGTGACCGATTTAGCCACTACCGGGCAACCCAATTCACGGGCGGCCGCTTCGAGCTGCTCGGCGCTCTCGACCACCCGGTAAGCGGGCGTGGGGATGCCTAAACGATCAAACAGCGTCTTCTCCTCGACCCGGTTCTGGCACACTTCAATGGCGCGGCTGCTGGGATAGACCGGTTTGTGCTGTTCAATCTCGCGCACCAGTTGAACGGGCAGGTGTTCGAACTCGTAGGTCACCACGTCCACCTTGGCCAAAAACTCAGCCAAGTGCTGGTTGTCAGGATCGACAATCACATCACCAATCCCAGCACTGGGATTACCCGTAGTATCTAAAAAAGTGAACCGATTACCCAGCGGATAACCCGCTAGTGCCAACATGCGACCTAATTGACCTGCACCCAGTACGCCAATGTTTTTTGCAATACCAGAGTTCATAGCCAGGCTCCTTATTCTGCTTCCGGCTCTGGGCGCGGATCAGGGTTATCAAGGACTTTCTGTGTCTGCTCAGCACGAAACGCTTCAACCGCGCTGCGTACGGTTGCATCTTGCAGGCCAACAATCTGCGCTGCTAACAAACCTGCGTTGGTTGCGCCCGCTTTGCCAATCGCCAGGGTGCCCACCGCGATGCCGCCGGGCATCTGGGCAATGGAGAGCAGTGAATCCAAGCCTTTAAGGGCTTTCGACTCCACCGGCACACCCAACACGGGTAGCGGCGTTTGCGAGGCCACCATACCTGGCAAGTGGGCAGCGCCGCCTGCTCCTGCCACGATAACCTGCAAGCCACGCTCGGCAGCACTCTTGGCATAATCGAACAGCAGGTCAGGCGTGCGGTGCGCCGAGACCACACGGGTTTCATAAGCCACGCCCAAACGCTCCAGCATGGAGACAGCATGCTCCATAACCGGCCAATCAGACTTGGATCCCATGATCACGCCCACCTTGGGTGCGCTGTTCGACGACATGCAAAACTCCTCGGCCCAACGGCCTAAAAAAAGCGAAACTAAATTAAAAAACAGCGTGCGCTGCATCAGGCACACATCAAAATTGGAAGGCGGATAGTCTACCAGAGCCACGGCGTTTGCGGGCTTTGTCGAGGTCGTGAAATTTTCATCAAAATAGGCATTGAAATACGCACCGGTTGGCGGCATTGTGTGATTGTCATTTCAGACTGATGGAGCCACATGAGCACGGCACGCGCAACTGCCACTGCGGAACAGCTTGATCCTCCGCGAAGCAGCCCTGACCTCGACGTCAGGGAACTTGAAAAACGTACGCGATTAATGCGTATTATCACGCGTCTGATCGCCGTATCAGACCTAGGAAGCCGAGAAATTGCCCGCCGGGCAGGGCTTCCCGTTCAGAAAATCAGCGACCTGCTCGCCGGAAGGCTTGAGCACCTGGGAGTGGATGAACTTCACGCCCTGCGTCGCACCCTAGAGCTGGAGGCGCCATAGCAGACACTTTTTTCTGCTGTTCCCACTTCTCCACTCCACGCAGGCCGCCTCCCGGCGGTCTGCCAAGAAACTTTTTCCTTCTCGCTCAAGCCCTATCTCAAGTGTTTTCTCAAGCCCTACTCCGAGCTTACTTCACTTCGTTCGTGATAGCTGTTTATGTGTCATTGCTCACGGCGCAATCGCAATTCCCCCAAAGGCTACAACAGCCACCACTACCAAAGCGGGCAGCTTCCATACGGTTAAGAGCAAGAAACCGGTGAGCGCCAGCGCAAACTCCTCTGCACCAATGATTGCGCTCGTCCACACCGGCTGATAAAGCGCTGCGCCTAAAATACCGACCACCGCTGCATTGGCACCGCGCATCAGTGCCTGGGCACTATCCCACTGACGAAATTGATTCCAGAAAGGCAGCACGCCCACCAACAACAAAAAGCCAGGAATGAAGATGGCCAATAGCGCTAGCAAGGCGCCGACTAAACCATTGATACCAGGCAGCAGCGCACCTAAGTATGCCGCAAACGTAAACAGCGGCCCCGGTACCGCCTGGGCAGCCCCGTAACCGGCTAAAAACTCATCCGGCGTCACCCAGCCCGACTGCACCACTTCCGCTTCCAACAGCGGCAGCACCACATGCCCACCGCCAAACACTAATGCACCAGACCGGTAAAATGCATCGGCGATATCTAGCCAAGCTGCCGTTCCCGCCAGTAGCGGCAGCAGAATCAACAGTCCAGAAAATAGCCCCAGCGCCACCATGCCTGCCTTGCGCGATACTGGAAAATGCAGCGATTCACTTGCTGTGGCAGCAGCACTATTGCGACACAGCGCTAGTCCGACCAAGCCGCCCAACACAATCGCTGCGACCTGGCCCAGCGGGCCGCTTACCAACACCACCGTAAATACCGCCGCAAGCGCAATGCCCGTGCGGGTTTTATCCGGGCAGAGATTACGCGCCATGCCCCACACGGCATGGGCCACAATCGCTACTGCCACGACTTTTAAGCCGTGAATAATACCACTGGCAATAGGGCCATCCAGCACCGCCGCACCAAATGCAAACAGCATCAGGATGATCGCTGAGGGCAGCGTAAACGCCAGCCACGCCATGGCAGCCCCCCAAGGCCCCGCACGCAATAGGCCAAGTGCAAAGCCCACCTGGCTGCTGGCTGGCCCCGGCAAGAACTGACACAGCGCCACCAGATCAGTGTAGGCGCTTTCAGTTAACCACTGGCGCCGCTCGACAAAGGCCGTGCGAAAATAACCAAGGTGCGCTACCGGGCCGCCAAAGGACGTTAATCCGAGCGCTAAAAATACCCAAAACACCTCACCTATGCGCCCGCGTGCCTGCGTTTGCTCCATCATGTTGGCCACCTGTTATCCCATTAAAAAAGCGCAAGGCTCTTATAATAAGCCTTGCGCTTTAATTCTTTATGACAGCATGCTCATGACGATGCGTTCATAGCGGCAACGCGGATTACTCCTGGTCGGTCACCGCACCGGTGCTGGCCGAGCTAACCAAGCATGCATATTTAGCCAGCACGCCGCGGGTATAGCGGGGTTCTGGCTGCTGCCAGGCGGCGCGACGGCGCATCAGCTCTTCATCGGAGAGGTCAACGTCGATGGTATCCGCTTCTGCATCAATGGTGATGGTATCGCCATCCTCTACCAGCGCCAGCGGGCCGCCATCAAAGGCTTCCGGGGACACATGGCCGACCACAAAACCGTGGCTGCCACCGGAGAAGCGCCCATCGGTAATCAGCGCCACATCGTTACCCAAACCACGGCCCATAATCGCCGAGGTCGGTGTGAGCATTTCGCGCATACCGGGGCCACCTTTCGGCCCTTCGTAGCGAATCACCACCACATCGCCTGCAACGACGGTGCCATCGTTAATGCGCGCCTGGGCCTCTTCTTCCGAGCCGAATACCCGCGCTGAACCAGAGAAGCGAGTGCCCTCCTTACCGGTAATCTTTGCAACCGCACCTTCCGGTGCCAGATTGCCATAGAGCATGCGCAGATGGCTTTCGGTTTTAATCGGATTGCCCAGCGGTGCGATGATCGGCGGTTCGGCAGGATAAGGCGCAACCTCAGCCAGGTTCTCTTCCAGCGTTTTACCCGTGACGGTCAAACAGTTGCCGTTGAGCAGACCCGCGTCCAGCAGGATCTTCATCAGCGGCTGAATACCGCCAATCGCCACCAGTTCGCTCATCATATAGTGGCCGCTGGGGCGCAGGTCAGCGAGTACCGGAACACGCTTTCCAATCTCGGTGAAATCGGCCAACGACAGCTCAACGCCGATGGTGCGCGCCATGGCGATCAGGTGCAGCACCGCATTGGTCGAACCGCCCAAAGCGATAGTGACCGTAATGGCATTCTCAAACGCCTCGCGGGTCATGATATCGGAAGGCTTGATATCGTCAGCTAACAGCGACAGCACCGCTTCACCGGCTGCTTTGCAGTCGTCGCGCTTCTCCTGGGAGATGGCGTTCTGTGCTGAGCTACCGGGCAGGCTCATGCCCAAGGCTTCAATCGCCGAGGCCATGGTGTTGGCGGTGTACATGCCGCCACAGGAGCCGGGGCCCGGAATGGCGGTCTCTTCGATATTTTTGAGTTCGATGAGGTCGATATCACCACGGGAGTGGGCGCCCATGGCCTCAAAGACCGAAACGATATCGGTATGGCCTTTACCAGGCATAATGGTGCCACCGTAAACAAACACGCTGGGGCGGTTTAAGCGCGCCAGGCCCATCAGGCAGCCCGGCATGTTTTTATCACAGCCGCCAATGGCCACCAAGCCATCAAAGCCTTCGCAGCCCGCCACGGTTTCAATGGAATCGGCGATCACTTCCCGCGATACCAATGAGTACTTCATGCCTTCGGTGCCGTTGGCAATACCATCGGAAATCGTAATGGTATTGAAAATCACACCTTTACCACCGCCTGCATCGGCGCCATCGCGGGCAAACTCGGCCAGCTCATTAATATGGCTATTGCAGGGCGTCACCATGCTCCAGGTAGAGGCAATGCCCACCTGAGGCTTCTTGAAATCTTCGTCGTTAAAGCCCACGGCGCGCAGCATGGCGCGGCTGGCGGCTTTGCCGGGGCCATCGACCACTTGGGAAGAGTGGCGGCGGGAATGATTAGTCGGCTCGGTCATTGGAATTTTCTCTCAGTATTGCTCACAGTATCCGCATAGCTTGGCGATATATATCGCATCCCGCAAGATGATTAACTCCTGACACCATAGCGCTCCCCCATCGTTTCTTTGCTTTTGATTAGGCGTTAACCAAAGTTGACACCCGCAGAGTTGCCAACTATAGTTATCACCATGATCGAGTTGATTAAAACTGATGTCTTCGATAGATGGCTACGCGAGCTTCGCGATGTTCGTGCCCGCGCCAAGGTTGAAGCCCGCATCCGACGTTTGAGTCTGGGCAACCCTGGAGATGTGAAGCCGGTCGGTAAAGGCGTTTCTGAACTGCGAATTCCTTATGGGCCAGGCTACCGCATCTATTATAATACCAAGGGGCCAGTAATCGTGGTTCTGCTGTGCGGTGGTGATAAAGCCACCCAATCCCACGATATCGAACTAGCCAAAGCCATTGCCGCGCTTGGAAGGAGTAACCCCATGACCGTTCCTAATGTCACTTTCAGTCACTACGATACTGCTGATTATCTTCAAACTGAGGAAGATATTGCGGCCTACCTTGATGCAGTAATGGAAGAAAATGATCCTGCTCTTCTTGCCGCCGCACTTGGTGATATCGCCCGTGCCCGCAACATGAGCCAACTCGCCAAAGACGTTGGAATGAGCCGGGAAGGGCTCTATAAAGCTCTTTCGGGGGAAGGCAATCCTGCATTTTCGACCATCAGCAAGGTCGCTAACTCCTTAGGGTTGCGCCTATCTATTAAACCGCTATAGCAGTCAGAAGAGTGCCGCTAGGACGCTTATCGCGAATTCTTACACTCCATGGATGCTTTAAGGCGCCACCCCGCCTCTTGCCTGAAGCTCCTTGGCACGCCAACATGGCGCCAAGCTGACACATCAACAAATCTTAGCCACCCCGCACCATACATGAAGGCACCATCCATTAAGGAATCGTGCATGTCTGCAAACCCGTTGCTCTCAAAAACGCCGCTAACGCCGGGCTTTATGGTGGTGCATGCCAATCGCCTGGAAGATTTGCGCGGCTTGGCGGTGGAGTGGATGCGCCGACACCCGCTCTCGCCGCTGGAGAACGAGACCATTCTGGTACAGAGCAACGGCATTGGGCAGTGGCTAAAGCTGGCGCTGGCGGAAGACCCGGCCCAGGGCGGTGCGGGCATAGCGGCGGCATTGAACGTCACGCTGCCCGCGCGCTTTCTATGGCAGGCCTACCGCACGGTGCTGACGCACCTGACCCATGATAACCAGGCCGTTCCTGAAACCTCGCCTTTCGATAAGTCGCGGTTGATATGGCGCCTTCTGCGCCTGTTGCCCAGTCTTGCCGAGCAGGAAGCCTTCGCGCCGCTGGCGCGCTTTTTAGAAGTCGATCGCGACCAGCGCAAGCACTACCAACTGGCCGAGCGTCTGGCGGATCTGTTCGATCAGTATCAGGTGTATCGCGCCGACTGGCTGGACGCCTGGGCCAAAGGTAACGATGTGCTGATCACCGCCCATGGCGAAGCCCGCCCGCTGGAAGCCCACCAGCTGTGGCAGCCAGAACTATGGCGCGCACTGCGCGACGATGTGGCTAACAATCTAGGCGAGGCGGGCCTTAACAGCAGCCGTGCCCAGGTGCACAGCCGTTTCCTGGAAGCCGCCGTTCAGCTTGAAGGCCAAGCGTGCCCGAACGGATTGCCCCGGCGACTGATTATTTTCGGCATCTCATCGCTGCCGCAACAGACGTTAGAAGCCCTGGCGGCACTATCACGCTGCTGCCAAATCGTGCTCTGCGTGCACAACCCCTGCCAGTTCTACTGGGCGGATATTATCGAACACAAGGATCTGCTACGCGCCAGCCGCTACCGCCAGCGGCGCAAGGCAGGCATGCCCGACGCCCTGGACGTACTCGGCACCGGGGATGCCGACGACGCCCTGCACCTGCACGCCCAACCGCTGCTGGCCGCTTGGGGAAAACAGGGGCGCGACTACCTGCGCCTGCTAGACGAACACGACGACGCGGGCAACTACCAAACGCTATTTGAGCAGCAGGCGCTGCGCATCGATATGTTCGAGCCCTTTAGCGATGGCGAACACAGCTGCCTACTCAGCCAGCTCCAAGACGATATCCGCGAGCTGCGCCCGGTAGCAGAGACCCAAACCCACTGGCCCGCCTTAGACTCGGCCAGCGACAACTCCATCGTGTTTCATATTGCCCACGGCCCACAGCGGGAAGTGGAGATCCTTCACGATCAACTACTGGCGGCCTTCAGCGCCGACCCGGATTTGCGCCCGCGGGATATCATCGTCATGGTGCCGGATATCGACCGCTACGCGCCGCACATAGAAGCGGTGTTCAGCCAGTACCGCTCCGCCTTCGGCGGCTACAACGTGAACGCTAAACCCGACGACCCGCGCTACATCCCTTACACCCTTTCGGATCAGGCCAGCCGCCACCGCCTGCCGATGATGATTGCGCTGGAAAAACTACTGCGCCTGCCAGAACTTCGCCTTTCAGTGAGCGACCTACTAGATCTACTGGAAGTCCCCGCGCTGCGCACCCGTTTTGGCATTGACGAGCACGACCTACCGACGCTCAGCCGCTGGATCGAGGGCGCGGGCATCCGCTGGGGACTCAATGCCGAGCAGCGCACCCGGCTGGATCTACCCGAAGGGCTTACCCAGAACACCTGGGCGTTTGGCCTACGACGTCTGCTGCTGGGTTATACGGTGGGGAGTGCCGATGCGTGGCAAGGCATCGAGCCATTCGATGATATCGGCGGGCTGGAAGCATCGCTAGCAGGCCCGCTGGCAAATCTGCTGGAAAAACTGGAAAGCACCTGGGAGACCTTCTGCAAGCCCACCGATGCCGCCACCTGGGTGGCCCGGCTACGCGAACTGCTAGAAACCTACTTCCTAACCGACGACGCCCAAGAGAGCGTGATGCTCACCAAGCTGGAAACCGCACTACAGCAGCTGTTGGACAGCACCGAAGAGGCCGAGCTTTTTGACCCGCTGCCGCTCTCCATGGTGCGCGAGCACTGGCTAGGGCAAATCGACGAGCATAGCCTCTCCCAGCGCTTTCTCGCCGGGGCGGTCAACTTCGCCACGCTAATGCCGATGCGGGCCATTCCCTTCAAGCACGTGTGCCTGCTCGGCATGAACGACGGCGAGTACCCGCGCTCCCAGCCGCCGCTGGATTTTGACTTAATGGGCAGCGACTACCGCCCCGGCGACCGCTCCCGGCGGGAAGACGACCGCTACCTGTTTCTGGAAGCGCTGCTCTCCGCCCGCCAGCAGCTTTATATTAGCTGGGTGGGTCGCAGCCAGATCGACAACAACCCCATGCCACCCTCGGTGTTGGTCGGCCAACTGCGCGACCATTTGGCAGCGGGCTGGCGAACACAGAGCGGCGAGCCGCTGCTGGAAGCGTTAACGACCGAGCACCCGCTGCAGCCATTCAGTCGCCGCTACTTTACCGAACCATCCAGCAACTCCCCCGCCCAGGCACGGCTGTTTACGTATGCCCACGAGTGGCACGCCCTGCACACCCCCAGTGGCGAAAGCACCCAAGGCTCACAATCACAAGAGCTTAAGGCGGACAGCGAGCAGCAGAGCACGCTAACCCTTAATCAGCTGGGCAGCTTTCTACGCGAACCCGCCAAGGCGTTTTTCAACACCCGCCTGGGGGTCTATTTTGAGCAGGAGGAGCTTACCCAACTGGATGTAGAACCCTTCACCCTGGACGGGCTTCAGAACTGGCAGTTACAGGATCAGTTAATCGCCGCCCAGCGCCACGCCGTGGATAACGGCCAGCCGCGAGTGGAAGCGCTGCATGCAGCACTGGAGCGCTTCAAAGGCCAGGGTGTATTGGCAGTGGGCGCCTTTGGTGAGCGGATGCGCGAAGCGCTGGCAGAACCCATGGACGCCCTGTTTGGCGCCTACCAAGAAGCGTTGCAAGAGTGGCCCCACGTGGTAGCAGCGCCCCAGGCGGTGCATGTTGTTGTTGAAAGAGCTGAAAGAGCTGAAGGGCGGGTAACGCTGGAAGATTGGCTGGGAGAGCTTCGCCAGGATAGTGAAGGCAACCGCTGCCGCTTGCTATTGCTCAGCAGTAGCCTGGTCAGCCAAGGGCGCGGCCGTGGTCAGTACCGCTGGCAGCACCTGCTACGCCCCTGGGTCGCACACTTGGCGGGCAATATTGAGCGCCCGATGACCACCCAGCTACTCTCCAAAGCAGGCCATGTACGCATGGAGCCTGTAGAGGCCGAGAATGCCCGCTTCCAGCTAGATGCCCTACTTAGCGTCTGGTGGGATGGCATGCAGACCCCGTTACCGCTGGCTCCACAGACCGCTTTCGCCTGGCTGGCAAAACTTGGCACGCCTGACAGTGAGGCCGATAGCGATGCCTACGCCGCCGCCGAAACCGCCTACGAAGGCGGCCGCTTTCAAACCGGCGAAGTCGCCCAAAGCGCCTACCTTGCCCACCAATGGCCCAGCTTCGAAAAACTATTCAACGAGCGTGCTCTGAGTCACAGCTTCGCCACGCTGACCGAGGCGCTCTACGCGCCGCTGCACCGTTCGGTCAAGGGATGACTAAACGTTACCGAACCTGGAGTAAACGATCAGCGAAAGCAACCAGCCACAGGCTAAATACTATTCCCATTCAGCGACAAGATCCGCTTCGCCAGCGAGATCATCTCCGGGTCGCCGGTGTTCTTTTCCGCTACGTCGGAAAGCTTGATCACCGGCAGCCAGCCCTGCCCTTCTGGGCGCGCCTCGACCATCTTGATCACCATGTTCATGGGTTCAGCGCCCACATCGTTGGTGAAATTGGTGCCGATACCGAACGCCATGCCGATGCGATCCTGGCAAAAAGCCTGGATCCGCTCGACCTTCTCCGGTGTTAGCGCATCGGAGAAGATAATCGTCTTGCTCAGCGGGTTGATGCCCAGGCGTTCGTAGTGCTCTATGGTCTGGGAGGCAAACTCGATAGGGTCGCCGCTATCATGACGAACGCCATCGAACAGTTTGGCGAACTTCTTATCGAAGCTGTCGTAAAACGCCTTAGAGGTAAAGGTATCCGTTAAGGCGATCCCAAGATCCCCCCGGTACACATCCACCCAATGCTCAAGCGCCAGACTATTGGCCATTTTAAAACCGAAGCGGGCACCGTGGAACATAAACCACTCGTGTGCGTGAGTGCCGATCGGCTTAACACCGTGGCGCATGGCCATCAGCACATTGCTGGTGCCGCTGAAGGCCTCACCGCCGTGGTGGCTAAGCGCACCGACCACCCGGTCATGAACGTCAGAAGAGAAGCGCCGACGGGTACCAAACTCAGCAATTTTCAGCCCTAAACGGCGGTAAAGTTCGATCTTCTCCTGGGCGTGCTGCTCAATCTTCGCATCGGCGTCAGGCGTGATCGTCACACCACGCAACCGATACCAGAGCTCGCTGATCAACGCCATCAGCGGCACTTCCCAGAGAATGGTGCGGTACCAGGGCCCTTCAATGATCACCGAAAGATCACTCCCCTGCTGCTCTACAGTCACCTCGCTGGGGTTGTAATGAAACCCAGCGAGGAAATCGAGATACGTTGGGTCGAGATAAGGGCAGGTTATTTCGAGATAACGCTTCTCCTCATCGCTCAAGCGCAGCGACGCCATCTTATCGACTTCGCGGCGAAGTTCGGCGCCGAAGCCGTCAGGAAAAGCATGCTCGCCACGATTGATAAAGGCGTAGCGCGCATGGGCATAAGGAAAGCGTTTGATCACGGCGTTCTGCATCGTGATCTTATAGAAGTCATTATCCAGCAGCGATGTCAGCATGAGATCCCATCGTTAGAGTGAACCGAAGCCGCCGGTAGCGTAAACTCATTGTACCTAGAGTGGCTTAGCAACAAGATTATCAGGTGGCGGGGTTCTCATACAGTTTAGGAGCTGTCTTATGCGTATTACTCAAACACATCGAGCAATCATTCTCACCGGGGTAGAGGAATATATTGACGCTGATGTGAACGTTCATGTCTTCGGTTCGCGACTTGATGATACCAAGCGAGGCGGCAGTGTTGATCTACTGTTGACCTCCAAGACAGAGATCTCCGAGCTTTCTTGCGACGAACTCAAAGGCGTACTGGAAGAATATCTTAAGCTGCCGGTTAACATTGTCACCTATGATCCGTCCGATGAACCAAGCCCGCTCCAGGCGAAAGCCTTAGCTGAAGCTCTGCCTATTGATTAGAAGGATACGTCATGAGCCAGCCCGCACCTCTCAATCCACTAAGCCTCCCGCTTCACGGCAGCCGACTGATAGAGGCCAGCGCTGGCACCGGCAAAACCTTCACCATCGCCCTGCTCTACGTACGGCTAGTACTCGGCGGCCACAGTTTTGACGACGACACCGCGTTTATCCGCCCGCTCACGCCGCCGGAAATCCTGGTCGTCACCTTCACCAACGCCGCCACCCAAGAGCTACGCGAACGCATCCGCAACCGGTTGGTAGAAGCAGCAGAAGTGTTTCGTGAGACTCCAGATGCTAAGGAAGCAGGTCACGAAGAGGGTCTTTTTCCATGGATGGAAAAAGTAGCGCCCAAGGACGGGTTCACAGCGCCCTCGCAGTGGCCTGCTTCCGTGCCACCTGCTCATGATCCACTGCTGCTCCAGCTCCGCGACCAATATGACCCCGCGACCTGGCCCGCGTGCTCGCGGCGCCTGGCGCTGGCCGCCGAATGGATGGACGAAGCTGCGGTTTCCACCATCCACAGCTGGTGCTACCGGATGCTGCGCGAACACGCCTTCGACAGCGGCAGCCTGTTCTCCCTCAACCTGGAAAACGACCAGCGTGAACTGGAACAGGAAGTGGTGCGCGACTACTGGCGTAGCTTCTACTACCCGCTGGACAGCGACGCCCTCGGCATTGTCACCCGCTACTGGAAATCACCGGACGACCTGCACGCCCCGCTGCAACGGCTACTGCCCGAAAGCGAAGCGCTGGGTGACGAAAAGCCCGAACCTAGCAAGACCCTGGCCGCCACCCAGGCCGAACGCGCCGCCCAGCTCAACGAGCTCAAAGCCCCCTGGGCCGCCTGGCTGGACGAACTAGTGCCCGCCCTGGAAGAGTCTGCCACACGCAAAGCCTTCAAGGGCCAAAGCTTCAACGCCAAAAGCCGCGCCAACTGGCTGGGCGCACTGCGGGAGTGGTGCGAAACGGATGCCGACCGCCCCGCGCTCACCGACGCCGCCTGGAAACGCATGACGCCAGACGGCATGTCCGATATATGGAAAGAGGGCGCACCGCCCTGCCCGCAAGCATGGGAAGCGCTAGCACAGCTACCGAAAGCGCTGGATGCCCTGCCCGAGCCACGCAACGACCTGCTGATTCACGCCGTACAGTGGTGCCGCGCCCGGCTGGAGCGCGAGCAGGAACGCCGCGCCGAGATGGGCCCCAACGACCTGCTCACCCATCTGGATCGCGCCCTCAAAGGCCCCAACAAAGAGGCCCTGGCCGCGCAGATCCAGCGCCAGTTCCCCGTGGCACTGATCGATGAGTTTCAGGATACCGACCCGATCCAGTACCGCATCTTCAATGCCGTGTATGACGTTGCAACGCCCCGCCGCGACAGCGCCATCCTGCTGATTGGCGACCCCAAGCAGGCGATCTACGCCTTTCGCGGCGCGGATATCTTCACTTACCTGCAGGCCCGCCAAGACACCGATGGCCGCCACGTTACGCTGGGCACCAATTTCCGTTCCAGCAGTGCCATGGTGGCAGCGGTCAACCACTGCTTTAGCTACGCCGACCAGCATGACGCAGGCGCGTTTCTGTTCCGTGCCGATGGAGGCGAAAACCCACTGCCGTTCAACCCCGTCAACGCCAAAGGCACCAAGGAGACGCTGGTACTCAAAGGTAAGCCACTACCTGCGATGACCCTATGGCCACTGGAAAGCGAAGAGCCGCTCTCCAAAACCGCCTACCAAACCGAGATGGCCGAGCGCTGCGCCTCGCACATGGCCATGCTTTTGGAAGCAGGCCGCCAACAGCAGGCGGGGTTTGCGAAGGTCGCTGATAGCGATGACGATGACGGAGAGCAATCACTCACTCCGCTGGCCCCCTCAGACATGGCCGTGCTGGTCAACGGCCTGCAGGAAGCGCGGGCGATTCGACTGGCGCTGGCCAGCCGAGGCATCAAAAGCGTCTACCTTTCCGATCATGACAAGGTGTTCAGCTCCCCCATTGCCCCGCAGCTAACCATTTGGCTGCGCGCCTGCGCCGAGCCGCAGGCCAACTCCCGCCAGGCGGAAGCCAAACTGCGCGCCGCCCTGGCAACATCAGTACTTGGGCTAAGCCTTGAGGAACTAGATCACCTCAATCAAAGCGAGCTGGCCTGGGAGCAACGGGTCGAGCAGTTCAGCGACTACCACCGCCTATGGCAGCGCCAAGGCGTACTGCCGCTAGTGCGCCGCTTGATGGTCGATTTTGATCTCGCCGCGCGGCTGCTGGGCGAGTTCGCCGAGGGTGAGCGTTTGCTAACCGACCTGCTCCATCTGGGTGAAATGCTCCAGCATGCCAGCCAGGAACTGGATGGCGAACACGCGCTAATTCGCTTTCTGGCGGAAGCCATTGCCGACCCCGATAGCCACGGCGACAGCCACAAGCTGCGCCTGGAGAGCGATGCCGATCTGGTCAAGGTCGTGACCATTCACAAATCCAAGGGGTTGGAGTACCCGCTGGTGTTCCTGCCATTTATCGCCAACCACCGCCCGGTCAGCGACACCGACCTGCCGCTGCGCTGGCACGACAGCGAAGGCAGCCTGCAACTTAGCCTAAGTGCCGATGAAGCAACGCTGGCCACCGCCGACCGCGAACGGCTGGGCGAAGACCTGCGCAAGCTTTACGTGGCGCTCACCCGCGCCCGCCACGCCACTTGGCTGGGGCTGGCATCGCTAAAAGGCAGTGAGAATAGCGCCATCGGCCACCTAATCAACGGCGGCAAGGCCATCGCCCCCAGCGCGTTTACCCACGCGCTCGGCGAACTGGTGGAAGGCAGCGATATCGATTTAAGTGCTGCCCCGGAACCCACCGCGCTGCGTTTCACCCCGGCACCGGAACAGCAGGCACTGGGCCACGCCCGCACCCCGCTGCGCCCCGCTCGGGAACAGTGGTGGATCGCCAGCTACTCGGCGCTGCGCACCTCGGGGGCTGTTTCAGAAGCGATTCAAGGCGCAGCGCAGCCAACGCCCACGCCGGAACCCACCACGCCCCAGGAGGCCACCACCCTGGAAGTGCTGGATGAACCCCACGACAACGCCATCAACACCGAAGCGTTTCACCTGCACCGGTTTCCGCGAGGCCCAGGCCCCGGCACCTTCCTGCATGGATTGCTGGAGTGGGCGGGCCAGCTAGGCTTTAACAATGCGCTGAAAGACCCCGCCGCCCGAGAAGACATGCTGCGGCGGCGCGTGCAGCTGCGCGGCTGGCAGGCGTGGCACGACACCCTGGCAGGCTGGCTGGAAGAACTGCTCGCCACACCGCTTCCCCTGCCTTTTTCGATGTCCCCGTCCCTGAAAGAGCCCAGCGAAGGCAGCCAAGTGGCGCTATGCGAACTCGAAAGCTATCAGGTGGAACTGGAGTTCTGGTTTGCCGCGCACCAGGTACAAACTCGCAAGCTGGATCAGCTGGTCAGTGACCACTTACTGCCAGGGGTATCACGCCCCGTATTGGATGCCGACACCCTCAACGGCATGCTCAAAGGCTTTATCGACCTCGCCTTTGAGCATGAAGGCCGCTTCTACGTGCTCGACTGGAAATCCAACTACCTGGGCAGCGACGACAGCGCCTACACTGCGGAAGCCCTGCGTAACGCTATGCTCGAAAAGCGCTACGACCTGCAAGCCGCGCTTTACCTGCTCGCGTTGCACCGGCTACTCAAAGCGCGCCTGCCCGACTACGACCTGCACCAACACCTGGGTGGCTCGATGACGGTATTTCTGCGCGGCAGCCGCACCGTCGCCAGCGGGGTTCACGCCGTGCCCGCCCCGGTCGCGCTGATCGAAGCGCTGGATGCGCTCTTTGCAGGCACAGCGGCAGATGCAGTATCAGAAACAGGCCTAGAGGCGTTGGTATGAGCAATAGAGACACACAATCTATGAACCTAGACCTGTTCGCCGATGAGGCGCCGCCCGCTGCACCTGATTCAACCGCATCGGTAACACCACCGACAGAATCAGCCGCCAGTGCCGCCCAGCCGCACCCCGCGCTAAGCGATACCGCCGCGCTATTCCTGCTGTGTGAACGCTGGGTTTCCCGTGGCTGGCTGCGGGATCTGGATTTGGCCCTGGTGCGCTTTCTCGACCGCGAAACCCAAAACGCCCCGCCACTGCTGTTGCTAGGTGCGGCGTTGGCCAGCCACCAGCTTGGCCGAGGCCATGTCTGCCTGGATATAGCCGCTACGCTGGAAGCGCCGGATTTTGCACTTTCGCTGCCCCCGGAAGGCGACGACCTGAACGACCCGCCGCCGCTGCCTAGCCATGTGCTGGCCACGCTAACGCTGCCCGAATGGCAGGCCGTGCTCAACCACCCCACGCTGATCAGCGACGGCCCCGGCAATACGCCCCTGGTGAAAAGCGATTCCTCACTCACTACACGGCTCTACCTACGCCGCTACTGGCAGTTCGAGCAAACCCTGCACCAAGAAATTGCCGCTCGGCTTAGCTTGGATAGCCCGGTGCATAGCTCGATGGATAGCCCGGAGCATAAGGCAGAGCAATCACCGCTACTCAAAAGCGCGCTGGATGCGTTATTCCCCGCCACCGAGACATTGGATTGGCAAAAAAACGCCTGCGCCCTAGCTGCTCGCAGCCCGTTCGCGATCATCACCGGCGGCCCAGGCACCGGCAAAACCACCACCGTGGTACGCCTCCTGGCCTTGCTGCAAACCCTGCAACTGGCAGAACCCAACGCCCACCCGCTGCGCATTCGCCTGGCCGCCCCTACCGGCAAAGCCGCCGCACGCCTGAATGAATCCATCGCTGGGCAAGTGAGCCAGCTACCTTTCAAAGGTCTAATATCATTGTGGGAGGCAGCTTCAGCTGGCGAAGAAAAGGCCACAGAGCTGTTTCAAGCCACTATTCCCACAGAAGTCACCACACTCCACCGCTTATTAGGCGCAAGAACCGACACCCGCCACTTCCGCCATAACGCCGCCAACCCGCTGGCGCTGGATGTACTGGTGGTGGATGAAGCCTCGATGGTGGATATCGAAATGATGACAGCGCTGCTCAGCGCCCTGCCCGCCAGCGCCAAGCTGGTACTGCTGGGGGATAAAGACCAGCTGGCATCCGTTGAAGCAGGCGCCGTGCTGGGCGACCTATGCCGCCGCGCCGACGCCGCCCACTACACGCCCGCCACGGCGCAGTGGCTAGCCGAACTCACCGACCACCCGCTGCCAGAGGCATTAACCGACCCCAACGGCCAACCCCTGGATCAAGCCATTACCATGCTGCGGGTAAGCCACCGCTTTACTGAAACAAGCGGCATCGGCCAGCTCGCCCAGGCGATTAACCAGCCGCTAAGTGAGACATTACGGGAACGGGATAAACACCAAGCCGTGCATGGCGTTCTGAATAACGGCTACGCCGACCTGCACCACTTGGTGTTGAAGCCAGACGCACAAAACGAAGACAGCGCCCTGGAGCGCCTGGTGATCACCGGCAGCCCGGAACGTTTTCCCAACGCAGGCGAAGGCCGCACCAATTTCAAGGGCGAGCCAATTGCACCGCCCACCGGCTACTGCCACTACCTAAACACATTAGATAGTGAGCGGCCTGATAAGGCATTGGCGTTTGAAGAGAACAGAGACGTTTACGATGCCTGGGCGAAGCAAGTAATCAAGGCTTACAGCCGATTTCAGCTGCTGTGCGCGCTACGCAAAGGCCCCTGGGGAGTAGAAGGCTTAAACCTACGTATCGCCAAAACTCTACGTAGTGAAAAGCTGCTATTCGGCAACGACCACACGCTAGAAAAAGGCTGGTTTGAAGGCCGCCCGGTGTTGGTCACCCAAAACGACTACGGCCTGAAACTGATGAACGGCGATATCGGCATCACAATGGCGGTGCCTGATCCACGCACTCCCGGTAGGGCACTTTTCCGCGTCGCCTTTCCGACCAGCGACCCGGAAAACCCCATTCACTGGGTGCTCCCTTCACGCCTGCACGCGGTAGAAACCGTGTTCGCGATGACGGTACACAAATCCCAAGGCTCAGAGTTTCAGCACACCGCCCTGCTGCTACCGCAAACGCCCAACCCCATCCTCACCCGCGAGCTGGTCTACACCGGCATCACCCGCGCCCGCGACTGGCTCACGCTAATCGAAGCCAAACGCGGGATATTAAATGATGCGGTGGCTAGGGAGGTTATGAGGGTTAGTGGGGTTGGGGGTTAACACTTATCGACCAAGCCTGCGCGCCGAGCACCGATGGGCTTGTCTATCCAAACATGTTTGATTCGGGGCGTTGTGAGTGTACGCGAAGCTTCAGCCACCTGTGTTGTCGGCCAACATGCTTCTTGCGGCTATAAATATGATTGGAGATGAGAGCCTCCCTCCACCATGCGCTATTAATCGATGCATACAGAAAAAGAGATCGCCCATGACATTGATCACATCCGTTAGATGCTTAGGACATGCTTTCCTAACTATTGGCCTGTTATTCACAGCGGCACCCATCAGCGCTGGCACGACACCGACAACCGTAGATGATTTTTTCGCCAGCGAAGGTTGCGCCATCGGCCCAACAACACGCGATGCAGCACTAGCTAACGGTTTTCAGGAAAGCGAAATTGACGCCTTAGTCAACGAAGCAAAGCTCGATGAACACACCGTGGTGACCGGAGAATGGGTCGTTCTTCCGCCCGACAAGTGCACGATACGTCTTCCAAACCCTTCAGGTGCACTGGCGCTTAGCGACCCTGAGGTCATGGCGGCCACCTCCTCGACGATTACTTACTATAGTGAGGCTTATAGCGATAAAGAGGACTTGGGCTGTTTCTTATCCAGCCCAAAACTACATAACAACTTAAGGCAGTCACGCGGTTGGGATGATTATACTATTAGCCTCGAATATACGCGGATGCTAAGTAGCGCCATTGCCCAAGGCAACGCCTCTTTATACTCCAGCTCTCCACTGCGTACCCCACCCGGCTATCAGATACTCACAGGAGATTGTGCCAACGTACCGATGATGCCTGAGATCCGCGAGAACAATGATTTTTTGCGCGATAACTTCGACTATTTGATCCGCACTCTTGGCCAGTCACTTACATGCGACTCAGATGCTAACCTAATCATGGTATACAACGAAAACGTCGCTGGCATTTTAGAGGAAGAGACACCATCTAATGCATGGCGGGGTATGGAGATCATGATTATCGCGATGGGCGTAGGCTGGTACGAGGACATGAGCACCACAACCCCAGGCACCCCACGGCCACCACTCTGTCATTATCCATGACGGAAGTGCCCATCCAGCTGCACCGAAAAGTCCATTCACTGGGTGTTACCTTCCCGCCTGCACGCGGCAGAAACCGTGTTCGCGATGACGGTACACAAATCCCAAGGCTCCGAGTTTCAGCACACCGCCCTACTGCTACCGCAACCCCCCAACCCGACTCTCACCCGCGAGTTGGTCTACACTGGCATTACCCGCGCCCGCGATTGACTCACGCTGATCGAAGCTAAGCGCGGGATATTGAATGATGCGGTGACGAGGGAGGTTATGAGGGTGAGTGGGATGGGGAGGTTATAATCAAAACCGACATTACCGTTGGTGGTGTCGGTTTTCGGCCAGAAGCAGTCTTTGAGGTAGTGTTGATATAACGCCGCCAACACGCGCAGCTTTGAAGTGGAGGCGAAGCCGCAACGGAAAAGCTGTCGCTGTGCTTGGCTTTGTTAGCGCCAGGATTTAGCTCAATGAACATTAATAATCAACTTTAAAGAATAAACTATATTAAATATTTTCATAAACTAAACTGGCAAAATAGCAAACGTTTTAATTGGCTCCGAAGCGTGAGCAAAATCACGTCTGTCGACACAAGTCATCTCGGCAATTAGAAAATAATTGCCGTCAGTTTGTCTTTTGAACTCTTCAAAAAAATCTTTCGATACTGAAAAATAGGTTCCAAGAGAGTTGCCTGCGTCTCGATGATGGACTGGATACCATTGGTTTACCCAGTATCTCCAAGCGCCATTACTTATGCTGCCGCCGAAATACTCTACGCTAGATTCGCTTTGATTGACTGTGTTGATTGGTAAGTTTCCTACGGAGTATGTAGGTCGAAAATAGCCTCTCGATAGCCAATCAGTTTCCCACCTACCAAAAGAGGAAGGCCAGGACCATTTGGCTAAAGGAAATATGCCTTGCTCAGAATTCCGTACATGATGAATTGAATCAAAAATCATCTTAGGGTCGTCAATTTCAGAGCTTTGAAGAAGAATTAGAATGACCTTTAGATCAATGCATACTCCAGTGTGGTTTCTTAAGATGGGGCCGTTGGCATGAAGCAATATTTCATTAGGAGAAGCGGCCAAATCTGCTAAGTATCGCTCAAGTTCATTCTGTCCGGGCAAAGAATCATCTTTGCTCAAATTGCCTAATACGGGCCAACTGTATGGTGGATCGGAAGGAGATAGATTTACAGCAATAGAGCCAAATGGTAATGCCTCTTGTGCATAGGAATAGCAAACCTCGGAAGGGATGGAGTGCTTGTGCATAGCATAAGCTAATGTACGAAGGAATGCAGACACTATGGAGGTCTCTGCACGCCATGAGAAGCTTATTTGGATTCTATCCTGACGGTAAAACTGATCGCCGCAAAAATCATATGGGTCAAACATGTAGCATGGCCTTCTCTCCCATACTTTCTCCCATTCAAGAAGGAAATGCTTCTCAAGCGGTACATTGTGCTCCTGTTCAAGCTCTTGAATAATACCTATAAATCTCAGGGGAACGCCGTTGGCATACTTATCATACTTGGCTTTATTTGGAGTTAAGTTATCGGAGAAAATAGAATATAGAGTTGATAAGTCATCTCGGTCTTCATCCATCAAATCTAATGACTTCAATAGTGCATCAGAAATAAGTGAAGGGTATTGAATTGCTTTTGTAACCTCTTCTTCGGTAAAGGGGGGAGTTTCGACAAGTAACAATACAGATAAAAAATCTACGATATCAGCCTCGTAGGGTTGCTGATTCAAATAATGTAAATATAAGGCACGAAATTCGATATTTGAGTCATCTTGTAAGAGGGCTGCTATTTGCTTAGCTGTTAGGAGTCGGGCGTATCTATCGGGCCATTTGAAGTGTAATAGAGTTAGATGGAATGGAATATTCTGGTTTGATACAGGGTCGTCATACCAATACAGTTTGCTCAAAGGAAGATGCGCTATATCACCTTCAAGGCTAGTTACCATAGTTTCAGTAATCTCGGCAGCTAGGGCAATCTGTCCCGCTGAGACCAAGTATGTAACAAGCTGAGTAGAAGGAACGACTATATTCTCATCCCTCTGTAGGCGGGAAGAGCCTGGTGCCATCGTATCGCGAAGGAGATTTTCCCAATGCATTCTGTAAGTATTGCCATACTCCCTTAATACCTCTTTTGATCCAGAAGAAAAATAAGGGTTCCAGCAATTGTTTAGTTTGATATTTCTGACAGCCCACTTATAAGCTGCGTTCTTTCCCTCGGTTTTTTTGCTTAGCAAGAAAATTTGATGTAAGCACCTATTCAGTTCGTAATCTGATTTGCTTTGGTCATAGTAGTCGCTGAATGCAGTGAGAATGGAGCTCGCTTGGCCTTGTTCAGCCCAATAGTTAATCCAGTCCAAAATAAATTTTTCACGATTAGGTATGAAACTGAATGTAAGGCTGCCGTAAAATCAGTAAGGTTGACGGGGTGTATAGTGGATGCTTCAGGACACTCTGTGTTGACATCTTCGTTAGTGGAAGAGCGCTCTCTTGGCGGTGGAGGCATGCCTCCAAGAATGTGGTACTGGTCTTCGTAAATACCTCTCAGAACATCATTATCTTTGCTTCTTTCATCTAATGCAGTCATTGCATCAAATGTTGTCATGCACTTTAAAAATGAATGATCTGGCTGCGTAGAAAGTGAAGATGACTTTACGAAACTTTCAAGTACAAGATGTGTTTTATGCCAATTTTCTTCTGATAGATGATAATCAAATTCGTCTACAAGTCGTTCTGGGTTGTGCTTTGCCAATAATTTAGTGAACCATCCGGGAATATGCCGAATTTCTCGCTCTGAAAAATCAAAGACATCACTTGTGAAAGTTGTTATTCGTTTTAGCCAATAAGAAACTTGTGGGCAGTTTGAATCAGAGCATTCCTGTATCGCTTCAAATACCTCATGTAAAGTAATGTCTTTTCTATGGCCATAACCGACTGCATTGAGCGCGGTACGTTCTAGAAATTTAGCGGCTCCATCGTAAAGGCCAAGGTTGACTGCCAACTTTGCCAGATCAAGACTGTCATTTGCCAATATTGCTGTATCATCTCTCCGGAGCATCTCGGCATCAAATAATTTGGAGAGTTCTAGAGATGCAGTTTCTTTAGGGAAATTGAAGATTGAGTTTTGAGTAGCAACATCAAAAAAACCGCGAGAATCCCACCAAATACTTTTGGACAGGACGCCTAGCTGATCTTGATTAAGCTTTCCGAATTCATCAACAGAGTTGCATAAAATGCTTAGATGAATCGAGATTTTGGCTAATGCCTTTCTAATGTCGAATAGGACTGCGGTGATTTGATAGCCCATTAAAAAATTATCTGGGTGTTCGAGAATGACAAAAGAATCATACAAATCTGATATCTTGAACTCTTTGCCTTGCTTTAGTGTTTTAGCAGTATTGAATGATGCAAAACGGAAGGTTAACCATGCGTTTTTGAGAAATTCCTGAAGATTCGTTGGATTGGTGAACTTCGGAGCTTCAACGTCTGGGCAATTATTGAAGTTTGATACGAGTGTGCTAAAAAAGTATTCATAAAACGGAAGATGGCGGGTGTCTTCATACTCAACAGGGCATTCAATTTCTTCAAGTTCGCCTATTTTAGGTTCGTTTCCAGCTAAAAGTTGATAGAGCAAATATATGCTGGACTTCGCGTCTCCAACTTTAGGGTTAGTGGCTTCGAGTGCGGCGCCTTCAATACTTGCCGCTAAAACTATTTCATCATAGATGACCGGAGCAATATCTTCTGGAATTTCAAAGCGGGATAAATCAAGGAGTAAGTGCCTATGCCCATATTGAACAAGTAGTTCAACTATTTTCAGGAAGGAAGAAGCCTTATCATTTAGCCTGCCATAGAAATCGTTTATTCGCTCTAAATCAGGATTGTTATAGCTAGTCAGCGTATGAAGATAGTCATCGACTAGAGTGTTTAGAGTCTGGTAATGATTTGAGTCTTCTTGGCGGGCATAAAAACGAATTCTTCGATAGATTTCCTGGGCGCAGGCATCAACGACCCTTTCGTCTTTGTCTTGGAAATGTTTGGCTACGATTGCGATTTCATTGTCTGAAATAATTCTTAGGTTGTCGGCTCGCCAAAGAAGACCGAAATTGTCTTGCGAGATACTAAGTGAGCAATCGAGAAAATCACTGAAGTTCTGAATCTGAAACTGCGGTCCATTCAGCAGTCTCATTTTTAATATCCGTAGTCTTAATAGTTCTGGATATAGACTTCTTTCAAAAGCGATGCGTTCGGCGATGTTAAAAATGTGCTCGATGTGCTCTAAGGGGTAGCCCTTACAAAGCGATTGTACCAGCCAGTCTCTAGTGGTTCCTTGTAATAGCGGGGCTGCATTCCCTAGATTGGCTTCAATAATCCACTCCCAGCCCCACTTCCAATACTCAGGCGCATGCGTATTGATCCACGTTTGAGAGATTCTATTTAGCCTATCTCTTGATTGAGCGAAAACATCTTTACGCTTTAAATATACGAATAGACTGCTATGAAAAGGGTTTATACCACTTAGTCTCTGCTCAACGAGGTGTTGAATTTCAGAAAAGCTGTTTTGAAAAATAAGGCTGTCGTGTAAGCAGTAGCCTAGGTGGGTTTTGTCTGGCCAGGAAAAATCGGCATTCGCTATAAGAAGAAGAATTTCTTTTGCGCTCTCAGAAAGCTTCACCCATAAATACTCGTAGTACGCATGTATGTCTCCGTCTGGGCAGGTCGGAAGTTTCTCCACATCATATTTATTTATTTTGTCATTTTTTAGCTGCAGGCTGTTCAAGGAATAAAGAATATGGAGAGGGTATCCATGAGAAATGTCCAACAACGCTTGTGATATTTCTACAATTTCACTACGTTGATGCTCATCATCACCAATTACATTAAGTTCTTCGCTAGACACTAGGAAGTCAATTCTTGACTTAATTGCTTCAAGACCCATGGAGGGGATGTCTAGCCAGGATTTATCCCTTGGTGCTGAGCGTAACAGTGAATTGGGAAGATGCGAGTCGCTTATTGGCTGCGTTCCGAATAGCAAAGAAACCTTATCTTTGAAGGGGATAATTCGATTAACTAAGTGTTCGAGTTGGCTTATATCTGATCTTTCACGATAAACATGATCCAACCCATCAATAATGATAACTAGAGTTTTGTTGTCTTCCGCAGCTTTATCTGCCGCCTTACTTATCCAGGTCTCAAGCTGCTGGGGGTCAAATTTTTCACTATCGAAGTCGTTGGGATAAAGGGTTTTGATCTGACTTTGTAAAGACTGAGCTGCATTATTAAAAGCAATCCTGTCGCCTATAAATTGGGGTGATAAATAGTAGTGGTGTCTAATTACAGGTGTCTTCTTCTCAATTAGTTCGTCAGTTAAGAATTATAAATATGTGCTCTTGCCCATGCCCGGCAGGCCTGAGATAACTGAACTACCTTGCTTGGCTGTTCTATTCAATATTTCGGTATGAAAATCGTCTGTGGGAGGTGTATACCCGCCTGGAATTTCAAAAAATTGGGAAATTGTTTTTCTAGTTCCCAGAGATAAGATTTCGTTTATATGTCTAAGATAAATTTTGCCATCTGGTGTTGGTTCGTTTTTTCTTGTAGCCCAGCGTTCAATAGCTTTCAATAATTGGAGCCAGCTTTCATTGCTAGCATGGTCTGGTACAAGCGAGTCATGCAGTTTAAGTTCTAGGTCGTCAATTGCCTTTTGGCTATGTTCAAAAATTAGTATTGCGAAAAAATCCCTAGCCTTTTGTTCTGTTCCTAGCTGGCCAGAAATTTTGGACTTAATATTATCGGGTATGAGGGAGTAGTCTATTTTGTCTTCTTTTAGACAATTTGAAATAATCTGGTCAGGTATTCTGTTTGTAATAAGCTTGGCAATGGATATTGTACTGGAAGTACCAAACTTCTCGATGTCGGCTGACCATTTTTCTATAAGAGATGTGCCATTGCCCTTCTTCTTGAGTAGCCAGTCAAAATCTAAACGCAAATCTTCACGTTCAGAATCAATTGTGAATTTGACTTGGTAGAGCTCGTATTTTCCACTGGCTGTGAAGCAAATAACATCATCAAGGCTCTTTACTTGGCCAAGTCCTAGATTACCCTCTATGCTCATCCATTGATATTTCTCTGGTTCGTGAAACCAATTTATCAGTGTACGAATACACATAAGGTCTTGGTATGTATACCCGACTCGAGTTAGTTGCGATGGTTTAATTTTGGAGGTTGTGACCAAAAGAAGTATCCTAGTTATGACTTCGGCTCGCTAACGCCACCATAAACGGCGCGAGCTTGCGAGCGACCGGCGACCGTAGGGAGCGAATTTGATGGCCTTGTTAAGCATCTACAGCACGTAACTCAATGACTTCGCAAGACTGGCATACTTTGAGTCACTGTATCCGCACTGGGTGGTCGTATTTCCTACCTCTGTGCTTTGAGGCTGGGCACTGGCTCCGAAAGTGCTTGTTATCAATGCACTGTCGTCTTGGCTTTCGACCGATATAGCAAAACCGACCCCTGAAATAGTCGTAGAGGCCCAGTCTCCCGTGAGGTTGTTCTTTGCCCATTCACAGAATAGTCCATATGGCGTGGGTAGCTTTTTCTTGTTTTTATCAAACTGCATTTTTTTCGGTAAGGTAGCAGACACTGCAGACGTGTACGTTACCGCATTCGGCCTGCTAGAAAAAAATCCATTCCATTGTTTCTTCGCCATTTCACCTCTCCTAAATTTTACTGCTTAACGCCGCGCTCTGGGGCAAGCCGAAGCGTAGGTTTGTCCCTAGCAGCGCTTTGTTACGTGTTTTCAACCTAGAAGATCCTCGTATTTCTTAGGAAGCAGCGCAAGCTCTCCCCATCCTAGATTCTTGAAGCAGAGTCCTGTTCCATTGTCACTTACTTCTCCATAGACAATAACTGTTCTTCCAACTGAAGCGTCTGTAATACCATGACTTTTCTGATGACGATCCTCTAATTTAATACAAAAATCTTGCAATCCTGGCTGATTATTTTTTAGATAGGTCATGCGTATATTGTCTGGCCTTTTATGCTCACCTAAATGAACTGTGCTTTCAATCACCCCATAATAAAGTTTCGGTTCATCGTGCTCTTCCTGAATTTTTTCAACTGAATGAAGAAGGTCAACTAATCGAATTGAATGCTTTTGGTTCGGAAAATAATAATACTTGTATAGATTCTCATCAAAATTCCTGCATATTCCCGCAACGGTGGTAATCTTGCTTGGCAATTTGAAAGATTCACCTGTATGGCGGGCAATTGGAATATCCGAGATAGGACCTGCTAAATCTTCTATTGGGGTTTCGTCGTATCCATCCCCTGCATCTTGAGGAAGCTCTGGCTTTTCTTTCATGAAACCGTTGACAATAACTAGATTTTCATCATCTATAGCTTTTTGGGCTTCTTCATGTGTCTCATATCTCTTGCCTTCCGGCCGACTAGAGCGGAGATCACATTTTATTTCTTTGTACGCGGCAAGGTGGCAAAAATATGCTTCTCTTCCATTGGAGAAGTGCTCTTTCTGTTTGGGCACCCTGTTGAGATTTGTATAGCACACTGGGCAGAATGTAGATCCGTCCATTTCAACTTGATATTCAGAAGGAGCAACCTTTACAGCTTCTCGCCTTAAACGGTCACGATTTCCGTTTTCAAAACTCCATCCGGGTAGCTGAAATGCATATTTAATTCTTCGATTGCTTTCGCCTTCAGTCATATTCCAGCTTCCTTTCGGTGCTCAATTTTGGACACGTAACAGCGTATTAGAGGGCGCGTTCTATGATTGAATGAACGTGCTGGCACTTTTTCCCGGCAAATGCAGCCTGCCAGATTCTTCCAAGACTATGATTTTTAGAGCGATTTATTTCTATTAGGCTATATATCCAAAATTCGCGCGCCTACTGCATTTCCTGGCATGTCCGCTCAGGGTCGAAAGACGTCATTTGCTAATTTGCTCATAAAACGCCACCTTACCCGTTATAGCCTCCATCCCTTCAATCGGCTGTTCATAGCTCCAGGCAATATCTTTATTTTCGCCTAGCGAGAAATACACCGTGCTGCCTTTAAACGGGCAGTGGGTCGACGTTTCTGAGGTGTTAAGCAAATCCATCCGCACGTCTTCGCGTGGGAAGTAGTGGCGTGGCGGGTAGCCGCGCTCGCGGAGTTCGAGAGTGTTGGTCGAGTCAGCAAGTAGCTTGCCATCAACATGCACCTGCACGCGTTGGCTAACGGGATGAAGCTCGATGCGAGGTGCCTGTGGCATTCGGTTGTTCCCTGCGGCTTTTAAGCTCTAGTAAAATGAGCCTAGCAGCAAAGTTCGTTGAATCCCATGCTCTCCTCATCAAACTTTAGGCTACGAGCATGACCTGGGTCATGTTGATGCCATTGGTACCCCCTACCAATGTCTTTGACTGGAGTAATAAATGCTTGGGTTTTGAGAAAGGACAGCAAGAAAGGGTTCAGGGAAGTGGGCAACGTACTCTGGAAAGCAAACGCAACGCGGCTCGGAAGCTGCTCGCTCGCACAGAAATGGATGATCAGACAATCGCGGACATCGAAGAGATGCCCGTCGAATAGGTAGAAAAGTTACGTGCCGAGACTCAGCATTAAGGCCTAACTAAGTTAGCGTGACCGCCGCCACTCAGCCAGCGCCTGAATATCCTCTGGTGTCGTCCGGCAGCATCCGCCAATGCCTGACGCGCCTGCCGCCAGCCAATGCTCAACGCCTTGTGCCAACCCGGAAATATCCGCAGCGGTATGATCGCATTGGGCCGGGTGCCAGGTTTTGGTCACTGCGTCGTACACTTCCCCAGAGTTGGGATAGACCAATATAGGCAGATCGCACTGACGGCGGATCGACTGAATCAGCGATTCAATATGGGCCAGGGCCGTACAGTTCACACCGATTGCCGCTACGCCCGGGCAGTTGGCCAAAGCTGCCGCACACTCCTCGATCGGCGTGCCATCGCTGATATGTTGGCCATCCTTCGCCGAGAAGGTGACCCAAGCCTGGGCGCCGGGGTGCTCGGCCAGCAGATCGGTGATCGCCAGCGCTTCCTCTAATGAGGGCAAGGTTTCAGCGGCCAGTAGATCCGCCCTCGCCGCCAGCAAGAGTTCAAAACGCTCACGGTGAAACTCGACCAGCCCGGCGCGATCCAGATCATAGCCGCCTCGGTATTCACTGCCGTCCGCCAGATACGCGCCATAAGGGCCGACGGATGCTGCCACTAGCGGTTTGGGGCGATCGGTTTGACCGGGCTGCCAGACGGCATCCCGTGCCTGCTGCGCCAAAGTGACCGATAGCTGAATCAATGCTCGCGCCTCTTCTGCCGTCATTCCCGCCTGCATAAAACCCGGCACCGTGGCCTGATAGCTGGCGGTAATCGCACAATCGGCACCGGCTTCAAAATACGCCTGATGAACCTGACGAATCTTCTCCGGGGCTTGCGCCAACAAGCGCGCCGACCAGAGGGCGTCATTGAGGTCACAGCCTAGCGCTTCCAGCTCGGTGGCCATGGCGCCGTCGATAACCATAAAGGGCACGTCGGCCAACAGGGCTTTGATTGGATTCAACTCATTCATACGGTGTTTTCCTCAACGGCGTTGGGCAAAGGTTCAGAACGTTGGGAGGCCGAACGGTGGCGCACATAGTGCACCAGGTAGCACAGGCCAATGAAAGGCACACCGAAATAGAGCGCAACGCGTTGATGCGGATCGAAGGCAATGCCAATGCACGCGGCCAGACAGGCTGCAAACGCAATAATCGGCACCCAGGGGTAGAACGGCGTGCGATAAACCAGATCCTTCAGTTGCCCGCCTTCACGCAGGTAGTGGCGCCGGAAGTTAAACTGGCTGAGCGCAATCGCCATCCAGACCACCACCACGGCCAAACCAGAAATCGAGACCAGAACCAAATAGACGGTTTCAGGGGCATACACGCTGGAGAACAGCGCGCCCAGGCCGCCGACCATGCTGAGTAGCAGGGCATTCATCGGAATGCCACGCTTGTTGAGGCGGCCAAGCGACTTGGGCAAGGTGCCTTGGTCAGCGAGCGTCCATAGCATGCGCGACGAGGCATAAAGCCCGGAATTGGCCGCCGACAGCAGCGCGGTAATGATCACGAAATTCATGATATCGGCTGCACCCGGCACGCCAAGGCGCTGGAATACAGCCACAAAGGGGCTTTGACTGAGTCCGGCTTGATCCTGGGGTAGCAGCGCCGCAATCACGACGATGGTGCCGACGAAAAACAGGATCAATCGCCACAGGGTCGCGCGGATCGCTTTGGGTACATTGCGGGCCGGGTCTACCGTTTCTCCGGCGGCAATGCCAATCAGCTCGGTGCCGGAAAAGGCAAACATCACTGCCAGTAAGGCGGTACCAATGGCCATCAGGTTGGGCGGCATGGCGCCCTCTCCCCACAGTGCCGAAAGGCCCGGTGAGGCGACCTCAGCGCCAGCGGCATCATGCAGCGGTACCCAGCCAATGATCGCCACGGCGCCCACCAGCACAAACACCACCACCGCAATCACTTTGATCAGTGAAAGCCAGAACTCAGACTCGGCAAAGAAGCGCGAGGTAAACGCATTAACGCCAAAAACAATCGCCGCAAACATGCCGCTCCAGTACCAGCCGGGGATGTCGGGAAACCAGCGCCCCATAAAGACCGCCGCCGCGGTGAACTCTGAACCTAGCGCCACCGTCCAGGTGAGCCAGTACATCCAAGCCACCATGTAGCCGGTGCCGGGGCCGATATAGCGGCTGGCATGCGCGCTGAAGGCGCCTGAATTTGGCATATGCACCGCCAGCTCGCCCAGGCACATCATCACCAGCCAGGCAACGATGCCACCCACCAGATAGGCCAACACCGCCCCAATAGGCCCAGCCTGCTGCACGGTATAACCGGAACTCAAAAACAGCCCGGTGCCAATCACGCCCCCCAAGGAGAGCATCACCAAATGGCGCGTCTGCATACTGCGCTTGAAGTGCGCCTCTTCTTGATCACTTACTGGCTCACTCATGGTGATATCCCTATCTTTGGCCTAACACGGCGGTAGGCGCCCAGTGGCTTGGCTCAGAAAGGGCACCATTTTAGTGCATCCTTAATTTACTAAAAAGCATAAAAATATTATTTAATATTCTTATTTTGAATATGCAGCCTGAAATGAGTGATAAGCGCGGGGGGGGGGCAATTTGGATAATGGCTGGTGCCAATCAGCGATACTAACTGAATGCAGTCTGTTCAAAGCTTGCACGTGCTGTCACACCAGCATGCCATTCCTGTAACTCTGGATACTCTTCTTTCCAGTTCGCCTCTGGCAGCCTGAAGGCGAGATAATCCAGCGCCACTGCGGTGGCGATGTGACCCAGATTGATAGTTGAGGTCTGTTGTATTTCGCCAAGCTCACCGTCCAGCTGCTTTAATAGCCGCTGAATGGCCCGCGAACGCCTCTGCCCCAGCTCGCTATCATCAATCCCATTGCCGTAATGCTTTCTGGCAATCACGGTGTTGAACGCGGCATCCATCAGGTTTTGGCCAAGCCCTGCCAGGTGCAACACCTCACCCAAACTGTCTTGGGCAATCATCGGCTTGTTAGGGCTAACGCCATCCAGGTAAACGGCAATTAGCATGGATTCGCTTAGCGTGGTGCCCTCCTCCGTTACCAGCGCGGGAATACGCCCGGCGGGGTTGGCCTTTAATAGATCGGCATCGTCTGCCCAAGGGTCGCACCACTTCAGCGTGACGCTTTCCGCTAGGCCTTTTTCCAGTAAAACGATTCGCGCCAGGCGCGCATAGGGTGATGTGGTGTTCAGGTAGAGTTCCATTATTGCCTCCCTGGGTGTGATGTAGATTGCTGAGTAGTAAGGTGCGCGTGACGTTGCTGTACACCACGGCTAAGCAGCACCAACAAAAAGCCTGCTGCAAGCATGAAGCCGCTGATGGCAAATAGCGGCGCGTAGGTCTCCCATGCACCATAAAGCGCAGACATGGCATATCCCGCCAGCGCTTGGGCAGCAGCAAAAGCAGCGGTTGCCTGCCCCCAGAGCTTCTTATGGGCGGTTGGCCCTACCAACTCAGCAATGCGCCCAGAGGTGAGTGCGACAATGCCGGGGATCATCGCCCCCACCATAAAGGAGGAGACGGATTGACTGAGCAGTGCTAGCGAAAATACCGGCAGCGATACAGCGGCAGCCTTCGCCACAAAGGCAATCGCTAAGCCCCGATGCCAACCCACTCGATGCGCCAAGGCGCCCACCATCAGCGGCCCACATACGGCGCCCAAGCCGAAGATGCCCCACTGTAGGGAAGCGGCGTGATTACCCAGGGCGTTTTCCCTAGCAAGATAGTCCACCCAGAACACGGTATGGGGCACAAACCCGACCGCGTCCAGGGCATAGGCGCCGATGACCAACCACACCACTAGCTTGACTCCCGCAACGCCCTTTTGGCTATTGGCCGATGAGCTAGCTGCCGAAGGTGAGGCTACGGATAAGTGGTTAACTCCCCAGTCACCTAAAAGACCCACCGCAATGCAAAGCAACCCCAGCGTGCCCCAGGTGACCGTTAGGCTTAATTCAAGAAGCATGGGCACAATGGAGGCCGAAAGCAGCGCGCCGAGGCCAATACCGGTAAACACCATGGCACCCACACTGGCTCGCCTTTCAGGCGGCGTGGCCGCCAGCGCCAGCGAAGGGCCAATCACCATTAAAACGGCTCCGGCCATACCGGATACCAATCGCCAAAAGAAGAACCAGGCGAAACCACCCGCCCCAGCGCAAAGCATAAAGCTGAGAGCAATAGCCGCGAAGCTTGCGCCGATGACTAAGCGAGGAGAAAAACGCTCACTCAGCGAGTGGGCGGCGAGTGCGCCGATAAAGTAGCCCAGCAGGTTGGCAGCTCCAAGGTAGGCGCCTTGGCTAGCGGTGAACCAGCCCTCTTGAATAATCGCAGGCAATAGCGGCGTATAGGCGAACCGCGCAATGCCAATCCCCGCCAGGGTCGCCATTATCCCTGTCATCAGGGCGGGCAGATCGTGGGTAGTAAGTGTTCGATTCATCATGTTGTGTCCTTATTCGTGCCCCCTTTCGGGCAAGGTGGGCAGCGCGTTAGTACACAGCCAGACTACGCGTGAGGAACTATTTCTAGAAACGATTAGTTTTGATGGCTACTATCTTGTTTAAAGATAGCCTGACAGGGAGACGGCGCGTGCAATTAAAATCACTGCGACTATTCATGGCCGTGGCCGAAACCGGCAGCTTCGTGACGGCGGCCAAACAGCTGCACACGGTGCAATCCAATGTAACGGCCCACATCAAGAAACTTGAGGAAGAGTTAGGCGTACAGCTTATTCACCGTGCAGGGCGCGTTCGCCCTACCAGCGCCGGATTGGCGCTGGTGGAGTACGCCGAGCGCATGCTAACGGCCCACGATGAAGCGGTGTCGCTGTTCAAAGGCCAGGAGAAGGCGTGTGGGCGGCTGCGCATAGGCGCCATGGAGACCACGACGGCGTTGCGCCTTCCGCCGATACTGGCGGCGTACCACGCAGCGCAGCCTGACGTTGATATCCAGATAAAGACCGGGCCCACGGCTGAGCTGGTCGAGTTGTTGCTTAACGGGCAGGTGGACTGTGTCTTCGTGGCCGGGAGGCTTGAGCATGGCCGCTACCACTCGCTCAAAGCGTTTAGCGAGCAGCTTGTCTTAGTAGGCTCAACGCCTATGACGAAGATGCCCTCTTCACAAGAACTGCTGACGTCTGCTTTCTTGGCGTTTCGCCAGGGGTGCAGCTACCGCCAGCGTATCGAGCTGTTGCTGGCATCCTACGGCGTCAATGCAGGCCGAATCTTCGAGTTCGGTTCGCTGGACGCGATGCTTGGCTGCGTTGCTGCCGGGATGGGTTACACGGTGCTGCCCCGTGGGACGGTTGAAGCCCACCAGCACCGGTTCGAGATTCACACGCTGGAATTGCCCACGTCCATCGCCAATATCGATACCTATTTTGTCGCCCCCGAACCGGAGTCCTGGACACCCGCCCTGGCAAGCTTCGCTGAAACGTTACGTGACGCAGTGGTTAAGGAGAGTGCGGGGATCTAGAAGAGGAGTATCAAGGATGCATAACCACCCGACCAAACGGCTTTCCACGTTCAGCATACTCGTGGGCATCGACCGCTTTCTCCAAAGGAAAGCGCCGGTCTATAAGAACCTTGAGATTGGCGTTAGCGACATCGTCGAGCATACGATCCACCGTGGCAGCGACGTTTGGGTACCCGAATTGTGTGCCCATAAAGACGCCAAAAAGAGAGTGATTGGCCTGTAGCGCTGGCCAGAGATCCACAGTGAGCTCGCCGCCTCCCGCATTACCGACGAAAACCAGTCGCCCTTCAGGGGCCAGCGACTGAAGCGAAGTCTGCAAAGTCGATCCGACAGGATCAATAGCGAGATCAACGCCCCTGCCCTGTGTGTACTCAAACACTGCCTTAACCACGTCTTCTCTTTGATGGTCGATTACATAATCAGCGCCAAGTGATGTGAGTTTCGCAAGCCTTTCCGAGCCGCTTGAAACGGTGATGACAATAGCGCCCATCCGTTTCGCAAGTTGAATAGCGGCAATACCGACACCACCCGCACCGGCCTGTATTAAAACGGTCTCTCCACTCTGGAGTGCACCGCGCGCGAATAAGCAGTGATGTGCGGTGCCAAAGGATATGGGCAACACCGCAGCCTCAGCAATATCAACGCCATCTGGAACGAGCCAAGTCTGGCTTTCGGGAATAGCGCGTAGTGTTGCATGCGAGCCATCCAATCCGAAGCTCGTTACTCTGTCACCAACCTTGCGCGTACTCACCCCGCTACCCAATGCAACGACAACGCCTGCCGCTGCATATCCCACAATGTAATCTACTCGGGGAGGGGGCGTCATCTGGCGGTTGATTAAATCACCACCCTCTATCGAGATCGCCTGAACTTCAATGAGCACGTCAAATGCTCCGAGCTCTGGGTCAGGAACATCCGCATAGCGCAGAACCGTTGGATCTCCGCATTTGTCATAGACTGACGCTTGCATCTTAATCTCCGATTTTAAGGCACGAACATCGTCGATATCCACTGGCCTTGATAGCATAGATTTATACCGGATCAAGTCTTCCTTCAACATCAGGGGAAGCGCAAGGCCCAATAAATTGACGGTTTCATAACGATCAAAAGCTATATCGAGCGGTACCCAAGTCTGGCTGGCGGCATCTAAAATATGTGCGCCTGCGGCGTTGCCTACTTCCACCTTAATGTCTTCATACTTGAACTGGACATAGGTTAAATCCCATCCCTCTTCGCAGTAGTGCGCCGCGGGTTTGGATATGTGCGCCTGCCCTGCCTGCACCACTGTCATAAAATGCTCATCGGGGACAAACAGGTCAATATCATTCAGCGCTCGGTCAGCACCATAGCCCTTTGCGGCGAGCCCTCCGCAGATTTGAAACGGGATATGTCTATCTCTGAGTAGACCCACTATCCATTGGGCTGCTAACGGGTACATGACTGTTCCATCTTTTAGCTAAGTTTTGGTTAACCGTCGGCGAATGGATCTATTGTTGAGGACACTGCGGGCGCACGAAATGGCTAGTATCCTATTAGACGCTCGCTCAACGCGACGAGATCTTCAGCCACAAAATCCCATTCTTGCTCGGCTGTTAAATCTTTGCTCTGTTGCGGGCCATACTCTGTGCGCCGGGGTATAAACGCCGTTTTCATTCCCAGTGCACGGGCAGCCGCCAGGTCGTAATTGTGTGCTGCGCATAGCATCACCTCTTCAGGCGGTAGGCGCAGCAGGCGGCAAGCCCCTAAATAGACCTCTGGGTCAGGTTTATAGTGCTGGAATAGCTCGGCGCAAAACACCATATCCCATGGCAGTTTGGCATAACGGGCAACGTCCACCATTAACGATAAATTACCGTTGGTCAGGGTGGCGATGATGGTGTGCTCTTTCAATTTTTGAAGACCGCGCTGAACATCCGGCCATGGCTCTAATTGGTGCCAAAAGTGATTGACGCGATCAATGGTCGCTTCGTCTAGCGTAATCCCGTGTTGCTTGAGCAGTGTGACTAGGCTTTCCCGATGCAGATCATCCAATCCCGTCCACGGAATTTCGCCTTTACGCACCCGGTCCATAGAGGGCGCATAATGCTGACGCCATTGATCCGTCAGCGCTTCGCTGGGTAGCTCAATTCCCAACTCTTTTTCTAACGCCCGGAACTGGTTAATCAAACTGGAGCGCCAATCGACAATAGTGCCAAATACGTCAAAAACGATCGCTTTCATTAATTTCTCCTTGCCGCTGGATGGTCATTAATAGCCCCAATAACGTCATAGCGATCAGCAGGCCCCAGCCGAGCATAAAGCTGCCACTTATATCTAACAGCCACCCAAGGAGTGGTGGTATCGATACAATCGCCAGTTGGTTAATCGCCATGGCCAGGCCTAGCACAAAGCCGGTTTTATCAGCAGGTGCAGACTCCGCCACATAAGCCACCCAAGGGCCGTACCAGCCGAAACCAAAGAAACCCAACCAGCCCATCAAGCAACCCAGCATAAACATTGAACTGAGCGGTAACCAAACCAATACCAGCAACCCGACGATTACCGCTACCATGCACACCATGACCGGAAAATAGCGCGAGCGACAGCGGTCGCTCCAGGCCGCCAGCAAAATACGTCCGGCAACCCCAGCTCCCTGGGCTACGAATAGCAACGTCGCCGCCTGCAGCACCTCCATCTGCAAACGGCTATGCAGATAGAGCACGGTAAAAATCAAAATACCGTACTGAACCGAGATCAGACTAATACCGGACGCCATGATCTGTTTCATGACCGGTTCGCGAATCATCGCCAATCGCGATAAGACGACGTTTGTTACGCTACCTTCAGAGGCTTTTGCGACCGGCACCACGCCACCAGGGGCACGGTAAAAAAGCATAAAGACCAACGCCCCGAAGATCGCAATCAGCCCGCCCACCAGAAAAGAGGCGCGCCATCCCCAGGTGATAGCGACGGTTGGCAGCATGATCGCCGCCAGCGCCCCGCCCATGGGCAAGCCTGCCTGACGAATGCCCATAGCAAAGCCACGCTGGGATTTATCGAACCAGGCAGCTACCGATTTGCTACCGCCAGGCTGGGCGGTACTGTAGCCCGCCCCTACGATGACCAAAAACAGCAGCATGGCCCAGTAACTCTCAGCCAGTACGGTCGCGCTAAGCGCGATGCCCACGACGAGGGTGCCTCCCCCCACCACCAAACGCTCACTGAACCTGTCCAGCAACTCCCCGGCAACCAACAGCCCAACTAAAGGCACCAACTGAGCCGCCGAAACCAGCGCCCCAATCTGAAATGCGGAGAGCCCCATATCGGCCTGTATATAAACGCTGATGGCGCCGATACCCTGAACGAAGAAACACGCCGCTGCTTGAGCCAGGGTGGCTATCAGCAGAATAACCCAGCGGTAATGTCGGTTAGCGGTCATCGGTGGCACGCTTATCAGGTAAGTTCAGATTTTAGTCAGGCCTTCTTCACAAAATGGGCGGTCACCATCATGTCGCCGACGCCGTCGACTTTGCAGTCCAGTTGGTGATCCTTGCTATCCACGAGCCGCTTGATAACGGCTTTGGTGCCCACTTTGAGTACCAGTGAGCTGCCTTTGACCTTGAGGTCTTTGATCATCGTTACCTTGTCGCCTTCCGCTAACAGCGTACCGTGGGCATCTTTTACCGTCACGGTGTCTTCTGCCTCAGCCTCAGAAGGGTTCCATTCGTGGGCGCACTCGGGGCAGATGAACAGGCTTTGATCCTGATAAACGAAATCGGATTGGCAATGGGGGCAAGGTGGGCACGACATGAATGATGACTTCTGTGGCTTGGTTTAGGCTGTTTATGATACTGAGCCTGTGTACCCTTGGCGAGAATGCCTTCACGCCTGCCCAGGAAAGGAGAACCAGGATGAACAAACGTGACCTGGAAGCAACTTACCGTGATTACATCACCTGCCTCAATAATCAGGACTGGACGAGCCTAGACCAGTTCGTGCATGACGATGCCCACCACAACGGCAAGCGCCTAGGAGTGGATGGCTATCGCGCCATGCTGGAAGCCGATTACGAGCAGATACCTGATCTTCACTTCAACATTGAGCTTTTGGCCGTTGATTCACCCCATGTCGCGTGCAGGCTGCGATTCGATGTCACGCCTAAAGGCAACTTCCTGGGCTTACCTATCAATGGGCAAAAAGTGACGTTTTGCGAGAACGCGTTCTACCGCTTCCAAGATAATAAGATTCAGGAAGTCTGGTCGGTGATCGATAAGACCGCGATAGAAGCTCAACTGGATTGAGGCTCCAAATGCCACCCTTGCTCGGTTGCCATCAGGCGGTCTGTCAGGGCGAGGTTTTCCAGAAAAGCATCGTCATGGGATACCACCACTAACGCACCTTGGTAACTGCGCAGCAGGGTTTCCAGTGCCTGTGCCGATGGCAGGTCGAGGTGGTTATTGGGCTCGTCGAGCAGCAACAATTGCGGGGGCGAATCGGCGTAGAGGATGCAGGCCAGCGCCCCTTTTAGGCGCTCACCGCCGCTAAGCAGTCCGCTGGGCGTGGTGATCTTCTGCGCATCCAGGCCTAACTGGGCCAGTAGCATGCGCAGCTCACCCTCCGTTGTTGAGTGGTTAGCCAGTTGCAGCTGTTCGAGCACGGTTTTTTCCGGCTCAAGATTCTCCAGTCGCTGGTCGAGATAAGCCTTTTCTGGGGTCACCTTGCAGGTTCCGGATAATGGTTCGATCTGGCCCGCTAGCACGCGAAGCAGCGTGGATTTACCGCAGCCGTTGGGGCCTACAACCCCTATGCGCTGTTGCCCTCTCAGCAGTAAGCTAATGTGACGAGTGGCTCCCATGACGAACGGTAACTCTACCCTCTCCAATTCTGCCAAACAGCGCTTGGCGACCTGATTAACGGGTATCCCATGCAGGGTGATGTGCGCTTCGCTTTCAACCTGTTTTGCCGCTTCCCGCACGCGCTGGTTAAGCTGATCACGGCTGGCTGCCTGCTTTTGGCGCAATGAGCCGATGGAGTTCTCGCTGCGCTCTTTCTGGCCATCCAGTATTACTTTGGCCTGGTTGGCCTCCTTGCCCTGCCGATTTCCGCGGGCCTGCCGTTTCTCCTGGCGTTCACGCTGCTTACGCATCGCCCTTTCTTGGCGTTGGCGCTCTAGCTTGTGCCTATTGAGTTGGTCAATCGCATTTCGCTGCTCGTGTGCTTTCGCCTCTGCATAGAAGGTGTAGTTGCCGCCATAACTGTGCAGCCCTGAGGGGGTCAGTTCTACAATACGTTCCATGGCTTCCAGCAATTGCCGGTCATGGCTGATCACAATCAACCCACGCGGCCAGCGTTGCAGTTGTTCGATGAGTGCTTGGCGGTTTGGTCGGTCGAGATGGTTGCTTGGCTCATCAAGAATCAGGAAATCGGCATTCGAGAGCATGGCGCCCATTAAGGCAACCCGCATGGTTTCCCCACCGCTCAGTGTGCTGGCCGGTGTTGTAGCCTCAAGATAGCCCAAGCCGTTGCATTCAAGTTCATGGCGAAATCGCTGGGGCAAATCCCAACGCTCATCCACGGCCTCAAAATCCTCTATGGCAGTGCTGCCAGCCTCAATGCGCGCCAGCGCATCCAGCGTTAGTTGAATACCTGCGAGATCGGCGACAGAAGCCCCCTTCGGATGGGCCACTTGCTGGGCAAGGTAATGCACGCTGCTGGGGCGCTGACAGTCGCCGGCGGTGGGTTGCAACAGACCCGCGAGAATTTGGGCTAATACTGTTTTACCGATACCATTGCGCCCAACCAGCCCTGTTGGGCGTGCATCGAACTGCTCATGAAGGTCGGTGAAAAGCGTTCTGCCATCCGACAAAACGTAGGAGACACCTTTTAAGGTGAGAGGGGTAGTGGTCATAGTTGATTCCAGCGATGCCGAGTTCTCCCCCTGGGTCAGGGGCTAATGGAGACTGGCCGTCATTGCAACGGCGGGCATCAATGGTTCATTTGGACAACTACCTCTGTTTAGCGCTGAAAGAGCCATCATAGTACAAAAAAAGCTGGCGAACCGACAAGGGTATGACAGTCCTGATCTAGATATTTGCATTATCCCCATTCACAAACGAGTAAAGCAAAATATCGGATCGGTAGGCCCAGCCTTGGTTTGACCAGAACTGCTGGGCGGCTTCGTTCTCGGGGAGAATCATTAGGTGTGATTTCAGGATGCCTTCATGCTTTAGCGCTTCCATGCAGAGGTCTACCAACCGCATGGCGATGCCTAACCGGCGATGGGAATCCGCCACCGACAAGTGCTGAACATAGCCGCGCTTGCCATCGTGGCCCGCCATGATCGTTCCCACCAGCTTTCCTTCGACTTCTGCCACGAAGCTCAGGCCGGGGTTGCGCAGCAGGTATCGCTCAATCCCCTCTCGGGAATCGGCATCACGCAGGCGCACGCCTTCACTTTCGCTCCACAGGGCAATGGCGGCTTCGTAATCGTTGATGGTCATGGTGCGGTAGTGCATCAGGCGGCTCTCATTGGGTGGTGGTATCGTCTTGTTCATTCTGCTCGTCAGGGTGGTTGAAGTGCTCCTTCTGCTCTGCCCATTTCAGCAAGGCATCCAGCGCCGGGCAGAGCGTTTGCCCCCATTCGGTCAGGCGGTACTCCACTTTCGGCGGCACCTGGGGGTAGACCTTTCGGGCCACGATGCCATCCGCTTCCAGTTGGCGCAGCTGTTGGGCCAGCATTTTCTGGGAGATGTCAGGGATGAGTTTTTCGAAATCGGAGTAGCGCTGCACTTTTCCATCGAAGAGATGAAAGAGAATAATGAGCTTCCAGCGCCCTTCCAGCATTTTTAATACATTTTCCACATCGCTTGCGGCGGTAGTGGGCGTATAAATCTTTCTCATTGGTAAGCCACTTACCTTTTTGTGCGTTCTTGATAACGCGTAAGTCTAGGCAGAATATTCTCTCACATTACCTTGCGAGAGATGATCATCATGAGCTTGTCACTGCCAGACGCGATCACCACTTATTTCAGCATCAGCAACGGTGCGGATGACACCCACCTTGGCGATTGCTTTACCCAAGATGCCTGTGTGTTTGATGAAGGAGGGACGCACCGCGGGCGAACTGCTATTCAAGCCTGGCTGCGCGCCACCCGTGCCAAGATTGCGTATCGCGTCGAGCCGGTCAGTGTTTCCCATCAAGGCAACACGATGGTGGTTACCGCCACTGTGACCGGCAACTTCCCCGGCAGCCCGGTGCAACTTGACCACGCTTTCCAGCTTGCTGAGTCGCAAATCCAGTCATTGGAGATCCACTAATGAACTTGAACTTGAACGGGCGACGCGTATTGATCACCGGTGGTAGCAAAGGGGTTGGCGCTGCTGTGGTGTCACTCTTTCGCGAAGAAGGCGCGCAAGTACTAACAGCCGCCCGTACTCGCCCCGCTGACCTACCTGATGAGCTGTTTGTCGCCGCTGACCTGACGACGGCCGAAGGCTGTGCCACGGTGGCCGATGCGGTCAACGAACGCTTGGGCGGAGTGGATATTATCGTTCATGTGCTGGGGGGCTCCTCCTCGCCCGGCGGCGGGCTCGCTGCCCTTGGGGAGGAGGAGTGGCAGCGCGAGCTCGACATCAACCTGTTTCCTGCCGTACGGCTGGATCGCGCCCTGCTGCCAGGCATGCTGGCCCAAGGCGATGGCGTGATTATCCACGTGACCTCCATTCAGCGTGAGCTCCCCCTGCCCGAATCGACCACGGCTTACGCGGCGGCCAAGGCGGCGCTATCCACCTATAGCAAAAGCTTGTCCAAGGAAGTGTCACCCAAAGGGGTGCGCGTGGTTCGGGTATCGCCGGGCTGGATCGAGACGGAGGCCGCTGTTGCGCTGGCCGAGCGGATTGCCCAAGACGCAGGCACCGATTACGCAGGTGGCAAGCAGATCATCATGAATTCGCTGGGCGGCATCCCGATTGGCCGCCCCTCAAAACCTGCTGAAGTGGCCAACTTGATTGGGTTTCTGGCGTCACCGCTGGCGGCCACCATCACAGGTACCGAGTACGTAATCGATGGCGGTACTGTGCCTGTTGCTTGAGGGGATTAACCCCGCGTTAGACGCGAATAGCTTACAGTGAAGGCTAGCTTCGGGTAGCAAACGTCAGCAGCCTATGGCAGAAACGCCCAGACAAGGGCGCTTCTGCGTTTTTAGTGGCTTAGAAATTTAGTGACTTAGAAAGATGCCCATTCATCAGTTTCCTGCTGGCTCCCCAGAACATGGTTCTTCGGCCGTTGGGCGATCCGTGGCTGACTGGCATTGTGCCGCACTGTTGCAGGTAACGCTGCCTGATTCTGCCCAGTGGTCGCTCCCCTAAAGAATGAAACCTCCTTCAATAACGCCGCTGCCTGAATTTGCAGCGAGCGGCCTGCCGCGCTGGACTCTTCCACCAAGCTCGCATTCTCCTGGGTAACAGTGTCCATCTGAGCAATAGCCGTGTTGACTTGCTCAATCCCTTGAGACTGCTCGCGGCTGGCGGTGGCGATCTCACCCATCAGTACCGAGACACGCTGTACACCGCTGACGATATCTTCCAATGACTTGCCTGCTCGGTTGACCAGATGAGAGCCGTTATCCACTTGGCCGATACTTTCATCAACCAGCTGTTTGATCTCTTTGGCCGCATTGGCACTGCGCCCAGCCAGATTACGTACTTCGCTGGCCACTACCGCAAATCCGCGCCCCTGCTCACCCGCACGCGCCGCCTCAACCGACGCATTCAGCGCCAACAGGTTGGTTTGGAAAGCAATCTCCTCAATCAAGCCCACGATACCGGCGATTTTGCGGCTTGAGGCATTGATCCCCTCCATCGCTTTTACGGCTTGACCTGCAACCTCCCCACCAGCGTTGGCCTGCTGGCTCACGTCGTAAACGAGCTTGTCGGCTTCTGAGGCGTTGTCTGCGTTCTGCTTCACGGTAGAGGTGATTTCATCCATTGATGCCGCGGTCTCCTCAATGCTAGCGGCCTGTTGCTGAGTTCGGCTGCTCAGATCTTCAGTTCCCTGAGCAATTTCATCAGCGGCGGTATTAACGGACTCGGCGTTATTGCGCACAGACATTACTACTTGGGAGAACTTGGCTTCCATGGCTTTTAACGAATTCAGCATGTCACCGAACTCATCTCTGCAGGTAATATCGATTTGGTTATCCAGTTTGCCTTCCGCCATGGCATTGGCAAGTGCTTGCGCCTTACCCAGCGGTGCCATAATGCCGCGAATAAGCCATATCGCCAGCAGAATACCAGCAATAACCGATACCGCTATCAAACTGATGACGAAGTTACGCGTCCATGCATAGTCTTCAGACGTTTGATGATTGTATGCAGCGGCTTGAGCGGTGTTGCGGTTAATCAGTTCCTGAAGCGACGATAGCACCGCCGTGTAACCAGAACGCAACGTGGTGGTAGCTATCTCACGAGCGGCATCGAAGTCATTACCGATCATTGCCGCGTTGATGTCGTCGATACCGGCACGTAGCTCACCCAAAGAGGCGATAAAATCTTGGGCGATAGCACGCTCGACATCATCGGATACACGGCCCGGGTAGTAATCAGCCCAAGCGGTATCGATAATTGCATCGTTTTCAGCAATTTCTTGCTGGGTGGTCAAAGCAGTTGCTGGGTTCCGGTCACGTTGTTCAGCCGTTATCTTCACTCGAGTGCTGAGCAACGCTTGGTTGACTTGGCTCAAGCTCGCCAAAGTAAGCACATTTTGCTCATAGGTGTCGGTAACGGCATCGTTCGTCTTGCTGAGATTGTAGAGTCCGATCGTGCCAACCACGATCAGCATCAGGATAAAGGCGCCCAAACTCACGGAAAGCCGCAGCTTGACGCTTCGATTCAGAAATAGCATGGAGGTCATGGGGGAGGTATCTCATTAAACCCGTAGCGAGCTGCCTTGGGTTATTGAAAACACTCGCTTCACGGCTAGCACACAGTTTAAGCACGTATAGCGATCAGTCACCGTGGTAATCAACGGCACTGGATTATCGGCACGATTACAGATAAATTTAATTTCTAATGTGAAAAAATAGCCGGCTATATTACATGACCAAACACTAATATCTAACGTGGCTAAATACCGCACTTAAAATGCAGCGCAGCAGGCATGAGGCTAGATTAATGCTAGGGAGATAGGCGGAGTGGAGCGCATGCATATCAGATTTTTATCTCTTTAAACAAGGCCCTTTAGCTAGGTAGGACTCCAGCTTTAAATCTGGATTCTGCTTCGCTACATTCGCGACGTCATTGCGTGTTTCTTCTATTATCCACTCCCACACCTGCTTGGCCGCATCGCTTAGCGGCTTTTTGCGTGAGTGAACCAGGTGGCATAGCCGCTCGATCGCAATCGCTGTGGGCGTGGCGGGTAACAAGCTCCTTGATGCAATCGGGCGTTGATACAGCGTCGGAGGCACTTACTCAGTTGGAGGTCGCAAGATGAAAAATATTAACTGCTCCAAATACTTGCTTGGCTTCTCGGTAGTGCTTATTGGTACGCTTGGCGCTGGGCAAACGCTGGCCGATGGCGAAATCACGTTCGTCTCTCAGGGAGGTGCTTATCAGGAAGCGCAGACGGTGGCCATTCTCGACCCGGTTGCCAAGGCGTTGGGCATCACCATTCGTCAGGAGAGCACCTCCGACGCCTGGCCGATGATCAAGACGCAAGGCACCACCGGCCAGGCAGTATGGCACGTGGTCGATACCCCACCATTGAACTGTGTGCGTGGCGGTAACCAGGGGCTGATTGCAGAACTCGACTTCAGCCGGATTCCCAACGCCGAGTCGATGCCCGAGGCGTATAAAACACCCTACTCTGTCGCTTACGAGTTTTATTCCAGCGTACTGGCCTACAACCCGGAGGCCTTCGAGGGTAATCCGCCCCAAAGCTGGGAGGACTTCTGGAATGTGGAGGAGTATCCTGGCAACCGTGCCCTTCGCAACCACCCGCTGGGAACACTTGAAGCTGCTTTAATGGCTGATGGCGTGGCGCGAAAAGAACTTTATCCGCTGGATGTTGACCGGGCTTTCGCCAAACTTGAAGAAATCAAACCACATATCACCACTTGGTGGACTTCCGGCGGTCAGTCGGCGCAGTTGCTCTACGATGGCGAGGTGGACATGCTGATGATGTGGAATGGACGTGTTAGCGCGATCATCAATGAAGGCGCCAGCGCTGAGTTCACCTATAACGATGGTGTGTTGCAGAACACGCACCTGTGCATTATTGAAGGTGCGACCCATCAGGATACTGCCATTGAGTTCATCAACGCGGCCATCGCCCCCGAGTATCAAGCCAACCTGCCCCTGCACATCGACTACGGCCCCGGCAACCCGGCCGCTTTCGATACAGGCAAAATTCCCGATGAGCGAGCCAGGGAACTGCCGAGCTTCTCAGAAAATGCCGAGCGTCAGGTGTTGATGTCTTACGAATGGTGGGCCTCCTCTGCGGGCGAAGAAGCTGAGCGTCGCTGGCTGGCATTTATGCAACGATAAGTGGGTCATTGCCGTGGCCCACCTGTGGGTTACGGCAACGCTTGTCGATTTCCCGCTAGGAGGTATCCTTTGAAAGCGACTGACATCAACAACCATTACCTTCACGTTCTTCACCAAGATCACTCCCGCGGCTATCAGCGGCGCGAGCATGCGCTCATGCTGCTTTTGATGTCGCCCGCCATGTTGGCTGGTACTGTCACGCAAGCAGTCACCGGTATAAAAACGCTTCCCTGGTAGCTGTCACTGCCGATTAGCAATTATGTACAAGCATTCAGAACCGGTGCTGGCATAAGCTAGTGGTGTGACCAATCAGGAGGGGCGGCATGAGTAACGCGAGCCGATTTCAATTCATCAAGAGCCAGCACATGCCAACGCTGACGGTGCTTCACGCAGCGATTGAGGATTTCAGCTACGACCGCCATGCCCACGAGGAGTATGCCTTCGGCGTCACGCTGGCGGGACGTCAGGATTTCTTCAGCGGCGGGCAGTTTCATCGTAGCCCACCGGGCAACGTTATTCTGTTCAATCCAGAAGAAGTTCACGACGGCCAACCGGGCGGAGAGCGCTCACTGGATTACCTGATGGTATATGCGCATCCCGAGCAGGTTAATGCCCTGTTTGCTGATGCTCTTGGGAACGAGCACACGGCTGACTTTCGCTCAAATAACACCCTTATCCAGGACATTCGGCTACGTAATGCCATTTTGGAACTGGCCCGTTTAGTCACTTCTCACTCTGGAAGCTGTATCGATCAGGAGAATGCGCTTTATCAGGTAATCGAGCGAACCGTGCAACTCGGCGGGATTTCTCATCCCAATCAGGTGACTACTCGGCCCGATGCGCTGCTGGGCTTGGCGAAAGAGTACGTTCATGCACACCTGGCCGCCGATATCTCCCTTGATGACATCAGCCAGGCAGCACACCTATCCAAGTACCATTTCTTGCGTCTGTTCCGTCAACATTACGGCATCACCCCCCACCAATATGTGATTAATTGCCGGATTAACGCGGCTCGTTCGGCGCTAGACCTTGGCGCTTCCCTAACGGAGGTCGCTTTGCGTTATGGATTTGCCGACCTCAGCCATTTCAATCGCCGCTTTAAGCGCATTTATGGCATGACGCCCTATCAGTACCAGCGCGATATCGCACGCTAACACCTAAATACCACCATAGAGGTTTAACCATGTTAGGAATTGTCGCCTATGCTCTAGGCGCGATGTATTCGCCTGGGCCTGTGAATCTGCTTGGTTTGAATATTGGCATCAATGGGCAAGCCAGGCAGTCGGTTGGGTTTTGCCTTGGCGTGGGTACTGCGATGCTGGCGTACTTATTAGTATTGGGTTGGGCGGGTGCCGCCTGGATCGATGATGAAGCGCTCATCGTAGTGAGTGCCTTGGGCTGCGGCTATATTGTTTATCTCGCGAGCAAAATTGCCCGTTCAAGTATTGATATAAGCGAGCCAGACAACGCCCCACGGCTAGTCAGTTATCGTGATGGGCTGGTCATGCAGTTGCTTAATCCCAAAGCCATTGTGGCCACCCTGCCCATCACCACACTGCAGTTTCCTGCCGCTGGCATTCAGGGGCTTAGCTTAGTGGTTTGGGCGTTCGGGTTGGCGCTGCTGGCCGCGGGCGCCCCCGGTAGCTATATCGCGATTGGCAGCATGGTCGGCAGCCGTATTAAAAACACAGGCGTCGTTAAGGGCTTCAATTGGCTGATGGCAGCTTTGCTGGTGGCCGTGGCGCTTACCATCGGATATGAGCATGTGTGGTTACCGCTCACGCCTACCTAGCCTAGCTGCTTGATTAGGATCGCAACTCCGACCAAACCGCAAATTCGTTACCACTGGGCTCCTGAAAGTGAAAACGGCAGCCGCCGGGAAACTCGAAAATGGGCCGAATGATATTACCACCGCTCTTCTCAACCTTGTTAAGCGTTGCGTCAATGTCAGCACTATAGAAAACCAGCAATGCCCCGCCGTTTGAGGTTTGGTTACAGGCATCCGCCTGGTAGAAGCCACCATCCAACCCTTGGTTGGAAAAGGCGGTGTATTCAGGGCCGTAATCGACAAACTCCCAACCAAACGCCGCCGAGAAAAACGCTTTTGTTGCGGATAAATCTTTCGCGGCGAACTCGACGTAGTTGAGCTTTTCATGCTGGTTCATAGCCTGCTCCTTAGTTGTTTTTTTCAGACGTAGAAGCGTTACCTATTGGCCGAAGCCGATGCCTAAGCGCAGAGCTTGCAGCCCGTCGAATTCGACACTTACCTCGTCAGAGAATAAGGGATGACCCTTTACTATCAAATCCAGCGTCGCCTGTGAGCCGCGATAAGTGACGGTTACTTCGAGATTCGCGATCGTGTTAATAGGCGCCAGCACCCCATACTCAATGTTATCCACACTAACGGCAGAGAGGCCGCGGTCATCCAACTGCTGCTGAACTTCTCGTTCAACGACAACGCCGTAATAGAAGTAGATACCGGCATAGCCAAGCGCTACCAATACAACCAGTGAAAAGAGCTTTCCCATTATTTCTCTCAGTTTTATAGAATCTTAAAAGGTGACAGCGGCTTGTTGGACTGAAACCGTTGGCGCACTCTGCGGTGCGAGCATTGCCCACAGCAACTTTTCCCCTTGGGTGCTGAATACGATAACGCGGGAATGCTCCTCTCGCTTCGCCCAGCCAAGCTCCTGAATTCGGGTAAGCAGCGCACTGCCGAGCGCGCCCGCTAGATGATACCTGCGCTCGCTCCAGTCGAGACACTCCCTACAAAATGAGCGTTTTGAAGAAGCAAGCGCGTCTGTATCGATGCCAAATTGATTAAACCACACCCTTCCCTGCTCAGTGAGCTGTAGCCCTCCCGGGTGTTGATAAAGGATATTCGTTCGCAGCATCTGCTCATACACTGAAACACCCAACTCCCCGGCAAGGTGGTCGTAACAGATACGGGCCTTGCGCAGGGCGGGATCGCGTGGCCCGGTAACAAGGCGGTTCCCCTCACTGCGGCAAGCGAGATCCATCAGCGACTCCAGGAGACTGGTCACCTCAGGCCCCATCAACCGGAAATAGCGGTGACGGCCCTGCTGCTCCACCGTGATCAGCCCTGCATCCAGCAGCTTGCCAAGGTGAAAACTGATGGTCTGCTTGGTAACACCAGCCGTATTCGCCAGTTCGGTCGCCGTCAGCGCACGACCTGACATCAGGGCGGAGAGAACCTCCGCCCGGGCGTTATCGCCGATAAGCGCTGCAACGCGCACAATGTTAGGGCCTTCACTCATGGTTCGATTCTAGTCGAACCACCAGGGGGCGACAACGCGGTATCGTCCTAGCTACCGTTCAAAGGAGATACCCCCATGAGCATTACCTGCTTTATCCGCTATGAGATTGATCCCTTCCAACGTGACGCCTTCAAGGCGTACGCCAAGAATTGGGGGCAAATCATACCCCGCTGCGGTGGCCACCTTATCGGTTATTTTCTTCCCTACGAGGGCACTAATAATATTGCCTGGGGGCTAATCGCATTCGATAGCCTGGCTACCTATGAGGCCTACCGCGCCCGACTGAAGTCTGACCAAGGCGGTCACGCGAACTTCACCATGGCTCAAGAGAAGAAGTTTATTCTCAAGGAGGAGCGCAGTTTCGTTGAGGTGGTGGACGGCACACTGGGCGTTGAATCTATCTATCCTTGGAGTGTTTTATGATCGCCGTGATATTTGAAGTGCTACCGCATTCGGATCGGAAACAGGACTACCTGGACGCTGCCAGCGCACTGCGTCAACATTTAGAAGATATCGACGGTTTTATATCGATAGAGCGGTTCGAAAGCCTTACGCACCCTGGAAAAATCCTGTCGCTCTCCCTTGGCGGGACGAAAAAGCCGTGAAGCAGTGGCGAACGTTTGAACCTCACCGATCCGTCCAGACAGCGGGCCGACAGGATATCTTTGCCGACTACCGGCTCCGCGTCGCTTCCGTCATCCGGGACTACGGAATGAATGACCGCCGCGAGGCACCGAAGGATTCGCTTGACGTGCACCCATCATAAATCGGGCGGGCTAGCCCAATGGGCAGCTGTCTTCGATAGGTAAATTGGTCACTAGCGAGGCGTCGAGTGCGCCTCCGTTTATAGCGCAAATCACAATGCAGGCTTCAGTGCCGCCTGCAGTGATCGCGAGTTCACCATCCGCATTCCAGCCGCCGCTTTTACCGCAGGTTTGCCAGCCGCCTGTGTTGGAGATGTGGTTTGCAAGCAGCACTGGAAACTGATGATGTTTCGCCATGGCCGCGAGTAGCTGCGCATCGGTCTCGTAACCTGCTTCAGAGATCAGCGCGCTGGCGATATATACGTCTGCTTGCTGGGCGGCAGCCGCTTCTGAGTGGACAGGATTAGCGAAGTCTGCACAAATAGCCAAGGCTATTCGAGTACCATTAACCGTAAATAGATAGCTTGCATTGCCTGTCGAACAGTAAACCTCTTCCCCTTCGTGCAGGTACTGCTTTGCGTAGAACGCTCGCTCGCCGTTGGGGAAGCAGATTACGGCCCCTATCTGCGGTTTTCTGCCTTCGCTAACGAGCGGGCAGCCTGCTATCACGACTATATTATTCGCCGCTGCGGCATCGTAAAGCGTGCTGAATACCTCTGAATCTTTCGGCATCGCTAGCTGTTCTAACAGCTCAAGCTCGTAGCCGGTCAGCGAAAGCTCAGGGAACACCACTACATCAGCCCTTCGCGTGGCAGCTTGCTGAATATAGGTAAGGTGCGTTTCAAGATTCTCGGCCACTGCACCTTTTACTACGGGTAGTTGAGCGAGTGCGATAGTGACGCTGCTTGTGCCTCTGGGTTTCATTTCAACACGCCTCGCATACAAATATTTTGTTCACTTCATCCCTGAGCCCAAAAGCGCTATCACTCTTTTTTAAACAATAGTAACCCTACTCCTGCGCTAGCCAATAAGCCTGCGCAGCCGCGGTTGAATAAACGACGCATGGCGGGGCGTGAAAACCAGTGGCTTAAAAAGCTGCCTGCATAGGCGTAACCGGCAATCGCTACCCATTCCAGCAGCAAAAACAGCGCACCTAGTACTATAAATTGCTGCCCTACATTGCCGCTGGGCTCCACAAACTGCGGTAGGAATGCGGTAAAAATCAGGATGGCTTTTGGGTTGCCGGCGGCAAGCAGGAACTCTTGTCGCGCCAGCTCAGACAGGCTCTTAGGCTGGGTGTCTCCGCCATCGCTTTCAGCGCTGTCGGCACCCCATAATTGATACGCCAGCCATAACAGATAGAGGCCACCAATTACCTTGATGACCAGGAAAATCTTTTCAGAGGTGTAAAGCAGCGTCGCCAAACCGGTAGCAGCCAGCGTAATCATGCCAACAAAGGCTGCCAGCCGCCCAATACCTGCGAGACAAGCGGCCCTAACGCCATAGCGCTTGGCATTGGCCAGTGACAGCAGATTATTAGGCCCCGGCGCCATATTGAGAGCGAAGCAGGCCGGAATAAACAGCAGCAGCGTGGTCAGGTTCATGAAAATCGCCTCTCTCGGATCTCAGCAAAGCCCTTCATTAGCATTAGACTGTATGCCCAAGTGCTTAGATTAGCTGCTCACGAAGGCTTGGCTCAATCTTTGATACCCAACAGAGGCGATACCTTTCCCAACAACAGTGTTAATCGGTAAGGGACGAAGCCTGTGCCCTTATCAGCAAACTTGCGGCTCACTCACCTCCCGGCACGCCCTGACGCTTTCCGCCAGTTCACTTACCAGGCCATGCACACGCTCCACGGCTTCATCAGGCGTGTTGGCATTTTCGATACAGTCGACGAGTGCAGAGCCGACGACGACTGCATCGCTGAAGCGGCCAATGGTGGCGGCTTGTTCGGCGGTACGGATGCCAAAACCCACTGCGATAGGCAGTTCAGTATGTTCACGAAGCCCGGCTACTGCGTCTTCCAACCGTTCTGGCGTGGGTGCACTGCCTCCGGTGACGCCTGCCACGGAAACGTAGTAGATAAACCCAGAGGCGTTCGCCAGCACCTTGGGCAGGCGTTTGGCATCGGTGGTCGGCGTGGCCAGACGGATAAAATCAATGCTGTGTTGGGCCGCTGGCTGGCAGAGCTCCTCGTCGTGCTCGGGCGGCAGGTCTACCACGATTAGGCCGTCTACTCCGGCCTTGGCGGCATCGGTCAAGAAGCGCTCGACGCCGTAGCAGTAAATGGGGTTGTAGTAGCCCATCAGCACAATGGGCGTAGTACTGTCTTCTTCACGGAAACGGCGCACCATTTCCAGCGTTTTGGCTTGTGTCTGGCCTTTATTCAAGGCACGCAGCGCGGCTTTTTGAATGGCGGGGCCATCGGCCATTGGGTCGCTGAACGGCATGCCGAGTTCGATGATATCCACCCCCGCTTTTGGCAACCCGTGCAACAGGCGTTGGGAGGTGTCGGCATCAGGGTCGCCGGCGGTCAGGTAGCTAACCAGCGCCGGGCGGTTTTGCTGCTTGAGTACGGCAAAGCATCTTTCAAGACGAGACGTGTTTTTCATGGCCTGATTCATAACATCGTTCATTGCGTTGTCCTGTATCGCGCTCATAAATTTTTCACTCCGAATTTATCGCCCAAGTGATGGGCCACGCTCATCATGTCCTTGTCACCACGGCCGCTGAGGTTGACCACCATCAAGTGCTCGCGGGGTAGGCTTGGGGCACGCTTGCCCACTTCGGCCAGGGCATGGGCGGTCTCCAGGGCGGGAATAATGCCCTCCTGGCGGCAGCAGACCTGGAAGGCTTCCAGCGCTTCGTCGTCAGTGGCAGAGACGTACTCAACCCGACCCTGTTCGTGCAACCATGCGTGCTCAGGCCCGATTCCGGGATAGTCCAGCCCGGCGGAAATCGAGTGAGCGTCGATAATCTGACCATCTTCGTTTTGCAGCAGATAGGTGCGGTTGCCGTGCAGCACACCGGGGGTGCCGCCGTTCAGGCTGGCCGCATGTAGGCCGCTTTTAACGCCCTTGCCACCCGCCTCCACGCCAATCATCTTCACATCAAGGTCATCAAGGAACGGGTGAAACAGCCCCATGGCGTTTGAACCACCGCCAATGCAGGCCACCAGCGAATCCGGCAGGCGGCCGTGCTTTTCGAGCATTTGCGTGCGGGTTTCGTGTCCGATTACCGCCTGAAAATCACGCACCATCGCGGGGTACGGGTGTGGCCCCGCCACGGTGCCAATGATGTAGAAGGTGTCGTCAACGTTCGTTACCCAGTCGCGCAGCGCTTCGTTCATGGCGTCTTTGAGCGTGCCGGTGCCCGAGGTAACGGGGATTACCTCCGCACCCAACAGCTTCATGCGGAATACGTTGGGTTGCTGACGCTCTATGTCGGTGGCGCCCATGTAGATGACACAAGGCAAACCAAAGCGGGCCGCAACTGTCGCGGTGGCAACGCCGTGCATGCCCGCACCGGTTTCCGCGATGATGCGCTTCTTGCCCATCTGCTTGGCCAGCAGTACCTGGCCAATGCAGTTGTTAATCTTGTGGGCGCCGGTGTGGTTGAGCTCTTCACGCTTTAAATAGATGCTCGCCCCGCCAAAGTGCTCAGTCAGCCGTTCGGCGAAGTAGAGCGGGCTGGGCCGTCCAACGTAGTCCCCTTGAAAATAGGCCAGCTGGCGCTGGAATTCGGGGTCGTTCTTAGCGATGGCGTATTCATCTTGCAGCTCTAGAATCAGCGGCATCAGCGTTTCAGCAACAAAGCGGCCGCCAAAGCTGCCAAATAATCCGTTGGCGTCGGGCAGGCTCTTGGATACGTCTACAGGTTGATTCATCACGACCTCTGAATGCGTTATCAAACAATGCAATGAAAGTAGCGCAAGCAGACCGAGATAAAAATCGATAAGATGTCATCAACATGTGAGCTGGAGTCACGTATTAATGCAAAACAGCATGCCACCGCTTAGCGCCTTGCGCGCCTTTGAAGCCACCGCCCGGTTGGGTAGCGTGACTGCCGCTGCCGAGGAGCTAAGCGTTACTCACGGCGCTGTTAGCCGCCAACTAAAGAGCTTGGATGACCATTTTGGCGTGGCGCTTTTTGCCAAAGCGGGCCGAGGCATTGCGCTTACGCCGCATGGTGAGAAGCTTCAAAACGGAGTGGGTGAGGCGTTCGCCCGCCTCAAGGATAGTTGCGCCGCGCTCAAGCGTGATATGGAGGAGGCGCCCTTCACCCTCGCCTGCCCCGGCAGCCTGCTGGCGCGCTGGCTGATTCCCCGTCTTGATCGCCTGCACCGCGAACTGCCAGAGCTGAAACTGAAAGTGGTCGTCAGCGAAACTGAGCAACCCGGCATACAGAGCGACGCCAGCGCTACCCTGGCATTTTCCGAACCACCCTGGCCTGCAGACGTAGAGGTATTCGAGCTAATGCCGGAACAGATCTGCGCGGTAGTAAGTCCCCAGTTGATGGCCCACATCCACGCCACCAAGCCAGAAACACTATTTGCCAACAAGCTGCTGTACACCGCTTCCCGCCCCCAGGCATGGCCGCAGTGGGCCAACGCTCATGGGCTTGAACTCGCTCAGCTTGAAGGGGCGTTAAGCAAAGGCCAGGGATTTGAGCACCTTTACTACTTGATGGAAGCGGCAGTGGCGGGCCTGGGTATCGCCATCGCGCCGCGGCTATTGGTGGAAGACGATCTGAGGAGTGGTAGGTTG
>NZ_JPUA01000011.1:0-33292 GCF_002211105.1 Halomonas campaniensis | reverse complement strand
TGGCTGCCCAGCCAAGCCGACTTACTCACCCACCCTCGCCGCAGCGAGCCGCTGGCGGAGTGGCTTAAAGGGGAGCTGAGGTAGGTAGGATAAAAAGTGAAAACTTAGCGACTGCATCACCCACTCAAGCGCTCACGGTTATTAGCCACCAACTCCGCCAGAAAATCCGCCACGGCCCGGGTACGGCCTGATTGGGTGAGATCCGTTTGGATAACGAGGTAGATGGGCTGATCCACACCGATATCCGCAGCAACACAGACCAGTCCAGCCTCCAACGCCAGAAAATGCGGCAGCACCGCTATCCCCAGCGCAGCTATCTCTTGCCTGGCTGCTATCCAAAGGCGATAACATCGTACCGATTCCGGGCACCAAGCGGTTGCGCTACCTCGAAGAGAATGCGGCTGCGGCATCCATCCATCTAACCACCGATGAGCAGCAACAGCTTGAAGCGGCCACGGCATCCCTTCCGGTCATCGGCGAGCGCTACACGCCAGAAGGTATGAAGGGGGTTAATACATAAGTGGCTGTTAGTTGCCTACTGAACAATCTCACTAATCGAACGCTTACCATCCAGCAGCAGGTACTCTTGGTTTACCACACCTGGGGTTTGCACCACATGCAGCAGCGCGTGAGCCACATTCGCACGGGAGATCTGGTTATCGCCAGACTCCTCCACCGTGCTGGCAAACTGCTGGCTAGCGGCTTCGTCGGTTAGCCTTCCCGGCTTGAGAATGACATAGGGAACGCCGCTATTACTCAGGTGTGCATCGGCGGCAAATTTCGCGGCCATGTAGGGGCGCATTTTCTCAGGTGCCTCCAGCGGCTTCTCTGCCCGCATGGCGCTCACCATAATGTAGCGCGAAAAACCTTTTTGCTTGGCAATGTCGGCGGTACGAATGGCACCATAAAGGTCAATCATCAGCGTTTTATCTGGCCCGGTGTGGGGGCCAGAACCTGCCGTGAAGACCACTTGATCGCAGCCTTCAAAGGCGTGCTCAAACTCGCCTTCCAAATCGGCTACTACGGTGTCGATACCGCGCTCTTTAAACCACGACGCCTGCTCTTCACTACGAATCATTGCTTTAATAGGCGTGCCGGCTTGCTGGGCCAGCTCGCAAAACTGTTTACCAATCTGTCCGTTCGCGCCAATCACTAACGTTGTCATAACGGCTCCTTGTGAATTGATTACTCCCTTATGAGTGCAGGCACTTAGGTGGAATTCAACCCCGGGATGCGAGCAGTGTCGGCGCAGTTTGCCTCTAAGCCATCACTCCAAACAGGTGCCCGATGGCGAATGTTAAAGCCATGGCGAGCGCGCCCCAGAACATTACTCTTGACGCAGCTTTTAGGATTGGTGCTCCGCCCACCCGGGCAGCGATAGCCCCCAGAAAGGCTAAAAAGAGCAACGAGAACAGCGCGACCAGGGGAATCAACAGTGCAGGTGGTGCCCACCACGCGACCAGCAGCGGTAGCAGTGCACCGATGGTAAACGTCGTGGCGGAAGAGAGTGCTGCCTGAAGTGGGCGAGCTTGGCTGGTGTCGGTGATGCCGATCTCATCTCGCGCATGCGCGCCCAGGGCGTCGTTGGTCATCAATTGCTCAGCGACCTGCTTTGCCAGTTCAGGCGCCAAGCCGCGGGTTTCATAGATAGCCGCAAGTTCTTCCTGTTCTAGTTCGTAATGCTCATCCAGTGCTTTGCGTTCGATCTCAAGATCAGCGTTTTCGGTGTCCGATTGTGAGCTTACCGAAACATACTCGCCGGCGGCCATCGACATGGCACCTGCCACCAAGCCCGCAATACCCGCCAACATAATATCACTTTGAGTGGTACTGGCCGCGGCAACACCCAGTATCAAACTGCTCGTAGAAACGATGCCATCGTTAGCCCCCATTACAGCGGCACGTAGCCAACCGTTACGGTGGGAACGGTGATGTTCTGTATGAATCATAGGTTGATTACCCTAGTAGTTGCGCCTCAGCGTTGACGTTTAAATATGCTTAGCGCCTTACGAGCCTAGTGGATCCCTGGTATTGACCATGGGTATCAGTTGCCCATTGACGGATCAGTTTATAAGATGCTTCGCCACTTAAAGAGGACTCACCATGAAAATAAACGTGGTCGGCACCAGTGGCAGTGGCAAGAGTACCCTTGCAAAGCAGTTCGCGGACGCCTTGAACGCCCCATGCGTTCTGCTTGATCAACTATTTTGGCGAGCTAACTGGCAAGGCACACCAGATGACGAGTTTTTTGTCGCCCTGGAAAAGGCGTTAGCCGCTTCATCCGAAGGCTGGGTGTTGGACGGTAACTTTGACCGCACTCGGCATATAAAGTGGCGTGATGTGGATATGGTGGTGTGGATCGACTACCCTTTTTGGCGAGTATTTAGCCAAGCCCTCACACGTGCGGTTAAACGCATCATCAGCAAAGAGGAACTCTGGCCTGATACAGGTAATCGCTAGAGCTTCCGCAAAACATTTCTAAGCCGTGATTCGGTTCTGCTATGGTCACTTAAAACATGGCGACAAAACCGGAAACGCTACTTTGCCGATATGATTAACCCCCGCTATGCGCATATACAGTTTGTACGTTTGACTTCCATAAAAGAAGCCCAAGCCTTGGTGAAGAGTTTCAAGGTCGGCCCTTAGGCTTCAGAGAGGGTAGGTCTATTGCACAGAGGAGTAGAGTTAATCGAGTTCGAGATGCTCTAGTACCTGCTCTACTCTTTTACGGTCTCCCCCTTGCAGCGTTTGCAGTGGCTGGGGCAAACAAGGCTGGCTCACTCTACCAGTGACTTCTGCAATGGTAGCCGCCACTCGCAGACTTCCCCCGTATTCACGGTATAGCGCCCACAGTGGCTCAAGCTGTTCTGAAAGTTGCTGAGCCGTTGTGGCATCCCCCGCCTGGGCCGCCCGGATGATCGCCAGTGCTGCTTTCGGATATATCCCGCCGATAACCGAATACCAGGCATCGCACCCCGCATTTAGACCGGTAGCTGCTGCCGCGTCACCGCTGATACCGATGGTGACATCAGAGGGGATCAGCTTGCGCAACCGTGCAACTCGCTTCGTTGCCGCTTGAATATCGCTGTTCACCGGGGGAATCTTGATAGAGCGAACCTGGGGCAATTGGGCGATTCGACCATGCAGCTCATCGCTGAATTCGAAATGGGTGGTACCAGGGTTGTCGTACACGCAGAGCGGCACACTCAGCGATTGACATACCGTGGCGTAGAGGTCGAAGACCTCGTCATCGGTGAGCTTTTGGTAGGAAACTGGCGCAAGCAGCACCCCGCTGGCGCCTGCCTCCTGAGCACTCTCTGCATTGGCCAGCACATCACGAGTACGTAACGCACCAATGCCCGCGACAATAGGCACACCCGCTGCATTTTCCACGCTAAGCTTCACAACACGGGCACGCTCAGCGTGGCTTAAATAGGCGTAGTTCCCCGTCGAGCCCAGCACGCCAATGGAGTCCACCCCAGCCTCGGCTAAATGCTCAACCAAACCGATAAACTCATACTCCTTAATGCCCTGCTCGCTCACAGGGGTTAGCGGAAATGCACTGAGGCCAGTAAACATAGTGAATGCTCCTTTCAGATAGATGCCAATCGCAGTGTCGCCCAGACGATTAGCTATTATGTACAAACATACGGTAATGGAATAGCCACAACTTATCCTCGCTATTCGTTGACATAACTTTCTGTTATTTTTCTTGAATTGATGTAGTGTTTGCGTATGTGTTGTATCGATACGGCACAGTTGCTTTTGGATGCGTATCTTGCAGCCATACCATTAGAGCTGAATATAAAACCAGTTCCGTTAGTGCTGCGAGGGAGAACACGTCATCAATTCATACACTGTTCATGTGCAGAGAAGAACTGCATCGTGCGTGAAACTGGCGTTCATCAATCAACCAGTAAGCCACCATCAATGCCACCACCCGTTATAAGCGGCTCAAGATTGCGACTGACCTTACTGGCAGTGACCACCCTTGTTTTGCTGGTGGGGCTCACTTTCGCAGCAACAAATGCCATCGCTCGGGAGGCACCACTTTATTTAGTGGCTCATCCTGATGTTGCCACCCGCTGGCTCAATCGGGATACCACCCGCGCAATTTTCGCCATGCGCCAACGCACATGGCCGGATGGTCAAGCGGTTAGAGTATTCGTTCTAAGTAACAACAACCCAGTGCATGCCCGCTTTACTAAAGAGCAGTTGGCTGTTTACCCGCACCAACTTCAATTAGCCTGGGATCGCATGGTCTTTTCAGGTACCGGGCAAGCCCCTGACCGAGTAAACGATCAGGAAGAGATGCGTGAGCGTGTTGCCTCGACACCGGGTGCTATTGGGTATCTTGAAAAGGAGTATCTGGATGATAGCGTCCAAGTCATTTCGATGGAATGAATGCCGCGCCATTGCTGCTTTGCTAGGCACCGTTGTGATGGGGTTATCTGCTAACGCCCAAAGCGACGAACAGGTGCTGGATACTCTGCAGGTGCATGGTTTTCTTAGCCAAGCGCTGGTTATTACTGACGATAACAATTTTTTTGGCCACAGTAGCCGTGATGAAGGCAGCTTAGAATTCACCGAGGTTGGCCTTAACGTCTCCTTGCGTCCTCATCAGGATGTGCTTGTTGCTGCTCAGGTGCTGAGTCGCCGGGCCGGTGGCGATAGCAGCGATGCAGAAGCGAAATTGGATTACGGTCTGATCGATTACCAAATGATTTCAGACCAAGAGCGTACCTTTGGTATTCAATTAGGTCGGTTCAAAAACCCTTTTGGGTTTTATAACCAAACCCGGGATGTAGCGTTTACGCGCCCTAGCATACTGCTCCCCCAATCTATTTATTTTGATCGTACCCGATCCATTGGTATTGCTGCAGACGGAGTCAGTATATATTTAGATGAGCGGATACCTACTGGAACGCTACGCATTCGAGGTGGTTTAGGGCGCCCACAAACAGGCTCAGATCTAGCTAGACAGCTTTTTGCTGGTAATGGTAGACCAAGCGTCTCTTCAAGCGATTATTCAGTAATAGCTCAGGTTTTATACGAGCACGAAAATAGCAATTTTGTTGCTGCCATTAGTGCAGCTGATGTTAAGTTAGATACCAATTTTACTGAAGGGGCAGGCACTTTTTATTTTCAGCCGTGGATTGCATCAATACAATATAATCAAGAGCTATGGAACCTTACTGCAGAGTTCGCGCTTAGGAAGCAATCTCTTCAAGGGGATAATATTCCCAGAAATTTTGAGATTACAGGACAAAGCTGGTATCTGCAGTATCAACGCATGATTAATCAAAATTGGAGCTGGCTTGTTAGATATGACAGCTTAATTAATAACAATAATGACCGTTCAGGAAAGTCTTTTGAAGCAAATGGTCTAGGATCTGCTCACTCTCAATTTGCAGATGATTTAACGTTTGGTCTGCAGTGGACACCACACCCTCAGGTAATGCTCGCAGGTGAATATCACCATGTGGATGGCACTGGTTGGCTACCCAGTCAAGATAATCCAGATTCGTTAGCAACCAGCCGCAGATGGAACATGTGGTTATTCCAGCTATCGCTACGCTTTTAAGGCTCCCCTCACTCCTGGCTAGGACGTTACCGCAATGAAAACACCTACCCTTTTGCGAGCGCCTCAGCGCCTTAGCCTAACCTGGAGGGTTATCGCGTTAAGTAGCCTGCTGCTTTTAGCGCTGGTATCACTCTTCACTTGGCTAGGTCACGACAACTTAACTCGTCAGTTTCAGGAAAGTCGAACTCAGCACCATGAACGCCAGCAGCGAGAAATCCGCTTAGCGCTCCTCCGCTCATCGGAAAATTTACGGCAGCTAGCCGGCTTAACGGCCGCCTCTGCGAGCCTTGGAGTGCCCTTAAAAACAGGCAGTTCAGCCGAGGTCGGGCAAGCTCTGGACGCCCAGTGGCCCGCTCTACAGCTAGAGGCAGGGATTGATGAGATTCTAATCATTAATACTCAAGGCCAAGTCTTGGGCAGTTGGGGCACCGGCAATTCGCAAGGCCAGCTCCCCATACTGAGCTGGGTAAGGCGTGTCATAAATTCCGAACGACCTCTCTCAGCGCTTCGCTGCTCAACTAGCTGCCAGCAGTTCGCTGCCGTGCCGGTGCTAGAAGAGGGCGAAAGTGTCGGTATGGTCGTGTTGTCCCGCTCGTTAGCCGATGTTACCCGGCAAGCCAAAGAAGTGTCTGGCAGCGAAGTCGCGCTATTCGTAACAGGGCCCGTTGAAGACAGTCAGGTAAGCGCTACACGGCAGTTGCAAGCGTGGAATGGTCAATTGCTGGCACTCACCAGCGAAGAACAAAGCTTAATACCTCTACAGCAAGCGGCCAATATGACCTCTGTTCGCCGCTTGATGGAAGCACCTCTCAGTCTTGAGTATGGCGGCAGGCATTTAGAACTCAGCGCAGTACGTATGGAAGAGGATAACGAACGTAGTAACATCGGGTACTTCCTGCTGATATCAGACATTACTGAGCAAATTAAGGCAATTAATCAGGATACCCGCATGCTGCTGTTCGTTGGTGTGCTCGGCTGGATTGCCGCCGAACTACTGCTATTAATCATATTGCTAGGCCCAATGGCCAGGCTACGAAGAGTCGCCGGATTGCTTCCTGCCCTAGCCGACGGGAAGTTCAGCGACATACACTCCGCCATTCCCAGCCACCGCCGTCGTATTCCTGATGAGATCGATGTGCTTGAGAGCAGCACGCTCGAGCTATCCCGGCAACTTGAATTGTTGGAAGGCGAGGTTCAGGAGCGCGGCCATCAACTAGCCGAGCGAATTGAAGAGTTAGCTGAAGAGCGTGATTTCATTAGTGGCCTGCTGGACACAGCGCAGGTGTTTATTATTGCCCAAGACTGCACTGGTCGGATCAGCCTGGCTAATGAGTATGCGCAGTTGATGTTAGGGGTAAAGGAAGCTTCGCTGCTTGGAAGGCATTTTGTTGATGTCTTCGAGGCGGGTGTCCCTACGACTGTGCATACGTTTTCCCATCCCCAGCAAGAGGAAAAAACACTACGTACGCCCGATCACCGGCTCCATACTATTGCTTGGTACCATGCACCGTTACAAACAGGCAATGAGGGAAAAGTATCCCGCCTCTCTGTAGGGCTCGATATTACCGAGCGTAAGGCTGCCGAAGCACGTTTAACCTGGCTGGCAGAACGCGACCCGCTGACAGAACTATACAACCGTCGCTATTTCCAGCACGCACTGCAAATTGCTCTTGACCGTCCCTCGAAAAAAAGTGGGGCGGTACTGCTGCTGGATTTAGACCAATTCAAAGAGGTAAACGAGCTGAGTGGTCACCATGTGGGCGACAAATTATTAAGCGAAGTGGCCGACACACTCCTTCATAACCTTGGCCGCCGTGGCGTTATTGCCCGCCTTGGTGGCGACGAGTTTGCACTTTTATTAGAAGACACCAACGCCGATCAAGCAGTCAGTGTGGCGCAATATATAGTCCAACTGCTGGATAGTATCGGCTTCGTTGTCGGCGAGCGACGGCACCGAGTAACTGCCAGTATTGGCATTGCTCTATTCCCCACCCATGGCAATACACCTGCAGATCTTATGGCTAGTGCTGATGTGGCTATGTACAAAGCCAAGGAGAGTGGTCTTCATCACTGGCATCTTCTTTCCAAATCAGAGAATGCAAAAGACGAACTACAAGAACGAGTTTACTGGGTTGATCGCATACGTAATGCACTTGAAGAGGATAGCTTCGAGCTAATGGTGCAGCCCATCATGCGCCTGGAAGACAATGACGTAAAACACTACGAAGTACTGCTGCGAATGCGCGATGCAGATGGTAGCCTTATTTCTCCTGCCCACTTTATTCCTATTGCTGAACAGAGCGGACAAATCATCTTAATCGACCGTTGGGTATTGCGACACAGCTTAAAAGCACTTAGCAAATTGCAGGATCGAGGTATTACCCTAGCAGTGAATCTTTCCGGGCAATCCCTTCACGATGGAGGCTTGAAGCAGTATTTGGCTGACGAGCTGACTGCCAGCGGAGCTGACCCTCACCACCTAATTTTGGAAGTCACAGAAACAGCGGCGGTGACTGATTTCTCTACCGCACGCGGCGTACTACAGGCAGTACGCGACCTGGGGTGCCGCACCGCGCTGGATGACTTTGGGGTTGGCTTTAGCAGTTTTCACTATCTAGGACAGTTGCCCGTCGATTATATAAAGATTGATGGCTCCTTTATTCGCAGCTTACTAATCAGCTCTGACAGCCGCGTTATCGTACGTGCTATTGCAGACATTGCTAAGGGTTTTGGTAAGCAAACAATTGCTGAATTTGTTGACCAGGAAGCACTACTACCTATCTTAAAGTCTTATGGAATAACTTATGGCCAGGGATTTTATTTAGGAAAGCCATCACAGCTTAACAAACTAGTCACACATAAATATTAAAAAATCAAAACCTAAGGGAAACTTTCCATGTTAATAAATAACAATGACGCTTTCGAGTCAACATTATCACTCCAAAGGTTAAGCCTAGACCCAAATCATTTCTTCAACAACTTCAAATTTATTATTGCCAATACACCAGATGAGAAGGAACGCGCTTTCCTATTACGACATCAGGTTTTCAATGAAGAACTACACTACAATATTGGGGATCAAACAAGTCCCACGCTCGAAAAAGACTCTCATGACCAACATTCGATACTCTGCCTTCTTCAACATCGGGAGAGCGGAATCGATGCTGGATGTTTAAGGGTGGTAGTCATAGAAGAAAGCATTAAGGGTGTTGCACAGATATTACCTCTTGAAGAGTACTGCTCAAATAGCTTAATCAGTTCTAATTTTCATCCGGAAAAAATGGCTAAAAACACTATCTGCGAAGTATCTAGACTCGCGGTACATCCATCATTTAGAAAGAAAAAAAAGCCACTATTTGACAGCAAAAACTTACATAGCGAAAATATAGATTTAAAGAACAGATCACAAAACCAATCTATCATTAGCTTAAGCTTATTTCTTGGTGCTACTGCCCTCGTTGGCTTAACAAAGAGGAGACATGTGTTTGCAATGTTAGAACCAAGATTTAACAGGCTACTTAAAGCTTCCGGCCTTCACTTTCAGCAAGTAGGTGAAACTATAAATTATTGTGGAAAACGAGCAGCTTATTATATTGATCAAAAAGTAGCTGTCGAGAACTTACCTGAAAAACTAATACCACTTTATATACAGATAGAAAAAGAGCTTGCCATCCTAACAAGCTCCCAGTTAAATAGTAGAATCGACTAACAATTAAAACCTCAAACACGCTATACCTCCATAGCTTTAAAGTGACGTGGTTTTATTGAAATCATCCACCGTTACACTGGTAAATTTTTCCAAGAAAAACACTAGCGTTTCAGGATATTGGAAACGCTCTTCAAAGCGCTCTTGTCCCTCTTGCGAGTGCCGCGTCACGCTTGCTTTATATCCTCCATTCGATTTAGACACCTTCACGCTATTCTCACGGGTGCCGTCACGCTTAATTGCCGTAATTGGGGAGTGCTCGCTTAGCAACACGTCTAGCTGTTGCGCGGCAGTGCGCTCCTCTTCGGATGCCCAAAGAGGTTGATCCCGATCACCATAACGGTAAAGCATAATCACCAGCATGACGGAGAATATGCTACTGGTCAGCATCCAGGTTAGTAAAACGCTCGAAAGCGATGATGTCAGCATGATGACCAGTTGAACCATAATCCCCACCGCCAGCACACCGGCTAAGGGCCTCCACATACGAGGGTTCATAAACCCTCGTTTGAGGATATACCCCCACAGCCCAATCACAGCTAATGCACCCAACAGCAAATGAATGGGAGCAAGCAGTGTCCCCCCTCCAGCCAATATGGCAATCACACCAATGATGACCATTAAACTGTAGAAGGCAGCCAGCAGGTAGTAAGCACGATCCAGGGTCATATACAGTCTCCATGCAGATTAACCGATGGCTTTTGGCGCCATCGGCTTTATTGTTATAGGCATGTGGATAAAGCCTTGAATTGCAGTATAGATGATCACCACAATTCTTCACTATTACGGTGGCAATGAGCAGGGCTATCAGAGTTTCGGGTCACAGACCTTGCGCGCCCCGGCGTAACCAGTCGTGGACAAAGGCAAGCTTACGACGAGCCGTCTCTGATAGCACAAACGGATACAGATCCGGCAACCCCATCGAGCGGTTTACATGGTTAACCCCGACGGTTAGCGCTGCTGCCACATATATTAAACGGTCGGCATCTGGCTCGGCATAAGGATCCCACTGGGGGCTTGGTAGCTCTGGCGAAGAGAGGTCTGATGCTGCAAAGCTATCGGCAATATCGGTTAAATGCAGCAGGTGTGCGGCCGTTTCGGCCCAATCTTCGTGGGGGTGTGCAGAGGCGTAGGTGGTTAAATAGCGCTCTTTCCAATCGGGTGGTGGGCCATCCTGGTAGTGACGCTGGAGCGCAGTTTGATAGTCCTGACGCTCGTCGCCAAACATCTCGCGAAAAGCATCTAGGAAATCCTCACGTAAGCTGAGCCGCCACCAAAGCATATGCGAAATTTCGTGACGCATGTGCCCTATCATCGTGCGATAGGGCTCTTCAAGCGCTTCTCGACGGGTCGTGACTAACACAGGGTCTACTTCGGCCACACTAATGGTCACGACCCCCTCTATGTGCCCCATGGGGACAGGCGTACGCCCTTCCGCCAACAGATGGAAAACCGGCGGTGCGCCTGGATCTTCCGGGCGGAACCAGTGCCAACGGCCCAGGTTATCTAAAACCCAGCGCTTGGCTGCTTCTGTCTTTGCCCAATTTGGCATCGCATCAGGCAGGCTGGGGTCTGGCGCCAGCGCCGTCATGGCACAAGCGCGACAAAAAGCGCCTTCTTTAGGGGCAATCCAGTTACAGCCAATAATATCGCGATTGATACAGAAAGGCGGCATTGGCACAAAGGCACGGGCCTGGGGATCATAGGCAACGGGGATACCGTCTGCGGTGGCAAGATTGTCGAACCATAGAGAGCCGGAACCGACGGGATTTGAAAATACGCGCATACGGTGAAGCTCCTGAAAGCGAGGAGAAGAGAATCTCCATCGAATGACGAAGGTTCTCTTCTCCAAAAAGTCCTGTCAAAAAGTGCGCTGTCCCACCTACTTCATCTCAAAACCGCGCTCGATCAAAAAATCACGCATATGAGGGCGTAACTTGTTATCGAACAATGGTTTAAGATTGCGGGACCAGTCGGTATCTTTATTACTGCTGCTGCGAGCCTGATAATAAGCCTGCATCGTAGTGTCGAAGGCCTCTACCTGTTCGTCGTCTTCAGTGTAGTAGTCTTCTTTGAGAACCGCCTTCACGGGTAAGCGTGGCTTCACTTCAGGCGCTTGGTCTGGATAGCCGAGGCACATACCAAACACCGGGTAAACGTGCTTGGGTAGGCGTAGCAGATCGCTAATCTGTTGGGGGTTATTACGGATACCGCCGATATAGCAGATTCCCAGTCCTTCAGACTCAGCGGCTACCGCCACATTTTGTGCCATCAACGCGGTGTCTACTGTCGCTACCAACAGTTGCTCGGTCATGCCTCGAACAACGTTCGCGCCGGTGCGCTCTGACGCTTCCGTTGGACGCTTCATATCAGCGCAGAAAACCAGAAAGTCTGAACAGGTGGCAATATAACCTTGTCCACCGGCCAGCTCAGCTATTTGCTCACGGTTCGCCTGGTTTTTAACGTGAATAACGGTATATGCCTGAACATGGCTGGATGTAGCTGCACCCTGTCCGGCTTCAATAAGCTCCCGCAGCAACTCGCTTGAAATCGGCCGATCACTAAATCTTCGGATCGAGCGGTGGGATTTCAGTAACTTAATAACGTCGTTCATGGAACCTCGCTTTTCTGGATAACGCTTATCTGACGTAACTATCCGATAGGGTAACAGATATGTACAACATGGCAGGATTGGCTGATTGTTTTAAACTGGCTATAGCAAGTGCATGATCGCGCCGCGTACGCCACCTTGATCAATCCATAATTTGCCAAGCGTAATAGGCAGTTTGAATCGGCGTTTTCCCGCTGCACCTGGATTGAAGAGCAGTTTTCCTTCCTGATGTTCGTTGCGGGGCTTGTGGGAGTGGCCATGCAGAACAGCCGCACAGGAAGTCTTTGGGTCGAAATCCTCTAAGCGATGGACAAGGTGCAGGTGTTTTTCGTTCACAATGATGTCCTGATGTATCGGCAAACTCATCGCCCACGCTGCCGTATCGATATTGCCCTTCACGCAGTGCACCGGCGCCATTGTCTCCAAACGTTGCAAGATCGTTTTATCCGCCTCTTTGCTGCCCACATCCCCCAAGTGCAGAATGAGTTCACACCCCTCCAGTAGATAAAGAGCCTCATCACGCAGCACACCATGGGTATCGGCAATCACACCAATGGGAGAATTAACGCTATAGCACGGTATAGATGGGCACATTCACAACCTCACTGCGTAGATAAATCTGCATAATTCTAGCTTTTTTTGCTCGAACGCTATTAAAAGTTGCGCACCGGGGCCGATAACTAAGCTATTAGCTAGCGATGGCGAGTTATTTATTAGATTTTCGTTGTCTATCTAATAAGTTAGACACCAGCAAGCTATACTGCTATGGCTATACGCTGATAACTGACACGTGATGGAATAATAACGACGCCAGGAAGCCGATATGACCAATACCTCTCAAAATGCACCCGGGCAAGAGTGGAATGCCAGCGACTACGCCCAGAATGCTAACTTTGTACCTAAGCTAGGCAGTGAAGTGGTCAAGCTATTAGCGCCTCAACCCGGCGAACGTATTTTGGATCTTGGTTGTGGCGACGGCTCATTGACAGAGCGCCTTGTGCAGTTGGGCGCTGACGTTCTAGGGGTAGACGCTTCAGAAGAAATGGTAAATGCCGCCCGCCAACGGGGCATTACCGCCCGTGTTGTTGATGGACACCAACTGCCTTTCGACCATGAATTTGACGCCGTGTTTAGCAATGCGGCGCTGCACTGGATGCTAGACCCCCAGGCAGTACTTGCTGGCGTTAAGCGTGCATTAAAGCCGGGGGGCCGATTTGTTGCTGAGTTCGGCGGCCATGGCAATGTCGCTGCTATTTGTACCGCCTTGATCGCCGCCCTACAGTTTCGGGGCATTAGTGCCCGCGGACGCCACCCCTGGTACTTCCCTACCACGCACGAGTATGGCCATATGCTGGAAACCGTCGGTTTCAAAGTAGAAAGCATTGAGCTCATCCCACGCCCTACGTCACTGCCCACTGGCATGATTGGGTGGCTTGAGACGTTCGCCAGCCCGTTTTTACATGGGCTCGACGAGGATGTGCGCGATGCCGTACTGGAAAACACCTTAACGCTGCTGGGCCACAGCCTTCGTGATGAGCAAGGGAATTGGACGGCGGATTATGTGCGGCTGCGCGTTGCTGCCCGCGCATAAGCGTTAATCGCCTGTTTAGATGTAAAAAAGCCGCCGACGATAAGTACGCTTACCCTCGACGGCTTGTAGCTTATTAATAACTAAAACTCATCCCATTCATCGACGGCCTCTTTTTTGCTTTGCGTCACCTGGGGGCGCGGCGCGGGGTCACTGCGACCGCCGACCTTTTGCTGCTGTGAGGCGCCCTTATGCGTCAGCGCAGCAGCGCTGGCTGTGTTCTCATCAATGCGGAAGGTAGCCATTAAATCGGCCAACTCGCGGGCCTGCCCCTCCAGCGAGCTAGCGGCCATGCTGGTTTGCTGCACGAGTGAAGCGTTTTGCTGAGTGACCGAATCCATTTCGGTAAGGGCAGCATTAATCTGCTCAATGCCACTATTTTGCTCACGCGTCGCGGTCGAAATTTCGCCCATCAGGGTAGTAACCTGGCGAATCGCATCCACCGTTTGATGAATCGTCTGCCCACTGCGCTCCGCTTGTTCAGCGCCACCATTAATTTTCGTGGTGGTCTGCTCAATCAGGTGGCGAATTTCTTTAGCAGAGTCAGCGCAGCGCGTCGCTAGTGAACGTACTTCACTGGCCACGACGGCAAAGCCACGGCCTTGCTCACCGGCCCGAGCGGCTTCAACGGATGCATTGAGTGCTAAGATATTGGTTTGGAAGGCAATGGAATCGATAACGCCGATAATATTGTTGACTTGGCTGGCACTGGCAGCAATCTCGCGCATGAGTTGCACCGTGCGTTCTACCTCTTCGCCCCCTGACTCCGCCGATTGTGACGCCGCGACCGATAGCTGATCCGCCTCTTGGGCTGTTTCAGCATTTTTACTGACTGTCGACGACATCTCTTCCATGCTGGAGGCCGTTTGCTGGAGAGCCGAGGCCTGCTGTTCAGTTCGTGAAGAGAGATCCTGGCTTCCCGCAGAGATGTCACCTGCCCCGCTGAACACCCGCTCGCTACTGCCTCTCAACGCCAGCACCAGTTGTTTTAACTTCTCCTGCATAGCCGAGAGTCCACTATACAACTGACCGATTTCGTTGCGCCCACGATCCTCAATCCGGTCAGTTAGATCGCCGTCGGCAATCCTCGCAAAGTGTTCACTGGCACGTCTAAGGGGTCTTACAACGCTACGCATCATTGCCCACCGAATCACCACCACCGCCACGAGTGAAATCACTAAAAGGGTAATAGCAATGCCACCAATAGTCGTTGCCAAGCGATTGAGCCGTTGAAGGACGCTGGCGCCGCGCTCCTCTGTATAAGAGATAAAACCACTCATGGCCAGATCCAGTTCGGCGCTTAATGCCCCCAGCTCCTCTTGCCTGCGTTGAATTTGAAAAGGCGCGGCTTCCAGGAGGGGTGAAATGCCCTCCGTTACAAAAGCATCATAAGCGCTGATAATCGCATCACGATGGGATGCCAGCGCGCCGTCGGGATTGATTGGCACAGCACGAAACTCATCAAAACGCTCCTCTGCCTCAGCTACCGCTTCTGTGGCCATAGCAAGGCTTTCCTGCCCTTTTTCTGGATTACCCTGGGTACTGAAACTTGCCGAACGGTCTAAAAAGGTTTGCGCTCTAAGTGCGTGTACCTGGGTGCGGTTGGCTAAGTTAACGAGCCGGACGTTGGTGGCAGCCAATTCTTCAAGCGCCTGCGAGCTACTATGATTGGAGTAAAATCCAAGGCCACTGATCAAGCCTATCATAAGCACCAGTAGGGCTAACGCAGCAGTCAGGCTCCATTTGATAGAGAGGTGCTTCATTCGGTTTATTCCTTAATATTTATAGTTTATTCAATATCATATCGGCCAATATAAAATAATCTAAAATGCTATAGGGTGAATTTAGATGCCGTCCTAACATGGCCTTTACGATACCATGGCAACCCTTTGGCGGTTGGCAGACTGCGCCACATCTATCTGAAGCCAAGCCCCTGCCATGCACTCCAAGCGAGGAGCCTCAACCACCCCCTGCAAACGCGCCCGCGATAGCAACGTGGCCTTGGTATTGGCTTTAAGCGTACCCACCATATGCCCGTCAATATCGACACAACTCCCCTCAATATAAGACGCTACGTGGCCAGAGGCGGTCACAGAGACAGGGTGATTTGGCGCGATGAGCGTACCCTCTAAGCGGCCTTTAATAAGTACAGGCTCATCAGCGATCACTTTGCCTAGAATGTGGGTGGCTGAACCAATGCGACTGCCCCCCGTTAGACCCTCTATGTTGGGAGTCGACACAGTGGAGGCATTTGCTTGGGGTGGTGAGATCGGTTCAGCGGGTTGATTGGAGATGGGCGCAGCCTCGACTGCCTGTTTTTTTGGCGTTATACCAGCCGCACTTGAGGAGCGCTGCTTTAGCTTACGTCGCTTGCCATCCCATACGATCAGCGTCATTACGCCAACGCCCAGCACAATAAACCATACTTGAATGCCCATACCCTTCCTGCCGCTTTAGATGTAGTTGCCCCAGCTAACGTTATACTCGTTCTGTTATATTGCGGCGGCGTGAATAAGCCCATTCACTTGGCTTAACTCCAGGCTTTAAGACATCCCCAAGCCGATTAAGGTATTTAATGCTCATTACCATGTACCCCAAAGGCGCTCTGGCGTCGTTCACTAGGAGTCACCCTATGTTTAACAAAGCCAAGAATGCCCCGCCTGAAAACAAGGCCGCGACGCCAATAGCACCTGATACGCGCTCATCAGCAATGCCCAGCACCGCGACCAGCAGTGCGCGTCCAAGCCTCTCCGTAATTGGGGGGCATACACAAGTGGAGGGGGATATTAATAGCGATGAAGATTTGACGGTAGAGGGGCGCGTCAGCGGCGTTATCACTTGTAAACAGCATACCGTTACCCTAGGTGCCAATGGGTATATCAATGGCGATGTATTCGCCCACACCCTACATGTATCCGGTGAAGTCATTGGCAACTTAGTGGTATTGCACCGCGCGACGATCCACAAAGGTGCCCAGGTCTCAGGCACTATTGTTGCTCCTTGTCTGGTATTGGAAGATGGCAGTGTTTTCCATGGCAGCATCGATATGGATCCCGACAACGAAATGCTGAAAAGGGCCTTTAACGACGCCACTGAAAGCACAACCAAAACGGCTGCACTGAACAGCGCCTCAGGCGCTAACGCGCCCAAGACAACCGTCGATAAACGTGCAACCCTTAGTGCCGACCCAGCGGAACAAGAGACAACGGAAGCAAAAGCAAACGATTAAGGCGCTGCCAGCAGCATCAATGACGCTGAGCGCACACCGGACAAGCGGGATCGCGGGGTACTTGAAAGTGCCGCCACTGCCCGCTTAAGCCATCAAAGGTGGAGAGCCCCTGATGGGCAGAACCTGCGCCACTAATCAGTTTGAAGGCTTCTACCGCCTGAAAGCAGCCGATTAAGCCCACCAGTGGCGCCATTACCCCACTCTCTGCACAGCTAAGCGCTTCGTCTCCGCTGTCATCGGGTGGATAGAGGCAGGCGTAGCAGGGGCAAGTTACGTCGCGGGGATCAAATACCGCCAGTTGACCTGTAAAGCGGATCGCTGCCCCAGATACCAACGGTACTCCGGTCTTTTGTGAGGCGGCATTCACCGCATAGCGACTTGAGAAACGATCAGTACAGTCGAGCACCACATCCGCCGAAGCGACTAAGCGCTCCAGCGGTTCGCCCGCCACATGCTGATCTAATGCAATCACGTGGCAGTGAGGATTGAGTGCCTGCATGCTGGCCTGGGCAGAGTGCGCTTTATTCAAACCAATACTGGCGTGCTGGTGGGCAATTTGACGTTGAAGATTGGAAAGCTCGACGTGATCGGCATCAGCGATGGTAATGCGCCCTACCCCCGCGGCAGCTAAATAGAGCGCTGCCGGAGAGCCCAAGCCACCAGCCCCAATAATCACTGCATGAGCAGACTGCAGGCGCTCCTGCCCCTCGATATCCACTTCGGGCAGCATGATTTGGCGGCTATAGCGCAACAGCGCCTGGTCATCCATCATCGGCTTACTTATCCTCAAATTCCTCGAAGGCGGGGATGTGTAAATTGAAGCTCTCTTTCACCTCTTCCATCACCACGTAGCTTTTTGACTCTTTTACGCCCGGTAGCGTTAACACCACATCGCCTAATAGTTGACGGTAAGCAGCCATTTCGGGAATGCGGCACTTCAAGATGTAGTCGAACTGACCCGAGACGAGGTGGCACTCCTGAATCTGCGGCAGCTTCTCGACAGCACGGCGAAACTCATCAAAGACCGCAGGCGACTGCGTTTCCAAGCTGATCTCGACAAAGACTAATAAATTGGCCTTCAGAGCCCGCGGGTCAAGGATGGCTTGGTAACCACGAATAATACCCGCTTTCTCCAAACGCTTAACGCGCTCAAGGCAAGGGGTTGTGGATAAGCCCACTTCAGCAGCTAAATCAACGTATGAAATACGCGCATTCTCCTGCAAACAGCGCAGGATTTTAAGGTCGATACGGTCCAGCGTTCTATTTTTTGGCTTCATGGCAGGATCCAATACTGATGAATCAGGCAGTTATTAAAGGTGGCCTAGGGTAACCCGTTCATGCCCCCCCAGGTCACGAACACTTTCAACGTTTTGATAGCCAGCGCGCTCAAGCGCCTCGCGCACCACGTCGGCCTGTTGATAGCCATGCTCAAGCAGTAACCAACCTGACGCCGTTAGATAGCGCTGCGCGGTGTTTACCAAATGCAGCAAATCGGCCATGCCGCAAGCGTCAGCGACAAGCGCTGAGCGTGGCTCAAAACGCACATCACCTTCGGCTAGATGAGGATCATCGGCAGCAATATAAGGAGGGTTACTGACGATAATATCGAAAAGCGTCCCGACTTCATCATAGCTTTCTAGTACAGCAAACCAATCACTCTGTAAAAACCTAGCATTAGTAATGCCTAACGAGTGCGCGTTCTGGTTTGCCAACGCGACCGCCTCAAAGCGCAGATCCACGCCAAGTACTTGCCAGTCGGGCTGCTCACTGGCAAATGCCAGGGCAATGGCGCCAGTGCCCGTACCAAGATCGAGCATCCTGCCTGTAGGCTGGTTCACACTACTAAGCGCAAGCTCTACGAGGGTTTCAGTATCAGGCCGGGGGATCAGAGTGTCGGGAGAAGTCGCTAGGCGCAGCCCCCAAAACTCGCGCTCGCCGGTAAGGTAGGCAACCGGGGTGCCTTGGGCACGTGCCGCAACAAGTGCCTCAAAACGGGCCTGTTCCCATAAGGAGCACATTTTATCACCCCAGGTGTAGAGCCAGGTGCGGTCACGCCCGAGCACGTGGCATAACAACACTTCAGCGTCGACACGTGGCGAGCTGGAACCCGCCCTCTGCAAGCGCTGGGCAGCCTGTTGAAGCAACGCATCAAGGGACATCAGGCGTCCTGAAGGGCTGAAAGTTGCTCCGCCTGATACTCATGAATCAGCGGGCTAATCACATCATCCAACTGCTCACCGCTGACCACTTCGTTGAGTTTATAAAGCGTCAAATTAATACGGTGGTCGGTAATCCGCCCCTGGGGGAAATTATAGGTTCGAATGCGCTCACTGCGATCCCCAGAGCCCACTAGCGAACGGCGTGCGTCCGCTTGCGTCTGACGCTGGCTATCGACGGCGTTACGCTTCAACTTAGCGGCCAGCAGCGACATCGCCTTGGCACGGTTTTTATGCTGGCTGCGCTCTTCCTGACACTCCACCACCACACCAGTGGGCAGGTGGGTAATGCGGATTGCCGAGTCGGTAGTGTTAACGTGCTGACCACCGGCACCGCTGGAGCGGTAGGTGTCCACGCGCAGATCCGAAGGGTTAATATCGATATCGCCAACGTCATCCACTTCAGGCATTACCGCAACGGTGCAGGCAGAAGTGTGAATGCGGCCCTGAGATTCGGTCGCCGGTACCCGCTGCACACGATGAGCGCCGGATTCAAATTTTAGCTGGGCGTACACACCCTCGCCTTTCACCCGGGAAATAATCTCTTTGTAGCCCCCCTGCTCCCCGTGGCTGGCACTCACCACCTCGACCCGCCAACCGCGTTTTTCCGCATAGCGTGAGTACATGCGAAACAGATCACCGGCAAAAATAGCCGCCTCGTCACCGCCCGTACCCGCACGCACTTCCAGAAACACCCCACGGCCATCGTCGGGGTCTTTCGGCACCAGTAGGCGCTTCAATTCGAGATCCAGTTCGGCTAAGCGCTCACGCCCTTCGCTTAACTCCATCTCCGCCAACTCGCGCATGTCAGCGTCGCTATCACGGCTGAGCTGCTCGGCTTCGTGCATATTGGTTTCGATATCACGGTAGCGCTGCCAGGCAGCCACCAGCTCCTCTAACTCAGCATATTCACGAGAGTAGTCGCGAAAGCGCTGCTGGTTATTGATCACTTCGGGATCCGATAGCAGCATCGCCAGCTCTTCAAAGCGTTCGGTGAAGCTGTCTAAGCGTTGGCGTAGCGTCTCTTTCATGCGGGCGTATCATCCTTCTGGCGGTTAACCGTGGTCGCAGGCGTGGTCTCGAATGCAGGTTTTATAGGCAACAGCAGGCGTGGAGCGGCATTCAGCAAGTCGTGCTGCTCTTCAGACGCCGCATCCCGTATCGCCTGGGTAGGCTGGTGGAGCAAACGGTTGGTCAGTTGGTGGGCCAAGCGTTCAATGACCTTGGCAGGGTCTTCACCCCGCGCCAGCCGTTCCAGCGCTTGGTCGCGGGAAAGATCGCGCAGCGCTTCGCCATGCTGGCGGTAGTCGCGAATCAGATCACCGCCATTACGAATACGCCGCTCGTGCTGCCAACTCCCCACCCCGTGTTCAATCAACGACTCGGCCTGATCAGCCGCCACCTGGCGGTGGCGACGATTTTCCTGGATTACCTCCTCCAAATCGTCCACGGTATAGAGAAACACATCGGCCAATTCGCCCACTTCGGGCTCAATATCCCGAGGCACGGCGATGTCGACCATAAATACTGGTCGATGTCGGCGCTTTTTAAGTGCGCGCTCCACCATGCCTTTGCCAAGTATGGGTAAAGGTGAGGCGGTGGAAGAGATCACAATATCGGCGTGTTCAAGGGCGTCAGGAATCTCTTGCAGGGTAATCGCCGTTCCCTCTAAGGGGCCTGCCACTAGTTCAGCCCGTTCACGAGTTCGGTTGGCGACAGTCAGCTGGCGAACGCCCGCTTCGTGCAAATGGCGAGCGACCAATTCGATGGTTTCACCGGCGCCAATGAGCAGCGCCCGTGAACGGCTAAAATCGTCAAAAATGCGGCTGGCCATACTGACCGCAGCGTAGGCCACTGAAACAGGGTTTTTACCGATGCCTGTTTCGGTACGCACTTGCTTGGCCACTGCAAAGGTGTGTTGGAACAGACGTTCAAGCTCGCCGCCCAACCCCTTGGATTGGCGCGCCTGCTGATAGGCATCTTTCAACTGGCCCAGTATCTGCGGTTCGCCCAGCACCATAGAATCCAGGCCAACCGCTACGCGCATTAAATGGCGCGCTGCATCGTTGTCCAAATAGTGGTAGGCACAGCGCGTCAGCTCATCGACGCGTAAGTTATGAAAGCGTCCGAGCCAATTGAGTACTGCCTGTTCGCCAGCCGCATCCGTGACACAGTAAAGTTCCGTGCGGTTGCAGGTAGAGAGCACCGCCGCTTCACTAACTTGTGGCAGGTCGCGCAACTCTGCCAACGCCGTTTCAAGCTGCGTTGGCGTAAAAGCCACCTGCTCACGCACGGCCACGCTGGCGGTACGATGATTTATTCCCAGGGCAAGAAGCGTCATGCGTTATGCGTCTTCGCTAGTGTGTCGGACTTTTGTCAGCCGCTCTTGAGATAAGCAGCTGCGCCATCGGTTAGGGCTTGCTAAAACAAGTCTTTTGCGTGGTTCAAGCGCTGCCTACAATAATCTGTCATAAGTAGGCATAAAGTTTGCTGACCACTTTTTCAAGGAGGAACATTCTATCACAGCAGGCTATCATCTGGCCCACACCACTTTGCCGCAGGCAGGCAAGCCGCTATGCTGGGCATTCGGCCACTTAATCGAGAGACGCATGCGACCTCGCTTTTCATTATCGGGCCCTGTATTAATGGGCTCCACCTGTTCGGGCTTCTCATTAGTGAGCGCTATGTTACGGCATTCAATACTACTACCCGTGGCTGCCTCTGCGGCTCTACTGCTGAGTGGCTGCCAATCAACACCCAGCCCACAGGATGGGCCTCTCGGCACCTGGGGCGACGATCCGATGCACAATGCGCCGCCAATCACTCGTGGGCTTGATGCTAGTGGGCTAAGCACGCTACTCGGCGCCGAGCTTGCGGGCCAGCGCGGCGACTATCGTTACGCAAGCCAGGGCTACCTGGAGGCGGCTAAGCGCTACCGCGAGCCAGCGCTGGCTGAACGTGCCACCTTTGCGGCGCGCTTTGGCGATGAAGCAGCATTAATAGAGGCTTCTGCACTACGCTGGCGAGAGCTTGACCCTCAGGCAGAAGCGCCTAATCGTTTGCTGGCGGCCTTCTCACTGCAGCGTGGCGATTGGTTAGACAGCCTCGAACAGCGCCTGGATATCGTCGAAGCGGGCGGCCACGGCGATATCACCGCCTTTGCCGAGATTGCCGTGGCTGAAGAAGAGGCGCCATTGAGGTTAATTGCTCAGCAGTTGCAGGAGCATTTAGCTCGCCCTAACGCTGACCAGTTGCCGCACCATAGCGATGTGCTGCTGGGCACGGCTTTGATCGAGGCTACCCTTGGCGACACCGCACCCGCGCAGCGGCGGCTTGATCAAGTCGAAGTGCTCGACCCAGAATCCGCTGCGTTATGGTTAGTGAAAGCACGCCTGGCGCTGGAAGTTGAGGACTACCCCACTGCTCAGCGCGCTGCCCAGCAGGGCCTGGAGCTTGCGCCTGACGATGTGCGCTTCATCCTGTTGCTGGCCCAGGCGGAAATTCGCCTTAATAATATTAGTGCTGCAGAAGTGCAGACCAATGCACTGCTGGAGAGCCATGGCGGCAATGAAAATCTGCGCTTATCGCTAGCCCAACTCTATCTTGAGGAAGGCCACCCCGAACCCGCGCAACGCTTGTTGCAGCCGCTTATCGGCCAACCCGAGGTGCCGGATTTAGCCTATTACCTACTTGGCGCGATCACTCAAGAGCAGGGCGATATCGATAATGCGCTGCTTTATTATCGCCAAGTTAGCGAGGGCAGTGAATTTTTACCTGCTCGCGCGGCAGCAGCGCAGATGCTGATTGGGGAGGATCGTCTACTGGATGCTCGTGCCTTCCTGCGTATTGAGCGAATGCGCTTCGATAACTACTTTTCTGAGCTGGTGATGCTCGAAGTCCAGCTGCTGGACGAAATAAATCAGCCTGCGGACGCCGATGCGCTATTAGACCGCGAGATTAGCCGTACACCTGACGATGCATCGCTACTTTATATGCGCGCCATGCGGCACTGGGAAGCGGGCAATATTGCGGGAATGGAGCAGGATTTACGCCAGATATTGAGCACTGAACCTAACAATGCTGAAGCGCTCAATGCGCTGGGCTATACATTGGCCGACCTTAACTTGCCAGGACGTTTACAGGAAGCCTTTGAGCTGATTGAGCGCGCTTACGAGGCCGACCCGGACAACCCCGCCGTACTTGACAGCATGGGCTGGGTTTACTTCCGAATGGGCCAGCCTGAAGAAGCGCTACCCTGGCTTGAAAGTGCTTACTCACAGCTACCGGATCAGGAAGTTGCCGCGCATCTCGCCGAAGTGCTGAAAGCGTTGGGGCGTGATGACGAGGCGCGGCGACTGATCCAGCAAATCATGCAGCGAACGAGTCAGCATCCGCTGATCGACGAGCTGCTTGAACGCTACCCTGAACTAACGCCGCCAGAGACACCCTAACTCTGCGAACCACACTTTTTAAGCGCATTACGCCGTAACTACTTAACATGGAGCCTGTTTATGTTGACACTGACGTCCCCTTCCCGCCGCTGGCCACGGACACGACACTCTTCGCGCCTCTGGTTTGCCGGTTTCACGCTACTCTTACTCGCCGGGTGTGCTTCCCAGGCGCCTATGGATGAAGGCGGCCGCCAGGCAGGCCAGTGGGAACGCCAGCAAGCTGAGGTAGAGGCATTCGACACCTGGACACTGGTCGGCAAAGCCGGATTGCGTACACCAGAAGAGAATGTCAGTGCCAACCTGGATTGGAATCAAACCCCTTACTATTTCCGCATGCTGATTAGTGGGCCATTTGGTGGCGGACGCAACGTGCTCGAAGGTCGCGAGGGACGTTTTTCGCTCTCCAATAGCGACGGCCGCTTTGAGGCAGAAACCCCAGAAGCGCTTATGGAAGAGCAGTTGGGCTGGTCGCTACCCGTCACCGCTATGCCCAACTGGGTACGCGGACTGCCCGGTGACCCTGATAATGACAATACCGGCAGCTATCAGCTAGAAACCGACGAACTGGGCTTCCCGAGCCATCTTGCCCAAGACGGCTGGGAAATCGACTACCGCGACTGGGAGAAAGTCGACGATTTATGGCTGCCACGGCGCATGGTCATGCATTACGATGATGTGCGCATTACGCTGGTCGTTAATCAGTGGCAAGCCAGCGAGTAAAGGTAGCCTTTTACATGAACGCGCCGTTAACGCTCCCGGCTCCGGCCAAGCTGAACCGCATGCTGCATATCGTGGGCCGTCGTGATGACGGTTACCACTTACTGCAAACGCTTTTTCAGTTTATCGATCTATGCGATCAGCTTACGCTAACTCCCCGCAGTGACGGGGAGATCCACTTGATCAGTGAGGTAAGCGGCGTTAGCCACGATGACAATTTGGTCGTGCGCGCAGCACGGTTATTGCAAACCCATAGCGGCACACCATTAGGGGCTACGCTTAAGATTGAAAAGCAACTGCCCATGGGCGGCGGTCTCGGGGGCGGCAGCTCCAACGCAGCCACCGCATTAGTGGGGCTTAACCACCTTTGGCAGCTCAACCTACCGCTTGTAGAATTAGCCCGACTGGGGCTTCGTCTTGGGGCTGACGTGCCGGTCTTTGTCCACGGCCATAGCGCCTGGGCCGAAGGGGTCGGCGAACAACTCACTAAGGTCATGCTTGATACTCCCTGGTTTGTGGTGATTCATCCTGGGATAAGTGTCTCCACCCCCAGCGTCTTCCAAGACCCGCAATTGACACGTGACAGCCGCCCCATTACTATGGCGCGCGCACTGAAGGGGGGAGCGCCGGAGTGGCGCAACGACTGTGAAGCCGTGGTAAAGGAACGCTATCCGCCAATTGCGGAAGCCTTTCACTGGCTAGCACAGCACGCACCCAGCCGGTTGACCGGCACGGGCGCTTGTTTGTTTGCTACTTTTGAAACACAGCAAACAGCACAGGCAACCGCGCAATTAGCGGAACAATACTGGCCGACATGGGTTGCACGCGGACTCAACACCTCTCCTCTACATGCTGCACTGGGCTTTTAGTAAGAGCCCGCTCTGGGCAGTTGAAAGCGCCCGGCTAACGAAGGGCCATTGTTGGGGTATCGCCAAGTGGTAAGGCACCGGTTTTTGGTATCGGCATTCCCAGGTTCGAATCCTGGTACCCCAGCCAATTTCATTTTATATATGGCCTAAGTATGATCTGCGTTTTCTCCCCTGATCCCCAACACTGCAAAGGTGGCTGCGCGTGTCAAAATTGATGGTTTTCGCCGGGAATGCCAATCCCGCACTCGCTCAAAAAATTGCCGAGAGCTTAGACAGCCGTATGGGTAATGCTACGGTGGGTCAATTCAGCGACGGCGAAATCGCAGTCGAGATCAATGAGAACGTGCGCGGTAAGGATGTTTTCATCCTGCAATCCACCTGTGCACCGACAAATGACAATCTGATGGAGTTGATTCTGATGGTCGACGCCCTGCGTCGCGCCTCGGCAACTCGCATCACTGCGGTACTGCCTTACTTTGGCTATGCTCGCCAGGATCGCCGCGTGCGCTCCGCACGAGTGCCGATTTCCGCTAAAGTAGTGGCGGACATGATGGTTAAAGCGGGCGTTGACCGCGTGATGACCATGGATCTACACGCTGATCAGATCCAAGGCTTCTTTGATGTCCCGGTCGACAACGTCTACGGCTCCCCCATTCTGCTGGATGACATTGAACGTCAGAATTACAGCGACCTTGTGGTCGTTTCTCCTGATGTAGGCGGCGTGGTTCGCGCTCGAGCCATCGCCAAACAGCTGAATGCCGATCTCGCTATTATCGATAAGCGTCGCCCCCAGGCTAACCAAGCCCAGGTGATGCACATTATCGGTGAGATTGAAGGCCGCACCTGTGTCGTGGTTGACGACATGATCGATACCGCAGGCACGCTATGCAAAGCCGGTGAAGCGCTTAAAGACCACGGCGCCAAGCGCGTAGTGGCCTATGCGACACACCCGATTTTGTCCGGCCCAGCGGTCGACAATATTACCAACTCCGTACTGGATGAAGTGGTGGTGACCGACACCATCCCGCTCTCTGACGTCGCTCGTCGGAGCGGAAAAATTCGCCAGTTGAGCGTTGCAGGCCTGATAGCGGAAGCGATTCGCCGGGTCAGCAATGAAGAATCTGTCAGCGCGATGTTCCACTAATTCGCTGACGATAAAGCCCCCTTTTGGGGCCACGGAAGCGCTGTCGTCTGGTCGCGGTCGGCAGCGTATTCCTTACTTTAACTAAGAGGCAATTCCATGTCTGATTTTATCCTGAAAGCCAGCGTTCGTAACGACCTGGGGAAAGGTGCGAGCCGCCGCCTGCGTCGTGCGAACCAGCAAGTGCCGGCCGTTGTATACGGTGGCGAAAAAGGCGCGCAGTCCATCGCTGTTGAAAAAACCGCTTTCTACAAAGCGATTGAAGATGAGTCTTTCTTCTCTTCCGTCATCAAACTGATGATCGAAGGCAAAGAAGAGCAAGTCGTTGTTCGTGACCTGCAGCGTCACCCTTTCAAGCCGTTGCTGACTCACGCCGACTTCCTGCGCGTTGATGCGACTCACGAAATCACCATCAACGTGCCACTGCACGTGACGGGCGAAGAGAAGTGTGTCGGTATCAAAGACCAAGGCGGCGAACTGCACGTATTGGCCAACGAAGTGGCGATCAGCTGTCTGCCGAAAGATCTGCCTGATTTCATCGAAGTCGACATCGCTGCCGTTGAGCTGGGCACTACCCTGCACCTGTCTGACCTTACCCTGCCGGCCGGCGTCACTTCGGTTGACCTGTCCCACGGTGAAGAGCACGACAATGCAGTACTCAGCATCACTAAAGTAAAAGTACGTGCTGAAGAAGATGAAGACGGTGAAAGCGAAGGTGAAGAAGACACCAGCGCCGAGTAAGCCTCCGTCAAGCACTTCTGCTGGGGCTATGCCTGCTTAGCCCTGGTGGTGCTGACATGATGTTAGAATCAAGCGCCCCGGCGCTTGATTTTTTTTGGGGCCATCGCTGGGACGGCGTCAACCATGTCTTCTGGATATTTTTATGAGGTGGGAAGATGAGCCAGGTAACAGCCATTATTGGATTAGGTAACCCCGGCGCAGAGTATGCCGCCACACGCCATAACGCCGGTTTCTGGCTGGTAGAAGCGATTGCGCAGAGCGCCCATGCAGAGCTGCGCCCAGAAAAGAAATTTTTTGGCCACTACGCCAAGGTACGCCTAGGCGACCATGAGCTGCACCTACTCAACCCCGCCACCTTTATGAATCGTAGTGGCGCTGCGGTGGCAGCCTTGTGCCAGTTTTTCAAACTCGCCCCTGAAAACCTACTGGTTGCTCACGACGAACTCGACCTCCCCCCCGGCCAGGCACGTTACAAAACCGGCGGTGGTCACGGCGGCCACAACGGCCTTCGCGATATTATCAGCGCATTAGGCGATCAGAAGCAGTTTCACCGGGCACGGATTGGCATAGGTCACCCCGGCGAGGCGCGTCAGGTTACAAATTATGTGCTGGGACGGCCCGGCAAGGCCGAACACGAAGCCATTGTTCGCGCCCTGGATGAGTGCATCGCCACGCTACCGCTAGCGCTCGCGGGTGACTGGGCCAAAGCCATGAACCAGCTACATAGCCTCAAGCCAGAATAGACGTCGCCAAAAGCCGGCTAGTCACGCCGGTAGCTGACGGCCTGCGCATCTCGTAGAATGGCGGTTACTTTTACGCCCTACCACTTTATTCTCAGGAACATTTTATGGGTTTCAATTGCGGCATCGTCGGCCTGCCTAACGTCGGCAAATCCACACTCTTCAATGCGCTGACCAAGTCAGGCATCGATGCAGAAAATTTTCCCTTCTGCACCATTGAGCCGAACGTGGGTATCGTACCGATGCCGGATCCGCGCCTTGATAAGCTCGCAGAGATCGTCAAGCCGCAGAAAGTACTGCCGACGACTATGGAGTTCGTCGACATTGCAGGCTTGGTTGCTGGGGCCTCCAAAGGCGAAGGCTTAGGCAACAAGTTCCTGGCCAATATTCGTGAAACACAAGCGATTGCCCACGTCGTTCGCTGCTTCGACAACGAGAACGTCATCCACGTAGCCAATCAGGTCGACCCACGCGCCGATATCGAAACGATCAATTTAGAGTTGGCGCTGGCCGACCTGGATACCGTCGAAAAAGCCAGCCAGCGCCTGGTTCGCTCGGTGAAGGGGGGCGACAAAGATGCCATTGCCACCAAGGCAATTCTTGACCGTATCCAGCCCCACGTTGCGGAAGGCTTGCCGCTACGCAGCTTTGGTTTAAGCGAAGAAGAGCAGCGCCAAGTGAAAAGCTTCGGTTTTTTGACGCTGAAGCCGACCATGTATATCGCCAACGTCAATGAAGATGGTTTTGAGAACAATCCCTACCTGGATATTGTTAATGAAATCGCCGCTGAGGAAGGCGCACTGGTAGTGCCCGTATGCAACCAGCTGGAAGCCGAAATCGCCGAGCTGGATGACGAAGAGCGCTCAATGTTCTTAACCGAGATGGGCATGGATGAGCCAGGTCTTGATCGCGTGATTCGCGCGGGCTACTCACTGCTAGGCCTACAAACCTACTTCACGGCCGGTGTTAAAGAAGTGCGCGCATGGACAGTCAAAGAGGGCGCCACGGCCCCAGAAGCCGCAGGCGTGATTCACACCGACTTCCAAAAAGGCTTTATCCGCGCTGAAGTGGTGGCCTACGAGGATTTCGTATCGCTAGGCGGCGAACAGGCAGCCAAAGACGCCGGTAAGTGGCGCTTGGAAGGCAAAGAGTACATTGTGAAAGATGGCGATGTAGTGCACTTCCGTTTTAATGTGTAATCAGCAGCCAGTAAACTTACGACAATAAAAGATTGACGAAAGACGGGGTTATCAGTATCATTCGCCCCCGTTGAAAGGCTACGTAGCTCAGCTGGTTAGAGCACATCACTCATAATGATGGGGTCCCCTGTTCAAATCAGGGCGTAGCCACCAAGCATATTAAAAGCCCGCTAATTTTATTAGCGGGCTTTTTTATGTTGCCAAACTCTGCTACTAAATAAAATTCACCTATTTACTTAGATTAGCTTAATGTCGGGCGGTTTAAAAATTGCGTTAGAGCACGGGTGAGATACTCAACATCTTTAGTACCCGCGGTTTCCCGAATCGAATGCATCGCCCATTGAGGCACTCCCACATCAATAGTGGGCACACCCAACTCGGTGGCGGTAATCGGGCCAATCGTACTTCCGCAGCCCATATCCGCCCGGGTCACAAACGACTGCACGGGTACGTCAGCCTCACGACACACATCGCGAAACAGCGCGCCAGTGACACTATTGGTAGCGTAACGCTGGCTCGCATTCACTTTGACCACTGGGCCACCGTTAATCGCTGGGCCATGGCGCTCATCGTGCTTGTCGCGAAAGTTAGGGTGGAGCGCGTGGGCGTTATCGCAAGAGATCATCAGCGACGACTGAATCAGTTGAATCAGCGACTCGTCGCCCCCCTTGCCCACTTGGCCATTAATGCGCTTTAGCACATCCGCCAAGAATGGGCCTTGAGCACCACAGGCACTGGCACTGCCGACCTCCTCGTGATCGTTAGCCACCAACAAAGCGCCCTGGCTGCCATCGCAAGCAAGCAGCGCTTCTAAACCTATAAAGCAGGAGAGCAGGTTATCCAGTCGGGCACTCGCTACCAGCTCTTGCTTCACGCCCACCAAGGAGGGTGGCTGAACGTCGTAAAAGGCTAATTCGAAATCAACTATCTCCACAGCACGCAGCCCATGCTGCTCTTCCACCCACTGCGCCAACAGCTGCTCCAAAGTGGCAGAGTCGCTCTGCATTAACACCGGCGCCATCTGCGTCTGCGGATTAATCTGACGGCCAGCATTGACATCACGATCCAGGTGAATCGCCAGGCTTGGCACCATGGCAATCGCCCTGTCGATATTGAGCAACACACTTTCCAAGCGGCCATCGGCATGGCGCACATACACTCGCCCCGCCAACCCAAGATCACGATCAAACCACGGCGCCAATAAAACACCGCCGTATACCTGCACGCCCATCTGCAGCCAACCAGCTGAACACTGAGTAGCGTTGGGCTTTAGGTGCAGGCCCGGACTATCGGTGTGAGCCCCCATCATCCGCAGCGCCGTTAATTCAGACTCAGGCAGTTGAAATGCAATAATTGAGGAGTCATTACGGGTGACGTAGTAGCGCTTGCCTGGCGTTAGCTGCCAACTAGCCTTCTCTTCCAGCCGCTGAAAACCGGCTTGCTCCAATCGCGCGGCCATATTACTGGCAGCGTGCCAAGGGGTCGGTGACTGGCGCAGAAAATCGCATAACCGCGTTAAACGATCAGCGTTGAAAGTCTCGGACATGGAAATCCTCATAACAGTAATGATTGAGTCTCATAGCGCAGGTGACCTGCTACAATACTCCCTCGACCTACGCAACTCATGGGTCATATGCGAGTCTAGGGAAGAATGAGTGTACACAAATCCGGGAGAGCTTGACTGATGAGCTTGTTTGCAACGCTTTCGCGTTCGGTCGCCCTGGCTGTCATGCTGGTTGTTACCAGCCCAGCCGCCTTCGCGCAACTTGAACCGACCGATGAACAACGCCAGGCGGCAGTGGAAATTGCGGACTCGCTCCGCTACGGCCACTATGCTGATATTACTTTTGACGAAGCGTGGTCGCAGGACGCTTTCCAACGCTATCTGGACATTCTGGATGGCCAGCGCGCCTACCTACTACGCAGCGACATCGAGCCCTATCGTCACTTAGAGACGGGCATGGCAGACGCCCTTTTCAATGGCGAGCTGGATGATGCGTTTAACCTCTATAACGCTTTCAGTGAGCGCCAGCGGGCGCGCCTTGAGTCGCTGCTTGCGCAGTTGGACGAAGGCCTTGATTTCGATTTCGAAAGCAATGAGCGTTTAGAAATTGATCGTGAAGAGTCCCCCTGGGCATCCCGGCAAAGCGAGCTTGACGAGTTATGGCGCAAGCGGCTTAAAAACGACGCTTTAACGCTTGCCCTGACCGACCAGGATAGCGAACAGATTGAAGACAACCTGCGCCAACGCTATGAAGGCCAACTAACACGGCTGGAGCAAACCGAGTCTGAGGATGTATTTGGCGTACTGATGGCAGCCGTTACTAGCAGTATCGACCCACATACTGGCTACCTCTCCCCCCGCCAGGGCGAATCTTTCGATATTCAGATGAGCCTCTCCCTTGAAGGTATTGGCGCCCTACTTCAGTCGGACGGTGAATATGTCAAAGTCTCCAGCCTTGTGCCTGGCGGCCCTGCAGAGCGCGCAGGCGTGCTTGAGCCAGCGGATCGCATCATCGCTGTAGGCCAGGAAGAGGGCGAGATGGTCAATGTGGTCGGCATGCGCCTGGACAACGTGGTGGATCTGATCCGTGGCCCCAAAGGCTCCGTGGTTCGTTTGGACGTGGTGCCCGCCCAAGCGGTGGATATGACGCGCTCCCAGACCGTTGAGATTACCCGCGACACCGTCAGCCTTGAAGATCAAGCCGCTCACGGTGAAGTGATTGAAGTCGAGCGCGACGGCGAACCTCACCGCCTTGGGGTGATTAATATCCCTACTTTCTACGTTGATTTTGACGCTTGGCAAGCGGGCGAAGAAGAGTATCGCAGCACTACTCGTGATGTTGCCAAGGAAGTCGAACGGCTTAAAGAAGAGGGTGTGGAAGGTATCGTACTTGACCTGCGCAACAACGGCGGCGGCGCACTGCAGGAAGCCAACTCACTTATTGGCCTGTTTATTGATCGCGGCCCCACCGTACAAGTGCGTGATGCCCAGGGCCGTATTCAGCTGTATGGTGACAGCGAAGCCGGTACGCTCTATGACGGCCCACTAGGGGTGCTGGTGAATCGCCTCTCTGCCTCCGCTTCAGAGATCTTTGCCGGTGCCATTCAAGACTATGGTCGCGGCCTGGTACTGGGCACACCCACCTTTGGCAAAGGCACGGTGCAGACGCTTAACGACCTGAGCCATGGACAAATCAAGCTAACCCGCGCCAAGTTCTATCGTATTTCCGGCGACAGCACCCAGAACCGTGGCGTTGAGCCGGATATCGACTTCCCCAGCCTGATTGACCCCGAGCGTATCGGTGAAAGCAGCCTGGACAACGCCCTGGCCTGGGACACTGTTCAGAACGTTCAATACCGCCGCTATGGCGAACCCGAAACGGTGTTGGACAAGCTGATTGCCCAGCACGATACACGCGCTCAGGACAACGCTAACTTCCGCTATTTAGAGCGTCAGTCCACGCTGGCCCGCCAGCTACGCGAGCAGCACACCAGCGTGAGCTTAAACCGCGAGCAGCGTAAGCGCGAAATGGAAGCCCAGGAAGCCGAGCAGCTCTCCCTGGAAAACCAACGCCGCCGCGCACTGGGCCTTGAGGAACTGGATGAGTGGATGGACGCCCGGACAGATGTCACCGAGGGAGCACCGGAAGAGACCGGTGATACCGAAATCTCGCAAAACACCGAAAGCGATGAGGATGAGGCGCTGGCTGTAGATCGTGCGTACGTACTCGAATCAGCCGAGATCCTGCTCGACTATGCCCACCTTCAGAACGCTCAGCGGCTAGCCGCAAAGCGCTAACCAACGCTTAACTCCAAATAACGCAGCCCCTTCATCAAAGGGGCTGCGTTTTTATTTTTACCTGCACGTTTTAAACCTGAGGGCTTCAACCTGAGGCCTTCAACACAACGCGGCAAGACGCGTCGGCCGATCACCCATTTTAGTTAAACGCCTAGTGAGCGCCGCTAACTGAACGGCACTGCCCTGACTTCCCGCGCGAATAATCTCAAGCGCCCATGCAGGTAGCTTTGGTGCAAGCCGATAATAGACCCACTGGCCTTCGCGCTGGTCACTCAGTAGCCCGCACTGACGCAGCTGCGCCAAGTGGCGCGACACTTTAGGTTGCGACTCCTGCAGCGCATGGGTCATTTCACATACGCACAGCTCTTGCTCTTGAGACACCAGAAGCACCAACATCAAGCGCGTTTCATCGCTTAAACATTTAAACACCTGCAAGGCTTGCGGTGTATTTACTTTACCCACCATAAAGGCCCCAGACTGATTAACCATCTATGCACTGTCTGTAGTTTACGTCACAACCGTCGCTAGCGGTAAGCACCACTGTTACGCAACAGACAGAGACGACAAAACACCCTGACGCTATAGGTAGCAACGGGAAACAAAAAAGGAAAGGAGTAGTACGGAAAGCTAAATGGCTCCTCGAGCAGGACTCGAACCTGCGACCCAATGATTAACAGTCATTTGCTCTACCAACTGAG
>NZ_JPUA01000010.1:42966-170293 GCF_002211105.1 Halomonas campaniensis | reverse complement strand
TGTTCTTAGGTGAATACTCAAGAGCACTAGAAACCGCAGGTGCTGCACTTATTAGTTGAATTCAGGTCTTAGGAAAATTATTGGAGCACTTCCTAGTCTTTTGGTAGCTATTTAAAAAGGCATCCAGAAACATGCACTCGCCTTACGTAGTAGGTATTGCAGGCAAAAAAACGATACAAAGGTAATTAAGCGCCCGGTTAAGTTGGCTGACTGTGGTGATGCAGAAAGTGGTGTATACGCTAGGCGGGCCATCCTGGCGACCCCAAGCGGCTGGTTAATCCCAAAGAGCGTTTTCCCTCAATATCTTGAGGGCAAGCAATAGGTAATGCCAATGACGATTCACGAGAAGAGAGGATTTACCTTCGGCTAGAGCTTCCAGTGATCTCTAACCAATCTATCACTCGCCGGGATGGCCTATCTTATGTATCGGCTCATCTCTCTTTATGGTATTCGTATGCTACCTGAAATTTTCAGCTTCGATTGACCTGAATCTATGTAAAAAGTGTTTTTGTAAGAGATGGCTTACATTTCTTTAAGCCTAAGGCTAGATTGCCAGGCTGGCGGGTCATTTAGCTATATTACTTTTAACTTCCCCAAATATTGAAAAGCCCGGCTAAGCTGGATTAATAATGGTGATCGTATCGAAGTAGATTGTTATTTGAACAGCTATGCCACAGACTCCTACGTACTGGCGACAATCCGCTTTGCTGATGGCGCAATTGGGGCGATACAGGATGTAAAGATAGTACTCCATAAATAATATCGCAGGATATTGGTGAAGGTGTTGGTTCTATGTGGATTAGTAGACATCTGCTTTTGAGTTGGCTCAGTGGTATTAATATCGCCGGGCTTAGCCCGGCGGTTCTGAAAATAATTGACTCTTTCCCCCTCGTGCTTCGGTAGCTTTGAACCTTTAGTGTCGAATTTTACTTAACTTTCCTTCTGCTCAACATATGCAGGCGCAGCCTTAAACTGCCGCATCAAACCGTAGTAGAACAGCCCACCCAGACCCGCACCAATCAGCCAGCCGTAGCCGCCCAGGCTGGATAGTGCGGGTACTAATACGGTAGAAAGCGAGAACAGCGCTGCCACGCCAAAGGCGATAAGGGCGCGGGTGTTCCAGCCGTTTACGTAGTAGTAGGCGCTGCCCGGTGCTGATGAGAAGAGCTCCTGCATGTTCAGGTGCTGGCGCTTAATCAGGTAGTAGTCGACCACGATAATGCCGTAGAAGGGCGCGACGATGGCGCCTAGCGCATTTACAAAGCCGGGCACACCAATCTGGCTGATGACTGAAAGCCATAGTGCGCCGACAAAGAACGCAATCACCGCGGTAATCAGGCCGCCCATTTTAAAACTGATTTTGCTGGGAAAAAGATTGGCCAAGTCGTAGGCGGGGGGAATAAAGTTGGCGACCAGGTTGATGCCTACCGTGGCGGCGAAGAAGGTTAGTGCGGCGACAATCGTCAGGGGCAGCGAATCCACTCGCTCAACGATATCGGCGGGGTTGGTCAGCGCCTCGCCAAATAGCACCAGCGTACCGGCGGTAATAATCAACGCGATAAACGAGAAGAACGCCACGTTCAGCGGTAAGCCCGACAGGTTGCCGAGCTTCATCTGGCGTTCGGTTTTTACAAAGCGGGTGAAGTCACCGAAGTTGATTACCACTGCTGCAAAGTACGCCACCATGGTGCCCACAATTGCCATAAAGGCCGCGATTGAACTACCGCTGGTCTCACTGCCACCGCTGAAAATGGTGCCAATGGCGGGGATCAGCTCACTGCCCGCTTGATACCAAACAATGATCATCAGCACCAACATCACCACGTAGACCAGCGGGCCCGCCCAGTTGAGGAAGTGCTTAATGCGCTCAATGCCTTGCCAGAAAATCGCGATTTGAAACAGCCACACAATCACAAACGACACCCAAGCCACACCGGAAAGCCCCAGGAAGGTGCTGCCATTGCCTGCGCCAAAAAACGCCGTAATCAGTAGGGTGACGGCGGTGGAGGCGAAGTAGGTTTGCACGCCGTACCAAAAGATCCCCACGATGGCGCGCAGCATCGCGGGTAGGTTGGCGCCGCGGACGCCCATGCTGGCGCGCACCATGACCGGAAAAGGAATGCCGTATTTAACGCTGGGCTTACCGGTGAGGTTGACCAGAAACATTACGATCACGCCCGCCAGAATAATCGCCGCCATGACCGCCCAGCCGTTCAGGCCGTAGGTTAAAAACAGCGAGGCCGCCAGGGTGTAACCAAACAGGCTCTGGATATCATTAGACCAAACGTTAAATATCTCAAACGCGCCCCAGTTACGATCCTGGGGTTTAAGCGGCGCAAGATCCTCGTTATAGAGCGTGGGATCGATGTGTTTGATATCCAGGTCACTAACGTCGTTACTCTCTTTCATCTTATTCGCTCTTCGGTTGCCGAATGGAGTTACTGGCTAAAGCGCTGGCAGGGAGCCCAGTACTTCATAAGCAGGTAGTAGGTAACACCTGCGGGTATCAGGCTGGCGTACCACGAGATCGCCGAGAAAGAGAGCGCCGCCACAATGCCCACCGCCGTGGCGATGAAAGCGGCTAAGTTCACGCCTTGGTAGGGGCCGTTGGCGTCATACAGCTTATTGATATCCAGCGTGCGGCGGCGAATCACATAATAATCGACCACCAGAATGGCGAAGATGGGGCCTAAAAAGGCGGAGTAAGTCTGCACAAATAGCTGCAGACCTGCCGCAGAGCCCGGTTGCACCAACTTCCAGGGGAAGGTGGCGAAGGCCAGCAAGCCAACGATCACCGTGGCGACCGAAAACTTGATCTTGAATACATCCATCAGCACGTAGGTGGGCGGTACCACATTGTTGAGCACGTTGGTGGTGACCTGGGCAAAGGCGATGAACAGCAGGGTGGTCATTAACAGCGGGGTGTTGTCCACGGCGTTGGCGAACACCTGGATAGGGTCAGCGGTGCCAGTGGCTTGCGAAACCATATAGCCGATCAAGCCCATAAACAGCGTGCAGGGCAGAATCGACATGGCGTAGATAGTGGTCAGCAGGCTCTGCGCCGTGCCCTTTTTATGCTCGCGGGAGTAGTCGCTAACGTTAAGCATCATGGTGCTGTAGATGCCCAAAAAGAGCATGGTCGCGCCCCAGAAGGGCATGCCCCAGGAGCCTTCCATGGTCAGCAGGCTAGCGGAAAGTTCATCGCCATAGCGCTGCACCGTGGCGTAGAACATGTACATCAATGAGGCGAGGATAAAGGCGCTGCCGATATTCTCTAACCACTTGATGCCCTGGAAGCCCATTACCGAAAGACCAATTTGCAGAAACTGGAAGGTAATAAAGTAGAAGATAAGGTTGTCGAAGCCGAACAGGGTGGCTGACACCATATTGAGTGCCCCGGCGCCAATCCAGCTTTGAAAGCCGTACCACACTACCGCTGGCACTGCGCGTACCAAGCCCGGTAAGCGCGTGCCCGTAAAGCCGAACGCGCTGCGCGCTTGCACCATAAACGGAATGCCGTACTTGTAGCCCGCGGCCCCGTTAATGGCCAGGGCAATACCGATCACAAAGCAGCCGATGGCAATGGCCAGGGTGGCTTGTAACAGGTTCAGGGTGCCGACCACGCTTGAGCCCATGGCAAAGGTGCCGATGGAAACGCAGCCGCCGAACCACGCCAGAAAATAGGAGCCTCGCCCCATAATCCGGGTGTGTTGTGGGGCCAGGCTTTCTGCCCCTAGTGCTTTTGATCCGTCATCGGATCGTTCTTCTGACGCAAGAGCCGAGGGTGAAGCGCTCATGATGTCGTCCTCGCAAGATTATCGGTTTTATTGGCAGCTTGGGTATTTGGAATCCCCAGGCAACGCTTGCGGCGTGGCGTGCTATTGGACGTTCGTGTTGCTATTCGTTTGTTATTAAATGTTTGAAGTCATGACTGTTTTTTTATAGCGGTTATGACTTAAGCGGTAGTGCAAGGTCAGAAAGCTCGGAAAACTTACCCGTGAAGGTCTTTGGTCGCGGGTAGGCAAGGTCTCCATGCTTACTGGTATGTAGACCCAGACTGACCAGTGACTCCGCCAGTTTCAGCGCGGCGGTGACTCCTTCCACTACCGGCAGGCCCACTTCGCGACTGATCTCCTGAGTCAAATTCGCCATACCGCCGCAGCCTAAAACGATGGCGCCAATGCCATCTTCATCCCTGGCGCGGCAGCACTCTTCAACAATGCGGGTAAACGCCGCGTCAGGGTGATGCTCAAGATCCAACACCGGGATTTCCGCAGCACGTATACGACGGCAGTGGTGGCTAAAGCCGTACTGTTGCAACAGGTGCTCGGCGATAATGCCGGTGCGGCCCAAGGTGGTCACAATAGAAAAACGGGTGCTCACCAGGGTGGCGAGATGAAACGCCGCTTCGGCAATGCCAATCACCGGTGCGCGGGTGAGTTCGCGGGCAGCGAGCAAGCCCGGATCGCCGAAACAGGCCACCACGTAGGCATCGATGCCGCCTTCGCGTTCGCCTTTAAGCACCTCTTCGGCAACCCCTACCGCGCTGATCGCTTCGTCAAAATGGCTTTCTATCGAAACCGGGCCAGCGTCCGGCTGTGAAGCGCTAACCGTGGTGCCAGGCCCCGCCTGCTGCTGTGCTGCCTGCCCCATAGCAGCGGTCATGGAGGCCGTGGTGTTGGGGTTAATAATGCGTATATGCACGATAGGTATTCCGTGTGTAAACAATATGGCATTTCTTGTATACAAAAATAGGGCGGTTTTTTTCGTGACGCAAGGGGCTAACCAGCAATCGGCGATAAAAAAGCGGCTGAGAAAACTTGACCATTTGTTCAGGATTCAATGGCTTAACGCCTTTTAAATTGAGAAACGCTATTAGGGTCAGGGGATTAGCGGTCGACCGCGTTGCGGTAGGCTATGAATGTCGCTATTTTGTATACAAATTATTTTGTGTATTACTGGGCGGCTATTTGCCAGTGATCTGCCCAGGTTTGTATGAATGGTTTTGTATGAATGGTTTGTATGAATCAAGGAGCTCGCTATGTCGTCATCACCTAAGGGGCACTATCCCCGCGATTTAATCGGTTATGGACGCAACCCGCCCCATGCCAACTGGCCCAACAAGGCCAAAATTGCCGTTCAGTTTGTGCTCAACTACGAGGAGGGCGGCGAAAACTGCGTGTTGCACGGTGACTCAGGCTCTGAGCAGTTCCTGTCGGAAATCATCGGCGCACCGGCTTACCCGGATCGCCACTTGAGCATGGAGTCGATCTACGAGTATGGCTCCCGTGCCGGGGTGTGGCGCATTCTGCGCGAGTTTGAAAAACGCGGTTTGCCGCTTACGGTGTTTGGCGTTGCCATGGCGCTGGAGCGCAATCCGGATGTGGCTATGGCCTTTAAAGAACTGGGTCACGAGATCGCCTGCCACGGCTACCGCTGGATTCACTATCAGGAAGTGCCTGAGCACGTTGAGCGTGAGCATCTACAGCAGGCCATGGAGATTTTTCAGCGCCTTTACGGCGAAAAACCTCAAGGCTGGTACACCGGTCGCGATAGTCCCAACACCCGGCGTTTAGTACTCGATGAAGGCGGTTTCCTTTACGATAGCGACTACTACGGCGACGACTTGCCTTTCTGGACGCAGGTGACCGATAGTCAGGGCAGTGACCACAACCACCTGATTGTGCCCTACACGCTGGATAGCAACGATATGCGCTTTGCCGCGCCGCAAGGTTTCAATACGGCGGATCACTTCTTTACCTACCTGCGCGATGCCTTTGATGTACTTTACGCAGAAGGGGAGGAGGCGCCCAAAATGTTATCAATAGGCATGCATTGTCGCTTGTTGGGCCGTCCCGGTCGTTTTCGCGCGCTGCAGCGCTTCTTGGATTACATCGAAACCCATGACCGCGTTTGGGTGGCTCGGCGGGTTGATATTGCCCGTCACTGGGCAGAGCACCACCCTGCCACTCGTTAATAAAGTAGCTTAATAGGATGCTATGACGCCGCATATCGGACAGCGAATTACCGCCCAGTTTGACGCGCTAACTGCCCAGGAGCAGCGGGTGGCGAGCTTTATCCTCGATCACTTTGATGATCTAGCGGTGTATAGCGCCGCTGATTTGGCGCGTTTGACCGGGGTATCCAAATCGACGGTTAGCCGCCTATTCAAGCGGCTGGGGTTTGAGAGCTATCGCACCGTTAAAGACCACGCCCGCCAGCTACGTAACCTGGGCGTGCCGTTGGTGATCGACCCCAACGCCATGCAGGAAGAGGTCGGGGCGCCGTTCCAGCGCCATTTGCAGCGGGAGCAGGATAACCTGCAGCGCTGCTTGAACGGCATTGCGGCGGATCAATTTGCTGCACTGGTAGAGCGGTTGGATAGCGCGCGTCATGTGGTCGTGATCGGTTTTCGTAACAGCTACCCGCTAGCGCTGCACTTTCGCCAGCAGTTGATTCAGGCGCGCACCCAGGTGCGAGTGGTGCCTCACCCTAATCAGTCGTTAGCGGAAGAGATTGTCGATCTCACCGAGCAGGATGTGGTGGTGCTGTTTGGTTTTCGCCGCCGTCCAGCGGCCTTTGCTTCGCTAATCAATGCACTTGAGCGCTCACCTGCCAAGGTAGCCTTGCTGGCTGACCCCACCGCGGTCAATTTCGCCTCACAGGTAACGTGGTTTTTTGAAACGCCGCTGGAAAGCCTCTCGGCGTTTGATAGCTACGCCGCTGCCAATAGCCTGATCTGCCTGATTGCCAACGGTTTACTGCACCGTCGTCTTGCCGAAGGTCGAGAGCGAATCAGCGCGATCAGTGAAGTTTACTCTGAGCTTAGCGAGCTGGAAGCGCCGACTATGAGCGTGGATTGGAGCGCTCAATAGGCTAGACCTCCTTTCATGGTGCATCTCGTCCTGTTGGTGGATGAAAACTGCACCAACACATTGCATCTCTCTCCTTTTAAATCCTCTTCTCAGCGCGGCAATCGCTGCGTTGTGGCTTCGCGTGCCCGCTAAGCTGCTGTTCTAAAAAATGTTAGCTACTTCTGGTATCGCTGTTGCTATTAGGTGATCGGGTGAAACGAAAGTTTCTTTGTTAGATTTTATGCAACAAAGCTTTCACTCGCTCTGCATCCCTAACTAATACCGCTACGGCTACTGACTGAACGACATGCCCTTGTCAGGTTGCTCTTATTAGGAGAACACCATGAAATCGCTATCGCGCCGCTTCAATCACTCTTTTTCTAGCCAGTTCAAACGCCTACAGTCCGGTGTTTTAGCCACAGGGCTGAGTGCCGTCGTTGCCCTCGGTGCCCTCGGTGCTATTACCGCTAGCCCAAACGTTCAGGCGGATGCGCTAGAGGATATCGAATCACGCGGCACCATCCGGGTCGCTGTCCCGCAAGATTTCCCGCCTTTTGGCTCGGTAGGTACCGACCTGCAGCCCCGCGGCTACGATATTGATATGGCGCAATACCTCGCTGATGAAATGGGCGTTGAGCTAGAGCTGATTCCCGTTACCAGCGCTAACCGTATCCCCTATTTGCAAACTGGGCAGGCGGATTTGGTGATCTCTAGCCTGGGTAAAAACCCTGAGCGTGAAGCGGCAATCGACTTCTCCGACGCTTATGCGCCGTTCTTTCTGGGCGTATTCAGCGCCGATCAAGATGAAAGCGTGGATGGCCCGGAAGGCTTGGCCGACAAAACCATCGGTGTGACCCGCGGTGCCGTGGAGGATATGGAGCTTTCTGAGATTGCCCCAGACTCCACCACGGTGCAGCGCTTTGAAGATAATGCCACTACCATTTCTGCGTTCCTTTCCGGCCAGGTCGATTACGTGGCCACCGGTAACGTAGTCGCCGCCGAGATCGCCGAGCGCAACAGCGACCGTGCGCCTTCGCTGATTTACCAGCTCAAAGACTCCCCCTGCTACGTGGGCATGAATAAAAACGAGCCAGCGCTAATGGAAGAAGTAAATCGTCTGATTGCCCAAGGCCTGGAAGATGGCACCTTGAACGAGCTATCTCAGCGCTGGTTCAGCGCCGACCTGCCTGAAAACTTCGGTAGCTGAGGCTTAGCATGGGGCCAACACTCGATTTCCTTACCCTGTTGCCCTACGTCAGTCAGCTTCTCAAAGGTCTTACCACCACGGTCATTTTGACCGTGGTGACCACTTTGACGGGGCTAGCGCTGGCGGTGGCAGTGGCGTATTTACGTGTCAACGCACAGCCATGGGTGCGCTGGGGGCTAGGCGGCTACGTCGAAGTGACCCGCAACACGCCCTTTATTGTGCAGTTGTTTTTTATTTTCTTCGGGCTACCGGGGCTCGGCATTAAAATTGACGCCATTACCGCGGCGTTTATTGCCATGACGCTCAACCTGGCCGCTTACAGCGCCGAGATCTTACGCGCCGGTATTAGTGCCACGGCCAAGGGGCAGTTGGAAGCCGGTCGTGCACTGGGCATGACCACGCTGCAAAGCTATCGCCATATCGTGCTGGTGCCTGCCTTTGCGCGGGTTTACCCGGCACTGATCAGTCAGTCCATCATTGTGATGCTGGGTTCGGCGGTGGTGTCGCAGATTTCGGTATTCGATCTCACCTATGCCGCTAACTTTATCCAGTCCCGCAACTTCCGCAGCTTTGAAGTCTACCTGCTGATCACGCTGGTCTATTTGCTCCTTGCCTTCGGCATGCGGCGCAGCTTTATGCTGGTGGGCAAGCGGGTATTCGCCTATCAGCAAGGAGAACAGCGATGATTGAGTTCACCTTCTGGGACATTCTGCGCAACCTGCTGCTGGCAACCCGCTGGACCGTTGTGCTGTCGCTGATTGCCTTTGTGGGCGGTGCGACGGTGGGGCTGCTGTTGACCTTTATGCGCCTCTCCAGCAACCGCTGGCTGCAGCGCTTAACGTCTCTCTATGTCGACCTGTTCCAAGGTACGCCGCTGTTGATGCAGCTGTTCTTGATCTTCTTTGGTGCTGCCGCCATGGGGCATCCGATCTCTGCCTGGCTGGCGGCTTCTATTGCGTTGACGCTGTTTACCAGTGCCTTCCTATGTGACATCTGGCGCGGCTGCTTGGAAGCAGTGGCCAAAGGGCAGTGGCATGCGGCGCGGGTGCTGGGCATGAACTACTTCCAGACCATGCGCCATGTGATTCTGCCTCAGGCGCTGCGGCTTTCGATTCCGCCTACCTTGGGTTTCTCGGTACAGGTCATCAAAGGCACGGCGCTGGCCTCCATCATTGGCTTTGTCGAGCTGACCAAGGCGGGCACCATGCTAAATAACGCCACCTTCGAACCCTTCACCATTTTTGCCCTTGTGGCGCTGCTTTACTTCGCGCTGTGCTACCCCCTTTCCTGCTACGCGCGCTATCTGGAGAAAAAGCTCTATGACGCTGGTTTACGTTGATAACGTGCATAAAGCCTTTGGCGACCTGGAAGTGCTGAAAGGCATTAACCTTTCGGTTGCCCAAGGCGAAGTGGTGGCGATTATTGGTCGCAGTGGCTCGGGTAAAAGTACCCTGCTGCGCTGCCTGAATCAGCTGGAAAAGCATGACAGCGGCCAGATCACCATTGCCGATAAGCAGCTGGATGCGGCGTCAATGTCGCCTAAAGAGCTGAGTGAAAACGTCGGCATGGTATTCCAAAGCTTTAACCTGTTTCCCCATAAAACCGTGGGGGAAAATGTCTGCCTGGCGCCGCTGGTGGTGCGTGGCGAGGTGAAAGCCGAGGTCGAGAAAGTCGCCCGCGAAGTGCTCGAGAAAGTGGGGCTCTCCGACAAATACGATGCCTACCCGGCGCAGCTTTCCGGTGGGCAGCAGCAGCGGGTGGCGATTGCCAGGGCACTGGCCATGCGCCCCAAGGTAATGCTCTGCGATGAGGTGACGTCAGCCCTTGACCCTGAGCTGGTCGGGGAAGTGCTGCGCGTGCTCGAAGCGTTGGCAAAAGAGGGTATGACGCTGATTCTAGTCACCCACGAAATGAGCTTTGCCCGTGACGTTGCCGACCGTGTGGTGTTTATGCACCAGGGGCGCATCCATGAAGAGGGCGCCCCCAGCGAGCTATTCAGCAACCCACAAACGCCGGAGCTAAAACAGTTTATCTCTGCCGTGCTCTAGCCGGTCCACTGGGTTGCCTGGGCGAAAATAAGAAAGCCCAGGGCAATCACTATCCAGACGCAAAAAAGTGGGAAGAAGAATTTGACCCACTTTTGCCACGGCACACCTGCCAGCGCCAGGGTCGCCATAAAGTAGCCTGATGTTGGATAGAGAATATTGCCGATGCCATCGCCAAGCTGGAAGGCTAGCACCGCCGTTTGGCGGGTAACGCCGATGATGTCGGAGAGCGGTGCCATCAGCGGCATGGTGACCAGGGCCTGGCCGCTACCGGAGGGGACAATGAAATTGAAGCCTAGCTGGGCGAAGAACATGCCAATCGCCGACAGCAGAGTGGGCAGGCCTCCAACAAGGTTGCCAAGTCCAAACACCAGCGTGTCCATGATCTGGCCATCTTCCAGCATCACGGCAACGCCCCGGGCGACGCCGGCGATCATGGCGCCGACCAGCACGTCTCGGAAGCCCTGGTTGAAGCCTGCGCATATTTCATCGGTATCGAGACCCGCAATAAGGCCAACTACGATGCCCATGATGATAAACAGGCCGGCCATTTCCATCATGAACCAGCCTTGTTGCAGCACGCCATAAACGAGTACCGCGAAGAAGGCGAAGGTGGCGATGGCAGCCAACTTCTGGCGAACGCTGGCGATTAAGGCAGGGCTATTGTCAGCATGTTGATAAAGCGAGCGTTTTTCGGATTCGCTAGTGTCACTGCTCAGCAGGCTAAGCGAAGGTGTCTGGCGCACCCTGCGGGCGTAACGCATAACGAAGAAAATGGCCGCGGCTAACATCACCACAAACGCCATGGCGCGCAAGCCATAACCGGAGTAGAGAGGAAGATCTGAGAGTTGCTGCCCAAGGCCGGTATTGATGGGGTTGAGCACCCCCGTGGTGAAACCGACCGTGGTAGCACAAAGTGCCACCGCCGCGGCGGTGACTGAATCAAAGCGCAAGGCAATCATCAATGGAAGGATGACTGGCACATAGACCAGCGCCAATTCCTGGGTACCGATTACCGTGGCGATTAGGGCAAAAACCGTCATCAACACGGGGATAGTGAGCAGGCTCTGTCGCGCAAAGCGGCGCGTTAGCTTATCCACCCCTATTTCAATAATCCCGGTGCGCCTTAGCACCATAAACATACCGCCGATCATGAAGGTGAAAAAGACAACTTCGCCGGCACTCATCAAGCCATTAGGGATCGCCAGCATAAAGTCGACGATACCAATCGGTGAGGAAGCGATCTGTTCATAAGAGGTTGGGTCAATAGTGATACGCCCATTCGGGCCAGGCACACGCTCGAACTGCCCGGCTGGCACAAAATGCGTCGCTATCGCCGCCAAGGCGATAAAAACAAACAGCACCGCGTAGATATCAGGGATCCGACACCAGCTTTTCTTGGGCGCTGGGCTATCTGGGGAAGAGGGGGTGTGTTGGGACATGCTATGCCTCGCGTTTGTTATAAGTAGCTGACCTGAGCAGCGGTTAGCGGGCGTCACGCCGCGCCGAGGTTGCTGTTTTTGGACATGCTCGTATGATCTTAGAATTGTGAAACGAAAGTTTCTAAAGAAGTTACTATTGGGAGGAGTGTTTCACAAGGCCTTTGCTAAAGATCGCGCTAAAGATCGCTTTATTGTGGTTCGCTAATCTTGTATACAAGATGAGTAACGAGTGTGTTTACTAAGTCAAATAGGTTTAAAAATGCCAGCTAACTACTACGCCCCCACCGGCGGGCACCCGCCGCAAACGCAAATCACCGCTGATCGCGCCGTATTCACTGAAGCGTATGCGCTGATCCCCAAAGGCGTGATGCGCGATATCGTCACCAGCAATCTGCCGTTCTGGGAAGGCACGCGGCTATGGGTGCTGGCGCGGCCGTTGTCAGGATTCGCCGAGACATTCTCCCAGTACATTATGGAAGTCCAGCCCCAGGGCGGCAGCGATAAGCCTGAGCCTGATCCCCAGGCGGAAGGCGTGCTGTTTATTGTGGAAGGTGAGTTAACGCTTACTTTGTCAGGTGAGCGCCACACCCTGCAGCCCGGCGGCTACGCGTTTATTCCTCCGGGCAGTTCGTGGCAGGTGCGCAACGAGTCTAACGCGCCGGTACGTTTCCACTGGGTACGCAAGGCCTATGAGTTTGTGGAAGGGCTTGAGGTACCACAGGCGTTTGTCACCAACGAGCAGGACATTGCCCCCATCGAAATGCCGGGCACTGAAGGGCGCTGGGCCACCACGCGCTTTGTCGACCCTGCGGATGTTCGCCACGATATGCACGTTAATATCGTGACCTTCCAGCCCGGTGGCGTGATTCCTTTTGATGAAACCCATGTCATGGAACACGGCCTTTACGTGCTCGAAGGTAAAGCGGTTTACCACCTGAATCAAAACTGGGTAGAAGTAGAAGCTGGGGATTTTATGTGGCTACGCGCCTTCTGTCCCCAGGCCTGCTACGCCGCTGGCCCAGGGCCATTTAGGTACCTGTTGTACAAAGATGTTAATCGCCATGCCTCTCTTCGCCTAAGTGCACGATAAGAAGGCGAGGGCAGGCCGAAGAGGAGGTTCTACGCCATGGCCGAGAAGTGCATCCCTGCAATCTCGGCATTTCCGCCATCCATGGCGGTCAGATGGGGTAGGTAGCGCCCAAGGATGGGTTCACAGCGCCTCCTCGTAGGCCTGCCCTCGACTGAGATATATCTCAAGGTTAGCTTTCAAGGATAACTCTATGCTAGAACTAAAAGCCGAGCCGCTAACGGCTGAAGCCTTCGCCCCTTTTGGCGATGTGATTGATGCACGCACCTCCGCTTCGTTTCCCATCAATGCCGGGCGCACTCAGCGCCACCACGATCTTGCCAAGGTGGAAACCCTGGGCGAAAACGCTCACACGCTGATTAATATCTTCGTGAGCCAGCCGATTACCCTGCCGTTGGAGCTAACGTTTTTAGAGCGCCATCCCCAGGGCAGTCAGGCGTTTATGCCGCTGCATCAGGAGCGCTTTATTGTGGTGGTAGCCCCGCCAGGGGAGCATATTAACCCTGCAGACGTGCGGGCTTTCGTCACCGATGGCCGCCAAGGCGTGAACTACCGCGCAGGCACTTGGCACGCCATTCAATCGGTGCTGGAGCGCGAAGGCGAGTTTTTGGTAGTGGATCGGGGCGGTGATGGCAATAATTGCGATGAGTTTTCTCTCGCGATCACCGTGACGTTGACTTAACCCCACCCCCTGCGTTGCACTGCTGTCATATAGAGCGCGTTAAACTGGTAAGCTAGGGTTACTAATAGAGTTACTTAATAAAAGTCACTACACGCTAAATTGCATGGTTGGAACATTATGAACGCACTGCACTTCTCCACGATCCGTCGTACCAAAATTGTCGCCACCCTTGGGCCTGCCAGCGACCGGGAAGGCGTATTGGAAGCCATGCTCAAGGCGGGTGTCGATGTGGTGCGTCTTAACTTCTCCCATGGCACAGCGGATGATCACCGCCGTCGGCTAACCGAGGTGCGTGAAATTGCCGCCCAGCTAGGCCGCAGCGTTGCGGTGTTAGGGGATCTGCAGGGGCCAAAAATTCGTATTGCACGGTTTAGAGATGGGGCTGTGGTGCTCAAAGAGGGCCAGCCGTTTATTCTTGATATGGCGCTGGATGGCGATGCAGGGGATAGCCATCAGGTGGGCTGCGACTATAAAACCTTGTCGAAAGACGTTACTGCCGGGGATCGCCTGCTGCTAGATGACGGTCGCTTAGTGCTGGATGTGGCCCGCGTTGACGGCCAACAGGTGCATACCACCGTGGTCGTGGGTGGCAAGCTCTCTAACCATAAAGGCATCAACAAACAGGGCGGCGGGCTCTCAGCTCCGGCATTGACCGAAAAAGATAAAGAAGACCTTAAGACCGCCGTTGAAATTGGCGTCGACTACCTGGCCATTTCTTTCCCACGCCATGCTGAAGATATGCTCGAAGCACGCCGCTTATTGGGCGAGGAAGGAAAAGAGATTGGCCTGGTGGCCAAAGTCGAACGTGCCGAAGCCGTAGCGGATGACGCCACCCTGGATGGCATTATCGAAGCCTCTGAAGCGGTGATGGTAGCGCGGGGCGACCTTGGCGTTGAAATTGGCGATGCCAAACTGGTCGGCGTGCAAAAGCGCATGATTAAGCGAGCACGCTCGCTGAACCGAGCGGTGATTACCGCCACGCAAATGATGGAGAGCATGATTTCAGCGCCACTACCCACCCGCGCTGAGGTGTTTGACGTGGCCAACGCGGTGCTGGATGGCAGCGACGCGGTCATGCTCTCAGCGGAAACCGCCGCGGGCGACTACCCGCTGGAAACCGTGGAAGCCATGTCACGCGTTTGCCTGGGAGCTGAGCGGGAAAAAACCGCCCAGGAGTCCGGTCACCGTATTCATGAGGGCTTTACCCGCCCTGACGAGACCATCGCGCTCTCCGCCATGTACGCGGCCAACCATATGACCGGCATTACCGCGATTGCCTGTATGACCTCATCGGGCTATACGCCATTGATCGCTTCGCGCATTCGTTCGGGCCTGCCGATTGTTGGTTTAGCACATAACCCTATCGCCCAGCGTCGTATGGCGCTCTACCGCGGCGTCGTTTCGTTGCCGTTTGATACCTCCGAAATGAGCGCCACCGAGCTAAACGATCGTGCCTTGGAGCTGCTAGTGAAGACCGGCATCTCCAAACCAGGCGACCATGTGATCCTGACTCGCGGCGACCATATGAACGCCCATGGTGGCACCAATACCATGAAGGTAATGGAGATTACTGACGAGCATGCGAAAAGCTAAAGTAATCTATGGGTGGCTGCTAACCTGTTTGCTTCTGGTAGGCGCCCCCGCACAGGCGGGGGCGCCTATCGTGGCGGCGGCCTCTGATCTGCAGTTTGCGCTGACCGAAGCCGCCGAGCAGTTTCAGCAGGAAACCGGTCACGCCCTGCGGCTAAACTTTGGCTCGTCGGGCAACTTTCGCCGTCAAATTGCCCAGGGCGCGCCCTTTGAGCTCTATCTCTCTGCTGACGAGCGCTACGTTCAAGCGCTCTATGAAGAGGGCTACACACAAGATGAGGGCGTGATTTACGCCATTGGCCGGTTAGTGTGGCTGCAGCGCGCAGAGCGAGGTGATTTACCTAACGAGGAGGCGCCGCTTGAAGCGGTGCAAGCCGCGTTAGAGGCGGGTGCTTCTGAACGCATCGCCCTGGCCAACCCCGAACATGCGCCCTATGGCGTGGCGGCGCAGCAGGCGCTTGAGCACGCCGGGCTTTGGGAGCAAACAGAGCCGCTGCGAATACTGGGCGAAAACGTCTCCCAGGCGGCACAGTTTGCGCTTTCCGACGATGCGCGCGGTGGCCTGGTGGCTTACTCCTTGGCGCTGGCTCCCACACTAGGTGAGCGAAGTGAGTACGTACTCATCCCTGAGGATTGGCATAGCCCGCTTCGCCAGCGCATGGTACTGACCAACCAGGCTGGAGAGATTGCCACGGCCTTCTATCAGTGGTTGCAAGAGGATGAGGGACAATCCATTTTGCGTAACTATGGTTTTAACGCTGAATAAGGGTTTTAACGCCGAATAATGGCTTTAGCGTCGAATGAAGATCGCTTCTTAATGGATGACATTTAATGGATTGGTCGGCGCTTTCGGTCTCGTTACGCCTTGCGGCATTTACCTGTCTCATCTTACTGCCCATTGCCATTTGGCTAGGCCGCTCTCTGGCCTATGCGCGTTTCCGCGGCAAAGGGCTATGCGAAGCGCTGATCGCACTACCGCTGGTATTACCACCTACCGTATTAGGTTTCTATCTGTTGCTGAGCTTTGGCCGCGACGCGCCAGTGGGCTCGTTTTGGGCAAACATAACCGGCAGCGGGCTGAATTTCACCTTCACGGGCATATTACTGGCTTCCCTGATCGCCAATTTGCCGTTTGCCGTGCAGCCCATTCAGCGCGCCTTTGAACATGTGCCCCACAACCTGCGTGAAGCGGCCTGGTGCAGCGGGTTGAGCCCCTGGCAGACGCTGCTGCGCATTGAGCTGCCGCTGGTGTGGCCCGGCATTATGTCAGCCGCAGCGCTCACCTTTGCCCATACGCTGGGCGAATTTGGCGTCATCTTGATGGTGGGTGGCGCTATTGATGGTGAAACCCGCACTCTCGCCATTGCCATCTATGATCGAGTCCAGGCCTTCGATGAACAGGGTGCTGCACAGATGTCGGCGCTGTTGCTGCTGGTATCGTTTATTACCTTGGGGCTCGTCTATGGGCTGGCCGGGCGCAGGCGGTGGATCCGTGGCTGATTCGCGCATCGCAGGGCTAGGCGCAGGGCTACGCGTATCGGTCAATCAAACGGGGCCGATTCCACTGGCCGCCGAGTTTGTTTGCCAACCCGGTGAACTGCTGGCGCTGGTAGGGCCATCGGGTAGCGGAAAAACCACGCTGCTGCGCACCATTGCCGGGCTTTATCGCCCCCAGAGCGGGCGGGTGGAGTGCGCTGGCGAGGTTTGGTTTGACGCCGAACGTAAGCATTCACTCTCGCCCCAGCGTAGACAGGTTGGCATAGTGTTTCAGGATTATGCGCTATTTCCGCACCTGACCGCTTCGCAAAATATTCAACTTCCTCTGCGCCACTTGCCTCAACCGCAACGCCATGAACAGGCCGAACAGTGGCTCGCCAAGGTGCGTTTAGACGGGCTGGGCAAGCGCTACCCCAATGCGCTTTCCGGTGGCCAGCGCCAGCGGGTGGCGCTGGCACGTGCCTTGGCCCGCGACCCCAAAGTGCTATTACTCGATGAGCCGTTTTCGGCGGTGGATCAAGTGACCCGCCGGCGGTTGCAGCGCGAACTGGCGCTGCTGCGTCAGCAGATAGAAATTCCCATTGTACTGGTCACCCATGACCTGGAAGAAGCTGCCGCACTTGCCGATCAAATCTGCGTGTTACATAACGGTGCCAGCCTGCAGCAAGCAGCTCCCGAGGCGCTGTTTAGACGCCCCGCGTCACCTCTGATTGCTCGCTTGTTAGACCGGCACAACCTGTTTGAAGGTGTCGTCGTTGACGTAGAGGGCCAGCCGCGGCTGCAATGGGGGGAGACGTACTTGGAAGTTGCCGAGGGGATCGTCAACCTGCCACTGGGTGAAACCGTGGCCTGGTATCTGCCGCCGTCGGATATTGTGCTCCATCGCCGCGACCGCCCTTCATACGGCGAGCGGGAGAATCCGCTGGCTGCTACGGTAGAAGAGTTAGTGGTGCTTGGGGGGATTACGTCAGTTTCACTGCGCGTCCATCATGGCGATATGTTACGTTTCGATATCGCCACTCATGCCGCACGGCGTAACCAGTTAACCCGCGGTGCTGTGGTGAACGTTTCGCTACTGGCGGCAGGCATCCATCTGATGCCAGGCCATCAAGTTCGCGCAGATGCGCATGACAAAAGGAAGTAAGCATGGATCCCACGCGTCGCACGCTGCTTAAGGCGTCTTTACTGTTACCACTGACGGCGCTATTGCCGATGTCGCTACTTAGCTCATTTGCCTGGGGGCAGACGTCGGCGAAAGCGATGCAGACGCTGGCGCTGGCTATTCACAGCGATGGGGGCCCACATCGTTTAGAGGTTGAGGTGGCGGAAACGGTTTCCCAGCGCCAACGCGGCTTAATGGGGCGCGAGAGCTTGCCTGAAGCAAGTGGCATGCTATTTCGCTTTGAGAGCGAGCAGTCCGCTAACAATGCCTTTTGGATGTATCGCACGCTAATTCCCCTGGATATTGCTTTTATCGATAGTGATGGGCGGATTGTGGCGATTAATACCATGCAGCCCTGCGAATCCTCGTCGCCGAGCGACTGCCCCTCTTATCCGGCGGGTGCGGCTTACCACTCAGCGTTAGAGGTGAATGGCGGTTACTTTGCCGAGCGCGGTATCAACGTAGGGGACTGTGTTTCCATTCCTGACGAAGCCGGTTTCTGCCAACCCGCAGACTAAACTGGGCGACGGCGAAATCGGGTCACAATCAAGGCGATACCCGCGACCACTAAGCCGCCCCCGGCTAGCTTATGCACGCCTAGGCTGTCGCCCATTAACAGCGCGCCTAGGCCAACCGCCAATACCGGTACCAGTAGCGTCATGGGTACCACGCGATTAACCGGGTGGCGGCGCAACAGCGCGTACCAAATCCCGTAAGCGACAATCGACGACATTACGGCGGTGTAAATCATCGCTCCCCAGCCCAACCAGCTCGCTTGTTTAATCGCCTGCCACTGACCGCTCTCAAATAGCCATGAACCCAGCGCTACCTGCGGCACCGCAAACAGCGCCACCCAGCCTGCCAACGCCATCGGCGCAATGGGCGGGCCGCGCTTGATCAACAGCTGCGACACCGCCCAGCCCATGGCACTGCACAACAGGATCGCCAGTGGCAGCGGAGAGGGCAGCGTTGGTCCGCCGGCCAGCACGACTACCCCAGCAAAAGAGAGTAGCAGCCCGACAATGCGTTTGGGGCCCAGCTTCTCTTTTAGAAAGATCACCGCTAATAGCGTGGCAAAGGGCGTTCCCATCTGCACTAACAGCGCCCCCGTCCCCGCTTCTGCCTGGCCCAGACCAATAAATAGAAGGGCAAAGTGCAAGCTCCCGAAGGTGACGGATAGCAGCAGCAAAAACGGCAGTTGTGCCCGCGCTACTGGGTAGAAGGGCACCAGCAATACTGCGACCAGCGTAAAGCGTAGGGTAGTCATCAATAGCGGCGGAAGCTCCGCCACACCGACCTTGATCACAATAATATTCAGCGCCCAAATGGCGATCACAAACAGGCCGAGCAGCAAATCGCGTAGGGGCACGTTGATGTCCGTTAGTAAAGGAAAACGATAGCCATTGTATCAGCTTGGGAGACGGCAGAAATAATAGTGCTATGAGTAGCTGTTAAGCATTGCAGCTGCTTGATACCAAAGTATTAGGTTTTTCTTTAATAGCCTATATGTCGTTTATAACCAATTGGTTGTGAATAGATTTCTCGGAGTATTAAGCCCTTTTTGGCATCTTTAACGTGGTAAAAAAGAGTGCTGGCTTGCACATTTTACTGAGATGATCTAAAAAAATGTAACCGATTACATTTTTGCATCGGCGCTCTCACAACCTATAACAATCCAACAACAACGAGGTGGATATGGATACCCCACGACGCTTAAAACGCATGAGTTCACAGGCGCTATTGGCTGCCAGTGCCGTGACGCTGTCGGCGCTGAGTGTACCTGGCTTTGCTCAAGCTCAAGACCGTTCAGCAGAGCTGCCCATCGCCGTGCAAATGTACACACTGCGGGATTTTGGCAGCTTGGAAGAACAGCTAGCCGCTGTAAATAGGGCGGGTATTTCGGCGATTGAAACGGTGGGCACCCAGGAAGTGACTGCCGAAGAGCTCAATGCACTGTTAGAAGAGCATGCGCTTGAAGTGATCTCAAGCCATGTGCAGTTGGACGACCTGCGCAATCGCTTAGATGAAACGGTGGCTTTTAATCAGGCGGTGGGTAACGACACTTTAACAATGCCTTATCTAGCCGAGGACGCCCGGCCTAGCGATGCCGAAGGGTGGCAGGCGCTGGGTGAAGAGCTTGGTGATATTGCCGCTGAGCTAGATGCCGAAGGGTTGCGCTTGGCGTACCACAACCATGATTTCGAGATGGAAGTGTATGACGGTAAAACCGCGTTAGAGCATCTGTTTGATGCTGCTGGATCTGACCTGTTGGCAGAACTGGATCTCGCCTGGATCGCGCGGGGTGGGTTTGACCCGGCAGAGTACGTAACGCGTTTCGATGGGCAACTGTTTGCTGTACACGCCAAAGATAATGCTCCAGAAGGCACCGCCGAAGAAGAGGGCGGTTTCGCTACACTCGGGGAAGGTGTACTGGATTGGGATGCAATCTTGCCCGCCATCGAGGCCGCTGATGTTGAGTGGTACATCATCGAACACGATATGCCGCTAGACGCTGAAGCGGTGATTACCGAGGGAAATAGTTTCCTAGAGGAAAAACTGACAGCGCTTCGAGAAGAGTAATGCACGCCTAGGCCATCTCATTTAGATGACGAACGCGAGGATACTTTATGAAGCGCTACCTTATTGATCGGCGTAGCCTGCTGCGCCACAGCGTGACTGGTTCTATTGGTCTGGCGGCGCTACCTCTGCTTGGATCTCAAGCCCTAGCTGACGATACGCCTTCCCAGCAGGCACTAAAAGGCAATATCCATCATTCAGTCGCCCGTTGGACATTCGATTTTCTGTCTCTAGAAGAGCTTTGCCAGCTTTCAACTGAGTTGGGCATTACGGCGATTGATCTGGTGGGGCCCGAAGAGTGGCCTGTGCTTCAGCGCTACGGGCTCGACTCCTCCATGTGTAATGGTGCCGAGTTGAGCCTTGAGGATGGCTGGGGCGACGCCCGCTTTCATGCCGAGCTGGTTGAGCGCTATCTCAACCATATCGATCTGGTCAGCCAAGCGGGTTACACCAATCTCATCTGCTTTAGCGGCAATGCTCGGGGCATGAGCCCTGAACAGGGTTTGCAAAATGCCGAAACGGGACTGAAGCAGATTCTTGCCGAAGCAGAGGCAAAAGGCGTGGTGCTACAGATGGAGCTGTTTAACAGCAAAATCGACCACCCCGACTACCTTTGCGATAACTCTGCCTGGGGAATTGAGCTTTGCCGTCGTCTTGATTCACCCAACTTCAAGCTGCTCTACGACATCTATCACATGCAGATTAGTGAAGGCGATGTCATTCGCACCATCCGTGAAAACCACCCGTTTTTCGGCCATTACCATACGGCCGGTGTGCCGGGGCGGCATGAAATAGATGACACCCAAGAGCTCAACTACCCCGCGATTTGTCGCGCTATTCGAGATACCGGCTTTAAGGGCTATATCGCCCAAGAATTTATCCCTGACCGGACTAGCCAACAGGCAAAAATAGAATCACTGCAGGCGGCTATTCAGCTCTGCGACGTGTGATTCGACTCTAAAAACAACACAGTAAGGAAAATGACCATGCCAGATAATCACTACGATGCCATCGTGGTTGGCTCAGGCATTAGCGGCGGTTGGGCTGCTAAAGAGCTAACCGAGAAGGGGCTAAAGGTTTTGCTGCTTGAGCGTGGGCGCAATATTGAGCACGTAAAGGATTACCACAATGCCGACAAAGAGGCGTGGGATTACCCCCACCGTAATGAGCCAACCCAGGAAATGATCGCTAAATATCCTGTGCTCAAGCGCGACTACCCCCTTAATGAAGCCACCCTGGGCATGTGGGCGGATGAACAGGCCAATCCCTACGTAGAAGAGAAGCGCTTCGACTGGTTTCGCGGCTACCACGTAGGCGGGCGCTCTCTGCTTTGGGGTCGGCAAAGCTACCGGCTCAGCCCGATGGATTTTGAGGCCAACCAGCGGGAAGGCATCGCCATTGATTGGCCGATTCGCTACGAAGATCTCGCCCCCTGGTATGACTATGTGGAGCGCTTTGCCGGTATCGCAGGCACCCATGAGGGGCTGGATATCCTTCCCGATGGTGAGTTTTTGCCTCCAATACCGCTTAACTGTGTGGAAGAGGATGCGGCCAAGCGCATTAAAGAGGCCTTTGGCGGGCAGCGCCATCTTATCCACAGCCGGGTGGCCAATATTACCCAGCCAAAGCCAGAGCAAAACCGCGTCAATTGCCAATACCGTAATAAGTGCTGGCTGGGGTGCCCTTTTGGTGCCTATTTCAGCACCCAGTCCGCTACGCTTCCCGCGGCGGTGGCCACAGGTAATCTAACGTTACGACCATTCTCGATTGTCAGCCAGGTGCTGTACGACAAAGACCGTCAGCGGGCGCGGGGCGTTGAGGTGATTGACGCTGAGACCCATGAAGTCCATGAGTACACCGCTGATGTCATCTTCCTCAATGCGTCTACGTTCAACACCACCTGGATTTTGATGAACTCCGCCACCGATGTCTGGGAAGGTGGCTTGGGCAGCAGTAGTGGCGAACTGGGTCACAACGTGATGGATCACCACTTCCGCTGCGGTGCCAGTGGCGAAGTGGAAGGCTATCTCGACAAATACTACTTCGGACGCCGTCCTGCGGGCTTTTACATTCCGCGCTTTCGCAACGTAGGCGATGAGCAGCGAAGCTATGTGCGCGGGTTCGGTTATCAAGGCGCGGCGAGCCGCGAGGGCTGGGATCGCGAAATTGCTGAGCTCAATATCGGCGCTGATTTAAAGCAAGCACTCACCCAGCCAGGCGGTTGGACGATCGGTATGACGGGCTTCGGCGAAATGCTGCCCGATCACGATAACCGTATTTCTCTGGATCATAGCGTTCGCGATAAATGGGGGCTGCCGGTGCTGTCGATCGACGTTGAGCTCAAGCAAAACGAGCGCGATATGCGTCGGGACATGGTTCAAGATGCAGTCGATCTGCTAGAGGCCGCTGGCGTGAAGAACGTCAAAGGCGACGTAGGCGATTACGCGCCAGGCATGGGGATCCATGAAATGGGCACCGCGCGGATGGGCCGTGACCCGAAAACGTCAGTACTCAATAGCCATAACCAGGTGTGGGACGCGCCCAATGTGTTTGTCACCGATGGCGCCTGCATGACGTCATCCTCTTGCGTGAACCCTTCTCTAACCTATATGGCGCTTACCGCTCGGGCGGTGGATTATGCCGTGGAAGAGCTGAAGCGGGGGAATTTGTCATGAATCGTCGCGAATTACTCAAAATGATCGCGCTGACGACCGGTACAGCCATGATCGGAGGCAAATCCCTATTTGCCTTTAGCGATGCTGGTCAGTCAGGTCACCCCTTTAGCAGCCAGGATGTAGAGCGACTGGACGAACTTGCCGAAACCATTCTACCAAGAACCGATACCCCTGGCGCCAAAGATGCTGGCGTCGGGGAGTTTATGGCCCTGTTCGTCAGCGACTGCTATACGCCCTCAGAAAGAGAAGTGTTTTATTTTGGTTTGGCGCAGCTTGAGGCGCGCAGCCGAGCGGCTTACCAACGTGATTTTATGGCGTTAAGTGGCGAGCAGCGGTTAGAGCTCATCACCGAGTTGGATCGCGAAGCGATGGCGCACGCCCGGCAGCAGGCCCGCAAACAGCCAACCCCCGCTGAAGCACTGACGATAGAAACCCAGACCGCGCAAAATCAAACGGCAGAAAACCAGTCATCACAGGAGCATGTGGAGAGCGAAGATGCGCTTCCACACTACTTCACCATGATGAAGCAGCTAACGCTGTTTGGTTTCTTTACTTCAGAAGTCGGCGCGACGGAAGTCCTACGCTACGAAGCGGTGCCAGGCCGCTATGACGGCTGCGCGCCTTATAACGGCGAGCCTGCCTGGGCAACCTAATTCAGCGGAGAACATGATGAAAAATCAACTTACGCAAAAACTTAAGCCTTACTCCTATGCTCAGACGCTTTGCCTATTGGCCTGCGGCAGTTTGTTGGCATTCGACAGCGCAGCACAGGAGGGCGCATCGAATGAGACACTGACACCCGAGGAGCAATCCGCTAAAACCGAAGTATGGGAGCCAGTGCCCGCAAGCGTTGCAGTGCCTGACGATGGTGTTCCCTCCGATGCCATCGTGCTATTCGATGGCACCGACTTAGACGCCTGGGAGGGCGAAGAGGGTGGGCCAGCCGAGTGGCACGTGGATGACGGCGCCATGACGGTAAATCGCGGTGCGGGAGGCATTCGCACACGCCAGGATTTCTGTGACGTGCAGCTCTACCTGGAGTGGCGCTCCCCTGAGGATATTGAAGGTATGGAGGGCCAAGATCGGGGCAATAGCGGCGTCTTTCTGCAGGAACGCTATGAAGTCCAAGTGCTGGACTCCTACGACAACCCGACTTATGCCAACGGCCAGGCGGCATCCATCTATAAACAGCATATTCCACTCGTCAACGCATCGCGCCCACCCGGTGAGTGGCAGAGTTACAACATCCTATACACCGCGCCACGTTTTGATGATGAAGGCGCCCTTGAATCGCCTGCCTACATCACCGTTCTGCATAACGGTGTAGTGGTGCAGCACCATGCTGAAGTGCAAGGCACCACCGAGTGGATTGGCGAACCCAACTACGACGAAGCCCACGGCTGCGCACCTATTTACCTGCAGGATCACGATGCGGACGTTAGCTTTCGGAATGTCTGGGTGAGAGAGTTATAGCAGAGCGCTTTTAAGCACCCTCAGTGAGCAAGCCCAGTCTTCTGATGCTAGATAGTATCGGGGGGCTGGGCTTTTCTGCACCGCTCTTATTGACTATGCTGTAATACATTGTAGTCATCAGGGGTGAGGGTATAGATATGGGTGTCACTACAGTTCGTCTTCAGGCGGATGTTGAACAGCATCTGGAAGCTATTGCTGGCAGGCTCCACCGGAGCAAAGGCTGGGTGATCAATCAGGCGTTATCGGAATACATCGAGAAACAACAGCTTGAGCAAGAGCGTTGGAAGCAAACGCTGGAGGCAATGGAGTCTGCCGCACAGGGTAAGGTGGTTGATAGCAGCGAGGTGCATCGTTGGCTCAATAGCTGGGGAACGGAAAATGAGCAGGATGCGCCGAGGTCGGGTAGGTGAAACTGGTTTACACGGATGAAGCCATTGAAGATTTGCAGCGCCTTAGAGAGTTCATCGCCATCCATAATCCTTCTGCAGCAGGCAGGATAGCTGCAGAGCTGGTCGGTAAAATCAACTTACTGCCAGACTTCCCCAAAATGGGAACGCCGGTTGAAATGGCACCGGATTCCGTTCGTGACATGGTCTTTGATAAGTACGTTATTCGCTATTCAGTGCATGCGAGCGTCATCATTATTTTGCGTGTATGGCACGAACTGGAAAGTGAGCGCTAGGCCCTAACGGCTTTTGCCGTAACTTTTTCCTTTGGTTCATGACTTAAGCGTTGCTGCAGAACCATGCTTTAAGCCTTCACTGTAACTAAGATAGCCAAACGCTGCCAAAGCGCCCGGCTATCTTTGAGTTCTATACCCTTACAGTTCAGGCTTAGCCGTTACGCTTTTATCGTTTTTAAAGGTGAGGAAAAACAGCACCAGCACTGCGATAGCAAAGACTGCAGGGAACATCCAGATGCCTTGCCAATCGTGCGCGCCGTTGGTGGAGAAGTGGTCGGTAATCTGGCCAGCGACCCAGAAGCCTATCAGCATGCCTACCCCGTAAGTGGCCAGCGTGATCATGCCTTGGGCAGAGCTTTTAAACTTCTCTCCTGCGCGGGCATCGGTGTAGATTTGGCCGGTGACGAAGAAGAAGTCGTAACACACGCCATGCAGTGCAATACCGATCAGGAGCATAAACACCATTTCGTCGGCGTTACCGAACGCAAATAGCGCATAGCGCAGTGCCCAGGCCAGCATGCCGATCAATAAGGTCTTCTTGATACCAAAGCGATGAATAAAGACCGGTAGCAACAGCATAAACAGCACTTCCGATACCTGGCCCAGGGTCATTTTGCCGGTTGGATTGGTTACGCCGATCTCTGCGAGAAAGGGGTTGGCGTTTTGGTAATAAAACGCCAGCGGAATACAAATCAGAATAGAGGCAATAAAGAAGATGGCGTAGTTGCGGTCTTTTAGCAGGGCCAGCGCATCTAGCCCTAGCACTTCTTTTAAGCCCACCGGGCCATCTGCTTTCGGCGGCGTCGCGGGAAGGCTAAAGCTATATAGGCCAAGCGCTAAAGACGCGATGGCACACATCAAGAAGGTGTTACGCAGCATGCCGTCGGCGATGCCTTGGGAAGAGTCCCAGGCGAATAAGTAGCTGATCCCCAGACCCGCGATAATCCAGCCAATGGTTCCCCACACGCGGATTTTAGCGAACTCCTGGCCTGGGTCGCTCATTTGGCGGAAGGAGACCGAGTTAACCAGCGCCAGTGTCGGCATGTAGATAATCATATACATCAACACCAGCGGGTAGAAAGTGCTGAAATCGCTGGCGACGTACAGGCCGTACATTAACGCAGCGCCCGCCAAGTGCAGAACACCGAGAATACGCTCGGCGTTGAAATAACGGTCAGCGATCAAGCCAATAATGAAAGGGGCAATAATCGCTCCCCAGGATTGGGTAGAGAAAGCCATGCCAATCTGGCCACCGCTGGCGTTGAGGTTATTGGCCAGAAAGGTGCCCAGGGTGACAAACCAGCCGCCCCAGATAAAGAACTGCAAAAACATCATGATGCTGAGTCGTGTGCGTATCATAGCCATGACGTGATCCTTTGTTGTGGTTGTGTGTTTGTGATTGCTGTCTTGATTTAAAACCGTCAATTAGCGGTGTGAAGGAAGGCCAAGAATTCGGCGGTTGCGCGAAACACTGGTGGTGACACCGGCAAAATCATCGAAAGCGCGTCCGGCGGGTTGAATCAGATGGGCCTCGATAAAAGGCGCGCCCTCTGCAGCGCCCTGAGAGGCGTCTTTAATGCAGCACTCCCACTCAAGCACCGCCCAGCCATCAAATCCGTACTGCGTCAGGCGGCTAAAAATCCCACTGAAATCGATCTGCCCATCGCCTAATGAACGGAAGCGCCCAGGGCGTTCTACCCAACCCTGGTAACCGCCATAAACGCCGCTGCGGCCATTGGGGTTAAATTCAGCGTCTTTAACGTGGAACATGCCGATACGCTCGTGGTAGCGGTCGATAAACTCGAGATAGTCGAGCTGCTGGAGCAGTAAGTGGCTGGGGTCATAAAGAATTTTCGCCCGTGGATGGTTGTCCACTGCCGCCTGGAAGCGCTCGAAAGATGCGCCGTCGTGAAGATCCTCGCCTGGGTGAATTTCAAAGCACAGATCAACGCCTGCCTCGTCAAAGGCATCCAGAATTGGCCGCCACCGCCGGGCCAGCTCATTAAAACCTTCTTCGACTAGCCCCTCGGGACGCTGGGGCCAGGGGTAAACGAAGGGCCATAGCAGCGCCCCGGAGAACGTCGCGTGGGCCGTTAAGCCAAGCCGATGACTGGCTTTGGCAGCCAGTTTTAGCTGCTCAATGGCCCACTCGGTACGCTCCTGGGGCTTGCCGTGTAGTTCAGCGGGGGCGAAATCATCGAATAAGTCGTCGCAAGCGGGATGCACGGCGACCAGTTGGCCCTGTAAGTGGGTAGAGAGTTCGCTGATCACAACGCCGGCTTTTTCGCAGCGGGCGTTTAACTCATCGCAGTAACTTTGGCTTTCAGCGGCCTTGCGCAAGTCGATAAAACGACTATCGACAGTGGGTAACTGAATGGCTTGATAGCCCTGTTCGGCCGCCCAGCGAGCGATACCGTCGAGGCTATCGAAAGGCGCTTCGTCGCCGATAAACTGGGCCAGGAAAATGGCGGGCCCGCGGATGCCTTGATGGGTGTTGGGCATGATTAGGCTCCTGGTAGTTGTGTCGCGGGCAGCGGTGTCCATTTCTGTTCGCTTTTGGCGCTGGTGGTGACTGCCTCGATAAACGCCATGCCACGTAGCCCGGAGGTCATACCGGGAACGCCATCAACGTCCCCGTGCTGATCCTGATGAATGGCGTGGGCGAAGTCGCGGTAAAGGTTGCCGAGTGCTTCCAGATACCCCTCAGGGTGGCCGCCGGGTAGGCGCAAGCGCTGCAGCGCGCTGGGGGAAAGGTCGGGTTGGTCGATGCCCGCACGGAGGGTGCGCATCGGTGCTTGAAGCGGGCGGTGTAGCAGGCTGTTGGGCTCCATTTGGTGCCACTCCAGCGCCCCTTGATCACCGTAAATGCGAATTTTAAGTGCGTTCTCTTCCCCGCTGCAGACCTGGCTGGCAATGAGGGTTCCGCTGGCGCCTTGATCAGTGCGCAGCAGTACATCGCCATCGTCGTCCAGTTGGCGGCCGTCGGCGTGGCTAGTAAGCAAGGCGCATAGCTCGCTAACACGATGCCCGGAGATAAACTCAGCGAGACCAAACGCATGAGTGCCAATGTCGGCCATGCAGCCGCTGATACCTGCGAGTGAAGGGTCGGTGCGCCACGCGGCCTGCTTATTACCCTGCTGTTCTAGACGCTCGCCTAGCCAGCCCTGGGGGTACTCCACATGAATTTTGCGAATGCTACCTATTTGGCCCTCGCTGACCATTTCCCGGGCTTGCCATACCATGGGGTAGCCTAAGTAGGTATGCGCCAAGCCATACAGGCAGCCGCTGGTATGCCAGCTTTCTGCTAAGCGCTGCGCTTCTTGGAGCGATACTGCCGCCGGTTTTTCGCAGAACACATGAAAGCCTGCCTGCATGGCCGCTTCCGCGATTGGCACGTGAAGGTGATTGGGGGTGGCGATCACCAATAACTGCATGCGTTGTTCGGCGGGAAGTTGCTGCTCGCCTTCGAGTAACTGCTGCCAGTCAGCGTACACACGCTCTTCGGCTAGGTGGCAAGCTTCGCCGGTCAACTGGTTATTATCCGCCGAGCGGCTAAAGGCACCACACACTAGCTCGCAAGTATCATCGAGGCGGGCGGCTAAGCGGTGAACCTGGCCGATAAACGCCCCTTGGCCGCCGCCGATCATGCCTAAGCGGATACGGGGGGGAGTGGGTCGCGGCATAGAGAGGCTCCTGTTCTAATAAACTGAGTTTGTTTATATTCGCGGTGGTTGTACTTTTGATGGAAATGTAACCGGTTACATTTGTTTTGAAACTAAGTCTTGATGCTGCGAGCGTCAATGAGACAAAGGTATATGGTGTTGAAAACGTGCCGGAAAATAGCGCGCTGAGTTTAACGTTGGGATACGTTAAGCTGAGATGAATAGCACCGCGGAAACATCTGCTTGGCTGGTAAGAAAAGTCGGCGATCACAGAGCAATAAGGGAGGCCATGACCAATATACGTAAGGTCGCCGAATTGGCGGGCGTGTCGGTGGCGACAGTATCACGGACGTTAAAGTCGCCGGATATCGTCTCGCCCACCACCCGGGAAAAAGTGCTGAGGGCCGTTGATCAAGCGGGCTACAAGCCTAATTTGATGGCCGTGCAGTTTCGCTCCCAGCGCACTTATAACCTGGTGGTTTTAGTACCCACTATCGCAAATACTTTCTTTGCGCGGGTAATCAGCGGTATTCAGGAAGCGGCCCAGGAGCGCGGCTACGGCGTTCTGCTGTGTAATACGCTGGGTAATGAAGCGATGGAAACCCAATACGCCAGCTTAGTCAGTACGCGCCAGGCGGATGGTGTGATCCAGCTGCGTGCTTTCAATCCTTTTTCCGAAAATGCCTTTCCCGCTGGGTCTCCATTGCCAATGATCAATGCCTGCGAGGTGCTGGATGATGCGCCGTGCCCCACCGTTAAACTGGATAACCGCGCGGCGGCGCGTGAGGTCACTGAGCACTTGATCGCCCTGGGGCATCGGCGAATAGGCATGATAAAGGGCCCACGGCGCAGCCCCTTGACCCGTGACCGCCAACAAGGCTACCAGGATGCGTTGAGCGCGGCGGGCATTCCGTTAGATGAGAGACTGCTTTGTCCTGGTGATTTCACGCCCCTTTCTGGCTATCAGGCGGCTGAAACGCTTATCGCTTTAGCGGAGCGTCCCTCAGCCATTTTTTGTGAAAGCGATGAAATGGCCATAGGTGCCATGAGCCGTATCAAGGAAGCGGGACTACGCGTTCCGGAGGACATTTCGGTGGCGGGTTTCGACGATATCGCGTTTGCTTCCTATAGCGACCCGCCGCTAACCACGATTGCCCAACCGGCCGAAACCTTCGGACGCGAAGCCGTTGCGATGTTGATCGAGGTGCTGGAAGGGCGGCAAGTTAATAATCTGATGTTGCCTTACTCTCTGGTATCCAGAAAAAGCACAGCGGCATGCCGACCTTAGGCGTCTTTCTTTCGCGCGCTAAGTGCATACAATAAGTGGGGCTTTATCAAAAAGCCTCACAGCTGCTATCCACGCACACTACCCAACGCACACCATAAAAATAGCTAAAAAAGGATCTACCATGACGCTGACACGCTCAATAGCTCACTTCACCGCTGGCTTGGCCGGTGCGGCACTGCTTTCCGCCTCCCTTTCTGCACAAGCACGCGAACTTTCGGTTTCCACCGTTCTGTCTGACGCTTTCCCCTGGGGGCAGGCGGCGGAGAAGTGGGCAGAACTGGTGGAAGAACGCAGTGGCGGTGAATTAACGCTGCGGGTGTATCCAAATTCACAACTGGTTTCCGGCGATCAAACCCGTGAATTCTCTGCCATGCGTTCTGGGTTAATCGACGCGGCGGTGGGCTCGACCATTAACTGGTCGCCCCAGGTGCCGGAACTTAACTTGTTCTCTTTACCCTTCTTCATTCCCGATGAAGCCGCCGTCGATGCGGTTACCGGTGGGGAAGCAGGGGAGTTGGTGTTTGAAGCAATCGAGTCCCGTGGCGTTATTCCGCTGGCCTGGGGGGAAAACGGTTTCCGCCAGGTTTCCAATTCTCGTGGGCCCATTAGCCAGCCAGACGACTTGGACGGCCTGAAAATCCGCGTTGTTGGCTCGCCGCTGTTCCAGGATACTTTCTCGGCATTGGGCGCCGACCCAACCCAAATGAGCTGGACCGACGCGCAGCCCGCGCTGACCACCGGCGCAGTAGATGGCCAGGAAAATCCGCTTTCGGTGTTTGACGTCGCGCGCATTGATCAGGTCGGTCAGGAGCATTTGACGCTGTGGAACTATATGAATGACCCGCTGATTTTTGCGGTCAATCAGCAGGTCTGGCAAACATTGAGCGAAGAGCAGCAAACTCTGCTGCGTGAAACCGCGGTAGAAGCGGGTGAGTGGGAAATCGCCATGACCCGCGAAGAAGAGGGCGAGCGTCTTGCGGCAATTCAAGAGCGCGGTGTCACAGTGACCGAGCTTTCCGATGAGCAGTACCAGGCGTTTGTCGATGCCACTCAGTCCGTTTACGAAAAATGGGCGCCGCGGATTGGCGAAGAAGTGGTAGAGGCTGCACAAGCCGCTATCGACGCGCGCTAATTACCTTTGATGTTCAAACTCCCGGTCTTTAAGGCTGGGAGTTTTTTGCTATGAGGCTGCCATGAAAGGCTTTCCTGATGCGCGCCCTGAGCGTTGGCTGGGCGCGCTGGCATTAATCATTATCTCATTGATTAGTCTGGGTAATGTGATTACTCGCTACTTAACCGGCGGCTCTTTTTCATTTACCGAAGAGTTTTCTGTATTTTTGCTGGTCGTACTGACCTTTGCAGGCGCCTCAGTGGCGCTGCGGCGTAACCGCCATATTCGCATTGGCTTTCTGGAACGGGCGCTGCCCCCCAAATACCGTTCCGCATTGATCCTTTTTCAAGCGCTTTGCGGTCTCACTGTGCTGGGCTTGATTACCTGGTATGGCGGCAAGCTGGCGTGGCAAGAGTATCAGTGGGAGTCGCTGTCACCAGGGCTTGGCTTGCCTCAGTGGTGGTATTTAGTCTGGCTGCCCGTGCTCTCTGCGGCCATGGTGTGGCGCTTATGCCAGCAAACCGCCGACCGTTTAACGGGGAGGCTCACCGATGAGCCCTGATGTGTGGATGATACTGGCGTTTGCGGGTTTGCTGATAGCGGGGGTGCCGGTGGCGTTTTCGCTGGCGCTCTCCGGGGCCGTTGGCATCGTGCTGGGTTTGTCGCCGGACATGCTCGCGACGATGGGCACCAACACCTATAACAGCATCGCCAAGTACCCGCTCATTGCGATTCCGCTGTTTATCTTAACAGGGCTTATTTTTGAACGCTCTGGTGTGGCGCTGCGCTTGGTGCGCTTTGCCCAGGCATTGATTGGCCCGCGCCATGGCGGCTTGGCCTTGGTAGCGGTGCTGGTGTGTATGATCATGGGCGGTATGAGCGGCTCAGGCCCTGCCGATGCGGCAGCGGTGGCGATGGTGATGCTGCCGAGTATGACCAAAGCGGGCTATCCCAAGCCGTTTTCCGCCACGCTGATTGCCGCCTCTGCCTCAACGGCGATTCTTATCCCGCCTTCAGTAGCGCTTATTCTCTACTCAATCGTGGTGCCGGGCGTCGATTTGCGCGCACTGTTCGCGGCAGGTCTATTCCCCGGTATTCTGGCCGGACTGGCGCTATTGGTGCCTGCTATGCTCGTTTCCAAACGCTACGGTTGGGAGGGCGGCACGCCGGTAGAGGGCGCCGAACGGCTAAGCATACGTACTACGTTTAAGCAGGCGATACCGGCGCTGTTTGCACCGGTATTGATTTTGGGTGGTTTGCGTTCAGGCTTGTTTACCCCTACCGAAGCAGCGGTGGTAGCCGTGGCTTATGGCGCGATTGTCGGGCTGTTTTTGACCCGCGAGCTGTCGCTGCGCGATTTATGGGAACTGCTGGGGGAGGCAGCGATTATTTCAGGCGTGGTGATGCTGATTATCGCCCTGGCGGGTATCTTTGCCTGGGCGGGCACCATGCTGGGTACGTTCCGCCATTTAGCGGAGTGGATTATCAGCTTGACCGATAACGGCGTGCTGTTGCTGATCCTGGTGATGCTCGCGGTGCTGGTGGCTGGGATGCTGCTGGATGCGATCTCCATCTATCTGATCATGATGCCGATTTTGATCCCCGTCATGCAGCACTTTGAGTGGAACCCTGTGTGGTTTGGCATTCTATTGGCAATGAACATTGCTATTGGCCAATTTACCCCGCCGGTGGCGGTGAATTTGATGGTGACCACCGAAGTGGCCAAAATTCGTTTAGAGCAGACCATTGGATGGGCGCTGCTGTTTGTCGTTGCCATGGGCTGTGCGTTAGCGCTGGTGGCGATTTTTCCCGCTATTGCGCTGTGGCTGCCGCGCGTTTTGGGCTATAACGTTGACTAATTTGGTTTACCCTTTTGCCTACCTTATGCAAAGGCGGTATAGCAGTTAACGCTCCCTAAACGATTAAGAGCGCTACACTGTGTATTAGACGACATCGAAATTCATTATTTAGCGTATTACATTTCGCTAATTAGGTTTTTTTCGCTAAAGTAGTGTTAGCAGGCAGCCATGTCTCGCCTGTAACCGTTTGTCTTGAAAATAGAATGTCTTAAAAACGTTTTGGGTCAAGGGCACCTGAGGGAACGGTTCATCAGGTGAGACCAAAGCGCGCGATGCTCGTAACATCAAATACGCTCATAACATCAATACAAAGAGGTGTGTTCATGAAACGCCATGTATTTTCCACTACTGCCTTCTCCGGTGCGCTACTTGCCGCCGCTGCCTTCGCCTCACCGGCAATGGCACAGGATGACGAGCAATTCATCACCATCGGCACCGGTGGCCAAACCGGCGTTTACTACGTCGTGGGTCAGTCGATCTGCCGTTTGGTAAATCGTCTCGAAGACAGCGATATTAAGTGTAATGCTCCTTCTACCGGCGGCTCTGTTGCCAATATCAATGGCATTAAGTCCGGTGAGCTGGACATGGGTGTTGCTCAATCCGATGTTCAGTATCAAGCTTACAATGGTACTGGCAATTTTGAAGGCGAGCCCTACGAAGAGCTGCGTGCGGTATTCCGTGTCCACGGTGAGCCGTTGACGCTGCTTGCGCGGGCTGACTCTGGCATCGAGACGCTTGATGATTTGGAAGGCAAGCGCGTCAACATTGGTAACCCGGGTTCTGGCCAGCGCAACACCATGGAAGTGGTGATGGACGCCAAGGGCTGGACTGAAGATACATTCTCCCTGGCATCTCAGCTTGATGCTGCCGAGCAGGCGGCGGCACTGGCCGATAATAACGTCGATGCCATGGTTTATGTGGTGGGTCACCCTAATGGCTCCATCCAGGAAGCGACCACCACCGTTGATGCTCGCTTGATACCGCTGAACGACGAAGACATTCAAGGTATCGTCGATGAATACCCCTACTACTCCGCATCGGTCATTCCGGGTGGTCTGTATCGCGGCAATGACGAAGATGTCGAAACCTTCGGCGTGGCAGCGACCTTTGTCACCACCGCTGAGGCTGACGAAGAAGTGATCTATCAGACCGTTAAGGCGGTTTTTGACAACTTCGATCGTTTCAAGCGTTTACATCCTGCCTTCGAGAATCTTGTGCCGGAAGAGATGGTGACTCAAGGTCTTTCCGCACCGTTGCACGATGGGGCAGCGCGTTATTACCGTGAACAAGGCTGGATTGAGTAATCCAAGGTCTAAGGTATTAATGCCTTAGTAAGAAATGCGCGGTTACCCAAGGGTGCCGCGCATTTTGGTTTAGAATGTTGATAGGGCGTTTAGAATGTTGATAGGGCATTTCGATATGGCAATGATGCGTCAATCGACTCGGAGCGGGGCAGGCAGATGACAGACGATAAGAACAGGCCTTCGGGAGACGGAGTAGACTTGGAGGATATGGTCGCCTCCAGCGACACTGGAGCCCGCAAGCCAGCCGGCATGCCTGGAAAGCTTTTGGTAAGCATTGCGGCAGTGTGGTCTCTTTTTCAATTGTGGATAGCATCGCCAATACCCTTCGTTCTTGGGTTTGGCGTATTTAGTGCCACTGAAGCCCGTTCTATTCACTTGGCCTTTGCGCTTTTTCTGGCGTATATGGCCTACCCAGCACTTAAGCGCTCTCCGCGCGACCGTGTTCCGATTCAGGATTGGGTGCTTGCAGCAGCGGCAGCGTTTTGTGGCGCTTACATGTTTATGTTTTACGAGCAGTTATCCCAGCGCCCCGGCGCGCCGATACTACAGGACGTTATTATTGGTATAGCCGGGATACTGCTGCTGCTGGAGGCGACGCGTCGAGCGCTTGGCCCACCGTTAATGATTGTGGCCTCGGTTTTTCTTCTCTATAGCCTGGCTGGCCCTTGGATGCCGGGTATTCTTTCCCATGGTGGAGTGAGCCTTTTTGGCTTGATTAACCACCAGTGGTTGACGACTCAGGGGGTCTTCGGTATCGCCCTGGGGGTATCAACCAGCTTCGTGTTCCTGTTTGTGTTGTTCGGTGCCCTGCTCGATAAGGCTGGCGCTGGCAACTACTTTATCAAGGTGGCTTTCTCGTTACTGGGTCACTATCGCGGCGGGCCGGCAAAAGCTGCTGTGGTGGCCTCGGCCATGACCGGTCTGATTTCCGGCTCCTCGATTGCCAATGTGGTAACCACCGGTACTTTTACGGTGCCGATGATGAAACGCGTTGGGTTTTCCGCGGAAAAGGCGGGTGCTGTCGAAGTGGCATCATCGGTCAATGGTCAGATTATGCCTCCGGTTATGGGGGCGGCCGCTTTCTTGATGGTCGAGTATGTGGGTATCTCTTATGTTGAGGTGATTAAGCATGCCTTCCTGCCCGCGCTGATCTCCTATATTGCGTTGGTCTACATCGTTCACCTTGAGGCCCTTAAGGCCAATATGCAGGGGCTGCAAAGCAGTAACCCACCTAAGCCGCTGGTCAATAAAGTGATCGGCTTTCTCGGTGGTTTGCTACTGATGATGGTCACCGCCCTGGCCGTTTATTACGGCCTTGGCTGGCTCAAGCCGGTACTGGGGGATGCAACCCCTTGGGTTGTAGCTGTTGGACTTACGGTCATTTATATTGCCCTGCTCAAGTTGGCAGCTGGTTACCCCGAGCTCGAACTTGATGACCCTAATGAGCCGATCTATTCCCTGCCGCAAACTAAGCCGACGGTGCTGGTAGGTTTGCAATATATCCTGCCGGTCATTGTGCTGGTCTGGTGTCTAATGGTGGAGCGTTTGTCGCCGGGGCTGTCAGCTTTTTGGGCCACCATATTTATGATTTTCATTATTCTGACCCAGCGACCCATCACGTCAATCTTTCGCGGACGCAGCGATATGAGGGCTGATCTTCAGGAGGGCGTGATGGATCTTTGGAATGGCCTGGTCACCGGCGCCCGCAACATGATCGGCATCGGTATTGCCACAGCCACCGCCGGTATCATCGTCGGTGCCGTCTCCCAGACCGGGGTAGGGCTAGTGCTGGCCGAGGTGGTGGAAACACTGGCCATGGGCAACCTGATGCTCATCTTACTGCTTACCGCAGTGCTTAGCTTGATCCTCGGCATGGGGCTGCCTACGACAGCAAACTACATCGTCGTATCGGCACTATTGGCACCGGTCATCGTCAACCTGGGCGCTGAAAATGGCTTACTGGTACCATTGATTGCGGTGCATCTATTCGTGTTCTACTTCGGCATCATGGCCGATGTTACCCCGCCGGTGGGGCTGGCCTCCTTTGCGGCGGCGGCAGTCTCCGGTGGTGATCCCATTCGAACCGGTTTCCAGGCGTTCTATTACAGCCTTCGTACCGCGGCGCTGCCGTTTCTGTTTATCTTTAATACCGATCTGCTACTTATCGATGTGACCTTCCTTCAGGGGGGGCTGATCTTTGTGGTGTCGACCATCGCCATGCTGATTTTCGCCGCCGCGACCCAGGGCTTTATGATTACGCGCAACCGCTGGTATGAGTCTATCGTGCTGCTACTGATTGCGTTCACGCTGTTCCGGCCCGGTTTCTGGATGGATATGATTCATGACCCCTATGAATCCATCCCGCCCGCACAATTCGTCGAAGCGCTAGGTGATGTGGACGAAGACTCTACTTTGCGTTTGCAAATTGCGGGTCTTGATGATTATGGCGATCCCATGACCACTTACATGACGCTACCGGTACCTGAAGGCGAAACAGGGCAGGAGCGTCTCGATAACCTGGGCATGGAGCTCTTTATTGAGGATGGCAAGGCCACCGTTGATATGGTGACCTACGGTAGCCAAGCGGCAGAGCTCGGTTTCGATTTCGATCAAGAAATTATTGAGGTTCTGGCCCCCGTCGACCGTTGGACTAAGGAGCTAATGTGGATCCCTGCCTTCTTGGTCTTTGGGCTGATTGTATTGATGCAGCGTCGGCGTCGTGATAACACGCAAGCTGCTGCCACTGCATGAAGGAGAGTGCCATGTACAGCAAGATTATGTTACCGGTGGATCTTAACGAGGAGTCTTCCTGGTCAAAGGCGCTGCCCACAGCCCTGACGCTATGTCGCACTTTCGGCGCCTCGCTTCATGTACTCACGGTGCTGCCGGACTATCGTATGCCCATGGTGGGCTCCTACTTTCCCAAGGACTTCACTAAAAAAGCACATGTGGCGATCAGCGATGCGCTTCATGAGTTCATTAAGACGAATGTGCCTGACGATATTCAGGTGCAAAGTGTCATTGTGGATGGCTCCCCATGGGAGGCCATCATCAAGGCTGGTAAGAAATTGGACGTCGACCTAATCGTCATGGCCTCCCACAATAAGCGGAAGTTTGTCGATTATGTTCTCGGCCCCAACGCCGAGCACGTGGTGCACCATGCCAAGATGTCGGTAATGATTGTGCGCTAAATAGTCAAAGCGTCACGTAAGAAAAACTAAAAACTCCGGGCAGCAGCTGCTCGGAGTTTTTTATGGCTATTTATAGCGCTTTTTGACTACATCTGTTTTTGCTAACGCAGCAATTTAATTGGCGCTTTTCAGCTATTTCGTGGATTTTTTGTACGCGTATCTCAAAGTGCCATCCTTCAAGGGCATTGGTCAGCTACATTAAGAGAGTATTAATGAAGAACGTTAAGCCATTAATTTGGCATTAATCCATCGGCGAAGATCGAACGTTGATGCGATAGAGGTAAATCCTGAATCCAGGATCTATATCAGGAACAACAGGAGTGATGCCATGAATGCGGCTACAACAAAAACAAACCACCATTCGAACCATCCCAGTGTGAAAATCAGTATCAATAAGGTCGGTTTGGATCGACCCAGGGCGTGGTTGGCTGCAGGCGTTGAGGATTTTCGCCATGCTACGGTAGTGAGCCTTTCTTATGGCATGTTTTGGGTGGGCTTGAGTATTGCTATTACCCTCGGTGCTTTCACACTGGGCTATTGGTACTGGCTACTGCCTATGATTGCAGGGTTTATGTTTATTGGCCCGCTGGTGGCGGTGGGCTCTTATGGTATTAGCCGGGCGCTGGAGCGAGGACAAGTGCCTAACCTGGGGGACGCGTTCGGCAGTTGGAAACCCCATGCAGGCCAGTTGGCGATGATGGGGGTCATGATGATGATCTTCTTCCTCGCTTGGATTCGTTTGGCCACCCTTCTGTTTGCGCTGTTTTTTGGTTTTGAAGTGCCCAGCCCTGCTTCGCTCTATACCGCATTGCTGACTACCTCAGAAGGTTTGGGGATGCTGGCAGTCGGTACGGTAGCAGGCGGCATTCTTGCCTTTGGCGCCTTTGCTATCAGCGTTGTAGCGATTCCTACGCTGATGGATCAAGACTTAACCTTCATGGAAGGCATCGAAGCGAGCGTACGTTGCGTTGCACGTAACTTCCGCGTGATGCTGCTATGGGCGGTGATTCTTACCCTGTGTGTTCTGGTTGGCGTCATGACATTTTATATTGGCTTGGCGCTCATCCTGCCGGTGTTGGGCCACGCCAGTTGGCACGCCTACGAAGAGTTAGTGCGCTTTGAACCCTTCGAGGAAATCAAATCGTAACTCAATTGTGAGCACCCAGTAACACTTCAGTGACCAAAAAAATAGTATTTGCCCTGACCTGATCAAGGAGATGGCGTAATCTTTACGCTATCTTCTTCTGCTGCTCCTGGGTATGTAACCTGAGCGTGATCTTGTGCGAGGTGTTTACTGTGAAAGCGTTGTTATTGGGGTGGGTCGTACTGATGTTCAGTACTCCCCTAGCGGGGCTTGCTCAATCAACTGATGGGTTAGAGGTGCCTAACGGGCCCGTTATCTTGACTATTAGCGGTAAGATCGATCATACCAATGAAGGAAGGGAGGCGCAGTTTGACCGTGCCATGTTGTCGGCTTTACCACAGCACGAGTTCGAGACAAGTACGCCCTGGACAGAAGGCATTAGCCACTATAGTGGTCCTTTAATGCGTGACCTACTGGCAATGGTAAGCTCCGACGTTGATGCCGTTCATGTCTCCGCGCTGAACGGCTACGAAGCCGAAATACCGGTAAGTGATTTTAATGAATACGATGTCATCTTAGCCATGACAAAAGACGGTGAGGCGATTCCGGTTCGGGAATATGGCCCTTTGTGGGTGCTATACCCTTTTGATCAAGATGAAGCGCTGTTAAGCGAAAAAATTCGCTTTAGAGCGGTATGGCAGGTTATGCATATTAATGTTCACTAGCGCTTCTAATGCGCGGGCCTCAAGCCTACTGCGTTATCCTCGTCGTTTTAAGCTCGTTGCCATTGTGGCGGTATTACTATTCGCTGCAGCATTGGTCGTCGCTACTCTGGCCGCCTGGCGGCAGGAAAATCTCACTCAAAGCTTGCGGGAAGACACCGCTTGGGTTGTCTATAAGTTGGATCGCGATGCGGTACAGCTGCTCAACCATTTGTTGGCAGTGACCCGGGAGCCCCTATCTGCTAAGGCACGCGAGGAGCTAAATCTTCGCTTTGAGTTGCTCTATAGTCGCATGACGCTGCTAAACGACGGTGAAGTCCGCAACCTCATGCAGCAAATTGATACCGCCCGCGAGCTGTTAGGCCAAATCCAGCAGCAGCTTGATTTGCTGGATAGTATGTTTACCCCCCGTACTGAAGGCGGGTCTGATGAGGAACTTGATCGACTGCCGGTGGCATCGCTGGAAGAAGAACTGCAGGCGTTAACGCGTCTCACTGAAAGACTGGTTATTGCTATTAATGGCTACTTAGCTGAATCGGCAACGGAAGAGCGCGCCCAGCTCAGTCTGCTTTACAAGCTTCTCATGAGCCTGATTATTGGTATGAGCTTAGCGGCCTTCCTGGTGATTGCCTTTTTAGTGCGTGAAATGCGTGAGAGTGCGGCGATAAGGCGGATTCAGGAGCAGCTTGGTCGTCAACTCGAAGTCACCGCCAAACAGGCTCAAGCAGCGAACCAAGCCAAATCAGACTTTTTGGCAATGGTCAGCCATGAAATTCGTACCCCGCTGAACGGCGTTATTGGTATGAGTGAGCTGTTACGCGAATCAGCAAGCCCTGCTCAGGTTGAGGATTACGCCCATACAATCCACGACAGCGCCAATCAATTGCTGGCAATGATCAATGAAATCCTCGATTTCTCAAAAATCGAAGCAGGGCACCTCACCCTCGAAACATCGCCCACGGAGCTAAAACCGCTGATTGATAGCGTGGTGGTGCTGTTTGCCCCGCGAGCCAAAATGAAAGGGTTAGCGCTTAAGGTTAATGTTGATTCGCTGGTGCCAGCATGGGTGCAGGTCGATGCGGGGCGATTGCGGCAAATTTTGCTTAATCTTATCGCTAATGCCATCAAATTCACCGACCACGGTGAAGTCAGCGTACGGGTCTCTTCAACGGTGGAGCAATTACTGTTTGAGGTCAGTGATACGGGCTGTGGTCTAAGTGAACAGCAACAGCAGCGTCTCTTTGAGCCTTTCCAGCAGGCGGATGAGTCAGTGGCTCGACGGTTTGGTGGTACCGGGCTAGGGCTGGCAATTTGCAAGCGGCTAAGCGAGGCCATGCAAGGTCGACTAGGGGTAAAAAGCCAGTTAGGCCAGGGGAGTACCTTCTGGTGCGAGCTACCCTTAATCGCCGCTGACCCCATAACAACATCGCTGCCCCCAGCGCCCAAGCGTGACTTTACCGGCACAAAACTGCTTCTGGTAGAGGATAACGCCGTTAACCGCAAAGTCGCGATGGGCTTATTGGCGCGCTTGGGCTGCGATATAGTTTGGGCCGAGAGTGGTCATGATGCCCTGGCCATGGCTCAGTCTCAGCAGGTGCATCTGATCTTTATGGATATTCAGTTGCCCGATATGGATGGCTTGAGGGTCACGCAACGGCTGCGTGAACAGGGCGGGTGGTTAGCCAGTGTGCCGATCGTCGCCATGACCGCTGGAGGCGCTGAAGATGATCGACAACGCTGCTTGGCAGCAGGTATGAATGATTACATCACCAAGCCTCTATCGCTCTCTGCACTAAGCAACGTATTGGCGTTGCAGCTTTTTGCGACCCCGGACGCACCTTTAAGGGCGCTAGCGGCGTCTCCGACGCTAGCCGGAGAACCATCACTGCTTAATAGCGACACCCTGAGCATGTTGAAAATGACGCTAGGTGAAGCGAGCATGATTCAGCTAATCATGCTTTACCACCAGCAAGTAAGCGATTACTCCGCGCAATTGGCTTCTTGTTTGGCTGCAACTCCCTTGACGTCAGAACAGGAGCAGCAGATCGTACGGCTTGCACACCAACTGCGCGGTGAGTCGTTGAGTATGGGGGCCGACCAGCTTGCCGGGCGGGCAAAGCAGCTTGAGCTACTAGCCAAAACGCAACGCACCACATCCAGGCAGCTTGATGAAGCATTCAGCGCGTTAAGGCTTGCAGCAGCACATACGCATTCCGCATTGGAGAGGTGGTGCCGTGATCACTTATCCAGTTGAACAGGGCATTAGCACAGCCGCCAGCCAGCAGACAGATGCAAGTCGGGCAGCGTCGGAACTCGCTGACGCACTACAGCACGAACACCTGGGATTCGTACTGTTCTTCTGCAGTGCGGAGTATGATTTAGCGGCACTAGCCGGCGCGCTGGAAAGTCGCTTCCCCGTTACGCCGCTAAGTGGCTGTACCACCGCTGGGGAAATAACGCCTGCAGGCTATGACCGCGGCTCTATCGTAGCTATCGGGTTCGATCGTCGCCTGTTTGCCATTGAAACGGCGCTGATTGACGACCTCGAACATTTTGAGTTGGCCGATGCTCAGCCGTTGGTCGACACGCTATTGGAACGTTGTCGCCAACAAGCCATCGCGCCGATCAATGAGCATAGTTTTGCGCTGACGTTATTGGATGGTTTGTCCAGTCGTGAAGAGCAAGTGCTCGCCACCCTGGATGCCGCGCTAGGGCGCATCCCTAGTTTTGGCGGCTCGGCGGGTGACGACAACCACCTTAGCCATACCCATGTATATACCGCTGGATGCTTTTATACACGGGCGGCGGTGGTCGTCATGATCAATACCCGGTTGCCCTTTGAAGTGTTCTCAACCCATCACTTGATCCCATTGGCTCACAAGCTCGTGGTGACCGAGGCCGACCGTGAGCAGCGGCGGGTGGTAGAGCTCAATGGTCTGCCCGCCGCCCAGGTTTACGCAGCGTTGGTAGGTGTTGCCCCAGAGCAGCTCAGTGCCGCAGTGTTTGCTCGCCACCCATTAGCCGTCCGCATTGGCGGACAGCACTATGTGCGCTCTATTCAGGGTGTTAATAGCGACAGTAGTTTGAGTTTTTACTGTGCAGTGGAAAACGGCATTGTACTGACTGCCATGCAGCCAACACCGCTCCTTGATGACCTCAAGGTGATGCTGAATGGAGTGAGCGCCAGGTTGGGGGCACCGAGCATGATTATTGGCTGCGACTGCTTTCTACGTCGCATGGAGCTAGAGGCATTGGGGCATGTGGATCAGGCGTCGCAGCTGCTGCGCCAGGCAGGCGTAGTGGGGTTTAATACCTACGGTGAACAGCATCATGGTATGCATGTGAATCAAACATTTACGGGGGTGGCGTTTGGATCTCTTCCAGCTAACGACCACGCCTGAAGCAACCGGTAGGGCTGCTGCAACTGATGTCGCGGCGCTGCGGGAAGAGAACCGCCGCCTGCGTAAAGTGTGCCAAGCACTGATGGAGCGGGTGGAAACCGGAGGCGATGTTGATCCCGCGCCCTATGCCGCCTTTGAACGTTCGGTATTACTTGCCGAGCAGGTACGTGAGCGCACCGATGCGCTGCACCGCACCTTAGATGAGCTAAGCCAGGTCAATACGCGCTTACTGGCCGCGAAAGCCGAAGCCGAAGCCGCCAACCTATCCAAAACGAAATTCCTGGCGGCGGTTAGCCATGACCTGCTGCAGCCGCTCAATGCCGCTCGTCTGTTTGCCAGCGCGTTAGAAACGCACTCACTGCCTGAAACCTCGCAAATGCTCGTCAGCCATATTGGCCGCTCGCTAAAGGATGTCGAAGGGCTGATAGGCACGCTGGTGGATATTTCACGCCTGGATGCGGGGGTGCTCCATGCTGATAAAGCCCCCTTCGCAGTGAGCACGCTATTAGATGCGTTGGCGGAGGAGTATCGCCAAATAGCCGGGGTGAGAGGGCTGGCCCTGCACTACGTGCCCTCCAGCGCGGTGGTCGAATCCGATCTGGCGCTGCTGGCGCGAGTGATCCGCAACTTCTTAAGCAATGCGGTGCGCTATACCGAGCAGGGCCGAGTGTTGCTGGGCTGTCGGCGGCGCAAAGAAGGGTTGGAAATTACCGTGGGCGACACCGGCCCCGGGATCCCCGAGCAGCAGCGGGAGGCGATTTTTCTGGAGTTTCGCCGCGCTAACCAGCCTAACGGCGCACACAGCCGTGGCTTGGGATTGGGGCTCGCCATTGTTGACCGTATCAGTGCCATGCTGGGACAGCCGATTTCGCTCGCCTCGCGTCCCGGCGTGGGCGCGCTATTTTCGATCACCGTGCCCTATGCCCCGGCAACGCTTCCCGCCGTGGATAACACTCATAACACGGTGCTGCCTGACGGTGCTGAGGATCCATTGAGTGGCCGTGTTATTTGGGTAATCGATGATGATTTGGCCATTATAGACGGCATGCAGGCGCTACTGGGTAGCTGGGGGTGCCGAGTGAGAGCCGCTGCAACGGTGAGTGCGCTGGAGGCTGCCAGCGACGGAGAGCAGCCGGCGGTACTGCTGGTGGATTACCATTTGGGGGATCACCGGGAAACAGGGATTGAATTGGCCGCGCGGCTACAGCGGCGCTATCCCGGCCTGGCAGCGGTGGTGATTACGGCCAATCACGAGGCGGAGATTAAGCGTGCCACCCGTGAAGCAGGAATGCACTGCCTACTCAAACCGTTAAAGCCCCTGCGGCTACGTATGCTGCTCGGGAACCTGCTTAGTAAAGCCTAACTTGAGCACCCTACCGGGCGCGATTGGCCCGGTAAAAACTGAGATCCTCCTCCCCAGCGATAACGATCGCATGAACCCGGCTGGTGGCATTCAGTTTACGTAGAATCGCCGAGACATGGGTCTTCACGGTGGTTTCGGCAATCAATAGCTCTCGGGCAATATGCTTGTTCGACATGCCTGTCGTCATGCACGCCAATACCTCTAACTGCTTATCGGTTAAGCGCGCCAAGCGTTCGCTGGTTGATGAACTGCTGTTGGTGGGTTGAGGCGCAGCCGTGCGCGGTGCTGGGCGACGCATAACATCGGGCGGCAGGTAGAGCTGGCCTTCAAGAATCTGCGTTAACGCAGCCAGCAGCGCTTCCCGGGGGGTGGATTTGGGGATATAGCCCACCGCTCCCAAGGTAATGGCATCGAGTACCAACTGACGCTCCTGATGGGCAGAGACAATCGCCACCGGCAGCGAGGGAAATGCCTCGCGAAGCCGTGTTAACCCTTCTAGCCCTTCTGCATCCGGCAGGCTTAAATCCAGCAGCAGTAAATCTAACTCGGTGTTCGCTTCAATCAACGCTATCGCAGCAGCGAGGCTCTCTGCCTCCATTAGCTGGCTACCTGCCAAGCCCCCGCTAATCACGGTTTGTAGCGCATCGCGGAACAGCGGATGGTCATCCGCCACCAACAGGGAATACATAGCGTCTCCTACCAAGGGATGAGGGCTAATCCTGCCATCGGGCTATATCGCCATTTGCTTTAGTGAACAACACTGTCAAAGCAGCTTAAAAAAGCACCTTAAATAATCATAATACTCAGGAGCTACACAATGATCTACGCCAACCCTGGTGATACCGGTTCAGTGGTGTCATTTGAAAAACGTTACGGTAACTATATCGGCGGCGAATTTGTCGCTCCGGTGAAAGGCCAGTATTTCGATAACATTAGCCCCGTCAACGGTCACGTTTTCTGTGAAATCCCCCGCTCCACGGCAGAAGATATCGATAAGGCACTGGATGCTGCCCATAAAGCGGCACCTGCCTGGGGCAAAACGTCAGCGCAAGAGCGCAGCAATATTCTGCTGAAAATCGCCGACCGCATTGAACAGAACCTGGAAATGCTTGCCGTTGCCGAAACCTGGGACAACGGCAAAGCCGTGCGTGAAACGCTGAACGCCGATCTGCCGCTGGCGGTTGACCACTTCCGCTACTTTGCCGGCTGCATACGCTCACAGGAAGGCACGGCGGCGGATATCGATGCCAACACGGTTTCTTATCACTTCCACGAGCCGCTGGGCGTAGTGGGCCAGATTATCCCCTGGAACTTCCCGATTCTAATGGCGGTTTGGAAGCTGGCGCCTGCACTGGCGGCGGGTAACTGCGTGGTACTCAAGCCTGCGGAGCAAACCCCAGCATCGATATTAAAAGTCGTCGAATTGATTGGCGACCTGCTACCTCCGGGTGTCCTTAATATCGTCAATGGCTTTGGCGCTGAAGCAGGCCAGGCGCTGGCCAGCAGCAAACGCATTGCCAAAATCGCCTTTACCGGCTCTACCCCCGTTGGCTCGCATATTCTGAAATGCGCGGCGGAAAATATTATCCCCTCCACCGTAGAGCTAGGGGGTAAATCCCCCAATATCTACTTCGCCGATATCATGAACGCTGAGCCGACCTTTATTGATAAAGCAGTCGAAGGCTTGGTACTGGCGTTCTTTAACCAGGGCGAAGTGTGCACTTGCCCATCACGTGCGCTGATCCAAGAGAGCATGTACGAGGAGTTCATGGCCAAGGTCATCGAGCGCACCAAAACCATCAAACGCGGCAATCCACTCGATACCGACGTGCAGGTGGGGGCCCAGGCTTCTCAAGAGCAGTTCGATAAAATCATGTCCTATATGGATATCGCCCGCGACGAAGGGGCGGAATTCCTCACTGGCGGTAATAAAGAGACCATGGATGACAGCATCAACAGCGGTTACTACATTCAGCCTACGCTGCTGAAGGGTAACAACCAGATGCGCGTTTTCCAGGAGGAGATCTTTGGCCCGGTGGTGGCGGTGACCACCTTCAAAGATGAAGAGGAAGCGCTGGCGATTGCCAATGACACCGAGTTTGGCTTGGGCGCAGGCGTGTGGAGCCGTGATATCAATGTCGCCTTCCGCATGGGTCGTGGCATTCAGGCTGGTCGTGTGTGGACTAACTGCTACCATCAGTACCCCGCCCACGCGGCCTTCGGTGGTTACAAAAAATCCGGTGTTGGCCGTGAAACCCATAAAGTTGCCCTTGAGCACTATCAGCAAACCAAAAACCTGCTGGTCAGCTACGATATCAACCCGCTGGGCTTCTTCTAACCTGCCCCGTTTTCCTATGTATAGCTAGCCACACCGCCCGGCGCTAGTCGGGCGGTATGTCAGTTCCCCTGACGCTGACTCTACCGATAAGAGCCGTTGTTCAATGGCCGTATCGTAAACTATTAGGAGTTGCATCATGGATAGCACAATGCGCGCGGCGGTCGTTCGTGAGTTTGGCCAGCCGTTGGTTATCGAAGAAGTTGACGTACCTCGCCCCAAGCAGGGCGAGGTGTTGATGAAAGTGGCAGCCTCTGGCGTTTGCCATACCGATTTACACGCTGCTCACGGCGATTGGCCGGTAAAACCCTCACCGCCGTTTATTCCCGGGCATGAAGGCGTTGGGCATATTGTGGCGGTGGGTGAAGGTGTCTCCCACGTCAAAGAGGGCGATCGTATCGGTGTGCCCTGGCTCTATTCAGCCTGCGGCTACTGCGAACACTGCTTAGGTGGCTGGGAAACCCTGTGCGAGTCTCAGCAGAATACCGGCTACAGCGTTAACGGTGGGTTTGCGGACTACACCTTAGCGGATGCAGGCTATGTCGGGCGATTGCCGGATGCCGTTGATTTTATTGAAATAGCCCCAGTGCTGTGTGCAGGGGTAACGGTTTATAAAGGCTTGAAGATGACCGATACCCGCCCTGGCCAGTGGGTGGTGATCTCGGGCATTGGTGGCCTGGGCCATATGGCGGTGCAGTACGCCAAAGCCATGGGGCTGAACGTAGCGGCTGTGGATATCGATGACGGTAAGCTAGCCCTGGCCGAGCGCTTAGGCGCCACGGTAACCGTCAATGCCATGAAGACCGACCCAGCGGCCTACCTGAAGAAAACCATTGGTGGCGCTCACGGTGCCTTGGTGACAGCGGTGTCGCCGAAGGCGTTTGATCAAGCGCAGAATATGTTACGCCGCGGCGGCACATTAGTGCTCAATGGCTTACCCCCCGGCGACTTCCCACTGCCGATCTTCAGCACGGTGCTCAACGGTATTACCATTCGTGGCTCCATCGTTGGTACCCGCAGCGACCTGCAGGAAGCGCTGGATTTTGCCGCCGAAGGCAAGGTGAAAGCCACGGTCGCAACCGATACGCTGGACAATATCAACGACGTTTTCCAGCGCATGATCGACGGCAAGATCGAAGGTCGCATCGTGTTGGATATGGCTAGCTAGATAATGCCTGGCTAGTGTTCCATCAGGGGAAGGCGACTTCCCCTTTTTTAATTTTACCCATGAACTTCACGCCAACCCACTTCCTATCTGCTACCACCTAACCAACGGCGTGCCATACGCTCGGCGTGGGCTAGGTTACTGACGACCGCTAATGTACCTACTTCGCGTTTAATGCCGGCACGCTTTATCTTCAGCGCCATGCGTGGCGGCAGCCCAACAAATATAACGCCAACGCCTTGCTCGCCAAGCTCCCGGCGCAGTGACTCCAGCGCCACCATGGCGGTGGTGTCCAGGCTGGGCACATCACGCATATCCAGAACGACCACCCGAACACCGTGATCTATCACCCGCAGCGTGGCAATGGCCTTTTCTGCCGCACCGAAAAACAGCGGGCCGGTGATTTTATAAAGTGTTACTTCTGGCGGGAAGTGTTCGCCGGTGTCGGGTGCAGCCAAGCGCCGGGTATGAGTGAGCTGTGCCATACGACGGATAAACAGTGCGGCAGCCAGGCCAACACCCACGGCCACGGCAATCACCATGTCGAAAATCACCGTTAGGGCAAAGCAGATCACCAGCACTGAGACATCGCTGGCGGGAGCGCTTTTTAGCGTATGCACAAAGTGACGCGCCTCGCTCATGTTCCAGGCGATGATAAACAGCAGGGCGGCGAGTGCAGCCATGGGGACAAACCCCAGCACCCCCGCCAGGGCCACCACCGCAAGTAGCACCACGACAGAGTGCACCACGGCAGCGACAGGTGAAAAGGCACCGCTTTTGATATTGGTCGCGGTGCGAGCAAGGGCTGCTGTTGCGGTAATGCCGCCAAAGAAGGGCACTACCAGGTTGCCCAGCCCCTGGCCAATTAGCTCGGCGTTAGGATCATGGCGAGTGCGGGTTAAACCATCTGCCACCACGGCGCATAGCAGCGACTCAATGGCCGCCAGCAGTGCAATGGCCAGCGCCGGGCCAAGCAGTGCTTGTATCAGCGCAAAGTTGATCTCAAGCGGGTTTCCATCAGCGCCGGGAAAATGCCAAGGGGCGGTAAAGCCAGGCGCGAAAGGGGGAATGCCGCTGCCGCTCTCACCTTCGAACTCCCAGCTAAAGCGTGAGGCGATGGTATCGACTTCAACGCCACTCATCAGCAGTAGTGCTGCAGCCAGTGTGCCCACCGCCAAACCCACCAGCGGGGCAGGAATTGGCGTATTCAAGCGGGGCCAGATCAGCAGCGCGGCCAAGGTCACAACCCCCACGCTGATTTCCGCCGGTGAAAGGCTGGGCAGTGCTCGGCCAATCAGCACTAGGTTATTCAGAGTGCTATCACCTAGCTCCACGCCAGCTAGGCCCAGAAAGTCAGGTAACTGCAGCAGTGCAATGACAACGCCGATACCTGCGGTAAAGCCAAGTATTACCGGGTAGGGGATGTACTGAATAAGACTGCCCAACCGCGAGAGCCCCAGCGCCACCAAAATAGCGCCAGCCATCAGTGTGGCAATCAGCAGCCCACCCAGACCGTGGCTGGCCACAATGGGAAACAGAATGACCACAAAGGCGGCGGTGGGGCCGGAGATGTTGAACCGTGAACCGCCGGTTAAGGCAATCACCGCGCCCGCCACGATAGCAGTGTACAGCCCGTGTTGGGGCGGTACGCCAGTGGCGATTGCCAGCGCCATGGAAAGCGGTACCGCCACCACGCCAATCGTCAGCCCCGCCATCACATCGCGCTTTAATCTGGCCAGCGTATACCCTTCACGCCAAGCGCTGACCAGCGCGCTGCCAGGCAGCGGGAAAACGTAACCCGAAGATCGATGGGCGCGGGACATGAGACCAGTCTCCTAAGAACAGGGAAAACAAGCCATTACGCTACGCCTGCGGTGAAATTTGCACAACAAGGCGTTAGTCGTGGAGTCGTTCGCGCACAAAAATCCCGGCACGCAGGCCGGGATTGATCTGTGGGATTAAACGCTTGCGCCGTTATATCTGCGAATCTTCCGGCGGCTCTCCGATGGTGCCGGGCATTGCCTGCACGTGGCCCATCTGCTCGCCGGCCAGGGTGAGGAAGTGAAGGTGGCGTTCATACTCGGCCACCAAATCACCAATTACTTGACCACGGGTGTAGCCGTTAAGGTCTTTATCCTGACCACCTTCGGCTAAGTACACATCCAGACGCACATAAAAATCATCATCCGCTGGGATAAAGCTCGGTGTGCGCATGCGGTGCGGGCAGACCTGGTAGACAAAACTGGTCGCTTCGCCGAAGTCGACCTGGAGCATCAGGTTCGGTAGCGATTCACCCTCAACGTGCTCTTCGGTCACATTGGTGGTTTGACCTCTGCTTTCGAGCTCTTGAGCAAACTGGGTCATCGCCGGGCGAATAGAGTGCTCAAGGGTGGCCGCTGCACCCGCACGCGTGGAGGTGTCCAGGGCGCGATCCAGGCGCTCTCGCCAGTCACCACCGGGGGCGCCACCAGCAATCATGCGGCGTGCATCGGCTTTTTTGCCTTCCAGTTTCAGCGCTTTATACATACCCACCATCACGGCGAAAATAACTAATGAGAAGGGCAGGGCGGTGATGACGACGGCGCTCTGAAGCGCGTTCAAGCCACCGGCCATTAGCAGGGCGATAGTGATCAAGCCGATCGTTGCAGACCAGAAAATACGCAGTTTAACCGGCGCATCATGGTTCACGTCGCTCAAAATAGAGGTGAAGTTGGCCAGAACCAGCGCGCCTGAGTCCGCTGAGGTAATGAAGAACACGATGCCTAGCACGGTGACCACTGCTGCGGTTAGGCCAACGTAAGGGTAGTACTCAAGCAGCGTATAGAGTGTGGTTTGCGGGGTGTTAAGGGCCTGCTCACCCAGCTCGGCCACGCCTTGGTTGGCGACCAACTCAATGCCGCTATTACCAAATACCGACATCCACACCATCATAAAGGCCAGCGGAATAAACAAGGCGCCGGCGACAAACTCACGAATGGTACGGCCACGAGAAATGCGCGCCAGGAACAGGCCGACGAACGGTGTCCAGGCAATCCACCAGCCCCAGAAGAAGATCGTCCACCACATCTTCCACTCTTGGGCGCCCTCATCGGCAAAGGCGTAGGTATCAAAGCTTGCACCGACAAAACCCGATAGATAGTCACCGGCGTTGTTAACCACTTTATCCAGTAGCACCAGGGTGTCGCCGGAAAAGAGCACAAACAGCATCAGCGCCAGTGCCAATAGCATGTTGAACTCGGAAAGTCGGCGAATGCCTTTCTCAACGCCAGTCACTACAGAAATCGTTGCCAACACAACAACCAGGACGATCAAGATCACCTGCACGGTGAGCGTTTCCGGCACGCCGAACATATAGGTGAGGCCGTAGTTAAGTTGCATCACCCCAATACCCAGGCTGGTAGCAATGCCGAACACGGTGGAGATGACGGCGGTAATGTCTACCGCGTTACCGATAGGGCCGTGAATGCGCTTGCCCAGGATGGGATAGAGCGCGCTACGGATTGCCAGCGGCAAGCGGTGACGGTAGCTGAAGTAGGCCAACGCCATACCCATCAACACGTACAGCCCCCAACCAGAGAGCCCCCAGTGCAGATAGGTTTGAACGACGGCATTCCGCATCGCTTCCTGGCTTTCCGGGGTCAAGTCCGGCGGTGCCAAATAGTGGGCCACTGGCTCGGCAACGCTGAAGAACAGCAGGTCGATACCGATACCCGCGGCAAACAGCATGGCCGACCAGGAGAGCAGCGAGAACTCGGGTCGTGAGTGATCGGGCCCCAGGCGAATACTGCCAAAGCGTGACATGCCAATCGCAATGACAAAGACCAGATACGCCACAATGGCGAGCATGTAGTACCAACCAAAGGTTTTGCTGACCCAGGCAAGCCCGGCATCAAAAAAAGCGCCGGCTTGCTCGGTGAACAGCATGGTGAGTACTAAAAAGATAACGATACCCGCCACACTGCCGTGGAAAACCACGGGATTGAGGCGGTCGCGGGAGGGGAGGATGGGGTTGTCTTTCGCCATGCAGGCGGACTCCTGTTGTTGAAAGATGAATTTTTATTTTGAATGAACGTTCAAATAAAATACGCGATTAACTCTCCCCCTTCAAGTTAACCTCCCCTATATGAGTTGAATTAGCGTGGAGTTAGTAGCGCGCTGATGAAAGTGCAGACACAAAAACGCCCGGAAAAACCGGGCGTTGGATCTTGGTTTAAGGCTTGTCCTGCGTTTATTCGCTATCGGCGCTATCGTCACTATTACCATCGTGATGACCACGTTTACCGTGCTTGTCACGATACTCTTCATGGGCTTCCTGCATGGCGTTGCGCAGCGCTTCCTGCTCTTCTTCGGTGAGAATTTCAGCTACCCGCTCGTGGTGTTCTTCGCGCAGTGCCTGCATGGCTTCACGATGTTCGGCGTGTGCTTCGTTAAGCTCGGCCTGTTTCTCGGCTGAAATATCAGCGCGCTCGTACACCTCTTGGCGACGCTCCTCCATGCGCTCTTCCATACGTTCCCGATCAGGGCCTTGCCCATCATGGTCGCCGTGGCTATGCGCTTGAGCGTTAAACGCTAATGGAGCAATGGCGATAGCCAGCAGGGCGGGGGCAAACAGTTGGCGAATTGACATTTTCCTAGCACTTGTAACGTTCATAAGTTCTCTCCTGGTGAGTTGACAATGACAGTATCGCTAGGCGGGGTGCAAACCGTTTGCAGATAGTGTGCAACAATCATGATCTTATTGGCTTGTTGCAGGTCGTAGTGGGTAGGTGAGGGGTCACCTATTTATCCAGGAGAAGCATAATGTCGCGTACCAAGCTAATTCGCGAGTGGCAACAGCATGGAGCACTTACCACCCTACGCCGTGTTACCGGCCTGGGGGCAATTGCCTTATTGCTGAGTGGCTGTAGCGCTGCTCAACACGTTAGCCAAGGGGAGCCCGCTATTGAGCGTAGTGGGCTGCGTGAACCTCTGCCCTTCACCCGGTTGACCCCAAGAACCTATACCCCCGACGAGTGGCCCCAGGCACTAACAGCTGATGTTTACCTGCCCGATGAGCCCGGCGATGCATTGCGTCCTGCTGCCCTGGTGGTTCATGGCGGCGGCTGGCGCAACCGCACACCGGAAGATATGCAGGGCATCGCTGAACAGCTAGCGGGTCAGGGCTACGTAGCGGTGAATATTGAGTACCGTTTTGCGCCTGAATATCGCTTCCCTAGCCAATTACATGACTTGCAGCAGGCGATGGCCTGGATTCACGCCAATGCGGACGAGTGGCAAGTGGATACAAACCGCATTGTAGGCGTTGGATTCTCATCTGGCGCGCATCTAGTCAGTTTATTGGCGGTGGCGGGAGTAGAAGGGCCGCTGGCCGAACCCTACGGCGGCGAGCAGAGCCGTTTGGCTGCAGTATTGGCTGGGGGACTACCCAGTGATTTACTCAAATTTGATGATGGGCGCTTAGTCGTCGACTTTATCGGCGGTACCCGCGCGGAAGAAAACGAAGCGTATCGCCTAGCCTCTCCCGCACGGCAACTTACGCCTGACTCACCGCCGTTCTTCCTGTTCCACGGTCAGTGGGATCAACTGGTACCGGTGGATCAAGCCACGGACTTTTATCAAGCTCTGAAGGAGAACAACATCGAGAGCGAGCTTTACCTGCAGCGCTGGCGTGGCCACATAACTAGTTTCCTGCTGCGTGGCGGCGCCATAGATGCGGGCATCGCGTTTCTTAATCGGCAGGTAAAGCCCTAACCCTTTTTCGTTATCAAGACATGGCCAATGACATCATTCCGACAACAGCGTCATCATCAACATCCAGCTGAGAGACGAGTTTGCTTAGTTGGCTCATAGCCTCTTGAAGCGAATTATTGAGGCTACTGATTTCCTGTTGCAGGGCGTCGAGTTTTGCTTGGCGTTGTTCATCGTTTAGGGACTGGTCGCGCATAACCTCTTCCAGTTCCTGCTGTTTCTCCTTTAATTCTTCTCTATATTCAACAATTCGCTTTAGTAGTTCTTTAATCTCCTGCGGGAGATTGCTTTCATCGATTTTGGTGTTCTTCGCTTCCTGTGTGTTACCAGCCTTTTCTGAAGCTGAGGCGATGCCTCTAGCCACGGGAGAAAGATCCAAGTGAATGCTGGTGTTGGAATCCGTCGTTGCGGCGTTAGAAGTGATCGGTGTAGTTGTTACCTTATCGACGTTTAACGGCTCACTACGTAAAGGATGTGCGTCTAAAGGGGCACTCCCGGTAGGTAAAGAGAGGGTCATGGCAATCTCTCGTTAGAGTTAAGGGCTATTTTAAGCAGGCGCAACAGCGACTACGCAGGCCTGCTTAGGGAAATAGGTTCTAAAGCAGGCTAATAGAGTTATCGACAGTCTGAGACCATACTTTAGCATACGCTAAGAAACACTCTGGTGACCTGGAAGTCAGTGAAATAGGGATAGCCATCATTGCTGCATTACCATTGATGCAGGCATCGCGTTTCTTAATCGGCAGGTAGTCAGCAGGGGTTAGACTTTAGTTGCGTTCTTACTTTATGCAAGGTTGGTGACAGTTTCGGGGAGTAGCGTCTTAAGCACGCAGGTTAAGATCTGTGTCGAAAACCAAGCAAACTTATAAAAAGAGAGCCACGCTATGCTTAACACTTCCAGTGCGTCCTTATCGTTTAATATCAAATCGATATTGGTAGGGGCAACGGCCGCCATTGCCTCTCTATCAATGGCGCTTCCTGCTGTAGCTGACGACTTTCCTTCTCGACCGCTCAACATGGTGGTAGGTTTTGGCACCGGCGGAAGTGCGGATCGTATGGCCCGCATGATGTCAGGGCCTATTTCCGAAGAGCTAGGTGTGCCGGTACAAGTAACTAATCGCCCCGGTGCGGGCACTCAGGTTGCTTCTAATTACGTTCTTAACGTGCCTGATGATGGTTATACCGTCTATGCCTCGACGTTTGCTCCTTACTTAACCAACTCGATCCTGACTGGTGATGCAGAGTTTAGTGTCGACGACTTTTCTTATATCAACTTCCAGTGGTTTGATTTGGATCTAATCGCTGCCAATAAAGACAGCGGTTATGAAGACCTGCCAAGCCTGCTTGAAGCGATCCGCGAAGAAGAGGGTCAAGTACGCGGCGCGGTGGTTCAAGGTTCTGCTGGTCACTTAATGGTGCGCTTGCTGCTTGATGAGGCAGGCATTCCCCAAGATAACCTCAACTTGGTGACCTATAACAGCGGCGGTGAAGCCCGTTCAGCGGTAGCGGGTGGGCAGGTGGATTTCGTCTCTATTAGTGCCCAGGGCAGTGAGGGAATCCGTGAGTTCTTAACCCCGTTGGCGATCGTCAATGATGAGCGCATTGAACAGTGGGATGCACTCCCGATCAATGAAGCGCTGGCGCCGATGAATCTTGAGGTGCCCGTTCTTCAGGGCTCAATGCGCGGCTTTGCAGTGACCAGTGAAATGGAGCGTCAGCATCCTGAGCGTTTCGAGAAGATCTCCTCGGCTATTCAAAGTGCGCTTGCCCGCAAAGATGTTCAAGAGCAGCTTGAGCGCAACGAAATGGGCGGTGTTTGGGTAGGCCCAGAGCGCTCCAACGAGCTGATGCGCGAAAACTATCAGGTGTTTGAAAAGTACGCTCACCTACTTAACTAATTTTCACGACCAGATTTTCCGAACTAATCCTTCCATCATAGCTGGCCCTTCACATTAATGAGGGGCCAGTATGGGGTTTTACCATGTCTGAATGTAAACGTGACTATGGGGACTTTATCGTTCTCATGGGTTTGGCTGGCTTTACACTATGGTATTTATTAGACGCCATTAGTGTATCCGCCACACCGCAAAACCTGCTACTTATATTGCCACTTGCCGTTATCGTGTTAGCGATTATTGCACTTGAATTGATCCTGCGTATTAAACACGGCTCGCTGTTTCGCTCCTCTGAAGAAGAACCGCTGCATAAAACATTACCTGTTGTGGGTCTCTTCGCCGTCTATGTGCTGTCGCTTGAAGCGATAGGCTTTGATATTGCCACCGTAGCGTTTCTGGCGCTTTTCCTGATCCTTAAAGGGGAGCGCAATTGGCTGCTGGTAGGTGGCTATAGCATCGCTTTTGGGCTGAGTGTCGCGTTCTTTTTCTCACAGATGCTGCCGTACCCGATGACACTGCTGCTGCTTCCAAGCTGAGGAGATACCATGATTGATTTTGGCGCAGTAGGGCAGAGTTTGGATCTGCTTTTTTCTAATTTTGGCCCTTGGTTGGTGGTAGTGCCGGGTATCGTACTGGGGCTTATTTTTGGCGCAACGCCAGGCCTGCAGATATCAATGGCGATGGCCATTTTCCTGCCGATGACCATGTACATGGACTTTATTCAAGCCATGCTGTTTCTTACCGCTATTTTTACGGGTGGCTCATTTGGTGCTGGTATCCCTGCCATTCTGATGAATATACCGGGTACCTCTTCGGCCATCGCTACCGCGTTTGATGGTTACCCAATGGCGCGGAAGGGGCAGCATAACCAGGCGTTAGGTGTCGCGTTAGCCTCCTCGGTGATTGGCGCGCTGATGGGCTACGTGGTGCTGTTCTTTATGATACAGCCGCTTTCTTACATGGTGCTGAGATTGGGGCCAGCAGAGATGTTTGTAGTGATTCTCTGGGGCATGACGCTGATTGCGAGTTTAAAAGGTGAACAGGTTCTCAAAGGGTTAGTGGCCGGGTTTGTCGGGCTTTTAGTCGGCACGATTGGGTTTAGCGAAATCGGCTTGGCACGCGGTACGATGGGGCAGACTTACCTGTTGGACGGTGTCCCCGTCATTCCTGCCATGATGGGTATGTTTGCCGCTTCAGAGCTATTTAAGCTAGCTAATAAAGGCTTCATCGTTGAATCTGCCGATGCCCGCAAGGTCAAGGTGAGTGAGATCTTCGAAGGTTGCAGAATGGCGATGCGCTACCCTGTTGTGATGATTCGGGGTGGTTTGATCGGGGTGTTGGTCGGGGCGGTTCCTGGTGTGGGCTCCTCCGTGTCTAACCTGCTCTCTTACATAGAAACCAAGCGCCGTGATCGGGATCCCGATTCATTTGGGAAGGGCAACCCGAAAGGGGTCGTGGCCTCTGAGGCGGCTAACAGCAGCTCCGAAGGGGGCTCGATGGCAACACTGCTGGCGCTAGGGATTCCCGGCGGTGGCGCTACAGCGGTAATGTTAGCGGCGTTTGCTATGCATAATATCACTGGCGGCCCGCAGTTTATTCGCCAACAAACCGATGTGGTTTACGCGATTATCTTCGCTAACTTTGCCCAGGTGTTTCTACTGGTGATCATCGGTTTACTGTTTATTCCTCTCTTGGCCAATATCGTCAAAGTGCCCATGCGCTACTTGATTCCTTCTGTGTTGGTGCTGGCGATAATGGGATCCTTCGGGCTAACCGGCAATATGACGGGCCCTGCTACGGTACTGGTGTTTGCGGTGATCGGTTGGATATTTCGCCATTACGGCTACTCCGTACCCGCCGCTGTTATCGGCATGCTATTAGGATCGTTGGCTGAAAAATCGCTACTTCACTCCTACCAAATCAGTGGTGGCGACATCACGTACGTTTTTGAGCGCCCAGTAACGCTGGCTATTTTTGCATTACTGCTTATCTCACTATTTAGCCAGCCATTAATGAAGCGCCTTAAAGCGCGCCAAGAGGCTGCTCAACTATGATTCCTCAATTCAGAAGTTGAAATGTTGAAAAGAACTGTCATTACCGTTGGTTTGGGTTTTGTGGGTGGCTGGTTTGCCACCCTTTTTTCATTGCCCCTGGCTTGGATGCTTGGGTCTCTGTTTATGGTGATGGGCTTATCACTGATGGGGGTAAAAACAGGTGTCGATAAGCGCCTGCATCGCACCGCGATCGCACTGCTAGGGCTATTTATCGGGAGTCGAATCCAAGCAGATGAACTCGTAGGATTGGTGTTGTGGTACCCCAGTGTGCTGGCAATGCTGGTTTATATGGGGCTAATGCTAATCGGCGGATTCTGGATTTTTAACCGAGCGAGTATAGGGCGGATGAATGCTATTTTTTGCTCGTACCCAGGGAGTATGAATTCAGCGCTGGTACTGGCTGAACGTGCAAATGGAGATTTACGCTGGATCGCCATCTCTCACTCGCTACGCTTAGTCACCGTGGTCTCGGGGGCGGCTTTCGTGGCGAGTTTCTTTGTTGATGATGTAGCGCTTGCCAGTTCATCATCAGCGCTAGCCTTAGTCGATATTTTGCCTCTGTTATTGGCACCATTGTGTTGGTGGTTAGCGCGCTTGTTAAGAATCCCCCTGCCTGAGTTTTTAGGGCCCATGGCCGCAGGGGCCATTATTGCTAATCTTGGATTTGATTACTCCCTGCCGACCGGGGTAGTGCTTACTGCATTTCTGGTGCTGGGGGCTTCTGTAGGCTCGCGCTTTTCAGGAACTCAGTGGTCGCAGGTGGTCAGCATGGGGCGCTATGGGATTACTTTTGCCCTATTTGCGTTGGTGGTAGCGGCGCTAATGGCGTGGTTGGTTTCAAGTTTTACCCAACTAGCCTTCGTTGCCGTCCTGCTTGCGTTGATTCCTGGTGGGGTAGGAGAAATGGCGGTGATCGCCATGGTGATGGGTATCGACCCTGTCTATGTTGTTTCTCACCATATACTGCGTCTACTGCTATTGATCTTTATGACCCCGCTAATGCTGCGAATAGTTAATCAGCCGCTTAAATAGCGGGGAAAGTCACCGTAACCTCAAAGCCGCCCTGGGGTCGATTCGTTAACGCCAGTCGGGCAGAGTGCGTCGTTGCAATTTGTTCCACAATGGCCAGCCCTAATCCGCTACCAGGCGTATGTTTGTTGTGGCGGAAAAAGCGCTCCGTCAATTTGCAAAGCTGCGCTTCCTCCACGCCGGTACCCTCATCGCTAACCGCTAAGGTTACTTGGCGCGCGTCAGCCGTTAGTGCAACGGTTATAACGCCTCTATAGGCCATGCTGCCACCTGCATGCAAGCTGGCATTTTCGATCAGATTGGTCACTAACCAGCGCAGCATAATGGGGTCGCCCAAAATGTTGGGTATTGCTTTCTGTTGATCAAAGGCGAGTTCTTGGTTTTGTTTATAAATATTAGGGGCAGTCTGAGCACAGGCATCATGGCAAATGGCGATTAAATCGACACTTTCGAGGTGAGATGTATCGACTAATTCGCTGCGTGTTTTGGCGTATTTAAGCAGTTGCTTAACGGTATGGCTGGCATGCTCAGCGATGCGTTGAATCTCCCGCAGGCTAGTATGGGCGGGAGATTGGGATGCGTCTTTAAGCGACATTTCCGTTAAAGCGCGAATTTCTGAGACAGGTGTTCTAAGCTGATGCGAGACATCGGCATTGAGCTGCTGAGTGCTTTCAATACTGCGCCGCATACGCTGCATTAAATGATTAATACTCTGGATTAGCGGCAGGATCTCTTTTGGGGCTGCATCATCCAATGCATGCAAGTCATTCGGTGAACGTTGTCGCAAGGCTTGGCTAACCGCGTTAAGAGGTGCTAACCCAAGGTGAATGGCGAAAAGTGCAATTGAAATGGCTAGTAATCCTGTAACGACCATTAACCCTGTGAGCGTAATCATGAAGTCGTTGGTAAGGGTGTGGCGAGCTTCCTTTGATTCGGCGACGACGACTTCAATGTCTACCGGTTCGCCTCCTCGCCGAAACGGAAGAGTAAGCGCAACGGCTCTTAAAGCATTGCCCGCATAATCTACATCATAAAAAACTGGCTCATGCGACGTTTGGGGTGGATCTGTCAAACCACTAAAGCCTGCGATTATGTCTCCGTCATTTTCTTTAATGCGATAGAAAATTTTTCCTTCACCTCTGCTGCCAAGTGTACTGATGCTGAAATAGTGCATATTGATGCGCAGTTCACCATCCGCTGTGTAAATTCGACGCTCCAGCCGCTGGGCTGCATTAAGTAGCAGGTCATCAAAGGTGGCATTAATTTGCCGAGATAACAGCAGATGACTAGAGATCAATGCCAAGATCGCGAGGGCGATGAAAGGCAGTCCAATCCATAAAAGCAGCCGACTGCGGATCGATTGGCGCTTATTCATAGCCAGAGACTTTCACGTCTTTAGGTTCGCAGTCTTTAGCTTCCAGGTAATAGCCCAGACCGCGTACCGTTTTTAAGCCGAAATCGTAGCCAATTTTTTTACGAATCCGGGAGATGTAAGTTTCCACCGCGGCGTAGCTGACCGACTCATCTGAGGTAGACAGTCGGTCGATAATTTGATCCTTATTAACGAGGCGATTTTGGTTTATCAGCAGGTACTCCATGACTTCTAACTCGCGGCGATGTAACAGCACGGGTTTGCCGTCAAGCCGAAGCTCCATGGCATCGGGTAAAAACTCTAAGCGCCCACACTGCAGTGTTTCTCCGCCAAAGTGCTTGGCACGCCGCACTAACGCCCGGGCACGTGCAGTCACTTCTTCCAACGAAAAGGGCTTGCATAGATAGTCGTCTGCGCCCACTTCAAGACCATGTATGCGCTGATCCAGGCTGTCGCGTGCCGAAATAATCAAGACAGGGATCGTATCTTGCTGGTGGCGTAATGTGCGTAGTAGGGAGATGCCATCCAGTTCAGGCAGGCCAAGATCCAACACCAGCAGGTCGTATCCGCCCTGTTCGAGCATATGCAGTGCTTTTCTGCCATCGTCGGCGACATCAATGCTAAAGGCAGCCTCGCTAAGTGTGGCTGCAATAGAGTTGGCTAAATTAATGTTATCTTCTACTACCAGCGCCTTCATAAGCAGTCCTGTTGTTACCCCTCCGGCTGATACTTATAGCCGACGCCATATACGGAACGGATGATTTCCAGTTCAGGCAGCGCTTCGTGGATCTTCTTGCGCAGCTTTTTGATGTGGCTGTCCACGGTGCGCTCCGAGACGATGCGGTTGTCGCGATACATATGATCCATTAGCTGTTCGCGGCTGAAAATTCGTCCCGGCGCCTGCATCATCACCCGCAGCAGTTGAAACTCCACCGCCGTTAGGCCTAAATCCTGCCCATGGGCGAGCGCCTGCCAGCCATCTTCGTTTAATACTACCGGTGCGTTTTGCACCACGGCTGGGGCATCGGCCGCCGCTTGGCTACGGCGTAGTACCGCTTTCACCCGGGCGACGACTTCCCGAGGGCTGAACGGCTTGCAGATATAATCATCGGCGCCCAGCTCCAACCCCAGCAATCGATCCACCTCTTCCACTTTGGCGGTGACCATAATGATCGCAATGGTAGGCCACTTTTGACGTATTTCCCGGCTGAGGGTGAGGCCATCTTTACCCGGCAGCATGATATCGAGTAGCACTAACGCAGGGGAGTGCTGCGCCAGCCAGGGCATCACCTCATCGCCGTGGCCCAGGGTCGTCACCTCAAAACCGTGGGTGGTTAAGTAGTCTGCCATTAGGCGGGCAATCTTCGGTTCATCCTCAACAATCAGTAAAGAGGCAGCATCAGACATAGGGGTAGACTCGCTTAACAGTGAACGTAAAAGCAGGACTTAACGGTTCGTGTAATATCAGTTTTGGTGGTACTAATCCCGGAAATATTAATCAGCAGCCAACAGCGGAAAACGTAGCGTCCAGCGTAGCCCACCCAGCGTGGAGCTAGAGGGGGTTAGCGTTGCGCCGTGGGCATTAACCAGGGCGCTGGCAATCGAGAGCCCCAAGCCGCTGCCGCCGCTGGCACGGCTGCGCGAGCCTTCCACACGATAGAGCCGCTCGGTCAGGCGGGCTAATTCACCTTCCGGCACGCCCGGCGTAGTGTCTTCCCAGGTGACCACCGCCATCCCCTGGCTCTTGGTGAGCGTGACTCGCAGCTCACCCGGCGGTTGGGTGTAGGCGCAGCTGTTATCCAACAGGTTGTTCCACAGCTGGCGCAGGCGTTGGGCATCGCCACGAATCATAATGCCAGGCTCGATCTGTTCGGTCAGCGTTAAACCGCTTTCGACTAACCAGCGGTCGGCGTCGGTCAGGCGGCTGGCAAGGCAGTCGCTAAGATCCATCGGCGCCAGTTGAATATCCAGCGCGCCTGCGTCGCTTTGCGATAGCAAGCGTAAATCTGCCACTAAGCGCTCTAGCTGCCCCACCTCTTGGGCGAGGGAGCTAAGGTTCTCTTGGTTCAGCGGGCGAATACCATCCTGCATGGCTTCGATCTCACCGCGCAGCACCGCTAGCGGCGTGCGCAGCTCGTGGGCGGTATCAGAAACCCAGCGGGCGCGAGCATCGCGGCTGGCTTCCAGCGTTGCCGCCAATACGTTGAAGTCGCGCGCCAAACGCGATAACTCATCACGACCGCGTTCAGGCAATCGAGTGTGATAGTCGCCCTCGGTAAGCCGCAGCGTGGCGCCCGCCAGTGCCCGGGTGCGTCGTCCCAGCCACCAGGAGAGCCCGCCTGCCAGCAGCAGCGAGGCAATGCCGAGTGATACCACGATAAGCACTAGGTTGCGCTGCTGTCGCTCAAGAAAGCGACTCTCCATGCGCTCCATCATCTCTCGGGGCGGCCGAAAACCCAACGAGCCGATATGGGTATCGCCGCTACGCAGGGTGAGCCAATGCCAACTCCCCGAGCCTTCACGCCCACTCCTGGGCGGCACCACAAAGCGGTCATCCGCTGCGCGCAGGGTGAAGTCCCGTGCTTCGCCGAGTGGTGAGGGGCGGTCACGGTGCTCCTGACCCAATTCAAAGCGGACAATATACGGCCAGCGTTCCGGTGACTGCTCCAGCCACTCCCAGCTCTGCTGGGTTTCCCAGCGAGTGACGAGGCCATCGGCCAGCAGTGTGGCACGGCGCTCCTGGGCCTGGTTGAGGTAGTCCAGAAAACCGCGGTCAATACTGTACGAGACCGCCAGAAACATGCTGGCTGAAATCGCCACATTAACGCTGAGGATAATGACGAACAGTTTTAGCCCCAGTCTAGAGGGGCGCCATTGACGTATGGCTGTGGGCAAGGCCATCAGTTGGCTCCCTCTTTTGTATCCAGTACGGGCTGGCGCGGCGAGCTGAGGCGTTCGCGAATATTCTCCATACCTAGATAGAGGCAGGGTACCAGGATCAGCAGTATCACGGTGGCGAAAAGCATACCGAAGCCGAGCGAGATCGCCATGGGGATCATAAAGCGCGCCTGCCGCGAGGTTTCCAAAATCATCGGTGCCAGGCCTAAGAAGGTCGTCAGCGTGGTCATCATAATCGGCCGTAGGCGGCGGGTGGCTGCTGCCACAATGGCTTCCCGGGCACCCATGCCTTCACGGCGTTTGCGGTTGGCGTAGTCGATCAGCACCAGGGCATCGTTAATCACCACGCCTGAAAGCGCCAGCATCCCCAGCAAGCTAATGATGGATAGCCCGAAGCCCATGATCATATGCCCAGCGACGGCACCCACAATGCCAAAGGGGATCGCGGCCAGCACCAGAAGCGGCTGTAGGTAGCTTCTAAACGGGATGGCCAGCAACGCATAGAGCGCGGCAATCATTAACCACATGGAGGTTTTGAGCGTGGCTAAGTTGTCGGCGGTATCCTGCTGACGGCCCCCCATGCTGACTTCCAGCCCAGGCCAAGTCGCTTCCAGATTGGGGAACACCTCTTCCTGTAGCGTGGCAAGCACTTGATTGATGGCCACATCGCTTTCCGAGTCAGCGGTGACGGTAATAATCCGCCGCCCGTTAATGCGTTCAAGGCTGCTAGAGGCTTGGCTGATGGTAATGTCGGCCACCCTGGAAAGCGGCACACTCAGCCCATCAGGCGTGCGCACCGGCATGCGGTAGAGCTCGTTCAAACTGTCGCGGTTGTCGTTGGGTAAACGTACCTCAACGCTGATTTCGCTGCGCCCCACGTACTGTTCAAGCGCCGTGGCGCCCTGGAGTGGCCCGCGCAGGGCTTGGGCCAGATTATTACCCGTAAGCCCCAAGGCGCGGCCTTCGGCAGAAAGACGCATCTCTAACTGTGGTTTGCCGTCCCCAAGGCCGCTGTCGATATCCGTGAGCCCATAGCCACCCAGTGTTTCCGCTAGGCGTTCGGCGGCGGCTTCGAGCACCTGGGTGTCCGGGTGGGAGAGGCGCAGGCTAAGTGCCGCGCCACTACCAGGGCCGCCGACATCGGCTTCAAAACGCACCGACTGGGCACCGAGCAGATCGCCGGTGAGATCACGCCACTCCCGGGCGATACGCGAGGGTGGCCACGCTTCCAGGCTCTCGCTGGCAATATCTAACCGGACTTCCAGGCTTTCTCCGTCCAGACGGCTGCGTGAACTGCTAAAACTGAGGGTCTCTTCGCGCTCGCTAAGGGCATCGGCGGCGTCGAGCAGCTGTTGGCTTAGCTCGCGGCTAATGCTGATATTGCTGCCAATGGGTAGGGTGACCGTGGCCTGCACCTGATCCGATTCGACCCGTGGCATTAGCGAGAAACCCAACCGCCCGCTCATCGCCCAGGAGAGTGCGATTAGCAGAATGGCGATGCCCAGCGAAATACTCAGCAGGCGTTGGTTCAGGGCGCGCTGCAAGAACGGCTCAAACTGGCGGTAGGTAAAGTGGTGTAAACCTCCCTGAAGCCGCTGGCGCAGCGCTTCCAGGGGGCGCTGCCACGCCGGAGTTTGGCGGGGCTTCCGGCTATGCGCTAGATGAGCGGGCAGAATCACTAGGGCTTCCAGCCAGGAGATCAAGAATACCGTCACCACCACGACCGGCACGGTGGCAAAAATTAGCCCCAAAAAGCCGGGTAAAAATAGCAGTGGCAGGAAAGCGACGATATTGGAGAGAATCGCGAAGGTGAGTGGGGTGGCAATTTCGCTGGCGCCTTTTACCGCCGCATCGCGCAGCGAATAACCCTCTTCCCGGTAGCTGTAGATATTCTCACCCACGATAATGGCGTCATCTACCACGATCCCCAGAGCGATAATAAAGGCGAACATCGACATCATATTGAGCGAGACGCCGATCCAGGGCAGAAACAGCATCGCGCCGAGAAACGCCGTGGGGATACCCAGAGTGACCCAGAAGGCCAACCGCGCTTCCAAAAATAGCGCCATGAGTACCAATACCAGTGCTAGCCCCATCCAGGCGTTTTTTAACAGTAGGCTAAGACGGTCTTCGTAAACTTCTGAGCTGTCGCGGGAAATATCCAGACTAACGCCTTCCGGCATGCCTGCGCGCAGGCGCTCAAGCTCACCGTTGACCGCTTCTGAAATACTGGTCGGGGTTTGATCACCAATCTGGTAAACATCCACGGAGAGGCCGGGTTGGCCGTTATAAAACTCTTCCCGGTCGGTTTCGGCAAAGCCATCGCTGACCCTGGCGATCTCGCCCAGGGTAATCGGCGCCCCCTGAGTGCTGGTCAGAATCGGCAGCTCGGCAAAGGCCTCGGCGCTGTTACGCCGCCCCTGATAGCGAATCAGCCACTCGCCTTCGGCAGTAGTAAGCTGGCCGCTAGCAAGATCTAGCGCTTCTTCGGCAATGCGGGTGGCCAGTTCCTGGTGATCGAGGCCATAACGCTCGATGGCCTCTTCGTCCAAGTGGACTTGAATCTCCCGCTCGCGGTTGCCGGATAGCTCCGCACGAGAGATGCCGGAAGTGGCTTGCAGCTCACCGCGCACATCTTCCGCCGCGTTGTGCAGCGCCTCCAAACCGACTTGGCCGTATACCTGTAGGCTCAACACGCTGCGGGAGCGACCCGCGAGGGTGAAGCGCGGTGGGTCGGCAGCGCTGGGTAGGGTAGTGATGGCGTTTACCGCCTGCTGGATATCCTGATAGGCGCGCATCACATCCACGCCATCAATCAGCGTAGCGTTGACGCTGGCGCTGCCTTCGCTGGCCGTGGCGGTCAGCTCGTCGATGCCCTCTACATCGGCAATCGCGGCTTCCACCGGTAGCAGCAGGCTCTGTTCCACATCCTCCGGCGTGGCGCCAGGGTAGCTGATAGTGACTTGCACCACTTCGATGTCGAATTCGGGGAAGACCTCTTTTTTAATCGCCAGCGATGCCATCAGGCCGCCGACGATAAACAGCACCATCAGTAAGTTAGGCGCTACCCCGTGATCCACCATCCAAGCTAATGGGCCGCGTGGCACCTTCATGATTCGTCTCCCGGTTCATTGCCTGCTTGAGCCGGGGTATCGCTGGGGCGGCGGATACGTACTAATTGGCCCTCTCTTGGCTGGGCCAAGCCGGCAGTAACAACCTGCTGGCCAGTTTCCAAGCCGTCACGGATTAAAGCATCATCTTCGCCGCGGTAAGCCAGAGTGACCGGCGTTCGGCGCAGGCGATTCTCTTCATCTACCCGCCACGTCACGTCACCTGGGCGCAGAGCCGCAGACGGCAAAGAAATAAGCTGCTCCTGAACAGCCGGTTGAAAAGAGGCGCGTAGGACATCGCCCAGGCGCAGGGCAGGGCCGTCGGTCTCTAGGGCGAGCGGGTCGTTAACGGCGATCAAGAGTTGAGCCTGTAGGCCATTCTCTTCCAGGCTAGGCAGCATTGAGACCAGGGTTCCTTCGCGTGTTGCGCCTTCGGGCCAGCCACGGCTGGTTAAGGTAACGTTGGTACCTGCTTCCAACCACTCTGTCCACTCTCCGGGGAGCGAGGCGCGCACCCAAAATTGTTCAACGCCAACCAAGTGCAGCACCTCGGTACCTTGGCTGAGTAAACTGCCAGCACCGACCAAGCGTTCTTGCACCATGGCCCGCCAGGGAGCGGTGAGGGTAGCGCGCTCAACATTCAGCGCCGCTTGGTCGCGGGCCACGCGTGCTTGGGTGACTTGGGCCTGGGCTTGACGCAGTTGGGGCTCTCTCAACACTAGCGCCCGTCGCTCTGCCGAGAGCTGGCGGCCAAAGGATTCGTACTCGCTGCGCGCCCGCTGCTGCTCTGCCTGCTCTAGCGCTAGCTGGGCCTGGGCGTTGGCGAGCTGCGCCTCGGCATCTTCAAGGGCTAGCTGTAAGTCAGCTTGGTCAATATAGGCAACCGGCGCTTGCTGCTCGACTACCTGACCGGGGACAACACCATCGGCAAAACGCTCCAACTGGCCCGCCACACGGCTGGCCAGCATTGTTTCCTGCTCTGCTTCAACGCGCCCAAAGGCGTACAGACTCGGTGCCTGTGAACTCGCTTTCACCGTGACGACGTCTACCATACTAGGCAAAGGCGCTGGCGGTGGGGTACGCTCTATACGCGGCGGTTGGGTAATAATCCACCAAGCAAGGGTCAAAGTGGCAATAAGAACCAATAAAGCAACTACGGCACCCAAGCGAATGCGGCCATGTTGATTCGTAGCGTAATAGCGAGAAAGAGTCATTACCGCGCGTCATCCATTGGGGGCGAAAATTCCAGAAAAATAAGCGTATGATGCTAGCATCGCGCATTGTTAAGCAGCCATTAGTCAAGCAATGTGCAAATAACATGCAACTGCCACACACCAAGCTTTATTACAAATTGGCTTTTATTCACTTGGCTTTCTCTCACTTGAAAGCAATAGACTGACTGGTCTACTTTAAGCATATGAAAAATACCGCAACGCGTGACAAATTAATCGATAGCGGCGCTCAGCTGATTAGTCAGCAAGGCTACAACGCAACGGGCATTAATGCCGTTTTAAAAACCTGCGGTGTACCTAAAGGCTCTTTCTATCACTACTTCTCCAGCAAAGAAGATTTCGGGCTGGCGGTGATCGAGCGTTTTGCCTCCAGCTATGATAAAACGTTGGTGGCGTTGCTAGAAGATAATGACACGCCTCCGCTTGAGCGTCTAAAACGCTACTTCGCGGCTGGCCGTGATCATATGCATGAGTGCAACCATGCGACTGGTTGTTTGATCGGCAACCTTGGCCAAGAACTTTCGGGTCAGAGTGATACCTTCCGTGATGCGCTAAATCTAGTATTTCAGCGCTGGGAGCAGCGTTTCGTACGCTGCCTGCAAGATGCCCAGGCGCGGGGAGATATTGCCCCCCATACAGCGCCAGAAGCGCTCGCCAGTTTTATTCTTACCGGCTGGGAAGGCGCCATTCTGCGCGCCAAGACGTTGAAATCCGTTGAGCCCATGGAGCAGTTTGAAAAAATTCTGTTCCAGCAAGTGCTGGTGCCTTCCTCTTAACGCTTACCTACTTAAACATCCGTGCTCTAGTGACGAGCTCGGAAGTGATGCTCATCAGCGGCCACATCGTTTCGAGTGGCGGCTATTAGAGCGTCATCAAGTGAAGGGTCGTCCAGTGTTATTAAACCGCACTGTGCCAGCGCTTCGCGCAGGCTGACCTGTTCATCCAGGCGTTGATACACCACCCGCACACAGCAGGGCATGCGTTCACTGTTATCCGCCACGCCTATTTTTAAGCCGGTCAAACGCGTCACTTGGCTCTGAAAACTCGGAAACAGAATCGTCTGAGTGATTTCATGGCCGTTAAGGGTTTCGTGGTCGACCAAAAACAGCCGATCCGCAAGCTTAACCGCGGTGCCCACATAGCGATTGTGGCACGGGCGGGCGCCGGGGGCGGTCTGCATCCGCTCGGTGCGCTGATAAACGACGCCACCTTCTCGCTCTTCCAGGCAAACCAAGGTACGCATTAACTGCCCTGGCCTGGACATCGAGTGATAAAGCTCAAAGTAGCGACCTATATAGCGCTCCATCCCTTCGCTGCCGCGCTGAACCAGTGCGTTTGGCCAAGATAGAGTTGCTGCGTTGGCTTCTCTATTTAGCTTGCCCGTTTGCACCAGGGCACGAAAATCGTGGTGAGGGAGGGCAATATCCTCAACGGTAACGCCGAAAAAGTGGCAAATGCGCTGTAGTGCCGCGTGGCTGGGACGATAGCGCCCACTCAGGTAGCGGTTAAACTGTGCACGGTTAATCGTTAAACGCCGACAGACTTCAGCAATAGACGGGTAGTAGCTGCAGAGTAGGCGCAGGTTGGCCACAAAATCGTCATGCATGGAGTGACTCGATTCTCTTGGTGTCGTGGCTGCCTAATGTGATGGTTCACGCCTCAGAGTGCAACGCTTTCCCGTTTGCAGGGCAACCCATGCCGTCACGGCTATATAATCGTCAGCTACATTACTAACACGCACAGTAAAAGGCTTCTGCAACAAACCAGGAGTAAGCCATGTTTCATGGGTTTGAAAAATTGTCGCGCCACGTTAATGGCGTCGAGATCGCTTTTCGACAGGGCGGCAGTGGCCCTGTACTGCTACTGCTTCATGGCCACCCTCAGACCCACGTGATTTGGCACAAAGTGGCAGAGACGCTTGCCCAGCACTTCACGGTCATTGCGGCGGATCTGCGCGGTTATGGCGACAGCAGTAAACCCGACGACGACCCCGAGCACCTTCATTACTCCAAGCGCGCTATGGCGCAGGATATGGCTGAGCTAATGAGCGCGCTGGGTTTCGAGCGTTTTAAAGTGCTGGCCCATGATCGCGGCGCGCGGGTCGCCCACCGTTTAGGTGTTGACCACGCTGAACGCGTAGAGCGCATGGTGCTGTTGGATATTGCCCCGACGCTTGCCATGTACCGGGGCACCACCGAGGCCTTTGCGCGTAGCTACTGGCACTGGTTTTTCCTGATTCGCCCTCAGCCACTGCCGGAAATGTTGATTCAGAGTGACCCCGCTCAATACCTGAAAAGCGTAATGGGCGCCCGCAGTGCGGGCATGGCGCCTTTCTCATCTGAAGCGCTAGCGGAATACGAGCGCTGCCTATCACTCCCTGGTACCGCCACCGGTATTTGCGGCGACTATCGCGCCAGTGCGACGATTGATTTGGAACATGATCAGGCAGATATCGACGCGGGTGTGAAACTCACCTGCCCGCTAAAAGTGATGTGGGGCGCTGAAGGTGCCATTGAAGCCTGCTTTGATGCCTTGGCTGAATGGCGCAAGGTAGCCACCCAAGTCGACGGCAAAGCGCTCCCTTGCGGCCACTATATTGCCGAGGAGATCCCCGAACTATTGCTTGAGGAAGCGCTGCCGTTTCTCGGCAAGGTAGAGTGATGGTAGAACGGTTTATCGGCTTGCGTTTTTAACGCTCCATACGGCTAACGATAAGCGCCGCGTTAACGCCACCAAAACCGAACCCATTGCACAAGACATGCTGGGTGGAGTGCTGCTGACCAGTCGTTGTGACGAAGGTTAAATCCTGCATATCATCATCGCAGTGCTCAAGGTTGATGGTGGGCGGAAGCTGCTGCGTATTGACGGCCAATACAGAAAAAATACTCTCTATGCCCCCCGCTGCGCCTAGTAGATGGCCTGTGGCGGCTTTGGTTGCCGAAATAGGGATGGCGGGCAGGCGCTCACCGAAGACATTACGCAATGAGGCAATTTCAGCCCGGTCGCCAACGGGCGTCGAAGTGGCATGGGCATTGATATGATCAATAGCACCAATGGTAAGGTTCGCCATACCCAGCGCTGCTTGAATCGCTGCTGCGGCGCCAGCCCCATCCTTTGGGCCTGCTGTTAGGTGGTAGGCATCTGCGCTGGTGCCGTAGCCGCTAATCACCGCTAACGGCGTTGCTCCCCGCTCAAGGGCATGGGCAAGGGTTTCGATCACCATCACGCCCGCGCCTTCGCCCATCACAAAACCGTTACGGGCTTTATCAAAGGGCCGGGACGCACGTTCAGGGGCGTCTGCTTCTGTGGAAACGGCCTTTAAGGCGTTAAAGCTGGCGAGTGAAAGGGGGTCAATACACGCCTCGGCGCCGCCTACGACGGCAACATCGGCCTCTCCATTGCGTATGATGCGCATACCGTCACCAATGGCCTGTAGACCCGCTGCGCAAGCCGTCACTGGGCAACCCAGTGGGCCTTGAAAGCCATAACGAATGGACAGGTTACCAGCCGCCAAATTGGCCAGAAAGGCGGGCACCGTAAATGGGGAGAGTTTGCGATAGCCGCGCTCAGCAAGGGTTTTTTGGGCTTGCGTAATGGTCGGGAAACCGCCAATGCCAGAGCCAATAATGGTGGCCGTTCTGCGTTTCTGAGCCTGCTCAACGGGAAACCAGTTGGCCTGTGACAGTGCCTCTTTGGCTGCCGCCAACGCGTAGAGGCTGAACAAGTCCATTTTGCGTTGCTCTTTGGGGTCGGCTATCTCATCCAGGTCAATACCGCCGGTGGGGTCATGGCTAATGCTCGGCACCACCCCGGCAATTTTGATTGGGATACTGCTTGTGTCAAAGCGGTCAATGGTGCTGATGCCAGACTGGCCGTTAACCAGTCGCTGCCAACTTGTATTGACGCTGTTACCTAGTGGGCTGACCATACCCATGCCGGTAATCACGATAGGTGAGTGCATAGTAACTCCTAATTTATTGATATGGTCACCCTAGCAATGGGCAATATATGATCAAGATAATATTTAGCAGACGAGGTATATATGCCTTATCCCAAGAGCCATAAATCGAAAACCAAAGAGCGCATTTTGGCTTCGGCAACGGAGCTATTCAGCCGCAATGGGTTTCAAAAGGTATCGATTGGCCAGATCATGAAGCTAGCCAAGATGACCCATGGCGCCTTTTATGCGCATTTCGCTTCAAAAGAGGCCCTTTACAATGAGTCTGTGCGCCTGACCATTGATAACAGCCGGGCGGCCAGGCTGGTAAAAGGCCCACTTTCGTTACAACACTTAACCGAGTTAGTCGCCAACTACTGCAATCTCCAAGAGCTGGAAGCTAAGCATAAGCCGGGGCCCGAAGCGGTACTGTTCAACGAAATTGGCAGTGAAAAAGCCGAAATCCGCACCCTGTTTGAAGCGTCATATATGAGTATGAAAAAGATGCTTGAAACGCGATTGATAGCGCTGAGTAAGTTGAAACAGCTCCCCTTTGCCAATGACCGCCAAGCGATTGCTGATAAATCCCGGGTCATATTGGCCTCCCTGGTAGGCGCGGTAGCCATTGCCAAAAGCTTGCCAGGGGAGGTGGAGCGAAAGCAGGTATTGGTAGCCACGCAGCGTCAGATTTTACTCATGCTCGGGGTTAGCGAAGCTGAGGCGGAGCGTATGATGCAAGCGCAATAGTTCGGCTAGCTAAGGAAAAGCCCCCCGAGATGCTGCTTGTAGTAAGCACAACCATTTTTGCACGACGTGTGGTAGATGATTTGGGCGACTGCCCAAGACGAAGCGAGTAAAAAACTGGATAATGGGCCCCAATTCGCCTGGCGCGCTATGTGTTTAATAGCCTCGGCACACTCATTACTCTGGACGCCCGCTCATGGAAATCAAAGTTAACTATCTCGACAACCTCCGCCTGGAGGCCAAGTTCGACGATTTTACGGTTATCTCCGACCAGCCGATTCGCTACAAAGGCGATGGCTCGGCACCGGGGCCGTTCGACTACTTCCTGGCGTCTTCGGCCATGTGTGCGGCCTACTTTGTAAAGGTGTACTGCAACGCCCGGGATATTCCTACCGAGAATATTCGTCTTTCCCAGAACAATATTGTCGACCCAGAAGATCGCTATAAGCAGATTTTCAAAATCCAGGTCGAGCTGCCGGAAGATATTTCTGAAAAAGACCGCCAGGGCATTCTGCGCTCCATCGACCGCTGCACGGTTAAGAAGGTGGTGCAAACCGGCCCTGATTTCCAGATCGAGACGGTAGAGAACATCGACGAGGACGCCCAGGCACTATTGATGGGCGCGCCGGAAGGTAGCAGCACCTATATCGAGGGCAAAGATCTGCCACTGGAGCAGACCATCGCCAATATGAGCGCGATCCTGGCTGACCTGGGCATGAAGATCGAGATCGCCTCCTGGCGTAATATCGTGCCCCACGTTTGGTCGCTGCATATTCGCGATGCGGCTTCACCGATGTGTTTTACCAATGGCAAAGGCGCGACCAAAGAGAGCGCGCTGTGCTCGGCGCTTGGCGAGTTTATCGAGCGCTTAAGCTGTAACTTCTTCTATAACGACCAGTTCTTCGGTGAAGAGATCGCCAATAGCGCATTTGTTCACTACCCCAACGAGAAGTGGTTCAAGCCAGGCCCTAACGATGAGTTGCCTGCTGAGATTCTCGACGAGCACTGCCTAGCGATCTATAACCCGGAAGGCGAGCTGTGTGGCTCCAACCTAATTGATACCAACTCCGGCCGCGAAGACCGGGGTATCGTGTCGTTGCCCTTTGTGCGCCAATCCGATGGCGAAACAGTCTATTTCCCCTCGAATCTGATCGAAAACCTGTTCCTGAGTAACGGCATGAGCGCGGGCAATACCCTGGTGGAAGCCCAGGTGCAGTGCCTGTCGGAAATTTTCGAGCGAGCGGTAAAGCGTGAAATCCTCGAACAGGAGTTAACCCTGCCGGATGTACCGCAGGAAGTGTTAGCCAAGTACCCAAGCATCGTGGAGGGTATTAACGCTCTGGAAGCCCAGGGGTTTCCGGTGTTGGTCAAAGACGCCTCCATGGGCGGGCAGTTCCCGGTCATGTGCGTGACCTTGATGACCCCGCGTACCGGCGGCGTGTTTGCCTCCTTTGGCGCCCACCCGAGCTTTGAAGTGGCGCTGGAGCGCAGCCTCACCGAGCTGCTACAGGGCCGCAGTTTCGAAGGGCTGAACGACCTGCCGCTGCCGACCTTTAACTCACAGACGGTTTCCGAGCCCAACAACTTTGTTGAGCACTTTATCGACTCGGTAGGCGTGGTCTCCTGGCGCTTCTTTAGCGCCAAACCCGATTTTGAGTTCAGCGAATGGGACTTCTCCGGTAGCAACGAAGAAGAGGCTGAAACGCTATTTGGTATCTTTGAAGAGCTGGGCGCTGAAGTGTATATGGCGGTACACGAAGACCTGGGCGCACCGGTGTGCCGAATTCTGGTGCCAGGCTACTCGGAGGTATATCCCATCGAGGACTTGATCTGGGATAACACCAATAAGGCGCTGGATTACCGTGAAGATATTCTCAACCTGCACCGCCTCGACGACGATCAGCTCACCGAGCTTGTCGAGCGGCTGGAAGAGAGCCAGATGGATGACCACGCCGATATCATCACCCTGATCGGTATCGAGTTCGATGAGAATACCGAGTGGGGGCAACTGACGATTCTGGAGCTGAAGCTTTTAGTCTATCTGGCGCTTGGCCGTCATGAAGAGGCGCTGGACTGTGTGCAGATGTTCCTGCAATACAACGACAACACCGTCGAGCGCGGCCTGTTCTACCAGGCGGTGAACGCAGTGCTGGAAATAGTGCTGGATGACGAACTGGCGCTTGAAGATTACCTGCACAACTTCCAGCGTATGTTCGGTGAAAATACCATGGCCGCAGTAGTCGGCTCAGTTGAAGGCTCGGTGCGTTTCCATGGTTTGACACCAACCAACATGCAACTAGAAGGCCTTGAGCGCCATCAGCGCTTGATTGAAAGCTATAAGAAGCTTCATGCAGCAAGGGCGGCTATAGCAGGCCTCTAAGCATTATCCACGAGAGTTGATAGAGCTCTGCTGGCCTTACTGCGTCAGCAGAGCTGGTTATTTGCAGCCAGCTTGCTCCGAACAGGCGATCTAATCAGCAGAGTGAAACCAGGATTGGTAGCTGAGGAATTCGATTAACTCACTGCGAAACAGCTTGGCCCGCGCTGAAAGGCTACGCCGATAGGGCCATACCAAAAAGATCTCTCTGTGACGCCCCCGCCACTCAGGGAGCACCCTTATTAACTCTCCCGCTTGTAAGCTGTTCGCCACCATACTGGCGGGCATCAATGAGATACCTGCCCCCGAAAGAGTGAGATTAAGCACAATATTCATATCGTTACTGATATGAAAATGACTCTTGTGACAAGCGTGCTGACTACCCTCTTGATGGAATAGCTGCCACTCGCTAAACATTTTGGCCGCCACACTAGGGCACGCCTGTAGTTCCTCTACCTTGCTGGGAATAGGGTGCTTCATCGTCGCTGACGCCACCAAAATCGGCTCTATATAGCCTAGGTATTTCTGGATCAGGGTTGAATCTTTTTGTGGCCCAGAGCGAAGCGCAATATCCGCCTGATGGTCGCGAATATCGACTACGTTGTTATCGAGTTCGATAGTCAGTGCAATTTCAGGGTAGCGATCAATAAAGTGACGCCAAAACGCATCTAGTGGCCCGCTTCCCAGGTTGACGGGCGCCATAATCTTCAACGGCCCACTCAGGCTATGCAGCGTCTGATCCAGATCCAAAATGCGCTGATCCAGCGCGAGCACTAGCTCTTCACACTCGCGATAATAGGACTCACCGTGGGGCGTTAACGTTAACCCTTTGGTGGATCGATGGAGTAGTTCTACGCCTAGCGTGGCCTCCAGTGCGCTAATACGCCGCGACACGGTGGCGATAGTCATCTTTAGCTTTGCCGCCGCCGCCGTAAGGCTGTGTTGATTGGCAGCCACGATAAAGATTTTCAGGTCATCCAGAGAAGGTTTGCGCATTTTGCAATTCTGTAAAATGGTTTCTTATATATTGGCATATATTACCGTAATGGGTGTTTGATAGCCTTGTCCCAGGTAAATAAAGCTCTTAAGGACACCCCATGAAACACAGAATTATTTTCGCGCTACTGATGTCTTTCACACTCTCGCTGATTATGTCGGCGTGGGTGACTTACGTGAATATTGGCGCTCATCCTGATTTTGTGGCTATTTGGATGCATGCATGGCTCCTTGCTTGGCCAGCCGCTGGGATCATCGCCTTTATCAGCGGCCCCTTTATTCATAAGCTAGCCCATCGCATTGCCGAGAAGGTCTGACGGCACACCTGATGCACTCTGATGCACCCGCTGATGCAGTGAGTGCATACAACTGCAACGCTGCGCCAAATTTAATCCTGCCCCACGCTTGGTAAAACGTTCTCCGCGGCGCGAATTCCAAAAGCGCGATAGCAACGACGCGAATTCCAACATAACGCTAATACAAAAACGCGGAGAGAATCACATGCTCGATATGCTCAATGACCTCCTGTGGGGGAAGGTTCTGCTAGTGCTGCTGGTGGGGGTTGGCATCGGTTTTACCGTTGCCTCTCGCTTTGTGCAGTTTCGCTATTTTGGTGAGATGTTTCGTATCCTCGGTTCCGGTCAAGCCTTTAAGCGTAATAAACACGGCCATTTAAGCTCGTTCCAGGCGCTGGTGCTTTCGGTTGCCGGGCGTGTCGGTGGCGGCAACATCGCCGGTGTAGCGGTGGCGATTACACTGGGTGGTCCAGGGGCGATTTTTTGGATGTGGTTGGTGGGTTTGATGGGTATGGCTACCAGCTTTTTGGAGTGCACCCTGGCGCAGACCTATAAAGAGGCCGAAGGCGACGGCACTTACCGCGGCGGCCCGGCGTACTACATCGTTAAAGGACTGGGAAAACAGTGGCGCTGGCTAGCGGCTTTTTATTCGGTACTGTTACTGTTGACCTTCGGTTTTGCCTTTACCGCGCTGCAATCCTATGCGGTGGCAACCTCTTTCGGCGATGCTTTCGGCGTGCCGGTGCTGTATAGCGGCATAGCTCTGGCCATGCTGGTCGGGCTGATTATTTTCGGCGGCATCAAGCGTATTGCGCGTATATCTGAGTTTCTCGTGCCCTTTATGGCGGTGAGCTATATCGCCATTGCGCTGCTGGTTATCGCCATGAATATTACCGAAATCCCTGGCGTGATTGTGCTGATTGTAAAGAGTGCCTTCGGCCTTGAGCCACTGATTGGTGGCGGTATTGGCGCGGCGATCATGATGGGTCTGAAGCGCGGTCTGTTCTCTAACGAAGCGGGCCTGGGCAGTGCGCCCAACGTGGCGGCAGTGGCCTACGTACCGCACCCGGCTAACCAGGGCATCGTGCAGGCGTTTTCAGTCTTTATCGATACCGTGATTATCTGTTCCGCCACGGCCTTTTTGATTCTACTCAGCGGTGTATACGACCCTGCTGCGGGCGCTGGCGTTGAGGGCATCGCTTTGACACAGGCAGCACTGGCTGATCATGTGGGTGAATGGGGCCGCACCTTTGTCAGCTTGGCACTGCTGCTATTCGCTTTCAGTACCATTCTCTACAACTACTACCTTGGCGAGAACAGCCTTAACTTCTTCAGCCGCGACAACCAGAACCTGTTTAACGCTTTCCGTGTGGCTATCGTGCTGCTGGTTTGTTGGGGGGCGACGACCGATTTGGGCACCGTGTTTGGCTTTGCTGATGTCACCATGGGCCTGCTGGCGGTGGTCAACCTGATCGCGTTGATCATGCTGTTCAAGTGCGGTCTGCGTATTTTGAAAGACTTCGATGTGCAGCGACGTCAGGGTATCAAACAGCCGATTTTTGATGCCAACCAGCATCCCGATCTCGACCTGGATCCAAAAGCCTGGGAGCTAGAGCCTGAAGAGGCTGAAGCGTTAAAACAGCGCCTGGAAGGCGCGCCTGCGAAGTAAGCAGTTACCTAGATTGTACTGATAAGGAGAGGAGTGCCATGCCCCGCGTACTGATGCTCTATACCGGTGGGACGATTGGTATGCAGCCATCGCCACAAGGTTATATACCCTGCGCGGGGCTGGCCGAACGCCTGGCGGCGCATCTGGCGCTGGGTGACCCTTACCGGCTGCCAGCATTTGATGTGATTGAGATGCAGCCGCTGATTGATAGCGCCGAGTTAATGCCCGAGGCGTGGAGTCGTTTGGTGGCAGCATTGGAGACGCACTGGCAGGCTTATGATGCCTTTGTTGTGCTTCATGGCACCGATACTATGGCTTACAGCGCCGCGGCGCTTTCGTTTATGCTCGGTGCGTTGAACAAGCCGGTGATCTTTACTGGTTCCCAAATTCCATTGGGTGAGCCAAGAAGCGATGCGCTGAACAATGTAGTCAGCGCGCTGCAGCTTGCAGCTCACCCAGCGACACCTTGCGAAGTCACCCTGGCGTTTCACGATCGGCTGTTGCGTGGAAACCGGGCTCGTAAGGTGCGCGCACAAGGCTTAGATGCCTTCGACTCACCCAACTTCCCCTGGCTTGCCAAGCTGGGCATTGGCATTAGTTTTCCCCAACCCTCGGCGCTGCTGAGCGGACTACCCAACTTTGCCCCTATTGAAGTGAACCATGAAGCGGTAGCGGTATTGCCGCTGCATCCAGGGATGTCGCTGCGCCGTGCCAAGGCGCTGCTGGAGGATAAAACACTAAAAGGGCTGGTGCTGTATAGCTACGGGGTTGGCAACCCGCTTAGCTTTGAAGGCGAACTGCTTAATGCCTTGAAGACGGCTAACGAGCGAGGCGTCGCGCTGCTTAACGTCACCCAGTGTGCCCAAGGCGAGGTAGTGCAGGGCGCCTACGCCACCGGCGCAGCACTTAATCAAGCGGGCGTGATTGCCGGCAGCGATATCACCCTGGAAGCCGCCATCGCGAAGCTAACCGTGCTCATTGGGCAAGGTCTGGTGGGGTCAACGCTGGGCCAGGCATTGAGAGCGCCCATGCGCGGTGAGTGTAGCCGTTAAGCCAATCAGCGGGAAGAAATGCTCAGCGCGGTGACGGTTAGCAAGATGATCCCCATACCGACCATTTGAATAACGCCCAGGCTTTCGTTTAACACCGCTACACCAAACAGGGTAGCGGTAATCGGCTCGACCATGGCAACCATGGAGGCCAGCGCAGGTGCCGCATGCTTGATACCTACCACATACAGCAGAAAAGATAGCCCAGCGCCGAGAATGCCCAGCGCTACAAACAGCGGCAGTTCCAGAGCGCTGATAACGCTGACAGCTTGGTTAATGTCCGTTGGCAACAGCAGTGCGATGGCCAGCACGGTGAAGGCAACCGAAAGAATTGCCTGGGGACTGCCATGGGGTGCGGCATATTTGAAACCAAAAATGAACGCTGCGTAGGAGAGCCCGGCAAGCAGTCCAGTGCCCACGCCAATTAACGAGAGACCACTGGCGCTGATGGCATACAACTTGGTTAACAGCACAATACCCACCATGACCAGCGCAATGGCCAGCCACTTGGCAGCGGTGGGGCGCTCTAGTTTGAGGGCAAATGAGACGAGATAGACAAAAACAGGGGCGCAGTACATCAAGGTGGCAGCGACCGCAACGTTGCCATACTCAATACTAAGAAAATAGAACGTAAAATTGCCAGCGACGCCCAGGCCTGCAACCACTGACCAGAACCAAAGCCGCTTGCTGTTCAGGCCGCTATGCCGGTGTTGAAGCAGCAGCCACCCAAGTGCGAAGAGAAGTCCTATAAACCCCCGATAAAATGACACGACGGCTGGATCCCAGCCGTCGTCTAACAAAATGCCTGCGATTCCCCCGGATATCCCCCAGCAGAAGGCCGCCAGCGCTATCAATAAACTGCTTGCGCCTGCCATATCTCACCTGTCGTCCTTGAACGGTAAACACTCGGGAGCAATGAATGTTTAAACGCATTTCTACTGCTTAGCGATGGCTCCTGAGCTACTGCCTGTAGACCTTAATGCGGCTCCCCTGAAAGGTAGACGCTGGGCCCAGTGAACGAAAGCCCGCGAACGCTAGCTATCCAAAAAACCAGTAGCACACCGCAATCGCCGTAGTCACCCCTGCCAAGTCGGCGACCAGCGCACAGCCTAGTCCGTGGCGAATGCGAGTAATGCCAACGGCGCCAAAGTAGACAGCCAATACATAGAAGGTGGTTTCAGTGCTGCCTTGCATAGTGGCGGCGAGCAACCCTGGAAAGCTATCGACGCCAAAGGTGTCCATGGTTTCGATCATCATGGCGCGGGCGCCGCTGCCAGAAAGTGGCTTTACAAAGGCGGTGGGCAGGGCATCGACAAAGCGGGTGTCCCAGCCAAAGCCTTCCACTATCCAGCGGATACCGCCTAAGCCAGCGTCTAACACGCCGCTGGCGCGCAGCACGCCGACGGCTACCAGCATGGCGATCAAGTAAGGCAGCAGGGTGATAGTAAAACTCAGCCCCTCTTTGGCGCCTTCAATAAAGGCGTCATACACCCTTACACCCCGTAACGCCCCGACCACTAAAAACATCATCACGATGCTAAATAGCGTCAGGTTACCAACTAGCGTAGAGGCCGCGGCCAGCGCCTGGGCGGACATACCCGCCAGCGTGGTGATCAGTAGCCCCAACGCAAGTGCCGCAATCGCTAAATAGGCTAGCACCACGGGCTGCCAGAGTTTTAAGCGCTGCATTAATGCCACCGCCAAAAGCCCAGCTAGGCTAGAAGCCGTTGTCGCTAGCAGAATAGGTAAAAACACCAGTGTTGGGTCGGCGGCGCCTTGCTGGGCGCGGTACATAAAAATCGTTACCGGCAGTAGCGTGAGCGACGAGGTATTAAGCACCAAAAACAGAATTTGCGCGTTGCTGGCGGTCTCACTGCTGGGGTTAAGGCTCTGCAGCGAGTGCATTGCCTTGATGCCAATCGGCGTGGCGGCGTTATCCAGGCCCAGGATGTTCGCCGCGAAGTTCATACTGATCAGCCCCATCGCCGGGTGTCCGCGGGGCACTTCAGGCATTAAGCGGCAGAACAGCGGGTCGAGCACCCGCCCTAGCAAACGAATCAAGCCCGCCTTTTCGGCAATCGAAAGAAACCCCAGCCATAGCGTCATGGTGCCCAGCAGCACCAGAATGATATCGACGCTTACCTTCGCCATATCGAACAGTGACTGCACTAAGCGGGCAAATACTTCGCTATCGCCCCCCACCAGCCACTGCCAAAGTGAAGCCGCAAAGGCAGCGATAAAGAAGCTTAACCAAATTCCGTTGAGCATGGGGAGTGGGCATCCTGGGCAGCGAAACGAGCGATGACGCCAATCCTACCGAATTCAGGTCGTTACAACACTAGTGGGGTTAAGACGCCTAGGCTATGCCATCACGAATAGTCACAAAGTAGCTTTCACTGCCGATCTGCCCGCCTTTTAAGGCGACTTCCAAACCATCAAAGGCTGGCTGGTCGCTATGAGCGGTGCAGAGCGGCGAGCCCGGCGTTTCCGGCAGCGGTAGGCGCGTGGTAAGGGCGTGTACGCCAAGTTGGCTAAGTGCATGGCTGGAAGTGTCGCCCCCAGCGATCACTATGCGCTGAAGCCTATAGGCTTCTACCATTTGGCGTAATAACTGACCTAAAGAGCGACCAATAAGGTGGCGTGCCTTTTCCCCGCCCTGATGCACAGCATCCGCATCGCTGTTTGGCCCCATGGCCGTATACACAATGACGCTTTTGTTCTGACTGAGTGCCTCGATAGCCTCTTTCAATGCCTTGTTCATGGTGTCGGCATGCGTCAGAGGGTCGATAAGTTTGACGACATCAATGGCAATAGCGCGAAACCCTCTGGTTTCCGCGTGTCGAATTTGCCGGGCAGTTACTTCAGAGCAACTTCCTGATACCACGGCAATTTGTTCAACCGCTCCAGGAGAGGAGAACAGCGGTGGTCTTACGGGAATGAGGGCCTGTTCTCGCCAAGTATCTACTAACGCGTACTCTATGGCGGACGAACCCACCACATAGCTGCCAGCGGGCGAGCGCGTTCGCCATAGCTGTGCGCCCACTTTTACCTGATGGTTGCGGTTCAGCGTGTCGTAGAGCAATACGTCATTCGAGCGGCTTAGTTGGTCAACCTGGGAACCGGTATCGGCTGATTCGATACACAGTACGTCGGCTAAACCAATGGAGAGTCGGGTTTGTTTAGCCAAATGAAGCCTTAAATCGGCTTCTGTCATGGGCGTTACCGGGTGGCGGCTCATGACCGGGTGGCGGTCAATACGGTGAACCTCGCCATCGAAGGCGGCAAAATGTTGGCCAAAAACGGTATAGCGCTTTAGTTGAGGGGCACCGACCACCAGGGGTACGCAGCTTTGCGCGAACAGGGCTTTGCCTATTTCCAGCGCTTTGCCGATATTGCCAATATTCGGCGCGCTATCGAAGGTGGAGCACACCTTGTAGTGACACAGCGAGGCGTTAAGGGCTTTCAGCCATGCCAGGGCGTTGGTGAGGTGTGTTTCCATCCACTCAGGTGATTCGCTGCGGCTGGTACCCGCTAGGCCAATCGCAGGGAAGTCGGCAAATGGAGCCAATTGCTCCTCGCTGGGCGGTGCCAGAAAAAGCACTGTTTCCACCCCGTTCAGGCTTAACGCTTCCATCACATCGGTCGAACCAGTGAGGTCATCGCCGTAATAGGAGAGAAGAAGAGGCGTGCTCATACGCTAAAGGTCTCCATGGCCTGGGCAAGTTCTTGGTGCTCACGGGCATAGGTTGCCAGCGGGATGCCCGCCATGGCGGCTTGCCACGCCTGGCGCAGGCTGGCGACCCCGCCAGAAATGCCGCCGGGGTGAGCCATGATGCCGCCGCCACAGCAGTAAATCAGATCACTATTGCCAAGTGCCTGATAGGTATCAGCCACTTGGGCGGCGCTTTGCCCCGAAGAGAAGACTGGCATAATCTGATAACCCGCCGTAGGCGCCTCAAACATTGCTGTTTGGCAGGCGCGGGCACTGTTAATAACGCTAGCGTCCTCTTCGCTGAATTTATTGCGTAGGCCATTAACGTGGATATGATCCACTCCCGCTAGCCGCCACAGTTTATGGTAAGCGTCGAATGCCATCCCCAAGTGAGGTGAACGGCTTAACATGCCCCAGCCGGCGCGGTGGCCATGTAGCGCTACCTCGCAGTGGCGGCGCAAGTGCGCGATACCTGCTAAGCCAACGCTGTTAATGGCGACCATGATGCAACTGCCGCCAGCAGCCACCACGTAGTCGTGCTGGGCGCGCATCTCGTCGATATCACCACTGATATTAAAGGCGTACATCACCTTTTTGCCGGTGCGCTCAGCATGGGCGTTGATAATCGGCATGATGGCATCGACGCGCGCTCGCAGCGGGTTATGGGGGCCGTTGGCCTGCAGCTCGTCGTCTTTAATAAAATCAATGCCCCCTGCTATGAGTTGCGCCACCATGTCAGCGGTTTCAGCCGGAGATAACCCCACGCTGGGCTTGATAATGGTGCCTATTAGTGGGCCGTTGGTAATGCCGGTTAGCTGGCGTGTGCCCGAGATCCCAAATTGTGGGCCAGGGTAGGCGTCTGCGAAGGCGCTGGGTAAGTCGATATCCAGTAACTTGAGTGCGGAAAACTCTTTGAGCTCAAACAGGTTGCCCGCAACGGTAGACACTAGATTCGGCAGGGAGGGGCCCATGTTTTCCAGCGGCCAGGAGAGCTCCACTAGTGCGCGCTGAAACAGAGCATGGCCTTGTGGCGCCAAATCAGCGCGCATAGGCAGCGAAGGTGCCCCTACCGCCTCCAGTGTCTCAATATTTTCGACGACGGCCCCATGGGCTGCCCTCAAGGCATCGGTTTCATTGGCTAAGCGAGTAAAAGTGCCGGACGACTGCTCACCGGCCATGACTTGAGCCGCGTGCTCAACCGGGTAGGGCGTCTCAATCAGGTAGCGGGCGTGAATGCGTGTGCTCATCAATTAGACTCCGGCAGTTCAAAAAAGGAGATCGCGCAGAAAAAGCGAGATCATCGGCACATAGGTAATCAGCATCAGGCAGGTGATGATGGTGAGTACCGGTGGCAGCAAAAAGCGAAATAGTTGTTCAACGGGTAGCTTGGCTACTTGCGCAGCGGCAAAAAGATTCACCCCTAGAGGCGGGGTAAACATGCCCAACGCTAAATTCACGACGATCACGATGCCGAAATGCACTGGGTCAATGCCGAACCCAATCGCAATGGGGGCCAAGATGGGGGCAAGAATTAAAATGGCGCAGAGGTTTCGATAAACATTCCGACCACTAGTAGCAACATATTGATGGCTAGTAGGAAGGTGTAGCGATTATCAAAAGTGTTTTGTGCCCAGGCGCCGATGTCGCTAGCTAGTCCAGAGCGTCCAATTACAAAACTAAGAATCGAGGCCGCGGCGATAATCAGCATGATCGAACCTGCCGATAGCGCGCTCTCGCGAAAAATGCGCGGCAGATCACTTAGTTTGATGGTGCGATAAACCACCATGCCTAAAAACAGCCCATACATTACTGCCACCGCGGAGGCTTCGGTGGGGGTAAAGATGCCACCATAAATCCCGCCAATGATAATGACCGGCATTAGCAGAGCGAGAAAGGCACTGCGAAATGCGGGCCAGACGGGCGAGCGTAAATCACCATCCTGGGTGCCGTAGCCTTTTAAGCGGCACCAAATAACGACCATTACAATCAAGGCTAGCCCGATCATTAGGCCGGGGCCAAAGCCAGCGAGAAATAGCTGTGTAATGGAGGTTTCTGTGCTGACACCGTAGAGGATCAATGGTACGGAAGGCGGAATGATGATACCCAGTTCCGCGGAAGAGGCCTGGATAGAGGCGGCCATCGGTGGCGGGTAGCCACGGGCTACCATGGCTGGAATCAAGATGGCGCCGATGGCAAAGGTGGTGGCCACACTGGAGCCTGAAATGGCTGCAAACATCATGCAGGTAACCACACAGGTGCAGGCTAAGCCGCCCTGAATACCACCCACCAGCGAGCGGGCAAACTCGACCATACGAGTGGCAATGCCGCCGTTGCTCATGATATGGCCGGCTAAAATAAAGAACGGCACCGCCATGAGCGGAAAGCTATCCAACCCCACGAACATACGCTGGGGGACGACCAGAAGCGGAACGCTGCTGAAGAAATAAAGGCCAATCACTGCGGTTAAGGCGATGGCAATCGCAATCGGTATCGAAAGGGCAAACAGCGCGATTAACGCTGAGCCGATCGCCAGATTCATAGCGTTTCTCCTACATCAGTACGGATAGGACTCGTGCGATGCTGGCCGTGATGATGCTGATACTCGGCACAGAGCTGGCGCGCAACCACTGCGACGATGGCGACGGCGCAGCCAGTGGGTATAGCGGCATAGAACCAGGACATAGGAATTTCGAGCATGGCGATTTGCTGCCCAGAGACGCGCAAGGTGATCAGGTACCCCTGCCAGACAAGAATAGCCAACAGTGTTAATACGGCAGTGCACACTAAACGCTGGCCATAAATGCGCAAACGCGGCGGCAAGCGATCAAGGAAAAGGTCAATGGAGATCATGGCGCCATACCAAAAAGCCGCTGCGCTAACTAAAAACACGCTCCAGATAATTAATCCTCGCGCCAGGATTTCCGACCAAGCGGCTGGGTCGCCGAGAATAAAACGGGTAAAGACTTGGTACGAGACTAAGGTGACCGCAATGGCGAGGAGTATTGCGGCAAGATTATGAGTGAGCTTGATGAGCCCCTGGGCCAAGCTATTCAGTAGCGACAACATAAGCGTAAACCTCATCGTCGGGGAGAAAATGCCTCCCGAAAGGGAGGCATACAGCAGAGGATGGCTCACTCGGTTGCGCGGATACGCTCTAGTAGTTCACTGCCATACTGGTCGGCGTAGCGTTCGTAGGCAGGTTCGGCGGCGGCACGGAACTGCTCGTAGTCGATCTCGGTCACCACTTCCATGCCATGACTGCGAAGCAAATCAACGCCTTCCTCTTCAATACGCTGAACGGCATCGCGTGAGGTTTGGGCGGCTACCTGGGCGGCCTCTCGGAACCAGCCCTGCTGCTCTTCACTCAGGTCATCCCAGTAGATTTTGGACATTACCAGGGCCGTGGGGGAGTAAACATGGCCAGTCAGTGTCAGGTAATCCTGGATCTCCCACATACTATTCACGGTCAAAATGGGGATCGGGTTTTCTTGGCCGTCGATGGTGCCTTGCTGAAGTGCCGTAATGACTTCTGTCCAAGAAATGGGTGTTGGTGCGGCGCCCAAGGCTTTGAAGGTTTCCAGGTGCACCTGATTCTCCATGGTGCGAATCTTCATGCCTTCCATGTCTTCGGGCGTTTCAACAGGACGCACGCTATTGGTGAGGTGCCGAAAACCGTTTTCTGCCCAGGCTAATCCGATTAAGCCTTCGTCTTCGAATTCCTCCAGTAACGATTGACCAATCTCGCCATCCAGCACTTTATGGGCGTGATCGTAGTCGCGGAAGAGGAAAGGAAAATCCAGAGCGTAAACCGAGGGTACGAAATTGCCGATAGGGCCGGTGGAGGTTAGCGTCAGCTCTACTGAACCGATCTGAAGGCCTTCAAGCACGTCGCGCTCGCCGCCTAATGCACTGGCAGGGCGCAGATTGATTTTAAATTCCCCGTCGCTAAGCCGGTCAATCTCTTCGGCAAACGCTTGGCCCGCCTCACCATAGTGGGAGTTGAGTGGCGGCGTGAACGCTAGGTTCATCTCTTGAACTGCAAACGCTGAGGTGCTGGCGGTCAGTACAAGGGCTGAGGCGAGGGTGGCCGCAATGCTGACTGATATTTTGTTGAGCTTGTAAGAGGTCATGTTCTACTCCAGTTTGTTGTAATTAGCGGTAGAGCTGAGGTGTTTATGTCGCATTAACCCTAGGTAATACGCCGAATGCTTTCGGCAATTTCCTCAGGCTCAAATACGCGTTTCCAGTCATCGCGCATCAACTGGGGCTTGCCATTCTCAATTGCTTTATTGCAGGCATCGGAGAACACGCCGGGCTGCTCCTCGAAAATGACTGCCGCCAGAATATTCATATGGCCGAGCAAAAAGTCGCGCGCGCACTCTTGGTCAACGCCGCGGGCGACGACTTCATCCATTGCTTCGCGCATTACTACCAGCAGCGTGGCGCATACGGTTTCAGAAAGGCCGGGCTCAAGCAGTGCCATCTGCTCAACCGACACTCGATGCGAGCGAACCACCGGGGCATAGATGGTTTTCGCGATCGCTTCGCCTAATGCATAAAGCTCTTCGGGCCCCTGCATCAGGGCATTGACGATGTGCTGCTTAGCCTTGGCGCCGCCAAAGTAGTCACGCTTGGCATCTAGATCCGTTTCATCATTGAAGATCGGCGGGTGGCAAGGGTGCGTCACGAAGTAGACCAAGTCGTCACGGCTGGGCAGGTGGCCGGCAAAAGGAGCGGCGGCATCCAGGGTGATCACCATGGTACCGCTGGCCATCAGTGGGGATAACTCTTCCGCGACGCGGCCTACTAGCGTGTCGGGAACCGCTAGTATCACCACCTGAGCATCGGGAATCGCCTAGTGGGCATCTACGCAGCTAATCCCTAGGCCTTCTGATAGCCGCTGGCGGCCTGCGTCACTCAATTCAACGTGGCTGACGGTGTAATCCGATCGTTGCAGGTTGCTAGACAGGCGATAACCCATCTTTCCGCCTGCGCCGATAAGGGCAATGGTGGTCATGGCACACTCCGATGAAGGTGTTGTATGGCGTTAGCCATTCGTTTGCCGAGGTTTGCAAGGGGAAGCTGTTTGCTCGACAACTGGTATGATGACATAATATCTATAGCAGTCTGTCAAATGCTGCTTTGGTCGTATATAAGTAAATTTTGCCCCGTTTGCAGTAGTGCGGCGTTAGACTGCTGACGCTCATTGGATAACCAAGCCGCTGTTGGGCTTGTGAGGAGGAATAGCCGTGCAACCAGCCCCTAAAATTACTCGGCGCAAGCTGTCAGATGAGGTGTTTGATCGGTTGTATGAAATGATTGAAGCGGGCCAATACAAGCCTGGTGATACGCTGCCTTCCGAGCGCGAGCTGATGGATAGCTATGGTGTGGGGAGACCGGCAATTCGTGAAGCGATGCAAACGCTTGAGCGTATTGGTCTTGTCGAGATAAACCATGGTCAGCGCCCTAAAGTACTGCAGCCGACGGCGGTAGGCTTAATGTCCCAGATCGATTTAACCGCTCGTCACATGCTCGCCAGCTCGCCACAGTCGCTTGAACAACTTAAAGAAGCGCGCACCTTCTTTGAGCTGGGAATGGTAGAGAAGGCGACAGGTCAGGCGTCTGCAGCAGACATTGCTAACTTGAGGGAGCTGTTAGAGCAGCAGCGCGGGCATTTAAATGGCGATGCTCAAGCCTTTATTGAGGTCGATATGGCCTTTCATACTGCCATTGCCGGGATAACCCGCAATCCGATTTTTATGGCAACTAGCCAAGCCATGCTGGGTTGGCTGGCGCGTTTTCACGCTAGTTTGCTGCACTGGGAAGGCAACGAGGATATTACCCTGCTGGAGCACGCCAAAATTATCGACTGTATCGAGCAAGGCAATAAGCAGGCTGCTGTAGAGGAGATGCGCAAACACTTAGAGCGCGCACGTTTGCTTTATAGCCTGAATAGTTAACCCGAAAGCGAGAGAAAGAACAGAATGAGCGGTGGAGAGAGCAGCGAGAGAATAAACCCGCTGACCACCGCGATGGGTACGCAGGCCACACCGCCGTGTTGTTGAATCACCGGTAGGGTGAAATCCATGGAGGTGGCGCCGCCGTAGCCAATCGCCAGGGCGGTATGGCGATGAATCACCAGCGGAATCAGGATAAACGCCAACAGCTCCCGAGTCAGGTCGTTGAAGAACGCCACGCCGCCCATCAACGGGCCAAGCTGGTCGCCAATCAAGATAGCCGAGAGTGAGTACCAACCAAAGCCTGATGCCATTGCCAGGCCTTCGTTCCAGCTTAATGAGAGCAGTGGGGCGGCAGCCAAGCCTGCTAGCAGCGAACTTATTGCCAGCGTTACTGCAATCGACAGGCCCATGCGGTTGAGTAAGATCTGCCTGAGTGGCATACCGGAGTTGCGTAACTGGCAGCCGATCAGGGCTAGCAGCAGGTAGAGCACCCATTCGGCCAGTAAATCTGCGCTGTTGAAAAGCCTTTCACCCAGGTGTGGCCCAAGCAGCAGGCCAGCAATAACGCCCCCAGCCACCACGGCGACCAACAGCAGCGACCCCTGCATGGCCGCCAGCTTGCTGGTGGGAGCGTCTTTGACTACCGGCGAGTTGCCTGCCTTAAGCGTTAAACGGCGCGATAGCCACCATAGCGCTGCTAAATTAAACAGCGTGGTAATGCTAAACAGCAGCAGGGCGTTGCCACCCAGGCGTGAAAGCTGACTAGACAGATTCTCCAGGCCGGCAAGGCTTATGCCCATGAACAGCAGAATCAGATAAACCGAGCTATTAACTGCTCGGTTGATCAAGTTCTGTAACTGTGTGGAACGGACGCGAACCAGATAGCCAAGAAAAAGCGGTAGTAGAACAATCAATAAACCGGAAAGCATTTAGGGCGTCGCGCCACCGTTTGGGTTGAAGTTAGTCAGTGTTAGCTGTGTTTCCCGGCTGCCCTCTTTTTGGTACACCACCGAAAGAATCAAGCCGGGCCAATCAGGGTGAAAACGGATCTGGAGAAGACGGTCAGGCTTTTCAACATCAATCAGCGATACGTTGAGTGCTTCGAACTCGTCGCCCGGCATCCCAATGCTACCGGGTTCAGCTACCCGTTGTTTTTCAACATAGTATTGAAAATGCTCATCACGCCCTTTGTGATCGACAAACTCAATATCGCAAGGTGCGCTCTCTGTGCAGTTTTCGTGACCTGCTCGGCGCGATAGGTCAAAGAGTGCGGTCTGACGGTCTAAGTTGGGAATATCCCGTTCGCCCAATTGATAACTGTCACCTACGCCGAGCAACGAATAGCTGCTGCTATAGAGCAACGCATGGGGATCATTATCGTTCAGAGAAAAACGGCTGAATTCTTGCCCGCGTGCCACGGTGACTGAAAAGCGCATATCGCTTAACCAGTGATTCCCTTCATTAGAGAGACGGTGGGTAACAGTTGCCCCCGGCCAGCCGCGAACCTCAAGCCGATACTGTGCCTCAAAGGGCTGAGGGTCTTTGAACGTCTCGGCGGCTAAGGCCGTGTCACTTGAATACCAGACCGCAAAACTCAATCCCAACCCTGCGAGCGCGCGGCCAAGCAGTCGTGCGAGAACATTGACCAAGAGCCTTCCTCCATAAAAACGTATCTTCCTAAGAGCCTTTTAGACTGCACTTGGTTCCCAGCGCGCCAGTATAGCCGCTGGGGGCCTCGTCAGTAACCTGCCTCAGGGTTGATCGTGGAGAGTTTTTCGCCCGATTCAAAGGCATGCAAGTAAGAGATCACTTGGTCGATGGCATCGTTAAGCGGGGTAGGCGCCGCCATATGGGGAGTGACGATTACCCTGGGATGCTGCCATAACGGATGGTCAGACGGCAGGGGCTCTTCATGGAATACATCCAGCAACGCACCCCGCAGGTGGCCCTGCTGGTTACTGCTACCCAGTGCTTCTAATAGCGCCTGTTCATCAATCAAACTACCCCGACCAGGGTTAATCACACTAGCGCCTTGGGGCAATTGGGCCAGCCGCTCGGCGTTGAGAATATGTTGAGTGGCGGCCGTATCGGGGAGAATAGTGATCAGGCTTTGCACTTGGCCGAGCAGTTCGCTTAACCCATCGTCGCCATGAAAGCAGTCCACGCCGCTGATCTGCTTGGGTGAACGGCTCCAGCCCAGCACTGGAAAGCCTGCTTGCTGCAAGGCGCTGGCCACAAAGCTACCAATGGCGCCCAGGCCTAATACGCCCACTGGCCACTGGGATTTTTCCACCACCTCTTGCGGCTTCCAAGTGGCGCTTTGCTGCTGCTCTACGTAACGATCCATGCTGCGGTAGAAGTGCAGCACGCCATAGAGGGCGTAATCGGCCATCAGCTCGCCCATGCCCGCATCACGCAATTTTACGATCGGCACGTCCTTGGGTAGGCCTGGGGTTTTCAGCAGATAATCCACCCCTGCGCCTAAATTGATGATGCCTTTAAGCTGGGTCTGCTCTTGCAGCAAATGGGCGGGGGCTTTCCAGATAGCGAGATAGTCAGCTTCTTTACGCTCTTCCGCTGGCGCCTCGCTGGTGAGTACAGTGGCTTGGGGCAGGGCTTCAGCAAGCGCTGCTTGCCACTGTTCAGCCTCATCAATATGCACAACAATTTTCATCGCCATCCCCTGTTGATAAAAGTGTCATTACTGCAAGCTATCATGGTGAGCTCCAAAGCTCGTTGCAAGCTCGCTTAGTACAAATAACGATGCCGTATGCGCTTTTTGTCATAAAGCCTTTGACCCTCAACCAAGGGTCGGTGCTAGTATCGGGTTAAGACGACATTGGCGGGCCTGCTGCAAGCGCGGCAGATGCAACCCCGACGCCTGATCGGTGGTGGCCAGGTCGATCCTGTGGCCCAGCGTTGCGTGCCTATGGTAGGCAGTACGTTGGTTCTTGGTGATCTTTAATGGCGAGTTGCCCGATGACTCAGGTTTCCCTGCCTTTCACGCGCGAAGAGTACGCTACCCGTCTGTGGAAAGTGCGTGCTGAAATGGCCAGTCGAGGCATTGACGTATTGATCGTCAGTGACCCTTCCAATATGGCTTGGCTAACCGGCTACGACGGTTGGTCGTTTTATGTGCATCAGTGTGTGCTGGTGGGCCTCGAAGGCGAGCCGGTATGGTTCGGGCGGCGCATGGACGCTAACGGTGCCCTGCGCACCTGCTGGATCGATCCCGAAAACATTACCTACTATCCGGATTACTACGTCCAGAACCCGGACATGCACCCCATGGAGTATCTGGCTCAGTCGATCATGCCTGATCGCGGCTGGCACCTGGGTGTGGTGGGTATGGAGATGGATAACTACTACTTCTCTGCCAAAGCCTATCTAAGCCTGCTGAAAGAGTTGCCCCATGCGCGCTTTATGGATGCCAATTCGCTGGTGAACTGGTGTCGGGCGATCAAGTCGCCCCAAGAAGTCGCCTATATGCGCATTGCCGCCAAAATCGTGGAAGGTATGCATACGCGTATTCTGGAAGTGATTGAGCCAGGCTTACCCAAGAGCAAGCTGGTGTCAGAGATTTACCGCGTTGGCATCGAAGGTTTTGTGGACGAAAACGGCAAAGTGTTTGGCGGCGACTATCCTGCCATAGTACCCATGCTGCCCACTGGTAAGGACGCCGCCGCGCCGCACCTGACCTGGGACGACACCCCGTTTCGCAAAGGGGAAGGTACCTTCTTTGAGATTGCCGGGGTGTTTAAGCGCTACCACGCACCGATGTCGCGCACGGTATTTCTGGGTACGCCGCCGACGGATTTTATTCGCGCAGAATCAGCTCTGTTGGAAGGCATCGAGAACGGCTTGGCAGTGGCCAAACCTGGCAACCGCACGGCGGATATTGCCATGGCGCTGGGGGCGGCGATGGATAAATACGGCTTTGACCGCGGCGGCGCCCGCTGTGGTTATCCCATCGGTATCTCCTACCCGCCCGACTGGGGTGAGCGCACTATGAGCCTACGCCCCTCCGATGACACTATTCTGGAACCGGGCATGACGTTCCACTTTATGCCGGGGCTCTGGGAAGAGAACTGGGGTTTGGAAATTACCGAGAGTATTTTAATTACTGAAGACGGCTGTGAAACTCTGGCCAATTTCCCGCGCCAGCTGTTTGTAAAGTAGCGGATTGTAAAAAGGAACCTCCAATGACCGATCAACCGAGCCAACTGCGGACGAGCCCTATTTCTGCCACCGTTGATTTTGATGCCGATGGCGTGCAGCACGGTTTTTTAAAGCTGCCGATCTCCACTGATGAATCCGCCTGGGGCGCGGTGATGATCCCCGTCACCGTGGTTAAGAATGGCGACGGCCCCACGGCACTTTTGACCGGTGGTAACCACGGCGATGAGTACGAGGGCATTACCTCATTGTTAAAGCTCTCCTCAACGCTGAAGGCAGAAGATGTCACGGGGAGGGTGATTATCGTGCCGTGCATGAACACTCCAGCGGTGATGGCGGGCAAGCGCACCTCGCCGATGGACAAGGGCAACCTCAATCGCAGTTTTCCTGGCGACCCCAACGGCAGCGTTACGCCGCAAATTGCCGACTACTTTACCCGCGTGTTGGTGCCCATGGCTGACGTTGTCCTCGACCTGCACTCCGGTGGGCGAACGCTGGATATCCTGCCCTTCGGCGCCTCTCATGTGCTGGATAATAAAGCGCAGCAGCAGGCCGCTCTAGAAGGTGCCAAAGCGTTCGGTGCCCCCTATGCCATGGTGATGTTTGAGCTGGATGCAGAAAAACTCTTCGATACCGCCTGCGAGCGCCAGGGTAAAGTATTCGTCGCCACTGAGCTGGGTGGGGGCGGCACTTCGACACCTCAGAGCATCGCCATTGCCGAGCGCGGCGTGCGCAATTTCCTGATTCACTACGGCCTGGTAGAAGGCGAAGTAGAGATGCCGACAGGCGGGCAGATGTACCTCGATATGCCCGATGCCAGCTGCTACGTGCAGAGCCAGCACTCCGGCGTGTTAGAGCTGTTAGTGGCCTTGGGTGACGAAGTGAAGAAGGGTCAAACGATTGCCTACGTGTACGACATGACCCGCAGCGGCACCGACCCGGTTGCCTATAAAGCGGAGCGCGACGGTATTTTAATGGCTCGCCGTGCCCCTTCACTGATCAATATGGGGGATACCCTGGCGGTGATTGCCGATGTTGTTGAACGCCTGGAGGCGTAACCCCCGGCATGATGAAACTTGACCGTTACGATCTGAAAATTCTCGACATCCTCTCCCGTGATGGGCGAATCACCAAGTCGAAGCTGGCCGAGGCGATCAACCTTTCGGTCAGCCCCTGCTGGGAGCGGGTAAAAAGGCTGGAAAAAGCCGGGGTGATTGAAGGGTATACTGCGCGCATCAACGCGGATGTGTTGGTGCCGCGCAATCCTGTATGGGTGCAGATTGAGCTCAAGCAGCATAATGCCGATAGCTTTGCGCGTTTTGAAGCGCTGGTCATGCAGACGCCGGAGGTGACTGAGTGCGTGGCGGTGGGGGGCGGTGTGGATTACCTGGTCAAGTTTGAGGCGCGCACCATCGATAGCTATCAACGTCTGATGGATAAGTGGCTGGTCTCTGAAGCCGGCATCGAGCGCTACTTTACCTATATCGTGACCAAAACCGTCAAGCGCGTTCCTATAGGCATCGATACCGACGACATTCTTTAATGCAGTTGTGGCCTCCTAATCGTAAGCCCACCAAAAAAAAGCACTGCCAAACGCCCTCTGACAAAAAAAGTCGCGTGATAAGTCTCGGTTTTCAAAAACACTTCGTGACTCCTCTCCGTTAACCTGGGGGCATTCGACGGCAAGGCTTATGAGCGCTTGCTGACAATGCCACACAGTAATTGCAGTGCTCGGTTAGCCAGACTGCATTTGAGGAGAGGTTCCCATGACCACACTATCGACCACGCTCGCCAAGCGCCTGGAAGATCCGCGTCTGTTCCGGCAGTACGCCTACGTGAACGGTAAGTGGACCCACGGGGAGGGAGGTCGCGAAGAAGCGGTTTATGACCCCGCCACCAATGAAGCCATTGGCCATATCCCGTTGCTGGAAGCCGAGCAGATCACCGCCGCCGTGGATGCCGCAGAAGCGGCGTTTGTGCACTGGCGGGCGCTGCGCGCCGACGAGCGCTGTGAGCGCTTGCTGGCTTGGTACGATCTGATTCAAGCCAACCGCGAAGACCTCGCCACTATTATGACCCTGGAGCAGGGTAAGCCGCTGCCCGATGCCCGTGGTGAGGTGCAGTACGGTGCCAGCTTTGTGCGCTGGTTTGCCGAAGAGGGCAAGCGTACCTACGGTGAGACCATCCCTAGCCATATCCCCAATGCATCACTGGGCACCATTAAAGAGCCGGTGGGCATCGCCGCAATGATTACGCCGTGGAACTTCCCGCTGGCGATGATTACCCGCAAAGCCGCGGCAGCGCTGGCAGCGGGCTGCCCGGTGATCGTCAAACCCGCCAACGAAACACCCTACTCAGCGTTGGCGCTGGCGGAGCTGGCCGAGCGTGCTGGGATTCCCGCGGGGATTTTCAACGTAGTGCTAGGCGATCCAGCGGAAGTCTCAAAGATCCTCTGCAGCGAATCGCGAATTCGGGCGCTGTCGTTCACCGGCTCCACCCGCGTGGGCCGCCTGTTGATTGAGCAGAGTGCTAATACCGTCAAGCGGCTCTCCCTGGAGCTGGGTGGCAATGCGCCGTTTATTGTTGGGCCCGACATGGATCCCAAAGAGGCGGCCTTTGCGGCCATTGATGCCAAGTTCCAAACCGCCGGGCAGGACTGCCTAGCCGCCAACCGCATTCTGGTGCATGAATCCATCCACGATGAGTTCGTTGAGCATTTCAGCGAGCGTATGGCGGCGCTTACCGTGGGCAATGGTCTCCAAAGCGAGATAGACCTTGGTCCGCTTATTCACCGTCAGGCGGTAGAGAAAGCGGCGGCGATTGTCGATGACGCCATCTCCAAAGGAGCCACCGTGATCGGTGGTGATCAAAGCCAAGCGCCCGGCGAGAACTTCTTTATGCCGGTGATGCTGACCGGCGTAACGGCGCAGATGAAAGTGTGGCGGGAAGAGAACTTCGCGCCGGTGGCCGGCATCACCGCCTACAGCACCGACGACGAAGTGATTGAAATGGCCAACGACACCGAGTACGGCCTGGCTGCGTACATCTACACCCACGATATCCGCCGCATCTGGAAGCTGATGCGCGCGCTAGAGTACGGCATGGTTAGCGTTAACTCGGTTAAGATGACCGGCCCGCCGGTTCCCTTTGGTGGCGTGAAGCAGTCCGGCCTTGGCCGCGAAGGTGGCGCCACCGGTATCGATGAGTACCTGGAAACTAAATATTACTGCCTGGGTGCGCTAGGTTCGGTGTCTGGAAGCTAGCGCGGATAGTGTCGCAGTCGAGGCTGGTTAGGCACTAAGCGAACCGTCTTTTTCAGGGATGAAAAAGCCGAGCGCCCAGGGACGGGTTTACAGCGTGTTCGCGTGTGCCTAACCAGCCGTGCAGCCCGCAATATTTTAAATGCCGCCCCGCTGATCGGGGAGGTTTACTGTACAGAGAGAACGCTATGAGCTTGCATCAGGATTTGATCGAACGCGATCGTAAAGTTACTTTCCACGCCTCTACTCACCTACGTGACTTCGCCCATGGCGATGCGCCGGGTCGTGTGATTACCGGCGGCAAAGGCATCAATATCGTGGATAAAGACGGCCGTGAATTTATCGACGGCTTTGCCGGGCTTTACTGCGTCAACATCGGCTACGGTCGCACCGAAGTCGCTGAAGCAATCTATAAGCAAGCGTTAGAGCTCTCTTACTATCACACCTATGTGGGCCACTCCAACGAGCCGCAGATCGAGCTTTCCGAGCGTATTTTGAAAATCGCCGGCATGAACATGTCCAAAGTGTACTACGGCATGTCCGGCTCGGACGCCAACGAAACTCAGCTCAAGATCGTGCGCTACTACAACAACGTGCTGGGCCGCCCGCAGAAGAAAAAGGTCATCTCACGCATGCGCGGCTACCACGGCTCGGGCATTGCTTCCGGCTCGCTGACCGGTCTGAAAGCGTTCCACGACCACTTTGATCTGCCCATTGACACCATTCGCCATACCGAAGCGCCGCACTACTACCTACGCGCCGCCGAACAGCACGGTATGACCGAACTCGAGTTCTCCGCTTACTGCGCCGACAAGCTGGAAGCGATGATTCTGGAAGAGGGCCCGGATACTGTGGCTGCCTTTATTGGCGAGCCGGTTCTGGGCACTGGCGGAATCGTACCGCCGCCGGAAGGCTACTGGGATGCGATTCAAACCGTGCTGGCGAAGTACGATGTGTTGCTGATTGCTGATGAAGTGGTGTGTGGCTTTGGCCGTACCGGCTCTGATTTCGGCAGCCATCACTACAATATGAAGCCTGACCTGGTCACCATCGCCAAGGGCTTAACTAGCGCCTACCAGCCGCTCTCCGGTGTGATTGTGGGTGAGAAAGTCTGGCAGGTGCTGGAGCAGGGCACCGGTGAGTACGGCCCCATCGGCCATGGCTGGACCTACTCTGGCCACGCCCTGGGCTGTGCGGCAGGGCTAGCTAACCTGGATATCATTGAGCGTGAAAATCTGGTGGGCAACGCTGCTGAAACCGGCGGCTACTTCCAGCAGCAGCTAAAAGCTAACTTTGAAGGCCACCCGCTGCTGGGCGACGTACGCGGCGTTGGCTTAATGGCGGCACTGGAGTTCTCTCCGGACGCCAAGCAGCGCCTGCACTTCGACCCCGCCCTCAAAGTGGGCCCTCGCGTGGCGGCGGCTGCCATGGAAGAGAACCTGATTGCCCGGGCCATGCCCCAAGGCGATATTCTCGGCTTTGCGCCGCCGCTGACCATTAATCGTGGAGAAGTGGATGAGATGATTGGCCGCGCCAAGCGAGCCATTGACCGGGTTACCGATGAACTGGTGCGCTCTGGTGACCTGAAAAGTGGTGAAAAAGAGGCCGCGTTTACGGTTTGATGACCTGATTTAGCCTTCTAAGCGCCGCTGCCTATGCAGCGGCGCTTTTGTTATTGAAGGTGTCTACTATGCTAAAGATATAAGCTGAACTCAGGTCACAATTAATTGAAAGTTAAGGAGTAGCCAACGATGCAACCGGTCTTAGCCTTCGATGTATATGGTACGTTGATCGATACCCAAGGGGTTACCGTTGAGCTCGAACGTCGCCTAACGGATGCCTCCAAAGCTGGTGAATTTGCCCGCCGCTGGCGCGATAAGCAGCTAGAGTACAGCTTTCGCCACGGCCTGATGGGGGCTTATGTGCCGTTTTCGGAGTGCACCCGCGAAGCGCTGGTGTTTATCGACCGCGCACTGCAAACCGGGCTTTCGGATAACGACCAAGATCATCTAATGGCGGTGTACGGTGAGCTGCCCGCGTTTGACGATGTAGTGCCTGCACTCGATCAGCTGCGCGATGCGGGCATACGCTGCGTGGCATTTTCGAACGGTACAGCGGATGCCGTGTCCAAACTACTTACCCGCGCAGGCGTTGAGAGCCATATGGACGATGTAATCAGCGCTGATGAGGTAAAACGCTTTAAGCCAGACCCCGCGGTGTACACTCATTTGCGTAGCCGCTTGGAGACACGCCCTGAGCAGACATGGTTGGTGTCCAGTAACCCCTTTGATGTGATTGGCGCCACCCATGCAGGCCTACGCAGTGCCTGGGTACGGCGCAGTCCTGATGCGCCTTTTGACCCCTGGGGTATCGAGCCGGATATGACGGTGACCGATCTGGAAGCATTGGCTGAGCGCATCATCCGTTAGGTTGTTAACCTATGTCGACAAGCCGCATAATGACGCACGCTTAACGACTTAGGAGTTAACCATGTCAGAAAAAATTTACTGTATAGCAGGTTTTAAGCCCAAACCTGGCAAAGAAGAAGCGGTATTCAAAGCGCTTCAGTCGTTAGAGCCGAACACCCACCGGGAAGATGCGTGCATTCACTACACCGTAACCCGGCAGATCGATAATCCCTTCGCCCAGGGCACCAGTTATCCGATTGTTTTTCATGAAATCTGGGCCAGTCGCGAAGAGTTTGAAGCCCATTGCCAGCGCAAAGAGATTCAGGACTTCTTTGCCAAGCACGTTGAAGCGCCTGATGGTGATATCGAAGATGCCAACGTGTGTGTTTACACCGATGAACCCTGGAATTTTGACGCGCCCAAGGTTTAAGTGAACCAAGCTTTCAGCGAAAAAGGAGCCAACATGACCGATAAAAAGATGAACGTAGAGAGCTTTAACCTGGATCACACCAAGGTAAAAGCTCCGTACGTACGGTTAGCCGATATCAAAGAAGGTCAGAACGGCGACCGTATTCATAAATACGACCTGCGTATCTGCCAGCCCAACAAAGATCATATGGAGATGCCAGCGCTGCACTCCCTTGAGCACTTGATGGCTGAGCTGTCGCGCAATCACACCGATAAAGTGGTCGATATCAGCCCCATGGGCTGCCAAACCGGCTTCTACATTGCGATGATCAACCACGACGACTACGACGGCGTGATTACCATCATCGAGCAAACTCTGAACGATGTGCTAGAAGCCACTGAAGTGCCTGCCTGCAATGAAATGCAGTGCGGTTGGGCCGCCAGTCATAGTTTGGAAGGCGCCCAGGAGCTGGCTCGCAACCTGTTGGCCAAGCGCAGCGAGTGGACTGAGGTGTTCGCCTAAGCGTTATATCGCAGTAAGCAGATAGTTAGCCTGACGCCTCCCCGATGCTACTTATAGCAAGGGGAGGCGTTTTATTGAGAGCGCTTTAACGAATGGAAAACGCTGATCAACAGTGACATGCTGACGCATTGAGGGCACTTTCCCATGGGTGAGGTATTACCATGCTGTTAGACACTTGGCTTTTATACCTAATCGCCTGCCTTGGCCTGTCGCTTTCGCCTGGGCCAAACGGCCTGCTGGCGCTTACCCATGGCGCGCTACATGGCAGCCGTAGAACCCTGTTTACCATCGTAGGGGGCGCCACAGGATTTATGCTGATTATTGCCCTGTGCATGTTTGGCATTGGTGCGCTGCTTAAATCGTCGGTGGTGTGGCTAACAGTGCTGAAATGGGTCGGTGGGGGATATCTTGTTTGGTTGGGTATCCAGGTATGGCGTTCGCCACCGATTACGGGCGAGGTGGATATGAGCGCAAGCCAAGCCAGCGGGTGGCACCTGTACCGCCAGGGGGTACTGGCATCGATTACCAATCCCAAGGTGCTGCTGTTTTTCAGCGCTTTTCTTCCTCAATTTATCGACCCACAGCGCAGCTTGATGCTGCAATATTTCGTGCTGGCAGGCACCTTTGTAGCTATCGAGTGTATGGTTGAAGGCCTGCTTGCCAATATGGCTAACCGCATTCGCCACTGGCTGAAACGGGTTGGTCGTGGATTTAACCGCACCTGCGGCGGCATCTTCGTTGCCATCGGCGCCGCACTGCCGCTGCGCCCATGAATTAAGCTCTGCGTGGTTGATGAAGGCATGATAGAGAAGTATTGACTTCCGCTTATGCTGCCCCTATAAACCCGGTACAACCCATCACTCTAGGCCCTCATGTTCCTCCTAATCACGATTGCTACCCTTTCAATCGCGTTCTCGTTTTTATGTTCCATCCTTGAAGCGGCGCTTCTTTCAATTACGCCCAGCTACATTGCTAAACAGAAAGAGGATAACCCCAAGCTGCACGCCTCGCTTACGCGTCTGAAGGCGAATATCGATCGGCCCCTAGCCGCTATTTTGACCCTCAATACGATCGCCCATACCGTGGGTGCAACTGCAGTAGGTGCTCAGGCCGCGGTTGTGTTTGGCGAAGCCTCTATCGCCATTGTTTCGGCGGTAATGACCATGGCGATTTTAATACTGTCGGAAATTATTCCGAAGACCATTGGCGCGACTTACTGGCGTGGTTTATCGCCGTTTTTGCCGCGTTTTTTAAATCCGATGATTATAGGCCTGCTGCCTTTTATCTGGATGTCGGAGCAGATCACCCGCCGACTCGGTAAGTCAGAGCACGATGTCGATCTGCGCGATGAAATTAAAGTGCTGGCCCGCGTTGGTTTGGAAGAGAAGGTGCTGGATGCGGACGAGTCTCGCACCATTATCAATATGCTTAACTTGCACGATATCTTGGTTAGCAAAGCGATGACCCCGCGCACGGTGTGTGAAACCGTTTTGCCTGACATGACCGTGAAAACCTTCGATGAACAGTATGGCAAAGCGCCGTTTACACGCTTCCCAGTGATGGACAACGGTGAGCAGGCCTTTGGTTATGTGCATAAAGCAGATATGTACCACGCCGACGATGCCAAAACGATGCGCGAGTTGATGCATCCGATCGGCAGCGTGGATGTCTCACATAACGTTGAGCAGGTGTTTACCTCCATGCTGAAAGACCACCTGCATATGCGGGTGGTCTACGATGAGCACGGTACCTTTGTAGGTTTAATAACGTTAGAAGACATTATCGAAACCATTCTGGGGCAAGATATTGTCGATGAGACCGACAATGTGGCCAATCTACGCCACTATGCGAAACAAAAGTGGATAAAGCGGGTGAAGCGGGAAGATAAAGACGCCAAAACAGAGGAGTAATCTCCCGGAAGGGGGCTCTGTTTGTTAATCTAAAGCGGCGCCTTCGGGCGCCGTTCTGCTTTTACAGGCATTTATATTCAGGCTTTTACGCCGTTAGACTAAGATTGGCATAGCGAGTGAACGTTGTGTTACTACTCGCTGTCTTAGCGCTAAATGATCTATAGTGAAGGTGTTGAAAGTCAAATAAGCTATTAGGGCGTCTAACGCCCATTTAAGGAGGAAAGCATGTCATTACGTATTAATGCCGTCGTGCCCGATTTCGAAGCAGAGACTAGCCAAGGGCCGATTCGCTTTCATGACTGGATTGGCGACAGCTGGGCAATCCTGTTTTCGCACCCTAAAGACTTTACCCCGGTTTGCACAACGGAGTTCGGTGCCGTTGCGCAATTGAGCGCCGAGTGGAAGAAACGCGGCACCAAAGTGATCGGTGTTTCCGTGGATGGCGTTGAAGACCACAAGCGTTGGGGCAATGACATCCAAACCGTCAGTGGCAGCGAAGTCGATTTTCCGATTATCGCTGATGATGGCCTAACGGTGTCAAAACTGTACGACATGCTGCCAGAAGATGCCTACCTGCCGGATGGCCGTACGCCTGCAGACAGCGCCACGGTGCGTTCGGTGTTTATTATCGGGCCGGATAAGCAGTTGAAGCTTTCCATGACCTATCCCATGACTGTAGGGCGCAACTTTGCAGAAATCCTACGCGCCCTGGATGCATTGCAAACCACATCGAAACACGGTGTTGCTACTCCCGCTGACTGGATGATAGGCCAGGATGTGATTATTCCGCCTAGCGTTTCTGACGCGGATGCCAAGCAGAAGTATGGCGAATACGAGACGGTTCTGCCTTATCTGCGTAAAACACCACTGCGCTAATGATGTTAATAGCGTGATGTAAGAAGCGAAAAGCCAGCGTCTATACGCTGGTTTTTGCATAGTGCATCAAGCGGACTCTAGCGCAAGCTGCTCAATAGACGTTGACACGTTGCGTGCTCCGGTAAGTATCTCATTGACGATAACCTCGATTTCACCGACGCTGGTTTGGCTCGATTTCCCCTGCTCCACTACCTGTTGCATAGCGTGAGTTGTCCGCTCCACTAAAGCGCTGTTCTCTTTTAACACCCGGGTAATATCTTCTACTGCTTCACTAGAGCCTTTGGCCAAGCGGCGGACTTCGTTAGCCACCACCGCAAATCCGCGCCCCTGTTCGCCCGCACGTGCGGCTTCCACCGCAGCATTAAGCGAGAGTAAATTGGTTTGATTGGCAATGCGGGCAATCGACTCGGTAATGCTATTAATACTTTGTGCTTGTTTGTTTAGCGCGGCCATTAGCTGCTGCGCTTCTGCCAATGTGAGCGCCGCTTGCTCAGAATCACGAACTACGCGCTGAAGGTGGCTAAGACCGTTTTGGGCGATCTGCTCTGTTTGTGAAGAGGTACTTTGGGCGGCAGTAACGGCCCGTGTGGCGGATTCTGCTGCCTGAACGGAGCGCGTAATATCGGTGGCAAACTTGACGACTTTTACGACGTTCCCCTGGCTATCTTGAATCGGGTTATACGTCGCCTCTAGCCATACGCTGGCGCCACGAGAATCCAAACGTTCAAACTTCCCTTGCATGTACTCGCCCTGAGCCAACCGCTCCCAGAAGCGAGGATTGGTTTTTGAGAAATTGGCAGGGCAGAACATTCGGTGATGGGCACCTATAAGCTCTTCATTGCGATAGCCCATTGTCTGTTCAAAATTTGAGTTTGCATTGAGAATTTCACCGCTCGGGGTAAATTCAATGACCGCCATGGAGCTATTTAATGCATCCAAGACAGCATTTTTGCGCTGAGCCTCTTGGTGATACTTAGTTACGTCATTGGCGATTTTGAGTATCGAGACTACCTTGCCGCGACGATTCTTGATCGGTAAATAGGTAGCATCAAGCCAAAGCTCATCGCCCTGGGCATTCGAACGCCGAAAGCGTCCATGCTGGCTGTGCCCTGCTGCCAGAGTTTCCCAAAAAGTTCGATATTCAGGGCGACTGCTTTCTTCAGGAAAACAGAAAATCCGGTGGTGTTGCCCTTTCACTTGATCAAGGGTGTAACCGACGGTGGTTAGAAACTGTTCACTGGCCTTTTGGATAATTCCTTCCGGTGTAAAAGCGATACAAGCAGTGTGCTGATTAAGTGCACTATGTACATCGTTAGAGGCTAGATACTTAAGCATTGTGGATCCTCTCGGAGGAGCTGTTGGAGTCGTGTGTATAAGAGTAGAGCGGGAGCATAGCTTTGTATCTAGATGACACAAAATGTTGCATTTGTGAGGTTTTAGGTGTCGTTGATCATTAATTGTTGCTAATGATCAGTGGGTTTATCCGGGTGGTTAATAATAATTAGTTACAAAATTTGTCACCTTAGAAAGCTGTTTGCTGAAGCAATTTCAAGAAGTGGTGGCATCTAACCTTTCAGATTAAATTCCGGTGTACAATATGTGTATAGATATGATTATAGAGTAAGCGATGAGAAAAAACACTCTAATGTATAGCTTATGTATAATTTTTTAAGCGCGAGAAACATCCCGCTGATGGGAAGCAAAGGAGGACAGTGAGGTGGTATGCAGAGCCTGGCTGAAGAGGCTAATCGTCTAACGTCTGGCGAGAGTTAAGCAGGGAGGTGGGGTGCCGTTTGCTGGCTTGGTGCAACAGGTCGAATTGACGTGCGCAGGTGCGGCAGGCTTGGCACATCGATAGATGAATACGAAGGGCCAGCTGGTCACGCAATGATAGTGTTGTGTCTTGTTTTAAAGACATCAACTCCGTAGCTTCGCGGCACATAAGCATATCAGTTTCCCTTCAGCTAATTTAACCAACCATGATCCAAGCACTCTCGTAGCCGTAAACGTGCACGGTGTAAGATGACCCAGCAGTTGGTTTCAGTAATGCCTATTTCCTTACAGATCTCTGTAGTGGAAAGCCCCATAAGTTCACGCAGGGTAAATACCCGAGCGATGCTCTCCGGTAAGGCGATCAAACAGGCATCAAATACCTGCCAAAATCGCTGGTTTTCTAACACCTGTTCAGGTTCTCCCCAGTGGCTGGGACGGGCAGCGCTCTGCCAGTGACCATCCTGTTGAAATAGACGATCAAGGGTATCGTCGTCTAAGTCCTGGTCTAGCGGTTGCCAAGTCCCTTGACGGCGCTGCTGGCGAAGCTGATCCAGAATTTTGTACTTTAAAATGCCAAATACCCACGTCTCGAACTCGGAGCGCCCTTCAAAGGTGGCGCTTTTCTCAAAGGCGGTAAGCAAGGTTTCCTGTACGGCATCTTCAGCGGCGTTGGCATCACGTAATTGCAGGCGCGCAAAGGCCACTAAGCGAGGTCGTAGCTGGGCAAAGTGGGCAGCGGCTAATGTAGCGGAAAGAGGCACGATGATCCCTTTGTTAATGTCTTCAGGACGCACACTGACATCGTGCTGGTGAAGACCATCATTATTTATTCATTGGGCGTTAGTGCGTTAAAGTACGTGTTGATACCACGTTAGACAACAACGTGTCGTTCTCTTTGATGCCTTTTTGATTGCCAACCGAGTTTATGCTGTCCATGGAAAATACGTTGTTATTAGGGTTTTTGGGCAGCTTAATTGCTGGATTGTTGACGGCGGTGGGGGCGCTGCCGGTACTGCTGGGTAAAACACCTAGCCGGGGTTTTCGCGACCTGGCGCTGGGCTTTGCTGCGGGTGTGATGCTGGCTGCTTCATTTTTCTCGCTGATTATCCCCGCGCTGGACGCTGCGGAAATCTACTACGCCGGTGGCCCTGTGCCTGCCGGGATTGTTTGTGCGGCTATTTTGCTGGGTATGGGTGCCATTGCACTGCTTAACGAGCACTTGCCGCATGAACACTTTGCCCAGGGGCGCGAGGGGCCGGAAGCCGCTTCGCTGCGCCGGGTATGGCTGTTTGTGTTTGCGATTACCATTCATAACCTGCCGGAAGGTATGGCGGTAGGCGTCGGCTTTGGTGCAAATGGGTTAGAGGGCGGCATGCCGCTGGCGATCGGCATTGGGCTACAGAATATGCCGGAAGGGCTGGCCGTGGCGGTTGCGCTAATGGGCGAGGGCTACTCAAAGTGGCGCTCCTGGTCGATTGCCGCCCTGACTGGCCTCATCGAGCCTATTGGCGGGCTATTTGGCGCCAGTATTGTCAGCGTTTCCCAAATACTGCTGCCCTGGGGGCTGGCGTTTGCCGCCGGTGCCATGCTGTATGTGATCAGCCACGAAATCATTCCCGAAACTCACCGCTGCGGCCACCAGAAAAAAGCCACCTTTGGTTTGGCCATGGGCCTGGTGATTATGCTGTTTTTGGATGTGTGGCTGGGTTAGTCCTAGCCTATGATTTCTGCGCCACCGTGGGGGCCCGCCTGGTGACACAGGCGGTGGTCGCTAAGTACATCAATGATATGGCACTGGCCAACACTGCCTCCCGCACACTGATTGATCATGCGTTTGAGCTCATCGCGGACCGCGGTGAGTCGCGCCAGTCTCGCTTCCACCTCGGCAAGATGACGTTTTGCCAGCGTATCCACCTCCTGGCAAGGCATCGCTGGATGGTCAGCCATTTCCAGCAATTCTCTTACCGCCTCCACCGAGAAACCAAAATCCCGCGCATGACGAATAAACGTCAAACGGCGGATAGCAGCTGTGGTGTAGCGCCTTTGGTTACCTTCGTTGCGTGGTGCTGAAGGCAGCAGTCCAATTTGTTCGTAGTAGCGCACCGTTTCTGGCTTGCAACCGGACTCACGTGCCAACTCACCAATGCCAATATGCCGCTCCTGGGCGGGCTGGTCTGAGAGATGTTCTTTCATTACTTGAACCTCTAGTGACTACAGGTATTACGCTGCTCTTAATATAGACGAACTGGGAGCGAAGAGCGATGAGTGGCACCACACCTGCTAAAACGTCACAACACCAGACGCCACCAGCAGCGAGCGCACCAACTACCCTGCGCGTGCAGGGCATGGACTGCGGCGGCTGCGAACGTAAGGTAGAAACGGCGCTAAAGCGCTTAAGCCACGTTGAACAAGTTTCAGCGAGTTCTGTCACCGGCTCGGTGCGATTAACCGCGCCGCCTGGTAAAACCCTGCCACATTCCGATATTGAGTCAACGATCACGGCGCTGGGCTACCAGGTAATCGATGAGTCGGTGAACACAACTGAACCGGAAAAGTCCTCCTCATGGTGGCAGTCACCTAAAGGACGTTTGGTAATTATCAGCGGTGTATTGCTGGCGCTTGCCTGGGGGCTTAAATTCGCCTGGCCCGCCCTGGGCAGTTGGCCATTCATCGCCGCAACGGTCGTTGGCCTTGTGCCGATTATTCAGCATGCCTGGCAAGCGCTCAAACTGGGCAACCCCTTCACCATTGAAATGCTGATGAGCATCGCAGCCCTAGGGGCGCTGGCGATAAACGCCGCCGCTGAAGCGGCAGTGGTGGTGTTTCTATTTGCTGTGGGGGAGATGCTGGAAGGCGTTGCCGCAGCCCAAGCACGCCGCAGTATTTCGGCGCTTTCCAAGCTGACTCCTTCTACTGCGCGATTGCTGGAGCAGGGCGAAGCTCGGGAAGTCGCTGCTGCGTCTCTGGTGCCGGGTCAACGGGTACAGGTGCGCCCCGGCGACCGGTTGCCCTGTGATGGGCAAATTATTGTCGGCCACTCCTCAATCGATGAATCGCCGGTCAATGGCGAATCGGTGCCACGGGAGCGTAGCGAAGGTGAATCAGTATTTGCTGGCACCGTCAATCTGGATGGCGTGCTTGAGGTTGAGGTAACCCGCAGCGCTGAAAACAACACCATCGCCCGGGTGATTAAACTGGTGGAAGAGGCCCAGGCGGCAAAAGCGCCGGTGGCCCGCTTTATTGACCGCTTTGCGTTTTACTATATGCCGGCGGTCGTCGGGGTGGCGCTGGTGGTGGCTATCGTTCCGCCGCTGGTGTCGCCAATGCTGTGGTCTGAATCCATCTACCGCGCCCTGGCGCTGCTGCTCATTGCCTGCCCCTGCGCGCTGGTGATCTCAACACCTGCGGCCATTGCTGCCGGGTTATCGGTGGGCGCTCGCAACGGTCTGCTGATGAAAGGCGGCGCGGTATTAGAGCAGCTAGGCAAACTCAAGCGGGTTGCGCTGGATAAAACCGGCACGCTGACCGCGGGCAAGCCCACAGTGACAAATGTAGAGGGTTTTGATGGCGTCTGTGACGGTGAAATAGTACGCCTTGCTGCCGCCCTTGAGCAGGGTTCAAGCCACCCCCTTGCTGTGGCGATTAGTGACTATTTTCAAAATAATAACGGCCAGCAGCCAAAAGCTACGTTGCCTAAAGTAGACGCTGGTCGTGCGTTAGCGGGGCACGGCGTTGCCGGACAGGTGGAAGGGCGTGAACTAATGCTAGTGAGTCCGCGCTACTTACAAACGCTCACCCAGGGCAGCAGCAAGCTAGACGCCACTATTACTGTACTGGAAACCCAGGGTAAAAGCCTTGCAGTTCTGTTAGAAAACCAGCGGCCTATCGGTCTAATCGCCTTGCGGGATGAGCCCCGTGAAGATGCTCGCAAGGGGCTTCAAGCGCTAGAGCGCCTGGGCGTACAGGCCGTGATGCTCAGCGGAGACAATGCCCGCACCGTGGCGGCTATTGGTAAGCAGCTAGGCATCGAAGCAGAGGGCGAATTAATGCCCGAAGACAAGGCGCTGCGCGTGCGCCAATGGCAGGCAGCAGGGCTGGGCCCCATAGGTAAAGTAGGCGATGGTATCAACGATGCACCGGCACTTGCGGCAGCAGAAGTGGGTATCGCCATGGGTAGCGGTACCGATGTGGCGCTTGAAACCGCCGACGCAGCACTGCTTAAGAACCGCGTGGAGGGAATTGCCGAAATGATCGCGCTTTCCCGGGCCACAATGCGCAACGTAAAAACCAACGTGGCGCTGGCGCTGGGTTTCAAAGCGCTGTTTTTGGTCTCAACGGCGCTGGGGATTACGGGGATGTGGGTCGCGGTCATGGCAGACACCGGGGCGACCGTACTGGTCACCCTCAATGCACTGCACTTACTGCGTTACCGCTTTAATGACAAAGCCTAGCAAGCGATCAGCTAGAAAGAGCCAGCTAGTGGCTCTGAACGTACTCCACCAGCGCCTGGGCGAAGGAGTCGGTGGTGCCGGTGCCGCCCATATCTGGGGTGACCATATCGCGGTGGGTTTCCAGCACAGTACGAATACCCTGGCGGATGGCGGTGCCTTTTTCTGTCATGCCCAGGTGGTCAAGCATCTGGGCCGCGGCCAGCAGCAGGGCACAGGGGTTGGCGATGTTTTTGCCTTCGATATCCGGCGCCGAGCCGTGCACCGCTTCAAAAATCGCCGCTTTTTCGCCGATATTCGCCCCTGGGGCCAAGCCCAAACCGCCCACTAAGCCAGCGCAAAGGTCAGAGAGGATATCGCCAAACAGGTTGGTAGTGACCACCACATCAAACTGATGCGGGTTCATTACCAGCTGCATGCAGGCGTTATCGACGATCATCTCCTGGAACTCGATCTCGGGGTACTCTTTGGCGATCTCCCGCGCCACGTCCAGGAACAAACCCGAGCTGGTTTTGATGATATTGGCTTTATGTACCGCGGTGACTTTCTTGCGGCCGTTACTTTTGGCCAGCTCAAAGGCGTAGCGCACAATGCGCTCGGAGCCTTTGCGGGTGACTTTGATCACCGAAATGCCGGTGTTGCCGTCGTCGATCATCTCCTGGCCGTCGGAAAGGTACGCACCTTCGGTGTTTTCCCGAACCGTGATCATATCGATGTCGTCGTAGCGCGAGCGGGTGCCGGGGAAGCTAATCGCCGGGCGCACGTTGGCATAAAGGTCAAAGTGGCGACGTAGCTGTACGTTAATTGAGGAGAAGCCTTTGCCAATCGGCGTGGTCAACGGGCCCTTAAGCGCAATGCCGTATTTTTCGATGGCGTCCAGTGATTCCTGGGGAATCAGCGTGCCATGCTTTTCAAGGGCACCTAAGCCCGCATCGATGTGCTGGTAGGTTAAGCCGCAATCTAACGCGTCGAGTACTTTTAGCGTGGCCTCCATAATCTCTGGGCCGATGCCGTCGCCCTTAATGACTGCAATAGATTGGCTCATTTGCTGCTCCTCTTTGATCGACAAGTGTGTTGCGTCTGCCGCTTCAACGTAATACATAGTTGAGACTTGATAAGACGTCATTTTCGAGCGCAATAGTACGCCAAATTGAATCTAGAGGGCACCCTGCAAAGGGGGGAGCACGGATGCAGGGAGTGCTAATTGCTGATAGAATGCTGTCGTTTATGGCAGTACCACGCTTTAACTTTGCGTTCTTCTTACAGCAAGGCATAACGGTAATGATCCTTTCACGTTTATCTCAGGTACTACCTGGTTCAGGGCTGATGACTCCGCCCTAAGTTTTCCCCTTCTCAAGAAAATGTCTGACCTCGTTAATGGCGATGTCATTGCGTTGCGGCATTCTATTGCCAGCCGCACCCTAGCTTGTTCCAACACTGACTCATCGGTTTGACGCCGCACACTGTTGTGCGCTGATGCGCCGCGTCGAGAGTTTGTAAAATCTTAAACTCCAGCCATGGACTCCCTGAATGTCTCTCTATACCAAGCAAGAGTGGTTTTCCAACATTAAAGGCGACACGCTCTCGGGAATCGTTGTCGCCCTTGCCCTGATTCCCGAGGCGATTGCTTTTTCAATCATTGCAGGCGTTGACCCTAAAGTTGGTCTTTACGCTTCATTCTGTATCGCAGTGATCATTGCCTTCACAGGGGGGCGCCCCGGCATGATTTCGGCGGCGACAGGGGCTATGGCGTTACTGATGGTGACGCTGGTGAGAGAGCATGGGCTTGAGTATTTGCTGGCCGCCACACTGCTAACGGGCGTGCTACAGATTATTGCTGGTTACCTGAAGCTCGCCGATTTGATGCGCTTCGTGTCGCGCTCAGTGGTGACGGGCTTCGTTAACGCGCTGGCGATTTTGATTTTCATGGCACAGCTACCGGAGTTGACCGATGTGACTTGGCATGTCTATGCCATGACGTTGGCCGGATTGGGCATTATCTATCTATTCCCCTATTTACCTGTCATCGGTAAGTCCATCCCCTCACCGCTGGTATGTATTGTGGTGCTTACCGCGGTTTATATGATCAGCGGTATGGATATCCGCAGCGTCGGCGATATGGGTGAACTGCCTGATACACTGCCTGTATTCCTGTGGCCAAGCGTGCCGCTGACGCTGGAAACGCTGTGGATCATTCTACCTTACGCGATGATGCTAACCGTGGTCGGCCTGCTTGAATCAATGATGACTGCCACCATTGTCGATGATCTCACCGATACGCCGAGTAATAAAAACCGCGAGTGCAAGGGACAGGGAATTGCCAATATTGGTGCGGGGCTGATGGGCGGCATGGCCGGCTGTGCGATGATTGGCCAATCGGTCATTAACATTAAGTCCGGTGGCCGTACGCGTTTATCGGCGCTGATTGCCGGCGTGGTGCTATTAATGTTGGTGGTTTTTTTATCAGATTTGGTCTCGCAGATTCCAATGGCAGCGCTGGTGGCGGTAATGATCATGGTATCAATCGGCACCTTTAGCTGGGAGTCGATCCGAGACCTGAAAAAACATCCGCTAAGTACCAATATCGTCATGTTGGCTACCGTGGCGGTCACGGTCAGTACGCACAATCTGGCGATCGGCGTGTTTGTCGGTGTGCTGCTTGCCGCGCTGTTCTTTGCTAATAAAGTCGGCAACATTCTCTACATCGGTTCAAGAGAGATCGAAGCTGGTAAGGAGCGTGAATATCAGGTGGTCGGCCAAGTATTCTTCGCATCTTCTGAGCGTTTCACGGCCGCTTTTGATCTTAAGGAAAGCATCGAGAAAGTGACGATTGATCTTTCTCGTGCGCATTTTTGGGATGTAACTGCTGTGCAGGCACTGGATCGGGTGGTGATTAAATTCCGCCGTGAAGGAACCGAGGTCGAGCTTGTGGGCTTGAGCGAGGCCAGTGCGACGGTAGTGGATCGCTATGCGGTACATAACGACCCCGAAGCGGTTGAAAAGCTGATGGGCGGCCACTAACCAACGCAAGGAGCGCAACATGACAGATCAAGTATTAGCCGCTATTGACGGCTCCCAGTTTTCTGAAGGTATCTGCGATTACGCCGCCTGGGCAAGCTTGGCTATGAGTGCACCGTTAACCTTTGTGCATGTGGTCGATAATCACTCCGAGGTGCCCGAAGAGCAAAACCTTTCCGGCAACCTGCGTTTCGGTGCCCGCGAACGGCTGATGAAAGAGCTTTCCGAGCTCGACGAGCAGCGCGCTAAGGTGAATCGTGAGCAGGGTAAGTGGATGCTGGAAGCGGCCAAAGCGCGAGCTTTGGAAGAGGGGGTAAGCGACCCTATGACCCGCCAGCTCAACGGTACTCTGGTCGAAACGCTAGTAGAGCTTGAAAAAAATATGCGGCTGCTGGTAGTGGGTTAGCGCGGTGAAACCGCTCATCAGGCCAGCGGTCATTTGGGCTCCAACCTTGAGCGGGTAGTACGTGAACTTCACCGCCCTATCCTGATGGTGCCGAAAACCTTCAAGCGTCCTGAAAAGATCTTGATGGCCTTTGACGGCAGCAAAACCGCTCGTAAAGGGGTCGAGATGCTGGCCCGGTCACCGCTCTTTGCTGGCGCCAAGTGCCATGTGCTGATCGTAGGTGCGGAAACGGCTGAGCGCCGCTCTGAGCTTGAGTGGGCGTTAAACACTTTGCGCGACGGCGGTCATCAAGCCGAAGGCGCCATTCGTGCTGGCGAGGTAGACGAAGCCCTGCAAACCTACGAAAAAGAGCATGCCATCGACTTGCTGGTGATGGGCGCCTACGGGCACTCGCGTATTCGCCACCTATTAGTGGGGAGTACAACGACGGCAATGCTTCGTGGTAGCCACATACCAGTGTTGATTCTGCGTTAACGCTCAACAAAGCGGTAGCGCATCACCGTTAGCTTAGGTTGCAATTTATTTCCTGCAGCCGGCCCTCTTTTGTTGAGAGGGCCGGCTTTTTATTACCTTTGATGGTTAAAAATCATTCATCAAATGATGCTAATATTGCAATGCGGTTCTATGCTGATAGACAGGTTGTGACCTATTCATCCCCTGGAATAGCGAGAGGAGCCTGCTGTGAACATGCCCATGTTGGAAAAGTCGCCTATTGGCTTCGATGAAGCTTCCCCCTCCCACCGTTTTGTCGCCGAATTACTCGCCCAAGCCGATATCAGGCTTGATGGTCATCGTCCTTGGGATATTCAGTTGAATGCGCCCGGCGTTATCGATAGCGCCCTTTCGCGAGGCAATCTGGGGCTTGGCGAAAGCTATATGAAGGGGGAGTGGGACGCAGAGCGGCTGGATGAACTGTTTTACCGCTTAATGCGTGCCCGGCTAGGACAACGCATCAAACCCACCCAACTCGCTTATCACTCGCTGCGCTCACGTCTGCTGAATCGTCAAACAGTCAAGCGCGCCTGGGAGGTGGGCCAAAAGCACTACGATCTAGGCAACGATTTCTATGCGGCGATGCTCGATCAGCGCATGACCTATACCTGCGGCTACTGGGAAAATGCCCAAAACCTGGACGAGGCCCAGGAGGCCAAACTCGATCTGGTGTGTCGTAAACTGCAATTAAAGCCTGGTATGCGGGTGCTGGATATTGGCTGCGGCTGGGGCAGTTTTATGGCCTATGCGGCTGAGCATTATGGGGTGGAGTGCGTAGGCCTGACGATCTCCAAAGAGCAAGCGGAGTTTGGACAGCGGCTGATCAAAAAAGGGCTACCGGTAGAGTTTCGTTTGCAGGATTACCGTAATGAAAGCGAGCAGTTTGACCGCATTGTGAGCATCGGTATGTTTGAGCATGTGGGCCATAAAAACTACCGCGAGTATATGAATGTCGCTAACCGCTGTTTGAAAGATGACGGGCTGTTTTTGCTGCATACCATCGGCAAAAACATAGCCAACACGGTGACTGACCCCTGGATTGATAAGTATATCTTCCCAAACGGCGAGCTACCCGCCTTGGGGCAAATCATGGATGCCGCTGAAGCGCTGTTTGTAATCGAGGATCTGCATAATTTTGGGGCCGATTACGACCGTACCCTGATGGCATGGCACAACAACTTTGAGAAGCACTGGCCCACATTTGCAAGCCAGTATGGCGAGCGTTTTTATCGCATGTGGCGCTACTACTTGCTGAGCTGTGCCGGTGCCTTTCGGGCCAGGGAAATCCATCTTTGGCAACTGGTGATGAGTAAACAGGGGGTGCTGGGAGGATACACGCGGGTTAGTTAAGTTTTTGCTCTGGTATTAGCTTGCTCTGGTATTAGCTTGCTAGGTAACCAACGTAAGAACGCCACCATACCCAATAGCTCTACCAGTGATTGAAACACCACCACCACTATGGCTGCCTGCCAGGCGCTAGGTAGCGTCAGGGCGATGGGCAGCATCACAAAGGAATTACGCGTACCAAAGCTAAACGCTAGTGTTCTAGCGCTGGCGGTGGGCAGTTTAAATAACTTGCCAAGCCCCTTACCCAAGAGTGCCGCAAAGAGTAAAAAGCCGATAAAGATAAATACCACCTGAATTAACACGCGGCTAAGACCGAACACAGTGTTGACCTGGGAGGCGGCAATCATAAACACCACTAAGGCTAGTAAAGGCACTGGGAGTAATCCTAAGCAATGCACGCTGCGCTTAACCGCTTTGTGTCTCTGGGCGAGATACTCGGTAAGCCAGGCGAGTACTAAAGGCGTGAGAATAAGCCCTGCAAAAGCGCTAAGCAGCTCTTTAGAGAGCGTAAGGCCAAACCACTCACTGCCCAGGAACAGCCACAAATAAACGGGTAACGCGACTAACTGCACCAGTAGCAGTAGTGGTGCGGCGGCAACCGCCCGAGCGCTATCACCCTTGCCTAAATGCGTAAAGGTAATAAACCAATCGGTGCAAGGCACCAGCAGTACCAGTAAAACGCCTGCCAGCACGGCGGGAGAAAGCGGCAGCCAAATAACAGTCAGGGCTAAAAAGGCCGGGATGGCGATAAAGTTACCGACCATGAGCGCGGCCATAAAGCGTGTGTCAGCCAAGCTTCGGGCAATGTGTAGCAAAGGTATTTGCGTAAAGGTGGCGTAAAGCAGCACCGCTAGCAGTGGCCATAAAAAATGCGCTAACGGCTCAGCGAATTGCGGTGCGCCGATGCCTAGCGCAAGGCCTAAACCAATGAAAGCCAGGTAGAGCCAAGACTGATGCTTTTCCATCTGATCGCGCATGCTGGCACATCCTGTGGTTGACGGTTTTGCTAACGAAAAAGCGCCAAGCGCTCACCCACCACGGCGGCACCCAGCCAGAGGGGGAGACTGACCACAATATAAATCAGCGCAATCCCCGGTCGGCCTAACTGCACCAGATGCAGCGTCTCTAAGCTGAACAGCGAAAAGGTGGTAAAACCGCCGCAAAAACCGGCCACCAGTAATGGCTGAAAACGCGCTAGTTGGCTGTGGGGAGAGCGCGAGAGGGTAGCGGCCAACCAACCGATTAAGCACGAACCCAGTACGTTAACGATAAGTGTTCCCCAGGGGAAATAACTCCCTAGTGCTGCCTGCGCTATTAGCGAAACGCCATAGCGCAACGTGCTGCCAACGCCGCTGCCGACACCCACTGCAAGGTAAGCCTTCCAGGTGCTCATAAGGTCGCTCCTGGCAATGAAGCGCCTGATAACAACCAGCCAATGGATACCATGGTTAAGCCGAGTAGGAGCGTGGCGCCAATATTTACGCTGGCGCGGAGTTGTTGGCCGCCCTGCCATAGCTCAATGGTTTGCAAGCTAAAAGAGGAGACCGTGGTGTAGCCACCCAGTAGACCGGCCACGGTGAACAGCCATAGGGGAGACGGGGCGCTGGCGATACCTAGACTGCCGAGCATCCAGCCCGCTAGAAAGGCTCCGCTGGCGTTAACCGCCAGAGTTCCCCAGGGAAAGGCTTTACCTAGGTAGCGGGCGAGTAGATTAGAAATCGCAAATCGCCCCATACCACCCAACGCGCCGCCTAGCGCGACTAACAGTACGCTTGTTAAGCCATGTCCCATGCTTCCCCCTGAAGCACCTCAATAGGCCGCTAAGTTTAACATGCGGGTACTATAGCGTCCGAAGCAGGTAAGAACGTTTTAGAGTGTCCCGGGTCAATGAGTTCGTGTAGAAAAGGAAGAGAATAACAATAATGTTGATGCACCCGCTCAAGGAGAAGTAACCCATGTCAGATCGCGTGTTGGCAGCTATCGATAGTTCTCAGTTTTCAGAAGGTGTGTGTGATTACGCAGTATGGGCTGCCAAAGCACTCAATGCGCCGCTTAGTTTTATTCATACTGTGGATAACCACGCCCAGGTAGCCGAGCCGGATTTAACCGGTAATCTAGGCTTGGGTACCCGAGAACACTTGCTGGAAAAGCTGTCCGACATTGAGGAGCAGCATGCAAAAGTCTCCCGTGAACGTGGCCGCCTGTTACTCGACGCTGCCAAGGAGCGCGCGGCCAACGCTGGTATTGCCGCCCCCCAGTGCTTGCAGCGCAATGGCACCCTGGTGGAAACCCTGGTCGAGCACGAAAAAGACGTAAGGCTTTTGGTGGTGGGCAAACGAGGTGAGACGGCGCACCAGGCCAGCGGTCATTTAGGCTCCAACCTTGAGCGCGTGGTGAGGGAAGTGCACCGGCCAATTCTTATGGTGCCGAAACAGTTTACTCACCCGCACAATGTGATGATGGCGTTCGACGGTAGTAACACTGCGCGTAAAGGCGTTGAAATGCTGGCCAAAAGCCCGCTGTTTGAGGGCGCCACTTGCCACGTGGTGATTGTGGGTGCGGAAACCGCTGAAAACCGCTCGCAGCTGAACTGGGCACTGGAAGCCCTTCGGGAAGCCGGGCACACCGCCGAAGGGGCGATACGCGCGGGCGAGGTGGAAGAGACGCTGCGTACCTATAAGCAAGAGAAGAATATCGACATGCTGGTGATGGGGGCCTACGGCCACTCGCGGATTCGTCACCTGCTGGTCGGCAGCACGACCACCACGATGTTGCGTAAAGCTCAGTTGCCGGTGCTGATTCTGCGCTGATAGTGAATGCCGCCATTTCACCCCATGCTTAGCGACACGACGCCACTAAGCATGGGTACGTTATACCGTTCGTTAGAGTGCCAGTGCAGAAGCTTGGGATTGAGTTTCTTGACCGGTTTGCTTAGCCGTGAGATTGATACCCGACAGCAGCGCCTTGAGCGATGCACTTACGGTATCGCTATCCTCGGCCACCGCGCAGAGCCGCTGGCCATCGATATTGAGCTGCACAAAGGCGATGGCATTGGCTTCACTGCTGGCGCCCAGGGAGTGCTCGCTGTAATCGATAATTCCCACACTGCTGCCGGAGTGGCGCTGCCAGGCATCGGTAAATGCAGACATCGCGCCGTTGCCCTTGCCAGAGAGGCGCAGGGTTTCATCACCCTGTTGCAGCGTGACCTCAATGCCCTCCTGCTGGCCTTTGGAGAGTTGGTAATCCACTAGGGATAGCGGTGCTTCCTGGGTGAAGTTGTCGAACATCACCTGACGAATCATTTCGCTGGAGAGTTCGCTAGCGCGCCGTTCGCTCTCTTGCTGAACAAAGGGCGCCAAGGCCAGCATCATCCAGCGTGGCAGGTTAATGCCGTAATCCCGCTCCAGCAGAAAGGCCATGCCGCCTTTGCCGGACTGGCTATTGACGCGAATCACCGCCTGGTAATCGCGGCCAATGTCGTGGGGATCGATAGGCAGATAAGCGACTTGCCACGGCTCGTCGGGCTGTTGGTGCTTGAGGGATTTACGAATCGCGTCCTGATGGCTGCCCGAGAAAGCGGTATAGACCATCTCGCCCACCCAGGGGTGGCGTGGGTGCATGGCGATACCGGTGCACTCGTTGACCACTTGAATAATTTCATCCGGGTTGGAGAGATCCAACTGCGGATCGATGCCCTGGCTGTAAAGGTTCATGGCCAGGGTGACGATATCCATATTGCCGGTACGCTCGCCGTTGCCCAGCAGGGTGCCTTCCACCCGCTCGGCGCCGGCCAACAGGGCGAGCTCCGCAGAGGCTACCGCACCACCGCGGTCATTATGGGTATGCACCGAGATAATCACGCTGTCGCGGCGGCTGATGTGCTGGCAAAAGTACTCAATCTGGTCGGCGTGATGGTGCGGCCCGGCCACTTCCACCGTGGTGGGCAGGTTGAGAATGCATTTATTCTCCGGCGTTGGTTGCCACACATCCATCACCGCTTCGCAGATCTCCAGCGAGAAATCGATCTCGGTGCTGGAAAAACTTTCCGGGGTGTACTCGAAACACCACTCAATCTCGGGGTATTGGTCGGCGTAGGTTTTGACCCAAGTGGCCCCTTGTACCGCGATATCGACAATCCCGGCACGATCCATCTCAAACACCCGCTCGCGCTGAATGGTGGAGGTGGAGTTATAGAGGTGAACAATGGCGCGCTTGGCACCGACCAGCGAGGCAAAGGTCTTTTCAATAAGGTGTTCACGGCACTGCACCAGTACTGCAATGGTGACATCCTCGGGAATCTGATCCTCTTCGATCAGCCAGCGCACGAAGTCGTAGTCGGGCTGGCTGGCAGAAGGGAAACCCACCATGACTTCTTTAATGCCCACTTTAACGATCTGCTGCCAGAAGCGCTGCTTCTGCTCAACGGTCATCGGCTCAAGCAGCGCCTGGTTGCCGTCGCGTAGATCTTCGCTCACCCAGATAGGGGCGTGATCCAGATCACGATCCGGCCATTGGCGATTGAAGGCAGGCACGCGGGGCGCAGGGCGATATTTGCGATGATCGAAAGCAGACATAGTGAACTTCCTGAAGTAGAGGTCTTCCTGAAAATAACCATTTTATGGATAGCGGCTGCTTGTGGCGGCCGTGCTGAGTGATTCGCTGCTTTTGGCAACTCGTATAGTGTAAAGGGTTTGCAGCGCTAGGTTCTTGCGAAGATAGGGAATGTTAGATAATAATTGGCAGGAAGTTTCTTTAATATTTTATTTTTTGGCAGGAGCTGCCTTTTATGTCGGTATCGCCACTGGTGTTGGATCGTTTTGATCGCCATATTCTGGATATTGTCCAGCAGGAGGGACGTATCAGTAACCAGGAGTTAGCCGATCGCATTGGGCTTTCGCCTTCGCCCTGTTTGCGCCGGGTGCGGGCTCTGGAAGAGCACGGCCTAATAGTGCGCTACCGCGCAGAGGTCGATTCCCGCCAACTGGGCTATCAATTAATGGCGCTGCTGCATATCTCCATGGATCAGCATACGCCGGAGCGCTTCGATAATTTTGAGCGCCATATTCGTGAGATACCCAACGTCATCGAGTGCCTGATCATTACCGGACAGGCGGCGGATTTTCAGCTCAAAATCCTGGTACGCGATATGGACGACTACCAGCACCTGCTGCTGCATGTGATTAACCGCATCGAGGGGGTGACTGGAGCACATACCAGCTTTGTGCTCCGGCGGGTGTTTGAGCATCGCCCGGTGCCAACTGATCGGCTTTGATAAAGAAGGCATGGTCAAGGGTAAGCCAGGCGGTTTAGACTGCTTTTTCTCAACCTATTAGGAGTTTGCACTATGGCCATCCAACGTCACGATACAAAAGCTCGCATGAGCCGAGCGGTGATTCATCAGGGTGTGGCCTATCTGTGCGGCCAAGTGGCTGGCCCGGAGGCTCGCGAGGGCGATATCAACGCCCAAACGGAAAGCATGCTGGCGCGGGTGGATGCGCTACTGAAAGAGATTGGTTCAAGCCGTGAGCAGTTGTTAAGCGCAACGATTTACCTGAAAGAGGGTGGTGACTTTGCCGCCATGAACGAGGTGTGGGATGCCTGGGTACCCGCAGGCTACGCACCGGCGCGCACCTGTGTCTGTGCGCCCATGCCCGCCGATGAACTCAAAGTGGAAATTACTGTTACTGCCGCGGTGAGCCACTAACGGCTGATCCTTTAGCGCTTAAAAGTTTATGGCCATATCTCTAGGGGACGAGGGCAGGTTGAAGCGAGGGTCTTTTGCCAGGGCCGGAAAATGTTCCCAACAATTCCGGCATTCCCGCCATCCATGGCGGTCAGATGGCAAAAGTAGCGCCCAGGGATGGGTTCACAGCGCCCACGCGGAAACCTGCCCTCGTCACCTTACCAATTAGCTATCCAAACATGTTCACTTCCCAGGCTTTTCCACCGGAAAGCGGGTATCGCGCAGGCTGTCTTTGATTTTCTTGAGGTGGGGTAAGAAGTCTTCACCGCGCCTCAAGGTCACCCCGGTAGCCAGCGCATCAATCAGCGTTAACTGAATGACCCGCGAGGTCATCGGCATGTAGTGGTCGGTGTCTTCGGGGGTGGCGACGTCCAGGGTGGCGGTGCACTCGTTGGCTACCGGCGAGTTGGGCGCGGTGATACCGAGTACCACTGCTCCGGCTTCCCGTGCAAGACGGGCGATATCCACCAACTCACGGGTGCGCCCGGTGTAGGAGATGATCACTACCACATCCCCGGTGTGGCAAGCGGCGGCGACCATGCGCTGCATCAGCACATCAATGTAGGCCATCACCGGCAGGTTGAAGCGGAAGAACTTGTGCTGGGCATCCTGAGCCACCGCGCCGGAGGCGCCCAAGCCAAAAATGTGGATCTGCTTGGCCTGGGTGAGGTAGTCGACCATGCGCTCGACGGCGCTCATATCGATTTCGCGCTGGGCTTGATCGAGGGCGGCGATGGTGGCGCCAAAAATTTTGTGGGTGTACTGGGTGGCAGTGTCACCGGGCTCCACTGCGCGGGTCACGTAGGGTGTACCACCGGCTAAGCTCTGGGCCAGTTTGATTTTGAAATCAGGGTAGCCTTTGGCGCCAAAGTTGCGGCAGAAACGATTAACCGTAGGTTCGCTGACGCTTGCCGCCTGAGCCAGGCTAGCAATGCTGAGGCTGGTGGCGATCGTTGGGTCTTCAAGAATTACATTGGCGACTTTACGCTCTGAGCGGTTGAGTTCTTCTAAACGTTCGCGTAAGCGGTCAAGTAAGTCATGAGCCATTAACGGTCTCCGTATGGGGGGTGGAACAAAGTGGCTTCCATTCGCTGCACCAGGCCAAAAATGCTTCGGCAGACAGCGGACGAGCATAGAAGTAGCCTTGCGCGGCTTCACAGCCGATAGAGCTTAAGTAAGCCGCCTGGGCTGAGTTTTCGATGCCTTCTGCCACTACATCGCAGCCCACACTATGAGCAAGCTGAGTAATGGTATGCGCCAGTTGACGGTCAATCGCGCTGGTTTCCAAGTCCATCACAAAGGCACGATCTATCTTAAGCGTCGAGAAGGGCAACGTTTTAATATACGCCAACGACGATTGGCCGGTGCCAAAATCGTCAATGGCCACGGCGATATTCATTTCAGCCAATTGGGCAAGCTGCTGACGAGCGTGATTCATATCGCTTACCAGCCCCGATTCGGTCACTTCCAGGGCTAGGAAGCGCTCGGGAATTTGCCACTGTTCAAGGCGAGCAAGTAGCTGTTGGGCAAAGTCTTTGCGGCTTAACTGACGAGCGGCCACATTCACCGCAATATGAAAATCGTCATTGAGCAGCCCTTGTGCCCGCCAGGTGCTGATATAGCGCATGGCTTCATCCAGCACCCAGTCGCCTATGCAGAGAATATCACCGCTGGCCTCTGCCAGCGGAATAAATTCACCTGGAGAGATGAGGCCGAACTCCGGGTGCTGCCAACGTAGCAGCGCTTCCGCGCCGAGAATCTTGTGGTCAGCCAGCGATAGTTTGGGTTGAAAGGCGAGCGACATCTCGCCACGCGCGGTGGCGCCGCGGATCGCCTGCTGAATATGCAGCCGATGCCGCTGCTTGGTCTCAAGCGCCGGTGTGTAGTACTGAACCTTGAGCGACTCCAGAGGTGGCAGTGCTAAAGCCGCCATATGTACCAAGCGTTCTGTGTCAAAGTCGCTTGCTTCGGCACTAATGCCGATACGGGCACTGAGGGGAAGCAGAAACTCCTCCAGCACCTGATCATGGTCGAAACACTCGAGCAGTTGCTCGGCCAGGTGCAGCAGTTGGGTGGGGTTTGCCGTAGGGGTAATGACCAGCAGCTCGCTCCCTCCCCATATCCCGAGCAGGCAGTCAGCGTCGAGCTGTTGGCGTAGCCGTTGGCTAACCGAACACAGCAGTTGATCGGCAACCCGGTAGCCGTGCAGCCGCACCACATCATCGAGTTTATCAATCGCGATAAACAGTAGCCCCGTGCCGGAAGCTTTAAGGGCAGCTTTGTGCAATGCCTGGTCTAATCCACGCCGGTTAGGCAGTTGGGTAATAGGGTCGGTGCGTGACTGGCGATCTAACTCTTGGGTGCGTTTGGCGACCATCTGTTCGAGAGTGTCGGCCTGCTTATCACGCACCTGGTAGCGGTGTTCAATGTTTAAGGTATTGCGTATGCGTTGCAATACTTCATCTTGCTTGAATGGTTTAGTGATGAAATCGCGTACGCCCATACTCAGGGCCCGATGGCGGGTCACGTCATCAATTTGCGCCGTCAGCACGATAATCGGCGGCATCTGCTCGGCAAAATGTGCACTGAGCTCTTCAATCACTGCGTAGCCGTCTAGGTGCGGCATACGGATATCCAGCAGCAGTAGATCCGGCAACTGCTGCTGGCAGTGGCGAAGCACCTCACGGGGGTCATTGATCCCGTGGATGTTTTCAAACCCATACTCGTCAAGAAGATCAAACATGAGCTCGATGTTAACCGTGCTGTCATCCACTATTAACAGATGTTTTTCAGTAAGGCTCATGGTTCCTTCCCTGACGCAGTCTGAATGAACTGGGCAATGGTGGCTTCTAGTTTATCAAGTTCAAGCGGTTTGGTGAGGTAGCCGTTAAAGCCTGCTTCCAAACCGCGCTTGATGTCGCCCGGCAGAGCGTTGGCCGATAGGGCCACCACCGGCAAGGCTTGCAGCTGTGGGTCGCGGCGCATCGCTTCCAATGTCTGGTAGCCGTTCATGCCCGGCAGGTGGACATCCATGAGTACCAGGGCAGGCGAGCAGTGGCGCATTATTTCCAGGCCGATTTCGGCGCTGGGCGCAATCTGCAGCGTTATCCCGCCCAGCTCTTCAATGATGTCTTCCATCAGCCGCTGATTGGCAGGGTTATCCTCGATATAGAGCAGCGTACAAGCATTGCTGGGCTGAGCATGAACCGGGTGAGTCGCAGGAGTCGCGTCGGCGGTAGCGTCTGCGTTAGCAGTGGGTAAGGTAAACCAAAAGGTCGCGCCCTGGCCGGGCTGACTGTCTACGCCGATCTCGCCGTTCATACGCTCGACCAGCTCGCGGGTAATCGCCAGGCCAATACCGGAGCCTTCGATGCTGCCACCTTCTGCATCAAGGCGATTAAAGGGTTCGAATAGCTCGTGCTGTCGTTCAGGGGCAATGCCGGGGCCGGTGTCGGTCACGCTGATGCGCACATGGTCAACCAAGTGGGCCACGGCTATATCGATTGAGCCGTTGGTGCTGTTGTACTTGATTGCATTGGAGAGCAGGTTCAAAAGTATTTGTTTGGTGCGCGTGTAGTCGGCGTTGACCTGCCAACGATCATTGGGCGATGTATAGCGAAAATGGATGCCTGCTGCCTCGGCGCTGGGTTCCAGTGTGGAGCAGGCATCGTTAAATACGTTGGCGAGAATAATCGGCTCGATGGAGAGCGTCATATGACCCGCTTCGATCTTGGCCAAATCCAGCACTTCGTTAATCAAGCTAAGCAGATGCTGGCCACTCCGCTCAATTTGGGAGACCTGGCGATGCTGTTTGTCGCCCAGCGGTTCGCGGCGGCTATTGGCCAGTATTTGGGCAAACCCGATAATCGCATTGAGCGGCGTGCGGAGTTCGTGGCTCATCGACGACAGGAATTCGCTTTTCGCCCGGCTAGCGGTTTCCGCCTGGTCTCGGGCGGCGGCCAGATCGCGCATGACCTGTTCGCGCTCGGCCATTTGGCTGTAAAGGTTGATCAATAGCGAGCAGGTGTCGGTAAACGGCTGTAGCCAATCCAGCAACGCTTGGTTAAGCGGCTGTTTACTGTTGGCAATGGCGTACATACCGACTAACTGTTCGCCGCTGAAAATCGGCACGCCGAGGTAGTTATGCAGGGGCGGATGCCCGGGAGGAAAACCACCGCGTTGGGCGTGGCCATACACATCGTCGGTCATAATCACTTCACCGAACGCAAACACACGGCCCACCAGCGAGTGGGGGTTGGTGATGGTCATGTCGCCGCTACGCAACTGCTCCATCAGGTGGCGTGACTCCTCACTCCAGGAAAGATCAGTGATGGCGTGAATTTTAAGGGCATTGGTGGTGTTGGTGGGCAGCACTTCGCCAATCAGGGCGTAGTCGCTATCGGTCAGTTCGCGCAGCGCCTCCATTAGAAACACCCACAGCCGTCTGCCCGACATCAGCGCTTGGTAATCCGTAATGCCTTGGTGGAGTACTTTGAGCAGTTTCTGCTCTTTATGCATCCGTTGAGCAGTGCGGGATAGCTCCAGCTGCAGCTTGTGTTGGCGGAGTAGCTCCTCAACCTGACCCGCTAAACTGCCGAGTAGCGTTAAATCCCGCTCGCTGAACTGGCGCGGCTGTCGATCAATAATACACAGCGTACCAATGGCCATACCTTCCAGCGGCCGCAGTGGATAACCCGCGTAAAAACGGATGTGCGGCGCGTCGGTGACCAGCGGGTTGTCTGCAAAGCGCGCATCCTTCTGGGTATCTTCAATGACCAGCGGCGCATCATGGACGATGGCATGGGCACAGAATGAAACGGTTCGGTTGGTTTCACACACACCAAGCCCCCGGTGTGATTTGAACCACTGGCGCTCTTTATCAATCAGCGACACTAAAGCAATGGGCACGCCGAACAGGTCACGTGCCAATTGCGTCAAACGCTCAAAAGCCGAGTCGTGAGGCGTATCGAGTACCTCTAGGGCATGCAAAGCCGCCAGGCGCTCTGTTTCGTTATGAGGAGTGTCTGGGGCGTGCATGGCCGTTCCAAAGCTGAGAGTTAATAAAACATTCCATGAGGTCGTTAGACGAGTAGGTAACTAAATATCGGACATTAACCGACAAGCTTTAGCCAAGACCTAACAGTTTTATTAGCCAACGCCGGTAAGGTGGATACAGCATGCGGCTAGCCGAGCGTTTAGCTTGATAGAAGATGCCACGCAAATGGCTAAAACGTTCAAAGCCGTGACGACCATGGTAGGCCCCCATGCCGCTCTCGCCGACGCCACCAAAAGGTAACGAGGGCACAGCGTGATGGAGCAGAGTGGCATTAGACACCAGCGCGCCAGAGCGTGTCGTTTGCAGCAACTGCTGCTGTAAGCCCTTATCATGTGTGAAGGCATACAGCGCTAGTGGGTGGGGGCGGGCATTGACATAGCGTATTGCCGCTGACATATCGCTCACGCCAATCACCGGCAAACAGCGGCCAAAAATTTCTTCGCGCATCACCTGAAGCTCCCGGTGCGGGTCGATAACCAGCGCAGGGGCATGAGGGCCGTGATCGATGATTCTGCAGCCGTGATCATGGGCTTCTTGCAGCATAGCATCGAGCCGCTGCTGGTGGGCCGCGTTAATCGCGTGGGTGGCCGCATGATCATCGGGCCGCTGGCGTTGAATAGCTTCGCTCAACGCTTTGACCACAGCACTAATATGGCGGCTTTCAACCAGCACGTAGTCGGGAGCGATACAAGTTTGCCCGCCGTTCATACCTTTACCAAAAATAATATCCGTTGCCGCTTTATCAAAGTCCGCGTCGCCTGCCACGATGGCGGGCGACTTACCACCTAGTTCAAGTGTCACCGGGGTTAAATTTACCGCTGCTGCCTGGGCTACCTGACGGCCCACCGCCGTAGAGCCAGTGAATACCAAGTGGTCGAACGGCAGTTCGCTAAAACGACGCGCCACCTCTACACCTCCTTCCACTACCTTGAACTCTTCAAGGGTGAAGTATTGCGCTACCAGGCGTTGCAGGAGGTTGCTGGTGGCGGGGGAGTGCTCGCTGGGTTTGAGCATTACCACATTGCCTGCTGCAAACGCATCCACTATCGGCATTAGCGCCAAGCTCCAGGGGTAATTCCAGGGGGATATCACCCCGACAATACCCAGCGGCTGTGGCGCAATGCGTGCCCGGGCTGGCGTTAGTCGCCACGGCATACTGACCGACCAAGGGCGCATCCAATGCCATAGATGTAGCCTAGTGTGGCGGATAGCGTGGAGCACCGCGTTGATTTCAGCCATGCGTATTTCCACATCGCTGCGCTGGCCAAAATCCGTCTGAATCGCACGGATAATCTCAAGCTGGTGGTGCTTGGTCATACGCGCTAGACGGGCCAACCGGTCACGACGCACCGTTAGCGTCGGGTAGGGCATTTGATCGGCCGCTTGGCGCTGCGTTTGAAAGTCACCCGTTAGATCGCGCGTCATGGCCTCTCCTTATGTGCCGTTCCCGGCGTGGCGTTAACGTTAAGTACGGCAGTTCAAGCGCCGCATCTGCTTTCATTGGCTTCGTTGGCACAGCCGTTGATTTAGCTCTTTGAATTAGCTCTTTGATTTAGCCCGTTGATCTGGCCAGTGCGTATAGATGATGAGTGTAAACGGTTTCTATAAACAGTTAGTGTAAAGTGGTCTTTTAGCCTCTATCCGCTCGGGAAGGTGTTATGCAGTTACCCCCACTGTCGATCACTATTCTACCCACCATTGAGGCCATTACGGCAAGCCAGTGGGATTCACTGGTAGATGACGATCAGCCATTTTTGCGTCACGCGTTTTTACACGCCCTGGAGGCCAGTGGGTCTGTCAGCGAGGCTACGGGCTGGGAGCCGTGCCATCTAAGTGTATGGCAAGGCGAACAGTTGGTCGCGGCGCTGCCCATGTATTGCAAGCATCACTCCTACGGTGAGTATGTGTTTGATTGGGGCTGGGCGGAAGCGCTGGAGCGCGCCGGGGGCCGTTACTACCCCAAAGCCCTCAGCGCGGTGCCGTTCACGCCAGTGCCAGGGGCGCGCACGTTAATTGCCAGGCACGCCGACGCCAGGGCCGTCCGTGCACTGCTGGCCAACGCGTGGCGGGAGCAGTGCGAACGCCTTGATCTATCAAGCTGGCACCTGCTGTTTGCCAACGAGGCAGATGTCGCCGCCTGGCAGGCACAGTGCCCTGAGTTGATCAGCCGCGAAGGTGTACAGTTTCAGTGGCGGGATCGCGGCTTCGGTGACTTTGAGGGCTTTCTAGCCAGCCTGACCTCGAAACGGCGCAAAATGATCAAGCGCGAGCGGCGTTTGGTCGCCGAGCAAGGCTTACAGGTAGCGCGTTTGGAGGGCGAGGCGATCACCTCAGCGGATATGGCGCACTTCTATCGCTGCTATGCGATCACCTATCATGAACGTGGCCGCCCCCCTTATTTAAACCATGATTTTTTTGAGCGCCTGCGCCAAACCATGCCGGAGGCGCTGGTGCTGGTACAGGCATACATTGAAGGGCGCCCGGTGGCGGCAGCGCTCTATTTTTGTGGCAGCAGCACGCTCTATGGGCGCTACTGGGGAAGCGAAGTGGTCGCTGATTGCCTGCATTTTGAGGCCTGCTACTACCAGGGGATCGACTACTGTTTACAGCGTGGCTTAACGCTGTTTGATCCAGGTACTCAGGGCGAGCATAAGCTGGTACGCGGCTTTGCACCCCAGCGCGTGCGCTCGCTGCACTATATTAGTCACCCTGGGCTTGCCGCGGGTGTCGCCCAGTTTTGCCATCAAGAGGGCGAACATGTCAGCGCCTACCGTGAGGCGGCCCATCAAGCGCTGCCCTTTAAGTAGTCATTTAAGCTGCCATTTAAACGAGGCACGGCTCGCTGGTGTTGCGCCTTGATGGCATAATGCGCGCCAATCAGCGCGTCTGTTTGATACAACTGCTGTTTTAAAACGTGATTTTTACCTGCAGCTTAATCGAGCGTAAGTAAACGTTAGGCTGTAATAGATAGGTTATCGGAGAGCAGTAATGCGTAAATGGCTAGTGTTGACATTGCTTGCTGTCTTCGCGCTGCTGCAATACGAGCTGTGGTTAGGCAACGGCGGCTGGCGCGATTTACAGCACGTGGAGCAGCGGGTGGCGATGCAAGAGGCGGCCAATGTGCCCATGCGCGAACGCAATGCGCGGCTGGCGGCAGAGGTGACGGATTTAAAAACCGGTTTAGACGCGATTGAGGAGCGTGCCCGCAGCGATATGGGCATGGTGCGCACCGATGAGCAGTTTTTCTGGGTGCCGGGAGTGGCGATTGAAAATGAGCTGATCGGTATTAATGCAGGTCTGGTTGCTCCCCAGGAGTCGCCGCAGTGAGTCAAATCTGGTTAATTGTTCCTGCGGCGGGTCAAGGCCGTCGTATGGGGGCCGATAAACCCAAACAGTATTTGACCTTGGCCGATGAACAGCCGGTGCTGGCGCATACCTTAGCGCGTCTTCATCGTGCTTTTCCTAGCGCTCGTCTGGTGCTCTGCCTGGATGCCGATGACCGCTGGTTTTTACCTCACTGGGTGCCTTTTAATGACTGGCAGCGGGTGGAGGGCGGCAGCGAGCGAATGGACAGCGTATTAAATGCTCTGCACGCGATGGCGGCCAACGATGACGATGTGGTGCTAGTGCATGATGTGGCTCGTCCCTGTATTACCGTGAACGATCTTCTGGCGCTTTATCAAGCCGCGGCGACCCACTCCGCCGGCGCTCTTCTGGCGATGCCGGTAGCCGATACCATGAAACGTGCCGATGACCAGTGCCAAAGCGCGCGCACTGAACCCCGGGAGGGGTTGTGGCACGCACTAACCCCCCAGGGCTTTCGCTATGCGCTGCTGCGGCGAGCACTGGAAACCGCTCGCCAGCAGCAAACGCTGGTGACCGATGAGGCCTCGGCGGTTGAAGCCTTGGGCGAGTGCCCACAGCTGGTAACTGGGCGGCGCGACAAC
>NZ_JPUA01000010.1:0-42861 GCF_002211105.1 Halomonas campaniensis | reverse complement strand
AGGGCGGAAAAAGCCGCTAACACGCCAGGCAGGCTTTAATCACTAGGAGCTTATAATGCGTATCGGCCACGGATTCGATGTACACCGTTTCGGCCCCGGCGATCATTTAATGATCGGCGGCGTTAAGCTGCCGTTTGAGCACGGTTTTGTGGCCCACTCCGATGGCGATGTGCTGCTTCATGCCATTAGCGATGCACTGTTGGGCGCCTGTGCGCTGGGCGATATTGGCCGCCACTTTCCGGACACTGACCCGGCATGGGAGGGCGCTGATAGTCGCGAACTGCTACGGCACGTGGTCATGCTTGTTCAGGAACAAGGCTATGGGGTAGTCAATATCGACGCCACGCTGATGGCCCAAGCGCCCAAAATGGCGCCACATATCGAGGCCATGCGGAAAGTCATTGCCGCCGATTTAGACGTTGGGCTTGGCCAAGTCAACGTGAAAGCCACCACCACCGAACGATTAGGCTTCACCGGGCGCGGTGAAGGCATCGCCGCGGAGGCGGTGGTGCTACTTAATCGTGCTGAGGCGCTTAATGATTGATATGCCGGAGTGGCAGCGCTGTTTAGACGCTCAGTTTGGTGCGCCCAAACCGGGCCAGTACCGTGCCCAGCCGGAAGACTTCTGGGTCGATGAGCAGCTTGATTTTACCCCCGAAGCGCACGGGGAGCATCTGTGGCTGCGAGTTGAAAAGCGCAATCAAACCACGTTAGATGTCGTCAAGACCTTAAGTCGGCTTTGCGGCGTAACGCCTCGTGATATTGGTTATTCCGGCATGAAAGACCGTATTGCCGTCACGCGCCAGTGGCTAAGTGTGCATCTGCCCGGTCGTGACGCGCCGGCTGAGCTTGAGCAGTCGCTTACTGCGCTGGGCATCACGGTCGTGGAGCAGGCGCGTCACCCGCGTAAACTCAAACGTGGCGTTCACCGTACGAATCGGTTCGTTTTGCGCTTGAGCGGTGAAGCCATTGAGGGCGACGATTTTATTGGTCGCTGGGAAGCACTCTGTCAGCATGGCGTGCCCAACTATTTTGGCCCCCAGCGCTTTGGCCCGGAGGGACGCAATCTTCAGCGTGCCGAAGCATTACTTAACCGAGGTTGGCGTAAACGCGACGATCGCCAGGGTATGATGCTCTCCACTGCGCGCAGTTTTCTGTTTAATGAACTACTCAGCGCGCGCATCGCCGATGGCACTTGGTCACAGCCGCTGGCGGGCGATACGTTAATGCTGGACGGCACGCAAAGCGTGTTTGGTATCGATGCCACCGACGCGGCGCTCCAGGGGCGTGCAGCGGAGCTGGATGTGCACCCCACGGGGGTGTTGTGGGGTGTTGGCGAAGCTGGTGAAGGCGATGCTGGGGTTTATGAGGCGCGTTTGCTGCAGCACTATCCAGGTCTATGTAGTGGCTTAGAGCGCAGCGGGGTAAAACAGGCGCGCCGAGCACTGCGTATGCGGCTGCTTAACCCCCAACTCACTTGGGAACCTGGCGCCGTCCTACTTTCGTTTGCACTGCCGCGGGGCAGTTTCGCCACCGCCGTGCTGGGTGAGCTGATATTAGCGAGCTGACGTTAGGTGGGCTGAACGCAGCCGTCAGTGTCTGGATGGCTAATCAGGCTTAGAGGTTAGTAAAAGTGATGGATACGAGCCGTCACGTTACGCGCTTATGATCAAGGAGACCCGCCATGCGGCGACTACTGCTTTCCAATGATGATGGTGTGCACGCACCGGGACTGCGTGCGCTGCACGATGCGCTGTTGGCCCATGCCAATATCCGCGTAGTGGCGCCTGACCGTGACCGTAGCGGTGCCAGCAACTCGCTTACTTTGTCACGACCACTCTCGTTGACGCCGCTGGATAACGGCTTTTACAGCGTCGATGGTACGCCTGCGGACTGCGTCTATTTGGGCGTTCACGGTGTGTGGGACGAAAAACCCGATTTAGTTATCTCAGGTATCAACCACGGCAGTAATCTGGGTGACGATGTGCTCTACTCGGGCACCGTTGCGGCGGCGATGGAGGGGCGCAATTTGGGGATGACGGCGATTGCCATGTCGCTGTGCGGCGAGCGCCATTTTGCGACTGCTGCCCGGGTGGCAGGCACTTTGATTGGTGCTGCGGATCAGCTCTCGCTTCCGCCGCGAACACTGCTGAATGTCAATGTGCCCGATGTGCCCTGGGAGGAGATTAAAGGCGTTAAAGTGACGCGCTTAGGCTATCGTGGGCCAGCAGAGAAGCCGTTGGCGGTTCAAGACCCGCGTGGGCGCACGCGCTACTGGATTGCGCCGGTAGCCGCCAATGCTGATGACGGCGATGATACCGATTTTGCTGCCGTCGAAGCGGGCTATGTGTCGATTACCCCTCTACAAACAGACCTAACGCGGCACCCCGCGCTTAACGATGTGCAGGAATGGTTGGATGTTTTTGCCTGATATCTCTCCAGGAGAGCTGCGCGGTCGCGGCATGACCTCCCAGCGCACCCGTGACCGTATGGTCGAACGCCTCATGCAACAGGGCATTAGCGACGCCCGGGTGCTGGAGGTGATGGCCAGTGAGCCGCGTCATCTATTTGTTGACGAAGCGCTGGCTCATCGCGCCTATGAAGATACCGCGCTGCCGATTGGGTTTAGCCAAACGCTCTCGCAGCCGTTTATTGTGGCGCGGATGACAGAGCTCGTGCTGCGCGCCGTGCCGCGCAGAGTGCTCGAACTGGGAACAGGGTCTGGCTATCAGACGCTGATCCTGTCGCGATTGGTCGAAGAGCTCTACTCCATTGAGCGTATCAGCGCGCTACACGAGCGAGCGGCTGAGCGCTTAAGACGGCTAGCAGCACCTGCCACCCTGGCGGTGGCAGACGGTGGTTTTGGTTGGCCTGACGCCGCGCCGTTTGACGTTATTTTACTCACCGCCTGTGCTCAGACGGTGCCTACAGCGCTACTTGAGCAATTGAGCCATGATGGGGTGCTCATCGCCCCGTTAGAAGAGCCCGATGGCAGCCAGTGGCTTACTCAGGTAAAGCGCATCGGCAGTGCCTTTGAAAAACGTCGGCTTGAGCCCGTGCGTTTTGTACCCTTACTGCAAGGAGTAGTGGATTGAAGCGGCAACCCTTGGGAATATTTTTAAGAGGCGCAGGGATGGGCGCTGCCGACGCGGTGCCCGGCGTGTCGGGAGGAACAATTGCGTTTATTAGCGGTATTTATGAAGAGCTGATCAATACGATCAAACAGTTTGGACCCAGCGCTATTGGCGCTTGGCATCGCGGCGGCTGGCGGGCTCTTAGTAACCATTTGAATCTCGCCTTTCTGGTGCCTCTACTGGCGGGGGTCGCGGTTAGCCTGTTTAGTGTGGCGCATTTAGCACTCTGGTTGATGGAAGCGCACCCGCTGCTGCTGGATGGGTTCTTTTTTGGCCTGGTCTCCGCCTCTGCTTTGGTGGTATGGCAAGCGAGTAATGGCTGGAAACTATGGTATTTACTGCCGCTACTGGTTGGGTTAGTGCTCGCCCAGGCGTTGCCAGGCATGATGCCACTGGTGTTATTAATTGGTAATGAAGCACTGGTAGTGATGGTGGCAGGCTGCATCGCGATTAGCGCCATGCTATTGCCGGGCGTTTCAGGCAGCTTTCTATTGCTGACCATGGGGCTCTACGGCACCATCATGGGCGCAATCCGCAGCCTTGATATGGGTATTATTATACTGTTTGGCATGGGCTGTATGGTGGGATTGGCGCTGTTTTCACGGCTGCTGTCCTGGTTGTTACGGCATCATCACACCTCAACCATGCAACTGCTATTGGGGTTTATTGTCGGTTCGCTACCGGTTCTCTGGCCATGGCGTGAACTGTTACGCTATCAAATCGGGCCAGAAGGGCAAATGATTCCTCTGGAGTACCGCTATTTATTGCCCGCTGACTATGCCGCATTGACCGATGCTTCGGCACAAGTGGTCGGTGTTGTCGCGCTAATGGCCGTAGGTGCCCTTATTGTCGTGTTACTCAACCGATATGCGGATCGTCGGTCAATCGATACCCAGCTTGGCGCTGAAAAGGAGTAGGTTTATATGCGTAAAGGTTATCTACCTAAAGCACTAATGATGTCGGCGCTGGCACTGGCAATTGCTGGCTGTGCCAGCCAGCAAGGCGGAAGCCCCCAGGTGCGGGATTTAAGTCAGGCACGCCAGGCGGTGGAAAACTCGCCCCAATATACGGTTAAAGCCGGCGATACCCTGTATGGCATTGCGTGGCAGCACAATTTGGATTATCGCCAGCTCGCGGCAATGAATAACATTAGCCCGCCTTACCAAATCCGGCCAGGGCAAACCATCGCTCTGCGCGAAGGCGTTTCATCCGCGGACAGTAACCAGCCCGCTGCAAATACCTCCCGCGGCGGAGGCGCTGTGGCGACCGGGTTGAGCCCGCAGACAGCCTCAGTGGCGCGTGATGATCAAGAGTTGGATTGGTTGCTGCCCGATGAGTCGGCGATTGAGCGTAATCGGCGCCTTACGGCTGAGCGAGAGGCCGAAGATGCAGCAGAGCAAGTGGCTGAGTCCGCCAATAGCCCTTCGTCAACGCCCCAGCCTGAAGTGGTCGCCGCAGCTGACCCAGAGCCCGAACCCGCCGAGCAGCCTGCGCCACAGCCAGAATCAGAACCAGCGCAAGCGCCAGAACCGCAGCCAGCGTCTGAACCCGAACCCCAGCGCGAAGCGGCCGCTCCTGCTCAAAGCGCTAGCGTAGACCGCTCTTCGCGCACCTATACGCCCGCTGAAAACATCGCCTGGCAGTGGCCTGCTGATGGCAATGTGGTCGGAGAGTTTGGTCAGGGTAATAGCATCACCGCTGGGATTGATATCGCCGGTGAAAAGGGGCAACCTGTAAAAGCGGCAGGCCCCGGCATCGTGGTCTATGCGGGCAGTGGTGTCAGGGGGTATGGCAACCTCATCCTACTCAAGCACAACGATCAATTCCTAAGTGCGTATGCCCATAACGACAGCTTGCGGGTCAAGGAAAATGACGTGGTCGAGGCCGGCGAGGTGATTGCCACAATGGGGGATAGCGATGCAGAAAACGTCAGATTACACTTTGAGGTTCGCCGTGATGGGCAGCCGCAAGATCCCATGGATTTTCTGCCTTCCCGCTAATGTCCTCACAGGGAGGGTGAGCCGTCAGCGTATGACTTCGTTGCCCGAATCGCTGCATTCGAGCGTCATATAACAATCGTCACATAACAATATGGTGTGCGTCCTTGAACGCACCCCTTTGACTTTCTAAATGGCGGGTAGGCGACAAACGAGGGGTAAGGCCATGAGTATGTTGGAGAAAGATCTACAGGAGGTTGACCTGGATGCTGCTGAGGAGGCGCTTGATGATACTGATGATGTCACGGTAGAAGAAGACGCTTTCGAAAAGGCACTAGGGCGCGAGGATCGTCAATCGACCCAAAGCTTGGATGCGACGCAAATCTACCTCAACGAAATCGGCTTTTCGCCACTGTTAACGCCAGAAGAAGAAGTATATTACGGTCGCTTGGCCCGGAAGGGTGACCCCTTGGGTCGCTCGCGGATGATTGAATCCAACCTGCGGCTGGTGGTAAAGATTGCCCGTCGCTACCTGAACCGTGGCTTGACGCTACTGGATTTGATCGAGGAGGGCAATTTGGGCTTGATTCGCGCGGTGGAGAAGTTCGACCCCGAACGGGGCTTCCGTTTCTCGACCTACGCGACTTGGTGGATTCGTCAGACCATCGAACGGGCGCTGATGAATCAAACACGCACCATCCGCTTGCCGATCCATGTGGTCAAAGAGTTGAATATTTACCTGCGGGCGGCGCGGGAATTAACCCAAAAATTTGACCACGAAGCCACTGCCGAAGAGATCGCCGATCACCTTGATAAACCGGTCGATGTGGTCAAAAAGATGCTTGGCCTTAATGAACGCGTGTCGTCGGTGGATTACCCCATGGGGGGCGAGAGCGATAAGCCACTGATCGATACGCTGGCGGACGATGAAGTGCAGGGCCCTGAAGCACGCTTGGTGGACGGTGACGTCAAAGAGCATGTGGATCTGTGGCTGGACGAGCTGAGTGAAAAACAGCGCGAAGTGGTGGTGCGCCGTTTTGGCTTACGCGGCCATGAATCAGCCACCCTGGAAGAAGTCGGCGCCGAAATCGGTTTGACCCGTGAGCGGGTGCGCCAGATCCAGGTCGAAGCACTCAAGAAGCTGCGCCGCGCACTGGAAAAACAAGGCCTTTCTTTAGAGGCGCTGTTTGAAACCTGAGTGACCGGGAGCTTTTGCCACTGAACGCTGAGTTAACTCTTCTAGTCGGCTAAATGCACCAGTGGGAGGCAACTTTAGCTCGCGACCGCTTATGTGGTTGGGAAAAGTGTGCCACCTCTCTAAGCCGGGCGAGCGTCATTAAGCGCTTACTCGGCTTTTTATTTCTAAATCAGGTGAGTGAGAAAGCCCATGCGCCCCCTTGTGGCCGATATTGATCTGGACGCTCTGCGTCACAACTATCAATTGGCGTGCCGCTGTGCGCCCCAAAGCCGCACCGTGGCAGTCATCAAAGCCGATGGGTATGGGCATGGTGCGCTGGCTTGCGCTAAAGCGCTGGAGAGCCAGGCACCGGCGTTTGCCGTTGCCTGTATCGAAGAGGCCCTTACACTGCGTGAGGGCGGCATTACCCAACCCGTAATCCTGCTGGAAGGCATCTTCAGCGCTGATGAACTACCGCTGGTGGATACCCACGGCTTCTGGATTACGGTACACAGCCAGTGGCAGGTCGATGCTCTGCTAGCCGCTTCACCTAAAAAGCCAATTCCCGTCTGGTTGAAAGTTGACTCGGGCATGCACCGCCTGGGCTTCGCTATCGACGAGGCCGCTGCCATCTGGCGTCAGCTTAGCGCCGCACCGAGTGTGGCGTCGCTCCACCTCATGAGCCACTTTGCCAGCGCCGATTCCCTCGATGACGGCTACTTCAAGCAGCAAATGACCCGACTGCAAGGGCTCGCCAGTGAGCTTTCAGCGCCGCTATGCCTGGCCAACTCACCGGCCACCCTGGCGTGGCCGGTGGCCCACGGCGATTGGAACCGGCCAGGGATAATGCTCTACGGCAGCGATCCCCTGGAAGAGGCCAACGACATCACCCAGCAGTTGCAACCGGTGATGACGCTACGCTCGGCAATCATTGCCCTGCGCGAGCTGGAAGAGGGGGAGCCCGTAGGCTACAGCGGTCGCTGGCGTGCGCCGCGGCGTTCACGCATTGCCGTGGTTGCCTGCGGTTATGGTGATGGCTACGACCGCCATGCCCGCGATGGCACGCCGGTACTGGTCAACGGCCAACGCTGCGCCATTGCTGGTAAAGTCTCTATGGATATGTTGACCGTTGACGTGACGGATGTGCCTGATGTCGCGATCGGCAGCGAGGTTGTTCTCTGGGGCAGGGCCAGCAACGGCGAAGTGCTGTCGGTGGATGAAGTGGCCCGCTATTGCGATACCATCAGCTATACGTTGCTCACAGGGGTACTGCCCCGGGCGCCGCGGCGTTATTATGGGCGTTTTGCTTAAACGGTTGTTTGCATGTCGAAATCACGTTACCCGCGCTCGTTCGCCCACCCGCGATACTGGCCCACATGGCTGGCGATTGGTGCCATGTATATTGCTGCCTGGCTACCATGGCGTTTGAAAATGGCCATCGGCAAAGGGCTTGGCCTACTGGCCTGGCGCTTTGCCAAGCGTCGTCGGCATATTACCGAAACCAATATAGCGCTCTGTTTCCCCGAAAAAAGCCCCGAACAGCAGCGACAACTGGTCAAAGATACCTTTATTGCCAATGGCATTGGCCTGATTGAAACCGCCACGGGGTGGTGTCGAGATAGCGAACCTCTGCGCCACCGGGTCACTTATATCGGCGAAGAGCATATGGCCCGTGCTGAGGCTAAGGGTAAAGGGGTGATTATTGTCGGTATTCACTTTTCGACACTTGACTTGGGCGGAGCCCTCCACGCTCTGTCTTTCTCTGCCGATGCGGTTTATCGCCCGCATAACAACCCGCTGTTTGAGCGCTTTATGACCCGGGCTCGTGGGCGCATTTTTGGTCAGGCGATTGACCGCCATGATCTGCGCGGTGTGGTGCGGGAACTAAAAGCGGGACGTATGGTTTGGTATTCACCAGACCAGGATTTTGGCCGTGATGTGAGTGTGTTTGCACCGCTATTTGGGCAGCCGGCAGCCTCTATTCGTTTGACAGCCAAGCTTGCGCGTATGACAGGCGCATCGGTGGTGCCGATGATGTTCCATCGCAACCCGGATAATGCGACGTATACGATTGAAAGCCTGCCTGCTCTGGAAGGCTTTCCCAGCAATGACGAAGTAGCCGATGCCACACGGATCAATCAGTTTATTGAGCTGGCCATTCGCAAGCACCCAGAGCAATACCTCTGGTTGCACCGGCGCTTTAAGACCCGTCCTGAAGGCGAGCCAAGCGTTTATTAATCACCAATAATCGTCAAAAAAAAGCCAGCGCTAGCTGGCTTTTTGGTGTTCTGGTGCTGCGTTGAATCCAGATTGGGGGCTTAATCCAGGTTGCGGGAGTAGAAAATCTCCAGCATCTCTTTACGCAGACGGCCCTCAATGTCACGGGCTTCTTCAAAGGTAATGTCGCGACGCGACGTGCCGAACAGGTAGTTATCCAGTTCGAAGTCTTTGAGCAGCATCTTGGTGTGGAACATGTTTTCCTGATACACGTTAACGTCCATCATCTGGTACGCATTCTTGGTGTCTTCAGCAAGGTAGTCTTGAATGGAGGTAATACCGTGATCGATAAACAGTTTCTTACCATCCACATCGCGGGTAAAGCCGCGTACCCGGTAATCCATGGTGACGATGTCAGAGTCAAAACTGTGAATCAGGTAGTTCAGCGCTTTTAACGGGCTGATATGACCACAGGTGGAGACATCGATATCCAGGCGGAAGGTGCTAATGCCGTTGTCGGGGTGCGACTCGGGGTAGCTGTGCACGGTAACGTGGCTTTTATCCAGATGCCCAACCACGGTTTCCGGCAGCGGGCCGGGGCCCGGCTGAATCTGCTCAGGCGCTGCCTCATCAAGCTCATGCTCGGCAATCAAAATTGTCACGCTAGCGCCGTGGGGTTCATAGTCCTGGCGGGCGATATTGAGTACGTGAGCACCAATGATATTCGTGACGTCTTTAAGAATTTGCGTCAGACGCTCAGCATTATAGAGCTCATCGATATAGTCGATGTAAGCCGCTGTTTGCTCTTCGGTTTTGGCATAACAGATGTCATAAATATTAAAGCTCAGCGAGCTGGTCAGGTTATTAAACCCGTGGAGTCGGAGATTGTCTGTCACGTCCGAGCCTCCTCCATAATCTCAAAGGAATGGGTGATCTTAACGCCGCCGTTAACCAGCATGATCGATGCACTGCAGTACTTTTCAGCGGAGAGTTCAACCGCGCGGGCAACCTGCTTCTCTTTCAGCGCGCGACCGGTTACCACGAAATGGACGTGGATCTTGGTAAATACGGCGGGCACTTCATCGGCGCGTTCGGCATCCAACTCAGCGACGCAGTCGGTGACATCCGCACGCGCTTTATCAAGAATATTCAGAATATCAAAAGCGGTGCAGCTGCCCATGCCCATCAGCAGCATTTCCATTGGGCGGGGCCCTGTGTTGCGGCCGCCGTGGTCGGGCGGGCCGTCGATCACAACGCTGTGCCCGCTACCGGATTCCGCCACGAATTGGCGGCCTTCTGTCCATTTTACCCGTGCTTTCACGCGGCTCTCCTCATCTAGGCGACGAAAGGTAAGTCGCGCAGCATAACATTTCTTGGCCTGCGCGCCCCACCAATTGCTCAGCTCTGTAGCTGGCTTTCCAGTGCGGCCAGTCGCTCCGGGGTTCCCACGTCGACCCAGAGCCCGGCATACCGTTCGCCGCTTACCCGTTGGTTATCAATGGCGGTTCTCAGAAGTGGCGCCAAGGCAAAGGCCCCCTGGGGCTGTTCGGCTAATAGGGCCGGGTGAATCAGGCTGATACCCGCATAGGTCAAGCGCTCAGTGTTGGTTTGATTTACGCGCCCACCCACCAGCCCAAAATCCCCATTCGCATGGTGAGAGGGGTTTTCCACTAGCACCAGATGAGCCAGGTCGTTACCCTGTAGCGCGTGCTGGTCGGGGAGTGCTTCGCACCAAACGTCACCGTTAACCAGCAGAAACGGTGCCTCGCCAAGCATCGGCAGTGCTTGCTGAATGCCCCCACCGGTTTCCAGAGGCACTGCTTCCCGACTCCAGTGAATGCGCACTCCATAGGCGTCACCACTGCCGAGCGCGTCAATAATCTGCTCGGCACGATAGCTGACGTTGATGACGACTTCATGAATACCCGTCTGGCGAAGTCGCTCCAGGTGGTGCACGATCAGTGGTTTACCCGCTACGGGCAGCAGCGGCTTGGGGCAGTGGTCAGTGAGTGGTCGCATCCGCTTGCCCAGGCCCGCGGCTAAAATCATCGCTTTCATAACACTTCCGCTAATCGTTGCATGATGGCAGGCCTTAAGCTGCGGTTGACCCACTCGGCGAACTCAGCCTGCTCGGTCAGGTGCGAAAGGCTATCTTCCAGATGATCCAGAAAGTGCGGTAAGCGCTCCAGATAGCCACTTTTTTGATCGCGCAGGGTTAAACGGCAGAAAATTCCCAACACTTTTAGTGAGCGCTGAGCGGCCATAGCGTGGCACTGGGTGAGAAAAGTGGCAAAATCCACGCTGCTGGAAAGGCGGCCGTCGCTGCGCGCCTGGCGATAAAAAGTATCGACAAAGTCGGCAAACTGCTCGCTGCTAAAACGGCAGTAGCGCCCCCGCAGCAGCGAGATCAAATCATAGCTAAGCGGGCCTGCCACGGCGTCCTGAAAGTCGATCATAAACAGCCGCTGTTCATGTACCATCAGGTTCATGGCATCAAAATCACGGTGCACAGTGACCACCGGCTGCGCTAAGGCGTGCTGGATTAACTGCTCGCGAACTGTGTGCCAGCTGTCCGGCGGTGGCAACGTTAACCAAGCGCTGAGGCACCACTCGGGAAACAGATCGAGCTCACGGCCCAGCAGCGCCGTATTATAAGCAGGCAGTGAGTCAGGGTCTGCGCGATTTTGCAGCTCGGCGATCAGCGCGAGAGCCTGCGCATGGTAAGCCTGTGTGGTAGCGTCGTCGTTGAATAGGTTCTGCAGCGGTGTATTACCCAAGTCTTCAAGCAGCAGAAAACCATCCGTTAGGTTAGTCGCATGCACCTTGGGTACCGGCAGCCCAGCGCTACGCCAGCGCTTGGCGATGTTAACAAACGGCTGGGAGTCCTCTTGCTCAGGGGGGGCATCCATGACCACTTGGGTGGTGCCGTCGGGTAGCGTGAGGCGAAAATAGCGCCGGAAACTCGCATCCCCCACGGCGGACGAAAGCGAAATATCGGCCTGGGATAGGCCATTTTGTTGGGCAGCCCACACGGTGAGGGCGTTAATCCGATATGAGGACATGCAAGCTCCTTGCTGGTCGGGCATCATGCGGGCTGTATAATACCGATTCTGGATGCCAAGGATAACGAACATGGGCAAGCGATTTTCGCGCACCTTGCCGGTTGCGCATACGCTAATGGGCAGTTTGCTTGCTAGCGCCTCGTTTACGGCGGTGGCTCAGGGTCAAACCATGTCCGCTGAAGCGCTGGATTGGCAACCCTGGGGGGAAGAGGAAGCGGCTAACCAATTGTGCCGCGGGCGCTACGTCATGCCCAACTACCGCTTGCCAGCGGAGGATAACCCGGAAACGCTCTCGCTAGAGGCCAGCGACGTCGATTATGCTGCCGACGGCGAGGCGTTGCTACGCGGGGATGTAGTACTGCGACGCGGTAATGAGGAAGTCCAGGCGGAGCGGGTGTTCTTACCCGCCGACCGCCAGCAGGTCGATGCTGAAGGCAATATCGCCATACGCGACGGGCGCGCTTTAGTGCGTGGCGAGCAGGCGATGCTCCGGCTAAACGAAGACCGGGCCACCCTGGGCAACAGCCACTATGTGCTCTACGAGCAGCATTTACGGGGTCAAGCCAGTCAACTGGAACAGACCGGGGAAAACGAGTATCGCCTGCAGGACGCAAGCTTTACCACCTGCGACCCAGGCGCCAATAGCTGGCAGCTGGTCAGCAGCGATATTCGTTTGGATCAGGCTTCTGGCTTTGGTACGGCCCGTCATGCGCGTCTTGAGGTAAAAGATGTGCCGATTTTTTACTGGCCATGGCTGCGCTTTCCCATTGATGATCGCCGCCATACCGGGCTGCTATCCCCATCGATCGGCTTTTCCACGGACGGTTTCGACTACGCCCAGCCGTTTTACTGGAATATTGCCGCTAACCACGATGCGACGATCACGCCGCGTTGGATAAGTGACCGCGGGCTGTTGATGAACGGTGAGTACCGCTACCTGTTCGAGGAGAGCTCGGGCATCGTTGAAGGCGGCTATTTAAACAGTGACGACGGTGGCTCTGGCGGCGGAGAAAATCGCTTCGAGGGTGATGATCGCTGGTATGTGGATGCCCGTCATGCAGGGCGGGTAAACGAGCGCAGCAATTACCGGCTGCGCTACGGAGCGGCCAGTGACGGACGCTATTTCGATGACTTCGGTGGTGAGTTTGGCGACAGTGATCGCGCCAGTATGGAGCGCTTGGCTCAGGTCGATTACCGCGGCCAGCGCTGGCAGTTGGACGCCCGCGCCCAGGGTTTCCAGCGCCTGGAAGACCCGCTTAGCGATAGCGACAAACCCTTTTACCAACTGCCGAGCCTGAGCGCCAATGCCAACTGGCAGTTCGACAATGGGCTCTATACCCAGTGGCGATCAAACGCGACCTATTTTTGGCGCGACGTGGATGAGCGCCGCGTACCGGAGCGTGAGGCGGCCACCGGTAGCCGTTTGCACCTTATGCCTGCGGTTGGCTGGCGCTTTGAGCGGCCCTGGGGCTACCTGGAGCCGCGCACCGAGCTATGGAATACCGCCTATGAACTGGATTATGGCGAGCGCGATACGCAGCGTAGCGACTCACCCAGCCGCAGCGTTGCGCTGGCCTCTATTGACAGCGGTCTGGTCTTTGAACGTGAGCTGGCACTCGGTGGGCGGGACTACCGCCAAACCCTGGAACCGCGCTTGAACTACGCCTACGTGCCGCGCACCGATCAGAGCGAGCTGCCTGACTTCGACAGCCGCGAGCGCGCTTTTTCCTGGGATCAGCTCTGGTCAGCGCAGCGCTTTTCCGGCACCGACCGAGTGGGCGATCTGAACCGGCTCTCTTACGGTGTTCAGTCGCGCCTATTGGAAGATGCATCCGGCCAGAACCGGCTCTCGTTTGGGGTAGGCCAGAGTGTTTACTTTGACGACCGCCGCATCGATAGCGAAGGCGATGCCGATACGCTGCCGGATCGACCGGAAGATAACCCTAGCGTTAATCCAGAAAGCCGCTACCAAGCCACTCGGGATCGTTCGCCGCTGGTGTCCCGGCTGGACTGGCAGATCAATGATCGCTGGAGCAGTGGCGCAGAATGGCTCTACGATGATCACCGGGAACGCACCGAACGCTCCAGCGTTGATGTCGGTTATCGGCATCCCGAAGGGCATGTAGTGAACCTTGGCTATCGTTGGGAGATCGAAGGGTTCGACCCCAGCGTATTGCCGGGCGATGATGGCTTTCGCGACTACAGCCGTGAAGAGTGGGATCTCTCATTTGCTTGGAAAGCCAGCACCAACATTGATTTGATCGGCCGCTACCTGCACGATCAAACCAATGATCGCTCACTGGAGCAGTTGGCAGGTGTGCAGTGGAACAACTGCTGTTACGGTCTGCAGTTGGTGTGGCGCGAATGGGTAGATGACAATGACACCGCCCGCATTAATGATGACTTTAATGATCGCGGGCTGTTTTTACGCTTCGTATTCCGTGGCTTAGGCGGCGTTGGCCAGGATGCGGATAGCTATTTTGAACAGACCATTCCTGGCTATCGTCCGACTGCCCTTTAAATGACTTCCAGAGAATGGCTAATGAAAGAGACGTTTGTTATGAAAATGAGAAAGCCCCTGCTAGGCCGCATGAAACAGCTCTCTGCTGGAAGCCTGCTCGCTCTGTTTGTAGGCGCAGGCCTTGCGTTGGCCCCGCTAGCCCTTCAGGCGCAAGACTTCCAATCCACTCAGCGTCAGGCGTTAGACAGTGTGGTGGCAGTGGTTAACGATGATGTGATTATGCGCAGCGAGCTTAATGATCGGATGGCGCAAATCGAGCAGCAGGCGCAAGCCCAGGGCGGCAACCTTCCGCCGCGCTCCCAGTTGGAGCGGCAGGTACTTGAGCGCATGGTGATGGAAGAGATTCAGCTGCAAATGGCCAAAGATGCCAATTTGAGCATTGATGACACCGAGCTAAACAGACAGGTTCGCTCGATTGCTGAATCCAACGGCATGACGCTGGATGAGTTTGCCGATGCCGTGGAAGCCGACGGCATGACGCTGGCCAGCGTGCGTGAAGACATTCGCCGCGAAATGTTGATGCGCCAGGTGCAGCAGCGTCAAATCAGTAACCGCGTATCGGTCAGTGACCGTGACGTCGAGCGCTTTCTAAATCAGCAGCCCGGTCAGTCCAGCGAGCAGAACTTTATTGAAGAGGCCCGTGCCCGCCACGTGCTGATTGCCCTGACCCCTAATCGCGATGAAAACCAGGCCCGCGCACGCGCGGAAGAGGTGCGTCAGCGTTTGGCGCAGGGCGAGGATTTTGCCTCAGTAGCCCGTGAGATGAGTGACGACAGCGGAACGGCCCTCAACGGCGGCGAACTGGGCTGGGTACGCCCAGGGCAGACCGTTCCCGCCTTTGAAGAGGCGATGCGTGAGCTGGACGTTAACCAGATATCCCAGCCGGTACGTTCTCAGTTTGGCTATCACGTGATTGAGGTAGAGGAGCGTCGTCGTCAAAACGTTACCCAAGAGAGCCAGCGCGAGCAGGTGCGTCAAGCGATCTTCCAGCGTCGCGCTAACGAAGAGTTAGAGACCTGGCAGCAAGAGGTGCGCTCTCAGGCCTTTGTTGATATTCGACTCTAATGGCTGCGGGCGCTTTATCAACCGATAACGCTTTGCCGGTGGTCGTGACCACTGGCGAACCGGCAGGTGTCGGCCCAGAGCTAACGCTTATGCTGGCGGCTCGGGGTAAGCTGCCTGAAAACACGGTGGCGATTGGCGATCCGGATATGTTGCGCCAGCGCGCAACTGCGCTGGGGCTCAATATCACCATTAATGTGTGTCCGCCCGGCGAGCATCCAAGTGGCACCAAGGGGTTGAGGGTTTGGCCTGTCGCACTGAATGCGCCTGCCACGCCAGGCGTGCTCAATCCGGCCAATGCTGACTATGTGCTGGCGATGCTGTCACTGGCCGTGGACGCCTGCCAAAAAGGTTTGGCTTCCGCCATGGTGACGGCGCCGCTACACAAAGGCGTGATCATCGAAGGCGGCCATCCAGGCTTTACCGGCCACACCGAGTGGCTGCGCGATGCTTGCGGTGTCGATGAGGTGGTAATGATGCTCGCCACCGACGCGGCGCTGCATGCGGCGTCACCAAGCTGGCAGGGCAGTGGCGATCTTCGTGTGGCGCTGGTGACCACCCATTTGCCGCTGCGCAACGTTGCCGACGCCATCACCTTTGAACGGGTAACCCGTATTAGCCGACTGCTTGAGGCTGATTTACAGCGCCAGTTTGGGATTGCCAAGCCGCGCATCGCAGTGTGCGGTTTAAACCCTCATGCTGGAGAAGACGGCCACCTGGGGCGTGAAGAGCTGGATATTATTATTCCTGCGCTTGATGCGCTGCGCGCTGAGGGAGTGGATATACTTGGCCCCTTGCCTGCCGACACGCTGTTTACCCCCAGGCATTTAGCTAGTGTCGATGCGGTGCTGGCGATGTACCACGATCAGGGCTTGGCAGTGTTAAAATACGCCGGCTTTGGTCAGGCCGCTAACATTACTCTGGGCTTGCCATTGGTACGCACTTCGGTCGACCATGGCACCGCGCTGGATCTGGCAGGCAAAGGCGTGGCAAACCCCGGCAGCCTAAACGTCGCTATCGCCCTTGCGCGCCGTCTAGCCGCGCAGCGATTGTCTATAAAATCCCCTGATTGAATCCGCACTCCAAGGAACACCGTTTGATGTCTACTGTGCCCCAACACCGCGCCCGTAAACGCTTTGGTCAGAATTTTTTACGCGACCTTGGCATTATTTCGCGGATCGTTCGCGCCGTTGGTCCGCGCTCGACGGATCGCCTTGTCGAAATCGGCCCAGGCCAGGGAGCGCTGACCGAGCCACTGCTGGAAGCCGCGGGGCACTTGGAAGTTATCGAGCTTGATCGCGACCTGATTCCCGGCCTGCGGGTGCAGTTCTTCAACTACCCCGAGTTTGTGATTCATGAAGGCGATGCGCTGAAGTTTGATTTTGCCGCGTTGAAAGGCGATGGGCCTGCGCTGCGTGTAGTGGGCAACCTGCCCTACAACATCTCCACACCACTGATCATACATCTGCTGGCTGCAGGAAGTGCCATAGAAGATATGCACTTTATGCTGCAAAAAGAGGTGGTTGAACGCTTAGCCGCGGAGCCCGGTGGCGCTGATTGGGGGCGTCTGTCGGTTATGGCTCAGTACTACTGCCAGGTCGAACAGCTGTTTATAGTGCCGCCGGAAGCTTTTGTGCCACGGCCCAAAGTCGACTCGGCCATCGTGCGCTTAACGCCCCATGAAACGCTTCCCCATACCGCGGAAGACCCTGCGTTACTGTTTGAGCTGGTAAAGCTCGCCTTTGGCCAGCGGCGAAAAACGCTACGCAATAACTTCAAAGGGCGGGTAACTGCCGATACTTTGGAAGACCTGGGCATTGACCCCATTCGCCGCCCCCAAACCTTGACCGTGGCGGAGTACGTGGCGATTGCCAACCGTGTTACCGCCGACGAGCAGGCAAACGGTGAGCGGGGAAGCCAAACGTGAGTGACCTGGCGATCAAAGTAAGCGTTGTGCCTGACTACCGTGCCGATGAGTCTAATGATGGGGAGTCACGCTACGTATTTAGCTACACCGTGACCCTCCAAAATCAAAGCCCCCACAGCGTCCAGCTTATGGCGCGCTACTGGAAAATTACCCAGGGAGGCGGCGAGTACCAAGAAGTGCGCGGCAAAGGCGTCGTCGGCCAGCAGCCGCTGATTGGCCCCGGCCAGAGTTTTCGTTACACCAGCCGGGCGATTCTCCAGACCCCGGTAGGGGTGATGGAGGGCGCCTATACATTGTTAGACACCTCCACCCAGCGTGTTTTTGAGGTGGCGATTAATCCATTTAGATTGGCTGTGCCGCTTCAGCTCCATTAGTCGTTAGCCTACTCTCCAGATGGTCGCAAAGCCGCAGGGCCAACTGCACAAGGGTTAACGTGGGGTTGGCATGCCCGGCGCTGGCAAAAACGCTGGAACCCGCCACATAGAAGTTATCCTGGGCAAACAGTCGGCAGTCGGGGTTAACAATGCCTTCCTCGGCATTAAGACTCATACGCGTGCCGCCCATATGGTGACGGCCAGCCAATTCTCCCTCGGTAGGCAGTTGTACCGGCGTATCGGCTAGCCAGTCAGCCAGTTGCAGCCTACCTACCTCGTGATCGCGCAGATACTCCCCCAGCAGCAGCATACTCTCGCGAATGGTGCGGCGATCCAGCTCAGATTGCCGCCATACCAATCGGCTACGGGGCACCCCCAGTTTATCCAGCTCATCGCTCAACTCAATGTGATTGTCATAGCGCGGTTCCTGCTCCCAGGCGGCTCTTAGCACTGCACCGTGGATTATCCGCCCCTGGGCCTGCCAGACACGTACCCGGCCGGCCAGCGTGGGCGCCTGACCGGCGAGCTCGTCAATCAGCTCCTGGGTGGCTTCAGCATTCATGCGGTGCAAGCGCAGCCCACAATTGAGTATTTGTCGTGAGCGCAGGGAGCGAGCAGTGGGGGAGAGGAAAACGTTGTAATCCTCGTCCAAACCCAGGGCCGCGGGCTCAAATAGCAGCGCCTTGCCCACTGTGGCGTGGGGGTGCTCCATCCAGTAGCGCCCTAAGGTATCGGCTTGAGGGATTAGCTGGCCATTTAGTTGCTGGTTGCACCACAGCAGCAGGCGCGAGTTTTCGATGCCGCCGCAGGCGAGTACAAAGTAGCGCGCCTGAACCTTGCGGTAGTCGCCCCGATAATTGCTAAAAGTGGCGCTGGTGACTTTGCCCGCCTGGCTTTCCAGCGCCACCAAGTTGGCTGTTAGGCAGCACGCCAGCGTGGCCGAATCGCTCAGCGTGGCGGCATGCTTCTCCTTCATGCGTGTGGGGTGACCCAGCGAAAAATAGATGCGTTTTAACCCCGCCTCAGGGATCACATGATCGGCTGGCGTAGGTTCCAGGCCGAGCATAGTAACGGCCGAGCTGTAGTAAGGAGCCAGCGCATCGCGGCCTATAGGCCAGGCCGTTTCGCTGGCGGCGGCTTTGGCATTGAAGTCGTAGCGATCCAAAGGGCGACAAATACCGCCCCAGTGGTTGGTCGACCCACCTAAATGGCGTAGCCGAGCGCCATACAGGGGAATATACGGGTCGCCGACGACGTCACCCCGGTAGCACTCCTGGGAGCGTTCGCTGTAGTCCGCATCGCCGCCTTCACAGAGCAGTACCCGGTGGCCTCGCTCTGCTAGGGTGACGGCCATGGAAATGCCCGCCGCACCCGCGCCGATAATGCAGACATCCCAGGCGTCGCTGTGTTCGTTGATATTCTCAAAGGCGATATACATCAGCGGTCACTGCTGTTCAGTAGCCAGCCATTAACCGTCACCGCAACGGGGGGAGGGCCAAGCTTGGCAGCAGTGGCACGTGCGGCAGGAATAAGCGCTGTGCCGGGAAGTATGAGGGCACCAAGGCCCGCCAGTGTTGCAACTCGCAGCAGGCTGCGTCGAGAGTGATCCATTGCCATAGGCGTATCGTTTTCCTTAACAGTTATTACCAGGTGGCTAACTAACTATCGAATGGCTTAAGAGCATCAAAGCGTACTTTTATAGTGAGCCAGGTTCACTCTTTTAACCAGTGTTAATCATCAACATAAACCGTCTACAACAGGCAGAGGGTATCGGTGAAGTGATAGTATTAGTCCACTTATTTTATGAAAAAGGCCTCCCGCATGAGTACCTATGCGATCGGCGATCTGCACGGCTGTCACGCCGAATTTGTAGCCCTTCTCGAGAAGCTCAGCTTCAATCCCACACGGGATACGCTATGGCTGGTCGGGGATTTAATTAATCGTGGCCCAGGCTCTTTAGCATGCCTGCGAGAAGTGCGCGCACTGGGTAGCTCGGCACGCAGCGTATTGGGCAATCACGATTTTCATTTGCTGGTCGTGGCGCGCGGCGGCGGCAAGCTGAAAAAAAACGACACCTTGAGCGATATTCTGGGCGCGCCTGATCGCGAAGTGTTGCTGGATTGGCTACAGAGCCAACCGCTTAGCGTGTTTGAAAACAGTACGCTAATGACCCACGCGGGGCTGCTGCCCCAATGGAGCGTAGCCCAGACCGTGTCTCTGGGGCGTGAAGTGCAGGCGTCGCTTTCCAGTGAAGCATCCGGTGAGTTTTTAACTCAACTATTTGGCAATCAGCCAGACAGTTGGCACGACGATTTAGACGGCATGGATCGGCTGCGCCTGATTGTCAATGTGCTGACTCGGATGCGCTTTATTGATTCCCAGGGCCGTTTGGATTTTGCTGCCAAAGAGGGGCTGGATAGTGCGCCTTCAGGTTTTCTGCCCTGGTTTCAATACCCGCGAGATGATAATACCCGGCTGCTTTTCGGCCACTGGGCGGCACTGGAAGGAAGAACCCCGCAGGCGCGGGTGCTCGTCGAGGCGCTGGATACGGGTTGCGTTTGGGGGGGGCGGTTAACCGCGCTCAATCTGGACAGCGGAGAGCGAACCAGTGTGGCGAGCCAGCAACGGAGTAGACAGTAGTGAAAGAGACCAATAGCGATCCACGTTTAGCGGGCTTGAGCGTGTATCGGGTGGGCGGCGCCGTGCGCGATGAGTTACTCGGCTGGCCGGTCTATGACAATGACTGGGTGGTGGTGGGCGCTACGCCAGACGCCATGCGCAAACGTGGCTTTAAACCCGTGGGGCGCGACTTTCCGGTCTTTCTACATCCGGATACAGCCGAGGAGTACGCCTTGGCCCGCACTGAGCGCAAATCTGGCCATGGTTATGGCGGGTTTGAAGTGCACGCCAGCCCCGATGTCAGCCTGGAAGAGGATCTGTTGCGGCGTGATCTGACCATTAACGCCATTGCCCAGAGCACCGACGGCGAATTAACCGACCCGTTTAATGGACAAGGCGATATCGAACGGCGTGTGTTGCGGCATATCTCTGCGGCATTTAGCGAAGACCCGCTGCGGGTGCTGCGTACCGCACGTTTTCTGGCCCGCTATGCGTCACTCGGTTTCACCATTGCCCCTGAAACTTTGGCGCTTATGCGCACGGTAAGCCAAAGTGGCGAACTTGAACACCTGGCCGCCGAGCGGGTTTGGGTCGAAACGGAAAAGGCCTTGGGTGAACCAAGCCCCGAGGTCTACTTCACCACCCTTGAGCGTTGCGACGCGCTCCGCGTGTGGTGGCCGGAATTGGCGGGCGAAGCGTTGGTGAAGGGCTTGGTAGCGATGGCGCAGGTGCCTGATAGCGATATGTTCCCATTGGCTCATTGGCGCCATGCGCAGCTGGTATCGCCGCTAGCCGCTGAGCCGCGCGATGCTTTGTCGGAACGACTCAAACTGCCCAATGCGGTTGCCCAATTAGCTCGCCATACCGCGCTTACCCATTCTTTAATAAAACATGCGCTAACAAACCATTCATTAACCAACCATGCGCCGCCTGCCGACGCATTAGAGGGCCTTAGTGTGCTACGTTGGCTGGAGCGTTTGGATGGCTGGCGTAAGCCAGAGCAGGTCGAGCAGCAACTGGCGTTAGTCAAGATACTGGCGCCGGAGCAGGTTGACCCGCTTGAACGCGCCTGGAAAGCTGCGCGGGCGGTTAGCCCCCAGGCACTGATAGCTGAGGGTTATCAAGGCGCAGCGCTGGGCGAGGCCTTGCGAGATCGCCGCGCGCAGGCTGTGGAGGCGGCACTAATCTAGCCGTTTACCGGCGTGCCGCCGCCAGTAGGGGCTGTTGGTCAGCCTGGGAGATCCAGCGGCCGCGCCAACTGAAATCCACCGCCCAAAGGCGTTGGCTACCAAGCTCAAAGGCGCTCCATAGCGCGGCATAGGGCGTGCCGCAGCGGGGGTGGCGCTCCTCGGGCAGCAGCTCAGCAAGCGGCTGTAGCACAAACGCATTATGGGTGATTTCGCTACGCGGTAAGTCGATTTCGTCAACCGTGCCGCAAAGGCTGCCTACGGTGAGCAAGTCGATATCCAGCGCGCGGGGGCTGAATTTGGCAATGTCGGGCAGGCGGCCATGCTCTATTTCCAGCTGCTTGCCCCATGCTTGAAGTTCGCCAGGCGTCCAGGTGCTATAAAATGCCACCACCAGGTTATAGAAATTGCGGCTGTCGGCGAAGCCGACCGGCTCGCTTTCAAACACACGAGAGACTTGCAGGGAGCCGAAAGTATCAGCAAGCGCATCGAGGCAGCAGCGGATATGCCGAGTGGGGTGGATATTGCTGCCTAAGCTGACGGTTACCAGGTTCATGCGTGGGTCTCCTGGGCTGCCTCCGGCAGGGCGCCGCGAGTAATTTCCAGGCCGACGCTGGCGGCGTTGGGAACCGCCCCCGGTTTACGTACCGTCAAGCGCAGCCAGCTGATGGGGAATTCCGTACGCAGGCACTCAGCAAGGCGTTCGGCAAAGGTCTCGACCAGGGCGAACTGATGGGCATCGGCAAACTGCTGAATGCGCTGGCAGATAGCGGCGTAGTCCAGGGTAAGGCGTAAATCGTCGGTGGCGGCCGCCGAGCGAATGTCGGTCGCCAACACCAGGTCTAAGCTTAGTGACTGTTGAATCGAGCGCTCCCAGTCGTAGACACCAATCACGGTATCGACGCTTAACGCTTCAATCAAAATGCGATCCATCCAGCTTCCCCCTGCGGTAACAAGCGGGCGATTGTACGTTAGGATGGGGGGAAACGACAGTATATCGGGCCACAAAGCGAGCATGGCACCATGGTGTGGATAGTGGTGGGGTATTTAAGTGGCAGTTGGCTGGCAGCGCTAAGCGTTTGCCGCCTGGCGGGCGTGGGCGATCCCCGCCAATTCGGCTCGTTTAATCCCGGCTTTTCCAACGTGCTGCGCTTATATGGCTCCCGTTTAGCGGCAGCCACGCTGCTGTTAGATGCCTTAAAAGCCATGCCCGCTGTTTTGGGCGCAAAGCTGATGGGATACCCAGTCTGGTTGCAGGGCGTCGTGGGATTGGCGGTATTGCTCGGTCACAGCTTTCCACTGTGGCATGGCTTTCGTGGCGGTAAAGCGGTCGCCAGTGCCTTTGGTGTGCTGCTGGTACTGGTGCCTCAGGTAGCGCTCCTGAGCGCATCGATATGGGCGCTGCTGGCGTGGCGATTAAAAACGGCAGCGCTGGCCTCGCTGGTGAGCGCACTCGTGGCGCCACTGGCTTGTGCCTGGCTAGCGCCTGAGTACGTCGTGGTGGTAGGTGGATTCAGCCTGCTGGTGCTGGCACGACACGGGCTTAATATTCGCCGTCTTCGGCGCGGTGAAGAGCCGCCGTTTCGTGATTCTTAGTGTGAGGCTGGCGCTGTCAACTTATCCAGCGGCCAACGGGGCGTCGCTTGCATCATGCCGGGGGTGTCGCGCTCGCCCGCTGCCAAGCGTTGAGCGCCTACATAAGCAATCATGGCGCCATTGTCGGTACAGAACCGCCCACGCGGGTAGTAGGCGCGGGCCTGGCGTTTTTCACACGCCGCTTGTAACCGTTCGCGCAGCCGATGATTGGCGCTGACTCCGCCCGCCACCACTAGGCGCTTCAAGCCGGTTTGATCCAGCGCTCGACGACACTTGATTACTAGCGTATCGACCACGGCCTCTTCAAAGGCGCGGGCAACGTCGGCACGGGCCTGGGCGTCGAGTTCACCGGCTGTTTCCAGCTGGCGAATAGCCGTCATGGTGTGGGTTTTTAAGCCCGAAAAACTGAAGTCTAGCCCTGGCCGGTCGGTCATGGGGCGCGGGAAACGGAAGCGCTTAGGGTCGCCCTGTTCCGCTAACTTGGCGACCTGGGGGCCGCCTGGGTAGGCCAGTCCCAGCATCTTGGCGGCTTTGTCAAACGCTTCACCTGCGGCATCGTCCACTGATTCGCCGAGCAACTGATAGCGACCCAACCCCTGAACTTCGACGAGCTGGGTATGGCCGCCGGATACCAGCAGCGCCACGAAAGGGAATTCGGGAGGTTCGTCTTCCAGCATCGGAGCCAATAAGTGGCCTTCCATATGATGTACGCCGAGCACCGGAATATTTAAAGCGCGTGCCATGCCGTGAGCCGTACTGGCGCCCACCATTAATGCGCCGACCAAGCCCGGGCCTGCGGTGTAAGTGATGCCATCCAGATCACGGCGCGTCAGCTTGGCGTCGCTCAGTACCTGCTCAATCAGCGGCAGTAGCTTGCGGGTGTGATCGCGAGAAGCGAGCTCGGGCACCACGCCGCCAAATTCTGCATGCATGGCGATTTGGCTATACAGCGCATCGGCAAGCAGCCCCTTGCCGCCGGTTAACGCAGTGTCGTAAAGCGCGACACCCGTTTCGTCGCAGGATGTTTCAATGCCCAGAACACGCATAAAGAGGGACTCTCAAAGGCTATTCAAAAGATGTAAAAGTGAAAAACACAAGTGCAGTAGTCTAACATTGTCGCAGCAGGTCAGCGTAAGCATTTGCAAAGATGGTCAACGGCGACTAAACTACTGTGCGCTGTAAAACTGGGTCGTACACCGTGTTCTAAAATGTAATATCGCAGTGTACGTACTATCCGAACTCAAGACTCCTTAAGGTAGGTGAGTGCTTAATGCCTTCTGTAAAAGTACGTGATAACGAGCCGTTTGACGTCGCCCTGCGTCGCTTCAAGCGTTCTTGCGAAAAAGCCGGTGTTCTTTCTGAAGTACGCCGCCGCGAGCACTATGAGAAGCCGACTGCTGAGCGCAAGCGCAAAGCGGCAGCTGCCGTAAAACGCCACGCTAAGAAAGTCCAGCGTGAGCAAAAGCGTTTCGAACGGCTCTATTGATCCGTACCCGAGGGGGCCGGAGCAGTTAGCTGGTCGTCTCAAGAGGGATGCCAAGCGGCCGCCACTAGGTGGCCGTTTGTTTTTGACTGTTGTTTTTAAACCATCGTTTTTCAAAGCGATCGTTCAAGAGCGTCGCTGTTTAAGGTGATCTGGCAACGGGCCTGATGACGTTAAGCAGGGTTGTTAAGAGCGGTTTTTAAAACAGTCTCGAAAGTTAGCGCTTTGCGCGAGGATGCCCGTAGTTCATGGCAGGCCAAATTCCACAGCGTTTCATTGATGACCTGTTAGGCCGCGTTGATGTGGTCGAGGTGGTTGGTGAGCGTGTGCAGCTTAAAAAGGCTGGCCGCAATTATTCCGGGCTTTGTCCCTTCCATCAAGAGAAAACCCCATCGTTCACCGTCAGTGCTGATAAGCAGTTTTATCACTGCTTTGGCTGCGGAGCTAATGGTAATGCACTACGCTTCTTGATGGAGTATGACAAGCTACCGTTTCCAGAAGCGGTAGAGCAGTTGGCTGGACGCCTGGGTATTGAAGTGCCGCGGGAAGGCGCTGATGACCCGCGTGCTCAGCAGCGGGAAAAGAAGCGCAAAGAGGGTGTCAACCTGCTCGAGCTCGCGGCCAGTTTTTATCGCGAGCGGTTAAAGATGCAGGAGGGCCAGTCCGCTCAACGCTATCTGTCGGGTCGTGGGCTCTCGGACGAGGTGATCAAGACCTATGGCATTGGCTATGCCCCGGCAGGCTGGGAGGCGCTGAAACAGCACCTCAGCGAGCGCGGTATTGGTGAGCCAGTGCAGGTCGAGTACGGCCTGTTGATTCACCGTGAGGATACTGGGCGTACCTACGACCGCTTTCGTGACCGGGTAATGTTCCCCATTCGCGATTTGCGCGGCCGCACGATTGCCTTCGGTGGACGGGTGATGGGTGATGATCAGCCCAAATATCTCAACTCGCCGGAAACGCCCGTGTTCCATAAAGGCCGTGAGCTATACGGCTTGTATGAGGCACGCCAAGCCTCGAGCAAGCTTGAGCAACTGGTCATGGTCGAAGGCTATATGGATGTGGTGGCGCTGGCGCAATACGGTATTCATAACGCCGTGGCTACGCTGGGTACCGCCACCACGGAAGACCATTTGACCCGCTTGTTTCGACTGGTGAGTCGCGTGGTGTTCTGTTTCGACGGTGACCGTGCAGGCAGGCAGGCGGCCAGTCGGGCGTTGGAAACCGCGCTGCCACAAATGATTGATGGCCGTGAAGCGCGCTTTCTGTTTCTGCCCGAAGGTGATGATCCGGACACCCTGGTGCGCCGTGAGGGCACTCAGGCATTTCAGGATCGTGTGACCTGTGCCATGCCGCTGTCGGAGTTTCTATTCGAACAGGCGGCTCAAGGGCGCGACTTGAATACTGTGGAAGGGCGCGAGCGGTTTGCCAGTCAGGTGCTTGAGGCATTGAACAAAGTGCCTGAAGGCATGCTCAAATCGTTACTGCTGGAGTCATTGGCAAAGCGCAGTGGTTTGGCGCAAGAGCAGTTGAAAGTGCTGCTTGAAAAGCGTGCTCAGGTATCGCAGCGATCCATCACCAAAAGTGATGCTTCGCAGGCGCAGGCAGAGCAGGATGAGCCCGAATCGGCCTCATCCGCGCCCGGCGCTGTTTTGGCTGCGTCAGCCCGCTCATCGCGCTCGCGTTCCCAGGCACTCTCCCCGGTTGGACGTATCGTGCAACTGTTACTGCATGAGCCAAGCCTGGTGGCCACGCTGCCTGATCATTTGGAGTGGTTGCCGGACGATGACGATGCGCCGCTATGCCGAGAGTTGGTTGAACTGCTCAAGGCGGGGCGCTACCGCAGCCCGCAAGTGGTGTTGGCGCATTTTCAAGGCAGCCAGCAGGGGCAGGCCTTGGCGGCCTTCGCCAAGCGCGAGCTGTTGATTCCCAAAGCAGATCGGGAAGCAGAGCTGCAGGGCTTGGTGGAACACTTGCAGTACGTTCAGCGTCAGCGTTCTCCCCAAGAGGAGTACACGGCGTTGCTGGCGCAGGAGCGCGCTGGGCAAAAGTTGGATAAGGAGCAGCGTCAGCGTTTGGCAAGTTTGGTAATGGAGCTTGCTCAGCGCCAATGAGGCGGTGTCTTGGGCGATGGGGGTTGAATTCCTAACGTTTCAGCACCAGATATAGGGTCAGCCACCGAGCGTTGACCTAACCGAACAAACTAACACACCTGAATTACCGCGCAAATACGTTGGGCTGGAAAATTTCCTGCTTTTTACGCTATACTGTACGGCTTGTTGAGTTTAATCGATTCAGCGCTCCAGGTGTTTCATTCTTCTTCGTCGAGATAGGGTTTCTATGGCTGGAAATGCGCAGCAGCAGTCGCGTCTGAAGGAGTTGATCGCTCGAGGCAAGGAACAGGGCTACCTGACCTATGCCGAGGTCAACGACCATCTACCCGAGGATATCGCCGACCCGGATCAAGTGGAAGACATCATTGGCATGATCAACGACATGGGCATAAGTGTCGCTGAAGAAGCGCCAGATGAAGACACTTTGATGATGTCGGATCAATCCACGGACGAGTCCGCTGCGGAAGAGGCCGTAGCGGCCCTTGCCGCCGTGGAAAGCGATGTAGGCCGCACCACTGACCCCGTACGTATGTACATGCGTGAAATGGGCACGGTTGAGCTTCTGACCCGTGAAGGCGAAATTGAAATCGCCAAACGGATCGAAGAGGGTACCCGTGAAGTGATGTCGTCTCTGGCCTATTTGCCGGGTGCCGTCGCGTCTATTTTGGACGCCTATGACGCCACCCAGGATGAAGAAGCGCCGGGGCGTCTTTCGGATCTGTTCTCTGGTTTCATCGATCCCGATGAAGGCATCCCCGGCGTTGCCGAAGCAGAGGTGCCCGAACCAGAGCCTGAAGCCGAAATTGATGACGACATTGAGAGCGACGGCGACGATGAGGACGAGGATTCTACGGCCAGCGAAGGCGGCCCGGATCCAGAAGAGGCGCGTGCGCGTTTCGAGCAGATTCGCGAGCAGAACGCCTTGGTCGAAGCAGCGTTTGCCAAGCATGGTCGTGGCAGTCCCGAGCTCAAAGCCGAGCAAGCCCGCTTGGCGGTGCTTTTCTCGCCTATCAAGCTGGTACCCAAGCATTTTGAGCGCTTAGTGGGTCAAGTGCGTATCAGCGTTGAGCAAGTGCGTGCCCAAGAGAAAGCGGTCATGCAACTGTGCGTGAAAAAAGCCAAAGTGCCGCGTAAGACGTTTATCAAGTCGTTTCCTGGTAATGAGTCGAGCAAAACATGGCTGGATGAATTCCAGGCAGCGCAGAGCAAGTACGCCGACCGCCTTGAGCCGCTGCGCGCCGATATCGCCCGCGCCCAGCGCAAGATCGCCTTCGAAGAGGATATGGTGCAGCTCTCGGTTGCCGACCTTAAAGAGGTGAATCGCAAGCTCTCTATTGGTGAGGCGAAAGCCCGTCGCGCCAAGAAAGAGATGGTTGAGGCTAACCTGCGCTTGGTGATCTCGATCGCCAAGAAGTATACCAACCGGGGTTTGCAGTTCCTGGATCTTATCCAGGAAGGCAACATCGGCTTGATGAAAGCGGTCGATAAGTTCGAATACCGCCGTGGCTATAAGTTCTCGACCTATGCCACCTGGTGGATTCGTCAGGCAATTACCCGCTCAATTGCCGACCAGGCGCGCACCATCCGTATCCCGGTGCATATGATTGAGACGATCAACAAGCTCAATCGCGTATCGCGCCAGATGCTGCAGGAGATGGGCCGTGAGCCGACGCCGGAAGAGCTCGGCGAGCGTTTGGAAATGCCGGAAGATAAAGTACGCAAGGTGCTTAAAATCGCCAAAGAGCCGATCTCCATGGAGACGCCGATTGGCGATGACGATGATTCACACCTGGGTGACTTTATCGAAGATGGCACCATGCTGCTGCCCATTGATATGGCCACCGGTGAAGGCCTTATCGAAGCCACACGCAACGTGTTAGGCGGCTTGACCGCCCGCGAAGCGAAGGTGTTGCGCATGCGTTTCGGTATCGATATGAACACCGACCATACGCTGGAAGAGGTGGGCAAGCAGTTTGACGTAACCCGTGAGCGAATTCGTCAGATTGAAGCCAAAGCGCTGCGTAAGCTGCGTCACCCCAGCCGCTCCGAGCCGCTGCGTTCATTCCTTGATGAGTGAATAACGTTAGCAGTAAATAGTGTGGGGTAAGTAAAAAGCCCGCCGTTCTCAGAACGGCGGGCTTTTTACGTTAAGCAATGCAAAGGGCTACAGCGTGTAGTAGGTGGCGGAGCCAGGGCCAACAGGTAAACCAAACACAAACACCCAAATGAAGAACAGTAGGCTCCATCCGATCAGCATAAACAGCGTATAGGGAAGCATAATAGCAACCAGCGTGCCGATGCCCATATCTTTCCGGTAACGGCTTGCTACAGCGAGGATCAGGCCAAAGTAGCTCATCATCGGGGTAATGAGGTTGGTGACGGAATCACCGATACGATAGGCTGCTTGGATGACCTCGGGCGCGTAGCCCATTAACATCAACATGGGGACAAAAATAGGGGCCGTCACCGCCCATTGTGCTGAGGCGCTGCCCAGCGATAAATTGACAAACGCACACATAATAATGAAAAGAGCAAACAGGCCGGGGCCGCGTAACCCGAGAGACTCTAGTAGATCCGCACCCGCGATCGCGGTCACGGTACCAAAGTTACTCCAGTTAAACAGCGCCACAAACTGAGCAGCGAAGAACACCAGAACGATGTATAGGCCCAGACTGCTCATGCTTTTAGCCATGGCGTTTACCACGTCGCGGTCATTGTGCATGGTGCCTGCTAGGCGACCATAGACAAAGCCTAATAGGGTGAATGAGACCGCTACAATCACAACGATTCCGCGTAAAAACGGTGAGCCGCTTATCAGCCCCGTTTCAGGGTTACGCAGTATTCCACTCTCAGGCACTACCATCACGGCGACCAGTGCGACTAATGCCAGCGCTGCTAAGCCGGTGCCTTTTAAGGCGCGCTTTTCCGTTGATGAAAGCCCTCCCATGCTTTGTTGGTCAATGTCGTTATCGGCGTAAGCAGGATCAAATTTACCCAGCTTGGGTTCTACGATGCGCTCGGTGACCAGTCCACCAATCAGCGTCACGAAGAACGTGCTGGCAAACATAAAGAACCAATTGGCCTCTGCGCCGACCACATAAGCAGGGTCAAGTAGCCGGGCCGCTTCCTGGGTGATGCCTGAAAGTAATGGGTCAACCGTGCCGATTAGCAGGTTAGCGCTGTATCCCCAGAAACACCACAGAACGCAGCAGCTAGGCCCGCAAGGGGGTGGCGGCCCAGTGAGTGGAATATCATAGCGGCAAGTGGAATCAGTACCACATAACCAAGCTCTGCAGCCATATTAGACATGATGCCTGCAAAGACTACCGCGTAAGTAACAATTCGGGGGGAGCGGTTGAGTACTAGGGCGCGCATGCTCGCAGAAAGCAACCCAGAATGCTCGGCAACGCCTACACCTAGCATAGCCACCAACACGGTGCCAAGTGGTGCGAAGCTAGTGAAATCAGTGACCATTTCGGTGACCAGTCGGCGTAAACCTTCGGCATTAAGCAAAGAGTTAACTGCGATCCATTCACCTTCATTGGCGGGCCTAGGGTCTGCTACGGAAACCCCAAAAGTTGCTGCAATCCCGCTTGCGACAACCACCAATACGCATAGTATTGCAAACAGTGTGACGGGATGAGGAAGCAGGTTTCCCAGCCACTCAACGCTATCTAGAAAACGGGTGAAAAAACCACGCTGGAGGTTTTTTTCATTATGTTTGGTTTTATTCATAAGGTTTATGTCGTCAATGTAAGGGTTTGTAGTGAAAAATGTGGCTATGAAGCATAGCGACCGACACTACGTTGAAGCGCAGCGGGTCGCAAACGGCTTTTTGCATAACGAGATTTGAAAAATGAAACGCCGTCTTGCCAAGCAAAGACGGCGCTCGTCACGGATTACCAAGTGGGCTTACATTAAACGAATATAAGGGGAGTTAAGACGATAATTGGCGGGCTGTGTAGACGCGCCGAGCCAGTAGTAACAATTCCAACGTGGCGATCAAAATTAGGCTATAGCCGAGCAGTTCGACGACTTCTTCAGCAACACTCTTAAAGGTTCCCGAGTAGCTCTCTTCAAGAACGGCTTGCCAGAACTCCTGCCGCCCATACAGGCGCGAGAATATATAAGTGGTCAGCACGCCTGCCGTAAACAAACCAAAGGCGAAGGTGTTGCTGTAATGAGCGAACTCCGCGAGAAAGTGTTGGCGCTGCTTAATTACCCAAAAGAGCGATGGGAGAATAATCAGCGCAACAAGCACCTTCCAGGTGTTATGAGCCACATAGTTATCTAAAAAGTGATCTTGTTCGCGCACCAGCGAGGCGGCCACAAATGCCAGCAGCAGAAGCGTGACGGTGGGCCATACTTTAAGTACTTGGCGAATATAGATCAGCATTGCACAGCAGGTGGCCAGCACCAGCGTTTGGGTGAATTCGGTAAAGCCCAGCTCAGAAAAGCGTACTGAGGGGAGATAGAGCGCTTCTAAATAGGCGCCTTGGGCAATTGCGCCAATAAACAGTACGTACAGCACCGCACGTACTAAGATGGTTTGAAACCCAATGGGCCAGGCAGGGGGGGGAGACATACCAACATCCTTTGTGGGTAAGCAGCGTCGCTATTCGCATATTAAAACATGCATGGGTGAATGTTCATTATATCGTCACACTTATATGTTCGCACGTCGATATTGCGGTTAATCACTCGACGTTTGGTCGTCGGCGCTGCAAAGTGTCCCATAGGCAGGTAATAACAGCGTTGTGAGGCGAAATAGACATGGCTATTAGTGTGTTTGATCTTTTCCGAATTGGCATTGGGCCCTCTAGCTCCCACACGGTGGGACCAATGCGCGCCGCCCGCGACTTTGCCCTTGCGCTTGGCGATGCCCGCATTACCCGGTTGGTGGTGAGGCTGCATGGTTCGCTTGCCGCCACTGGGGTGGGGCATGGTACCGACCAGGCGGTGATCATGGGGCTAATGGGCGAAGCGCCTGAAAGCGTCGATCCGGACACGATTGTCGCGCGGTTAAAGCTGCTTGAAGAGGGCGAGCCGCTGGTGCTTGCCAATGGCCAGTCAATCGCTTTCGACGCGCGTAACGACGTGGAGTGGGATGAGACCTGCCTGCCGTTTCATCCCAATGCCATGGTGCTGAGTGCCTATTGTGATAATGAGCTGATAGCGACCAATACGTTTTACTCCCTCGGGGGCGGTTTCTATGTCGATCAAGCTAAGGCAGATCAAGGCGAGGTGGGTGAAGATGCTACTGAACTGACGTATCCCTTCAATACGGCTGCCGAGCTGCTCGCGCTATGCCAGCAGCATCAACTGCGCATTAGCCAACTGATGCTTGAAAATGAAAAAGCCTGGCGTAGCGAATCAGCCATACGTGAAGAGCTGCTGACTATTTGGCACGCCATGAGCGACAGCATCGAGAATGGCCTGCGCGCGACGGGCCATTTGCCCGGTGGCTTGAATGTGCGCCGTCGAGCGCAACTGCTCCATCAACAGCTACTGAATCCACCGGCCAATCAACGCCTGATCGTATCGAGTTTTACCGTGATGGATTGGGTCAATGTCTTTGCTCTGGCGGTGAATGAAGAGAACGCTGCCGGGCGGCGCATGGTCACCGCCCCGACCAATGGCGCGGCGGGTATTGTGCCTGCTGTATTGGCGTACTACTTGAAGTTTGAGCCCGATGCCAGCGAGGCCGATGTGGTGGATTTTCTGCTTACCGCCGGGGCGGTGGGTATCTTATGCAAAAAGAACGCCTCTATTTCCGGTGCGGAAGTAGGTTGTCAGGGTGAAGTGGGCTCCGCCTGTGCCATGGCGGCCGCAGGGCTTGCTGAAGTGCTGGGCGGAACGCCGGGCCAGGTGGAGAACGCCGCCGAGATTGGCTTGGAGCATAACCTGGGTTTGACCTGTGATCCGGTGGGTGGGCTTGTACAAGTGCCCTGCATCGAGCGCAATGCGATCGCTTCCGTCAAAGCGATCAACGCGGCGCGAATGGCACTGCACGGCGATGGCGAGCACTTTATATCACTGGATAAAGTGATTCGTACCATGCGCGACACCGGCCGTGATATGCAGGATAAATACAAAGAGACCTCCAAGGGCGGGCTCGCTGTCAATGCCATCGAGTGCTAGCTCTTCAAGTTTTAAGTCAGCGGGTTATTGGGCAATAAGCTGTCAATGTTGGCGGCCAAGTAGTCGACCAACTGACGTATTTTGGGCGACAGATGGCGGTGTCGAGGGTAGACCGCCCAGACAGCGGTGTCGTGGTGTCGAAAGGGCTCAAGCACGGCCACCAGTTCACCGCTGGCCAGGTAGGGGCCAACATAATAGTCGGGCAGTTGTGCAAGTCCCAGTCCTTTAAGTGCGGCATCTAATAAAGCCGGGCCTGAATTGGCGCTCCAGCGACCTTCTACGCGCACCTCGCGACGCTGACCGTTCACTTCAAACAACCAGTTAGGCCGTGAACCGATAAGACAACGATGCTGGTTTAGCTCGCCCAGCGTGTGCGGGCGTGGCGCTTGGCGAAAGTAGCTTTGTGAACCGACGATATACTCGCGGCGGTCGCACAGGCGCCTGGCGATAAGACTGGAATCCTTCAATACTCCCATCCGAATGGCAATGTCGTAGCCCTCCTCAATCAGCTCCACCGGCCGGTTAGTGAAATGCATGTGGATGTCCAACTGCGGGTGTAAACACTGAAAATCATTAACCAGTGGGGCGATAAAGCGCTCACCGAAGGTGGTGGCGGAGGTCAGTTTAAGCAGCCCATTGGGCTTATCCTGAAGTTCACTAAGTGCCTGCTCGGCATCCCGCAGACCATCAAATAGATGGCGGCAGTGCTCCACGTAGGTAGTGCCTGCATCGGTTAAGCGGATCTGGCGGGTGGTGCGGTAGAGCAGTTGTACTCCTAACTGGTTTTCGAGCTGACTAACCAGACGGCTGATATGGGAGGTCGATACCTTCAGGTGACGGGCCGCAGCAGAGAAGGTGCCTAAACGCACCACCTCGACAAAGGCTTCGATACGGCTCCAGTGCTGCATGCTAGCTCCCTGGGTCAATGGCGATTGTTGCTGTGTGGCAATAATCTTGTGAGTGTATCCCGGTTTATCAAGGCCGCCTAGCTGGCCTACACTGTTACCATCGGTAGCTTATGAATGGAGCCTTTTGCTTATGTCTATATCCTTATCTCAATGGTCGCGTGGTGCCTTGGCAGTGGCCGTGAGTGCTGGCTGGGCAGTCACTGCCCAAGCAGAGCTACCCACTCAGCAGCAGGAGCAAGCGCCGGGCTGGTTTCGAATGATGGTCGGGGAGTATGAGGTGACCGCTCTATACGATGGTCATACGGCTATTGATACCTCCTTGCTAAAAGGCATGGAGCAAGAAGAGATTCTCCGCCACTTGGATGCGCTATTTATCGATGCAGAGAGTGGCATGCAAACTGCGGTTAATGCCTTTCTTATTCACACTGGCGAGAACCTTGTGCTGGTCGATGCTGGCTCGGCTGCCTGCTTTGGCCCCTCCTTGGGCCAGGTAGAGAGTAACCTACGTGCTTCTGGCTACTCGCCGGAGGATGTCGACACGGTGTTGATGACTCATCTGCATCCTGACCACGTGTGTGGTTTGGCCAATGAGGAGGGTGAAGCGGTTTATCCCAATGCTGAACTGCGTGCCAGCCAGGCAGATGCTGACTTTTGGCTGGATGAGGAGCGTGCAGCAGCGGCACCTGAGTCTGCCCAGGCCTTCTTTACCATGGCCCAAGAGGCGATAGCGCCTTATCAGGAGGCTGGTCGTTTCAATCCCTTCACGGCAGGTGATGAAGTGCTAATGGGTATCGTTGCCCAAGATACTCATGGCCACACCGCCGGGCACTCAAGCTTTATGCTCAACAGCGATGATGACGCCATGCTGGTATGGGGGGACGTAGTGCACAGCTACGGCGTTCAATTTGCCGATCCCACTGTGGCCATTGAGTTTGATTCTGACCCCGAGCAGGCCGTTCGTACCCGGGAAAGCGTGCTCGAAAGCGCGGTTGAAGATAAACACTGGGTGGCTGGTGCCCATATGCCATTTCCTGGTATTGGTCATATCACCAAAGATGACCAAGGCTATCGCTGGTTGCCGATTGAATTCGGCCCGGTAACCACTGATAAGTAACGTCTTAGTTTTTCTGAAGTAACGTACATTTAGGAGTCAAAATGAAGTCACGCGCAGCTGTTGCACTGGAAGCGGGCAAGCCGCTTGAACTGGTTGAGATTGATGTGGAAGGCCCGAAGGCTGGGGAAGTGCTGGTTAAAATGGCCGCCACGAGCGTCTGCCATACCGACGCTTACACGCTCTCCGGCGCTGATCCAGAGGGTAATTTCCCTGCCGTGCTGGGCCATGAAGGCGCCGGCGTTGTTCAGGAAGTAGGCGAGGGCGTCACTAGCCTTAAGCCAGGCGACCATGTGATTCCGCTTTACACAGCCGAGTGCGGCAAGTGCAAGTTCTGTCTGTCGGGTAAAACCAACTTATGTGGTAGCGTGCGCGCTACCCAGGGTAAAGGGGTAATGCCTGACGGTACTTCGCGTTTCTCACTCGATGGCAAGATGCTCCATCACTATATGGGTACCTCCACGTTTAGTGAGTACACCGTGCTACCTGAAGTCTCCTTGGCGGTGGTTTCCAAAGAAGCGCCCATGGATAAAATCTGTCTGTTGGGTTGTGGTGTGACTACCGGTATCGGTGCGGTGCTGAATACCGCTAAAGTAGAGCCGGGCGCCACGGTGGCGGTGTTTGGTCTCGGGGCTATCGGTTTGGCCGTTATTCAAGGCGCGGTAATGGCCAAGGCGGGGCGTATTATTGCTATCGACGTCAACGCTGATAAATTCGAGCTGGCCAAGCAGTTTGGCGCCACCGACTTTGTGAACCCGAAAGAGTACTCAGACCCCATCCAGCAGGTCATTGTCGATTTGACTGATGGCGGCGTTGACTACTCCTTTGAGTGTATCGGCAATGTCAACGTGATGCGTTCGGCGCTGGAGTGTTGCCACAAAGGCTGGGGTGAGTCGATCGTGATTGGTGTCGCCGGCGCTGGCGAAGAGATCTCGACCCGCCCATTCCAGTTGGTCACCGGGCGGGTCTGGAAGGGCTCTGCCTTTGGCGGTGTAAAAGGCCGTAGCGAATTGCCGGGTTATGTTGACCGTTATATGAACGGTGAAATCAATATCGACGACTTTATTACTCACGATATGCCGTTCGAGAAGATCAACGAAGCTTTTGATCTGTTGCACGCAGGTAAGAGCATTCGTACCGTGCTGCATTACTAGGCTCAGCACGATTAGGTGCCTGCCAGGGCAAGTTTCCGCGAGGGCGCTGTGAACCCATCCATGGGCGCTACTTTTGACATCCTTGTCAAAAGACCCTCGCTCCAACTTACCCTGGCACTCTCTTATAAGGGGTTTTTATAAGTAGTCAATTACCCTGTGCACTACTAGGTCTAGCATTATTAAGTAGTATAGTAAGAACGTTTAAAACGCGGTGGGACAGACCTGCCGCGTTTGCTGCATTTAAAGGAACCTGCCCATGAGCATGAGTGAAACTTTAGAACTGGTGTCTGCCAACCGTAGTTTCGGTGGCTGGCATAAGCGCTACCGCCACTACTCCCGTGCGCTGGATTGCGACATGATCTTCGCTGTTTACTTGCCGCCTCAGGCAGAAAACGAGCGCGTGCCGCTGCTTTGGTGGCTTTCGGGACTTACCTGTAACGACGAAAATTTCATGCAGAAAGCGGGCGCTCACCGTATTGCCGCTGAGCTGGGCGTGGCGATTGTGTGCCCTGATACTAGCCCACGGGGTACCGATTTGCCCGGGGAGCATGAAAGCTATGATTTAGGCTCTGGGGCCGGTTTTTACGTGAATGCCACCGAGTCTCCCTGGAAGTCTCACTATCGCATGTATGACTATGTGATTGAGGAGTTGCCTTCCGTGGTGCGTCAGCACTTCCCGGTCAATGGGCGTGAATCGATTAGCGGGCACTCAATGGGGGGGCACGGGGCATTAATTCTGGCGCTACGTCACCCCGGGCGTTTCCGTTCCGTGTCGGCTTTCTCACCAGTGGTCAATCCGATGAACTGTCCTTGGGGGCAGCAGGCGTTTAACGCCTACCTGGGGGATGATCAAGCTCGCTGGCGCCAGTATGATGCTTGTGAGCTGGTGGCCAACGGCGCATCACGCCAACGTCTGTTTATCGATCAAGGTGAAGCAGATCAATTCCTGGAGGAGCAGCTTCAGCCAGAGCGTTTAGAAGCCGTTTGCGAAGAGCACGATCACCCGTTAACACTGCGTCGTCAACCGGGCTACGATCACAGTTACTTCTTTATAGCCTCGTTCATTGAGGATCATCTGCGCTATCATGCAGACCACCTCATGAAGCGTTAAGGATAACGAGATGCTCAATCGCTCGCTGCGTCGTTTTATGCGCCTGCTATGGCGGATTGTTTGGCGCGGCGTTTTAGCGTTTGTGCTGCTGTCAGTTGCGCTGGTACTGCTGTTCCGGGTCGTTCCTCCTCCGGGCTCAATGGTGATGGTCGAGCGCAAAATAGAGAGCTGGATCCAAAGCAATCCGATTCGCATACAGCGCGAGTGGCGGGGATGGGATTCGCTCTCTCCTAATGCCAAGTTGGCAGTGATTGCGGCAGAGGATCAGCGCTTTCCGCATCATCAGGGGTTTGACCTTGTCGAACTGCGTCGCGCGTTGCAGGCCAGCCAAGATGGGGGGCGACTGCGTGGTGCCAGTACCTTGAGTCAGCAAACAGCGAAAAACGTTTTTCTATGGACAGGCCGCAGTTGGACGCGCAAAGGGTTAGAAGCGTGGTTTACGCTGCTGATAGAAATACTTTGGAGCAAGCAGCGTATTTTGGAGGTCTATCTCAACGTCGCCGAGTGGGATCGCGGTGTATTTGGGCTGGAAGCTGCTGCTCAGCACTATTTCGGCGTCTCTTCTAATTCGTTAACTGAACGTCAGGCAAGCCTTCTCGCGGCTATCTTACCTAGCCCCCTGACGCGCAGTGCCGCACGTCCCGATGCCCAGGTTGAGCGGCGAAGCCAGTGGATTCGCCAGCAGATGCGTAACTTAGGTGGAGCTGATTACTTACAGCATCTATAGCTGTTTTTAGCCCCGTTAGTCATATTTAGCGTCATCAATCTCCGCCAGTGCTTCTAGGTTGGGATGGGAGAAGTAATAGCCTTGTTGCATGGGAATGCCTAGCGTCAGCAGGCAGCGCGACTCCTCACGGGTTTCCACGCCCTCAGCAATCAGCTTTGTACCCAGTGTTTCTGCTAGTGCCACTAAGCTACGCAATATGGCTTGGCGGCGCTTGTCGCTATCACACTCCATTACCAAGTCACGATCGATTTTTAGCGTATCAGGTCGCAGATCGGTCAACAGGTCGAGGTTGGCGTAACCGTTACCAAAGTCATCCAGCGAAGTGGTTAAGCCCATTTCGCGATAGCTCTCAATAATGGTGCGCATATGAATGCGGTCTTTGACCCGCTCGGTTTCGATAATTTCGAAATTGAGCCGCTCGGTGGGCCAGCCAACCCGATGGGCTGTTTCCAGGGTGGCTTGAATGCACGCCTGTGGTTCGTAAACGGCATTGGGCAGAAAATTGATTGAGAGCCGTTCCCGCATGCCCAGTTCGCTGGCTAGTTCAATCGCTTTGATGCGACACGCTTGGTCAAAACGGTACATCAATGCATCGGTCACCTGGTCTAGTACTGACAAAGCGGGCTCACCGTTGGGGCCGCGTACTAACGCTTCGTAGTAAATAATTTGTCGCTGACTGACATTGACGATCGGTTGAAATGCCATCGTGAATGCAAAAGGTACCGGAGAGTCGCAACGGTTACAGTGTCCGTTCACTCTCGCACAGTGATGGTGTGCTGACATGTTTAATCCAAGCCCTGGTCTACAGCTGTCGTTAATTATTAAGAGCGCGTTAATTATAAAAAGCGCATCATCGTCTAATCGCCATCACCACCCCAGTAATAGCAACCAACATCCCCATAAGTCCTAGCAGGGGAAGGCGTTCGTCAAAAAGCCACCACGCCTGAAGCGCTGTGACCGGTGGCACAAGATAAAAAAGACTTGCCACACGTGAAGCTTCCCCCTTTTTAATCAAGGCCATGAGTAACAGGATAGCGGCAATTGAGAGAATCAACACCAGCCAACCCAAGGTGAGGAGAAAGGTGCTGCTCCACTCCACTTGGCGGCTCTCAAATAACAGCGCCCCTATCCCGAGGAGAGCGCCCGCCGCCAAGTATTGAATCACTGCCCCGGAAAGTAGCGGCATACTGGTGCAGTACCTCTTCTGATAGAGAGTACCTAGTGAAATCCCCATCAAGGCTGCGGTGACACACAGCAGAGCGCTAATCCCGAAACCATCAAACAGTGACTCGCCCACCTCAAGCTTACTACCCAGCACTAGACTGATACCTATTAGGCCCAGTCCTAGCCCTAACCATTGACGCCAAACGAGCTGCTCGCCTAACAGTGGCCCGGCGAAAGCGGCGGTCAGGAGCGGCTGAAGCCCGACCAGTAGCGCTGCTAAACCGGCGGGCATGCCCAGGTAAATACCATAGAAGACACCCCCCAAGTAGGCCCCATGAACTAGAAAACCCGATATTGCGATATGTGTCCATAACCTGGGTGATGATGGCCAGGGTATTCGCATCACTACTACCAGTGGAATCAGCAGCAGTAGCGTGAGTACAAAGCGAATAAACAGGAACGTAAAGGGTTCTGCATACGGCAGCCCGAATTTAGCGCCGATAAAGCCGGTACTCCAAAGCAGCACAAAAAGTGCTGGCATGGCGGCAAGCCCTGCCGAGGATAGGTTTTCGTGACGTAAACTTTTGAATTTGCTATACATGTGCTTTCCGTAGTGGCGTGCGTAATTCGATTTTTTGATACATTATGTTCTTTTTGTTACTAGCTTTTACATAAAAAATTGAACCTGGTTGAATACGGCGCGTCACAGTGGGCACATACACAACGCAATACTGAGGTTTCTTTTATGCAACGTATGACTGCTCTGTTCTCCGCTGCCCTGCTCGCGACCGGCCTGATGACAGCTACTGCCCACGCCCAAGAAGAGCAAGGCGCTGCACAAGATCCTATGGCAACCCAGCAAGCACCTGCCCAGGATTTCTCTGACGATCAGCTCCAGCAGTTTGCCGATGCTTCTCAAGAAATTGCGGTTATTTCCCAGGAATATACCCAGCGTCTGCAGGAAGCGGAAGATGAATCAGCGCAACAGGAAGTGCGCACCGAAGCTAATGACCGCATGATTGAAGTAGTTGAAGACAGCGGCCTAGATGTTGATACCTTCAACGCTATTGGTCAATCTATTCAACAAGACCCGGAAATGATGCAGCGCGTGCAGGAAATGGCTAACCAGTCGTAAGTCGTACTTGCTGAACGCGATCGAGGTCATTATTGCGAATGTTGGTATTGCTTATATAGCAACCTTTATCTAGCAGCCTACATGACTTCGACCACAAGGCCCGGTGCTTAACTGCACCGGGCTTTTTTTATGGGTCATTCAACTTCAGGATAGTTTTATTATACTGGGAGGGGTTTACCTGACTTAGCCTTCCCGCCACACTTTAGATAACGCGTTGGTTATCCCGCCTATTGTCCGGCAAGCCCAAGGAGTCCGTATGGATGTCGAGCTGTTAGAAATACGCCAACATATGGGGCGGTTTCCCCCTTTTGATGGGTTGTCGGATGATCTCCTGGATGCCATTGCTGAGCAGGTGGAAGTGAGCTACTTCAAAACCGGCAGCAGCATATTGGCGCTCAACGAGATGCTCAATGATCTTTGCTATATCCGCAGTGGCGCCGTGGAAGTTTATCGTAGCCAGGGAGAGCTGTATAACCGCTTGGGTGAGGGCGATATTTTTGGTCACTTTAGCTTGCTGCGTAACCATAAAGTGCGTTTTCCCGCTCAGGCGATTGAAGATACCCTGATCTACTTTATTCCCAAGGCGGTCTTCCTTCGGCTGTGTGAGGAGGATGAGCACTTTGCTGATTTCGTAGAGCTGGAACGACCGCGTCTTGAGAGCGCTGCCGAGCAGCAGAAGAAGTCCAACGATATGATGGTCACCCGGATACGCAAACTGCTGACCCGCTATCCGGTAATGGTGGAAACGTCTACCAGCGTTCAGCACGCCGCGCAGCAGATGAGCGAAGCGCAAGCATCCGCACTGCTGGTAATAAAAGAGGGAAGTGATAACCCACGCTACAGTTTCAAAGATAGTGAAGGCCAGACTTGGCAGATGTGCGGGATTTTAACCGACAGCGATTTTCGTACCCGCGTGGTGGCCGAGGGGCTATCGCCGCAAACCGCGGTCGGTGAAGTGGTTTCCTCAAGGCTAATCACCATTCAATCGGACGCCTCTGTTTATGAGGCCATGCTGACGATGCTGCGCAGTAACGTACATCACCTCCCTGTCTTGTATCGTCAACGCCCGGTGGGCGTGGTGCACCTTTCGGATATTATCCGCTACGAGACCCATAGCGGCCTCTACCTGGTCAGCAATATTTTTCATCAGTCCAGCGCCCAGGGGCTGGCACGCTTGGCGCCGGATGTGAGCGCGGCGTTTGTGCGTATGGTGCAGGAGGGGGCTAATTCGCAAATGGTGGGTAGCGCCCTTTCCACGATCGGACGCAGCTTTACTAGGCGGTTGCTGGAAATGGCTGAAGCGGAACTGGGCCCGCCGCCGGTGCCTTACTGCTTTATGGTCAATGGCTCCATGGCCCGCAATGAGCAGAGCATCGTCACGGATCAGGATAATGCGTTGATTCTCTCTGATGACTTTGTTCCTGAGCAGCATGACGACTACTTTTACGCACTGGCAAAAATTGTCAGCGATGGCTTGGATGCCTGCGGCTATACCTATTGTAAAGGCGATGTTATGGCGACCAACGCTCAATGGCGTCAGCCGCTCAGCGTTTGGAAGAGCTATTTTCAGGATTGGATGGCCAAACCAACGCCTGAACGACTGCTTCACAGTTCGATTTTCTTTGATCTGGATAGTTGCTACGGCGAGGATCTCTATGTAGAAACGCTGCAGGATTTGATTGCCGAAACAGCGCCAAAATCACCGCTGTTTTTAGCAGCCATGGCGCGCAACGCCCTGAACCGTACGCCACCGCTGGGGTTTTTCCGCACCTTTGTGATGGAGCAGGATGGTAAGCACAACAACTCGATCAACTTGAAGCGCCGCGGTACGGCGCCGATGGTGGATTTGGTGCGTATTCACGCCTTGGCCTGCGGCTCCAAAGCGCAAAACTCATTTCAGCGTTTAAATGACATCAGCAATACTCAGCTATTGGCTAATGGTATGAGCGACAAGCTGAGCTACGCATTTGAATTTTTATGTATGTCGCGGATTCGCCATCAAATGATCGATCTTCAGGAGGATCGTCTGCCGGATAACAATATTGAGCCTGAAAACGTGGCGGATAGCGAACGGCACACCCTTAAAGACGCTTTCCAGGTGTTGAGCAACGCGCAAAAGTTTCTGAAATACCGCTACCCTATGCCCGCCCAGCGGCAGGGGCGTTAAGATGTTCGGTATACGCCCACGTCAGAAAATCACCCAGGCCGACTGGACGGGCTATATGGCCCAGCGGGCTCAACAGGCGAAAAATCCTGCGCTTCAGCAATTTTTTGGTACGCCGTTGCCTGACCCTGAAACACCTATTTCCGAAGTGCCCATGGTGGCGCTGGATATGGAAACCACGGGGCTGGATGAGAGGCGACATGCGATTGTCAGTATCGGCCTTGTACCTTTTACGTTAAATCGTATTAAATTGGCTGAGCGGCGCTATTGGGTCGTGAACCCTTCGCGACCGCTGGCGGAAGCCTCAATTACCTACCACCATATTACCCACTCAGAGATCGCCCAGGCACCGGACTTGGAAGAGATCCTGGACGCGCTGCTGGCCCAGTTAGCAGGTCGCCTGGTGGTGGTGCATTTTCGCAATATTGAACGGCCCTTTTTGAACGCGGCGGTCAAAACCCGGCGTGGGGAAGGGGTGCTGTTTCCGATGATTGATACTATGTCGCTGGAAGCGCGGCTGCATCGCCAAACCCTATGGGCGCGTTTTCGCCGCTGGCTGGGTCGCCCACCGGTTTCCATCCGCCTGCACGCAAGCCGTGAGCGCTACGGCTTACCTGCTTACCAGGGGCACCATGCCCTGGTCGATGCGCTGGCCACCGCAGAGCTGCTGCAGGCGCAAATTGCCACCCACTATCGCCCTGACACGCCCTTAAAAGATATGTGGTGTTGAAGGCTATTTATCAGCCCACCAATAAAAACGGGCAACCCAGTGAACTGACCCCATAAACTTGGACAGTGAAAAACTAAGCGGCCAAGGCCTGATTTCGGTACTGCAC
>NZ_JPUA01000001.1:114058-166739 GCF_002211105.1 Halomonas campaniensis | reverse complement strand
CGGGCTGATCCAGAGCCAGGTGCTGCAGAACTATAACGGCCGCTTTCGCCTGGCGCTTAACGCCAGTGCCTCGCCGGATACCGCCAGCAACCGCTTTGTGCGCCAGTACGGTGGCTCGGGAATTCACCATGTCGCCCTGCGCACCAGCGCCATGCGTGACACCAGCGCAGGGCTGCGGCAGGCGGGCACGCCGCTACTGCCGATTCCCGGTAACTACTACCGCGACCTAGCCGCGCGCTTCGACCTACCGGCGCAAACCCTGCAATGGATGCAAGAACACCACATTCTCTTTGATCAGGATGGCGACGGTGACTTCCATCAACTGTATACCCAACCCGGCCGCCAGGCGTTCTTCTTCGAGCTGGTGCAGCGTGAAGGTTACCAAGGGCTGGGCGCACCCAATGCCTTTGTGCGCGTCACCGCGCAGCAGCGACTGGAAGCGGAAACTAACAGCAGCGCTCAAGATGCTGCTGTTTGATCCTAACCTTCTGCGGGATGAAAACATCGATTGCATCACCTCTGAACAGATCGATCCGCATGTGATACCGCTGCGTACACACTATATTGAGCAACTTGTCTCGCCTTCTGCTCACTCCATGCCATGAAGCGCCAGAGAAATAGCGTACACTTATTCGTTATTCGAACTTAACCAATTGCCTTCATGCGCTAAGGGGCCGCTATGCTCGCTATACTTGGGATTACCACGCCCATATTCCTACTTATTGGCTTGGGATATATAGCGAGATGGAGCGGCATTATCCAGCGCGATCAGATGCAGGGGGTGGGCGTCTTTGTGCTCTACTGCGCGCTGCCCGCGCTCGTGATTCGCGCGCTCACCCAGCAACCTCTCGAAGAGGTTTTCAAGCTCAACTATCTGGTGGCTTACGGGCTGGGCTCTATCGCCGTTTTCGGTGCAGGGTTCCTGCTCTGCTTAAAACTACAGCGCCAACCACTCAACGCCAGCGCCATGCAGGCGCTCGGCATGGCGGCCGCCAATAGCGGCTTTGTGGGTTATCCCGTGGCCGCCATGGTCATCGGTTCGCCTGCGGCGGTGCTGTTAGCGCTCAATATGCTCGTTGAAAACTTGCTGGTTCTTCCCGCAGCACTGATTCTGGCCGAAATGGGTAACCACCAAGGTGCTAGCGTATGGAGAACCGTTAAGAAGACCGCCCTAAGCTTAATAAAAAACCCGGTGCTGCTAGGTTTATTAATCGGCATTAGCATAGCCGTTACAGGCTTTTCGCTTCCGCTACCACTCTTTAAAGCCATTGATATGCTGGCCGAAGCAGCGGGCCCAGCGGCGCTGTTTGTGATCGGCGGCGCGCTCTTTGGCCTGCAGGTTAAAGGTATGGCGAGCGACGTAGGTCAAATTGTCATCGGCAAACTGATTATTCACCCCCTGCTCATCTTCATCGCCTTCTATTTTGTTCCAGGCATTGATCCGCTTTATATGGCCGGTGCCTTGCTGTTTGCTGCCGCGCCGATGATCAGTATTTATCCCCTGTTTGGCCAGCGCTATGGTTTAGGCGGCGTTAGCGCTGCGGCAATGCTGGTGGCGACAGTCGCTTCGTTCTTTACGCTTAGCCTGATCATCGGGCTGATGTCACTCTCAGGAATGCTAGCGTTTTAAAACTCTAAAAAACAAACACTTACCGTACATAAGGACAATAAAAAATGGGCCAACATTCTTATCAAGACAAAACCTCACAACAGCCCTGCGCCGTGGTTACCGGCGGGGCTAGAAATATTGGCCAAGCCATTGCTTTACGACTTCAACAGGATGGCTATCGCGTTATCGTGGCGGATATCGTCGCGCCGAAGGCCGACTCTTTACAAGAAGACGCCTACCAGGTCGACCTTGCCGACGCCAGCGCTACTCGCCGGGTGATGGAGGAAATCGCCGAACGATATGCGGTGTCCCGGCTGATCAATAATGTGGGTGTTGTGGCACCAGCGCTACTTGAAGAGGCACGGCTTGAGGACTTCGATAAGCTCATGCATCTGAACGTGCGCTCTGCGCTGGTCTGCACTCAAGCGCTACTGCCCACTATAAAGGCACAGGGCTTGGGCCGTATCGTCATGAATGCCAGTCGTGTGGTGCTCGGTAAAGAGGCGCGCACTATCTACAGCGCAACGAAAGGGGCACTGCAGTCCATGGCCCGCACCTGGGCGCTGGAGCTTGCTGAGCACGGTATTACGGTCAACTGCGTGGCACCCGGCCCTATCGCCACTAGTGCCTTCTGGCAAAACAACCCGCCCGACTCTGAGCGCGCCCGACGTATCATCGATAACATTCCGCTAAGCCGAATGGGACAACCTGAAGACGTGGCCCAGGCTGTCAGTTTCTTTTGCGACGAGCGTAGCAGCTTTATTACCGGCCAGACGCTGTTTGTCTGCGGTGGAGTGACGGTCGGTTAACTCAGCTTTGGCGTAACTCGTCAGTGCTATTCCGCGCGCCACGTCGGGAGGCGGCAAAGCGATAAACGGCCAGGCCGATGGAACCCACGGTCAGCGCGATGAATGCCCAGGTAATCGGCCCGCGCACAAAGATCGAGAGGTCGTTGGAGCCGATGAGTAGAGAACGACGTAGGTTGTCTTCGAACATCGGCCCCAGAATGAAGCCAATCAGAAACGGCGCCGCCGGTATGGCGACACGATTGAAGATATATCCCAACACCCCAAAAGCCAGCATCAGCCACACGTCGAACGTGGCGTTATTGACCGCATAGGCGCCGTAAACACAGAACATCAAGACGATAGGAAAGAGAATTGACTTGGGGATATCAGCAATTAACGAGAAGTACTTGATGGCAACGTTACCCACCACCAGCAGGATGACCGAGCTGCACATAATCCCCAGGAACAGCGCATAGATCAGCGACAGGTTTTCCTGGAACATAAGTGGGCCAGGGGTTAACCCGTGCACCATAAAAGCCCCCAGGATAATAGCGGTGATAACATCCCCTGGAATACCGAGCGATAACAGCGGAATTAGCGTTGCCCCAGCAACGCCATTGTTACCGGCCTCAGCCGCGGCCACCCCTTCTACCTCGCCCTTGCCGAAATTTGCTCTGTTAGGAGAACGCCGACGGGCATCGCTGTAGGAGATGAAGGCTGCCGCCGTCGCCCCGGTGCCGGGGATGGCGCCAATAATCACGCCAATTAAGCTACCTCGCACAATGCTTTTCATACAACGCTTGAGTTCAGAGAAAGCCAAACCCGCACCACTCGCCTTCGCCTTAATATGCGGGATCGCTTTCTTACGATAAAACTCGATGATTTCTGGAATCGCAAACAGGCCGATCAACAGGGGGATAAAGGAGATGCTGTCCATCAGGTTGTAGCTGTCGAAGGTCAGCCGCTGGGAACCGAAGACCTCATCCAGCCCTACCATGGATAACAAAATACCTAGCAGCGCTGCCATCAAGCCCTTGATCATAGAGCCGCTGGCTAGCGAGATGATAATGGTGAGCGAAAAACAGATCAGCCAGAAAAATTCGGGAGCCCCGAAGTTCAGTGCAATTTTGGCCAAGTAGGCGGCAAAAAAGATCAACGCTATGTTGGAGATAAAATCGGCAATAACCGATGAGTAAAGCGCAGCCTTTAGCGCTTTTTTTGCATGCCCCTGCTGAGCCATCGGATAGCCGTCTAGCAAGGTACAGGCCGAAGCGGGGGAGCCCGGGGTTCTGATTAGAATGGCAGTAATCGAGCCACCGTACATCCCCCCCTTATAGATGCCTACCAGCAGCAGGATAGCGGCAACTGGCTGCATGGAGAAGGTAAAAGGGAGTGCCAAGGCCACCGCCATGGTGGCGGTTAAACCAGGAATGGAACCCACCACCACGCCGATCACCACCCCTACGGCGATGGCCAGAAAGTTATCCAGGCTAAAGAATATACCAACCACTTCCGAAAAGTTTTCCATAGGACACCCAGAAAAATAAGTAGCGAATCAGAAACCGAGCGGCATTATCGGTAGTGGCACGTTCATTACTTCTACAAATAAGAGCGTCACAATAATAGGAAACAGAAATGCCAGGCTATATACCCACCAGGTGCGAACCGGGTGTGCTACGAAAAGAACGAGTGTTGCCAAAATACCGCAGAACACGGCACCCATCGCCTCAAACAAGGCAACATATATCACCAGTGACAACACCATTAGCACGAAACGCCGCGTAGAGCCTTTCTCAATCGCCCGCTCATCCTCCTCGGCTCTCTGTTCCATAATGAAGGCCTGAAGAATAAGCAGAACCGAAAACAGCAGGATCAGCCAGCCGATAATCGTCGGCAGCCATCGCGGCGACATCATGGGGTTTTGTAGGATTGGCGGTTCGTTTATATAGTTGGGTACCAGATAAAAGACCAACACTATGGCAAACCCCAGCAATACAATGCCGGTGATGAGGTCGCTGGTATCTTTTATTTTCACTCTGCGCTTGGAACCCGAGGGTGTCATCGCGGCCTTCTCCTGGGCAACAAGAGAGGCGAGGGTAGCGGCCCTCGCCTCTCTGTTATAACGGAAGAGTAGCTAGTTACTGGCTAATACCGGCCTGCTGTGCAACGCCTTCCCAACGTTCGACTTCATCGGCGATAAACTGCTTGAACTCTTCGCCAGACACCTGACCCGGTTCGGCGCCCAATTGATCAGCAAAGTCCACAAACTCTTCACGCTCCATCACCTTAGCCAGGGCATCCCGCATAACGTTTTGCGCCTCTTCAGGGAAAGAGCTGTGTGCCACCAGCCCAAACCATGCCGTTGTGACGAACTGGTCGAGGTTATACTCGCCCACTTCCGATAGCGTGGGTACATCAGGCAAATACTCTGACCGCTCAGCAGAGGTAACCGCCAGAGCACGCAAATCACCTGAGCGAATATGCGAAAGGACAGTCGGCATGTTCTCAAAGGAGACATCGACATCACCGCCCAATAGCGCAGGAAGCGCCGCACCACTGCCGGCAAAAGGCACTGCCGTCATATTGGTCTCTGTCAGCGTCTTGAATAGCTCACCGGACATATGGATGGAACTGCCCACGCCACTGTGGCTAAAGGTCATGTTCTCTTCCTTTGCGGCTTCAACGAACTCAACGACACTTTCATAAGGGCTATCGGCAGGCACCACCATGACATTGGGGATATCGATCATGTTCTGCAGGAAGACAAAATCTTCGACGGGATCGTAGCTAAGATCGGGATAAATAGCTGCACCGATAGTGTGGCCGGGTGATGCCATCAGAATCGTATGGTCGGCGTCACGCCCACCGCGGGCAAGACGACCGGTGCCCACCGTAGAACCCGCTCCAGGGCGATTCTCCACAACCACGTTAGCATCAAGCTCTTGCTGAAGAAGATCCGCGACCCGGCGGGATAATACATCCGTGGTGCCACCAGGGGCGTAGGGGACGACAAGACGAATATCGTCAGTAGGCCACTCATTGGCGCTGGCGGAGGAAACCGCTAGGCCCAGTGCCAGAGCGCTACCGAAGGCAGCCAGACATGATGCGCTAAGGAGTTTATTCATTGTTATCTTCCTGTGCGTTGCTAAGCGATTGCTTATACTTAATTATTGTTCGTAAGGCGTACACATATTCGTAACATCTAGCTGGAGATTACGTTGTTGCTAACCCTTTAAAAAACACAACTTTAGTAGTAAGAGGCGAGATAGTTGGCTGAAAGGGTGACTCACGTTCGCACTGCGAACTTTTTTACGCTAATCTTTTACCTCTCGTTTCAGAACAATGGATAGTAAAAATGCAGGAAGAAATGCTGAGTGAAGACAGTCGCGACTTTGTAACGGCGCTTGCTAGCGGCCTGGAAGTTATTCAGGCATTCGATCATGAGCACCCGCGTATGACACTAAGCGAAGTCGCCGCGCGCACGGGGATGAACAGAGCAAAAGCCAGGCGTTTCTTGCTCACACTGCATGCACTGGGATACGTACGAAAACAGCAACGCTACTTTGAATTGGCGCCCCGCGTGCTACAGCTCGGCTATGCCTTTTTATCGGCGAATAATTACCGGGATGTTATTCAGCAACATTTAGAAGACATTACCGCCGAAACCGGCGAATCTTCCTCCCTTGGTGTGCTAGATGGCAGCGATGTGATTTACGTCGCCCGCTCGGCAGCCAAACATCGCTTGATGGCGATTACGCTATCTGTCGGAACAAGGCTGCCAGCGGCACATACGTCCATGGGACGCATACTGCTGGCCCAGCTCAGCGAGGCGGATCTTGATCACTTCCTATCGTCGGTTGCTCTTGAGCCTTACACGGATAAAACGGTGACCGATGTTAATGAATTACGCAGTCAGATAATCAGTGCCAGGCAGCAGGGCTATGCGATTTCTGATCAAGAGCTGGACTCAGGTTTGCGCTCCATTGCCGTTCCTGTCTACGACGCCAAGCAGCATTTAATGGGCGCGATCAATATCAGCACTAACGCTGCTCGGGTCGATCTTGATACGTTGATTAATGTTTACTTACCTGTTTTACAAAAAAAAGTAGCTCAAGTAAGAGCGCATATTAATTAGATCCAACCATCACTGCCTCTAGCGCAGCTCGATAGCCTTGAACCCCTAGCCCGGCAATCACTCCATCAGCGCGCAGCGAGACGTAAGAGTGATGCCTAAACGCTTCCCGCTTATGCACATTAGACAAATGCACCTCAATCACTTTGCCATCAAAAGCATTGAGAGCATCAAGAATGGCCACTGAGGTATGCGTGTAGGCAGCGGGGTTAATAATAATCGCTTGGGTGCCATCCAGGCGTGCGGCGTGAATGGCATCGATTAGTTCGCCTTCATGATTGCTCTGCAGGCAAGTGATGTCCCAGTCGGCCATCACCGCTTTCTCCCGCAGGATGTTATTCACGTCGTCTAACGTATCGTACCCATATATTTCTGGCTGACGACTACCCAGCAAGTTCAGATTGGGGCCATGTAATACCAATACCTTTCCTTGACTCATAACTCTCTTCAACCTTATGGGTTAGTGGATAGATTGACCTAGCTGTCTGTTCTATCACTTAACCCGCCAACTGCGCCAGCGCCTGTTCAAGCGATGCTTCCTGGCGCTGGGCATACAGCTCGATTTCATCGATGACGGCTCTCCCCAGGGCCTGCTCAAATGCCTGCTGGCTTGCGCTGCTGGCGTAATGATCATGACTGCTTCCACCCAGGTTGGATTGAAAGATACCGGCCGCACTTACGGGTAAGAAATCTTCATAAATCATGGGGATAACGCTGAGGACGCCTTGTTCGATCAAGCTATCCACCTGCTCAACTGAAACCGGCCCTTGCACAGACGCTCCCGGAACCGCCTGGTAGTGGAAAAACGCTAACCCCTCACGGCGCAGTATTTCATACGCATCGGGAAACGCTTTAAATACGTCCGATAAATGCGTTTGATGGGCATCATTACTGGCTGCTGCGGGCGACTCTTCTTGGGCAGTTGCCAGCAGGCGATCATATAGCGCTCGCCCTTGATGCGTTAATGCGATGCCACGCTGTTCGATTTCGCCAAAGCGGGCGGTGTGTTTACCCTCAACATCGTCAGCGAAAGCAATCGTCTCCTCCAGCGCTTTAAAGCTGGTTTGGCGTAGCAGGATCGGACAGTCGCGACGTGGCGGGCCTTCAATAGTCGCTTTGGGGTTAATGCCCACACTGAGCATGCGCCGCTGCACTTCATCAATATCCAGCGTTCGCGGCGTTAGGTGGTTTATGTGCGGGCCGCGGAAGCAGACCACATCGGCAATTAAACGGTGTTCGGCATGCAAACGCTCATAGGTGGCCAAGTCGACCGTGGCGTTGTCGTGCCAGCGGAACGTTTCCAACGCTTCCTGGACAAACTGCTTGGCATCGTCGGCGCTTAGCCCCCCCTGCTGTTCAAAACGCTCGACCAGCATTTTGACGTTGGCAGTGAAGATATCACGGGCTTTTAAAATTTCACTCGCCTGCTCTCTTAGTTCCGCCTTTTCGATCAGCTCAAGGCGCAGCAAAGACGTAAAGACACGAAAGGGGTTACGCTTAAGTGCGCTATCCGCCACTGGCCGAAACGCGGTGGAGTGAACCGGCACGCCCGCCGCGGCTAAATCATAGTAGCCGACTGGTTCCATACCCATCACGGCGAACATGCGCCGTAGCATGGCAAGCTCGTCTGGGCTACCCACTCGAATAGCACCGTGGCGTTCAACGTTGATACGCGCCAGCTCATCGCTCTGCTTTAATTCACTGTTAAGTGCAGGATTAGTGGCGAGCACCTCTTGATTAACCGCCTCCACCAGCGACAGCAAGGTGCCGTATTGCGGCACCTCCTGCTGATACATTGCCGACATGGCGCGGGAAAACTGGTCGCGAATTTCATCACTGCTAACGTAAGCTGAACTCATCGGGCTGTCCTGTTTGTAAACGGCGATACCGGCCCATAAAGGGTGATACCTACATAGTAGCGCTATCGCCGTTTTAACAATTTCACTTTTTCCGCGCCTTGCTATAAATAAAAGCCATTTACACGCCGCCCTCAGCCCTTAACAGGAAGGTACCCAAACCTGTTAGATTAGCGCTCGATCTTGTTGACGCAGGCAGGCATCCATGACGCTTCCTCTTTATTTAGGCCTGCCTATGTGGGCCAATCAAGATTGGCTGGGCAATCTTTATCCCCGCCATGCCAAAACTGAGCTGCTCAGCGATTACGCGACGGTGTTTTCCAGCGTTGAGGGCAACACTACCTTTTATAGCGGTACCCCAAAGCCGGACACCATTGCGGCCTGGGCGCGTCAGGCACCGTCCCACTTTCGCTTTTGTTTTAAATTACCTGCCAGCGTCACTCACGACCAACGGTTAACGCGGTTAGAGGAGGCTTGGGCATTTTTAGCGGCCCTAGCACCGCTGCACGACCGCCTTGGGCCAACCATGGTGCAACTACCACGGGATTTCGGCCCCCAAGAGCTTCCTCAGCTCGAAGCGCTGCTCGCCGCTTGGCCTGCCCATTTGCCTTGCGCGGTAGAGGTTCGCCACCCAGAGTTTTTCCACAAGGGAGCCGCTGAAACAGCCCTTAACCGCCTGTTGATAACTTATTCGGCCAATCGCGTGATGCTCGACGTACGCCCGCTCTTCTCAACCCCGGCAAATGGCCATATGGGCTTGGCCCATGCCCAGCAAGAAAAGCCGAAACTCCCGCTACACGTGCTTTCCACGGCAAATTTTCCTGTCATTCGATTCATTGGCCATATTGACAAAACGATTAACAGCAGCTATTTCACCGCTTGGAAAGAGCGCCTAAAGCTGTGGATAAATCAGGGGAAAACCCCTTTCTTATTTGTGCATACTGCGGATAACCGCAAGTCTCCCCACATGGCTCGTATCCTCTATAACGCGTTAGGAGAAGTGACGCCCTTACCCGCTCTTGGCCCCTTTGCTGGCGAGAAGCAAAGCCAACTGTTTTAACCCACCTTTTTAGGTCAGCTAACTGGCATGCTTGCGGTCGATCAGATAAATTGCGCTTACTTTCGGAAAAGTACGCTGGCAATAACTCAATTTTCCGAAAACTAGCGTGTCCAGCACGCAGTAACTTACACAACAATCGACTTAATGGGTGATGTATGGCGAAGCTTGCGCATGCGCAGTGGTCATCGCGAATGACCTTTGTGCTGGCCGCCGCTGGTTCAGCGGTGGGTCTAGGCAATATCTGGAAATTTCCGTATATGGTGGGTGAAAGCGGCGGCGCTGCTTTCGTATTTGTGTATTTGCTCTGTATCGCGCTGATCGGCTTGCCCATTCTTGTCTCTGAGTGGCTTTTGGGGCGGCGCGGCCAGAAGAACCCCGCCAGCACGATGTCAGAGCTGGCGCGCACGGCTAAAAAGCCAAGAGCCTGGGCCATCGTGGGCATCAGTGGCATTGTCGGGGCCTTCTTGATTTTGTCGTTTTATAGCGTGATTGGCGGCTGGTCGCTCTACTACACCGTCAACTCGGTGAGCGGTGCTTTTAGCGGTCAAGATGCCGATGGCATTGGCGCGCTATTTAATGGCATGTTGAGTAACCCAGGGTTGCTGCTGCTGGGTCACTCGGTGTTTATGCTGCTGGTCATTGGGATTGTCGCCCGCGGCGTTACCAAAGGCCTTGAAGGCGCTGTACGCATTCTGATGCCAGTCCTCGCACTGCTGCTGGTCGTGCTGATCGGTTACGGCATGACGACCGGCCACTTTGGCGAAGCATTGACGTATATGTTCAACCCGGACTGGAGCAAGCTCACAGCAGAAACCGTGCTAGCCGCCTTGGGTCACGCCTTCTTCACCCTCTCATTGGGTATGGGCATCATGATGGCTTACGGCTCTTATCTGGGCAAAGAGATCGATCTGCTGCAAACCGCCCGCACGGTCATCATCATGGATACCGTCATCGCGTTAGGCGCAGGTTTAGCCATCTTCCCGATCGTCTTTGCTAATAGCTTGGATGTCGCTTCGGGCCCTGGACTGATTTTTGTCACCCTGCCGCTGGCTTTTGGCAACATGGGAGGCGGAACGATTTTGGGGTTGATGTTCTTCTTGCTGCTGACGTTTGCGGCATTAACGTCGGCCATTTCACTGCTGGAGCCCGTGGTGGAATTCATTGAAGAGCGCACGCCGCTGAGCCGTGTCATGGCTACCGTTGTGGCCGGTGTGGGTGCTTGGTTACTGGGTATTGCAGCGCTACTGTCGTTCAACGTGTGGAGCGAGCCGCTGCTGTTTGAATTAGGCGTGTTTGACTTACTGGATACACTAACCAGCAAAATAATGCTGCCGCTAACGGGACTGGGTGCGATTCTATTCACCGCGTGGTGCCTGGAGCGCAGCAGCGTGGAAGATGAACTGGGTCTTTCAGCGACCGGCAAGAGCGTATGGAACATCATCGCGCGCTATATAGCGCCCGCTGGCGTTATTGCCGTGTTCGTAACAGGGCTAATCTAAGCTTACGCTTAGCTTATTGCCAAGGCCCTGCTAATCGGCAGGGCGGCGCGATTGTGGAGAGATAACCGTTGCGCACTTAATCTCTTGGCAGCCTTATAGTTAGTGCAATTCGCTCTCTTGCCGATCTTCATCGGGCAAGGGGGCGATATCCCGCGATAATTTTTGAAACTCACGATGAAGCTCTATGCCCCGCCGCGCTCTTAAGCTGCGTTGGGCGGCGCTGCGCTGGCGTTGAGCATGCTCATCCACTTCCATACTCATAAAGATGTCGAGCAATTCGCTTTTAACCGAGGTGATTCGTTCGACGTTTCTCATAATCGACGTTCCTCCAGATGAATATGCCTTCGTCCACCTGCATCCGTGACGACTGTTATGATGCAGTGCGGCACTTCAATTATTACTATAACCTACTTGACAAAATGATGACCAATCTTAAAAAAACTGACTAACGACCTTTAAACGCTGTTGGAAGGCTGCCTAATAGTTCGTGGCCCAATGGACTCATTAAGGCATACTGTTGATTACCTGTTGGTTGAGCACCCAAGGAGCTGAACGTGAGTCGCGCCCTGTTTGATGAAATGAGACGCCGCATGGAGCACTTTCGACGCTCCGAACAAAAAGTGGCGCGGTTTGTGCTGCGCAACCCCGAAGAGGTCATCCACATGCGCATTGTGGATCTGGCCACCGAAGCCACCGTTAGCGAACCTACCGTGGTGCGCTTTTGCCGTGCGCTGGGGTGCAATGGCTTTCAGGACTTCAAACTACAGCTGGCGCAAATGCTGGCCAGCGGCAGTCAGTTCGCGCAGTTCTCCATGAACGATAGCGACTCGGTCGCTGAGTTTTCCCACAGCATCTTCGACTCGACGGTGGGTACGCTACTCTCGGTTCGTGACCGGTTGGATAACGACGCCCTGGGCCGTGCAGTCAACGCCCTGGCGATGGCCAATCGGGTCGAGTTCTATGGTTTTGGGGCCTCTGGCGCGGTGGCTTTTGATGCTCAGCACAAATTTTTCCGGCTACAAATTTCCACCTCCGCCTACGCTGACCCGCATATGCAGAATATGTCGGCGGTGACCTTGAACGATGGCGATGTGGTGGTGGCAATTTCACAAACCGGTCGTACCAAAGCGCTCGTCGCCAGCGTACGCCTAGCTCGCGAAGCGGGCGCGACCGTCATTGGCCTTTGCCCCAGCGGTTCGCCGCTCGCCGAAGAGGTCAGCCTGCCGCTGTATATCGATGTTCACGAAGACACCGAGATCTACACCCCGCTTAGCTCGCGGATTGCCCACCTGGTGCTTATCGATGTACTTGCCGTGGGCGTGGCCAAAACCCGCGGCCCGAAACTCGCCGAACAGCTTAAAGCGGTTAAAAAGAGCCTTAATACGCTGCGCTTTCCTGAAGACCCCTAACCGTTAACCTGTATACACAGCCAGTTCGCTGGCTGTGCTAGACTAGCCGCCTATTTTTTGATCCGGCAGCGGCTACTATGGACGACGTCACGGCGATTCTCGATCAGCTCAACTCCGCCCAGCGCGAAGCAGTGAGCGCCCCCCAAGGTAATTTGTTGGTGCTCGCAGGCGCAGGCTCGGGCAAAACCCGCGTGCTGGTTCATCGCATTGCCTGGCTGATGCAGGCCGAAGGGCTGTCACCCTACGCGCTGCTGGCGGTCACCTTTACCAATAAAGCCGCCAAGGAGATGCGCACCCGCCTCGAGGCGCTGCTGAGCATATCGATGCGCCATGTGTGGGTAGGCACCTTTCACTCCATCGCCCACCGCCTGCTGCGTACCCACTGGCAGGACGCCCGGCTGCCGCAACACTTCCAGATTATCGATTCTGACGATCAGCTACGCTTGGTCAAACGGCTGCTGAAAGATTACTCCATCGACGACGAACGCTATCCGCCCCGCCAGGTGCAGCACTTTATCTCCGGCTGCAAAGAGGAAGGACTGCGCCCGCATCAGGTCAACGTCGATGGCGATGCCTACATGGGTCAAATGGTTGAGCTCTACGAGCGCTACCAACTGACCTGCGAACGCGGTGGTCTGGTCGATTTCGGTGAACTGCTGCTGCGCAGCCTGGAGCTACTACGCGACAACCCGGCGCTGTTAAACCACTACCAGGAGCGCTTTGGTCACGTACTGGTAGATGAGTTTCAGGATACCAATACCCTGCAATACGCTTGGCTAAAACTGCTCACCGGCATGAAGACACCGATGACTGCGGTGGGTGATGATGACCAGTCGATCTACGGCTGGCGCGGTGCCAAGGTGGAGAATATCAGCCGCTTTGAGCAAGAGTTTCCGCAGACCCATACCGTGCGGCTTGAACAGAACTATCGCTCCACCAGCGCCATTTTGGAAGCCGCCAATACGCTGATCAGCCACAACAGCGAGCGGATGGGTAAAAACCTGTGGACCGAAGGCATCGAAGGCGAGCCGATCTCGATCTACGCCGGGTTTAACGACCTGGAAGAAGCGCGCTATATCGTCGACACCATCAAGGAGAAGGTCGACGAAGGCTTTAATCGCCGCGATATAGCCATTCTCTACCGCTCCAACGCCCAGTCGCGGCTGCTGGAAGAGACGCTGATTCGTCAAGGCATGCCCTACCGTATTTACGGCGGTCACCGCTTCTACGAGCGCCTGGAGATCAAGAATGCCCTGGCCTACCTGCGCCTGATGCTCAACCGCGACGACGATGCCTCCCTTGAGAGGGTGATTAACGTACCCACCCGCGGCATCGGCACACGGACGGTAGAGATTGTTCGCCTGCGCGCCCGTGAACAAGGCATTCAACTGTGGCAGGCGCTCCACGATGCAATTAACGATGGCACCTTGAAAGGCCGCGCGGCCAATGCAGTGCAAACCTTTGCCAACCTGATTGAGCAGCTCGATAACGATGCTTCCGGCATGGCACTGCATGAGATTATCGATCACGTCACGGTGCATACCGGCCTGATTGAGCACCACAAAAGTGAGCGCGGTGAGAAAGGCCAGGCGCGGGTCGAGAACCTGGAAGAACTGGTGACCGCCGCCCGCGCCTTTACCCAAGGCGATGTGTTTGAAGCACCTGAGGCGGGCGAAGGCATGGCGGCGCTGGAGGCATTCCTCTCCGAAGCCGCGCTTAATGCTGGCGACCACGAAGCCGAGGAGTTTGAGGACAGTGTACAGCTAATGACGCTGCACTCCGCCAAAGGCCTGGAGTTCCCGGTGGTGTTTATTGCCGGTGTGGAAGAGGGGCTGTTTCCCCATAAGATGTCCCTGGAAGAGCCGGGCAGGCTCGAAGAGGAGCGGCGGCTCTGTTACGTCGGCGTCACCCGCGCCATGCAGAAGCTCTACCTCACCCACGCCGAAACCCGGCGCCTGCATGGTAAAGAGGTGTTTCCACGTCCATCGCGCTTTTTGCGCGAGCTGCCACCGCACCTGCTCGAAGAAGTCCGCCTGCGGGGGCATATTTCCCGCCCGGTCACTGCGTCGCGCACCTCTTTCGCTCAGCAAAGCGTCGAGAGCAGCGGCGATATACCTAGCCTCCACGTTGGCCAGGGAGTTGAGCACCCGGTGTTTGGCGAAGGTATTATTCTTAATGCGGAAGGTGAAGGTGCCCGCGCCCGAGTGCAGGTCAGCTTTGAAGGTGAAGGCGTCAAATGGTTGGTACTCGGCTTTGCCAAGCTGACACCGCTTTAAGCCGCTAAGCGCGGGTGTTGAGCGCTATGGCTTGCCGAGTAAAACCCGCTTAGCGCATACTGGCGGACGGACACTGCGCTTTTTTGCGCGCTGACAAAAAAATCCTATAATTTCCGGAGTTTTGCTCGCCATGCAACGCCGTAACTTCCTTAAAACCGTCGGCCTAGGTGCTGCCGGTGTCGCTGCTGCCCCTTTTGTAACCCCCTCTAGCGCCCGCGCTCAAGAGACCTACACCTGGGATATGGTCACCTCGTGGCCAAAAAACTTTCCCGCCCTAGGCACCGGCGCGAATGATTTCGCCCGCCGGGTAGAACAGCTCTCTAACGGCCGCATGCAGATCCGCGTCCATGGCGCGGGTGAACTAGTGCCCGCCCTGGAAGTATTCGACGCAGTGGCTGCTGGAACCGCTGAGATGGGCCACTCTGCCTCTTACTACTGGCGCGGAAAAGTGGCTGCCTCGCAGTTCTTTACCGCCGTGCCGTTCGGCATGACCACCACCGAAATGAATGCCTGGTTGTATCATGGCGGTGGCCAGGAGCTGTGGGATGAGATCTACGCCAATCACAATCTGAAGCCATTCGCCGTGGGCAACACTGGCGCGCAGATGGCGGGCTGGTTCAAAAAAGAGATCAACTCACTAGACGATATGCAGGGGTTGAAACTGCGTCTGCCAGGTCTGGCCGGTGAGGCCATGAATAGCATTGGCGTTAGCACCGTCACTATGCCGGGGTCGGAAATCTTTACCTCGCTGCAAACCGGCGCGCTGGATGCTGCTGACTGGGTAGGGCCGTATAACGACCTGGCGTTTGGTTTGCATCAGGTAGCTGACTACTACTACACCTCGGCGTGGAACGAGCCCTCTGCGGTTCTGGAAGGCACGATCAACCTGGATGCCTGGAATTCGCTGCCGGAAGACCTGCAGGACGTGATCCGCGAAGCTGCACGGGCGTCTAACATGGCCATGATCAGCGAATTTGCCTTCCGCAACGCCCAGGCACTGGAAACACTGGTCGATGAGCATGGCGTTCAGCTACGCACTTTCCCCGAGGACGTAATGGCAGCGCTTTACACCTCATCGCTGGAAGCGATTCAGCGTCAGGTCGATAGCGACGAAGAGTCACGCCGTGTTTACGAATCTTATTCTGCTTTCCAGAAGCTGCTACGTCCGTTCAGCGATGTGGGTGAGTACGCCTACCTCAAGAACCGCGATAACGTCGAAGGTTAATGAGCCACTAGACCAATAAACGACAAGCACGGCAAAAGGGCGCACTAAGCGCCCTTTTGCTATTTCAAGTCAGCTCTTTTGAGGTGTATTAGTCGCTATGCACTGCTCGGATGCGCCCGTTATCGTCCAGCGCGACCATCACAAAGCGTGCCTCGGTGACTTTCTGGCGCTCCTCTATGCGTTGCCCATGGGGAGGACGCACCCAAACTTCCACATCAATCTTGATTGAACTATGGCCAATGTCTTGTACCTGGGTGTAAACGCTGACCATCGAGCCAACGCGCACCGGGCTTAAAAAGTCCATGGCTTCAATCGCCACGGTCGCCGTTCGCCCACCCGCTTCACGCCCGGCCGCCAGCTCAGCGGCTTGATCCATTTGATTGACCAGCCACCCACCGGGTATATCACCATAAAAATTGGTATCTTGGCGGGAAGCCAGTAATTTTAATGTTAGTTGGCCTTGAGGGGCGGGTACATCGTCCAAATCGGTTTCCAGGAGAGTCATGAGTTAGTCGCTTAGTCAGTTTATTGTTGTAAACGTTGCAGAGAGTCACGTTGTTTAGGCTTGTTGCTGCATCGCAACACAAAGAAGTAGTTTCAGTTAACCATAAGAGGACGCTTGTTTGAATACTCGTTGGACGACTCTTTTCAATAAGGGGGTAACTTTCGCTGTTTGGCGCACTTTATTGAGCTGGGCGGTGGTTATCCTGATGCTGTTACCCTCCCTAGCCTGGGGGCAACCCGCCACTATCAGCGGTACTTTGGGTGCAGTGGGCTCTGACACAATGGCGGGGCTAATGCTGCGCTGGGGCGAAACCCTCACCACCCGCTATCCAGAGGTAAAGCTGCAGTTCCAAGCAAGTGGTTCAGCCAGTGCGCCCACGGCGCTAATGGCCGGCACTACCCGGCTGGGCCCCATGTCTCGCCCGATGACCGGCGAAGAGCGCGATAACTTTATCGAGCGCTATGGCTACCCACCGCTGGAATTGAAGGTCGCCCGTGACGCGCTTATCGTTGTTGTACACCGCCATAACCCGCTGCGCGCGCTAACCCGTCAGCAGGTGGATGAGATTTTCTCAACCTCTCTGGCCTGCGGTGGCGAGGCGCCGATCAGGCGTTGGGAGCAACTGCCAGCGACCCGTGACTGGTCATTTGGCAGCATTGCGCTGCATGGGCGCAATCTTGCCTCGGGCACCCATGGGCTGTTTCAACAGCGGGCCTTATGCGGCGGACGTTTTCGCAACGATATCAGTGAACACCCCGGCTCATCGGCAGTGGTCGCCGCCGTTGGCGAATCCGCCAATGCGATGGGCTACGCCGGGTTTAACCACCTCACCCCGGCGGTGCACGCGTTGAGCCTGTATAACGATGAGGGCATTGCGATACCCCCCAACGAAGCGGCGATACAGAGCGGTGACTATCCGCTGTCGCGCTATCTATACCTCTATGTGAACCTACCGCCTGGAGAACGGCTTCCCCCCGCTGAGCAGGCGCTGCTGCGGTTGATTATGTCCGATGAGGGACAGCAGATTGCGCGCGCATCCGGCTTTGTCCCGTTAACCTCCAGTGTCCTTGACGACCAACAAAGGTGGTAAACCACTGTCATCTAACTGACACATAATTGTCTTAGGGTAGGGAATCTGTCTATGTCTGTTTTTCGTTACATCTTGTTTTTCACCTCATTTGGTCAGCGCTATGATCACCTCGGTTTTGCCATGATATCCACATGACCCTACCTCGGTTACCCTCTTCTCGACAGCCGCTTAGACTGCTGAAAGACCGCATGGCCACTGGTTTAATTACCGCTGGCGGTATAGGTGTGCTGCTGGCAATCCTGGCTATCGGTGTCTTTTTGGTGTGGGAAACCCTGCCGCTGTTGGCGATTGGCGATACCTTCGCGCTGGCTAAGTTCTCTCCCCTGGCATGGGGCACCCTCAAAGCCGCACTCGCCGCGCTGCTGTTCGCCATTCCCGTGGCCTTGGGGGCAGCCATCTACTCTGCGCTGTTTATGTCAGCGCGCCTGCGCGCGCGCATCAAGCCGGCGCTCGAAATGATGGAGGCGATCCCCGGGGTGGTGGTGGGCTTTATTGCCGGGCTTATTTTGGCACCTTGGGTCGAGCGTCATCTCGCCAGTGCTTTGATGCTGATCATTTGGCTCCCGCTCAGCGCCGCGCTAGCCGGTTTACTCTGGCAACTGGCCAAATCACGCCTTCGCCGCCGATTAGCGTTTTCCTGGGCAGGCCTTTGGCTAGTGCCCTGGCTTGTCTTCATGGTGGCGATAGCGCTATGGCTCGCGCCCTGGCTGGAGCAGCAGTGGTTAGGCGGTGATCTGCGCCAGTTGCTCGACCAGCGCTACGGCATGGATTACGCCGCCCGCAATGCGCTGATTGTTGGTGTCGCCATGGGTTTTGCCGTTATCCCCAGTATCTACTCACTGGCGGAAGACGCGCTGGCCGATGTGCCCTCGACCTTAATAGAGGGCGCCCAGGCACTGGGGGCCAGCCGCTGGCAGGCGCTGTGGAAAGTGGCGCTGGTGGCAGCGGGCCCAGGCATTTTCTCAGCGATAATGATTGGGGCGGGCCGGGCGGTAGGTGAAACCATGATCGTACTGATGGCCAGCGGCAATACGGCTCTGTTTAGCGCCAGCCCCTTCGAGGGTATGCGCTCCATGGCCGCGGCTATTGCCATTGAGCTGCCTGAAGCGTCCCCCGGTGGCCAGACCTATCATCTGCTGATCTTGGCCGCCCTGGTGCTGTTTATCTTCACGTTTCTGGTTAACACCCTTGCCGAGGTCGTCCGCCAGCGCTTACGCCGCCGCTTCCGCCAGATGGGGGGCACATTATGACCTCTGCGTCCCACGCCGCCTCTCTTCGCCGTCGTTTTAGCCGGGCAAATGATGTATGGCCCTGGCTTTGCGCAGCCAGCGTAGCGCTCTCCCTGCTGATGCTGGGCGCCCTACTCACGCTACTGCTGGTACGCGGGCTTGGCCACTTCTGGCCCGCCACGCTGGAAGAGATCACCCTTAGCTCAGGTGAAACCTTTGCTGGCGAAGCCGTGCGCGAGGTCGCGCTTCCCCAACAGGCGGGGGAAGAACGGCTCTACTTCACCGGCAATCAGGATATTGAGGGTGTTCGCTGGCGCTGGGTGGCGATTGATGAAATTGTCGAGCGCGCCCAACCCAAGGATCTGATCCGCGTCGAGCGCAGCCCCTGGGGAGACTTTATTGGCCGTTTGGTGGCTATTGAGCAGGGCGACCAGCGCTGGCAGGGAGACGCCGCTTGGCAGCAGTTGGCGACCCTATTAACGCTGCCCGCCAACCAGCGCCAGGAGAGCCAGCTACTACTCACTACCGTGGATGGCCAAATCCTGCGTCAACCGCTGGCCAGCGTGGTGAGCGCACAAGCCCCCAATGCCATGAGCGGCTGGCAGAAAACGCGCGCCTGGGGGGAGGCGGTTTGGCGGTTTTTAAGCGAGGGCCCACGAGCAGCCAATACCGACGGTGGCGTTTGGCCCGCCATATTTGGCACGGTGCTAATGGTGATTTTAATGTCGGTAATGGTGACCCCGTTTGGCGTGCTGGCCGCTATTTATCTCAATGAAATCGCTCATCAGGGGCGACTGACCCGGCTGGTGCGTATTGGCGTGCGCAATCTGGCCGGTGTTCCTTCAATCGTGTATGGGGTATTTGGTTTGGGGGTGTTTGTTTACGGCATCGGCGGTTCGCTGGATGAATGGTTTTTCAGCGATACGCTGCCTTCGCCCACCTTTGGCACCGGCGGCCTGTTATGGGCATCGCTCACCCTGGCACTACTCACCCTTCCAGTGGTGATTGTGGCCACAGAAGAGGGACTGGCGCGGATTCCCGAAGCGCAGCGGGAAGGTGCCGTGGCGCTCGGCGCTACGCGCTTAGAGATGCTCACCCGTATCGTGCTGCCCATGGCGGCCCCCGCCATGCTGACAGGCGTCATTCTAGCAGTTGCCCGCGCGGCCGGCGAAGTGGCGCCGCTCATGCTGGTTGGCGTTGCTAAGCTGGCGCCTCAAGTGCCCATTGATGGTGAGTTTCCTTACCTACATTTAGAGCGCAAGTTCATGCACCTTGGCTATCATTTATTTGATACCGCCTTTCACGGCGAAGATGTGCAGGCTGCCATCCCATTGGTTTATGCCACGGCACTACTTTTAGTGTTAATTGTGCTGGTGCTTAACCTAACTGCCATATTTCTGCGTCATTATCTTAGGCGTCAACGGGGAAACGAATGCTAGCGTCATTACATTCAGCTAATACCTCTCAGGCACCAGTGGCGCACTTTTCGTCCGAGCATAGCTGCCTGAGCATCGATCACTTTAGCCTCGCTTATGCGGGGAAAGAGGCGTTGCGCGGCTTAACCCTGAGCGTTCCCCGACATCGTGTCACCGCCTTCATCGGCCCGTCGGGTTGCGGTAAGTCGACGCTGCTACGGGCCATTAACCGTTTGCACGATCTTAATGAGTCGGTATCCCACAGCGGTCAAATCATGCTGGAAGGGCATGATATTCATAACCCGCACATGAATGTAACCGAGCTGCGGCGGCGTGTCGGGATGGTGTTTCAAACGCCCAACCCCTTCCCCATGTCGATCTATGAAAACGTGGCCTTCGGGCTACGACTGCAACAGCGCATGCCCAAGCGCAAAAGGGACGACATTATTGAGTGGGCGTTAACTTCCGCCGCTCTGTGGGATGAGGTGAAAGATCGCTTACACCGTTCCGCTTGGCAGCTTTCCGGCGGTCAGCAGCAGCGCCTGGTAATCGCCCGCACCTTAGCAGTTCAGCCCGACGTGCTGCTGCTTGACGAGCCAGCATCAGCACTCGACCCGATTTCAACCCTCAAAATTGAGGAGTTGATCCGTAACCTCAAATCGGAGCTCACGCTGATACTGGTCACCCACAATATGCAGCAGGCAGCGCGCGTATCAGATTACACCGCCTTTTTGCATCAAGGTGAGCTGGTTGAATACGGGCCTACCGATCAAGTCTTCACCAACCCCCGTTTGCAACGTACCGAAAACTACATCACCGGCCGCATCACCTAGGCCTTAGCGACGGAAACGTCAGGAGTGCTCCATGGATATTACTAGCGACTCTCACAGCCAGCATATCTCTCGCCAGTTCAACCAGGAGCTGGAAGAGCTGAAGACCCACCTGATGGCCATGGGCGGTCTGGTGGAAAAACAAGTGCAGGATGCTGTCTTTGCCCTCCTGGAGGGCGATACTCGCTTAGCCGAGCAGGTGCGTGACAATGACCGCCAAGTCAACGACCTGCAGCTGCAAATCGACGACGAATGTACCCGCGTACTGGCGCGCCGCCAGCCTGCAGCGTCCGATTTGCGCTTGGTGCTGGCCGTCATTCGCGCCACCTCAGACCTTGAACGGATTGGCGATGAAGCCAGCAAAATCGCCCGCAACGCGCTGCTACTGAGTGAAAACACCAGCACCATTCGCGGCTTGGTGGAAGTACGTCATATCAGCGAGCACGTGCGTAAAATGCTGCGCGATGCGCTCACCGCCTTTGCCCGCTTTGATACTGACCTGGCCATGCAGGTCGTGCGTGAAGATGAGCTGGTAGACGACGAATACAGCAGCGCTATGCGCTCGCTAATGACCTTTATGATGGAAGACTCGCGCTCTATTACCTCGGTACTCAGCATCATGTGGGTACTGCGTGCGCTGGAGCGGGTGGGTGACCACGCCGATAACCTCGCGGAGTACGTGGTTTATCTCGTCAAAGGACTGGATATTCGCCATAGCGACACCGACGATCTGGATCCGAAGGTACTAAAAAAGTCTTGACCTGATAGGGCTTTCCTCCTGCAATACGTCCAGGCTGCTAAGCGGTCTGGACGTTTGAATCACGAGGAGCTCACCAACATGCTGGATGCTGTCACTGCGCTTAGCCGAGGTACACGCTGTGTGTATCAGTCGGGTATGCGCCGCTATATTTTCCTGCCAATTTTAGTCAATCTAATTGTTTACGTAAGCATGTTCAGCTTTGTGCTCAGCCGCTTCGATGGCTGGTTAGCTTATTGGATGAGCATGGTACCTGCCTGGCTTGATTGGCTGGCGTGGCTAATCTGGCCCCTGTTTGTGATTTGCCTACTCGTCGTGGTGTTTTTTACCTTCACGCTGGTGACCAGCTTAATCGCAGCCCCTTTTTACGGCTTCTTAGCCGCGAAAGTTGAAATTCAAGCCACTGGTCGTGAGCCCCTGGATGACCGAAACCTGGCCAAAACAGCCATTGATGCCCTGGGCCGCGAATTTGTTAAGCTCGCTTATATTCTGCCCCGTGCTGCGGGCCTGTTTGTGATCAGCTGGATTCCCGGCGTGAATTTAGTTGCCCCACTACTCTGGGCGCTGTTTTCTGCCTGGGTAATGGCCATCACCTATTTGGATTACCCAATGGATAACAACAAGGTGACGTTTGCCGATATGCGCCAACGACTCGCTAAGCGCTGGTGGCAAAGCCTTAGCTTTGGCGGATTGGTCACGCTTATCACCTGGATTCCGCTGGCCAATCTGTTTCTGATTCCTGGTGCCGTAGCCGGTGCCGTGCTGCTCTGGGATGACCATTACCGAAATGTACATGGTGATACACGCGGCATCACACCGCAGTAGGCGCTTATTACCCAGGCCACGCCACTTTGCTACCTTGATGTTTTATTCGTCTTTCCTGGGTTCAATCCTGTGCTCAATTAACAACAAAGGAATCACCGCATGTTAAAACCGACGGCTTGGCTGGGTGGCATACTTTTGATTAGCGCTATGTCTATTTCGATGGCATCTATGGCCGTCGCCCACGACGTAAAAACTGAGGCTCTGCGCATTGCGCATCCCTTCGCTACCCCTACCCCACCGGGGGCGGTAAACGGCGCAGCCTACATCGATATCACCGCCTTTTCAGAGTCCGTTACTCTTATTGGCGCGAGCAGCCCTGTGAGCAGCAATGTTGAGCTGCACGATATGCAAATGGACGGCGATATAATGCAGATGCGGCATGTGGATGAGATTCGTATCCAGGCGGGGGAGACTTATACCATGCGGCCGGGTGGCGGCTTTCACTTAATGCTGCTTGGCTTAAACGAGCCGCTGAAGGAGGGTGAACGATTTCCCCTCACGCTCATCTTCGCTGAACAAGGTGACGTAGAGATCGAGGTCTGGATACAGAGCGCCCAAGAGGGTAGCGAAGCTGCTGATGGGCATCATCACTGATGTCGGTTGCTTTTTTTAACACATGGAAAAAACCCCGCTTCAGCGGGGTTTTTAGCGAGTAACGAATACATTAGCAGTTACACGTATTCTATTATTTACCAGTCGGTGCTATCGCCTTCATCTCGGTTGAGCTCGCCGGTGCTATAACCCTCTTGACGAGTGGTCGCGCCTTTTTCATTACTAGAAGCGCGACTGCTGGATGGAGAGAAGTCCAAACTATCGCCTTCATCGCGGTTCAAGTCATTAGCCGAGGTGTTAGCTGCGTTTGACGGTCTGTGTGACGTAGGCTTATCAATCACATTCTGACCAGCGGAACGGTCTTTATTCAATTCAATTGACGAGTTCGCCATTGCCAGCGGGCTCACGATTAGACCCAAAGCTGTCGCTACGATAGCGAGTTTTTTGCCTATTTCTTTTGATAACATGACGCTCTCCTCATTATTTCTTTATACCGCTCCATGATAATAAAAGCAGCCAATCCATCGTTAATAACGCACACTGTATACCAAACCCCATCAATAAATAAAAAATATAAATAAATCATTATCTTATGGGTTAAACATTGTGCGAAAAATAAGCTCTCACAAACTTATTTTACCAAAAATAATTGAGCAATAATTACACATGCGTCGCTCTATCTATACGAAAAACCAGCGTCAGCATCCCAACGAGCGAGCTGAGAGCGTGCGATGATGGAAAGTATCTAGCAGCGCGTAAGTAGCAGGTTAAGCTAAGAGAGGATCATCACGGGAACCTTGCATCGCAAAAAATCAGACCCCGCATCAGCAGGGTCTAAGGACACAAGATGTTGACAATGACTTGCGCTGGCTTCCTTTCCTTTTGCGGGGCTCCAACCTTGGAATTTAACCCTGACCAGCGCTCTGATTGTCGTTTGATTCATTCCGTGAATCGATGCGCATCCCTGTGGTGTGACACGCTTTGGCGTGTTTAGATCACTCTCTAATCGTAATATATTTCCTCAAAATTGCAAACTTTTGTTACCAAACGTTGCCATCACCCTCATCCTGGGTTAAATCTTTCGCTGTGAAGTCGGCTTGAGTGCTAGTGCGGTGAGACTCTGCCTTGATAACATTTGGCTGATCACCTTCATCGAACATCAAGTCAGATGGGCTAAAATCAGCTTGATCGTTCGTGCGGTGCGATTGAGCTTGAATGGGCTCATCATTAACGGATAAATCTTGATTCGCTTCGATAGAGATATGCGCAAAGGCAAGCGGGCTTGCCAGCAAACCCAAAGAGAGACCCACAACGGCTGCTTTTTTAACAAATACGTTAAACATACTTTTTACTCCTGGTGACTATTTGATACCGCTGAAGTGAAGTGAGGGCAGGCTTGCGGCCAGTTCTCACTGCGGTTAGCTTCACTACCCATAGATTGCATAAGCAATGCCAAAACCGTCTAAATAAAAATAAAATAAATAAAATCAACACTTTGAGACATATATATTGTGCACAATTATATGCTGGAAAAAACAAAAGCACGCTAATAAAATGCGCACTAATGACACATGCGCAAAACTGTCTGTGCCTTTATGACACATCATGCAAAATGCGCATTAGGTGGGTATACCAATACGATGCATACCAAAAAGACAGCACAATAGAGTTAAAAGCATCGTTTCGACGCCAGGGTGATGGGAGAAAAAGTGCGGATGGGAAAACGGAAGGAGAGCAATATAGAAAAGTCAGCAGCAAAAAATTAGGCCCTGCTAGCGCAGGGCCCGATATCAGAATTGGTTATAGGTAATGACTAACACTAGTTTCCACTCCTTGTGCGGGACTCCAACCTTGGAATTTACCCTGACTAGCGTTTTGATTTCCTATTGATTCATCCTTGAATCTGAAAAAACATCCTTGCATCACAACATCCTGTTGATTACTTCTTCATCCAATGAGAAAGCATTCAATGATATCTAAAAAAACACTAATAATTAGCTACCGCCATTTTCTTCAACAAGTTCATCTTTATCATACTCAGCGTCATCTGAGTGACTGCTCGACTGGGGTTCCATGTCGCTGACATCGTCGCCTTCGTCATGGGTTAAATCATTAGTCGTATCTTGTGTGCCACTGCTGCTAGAGCTACCAGTACCCTGTGCATCCATTGGCTGCTCATCAGCCGTGATGCCTTGGTTCTCATCAATTGCAGTGTTTTCATCTGTTTGTGCAAAAGCCAATGGGCTTGCCATCAAGCCAAAAGACACACCTAAAATGCCAGCTTTCTTGAGAAAATCCTTGGACATCATATTCCACCTCCGATCGCTGTTTTTTACCGCTTGGTTAAGAAAGAAGGGCTAACCAGTAGCCAGCAATTCCTGCGGTCATCTTCCTTACCTGGGTACTTGCAGCTGGCATGCCAAAAGCGACTATAATAAAATAAAACTAACAAAATCAAAAACTTAACTAATTAACGAAGTACCAGAGAGGTACTGCCCAAGCCGTCAATCAGCACTTTTAGCTGTATAAAAATGGCACATGGGTAAAGTTTTACCGACCTTGCATGCCAATATTACACACTTCTACAAATATTGTGCGTCGGACGTCTTTCTAAATTAAACGAGACGCGAGGAGGGGAAGGCACAACGAAACAGTGCGCCCTTGCCGGGGAGAGATTCAATTTGCAGCTGCGCATCGTGACGCAACAACACGTGCTTAACGATGGCTAAGCCTAAACCCGTGCCACCCGTCGCCGTGCTGCGCCCCTTATCGACCCGGTAAAAGCGTTCCGTTAAGCGGGGAATATGAACGGGATCAATGCCTTCACCATTATCTTCCACATCGATATAGCCGCCGCCTGAAGCGTCAGCTTTCCAGCGCAGTGTGATTTGGCTACCTGCTGGCGTGTAACGAACCGCATTAAAGGCAAGGTTAGAGACAGCACTACGGATTTCCTGCTCGCTGCCTAGTAACCGGGCGTCGCTCTCGAGCGCGACGGTGATGGTATGCCGTTGATGCGATAGGGCTAGCGCATCAGCACAAACGCTTTGCAGCAAAGGTTCAAGTGACATGGGGTGATGATCTTTCCCCCCCTGGTCAATCTCCAAGCGCGAGAGCAGCAATAAATCATTGACCAAATTCTGCATACGTTGAGTCTGTTCCTGCATCTGCTGGATACTGCGACCCAAGCGCGGCGGAAGCTGATCGGCGATATCGCTGTAGGTTTCCAAATAGCCAGAAAGGACGGTCAGAGGAGTGCGCAGCTCGTGGGAGACGTTGGCGACAAAGTCGCGCCGCATCTGCTCAAGCCGATGCAAGCGGGTGATATCGCGAGCCATGACCAAGCGTTCGTCGTCGCCATACAGGGTAATTTGATACTGCAGGATTCGTCGCTCATCAATCGGCGAGGTGAGCGTTAACGGCTCACTGTAGTTACGCGCATTAAAGTAGCTGATAAAGCTTGGGTCGCGCAGCAGGTTGGTGATGTGTTGGCCCCTATCGTGGGCCGTTTGTAGCCCCAGCATGGCGGTAGCGGCGCTGTTCCACCACTCCAGGTCGCCGTGGCGGTCAAGCATAACCACGCTGTCGCGCATCGCTTCAGACGACTCTTGAATACGCGCCAGAGTAGCGCGCAACCGGCTTTGGGTAATGCGCTGGCTTTTTTGATAGCGGTATAAGCGGTCAAATAGCTCGCCCCACATTCCGCTAGCGGCAGGCGGCTCATCGTGAGGGTGGAGGGTGAGCCACAGGTAGAGTTCGCGCAGTTGGCGCAAATGATAAAAAAGACATAGTGCAAGCCCTGCCGCGAGCCCTAGCCCTGCTGAACCCAATAACCAGCCCAGACAGGTGCCCAGCGTGGCCAGCCACGCTAGCCGCCACAGTTCACGGCTCCATAGGCGCACATTTACACCCGAGCAGAGAAACGGTAACCGGTACCCCGAACCGTTTGAATCAGGTTCTGATGCACATCGCCCAGTGCTTTACGCAAGCGGCGAATATGCACGTCGACCGTGCGCTCTTCGACATACACATTGCCACCCCACACTTGGTCAAGCAGCTGGCTACGTGTGTAAGCGCGCTCTTGGTGGGTCATAAAAAACTGTAGCAATCGGTACTCGGTGGGCCCCATTTCCAAAGCTTTGCCGTGGGCGCTTACCCGGTGACTCACCGGATCAAGCAGTAGACCGTTAATTTCAATCGGGTCTTCAACGCCACGCGGGGTCGCGCGACGCAGCACCGCTTTTAGCCGTGCCACCAATTCCCGAGGAGAAAAGGGCTTGGTGATATAGTCATCGGCGCCGGCTTCAAGTCCCTGAATTTTATTATCCTCTTCACCTTTGGCGGTGAGCATAATAATGGGAATTTCGGCGGTGGCTTCTTCACGCTTTAAGCGTCTAGCCAGCTCAATACCGCTAGTGCCGGGCATCATCCAGTCCAGCAGCAGTAGATCGGGCTGGTGGTCGACCACCATGGCATGGGCATCCTGGGCGTTATCCGCTTCGAGCACGCGATAGTCAGCCATTTCCAGCGCTACCGCGATCATTTCGCGAATCGACGCCTCATCATCGACAATCAGAACGGTCTTGGCGGTCATACCAGAGCCTCACGGTGTTCAAAGAAACCAGTTCAAAGAAAAGCACTTCAAAGATAAACAGATCAATGACATGTCAGTGACGATAACACCATGACTTGATGACAATTACATGACAATCGTTGCGATTAGCCCGCCACAGGCCACCAGCTTAGCGCGATACCGGCAAAAATCAGCAGCCCCGACCAGTGATTGTTGAGAAACGCCTGGAAGCAGGCATCCCGCTCCTGGTGGCGAATCAAGCGCTGCTGATGCAGAAAAGTCGCCCCCATTGCAGCAAGCCCTAACCAGAAGAAACCACCTAAACCAACCCGCCAGCCTACCCAGGCCAGCAACCCCAGGGTGGCTAGCTGGAGGAGGCCAATGATCAAACGGTCTGCATTTCCAAACAGCACGGCCGTTGATTTAATACCAATTTTTAAATCGTCGTCGCGATCAACCATGGCGTACTGGGTATCGTAAGCCACTGTCCAGCACACATTAGCGCAGAATAGCAGCCATGCTTCCAGCGGCACGTAGCCCAATACGGCGCCAAACGCCATCGGAATAGCCCAGGAAAACGCTGCGCCCAGCACCACCTGAGGAAAGTGGGTATAGCGCTTCATAAACGGATAAATAATCGCCAGCAGCACCCCGCCCAGCGAGAGCAGCACCGTAAACCAGTTGGTTAGTAGTACCAGAATAAACGCAGCGGCCACCAGGGCGATAAACAGTAGCTGGGCTTCGGTTTCACTGATCCGGCCTGTCGCTAGCGGACGATGCTTAGTGCGTTTCACATGGCCGTCAAAGTGGCGATCCGCATAGTCATTGACCACGCAGCCCGCGGCACGCATCACGTAAACACCGGCCACGAAAATCAGCAGCACATTTCGCCCGGGCACACCTTCTGCAGCCACCCAAAGTGCCCACAGCGTCGGCCACATCAACAGCCATGTGCCTATCGGCCGATTCAAGCGCATCAGCTGTAAAAAATCTGCCACGCGAGCCCATCCCTTCGGCCGCAACAATGAACGATCCATGCTTACCTCACGAAGAATAAGATGCAGGCGCTAGCCTAGCGCGAAGGCAGGCCAAGATCATCAGCCATTGCACCCAAAAAGTACTCTTGAACTAATAACGACAGAGAGTCGTGCTTACAGCCGTAATAAAAAACAGAGCGACGGCCCCAAGCAGCGTTTCCTTGTATACCGTTCACGCTAGCGAAAGTCGGCGCTTGCGTCGTCGCCTCTAATGACCCACGGATTAAACCCGGCTGACGGAATAACCAACTGCCTAGCGAGCGTTCCCCCAGACGATCCAAGCGCTGGCCCTTTAGCTGCGCGAGTGGGGCGACCGAACGCGCCACCACCCAGGGCGTTTCATCCAAGCACAGCGCTACTTCCCGCAGCCAGGCGTACCGCTTGGCCCTAATGCCCAGCGCCTGCGCCTCATCCTGTCGCGGCCAGCCGACGCCCTGGCGTAGTAGCCGTACGCGAAACGGCTTAGCTCCACCAGCTGCCATCAAGCGTGCGGTTAACGAATCGGTGGAGGCAACCCACTGCCACCAGGAAGCACTCATCGCCGGGCGCGCCGCATCAATCGGGCGCCAGCGGGAAAATAGAGGAGTTTGCCGAAAAGCAGCAGCCGTCACCGAGTTCTCCAGGGCAATTAACGGGCTGGCTAGTGTAACATGAGGCATTGGAGGCTTTGGTTTCAGCGACTTTTTTCACAAAACGGTTTAGCGCCTCTTATTGTCGGCAACTTTTTTTAGTCATTTTTTCTTTAGCAACTCTTTTGGTATCTGCATGCCCGCACCCCAGACACAAAAACCGTCGTCACACGCTGCGCTGGTGATTATTGGCACCGGCATGGCAGGGGTTGGCCTTGCCCGGGCACTGCGCCGCCTGGGCGACCAACGCTCAATCACGCTGGTGAGCGCGGACAGCGGCGATGACTACAGCAAGCCGTTGCTCTCCACCGGCTTCGCCAAGGGCCTCGCGCCCGAACAATTAGCCCAGCGCAGCGCTGCTGAACTAGGCGAAGAGCTAACTGCCCAGATGTTTATCCACACCCAAGTGGACGCACTGGATGTGGATAACCAAACAATTCTTCTTGAAGACGGCATGGTGCTCGGCTACGACACACTGGTGCTGGCCACTGGCGCTGCACCACGGTTGCCCTTCAGCCTTGAGCCCAGCGTAGCCCCACGCTGCTTTACCATTAATGACCTGGATGACTACCGCCACTTTCACTCGGCGCTAGGCCATGGCCCAGCACGGGTGGCGATTATTGGCGCAGGGCTGGTAGGCTGTGAATTTGCCAACGATCTTCACGCTGGCGGCCATCACGTCAGCGTCATCGCCCCTGAAGGAAGTCTGCTTCCTCGCTTGCTACCACCGCCTTTAGGAAACGCCCTGAGCGATGCCTTTAGCGAAGCAGGGATCAACCTTCACCTTGGCCGTTCGATTGATTCCATTGCGGCCGAAAGCGACGAAGACATCGTATTACGCCTGGATAACGGCGACACCGTCAGCGCTGACCTCGTACTGATGGCAACCGGCCTTGCCCCCCGCACGGCGCTTGCCGAAGCGGCTGGTTTAAGCGTATCGCCTAGCGGTATAGTCGTTGACCGGCAGTTGCGTACTTCGCACCCCCATATCTACGCCCTGGGCGATGTGGCCTGCGTAGACGGCGTTAATGCCATGTACGTACAGCCGCTGCAAGCCAGCGCAAAAGCCCTGGCAGCAACACTTTCGGGTACCCCCACACCGGTTAGCTTTGGCGCTTGGCCGGTAGTGGTAAAAACGCCGCTGCTACCGGTGGTTGCCTACCCACCAACGACCACTCCGGAGCGCTGGCGAATTGAAGGTGAAGGCGGTGATATCAGTGCCTTGGCTGAAAATAAAGACGGACGTTTGATTGGTTTTGCGTTGACAGGCGGCTGCGTGAGAAGGAAAGTGGAGCTTTCCAGAGCAGCACCTACGCTGCTAGGCTGATTTTCGTCGCGTTCACGACTAGGCTAGAGAAGCTAACCTAATCGGCTACGCACCCAACAACATGCATTTGTTTGATTTTTATTAACAAGGGGAGATTCCTTATGCGCAAACCTGAACTCGCTGCCGCCATCGCTGAAAGTGCCGACCTGTCCAAAGATAAAGCAGGCCAAGTGCTAAACGTTATTCTGGATGAAATCACCAACAGTTGTGCCAAGGGCGAAGATGTCGCTCTGATTGGTTTTGGCACCTTCACCGTACGTGAGCGCGCAGCGCGTACCGGCAAAAATCCGCAAACCGGCGCTCCGCTGCAGATCCCGGCCAGCAAAAACGTTGCCTTTAAACCAGGCAAAGGACTTAAGGACGCCGTTTCCTAATGAAGCTCAAGCTGACGCTGTGGCTGCTGGGCGTACTGCTCAAACGCGCCCTGCGCCGCAAACCGCGCTTTCGTGAACAGTTAGAACGCATGCGCGGCCTGGACTGGGGGATTGCCACGGAAGATTTAAGTATCGCCCGCCACTACCGGATGACGCCGAAAAGTGTCACTACCGGCAAAGGGCTACCTGTGGACTTGGATCTTGAGCTACGTTTCCGTGACCAGGATACCGCCTTAAAAGTACTCAAAAAGCCCACTCAGCAAGCCTTTCTAGACGGCATGATGAACGGCAGTGTGCGCCTGGTCGGTGACTCCGCCGATATGAATAAGCTGCAAAAACTACTCAAGTATTTATAGCGCTTCATATCGATGGACATCCCTCATCAACGCTTAGTGTACTTCCGCGTTACACTGGAGTCTGGTTCAGTGCGACGCGCAGCCGCGCGCTTGGATATAGCTCCCTCGGCGGTGAGCCGGCAGATAGTGCTGCTGGAAGAAGCCTTGGGAGCCACTCTAATGGAGCGTCAGCGTGACGGCATTTCGCCTACCCCGGTAGGCGAAATGCTGCTGGAGTACTGCGAACGTCGCGGAGCCCTTGATGAAGGCTTTATTGCATCGCTTGAATCCTACCAACGCCTGGAAACCGGCAGAATATCGCTCACCGTAGGTGAGGGGTTTGTCAGTGATTTAGTGGCATCCCCACTGCATGAGTTCACTCAGCTTTATGCGGGTATCCAGCTCGATATTCATATTGCCGGCACCTCGGGCATTATTGAAGCCGTAGTCGATGATCACAGCCATATCGGCTTAATGTTCCACGAAAGAACCCATCCTCAACTGCGTTTCTGGGCTTCCAGCCCACAGCCATTAATGGCCATCCTGTCACCGCAGCATGCCTTGGCCAACCAGCCTGCGCCGCTCTCTCTCAATCAACTGAGCGCCGAGCCCATGGCGATGTGGGATACCAGCCACGGGGTGCGCCAAATGGTCGATCAGGCCTTTCAGCAAGCGCGGATTGCCCCGCGCCTGGCAATGAACACTAACTCCATGGTGGTACTGGCACAGTACGTGCGCAGTGGCATGGGCATTACCCTGCTACCCGCCTTTGCCGTCGCCCACGACCTGGAGCTCGGCACACTCGTGGCGCGCCCGGTAGATAATCCGCTTTTTCAGCGCTCCCAGGCCCATATGGTCACCCGGGTAGGCCGCCAACAGCCCAAGGCGTGCATACTATTGCTGCGCCATTTGCAGCGCTGGATGCAGGCGTTCCGAGAACCCAGCTCGGTAAGCGATCAACCAACGCCACTGCCGTAACCAAACGCAACGCTGGCCTCTGGTGCGGTTTCCACCCAAACGCTTTGCGGCACCGTGTATTCGCGCAGGCCATCCAAGCCACTGGAGCGACCAAAGCCGCTGTCGCCAAAGCCTCCGAACGGCGACATCACGCTGATCGCCTTGTAGCTATTAATCCATACCGTACCCGCACGCAGTTGTCCGGCGACGCGATGCGCCCTTGCTACGTCCTGGCTCCAAACGGCGCCAGCCAAGCCAAAGCGGGTCTCATTGGCGAGTTGAATGGCCTCATTTTCAGTGTCGAAGGCCATGGCCACCAGCACCGGGCCGAACACTTCTTGTTGAGCGATCTCCATATCTGGGGTGACATTGACCAACACGGTAGGGGCGATAAAATAGCCCTGAGCCTCGTCAGGTAATCCCTCTGGCCGCTTACCGCCCGTTAGCAACGTTGCACCAGCGGCTACCGCCGCATCAATCATACGAGTGACCTGCTCAAACTGACGGCGATTCTGCAGCGGCCCCATCCGGGTCGCTTCATCGCTGGGCAGGCCCACCGCAATCTGCTCCGCCGCCCGCGCCACGCGGGTGGTGACCTGCTCAAACATTCCGCGCTCAATCAATAAGCGCGACCCTGCCACACAGCTCTGGCCAGCGGCGGCAAAAATGGCCGCCTGGGCACCCGCCACCGCTTCATCGAGCTTGGCATCGGCAAACACGATATTGGCGGACTTGCCCCCCAGCTCTAACACGCTGGGCACCAACCGCCGTGCGCCCGCCTCGGCAATCATACGGCCACTCTGGGGCGAGCCGACAAACACCAGTTTGCTGATGTTGGGGTGGTCGGTCAGCGCTGCACCGGTCGTTTTGCCCAGCCCATTGACGATATTGATCAGCCCCTTCGGCAACCCGCCGCCTTCCAGCAGCTTGGCAATCACCACCGATGAGAACGGGGTTAACTCAGAAGGCTTCAATACGGCGGCGTTGCCTGCGGCAATGGCCGGGGCCAGCTGCCAGGCGCAGGTGAACATCGGGGCATTCCAGGGGGTAATCTGCCCCACCACGCCGTAAGGCACATGGCGCACATAGTTAAGGTGCGAGGTAGGCACTGGAATCACTTCGCCATGCTGCTTGTCGCACCAGCCCGCGTAGTACTCGAACATCTCGCGCACTTTGCCTACTTCTGCGCGGCAGTCGCGAATCGGCTTACCGGCAACAACGCTTTCCAACTGCGCCAGCGACTCTTCATGGCCCTCCAGGCCGCGTATGGCGGCATTCATGCGCCGTCCACGCTCGCTGGCGGTTAGCACCATCCATTCACGCTGCCCACGCTCAGCGGCTTGGGTAGCACGCTCAATCAGCGCGGCCCCCGCATCGCGATAGCTCACCAGCGTTTCGCCGGTGGCCGGATTGGTCAGGGTGATCATTTCCCCCTCTCCCGCCACTAAACCGCCATCAATCCAGTTGCTTAACAGCGTGGTGGCCGTTAATCCAAAACCTTCGAGCAGCGTGGCAAGGTGATCTTGGGCATGTTGGCTAAGTGCATTCATGACTGCTCCTCCGCCTGGCTGGCACGCGTTAATATCGGCGTGGTGATATGGTTAAAGTCATCGCTATCGCTTGGTTGTTCGGGGTTAGCATGCCAGGCATCGACCACGGCCTGTAACAGCGGTAAGGGGATATCCAGCTGCTCAGCGGCATCCCGCGCCAAGCGCAGGTCTTTGCGCATCAAACCGGTGGTAAAGCCCGAATCGAAACGCTCGCTCAGCACCCACTCCGGGAAGTTCACCTCGCTAACCGCGCTGCGCCCTGAGCCGCTATTAAGGCCCGCCAAGCAGGCGGCGGGGTCGACGCCCGCTTTGGCTGCCATCGCCACGGCTTCGGCGGTGGTTAACAAGTGCGCGGCACACAGGTAATTATTAGCAAGTTTGACCACATGGCCGCTGCCCGGGCCGCCCACATGGGTGCGCTTGGCCGACATCGCTTCCAGCATCGGCAATACCCGTTCGATAGTGCGTTCATCGCCTCCCAGCAACATCCCCAGCTTGCCGCTGGCAGCTCCTTTCGGGCCGCCGCTGACGGGGGCGTCCAGCCACTCAAGGCCCGCTGCGATGACGTTTTCAGCCAGTTCGCGACTAACCTGAGGGTCACTTGTCGACGTATCTACAATCACACTGCCTTTCGGCGCTAGGTTGAGTAAGCCCGGTGATTGCTCGATCACCTCGCGCACATGGGCGGAAGTAGGTAGCGACAGCAGGTACACATCGCTTGCAGGCAGTTCTTCGGGCGCCACGACGGGTACCCCCTGGGCAGCGAGGCGCGACCGCGCCTGCTCAAATAGATCGCTACCCGTCACTTCAAACCCTGCTGCTTTGAGGGTGAGCGCCATATTGCCGCCCATCTGACCCAATCCAATCACAGTAATCGATAAAGGGGTGGTGACTAGAGACATAGTAAAGCTCCTTTAAACGTCATGAAGACGCTATGTTCCGGGTAGACGCTCCCCTACCCAGTGGGCATCAGAGAGCGAATAACGTGTATTAAGTCAGGAATTTAGACGAGCAGCGCCCTTACCAGCTCCACCCAGTAGCGTGCACCCAACGGTAACAATGCATCGTTAAAATCATAGCGAGGGTTATGCAGCGAAGCGGACTCCTCGCCGTTGCCCATCCAGATATAGGCACCGGGGCGCTCGGCAAGTAGAAACGAGAAATCCTCAGAGGCCATGCTGGGCGGCGGGTTACGAATTACATTCTCGCTACCGAGTAAGCTCTCCAGTACCGTGGCGCAGTGCTGCGCGTTTTCAGGGGTATTGGTAGTGGCGGGATAACAGCGTTGGTAATCCAGCTCAACGGTCAAGCCATGAAACTCCGCCAGGCTTGCAATCGCCTGCTTAAAGCGCGTCTCTAAGTGCTCTTTAAGTGTCATATCAAAGCAGCGCAGCGTGCCGCGCAACGCCACCTGTTCGGGAATCACGTTAAAGGTATCCCCCGCGTTAATGCTGGTGAAACTGAGTACCGCGGATTTATCCGGGGGCGTCTCGCGGCTCACCAGTCCCTGCAGTTGGCTGATCAATTGGCAGCTCGCCAATACCGTATCAGTCCCTAAGTGCGGCATCGCTGCGTGGCAGCCTTTGCCGGTCAGCGTCAGGCTAAAGATGTCGAAAGCAGCCATCACGTCGGTATCGTGCACTGCGGCAACGCCCACGGGCAGGCCCGGCCAGTTGTGCAGGCCGTACACGGCGTCCATAGGGAAGCGCTCAAACAGGCCTTCTTCGACCATCACCCGCCCACCGCCGGCGTTCTCTTCGGCGGGCTGAAAGATAAACACCACCCGGCCTTTGAAATCCGGCTGCTGCTTTAACGCCCAGGCGGCGCCCAATAACATGGTGGTATGGCCATCATGGCCGCAGGCGTGCATCTTGCCAGGCGTCTTGGAAGCGTAGGCAAGCGCCGTCTCTTCGCGAATATCCAGGGCGTCGATATCGGCCCGCAGGCCGATGGTTTTACCTTCACCCAAACGGCCATCCAAGGCCGCCACTACGCCGGTACCGGCAATGCCGGTGGTTACCTCAAAGCCCCACTCAGTCAGCAGCTCGGCAATACGCGCGCTGGTGCGGTGCTCCTCAAAAGCCGTTTCTGGGTGCTGGTGAAAATCATGGCGCCACGCTTTTAGTTCTGCGCTATCCGGTAAGTCTACTGAAGCAGTCATCGTCTATCCTTAAAGCATCACGTGAGCGACAACGGCAGAGCCGATAAAGGTACCGGTAAAGACCAGCAGGGCCACAATTACCAGCTTCCAGCCGGTTTGCTTGAACATGGCAAACTCACGGCCGGTCAGCGCCAGCCCTGCGTAGGCCAGTACCGGTGTGACCACCGCAAGAAAGTCCACTTCGGCCAATCGGGCGATTATCCAGCCGTTACCCGGAAAAAAGGGCAGCGTTGCGATAATGCTCACCAGCGACACCCAGGCCACGCTGGGTAGGTAAAATGGGCAAAACCGGCCAATCACCAAACCGATAATGACCATCACATACAGAATCAGCATGCCGGGCAGCGCGTCTAGCAGCGGCGAACCGTTGACGATATTGCTAAACCACGCAGCGATACACACGGCGGCCAGAACTAAAGCCGTTTTACCGAGTTGGTTTTCCGGGCGCAGCTCTTTCAGCGCTTCGGCATCAAACTGATCGACCGTGCTCTCATGAGTTTTCATGGCTAACCTCCTGACGCGAACCTTTTAAGCGCTTGTACATCCACTCGGTGATTGGGAGCGCGATAAATAGCGAGATATACAGGCCAGTGGCATAAGTAAGCAGGTTGCTGGCTCCGGCAAAGGCGAGCAGCTCATCCTTGGATGCCGGAACCGCTTCGGCTAACGCAGCCGAGCACGCGGCCACCATACTGCCACTGCCCACCCCACAGGCCATGGCCAGAGCACGAATATCGAGAATATCCAACGAGGCGATATAGCCCGCCATTAAGGCAAAGTAGAGCGTGCCGAACATGGTGCCCACCACATAAACGCCCATAATGCCGATACCTTCAGGGCTTCTTAGCCCGTAACGGTCTGAAATAATGGCAATATTGGGTTCGCGGGCGATAGAGTAGGTAGCACCGATCGCTTCCCGGCCCATTTTGAGCACTAATACCGCAAAGGGCAGCGCGATTAGCATGGTGCCCAGATTGCCCAGTTCCTGGAGTATCAACGCCGGGCCAGCGGCGATAATTTGCTCAATGGCGGGGCCGATGGTGGAGCCAAACTTGGCAATAAACGGCAAAATAGCGATCAGAATGATCGGGCCTGCGGCATTGCTGACCGGCTTGGGAATAACCTTGCCCATGGCCGAGAAAAGGTGAGGGTTGAACAGTACGCCAATCACAAAGGCATAGAGCAGCGGTAGTAACAGCAGTGTTCCAGGCCCAAGGGGGATACGTACGATGCCGATCCACTCGGCAAACATTGACGTCAAGATCACCGTGAGGTGCAGACGCCAGTCCAGCAGCAGTTTGAGATCCATAGGAGTGTCCCTGTTCTTTTTAGAGTCACTCCGAGTATCGAAAGGTTACTGTTTCAATCATAGGGCTTTAGTGCGCTATTTTTTAGAACACTCAAGCGTTGATAGCAGAGGTAGCGACATCCAGCACCCACAACGTTATACTAAAGTCTAACAACCACCTATAAGAGTTTCTATGCCCATTTCTTTGCCGCTACGGCGCCTTTGGACGCTGGATAAATTCGCCTACAGCCTGCGCGTTTTTATAGCGTTCAGCGGCGCATTGCTGTTCAGCGGTCTAATCGGCGATGTGGCGCTGGTCATCCCACTGTTTCTGGGCATCATCGCCTGCGCGCTGTCTGAAACCGACGACAGCTGGCAAGGGCGGCTGCAAGCGCTGCTGGTAACGCTGGTCTGTTTTACCTCGGCCTCCTTTATTGTCCAGTGGCTGTTTCCCTGGCCTTGGCTATTTGTAGTGGGGCTGGGACTTTCGACCTTTTGTCTGATCATGCTCGGCGCCATCGGCCAGCGCTACGCGACGATTGCCTCAGGTACGCTGATTCTATCCATCTACTCGATGATCAATATCGAGCAACATGGTGGCGTAGATGGCGACGTAGCGGCACGCCAACTGCTGCTGTTGGCCGGGGCAGCCTGGTATGGGCTGATTTCAGTGGTGTGGTGCGCGCTGTTTTCCCGCCAACCGGTCAAACAGAGCATGGCACGGGTGTACAAAGCGCTGGGTGAACTCCTGGTTTTGAAATCAGCGCTGTTTGAGCCCGTGAGAGGTGTCGATGTTGAAGCGCGTCGGGTGGCGCTAGCCCGCCAGAATGGCCAAGTCGTTGCTGCGCTTAATCAAGCCAAAGAGATGATTTTCAGGCGCTTAGAGGGCCAGCGCGGCGACCAAAAGCTTAACCGCTACCTGCGTATCTACTTTATCGCCCAGGATATTCACGAGCGTGCCAGCTCCACACACTACCCCTATAGTGCGCTCAGCAAGGCTTTTTTCCACCACGATGTGCTGTTTCGCTGCCAGCGGCTGCTGGATCAACAGGGTCGCTCCTGCCGTCAGCTAGCCAAATCACTGCTACTCAATAGACCGTTTGATCACCAGCAGAGCGAAGAGGCCCTGGCCGACCTTCACGCTTCCATCGAAAACCTGCGCGACCGGGGCAAGCCCGAATGGCGCCCGCTGCTCTACCCGCTCAGCGCGCTGGCAGAGAACCTGGCCACGCTGGAAAACCAGCTCGCCAGTGCCCACAATCCTGGTGTCAGCGATGAGCGGCGCGACAGTTCACTGTATGACCGCTCGCCATCCAGTTTGCTCGAAGCGTGGAAGCGGGTGCGCCTCAACTTTACCCTTGGCTCCCCCACCTTTCGCCACGCGGTGCGACTCTCTATTGCCCTCACCACTGGCTATGGGCTAATGCAGTGGATCGACCCTGAGCAGGGCTTCTGGATTCTGCTCACCACGCTTTTTGTCTGCCGGCCCAACTTTGCCACCACGCGACGATTTTTGTCACAGCGGATTATGGGCACGGTATTGGGCCTGACAGTGGGTTGGGCGTCGATCAGCCTCTTTCCGCACCCGCTGGTGCAGAGCATAATCGCCGTGGCCGCCGGGGTTTCCTTCTTCGCCAACCGCGAAAAACACTACGTCATCGCCACCGCTTCCATCACCCTATTGGTGCTGTGCAGTTTCAACCAGGTAGGCGATGGCTACGACCTGATCCTGCCGCGGCTGCTCGACACCCTGCTCGGCTCACTCATCGCGGGCTTAGCGGTGTTTTTTATTCTGCCCGATTGGCAGGGGCGCAGGCTCTACCGGGAAGCTGCCAATGCGCTTAATAACCACCGCCGCTACCTGGAAGAGATTATCCACCAGTACGAGGAGGGCAAGCAGGATGACTTGGCCTATCGCCTAGCGCGACGCAATGCCCATAACGCCGATGCAGCGCTCTCCACGCTGCTCACCAATATGCTTCATGAGCCGGGGCACTACCGAAAACTGGATGCGGACAACGGGCTACGCTTTTTAGTGCTCTCCAATACCCTACTCAGCCACCTCTCCGCCTTGGGCGCCCATCGTCACCAGTTAGCAGACGATGAAGATGACGCCACGCTAGTGCCAGTAGCAAAACGTATTGGTGAGCTGCTGGGACAAATCGCCGAGCGATTAAACCAGCGCCAGCCGGTTGAGCCACTAGCGAATAAAGCTGCCGAGTTATTAGCCCAGCTAGAAGAGCAAAGTGCGCTATCTGCAGATGAAAAAGCCGCCACGCTCTACCGCCCTATCCAGAGCCAGCTACGCCTTATTACCGAGCAGCTCGCCCCGCTGGGCGAAGCCGCTAATCGGTTGGTGGGAAGTGAAGAGCACGCGCCCAGCACAGCTAGCGCCTAACCACACTCACTACACCTGCCCATAGCGCCCTGCTGCCTCACCTAACCAACGGCGCACCAGCACGGCGGTGATGTCGGGGTTGCCCTGTAGCGTTTGGGCCATGGCCGTTACCCGCTCTAACAGGTCGGCATCGCGCTCCAGGTCGGCGATTTTCATCTGCGCCAGGCCGGTTTGGCGGGTGCCGAGCACTTCGCCGGGGCCGCGGATCTCCAGGTCTTTCTCGGCGATACGGAAGCCGTCGGTGGTTTCGCGCATCACCGCCAAGCGCTGGCGGGAGCTTTTCGACAGCGGCGGATGGTAGAGCAGCACACAGAAGCTTTCCGTGCTGCCACGGCCTACCCGACCGCGTAGCTGGTGAAGCTGCGAAAGCCCCAAGCGCTCCGGGTTTTCGATAATCATCAGGCTGGCGTTGGGCACATCCACCCCGACTTCGATTACCGTGGTAGCGACCAGCAGATCCAGCTCACCTGCTTTGAAGGCGGTCATGACTTCGGCTTTCTCGCTGGATTTCATCCGCCCGTGAACCAAGCCCACCGCCAGTTCAGGCAAGGCGACCGTGAGCTCGTCGCGGGTGACCTCGGCGGCCTGGCACTGCAGTACCTCGGATTCATCGATCAAGGTGCACACCCAGTAGGCCTGGCGGCCTTCGCTACAAGCTAACTGTATGCGTTTCACGACTTCCGGACGGCGTTCGTCGGGCACCACCACGGTTTTGACTGGCGTGCGGCCGGGGGGCAGCTCGTCGATCACGGAAACATCGAGATCCGCATAGGCGCTCATGGCCAGAGTGCGGGGAATCGGCGTAGCGGTCATGATCAACTGGTGCGGGGTTAGCCCGCCCGCCTCGCCCTTCTCGCGTAGCGCTAAACGCTGGTGCACGCCAAAGCGGTGCTGTTCGTCAATAATCGCCAACCCTAAACACTGGAAGTGCACATCGTCTTGAAACAGCGCGTGTGTACCCACCACCATGCGCGCGCGGCCATCGGCGATCGCCGCCTTGGCATCCAGCCGCGCTTTGCCTTTAAGCTTGCCCGCCAGCCACGCCACTTCGATGCCCAGCGGCTCAAACCAGGCTTTAAACGAGCGGTAGTGCTGCTCTGCGAGGATTTCCGTCGGCGCCATGATCGCCGCCTGGCAATTGCCCGCCAGGGCGCTCAGCGCAGCCATGGCGGCTACCACAGTCTTGCCCGAGCCCACATCACCCTGAATCAGCCGCAGCATGGGCGCCGGTCGGCTTAAATCGTGGCTGATCTCTTCCAGCACGCGGCGCTGCGCGCCGGTTAAGGCAAAGGGCAGTTGGGCCAAAAAGCGCGCCTGCAGGCTGCGCCCGGAGGGTAGCGTCGGTGCGCCATCCGCCTGAATACGCAGGCGCACTTCGCGCAGGCTTAATTGGTGGGCGAGCAGTTCCTCCAGCGCTAGCCTGCGCGTGGCCGGGTGCTGGCCGCTGGTCAACTGCTCTATATTCACATCGGGAGGCGGCTGGTGCAGCAAGTGCAGGCTGGCGTGTAGGCCCGGCAGTTGGAAGCGCGTGAGAAGCGCATCGGGTATCACATCGGGCAAGGCCTCGGGGGCGTCGTCCAGTAAACCCAGCGCCTGCTGAGCCAGGGCGCGTAGCCGCGGCTGGTTCAAGCCTTCGGTGGTAGGGTAAATCGGCGTGAAGTACTCTTCCACCGGGGTCTCACTACCGCCGCTGAGCCGGTATTCCGGGTGATAGACCTCTAAACCGGTCGCCCCGGCACGCGCTTCACCAAACGCCCGCACCGTGGCGCCAGGGCGCAGCTGCTGTTGCTGGGCGGGGGAGAAGTGAAAAAAGCGCAGGCTCAAAATACCGCTGGCATCGCGTAGACGCACCAGCAGGCTTCGCCGGCGCCCTTTGACCACATCGCAAGCGGTCACTTCACCCTCTATCACCGCCTCCTGGCCGGCGCGTAGCAGGCCAATCGGCGTCAGCCGGGTGCGATCCTGATAGCGCAGCGGCAGGTGAAACAGCAGATCGCTGACCCGCTCGATCCCCAGCCGGCCCAGCTTCAGCGCCAGCGCTTCGCCTACGCCCTTCAGCGCGGTTATCGGCGCGGAGAGGTCACTCATGGGGCGCTTTTCACGGCTTTGGCGGGTTGTCGGCAGTGGCTGATCGCCTGGATAAGGGCCTCGATGGCTTTGGGCCGGGGGAAGCTTGCCCGCCAGGCGATCGCCACGGTGCGCGACGGCGCTGGCTCCACAAAGGGTCGACTGACCAGCATGGCATTTTCGTATTGGTCGGTGCCGAGTGCAGACTGCGGCAATACGGTGATGCCCAACCGTGAGGCCACCATATGGCGAATGGTCTCGAGCGAGCCGCCTTCGGCGATCAGCGTATTATTGGGGCTATTAAGCTTTTGAGTAATCGCCGGGCAGGCTTCCAGAATTTGATCGCGGAAGCAGTGGCCTTCGCCGAGCAGCAGCAGGCGCTCTTCGAGCAAGTCCTCTTTATTGATCGCTTCCCGCTCGACCCAAGGGTGATTGGCGGGGATGAGCACTTCAAAGGCTTCGTCATAGATCGGCTTGGTCACCACATCGGTTTCGGTAAACGGCAGGGCGACAATAATCACATCCAGCTCGCCGCTTCTTAGCTTGCCGCGCAGGGTGCCGGTCATGCCCTCTTCAATATACAGCGGCATCTGCGGGGCGGCGCTAGCCAGGGCTGGCACTAGATGGGGAAACAGGTAGGGCCCAATGGTGTAAATCGCCCCTATGCGCAGCGGGTTGGCCAACTGATCCTTGCCCGCACTGGCGAGCTGAAAAATCAGGCTGCTCTGCTCCAGCACACGCTGGGCCTGGGCGACGATCTTTTCACCCAGCGGGGTAACCTGTACGGTGGATTTGGATCGCTCAAACAGCGGTGTTTCGAGCTCTTCTTCCAGCTTTTTCACCGCCACCGAGAGTGTGGGTTGCGAAACGTGGCAGCGCTCTGCCGCGCGGCCAAAGTGGCGCTCCTGGGCAAGGGTTACGATGTAGCGAAGTTCTGTTAAAGTCATAGCGGTGCCAGTGGCATCCTCTCGTAGCAGCGTGTGACTAACAAAGTGGCAGTCAGCGGGATGGAAAAGGACTAGCAAGCTCTGCCGTCGGTTTTCTTAACCGACAATCTCATATCTAGTAGAGACTTTGCATCTAATAGGGAATATTAATCAAGAGGAGTGAGCACGGTGAAGCTAACCGTACTGATTATCGGCTGTGGCGATATAGGGATCAACCTTGGGCGTGAGTTACTCGAGGAAGGGCACGAGGTGATAGGCCTACGGCGTAATGTGGAAGCCTTAAAAGGCACCGGCATTAAACCGCTGGCGTTAGACCTGGATAGCCTTGAAGATGCCGATGCCAAAAGCCTGCCCCAAGCTGACTATGTGGTGTATACCGTCAGCGCTGACCGTTTCGAAGAAAGCGCCTATCAAAGCGCCTACCCTGAAGGCTTAAAACGTGTGCTGGGCGTGATGGAACAGCACAAAATACCTCCGCGCCGGGTATTTTTTGTTTCTTCGACCAGTGTACACGGCCAGCAGGAGGGCGAAGTGGTCAATGAAGAGAGCCCCACTGACTCCACGAGCTTCTCGGGCATTCTGATGCGCGAAGCCGAACAGGCGCTAATCAATCACTCCCTGCCCGGCACGGTGATTCGCTTTTCCGGCATTTATGGGCCAGGCCGCGACCGGCTGATTCATCAGGTGGCTGAAGGCCGTGTGGCCGCGATCACGCCGGTGGTGTACTCCAACCGCATTCACCGCGATGACTGCACCGGCATTATTGCGCACCTGATTCGTTATCAGGAGCGAGGTGAGACGCTGGCGGATATCTACCTGGGTAGCGACTGCGAACCGGTCACCATGCATAACGTCATGATGTGGCTGGCCGAGCAGCTTAACGTCGAAGCTACCGAGACCATGCAGTCGCCTTTACGTCGGCGCACTAGCAAACGCTGCGATAACCAGCGCCTATTGAGCACTGGTTATCAGTTCCGCTTCCCCAGCTACCGCGAAGGCTATGCACAGGTACTCAAAGAGGGCGGCTTTCTAGAGCTAAATAAAGCCTAGTCACCGATAACCATCACCGCTTCCGCTTCCACCTGGCTGCCTTTGGGCAGCGCTTTAACGCCAACGGCGGCGCGGGCGGGGAAAGGAGCGGTGAAGAACTCTTCCATGACTTGGTTAACAATCGCAAAGTTATCCAAATCCACCAGATACAGATTCAGCTTAACGATATCGCTTAGCGAGCCCGCCGCTTCTTCACACACTGCTTGCAGATTGGTGAAGACTTGGCGTGCCTGGGCTTCAAAATCTTCAGACACAATCGCCATGGTGGCGGGATCAAGCGGAATTTGGCCGGAGAGATAAACCGTGTTGCCCGCTTTTATGGCCTGGGAGTAAGGGCCGATAGCCGCAGGGGCTTTGCTGGTGTTGATAACAGCCTTGTTGCTCATAGGTTGGTTCGCTCCTGTAGTAGGTAATACTTAATTATTTGATAATGAAAAATAGCGATCACTGCCAATTTTTTATCGGCATATCGTTATATAAGGCCGTTAATTGGCGAGTCGGGTTATCTTGCCAACGTTGGGAAGATTACGGATACGCTTAATAATACGCGCCAAATGCACGCGGCCTTTCACCGACAGGGTCAGATTGACGGTGGAAAGGTGAGCATCACGCTCTTCAATGCCAATCCGCTCAATATTGGCATCGGCATCGGTGACCAGCCCGGCAAGCTCTGCGACTAACCCGCGGCGGCTCTCAATCTCGATACGCAGCGCGACCGGGAAGTCTTCATCAATAGTGTCCGACCACTCCAGCGCGAAGAGCTTATCAGGGTCGTTTTTATCGGCGAAGTTCTTATCCACCACGTTTTTACACTCGGCGCGATGCACCACCAAGCCTTTACCCGTGGAAAGGTGGCCAACCACCGGATCGCCCGGCAGTGGGTGGCAACAGCGCGCAAAGTTAAGCACCATGCCTTCGCTGCCGCTGATCATCACGGCTTTGCTACCGTCAACGCCTGCAGGATGCTCATAGGTCTCATCACCATGGGCTGCATCCACCAGGCGGCGAGCCACCACGTGGGTCATGCGGTTACCCAGCCCTAGCGACTCCAATAGCGACTCTTCGGAAGTCACATCCAGCTCTTTGAAGGCCCGCTTGAGGACACTCTCATCCAGCTCTTCCAGGCTGGTATCGAAGGGCGCCAGCGCTTTATTGAGTAATCGCCGACCCAGCATGATCGCTTCTGTCTGCTGCTGATATTTTAGCGCGTGACGAATAGCTGAACGCGCCTTTGCCGTGGTCACAAAGTTAAGCCAGGCAAGATTTGGCTTAGCACCAGGGGCCGTAATAATTTCCAGCGTCTGGCCACTCTCCAAGCGCGTTGAAAGCGGTGCCAGATGGCGGTCAATACGGCAGGCGATGCAGTTATTACCAATATCCGTATGCACGGAGTAAGCGAAGTCGATTACGGTCGCGCCCTGGGGGAGCTCCATAATGTCGCCTTTAGGCGTGAACACGTAGATATCGTCAGGAAACAGGTCGTTTTTAACGTGTTCGATAAACTCCAGCGAGTCGCCAGCGTGACGCTGCATTTCCAGCAGCCCTTTCACCCAGGCGCGGGCGCGGGCGTGGCTGCCTTCAGCAATCGGATGCGAGGTCTGGCCCGCCTTGTAAAGCCAGTGGGCGGCGATGCCGTTATTGGCCATCGCTTCCATTTCGCGGGTGCGTATCTGCACTTCAATGGGCATACCCCGGGAGCCAAACAGGGTGGTATGCAGGCTCTGGTAACCGTTGGCTTTGGGGATCGCAATATAGTCTTTAAAGCGCCCCGGCACCGGCTTATAGAGGTTATGCACTACGCCCAGAATACGGTAGCAGCTGGCCACGTCTTCGGTAATGATGCGAAAACCAAACACATCCATGATTTCGGCAAAGGGCTTACGCTGGTCGCGCATCTTTTTATAGATCGACAGCAGATGCTTTTGGCGTCCTACCACCGTGCCGTTAAGTGCGTCGTCATCCAGACTCTTTTGCAGCGAAGACTGTATTTCGCGCATAGCGCTGCGCCGATGTCCCCGCGCACTGGCAACGGCGCGCTTGATACGCTCCGCGCGCATAGGGTGAATCGCTTGAAAGGAGAGATCCTCAAGCTCAATACGAATCGTATTGATACCCAGCCGCCCAGCGATGCGTGCGTAAATTTCCAACGTCTCACGGGCGATGCGGCGCTTCTTGTCCGGACGCAGGGCGCCCAGGGTGCGCATATTATGCAACCGGTCGGCCAGCTTAACGATGATGACGCGAATATCCCGCGACATCGCCAGCACCATCTTCTGGAAGTTCTCCGCCTGGGCGACGGCTTTGTCTTCAAAAGTGATTTGGGTAAGTTTGGATACCCCGTCCACCAGTTCGGCTACCGGTTTGCCAAACTGGGCCTCCAGCGCTTTTTTGGAAACCCCGGTATCTTCGATAACGTCGTGCAGCATGGCGGCCATCAGGCTTTGATGATCCATGTGCATATTGGCAAGAATATTCGCCACCGCAAGCGGGTGGGTAACGTAGGGCTCGCCGGAACGCCGCCGCTGGCCGTCGTGGGCCTGCTCAGCGTAGTAAAAGGCGCGTTTGACCTGCTGGATCTCATCCGGGGGTAAATAGCCGCCGAGTCTATCGGCCAGGTCATCAATGGTGAACATCTACCGCGCCTCTATCGGTTTCGTTGAAAACGTTAGTCGTCGATATGAGTAGGCGCCATCGCCGGGCGCGGACGAACAGCGGCTTCAACGGGCTCGTCGAGCACAGTGTGATCGACCAAGCCTGCGGCAATTTCACGCAGCGCCATCACCGTGGGTTTATCGTTTTCCCAGGGTAGCAGCGCATCACGAGAGCCGCGTGCCAACTGGCGAGCCCGCTGGGTGGAAATCATTACCAGCTTGAAACGGTTTTCAACATTTTCAAGACAATCTTCAACGGTTACGCGAGCCATGGGAGCCTTCCTGTTATGACGGAACCGGGCCGACGCCGTTAAAAAGTTGAAAACGGCATCGACCCAGCGGAAAAAACGCATTTAAAGCCGTATTTAAAAACACGGTAGAACCGAATAGATTACTCGACCGTAGGCGCCTGTGACAAGAGCGCAGCCAACAGCGGCGCGTGACGCTCGCTCATTACCGGGAGGCTTAAGCGACGGCTGATCACCAGCGACTGTAACTCCTGCAGTGCCGTGGTGAAGTCATCATTAACAACGAGGTAATCATATTCATGGTAATGGGACATTTCACTCACCGCATCGCGCATGCGCCGGGCAATCACCGCATGCTCATCGGTGCCACGGCTGGCAAGGCGCCGCTCAAGCTCGTTGCGAGAAGGCGGCAGAATAAAAATCGACACCGCATCAGGCATTTGTGTGCGTACCTGCTGAGCGCCCTGCCAGTCGATTTCCAGAATGACGTCCTGGCCTGCCGCTAGCAATACCTCTACTGCCTGGCGCGAGGTGCCGTAGTAATTATCAAATACTTTGGCATACTCGAAGAACTCACCCCGCGTGATCATCGCTTCAAACTCGGCCACATTGGTGAAATGGTAATTCACGCCATCCACCTCACCCTCACGCTTGGCACGCGTGGTGTGCGACACCGATACTTGAATCCCATCCAGGCTTTCGATTAGCTCGCGCACCAAGCTAGTCTTGCCAGCACCCGACGGGGCAGAAACGATAAACAGCGTACCTTGGGACATGAAGTACTTTCCCTTCAGTTAGCGAAAAATAAGTGGCGGAATACGAAGTAAAAGCAAGTTGAGCGACTGCAGCAGAGCAGTAAAGCTGCGCAGTATCGCACACCCAGCGCGACGACTGTAGCGTTTGGCGATGACATACAGGGAGGTAGGCATGCGCAGTACGCTATTTATTTTAGCCTTGATTGGCTTGGGCGTAGCCCTTCAAAAAGGCATCATTGAGATTCCCCGCCACTGGGCGCCCTGGGCACCGCTGCATATTGATGACCCGATCACCCCGGTGACTAAACTTAAGCTAAGCCGCCTAGCAGATGACCGTGAGGGCTGTTTAGCGGCTTTAGATACCGTGCCTGATGGCGAACTTAGCTACACGCCGTTAGCAGATTACTCCCCTACGGCAAGCTGCCCGCTTACCAATGTCGTGCGTATGCAAGCCAGCGGCGTTTCTTTTAACCAGAGTTTTGTGGCGACCTGCCCCTTGGCGCTGGCCTGGGTCATGTATGAACGCCATGCGTTACAGCCTTCAGCGGAAGAGATTATGGGTAGCCGGATAAGTCAGGTTAACCACGTGGGTAGTTTTGCCTGCCGTAATGTTTACGGGCGTGAAACAGGCCGACGCAGCGAACACGCCACCGCCGAGGCGCTGGATGTAACGGGGTTTCAATTTGAGAATGGGCAGCGCATTACACTGATTAACCATTGGGATGATGAAGGTGAGGTGGGGGAGTTCTTACGGGCCGCCCGAGATGGAGCCTGCGATGCCTTTGGCAACGTGCTAGGGCCTGACTACAACGCCGCACATGCCGACCACTTTCATATGGGCATGCGCGGATTTAGGCTGTGTCGCTAATGGATCAACGCCTACTTATTCCAGGTTGATGTCATCTGCATCCGTGGCGGCCCCCGTTGCAGCACCAACGCCACCGCCGATAACGGCGCCTTGAACGACGCTACCCCCGGTCACGGCGGCGGCACCCGCGCCAACGGCTGCACCAATGCCGGCACCGCTAGAGGCACGCTCTCCGGTAGAGGTACCGCAACCGGCCAGGCCCATGGTTAACGCCATTACCGCGCCGAGTGTCGCTATACGTGTCGAATTCAATACCTGAATCTGCATGGTCATCTCCTTATGGGTTACTGCTCTTACACATTAGAGAGAATTCGACTTTTTAGCCATGTTAATTATCACTGTTCGATAACCATGCAGCGTCAGGCACGCTGGGTCATGGCGCCATAAGTACGCTTTTCCAGCCAGCGCCCAGCGGCAAAAATCACCAAGCCGCAGAGCGCCAAACCAGCGCCCACTAGCCCCGTACTCGACCAACTAAAGCCAGCGCTGATCGCAAGCCCGGCAAGCCACGCCCCTAGCGCATTAGCGCCGTTAAAGGCTGCATGGTTAAGGGAGGCCGCCATGGTTTGGGCATCTTCCGCCACATCCATTAAGCGGGTTTGTAGTGAAGGCGCTAACGCCATACTGGTACCCACCAAGCCGACGAACAGCAACCCCGTCCAGACATTATTGGCGGCAAAGTAAAATAGCCCCTGAACCACGCCACACCAGATCAGGATGCGTGGAATAGCGCGCATCAGATTTTTATCCGCCATGCGCCCGCCAATTAAATTACCGGCAATAGAGCCCAGGCCGAAGATCACCAGCACCAGCGGCCCCAACGCCTCGCTCATACCCGCCTGCTGGGTTAACGTCGGCATCACATAACTAAAAATGGCAAACATGCCGCCGCAGCCGATGCAGGCAAGCGCCAGGGTGACCAGGACTCGCTGTTTAAGCAGCGCTGACAGCTCTCTCACGGGGCTTGCCAGGGTATCAATAGGCTGAACCGGCACATACAAGCGGATTAACAGCGCGGTGAGCAGCGCAATGCCACCCACGCCCGCAAAAGCGATTTGCCACCCCAAGAGATTACCCGCCCAAGTCCCCAGCGGTGCACCGATCAAAATCGCCACGGTTAAACCCATCATCACCCGGGAAACAGCCCGGGCCCGTTGGTCTATCGGTACGGCCCCCGCGGCCACCAGCGCGGCGATACCAAAATAGGCGCCGTGGGGCAGGCCAGCGAGAAAACGCAGGCCCACAAACGATAAGAACCCCGGCGCCATGGCGCTGGCAATATTGCCCACCGCAAATACCAGCATCAGCACGATCAACAGCGTCCGCCTAGGTACCCGCGCCGCCAGCGCTGAAATCAGCGGCGCACCGACCACCACGCCCAAGGCGTAGCTGCTTATTGCGTAACCCACCTGGGGCACGGTCACCGCTAAATCTCCCGCCACGCGGTTCATCAGGCCCATAATCACAAACTCGCTGGTGCCAATCCCAAAGCCACCCAGCGCCAACACAAATTCGGCCAGCCGCGGGTTGCGCGCCAGCCCTTGAGACGACGATGCTGTCGAATCCTGCATGCTTAACTCCTTGGGATACCGCCCGATTGGTATCACGATGGCGCAAATGATCGCAGGATTAGACGAAAGTAGAAACATGCTGCGTTTAAAAAGTTAGCGGGCGAACACAATCATTAAATTGGGCTGAATAGGAAATGTGTGGAGATAAGGTGTGTGGCGGTTAGGCGCTAGGAGCTTCCACTGAAAGCAAGCGCTCACGCAGATGGCGGTTACGCGGCACCAAGCCGGTTTGCAGACCCAGCGGGTGGAATACTTGGTTTAGCAAAGCCAGTGTAGGGCTTGCTTTATCGGCTTCCAGATCAGATAAAGTGCGGCGACTGATACCCACCAGCTCGGCATATTGTGTCTGCGACATTCCCAACACGTCGCGGCGCAGTTGGCGCAGCACCTGCCCTGAGCTGATCTCTTCACGCAGCAGCTGGGACAATAGCGCCATAAGCAGTGCCTCGCGCTCAATGCTAGAGAGTTCTTTGCGTTTCATACCAGCCCCCAGCGGCGCAGCTTAGCGTCCAGATAATCCAACCCCAACGCATTCAATGCTAACAACGATTCGGGGACACCCCGAGCAGCAAGTCGTTCTTTTAGCCCGACTAACTGATTCCCCAGCGCTTTTAGCTCTGCCATCAATTGTTCGGGGGGTACATAGGCATTTAAGTTCTTTGCAATAGCTACCCAGCTGAATTCAGAACCCTCTTCAAACGGCGAGCCCCAAGTAGTGGTGCGAATAATGCCTTCTGGGTCAGCCTTCATGGGCGCAAAATCGTAGACTGGCGCCAGCCATATCCCCTGAGGCGTTTTCAACAGCGCCGTATTGCGGCCATGGTTATCGCTATTAGCAAAAGCGACATTAAGCAGATCACGTTTCACCCACTCGCTCACGAAACGTGCCGTATCAAAATGACCTCCTAACTCGCGAACGCGGTATTGCTGGCTCAACAGACCAACCAAAGCCTCAATCACGGCAAAATGGTTTAAGAAGCTTCCCGGCTGACACTCCATGACGGAATAAACCGACTCCAGCCCATACAGTGCTCGCTTCCCAGCGAGGTAATCAACATCAAAGCGGGGCAACCACAGCGATGGATAGCGCTCGCCTTCCAGTAGCCGCATCCCTTGAGTGTCGATGGTCGCCACGCCGAGTGACGCCAGCTCATGATAGAAATGGTACTCCGCACGGAGGATATTGTTATCAAGCTCGGTGCGTTGGCCGCGAGGAAATTTCACCAGATAGTGCTGGTCTGTATTCGCCGTATCATCCTGATAGGTATCGATCCAGACCTGATCGTCTGGCGAACAGCGAAGCAGTAGCTTAGGCGCTTCGCCGCCAGCCCCGGTAGCTCCCCCCCCGGCAGCGCCCATCTGCTGCGCATAGGCAAGAAAATCGCTATCCCGATCCACAACATCGCGTAAAGCAAAACGCTGCTGCTCTAGCGTGCTACCTACTGGACGCTCGGGAAGCGCCTCTTTAATACGTAAATTACCCACCGGCGCAATCGTCCCGTTAGCCAATAGGGCGTAATCTTGTTCAGCCTCGGTAAGCGCCGATATCCCTAACTGCGTGACCCAGTAACGACGGCTGGCCCCGGAAGGCATGATATCGTCTAAAAAAGCGAACCAGCGTGGCGATTGATGGGTATTCATTAGCTCAATGGGCAAGCGCAGGCTGCAAGCATGCTCGTCATCGCGATCCAGCCATTCAAGCGCATAATCGGTGATATAGCCCAAACGCGCAGAACCTCGGCGACCTTGCGCTGTATGCTCAATCACCAGCTCGGCGGCATCGTGCCACTGGCCATGATGAAATGCCTGGATGGTTAGCAACATGGGCCACCTTAATTGGGCAGTTAATAACTGAGTAGTTTAATGCTCAATAGTGTAGTTCAAGGCACCTAAATGTGCATTTTAATGCTCATAAATATATTAAAACCCAAATAGTGAGCAGTATAATACTCATTTTAGCCAGGAGTAATAATGTCACCTGATAACCCATCTTTTAACACGATCGAACACGCCATGGCTGAACTCGCCAGGGCCGACCCCGATATTGCCCGCGCCTACCCATTGGTGGGCGCCCCTGCCCCACGCCAGCGCGACCAGGGTTTTGCGACATTTTTCTCGACCATCGTTAGCCAACAGCTATCCACCGAAGCGGCCCGAGCGATTATGGGTCGTGTAAATACACTGCTGCCCGAGCTGCACGCCAAAGCAGTGATGGAGGTAGAGGATCAAGCGCTGCGCGATGCGGGGCTCTCCTGGCGCAAGATTGAGTACGCCAAGGGCCTGGCAAAAGCGGAGCTGGCAGGCACCTTTAGCGCCGAGGGGCTTGAGCAACTAAGCGACGACGAGGCGATTGCCGCGATTACCCAGCTGCGTGGCTTTGGCCGCTGGAGTGCGGAGATCTACCTAATGTTCTCGCTAAAACGCCCGGATATCTTCCCCGCTGATGATCTTGCTCTGCGAGTGGCGCTTGGCCGCTTAAAAGGCATGGACGACAAACCCACGCCTAAACAGGCCCGCCAGCTGGTGGAGCACTGGTCGCCCTGGCGCAGCGTGGGTTCGCTGTTTCTGTGGCACTACTATCGCGGCGAGCCGCTTTAAATACTAGGCATCCAGTCCGCCAAACTTACCGTTCTGATAGTCCTCGACCGCCTGAACGATCTCTTCGCGGGTGTTCATCACAAAGGGGCCATGGGAGTAGACCGGCTCATCAATTACCTCGCCGTGACCAAACAGCAAGCGCGCGTCGCTGCTGGCTTCAATGACGAGGCTATCGCCGTCACGATCTACTTCAATCAAATGGTGCGGCTTGACCGACTCGCCGCCTACTGAGACATCGCC
>NZ_JPUA01000001.1:0-113993 GCF_002211105.1 Halomonas campaniensis | reverse complement strand
CCCCTGCCGCCCGGGAGCCACGGGTAGCTGTTCGTGGCTACCGGCAGGCAGCCGCAATGTCGACATAAATATCCCCGTCAGCGTTTCGATAGGGCCTGTATCGCCCTGCCACTCCCCGGCGATCAGGTTCAGCTCACCGCCACCCGGCAGCTTAATAGCAGGTATGGATTCCTGCTGCAGCCCTACGTAGCGCGGCTCGCTCATTTTCAAGTGCGATGGCAGATTGACCCACAGTTGCAGAATCTCCAACCGGCCGCCGTCGCGTAGAAACTCCTCCGGCGAAATTTCCGCATGCACAATGCCGCTGCCCGCGGTCATCCACTGCACACCGCCCGCATTGATCACGCTTTGATGCCTGGCGCTATCCGCATGGGCCAGCGAACCTTCCAGAATAAACGTGACCGTTTCAAAACCCCGATGCGGATGCGGGCCAAACGGTAGACCCTGATTGTTAGCCGGGTAGGTTTGAGGGCCATGATGGTTAAGAAACAGAAAGGGATCTAGCTGCTCCAAACCAGGCCCCGGTAGCGGCCGACGAGTGGTTAAATCGCCAATATCATCGCGCTTGGCCGGGTGCTGGGCGATTACGCGACGCACGGTTTGGTTAGTGTTTGCTGGCATAACTTACTCCTTATCAATACTTTCCAGCGTAAAACCTATAGCCGCGGATGAGGAGCGAATAATTTGCCCTGTTTCGTTGCAGGAAATTGTTATTAACACGCTCAGCTACTTCCTCAGAACTCGGTGACGACGGTTACCCCCGTCCCTTCAAACTTGTCCATGTTTATCAACGCATCAATGGATTGCTCAAGCGTAACCCGCTTGCCGATCAGCTTCTCAGGTGCCAGCTTGCCAGATTGAATCATCGCCAGCATGGCGTCATAACGATGTGCCTGCATGCCATGACTGCCCAGAATCTCCAGCTCGTTGGCAATCACCTTGCTCATCGGTACAGCGGGGGTGCTGTGATCCGCCAGCATCAGTCCCACCTGGACATGCTTGCCACGCTTACGCAAATTGCTGATGGAGTTAAAGCAGGTCGTTGGGTGACCTAGCGCATCCAGCGAGAGATGGGCGCCCCCTTGGGTGATCTCGACCACGGCCTCGACCACATCGGCTACCTGGGTGGCATTCACCGTGGCCACAGCCCCCAACTGGCACGCCAAGGCCAGGGCCTGATCGGAAATATCCACCGCGACTACGTTCGCACCGGCCGCGCTGGCGATCATGATGGCCGACAACCCGACACCACCGCAGCCGTGCACGGCTACCCACTGCCCGGCGGACACGCGGCCCTGATCCACCACTGCCCGGAAAGAGGTCACGAACCGACACCCCAAGCTGGCGGCGGTGGCAAAATCCAAGGTGTCGGGCAGGGCGACCAAGTTCACGTCAGCGTAGTGAATGCCCACGTACTGGGCAAAGGAGCCCCAGTGGGTAAAACCGGGCTGGAACTGGCTATCGCACACCTGGTGGTGGCCTGCGTTACACTCCGGACAGGTACCACAGCCGCCTACGAAGGGTACCGTTACACGGTCACCGACCCGCCACTTAGCCACGTCTTTGCCCACCGCCTCCACCACCCCAGAAAGCTCGTGGCCGGGTACATGGGGCAGACGAATATCTGGGTCGTGACCCATCCAGCCGTGCCAATCACTGCGGCATACTCCGTTGGCCATCACCTTGACCACCACCCCATGAGGCGCTGGTGAAGGGTCGGGCACCTGCTGGATGCTGGGCCGGGCGGAAAACTGCTCAAACACAACGGCTTTCATGGGTGACTCCTGCGCGGTATTGATCGTTTTTAACTATAACCAACCACACCTGAAATTACTTTTCGAATCAATGGACATACACGCTAATTTTGCATCACTCTTTCTTTTATACGCATAAACATGAAAGAGATTTTCAAATGATCCCACTGGATAACGTAGACGCCCACATCATCGATAGCCTTCAAGCCGATGGACGGCTATCCATCGCCAAGCTGGCCGAGCGACTGGGAATGAGCGAAGCCACCTGTTGGCGACGCCATAAACGCCTGGAGGAACTGGGCGTGATCGAAAGCTACCAAGCCACGCTGAACCGGCGAAAGCTTGGCGGTAACGTGCTGGCATTTGTGCAGATCACCTGCACTCAGCACAGCGAAGCGGCCACTGCGGAGTTCGAACGCATTATCCGGGCCAGTTCCCGGGTACTAAGCTGCCACAACACCACCGGAGAGGCGGACTTCCTCTTGCAGGTCATCGCCCTCGACCTCGATGATTACAGCCGCTTCGTAGAAAAGGTGCTACGCCAGCTACCGGGGGTATCGAGTATTCACTCCAATATCTCCCTGCGGGAAATGAAGGCGACCAGCCACTTGCCGGTTAAAGAATTGCTAGGGCTATAAGCCAGCCAGTTAACGTTGGCTTTTTACCTGGTTCATTCCGCCAGAAAAAACGGCAACTGAACAACTGACTATTGACCACTAACGTTTAGCCGTCCCACGACTTGAAACGAATCAACCGTTGGGCGTAGTACGATCATCTCGCCAGAGCCCACACCACCGCCAACCAGCGCAGTGATATTCACTTGGTGGGTGACCAGCAGCAAGTTGCCCTCCCCCTGCCATGCTGCAATCTGTTCCTGGGCGGTTTGGGTAATTAGCGCCTGATCAACCTGCCCGCGAAAGAACGAATCCAGCCAGGGGACAGGTTCTACACTGCCTAACGCCATTAGCTCAGCGGTATCCAACGCCCGGCACCAGCTTGATGAATACACCGTCGCAATGGGGATATCCCGCTCACGAAACGCGCGACCAGCAGCTTCTGCCTGAGTACGTCCAGCCGCAGAAAGATTACGCTGAGTCTCGCAGCGGCCACGCTCAAAGCCTGGCGGGTCGCCAATGCCAGGGGCCAAGGAGTGGCGCATTAGAATCACCAAGCCGCCTTCTTGGAGTGCTTGCCAGGTGGCGTCGTTTGCCTGGCTAGTGGTCGAGATTACGCTCAACACAGCGAGCAGCAGGGCTATCGTGAAGTGGCGTAGCATGGGCATGGAAAGGCGTCCTTAAATCGGCAAAATTTGATATTGTTAGACATAAGTCAGCTGTAATTACTCTATGACGCCAAGGGTAAGCCTATGACCGAGCAGAGCCCAATCGCTTTTAGCAGCCTTGTCAGTGCGATTACCCAACAGATAGAGCAAGCCGCGGGCAGGTTCGCCAAGCCGTGAATACGGCCATGGCACAAAGCTACTGGGAAATAGGCCGTTTAATTGTCGAGCACGAACAGAAAGGTAATCGCCGTGCCGAGTTGGTAAGCAGCAGCTACAGCAGCTCTCGCAACAGCTAACCGAGCGGTTGGGTAAAGGCTTTGATGTCACTAACTTGCGCAATATGCGCCAGTTTTACCAGAGTTTTCCAATTCGCGACGCAGTGCGTCTCGAATTGAGCTGGACGCACTATCGCACCCTCCTGCGAGTGGAGAATCCCCAAGCTCGCGACTGGTATTTGCAAGAAGCAATCAACCAAAGCTGGAGCGCCAGAGCTCTAGAACGCCAAATAAGCACTCTCTACTTCGAGCGTCTGCTGGCCAGCCAGGATAAATCCCAGGTTGAACAGGAAGCCAAAGACAACACCCGGTCGCTGGCTGAAACCGCTAAGGACTACCTGCGCGACCCTTACATTCTGGATTTTCTTAATCTGCAAGATGAAACCTATCAGGAAAGCCAGCTAGAGCAGGCCATTATCAGCAACCTGCAGCAGTTTTTACTGGAGCTGGGCAAAGGCTTTGCCTTTGTGGAGCGCCAGCAGCGCATCCGTTTTGATGACGAGGATTTCTATATAGACCTGGTGTTCTACAACTTCAAACTGAAGTGCTTTTTACTGGTGGATCTAAAGCTCGGCAAGCTCAGGCATCAGGATATCGGCCAGATGGATACCTATGTGCGCCTATACGATGAGCAGCGCAGGGGCAGCGACGATAACCCCACCATCGGCCTGGTGCTGTGCAGTGAAAAAAGCGAAGCCGTGGTGAAGTACTCGATGCTGGCCGAACAAAAGCAGCTGTTTGCAGCGAAGTACCTGCCGTATCTGCCCACCGAGGATGAACTCAAACGCGAGTTGGAGCGTGAGCGGACTCAGGCAGTGGAACAGCTTCAGCAGCAGGGGCTGGACGATAGTTGACCCGTAAATTATTACCAAAGCTAAAGTTGTTGGTTCTAGAATGGCTATCCTTGCCATAACCGCTAAAGGCCGATTTTATAAGCTACTTCACTCAATATTCTGAATCTGCTCCCGCATCTGCTCGATCAACACCTTCAACTCCACCGCGCAGCGTGTCGTCTCTGCCACCACCGATTTTGACGAGAGCGTATTAGCTTCGCGGTTGAGTTCCTGCATTAGGAAGTCCAAACGGCGGCCTTTGGGGCCTTTCTGGGCGAGCTGGTGGCTCACTTCTTCGATATGCGCTGTCAGGCGATCTAACTCTTCATCTACATCGGCTTTTTGCGCCACCAGCACCAGTTCGGCTTCCAGGCGCTGGGGGTCGAGTTCGGTTTTGGCGATTTCTAAACGTTCCAGCAGTTGGGCGCGTTGGCGCTCCAGAATCTGCGGTAACAGGCTGCGCACGGTGGCGACCTGCTCACTTACCGCCGTCAGGCGGGTGGTGATCATCTCGGCGAGCTTGTCACCCTCGCGGGCGCGAGCGTTGATCAGTTCATCCAGCGCTTGGTCAAACAGGGTTTTGGCGGCGGCTTTGATGGCCTCTTGATCGAGGTGCTGGGTTTCCATTACGCCGGGCTGGTTGAGTAGCTCCAAGGTTGTCGGAGGAACGGCACTAGGCACTTGCTGCTGAATCGCGCTTAGCGCATCAGCAATGGCGGCTAGGCGAACGCTATTAACAGCGGGGGCCTGGGCAGTTTCGGCGCTCTCAAAGCGCACGCTGCACTCGACTTTGCCACGCGCCAAGCGAGCGCGTAGCGATTCGCGCAGTACCGGCTCTAGATCACGCAGGCTTTCATGCAAGCGGAAGTGAGGCTCTAAATAACGCTGATTCACCGAGCGGATTTCCACCTGCAGGGTGCCAAACGGGGCAGCCTGCTCGGTGCGGGCGAAGGCGGTCATGCTGTGTACGCGGCGGGAAGTGGCCATGGTTTATCCTGGTAGTGAATATCGGTGTATAAAGCATTGCCCTAAATAGCTAGCCTATTCATTCGATTCAATAAGTGCTGTGCGAAAGAGCGTATCAAACACCCATTATTTCTGGCTGAACCTCTATGAGCAGATGCGGATCCTGCGGTGGCGTATCAATCAGTTCGAAGACGCGGTCGATCATCTCAATCACATTTTGCCGAACCATCATCAAACGCGGATGAAAGGCAGCGGCTAGTGGATCCCAGTCAAAACAGCCGAAAATAATATCATCCAGGTAATAGCCATTTAGCTGTAGTCCGCGAACAATGCCTTCAAGGGAAATCGTGGAGTTGACGAACATAGCGCTGGGCGGGGTAGACCGCTTAAGCATATATCTTTCAAGGGCAGTCTGAGCCTTATCGGCAGCATAATCACAGGGGAGAATATTCTCTTCCGCCGTCACCAATCCCACTTCCTCTCTCGCTTGCTTGAAGCCGGCAATACGCTCGCGGGTATTGTGATCCTCATCACGGCCGCCAATAAAGAGTACAGGGTCGTCACTGCGCTTCTCTTCAACCAGGCGGTTGAGGATGGCATGAGTGAGCTGCCGCGCGCCCTCACGGTTATTAGAAATCACCGACGGTGCCTTACTGCCAGGAAGGTCGAGATTAATGCTTTGCACGCCGCTCTCTGCACACATCTGCGCAATCGTATCGGGATCCGTTGCGCCGGTGCATACCAGGCACTCGACACGGTAAGCAAGCATCATACGGGCAGCTTCACACTCTTGCTTGGGATCTCGATTCGTACACGAAACAATCGCAAACAGCCCCCGACGCCGTGCTTCTGATTCGAAGTGTTGGGCTATCGAACTGAAATAGCGGTTGTCGTACAGCGGCAAAATCATGCCGATGATACCTGAGCGCTCACTCCGCAAGGCACGGGCCTGCATGTTGGCCGAATAGCCCTCAGCCTGTGCAAGCGAAAGAATTTTGCTGGCCAGTTTCTTGCTGATGCGACGGCGCTGCCAAGTGCCGTTGAGCACGGCACTGACGGTACTGGGCGATGTTTCTGCCAACCTCGCCAGGTCGTAAATAGTCAGCCGCTTGGATGAAGAGTCGCTAACCACGTGGCAGCTCCTTGGGATTAGATAAAAGTAGCATTGACGTAATGCTGTAATAGATCAATCCTACGCTATGCACAACCGATTGTGCATGCTAGATAAAATGACAATAACGATAGCGATGACGCATCGCTTAGTACCACTCAACGTATCCAGCACTGTGTAAAGTTTCTGTGCATTAAATTCCTATGCATTGTGAGGCTCGGAAGCGTCTGCGCCATTTCATTTGACCACGACGCAACGTACAGCAGCACTATTAAAGCGCTTCAATGCACGCTATTCCACTGACTGGGTCAGCCAACAGCAAGCAGGAAATCACAATGAAATACAAAGCACTTCTTACCGCAGCTACGCTATCAGGCATTATCGGCAGCACTGGCGCAATGGCTCAGGAGTCTCCTACGATTGCCGTGGTCGCCAAAGTGGGCGGCATCCCATGGTTCAATGCCATGGAAATGGGCATCGAACAAATGGGTGAAGAGCTTGGAGTAGAAGCCTATATGGTGGGCCCCACCAGTGCTGACCCCGCCCTGCAGGTGCGTGCGATAGAGGATCTGATCAGCCGTGGCGTCGATGTCATTGGCGTTGTTCCGAATGATCGCGAGGTTCTTGAGCCGGTATTGGAACGGGCACGTGAGCAGGGAATTATCGTACTGACACACGAAAGTCCCGAATCGGTCAACATCGACTACGACTTTGAAATGATTTCAGCGCAGCAGTTAGGTGAGGAGCACGCCAAGCTACTGGCTGACACCACCGGCTGCGAAGGCTCTTATGCCGTTTACGTGGGCGGACTCAGCGTGCCCGCTCATAACGCTTGGGCAGATGCTGCCGTGAACTGGCTTGATGATAACTGCTCGGGCTTGACTCAAGCCGCTGATCGTTTCGGCGTTGCCGAAAGCGTCGATGACAGCCGCAACACCACCCTGGACTTGCTGCGGGCCCATGAAGACTTGGCCGGTATCATGTCGTTTGGTAGCCAGGGAACCATCGGCGCGGCTCGAGCAGTGAAAGAACGGGGATTGGAAGGGGATGTGGCCGTTATGGGCCTGTTCTCTCCGGGCCAGGGGCGCCGCCTGGTGCACGAAGGTGTGATTACCGGTGGTTTCCAGTGGAGTCCTCTGGATGCGGGCAAAGCGTTCGTTGCCCTGGGTGAGATGCTCTATAACGGCGAAGAGATTAGCGATGGCGCTGACTTGCCTGTACTGGATGAAATTACCCTGGACGGCAAAACGATCTTTGCCTCACAGCCACTCAAGCTGAGCAAAGATACCGTGGATGAGCTGGCAGAGCTCGGCCTGTAAGACTGCGCTTATTGATCGTGTAAAAGACTGCCGCGCTCCTGAAGAGCGCGGCAGTGATGTTGAGAGAGGAGCCTCCAATGGGCGAGATCGCGATTCGAGCGCGCCACGTCAGCAAAGTTTTCGGACAAAGCCGCGTCCTCGATGATGTCGAATTCGAACTTCGCCGTGGTGAGGTACTTTGCCTGGCAGGTGAAAACGGTTGTGGCAAAAGTACGCTCATTAAAATTATCAACGGTGTTTACAAGCCTGAACCCGGCATTGAGTTCACGTTCGGCGATGAAACCCTCTCTGCCATCAGCCCGATAGAGGCGCGCAGCCGGGGCATCCATGTGATCTGGCAAGATCTCGCGCTGTTCCCGCACCTGACCGTCGCGGAAAATATCGTCTTCGATGACTACGTTGCCAAACCCTGGCGACCTATTTCCTATAAAGATGCGCTGACGCAATCCCGCGAGATCATTCAGCAGTTTGGCCTAGACCTGGATCCGATGGCCCGTGTTGAAGACCTTTCAATTGCCCATCGTCAACTCGTTGCTATTTGCCGCGTGCTGCGTGCAGGGGCCAGTATCATTTTTATGGATGAGCCCACCGCCTCGCTTACCTATAAAGAGGTACAAACGCTGCTGGGCATTACCCGCTCACTGGCGGCGAAAGGCATCTCCATTGTGTTGGTCAGCCACCGGCTGGTGGAAGTGCTGGACGTTTGCCAACGCGTCACCGTGCTCCGCAACGGCAAGCTGGTCGGCACCTACCCCACCGAAGGGATGACCCAGGCGCGACTTTCCACTTTGATGACCGGACTGGAACTTGAACAGACCCCTCGCGCTGAAACACACACAGGCGCCCCAGTACTGGAGCTTAAAAACTTAAGTCGTGAAGGAGAATTCGAGAACATCTCTTTCACCCTGCATCGCGGTGAAATTCTTGGCCTAACGGGGTTGCTGGGTGCTGGGCGTACCGAAATAGCTCACACAATTTTTGGGATGACCCAGCCCACTTCAGGGCAGCTGCTAAAAGAGGGTCAGCCGCTGACGCTTCGCTCCAATCGCGATGCCGTGCGCCATCGCATTGCCTACCTCTCTGAAGACCGGCTCAATCTTGGCCTGGTGCAAAACCAGTCCATCAATATGAATACCGCAGTGACCGTCCTACCAAGACTGGAAAAACCGCGCTTTTTTCTCTCCCCTCAACGCATCAAGGCACTGACCGCCCACTGGATTGAGCAGCTTAAAACCAAGGTGAGTGATGCCGAGCTTGCCGTCTCCTCGTTATCCGGCGGTAACCAGCAACGCATTGCACTCGCCAAATGGCTGGCCACTGAGCCCGAGGTTCTCATTCTTGACTGCCCGACAATTGGCGTCGATGTAGGCGCCAAAGCCGGTATTTTCGACATCATCAGAAATCTTGCCGACCAAGGCATGGCCATCATTCTGATTTCAGATGAGGCGGGGGAAATCTGGATGAACGCAGATCGTGCGCTCGTATTGCGCGAGGGGCGCATCTACTCCGAAGTCATACCTGCGGAGACCACGGAAGAAGCGCTGGAGGCGATCATCAATGCATAAGCGACTGCTAAACAGAAGTATCGGCACTGAAGGTACTCTATTAGGTATCCTCATGCTGCTGTGCGTGGTGTTGGCACTAGCGACCGATAGCTTTCTTACCCTTCAGAACCTGTTCGACCTGCTTAACAATCAGTCGGTCAATATCATCTTTGCAGTGGGCCTGGTCGTCGTGCTGATTGCGGGAGGGATAGATATTTCCTTCGCAGTGGCGGCATCCGTGGTGCAGTACGTGGTGCTGTCACTGCTGATGAATTACCTGGGCGGGGGCAGTTGGTTGCTTGGCGTCCTGCTTTCGATGCTGGTTGGCATGCTACTGGGGCTCTTCAATGCGCTGCTGATCCATCGCTTCCGAATCGTTTCGATCATCGTCACCATCGGCACATTTAACCTGTTTTTCGGCCTCTTGATGTACTTCACCAGCGGAGTGTCCATCTACGATATTCCCGATTGGCTCTACTACTCCGTTCCACTGCTTGACCTACCCGCCGAACGCGGATCAGCCACGCTCTACTTACCCGCTGCCGTCATGGTGGTGATGGTCATACTCACCTGGTTCATTCTGGCCCGTACCGGTTTTGGTCGCGCGATCTACGGTTTCGGATCAAGTCCCGAGTCCGCTCGCCGCTCTGGCGTTAGCGCCTGGAAGATCCATGCCTTTGCCTACGGCTGGCTGGGGCTATGCGCGGGGGTGGCGGGCCTGATGCAGGCGCATATCGTGCAAGAGGTCGTACCCAACGCCTTGATAGGCCAGGAGTTGCCAATTCTGGCAGCTGTCGTACTGGGCGGCGCGACCCTGGGTGGCGGGCGCGGCTCAGTGCTCGGCGCCGTACTGGGTGTACTGCTTCTCGCCGTTGTCCAAAACGGACTGAATCTGCTGGGCGTCACTCCTTACGCCTTCCGCATGATTGTCGGGCTGATCATCTTGATTGCGATCACCACCAGCAACCTCGGCAACCTGTTGCCCCGCACCACCAAGGCGAGGAACGTATGACTAAGCGCCTAAATAAACAGCCCTCCACGGCCAGGCTCCGCCTGGGTGGCGATACCATTGAGGTCATCGCCATGACGGCTCTGCTCATCGGCAGCATTGGCCTCTTCTCGCTACTGGCACCGGGATTTCTGACCGCCACTAATTTTGGCTCGATGTCGATGCAGTTACCGGAACTGGGGTTACTCTCACTGGCGATGCTACTGCCCATCATTTCCGGTGGCCTGAACCTTTCGGTGACCTTTACCGCCAATATCGCAGGGTTGATGACCGCCTGGCTAGTACAGGGGTTACTGGCGGGCATGGGAATACTAAGCGTTCCCATGGCGATTATCGCCGGGCTTGCCGTTGGCGCTGCCGCAGGCTTTTTGATTGGCGTTATCGTTGCCTATGTGGGCGCCCACCCCATTTTAGTATCGCTGGGTGCGATGATTTTTCTCCAGGGGGTAGGTGAGTTTTTAACCCGCGGCGGCGGTATTTCAGGCATGCCGGGGGTATTTCAAACCATCGGTAGCGGCAGTTTTCTGGGCATACCCATCCCCATGTTGATCTTTCTCGCCGCTGCCGCAGGATTGATCTACATCATGCATTTCACCCGCACCGGCTTCTCGATTTATATGCTGGGCTCCAACCCACGCGCGACCGAGTACTCGGGCATTAACGTCAAGCGCGTGCTGATCACCGTCTACACGATTTCCGGCATTTTGGCAGGGTTAGCGGGCATGGTAATGCTCGCCCGCTTTAACTCTGTACGTGTAGGCCATGGCGAGAGCTACCTACTGATCACGGTGTTGGCCTGTTTTCTGGCCGGGGCAAACCCCTTTGGTGGCTTTGGGCGCGTCCTTCCCCTGGTGCTGGGCTTGATGAGCCTGCAGATCATCGCTTCCGGCATGAACCTGATGGGCGCCAGCCAGCATCTTGCCACCGCGGTATGGGGGGCTTTTCTAATTATTGTCATGGCACTGCGTATGCCATTTATCAAACAGTCTTGAGTAAGGTTTTCCATGAGTCATCAAGCACATGTTCTAGGCATCGATATTGGTACTGGCAGCGCCCGGGCGGGCATTTTCACGCCGGATGGCGTGATGCTGGCCGAAGCGAAAACACCGATTGCAATGCATCGCCCTGCCGAGCATCACGTGGAGCAGAGCTCAACGGATATCTGGCGCGCGGTATGCAGCGCGACACAGCGCGCCCGCGAGGCTGCCGGTGTAACGGCAGATTCCATCACCAGTATGTCGGTGAGCGCAACCTGCTCGTTGGTGCTCCTTGATAAGCAGGATAAGCCGCTAGCGCTCTCACCGGGCGATGAGGCGTGGAATATCATTGTGTGGATGGATCATCGGGCCACCGCAGAAGCCGCTGAGTGCACGGCTACCCAGGCAGCACCACTGCGCAACCTGGGGGGCGTCATGTCTCCCGAGATGCAGATGCCTAAGCTCATGTGGTTGAAGCGCCACCGGCCCGAGCTTTACGCCCAGATCGGCTACGCAGGTGATCTAGGCGACTGGCTGGGCTTTAAATGCACCGGCTCTCTCGAACGCTCGGTCTGCATGCTCTCCTGCAAGTGGACGTTTGACCCGCGCCCTGGTCATGGCTGGGATCACGACTTTCTAAACCAGATCGATATGCAGGATGTACTCGAATGCGCCCGCCTGCCCGAACAAGCCCTTCCCGTGGGCGTAGCACTTGGGCAGTTAACTGAAGAAGCCGCCAATGACTTAGGACTGACGACTCGGTGTACCTTTGCAGTGGGCATGATTGATGCCTATGCCGGTGCCCTTGGCACGCTAGGCAGAAGCCTCGCTGATGCGCCCGAGCGCCGCCTTGCCGTGATTGGCGGCACCTCCACCTGCCATATCGGCGCCCAGCCCGAACGGCGCGAAGTACCCGGCGTGTGGGGCCCCTATCCGGGGGCGCTATGCGATGGTTTTGTGGCCAACGAAGGGGGGCAAAGTATTACCGGCGCCCTTCTAGATCACTTGGCGGCGCTATTTTCCGCCAGCAGTGAATTCGGCGACGATCTTCATGGCGCATTATCAGACCTGCTACTCGAACGCTTGGCAGCCGGTGACCCTGCCTCTGATACCCATGTTTGCCCTGATTTCATTGGCAACCGCTCGCCCTTGGCCGATCCGGAAATTCGCGGCACCATCACAGGATTGACCCTTGATACGCCTCGCGAGAGTTTCATTAAGGTTTACTGGGCGGCAGCCACCTCGCTGGTTTACGGCACCCGCGCCATCATAGAGCGTATGAATGCCCATGGTTATGCCATCGATACCTTGCACCTCAGCGGAGGGCATGGACGTTCAGCACTACTGCGCAAGCTCTATGCCGACGGTACCGGTTGTCGGGTTGTGCTGGCGGATGCGCCGGAACCCGTACTGCTTGGGGTTGCCGTAGCGGCCCTGGCTGCCCAGGCCAATGGAGAGGTGCTCAGCGTTGCCAATGGCCTCACCCCAGGCGAACAAACAGTAGAGCCCGACCAGGCAATGCAGGCGCTGCACACTGTGCGTTATGCCGCTTTCAAGAAACTGTACGAAGGGCGCCTCGACTGACATAAACCACCTTTTTCAAAACGCTAGCTGGACGCTAGGCCAATCAGCGCACGCCCAGACGTGTACAATGGAGGGCTTTTCCTTGTTACGTGTTTATTGAGAGGTACTATTTGTGAGCAGTGCTAAGCGTCCTGATGTTGTGCGCCCAAGTGGTCGCGAAGCCGACCAGCTCCGTGAGATCCGCCTGACCCGCGACTACACTCGCCATGCGGAAGGTTCTGTACTGGTGGAGTTTGGTGATACCAAGGTGCTGTGTAACGCCAGCGTAGAAGCCACTGTACCGCGTTGGTTGCGTGGCAAGAATCAGGGCTGGGTAACCGCTGAGTACGGCATGCTGCCCCGCGCGACGCATTCGCGCAGCAACCGCGAAGCGACCCAGGGTAAGCAGGGCGGCCGCACGCTGGAAATTCAGCGCTTGATTGGCCGTAGCCTGCGCGCAGCGGTCAATTTGAAAAAGCTGGGTGAGTTCACCATTACCGTGGATTGCGACGTGATCCAGGCTGACGGCGGTACCCGTACCGCAGCGATCACCGGTGGCTGCGTGGCGCTGATGGATGCGATCCGTTACTTGCAGCGCGAGAAGAAGATTAAAAGCGATCCTTTCAAGCAGCTGGTAAGCGCCATTTCCGTGGGCATTTATAAAGGCGTGCCGGTACTGGATCTGGATTACCCAGAAGACAGCAAAGCCGATACCGATCTAAACGTAGTAATGACCGAAAGCGGCGAGTTGATCGAAGTACAGGGCACCGCCGAAGCGGGTGCTTTCACCCGCGCCGAGCTTAACGCGATGCTTGATTTAGCCGAAACCGCCGGTGGTGAGTTGCGCGAGAAACAGCGTGAAGCGTTGGGAATTCGCGGGTGAGGAGTAAGGCGTAAAAAACAACAGGCCAGCATTTAGCTGGCCTGTTGTTTGTCACCCCGGCTAATCAGCAAGGGTGACAGGCGACGCGGGAAAAGTGCGTTGTCTAACGCTTAAAGCGCCAGGTCGTACTCAACGATTAGCGGTGCGAACTCAGAGAAAGTCGCATCGTAATCGATCCACGCGTCGACCACGTGGCGGCGGAAGTTGGGGCCGACTAACTGATAGTCGATCCGCCAGCCTTCCTGGCGCTCACGGGGCACATCTTGGTCAAGCTTCGGCCACCAGGTGTACTCACCTGCATCGCGGTTGATTTCGCGGAAGGTGTCGATAAACCCGGTGGGGCCAAGCACCTGATCCATCCAGGCACGCTCTTCGGGGCGGAAGCCTGAGGTCAGTTGATTATCCGACCAGTTGGCCAAATCGACGGTTTTATGGGCAATATGCCAAGTACCGCAGAGGATGTATTCGCGGCGTTTGCGCGACATCTTCGTCAAGTACTCTTGATACTGCTCCATAAACGACTGTTTGGCTTTTTGATCACTTCCGTCAGGCATCAGGAAAGAGACGATACTGAAGCGTTCATAATCCGCCTGCAGAAAACGTCCTTCATGATCACACTGTGGAAACCCAAGGCCATACATAATCGCCTTGGGAATTTTGCGGCAATAGAGTGCCACACCGGAGAAACCGTCCTCTTCGGCATCCAGGAAGTAGCCTTCATAGCCTTCCGGATACAGAATGTGGTCACCCAGTTCAAAACTTTTTGCCTTGATGTTCTGCACGCAGACCACGTCGACATCCTGCTGAGCCAGCCAGTCCAGGAAGCCACGATCGACGGCATCACGAATACCATTGACATTGATGCTGGCAATTTTCATAAATCGTCCCTTTTGCGTCGCTGCTGTATGATACCCGACGTTTAGACGTTTGGGTAAAGGCAGCAGCTAAAACTTGCCATTTACCCTACTTTTATTGTTGCTTTCGTGCCGATTTAAACCTACCGCCTAGTGAGGAATACCGTGGCCACCACTCTACAACCCTACCAGCGCGATTTCATTGCCTTTGCCATTGAGCAGGGCGTGCTTAAATTTGGTGAGTTTACGCTTAAATCCGGCCGCGTTAGCCCCTACTTTTTTAACGCCGGCTTGTTCCAGACCGGCCGTGCGCTGGCCAAGCTGGGGCGTTTTTACGCCCAGGCGATTGTCGATAGCGATTTAAACGCCGACGTGCTGTTTGGCCCGGCCTATAAGGGTATTCCGCTGGCAGCCGTTACAGCGGCGGCCTTGGCCGATCATCACGATCTGGATATGCCCTACTCATTTAACCGTAAAGAGGCCAAAACCCACGGAGAAGGGGGCAATATCGTTGGCGCACCTTTATCAGGCGATATTTTAATCATTGATGATGTGATTACCGCAGGCACCGCGATTCGCGAAGTGATGACGCTGATTGAGCAGAGCGGTGCCCGCGCCGCTGGCGTCATTATCGCGCTTGATCGCCAGGAGCGCGGTCAAGGCGAGCAGAGCGCGATTCAGGAAGTGCAGGCCCAGTACGGCATGCCGGTAGTGAGTATCGTCACCTTAGAGCAAGTACTCACTTACCTTGAAGAGCACGCCGGAGGAGAAATGCTTGCCTACGCTGAAGCGATAAGAGCGTATCGCGACCGCTACGGCATTACTCACTGATTAGGCTTGCCCTGCGCCAGCAAAGCCTTGCTGGCGCCACGCTTCGTAGCTCACAATAGCCACGGCATTGGAGAGGTTCAGGCTGCGGTTGTTGGGCTGCATGGGCAGACGCAGCTTGTGCTCAGCGTCTAGCGCTTCGTGTACCTGGGGTGAAAGCCCGCCGGTTTCCGAGCCGAACAGCAGTACATCGCCTGGAACAAAGTCGGCATCGCTGTAGCGGCGCGTACCTTTGGTAGTGATCGCCCAGATGCGCCGCCCCTGCATCGCTGCTTGAAAGGCGTTAAAATCCGCGTGGCGAGTGACGTTAGCCAGGTCGCGGTAATCCAGCCCGGCCCGGCGCAGCTTCTTCTCCTCCAGGTCGAAGCCCAGCGGCTCAATCAGGTGTAACCGGCAGCCATTATTGGCCACCAAGCGCATGATATTGCCCGTATTGGGCGCCATACGCGGTTCAAAAAGCGCTACTTCAAACATCGCCACCTGCCTATTGTTCGCCCATTATGCATTGACCAAGCGCCGCCGATTGTAATCGAAATCGCCTAGCAACTCTCGCAGAGGATCACCCACGCCATGACGCCTGCAACGCCCAAGAGCATTCTTAGCCGGATTAAAGGGCTGAACCCGCGCCAGCAGGAAGCGGTGCGTTATATCGATGGCCCCTGTCTGGTGCTGGCGGGCGCAGGTTCCGGTAAAACCAGCGTGATCACCACCAAAATTGCCTACCTGGTTCAAGAATGCGGGATGAGCGCGCGCAGAATCGCCGCGGTGACTTTTACCAACAAAGCCGCCCGGGAGATGAAAGAGCGTGTGGGTCAGATGCTTCACGGCAAAGAGGGCCATGGGCTAACGGTCTCCACCTTCCACACCCTGGGGCTGAACATTATTCGCGGCGAGCTGAAAACCCTGGGCTACAAACCGGGCTTTTCACTCTTCGACCCGGAAGACGCCAAGGCACTGCTGCGCGATTTAATGAACAAAGATGCCCAGGTGGACGCCGAACAGATCAACGCCGTGCAGAGCAAAATCTCCACCTGGAAGAACGATTTAGTGCTGCCCAGCGATGCGCTTTCGTTTGCCTCAGATGATGATGAGCACTTCGCCGCCCGGGTGTACGAAGCCTACGTGCGCCACCTTAAAGCTTACAACGCAGTGGATTTTGACGATCTGATTCTGCTGCCAGTGGTATTGCTACAAAACGATACTGAGGCATTAGAGCGCTGGCGGCGCAAAATCCATTACATGCTGGTGGATGAGTACCAGGACACCAACGTCTCCCAGTACCTACTGGTGAAGCTACTGATGGCGGAGCGCTCCACCTTCACCGTGGTGGGCGATGATGACCAGTCGATTTACGCCTGGCGTGGCGCCCGGCCTGAAAACCTGATTACCCTGGGGGAAGATTTCCCACGCCTGAAAGTGATCAAGCTGGAGCAGAACTACCGCTCTACCGCCACCATACTGCGCGCCGCCAACACGCTGATCGCCAATAATCCCCACGTTTACGAAAAGACCCTGTGGTCCGATATGGGCGACGGCGCGCCGATTCGGGTCATCGTCAACCGCCATGAAGAGGCCGAGTCTGAGCGAGTCGCCAGCGAAATGCTCACCCGGCGCATCAAGGAGAAGGCCGAATGGCGGGACTTTGCGGTGCTTTATCGCGGTAATTTTCAGGCCCGTTTGTTGGAGCTTAAGCTGCAGCACTACCAGATTCCTTACAAGCTCTCCGGCGGCACGTCGTTTTTCTCGCGCAACGAGATCAAGGACACCATGGCTTACCTGCGCCTGCTAATTAACCCCGCCGACGACAATGCTTTTTTGCGCATAGTGAACGTGCCGCGCCGTGAAGTGGGCCCAGGCACCGTCGAGAAGCTTGCCAACTACGCCACCGAGCGCTCGATATCGCTGTTTGCCGCCTGCCACGAGCTGGGGTTGGAACAGGTATTACCGACCCGAGCCGTGGAGCGGCTATCGCGCTTTACCCACTTTCTCGACAGCGTGCGTAAACGCATGGATCAGGGCGATGCCATTGCCGCCATACGCGACATGCTACGGGATATGGATTACGAGGCGTGGCTGTATCAAAACGCCAGCGCGCCCACCGTGGCCGAACGGCGCATGGCTAATGTATGGATCTTGATCGATCAGTTAGAGAAGTCGCTTAACCGCGACCCTGAAGAGAGTACCGACGCTACAGAGACCGAAACCGACGGTGTGGAAGCAGCTATTTCGCGCCTGGTGCTGCGCGATATTCTGGAGCAGCAGGCGGAAGAGGATGATTCCGATCGCGTGCAGCTACTCACCATGCACGCCTCCAAAGGGTTGGAGTTCCCCCATGTCTATCTGATGGGCTTAGAGGAGGATCTACTGCCCCACCGCAACGCCATCGAAGTAGGCACCGTGGAGGAGGAGCGGCGACTAGCCTATGTGGGCATTACCCGGGCGCGGCGCACGCTAACCTTGACCCTTGCCCGCCAGCGCAAAGCCTACGGTGAACTGATGGACTGTGCGCCCAGCCGCTTTTTAGACGAGTTACCTGGGGAGGATCTAGAGTGGGAAGGTCGTGCCGATAAAGAGGATCCGGATAAAAAGCAGGCCCGTGGCAAAGACGCCATTGCCGGGCTGCGTTCGCTGCTAGGCTGATAAAGCGGGAGTGATAAAACCGATGCTTTAAAAATGAGGCCTTTAAAATAAGAATATCCACAGGGCGGTGACTAAAACACCCTGTGGATAAGATAGCTAAGCTATGAGCCTGCTGTGCTGTGTGTCGTTACTGAGCTTCGGCCATCATGTAATCGACAATCGCCATCACTTCTTCATCAGAAAGGTTCGGGTTGCCGCCTTTGGCTGGCATAGCGCCGATACCGTTAATGGCGCTGGCGTAGAGCTCATCAGCCCCCTTCTCTAAACGCGCCGCCCAAGCTTCTGAATCGCCTTTGGTCGGGGCTCCAGCGACACCATTGTCATGACAAGCCGCGCAGCCAGAGCTTGCGTAAAGGGCTTCGCCATCTAAATCGCTACCGCCACTCGCTTCTTCAGAGGCGGCCGCGTCTTCTTCACTCGCTGCGTCGTCATTTGAAGCCGTTGCTTCTTCAGTTGCCGCTTCTTCGCCTTCAGCAGCAGCGGTCTCTTCGCTAGCAGCCTCATCGGCGGCAACTTCGTCGCTGGACGCTTCGTCGTCTGCAGCAGCTTCGTCACCGCTACTCAACTCGGGTACTTCCATAACCGGCTCAACCATATAGGCAACTGCCGCTTCCACTTCCTCATCGGAAAGGTTGGGGTTACCGCCTTTGGCTGGCATGGCGCCAATACCGTTGATGGCGTGGTCTAGCAGCGTGGCGAAGCCTTGTTCAGCACGTTCAGCCCAAGCCTCTTCATCACCACGAATAGGTGCGCCCGCAGCGCCCGATTCGTGACAAGCGCTACACACATTGCCGTAGATGCCCTCACCGTCGATATCCCCGCCACTGCTGCTATCGCTAGGGGGTGCCGCTGCGGTGCCACAGTCTTGGCCTTGTAAACAGAGTTGACCCACCGGCGCCAAACGCTCGGCAATCGCATCACGTGCGGCGTCATCTTGGGCATAAACACTGGATGTGCCCGCCATGAAGCCGAGGGCCGCCAGCCCGCTCATGATCAGCTTAGCTTTCACTCTCACCACCTCTTGAGTATTGTCATAAAACGTTTTTTATCAATCTCTGTCTCAACTGCTGTCTCAAACCCTATGTGCGGTAACGCCAACATCGATGATGCACCGCCGAGACGCCAAGACGTGCGTATAGAACTAGTATACCGGCAACGTAAAGCGCAAGAAAATGCTACTAAGCGCGCTTATGTGATCCATAGGTACTATCTAAGCCTTATTTTGGCTCTTCGCTCCTCTCTCCACCACCTTTCCACGCTAATAAACGCTGCTGGGCGTAACACACAAAACCGGCCTGCTGATAGAGCCGCTTGGCTGGTAAATTAACGTCATCAACGCCCAGCGCCACTTCCTGTACACCGGCCTGTTGGGCGAGCGCCAGGGCTTTATTTAACAGCGAACGCCCCAAGCCTTTGCCACGCCATGCCGGCGTTAGGCCCATTAACATTAACTCCCAGCGGCCTAACGCCGGGCGTGGCGCCAGTAGTAGCACGCCTACTACGACATTTTGAAAGCCAACGGCGTACCAGTGCTGTGGCGCTTGGGGATCCTGTTGATAAAACCCGGCTAATAACTCTTTAATTGAAAGTATGTCGCGAAGGGGGCGGCTATCCAGCGATCCCTCGCCCACTTCGGTCAACAGACTCAGCTGCTCCGCCAGAGAAAGCTCACCAAAAGGCTGCAGGGACAGCGGCAACGCTTCATTCATCGCTAACCGGCGGTGAGTGCTACCGATTAAATACTCCAAGCAGACTAACCGCTGCATACCGTGTTTAACCAACAGCCCTTCTGTTTCGGCGGCTTCGGAAGAAAGCTCCAGATGACATAGACGAATATTTTGCGTTTTCACCCACTGGCGAGCCGTATCTAACAGCAAAGGTGCGGGAGCTGCCACTTTTTGCGGTAGCCCTGCTTTTGGTAGCCATAGCTGCGCCATATTCATGGGCAGACGTTGTACCCAGATAGCGGCCGTTACCTGCCCCGCCTCAAGCGTTACCCATAGTCCTTCCCACTGAGTATCTGACTGATGGTACATAGCCTTTACGGCAGCGCTCAGGGCCGATTGCTGGGTGGGATCATAGGCAGCAGCAAGCTTTAGCAGTGCCTCGCGTCGCTTCTCTGGCGGGCAGGGCATTACGTTTAAGGTGCTTGAGGGGTACTGAGACATCATAGTTGGTCAATCAAGTGCAGAAGCTCCGAAGGAGTCATAAAGCGTGCTACGTTATTAGCCTACAATTTATAACCTCATCCTGACGGCCTAAGCCTTTGCACGCCACCCTTATCACTGCTTATTTCAAGATTTAATGGTGACGAGTGATTTGAAGGAGTAACCCACCCGCCATGCGTATATTGTTGGTAGAAGACGATCCAAGCTTAGCCTCGGGTATTCGCTTGGCCTTAAAGCCCGAGCACTTCACCGTGGATCACCTTAGTGATGGCATTACTGCCCTGGCCGCATTAAAGGAGGGCGAACCCTTTGATGTGGTTATTCTCGACCTGGGGCTGCCGCGCATGGATGGTATGCAGGTACTAGAAGCCGTACGACGGCAGGGCAATCGCGTCCCCATTTTAGTGTTAACCGCCCGGGATGCCGTTGAAGAGCGTATCGCAGGGTTAGATGCGGGTGCCGATGACTATTTAACCAAACCGTTTGAAGTCGCTGAATTAAAAGCACGCCTACGCGCCCTGTTGCGCCGTAGCAGCGACCAGGTAAACAGTGCTTTGGAGTGCCGAGGTATTCGCCTTGATCCTTTGACCATGCAGGTTAGCTACCAGGGGAAACTCGTGGCGTTATCGCGCCGTGAGCTCACCTTACTGCAAGAGTTTATGAGCCACCCGGGACGCGTATTCACCCGCGATACGCTAACGCGCCTGGTTTATGGCTGGGATGAAGACGTAGAAAGCAACGCCATTGAAGTCCATGTGCACCACCTTCGGCGCAAATTTTTTCCTCACCTGATTCGCACGCTGCGCGGTATCGGTTACGTCATGGATAAAGCGGATCAGGATGAGCACTCATGAGCTCCATTCGCCAACGTACTCTAGGGCTGGCGCTGCTGGTATTTGGCATTAGCATGCTGGTGATTGGTTTTATCAGTTATCGCTATGCTGCTCATGAAATTGAAGCACTGTACGACGCCAGCCTTGAGCAGGACGCACGCTTATTAGAAGGTCTGCTGCAAGCTCCCCTACCGGAGGAGGCGCGCGATGGGCTGCTCAACAGTCTAGAAAAGGCCTTAGGGAATGCGGCGAGATCCAATCGCCGCCTTGCAGGACACCGGACGGACAGCCAAATGGGCTTTCAGCTATGGGAAGAGGGCCGCCTCTTGGTGCGCTCAGCCAATGCCCCTGAGTCGCCGCTGGCGAGCCTCCCCGCTGGCTTCAATAGTCAGTCTATTGATGAGGTCGAATGGCGCATTTATGTGCTTGATGTCAGTCACTCCACCCAGCGAATTGTCGTTAGCGAGCGCGAAGACGTACGCGGCGAACTGATCAGGGCGGTAGCGCTACGAACCCTTTTGCCCGACCTAATTGGCCTGCCGCTTCTTACGGCCCTGCTATGGTGGTCGATAGGCTGGGGCTTGGCACCGCTATCACGCATGGCTGAGCAGATTCGCAGTCGTGATCCGCACAATTTGCAGCCTTTGACGCTTAGCCCTCTGCCCCAAGAGTTAGGCACTATTGCCGGGGCGCTCAACCGTTTGTTAGAACGAATTCGCAGAATGCGCGTACGTGAAAAGCGTTTTATTGCCGATGCCGCCCATGAATTACGCACGCCCTTAGCAGTACTGGATCTACACGCTCAAAATGCCCTGACTGCCGATAACCTTGAAGATCGTCAGGAAGCACTCAATCACCTGCGCGGCGGCGTCGCGCGGGCAACACGTTTGGTCACCCAGCTCTTAACACTGGCTCGCCTGGAGCCTGAAGAGGAGTCACAACCAGAGTACCGCACCAGCCATCTGCTGAGTGAAGTGCGTGAGACCCTGGCCAAGATTTCGCCGCTGGCCGCTGAACGCGAACAACAGCTGCTGCTAAACGCGGATGAACAGGCGGAGTGGTCAATATTAGAAGAACCAGGCGCCATTGAAACGCTGGTACAGAATTTGGTAGGTAATGCCATCCAACACTCGCCTAGACAAGGTACTATCAGCGTCACGCTATCAACGACGCCACAAGGTTTTCAATTATTAGTCGACGATCAAGGCCCCGGCATACCCAGCAATGAGCGCAAAAAAGTGGTTGAGCGCTTCCAACGCGCAGGTTCCAGCGCTGGCTCAGGGTTAGGGCTTTCCATCGTTGAGCGATTGGTGACACGTCACGGCGGCACCCTACAGCTTGACGACGCACCCAATAGAGGATTGCGCGTACGAATTTACCTCCAGCGCCCAAAAGAGGACTAACACTTTCTTTGTGTAGTCAGGGGTAGTTTACGCCTCCCTTAAGGTTGCGATAAGAATTGCGTGCAACTGTGGAGATGCACGGTGAGCCAGATACCCACGGCTCCCCCTTTTCTCCATATGGAGGTTCCCCTGATGAACCAAGTTACCTTTTCACCGAAACCCTTAATTCAACTCGGTTCAGCGCCGCTACTCGCCAAACCTGCGGCGCGTCGGCTACAGCCTACTAGCCCAGCCATGACCGTGCTGACCGACTTCTCCCAAGTAATGCCTCAATCCGTCGATGCCGATACCCCCATCGACGAAGCACACTTGAAGATGCGTTACAGCGGCGTAAGACTGCTGTTCGTGATGGATCATAAAGCGCACTGTATCGGTATTATTACCTCGAAAGAAGTGATCGGTACTCGGCGTATCAACATCGCCATGCAGCAGCGTAACATCACCCACGATGAGGTGACTGCCGAAATGATCATGACGCCGTGGCACAAGCTTAGCGCTATGCCCGTCGCCCAGTTGGCCTCGCTCACCATTGAGGATCTGGTACTGTCGATGGAAGCGGTGACCGATCAGCACCTGTTAATCACTGAGCAAAATGATCACCACGAACTCAGAATTCGCGGCATTATTTCAGCAAGCGATATCCAAAATGCGGTGGGTAAAGAGATTAACCCAGTGCCTATGGCGAAAAGTTTCGCCGACATTTGCCAAGTCATTACCGGCCACGACCTCTAACCTCTCACCGCTAACGGTTTTTAAATCCTGAATCCATAAAATGCCAACGCCCTTCACCGATTTCTCGGTGAAGGGCGTTTAAGGTGTTAACGAACCACTATTCTTGGAAACAGATCGCCTAGAACAAAGCAGCATTGATCCAAAGATGTGCGGCAATGCTAGCGACATAGCCCAACAATATGGCGGGTACCCAGCGAAGGTGAACGGCAAAGGTATAAATGCCCCGCGCCTGGCCCATAAGGGCAACACCTGCGGCAGAGCCCATGGAGAGCAAACTACCCCCCACACCTGCGGTTAACGTTATTAGCAGCCAGTTACCCTCGCTCATATCCGGGGCCATGGAGAGTACCGCGAACATCACCGGGATGTTGTCTACCACCGCCGAGATAAGTCCCAGCACCACGTTGGCCCACACCGGGTTCCAACTACCGTAAAGCGTTTCGGAGAGCAGACTGAGGTAGCCCATAAAACCCAGACCACCGACACACATAACAACCCCGTAGAAGAACAGCAGCGTATCCCACTCGGAACGGGCGATACGGCTGAAAATATCGAAGGGTACCACGCTACCCAACTGCTCCAGCTTCTTCCAATCGCCCCGGCGAGAGTAGCGCTCCCGCTTGCGCTCAAGGGAGCGTGGCAGGCTGCGGCGCAGGTAGTAACCAAAGAACTGCAGTAGACCTAAACCAAACATCATGCCCATGGCAGGCGGTAGGTAGAGAATCGAGTGACAAAGCACCGAGATGGCCACAGTAATCAAAAACAACACGATAATGCGCCGCGCACCCCGCTTGAGCCAAACATTCTCTTTTAGCGAGGCTGGCTGACGGTTAACGATAAAGAAGTTCATGATCACCGCAGGCACCATGAAATTAACTATCGCGGGAATCAACAGCGCGAAGAAACCTTCAAACGGCACTTGTCCTGCCTGCCATACCATCAGCGTAGTGATATCACCAAACGGGCTAAAGGCGCCCCCTGCGTTGGAAGCCACCACGACGTTGACACAGCAAAGGCCAATAAACTTATTATCCCCCTCGGCCACTTTGAGCACTACAGCGCACATCAGCATGGCAGTGGTCATATTGTTGGCAATCGCAGAAATACCGAATGCCATCACACCGGTAATCCAGAACAGCGTGCGATAGCTAAAGCCTTTGCGCACTAGCCAAGAACGTAGCGCGTCAAATACACGGCGCTCTTCCATGGCGTTGATATAGGTCATCGCCACCAGCAAAAACAGCAGCAGCTCAGCGTACTCAAGCAGCGTTTCACGGAAGGCGGTTTCCGCCTCTTCCGGCATCCCCGCTTGTACGTAGACCCAGGCCACTAGCGCCCAGATAAGCCCCGCCGCCACCAGCACCGGTTTAGACTTACGCATATGCAGTAGCTCTTCACTCATCACCAACGCATAGGCGAGTACGAAGATCACGACAGAAGAGATACCGGCAAGCGAAAGAGTAAGATCAAGGGGCCCGGCGGCGGCGTAAGAGAGAGAAGGAAAGACAAAAAGCGTGCAGGCGAGCAACAACCAAGCGACCCGGCTAGCATAATGCCGGGTTACGAGGACGTTTGGTGGTTTCATGGCAGTGTTATCCAATCAGGAGGGAGAAAGACCGCCACGATAATAAGCACCCTAACCACATGCTGCAACGCAACGGTTGCGCATAAGATGCGACGTATTGCCGCATCTTGTAAAGTATTTTTATTGGCTTAACTCAATATAAAGTCTGATGCCTAAATCACTCTACCGTTACGCTTTTGGCCAGGTTACGGGGCTGGTCTACATCGGTGCCTTTAAGCACTGCTACGTGGTAGCTCAATAGCTGTAGCGGTAGGGTATACAGCAGCGGTGCAAGCGCTTCGTGCACATGCGGCAGGGCCAATACGCGAACATCTTCCTGAGTATCGATACCCACGCTCTCATCGGCAAATACAAACAGCTGGCCCCCGCGAGCACGGACTTCCTGAAGGTTGGATTTTAGCTTTTCAAGCAAGTCATCGTTGGGAGCGACCGAGATCACCGGCATTTCGCTGTCCACCAGCGCCAGCGGGCCATGCTTTAACTCCCCGGCGGGATACGCCTCCGCATGGATATAGGAGATCTCTTTAAGCTTAAGTGCCCCTTCCAGAGCAATCGGGTAGTGAGCTCCGCGACCCAAGAAGAGCGCGTGATTTTTCTCTGCAAACGCTTGGGAAAGTATTTCGATCTGGCTATCCAACGCTAACACGCGCTGACACACCTCCGGCAACGTACGCAGCGCAGCGATAATATCCGGATACTCAACCTGATTTTTGGCTTTACTGACCGAAAGCGTCAGCAGCATTAACGCCACTAACTGGGTAGTAAAGGCTTTGGTAGAGGCGACGCCAATTTCAGGACCCGCACGGGTCATGAGGGTAATGTCAGACTCACGCACTAGCGAACTACCGGGCACGTTGCAGATCGCCAGCGAGCCAATGTAGTCGAGGGTTTTAGCAAAGCGCAGCGCGGCCAGCGTATCGGCGGTTTCGCCGGACTGGGAGAGGGTGACAAACAGCGTGCCTTCAGGCACCACTGGGTGGCGGTAGCGATACTCGGAGGCCACTTCGACCTGCACCGGCACCCCTGCGTAGCGCTCTAACCAGTAACGCGCCACCAGCCCCGCATGGTAGCTGGTGCCACAGGCAATGATGTGGACGTGGCGAGTGCGCTGGAAAAGCGCCAGCGCATCGGGGCCAAAGCTCTCTACTAACACGCTTTGAGCGCTCAGCCGCCCCTCTAATGCCGCCTCAATCACCGTTGGCTGCTCGAAAATCTCTTTGAGCATATAGTGGCGGTAATCACCCTTACTGGCCGCGCCATCGCCGTGCTCAAAGGTGTGAATAGGGCGCTCGACGTCGTTACTCTGGCGATCCACAATGCGAATGGCACCCTGCTCGCGAAGCTCAACCAAATCGCCCTCTTCAAGGTAAATAAAACGATCTGTGACCGGCAGCAGCGCCAGCGGGTCAGAGGCTAAAAAGGCCTCATTGATCCCCACACCGACCACCAGCGGACTACCCTGGCGCGCGCCAACCACCACCCCCGGCTGTTGAGCACACATGACGCCCAGCGCGTAAGCACCGCCTAATCGGTTAACGATCTGCTGGGTAGCATCGAACAGCGTTAGACCGTCAGCCAGTTTTTCGGATAGTAAGTGAGCAATCACTTCGGTATCCGTTTCAGAGCTAAAAGCATAGCCATTGCGCTGCAAGCCTTCTTTTATCGGCTCGTAATTCTCAATAATACCGTTGTGCACCACGGCAACCTGATCACTGCTGTGATGCGGATGGGCATTGGCCTCAGAGGGTTTACCGTGGGTTGCCCAGCGGGTGTGGGCAATGCCCGAAAAACCAGGTAGTGAGGCCGTATCCAACCGTGCCGCAAGCGCTGCCACTTTACCAAGTGCACGGTGACGGGTTAATACACCCTCACTCAACACCGTCATACCGGCCGAATCGTAGCCGCGATACTCCAGGCGTTTGAGTCCTTCTAATAGAATTTCTTGGACGTTGCGCTGGGCAACGGCGGCCACAATGCCACACATAACGACTCTCCTGAGTTTTTACGAACCTACAAAACGCCTAAAACGGTATTACCCTGGCGGTGAGATAGGAATACGGCTTTTTAATGATTCTTAGCACTATGTTTTTTAGAGCTATGGCTTTATGCGTTTACTGGGGCGCAGCCAGTCAATTTTTTCTAACTGGCGGCCACGGGTGACGGCCAAGGCGTAGTCGGTGACATCTTTTGCAATCGTGGATCCCGCGCCAATGGTGGCACCTTTGCCTACTGTAACGGGTGCTACCAATGCAGAATTAGAGCCAATAAAGGCATTATCTCCGATCTCAGTGCGGTGTTTATTGGCACCGTCGTAGTTGCAGGTAATGGTGCCTGCTCCCACATTCACGTCACGTCCTAAGCGAGCATCACCAACGTAGCTTAGGTGATTGATTTTGCTACCTTCACCCACGTCGGCGTTTTTGGTTTCAACAAAATTGCCGACCTTGGCTTTTACCGCCATGCGCGTACCAGGGCGTAGCCGCGCAAAGGGGCCGATCTGGTTTAGGCCCGCTGCCACGGTGCCGTCTATCACGCTATGGGTATCTATCACGCTTTGCGCACCAATGGTGCTATTTTTAATCACGCAGTAAGGGCCAACCCGCACGCCTTCACCTAGCTCAACCTCGCCTTCAAATACACAACCCACATCGATAAACACATCGTGACCACAGATCAGGCGCCCACGCACATCAAGCCGTTCAGGGTCGGCAAGAGCTACTCCTTGTGCCATTAACTTGTCGGCCAGTTGGCGTTGATAAACACGTTCCAGGCGGGCCATTTGTGCCCTGTTGTTAACCCCTTCCACTTCAACGGCGGAGGCCGGCTGGGCGGTGCATACCTTGATGCCTTCCGCTGCGGCCAGGGCAATCACATCGGTCAGGTAGTACTCACCCTGGGCATTATTGTCTGAGAGCTGTGGCAACCAGCGTTTAAGCTGGGCGCTGGTCATGGCCATAATGCCGGTATTGCATTCGGTGATGGCAAGCTCGGCGCTACTGGCATCTTTTTGCTCAACAATCGCCACGGCATCGCCTGCGTCGTCGCGCACAATTCGTCCATAGCCGGTAGGGTCAGCTAGTGTTACCGTCAACAGCCCCATGTGCTGTTCATCCACATAGGCTAACAGTTCACTGAGGGAGTCCCGCTGCAGCAGCGGTACATCGCCGTACAGCACTAGCACCTTGCCACTGCCCAGCTGTTCAAGCGCTTGGGCCACCGCGTGCCCGGTGCCCTTCTGTTCGGCCTGCACGGCAAACTGCACGGTATTTTCTGCCAGCGCTTCGCGCAGTTGGTCAGCGCCATGACCAATCACCACATGCGTTCGGTCAGGCTGCAACCCTAAAGCGGTATCCAGCACGTGCTGCACCATAGGCTTACCCGCCAGGGTGTGAAGCACTTTAGGTATTTGTGAATGCATCCGCGTGCCTTTTCCCGCGGCGAGAATGACGATATCCAGTTCTTGCATGTTATTCACCTGTTACCGGTTGGTCGTCGGGACTGGTGGCTGTTAATGGAGCAACTGAAAATTGCTCAATGCCCAGTTCATCGACCAATGTTTCACCGAAGTAGTTACCAAATTCAGGACTGGCAATACTGCGCCACTGCTCGCCATCGCGCACCAGCAGGAGTACTTTGAGATTGTTCTGAACGGCAAGTTGCATCGCCTCCTGTTCGCCAACCACTAATAGCGCCGTCGCCCAGGCGTCCGCCCAGGCATTGGAGGGGTGAAAAACCGACACCGAGGCAAGCTGGTGGGTCACCGGCCGGCCCGTACGCGGATCAATAGTGTGCGAGAAACGCTGGCCGTCGACCTCAAAATAGTTGCGGTAATCACCCGAGGTGGCCACTGACATACTCTCTAGTGGAATAATATGCTGGGCTCGCTGCTGCCCATCCTCGGGTACCTCAATGCCAATTCGCCAAGGCGTCTGTTCGTCCTCATCACGCACTCCACGTGCAATCAGGTCGCCGCCTAAATTTACCAAGTAGTGTTCGATACCCTGCTGATTCAGGTAAGCGGCTACCCGGTCGGTAGCATGGCCTTTCGCGACGCCAGACAGGTCGACAAATACATCGCGAGTACGCCGTGCCTGCATATTTTGTGTATCGACCTCCACCGCATCAAAGCCTACCTGGGCAAGTCGCTCAGCCAGGATATCATCAGCGGGCACCTCTTCAGGCCTTGCGCCAGGGCCAAAGCTCCACAGATTAACCAGGTCGCCTACAGTAATATCAAAAGCGCCATGGCTGGCTTCAGCCACTGACTGACTGATCGCCAACACCTCAATAAGCTCATTAGAGAGCGGCTGCCACTCCTCTAACGGGGCCCCGTTAAACGCGATCAGCTCAGAGTCATCCCGGTAGGTGGACATCGCCTGGTCAACGCTCTCCAGCTCGGCTTTGAAACCCGCTTCCAATTCAAGGGATTCGCCCTGAGTGAGTGGATCCATAATGGTCACTTGGTAGAAGGTGCCAAAAATATTGCCCTCAAAGCGTACCGGTGGTTCCAGCGGGCGATCGCTCTCTGAGCAACCGGCCACGCTGATCACTAAGCCCATTAGAAGGCCCATCACGGTCAGTGCACGTCGCCACCTTGTACTGCGTTCAACACACAATTCCTGTTTAATTTTTTTCATCGTTGCATTGCCTAAAAATGAAGCCCTTAAAAATGAAGCCCTTAAAAATGAAAGAACCACAGCAGCCAGGCGCCGAACAGCACGCGGTAAATCACAAAGGGCTGCATTCCCAATTTTTTTATAATTACCAGGAAGTAGTGGATGCACAAGTAAGCGCTTACTCCTGATAGTAGCGTACCCACTAGCATGGCGACCCAATCGATAGAGTGCGCCGCGTTAACAAGACCGATGGCTTCCAAACCACCCGCCAACACAATCACCGGAATCGACAACAAGAAAGAGAAACGCGCAGCGCCTTCCCGGCTCATGCCCACCATTAGCGCCGCTGTAATAGTAATCCCCGAGCGCGACGTGCCGGGGATCAGCGCCAACGCCTGGGCACCGCCAATAATCAGCACATCCTTTAAACGCAGCTGGTACTCGCTTCGCGTGCCTTGCTTACGCCAGTCGGCATACCCCAACAATAGACCGAAACCAATTAAACTGAAGCCGATAATCAGCGTAGAGCGCATATAGTGAGAAATAACATCGTGCAGCAGTAAGCCAATAATACCCACTGGGATAGTGGCCAATGTCACCCATAAGGCCAGTCGCGCGTCTTCGTTCACCCCTTTACCGCTGATTGCAGCGAGGCTGCTCACTACCATCTGCCAAATTTCCTGGCGGAAATAGATAATCACCGCAGAGAGGCTGCCTAAGTGGAGTGCCACATCAAAGGCTAAGCCTTGATCTTGCCAATCTGTCAGAACGGGCACCAAAATCAGGTGGGCAGAGCTTGAAACGGGTAAAAATTCTGAAATGCCCTGAACAATCGCTAACACCACCACCTGGAGCCAATCCATAAAAAATCCTGTGTATAAAAACAATTTGATGGTTTGCAATGGCGCTTAAGGATACACATCCGTTTATTCGTTGTCCGCCATTGCCTTTGCTGACACGCTTTTACTGACACTATCTGCCACTGGCACGCAAACATGCCGTTTCACAGCTTGAACGCAGTGGAGGCTATACGAATATAAGGAGTGCGCTACAATAGGCGTCTATTGAATGCGTGCGTCCTTGCAAGGTACCCATGACTCAGACCATCGAAACGCCAGTGGTTCACGACCAAGCGCAACTTAGCCAAGAGGCCAAGCGTGTTACCTACATCGGTGCCTGGCTGGATGGCCTGTTAAGCGTCGTAAAAGTCACGATCGGTTTTATGGTCGGTTCAGCGGCATTGATCGCCGATGGCATTCACTCCTTGTCTGATTTAGTCACCGATGGATTTGTTCTGGCGGCCATTCACTATGGGCGCCAGGAACCCGATAAAGACCACCACTACGGCCATGGCCGAATTGAAACCCTGACGACGCTGCTACTGGGAAGCGTGCTGATTTTCGTGGCTGGCGCGATTGCCTGGTCGAGTCTGGATCGTCTGTTTAGCGGTACCGACGTTAACGCCCCAGGCGCGCTGGCAATCGTGATTACCGTCATTGCGCTGTTTAGCAAAGAGTGGATTTTTCGCTACACCATGCGGGTCGCCAAACGGGTAAAGTCTAAGTTACTCGAGGCCAACGCCTGGCACTCCCGCAGCGATGCGCTCTCCACCGCCGTGGTGCTGGTGGCACTGGTAGGCGCCCAGTTCGGTTTAGGCTGGCTGGATGCCGTGGCTGCTATCATCGTGGGTTTATTGGTCGGCAAGGTAGGTTTGGACTTGCTGTGGGAGTCGGCGCGGGAATTGGTGGATACTGCGCTACCTGAGGATGTACAGGATCAGATGCACGATGTGGCCTGCAGCGTTCCGGGTGTGGATAGTGTCCACGATCTGCGTACCAGGCAATCCGCTGGCTGGGTAATGGTCGATCTGCACGTGGTGGTGGGGCCGAAAATAACCGTGTCGGAAGCCCACGAAATCGGTAACGAAGTCAGCCGTCGCTTACGCCATGAGTTCCCCGCGCTTACCGACGTGATCTTCCACGTTGACCCCGAAGACGACGCCGGGGCGGGTGATCCTAGCCGCCTTCCCGGCCTTCCGCTGCGCCCTGAAGTCGAAGCTGCCCTGGATGCACGCTGGTACAAACACCCGGTGTGGCGCACCCTGAACGAGCTTCAGTTGCACTACTTGGAGGATAAAGTGTCAGTATCGCTCATCATTGATGACGCGGTGCATCAGCCGCCCCAGTGCCTCGCCAGCCAGCTAAAAGCGCTGGCGAGCGATATTGAATGGCTTGGCCACGTAGAGGTGCTGTTTATTACCCGCGCCGCCAGCAGCTCAATGCGTTAGGTTTAACTGCCTATTCACAGACCGGATAACATGAGGGTAGCAATACTGAAGTAGATCACTACCCCAGAGGCGTCTATGAGCGTAGTCACCAGTGGTGCCGAGGCTGTGGCAGGGTCGACCTTAAAGCGCTCGAGTACAAAGGGCAGGCACATGCCCAACAAGCTACCAAACAGTACGATAGTGACCATACTCAAGGCGACCACCATCGCTAGCGCCTCGCCGCCGCGCATAATGCCAATAGGCGTTACCGCGATGGCCATGGTGATACCCAGTGACCCGGCGACAAGTAGCTCGCGGCCCAGTAGCTTGCCCCAATCTTTAACGCCTACATCACCGGTCGCCATGCCGCGCACCATCAGCGTGGCTGCCTGGGCCCCGGCGTTACCGCCACTACCGATCAACAGCGGTAAAAAGAAGACCAGCGCTACCTGGGCGGCAATGGTCTCTTCAAAGTAGGCAATACCGGCCCCCGAAAACAGATTGGCAAAGACCAACAGTACCAGCCAGAACACGCGCTTACGGTACAGGCTCCACAGCCGTACACGGCTAACGCCATCCTCCAGTTGGCCAATCGACATCCCTTTGTGGAAATCCTCAGTGGCCTCAGACTCCGCTACGTCCATGGCATCATCGTGGGTCACGATGCCGACCATACGGTCATCGACATCAATCACCGGTAGCGCTAACAGGTCGTACTTCGCCACTATACGCGCCACATCCTCCTGGGCATCATCGACCCGGGTGCTGATAACATCTTTGATCATAATGTCATCAACAATGGCGCCGGGGCGTGCCACCATCAGTTGGCGTAGCGACATGGTACCGATCAGTTGACCATCACTATCAAGGATATACAGCTGATAGACCGTTTCCGCGTCGGGAGCTGTCTGGCGTACCCGCATCATCGCTTGTGACACCGTCATGCCACTGGCTATGGAGACATAGTCAGAGGTCATGATGGCGCCCGCGGTGCCCTCTTCGTAGCTGGCCAGCCGCTTTAGGTCTTCACGCTCACGGTGGGCCATACGACGTAGCAGTGCTTCACGGCGGTCTTCACTTAGCAGATTAAACAGATCAGCACGTTCGTCAGAGCCCATCTCTTCCAGCAACTTGAGCACCTGGCTGTCATCCAGTTTTCCAACTACCTCAAGCTGGCTCTCACCGGGGAGATAGCCCAATACGTTGGCGGCACGCTCAGCAGAGAGAATATCCAGCAGCGATAGCGCCGCAGGCAGCTCTTCGTCATCCTCAATCATCTCTTCGAGGATTTCACCAATATCCGCTGATCGGGTTTCGGCCAAACGCAAAGAGAGCAACGTTTTACTCGGTACCTCCTTGACCAACTCGTCGAGCAGTTCGGCTTTTAACTCCTGTAGGCTTTCATCATTCAGTGCCATAGCTCTCCCCTTCACGCAGACTGATGTCGTGCTGCCGACTTAATTCTACCTGCTCACTAATTTCATATGCTTACTTATCATACTGCCAGATAAAAAAACGCCCCTTAAACCCTAGAGCGGGTTTAAGGGGCGTTGGACACACGCCAAGTGCGTGGGTGTTAGCCTTTCCCCGCCTTTTTGCGCAGCTGCTGAATCGTTCGCAGTTGGGCAACGGCTTCGGCAAGTTCAGCGGCAGCGCGAGTATAATCGAGCTCCGATGACTTCTCATTAAAGGCTTTCAGCGCCTGCTGACGTGCTTCTTCGGCAGCGGCCTCGTTGAGGTCGCTGGCACGCGAAGCAGAGTCGGCCAGAATCGTCACGACATCCGGCTGGACTTCCATGAAGCCCCCCGAGACAAAGAAGTTCTCCTCCTTGCCATCATCGTGAATCACGCGAACCGGACCCGGCTGAAGCTCGGTCAGCAGCGGAGCGTGACCCGGCAAAACGCCCAGGTCACCCATAATCCCGGAAGCAATCACCTGCTCAACGGTACCTGAGAAGATTGATGCTTCAGCGCTGACGATATTGCAAGTAAAGCTATTCGCCATAGCGAATCCCCCTAATGGACGGGATTACTTCTTCATCTGGTTGGCTTTCTCGACGGCTTCGTCGATGGAGCCGACCATATAGAAGGCCTGTTCCGGCATATCGTCGTATTCGCCAGCGAGAATGCCCTGGAAGCCACTGATGGTGTCTTTCAGTGAGACATACTTACCTGGTGAACCGGTAAATACTTCGGCCACGAAGAACGGCTGCGACAAGAAGCGCTGGATTTTACGCGCCCGGGAAACGGCCAGCTTGTCTTCATCTGACAGCTCGTCCATACCCAGAATGGCGATAATATCCTTAAGCTCTTTGTAGCGCTGAAGAACGTTCTGCACACCGCGGGCGGTGGCGTAGTGCTCTTCACCGACGACCAGCGGATCCAACTGACGTGAGGTGGAGTCCAGCGGGTCGATCGCCGGATAGATACCCAGTTCGGCGATAGAACGTGCCAATACCACGGTAGCATCCAGGTGCGAGAAGGTGGTCGCCGGCGACGGATCGGTCAAGTCATCCGCAGGTACGTAAACGGCCTGTACCGAGGTGATTGAGCCGGTTTTCGTCGAGGTAATACGCTCCTGCAGAACGCCCATCTCTTCAGCCAGCGTAGGCTGATAACCTACCGCTGACGGCATACGACCCAGCAGTGCCGATACTTCGGTACCCGCCAGGGTGTAACGATAGATGTTATCGACGAACAGTAGAACGTCGCGGCCTTCATCACGGAATTTCTCAGCGATGGTCAGGCCGGTCAACGCTACGCGCAGACGGTTACCCGGCGGCTCATTCATCTGACCATAAACCAGCGATACCTTATCGATAACGTTGGATTCAGTCATTTCGTGATAGAAGTCGTTACCCTCACGCGTACGCTCACCTACACCGGCAAATACAGAGTAGCCGCTGTGCTCAGTGGCGATGTTGCGGATAAGCTCCATCATGTTAACGGTCTTACCGACACCGGCGCCGCCGAACAGGCCAACTTTACCGCCCTTAGCAAACGGGCAGACCAAGTCGATAACCTTGATACCGGTTTCCAGCAGCTCGTTAGAGGCTGCCTGATCGGCATAGCTCGGTGCTTTACGGTGGATCGGCATACGCTCTTGCTCACCGATCGGTCCCGCTTCGTCGATCGGTTCGCCGAGTACGTTCATAATCCGGCCCAGCGTTTCCTTACCTACCGGTACGGAAATCGCGGCACCTGTGCTGGTCGTTTCCATGCCACGCTTCAAGCCCTCAGTGGAGCCCATGGCAATGGTGCGCACCACGCCGTCGCCCAGCTGCTGCTGGACTTCGAGGATGGTCTCAACATCGGAGACCTTCAGCGCGTCGTAGACCTTGGGCACAGAGTCCCGCGGAAACTCTACGTCAATCACCGCGCCGATGATTTGTACGATACGTCCGCTCATCTTGGTTCCTCTCTAAAACCTGCAAATGAAACCTGTCTGCCGGGAGCCTTTTAAATAATTGGCTCCCTAGGCGTTATACGGCAGCAGCGCCGCCGACGATCTCAGAAATTTCCTGGGTGATGGCGGCCTGACGGGCCTTGTTGTAGACCATCTCCAGATCGTCGATAAGGCCGCCTGCGTTGTCAGTGGCACTTTTCATAGCGATCATTCGGGCGGCTTGTTCACAAGCGCCGTTTTCCACTACCGCCTGATACACCTGCGATTCGATGAAACGAACCAGCAGGCTATCGAGCAACGCCTTGGCATCCGGTTCATACAGGTAGTCCCAGCTTCCGGGACGGGCGTTTTCGTCGTCTTGCTCAGCGTCTGCGCCCATATCAGGCGACAACGGAAGAAGCTGACGAACCACTGGCTTTTGGGTCATGGTGTTGACAAATTCGTTGTGCACCACGTAAAGCCGGTCGAGACGTCCTTCATCGTACGCTTCGAGCATGACCTTAATACTGCCAATCAAACCTTCAACGGTCGGGGCTTCGCCTAAACCACTCTTCGCCGCCACCAAATTGCCGCCGTAGTTGCGGAAAAAGGTGCTGGCCTTAGCGCCCAGAGCACAGAAATCCTGCTCTGCGCCCTGCTTTTTCCACTCGCTGGCCTGTTTGAGTAAGGCTTTGAAGAGGTTGTGGTTCAAGCCACCGCACAGACCACGGTCTGTAGAGACCACAATGTAACCAACGCGCTTAACCTCGCTACGCTCGACCATATAGTCGTGCCTGTACTCGGGGTTCGCGTCGGCAATGTGGCCAACCACATTGCGGATCTGCTTAGCGTAAGGCTGACTAGCTCTCATCAGATCTTGCGCTTTACGCATTTTCGATGCAGCCACCATTTCCATGGCGCTGGTGATCTTCTGCGTATTTTTAATGCTCCCGATCTGGGTGCGTATCTCTTTTGCAGCTGCCATAGCGATCTACCCTTCGTTCGTGGCTCTCAGAAAGCATGCAAACCCGCCCGCAGGCGGGCCAGACATTACCAGCTCTGAGTCGCCTTGAACTTCTCGAGACCCGACTTCAAGCTGTCTTGAATCTCACCGTTGTAGTCGCCGGTCTGGTTGATCTTGTCGAGCAGATCACCGTGTTCAGACTTCATGTAGTCGTGCAACGCACGCTCGAAGTCCAGCACTTTGGTCACGTCGACGTCGTCCAGGTAACCTTCGTTGGCGGCATACAGCGAAAGCGCCATCTCGGCAACTGACATTGGCGAGTACTGGTTCTGCTTCATCAGCTCGGTAACACGCTGACCGTGCTCAAGCTGCTTACGCGTCGCTTCATCAAGATCAGACGCAAACTGCGAGAAGGCCGCCAGTTCACGGTACTGAGCCAAGGCTAGACGTACGCTACCGCCCAGTTTCTTGATGATTTTGGTCTGCGCCGAACCACCGACACGAGAAACCGACAGGCCTGCGTTAATCGCCGGACGAATACCGGAGTTAAACAGGTTGGTTTCCAGGAAGATCTGACCATCGGTGATCGAGATCACGTTGGTCGGAACGAACGCAGAAACGTCGCCACCCTGGGTTTCGATGATCGGCAGCGCGGTTAAGGAGCCGGTTTTGCCTTTCACTTCACCGTTGGTGAACTTCTCAACGTAGTCGACATTAACGCGCGCAGCACGCTCAAGTAGACGCGAGTGGAGATAGAAAACGTCACCGGGATAAGCTTCACGACCTGGCGGACGACGCAGCAGCAGCGATACCTGACGGTAGGCAACGGCCTGCTTGGAAAGATCGTCATACACAATCAGCGCGTCTTCACCGCGGTCACGGAAGTATTCGCCCATGGTGCAGCCAGAGTAAGGAGCAAGGAACTGCATCGGTGCCGGGTCGGCAGCGCCGGCCGCAACGACGATGGTGTGTTCCATTGCGCCGTGCTGCTCTAACTTGCGTACCACGTTAGCAATGGTCGACTGCTTCTGACCAATGGCTACGTAGACACAGGTCACGCCCTTGCCTTTCTGGTTGATGATCGCATCAATGGCAATGGCGGACTTACCAATCTGACGGTCACCGATGATCAGCTCACGCTGACCACGGCCGATCGGCACCATGGCGTCGATAGACTTAAGACCGGTTTGAATCGGCTCATCAACAGATTGGCGGGTGATAACGCCCGGTGCCACTTTTTCAACGGCATCGGTCATGGTGGTGTTAATGTCACCTTTACCATCAATGGGGTTACCCAGCGCATCGACAACGCGGCCAATCAGCTCAGGGCCTACCGGCACTTCGAGGATACGACCGGTACACTTGGCGGTCATGCCCTCTTCAAGCTGCAGGTAGTCACCCAGTACCACGGCACCTACGGAGTCACGCTCCAGGTTAAGTACCATGCCAAAGATGCTGTTGGGAAATTCAATCATTTCACCAAACATCGCGTCTTCGAGGCCGTGAATTTTCACGATACCGTCGGAAACGGTGACGATGGTGCCCTGATTATGGGCTTCGGATGCGACGTCAAGCTTTTCAATTCGCTGCTTGATGATGTCGCTGATCTCGGAAGGATTCAGTTGCTGCATGCCATGTCCCTCAGACTCAAGCGGTTAGCGCTTCGGAAAGGCGGTTCAATCGACCACGTACGGAGCCGTCAATAACGGTATCACCAGCACGCAGGATGACACCGCCAATAAGCGACTTGTCCACCTGAGTAGTAATAGAGATTTCGCGATTCAGACGTTTCTTAAGCGCGTTCGCTAGTTTGGTCTTCTGCTTACTATCTAACTCGTAAGCAGAGGTGACGTTCACTTCAACCCGCTGCTCGTGTTCGGCACGCAGGTGCTCAAACTGATCAGCAATGGATGCCAACGCCATCAGGCGGCCCTGGTCAGCCAAAACAGTCAAAAATCGCTGTAAAGCCTCATCCTGTTGCTCAGGAATTAGCTCGACAAGCAGCGACACTTTTTGCTCGCTGTCTAATTTTGGACTGCTTAGCCGATGGCGAACGACGTCATCTGCTACCGCAACACTTAAAAAACTCAGCGCTTGTGACCAGCTATCAAGCGCCTCATGATCACGCGCGTATTCAAACGCTGCCTTAGCGTAAGGACGAGCGACGGTCAGTAATTCCGCCATGGTTCACCTCCTTACAGTTCAGCAGCAAGCTCATCAAGTAACTTGCGATGGGCTTGTTCGTCGACCGACGCTTCAAGAACACGCTCGGCACCCATAACGGCGAGATAAGAGACCTGGGCACGAAGTTCATCCTTAGCGCGATTCACTTCTTGCTCAATCTCGGAACGTGCACTCGCTACTAGGCGTTTGCCTTCGGCGCGGGCCTGTTCGCGGGCTTCTTCAACTATCTGGGCAGAGCGTTTGTTGGCCTGCTCAAGAATCTGAGAAGCTTGCTCCTTGCTTTCGCGCAGCGTCTGTTCTGCCCGCTCTTGAGCAAGCTCAAGATCACGGTTAGCACGGCTAGCTGCATCCAAGCCATCAGCAATTTTTTTCTGACGCTCATGAAGCGCGTTGCTGATCGGAGGCCACACATACTTTAAGCAAAACCAGACAAAGATCGCGAAGGCGATCGTCTGCCCGATTAGCGTCATGTTGATATTCACAGGAATGTACCTCTGACAAGTTCGTGGCGACCGGAGTGAAACAAAACCGAGCGATTACCGCTCGGCTGAGCTGTCATTAACCGGCAACAACGAAGATCAGGTACATTGCGATACCAACACCGATCATCGGAACGGCATCCAACAGACCTGCCATTAGGAAGGTTTTAGTTTGCAGTTGGTCGCCTAGTTCAGGCTGACGCGCTGTAGATTCCAACAGCTTACCACCCAAAATAGCGAAGCCAATGCCGGTACCTAGAGCGCCGAGACCGATCATGATGGAAGCGGCAATGTAGATAAGTTCCATGGTAATGCTCCTAGTTTTTCAAGTTAAAGGTCGAGGGTTGAGGTTAAGGGTTAATGTGTTTCAAGCATTGCTCGGGTTAGTGATGCTCGTGGGCAGCGCTTAGATACACCACGGACAGCACTGTAAAGATGAAAGCTTGTAGTACGACGATCAAAATATGGAAAATGGCCCACGGCACATCCAGCACCCAGATGGCCCAGAACGGCAGCATGGCGATCAAGATAAAGATCACTTCGCCGGCAAACATGTTGCCGAACAGACGCATCGCCAAACTAAACGGTTTAACCAGCAGCGCGACGATTTCTAACAGTAGGTTGAAGGGAATCAGCGCCCAGTGATTGAACGGTGTCAGTGACAGCTCTTTGGCGAAACCGCCCACGCCTTTAACTTTAAAGCTGTAGTAAAGGATCAGGCCAAATACCCCCAGTGCCAAGCCAAGCGTGGCATTCACATCGGTGGTGGGGACAATTTTCATGTAGTCCACGCCCAGCTTACTGAACAGTACGGGGAAATAGTCGACCGGAATAATTTTGAGCGTGTTCATGAACAGAATCCACACGAACAGCGTCAAGGCCAGAGGAGCAATAAGCGGATTATGCCCTTTGAATGTTCCTCTGATCATGTCCTCGACAAATTCAACAACCATTTCAACCGCATTTTGCAGGCCACTGGGTACACCCGTGGTGGCCATTCTGCCTGCTTTGCGGAAAATCCAGATAAACAGCAGCCCCATGGCGATTGACCAGCCCATGGTATCCAGGTGAATGGCCCAAAAGCCCATTTCACTTGCTTCTTCTGCTGAATGCGCCAGCGACCAACCATTTTCAGGATGGTTGCCAAAGGTCAAATTCTGCAAGTGGTGCTGGATATAGTAAGTCGTTGAGACTTCGTTTCCTGCGGCCATGGATGTGTCACCTCAATCAGTTGTGCAATTTTCTAGGCATCAGCATTTTTTGGCATTAACCAAGGTGTAAGCCAATGCGTTAGAACAACTGCAACGTAAGCATAAAAAAAGAAAGTAGGGTTTGAGGGGGGCGCTGCTACGAACACTGCAACAAACAGTGCCACCGTCAAACCAAACTTGCCTGCCTCGGCGCGAAACAGGCGCATCGCTGCCTTTGAAGGACTAGTCGCGCGTAAAACCCCCATTCGCTTGATAAAAAAGGCGTGCGGTAATAAGGCTACCAGCGCCCCTTTAAAAACCGATGACACGCCTTCAAAATCAGCGACTAGATAGGCGGCCAGCATACCAACGAAGGTGATCATCAGTTGCGCGATCGTGAGTCGAACGATGTAGGCTTTTCGACGCTGGGTTTCGTATCGCTGCATACCGGCCCAGCCTCACTGATAAAAACCAATACCTCGACAAGCTAATAGCTAGACAAACCAAGGCAACCTGCACAAATCTTGCGCGATTATAGGGAAGCGCTATCACACCTTCAACCGAAGTCGCACCGATTTTGCTCGCTTAAGGGCTGATTTGCGACCAAAGGGGGAAAACGTGTGCGCTTCTTACGCGATATTGACTAGCCTGCTATTTAATATGATTTAAGATACCGTCCAATTCTTCGAGGCTGGTATAGCGTATCGTTAATTTACCTTTGCCTTTTTGCCCATGGTCAATGGAGACAGGCGCACCGAGCAGCTCGCCAAGGTGGGTTTCAAGCTTGGCCACATCGGGCTGCTTGCTTTGGCGATTAGGCGTTTTGATGGGTGTTTGGCTGGTTTGGACTTTTTTCACCAGCGCTTCGGTGGCCCGCACCGTCATATCGTTATTAACTACCTCATGAGCCACTTGGCGCTGCTGGGTGCTGTTCAGCGTCAGCAAAGCTCTTGCGTGCCCCATATCCAGGTCACCCCGTTCAAGCAGGGTTTGCACTTCCGGATCCAGCGCCAGCAGACGTAACAGGTTGGCCACCTGAGTGCGCGACTTACCCACCGCATCCGCAATCTGCTGCTGGGTAAGCTCAAACTCTTCACCCAGGCGTTTTAGGGCCATGGCTTCTTCAATGGCGTTAAGGTTTTCACGCTGAATGTTTTCGATCAGCGCCAGCGCCAAAGCAACTTCATCGCTGACTTCGCGGATCACCGCGGGGATAACATCCAGCTCGGCGAGTTGAGCTGCCCGCCAGCGGCGCTCACCGGCAATAATTTCGTAGCGATCCACGCCGATTGGGCGCACCACTATGGGCTGCATAACGCCCTGGGCGCGAATGGAGTCCGCCAGCTCTTCTAGCGCTTCGGGCTGAATATCCCGACGCGGCTGGTATTTACCGCGGGTTAATTGCCCTAGCGGCAGGCGTTCAAGGCGATCCTCGCTAACGTCGTCGGTCGCGGCGCTACGCGCGGCGTCAGTAAGCTCCAACGGGGTGCCGCTACCGGCAAGTTCTAAGCTGTCACGGCGACGGGCACCGGCACCAATCAGGGCATCCAGGCCACGTCCCAGCGCGGGTTTACGCGTCATTCGCTTTTCCTCATTTTATAACGCTAGGCGACGAATCATCTCTTTCGCCAACACACGATAGGCCTGGCTACCCCGGGAGAACCGGGCATATTGCGTCACGGGCAGCCCATGGCTTGGTGCTTCAGCAACTTTCACGTTACGCGGGATGGTCGTTTTTAACAGCATATCGCCAAAATAGTCACGCAGTTGCTTATCCACTTCACGGGTTAGGCTGGTGCGCTTGTCGTACATAGTGCGCAAAATGCCTGCAATCGCCAGATCAGGATTCACATTTTGCTTAATCTGCTCAACAGTATCGAGCAGTGCCGATAGTCCTTCCAGTGCATAGAACTCACACTGTAGAGGGATCAGCACGCTATCCGACGCCGTTAACGCATTGACGGTCAGCATGTTCAAAGAGGGCGGGCAGTCGATCAGAACGACATCATACGCATCTGAGACCGAAGCAAGCGCAGTGGTTAAGCAGCTTTCACTTTTTTCGCGGTCTAAAAGTTCGACTTCAGCGGCGGTGAGATCGCCGTTTCCCGGCAGCACGTCGTACTTGACCGCCAGCTTTTTGACAATGGTATCAGCGGCCGTTGCTTCGCCCAGTAGCACGTCAAGCACGCTTTTATCGAGCTCGTATTTATCGATGCCGCTGCCCATGCTGGCATGGCCTTGGGGATCAAGATCCACCAGCAGTACGCGACGGTCGAGCGCAGCGAGACTGGCCGCCAGGTTAACGGCTGAGGTGGTCTTGCCCACGCCGCCTTTTTGGTTGGTCAGGGCAATGATCTGGCTCACTTACTCAACTCCTTCTGGGGGTCAGAATCAACATTCAGCTTTCGCACTTAGCTCTTAACATTCAAGATCAGCAGCTGCCGCTGGGCCGCTTCAAAGGGTACTTCCAATAGGTGACGCTGGTGTAAACAAATACCCGCAGGCAGGTCGCGCAGTTCATCATCCGCTCCCGGGCCTTTCATGGCTAACCACTGGCCATCGGCGCTGGGTAACTGGCGGGTCAGGGTGACAAAGTCGACCAAACTGGCAAAGGCCCGGGAAATCACCTGATCGAAAGCGGCGGCCTCAAACTGCTCCACCCGTGCCTGGACGGGGGTAACGTTTTCAAGCCCCAGTTCCATCACCGCCTGGCGCTGAAAGCGCACCTTTTTGCCATTACTGTCCAGCAGCGTCACATCAAGCTGGGGGGCTAATATCGCTAATACGATGCCAGGAAGTCCAGGGCCCGCGCCCACATCCAGTAGCCGCGGCCCCTGAACATAGGGCAACACAGCGGCGCTATCCAGCACATGGCGCGAGACCATGTCTTCCACGTCGCGTACCGCTGTGAGGTTATAAGCACGGTTCCACTTGTGCAACAGTGCCAATAAGCCTAGCAGCTGTTGGCGTTGATGGTCGTCAACGGGGATACCTAACTGGCTAAGCCCTTGATCGAGCTGAGGAGCAACGCTTGCAGGTAGCGCCTTCAACAGCGGGTTCAACGAACTCATCCGTTAACTACCTCAGCTGCGGCTACCAACCGGCGCTTTTTCAGATGCACCAGCAAAATAGAGACGGCTGCCGGGGTAACGCCTGAAATCCGCGCTGCATGAGCAAGGGTTTCCGGCCGTGCTTCAGCCAGCTTTTGGCGAATTTCGTTAGACAAGCCTTCCACTTTTAAATAATCCAGCTCCGCAGGCAGTGGCGTGGCTTCGTGGCGTTTGAGTTTATCAATCTCATCCTGCTGGCGATCGATATAGCCTTGATATTTAGCCTGGATCTGCACCTGCTCGGCAACGGCCGGATCGCTAACCAGGGTGCCCTCTATACCGGGTAGATTGGCCACATCACTGTAATTGAGTTCAGGACGTTTTAGCAGATCGCTCAACCGATACTCGCGGGTAAGGGGTGCACCGGTTTTTTCCGCCACTTGTTGCGCCGCTGGGCTGCCCGGTTGTATCCACAGGGTGCTCAGCCGCGCGGTTTCTTGCTCAATGGCTTCACGTTTTTGGCTAAACGCAGCCCAGCGAGTGTCGTTAACCAGGCCCAACTCACGGCCTGTTTCGGTTAAGCGCAGATCGGCATTGTCTTCCCGTAGCAGCAAGCGGTACTCCGCACGAGAAGTAAACATCCGGTAGGGCTCTTTGGTGCCCATGGTGATCAGGTCATCGACTAGCACACCGAGATAGGCTTCATCGCGGCGGGGATACCAGGCATCCAGTTCCATAGAGCGACGGGCAGCGTTCAGGCCTGCCAGCAAACCTTGTGCACCAGCTTCTTCGTAGCCGGTGGTGCCGTTGATCTGGCCAGCAAAAAACAGGTTGTGGATAAATTTTGTTTCCAGCGAGTGCTTTAAGTCCCGTGGATCAAAAAAGTCGTACTCAATGGCATAGCCAGGCCGGGTGATATGGGCGTTTTCCAAGCCTTTGATGGAGCGCACCACTTGAATCTGCACATCAAAGGGCAGCGAAGTCGAGATGCCGTTGGGGTAGAGCTCATGGGTATCCAGACCTTCCGGTTCGATAAACACCTGGTGGCTGGATTTATCGGCAAAGCGATGAACCTTGTCTTCGATCGACGGACAGTAGCGTGGCCCGATGCCTTCAATCACGCCGGAGTACATCGGCGAGCGATCAAGGTTGGCCAGAATCAGATCATGAGTTTGCTGATTGGTGTGAGCAATATGGCAACTCACCTGCTGAGGGTGCATTTCCCGCGCTCCCAGGTAGGACATCACCGGCGTAGGGCTATCACCAGGCTGCTCTTCCAGCTGAGAAAAATCCACTGTTTTGGCATCAATCCGCGGTGGTGTGCCGGTTTTCAGACGATCAACGCGAAATGGCAGTGCGCGCAGCCGTTCGGCCAGCGCATTGGAAGGCGGATCACCGGCGCGCCCCCCCTTGCTTTGATCCAGACCAATGTGAATCACGCCACCCAAAAACGTGCCGGTACACAGCACGACGCTGTCGGCATGAAAGCGAATACCGGTTTCCGTAACGACCCCTCGTACGGTGTCGTTATCCACAATCAGGTCGCCAGCGGCCTGCTGGAAGATCGTCAAGTTGGGCTGGTTTTCCAGCATTCCGCGGATCGCCGCTTTGTAACGAATGCGGTCAGCCTGGGCACGGGTGGCCCGAACGGCAGGCCCTTTACGGGCGTTGAGCACGCGAAACTGGATGCCACCCAAGTCCGTGGCAAGCCCCATGGCGCCGCCCAGGGCATCAATTTCCTTGACCAAATGGCTTTTGCCAATCCCGCCAATCGCAGGGTTACACGACATTTGGCCCAGGGTTTCGATGTTGTGGGTGAGCAGCAGGGTCTGACAGCCCATGCGAGCAGAGGCCAGTGCGGCTTCAGTTCCCGCATGGCCACCGCCGATGACAATCACGTCAAAGCGGTCGGGGTAATTCAAGAGACACCTCGTCTTGTGCCCTTCGGCACGGATGATGTGGCCAGTGCAGTCGGTTTAGACGCAGCCACCTTAGATCAATGAGGCGGCAAGTATAAACCCCCTGTGGGTAACCGTCAGGTTTTTCCACACCCTCAATCGCTAAACAGCCTCTATTAATAACAACATAAATATAAAATAAGAGAAGTTCTGTAAATGTTGTAACTACTAGTGTGGACAATTTCTGTGCATAAGCGATTAATCATTAATAATTTCACCAGCTTATATTGTTGACTTCTACATGTTTGAAGGCGGGAGTGCCTGGGTAGAAAGGGTGCTAAGCCTGTGGATGAAATAGCGCCTTATCCACAGATGTAATTAGCCACGCCTTATCCACCGGCCAGTACCTGGGTTGTTACCGCACCTGTGAACAACCACCGTTGGGTGTGGAGCTAACGCTAAGAGACTCTCATGGTAGGCCTTACGGAGATAAAAACGATCTATGTAAAAAAAGGTTATCCACAGGCAAAAAAATGGCCTGTCGTGTCGACAGGCCGGTAAAAAAGCGTCATTTCGCATTAGCGAACGGGTTATTTAGGTGCCAAGCGCAGGTCTATGCGAAGGCATGAAGTGATCACATTTAGTGTTTAAGCACCCGGGCAAGGAAGGATTGAGTACGTTCATGCTGCGGTGAATCGAACAGTTTTTCCGGGTGGCCCTGCTCAGTAATCTCGCCTTTATGGATAAAAATCACCCGGTCGGCAACCTCACGGGCAAAGCCCATTTCATGGGTCACAATCACCATGGTCATGCCCTCTTTGGCCAGTTCGCGCATGGCATCCAGCACTTCACCGATCATTTCCGGGTCAAGCGCCGATGTGGGCTCGTCAAACAGCATCAGCCGGGGCTCCATGGCCAAGGCGCGAGCAAGTGCCACACGCTGCTGCTGGCCGCCTGAGAGCTGGCTGGGGTACTTATCGGCCTGGTCGGCGATTCCCACCCGGTCAAGCAGGCGCTTAGCGTTGCTGACCGCGTCTTCTCGGCTTAAACCGCGTACTTTCATGGGTGCCAGAGTGACGTTGTCGATCACGCTGAGGTGGGGAAAGAGGTTGAACTGTTGAAAGACCATGCCTACTTCGGTGCGAATGGTCTGCAGTGCCTTGGTGCTCTTGCCATGGGGCAGTAGCTCGTTGCTGTCGACCACCAGGCTGCCGGATTGGAACTCTTCCAAACCGTTAATACAGCGAATGAGCGTGGATTTGCCTGAGCCACTGGCGCCGATAATCACCACCACTTCACCGGGCACAATCGTAAGATCAATATTGTTAAGTACGTGCAGGTTGCCAAAGTGCTTGTTGAGCTGCTGCATACGCACAATTGGTTGCATTGTGTTGTTCAATGTCTCGTTCATTGCGCGTGTCCTTATTGTCCGGCCAGGCCTCTGCGCTCAAGTTGGCGCAGGATGATGGAGAGCGTCCAGGTGATCGCCAGATACATCAGGGCGACCATAAAGTAGACCTCAAGGGCGGTGAAGGTGGTGGCGATGTAGATTTGTCCCTGACGCACCAGTTCACCGACGCCAATCACTGAAAACAGTGAGGTGTCTTTGATGCTGATGATGCCCTGGTTACCCAGGGGAGGAATCATGCGTCGAAACGCCTGGGGCCAGATCACATAGCGAAACGCCTGGCTCCGGGAGAGCCCAAGGGAGAGCGAAGCTTCACCTTGGCCGCGTTCGATCGACTGGACACCGCCGCGGACAATTTCCGAGATATAGGCACCGGAGTTCACCGCAATGGCGGCAATACCTGCGACCAGGGCGTTGATTGGCCCACCCAGCAGCTGTGGTAAGCCGTAAAAAATAAACAGCACTTGCACCAGAATTGGCGTGCCGCGGAACACTTCGACATAAATGATGGCCGGCCAGCGTAGCCAGCGCAGACGGCTAATGCGTAACAGCCCAAAGAAGATGCCGATAAAAAAACCAATGGCCAAGCCGCCAAATGAGATAAGTAGCGTCCAGGGAATACCCGGCAGCAGGTAAGGGATAGACCCAAACGCCGCCGACCAATCAAACTGAAAATTGACGTCCACGCGTAGACTCCTGAAACAAAAAAAGCAGTTGGCAAAAAACACATGATCAACGCAGCAGGGCCGGGGGTTTTGGCCACCCGGCCCTGTAATGGCGTTACGCTATTACTGAGCTTTTACGCTCACTCTTCGCTGGGGGCTTCACCAAACCACTTGGTGTAGATCTCGTCGTAAGTACCGTCTTCCTTCATCGCTGCGAGCGCTTCGTTGGTGGGCTCTACCCACTCGCTGCCTTTGTGGAAAACAATACCGTACTGTTGGCCTTCGTAAAGCGGGCCAACGACCTTGGTACGGCCTTCACCACGGGTCTGCGAGAAGTAGGCGACGTTAGGTGCGTCATAGAGCACGGCGTCGACGTTACGTCCTAACAGCGCCATGTACATATCGGCGGTGGCGGGGTAGGGAGTGATCTCAGCATCATCGCCTAGTTCTTGCTGAAGGAAGTCGTAGCTAGTGGAGCCGATCTTAGTGGCGACGCTAAGGCCTTCTAGGTCTTCCAGGGTCTCAACATCGTCATTATCCGCACGCACGATAATTCTCAAACCCGAGTCGTAATAGGGGTCAGAAAAGTCGACGACTTCCGCACGCTCTTCGGTGATGGTAGTACCGGCAATGGCGATCTCCTGGCTGCCGGTTTGCACGGCGGGAATAATGCCCGAGAATTCCATGGTGGTGAGGTTGACTTCAAAACCTGCCCGTTCGGCAACTTCGTTGATGATATCCATATCGAAACCGACCATTTCGCCGGTCTCTTGATCCATCATTTCAAAGGGTACAAAGCTTGGGTCAGTGGCCACGTTCACCGATGGCGTTTGGGCCATGGCGGCAGTGGCGCTGCCCAATCCCAGTGCGAGCGCCAGCGTTGTTTTGGTTAGGCTGAGAGGTAGTGCTACTTTCATAAGTTTCCCCGTGCTTTGTGTGGCTTTTGCGGGTTGCAAAGCGGTTTACACCGTTTGATGTTCTTTATAAACCGCTTTTTAAGCCATTGTTGACCTATAAACCTTGGCGAGAAACCGTCAGGGCGTCAAGTCACGGGGCGTGCTGTGAGCCAACGCTGTTTAGACCATAAAGGAGGCGCCGCAGCCGCAAGTGGTGGTGGCATTAGGGTTTTGAATGCGAAAACGCGCGCCCGCCAGGCCCTCTTCGTAGTCGACGGTGGAGCCTACCAAATATTGGTAGGAGAGGGGGTCAACCACTAGGGCAGCGTTACCGAACTCAATAACGGTGTCATCGTCGGCGACGTTATCAGCAAAGTCGAAACCGTACTGAAAACCGGAACAGCCGCCACCGGTCACGTAGACCCGCAGTTTAAGGGATGGGTTATTCTCTTCAGCAATCAGCGCATTAATACGTTTGCGTGCGCTATCAGAGAGCAGTAGTGGAGTAGGAACAAAGGCTTCTGCACCGCTCATGGGTACCTCCCGCGAGCTTTAAGAACGAATAAATCGGCATTGGGGGGTGATTATGGGTAATTCCCAGCAAATTGGTCAACTATTGCTGGGAATTAGTTAGGTGAATCTTAGCTGGCGAGGGCAGGTTTCCGCGAGGGCGCTGTGAACCCATCCCTGGGCGCTACTTTCGACATCCATGTCGAAAGACCCTCGCTCCAACCTGCCCTCGCATCACGTTAACTGCCTTGGTAAAGAACCCCTTTGAGGTATTCTCTGAATGCTGGTGTTTTGTTCAAGGCATCAGCGCGGGGGCGGTGAGGCCGGTGTTCTCATCAAAGCCGAACATCAGGTTGAGGTTTTGAATCGCTTGCCCGGAGGCGCCTTTGACCAGGTTATCAATCACCGATAGCACGACGACGGTGTTGCCATTGCCCGGGCGGTGCACTGCCAAGCGGCAGGTGTTGATACCTTTGACACTGCGCGTTTCAGGATGGCTTCCCGCAGGCATCACATCGACAAAGGGTTCATTGGCATAGCGCTGCTCAAAGAGTGCCTGCAGATCACCGGGGTCAGCGGTTAGCTGGCCATAAAGTGTGGCGTGGATACCGCGGATCATCGGCGTTAAGTGGGGCACAAAGGTCAAGCCAACCGCGGATTGCTGGATATCTCGAAGGCCCTGGCTAATTTCCGGCAGATGCCGGTGGCCCGAGGCGCCGTAAGCTTTCATGGACTCGCTGGCTTCAGCGAGCAGTGAACCTACTTTAGCGCCACGGCCTGCCCCGGTGACGCCGGATTTACAGTCAGCAATCAGTTGGTTTGGATCGATTAGTCCGGCTTCCAGAAGCGGTAGGTAGCCCAACTGAACGGCGGTGGGATAGCAGCCGGGTACCGCAATCAAGCGTGCGGTTTTGATTTTCTTCCGGTGCATTTCCGGCAGCCCGTATACTGCCTCTTGCAACAGTTCCGGGGCACCGTGGGCCTGGCCGTACCAGCGGCTCCACTCGTCAGCATCGCGCAGCCGGAAATCGGCCGATAGATCAATCACCCGAGTGCCGTTTTCGAGTAGCTCCCCGGCTAGGGCGTGGGCAACGCCATGGGGTGTGGCAAAAAATACTGCATCCATGGCGCCCAGCTGTTTGGCGTCCGGCTCGCTAAACGCCAAGGTGTCGTAGTGGCCGCGCAGGTTGGGGTACATATCGCACACCTTGACGCCGGTTTCCGAGCGCGAGGTAATCATGGCGACGTTGACCTGGGGGTGCTGGGCGAGTAGCCGCAGTAACTCAACGCCGGTATACCCGGTACCGCCAACAATGCCGACCTTAATCACAAATCACTCCTTGCGGGTTACGCAGAACGGTTTTCACATTCGCTTCAGTTATACAGCCTAAGCGGATTGCTGCGTGCTGTCGAAGCTTAGCAGTCTATGATACACAAGAGAGTAGAGAGATAAGAACACTAGAACTCATCATCAGGAAGGTCGCTGTGGCGCGTTTTTCCCTGTCGGATTTTACCTTAGAGAGTTTTCGTCGCCAGCTGGCCAACGTCGACGCCCTTCCACAGCTATGTGTGCTGGGGCTGGTCTCAGGCGTTATTACCGGCGCTGTGATGGTAGCGTTTCGGCTGCTTTTGGAAGCGGGCGCCGCGCTCTACATGACCGATGGTGACCCAGAAGCGTTTGAAAGCATGGCGCCGTGGCTGCGCGCGCTGTTGCCCATGCTGGCAGTAACGCTAGTGGGAGTGTTGCTGTACAGGCAAAAACCGGCGGCGCGTAAGCTGGGTGTTGGCCATGTGATCGAGCGGCTTACCTACCACCAAGGCCGTTTTCCCCTGCGCAACTGGCTCAACCAGTGGTGGGTCGGTGTCATATCCGTCCTGGGTGGCCTCTCTGCTGGCCGTGAGGGGCCGGCGATTCACTTGGGGGCCGCGGCGGCCAGCGGGCTTGGCCAGCAGATGCGCCTGCCTAATAACAGCCTTAGGGTGCTGGTTGCATGCGGGACTGCAGCCGCCATCTCCGCTTCCTTTAATACCCCCATTGCGGGTGTCATCTTCGCTATGGAAGTGGTGATGATGGAGTACACCTTGATGAGCTTTATGCCGGTGATATTGGCCTCCACCATGGGGGCGCTGGTGGCGCAGTTGGCTTATGGCAACGAGCCCGCCTTCCGTATCCCTGAGATAGCACTAGGCTCATTGATCAATTTGCCGTGGATTGTCGTGACGGGGCTTGTGATTGGCCTACTCGCAGGCTTGTTTATTCATATTTCTCGCAGTCAGCGGATTATACAGTGGCCACTCTGGATACGGCTGGGCTTGGTAGGTGTGGCGACGGGGGTGGTGGCTTGGTGGTTCCCCCAGGTTCAAGGCATTGGCTATGACAGCGTAGCGGCAGCGCTCAATAATCAGTTGGAAATTAAAGTGCTGCTGGCGCTGATGATCATCAAGCTGCTGATTACGGCGTTAACCGTCGCAGGCGGTGTGCCTATCGGTATTATTGGCCCTGTGCTGGTGATAGGCGCTGCCACAGGCGCGCTGTTTGGTTTGTTGGGTGGCTGGCTTTGGCCAGATAAAGCCGCTGATCCGGGCATTTACGCGATGCTAGGCATGGCTGCGATGATGGGGGCGGTGCTACAGGCACCCCTGGCCGCGCTTATGGCACTTTTGGAGTTAACCCATACGCCGAGTATTATGCTTCCTGGCATGTTGGCGGTGGTGGTGGCGTGTTTAACCTCGCGGCAATTGACCGGTTGCGAAGGCTTTTTTATTAGCACGGTGCGCTATGGACTCCATCCACTTCAGCAGCCGTTGATGCAGGCACTCTCACGGGTCTCGGTGCCAGCGGTGATGGAGCGCCAACTGGTGCGCACCGAACGAATGATCACCCCTGAAAAGGCCCGGCAGCTACTCGAAACTAACCCTGTATGGCTGGTGATTGAGCGTTCGAGCGAACAAAAACCGGTGCTGGCGCTCAAAGCTGCTGAGTTGGCGCGCTGGCTGCTTGAACACGATGAGGCGCTACAGGGGGAGGAACCGCCTGCGGATGAGCTAATTGATTTACTCGAAATCCCTGGGCAGCGTTTGGAGCTGGCGCCGATTGGTTTACAGGCGACGCTTTCCGAAGCGTTTCTAAAACTGCAGGATGACGCGCTGGGAGCGCTCTACGTAGTTCATGGCTATCGCCCAAAGCAGCGGCGTATTTCAGGTATTATCACCCGTGGCGCCATCGAGCGTTATTACCACTACACTGATCCACGCGGCGTCGATTCCCGTGGCACCGATGCGTAAAACGATAATTTTCAAGGCATTATTTTAAAGACCTGATTTTAAATTCCTAGACGTACGCGAGAAGGATTCATCTCTTTAAGGAGCGACAATGTACCTATGGGTAAAGGCTATTCACTTAATGGCCGTAGTAACGTGGTTCGCTGCGCTGTTCTATTTACCCCGCCTGTATGTGTATCACGCCACCGCGCGGGATAACGGCGATGAACAGGCCATTAGCTATTTCAAAACCATGGAGCGTAAGCTTTACCGTGGCATTATGACGCCGTCGATGATTGCGGTACTCATTTTTGGTGGCTGGATGCTCTACCTGGTGCCCGAATGGTTTAGCCAGGGCTGGATGCACGCCAAGCTGGCACTAGTGGTTCTACTTATCGCCTATCATCACGTTTGTTTGATCTATTTGAAGCAGTTTGCCCAGGATCGCTGTACCAAAGGCCATGTGTTTTTCCGCTGGTTTAACGAAGCGCCGGTGATCGCGCTCGTGGCAATTATTCTGCTTGCCGTTGTGAAGCCCTTTTGATGCGCCAACCGCTTCCTCCCGTGGTGTTGGTACTCGCCGGGCATGACCCGACTGGTGGCGCAGGGTTAATTGCTGACAGTGAAGCCATTGCGGCCTGTGGTGGTTGGGCGGTAACGATTCCCACTGCGCTGACGGTACAAAATTGCCACAATGTGACCCGCGTGATTCCTGCTGAGCCGGCCGCGATGCGCCAAATGGCCGAGGCAATTAGTGAGATGCAGGTCGCGGCGATAAAGATTGGTCTACTCGCTGACGAAGATACCCTGCGCGCAGCGGAGCAAATCATTCGCCGTTTTCCAGGCATTCCCGTAGTGGCCGATCCGGTCTTTAAGGCCGGTGGTGGGACTGAGTTATCCACACCTGCTTTGCGTCAATTGTTTATTGATCGCTTGCTACCGCTTGTGGATATCTTAACCCCCAATCGTGCTGAGCTGGCCCAGCTTACGCCCGACATAATGACCCCTTTCGATGATACGGCCCGTGCGGTGGTACTAATGTCACAAGGGTGCCAAGCCATTCTGGTCACTGCCACGGATGAGCCGTTGCCCGGCAATGACCAGCAGGTGGTGCATACCTTGCACTCGCCCGATACCACACGCCAGTGGCAGTGGCCACGTTTGCCCGACATCTTCCATGGTTCTGGCTGCACGCTGGCATCGGCCATTGCCGCTCGCCTAGCAGTTGGTGAGCGCTTACCAACTGCTTGTGAACAGGCGCAGCACTTTACTTGGCAAAGCCTGTCTCAAGGCTTTCAGCCGCCCAGCGGGCAATGTTTGCCACATCGTTTTTCACGGGCTGTCCGTTTTTAATCCTATCTTCTGTACGCCATCGACCGAGAGGATGCCATGACTACATCAGCTGAACTGTTCGATCTTGCCAGTCGCCATATACCGGGTGGGGTAAACTCGCCCGTGCGGGCGTTTAAAGGGTTACACCGCCCGCCGGTCTTTATGGAGCGTGCCCAAGGCGCCTTTCTGTTTGACGTCGAAGGTAATCGCTACGTGGACTATGTCGGCTCCTGGGGGCCCATGATCACCGGGCATGCCGATCAAGACGTATTGGCTGCGGTTCGGGCACGATTGGATAACGGCCTCTCCTTTGGTACCCCTACCGCGGTTGAAACCACCATGGCAGATTTGATCTGCGAGATGATCCCCTCCATGGATATGGTGCGTATGACCAGCTCGGGTACCGAAGCCACCATGTCGGCGATACGCCTGGCACGCGGCACCACCGGCCGCGATAAGATCGTTAAATTTGAAGGCAATTACCACGGCCACTCCGATTCACTGCTGGTAAAAGCGGGATCCGGCGCACTCACCCACGGTGAGCCTAGCTCGCCGGGTGTGCCCGCCTCGCTGGCTGAACACACTATTACCCTGTCGTTTAACGACCCAGAAGGTGTAGAAGCGTGTTTTAGCGAGATTGGCGATCAAATTGCCTGCATTATCGTTGAACCCGTTGCCGGCAATATGAACTGTATCCCACCCCAGCCGGGCTTTTTGGAAACGCTGCGCCGGGTATGTAACGAGTACGGCAGCGTGCTTATTTTTGACGAAGTGATGACCGGTTTTCGAGTGGCATTGGGCGGCGCCCAGGCCCACTACGGCATAGTGCCCGACCTAACCTGCTTGGGAAAAATTGTCGGTGGTGGCATGCCAGTGGGCGCCTTTGGTGGCAAGCGCGAGATAATGCAAAATATCTCCCCCCTGGGGCCGGTTTACCAAGCGGGCACGTTGTCGGGTAACCCGTTGGCGATGGCCGCAGGTGTGGCACTGTTAACCAAACTTCAGGTGCCGGGCTTCCACGATGCGCTCTCCCAGCGGGTTAACACGCTGTGTACGGGCCTTCAGGAGCGAGCCAATGCGGCACGGGTGCCGATGATGACGCAGTCGGCCGGCGGTATGTTCGGCCTCTTCTTCACCTCGCAAAGTCGTGTGGATAACTTTGCCCAAGCCACCGCCTGTAACCCGGATGCCTTCCGCCGCTTCTTTGGTGCGATGCTCGATCACGGTGTTTACTTGGCGCCATCGGCTTACGAAGCAGGTTTTATGTCCAGCGCTCATACGCCGGAAGACATTCAGTTCACCCTGGATGCTGCAGAAAAAGCCTTCGCAGTAATGTAACGGCAAGTAACTTAAAGCCCGCTATACTGTAAGAGCCGCTCAACTTGAGCGGCTCTTGGCTTATATGAGAGTTACACTCATGACACGACCAACGGCTTGGCGATACATGATCTGCGCAGCGGGGCTGCTGGTTTGCTTCCCGCTGGCTGCTCAGTCGCCTCAGGAGCAGGACATGACCCAAATTCATATCACCATGAGCGGTTCGCCAGGCGCCGAGTTTTCCGCCCACTGGCGCATTACCCACGAAGGCGAAACCACCGAGCACGTTGAAGAGAGCGGGACAGTACCTGCTGAGTACACCTTCACTGGCACGGAGCTTGAAGGCACGGTAAAGCTGTTAAGTGACGATGAGCGGCTGGAAGTGGATATTCAAAAAGGCAGTAACCGGTCGCGTTCATCGACTCAGGGGGCAGGGGGGACATTGACAGTATCAATTCGCTAACAAATAAAGCCGCCCTGATGAGGGGCGGCTAATTCATAGATGGTGATGATCTATGTGATTATTGGCCTTGGTGCACAGTGTTCATGTTACCGTTGCCAAATGTGTAGATAGTCGAGTTATGGTTTAAGCCGACTTGAGTAACTTCATTAGTATTGTAGGCACCAACAGTCTTGATATAAGAGTCGCTATACATGCCTGACTGATCTACAGTGCTGCTGTTGCTGAGACCGGAGGTAAGAATGGTGCTATCTAGATAATCACCATTCTGAACAACAGAGTCGACGTTGGAGACACCATACTGCTCTATCCACGACTCATTGTAGTCGCCGCTCTGTTTAACACTGGCCTGGTTGTTGAAGCCGCCAAAAAAGCCAGATTGTTGAATACCTGACTCGTTACGTGTTCCTGTTTGCTCCACGTTTGCTTCATGGTTGGTTCCACTCTGATCCACCCAAGAGTTATTTTTAAACCCATCTTGAGCAACGCTAGCAGTATTCAAAGAACCGCTTTGTTCAACTACTGAGTCGTTATACCAGCCAGTCTGGGTTACATCGGCTTCGTTGGCTGGTCCCCAGCCCTGTTTAATGTATGAATCATTACCTTTGCCGTCTTGGCTAACGTTGGCATAATTGTTACTACTTGTTTGGTAAATACCAGAAACGTTATAAGCTCCTAGTTGGTCGACAATGGCTTCGTTACCATTAGCCGTTTGCTCAATATTTGAGTCATTCTGGCCAGGAGCATAAGTTGCAACTCCTACTTCGTCGTCTTGAGTTACCGTGGCGCTGTTGCTATCTCCTTGTTGATAAATTCGAGATTTTTGCGTTCCCCACTGGGTAACACTGTTAACGTTGCCGTTACCGGTTTGGTAGATAGAAGAGTCACTACCAACGTACTGTGCGGAAGCAGCGGTGCTCATAGCAAAGGCAACAGCGGCAGCGAGAGTGGTGATTTGAGTTTTCATGGTGTTTCCCCATTATGTCATGCTTGCTTTAGTTATTACTGAGACAACCTTTGTTGCTCAGTAGGTTTCGACGGTGACTGGGCGTGCATTGCTTGAAAACGCTTGTTGTTCAACACTAATGCCACGGTAGCCACTCCCCGATTGTGAAATCTGTATGTCACTACGATTGCCAAGTTGGCGCACAGAAGAATTTAGCTCTCTTGATGTGCCTCCTGACTGGGTAATATTCACGTTATGATTTCTACCGATTTGTGAGATATTACTAACGTTATTACCGCCTGCTTGATTGACTGCTGCGGTGTTGTAGTTGCCTAGTTGATAAATACTGGAAAAATTCCCTGCTTGATAACTACCAGATTGCGAAACTATGGTGCGATTATTGTTACCAATTTGCGCAATAATGCTGTAATTACCCTGACTGCTTTGAGCAGCGGTTTGCTTGGAAAATTGTTCGACCCGGCTGTTGTCGGCATTGATTGTTAAGGAAACTGAAAGAGTTGCCGTCAAGACTGTTGTCATCAACAGAGCTCGCTTGGTAGTGGTGTGCTTCAGTTTCATCATATTTCCCTTTGAAACATTTTGTATCAGTTTGTATTTCTATTGTTCAGTTTGAATCAATTCGAAATTTTCGCTATCAGACGTTTTCTTATTTATGTTGTGCAAATTCTCGTGTTTATTAATAAGTAAATGATGAGTTTTCTAATCTCGATTTTAACTTTTTTGCTTACAAAAACGGTCAGGCTATTAGCCTGACCGTTAATTTTGTTTAATTTTCGATAGTTAATGATTTTATTTTTTCTTTAACGAAAACAACCCCAGTAAAATTGTGGTGATTACAGTATAGGCACGGGGGCGTCAAGATAGTCCGCTAGAATGGTATCTTGCAAATTAATATTATTACCCAAATTCCAAAGGTTATTCTCTACCCCTCTCGCGACTAAATGTATAACTGCTGATTCAATCGCAGACATAACGGCAAGTTGTACTGGTTCGTTGGTGGTCAGTCCCACTTCGGCTTCTAACAAACGCCGAAAGTCGATAAAACGATAAACGCCCGCCCGCATTTCTTTTGAATAGATGGTTTTTGTCGTGGTGACGTTAGCCAATACTTCACCGGTCGATATTTCAACCGCGCGTAAATTGACCGTTACCTGGTCAACTTGGTATTGCCCCGAGGCGCCAATACCAAAATACTCAGCGCCTGCACCACCGGTGCGCACGTTTGACTCGTAGGCGATAATGCCGCCTTCGAGCATCACAGAGGCAGCACGGAGTGATGGCAATGTATCTGGCTGACCGAAGCGCTCGAACTCCGCGCGAATAATGCGTCTTTCGGTAAGTAAGTTCTGTAACCCTACTCGTTCAAGCGGTATAAACCAGCCGGAGTCTGCTAGTGCTCCAGTCAGCATTGCCGCCGCACCTTGTGTTACAGCGGTTGAAAACGTGCTGGCGGGGGCGGGTCGGTACTGACCTGTTTGGTCACGGAAGTCATAAACTGAAACGAATATTCGCCCCGCTGGAGGGGGTAAAGAGACCAAGTCTTGATAGGTTGCCCCCCGGGGCGTGAGCGTTGCTTGTGCCCCTTCTAAATTTTCAGATGTCGCGACCATACCAGCACAGCCGCTGAGCAAACCAACCATGAGTAGCGAAGCGATAATTTTCATAATGTTCCCCTGAATGACGCGCAACCGTAAGTAGGCTGATTGATAGTCCCGTTAGTTTTTTTCGTATAAAAAGCAGGTAATAGATCAAGGGTTAAATAAACCGCCCACGCTAATATTGGTAACATCACCGGTGACTTTATCGATCACTCTTACTATTAGCTGCCCGCCTTCATCACGTACCACAACGCTAAAATCTCCACTATCGAACGATCCTTCACCCACATTACCTGCCCCAACATCACTGATTAATTGTGATATCAAGCGACTCTCAAGACTTTGAATAAGCCGTTCGGTCGCTGAGAGTGACTCGATACCCCTGGCATTAGGGTCGGTGTTTGTATCCTGGGACTGCGCTTTACCCAGTAAATAGCTACCCATGAAGGGGTCACCGCCAAAGGAGGGATTGATGGGTGTATAAATCAGTTCTCCTGCGTTTGCGTTTTGGGGCAGCGTAGTTGCCAGGATGATAGTTGCCAGAGCACTGCCAGCTGTTATTTTGAGTATGTTTTTCATTAACGTAGCTCCTCTTTTCCCAGGTCTTTGTCAGAGGTAAGCGCAGAGGCTAGCTGTTGACGTAGCAGCGCTTCTTCGACGGTTTGCACGGCTTCCCCTGCGGCACGATCGGCTTCATTGATCCTAGGGGAGAGCTGTGTACGGAAATACATACGATTGCCTTCCATCACCCATATTTGGCTACCCCAGCGCGCATCAGGGCGCTCATTGATAGTGATAGTGGCATTGCCGATAATCAGGTTATCCATTGCCCGCTGGCTAAAGGCGCGATAAAAGGTTTTACCTGCCATGGTGATTGTTCGGTCGACCATGACGCCGGTTAGCTCACTTCCACCGTTGGCGTTACCCCGAACTTCAGGCCCGTCTGGGCTAGAGAGCTGATTAATAGCGTCAATCGCTTCTTGTTCGTTGGCGGGGAATGCCTCGGCAGGATCAGCCGGTTCGTTGGCTAATGCTGAAGATGACATAATCCATACAGCCATGGTTAAAAACCCCATGCTTAAACGGTTTATTAATGACATAGCAGTTACCTCTACCCGCTAGCGTTACCGATGTCGCTGAAGGCTGCGTGCGGTTTCTATATTGGGCAAAATTGGCCCCAAGTTTTGATGAATCCAATTGAGCGCTTGAATACGGTTGTGAACGTTAATCTTGCGAAAAATGTTGTATAGATGTGACTTAACGGTGTGTTCGCTTACAAATAGCTTTTCAGCAATTTGTTGATTGGATGAGCCTGCGCTAAGCAGCGAAATAATTTCCATTTCTCGGTTAGTGAGTCCGCAGGCCGGGCGGAAAGCATTACTTTGGTATTTGCGATAGAACAGGATCAAACGCGCCATTAAGTCGCGCGACATCCACAGTTCCCCTTCCAATAGTGCGTGAATGCCTTTGCAGATGACCTCAAGACTTTCGTTACGATAAAACACACCTTTTAGCTGAGCGCACGATAGTGCTTCCAAGGCGTGATCCATATCGTGAATGTTGAAGGCGGCTAGAGGTGTTTTAGTCAGTGCATCAGGTAACTTATCTTGCCACTCGGGCAGCGTATCAACCCCTATATGATCACTGTCGATAAGAATCAGCATGTTACCTGTGGCGGAAATAGGTAACGCCGAGTGGGGAGAGTGAATACTGATTTGACATCCGGTGTGCTTGTTCAAGTACTCAGCGAATAGCTGTACTTGAGGACTTTTTTCGGTCACGACATACACCGTTCCGGTAGACTTTTCCTGCGACATTGGGGAGCCCTCGTGGAGAGAAAGAGTGAGCAGGGAGCTTCTGAATTGTTGACTATAAGATACGTTTCGTAAAGTTTTGTTATTAAAAATATGGTAAAAATATTTCAGAGTGAGTCGTAATATTTTCTTTCATTCGTTTTAATTCCTTTTAAAACAAAAGCTAACTTGTTTTATTAGTATATATTGAAGTAATTCGCCTTGGATACGTTGAGTAACACTTTGCTGGCTTTTGATACGCTGAATGAGCGCGTAAACTGACTCTCTACTGTCAGGAGTGCTATACATGACCGCCGCCAATACCCTTGTTCTAGCCAGTGGAAATTCAGGAAAATTAAAAGAATTCAATCAATTACTTTCACCTTTGGGCTTCGATGTTCGCCCCCAGGCAGACTTTGGTGTTACCGAGGTGGAAGAGACGGGCCTAACCTTCGTCGAAAATGCCCTGTTAAAAGCACGTGAAGCGAGCCGCGTTAGTGGATTGCCGGCATTAGCTGACGATTCGGGGCTGGAAGTGGACGCACTGAACGGCGCCCCCGGTATCTATTCCGCCCGGTATGGCGGTGAGCCCAGGAGCGATGAGAAAAATAATCAAACGTTGTTAACCGCGTTAAGTGACTATGCGGAAGGGCAGAGAAGCGGTCGTTACTGGTGCGTGCTGGTTTATTTGCGTCACCCGAAAGATCCAGTGCCGGTCATTGTGCAGCGCAGTTGGGAAGGCGAGATTCTTGCTCATCCCCGAGGGAAGGAGGGGTTCGGCTATGATCCGCTTTTTTGGTTACCTGATCAGGGGATGAGTGTTGCCGAACTGCCCAGCGAAAGTAAAAATCGCCTTAGTCATCGTGGTCGTGCGCTGCAAGGCTTGGTTGAGCTGCTGAAGGTGGCGCATGGCTGATAAGCTGCCGCCGCTATCTCTCTATATCCATACGCCGTGGTGTGTCCGTAAATGCCCGTACTGTGATTTCAATTCTCATGAGCCGGGGACGCATGGTTTTACGCCTCGGGATTTACCTGAAGCGGCTTATCTTGATGCGTTGTTACAAGACCTGGATAACGATCTAGTCCTCGCGGCTGGGCGGGAAATTCAGACTATCTTTATCGGCGGAGGGACACCCAGCCTGCTGTCGCCCGCTTTTTATGACCAATTATTAAAAGCGATCAACGCCCGTTTGCCCTTCGCCAATGGTATAGAGATTACCTTAGAGGCAAATCCAGGCACCACTGAGCAAGAGCGTTTCATTGGTTACCGGAAAGCAGGGATTAATCGCCTCTCGCTGGGTATTCAAAGTTTTCAGCCCGATCAACTGCATTCACTGGGGCGAATTCATAGCGGTGATGAAGCGATTACTGCGGTGACACAGGCTCGCCAAGCAGGTTTTAGCAACATTAATATTGATCTGATGCACGGTTTGCCCGACCAAACGCCTCAATTGGCGATGGATGATATTAACCAAGCGCTGGCATTGGCACCTGAGCATCTCTCTTGGTATCAATTGACCCTTGAGCCAAATACGGCTTTTCACTCTCACCCTCCGGTGCTTCCCGAGGAAGAGGCGCTTTGGGATATTCAGGACACGGGACATCAGCTTTTGGAGCAGGCGGGTTTCAAGCGTTACGAGATTTCGGCTTACGCAGCCGCTGATCATCAGAGCCGCCATAACCTTAATTACTGGCAGTTTGGTGATTACCTCGGGATTGGTGCTGGTGCCCATGGCAAGCTTAGCCGTATTGACCCAAATGGGGAGTGGTACATTGAGCGGCGCTGGAAAACTCGCCAGCCGGACGCATATTTAAAGCGCACGGGTGACCTGCGTGGCTTTATAGCCGGTAAGCAGCTTATAAAAGCGGATGAGCTGCCGTTAGAGTTTGCCATGAACGCTTTACGGCTCACCGATGGGGTGTCACTTGAGACATGGAGAGCTAACACTGGGCAGCCAAATGCTATGTTACTGGCGCGTTTACAATCCGCCGAGAAAAAAGGACTTTTGATGCAAATGCCTGAAAAGCTGCGTGCATCGCCTCAAGGTCTATTATTCTTGAATGAGTTGCTAGCCTTGATCAGTGATGATTGATTAGCGATGAATATAAAGATGTCTCGAACATAACAAGGAGTGAGTGATGCGAATTTCTAGACTACTGACACCGTTGGCGGCTGCTATTCTACTGGCCGGTTGTGCTACATCGGATCCTTACGGTGGCCAAACGCAGCGCTCTAGCACCGCGATGGGTACCGGGATTGGTGCCGCCGTTGGTGCCGCTGCTGGGGCACTTTCTGGCGATGGTAGTACCAGCCGCCGTGACCGTGCGTTAATTGGTGCGGCTGTGGGTGCGGCGGCGGGCGCCGGTATTGGTGTCTACATGGATCGCCAAGAGCAGCAACTGCGTGAAAATCTGCAAGGGTCACGCATAGAGATTGATCGCAGAGGCGACGATATCGTGCTCAATATGCCTAGCGGCGTTACCTTTGGCTTTGACTCTGCTGAGTTGACTAGTGAAGCGCGTGGTTCACTCAATGAAGTGGCTAATGTACTTTCCCAGTATCAGGATACCCGCGTTAGTATCGCTGGCCACACTGACAGTACCGGTGATGCGAGCTATAACCAGCGTCTATCTGAGCGTCGTGCCCAAGCCGTGGCCAGCTACTTGTCTCAGAACGGCGTTTCATCCATGCGCCTGAATACTTCTGGTTACGGTGCTACTCGGCCAGTCGCTAGCAACGACAATGAGCAGGGCCGTGCTCAAAACCGTCGGGTAGAAATTACCTTAACGCCTACTGGTAACGGCCAGGGCTAAGTAAGCCTCTTAAAGCTGCACATTGCCGCTCAAAGCCCGCTATGCTTCTATAGCGGGCTTTTTTCGTTCACCTGTTTACGAGCTACCATGCTGTCCTATCAACATGCCTACCATGCCGGTAATTTTGCCGATGTACATAAACATCTAACGCTTTATGCGGTGATGGATTATTTGTTACGTAAAAAAACTTCTATTACATATGTCGATACTCACGCGGGTCGAGGACTCTATCCGCTCAACGCCCAGGAGACGCAACGCTTGCAGGAGTACCGCGAGGGCATATGGCCGGTGTGGCAAGCCCGTGCTGGGTTTGGTGATGCGCTGCTTAACGCATGGCAAGCAGCGCTAGCAAGCGCTCAATCCATGCCTGAGGCACTGACCCACTATCCAGGCTCACCGTGGTGGCTGAGTTATTTTCTACGCGAGCAGGATCAACTGCGGCTGTTTGAGCTGCACCCCGGAGAGCATGAGCAGCTAAGTGCCCAGGGGTTAGCGCCACACGCACAACATGTGTTTGGTGACGGTTTGACGGGGCTAACAGCGATGCTGCCTGTCACATCGCCACGCTTGTGTGTGCTTATTGATCCTAGCTACGAGCGTAAAGTGGAGTATCAGGAAGTTGCCGAGGCAGTGGCTTATACGCTGAATAAAGCGCGCCATGGGGTGGTATTGATTTGGTACCCGCTGTTGCCTGCAGGCCATCATCACACGCTTTTAAGCAGCCTCAAAGAGAGTGGGATTCTCAAGATATGGCGCAGCGAGCTACTGCTTCGCGAACCAGGAGAGCAGGCCCGCGGCATGTTCGGTAGCGGTATGCTGGTGATTAATCCGCCCTGGGGGCTGGATGAACGGCTGGCTGCGGCGATGACGGAAATTACCCCGCTATTCGGTGCAAAAAGTCGCTATCAGGCGGACTGGTGGGTGGGGGAGTAGTTGTTGTAACGAAACGGCACTATTTGCCAATACAAAAACTGCCGAAAATCTCGCCCAAGAGATCATCGGCGCTGAATTCGCCAGTGATCTCGCCTAATGCCTGTTGGGCATCACGCAAATCTTCTGCCAGCAGCTCTCCAGCGCCGTAGCCACTTAGTTGAGCCTGTCCGGTCGTAAGCGCCGTCATTGCTCTATCCAGGGCATCCAGATGTCGCCGTCGCGCGGAGAAGCGACCTTCCGTCGTCACGGTATAGCCCATCACCTCTTTTAAATGCGCTTTTAAGTTATCCACACCCTCGCCCGTTTTAGCGGATAAGCGCACGGTAGGTGGCGTTGTGGATAAATCTAAACCAGCGAGTTCTGCGCTGGTATCAATCTTATTGCGCACGAGTGTCAAGCGCTGCTGATCAGGGAGACGAGCGACGAACTCGGGCCAGATCGCCATAGGGTCGGTGGAAGCCGTGGTGCTGGCATCAACGAGTAGTAGTACCCGGTCAGCTTTCTCTATCTCGGCCCAGGCACGTGCGACACCAATTTTCTCAACCGCATCGGGCGTATCGCGCAGCCCAGCGGTGTCGATGATATGCAGCGGCATACCGTCGATATGAATATGCTCACGGAGAACATCCCGGGTGGTGCCTGCGATATCGGTCACAATGGCGGTATCTTGCTCAGTGAGTGCATTAAGCAGACTCGACTTACCCGCATTGGGTCTTCCCGCGATAACCACGCTCATCCCTTCACGGAGCAGGGCGCCTTGCCCTGCTGCCTGACGAACGTCGCTCAGCGCTTGCTGGACGCTGCTTAAATGTTGGGCAACATGGCCGTCAGCAAGAAAGTCGATCTCCTCTTCGGGGAAGTCGATCGCCGCTTCCACATAGACGCGTAGCTCTATCAATCGCTCCACCAGTGCAGAGACACGCTTTGAGAACTCGCCCTGCAGTGAGCGCACGGCGTTTTCTGCCGCTGAGCGTGATGTGGCATCGATAAGGTCTGCGATGGCTTCTGCCTGGGCCAGGTCGAGCTTATCGTTCAAAAACGCCCGTTCTGAAAACTCACCTGGCCGGGCCAGGCGAGCCCCCAATGCCACGCAGCGCTCCAGCAACATATCCATAATAATCGGGCCGCCGTGTCCCTGGAGTTCCAGCACGTCCTCGCCGGTAAACGAGTGGGGACCATTGAAGAACAGGGCGAGACCCTCATCAATGCTGCCCTCCGTGCCTTGAAAGGGGCCGTAGTGGGCGTACCGTGGGGCAGGGCAATGCCCAACCATGGCCTGAGCGATTTCGCGGCAGGCAGGCCCAGAGACGCGGATAATACCCACGCCACCGCGTCCAGGGGGGGTTGCCAGCGCCGCAATGGTGTCAGGTGTATAGAGGCGTTCGGCCATGGTGAATCTCTTTTTAAATTGGCAGGTAACGAAATTGATCGACCTAGTGTGAATTTTTCGGTCTTAAAACGCCAGACCCCCGCTCGAGGCGGGGGTCTGAAGGCGTTAATTAAAACGGCGGACTATTTGGTTTTCATGCCCTTACCGATACTCGGATCATTCTCGATTTTACGCGTAATGTAGTACTGCTGCGCCACCGAAATGATGTTGTTGACCACCCAGTAGATGACCAGACCGGCCGGGAACCACAGGAAGAAGAAGGTAAAGATGATAGGGAGCATCTTCATTATCTTCGCCTGCATTGGATCTGGTGGTGTTGGGTTCAGCATCTGCTGCACGAACATCGAAATGCCCATCAGAATCGGCAGAATGAAGTACGGATCCTTCACCGATAGATCCTGAATCCAGAAGATAAACGGTGCATGCCGCAATTCAACCGACTCCAGCAGCATCCAGTAGAGAGCGATGAATACAGGCATTTGAATTACAATAGGTAGACAGCCCCCCAGCGGATTGATCTTCTCCTTCTGGTAGAACTTCATCATCTCTTGCGACATTTTTTGCCGGTCGTCGCCATACATCTCTTTCAGGCGCTGCATTTCCGGGCCGAGTTTACGCATCCGACCCATGGATTTGTAAGCTTTGGCAGAGAGCGGGAACAGTACCGTTTTAACCAGTACGGTTAACAGAACAATTGACCAACCCCAGTTACCGACAATGTCGTGGATGTGATCCAATAGCCAAAACAGCGGGTTAGCAATAAACCACAGCCAGCCATAATCCACGGTTAATTGCAGGTTGGGAGCGACTTGCTCCAAGTAATCCTGAACCTTTGGCCCCATGTAAAGTGTGGCGCCCAGCGTCGCTTCACTGTCGGCTGCGATAGAGCTGGTGGGGCCAGCAAAGGCCACTACGTTACGGTTACTGGAGTCAGTGGTGACGTAGTAAAGGTTCTGTTGATCCTGCTGCGGCGCCCATGCGGATACAAAGTAGTGCTGGATGATGGCTATCCAACCGCCTTGTGCTTCGCGGTTTTCAAATTTATGGCTTTGAATATCTTCGAAGTCGATCTTCTCGTAGCGCGCATCCGGCGTTGAGTAAGCTGCCCCCAAATAGGAGTTCATCCCCATTGAGACACCGCTTGAGGGATCAGGGCTATTGTCGCGTGCCAATTGGCCAATAAAGCGCGCACTCACCGGTGCATCGGTGTTATTGGCCAGGTAGTAATTGACGCTGACCGCATAGCTACCGCGCTCAAAGGTGAGACGTTTAATCACCTCAACGCCGTTAACGTCAGCGGTTAGATCAACGCTGAGTTCGTCATCGTTATCGCCTAAACGATACTCTGAGTTTTCAGGTGTGAATGCGATACGGCTAGCTTGGCCATCGAGCTGAAGACCTGAACGAGCCACGTAGCTACGGCTGCTGTTATCCGATAACAGCACGTAGTTACGGTCTGAATCGAGGGAGAGCTTGTGCTGCGGTAACGCGGCATAAACAATGTCGCCGCCGTGTGGGTCAATACGCACATCGAGGACGTCAGTGGTCACGGCAATAAAGTCGCGGCTGGATGTCTCGCTTTCGGTATCCGGAATACCGTCACCTACCGCACTCTGCTGTGAAGACGTGCTTGGCACCGCTAAGCCGCCCTCTCCATCTTCAGCATTGCCAGGAGGTGTGGAATTGCTGCGTTGCGTCGTTTCAGGCACTGAATCGTAATTCGGCTGCCCGTAATCCTGATTCCACTGGACGACTAGCAAGTAGGCGAGTACGGCTAGTGGAATCAGTAATAAAAGTCGTTTTACGTCCATGAGGGTTCTGCCCGCTGGGTGGTGAACATGCTAATGGCGCAGTGTCATTTACTCGACTCTTGACACACGAAAGCCTGCCAGTTGGCAGGCCGAGGTCGAGCGGCGAGGGGTGCACCAAAGGTCACGTGTCACGCTTAGGCGTTGGTACTGATGACACCGCCTGTGCGTCACGCTGAAGTCGCTTCCACATGCCATGTAACTGGCGATGCAAGGTGTCGTTATCGATATCCTGAACACCGCGTCGTGCAAGCACCACTATATCCACAGAGGGTAGTTGATGTTGACGAAGGCGAACGGATTCTCTAACCAGACGCTTGAAACGGTTGCGATCTACGGCGCGTTTAACATTTTTTTTGCTGACCACTAGTCCAAGGCGGGGGTGTCCCCGAGTACTCAGGCGGACTAACGCCATCATACCTTTGCCATGCACTTTTAGGTCGGCTTGCTCAAACACGTGACTAAAATCCCCAGCATTTAGTAACCGTAATTGCCGGGGAAAGCCTTGCTGCGGCACACGCAATCTGAGATCAGGCGCTCAGACGCTTGCGGCCCTTAGCACGACGACGTGCGAGGATGGCGCGACCGTTTTTGGTTGCCATACGAGCACGGAAGCCATGCGCGCGCTTGCGCTTGAGAACGCTAGGTTGAAAAGTGCGTTTCATAACTCGTTATTCCCACGTGGTTTAGGACGGAAAGTGAATTCCAAAAAGCCCGGTCCAGTGAGGAACTAGCCGGGGAGATTCAATTCAAGACCGGAAATTGTAGAGACTTCCTCTGCTGGGTGCAATTTTTCCTTGCATAAAAGTGTTATCACACTTCAGCCAGCGTGCTTGATACGCTGAGAGTAGCCATTAATCAAGTCACTATTATTACTAGTAAGTAGTTCTAAACCTGTTGTTATTAATAGTGGGGATACTATTTGTGGATAAGTGTTTTTAGTTATTATTTTTCAACGCCTTATAATTATAAAAAATCTGTGTGTAAGTCGCGTATAAGCCGTCCACAAGGTGTTGGGTAGATGTGATTAACCCGTGGGTAAGACACGTATTTAATGGTTATCCCCGCCCCTCCACAGGGTTTTCCCATGGGCTCATGTTAAGTTGTCCACAGGTGGAAATTGAAGACCAAACCCGTGTGGATAACCGAGGCTTTGGGCGCTACAATGGTCGGCCGTTTTCAACCGATGGTGAGATGAGTGTCACTGACGCTTTGGCAACAGTGCCTGGACAACCTGCAGGATGAGCTGAATTCACAGCAGTTCAATACCTGGATACGCCCGCTGCAGGCAGAAGAAGGAGAGTCCAACGAGCTGCGCTTATTAGCGCCGAATCGCTTCGTGCGCGATTGGGTGAGCGATAAGTATGCCAAGCGGATTAGTGAGCTGATGCGGGAACTCGCACCGGCCAAACCGCCCAAGGTAAGCCTGACGGTGGGCAGTCGGCGCTTGGCAACCCAGGCCCCTCAGCATCGTGATTTAGGTAATCCTGTATCGGCTTCATCTTCGCGACCGTCATCGCCAGCGGTACATACGCCCCCCCGTGGCGATATTGCCGATGAGCGCGAAATCGACAGGTTGCGTGATGAAGCGCCGAGCCGGCGCAATAATGAACGTCAGGTGCAGGTAGAAGGCAGTCTGAAACATGGCAGCGGGCTCAATCCGAATTTTACTTTCGATACGTTTGTAGAAGGTAAGTCGAACCAATTAGCTCGTGCGGCCTCTAGACAGGTGTCTGAAAACCCCGGTGGTGCTTATAACCCCTTGTTTTTATACGGCGGTGTCGGCCTGGGTAAAACCCACTTGATGCATGCAGTGGGAAATGCTTTGGCGACTCGGCGTGAAAACGCCCGGGTGGTGTACCTGCACTCCGAACGGTTTGTCGCTGATATGGTAAAAGCGCTCCAGCTTAACGCCATCAATGACTTTAAACGCTTTTACCGCAGTGTTGATGCGTTACTTATCGATGACATTCAATTTTTTGCGGGAAAAGAGCGTTCTCAAGAAGAGTTTTTTCATACCTTCAACGCGCTATTAGAAGGTGGTCAGCAAATGATCCTGACCTCTGACCGCTATCCTAAAGAGATCAGTGGAGTAGAGGAGCGCCTTAAATCTCGCTTTGGTTGGGGGCTTACGGTCGCGATAGAGCCGCCAGAGCTTGAAACCCGGGTGGCTATCTTGATGAAAAAGGCCGACCAAGCTAAGGTCGATTTACCTCATGATGCGGCTTTCTTTATTGCCCAGAAAATTCGTTCCAATGTGCGCGAATTGGAAGGGGCATTGAAAAAAGTCATTGCCGATTCGCATTTCATGGGTAAAACGATTACCCAAGACTTTATTCGAGAGTCCCTGAAAGACCTGTTAGCCCTTCAGGATAAGCAGGTAGGGGTTGATAATATTCAGCGTACGGTTGCCGAATATTACAAAATTAAGGTGGCGGATCTGCTTTCCAAGCGTCGTTCACGCTCAGTTGCTCGCCCTCGTCAGGTGGCGATGGCGCTTGCTAAGGAGCTGACCAATCATAGCTTGCCTGAGATTGGCGATGCCTTTGGTGGGCGAGACCATACAACAGTGTTGCACGCTTGCCGAAAAGTGAAATCATTGCAGGAAGAGAGCGCGGATATTCGTGAGGATTACAAGAATTTACTGCGCCTGTTGACCAGTTAATCATCCCATGGGACGGGCCTGTTACGCGCAGGCCTTTCAGGATATAGAACCGGAGTATTGATGAAATTTTCGATTTCCCGAGAGGCGCTGCTACGTCCGCTGACTCTGGTCGCTGGTGTTGTTGAGCGTCGTCAAACGCTGCCAGTACTGTCTAATGTGCTGATTCAAGTTGAGGGTGACCAAGTGTCGCTCACCGGCACTGATTTAGAAGTCGAGCTCGTTGGTCGCACGGTGGCAAGCCAGGTTGATCAGGCAGGTTCTGCGACAGTGCCCGCGCGTAAGTTGATGGATATTTGTAAGTCACTACCCGATCAGTCTGATATTCAGCTGGGTGTGGAAGAGGGGCGCGCGGTACTTCGCAGTGGGCGTTCGCGTTTCACTCTTTCGACTCTCCCGGTGGCTGAATTTCCCAATATTGAGGATGCAGATGGTAGCCAGGAGATTAGTGTGCCCCGTGGCACCTTAAAGCACCTGATCGAAGCTACCTCGTTTGCTATGGCGCAGCAGGATGTGCGTTATTACCTCAACGGTATGCTACTGGAAATTCAAAGTAATTTACTGCGCACGGTTGCCACTGACGGGCACCGTCTGGCGATGTGTTCGCGCCCAATCGAAGTCTCTGTTAGCCAGTCTCAGAAGCTGATTGTGCCGCGCAAGGGCATTCTAGAGCTATCGCGCTTGCTAGATGATAGCGATGAGCCTGTCAGTTTAACGCTTGGCTCCAGCCACGTGCGTGCACATACGGGAGACTTTACCTTCACCTCTAAGCTAATCGACGGTAAATTTCCTGACTATGAGCGCGTTGTTCCACGTAATGGCGATAAAGTATTGATTGCAGAGCGTGCCGAGCTGCGTCAGGTGCTTTCGCGTACAGCCATTCTCTCTAATGAGAAGTACCGCGGTGTGCGTCTTTATCTGGAGGAGAATAACCTCAAAGTGATGGCTAACAACCCTGAGCAAGAAGAGGCCGAGGAGAATATCGCCGTCGAGTACAATGGTGGGGCGATGGAAGTTGGTTTTAACGTTGGCTATTTGGTTGATGTGTTAACCGTGCTTAATGAAGATCGCGTACAAATTACCTTGGCTGACCCCAACAGCAGTGCTTTGTTGGAAGAGCCTGGCGGTGGCGATGCGCTTTATGTTGTTATGCCTATGCGCCTGTAAACGGTTTTGTATAGAGGCATGACAATCGATAGATGGCAGTCCATGTTAGCGGCGCTTCTGGTAGCAGAAGCGCCGCTAACGCGTTGGAATACTCGCTTTCGAGGACTTTTTAAGTGGTGATAATAGGATGAGCCTGACACTGCTTAATTTTCACGCTGTGCGCAACCTGCAGCCTGTTGAGATGACGCCCTCTTCGCGCATCAATGTTATTAGTGGTGCCAATGGCAGTGGCAAAACCAGCTTATTGGAAGGAATCCATATTCTAGGAATGGGGCGCTCTTTTCGCACGCGCCAGTTAAAACACGTGATCCAGATGGATCAGCCATATATGACGCTGTATGGGCGTTTAAGTGGTGAGCCTGAGGTCACCCTTGGTGTACGCCGTTTGCGTGCGCAGAGGGAGCTTGAGCTGCGTTTGAAAGGTGACAAGAACGCTCGGTTGGCGGAGCTGGTAGAGGCGATGCCACTTCAGTTAATTAATCCGGATGCTTTTCGATTGCTTGAAGGTTCTCCCGCCGGTCGGCGTGAGTTTCTTGACTGGGGTGTGTTTCACGTGAAACACGATTTTTTAGCAATCTGGAAGCATACCCGGCGTGCGTTGAAACATCGGAATGCTCTGCTCAGGCGTGGTAGAATACATCCTCAGGAAATAGCGGTGTGGGAGCATGAGCTAGCCGTTTGGGGCGAGCAGATGGATACGCTACGTCGAGATTGGTTCAGTAGCTTTTTACCGGTCTTTGAAGAGACCCTTAAAGTGCTACTTCCCTTGCCGGGTTTGTCGCTCCATTACGCCAGAGGTTGGGATAAAGAGAAATCTCTTGCGGCGGTGTTGCATGATAGTCGGCCAACCGATCAGCAGATGGGGTTTACTCAGCAAGGCCCACAGCGCGCAGACTTACGCATCAGGATAAATAAACAGCCTGCTGTTGAAGTGCTTTCCAGAGGCCAGCAAAAGTTAGTGGTGAGTGCGTTAAAGCTCGCCCAGGGGCGGTTTCTGGAAAGAACAGCACAGCGGCACTGTATTTATCTTATCGATGATTTGCCAGCAGAGCTTGACGAGCAGAATCGGCAACAGTTTTGTGGGCTACTCGAAGATATGCAGTGCCAAGCATTTATTACCAGTGTCGAACCTTCTGCATTAAAAAATGCCTGGCGCACTGGAACCTCCGTAGCAATGTTTCACGTGAAACATACCAAAGAGGGTTTCAGTGATTTATTAAGCGATAGCTAGTGTAGGCCGCTAAATGTGTGGTCAAGCAAGCTATCGTGGTAATGCCAGCGCAGGAAGAGGTAGGCGATACGGGATGAGGCAGACTTCACGACGGAGTGGTCAATGAGCGAGCAGGCTTACGATTCATCAAGCATTAAGGTGCTCAAGGGACTGGACGCGGTGCGTAAGCGGCCAGGTATGTATATTGGTGACACCGACGACGGTACCGGGCTGCACCACATGGTCTTCGAGTTGGTGGATAACTCCATCGACGAGGCGCTGGCTGGGCATTGCAGCGAAATTCGCGTTGTCATTCACCCGGATGAGTCGGTCACCGTTAGCGATAACGGCCGCGGCGTACCTACCGAACTGCATGAAGGGGAGGGGGTTTCCGCTGCTGAAGTTATCATGACGGTTCTGCACGCAGGCGGTAAATTCGACGATAACTCCTACAAGGTTTCCGGTGGCTTGCACGGTGTAGGCGTTTCCGTCGTCAATGCGCTTTCCGCGGAGCTGCGCTTGACGATTTGGCGTCAAGGTGAAGTGTTTGAGCAGATGTACCATCATGGTGTCCCTCAAGCACCATTAGCTGTTGTGGGCAAAACCGAAAAAAGCGGTACGCGTGTTCATTTCCGACCATCTCCAGAAACCTTTGGCAATATCGAATTTCATTTTGATATTTTAGCTAAACGGCTGCGCGAACTCTCTTTCTTGAACTCTGGCGTGGCTATCCGTTTGCTGGATGAGCGCAGCGGTAAAGAGGAACTGTTCCATTACGAAGGTGGTTTAAGAGCCTTTGTTGACCACCTCAATACGAACAAGAGCGTGATTAACCCTGTGTTCCACTTTAACGCTGTTCGTGATGATGGCGTTGAGGTTGAGGTAGCCATGCAGTGGAGCGAAGCCTTCACTGAGAATATTTTCTGCTATACCAATAATATTCCGCAGCGAGACGGTGGCGCGCACTTGGCTGGGTTCCGTGCAGGCCTTACCCGTACGCTCAACAACTATATTGAAGCCGAAAACCTGCTCAAAAAAGCCAAGGTTAATACCACCGGTGACGATGCTCGTGAGGGATTGACCGCGATTATTTCGGTCAAAGTGCCGGATCCGAAGTTCTCTTCTCAAACCAAAGATAAGCTGGTTTCCAGTGAAGTGAAAACAGCGGTTGAGCAGGAAATGAGCCGCCTATTTTCCGAGTATCTTGTTGAAAAGCCAAACGAAGCAAAGGCAATCGTTAATAAGATGCTGGACGCGGCACGTGCCCGTGAAGCGGCCCGGAAAGCGCGGGATATGACCCGCCGCAAAGGCGCGCTGGATATTGCCGGGTTACCTGGCAAGTTGGCAGATTGCCAGGAAAAAGACCCCAGTCAGTCAGAGCTTTACTTGGTGGAGGGTGACTCGGCAGGTGGCAGTGCCAAACAGGGTCGCGATCGCCGCACTCAGGCTATTTTGCCGCTCAAAGGTAAGATCCTGAACGTCGAAAAAGCGCGTTTCGATAAAATGCTCTCCTCTGCAGAAGTGGGTACGCTAATCACGGCATTGGGTTGTGGTATTGGCCGTGAAGAGTTTAACCCCGATAAGCTACGTTACCACTCGGTTATTATCATGACCGATGCCGACGTCGATGGGTCGCACATCCGCACCCTGCTGTTGACGTTCTTCTTCCGTCAGATGCCGGAATTGATTGAGCGTGGCCATATCTTCATCGCTCAACCGCCGTTGTATAAAATTAAGCGCGGTAAGCAAGAGCTCTATTTGAAAGACGAGCAGGCGATGGTGGATTACTTAACCACCACAGCCTTAGACGGCGCAGGCCTGCATGTAAACGCCAATGCACCCGGTATTTCGGGTTCTCAGCTTGAAGCACTTGTGAATCAGTATCGCAACGTAATGAAGCGGATTGATCGTTTGTCACGGGTTTATCCCAATGAAGTGCTTAAGCAAATTGTGCATGTGTCGGCGCTGAAAGGTGAAGAGAGTTTGAAAGACCGTGTGACCATGGAGAACTGGATAGCCGAACTGCAGAAGATTATGGACGATATGGTGGCTTATGAAGGCGGGCCGCGCTATCACTTCCATCTTCAAGAAGATTCTGAGCGCGGGCTGTTCTTACCTACGGTATCTCTGGTTGCTCACGGGGTCACGACTGAGTATATGTGGGGTCTCGACTTCTTTGAAAGCGCCGACTACCGCGGCATTGCTGAACTGGGCGAAACTCTGGATGGCTTCCTGGAAGAGGGGGCCTTTATTGCCCGTGGCGAGCGCCAGAAGCCTGTATCGCACTTCTCAGAAGTGCTGGCATGGCTAATGCAAGAGGGTCAGCGCGGGCTGTCTGTGCAGCGCTATAAGGGCCTGGGTGAAATGAACCCGGATCAGCTCTGGGATACCACCATGGATCCCGATAGCCGCCGTATGCTGCGCGTAACGATCGAAGATGCCGTGGGTGCTGATATGATGTTTAATACCTTGATGGGTGATGACGTTGAGCCGCGTCGTGACTTTATTGAGACCAACGCACTGGTGGCAAATTTAGACGTGTAAGATATGGATGTGCTCGTAAGTGTTTCACGTGAAACTCTACGTTAACGAGCCTTGCCTTAACATGATTTAATGTCACTATGAAAAGCGCCGCTATGTATTCCATAGCGGCGCTTTTCTTGGTAGATAAAGTGGCAGGATGCGTTTAGAGCAGAAGAGGGTACTTCGTTTCAGTCAAATTTTCGCAAGCAACACAAAGCGTTTAGACTCTCCAGCTCGGTGTCGCTTAGCTATTTAATGAGCCACTCAACAAATTGCGCTAAATCATCGAACACCTTGGATTTTTCAAGTCCAACGCCTTTTTGCTCCGTCTTAACTCCCTTTCCTGTTCTGACCAGTGCTGTTTTACAGCCTACTGCTTCGCCCGCTTGAAGATCCCGTAGACTATCACCGATCATCCAGCTTCCTGTTAAGCTTGCTAACCCCAGGTATTGTTGTATGTTTAGCAGCATTCCTGGCAAGGGTTTACGGCATCGGCAATTATCATCTGGCCCATGGGGGCAGTAAGCAATATGAGCAATACGCCCGCCTTCCGCTTCTACTAACGAAATTAAGTGTTCATGCATCGCATGGAGGGTGGCTTCATCATAATAGCCACGGGCAATGCCCGATTGATTTGTCGCAATGGCAACGGTGTATCCCGCGTGAGTAAGGCGGGCAATGGCAGTGATTGAAGTGGGGTAGGGCGCCCACTCGTCGAGAGATTTGATGTAGTTATCAGAGTCATGGTTGATGACGCCGTCTCGATCCAGGATGACAAGTTTCTCGGCATTTAACATAGAGATCCTATTGTTACGGTTGCCAGGTTGTGCTTTCTGCCCGCCAGTTTTCAAACTATCTTACCCTGATCTGGCAAAAGTGTTTCACGTGAAACACATACTCCCGTCAAACAACAAAAAGCCCAACCGTTAGGGCTGGGCTTGGGTTGAGAACAATTAGTCGACGACTACTGAGGGAGCAGCGAGATATCGGCGACTTCTAAAAACAGCGCTTGAAGGCTAGCAAGAAGCGCTAATCGATTACGCTGAATAGTCGGGTCGTCCGCCATCACCATCACCTGATCAAAGAACGCATCCACTGGAACGCGAAGTGTGGCAAGTACGTCGAGTGCCTGCTGATAGTCACCGGCAGCAAATAGCGGCGCCACCTGTGCCTGGCAACCGGTTACAGCATCAAACAACGCTCGTTCGGCATCTTCCTGTAGCAAGCTTTGATTGACCGACGTGCTAGCGTCATGCTTCTGCTTGCTTAGAATATTCGAAACACGCTTGTTAGCAGCCGCCAACGCAGATGCTTCGTCACGCTGAGCAAAGGCCTTCACAGCACGCAGGCGGCGCGCGAAGTCGAGCGGGTTAGTGACTGGGCGTGCACGTACGGCAAGGTACATTTCAGCGCTGATGCCCTCTTCCTGGCCCCAGGCGCGGAAGCGATCCAGCATGTACGTCAGCACGTCCTCAACCAATCCCTCAGCCTTGGGGAGGCTCTGGTGCTGCTCAGAGGCAACCGTAAGCAGCTCGCGCAGGTCAAGATCCAGCTCGCCTTTGACCAGAATGTTAAGCACACCAATTGAAGCACGACGTAGAGCGAACGGATCTTTTGCACCGGTAGGGCGCTGGCCAATCCCGAAGATGCCCACTAGGGTATCCAGTCGATCCGCCAGAGCTAAGGCCTTGCCTGTAGCACTTTGGGGTATCGCATCAGTCGCAAAGCGGGGCAGGTACTGCTCCTCAAGGGCTTGAGCAACTTCTGCGGGTTCGCCATCCTGCTCGGCGTAGTAGCGTCCCATAATGCCCTGGAGTTCAGGGAATTCGAGCACCATCTCCGTCACAAGGTCACACTTGGCGAGCGACACGGCGCGCTGGGCGTGAGCTTCGTCGCCATTGATGCGTTCGGCAATAAACGTCGCAATAGCCGAACTGCGGCGCGCTTTATCCGCTAAGGTGCCTAGCTGTTGCTGGAACACCACACTCTCTAACTGTGGTATACGCGAAGCTAATGTGCGCTTGCGATCGGTGTCGTAGAAAAACGCTGCATCGGCCAAGCGCGGGCGAATGACTTTTTCGTTACCGGCAATGACCTGGTCGGGATCAGCGCTGTCGATATTGGCAATGGTGATAAACAGCGGCTTCAACTTGCCAGCGTCATCCAACAGGTGAAAATATTTCTGGTTAGCCTTCATTGAGGAGATCAAACACTCAGCGGGGACTTCCAGAAAGCGCTCATCGAAGCTACCCGTGAGGGCGACCGGCCATTCTACCAAGCCACTCACTTCTACCAGCAGATCTTCGTCGATAACCGCATTGGCTTCCTGAACCTCAGCTTCTGCCAACACCTGCTCGCGGATGCGCTCGCGGCGCTGCTCTCGATCCACCAGTACATAGGCATTTTCCAGCGCAGTCACGTACTCGTCGGCATGAGCCAACTGAAGGGCATCAGGGGCGTGGAAACGGTGGCCATAGGTGGTGCAGCTAGCTTCTAGGCCCAGCGCCTCAGCGGCCACTACATCACTACCATAAAGTGCTACCAGCCAGTGAACGGGGCGGGAAAACTCAACCCGTGAAGCACCCCAGCGCATGTTTTTAGGCACAGGGAGAGCACTGATGGACTTGCGGATAATCTCGGGCAGCAGCGCTTGAATCGTTTCCCCTTGCTGCTGCTCGCGGAAACCTAGCCAAGTGCCTTTGTCGGTTTCCAGATGAATCAGTTCGTCGACGCTGACGCCACAGGAGCGGGCGAAGCCTTCCGCAGCTTTGGTAGCAACCCCCTCCTTAAAGGCAGCCGCCAGCGCTGGGCCACGGCGCTCAACGTCGCGGTCAGGCTGTTTATCAGCCAGCTCACGCACTTGAACCGCTAAACGGCGTGGTGTTGCATAAGCGGTAACGCTGGTGAAGGGAACATCCGCTTCTAGCAGGCCTTTCTCTATGCCTGCGGCAAACGCATCGGAAAGCGCGTCCAGGGCCGTGGGAGGAAGCTCTTCTGCACCGAGTTCCAGTAAAAGGGTATTTACAGCCATTAGTTGTCTCCCTGATCGGCGAGTAGCTCTTGTAACAATTCTCGGCGAAGTATTTCTGGCGCCATGGGGAAACCTTCGGCTTTACGCGACTCAAAGTAAGCAGTGGCGACATCCCGGGCCATAGTGCGTACGCGCAGGATAAAGCGCTGACGCTCGGTGACCGAGATAGCGTGACGGGCGTCCAGCAGGTTGAAGGTGTGCGATGCCTTCAGGACTTGCTCGTAGGCCGGAAGCGGCAGGCGGGCAGAGAGCAACTTGCCACACTCTTTTTCCTGGTGATCAAAGTTGGCAAACAGCTGATCAACGTCAGCGTGCTCAAAATTGTAGGCGGATTGTTCGCGCTCATTTTGCAGGTAAACATCGCCGTAAGTCACTTTGCTGCCATCGGGGGCAATGGCCCAAACGAGATCATAAACGCTGTCGACGTCCTGCAGGTACATGGCAATACGCTCAAGTCCATAGGTCAGTTCGCCGGTGACTGGGTAGCATTCGATGCCACCTGCCTGCTGGAAGTAGGTAAACTGGGTGACTTCCATGCCGTTTAACCAGATTTCCCAGCCCAGGCCCCAGGCGCCTAGGGTAGGGGATTCCCAGTTATCTTCGACGAAGCGGATATCGTGAACCAGCGGATCAAGCCCAAGACGTTTGAGCGAGCCCAGATAAAGATCCTGCAGGTTGCTCGGCGACGGCTTCATCACTACCTGGAACTGGTAGTAGTGCTGAAGGCGGTTAGGGTTTTCGCCATAGCGGCCATCAGTAGGACGTCGGGAAGGCTGTACATAGGCAGCGTTCCAGGTTTCGGGACCAATCGCCCGCAGAAAGGTGGCGGGGTGGAAGGTGCCCGCGCCGACTTCCATATCGAGCGGCTGCAGGATGACGCAACCCTGTTCTGCCCAGTACTGCTGCAGAGCAAGGATCAAGCCTTGAAAGGTCGACACATCGGGTGTCGATTGGTTTGTCGAGACACTCATCGCGGAAAGCACCGTTGGCCATGAATTCATAAGGCGTCAAGTATACAATCCTAGACAGATGGGTTATAGGCACATAGGCCAACAAGCCGCTTTAGGTAAGGAGAACAGTATGATTGTGGTAACAGGCGGTGCCGGTTTTATCGGGGCCAACATAGTCAAAGCATTGAATGCCCGTGGGCGAAATGACGTGATGGTCGTTGACGATTTGCGCGATGGTACCAAATTCGTCAATTTGGCCGACTGCACGCTGGCGGATTACCTCGATAAGGACGATTTCCTTGCCAGGGTAAAAGCTGCCCTGCGCGGTGATAGCGTCGACCTACCCAAGATCGATGCTATTTTTCATGAGGGCGCCTGCTCGGATACCACCGAGTGGGATGGTCACTATATGATGGAGAATAATTTCGAGTACTCCAAAGTGCTGCTTAATTACTGCGAGCAGCAGAGTATCCCCTTCTTGTTCGCCTCGTCAGCCGCCACCTATGGCGGTAGCGAGATATTTAGAGAGGCGCCCGAGTGCGAAAAGCCACTTAACGTATACGGCTACTCAAAGCTACTGTTCGATCAGCACGTGCGTTCGCGCTGGAGTGAATTAACCACCCAGGTGGTGGGGTTCCGCTACTTTAATGTCTACGGCCCCCGTGAACAGCATAAAGGCAAAATGGCCAGCGTGGCTTATCACAATCATCTGCAAATTCGTAATGGTGAAACGCTCAAGCTGTTTGGCGCCTACGACGGTTTTGAAGCCGGTATGCAGAGCCGTGACTTCGTTTATGTCGGCGATGTAGTCGATGTAAACCTATGGTTTTTGGATCATCCCGAACAGTCCGGCATTTTTAATCTGGGGACTGGCCGTGCAGAACCCTTTAAAGCGATTGGTGAGGCGGTCATCGACTTTTACGGCAAGGGCGAGATTGACTACATTGCGTTTCCCGAAGAGCTTAAAGGGCGCTATCAGAGCTATACCCGAGCTGATATCAGCCGGCTACGTGAGAGTGGCTGCGATGTTGAGTTTAAAACCGTTGCTCAAGGGGTGAAGGCCTACCTGGAGTGGCTAAATGGCTAACTCAGCTCAGCGACTGCTGGTGATTGGCCCCTCATGGGTGGGTGATATGGTCATGGCACAGAGCCTGTTCATGACCTTAAAAGCCCGTCAGCCAGGGGCGACAATCGCGGTGGTGGCACCAGCCTGGTCTCAGCCTATTTTAGAGCGTATGCCTGAAGTGGACGAAGTGCTGCCGCTGGCAGTGGGGCACGGTGAGTTTGGCCTGTCCAGCCGCCGCGAACTCGCTAATCGGCTGCGCGGGCGTTTTGACCGCGCCATTGTACTGCCTCGCTCTTGGAAAGCTGCACTGGTGCCCTTTATGGCACGTATTCCTGAGCGTATAGGCTTTCTAGGGGAGCACCGTTATGGGCTTCTCAAGGAGCGCCGCAAGCTCGACAAGCAAGTGCTGGATCAAACGGTGAAGCGCTTTGTATCGCTGGGCCTCCCCCTGGAAGAGGCAGCCAGCGGTGAGTTTGCGCTGCCTAAACCACGCCTCCAGATAGACCGCGATAACTTGGTCAATTTACGCCTGACACACTCGCTCTCTTCGCGCACGGCGATTGGCATGATGCCGGGCGCTGAGTATGGCCCCGCCAAGCAGTGGCCGGTGAGTTATTTTCATACATTAGCCAAACGGCTGGTGAAAGAGGGTTTTGAAGTACGCGTACTCGGTGGGGCAAAGGATCATCCGGCGGGGGAACAGATCACGCAGGGGCTTTCTCATGCCCATAACCTGTGTGGCAAAACACAGCTGGCTGATGCGGTTGATCTGCTGGCGGACTGCCGACAGGTAGTTACCAATGACTCGGGGTTAATGCATGTGGCTGCCGCGGTCGGCGTTCGCATTCATGCACTGTACGGTTCTTCATCGCCTGCCTACACGCCGCCATTGACCGATAACGCCGTCATCCATTACCTAGCGCTCTCTTGCTCTCCCTGCTTTCAACGTACCTGCCCGTTGGGTCACACCAACTGCCTTAATCAGCTCAGCGTTGAGCAAGTCTATCGACAGATTCATGCGACTCATCACTGGGAAAGTGTAATCGTTAATGGATGAGCTCGACTTCGTCTGCCACATCAGCAGGCGTCTCCAGAGTTTGCTCTTGGGAGGTGCCTTGAGAAGATTCATCGGGCTCGCGCCGCTGCGGGGAGATGCCCTCCCAAAGGCGGTGCTGCAGCGCTGTCTCTTCTCGCAAGCGTTCATTAAGCACTTCGATACCATGCGCCTCTACCAGCGTTCGGTTGTTGCTGAAAAGCGAAGTGCCTAGGCCTGCGCGGTCGCGCTCCAATTTAAAGCCCAACGCATCGAGTATCGTAGGGAAAACATCCAGCATGGTAGCGTCTCGCCGGATACGCTGTGGCTTGATACCGTTACTCAGCATGATGAGCGTATTGTCGCGGTCTAATGCGGTCAGTTGATCCCAGACAGAAACGCGCATCGTCAAATGGTCGCTAAGTATGACCACTAACGTGTTATCGAGAAGCCCCTCGGACTCCAAACGTTCAACCAGATTTCGTGCAAGCCAAGTAGAGCATTTCACCGAATAAAGAATATCTTGCCCATCGAACTCTCCCTGCTCTTCCACACAGGACTGAGAAGGGTAGCCATTTGGCGCATGGCCTGCCAAATTAAGACTAACCACGCCCCAGGGGCCGTTATCTTCATTGTCTAATCGTCTGATCTCATCGGCTGTGATGTCATACAGCGTATCGTCATACAGCCCCCAGCTATTAACGTACTCAGGATCCTCCAGCAGGGGCTCTAAATCTTCACGGCCTTTGACCGTATTGAATTGATGTCCGCGGTAGAACAGTCCTTTACCGGCGAACTGTGTGCTAGCCCCGCCTAGATAGCTTAATTGGTAGCCCTGTTCCGCAAGGATATCTCCCAGGCAATCGACGCCAGGGACAACCTTCGATAGCGGCTCAAATTGGCTATCGTGGAGAAGCCCTGCGGGCATCAGTGGCACACCGCACTGGCTGGCAATCATGCCGGCCATCGTCCACCCCGTGTTATCCATTTGGCGCACGCCCTCAAAAACGGCACCTCGTTCACCCAGGGCGTTAAGGTCGGCGTAGGCATCCTCAAATAGCTCATTGGAGTAGGTGCGCTCAATGCTTTCCAGATATAGGATGAGTAAGTTAGGCGCCTCCCTTAGCTCTTCAGTGGGGGGTGGCTTGTAGCGGCGATCCAGCCAGGCTCCATCATCGGTGACAATCGACGCGCTGCGTTGGCCTAGGCCATAAAGCAGCGGGTTGCTAGCCAATAACAGAATAGCGAAAAAACGCTCAGCTAAGCGCCAGCGCTGGTCATGACGTGATAGCCACGTTACCGCTGCCAGTACGCCGATCATTATCAGCGTATAGAGCAGCGCGGAAATCATTTTGCCTGCGCCACCGTGTTCGGCCATACCGGCTTGAAGGTGAAAAAACACCGCGCCTAGGTCGACGATGCCAAAGCTATCCGCCAGATAAACGTACACACCCCATAGGCTTAGCGGTAACAGCGACCAGGGCCACATTTTACGATAACGAGCGTTCGCAGGATGGCCCCAGCGTAACTTTAAGCCCACGCCAATCCACATGGCCGCTACAAAAAATAGCGTCCACCAGGGCAGGCGGGTCATGACCGTGGTGGCATAACCCATGCAGAGGCCAATTAGCGTCAGTGCTATGGTGGCCAGCCTCGCGGTATCCCATGCAATGAAAGAGCGATAACTTCTGATGACTATTACCTAATATAAACAGTGAAAATGGCTTTGACAGAAAAATGGATAGCTCTGATGATAACGGCTACTCAGGAAGAAGTTGATGGGTGCGCTCGAAATATTTCTGCATCACCAAAATGCCTAGCAAACGTTCCTGGCCCGTATTCATAAATTGAGCGAAGTAGCGGTTGGCATTACCGATAATTTTTTTGGCCGCCGCGGGGTTATCCTGGTAATAGATGATTTTTTCCTCCAGATCTGAGTAATCATCCTTGAGCTTCACATAGTGATAGTCAGGTAACAAAGTGCCTTCCATAAACCATGTTTCAAAGCGCGGCTGTCGCATAAAACAGAGTGAGTTGGAGGCCATTATCCATTTGAGATTTGTTGCAACATCTTTGCCTTCTATACTGAGCACGAATTTATATTTCAGTTGCTCCTGTACCGACATAAAATGGCGATGCCAGGGCTGGCCATGCGCATTTTTGTGAATGTCACCCACATTGCATAGCGGGTGATCATAAAAATCTCGAACGAATTGTCGCCGGTGTTCTTGATGACAAGAACCCCGCCATACCACAAGGTCAAGCTTGTCATCATAGCGGTAAGGATCTTGTACCGTGTAGTAATGGCGAACACGGTTTAACTTAAGTAAAACCGAGTTTTGATTGTGGTCATTAATGGGGCGGCTTTTCACCAAGGTCGGCGCGTCTGGCACGGTGGTTACATCACCAAAGCGATGGCAGAAGCGTAGTTCAGGCGGGAAGTAGCGTAATATACTGAGCAAGTCTAAATAATAAGTGCCGCTTTTCTCGCGCTTGAATCCAGACAAACTTTTTGCTGAACCCGGCAGCTCAACAGTGTCATCCAATTGGTTACAGTAGTTAACTCGGAAAAGTAATTGCTGCTGCTCCTCTTCTGGCAGGTGCTTTAATGAGTGAAGTAAGCTGATTCTTTGCCGTTGTAGAAACGTACTGGGAATCAGACGGTGAACGGTATGCTGCGCATAAAAGCCCAGCTTATGAAGGTTTTTATGCGCTTTTGCAGAAGCCGCAAACATCATTATTCGCTCACTATGGTTTGATAGAGGTGCCAGTACGATGCAGTCATTGACTGCGGGCTATAATGATCTAAACGCTCAGTGGCTCCTTGAACCAATCGCTGCCGAAGAGCGACATCCTGTCTTAATCGCATAATACCGCTAGCCAGTGCATCGGCGTCGCCGGAGGGTATCAGTAACCCTGTCTGTTCGTGCTTGACGATATCGGGTATGCCGCCAACGTCGGTAGCAATGACAGGAACACCGAGCTGCATGACATCCAGTAACACCGAGCCCAAGCCTTCATTGCGTGAAGGAAACGCAAACACATCCAGGCCAGCCAGATAGTCGGCAATATTGCTTTTAAACCCCAGCCAGGAAACATTGCCAAGCGACGAGTATTCTGTTTTTAGCGTTTCCGTATCTTCACCATCGCCTAGCAAAATAAACTGTATATCAGGTGCTTGATGCTCAAGCTTCTGAGCAGCTTTTAAGAGCACTCGCTGGCCTTTATGGCGGTCAACCACTGCGCCCGCATGGCCAACCAAAAACTTACCGGTAAAATCATCACGGAAATGATGGGTCGCTTCAGACGCGGGTATTAAGTGGGCATGGGCACTGGCGATTAAAGTAACGTCGCCACACTGATTATCTTCCAGAAGCCCCTTTATAACGTGGGAAAGGGCAACTCTGGCGGATGCATGAGAGTAACACTGCTGGTTAAACCACTTACGTTTGACGGGGGAATCGACACGGCGTGTAATTAAGTAGGGCGTGCCTTTCAAACGGTAGTGTAAGTAAGCCCAATGAACGCCTTTTGCATCGTGGGCGTGCACCAGCTGCGACTTGTTGGCCGATGTCGCGCCGAAACGAAAATGCCCTGCTAACTGATGATTGGCTGTCTGGAAATCGAGTCGCGCTACTCCCTGCAGGTGTTGGCGCATGGGAGAGTCACGACGGCAAACCAGTGTTTGTGAAATATCGTATTCAGGTTGTTCTGCTAACGTCTTAATTAATAACTCAGTTTGGCGCTCACCGCCGCGAAAACCGCGGGCCAAATTGACATGGGTAATATGCATCAATCACCAAACCTTTTTAAAGTCTTCGGCTTCGAGGACTTTTGGGTCGCGCTGGTATTCGAGTAGCTTGGCATACTTTAAGTAACTATTGAGTCCTGCGCTGATCGCAACGGTCATGCCATCGACCCCGCCCATGAAGCCTCGCTGAAAAATATATTTGCGTATAAAGGCATTCAGGCCATGGGTAAATGGCGAGAAAGCGTTGGCCCGTTTACCCTTTTGAAACATGATTTTGGCCGCACGACCGCTGAAATTGCGTCCTGGCTTGGCAAATAACTGGCCTAGGTTAGCAAAAGAGTAATGCACTATATCTGCATTAAGTCGCTTGGGGTTAGAAGCCCCTATGCTGGCATGCTGTTTTACATCAGCAAAGCGAGCATGGTGTCGGTTGTAGAGTCGAATGCAGTAATCCGGATACCATCCACAGACTCTAATCCAGCGTGAGCCAATCATATTGCGACGACGAAAGGCAAAGGCGTCATGTTCAGTTGCAGAAAGGTCGAGCTGCCTGATCGCTTCGACCATCTCTGGTGTTAGGCGCTCATCGGCGTCTAAGCTGAGCACCCAGTCATATTTTACATGCGCTAGCGCGATATTTTTTTGAATGCCGTCGCCTAGGTAGGCCTGTTGAACCACTTGGGCACCTAACTCGTGCGCGATAGCAGTGGTGCGATCTTGGCTGCCTGAATCCACTACAACGATGTCGTCACATACCTGGCGAACGGAAGCAATACAGTCCGCAATATTGGCTTCTTCATTAAAGGTAATAATATTAGCCGATATCATTGTGCAGGCATCTCTTGCAAAAAGGCAGTCGTAATGTGCGCTGGAGAAAAGCGTTCCAGCCAACGTTCATCAATAGCGTAGCCGTCCGCTTCAAGAATGGCATCGACACGGTCTGCTAAGGCCTCCGGCGTCATGTCACAAAGGTAAGCTTCCAGCTCTCCGGCCATAATATCACGTACCCCGCCTGGACAATCGACCGAGACAATAGGCGTTTGGCAAGCCAGCGCTTCAAGCAGCACAATGCCAAGCCCTTCGTGGGCAGAGCTCAAGATGAATAGGCGCGCATGATGCATCCAAGGATAAGGGTTTAATTGGCGACCGACAAAAGTCACCCGCGCTGCAATACCCAGCTCACCGGCTAGCGCTTCCAGCTCTGCACGCAGTGGCCCCTCGCCGACAATCACCAGCGGAAGGGTGGTGTGCATCTTGGCGTATGCTCGTAGCAGTAGGTGGTGATTTTTTTGCGGCACCAAGCGTGCTACGTTGAGCAAATACGGGGAAGGGGGCCGCTCTGGAATATCTTCGCACATGGCTTTGCGAATGGTCGCTAAAGGGCATGGGTTGGTGATGGTTCTCAGCGAGAGCGGCTTGACTTGTAGTGTCTGCAGAACAGTGGCGATTTGCTGTTCAACACCGTGGGATACGGTAACTAAGTGTTTGTTATGAAAAAGGCAGCGTGCTTTTAGCCGCTCTAGCCAGGCGGCATGGCCAGGGGGCGCTTTAACGATATTCTCCAGAACATAACAGGCACGGGAATCTTGAAAAGACCATACCGTTTCAAACGTACCGATACCGCGGAAAATTATCCGGTCAAAAGTGCCATATTGACGCTCAAGGCGACGTATTTCACGGCGAAAAAGCTTGCCCCCCCACCAGCCCGACAATAAAAAGTAGCTCTTCCTTAACACGCTATTGAGCAAGCGTGCCACCACCTCGATAATGCCACCTACACCCGATGTCCACATAGCACGAGACAGTGCGAAATGGTGGACATTTACCCGCCCATTGCTCGGTGCTAACTGAGGCGGACGCGGCTTAAAGTACATTAAATGGCTCTCATGGCCCTGTTCAGCAAAAGCGTCGGCAAGGTTCACCGCCACACGCTCCATGCCGCCAATTTTTAACGTACGCACAACAATTAATACCTTCATGTGGGCGAGTCCTTTTGGTGGGGCGGAAGTTGCATCACAGGGTTGTTTAGTCGCGCTGGTGCCGATTATGAAACCAGGATAGCGCATGCTTCAGAGGCTATGGCAGGATGGCTGAGGAGATATGAATGATTTCATGACATTAATGAGTGAAAGTACCTATACACGTAATAGGCAAGTGAGTGAAGGTTATCGATGTGCCATGGTTTTCGTTAGCGAATGGGCCCGCGTTATTTCTAAAACAGGTCTGAAAGAGAAAGAGCATAGACAGATTATAGACAATAATATTGTTCATAATCAATAAATTACGCCATTATTATGGCTCAAAAAACAGATCATGATGCTCAAGACCTTATCCACCTAGCCATCTGTTTGCAACCGATCTGTTGATGCCCTGCTAAGATTGCACGGCAGGTTATCCCCATATGAATTAGGCTAGCACCGGTGTGGTTTCTGATATCCTAGCGCCCTTGAAAGAATCAATTGATAACACTTGGTGAGTGTCGAGCGACTCGCTGAGTATTTCGGGGCGGGCGGAGAACTCACATCAGGAGTAGGCTGATAGATGGAAAGGGGTAGAGAAGGGCTGCAATGCGGCTGGAATACAAAAAATAATGCAGTTGGTTGGATTGCATTATCTGTTTATGCTTTTTCGTGGCTTATCAATTTTGACGTTTCTCGTGCGGCGGAGTCAGTATTTCTTCTATGCTTTGTCATTGCTTGGTTTAAGGAGCCTGACCCAGCAATTAAGTGGAATAAGGTTTTTCTACTCTTCATCGCTTTTGTTGCGCTTCAGGTCTGGGTGCATATTTTTGCGATAGAACGCTTCCCAGAGGTTGCCGATGGGCAGATCAAAGCTGCACGGCATATGACCAAACTTTTCTTTTGTATTGCAGTTGCTTGGTGGCTGAGAGGTTCTATAGATGCTGCCAAGTATTTACTGTTTATCTTTTTAGCAGGAATCGTCACTTCTTTAGTTATTAATTCAAATACTGAAACTTGGATGGCGGGTCTGTCAGGCAAGCGCGTCGATTTTGGATACACTAATGCCCAACATACAGCCTTTTACTTGGGCCTACTACTGATTATGGGGGGGGGCTGGCTTGTCAGATGCCTGCGTTGCGGCGCTAATAAGCCCGAGTGGGGGCTGGCGTTGGCTTTGACACTACTTGGTTTGATAGGTGTTGTCGTAACCCAAACTCGGGCGGTCTGGTTAGCCCTGACCGTGATACTGCTAAGTTTGATAGTCTTTAGCTTGTGTCGTTTCGTTAAGCAAAGACAACGACGCTGGTTGCGCCCAACAATGCTGTTTCCAGTTGTTGCCCTAGTCGGCGTGCTCACACTTACGGTGATCACGATGGTGCCGGTTATTGAAAAGCGGCTGTTAGATGAGCAGGATGTGATCGAAACTATCGGACAAGGCAACCTCGATGATGTCCCTCTCAGTAGTATTGGTATACGTATTCATACCTGGGTATATGGATGGGAAAAAGTTAAGGAAAGGCCTCTGACGGGATGGGGGCCTAAAAGCCGAAACTCGCTGATTGATGAAGGGCCTTTCCCCGATTGGCTGAAAGACATGTTTGGACATTTCCATAACGTCTACCTGGAAATCCTATTGGCATATGGTGTGTTAGGGCTGGCAGCACTAGCTGCGCTGACAGTGATGGTTCTCAGGGGGACAATTATGTTACTTGGGAGGGGGCACCAATATTTGGGCATGGGAATGCTCGTGTCGTGGGTATTTTTCTTCATCATAAACTTGTTTGAGTCCTACCTGATTTTCAGTTCTGGCATGTATTTTTTCATCATTTTCGGCGGGATCGGGATGTCCTTCTATCTTTTCGGTGAAAATCGAACAACCAGTGCAGAGGCATAATGAATATTGTTCTGTGTGCAGATGAATCTTATGCTCGGTATGGTTCTGTTGTTATGGCCTCGGTTATCGCCCATGCCATTAATATTGAGCAGATCCACTTCTTCATGCTGACGCCAGGTATGAGCGAGGAGACTAAAAATTGCCTACGTGAATCCGTTGAGCGATCCGGTGCTGCCCTTGATGTCATCGACGTCGACGTGGCGGCGTTGCAAGGATTCAAGGCTGGTCGCTTTGGTATCGCGGCGCTGCTTCGCCTGCTGATGCATCGTTATCTGCCTGCCGATTGTAAGCGCATCATTTACCTTGACTGTGATTTGCTAGTTCGTAGTGACCTCTCTGAGTTATGGTCTATGCCGCTCAATGGTCATACCGCTGCGGCTACCATTAACCTGTACAGCTCTTCCAGCAGGGGGGCTCGAAAGTTACCGGATGACTACTTCAACTCAGGGGTAATGCTTGTCGATATGACGGCTTGGCGTGAAAAGTGCGTGGGTGAAAGGGCTTTGGCATACCTTGAAAGAGAGGGCGACAACTTTCAGTATCCAGATCAGGATGCCCTGAATCGAGTGCTGGAAGGGGATTGGTGCTGGCTACCGGCAGAGTGGAACTTTCAACCGACGGCCTATGCGGCTGTAGAGAAGCGCTATCCGCATCTTTTTACACATATGGCCTCTCTGGAAACGGCTATTCGCCATCCGCGCATCGTGCATTTCATTGGATCGGTCAAGCCATGGCATGCCAAATGTGTGCATCCTTTTCAGGAAGACTTTATTGCCTATTCTCGCCATACCGCTTGGCCTATTGATAGCAAGGCATTGGCGTCCTCGCTATCGTGGACGGAACGCATCCGTATGGCATTCAAGCAGCCTAAGATTCGCCGTCGTCGCCGATTAACCCAGGCCTAAACTTCATAATTTACAAAATGTAACAAATTTCAGTATAAGGGTAGATCATCTTGTTGCTCTGTATCCTTGAATGATAGGGGAGGTTGTCGTAGCAGGTTTAAATTTGTGTACAGACCTCTCCAGTCTCTCTAAATTTGCTTTACCCCATTTCCCTGGAGACCGCAGCCTGCAACGATCGAAATCAATCAGCCAAGGCTCGCCCCTGGAGTCGATCAAAATATTGCGGGCATTCAGGTCAACATGGTCAAGCCCCGCTTGATGAAAGCGGTAAATCATAGCACCTACACGCTTTAACAACGCCTCATCCGCCAGATCGTTGACGAGTAGCTCAGCGAATGCTTTGGCGCCAGCAATGCGCACGGTAATCAACGCGGCTTCATAAGTAAGCCCATAGTGGGTAACGCAGCTCGCCACGGGGCGGGGCACTGGTAGGCCTTGCTCAAAAAGCTTGGCGGTTAAGCGCAGTTCACGAAACGCCCGGGTGCGCTCAGCGCCAGTCCATAAATAGCGTTTCTTACTTAATTTGGCCGCCACGCCCCCCCGGCGATAGGGCCTTAATACCCACTGCTCGGTCGGCGTTGCCTGTAAAAACAGGCTACTGCCCCGGCCAGGCGCTTCGCCCACAATTAATCCACGCTCACGCCAGTAATCCCCAGTGAATAGGTCTGGATCAATTTGGTGTGTTCCCGGTGCGTCACATAAACTGTCTACATCATGTAAAATCAGCCAATTTCTCTGCTGGAGTGCCGCTAAGCGCATGAAGCCCTCTCTGCCTGTTCAGCCTAACCACATTGCCATTTTGCGCCTCTCCGCCCTAGGAGATGTGTGCAATCTCGTGCCCACGGTACGGGCGTTGCAGCGTCAGTGGCCCGATGCGCGTATTACCTGGATTATCGGTAAGGGGGAGCACAGTCTACTGGCGGGGCTTTCCGGGGTCGAGTTCGTTGTTTACGACAAGTCCACCGGTTTTGCCGGTATGCGCGCATTATGGCGGCAGCTTGCCGATACGCGCTTCGATGTACTGCTGCATATGCAGCAGGCCATCCGTGCCAGCCTACTCTCACTGGGGCTGAAGGCCGACGTCCGCGTGGGCTATGACAGGGCGCGCGCCAAAGACGCTCAGCACTGGTTCACCCAGCATCAGCTCGCGCCGCACCCCAATGCCCACGTACTGGAGTCCTTTATGGACTTCGCTCGGGTGCTCGGTGTAAACGATGACCACCTAGCATGGGATTTGCCGGTGCCCGATACGGCACGCAATGAAGCCCAGGTCATCAGTGGGGACGCGCCTTATCTGGTCATTAACCCATGCAGCAATGTGCGCCTGCGTAATTTTCGCAATTGGTCGGTAGAGGGTTACGCTAGCGTGATTGAGTACGCTTGGATGCAGCACGGCCTTAAAAGTGTATTAACTGGCGGTGGTAGCGCCCTGGAACGGGAGATCGGCGATCAAATTGAAGCGCTGTGCCAGCCTGCAAGCGTGATTAACGCTATTGGCGGCACCTCGCTAAAAGGGGTTTTAGCGCTGATTGATCAAGCCCAAGCGGTAATAGCGCCGGATACCGGACCTATCCATATGGCCAATGCCATGGGCACCCCGGCGTTAGGACTCTATGCTTCGACCAATCCCCAGCGTGCGGCGCCCTATTTGTGGCGTGATTTTGCGGTCAACGCATACCCCGAAGCGGTACGTACCTATCTGCATAAGTCGGTAGAGGAGGTGAGCTGGGGCCAGCGGGTGCGTCATCCCAGTGCCATGATGCTGATTAAAGCCGACGACGTTATCGCTAAATTGGACACACTATTGGCGCATACCGCCTCTACCGCCAGCGCAGGGAGCACTGATGAAGATTGATTTAACCGCCTTAGAGCATGCCCACGTTCTGGTTGTCGGGGATGTGATGCTAGACCGCTACTGGCATGGCGGCACCTCGCGCATTTCTCCTGAAGCGCCGGTGCCGGTGGTGCGTGTGGAAGATGTCGAGGATCGCCCAGGCGGGGCAGCCAATGTGGCGCTGAACATTACCTCCCTTGGCGGCCATGCCGTGCTGGCGGGCGTGATCGGCGACGATGACAACTCGCAGATTTTACAAGCTAGCTTGACTGCCTCCGGTGTAAGCACTTACTTCCAGCGTAGCGCTCAGGTACCGACGATCACGAAGCTGCGAGTGATGAGTCGTAACCAGCAGCTACTGCGCCTGGATTTCGAGCAGCGCTTGGACAGTGTCGATACCACTGAGCTAGTGACGCAGGTAGAAAAGGCGCTCCCCGATTGCGACATAGTGATCCTTTCCGACTACGGCAAAGGCACGCTGAACCAAGTAGAGAACTTGATAGCCAATGCAAGAGCTCAGGGCAAGCGGGTGCTAATCGATCCGAAAGGGCAAGATTTCAGCAAATATCGTGGGGCGAGCTTAATCACCCCCAATCTCACCGAATTTGAAGCCGTGGTTGGCCATTGTGCGACCGATGCTGAGTTATCTCGCCGGGGCGAGGCGCTGCGCGCTGAGCTTGAGCTTGAAGCGTTGCTGATTACCCGCAGCGAAAAAGGCATGACGCTGATTCGTGAAGGGCATGCGCCGCTACATTTGCCTACCCGGGCCCAGGAAGTCTTCGATGTGACGGGGGCAGGGGATACTGTTATCGGCCTGATGGGGCTGGCGCTTGCGGCGGGCCACGCCTTTCCCGAAGCGATGATGCTGGCCAACCTGGGGGCCGGGCTGGTCGTGGCCAAACCGGGTACGGCAACGCTTTCCATCGCCGAGCTCTACACTGCGCTACACGGCGATAAGCTGGCCGAGTTTGGTGTGATTGAGCCGAATATATTGGTCGAGGCGGTGCGCGCTGCTCAACTTCGCGGTGAGCGGGTGGTCATGACCAACGGCTGCTTCGATATTCTGCACGCAGGCCATGTCGCTTACCTGGAGCAGGCCAAGCGCCTGGGCGATCGTTTAATTGTCGCGGTTAACGATGACGCCTCCATTGGTCGCCTGAAAGGGCCCAAGCGGCCGATTAATCCGCTTAACCGGCGTATGCAGGTGTTGGCGGGATTAGGGGCTGTCGATTGGGTTGTGCCGTTCAGTGACGACACCCCTCAGGCGCTGATCGAAGCGGTGCTACCCGATATTTTGGTCAAAGGTGGCGACTACCGGCCAGAAGATATCGCCGGGGGCGCGGCCGTAATCGCTAATGGTGGCGAGGTTAAAGTACTGGGCTTTGAAGATGGCGTGTCGACCTCGGCGATGATTAGTTCGATTCTAGATCGTGAGCGCTAAGAAACCTCTGATGTCTTCACCTGCCTGGCCTCGGCTTGCCTACTCAGCGGCGCTGTATGCACTCTCGCCGCTGATTGGCTGGCGTATCTGGCGTGAGCAAGTACCCACATACTCACGCCTTCAACGGCTGGGTTTGCGCCTTCAGCCGCTTCCCCCAGCGCCACGCATTTGGCTGCACTGTGCCTCGGTGGGGGAAGTACGCGCTGCGCGTCCGCTGATTGAGGGGCTATTAGCGGGTTTTCCAGCCCATAGCCTGCTGCTCACCACCATGACCGCGACCGGTGCCGGGCAGGCTCAAGCGCTCATTAGCGAGCACCCCCCAGCCGATCAGGCAAGACTTTCTCACCGCTTTCTGCCGCTGGACTTTCCAGGTGCTTCCAAACGTTTTGTGCGCTGTGTTGAACCCGAGCTTGCCATCCTGTTTGAAACCGAGCTGTGGCCTAATCTGATCCACGCCTGCCGACAGCAGGGTGTCTCCGTCGCGGTGGTGAACGGGCGCTTGTCTCCGCGCGCCTTTAAGCGTTACCAACGTTTGCGCCCGCTAATGGCCAGTACCCTCGACGAGATTAGCTGGCTCGCTGCAAAATCATCAGCAGACGCCGAACGCTTTAATACCCTCGGCTGCAGCACGGATATCACCCGCGTCGTTGGGTCACTAAAATTTGAAATAGCTAGCCAAAATAAGCCCCTTGAAGAGGGTGAACACTTACTTCAAGCGTGGGGAGAACGTCCGGTTTGGGTCGCGGGCTCCACCCGAGACGGCGAAGAAGCGCTACTGCTTAACGCCCATCGCCAACTGCTGAACCGTTTCCCTGATGCGCTGCTGGTACTCGTGCCCCGCCACCCCCAGCGCTTTGACGCTGTCGCCAAGCTTTGTCAAACCGAAGGCTGGATCCTAAGCCGCCGTAGCCAGCAGCAGTCCGTGGCGGCACAAACACAGGTCTACCTGGGGGATACGTTAGGTGAACTGGCTATGCTCTATGCAGCGGGCCGTGTGGCCTTTGTCGGGGGCAGCCTAGTGGCGCTGGGCGGACATAATATACTTGAACCGGCGGCGCTAGGCAGGCCGGTGCTTAGTGGTTCCTCGATTGAGAACTTCGCCGATGTGGCTGAACCGCTGCAAGCGGCAGGAACGCTAACCCTGGTCGATACCACGGAGGCCCTGGCAGACGCCGTAGCAGACTATTTCGCTAACCCTGAGCGCGCCCAGCGGGCCGGTCAAGCAGGGCGCGCGGTAATTGAGGCACACAGAGGCGCACTTGATCGCACCCTGACAGGATTGGCTTCACTGCTGTCTTGTTAGCCCGTAACGTTATCTAAGAACCTTTATTTCAGCGCGATCCTTTCTACGCCATCTTCTTTGCCTAGCAGTAGAACATCCGCGCCGCGGGCGGCAAACAGGCCATTGGTGACAACACCGACGATTGCGTTGATGCGTGCTTCCATGGCCACGGGGTCTGCAATCATAAATTCATAGCAGTCGATAATTTGGTTGCCATTGTCGGTGACCACTCCTTGGCGATAGACCGGCTCGGCGCCAAGTGCGACAAGCTCGCGGGCGACATAGGAGCGAGCCATGGGGATGACTTCTACCGGTAGCGGAAAATGACCTAACTGAGGCACGTACTTTGAGCCATCGGCAATGCAGATAAAGCGTTCGGCACAGGCAGCCACGATTTTTTCGCGGGTAAGCGCGGCACCACCGCCTTTAATCATGTGTAAGTGAGTATTCACTTCGTCTGCGCCATCTATGTAAAAGGGCACTGTGCCGACGCTATTAAGCTCAAACACCTCAATGCCGAGTTTCTCAAGGCGCTCGGCGCTTGCCTTAGAGCTCGCCACCGCGCCTTTAAAGTGATGGCGTAGGGGGCCCAGGCGGTCAATAAACAGGTTAGCCGTGGAGCCGGTGCCAATTCCTAAGATGGTATCCTTTTCCAACTGAGATTTAATTTCTTCAATTGCTGCGTCCGCTACAGCAGCTTTCAATTCGTCCTGGTTCATAGTCAGCCTTATGCGTCAGAGGAGAGTTAGAGAAATGAGCAAGCGGCGCTAGTATAACGAGCTAAACGCTGCCTGCCGATGGAAACGCTGCTAGACGCCGCTATGGGTAATCTGCTACCAATAAAAGCTTTGTCCGTTCACGTTCTTCCCTTGGGATATCCGCATGCTAGAAGCAACCGTCAAAAAGATCCTCCAAGCCCGCGTTTATGAAGCCGCTTGTGAGACCCCGATTTCTCCTGCACCCTTTTTGTCGCGTCGCTTTAATAACCAGATTTTGATTAAGCGCGAAGACCTACAGCCGGTGTTTTCGTTCAAAATTCGTGGCGCCTATAACAAAATGGCGCAGCTATCGCAGGAGCAAAAAGATAAAGGCGTGATTGCTGCTTCTGCCGGCAACCATGCCCAAGGGCTGGCCATGGCTGCAAAGCTGATGGGGGTCAAAGCCGTCATTGTGATGCCGCGGATCACCCCGGATATCAAAGTCCAGGCGGTGCGCGCCCGGGGCGCCAAGGTCATCCTCAAAGGAGATGCCTTCGCCGCCGCCGCCGAGCATGCTCAAGAGCTGATCAAAGAGCACGGCTACACCTACATTCCGCCGTTCGATGATATCGATGTGGTAGCGGGTCAGGGCACGATTGGCGTGGAGATTCTGCGCCAGCACGCTGGGCGCTTGGATGCCATCTTCGTACCGGTCGGCGGCGGTGGATTAATCGCAGGTGTAGCGGCCTATGTGAAGTACCTGCGTCCGGATATCAAAGTGATCGGTGTCGAAGCCGAAGACAGCGCTTGTCTTAAAGCCGCTTTAGACGCAGGTGAACGCGTAGTTCTCGACCAAGTGGGCGTATTTGCCGAGGGCGTCGCGGTCGCGCAAGTCGGCGAAGTGCCGTTTTCGCTGATCAAAGACCTGGTCGACGATGTTATTACCGTCAATACCGATGAAATGTGCGCAGCGGTAAAAGATATTTTTGAGGATACCCGTGCGGTGGCGGAAACCTCCGGCGCGCTCTCGCTGGCGGGGCTAAAAAAATATATCCAGCAGACCGGCGCTGAAGGGGAGACGCTGCTGTGCATTAACTCAGGCGCCAATACCAATTTTGATCGCCTACAGCACATTGCCGAGCGCACGGAGCTGGGCGAGCAGCGTGAAGCAATTCTGGCAGTGACCATTGCCGAGAAACCCGGCAGTTTTAAAAAGTTTTGCCGCACGCTAGGCAAACGCATGGTCACTGAATTTAGCTATCGCTATGCCGATAGCAACGAAGCACATATTTACGTGGGGGTTCAGGTGAAGCCCGGTGGCGAGGATCGACAGGCAGTGATCGACAAGCTGCGTGAAAGCGGCTACCAAGTGGAAGATCTGACCGAAAATGAGTTGGCAAAGCTGCATATTCGCCACTTGAGCGGCGGTCGTCCCAGCGAGCGTTTCGAAGAAGAAGTGTACCGCTTTGAGTTCCCCGAGCGCCCAGGCGCGTTGATGAACTTTTTGACCCAACTGCCCCACGACTGGAATATCTCGTTGTTTCATTATCGCAACCATGGTGCGGCCTATGGTCGAGTACTGGTGGGTATGCAAGTGCCTAACGGTGATCGAACCCATGTGGCGGAGTATTTAGATGCCATCGGTTACCGTTACTGGCGCGAGAGCGATAATCCAGCCTATCGACTGTTTATGGCTTAATCGTTCACTACTGTATGTAAGTGCTTGCTCACCTTAAAAGTCAGAGCTGCTAGTAACGCAACGTAACTTAATCCTTAGAAATGAGGCTAAAAAATGCCGCTAAACCAGTTGTCAGTGATGGCCTTATAGCTCTATAGTCGTGAGCGAAATTAAGCAAATTCGTCATTCTTTAGAAAACATCAAAGAGTGGCGGGTTTGGTACATTCGGCAACAATATAGGTGTTGGAGAAGCGGCATGCGGCGGAAGAAGCCTGATATGGTAATGGCGTTGATGGTGGTGTTTGCATTAGGGGTGCTTGCTACCGGTTATGCGCAGGCGTTATCGGGAAGCTAAACCCTGTTGGTTTGCCACTATACGTTAGCACCGATAAGGTGACAGATATCAGACGAAAGGGGCTGATCCTTCATTGGGTCGGCCCTTTTTTATGGTCAGTTTTAAGTTTGTGGCCAGTTTTTAAGAAAGCTATTGACGGCGAAAGCAATCTTGGTCACTGACGACGACCTGTAAGGGCACATCCCAGGGTTCTACAGGCAGCGAAGCCACTTGTTGGCAGGCATGGGCTACGCCAATCAAGGTAGGCGACGGGCCGGGCCGATGCATAAATGCTAAGCTGCGATCATAAAAACCTCCCCCCATCCCCATGCGGTTAGCGTTAGCATCAAACCCGACTAACGGCACAATCAGCGTATCCAGTGCCCAGGTCGGTAGCCGATTACGCCGCTGTGCGCTGAATCGAACGTCAGGCTCCCAAATACCAAAACGGTTTTTTACCATTGGTGTGTCAGGGCGGTAGGCCACAAACCACAGACGGTTAGCGCTAAACGGGCATAAAACCGGCAGGTAAATATCGACATTACGTTGGCGCAGCCAGGGAAGTAGCGGGGTAGGATCAATTTCGCCGTTAACAGGTAGATAAAGGCTTAAGCGCCGCGCGCGACGAATTTCAGGCAGGGATTTCAATTGCTTGCACAAGCGCTGAGCCGCAAGGCGCTGTTCATGCTGAGAAAGGGCTCGGCGTTGATGACGTAAAAAACGGCGCAGTGCACGCTTATCGACGTCCCGATGGAGGCTTTCCATGCAGTTGGTCTCTCTACCCTACTAGGTTGGGTGTTCTCCAGAGTGCCGCTGTCATTCTGGCCCTGAACCTACTGGTTCAGGTGGGTGGCCGCAGCCAGACCGTCAGGCTTTCCGACGCACGGACATGCACACTGGCCTGGCTAGCATTTGGCCCCCTGGGTATTACGCATAGGCTCGAGGGACTATAACGACTGGCGTACACCCCAGAGAACCCCGCCATCCTAACAGAGCGACGGCCAATGCCAAAGGGCTGGGTTAAACGTTCGCAGGGCTTTTAGGTCGTAGACAGCGCTTTAAAACACGACCTAGGAGAGGCGTGTTTTGGCCAGTGCCCGCTCAAGTCGCTCATTTAACCGGTTCAGGTTCTCTTCGCCGGCACGGTGTTCATCCATGGCTTCAAGCAGTTCGTGGGTGATATTGAGGGCCGCCATGATCGCTACACGCTCACTTCCCAGCACGCTGCTTTGGGCATTGATACCCTGCATGGCACGGTCTAAGTAGCGCGCGGCACGGTCAAGTTTGGCTTCTTCGCCCGTGTCGCAGGCAATGATATAGCCGCGCCCTAATAGGGTTATTTCTTTGGTTGGCCGCTTGGCGTTGCTCATCAAAGACTCCAGCACGGGCCAGCAAGGGGCCCAATGCGTTAACATCACAGCATAGGAAGATAGGTCTCACTCACTATAAGAGAGGCGCTTGTGCGCGGTCAACGCGCAGAGATCTCTGTTACACATATTATCCAAGGAGCATGAGGGCAGATTGGAGCGAGGGTCTTTCGACCATGGATGTCGAAAGTAGCGCCCAGGGATGGGCTCACAGCGCCCTCGCGGAAACCTGTCCTCGTGCCGAACCCCAGATGTGCCACACACCCAGTGAATATGAGGTTATTAACGACTATGTCATTGATTGATGAGCGTCAGGACTTCTCTGACGTGGCGGATATTTTTCTTCTCCATGGCAGCATGCAGTCACCGGCTTTTCTGGATGGCCGTCTATGCGCACTGCTGGCGCTTCGCGATGTTAGTGCAGATGCTTGGTTGGACGAAGTCTGTCAAAGCCTTGGCGTCGAGCAGCCCCGCGATCAGGCAAGTGCCGAGCGGCTATTAGGCTGGCGGCGGCAAACCGTGGAGGCGCTCAGCGCCAGCGATCTGGACTATTCGCCGCTGTTGCCCGATGAGCTTTTCTCCTTGGGCGAGCAGGCGCAGGGTCTGAAAGAGTGGACGCTGGGCTTTATTGAGGTGATCGATGAAGTGGCCGACAACGAGCTGCGCGAGCGCTGGTCACAAGCGCTCCGTGAAGCGATTGAAGACTTGGACGCGCTGGGCCGGATAGATACTGATATCGACGACAGTCCTGAAAACGAGAACGATCTGTTTGCGCTGACCGAGCATGCCCGCATGGCCGCTATGCTGCTGTATACCGAGCAGCACCCAGGGATGCCACAAGTCGAGCAAACCGACGCGCCTGTTCATTAATTCGCCTTTGCTTAAAACACTTAGCTATCCACGGCGCTTGACTCTTTAAGCCGCCTTGCTAGGAGGAACCGCTATGCTGCCTGACCCTGAGTCGCCTACGTTGCTATCTCGCCCACCTGCCATCAGTGTGGACGAATATCGCCAGCGCCGCGAAGCGCTAATGGCCCAACTGCCAGATAACGCTGCGGTGGTGCTTCCTGGCGCTGAACTGATGACCCGCTCCCGGGATAGTGAATTTGCCTTCCGCCAGAACAGCGATTTTTACTACCTGACCGGCATTCGAGAACCGGATGCGCTGCTGGTGCTGCTCCCAGGGCGCGCTGAGGGTGAAAGCGTGGTGTTCTGTCAGGATCGTGACCCCACCATGGAAGCGTGGACAGGGCGCCGTTTGGGTGCCGAAGGCGTTGTCGCTGAATACGGCATTGAACAGGCGTTTGAAAACACCGACCGCGACAAGCAGCTACTCACGCTGTTAGCGGGGCGCGAACTACTCTACTTGCCGCTGGATAACACCGAGGCGGTGAGCGTTGCTGAAGACGCTTTAAGTGATGCCCAGGCCGGGCTTAGACGCGGCAGGCCGCCGCTAAAAGGTTGGCTGGATATTAGCCCGTTGATTCACGCCATGCGGCTAATCAAAAGCGACGCTGAAATTGCCCTGCTCAGACATGCGGCGCTGATCTCTGCTCATGCTCACCGGCGTGCCATGCAAGTGGCGCGTCCAGGGCTGTGCGAATTTCAGCTCCAGGCCGAGTTAGAGCATGAGTTTGTCTGGCAAGGCGCCAGCGGCCCCGCCTACAGTACGATTGTGGGCAGCGGTGCCAACGCCTGCGTACTGCACTATATTGAAAATAGCGCACCGCTAAGTGACAACGACTTGGTGCTAATCGATGCGGGAGCCGAGTTTGAATTGTATGCCGGTGATATCACTCGCACATTCCCGGTCTCCGGGCGGTTCAGTGATGCCCAGCGAGCGCTCTACCAAGTAGTGCTCCATGCCCAGCAGCGTGCTGTTAACGCCGTCCAGCCGGGGGGCACCCTGGCTGATATCCACCAGGGCGTGGTATACGACTTAACCGCCGGGCTGATTGAGCTTGGCCTGCTGGAAGGCGAGGTTCAGGCGCGCATCGATGACGAGAGCTATCGGCGCTTCTACCTGCACTCGACGTCACACTGGTTGGGGCTGGACGTGCACGATGTCGGTACCTATCGGCTGGATGAGCAAACACCTCGGCCGTTGGCCTCAGGCATGGTGCTCACCGTAGAGCCCGGCCTGTATATTCCTAGCGATGACGATATTCCTGACGCCTATCAGGGTATTGGTATTCGTATTGAAGACAATGTGGTCGTCACCAATGAGGGTCATGAAGTACTGACCGCAGATGTGCCTAAGCAGGTCGACGAAATCGAGGCACTGATGGCTAAAAAGTAACCAGTCTTCAATGTCTGCAGTGGCCTTTATGTAAATTACGTTACGAAATTATTATTGCCTCTTTATGAGGCGGTGTTGCGGTCGGGAGAAGCCAATGCAGCAGTCTAATCATGCGGTTAAAGGAGCGCTGACCCATGACATTGTGATAGTGGGCGGTGGACTGGTAGGCGCCAGCTTAGGCTGCGCGCTGGCACCGCTGATTGAGCGCTATGGCTGGCGTGTGGCAATCATTGAATCGGCGCCTGTGGCTGTTCAGCCGCAGGAAACTACCTGGCAGCCCAGTTTTGATGCCCGGGCCAGTGCGATTGCAGAAGGTTCAGCCCAGCGCTTCCAGCAGTTGGGTGTGTGGGAGGCAATGCGCGACGAGGCCACGCCTATCAAGCGCATTCATATCAGTGAGCGCGGCCGCTTAGGCGCGACACGGCTGAGTGCTGACGAGCTGGGCGTCGCCGCGCTGGGGCATGTTATTCCCAATGCGTGGATGGGGCGGGTACTGCACCAACGGCTTGCCCAACTGCCATTGGAATGGCACTGCCCGGCAAAAGTCGAACAGCTTACGCCTGTGGCCGGTGGGCATCATCTTCAACTCTCAGACGGTAGCCAGATAACCGCAGGGCTAACGGTATTGGCCGATGGAGGGCGCTCCGGGCTCAAGGAGCAGCTAGGCATAGGCAGTCGCCGTGAATCATACGAGCAAACAGCACTGATCGCCCACGTGGGGGTAAGCCAGCCCCACCTTGGCGTCGCTTATGAGCGCTTTACTTCCCAAGGACCAATGGCGCTGTTGCCCCTCCCCGGCCAGGCCATGGAGCTAATCTGGACGCATCCTAGTGGTAGCGAACAAGCGCGTATGGCACTTCCCGAGCGTGAATTCTTGCTGCAACTTCAGCGGGCGTTTGGCGACCGAGTGGGTCGCTTTACCCGGGTGGGCACCCGACACGCCTACCCGCTTTCACTGGTCACCGCTGAAGAGCCGGTGCGGCCAGGGCTGGCAGTATTAGGCAACGCGGCCCACGCCTTGCACCCCGTCGCGGGGCAGGGGTTTAACCTTGCGCTGCGCGGAGTAATGGATCTTGTCGAAGCGCTGGAGCAGGGCGAACAGGCCAAGCGGCCGCTAGGTGATATGACCACGCTGCAAACCTTTGAAAAGCAGCGCTCCCGAGACCGCGCCAATGTGATTCGCTTTAGCGACGGACTTGTGCGGCTGTTTGGGCTCTCCTTCCCGCTGTTGCCTCATGCCCGCGCGGCGGGGTTAATTGGCCTGAATCTGGTGGGGCCGCTGCGGCGAGGGCTGGCTCGACGCGCGATGGGTTTGGAACGCTAACGCTCTTGGCCACAACAACAGGAACGCAATAGATATGAGCTCATCATCAGCGACACCGTCGGTGGAAAGTTTTGAGGCGGTCATTGTCGGCGGCGGTATGGTTGGCACCGCGCTATGCGCTCTGCTAGCTCAAGCGGGTATGCGGGTGGCACTGGTGGAGGTTCAGCCAGCGCCGCTTACCCTTGAAAGTGCTGTGAGAAAGCTGCCCAACCCACGGGTAAGCGCGCTGACGCCAGTCTCCCAGCGTTTGCTAACGCATCTAGGCGCCTGGCCTGCCATGCAAAAAACGCGGGTCACGCCTTATAAAGGTATGCACGTATGGGATGCCGAAGGGAGTGGTGAGATCGCTTTTTCCGCGGATGAGGCGGGAGTGGCAGTGCTCGGACATATTGTTGAGAATACGGTCACGCTGGCCGCACTGAATAACCACGTGATTGGTGATCCCAACGTCACCCCCTATTTTGGCGTTCGCCTGCAGGCACTGCAACGTAGCAGTGGCAGCAGGCTGGTACTGGATGATGGCCGTCAACTCCATTCGCCATTAATAGTGGCTGCTGATGGCGCCCGCTCGGTGCTGCGGGAAATGGCGGGTATTGATGTGGCCAGTGACGATATGCAGCAGGAGGCTGTGGTAACGACAGTGCAGTGTGCGAAACCCCATGGCGGCATAGCGCGGCAAGCATTTATCGATGGCCGCCCTTTGGCATTTCTGCCTTTAACCGTGGAGGGTAGTGATCATTACTGCTCCATCGTATGGTCGACCACGCCTGAGCATGCCGCTGTGCTTAGTGAATTGCCCCGTGAAGCCCTTGGGGAGGCACTGGGTAAAGCCTTTGGCCACCGCCTAGGTGAGGTCACGGTCTGCGATAAGGCCCATCGTTTCCCTTTGGTACAGCGCCATGCCCGCCACTATGTGCAGCCGCATTTCGCATTGGTCGGGGATGCTGCCCACAGTATCCATCCGCTGGCGGGCCAGGGGGTTAATTTAGGGCTAATGGATGCGGCGGTGCTGGCGGAAGAAGTGGTGCATGCCTGGCAGCGCGGCGCGCCTTGGGGAGAGTTAAGCACCTTGCGGCGCTATGAGCGTCGTCGGCGCTTTGATAACAGTGCCATGCTGGGGCTAATGAAGGGGTTTAAAGTGCTGTTTGGCAGCCATGACCCAGCGCTTACCCTGGCGCGCAACCTGGGGATGAGCGGAATGAATCAGTTGGTGCCATTAAAGCGGGTATTGATGCGGCAGGCGACCGGAGAGCGCGGCCGCCTGCCTCTCAGTTGTTGCTAAAGCAGGTTGTCGTTACCGTCGCTGTCGATCAACGACGTTGAGCGCTTTAAGCAGATTAAGCGCCTCGCTGAGCTGGTAATCATTGAGTAGCCGCTCAGCCATTTCCTGACGATCTCGTGGCGCCTGCTGCGAGCTTAGGTGCCCTTCAAGGTCGGCCTCGCGAATTTCACGCCGGCTCTCGGCCACTTCCAAACGGCCGCGCACTACATCTACGTCGGGCTCAATGCCTTGGGCCTGAATGGAGCGCCCGTTGGGGGTGTAGTAGAGCGCGGTGGTGAGTTTGAGCCCTTCGCCATTGCCTATTGGCATAATCTGCTGCACCGACCCCTTACCAAAACTATCGGTACCCATAATCACGCCGCGCCGCTGATCCTGGAGCGCGCCAGCGACAATTTCCGCCGCTGACGCACTGCCGCCGTTGATCAGCACTACCAGTGGAACATCGGCCGCGGGCGTGTTGGGTGAGGCTGAGAACGACATCTCAGTATCCGAGAGGCGCCCCTCGGTATACACAATCAAGCCTTCATCCAGGAACAGGTCGGCGATCCCTACCGCGGCCTGCAAAACACCGCCTGGGTTATTACGTAAATCGAGTACCAACCCTTCTAGAGGTTGTTCGCTGCTCATGCGCTCAAGCGCCTCCCGGGCCTGCTCTGGTGTGCGCGATTGGAATTGGCTGACGCGCAAGTAGCCGTAACCGGGCTCGAGCAGCTCATGTTTAACGCTTTCGCTGCGAATAACCTCGCGGGTCAAGGTAAATTCTCGCGGTGAATCTTCGCCTGAACGCAGCACGCTAATACGTAGATCGGTACCCGGCTCGCCGCGCATCAGGGTCACCGCTTCTTGTAGTGACATGCTGTCGGTGGGGGTGCCGTCAATGGCGACGATAATATCGCGTGAAAGCAACCCGGCGCGGGAGGCGGGAGTGTCATCGATAGGCGTAATCACCATGAGCTGACCATTCTCGGTGCCTACCTCGATACCGATGCCGCCAAATTCGCCCTGAGTCGACTCACGCAGGCTTTGGTACTCCCCCTCATCCAAGTAGGCGGAGTGGGGGTCTAGCTCGCTCAGCATGCCGCGCATAGCGTTACGTAGCAGCGTGCTGTCATCGACCTCCTCAACATAGGCACGCTTAATACGCTCAAACACTTCGGCGAAGGTTTGAATATCTTCCAGGGGGAGCTGGTCGTAGGGAGGCTCACCCGCCGCACCGCTGCCGGCTGGTTGGGCGAGCAGCGGTAGCGGGGCCGACAGTAAAGCAATCGGCAGCAGGGTAGCCAAGAAGCGCTTGGCGGGGGCTGATACCCCGGTAACAGATAGCGTCATGCAGACTCCGCAGGGCGATAGGTGGCGTCAGTGTGCGTCACCCGTTAGTTGGAACATAAGTTTGTAATAACAATAAACGCTGAGACATTAATCATGCATAGTAGTGCAGCTTATCCCGTCAACGGCGCGCAATCCAACGCTGAGGATTAATTGGTTCGCCGCCGCGGCGAACTTCGAAGTAGAGCGCCGCACGGGTTTGGCCGCCGCTATCGCCGACACGTCCAATTTCATCGCCGCGACTGACCTGCTGTCCTGGCCTGACGCTGAACTGCTGCAGGTGGGCATGCAGCGTCATGATCTGGTCACCGTGATCAATAATCAGCAAGTTGCCAAATCCTCGCATCCAGTCGGCGAATACCACGCGGCCAGTGTGTACAGCGGTGACTGGCGTGCCTGCGCTGGCCTGAATCACTATACCGTTATAGTGCACACCGTCGCGATGATGGAAATTACTGCTGATTGATCCCTGTACCGGCCAAGGTAAGTCGCCTTGAGTACTGACAATATGCGTAGTGGGCGTGGGTTCGGCAAGTCTTGCCATTTCCGCCTGGATATTGCGCAGCATGCGTTCGGCTTCTTCGCGGCTCTGGTTGAGGTCGGCCAACCGCTCCTCTTCACTGCCGTAGCGGTCGTCCAGGTTGGAAACAACGCCGCGTCGCTCGGTAGTGCGCTGAGCTAGCAGCGCGCTCTGCTCTTCTAACTCATCGGCCAACGTATCCAGGCGGGCTTGTCGCTCGCTGAGCTCCTTCTGGGTATCGGCGAGCGCTGTATCTAGCCGGGCGATTGTATTTAAGCGGCGGTTGCGTGCGTCGGTCAGCCGGTTCATATACGCCTGCATGCGATCAAGCTCGGCAGGGTCGCCCTGGTTAAGCAGCAGTTTGAGCTGCGGCGTTGGGCCAAGGCGGTAAAGTGCTGAGAGCTGCTGGCCCAACGCTGCGTACTGATCGGCGCGCTCGCTCTCCAGCCGGTCGCGATGCTGGCGCAGCTGGGTAGTTTCATCATTCAACTGGCGACGCTCAGCTTGTAGTGCGTCTAATCGCTGATGGGTTTCGGCCAGTTGGGTTTCAACTTCCTTAAGCTCGCGTTCGGCGCTGTCCCGGGCCGCGCCAGTCGCACGCAGACGCTGGGCAGCGGACTCGATCTCTTGGCCAATCGCATCCAACTGCTGGCGCGCCGCCCCTTCATCTTGCTGAGAGAAACCTGCTGGCGCATAACTTAGCGCCAGGAGGAGCGTTATTGCTACATATGGCCGCATGGGCACTACTTGAAATGAATCAATGGTTTACCCGTCATCGCCTCGGGTTGCTGTTGATCCATCATGGTCAACAGCGTGGGGGCCAGGTCGCATAGCTTGCCCTCTTCAAGCGAGGCCGCACGTTCGCCGACATAGATAAGCGGTACCACAAAGGTAGTGTGGGCGGTTTGCGGTGCACCGGTTTCGGGATGAACCATCTGTTCGGCATTACCGTGGTCGGCGGTAATTAAGCAGGCGCCGCCTGCACGCTCGATGGCTTCAACGACACGACCCACGCAGGTATCGACGGTCTCAATGGCTTTTACCGCGGCGTCGAAATCTCCGGTGTGGCCGACCATGTCACCGTTGGCGTAGTTGCAAACGATCAGATCAAAGCTGCCGCCATCGATGGCGTCGACAAGCTTATCGGTAATCTCAAAGGCGCTCATTTCAGGCTTTTCGTCATAGGTGCGCACATCTCGCGGTGAGGGCACCAGGATTCGCTCCTCGCCTTCGTACTCGGCTTCATTGCCGCCTGAAAAGAAGAACGTCACGTGGGGGTACTTCTCTGTTTCGGCAATACGCAGCTGTTTCATGCCACGCTTGGCGACGACTTCCCCCAGGGTGTCATTGAGATCTGATGGCGGGAAGGCGGCAGGCGCAGGAATGTCAGCGGCGTACTGGGTCATCATCACCAGTCCTTTACCGGCAAGCTTGGGACATACCCGGCGCTCGAAGCCGTTGAAATCCGGCTCGGCAAAGGCGCGGGTCAGCTCCCGGGCGCGGTCGGAGCGGAAGTTAAGGAAAATCGCTGCATCGCCATCCTGCAGGGTGATGGCATTTTCTTTGGAACCATCTTTGAGCGGTATGCTGCTAGCCGATACGAATTCGTCGCTTTCACCGCGCTGGTAGGCGTCACGCAGTGCGGTTTCAGCGCTGGTGGCGTAGTACTCCGCTTGGCCCTCGGTGAGCAGGCGGTAGGCTTGCTCAACCCGCTCCCAGCGGTTGTCGCGATCCATGGCGTAGAAACGGCCAATAATTGATGCCACAAAGCCATTATCAGCGCCCACCAGCTCGGCCAGGCGAGCATTGGCGCGCTCTATCGACGCCAGCGCACTTTGCGGAGGCATGTCGCGACCATCAAGAAAGGCGTGAATAAAAATACGCTGGGCGCCACGGCGTGCCGCAAGTTCGGCCATGGCAATAAAGTGGTCTTCATGGCTGTGGACGCCGCCGGGGGAGAGTAGGCCAATTAAGTGTACCGGCCGACCATTGGCGACAGCTTCGTCAATTGGCTGGGTGAGGTTGTCATTAACATCCAGGTCGCCGTCTTCAATCGCCTTGCTGATACGGGTGAAATCCTGATAAACGATACGTCCGGCACCAATATTCATATGGCCGACTTCAGAGTTGCCCATCTGGCCGTCGGGTAGCCCCACGTTAAGGCCATCGGTATGAACGAAGGCGTGAGGGCGGCTTTCCCACAGTTTATCCATCGTCGGCGTATGGGCAGCGGCCACCGCATTATGGTCGCTCTCGGGGTTGTGGCCGTAGCCGTCGAGAATAATCAGCGCCACGGGGCGCGGGGTGCGAGAAGAATCCATAAAAAAACCTCGTTAAGATTGGCAAGCCGAACGACTCGAAAATTCGGGGTCGCGACAGGCGCACGCTTGGGGCATCATAACGCAGGCAACTGCCAGGCGTCATGAGTTAGGCCTGCGCGGGAAGCTATCTGACGTGTATACTTGTCGCGTTTTGGCAGCGGTTAGGCCGCTTTTTTCTGCATAGACCAAGAGATTGTGTTCGCGATGATCGATCAGGTGTTCGAATTCGTACAGAACCACCCCCTGCTAGTTGGGGCATTTTTGCTGGTGCTGATAGCGTGGATTATTTATGAAACGCGCAGCGCCTCCACCAATGCACTGACCGCCTCGCAGGCCACTCAGCTTATCAACCGTGAAGACGCGGTGGTGCTGGATATCCGTGAAAACAAAGACTTCAAAGCCGGGCATATCGCGGGGGCGCGCAACATTCCGCAGAGCAACCTCGATAGCCGCATGAACGAACTGGATAAAGTGAAAGCCCAGCCGATCATCGTGGTATGCAAGCACGGCCAGAGTTCTGGCGCCGCACAGGCCAAGCTCACCAAAGCAGGCTTTGAACGCGCTTACAAGTTGAGAGGCGGTATGGTGCAGTGGCAAGGCGACGGCCTTCCGGTGGTTAAAAAGTAATCAACGCTAGCTTTATTTAATCAACAATCAGGAGTTTTCTCATGGCGGAAGATAACAACACCCCGCAGGCAGGCGCCGCGGCGGACGAAAAACCGCAGCTCAAATTTTCGCTGCAGCGTATTTATGTAAAAGATATTTCCTTTGAAGCGCCTAATTCGCCCTCGGTGTTCAAGCAGGCGTTCAAACCCAAGGTGAACCTGGATCTTAATACCACCAGCACTAAAATTGCTGATGACCAGTATGAAGTGGTGGTCAAAGTCACTGCCCAGGTGAACGACAACGAAACTGGCACTACCTCTTTCCTAGCGGAAGTGGAGCAGGCAGGCCTTTTCCGTATTGCCGGTATTGAAGGTGCGCAGTTGGATCAGACTCTAGGTGCCTTCTGCCCTAACCTGCTGTTCCCCTATGCCCGCGAGTGCGTGGATAACTTGGTCAACCGTGGCGGTTTCCCGCCGCTGATGCTGGCACCGGTTAACTTCGAAGCGATGTACGCCCAGCGTAAGCAGCGCGAAGCCAAGCAAGCAGAAGAGAATACCCACTAAGCGATGTCGTCTGAAACGCACGCCGCTGATTGGTATGCTCGGCATGGCAAAATGCCACGACTCTATGTGCCTGCTGCTTTCGTAGCAGGCAGTGACGTCGTACTGCCTGACGGCCCGGCGCGCCATATCACCCGCGTATTGCGCATGGGTGAAGGCGCGCCGCTGGTGCTATTTGACGGCCAAGGTCTTGAGGCGGGGGTGCGCTTGGCGGAAGTTAGCCGCAAGCAGACGCTAGCGCGGGTCGAAGCGGTATGGTCGGGCAGTGGTGAATCGCCGCTGTCTGTCCATTTAGGCCAGGCCATCTCTAAAGGCGACCGAATGGATTACGCCATTCAGAAGGCCGTCGAGTTGGGCGTTGCGGCGATTACTCCGCTGTATACCGAGCGCGGTGACGTTCGCTTAAAGGGCGACCGTGAAGATAAAAAGCTCGCCCACTGGCAGGCGGTGGCTGCTAGCGCTTGCGAGCAGAGTGGTCGTGCGGTGGTGCCCCAAGTGCATTCACCGATGCCGTTATCAACATGGCTTGAAGCGCGTCAGGAGCCGCTGCGCTTGATGTTGCATCTAGCGACCGGCAATGCGTTTGATCGCCAAGACCGCCCGGCGTCGGTAGCGCTGCTTATCGGCCCTGAAGGCGGTTTAAGCGAGAGTGATATTGCCGCTGCCCAAACCGCTGGCTTTACGCCGCTGACTCTCGGCCCGCGGGTGTTGCGTACAGAGACGGCTCCTGTTGTGGCACTTTCGCTGCTGCAGCACTACTTTGGCGATTTGTAAGTACTTACTACCTGCCAAGGCCTTATCAAACTGCTTTTTCCCTTCGTTTGTTTACCCCTGAACTCTTTGTCTCTGATTCCGATCCATTTCGATATGCCTGCTCAAGGCCCTTAAGCACGATGGGTTTAAGCATCGGCAGCGGTTCACCTGACAGGCCACTGATTACCAGCAAGCGGTGTTGCCGGCCACGCGCATAGCCCAGCCAGCAGGGCAACCATATTGACGTTGGTGCGCTATCCAGCACCTGAATTCGCCAATGGCGAGGTGTCGCCATGCGCTCCCATAGCCACAGTCGGTTCAGCGCTTCTGGCGTTGGCGGCAGACCGCTCTCAATTCTAAGCTCAGTATCGATGGCAGTGGTCTGAGCGGGCAGTTCAGCACCCACTATTAGCAGCGCCCGGCGCATTTTCTGTGCGGAGAGTAACCAAGCACCTGGTGTGCCATTTGGCAGCCCTAACGCTGCCGCCCAGAGGCTGACCCAAGCAGGCTCGCAGGCCGTTGCGCCCAGGCGCTGTAGTCGCTTTTTGGCGGCCTCTTCGTCAATCTGCCTGGAAAGTATTAGATGCTCAGCCATTTGCCCACCCCTGCAGCAGCGCTAGCATGCCCAGCATGAGACAAAACCAAGCGAATAGGCCGATACAGCGACGACGGGTTAACCGCGCCTCCTTGCCAATCACCTCGGCATTATCGGCTCTGGCCGCCAGCACGGCCTGCATATCCGGCGCCGCTTCGGCCATCATCACATCGCTTAACTGATCTTGGCTGGGTGCAGGTGCTGACAGGCTAACGAGATAGCCAACGCTCATCGAAACTGCTACACCGACCGTGTTGTTATACAGCCACGAGATATCGAGTAGCGAAGAGACGCACCATACGGAGAGCATGCCGGCAATCAGCCCGGCCATCGCTCCCCGTGCGTTGGAGCGGTGGCTAAAAATAGCCAATAGGAAGGTACCCAGTAGCGCCCCGTAAAACCACGAGCCGATTTGGTTGACCGCCTCTATCACCGGGCCAAGATTACCGGCGAAGAAAGCAAACAGGGTGGCATAAAGACCCCAAAATATGGTGGCCATTCGTGATGCTTTCAGATAGTGAGCATCGCTGGCATTGGGTTTGATATAGCGACTATAAAAATCCCGCACGGTCACCGCCGAAAGCGAGTTGAGCGCCGAGTCGAGACTCGACATCGCTGCGGCAAACACCCCAGCAATTACCAGCCCGGCCATACCTGAGGGAAAGGCACTGACCACATAGCGGGGTAGCAGCTCATTAAGATCCTCGGGGGGCGTTAGCCCATGCTGCTGGTAATAGGTGGCCAGGATGACGCCAATAAATAGAAACAGCAGCATCTGGGGAATCAGCAAGTAGCCGCCGATCAGCAGCGAGCGCTGAGCATCAAGCACTGATGGGCTGGAGAGCACGCGCTGAATTTGGCTCTGGTCGGTGCCGAAGTAGGCCACATGGAGGAAAAAGCCACCGAACAGCCCGGCCCATAGCGAGTAGGTTACGCTGGGGTCGAAGGACAAGTCGATGGCGTTGAACATGCCGCTGGCCGCGCCGAAGTCGAAGACATCGCCCCAACCGTCAGGCAGGCTGGTGACTAAAAAGAAGATGCTTAACAGTGCGCCAAGCCAGAGTACGAACATTTGCACCACATCGGTCCAAATTACCGCGCTGATACCGCCCATCACGGTATAAGTGATGGCTAGTACCGCCATAATGATAATGGTGAGGTTAACGCTCCAGCCGGTTACTACGGCAAGCACGAGGGCTGGCGCATAGAGCACCACGCCCGTGGCTAGGCCGCGGGCAATTAGAAACAGCAGGGCGGTAAGGGTTCGCGTCGCTGGGCCGAAACGACGCTCCAGCAGTTCGTAGATACTGTAGATGCCTGCACGGTGAAAAATAGGCACCAGCACCAAAATCAATACAATCATGGCTAGGGGCACATTGATAAAGGTCACCAAGCGTTCAAGACCACCTTCGAAGCCCCAGCCCGGCGCCCCGATAAAGGTGATCGCGCTGGCTTGGGTTGCCATAACCGAAAGACCGATGGCCCAGCCAGGGATTTTGCGGCCGCCTAGAAAATAGTCCTCAGGGTTATGCTGATCTTTACCGAAGCGTGAACCAATCCAGGCGATTAAGCTGATGTAACCAATCAAAACGACCGTATCAAAAAGCGTGAACCCTTCCATGTTCGCCCCCCTACGCCTAATTTTGTCTAGTGTTTTTGATAGTAGCAGGTTGTGGAGTGTTTGCTTTTTCAGGCGTCAGGCATGCTTTCAACCACTAAAAGATGCTATCTCGCTTTGCCCTGTGGGTGTCAGGCACCATAATGTTGGTCTATTTCCTTGAAGGACGTTACCCATGGTGCGTGAGTCAAACTCATCCCCCCGATCCGCCAGCGATGCAGCCGCCCAGTTGGGAGAAGTGGCGTACCTAACGGTCACGGCCGTCAATAACATCGGCGCGTTTTTGCAGTGGGGGCAGCCGAAAGATGTGTTGCTGCCGTTTAGCGAGCAGCACTTTCGCCCTGATCCCGGCAAACGTGTGTTGGTCATGCTGTACAGCGACGACCAGGGGCGGCCAGTGGCGTCGATGAAGCTGGATCGTTTTTTGACCGATGACGCCTGGGCCATGGAAAAGGGTGACGAAGTCGCCGTCGTGGTGGCGGAGCGTACTGATCTGGGTATGAAGGTGGTGGTGAATCACCGCTACTGGGGCCTTATTTACCAGGACGACGTCACTCAACCATTGCGCCGTGGCCAATCAGTCAAGGGCTATGTAAAGCAGCGCCGTGATGATGGTCGCCTAAATATCTCGCTGCTACCGCCAGGTGCTGCTCGTTTAGATGTGGTGGGCGATAAGATACTGCAGGCATTGCGTGAAAGCGGCGGCTATTTGGCGCTGGGGGATAAAAGCCCTGCTCATGAAGTTAAGGCCCGTTTAGGGGTGAGTAAAAGCGCCTATAAACAGGCCATTGGACGGCTTTATAAGCAGCAGTTAATTACCCTGGAGCCTGACGCTATTCGTTTAGTGCCTGGCGCGCTCAGCGAGTAGTGAGCTAGGGCAGTTGGAGCCTAGCGGGCAGTGCGGCATACTGGGCCTCTATTGTTCATGTTTGGATAGTGCCCCGATGAGCCAATCAAATCTGCAGCTCGGCGTTGTGATGGATCCCATCAGCGACATCGCTTACAAGAAAGACACCACCATGGCCATGCTATGGGCCGCCCAGGATCGCGGCTACACCCTGCACTATATGGAGCAGGAGGATCTTTTCTTGAATGCAGGGCAAGCCTACGCACGTATGCGGCCGTTAACGGTGCATCGTGATCCGAACCACTGGTACGATTTAGGCGAACCCTCAGCGCGACCGCTGGTTGAGCTGGATGTGGTGCTGATGCGTAAAGACCCGCCCGTCGATGCCGATTTTACTAATGCCGTGCATTTATTAGGTTTTGCGGAACGTGAGGGTGTGCTGGTGGTTAACCCCACGGCAGCGCTGTTGCAGTGTAATGAGAAGCTGTTTGCGCAACAGTTTCCACAGTGCTGCGCGCCGACGCTCGTGGCCAGCCGAGATGATGTGCTGCGCGCCTTCCACGCGGAGCACGGCGACGTCATCTTCAAGCCTCTGGATGGCATGGGCGGCACCGGTATTTTCCATATTGGCCCGGAAGGCCGTAATATCGGCGCGGTCATTGAGCAGCTTACCTTGCGCGGCCAGCGGCAAATTATGGCCCAGCGCTACCTGCCGGAAATTAAGGATGGCGATACGCGTATCTTGTTGGTCGATGGTGAGCCCGTTCCCTTTGGGTTGGCGCGTATACCCTCGGCGGGCGAGACTCGTGGCAATTTAGCCGCCGGTGGGCGGGGTGTTAGCCGCGAGCTTACCGATCGTGATCACTGGCTAATTGAGCAGGTACAGCCAATGATTCGTGAAAAGGGGCTAATGTTCGTGGGTCTAGACGTCATCGGTGACTATATTACTGAAATCAACGTCACCAGCCCTACCTGCGTGCGTGAAATTGATGATCAGCGGGGCACCAATATTGCCGGTTCGCTACTGGATGCTATCGAGCGTCGCTTAGCCTAAGCACGGCTTAACTCTTATAATGACACTTATTACGCTATGCCTGCCGGGATGCCGGCAGGCAGTGGGAGACGCATGCAAAGTTTGAAACATCACTTTCTAATGGCCATGCCGCATTTAGAAGATCCTAATTTTGCCGGTAGTCTTATCTATCTTTGCGATCACGATAACAATGGCTGCATGGGGGTGATTACTAACCGACCGTTAGAGATCACGCTCGATGCACTGTTTGATCAGCTGGAATTAGGCGGTGAAACAAGTCCGCACCGTAATGCGCCGGTTTATTACGGCGGGCCGATGCATAAAGACCGTGGCTTCATTCTGCATGTTGGCGATAGCCAGCAGTGGGATTCGAGTATCCAGGTGGAGGATGGCATTGCATTGACCACTTCGCTGGATATTCTCCAGGCCTTTGCTGCCGGCGAGGGGCCAGAGCACTTTTTAGTTTGCTTAGGTTGCGCGGGCTGGGAAGTAGGGCAATTGGAAGAGGAGCTAAAGGAGAACAGCTGGCTAACGGTAGAAGCCGAGGGCAGCGTGCTCTTCAATACCCCGCCCGTTGAACGCTTAACCGCGGCGGCAGGTTTGCTGGGTATTGATCTTAACCTAATGACCCGAGACGCGGGGCACGCCTGATGGCCGAAGCGAGGCAGCGCTTAATCCTGGCCTTTGACTACGGCACTCGGCGTATCGGTGTGGCGGTGGGCAACGAGCTACTGCGCAGCGCCCGCGAACTTCCCCCCCTGACGGCGCGGGATGGAATCCCCGACTGGAATATGGTGGCGCGGTTGCTTAACGAGTGGCAGCCGGATCTGTTAGTGGTGGGGCTACCACTGAATATGGATGGTAGCGAATCAGAGATGAGCACCCGCGCTCGCAAGTTCGGAAATCGTTTACATGGCCGTTTTGGCAAGCCATGTGAAATGGTAGACGAGCGTGGCACCACGCGGGAAGCAAAAATGATCGCTCGCGAGGCGGGGCATAAAGGCAACTATCGTCAGGACAGTGTCGATGGCATCGCGGCTATTCTTATTCTTGAAGGCTGGTTCGCCCACCAGGAAGGCCTGCCTGGCGGGCGCCTCTCTCTATAATGCCTGTCTTGAATTCCTCTCCTTAACCTTTGCGCTTTATCGATCCAGCGTGCCCGTTTGGGTGGGTACGTACCAGCGTACGGGGCGTAGCTCTTTTTCGATTAGTTCATCGACATTGAGCAGCGTCGCGAAAATCGCCATTCGCACGGGGATACCGTTATCGGTTTGACGGAAAATCGCCAGACGGGGGGCGCCGTTAAGGTCGACGTTTAAGTCATTGGCGCCGGGGCGGCTATCCCTGGGCAGCGGGTGCATCACAATGGTGCTTTGGCTGCAGCGGTGATCGAGAAAATCGCGGTTAACCATAAAGTCGTCAGAGAGCCCCTGAAAGCTCTCATTCATCTCGTCGGTAAAGCGCTCCTTCTGTATCCGCGTGGTGTACACCACATCTAAATCGGCAAAATCACTAGCGAGTGAATCTCGCTGCTCAATGCGGTGGCCGCGAGAGGCTACTAAGTCAATCAGTTTGGAAGGCATCTCAAGGCCCGGCGGCGACACCAGGGTAATGCGCAGTGGGTCATAAAGGGATAAAAGCTTAATCAGTGAATGTACGGTACGGCCATACTTCAAGTCGCCGGTGAGTAAGATGTGTGCACCGGGCAGCGATTTACCCAGGCGTTGAAACTCTTTGTCAATCGTATACAGGTCGAGTAGTGCCTGGCTGGGATGCTCCCCAGGGCCGTCGCCGCCATTAATCACCGGTACATTGGTCGCCGCGGCAAACTCCGCCACCGAACCTTGATCAGGGTGACGCATGACAATGGCATCGCAGTAGCCACTCATCACGCGGCTGGTATCGTATAGCGATTCACCCTTCGCCATGGAAGAGAAGGTAAAGCCCGTGGTATCGCACACACTGCCTCCCAAACGGCAAAAGGCAGCATTGAAGCTTACTCGCGTACGGGTACTCGCTTCAAAAAACAGATTACCGAGTACGGCGCCTTCTAATACTCGGGTTACCTGGCGTCGCTGAGCAATCGGCTCCATGCGCGCAGCCACACGCAGTAAGTGGTCTACGCTTTCGCGGTTTAATGAGTCGACAGTTAATAAGTGGTGGCTCATAGCGATCCTCGGCACAGTGGTGGAAAGAGCGGTAGATAGCGCTAGTGTAACCGTCAATCAGGCTGGTGCCGAAGGGCTTTCATCCACGTATGGCGGACAATCTGTAATTTTTCTACAAAACCGCTTGCCAACCCGGCTTTGAGTACGTAAAGTACGCATCCGCTGCCGGGGACGCCAAGCGTTACCAGCGGTGCATAAGGTGTAAAAGCCT